>NZ_BMVG01000001.1 GCF_014650595.1 Streptomyces alanosinicus
ACCGGACTGGGACCCCTCCTCGTCATGCCCCGGCTTCGAGCCCTGCTGCTCATGGCCCGGTTTCGACCCCTCTTGATCGTCACCGGACTGGGACCCCTCCTCGTCATGCCCCGGCTTCGAGCCCTGCTGCTCATGGCCCGGTTTCGACCCCTCTTGATCGTCCCCGGACTGGGACCCCTGCTCGTCATGCCCAGGTTTGGTGCCCTCCTGCTCATGGCCCGGCTTGGAGCCCTCCTGCTCATGGCCGGGCTTGGTGCCCTCCTCGTCGTGGCCCGGCTTCGCCCCCTCCTGCTCATGGCCCACCACGACCACGGCGTTGGCCTGCGAGGAAGCCACCGCGGTGATCGGGTGCTGACCGTCGTTGTCGTCGTCCGCGAAGCCGACGCCGACGCCGTAGGAGGACAGCCCCGCGACCACTGCGGCCACGAGTGCGGCGCGCTGGAACTTGCGCATGGTTTGAACCTTTCTCACCTGAGCGTGAAGACTGGCTGGCTACTCAGAGTGAGAGTAGACGCACGGATCGTAGGAATGTGCGATCTACGGCCGGGCGCGCGCCGTGTCGGCCGTGAGGCCGGCGCGCCCGGCACCGGATGCCGCTCAGGCCTGCCACGGCCACCGGGTGTCGCGGGCCGCCTCCAGCAGCGGCACCATCCGGAAAGCGGCGTCGGTCAGGCCCCCGAAGGTGTGCCGGTTCCCGCTTCCGGACGGTCCGTGGCCCGCCCGGTAGCCTTCCAGGTTCCAGGTGTAGACGGGCACGTGCGCCGGGATCTGGGCAGTCGGGTCGCCGTGCCGGTTCGGGGCGTACTGCTCGTCGGTGACGATCAGCACCCGGTCGTGCTTCTTGTAGTGCCGGCGCACCGCGTCGGTGGTGTCGGTGCCGCCCAGGTCGCCGAAACGCTCCAGGATTCTCAGCACCGACTCCCCCTTGCGGAACGGCACCTTGTTGCTGTTCGTGCCGAACTCGACGAGGTCGGCGTCGGCCGCCCGCAGCGCGAGCGCCGTGCCGAAGATCGCCGCCGCGTCGGCCCGGTTGAGCTGCGAGCGCTCCGCGACCTGCGACCAGAACATCGAGCCCGACCGGTCGACCAGGACCAGCGTCCGGCCGGGCAGCGCGGGCACATCGGCCAGCGAGTGGCCGAGCGCCTGCTCCAGCGGGTACGACCAGCGCAGCGAGGGCGCGTGCCGGTACGCGGCCAGGTAGCGGAACGGGAACTGCCGCGAGCGCGCCACCTGCTCCGGGTCGCTGATCTTCGCCGCGACCTGGGCGGCGACCTCGTCCGAGACGCCCGCCTCGTCGAAGTTGCGCAGGTTGCGGACCAGCGCCATCGCGCCCATGGAGGGGATCACGGCCTCCCAGGCCGCCTTGTCCATCGGGCCCTGGAGCCAGCCGGCCAGCGCCTCCCAGGTGATGCCGGCCGCCGCGAGCCGCTCGGCGCCGCCGGGTGCGGTGACGGCCGCCCGCCGCTCCGCCACCGGCAGCGCCATCAGCTCCCGGTGCGCGCAGAGCACCGGCAGCGATGCGGGCGGTACGGCGGTGTCGGGGTTGTGCCGCCGGTCGAGCGCGTACCGGAACAGCTCGCCCTGCCACGGCTTGTCCGGGTCCGGTGCCGCGTGCACGAGGTTGAGGATGTCGCCGAAGCGGTAACCCTTGGACGCGGTGTCGTACTTCAGCAGCGACCTGGCGTGGTAGAGCCGTCGTACGGCGTCGGCGACCCCGCGCTTGACGGGCTTGGGGACGGCGCGGCCGTGGACGGAGGTCCAGTACCCGAGCAACTCGCCGGGCTCGTCCGGGCGCTGGAGAACGGAGTCGACGACCTGCCGGTTCGACGGGCCGTCGGTGGCGCCGGCCGCCAGCCGGGCGTGCACGTACTCGGCGGCGCCCACGATCGACGCCGTCCGCAGCTGCCCCTCACCACGCAGCCAGCCGAGCAGTCCGGCCGTCCAGTCCGGGTCGCTGACGGCGAGATCGCGCACGAGCCGGGCGAACCGCTCGTCGCGATCGGTGCCGGACTCGTAAAAGGTGTTCTGTGTGACGAGGTTGGAGACCGCGAGCAGGAAGAGCTCGGAACGCGACTCGCGCTCCTGGCCCGGGCCGCCCTCGTACGTCCGCAGGGTGCGGCCGGTGGTGGTGACGGGCGAGGCCGCCTGGGCCTTCGTGGCACGCGTGTTGAACCGCGCCATGGTGAATTCCCCCGAATTCAGATGCGTTTCGGAGGGAGGCGCAGCAAAAGGAAGGTGTCCGAGGTCAGGGGTCGGCGACGGACTTTTGTCAGATGCTCTGCCCTTGAGCTACATCGACCCGAGGTCGATGACGGGATTCGAACCCGCAACCATCCGATCCGATGAAGTAACCGCTGCCTGCGCACCGGACACCCACCATGAGCTGCGCCTCCCGAGATCAAGTCGGCTGCGGCCGTTGTTTCGTTCCTGGAAAGGGAAGGAGCCGCTGCCATCGCACCGGGAGGTGCGTGACGTTGTGATCTCACTGTAGGAGGCGCAGCATCGGCGATGCGAGCGAATTAGTTACCGCTTGTGCCGCTTCCACGGTCCCGTGATGGCCAGCATGATGCCGGGGGTCTGGATGTTCGCGAACAGGGTGCGGCCGTCCGGGGAGAAGGTGACACCGGTGAACTCACCGTACTCCGGGGCGTCCGCGGTACCGATGTTCAGCTCGTTGCGGGCGATCGGGTAGGTGCGGCCGCTCTCGGTGGCGCCGAACAGGTGCTGGACGCCCTCGCCGTCCTCGGCGATGACGAGGCCGCCGTAGGGGGAGACGGTGATGTTGTCCGGGCCGTCGAAGGCGCCGTCCTTCGACGGGTCGGGGTTCACGCCGAGCAGGACCTTCAACGTCAGCGTGCGGCGCGACGGGTCGTAGAACCAGACCTGGCCGTCGTGCTGGACCGGGCTCTCCGCACGGGCGTAGGAGGAGACGATGTAGGCACCGCCGTCGCCCCACCACATGCCCTCCAGCTTGCGGGCCCGGGTGATCTGGCCGTCGGTGAACTGCTTGCGCACCGAGACGGTCCGCGCGTCGCGGTCGGGGACGTCCGCCCAGTCGACGCCGTAGACGGTGCCGATCCGCGTGGCGCGGGAGAGGTCGTCCACGAACGTGCCGCCGGAGTCGAAGCACCTGAAGGCCTGGAGCACGCCCGCGTCGTCGGCGAGGGTGCGCAGCCGGCCGCGGCCGTGCCGGAAGCCCTGCGGCGGGGTCCAGCGGTACAGCAGGCCGTTGGGGCCCGCCGCGTCCTCGGTGAGGTAGAGGTGGCCGCGCCTCGGGTCGACGACGACGGCCTCGTGGGCGTAGCGGCCGAGGGCCTTGACCGGCTTGGGGTCGCGGTTGGCGTGACGGTCCTCGGGGTCGACCTCGAAGACGTAGCCGTGATCCTTGGTGAAGCCGTTCTTGCCGGCCTTGTCCTCGGTCTCCTCGCAGGTCAGCCACGTGCCCCAGGGGGTGCTGCCGCCAGCGCAGTTGGTGGCGGTGCCGGCGATGCCCACCCACTCGGCGCTCTCGCCGCCGCGGCGGACCTCGACGACGGTGCAGCCGCCGGCCGCCGCCGGGTCGTAGACGAGGCCCTCGGTGAGCGGCACCGGGTGCGGCCATTGGGCGCGGGCGCCGGCCAGCTCGTGGTTGTTGACGAGGAGGGTGGTGCCGCGGGGGCCCTCGAAGGCGGCGGTGCCGTCGTGGTGGGACGGCGTGAACTCGCCGGACTCCAGTGTGGTCCTGCCGCTGTAGGTGATGATCTTGTAGGCGAAGCCCGCGGGCAGGGCGAGGATGCCGTCCGGGTCGGGGACCAGCGGGCCGTAGCCGACGCCGTGGTGGCCCCCGTGCGCCGACTCCGTCCCGGCGTTCTCGCTACCGTCCGTCGCGGCGAGGGCGTTCGGCGCGGAGGCGAGCGCGCCGACGCTGCCCGCCAGGGCGATCCCGGCACCGGTGATCGCGGATGTTCTGGCGAAGTCCCTGCGGGTGAGCGACATGGTGTGTCTCCTGAGACGGTGGGAGTGCCGTGGAGGGTGGCGGACCTCGTTCGGCGCACACACTCCCGCCGCGCCTTGAACGGGAGTTGAACGAGGGCCTACTTCAGAGGCCCTCATTCAAGAATCCGTATGCACTGCCCCATGACCGGCTCAAGAGACGTTCAACCGCTGTGCTGGGAGCGGGCCTTGAAGGCCGCCTTCCGTGCCTCCTTGGCCACCTTCTTGTCCGGGTGCAGCCGGCCCATAGCCTCCAGCACATCGGCGGTGGCCGGGTGCTCCACCCGCCAGGCCGCCGAGAAGAACCCGCCGTGCTGCGCCGCCAGCCCCTCCACCAGGGCCTGGAGTTCCTCGGAGTTGCCCTCGGCGGCGAGCTGCGCGGCCACCGTGTCGATGGTCAGCCAGAAGACCAGCTCCTCGGACGGCGCCGGCACCCCGGCCGCGCCCCGCTCGGTCAGCCAGACCCGGGCCAGGCCGCCCAGTTCCGGATCGTCCAGCACCTCGCGCAGGGCGGGCTCGGCCTCCGCGCCGATCAGGGACAGGGCCTGCTGGCAGCGCAGCCGGCGCAGCGGCGCACCGGCGTCGGCGCCGCGCGCAGCGGCCAGCAACTCCCGTGCGGCATCGGGCGATTCACGCCGGGCGAGCCACTGCTCGGTCTCGGCGTGCGCCGCCGCCTGCCCGAACCGCGCCGTGCCGTCGAGCAGCGCGTCCGCCCCCTTGTCGGCGAGTTCACCGACGGCCGGTGCCTCGAACCCGGCCTCCAGCAGCCGGGCCCGCAGTCCGTACACACCGAGCGGGGTGAGCCGGACCATGCCGTAGCGCGTGACGTCGGTGTCGTCGACCGGCGCCGCGGGCTCCTCGTCAGCGTCGGCCATCAACGCCTCGTCCACCGGCTGGTACTCCACCAGGCCGACCGGCTCCAGCATCCGGAACTGGTCGTCGAGGCGCATCATCGCGTCGGAGACCTGCTCCAGGACGTCGTTGGTGGGCTCGCCCATGTCGTCCGGGACGATCATGGAGGCGGCCAGGGCGGGCAGCGGGACCGGGCCCTCGCCGGCGCCGTCCTCACTCACCGTCAGCAGATAGAGGTTGCCGAGGACGCCGTCGAGGAAGTCGGCCTCGGCCTCCGGGTCCCAGTCGAGTGACGAGAAATCGATCTCTCCGCCCTCGTCCAGGGCGCCGACCAGATCATCCAGATCGGGGACGCCCGCGTCGGCGATGACGGTCTCCAGCGCGGCGAGCCACACGGCGAGCACCTCGGCCGGAGAGCCCCCGGTGAGCAGTTTCAGCTCCTCGCCCGCCCGGACGGTCCCGGCCTCCTCGTCCACGATCTCGACCAGCCCGGCGTCGACGGCGACCCGCCAGGCCTCGGCGGCGTACGCGACGGCGTCGTCCCCGTCCAGTGCGAGCAGTTCGGCGGCGGCCGGAAGCTGCTCCTCGGCCAGTCCGCCGCCGGCGTCCACACGGGTGTCGGGTCCGGCCCAGCGGGCGAGGCGGGCGGCGCGGGAGAGCAGCGGCGTGGACAGCGCGGCGCGTGCCAGCTCCGCTTCGGGGTGCAGCCGTACGGGCGGCAGGGGGGAGCTGTCTGACATCGGCTGGTTCTCCTCGGACCGTGAACGGGCTCAGCCGCTCAGCCTAGACGGATTTCCACCCATGCCGCCCGGTTCATCTCCCCGTCAGCCGCCGGACATGGCCGAAACCTTGACAACTCCCCTACACAAGCTGGAGATTGACGCGCGTAGAAGTTGGGGGGACAACTGTTCACTCGGCTCTACGCGCATCACGGAGGGCGACGAGCCCTCCCGTGTTCCCGTTCCACCTCGTCCCGGCACTTTGTCATGTCCCTGGAGGGATCTCCCTTGCCGAGCAGGTCTTCCGCGCGTCTCGCCGCGCTCACCGTCGCCGCTGTCTGTTCCGCCGCGTCGGCTGTCGTCCTCACCTCGCCCGCGCACGCCGACGCGGTGCGCATCCACGACATCCAGGGCACGACCCGGATCTCGCCGTTCGCCGGGCAGCAGGTGACGGACGTGCCCGGCATCGTCACGGCCACCCGCGCATACGGCTCCTCCAAGGGCTTCTGGATCCAGGACCCGAACCCGGACGCCGACCCGCGCACCAGCGAGGGCGTGTTCGTCTTCACCGGCTCCGCGCCGAAGGCCGCGGTCGGCGACTCGGTGACGGTGACGGGCACGGTCTCCGAGTACGTCCCGGGCGGGACCTCCTCCGGCAACCAGTCGGTGACGGAGATCACCAAGCCGACGGTCACCACCGTCTCGACGGGCAACGCGGTCCCCGCGCCGGTCGTCGTGGACGAGGACGCGGTGCCGGACGAGTACACCCCCTCCGGCGACACCGCCGCGAACGGCTCGATCAACGGCCTGACCCTCGACCCCTCGACGTACGCCCTGGACTACTACGAGTCCCTGGAGGGCATGAACGTCCAGGTCGCCGACGCCCGCGTGGTCACCGGCACCGACCCCTACAGCGAGCTGTGGGTGACGGTGAAGCCGCACGAGCACCGAAACCGCCGCGGCGGCACGGTCTACGGCTCCTACGACGCGCAGAACACCGGCCGGCTCCAGATACAGTCGCTCGGCCCGACCGCCGACTTCCCGAAGGCGAACGTCGGCGACACCCTGGCGGGCACCACCACCGGGCCGCTGGACTTCAACCAGTTCGGCGGCTACACGCTGGTCGCGAGCGAACTCGGCACGCTGAAGAGCGGCGGGCTGCAGCGGGAGACCACGCGCCGGCAGTCCGGCCGCGAGCTGGCGATGGCGACGTACAACGTCGAGAACCTCGACCCGTCGGACGCCACCTTCGACCAGCACGCCGCCGCGATCGTGCACAACCTGCAGTCGCCGGACATCGTGTCCCTGGAGGAGATCCAGGACAACAACGGTGCCACGGACGACGGCACGGTCGACGCGAGCGTGACCGTCAACAAGCTGATCGACGCGATCGTCGCGGCGGGCGGCCCGAAGTACGACTGGCGCTCCATCAACCCGGTCAACGACCAGGACGGCGGCCAGCCGGGCGGCAACATCCGCCAGGTGTTCCTCTTCAACCCCGAGCGGGTCTCCTTCGTGGACCGCGCGGGCGGCGACTCCACCACCGCGGTCGGTGTCACCAAGGTGGCCGGCAAGGCCCAGCTGACGGCCTCGCCGGGCCGGATCGACCCGGCGAACTCGGCCTGGAAGGACAGCCGCAAGCCGCTGGCCGGCGAGTTCGTCTTCCGCGGCAAGACGGTCTTCGTGATCGCCAACCACCTGGTCTCCAAGGGCGGCGACCAGGGTCTGACCTCGCAGTACCAGCCGCCGACGCGCAGCTCGGAGATCCAGCGCCATGCGCAGGCGGCCGAGGTGAACGCGTTCGTCAAGGACATCCTGAAGGTCCAGAAGAACGCGAACGTCGTCGCGCTCGGCGACATGAACGACTTCGAGTTCTCCGGCACCGCCAAGACCCTCGAAGGGGACGGCGAGCTGTGGTCGGCGATCAAGTCGCTGCCGAGGAGCGAGCGTTACACCTATGACTACCAGGGCAACGAGCAGGTCCTGGACCAGATCCTGATCAGCCCGGCGATCCGGTGCGCCGGCGACTTCGACTACGACAGCGTGCACGTCAACGCGGAGTTCAACGACCAGATCAGCGACCACGACCCGCAGGTGCTGCGCTTCCGCCCGTGAGCATCGCCCCGCCTCAGGACCGGCTGAAGACCCCGTTCAGCCAGTCCTGCCAGGCGGCCTCGTTCGCCTCGGCGTCGGCGTCCGGCGCGAAGTCGTGGACGCTGATGCCGAGCGGGGCGCCCCAGTGGCCGCGCCCGAAGAAGCGGACGAGGGCGCTGCCGGTGCGCAGCCCGATGAAATACGGGTTGCGGTAGTCGAGTACGGCGTCCAGGGTCCGCCCGCCGGGCCCCTGGACGGCGACCTTCGTGCCGGCGGCCGCGTCGTCCGCCAGACCGAGGGCGTGGGCCGCGGCGGCGAGCGCCTCCTGGGTCGCCGAGACCGCGGGCCCGTTCAGCTGGGCGAAGGTGACCGGGCGGGGCGCGAAGTGCGTGAGGTACTCGCACAGGGTGTGCAGATAGAAGTTGGTGTGCTTGCTCGCGCCGTCGTACTGGTTGTTCCAGTCGTCGGTGAAGATGCCGCTGTGGACGTAGCGCACCCAGGAGCGGCGGCCCTCGTCGCGGGGCTCGATGGTGTAGTCGAGCTGGTTCAGGGACTGGATCGGGAAGCCGACGTCCTCGGAGCGGTTGGTGTAGCGGTGGGGCGGGTCCCAGGCGGTGACGGTGGATCCGAAGGGTCCCGAGCCGCCGACCCGAGGCTCGGGCGGCTCCATCGGCCACAGATAGCCACCGGTTCCGGTGGTGACGGCCTCCCAGACCTTCTCCGGCGGCGCGTCGACCTCAAACTCACGGACGATCTCGAATTCCTTGGACATGGTGGTGCTCCTGCTCACTGGGGCAATTCGGGGATGGGCCGGTCCTCGACAGCGGGGCCCTCGGCCGCGGGGCCCTCGGCCGCGGGGCCCTCGGCCGCGGGGGCCTTGACCGTGGGGGCCTTGACCGTGGGGTGCAGGGCGACGACGATCCGGTGATCGCGGCCGCCCTCGGCGCCTGGGGCGTCGTACTTGCGGATCAGCGCGCTCACGCCCGCCGTCAGCTCCTGCGCGAAGGCCGCGCGGTCGGCGGCGGAGGCGAAGCGGACCTGGCCGTCCAGGGCGTAGGTCGCCAGCCGCTTACGGGCCTTGGCGGCGCCGGTGATCAGCTCGCCGACATCCCGCACCAGGCGGGCGCCGAGCGCGAGCAGCCAGCGCGCGGAGAGCTGGTCGCGGAAGCGGTCCGGGTCCGGCTGTACGGCGGGCAGGGCGGCCGGCGAGATGACGTACGACGCGGCGGTCGCGCGCATCAGCCGCTCGGTGACATTGCCCTTGCGGCGCTCTCCGGCCAGCTCGATCAGGCCGTGCCGCTCCAGCGCCTTGAGGTGGTAGTTCACCTTCTGCCGGGGCAGTCCGACCTTGCCGGCCAGCATCGCCGCCGAGGCGGGTTCGGTGGCCAGCTCGGCGAGCAGCCGGGCCCTGATGGGGTCCAGCGACACGGCCGCGGCCTCGGGGTCCTCGATCACGGTGACGTCCAGCATGCGCCCACCCTCCCACCGAAAACTTTTTTTGTCCAGACGGGCTCAGTTGTCGGTGAGGGCTGGCGGCGGACCGTGGACGGCCCTCCGGCCCGTCGGGCTCAGTGGTGTCCGCTGCCGCAGCTCGGCGGGGGACTTGGCGCCGGAGCGGTGCGGGATTCCGCGCGTCATGGGCGCGGCCTTTCCTTGCGGGCGGCTCAGCCCGAGGCTTTGAGGGGGGCGAGGCCTGGGCCTCAGCCCCGGCCCGGACCTCAGCCCTGCCCCGCTCCCCCGGTCCCGCGTTCCCCGAGGCGGGCGAGCCGGCTCTGGAACCAGTCGAGGCGCGCCTGCAACAGGGCTGCTTCCGCGACGAGTTCGGGCACCCCGAGTTCCGCTTCGCCCGGTTCCCCGGCGACCGGGAGCGACGTACCGCCGCCCTGCGCCCTCACCACCAAACCCTCCCCTGCCAGCCGGGCGAAGCCGGCGAGCGAGACGGCCGGACGGCCCCGCACACAACCTGCGCACGAGGGGGCGAGGGCCCGCCAACCGGGCCTGCCCCAGCCGGCGTCGGCCAGCGCGACGGCGGTGGCGCCACAGGCGCACGGGCCGGCGGTGGCCGTGCGCACCCGCTGCCGGGCACAGCGGAAGCCGCGCTCGAAGCGGATGTAGGCGCCGAGGACGGAGACCTCCAGCAGGAGTGCCGTCCGGTGCTCGGCGGTGCACAGCATGGCCTCGGCGGCCGCGCGGTCATGGACACAGTGGAAGCCGCAGTCGCACAGGCGCGCGGGTGAGCGGTGCCGCCTGCCGTAGACACAGGCGGCGTCGTCGAGCACGCCGTACGGCAGCGCGCCGCCGAGTGACACACCGGTGAAGGCGGCCCGGATGCCGTCCTGGGACAGCACCGGGTGGGCGATCTTGTATCCGGTCGGCGGCTCCGTCGGGCGTTCCGCCGGGAGCCGCAGTCTCATCGGGCGGCCGGAACCTCTTCGCGGGCGGGCTCGGCCGCCTCGACGCGGGCGGCCTCCTCGGCGAGCGGGGCCTGCTCTTCACGGACGGCCTCATCGCGGACGGTCTCTTCGCGGACGAGCGGCCGCTCCTCGGCGACTCCGGTGGCCAGTGCCTTGCCGAGCTTCATGGCGCCTCCCATGACGGACGTCGGTGACCCTTGGGCCATAGTGACCCATGAGGGGGCCAGTTGGACACAGGGCCTTCGGTCGCCTCACAGAAATATCAGCAATGCTTAGCAATATCTCTTAGGAGAATTAAGTAGAGCTTCATCGAGGCGTTGCCGAGACTACTCTCATGAGTACACGCACCGCCGCCCGGCCCTTCGGCCGCACCCTCTGCGCGATGATCACGCCGTTCACCGAGGCGGGCGCCCTCGATCTGGACGGCGCCCGGAAGCTGGCCGCGTGGCTGGTCACCGAGGGCTGCGACGGCCTGGTGCTCAGCGGGACCACGGGCGAATCACCCACCACCTCGGACACCGAGAAGGCGGAGCTGATCGCGGCCGTACGGGAGGCGGTCGGCGACCGGGCGTCCCTGGTCGCGGGCGTGGGCACCGCCGACACCCGGCACACCGTCGAACTGGCCCGCGCGGCCGGGGCGGCGGGCGCCGACGGTGTGCTGGTCGTGACGCCGTACTACAGCAGGCCGCCGCAGGACGCGGTCGAGGCGCACTTCCGTGAGGTCGCCGACGCGAGCGGCCTGCCCGTGATGCTCTACGACATCCCGGGCCGCACCGGCACCCGGATCGAGCCGGAGACGATGATCCGCCTCGCCGCGCACCCGGGGATCGTCGCCGTCAAGGACTGCTCCTACGATTTCCTCGGCACCCAGAAGGTGCTGGCACACACGGACCTGGCGTACTACGCGGGGTGCGACGAGCACGTACTGGCGCTGTACGCGGTCGGCGCGGCGGGCTGTATCAGCACGGTGGCCAACACCGTACCCGGCCGCATCGCCGCGATCCTCGACGCCTTCGACGCGGGCGACACCGCCCGTGCGACCGAACTCCAGCTGCGGGCCACGCCGTTGATCGAGGCGATGATGGGCGCGGGCCTGCCGGGCACGGTCACCGCCAAGACACTCCTCACCCGGCTGGGCCTGCCCGCAGGCCCGGTGCGCGCACCGCTGCTGCCCGCCGGCCAGGAGCCGGCCGAGGAACTGCTGGCCCGGTACGAGACGCTCATGGCGGCCTGATCGGCGGCCGTCCGCCCTGCCGTACGGTGTCCTTGTGAGCCGCCCCCTGCTGTTCCTGGACATCGACGGCCCCCTCAACCCGTACGCGGCCCAGGCGGAACGCCGGCCCGAGGGCTATACGACGATCCGGGTGCCCCTCGGCTACCGGCGTCCCCTGCAGGTCTGGCTGAACCCGGAGCACGGCCCGGCGCTGCTGCGGCTCGGCTACGAGCTGGTCTGGGCGACGAGCTGGATGGAGGAGGCGAACGTCTGGATCGCACCGGTCGTCGGCCTGCCCACCGACCTGCCCTACGTCGACTTCGGCAGCGGCCTGTTCGCCGAGCGCCCGGACGGCGTCCACTGGAAGACGGAGGCGATCGTGGCGTACGCCGAGGGCCGCCCGTTCGCCTGGGTGGACGACGAGCAGAGCCCGGCGGACACGCTCTATGTCCGGGCCCGTCATCCCGGGCCCGCCCTGCTCCACCACGTCGATCCGCGACTCGGCCTGCGCGCGGGCGACTTCGCTGCGCTGCGGGAGTTCGCCCGGGCCGCGCCCGTATGACGAGAGTGCCCTCCACCAGACGGTGGAGGGCACTCTCGTCAGCTGCCGTGGGTCAGTTGTGGCTGTGCAGGATGTCGTTCAGGCCGCCCCAGACCGCGTTGTTCGGGCGGGCCTCGACCTTGCCGGTGACCGAGTTGCGGCGGAAGAGGATGTTGGAGGCGCCGTTCAGCTCGCGGGCCTTGACGATCTGGCCGTCGGGCATGGTGACCCGGGTGCCCGCGGTGATGTACAGGCCGGCCTCGACCACGCACTCGTCGCCGAGCGCGATGCCGACGCCCGCCTCGGCGCCGATCAGGCAGCGCTCACCGATGGAGATGATGACGTTGCCGCCGCCGGACAGGGTGCCCATGGTGGAGGCGCCGCCGCCGATGTCGGAGCCGTTGCCGACCACGACACCCGCGGAGATGCGGCCCTCGACCATCGAGGTGCCGAGCGTGCCGGCGTTGAAGTTGACGAAGCCCTCGTGCATGACCGTGGTGCCCTCGGCGAGGTGCGCGCCGAGACGGACCCGGTCGGCGTCGGCGATGCGCACGCCCTTGGGGGCGACGTAGTCCGTCATCCGCGGGAACTTGTCGATCGAGGTGACCTGCAGATGCAGGCCGTCCGCGCGGGCGTTCAGCCGCACCTCCTCGATGTCGTCCACGGCGACCGGGCCGAGCGAGGTCCAGGCGACGTTGGCGAGCAGGCCGAAGACGCCGTCCAGGCTCTGGCCGTGCGGCTTGACCAGGCGGTGCGAGAGCAGGTGCAGACGCAGATAGGCGTCGTGCGCGTCGGCCGGCTTCTCCTCCAGCGAGGAGATGACCGTGCGGACCGCGACCACCTCGACACCGCGGCGGGGGTCCGGGCCGACCGCCTTGAGCGCGCCCTCACCCAGCAGCTCGGCCGCCTGCTCGGCGGTCAGCCGCTCGGTGCCGGCGGGGCCCGGCTCCCGGGCCAGCTCGGGGGCCGGGAACCAGGTGTCGAGAACGGTGCCGTCTTCGGTGAGGGTGGCGAGGCCGGCGGCGACGGCGCCGGTGGTGCGGGAAGCAGAGTCGGTCATGCGGGCAAACCTAACGTGGCCGGGGCGCTCGGGGCGAACCGCGTCTCATCTGCCGGGCGTGGGTTCAGGGGATCAGCCGAGCGAGCGCCACGCGCGCGTACTCCTCGTCGTACGAACCGCCCGTCAGCAGCACCTGCAGACAGATCCCGTCCATGAGCGCGAGCAGCGCGCGGGCCGTGACCGGGTCGGTGCGCCGGGCCAGCAGCGCCGCCGCGTCCTCGGTCCACTCGGCGGCGACGGGGCGCAGCGCGGGACGGCGCAGCGCCGCCAGATACAGCTCGTACTCCAGCTCCACACCGGTGCGCTCGCCGCCCAGCCACTCACCCAGCGCACGGGCGAGGTCCGCGGCGAGATCACCGCTGTCGTCCTCCGGCAGCCGCTCGGCCAGCACCCGGGCGAAGTTCTCGTTCGCCTGCCGCAGCGCGGCCACCATCAGCTCTTCCAGGGTGGCGAAGTGATAGGTGGTGGAGCCGAGCGGGACATCGGCCTCGGCGGCGACCGTACGGTGGCTCAGCCCGGCGATGCCGTCCCGGCCGACCACGCGGATCGCCGCGTCGATGAGGCGCCGGCGGCGGTCGGGGTCGTAGCGGCGGGGCATCAGTGGCTCGCCCCGCCCAGGTTCAGCACGACCACTCCCCCGATGATCAACAGGATCCCGCCGACCTTGGCGGCGCTCAGCCCCTCCCCGAACAGCAGCAGCCCGAGGACGGCGATGGCCGCGGTGCCCACCCCGGACCAGATCGCGTACGCCGTGCCGATCTGCACGGTCTTCAGCGTATGGGCGAGCAGCGCGAAGGAGACGAGGTAGCCGAGCGTGGTCACGACCGAGGGCCAGAGCCGGCTGAAGCCCTCGCTGTACTTCATCGCCGTCGTCGCGGCGACCTCGGCGGCTATGGCGCCGGCGAGCGTCAGGTATCCCATGTGTACGAGGGTACACATCGTGTGTGTACGGGCGTACACAAACAGGCGTACACCAGGGGGCGTGCGCAGGTGCGCAGGCAAAAGGGCCACGGCAATCGGCCGTGGCCCTTTGGCAGGCTCTGTCTCAGACGTTGAACCCCAGCGCCCGAAGCTGCTCGCGGCCGTCGTCCGTGATCTTGTCGGGGCCCCACGGGGGCATCCAGACCCAGTTGATGCGCAGTTCGTTGACGAGGCCGTCCGTGGCGGACTTGGCCTGGTCCTCGATGACGTCGGTCAGCGGACAGGCCGCCGAGGTCAGGGTCATGTCGATCGTCGCGATGTTCGCGTCGTCGATGTGGATGCCGTAGATCAGGCCGAGGTTGACGACGTCGATGCCCAGCTCGGGGTCCACGACGTCGTACAGGGCCTCGCGGACTTCCTCCTCCGAGGCGGGCTTCATCTCAACGGTGTCGCTCATGCGGTCTTCCTTTCGGCTTCGGCGCCACCCAGCGCCTGGGCCGTCGCGTCCTTCCACGCCATCCAGCTCAGGAGGGCGCACTTGACCCGCGCGGGGTACTTGGAGACACCGGCGAACGCGACCGCGTCCTCCAGGATCTCCTCCATCGCGTCGTCCGGCTCGATCCTGCCCTTGGACTGCATCAGCTCCAGGAAGGTCTCCTGGATCTTCTGCGCGTCGGACACGTCCTTGCCGACCAGCAGTTCGTTGAGTACGGAAGCAGATGCCTGGCTGATCGAGCAGCCCTGGCCCTCGTACGAGACGTCCGCGATCTTCGTGCCGTCGTACTTCACACGGAGGGTGATCTCGTCGCCACACGTCGGGTTCACATGGTGCACCTCGGCGTCGCCATCCCGAAGACCACGCCCGTGCGGGTTCTTGTAGTGGTCCAGGATGACTTCCTGGTACATCGAATCCAGCTTCACCGTTTCAGCACGCCCCTCAGCCGAAGAAGTTCCGTACGTGCTCCAGGCCGTCGACCAGTGCGTCGATCTCGGCCGGCGTGGAGTACAGATAGAACGACGCTCGCGTGGTCGCAGGAATTCCGTACCGCAGGCAGACGGGCCGCGCGCAGTGGTGGCCGACGCGGACCGCGATGCCCTGCTCGTCGAGTACCTGGCCCACGTCGTGCGGGTGGATGTCGCCCAGGGTGAAGGAGATCGCCGCCCCGCGGTCCTCGGCCGTGGTCGGGCCGATGATCCGCAGGTCGGGGACCTCGGCCAGGCGGCGGACCGCGTACTCGGTGAGCGCGTGCTCATGGGCGAGGATCTTGTCCATGCCGATCGCGTTGAGGTAGTCGATCGCCGCGCCCAGGCCGACCGCCTGCGCGATCGGGGGCGTGCCCGCCTCGAACTTGTGCGGCGCCGGGGCGTACGTCGAGGAGTGCATCGAGACGGTCTCGATCATCTCGCCGCCGCCCAGGAAGGGCGGAAGGTCCTCCAGGAGTTCCTGGCGGCCCCAGAGGACGCCGATGCCGGTCGGGCCGCACATCTTGTGACCGGTGAAGGCCACGAAGTCGGCCTGCAGGGCCTGCACGTCCAGCGGCATGTGCGGGGCGGCCTGGGAGGCGTCGATGCAGACCAGCGCGCCGACCTCCTGGGCGCGGCGCACGATGGCCTCGACCGGGTTGACCGTGCCCAGGATGTTCGACACCAGCACGAAGGAGACGATCTTCGTCTTCTCGGTGATGACCTCGTCGATGTTGGACAGGTCCAGGCGGCCGTCGTCGGTGAGGCCGAACCACTTCAGCTTCGCGCCGGTGCGCTGCGCGAGCAGCTGCCACGGCACGATGTTGGAGTGGTGCTCCATCTCGGTGATGACTATCTCGGTCTCATGGTCCACGCGGTAGGGCTCGTCGGCCCAGCCCAGCATGTTCGCCACGAGGTTCAGCGACTCGGAGGCGTTCTTGGTGAAGATCACCTCGTCGCGGCTCGGCGCGTTGATGAACTCGGCGACCTTGTCGCGCGCGCCCTCGTACAGCGCCGTGGCCTCCTCGGCGAGCACATGCACACCGCGGTGGACGTTGGCGTTGTAGCGCTCGTAGTACTCGCTCAGGGCGTCCAGCACCTGGCGCGGCTTCTGCGAGGTCGCCGCGTTGTCCAGGTACACGAGCTTCTTGCCGTCGTGGACCTGTCGGTCCAGGACGGGGAAGTCCTTGCGGATCGCCTCGGTGTCGAGGAGGCCCGGCAGCTGTGTCACGCGGATACGCCACCCTTCGTGTACGCCTCGTAGCCCTCGTCCTCCAGCTTGTCGGCGAGCTCGGCACCGCCGGACTCGACGATCCGGCCGCCGGAGAAAACGTGGACGAAGTCGGGCTTGATGTAGCGCAGGATGCGCGTGTAGTGCGTGATCAGCAGGGTGCCGACCTCGCCGGTCTCGCGGACGCGATTGACGCCCTCGGAGACGATGCGGAGCGCGTCGACGTCGAGACCCGAGTCGGTCTCGTCGAGGATCGCGACCTTCGGCTTGAGCAGTTCGAGCTGGAGGATCTCGTGGCGCTTCTTCTCACCGCCGGAGAAGCCCTCGTTCACATTGCGCTCGGCGAAGGACGGGTCCATGTTGAGACGCTCCATGGTCTCCTTGACCTCCTTCACCCAGGTGCGCAGCTTGGGGGCCTCGCCGCGGATCGCGGTGGCGGAGGTGCGCAGGAAGTTGGAGACCGAGACGCCGGGGACCTCGACCGGGTACTGCATCGCCAGGAACAGGCCCGCGCGGGCGCGCTCGTCGACGGACATCTCCAGGACGTCCTCGCCGTCGAGCAGCACGGTGCCGCCGGTGATCGTGTACTTCGGGTGACCCGCGAGGGAGTAGGCGAGGGTCGACTTGCCGGAGCCGTTGGGGCCCATGATGGCGTGCGTCTCGCCCTGCTTCACGGTGAGGTCGACGCCCTTGAGGATCTCCTTCGTGGCGTTGTCGGCCTCGACGGTGACGTGCAGGTCTCGGATTTCAAGCGTTGCCATGGGTGCCTCAGGACTCCTGGGTGAGGGAGACGAGCACGTCGTCCCCTTCGATCTTTACGGGGTATACAGGGACGGGGCGCGTGGCCGGGAGGCCGGACGGCTTGCCGGTGCGCAGGTCGAAGGCGGAGCCGTGCAGCCAGCACTCGATCTGGCAGTCCTCCACCTCGCCCTCGGAGAGGGAGACGTTCGCGTGGGAGCAGACGTCGTAGATCGCGAAGACCTCGCCCTCGGTCTTCACGACCGAGACCGGCGTGCCGTCGAGTTCCACCCGCTTCGGGGTGTCCTCGGCCAGCTCGCTCAGCCCACAGGCGCGTACGAAGGTGGTCATGCGACCGACGCCTCCAGCTCCTCCTCGATCTTGGCGAGCAGGCGCTCCTCGATGTCGGTGACACCGATCTGCTGGACCAGCCCGGCGAAGAAGCCGCGGACCACCAGACGGCGGGCCTCGTGCTCCGGGATGCCGCGGGCCATCAGGTAGAAGAGCTGCTCGTCGTCGAAGCGGCCGGTGGCGGAGGCGTGGCCGGCGCCGACGATCTCACCGGTCTCGATCTCCAGGTTCGGCACCGAGTCGACGCGCGCGCCGTCCGTGAGGACCAGGTTGCGGTTCATCTCGTAGGTGTCCGTGCCCTCGGCCTTGGCCTCGATGAGCACGTCGCCGATCCAGACCGCGTGCGCGCTCTCGCCCTGCAGCGCGCCCTTGTACATGACGTTGGACTTGCAGTGCGGGGTGTTGTGGTCGACCAGGAGGCGGTGCTCCTGGTGCTGGCCGGAGTCCGTGAAGTACAGCCCGAACAGCTCGGCCTCGCCGCCGGTGCCGGCGTAGGCGACGCGCGGGTGCAGACGCACCAGGTCGCCGCCGAAGGTGACCACGAAGGACTTGAACGTGGCGTCCCGGCCGATCAGCGCGTTGTGCTGGGCCACGTGGACGGCCTTGTCGTCCCAGTCCTGGACGGAGATGACGGTGAGCTTGGCCCCGTCGCCCAGGACGTAGTCGACGTTGGCGGCGAGTACGGCGTCACCGGTGTGGTCGATGACGACGACGGCCTCGGCGAAGGCTCCCAGCTCGACGACCTGGTGGCCGTAGGCGACCCCGCCCGCACCGTGCACGGCGATGCGGATCGGCTCGGTGAGCACCGTCTCCTTGGGGACGGTGACCACGCCGGCCTTCTCGAAGGCCGAGTACGCCTGGGCGGCGACGCGGTCCACCGGGGTGCCGGCCTTGCCGATCCGGGCGTCGTCGCGGCCGACGGTCTCGACGGTCACGCCCTCGGGCGCCTGGACGTCCACCTTCACGCCGTCGCCGGTCGCGACGGCGGTGCCGTCGTGCAGCCCGCGCAACCGCTCCAGCGGGGTGAACCGCCACTCCTCCTCGCGGCCGTGCGGAACCGGGAAGTCCGCCACGTCGAAGGACGGGGGCGCGCTCATGCGCGTGGCGACGGTCGACTCGGCGGCCACCGCGATCTGGCCGGCGGTGGTGGAGCCCACCGGGATGTTCTGAGCCTCAGCCATGGCTGTCGTCTTGCTCGCTTTCTCAGGTCAGTGGCTTGATGGGGAAGGCGGTGGGCGTTTAGCCGACCGCACCCTCCATCTGGAGCTCGATCAGCCGGTTGAGCTCAAGGGCGTACTCCATCGGCAGCTCCTTGGCGATGGGCTCGACGAAGCCGCGCACGATCATGGCCATCGCCTCGAACTCGCTCAGACCGCGGCTCATCAGGTAGAAGAGCTGGTCCTCGGAGACCTTGGAGACGGTCGCCTCGTGGCCCATGGACACGTCGTCCTCGCGGACGTCCACGTACGGGTACGTGTCGGAGCGGGAGATGGTGTCGACGAGCAGCGCGTCGCACAGCACGTTCGACTTGGATCCGGCGGCGCCCTCGCCGATCTCGACCAGACCGCGGTAGGACGTACGGCCGCCACCGCGCGCCACGGACTTGGAGACGATGTTGGACGACGTGTTCGGCGCCATGTGGACCATCTTGGAGCCGGCGTCCTGGTGCTGCCCCTCGCCCGCGAAGGCGATGGACAGGGTCTCGCCCTTGGCGTGCTCGCCCATGAGGTAGACGGCCGGGTACTTCATCGTCACCTTGGAGCCGATGTTGCCGTCGATCCACTCCATGGTCGCGCCCTCGTACGCCACGGCGCGCTTGGTGACCAGGTTGTAGACGTTGTTCGACCAGTTCTGGATGGTCGTGTAGCGGCAGCGGGCGCCCTTCTTCACGATGATCTCGACCACCGCGGAGTGCAGGGAGTCCGACTTGTAGATCGGGGCGGTACAGCCCTCGACGTAGTGGACGTAGGCGTCCTCGTCGACGATGATCAGGGTCCGCTCGAACTGGCCCATGTTCTCCGTGTTGATGCGGAAGTAGGCCTGGAGCGGGATCTCGACGTGCACGCCCTTCGGCACGTAGATGAAGGAGCCGCCCGACCACACAGCGGTGTTCAGGGCCGCGAACTTGTTGTCACCGGCGGGGATGACCGTGCCGAAGTACTCCTTGAAGAGCTCCGGGTGCTCCTTCAGGGCGGTGTCGGTGTCGAGGAAGATGACACCCTGCTCCTCCAGGTCCTCGCGGATCTGGTGGTAGACGACCTCCGACTCGTACTGGGCGGCGACGCCGGCGACCAGGCGCTGCTTCTCGGCCTCGGGGATGCCCAGCTTGTCGTAGGTGTTCTTGATGTCCTCGGGCAGGTCCTCCCAGGACTCCGCCTGCTTCTCCGTGGAGCGCACGAAGTACTTGATGTTGTCGAAGTCGATGCCCGAGAGGTCCGAGCCCCAGTTCGGCATGGGCTTCTTCTCGAAGAGCTTCAGGCCCTTGAGGCGCAGCTTGGTCATCCACTCCGGCTCGGACTTCTTGCCGGAGATGTCGCGGACGACATCCTCGTTCAGGCCGCGCCTGGCGGAGGCACCGGCCACGTCGGAGTCGGCCCAGCCGTATTCGTACTTGCCCAGGCCCTCGAGCTCAGGGTGGGCAGTCTCCGTGGGGAGAGTCATGCGGGGTTCCTCCCGGCCGTGTTTGCAGGTGCGTCAGTGGATGTCTTGGGAATGAACGTCGTGCAGACGCCGTCGCCGTGCGCGATGGTCGCCAGTCGCTGGACGTGCGTGCCCAGCAGCTCGGCGAAGATCTCCGTCTCCGCCTCGCACAGCTGCGGGAACTGCTCCGCGACATGGGCGACCGGGCAGTGGTGCTGGCAGAGCTGCTCGCCGACCGGTGCGCTGCGCGCCGTAGCAGCGTACCCGTCGACGCTCAAGGCCTTGGCCAGTGCTTCGGCGCGCTTGTCCGGGGTGACGGCCTCGACCGCCTTGCGGTAGGCGCTGGCCTGGGCGGCGATCCGGGCGCGGGCGAAGGCGAGGACCGCCTCGGGGCCGCCGCCCTGCTCGGAGATCCAGCGCAGCGCGTCCGCGGCCAGCTTGTCGTACGACTGGTCGAAGGCGTCGCGGCCGCAGTCGGTGAGCGCGAAGACCTTCGCGGGACGGCCGCGCGTGCGCGTGCCGTACACGCGCTGCTCGCGCGCCTCCACGACGTCGTCGGCCACCAGGGCGTCCAGATGGCGCCGGACGGCGGCCTGGGTCAGTCCCAGCCGGCCGGCGAGTTCGGCGACGGTCGATGGGCCGTGGTCCAGGATGGAGCGCGCGACGCGGTTGCGCGTGGAGCGCTCACCGGTCGCGAGTTCCTCCTGCGGGGCCCCCAGGGGGGTCTCCCGAGCCTCGTCGACGTTTTTCACAACGCCATTGTTGCGTAATTCCTCGGAGCCTGACAAGCGCCGTCCGGATCATCGAGCGGTGCGCTGCGTCACTTAGGCATACCTAATCTGACCTGCGGAAACGATCTTCTGATCGATCATCCGTCGGGGCTCTGAGCAGCAATTCGGTGGCGCCGCGAGGGTCCGTCCGGAAGACTTCCTGACCATGCCCACACCCCCTCCGACCGGCCCTCTTGTCACCCGGGACACCGTGGCCGCACAGCTACGCCTCTTGGGGGTCAGAACCGGCGAGATCCTCCTGGCGCACTCCTCGCTCAGCTCGCTCGGCTGGGTCAACGGCGCAGCGGTCGCCGTCGTCCAGGGTCTCCTCGACGCCCTCGGCCCGGACGGCACGCTCGTCGTCCCGAGCCAGACCGGCGACCTCTCCGATCCGGCGGTGTGGTCGAACCCGCCGGTGCCCGAGGAGTGGTGGGACCGGATCCGGGCCACCATGCCCGCCTACGACCCACTGCTCACCCCCACCCGCGGGGTCGGGGTGATCCCGGAGACCGTGCGGACCTGGCCCGGCGCGCTGCGCAGCGCCCACCCGCAGACCTCCTTCGCGGCCGTCGGCGCACGCGCGCGCGAGATCACCGACGGCCACGCCACCGACTGCCGGCTCGGTGAGCGCAGCCCGCTGGCCCGGCTGGAGAAGCTGGGCGCCCGGGTCCTGCTGCTGGGCGCGGGCTACGCCGCCTGCACCAGCTTCCACCTCGCGGAGTACCGGATACCCGGGCCGCTCGTGGCGGTCGGCCGCCCGGCGCCGGGCGGCGGCTGGGAGACGGTGACCGAGGTCGCGATCACCTCCGACCGGTTCGACGAGCTGGGCCACGACTTCGAGCGGGACCGGCCCGTCGTACGCGGCAAGGTCGGCGCGGCCGACGTACGGCTGTTCCCGGTGGCGGACGCGGTGGCCTACGCCGAGCGCTGGCTGCCCCTGCACCGTCCCCGTGAGGAGGAGTTCCTGCACCCGCCCGTCTGAACGGCAAGCGGTCTCCCTAGACTCTGGATCCATGCGAAGTGAGCCTGTGGTCCAAGTCCAGGCCTTGGAGAAGCGGTACGGCACGAAGACCGCGGTGAACGGCCTCGACCTGGTGGCCGAGGCGGGCGTGACCGCGGTCCTCGGCCCCAACGGGGCGGGAAAGACGACCACGGTCGAGACCTGCGAGGGGTACCGGAGGCCGGATTCCGGCACGGTGCGCGTCCTGGGCCTCGACCCGGTACGCCAATCCGCCGAGCTGCGGCCCCGTATCGGTGTGATGCTCCAGTCCGGCGGTGTCTATTCCGGCGCCCGCGCCGACGAGATGCTGCGGCACGTGGCCAGGCTGCACGCGCATCCCCTCGACGTGGCCGCGCTGATCGAGCGGCTGGGGCTCGGCTCCTGCGGCCGTACCTCCTACCGTCGGCTCTCCGGCGGCCAGCAGCAGCGGCTCGCGCTCGCCATGGCCGTCGTCGGACGCCCGGAGCTGGTGTTCCTCGACGAGCCGACGGCCGGGCTCGACCCGCAGGCCCGCCGGGCCACCTGGGACCTGGTGAAGGACCTGCGCGCCGACGGTGTCTCGGTGATCCTCACCACCCACTACATGGAAGAGGCCGAGCAGCTCGCCGACGACGTCGCGATCATCGACGGCGGCCGGGTCATCGCCCAGGGCTCCCCGGAGGAGCTGTGCAAGGGCGGCGCCGAGAACACCCTGCGCTTCACCGGCCGCCCCGGCCTCGACGTCGGCTCCCTGCTCAAGGCGCTGCCGTCCGACTGCACGGCCGCCGAGCTGACCCCGGGCAGCTACCGGGTCGTCGGCAAGGTCGACCCGCAGCTGCTGGCCACGGTCACCTCCTGGTGCGCCCAGCACGGAGTGATGCCGGACCGGATCTCGGTGGAACGGCACACCCTGGAGGACGTTTTTCTGGAGCTCACAGGCAAGGAGTTGCGCTCATGATTCCGGCTCACACAGAGATCGGCCGGGGGTCCGGGGGTTGCCCCCCGGGAAAGCACAGCCTGGAGCTCACAGGCAAGGAGTTGCGCTCATGATTCCGGCTCACACGAAGATCGGCCGGGGGTCCGGGGGTTGCCCCCCGGGAAAGCACAGCCTGGAGCTCACAGGCAAGGAGTTGCGCTCATGATTCCGGCTCACACAGAGATCGGCCGGGGGTCCGGGGGTTACCCCCCGGGAAAGCACAGCCTGGAGCTCACAGGCAAGGAGTTGCGCTCATGACCACCGCCACGGGTACCTACTCCCCGAAGCCGGGCGCGGCGCCCCTGCCCCGCATGATCGCGGCGCAGGCGGCGCTGGAGACCAAGATGCTGCTGCGCAACGGCGAGCAGCTGCTGCTGACGGTCGTCATCCCGACCCTGCTGCTGGCGCTCTTCAGCTCCGTGGACATCGTCGACACCGGCAGGGGCAAGGCGGTGGACTTCCTCGCCCCGGGCATCCTGGCCCTCGCGGTGATGTCCACGGCGTTCACCGGGCAGGCCATCGCGACCGGCTTCGAGCGGCGCTACGGCGTGCTCAAGCGGCTCGCCTCCTCGCCGCTGCCGCGCTGGGGCCTGATGGCCGCGAAGACCGCGTCCGTGCTGGTCACCGAGGTTCTCCAGGTCATTCTGCTGACGGTGATCGCGTTCGCGCTGGGCTGGTCCCCGCATGGCGACCCCGCCGCCGTCCTGCTCCTCCTCGTCCTCGGCACGGCCGCCTTCTCCGGGCTCGGGCTGCTGATGGCGGGCACGCTGAAGGCGGAGGCGACCCTGGCCGCCGCCAACCTGGTCTTCCTGCTGCTGCTCGTCGGCGGCGGGGTCATCGTGCCGCTGACGAAGTTCGGCCCGGCCGCGCAGCATGTGCTGGGCCTGCTGCCGATCTCGGCGCTCTCCGACGGCCTGCGGGACGTGCTCCAGCACGGGGCCGGGATGCCCTGGGGCGACCTGGGGATCCTCGCGGTGTGGGCGGTCCTCGCACTGGCCGCGGCCGGGAAGTTCTTCCGCTGGGAGTGAGCCGCCGGGGGCGGACACGGGACCCTCGTGAACGCATGCACAAGCGGCGGCCTACGATGGTGCGCGTGCCAAAGCTGAACGCCGCCGACGCCGCAGCGGCCCTGCGCAACCCGCTCGCCTTCATCGCCGACCGCTGGACCCCGCGACCGGGGACCGTCCAGCGGGCGGCTCTCGCCGCGCTCGTGATGTCGGTGGTCATCGTCGTCACCGGCGGTGCCGTCCGGCTGACCGGCTCGGGCCTCGGCTGCCCGACCTGGCCCGAGTGCACCGACGGCTCGCTGACGCCGACGAACGCGCTGAGCTATCACAGCGCCATCGAGTTCGGCAATCGCATGCTGACGTACGTGCTGTGCGCCGCGGTCGGCTGGGCGATCATCGCCGCCCGCGCCGAGAAGCCGTACCGGCGTGGCCTGACCCGGCTGGGCTGGGCACAGTTCTGGCTGGTGATGAGCAACGCCGTCCTGGGCGGCATCGTGGTGCTCGTCGGCCTCAACCCCTACACCGTCGCGGCGCACTTCCTGCTCGCGACCGCGCTGATCACGGTCGCCGGGGTGATGTGGCAGCGCACCCGCGAGGGCGACGAAGCCCCCCGGCCGCTGGTCGGCAAGGCCGTGCAGCAGCTGGTGTGGGTCCTCGTCGTCGCCTCCCTCCTGCTGATCGCGGCCGGCACGGTCGTCACCGGCGCGGGCCCGCACGCGGGCGACTCCAGCGACGTCAAGCGCATCCCGATCGACTGGGAGACCGTCGCCAAGCTGCACGCCGTGCTCGCCTGGATCGTGGTGACACTGACGTTCGCGCTGTGGTTCGTCCTCAAGGCGGTAGACGCCCCCAAGGGCCCGCAGGACCGCACCCGGGACCTCTTCCTGATCCTGCTCGGTCAGGGTGTCATCGGCTATGTCCAGTACTTCACCCACCTGCCCGAGGCACTGGTCGCCCTGCACATGTTCGGCTCGTGTCTGGTGTGGATCGGCGCGCTGCGGGTCCTGCTGGCGCTCCGGGAACGCCCGGCGTCCGGGGTGGACCTGCCCGGTCCGGCGCCCGAGGTGACGGTGGGCACGCGCGCGTAGGCGCCGTCGGCTCACCGTCCGGGCCGTCGTCGCCGTCTGCCCGGTCCGGACAGCTCAGTCCAGCCCGTACACCCTGCGTGCGTTGCCCGCCGCGACCATCCGGGCCACCCGCTGGCCGTCCTCCAGGGACCAGGCGCCCTCGGCGACCCAGGTGCCGAGGACCCGGCCGAGGGCCTCGCGGAACAGACGCGCGCCGACGACGTGCAGCTCGGGCAGGCCGTGGGCGCCGGTGGAGAAGAGGATCTTGCCGAAGGGGGCCAGCTCCAGGATCTCGGCGAGGACGGTGGCCGCGCGGGCACCGGTGCGCACGAGCGCGGCACCGGAGTCGGTGTAGACGTGCGGGAAGACGCCGGCCAGGTGGGCGGCGTGGCGGTGGTACGGGTAGCCGTGCAGCAGGATCAGATCGGTGCCGAGGCCGGCCGTGGCCCGTACGAAGTCGGTGAGCAGCACGGGGTCGGTGCGGTCGATGCGGGAGCCCGGCTCGCCGAGCCCGGCGTGCAGTTGCAGGGGCAGGCCCGAGGCGACGGCGTTCCACAGCAGGTGTCGCAGCAGCACCGGGTCCGAGAGCGTCCCGCCGACCCGCCGGCCGGCCAGCCAGCGGCCCGCCGCGCCGCGCACCTCCCCCGGCCCCGGCGGCTCGGGCGCGAGGGCGAGCCCGTGTCTGAGACCCGCGACAGAGGTGAAGGCGACCGCGTTCGCGGCGGCGCCGTGCACGGACTCGGCGAGGTTGGCGAGGAAGGACTCGACGGTGCCGGAGGTGTCGGCGACCTGTTCCGCGAGCAGTTCGAGCCGGATGATCTCACGCGCCTCGGCCTCGCCGGTGGAGGCCATCTCGGTAGGGCCGGTGAGGTCGCCGGGCAGGCCGGTGTCGACGAGGTAGGTGGTGATGCCGCTGCCCCGGAGAAGCCGGCGGCCCGTTTCAAGGACGCCCAGTTCGCGGCGCCGGGCCAGATAGCGGGCGGGCGCGCAGTGCGGTTCCAGGCCGAGCAGGGGCGGGCACCAGCGCCGTACGGCGAATCCCGTCTGGGTGTCGAAGAGCGTCGTGCCGGGCGCCGGTGGGCCCTCGGTGCGGGCGAGCTGGGCCTCGAAGGTGCCGAGGCCCAGTTCCGTGCGCAGCACGCCGTGGCAGTACTGGTCCACGAGGGACGGCGTTTCGATCATCCGGGCTCCCCGCCTCCCCGCGTGCGCTGGCTTGACCGGCCTAACGGGTGAACGGGGTCGAAGGTCGCGGGTCAGTTCGGGACTGCACGTGGATACGGCCCCGCGCCCCTTCAGGTCGGCTGGTCAGCCGCCTACCTGGATGCCGGCCATGCGCTTCCACTCGTACGGGCCCGTCTTGACCTTCGCCGCGAACTCGCCGTCGAAGGACTCGTGGACGGTGATGCCGGACTTCTCGACGGCCTTCTCGGCGATCTCCGTGCTGGGCGCCACCAGGTCGCCCCAGCCGCCGTCCTCGCCCACGAGGACGATGCGGGCGCCGCGCTCGCCGATGTGGGCCACCTGGCCCTCGGCGCCGCCGTGGGCCTTGGCGAAGGCGCTGATCTGGTGGGCGAGCCGGGACACCTTGCGCTCGGCCCGCGCGTCAACCTGCTGCGTGTCTGCCATGACCAGGATGCTACTCACCGGTAGCCCGGCTGGCGAGGGCAGGGCCCTGTGACGTACGTCAGCGCAGGAACGGGTCCACCGCGACCGCGACGAAGAGGATCGACACATAGGTGATCGACCAGTGGAAGAGGCGCATCTCCTTCAGCTTCACGCCGGTCACCTCGGCCTTCGCCCGGTTCTGCAGACCGTGTGCCTCCCACAGCCAGTAGCCGCCGGCCGCGACGGCGACCACCGTGTAGAACCAGCCGGTGTAGCCGAGCGGGGTGGGGAGCAGCGAGACCAGGACCATCACCCAGCTGTAGATGACGATCTGCCGGGCGACGACCTTGTTGGAGGCGACGACCGGGAGCATCGGCACGCCCACGCGCGCGTAGTCCTCCTTGACCTTCATGGACAGCGGCCAGTAGTGCGCCGGCGTCCAGAAGAACATGACGAGGAAGAGGATGACCGGCGCCCAGGACATCGAGTTCGTGACCGAGGACCAGCCGATGAGGACCGGGAGGCAGCCGGCGATGCCGCCCCACACGATGTTCTGCGAGGTACGCCGCTTGAGGATCATCGTGTAGACGACGACGTAGAAGAGGAGCGCACCGAGCGAGAGCCAGGCGCTCAGCCAGTTGACGGTGAGTCCGAACAGCAGCGTCGAGACGACCCCGAGGGTGATGCCGAAGGCCAGGCACTCGCGCGGGCTGACCATGCCGGTCACCAGCGGCCGTTGCGCGGTGCGGTCCATCAGGGCGTCGATGTCCCGGTCGATGTACATGTTCAGGGCGTTGGCGCCGCCCGCGGAGAGATAGCCGCCGACGCAGGTGAGGAGGACCAGCTTCAGGTCCGGCACACCCTGCTGCGCCAGGAACATCACCGGAACGGTGGTGATGAGCAGCAGCTCGATGATCCGCGGCTTGGTCAGCGCCACGAACGCCTTGACACGGGCCCCGAACGGCCGGTGGACCGGGCCCTGGCTCGCACCACCCAGCACGCCCGCTGGACGTGATTCGACGGCCGTCACGCACACCCCTGACAGAGACATCCCAGCAAGCCTCCCCGTGTGAAGTACCGGTAAAGGCTCGCGCGTACCACGCCACTTTAGACGTTGCCCATACCCCGGCCTTCGCGGGGGTGGGGTCGTGTTGACCCACGTCCCATCCGAGGGCTGCCACCCCTCGTTTGAGCGGTCAGATGAGCGCATCCGTATTCATGTGCCGAATGCCGTGTCGGCCAGTCGGGAGGCGGATCTGACAGAGTCCCGGCAGTCTGGAACGAGGCGAAAAAACGCACGTGTTTACGGGGGTAGGCTCGACAGCGGCCGGTGGGCAGAAGCACGCCGGCGGCCGGGTGGGCGTATGCCCCGACGACCGGCGACCGACATGTGGAGAGGAGCCCTGACCCAGGGTGAGCACCAAGCCGACCACCACAGACCTTGAGTGGACCGACCTGGACCAGCGGGCCGTGGACACCGCCCGCGTTCTGGCCGCCGACGCCGTACAGAAGGTCGGCAACGGCCATCCCGGTACGGCGATGAGCCTGGCTCCGGCCGCCTACACCCTCTTCCAGAAGGTGATGCGGCACGACCCCGCCGACCCCGAGTGGGTCGGGCGTGACCGCTTCGTGCTGTCCGCCGGCCACTCGTCCCTGACCCTCTACACCCAGCTCTACCTGGCCGGCTTCGGCCTGGAGCTGGAGGACCTGGAGTCCTTCCGCACCTGGGGCTCCAAGACCCCGGGCCACCCGGAGTACGGGCACACCAAGGGCGTCGAGACCACCACCGGCCCGCTCGGCCAGGGTGTCGCCAACGCGGTGGGCATGGCGATGGCCGCCCGCTACGAGCGCGGACTGTTCGACCCGGAGGCGCCGCAGGGCGAGTCCCCCTTCGACCACTTCATCTACTGCATCGCCGGCGACGGCTGCCTCCAGGAGGGCATCTCCGCCGAGGCCTCCTCGCTCGCCGGCCACCAGAAGCTCGGCAACCTGATCCTGCTGTGGGACGACAACCACATCTCGATCGAGGGTGACACCGAGACGGCCGTCTCCGAGGACACCGTCAAGCGGTACGAGGCCTACGGCTGGCATGTGCAGCGCGTCGAGGCCCAGGACAACGGCGACCTGGACCCGGCCGCCATCCACGACGCCGTCCAGAAGGCCAAGGCGGTCACGGACCGGCCGTCCTTCATCGCGATGCGCTCGATCATCGCCTGGCCGGCCCCGAGCGCCCAGAACACCGAGGCCGCGCACGGCTCGGCGCTCGGCGAGGAAGAGGTCGCGGCCACCAAGCGCGTCCTCGGCTTCGACCCCGAGCAGAACTTCGCCGTCGAGGACGAGGTGATCACCCACACCCGCAAGGCCCTGGAGCGCGGCGCCCAGGCCAAGGCCGAGTGGGAGAAGTCCCTCCAGCTGTGGCGGGACGACAACCCGGAGCGTGCCGCCGAGTTCGACCGCATCAGCAAGGGCGAGCTGCCCACCGGCTGGGAGGAGAAGATCCCGGTCTTCGAGCCCGGCAAGGGCGTCGCCACGCGTGCCGCCTCCGGCAAGGTGCTGCAGGCGCTCGGCGCGGTCATCCCCGAGCTGTGGGGCGGCTCCGCCGACCTCGCCGGGTCGAACAACACGACCATCGACAAGGACAGCTCCTTCCTGCCGGCGGACAACCCGCTGCCGGAGGCCGACCCGTACGGCCGCACGATCCACTTCGGCATCCGCGAGCACGCCATGGCCGCGGAGATGAACGGCATCACGCTGCACGGCCACACCCGTGTCTACGGCGGTACGTTCCTCGTCTTCTCCGACTACATGCGCAACGCGGTGCGGCTGTCGGCCCTGATGCACCTGCCCGTGACGTATGTGTGGACGCACGACTCCATCGGCCTCGGCGAGGACGGCCCCACCCACCAGCCGGTCGAGCACCTGGCCTCGCTGCGCGCGATCCCGGGCCTGAACGTCGTCCGCCCGGCGGACGCCAACGAGACCGCGATCGCCTGGCGCGAGGTCCTCAAGCGCCACACCAAGGAGTTCGGCAAGGGCCAGCCGCACGGCTTCGCGCTCACCCGCCAGGGCGTGCCGGCCTACGAGCCCAACGAGGACGCGGCCAAGGGCGGCTATGTCCTGTTCGAGGCCGAGGGCGGCACGCCGCAGGTGATCCTGATCGCCACCGGTTCCGAGGTGCACGTGGCCGTCGAGGCGCGTGAGCAGCTGCAGGCCGAGGGCGTCGCGACGCGTGTCGTGTCGATGCCGTCGGTCGAGTGGTTCGAGGAGCAGGACCAGGGGTACCGGGACGCCGTGCTCCCGCCGTCCGTCAAAGCCCGCGTGGCCGTGGAGGCGGGCATCGGGCTGACCTGGCACCGCTATGTGGGAGACGCCGGCCGCATCGTTTCCCTGGAGCACTTCGGTGCTTCCGCCGACGGCAAGGTGCTCTTCCGCGAGTTCGGCTTCACTGCCGAGAACGTGGCCGCCAAGGCCCGGGACTCGCTTGAATTTGTTTCGGGGCTCGCCGCCGCCCAGCGCTGACGCTCACATACGACACGTAGGAGATGTAATTCCATGACAGACGCACTCAAGCGCCTCTCCGAGGAAGGCGTCGCGATCTGGCTGGACGACCTGTCGCGCAAGCGGATCACGTCCGGCAACCTCGCCGAGCTGATCGACCAGCAGCACGTCGTGGGCGTCACCACCAACCCGACGATCTTCCAGAAGGCGATCAGCGGGGGTGACGGCTACCAGCAGCAGCTCGCCGACCTCGCCGCCCGCAAGGTCACCGTGGACGAGGCCATCCGCATGATCACCACGGCGGACGTCCGCGACGCCGCCGACATCCTGCGCCCCGTCTTCGACGCCACCGGCGGTCAGGACGGCCGGGTCTCCATCGAGGTCGACCCGCGCCTCGCGCACAACACGGCGGCCACCGTCGCCGAGGCCAAGCAGCTGGCCTGGCTGGTCGACCGCCCCAACACGCTGATCAAGATCCCGGCGACCAAGGCGGGCCTGCCGGCGATCACCGAGGTCATCGGCCTCGGCATCAGCGTCAACGTCACGCTGATCTTCTCCCTGGAGCGCTACCGCGAGGTCATGGCCGCCTACCTGGCCGGCCTGGAGAAGGCCAGGGAGCGCGGCCTGGACCTGTCGCTGATCCGCTCCGTGGCGTCGTTCTTCGTGTCCCGTGTGGACAGCGAGATCGACAAGCGCCTGGGCGCGCTCGGCACCGACGAGGCCAAGGCGCTGCGCGGCAAGGCCGCCGTCGCCAACGCCCGTCTCGCCTACGAGGCGTACGAGGAGGTCTTCTCCTCCGACCGTTGGAACGCGCTGTCGGGCGCGGGCGCCAACAAGCAGCGTCCGCTGTGGGCGTCGACGGGTGTGAAGGACCCGGCGTACCCGGACACGCTGTACGTCACCGAGCTGGTCGCGCCGAACACGGTCAACACCATGCCGGAGGCCACGCTGGAGGCCACCGAGGACCACGGCGAGGTCACCGGCGACACGATCACCGGCACCTACGCGCAGGCCCGCGCCGACCTCGACGCCGTCGAGAAGCTCGGGATCTCGTACGACGACGTGGTGCAGGTGCTGGAGGACGAGGGCGTCGAGAAGTTCGAGGCGTCCTGGATCGATCTACTGAAGTCGACCGAGGCGGAGCTCAAGCGCCTCGCCCCCTCGGAGGGCTGAGTTGTCACCCCTTTCCGGTTCCGGAGCGAACCCGCTTCGTGACCCGGCCGACCGACGGCTCCCGCGTATCGCGGGGCCGTCGGGTCTGGTCATCTTCGGTGTCACGGGCGACCTGTCCCGCAAGAAGCTGATGCCCGCGGTGTACGACCTCGCCAACCGGGGCCTGCTGCCGCCGGGCTTCTCGCTGGTGGGCTTCGCCCGCCGCGACTGGGAGCACGAGGACTTCGCCGAGGTCGTGCACGACGCGGTCAAGGAGCACGCGCGCACGCCGTTCCGCGAGGAGGTCTGGCAGCAGCTCATCCAGGGGATGCGCTTCGTCCAGGGCACCTTCGACGACGACGAGGCCTTCGAGCGGCTGCGCGCCACCATCGAGGAGCTGGACAAGGCACAGGGCACGGGCGGCAACTTCGCCTTCTACCTGTCGGTGCCGCCGCGCTCCTTCCCGGTGGTCATCCAGCAGCTGAAGAAGCACGGGCTGGCCGACCAGACCGGCGGCTCCTGGCGGCGCGCGGTCATCGAGAAGCCCTTCGGCCACGATCTGAAGTCGGCCGAGGAGCTGAACAAGGTCGTGCACGAGGTGTTCGAGCCGGACCAGGTGTTCCGGATCGACCACTACCTCGGCAAGGAGACCGTCCAGAACATCCTGGCGCTGCGCTTCGCCAACACGATGTTCGAGCCGATCTGGAACCGGTCCTTCGTGGACCACGTACAGATCACCATGGCCGAGGACATCGGCATCGGCGGCCGCGCCGGCTACTACGACGGCATCGGCGCCGCCCGTGACGTCATCCAGAACCATCTGCTCCAGCTCATGGCCCTCACGGCCATGGAGGAGCCCGCCTCCTTCGGCGCGGACGCGCTGGCCGCGGAGAAGGAGAAGGTGCTCGGCGCCGTACGGCTGCCCAAGGACCTCGGCAGGTCGACCGTGCGCGGTCAGTACGCGGGCGGCTGGCAGGGCGGCGAGAAGGTCATCGGCTACCTCGAAGAGGACGGCATCGACCCGAAGTCGAAGACCGACACCTACGCGGCGGTCAAGGTGGAGATCGACAACCGCCGCTGGGCGGGTGTCCCCTTCTATCTGCGCACCGGCAAGCGCCTCGGCCGGCGCGTGACGGAGATCGCGGTCGTCTTCCAGCGGGCCCCGCACTCCCCCTTCGACCACACGGCCACGGAGGAGCTGGGCCAGAACGCGATCGTGATCCGCGTCCAGCCGGACGAGGGCATCACGGTCCGCTTCGGCTCCAAGGTGCCGGGCACCTCGATGGAGATCCGGGACGTCTCCATGGACTTCGCCTACGGCGAGTCCTTCACGGAGTCCAGCCCGGAGGCGTACGAGCGGCTCATCCTGGACGTGCTGCTGGGCGACGCCAACCTCTTCCCGCGCACGGAGGAGGTCGAGCTGTCCTGGAAGATCCTCGACCCGATCGAGGAGTACTGGGACAAGCACGGCAGGCCCGCGCAGTACCCGTCGGGCACCTGGGGTCCCGCCGAGGCGGACGAGATGCTCGCACGAGACGGACGGAGCTGGCGCCGCCCATGAAGATCGACCTGACCGGCACCACCGCCGGCGAGATCAACAAGGCACTCGTACGGGGCCGCCGCGCCATCGGCACGCCTGCCGTCGGCATGGTCCTCACCCTCGTCATCGTCACCGACGAGGAGAACGCCTATGACGCGCTGAAGGCCGCGGGCGACGCGTCGCGCGAGCACCCTTCGCGCACGCTGGTGGTCATCAAGCGGGTCTCGCGCTCCCCGCGTGACCGTACGGCGTCCCGGCTGGACGCCGAGGTGCGGGTGGGCGCGGACGCGGGCACCGGCGAGACGGTCGTCCTGCGGATGTACGGCGAGGTCGCCGACCACGCCGACTCCGTCGTGCTGCCGCTGCTGCTGCCGGACGCGCCCGTCGTCGTGTGGTGGCCGGTGAACGCCCCGCTGGACCCGGCGAAGGACCCGCTGGGCGCACTCGCCCAGCGCCGGGTCACCGACACCTACGCCGCCGAACAGCCGGTGCGGGAGCTGTCCGCCCGCGCCGAGACCTACACGCCCGGCGACACGGACCTGTCCTGGACCCGGATCACACCGTGGCGTTCGATGCTCGCGGCCGCCCTGGACCAGGTCACCTGCGAGGTGCGGGCCGTCGAGGTGGAGGGCGAGGAGTTCAACCCGAGCTGTGAGCTGCTGGCGATGTGGCTCGCGGAGCGGCTGGACGTCCCGGTCCGGCGCTCCCTGTCGTCCGGTCCCGGTCTCACGGCCGTCCGGATGAACACGAGCTGCGGCCCGATCGTGCTGGACCGTGCGGACGGTTCGCTGGCCACGCTGTCCATCGAGGGCCAGCCGGCCCGCGCGGTGGCGCTGAAGCGACGGGAGACCGCCGAGCTGATCGCGGAGGAGCTGCGCCGGCTCGACCCGGACGACACCTACGCGTCGGCGCTGCGCTACGGCGTGGAGCGGCTGAACACGGTCCCGGAGCAGGAGCCGGCCCGCGCCGAGCCGGAACCGGCCGAGGACGCGGCGAAGGCGCCCGCGAAGAAGGCCGCGGCCAGGAGCGCGAAGAAGGCACCGGCGAGGAAGGCGGCGAAGTGAGCACTCCGCAGCTGGTCGTCCACCACGACAAGGAGCTGATGGCGCAGGCCGCCGCGGCCCGCCTGATCACGAAGATCGTGGACGCGCAGGCCTCCCGGGGCGCCGCGTCCGTGGTCCTCACCGGCGGCCGCAACGGCAACGGTCTGCTGGCCGCGCTGGCGGCGGCGCCCGCGCGGGACGCCATCGACTGGACCCGCCTCGACCTGTGGTGGGGCGACGAGCGCTATCTGCCCGAGGGTGACCCGGAGCGCAATGTCACCCAGGCCCGCGAGGCCCTGCTGGACTCCGTGCCGCTGGACCCGGAGCGGGTGCACGCCATGCCCGCCTCCGACGGCCCGTACGGCAAGGATGTCGACGCGGCCGCCGAGGCGTACGCGGCGGAGCTCGCGAAGGCGGCCGGGCCGGAGAACCATGGCCCGGTGCCCACCTTCGACGTGCTCATGCTGGGCGTCGGCCCGGACACCCATGTGGCCTCGCTCTTCCCGGAGCTGCCGGCCGTGCGGGAGACCGAGCGCACGGTGGTCGGCGTGCACGGCGCGCCCAAGCCGCCGCCGACCCGGATCAGCCTGACCCTGCCGGCGATCCGTTCGGCGCGCGAGGTGTGGCTGCTCGCGGCCGGCGCGGACAAGGCGGAGGCCGCGGCCATCGCCCTGTCGGGCGCGGGTGAGATCCAGGCACCGGCGGCGGGGGCGTACGGCCGCAGCCGGACCCTGTGGCTGCTGGACTCCGCGGCGGCCTCGCAGCTGCCGAGGTCGCTGTATCCGCCCGCGTCGCCGTGACACCCGACGGTGCGTAGCGGCGGCGGGGACTTCGGTTCCCGCCGCCGCTCTCATTTCACCGACCCCGCCATCACGCCCTGTACAAAGTGCCGCTGGAAGGCGAAGAACACCGCCACCGGCACGATCAGGGACAGGAACGCGCCCGGCGCCAGCACGTCGATGTTGCTGCCGAACTGCCGGATCTGGGACTGGAGTTCCACGGTGAGCGGCTGGGAGGAGCTGTCGGCGAAGAGCAGGGCGACGAGCATGTCGTTCCAGACCCACAGGAACTGGAAGATCGCGAGCGAGGCGATCGCCGGACGCCCGACCGGCAGGACCAGCCGGGTGAAGATGCGCCACTCGCCGCCGCCGTCCATCCGCGCCGCCTCCAGCATCTCCTTCGGTATCTCCGCGAAGTAGTTGCGCAGCAGGAACACGGCGAAGGGCAGCCCGTAGGCCACGTGGAAGAGGACGACGCCGGGGATCGTGCCGAACAGGCCGAGCGCGCCGAAGAGTTTGGCCACGGGCAGCAGACCGATCTGCACCGGCACCACCAACAGGGCCACCACCAGCAGGAAGAGCGGTTCGCGGAGCGGGAAGTCCAGCCAGGCGAAGGCGTATCCGGCGAGGGCGGCGATGACCACGACGAGGGTGGTCGCCGGCACCGAGATCAGGACCGTGTTCCAGAAGGCCTGGGTCATGCCGGAGTTCTTCAGCAGTGCCGTGTAGTTGTCGAAGGACAGCTGACCGGGACCGGACAGCGCGGTCCACCAGCCGCCCTTCGCGGTGTCCTGGGCCGAGCGCAGGGAGGAGAGGAACAGGCCCGCCAGCGGGGTCAGCCAGACCAGGCCGATCACCACCAGGAAGGCCTGCACCAGGCCGTTGCCCAGGCCCCGCCTGATCGCGTTCATCGCTGACTCCTCATCGTTGGCTCTGCCGGAAGCGGCGGACGTTGAACACCATCGCGGGGACCACCAGGAGCAGGAGCAGCACGCCGAGGGCGCTGCCGAGGCCCTGGTTGTTGCCGCCGCCGAAGGAGACCAGCCACATCTGGGTGGCGAGGACCGTGGCGTCCTCCTGCACGGGTCCGGGCGCGATGATGTAGACGAGGTCGAAGACCTTCATCACATTGATCACCAGGGTCACGAAGACCACGGTGAGCACGGGCGCGAGCAGCGGCACGGTGATCCTGCGGAAGATCTGCCACTCGTTCGCGCCGTCCATCCGCGCGGCCTCCAGCGCGTCCCGGGGCAGCGTGGACAGGCCCGCGCCGATCAGGACCATCGCGAAGCCGGTCCAGATCCACAGGTAGGCGCCGATGATCGCCGGGGTGACGAGCGTCGGTCCGAGCCAGGAGATGCCCTGGTAGGGCGGGGCGAAGTTCGACTCCGGGAGCCTCACCGTGTACGAGCCCGCGTGCAGCCCGGAGAAGGTGAAGGAGCCGTCGGCCGCGGTCGTCGTGGTCGCGACGGTGCCGCCGTCCCGTACCGCCTCGACCTTCATGCCGGGCAGCCCGCTCTCCTTCGGGTCGACCTTGCCCTGCCGGCCGCCACCGCCGGGGGTGAAGTCCAGGTAGGCGACACCGCGCAGCTCACCGGGCGCGGCCTTGCGGCCGGCCGCCGGGTAGGCGGGCGAGGCGTTCTTGGGCAGGTCCGCCGGCAGCACGCCGACCATCGGGAGCATCACCGAGTGGCCGCTGGAGGCGGTCGTCCGGTACGAGCCGTCCCGGTCCTGGGTCAGCAGACCCTCGCGGCCCCGGGCGGTCGGGTACGAGGCCGTGCCCTGGAAGGCGTCGTGGACGGAGACCGCGGCCGCGTTCAGCACGCCCTTGTCCGGGTCCTGGTCGTAGGCGAGCCGGAAGATGATGCCGGCGGCGAGGAAGGACACCGCCATCGGCATGAAGAGCAGCAACTTGAAGGCGGTGGCCCAGCGGACCTTCTCCACCAGGACGGCCAGGATCAGGCCGAGGCCGGTGAGCAGGGCCGGGGCCACGACGACCCAGATGGTGGTGTTGCGGATGGCCTTGAGGGTGGCCGGGTCGCGGAACATCCCGGTGTAGTTGTCGCCGCCCACGAACCGGGCGCCGGAGGCGTCGAAGAAGCTGCGGCCGACGGAGAACAGCACCGGGTAGACGACGAGCGCGCCGAGCAGGAGCAGCGCGGGGAGGACGAAGAGCAGGGCGATCAGCCGGGCGCGCCGCCGGCCGCGGCGCGTGGGCGCCGCACCGGCGGCCCGCGGGCCCGCCTGCTGTTTCACAACAGTGGTCGTGGTCATGCTCAGCCCTGGTAGGCCTTGGCGGCGGCGGACTCCAGCTGTGCCGCGGTGCCCTTCGGGTCCGAGGGGTCGCGCAGGAAGTCCTGCAGGAGCTTCCACTCCCCCGCGCCCTTGGTGCCGCCGAAGGCCGCCGGGGCCTGGTCGGACATGTCGAAGCGGACCGAATCCCCGGCGCCGACCAGGGACTTGGCGATGGCGCGGGAGACATCGTCGCCGTACGAGGCGGGGTCGAGCTTCTTGTTCGGGGAGAGGAAGCCGCCCGCCTTGGCCCAGACGGCGGCGGCCTCGGGGCTGGCCAGGTACTCCAGGAGCTTCATACCGGCCGTGGCGTTCTTGCCGTCCTTGAGGACGACCGCCGCGTCACCGCCGCTGACCACCGGTGCGGTGCCGCCGTCGACCGCGGGGAACGGGAAGAAGTCCGCGTCCTTGCCGATGGTCCTGCCGAACTGGTCGTGCGCGACACCGGCCACGAAGTCGCCCTCGTAGACCATGCCGGCCTCGGGCTTGGGTCCGAACACCTTCTCCACCGAGCTGGGGAAGTCGGTGTTCAGGGCCTCCTGCCGGCCGCCCGCGATGAGCTGCTTGTCCTTGAACAGCTTGCCGAGGGTGGTGAGCGCCTTGACCACGCTCGGATCGGTCCACTTCAGCTTGTGCGCGGCGAGGGCGTCGTACTTCTGGGGTCCGGCCTGGGAGAGGTAGATGTTCTCGAACCAGTCGGTGAGGGTCCAGCCGTCCTGGCCGGCGACGGCGAACGCGGCGAGCCCGGAGTCGGAGACGGTGTGGCCGGCCTTCAGCATCTCGTCGTACGTCTTCGGGGGCTTGACCCCGGCCTGGGCGAGGGCGTCGGGGCCGTACCAGACGGTCGACTTGTGGGCGGCCTTGAAGTACAGGCCGTACAGGGTGCCGTCGACGCTGCCGTACTTCTTCCACACGGGTGCGTAGTCGGCGCTGATGGTCTGCCGGGCGGTCGGTGAGAGCGGCTTGAGCCAGCCCTTCTCGGCGAACTGGTCGAGGACGCCGACCTGCGGGACCATCACGACGTCGGGCGCGTTGCCGCCCTCGATCTTGCTGCCGACGACGGTGGAGACATTGTCGCCGGTGGACACGAACTGGGTCTTGGCGCCGGTCTTGGCGGTGAAGGCGTCCAGCACCTTCTGGAAGTTCTTCTGTTCGCTGCCGGACCAGACGCCGGCCACGGTGACGGTCTGGCCGCTCAGCGCCTTGTCGCCGCCGCCGGCCGAGACCGGTCCGCCGCCGCAGGCGGTGGCGCCGAGCGCGAGGGCGAGGGCGGTGCAGCTCGTGAGCAGGGTGGTGCGTCGTCTCATCATCGTTGATGGCCCTTCGGAGAACGGGAGTTGACGGGGAATCAGAGGCCGGTGTCGGCGAGCCACCAGCCCGCGGTGGCGGCGGGCAGGACGCCGGGCGGGCAGGGGCCGCTGGAGAGCAGCGGGGTGCCGGAGACCGGCGCGGGGGTGGGCGCCGTACCGAAGTTGACGGCGCAGACGAGGCCGTCGCCGCGGGTGAAGGCGAGGACGCCGGGCGGGGTGTCCAGCCAGCGGAGCGTTCCCTCGCCCAACTGGGGCAGCGAGGCGCGCAGTTGGAGTCCGTCGCGGTAGAGGTGCCAGAAGGAGCGGGTGTCGGCGAGGGCGCGGTCGGTGGCGTACTCGGCGAAGTACTCCGGCTGCGGCAGCCATGGCTTGGCGGACTCCGCGCCGGAGGTGAAGCCGAACGGGGAGGCCTGCCCGGACCAGGGCAGCGGCACCCGGCAGCCGTCGCGGATGCGGGCGCGGCTGCCGGTGCGGCGGAATATCGGGTCGGTGAGGACGTCGTCGGGCAGGTCGACGACCTCGGGAAGGCCCAGTTCCTCGCCCTGGTAGATGTACGCGGCTCCGGGCAGCGCCAGCATCAGCAGCGCGGCGGCACGGGCGCGGGCGGGGCCGAGGCCACTGCCTTCCGTGGCGGGTTCGCCGTAGCGGGTGACGGTGCGGACCTGGTCGTGGTTGTTGAGGACCCAGGTGACCGTGGAGCCCGTGCCGGCGATGTCCTCCATGGCCTCGGAGATGACCTTGCGGAAGGCGTCGGCCTCCCAGGGGGCGCCGAGCAGGTCGAAGAAGAAGGCCTGGTGGAGTTCGTCGGGGCGGACGTACAGGGCGTGTTCGCGGGCGGTGGGGACGGAGACCTCGCCGACGAGGAGCCGTTCGCGGCCGTCGCGGACGGTGTATTCCTCGCACACGGCGCGCCACCAGCGCCACACGTCGTGCACCTCGGGCTGGTTCCAGGCGAGCGGGTTGACCGAGTCGCGGGTGCGGGCGTCGGCCTCGGGGTCGTCGGAGTCGGGCAGTTCGGGGTGCTTGTAGAGGCCGGCCGCGACATCGATGCGGAAGCCGTCGACGCCCCGGTCGAGCCAGAAGCGCAGCACGCGGTCGAACTCGGCGGCGACCTCGGGATCGCGCCAGTTCCAGTCGGGCTGTTCGGGGGTGAACATGTGCAGGTACCACTGGCCGTCATCGGCCCTGGTCCAGGCCGGGCCGCCGAACATGGCGTGCCAGTTGTTGGGCGGCTCGCTGCCGTCCGGGCCGCGGCCGTCGGCGAAGTGGAAGCGTGCGCGGGCCGGGCTGCCGGGCTCCGCGGCGAGCGCCGCACGGAACCACGGGTGCTCGCTGGAGCAGTGGTTGGGGACGATGTCGAGCAGCACCCGGATGCCGAGCCGCCGGGCGGCCGCCATCAGCAGGTCGAACTCGGCGAGGTCGCCGAAGAGCGGGTCGACCCCGCAGTAGTCGGCCACGTCGTAGCCGTGGTCGTGCTGCGGCGAGGGATAGAACGGGCTCAGCCAGATGCCGTCGACGCCGAGCTTCTTCAGGTACGGCAGACCGGCCCGGACACCGGCCAGATCGCCGATGCCGTCGCCGGTGCTGTCCAGGAAGCTGCGGACGTACACCTGGTAGATCACCGCGTCACGCCACCAGTGGTACTTACTCAACATGCATGCATGTTAGGTAGCCATGTCGCGAGGGTGTCAATGAAGAGAACAGAAGCTACCGAAGAGTTGGGGTGATAAATCAGGATCTAATCGGGCACACTTCAGTCAGATGAGATTTCCGCGTTACCTAACAAGTAACTAGCGACCGGAGATGGCCGCCAGCTCCCGGGCCAGTCGCCGTACCGCCGCCGCGGGCGTCTCGCGCCCGGTCAGCGCGTCATGCACGACCGCCTGCACCACCAGGCTGACCTGGTCATAGTGGGCGCTCTTGGGGCGCGGGGCGGCGCTGAGCACGGCGGTGCGCAGGGTCGGGAGGTAGGGGAACCGCCGCACCAGCGCGGGATCTTCGTACAGCGCGGCGCGTACGGGCGGCAGCGCACCCCGGGTGAGCACCTGGCGCTGGACGGGCGCGCTGGCGAGGTAGGCGATCAGACGCGCGGCCGAATCGGGGTGCCGGGCATGGGAGTTGACCGCGAGATCGGAGCCGCCGAGCACACTGGTCCCCGGCCCGCCGGGGCCGGGCAGCGGTACGGCGCCGATCTTCCCGGCGACCGCGGAGCCCTTGGCGGAGGCGACGGCGTAGGCGTAGGGCCAGTTGCGCAGGAAGAGCAGTCCGCCGTCCTGGAAGGCCTGCTTGGACTCCTCCTCCTTCCAGGTCAGCGCCGCCTTCGGGATCCAGCCCCGGCGGATGCCGCGGGCGAGGAAACCGATGCCCTCGCGGGCGGCGGCCGAGTCGACGGTGACGCGGGTGCCCTCGTCGCCGAGGATGCTGCCGCCCGCCGAGTAGACGGCTTCGGCGGCGTTCACGGTGAGGCCCTCGTAGGGCAGGAACTGGCCCGCGTAGCCGTCGAGCCCGTACTTCGGCGCGATGGTCCGCGCATCGCGCTCCAGCTCGGCCCAGGTGCGCGGCGGGGGCACGCCCTCCTTGTCGAGGATGTCCTTGCGATAGAGGAGCAGTCCGGCATTCGTGACATACGGGACGGCGTACAGGCGCCCTTCGTATGTGGCGGTGCCGACGACCGGCGGCAGGAAGGTGCCGAGGGGGAACCGTTGTCTCGGAAGGGGCCGTATCCAGCCCGCCGCGGCGAACTCCGAGGTCCAGTTGACGTCGATGTTGAGGACGTCGAACCGGCCCCGGTCGCCGCCGCGCAGATCGGTGGTCATCTGCGCATGGGTCTCGTCCGCGGAGTCCGGCAGCTCGACCAGGGTGACCTTCTCGCCGGGGTGGGTGCGGTTCCAGCCCTGGAGCAGCGGGGCGAGATAGCCCGTGAGGTCGCCGGCGGTGGCCAGGGTGAGCGGGCCGCGGCCCGGGACACCGCCCTCGTCGGCCCGCGCACCGGAGGCCACGTACCCGGCCATGATCACGACCAGTACGAGGAGGCCCCTACCGGCGGCACGTATCCACCGCATAGGTTCCTCCCTGAACACGTACACACGACTTCGGCATCCTCGCCGGGAGTCAGAGGCCATGTATACCTGTTAGGTATGGGCGATACTAGGGCCTGGAGCACATTACGAGAACAGGAGGACAGCACGCGTGCGCCTGCCCCTCCTGGCACTCCTCGCCCGCGGCCCGGCCCACGGCTACGAGCTGAAGCAGGACCTTGAGCAACTGCTGGGCTCCGCGTACCCTCAGCCCAACGTCGGCCAGATCTACGTCACCCTCGGCCGCCTCGAGAAGTCGGGACTGATCGAGGGCGAGGACGTCGAGCAGTCCAGCCGGCCCAACAAAAAGGTCTACCACCTCACCGACGCCGGGCGGGAGGCGCTGCACGCCTGGTTCGAGGAGACCGAGGACGAGCCGCGGGTGCGGGACGAGTTCTTCATGAAGCTCGCCCTCGCCCCGCAGACCGGTCTCGCCGAGCAGATCGCCCTCATCAACAGACAGCGGCGCCAGTACCTCACCACCATGCGCAATCTGTCGAAGCTGGCCGCGGCCGAGAACCGGGACAACCGCATCGCCCACCTGCTCATCGAGGGCGCGATGCTGCATCTGCAGGCCGACCTCGACTGGCTGGAGCGGTGCCAGGAGGAACTGGAATGAGCGAGGACACCGCTCCGGCACCGGTGAGCACTGCGGTGCTGCGCGCCGAGGGCCTGGTGAAGACGCATCACGGCGAGGGCGCGCCGGCGCACGCCGTGCGCGGGGTCGACCTGTCCGTGGCACGGGGCGAGTTCGTGGCGATCACCGGCCCGTCGGGCGCCGGCAAGTCCACCCTGCTGCATCTGCTCGGTGGGCTGCAGCGCCCGGACGAGGGCAGCATCTGGCTCGACGGCCGCCGCACGGACGCCTTCAGCGAGGCGCGCTGGGCGGTGGAGCGCCGCAGGGCCATCGGCATCGTCTTCCAGTTCTTCAACCTGGTGTCGAACCTGTCCGTCGCCGACAACGTCGAGCTGCCCGCCCTGCTCGCCGGAGTCCCGCCGAAGAAGGCCCGCGCCGAACGCGCGACGCTCCTCGCCGAGCTGGGGCTGGAAGGCAAGGAGCGCAGCATGCCGGGCGAGCTGTCCGGCGGCGAGCAGCAGCGGGTCGCGCTCGCCCGCGCGCTGGTCAACCATCCCCCGCTGCTGCTGGCCGACGAGCCCGCCGGGAGCCTGGACAGCAAGGGCACGCGCGAGGTGATGCGGCTGCTGTCCCGCTTCCACGGACGCGGGCAGAGCATCGTCCTCGTCACCCACGACGCCCGGCTGGCGAGCGCCGCCGACCGCGTGATCAGCTTCTTCGACGGGCGTATAGCCGACGACGCCACCCTGGACGGCGTGCCGGTGTCCCGGAGATCGGGGATCTCGGGTGTGCTGGAGCTGAGGGACTGATGGCGGCGGGGCCGCTGGGCAGGGGATCCGGCGTACGGGGCAGCCTGCGCTGGGCGCACTCCGATCTGCGGGCCCATCGCGGCGAGGTGCTGTTCCTGGTGCTCGCCACCGCCGGCATCGTCGCCTCGTTGTTGCTGGCCACCGCCCTGTTCGGGTACGCCACCAACCCCTGGCAGCGGATCTTCACCCAGGCTCGCGGGGCGCATGTGTGGATCCACACCGTGCCGTCCGCCGACGCGCGCGCGACGGCCCGGCTGGACGGCGTCGCGGCGGTGGCCGGCCCCTACCGCACCGAGTCCGCCACCGTCGCCGTACGCGGCACCCGCGCCTCCGTGGAGCTGCGCGGCACCCCCCGGCTGCCCTCCGTCGGCCGGCCGCTGCTCACCGCCGGGCACTGGCTGGACCCGGCCGAACCGGACGGCGTGGTGCTGGAGAGCAGTCTGGCCCGGGCCCTGCTGGCCGAGCCCGGGGACAACCTGACCCTGCCCGGCAGCGCCCGCACCCTGACCGTCGAGGGCATCGCGGACAGCGCCGAGCCCCACTACAGCCCAGACCAGCCCGGGCTGGTCTGGGCGCTGCCGTCCGCCGTGCGCTCTCCCGGCGGCCAGGTGATCGGACTGCGGCTGGCCGACCCGGCCGACACGGACTACGCGGTGCAGCGTGCCGTCACCGTGCTCGGCGCGGGCGCGGTCGGCGAGGTCTCCACCTGGCAGCAGGCGCGCTCCGCGGCCCAGGGCGACAACCGGCTGCTGGGACAGGTGCTCGGGCTGTTCGGTCTCGGCGCGCTGATCGCCGCGGGGTTCGCCGTGCACGGGGCGATCGCCACCCGCATCCGGGGGCATCTGCGGGACCTGTCGGTGCTGAAGGCGATCGGCTTCACACCCGGCCAGGTCGTCCGGATCTTCCTTCTCCAGCACCTGGCGTACGCGCTGCTCGGCTCGATGGCCGCCGCGGCGCTCACCGAGGCGCTGGGCCGCCGGATCCCCGGCCGGCTCGGCGACGCCGTGGGCGTGTGGCAGGGGCTGCCGGGGCACACCGTGGCGCTGTCCGTGGTGCCCCTGGGCGCGGTGCTGTTCATCGGGCTGACCACGACTCTCGCGGCCTGGCGGGCCGGTCGGGTGCCACCGGTTCCGGTGCCGCGCCCGGCCGCACCGGTCGGCGGGCGGCTGACCGGAGCGGCCCGGCGGGCGCTCGGGCTGCGGCTGCCGGCCCCGCTGGTGCTCGGCGTCCACAAGGCATGCGCGGGACGCGGCCGGTCCCTGGCCACCGTGGCCCGGCTCACCCTGCCGCTGCTGCTGATCGTGGTGGCGCTCAGCGCCTGGACCACGATCGACCGTTTCCACAGCCACCCGGACCGCATGGGTCTGCCCACAGCTCTCACGGTCCGCTCCGACGGCGCGCTGGACGCATCCGCCGTGGGGGCCCTGCTGGCCGGTGATCACCGGGTCGCCGCCGCCTATCCCGGGGTCGAGGTCGCCGCGCTGGTCCCCGGCCAGACCGGCACCATCGCGCTGCGCGGCATCGGCACCCGCGCCGAGCCCTACCCCTACGCCCTCGCCGAGGGCCGTGCCGCACGCGGACCGGACGAGGCGGTGGCCGGGCAGGGCCTGCTGGATCTGCTGGACGCCCGGGTCGGCGACTGGGTGCGGATGACCGTGGGCGACCGGCCGCAGATCCTGCACATCGTGGGCCGCAGCATCGAACCGCAGAACGCCGGCCGGGTCGTGACCACCTCCCTGGACACCCTCCGCGCCAACGACCCCGAACTGACCGGCGCCTTCTACCAGTTGCGGCTGCGCCCCGGCGTCGATCCACGGCAGGTGGCCGGCGCGCTGACCCGGGCCGGCCACGGCCATCTGGACGTGCACCGCATGACGAACCCCGCCGACGGCCTGTCCCCGCTGCGCGCGGTCGTCGCCGGACTGATCGCCGTACTGGCCCTGATCGGGCTCGTCGAACTGCTCACCGCCATCGGCGGCGGCGTCCGCGAGGGCGAGCGTGATGTGCTCGCGCTGAAGGCGATCGGCATGTCCCCGCGGCAGATCACCGCGATCACCGTCACGGCGACGAGCTGTACGGCCCTGGCCGCGGTGCTCGCCGGTACGGCGCTGGGGCTGCCGCTGGGCCGCCGGCTGATCGACGCCCAGGGCGGCTCCAGCGGCATCGGGGCCGGTATCGCGCAGTACCCGTCGCCGGTGCTGCTCCTGTCGGTCGGCCTGGCCGCGGTGCTGGGTGCCGCGCTGCTGTCCGCGCTGCCCGCGGGCCGCGCCGCCCGCGGACGGCTCGCGGACACACTCAGCGCGGTGGCCTGACCGGCCTCCCGACCGGCCTCGACCGCAGGCCGCAGGGGGTGTACGGGGCACCGGACGGACACCGGACGGGCTCGCCTCGTCCGATGCCCCGCTCCCTTGGCGGTCAGCTCCGGCCGCGCAGCTTCCGGTACGTGCCGACCAGCGCCTGGGTCGAGGCATCCAGTCCGGGCACCTCCGCGCCCTCGGTCAGGGCGGGCTCCACGCGCTTGGCGAGGACCTTGCCGAGTTCGACGCCCCACTGGTCGAAGGAGTCGATGTTCCACACCGCGCCCTGCACGAACACCTTGTGTTCGTAGAGGGCGATCAGCTGGCCGAGGACGGACGGGGTCAGTTCCTTCGCCAGGACGGTCGTCGTCGGCCGGTTGCCCTGGAAGGTCTTGTGCGCGACCAGTTCCTCCGCCACCCCCTCCGCACGGACCTCCTCGGCGGTCTTGCCGAAGGCGAGCGCCTGGGTCTGGGCGAAGAAGTTGGCCATCAACAGGTCGTGCTGCGCCTTCAGTTCACCCCGCAGCTCGGCGACCGGCTCGGCGAAGCCGATGAAGTCCGCCGGGATCAGCTTGGTGCCCTGGTGGATCAACTGGTAGTAGGCGTGCTGCCCGTTGGTGCCCGGCGTGCCCCAGACGACCGGCCCGGTCTGCCAGTCGGCCTGCCTGCCGTCGCGCGCCACGTACTTGCCGTTGGACTCCATGTCCAGCTGCTGGAGATAGGCGGTGAACCGCGACAGATAGTGGCTGTACGGCAGGACGGCATGCGACTGGGCGTCATGGAAGTTGCCGTACCAGATGCCCAGCAGGCCCAGCAGCAACGGCGCGTTGGCCTCGGCGGGAGCGGTGCGGAAGTGGTCGTCGACCAGCCGGAAGCCGTCGAGCATCTCGCGGAACCGGTCGGGCCCGATCGCGATCATCAGGGACAGGCCGATCGCGGAGTCGTACGAGTACCGGCCGCCGACCCAGTCCCAGAACTCGAACATGTTGTCCGGGTCGATACCGAACTCGGCGACCTTCTCGGCGTTGGTCGACAGGGCGACGAAGTGCCTGGCCACCGCCGAGTTGTCACCGAGGGCGTCCACCAGCCAGCTGCGGGCGGAGGTGGCGTTGGTGATCGTCTCGATGGTGGTGAAGGTCTTGGAGGCGATGACGAACAGCGTCTCGGCCGGGTCCAGGTCACGGGTGGCCTCGTGCAGATCGGCGCCGTCCACATTGGAGACGAAGCGGACCGTGAGGTCGCGGTCGGTGAAGCTGCGCAGCACCTCGTAGGCCATCGCGGGGCCGAGGTCGGAGCCGCCGATACCGATGTTGATCACGTTCTTGATGCGCTTGCCGGTGTGGCCGGTCCAGGCGCCGGAGCGGACGCGGCCCGCGAAGTCGCTCATCTTGTCCAGCACGGCGTGGACCTTCGGGACGACGTTCTCGCCGTCGACCTCGATCACCGCGTCGCGCGGGGCGCGCAGCGCGGTGTGCAGGACCGCGCGGTTCTCGGTGACGTTGATCTTCTCGCCGCGGAACATGGCGTCCCTGAGCCCGAACACGTCCGTGGCGGCGGCCAGCTCGCGCAGCAGCCGCAGCGTCTCGTCGGTGACCAGGTGCTTCGAGTAGTCGATGTACAGATCGCCGACCTGGAGGGTGTACCCCGCGCCGCGCCCGGGATCGGTGGCGAACAGCTCCCTCAGACGGGTGTCGGCCAGCTCCTCCCGATGCTTGGCGAGAGCGGTCCATTCGGGCGTCTGGTTGAGCCTGGTCCGGCCGTCTGCGTTCATTTCCGACTTCCGCCTTCTTTCGTGCCTGTCCCAGCTGTTCCAACCTAATTGATCACCGGAGGACGGGAGCCGTCGTGGCGCCGTCCTCCGGGGCAACAACAGGTACGTCCGGCTTGCGCGCCGGTGTCAGCGAGGTGACCGCCAGGGCGAAGAGGGCGGCCGCGAACAACGCGGGGGCTTGGAGGCCGTACAGCCGGGCCGCGGCCCCGCCGAGGATCGCGCCGAGCGGAGCGCCGGAGGTCGAGGACGTACGGAAGGCGGCGGCGATCCGGCCCGTCATCGAGGCGGGGCTGCGTTGCTGCATCAGCGTGACCTGGTTGACGTTCCACACCATGTTCATCGCGCCGAGCAGGAGCATGCCGGTGATGAGCGCGGCCAGGTGCCGGACGGATCCGATGAGCAGCAGCGACCCCGTCTGCACGGTGCCGGCGACCAGCAGGGCCCGCACTCTCCCGGTGCGGCGCGCCAGCCGCTGGGCGACGAAGCCGCCGGTGATGCTGCCCGCCGAGTACGCCGTCATCGCGGCCGCGTATCCGGCGTCGCCCGCCCCGAGCCAGCGCGTCACATGCAGGGCCAGGGTGGCGATCAGGGCGCCCATCCCGATCTTGCACAGCAGCGTGGCCAGACAGGTCGCCCGCAGCGCCCGGTCGCCCCACAGCGCGCGCAGGCCCGCGCCGATCTCCGTCCTGAGGGTGCTGCCCGCGGGGCGTGGTCCGCGGAGATCTGCTGTCCGGTCACCAATCGGGCGTTGGCGCCGCCGAGGTCCGCACGGTCCACCAGTGAGGGCAGCAGGGCCGTGGCGGCGTTGTCGAAGAGCGTCTGGAGCGTGGTCAGGGCGAAGGCGAGGGCGAGCAGCAGCGGGATCGATGCCTGGCCCAGCCCCACCAGCAGGGCGAACCCGGCCACGAGCAGGCCGCGCACCGTGTCCACGGCCCACATCGCCCGCCGCTGGTCGACCCGGTCGGCGGCGGTCCACAGCCGCCCGAATCCCCCGCGCCACGCAGGTGCGGTCCCGCTCTTCTCCCCCACCGCGGCCATGGCTCCCCCTCACGGTTCTCGCCTTCACGAAAAACCGTAGAGGTCGCCACTGACAATCGGCCGGGCCCGCGGGCGGATACGGCTCCGGCCGGGCAGCTTCACACGCCCGGCCGGTGTCAAGTCCTAGGGCCTGTCCGGCGGATCAGGTCGCGGGAAAGTGACGGTGCCTCATCGGCGCAGGTGAGCGGGGGCTGGTGCGTCCGGCTGCAAGGCGGAGGAATGAGTCGACGCGATGGGGGTGCCCCCGCGGTGGGGGTCCCCCCGCGCGAGCGAAGTCGAGCGTGGGGGAGCTGTCGAGCGTGGGGGAGTCGGCGAGTGACGACAACGCCGCAGATGCGCGCACCAGCCCCCGCGTCCGCGACAGGATCCGCAGGACAGGCCCTAGATCTCGCCCCGCAGTTTGGCGAGCGCCTCGGCGAGGATCGCCTCGCCGTCCGCGTCGCTGCGCCGCTCCCGCACATACGCGAGGTGCGTCTTGTACGGCTCGGTGCGCGGTGGGTCCGGCGGGTTGTCCCGGTCCTGGCCGGCTGGGAAGCCGCAGCGCGGGCAGTCCCAGGTCTCGGGCACCTGTGCGTCGCTGGCGAAGCTCGGCTGGGTCTCATGCCCGTTGGAGCACCAGAAGGAGATGCGCAGACGCGGCGCGGACTCGCCGCGCTCGGCCTCGCCCATCGGCCCCGCCCCGACCCGGCTTCCTCGGATCGCGTTGCCACTTGCCACGGTCGTAACTCCCTGCGTGATGGTGCCGCGAAGCGAGTCGGCGTTCCGCTTCGCTGCGAGCGCCTCAGTCTACGTAAGGCCCAACGCGCGTCCAGTCATTGGAGTTACAACCCCCACACCCAGACGCAAGCCCCATGATAGGCCGCGCTCAGGAGCACGTACCGAACATGGGGCCTTACGTACCGAATATGCGTGATGTGTGTGCTGAACGGAGAATCAGCTGTTCGTCTTCATCAGCATGCCGAGGACGATGATGCTCGCGAACCACAGCAGACCGACCACGATGGTGATGCGGTCGAGGTTGCGCTCGGCGACCGAGGAGCCGCCGACGGAGGACTGCATACCGCCGCCGAACATGTCGGAGAGGCCGCCGCCCTTCCCCTTGTGCATCAGCACCAGCAGCATCAGCAGCAGGCTGAAGACGATCAGGGCGATCGAGAACCCCAAAACCACGGCTGGACCAACTTCCTCGGATTCGGATGGACGACAAGGGCACAGCACATCGGCTGTGCCCCCGCAAGGGTACGACGTATCGCCGCTACCGCCTACTCACAGCTCGTCCTACTGATCGCGGAATCGCACGATCTTGACGAACTCGTCGGCGTCCAGCGAGGCGCCGCCGACCAGGGCACCGTCGATGTCGGCCTGGGCCATGATCTCGGCGACGTTGCCCGACTTCACGGAGCCGCCGTACTGGATGCGGACCTTGTCGGCCACGTCCTGCGAGTACAGCTCGGCGATCTTGGCGCGGATGGCGGCGCAGACCTCCTGGGCGTCCTCGGAGCCGCAGACCTTGCCGGTGCCGATGGCCCACACGGGCTCGTAGGCGATCACGACGGTCTCGGCCTGCTCGGCGGACAGGTCCTTCAGACCGCCCTCCAGCTGGGCGAGGGTGTGGGTGACGTGGTTGCCCGCCTCGCGGACGTCCAACTCCTCGCCGACGCACAGGATCGGGGTGAGGCCGTGCTTGTAGGCGGCCTTGACCTTGGCGTTGACCAGTTCGTCGGTCTCGTTGTGGTACTGGCGGCGCTCGGAGTGGCCGATGGCCACGTACGTGCACTTCAGCTTGGCCAGCATGGGGCCGGAGATCTCGCCGGTGTAGGCACCGGAGTCCTGCGCCGAGATGTCCTGGGCACCGTACTTGATCTTGAGCTTGTCGCCGTCGACCAGGGTCTGCACAGAGCGCAGGTCGGTGAAGGGCGGCAGGACGGCGACCTCGACGGCCTCGTAGTCCTTGTCGGCCAGGGCGAAGGCGAGCTTCTGGACGTGCGCGATGGCCTCAAGGTGGTTGAGGTTCATCTTCCAGTTGCCCGCCATCAGCGGCGTGCGCCCGGAAAGATTCGATGCTGCCAAAGGTCAGTCCTCCAGTGCGGCGAGACCGGGGAGCGTCTTGCCCTCGAGGTATTCGAGGGAGGCGCCGCCACCGGTCGAGATGTGGCCGAATGCATTCTCGTCGAAGCCGAGCGTGCGCACGGCGGCGGCGGAGTCACCGCCGCCGACGACGCTGAACCCGTCCGAGTCGACGAGTGCCCGGGCGACCGCGCTGGTGCCCTCGGCGTAGTCGGGGTGCTCGAAGACGCCCATGGGACCGTTCCAGAAGACGGTCGCGGCGTCGGCGAGCTTCGAGGCGTACAGCTCTCGGGTCTTCGGGCCGATGTCCAGGCCCTCCTGGTCGGCGGGGATCTTGTCCGCGTCGACCGTGGTGTGCTCGGTCGGCTTCTTGGCCTTCAGGTCCGGGAACTCCCGGGAGACCACGACGTCGACGGGGAGCACCAGTTCCACGCCCTGCTTCTCGGCGCGCTCCATGTACTCGGTGACGGTCGGAACCTGGTCCTCCTGCAGGAGGGAGATGCCGACCTCGTAGCCCTTGGCCTTGAGGAAGGTGTAGGCCATGCCGCCGCCGATGAGCAGGCGGTCGGCCTTGCCGAGCAGTTCGTCAATCACGGCGAGCTTGTCGGAGACCTTGGCGCCGCCGAGCGCGACGACGTAGGGGCGCTTGACGTCCTCGGTGAGCTTCTTCAGGACGCCGACCTCGGTGGCGATGAGGTAGCCGGCGTAGTGCGGCAGCCTCTTCGGCAGGTCGTAGACGGAGGCGTGCCCCCGGTGCACCGCGCCGAAGCCGTCACCGACGTAGACGTCGGCGAGAGCGGCCAGCCGGTCGGCGAACTCGCCGCGCTCGGTGTCGTCCTTGGCGGTCTCGCCCGCGTTGAAGCGCAGGTTCTCGATGACCGCGACCTGGCCGGGCTGGAGGCCGTCGACGGCGTCGTGGGCGGCCGGGCCGACGGTGTCCTGGGCGAAGGCGACCGGGGCGCCGAGGAGTTCCCCGAGGCGCTCGGCGGCGGGCAGCAGCGAGAAGGCGGGGTCCGGGGCGCCCTTGGGGCGGCCCAGGTGTGAGGCGACGATCACCTTGGCGCCGGCGTCCGCGAGGGCCTTGACGGTGGGCAGGACGGCGCGGATCCGGCCGTCGTCGGTGATCGTGGTCCCGTCCAGCGGCACGTTGAGGTCGGCGCGGACGAAGACCCGCTTGCCGCTCACGCCGTCGGCGAGTAGTTCGTCGATCGTCTTCATTGAGTGGACTCCATAGGAGGGCTCGTGGTGCACCTGATCGTATGAGGACGTGGTCCGGACGCGAGAGCAGGGCTCGGGCAACGCGACGGTGCGCTGCCCGAGCCCTGCTCTCACTTCAAGGTCTTGCTGCGACGATCAGAGCTGGTTGCCGACGAAGACCGTGAGGTCCACGAGGCGGTTGGAGTAGCCCCACTCGTTGTCGTACCAACCGATGACCTTCACGTTCTTGCCCTCCTGGACCATGGTCAGGGAGGAGTCGAAGGTGCAGGAGGCCGGCTCGTTGACGATGTCGGAGGAGACGATCGCGTCCTCGGTGTACTCCAGAAGGCCCTTCAGCTCGCCCTCGGCGGCCTTCTGGAAGGCGGCGTTGACCTCTTCCTTGGTGACCTCACGGCCGAGCTCGACGACCAGGTCGGTGACCGAGCCGGTCGGGACCGGGACGCGCATGGCGATGCCGTCCAGCTTGCCCTTGAGCTGCGGCAGGACCAGCGCGGTGGCCTTGGCGGCACCGGTGGTGGTCGGGATGATGTTCTCGGCGGCGGCACGGGCGCGGCGCAGGTCCTTGTGCGGGAAGTCCAGGATGCGCTGGTCGTTCGTGTACGCGTGCACCGTGGTCATCAGACCCTTGACGATGCCGAAGTTCTCGTCGAGGACCTTCGCCATCGGCGCCACACAGTTGGTGGTGCAGGAGGCGTTGGAGATGACGTGGTGGTTCGCCGGGTCGTACTTGTCCTGGTTGACGCCCATCACGATGGTGATGTCCTCGTCCTTGGCCGGAGCCGAGATGAGGACCTTCTTGGCGCCGCCGGCGATGTGCTTGGCGGCGTCTTCCTTCTTGGTGAAGATGCCGGTCGACTCGATGACGATGTCGACGCCCAGCTCGCCCCAGGGGATGTCGGCCGGGTTGCGCTCGGAGAGCACCTTGATGGTGTGGCCGTCCACGGTGATGGTGTCGGCGGTGTGGGAGACCTCCTGCTTGAGGCGACCCAGGATCGTGTCGTACTTGAGCAGGTGCGCGGTGGTCGCGGTGTCACCCAGGTCATTGACAGCAACAACCTCGATGTCCGCCCCCTGCTCGAGCAGCGCGCGGAAGTAGTTGCGACCGATGCGGCCGAAGCCGTTGATGCCTACGCGGATCGTCACGAACCGATCTCCTCGTGGTACGCCGGCCATGCGGTGCCGGCGAGCTCTGTTTGGGATGTCCCCGACCACCACCGACCCTACCTCCCTGCGGGCCCCGGGGTGACATCGAGATGGCCCATACACGGGCAGGCGGTCCGTACCCGCCAGTAGGGGTACGGACCGTCCCGGATCGACAGTGGATTCACCCGTATTTGGTACGGAATATCGGGCGGTTTTTACGCCGACTTCACTCGTTCGTGAGCGGGTCGGCTCACTTGATCAGGGCCCCTTTCATGCACTGCTGAGAGGCCTCCCGCTCACCTGTTGGAACAAGGCGGGCGGGATCTGTCAACGTGACGGCCCTCACCGGCCGAGCGCCGCGAACGCCTTCCTCGCCAGGGCTGCCCGGTCCGCCGCCGACGGCACCTGCTCCAGACCGAAGCCCAGCAGCACGGTGTCGTCCGTGGTGACCGCGCCGTACGTCTGGAACAGCGTCCCCGAGCGCGCCCAGTCCTTCTGGACGGCGGGGCTGCCCGCGGGCGGCCCCGCCACGTGCCAGGCCCCGAGGGACGACTCGAATCCCTCGGTCTCCTTCGCCACGCCGCCGGCCACGAGCGAGGCGTCGTCGACGAGGACGCCGTGTCCGCCCGTGCCCGGGTCGGTGATGTAGCTGATCGACACCTCGACGGACTTGCCCGCGAAGGCGCTCAGATCGAAGGAGACCTGCCGCCAGCCGCCGGAGCTGCCGGTGAGGCTGTTGAAGGTGCCGCTCGTGCCGCTCGCGGTGCAGGCGTTGTCCGCGAGCGTCAGATAGTGCTTCAGCCAGGGGTGCTCCGCGATCAGGAACCCCTGCCCGCAGTCGGCCGGCACGGCGTTCTTCGTGGCCCCTGAGGCCTCCGGCAGGGTCGTCCAGTCGTCGGCGCCCACGGTGTGCGTCTCGATCACCGCGTGGTCGTACCCCGGTTCGGTGTCCCACAGCAGCCGGGCGCTCAGGGCCGGCTTGTCGGCGGCGCTGACACCGGTGAGGTCGATGGTGCGGGCAAGGCGCTTATAGGCGTCGTCGGTGTGCACGGCAGCGGCCATGTACGACCCCGAGTAGGGCCCGTACGGATTGACCGTCCCCGCGAACCGGCCCGCGCCCACGCTCTTGAACTGCGGATACGTGGCGGCCGGCAACGCGTCGGAGGTGACGCCGTAGGTGCCGGCCGCGTCCAGCGGATTGCCGGGCGTGTCGCTGAGGGCGCCGGAGTAGCCGTCGAGGGCTCCGGAGCCGGTGAAGCCGGTGGCGCCCTTGGTCGACGTACGGCTGTAGGCGCCCAGGTAGTACTGGCTGAAGTCGTCCGAGGGGGTCCCGTCGCCCAGGTCGACGCTGCCGCCGGCCCGCTCACCGGCCTCGATCAGCCTGCCGCCCTCGTTCAGATAGGCGCGCAGTTGCAGCTGGGTGGCGTTGCCGGGGCCGTTCGCGCCGGAGTAGTGCATGACGGTCCGGAAGTGCTTCAGCACGCCGAGCGCGTCCGGCGCGCCCTGCGTGGCGACGTCCCACACGATCGCCTTGTGCCCGGCCGCCCCGGCAGCGTCCACGTACTTCTGCGCCTGCGTGGCCGCCGCGCCCTCCTCGGCGACGACGAGCGTGTCGGCCTCGGGCCGCTGGGCCACCGTGTAGGTGAAGTGCGAGCTGGAGACCTTCTTACCGCTCTCCGTCTCGCCGGTGAACCACACCTCGACCTTGTCGCCCGGCCGGCCGTCCCGCACCTCGGCCCGGTACGCGTCGAAGTACAGGTCGTCCTCGCCGCCGTAGGTCTCGCCGCCCCTCCAGTGCCGCAGCGCTTGGTCGAGGACGCGGCCGCCGTTGACGCGGTACTTCAGCTCCTTGTCACGGACCGCCTTGCGGACGACGACGGAGACCTCCTGGTCCGCCCCCCGGGAGTACGACGTGGGGAACGCGGCCGGGGTGAAGTCGGCGGCGCTCAGCCCGACCGAGGAACGGGGCCGGTCGGGGTGTGCGGCGGTCTCGGCGACGGAGAGCGCGAACGGGATGTTCTTGGCGAACTCCTGCTGGATCAGCTTCTCGTCGTCGGGGAACTCGAACACCGACCGGCAGTCCTCGGGCCGCCACGCGTCGTTCGGGTCGACGTTCGCCGCGGTCGCGCAGGTCGACATCTCGGGCGTGAACATCGCGACGCCGTTGACGTTCGACGCGTGTCCGTCCGCCTCGCCGTTGGTGGTGTACAGCTCCGAGGAGAGCTGTGAACGGTAGCCGGGGATGGCCGGGTTGTCCGGGGTGCCGGCGAGCGCCTTGTAGAGGACATCGTCCGGGGTGGGCGTGGCGACCTGCCAGCCGACGCCGTAGAGGAGCAGTTCGGCGGCCGAGTGGTAGTTGACGGCGTATCTGAACCCGATGCGTTTCTCGAAGCCGTCCAGCGCCTTGGTCTCGGGCTCGGACTCGGGGCTCGCGCCCCGGTAGGTCTCACTGGTGGGATTGGGGGACGAACCCTCGTCGTCGTAGCCCCACTTGTAGGGGAAGTTGCGATTGAGGTCGACGCCGTCGCCCGGGCCGATGACGCCGTCGCCGTTGACGTCGCGCAGGTTCTTGCGCCACAGGCGGGTCCCGGAGTTCTTGAACGTGTAGTCGTAGCCGTCGGGGTTGGCCGAGATCACGAACCACAGTTCCGTCGAGTCGACGATCTTCCGGATCTGCCGGTCGGTGCGGTAGTGGTCCAGGTAGTAGTGCATCAGCCGCCGGGTCATCTCGGGCGTGATCCACTCGCGCGCGTGCTGGTTGGACAGGTACAGCACGGACGGCTTGGCGCCGTCCCTCGTCCGCGCCGCGTTCCTGGTCAGTTTGAGCGCGAGGATGTCCTGGCCGTCCACCGTCTTCCCGATGGACTCGACCTTGGTGAGGCCGGGGTTGGCCTGGGCGGTCCGGAGGATCTCCTCCTTGAGCCCGCCGCTGCCACCGTAGGGGCGGAACACGCCCTGGGACGCCTTCTCGACCCGTGCCAGCGCCTTGGCCGGGACGGTGTGCTCGGTGAGGTCGACGCCCTGTCCGCGGAGCTTGGCGGCCTGACGGTCGGTGAGATAGACCTCGACCTCGGACCGTCCGCTTCCGGTGACCTGCTCGCCGAGTTCGTCACCGTCCTGACCGGCCTTGAGAAGCAGCGGGATCTGCTGCTTGGTGACATCGGCGCGGAAGACCTTGATCTGGTCCGGGTCGGACGTCACCGGACGTCCGCTCTGCGCCTGGGCCACGGGTGCGAGGCTCGCTCCGCCGATCAGGAGCGCGCCGACAGCGAGGATCGATCTCGCTCTGTGTCTCATGAACCCCCCTAGCGGTGGTCCGCCACAGCGGCGAACAGGTTGCCAGGCTCATGTCAGTCCATGATCGAGTCAAGAGCGCCTGACAGCCACGCAAATGAAGAGGCGTCAGACACGCGAAGGCCTGTGCCGGAGCCCCGACTGGGCTCCGGCACAGGCTCGTCGACGTGGTGGGTCAGCCGACGAGGTTGTCCGCCAGCTCCTCCGAGAGGTTCGCCTCCGTGCCCGGGATGCCCAGGTCGGCGGCGCGCTTGTCGGCCATCGCCAGCAGCCGGCGGATCCGACCCGCGACCGCGTCCTTGGTCAGCGGCGGGTCGGCGAGCGCGCCCAGCTCCTCCAGGGAGGCCTGCTTGTGCTCCATGCGCAGCCGGCCCGCGGCGGCGAGGTGCTCGGGCACCTCCTCGCCCAGGATCTCCAGGGCCCGCTGCACGCGGGCGCCCGCGGCGACGGCGGCACGGGCCGAACGGCGCAGGTTGGCGTCGTCGAAGTTGGCGAGCCGGTTGGCCGTCGCCCGCACCTCGCGGCGCATCCGGCGCTCCTCCCAGGCCAGCACCGACTCATGCGCACCGAGCCGGGTCAGCAGCGCGCCGATCGCGTCACCGTCCCGGACCACCACCCGGTCCACGCCCCGCACCTCACGGGCCTTCGCGGCGATCGACAGCCGGCGGGCGGCGCCGACCAGCGCGAGCGCGGCCTCCGGACCCGGGCAGGTCACTTCCAGGGAGGAGGAACGGCCCGGCTCGGTCAGCGAACCGTGCGCCAGGAAGGCCCCGCGCCAGGCCGCCTCGGCGTCGCACGTGGCCCCGGAGACCACCTGTGGGGGCAGGCCACGGATCGGACGCCCCCGGCCGTCCACGAGCCCCGTCTGGCGGGCCAGCTGGTCACCGCCCGCGACGACCCGGACGACATACCGCGAGCCGCGGCGCAGCCCGCCGGGAGCCATCACGATCAGCTCGGAACTGTGCCCGAAGATCTCCAGGATGTCCCGCTTGAGCCGGCGGGCCGCCATCGCGGTGTCCAGCTCCGCCTCGATCACGATGCGCCCGCTCACCAGGTGAAGGCCGCCGGCGAACCGCAGAATGGCGGAGACCTCCGCCTTCCTGCAGCAGGTCCGGGTGACGGGGAGCCGAGAGATCTCGTCCTTCACCGCTGCCGTCATCGCCATGGGCCGATCCTTCCATGCATCCGAAAAATACGGTCGTACGCGGCGGCCAGCAGCTCCGGATCGTGCCGGGGTGATCCATCGGTCCGGGCCACCGGAGCCAGCTCGACCGCGGCTCCCAGCCTTTTGGCGGCCTCGGTGAGCAAGTCGCGGTCGGGCACGGCGGCCTCGTCGGCCAGCACCACGTCCAGGGCGAGTTTAGGGGCGTGTCGCCCCAAAACCTCCAAATGACGCTGCGGGGAGAAGCCCTCGGTTTCTCCCGGCTGCGGGGCGAGGTTCAGGGACAGCACCTTGCGCGCCTTGGTCTCGGTCAGGGCGTCCAGCAGCTCGGGGACGAGCAGATGCGGGATGACCGAGGAGAACCAGGAGCCGGGACCGAGCACCACCCAGTCCGCGTCCAGGACCGCCGCCACGGCCTCCGGGACCGCCGGCGGGTCGTTCGGCACGAGATGCACCGACTGCACCTCGCCGGGCGTGAGCGCGACCGTCGCCTGCCCGCGCACCGTGTCCACCGCCTCCGGACGCTCCGGGTCATGCCCCTTGACCAGGGCCTGCAGCTCCAGCGGTACGGCAGACATGGGCAGCACGCGGCCGTGCGCGCCGAGCAGCCTGCCGACCAGGTCCAGGGCCTGCACATGGTCGCCGAGCTGCTCCCACAGGGCGACGATCAGCAGATTGCCGACCGCGTGCTCGTGCAGATCGCCCTGGGACTGGAAGCGGTGTTGGATGACCCGGGCCCAGGTCTGGCCCCAGTCGTCGTCGCCGCACAGCGCGGCCAACGCCTTGCGCAGGTCACCGGGCGGCAGCACGCCCAGCTCGTCACGCAGCCGGCCGCTGGAACCGCCGTCGTCGGCCACGGTGACGACGGCGGTGAGGTCGCCGGTGATCCGGCGCAGCGCGGCGAGCGAGGCGGACAGGCCCATGCCGCCGCCGAGTGCGACCACCTTGGGCTGCGCGCCGCGCCGGCGGGGCCGGCCGCCGCGGGCCTCGGCCGGGCGTCCGGCCCGGGCCTCGGGCACCATGCGGCGCAGCCGGCTCAGCCGCGGTGTACGTTCCGTCATTCCCGTCCCATGTCCCGGTGTACAAGCACCGTCTCCACGCCCTCGGCCGCGAGGCGCGCGGCGAGCTTCTCCGACATCGCGACCGAGCGATGCTTGCCGCCGGTACAGCCGATGGCGATGGTCACATACCGCTTGCCCTCGCGCCGGTAGCCGGCCGCGATCATCCGCAGCAGTTCGGCGTACCGGTCGAGGAACTCCTTCGCGCCCGGCTGGTTGAACACATAGTCGGAGACCTCCTCGTTCAGACCGGTGAAGGGCCGCAGCTCCGGGACCCAGTGCGGGTTGGGCAGGAAGCGCATGTCCGCGACCAGGTCGGCGTCTACCGGGAGGCCGTACTTGAAGCCGAAGGACATCACGGTGGCCCTCAGCTCGGGTTCCTCGTCGCCGGCGAACTGGGCGTCCATCTTGGCGCGCAGCTCGTGCACATTGAGGCTGGAGGTGTCGATCACCAGGTCGGCGTCGCCGCGCAGCTCACGCAGCAGCTCACGCTCGGCGGCGATGCCGTCGACGATACGGCCGTCGCCCTGCAGCGGGTGCGGGCGGCGCACCGACTCGAAGCGACGCACCAGGGCCTCGTCGGAGGACTCCAGGAAGACGATGCGCCGGGTGACGCCCCGGGTGTCCAGGTCGGCGAGGGACTCGCGCAGATTGTCGAAGAAGCGCCGGCCGCGTACGTCCACGACGACCGCGATCCGCGCCACATTGCCCTGTGAGCGGGCGCCCAGCTCCACCATGGTGGGGATGAGGGCGGGCGGGAGGTTGTCCACGACGAACCAGCCGAGGTCCTCCAGACACTTGGCCGCCGTCGACCGTCCCGCTCCGGACATACCGGAGATGATCACCAGCTCGGGGATGGCCGCTTCGGGTCCTCCGGCCGGCGTACCGTCCGTGCTCACCTGTGCTCCGTTTTCCTGGGCCGCGGGCTGCTCGCCGGCCGCGGCACGCGGCTGGTCCTGGCCCGCTTCCTCATGGGCCCGATCTCGCTCCGCTGTGGGCTGTTCCTTGTGCTCGGTCATGTCTCCTGCCCCCGTCGTTCGTCCGGAAGGCCCGCGGTTACGGGCTCCCCCGAGGAACCGCCCGTCGTGTCCGGTTCCTCGTCTTCAATGATCTCTCCGGTCGCCGTGTTCACGGCGGGTGCGGCCGGGGCCGCCTGGGCGAGGGCCACGGCGATGGTCTCGGCCGTCTTCCGGCCTATCCCGGGTACCTCCTGGATCTGTTCGATTGTGGCGGACCGCAGCTTCTTCACCGAGCCGAAATGCTTGATGAGCGCCTGTTTACGGGTCTCGCCGAGTCCGGGGACGTCGTCCAGGGGGCCGGCCCGGAAGCGCTTGGCGCGCTTGGCACGCTGGTAGGTGATCGCGAACCGGTGGGCCTCGTCCCGCACGCGCTGGAGCAGATACAGGCCTTCGCTGGTGCGGGGCAGGACCACCGGGTCGTCGTCGCCGGGCAGCCAGACCTCCTCCAGGCGCTTGGCGAGGCCGCAGACGGCGATGTCGTCGATGCCCAGCTCGTCGAGGGCGCGGCTCGCCGCGGCGACCTGGGGCTGTCCGCCGTCGACGACGACCAGCTGGGGCGGGTAGGCGAATTTCTTGGGGCGGCCCTCGTCGTCCTTGAGGGAGTCTGTGATCACGTCCGTGCCGGTGAGCGCGCTGTCGCCGTCGGTGAGGGCGTCCTCGGTGCCGGGGTCCTCGGCCCACTCCCCCGTCCTCTCCTTCTCGGCGAGGTAGCGCTTGAAGCGGCGGGTGATCACCTCGTGCATGGAGCGGACGTCGTCCTGGCCCGCGAAGCCCTTGATCTGGAAGCGGCGGTACTCGCTCTTGCGCTGGAGGCCGTCCTCGAAGACGACCATGGAGGCGACCACGTCGTCGCCCTGGAGATGCGAGATGTCGTAGCACTCGATGCGCAGCGGGGCGCTGTCCAGGTCGAGGGCCTCGGAGATCTCCTCCAGGGCGCGCGAGCGCGTGGTCAGGTCGGAGGCACGCTTGGTCTTGTGCAGCACGAGGGCCTGCTGGGCGTTGCGCTCCACGGTCTCCATGAGTGCCCTCTTGTCGCCGCGCTGCGGGATGCGCAGCGAGACATTGGCCCCTCGGCGGCCGGTCAGCCACTCCTGGACGGGCAGGGCCGGCTCGGGCAGCGCCGGAACCAGGACCTCCTTGGGGACCGCGTCCCCGCTCTCCTCGCCGTAGAGCTGCTGCAGGGCGTGCTCGACGAGCGCGCCGGTGGTGATCTCCTCGACCTTGTCGGTCACCCAGCCGCGCTGGCCGCGCACCCGGCCGCCCCGCACATGGAAGATCTGCACGGCCGCCTCCAGCTCGTCCTCGGCGACGGCGATGAGGTCGGCGTCGGTCGCGTCGGCGAGCACGACGGCGTTCTTCTCCATGGCCTTCTTCAGGGCCTCGATGTCGTCGCGCAGCCGGGCGGCCCGCTCGTACTCCATCTCCTCGGCCGCCTGGGTCATCTGCTTCTCCAGACGGCGGAGGTAGGTGCCGGTGCGGCCGGCCATGAAGTCGCAGAACTCCTCGGCCAGCTCCAGGTGGTCCTCGGGGGTGATCCTGCCGACGCAGGGAGCGGAGCACTTGCCGATGTAGCCGAGCAGGCAGGGGCGGCCGGTGCGGGCGGCGTTCTTGAACACGCCGGCCGAGCAGGTGCGCACCGGGAACACGCGCAGCAGCAGGTCGACGGTGTCCCGGATGGCCCACGCGTGCCCGTACGGCCCGAAGTACCGGACGCCTTTCTTCTTGTGACCGCGCATCACCTGCACGCGCGGGAACTCCTCGCTCATCGTCACCGCGAGGTACGGGTAGCTCTTGTCGTCGCGGTACTTGACGTTGAACCGGGGGTCGTACTCCTTGATCCAGGAGTACTCCAGCTGGAGCGCCTCGACCTCCGTGGACACCACGGTCCATTCCACGGACGCGGCGGTGGTCACCATCGTCCGGGTGCGCGGGTGCAGGTTCGCCAGGTCCTGGAAGTAGTTCGCCAGGCGCTGGCGCAGGCTTTTCGCCTTTCCGACGTAGATCACCCGGCGGTGCTCGTCACGGAACCTGTACACCCCGGGAGAGTCCGGGATCTCGCCCGGCCTGGGGCGGTAGCTGGAGGGGTCGGCCATGTCTCACACCCTACTGGCGAGCACCGACACCGCGTCGGGCCTGTGGACAACCCCCACCCCCGTGCCGCTCACCCGTCCACGCGTCCTGCCGTGCCCACCAGCGGAAGGCCCCTACCGATCACGTGCCGGCCAGGTTTCGGGACGGCCCTCGGTGATCCGCCGCCGCAGGGCGATGACCACCTTCTCTCGGCCGTCACCGTCATGTGATCACCGGCGGATGTCCAGCTCTCCGTCACGGTCTCCGTCACGCGCCTGTCTTCCCTTCGGCGGCGCGGGCGGGGGGACGGCCCGTGCCGGACCGCTCCGGCACGACGTCGCAAGCCGGTCGGCTTCGGTCGTGGCGGGTTCGAGGTGTTGTCGGGGTCTGGTCAACACGCTTCAATGCGGGGGAACTCGGGGCCGGTGCACGCACGCGTACGGGGGCGGCGTGCGCGGGTACGGGCGTCAACGGCGCCCACGGGGGTGGCCCCGCACAGCAGCGCAGACGGTCTGACCAGCCGTAGCGACACTTCACAGAAAGGCGCCCCGGCATGCGGCATGCCACAGAGCACGCGCATCTCCCCACCGCGGAACTGGATACGGCCCTGCGGGGCGGCCCCTTCCATGTGGCGCTGCGCGCCGCGATCGCCGCACGCGGGCTGCCGCTCCAGCGCGTCCAGCACCATCTGTCCCGGCACGGGGTCAAGGTCGGTGTCACCAGCCTGAGTTACTGGCAGCAGGGCGCCCGCCGCCCACAGCGCCCCGAGTCGCTGCGCGCCGTACGGGCACTGGAGGAGATCCTCCAGTTGCCGGACGAGTCGCTGATCCGGCTGCTCGCCGAGGTCGACGACCCTTCGGCGACCTGCCGCCCCGCAGGACGCTCCTACCGTTCTCTGATCGAGGCCTCGGACGTCCTGGACCGGCTCCGGACCGAGCTGGGCTCGTCCCTCGACGGCGGGCTGCACACCCTGGGCCACCACGAATGCGTATGCATCGGCGCCCGGCGCGAGCTGGCGACCCGCGAGGCCCACCACATCGTGCGGGCCCACCTCGACGGCGTCGACCGCTTCGTCGCCGTGCACCACGGCGACCCGGGCTGCCGGCCGCACGACATCAGAGTGCGGGCGCTGGAGAACTGCCGCACGGGACGCGTCCGCTGGGACCGGGAGACCGGCGTGCTCGCGGCGGAGCTGCTCTTCGGCACCCGGCTGCGCTCCGGGGACACCTTCCTCTTCCGGTACGGCATCGAGGACGGCACCGCCGGGCCCTCCCGTGAGTACCTCCACCGCTTCGGCTCGCCAGGCGGCCAGTACGCACTCCAGGTGCGCTTCGACGCGGCCGCGCTGCCGGTCCGCTGCCATCGCTTCACCCAGCACTCGACGGCGGCCCCCCGCAGCGGCCGGCACGAACTGCCGGTCACCGGCCCGCACCGCTGCGTCCATGTGGTCGAGCCTCGGATACGTCCGGGCATCGTCGGCATCGCATGGCAGTGGGAGTGAAGTCGCTGCTGTAGCAGCTCGGTTGAGGCATTCACGCGGACGCGTCGATGCGCGGGCACACGGCCGCCCGGTGGCACGGGGACGGGCGCGCAGCTGGTCCGCGGAGGCCGGCCGTCAGGCGCCCGGACCGGCGATGATCCTGCCGTTCGTGTTCTTCACCGGCAGCTCGGCCAGGGGCTCGGTGGCCGGTGCCTGGACCACCTTGCCCGTCACGGCGTCGAACTGACTGCCGTGGCAGGGACAGATCAGGATCGTGCCCTGCAGCTTGTTGATGGGGCACCCCGCGTGCGTGCAGATCGTGCTGTACGCCTTCAGCTCGCCGCTCCCGTCGCGGCTGACCACCACATTGTGGTCCCGGTAGAGCTTGGCACCGCCCTTCGCCACCTCGCTGTCGGCGCCGAGGTCGACGGGCGCCGTCGGCGTGGCCGCGGCCGCGCCGCCCTGGCCCGGTGCCGAGCAGGCGGCCAGGCCGAGCCCGGCGACCGGGGTCACGGCGGCCCCTCGAAGGAGGGTACGACGGCTCGCGGAGGGTCGGGCAGGCATCTGGAACTCCACTGCTCAAGGGGTGTGCGGAGCGACGATACCCGGGCAGAAGGGTCGGCCCCGGGCCGGGGTGCCGACCACGGTGCAGGGGTGCCGGGGAGCAGCAGCGTGGGGGCGAGGCGGTGCCGCTGGAAAGCTGTCGGGTGGACGTAAACGCTTACGCAAACGTTTACGCCGAGGCGGCCGATGGGATACCGTCCCGGCCGAAAGGCTGCGCTCGATCGGTTCCGGGAGGGAGTCACGATGCCCACCATGGCCGATGTCGCGCGCAGCGCGGGGGTCTCCGTGGCGACCGTCTCCCATGTCCTGAACGGCACACGCCCGGTGTCGCCCCACACTCGCCAGGCGGTGCTGGATGCCGTCGACGCCCTCGGCTACACCCCCAACACCCTGGCCCGCTCCCTGGTGACCTCCCGCACCCGCTCCATCGGGCTGGCGGTGTCGGCGATCAGCAACCCCTACTTCACGGAGATCCTCCAGGGCGTCGAGGCCGCCGCTCTGCACGCCGGCTACAGCCTGCTCATCGCGGACCCCCACGACGACCCCGGGCACGAACGCAAGGTCGTACAGCTCCTCCATGAACGACGGGTGGACGGCATGATCGTCGCGCCTTCCGCACACCCGCAGGACCTGGTCGGCTATCTGCGCCGCCACGCCGTACCGACCGTGTTCCTGGACCGGGTGATCGATGCGGGCGTGAGGGACGGCACCGCGGCCGGTGGTCCGGCGGGCGCCGCCCCCGGCGAGGCCGTGCCCTGGTACGACCAGGTCTGCGCCGAGAGCGCCGGACCGACCGCCCGGCTCGTCACCCACCTCGCCGAGCTGGGCCACCGCCGGATCGGTCTGGTCGCGGGTCTGCCGGGGCTCAGTACCACCGGTGAGCGGGTGGCCGGCTACCGGGACGGCCTGGCCATCGCCGGCCTGGCCCACGACGAGCGGCTTCTGGTGTCGGGGCACTCCGAGTCCGCGGGTGCCGAGCAGGCCACGGCCGCCCTGCTCGCCCTGCAGGACCCGCCCACGGCACTGGTCACCGCGAACAATGCGATGACCATCGGCGCCCTGCGCGCCCTGCGCCGGCACGGCCTGTCCGTTCCGAGCGACATCGCCCTGTGCTGCTTCGACGACTTCGCCTGGGCCGACCTGTTCTCCCCTCGGCTCACCGCGATCGCCCAGCCCAGCCGGGAACTCGGCGCGCAGGCCGTCCAGGTGCTCCTGGACCGCCTCGACGAGCCATGCCGGCCGACCCGGACGGTGCGGCTGCCCTGCGCGTTCGTCCATCGCACATCCTGCGGGTGCCCGGAAGAGCCGGGAGCGCCCGAGGAGCCCGAGAGCACCGCATCATCCACGCAGCCGCAGAAGGGAACCGCCTCGTGATCGTCGTCGCCGGTGAAGCACTGATCGATCTGGTACCGCAGCGCTCCGGCGCCCTCGCGGATCTGAAGCCGGCGCTCGGCGGCGGCCCGTACAACACCGCCGTGGCCCTCGGTCGGCTCGGCTCCCGCACCTCGTTCTGTTCCCGGACATCGCGCGACGCGTTCGGCGAGGCCCTGCTCGACGGGCTGCGACGAGCAGGGGTGGAGGTGTCCGGTGTGCAGCGCGGGACGGAGCCGACGACCCTGGCGGTGGCCACGATCGACGGCAGCGGCTCGGCCGCCTACTCCTTCTATGTCGAAGGCACCGCCGACCGGCTGTTCACCGCCCCCGCCACACTCCCCGCCGGCACGCGCGCGGTGTCCTTCGGTACCTGCTCGCTCGTCCTGGAACCGGGGGCGAGCGCCTATGAGGAGCTGATGCGCACAGCCGCGCGTCAGGGGCTGTTCACCGCGCTCGACCCCAACATCCGGGCGGGGCTGATCCCGGACGCGGACGCCTACCGGGCGCGTTTCAAGAGCTGGCTGCCCTCGGTGACGCTGCTGAAGCTCTCCGCGGAGGACGCCGAGTGGCTGGGCGGCACCCCTCAGGAGTGGCTGGCCGCGGGACCGGCGGCCGTCGTGGTGACCCGGGGCGGGGAGGGACTGACCGTGTTCACCCAGGACCGCGCGGAGTACTCCGTGCCGGGTGAGAAGGTCGCCGTGGTGGACACCATCGGCGCCGGTGACACGGTGAACGCGGCCCTGCTGCATGGGCTTTCCGCCCTGGACGCGCTGTCCGCGGACGCGCTCACCGCCCTCGGGACACAGGGCTGGACGCGGCTGCTGCGCTTCGCGGCACGCGCGGCGGCGATCACGTGCTCGCGGGCGGGGGCGGAGCCGCCGTACGCAGCCGAGCTGGGTGCGTGGTGAACGGTCTTTCTTCCCTGTGCTGTTGACAAGGTGCAGCCGGAACCGCGGTGTGCCGTGACTTGTCCGTCCGCAGAACCGGGGCGTCTGAGGTGGAACGAGCGGCGCCCCACGGGGAGTTCCCGCGGGGCGCCGCTTTTCTGGTGGTGTGTCAGGCCTTGCGTGTCCGCGTCGTCTTCTTCGCGGGCGTCGCCTTCTTGGTGGGCGTGGCGGCCTTCTTGGTCGCCGTGTTGTTGGCCTTGGCCGTCACCGTCTTCTTCGCCGCCGTCTTCGCCGCGGCCGTCTTCCTGGCCGTGGTGGCACGCGGCGCCTTCACCGGCTCCGCGTCGCTGATGCGGTCGGCGCCGAGGATCTCGCGCAGGAACTTGCCGGTGTGGCTGGCCGGGACCCCGGCGACCTCCTCGGGCGTGCCCTCGGCGACCACGAGGCCGCCGCCGGCACCGCCCTCCGGACCCATGTCCACGATCCAGTCGGCGGTCTTGATCACGTCGAGGTTGTGCTCGATGACGATGACTGTGTTGCCCTTGTCGACCAGGCCGCCGAGGACCGTCAGCAGCTTGCTGATGTCCTCGAAGTGCAGACCGGTGGTCGGCTCGTCCAGCACATAGACCGTGCGCCCGGTGGACCGCTTCTGCAGTTCGCTGGCCAGCTTCACGCGCTGGGCCTCACCGCCGGAGAGGGTGGTGGCGGACTGGCCGAGGCGGACGTAGCCGAGGCCGACGTCCTTCAGCGTCCTCAGATGCCGGGAGATGGCCGGGACGGCCTCGAAGAAGTCGGTGGCCTCCTCGATCGGCATGTTCAGCACGTCGGCGATGGACTTGCCCTTGTAGTGGACCTCCAGGGTCTCCCGGTTGTACCGGGCTCCGTGGCAGACCTCGCACGGGACGTAGACGTCCGGGAGGAAGTTCATCTCGATCTTGATCGTGCCGTCGCCCGCGCAGTTCTCGCAGCGGCCGCCCTTGACGTTGAAGGAGAAGCGGCCGGGCTGATAGCCACGGACCTTCGCTTCGGTGGTCTCGGCGAACAGCTTGCGGATGTGGTCGAAGACGCCGGTGTACGTCGCCGGGTTGGACCGCGGGGTGCGGCCGATGGGCGACTGGTCGACGTGCACGACCTTGTCGACCAGGTCGTCGCCGTCCACGCGCGTGTGCCGTCCGGGGACGTTCCGCGCGCCGTTCAGCTCGCGGGCCAGGTGGGTGTAGAGGATGTCGTTGACCAGCGTCGACTTGCCGGATCCGGATACGCCTGTGACGGCCGTGAACACTCCCAGCGGGAAGGACACGTCGATGTCCTGGAGGTTGTTCTCGCGGGCGCCGTGCACCGTGAGCCGCCGGGACGGGTCCAGGGGACGGCGGAGGTCCGGAACCGGGATCTCCTTGCGGCCCGAGAGATACGCGCCGGTCTGCGACTCGGTGTTGGCGAGCAGTTCCTTCAGGGAACCGCTGTGCACGACCTTGCCGCCGTGCTCACCGGCGCCGGGGCCGATGTCCACCACCCAGTCGGCGACCTTGATGGTGTCCTCGTCGTGCTCCACGACGATGAGGGTGTTGCCCATGTCGCGCAGCCGGACCAGGGTCTCGATCAGCCGGTGGTTGTCCCGCTGGTGCAGTCCGATGGACGGCTCGTCGAGGACATAGAGCACGCCGACGAGGCCGGAGCCGATCTGGGTGGCCAGGCGGATGCGCTGGGCCTCGCCGCCGGAGAGCGTGCCGGCCGCTCGGTTCAGCGAGAGGTAGTCCAGGCCGACGTCGACCAGGAAGCGAAGTCGTTCATTGACCTCCTTCAGGACCCGCTCGGCGATCTTCTTGTCACGGGCGTTCAGCTGAAGCCGGCCCAGGAAGTCCGCGCAGTCGCTGATCGACATCCCGGAGACCTCGGCGATCGACTTCTCCATGATCGTGACCGCGAGGACGATCGGCTTCAGACGCGTGCCTTCACAGGAGGGGCAGGGCACCTCGCGCATATAGCCCTCGAAGCGCTCACGGCTGGCGTCGCTCTCGGCCTCGCTGTGCCGGCGCTTCACGAAGGGCAGCGCACCCTCGAAGGGCGTGGTGTACACGCGCTCGCGACCGTACCGGTTGCGGTAGCGGACCTCGATCTGGGTCTTGTGGCCGTAGAGCAGGGCCTTCTTCGCGCGCTGGGGCAGCCCCGCGAACGGGATGTCCGTGCGGAAGCCGAGGGCGTCCGCGAGGGCGCCGATCAGGCGGCCGAAGTAGTCCTTGGTGTGTCCGTGCGACCAGGGGTGGATGGCGCCCTCGTCCAGCGACTTGTCCGGGTCCGGGACGAGCAGCTCCGGGTCGACCTCCATACGCGTGCCGATGCCGGTGCACTCGGGGCAGGCGCCGAAGGGCGAGTTGAAGGAGAAGGAGCGGGGCTCCAGCTCCTCGAAGGACAGGTCGTCGTACGCGCAGTAGAGGTGCTCGGAGTACATGCGCTCGCGCTCGGGGTCGTCCTCGGGGAGGTCGACGAAGTCGAGCACGATCATGCCGCCGGACAGACCGAGGGCGGTCTCCACGGAGTCGGTGAGGCGGCGCTTGGCGGAGCCCTTGACCGTGAGGCGGTCGACGACCACCTCGATGGTGTGCTTCTCCTGCTTCTTCAGCGTCGGCGGGTCGGAGAGCTGGATCGTCTCGCCGTCCACGCGCGCGCGGGAGTAGCCCTTGGTCTGGAGGTCGGCGAAGAGGTCGACGAACTCACCCTTGCGCTCGCGCACCAGCGGCGACAGCACCTGGAAGCGGCTCCCCTCCGGCAGCTCCAGCACCTTGTCGACGATGGCCTGCGGCGACTGGCGCGAGATGGGGCGGCCGCACTCGGGGCAGTGCGGCTTGCCGATGCGCGCGAAGAGCAGACGCAGATAGTCGTAGACCTCGGTGATGGTGCCGACCGTCGAGCGCGGGTTGCGCGAGGTCGACTTCTGGTCGATGGACACCGCCGGGGACAGGCCCTCGATGAAGTCGACGTCCGGCTTGTCCATCTGGCCGAGGAACTGCCGGGCGTACGAGGAGAGCGACTCCACGTAGCGGCGCTGGCCCTCCGCGAAGATCGTGTCGAAGGCCAGGGAGGACTTGCCCGACCCGGACAGGCCCGTGAAGACGATGAGCGAGTCACGAGGCAGGTCGAGCGAGACATTCTTCAGGTTGTGCTCGCGCGCGCCACGGACGATGAGACGGTCGGCCACGCCGGTCCGCACCTTTCTTGAGAGAAGTGACAGGGGCGGGGCCCCCGTGCTTTTTCAGACTAGGGGGAGCCACTGACAACGCCGGTCGGATTGCCCGGTTGCATAACAACCCGCAGCCATCCAGCATGCCCGACGCCGCCTCCGACGATATAGCACGTGCTTTCGATTAGCGGGCGAGGTTCACCACCTTCACCCAAAGGTGTGGCGGGGCTAGTGTCAGGCCCATGATTGATCACGCTCATGACCTGGCATGTGTACGTGACGCGACCGAACGGCTCCTCAACGCGGTCGCCGACCTGGACAACGCCTCTCTCTCCGAGCCGTCACGGCTCCCGGGCTGGACCCGCGGACACGTCGTCGCCCATCTCGCCCGCAACGCGGACGCGCTCGTGAACGTTCTCGAGGGCCGCCCCATGTACGCGAGCACCGAGGTCCGCGACGCCGACATCGAGCGGGACGCCCCCCGTCCCCTCGACGCCCAGCTCGCCGACCTGCGCGAGAGCGCTGCCCGCTTCCAGGCGGCCGGCGCCGCGCCAGCGGACTGGACGCGCACGGTGGAACTGCGCAACGGGGTCACCGACTCCGCGTCCCGGGTGCCGTTCCGGCGGTGGGCCGAGGTCGCGCTGCACCATGTGGATCTCGGCATCGGGTACGACCTGGAGGATCTTCCGGCGGAATTCGCGGAGCGGGAGATCGACTTCCTGGCGGACCGCTTCGCCGGGCACAAGGAGGTGCCCTCGACCGGCCTGGCCGCAGGCGACGGGCGGACCTGGACCACGGGCGGCGGCGCGGAGGGCGGACCGGTCGCGGTCGAGGGTACGGCCGCCGACCTCCTCGGCTGGCTCGCCGGACGGCGCGACGGCTCCGCCCTGACCACGAACGGCCCGCTGCCGAAGCTGCCTCCGTTGTAGGCCGTCGACGGTCCGCGGGCCCCTCCCCGCTATAGGCTGATCGCCATGACGTACACCGGAGAGGTCAAGGTCGGCGGACCGGCGGATGTGCACGAGCTGAAAGACCTGATGATCACGAAGATCGCGGTCGGCCCGATGGACAACAACGCCTATCTGCTGCGCTGCCGGGCCACCGACGAGCAGCTCCTGATCGACGCCGCCAACGAGGCGGGGACGCTCCTCGGCATGATCGGTGACGACGGCATCGCGTCCGTCGTCACCACGCATCAACACGGCGACCACTGGCAGGCGCTCGCCGAGGTCGTCGCCGCCACGGGCGCGCGGACGTACGCCGGCCGGGAGGACGCCCCGGGCATCCCGGTGCCCACGGATGTTCCGGTGAGCGACGGCGACGTCATCACGGTGGGGCGGGTGGAGCTCACCGCGCGGCATCTCGTCGGGCACACCCCGGGTTCGATCGCGCTGGTCTACGACGATCCGCACGGCCACCCGCACGTCTTCACCGGCGACTGTCTCTTCCCGGGCGGCGTCGGCAACACGCGCAAGGATCCGAAGGCCTTCGCCAGCCTGATCCACGACGTGGAGACGAAGATCTTCGACATGCTGCCCGATGAGACCTGGGTGTACCCCGGACACGGCAACGACACGACTCTGGGCGCGGAGCGGCCGCATCTGCCGGAGTGGCACGCGCGCGGGTGGTGAGCGCCGGGCGCGGACAGCGGGTGCCGGGCGCGGGTGGTGAACGTCGGCACGCGTGGCGAGCGCTGGGCGTGGGGGGCGGATACCGAGCGCGTCTTTCATCGCGCGCGCCCCGTGCGAAGGTTTCACACACGCTGGGGGCGCGTGCGCGCTCCCGGCGCGCCGTCTCACGTAGTCAACTGGGAGCAGCCCCGCAGAGGATGACGGCTCCTGTGCGGTAGGGCCGCCGGTCCCCAACCCGCCCTCGGCCGGCGGCCCTGGCCAAAGACCCCCACGGTGCACAGCGTTCACACGACTGCAACACCCGCTCCCAGTATTCGGACAGTTACGGTCGTGACCTGGACAAACGTTGGGGTCCGCTGCCAATCTCCCGCCATGTACCTTGCCCCTCGCACCCTGCGTCGTGCGCTGGCCGCCGCCACCGTAGCCCTGCTCGCCACCGCTGTCGGCTGCGCTCCGCAGCCCGAGGACAAAGCGTCGGCCGCCCCGTCCGGCTCAGCCGCGAAGAGCTGCGCCCAGGGCAAGTTGGCCACCAGGACATCCGGAAAGCTGACGATCGCGACGGACGAACCGGCGTACGAGCCCTGGTTCAAGGACGGCAAGCCCGCGAACGGCAAGGGCTTCGAGTCGGCGGTCGCCTACGCCGTGGCCCGGCAGCTGGGCTACGACAAGAGCGCGGTCGTCTGGCAGAGCGTGCCGTTCAACAAGGCGTTCGCGCCCGGTGTGAAGACCTTCGACTTCGACATCAACCAGGTGTCGATCAGCACCGAGCGCAAGAAGGCCGTCGATTTCTCGTCCGGCTACTACGACGTGCGTCAGGCTGTCATCGCGCTGAAGGGAAGCAAGGCCGCCAAGGCGACGAGCATCGCGGCTCTGAAGGACCTCAAGCTGGGGGCCCAAGTGGGCACCACCAGCCTCGACTACATCTCCGATGTGGTGAAGCCGAAGCAGGAGGCCGCCGTCTACGGCAAGAACGACCAGGCCAAGTCGGCGCTGAAGAACGGTCAGGTCGATGCCATCGTCGTCGATCTGCCGACCGCGTTCTACATCACCTCGGCCGAGGTGACGAACGCCAGGATCGTCGGCCAGTTCGAGAACCAGGGCGGCGCGCCCGAGCAGTTCGGGCTGGTGCTGGACAAGGGCAGCGCGCTGACGTCGTGCGTGAGCGGCGCCGTGGACGCCCTGCGCAAGGACGGGACGCTGGCCAGGCTGGAGAAGCAGTGGCTCTCCGACGCCGTCGACGCTCCGGTGCTCAAGTGACGCTCGCCAAGGACGATTCGGCCCGTGAGGAGGCCGACGCCGGAACCGGCATGACCGGCGGCGCCGACGACGGCGTCACCGGTGAGGGCTACGCGCCCTCCGCGCGGCGGCTGGAACGCGAGCGCTACAGACGCGCGCGTGCCCGCCGAGCCACGGCCATCGCGGCACTGTCGACCTTGGCCACGGCAGTCGTGCTGTATCTGGTCGTGGTCAACGCGCCGGGCTGGCCGCGCACCAAGGAGACGTTCTTCAGCGCGCAGTACGCGCGCGAGGCGCTGCCGAAGGTCCTCGAAGGGCTGTGGCTGAACATCCGCCTGCTCGCGGTCTGCGGGGTCGCCGTCCTGGTCCTCGGCATGCTGATCGCGATCGCGCGCACCCTGCGCGGACCGGTGTTCTTCCCGTTGCGGGTGCTGGCCGCGGCGTACACCGACTTCTTCCGCGGCCTGCCGCTGATCATCAACCTCATGATCGTGGTCCTGGGCGTACCGGCGCTGCGGCTGCAGGGCGTGACCGTCGATCCGGTGCTCCTCGGCGGCACGGCGCTGACTCTGACGTACTCGGCGTACGTGGCCGAGGTGTTCCGGGCCGGCATCGAGTCGATCCACCCCTCGCAGCGCGCCGCCGCCCGCTCACTGGGCCTGACCAACCGCCAGGCCCTGCGCTACGTCGTCCTCCCCCAGGCGGTACGGCGTCAGGTGCCGCCGCTGCTGAACGACCTGGTGTCGCTACAGAAGGACACCGGTCTGGTGTCGATCGGCGGCGCGGTGGACGCCGTGCGGGCCGCCGACATCATCGTGGGCCGCAGTCTGAACTACACGCCGTACATCGTCGCGGGGCTGGTGTTCGTGGCGCTGACCATTCCGATGACCCGCTTCACGGACTGGGTGACGGCCCGGATGGACCGGCGGGCCCAGGGAGGATCGCTATGAACGGCACGGACGCGCCCGTCCTGCGTCTGGAGTCCGTCCGCAAGACCTTCGGCGGCTCCGTCGTGCTGCGGGACGTCGATCTGGAGGTCGCCCCGCACACGGTGACCGCGCTGATCGGCGCGTCCGGCTCGGGCAAGTCCACGCTGCTGCGCTGCGCCAACCTTCTGGAGGAGATCGACGACGGTGCGATCTGGCTGGACGGCGAGGAGATCACCGATCCCCGTGCCGACCAGGACGCGGTGCGGCGACGGATCGGTGTGGTCTTCCAGGCGTACAACCTCTTCCCGCACATGAGCGTGCTGGACAACATCACGCTGGCGCCGCGCCGGGTGCACGGCGTCTCGCGCGCGGAGGCCGAGGAACGGGCCAGGGAGCTGCTGGAGCGCCTCGGACTGGGTGCCAGGGCGGATGCCTACCCGGACCGGCTCAGCGGCGGCCAGCAGCAGCGTGTGGCGATCGTACGAGCGCTTGCCGTGCGCCCCCGGTTGTTGCTGCTGGACGAGATCACGGCCGCGCTCGATCCCGAACTCGTGGGCGAGGTGCTGGAGGTGGTCCGGGGCCTGAAGGACGACGGCATGACCATGGTGCTGGCGACCCACGAGATGGGCTTCGCGCGGGACGTCGCCGACCAGGTCTGTTTTCTCGACGGGGGCGTCGTCCTGGAGCGCGGCACCGCCGAACAGGTCTTCGGCGATCCGCAGCAGGAGCGCACGCGGCGCTTCCTGCGGCGGATCGTGGAGGCGGGCCGGTTGTAGCCGGACGCGAGCTCGGCCGCCGCCTGCCTCTAGGCGTCGGCCGCGCCACCGGTTGTACCTACGCGTCGGCCCGCGCCGCGCCCACCAGGGCGGCCACGCGCTCCACGCCGAACACATAGCCCTGCACTCCGCAGCCGGCGATCACGCCGTCGGCGCGCAGTGAGACGTAGGAGTGGTGCCGGAACGCTTCGCGCTGGTGGATGTTGGAGATGTGCACTTCCACCACGGGCATGCCGTCACAGGTGTTGAGTGCATCCAGAATCGCGACCGACGTGTGGGAGTAGGCGGCGGGGTTGATGACGATGCCGCAGTGGTTCAGGCGCGCCTCGTGGATCCAGTCGACCAGTTCGCCCTCGTGGTTGGACTGCCGGAGGTCCACCGTGCCGCCGTGCGCGGCCGCGGCCCTGGCGCACAGCGCCTCGATGTCGGCCAAAGTGTCCCTGCCGTAGATCTCGGGCTGGCGCTGGCCGAGCAGGTTCAGGTTGGGCCCGTTGAGGATCATGATCGGGGCGTTGGCCAGGGTGCGGGGCACGTTTCCTCCGGTCCGTTGGGGGCGGTACGCCGACGACCGCCGCTCGCACCCGGTCTATCACGGTGGCCGGAGCGGACGACGAGCCGCGCACGCCGTCGCCTCGGCGCACACTCCGGTCGCTTCGTCACCTCTACACGCCCCCCGTAACCCGTGATCACCGTGGGTAGTTGACGCTGCATGGAACCTGCACGCACCGTGAGCCCACCGTCGATGCTGCGGCTCGCTGCGGCCTCCCTGGCGGGGACCGCGATCGAGTTCTACGACTTCTTCGTCTACGGCACAGCGGCCGCCCTGGTCCTGGGGCCGCTGTTCTTCCCGACGTTCTCGCCGCTCGCGGGGACGCTTGCGGCGTTCGTGACGTTCGGGGCGGGGTTCCTGGCCCGTCCGCTGGGCTCGGTGTTGTTCGGGCACATCGGCGACCGGCGCGGCCGGCGACCGGTGCTGGTTCTCTCGCTGCTGCTCACGGGCGCCTCGACGGTCGCGGTGGGCTGCCTGCCGTCGTACGGGTCGATCGGTGTGGCCGCGCCCGCGCTGCTGCTCGTCCTGCGCTTCCTGCAGGGTCTCGGCCTCGGTGGCGAGTGGGGCGGGGCGGTGCTGCTGACCGCCGAGCACGCGCCACCCGGGCGACGCGCTCTGTGGTCCAGCTTTCCGCAGGTGGGACCCGCGCTCGGATTCGTGCTCGCCAACGGAGTGATGCTCGCGCTGTCGGCGGGGCTGTCCGACGCGGAGTTCGCCGCGTGGGGGTGGCGGGTGCCGTTCTGGGGGGCGGGAGTGCTGGCGCTGTCCGGGCTGTGGCTGCGCTCGTCACTCGCCGAGAGTCCTCGGTTTCTGGAGATCGACGACTTCGCGCGCGTGCCGTTCGTCGAGGTCGTACGGCATCACGGACGGCTGGTGCTGCTGACGGCGGGGGCGCTGGCCGCGGGGTACGCGGTCTTCTACGCGGTGACGACCTGGTCGCTGGCGTACGCGACGGAGCGGCTCGGGGTGAGCCGGACGGTGATGCTGACCTGTGTCATGGCCGCGGTGGTGGTGAAGGCCTCTCTCACACCGTTCATGGCCGTGCTCGGCGATCGCTACGGCCGTCGGCCGATGTGTCTGACGGGGTGTGCGGCCTGTTGTCTGTGGATGCTCCCGATGGTCGCGCTGCTGGCCACCGGCCAGCCGCTGCTGATGTTCCTCGGCATCCTGGGCGCCCTGATCTCCTTCATCACCATGTTCGCGGTGATCGCCGCCTATCTGCCGGAGCTCTATGAGGCGCGGGTGCGCTGCACGGGCGCCGCGGTGGGCTACAACCTCGGCGGAGTCGTGGGTGGCGCCCTCACCCCGATCGTGGCCACGGCACTCGCGGAACACAGCGGGCGGGTCCCCTGGAGCGTGGGCGTCTACCTCACGGGCGTCGCGCTGTTCAGCCTCGCCTGCTTCGCCCTGCTGCCCGAGACCCGCCCGGTGCCCGCACCGGCGGTGGAACCGGCGACGGGCTGACCGGACCGGGCGGCTACGGGTTGATCGCCAGTTCCAGGTAGGCCGCGAAGATCACCAGATGGACTCCGCCCTGCAGGGGTGTGGCCCGTCCCGGGACGACCGTCAGGGAGCTGACGACGACGGTGAGCGCGAGCAGCAGCATGTGCGTCGAACTGAGGCCGAGGACCAGCGGTCCGGACAGCCAGACGGAGGCGAGTGCGACGGCCGGGATGGTCAGGCCGATGCTGGCCATGGCCGAGCCGAGTGCGAGGTTGAGGCTGGTCTGCACCCGGTCGCGGCGTGCGGAGCGCAGCGCGGCGATCGTCTCCGGCAGCAGGACGAGCAGGGCGATGATCACACCGACGACGGCGTGGTGCAGGCCGGCCGCTTCAACTCCCGACTCGATGGTGGGCGACACTCCCTTGGCCAGGCCGACCACGCCGATCAGGGCCAGGCCGAGCAGGCCGAGGCTGATCCAGGCGGTGCGCGCGGAGGGCGGTACGGCGTGGTCGTCGGCCGTGATGACCTCGCCCTGCCGGGTGATCGGCAGGAAGTAGTCCCGGTGGCGCACGGTCTGGGTGGCCACGAACAGGCCGTACAGGATCAGTGAGGTCAGTGCGGCGAAGGTCAGCTGCACCGAGGAGAACTCGGGTCCGGGTTTGCTGGTGGTGAAGGTCGGCAGGACCAGGCTGAGCGTGGCGAGCGTCGCGACGGTCGCCAGGGCGGCGCCGGTGCCCTCGGGATTGAAGACCGCGGTGCCGTGCCGCAGGGAGGCGGCGAGCAGGCAGACGCCGACGATGCCGTTGCAGGTGATCATCACGGCGGCGAAGACGGTGTCCCTGGCGAGCGTGGAACTCTTGTCACCGCCGTCGGCCATGAGGGTGACGATCAGGGCCACTTCGATGATCGTGACGGCGATGGCGAGCACCAGCGAGCCGAAGGGCTCGCCCACGCGGTGGGCGACGACCTCGGCGTGGTGCACCGCCGCGAGGACGGAGCCGGCGAGCACCAGGGTCACCAGGGCGACGACCGCGCCCGGCAGGTCACGGCCCCAGGTGAAGGCCAGGAGGACGACCGCGAGGCCGGGCACGAGGAACGTCCATTGCCGGGTGAGCGACCGAAGCCGAGTGATCATGCCGCGATGGTCGCAGAGAGGTACAGGATTCGCATTCCGTTCTTTTCGGATACCTTGCGTCCTTTCTGCGGCGGGGCCGGGCCCCGCGGAAGCGGGTACGCACTGCGCGTAACCGCTCCCGCCGGGGCCGTGCCGCTCGCCGGCTCGGTCAGACGTCGACGCTGCCCTTCGAGGCGGCCTCGTCGCCGGTGCGCGCCGCCTCGACGGCGGCCTGCTTCTTGCCGGCCATCAGGCTGGTGATGGTGGTGACGACCAGGACGGCACAGATCACGCCGAGCGAGACCGGGATGCTGATCTCGGGGACGTGGACGCCGGACTCGTGCAGGGCGTGCAGCACCAGCTTGACGCCGATGAAGCCGAGGATGATCGACAGGCCGTACGAGAGGTGGACCAGCTTCCTCAGCAGGCCGCCGATGAGGAAGTACAGCTGCCGCAGACCCATGAGGGCGAAGGCGTTGGCGGTGAAGACGATGTACGGGTCCTGGGTCAGACCGAAGATCGCGGGGATGGAGTCCAGGGCGAACAGGACGTCTGTGGTGCCGATGGCGAGCATCACGACGAGCATCGGGGTCATGACCCGCTTGCCGTTCTGCTGGATCCACAGCTTGGTGCCGTGATACCCGTCGGCCACGCCGAACCTGCGCTCCGCCGCCTTCAGCAGCTTGTTCTCCTCGAACTCCTCGTCCTCCTCGTCGGCGCGGGCCTCCTGGATGAGCTTCCAGGCGGTCCAGATCAGGAAGGCGCCGAAGAGGTAGAAGACCCAGGAGAAGCTGGCGAGGATCGCGGCCCCCGCGGCGATGAAGATGGCCCGCAGGACCAGGGCTATGAGCACGCCGACGAGCAGGACGCGCTGCTGGTACTGGGTCGGCACCGCGAACTTCGCCATGATCAGGACGAAGACGAAGAGGTTGTCGACGCTCAGCGACTTCTCGGTGATGAATCCGGCGAAGAACTCACCGGCCGGCTGTCCGCCGCCGAAGACAAGGAGACCGAGGCCGAAGAGTCCGGCCAGGACGATCCAGACGACGGTCCAGATACCGGCTTCCTTGATCGACACCTCATGCGGCTTGCGCCCGATGAAGAAATCGACCGCGATCAGGGCGGCGAGCCCCGCGATGGTCAGGACCCACAGGGTCACGGAAACGTCCACTGCACCTCCGGCATTACATAGCGGCAAACATCAGCGTCGTCGCTGCCGGAGGTCTCTTCCACCCGGGTCGGGCCGACGCCCCGGGACCGGAACCGGTCCGTACTGACGGGTGCGTCGCAGTCAGGGAGTACTCCCCTCCGCACGGAAGACAGTACCTCAATCACCAAGGAAAGGTAAAGGGAAAAGTAAAATAAGGACCAAAGTCCCTGGTCGGTGGCTTTTACCTGTGCTTGGCCAGGGCTCGGGCCACCTCGGTGAGGACCTGGTGCAGGATCTGGCTACCGGCCGGTACCAGCGCGGGTTCATAGATCCAGGCGTGCCCGACCCAGGGGTCGGCGAAGTGGTCGTCGGGGACGGGTGTCAGTCGCATCAGCGAACGCCACAGCGGATCGAGCAGAGGGCCGTAGGCGGCGGCGTCCGCACGGTCCGCCACCAGCAGGAGGTGCACGCCGACGTCGGGCCCCTCGTCGGCCAGATAACGCAGCCGGGTCACCGCCCGGTCGTCGAAACCGTGCGGGAAGTCGTTGACCATCAGCAGCTGCCGGGCGGTGTCGACATCGGCCGGCAGCGACTCGGGCGCGCCGGCGCGCAACGCCATCTGCACCAGGTCGACCCGCCGGGTCAGCCGCTCCAGCAGCTCCGTCACCCCCGCCGCGCCGGTCGCGGGAGGCGCTGCCAGCACGCCGGTCCGCACGAGCGGGCCGAACGCCGTGGCCCCGGCGCCGGCCGGGTCGATGGCCTGCAGGGCGAAGTCCCCCGCCGGATGAATCGCGAGCAGTCGCGCCGCGAGCGCCACCGCCGCCTCCAGAGCCCGGTGCCGTAGCTCGACGGAGTCCGAACCGTCGGCGGTGGGCGCTCCGCTGTCGAGCCACAGGCCGCGCTCAAGCGGCAGCCTGACCAGCAGGGGGATACTCAGCGACGCACTCTCCGGCAGACGGAGGTCGCCGAGGCGCAGGGCCATCGGTGGCTCGTCCGGCACGCGATATCCGTGCCAGACCGGGTTGTCCCAGCGGGCGTAGGCGGGCGGAAGCGCGGGCTCGACCACGTCGGACTCGGCAGTGAGCTGGGCGAGGTCGCGGTCGAGGACCGCGCGCGCCTGGTCCACCAGCTGCGTCCGGCGGGCGCGGGCCGCCTCGCGCGCGGCGTCACCGGCGGTGCCGAGCCGGCCGCGGGGGTCGCTGAGGGCCTGGTCGAGATCCTTTTCCAGACGGGAGTCCGCGAAGTCGACCGCGCTGCGGTACGCGGCCGTCGTCCGCGCCAGGTCCTCGAACATGCCCCAGACCTGGTTGTACAGCCGTTCCTCCATCGACCAGCCCGCGGCGTCGCCCGCGACGGGCTGTGCGGGCCGGTCGTCGGCGGCCGGAGCCTCTGCCGGCGGTGTGCCGTGCGGGCGGCGGCGGGGGTGGGTGTAGTCGACCCGGGCGGCGGGTTCTTGAGCAGTGGTGCCGGGCGCCTGGGCGTCGTACGGGTTCCGCGCGTCGTTCGAGGGCGCCGGCTCCGACCGCTCGGGGGCGTACGAAGGCGGCTGCCTCGTCGCCCCGGAGGCCGGGGTGTCCTGTGGTTCGGACACGTAAAGGTCGTACGGCGGGGCGGGCGGGGTGTCGCGCGTCGTGGCAGCGGGCGCGTCGGCCCGCACGGTCGCGGAGGTGTCGTGCGGGTCGCGAGCCGCAGTGCCGTGCGGTGACGACGGTCCGGGCGGGGTCGACTGTGCGCGGGACGGGCCGTGGGCCGACGCCTCGTGGACGCCGGCCGCGAGGTCGACGGCGTCGGGCAGGCCCCGGTCGGCGAGGAGTGCGGGGAGCCCGGCCGCGTAGCCCTGGCCCATCGCGCGCACCTTCCAGGCGCCCTGTCTGCGGTAGAGCTCCAGGGCGAACACGGCCGTCTCGCTGTCCAGGCCGGTGAGGGTGAAGCAGGCGAGTTCGGCGCCGTCGAGGCCCTCGACGGCGGTGTGCGGGGAGGCGACGGCACCGAACCGGAGCGGTCCTTCGGCCCCGGTGGGCAGAGCGAGGAAGACATCGACGCGGTGCACGGCCTCGGGCAGCGCGCCCAGGTCGACCGCCAGCCGGTGTTCGCCGGCGGCCTGCCGGGGCACCTCTATGCCGGGCAGAGCGGGGGCGCCGGGATGAACCACCCACTGGGCGCCGTGCACCGTGCCGTTCTCGTCGCCGAGCGTGGCTCCGGCCAGGACCGGTACCCCGGCCGAGATCCGGATCACCAGCCGGTTCTGGGACAGCGGGTGGTTCTGCCCCCGCACCAGCTCGGCCGTCATCGCCGTCGCCCCCCTGTGTCGTTGTGTCGTGCGCGCTGCCGGTCGGCCGGGCGGTCCTACAGATGCGGAAGGATCGTCGGCATCAGGTCCTGGAAGGTGCGGCCGTTGGCCGGGGAGCCCAGGGCGGTCATCGTCCAGCCCGAGCCCGCGCGGTGCACCTTCGCCATGATCTGGGCGGTGTAGTCACCGCCGCCGTCCAGCGTGTAGCGGGCGAGTTCCTGGCCGTTGGTCTCGTCCACGAGGCGGCAGAACGCGTTCTGCACCTCCTGGAAGGTCTGGCCCGTGAAGGAGTTCACGGTGAAGACGATCTGGTCGATGTGGACCGGAACGCGCTGCAGGTCCACCAGAATCGCTTCGTCGTCACCACCCTGGCCGACGCCGCCGACCAGGTTGTCGCCGGTGTGGCGGACCGAGCCGTCGTCGCTCACCAGGTGACGGAAGAAGACGACGTCGACCGGCTGCTTCTCGGCGAAGAGGACGGCCGAGGCGTCCAGGTCGATCTCCCGGGTACGGGAGCCGAACAGACCGCGCCGCTTCGCGGCCTGCCAGCCGAGCCCCATACGGACCGCGGTCAGGGTGCCCCCGTCCTGCTTCTCCAGGCTGATGGCCTGACCCTTGCTCAAGTTGACGGACACCGCTGATTCCCCTCTCGATGGTCCCCTGTTGCCGCGCAGTACGCGGTTGTGCAGAACCCTACGCAGGGGCACCGACAGTGCCGAACCCCGGCCCGCGCTTTGTGTCGGTGTTGCAACACTTGCGTATATGCCGAGGTCCGGCGGGTGACAGGGGCTCAGGCGAGTCCGGCTTCGCGCATCTGGCGCAGTTCCTTCTTCATCTCCGAGACCTCGTCGCGCAGCCGGGCCGCGATCTCGAACTGCAGCTCCGCGGCGGCGGCGCGCATCCGCTCGGTCATCTCCTCGATCTGCTCGGCGAGTTCTGCCGCCGGCCGGTCCGTGGGCACGGCCGCGCCCTTGGCCGCCTTGCCCGCCTTCGCGCTCTTGGCCGCCTTGTCGCCCAGCGACGGGACGGGTGCCTTGGCGCTCTTGCCGTCCTTGTTCTTGCGGTAGCCGGAGCCGAGGAGCTGCTCGGTGTCGACCTCCTCGCGGGCGATCTGCGCGACGATGTCATTGATCTTCTTGCGCAGCGGCTGCGGGTCGATGCCGTTCGCCTTGTTGTAGGCGACCTGCTTCTCCCGGCGGCGGTTGGTCTCGTCGATGGCCTTCTCCATCGCCGGGGTGATCTTGTCGGCGTACATATGGACCTGGCCGGAGACATTGCGCGCCGCGCGGCCGATGGTCTGGATCAGCGAGGTGCCCGAACGCAGGAAGCCCTCCTTGTCGGCGTCCAGGATCGCCACCAGGGACACCTCCGGCAGGTCGAGACCCTCACGCAGGAGGTTGATGCCGACCAGGACGTCGTACTCACCGGAGCGCAGCTCGCGCAGCAGCTCGACACGGCGCAGGGTGTCGACGTCGCTGTGCAGATAGCGCACCTGGATGCCGAGTTCCAGGAAGTAGTCGGTGAGGTCCTCGGCCATCTTCTTGGTCAGCGTGGTGACGAGGACGCGCTCGTCCTTCTCGGTGCGCTTGCGGATCTCGTGGACCAGGTCGTCGATCTGCCCCTCGGTGGACTTGACGACGACCTCCGGGTCGACCAGACCGGTCGGGCGGATGATCTGCTCGACGACGCCGTCGGATCGCGACAGCTCGTACGTGCCCGGGGTGGCCGACAGATAGACGCTCTGGCCGATGCGCTCCTGGAACTCCTCCCACTTCAAAGGGCGGTTGTCGAGCGCGGAGGGCAGGCGGAAGCCGTGGTCGACGAGGGTGCGCTTGCGGGAGGCGTCGCCCTCATACATGGCGCCGATCTGGGGGACGGTGACATGCGACTCGTCGATGACGAGCAGGAAGTCGTCCGGGAAGTAGTCCAGCAAAGTGTTGGGCGGGGAGCCGGGCAAGCGGCCGTCGAAGTGCATCGAGTAGTTCTCCACGCCGGAGCAGCTGCCGATCTGGCGGAGCATCTCGATGTCGTACGTCGTGCGCATCCGCAGACGCTGGGCCTCCAGGAGCTTGCCCTGCTTCTCCAGCTCGGCCAGGCGCTCCCCCAGCTCCTTCTCGATGTCGTTGACGGCCCGCTCCATGCGCTCGGGGCCGGCGACGTAGTGCGAGGCGGGGAAGACGTACAGCTGCTGGTCGTCGCTGATGATCTCGCCGGTGAGCGGGTGCAGGGTGGACAGCGCCTCGATCTCGTCGCCGAACATCTCGATGCGGACGGCCAGCTCCTCGTAGACCGGGAAGATCTCGATGGTGTCGCCGCGGACCCGGAAGGTGCCACGGGTGAAGGCCATGTCGTTGCGCGTGTACTGGATGTCGACGAAGCGGCGCAGCAGATCGTCCCGGTCGATCTCGTCGCCGACCCGGAGGGGGACCATCCGGTCGACGTACTCCTGCGGAGTACCGAGGCCGTAGATGCAGGACACCGAGGCGACCACGACGACGTCACGGCGCGTGAGCAGCGAATTCGTGGCCGAGTGACGCAGCCGCTCGACCTCCTCGTTGATCGAGGAGTCCTTCTCGATGTAGGTGTCCGACTGCGGGACGTAGGCCTCGGGCTGGTAGTAGTCGTAGTACGAGACGAAGTACTCGACCGCGTTGTTCGGCAGCAGTTCGCGGAATTCGTTGGCCAGCTGGGCGGCCAGTGTCTTGTTCGGCGCCATCACGAGCGTGGGGCGCTGGAGCTTCTCGATCATCCACGCCGTGGTGGCGGACTTGCCGGTGCCGGTCGCGCCCAGCAGGACGACGTCCTTCTCACCGGCCTCGATGCGTTTGGCCAGCTCGGCGATGGCCGCCGGCTGGTCGCCGCTGGGCTGGTAGGGGCTGACGACCTCGAAGGGCGCCACCGTGCGTTCGATGTGGGAAACGGGCCGCATGTCATCCACCGTACGACCCCCCACTGACAACGGGTCCGGATCAGCGGTTCTGCGGGGTCCGGGACGCGTGGTGCTCGGAGGTACGGGCCGACAGGCGTCCCTCGTGGAGGGCGGGGCGGTGGTCCGGGTGGGCGGCGACGGAGGCGGCGGGGACACCCGGTTTCCCCTCGACGGGCATCCGGACGGGGCGACCCATCACCATCAGCGGGTCGAAGATCACCACAATGCCCGCGAGGAGCAGGAAGGCGAGCGGGCCGATCAGCATGGGCGCGAGCACGGACGGCTCCGGCGCGCCTCCGGCGGCATGGGACGGGCCGTCGAGGTGGGCGCCCAGGGCCGCCATGCCCATGTAGTGCATTCCGCTGACCGCGAGCCCCATGACGAGGCTCGCCCCCACGCTCCACATGAATCCCCGGACACGTCCTGCGGCCCACAGGGCGGCGGTGGCGGCCACGACCGCTATGACGACGGAGGCGGCGACGGTGAGCGTGTTGTAGGTGAAATGCCCGTGGAAGCGGACGCCGGCCATGCCGAGGTAGTGCATCGAGGCGACACCCAGACCTGTGATCGTGCCGCCGGTGAACAGTGCCGTGCCGGTCGCGCCCCGGTAGCCGACGATGAAGATCCCGATGCCGACCATGACGATGGCGAGACCGAGGCTCGCGTAGGTGATGGGCTTGTCGTAGTGGATCGGCGTCTCCTCGATGGCGAAGCCCATCATGGCGACGAAGTGCATGGTCCATATGCCGGAGCCGATCGCGGCCGAGCCGAGGGCCAGCCAGGCGGGTCGCCAGGAGTGCGTGACCAGCAGGGACCGTGTGGTGCAGCGCAGGCCGAGGGCGCCACCGAGGCAGGCCATCAGATAGGCCACCAATGGGGTGACGGCCCCGTAACTGAATCCGTCGACCGTGCCTTGCATCCGCGGCTGCCCTTCCGCCCTCTTGCGTCCCGGAATCCTCGAAATGTTCCCCCGGCCCAGGACCGCGCGGGCGGTCAGGGTTGTCGCAGAGAGTATGACCCCCACCGGAATGGTCGAACGATTTTCCGGCAAAGAAACACGGCCTTGCCGCACTTGTGCGGCACCGGTGAGCAGGCCTGGACATCTCCATTGAGTGTGTGGTCGTCGTGCGCCCGGGTGTCGTTGACCGTCTGCTGTCAGTGTGGTTGCTGTCCGTATTCGCTCGACGCCAGGAGTCTGCATGCACGCACGCGTAGTTGCCGCCACGGCCGCCGCGGTCCTGGGGGTGGCGGTCCTGCTCAGCCCCGCCTCCGACGCCCGGGCCGGAGACGTCGGCGAGATCACGGTGATCGCCCACCGGGGTGCTTCGGCCTACGCTCCCGAGAACACGCTGGCCTCCATCGACAAGGCCGCGCAGCTGGGCTTCTCCTGGGTCGAGAACGACGTCCAGCGCACCAAGGACGGAGAGCTGGTCGTCATCCACGACGACAGCCTGCCGCGCACCACCAACGTCGAGCAGGTCTTTCCCGGACGGGCACCGTGGAAGGTGAAGGACTTCACCGCGGCCGAGATCGCCCGGCTGGACGCGGGCAGCTGGTACTCCCCCGCCTACGCGGGCACACGCGTGCCGACGCTGAAGGACTACATGTGCCAGATCGAGCACAACCACGAGAAGCTGCTCCTGGAGATCAAGAACCCGGAGCTGTACCCGGGCATCGAGCAGCAGACCCTGAAGATGCTCGACAACCAGGGCTGGCTCGACCAGAAGCATCTGGAGCGGCTTGTCGTGCAGAGCTTCAGCGCCGGCAGCATCCGGACCGTGCACGAGCTGAAGCCCGCGGTCACCACCGCCTACCTCGGGGCGCCCGACGTGGCGGAGCTGCACCAGTACGCGCGCTTCACCGATCTGATCAACCCGTCGTACGGATCGCTCTCCAAGGCGTACGTCTCGGCCGTGCACTCCTTCGAGGGGCCGCACGGCAAACCGCTCCGGGTGTTCGCCTGGACGGTGAACGACGCGCCCACGGCCCACAAGGTGGCGGGCTACGACGTCGATGGCATGATCACCAACAAACCGGACGTGGTGCGGGCCGCGCTGGGGTCGGACTGATCACGGCGGGCGTTGTCAGTGGCGGGTCGTACCGTGGGCGCATGGACAGCCATGGGCAGGATGAGCAGCAGGTCGTATGGGCCGTGGTGGGCACCGACATCGGGCCGCTGATGCTGGCGGCGACCCGGGACGGCCTGGTCAACGTGGTCTTCCACGCCACGGACGCGGTGCGCGACCGCAGCCTGGACCGGCTGGCGGCCCGGCTGGGCGGCGCTCTCGTGGAGGATCCGGACTCGCCGTTGCTGGCGGAGGCGACACACCAGCTGCGGGCGTACCTCGCGGGCGAGCGCCATGACTTCGACCTGCCGCTGGACTGGTCGCTGATCTCCGGCTTCAACCGGCAGGTGCTGCGCGAGCTGGCGGCCGGTGTGCCGTACGGCACGGTGGTGGGGTACGGCGATCTCGCCGGGCGGGTCGGGCAGCCCGGCGGGGCGCAGGCGGTCGGCGCGGCGATGGGGGCCAATCCGCTGCCGCTGGTCGTGCCGTGCCACCGCGTGGTGGAGAGCGACGGCGGCATCGGCGGTTTCGGGGGCGGGCTGGAGACCAAACGGAAGCTGCTCGCCCTGGAGGGTGTGCTGCCCGAGCCACTGTTCTGATCCGGCCCCGTCGACCGCTCGTCCCGGGCCCGGCCTGGATTCCTGACGGGTTGTCCGGGGGCTGGTCCACTCACCGCGGCCGGCTGGTGTCGTGCCCCACACGCCGCGAGCGTTTAACGGCCGCCGGGGCCCGCCAGAGATCAGGAAAGGCCGACGACAGGAGGCGACGCGTGGTGCTGGTGGTGTCGGAAGAGGTCCGGGATGCGCTCGGCGCCCGGCGGCCGGTGGTGGCCCTGGAGTCAACGATCATCGCGCACGGTCTGCCCCGCCCGCGCAACCTGCAGGTGGCGCTGGAGCTGGAGGACGTCGTGCGGCGGGAGGGCGCCGTACCGGCGACCATCGCCGTGCTCGAGGGACGCCCCTGTGTCGGCCTGGACAAGGAGCAGTTGGAGCGGGTGGCGAACGAGGACGGCATCCGCAAGCTGGGCCACCGTGATCTGCCGCTCGCCGTGGCCTCCGGCGTGAGCGGGGCGACCACGGTGTCGGCGACGGCGCAGCTGGCCGCGCTCGCGGGCGTCCGGGTGTTCGCCACCGGCGGGCTGGGCGGGGTGCACCGGGAGTGGACGGTGACGCAGGACGAGTCAGCCGACCTGGGTCTGCTGGCACGCACGAGGATCACCGTGGTCTGCGCGGGCGTGAAGTCGATCCTGGACGTGCCGGCGACCCTGCAGCGGCTGGAGACGCTGGGCGTGGCCGTCGCCGGGTACGGCACGGACCGGTTCCCCGGCTTCTATCTGTCGGACTCGGGGCATCCGGTCGACTGGCGGCTGGACACCCCGGATCAGGTCGCCGACGTCATACGGGCCCAGGACGACCTCGGCGCGCCCGAGTCGGCCCTGATCGTCGCCAACCCCGTCCCCGAGGCGGAGCAGCTCGATCCCGGGCTGCACGCACGCGTGCTCGCCGACGCGCTGCGCGCCTGTGCCGAGCAGGGCGTCACCGGGCAGGCGGTGACCCCGTTCCTGCTGGACTACCTGGTCCGGCACACCGACGGCGCCTCCCTGAGCGCCAATCTGGCGGCCGTGCGCGGCAACGTACGGCTGGCGGCGCGGATCGCCACGGCGTGGGCCAGGAGGTGACCGCGGGCCGGAACGGGGCGCTGCTGGTCGTCGGTGATGTGGTCACGGATGTGGTCGCCCGGCACCAGGGGCCGCTGGCGGCTGGTACCGACACGGCCGCCGCGATCCGGACGCTGCCGGGCGGCGCGGGCGCGAACGTGGCCTGCTGGGCCGCGCACACAGGCTGTGCGGATGTACGACTGCTCGCACGGGTGGGCGTGGACGCGGCCGCGTGGCACGAGCGTGAGCTGGTCGCGGCCGGGGTGCGGCCCCGACTGGTGGTCGATCCGACGGCGCCGACCGGGACGGTGATCTGCCTCGTCGACACGAGTGCGGCGGCGGAGCGCACGTTCCTCACGGACAGTGGTGCGTCTTTGCGGCTCGAACCGGCCGACTGGTCGGACGGGTTGCTCGACGGCGTGGCCCGGCTCCATCTGTCGGGCTATCTGCTGTTCACGGAGCCGAGCCGGGAGCTGGCCGAGACGGCGCTCGCGGCGGCACGCAGGTGTGGCGTGCCGGTCAGCCTGGATCCGGCGTCGGCCGGCTTCCTGGTACGGCTGGGCGTGGACCGCTTCCTCGCGTTCGCGCAGCGGCTGGATGTGTTGCTGCCCAGCCGGGCCGAGGCGTGTCTGCTGACCGGGCTGCCGGACCCGGTGGACGCGGCGGCCAAGCTGAGCCGTCTCGTTCCGCTGGTCGTGGCCAAGGCGGGCGCGGACGGTGCGCTCGTGGCCCGCTCTGGCGGCACACCGGTCCGGGTCCCCGCGGCGCCGGCGGTCCCTCGGGACACCACGGGCGCCGGGGACGCCTTCACGGGGGCGTTCCTCGCCGCCCTGCTCGCGGGCGCGGACCCGGAGAAGGCGGCGGCAGAGGGCTGCCGGGCAGGCGCGCAGGCCGTACAACGGGTGGGCGGCAGACCGCCCTGCCCGGACAGGCCCTAGGCGGCCTTCCTCCCCCACACCGAGATCATCGGCGCGGTGGCCAGGTCCATGCCCCCGGCCTCGACGTTGGCCAGGTGCCGGTCGATGTCCTCGTCGGTGGCGAGCCCGGCGGTGACGAGCCGGTCCCGGATCTGACGGACCGTCGCGGCTTCCAGGGCGGTGCAGGCGGGCGAGGTCACGGGGAAGAACGCGTCCGCCTGCACACCGCTCAGACCGGCTTCACGGAGCAGCCGCGGGAGTTTGCGGCCGTACGACAGATCGGCGCCACGTTCGGCGAGCAGCTTGCGAAAGCCCTGGCGCAGCCGGTTGGCCAGCCGCTGCTCGGGTCCGTACGCGTCGGGGCAGAGCAGGGGCTGGAGGGCGGGGTCGGCGTCCTCGACCAGCAGGCATCCGCCGGGCCGCAGCGCCTGGATCATGGACCGCAACGCCCTTTCCCGGTCCGGGACATGGACGAGGACGAGCCGGGCATGGACCAGGTCGAAGCCCTCGCCCGGCGGTTCCTCGGTGCCCACGTCGTGGACACGGACCTCCAGCGGCGGTCGGGCGGCGGCAGCGGCGACCAGCGAGGTGTCGATGTCGGTCGCGACGACCTTTCCGGTGGGTCCCGCTCTCTCGGCGAGCCAGGACACCACGGAGGTGCCGCCGGCCCCGACTTCCCAGCAGCGCCAGCCGGGCCCGATGCCGAGGGCCTCGATGTGCCGGAACGTCGTGGGATCGAAGAGCGTGGCGAAGGCGTCGAAGCGGCGGCCGGCCTCGTTCTGCCGGTTGTCCAGGAGGTACCTGTCAGGCTGCGTCATACCGCGATCATCCCCGTGCGCCCTGTCGACATGCGGGAGCCCGTCTGTCCAGCGGGAGTCGGTCCTCCACAGGCGGGAACCAAACGGAACCTCCCGTTCCCACAGGCTTACCCGCGCTTTGCTCTCGGCTGGCAGACTTGCCCGGCAAGACGCGGAAGCGTTACGCGAGGGGATCCATGCAAGGAGATCCAGATGTCCATGGCGGGGAATCTGCGAAAGGTCACGGGGCTGAGCCGGGTCGGCGGCCTTCGCAAGGTGGCGCGGCTCGCCCGACGGCGCCCGCGTGTGGACCTGAGCCATCCCGCCAGGTCACCGCTGGGCTCGTCGGTGGTCAACTGTGTGACGTATCAGGACGGCGTGCGGGTGCCGCAGTGCACGGATCTGGTGGACGCCGTGCGGATGGTGCGCAAGACCGGCGAGGGGTTCGTCTGGCTGGGGCTGCATGAGCCGACGGACCGCGAGTTCGCGGGCATCGCCGAGTTGTTCGACCTGCATCCGCTGGCGGTGGAGGACGCGGTCGAGGCCCATCAGCGCCCGAAGTTGGAGCACTACGGGGACACGCTCTTCGCGGTGTTCAAGACCGTCTGTTATGTGGAGCACGAGAAACTCACGGCGACCAGCGAGGTCGTGAACACCGGCGAGATCATGGTGTTCGTCGGCAAGGACTTCGTCATCACGGTCCGACACGGCCGGCACGGCTCGCTGGGTCCCCTGCGCGAGGAGCTGGAGGCTCATCCGTATCAGCTCTCGAAGGGCCCGGCGGCGGTGCTGCACGCGATCGCCGACCATGTCGTCGACGACTATCTGACCGTCACGGACGCGGTGCAGGCGGACATCGACCAGGTCGAGACCGAGGTGTTCACGGAGACCGGCGCACGGGTCGATCCCGGCCGCATCTACCAGATGAAGCGCGAACTGCTGGAGCTGAAGCGGGCGGTGGTGCCGCTGGGCCGCCCGGTGGAGGACCTGGCCACCCGGCCGATCCGGGTCATCGCACCGGAGATACAGGCCTACTTCCGGGATGTGCTCGACCATCTGATCCGGGCCAAGGAACAGATCGCCGCGTTCGACGAACTGCTCAACTCGATCCTGCAGGCCCATCTCGCGCAGGTGACCGTCGCGCAGAACGAGGACATGCGGAAGATCACGGCCTGGGCCGCGGTGATCGCCGTGCCGACGATGGTGTGCGGGGTGTACGGCATGAACTTCGACCACATCCCGGAGCTTCACTGGCGGTTCGGCTATCCGCTGGTCATGGCCGTCATGGGGGGCGCGTGTCTGGTGCTGTACCGGGGCTTCCGGCGGAACGGCTGGCTCTGAGCCCCGGGGGGTCCGTGGCCTGGCGGTGCGGCTCAGCCGCTCCAGGCGGGATGACGCGGGTCGTCGGCGCGTACCAGGACGTCGGCCGTGCCTGCGGGGTCGGTCTCGTGCTCGTAGCGCTCGAAGGCGGGGAGCGTCCAGTGGTCGGCCTCCGGGGTACGGCGGCGCAGGGCACCCGGGGAGAGAAGGAGGTGCACGGTCAGATCGAAGGGGAACCAATGGCGGAGCAGGAGGGGACCATGGAGCAACAGGATCCCGCCGGGCGGGAGTTGGGAGTAGGGGCTGCGGGTGGCCCGGTCGGTGACCGGATCCCACAGGTCGGGCAGGACCCGACCGCTGCCGCCCGGGTCCAGCGGGCCGAAGACCTCGCGCCACAGGGCGCCGGTGTCGAACCATCCGGCGAAATACGACTCCGCGTCCCGCCGCCCGTGTTCAAGGCGTAGCGAGGCGGGACGCAGAAAGCCCTCGGCGCCCACCACGAGTGCGGGCCGGCCACGTACCCGCAGTGCCTCGCCGACACGCTCGGCGAGATCGCCGGGCCGGGCGGCCGGGGCACCGTCGAAACCGACCCGCGGCCAGGCGCCGCCGTCGGTCGGCTCCAGGCCGGCCAGCCGGTCGGCGAGCAGCTCGGCGAGCCGGTCCCAGGTGATCGCTTCGAGTCGCACAGGCCCATGATGCCGGGTGGCGGTGGGCCGGGCTGACCGAGCCTGCCGGGAGGAAGGGACGCGCGGGCGGTGACGGGGAAAGTACCGCGTATGGCGCTTCCTTCAACTCCCCACTCCCCTGGTCGGCTTGTCGTCATCCAGGCCCTGAAGCCCAAGCGGTGTGCCGCGTGCCGGCGCGGGCCGGTGTCACTGCTGGTGCTGGAGGACGGGGCACCACGCTGCCTGCGCTGCGCCGACCTCGGGCACCTGGTGTTCCTGCCCCGCGGGGACACCGCGCTGACCCGCAGGTCCAGGGAGGAGAGCGGCCTGTCGGTCGTGGTGGTGCGGTTCAACCGGCGCAAGAGCCGTTACGAGCGGCAGGGCGTGCTCGTGGAGGAGGCGGCGCTGGCTCGCGCCGAGGCCCGCTGTCTGGCGGACGCGGAGGCGCGGCGCCGGCGGCGGGCGCGGGACGCGCGGCGCAGGGCGGCGGCGGACGAGCAGTTCGCGGCGGCGTTCGGGGCCGAGATCCTCCGGCTGCTGCCCGGCTGCCCGGCCGACCGTGCGCGGGCCATCGCGGCACACGCCTCCGCGCGGGGCAGCGGACGGGTCGGGCGCAGCGCGGCCGGGCGGGCGCTGTCCGAAGGGGCGGTGATCTCGGCGGTCGTGGCGGCTGTACGGCATGTGGACACGCCGTACGACCAGCTGCTGATGAGTGGGGTGTCACGGTACGAGGCGAGGCGCCGGATCGCCCCGGCCGTGGAGAGCGTGCTGCGGGCCTGGCAGGACGCCGGGGCGGATGTGGGCTGAGTGCAGCGAGAGGAGAAAGAGACCAGGGGGAGAAAGAGACAAACAGAGGAGAGATAGAGACGTTTGCGTATGTCGTCGCGTTCCTCGGCCATGGTCGGCGCCCCTTGCTGGGCATTGACTGGAGGCGAGAGATGCCGGGCCCGTACCGGGCGGAGCGAGACGAGATGGGGCGTGGCGATGATCGAGGGGCCGTTCTTCGTGCTGATCGTGGTGGGGATTGTGGGCACCGGGCTGATGGCCGGGGTGTTCTGCGCGTTCTCGACCTTTGTCATGCGGGGGCTCGCCACGCTGCCGCCCGCGCAGGGCGTCGCGGCGATGAACGCGATCAATGGCGCCGCGGTGCGGCCCGCCTTCATGACGGTGTTCACCGGCTCGGCGGTGCTGAGCGCGATGATCGCGGTGGTGACGTTCGTGGTGTGGCCGGACGAGGGGAAGCTCGAACTGCTGCTGGGCAGCGCGCTGTATCTCTTCGGCGCGTTCGGGCTGACGGTGGTCGCGAATGTCCCGCGCAACGACCGGCTGGCCCGGCTGACCCCGGGCGCGCCGGAGGCCACCGTGTACTGGCCGGCGTACGTGCGCGAGTGGACGTTCTGGAACCACCTCCGGGGCGTCGCCGCCGCCACCGCGGCCCTGATCTATGTACTGGCCCTCACATGACCTCCCCGGGCGCCTCCGCCCGCCCCGCCTCGCCCCGTCCCGAACCCGTCCCGAACCCCGTCCCAGACCCGTCCCAGGAACGCCTCAGAAGACCCCCAGCACCCCTGGCGCCCCCAGCACCCCTGGCGCCCCCGACGCCCCCACCTGCGGAAAGCGCTCTTCAGCGCGTTCCCCGCCGCTCTGCGCGGTGGTCGACGCGGACGTATCGTGGCCGGAAGAGCGCTGAAGGCTGCCGTCGCTGACCTGGCTGCCGCCGCCGGCGCACGGCCCGTCGTACACCCGGTACCCGCGCGGTACCCGTACGCGAGGAAGACGACCATGGCCGATCCCAAGGGGTTCATGACCACGCCACGCCAGGAGTGGCCGCGGCGGCCCGTGGAGGAGCGGGTGCGGGACTGGGACGAGGTGTACGTCCCCGGGGCGCTGCTGCCCATCGTCAGCAAGCAGGCCGACCGGTGCATGGACTGCGGGATCCCGTTCTGCCACGACGCCTGTCCGCTGGGCAACCTGATCCCGGAGTGGAACGACCTGGTCTCGCGGGAGGACTGGCGGGCGGCGAGCGACCGGCTGCATGCGACGAACAACTTCCCCGAGTTCACCGGCCGGTTGTGTCCGGCGCCCTGTGAGGCGGGCTGCGTCCTCGCGATCAACCAGCCGGCCGTCACCATCAAGAACGTCGAGTGCGCGATCGCCGACCGGGCCTGGGCGGAGGGCTTCACCGCGGCCCGGCCGCCCGAGCGGCTGTCCGGGAGGACGGTCGCCGTGATCGGCTCCGGGCCCACCGGGCTCGCCGCCGCACAGCAGCTGACCCGGGCCGGACACACGGTCGCCGTCTACGAGAGGGACGACCGGCTCGGCGGTCTGATGCGGTACGGGATCCCCGAGTTCAAGATGGAGAAGCGGCATCTGGAGCGGCGGATCGAGCAGATGCGGGCCGAGGGGACGAAGTTCCGGACATCGACCGTGGTCGGGCGGGATGTCGGAGCGGTGGAGCTGCGGGGGCGGTACGACGCGGTGGTGATCGCCACGGGCGCGACGGCGTGGCGGGAACTTCCGGTGCAGGGCCGGGAGTTGAACGGAATACATCAGGCGATGGAGTATCTGCCGTTGTCGAATCGCGTATGTGAGGGGGATCTGGAGGTCTCACCGCTGTCGGCGGCCGGCAAGCACGTGGTGATCGTGGGTGGCGGGGACACCGGGGCGGACTGTCTGGGGACCGCGGTGCGCGAAGGGGCCGCGTCCGTGACCCAGCTGGACATCTACGGTCAGCCGGACGCCGAGCGCGACGAGGACACCGAGCCGTGGCCGACGTACCCGAAGATCTATCGGCTGTCGGCCGCGCACGAGGAGGCCCGGGACCTGCGTACGGCACCGGCGGCGGACGCGGACGCTCGGCTGTTCGCGGCCTCCACGCTCCGCTTCACCGGCGACGACGGCGGCCGGGTGCGGTCGCTGCATCTGGTGGAGGTCGACGAGTCGCGCCGTCCGCTGCCGGGCACCGGGCGGACGCTTCCCGCCGATCTCGTGCTGCTCGCCCTCGGGTTCTCCGGACCGGACCAGGAGGACGGGCTGATCGCGCAGTTGGGGCTGCGGCTCGCCCCGCGTGGCACGATCGCGCGGGACGACGGTTTCGCGACCAACGTCCCCGGGGTGTTCGCCGCCGGGGACGCGGCGCGCGGACAGTCGCTCATCGTGTGGGCGATCGCGGAGGGACGGGCGGTGGCGGCGGCCGTCGACCGTTATCTGACCGGGAGTTCACAGCTGCCGACGCCGGTCTCTCCGAGGGATCGGCCGATGAGGGTCTAGGTGTGGCGATGGTTCTCCCAGCCGGCGAGATCAGGTGATCGGCACCGGCCCGTGCTCGGGTCAGCCCTTCCTCTCGTCCGTGCCCGCCACCTTCCCCGTCGCCAGGGCCACCCGGTTCCATGTGTTGATCGTGCAGATCAGGGCGATGACATGGGCCAGTTCCGCCTCCTCGAAGCATGCGGCGGCCTCGGCGTAGACGGCATCGGGGACGCCCGCGCCGGCGACGAGGGTCAGCGCCTCGGTGAGTGCCAGGGCGGCCTGCTCCTTCGGGGTGAAGAAGTGCCGCGCCTCGCGCCAGACGGCGACCATGTGCAGCCGTTCCTCGCTCTCGCCGGCCTTGCGGGCGTCGCCCGTGTGCATGTGCAGGCAATAGGCGCAGTGGTTGAGGTGCGAGGCGCGGATCTGGATCAGCTCGACCAGCGTGGGATCGAGGCCGGCGCGGGCGGCGGCGTCGAGGCCGATGACAGCGCGGAAGGCCTTCGGCGCGGACCTCGCGAAGTCCAGTCGGCTGTGGGAGGCCTCGGCCGCGGCGATCGCGCTGGTGAAGTCGGTGGCGGTGGCGGTGGTGTTCGTCGTCATGGCTTCAACCTACGGGTGCGACAGACCGACTGTAGGGTGCATTTCCATGACGGAATCGTGGGTCAATTCCGCGGAGCGGATCGGTGCCGATCTACATCTGGAGCTGTCGGGTCCGGGCGGTCGGCGGGCGACGCTGACCCGGGCGCTGCGGGAGGCCGTGCGCAGCGGCCGGCTGGCGCCGGGCACCCGTCTGCCCCCGTACCGGTCGCTCGCCGCCGATCTCGGCGTGGCCCGCAACACGGTGGCGGACGCCTACGCGGAGTTGGTCGCGGAGGGCTGGCTGACCGCCCGCCAGGGCTCGGGCACCCGGGTCGCCATGGGGGTACCTCCCACGCCGTTCGGGCAGTCGGGGAGAGCGGAGCCACCGCGACACGCCGTGCGGACACCGGTGAAGCCGGTAAAGGCGCCACCACGCGCGCGTGGTCCACGACACGATCTGCGGCAGGGCGCGCCGGACGCCTCGGCGTTCCCGCGGGCGGCCTGGTCCGCCTGCTACCGGCGGGCGTTGCAGCAGGCGCCGAGCGAGGCGTTCGGGCCGGGCGATCCGGCCGGGCGGCGGGAGCTGCGGGAGGCGCTCGCCGCATACCTGGCACGCGCGCGTGGTGTGCGGACCGAGCCGGACCGGATCGTCATCTGCTCGGGCTTCGCGCACGCGCTGCGGCTGCTGTTCGGCCAGGGCGCGGGCGGGGTGCTGCGCGGTCCGCTGGGCGTGGAGGCGTACGGGCTGGACTTCCACCGGGGGCTGCTCGTCACGGCCGGGGTACGGACGGTGCCGCTGCCGCTGGACGAGCACGGCGCGCGCGTGGACGTACTCGGGCGACAGCGGGCGGTGCTGCTCACGCCGGCGCACCAGTTCCCGACCGGCGGCCCGCTGCACCCCGAGCGCCGGGCGGCCGTGATCGGCTGGGCACGCGCGCGGGGGGCGGTCGTCCTGGAGGACGACTACGACGGCGAGTTCCGCTACGACCGCAAGCCCGTCGGCGCGCTCCAGGGCCTCGATCCGGAGCGGGTGATCCACCTCGGCTCGGTCAGCAAGAGCCTGTCGCCGGCGCTGCGGCTGGGCTGGATGGTCCTGCCGGAGCGCTACGTCGGGCCGGTGCTCGCGGCGAAGGGCGAGCGGGAGGCCTGGGCGAGCGTCCTGGACCAGCTGGCGCTGGCGGAGTTCATCGTCTCCGGGTCGCACGACCGTCATGTGCGGCGTATGCGGCAGCGCTACCGGCACCGGCGGGACCGGCTCGTGGCCGCGCTCGCCGCGCACGCGCCGCAGATCGAGGTCACGGGCATCGCGGCCGGGCTGCACGCGGTGCTGCGGCTGCCGCCGGGCACGGAGCGGTCCACGCTGAAGGCCGCCGCATGGCAGGGTGTCGCCCTGGACGGCCTCGCCGCGTTCCGGCATCCGGAGGCGGAGACGACGGCGGGTGACGGACTGGTCGTGGGATACGCGACGGCAGCCGAACACGCCTACGGCGCGGCGCTGGAGGCACTGTGCGGGGTGCTGCCTCCCGGCTGAGCACAGGCAGGACGGGCAGGACAGGGAAGTCCGGCGGAAATCACCGCACGGTCAAGGTCATGACAGCAGGAAGTCGGCCTCCCCCGCCTTGGCGCCCTCGATGAACGCGGTCATCTCGTCCGCGGTGTAGATCAGTGCCGGGCCGTCCGGATCGGTGGACTGGCGCACGGCGATCCGGCCGTCGGCCAGCTTCATCGCCTCCAGGCAGTTTCCGCCGTTGCCGCCGCTCCAGGGCTTGTGCCAGCCCTCGCTGCCCAGCTCCCGCGCGGGCATGCCGTTGTAGACACGGCCGCGCGGCTCGATGCGATCCATTCACAGCTCCTTGCGGAGATCCTGGAGGATCTCCTTCGTGCGTTGTGCCGTAGCGGCCTGCGCCGCCATGCGGTCCATGACCTCCAGATGGGTGGCCACCTCGGTGCGCGCGTCCAGGTAGACGGCGCCGGTCAGGTACTCGCTGTAGACCATGTCCGGCAGCTCCGGCATGGCGAATCGGAACAGCACGAACGGCCCGTACGTCCCCGGATGCGGCCCGCTCGCGAACGGGGCGACCTGGAGCGTCACATGGGGCAGCTTCGTGGCCTCGAGCAACTTGTCGATCTGCGCACGCATCACCTCCGGGCCGCCGACCGGGCGGCGCAGGGCCGTCTCGTCCATCACCGCCCAGAACCGCGGGGCATCGGCACGGGTGAGCAGTTGCTGGCGCTGCATGCGCAGCGCGACATGCCGCTCGATGTCGTCCGGGCTGGTCTGGCCGATGGCACCGGACCGGAGCACACCGCGCGCGTAGTCCTCGCTCTGCAGCAGGCCGGGGACGAAGTGCGGCTCGTAGGAGCGGATGAGGCTGGCCGCGCCCTCCAGGCTGACGTACATCGAGAACCAGCCGGGCAGGATGTCATGGAAACGCTGCCACCAGCCGGGCCGGTTGGCGTCCTCGGCCAGCCGGACGAAGAGGTCGGCCTCGTCGTCGGGCACACCGTAGGCCTTGAGCAGCAGTTGCAGGTACGGGATCTTGAGGGCGACCTCGGCCATCTCCATACGGCGCACGGTGGCGGGCGCGACGCGCAGGACGCGGGCGGCGTCCTCACGCTTGAGCCCGGCGCGTTCCCGCAGGTCCAGCAGGCGCCGGCCGAGGACCACCTGGCCCACCGTCGGCGCGGACCGCGGTTCGCTCACGCTCCCACCTCCACCGAAGACTCCACCGAAAGCCGCACCGCGCCCAGAGGCTGCACCGAAATGTTTCCCGACAGCCCTACGGCGCCATTCGAAGATGCATTCGAAGACCGGGGCGGTTCTCCGATGACCCCAATTGGCGCCGTTCGACGTGCTGTTGCGAGCAGTGTGCCACGGCCTCTGACCGAGTCACACAGCACTCTGCATTTTTCAGAGTGACACTTGCCAAGTGTTCACGGCGGGGAGATAGTGGCAAGCGTGATTCCGTCCGCGCCCTTAGGAACAGACGCCGCCGCAGACCGTCCCGGTCGCGGCGCAGCCACGGGAGCAGCCCCTCAAGGGGTCGCTGCCGGGCGCCGGTTCCGCTTCGAGCTGGCAGCACACCCGGGTTCCGTCGCCCAGGCCAGACGCCTGACGCATGCCCGGCTGAGCGGCTGGTCGGTGTGCGCGGACACCTGCGACAACGCCGCCTTGGTCGTGTCCGAGCTGGTCACGAACGCGATCGTGCACACCGCGAGCAGCCGAGTCGTGTGCGAGCTGCACGACCATGACGACACCGTGCGCATCGCCGTGCGCGACTGGGGCTGTGCCCCCGGCGAACCCCACCCGTCCCCGCAGCGCCCCGACGAGGAGCACGGGAGGGGATTGTTTCTCGTCGACGCGCTGTGCCGAGCCTGGGGTGCGCAAGAGTACGGGCCGGGATTGCTGGTCTGGGCCGAGTTGGCCCGCCGGGCCGACATCGCGGATATCGCCGACATGCCTCACATGGCCGACATGGCTGGCATGGCCGACGAAGCCATGGCTCACGGCACCACCGCTCACGGCACCACCGCTCACGACAGCGCTGCTCACGTCCCGTTCGCCCCGCGCAACGACCTGGGCTGGGGCGCCCGCACCAAGCCGGGGCGCCCCGGAGACTCCGACGAGGACGAGTCGCCGGAGGGTCGGCACCCGGGTTCCGGGCATCCCGTCCGCCGGGCCGGCGATCAGCCGCACCGGCGCCGCGCCCCGGACCGGCCCGCGCAGCAGCCGCTGCACCGGGCCCCCGAACAGCGCCGCGCCGGGGAGCACCTGTGACCCGAGGCCATGACTCCGGCGGCCAGGGCACCGAGCCACACGGCGTCACCGACCCCGACCGGCGACCGGTCACCGACGCCGGCCGGTTCACCCGCCGCGGTCAGGGTTCCGAAGCGGCTCTCGGCCTGGACACCCTGGTGCGGCTGCAGCGCCGCAGGCCGGTCCCGGACACGCCGCGTCGGCTCACGCTGCCGGACGGCATGACCGCCTCGCTCGGCTGGGACGCCGTGGCCGTGCCCGACCGCCTCGGCCCGCTCGTCGTACCCCGGCTGCCGCGGCTGGGCTGCGTGTACACCGACGGCGCCCGCTGGTGGTGGATCGTTCCGTCGGACTCCGACTACGCCCTGCCCTGGCCCTCCCCGGCCCACTACGCCCCGGGCGCCCTGGTCAACGACACCGCCCGGCTGATCCACCGCCCGGACGGCGCGGTCCCGTACACCCCGCCGATCCCGCTGTACCTGGCCCTGTGCCGAGTGCTCGGCACGGCCCCGGACTGGTCGCGGGCGGTCTCGGCGTAGACACCGCCTCGCCCGCTTCGACCGCCCGGCCCGCTTCGACCGCCCGGCCCGCCTCGACCGCCGGGCCCGGCTTCGGCCGGGGTGCCCACAGGTCGGCCGGGGCGCCCAACAGGTACAGGCCGGCGCCGGCCCGCTCACTCCGCGCCGTCGACGCCCCGCACGATCACCAGGAACATGTCCGTCGCGAGGTCCATGACGACCTCGGCGGGCAGGCCCTCCTGCCGCCGGGCGTGCGCGAACTCCTCGGCGGGCCGGGACCCTCGCGGTCCACCGGCGGGAAAGCGTTCGAGCACGGTTCGCCCGTTCACCATCTCGCACCTCCAGAAAGCGTCATCCTTATGGGAGTTAACGCCCTGGAGCAGGCAAACACCTCGCCCGGTGACGGGACTGAGACATTGCCTACACCATTTCGGCGCGGACCGTGACAATCCGTTCACCGTGTGACACGAACCCGCACCCTCCGTGTCAGAAGTCGTACTCGTCGTACTCGTCGTGCAGGCGGAGCCGGTCGCAGCCGACCGGACCGCGGCCGAGCGCGGTGAGATCGAGCAGGCCGGCGACGGTACCGAGGCCGTCCAGCCCCTCGTCGAACACCGAGTAGGTGTGGAAGACCCGGTCGTGGTCGCGCAGGAAGCAGCTGACCCCCGGGCGCTCGGCCAGGCCGCCGTCCGAGGCCACGGTGGCCTCGAAGTCGAGGTTGAAGTCGAGGTTGAAGTCGCCGTGGGACGCGGAGGACGCCGAGTACCAGGGCACCGCCCAGCCCATCCGCGCCTTGAACGGCAGGATCCGGGTGAACGGCGCCCGGGAGACGGCCACGAAGGAAGTGCTCCGGGAGCGCAGATGGGCGAGGTGGCCGACCTGGTCCAGGAAGGCCGAGCAGCACGGACAGCCGGTCTCCTGCTCCGGCGCGAACACGAAGTGGTGGACGACAAGCTGGGTCCGGCCCTCGAAGAGGTCCAGCAGGGTGGCCTTGCCGTCGCCGCCCTCGAAGACGTACTCCGTGTCGACCTCGACCATCGGCAGCCGGCGCCGCTCCGCGCCGAGGACCTCGCGCGCCCGTCTGACCGCCTCCTCCCTGCGCAGCAACTCCTCACGCGCGGCGCGCCACCGCTCGCGCGAGACGATCTCCGGGAACGACATGGGCTCTCCTGTCCACGGTCGGTTCGCAAGAGGTGACCGTCGGTGGATACGGAACTCATCGCCGCGCACGGAAATTGTTTCCGGTCGGTTTTCAGGAGGGGCTTCCAGGAGGGTTTACGGCAGGACTCCCGGAGGGCGGCTTCCGGCAGGACTTCCGGAGCGCGGCTTCCGCCCAGACTCCTCCCGCCCGGACTCCTCCCGCCCGGCTCCCCCGCCCCCGTCGCTCAGTACCTCACCGGCAGGGCCAGCAGCCCCCGCGCGCGCAGGGACGGGCGCCACTTCAACTCCCCGTCGCCCAGGGCCAGGTCGGGGAACCGCTCCAGCAGGGCCGCCAGGGCGATCTCCGTCTCCGCGCGGGCCAGGGGCGCGCCGAGGCAGTAGTGGATGCCGTGACCGAGGGCGAGATGTCCGGCGGCGTCGCGGGAGAGGTCGAGGCGGTCGGGGTCGGGGAAGCGGGCGGGGTCGCGGTCCGCGGCGGACAGGGACACCAGCACCGTCTCCCCCGCCGGGACGGTGACGCCGGCGATGGTCACGTCCTCGGTGGGGAACCGGCGGATGGCGAGCAGGGCGGGACCCTCGTAGCGGGCCAGTTCCTCCACCGCGGCGGGCAGCCGGTCCGGGTCCTTGCGCAGGGCGGCCAGCTGGTCCGGGTGCTGGAGCAGGGCGAGGACGGCGTTGCCGATGAGCTGGACCGTGTTCTCGTAGCCGGCGAAGAGGATGACGAAGGCCAGCGACATCAGCTCGTCCTCGCTGAGCCGGTCGCCGTCCTCGTCGCGTACGGCGATCAGGTCGGAGAGGAGGTCGTCGGCGGGTTCGGCGCGCTTGGCGGCGAGGAGCCGGGTGAAGAAGCCCAGCATGGCGGCCACCCCTTCCCGGGCGGCTTCGGGCCGTGCCGGGTCCGGGGCGATGAGGCTGTCCGTCCAGGTCCGGAAGTCCAGCCGATGGCTCTCCGGCACGCCGAGCAGGTCGCAGATGACGGTGATCGGCAGCGGGGCCGCGTAGGCGGCGATCAGGTCGGTGGTGCCGTGCGGGCCGAGCGCGTCCAGGAGCCGGTCGGCGGTACGGCGGATGGGCTCGCGCAGTTGCTGGACGCGGCGCGGAGTGAACGCGCGGCCGGCCAGCCGCCGGATGCGGGTGTGGTCCGGCGGGTCCATGTTGAGGAGGTTGGCGTCCAGGGCGGGCGGCAGGGAGAGCCCCTTGTAGGTGCCGGCCGTGGCGTGCCGCCGGTCCGCCGAGAGCCGCGGGTCGGCGAGCGCGGCCCGGACGTCGTCGAACCGGGTCACCAGCCAGGCGGGGCTGCCGTCGGGTCCGGCGATGCGATGCACGGGCGCGGTGTCGCGCAGGCGCCGGTAGACGTCGTAGGGGTGGTCGATGAGGCCGTCCGCGAGATCCATGATCTTCAGCCTACGCGGGCTCAGGTGTCGTACTGCTGGATGCGCCGGCCGTGGCCGCGGTCGGTCAGTGCGGGCAGGCGCCGCGTCAACTCGCCCATGACGGACGGGAGATCGAGGGTGAGCAGGACGCGGTCACGCATCAGGATCCGGCCGTCGACGACGGTCGTGCGGACGTCCGACGCACGGGCGCTGTGCACGAGGGTGGCGGCGAGGTCGTGGACGGGCTGGGTGTGCGGGCCGGTGAGGTCGACCAGGACGATGTCGGCGCGCCGGCCGGGCGCGAGGCTGCCCACGCTGTCGCCGAGGCCGACCGCGCGGGCGCTCTGCAGGGTGGCGTGGTGCAGGGCCTGACGGGAGGTCAGCCAGCGGGGATCGCCCTCGGTGGACTTCTGGACCAGGGCGGTCAGCGTCATCGACTCCCAGACGTCGAGGGAGTTGTTGGAGGCGGCGCCGTCGGTGGCGAGGCCGACGGGGACGCCGGCCGCGCGCAGGGCCCGTACCGGAGTGGTGTCCGGCCAGGCGAACCGGAGGTAGCCGCGGGGCGCGGTCGCCACGGCCGTACGGCCGCCGGTGCGGGCCAGCAGCGGAAGGTCGCGTTCCAGGATGCCGGTGCCGTGCGCGATGAGCAGATCGGTGTCGAGCAGTCCGGTCCGCTCCAGGACCTCGACGGGGGTACGGCCGTGCCGGGCGAGGCCGGCTTCGCTCTGGTCGCGGTTCTCGGCGGCGTGGATGTGGACGGGCAGGCCGTGCGCGCGGGCGAGTTCGGCGGTGGCGGCGAGGTCGGCGTCGGTGACGGTGTAGGGGGCGTGCGGGGCGAGGGCGGTGGTGATACGGCCGTCGGCGGTACCGCGGTGGCGCAGCGCGAACTCCGCCGAACGTTCCCGCCCTTCGGGGCCCTGGCTGGAGAAATAGGCCTCGCCGAGGTGGGCGCGCAGCCCGCACTCGGCGACGACGGCGGCGACCGTGTCCATGTGGAAGTAGTGGTCGGCGAAGCAGGTCACCCCGCCCCGGATCAGCTCGGCGCAGGCGAGCCGGGCGCCCAGCTCCACGTCGGCGGCGGTGAGGTTGGACTCGACGGGCCAGACGACGCCGTTGAACCACTCCTCGATCGGCAGATCCTCCGCGAGGCCGCGCAGCACCGTCATCGGGGCGTGCGTATGGCAGTTGATCAGCCCCGGCATCGCGACCTGCCCGTGCGCCTCGATCCGCTCCACGGCCGGCAGGTCCCGCACCTCGGCGGCCGTCGTCACGGACTCGATGACCCGGTCGCGTACGACGATCGCCGCGTCCGTGCGGAACCCGATCCGCTCGTCCTGGTCGTGCCCCTCGTGTTCCTCGTGTTCCTCGTGCTCCTCGTGCTCCTCGTGGACGAGGACGGTGCAACCGGTGATGACGAGGTCGGCGGGGGAGGCACGCATGCGCCCACCGTACGGCTACGCGGCGGCCGGCAGCGGTACCTCGACTCCTTGGGTCTCCAACTCCCTCAGCGCTTGGCGCAATTGTGCGAGGTGCCGGGGCGTGAGCCGGCCGGTGTCGTCGAGGTGGACGGCGCAGGCCGTGGTCGTGTCGACAAGTCGCTCCAGGACGTCGGCGACGGCAGCGGTGCCCGCGGTGTGCCGGGCGAGCGCGGGCAGTTCGGCAGCGGCGAGCGCGATGGCGGTACGGGCTTCGGCGAGGGTGCGGTAGGCCTCCCGGCGCAGCGCCCAGCGCTCGGCGTGGTTGTGGGACACGCCGGACACGCCGGACGACCCGGACGCGCTGACCTCGCCGGGCTCGGCGGACTCGCCGGACTCGCCGAGGAGGTTGCCGGGCTCGCCGAGGAGGTTGCCGGATTCACCGGCTCGGCCGCCGGACTCGCCGAGCACGTGTACGAGATAGGCGTGCGCGGCGCCTCCGGCCGCCGCGAGCCGCGCCCGTACCCCGCCGCCGCGCTCCCCCGGCATCGGCAGATGCCCGACGACCAGCACGAGCGCGCAGGCCAGCAGGGTCTCGCCGATCCGGCTGACGGAGGCCTGCGGCTCGCCGCCGGCCATGACCAGGGCGAGGACGAGGACGGTGACGACGGCGGTCTGCGCGGCGAAGTGCCGGGTGGCGACCGGAACGAGCGCCCCGCAGACCGCGACCAGCGCGATGAGCCCGGCGGGCCGGGGCAGCAGCGCGGCGAACCCGGCGAACACCAGGGCGCCCAGCACGGTCCCGGCGGCCCGGCACAGCACCCGGGAGGCGAGCGGCCCGAGATCGGGTTTGACGAGGAAGACGGCGGTGGCGGGCAGCCAGTACCAGTGCTGGTGCTGGCCGTACCAGCGGGTGTGGTGCAGCGCCTGGGCGATGGCGGCGCTGGCCCCGAAGCAGAGCGCGACGCGCAGCCCGTACTCACGGCCGCCGGTGCCGAGCGCGGCGCGCAGGGCGTCCTTGGCGCCGCGGCGCCGGGCGAACAACCGCTGTCGCGCGCCGTCCGCCCGGTCGAAGGTCTCGGCGGCCCGCAACAGGGCGTCGTCCAGGGCGCGCAGGGCGGGAAGGGAGCGGCTGGGTGCGGGCAGCGGCCCGGTGCCGGTGTTGCCGCGGACGGCGGCCGCGAGTCGTCGGGGCCCGGTCGCGGCCCGCGCCGCGACCGGCTCCGCCGCCCAGAACAGGGCGGTGGCGGCCTCGGCGAGGGGCAGGGCGGCCATGTACTGGGCGTGCAGCCGGCGCTCGGCGGCGGAGCCGGCGTACCGGCGCAGCCGGGGCCCGGCGAGTGCGTCCTGGGCGTGGTCGAGTGCGGCGGTGAGCGCGGCCCGCCGCGTGGTGGCGTGCGTCCCGCCCACGGCCTCGACCAGGTCGGCGACGGCGTCGTACACGTCCGCGACCGCCGCCCGTTCCCCGTCGAACCGGAAGTCGCCGGCGAGCGAACCGGGCGTGGGCAGGGCGAGCCGCAGCAGGAGCAGCCACCCGGCTCCGGTGAGAAAGGCGAGCGCCCGCAGCAGGCCGTTCTCCGCCGCCGGCATCCCGGCGCCGAGCGCGGCCCCGACGAGCAACTGCGTCCCCGCGGCGGAGGCGACGGGTCCGACCGCGCTGACTCCGCCGGCGACCAGCCCGAGCCCGGTGAGCACCAGGGTGAGCGGTACGCCGGCCAGCCCCTGCCCGGCGTACGTGCCCACGAGCAGCCCGAGGGCGCCGGCCGACGCGGGCACCCCGAGCCGTTTGACGGAGGCCCGCCGGCTGCCGGGCCGGTCGTTGATGCCGGCGAGCATCGCGGCGATCGCGGCGAGCACCCCGAGCGGCGTCCGCCCGGCCAGCACACCGCCGAGCAGCAGCGGCCCCGCGGCGAGAGCGCCCCGGATCACCGCGCCCCAGGGAACGGGGCCGCGCTGGGCGCGCAGGGCGTGGTCGAGCCAGAGAGGTGCGGTGGGTGCGGCGGGCCAGGACACGGGGCTCCTGTTCATACGAGGGCGGGGTGGGCCTTCGGACGACGGTGGCCGGATGGGCTGTGCCTCGACGGTCGGGCGGGTCCAACAGTAGGCCGGGTTCACCGAGCAAACACGGCGATCACGTTTCCGGCAGGTGAAAGATGCCTGGGAGGCCTGGGTTCTTTATGAACGCAATGCGCGTCGCACCCGTACGGCCATAGGGGGTGCCGAGAATTCAGATGCGGGCAGGGCAGAGAGGCACCGATCATGGGGAAGTCGTCCACAGTCGTCGCAGGAGCCGCCCGCATGATCCGACGTGTGACCGTTCCAGGCCTCTTCCCTCCGCCCGCCTATGCACACGCCTCGGTGGTGGAAGCGGGCACGAGGCTCGCCTTCCTCGCCGGGGCCGTGCCGCTCGACGAGAAGGGGGAGATCGTCGGTCCGGGCGACCCCGTGCGGCAGGCCGAGCAGGTGATCGCCAATCTCCGACGGCAACTGGGCGCCGTCGGGAGCGACTTGGCGCATGTGATCGTGACCGAGGTGTACGTGGTGAGCGGTGAGCCCTCGGTGCTGTCCGCCGTGTGGGAGGTCGTCCAGGCCTCGGGGCTGAGCACGGGTCCGCACTCGTCCACACTGCTCGGCGTCGCCTGCCTCGGTTACCCCGGGCAGCTGGTGGAGATCACGGCCACGGCCGTCGTACCGGAGCCGGCGGGGGAAGCGGAGTAACCGGTGCCGGACGAGGTCGTGCTGCGCCGGGCCGTGGCGGCGGCCGCGCGCGCCGCCGCCGATGTGTATCTGCGGTCCTTCGGCACGGCCCTGCCCACCGTCGGCCAAGGAGCGCAGCCCGGGCGGGCTGAGCCTGTGGACCTTCCAGGTCAACAAGCCCGCCCACCGTTTCTACGAGCGGCACGGATTCACGGCCGTCGAGTCCACCGACGGGAGCGGGAACGAGGAGCGGGAGCCGGACGTGCGGTACGTCTGGCGGCCACCGCGGTGATCACGGCTCACCGCGCCGGCCGGCCCCACCTCCTCCCCTTGGGCAGGGGCTTCTCGTAGCTGCCCGCCCGGCTGGTGGCCAGGCCCAGGGCGACCAGGGACTCGGCGAGCTTGACCGCCGCCGCGACCCCGTCGACCACCGGCAGCCCGAGCTTCTCCCCCACCGCCCGTTGCAGTCCCGTCATCCCGGCGCAGCCGAGGACGAGCACCTCGGCGCCGGCGTCACGGGCCCGCTCGGCCGCCGCCAGGAACGCGGACTCGGTGCGGCCGGGATCGTCGGCGAGGTCGAGGACACCGAGCCCGGTGCCGACGACGGCGGCGCAGTTGCGCGCCACGCCGGCCGTCTCCAGGCTGTCCTCGATCTGACCGCGGGAGCGGTCGAGGGTGGTGACGACGCCGTAGCGGCGGCCGAGAAGACAGGCGAGGTGGGCGGCGGCCTCGGTGATGTCGACGACAGGGACGTCCACCAACTCCCGTACGCCTTCCCGGCCGTGTTCGCCGAAGCCGGCCAGGACGACGGCGTCGTAGCGGGGACCGTCGTAGGTGCGCAGTGTGTCGAGGACGGCGGCGGCGGAGAGATAGCTGTCGAGCCAGCCCTCGGCGGACGCCGGGCCCCAGGCGGGGGTCAGACCGGTCACGGTGGTGCCCGCTGCGGCGGCGGAGCGCGCGCCGAGGACGATCTCGTCGGTCATCTTCCGTGTGGTGTTGCAGTTGGTGACGATGATCCGCAACGCCGTCAGACCTCCTCCGCCGTGCGGTCCGTCCGCTCCCGGCGGCTCAGCAGCGCGTACAGGGCGGCGCCGAGTGCCGTGCCGATGAACCAGGAGTACGGCGCCACATCGCTGAAGCTCTTCACCAGGGCCAGTACGGCGGCGACCGCGGCGGCGGGCAGGAACGCCCACAGTGCCTTCGGGTTCACGCCCCCGCGGTAGTGGTACGGGGTGCCCGGCCGGGCGTCGAGCAGCGCCTCGACGTCGACCTTGCCGCGCTTGACCCAGTAGTAGTCGATCATGATCACGCCGAACAGCGGGCCCAGGAACGCGCCGAGGCCGCCGAGGAAGTAGTTGACGACGGTCGGATCGGAGAAGAGGTTCCAGGGGGTGACGACCAGCGCGGCGACCGTGCTGATCATGCCGCCGATCTTGAAGGTGATCTTCTGCGGCCAGACGTTGGCCAGGTCGTACGCCGGTGAGACGAAGTTGGCGACGATGTTGACGCCCATGGTCGCCACCGCGAAGGCGAGCGCGGCCACGACCAGCACCCAGGTGTTGCCCACCCTGGCGACCAGTTCCGCCGGGTCGGTGATGGCCCGCCCGAACGCCTTCAGCGAACCGGCCGTGACGATCACCGATACGACGACGAAGGCGGTGGAATTGATGGGCAGGCCCCAGAAGTTGCCGCGCCGGACGGTCCGGTAGTCGGGTGCGAAGCGGGAGAAGTCGCAGAAGTTGAGCATCAGCGTGCCGTAGGTGGCGAGGATGAGGCCGATCGCGCCGAACCACTGCCGCCACTGCTCGCCCGTGGACACGGGGTGCGGGGTGGCGGTGAGCGAGATGCTCCAGTGGGCCTTGGCCAGCACCCAGACCGCCAGTGCGATCATCACCAGCCAGATCACCGGGCCGCAGAAGTCCTGGAACTTGCGCACCGCTTCCATGCCCTGGCTGATGATCACCCACTGGAGCAGCCAGAGCGAGACGAAGGAGATCCAGCCGAGCGCGTCCAGGCCGAGGAAGGAGTGATGGGTGAGGGAGGCGAGGCCGGGCCAGGCCGCCAGCAGCATCACATTGACGGCGACGGAGGCCAGATAGGTCTGGATGCCGTACCACATGATGGCGATCACGGCCCTGATCAGCGCGGGGACGTTGGCGCCCCAGACGCCGAAGCTGATTCGGCTGACCACGGGGAACGGCACGCCGTGGCGCTGGCCGATGCGGCCCATCCGGTTCATGCCGACGTAGATGAGCACGAAGCCGACGAGCAGGGCCGTGAAGACCTGCCACACGTTCATGCCGAGGACCAGCAGACCGGCGGCGAAGGTGTAGTTGCCGAGGTTGTGGACGTCGGACATCCACAGGGCGAAGAGGTCGAAGACCTTCCAGTTCCGCTCCTCGGCGGGGGCGAGGTCCTCGTTGACGAGGCGGGGGTCGGGGACGAACACGGTGGCGCCGGCGGCTTCGGCGCGGTCAGCGAGGGACATGGGACCTCCTGGACGGCCTTTGGTATACCAAACTGCCGATATGGTGCCGTCGTCAAGCGTTCGGACCGATGTCGTTGCCGTTACGGCCCCGTAAAAGTCGCCCCGTGTCGGCGAAGATGGGCCCATGACGAAGATCGAGCCCCTGGGCGCGGTGCGCGAGCGGGTCCTGGCGAGCCTGCGGGAGGACATCATCGCCGGGCACCTGGGGCCGGGTGACCGGCTCGTCGAACGGGAGCTGGCCGAGCGGTTCGGTGTCTCGCGGGTGCCGGTGCGGGAGGCGATCCGCGCGCTGGTCGCCGAGGGCTTCGTCCACTTCGAGTCGGCCCGCCGCACGGTCGTACGCCGGCTGACCCCGACCGACGTCCGGGAACTCTTCGAGCTGCGCGAGGCGTTGGAGGTGTACGCGGCGGGGCTGGCGGCGTCCCGCGTGACACCCGAGGCCCTGGCTGAGCTGCGCGAGCTGCTGGAGCAGGCCGCGCGGGCGACGAGGGAGGGCGATGCCGAGGCGATCACGGACATCAACACCCGCTTTCACGACCGCATCCGCGCCCTGGCCGGCAACAGCCTGCTGATCTCGGTCATGGAGCCGGTCGACGGCCGCCTTCGCTGGCTCACGAGACGGAACGAGGAATGGCCCCAACTCCTCGCCGAACACCGCGAGTTGTACGAGGCGATCGCCTCCGGCGACCCCGACCGGGCCCGCGCCCACGCACTCGGCCACGTCCGCGCCACCTACCGCTCGACGGTACGGCACCTGTTCGGAGCGGACCCGGCCGATGCCGACGGCGAAGGGGGCGGAGGCGGAGGTGAACCGGCCGGTGATGGGTGAAGGAGCGGGCGTCGGCTCCTGAGGGACGGCTGTCGCAGCCCGGCCGCGTCCGCCGCCGCGCTCAGCACCGCACGGAGCATCTCCGGGGTGAGCCGGCCCGTGAAGGTGTTGCGCTGGCTGACATGGAAGCAGCCGAAGAGGTCGAGTCCGTCGAGGGGGACCCGGGTGCCGTGGGCGAAGGCCGGGCGGGGCCGGGGCACCGCCCAGCCCGCCTCGGCGAACGCGGGCAGCGCGGCCTGCCAGCCGAAGGCGCCGAGGACGAGCGCGGCTCTCAGCGTCGGGCGCAGCAGCCTCAGCTCCTGGACCAGCCAGAGGCGGCAGGTGTCGCGCTCACCGGGGGTCGGCTTGTTGGCGGGCGGGGCGCAGTGCACGGGCGCGGTGACGCGGACGCCGTACAGTTCCAGCCCGTCATCGGCGCTGACGGAGGTGGGCTGCGAGGCGAGCCCCACGTCGTACAGCGCCTGGTAGAGCACGTCTCCGGAACGGTCACCGGTGAACATCCGGCCGGTGCGGTTGCCGCCGTGCGCGGCGGGGGCGAGTCCGATGATCACCAGCCGGGCGTCGGCCGGACCGAAGCCGGGCACCGGCCGCCCCCAGTACGTCCAGTCGGCGAACGCCGCCCGTTTCGTACGGGCCACCTCCTCGCGCCACTCGACCAGCCGGGGGCAGGCCCGGCAGCCCGCGACACACCGGTCGAGCCGGGTGAGAGCGCTGCGGTCGTCCATACGGCCACCGTATGCCCGGCCGAGCCCGGCAAACGCCTGGTGCGCCGAAGGGACTCCTCAGGTGAGCGCGGCCGCGTAGGCCGCGTACGTCCCGACGAACGCACACATCGCCACCACCGTGTTGCGTAGCTCCGACAGAGCCTCCTCCACCAAGCCGACCGACCTCCACGCGGCCGCGCCGCCCGCGCCCAGCCCCGGGAAAACCCCTCCGGTCCATCCGGCCGAGGGCGTTAAGGTCGGGGCATGGCTTCCGAGGATGCGGGCGAGAACGTGAACCGTGACACCGGCGGACCGGACGGGCCCCGCCCCGCCCAGGATGCGCAGGACGCCCGGACCGCCCACGATGCCCGGACCGCCCAGGACGCTCAGGGCTCCGCCGCCTCCGCCGACCAGCCCGTCGACCCGAAGGTCGCCGCCGCGGTGGCCGCCGCCGAGGCCGCGGGGCCGGCCAATGGCGAGACGGTCCGGATCGACAGCTGGATCTGGGCCGTACGTCTGATCAAGACGCGTTCCCTGGGCGCCACCGCCTGCCGGGGCGGCCATGTCCATGTGAACGGCGAGCGAGTGAAGCCCGCCTACTCCGTGCGCATCGGAGACGAGGTGCGTCTGAGGCACGAGGGCCGCGAGCGGATCGTGATCGTCAAGCGGCTGATCCGCAAGCGGGTCGGCGCCCCCGTGGCCACCCAGTGCTACATCGACAATTCGCCTCCGCCGCCGCCCCGCGAGCCCGTCGCCCCTGTCGGTCTCCGCGACCCGGGCACCGGCCGCCCCACCAAGCGCGACCGCCGCGAAATGGAACGCCTGCGCAGCCTCGGGGGTCCGGGCGGCCCTGGCGGCTTCGGTGCCTTCGGCGGTCCCGCAAGCCCCGGCGGCTTCGCCGGGCTCGGCAGGCCCGGTGGATCCACCGGCCGGGGCGGCTCCGGGCCAGGCGGGCGCGGTGGATCCACCGGCACCGGCAAGCGCCGCGGCCCCGGGTCCGCCGGGCACGGCTGAGCCACGTCCAGCGGCATCGGCGGCTGCACGCCCAGCGGGCTACACGCCCGGCAGGACCAACTGATCCATGTCCGGTGCCGTCGGCCAGGTCCCCGCGCCCGGCCGGCGGCACCGGTGCCGCGGACCAGGGTCACCGCCGCCGCACCAGCCGCAGCAGTTCCCCGTTGTGCCCGCGCCGGGCCCAGGCGATCAGGGCGAGCGGCACCATCAGGATGAGCGGTGTCGCTGCGTTCTGGCCGTCGAAGACCGTGAGCTGCACGATGAACGCTCCCACCATGAGCGCGCTGAGCGCGGTCGCCGCCACGGACTGCAGGACCGGTATCAACAGCGCGACGGCTCCGGCGAGTTCGAGCGCGCCGATGGTGTACATGGCCCCGCTGCCCCAGCCGATCTTGTCGAAGGCCTCGACGGCCGTGGGGTGCGCGATGAGCTTGGGCAACGCGCTGGCGATGCCGTAGAACAGCGCGAGCAGCACCTGCACGGACCGCAGTGCGATCCGGGCCGCGCGCCTCCTGCGGCCGAGAGAGCCGGTGGAGGCGACGGAAGCGCCAGCAGCGGTGGGGGCGACGGAGGCGGTGGTCTCGGACATGTGGGTCTCCTGGGGGAAGCGGTGCCGATTGCTTACACCGAGGTAGACCCGGCATGGCCCGGGAACTCATCGCTCTTCGGCCGCCCGATGCGAGAGCGTCGCCGCTATGACGTGCGCACCGCCCGCACCCATGTGCCGTCCGGTGTCAGATAGGCGTCCACCTCCAGTCCCGCTTCCTCCAGTGCCGATTCGAACTGCTCCTTGGTCAGGGGACGGGCGAGGAACGTCTGGGTCCAGACCACGTCCGGGAAGACATACTCCGCGCGGACGGAGTTCACCCCGTCCCCTGCGGGCTCCACCGAGGCGATCCGTATGGTGAAGCCGTTCGGGTCGACGCGCTCCCTGGGCACATTCGTGTGGTAGTCCTCGCCCTCCCGCTGGATGAGGACACAGCCGCCGTCCGCCACATGCCGAGCGCAGGTGCGCAGCATGCCCTGGCGGACTTCCTCGTCGCCGTTGTGCACGAGGAACGACGCGAGCATCACCACGTCGAACGTCTCGCCGCCCATGTCCAGGTCCTCGATGGAGCTGCACAGCGTGCGCGCCCCGCGGACCCGGTTCAGCATGTCGGCGGACTCGTCCACCGCCGTGACCGTGAAGCCTCGCTCCAGCAGGGGGTGGGTCATGCGGCCCACTCCGCTGCCCAGCTCCAGGATGTGCGCCCCGGCGGGCACCGCCGCGGCGATGATGTCGGGCTCGTCGCCCACCGACAGGCGCTCGTACAGCTCGACCGCGCAGCCGTCCGGGGTGATCGCACCGGGTCCCGTGCCCTCGTATCCCTCACGCATTTCGACTGTCATGCCCGAACAACGGCTGGTCTCCGCACACCCGTTCCCGTCCGACATCGGTTCACTCGTTCGAGGTACTTCGCGGCATCGTGTCAACCACAGCTATGCACCAGGATTCGGCTCGGTCCGGAACGGGAACCACCCGTGCCCGATGAACCAGTGGCCGCCCGCCCGCAGATGATCCCCCACGGCCCGCTCCACGGACGTACGGCGCGGCAGCTCTGCGACCGGCAGACCGGGGTCGCCGAAGACGAACTGGACGGGTTCGGTGTCGGCCGGTTCGGTGTCCTCGCGGGCGGTGCGGAACCGTTCCTGGAAGCGGATGATGTTGGAGTCGGCCGGCAGATACCGCTTCAACTGCGGGTCGAGCAGCCAGGAATGGCACAACGCGGCCACCGGCCGCTCCTCGGGGAAGTGCCGGGCGAAGAACTCGCGGGCCAGGGCCAGGGAGCGGTCGCAGGCGGCCGGGGTCAGCGGGCCGTAGAAGTCGGGGATGTGGAGGTTCAGACAGGGCGTGCCGGGGGCGGCGTCCAGTCCCGCCGCCGCGAGGACAGGCCCGGTCCGCTGCCCGAGCCGCGCCCGCTCGAACTGGAGCCGGCCCAGCTGGTACAGCTCGCCTCGGAAATGACGGACGAGCCAGCGCCGCGCGTGGACGCCGGTCGTGCCGTGCCGTCTGCGGTGCACCGCCATGTGTCGGCCCAGATCGGCCAGGGTTCGCCGGGAGATCTCGGGCGGGATGCCGCGTTCCCGGTGCCGGGCGAGCGTGCGCGGCACCGCGGCGAGGAAGACGTACGCGGCGAAGATGTCGCTCAGCTCGGCCGGCGCCGCGTCGAAGAGTCCGGCCAGGTCGGGGGTGCGGCCGGTCTCGCCCGGGTCGCGGAACAGCTCCTCGACGCACTCCCGCAGGAGCCCCCGCGTGCGGGGATCGTCGGTCACGCCGTGCCGCCGGTTCACCAGTTCATTGATGTCCTCGTGCGGCACGGCCAGGTCGAGGAGCAGCTCGGGCAGGTCGTCGGCGTGCGGCAGCAATGGATCCCCCTTTGACGAACGGCGGCCGAGTCCGACGGCCGACGGGCCACGGGCAACAAGCCACGGGCCACCGGCTACGGGCTACGGGCTACGGGCTACGGGCTACGGGTACGGGCGAGCGCCGTTGATGAACGTCGTCACCGAAGAGTACGTTGCAGGGAGGAACGGTGATCCGATGCGTACGGGCAGTGAACCGGCGACCGCGCGCAGTGCTCTGCGGGCGCGGTTCTGGCTGTCCGTGTGGGGACTGGTCTGGGCGGTCTTCGGCACGGCGGCGTTCGCGCTCGTCGGGCGCCCCGGCTGGGCGGCGGCCTGCGGGGTGCTGTGGCTGGTGGCCACGGTCGACATGGCCGTGATCCTCAGACACATCCGGCAGGGCCCGCACTACCAGCCGGGCCGTGACATACCGCCGTACCGGCCGCCGGAGAGCGGACCGCCGTTCCCCGGGCCACCGAGGCACCGTCATCCGTAGACGACCGCCGCACGAAGACGCGCGGCGCTCAGCCGCCGAGGCGCCGTCGTCGACGCTCAGTCGTCGAAGCTCAGTCGTCGAAGCGAGCCGCCTGCAGGTACTCCGGGTTGGGGTCCAGCGCGGCCGCGAGGCGGAAATGGCGTTTTGCCTGGTCGGAACGGCCTTGGCGTTCATAGGTGCGGGCCAGGGCGAAGTGCGCGAACGCGTTGTCCGGCTCGCGTTCGAGCACGATCGTGAACTCCAGCTCGGCGGGGCGCAGTTGCGCGGCGGCGAAGAACGCACGCGCGCGGAGCAGCCGGGCCGCGGTGTTCTCGGGGTGCGCGGCGATGACGCCGTCGAGCAGCTTCACCGCGCCCCGCGGGTCCCGCGAGTTGAGCAGGTGCTCGGCTGCACGGAAGTCGATGACATGCGTCTCCGGAGAACGTCCGGTGGAACCGCTGATCTCGGGCACGGCAGAGTCCTTCCCTCGCTGCAGCCTTTCAACGCCCGCGAAGGGGGCCGCTATTCCGCGGAACCCTCGCGACCCTCGCGCGCCCGCCGTACCAGCTCCTCCCATACTTCGGTGACGCGCTTGCGCAGCGCTTCCAGAGGTACGTCGTTGTCGATCACGATGTCCGCGATCTTCCGGCGCTGCTCTCGGGTGGCCTGTGCGGCCATACGCGCGCGTGCGTCCTGCTCGGTCATGCCGCGCACCCGGACCAGCCGGTCGAGCTGGGTCTCGGGGCTCGCGTCCACGACGACCACGAGGTCGTAGAGCGGTGCCAGGCCGTTCTCGGTGAGGAGGGGAACGTCGTGGATCACGACGGAGCCGGCGGTCGCGGTCTCCTCCAGCTCGCGGGAGCGGGCACCCACCAGGGGGTGCACGATCGAGTTGAGGACGGCGAGTCTCTCGGGGTCGGCGAAGACGATCGAGCCGAGTCTGGGCCGGTCCAGGCTGCCGTCCGCGGTGAGGACGTCCGCACCGAAGGCCTCGACCACCGCGGCGAGGCCGGGGGTGCCCGGTGCCACGACCTCGCGCGCGATGCGGTCGGCGTCGATCAGCACCGCCCCGTGCTCCACGAGCAGCCGGGACACCTCGCTCTTGCCGGCGCCGATCCCGCCGGTCAGGCCCACTTTCAGCATGAGCGGTAGCCTAGGCCCTGCCACTGACAGCGGGACCGGCAGACGTCAGTTGTCGCCCTCCCGCTCCGCCAGGAAGCGCTCGAACTCGCGCCCGATCTCGTCGGCCGACGGGATCTCCACCGGTTCGGCGAGCATGTTGCCCCGGGTCTCGGCGCCCGCGACCGCGTCGTACTGATGCTCAAGTCCCTCGACGAGCGCGGTGAGTTCCTCGTCGCCTTCCTGGATCTGCCGGTCGATCTCGGTCTGGGTGCGGTGCGCCTCCGCGCGCAGCGAGTGCGCGACGCCCGGCAGGACCAGCCCGGTGGCGGCCGTGATGGCCTCCAGGACGGTCAGGGCGGCGTCCGGGTACAGCGAGCGGGCGATGTAGTGCGGGACGTGCGCGGCGACGCCCAGGACGTCGTGTCCGGCCTCCATCAGGCGGAACTCCACCAGCGACTCGGCGCTGCCGGGCACCTGGGCCTCCTCGAAGGGGCTGCGGTGACCGGGCACGAGGTCGCTGCGATTGCCGTGCGGGGTCAGGCCCACCGGACGGGTGTGCGGCACGCCCATGGGGATGCCGTGGAAGTTCACCGACAGACGGACACCGAGCCGCTCGACGATCTGCTGCACGGCCGCCGTGAAGCGCTCCCACTCCACGTCCGGCTCCGGACCGGACAGCAGCAGGAAGGGGGCGCCCGTGGCGTCCTGGACGAGGCGTACCTCGATGGCGGGCACCTCGTACTCGGTCCAGCGGTCCCGCTTGAACGTCAGCAGGGGCCGGCGGGCCCGGTAGTCGACGAGCCGGTCGTGGTCGAAACGGGCGACGAGCTGGTGGGGCAGCGAGTCGAGCAGCCGGTCGACGATCTGGTCCCCGGTCTCGCCCGCGTCGATGTATCCGTCGAAGTGGTAGAGCATGACAAGGCCGGCCGACTCCTGGGCGAGCGCCATGTCGACAACGGCGAGGCCCTTCGGCTCCCATGCGTACAAACCCTGCGGATCAAGCACTGTGACCGCTCCTCCTCGTGTTCGTCATGGACAACGCGCCCCGGAACGCGGGCATTCCCGAAACCGGTCACTGATCAGGGCCGTCACCTCAGGCGCCTTGACGCCCCGTCAGTTGGTCCGTACCTTCGCGAGAGGTTGTCGTTCATGTAGGCGCCCCAGATTCACATAGGAAACCAAGCGTGCCCGTACGGCGAGAACGACAGGCGACCGTACGACCGGCACGCGTACGGCTGGCACGACTGGAGGCATCCATGCGCACCCGCACGCTGCCCACCTCCCTGCTCGCCACGACCATCGCCACCGGCGGGCTGCTCCTCGCCACGCCGGTCGCGGCCTCCGCCGCCGCGACGGTCGAGGTGACGACCGCGGCCCAGCTGAAGACGGCGCTCGCCGGCGCACAGCCCGACGAGACGATCCGCCTCGCGGACGGCACCTACACGGGGAACTTCAAAGTGACCGCGCCGGGCACATCGTCGGCCCGCATCACCCTCGCCGGCTCCGCCGGGGCCGTACTCACCGCGGGCGGCGGCTACGGCCTGCATCTGAACGGCGCCTCCTACTGGACGGTCAGCGGGCTGACCGTGACCGGTGGCCAGAAAGGCATCATGATCGACGCGGCCAAGGGGGTGATCGTGGACGGCGTCACGGTCCACGGCCTCGCCATGGAAGGCGTGCATTTCCGTGACTCCAGCACGGACGGCGTGATCAGGAACTCTAAGATCTACGACACCGGCAACGACGGCAGCGGTATGGGCGAGGGCGTCTACGTGGGCACCGCGAACACCCTGTCCGACAAGAGCGACCGCATCCGGATCCTGGACAACACGATCGGCCCGGACGTGGGCGGCGAGAACGTCGACATCAAGGAGGGCACGACCGGCACGCAGGTCATCGGGAACACTTTCGACGGCAGCGGCCTGACCGGCGCCAACTACGACGACTCCTGGGTCGACGTGAAGGGCGACGGCGTCCTCGTCCAGGACAACACCGGCAAGAACACCAGCAACGACGGCTACCAGACCCGCACCCAACAGTCCGGCTGGGGCTGCGGCACGGTCTTCAAGGGCAACAAGTCGACTTTGGCGGGCGCGACCGGCGCGACGCGGCTCGCGATCAACGTCACCAACTTCAGCACGAGCTGCAAGACAACGGTCTACAGCAGCAACACGGTGACGGGCGGCAAGGGCCTGACGAACATCCCGGTCACTCCCTGAGGCCGACAGGGCAACCCTCTGGGGGCGCCGCGCTAGGGGCGCGGGGAACTGCGCGACAAGGCCACAGACGCCCCGCACCCGAAGAACGACTCGCAGTCCCCCAAAAACGTCTGAGGGGCCGCACCCCGAAAGGGTGCGGCCCCTCAGCCAGCTATCGGCTAAGCCTCAGCGGCAGCCGTTCAGCTCTGACCGCCGGCCAGCTTCTCGCGCAGCGCGGCAAGCGCCTCGTCCGAGGCCAGCGCACCGGAGGTGTCCGCGCCCTCGGAGGAGTACGAGCCGCCACCCGACGCGGCCGGAGCCGCAGCCTCGCCGCCCTCGGCCGCAGCAGCGGCGTCGGCCTCGCGGGACTTGATGACCTGCTGCTGGTGCTGCTCGAAGCGCTGCTGCGCCTCGGCGTACTGGTGCTCCCACGCCTCGCGCTGGGTCTCGTAGCCCTCGAGCCAGTCGTTGGTCTCGGGGTCGAAGCCCTCGGGGTAGATGTAGTTGCCCTGGTCGTCGTAGGACGCGGCCATGCCGTACAGGGTCGGGTCGAACTCGACCGAGGCCGGGTCGGCACCGAAGGACTCGTTGGCCTGCTTCAGCGAGAGGCTGATGCGACGACGCTCGAGGTCGATGTCGATGACCTTGACGAAGATCTCGTCGTTGACCTGGACGACCTGCTCCGGGATCTCCACGTGGCGCTCGGCCAGCTCGGAGATGTGGACCAGACCCTCGATGCCCTCGTCGACGCGGACGAACGCACCGAACGGAACCAGCTTCGTGACCTTACCGGGCACGACCTGGCCGATCTGGTGGGTGCGGGCGAACTGCTGCCACGGGTCTTCCTGGGTCGCCTTCAGCGACAGGGAGACACGCTCGCGGTCCATGTCGACGTCGAGAACCTCGACGGTGACCTCCTGGCCGACCTCGACAACCTCGGACGGGTGGTCGATGTGCTTCCAGGACAGCTCGGAGACGTGGACCAGACCGTCGACGCCACCCAGGTCCACGAAGGCACCGAAGTTGACGATCGATGAGACGACGCCGGAACGGACCTGACCCTTCTGGAGGGTCGTGAGGAACGTCTGGCGGACCTCGGACTGGGTCTGCTCCAGCCAGGCACGGCGGGACAGGACCACGTTGTTGCGGTTCTTGTCCAGCTCGATGATCTTGGCCTCGAGCTCCTTGCCCACGTAGGGCTGGAGGTCGCGGACGCGGCGCATCTCGACCAGGGAGGCCGGGAGGAAGCCACGGAGGCCGATGTCGAGGATGAGACCACCCTTGACGACCTCGATGACGGTACCGGTGACGATGCCGTCCTCTTCCTTGATCTTCTCGATGGTGCCCCAGGCACGCTCGTACTGGGCGCGCTTCTTCGAGAGGATCAGGCGGCCTTCCTTGTCCTCCTTCTGGAGAACAAGGGCTTCGATCTCGTCACCGACGGCGACGACCTCGTTCGGGTCGACGTCGTGCTTGATCGAGAGCTCGCGGCTCGGGATGACACCTTCGGTCTTGTAACCGATGTCGAGCAGGACCTCGTCCCGGTCGACCTTCACGATGACGCCGTCGACGATGTCGCCGTCGTTGAAGTACTTGATCGTCTCGTCGATCGCGGCGAGGAAGGCTTCCTCGTTACCGATGTCGTTGACCGCAACCTGCGGGGTGGTGGCGGTGGTCTCGGTGCTGCTCGTCATGTGGGAAAGGGCTCCGGTACGGACATTGAAGTCGTAGGTACTGCTTACGCCGGGAGCCCGTTTCGCTCTGCAGAAGCCGGACAGCCAAGGAAGCGCCACCTAATGGACACCGGGTGCCCGGTGGCGCCTCGAGAACCGAGGGGACATACAACAGATGCGAGCGCAGCCTGCTACGTCTGAGGTGCGCAGGCCCGCAGCGCAACTTGTAGCATACGGGGGCAGCCGGACAGGGTCAATGCGCGAAGGCGCACACCCGGGGCGGATCGCCGCATTTCCGGCAGAAGAAAACGTCCCTTGAGGCCACGCGGGCCTGTGGGACCGCTTCCGAGCCGGACCCCTGTACGGGTTGGACGGAAGAGTACGACGAGGGAGCCGATCATCCAAGAGCCGGAAGCACACGAGCCCGAAGGACCCGAGGCGTACGAGCCGGAGGCCACGCGACGTGATGCCGGCGTCGCGGAGAGCTCACGGGCCAATCGGGGCTGGTGGGACCGCAACGCGGACGAGTACCAGGTCGAGCACGGCACGTTCCTCGGCGACGACCGCTTCGTGTGGGGTCCCGAGGGACTGGACGAGGTGGAGGCCGAGCTGCTCGGCCCGCCGGAGGAGCTGAAGGGCAAGGACGTCCTGGAGATCGGCGCGGGCGCGGCGCAGTGCGCGCGCTGGCTGGCCGCCCAGGGCGCCCGCCCGGTGGCGCTGGACCTCTCGCACCGCCAGCTGCAGCACGCCCTGCGGATCGGCGGGTCGTTTCCGCTGGTCTGCGCGGACGCCGGCGCGCTGCCCTTCGCGGACGGCTCCTTCGACCTGGCCTGCTCGGCCTACGGGGCGCTGCCGTTCGTCGCCGACCCGCGGCTGGTGCTGCGCGAGGTGCGCCGGGTGCTCCGGCCGGGTGGCCGGTTCGTGTTCTCGGTGACGCATCCGATCCGCTGGGCGTTCCCGGACGAGCCGGGCCCCGAGGGCCTGTCGGTGTCCTCCTCCTACTTCGACCGCACTCCGTACGTGGAGCAGGACGAGGAGGGCCGCGCGGTCTACGTCGAGCACCACAGGACGCTCGGCGACCGCGTCCGGGACATCGCGGTGTCCGGTTTCCGGCTGGTGGATCTGGTCGAGCCCGAGTGGCCGTCCTGGAACACCTCGGAGTGGGGCGGCTGGTCGCCCCTGCGCGGCGGTCTGATCCCGGGCACGGCCGTCTTCGTGTGCGAGCGCGACTGAGCCACGACACTAGGGGCGTGATCCGTTACGACGCCCTGGACGCGCTGCCCGTGCGCTCCGCCCTGCCCGCCCTCACCGATGCCCTGGAGAGCGCCGGCACCGCCGTGCTGGTGGCGCCGCCCGGCACCGGCAAGACGACGCTGGTGCCGCTTGTGCTGGCGGGGCTGGTCGGGGACGGGCCGGCGCGGCGGGTCGTGGTGGCCGAGCCGCGGCGGATCGCGGCACGGGCGGCGGCCCGCCGGATGGCGTGGCTGCTGGGCGAGAAGCCCGGCGAGAGCGTGGGCTTCACGGTGCGCGGCGAACGGGCCGTGGGACGGTCCACGCGCGTGGAGGTCGTGACGACCGGCGTGCTGCTGCAGCGGCTACAACGCGACCAGGAGCTGCCGGGCGTCGACGCCGTCGTCCTCGACGAGTGCCACGAGCGGCATCTGGACGCCGACACGGCGGCCGCGTTCCTGTGGGACGTACGGCAGACGCTGCGGCCGGAGCTGCGGCTGGTGGCGGCGTCGGCGACGACGGACGCGGAGGGCTGGGCGCGGCTGCTGGGCGGGGCACCGGTGGTCGAGGCGACGGGCGTCGCGCACCCGGTGGAGGTGGTGTGGGCGCCTGCGGTGCGGCCGGTGCGGCCGCCGCACGGGATGCGGGTCGATCCGGCGCTGCTGGCGCACGTGGCCTCGGTGGTGCGGCGGGCGCTGGCCGAGCGGGCCGGGGACGTCCTGTGCTTCCTGCCCGGTGTGGGCGAGATCACGCGCGTGGCGGGCCGGCTCGGTGGGCTCGGTGACATCGATGTGCTCCAGGTGCACGGGCGGGCGCCGGCCGCCGTGCAGGACGCGGTGCTGGCGCCCGGGGCGCGCCGCCGGGTGGTGCTGGCGACCTCGGTGGCGGAGTCGTCCCTGACGGTGCCCGGGGTGCGGGTGGTGGTGGACTCGGGACTCGCGCGGGAGCCGCGGGTGGACCACGCGCGCGGGCTGAGCGGCCTGACGACGGTACGGGCCTCGCGGGCGGCCGGCCGGCAGCGGGCGGGACGCGCCGGGCGCGAGGCCCCGGGGACGGTGTACCGGTGCTGGACGGAGGCCGAGGACGGGCGTCTGCCGGCGTTTCCGGCGCCGGAGATCAGGGTGGCCGACCTGACCGCGTTCGCCCTGCAGACGGCCTGCTGGGGCGATCCGGACGCCTCCGGACTGGCACTGCTCGATCCGCCGCCGGGCGGGGCGATGGCGGCGGCGCGCTCCGTGCTGACAGCGGTGGGGGCGGTGGACTCCGCCGGGCGGGCCACGGAGGTCGGTGGGCGGCTGGCTCGGCTGGGTGTGCACCCTCGGCTGGGGCGGGCCTTGTTGGATACGGCTGGTGCGGGTGCCGAGGTTGTCGCTCTGCTCTCTGAAGAGGTGCCGCGGGACTACGGGGATGATCTTGCCGGTGCGCTGCGTCGCGCTCGGCGTGGGAGTGACGCCTATGCGGGGCGATGGGCTGCGGAAGTACGGCGGCTGCGGGCCGTCTCCCAGGAGGTTTCGCACCCGCCCGCCCGTGACTGTCGGACAGCAGGCGCCCCCGAGGCCGGGCCGGGCGCCGGTGATGAGCGGCTTGCCGGCCTCGTCGCCGGGCTCGCGTTCCCCGAGCGGGTTGCCAGGTTCGACGGTGGGTCGTACCTCATGGCCTCCGGGACTCGGGCCGAGCTGGTGGAGGGGTCCGCGTTGCGGGGTTCGCCGTGGATCGTCGTCGCCGTCGCCGACCGGCCCTCCGGGCAAGGACACGCGCGAGTGCTGCTCGGAGCCGCCGTTCACGAGGACGTGGCGCTCGGCGCCGCCGGACCTCTGCTCGCCGAACGGGACGAGGTGCACTGGGCCGGCGGGGACGTCGTGGCCCGGCATGTCGAGCGGCTCGGGGCCATCGAGCTGACCGTGCGGCCGCTGAAGAACGTCGAGCCGCCCCTCGTACGCACGGCCCTCCTGGACGGGCTGCGGCAGGAAGGGCTCGGGCTGCTGCGGTGGACGCCCGACGCCGAGTCGCTTCGGCAGCGGCTGGCGTTTGTACGGGCGCGTCTCGGGGAGCCGTGGCCGGATGTGTCCGACGATGCGCTGCACGCGCGCGTGGACGAGTGGCTGGAACCGGAGCTGAGCCGGGCACGGCACCGGGCGGATCTCGGCCGGATCGACGCCGGGCAGACGCTCGCGCGGTTGCTGCCCTGGGCGAGCGGGGAGGCCGACCGGCTGGACGAACTGGCGCCGGAGCGGATCACCGTACCGAGCGGGTCCAGGATCCGGATCGACTATCGGGATCCGGAGCGGCCGGTGCTCGCGGTGAAGCTGCAGGAGATGTTCGGGCTGGCGCGGACGCCGGCGGTGGCGGGGGTGCCGCTGCTCGTTCATCTGCTCTCGCCCGCCGGGCGGCCCGCCGCCGTCACCGCCGACCTCGCCTCCTTCTGGAAGGACGGCTACAAGGGCGTACGCGCGGAGCTGCGCGGGCGGTATCCGAAGCATCCGTGGCCCGAGGACCCGGCGACCGCCGAGCCCACCCGGCACACCAGCGCGCGCCTCAGGCGCTGACCGGTTCGGGTTCTGTGGCCTGAGTCGGGGTCGGGTCCTGGGGGCGGCGTGCGCGGGCTTCCAGGTACAGGGCGAGGGCGAGGAGCAGCAGACCCGCGGCCAGGGAGCCCCAGGGGACGTAGGAGGTGAGCGTCAGGACCAGGGTGCGGTTGTGCTTGACCAGGGCGACCGTGTGCTCGATGTAGTCCTCGCGCATCTTCACGTCCCCGGCGAACGCCGTGACCTTGGCGCGGCCGCCGAGCAGGGTGCCGCCGCGCAGTTCCTCCTGGTGGAGTTCCTCGCCGTAGACGGGTGCGCCGGTGACCGGTTCGACCCAGAACCTGCGGACCGTGCTGTACCAGCGGGTCGTGCCCGTCCTGGCGACCGTCTCCGGTGTGATGCCCTGGACGGGCATCGTCTTCGGCATGGGGACCTTGGTCCAGGGGATGGTCTGTTCGAAGTAGTAGACCTTCAGGCCGCGGAAGGTCTGTGTGCCCTTGTAGTGGATGGGGCCGGTGGTGCGGGTCTGCGCGTCGAAGTATTCGTAGTCGCGTTTTTGTGTCAGGAAGGGCCATTTGAACTCGATGCCCTGGCGGGTGACGGGGTCGCCGTCGACCATCTCGCCGGTGGCGTGCACGGGGTCCTGGCTGTGGGCGTCGAAGATGTAGCGCTCGGGGACGCGGGAGACCATCTTGCCGTCGGGGCCCTGGACGTAGGAGAGGCTGTCCCAGACCACGACCGGCCGTCCCGCCGTCTTCTCGATCTTCTTGGCCGCCTCCACGTTGCCTTTGAGGGTCTGCACGATGGTGACCTTGGAGACCTTCCTCGCGTGCAACGAGCCGTAGTCGAGGAGGGTGGCGCCCTTGGCCTCCAGGACCATGTCCTGGTACTGGTTCGCGGGGATCCTGGCCAGGCGCGGGAAGGCGTACCAGCGCATGAGCGGGGCCAGCGCCGCGCAGAAGACGGCGCAGGCGAGCAGGACCAGGCTTGCCTTGCGGCGCATGGAAGGCCTCCCTCCCGGACGGGCGCGGCTACGGGTGCGAGGGCACGGTCGACAGCAGCGGCTCGGGGGACGTCCGGCCCGACGGCGTACCCATGGCGGTCATCGCCAGGACCAGGGCGAGCGCGAGGGCGAGACCGGTCGCTGCGGCGATCAGAGCGCGCATACGGGCCTCCCGACGGGGTTCCTGACGTTCGTTGCCCTGACGATTCCTGATGGAGCGTCAGGTCCGGGCACCGTAGCAACGGGCGGGTGAGATGAGAACAGCGGTGCACGGACGAACGAGGGCGCCCTCCCCGCCGGTGCGGGGAGGGCGCCCTGCCAGTGCGTGTGGTGTCAGGAGGAGGACGAGGCGGACGGACTCGGCGACGCGCTCGTGGAGGGGTCCGTGGAGCCGCTCGCCGAGGGGCTCGGCGTCGGGGTCGCCGAGGTGTCGTCGGGGGCGACGTTCAACTCGACGGTGAGCGTCTTGCCCCCGGCGGTGGTGATCCGCAGCAGGAAGGTGCCGGTGGTGTCGTCCGCGTACAGCTTCGGCAGCGTCAGCAGGCCCTTGGCGTCCGTCCGCAGGTCGGTGAGGGTGCGGACGGGCTTGCCCTTCTTGTCCTTGAAGTAGGGGCCCTTGTCGTTCTCCGTGGTGTCGAGAGGCGACTTGATCAGGGTGGCGGTGGCCGCGACCTTGTCCGCGACGGCACCCTTGTACGTCGCCTTCACCTGGACCCGGTCGGCGAACTCGCCGCCCGGGGTGCAGGTCAGCGGGGTGTCACTGGTGCGGGTCAAAGTGTCGGCGACGCGCTCGGTGACGGTGGCGGCGTAGTCGACGCCCTTGACCTTGCGGCCCACGACGGTGGCGGTGACCTTGAAGTCGCCGGTCTTCTCACCCGCCTGGAGCGCCGGGGCGAGGGCTACGCCCTTGGCGTCGGTGACGACCGTGGCCACGCTCTCGCCGCCGGCGAAGGTGGCGTCGGTGTCACCGCTGATCGTGAACCTGATCCGCACCTTGGCGACCGTCTTGTCGGCCTTGGTCTCGGCGCGGGTGCCGATCCGCTCGGCGAAGTCGTGGCCGGCCATCGCGGTGAGCGTGGCGGTGTCCGCGTCGTGCAGATGGTCCACCGTGTCGGTGGGGGTGTGCGGGGTCGTCGGCGGGACGGGCGGCTTGGGGTGCTTCGGGGGCTTCGGGCTGGGGTCCCCGCTCCCGCCACCGGGCTTGCCCGTCTTGCCGGGCTTCGGCGCCGGCTTCTTGCCGGGCTTGGTCTTCGGCGGGTCCGAGGGCTTTGCGGACGGAGTGCCCGGGGTGCCGTCGTCGCTGCGGTGTCCGGGCAGGCCGCCGGTGCCGTCGGGCACGGAGTGGATGCCCTTGCGGTAGTACTCCAGCCACGACAGGACGGTGTTCAGATAGTCCTGCGAGTCGTTGTAGCTGAGGATCGCGCTGTGCAGGTCGCCCTCGCGCGCGAGGTCCCAGCCGTTGCGGCACAGGTAGTGACCGGCGGCGAGAGCGGCGTCGTAGACGTTGTTGGGGTCTTTCTTGCCGTCGCCGTTGCCGTCCCGGCCGGCCCAGGCCCAGGTCGACGGGATGAACTGCATGGGCCCGACGGCCTGGTCGTACTCGGTGTTGCCGTCGTACTCGCCGTGGTCGGTGTCCTTGATGAGCGCGAAGCCGTTGCCGTCGAGCGCCGGGCCCAGGATGGGGCCGAGCGTGGTGCCGTGGGCATCGACGGCACCGCCGCGGGCCTGGTCCGACTCGACCTTGCCGATGGCGGCGAGCAGTTGCCAGGGCAGGTTGCAGCCGGGCTTGCCGGCGCGCAGTTCGGCCTCGGCCCTCTTGTAGGCGTCGAGGACCGTGGCCGGTATGCCGGCCTCGGCGTCGCCCTGCGCCACGGGGGTGCCGGCGGTCGGCGAGGGGCTGGGCTTGGGACTGTTGAGCGGCGGCAGGTCCGTGTAGTACGGCGAGTTGCCGGTGGCGTTGCCGTCGGAGGTCGCGTCGGGAACCTCGGGAGCCGGGGTGGCGGCGCCGGCCGTCGCCGGTCTGGCCTGGTCCTCACCGGTCGCGCCCGGAGCCTGGGACGCGGACAGGGCCGCGACCGCCGCCGCGGCCACGGCGGTCGTCGCCGCCCCCTTGCGCAGCCGCCTTCCGAAATGCGCCGCCATCGAAGAACCCCTCCCGTGGACGCCCCGCGCCCGCCTCCGTCGAACTGCCTCGTTCTGGTGTGACGGTTGACCCGGTGCTCCGGTTGCGCCTGTGGCGTCCTTCCGTCCGTGCGATTCGTGTACGACCGTGCGATGGGCACGGCGACCCAGGTGACCCTACGGCAACTTGCTGTGCGTCGGGACCGGTTCCAGGCCGTTGTTCACCGGTTGGCCGACTCTGGTTGGCGCGAACGGCCCCGGGCCGGGGTTCCGCATACTGGACGGAACTGGATCAGCGGCCCGACGCCGCGTCCGACGACCGTTGCGGGGAGTTCTGTTGCCGTTCACGCTCAGCCATGCGGCAGCCGTCCTGCCCGCGGTACGCCGGGACGGGACCGGCCGCGGCCCGCTGGTGCCCGCGGTGCTCGTCGCGGGCTCCTTCGCGCCCGACATGACCTTCTACGCGGCGAACGTCCTGCCCGGCGGGATGGAGTTCGGCACGTTCACCCACGCGTTCGCCGGGGTCTTCACGGTGGACGTGCTCATCTCCTGGGCGCTGGTGGGGCTGTGGCTGCTCGTGCGCGAGCCGCTGACGGCGCTGCTGCCCCGGGGTCTGCAGGGACGGCCGGCCGTGCTGCTCCGCTGCGGTGCGCCACGCGCGCGTGTACGGGCCGTCTGCGTGGTGTGGTGGTACGTCTCCGCTGTGCTGGGTGCGCTGACGCATGTGGTGTGGGACGCGTTCACCCATGAGGGGCGGTGGGGGACCCGGCTGATTCCGGCCATCGAACGGGACCGTCCGGCGGGACTGCCGCTGTTCGCGTGGCTGCAGTACGGCTCGTCCGTGGTGGGCGTGGTCGTGATCGCGGTGTTCACCGCGCGTGCGCTGCGGCGCGGGCCGGGCGAAGAGGCGGTGGGCGGGCCGACGGGGGCTCCGCCGGGGGTTTCCCTGGGGGCTGCGCCGAGTGTGCCCATGCTGTCCGCGCGGGACCGGTGGGTCGCCGGGGTGGTGATCGGCGGTGCCGCGGCGGCCGGGGCGGTGCAGCGGGCGGCCCGTTCGTGGGCCGTCATGGGCGCGCCACGCAGGCTGTGGGACCTGGTGCCCGCGCTGTGCTTCGGGGCGGGGGCCGGGCTGGTCCTGGGGGTGGTGCTGTACGCCGCCGGGGTCAGGCTGTGGCGTCCGGACCGGGCTCCGGACGGCCCTGCGGGTCCCCGTGGTCCCGGTGGTCCCGGTGGTCCCGGTCTCCGTGATCCTGGTCCCGGTGATCGCCGTGGGGTGGTCGGTGCCGACCGGGAGCGGCCGGTCGGTCGGTGAGGGACACGACGAAGACCGTGAGCTTCGGCCGGGGGCGCGATCTCGGGATCGTGGTGAGCGCGAGGGCGAGGTAGCCGCGGGCGAGGTCGGCCCACTGGCGCCAGTCCGGGGCCTGGTGGCCCGTGGGGGCGGGCCGGCCGGTGAGTCCGTGCCGGAGGTCCGTGGCGGCTCTGCGGACGGTCGCGGACGCGTCGGCGGGGAAGCGGGCGGTGCTTGCGTCGGCCGCGAGGGCCGGGACCGGCGAGGCGGGCATGGCCTGCGCCGAGGCGGTGTCCGCCCAGGCCCGGGTGGCTGCCTCGGGCGTCCGGCGGTGAAGCATGCGTATACCCATGCTCGCAGTTTTGCGGCTGTGGGGGGTGGGGGGCGTTTTGGCGGGGGCCACGTGAGTGACGGTCCCTGCGGGGATTCGGCCGACGTTGCGTCGTGGGCGCCGGTGCGACGGCGCGGGGGCACGGCGGCACGGTGGTCCGCTGGTGCGGCGGCACGGTGGTCCGGTGGTCCGGTGGTGCGAGGGCGCGGTGGCGGTGCAGCCGAGCCTGGCCGCACCGCTCTCTCCGCTCAAACGCCGCACGCTCCCCACTCAAGCTCCGCACGCTCCCCCCGCTCAGGCGCCGCAGGCTAGTGCGCCGCCGACTCCCAGTCCGGGCCCACGCCGACCGAGACGTCCAACGGGGCGCGGAGCTGGACGGCGTTGGCCATCTCATGGCGGACGATGTCTTCCACGGCCGCGCGCTCGCCGGGGGCGATCTCCAGGACGATTTCGTCGTGGACCTGCAGGAGCATGCGGGACTTCAGGTCCGCTGCCCGCAGCGCGCTGTCCACCTTGAGCATGGCGATCTTGACGATGTCGGCCGCCGTGCCCTGGATGGGCGCGTTGAGGGCCATGCGCTCGGCCGCCTCGCGGCGCTGGCGGTTGTCGCTGTTGAGGTCGGGGAGATAGCGGCGGCGGCCGAAGAGTGTCGCCGTGTAGCCCGTCGCCCGCGCCTCGTCGACCGCGCGGCGCAGATAGTCCCGGACACCGCCGAAGCGCTCGAAGTAGGCGTCCATGAGGGCGCGTGCCTCCGCCGCCTCGATGTTCAGCTGCTGGGAGAGGCCGAAGGCGGAGAGGCCGTAGGCCAGGCCGTACGACATCGCCTTGATCTTGCGGCGCATCTCCGCGTCCACCGCCGCCGGCTCGACGCCGAACACCTGGGACGCGGCCGTGGTGTGCAGGTCCTCGCCGGAGGTGAAGGCCCGGATCAGGCCCTCGTCCTCGGAGAGGTGGGCCATCACGCGCAGCTCGATCTGGCTGTAGTCCGCGGTCATCAGGGACTCGAAGCCCTCGCCGACCACGAAGCCGCGGCGGATCGCCCGGCCCTCGTCCGTGCGGACCGGGATGTTCTGCAGGTTCGGGTCCGTGGAGGACAGCCGGCCGGTCGCGGCCACCGTCTGGTTGAAGGTGGTGTGGATACGGCCGTCGCCCGCGACGGTCTTGATCAGGCCCTCCACGGTGACGCGGAGCTTGGCCTGCTCCCGGTGGCGGAGCATGATCACCGGCAGTTCGTTGTCGGTCTGGGTGGCGAGCCAGGCCAGGGCGTCGGCGTCCGTGGTGTAGCCGGTCTTGGTCTTCTTCGTCCTGGGCAGGCCCAGCTCGCCGAAGAGCACCTCCTGGAGCTGCTTGGGCGAGCCCAGGTTGAATTCGTGGCCGGCGGCGGCGTGGGCCTCCTTCACGGCCTGCTGCACCGCGCCCGCGAAGGTCTGCTCCATCGCCTCCAGGTGCGCGCGCTCGGCCGCGATGCCGTGCCGCTCCATGCGGGCCAGCAGGACGGACGTGGGCAGCTCCATGTCGCGCAGCAGGTCCGCCGCGCCGACCTCCGCCAGGCGGGTCTCGAAGGCCCCGCCGAGGTCGAGGACCGCGCGGGCCTGGACCATCAGGGACTCGGCCTCGGCGCCGTCGTCGGTGCCGAAGGCCAGCTGGCCGTCGGCCGTGGCGGCGGGCGCCAGCTCGCGGTGCAGGTACTCCAAGGACAGCGCGTCCAGGTCGAAGGAACGGCGGCCCGGCTTGACCAGATAGGCGGCGAGCGCCGTGTCCATGGCCACGCCCTCGACGGTCCAGCCGTGCTCGGCGAAGACCCGCATGGCGCCCTTGGCGTTGTGGAACACCTTGGGGCGGCCGGCGTCGGCGAGCCACGCCGCGAACGCGTTCTCGTCGGCCTCGTCCAGCTCGGCCGGGTCGAACCAGGCGGCCGCTCCCCCGGCCGCGGCCAGGGCCACCTCGGCGACCGAGCCGGCGCCCAGCGCCCAGGTGTCGACCGTGGCGACGCCGAGGGGCTCGGCGCCGTGCTCGGCGAGCCAGGGGGCCAGCTCGCCGGTGCCCAGGGTGGTGCCGTCGATCTCCACACCGTCCGCCGCGACCGGCGTGGCCGCGGCCTCCTCGTCGCCGGGGTCGACGGCGAAGAGGCGCTCGCGCAGGGACGGGTTGCGGATCTCCAGGGTGTCCAGGACCATCGCGACGGCCGTGCGGTCGTACGGGGCCCGCTCCAGGTCGGGGACGGACCTCGGCAGCTCGACCTGGCGCTCCAGCTCGGTGAGGACCCGGTTGAGCTTGACCGACTCCAGGTGGTCGCGGAGGTTCTGCCCGGCCTTGCCCTTGACCTCCTCGACGCGCTCGACCAGCTCCGCGAAGGAGCCGAACTGGTTGATCCACTTCGCGGCGGTCTTCTCGCCGACGCCGGGGATGCCGGGGAGGTTGTCGGACGGGTCGCCGCGCAGGGCCGCGAAGTCGGGGTACTGGGCGGGCGTCAAGCCGTACTTCTCAAGAACCTTCTCCGGGGTGAACCGGGTCAGCTCCGAGACGCCCTTCGTCGGATAGAGCACGGTGACGTGGTCGGTGACCAGCTGGAAGGAGTCGCGGTCACCGGTGACGATCAGCACGTCGAAGCCCTCGGCCTCGGCCTGGGTGGCGAGGGTGGCGATGATGTCGTCCGCCTCGTACCCCTCGACGGCGAAGCGCGGGGCGTGCATGGCGTCGAGCAGCTCGCCGATCAGCTCGACCTGGCCCTTGAACTCGTCCGGGGTCTTGGAGCGGTTCGCCTTGTACTCGGTGAACCGCTCGGAGCGCCAGGTCTTGCGCGAGACGTCGAAGGCCACGGCGAAGTGCGTGGGCTCCTCGTCACGCAGGGTGTTGGCCAGCATCGACGCGAAGCCGTAGATCGCGTTCGTCGGCTGGCCGGTCGCGGTCGTGAAGTTCTCCGCGGGCAGCGCGAAGAACGCGCGGTAGGCCAGCGAGTGCCCGTCCATGAGCATCAGCCGGGGACGGGTACCGCCGGGGGTCTTGTCGGTCTTCTTCGATGCTGTCTCTGCCACGTCCCCGATCCTGCCACGCCGCACTGACACTCCGTTGCGGGGCAGCCGAAGGTCGCGGCTCGGTCACTCGGTGTGCGGGCGGTGTCGCCGCGGTGATCTCGGTGGGTTCGGCGCCGTCGACTGCCTCCGTCACGGCTGAGCACCGTTGCGGCGGCGACGAGGACCGGCGGGGACGGGGAGCGGATGGCGAAGAAGGCGACGGCACCGTTGTCGGTGGCGCGTGGGAGGATCGACCGTGCACAGGGCACACCCAGTCGAAGGGGAGCGGGCGATGGCGACGAAGCCGCCCAAGGGCGATCCGGTTCAGGACGCGCCGCAGGTCGCGGAGCCGAAGCACGCGGCCGCGGGGCTGCCCGCCATCGGGCACACGCTGCGTATCGCCCAGCAGCAGATGGGCGTGCGGCGCACGGCGCTGACGCTGCTGCGGGTGAACCAGAAGGACGGCTTCGACTGCCCCGGCTGCGCCTGGCCGGAGCCGGACCACCGGCACAAGGCGGAGTTCTGCGAGAACGGCGCGAAGGCGGTGGCCGAGGAGGCCACCCTGCGCCGCGTCACCCCGGAGTTCTTCGCCGCGCACTCCGTCGCCGGCCTGGCCGGCCGCAGCGGCTACTGGCTGGGCCAGCAGGGGCGGCTCACCCACCCCATGTACCTCGCCGAGGGCGGCACGCACTACGAGCCGGTCACCTGGGAGCGCGCCTTCGACATCGTCGCCGAGGAGATCGCCGCGCTCTCCTCCCCCGACGAGGCCGTCTTCTACACCTCGGGCCGCACCAGCAACGAGGCCGCGTTCCTGTACCAGCTCTTCGCGCGCGAGCTGGGCACGAACAACCTGCCGGACTGCTCGAACATGTGCCACGAGTCGTCCGGTTCGGCGCTCAACGAGACCCTCGGCGTCGGCAAGGGCAGCGTCCTGCTGGAGGACCTCTACCAGGCCGATCTGATCATCGTCGCCGGCCAGAACCCGGGGACGAACCATCCGCGCATGCTCTCCGCGCTGGAGAAGGCCAAGGCCGGCGGCGCGAGGATCATCAGCGTCAATCCGCTGCCCGAGGCGGGCCTGGAGCGGTTCAAGAACCCGCAGACGCCGCAGGGCATGCTGAAGGGCGCCGCCCTCACCGATCTGTTCCTGCAGATCCGCATCGGCGGCGACCAGGCGCTCTTCCGGCTGCTGAACAAGCTGATCCTGGAGACGGACGGCGCGGTCGACGAGGAGTTCGTGCGCGAACACACCCACGGCTTCGAGGAGTTCGCCGCGGCCGCGCGCGGCGCCGACTGGGACGAGACGCTCAGGGCGACGGGACTCACGCGCGCGGAGATCGAGCAGGCGCTCGGCATGGCGCTGGCCTCGAAGCGGACCATCGTCTGCTGGGCCATGGGCCTGACCCAGCACAAGCACGCCGTGCCGACCATCCGCGAGGTCGTCAACTTCCTGCTGCTGCGCGGCAACGTCGGCCGGCCGGGGGCGGGCGTGTGCCCGGTGCGCGGCCACTCGAACGTGCAGGGCGACCGCACGATGGGCATCTTCGAGCGGCCCGCACCGGCGTTCCTGGACGCGCTGGAGAAGGAGTTCGGGTTCGCGCCGCCGCGCGAGCACGGCTTCGATGTCGTACGGGCCATCCGCGCGCTGCGCGACGGCGAGGCGAAGGTGTTCTTCGCCATGGGCGGCAATTTCGTCTCCGCCTCGCCCGACACCGAGGTGACCGAGGCCGCGATGCGCCGCGCACGGTTGACGGTGCATGTGTCGACCAAGCTCAACCGCTCGCATGTCGTCACGGGCGCACGGGCGCTGATCCTGCCCACGCTGGGCCGCACCGAGCGGGATCTGCAGGGCGGCGGCGAGCAGTTCGTGACCGTCGAGGACTCGATGGGCATGGTGCACGCCTCGCGCGGGCGGCTCGCGCCGGCGAGCCCGCGACTGCGCTCCGAGCCCGCGATCGTCTGCGGCCTCGCGCGCCGGGTGCTCGGCGCGGACAGCGTCGTGCCGTGGGAGGAGTTCGAGAAGGACTACGCGACGATCCGTGACCGCATCGCGCGCGTGGTCCCCGGTTTCGAGGACTTCAACGCGCGCGTGGCCCGGCCGGGCGGCTTCACGCTGCCGCACGCCCCGCGTGACGAGCGCCGCTTCCCGACCGCCACGGGCAAGGCGAACTTCACGGCGGCGCCGGTGGAGTATCCCGAACTGCCCGAGGGACGGCTGCTGTTGCAGACCCTGCGCTCGCACGACCAGTACAACACCACCATCTACGGCCTGGACGACCGTTACCGGGGCATCAGGGGCGGCCGCCGGGTGGTGCTGGTGCACCCCGAGGACGCGCGGGCGCTCGGGTTCGCCGAGGGGGCGTACGTCGACCTGGTGAGCGAGTGGAAGGACGGCGTGGAGCGGCGGGCGCCCGGGTTCCGGGTCGTGCACTACCCGACGACCCGGGGGTGCGCGGCGGCGTACTACCCCGAGACGAACGTCCTGGTCCCGCTCGACGCGACCGCCGACACCAGCAACACCCCGGCCAGCAAGTCCGTCGTCGTACGACTTGAGGACCACGCGGGGAGCCCGGCGGGCCGTCTGGAACAATCGGCGGCCGACTGAGCGTTTGCTCAGCGAGCAGACAGGTGACGAAGGACGGAGCCGGGCCCATGGGTGAGCAGCAGCACGTGAAGTTCCCGCAGGAGATCATCGACGAGTACGCGGCACTCGGTGTGGACCTGCCCGCCCTGTTCTCGGCCGGACACCTGGGCACCCGCATGGGAGTGCAGGTCCTGGAGGCCTCGCCGGAGAAGGTCGTCGGGACGATGCCGGTGGAGGGCAACACCCAGCCGTACGGCCTGCTGCACGGCGGCGCCTCTGCGGTGCTGGCGGAGACCCTGGGCTCGGTCGGCTCCATGCTGCACGGCGGCAGCTCGAAGATCGCCGTCGGCGTGGACCTGAACTGCACGCACCACCGCGGGGTCCGCTCGGGCCTGGTGACCGGTGTGGCCACGCCGGTGCACCGGGGCCGTTCGACGGCGACGTACGAGATCGTGATCAGCGACGAGGAGGGCCGCCGGGTGTGCAGCGCCCGGCTGACCTGTCTGCTGCGGGACGTCGAGCAGGCGAGCTGACCCCACAGCGACCCACCGGCCGCACGCCCGCGCACCGACCCGAGCCGGTGTCCCGGTCGTCCGGCTGACGGCCTGTACCCGCGCGGTACAGGCCGTCTTCGCATGACCCGGCGGCGACGCACGACTGCGCAGATCCGTTCACCGCGAACCGGCCATTCCGTGGCGGCCGCCCGCCCTGCGCGGCGAGGCCGGCGGGCCGCGCGAACCGCGGCCCACCAGCGTCCGGCCGTATCCCCGCGGGCCGCCGCGCCCCGCCCGGAACCCGCCCGCGGCCACGGCCCTGCGCACACTTCCAGCCACTTGGCGCACACCGCGGGCGGCGAAACACCCCGGTTTTCCGATTTCCGCACGCCAACAGGCACCCTGTTCACGCCAACTGGCTATCCCGCACTCTTTTCCATGATCGTGAAATACGCGCGAAATAGTCCAGAAAACTTCGTCGGCACGGCACGACGACCGTCAATCATGAGCAAAACCGCAGGCCGGACCTTGCAGTTGACCGGTACACTGATTTAAGTTCCGATATACAGCGGCGGGTTGGAGTAGACTCGGCCTTCGACCGCGGTCAGCTATTTTTCAGCGAGACCAGTCTTCATCCGGACAGTCCACACCGAAAACGGTCAGGAAGATCTGGAGTGACGATGTCCCTTGAATCAGAATTACCCCTGGTCGGGATCAGTGAGATCGTGGCCGCCGGCCGGCGGTTCGGCGGGCTGATCCGCCGCACACCCGTACTGCCCCTGGACGGTGCCGTCACCGCGTCCGGCGGCCGGCCGCCGGAGCTGCTGCTCAAGTCCGAACACCTGCAACTGCTCGGCTCGTTCAAGATCCGCGGCGCCTACAACGCGGTCGCCTCGCTGCCGGAGGAGGTCCGGGCCCGAGGAGTGATCACCTTCTCCAGCGGCAATCACGGCAAGGCCGTCGCCCATGCCGCCGCCCTGCACGGTGTCAAGGCCACCGTGGTGATGCCGAGGACCGCTCCCGACGTGAAGGTCGACGGGGTGCGGGCACTCGGCGCCACCGTGGAGCTGGTACCCCCCGAGCGGCGGGACGTGTACCCCTACGAACTCGCCGAACGGACGGGTGCGCAGGTGGTGCACCCCTTCGACGCGCGGGACGTCATCGCCGGCCAGGGCACGGCCGGTCTTGAGATCCTGGAACAGACACCCGCCCTGTCCGCCGTGCTGGTGCCCGTCAGCGGGGGCGGGCTGATCAGCGGAGTGGCCGTCGCGATCAAGACGCTGCGCCCCGACGTCAAGGTCGTCGGCGTGGAACCCGAGCTGGCGGGAGACGCGGCGGCGAGCCTGCGCGCCGGCGAGCGTGCGGTCTGGCCCACCGAGGACGTGTACCGGACGCGGGCGGACGGCCTGCGCGCCACCTCGCTCGGCACCCTGCCGTGGGCTCACATACGTCGGCTCGTGGACGACATCGTGACCGTCTCGGAAGACGACATCGACCGTGCGCTGCACTGTCTCGCCTGTCACGGAAAGCAGGTCGTCGAGCCGTCGGGAGCTGTCGCCCCGGCGGCTTTTCTCTGTGGGCGCTACATCCCGCCGACCGGGGCGGGACCCGTGGTTGCCGTGGTGTCCGGCGGAAATGTGGATCCCGCGGTGATCGCGTCCGTGCTCGCCACACCGGTGTGAGCACGAAGCCCGTTTTCACTTCCTAGGGGGAAAAGTGCTGTCAGACATACGCGGGTCGCTCTCCGCGGCCTGCGCAGAAGCGGAATTCGCATACCGCTCCCTTTCTTTCTATCGAGAACTCATCGACCGGGCAGGTCTGGCGCCCTCGGGCCGACTGCACGTCGACGGACCGGACGCGTTCCGGAAGCTCCCGTTCACCAGCAAGGCGGATTTCCGGCGAGGCTTTCCCGCCCGCGTCGTCAATCACGAGGAATCCCTGCCGGAACTGACGTACACCAGCAGCAGTTCGGGGACCACCGGCGATCGGCTGGTCACCGTGGTGCACCGCCCCCTGCTGGCCGAGCGCATGGCCGTCACCGCCGCCGCGAACCCGCCCCTGAGCGAGCGGCTGCTCGGCGCGGCCCATCGCAAGGTGGCCCGCCTGGCCGCCCCGAACTGCTCGGACGTGGAATGCGCGACGCCGCTGTCCACCCTCGCCGACCGCACCCTGCCCGACGGCACGCTGGTGCTGTCCATCGCGCACGACGTGCTGGCCACTCCCCGGACGATGATCGACAAGATCTTCGACGAGCTGGCCGCCTACCGGCCGGCATGGCTCTACGCCGACCCCACCCACCTGGCCTTCCTCTGCGGGCAGATGCGCAGCCGGGGCCTGACCGCGCTGCCCGCCCGGGCCGTCGTCCTCACCTACTCGCTGCTCACCCACGCCGCACGCCGGATCATCACCGACGCGCTGCCCGAGGGGACACCGGTGGCCGAGGTCCTCTCCATGTCCGAGTTCGGCTGGCTCGGCATCGAATGCCCCGCCGGGGCACGCCATCTGAACGAGGAGACCTTCCACCACGAGATCCTCCTGGAGTCCGGCGACGAGGCCGGCCCCGGTGAGATCGGCGAACTCGTGATCACCAGCGTCGGGGACCAGCTCTCCCCGCACGTCCGCTACCGCACCGGGGATCTCGTCGAACCAGGCGGCCGATGTCCCTGCGGGGCCGCGGGACGCACCGTGGTCCACCACGGCCGCGCCTCGACGGGCCTCGTCGACGGCGCGGAGGGACGCCTGGTGACGGCTCGCCAGGCCGATGACGCGCTGGCCGACATCGCCGGCATCCGTCACTACCGGATCGACCAGGCAACGCCCGACAGCGCCATCTGCCGGATCATCACCGGCGAGGACGCTCCTGCCGACACCGTGCCGGCCGTACAGGACCGGCTGCGCGCCCTGCTCCCCCGTGTGCGGCGCGTGGAGGGCACCGCCGTCACCCACATCGAAGCGGAACGCTCGGGCAAGTTCAGCACCTGCTCCGGACCGGGCCGGGTACCCGAGGGAGTCCTGCTGTGACCACCGCCATGGACCTCCGCGCCGACTTCCCGGTCCTGCAGCGCACCGTGGACGCGGGCCCCCTCGTCTACCTCGACAACGCCGCCACCTCCCTCAAGCCGCGGTCGGTGATCGACGCGATGGCGCGCTACTACGACTCCGTCAGCGCCAACATCCACCGGGGCAAGCACATCCTGTCCGAGGAGGCGTCCGAACGCTATGAACAGGTGCGGGCCAGGATCGCCGCCCGCCTCGGAGTACCACCGCGCAACATCGTCTTCACCGCCAACGCCACCGACGGCATCAATCTGGTGGCCACCGGTCTGGCGCTCACGGACAGTGATCTCGTCGCGCTCCCGCTCGACGCGCACCACTCGGCTCAGCTTCCCTGGCGGGAACGGTGCCGCACGGCCTGGCTCGCGGCGAGCGAGCACGCCACCGTGGACGAGGAAGCCCTGCGTTCGGTGCTGGACCGCTCCCCCGAGGTCGTGGTCCTCACCGCCTGCTCCAACGTCACGGGACACACCGCCGACGTCGACCGGCTGGCCGCGCTCGCCCGCGAGGCGGGTGCCTGGACCGTGGTGGACGCGGCGCAACTGGCCGCGCACGGGCTGCCGCAGGTCGGGGAATCCGTCGACGCGCTGGCCTTCTCCGCGCACAAGATGCTCGGCCCCACCGGTATCGGTGTGCTGTACCTGAGCGACCGGTTGATCGAGGCGCTGACTCCGTCCCGGCTCGGCGGCGGCACCGTCGACTGGGCGGACGAGCACGAGTTCCGGCTGCGCCGCGCGCCCTACCGCTTCGAGCCGGGCACCCCGAACATCAGCGGTGTCTACGGACTGGGCGCCGCCCTGGAGTACCTGGACGCGATCGGCCCGGCCGAACTGGCCGCGCGCGACGCGTCTCTGGTCGACGCGCTGCTCCGGGAGGCGAAGGCCCGCCCCTATCTGACAGTCCTCGGCGGCCTGTCCGAGCAGAACCGGCTGCCCGTGCTGACGGTGACCCTGCGGGGCGTACCCGATCCGTCCGCGGTCGCCCGCGCGCTCAGCGACTCGTACGGAGTGATGTGCCGCTCCGGGTACTTCTGCGCCCAGCCGTACTTCGCGGCACACCGGCAGAGCGCGGGGCTGCGGATCGCGCCGTACCTGTACAACACCGAGGGCGAGATCGCGCACACCTTCGCGGCACTCGACGAGTTGCACCCGCTGCTGGCCCGAGGGGTGCGATGACACAGCACGCCGAGGAACTGTACGAGAGGTTCCGTGCCGTCGCCGCCGCCGCACCCGACCGGCCGGCGGTCATCGGCGCCGACGGCGAGCGGACGACCTACGGGGAACTGGCCGCCCTCGCCGACACCGCCGCCCGCGCCCTGAGCGCCCGTACGTCCGGTACGGACACGGTGGTGGCGGTGGAGGTCGAGCGCTCGCCGCGGCACCTCGCCGCCATGCTGGCCGGCTGGCGGCTCGGACTGGCCTACGTACCCGTACGCCACCACGAGACACCGGCGCGCCGCAGGCATGTGCTCCGCCAGCTCGGCGGGCGCGCGCTGCTCGTCTCGGGCGACGCCCGGACGGCCCGGATCAGCCGGGTGGATCCGCGTACGCACGGGGAGCTGTCCGACCCGCTGCGCTGGCCCACCGGCCAAGCCGCCTATCTGGTCTTCACGTCCGGCAGCACCGGCACGCCCAAGGGCACGGTGCTGTCCGTTGCGGGCTTCGCCAACCGGGTCGACTGGAGCCAGCGCGCCTACCCGCTCACCGGGGACGACGTCCTGCTGCAACACACCGCCGTCTCCTTCGACTTCGCGGTGTGGGAGACGACGGCGGCGCTGCTGCACGGAGCCACGCTGCTGCTCACCGAGGACGGTCCGTACGCGGACCCGGAGGAGGCCGTGCAGGCAGCGGTCCGGCACCGGGCCACCGTCGCCCACTTCGCGCCGTCCGTGCTGTCCCTGGTGGAGATGTCCGGGCTGCTGACGGACTGGACCTCCCTGCGGCTGCTGTACTCGGGCGGGGAACAACTGCAGGGCGCGGTGGCGGACCGGGTGCTGCGGCAGGCACCGCACACACGTCTGGTCAACCAGTACGGACCCGCCGAGACCTGCGTCGACTCCACCCACCACCCCTGCACGGCCCCGGTGGCCGAGGGGCCGGTGCCGATCGGGCAGGCCATCGACCGCACCCGGCTGTCCCTCCTCCCGGTCGACGGCCTCGGCTCCGACTCGGGCGAGCTGGTGATCTGCGGCCCCGGCGTCGCGTTCGGCTACCTCGACTCCGGCGAACCGGCCGGCGACCGCTTCGGCTACGGCCGGCACGGCCGTACCTTCCGCACCGGCGACCTGGTACGCCGGCTGCCCGGCGGCGACCTGGTCTTCCTGGGGCGCCGCGACGACCAGCTGAAGGTCGGCGGTGTCCGGGTGGAACTGGGCGAGATCGAGGCGGTGGCCGCCACCGTGCCCGGGGTGTCCGCGGCGATCGCCTGCGCGGTCGACGGGCCGGGCGGCCCGGTGATCGACCTCGTGGTGGAGAGCCACGGCGACACGCTGGACCTGCGGGAACTGCGCGCCGCCCTGGCGGAGCGGCTGATGGGGCCGGTGGCACCGCGCCGGCTGCGCGTCGTCCCCTCCCTGCCCCGCACGCCCGGCGGCAAGGTCGACCGGTCCCAGGCGCTCGGCCTGGCCCGTCCCGACAGCGAGAACACCACACCCGTACCTGTGAACGAGGAGACACGTTGAACCCCGCGAACAACGCCGTGACCGCGGACACCAAGGCCCGGGTCGGCCAGATCTGGACGGACGTGCTCGGCTGCCCGCCACCGGAAGGGGACCAGCACTTCTTCGAGGACCTGGGCGGCAACTCACTGCTGGCCTTCCAGGCGACCGTGCGGCTGCGCGAGGCACTGGGGCGGCACGTGCCGCTGAAGCTGCTGTTCACCGCGCCCCGGTTCACCGACTACACCGCCCGGCTCGACGAGGAGTGCGCCTCATGACCAGCCACGACCGCACGGTCGACGACGTCACTGCCGCGCTTGAGGACTGCACGACGCACGGGACGTTCCCGCTGATCGTCACCTCCGCCGGCGTCCGCGACGCACAAGGATGGGCCGCCCGGCACGCACAGCCGCTGCGGGCCGCGCTGCACCACCACGGAGCCGTGGTCCTGCGCGGTTTCCCGGTACCCGACGAGGGTGTCTTCCAGGAGGTCGTCGGCGCGCTGAGCGGCGGCACCTGGGCCGAGTACCAGGAACGGGCCACGCCCCGCTCCCATGTGTCGGGCGCCGTGTTCACCTCCACGGAGTACCCGGCCGACCGGTCGATCTTCGTGCACAACGAGAGCTCCCATGTGCTGCGCTGGCCGCGCCATCTGTACTTCTGGTGCGACACCCCCGCGGCCGAGGGCGGCGAGACGCCCGTCTGCGACACCCGGCGGGTGTACCGCGAACTCGACCCTGGGCTGCGCGACCGGTTCGCCGCCGAGGGCTGGATCTACCAGCGGAACTTCGGCACGGGCATCGGCTTCAGCTGGCAGTCGGTCTACGGGGTGGAGACCTTCGCCGAACTGGAGGAGTACTGCGCCCGCAACCACACGGCCGTACGCCGCGACGGGGACAACGTCCAGGTGCGTTACCGCCGTTGGGCGACCATGCGCCACCCTGACACGGGCGAGGACAGCTGGTTCAATCACGGTGTCTTCTTCAACCGCTGGAATCTCGAACCGGAGTTGCAGGAGTTCGCCGACGAACTCGGCGAGTCGGCACTGCCGTACAACACGCTGCACGGGGACGGCAGTCCGATCACCCGGGAGGTGATCGAGGAGATCCGTGCGGCCTACGACGCGGCGACGGTCGCCGAGCCCTACCAGGCCGGCGATGTGATGGTCGTGGACAACATCGCGGTCGCCCACGGCCGCAGGCCCTATCGGGGCAGGCGCCGGATCCTGGTCACCATGACCGATCCCACGGACGGCGCGGCCCTTGCGCCACCGGCCCTCGTGGCCACCCCCGGCTGGTAGGGAGCCGGAACCGGTGCGGGCCCGCACGGGCCCGCACCCTCAGGAGCGAGTACCGAAGGAAAGAGCTTTCGTGAACATCGTGCTGTACGCGGTGATCGTGCTGTTCTGGGGCACCACCTGGATCGGCATCAAGTTACAGCTGGGCAGTGTGGATCCGGCCGTGTCGGTCGCGTACCGCTTCCTGCTCGCCGCCCTCTGCATGTTCATCTGGACCGGTGTGCGCAAGCTGCCCATGCGCTTCCCCGTCCGCAGTCATCTGCGGCTCGCGCTGGTCGGACTGCTCATGTACTCGGTCAACTACGTGCTCTTCTACTACTGCTCCGAACACCTCGTCTCCGGACTGGTCTCGATCATCTTCTGCCTCTCGGTCGGCTTCAACATCCTCAACGGCCGGATCTTCCTGAAGCGGCCCATCTCCCGGACCGTGGTGCTCGGCGCGATCGCCGGTGTGGTGGGGCTCGCCATGGTGTTCGGCGACGACATCGCCCACACCAAGGCCTCGTCGGGCCTGCTGACCGGCGTCCTGCTCGGCCTCGGGGCGACCCTGCTGTTCTCGTTCGGCAACATCACGTCCTCGTGGAACCAGTCCCAAGGCGGCCTGCCCGTCGTGCAGTCCACGGCGTGGAGCATGCTGTACGGAGGGCTCTTCACGACCATCGGATGCCTGTTCGCGGGGAACTCGTTCACGGTCGAGCCGTCGTTCAAGTATGTGGCGGGCCTGGTGTATCTCTCGGTCTGCGGCTCGGCGATCGCCTTCGTCACCTACCTGACGCTGCTGTCGCGCATCGGCCCCGACCGCGCCGCCTTCGCCACGGTGGCGTTCCCGGTCGTCTCTCTCTCCCTCTCGACGGTCTTCGAGCACTACCGGTGGAACGCGCTGGCCGTGCTCGGCGTACTGGTCGTCCTCGTGGCCAACGCGTTCATCCTCGCCGGACCCCAACTGCGGGCCCTGCTGGGCAGGTTGTCCCCGGGCTCCGGCACACGGACGGCCGGCGCCGCGGCGGCGGAACATACCACCGCGACGGAGAACGGACCCAGCCGTGGCTGAGGCGGACGCGAAGGTGACGGGTACGGCGATGACGGGCGCGGCGATGACCGGCGCGGTGGTGCGGGACGGGGCGGTGACGGGCGTGCCGGACGCACGCCCGCCCGGCCACTCGAACGGCCGGGCGCCGGGCCGCTATTACCTGCTGCCCTACGCGGGCGGCGGCCCCGCGGCCTACCGTCCGCTGACCGACCACTGGGCCGCCCGGCCCGACGTGTCCCCGGCGGCGGTGCCGCTCGCCTGGGAGTCCGGGCGGTATCTCGACGGAGACGGAGACGGAGGCGGCCTGCGCGGCCTGGCCGACGACCTGGCCCGCCGGATCGCCGACGACCTGGCGCTGCGGCCGGTGGACTGCTACGGCCTCTTCGGGCACAGCATGGGTGCGCTCGTGGCGTACGAGACGACCGCCGCGCTGATCGGCCTCGGGTGTCCGTCACCCGCGGTCCTCGCCGTCTCCGGCCGGGTGGCGCCGCAGTACGGCTTCCGGCCGGCGGTCGATCTCGACCAGCCGGAGAGCACGGCGGAGTACCTCCGCTCCTGTGGCGGCGCACTGGCGCAGGCCGCCGAGGACCCCGAGTTCGTCGAACTCGTCCGCGAGCGGCTGCGGGACGATGTGCGGCTCGGCGCCGAGCACGCCCACCGGGGGCGACCGCCGCTGCCGGTGCGCGTTCTCGCCCTCGGCGGGCGCGACGACCCGCTGGCCGCCCATGAGGAGACGGCCGGGTGGCTGCGGCACGGTGTGGGCACCGGTGACCTGCGGCTCTTCCCGGGCGGCCACTGGTTCCTGTGGGATCACGTGCCGGCTGTGGCGGACGGGCTGACGGAGGTGCTGCGGGCCGCGCAGATCACGTACGAGGGAAAGTCGCTGCGAAATACATAAAAACTTCCCGGGCGTAACACTGCGTAATGCGCGCGCAATATGGATGAGCGGTTTCCATACGAGCCGCCTTTGCGCAAAGAGCATCACACCGGCCTGCGAAGCCGCTCACAGCAACCGGTCCAGGTAATCACCAAAACCCCCGAGACACCTGGAACGATCATGGGTGTACTGCAGGTTCTCATGATTCGGACGGGGCGAATCATCAGTAATTCCGGCGTTCTCCCCACGGTGTACCGCTCTGCATTACCTCGTGTCATAACAAGAGCGTCACAGCATCGGCCAGACTCTCCTCCACCTTCCCCACACACGCTTAGAGTCACGGCCAGTCACCGCGCCGTTGGTTTGTCAACTGCGGCCAGGCGTGCGGCTCGACCGTTTCCATCGGGATGCGGTTGTCCAGGGAAAGGACTGATCGTGCGTCAACGTTCGCTCATCGCCATCACCGCCGCGCTGGCGGCGGGTGCACTTACCCTCACCGCCTGCGGCTCGCGTGACAGCGGCGGCTCGGACTCCAAGGGCGGCACCACCGTCATCATCGGCGTCGACGCCCCGCTCACCGGCGATCTGTCCGCGATCGGCCTCGGCATCAAGAACTCGGTGGATCTCGCGGTCAAGCAGGCCAACAAGCAGAAGGCCGTCGACGGTGTGACCTTCCAGACGCAGGCACTGGACGACCAGGCGCAGCCGTCCTCCGGCCAGCAGAACGCCTCGAAACTGGTGTCGAACAAGGACGTCTACGGGGTCGTCGGCCCGCTCAACTCCAGCGTCGCCCAGTCCATGCAGAAGGTCTTCGACGACGCCAAGCTGGTCGAGGTATCCCCGGCCAACACCAACCCGACGCTCACCCAGGGTGACAACTGGCAGAAGAGCAAGGTCCGCACGTACAAGTCGTACTTCCGCACGGCGACCACGGATGCCATCCAGGGCCCGTTCGCCGCGCAGTACGTCTTCAACAAGTCCAAGAAGAAGAAGGTCTTCGTCATCGACGACAAGAAGACCTATGGCGCCGGCCTCGCCAGCACCTTCAGTGAGGAGTTCAAGAAGCTCGGCGGCTCCATCGTGGGCACCGAGCACATCAACCCCGACACCAAGGACTATTCGGCCGTCGCCACCAAGGTGAAGAACTCGGGCGCCGACGTCGTCTACTACGGTGGCGAATACCCGCAGGCCGGCCCGCTCAGCAAGCAGATCAAGGCCGCCGGCACCAAGGCGCCTCTGGTCAGCGGCGACGCCGTCTACGACCCCACCTACATCAAGCTCGCCGGCCCGGCCAGCAACGGCGACATGGTCACCTCCGTCGGCGCCCCGCTGGACCAGCTGCCCTCGGCCAAGGACTTCCTCGCCAACTACAAGGCCGGCGGCTACGCGCAGGAGTACGGCGCCTACGGCGGCTACGCCTACGACTCCGCCTGGGCGATCATCCAGGCCGTGAAGAAGGTGGTCGAGGACAACAGCGGCAAGCTGCCCTCCGACGCCCGCGCCAAGATCACCGCCGCCGTGCAGAACGTCTCCTTCGACGGCGTGACGGGCAAGGTCTCCTTCGACGAATACGGCGACACCACCAACAAGCAGCTCACCGTCTACTCCGTCCAGAGCGGCGCCTGGAAGACCGTGGAGTCCGGTACGTACAACGGCGGCTGAGACCGCCCTTCACCCGCACCACTCATGAGCCGCGCGGGGCGCTGTTCCACTGGCGCCCCGCGCGGTCTCGCATCCGGACATCCGGCACTCCCGTCGAACATCCGAAAGTCTCGGAGGACTTGCGGTGAACGAACTGCCGCAGCAGCTGGTCAACGGCCTGCTACTGGGATCCATGTACGGGCTGGTCGCCATTGGCTACACGATGGTCTACGGCATCGTCCAGCTCATCAACTTCGCCCACGGCGAGATCTTCATGACCGGCGCCTTCGGCGCCCTCACGGTCTACGCGTACGTCCTGCCCGACGGCACCTCCATGTGGGTCGCCCTGCCCCTCATGCTCATCGGCGGCATCCTCGTCGCCGTTCTGGTCGCCGTAGGAGCGGAACGATTCGCCTATCGCCCCCTGCGCAACGCGCCCCGGCTGGCCCCTCTCATCACGGCCATCGGCCTGTCCCTCGCCCTCCAGCAGGCGGTCTGGGCCTGGTACCCGGAGGCCAAGTCCGCGCGCACCTTCCCGCAGATCGGCGGCGGCCCCTTCCAGATAGGCAATGTCACCATCCAGACCGGTGACATCTTCCTGCTGATCGCCGCCCCCATCAGCATGGCGTTCCTCGCCTACTTCGTCATGAAGACGCGCACCGGACGCGGTATGCAGGCCACCGCCCAGGACCCCGACACCGCGAGGCTCATGGGCATCAACACCGACCGCATCATCGTGATCGCGTTCGCCCTCGGTGCCGCCTTCGCCGCCGTCGGCGGCGTGGCCGACGGCCTCAAGTACGGGCAGATCGACTTCCGTATGGGCTTCATCCTCGGTCTGAAGGCCTTCACCGCCGCCGTCCTCGGTGGCATCGGCAACATCTACGGCGCGATGATCGGCGGAGTCGTCCTCGGCATCGCCGAGACCCTCGCCACCGCCTACATCGCCGATCTCCCCGGCATGGCGAAGTTCGGCACCCAGTCCTGGGCCGACGTCTGGGCCTTCGTACTCCTCATCCTCGTTCTGCTGTTCAGGCCACAGGGTCTGCTCGGCGAGCGCGTCGCGGACAGGGCGTGACACCGATGACCACACAGACCACCGCATCAGACACCCCGAGCGCACCCGCCGCCGGGACCCAGACCGGCCTCATCGGGATCCCACCGCTCCTGGGCCGCGCCCTCGCCACCGCCGGCGGCGCCCTCACCGTCATCTCCACCTTCCTGGCCTGGACCTGGACCTCGGACTTCCCGGGCGACCTGACCGTCTACGGCTACCCGGGCGGTCTGCAGGTCCTCGTCCTCATCGGCGGCGCCCTCACCACACTGCTCGGCCTCGCCTCCTTCGGCGTCAAGGGCCTGCGCTGGCTCGTCCCCGCGGGTGCCGACGCGGCGCTGAAGTTCGCCGCCCTCGCCACCTTCGGCACCGTCTGGTACACCGTCATAGCGATCAGCGTCGAACTCGGCGGCCTCGTCAACCTCGAACCCGGCGGCTACCTCGTCGCCGTCACCAGCCTCGCCACCCTGCTCGGCGCCCTCGCCCTGCCCTTCCGGCGGCCCGAACCCGACCCCATCGACCCCGACGACAGCCGCTGGGAGCACACCAGGCACCGGGCCGCCCACAGCTGGGAGACCGTCAAGGCGGCCTTCTCCGCGGACGCGCCGCCCGCAGTGCGCCGGCTCCCCGCCTACGCCGAGATCCTCGTCATCGTCGTCGTCCTGGCGCTCGCGCTCACGGTCTTCACCTACGGCATCGGCACCGCCTACGACGAGCTGTTCATCGGCTTCCTCATCACGGCCGGCTTCGGCTTCGGCGCCCTGAGCAAGTCGGGCCTCATCGCCCATGCCTCCCAGATCACCTCCCGCCACCAGAACATCACCGTCTGCGGGGCGTTCGTCACCGCGGCGCTGTTCCCCTTCACCCAGACCGACGACCAGTACGCGACCCTCGGCGTCTACATCCTGATCTTCGCCACCGTCGCCCTCGGACTGAACATCGTCGTCGGCCTCGCCGGCCTTCTCGACCTCGGCTACGTCGCCTTCCTCGGCGTCGGCGCCTACGCCGCGTCCCTGGTGTCCGGCTCGCCCAGCTCGCCCTTCCATGTGCACTTCCCCTTCTGGGCCGCCGTCCTGGTGGGCGCTGCCGCCTCGCTCGTCTTCGGTGTGCTCATCGGCGCCCCGACCCTGCGCCTGCGCGGCGACTACCTGGCCATCGTCACCCTCGGTTTCGGTGAGATCTTCCGGATCACGGCCAACAACCTCGACGGCACCTCCGGACCCGATGTCACCAACGGCTCCAACGGAGTCTCGTCGATCCCGAACCTCGACATCCTCGGCTTCGACCTCGGCGCCCAGCACGACGTCGGCGGATTCACCATCGGCCGGTTCGCCAACTACTTCTTCCTGATGCTGGTCATCACCGCCGTCGTCGTACTCGTCTTCCGGCGCAGCGGTGACTCCCGCATCGGCCGCGCCTGGGTCGCCATCCGCGAGGACGAGACGGCGGCCCTCGCGATGGGCATCAACGGCTTCAGGGTCAAGCTCATCGCCTTCGCCGTCGGCGCCTCCCTCGCCGGACTCGCCGGGACCGTCCAGGCCCACGTCACCTACACCGTCACCCCCGAGCAGTACCTGTTCGCCGGTCCCATCCCACCCAACTCCGCCTTCCTGCTCGCCGCGGTCGTGCTCGGCGGCATGGGCACCATCGGCGGCCCCCTCATCGGTGCCTCGCTGCTCTTCCTCATCCCCAACAAGCTTCAGTTCCTCGGCGACTACCAGCTCTTCGCCTTCGGTGTCGCGCTGATCCTGCTGATGCGCTTCAGGCCGGAAGGCCTCGTGCCCAACCGGCGCCGTCAACTGGAGTTCCACGAAGAGGCCGAAGCGCCCACAGTCCTTGAGCCGACAGGGGCCTGACCACCATGACCACCGAAACCACCACCCGCGGTGAGACCATCCTCGACGCACGCGGCGTCACCATGCGCTTCGGCGGTCTCACCGCCGTACGCGATGTCGACCTCACCGTCAGCAGCGGTGAGATCGTCGGCCTCATCGGCCCCAACGGCGCCGGCAAGACGACCTTCTTCAACTGCCTCACCGGCCTGTACATCCCCACCGAGGGCGAGGTCCGCTACAAGGGCGCCGTCCTTCCGCCCAAGTCGTTCAAGGTCACCGCGGCCGGCGTGGCGCGCACCTTCCAGAACATCCGGCTGTTCGCCAACATGACGGTCCTGGAGAACGTCCTCGTGGGCCGGCACACCCGGACCAAGGAGGGGTTCTGGTCCGCCGTACTGCGCGGCCCGGGGTTCCACCGGGCGGAGAAGGCCTCCCGTGAACGCGCCATGGAGCTGCTGGCGTTCGTGGGCCTCGCGCCGAAGGCCGATCACCTGGCCCGCAACCTGCCCTACGGCGAGCAGCGCAAGCTGGAGATCGCCCGCGCGCTCGCCAGCGAACCGGGTCTGCTCCTGCTGGACGAGCCCACCGCCGGAATGAATCCGCAGGAGACCCGGGCCACCGAGGAACTCGTCTTCGCCATCCGTGACCAGGGCATCGCCGTCCTCGTCATCGAGCACGACATGAGGTTCATCTTCAACCTCTGCGACCGCGTCGCCGTGCTCGTGCAGGGCGCGAAGCTGGTCGAGGGGGACAGCGCCACCGTCCAGGGCGACGAGCGCGTCATCGCCGCCTACCTCGGCGAACCCTTCGAGAACGCCCCCGGCGCCGAGGAGGTCGCCGAGGTCGAGGCCGCGGAGGCCGCCCAGGCCGAGACCGCTGAGGCCGCTGAGGCCACTGAGGCCGAGACCGAAGCGGCTGAGGCCCAGGCCGAACCCAGCACGGACGCCGCGCCCGGCAAGGAGAGCGACCGATGACCGCACTGCTCGAAGTCGAGGACCTCCGGGTCGCCTACGGCAAGATCGAGGCCGTCAAAGGCATCTCCTTCAAGGTCGAGGCGGGCGAGGTCGTCACCCTCATCGGCACCAACGGCGCCGGCAAGACCACGACCCTGCGCACGCTCTCAGGCCTGCTCAAGCCGGTCGGCGGCCAGATCAGGTTCAACGGCAAGTCCCTGAAGAAGGTCCCCGCGCACGAGATCGTCCAACTCGGCCTCGCCCACTCCCCCGAGGGCCGGCACATCTTCCCGCGCATGTCGATCGAGGACAATCTGCGCCTCGGCGCGTTCCTGCGCACCGACAAGCCGGGCATCGAGAAGGACATCCAGCGGGCCTACGACCTCTTCGCGATCCTGGGCGAGCGGCGCAAGCAGGCCGCCGGCACCCTCTCCGGCGGTGAGCAGCAGATGCTGGCGATGGGCAGGGCGCTGATGTCCCAGCCGAAGCTGCTGATGCTGGACGAGCCGTCGATGGGTCTGTCGCCGATCATGATGCAGAAGATCATGGCGACGATCGCCGAGCTGAAGTCACAGGGCACGACGATTCTGCTGGTCGAGCAGAACGCCCAGGCGGCGCTCTCGCTCGCCGACCACGGTCATGTCATGGAGGTGGGCACCATCGTGCTGTCCGGCACCGGGCGGGACCTGCTGCATGACGAGTCCGTGCGGAAGGCGTATCTCGGCGAGGACTAGACGCAACGCTGGTTCCCCGCGCCCTTGCCCGGCGCGGGGAACGTCGGCCGGAAGAGTCAGGGCTTCTTCGTGGACTTCTTCTCCTCGTTGTCCGCGATGACCGCCTCGGCGACCTGCTGCATCGACATACGGCGGTCCATCGAGGTCTTCTGGATCCAGCGGAAGGCGGCCGGCTCGGTCAGGCCGTACTCGGTCTGCAGGATCGACTTCGCGCGGTCGACCAGCTTGCGGGTCTCCAGGCGCTGGGTGAGGTCGGCGACCTCCTGCTCCAGCTGCTTCAGCTCGGTGAAGCGGGAGACGGCCATCTCGATGGCCGGGACGACGTCGCTCTTGCTGAACGGCTTGACCAGGTACGCCATGGCACCCGCGTCCCGGGCACGCTCGACGAGGTCGCGCTGTGAGAACGCGGTGAGCATCAGGACCGGCGCGATGGACTCCTCGGCGATCTTCTCGGCCGCGGAGATGCCGTCCAGCTTGGGCATCTTCACATCGAGGATGACCAGGTCCGGCTTGTGCTCGCGGGCCAGCTCGACGGCCTGCTCACCGTCCCCGGCCTCACCGACGACGGTGTACCCCTCCTCCTCCAGCATCTCTTTCAGATCGAGCCGGATCAGGGCCTCGTCCTCGGCGATGACGACGCGGGTCGTCAGCGGAGGCACGTGCGACTTGTCGTCGTCGGGCGCGTCTACGGGCTGGGGCGACTCGGCGGTCACAGGGGCTCCTCGTTCAGGCAGGGGTACTGCTGACAAGAGCCTACCTAGCTACGGTATGGTGGACGCGCGGAGGGTCGGGGGAAACCTTGGATTCTGCGAGCCCCGGTAGCCCAATTGGCAGCAGGCAACGGATTCAAAACCCGTACAGTGTCGGTTCGAGTCCGACCCGGGGCACTTATCCTTGGATTCCAAGGTCGGCGCCCTGGAGGGCCCCTCGGGTGAGGGGCCCTTTTTCACGCCCTCTTTCTCATGCTTTCGGGCTGTCGTCTCATGCTTTCGGGCTGTCGTCCTCACCGATGTGGTGGACCCGGACCATATTGGTCGAGCCCGAGACTCCGGGCGGGGAACCCGCCGTGATCACCACGACATCGCCCCGCTTGCAGCGGCCGTACTTCAGCAGCAGCTCGTCCACCTGGTCGACCATGGCGTCGGTGGAGTCGACATGCGGGCCGAGGAACGTCTCGGCACCCCAGGTCAGGCTGAGCTGGGAGCGGGTGGCCTGCTCCGGGGTGAAGGCGAGCAGCGGGATCGGCGAGCGGTAGCGGGACAGCCGTCGGGCGGTGTCTCCCGACTGGGTGAAGGCCACGAGGAACTTCGCGCCGAGGAAGTCGCCCATCTCCGCGGCGGCACGGGCGACCGCACCGCCCTGGGTGCGCGGCTTGTTCCGCTCGGTCAGCGGCGGCAACCCCTTGGCCAGCATGTCCTCCTCGGCGGCCGCGACGATCTTCGCCATGGTGCGCACGGTCTCGATCGGGTACGTGCCGACGCTGGTCTCGCCGGAGAGCATCACCGCGTCCGTGCCGTCGAGGACCGCGTTGGCCACGTCGGAGGCCTCGGCGCGGGTCGGCCGGGAGTTCGCGATCATCGATTCGAGCATCTGGGTGGCGACGATGACCGGCTTGGCGTTGCGCTTGGCCAGCTTGATCGCGCGCTTCTGCACGATCGGCACCTGCTCCAGCGGCATCTCCACGCCCAGGTCGCCGCGCGCGACCATGAGCCCGTCGAAGGCGGCCACGATGCCGTCGAGGTTCTCCACGGCCTGCGGCTTCTCGACCTTGGCGATCAGCGGGAGGCGGCGGTCCTCCTCGGCCATGATCCGGTGCACGTCCCTGGCGTCGTCACCGCTGCGTACGAAGGAGAGGGCGATGACGTCGAACCCGGTGCGCAGCGCCCAGCGCAGGTCGTCCTCGTCCTTCTCGGAGAGGGCGGGGACGGAGACGGCGACACCCGGGAGGTTCAGCCCCTTGTGGTCGGAGATCACACCGCCCTCGACCACCCGGGTGCGCACACGGGGACCGTCGACGGCGGTGACCTCCAGGCAGACCTTGCCGTCGTCCACGAGCACGCGCTCACCGGGCGAGACGTCGCTCGCGAGGCCGGCGTACGTGGTGCCGCACCGGTGGCGGTCCCCCTCGACGCCCTCCTCCACGGTGATGGTGAAGGTGTCGCCGCGTTCAAGGAGTACCGGCCCTTCGGCGAAACGGCCGAGCCGGATCTTCGGGCCTTGAAGGTCGGCGAGGATTCCGACGCTGCGGCCGGTCTCGTCGGCCGCCTTGCGCACCCGCCGGTAGCGCTCCTCGTGTTCGGCGTGGGTGCCGTGGCTGAGGTTGAAACGGGCGACGTCCATTCCGGCGTCGACCAGTGCCTTGATCTGGTCGTACGAGTCGGTGGCGGGCCCCAGAGTACAGACGATCTTTGCTCGGCGCATACGTCGAGCCTAGGGCTTACCGGCGGGTAGAGAATCGGCCGCACATGTCCACTCAACAACCTTTGCGTGAAGCGTCATTGACAAGTGTTGAATTGTGCGGCCGTTCGCTCCGATGAGCGAATTCCCTGTCAGCGTCCTTCGACCAGGGGGATGAGGCGTGGTGCCTGCCGGGCCCGCGGGATCTGGGGCCGGCCCTCCGGGAGGCCGAACGTGGTGAAGGCCGTCCGGGCGGCCTGCGGATAAGGGTCCTTCCCGGTGAGGGAGTTGAGGATGGTGGCGCTGCGCCAGGCGGCGAGGCCCAGGTCGGGCGCGCCCACGCCATGGGTGTGCCGCTCGGCGTTCTGGACGTACACCGAGCCGGTCACACACGGGTCGAGGACGAGCCGGAACTCGTTGTCGATGCGGGGCCGTTCGCTGCTGTCGCGGCGCATATAAGGGTCGAGACCGGCGAGGATGCGGCTGAGCGGGCGCTCGCGGTAGCCGGTGGCGAGGACGACGGCGCCGGTGGTGAGCCGGGAGCGGCCGCCCTGCTGGATGTGTTCCAGATGGAGTTCGACCTTGGTGGTGGCGATCCGGCCGGCGGTGCGCACCCGCACCCCCGGGGTGAGGACGGCGTCGGGCCAGCCGCCGTGCAGGGTGCGCCGGTACAGCTCGTCGTGGATGGCGGCGAGCGTGCCGGCGTCGATGCCCTTGTGCAGCTGCCACTGCGCGGCGATCAGCCGGTCCCGGACGGGCTCGGGCAGCCCGTGGAAATAGCGGGTGTAGTCGGGGGTGAAGTGCTCCAGGCCGAGCTTGGAGTACTCCATCGGGGCGAACGCCTCGCTGCGGCCGATCCAGTGCAGCTTCTCCCGGCCGGCGGGCCGGTGCCGCAGCAGGTCGAGGAAGACCTCGGCGCCGGACTGTCCGGAGCCGACGACGGTGACATGGTCGGCGGCCAGGAGGACGGACCGGTGGTCCAGATAGTCGGCGGCATGGATGACGGGCACGCCCGGGGCGTCCACCAGTGGCTTGAGCGGGTCGGGCACATAGGGGGCGGTGCCGACGCCGAGGGCGACGTTACGGCAGTAGGTACGGCCCAGGGCCTCGGCCTCGCCCTCGGCGTCGAGCTGGGTGAAGTCGACCTCGAACACATCCCGTTCGGGATTCCAGCGCACCGCGTCGACCTGGTGGCGGAAGGACAGCGCGGGCAGGTTCTGTGCGACCCAGCGGCAGTAGGCGTCGTACTCGGCGCGCTGGATGTGGAAGCGCTCGGAGAAGTAGAAGGGGAAGAGCCGCTCGCGGGATCTGAGGTAGCTCAAGAAGCTCCAGGGGCTGGTCGGGTCGGCGAGGGTCACCAGGTCGGCCAGGAACGGAACTTGGAGGGTGGCGCCCTCGATGAGCAGGCCCGGGTGCCAGTCGAAGCCGGGGCGCTGGTCGTAGAAGACGGCGTCGAGTTCGGCGAGCGGGTCGGCGAGGGCGGCCAGCGAGAGGTTGCAGGGACCGATGCCGACGCCCACGAGGTCGCGGGGGGAAGTGGCGTCGTGGTGTGGGGGGTTGGTCATACGAGGGAGCCTTCTTCCACGAGTTTCAGGAGCTGGGCCAGGTCGTCCGGCCGGGTGTGGGGGTTGAGGAAGGTGGCCTTGAGCCAGAGACGGTCGTCGAGCCGGGCGCGCCCGAGGACGGCCCGGCCCTCGCGCAGCAGCCCGCGGCGTACGGCTGCCACGGCGTCGTCGGCGGCGCCTTGGGGCCGGAACAGCACCGTGCTGATCACGGGCCGGTCGTACAGCTCGAAGCCGGGGTGGTCCCGGACCAGCTCGGCGAACTCGCGGGCGCGGGCGCAGACCTGGTCGACCAGGGCGCCGAGACCGCCGCGGCCGAGGGCCCTCAGGGTGACCGCGATCTTGAGGACGTCGGGGCGGCGGGTGGTGCGCAGGGAGCGGTCGAGCAGGTCGGGAAGGCCGGCTTCGGTGTCGTCGCCGGCGTTCAGATAGTCGGCGCGCTGGTGGAGTACGGCGAGTTCGCGGGGGCGGGCGACGGCGAGCAGACCGGCGGCGACCGGCTGCCAGCCGAGCTTGTGCAGATCGAGGGTGACGGTGTGGGCGGCTTCGAGTCCGGCGAGTCTGTCGCGGTGCCGGTCGCTGAAGAGGAGGCCCCCGCCGTAGGCCGCGTCGATGTGCAGCCGGGCTCCGTGGGCGGAGCACAGTCCGGCGATCTCGGGCAGCGGGTCGATGAGTCCGGCGTCGGTGGTGCCGGCGGTGGCGGCGACCAGCAGGGGGCCGCAGAGCGTGGTGAGGGCCTCGTCGAGGGCGGCGAGGTCGAGGGTGCCGGCCGCGGCCGGGACGACCACCGGTTCGGGCAGGCCGAGCAGCCAGGCGGCGCGCGGCAGCGAGTGGTGGGCGTTGGTCCCGCACACGAGCCGTACGCCGGCGCCGTGTGCCTCGCGGGCGAGCAGCAGGGCGAGCTGGTTGGACTCGGTGCCGCCGGTGGTGACGAGGGCGTCGGCGAGCCCGGCGGCGTGGGCGAGCGCGCGGGTGACGGCGGCCTCCAGGGCGGACGCGGCCGGGGCCTGGTCCCAGGAGTCCAGGGAGGGGTTGAGGGCGCTCACGGCGAGGTCGGCGGCGGTGGCCACGGCGAGGGGCGGGCAGTGCAGATGGGCCGCGCACAGCGGCTCCGCGGGGTCGGCGGCGCCCTCCGCCAGGGCGTACACGAGGGTGCGCAGGGCCTCGGGGTCGCCCTGCTCCGGCAGGACGTCCCCGAGGATCTCGGCGACGCGCGCGGCGACGGCCTCGGGTCCCCCGGCGGGCAGCGGCCCGCCGCGCGCCCGGCCGCCGGCCGCGAGCGCCTCCAGGACAGTGCCGAGCAGGGGGCGCAGGGCGGCGGGGCCGTGCGGGCCCGAGGCGAGGGGCGGCGTACGCAGAGGTTCGGCACCGCTCATCGGCTGTCCTCCGCTCAGGGGCTCTGCTCCCCGCGGGCCAGGCCCGCGGGGAGTCTCCGGCGCCGGTGGTCTCCCGGCTTGTAGCTGGACTTCCAGCTTGTACGGAAAGAGTCCTGTGCGTCCAAAAAGCCCAACGATCACACCCGAAAGGGGGTATCTCCGTGCGGGGAAAGCGTGTCGGGTTGAGGAACGGACCGTTCGCTGCCGCCCCCGGCCGGGGGACCGAGGGGGTGGCTAGGCCCTAGGCCGCTCCGCCGAAGTCCGCGGTGTGGTCGCGGGCCCAGCGGGCGAAGGGGCGGGCCGGGGTGCCGGTGAGCTTCTCCACGGTGTCGGTGATCTCCGGGGGCACCCCGACGCTCTCCTCGAAGGTCCGCAGCAGCCGTTCGAGCATCTGCGGCGGGACGTGCGGGTACAGCTCGGTGCCCGCCTCGCGGGGGTCCGCCTCCACGAACGTGAGCTCTCTGCCGACGGCCGCGCCGATCGCCGCGACCTGCTCGGCGTTGGTGGTCGCCACGGGCCCGGTCAGCCGGTGCGCGGCACCCTCGTGTCCGCCGTCGAGCAGGGCCCGCTCGGCGACTGCCGCGATGTCGTCCTCGTGGATCGGCGCGGAGAGCGCGCCCGCGAACACTCCGCGGACGGTGTCCCCGGCGCGGATCTGCGGGGCCCACTGCAGGGCGTTGGTGGCGAAGCCGCCCGGGCGCAGAAAGGTCCAGTCGAGCCCGCTGTCGCGGATCTGCCGCTCGACGGTGGCGTGCATGACATGGATGGGGTGGGTCTCGTCGGCGCCCTCCTCGATGATGGCGCTGGACAACAGCACGACCTGCCGCACCCCGTGGGCGCGGGCCGCCGTCAGCAGGTCGGCCGTTTCGGGGTGGGCGTAGAGGAAGACGGCCGTCGCGCCGCCGAACAGGGCGGCCGGGTCGTCCGACCGGAGCCGCACCACCTCGGCGCCGTCGGGCAGAGCGGCCCGCTGCGGGTCGCGGGTGAGCGCCCGCACGGGCCGGCCCGCGGCGAGGAGACGGTGGACGAGGGCACGGCCGACATTGCCGGTCGCGCCGGTCACTACGATCACGAAGGTGCCTCCGAAGGATCGGCTGATCGTTCCTGACCCTCCCGAGCCTAGGAAGGCACCCGGACCCCCGGCATCGTCACAAGGGACGAGCCAAGTCCTGGTCCGCTGGACCTACTCCGCCCGCGCTGTCTCTTCCGGCTCTTCCGTCTCTTCGCTCTCTTCCAGCGGTTCCCGGCGCTCGCCCGGCTCGCCGCGGACCCGCAGGGCCCGGGTCAGGTCGTCGAGGCGGTCGGCGAGGGCACGGCGCAGCGCCGGGGTGAGGTCGGCGTCATGCAGGGCGGCCTCGCCGAGCCGCAGGTTCCCGGTGTCGACGGCATGGGCCGGGAAGGCCCAGCGGCCGGCGGCGACCGCTATCGCGGGGCCGCGCCGGGCCGCGAGTGCCGTGGCGTCCGGGTAGAAACGCGGCACGTACTCCCGTACCAGATCGGCCTGTTCGGGCTGCCAGAAGCCCTGCGCGGTGGCCGTGAAGAGGTAGTTGGACAGCTCGTCGCCGGCGAACATCGCCTCCCAGGCCGCGCGCTTGGCCTCCGGGTCGGGCAGGGCGGCCCGGCAGCGGGCGGCGCCCTCCTGGCCGGTGGCGCTCGGGTCGCGCTCCAGCTCGGCCGCGATGGCGGCCTCGTCGGTGGCGCCGAGCACGGCGAGCCGGCCGAGGATGCGCCAGCGCAGCTCGGGGTCGAGTTCCGGCCCGCCGGGCACCGTGCCCTCGGCGAGCCAGGCGGCGATGGCGTCGGGGTGGGCGGCCACGGTGATCAGATACCGCACGGCGATCAGGCGTCGGCCGGGGTGGTCGCCGTCCTCGGTGCGCCGCAGCAGGTCGCGGCACAGGGCGGTGAGGGTCGACAGGGCGGCCGGGCGGTCCTCGGGCCGCAGGTACTGGTCGGTGATCTGGCCGCAGGCGAAGGCGAGGACACCTTGGAGGACGGCGAGGTCGGTCTCGCGCGGGAGGTGGGCGCGGGCCGTCTCCAGGTAGGCGGCGGGCGCCAGTTCGCCGTCGCGTACGGCGTCCCGCAGCGCGTTCCAGACGACCGCGCGGGTCAGCGGGTCGGGCAGGCCGGAGAGGGCGGCCCGGACCGTGGCGAAGGACTCGTCGTCGAAGCGGACCTTGGCGTAGGTGAGGTCGCCGTCGTTGAGCAGGAGCAGTGCGGGGCGCTTACCGACGGGCAGCGGGGCGGTCTGCGGGACGTCCAGGTCGAGGCGTGTGCGCAGCACCAGCCGGCCCTCGTCGGCGACCGCGTGGTCGTACACACCGGCGGTGAGGCGGTGCGGGCGGCTGCCCGCGCGGTCGACGGTCAGGTTGCTGGTGCCGTCGCCGGAGGCGAGGACGGGGGTGAGCTTGTCCACGCCGATGGTGCGCAGCCAGCTGTCGGCCCAGGCGGGCACATCCCGGTCGGTGGCGGAGGCGAGGGAGTCGATGAAGTCGGCGAGGGTGGCGTTGGCGAACTTGTGCCGGGCGAAGTGGGTGTTGATGCCCGTGAGGAAGTCCTTCTCGCCGAGCCAGGCGGCCAGTTGGCGCAGCGCGGAGGCGCCCTTGGCATAGGAGATGCCGTCGAAGTTGAGCAGTGCGGAGGCCGTGTCGTCGACCTTCTCGGGGGCGACCGGGTGGGTGGTGGGCCGCTGGTCGGCGTCGTAGCCCCAGGCCTTGCGGGCGACCGCGAACTCGGTCCAGGGGCCGGTGAAGCGGGTGGCCTCGGCGGTGGTCTGGTAGCCCATGTACTCGGCGAAGGACTCGTTCAGCCAGATGTCGTCCCACCACTTGAGGGTGACGAGGTCACCGAACCACATGTGGGCCATCTCGTGCGCGATCACCATGGCGCGGGTCTCGCGCTCGGTGTCGGTGACGGCGGAGCGGAAGACGAAGTCGTCGCGGAAGGTGACGAGGCCCGGGTTCTCCATGGCGCCCGCGTTGAACTCGGGGACGAAGGCCTGGTCGTAGGAGTCGAAGGGGTACGGCTCGTCGAACTTCTCGTGGTAGCGGTCGAAGCACGCGCGCGTGACGTCGAAGATCTCCTCGGCGTCGGTGTCGAGATACGGCGCGAGGGAGCGGCGGCAGTGGATCCCGAAGGGCAGTCCCCGGTGCTCGGTGCGCACCGAGTGCCAGGGACCGCCGGCGACGGCGACGAGGTACGTGGAGATCGGCGGCGTGGGCGCGGCCTGCCACACGCCGTCGGCGCGCTGTGCGGTGACGCCGTTGGCGAGCACGGTCCAGCCCGCGGGCGCCTTGACGCAGACCTCGAAGACGGCCTTCAGGTCGGGCTGGTCGAAGGCGGCGAAGACACGCTGGACGTCGTCCATGAACATCTGGGTGTAGACGTACGTCTCGCCGTCGCTCGGGTCGGTGAAGCGGTGCATGCCCTCGCCGGTGCGGGAGTAGCGCATGGCGGCCTCGACACTCAGCTCGTGCTCCCCCGCGCCGAGGTTCTTCAGCGCCAGCCGGCCGTCGTGCAGCGACTCGGGGTCCAGGGGCGCTCCGTCGAGCGTGACGGCGCGCAACTCCGCGGGCTTCAGCTCCACGAACGTGTCCCCGTCGGACAGCGCGGTGAACCGGATCACGGTCCGCGAGTCGAAGGTCTCGTCCCCGGTCGTCAGGTCCAGTTCGACCGTGTAGCGGTGGACGTCGAGGAGCTGTGCTCGGAGCTGCGCTTCATCGCGCGTGAGAACGGACATGCAGGCCATGCTGCCCGATGCCACTGACAGCGCACAGGGGGTGGGCGGATTCACGGCATATGTCCGACTCACCGGCCCCGGGAGTCACACCGGTGTCAGTCGCCCGCCTGCAGGCCGTTGGCCGTGTCCTCGGCGATGCGCTCGTGGTGCCGGATCACCTCCGCGATGATGAAGTTCAGGAACTTCTCGGCGAACGCCGGGTCGAGCTTGGCGTTCTCCGCGAGGCGGCGCAGCCGTTCGATCTGGCGTGCCTCGCGGGCCGGGTCGGCGGGCGGCAGCTGGTGCGCCGCCTTGAGCCGGCCCACCTGCTGGGTGGCCTTGAAACGCTCGGCGAGCAGATGGACGACGGCCGCGTCGATGTTGTCGATGCTCTCGCGCAGCCGGTCCAGTTCCCGGCGGACCTCGGGGTCCACGTCTCCGTTTGCGGTGTTCCTGGTGGTCATGACATCACCCTATGGGTTCGCCGGGCCCGGTCTGCGGGGTGTCCGGAGAGTGGATCACCGGCGGATCGTCCGGGTCCGGGACGCGGTCGCTCCAGCCGCCGGGCACGCTGCGGCCCTGCTGGGCGCGGAAGCGGACCGGCGCGAGGCCCACGCGGCGCGTGAACAGCCGGGAGAAGTAGGCGGGGTCGTCGTAACCGACGCGGCGGGCGACGGCGGCGACGGGCAGCTCGGTGGCGGCCAGGAGTTCCTTGGCCCGGCCGAGGCGGATGCCGAGCAGATAGTCCTTGGGGCTGCAGCCCGCGGCCCGGCGCACGGCGCCGCGCAGCTCGGCGGCGGTCATCCCGTGCCGGGCGGCGTGGTCGGCGACGCTCATCGGCGTGCAGGCGTCGCGCGCGAGCGCCTGGAGCACCTGGTCGCCGTCCGGGGCGAGGTCGGCGCGCGCACGGCGCAGGGCGACGAGGAGTTCGTGCACGGCGGCGCCGGTCTCCACCTCCAGCAGCGGGTTGCCGCGGCGGGCGGCGCGGGCGATGCGGGCGACCACCGCGCGGGGCCCCGAGGCGTCGGAGAGCGGCACGACGGGCCGCTCGGGCTCGATGTAACCGAGGTCGGTGTACGTCGTCGTGGCGGGCCCGGCGAAGTCGACGAAGCCCTCGTCCCAGCCGGTGTCCGGATCGGGCGCGTAGTGGTGCGGCACACCGGGGGTGAGCCAGAGCAGCGCGGGCGCGGTGACGGCCGTGCGACGGCCGTCGGCGCCCCGGTACCAGCCGCGGCCCGCGCTGATCACGACGGCCACATGGTGATCGAGGGTGCGCGGGCCGACCGTGGGCAGCGCGCCGTGCTGGAGTCCGACGCCGAGGCAGACCAGGCCGAGGCGGTGGTGTGCGGGGCCGGGGCTGAAGAACCGCATCCAGGTCTGGTACATCGGTGCTCCTCCCGGCGTCGGCGGCCGCGGACGTTTGTCCAAGCAGCGCCGATCTTCGTCCATGGCACGCATGGCCGGAAGGGGTGAGGCTGGGGCGCATGAGCGAGTTCACGGTGGGGGAAGCCGACTTCCTGCTGGACGGGAGGCCGGTGCGGCTGCTGTCCGGGGCGCTGCACTACTTCCGGGTGCACGAGGAGCACTGGCGGCACCGGCTGGCGATGCTGCGGGCGATGGGCCTGAACTGCGTGGAGACGTACGTCCCCTGGAACCTGCACCGGCCGGTCCCGGGCGGCCACCGGGACGTGCACGCGCTCGGCCGCTTCCTGGACGCGGTCCGGGAGGCCGGTCTGTGGGCGATCGTGCGGCCGGGCCCCTACATCTGCGCCGAGTGGGACAACGGCGGTCTGCCGCCCTGGATCACCGGCGAGCCGGGAACGCGTGTACGCACGCGTGACGAGCGTTATCTGTCCTCTGTAAAGCACTGGTTCCACCGCCTGATGCCCGAGATCGTGCCCCGGCAGATCGACCGCGGCGGCCCGGTGGTCCTGGTGCAGGTCGAGAACGAGTACGGCAGCTACGGCAGCGACACCGGCTATCTGCGCCAGCTGGCGGATCTGCTGCGCGCCGAGGGGATCGCCGTCCCGCTGTGCACCTCGGACGGCCCCGAGGACCACATGCTGAGCGGAGGTTCGCTGCCCGGGGTGCTCGCCACGGTGAATTTCGGCTCCCACGCGCGCGAGGCCTTCGCGGCGCTGCGCAGGCACCGCCCCGAGGGTCCGCTGATGTGCATGGAGTTCTGGTGCGGCTGGTTCGACCACTGGGCCGGCGAGCATGTCGTACGGGACCCGGAGGAGGCCGCCGGGGTGCTGCGGGAGATCCTGGAGTGCGGGGCGTCGGTGAACCTCTACATGGCGCACGGCGGCACGAGCTTCGGCGGCTGGGCGGGCGCCAACCGGGGCGGCGGCGCGCCGCACGAGGGCCCGCTGGAGCCGGATGTGACCTCCTATGACTACGACGCCCCCGTGGACGAGTACGGCCGCGCCACGGAGAAGTTCTGGCGCTTTCGCGAGGTACTGGCCGGCCACCATGACGGGCCGCTGCCCGAACTGCCGCCGCCGCCCGCCTCGTTGGGCCGCCCGGCCGAGGTGACACTCGACGGCTGGGCATCCCTGGACGACGTCCTTCGGGCCCTGGGCGGCGAGGAGACGGTGGCCCCGCTCCCGCCCGCGTTCGAGGACCTGCGCGTCACCCGGGGACTGGTGCGCTACGAGGTGGACGTGCCCGGTCCGCGGCAGCCGTACCCGCTGACCCTGCGCGGGCTGCGGGATCTCGCGGTGGTGTACGTGGACGGCGAGCGGGCCGGGGTGCTCACCGAGGAGGAGCCGCGGCTGAAGGAGCCCGTCGCGGGTCCCGCGCGCGTGGTGGCGTGGGTGGAGTCTCTCGGACGGGTGAACTACGGGCCGCGCTTCGGTGAGGCGAAGGGGATCACCGGCGGCATCCTGCACGAGCGGCAGTATCTGCACGGGGTACGCGCGCGTGGGCTGGATCTGGACGCCTTCTCGGACGGTGTGGCGCGGGTGCCGTTCGGCGCGCTGCCCGAGGAGGGCGCGGCGGGCCTGTACCGGGGCACTGCCGTGGTCCGCGGGGCCGGGGACGCCCGGCTGGAGCTGCCCGGGCTGACCCGCGGTTTCGTCTGGATCAACGGCTTCGCTCTGGGCCGTTACTGGTCGGTGGGCCCCCAGCGGTCCCTGTACGTCCCCGGCCCGGTGCTGCGGGAGGGCGCGAACGACGTGTGGGTGCTGGAGCTGCAGGAGACCGGCCCGGACCGGCCGGCACCCCGGCTGCTGCCGGTGTGACCTGCCGTGCGTGCCGCCTACAGTGGAGAGGAGTTCCGGCGTCATTGGGGGTGCGGACGTGGCGAACGGCGGACCGGTCCAGCACGGCTACCCGCATCTGGAGACGGTGCGGGCCGCCATCACCGCGCTGTACAAGCGCCTGTCCTACGACACCGTCCAGACGTTCTCGGCCAGCCTGGCCCCGGCCGACGTGGCCTTCTGCGACACCGACGATCTGCATCTGGGCGCGCAGCGGGTGGCCCGCGAGATCGTGCGGCACTTCCGGCTGCCGGACGCGCGGCTGATCGTCGGCTTCCGTGAGATGACGCACGCGGCGCACGTGGAACTGGCGGCGGGCCCCGAGTACTTCGTGGAACTGAACGACCGTTTCCGCGCCCACCGCCGGGACATCGGCGCGGCGCTCGCCCACGAGGTGGCGCACGTCTATCTGCACCGTCTGGACCTCACTTTCCCGACCACGGCCGAGAACGAGATCCTCACGGACACGGTGACGGCCTATCTGGGCGCGGGCTGGCTGCTGCTGGACGCCTTCCGGCAGGACGCGGTCTCCTCGCAGAAGCTCGGCTATCTCACCCCTGAGGAGTTCGGGTACGTCCTGGCCAAGCGGGCGTTGCTCTTCGACGAGGACCCCTCGGTGTGGTTCACCAGCCCACAGGCCTACGACGCGTACGTCCAGGGGATGGCCCGAGCCCGCCGGGACGCGCAGCAGCCGCCGCTGACCGGGGCCGGCTGGGCGGGCCGGCGCCGCTACGCCCACGACCGCCGGCACGCACCCTCCGTGGTGCCGGGCGCGCCCTACGCCTTCACCCCCGACCCCGCCGGCCGGCTCCGCGTGACCTTCCCCTGCCCGACCTGCCAGCAGCGGATCCGGGTACCGGTGAAGGGCCGCGTACGGGCGCGGTGCGGCCTGTGCCGGACGGTGCTGGAGTGCGACACGTAGGTTCACCGCACGCCGTAGACCGTTCCCGGTGGTTCCGAGGCGGCCAGCAGTTCGCGGGCCCGTTCCCCGGCCTCGGCCGGTGTCCAGCGGGTGCCCTTGTCGGTGGTCGGGCCGGGGCGCCAGCCCTCCATGACGGTGATCCGGCCGCCCTCCGCCTCGAAGACCCGGCCGGTGACCCCCGCGCTCGCGGCGGAGCCCAGCCAGACCACGAGCGGCGAGACGTTCTCGGGGGCCATGGCGTCGAAACCGGTGGCCGGTGCCGCCATGGCCTGGGCGAAGGCGCCTTCCGTCATACGGGTGCGCGCGGCGGGCGCGACGGCGTTGACCTGGACGCCGTAGCGGGCCAGTTCGGCGGCCGCGACCAGGGTCAGCCCGACGATCCCGGCCTTGGCGGCGCTGTAGTTGCCCTGCCCGACCGAGCCCAGCAGTCCGGCCCCGCTGCTGGTGTGGACGATCCGGGCCTGCGGGGCGCGCCCGGCCTTGGCCTCGGCCCGCCAGTGCGCGGCGGCGTGCTTGAGGGGCAGGAAGTGGCCCTTGAGGTGGACGCGGATCACCGCGTCCCAGTCGTCCTCGTCGAGATTGACCAGCATCCGGTCGCGCAGGAACCCGGCGTTGCTGACGAGCGTGTCGAACCGGCCGTACGTCTCCAGCGCCGTACGGACCAGGGAGCCCGCGCCGTCGGTCGTGGCGATGTCGCCGCCGTGGGCCACCGCCTCGCCGCCGGTGGCCCGGATCTCCGCGACGACGGCCTCGGCCGGGTTCCGTACGCCCGGCGCGCCGTCCAGCCCGACTCCGAGGTCGTTGACGACGACCCGGGCGCCCTCGGCCGCGAAGGCGAGGGCATGGGCGCGGCCGAGCCCACGGCCCGCTCCGGTGACGGCGACGACCCGGCCGTCGCAGATTCCGCTCATGTGGCTTCTCCCGCTGCTCCCGGTTGACGGTTGACGGTCGTGGCGTCCAGAAAGGCGGGCCGCTCCCCGCCTCCGTGCACGTGCAGACTGGCTCCGCTGATGTAGGCCGCCGCGTCCGAGGCGAGGAAGACGGCGGCGGCACCGACGTCGGCGGGGGCGGCCAGCCGGCCGAGCGGGACGGTGCGGGAGACGGCGTCGATGCCGTCCTGCCCGCCGTAGTGCAGATGGGACAGCTCGGTGCGGACCATGCCGACCACGAGCGTGTTGACGCGGACGTCCGGCGCCCACTCCACGGCCATGGAGGCGGCCAGGTTCGCCAGGCCGGCCTTGGCCGCGCCGTACGCGGCCGAACCGGGCGAGGGCCGGCTGCCGCTGACACTGCCGACCATCACGACCGAGCCGCGGCTGCGGCGCAACTGCTCGTACCCGGCGAGGGACGCGGTCAGCGGGGTGATCAGGTTCAACTCGACGACCCTGGCATGCCGTTCGGCGTCGGCGTCAGCCAGCCGCCGGTACGGTGTGCCGCCCGCGTTGTTGACGAGCACGTCGAGCCGGGGCAGCGCGCCGAAGAAGGCCCGGACGGCGGGCGGGTCGCGCAGGTCGAGCGGGCTGAACTCGGTGCCGTCCAGGGGCTGTTCGGGCGGTCTGCGAGCGCAGACGACGACCCGGGCGCCGGTCTCGGCGAACGCGCGGGCGATCCCGGCCCCGACACCCCGGGTGCCGCCGGTGACGACGACGGTTCGGTCGCGCGGCACGTTGTCCACAGGCTCTCCCGCTCGTCTGCGCCGACTGCTAGCTTCGAAGCCTCGCACCTAACAAATGTTTGGTGGAAAGGTAGCTGATGCGTCCATGGGTGTCTCCCGTTCGTCCCCGGAAAAAGGGATTTCTGTCGTCACCGTCGACGTCCCGCCGGTGAACGCACTGCCGGTGCGCGGCTGGTTCGACCTGGCCGACGCCGTGCGCGAGTCCGGCCAGGACACCGAGGTGCGGTGTGTGGTGCTGGCCGCCGAGGGACGCGGGTTCAACGCGGGGGTGGACATCAAGGAGATACAGGCGCGGGGACGGGAGGCGCTGATCGGTGTCAACCACGGCTGCGCCGAGGCCTTCGCGGCGGTCTACGAGTGCGCGGTCCCGGTCGTCGCGGCGGTGCAGGGCTTCTGTCTGGGCGGCGGCATAGGCCTGGTGGGGAACGCGGACGCGATCGTGGCGAGCGAGGACGCCGTCTTCGGGCTGCCCGAGCTGGACCGGGGCGCGCTGGGGGCCGCGACCCATCTGGCCCGGCTGGTCCCGCAGCATCTGATGCGCGCGCTGTACTACACGGGGCGCACGGCGAGCGCACAGGAGCTGCACCGGCACGGCTCGGTGTGGCGCGTGGTGCCGCGTGCGGAATTGCGGACGGCGGCGCTGGAGCTGGCCCGTGAGATCGCCGCCAAGGACGGCCAGCTGCTGCGCATGGCCAAGGCCGCCATCAACGGCATCGACCCGGTGGACGTCCGCCGCAGCTACCGCTTCGAGCAGGGCTTCACCTTCGAGGCCAACCTCAGCGGACTGGCCGACCAGGTCCGCGACACGTTCGGGAAGGAGGGCGCCTAGATGGGCGACAAGACGATGACCGCCGACGAGGCGGTCTCCCGGCTGGAGAGCGGCATGACGCTCGGCATCGGCGGCTGGGGTTCCCGCCGCAAGCCGATGGCCCTGGTCAGAGCGCTGCTGCGGACGTCGGTCAGCGATCTGACGGTGGTGTCGTACGGCGGCCCCGACGTCGGGATGCTGGCCGCGGCCGGCCGGATCCGCAAGCTGGTCACCGCCTTCGTCACCCTCGACTCCATCCCGTTGGAGCCGCACTACCGGGCGGCGCGCGAGCGGGGCGACTTCGAGCTGACGGAGGTGGACGAGGCGATGTTCATGTGGGGGCTGCGCGCCGCCGCGAACCGGCTGCCCTTCCTGCCGGTGCGGGCAGGCCTGGGCTCGGACGTGATGCGGGTCAACCCCGGCCTGCGGACGATCACTTCGCCGTACGAGGACGGGGAGACGTTCGTGGCCATGCCGGCTCTGCGCCTCGATGCCTCGCTGGTGCACGTCAACCGCGCCGACCGGCTGGGCAACGGCCGGTATCTGGGCCCGGACCCGTACTTCGACGACCTGTTCTGCGAGGCGGCGGACGCGGCCTATGTCTCCTGCGAACGGATCGTGGACACGGCCGAGCTGACGAAGGATGCGGCGCCGCAGACCCTGCTGCTGAGGCGCCATGTGGTGACGGGGGTCGTGGAGGCCCCGGGCGGCGCGCACTTCACGTCCTGCGCCCCCGACTACGGGAGGGACGAGGCGTTCCAGAAGCGGTACGCCGGCACGCCCTGGCCCGAGTTCGCGGCGCGTTTTCTGGCCGGGGACGAGCGTGCCTACCGGGCCGCGGTCAAGGAGGAGTCATGAGCGGGACCACATCACCAGGGCCCGGCGTCCCGTCCCGCGCCGAGTACTGCGTCATCGCCTGCGCCGAGGCCTGGCGGGACGGGGGCGAGATCCTGGCGAGTCCGATGGGCCTGATCCCGTCCGCCGGCGCCCGCCTCGCCAAGCGGACCTTCGCACCCGATCTGCTGCTCACCGACGGCGAGGCGATGATCGTGGACCTCGACGGCACGGTCGAGGGCTGGCTGCCGTACCGCAAGCATCTGGAACTGGTCACCGGAGGCCGGCGCCACGTGATGATGGGCGCGAGCCAGATCGACCGGTACGGCAACCAGAACATCTCCTGCGTCGGCGACTGGGCGAAGCCGGCGCGGCAGCTGCTCGGGGTGCGCGGAGCACCGGTCAACACGCTCAACAACCCGACGAGTTACTGGATCCCGAGGCACTCCCGGCGGGTCTTCGTCGAGAAGGTCGACATGGTGTGCGGGGTGGGGTACGACCACGCGGCCGGCGCGCCGTACCACCGTGTCCCGCGGGTCGTCTCCGACCTCGGCGTCTTCGACTTCGCCACGCCGGACCGCACGATGCGGCTGGTCTCGGTGCATCCGGGGGTGGCAGTGGACCAGGTCCGGGCGGCGACGGGGTTCGACCTGGTGATCGGGGACGAGGTGCCGTACACGCGCGAACCGACCGCCGCCGAACTGCGGCTGATCCGTGAGGTGATCGATCCGGGGAACACCCGGGCCGGGGAGGTCCCGGTCTGATGGACACGGCACTGACCCGGCTGGCCGGGGTGCGCCATCCGGTCGTGCAGACCGGGATGGGCTGGGTGGCGGGCCCACGCCTGGTCTCGGCGGCGGCGAACGCGGGCGCGCTCGGCATCCTGGCCTCCGCGACGATGACACCGGACCGGCTGCGCGAGGCGATACGGGAGGTGCGGTCCCGTACCGACGCGCCGTTCGGGGTGAATCTGCGCGCCGACGCGGGCGACGCGTCCGACCGGGTGGAGATCATGCTGGCGGAGGGTGTCCGGGTGGCCTCCTTCGCCCTGGCGCCCTCGCGCGAGCTGATCGCCCGCCTCAAGGGGGCCGGGGTGGTCGTCATCCCGTCGGTCGGGGCGCGCCGCCATGCCGAGAAGGTGGCCGCGTGGGGTGCGGACGCGGTGATCGTGCAGGGCGGTGAGGGCGGCGGGCACACCGGTGAGGTGGCGACGAGCGTGCTGCTGCCGCAGGTGGTGGACGCGGTGGACATCCCGGTCGTGGCGGCGGGCGGCTTCTTCGACGGACGGGGTCTGGTGGCGGCGCTGGCGTACGGGGCGGCCGGGGTGGCGATGGGCACACGGTTCCTGCTCACCTCCGACTCGACCGTGCCGGACGCGGTGAAGGCCCGGTATCTGGCGGCGACGGTCCGGGATGTGACGGTGACCCGGGCGGTGGACGGCCTGCCGCACCGCATGCTGCGCACGGAGCTGGTGGACACGCTGGAGCGGTCGGGCCGGATACGGGTGCTGGTCCACGCGCTGCGGAAGGCGGCCGGATTCCGGCGGCTGTCGGGGCTCGGCTGGCCGCAGCTGATCCGCGACGGTCTCGCGCTCAGACACGGCAAGGAGCTGTCCTGGAGCCAGGTGCTGCTGGCCGCGAACACGCCGATGCTGCTGAAGTCGGCGATGGTGGAGGGCCGTACGGACCTCGGGGTGATGGCGTCCGGGCAGGTCGCCGGGGTGATCGACGACCTGCCGTCGTGCGCGGAGCTGGTGGAGCGGATCGTGAAGGAGGCGGAGCAGGTGCTGGCGGAGCTGGAGAGACTCAGAGGCGTTCGATGATCGTCACGTTCGCCTGGCCGCCGCCCTCGCACATGGTTTGCAGGCCGTAGCGGCCGCCGGTGCGCTCCAGTTCGTGCAGCAGGGTCGTCATCAGGCGGACGCCGGTCGCGCCGAGCGGATGGCCGAGGGCGATCGCGCCGCCGTTGACATTGACCTTGCCGGGGTCGGCGCCGGTCTCCTTCAGCCAGGCCAGGACGACCGGTGCGAAGGCCTCGTTGATCTCCACGAGGTCGATGGCGTCGATGGTCAGGCCGGTCTTCTTCAGCGCGTGTGCGGTGGCCGGGATGGGAGCGGAGAGCATCCGGATGGGGTCCTCACCGCGTACGGAGAGGTGGTGGACGCGGGCGCGGGGGCGCAGCCCGTGGTCGCGCACCGCCTGCTCGGAGGCGAGCAGCAGGGCCGCGGCGCCGTCGGAGACCTGGGAGGAGCAGGCCGCGGTGATGGTGCCGCCGTCGAGGACGGGGTCCAGGGCGGCCATCTTCTCCGCGGAGGTGTCCCTGCGCGGGCCCTCGTCGGCGGTGACTGCGCCGTAGGGGACGGTCTCGCGGTCGAAGCGGCCGGAGTCGAGGGCGTGGATCGCCCGCCGGTGCGAGCGCAGGGCGAACTCCTCCTGCTCCGCGCGGCTGATGCCCCACTTGGCGGCGATCATCTCGGCGCCGGCGAACTGGTTGACGGGCTGGTCGCCGTAGCGGGCGCGCCAGCCGGTGCTGCCGAGGAAGGGGCCGTCGGTCAGACCGAGCGGTTCGGCGGCCTGCCGGGAGGCGAAGGCGATGGGGATCTGGGACATGTTCTGCACCCCGCCCGCGATCACCAGGTCCTCGGTGCCGGAGAGCACGGCCTGCGCGGCGAAGTGCACGGCCTGCTGCGAGGAGCCGCACTGCCGGTCGACGGTCACGCCCGGCACCTCCTCGGGGAGGCCCGCGGCCAGCCAGCAGGTGCGGGCGATGTCCCCGGCCTGCGGCCCGACCGCGTCCAGACAACCGAAGACGACGTCCGCCACGGCGGCCGGGTCGATCCCGGACCGCTCCACCAGCGCCGTCAGCACATGCGCGCCCAGATCGGCCGGGTGGACGGCGCTGAGCCCTCCCCCGCGCCGTCCGACGGGCGTGCGGACCGCTTCGACGATGTAGGCCTCGGTCATGGCAACTCCCTCACAGGAAAAGGGTGTTATGCAAAAGGTGTCACTCGCGTACGGCGATCCCGTCCAGCACCATCGACAGATACTGGCGGGCGATCTCCTCGGGGCTGTGCTGTCCGCCGGGCCGGTACCAGGAGGCGGCGACCCACACGGTGTCGCGCACGAACCGGTAGGTGAGACGGACGTCGAGGTCGGCGCGGAAGGCGTGCTCGGCCACGCCGCGCTCCAGGGTCGACAGCCAGGCCCTCTCGAAGCGGCGCTGGGAGTCGGCGAGGAACGCGAACCGGTCCTGGGCGACGAGTTGTCTGCTCTCCTTCTGGTAGATCGCGACGGCCGCGCGGTGCCGGTCGATCTCCCGGAAGGATTCGGTGACGAGCGCCTCCAGCGTCTCGCGGGGCCCGAGTCCCGCGTCGAGGACGGTGTCGTAGCCGTCCCACAGTTCGTCGAGGAAGGTCCGCAGGATCTCCTCGAGCATCGATTCCTTGGAGTCGAAGTGGTAGTACAGGCTGCCCGCGAGCATCCCGGCGTGGTCGGCGATCCGGCGGACGGTGGTGGCGTTGTAGCCGTGCTCGGCGAAGACCTCGGCAGCGGTGGTCAGGAGTTCGCCGCGCCGGGCCGCTGCCGCGGTCATCTGGGGCTTCTTCTTGGTCGGCACGCATTCATTGTGGTCTGTCCGGGGTCAGGGATGCTGGCTGCTCACGGCGACGACCTCGCCGGTCAGATACGAGGAGTAGCCGCAGACCAGGAACACGATCACGTTGGCGACCTCCCAGGGCTCGGCGTAGCGCCCGAAGGCCTCCTGCTCGGTCAGCTTCTGGAGCAGTTCGGCCGAGGTGACCTTCGCCAGGTGCGGATGCATGGCGAGGCTCGGTGCCACGGCGTTGATCCGTACGCCGTAGGCTGCGGCCTCGATCGCCGCGCACCGGGTCAGCGCCATCACCCCGGCCTTGGCGGCGGCGTAGTGCGCCTGTCCGGCCTGGGCGCGCCAGCCGACGACGGAGGCGTTGTTGACGATCACTCCGCCTCCGGTCCCCCGCATGGCCCGCAGGGCGGCGCGGGTGCACCGGAAGGTGCCGTTCAAGGTCACGTCCAGCACCTTCGACCACTGCTCGTCGGTCATGTCGACCAGGTCCGAAGTGCCGCCCAGGCCCGCGTTGTTGACGACGATGTCCAGCCGGCCGTGCTCGGCCACGGCCGTCTCGAACAGGGTCCGCACCTGGCCCTCGTCGGTGACATCGCACGGCAGCGCCGCCACCGCGCCCGGAAATTCCCGGCCCAGCTCGGTCTCGTGCTCCTTCAGCCGGCGGGTGTGCGCGTCGCTGATGAGCACGCGCGCACCCTCCTCCAGGAAGCGGCGCGCGGTCGCTCCGCCGATCCCGGCGCCGGCCGCCGCGGTGATGACGGCGGTGCGGCCCCTGAGCAGTCCGTGCCCGGGTACGTAGGCCGGGCTCTCGACGCCTGTCATAGGGTCACGCTAACCTACCAAACACTTGTTAGGGAAGGCCGAGGGAGGAAGGTGGCGGTGGTGGATCTGTCCCATTCCCCGGCCGACGAGGAGTTCCGCGCCGAGGCCCGGAGCTGGTTGGCCGCGCATGTCCCGCGCACGCCGCTGCCGTCCCTGGAGACGGCGGAGGGCTTCGCGGCCCACCGCGCCTGGGAGGCCGAACTGGCAGCGGACCGCTGGTCGGTGGTGTCGTGGCCGCAGAAGTACGGCGGCCGGGACGCGGGGCTGCTGCGCTGGCTGGTGTTCGAGGAGGAGTACTGGGCGGCGGGCGCGCCGGGCCGTGTCGGACAGAACGGCATCAGCCTGCTCGCCCCGGCCCTCCTCGACCACGGCACGGAGGAACAACGCGCGGGTGTGCTGCCGCCGATGGCCACCGGCGAGGTGGTCTGGGCGCAGGCCTGGTCCGAGCCGGAGGCGGGCTCCGACCTCGCCTCGCTCACCTCCAGGGCGGTCCGGACGGACGGCGGCTGGCTCCTGCGGGGGCAGAAGACCTGGTCGTCGCGGGCGGCCTTCGCCGACCGGGCCTTCGGACTGTTCCGCAGCGATCCGGACGCGCCGAAACCCCACCAGGGGCTGACCTACCTGATGTTCGGCCTGCGGGCGCCCGGGGTCACCGTCCGCCCGATCGGCCGCCTGGACGGCAAGCCGGCCTTCGCCGAGCTGTTCCTGGACGATGTGTTCGTGCCGGACGAGGACGTGATCGGCGCGCCCGGCCAGGGCTGGCGGATCGCGATGTCCACGGCGGGCAACGAACGCGGGCTCACCCTGCGCTCGCCGGGCCGCTTCCTCGCCTCGGCGCACCGGCTGGTCGAGCTGTGGCGCTCGCGCGGCTGCCCGGAGCACGCCCGCGCGCGCGTGGCCGACGCCCTGATCGGCGCCCGCGCCTATCAGCTGTTCACCTACGCGGCCGCCGCCCGCTTCCTGGAGGGTGAGCGGCTCGGTCCCGAGTCCAGCATGAACAAGGTCTTCTGGTCCGAACTGGACCTCGCGCTGCACGAGACGGCGCTCGATCTGCTGGGAGAGGACAGCGAGTCGGCCGACACCGACTGGTCCGAGGGGTATGTGTTCTCGCTCGCGGGCCCGATCTACGCGGGCACGAACGAGATCCAGCGGGACATCGTCGCCGAGCGGCTGCTCGGCCTGCCGAAGGGACGCCGCTGATGCGCTTCCTGCCCGACGCCGAGCAGCGCGCCTTCACCGAGTCGCTGCACGCGATGCTGTCGGCCGCGGACACCCCGGCGGTGATCCGGGACTGGAGCGAGGGTGACCACGCCCGCGGGCGTGCGCTGTGGCGCCGTATCGCCGAGGCTGGGGTGTTCGGCCTGGCGGTGCCGGAGGAGTACGGCGGACTGGGGCCGCATCCCGTGGAACTGGCGCTGGCCTTCGTGGAGTTGGGGCGGCACGGGGTGCCGGGCCCGCTGGTGGAGACGGTCGCGGCGGCGGTGCTCCTTTCCGACCCCCCGCTCGCGAAGCGGTTCCTGCCGGGACTCCTGGCCGGCACGGACCTCGCGACCTTCGCAGTGCCCACCGGATCCGCCGTCGACGCCGGTGCCGTTCCCCTCGCACTGGACGGCGACGCGGCCACCCTCCGCCTCGCCCTCCCCCTCGGTGTCGGTCTGCGCCTGGCGTCTGTCACCGGCCCGGTGCGCCGCTCTCTCGACCCCGCCCGCCGCCTCACCCCGCTCACCGCGGACGGCGAACTCCTCACCCGCCACCCTCCGTACCGCCTCGCCCTCTCCTGGGCCCGTCTGGCCGCCGCCGCCCAGGCCCTCGGCGTCGGACTCGCCCTGCTCGACCGCACGGTGGCCCACGTCCGCCGGCGCACCCAGTTCGGTGTCCCCGTCGGCTCCTTCCAGGCGGTCAAACACCGCCTCGCCGACGCCACGACGGCCCTGGAGTTCGCCCGCCCCCTGGTCCTCGGCGCGGCGGTGTCGCTCCGCCCCGCCGATGTGGCCGCCGCCAAGCTCAAGGCCTGCGAGGCGGCGTACGACGCGGCCCGTACGGCGCTTCAGCTGCACGGCGCGATCGGCTACACCGCGGAGTTCGACCTGTCCCTGTGGCTGACCAAGGCCCGCGCGCTGCGGACGGCGTGGGGCACACCCGAGGAGTGCCGGAAGCTGGTGCTCGACGACGCCCTCAGGAGACCGGCAGCGCCCTGAGCCCCGGCGCCGGGTGTGCCTCAGGAAGGCTCGACGATCCCCGCGGCGCGCGCGGCCGCCAGCCACTGCGGGAACTCGCCGACGAGACGGTCGTACAGCTCGGTGTCGGAGATGCGCAGCGGGTCCTGGCCGGCGTGGAAGAAGCCCGCGTTGTCCACGATCCGCTTGCCCGGTACGGCCAGCTCGTCCAGCTTGCGCAGGAACTCGAACTGCCGGCTGTCCGGGTCGCCGAAGCCGACGAACTGCCAGAACAGCGGCAGCCTGGCCGCCTTGCACAGATAGCGCTCGGCGGCGCGCTTGTCGACGGGGCCGCCGTCGGTCTGGAACACGACCAGGGCGGGAGCGGTGGAGCCGGTGTCCAGGTAGTGGTCGATGACGGCGTCCATCGCCAGGTGGTAGCCGGTCTTTCCCATGTGCCCGAGTCCGGCCACGATGCGTTCGACGCTGCCCGCGTGGCTCGCGAGCGCGATGTCCGTGACGGCGTCGACGTCCGTGGAGAAGAACACCACCGGCACCCGGCCGTCGTCGTCCAGGTGCGCGGACAGGCCCAGCACCCGGTCGGCGAGCGCCTGCACACTGCCGTCCTTGTAGTACGGCCTCATCGAACCGGAGTAGTCGATCACCAGGTAGACGGCGGCGCGCAGTCCGTCGAGGCCGTGCTTGGTCAGCGACACTCCGGCGGAGCGGTAGGCGCCGACGAGCGTGGGCGCGGTCTCCTCCACCTTGCGCAGGCTGATCGCGGCCATGGTTCCCCCTCGACGATTCGGACATGCAACGACGCCTGCCCAGGCGTCCGGTCGGGGACAGTGGGCAGGCGCCGTCAGTGTTCCGTACGCCGTTGTACGGGACGTTCAGGGGTGCCGTCAGACCGCCAGGGCGCGGTCGGTCGGGCGGATCGGGGCCGGCAGGTCGCTGGCACCGGTCAGGAACCGGTCGACACCGCGGGCGGCCGAGCGGCCCTCCGCGATCGCCCACACGATCAGGGACTGTCCGCGGCCGGCGTCACCGGCGACGAACACACCCGGCACGTTGGTCTGGAAGTCGGCGTCGCGAGCGATATTACCCCGTTCGTCGAGTGCCAGGCCGAACTGCTCCACCAGGCCGTTCTCCCGGTCGGTGCCGGTGAAGCCCATGGCGAGGGTGACCAGCTGGGCGGGGATCTTGCGCTCGGTGCCCGGCTTGGACGTCAGCCTGCCGTCGACGAACTCCACCTCGGCCAGGTGCAGCCACTGCACATTGCCGTCCTCGTCGCCCTCGAAGTGGGTCGTCGAGGCGGAGTAGATCCGCTCGCCGCCCTCCTCGTGGGCCGAGGTGACCTTGTACAGGATCGGGAAGGTCGGCCAGGGCTGGCCGGTCGGGTGCCGCTCGTCGTTCGGGCGGGGCATGATCTCCAGCTGGGTGACGGAGGCCGCGCCCTGCCGGTGTGCGGTGCCCACGCAGTCCGCGCCGGTGTCACCGCCGCCGATCACGACGACGTGCTTGCCCTCGGCCGAGATGGGCGCGGTGACGTAGTCGCCCTCCTGGACCTTGTTGGCCAGGGGCAGGTACTCCATCGCCTGGTGGATCCCCTTGAGCTCGCGGCCGGGGACCGGCAGATCGCGGGCCATGGTCGCGCCGGCGGCGATCACGATCGAGTCGTACCGCTTCTTCAGGTCGCGTGCGTTGATGTCGCGGCCGATCTCGACTCCGGTGCGGAAGCGGGTGCCCTCCGCGCGCATCTGCTCGATACGGCGGTTGATGTGCCGCTTCTCCATCTTGAACTCGGGGATGCCGTACCGGAGGAGGCCTCCGACGCGGTCCGCGCGCTCGTAGACGGCGACCGTGTGGCCGGCCCGGGTCAGCTGCTGGGCGGCGGCCAGACCCGACGGGCCCGAGCCGATGACCGCGACCGTCTTGCCCGACAGGCGCTCGGGGGCCTGCGGGGCGACGGTGCCCGCGTCCCACGCCTTGTCGATGATCGAGACCTCGACGTTCTTGATGGTGACCGGCGGCTGGTTGATGCCGAGCACACACGCCGACTCGCAGGGGGCCGGGCAGAGGCGACCGGTGAACTCCGGGAAGTTGTTGGTCGCGTGCAGGCGCTCGGAGGCGGCGCCCCAGTCCTCGCGGTAGGCGTAGTCGTTCCACTCGGGGATCAGGTTTCCGAGCGGACAGCCGTTGTGGCAGAACGGGATGCCGCAGTCCATGCAGCGGCTGGCCTGCTTGCTGATGATCGGCAGCAGGGAGCCGGGGACGTAGACCTCGTTCCAGTCCTTGACGCGCTCACCGACGGGACGGGTCCGGGCGACCTCGCGGCCGTGGTTCAGGAAGCCCTTCGGGTCAGCCATTGCTCGCCGCCTCCATCATCTTCTCGGTGATCTCGGTCTCGGTCAGACCGGCTCGCTCGGCGGCGTCCTTGGCGGCGAGCACTGCCTTGTAGGTGCTGGGGATGATCTTGCTGAAGCGGGCCACGGCGGTGTCCCAGTCGGCCAGCAGCTTCTCGGCGACCGTCGAGCCGGACTCCTCGGCGTGGCGGCGCACCACATCGTGCAGCCACTGCTTGTCCGTCTCGTCCAGCGCCTCGATCGACTCGACGTTGCCGACGTTGACGCTGTCGCGGTCGAGGTCGATGACGTAGGCGACACCGCCGGACATGCCCGCCGCGAAGTTGCGGCCGATCGGGCCGAGGACGACGGCGTGACCGCCGGTCATGTACTCACAGCCGTGGTCGCCCACGCCCTCGGAGACGACCAGCGCGCCGGAGTTGCGGACGCAGAACCGCTCACCGGTACGGCCGCGCAGGAACAGCTCGCCGCCGGTGGCGCCGTAGCCGATGGTGTTGCCCGCGATGGTCGAGTACTCGGCGAGGTGGTCGGCCGCGCGGTCCGGTCGGACGACGATCCGGCCGCCGGACAGGCCCTTGCCGACGTAGTCGTTGGCGTCGCCCTCCAGGCGCAGCGTGACGCCGCGCGGCAGGAACGCGCCGAAGGACTGGCCGGCCGAGCCGGTGAAGGTGATGTCGATGGTCTCGTCGGGCAGGCCCGCGCCGCCGAACTTCTTCGTCACCTCGTGGCCGAGCATGGTGCCGACCGTGCGGTTGATGTTGCGGATGGCGACCTGGGCGCGCACCGGCTGGGCCTCGGTGGCGTCCGAAGCGGCCAGGGCGTCCGCGGCGAGCTTGATCAGCTCGTTGTCCAGGGCCTTCTCCAGGCCGTGGTCCTGGGCGACGACCTGGTGGCGGACCGCGCCCTCGGGCAGCGACGGCACATGGAACAGCGGCTCCAGGTCCAGGCCCTGGGCCTTCCAGTGGTCCACGGCGCGCGCCACATCGAGGACCTCGGCGTGGCCGATGGCCTCCTCTATGGAGCGGAAGCCCAGCTCGGCGAGGAGCTCGCGGACCTCCTCGGCGATGAACTGGAAGAAGTTCACGACGTACTCGGCCTTGCCGGCGAAGCGGTCGCGCAGGGTCGGGTTCTGGGTGGCGATGCCGACCGGGCAGGTGTCCAGGTGGCAGACGCGCATCATGACGCAGCCGGAGACGACGAGCGGCGCGGTCGCGAAACCGAACTCCTCGGCACCGAGCAGCGCGGCGATGACCACGTCACGGCCGGTCTTCAGCTGGCCGTCGGTCTGGACGACGATCCGGTCGCGCAGGCCGTTGAGCAGCAGCGTCTGCTGGGTCTCGGCGAGGCCCAGCTCCCAGGGGCCGCCCGCGTGCTTCAGCGAGGTCAGCGGGGAGGCGCCCGTGCCACCGTCGTGGCCGGAGATCAGGACCACGTCCGCGTGCGCCTTGGAGACACCCGCGGCGACCGTGCCGACGCCGACCTCGGAGACCAGCTTGACGTGGATCCGCGCCCGCGGGTTCGCGTTCTTCAGGTCGTGGATCAGCTGGGCCAGATCCTCGATGGAGTAGATGTCGTGGTGCGGCGGCGGCGAGATCAGGCCGACGCCCGGCGTCGAGTGCCGCGTCTTGGCGACCCACGGGTAGACCTTGTGGCCGGGCAGCTGGCCGCCCTCGCCGGGCTTGGCGCCCTGGGCCATCTTGATCTGGATGTCGTCGGCGTTGACCAGGTACTCGCTGGTCACACCGAAGCGGCCGGAGGCGACCTGCTTGATGGCGCTGCGCCGCGCCGGGTCGTACAGGCGCTCCGGGTCCTCGCCGCCCTCACCGGTGTTGGACTTGCCGCCCAGCTGGTTCATGGCGATGGCGAGGGTCTCGTGCGCCTCCTTGGAGATGGAGCCGTACGACATCGCGCCGGTGGAGAAGCGCTTGACGATCTCGCCGGCCGGCTCGACCTCGTCGATGGAGATCGGGGCGCGGCCGGAGGTGAAGCCGAAGAGCCCGCGCAGCGTCATCAGCCGCTCGGACTGCTCGTTCACCCGCTCGGTGTACTTCTTGAAGATGTCGAAGCGGCCGGTGCGCGTGGCGTGCTGGAGGCGGAAGACCGTCTCCGGGTCGAACAGGTGCGGCTCGCCCTCGCGGCGCCACTGGTACTCGCCGCCGATCTCCAGGGCGCGGTGCGCCGGGGCGATGCCGGAGGCCGGGTAGGCCTTGGCGTGGCGGGCGGCGACCTCCTCGGCGATGACGTCGATGCCGACGCCGCCGATCTTGGTGGCGGTGCCGTTGAAGTACTTCTCGACGAAGGCCTCGTCCAGGCCGACGGCCTCGAAGACCTGGGCGCCGCGGTAGGAGGCGACGGTGGAGATGCCCATCTTCGACATGACCTTCAGCACGCCCTTGCCGAGGGCGTAGATCAGGTTCTTGATGGCCTTCTCGGGCTCGATGCCGTTCAGGAAGGTGCCCGCGCGCAGCAGGTCCTCGACGGACTCCATCGCCAGGTACGGGTTGACGGCGGCGGCGCCGAAGCCGATCAGCAGGGCGACGTGGTGGACCTCGCGGACGTCGCCGGCCTCGACCAGCAGGCCCACGTGGGTGCGCTGCTTGGTGCGGATGAGGTGGTGGTGGACGGCCGCGGTGAGCAGCAGCGACGGGATCGGCGCGTGCTCGGCGTCGGAGTGCCGGTCCGACAGGACGATCAGGCGGGCGCCGTTGTCTATGGCGGCGTCGGCCTCGGCGCAGATCTCGGCGATACGCGCGGCGAGGGAGTCACCGCCGCCGGAGACCCGGTACAGGCCGGAGAGGGTCGCGGCCTTGAAGCCGGGCATGTCGCCGTCGGCGTTGATGTGGATGAGCTTGGCCAGCTCGTCGTTGTCGATCACCGGGAAGGGCAGCGTCACGGACCGGCAGGAGGCGGCGGTCGGGTCGAGCAGATTGCCCTGCGGGCCCAGCGAGGAGCGCAGCGAGGTGACGAGTTCCTCGCGGATCGCGTCCAGCGGCGGGTTGGTGACCTGCGCGAACAGCTGAGTGAAGTAGTCGAAGAGCAGACGCGGCCGCGCGGAGAGGGCCGCGATCGGCGAGTCGGTACCCATGGAGCCGATCGGCTCGGCGCCGGCGCGGGCCATCGGCGCGAGGATGACGCGCAGTTCCTCCTCGGTGTAGCCGAAGGTCTGCTGGCGGCGGGTGACCGAGGCGTGGGTGTGGACGATGTGCTCGCGCTCGGGCAGGTCGCCCAGCTCGATCTCGCCCGCCTCCACCCACTCGGCGTACGGCTGCTCGGCGGCGAGGGTCGCCTTGATCTCGTCGTCCTCGATGATGCGGCGCTCGGCGGTGTCGACGAGGAACATCTTGCCGGGCTGCAGCCGGCCCTTGCGGACGACCTTGGCCGGGTCGATGTCGAGGACGCCGACCTCGGAGCCGAGGACGACGAGGCCGTCGTCGGTGACCCAGTAGCGGCCGGGGCGCAGGCCGTTGCGGTCGAGCACCGCGCCGACCTGGGTGCCGTCGGTGAAGGTGACACAGGCCGGGCCGTCCCAGGGCTCCATCATCGTGGAGTGGAAGCCGTAGAAGGCGCGCCGGGCCGGGTCCATGGACGCGTGGTTCTCCCACGCCTCCGGGATCATCATCAGCACGGAGTGCGGCAGCGAGCGGCCGCCCAGGTGCAGCAGCTCCAGGACCTCGTCGAAGGAGGCCGAGTCGGAGGCGTCCGGCGTACAGACCGGGAAGACACGGTCCAGGTCGCCGTTGCCGAACAGGTCGGAGGCCAGCTGCGACTCACGGGCGCGCATCCAGTTGCGGTTGCCCTTGACGGTGTTGATCTCACCGTTGTGCGCGACGAAGCGGTAGGGGTGCGCGAGCGGCCACGACGGGAAGGTGTTCGTGGAGAACCGGGAGTGCACGAGCGCGATCGCGGAGGCGAAGCGGCGGTCGGACAGGTCCGGGAAGAAGGGCTCCAGCTGGCCTGTGGTCAGCATGCCCTTGTAGACGATCGTGCGCGCGGAGAGCGACGGGAAGTAGACACCGGCCTCGCGCTCGGCGCGCTTGCGCAGCACGAATGCCTTGCGGTCCAGCGCGATGCCCTCGCTGGTGTGGTCGGCGACGAAGACCTGGCGGAACACCGGCATGGTGGAGCGGGCGGTGGCGCCCAGCAGCTCCGGGGCGACGGGGACCGCACGCCAGCCGAGGACGGTGAGGCCCTCCTGGCCGGCGATCGTCTCGATCTGTGAGACGGCGTCCTCGGTGCCCTCCCCCGGCAGGAAGGCGATGCCTACCGCGTAGGCACCCGCCGCGGGAAGGTCGAAACCGGCCACGTCACGGAAGAAGGCGTCGGGCACCTGGGACAGGATGCCGGCACCGTCCCCCGAGTCGGGCTCGGAGCCGGTGGCACCGCGGTGCTCCAGGTTGCGCAGCACGGTGAGCGCCTGCTCGACCAGCGTGTGGGACGCCTCGCCGGTAAGGGTGGCGACGAAACCGACGCCGCACGCGTCGTGTTCGTTGCGGGGGTCGTACATACCCTGGGCAGCAGGGCGAGCATCCATGAACGACCAGTTCTGGCCATTCGCGGAATGCTGGGACGGCTGGCGCGGCGTACGCATCGGCTCTCCCGTCGTCGTCATGTGGCATGTGGCAGGTGCCGAGGGACGACGTTGGCCCTCTGCGTGAGATCAAAATTTCGTGCAGGTTACATGATGGAGCGGTTCTCGGGAAGCGGATACCCCGTTCCAACATGCGGACGCCACGGGCTCCGTGGCGATAGTGCCGCGCGGTGACGGCGGGGGCGCCGCACGGGGCGGCGGGGGTACCGCACCAGGGCGGCGAGTGCCGCGCGTGGCGGCCCGGGGGTGCCGCGCGGTGGCGGCGAACGCGTCAAAGGGACCGTTGCGGACACGATCGATCGGATCGGTGTCCGGCGGCCCAAGGAGGGGCGGGGGGAGCGTCTTCACTCACCCCGCGGGGGTGCGGCAGGCGTCATTGCTTGCGGCGCTTACGGCTCATGCCCGGTGGTCACGCGGTCGAAACCAGCGAGTAACGAGCGATGGCGGGTACTTATGCATCCTGACGCATAAGTACCGACGTCGCTATCCTACGGCCGTTCCGAACAGGCTGCCCAGGGCGTACGTCACACCGGCCGCGGCACCACCGAGCGCGAGCTGCCTGAGGCCGCTGTACCACCAGCTCCGCGCGGTCACCCTGGCCACGACGGCACCGCAGCCGAAGAGCCCGGCGAGAGCGAGCAGCAGGGCGGGCCACAGCACGGTCGCACCGAGCAGATACGGCAGCACGGGCAGCAGGGCACCGAGGGCGAAGGACCCGAACGACGACACGGCGGCGACCAGCGGCGACGGCAGGTCGCCCGGGTCGATGCCCAGCTCCTCCCGGGCGTGTATCTCCAGCGCCTGCTCGGGATCCTTGGACAGCTGTCGCGCCACCTCGCGGGCCAGGTCGGGCTCCACCCCGCGGGCGACGTACAGGGCGGCCAGCTCGTCCTCCTCGTCCTGCGGGTGCCTGCTCAGCTCACGGCGCTCGACATCCAGCTCGGCCTCGACCAGCTCCCGCTGGGAGGCGACGGAGGTGTACTCACCGGCCGCCATGGAGAAGGCGCCGGCGGCGAGGCCCGCGAGACCGGTGATGACGATGGTCTGCTGACCCACGGCCCCGCCGGCCACGCCGGTCATCAGGGCGAGGTTGGAGACCAGACCGTCCATGGCACCGAAGACGGCGGGGCGCAGCCAGCCGCCGTTGACATCGCGGTGCGTGTGATTGTCACGGTGCGCCTCGTGCAGCGCGGCCTGGGTTTCGATGACGGCCATGCGGACCCCTGGATAGCTTAGCCAAAGCTAACTTTGGACTTGTTCTACTTTTCGACACCACAGAAGGTACGCCCCTTCAGCCCTCCTCGCCACCAAGGAAAGGCTGGGCTAACCTGCACTTTTACCTTTATTGCTCATCCGTGCATAGGCTTGCTCAGATGCCAAGCGGGTGATGCGAACCCCGCAGAGGCTGCTCCGGCCGAGCGCCGTGGCACACATCCGCAAAGCGTCTTCGTGGTCCCGCTGAAGGAGGCCGCTCATGACATCGATCGCCTGCACTCCCCCGGTCCCGGCGCCCGCCGACGCCGCCGGACTGCGCGAAAGGGCCCGCGGCGCGCTGCTCGGCCTGGCCGTCGGGGACGCGCTCGGGGCGCCCGCGGAGAACCTCAAGCCGTCCGAGATCCGAGCCCGCTGGGGCCGGATCACGGGGTACGTCACGGACACGCCCTGCGGCACGGACGACACCGAGTACGCGATCTTCTCCGGGCTGCTCCTCGCCCGGCACGGCTCGGCGCTCGCGCCGGCCCATGTGGAGGCGGCCTGGCACGAGTGGATCGCCGACCGCGCCGAGGGCCCCTTCCGGGGCGCGGGCTTCAGCGAGCGCGGCACCCTGGAGAACCTGCGCCGTGGCCTCGCGGCCCCCATCTCGGCCCAGCACCGCCACGCCTGGAGCGACGGCCTGGCGATGCGCGCGGCCCCCTTCGGCGTCTTCGCGGCGGGCCGCCCCGCCGAGGCGGCCCGCCTGGTGGCGGTCGACGGCTCGATCAGCCATGAGGGCGAGGGCATCTACGGCGGTCAGGCGGTCGCGGCGGGCGTGGCGGCGGCGATGACCGGCGCGCCGGTCCCGGTGGTGATCGCCGCGGCCCTCGCGGTCGTCCCGGACGACTCCTGGACGGCGCGCTCGCTGCGCCGCGCGGTGGCCATGGCCCATCGCGGCGAACGCGCGGTCCGCTCCGCGGTCGTCGTCGGCGGCTATCCCTGGACCGACCTGGCCCCCGAGGCGGTCGCCCTCGCCTTCGGCGCGTACGCGGCGGCCGACGGCGACTTCGCGGAGGCGGTCCTGACGGCGGTCAACATGGGGCGCGACGCGGACACCACGGCGGCGGTGGCCGGCGCCCTGGCCGGCGCGACGCGCGGCATCTCCGCGATCCCGCCCCCCTGGGCCGCCGCGATCGGCCCGGCCCGGGGCCGCTGCCTGCCGTCCATGGCCGGCCACCACATCCTGGACGTGGCCGAACTCCTCGTCCCGGGGGAGGGCGGGAAGTGGGGGGCGGGGGTGGTGGATCCGGGCGTGGCGCAGGAGACAGCAGGCGTGGAACGGACGAGCCGAAGGGGGCCCAGAGGGCGAAGCCCCCTGGGCAGAGTGGATCTGACCGGAGCGGATCCGGTCGGCGTGGACCTGGCCGGAGCGGATCTGGCCGACGTAGACCCGGCCCGAGCGGACCCGGCCGGCGCGGATCTGGCCGACGTAGACCCGGCCCGAGCGGACCCGGTCGGCGTAGACGTGGCCGGAGCGGACCTGGTCGGGGTCGACCTTGCCGGCGTAGACCTGGCCAGAGCGGATCTGGTCGGCGTAGACCTGGCCGGAGCGGACCCGGTCGGCGTAGACCCGGCCGGAGCGGACCCGGCCGGCGCGGATCTGGCCGGAGCGGACCCGGTCGGCGCGGATCTGGCCGACGTAGACCCGGCCGGCGTAGACCCGGTCGGGGTCGACCTGGTCGGGGTCGACGGCGAAGGCCGGCCATGACGGCCCGCCGGATCGAGGGACTCCTGCTCGGCCTCGCCGCGGGCGACGCCGCCGGCTGGCCCGCCGCCCGGCACCGCGCCGCCCGTATGCCCGAGTGGACCCGCCGCCTCACCCGCGAGCTGGACACCTTCGCGGAGCAGAACGCCACCACCACCCTCCCCGTACCGATCGCCCTCAACCAACCCCCCGAACCCCTCCGCCTCGGCCCCTCCGACGACGCCGAGTGGGCGGCCTTCGCCGCGGAGGCGGTGCTGCGGGCCGGTGACGACGACGTCCTCGGCGACCTCAGCCGGGAGCGTCGTACCCGTGCCGCCATCGACCTCACCTGGACCGCCGTGGCCGCGGAGGTCGCCGCGGCGGCGGACCGCGCGCCCGAGATCGAGTCCGCCGTGCTCCCCCTGCGCGCCCGTATCTCCGTCCGCGCCGGGCTCGGCAACCTCGCCACCGGCCTGCGCCCGCCCGCCACCGGCCACGACAACCCGCACTACTTCGACGACGCCGCCTGCGTCCGCGCCTGTGTCCTCGCCGTCGCCCACCCCGGTGACCCCGAACGCGCCGCCGCCCTCGCCGAGTTCGACGCCCGCTACACCCAGGACGGCGACGGCGTGCACGGCGCCCGCGCCATGGCCGCGGCGCTCGCGCTGGCCCTCGCCGACGCCGGCCCGGACACCTGCGTGGCCGCCGCGCTCGCCGAACTCCCGGCCGACACGGAGATCGGCCGCAACGCCCGCCACGCGCTCGCCCTCGCCGAGGACAGCGAGTCCGCCTTCGCCCTCGTCCCGCTCCTGGAGCACCAGATCGTCGACCACGTCTACAGCTACGGCATCGCCGCCGCCGAGACCGTCCCGGTCGCCCTGGCCCTCGCCGCCGCGGCCGGGGGCCGGATCGCCGAGGCCGTACCCGCCGCCGTCTGTCTGTCCCGCGTCGCCGACTCCGCCCCCGCGCTCGCGGGCGCGCTCACCGGAGCCCTCGGCGGCGGCGCGACCGTCCCGACGGCCTGGCGGGACGCCTGCCGCACCCTGTCCGGCTGCGCCCTGCCCCGCCTCACCGGCACCGACCTGGTGGAACTCGCCGGACTCCTGGAAGCCGCGCAACCGGCCCGCCCAGGAGGATGATTCGGGGCATGACGTCCACAGAGCCCGAATGCCCCGCACGACCTGAAGAAGAACAAAACGGCGGGACAGTCGCTGACGGACTCGCCGCACGGATCACCGGCGCCCTCGTCGGGGCCGCCGTCGGCGACGCCCTCGGCGGCCCGGTCGAGGGGTACGACCCCGAGCGGATCGCCGAGCGCCACGGCGGCCGCGTCCAGGGCATCGTCGGCCCCTGGCACGGTGCCGCCTGGCGCACCGCGCGCCCCATCGCCCCGTACCACAAGGGCGACGGCCACGTCACCGACGACACCCTGATGACCCACGCGCTGATCCGCGTCTACGCCCGGGTCCGCGACCACCTCGACGCGTACGCGATCGCCGAGCACCTGGTCCCGGACCTGATGACGACCCCGCGCTGGATCCCGGAACTGGAGACCGAGGCGCTGCCGCTGCACCGGCTCTTCCTCGCCGAGAAGTGGCTCGTGGCCCGGCTCGCCTACGGCCACGCCGATCCCCGGGAGGCGGGCGTCGGCAACATCGTCAACTGCGGCGCGGCGATGTACATGGCCCCCGTGGGCCTGGTCAACGCGGCCGATCCGGCCGCCGCCTACGCGGAGGCGCTGGACATCGCCGGTGCGCACCAGTCGTCGTACGGCCGGGAGGCGGCCGGTGTCCTCGCCGCCGCCGTCGCGGCCGCCATGACGCCCGGCGCGAGCCCGGACTCGGTCGTCACCGTCTGTCTGTCCCTGGCGAAGGACGGCACGCGGGAGGCGATCGAGAAGGTCTGCGAGGTGGCCCGCGGCCACTGTGACGTCGAGTCGGCGCTACGGCCCCTGCGTGCGGCGGTGGCCCCGTACGACACTGTCGGCCCGGACTGCCGCGCGCCCTCCCTGGCCGCGCGCCGTCCCTCCCGGCTGCACGCGATCGAGGAACTGCCCATCGCCCTCGGCATGTTGCTGGTCTCCGGCGGCGACTACCGGCATGCCGTCCTCGGCGCGGTCAACTACGGCCGTGACTGCGACTCGATCGCCACGATGGCCGGTGCTCTCGCGGGCGCCCTCGGCTCGCCGGTCCCGCAGGACTGGGCGAGGACGGTGGCGGAGGCCAGCCGGCTGGACCTGTGGGCGCCGGCCCGCACGCTCACCGAGGTCACGCGGGAGATCTACGCGGCGGACGTGCGCCGCCGCCGGGCGCACGAGCGGGCCTTCGCGGCACTCGGAGGCGTCGCATGCTCCGACTGACCTGGGTCCAGCCGGAGGACCTGCTGGGCCACGAACTCCGCCAGGCCCGCCTGGACGGCCGGTCGCCCGCGGCGATCGAGGCACGCTGGCGAGCGGCGGGCGGCCCGGACGCACCGCCCCGCGCGGGGGCGTCACTGCACCGGGCATCCCGCTATCTGCGTCTCCTCGCGGAGGACCTGCTCGACGAACTGGCCGACCTCCCGAGCGCGTTGTCCGAGGACGAGCCGACGGGGCTGGAGCGGATCAAGTCCCTGTGCACGGACTGGCCGGCGTCCGGCCACGGGCGGTGCGCGGCCGCGCCGGCCCCCGCCGCCCTCGAAGCCGCCTGGCTCGGCCGGGCCATCGGCTGTCTTCTCGGCAAGCCCGTCGAGAAGCTCCCCCTCGACGCCGTCCGCGCCCTCGCCCGAGCCGCCGGCAACTGGCCCCTCACCGGCTACTTCACCGCCGTCGGCGTCCCGGGGGACCTCCTTGCCGCGCACCCCTGGAACCGCCGCTCGGCCGCCACCTGCCTCGCCGAGAACATCGACGGCATGCCCGAGGACGACGACCTCGACTACCCCCTGCTGAACCTGCTGCTCCTGCGCCGGCACGGAAAGAGCTTCAGCACCGCCGACGTGGCCCGGCTGTGGCTGGACGAACTCCCGCCCGGCCGCACCTTCACCGCCGAACGCCTCGCCCACCGCAATCTCCTCAGCGGTATCGAGCCCCCGCACACCGCCCGCCACCGCAACCCCTTCCGCGAGTGGATCGGCGCCCTGATCCGCGCCGATGTGCACGGCTGGACCAACCCCGGCGACCCGGCCGCCGCGGCCGAACAGGCGTACCGCGACGCGGTCCTCACCCACACCGCCAACGGCGTCTACGCGGCGATGTTCGCGGCCGCCGTCATCGCCACCGCGGCCTGCGGCAGCCATGACGTCCACGCCTGTCTGCGGGCCGGCCGCCGGGTGGTCCCGCCCCGCTCCCGGCTGGCGCGGGCGATCGACCACGCGGTCCGGCTGGCCGAGTCCCACGAGGACTTCGACGAGGTCGTGGACGAACTGCACGCCGTCTACTCCCCCGCCCACCACTGGGTCCACGCCATCCCCAACACCGCCCTGCTCGCCGCCGCCCTCACCCACGCCGACGGCGACTTCAGCGGCTCCATCTGCGCTGCCGTGTCGGGCGGTTGGGACACGGACTCGGTCGGCGCGACGGCCGGCAGTGTCGCGGGCCTGCTCGCGGGCGCCCCCGCCGCCCTCCCCGAGCGCTGGCGGTCCCCGCTCAAGAACCGGCTCACCACCACCGTCGCCGACTTCGACGGCACCGGCTTCGACACCCTCGCCCAGCTCACCCATCTGGAGGCGACCCGCCCATGACCCACATCGCCGTCCTCGGCAGCACGAACATGGACCTCGTCACCTATGTCGCCAAGGCCCCCCAGCGCGGCGAGACCGTGACGGGACGCGAGTTCCACACGATCCCCGGCGGCAAGGGGTCCAACCAGGCGATCGCGGCGGCCCGCGCCGGAGCCACGGTCTCGATGATCGGCGCGGTCGGCAACGACGCCTTCGGACTGCGGCTGCGCGACACCCTCGAACACTCCGGTGTGGACACGGACTTCCTGCGTACGGTCGAGGGCTCGTCCGGCACCGCGCACATCGTGGTGGACGACGAGGGCGCCAACTCCATCGTCGTCATCCCCGGTGCGAACGGCACCGTCGACCATCTCTCCCCCGGCGACGAGGGCGTGATCGCCACCGCCGACGCCCTGCTGCTCCAGCTGGAGATCCCCCTGGCCGCGGTCGTCGCGGGCGCCCAGGCGGCGCGCCGGCACGGCGTCCGTACGGTCCTCACCCCCGCGCCCGCCCAGCCACTGCCGCCCGAACTCCTCGCCGCGACCGACCTGTTGGTGCCCAACGAGTACGAGGCGGTCACCCTCACCGGCCGCACCGACCCGCGCGAGGCCGCCGCCGCCCTGCTGGAGCTGGTGCCCGAGGTCGTCGTCACCCTGGGCGCGACCGGCAGCCTCTATCTCGCCCGGGGCACCGAGCCGCTCGTGATCCCGGCGCCGCAGGTCACCGCCGTCGACTCCACCGGCGCCGGCGACACCTTCGTCGGCGCGCTCGCCGTGGCCCTCGCCGAGGAGAAGCCGGTACGCGAGGCCCTGTCCTGGGCGGCGGCCGCCGCGGCGATCTCCGTCCAGCGGGCCGGAGCGTCGGCCTCGATGCCGTACCGCCCGGAGATCGACGCCCAGTGCACCGCATGAGACCCACTGCATGAGACCCACGGCATGAGACCCACCGCATGAGGAACCCCCATGAGGAACCGCGCATGAGACACCTCCCATGAGTACGACGACGGCACCGGCCCTCGCCGGTCTGCGGGTGCTGGACCTCGCGACACTCTTCGCGGGCCCGCTGGCCGCCACGCTGCTCGGTGACTTCGGCGCCGAGGTGATCAAGGTCGAGCATCCGCGCAGGCCCGACCCGTCGCGCGGGCACGGCCCGGCCAGGCACGGCGTCGGCCTGTGGTGGAAGGTGCTCGGCCGCAACAAGCGCGCCATCACCCTGGACCTGTCCACGCCCGGCGGCCGTGCCACCCTGCTCCGGCTCGCCGCCGGCGCCGATGTGGTGATCGAGAACTTCCGCCCGGGAACCTTGGAGAAGTGGGATCTGGGCTGGGCGGAACTGGCGGCCGCCAACCCCCGGCTGGTCCTCGCCCGGGTCACGGCCTTCGGCCAGTTCGGCCCGTATGCGCACCGCCCCGGCTTCGGCACGCTCGCCGAGGCCATGAGCGGCTTCGCCGCGCTCACCGGTGAGCCGGACGCGCCGCCCACGCTGCCGCCCTTCGGACTCGCGGACTCGGTCGCGGGCCTCGCGACCGCCTACGCCGTGCTCACCGCGCTGGCCGCCCGGGAGCACACCGGCGCCGGGCAGGTCGTCGACATGGCGATCATCGAACCGATCCTGTCGGTCCTCGGCCCGCACGCCACCTGGTACGACCAGCTCGGTCATGTCCAGGAACGCACCGGCAACCGGTCCGCGAACAACGCCCCGCGCAACACCTACCGCACCGCCGACGGCCGCTGGGTCGCCGTCTCCACCTCCGCGCAGTCGGTCGCGGAGCGGGTGATGCGCCTGGTGGGCCGCCCCGAGCTGATCGAGGAACCGTGGTTCGCCACCGGCGCGGACCGCGCCGTGCACGCCGACGTCCTGGACGAGGCCGTCGCCTCCTGGATCGCCGCCCGCACCCGCGCCGAGGTCCTCGCGGCCTTCGAGAAGGCCGAGGCCGCGGCGGCCCCGGTCCAGGACGTCCGGGACGTCCTGGCGGACCCCCAGTACCAGGCGCTGGACACGATCACCACGGTCGGCGATCCCGAACTGGGGCCGCTGCGTATGCAGAACGTCCTCTTCCGGCTCTCTTCGACCCCCGGTGCGATCCGCTGGGCCGGCCGCCCGCACGGCGCCGACACCGATGCCGTGCTCACCGAACTGGGCCTCGCCCCCGCGGACATCGCCGCGCTGCGCGCCGAGGGCGCCCTGTGAACCGGACCCCGCTCACCCTGCTCTACGTCCCCGGCGACCGCCCACCCGTGGTCGCCAAGGCACTGGAGGCGGGCGCCGATGTGGTGGTGATCGACCTGGAGGACGCGGTCGCCCCGGACCGCAAGGACTACGCCCGCGCGGCCACGGCCGACCTCCTCGCCGACGCCCGGCCGACGGTCCCGGTCCATGGCGCGGTCCATGTCCCGGTCCATGTCCCGGTCCATGTCCCGGTCCGTGTCCCGATCCATGTCCGCGTCAACGCCCTGGACAGCCCCTGGGCCGCCGCGGACCTGGCCGCCCTGGCCGCGCTGCCCGGCCTGGCAGGCCTGCGACTGCCGAAGGTGACCGGTCCGGACGAGATCAGGCGGGTCGCCGGCGCCGCCCGCGTCCCCCTGTACGCCCTGCTGGAGACGGCCCTCGGCATCGAGCACGCCTACGCCATCGCCACCGCCCACCCGAGCCTGCGGGGCATCGCCCTCGGCGAGGCGGATCTCCGGGCCGATCTCGGGGTGCGGGCCGACGCGGGCCTCGACTGGCCGCGCTCCCGGGTGATCGTCGCCGCCCGCGCGGCGGGCCTCGCCCCACCGCCCCAGTCGGTCCATCCCGACATCCGTGACCTGGACGGCCTCGCCGCCTCCTGCGCGCACGGCCGCGCCCTCGGCTTCCTGGGCCGCGCCGCGCTCCACCCCCGGCAGCTGCCGGTGATCGAACGGGCCTATCTGCCCACACCGGCGGAGATCGAACACGCGGAGACGGTCCTGGAGGCAGCGGCCGTCCACGAAGGCGCCCAAGCCCTCCCCGGCGGCCACTTCGTCGACACGGCGGTGGTGGCACTGGCCCGGCGGACCTTGTCACTGGCCCGAAGGACCTGAATCCCCGCATACGACGAGGGCGCCCGGAAGGGATCCGGGCGCCCTCGGGGCCGTACCGTCGGCCGTCAGCTCTTCTTCGTCGCCGACTCGGCCTCGTCCTTCGCCTCCACGGGCTCGGGCTCGGCCTTGTCCTCAGCCTTGGCGCCGGCGTCGTCGGCGGCCTCGGCAACAGCCTCCGTACCGTCGGCCGAACCGTCGGAGACACCCGGCTCCACCACCGGCTCACGTCCGGGCCGCTTCTTCGACGACACCACGATGTACGCCACCGCCAGCAGGAACACGAGGATCGCGGTCCAGTCGTTCAGCCGGAGGCCCAGGATGTGGTGCGCGTCGTCCACGCGCATGTACTCGATCCAGCCGCGGCCCACGCAGTACGCCGCGACGTACAGGGCGAACGCCCGGCCGTGGCCCAGCTTGAAGCGGCGGTCGGCCCAGATGACGAGGAAGCCGACACCGACGCACCACAGCGACTCGTACAGGAAGGTCGGGTGGTAGTACCCCGGCACCCGGCCGCCCTCGGAGGAGGTGATGTGCAGTGCCCAGGGAACATGGGTCTCACGGCCGTACAGCTCCTGGTTGAACCAGTTGCCCCAGCGGCCGATGGCCTGGGCGAAGGCGATACCGGGGGCGACGGCGTCGGCGTACGCCGGCATCGGGATGCCCCGGCGCCGCGCACCGATCCACGCGCCGAGCGCGCCCAGCGCGATCGCGCCCCAGATGCCCAGGCCGCCCTCCCACACCTTGAAGGCGTCCACCCAGTCACGGCCCTTGCTGAAGTACAGCTCATAGTCCGTGATCACGTGGTACAGCCGGCCGCCGACCAGGCCGAACGGCACAGCCCAGACCGCGATGTCGGCGACCGTGCCGGCCCGCCCGCCACGAGCGATCCAGCGTTTGTTGCCGAGCCAGACGGCGACGAACACGCCGATGATGATGCAGAAGGCGTAGCCGCGCAGCGGGATGGGGCCGAGATACAGCACCCCGCGCGACGGGCTGGGAATGTAGGAAAGTTCCATGGCAGGTCCGACGCTACCGTGCCGGGCCGCGGGGACGGCAAGCAGCCCGGCTACGGCTCCATAACGGGGACGTGAGAAAAACAGACGCTCCGGAGGGATTCCCTTACCCTCTGTTGGCGTCCTCCACCATCTGCTTGAGCTTGGCCGGGGTCATGGTCTGGTCCTGGTAGATGTTCTTCCCGCCGAGCAGGACCGTGGGTGTGCCGGTGAAGCCGCCGCTCTGGAAGGCCTTCTGCGACTTGTTCACCCAGCTGTCGTGGGTGCTGTTCTTGACGCACTTCTGGAAGGCGGGGGTGTCCAGCCCGCGGACCTTGCCGGCCAGCTCGGTCAGCTTGGCGTTGTCGGCGAAGGCGTCGTCGGTCTCCTTGGGCTGGTTCGCGTACAGCACGTCGTGGTAGTCGCGGAACTTCGCGGCGTCCTGGGCGCAGGCCACGGCATTGGCCGCACGCAGGGAGCCGGTGCCGCCGAGATTGCCGTCGATCAGGCGGACCAGGTGGTACTCGATTCTGAGCTTGCCGGAGTCCGCCAGTTCATGGAGCGTCGGGCGGTAGGCGACCTCGAAGGCCTGGCAGGCCGGGCAGCGCATGTCCTCCCAGACGGTGAGCGTGGACTTGGCGCCGTCCTTGCCGACCGGGATGGCGAGGCTGTCCTTGCCCTGCGCGCCCGAGGGCGCCACGACCGGGCCCGCTTTCTCGCTGCCTTTGTCCTTGCCGGCATTCGCGGCCAGGACGCCGATCACCGTCGCGAGGCCCAGGACGCAGACGATGCTCGCGCCCACGATCAGAGTGCGCCGTCGCTTGTCCACGGCCTTCTGCTTCTCGCGCTCGACCGCCAGCCGCTCCCGGGCGGTGCGCTTTCCGTCACGGTTCTTCTCGCTCACACCCCCAGAACGAACCGGGGAGGCGCAGCGCGCCTCCCCGGTCTCAGGTCCACTCGTTCGAGTGACCGAATCTTCCGTTGTGCATGACTCCGGGTGATTACCGGCGGTTACGCCTGGCCGCGCACGCCCTTCGCCAGCTCCCCGGCCAGCTCGCGGACCGCCGCGATGCCCGCCGCGTCGTCGGGCGCGTCGAGCATCCGCTTCACGAAGGCCGAGCCGACGATGACACCGTCGGCGAAGCCGGCGACCTCGGCGGCCTGGGCGCTGTTCGAGACGCCGAGTCCGACGCAGACGGGCAGCTCGGTGCCCGTGGCACGGGTGCGCTCGACCAGGTCCTGGGCCTGCGCGCCGACGGATGCACGAGTGCCGGTGACGCCCATCAGCGAGGCCGCGTAGACAAAGCCGCTGCCGGCCGCGGTGATCTCGGCGAGGCGCGCGTCCTTGCTGCTCGGCGCGACCACGAAGACCGTCGCGAGGCCGTGCTTCGCGGCGTGCTCCCGCCACAGCGCGGACTCCTGGACGGGCAGGTCGGGCAGGATGCAGCCCGCGCCGCCCGCCTCGGCCAGCTCGGCGGTGAACCGCTCGACGCCGTAGCGGTCGATGGGGTTCCAGTACGTCATGACCAGGACGGGCTTGCCGGTGGCCTCGTGGGCCTCCTTGACCGTCCGCATCACGTCCACGATCTTGACCCCGCCGCGCAGGGCGATGTCGTCGGCGGTCTGGATGACCGGGCCGTCCAGGACGGGGTCGCTGTGCGGCAGACCCACCTCCACGACGTCCGCCCCGCCGTCGAAGGCGGCCTTGACCGCCTCGATACCGCCGTCCACGGTCGGGAAACCGGCCGGGAGATAGGCGATGAGCGCGGAGCGGCCCTCGGCCTTGGCGGCCGCGAGGGTGTCGCTCAGCAGCTGACCCTTCTTGCTGTTCAACGCGGCCCCGGTCACTTGGCGTCCCCCTCGATCTCGGCGGTGTCGGTGGCGTCGGCGGCGACCTCGGCGTCGGTGTCGTACAGGCCGAAGTAGCGGGCGGCGGTGTCCATGTCCTTGTCGCCGCGGCCGGAGAGGTTGACGACGATCAGGCCGTCCTTGCCCAGCTCCCTGCCGACCTCCAGGGCGCCGGCCAGGGCGTGGGCGCTCTCGATGGCCGGGATGATCCCCTCGGTGCGCGACAGCAGGCGCAGGGCCTGCATCGCCGCGTCATCGGTGACCGCGCGGTACTCACCGCGGCCGGAGTCCTTCAGATAGGAGTGCTCGGGGCCGATGCCCGGGTAGTCCAGACCGGCCGAGATCGAGTACGGCTCGGTGATCTGGCCCTCCTCGTCCTGCAGGACGTACGACCGGGAGCCGTGCAGGATGCCGGGCTCGCCGGCGGTGAGGGTGGCCGCGTGCTCGCCGCTCTCGATGCCGTGGCCCGCGGGCTCGCAGCCGATGAGGCGGACGCCCGCGTCGGGGATGAAGGCGTGGAAGAGGCCGATGGCGTTGGAGCCGCCGCCGACGCAGGCGATCGCGGCGTCGGGCAGCCGGCCGGCCCGCTCCAGGAGCTGGCGGCGGGCCTCGACGCCGATCACGCGGTGGAAGTCGCGCACCATGGCCGGGAACGGGTGCGGCCCGGCGACGGTCCCGAAGAGGTAGTGGGTGTGGTCCACATTGGCCACCCAGTCGCGGAACGCCTCGTTGATGGCGTCCTTCAGGGTGCGGCTGCCGGACTTCACCGAGACGACCTCGGCGCCGAGCATGCGCATGCGGGCCACGTTCAGGGCCTGCCGCTCGGTGTCGACCTCGCCCATGTAGATGGTGCATTCGAGGCCGAACAGCGCGCAGGCGGTGGCGGTGGCGACACCGTGCTGGCCCGCGCCGGTCTCGGCGATGACCCGCGTCTTGCCCATCCGCTTGGTGAGCAGGGCCTGGCCGAGAACGTTGTTGATCTTGTGGGAGCCGGTGTGGTTGAGGTCCTCGCGCTTGAGGAACATACGGACGCCACCCGCTTCCGCGGCGAACCGGGGGACCTCGGTGAGCGCGGACGGCCGGCCGGTGTAGTTGACCAGCAGGTCGTCGAGCTCTCGGGCGAACTCGGGGTCGTGCTTGGCCTTGTCGTACTCGATGGCGACCTCGTCCACGGCGGCGACGAGCGCCTCCGGGATGAACTTGCCGCCGAATGCGCCGAAGTAGCCCTCGGCGGTGGGCACCTGGCCCTCCGGGGCAGGGAAGAAGTACTCGCTGGGCATGCGGAAACCTCACGGTGAGTGCGTGGAAAGACACTGTTCGCCGTGGGGCGAGGGGTTGCCTGTCGGCTGACGGCCGACAGTGGCTGATCGCGCAGCTCCCCGCGCCCCTAAAGGGCGCGCTGCCATCGACGTCCGTTGACCTGGCCGGGCTCATCACCGATGACATAACGCACGCGACGGCCGTGGACGCGCCGTGCCGGGGCACGGCAGCCCCTCGGGCGGCAGCCGCGCGCCAGGCGGGCGTAGCGGTCCACGGTCGTCACGGTCAGAGTCATCGGGGGCAGCCTATCGGGTGATCAGCTTCGGCCGTGCCGCAGTGCGGGGTGCTCGCCCGCCGCCACCAGGTCGGCGACGGCGGTCTTCGGGTCGCGCCCGGTGACCAGGGACTCGCCGACGAGGACGGCGTCGGCGCCCGCGTTGGCGTAGGCGATCAGGTCGTGCGGGCCCCGGACACCGGATTCGGCGACCTTGACGATGTGGTCCGGGATCTCCGGCGCGATCCGCTCGAACGTGCCGCGGTCGACCTCCAGCGTCTTCAGGTTGCGCGCGTTGACGCCGATGACCTTGGCGCCCGCGTCCACGGCCCGCTCGACCTCGTCCTCGTCGTGCACCTCGACGAGCGGGGTCAGACCGATCGACACCGCCCGCTCGATCAGCGACTCCAGGGCCGACTGGTCCAGGGCGGCCACGATCAGCAGCGCGAGGTCGGCGCCGTACGCGCGGGCCTCCCACAGCTGGTACGACGTGACGATGAAGTCCTTGCGCAGCACCGGGATGTCGACCCGGGCCCGCACGGCCTCCAGGTCGGCCAGCGAGCCGCCGAAGCGGCGCTGTTCGGTGAGGACGGAGATGACGGCCGCGCCGCCCGCCTCGTAGTCCGCGGCCAGCCCCGCCGGGTCGGCGATCGCGGCCAGCGCGCCCTTGGAGGGGCTGGAGCGCTTGACCTCGCAGATCACCTTGACGCCGTCGCCCTTGAGCGCGGCCACCCCGTCCTTGGCGGCGGGAGCCTTGGCCGCGCGCTCCTTGAGCTCGTCGAGGCTGACGCGTGCCTGCCGCTCCGCGAGGTCGGCACGGACGCCGTCGATGATCTCGTCGAGCACACTCACGCGAGCGGCCCCCTTTCAGACGGTGTTTCCTTCAGGGTTTCCTTCAGGTTCCGAAAACCTGTGGTCATTGCGATGGTATCCGCAGGAGCACGGAGGTCTCGCATCCGGTGGACACAGGTCCCACTACCTGGACATTCCTCCCATGATCAAGGATGCAACCAGCCTCCCGACGGCAGGTTCCGGACAACCGTGAACAGCAGCACCAGCACGCCGAGCCCCCACAGCGGCACCGGTCCCGGCTGCGTCCGCGGCGGCCGGCCGCGCACCGTGCGGACCACCCATACGGTCCACAGCACCGCGAAGCCCAGGTACCCGGCGACCCCCAGCGCGTTGTCGTGCAGTGCGGTGAGGAGATCGCCGTGGACGAAGGCGTGCGCGCTGCGCAGTCCGCCGCAGCCGGGGCAGTACAGGCCGGTGAGCCGGTACAGCGGGCAGACGGGGTAGTGGCCGGGGTCGTTCGGGTCGACGGCGCCCACGTACGCGAAGGCCCCGGCGGCGGCCGTGAGGAGCCCCGCCGGGACGGCGAGCCGCTGCCACACGGGGGCTGCGGAGACGGCGGGCCCCGGCACGGTGTACGGGGCCGGGCGGCTGTCGGCGTTCACCCCAGCATTGTCTCCTCCGCACCGGCATCACGCGCGCGGGTCGGCCGTCCGGGGCGGAACGCGGTGAGGGGCGGCCCGCACCCATGACGGGTGCCGGGCCGCCCCTCGGGGAAGCGATCGGCGCGCTCAGGCCTCCGCGCCGGCCGGCTCCGGGGTCACGGCGGGCGTACCGGCCACCACGAGGGGCTTCGGCTCGGAGCCGAGGCCCATGGCCTTCATGATGCCGCCGACCACCGCACCGCCGAGAATGAGCACCATGCCGGCCCAGAAGCCGACGGTGTTGGCCATCACCATGAAGGCGCCTGCGACGCAGAAACCGATGAAGGAAATGATGACGCCGGTCCAGGCGGCCGGGGTGTGCCCGTGGCCGTGGCTGCTGCCCGCCATGTCTGTGCTCCTCGTTGCTGTATACGTGTCCAGTAGGCGTCGTACGTGTCGTACGGCTGCGAGCCCGCCCGTCGCTGTCCGAGCCGGACGCTCACCGTCCATTGTCCCGTACGCACGCGTGCGGCGGACGCGGGGGTGGCGTCTGGTTCGCCACACCCGCCTCAGGCTCCGGTCGGGTCCTCGCCCCGGTCCAGGGCCTTCCACATCTCCTCGGGCCGCTCCGGGTCGACCGGGCGGGCCTTGGGACGCGGACGGTCGGCGCCGCGCTCGTAGCGGCCGGACATGGCGGGCCACAGCTTGCCGTAGCGCAGCGCCAGCAGACCGGCCAGCAGGATCAGGGCGCCGCCGACGGCCGCGACGTAGGGCCAGCCGGTGTGACTGAGCGCGGTGACCGTCGCGGACGTGTCGCCGCTGGCCTGGGCGGCCTTCTCGTCGAGCGCGGAGTTGTCGGAGGCGGCCATGAGGGCGGCGGCCATGATGCCGGCGCCGGAGAGCGCGAGCAGTCCGGCGACGACGAACCGGCCGGCCCTGCGGACGGCGAAGACGGCGACGAGCGCGGCGAGGCCCACTATGGCGAGGGCCGCGGGGACGCCCGTGACGTCGCTGCCCTTGACGGTGAGCGGGAACGCGCCGCCGGCCACCGAAGCGGTGCCGTCCGCCCAGCGCTGCCGGGTCGCGAGCAGCGCCACGGCCGCGCCGAGCGCGCCGCACAGCAGGGCCAGGGCGAGGCTCCGGCGGCCGGACCGCGCGGGGGCGGCGGCTTCGGTACGGGGGTGAGGAACAGCAGTCACGTACTCCACTATCGCCTGAACCCCGGGCGAACCGTCACCCGGGGTTCGTATGAGAAGCGCCCCATGTGCCGGAAGCGCCCTACCCGCCCAGCCGGTTGGCGGTGTGTACGGCGCGCAGGACGGCCGCCGCCTTGTTGCGGCACTCCTGGTCCTCCGCCACCGGGTCGGAGTCGGCGACGATGCCGGCTCCGGCCTGGACGTAGGCCGTGCCGTCGCGCAGCAGGGCCGTACGGATGGCGATCGCGGTGTCGGAGTCGCCCGCGAAGTCCAGATAGCCGACGCAGCCGCCGTACAGACCGCGCCGGGACGGCTCCAGTTCGTCGATGATCTGCATGGCGCGGGGCTTGGGCGCCCCGGAGAGGGTGCCCGCGGGGAAGCACGCGGTGAGCACGTCGAAGGCCGTACGGCCCTCGGCCACCCGGCCGGTGACGGTCGAGACGATGTGCATCACATGGGAGTAGCGCTCGATGGACATGAAGTCGACCACCTCGACCGAGCCGGGCTCGCAGACCCGGCCGAGGTCGTTGCGTCCGAGGTCGACCAGCATCAGGTGCTCGGCGCGCTCCTTGGGGTCGGCCATCAGCTCCTCGGCGAGGGCCTGGTCCTCCTGGGGCGTGGCGCCGCGGGGCCGGGTCCCGGCGATGGGGTGGACCATGGCCCGCCCGTCCTCGACCTTCACCAGGGCCTCGGGGGACGAGCCGACGACGTCGAACCCTTCGAAGCGGAAGAGATACATGTACGGCGAGGGGTTGGTGGCGCGCAGGACGCGATAGACGTCCAGGGCGCTCGCCGTGCACGGGGTCTCGAAGCGCTGGGAGGGCACGACCTGGAAGGCCTCGCCCGCGCGGATGCGCTCCTTGACGTCCTCGACGGCCACCTGGAAGTCGGGGCCGCCCCACAGCGCGGTGTACTCGGGCAGTTCCGAGGGCGGGAGGACGGCGGGCGGCTGGGCCACCGCGCGCGTGAGGTCGGCCTCCATGGCGTCGAGGCGGGCCACGGCGTCGGCGTAGGCCTCGTCCACCCCGGTGTCGAGGTCGTTGTGGTTGATCGCGTTGGCGATCAGCAGGACCGAGCCCTGCCAGTGGTCCATGACGGCGAGGTCGCTGGTCAGGAGCATGGTCAGCTCGGGCAGGCGCAGATCGTCGCGCTCGCCGGGGCCGATCTTCTCCAGGCGGCGGACGATGTCGTAGCCGAGGTAGCCGACCATGCCGCCGGTGAAGGGCGGCAGGTCCTCCTGGTGCGGGGTGTGCAGGGCCTGGAGGGTGGCGCGCAGGGCCCCCAGGGGGTCGCCGTCGACGGGGACGCCGACCGGCGGGGTGCCGAGCCAGTGGGCCTGGCCGTCGCGTTCCGTCAGCGTGCCGGCGGAGCGGACGCCGACGAAGGAGTAGCGGGACCAGGAGCGGCCGTTCTCCGCGGACTCCAGGAGGAAGGTGCCGGGGCGCTCGGCGGCCAGCTTGCGGTAGAGCGCGACCGGGGTGTCGCCGTCGGCGAGGAGCTTGCGCGTGACCGGGATGACACGCCGGTCGGCGGCGAGCTTGCGGAAGGTCTCGAGGTCCATGGCGGCCGACCTTACTGATCCGCGCCCTGGGCGGCGGAATCGGCGTCCTTGAGGAGCAGGTCCTCGTCGAAGCAGGTGCGCGCACCGGTGTGGCAGGCCGCGCCCACCTGGTCGACCTTGACGAGCACGGTGTCCGCGTCGCAGTCCAGCGCGACGGACTTCACCCACTGGAAGTGGCCGGAGGTGTCGCCCTTGACCCAGTACTCCCGGCGGCTGCGGGACCAGTAGGTGCAGCGGCCGGTGGTCAGCGTGCGGTGCAGCGCCTCGTCGTCCATCCAGCCGAGCATGAGCACCTCACCGGTGTCGTACTGCTGGGCGATGGCGGGCAGGAGACCGTCGGCGCTGCGCCTGAGGCGGGCGGCGATCTCCGGGGCGAGGCTGCTGGACCGGGGCGTCCCGGGCGTACTGGTCATGAGTGCCATTGTGCCGCGCGGGTCGGACACTGCCGGTGCCGTGTCCACTGGATGGTCGCGGCAGCGCGAAGCGTCTCGTTGAGGGGTGGTGGCCGGGTGGCGGGTGGGCGGACTCGGCGGCGGGTCGTAGGCTGCTCTCATGTCGACCTTCGCCCAGCGTGAACGGCTGCTGCTCGCCGACCTCCTGGAAACCGTCGGTCCGGATGCCGAGACCCTCTGCGAGGGCTGGCGGACCCGGGACCTGGCCGCCCATGTGATCGTGCGTGAGCGCCGTCCGGACGCGGCCGGGGGCACGCTGATCAAGCAGCTCGTGCCGCGTCTGGAGAAGGTGATGGCCGAGTACACCGCGAAGCCGTACGAAGAGCTGATCCAGCTGATCCGTACCGGCCCGCCGCGCTTCTCGCCGTTCCAGCTCAAGCAGGTCGACGAGGCGACCAACGTCGTCGAGTTCTATGTCCACACCGAGGATGTGCGCCGCGCCCAGCCGGACTGGAGCCCGCGCGAGCTGGACCCGGTCTTCCAGGACGCCCTGTGGTCCCGGCTGGAGCGCACGGCCCGGCTGGTGGCCCGGGGGGTGCCGACGGGTCTGGTGCTGCGCCGCCCGGACGGGCAGACGGCGGTGGCGCACCGGGGTGCCCCGGTGGTGACGGTGACCGGTGAGCCCTCGGAGCTGCTGATGTTCGCGTTCGGCCGGCAGAGCGCGGCCACGGTGGAGGTGGCCGGCGACACGGAGGCGATCGCCAAGCTGCGCGACTCCAGGCAGCTGGGCCTCTGATCCCGGCGGTCGAGCGTCCGAGAGGGGCCGTGCCGTGATCAAGGTCGCGATGACCGGTGTGTACGTGGACGACGTGGCGGCGGCGCACGCCTTCTACACGGATGTCCTGGGCTTCGAGACCCGCACCCACATGGACCTCGGCGATGGCACGCTCTTCGTCACGGTCGGGGCCGCGCAGGGTGCCCAGCCCGATCTGCAGCTGCTGCTGGAGCCGGGCCAGGGGCCCGTCGCCGAGCCGTACCACCGGGCACTGTACGAGGCGGGCATCCCGTGCATCGTCTTCTCCGTGGCGGATCTCGGGGCGGAGTACGAGCGGCTGAGGGGCCGGGGTGTCCGGTTCACGCACCGGCCGCGGCGGCAGGGACCGGTCCTGGCGGCGGTGTTCGACGACACCTGCGGCAATCTGGTGCAGCTGGTCCAGCCGGAGGACTGAGCCGCCCTCACCCGGGAAGCTCGGCGCGGCGCAGCGCCGGTACGACGAGGGCGACGACCCCGCCGAGGCCGCAGACGCCGGCGCTGACGGCGTAGACCGGCGCGAGCCCGAAGGCGCCGATGGCGGTGGCCGCGAACGGCATGCTCAGCGGGGTGAGGCCGAGGCTGATCAGGCTGGAGACGGCGGTGACCCGGCCCAGGCAAGCGGGGTCGGACTGGGTCTGCAGCAGGGCCCCGCACAGCGCGCCGCTGAGCCCGGTGAGCAGACCGACGAGCAGGGCCGTGCCGACGGCCGCGGGCAGGCTGGGCACGAAGGCGAGGGCACCGACGGCCACGGAGCCCGCGACGATCGTCCACCCTGCGACGGATCCGGCGCGCGCCAGCCTGCCCCGGACGGCCAGCAGCAGTGCGGCGGCGCCCGCTCCGACGCCGAACCCGGCGAGCACCCAGCCCATGCCGGATGCGCCCCAGCCGCGGCGGTCGGCGAGCAGGGTCAGACCGACGTTCAGCGGCCCGACGAAGCCGAGGTCGCCGAGGGCGATGGCCAGCATCAGCGGGGCGAGGACGCGGTGGCGGCGGATGTAGCCGAGGCCGGCGCGGAGGTCGCTCCAAGCGGTCGTGTTCCCGGCGCCGTCCGCCGTCGGCAGGTCGCGGACACGCACGCAGAGCAGCAGCGGAACCGAGACGGCGATGAGCACCCCGGCGAGCGCGAAGGCGGCGGCCGCTCCGCCGAGGGCCACGCCGAGCCCGCCGAGCGGACCGCCGGCCACGACGGCGAACCGGACGGCGAGGCCGCGCAGGCCCTGCACCCGGGCGAGCTGGCCCTTCTCGGTGAGGCGGGCCGGCAGGGCGCCCACAGCGGGCACGAAGACGGCGTCGACGGTGCCGAAGACCAGCGCCAGCAGGGCGAGCGGCCACAGTCCGGGGCGGGTGAGGAACAGCAGGACGGCCACAGCGAGGACGGCCGCGCAGCGCACGGCGTCACTGCCGATGACGACCCGCCGCGGCCCGAACCGGTCGGCTATCACCCCGCCGCCGAGCATCAGCACGGCCCGGGGCAGCGCACTGGCCGACATCACGAGCCCGGCCTGGGCGGGCGTCCCGGCCTGGACGGCCGCCCAGGACAGGGCCAGGTAGTAGACGCTGTCCCCGAGCATGGAGAAGGCGTAGGCAGCGAGCCAGCGCAGGATGTTGGGGTCGCGGTGGGCGGGGAGCGTGTGGAGCGCCCCTGCCCAGGGGAGGCCTATGTCGGAGTCGGTCACCGGGTCAGGCGGCCCAGTCGCGCAGTAGTCGGGCGACTTCCGTCAGGTCGGCCTCGTCGCTGCGGATGTCCGCGACGAGCTTGGCCATTTCTCCGTACGGCAGCTCGAACGGCATGCCGGACTGCTCCATGTACTCCCAGGCACACGCCACGCCGATCGATGCGTTGTAGTCGCTGAACGGCCTCAGCCTCAAGGCGGTGTGCAGGAAGGTCGCGGCGCGCGCGGGCACCTCCTCGTAGTAGGGCTCGCCTGCGACTCGCTCGTATTTGTGCCGCTCGACCATGCAGCTGAGGGCACCCCAGTCACGGATCGGTGTATTCGCCGGGGAGACGTTGACTTGGATGTTGAGCACCCACCCGGCATCCACATAAAGCGTCACCGGAGCCCCACCGGGAATCGCTCCTCGAAGTCGGCCATGATCTCCCGAGCCTTCTTCGTAGCCCCCTCGACGAACCGCTGCTTCTGCCGCCGCCGCACGACGTCCTCAGTCAGTATGTCGTGCGCCAGCCGCTTGATCGCGACGCCCTGTTCCTTGGCCTCCGCGCGCAGCTCGGCCAGCTCTTCCTCGGTGAACTCGATCGTGATTCCAGGCATACGAGCACCTTAGAGGGACGCAACCATGATCACTACCGCATTCACTACCAGGGGGGACTCTTCGAACTACCGAACGGGATGCCCCGCCTCCCGCAGGGCCCGCTTCACCTCGCCGATCCGCAGGTCACCGAAGTGGAACACCGACGCGGCCAGCACCGCGTCCGCGCCCGCCGCGACGGCCGGGGGGAAGTCGGACAGCTTGCCGGCGCCGCCCGAGGCGATCACCGGGACGCTGACGTGTGCACGGACGGCGGCGATCATCTCCAGGTCGTAGCCGTCCTTGGTGCCGTCGGCGTCCATCGAGTTGAGAAGGATTTCACCGGCGCCCAGTTCCGCCGCCCGGTGCGCCCACTCCACCGCGTCGATGCCGGTGCCCTTGCGGCCGCCGTGGGTCGTGACCTCGAAGGAGCCGGGCGCGGTGCGGCGGGCGTCCACCGAGAGGACCAGGACCTGGCGGCCGAAGCGCTCGGCGATCTCACGGATCAGGTCGGGGCGGGCGATCGCGGCCGTGTTCACGCCCACCTTGTCGGCGCCGGCCCGCAGCAGCTTGTCCACGTCCTCGGCCGTACGGACGCCGCCGCCGACCGTCAGCGGGATGAACACCTGCTCCGCGGTGCGGCGCACCACGTCGTACGTCGTCTCCCGGTTGCCGGAGGACGCGGTGATGTCCAGGAACGTCAGCTCGTCGGCGCCCTCGGCGTCGTACACCTTGGCCATCTCGACGGGGTCGCCCGCGTCGCGCAGGTTCTGGAAGTTGACACCCTTGACGACCCGGCCGTTGTCCACGTCCAGGCAGGGGATGACTCGGACCGCCAGGGTCATGACTGCTCAGGCTCCTCTGAATGCTTCAAGCTCTACTTCGACCAGGATGCGCGGGTCGACGAAGCCCTCGACCACGAGAAGGGTCGAGCACGGGCGCACGGAGTCGAACAGCTCCTTGTGGGCCCGCCCCGCCTCGTCGACGTCGCGTACATGGCTCAGATACATACGGGTGCGGATCACGGACTCGATGCCGAGCCCGAACTCCTTCAGCGCGTCGAGGGCGTGGCCGAAGGCGACCTTGGTCTGCTCGTACGGGTCGCCCTCGCCGTACAGCACCGTGCCCTTGAAGGACGTGGTGCCCGCCACGGACACCCGGTCGCCGGCCGCCACCGCGCGCGCGAAACCGAAACTCTCTTCCCAGGGGCTTCCGCTCTGCACGCGCCGCACGGCATCCGACGTCATGACGACACAGCCTCCAAGGCCTCTTCCAGGGTGAACGCCTTCGCGTACAGGGCCTTCCCGACGATGGAGCCCTCGACACCGAGGGGTACCAGCTCGGCGATGGCGCGGAGGTCGTCCAGGGACGACACACCGCCGGAGGCCACGACCGGGCGGTCGGTGGCGGCACAGACGTTGCGCAGCAGCTCCAGGTTCGGGCCCTGGAGCGTGCCGTCCTTGGCGATGTCGGTGACGACGTAGCGGGCGCAGCCCTCGGAGTTCAGGCGGTCCAGCGTCTCGTAGAGGTCGCCGCCGTCGCGGGTCCAGCCACGGCCGCGCAGCGTCGTGCCGCGTACGTCCAGGCCGACCGCGATCTTGTCGCCGTGCTCGGCGATGACCTTGGCGACCCACTCGGGGGTCTCCAGGGCGGCGGTGCCGAGGTTCACCCGGGTGCAGCCGGTGGCCAGGGCGGCCGCCAGCGAGGCATCGTCGCGGATGCCGCCGGACAGCTCCACCTTGATGTCCATCGCGCGCGCGACCTCGGCGATCAGCTCGCGGTTGTCGCCGGTGCCGAAGGCGGCGTCCAGGTCGACCAGATGCAGCCACTCGGCGCCGGACCGCTGCCAGGCGAGCGCGGCCTGAAGCGGGGAGCCGTAGGACGTCTCGGTCCCGGACTCGCCGTGCACGAGGCGGACGGCCTGGCCGTCGCGGACGTCGACGGCGGGGAGGAGTTCGAGCTTGGCCATGGTCTACAGGGTTCCGATCCAGTTGGTGAGGAGCTGGGCGCCGGCGTCGCCGGACTTCTCGGGGTGGAACTGGGTGGCCCACAGGGCGCCGTTCTCCACGGCGGCCACGAACGGCTTGCCGTGCGTCGCCCAGGTGACCTTGGGGGGCGCGATCAGCGGGTTGTGCGACTCCTGGGTCCAGTCGTGGACGGCGTAGGAGTGCACGAAGTAGAAGCGGGCGCCTTGGGCGAGGCCCGCGAAGAGCTGGGAGTCGGCGGGGGCGTCGACGGTGTTCCAGCCCATGTGGGGCACGACCTCGGCTTCGAGCGGCGCCACCGTGCCGGGCCACTCGTCGAGGCCCTCGGCCTCCACGCCGTGTTCGATGCCGCGCGCGAAGAGGATCTGCATGCCGACGCAGATGCCCATCACGGGCCGCCCGCCGGACAGCCGGCGGTCGATCACCCAGTCGCCGCGAGCAGCGCGCAGGCCCTGCATGCAGGCGGCGAACGCGCCCACGCCCGGCACCAGCAGTCCGTCGGCGTTCATGGCCTTGTCGAAGTCACGCGTGATCTCGACATCGGCGCCCACGCGCGCGAGGGCGCGTTCGGCGGAGCGGACGTTGCCGAAGCCGTAGTCGAAGACGACGACCTTCTTCGTGGAGACCTTTTTCGTGGAAGCCTTGTTCGTGGAAGAGGTCAATTCCACACCTCCAGCCGCAGGACGCCCGCGACGAGACACATGGCCGCGCCGATGGAGAGCAGCACGATGAGGCTCGTGGGCATCTTCTGCTTGACGAAGGAGATGATGCCGCCGACCAGGAAGAGGCCGACGACGATCAGCAGGGTGGAGAGGCCGTTCATGGGTTTACAGCGCGCCCTTCGTGGAGGGGAGGATGCCGGCCGCGCGCGGATCGCGCTCGGAGGCGTAGCGCAGTGCCCGGGCCAGTGCCTTGAACTGGCACTCCACGATGTGGTGCGCGTTGCGCCCGTACGGCACGTGCACATGCAGCGCGATCTGCGCCTGGGCGACGAAGGACTCCAGGATGTGCCGGGTCATCGTCGTGTCGTACTCGCCGATCATCGGCGCCATGTTCTCGGGCTCGGTGTGCACGAGGTAGGGGCGGCCGGAAAGATCCACCGTCACCTGGGCGAGGGACTCGTCCAGCGGGACCGTGCAGTTGCCGAAGCGGTAGATCCCCACCTTGTCGCCGAGGGCCTGCTTGAAGGCGGCGCCGAGCGCGAGGGCGGTGTCCTCGATGGTGTGGTGGGAGTCGATGTGCAGATCGCCGTCGGTCTTCACGGTCAGGTCGAACAGGCCGTGCCGGCCGAGCTGGTCGAGCATGTGGTCGTAGAAGCCGACGCCGGTGGCGATGTCGGTGCGGCCGGTGCCGTCGAGATCGATCTCGACGAGGACCGAGGTCTCCTTGGTCGTACGCTCCACGCGTCCTACGCGGCTCATGACTACAGCTCCTTCTTGACTTCACGTACGGCGGCGAGGAACGCGTCGTTCTCCTCGGGGGTGCCGGCGGAGACCCGCAGCCATCCCGGGACGCCGTTGTCCCGGACCAGGACGCCCCGGTCGAGGATCTTCTGCCAGGCCTCGTGGGAGTCCGCGAACCGGCCGAACTGCACGAAGTTCGCGTCGGACTCGATGACGTCGTAGCCGATCGCGCGCAGCTCGGCGACCAGCCGGTCCCGCTCCGCCTTCAGCTGCTCGACGTACTTCAGCAGCGTGTCGGTGTGCTCCAGGGCGGCCAGCGCGGTCGCCTGGGTGATCGCCGACAGGTGGTACGGCAGCCGGACGAGCTGGACGGCGTCCACGACCGCCGGGTCGGCGGCGAGATAGCCGAGGCGCAGGCCCGCCGCGCCGAACGCCTTCGACATCGTCCGGGAGACGACGAGGCGCGGTCGGCCCGCCAGCAGCGGCAGCAGCGAGTCGCCATGGCTGAACTCGATGTACGCCTCGTCGACGACGACCATCGACGGCTTGGCCGCCTGCGCCGCCTCGTACAGCGCGAGGACGGTCTCGGGCGGAACCGCGTTGCCCGTGGGGTTGTTGGGGGTGGTGATGAAGACGACGTCCGGCCGGTGCTCGGCGATGGCCTGCTCGGCGGCGGCGAGGTCGATGGTGAAGTCCTCGCGCCGCGGACCGGAGATCCAGCCGGTGCCCGTGCTGCGCGCGATGAGCGCGTGCATCGAGTACGACGGCTCGAAGCCGATCGCCGTGCGGCCCGGTCCGCCGAAGGTCTGCAGCAGCTGCTGGATGACCTCGTTGGAGCCGTTGGCGGCCCAGACGTTCTCGATGCCGAGGGGGTGCTTGCCGGTCTTCGTCAGATAGGCGGCGAGCTCGGTGCGGAGCCGGACCGCGTCCCGGTCGGGGTAGCGGTTCAGGCCGCGGGCTGCCTCGCGCACCCGCTCCGCGATCCGCTCGACGAGCGGCTCGGGCAGCGGGTAGGGGTTCTCGTTGGTGTTCAGCCGTACGGGGACGTCCAACTGGGGCGCGCCGTAGGGGGACTTGCCGCGCAGCTCGTCCCGTACGGGGAGATCGTCAATGCCGGTCACTTGCTCGTCGGTACCTTCCAGCCGCGAGTCCATTGTTCGGCTCCGCCAAAACGTGCCTTGATCGCCGCGCCGTGCGCGGGCAGGTCCTCCGCCTCCGCCAGCGTCACCACGTGGTGGGCGACCTCGGCGAGCGCGTCCCTCGTGTAGTCCACGATGTGGATGCCGCGCAGGAAGGACTGGACGGACAGGCCCGAGGAGTGACAGGCGCAGCCGCCGGTGGGCAGGACGTGGTTGGAGCCGGCCGCGTAGTCGCCGAGCGACACGGGGGCCCAGGGGCCGATGAAGATCGCGCCCGCGTTCTTCACCCGGTCGGCCACCGCGGCGGCGTCGGCGGTCTGGATCTCCAGGTGCTCGGCGCCGTAGGCGTCGACCACCCTCAGCCCCTCGTCGACGCCGTCGACCAGGACGATCGCCGACTGCCTGCCCGCGAGGGCCGGGCGGATCCGGTCCTCGATGTGCTTGGTCGCCGCGACCTGCGGCGCCAGCTCCTTCTCCACCGCGTCGGCCAGCTCGACGGAGTCGGTGACCAGTACGGCCGCGGCGAGCGGGTCGTGCTCGGCCTGGCTGATCAGGTCCGAGGCGACGTGCACCGGGTCGGCGGTGTCGTCGGCGAGGACCGCGATCTCGGTCGGACCGGCCTCGGCGTCGATGCCGATCCGGCCGGTGAAGAACCGCTTGGCCGCGGCGACCCAGATGTTGCCGGGGCCGGTGACCATGTTGGCGGGGGCGCAGGACTCGGTGCCGTAGGCGAACATCGCGACGGCGGTGGCGCCGCCCGCGGCGTAGACCTCGTCCACGCCGAGCAGGGCGCAGGCGGCGAGGATCGTCGGGTGCGGCAGCCCGCCGAACTCCTTCTGCGGCGGGGAGGCGAGTGCGATGGACGCGACACCGGCCTCCTGCGCCGGCACCGCGTTCATGATCACGGACGAGGGGTAGACGGACCGGCCGCCCGGTGCGTACAGCCCGACGCGCTCGACCGGCACCCACTTCTCGGTGACCGAGCCGCCCGGCACCACCTGGGTGGTGTGCGCGCCGCGGCGCTGCTCGCGGTGGACCAGGCGGGCGCGGCGGATGGACTCCTCCAGCGCGGCGCGCACGGCCGGGTCGAGGGCGTCGAGCGCGTCGGCGAGCGCCCGGGCCGGGACACGGACGGATTCCAGCCGTACTCCGTCGAACTTCTCGGCGAAGTCGATCAGCGCCGCGTCGCCACGATGATGCACGGCTTCGCAGATCGGACGCACCTTCTCCAGGGCGGCCGCTACGTCGAAGTCGGCTCGGGGCAGCAGGTCGCGCAGGGCGGGGCCCTCGGGAAGGGCGTCGCCGCGCAGATCGATTCGGGAGATCACGGTCCCAATTCTCGCAGACCGACGTCGCGAGCCGTGGGCACGTATCAATGGCTGATACAGAACGTGGCCGAACTCGGAAGATCACCTTCACCTCTAGTGTTCCGGACGTCGCTCAGCGGGCATGAACGGCTGTACGAAACGGCTGAGCTGCGAGAAGTGGGAGAGGAAGAGCGGTGACCGAGGGGGCCGGCCTGGTTGCCGGGGACCTGCCGGACGAGCTGACCGCGGCCGAGGCGGGCATGTGGCAGGCCTTCCGCAACGGCAGTGTGTACGACCTGAGCAGCGGCGACGCCGTCGTGGACGACCCGCACGGCGGCCATCCCTGGGGCCCGGAGCGCACGGTGCGGGCCCGGATCGTGGCCTGGCTGCTGCTGGACGGCCCGCCCGCGCTCGCGGGCCGGGTGTCCGCGCTGAAGCTGACCGGCGTGCGGATCACGGGCACCCTGGACCTGTCGGGCGGCACGGTACGGCCGTACGTCGAGCTGCGCGGCTGCCGCTTCGACGACGAGGTGCTGCTGCCGGAGGCCCGGTTCACCACCCTGCGCCTGGTGGACTGCGCGGTGCCCCGGCTGGAGGCGGCCCGGGTGCACACCGAGGGCGATCTGCATCTGCCGCGCTGCCGCTTCCAGAACGGGGTCCGGCTGACGGACGCGCACATCGGCACCGATCTGCTGCTCAACCAGGCGGTGGTGTACCGCGACCGCAGCGGGCGCTCGATCGCGGCGGACGGCATGACCGTCGGCCAGGACCTCCAGGCGGAGATGCTGGAGTCGCACGGCGAGCTGAGCCTGCGCGGCGCCAAGGTCGGGGTCTCGCTCAGCCTGCGCGGCGCCGTCCTCGACAACCCGTACTCCCGCTACGCCCTGAACGCGCCCCAGCTGACCGTGGAGCGCACCCTGTACCTGACCCCGGCCGGTGTGGGCAGCCCCCTGCTGAGTGGCACGACGCCCGCGCGCGGGACACGGATCCAGCCGTTCGAGTGCCGGGGCGGGCTGCGGCTGGACGACGGGCGGTTCGGGGACGCCGTCGACCTGGAGCGGGCGCGGTTCTCCTTCACCGACGACCAGGAGCTGTCGCTGCGCCGGACCCACGTGCCCGAACTGCGCTTCCTCTGCGACAGGCCGCAGCGCGGCAAGGTGGTGCTGTCCGGCGCGCGGGTCGTCAACCTGGTGGACCGGGCGGCGAGTTGGCCCGGCCCCGGCAATCTGCACATGGCGGGCTTCGGCTACGAGAGCCTCGTCCCGCGCGGCCCGTTCCCGCTGACCGGCCGGCTGGACTGGGTGGCGGCGGCGACCGCCGAGTACGCCCCGGAGCCGTACGAGCGGCTGGCGGCGGTGCTGCGGGCGGCCGGGGAGGACGAGGACGCCCGGGAGGTGCTGCTCGCCAAGCAGCGCCGGCGCCGCGAGACACTGCCGCTGGCCGCCAAGTCCTGGGGGTACGTCCAGGACTGGACGGTGGCCTACGGCTACCGTCCGGGGCGGGCCGCGGTGTGGATGGCGGTGCTGTGGGCGGCGGGCACGCTGGCGTTCGCGCACGCGGACCATCCGCCGGTGAACCACGACGGCCACCCGTACTGGAGCCCGGCCCTGTTCACGCTGGATCTGCTGCTGCCGGTGATCGACCTGGGCCAGGCCGGCCAGTGGCAGCTGCGCGGGGGCTGGCAGTGGCTGGCGGCCGCGATGATCATGATCGGCTGGATACTGGCGACGACGGTGGCGGCGGGGGCGACCCGGTTGCTGCGCCGGGGCTGAATGCCCCGGGCCGACCCGGTTTCCGCATATAGGCGGCATTTTCCGCACAGCGGGGGCACAAAACCGGAACAGTCACCTTTTGCCGGTCCTTGACCTGTGGCCGTACAACTTTCCGCGACTTCGCCCAAGCCTCTGGCGCGCCCCCGACCTGCGGTCTTTCAATGGTCGACACCATGGCTCTGCTGCCTTCGTTCATCCGCCCCACGCGGATGGCCAAACGCTCCGCGCACCTCGTCCCCGGCCTCTGTCCGGCCGGGGACGAGGCCGTGCTCGACGCGCCCGACGACCGGCTCTCGCCCGCGCTGGTCGCGGCCGGCCGGGGCGAGTACGAGACCGCGGCCGGCCTGCTGGCCGCCACCCGCGCCACAGCGGCGTGGGAGAACCACGACCGGTACGCACTCCATCTCGCCGGCTTCGCCCGCTCCCGGCCCGAGTGGTTCGAGGCCTGGCGCGCGAGGGCGCCCGAGGATCCCGGCGCCCTGCTGGTCGGGGCGCAGCTGGCGGTGGACCGCGTCTGGCCCTCGCCGGCCCGCGCCGAGCTGCTCCGCGAGGTGAGCCCGCTCATCACTGCCGCCGCGCGCGCCGACGACCGCGACCCGGTGCCCTGGCGGATCGCCCTGGACCACGCGCGCGGCTCACGGGCCGGCCACCGGTACTTCGAAGAGCTGTGGGAGGCGGCCGTCCGGCGCGCCCCGCACCACTACGGCTGCCATGTGGCCGCGCTGCGCTATCTGGCCGACTCCTGTTGTGTGCTGTGGGGAGACGCCCCGCACCGGCCCCGTGCCTCGCACCATGAGTGCCTCGACTTCGCCGACCGGGCCGCACAGGACGCGCCCGCCGACTCGTTCGTCCAGGCGCTGCCGGCCCGCGCGGTCCTCGGCTATCTGATCGACGGCTGCGGCCCCGAGATCCCGCGCGAGCGGCTGGACGCCGCCGCCGACCGGGCGCTCACGCTGTCCGCGCGCTTCCCGGCGGCCGATCCATGGCCCGCCCAGATCCGCAACAAGCTCCTGTACGTCCTGCTGCGCCTGGACCGCTGGGAGGACGCCCGCGCGCAGCTGCGCCTGATCGGCCCGTACGCCACGTCGTTCCCGTGGGAGCGGTTCTCCGACGATCCGCTCGGCCACTTCCTGCGGCTGCGCGAGCACCTGGCGGCCGGCCCCGGGCCGGTTCCCACCGGCCTTGCGGCCTGCCTCGCACCCCCTCCCGGCGAGCACGGCGGACACGCCCGCGCCGACGACCACTAGGCTGAGGCGTCGTGACCACCGTCCGTCTCCCGCTCTTCCCGCTGAACACCGTGCTGTTCCCGGGGCTCGTGCTGCCGCTGAACATCTTCGAGGAGCGCTATCGCGCCATGATGCGCGAGTTGCTCAAGACCCCGGAGGACGAGCCGCGCCGGTTCGCCGTCGTGGCCATCCGCGACGGCCACGAAGTGGCGCCGAGCGCCCCCGGCATGCCCGACCCCACGGCCCAGCCCGCGCGGGGACCGGCCGCGGGCTTCGGCCCCGAGCCCCTCAAGGCCTTCCACGGGGTGGGCTGTGTCGCGGACGCAGCGACTGTCCGGGAGCGCGCCGACGGCACCTTCGAGGTGCTGGCGACGGGCACGACCCGGGTACGGCTGCTCTCCGTCGACGCGTCCGGACCGTTCCTCACGGCGGAGCTGGAGGAACTGCCGGAGGAGCCGGGCGACGAGGCGGGGGCGCTGGCCGAGGGGGTGCTGCGCTCCTTCCGCCAGTACCAGAAGCGGCTGGCGGGCGCGCGTGAGCGTTCGCTGTCCACCAGCGCCGAGCTGCCGGACGAGCCGAGCGTGGTGTCATATCTGGTGGCCGCCGCGATGGTGCACGACACCCCGACCAAGCAGCGGCTGCTCCAGGCACCCGACACCGCCTCCCGCCTCCGCGACGAGCTGAAACTCCTTCGCTCCGAGACGGCGATCATCCGTAGTCTGCCGTCACTGCCCGCGTTCGAACTGACCCGGACACCGACGAGCCTGAACTGAGAGCGCCGAGGAAGACGGTCCGGGAAGACAGCCGAGGAAGACGGATGGCGAAGAAGGCGAAGAAGCAGCAGCAGTCCGGCGGCACGCCCGCGACGGTCGCCCTCACAACGGCCGGCATGGACTTCACGGTCCACTCCTACGACCACGACCCCTCCCACCCCTCCTACGGCGAGGAGGCCGCGGAGGCGATGGGCGTCTCCCCCGACCGCGTCTTCAAGACCCTGGTGGCGGACGTCGACGGCGCCCTGACGGTGGCGGTGGTCCCGGTCTCCGGCTCCCTGGACCTGAAGGCCCTGGCGGCGGCCGTGGGCGGCAAACGGGCGACGATGGCGGACCCGGCTCTGGCGGAACGCACCACCGGGTATGTGCGGGGCGGCATCTCCCCGCTCGGCCAGCGCAAGCGGCTGCCGACGGTCCTGGACGACTCGGCGAAGGCGCACGGGACGATCTGTTTGTCGGCGGGGCGCCGGGGCCTGGAGGTGGAGCTCTCGCCGGGAGACCTGGCACAGCTGACGAGCGCCGTCCTGGCACCCATCGGGAGAGGCTGACGACGGACGCCCACCGAGGCGCCCGAGGGGGCTGCGCCTGGTGCGTCCTACGCCCGGCGTCCTGCACCCGGTGCGTCCTACGCCTGGTGCGGATACGGCAGTTCGGGCTCGGGATCCCGGGGTCCGAACAGCGCCGTCAGCCCGAGGTGGACCACCAGCGCGCCCAGCGGCCACGCCAGCAGGGCACCCTTCGCCCCCAGCTTCAACGGCGCCGAGAAGGCGACCCCCTTCCCCGCCTGCTTCGCATGCGCGATCACATCGGACTCGGGGCCCAGCCACACCCCCAGCCGCCACGCCAGCACCGAACCGAGCAGCGCGCCGACCCCGAGCGCCACCACGGCGGGCACACCGCCACCGCGCCGCCACAGAAAGACGACCACGCCGCTGACGACCCCGAAGGCCAGCGCCAACAGGGTGAACGTGCCGTCCACGCCTATCGCCTGTTCCCCCTCGCTGTCCTTCAGATAGACGACCCAGCTCTTGTCGACCTCGTCGCCGACCAGCGGCACATGCGGCGCCAGCCACCACCACAGCAGCCCCAGCAGCACCCCGCCCAATGCCACGGCCACCGTGATGACGGCGGCCTCCCGCAGTTCGGTCTTCATCCCGGGGCCGTCCTGTTCGTACCAGCCCCCGCCCTGGGCCCCGGCGGACGGCGGCGCCTGCCAGACCTGGTGCGGGGAGTCGTCGTGCGGTGGCGGTGGCGGAGTCAGCGGTGCGGTCATCCTGACATCGTGCCAGGTCGCGCTGTGGGCCGCGTCACCGGACGGCCGCCCGGCGGTACGCCCAGGTCGCCACGGCCAGCGAGACCACACCGACACCCGCGCAGACCCCCAGGTCGACCAGGACGACGGCCCAGTCCGGGTGCGCCTCGAAGGTGCGGGCGTAGGCCTCGACGCCGTAGGTCGACGGCAGCAGGTCCCGTGCCAGCCGGACGATCTCCGGCATCCGGTCGGCCGGCAGCACACCCAGCAGCAGCGCGGCCGACATGCCGAGCTGCCCGAGCAGCGTGGCCAGCTCGGGCCGTGGTGCGAGCAGCCCGCAGGCGGCGCCCAGCCCGGACAGCGCGGCCCCGGCCAGCGGGATCACGGCCAGCAGGACCCACAGGTTGGCGACCGGCAGCCCGAACAGCGCGCACCCGAAGGCGGCCGTCACCAGCGTTCCCGGCACCGTGAAGGAGGCGTACGCGGCCGCCGCGCCGAGCACCACCGCGGCCGGCGGCACCGGCAGGGTGGCGTAGTGATCGAGCCCGCCGCTGGCCCGCAGCTGGCCGAAGTACTGCGACAGCAGGTTCAGGGCCACATACGCGACGACCAGCACCGACGAGCCCGCCACCACGGACTCGGCCTCACTGCCGCTGTCCACGACACCCCGCATCATCACGGCGATACCGACGGACTGGAACGTCGCCACGAACAGCAGCGGGATCCGCGCCACCCGGGCCCGGGACAGCTGCGCCCGGTAGACGGCCGCCAGCGACGGCCACAGCCGCGCGGGCGGCCCGAGTTCGGCCGCGCCCCGTGCCGTCTCGGTCACGGCCGGGGCACCGCCCGGCAGAACCTCCGCGGGTACGACACTCACGTCGAGCTGCTCCTCTTCCCTACGGCGGTCGCGTAGCTCCCTACGGCAGTCGCGTAGACCCATACGCATCGCACGGCCGCCGCGCTCACGCCTTCACCAGCCCCTGCCGGGCCGCACCGCCGAGCGCCAGATAGACGTCCTCCAGGCTGGGCGTGGCGAGGGTGAAGTCGTCCAGGGCGGCGAAGGCGGCCCCGCCGGTCACGGTGGCGACGACGGCCCGGGCCTCCTCGGGCGCGAGCCGCAGCGTCCAGCGCCGGCCGGACTCGACCGCGCGCTCGCGCAGCGCGGTGACCTCGGGCACCTCCAGCGGCGCCCGCTCCCGCCACACCAGCTCGACCCGCACCTCGCCGGCGACCTGTTCCTTCAGTCCGGCGGGGGTGTCGCAGGCGATGACCCGCCCCTGGTCGAGTACGGCGACCCGGTCGAGCACGGTCTCGGCCTCGATGACGTTGTGGGTGACCAGCAGCACGGTCGTACCGCGCTCGGCGCGTCGCCGGTCCACGGCCGCCCAGACCGCGCGCCGGGCGACCGGGTCCATGCCGGTGGTCGGCTCGTCGAGCACGAGCAGCGGCCGCTCGCCGACGAGGGCGGCGGCGAGGCAGGCGAGCCTGCGCTGGCCGCCGGACAGCTTCTTCAGCGGTCGCCCGGCGATCGGCGTGAGCCCCAGCTCCTCCAGTACGGCGTCCCGCTCGGCCCGCGCCCGCGTCACCTCCAGGCCACGCAGGCGTCCGGTGGTCTCGGCGGCGAGGGAGACGGTCAGCTCGTCCAGCGCGGAGGACTCCTGACCGAGGTAGGCGAGCAGGCGCGCGGCCCGCTCGGGGTAGCGGACGATGTCGTGCCCGAGGATCTCGACGCTGCCGGTGTCCGGCCGGAGCAGCCCGGTGAGCTGTCGTACGAGGGTGGACTTGCCGGCGCCGTTCGGCCCGAGCAGCCCGAAGACCTCGCCGCGCCGCACCGCCAGCTCGACCCCGTCGGTGGCCCGTACCGCGGGGGTGCCGGGCGCGCCACGCCGGCCCTTCACGGCCGGATAGCTCTTGCCGAGCCCGCGCACGCGTACGACCTCGTCCTGCCGAGGTGCCGGTGTCACGCGCGTACTCACAAGGGACGAGACTACGGGGTGGTGGCGCTTTACCCGCCCTTGGGGGCGCATCCGTACGCGACCCGTAAGAATCCCCCGCCGCCGTGTCCCGGGCCGTTCACTCCCCCGCCGACGCGCTCTCCGCCGCGGCCGGTACGTCGATCTCCCGCCAGAACCCCGCCCGAATGGCGTAGCGGTCGTGTTCGTCGATCTGGTCGTCCTTGTGGGCGAGCAGCCCGAAGCGTGCGGCGTACCGCAACAGTTCGCCGTCGATGCGGTGCGGGATGCGCGGATACAGCTGCGACAGCTTCTGCAGATGGCCCTGGTCGCCGAGCCGGGACATCCAGCGGCGGGCGAAGACCTGCCCCACCTCGTACGGGTCGCCGCCGACGGTGGTGATGTCCTCCTCGCGGTCGGCCCAGCGCTGCTCGGCCGTGGTGAGCTGGGCGAGCGTCGGCATGGAGGCGACCTCGGGCGGCTCGGCGACGGCGCCCGGCCGGTCCACCCAGCCCTTGTCGGAGGACCAGCGCAGGGTCGCGGTCGCGGGGTGCTGCACGGGCTGGGCGCCGGGGGCGCGCAGCCCGGCGAGGTCCTTCGGGGTGGGAACGCCGCCCTTGGCGGCGGCCCGCTCCTGGGTGCCGTTCCCCGTCCCCGCGCCGGCCTCCGGGGGCGGGCCCTGCTCGGCGGCCCGCTCGGCCGTCGCGGAGAGGGCGGACTCGGGCAGCGGCGCGGACAGGATCGCGGCGATCTCTGGCCGGGGCACGGGCGGCGGGGCGCAGACGCCGGTCAGTTCCTTGGCGCGGACGGCCTGGGTGATCCAGGCCCGGTCCAGGACACGCCGCTCGTCGGCCTCGGCGACCAGGTCCTCGGACTGGTTGTAGTCGCCGTCGGCGGCCTGTACGGCCCACAGGTGGACGGCGACGCCGTGTTCCTTGGCGGCCATCATGCCGGGCAGCAGATCACCGTCGCCGGTGACGAGGACGACGTCGGAGCAGGCGCGATTGCGGGCCAGTTCGGTCAGCTCGGCGTGCATGGCGGCGTCGACGCCCTTCTGCGCCCAGCGTCCGTCACTGCGCGTGAGGGCGCCCAGCCGGACCGTGACTCTGGGCATCACCCGCAGCCGGCGGTGCTCCGGCTGGGGAACCCGGTCCGGGGCGCCGTCGAACCAGTAGATGCGCAGCAGTGGACGCTCGGTCTCCGACTCGGCGCGTTCACGCAGCGCCTGGATCAGCGCGGTGTGGTCGACGGTGATCCGGGACCGCGAGGGCTCACCCGCGAGGAGGCTGGCGGCTGCCCCCAGCAGATACCCGGCGTCCACCAGGACGATGCAGCGGTCCACGCGACTCACCCTCTTCCCGGGAGGTTTTGCTTCGGACTTCCTTCGAGTCTGCCCGACGGCACGGAGGTTAACGGCCCGAACTCGATCTTCGGCGTGGCGTTTGCGGCTCGCGCTCGCCCACCACCCCTGTCACACACGGTAATTATCCGACATGCGCCTGATGTCAGCGTATGTGAATCTGGTCCCGGTCCTGGCCCCTAGATCCCCCACAGGAGGCAGATCACCATGGCCAAGAACAAGAAGCAAGATCGTAAGCAGTCCCAGTCCGAGCACGCGCAGCAGCAGGCCCAGCGTTCGTCGCTGGAGTCGCAGTCCGAGCACCGGCAGAGCGACGTGACACCCTCGGACGTGGCGCGCAAGGGCAAGCAGAAGACCTTCGGCCACAACTAAAGGGCAGTTGAAGCCCAGGCACACAGGAGGGGCGCACCCATGGCGGGTGCGCCCCTTCGTCCACGACCTGGTGCGGTGACCGGTGTTCCCGGCCGGGTGCGGTGGCCGGGTCAGCCGGCCAGGCAGGACGGGCCGAGCAGCACCTTCAAGTCGCCGAACAGCGCGGGATCGGGCTTGACCCGGTGCCGGTCCAGGCGCAGCACCGTCGTCTTGCGCGGGCCTTGGAGCTTGATGCGGACCTCGCTGTCGCCCTTGTGGTGACTGAGGATCTCGCCGAGGCGGCTGACCATCGGCGGGGTGACCCTGGTGGCCGGGATGGTGAGGATGACCGGCGCGTTGGTGCCCGCGTTGGACAGGTCCGGGACCATCAGCTCCATGGCGACGAGCCGGGGCACGTCCTCGCGCTTGTCGAGGCGTCCCTTGACGAACACCACGGCGTCCTCGACGAGTTGGGTCGAGATGAGCTGGTACGTCGCCGGGAAGAACATGCACTCGATGGAGCCGGCGAGGTCCTCGACGGTGGCGATGGCCCAGGCGTTGCCCTGCTTGGTCATCTTGCGCTGCAGGCCCGAGATGATGCCGCCGATCGTGACGACCGCGCCGTCCGCGTGCTCGCCGCCGGTGAGCTGGGAGATGCCCGCGTCGGCCTTGTCCGACAGCACGTGCTCCAGGCCGAAGAGCGGGTGGTCGGAGACGTACAGACCGAGCATCTCCCGCTCCTGGGCGAGCAGATAGGTCTTGTCCCACTCGTCGGTGGTGAACTCCACGTCGAGTCCGAAGCCGGGCTCGCTGCTGGTCTCCTCGCCCATGCCGCCGAAGAGATCGAACTGTCCCTCGGCCTCCTTGCGCTTGACCGCGACCACGTTGTCGATCATCGGCTCGTACTGCGCCGTGAGCCCCTTGCGGGTGTGGCCCATGGTGTCGAAGGCGCCGGCCTTGATCAGCGATTCCGTGGTGCGCTTGTTGCACGCGACCGCCTCGACCTTGTCCAGATAGTCGGGGAAGGAGGCGTACTTGCCCTTCGCCTTGCGGCTTCTGATGATCGACTCCACCACGTTGGTGCCGACGTTGCGCACGGCTTCGAGGCCGAAGAGGATCACGTCGTCGCCCTGGGCGGCGAAGTTGTGCACCGACTCGTTGACGTTCGGCGGGAGCACCTTGATGCCCATGCGGCGGCACTCGTTGAGGTAGATCGCCGACTTGTCCTTGTCGTCCTTGACGGAGGTCAGCAGGGCGGCCATGTACTCGGCGGGGTAGTTCGCCTTCAGATAGGCGGTCCAGTACGTGACCAGGCCGTACGCGGAGGAGTGCGCCTTGTTGAACGCGTAGCCGGCGAACGGCACCAGGACGTCCCACAGGGCCTGGATCGCCGCGTCGGAGAACCCGTTCTTGCGGGCGCCCTCCTGGAAGATGGTGAAGTTCTTCGCCAGTTCCTCGGGCTTCTTCTTGCCCATGACGCGGCGCAGGATGTCGGCCTCGCCGAGCGAGTACCCGGCGATGATCTGGGCGGCCTTCTGCACCTGCTCCTGGTACACGATCAGGCCGTAGGTCAGGCCGAGGGTCTCCTTGAGCGGGTCCGCCAGCTCCGGGTGGATCGGCGTGATCTCCTGGCGGCCGTTCTTGCGCTCCGCGTAGTTGATGTGCGAGTTCATGCCCATCGGGCCCGGCCGGTACAGGGCCGAGACGGCGGAGATGTCCTCGAAGTTGTCGGGCTGCATCTGGCGCAGCAGGGAACGCATCGGGCCGCCGTCGAACTGGAACACGCCGAGCGTGTCACCGCGGCAGAGCAGCTCGTACGTCTTCGGGTCGTCGAGCGGCACTTCCAGCAGCTGCAGCTTGACGCCCTTGTTGGCCTCCACCATCTTCACGGCGTCGTCCATGATCGTGAGGTTCCTGAGGCCCAGGAAGTCCATCTTGATCAGGCCGAGCGACTCGCACTGGGGGTAGTCCCACTGTGTGATGGTCACGCCGTCGGTGTGGCGCACCCAGATCGGGGCGTGCTCGATGATCGGCTCGCTGGACATGATCACACCGGCGGCGTGCACGCCCATCTGCCGGACCAGGCCCTCCACACCGCGCGCGGTGTCGATGACCTTCTTGACATCCGGTTCGTTCTCGTACATCCCCCGGACCTCGCCCGCCTCGTTGTAGCGGGGGTGTTCGGGGTTGGTGATGCCGTCGAGGTCGATGCCCTTGCCGAGGACGTCGGCGGGCATCGCCTTGGTGATGCGGTCACCCATCGCGTACGGGTAGCCGAGCACGCGCGCGGAGTCCTTGATCGCGTTCTTCGCCTTGATCTTGCCGTACGTGCCGATCATGGCGACCTTGTCGGCGCCGTACTTCTCGGTCACGTACCTGATCACCTCGACGCGCCTGCGCTCGTCGAAGTCGATGTCGACGTCGGGCATGGAGACGCGCTCGGGGTTGAGGAACCGCTCGAAGATCAGCCCGTGCTCGATCGGGTCGAGGTCGGTGATGCCCATCGCGTACGCGACGATCGAACCCGCGGCGGAACCACGGCCGGGGCCCACCGCGATGCCGTTGTTCTTCGCCCACATGATGAAGTCGGCGACGACGAGGAAGTAGCCCGGGAACCCCATCTGGATGATGACGTCCATCTCGTACTCCGCCTGCTTCTGGCGGTCCTCCGGGACGCCACCCGGGTAGCGGCGGTTCATGCCGCGCCGCACTTCCTCCTTGAACCAGGTGACGTTGGTGTAGCCCTCCTCCGGGATGTCGAACTTGGGCATGAGGTCGCGCTTCTCGAACATGCCCGTGGTGTCGACCATCTCGGCGACGAGGAGCGTGTTGGCGCAGCCCTCCTGCCAGGCGTCCGAGGAGTCGATGGCGTACATCTCGTCCGTGGACTTCAGGTAGTAGCCGGTGCCGTCGAACTTGAAGCGGTCGGGGTCGGAGAGGTTCTTGCCGGTCTGGATGCACAGCAGGGCGTCGTGGGCACCCGCCTCGTGCGCGTACGTGTAGTGCGAGTCGTTGGTGACCAGCGGGGGGATGCCGAGCTTCTTGCCGATCTCCAGGAGGCCGTCGCGGACCCGGTGCTCGATGTCGATGCCGTGGTCCATCAGCTCCAGGAAGTACCGGTCCTTGCCGAAGATGTCCTGGTAGTCGGCGGCGGCCTGCAGCGCCTCGTCGTACTGGCCGAGGCGGAGCCGGGTCTGGAGCTCGCCGGAGGGGCAGCCGGTGGAGGCGACGATGCCCTCGGACCACTGGGAGATGGTCTCCTTGTCCATCCGGGGCCACTTCTGCAGCCAGCCCTCGGCGTAGGCGTCGGAGGAGAGCCGGAAGAGGTTGTGCAGACCGGTCTTGTTCACCGCCCACATCGTCTTGTGGGTGTAACCGCCGGAGCCGGAGACGTCGTCGCGCTTCTGGTGCGGCTGGCCCCACTGGATCTTGCGTTTGTTGCGCCGGGACTCGGGGGCGACATAGGCCTCGATCCCGATGATCGGGGTGATTCCGGCCTTTGTCGCGGAGTGGAAGAAGTCGTACGCCCCGTGGAGGTTGCCGTGGTCGGACATGGCGATGTGCGTCATGCCCATCTCATTGCAGGCATTGAACATGTCCTTGAGCCGCGCGGCACCGTCCAGCAGCGAGTACTGGGTGTGGACGTGCAGGTGCGTGAAGGGCGGCTTTGACACGGTATGGCCTCCAACGGAAAACACTGGGGGACGGGCGGGCGGACAGTTCTGGGGTCAGCGTCGAAGTCTATGCCCCGGGACTGACACTGGAGTGATTCTGTGGCGCGAAGCGCCTCGATGAGGGGCGGCGGTCGGGAGACGGGCGGGCAGTCCGGCCGTACCTTCATGCGGGAACCGGGCACTCCCGCGTGGCGTCGCCCGTTGATACGGCAGAAACGCTGTCGTACAGGTATTTGCACCAGGAGGCACCCCGCGATGTCGGTCCCCCAGCTCAGCGACGAGCAGCGCGGCGAGGAGATCCTCGCCGTCTTCGACACCGCCTTCGGCCGGCTCCTGGCCGCCGACCCGGCCGCGTTCCGGGTGAAGTTCCGGAAGATGGCGGCCTCGGCCTTCGCGTTCTACCGGGGCACGGCGTGCCTCTTCTACCACGACCTCGACGCCGAGAAGCGCGGCGGCCCGTTCCTGGACGACCGCACCTCGCGCGTGTGGATCCACGGCGACCTGCACGCGGAGAACTTCGGCACGTACATGGACGCGGACGGCCGCCTGGTCTTCAACGTCAACGACTTCGACGAGGCGTACGTCGGCCCGTTCACCTGGGACCTGAAGCGCTTCGCGGCATCGATCGCCCTCATCGGGTACGCGAAAGCACTCAGCGACGAGCAGATCACCGAGCTGGTCTCGGTCTACGCCGCCGCCTACCGCGAGCGCGTCCACGCCCTCGCCACGGGCGCCAAGCGCGACGAGGTGCCGCCGTTCACCCTGGACAGCGCCGAGGGCCCGCTGCTGGGCGCCCTGCGGGCCGCCCGGTCGCTGACCCGCTTCGAGCTGCTGGAGTCGATGACCGAGATCCGTGACTTCGAGCGCCGCTTCGCGCCGGGCGGCGGCTCCATCGAGCTGGACGCGGCCACTCGCTACAAGGTCCTCGCGGCCTTCGACGGCTATCTGGAGACGCTGCCGGACTCCTCCCTGGCCCGCCCGGACTCCTACCGCGTCAAGGACGTCGTCGGCCGCCGGGGCATCGGCATAGGGTCCGCCGGCCTGCCGTCGTACAACATCCTGCTGGAGGGCCACAGCGACGCCCTGGAGAACGACGTCGTGATCTACATCAAGCAGGCCCAGACCCCGGCCGTCTCCCGGCACATCACGGATCCCGCCATCGCCGGCTACTTCGAGCACGAGGGCCACCGCACGGTGATCTCCCAGCGTGCCCTGCAGGCGCACGCCGACCCGTGGCTGGGCTGGACCGAGCTGGACGGCGCGGGCCAGCTGGTCGCCGAGGTCTCGCCGTACGCCGTCGACCTGGACTGGAGCGAGCTCGACGACCCGGAGGAGATCGCCCAGGTCGTCGCCGACCTGGGCCGGGCCACCGCGACGATGCACGCGGCGGCGGACGACACCTCCGGCGAGTCCCTGGTGCCGTTCTCCACCGAGCGGGCCATCGACGCGGCGCTCGCCGCCGACGAGGAGGGTTTCGCGCCCCTCCTGGTGGAATTCGCGCACCGCTACGGCGCACGCGCGCGTGCCGACCACCAGATCTTCGTCGACCTGTTCCGCAACGGCCGAATTCCGGGGCTGTGACCTTCGCACCATCACAGGCACTCTTTAGGGGTCTCTTACTCACGTACGTGACAGACTCTTTTCCGCTATGGACATATCCGGGACCCAGCTCAGAGCCGTGCGCGCGGCGCTGTTCACGGCAGTCGTCGTGACGCTCAGCACCGCGTCGCACGTGCTGCTGTCCCGGGCCCCGCTGCCGACGGGGACGGTGCTGGCGGTCTGCGCGGGCGTGTTCGCCGGCGCGTACGCGCTGGCGGGCCGCGAGCGCGGCTTCGCCCGGATCGCGGTACTGCTGATCCCGCTGGAGCTGACCGCCGACACGGTGTTCACCACCGGCCAGAACACCTGCTACGGCCGGGCGGGCGGCCCGGTCGCCGGCCCGCTGCACACGTTCGGCTTCAACGTGCTGTGCGAGGGCGGTGCCGTCGGCACCCCGCTGGCCCAGATGACCGGCGCCCGCGGCCGCCCCGAGGCGATACTGGCGCACACCAGTCCGGCGGCCGCCTGGCTGCTGCTCGCCGCGCACATCGGCGTGGGCCTGCTCGCCGCCGCCTGGCTGCGCCGGGGCGAGCGGGCGCTGACGCAGCTGCTGCGCGCGGTCGCCGCCACCACCTTCCGGCCGCTGCTGCTCGCGGCGGCCGCGGTCGCCGTCCGGCTGACCCCGGTGCGCCGGCTGCCCCGCCCGGCGCCGCGCCGGACCACCGCCCGCGATCTGCTTCTCGTGCACTCCCTGGGACGGCGTGGACCGCCGTGCTCATCCGCCCTCGCCCCCTGCTGAGCGTCGCCGCCCGAGCGACGCCGGCTCCGCAGCGCCCCGTCGGACGGCGCCGGGGCGGCGGCATCTGAGCACAGCCAGTCCCCCACACGTATCCCGCGTACGGCATGTGCGCGTCCCACACGGAGATCATCAGTATGAGCAAGCGGAACAGTCAGTCGGCGAAGACGGCGGCCCGAGAGCGGCTGCGCGAGGAGCGCGAGCGCCAGGCCAAGCGGGACAAGGCCAGGCGGCAGGTCATGGTGGCCGCCTCGGTCGTGGCCGTGCTGGCCGTGGCCGGCGGCATCGGCTACGCCGTCGTCCAGGCGAACAAGCCCACCGGATGGGAAGCCGCGAAGGACCAGAAGCTCGTGAAGCCGGCCAACACCACGGGCGCGGACGGCACGACCGTCATCATCGGCAAGAGCACCGCCAAGAAGACCCTCACCATCTACGAGGACCCGCGCTGCCCGATCTGCGCCCATTTCGAGCAGGTCGTCGGTACGACCGTGAAGAAGGACCTCGACGAGGGCAAGTACAAGCTCCGGTACGTCGGCGCCACCTTCCTCGACAACAACCTGCCCGGTGTGGGCTCCAAGAACGCGCTGAGCGCCCTCGGCGCCGCGCTCAACGTCAGCCCCGAGGCGTTCCTCGAGTTCCGGTCCTCGATGTACTCGGCGAAGTGGCACCCCGACGAGAACGACGACAAGTTCAAGGACGACGCCTATCTGATCAAGATCGCCGACACGGTCCCCGCCCTGAAGGGCAACGCGGCGTTCCAGAAGGCCGTGAAGGACGGCACCTACGACAGGTGGGCGCTGGAGGAGTCCAAGATCTTCGACAAGGACGGCATCGAGGGCACGCCGACCCTGAAGATGGACGACAAGACGCTGACCGGCCCCGGCGGCAAGAACCCGCCCTTGACCGTGGCCGATTTCAACAAGGCGGTCGACGCGGAGCTGAAGAGCTGACGCTCCGTCAGATTTCGACTTTCGCGTGAAGAGCGGGCGAACATTGGCTGTTCGCCCGCTCTTCTGCGCGTACCGGTCAGTAACCTGATCGCCTGTGACCAGTCGAAGCAGATCACTTTCGGCCGCCGAAGGCCGCAACTCCCTCTCGCCCCGCCGCCGTACGGTCGTCAAGGCCGCGGCGGCGACCGCTGTGCTGGCCGCGCCGCTCGCCGCCGCGCTTCCCGCGCGCGCCGCCGGCCAGGCCCCCGCCTTCCTGCACGGTGTCGCCTCCGGCGACCCGCTGCCCGACGGCGTGCTGCTGTGGACCCGGGTGACCCCGACCCCGCAGGCCGTCCCCGGCTCCGGGATCGGCCCGGACACCGACGTGAGCTGGGTCGTCGCCAAGGACAAGGCGTTCACCAGCATCGTCGCCAAGGGCACCGTCAAAGCGACTGCCGCCTCCGACCACACCGTGAAGGCCGACGTCCGCGGTCTGCAGCCGGCGACCGACTACTGGTTCCGGTTCTCGGCCGGCGGCACCGACTCGCCGGTGGCCCGCACCCGTACCGCCCCGGCGGCGGACGCGTCCGTCGCGGGCCTGCGCTTCGGCGTGGTCACCTGCGCCAACTGGGAGGCGGGCTACTTCGCCTCCTACCGTCACCTCGCCGCCCGGAGCGACCTGGACGCCTGGCTGCACCTCGGCGACTACATCTACGAGTACAAGTCCGGCGAGTACGCGGCCCGCGGCACGGTCGTCCGCCCGCACGCGCCCGCCAACGAGATCATCACGCTCGCCGACTACCGGATCCGGCACGGCAAGTACAAGACCGACCCCGATCTGCAGGCCCTGCACGTGAAGGCGCCGGTCATAGCGATCTGGGACGACCACGAGTTCGCCGACAACGCCTGGTCGGGCGGCGCGGTCAACCACACCGAGGGCGCCGAGGGCACCTGGACCGCCCGCAAGGCGGCCGCCAAGCAGGCCTACTTCGAGTGGATGCCGGTCCGGCCCGCCGTCGAGGGCACCACCTACCGGCGGCTGCGCTTCGGCAAGCTCGCCGATCTGTCGCTGCTGGACCTGCGCTCCTTCCGCTCCCAGCAGGCGTCCGCGGGCAGCGGCTCGGTGGACGACCCGAACCGGACGATGACCGGCCGCGCCCAGCTCGACTGGCTGAAGGCGGGGCTCAAGGCCTCCGACACCAAGTGGCGGCTGGTCGGCAACTCCGTGATGATCGCGCCGTTCGTCATCGGCTCCCTCACCGCCGACCTGCTCAAGCCGCTCGCCAAGCTGCTCGACCTGCCGCAGGACGGCATCGGCGTCAACACCGACCAGTGGGACGGCTACACCCACGACCGCCGCGAGCTCCTGGACCATCTGCGCTCGAACGCCATCGGCAACACCGTCTTCCTGACCGGTGACATCCATATGTCCTGGGCCAACGACGTGCCGGTGGACGCGGGCACCTATCCGCTGTCGCCGTCGGCGGCCACCGAGTTCGTGATCACCTCGGTGACCTCCGACAACCTCGACGACATCGTGAAGGTCCCCGAGGGCGTGGTCTCCGCGGTCGCCGCGCCGCTCATCGAGGCCGCCAACCGGCACGTCCACTGGGTGGACACCGACCGGCACGGCTACGGCGTGCTGGACATCACCGCCGACCGCGCGCAGATGGACTACTACGTCCTGTCCGACCGCACCGACGCGAACGCGACGTCCGCGTGGGAGCGTTCGTACCGCACCCGCAGCGGCACGCAGAAGGTCGAGCGGACCTACGACCCGGTGTAGCGGCGGCTACCCGGACTGCAGACCGTCGAGGAAGCCGAGAGCCACCCGCCAGGTGGCCTCGGCGGCCTCGGCGTCGTAGTCCGGCAGCTCCGGGTCGGTGTACAGGTGCCCGGCCCCGGCGTACCGATAGACCTCCACATCGGCGCCCGCCCGGCCCATCTGCAGATACCAGGCGCTCAGCCAGTCGTCCGTCTCGAACGGGTCCGGCTCGGCCACATGCAGCTGGACGGGCAGCTCGTCGGCCTCCGCGTTCGGCGCGATGTCCGACGTGCCGTGCAGAAGCAGCAGCCCGCGCGCCTTGTCGTCGCCGAGGGCCAGGGTCTGGGCGACGGAGGCCCCGAGCGAGAACCCCGCGTACACGAGCCCGCGCTCGGAGTACGGCGCCGCCGCGAGCACGGCCCGCTTCAGCAACTCCTCCTTGCCGATGCGCTCCTTGAACTCCATGCCCTCCTCGACGGTGTCGAACGTGTGCCCCTCGAAGAGGTCCGGCGTCCACACCTCGTGGCCGGCCGCGCGCAGCCGGTCCGCGGCCTCGCGCACCGCGGGCCTCAGGCCGTAGGTCGAGTGAAAAAGCATGATGTTCATGAGGCCATGGTGCCAGCCGGTGCGCCACCACCGGACCCGCCGGCCCCGGGAACACACCGGACCCGCTGTTCCCGGCCGCCCGGCACCGCTGCTTCCTGCCGCCCGGCACCGCTGCTCCGCAGCGACCGTCACAGACCTTCGGGGGCCGTCAGTTTCCGCGCTCCGCGCCGCCGTTGACCTGGATCACCTGTGAGGTGACATGCCCGGCGCCGGGCGAGGCCAGCCAGTGCAGGGTCGCGGCCACATCTCCCGGTATCCCGGGGCGGCCCGTCACCGTGTCGGCGATGAGCCGCGCCCGCCGGGCCTCGTCCATGGTGTCCCCGAAGAACTCGGTGTCCTCGATGTACCCCGGCGCGACCACGTTCACGGTGATGCCGCGTGGCCCCAGCTCCCGGGCCAGGTCGTGTGCGTACGGATGCAGCCCGGCCTTGGCCGCCGCGTAGGCGCCCGTGCCCGAGCCCCGGTAGGCGGCGATGGAGCTGACGAAGAGGACCCGGCCGCCGGGCGCGGCGAGCCGGTCCTTGAGCGCCTCGGTGAGGAGCGCGGCGGTCAGGACGTTCTGCCGGAAGTTGACGGTCCACCGATGGGCCACCTGGTCCAGGGGGTCTTCGCCGCCACCCGCGGGCTCCAGGTGCCCGGCGCCGCCGGCGCTGTGCACCAGGACGTCCACGGTGCCCAGCTCCTCGGCGACGAACCGGGCCACCCCGCGCACCTCCCCGGGCTCGGACAGGTCCGCCGCGCGGGTCAGCGCCCCCGGCACCCCGGCCTTCTCCAGCACCTCCGCGCGCCGCCCGAGCAACAGCACCCGGTCGCCGTCCGCCGCGAACGCCCGTGCCGTCGCCAGCCCGATTCCCGTACCGCCACCACTGATCACGATGTTGCGAGTCATGCATCCGAGAGTAGGAGCGAGCCGCCGACGGCGCCGGGATTTATCCACAGATCCGGCATATTTATATGACTATTCATCCGCATGGTGGAGGTCATCGCAGGCTGCGCACGTCGAGATGGCGGAGCACCCGGTCCACGATCTCCGGATCCGCCCCCGGCTCGCTGCGTGCCGCCAGCACCTCGTGCCGTGCCGCGCTCAGCATCTCGTTCTGGATGTTCCGGATCCGCTTCAGCCGTCCGACCCGCTGGTGCTGTGCCTCCCGCCGCTCCTCCTCGCCCATGTCGGGACTGATCCGGATCCCGATGTCGAAGGCCCGCCGCAGCATCTGCTCGGACAGATCCTCGGGCAGGTCCTCCACCTGCTCGATCTCCCGCAGTCTGCGCTTGGCCGCCTTCGCGGCCCGCACCGCCAGCTCCTTCTCGAACTCCTTCTCCCGCTCGGAGTCGGCCCGCACCCCGAGCCGCCTCACCAGCCACGGCAGTGTGAGCCCCTGCAGGACCAGCGTGACGATGATGACCCCGAAGGCGATGAAGATGATCTCGTCCCGGTCGGGGAACGGCGAGCCGTCGTCGGTCCTCAGCGGAATGGCCAGCGCCAGCGCCACCGAGGCCACCCCGCGCATCCCCGACCACCACATCACGACGGTCTCCCGCCAGCTGACCGGGATCTCCTCGTCGTAGTCCCGCCGCGCGTGCAGCCGCTTGGTCAGCCAGGTCGCGGGCAGCAGCCACACCAGCCGTACGACGATCACCACGCCCACGACGGTGGCGGCCCAGCCGAGCAGCTCGCCCCAGCGCCCCTCGGCCGTGCGGATGGCGTTGTGCAGTTCGAGGCCGATGAGCCCGAAGGCGACTCCGGTGACGAGGGTGTCGATGATGTCCCAGAAGGTGTGCCCGGCCAGCCGGGTCATCACGTCGTCGGCGCCGGTGGCGTACTCGGCGAGGAAGAGCGCCGTGGTGAGCACCGCCAGCACCCCGGAGCCGTGCAGCTTCTCGGCGAGGACGTAGGAGGCGTACGGCACCAGCAGGGTCATGCCGATCTGCAGCGTCGGATCGCCCAGCAGGTCCATCAGCTTGTTCGCACCCCAGCCGAGCACCAGGCCCACGACCAGCGCGACGACCGCGGACAGCACGAAGTCCAGGCCGGCCTGCCACACCGAGAACGAACGGCTCAGGACCGCGGCGATCGCCACGTGGTACAGCACGATGGCCGTGACGTCGTTGAAGAGCCCCTCGCCCTCCAGGATCGACACCAGCCGGCGCGGCAGCCCGAGCTGCCCGGCGACGCTGGTCGCGGCGACCGGGTCGGGCGGGGCGATCAGGGCGCCCAGTGCGACGGCGGCGGCGATCGGCAGCCCCGGCACGATCGCGTTGGCGACGAACGCCACACACACCGTCGTCACGAACACCAGGGCGACGGCCAGCAGGAAGATCGGGCGGACGTTGGCCGCGAACTGCCGCCAGGAGGTGCGCCGTACGGCGGCGTAGAGCAGCGGCGGAAGCAGACCAGGCAGGATCAGTTCCGGCGGGATGTCGACATCGGGCACGAAGTCGGCCACCGCGAGCATCCCGCCGAACACCGTCATCAGCACCGGGGCCGGCACCCCGAACCGGTCGCCCACCGGGACGCTCACCAGGGCCCCGAGCAGCAGGACGAACAGCAGAGCCAACTGGTCCACGGCCGGCGCTCCGGGGGTCGACGCTCACACGGCAGGCCTCAAGCCTGCCATCCGACCGGCCCCGACGCCTGCCGCGCCCCCGGTGCGCTGCGCCGCCTACAGCGCGCGGCGCATCGCGCGGTGCGGGATGCCGGCGTCCGGGAACTCCGGGCCGTACGGTGCGTAGCCGAGGCGTTCGTAGAAGCCCAGGGCCTGGGTCTGGGCGTGCAGGTCCACCGCGGCGAGACCACGCGCGCGTGCCGCGTCCTCGATGGCCCGGACCAGGGCCACGCCGACGCCGAGACCGCGGGCCGCGCGGGAGACGGCGAGCCGGCCCAGCGAGCCCACCGAAGCGTCCCCGCCGGTCTTCGCCGCCGCGGCCGCGCCGTGCAGCAGCCGCCCGGTGCCGAGCGGCACACCGTCCTCGCGGACCGCCAGCACATGCACGGCGACCGCGTCGTAGACGTCGTACTCGATGTCCTCGTCGACGCCCTGCTCGACGACGAAGACGTCCTTGCGGACGGCGAAGCAGGCCTCGCGGTCGGCGGGGTCCTCGGCAACCCGGACGGTGTACGGCGCGCTCACCCGTACGTCTCCTCGCGGACCTGGTCGAGGGCCTGCTGCAGGTCCTCGGGGTATGTGCTCTCGAACTCCACCCACTGGCCGTCCCCGGGGTGCTCGAAGCCGAGGCGCACGGCGTGCAGCCACTGGCGGGTCAGCCGCAGCCGCTTGGCGAGGGTGGGGTCGGCACCGTAGGTGAGGTCGCCGACGCAGGGGTGGCGGTGGGCGGACATATGGACGCGGATCTGGTGCGTGCGGCCGGTCTCCAGCTTCACGTCCAGCAGGGAGGCGGCGCGGAACGCCTCGACGAGGTCGTAGTGCGTCACCGAGGGCTTGCCGTCGGCGGTGACCGCCCACTTGTAGTCGTGGTGCGGGTGGCGGCCGATCGGGGCGTCGATCGTGCCGCTCGTCGGGTCCGGGTGGCCCTGGACCAGGGTGTGGTAACGCTTGTCGACCGTGCGCTCCTTGAACTGGCGCTTGAGCGAGGTGTACGCCCGCTCCGACTTGGCGACCACCATCAGGCCCGAGGTGCCGACGTCCAGCCGGTGCACGATGCCCTGGCGCTCGGCGGCGCCGGAGGTGGAGATCCGGTACCCGGCGGCGGCCAGGCCGCCGATGACGGTGGGGCCGCTCCAGCCCGGCGACGGGTGCGCGGCCACGCCGACCGGCTTGACGATCACGACCACGTCCTCGTCGTCGTGCACGATCTCCATGCCCTCGACCGGCTCCGCGACCACCTGCACCGGGGCGGGCGCCTGCGGCATCTCGACCTCCAGCCAGGCGCCGCCGCTCACCCGCTCGGACTTGCCGACCACCGCGCCGTCGACCTGGACCTTGCCGGCCGCGGCCAGCTCCGCCGCCTTGGTGCGGGAGAAGCCGAACATGCGGGAGATGGCGGCGTCGACGCGCTCGCCCTCCAGGCCGTCGGGCACGGGCAGGGTACGGATCTCGGGAATCGTGCTCACCCGTCGAGTATGCCGGACGGGCGGAACAGGCCCGAACGAGCCTGTGGAAAACCGGCTGTCGAGAGCCCTGGCGTCAGTCCTTGTGGACCGTGCCGTCCGGGTCCAGACCGCGGAAGGACAGCAGCACGATCAGGATGCCGCCGCACACGATCGCCGAGTCCGCGAGGTTGAAGACCGCGAAGCCCTTGGGCGCGATGAAGTCCACGACCTTGCCCTCGAAGACGCCCGGGGACCGAAAGATCCGGTCGGTGAGGTTGCCGAGGGCGCCGCCGAGCAGCAGTCCGAGCGCGATGGCCCACGGGTAGCTGTAGAGCTTGCGGGCCAGGCGGATGATCACCACGATCACGGCCGCGGCGATCAGGGTGAAGATGACCGTGAAGGCCGCGCCGAAGCCGAAGGCCGCGCCCGGGTTGCGGATGGCGTTCAGCTCCAGCCAGTCCCCGACGACCTTGATCGGCGCACGGCCCTCCAGCTTCGCGACCACGAGCGTCTTGCTGATCAGGTCGAGGGCATACGCGAACGAGGCCACCGCGAACAGCAGGGCGATCCGGCGCCCGCGGGAGCCCCGTGCGGCCGCCGGGGCCTGCCGCTCGCCCGCGCGGGACGCACCGGGGACGGCGGAGGGGCCGGAGCCGGCGGACGCTCCCGCCGCCGTGTGCTCACCGCTGTCGTCCGGGGTGTCCGGCGTTTTGATGATGCGCTCCGCCTCTGCCACGTGAGTCCCTCAACCTAGGTGCCTGACTGAGGACGAGACTACGGCACGGCCCGGCACCGTCAGGAGCGGCGTTCCTGCTTCTGCTTGCACTCGACGCACAGGGTGGCCCTGGGGAACGCCTGCATCCGGGCCTTGCCGATGGGGTTGCCGCAGTTCTCGCACAGACCGTAGGTGCCCGCGTCCAGCCGCTCCAGTGCGTGCTCGTTCTGGATCAGCATCTCGCGCGCGTTGGCGGCCAGCGCCATCTCGTGCTCGCGCGTGATGTTCTTGGTGCCCGTGTCGGCCTGGTCGTCTCCCGCGCCGTCCCCGGAGTCCCGCATCAGCCCCACGATGGAGGCCTCGGAGGAGCTGATCTCGGCGCGCAGCCGCTCCACCTCGGACTGCAGCTCGGCACGGGCCTCGGCGACCTCCTCCGAGGTCCAGGGGTCCTCGCCGGGGCGCACCGCCAGCTCGCCGGGTTCCGCCGCGGCGATACGCGCCTTGGGAACAGCGCTCTCCGCCGTGGCCGTGCCAGGAGTCTTCTTCGCAACCACTGTCGTGGCTCCCGTCTGCTTCGCGGCCCGCGCCGCGCCCGCTTTCTTGGCCGTGCTCGTGTCGGCCGTCTCCGTGGAGACGCCCTTGGCGGCCGCCTTCCTGCCGCCGGCCTTCTTCGCCGGCTGCCGGCCGGCCGCCTCCTCCGCCTCCGCCACCCCCTTCGCCTTCACCGCCGCCTTCTTCCCTACGGCCTTCTCGGCCGGCGCCTTCTCGGCAGCGGCTCGCCTCGCCTCGGACTTCTTCGCGGCAGTCTTCTTGGCCACGGCCTTCTTGGCCACGGTCTCCTTCGCTGCGGTCTTCGCTGCGGTCTTCGCTGCGGATTCCTTCGCAGCGGTCTCCTTCGCCGCGGGTTCCTCGCCCGGCGCCTCCTTGGGAGCGGCCTTCCCGGTGCCGGTCCTGGAGCCGGTCCTGGAGCCGGTCTTCTCAGCGGCCGCCGTCCCGGCCACGGACTTCACGGCTCCGGTTTCCCTGACTTCGGCGTTCTTGGCCCTGATCTCCTTGGCCGCGGTCTTCTCGGGAGCCTTCCCCCTGGCCGACTTCTCCCCCGCGGCCGTCTCCTTCGCCGCCGTCTTCTTCGAGGCCGCCTTCTTCTCGGCCGGTGCCGCGTCCTTTCCCCCGATGGTCTTCTTCTTGCCGGCTGCTCCCTCGGCCTCGCCACCGGAGGCAGCCGTAGCGCCGGAGGCGGCCGCGCCCCCGCGCCGACCGGTCGCCGGCTGCTGTACGGCGGTCTTTTTCGCCACCATGGCCGCGACCCCTTCACATATTGTGATCTAGTTCGCGAATCGTTCTGGGACGATAAATCGACTTGCGTCCCGCGGCAACGGGGCACACCGCCCGATTCGCCCGCCCGCACCCCCCACGCAACGGGCCTGCATCCGTTGTGCCCAGCTCCCCGCGGGGTATGCCGCCGGGCCCGGCCGCCACGGACCCGGGCGCCGGGCCTCGCGCCATTCGGGTCATCCCGGCCCGTCGCACCGCCCGGGACCGCGCCCCACGGAAATCCGGTCCGCGACTGTCCGCGCGGCGCCGTACACTGGGCGGAGCGAAAGGCGTGGATGGGGACGAGTAGCGGCGTACGCAGCCCAGAGCGACCCGGGGACGGTGTGAGCCCGGGGGCGAGCGCGACGTGAAGATCACCCCGGAGCCGCCGGAAGAAAGCCGCAGCCAGTGCGCTGCGGCGAGTAGAGCCGGCTTCGCGACCCAATGAGGGGGCTCACCGACGCGTACAGCGCGGCGGAGGGCCAAGGAGGGTGGTACCGCGGGAGCGCGCCGCACACGGCGTAGACAGGAACGAAGGCTCTCGTCCCTCCGACGGAAGGCAGCAAGTCCGTTGGAGGATGCTCGCAGATGACAGCGCCGACGTACCGCCAGGTGCCCGCACAGGTCGACCTGCCCGCTCTTGAGCACGCGGTGCTCGACTTCTGGCGTGAGCAGAAGATCTTCACCAAGAGCCTGGAGCAGTCCGAGGGCCGCCCCGAGTGGGTGTTCTACGAGGGCCCGCCCACCGCGAACGGCATGCCCGGCGCCCACCACATCGAGGCGCGCGTCTTCAAGGACGTCTTCCCCCGCTTCCGCACCATGCGCGGCTACCACGTGGCCCGCAAGGCCGGCTGGGACTGCCACGGCCTGCCCGTCGAGCTGGCCGTCGAGAAGGAGCTGGGCTTCTCCGGCAAGCAGGACATCGAGGCGTACGGCATCGCCGAGTTCAACGCCAAGTGCCGTGAGTCGGTGACCCGGCACACCGACGCCTTCGCCGAGCTGACGACCCGCATGGGCTACTGGGTCGACCTGGACGACGCCTACCGCACCATGGACCCCGAGTACGTGGAATCGGTCTGGTGGTCGCTGAAGGAGATCTTCGCCAAGGGCCTGCTGGTCCAGGACCACCGCGTCGCCCCCTGGTGCCCGCGCTGCGGCACCGGCCTGTCCGACCACGAACTGGCGCAGGGCTACGAGACGGTCGTCGACCCGTCCGTGTACGTCCGTTTCCCGCTCACCTCCGGTCCGCTGGCCGGCGAGGCCGCGCTCCTGGTGTGGACGACGACCCCGTGGACCCTGGTGTCCAACACGGCGGTCGCCGTGCACCCGGAGGTCACCTACGTCGTCGCGACCGACGGCGAGGAGAAGCTCGTCGTCGCCGAGCCGCTTCTCGCCAAGGCTCTCGGCGAGGGCTGGGAGACCACGGGCCAGACCTTCACCGGCGCCGAGATGGAGCGCTGGACGTACCAACGTCCCTTCGAGCTCGTGGAGTTCCCGGAACCGGCACACTTCCTGGTGAACGCGGACTACGTGACGACCGAGGACGGTACGGGTCTGGTCCACCAGTCCCCCGCCTTCGGTGAGGACGACCTCAAGGTCTGCCGCGCCTACGGCCTGCCGGTCGTGAACCCGGTCCGCCCGGACGGCACCTTCGAGGAGGACGTCCCGCTGGTCGGCGGCGTCTTCTTCAAGAAGGCGGACGAAAAGCTCACCGAGGACCTGTCGCAGCGTGACCTCCTCTTCAGACACCTGCCGTACGAGCACAGCTACCCGCACTGCTGGCGCTGCCACACCGCGCTGCTCTACTACGCACAGCCGTCCTGGTACATCCGCACGACGGCGATCAAGGACCGCCTCGTCCAGGAGAACGAGAAGACCAACTGGTTCCCCGAGACGGTCAAGCACGGCCGGTACGGCGACTGGCTGAACAACAACATCGACTGGGCGCTCTCCCGCAACCGCTACTGGGGCACCCCGCTGCCCGTCTGGCGCTGCGAGGACGACCACCTCACCGTCGTCGGCTCCCGCGCGGAGCTGACCGAGCTGTCCGGCACCGACCAGTCGAACCTGGACCCGCACCGCCCCTACATCGACGCGGTCACCTTCGCCTGCCGCCACGAGGGCTGCGGAAAGACGGCCACGCGCGTGCCCGAGGTCATCGACGCCTGGTACGACTCGGGTTCGATGCCGTTCGCGCAGTGGGGCTACCCGTACAAGAACAAGGAACTGTTCGAGAGCCGCTACCCGGCGCAGTTCATCTCCGAGGCCATCGACCAGACCCGCGGCTGGTTCTACACGCTGATGGCCGTCGGCACCCTCGTCTTCGACAAGTCGTCGTACGAAAACGTCGTCTGCCTCGGCCACATCCTCGCCGAGGACGGCCGCAAGATGTCCAAGCACCTGGGCAACATCCTGCAGCCGATCCCGCTCATGGACGCCAACGGCGCGGACGCGGTGCGCTGGTTCATGGCGGCCGGCGGCTCCCCGTGGGCGGCCCGCCGGGTCGGCCACGGCACCATCCAGGAGGTCGTCCGCAAGACCCTGCTGACGTACTGGAACACGGTCGCCTTCCAGGCGCTGTACGCCCGTACGTCCGCGTGGGCGCCCAGCACGGCGGACCCGGCCCCGGCCGAGCGCCCGCTGATCGACCGCTGGCTGCTGTCCGAACTCCACGCCCTGACCGACCAGGTGACCCAGGCCCTGGAGGCGTACGACACCCAGCGCGCCGGCAAGCTGCTCTCCGCGTTCGTCGACGACCTGTCCAACTGGTACGTCCGTCGCTCGCGCCGTCGCTTCTGGCAGGGCGACAAGGCCGCGCTGCGCACGCTGCACGAGGTGCTGGAGACGGTCACGAAGCTGATGGCACCGATCGTCCCGTTCATCACCGAGCGGGTGTGGCAGGACCTGATCGTGCCGGTGACCCCGGGCGCTCCGGAGTCGGTGCACCTGGCGGCCTGGCCGCAGACCGATCTGTCCGCGATCGACCCGGAGCTGTCGAAGCAGATGGTCCTGGTCCGCCGGCTGGTGGAGCTGGGCCGTGCCACGCGCGCGGAGTCGGGCGTCAAGACGCGCCAGCCGCTGTCCCGCGCGCTGATCGCCGCGACCGGCTTCGAGTCCCTGGACCCGGAGCTGCACACCCAGATCACCGAGGAGCTGAACGTCTCCTCGCTGGCGTCCCTCTCCGAGGTCGGCGGCTCGCTGGTGGACACCACCGCGAAGGCCAACTTCCGCGCCCTGGGCAAGCGGTTCGGCAAGCGGGTCCAGGACGTCGCCAAGGCCGTCGCCGGCGCCGACGCGGCCGCGCTGTCGCTCGCGTTGCGCGAGGGCACGGCCTCGGTGGAGGTCGGCGGTGAGACCGTCACCCTCGCCCCGGACGAGGTGATCATCACCGAGACCCCGCGCGAGGGCTGGTCGGTGGCCTCCGACTCCGGTGCCACCGTCGCCCTGGACCTGGAGATCACCGAGGAGCTGCGGCAGGCGGGCCTGGCCCGTGACGCGATCCGGCTGATCCAGGAGGCCCGTAAGAACAGCGGCCTGGATGTGGCCGATCGGATCGCCCTGCGCTGGGTGTCGACCGACCCTGCGGTGGTCGCCGCGCTCGGCGAGCACAGCGAGCTGATCGCGGACGAGGTCCTGGCGACCGACTTCGCCCAGGGCGAGGCCGACGGCAGCTTCGGCGAGCCGTTCACCGACGAGGGGCTGTCGCTCACGTTCCGACTGCGGAAGGCGTAAGCGCCGAGCGGTTCGAGATTCGAGAAGGGCCCGGTCTCCGGTTCGGAGGCCGGGCCCTTCTTCGCGGGTCCGTATCCGCAGGGGTCCGTATCCGCAGGGGTCCGCAACGCGCGTAAAAAGGGCGGGACCCCGGATCATGGAATCCGGGGTCCCGCCCTGAACGCTGCCGACGCCTAAGGCGTACTACTCACCGTGCCCGGTGCTCAGTTGTCGTCCTCGTCGATCAGGAACCCACGCATCGGCGAGGGAGCCTGACCCATCGGGGACGGACCCTGCGGACGAACCGGGGCCATGGGCTGCGTCATGGCCGGGGTCATCTGCTGCTGACCGCCGTAGGACGGGGCGGACGGGCCGGGGTTGCCGCCCATCGTCTGGTTACCGCCGTAGGACGGGGCGCTCGCGCCGGCCGGTGCCATGGAGGGCGCCGGGGACGGCGGCAGCGACGCGGTGGCCGGGGTACGCGGCGGGGCCAGGGAGTCGTCGGCCTGGGTCTCCAGCTGACGCAGCTGGGACTCGAGGTACGACTTCAGGCGCGTGCGGTACTCGCGCTCGAAGCCGCGCAGGTCCTCGACCTTGCGCTCCAGCGTGGCGCGGGCGGACTCCAGGGAGCCCATCGCGACGCGGTGCTTCTCCTGCGCGTCCCGCTCCAGGGCGTCGGCCTTGGCACGGGCGTCACGCTCCAGACCCTCGGCGCGGCTGCGGGCCTCGCCGACGATCTTGTTGGCCTCGGAGCGGGCCTCGGCGATCGCCTGGTCGGCGGTCTGCTGGGCCAGCGAGAGGACTCGGGCGGCGCTGTCGCCACCGGGGCCCTGACCGGGGCCGCCCATCGGACCGCCCATGGGGCCGCCCATCGGACCGCCCATCTGCTGCTGCATGGGCGGCTGTCCGCCCATCGGGCCCTGACCCATCGGGCCCTGACCCATCGGGCCCTGACCCATCGGACCCTGGCCCATCGGACCGGGACCCTGCGGGCCGCCCTGACCGCCGGGACCGGCGGGCAGCTGCGGGGCGCCGCTCGGCAGCTGGGGCGGGCCACCCATGGGGCCACCCATCTGCTGCTGCGGCGGGCCCGATATGCCGGCGGGCACCGGAGCGCCGGGACCTCGCATCCCCTGCTGAGGCATGCCCTGCTGCTGAGGATGCGGCTGCTGGTCCTGCTCCGGCGGGCCCTTGCGCATGTTCTGCTGGTTCTGCGCGGCCGCACGGGTCGCCGCGGCCAGCTTGGCGCGCAGGTCCTCGTTCTCGCGGAGCAGACGGGTCAGTTCGGCTTCGACCTCGTCGAGGAAGGCATCGACCTCGTCCTCGTCATAGCCTTCTCGGAGGCGGACGGTCGTGAACTGCTTGTTCCGCACGTCCTCGGGGGTCAACGGCATCTCTTCACCTCAACGTAGTCATCGGCAGTCGGCAAGACCGTATCGTCCACCCTCATCACACGAAGCTCCCCGTGATGGAGAGGAGGATGTAGACGATGATCATCAGTACGAAGAAGGACAGGTCGAGCGCCACGCCCCCGAGACGCAGCGGCGGGATGAACCGCCGCAGAAGCTTCAGCGGTGGATCGGTGACAGTGTAGGTGGCCTCCAGTACGACCACCATCGCCTTGCCGGGTTGCCACGAGCGGGCGAACTGGAACACATAATCCATGACCAGCCGGAAAATGAGCACGGCGAGGAACACCAGTAGCGCGGTGTGGACCACCAGTGCGAACACGCTCATGGTCTGCGCTTCCCTCTCCCCTGTTTCCGTGCTCTTCCGAACTTCGATCCGGTCGTGCGTCTCAGCTCTGGTTGAAGAACCCGCCCTCTGCGATGCGGGCCTTGTCCTCCGCCGTGACATCGACGTTAGCAGGAGACAACAGGAACACCTTCTGCGTCACCCGCTCGATGCTGCCGTGAAGACCAAACACCAAACCGGCCGCAAAGTCGACAAGTCGCTTTGCGTCTGTGTCATCCATCTCAGTCAGATTCATGATCACCGGGGTGCCCTCACGGAAGTGTTCCCCGATGGTACGGGCCTCGTTGTAGGTCCGGGGGTGAAGTGTGGTGATCCGGTACGGCTCTCGTTCCGACACGACCTTGGGCATGATCACCGGTGCGTTCTTCTCCAGGGACTGACGTTCTTGTGTGATGGATGCCACGGGCGCGATGCGCGCCGGACGTCCGGATTCCGCGGCGAGCGAAGTCGCGCGCGGCACCGACTCGCGTGGCGCGGGCGGTTGCACGATACGCACCTCTTCGTCCCTTTGGGACTGATGCGCACTGTGCGACTGGTGTGAAGATTCGTGTCGTCGATGGTCCCGCTCGGGCTCCGGGTCCAGCTCGGGCTCGAAGTCGTCGTCGGGGTCGAATCCCCGGCCGTCGTACCCATCGTCCTCCACGAGGCCGAGGTAGACCGCCATCTTGCGCATCGCGCCGGCCATGCTCTGAGTCCTCCGCTCTGTGGTGGATCGGCTGACGACTGCCAAGTGCCCGCGATCCACGCGGTCGTTGTGCCCGCCTTCACAGGCACTGACCATATTTTCTGCTGTGGTCCGACTTCTTGGCGACGTTACCCGAGCTTGGGGCGGACTCCGAGTACCGCAGTGCCGACGCGCACATGTGTCGCCCCAGCGGCCACGGCCTGTTCGAGGTCCGCACTCATCCCTGCCGACACCATGGTTGCAGTCGGATGAGTTCGGCGCAGGTCAGTCGACAAATCCATGAGCCGTCCGAACGCCGCTTGTTCATGCCCCGCGTACTCCCCGGTGAGCGGTGCGACGGTCATCAGTCCGTCGAGCCGCAGCCCGGGCGCGTCGCCGACCAGGTCGGCCAACTCTTCGATTCCGTCCGGCGCGACGCCTCCGCGCTCGCCCCGGCCGTTCACGCCCGCATCCAGCGCCACCTGGATCAGGCAGCCGATCTCGCGCTCCGCCCGCACCGCCTCCCTGGACAGCGCGGTGACGAGCCGGGCACGGTCGACGGACTGCACGACACCGGCATAACCGACCACGGATCGGACCTTGTTGGTCTGCAACTGACCGACAAAGTGCCATGTCAGGGGCAGATCCGCGCATGCGGCGGCCTTCGGCGCCGCGTCCTGGTCGCGATTCTCGGCGACATGACGCACACCCAGTTCCGACAGGATCCGCACATCGCTCGCGGGGTAGGTCTTGGTGACCACGATCAGGGTCACCTCCGCCCGCTCGCGCCCCGCCGCCGCACAGGCGGCGGTGATGCGTTCCTCCACTTTCGCCAGGTTTTTGGCGAGTTCGGTCTTACGGTCCGTCATGCCCCATCAGTCCAGCCATACATAGCTCGCGAGCCGCCCGGTGGTGCGGTCGCGGCGGTACGAGAAGTGGTCGCCCGACTCCAGCGTGCACACCGGCGCCTGCGCCCTGTCGCACACCCCGAGCCGGTCGAGCTGCGCGTGCACCCCGGCGCTCACATCGACCGCCGGCGTACCCCAGCTCGTCTCCGCGTGCGCCGTCGGCTCGACGGCGGCCACTTCGGCGCGCATCGACTCCGGTACCTCGTAGCACCGCCCGCACACCGCCGGTCCGGTGCGGGCGACGATCCGGCCCGGCTCGGCACCGAGTTCGACCATGGCCCGTACGGCGGCGGGGACGACCCCCTTGACCATCCCGGGCCGGCCCGCGTGCGCCGCCGCGGCGACCCCGGCGACGGGATCGGCCAGCAGCACCGGCACACAGTCGGCGGTCAGGACGGCGAGGGCGAGTCCGCGGCGGTCGGTGACGACGGCGTCGACCTCCGGCACCGGCTTGTCCCGCTCTTGGCTTCGCTGGAGCGGGGGGACCCCCATGCCCCACGGCTCCCGCACCACGGCCACATCGGCGCCGTGCACCTGGTTCATCCAGACGACCCGCCCCGCGTCGAGGCCGAGCGCCTTGGCGGCGATGTCCCGGTTGGCCCGTACGGCCTCAGGGTCGTCGCCGACCGCGCCACCGAGGTTGAGCTCCTCATACGGAGCGGCGCTCACCCCGCCCCACCGGTCGGTGAAGGCGAAGTGCGCGCCGCTCACGCTCTCGCGCCGTCCTATCACTTCAGGAAGTCCGGCACGTCCAGCTCCTCGGCCGCGCTGTCCGAGTAGGTCCGGGGCGCCGGCGTCACCGGCGGGGTGACCGGGATCTCCGCCACCGGCTCGGGAGCCTGCTCCGGCTCCTCCTTGGGCTTGACGCTGCCCAGCGAGCCGAAGGACGGACGGCTGGGCTCGCTCGGCCGGGCCGGGGCGGGCTCCTCGCGGCGGGTGGAGGCCGAAGACGAGGCCGAGCCGAGGACGTTGTCCCGGCGGGCGGGCGGCTGGCCGCCGTCGAAGCCGGCGGCGATCACGGTGACCCGCACCTCGTCACCGAGGGCGTCGTCGATGACCGCGCCGAAGATGATGTTGGCCTCGGGGTGGGCGGCCTCGCTGACCAGCTGGGCCGCCTCGTTGATCTCGAACAGACCGAGGTCGGAGCCGCCGGAGATGGAGAGCAGCACACCGCGGGCGCCGTCGATGGACGCCTCCAGCAGCGGGGAGGAGATCGCCATCTCGGCCGCGGCCACCGCGCGGTCGTCGCCGCGGGCCGAACCGATGCCCATGAGGGCCGAACCGGCCTCGGACATGACCGACTTCACATCGGCGAAGTCGAGGTTGATCAGGCCGGGGGTGGTGATGAGGTCGGTGATGCCCTGGACACCGGAGAGCAGGACCTGGTCGGCCGACTTGAAGGCGTCCAGGACCGAGACCTGGCGGTCCGAGATGGACAGCAGCCGGTCGTTCGGGATGACGATGAGGGTGTCGACCTCTTCCCGCAGCTCGGCGATACCGTCCTCGGCCTGGTTCGCGCGGCGCCGTCCCTCGAAGGTGAACGGGCGCGTGACCACGCCGATGGTCAGGGCGCCGAGCGAGCGCGCGATGTTGGCCACGACGGGGGCGCCGCCGGTGCCGGTGCCGCCGCCCTCACCGGCCGTCACGAAAACCATGTCGGCCCCCTTGAGGACCTCCTCGATCTCCTCGCGGTGGTCCTCGGCGGCCTTGCGGCCGACGGCCGGGTTGGCCCCGGCGCCGAGTCCGCGGGTGAGTTCACGGCCGACGTCGAGCTTGACGTCGGCGTCGCTCATCAACAGCGCCTGTGCGTCGGTGTTGATGGCGATGAACTCGACACCCTTGAGACCGACCTCGATCATCCGGTTGATGGCATTGACACCACCGCCGCCGACACCGATGACCTTGATGACTGCGAGGTAGTTCTGCGGTGCTGCCACGTCGAAGGCCTCTCGCCTCGAATTACGTTGTCGCCGCCGTGCGGTGCCCCGCGTCGGGACGACGGATGCCGAATGGGACGGTCCGTAACGCCGACCCGAACCCTAACCCTGAAGTTTAGGGTTACCAGTGTGTGTGTTCCCTGAAGTCTTCTGAACAGGACACTAAGTCGACAAGTGGCGCACGTTCAACGAACACGCCGAACCTCCCGTTTTTCTTTTCACCCTATGTGATCAGCCGTAGCAGTGCCCAACCAGGGTGCTGGCCTGCGCAGATGTGCGTCAACTCCCCGATGACGCAGGGGCGGTGGGAACGCTGACGTCGAAGTGCCGCGCGCCGGGAGCTGCTTTCATGAGAGCCGTGAGGGCCCGTGCCTTGGTCCGGCCGTCCTCACTGCTGCCCCATGCCACCGTGCGGCCGTCGGCCAACTCCAGCGAGATGGTGTCGTAGGAGCGGACTTGGACCGTCCGGGTCTCCTTCGCCACGGCGGCCGGCAGGGCCCCGGCGACCCGGACCGCCTCGCGCACCAGCCGGTCGGTGCCGAACCGCCGGAAGCTGGCCGCGGCGGAACCCGTGCGGGAAGCGGACAATTCCAGCATCGGTACGGCCTTCGGCGCCTGCGGAACCGTAGCGAACCGGACACCTTCGTCGTCGACTTCGACGAAGTCCCCGTCCTTTCGGTCCAGCAGCACCGGAGTACGCTCGGTCACCTTCAGCCCGATGCCATGAGGCCAGGACCGGGCCACAACAACAGTGTCAATTCGTGGCAATTTCCGGCGCAATCGGGCTTCGATGGCTCCGGTGTCGACGGAAATCATCGGCGCCCCGACCGGCACGGCGGCCGCGTCACGCACCTCGGCGGGGGTCAGGACATCGGTGCCGGACACCGACACCTGCCGGACCCGCAGCCACGCGGAGCCGTACAACGCCCAGACGCCACCGGCCCCGAGGAGCAGGACGACCACGGCCAGGATGACGATCGTACGAAGGCGCGGTCTTCTGAGCCTGCGGACGAGCGGCGGGCCGGACGACTCCTGCTGGCGTTCACCGCGCTCGGCGGTCGTCGGTCCGGCCACGCTCACTGCCCTTTCGTCATACGGTCCTAACGGCGCGAGGCGATCGCCTCGTACACCATGCCGACGAGCAGCTCGTCGGCGTCCCGGCGGCCGAACTCGCTTGCCGCGCGTGACATCTCGTACAGCCGGTGCGGGTCGGCGAGCACGGGCAGGACGTTCTGCTGCACCCACTCCGGCGTCAGCTCCGCGTCGTCGACAAGGAGTCCACCGCCCGCCTTCACCACCGGCTGGGCGTTCAGCCGCTGTTCGCCGTTGCCGATGGGCAGCGGGACATAGGCGGCCGGAAGCCCGACGGCGGAGAGTTCGGCGACGGTCATCGCGCCCGCGCGGCAGAGCATCATGTCGGCCGCGGCGTACGCGAGGTCCATCCGGTCCAAGTAACTTACCGGGACATAGGGGGGCATTCCCGGCATCTGCTGTACCTGCGGCAGTTCGTTCTTCGGGCCGACCGCGTGCAGGATCTGGATACCGGCCTGCTGCAGCCACGGGGCGACCTGCTGGACCACCTCGTTGAGACGCCGGGCGCCCTGGGAGCCGCCGGAGACGAGCAGCGTGGGCAGGTTGGGGTCGAGGCCGAAGCGATGGCGCCCCTCGGGGCGGGCGGCGGCCCGGTCCAGGGTGGCGATGGAGCGGCGCAGCGGGATGCCGATGTAGCGGGCGTCACGCAGCTTGCTGTCCGGCGTGGAGACGGCGACCCGGGCCGCGTACCGCGAGCCGATCTTGTTGGCCAGGCCGGGGCGGGCGTTGGCCTCGTGGATCACGATCGGCACGCCGAGCCGCTTGGCGGCGAGGTAGCCGGGCAGGGCGACATAGCCGCCGAAGCCGACGACACAGTCCGCCTTGGTGCGCTCCAGGATCTGCTCGGCGGCCTTGATGGTGCCGCGCAGCCGGCCCGGGACGGTGATCAGCTCGGGGGTGGGCCTGCGGGGCAGCGGCACCGCCGGGATCAGCGCCAGCTCGTAACCGCGCTCCGGGACCAGCTTGGTCTCCAGGCCACGCTCTGTGCCGAGGGCCGTGATCCCCACGGTCGGGTCCTGCCTGCGCAGGGCGTCCGCGAGGGCGAGCGCGGGCTCGATGTGGCCGGCGGTCCCCCCACCGGCGAGTACGACATGCACCGAAATTCACCGCTCTCCGGACGAACGCGCCACCGCGGCACGCCGTCGCATCGTGTTCCATCTCCGGGGTTTCCGACCGGACCCGGAGCCCCCAGCTCCCCGCTTTCTACCAAAGCGAGGTTGCCGCATGGCAAGCGCCGCCCGCGCAGCGGGCTCGTCGCGTGCGAAGGCGATCAGCAACCCGATGGCGAACATGGTCGGCAGCAGGGCGGACCCTCCGTAGGAGAACAGCGGGAGGGGGACGCCGGCGATCGGCAGCAGACCGAGCACCGCACCGATGTTGATCACCGCCTGGGCGGTGATCCAGGTGGTCACGCCTCCCGCGGCATACCTCACGAAGGGGTCCTCCGTGCGTCCGGCCACGCGGATACCCGCATAGCCTAGAGCCGCGAACAGGGCGAGCACCGACAGCGTCCCTGCCAGGCCCAGCTCCTCACCGGTGACGGCGAAGATGAAGTCGGTGTGGGCTTCCGGTAGTTGGCCCCATTTTTCCACACTCGCGCCGAGACCGGAGCCGAAGAGTCCGCCGGAGGCGAGGGCGTAGATGCCGTGCACGGCCTGCCAGCAGTCGGCGCCGCCCGTCCTGGGCTCGGTGGCGCCGATGCAGGCGAGCCGGGCCATCCGGTTGGCGCTGGTCTTGATGAGGACGAAACCGATCAGGGCGGCGATCTGCAGCACGCCCACGAACAGTCTCGTCGGCGCCCCGGCGAGCCACAGCAGGCCGAACAGGATCGCCGTGAGAATGATGGCGGTGCCCATGTCGCCGCCGAGCATGATCAGCCCGAGCAGCAGGAAGGCGCCCGGCACCAGCGGCACCAGCATGTGCTTCCACTGGGTCAGCAGCTTCTTCTCCTGCTTGCGCGCGATCAGGTCCGCGCCCCACAGCACCAGGGCCAGCTTGCCGAACTCGCTCGGCTGGATCTGGAAGGAGCCGCCGAGGGAGATCCAGTTCTGGTTGCCGTTGACCGCCATCCCTATCCCGGGCACCTGCACCAGGGCCATCAGGAAGACGGCACCGGCCAGGATCGGGTAGGCCAGCGCCCGGTGCAGCTTCACCGGCATGCGGGAGGCCAGGAACAGCAGTACGCCGCCCAGCGCGGCGGCCAGCAGCTGCTTGCGGAAGAAGTACGACCCGGGCAGCGACATCTGCAGCGCGGTGACCTGGGAGGCCGAGTAGACCATGACCAGGCCCAGCACGGTGATCAGTACGCTGCCGCCGAGGATCAGGTAGTAGGCGGTCAGCGGACGGTCCCAGGCCTTCCGCGCGCGCGAGTAGAGCCGTTGCACGGGACTGTCGCGCCGGGGCCGGGGAACGGCGGGCCGCTGCTGGGACGGCCGTGGCACGGGCGGCCGGCCGGTACGGCTACTGGACATCGGCGCCTCCACTGAACGTCGACCGTCCCACGCGTCCCTCCCAAGATCCGCCCGGCGGGCGGCCGGGGTCAGGCTTCGAGTTCGCGGACCGCCGCCGCGAACGCGTCGCCACGCTGGTTGTAGTTGGTGAACATGTCCATGGAGGCGCAGGCCGGGGCCAGCAGCACCGTGTCACCGGGCTGCGCGAGCCGTTTCGCTTCCGTCACCGCCTGGAGCATCGCCTCAGTGTCGGTCCGGTCGAGGTCGACGACGGGTACTTCCGGGGCGTGTCGCGCGAGGGCCTCGCGGATCAGGGCTCGATCGGCGCCGATCAGGACCGCACCGCGAAGTCGCTTTGCCGACTTGGCGACCAGCTCGTCGAAGGCCGCGCCCTTCGCCAGCCCACCCGCAATCCATACAATCGACTCATATGACGCCAATGAGGCTTCGGCGGCATGCGTGTTGGTGGCCTTGGAGTCGTCCACGTACGCCACGGCGTCGATGTCGGCGACATGCGCGATGCGGTGGGCGTCCGGACGGAAGGCCCTGAGGCCGTCGCGTACGGCCGTGGCGGGCACCCCGAAGGCGCGCGCGAGGGCCGCCGCGGCAAGGGCGTTGGCGATGTTGTGCGGGGCCGGCGGGTTGACATCGCCGACCTCGGCCAGCTCCTGTGCGTTCTTGTGCCGGTCGGCCACGAAGGCGCGGTCGACCAGGATGCCGTCCACGACGCCGAGTTGGGAGGGCCCGGGGGTGCCCAGGGTGAACCCGACGGCCCGGCAGCCCTCCTCCACGTCGGCCTCGCGCACCAGGTCCTCGGTGAGCTTGTCCGCCACGTTGTAGACGCAGGCGACGCGATTGCCCTCGTAGATACGGCCCTTGTCGGCGGCGTAGGCCTCCATGGAGCCGTGCCAGTCGAGGTGGTCCGGGGCGAGGTTGAGGACGGTGGCGGAGTGGGCGCGCAGCGAGGGCGCCCAGTGCAGCTGGTAGCTGGACAGCTCCACGGCGAGGACGTCGTACTGCTCCTCGCCGAGGACCGTGTCCAGCAGGGAGACGCCGATATTGCCGACGGCCGCCGTGCGCAGGCCCGCGGCCCGCAGGATCGACGCCAGCATCTGCACGGTCGTGGTCTTGCCGTTGGTGCCGGTGACGGCGAGCCAGGGCGCCGCGTCGGGGCCGCGCAGACGCCAGGCAAGCTCGACGTCACCCCAGATCGGCACGCCCGCCTGCCCCGCCGCCAGGAACAGCGGCTTGTCCGGCTTCCAGCCGGGCGCGGTGACGATCAGCTCGGTGCCCTCCGGCAGGGTCGCTCCGTCGCCGAGGCGCACGGTGATCCCGAGCGCCTCCAGCTCCGCGGCCTGCGCGCGTGCGCGTGCGTCGTCGCCGTCGTTGACGACCGTGACGATCGCCCCGCGCGCGTGCAGCACCTTGGCCGCCGGGACGCCGGAGACGCCGAGGCCTGCGACGACGACGTGCTTGCCCTGGAGGTCGGAGGGCTCCGAGGTGGAGGTCACTTTTCCGCTGCCCATCCCGCATAGAAGAGGCCCAGTCCGACAATCACACAGATTCCCTGGATGATCCAGAATCGGACCACCACAAGGACTTCGGACCAGCCCTTGAGTTCGAAGTGGTGCTGGAGCGGTGCCATCCGGAAGACGCGTTTGCCGGTGAGCCGGAAGGAGCCGACCTGGATGACGACCGACATGGTGATGAGGACGAACAGGCCGCCCATGATGGCCACCAGCAGTTCCGTGCGGGAGAGGATGGCCAGACCCGTGAGGACACCGCCGAGGGCGAGCGAGCCGGTGTCGCCCATGAAGATCTTCGCCGGCGAGGTGTTCCACCACAGGAAGCCCAGGCAGGCGCCCATCAGCGCGGAGGCGATCACCGCGAGGTCGAGCGGGTCGCGCACCTCGTAGCAGGCGGCCGGGTTGGTCAGGGTCTGGTCGTTGGCGCAGGACTCCTGGAACTGCCAGACGCCGATGAACGTGTAAGCACCGAAGACCAGCACGGAGGCGCCGGTGGCCAGGCCGTCCAGACCGTCGGTCAGGTTCACGCCGTTCGACATCGCGAGGATCATGAACAGCGCCCAGACGACGAACAGCACCGGGCCGATCGTCCAGCCGAAGTCGGTGATGAAGGACAGCTTGGTGGAGGCCGGGGTGTTGCCGCGCGCGTCGGCGAACATCAGCGACAGCACGGCGAACGAGATGCCGACGATCAGCTGGCCGGCCATCTTCGCCTTGGCCCGCAGGCCCAGCGAACGCCGCTTGACGATCTTGATGTAGTCGTCGAGGAAGCCGACCAGCCCCATGCCGAACATCAGCCCGAGGACCAGGATGCCGGAGTAGGTGGGCGCGTAACCCGTGATGAGCTTGCTCAGGAAGTACGCGGCGATCGTCGCCAGGATGAAGGCGATGCCGCCCATGGTCGGCGTACCGCGCTTGCTGGCGTGCTCGCGCGGGCCGTCGTCACGGATGTACTGGCCGTAGCCCTTCCGTGCGAGGAGCTTGATCAGCAGCGGGGTGCCGATCAGCGTCAGGAAGAGGCCAATGACTCCTGAGAACAGGATCTGCTTCATCATCGGGCGGCAACCTCGCCCTCGGCAGCGGTCTCGACGAGTGCCTGGGCAACGCTCTCCAGGCCCACCGATCGGGACGCCTTCACGAGGACGACGTCCCCCGGGCGCAACTCGCTGCGCAACAGGTCGATCGCCGCCTGTGCGTCGGACACGTGCACCGACTCCTCACCCCACGAACCCTCGTTATATGCGCCCAGTTGCAGCCAGGAGGCCTCAATCCCCCCGACGGCGACGAGCTTGCTGACGTTGAGCCGGACGGCGAGCCGTCCGACGGCGTCGTGCTCGGCGAGCGCCTCGTCCCCCAGCTCGGCCATCTTGCCGAGCACCGCCCACGTGCGGCGCCCCTTGCCCATGGCCGCGAGCGCCCGGAGGGCGGCCCGCATGGACTCGGGGTTGGCGTTGTAGGCGTCGTTGACGATGGTCACGCCGTCCGGTCGCTCGGTGACCTCCATGCGCCAGCGGGAGAGGGTGCCCGCCTCGGAGAGCGCGGTGGCGATCTCTTCCGCGGACATGCCCAGCTCATGGGCGACGGCGGCCGCGGCGAGCGCGTTCGACACGTGGTGCTCACCGTACAGGCGCATGGTCACATCACATGCACCGGAGGGTGTGTGAAGTCTGAAGGACGGCTGTCCGCTGTCCGTGAGTCGCACGTTCTCGGCGCGTACGTCCGCTTCGGCCGACTCTCCGAAAAGGACCACCTTCGCCTTGGTACGGGGGGCCATGGCCCGGACCAGCGGGTCGTCGGCGTTGAGGATCGCCGCCCCGTCCTCCGGGAGGCCCTCGACGATCTCGCCCTTGGCCTGCGCGATCTGCTCGCGGCCGCCGAACTCGCCGATGTGGGCGGTGCCGACGTTGAGGACGAGGCCGATCTTCGGAGGCGTCAGACCCGTGAGGTAGCGGATGTGCCCGATCCCGCGGGCGCCCATCTCCAGCACGAGGAACTGCGTCTCCTCGGTGGCGGACAGGGCCGTCAGCGGCAGCCCGATCTCGTTGTTGAGCGAGCCGGGCGTGAACACCGTCGGCGCCTTGTGCCGGAGCACCTGCGCGATGAGGTCCTTGGTGCTGGTCTTGCCGGCCGAGCCGGTCAGGGCGACGAGGGTCGCGCCGAGCCGGCGTACGACGTGCCGGGCGAGGGCGCCGAGGGCGGTCTGCACGTCCTCGACCACGATCGCGGGCTCGCCGACCGGGCGTGACGCCAGTACGGCGACCGCGCCCGCCTCGACGACCGCGGCGGCGAAGTCGTGGCCGTCGACACGCTCGCCGACGAAGGCGGCGAACAGGCTGCCGGGCACCACCTCGCGGGAGTCCCGGACGACCGGCCCGGTGACCTGGACGGACGGATCCGGTATGTCCTGCGTCTGCCCGCCGACGACTGCTGCGATCTCGGCGAGGGAGAGGGCGATCACAAGTTCATCCCCTGGGTCTTCTGGATTTTCATCCCTGGGTCTTCTGGATGGCTGCGCGGAGCACCTGGCGGTCGTCGAACGGACGGACCACGCCGGCGATGTCCTGGCCCTGCTCATGGCCCTTGCCCGCGACCAGCACGGTGTCGCCGGCCTGGGCGCGGCCCACCGCCGCGGCGATCGCCGCGGCCCGCTCCTCGAAGAGGAGCACCTCGCCACGCTCGTGCGCGGGCACGGAGGCGGCTCCCTGGAGCATGGTCGCGAGGATCGCGAGCGGGTCCTCGGAGCGGGGGTTGTCGGAGGTCAGTACGGCCGTGTCGGCGAGCCGGGCCGCGGCGGCGCCCATCGGGGCACGCTTGGTCCGGTCGCGGTCGCCGCCGCAGCCGAGGACGATGTGCAGCCGGCCCTTGGTGACCTTGCGCAGCGCCTTGAGCACCGATTCGACCGCGTCGGTCTTGTGGGCGTAGTCGACGACCGCGAGATAGGGCTGCCCGGCGTCCACGCGCTCCAGCCGGCCGGGGACGCCGGGTACGGCGGCGATGCCGTCGGCGGCGGTCTGCGGGTCGAGACCGGCGGCGGCGAGGGCGACGACGGCGGCGAGGGTGTTCGCCACGTTGAAGGGACCGGCGATCGGCGACCTGGCGTGGATCCGCTCGCCGTCCGGGCCGACGGCGGTGAACGTCGAGTCCGTGGGGCCGACCTGGACGTCCTCGGCGCGCCAGTCGGCGTCGGGGTGGCCCTCGGCGGAGAAGGTGACGACCGGGACCGTGGCCTCCTTCGCGAGCCGGCGGCCGTACTCGTCGTCGGCGTTGATCACACCGAGCTTGCTGCGCTTCGGCGTGAACAGCTGTGCCTTGGCCCGGAAGTAGTCCTCCATGTCGGAGTGGAACTCCATGTGTTCCGGGCTGAGGTTGGTGAACACGGCGATGTCGAAGACACAGCCGTCGACCCGGCCGAGGACCAGGGCGTGGCTGGAGACCTCCATGGCGACCGCGTCGACGCCGCGCTCGCGCATGACGGCGAAGAGGGCCTGCAGGTCGGTGGCCTCGGGGGTGGTGCGCTCGGACTTGATGCGCTCGTCGCCGATGCGCATCTCGACCGTGCCGACGAGACCGGTGGACTTCGCGGTCCGCAGCCCGCCCTCGACCAGATAGGCGGTGGTGGTCTTGCCGGAGGTGCCGGTGATGCCGATCTGGAGCAGGTCGCGGCCGGGGTGACCGTAGATCGTCGCCGCGAGTTCGCCCATCCGCGCGCGCGGGTCGGCGGCGACGAGGACCGGCAGCCCGGTGGCGGCGGCGCGCTCGGCGCCCGTCGGGTCGGTGAGCACGGCGACCGCGCCGAGGCCGGCGGCCTGGGTGACGAAGTCGGCGCCGTGCAGACGGGCCCCCGGGAGGGCGGCGTACAGGTCGCCGGGGCGGACGGCGCGCGAGTCGTGGGTGATCCCCGTGACCTCGGCGGCGGCGTCGGGAGCGGCGGCACCCAGCTGATCGGCGAGTTCCGCGAGGGGTGTGGCGGAGACCTGAACCGGTCGCGGCGGTCCCGGATATGTCACGGAAGCGCCCTTCTGAGTGGTTTGGGACTGATCAGCGTGTGGCACGGCGGTGAGCGTACCGGGCGCACCGGGTCCGGAGCGAAGTGAGGGGCGCCGGGGGCCGTGGTTCCCGGGGTCCGGGGTGATCGTCGTCACGAGTTCGTTCCTGGTGGTCCGGTGTGCTGATCAGGGCTTGTAGTCGACGGGCAGGTTGGCGGGCTGGGCTCCGGTGGGCGGGACCTGGAGGGTCTTCAGGGCGAACTCCATCACCTGCTTGTAGATGGGGCCGCAGATCTGGCCGCCGTAGTAGCTGCCGGAGGTGGCGTTCTGGATGGCGCAGTAGACGGTGATCCGGGGGTTGTCGGCGGGGGCGAATCCGGCGAAGGACGAGGTGTAGCCGCGGTACTTGCCGGTGGCCGGATCCACGCGGTTGGCCGTGCCGGTCTTGCCGGCGACGTTGTAGCCGGGGATGCGGGCCTTGATGCCGGTGCCCTGCTCGTCGTCCACGACGGACTCCAGCATCTGGGCGACCGTGGCGGCGGTCCGGTCGCTGACCACCCGTGTCTCCTTGGGCTTCGGCGCGGGGGTGAGGCGTCCGTCGGGGCCCTTGGTGCCGCGCACCAGGGTCGGCTCGATCCGGACCCCGCCGTTGGCGATGGTCGAGTACACGGAGGCGGCCTGCACGGCGTTGATGGAGAAACCCTGGCCGAAAGGAATCGTGTACTGCTGCGACGTGGACCACTTCTGGTACGGCGCGAGGATGCCGGGGGTCTCACCGGGAAAGCCGAGCCCGGTGTAGCTGCCGATGCCGAACTTGCGCAGGTAGGAGTAGAGGACCTTGTTCGCCTCGGACTGCGTCCGCCCGAGCTGGCCGGTGGCCAGGATCGTCCCGATGTTGCTGGACTTGGCGAGCACGCCGTTCAGCGTGAGGTACCAGGTGTCGTGGTCGACGTCGTCCTGGAAGAGCCGGTCGCCGCGGTGCAGCCGGTTGGGTACGACGACATGGGTGAGCGGGGTCGCCGCGTTCTCCTGCAGCACGGCCGCCATGGACATCACCTTGGCGGTGGAGCCGGGCTCGTAGGCGTCCTGAAGGGCCGCGTTGCCCATGGCCTCCGCGTCCGCCTTGGACAGGTTGTTCGGGTCGAAGCCGGGTGCGTTGGCCATGGCCAGGATCTGGCCGGTGCGGGTGTCCTGGACGACGACATAGCCACGGTCCGCGTCGGACCTGCGCACCTGTTCGGTGATGGCCTTCTGCGCGGCCCACTGGATGTCGCGGTCGATGGTCAGCTCGACGTCGGAGCCGGGCACGGCGGGTGTCTCGTTGGAGCCGACCGTGGGCACCTCACGCCCGCCGGACTGGGCATAGCGGATCTTGCCGTCCTTGCCCGACAGCTGCTTGTTCAGCTCCTGCTCGATGCCGCCGCCGCCCTGGCCGTCGGCGTTGACCCAGCCGAGGGTCCCGGCGGCGAGGTCACCGCCCGGGTACACGCGCTGGCTGCTGGGGTCGGCGAAGACACCGGCCAGCACATTGGCGGTGTTGTTGTCCGTCTGCGCCTTCGTGGCGAGTGTGTTCCTCAGGTCCTTGATCTGCTTCCAGACCTGCGGGGTCTGCCGGTTGGCCAGCCGGGTGTACCGGGAGTTCTTGTTCCTGGGCCGCAGCTTGTGCACGAGCGTGGCCTGGTCCTGCCCGAGGATCGGGGCCAGCAGCGCGGCGGCCTGCTCGGGCCCGTCGTCGATCTTCAGCTGCTTCCTGGTGAACATCGTCGGGTCGGCCGTGATGTCGTACGCGTCCTCGCTGACGGCGAGGGCCACGCCGCTGCGGTCGGTGATCCGGCCGCGATCGGCCGTCAGCGTGTGCACGACATACCGGTTCTGCTCGGCCCGCGCGGCGTACGCGCTGGCGTCGACCGCCTGCACCTGCAGCAGCCGTACGACGAACGCGAGCAGCACCAGGGTCAGCATGAGGCTGACCATGCGCAGCCGGGGCCGCGGGCTGCCGAGCCGGAGGGTCTGCTGGGCCGGCGGCCGCGCGCCGCCAGGCCGCCGCACCGGATGCGCACCGGGACCGGGCCGGCGCCGCACGGCGTTCCCGGACCGGGCCGGCCCGGGCACCCGACGGCGCGGTGCTTCCCTGTCGGACACTTGGCTCACCTGCCGGGGATCGGAGTGGGCTGAGGGAGTGCGGGCGGCGGCGGGACGGCCGCCGCCGGGGCGGGCAGCGCGGGGGTGGGCTGGGGGCCGCCGGTGAGCATGGGCTGCTCCTGGGGGGACGCGCCGGAGGGGAGCGGGGATCCCGTCGTGGCGAGGGCGGGTGCCGGACTCAGGGCCGTGGGGGCCGCGGGGACGGTCAGGGCGGCCGAGCGGGGGGCGGCGCTCGGGACGCCCTTGACCCTGCCGTCGGGGCCGAGGAAGGCCGGGTCGCCACCGGGGACCATGCCGAGTTCACGGGCCCGGCGCTGGAGGGCGTCCGGGGCCGAGTAGGCGTCGATGTCGCGCTGGAGGCCCTGTTCCTCGTCGGTGAGGCTCTTCGTCCGCTTCTGCAGATCGGCGAGTTTGAACGAGCCTTCGCTGAGCGCGGAGTTCAGCACCAGCAGCCCGATGAGGCCGCCGCCGAGCAGCAGGACGACCAGAAGGACGAACGGGGCGCGGGCGGCCTGGGCGCGGCCGGCGGGAAAGAGCCGGACGACTCGCGCGGCCCGCCCCCTCAGTTCGGGTTTCCTACTCACGGCTCCCCCGGTGGGTTCGGGAATCCAACCGGCCGCCCCTGTGCCTTCGGGAATCCGACCGACCCGTCTCGCTCACTCGGCGTCCTCCCTGATGCGCTCGGCGCCGCGCAGCCTCGCCGGTGCGGCCCGGCGGTTCTCGGCGACCTCTTCCTCGGTGGGAAGTTCGGCACCCCGCGTGAGCAGCTTGAGCCGTGGCTGGTAGCGCTCCGGCACGACGGGCAGGCCGGGCGGCGCGGTGGTCGCGGCACCGGCCGCGAACACCTGCTTGACCAGCCGGTCCTCAAGCGAGTGATACGACAGCACGGCGACCCGCCCGCCGACGGCGAGGGCCTTCACCGACGCCGGGATCGCCCGCTCCAGGACGGACAGTTCGCCGTTGACCTCGATGCGCAGCGCCTGGAAGGTGCGCTTGGCCGGGTTGCCGCCGGTGCGCTTGGCGGCCTGCGGCAGGGCGTCCCGGATCAGCTCGACAAGCCGCGCGCTGTTGCTGAACGGCTCCTTCTCCCGCTCCCGCACGATCGCGGACACGATCCGCTTGGCCTGCTTCTCCTCGCCGTACATGCGCAGGATGCGCACGAGTTCGCCCGCCGGGTAGGTGTTGAGGACCTCGGCGGCGCTGATGCCGGTCGTCTGGTCCATCCGCATGTCCAGGGGCGCGTCCTGGGCGTAGGCGAAGCCGCGGTCGGCCTCGTCCAGCTGCATGGAGGAGACCCCGAGGTCGAACAGGACGCCCTGCACGCGCGCGATGCCGAGCCGGCGCAGGACGTCGGGCAGTTCGTCGTAGACGGCGTGCACGAGGGTGGCGCGCTCGCCGAAGGGCGCCAGCCGCTCACCGGACAGGCGCAGTGCCTCCTTGTCCCGGTCGAGACCGATCAGCCGCGCCTCGGGGAACCGGGTCAGCAGCGCCTCGCTGTGTCCGCCGAGGCCGAGGGTGCAGTCGACGACCACCGCTCCCGGGTGCTCCAGGGCGGGCGCCAGCAGGTCCAGGCACCGCTGGAGCATCACCGGGACGTGTCGACTCTGGCTCAAGGGGGCCTCTCATCTTCCGGCAGGGCCCATCCGCACCGCCGGGTCCCCACCAGCTCGTGAAGGGGAGGCCTGCCGGCGCCGGAAGCGTCAGCCGGACCGGGAGCGGGAGGAGGCCGAGCCGTACGTACGCGCCGCGCACGTGGGGAGACGGTCCGGGGTGAGCCGGTGCCTCCGGGGGTTTCACCAGCAGGGAGGGCCGTGCCTCCCGCTTCGCGTCACTTTAGTCCACCGTGTCTCGCGGTCAATCAACCGGCCTGCGCGTCGCCTAGCGCATCGCGGCGCGAGCCGCAATCGGAGGCGATTCACCCGGCCGGGCCAGGTTTGCCCTCCCTGTGGGTTAGCTCACAACAAGCCACGATGACGTTCTTTGTCCTCTCTCACAGCGGGCCAGGACGGAGCGTGACCAGTACCGTCTTGGGTATGACGACTTCCGCAGCAGTTCCCACTGGATCCGAAGGCGCCATATCGAACGGCGGCACCGTGACGGACCGCCTGGTTGAGGCCAACCAGGGGTACGCCGCAGCGTTCGCCGACCCGGGAATGGACGCCCGCCCGGTACTCCGGGTTGCCGTCGTGGCATGTATGGACGCCCGTCTCGACCTGCACCAGGCGCTGGGCCTGCAGCTCGGCGACTGCCACACCATCCGCAACGCCGGCGGCGTCGTCACCGACGACGTCATCCGCTCCCTGACCATCAGCCAGCGGGCGCTCGGCACCCGCAGCGTCGTCCTCATCCACCACACCGGCTGCGGCATGGAGTCCATCACCGAGGACTTCCGGCACGACCTGGAGATGGAGGTCGGCCAGCGGCCGGCCTGGGCGGTGGAGGCCTTCCGGGACGTCGACCAGGACGTACGCCAGTCGATGCAGCGCGTGCGCACCTCGCCGTTCCTGCTGCACACCGACGACGTGCGCGGTTTCGTGTTCGACGTGCGCACCGGCCGGCTGCGCGAGGTCGACCCGGCCTGACGGGCACAGCGGCCGGCCACCCCGGAACACGGCGCCCGCCACCCCCTCCCCGGTATCGAAATGCGGTCGAATGAGACGTATGACCGACATCGTGCGGGCAGTTGTCCACAGGCGAGTGACACGAATCGGTAACGGCGGCAAGAATGCGGGGTGTGGCATCACGCGGAACCTTTCCCGCGTGGTGTCCGTGTTTCGGGGTGGGCCGGTTCGCAAGCAGCGTCGGCCCGGAAAGAACGGGCCGAGGAGGGCCGGGTGACGACCTATGACGATCGAGCGAGCCTCACTGATCTGACCGCCACTGTTGAGCGGGTGCGCGATTCGGTGGAAGGCGTGATCGAGGGCAAGCCCGAGGTCGTACGGCTGGCGCTGACCGTGCTGCTCGCCGAGGGCCATCTGCTGATCGAGGACGTCCCCGGCGTGGGCAAGACGATGCTGGCCAAGGCGCTGGCGCGGTCCATCGACTGCTCGGTGCGGCGCATCCAGTTCACGCCCGACCTGCTGCCCTCGGACATCACCGGTGTGTCCATCTGGGACCAGCAGCGCCGGGACTTCGAGTTCAAGCCGGGCGCCATCTTCGCGCAGATCGTGATCGGCGACGAGATCAACCGCGCCTCGCCCAAGACCCAGTCGGCGCTGCTGGAGTCCATGGAGGAGCGCCAGGTCACCATCGATGGTCAGACCTACGAACTGCCCAGCCCCTTCATGGTGGTGGCCACGCAGAACCCGGTCGAGATGGAGGGCACCTATCCGCTGCCCGAGGCCCAGCGCGACCGCTTCATGGCGCGCGTCTCCGTCGGCTACCCGAGTGTGGAGGCCGAGCTGCAGATGCTCGACATCCACGGCGCGGCGAGCCCGCTGGAGGACCTGCAGCCGGTGGCGCACGCCCACGAGATCCTGAAGCTGATCGAGGCGGTGCGCGGCGTCCATGTCTCCGAGCCGGTCCGGCGGTACGCGGTGGAGCTGGTCGCCGCCACACGCGCCCACCCCGACCTCAGACTCGGTGCCTCCCCGCGCGCGACGCTGCATCTGCTGCGCGCGGCAAAGGCGTCCGCGGCCCTCGCCGGCCGGGAGTACGCCCTGCCGGACGACGTGCAGGCACTCGCCGTCGCCGTCCTCGCACACCGTCTGCTGCCCACCGCCCAGGCCCAGCTGAACCGCCGTACGGCCGAGCAGGTCGTGCAGGAGATCCTCCAGCGCACCCCGGTGCCCGCGGCGCCCGGACAGCAGAGCGGCTTCGGGGGCCTCGGCCGCGGGATGCCGGCGTATCCCCAGCAGCCCCCGCGGGGTCTGTGATGAGCGCCGGGGGGGCCGGTCAGGCGGAGGCCGACCGCGGGGAGACGGGCGGCGTCCGTACGGCCCTCGCGGGTCTCACGACCCGTGGCCGTTCCTTCCTGGCGGCCGGGACCGCGGCCGCGATCTGCGCGTATGTGCTGGGCCAGAGCGATCTGCTGCGGGTCGGCCTGCTGTTGGCCGCGCTGCCGCTGATCTGCGCGACCGTGGTGTACCGCACGCGCTACCGGGTGTCCGCCTCCCGCCGGCTCGCCCCCGCGCGCGTGCCGGCCGGCAGCGAGGCCAGGGTCCATCTGCGGATGGACAACGTCTCCCGGCTGCCCACCGGCCTGTTGATGCTCCAGGACCGGGTGCCGTACGTCCTCGGGCCGCGCCCCCGGTTCGTGCTGGACCGGGTGGAGCCGGGCGGCCGCCGCGAGGTGTCCTACCGGGTCCGCTCCGACCTGCGCGGCCGTTACCCGCTGGGCCCGCTGCAGCTGCGGCTGACGGACCCCTTCGGGATGTGTGAACTGACCCGCTCCTTCTCGACGTACGACACCCTCACGGTCATCCCGCGCGTGGACCCGCTCGCCCCGGTCCGCTTCAGCGGCGAGGCCAAGGGGTACGGCGACGGGCGGCAGCGCTCGCTGGCCCTCGCGGGCGAGGACGACGTGATCCCGCGCGGCTACCGCTACGGCGACGACCTGCGCCGGGTGCACTGGCGCTCCACCGCGCGCTACGGCGAGCTCATGGTGCGCCGCGAGGAACAGCCCCGGCGCTCCCGGTGCACGGTCCTGCTGGACACCCGGGGCGGTGCCTACGAGGGCGCGGGCCCCGACTCGGCCTTCGAATGGGCCGTCTCCGGGGCCGCCTCGGTGCTGGTGCACATGCTCGAACGGGGCTTCTCGGTACGGCTGCTGACCGACAGCGGCAGTGTGGTGCCCGGTGAGGGCGGCGACGGGTTCGCGGGCAGCGGCCAGGAGACCGCGGAGGCGGCCGGACTGATGATGGACACCCTCGCGGTGATCGACCACTCCGACGGCACGGGCCTGTCCCGCGCCTACGACGTACTGCGCGGCGGGAACGAGGGGCTGTTGATCGCCTTCCTGGGCGACCTGGACGAGGAACAGGCCACGACGGTCGCCAAGATGAGCCGGCGCAGCGGTGGGGCCGTCGCCTTCGTGCTGGACCCGGACATCTGGGTGCGCGAGGCGACCGACGTACCGCGCCCCGGCCACCGGCACGCCGAGCGGCTGCGCATGCTGCGCGAGGGGGGCTGGACGGCGCTGAGCGTACCGCGCGGCGGCGCGCTGAACGCGCTGTGGCAGCAGGCGGACCGGGAACGCTCGGGCCTGGCCGCCCTCAGCGGGGAGGCGACGCGATGAGCGGACGGGCACGACTGGCCCTGTGCGCGGCGGCGGCCACCCTGATGGCCTCCTGTGCGCTGCTGCCCCTGGTGGCCGAGCCGACCTGGCTGCTGCAGCTGGTCCCGCTGGTGGCCGTGCAGTCCGGGGTGGGTGCGGCGGCCCGCCGGGTGCCGCTGGGCCGGCCGCTGACCGTGGTGGCGCAGGCGCTGGCCGCCCTGATGCTGCTGACCCTGGTCTTCGCTCGGGAGTACGCGATCATCGGGCTGATCCCCGGCCCGGACGCCTTCCATCACTTCTCCGCCCTGCTCCAGCAGGGCTCCGACGACGTCAGCGAGTACGCGATACCCGCGCCGGTCACCGACGGCATCAAGCTGATGCTGATCGGCGGCGTCCTGCTCATCGGTCTGCTGGTGGACACGCTCGCGGTGACCTTCCGCAGCGCGGCCCCGGCCGGGCTGCCGCTGCTCGCGCTGTACTCGGTGGCCGCCGGGCTGTCCGAGGGCGGGGCCGACTGGCTGTGGTTCCTGGTGGCGGCGGCCGGCTATCTGATGCTGCTGCTCGCCGAGAGCCGGGACCGGCTCGCGCAGTGGGGCCATGTCTTCGCAGGCGCGGCCCGTGGCCCCGGTTCTCCGGAGGGCGGCGCGGTGGCCCCGGTGCGCACCGGCCGCCGGATCGGCGCGGTCGCGCTCGGCGCGGCCCTGGTGGTGCCGCTGGCCCTGCCCGCGATGCAGGGCGGCCTGCTGGACGCCGCCGGCGCGGGTGTGGGGGCGGGCGACGGCCGCGGGGGCACGATCTCCGCGGTCAACCCGCTGGTGTCGCTGCGCGACAGCCTGAACACGGACGACGACCGCCAGGTGCTGTCGGTGAAGACCAGCACGAGCGACGTCTCGGACCTGTATCTGCGGATAGTCTCCCTGGACGACTTCGACGGCACCACCTGGAAACCGGCCCAGCGGCACATCGTCGGCATCCCGGACAGGTTCCCCACGCCCATCGGTCTCGGCCCGGACGTCAAGCGCCGCACGGTGACGACGACGGTCGCGGCGGCGGGCTGGTACGCCCAGGACTGGCTGCCGATGCCGTACCCGCCGAGCGGGGTGAAGGTCGCCGGCCGCTGGCGCTACGAGCCGGTCGGTATGACCCTCGTCGGCGACCACGGCCAGACCACGCGCGGGGAGACCTACCAGGTGACCAGCCTGGATGTGCAGCCGACCGCCGATCAGCTGGCCGCCGCGCCGGAGCCGCCGGCCGCCCTGAAGCGTGAGTACACGAAGGTGCCGCCCGTGCTGCCGAAGGTGGTGGCCGAGACCGCCAAGCAGGTCACGTCGGGCGCGCGCAACCACTACGAGGAAGCCGTCAAACTCCAGGACTACTTCGCCGTCTCGGGCGGCTTCCAGTACGACACCGAGGTGGAGGTCGGCCGCGGCCCCGACGCCATCGCCGCCTTCCTGAAGAAGAAGGAGGGCTTCTGCGTCCACTTCTCCTTCGCCATGGCGGCGATGGCCCGCACCCTCGGCATCCCGGCCCGGGTCGCGGTGGGCTTCGCGCCCGGTACCCCGCAGTCCGACGGCTCGGTCTCGGTGAGCCAGAAGGACGCGCACGCCTGGCCCGAGCTGTACTTCGCGGGTGTGGGCTGGACCCGTTTCGAGCCGACCCCGACCCGTGGCACCACACCGTCGTACACCGTGTCGGACACGCCCGGGAACTCTCTGCCCGACCAGGATCTGCCCTCGCACCACTCGTCCTCGGCGCCCTCGGCGGTGGCCTCGCCGAGCGAGAGCTGCTCGCCGGAGCTGGTCAAGCTGCAGGGTTGCGACACCGCGTCCGCCGCGGCGGTCCCGCACAGCGGCGGCGGGGGCACGGGCCCGTGGTGGTATCTGCTGATCGGCCTGGGTGCCCTGGTCGTGGCGGCGGTTCCGCTGGCGCCGCTGCTGTGGCGGACGCGGGTGCGGTCGGTGCGGCTGGGCGGGCATGCCCGGACCGAGCAGGGCGCGGTGGCGCACACCCTGGCCGCCTGGCAGGAGCTGACGGACAGCGCCTGGGACCATGGCATCGCGCCCGACGAGTCGCTGACGCCGCGCCGGGCGGCCGCCCGGATCGTCGAGCTGGGGCAGCTGGACCAGACGGCCGGTGCCGCGGTGCACCGGGTGGCAAACGTGGTGGAGCAGGTGCTGTACGCGCCGAGCCCGCGCCCGGTGGCGGGGGCCGCGGAGGACGTGCGCCGGGTGACCGAGGGGCTGCGCGCCACGGTCAGCACCGGCACGCGGCTGCGGGCGCTGTTCCTGCCGCGTTCGTCGGTGCGGGTGCTGTGGGCGGTGTCGGCACGCTGGTCGGCGCTCAGGACCCGGGTGGCGGCGGCCCGGCCCGGTCTGCGCCGGCCGTCGCAGCAGCAGGGCTGAGAGAACGGTGAGGGGCGACCACTTCGCGTGGTCGCCCCTCACCCATGGTCTGTCGGTGCCGAGGTCTGTCGGTGCCGGCAAAAACGCCGGTCGGCTACCGGCCCTGCTCGTCCCGGCGGCGCTGCCAGCGCTCCTCGATCCGGTCCATCATGGAGCGTTTCGGCCGCGCCTGGCGGCGGACGGCACCCGCGCCCGCGGGCTGCTCGCCCGGTTTCGGGCCCTTGCGCCAGCCTGTGACGGCGAGTACGGCACAGCCCAGCATGACGAGGAAACCCACCACGCTGACCCAGATCAGCTGCGCGACCATTCCGGCCATGAGGAGCGCGATACCCACGAGGAAGCCTGCGACCGCCTGGTAGACCCGCCGACGGGTGTACGTACGCAGCCCGCTTCCCTCAAGCGCTGACGCGAACTTGGGATCTTCGGCGTACAGCGCTCGCTCCATCTGCTCGAGCATGCGCTGCTCGTGCTCCGAGAGCGGCACGGAGTCCTCCTCATCGTGCAGTCGCCGGGGCGACCCGGGGGGTCCCTTCAGGATAGGCAGGGAATCGCCCCCGTGAAACCCGCCCCTCTACGCCAATTGGCCAACCAGAACCCGCCATGAGCGTCCCGGCTCGCTGAGGCTTCCATTCCCCTGCGGCCGACCCGTCATGCCGGGTGGTGTACCTCGATCATACGGCGCAAACCCCTCGATCGGGGGTCTTGTGGCGTACTCCATCCGCTGCCAAGGCCCTGATCAGCGGCGCGTCCCGGTGGCACGCTCAGGCCTCGGCGGCACCCCGCGTCTCACCGAGCACGTGCAGCTGGGTGGCGACGGAGTGGAAAGCGGGCAGTTCGGCCGCGGCCGCCTCCAGCTTCAGGAGCGCGTCGAGGGCGCCGGGCTCGGTGTCCACGAGGACACCGGGGACGAGGTCGGCGAAGACCCGCACGCCGTGCACGGCGCCGACCCGCAGGCCCGCGCCCTCGACCAGCGCGGTGAGCTGCTCGGCGGTGAACCGGCGCGGCATCGGGTCGCCGGCGCCCCAGCGGCCCTCGGGGTTCTGCAGCGCCTGCCGGGCCTCCGAGAAGTGGCCGGCGAGGGCGCGGGCCAGCACGGCCCCGCCGAGGCCCGCGGCGAGCAGGCTGAGGACACCCTCGGAGCGCAGCGCCGCGACGGCGTTGCGGACGCCCTCGGCCGGGTCGTCCACGTACTCCAGGACGCCATGGCACAGCACGGCGTCGTACCCGTCGCGTTCGACGACGTCGAACAGGCCGTGCGCGTCGCCCTGGACGCCCCGGACGCGGTCGGCGACACCGGCCTCGGCGGCCCGGCGCTCCAGCGCGAACAGCGCGTTCGGGCTGGGGTCGACCACGGTGACGCGGTGGCCGAGCCGGGCGAGGGGCACAGCGAAGTTTCCGCTGCCGCCCCCGGTGTCGAGGACGTCCAGGCAGTCCCGTCCCGTGGCCTTGACCCGGCGGTCGAGGGCGTCCTGGAGGACGTCCCAGACCACGGCGGTACGCAGGGAGGCGCGGGGGCGCATCGGGTCCGACACGGCAGTTGACTCCTCGCAGGGCTGGAAGCTTCAGGCGAGTCCACCCTATTGCCTCCGCGGCCGTACCCGGCACCGCGCCGGGTACGGCCGTGTCCGTCCCGCCCGGCCGCTGGTCAGCCCGCGTCCGGAAGGTCCCCGCGTGCTCTCGGGCCGTCCCGGTCACCGGCGTCCTGGCGGGGCTGGGGCAGGACCGGCTGGAGGACGAGCATCCGCTCGACGATGCGCAGGAACATCGCCACGTCCCGTATCAGGTCGTCGGCGTCCCGCCGGCCGGCCGCGCCCTGGATGCCGGCCTCGGCACGGGCGCGGCGGGCGGCGCCCGAGGCGAACAGCGCGCTCCACTCGGTCAGTTCGGGGGCGATCTCGGGCAGTACGTCCCAGGCGCTGCGGATCCGGGCGCGGCGGCGCGGGTTGGTCTCGGGGCGGCCGAGGGCGGCGAGCACGGCGGCGGCGGTGCGCAGCGCGGCGAGGTGGGCCGTCGCATAGCGTTCGTTCGGCGTTTCCAGGACGGTGGCCTCCTCCAGTCCGGCGCGGGCCTGGGCGAGCAGGTCGAGGGCGGCGGGCGGGGCCGTGGCCCGGCGGAGCACGGGGTGCACATCGCTCGCCGGGCCGGTCAGTGAGGGGGCAGGGCCGGTGGCGCGGCGCCGACGGGCGGCGGCTGCGGAGGGATTGGCCATGACGAACCTCCTGTCGTCTGGGTGACGGCACAGGTGCCGTATGTGCCCATCGTGCGGTATGGCACTGACAATCCGTTCTGACCTGGGGTTTTGCTTCGATCGTAGGTTCGGGCGTATTTTTGCACTGACCAGTCAGTGCAAAAATACGGATTCGGCAGGGGGGCTTGTGAACGGCATGGACGTCAGGGCCGAGGGCCTCGGGCTCAAGGGGCCGCGGGGGTGGGCCTTCCGGGGCATCACCCTCGACGCGGAGCCCGGCTCGCTCATCGCGATCGAGGGACCGTCCGGCTCCGGCCGCACCTCCCTGCTGCTCGCACTCACGGGACGGATGAAGCCCACCGAGGGAACCGCCGTCGTGGGCGGGTTCCCGCTCCCCCGGCACATGGCCCGGCTGCGCCGCGGCAGCGCCGTGGCCAACGTGGCCGGGGTGACCGATCTGGAACCCGCCCTGACCGTCGGCGAGCACCTGCGCGAACGCGCCCTGCTGCAGAGCCGCTTCGGCGAGTCCCTGCGCGGCCTGCTGCGCCCCCGCGCCCAGCGTGTGCACGAGGCACGGCTGCGCGTCGACGCGGCCCTGGCCGCCGCCGGACTGGACCCCGAGACGCTGCCCAAGGGCTCCCGGACGGCCGTGCGCGATCTGGAGCGGCCGCAGGAACTGCGACTGTCCATCGCCCTGGCCCTGCTCGGCCGGCCCGGACTGCTCGGCGTCGACGACCTCGACCTGAAGCTCTCGGACGCCGAGCGCGCCGAACTGTGGGACCTGCTGCGCTCCCTCACGCGCGCGGGGACGACCGTGGCGGTCGTCTGCCGCACCGCCCCCGGTGACTGCCTTGTCGCCGCGACCGGGCCGCGGGGCGCAGAGGCCGGGCAGGCGGACGGGACGAACGAGACCGACAAGGCTGACAAGGCCGACGAGACCGACGAGGTCACGGGCAGCGAGAAGAGCGACCCGAAGGAGGGCGTCGATGCGCTCGCCTAGGCTGGCCGCGCTCGAACTGAGGCGCTTCGGACGCGGCCGGCTGCCGCGCGCCGCCCTGGTCGCGCTGCTCGTGCTGCCACTGCTCTACGGCGCCCTGTACCTGTGGTCCTTCTGGGACCCGTACGGCCGTCTGGACCGTATCCCGGTAGCGCTGGTGAACGACGACAAGGGCGCCACGGCGGCCGGCAAGAAGATCACCGCCGGCGACGACATCGTCGACGGGCTGCGCGACAGCCGGACCTTCGAGTGGCACGAGGTGAGCGACGCGGAGGCCCGCAAGGGCGTCGAGGACGGCACCTACTACCTGTCGCTGACCATGCCGGCCGACTTCAGCCGGCGGATCGCCTCCAGTTCCGGCGCCTCCCCGGAGACCGGCGCCCTGCGGGTGCGCACCAACGACGCGAACAACTACATCGTCGGCCAGATCTCCCGCACGGTCTTCAACGAGGTCCGCTCGGCCGCCTCCACCAAGGCCTCCCGCACCTTCCTCGACAAGATCTTCGTCTCGTTCTCCGGCATCCACGACAAGACCGTCACGGCCGCCGAGGGCGCCGACCGGCTGAGCACCGGCATCGGGAAGGCGGAGAAGGGCTCCAAGGACCTCGCCGACGGGCTGCGGGATGCCCGCGGCGGCAGCGGCAAGCTGGCCAAGGGCGTCAAGAAGCTGAACACGGGCGCCGGTGACCTCCAGGAGGGGTCCCGGCGGGTCGCCGACGGCACCCAGGCGCTCGCCGACAAGGTCAACGGCGTGTACGACAAGACCGGTCCGTTCCTGAAGGACAACGAGAAGACCATCGGGGACACCGCGCGGCTGGTCGCCGACTCGTCCAAGACCGTCGACGACAATCTCGACGTCCTGGTGAAGCGCGCGCCGGGCGCCGCGAAGCTCGCTCACCTGAACGCCGGCGTCATGGACGACTTCTACAAGGCGCGCTGCGAGACGGCCACGATCCCCGACCCGAACTGCGCCGACTTCAAGCGGGCCAGGACGGCCGCCGCCGACGTGGCCACCGTGGCCGACGACCTCAACACGTTGATCGCCGACCAGGACGGCGACCTGAAGACGATGCGGGACAACCTCGGCGCCCTACGCGAGCAGGCCACCGCCCTCGAAGCACGCGCACCGCACCTGTACAAGGACGTCGACGGCGCCGTCAAGGAGATCAACGAGCTGAACACGGGCGCCCAGAAGGTCGCCGCCGGCGCCAAGAAACTGCACGCCGGGCTCGGTACGGCCCAGACCGGCGCCACCGCGTTGGACAAGGGCATCGGGACGGCCGCGTCGGGCGCCCAGACCCTGAACGGCGGCATGTACAAGCTGTCCGACGGCTCCGGGAAGCTCGCCGGCGGACTGCACGACGGCGCCAAGAAGATCCCGGACTACGACAAGAAGGACCGCGACCAGCGCACCGACGTGATGGCCGACCCGGTCCAGCTGGCCTCCCACGATCTGCACAAGGCGCCGAACTACGGCACGGGTTTCGCCCCGTACTTCATCCCGCTGTCCCTGTGGGTCGGCGCGATGGTCGCCTACATGCTGATCCCGCCGCTCAACCGGCGTGCCCTGGCGGCCGGTTCGCCGGCCTGGCGGATCGCGCTCGCGGGCTGGCTGCCGGTGGCCGCGGTAGGTGTGCTCCAGGTGGGCGCCCTGATGGCCGTACTGCACTGGGCGATCGGTCTGCAGATGCTGCGGGCGGCCGGCACGATCGGTTTCCTGTGCCTGGTCACGGGCTGCTTCGCGGCGCTCGTGCAGTGGCTGAACGCCCGCTTCGGCGCGGCCGGCCGGATCCTGGTGCTCGCGCTGCTGATGCTCCAGCTGACCTCGGCGGGCGGCACATATCCCGTGCAGACCAGTCCGGGCTTCTTCAACGCGATCCACCCGTTCCTGCCGATGAGCTACATCGTGGAGGCGCTGCGCCGGCTGATCACGGGCGGCGGGCTCGGTCCGGTCTGGCAGGCGTGTGCCGTGCTGGCCGCGTTCACCGTGGGAGCGCTGGCCCTGACCGCGCTCGCGGCCCGGCGCCGCCAGGTGTGGACGCTGGACCGGCTGCACCCGGAGCTGAGCCTGTGACCCCCGGGCGGCCGACGCACGCGCGCGTACCTGTGAGAATCGGGACCATGGAAAGCAGCAGCGCCAGGTCCGGCGGCAGCACGCGCCGTGAGGCCACCCGGCAGAAGCTCTACGAGGCGGCCGTCACGCTCATCGCCGAGCAGGGCTTCTCCGCGACCACGGTGGACGAGATCGCCGAGCGGGCAGGAGTCGCGAAGGGCACGGTCTACTACAACTTCGCGAGCAAGTCGGTCCTCTTCGAGGAGCTGCTGCGGCACGGCGTGGGCCTGCTCACCGCCTCGCTGAAGGAGGCAGCGGAGCAGACCGCGCGCGCGGGCGGCAGCAAGGTGGACGCGCTGGACGCGATGGTCCGCGCGGGCCTGGTCTTCATCGACCGCTACCCGGCCTTCACCCAGCTGTACGTCGCCGAGCTGTGGCGCACCAACCGGGCCTGGCAGTCCACGCTGATGGTGGTCCGGCAGGAGGCCGTCGCCGTGGTGGAGGAGGTGCTGCGCGAGGGCGTGGCGGCCGGTGAGTTCAGCGACGAGATCGATGTGCAGCTGACGGCGGCCGCGCTGGTCGGCATGGTCCTGGTGGCCGCGCTGGACTGGAAGTCCTTCCAGCCGGAGCGCTCCCTGGACGACGTCCACTCGGCCCTGTCCCGGCTGCTGCAGGGACGGGTCAGCGGCAAGGGCTGACAAGCCCGCAGACAGGGGAAAGGCGCCGGTCCGCTGCCGGACCGGCGCCTTCCCGTTCCCCTTGTGATCCGTACGCCCCCGTACGGTTCTCCCCCGATGGTCCCCCGTGGGTGGTCGTTCCCCCGGGTCCCCCGACTCGCTTCCGCCGACTGATCGGCGGAAGGAGCGGCCAGGTGGCGGGCGCCGTTCCGCCGCCCCGTGCCGGCGGTGCCGGGCCGCGCCCCTTGCCGTGCCTCAACTGTCCCGTCCGCACAGGTCGTGGCCCATCCGCGCACATACTCATCTCGCCACCTAGGTACGGATACTCAGGCACCCGCGCGCGTGCCCGGCACGGCGGCCCGTCACCTGGCTACGATCGCCTCCGTGTCCGTACTCCCCCTGGTCTTCACCAGCGGCTGGGCCAGCGGCATCAACGCCTACGCGGTGGTGCTGCTGCTCGGCGTGTTCGGCCTGACGGGCGTGAGCGACGACGTCCCGCAGACGCTGCAGCGGCCCGAGGTGCTGATCGTCGCCGGGCTGCTGTTCCTGTGCGAGGCGGTGGCCGACAAGATCCCGTACGTCGACTCGCTGTGGGACTCCGTGCACACGGTGATCCGGCCGCTCGCCGGTGCCTGGGTGGGCGCGCTGCTCGCCGGGCACAGCGGTTCGCTGCCGGACGTGGCGGCCGGTCTGATCGGCGGTTCGACGGCACTGGCCAGCCATACGGTGAAGGCCGGGACGCGGATGGCCGTCAACACCTCGCCGGAGCCGTTCAGCAATATCGTGCTGAGCTTCGCCGAGGACCTCGGCGTGGGCGGCGTCGTCTCGATCGCGATGTTCCACCCCGCGGCGGCGGCGATCATCGCGGCCGTGCTGCTGGCCGGCGGTCTGCTGGCGCTGGTGCTCCTCGTCTCGCGCATCCGGCGCTTCCTACGGCGCCGGGCACAGCGGCGCGAGGAGCGGCGGCTGGCCTCGCGCTCCCCCTGACCCGCCCGCGGGCCGGATTGTCAGTGGGGGTCGATAAAGTCGCAGGCATGGCACGGATTGCGGTGATCGGCGCCGGGATGGGCGCGATGGCGGCCGCTGCCCGGCTGGCCGTCGCGGGCCACCGGGTGGTGGTGTACGAGAGCACGGACACCTACGGCGGCGGGGTGCGCCGGTTCGAGCGGGACGGGTTCGGATTCGACACCGGTCCCGGACTGCTGACGCTGCCCGCCGTGTACCGCGATCTGTTCGTCAAGACCGGCAAGCAGCCGCTGGAGGACTGCGTCGAGCTGGTCCAGGTCGATCCGTCCGCGCGGCATGTCTTCGCGGACGGCACCGAGGTGACGCTGCCGAACGCCTCGCGCGCGGGTGTGGTCGCGGCCCTGGACGAGTCGCTGGGCGCGGGCGCGGGCGAGAGCTGGGGCGCGTTCCTGGTGCGGGCCCGGGAGGCCTGGGACCGCACCCGCAGGCCGCTGCTGGAGGAGCCGCTGTGGCCCAACTGGCAGGCGCTGGCGGGGAAGGAGCCGTATCCGGGCGTCCCGCAGCGGCGCCTGCTGCGCACCCGGTATGCGCGCACCCTGTCCGAGATCGGCTCCTGGGAGCTGCGCGACGAGCGCCTCGCGGCCGTCCTGGACAGCTGTGCCCTCGCCCACGGCCTCGATCCGCGGACCGCTCCGGCGAGCGCGGCCGTGCTGCCCTACATGGAGCACGCCTTCGGCACGTGGTATGTGCGCGGCGGTATCCGGGAGTTGGCGCGCGCGGTGTACGAGCGATGCCTTGAGCGGCGGGTCGAGTTCGTCTTCGGCGCGGAGGTCGTGCGCGTCCTGGACAAGGACGGGCGGGCCACGGGCGTGGAGCTGCGGGACGGCACGGTGGCCGAGGCCGATCATGTCGTGGCGGACGTGGACCCGGCGCGCCTGAAGGCGCTGACGGACCGCCCGCTGGACAGGAACGGCGATGTCCGGGCCGACCCGTTCATGACCCGGCCGGGGCGGTTCACCCTGCTGCTGGCCCTGCGCGGCGGGCGCGAGTCCGGTGCCGCGCACCGCACGGTCGTGCATACGCCGGACCCGCCGTCCGAGCTGGACTTCCTGGCCACGGCGGAGGGAGATGTGCCGCCGCGGCCCACGGTGACCGTGCTGCGCCCCGACGACCCTGCGCTCAGACCGGACGACGGGCACGAGTCCATGGTGCTGTCCGCGGTGGTGCCGGGCGCCGCCGACTGGGACGAGGAGGGCATGGTCCGGGGGTACACGGAGCATCTCCTCGAAGCCGCCGGGGCCGCGATACCGGGTCTGCGGGAACGCATCCTGTGGCAGGAGGTGCGCACACCCGACGACACCGACGACGAGACGAGCGCGTTCCTCGGCGCGGTGCCGGCCCCGGCCCTCGCCGCCGGCCAGGGCCGTTTCCTGCACCCGGCGAACACCACGCGCCTGCCCGGTCTCTACCGGGTCGGCGGCTGGTCCCACCCCGGCGGCGGCCTGCCGCACGCGGGCATGTCGGGCGCGCTGGTGGCGGGGCTGATCGTGGAGGGCCCGGAGTTCCGCGGCTCCCAGTGAGCCGGACCGAGGCCCCAAAGAGCCTGGGCCGCCGGCCTCAGAAGCGGTACTGCTCGTCGTACCCGGCGCCGGGCTGCGGCTGCTGCTGAGCCTGGCCCTGCCCCTGGTACGGGTAGGGCTGTTCCTGCGGGAGTTCGCCGCCGTAGGTCTCGTCGGTGCGCTGCTGCGGCACCCACACCCCGCCGGCCGGGGTCTCGCCGTAGCCGCCGCCGGCGCCGGCGTACGGGTCCTGGGGGTAGCCCTGCTGGGCGTACTGCCCGGAGTAGCCGGTGTCGTACGAGGCGGCGCCGCCGTAGGGCTGGCTGCCGATGTAGGGGTCGGAGTAGTTGGCGTAGGCCTGCTGGCCCGTGGCGTCGTAGCCGTAGCCCTGCTGGCCGTAGCCCGAGTAGTCGTAGGCGTAGGCCTGCTGGCCGGGGTCCTGCTGCTGGGCCGCGGCCGCGTGGGTGGCGGTGTCGCCGTAGACGCCGTAGTTGCCGGTGTCCTCGGGCATGGGCTGCGGCTCGTAGACGGCGGTGGTCTCGGCGGCGGTGGGGGCACCGGGGCGGGCCGGGGTGAAGACGTCGTCGCGGTCGTAGTCGTCGTAGTCACCGTGCGCCTGGCCGTAGACGGCCTGGTCGGCGTCCCGGTCGTCGGCGGCGGCGTACTCCTGGTCCGCGGCCTCCGGCTGCGGGTCGTGCCGGTCCGTCTTGCCGCGGCGGCGCTTGCTGCCGGCTCCGCCGGCGGCGGCCTCGGCGTCCGGGCGCTTGACGGCCCAGCCGGCGGCGAAGCCGCGGCGGAACGACAGGGTGACGTAGGTCTGGCCCACCGCGAAGGCGATGGCGCCGACACCGATCACGATCACGGACGGCATCAGCACACCGACCACGACACCGAGGAAGCCGGCGAAGGCGAGCAGCCGCCAGCGCAGACGCGCCTTGTACTGCAGCAGTACCTCGCCGAGCAGCCACAGTGCGACGACGCCGAACGCGATGTAGAGGACCGTCCAGCCCATGTACGCCCCTCTCCCAGTAACCGCTACGCAGTGTGTCGTATCGCGGTGCGGCCGGTCTAGGCCTGCGGGGGGTGGTGCAGGCCCAGGTTCTCGTAGATTTCCAAGGTCGCCGTGGAGCTGTTCAGCGTGATGAAGTGCAGTCCGGGCACCCCCTCGGCGAGCAGCCGAGCGCAGAACTCCGTGGCGAAGTCGATACCGATGGAGCGTACCGCCGCCGGATCGTTCCGCGCTGTGAGGATCCGCTCTTTCAGGGCCTCGGGGAAGACCGCATTGCTGAGTTTGGGCAGGCGTTCTAGCATCTTCACGCTGGTGACAGGGAGGATCTCGGGGATCACCGGGGTGTCACAGCCCGCCGTCGCCACACGGTCGCGCAGCCGGAGATACGACTCCGGCTGGAAGAACATCTGTGTGACAGCGTAGTCGGCGCCCGCACGGCACTTGTCCACGAAGTGGGCGACGTCGGTGTCCCAGTCCGCGGAGCGGGGGTGCATCTCGGGGAAGGCGGCGACGCCCACGCAGAAGTCGCCCGACTCCTTGATGAGCCGGACGAGCTCGGCCGCGTAGGTCAGGCCCCTGGGATGCGGGACCCACTCGCCCATGGGGTCGCCGGGCGGGTCGCCGCGCACGGCGAGCATGTTGCGGATCCCGGCGTCCGCGTACTGGCCGATGATGTTGCGCAGCTCGGCGATGGAGTGGTCGACCGCGGTGAGGTGGGCGACCGGGGTGAGCGTGGTGTCGGCCACGATCTGCTGGGTCTCCTTGACCGTGCCGGCGCGGGTGGAGCCGCCGGCGCCGTAGGTCACGGAGACGAAGTCGGGCGCGACCGCCTCGACCCGCCGGAGCGCGGTCCACAGGTTCCGCTCGCCCTTGGGGGTCTTCGGCGCCGAGAACTCGAACGAGTACGTGGTCTTGCCGGTGGCGAGGATCTCCCGCACGGTGCGTGCGCGATCAGTCCTGGTGGAGGGGGTTCCGAGGGCCATACGGGCAGGTTAGCCAGGGGTGGGCGGTCACCCAACCGGATGCCGGTATTTTGTCCGGATTGTCGACTTGCTGTCCACCCCTTGGACACTTCCCCGGACGGAGAGCCGGTCAGGCCTGCCGCAGGCGCTTGGCGAACTCGGCCGCGGCGGCACCCGGGTCATCGGCCTCGGTGATCGCGCGGACGACGACCACCCGGCGGGCGCCCGCCTCCAGCACCTCGTCGAGACGGCCGAGGTCGATGCCGCCGATCGCGAACCAGGGGCGGTCCGTGCCCAGGCCGGCCGTGTACCGGACCAGATCGAGGCCGGGCGCGTGGCGGCCGGGCTTGGTGGGCGTGGGCCAGCAGGGGCCGGTGCAGAAGTAGTCCACGCCGTCCTGCACGGCCGCCGCGGCCGCCTCGGACTCGGCGTGTGTGGAGCGGCCGATCAGCACCTCGTCGCCGAGGATCGCGCGGGCGGCGGGGACCGGCAGGTCGCCCTGGCCGAGGTGCAGCACATCGGCGCGGGCGGCGTGGGCGACGTCGGCGCGGTCGTTCACCGCGAGGAGCTTGCCGTGCCGGGCGCAGGCGTCCGCGAAGACCTCCAGGTGGGCCAGCTCCTCGCCGGCCTCCAAGCCCTTGTCGCGCAGCTGCACGATGTCGACACCGCCGGCCAGCACCGCGTCCAGGAACTCGGGAAGGTCACCCTGCCGGGTGCGCGCGTCCGTGCACAGGTACAGGCGGGCGTCGGCGAGCGCGGTGCGTGCGGTGGCGGTGTCGGACATACGTGGTCCCCCTGGTCGGTGTCCCTGGCGGCTTCAGCGGGTGGCGTACGGGCCACGGCGGCCCGTACGCCCCCTTCGTGGTGCGGGTCGGCTCAGACGGCGAGTGCCTGGGCCCGGCGCTTCACCTCCGTGCCGCGATTCTCGCTCAGGGCCTGCGCGGGGGTGCCGGGCAGGGTCGAGTCGGGGGTGAAGAGCCATTCGAGCATCTCTTCGTCCGTGAAGCCGTCGTCCCGCAGGAGCGTCAAGGTTCCGGACAGGCCCTTGACGACCTTGTCCCCGTCGATGAAGGCGGCGGGGACGTGCAGCGCGCGGTTCTCACCTCGGCGTACGGCGATGAGCTGGCCCTCCTTGACCAGCTGCCGCACACGCGTCACCTCGACGCCGAGCTGTTCGGCGATGTCGGGGAGAGTGAGCCAGGCGGGGACGAGAGCATCGATCTTTGCGTCAATCTCGGTCACGCCACCTAGCGTAGGCGCTCCGCCGGGTGGGCGGCGATGGACGGTGCCGGGTGATGTCGTCCGTCGGCCGCCGCGCCGTCGTGGCTGGTCGCTCCCCCAAGCTCTCGGCTTCGCTCGAACCCGGGGACCCCCATCGCGGCGGAAATTCGACGACAGGACCTAGGGGGTTGCCGTCGCGTCCTTCAGGGGGCGAGCCGGATCGGACATCGCCTCGGGGTCCATGGTGCGGCCCGCTTCGATCAGGCGGCGGCCCTGGGCGAGGTCACGCGGGCGGCCTACGGCCAGCAGGGCGACGAGGCGGTTCTCACGGAGCCAGCAGACCGACCAGGACGGGCCCGTCGGGGCACCGCGCCAGACCATCCGGTCGGCTGCGGCGTGGTGGCCGGCGTACTGGACGAAGCGGCCGAACTGCTCGGACCAGAAGTACGGCACCGGGTCGTAGGCCGCGGGGGTCTCGCCGAGGATGTTCGCGGCGACGGTGCGCGGGCCCTGCAGGGCGTTGTCCCAGTGGTGGACGAGCAGCCGTTCGCCGTAGCGGGCGGAGGGGAAGGAGGCGCAGTCGCCGACGGCGTACACGTCCTCGACGCTCGTGCGCAGGTGGGCGTCGGCGAGGACGTCCCCGTGCGGGCCGAGCGCGATGCCGGAGCCGGCGAGCCAGGCCGTGGCGGGGCGGGCGCCGATACCGACGACGACGGCGCCCGCGGGCAGCCGGGTGCCGTCGGCGAGGACCACCGCGCCGGGCTCGATGTGATCCACGCGCGCGTGGGTGCGCAGTTCGGCGCCGGCGTCGGTGTACCAGCCGGCCATGGGTGCCGCGACCTCGGGGGGCAGGGCGCCGGCCAGCGGCCGGTCGGCGGCCTCGACGACGGTCACCGCGCAGCCGGCCTCGCGGGCGGCCGTGGCGAACTCGGCGCCGATCCAGCCGGCCCCGACGACCACGACGTCGTGCTGCCGGGCCAGCACCGGCCGCAGCCGTTCGGCGTCGTCCAGGGTGCGCAGCAGATGCACGCCGGGCACGCCCTCGGTGCCGGGCAGGGTGATCGGTTCGGCGCCGGTGGCGAGGACCAGGACGTCGTACGGCACCGGGCCCGCCTCGGTGTCCAGCTCGTGCGCGGCGGGGCGCAGGCCCAGCACCTCGCAGCCGAGCCGCAGCTCGACGCCGAGCGTCTCGAAGTCCACGTCGAAGGCGGAGTCCTCGGCCTTGCCGAGCAGCACGGCCTTCGACAGCGGCGGCCGGTCGTACGGCTGGTGCGGCTCGGCGCCGAGCACGGTGACGGCGCCCTTGAAGCCCTGTTCCCGCAGGGCGACCGCGGTCTGCACCCCGGCCATGCCCGCGCCGACGACGACCACCCGGCGCCCCTGCTGTGACGTGCCCTCTTGTGCTGTCTGCTCGCTCACCTGATCACCATAAGCATGTGACGGATCGTCAGTCAGCGGGCGTGCTCGGTGACCTGTTCCACAACGCTTCGGCCGGCGCCCGCCCGGGACTCCCACTCCCAGGTCTCCTCCAGCCGTATCCGCCCGTCCGGCAGCTCGACGACCGTGGACACACAGTGCCCGCAGGCGGTGGTCCCGTCGGTCCTGAGCTGGACATAACGGAAGTCCAGCAGGTCGCCCTCGCGGGTGCCGACCAGATGGCCGCGCACCACATCGCCGCCCGCGTACTCGGCCCAGATCCGGCCGTCGTCCTCGTGATAGGCGAACCGGGTGCGGGTGCCCACCTGACCTGGGGCTTGGTCCGCCACAGGGGCGAAGGTCAGACCGTCGAGGGACCGGGTCACAGGCAGGGGCTCCCTTACGGGTGATGTGCGCGGCGGGCTAGGGTGGCCACCGTACAAGCACTCGCGGGAGCCCGGACGCACCGGGCTGAGAGGGAGGCTGGCGGCCTCCGACCGTACGAACCTGATCCGGGTCATGCCGGCGAAGGGAGGGGCTGGACGCCCATGTCGTCACGTACGTCCGATACGTCCGACGTCCTCGTCATCGGGGGCGGAATCATCGGCCTGGTCACGGCCTGGCGCGCGGCGCAGCGCGGGCTTGCCACGGCCGTGGTGGATCCCGAGCCCGGCGGCGGGGCCGCGCGGGTCGCGGCCGGGATGCTGGCCGCGGTCACCGAACTGCACTACGGCGAGCAGACCCTGCTCGCCCTCAACCTTGAATCGGCACGCCGGTACCCGGATTTCGCGGCCGAGCTGACCGAGCTGACCGGCCATGACCTCGGCTATCGCCGCTGTGGCACCCTCCAGGTCGCGCTCGACGCCGACGACCGCGCCCATCTGCGCGAGCTGCACGCCCTGCAGCGGCGCTCCGGCCTGGAGTCGGAGTGGCTGTCCGGGCGGGAGTGCCGGCGCCTGGAGCCGATGCTGGCGCCCGGGGTGCGCGGCGGGCTGCGGGTCGACGGCGATCACCAGATCGACCCGCGGCGGCTGGCGACGGCCCTGGTGGCCGCGTGCGAGCGGGCCGGCGTCACGTTCCACCGGGTGTGGGCCGAGCGGCTGGACGTGGCGGGCGACCGGGCCGCCGGGGTCACCACGGCGGACGGCACCGCGCTGCGGGCCGGGCAGGTGGTGCTCGCGGCCGGCAGCCTGAGCGGACGGCTCGCGGGGGTGCCCGAGGCGCTGCTGCCGCCGGTACGGCCGGTCAAGGGGCAGGTGCTGCGGCTGACGGTGCCGCGCCGGTACGCGCCCTTCCTCAGCCGGACCGTACGGGCCGTGGTGCGCGGTGGCCATGTCTATCTGGTGCCCCGGGAGAACGGCGAACTGGTCGTCGGCGCGACCAGCGAGGAGCTGGGCTGGGACACGGCGGTGACCGCGGGCGGTGTGTACGAGCTGCTGCGCGACGCCCATGAGCTGGTGCCGGGCATCACCGAGCTGCCGCTCACCGAGACCCGGGCCGGAGTGCGCCCCGGCTCCCCCGACAACGCGCCGCTGCTCGGCCCGACCGGGCTCGACGGACTGCTGCTGGCCACCGGGCACTATCGCAACGGGGTGCTGCTGACGCCGGTCACCGGGGATGTACTGGCCGAGGTGCTGGTCAGCGGCCAACTGCCGGACGAGGCCCGCCCGTTCACTCCGCAGCGCTTCGGCGCCGTACTCCTGGAGCAGCCCGCATGAGCATCTCCGTCACGTTCTCCGTCTCCGTCAACGGCGAGGGCCGGGAGGTCGCCTCGGGCACCTCGCTCGACGCCGTCGTGCGGTCCCTGGTCTCCGCGCCCTCCGGGGTGGCCGCGGCCGTCAACGAGACCGTCGTGCCGCGCGCGCAGTGGGCGGGTACGACGCTGAGCGAGGGCGACCGGGTGGAGATCCTCACCGCGGTCCAGGGAGGCTGAGCCATGGCCGACGATTCCTTCGTCCTCGGGGGTACGGCGTACTCCTCGCGGCTGATCATGGGTACGGGCGGTGCGCCCAGCCTGGAGGTGCTGGAGCGGGCGCTGGCCGCCTCCGGTACGGAGCTGACGACGGTCGCGATGCGGCGGGTGGACCCCTCCGTGCACGGTTCGGTGCTGTCGGTGCTGGAGAAGCTGGGCATCCGGGTGCTGCCGAACACGGCGGGCTGTTTCACCGCGGGTGAGGCCGTGCTGACGGCGCGGCTGGCACGGGAGGCGCTGGGCACGGATCTGATCAAGCTGGAGGTCATCGCCGACGAGCGGACGCTGCTACCGGATCCGGTGGAGCTGCTGGAGGCGGCGGAGACGCTGGTCGACGACGGGTTCACGGTGCTGCCGTACACGAACGACGACCCGGTGCTCGCGCGGAAGCTGGAGGACGTGGGCTGTGCGGCGGTGATGCCGCTGGGCTCGCCGATCGGCTCCGGGCTCGGCATCCGCAATCCGCACAACTTCCAGCTGATCGTGGAGCACGCGCGCGTGCCGGTGATTCTGGATGCGGGGGCCGGTACGGCGTCTGACGTTGCCCTGGCGATGGAGCTGGGGTGTGCCGGGGTGATGCTCGCCTCTGCAGTGACCCGGGCGCAGGAGCCGGAGCGGATGGCGGCGGCGATGCGGCATGCGGTGGAGGGGGGTCGGCTGGCTCGGTTGGCCGGTCGGATTCCGCGGCGGTATCTCGCCGAGGCGTCGTCTCCTGCGGAGGGCTTGGCCGTGCTGGATCCCGAGCGTCCCGCGTTCTGACCCTGCGCCGCGCCCCCCTTGCCCTCCCACCCACGCACCACCCATGACTGCCGACTGAAGGGCTGAACTCTCCCGTGGGCCTCCCCCACCGCCGGCGGCCTCGGGCCGGAGGGGCGGATCGCGGGGGCCGGGGAGGGCTGGCCGGGGGGAGAGGCGGGGAAGGCTGGCCACGGGGGGCCGGGGAGGGCTGGCCGCTGAGAGAGGCAGGGAGGGCTGGCCGCGGGGGCCGGGGCGGGGAGCGGTGGCCACATCGAGCCGGGGGCGGGGGCGGTAGCCGCAAGTGCCGGGGCGAGGGTGGTAGCCACACGGAGCCGGAGCGGAGAGCGGTAGCCACACGGAGTCGGGGGTGAGGGCGCTAGCCACACGGCCCCGGGGCGGGGGCGGTAACCGCATGGGGTCAGGGCCGGGGAACGGTGGCCACATCGAGCTGGGGCGGGGGGTAGCTGCATGGTGCCGGGGACGGGGACCGGTAGCCAGACGGAGCCCGGGGGCAGGGAACGGTGGCCACATCGAGTTGAGGTGGGGGCGATGGCTGCATAGTGCCCGGGACGGGGACCGGTAGCCGCACGGAGCCCAGGGCGAGAGGCCGTGGCCGCGCGGAGCCCGGGGGGCGAAGGGGCGTGGCCGCGCGAAGCCCAGGGCAAGAGGCCATAGCCGCGCGAAGCCCAGGGCGAAGGGCCGTGGCCGCGCGGAGTGCGGGGCGAGAGGCCGTGGCCGCGCGGAGTGCGGGGCGAGAGGCCGTAGCCGCACGAAGCCCGGGGCGAGAGGCCGTAGCCGCACGAAGCCCAGGGCAAGGCCGTAGCCGCACGAAGCCCAGGGCGAAGGGGCGTGGCCGCGCGGAGTGCGGGGCGAGGGGGGGCCGTGTGGGGGTGGGTGGATGGCGTGGTCGGGGGGTGTGGGGCGCGTTACAGGTCGGCTTCAGTGGGTGGGGGAAAGCGGTCTCGGCGGGGGAAGTGTCGGTCGCTCCTCGTAGACTCCCCTGCGTGGATACGACCCTTCAGGACCCTCTCGTCGGGCAGGTGCTCGACGGCCGTTATCGCGTCGACGCACGGATCGCGGTCGGCGGGATGGCCACGGTCTACCGGGCCCTGGACACCCGTCTGGACCGCGTTCTCGCGCTGAAGGTGATGCACCCGACGCTCGCGGCGGACGGTTCGTTCGTCGAGCGGTTCATCCGGGAGGCGAAGTCCGTCGCCCGGCTGGCGCACCCGAATGTCGTCCAGGTCTTCGACCAGGGCACCGACGGGTCGTATGTGTACCTGGCGATGGAGTACATCGCCGGCTGCACCCTGCGGGACGTGCTGCGCGAGCGCGGGGCGCTGCAGCCGCGCGCGACCCTCGACATCCTGGAGCCCGTCCTCGCCGCGCTCGGCGCCGCGCACCGGGCCGGGTTCGTACACCGGGACATGAAGCCCGAGAACGTGCTGATAGGGGACGACGGGCGGGTCAAGGTCGCCGACTTCGGGCTCGTGCGGTCCGTCGACACCGTGACCAGCACCACCGACGCCGTCCTCGGGACCGTGTCGTATCTCGCGCCCGAGCAGGTGGAGCACGGCACCGCGGACCCGCGCGTCGACGTGTACGCGTGCGGCGTCGTGCTCTACGAGATGCTGACGGGCGAGAAGCCGCACTCCGGTGACTCCCCCGCCCAGGTGCTCTACAAGCACATCCACGAGGACGTGCCGCCGCCCTCGGCACGGGTGCCGGGGCTGCCGTACCCGCTGGACGAACTGGTCGCGTCGGCGACCGCGCGCACCCCGGACCTGCGCCCGCAGGACGCCGTGGCGCTGCTCGCCCAGGCGCGCGAGGCGCGGCACGGGCTCAGCGAGTCCCAGCTGGACACGGTGCCGCCGCAGGCGCGGTCCGCGGAGCACGACAACGCCCGGGACCGTACGAGCGTGATCCCGCGCTCGCTGACCGTGCCGCGGCCGCTGCCCGTCAACGAGGACGAGCCGGCGGACGACCTCGTCCAGCGCACCAGCCGGCTCCAGGCGCCGCCCGCCCCGCCGTCCAGGCGGTCCAGGCGCTCCGGGCGGTCCGGGCGGTCCGGACGCCCCAACCGGCTGGTGCTGACGATCGTCGCCGCCGTGCTGGTGGTGCTCGGCGTGGGCGCCGGGGTCTGGTACATCAACTCGGGCCAGTTCACCAAGGTCCCGCCGCTGCTGTCGAAGACCGAGGCGCAGGCGCGGGACCGGCTGAAGGCGGCCGGGCTGGACGTCGGGCAGGTCAAGCGCGAGTACAACGACGCCGTCAAGCGCGGCACGGTCATCGGCACCGATCCGGCCCCCGGCGCCCGCATCCGCGACCACGAGTCGGTCACGCTGACCGTCTCGCTGGGCCCGGACACGGTGAACGTGCCGGATGTGACGGACCGCACACTGGCCGAGGCCCGCGCCCGGCTGAAGTCGGACGGGCTGGAGCCGGGCATGGTCACCCAGCAGTTCAGCGACGAGGTCGCCAAGGGCTCGGTGATCGGTACGACACCGCAGGCGGGCACCAAGCGGCACGCCGGTTCGGCGATCGCGCTGACCGTCAGCAAGGGCAGCCCGATCGATGTCCCGGACGTCACCGGCGACGATCTGAACGACGCCAAGAAGGAGCTGACGGGCGCCGGGCTGAAGGTGCAGATCGCTCCCGAGCAGGTCAACTCCGAGTACGACAAGGGTCAGGTGGCCAAGCAGAGCCCCGGTGACGGCAGCCAGGCCGCCGAGGGCGACACGGTGACGCTGACGCTGTCCAAGGGCCCGCAGATGGTCGAGGTCCCGGATGTGACCGGCGACAGCGTCGACGACGCCCACAAGGCGCTGGAGGGCGCCGGCTTCAAGGTGGAGGAGGACCGCGGGCTGCTCGGGCTGTTCGGCGACACCGTGCAGAAGCAGTCGGTGAAGGGCGGCGACAAGGCCCCCAAGGGGGCGACCGTCACGATCACCATCCGGTGACCGGGGCATCGGTCATTGACCATTGGTCATCGGCCATTGGCCATTGGTCATCAGGGAGGACCGCGGTCGGGCGGCCGGTGCGAGCATGACACCCTGAACGGGTGAGTTCCGATCAGCGGTCGTCCCTGCGGCCGTCGCCGTCCCTTCCGCGCAATCCCGTCGGCGGCCATGTCCCCGTGGCCGGCGGCCTGCACTCCGTGGGGCTGTCGTACGCCCGTGAGCTGAAGGCCGAGACCGTGCAGGTCTTCGTCGCCAATCCGCGCGGCTGGGCGACGCCCGTGGGAAACCCCCGGCAGGACGAGGCGTTCCGGCAGGCGTGTGCCGAGGAGTCGGTCCCCGCGTATGTACACGCCCCGTACCTGATCAACTTCGGTTCGCACACCGAGGCGACCGTCGAGCGGTCGGTCGAGTCCCTGCGGCACTCCCTGCGGCGCGGGCGGGAGATCGGCGCGCTGGGCGTGGTCGTGCACACGGGCAGCGCGACCGGCGGGCGGGAGCGGGCCGTGGCGCTGCGGCAGGTGCGGGAGCACATGCTGCCGCTGCTGGAGGAGCTGACCCACGACGACGATCCGTTCCTGCTGCTGGAGTCGACGGCGGGGCAGGGTGCCTCGCTGTGCTCGCGCACCTGGGACTTCGGGCCGTACTTCGAGGCGCTGGACGCCCATCCGAAGCTGGGCGTGTGCCTGGACACCTGCCACATCTTCGCCGCCGGGCACGATCTGACCGGGCCGAGCGGGATGCACCAGACGCTGGACCTGCTGGTGGACACCGTCGGCGAGGGGCGGCTGAAGCTGATCCACGCCAACGATTCCAAGGACGTGGTCGGCTCGCACAAGGACCGGCACGAGAACATCGGCGCCGGCCACATCGGCGAGGACCCGTTCCGGGCGCTCATGACCCACCCGGCGACCGAGGGCGTACCGCTGATCATCGAGACGCCCGGCGGCAGGGAAGGGCACGCGGCGGACGTGGAGCGCCTGAAGAAGCTCAGGGACGGCTGAGGCCGGAGAGCCCCAAGGGCGGCTGACGGTCGAGGCGGGGCCGGGCCGGGGTCACAGCTCGGGGCCGTCTCCCGGTTCCTCCTGGTAGGAGAAGCGCTGTTCCTTCCACGGGTCGCCGATGTTGTGGTAGCCGCGCTCCTCCCAGAAACCGCGGCGATCGGCGGTCATGTACTCGACACCCCGGACCCACTTGGGGCCCTTCCAGGCGTACAGGTGGGGCACGATCAGCCGGACCGGGAAGCCGTGCTCGGCGGTGAGGAGTTCGCCGTCCTTGTGGGTGGCGAAGATCGTGCGGTCCGAGGTGAAGTCGGACAGGCGGAGGTTGGAGCTGAAGCCGTACTCGGCCCAGACCATCACATGGGTGACGTCCGGCGCCGGCGGGGCGAGGTCGAGGACGGCGCGGGCGGGGACACCGCCCCACTCGGCGCCGGTCATGCTGAACTTCGTCACGCAGTGCAGATCGGCCACCACGGTGGTGTACGGCAGGGCCGTGAACTCCTCGTGGCCCCAGGTGTGCTTGTCCCCGTCGGCGGTGGCGCCGAAGACCCGGAACTCCCAGCGCTCGGAGCGGAACTTCGGGACGGGGCCGTAGTGGGTGACCGGCCAGCCGCGCTGGAGCCGCTGACCCGGCGGAAGCTCGGACCCTGCCGTTGCTCCAGACTCTCGCTCCACCGGATGACCCATGTATCCATCCTGACAGACCTCGGGCAGTGCCCTTGACCATGGATCCATGAACCGGACAACTCGCAGCAACTAAGCACTTACTTACTAAGTCGGCACTTACTGGACGATCTTCGTCCCCGATGCAATCATGCGGCCGCGTACCCCCCGTTTCCGTGTGGAAGGAGCCGCTGCGATGCAGGGCGACCCCGAGGTCATCGAGTTCCTCAACGAGCAGCTCACCGGCGAGCTGACCGCGATCAACCAGTACTTCCTGCACGCGAAGATGCAGGAGAACTTCGGCTGGTACAAGCTCGCCAAGTACACGCGGCACGAGTCCTTCGACGAGATGAAGCACGCGGAGGTGCTCACCGACCGGATCCTGTTCCTGGAGGGGCTGCCCAACTACCAGCGGCTCTTCCATGTCCGCGTCGGGCAGACGGTGAAGGAGATGTTCGAGGCCGACCGGCAGATCGAGGTGGAGGCGATCGACCGGCTGAAGCGGGGCATCAAGGTGATGCGCGAGAAGGGCGACATCACGTCCGCCAACATCTTCGAGGACATCCTCGCCGACGAGGAGAACCACATCGACTATCTCGACACGCAGCTGGAGCTGGTGGAGAAGCTCGGCGAGGCGCTCTACATCTCCCAGATCATCGAGCAGCCCGAGAGCAGCTGACCCGAGAGCAGCCGACCCGGGAGGGCCGCCTCGGGAGCGGCTAGGCGGCCTCGTCCAGACCGACGGGGCCGGACAGCTCGGCGAGTACCGGCCTGCCCTGGTCGGCCAGCTCGCGGCGCGGGCAGGCGCCACGGCCCAGGATCGCCTGGATCCGGCGGACACACGAACCGCAGTCCGTGCCCGCCTTGCAGGCGGAGGCGATCTGGCGGGGGGTGCAGGCGCCGTCCTCCGCATGCCGCTTGACCTGGTCCTCGGTGATGCCGAAGCAGCTGCAGACGTACACGCGGATTCACCTCCCGACGGAGTCTCGGCGCCATCCCCTTGATCGGTGAGGCAAACCTAACCTTACCCGCCGCACAGGGTCCGCAAAAGTGGGGAGGGGCGCGGATCGGATGTGATCCGCGCCCCAGAGCGTCCGGCTGTCCCCTGCGGGTCCTACTGGTCCCGGTACATCTCCGCGACCAGGAACGCCAGGTCCAGCGACTGGCTGCGGTTCAGCCGCGGGTCGCAGGCCGTCTCGTAGCGCTGGTGCAGATCGTCGACGAAGATCTCGTCGCCGCCGCCCACGCACTCGGTGACATCGTCGCCGGTCAGCTCCACATGGATGCCGCCCGGGTGGGTGCCGAGCCCCTTGTGGACCTCGAAGAAGCCCTTGACCTCGTCGAGCACGTCGTCGAAGCGGCGGGTCTTGTGCCCGGAGGCCGCCTCGAAGGTGTTGCCGTGCATCGGGTCGGTCACCCAGGCCACCGTCGCGCCGGACGCCGTGACCTTCTCCACCAGCTCGGGGAGCTTGTCGCGGATCTTGTCGGCGCCCATGCGGACGATGAAGGTCAGCCGGCCCGGCTCCCGCTCGGGGTCGAGGCGGTCGATGTACTTCAGCGCGTCCTCGGCCGTCGTCGCCGGGCCGAGCTTGATGCCGAGCGGGTTGCGGATCTTCGAGGCGAACTCGATGTGCGCCCCGTCCAGCTGCCGGGTGCGCTCGCCGATCCACACCATGTGCCCGGAGACGTCGTACAGCTTGCCGGTGCGCGAGTCGACCCGGGTCAGGGCGGACTCGTAGTCCAGCAGCAGCGCCTCGTGCGAGGAGAACAGCTCGACGGTCTTGAACTCCTCCGGGTCCGTGCCGCAGGCCCGCATGAAGTTCAGCGCGTTGTCGATCTCGCGGGCGAGCTGCTCGTAGCGCTGGCCCGACGGCGAGGTCTTCACGAAGTCCTGGTTCCAGGCATGCACCTGGCGCAGGTCGGCGTAGCCGCCGGTGGTGAAGGCGCGCACCAGGTTCAGCGTGGACGCCGAGGCGTTGTACATGCGCTTCAGGCGCTCGGGGTCCGGGATCCGGGACTCCGGAGTGAAGTCGAAGCCGTTGACGGAGTCGCCCCGGTACACCGGGAGGGTCACTCCGTCGCGGGTCTCCGTCGGCTTGGAGCGCGGCTTGGAGTACTGCCCGGCGATCCTGCCGACCTTCACCACGGGCACGGCGGCCGCGTAGGTGAGGACGGCACCCATCTGGAGCAGCGTCTTCAGCTTGTTGCGGATGTGGTCGGCGGACACGGCGTCGAAGGCCTCGGCGCAGTCGCCGCCCTGGAGGAGGAACGCCTCTCCCCTGGCGACGGCCGCCATCCGGGCGCGCAGCTGGTCGCACTCGCCCGCGAAGACGAGCGGCGGATACGACTCGAGGTCCGCGATCACTGCGCGCAGAGCCTCGGCGTCGGGGTACTCGGGCTGCTGCGCCGCGGGCAGGTTCCGCCAGGTGTTGCCAGCGCTCGCGCTGGTCTTAGCGTTCACGGTCACCCTCTACACATTACGGGGTGCGGTCACCGACCCCCTCATTCGCTCATCAAGTGAGACGCATCGTGACCGGATGTGGGAAACGGGCCCCCGGGGGCGGGGGCCCGTCGGTGCGGCCCGTCGGTGCGCAGGCCCGTCTCCGGCGGCGGTCAGCCGCAGTTGTGGGCCGCCGAGGTGCTGGACGCGACGACCACGTCCACCCCGGGGGCGGTCAGGTGGACGGCGTCGACCGTGAGGCCGCCGTCCGCCGTCCTGACCTGCTCGTTCACCACGAGCTTGACGCCCACGACCCCGAGATCGACGGATTCGTTCACGCTGCCGTCGACCTTGACCGGGACACCGGCCACGGTGAGCGTGAGGTCCGTGCTGCCGGACACCGCGCCGCAGGTGCCGGTCGAGCCGGCCTTGATCCCGGACACCTTCAGGACGGGGAGCCCGGGCAGCCCGATCGTGGCCTCCTCCAGGGACGCCGTGGCGGTGGCGCTGCCGGGTCCGGCCTTGGTGTCGACCCGGGCACACAGCGTCTTCGAGGTGAGCACGACCGTGGTGAGGTCGGCCGTGCAGGGCGGGGCCGTGCCGCTCGCACCCGCGGTGCGCACGGTGCCCGTGTCGGGCGTCGGCGGGACGGACACCACCGGCAGGCCGAGCAGCGAGACGTCGGCGGAGAGGCCGTAGGCCCGTCCGGTGACGTACCGGAGCCGCACGGTGGCGGTGGCCTCGGCGGGCAGGTAGCCGTCGTCGCCGGCGAAGGACACCTTGACCGGGACGGTCGCGTCGGCGTTCAGCGGGGCGTCGACCGAGGCGATGGCGCAGCTCGCCGCTCCCTGGGCGTCCGTGGTGCCGTCACAGGTCTGGGCGCCGAGCGCGAAGCTCACCTTCTTGCCGGCGACGGGTGCGCCGGCGTCGGTGGTGAGGGTCGCGGACAGCGTGGCCGGGGAGCCGTCGGAGACGGTCTTCGGGCCGGTGTGGGCGAGCTTGGTGGCCTTCTTCCGGGGCGGCGGAGGCGTACTGCCGGCGCCGACGTCCATGAAGTCGCGGTCGATGCCGATCCTGACGCCGCCGTGGGTCTCGTACAGATCACCCGCGTACTGGTGGACGCGCTGGTGGTCGGTCCACAGGCCGGCCGGGATCGCCGGGTCGTCGGTGGTCTCCCGGTTGTCCCAGCGGGCGGTGTCGATCACGTCCGGCAGCACGATCCGGCCGGCGGCCGCGACGAGGTCGGGGGTGAGGGACGCTCCGCCGCCGTAGGCACCGGAGCGGTAGCCGAGCGTGTGCAGCCGCTTGGTCCAGGCGTCGAGGTAGGCGAGCACCCGGGCGGTGTTGTCGCCTCCGCGCGGATAGTTCTCCATGTTCTCGTAGATCACCGAGCCCGCGTCGAGCCCCACCGCCTTCGCCTGCGCGACCGCGTCGTCGGCGGCCGCGGTGCCCTGCGGGACCGGGTCGGTGATGACCGAGCAGTGGCCGCCGCAGCTGCCCGAGTCGGCGGTGGCCTGCTTGCCGACGTAGATCGGCAGGAAGCGCCAGCCGTTCGTGTACTGGGTCCGCACCCACTGGGCGTCGAGGTTCGCCTGGGGGCAGCCGCGGTTCTCGCCGCCGATGTAGACGCCGACGGCGCCGTATCCGGAGGATCCCTTCCACGCGTCCATCGCCGCCTGGCCCGGGGCGGCGCAGGCGTCGAAGCCCTTGCCCTGGTACGAGGTCGCGTCGGCCGGGACGGCGAGCGCGGCCGGCGCGGCGGACGGTGCCGCGGTCCGCGCCGAGGCCGCCGGCAGCCCGGCACTGCCCAGCACCCGCTGGATCCCGGCGCGGTCACCGCCGTAGCCGGCCGTGACGGTGATGCCGGCGGCGGTCGCGCTGTACGTCCGGGAGGCGGGGTTCTCGGTGACGGTGATCCTGGTGGCGCCCGAGGGCCGCACGAGGAGCGCCTCGGTGCGGCCGGTCACGTCGGCGGGACAGTTCTGGCGGGCGCCGGGTGTGCCGAGGTACACGGCGTGCCGGTCGAAGCGGACGCAGGCGGCCGGATTCCTGTCGAGGTCGACGACCTTCCAGTCGGCGGGGACGGTGAACGCGTGCCCCCGGTAGTGGATCGTGGTGCCGCCGCCACGGGTGCCGGCCTGCGCGGTGGCGGCCTGTGCGGTGGCGAGCGGTGCGGCGCCGAGTGCCGCCGCGGTGGCGAGGACGGTCAGCGTGCGTACGGCGCGCCGTCCGAACCACGGATGCGGCCGTGGTGACAGTGATCTGGAAATGACTTTCTCCTCCCCCGAGGGACGAAAGCGGTCCGGGGGAAGACTGAGAGTCAGATCGTGTACGCGTCAACAAATGGCGCTCAATTGCCGGTTTTTTCGGCCTACTTCCGTGTGCGGAGCCTCCGCACGCCCGGCGTGAGGGCCGTGTGGGCACGGCGTGAAACAGCGGGTCGCCAAACGCGCGCGGGGCAGTTGAAAGCCTCCGGGAAGCGGGTGCCGGGCGGATGAACCCGCCGAGGCCTGACCGGATCGGGTAGGGTGCGGAACATGCTCGCGCATTCGCCCATGAACCAGAACTGGTGGTGGACCGCTCATCCGGCGGCCCACTGACTGCGCGTACCCAGACTTCGCGAAGGCCGCCCGAGGGGCGGCCTTCGGTGTTTCCAGGGCCGGGCCGTTCCTCCCACCGAGAAGAGGAACGAGAAACCATGGACCTGACCCGACTGCTCGACGACGACCGCCCGTTCGCCCTTCTGCGCCGCCGCACACCGGGCCGCGAGCACGACACGGTCGAGCTGCTGCGCGGCCCCGTCACCGCCCACGACCGGCTGGCGGACCTGCCCGACGAGGGTCTCGCGCTGGTCCCGTTCCGGCAGATCCGCGAGCGCGGCTTCGACGTCCGCGACGACGGCACCCCGCTGCTGGTGCTGACCCCTGAGGAGTCGTACGAGATCCCGCTGGAGCAGGCCCTGGACCAGCTGCCCGGACACGAAGTCCGGGTCGAGGACGGCGCCTTCGACGTCGACGACGCGGCCTACGGCGAGATCGTCGCACGGGTGCTGGCGGAGGAGATCGGCCGGGGCGAGGGCGCGAACTTCGTGATCCGGCGCACCTACGAGGGCGCGATCCCGGGGTTCGGCCGGGCCGACGCGCTCGCGCTGTTCCGGCGGCTGCTGGCGGGTGAGCGGGGCGCGTACTGGACGTTCGTCGTGCATACCGGGGACCGGACACTGGTCGGGGCCAGCCCCGAGGTGCATGTGCGGATGTCCGGCGGGACGGTCGTGATGAACCCGATCAGCGGGACGTACCGGTATCCCACCGAGGGGCCGACCCCGGAGCATCTGCTCTCCTTCCTCGCCGACGGCAAGGAGATCGAGGAGCTGTCGATGGTCGTCGACGAGGAACTGAAGATGATGTGCACCGTCGGCGACATGGGCGGGGTGGTCGTCGGGCCGCGGCTGAAGGAGATGGCGCATCTCGCGCACACCGAGTACGAGCTGCGCGGAAAGTCCTCCCTGGACGCGCGGGAGGTGCTGAGGGAGACCATGTTCGCGGCGACGGTGACCGGGTCGCCGGTGCAGAACGCGTGCCGGGTGATCGAGCGCCATGAGGTGGGCGGCCGGGGCTACTACGCGGGCGCTCTGGCGCTGCTCGGCCGGGACTCCGGCGGCGCCCAGACCCTCGACTCCCCCATTCTGATCCGCACCGCCGACATCGACGCCGAGGGACACGTGCGCGTCCCGGTCGGCGCCACGCTGGTGCGCGGCTCGGACCCGGCGGGCGAGGTCGCGGAGACACACGCGAAGGCGGCGGGGGTGCTGGCCGCCCTCGGGGTACGGCCGCCCCGGCCGCGAGCGCAGGGGGAGCGGCCCCGGCTGGCGGACGACCCGCGGGTGCGGGCGGCGCTGGACGGCCGGCGGGCCTCGCTCGCGCCCTTCTGGCTGCGGATGCAGGAGCCGGCGCAGGAGCTGACCGGCCATGCCCTCGTCGTCGACGGCGAGGACACCTTCACCGCGATGCTGGCGCATGTGCTGCGCTCGGGCGGCCTGGAGGTGACGGTACGGCGGTACGACGAGCCGGGGCTGCGGGCGGCCGTGCTCGCGCACGAGGGCCCGGTGGTGCTCGGCCCCGGACCCGGCGATCCGGCGGACCTCGCCGACCCGAAGATGCGGTTCCTGCGCGAGCTGACGTCCACGCTGATCCGGGAGCGGCGGCACGGGGTGCTGGGCGTCTGCCTGGGCCATGAGCTGATCGCGGCCGAGCTGGGGCTGGACATCGTCCGCAAGGAGGTGCCGTACCAGGGGGCGCAGACCACGGTCGGCCTGTTCGGACGGGCCGAGACCGTCGGCTTCTACAACAGTTTCGTGGCCCGCTGCGACGACGAGGGCGCCCGGGAGCTGGCCGCGCACGGGGTGGAGGTGAGCCGGGCGGCCAATGGCGAGGTGCACGCGCTGCGCGGGCCCGGCTTCGCCGGCGTGCAGTTCCACCCCGAGTCGGTCCTCAGCCTGAACGGGGCCGCGGTGGTGCGGGAGCTGATCGGTCAGCTGCGCGGCACGAGCACGTGCTCCGAGCGGCGACCGGCCCTAGGGCGTGTAGCGCCCTAGGGCCGGTCGCTTGGATCCTGTCGGTGTCGCGGGGCATGGACGAGCACCGGTGTCTGTCGCGCCGTCTGGGGGCTGTCGCCCCCAGACGGGCTGGATCGCCCACCGGCGCCGGGAACGGGCCCGCTCAGCCGAAGAAGACCCCGACCTCCTCGTACAGCTTCGGATTCACCGTCTTCAGCTTGGCCGTGGCCTCGGCGAGGGGGACCCGGACGATGTCGGTGGAGCGCAGCGAGACCATCTTGCCGAAGTCCCCGTCGTGCACGCACTCGATGGCGTGCAGGCCGAAGCGGGTGGCGAGCCAGCGGTCGAAGGCGCTGGGCGTGCCGCCGCGCTGGACATGGCCGAGGACCGTGGTGCGCGCCTCCTTGCCGGTGCGCCTCTCGATCTCCTTGGCCAGCCACTCGCCGACCCCGGAGAGCCGGACGTGCCCGAAGGAGTCCAGCGAGCCGTCCTTGAGCACCATGTCGCCGTCCTTGGGCATGGCACCCTCGGCGACGACCACGATCGGCGCGTACGACGCCCGAAAGCGCGAGGTCACCCAGGCGCAGACCTGCTCGACGTCGAAGCGCTGCTCGGGGATGAGGATGGCGTTGGCGCCGCCGGCCAGCCCCGAGTGGATGGCGATCCAGCCGGCGTGCCGGCCCATCACCTCCACGACCAGGACCCGCATATGGGACTCGGCGGTGGTGTGCAGCCGGTCGATGGCCTCGGTGGCGATGTTGACGGCGGTGTCGAAGCCGAAGGTGTAGTCGGTGGCCGACAGGTCGTTGTCGATCGTCTTGGGCACCCCGACGCAGGGCACCGCGTACTCGTCGGACAGCCGCGCGGCGACGCCCAGGGTGTCCTCGCCGCCGATCGCGATGAGGGCCTGGACGTCCAGCTTGGCCAGGTTGTCCTTGATCCGGCGGATGCCGTTCTCGGCCTTGAGCGGGTTGGTCCGCGAGGAGCCGAGGATGGTGCCGCCGCGGGGCAGGATGCCGCGCACCGCGGGGATGTCGAGACGGACGGTGTCGCCTTCGAGGGGACCGCGCCAGCCGTCCCGGAAGCCGACGAAGTCATAGCCGTATTCCTGCACGCCCTTGCGGACGATGCCCCGGATGACGGCATTGAGCCCGGGGCAGTCGCCGCCTCCGGTCAGTACTCCGACCCGCATGAAATGTCCCTTCGCCGCGGTTCCCTGACACTCGGTCACGCTAACGGTGACCCAGGTCACATCGGGAGAGGCGGGGCGGGTGATTTCGGCGCATTGCCGGAATGCGCCTGGCAGCGCTACTCGTTGTCGAGGCCGCGCTCTATGGCGTACCGCACCAGCTCGACCCTGTTGTGGAGTTGGAGCTTGCCGAGGGTGTTCTGCACATGGTTCTGCACCGTGCGGTGGGAGATGACGAGGCGTTCGGCGATCTGCTTGTAGCTCAGGCCCTTGGCGACGAGGCGCAGCACCTCCGTCTCGCGGTCCGTCAGCCGGGGCGCGCCGGGCTCGTCGGTGTCGGGGGCGGGGGCGGGCTCGGAGGCCAGCCGGCGGTACTCGCCGAGGACCAGTCCGGCGAGACCCGGCGTGAACACCGGGTCGCCGACGGCGGTCCGGCGCACCGCGTCCAGCAACTCCCCGGTGGAGGCCGACTTCAGCAGATAGCCGGTCGCGCCGGACTTCACCGCCTCCAGGACGTCGGCGTGCTCGCCGCTCGCGGAGAGGACCAGGACGCGCAACGCCGGGTTGTGGCCGACCAGTTCCTTGCACACCTGGACACCGGGCTTGGCGGGCAGGTTCAGGTCCAGCACGAGGACGTCGGGGGCGGCGGCCTTGGCCCGGCGGACCGCCTGCTCGCCGTCGCCGGCGGTGGCGACCACCGCGAAGCCGGACTCGGCCAGGTCGCGGGCGACCGCGTCGCGCCACATGGGGTGGTCGTCCACCACCATGACCTTGATCGGATCCTGCCGCTGTGTCATCGCCGCTCCGCCTTCTTCCCCCGCGCCCGCGGCGCACCCTTCGGTACCTTCAGTTCGACTTCCGTGCCCTGTCCGGGGACGGAGATCAGCTCCGCGCTGCCGCCCAGGTCGCGCAGCCGCCCCCGGATCGACTGGGCCACGCCGAGCCGGCCCTCGCCCTCGGCCTGGGCGAGCCGGCCCTCGGGGATGCCGGGGCCGTCGTCCCGGACGGTCACGACGATCTCCTCCGGCTCGTCCTCGACCAGGATCCAGGCCCGGGCCTCGCCGCCCGCGTGCCTGCGTACGTTGTCCAGGGCGGCGCCGACCGCGGCGGCCAGCTCCCGCGCGGCCGGCCGGGACAGCTCGACCGGGGCCCCGGGCTCGGCCAGGCTCACCCGGGCACCCGCGTAGGGGGCGAGCAGGGCGCGCAGATCGAGCGGGCCGTCCGGTTCGTCCTCGTACGGCTCCTCGACGACGCGTACGACGGCTCCGGCGGAGGCGTCCTCCGAGACCCGGGAGACCGGCACCAGACCGCCGGAGACCAGCGTGCGCAGCGCCACCTCCTGCTCCCCCGCGAGCCGCCCCAGCTCGGCCGCCTCACCGCCGATGACCGCGCCGCGCCGCTGCACCATCGCCAGCACCTGCAGCACGCCGTCGTGGATGTCCCGGGCCAGCCGCTCCCGCTCACGGGTCGCGGCCTCGATCTCCAGGGCGCGGGCGAGGGTGCGCTCGGAGGCGCGGGCGACCTCCACGACATAGCCGATGGCGATGGAGGCCACCCAGACGAGGATCAGGCTGTGCACCGTGTCGCGGGCCGGGTGGCCGCGCTCGACCAGATTGGCGGCGGCCACCGCCGTGGAGGCGACGGCTGCCCAGCGCCAGCCGCCCTTGATCGCGAAGGCGAGCACCGCGCCGGCCGTCCATATCGACGGCAGCGTGGGACCGCCCGCGATCCGCTGGTGGCTGTCGGCGAGCGGGGTGAGCAGGATCCCGGCGAGGGCGATGGCCAGATCGGCGACCAGGAAGCGCTTGGTGCAGCTCGCCGCGCCGCGCACCCTGGGCAGGGTGGCGAGGGTCCAGACGAGCAGGACGGCGTTGTAGGCGACGGCCGCCCAGGGTCGGACATAGAGGTCGTACCTGGTGACGCACAGGGCGATCGCGTACAGCAGGGTCAGCACGCGATAGCCGGCGAGCGCGCGCCACAGCGGCAGCTCGACCGACATCCTCATGACCCGCTCACGCCTCGGCATGTCCCCCGCCCCCCCGGCCCTCTCCTAGCCCGTCCAGCCCGTCAAGCCTCTGTCTTCTTCTCGGCGGCCTCGGCCTTCTCGGCTTCCCTGGCCTTCTCGGCTTCCTTGGCCGACTTCGCCGCATCCGCGATCTGCCGCTTGGCGGCGGTCGCGTACATGTCGACGTACTCCTGGCCGGAGAGCTTCATGATCTCGTACATGACCTCGTCGGTCAGGGCGCGCAGGACGAAGCGGTCGTGCTCCATGCCGGCGTAGCGGCCGAAGTCGAGCGGCTTGCCGATACGGATGCCGGGCCGCATCAGCTTCGGCATCACCTTGCCGGGCGGCTGGATCTTCTCGGTGTCGATCATCGCCACCGGGATGACCGGCGCTCCGGTGGCGAGCGCCACGCGCGCGAGACCGCCGGGCTTGCCCCGGTAGAGCCGGCCGTCGGGCGAGCGGGTGCCCTCGGGGTAGATACCGAACAGCTCGCCGCGCTCCAGCACCTCGATGCCGCTCTTGATCGCCGCCTCGCCGGCGCCGCGCGCCCCGGAGCGGTCCACCGGGAGCTGTCCGACGCCCTTGAAGAAGGCCGCCGTCAGCCGGCCCTTCACACCGGGCGTGGTGAAGTACTCGGCCTTCGCGATGAAGGTGACCTTGCGCTCCAGGACCGCCGGCAGGAAGAACGAGTCCGAGAAGGACAGGTGATTGCTCGCCAGGATGGCGGCCCCTTCTGCCGGTACGTTCTCCAGGCCCTCCACCCAGGGCCTGAAGGCGACCTTCAGCGGCCCTCCGATGGCGACCTTCATCGTGCCGTACAACACCCGTGTGCCTCCCGTTTCCGTCGAACAGACCTTAACCCGGAGGACCGTCAATCGGTCCGACGACCCTGGTCGGTGTCAGTGCGGTCGCGTACGGTGAAGCACATCCGCGCGTATTCCTCACGCTTTCGCCGGCCACCGGTGGGGGCCTCTTCAGAAACAGGAGCGTCCAAGGTGCCGGTCCTCCCCGGAGCCGAGCCGTACCGCCACGAGGGCGGGGAGGTGGGGGTCCTCCTCTGCCACGGCTTCACCGGCTCGCCCCAGTCGCTGCGCCCCTGGGCGGAGCACCACGCGGCACACGGCCTGACCGTGTCGCTGCCGTTGCTGCCCGGCCACGGCACCCGCTGGGAGGACATGCAGCTCACCGGCTGGCAGGACTGGTACGCGGAGGTGGACCGCGAGCTGTGCCTCCTCGCCGAGCGCTGTTCCCGGGTGTTCGTCGCGGGCCTGTCCATGGGCGGCGCCCTGGCGCTCCGGCTCGCGGCCCGGCACGGCGAGCGGGTCGCGGGCGCCGTGGTCGTCAACCCGGCGAACAAGGTGCACGGCCTCGCGGCGTACGCCCTTCCGGTGGCCCGGCATCTCGTGCGCACGACGAAGGGCATCGCCAGCGACATCGCCAAGGGCGGCGCGGCCGAGGTGGGGTACGACCGGGTGCCGCTGCACGCGGCGCACTCGCTGCGGCGCTTCCTGCGCCGGCTGGACGGCGAGCTGCCCCAGGTCACCCAGCCGTTGCTGCTGCTGCGCAGCGCGCAGGACCATGTCGTCCCGGCCGCCGACTCGGCCCGGGTGCTCAGCCGGGTGTCGTCCACGGACGTGACGGAGATCGTGCTGGAACACAGCTACCACGTGGCGACGTTGGACCTCGATGCGGACCGGATCTTCGAGCAGAGCCTCGCCTTCGTCGGCCGGCTCGCACCCAGTCTCGGCAAGGAAGGGACGGCCACAGGTGGCTGAGCACGAGTCCGACCGCGAGGACCGTGAGGACCGCGAGGGCCGCGAGCCGGACGAGCAGGGCGCGTCCTTCGACGAGGACGCCGCCTGGCGCGCCATCGTCGCCGGGTACGGCGAGGAGCCGCCGGACCCGCCGGGTGCCAGGCCCTTCAAGCCGGTGGAGGACCTGGCGCTGCCGGAGCCGGACACCGAGAAGGACACCGGCACGAACCCCGGGAAGGACGCCGGGAAGGACGAGAGCGACATCGGCAAGGCGCCGGTGCGGCCGCTGGGCAGCTCGGTGTCGTTCGCGCCCGGTGTCGGCCCGCGCGACTACGCACCCGCGGAGCCCGACGAGGACGACGAGGGACACTTCGTCCCGCCGGAGCCACCGCCCCTGCCGGCCGCCGACCCCACCGCCAGGTTCGCCTGGCTGGGTGTCGTCGGCGGGCCGGTCCTGCTGCTGCTCGCGGTGGTGCTCGGCTGGGACATGACCTGGTGGCTGACGACCCTCGGCATCGGCGGCTTCCTCGGCGGCTTCGCCACGCTGGTGATGCGGATGCGCACGGACGACGAGGAGGGCGACGACCCGGGCCGTGGCGCGGTCGTCTGAACTTTGTACAGGTGCCGCGTGGCTCCCCTATCGTGAGCCCATGCCGCGCGACACCCTCACCCCTGAACAGATCGTCCGGACCGCCGTGGAGCTGCTGGACGACGAGGGTCTTGAGGGCCTGAACATGCGCAGCCTCGGCAGGCGGCTGGGGGCCGCGGCGACCGCCGTCTACTGGCATGTCAAGAACAAGGACGACCTCGTGCTGCTCGCCGCGGACCGGGTGTGGCGCGAGGTGGAGCTGCCGGAGCTGGGCCCGGCCGACTGGCGGGGCACCGCCACGGTGATGGCCGACCGGCTGCACACGATGCTCCTACGGCATCCGTGGCTGGTGCAGGCGATGGGCTCCCATCTGCTCCACGGCACCGGGAAGGCCCGTTACGACGACCATCTCCTCGGGGTCTTCGAGACGGCCGGGTTCGGGCCACAAGAGGCCGACCAGGCGGCCGGTGCACTGGTGACCTACGTCTTCGGCAACGCGCTCGGCGCGTCCACGATGGCATCACTGTCACGCAAGCTGCGGCGGGCCGGCGAGGACGCCGGGGGACGCGTCGAGGAGACGCTGGCCAAGGCGGCGGAGGCGGCACAGCCGTTTCCGCGGTTGCGGGCACGGCTGGACACGGCGGCGGCGACGGGGTATGCGGACGCGCCGGACGGAACGTACCGGGTGGGCCTGCGCGCCCTGCTGGACGGCCTGCGGCCCGGCGGAACGGACACGGCTCCCGGCACTGCGGTCAGCGCCTGCTGAAGAGGCGTCCGGCCAGGTCGACGCCGGTCACCGCGCCGTCGGCTCCACGGGAGAAGTAACCCTTCTGCCCCTTCAAGCCGCCCTCGGTGATCACATACTCGTCACCCTCCCCCGGCAGGAAGCCGATCTCCGCGGCCGGGTAGTCCGGCGGCATCTCCGCATCCGAGGCCGCCCGGATCTCCGGCTTGATGCCGACGGCCAGCGTGAGCCGGCCGGCCTCGTCCGTGACGTCGAGACACATGGCGTCGATCTCGTACCGCCCGGCGGCCTCGCGCGCCCGCCCCGCGTCGTACGGCAGCGGTTCCGGTTCCCGCTCGACCACCCCGAGGTACAGCTCCAGCGCCCGCTTCAGCACCGCCTGGTTGAACTGGTAGCCGTCCGGGCCGGTGTTGGCCAGCGAGACGACGGCGAAGTCCCGCTCCGGCACCAGGAGCAGCTCGGCGAACTGCCCGTTGCCCGAGCCTCCGTGACCGACCGTGCGCACGCCCGCCACATCCCGCAGGAACCAGCAGATGCCGAAGGCGTCGCCGAGGGTGCTGCCGCGCAGCTGAACCGTGGGCCGCTTCATCCGGTCCAGGCTCGCGGCCGTCAACAGGCCCTCACCGTCGCTCAGTTGGAAGCGGGCCCAGCGCAGCAGATCGCTCGCCGAGGAGACGATGCCGCCGCCGGGGTTGTTGCCGCGCGTGCCGGCCCGCCAGGACTTCCAGGGGCGGGCGAGGGTGACGGTGCCGTCCTCGGCCCGGTTGTGGCCCACGGCGAAGCGGCGGATCACGACCTCGTCCAGGTCGTAGACCGTGTCGGACAGGCCCAGCGGCTCCAGGACCAGTTCGGCGACGGCCTTCTCGAAGGGCAGGCCGGTGACCTTCTCCACCACCAGCCCGGCCAGGTTGTACCCGGCCTGACTGTAGGAGGCACGGGCACCGGGCGGGGCGATCAGCGGCAGCCGGTCCAGCTGGGCGACCCAGGCGGCGAGCGAGCCGTCGGTCTCGTCGGCGTCGACGAGGTTCCAGTCCAGGCCCGAGGTGTGGTTGAGCAGGTTCAGCACGGTGATCCGGGCGGCGGCCTCCTCGTCGGCGAGGCACAGCTCGGGGACGTAGCGGCGGACCGGGGCGTCGAGGTCCACCGCGCCCTGCTCGACCAGCCGCAGCAGCGCGGTCGCCGTGAAGCTCTTGCTGACCGAGGCGAGCGGGAAGAGGGTGTGCTCGTCGATCGGCAGCGGGTGGTCCACGTTGGTCACGCCGTGGGTGACATGGTGCTCCGCACCCCCTGCCAGTACGGCGACGGCGGCCCCCGGCACCCCGAACTCGTCCGCCGCGGCCGCCACGAACGCGGCCAGTGACTCTCGCTCCTCGGACATCACGATCCCCCTTCTGGGCACTTGAACTAAGTACAGGCAGGACTGTAGGGCGCCCCGACGGGACGCACAAGGGGTTTCCTGTACTTAGTTCAAGCGGCGCACGCGATGCGGCGACCGGTCGGCTGCGAGGTGGCGGTCAGGACGCCGGTACGCGAAGGGCGGCGAGCACCGGGAGGTGGTCCGTGGCGGCGATCAGATCGGCACGGGTGACGCCCGGTTGCGCCAAGGGGACCCCGCAGCCCAGCACCTCGATGTCCTTCGTGGCGAAGACCGCGTCGATACGGCGGTGGGGCTCGCTGTACCGCCACGTCTCCTCGCCGCCCCAGGGGGCCACGGCCCGGCAGTCCTGAAGGGCGCCGGAGAGCAGACGGAAGGCGGGGCCCTCGGGACTCTCGTTGAGGTCACCGCCGGCGACGGCGTGCGCCACGCCCAGGCCGGCGAGCCGGTCGAGAAGCATCCCGGCCTGCTCGCGGCGCTCGTCCTTCTGCAGGCTCAGATGGCAGCTGAGCACGCCGATGCGGGCGCCGCCGAAACGGACCACTGCCGTGGCGAAGCCGCGCCGGTGGTGGCCGGGGGCGAGGGGCAGGAGGACGTCCTCGGTGTGTTCGACGGTGGCCCGGAGCGAGCAGAGGATCGCGGGGCCCGCGGCGGTGGCGCCGCCGGTGAGGATGACCTGGCCACAGGCCGCGGCGAGGCGGGCGAGCTTCTTGCGCCAGCGGAAGAAACGGGGGGCTTCCTGGATGAGGACCAGGTCGGGGGCGCAGGCGGTGATGACTCGGGCGAGGGCGTCGGTGTCGTCGCGCATCGAGCGGATGTTGTAGCTCAGGACGCGGAGGACGGGGGAACCGTCGGACTCTGTGCGGGAGTTGGGGAGCAGGGGGGTTGCCATGCCGTCAATCTAGGACGTGGACGGGGCTCGGGCGCCCGAATAAAGCGGGGCGCGAGGTCGTGTGCGACTGCCGTGTCGTCGTGGCGTGTCGCGCAGTTCCCCGCGCCCCGTTGAACCCAAGGTCTCTTACATATATGAACCCAAGGTCTCTTACATGATCGGGTCGGGCTCCCGGGCCAGGTCCGCCGCGCCCACCAGGCCCGCCTTGTTGCCGAGCTGGGCCGCGATCACATCGGCCACCGGGCGCCAGTTGCCGCCGACCAGCCAGCGCTTGTAGGACTTGCGGATCGGGTCGAGGACCAGTTCGCCCTCGTCGGAGAGGCCGCCGCCGACGATGAACGCGGAGGGGTCGAAGAGGGAGGCCAGGTCGGCGAGGCCGGCGCCGGCCCAGCGGGCCAGCTCGCGGTAGGAGTCGACGGCGACCGGGTCGCCCTGGCGGGCGGCCATGGAGATGTGTTTGCCCTCGATGCCGTCCGGGCTGCCGTCACCGAGGCCGAGCAGGATCTCGGCGTGCTCGGGGGTGGCGTTGGCGCGCTGCTTGGCGTAGCGGACCAGGGCGCGGCCGGAGGCGTACTGCTCCCAGCAGCCCTGCGAGCCGCAGCCGCACAGCAGGCCGTCCGGGACCATCCGGATGTGGCCGAACTCGGCGGCCACGCCGAAGTGGCCGCGGCGCAGCTTGTTGCCGATGATGATGCCGCCGCCGAGGCCGGTGCCGAGGGTGATGCAGATGACGTTGCGGTGGCCCTTGCCCGCGCCGAACCTGTACTCGCCCCAGGCGGCGGCGTTGGCGTCGTTCTCGACCACGACCGGGAGGCCCACACGGGCCTCGACCTTCTCTTTCAGCGGCTCCTGGCGCCAGTCGATGTTCGGCGCGAAGTACACCGTCGAGCGCTGCCGGTTCACATAACCGGCCGCGCCGATACCCACGCCGACGATCTCGTGCCCGGCTCGCGCGCCCTCGACGGCAGCGGCGATGGCGTCCACGATGCCCTCGGGCGTACCCGGGGTCGGCACCTGGTGGGTCGAGAGGATGTTGCCTTCCTCGTCGACCACACCGGCCGCGATCTTGGTGCCGCCGATGTCGACGCCGATGGTGAGTCCCATGAATCCCTCAGTTCGGTCGAGCCCCGCTACGGCCAACCGTACCCGAGGCCCCCTTGAGGGACGGCTTCAGTCCAGGTCGATCCGTTCTCCCGGGCCGCCGCCCTCACCCCCGTCGCGCCGCTCGTCGCGCCACTCGTCCGCCAGGTCGCCGGGGCGGGCGCTCCAGCGGCGTTCCTGGGCCTGGACGGCGGAGCGATAGGCGGCGAGCAGTTCGCCGCCGGCCGCGGCGAGGTGGTCGAAGACATCCGGGTTGCGCTCGATGACGGGCTCGACGGCGGCCTTGGCCTGCTGGACGGCCTGGCGCACCACCTGCTGGGCGGCGGGTCCGGCGAGGCCGCCGACGAGCGGTGACGAGAGGCCGGACAGCTTGTCGGCCACGGTGTCCACGAGTCTTTTCAGTTCCTCCGCGGCCGATCCCGGCTGCGGGCCGTGCTCGGCGCGGCGGCGGGCCTTCTCGGCGGCGAGATCCTCGGCGCAGGCGGTCGCCCAGGCGTCGGAGTCGGTGGCCCGGCCCTGCTCCTCGGACGAGTCGGTTGCGGGACGCTCTTCGCTCATGGCGGACTCCTGACGACGGTTCGCCTGTACGACGTTACCCGAACGGGCGTACCCGGTTCACCGTCCGCTTCGGCGTCCGGCGGCGGGCCACAGCTCGGGGTCCGGCGCGAACCTCACCCGCAGCTCGCCCTCGCGCAGACCGGCCCCGGCGACGGTGCAGCGGCGCAGGGCGGAGGGCAGCGGCACGATCCGCCGGAAAGGTCCCACGGTGATGACGAGTTCGTCACCGCGCCGGATCAGGTCCAGTTCCTCCCGTATCGCTCCGGGCAGCGGGATGTGCCAGACCAGCACGCCGTCCTCGGCGAGCCGGTCGGCCACGGGCCACTCGACCGGGGCGGGCGCCGGATTGACGCGCGGCACGGCGAGGGCGGCGAGGTCGTCGGCGCCGCGCGGGTCACGGCCGAGGTGCGCGACGGGGTGGACGTCGTACGGCTGCTGCTGCCAGTCGGCGAGCGTCTTGCGCTGCTGGGCGAGGAGGGAGGAGAACCAGCTGTCGGGGGTGGCCTCGGGCAGGGTGCGGTGGGCGATCAGGCCCTCGACGGGCAGGCCGCGCAGGGCGAGGCCGAGGCGGGCGGCCCGGACGGCGTCGGCGCCGGCCGGTCCGGGTTCGGCGACCAGGCGTACGGCGGTGTCGCGGTCGCAGAGCACGGCCTGGACGGCGGCCAGTTCGACGTCCCAGCGGGCCGCCGTCTCGTACAGCCAGTCGGCGGGCATGGGCACACCGGCCAGCCGGCCGAGGACCGGGCGCAGAGCGCGGGCCGCCTGCCGCTCGGGCGGGAGCAGCCGGCGCAGATAGCGGCGCAGCTCCTCGGGGAGGGCGAGCAGGGCGAGGGCCTGCGACAGGGGCGGGAGGTCGACGACGAGCAGGTCGTAGCGCTCGCTGAGGGCTGCGTCCCGGAGGGCGCGCAGCAAGGACAGTTCCTCGGCGCCAGGGAGCGGGGTGACCTCCTCGGCCTCCAGGCGAGCGGCGCCGAGCAGGTCGAGGACGTTCGCGGCGCGGGTCTGGAAGGCGGTGAGGTCCGCGCGGAACCGGGCGGTCGCGTCGGGACGCCAGGTGGTGAGGTTCGCGCCGGCTGGTGCGGGGGCCGGTCCTGTCGCGGAGCCGAGGGCGGCACCGAGGGTGTCGGTGCGGTCGGCGCTCAGCAGAAGGGTGCGGGTGCCCTCGCGGGCGGCGTCGAGCGCGGTCGCGGCGGCGATCGTGGTACGACCGCTGCCGCCGGGCCCCGTGATCAGGATGGTGCGCATGAGGGTGGAGGGTACCTGCGTGCGCGGGAGGCGAACCGGGGTGACTACTTCTCCCCCGACTCCACCCGCTGCTTCAGGCCCGCCAGCGCGCGGTCGATGATGACCTTCTCCGCCTTGCGCTTGATCATGCCGAGCATGGGGATCTTGACGTCGACCGTCAGGAGATAGGTGACCTCGGTGCTGCCGGGGCCGGCGGGCTTGAGGACGTAGGAGCCGTCCAGGGAGCGCAGCATCTGGGACTTGACCAGGGTCCAGGAGACCTCGTTGGCACCGGTCCAGGTGTAGGCCAGCGTCTGGTCGTCCTTGATCGCCCCCGCGTCCATGACGAGGCGGACCTGCTCCGCGCGGCCCTGGTCGTCGGTCTTGAGGATCTCCGCCTCCTTCACCTCTCCCGTCCAGTCCGGGTAGCGGGCGAAGTCGGCGATCACCCCCATGACGTCGGCCGGTGCCGCCTCGATCGTGATGCTCGAGCTGGTGTGTTCCGCCATCGCCGTGGCTCCTCCAGATGCGGGCCGGTACAGAGGTCGTCGTGCGCACGTGTGTGCAGCGTGAAGGCTACCGCGCCGCCGACATGCCGCCTTCACCCCCATGTCCCCCTGATCACGGACCGGTCACCATTCCAGCGCCCAGGGCCGGCCCGTCCCCGCGAAGTGGCCCACGTTCACGCACTCCGTCGCCCCGATCCGCATCCGCCGCACCAGCGGCTGGTGCACATGCCCGAAGAGCGAGAAGCGGGGTCTGGTGCGGCGGATGGCCTCCAGCAGGGCGCGGCTGCCGCGTTCGAAGCGGCGGGCGACGGTGTCGTAGACCAGCTCGGGAACCTCCGGCGGGATGTGGGTGCACAGCACGTCGACCTCGCCGACCGCCTCGATCTTCGCCGCGTACTCCTCGTCGTCGATCTCGTAGGGGGTGCGCATGGGCGTCTTCAGGCCGCCGCCGACGAAACCGAAGGTCCGGCCGCCGATCTCGACGCGCTGGCCGTCGAGGACGGTGGTGCCGGGGCGGGCGTACTCCTGCCAGAGAGGCGGCATGTCGACATTGCCGTAGGTGGCGTACGTCGGGGTGGGGAACGCGGCGAACATCTCGGCGTACTGCCTCCGCACCGCCTTCTCTATGGCGGCGGCCCGGTCGCCGCCGATGCCGCCCCACAGCCGGGCGCCGAACTCGCGGGCCTCCTCGAAGCGGCGGGCGGTGCGCAGCTCGACGATGCGGTCGGCGTTCTCCTTGCCGAACAGGTCGGGGAAGATGCCGCGCGAGTGGTCGTGGTAGTCGAGGAAGAGCACGAGGTCGCCGAGGCAGATCAGGGCGTCGGCACCCTCTCCGGCCCGTGCCAGGTCACGGGCGTTGCCGTGCACGTCACTGACCACGTGGACGCGCGTCGTTCGGTTACCGGAGGGTGTGGGTGCCATGGCGATCAAGGGTAAGGCTGTGCGGTGTGCGTGAACAGTGTCGGCCCTGCCTGCGGTTACTCGCCGGTCGGTTCAGCCGTGGACTACTGTGCGCGAAGGAACGCCAAGATGTGTGACGCAGCGAACATCTCGCCGGGACCCCCTGTCGGGAACGCCATACCGGCGGGTAACGTCCGGGCAGTCCAATCGTGCTCTGGATTTCAACGACCGAAGCCCCGAGCACCAGCCCGAGCCGTGGACCGCACCGTCGCATCACACAGTGTCGTGGCGCCGGCGCCCTATGAGGAGCAGCAGTCTTGCGCGAGTTCAGCCTTCCGGCTTTGTACGAGGTCCCTGCCGACGGCAACCTGACCGACATCGTCCGCAGAAACGCCGCGCAGCATCCCGACGTCGCCGTCATCGCCCGCAAGACCGGCGGCGCCTGGCAGGACGTGAGCGCCCGGGCGTTCCTGGCCGAGGTGCACACCGCTGCCAAGGGCCTCATCGCCGCCGGGGTGCAGCCGGGCGACCGGGTGGGCCTGATGTCCCGCACGCGCTATGAGTGGACGCTCATGGACTTCGCGATCTGGAGCGCGGGCGCGGTCACCGTGCCGGTGTACGAGACCAGCTCGCCGGAGCAGGTGCAGTGGATCCTGTCCGACTCGGGCGCGACCGCCTGCGTCGTGGAACTGCCGGGCCACGCCGCGGCGGTGGAGTCGGTGCGCGAGTCGCTGCCCGCCCTCAAGCACGTCTGGCAGATCGAGGCCGGCGGCATGGAGGAGCTGGCGCGGCTCGGACAGGACGTGTCGGACGAGACGGTCGAGGAGCGCAGCTCGCTCGCCAAGGCCGACGACCCGGCGACCATCGTGTACACGAGCGGTACGACCGGCCGCCCCAAGGGCTGTGTGCTCACCCACCGCAGCTTCTTCGCCGAGTGCGGCAACATCGTGGAGCGGCTGCGCCCGCTGTTCCGCACCGGCGAGTGCTCGGTGCTGCTCTTCCTGCCGCTCGCGCACGTCTTCGGCCGGCTGGTGCAGATCGCCCCGATGATGGCGCCGATCAAGCTGGGCTGTGTCCCGGACATCAAGCACCTCACCGACGAGCTGGCCGCCTTCCGCCCGACGCTGGTCCTCGGTGTGCCGCGGGTCTTCGAGAAGGTCTACAACTCGGCGCGCGCCAAGGCGCAGGCGGACGGCAAGGGCGCGATCTTCGACAAGGCGGCGGACACCGCGATCGCTTACAGCAAGGCGCTGGACAGCGCCTCCGGCCCGTCGTTCGGGCTGAAGGTCAAGCACAAGGTCTTCGACAGGCTGGTCTACAGCAAGCTGCGCGCGGTCCTCGGCGGCCGGGGCGAGTACGCCATCTCCGGCGGCGCCCCCCTCGGCGAACGGCTCGGCCACTTCTTCCGGGGCATCGGCTTCACGGTGCTGGAGGGCTACGGCCTGACCGAGTCCTGCGCGGCGACCGCGTTCAACCCCTGGGACCGGCAGAAGATCGGCACGGTCGGCCAGCCGCTGCCCGGCTCGGTGATCCGCATAGCGGACGACGGCGAGGTGCTGCTGCACGGCGAGCATCTGTTCAAGGAGTACTGGAACAACCCGGCCGCGACGGCGGAGGCGCTGGCCGACGGCTGGTTCCACACGGGCGACATCGGCACCCTGGACGAGGACGGCTACCTCAGGATCACCGGCCGCAAGAAGGAGATCATCGTCACGGCGGGCGGCAAGAACGTGGCGCCGGCGGTGATCGAGGACCGGATCCGGGCGCACGCGCTGGTCGCCGAGTGCATGGTGGTGGGCGACGGGCGGCCGTTCGTGGGCGCGCTGGTCACCATCGACGAGGAGTTCCTGGGCCGTTGGGCCGAGGAGCACGGCAAGCCGGCGGGTTCCACCGCGGCGTCGCTGAAGGACGACCCGGATCTGATCGCGGCGATCCAGGCGGCGGTCGACGACGGCAACGCCGCGGTGTCGAAGGCGGAATCGGTGCGGAAGTTCCGCATTCTGTCCTCCCAGTTCACGGAGGAGTCGGGCCATCTCACCCCGTCGCTGAAGCTCAAGCGGGGCGTGGTGGCGAAGGACTACTCTCCCGAGATCGAGGCGATCTACGCGAAGTAGCACGCCTCCTGACGGAGTGTCATGGCGCGGTGTCCTCGACGAGGACCCGCGCCATCGTGCGTTCGGCGAGCGCCGTGATGGTGACGAACGGGTTCACGCCGATGTTGCCGGGCACGAGCGAACCGTCGGTGACATAGAGCCGGTCATAGCCCTTCACCCGGCCGTAGTCGTCCGTCGCCCTGCCGAGGACACAGCCGCCCAGCGGGTGGTAGGTGAAGTCGTCGGCGAAGACCTTGCTGGTCGGGCCGAACAGGTCGTAGCGGTAGATGGTCGCGTTGGCCAGGTTGATCCGGTCGAACAGCTTCTTGGCCATGCCCACCGACACCGCGCTCTGGGCGGCGCTCCAGTCGAGCTTCACCTTGCCGGAGGCGGAGTCGTAGGTGAAGGAGGCCCGCTCGGGGTTCTTGGTGATCGCGAGATAGAGGCTGATCCAGTGCTCGAACCCCATGGGCAGCGGGGCGATCTCGGCGAAGACCGGGTTGTCGGTGTTGGCCCAGTCGTCGATGCCCATGACGGGCATGGTGGCCTCGCCCGCGCCGACCGTGTCCCAGATGTGGTTGGCGCGGCCCAGCATGGTGTTGCCGTTGGTGCCCCAGCCGGCGCCCACGGCCGCGTTCAGGTCGGGCAGGGTGCCGATGTCCCGGGCGCGGACGAGGAGTTCGGTGGTGCCGAGGCTGCCGCCGCCGAGGAAGAGATAGGTGCAGCCGTACTGCTTGGTCTCGACGACCGCGCCGGTGTCGTCGATCCGGTCGGCGGTGAGCACGTACGACCCGTCGCCGGCCCTGCTGAGGGACCTCACCTTCTCCATGGTGTGGATGGTGACGTTGCCGGTGCCGAGGGCGGCGGCCCAGTAGGTCTTGTCGAGGCTGCGCTTGCCGTGGTTGTTGCCGTAGATGACCTCCCCCGCGAGCGCGGACTTCGTGGCCGTGCCGGCTGCCTCCTGCTGCATGTAGCCGAAGTCGTAGACGTTCGGCACGAAGGTGGTCTTCAGGCCCGCGTTGCCGGCGGCCTTCCGGGAGGTGCGGGCGAACCTGTACCACTCGGTGGACTCGAACCATGCCGGGTCGATCGTGTTGACGCCGAGCATGGCGCGGGCGCGGGGGTAGTAGGTGCCGTACATCTCGTCGGCGTCCACGGTCGGGAACTGCTCCGTGAAGTACGACTTCAGGGGCGTGACCGCCATGCCGCCGTTGACGAGGGAGCCGCCGCCGACGCCGCGGCCGACGTAGACGGACATGTTGTCGTAGTGGACGCGGTCGAGGACACCGGGATAGGGGCTGATGTCCTTGTTGACCACGTCCAGCCAGAGGAAGGCGGCGAGCGGGGCCTCGGTGCGGGTGCGGAACCACATGGAGCGCTGGTCGGGGGCGGAGGTGGAGCAGAACACCTTGTCGTCGCCGCCGGCGGTGTTCCACAGGCGGCCCATCTCGAGGACGAGGGTGCGGATGCCGGCCTGGCCGAGGCGGAGGGCGGCGACGGCGCCGCCGTAGCCGGAGCCGACGACGATCGCCGGCGCGGTTTCGACTGCGTCGGGCTCGGCGGCTCGGGCGGACTGGAGGCCGATGCGGGTGAAGCCGAGGGTGGCTGCCGTTTGCAGGGCAGCCATACCGAGTATCTGACGTCTTGTCAGCTGACGTCTCATCAGGTTTGCTGTCATGCGGGCAGCATGGGCGGATTTTTCGGTTCCGCCAAGGGGATGGGCGCCATCTGGGGTGCCGGGTGCGGTTCGTCGGCGACTGCGGGTGGTTCGTGGCCGATCGCGCCCACGCGGCGGAGCCGCACATTTATACAGCCCCGCGCCCCTGGGGGGCTGTCCTAGAGCAGGTCTTTGAGGTTCTCGGCGAGGAGGTCCCAGCGCCAGCGGTCTTCCACCCAGCGGCGGCCGCGCTCGCCCATTCTGTGGCGCAGCGCGGGGTCGGCCAGCAGGGCGACGATCCGCTCGGCGGCCTCCGCCGGCTCGCCGCCCCTGACGACCCAGCCCGTCTCACCGTCCAGGACGGCGTCGGGGGCGCCGCCCGAGTCGCCGGCGACCACCGGCAGACCCGTGGCCGAGGCCTCCAGGTAGACGATGCCGAGGCCCTCCACGTCCAGGCCGCCGCGGCGGGTGCGGCAGGGCATGGCGAAGACGTCGCCGGCGCCGTAGTGGGCCGGCAGCTCCGACCAGGGGACGGCGCCGGTGAAGCGGACGGAGTCGCCCACACCGGTCTCGGCCGCCATGCGGCGCAGGTCGCGCTCGTAGGGGCCGCCGCCGACGACGAGCAGGACGGTGTCGGGCTCGGCGGCGAGGATGCGGGGCATGGCCTGGATGAGGGTGTCCTGGCCCTTGCGCGGGACCAGCCGGGAGACACAGACGACGACCGGGCGGTCGGTGAGGCCGAGGCGGGCGCGTACCTCGTCGCCGCCGGAGCCGGGGTGGAAGGTCTTCTCGTCGACGCCGGGCGGCAGCTGGACCATACGGCCGGCCGCCGCCGGGGTCAGTGCCGTGGCGATCCTCGACCGGGTGTACTCGCCCAGATACGTGATCGTGTCCGTCGACTCACCGATCCGGCGCAGCAGCTGCCGGGCGGCGGGCAGCTGGGCCCAGCCGGCCTCGTGGCCGTGGGTGGTGGCCACCAGCCGCTCGGCGCCGGCCCTGCGCAGCGCGGGGGCCATGAGGCCGAGCGGGGCCGCGGCGCCGAACCAGACGGAGGTACAGCCGTGCTCGCGCAGCAGCCCGGCCGCCCGCCGGGTCGCCTGCGGGGTGGGCAGCAGCATGGTCGTACGATCGCGCACGACCATGAAGGGCTGCTCGGCGTCGAAGGCGGCCGTGGCCAGGGCGCCCTCCCGGCCCCGCTTCCAGGTGGAGGCGTAGACGACCAGCCGGCCGGGGTCGAGGCGCAGCGCCATGTTGTGCAGGAAGGCCTGGATACCGCCCGGCCGGGGCGGGAAGTCGTTGGTGACGATCAGGGTCTTGTGCATCGCCGCCGACCCTACCGAACGGGCTCCGCCGGCCCGGACCGAATGGGGCCTTCACGGCCGGGGGCGGCCGGGCCTGTGGCATGCGCACAGCCGGTCAGGACATCATGGTCACGCGACGCGGACATCGAGCGGGAATCGAACGGCAGGGGATCACGTGGAGACGAAAGGCGCCGGGCGGTCCCTGGCATGGCTGCTCGCGACCTGGGCCGTGACCCGTGTGGCCCTGCTGCTGTGCGTCTTCGGGGTGTACGCCTTCTCGGACCTGGACGTCACGTCCGATGTGTCGGTGATCTACCGCGGCTGGTACGAGGTGCTGCGGCAGGGAACGTTTCCGCTGGACGATGTGACCTGGCAGTACCCGCCGGCCGCCGCCCTCCCGATCCTCGCCCCCGCCGTCCTGCCCTTCCTGTCGTACGCGCACGCCTTCTTCCTGCTGGCGTTCCTCGCCGACGTGGTCGTCACGGGGCTGCTGCTGTATCCGGGCAGGCGCCCCGACCGGTCGCTGCGCGGCGCCTGGGTGTGGGTGGCGGGCGTGCCGCTGCTCGGCCCGACGGTGTACGCCCGCTATGACGTGATGGTGACCGCGGTGGCCGTGGCGGCGGTGCTCGCCGGGGTCCGGCAGCCACGGGTGATGGGCGCGCTGACCGCGTTCGGCGCCCTGCTCAAGGTGTGGCCGGCGCTGCTGCTGGTGGGCTGCTTCCGGCGCCGGGCCTGGGCGTCGGCGGCGGTCACGGCGGCCGGGCTCGCGGCGCTGTTCGCGGTGTCCATGCCGGGTGCCTTCGCCTTCCTCACCTTCCAGCGCGAGCGGGGCACCGAGGTGGAGTCGCTGGGCGCCCTGGTCTTCCATGTGGCCCGGCACTTCGGCTGGCAGGGGCAGGTGCTGCTGAACTACGGGTCGGTCGAATTCCTCGGCCCGTATGTGAACGAGGTCAGTACGGCGGCGCTGGCGCTGACCGGGACCGCGTTCGGCTGGCTGCTGCTGTGGCGGCTGCGTGCGAGGCGCCGGGAGCCGCACACGCTCGCGGAGGCGGCCTTCACCGCCGTCCTGCTGTTCACGGTCACCAGCCGGGTGATCAGCCCGCAGTACATGGTCTGGCTGGTCGGTCTCGCCGCGGTCTGTGTGTCCTACCGGGCGAGCCGGATGGGGGCGCCCGCGCTGATGGTGGTGGCGGCGGCCTTCGTGACGGTCCTGGAGTTCCCGTTCGGCTTCGTGCACGTGGTGACGAGCGACCGGTACGGCGTCCTGCTGCTCGCGGTGCGCAACGGTCTGCTGGTCGCGGCCTCGCTCACGGCGGGCCGTCGGCTGTGGCGCTCGACCGTGCGCCCGGCGGCCCCCACGGCACCGCTGCCGCCCCGGCCGGCCCAGCACCGCAAGGCGCCGGTCTCCCCCTGATCCTCCGCCGGCCGTAGGCCGGGACGCTCAGCCGAGCTCGGACCTGACGAAGTCCCGCCACTGCGCGGTGAACGCGTCCGGTGTGGTGCCGAGCACCTTCTTCAGCGCGTCCTCGACCGCGCCGGTCCGCTCCTCATGGGCGCCGACGGCCCGGTAAAAGGCGCCGAGCCTGGCCGTGCCCCAGTGGCCGGCGATCATCCGGCAGGCCAGCCAGCCGCCCTCGTAGGCCTGGGCCAGCTGGGTGGGGTCGCTGGTGAAGCCGAAGTCCTTGTCGGTGGGGAGCGCGGTGGGGGCGTGGCCGTCCTGGACGGCGCGGGTCAGTTCGGGCGCGGCCTCGGCGGGGGTGCGGCCGGTGCCGAGGTAGCCGATCCAGTCCGCGTAGCCCTCCGAGAGCCACAGCGGGGTCGCCGCGGTGGTGGCCGCGCGGGTCGCCACATGCGTGGTCTCGTGGGTGAGCACCACCTGTTTGCCGAGGTCGCCGAGGACGGCGTACGCCTCCGGGTTGACGACCACCCGGTCCGCGGGGGCCTGGCCGGAGCCGCCCGCCTCGCCGGTGGTGACGGCGGCGATGCCCCGGTAGTTCGCGGCGGGCGAGCCGAGCAGTGCCCCCATGTCCGCGAGGGACCGCGGGACGAGGACGACGACATGGCGGCTCCAGCCGGTCCCCCAGGCCTGGGAGACGGCGGGCACGGCGCGGTCGGCCAGCGTGGCGTACCCGCGCAGGTCGGCGGCGCTGCGGCCGGCGCCCAGCACCAGGCTGTGCGCGCCCCGGACCGCGGTCACCGGGCCCTGGTCCCACAGCTGCTGCCCGGCCTGTCCGGCGGGCTGGTCGGCGCTGACGTACCACGTCCCGTCGGTGGCACGGCCGAGGGTGAGGGTGCGGCGGGTGTCGACCGGGGCCGTGTCGTACCCGGCGACGCGGTAGCTCAGATCGGCGTCGACGGTGGCGCCGGAGGAGGTGTGGCGCACGTCGGTGACCCGGTAGGTCCAGGAGGCCAGCGGGAGGTCGCGCAGCCGGGTGTACACCGTCCGGGTGCCCGTCGCCGCGTACGCCCCCTCGTCATGGGCGAGGAGGGCGGTGGAGCGCCGGTCGAGCAGCTGCTGCACCTCGGTGCGCGCGGAGTCGGTCGCCGAGCGGCCGCCCGTGCACCCGGTCAGGGGCAGCAGCAGAGCGAGCCCCACCGCCGCGATGCTCCATGCCCGTCCACGATCAGCCACTTCACGATCGTAACGGCGAACGGCGCGATCAGGGCCGGGTGACCGAGGCGACCGGCATCATCCCGACAGGGTCGTAGCGCACCGCCGCTCCCGGATAGGGGGCGTGGATGACCTGGCCGTTGCCGGCGTACATCCCCACATGGCTGGCGTCGGAGCGGTAGATCACCAGGTCGCCCGGGCGGGCCTCGGAGAGCGGGATGTGCCGGCCGGCGAAGCGCTGCTCCTGCGAGGTGCGCGGCAGTTGCATACCGGCCTGCGCGTACGACCACTGCATCAGGCCCGAGCAGTCGAAGCCGGAGGGGCCGCTCGCGCCCCACACATAGGGGCGGCCGAGGGCCGAGCGGGCGGCGGCCAGGGCGGCGGAGGCACGGGCGTCCGGGGCGGCGGGGGCGATGAGCCCGGTCAGGTCGGGCAGCTCCAGACGGCCGGAGCCGTCGTCGCGCGAGGCCCGGCCGAAGGCGGCGCGCTGGGCGGGCGGGAGCGTGTTGAGCAGTTGCCGGGCCTTGGCGAGCTTGTGCTCCACGGTCCGCTTGTGCGTGGCGACGGCCTTGCGGTTCTTCTCCAGCTCGGCGAGCTTTCCGGCGGTCGCCGTGCGCTCCTGGGCGATCTCCCGCATCGCCGACTGCAGCTCGCGCAGCCGGCCCTCCTGCTGGCTGCCGATGCGGTCGAGCGTGGTCGCCTTGTCGAGATAGTCGGCGGGGTCGTCGGAGAAGAGCAGCGCGACGGTGGGGTCGATGGCGCCCGTGCGGTACTGGGCGCCGGCCAGCGAACCGAGCTGCTCGCGCAGGGTGTTGATGTGCTGCTGCTGCCGGGCGATGAGGTCCTGGGCGCCGCGCACCTCGCGGCGCAGGGTGTCCGCCCGCTCCTGGGCCTTGTCGAAGGCCTGGGTCGCCTGCTCGGCCTCCTGGTAGAGGCGGTCCACCTCGGCGGTGTCGGCCTGCGGGGCCGCGTGCGCGGGTACGGCGCCGAGCGCGGCGGCCGCGGCCGACAGCATGCACAGGGCTACGGCGCCCCGGTCGAACCCGGAGGAGGCAAGACGGCGATGAGACCCCACGGCAGTCCTTCTGCTGGCGGACGACGACCGCTTCCCCGGCGCCTGGGGACGGGGAGGCCCCGGCGCCGGGGAAACGCGGCAGACAGTAGCCGTGCGGAAGGGCCGCGGCCAAAGGCCGCGATGGCAACACACAGTGACGCCCCGCCGGTTACGCAGGTAACTGGCGGGGCGTGGGGTCAGTTCCGGTCCAGAGGATTCGCCCGTTCGGGCGCCCCCGTTGCAGTGTTTCTCATGGAGCCGCGGGGGTATCAGACCGGGTTTCGCGCGGGGGTCAGACCCGGACGCCGAACTGGAACGGCATGTCCGACATCGTCTCGTAGCGGACCACGGCACCGGTGTGCGGGGCGTGCAGCACCTGGCCGTTGCCGGCGTACAGACCCACGTGGTGCAGGTCGCCGTAGAAGAACACCAGGTCGCCGACCTGCAGGTCGTTGACCGAGCTGATCCGGGTCCCTATGTTCGCCTGCTGCTCCGAGGTGCGCGGGATGGAGATGCCCGCCTGGGCGTAGGCCCAGGAGGTCAGACCCGAGCAGTCGTAGGAGGCGGTGCCGGTGGCGCCGTAGACGTAGGGCTTGCCGATCTGGCTCTGGGCGGCGGAGAAGGCCGCCCCGGCACGGCCGGAGGCCGGCGGGGTGTCGCCGAGGTTCACGCGCTCGCTGGAGGAGCGGTCGGCGCGCTGCTGCTGGGCGGCCAGCTCCTGCTTCTCCTTGGCCGTCAGCGTGTTGAGCAGCTTCTGCGCCTCGGCGAGCTTGCTCTGGACGTCCTTCTTCTTGTCCTCCAGCTGAGTGCGCGTGGAGGAGAGGTCCTTGAGCTTCTCGCTGGCTTCTGCCCGCTCCTGGGCGAGTTCGCGCTGTTTGTCCTGAATCTTCTTCAGCGCGTCGACCTGCTGGGCGCTCAACTGGTCGAGCGTCGAGGCCTTGTCGAGGAAGTCGTCCGGGTTGGAGGACAGGAAGAGCTGGACCGAGGGGTCGATGCCGCCCGAGCGGTACTGCGAGGTGGCCAGCGAACCCAGACCGTCGCGCAGCTTGTTGAGGTCCTGCTGACCCCGCGCGACGTTGTCCTGGATCGTGGATATTTCCTTCTGCAGCTTCTGCTGCTTCTCTTTCGCCCCGTTGAACTTCTCGGTGGCCTGCTCGGCCTTCTCGTAGAGGTCGTCGACCTTGGCCTTGACCTGGTCCTTGCTGAGCTTCTGGGTCGGCGCCGCGTTGGCGGCGTTCGCGCTCAGCACGACGGCAGCGGCGGCTGCGGTGGTCAGCACGGTCACGCGGGCGCGACTCTGCTGCTTGGGTCGACGGTGGGACGCCACGGAGGACGAACTCCTTCTTGTGAGTGAGTGAGAGATCACCCGTTCGGAGGTTCGACCCCAGACCCTAGTGACCCGACTGTGATCAGTTCAAATCCTCACACTAAAAAATCCCATCACACAATGCATTCTTTGCACACAACCCACATGCAGTGACGTGGGATTGACGCTACGTTGCGTGACGATCCGACCAATTCGGGCATTGACCCTGCCCGTTGGACCTTCAGGACAGGCGCTTGAGAAGCACCGCGGACGCGACCGGACGGGCACCGGCCTTGGCGATCCCGTCGGCGACCTCACGGTCGGTGGAGGCGACGATGACCGGGCGGCCCGGCGGCTCCGCGCGCACCAGCTGCCGGATCAGCTCGTCCGCCGTGACCCCCGGCTTGGAGAACAGCACCCGCACCCCGCGCGGCGGCGCGAGCAGCACCGGCGCGGCCAGCTCGGCGCCGTCGAAGACGCAGGTCACCTCGGCGCCCGTCTGCGCGGCGAGCGCCGAGAGCTGGCCCAGCAGCCTGAGGCGCTGCTTCTCCAGCGGCATCTGCGGATAGCCGGTCTTGGTGACGTTGTAGCCGTCGACCACCAGATGCACCTGCGGCAGCGCCAGCAGCTGGTCGAGGATGGCCGGATCGTTCTCGGACAGGGCGCGCGCCGCGATGTCCTTCGGGGTCATACGGCCCGGTTCGACCGCGTCCACGGTCTCGGCGGGCCGCACGGACACGGGCGGCAGGGCGAGTTCCCGCCGCAGCCCCTGGGTGGCGTCCAGCAGGGTGTCCAGCAGCAGCCGTACCCGCATGTCCTCCACACTGCGGCCCTCACGGGCGGCCCGGCGGGTGGCCTCCAGCGCCGCCTCGGCCTCGCCCAGCCGTGCCTTGAGCCGGCGGGACTCGCTCTCGGCGGCGGACACCTGCGCCTGCCCCTCGGCCCGTGCGGCGTCGAACTCGCCCTGCGCCTTGCGCAGCGCGGCCTCGCCGCGCTTGACGTCGCTGAGGGCGGCACGGAGCTTACGGTGAAGCGATTCCGCGTCCTTCTTCGCCGACTCCAGCTCCGCGCGCAGCCGTTCGGTCTCGGCGCGGGTGTGGTCGCGGGCCTGGGCCAGCTCGGCGCGCAGCCGCTCCAGCTCGGCCCGGCTCTCCTCGTCCGCACGCTCGGCGTCCGCGCGCTGGGCCTCCTCGCCGGCCGCGGCGACCAGCTTCACCCAGCCCGCCGGACGCAGTACGTAGGCCGCGGCCGCCACGTCGAGCGGGTCCGCGGCCGGGGGCGGGGAGCCGGAGTCGAGGGCGCCGGCGAGTTCCGGCTGGGCCTCTCTGAGCTTCTCCCCGATCCGCTGCCGGAACAGCGTGTCGGTCTCCAGCGCCGCCGCCATCGCGTTTCCGGCGAACTTCGCCCGGCGATTGGGGGCGAACCGGGCGTACTGCCTCAGCTGGGCGGGCAGTTCCGTGACGGTCAGACCGCCGAAGCCGTCCGAGACGATCTGCACGACCCGCCGGCGCACCCCGTCGGGCAGCGGACGGTCAAGCACCTCAGCGGTGCCGTCGCCCGGCCCCCCGCCTGCGCTCTCCACCATCCGTCACACCCCACTACTTCCACTTCCACGGGGCCGCTCCGCTCAGGAGTCGGCGCCCGGCCTGTCCACGAGTTCCACCTGGTCCACCGCGTTGCACCAGCGACAGCGCACCGACTCGATGGTCTCACTGACCACCTCGCGCTCCTCCACCCTCGGCTCGCCGGCCAGATCGAGGTGGACGTACTCGACGACCTTCGAGGAGCGCGTCACATCGAACCGGGTGAGGTTGCCGCACAGGGTGCAGCGCCATCGGGTGGTGGCGGTCGGCAGGGGAACCGTCATCGTCGCTGTCCGCATCCTTCTCGTCGTCGCTCGTCGTCGCTCGGCATCGCGCGGCGTCACTCGTACGTGCTCACACGCCGCCGGCCGACGCGTGTGGCCGTAACCCTACGGCCTGGCAGGGACTCGCCGCTGGCCCCTTCACGGCGGCGAGGCGGTCTGTCAGGTTCAGTCCCGTTACGTCATGCTCTGTGTTCATGATCAGCGCGTGGAGCTCGGCGGCCGGCAGGGTCCTCAGAGCGGTCCGGAGCAGCCCGGCACCCCTGACGTACGGCCTCATCGGCCTGTGCTGTCTGCTCTTCGTGCTCGGCCCCGCCTCCGGTCTCACCCCGGGATACGGCACCGGCGACGCGCTGCTCGCCGCGCAGCGGGTGTACTTCCGGCGCTGGGGAGTGGTCCCGGCCGAGCTGTTCGCCCGGCCGGTGCGCGAGGCCCTGACCCCCGCCACGGCCCTGTTCGTGCACGGCAGCTGGGTGCATCTGCTCGGCAATATGCTCTTCCTCTTCGTCTTCGGCGCGATGACCGAGGAACGGATGGGCCGGGTCGAGTTCACCCTCTTCTACGTCGGCTGCGGTTGTCTGGCGCTGCTGGGCTACGCGGCCGCCAACGCCACCTCGAAGGAGTCGCTGGTGGGCGCCTCCGGGGCGATCTCGGCGGTCCTCGGAGCGTTCCTCTACCTGTTCCCCCGCGCCCGTGTGACCAGTCTTCTTCCGTTCCTGTTCTTCCTGCCGGTGCGGTTTCCCGCATGGGTGGTGCTGCCGTTCTGGGCGGCCCTGCAGTGGGCGGCCGCCGGGCAGACCTCCGCCGGCCCCGGGGTCGCGTATCTGGCCCATCTGATCGGCTTCGGGCTCGGCTTCGGCTACGCGTGGGTGCGGTACGGGCGGGCGACTAGAGTGAGCTGCGCCCCAGCTCCGGCTCCCGAGGGAGAGAACCAGCCGTGATCACCGCGATCGTCCTCATCAAGACCAGCGTGGACCGGATCCCCGAGATCGCGGAGCAGATCGCCGCGCTGGAGAGCGTCAGCGAGGTCTTCTCGGTCACCGGCACCTACGACCTGATCGCCATGGTCCGGGTCGGCCGGCACGAGGACCTGGCCGAGGTCATCCCCGGCCGGATCAGCAAGATCCCCGGCGTCGAGGGCACCGACACCCACGTCGCCTTCCGCACCTACTCCCAGCACGACCTGGAGGCGGCGTTCTCGATCGGCCTGGACAACTGACCGGCCAGGGCTCGCAGGCCCCCGCTCAGGCGGGGACGTCCACCGCCGCGATGCCGGTGCCCGAGGGGATGTAGAGGCGGCGGCCGCGGATGAGCGGGGTGTGCTGGTCGTCGCCGGAGCTGTGGCCCAGGTCCGCCGTCCAGCGCGTCCGGCCGTTCAGGTCCAGGGCCCGCACCCGGTCCGAGAAGCGGGCGTAGACGGTCCCGCCGGCCACCACGGCACGCGGTTCGTCCGCCTCTCCCTCGATGGGGTGGTCCCAGGCCTTGGAGCCGTCGGCGGCCCGGACGGCGTAGACCGTGCCCGGCTCCGTGCCGACGGCCAGGGAGCGGCCGGCTCCGGTCAGCGCCCCGTCGGTGTACGCCTCGCTGCGCCACAGCCGTCTGCCGTCCGTGATCCGGAAGCCCTGGCGCAGCGCGGCGGCGTCGGTGAACAGCGTGCTTCCCACCAGGGCGAGCGCCGTCACATCGGTGCCCGCGGGCACCTTCCACTTCTGGGAGCCGTCCCGGGCGTCCAGCGCCAGCAGGGCATCGCCGTAGCTGCCGGTGTAGACCGCGTCCGCCGTCACCACGGGGGTGCCGGTGGGTCCGGCCGGGGTCGTGACGGTCCACCGGGTGCTGCCGTCGGCGCCGTAGCGGCGCAGTCCGCCCGCGTCCGTGCCGCCGATCGAGACGAGCACGTCGTCGCCGAGCAGGACCGGGACGGCGTAGGCCCGATCGCCCAGGGTGCGGGTCCACAGCGGGCTGCCGGACGGGCTCACGGCGGTCAGCCGGCGGAGGTTGCCGGTGCGGAAGTCGACCACGCAGTACACGCCGTGCCGGGTGGCCACGGGCGAGCCGACCCCGTCGCCGAGCCGGACCTTCCAGCGCCGGGAGCCGTCGCGGGAGATCGCGTGCAGTGAGCCGTCGGAGGTGCCGACGTAGACGACGGAGCCGTCCGGGGACAGCGCGCAGCAGGGGCCGTCCAGGCCTCCGATGCCGCCGAAGTCGTACTGCCAGCGCAGGGTCGCGGTCGCGCCGGACGCCCCGGCATCCGGCGTCCGCGCGGCGCCGCCGCCGCTGTGCGTCCCCGTGCCCCGCTTCGACAGCCATCCCGCGACCCCGACTCCGGCCGCGGCGACGGCCCCGCCCGCGATCAACCGCAACAACCGCCGCCGCCCTGGTGCCACGGCACCGAAGGAGCGGGAGAGGGGGGTGACCGCCGTGGGGACGGCGGAGGAAGAGGCGACGGGAGCCTTCGGCGGGGCGGAGGTGATACGAGGACCGGACTCCGGGGCCAGCGGGGCCGGATCGGGGGCGGAGTCGGAGGCGGAGCCAGGGGCCGGGTCGGAGGCGGAGACGGAGCCAGGGGCAGAGCCGGAGGTGGAGCCAGGGGCAGAGCCAGGGCTGGAGTCGGAGGTGGAGCCAGGGGCGGAGTCGAGGGCAGAGCCAGGCGCGGAACCAGGGCCGGAGCCAGGGGCGGAGTCGGGGCTGAAGTCGAGGGTGGAGCCAGGCGCGGAACCAGGGCCGGAGCCAGGGGCGGAGTCGGGGCTGAAGTCGAGGGTGGAGCCAGGCGTGGAGCCAGGGCCGGAGTCGGGGCTGGAGCCAGGGGTGGGGTCGGGGGCGGAGCCAGGGGTGGAGAAGTACTCCACGCCGCTGGGGTGGGGGTCCGGGGTGGTGGTGGCGGAGGCTGCGGGGCCGTACCAGCCGGGGCGGGTGCCGTGGCGCAGGGACCGCGGGGTGAATCCGGCCCGCGCCACCACGTCCGCCGGCGCCGGCCGCTTCAGCGGGTCCTCGCGCAGACAGGACGTCACCAGCGGACGGATGTCCTCCGGCACCCCGGACAGATCGAAGTCCCGGGTCAGGATGCGCAGCAGGATCACCGAGTCCTGGCCCTCGCCGAAGGGTTCGCGGCCGGCCGCCGCGTAGGCGAGGACCGCACCGAGCGAGAAGACGTCGCTCGGCGGGCCGACCTGGCCGCCGTTGCGGATCTGCTCCGGCGAGACGTACCCCACCGACCCGACGACCGCGCCGGTGCGCGTCAGCGCGGTCGCCTCCAGGGCCCGTACGATCCCGAAGTCGATGACCCGGGGCCCGTCCGGCCCCAGCAGGATGTTGGACGGCTTGAGGTCCCGGTGGACCAGGCCCTTGCCGTGGATGGCGCCGAGGGCCTCGCCGAGGGCCGCGGCGAGCACCCGGACCGCCGGACCGGGCAGCGCGCCGTGGTCGAGCACGGCATCACGCAGATTGGGGCCGGGCACGAACTCCGTCGCCATCCAGGGGCGTTCGGCCTCCGTGTCCGCGTCGACCACCCGCGCGGTGTAGGTGCCCGCGCCGCCGACCGTCTGCGCGGCCTGTACCTCGTGCCGGAAGCGGGCCCGGAAGGTGCGGTCCTCGGCGTGCTCGACGCGGACGACCTTCACGGCGAGGCGGAGGCCGGTGCGGGACCGGGCGAGATAGACCTCGCCCATGCCGCCGGCGCCGAGCCGGTCCGTCACGTCGTACGGGCCGATCCGGCGTGGATCGGCCGCGCGCAGCGATTGCAACTCCGTGCTCCCCCCGATTGCCGTGCAGCAGGGGGAGTTTATGCGGCGCCGCCGAGGGCCGGCGGCGCCTTCTCGTCCGCCGGGTGCGGAGCTGTTCGCGTGTGCGGGCGGTGTCAGACCGCGGGCACGCAGCGGCCCTCCTCCGTGCGGTACTGCCACTTGGCGCCCTCGGTCACGAGTTCCCTGACCGCGGTGACGAAGCGGTCGACGTGCTCGTCGGGGGTGCCCGCGCCGAAGCTCACGCGGATGGCGTTGAGGGACTTCTCGCCGGGGGCCGCCTCGGGGGCGCCGCATTCGCCCTGGGTCTGCGGGTCGCTGCCGAGGAGGGTGCGGACCAGGGGGTGGGCGCAGAAGAGGCCGTCGCGGACCCCGATGCCGTACTCGGCGGAGAGGGCCGCCGCGAAGTGGGAGCTGTTCCAGCCCTCGACGACGAAGGAGATGACGCCGACGCGCGGGGCGTCGTCGCCGAACAGGGAGAGGATCCGCACCGCGGGGACCTCGGCGAGGCCCGCGCGGACCCGGGCGATCAGCTGCTGCTCGCGGGCGACCAGGCCGTCCCAGCCGGCCTCGGTGAGCGCCTTGCAGGCCGAGGCGATGGAGTAGGCGCCGATGACGTTCGGGGAGCCGGCCTCGTGGCGGGCGGCGCTGTCGTGCCACTCCACGTCCACGCCGCCGTCCTGACGCCGGGTCACCTTGCGGCTGGCGCCGCCGCCCGCGAGGTACGGCTCGGCCGCGCGCAGCCAGTCGGCGCGGCCGGCCAGGACGCCGGAGCCGAAGGGGGCGTACAGCTTGTGGCCCGAGAAGGCGACCCAGTCGACGTCGAGGTCGCCGATGTGCACCGGGTGGTGCGGGGCGAGCTGGGCGGCGTCCAGGACGATCCGGGCGCCATGGGCATGCGCCGCGGCGGCCAGCTCGCGCACCGGCCACAGCTCCCCGGTGACATTGGAGGCGCCGGTGACGCACACCAGGGCCGGGCCGTACGGGTCGCGGTCGGCGAGGGCCCGCTCCAGGGTCGCCACGGCCTGCTGCGGGGTGCGCGGGGCGTTGAGGTAGGTGACGTGCGCGTCCTGCCAGGGCAGCAGGGAGGCGTGGTGCTCGGTCTCGAAGACGAAGACCTGGCAGCCGGCGGGGAGCGCGCGGGCCAGCAGGTTCAGGGAGTCCGTCGTGGAGCGGCTGAAGATCACCTGGTCGTCGGCGCGGCAGCCGAGGAACTCGGCGACCGTCCTGCGGGCGTTCTCGAACAGGTCCGTGGAGAGCTGGGAGAGATAGCCGGCGCCGCGGTGGACGCTGCCGTAGTACGGCGCGTAGGCGGCCACGTCGTCCCAGACGCGCTGGAGGGCGGGCGCGCTGGCCGCGTAGTCGAGGGCCGCGTAGCTGACCTCGCCACCGGTCACGAGCGGGACGGTGACATCTCGCCCGAGAACGGGCAACGGGGCACAAACAGACTGGTCGGCGGCAGCGGTGAAGACAGACATGGGTGAACTCCCGTGAGGACGTACGCCGAAGACGACGTACGGAAGGAAGAGAAAAAGGGTGTGCGGAGGCGGGGCTCAGCGGCCCTATCGCATTCGCTTGCTCACGGAAGGCTCCTCGACGACCAGGACCCCTGGTTTCTCGAGGGGTCCGCGCTTGCCGTAGACCTCGCTGCCTACGACCTGGTCTTCACCCGGGGCACCCCGCCACGGACGGAGGGTTGCCGGACAGCCGGCCGGGGCCTGAAGGCTGTCACTCATGACCTGGCCCGTATCCTGCCATACGATCTTCGACGCGCAAGGCGCAGTCCGCCATCTGGACTGCGCCTTCACGTCACACGGCTTCGGGTCAGCGGTGGGTGGCCGCCACCCAGCGCTCCAGCGTCCGCTTCGCCGCGCCCGAGTCGATGGACTCGGCGGCCCTGGCCATGGCGGCGCGGATCTGCTCGGGGAGCGAGGCGTCCGCCGGGTTCAGCGCGACCAGCGCCGCCGCCGCGTTCAGCAGGACGGCGTCCCGGACGGGGCCCCGCTCGCCGTCCAGCACCCGCCGGGCCACCTCCGCGTTGTACGCCGCGTCGGCGCCGCGCAGGGCTTCCACGGGGACGAGGTCGATGCCGACCTCGCGCGGGTTGAAGATCTCCTCGGTGACCTTGCCGTCCCGGACCACCCAGACCCGGGACGTGGACGTCGTCGTCAGCTCGTCCAGCCCGTCGTCGCCCCGGAAGACCAGGGAGGAGTTGCCCCGCTCGGCGAGGACTCCGGCCACGATCGGCGCCATCCGGGGGTCGGCCACGCCGACGGCCTGGGAGCGCACCTTGGCCGGATTGGTCAGCGGGCCGAGCACATTGAACGTCGTACGGATGCCCAGCTGGCCGCGGGCCGCGGCCACATGGCGCAGCGACGGGTGGAACCGCACCGCGAAGCAGATGGTGATGCCGGCCTCTTCGGCGACCTCGGCGACCCGCTTCGGGGTCAGGTTCAGATTGATCCCGAGCTTCTCCAGGACGTCGGACGAACCGGAGGCGGAGGAGGCGGCGCGGTTGCCGTGCTTGACGACCTTGGCGCCCGTGCCCGCGACGACGATCGACGCCATGGTGGAGATGTTCACCGTCTTGGCGCCGTCGCCGCCGGTGCCGACGATGTCGACGGCGGGGCCGGGCACCTCGATCACGTTCGCGTGCTCGTACATCGCGCGGACGAGTCCGGTGATCTCCTCCACCGTCTCGCCCTTGGCGCGCAGCGCCACCATGAACCCGGCGATCTGCGCGTCGGTCGCCTCGCCGCGCATGATCCGGTCCATCGCCCACGCGGTGTCGTCGGCGGACAGGTCCCGGCCGTCCAGCAGGCCGTTCAGCAGGGCGGGCCAGGAGCGGCCCGCCGCGGTGTCGCCTCCAGCGGGGGTCACAGCGCTCATAGCCGCTCCAGGGTGTCGTACCTGCGAAATCAGTGGTGGATCCCACCCTATCGGCCCCCGGAGCAGGCGAAGGGCCCCGTCCGAGAGTCGGACGGGGCCCTTCAGCGTGGCGTGGCGACGCGGGGATCAGTGGTGGCCGTGGCCGCTCGTGATCTCCTTGTACTCATCGACGGTCGGCTTCGGGATCTGGCTGTCCTCGCTGTAGTAGGCGCTGGACAGCTTCGCGCGGAGCTTCTCCGAGGTGCCGACCTTGCGCTCGACACCGTTCTCGTCGACGACCGGGCCGATCTCGGCCGGCTCGTACTGGTGGTGAGCCGTGAGGGTGTGCAGCTGCTCCTGGCTGAGCGGCTCGTGCACCTCGATGAACTCACCGTGCGGCAGGCGCTTGATGATGCCGGTCTCGCGACCGTGCAGCACCTTCTCGCGGTCGCGGCGCTGCAGGCCGAGGCAGATCCGCTTGGTGACGATGAACGCGAGGACCGGGCCGACGAAGAAGGCGATCCGGACGAACCAGGTCACGGCGTTGATCGACAGGTGGAAGTGCGTGGCCCACAGGTCGTTGCCGCCGCCGACCAGCAGCGTCAGGTACAGCGTCATCCAGGCGACACCGAGACCGGTGCGGGTCGGGGCGTTGCGCGGGCGGTCCAGGATGTGGTGCTCGCTCTTGTCGCCGGTGACCCAGGACTCGATGAACGGGTAGACCGCGATCGCCACCAGGACCAGCGGGAAGATCACCAGCGGGATGAACACGCCCAGGACGAGCGTGTGGCCCCACAGGTTGATCTCCCAGCCCGGCATGAAGCGGATCAGGCCCTCGGAGAAGCCCATGTACCAGTCGGGCTGGGCACCGGTGGACACCTGGTCCGGACGGTAGGGGCCCATGGCCCAGATCGGGTTGATCTGGGCGACCGCCGCGATGGCCGCGATGACACCGAAGACCAGGAAGAAGAAGCCTCCGGCCTTGGCCATGTAGACCGGCAGCAGCGGCATGCCGACGACGTTCTTCTCGGTCTTGCCGGGACCCGCGAACTGCGTGTGCTTGTGGTAGAAGACCAGGATCAGGTGCCCCACCATCAGGCCCAGCATGATGCCCGGCAGCAGCAGGATGTGGATCGAGTAGAACCGGGCGACGAAGTCGTGGCCGGGGAACTCTCCGCCGAACAGGAAGAACGACAGGTACGTGCCGACGATCGGCACGGACAGGATCGCGCCCTCCATGAAGCGGACACCGGTGCCGGAGAGCAGGTCGTCCGGGAGCGAGTAACCGGTGAAGCCGGTGAACATGCCGAGGACGAACAGCAGGAAGCCGAACAGCCAGTTGACCTCACGCGGCTTGCGGAACGCGCCGGTGAAGAACACGCGCATCATGTGCGCGAACATGCCGGCGAGGAAGATCAGCGCGGCCCAGTGGTGGATCTGCCGCATGAGCAGACCACCGCGCACATCGAAGGAGATGTGCAGGGTCGAGTTGAACGCCTCGGACATCAGCTGTCCCTGGAGCGGGACATAGCTGCCGTGGTACTGCACCTCGTTCATCGACGGGTGGAAGAACAGTGTCAGATAGACACCCGTCAGGATGATGATGATGAAGCTGTACATGCACACTTCGCCCAACATGAACGACCAGTGGTCGGGGAAGATCTTGCGCATGTTGGCCTTGGCCAGGGAGTAGATCCCGAGCCGGCCGTCGGCCCAGTCGGCGATGCGCTCGCCGGCCGGTGCCTTCCCGCGAGAGCGGGGCGTCTCGTTCGCTGCAGTACTCATCCGCGCTCCCAGAATGCAGGACCGACGGGCTCCTCGAAGTCGCCGAGCGCCTGGAGGTAACCCTCACTGTCCACGCCGATGTGCAGCTGCGGCAGGGCGTGGCCGGCGGGGCCGAAGATCACTCGGGCGCCGTCGGAGAGGTCGAAGGTGGACTGGTGGCACGGGCACAGCACGTGGTGCGTCTGCTGCTCGTACAGCGAGATCGGGCAGCCGACGTGGGTGCAGATCTTGGAGAAGGCGACGATGCCCTCGTGCGACCAGTCGAGCTCGCGCTTGTCCTTGATGTTGTCCGGCTGCAGCCGGACGATCATCAGCGCGGCCTTGGCGATCTCCGTCTGGAACTCCTCGTCCGTCTCCTGCAGCCCGTCGGGCATGGCGAAGGTGAGGGAACCGACGGCGACGTCCTCGGGACGCAGCGGCTGGTTGGTGTTCATGTTGACCAGGCGCTTGCCCTTGGCCCACATCGTGTGCCGGAGCTTGGTCCCGGGCGCCGGGCCGAGGCCGCCGAGCAGCATGACGCCGGAGAGCGGCACCAGGGCCAGCGCGCCGAACATCGTGGTGCGGATCAGCCCGCGGCGGCCGAGCGCCGACTCCTTGGCGCCCTGGCGGAAGTCCTCGTGGACCTTCGCGCGGACCTCGGGCGAGGCCGCGATCGCGTGCCGGTCGTCGGCGACCTCCACGTCGGACATCAGGGTGCGGGCCCAGTGGACCGCGCCCGCGCCGATGCAGAACAGCGCCACGCCGAGGGTCAGACCCAGCGTGAAGTTCATCGCGCTGAGGTGCCCGATCGGGAAGACGAAGATCGACTTGTCGTTCGGGATCACCAGGTACGCGGCGATGAAGGCGATGGTGGCCAGCATCGACACCGTGAACAGCAGGGCCACCATCCGCTCGGACCGCCTCGCGGCCCGCTCGTCGATGTCCTGGATCCGGTGCTCGTGCGGCGGCAGACCGGGGTCGGCGAACGGGTTCTCCTCGTCCGCGACCCCTACCGCGCCATGTGCGTGGTCCTGCTCAGCAGGCAGGTTCTCTTCTGGAATGTCTTGGCTACTCATGACTTCTTGGCCTTTGCGGTCCGAGCGGCGACCCAGACGGCGACCGTGATCAGCGCGCCGAGGCCGAAGATCCAGGCGAACAGACCCTCACTGACCGGCCCGAGGCCGCCCAGCTCCAGACCGCCCGGGTTCTCCGTCTTGTCGCCGTTGACCGCGTTCAGGTACGCGATGATGTCCTTCTTGTTCTTCGAGGACAGCGTGGTGTCGGGGAAGGACGGCATGTTCTGCGGGCCGGTCTGCATGGCCTCGTAGATGTGCTTCGGAGCGACACCTTCCAGGCTCGGCGCGAACTTGCCCTTGGTCAGGGCACCGCCCTTGCCGGTGAAGTTGTGGCACTGCGCGCAGTTGGTGCGGAACAGTTCGCCGCCCTTGGCGATGTCCGCGCCGCCCGGGCCGTACTGCTCCTTGGTGGGCACGTTCGGGCCGGCGCCCAGCGAGGCGATGTAGGTGGCGAGCTGGTCGATCTGCGTCTGGTTGTAGACGACCTTCTTGCGCGGGACCTGGGCGCCCTGCGAGGTGGCGGCGGGCATACGGCCGGTGCCGACCTGGAAGTCCACGGCCGCGGCGCCCACGCCGACGAGGCTCGGCCCGTCGGAGGAGCCCTGGCCACCGGTGCCGTGGCAGCTGGCGCAGCCGACCTCGTAGAGCTTCTTGCCCTCCTTGATGGTCAGGGACTGGGCGGAATCATCGGCCTGCGCCTTGCCCGCGGGTGCGAACGCGGCGTACAGCCCCCCAGTGGCCGCCAGCGCGAGGAGTAGGACGACGACCGCCGCCAGCGGATGGCGTCGTCGTGCGGAGAGCTTTTTCACGGATTACCCCGGTGTCAGGATCTTCTGCGTCGGTGCTTCTGGATGTGCGGGAGCCGGTCCCGCTACTTGATCAGGTAGATCGTGGCGAAAAGGCCGATCCAGACCACATCGACGAAGTGCCAGTAGTAGGACACGACGATGGCGGCGGTCGCCTGCTCGTGAGTGAACCTCTTGGCCATGTAGGTGCGGCCGAGGACCAGCAGGAAGGCGATCAGACCGCCCGTCACGTGCAGGCCGTGGAAGCCGGTGGTCAGGTAGAACACCGAGCCGTACGGGTCGGAGGACAGCGAGATGCCGTCGTTCTTCACCAGCTCCGTGTACTCGTAGATCTGACCGCCGATGAAGATCGCACCCATGATGAAGGTGAGGATGAACCAGCCACGGAGCTTCTTCACATCACCGCGCTCGGCCGCGAACACGCCGAGCTGGCAGGTGAGCGAGGAGAGCACCAGGATCGTGGTGTTCGTCGCCGAGAAGGGCACATTGAGCGCCTCGGCCATGTGCTTCCAGTGCGCCGGACCCGTCACCGATCGCAGGGTGAAGTACATCGCGAAGAGGGCCGCGAAGAACATCAGCTCGGAACTCAGCCAGATGATGGTTCCGACACTGGTGAGGTTCGGCCGATTGACCGACGGGTGCGCGTGCCCGGTTTCTACTGTCGTTGCTGTCGCCACGACCGACATTATGTCGGTCGCTTATCCCGCCCTCACTCCGGGGGGTGCCGTTCGGAGTGTTGCTACCCGCCGAACCGGTGTTGACGTGGTGTTCAGGGGGACTTCGACGGGAGTAACATCCGCCCCGAACGGCCCTGTACTTCCCGTCCGTACGACGCTGACGTCCCGGAGGAACCATGCAGCCGACCGCCACGGTGCTGGTCTACAGCGACGACTCCACCACCCGCGAGCAAGTACGGCTGGCCACCGGCCGTAAGCCGGCTCCTGACGCCCCTCTGGTCGAGTTCGTGGAGTGCGCGACGCCCGAGGCGGTGCTGCGGGAGCTGGGGCGCGGGGGCATCGATGTGTGCGTGCTCGACGGCGAGGCCGTGCCGATGGGGGGCATGGGGGTGTGCCGGCAGATCAAGGACGAGGTGTTCAACTGCCCGCCGGTGCTGCTGCTGATGGGGCGGCCGCAGGATGCGTGGCTGGCCACGTGGAGCCGGGCCGACGCGGCGGTGACGCTGCCGGTGGATCCCGTGGAGTTCGCCTCGGCCCTTGCTTCGTTGCTCCGTCAGAAGAGGCTGCTGAGCGCCTGAGAGCCCGGGGCGTGGGCTTCGTGCCCGCGCCCCTGCTACAGCGCTGCCGGCTGGAGGCGTACCTGGTTGGCCTCGGACGGTGTGTTCATCGCGTCGCCGGTCAGGGCGCTGCCCTTGCGCCACTTGTTCCAGTCGACGTTCCAGTCGCCGAAGCCGTTGCCGAAGGGTTCCATCGGGTCGCCCATGGAGTTGACCACCCTGACGATGTCGCCCTCGCGGACGGCGTTGAAGAACCACTCGGCGTTCGCCGTACTCATGCCGGTGCAGCCGTGGCTGACGTTCGCGGAGCCCTGTGAGCCCACGGACCAGGGCGCGGCATGGACGAACTCGCCCGACCAGGTCACCCGGGTGGCCCAGTAGACCGGCAGGTCGTAGGAGTCGCGGGTGCCCGCGGCGATGCCGACCGTGGTGCTGCGCATGCGTACGAAGTACTGCTTGGCCAGGATGACCTTGACGCCGTTGCGGGTCTCGAAGCCGGGCTTGCCGGTGGTGACGGGCAGCGCCTTGATGGCCACGCCGTTCTTGAAGACCGTCATCCGGTGCGCCGCGGCGTCCGTGACGGCCTCCACCCGGTCGCCCGTGGTGATGGTCAGCGACTTGGACGGACCGCCCCACAGCCGGTCACCGATCTTGATGCCGTCCAGGTTGCTGTGCACCGTGACGGTGGTGTGGGTGGGCCAGTACACCTTGGGCCGGTAGTGGAGCTCCTTGTCGTCCACCCAGTACCAGGAGCCCTGCACGGCCGGCGTGGACTGCACGCGCAGGGCGCTCTCCACGACGGCGCGCTCCGTCTTGTCCTTGACCTCCTGGTCCAGTTGGGCGGTGATGGGCTGACCCACGCCGTACTCGCCCGCGTCCGGCCCGAAGGTGACGTTCAGCCGCTTCTTGTTCGTGGGCCTGCTGGTGTCGAACGAGAGGACCTTGCGGCCGGGCGCGCCGTCGTCGTCCTCGGTGCTCACCGTGACCGTGTAGTGGTCGCCTGCGGCCAGCGGGGCGGTGCTGTGCCATCTGCTGCCGTCGGCGGCGAGTTCGCCCGCCACATAGCGCCCTGTGGAGTCCTGGGCGGTGACGTCGGTGATCCGGCCGTCATCGCTGTTGGCGGTGATCTCCAGAGGTTTGTCCGGGTCGGCCCGCTTGCCCGCGTCGGTGGGGGCGTTGAACGAGATGACACCCGCCGCGTCGTACGGCTTGGCCGACAGGGGGTTGCCGTCCGAACCGCAGGCAGTGACGCCCGCGCCGAGAGCGGTCACCAACAGGGTGCAGCCGACGGCGGTGCGGGTTCGCGGTGTGTGGTTCATACGATCACGCTATGAGGCGCAGACCTCACCAGCGCGGCAGGTAATCCGTTCGAGTGATCGACACTACGGCACAAGGCCGACAGCGGATGGGTGACCGGCACGTGAGGTCACCCAAAAGGCCGGAAGCCCGGACCCTCCTGATGGAGTGTCCGGGCTTCCGGTGGGTGCTCTGGTGTGTTACTGGGTGCGGTTCTCACCGTGGTAGTACTCGAACACCCAGCCGAACAGGCCGACCACGATGAACGGGGCCGAGAAGTAGATCAGCCACCAGCCGACCGCGATGCTGAGGAAGGCGATCGCACCGCCGAAGCCCAGCATCAGCGGCTGCCAGCTGTGCGGGCTGAAGAAGCCCAGCTCGCCCGCGTCGTCCGCGACGTCGGCTTCCTTGTCGTCCTGGGCGCCCGCGTCGACCCGCCGGGCGGTGAAGCCCAGGTAGAAGCCGATCATGACGCTCAGGCCGAAGGCCAGGAAGAGCGCGGTGGTACCGGCCGGCTCCTTCGACCACACGCCATACACGATGGCCATGATCAGGATGAAGACGCTCAGCCAGATGAACATCCGACCCTGGATCTTCACTTGCCGGCCTCCTTGCTGCCCGCGATGGCGGTGCCGTGACCGGCGTGCTCCAGCTGCTCGAGCGCGGCGATCTCAGGGTGGTGCAGGTCGAACGCCGGGGATTCGCTGCGGATCCGCGGCAGGGTGAGGAAGTTGTGCCGCGGCGGCGGGCAGGAGGTCGCCCACTCCAGGGAACGGCCGTAGCCCCACGGGTCGTCGACGTTGACCGGCTTGCCGTACTTGGCCGTCTTCCACACGTTGTAGAGGAACGGCAGGATCGACAGGCCGAGCACGAACGAACCGATGGTCGACACCGTGTTCAGAGCGGTGAAGCCGTCGGCCGCCAGATAGTCGGCGTAACGCCGCGGCATGCCCTCGGCGCCCAGCCAGTGCTGGACCAGGAACGTGGTGTGGAAGCCGATGAACAGCGTCCAGAAGGTGATCTTGCCGAGGCGCTCGTCGAGCATCTTGCCCGTCATCTTCGGCCACCAGAAGTGGAATCCGGAGAACATGGCGAAGACGACCGTACCGAAGACCACGTAGTGGAAGTGCGCCACCACGAAGTACGAGTCGGAGACGTGGAAGTCCATCGGCGGCGAGGCCAGGATGACACCGGTCAGACCACCGAACGTGAAGGTGACCAGGAAGCCGGTCGCCCAGAGCATCGGTGTCTCGAAGGACAGCGAGCCCTTCCACATGGTGCCGATCCAGTTGAAGAACTTCACACCGGTCGGTACGGCGATCAGGAACGTCATGAAGGAGAAGAACGGCAGCAGCACACCGCCGGTGACGTACATGTGGTGGGCCCACACCGTCACGGACAGACCGGCGATCGCGATGGTGGCCGCGATCAGGCCCATGTAGCCGAACATCGGCTTACGCGAGAAGACCGGGATGACCTCGGAGATGATGCCGAAGAACGGTAGCGCGATGATGTACACCTCTGGATGGCCGAAGAACCAGAAGAGGTGTTGCCATAGCAAGGCTCCGCCGTTGGCGGCGTCGAAGACATGGGCGCCGAACTTGCGGTCCGCCTCCAGGGCGAACAGCGCGGCCGCGAGGACCGGGAAGGCGAGCAGGACCAGCACGGCGGTCAGCAGCACGTTCCACACGAAGATCGGCATGCGGAACATGGTCATGCCCGGGGCGCGCATGCAGATGATCGTGGTGATGAAGTTGACCGAGCCGAGGATGGTGCCGAAGCCGGAGAAGGCCAGACCCATGATCCACATGTCGGCGCCGACGCCCGGCGAGCGGACCGCGTCCGACAGCGGGGAGTAGGCGAACCAGCCGAAGTCGGCCGCGCCCTGCGGGGTGATGAAGCCGCCCACCGCGATGATCGAGCCGAACAGGTAGAGCCAGTAGGCGAACATGTTCAGCCGCGGGAACGCCACATCGGGCGCGCCGATCTGCAGCGGCATGATCCAGTTGGTGAAGCCGGCGAACAGCGGCGTCGCGAACATCAGCAGCATGATCGTGCCGTGCATCGTGAACGCCTGGTTGAACTGCTCGTTCGACATGATCTGCAAGCCCGGCCGGGCCAGCTCGGCGCGCATCAGCAGCGCCATCACGCCACCGATCAGGAAGAACGCGAACGAGGTGACCAGATAGAGCGTGCCGATCGTCTTGTGGTCGGTGGTCGTCAGCCACTTCACCACGACATTGCCGGGCTGCTTGCGCCTGACCGGCTGCTCGTCCGCGTACAAGCCTTCAGCAGCCGCGGCACCCTGGGGTTCGTTGAGGATGCTCACAGGTTGTTCGTCTCCCGGTTCTTCTCGTGGCTCGTCTGCGCGATGCCGGCGGGAATGTAACCGGTCTGCCCCTTCTTGGCGAGGTCCTTGAGGTGCTGCTCGTACCGCTCGGGGGAGACGACCTTCACGTTGAACAGCATCCGGGAGTGGTCGACGCCGCAGAGCTCGGCACACTTGCCGAGGAAGGTGCCCTCCTGGTTGGGGGTCACCTGGAAAGAGTTGGTGTGGCCCGGGATGACGTCCATCTTCATCAGGAACGGCACCACCCAGAAGGAGTGGATGACGTCACGCGAGGTGAGGACGAAGCGGACCGTCTTGCCCTTGGGGAGCCAGAGCGTCGGACCGGGGTTGCCCGTCTGCGGGTTCCGCGTGGCGGGAGTGCCGGCGTCGTAGACACCGCCGGCGTTCGCCGGGAAGTCCTTCTTGAACCGGTCCGGAATGGCGTCCAGGTTCTTGTCGGTCTTCGCGTCGCCGGGGACACCGGGGACGTTCTCGACGTAGTTGAAGCCCCAGCTCCACTGGTAGCCGACCACGTTCACCGTGAGGTCCGGCTTCTTGGAGAGGTCCAGGAGCTTCGACTCGTCCCGGGCCGTGAAGTAGAAGAGCACCGAGATGATGATGATCGGGACCACCGTGTACAGGGCCTCGATCGGCATGTTGTACCGGGTCTGCGGAGGTACCTCGACCTTGGTGCGGCTGCGCCGGTGGAAGAAAGCACTCCACAGGATCAGGCCCCACACCAGCACGCCGGTGGCCAGTGCGGCAGCCCAGGAGCCCTGCCACAGGGAGAGGATCCGCGGAGCCTCTTCCGTGGTCGGGGTGGGCATGCCAAGGCGGGGGAAGTCCTTGTATGTGCAACCGGTAGCGGTCGCCAGGACCAGGCCCGCGGTCAGTGCCTGCAGCAGCTTCCGCCGCATCGGGCGCCGCGGCGAGCGGTCGGAGCCGTTGGGACTCACGTAGCGCCTTCCCGAGAGTCTCGCCCGCGCGGTCGGCTGCGGCCTTCTCGCTGGTCGGTCGCCGCCCTGCGGCGGGCAGGGGTTTGGATGTTTATGCGGACCAAACCCTAGCCGACGCTCTCCGAGGGTTCGCGGGGAGGGGGGCATACGCGCCGCCGGTCACTCCGAAGGGTTTGGATCGGGCGCCCAACAGCTCGGGTTGTCGCGGTTCGGCATGGCGGGTGCGGCTCGCGTCGTGGCTGGTCGCGCCGTTCCCCGCGCCCCTGAGGTGGTGCGGCCGACGCACGTTCTACCGTTGCTGTGTGTCCTACTTTGACGCTGCGTCCGCCGTTCCCCTGCATCCCGTCGCCCGTCAGGCCTTCTTGGCCGCCCTGGATGAGGGGTGGGCGGACCCCGCTCGCCTCTACCGGGAAGGGCGCAGGGCGCGGATGCTGCTCGATGCCGCTCGGGAGGCGGTTGCCGAGGCGGTCGGCTGCCGGGGGGACGAGGTGGTGTTCACGTCGTCCGGGACGCGGGCCGTACACAGCGGAATCGGGGGCGCGTTGGCCGGACGGCGGCGGGTGGGGCGCCACCTGGTCGTGTCGGCGGTCGAACACTCCTCCGTACTCCATTCGGCACAGGTGTGCGAGGCGGACGGCGGGACGGTGGACCGGGTGCCGGTCGACCGGGCGGGTTCCGTGGACCCGTCGGCCTACGCGGCCGCCCTCCGGCCGGACACCGCGCTGGCGTGTCTGCAGTCGGCCAACCACGAGGTGGGGACCGTGCAACCGGTGGCCGAGACGGCGGAGGTGTGCCGGGCCGCCGGGGTCCCGCTGCTGGTGGACGCGGCGCAGTCGCTCGGGTGGGGGCCGGTCGAGGGCGCCTGGTCACTGCTGACGGCCAGCGCGCACAAGTGGGGCGGGCCGCCCGGGGTCGGGCTGCTCGTCGTACGCAAGGGGGTGCGGTTCGCCGTCCAAGGCCCGGCCGACGAGCGGGAGTCGGGGCGGGCGGCCGGGTTCGAGAACATTCCGGCCATCGTGGCGGCCGTCGCCTCGCTGCGCGCGGTGCGGGCCGAGGCGGCCCAGGAGGCGGTACGGCTGAGGGAGCTGACGGAGCGGATCCGGACCCGGGTGCCGGAGCTGGTGCCGGAGGTGGAGGTCGTCGGGGACGCCGAGCGGCGACTGCCCGGAATCGTCACCTTCTCCTGTCTGTACGTCGACGGCGAGGCGCTGCTGCACGCCCTGGACCGCGAGGGCTTCTCGGTGTCCTCCGGTTCCTCCTGCACGAGCAGCACGCTGACGCCCAGCCATGTGCTGAAGGCGATGGGCGTGCTGAGCGAGGGCAATGTACGGGTGTCCCTGCCGGCGGGGGCGGCCGAGGAGGACGTGGAGCGGTTCCTGACCGTGCTGCCGGGCGCCGTGGCAGGTGTCCGGGAGACCCTGGGCGCACCGGCCCCCGAGACCGCCGTGCAGGCCGGGGAACTCGTCGTCGACTCCCTCGGCAAGCGCTGCCCGATCCCGGTCATCGAGCTGGCCAAGGTGTTCGGCGAGGTGCCGGTCGGGGGGACCGTACGGGTCCTGTCCGACGACGAGGCGGCCCGGCTGGACATCCCGGCGTGGTGCGAGATGCGGGGGCAGGAGTACGTGGGCGAGGAGCCGGCGGAGAGGGGGACGGCGTACGTGGTACGCCGGGTCAGCTGAGGGGGGGTCCGGGGGCGCAGCCCCCGGCCCCCCGCCTCCTCAGCCCAGGTGAGCCTGGACTTCCTCGCCGGCCTCGTCCCCGTACGCCTTCACGAACCGCTCCATGAAGTGCGCCCGCCGCAACCGGTACTCCTGCGTCCCCACGGTCTCGATGACGAGCGTCGCCAGCATGCAGCCCACCTGGGCGGCGCGCTCCAGCGAGACACCCCAGGCCAGTCCCGACAGGAACCCGGCGCGGAAGGCGTCGCCGACACCCGTGGGCTCGGCCTTGCGCTCCTCCTCGGGGCAGCCGACCTCGATGGGGTCCTCGCCGACCCGCTCGATCCGTACGCCGCGCGAGCCGAGCGTGGTGACGCGGTGGCCGACCTTGGCCAGGATCTCGGCGTCGGTCCAGCCGGTCTTGGTCTCGATGAGGCCCTTCTCGTACTCGTTGGAGAACAGGTAGGTCGCCCCGTCCAGCAGGACGCGGATCTCGTCGCCGTCCATCCGGGCGATCTGCTGGGAGAAGTCGGCGGCGAAGGGGATCCCCCGGGAGCGGCACTCCTCCGTGTGGCGGAGCATGCCCTCGGGGTCGTCGGCGCCGATGAGGACCAGGTCGAGGCCGCCCACGCGGTCGGCGACGGTCTTCAGCTCGATGAGGCGGGCCTCGCTCATCGCACCGGTGTAGAAGGAGCCGATCTGGTTGTGGTCGGCGTCGGTCGTGCACACGAAGCGTGCGGTGTGCAGGGTCTCGGAGATGCGGACCGACTCGGTGTCCACGCCGTGCCGGTCGAGCCAGGCGCGGTACTCGTCGAAGTCGAAGCCGGCGGCGCCGACCAGGATCGGCTGGGTGCCGAGCTGGCCCATGCCGAAGGCGATGTTGGCGCCGACACCGCCCCGGCGCACGTCGAGGTTGTCGACCAGGAAGGAGAGCGAAACCGTGTGCAGCTGGTCCGCGACGAGCTGGTCGGCGAACCGGCCAGGGAAGGTCATGAGGTGGTCGGTGGCGATGGAGCCGGTGACTGCGATGCGCACGACGGGAAATCTCCTGCGGAGACGGGAGGGCGGGTTGACAGTTCACGCTACCCGGTCGGCGGCCGGCGCTGTAGGCGGCGAAACTACCCGATAGTAGATCTTTCTTCGCGGCCCGGTGCAGGCCTACGGTGCGGTCATGACGAACATCGGATTCCGCTCCACCGCCCCGGCCGACATCGAGGGCGACCTCGCCGTACTGCGCGGTGACTGTGCCCGGATGGCTCCGCACTGGTCGGTTCCGAAGCATGCCGGGTCCCGGCCGGTGCCGCCGTCCCGGATCCACGGCGTGACCGTGCCGGCCACGTCCGCGCGACTGCTGGACGCGATGTCGGACTACGGGGACTGACGCGCCGGGCGCGTCGCGCCGGGCACCCGGGAACCGCACGCTCCCCTCCCGCGTCCCATCGCCGTCCCCCACGCAGGGGATGCGGGATACGACCAGCGAGGAGCGATGCGGTGAACACCGAGGAACCCGAGAACCGCGAGCACACCGAGGGCTCCGAGCATGCCGACAGCGCCGGGACCGTCGGGAGCCCTGAGGGCGGGGAGGAACGGCCGGGCGGGCGGCGGTCGCGGCTCGCCGTCCTCTCCGTCGCCGCCGCCGTGCTGCTGGTCGGGGGCGGCGGCGCGTACCTCGCGGCGAGCAGCGACGCGGGCGGCCGGGACGGCGGCCCCGGTGCGGCCGGCGGGGCCACTCCCCCACCGCTCGCCCTGGACGGCTGGAGCGGCACCGGCGGCATCGCGCCGGGTGAGCCGGACCCGTACGGAGCGACCTATGTGGCCGCCGGCGAGCTGCCTGCCGGGCCGGGTTCCGCGCCGGTGTACATGCCGAAGGGACAGGTCGGTAAGGACGCGGTGGCCCGGCTGGCGAAGGCGCTCGGTGTCGAGGGCACCCCGGTGGCCGAGGGCGGGATCTGGCGGGTCGGCGGCAAGGACGGCTTCGGGCCGAGCCTCCAGGTGAACCGGGACGCACCGGGCAGCTGGACGTTCAGCCGGTATGCGCCGGGCACCGACAACTGCAAGAAGGGTGTTCTGTGCGCACACGATCCGATGGGCCCCAGCGGCGCCCCGGTGAGTGTGCGGAAGGCGACCGAGGCCGCCGCGCCGGTGCTGAAGGCGGCCGGGCTGGACGACGCGAAGATCGACGCGGGGCAGGTCATGGGCGTCCAGCGGGTGGTCAACGCCGAGCCGGTGGTCGGCGGGCTGCCGACGTACGGCTGGTCGACGGGGCTGACCGTGGACCGGCAGGGTGAGGTGGTCGGCGGGCACGGGCTGCTGGGGGCGCCGGTGAAGGGCGCGGTGTATCCCGTGCTGAGTGCCGCGAAGACGCTGAAGCTGATGAACGCGGCGCCGAAGGGCGACCACCGGATGGGGATCGGCGGCTGCACCAGTCCGGTGCCGCTGAAGGACCGGCTGGAGCAGCCCTGCGGCGCCGCGAGCGCGGGACCGAAGCAGGCCGCCGGCGCGGTGCCGAAGAACGGGGTCGACCGGGTCACGGTCGAGAAGGCGGACCGGGTCACCGTGGACAAGGCGGTGTTCGGGCTGGCCGTGCGGTCCGTCGCCGGGCGGCAGACGCTGGTGCCGTCCTGGCTGTTCGAGGTGCGGGAGCCGGCCGGCCAGGGCACGTCCACGGTGGCCTATCCGGCGGTCGATCCCCGGTACGTGGCCTCGGCACAGGCCCCCTCCGGCGGGCCCACCAAGGCGCCGCGGCCGCACACCGTGAAGGTCACCGGCTACACGGCCGACGACCGGGAGCTGCACGTGAGCTTCTTCGGCGGGGTGTGCGCCGACTACAAGGCCTCGGCGAAGGAGAGCGGCGACCGGGTGACCGTGACCGTCACCGAGCGGCCCTGGCCGGACAAGGTGTGCGTACTGATCGCCAAGGAGTACGTGAAGACCGTACGGCTGACCGCGCCGCTCGGCGGACGGACGGTGGTCGACGCCGACGGCACGCGGATCCCGCGGGACAAGCCGGGCTCGCTGCGGCCGGACGCGTCGGCGCAGCCGCGCTGAGTCTCCCGCAGCGCACGACGAAAGGCGGCGGCCCCTTCACCAGGGGCCGCCGCCTTTCTCCGTTCCTTCGGACCTTCGCCGTTCCTTCGGACAGGGTCCGCGGCTCAGCTGAAGGAGTCGCCGCAGGCGCAGGAGCCGGTCGCGTTCGGGTTGTCGATCGTGAAGCCCTGCTTCTCGATGGTGTCCACGAAGTCGACGGTGGCGCCGCCCAGGTACGGGGCGCTCATGCGGTCCGTGACGACCTTGACCCCGCCGAAGTCCTTCACCACGTCGCCGTCGAGCGAGCGCTCGTCGAAGAAGAGCTGGTAGCGCAGGCCGGAGCAGCCGCCGGGCTGGACGGCGACGCGCAGCGCGAGGTCGTCACGGCCTTCCTGGTCGAGCAGGGCCTTCACCTTGGCCGCGGCGGCGTCGGTCAGGATGATGCCGTCGGTGACGGTGGTGGTCTCGTCCGATACGGACATCTACATCTCTCCCGGGTTGTACGGAGACTGCTTGCCGACGAGTGCAACCGGCGCTTTCGCGGATTCATTCCGGGCCGGGCGGTCGCGTTGTCGCATTTTTGCTTCCGTCTTCATGCTCGCACATGCCCTCTGTCGTCGACAGCGGCCTGTGGAGGGACCCCAAGGGGATTCACGTCACATCGACGTTATGGCCATCGTCAAAGTGACGTGAACCAGTTATGATAGATAGCGTCAGTTAGACGAAAAGTAGAAAGGGTGCGTGTCGTGACCACCGCCCAGACCCCGGAACTCGACGTGCAGCCGACTCCGCTCGCCCTGCTGCTGCTCGGCCGTGAGGCCGACCCGAAGAGCGAGCGGGGCGTCGAGTGCCCCGGCGACCTGCCCTCGCCGTCCGACCCCGACCTGGTCGAGCGCGCCCGCGCGGCCAAGGAGAAGCTCGGCGACAAGGTCTTCGTACTCGGCCATCACTACCAGCGCGACGAGGTCATCCAGTTCGCGGACGTCACGGGTGACTCCTTCAAGCTGGCCCGGGACGCGGCCGCGCGCCCGGAGGCCGAGTACATCGTCTTCTGCGGTGTGCACTTCATGGCCGAGTCCGCGGACATCCTCACCTCCGACGACCAGAAGGTCGTCCTGCCCGACCTCGCCGCCGGCTGTTCGATGGCCGACATGGCGACGGCCGAGCAGGTCGCGGAGTGCTGGGACGTACTGACCGAGGCAGGCGTGGCCGAGCAGGTCGTACCGGTCTCGTACATGAACTCCTCCGCCGACATCAAGGCGTTCACCGGCAAGCACGGCGGCACGATCTGCACCTCGTCCAACGCCAAGCGGGCGCTGGACTGGGCCTTCGAGCAGGGGGAGCCCTCCACGACAAAGGTGCTGTTCCTGCCCGACCAGCACCTCGGCCGCAACACCGCCGTCCGGGACATGGGCATGTCCCTGGACGACTGTGTGGTCTACAACCCGCACAAGCCGAACGGCGGGCTGACGGCGGAGCAGCTGCGGGCCGCGAAGATGATCCTGTGGCGCGGCCACTGCTCGGTGCACGGCCGCTTCAGCCTCGACTCGGTCAACGACGTGCGCGCCCGCATCCCCGGTGTGAACGTGCTGGTCCACCCGGAGTGCAAGCACGAGGTCGTCGCCGCCGCGGACTACGTCGGCTCCACCGAGTACATCATCAAGGCCCTGGAGGCGGCCCCGACCGGCTCCAAGTGGGCCATCGGCACCGAGCTGAACCTGGTCCGCCGGCTGGCGAATCGTTTCGCGCCCGAGGGCAAGGAGATCGTCTTCCTCGACAAGACGGTCTGCTTCTGCTCGACCATGAACCGCATCGACCTGCCCCATCTGGTCTGGGCCCTGGAGTCCCTGGCCGAGGGCAACCTGGTCAACCGGATCGAGGTCGACAAGGAGACCGAGGCGTTCGCCAAGCTCGCGCTGGAACGGATGCTCGCCCTGCCGTAGGGCTTCGACGGCACAGACGCCGGGGCCCGGCCCGCAGGACGCGGGCCGGGCCCCGGCGTGTGAAGGAGTGCGGTGTGGCGGGGTGCTCAGACTCCGGCCGGCTCCGGATCCGGCGCCTTCTCCGCCTTCGCCTCCTTCCTCGCCTTCGCCTCCTTCTTCGCCGCCCGCTTCTTCGCCCGGCGCTCCTTGCGGAGCTCCAGCATCGCGTAGAGCGTCGGTACCAGAAGGAGCGTCAGCAGGGTGGAGGTGATCAGGCCGCCGATGACGACCACCGCGAGCGGCTGGGCGATGAAGCCGCCCTCGCCGGTGACGCCCAGGGCCATCGGCAGCAGGGCGAAGATCGTCGCCAGGGCCGTCATGAGGATCGGGCGCAGCCGGTGCCGGCCGCCCTCGATCACGGCCTCGACCACGCCGTAGCCCTGTCGGCGGTACTGGTTGATCAGGTCGATCAGCACGATCGCGTTGGTCACCACGATGCCGATCAGCATCAGCATGCCGATCATCGCCGGGACGCCCATCGGGGTGCCGGTGGCGACCAGCAGGCCGATCGCGCCGGTCGCCGCGAACGGGATGGAGACCAGCAGGATCAGCGGCTGGGCCAGCGAGCGGAACGTCGCCACCAGGAGCATGAAGACGATCGCGATCGCCGCCAGCATCGCCAGGCCCAGGTTCTTGAACGCGTCGCTCTGGTCGGAGGAGACACCGCCGATCTCGGCCGTGGCACCCGTCGGCAGCTTCAGCGCCTTGATCTTCGACTGGAGCTTGGTGCTGATCGCGCCCGTGTTGTCACCGGTCGGCCTGGCCGTGATCGTCGCGGCCCGCTGACCGTCGATCCGGGTCAGCGACACCGGGCCGTCCACCAGCTTCACCGTGGCGATGTCGGCCAGCTTCACCGGGCCGACGCGCAGGTTCTTCAGCTCGGCCAGCGTGGTGGCGGGCTTGGCCGACCTGACCACGACATCGCGCTCTGTGCCGTCGAGGGTCGCCTTCGCCGCCGTCGTACCGCGCACCGCCTCGGCGACCACGGCGCCCAGCTTCTGGTCGTCGAACCCGGCAGCCGCCGCCCTGGCGCCGGCCTTGACCGAGATCCGCGGCACGCTGGTGGCGAGGTCGCTGGTGACGTCCGTGACATGGTCCAGGCCGGCGACCGTGGAGCGCACCTGCTCCGCGGCCGTGGACAGCGTCTGCGGGTCGGAGGCCTTGACCACGACGCTCAGGTCCTGGTTGCCGAAGCCGTCACCGGCCGAGACGGTGGTCGTACCGATGCCCTTGAGCTTCTTCAGGCCGTCCTCAAGGTGCTTCTGTACGTCGTCGTACGACTTCGAGTCCTTCAGCATCACCTGGTACGACGCCTGGTTGGTGTCGGTGCCGCCGCCGAAGGCCGCCATGAAGCCGGAGGAGCCGACGGTGACCTGGTAGTCCTTGACGCCCTTGGTGGCGGCGATCAGCTGCTCGACCCGCTCGGCCTGCTTGTCGGTCTCGGTGAGGCCGGTGCCGGGCTTCAGCTCCTGCTTGACGGTGAGGACTTCCTGCTCGCCCTGGTCGAAGAAGTTCGTCTTCAGCAGACCGCCCATGCCGAAGGTGAGGACGAGGACCACGATCGCGATCAGCACACTGGTGAGGCGACGGCGTGTGGCGAAGCGCAGGACGGGGACGTAGGCGCGCTGGAGGCGGCTGTCCGCTTCCTTCTCCTCGGCCCGGCGCCGGGCCTCCGCGGCATCCTCGGGGGTGCCCTTCGGGGCCCGCAGGAACCAGTACGACAGGACCGGGACGACCGTCAGCGACACCAGCAGGGAGGCCAGCAGGGCCGCCGTCACCGTGATGCTGAACGAGCCGAACAGGGCGCCCACCATGCCGCCGACCAGGCCGATCGGCAGGAACACGGCGACCGTGGTGAGGGTGGAGGAGGTGACCGCGCCGGCCACCTCGCGCACCGCGTTCAGGATCGCGTCCCTGCGCTCCTCGCCGTAGCCGAGGTGCCGCTTGATGTTCTCCAGGACCACGATCGAGTCGTCGACGACCCGGCCGATGGCGATGGTGAGCGCGCCGAGCGTAAGCATGTTCAGCGACAGGCCGCGCGTCCACAGCACGATCAGGGCGAGGACGACGGACAGCGGGATGGAGACGGCCGTGACCAGCGTCGAACGGATCGACGCGAGGAAGACGAGGATGATGAGGACCGCGAAGAGCAGGCCGAGCGCGCCCTCCGTGGTCAGCCCCTTGATGGACTTGGAGACGGCCGGGCCCTGGTCGCTGACGACCGTGAGTTTCGCGCCGGAGCCGAGCTGCTCGCGCAGGCCGGGCAGCTTGTCCTTGACGGCGTTCGAGATGGTCACCGCGCTGCCGTCGTGGTCCATCGTCACGTTGACCGCGAGGCTGGGCCGGCCGTCGGTGCGGGTGATGGAGTCGGCCGGGGCCGGCTGCTCCCTGACGCCGGCCACATCACCGAGGCGTACGGGCTTCGCCCCGCCCTCGCCGGTGACCAACAGGTCCTGGATCTGCCGCAGCGAGGTGAAACCGCCGCCGACCTGGACGGTGCGGTTGGCACCGTCCTCCTCGAAGGAGCCGGCCGGGACGGTCGCGCCGCCCGCCTGCAGGGCCGGGCCGAGCGCGGCGGCGGTGAGTCCCGCCCGTGCCAGCTTCGCGTCGTCCGGGGTGACCGTGACCTGCACGTCACGGACGCCGGTGACCTGGACGCGGCCGACCCCGTCGATGCCCTTCAGCGTCGGTACGACCGTCTTGTCCAGCTGGTCGGAGAGCGCCTGCTGGTCCTTGCCCGAGGTGACGGCGAGGACCACGGCCGGCATGTCGTCGGTCGAGCCGGAGACGACCTGCGGGTCGACGCCGGACGGGAGCTGGTTGCGCGCCCGGTTCACGGCCTGCTGGACGTCGGAGACCAGCTGCTTGGTGTCGTTGCCGTAGTCGAAGGACGCCATGATCACGGCGTTGCCCTCACTGGCGGTGGAGGTGACGGACTTGATTCCGTCGACACCCTGCAGATTGTCCTCGATCGGCTCGACGACCTGCTTCTCGACCACGTCGGGCGAGGCGCCCTGGTACGGCGTGACGACCGACACCATGGGCAGGTTGATGGTGGGCAGCAGCTGCTGCTTGATCTGGGGTATCGCGATCAGCCCGAAGACGAGCGCGACGAGCGACATCAGGCCTATGAGGGCCCGTTGCCGGAGGCTGAATCTCGACAGCCAGGACATGGATCAGGGTCTCTCTTCCGTGAGCGGCAGACCCTCTCACCCTGAACCATCACGCAGCGCCGAACCGTAGGCCCAGGGTCCAGTTCCTTATCCGGTGCCTACTCCGCCCGCAGTACGCCGGGGTGGAGAACGGAGTACGCCTCGGGTGGGCTCCGGGTGGAGTTCAGTCCGTCCGCGGCCGGACCAGCCCCGACTCGTACGCGATCACCACGAGCTGCGCCCGGTCGCGCGCTCCCAGTTTGGCCATGGCCCGGTTGACGTGTGTCTTCACGGTCAGCGGGCTGACCGCGAGCCGCTCGGCGATCTCGTCGTTGGAGTGGCCGGCCGCGACCTGGACGAGCACCTCGCGCTCCCGGCTCGTGAGCGTGCCGAGCCGTTCCGAGCGGGCCGGGTCGCGGCCGTCGCCGCCGTCGCCCTGGGCGAGGAAGCGGGCGATCAGGCCCTTGGTGGCGGTCGGCGACAGCAGGGCCTCGCCGCCCGCCGCGACCCGGATGGCGTTCAGCAGCTCCTCCGGCTCGCTGCCCTTGCCGAGAAAGCCGGAGGCGCCCGCGCGCAGGGCCTCGACCACATAGTCGTCGACCTCGAACGTGGTCAGGATGACCACCCTGATCTGGGCGAGCGAGGCATCCTCGCTGATCATCCGGGTCGCGGCGAGCCCGTCCGTGCCGGGCATCCGGATGTCCATGAGGACCACGTCGGGGGCCTGCTCCCGGGCCAGCCGCACCGCCTGCGCGCCGTCGGAGGCCTCCCCGACGACCTCCATGTCGGACTCGGAGTCGACCAGCACCCGGAACGCGCTGCGCAGCAGTGCCTGGTCGTCGGCGAGCAGGACACGGATCGTCATGCGGTCTCCCCCGGGGCCGTCGTACGGGTCTCGCTTCGGGTCTTGAGGGGCAGGATCGCATGGACGCGAAAGCCGCCGCCGTAGCGGGGTCCGGTGGTGAGGGTGCCGCCGAGGGCGGTGGCCCGCTCCCGCATGCCGAGCAGTCCGTGCCCGCCGCCGGCCCCCGGCACCCCGGCCGCGCCCGCGCCGTCGTCGAGGACGGTGACCTCGATGTTCGCTCCGACGCGTACGACGCTGACCTCGGCCCTGGCATCGGGTCCGGCATGCTTCTGCGCGTTGGTCAGGGCTTCCTGGATGATCCGGTAGGCGGCCAGGTCGACGGCGGCGGGCAGTTCGGTGCCCTGGTCGGCGCGGGCCACCGCCACCGGCAGGCCGGCGTTGCGGAAGGTGGCGGCCAGATCCTGAAGACGGCTCAGGCCGGGGGCGGGCTCGGTCGGGGCCTCGGGGTCGCCGGACTGGCGGAGCAGACCGACGGTGGCGCGCAGCTCGTCGAGGGCGGAGCGGCTGGCCTCGCGGACATGGGCCAGGGCCTCCTTGGCCTGCTCGGGCCGCTTGTCCATGACATGCGCGGCGACCCCGGCCTGCACATTCACCAGGGCGATGTGATGGGCGACGACGTCGTGCAGATCCCGGGCGATGCGCAGCCGTTCCTCGGCGACCCGGCGGCGGGCCTCCTCCTCACGGGTGCGTTCGGCTCTCTCGGCCCGCTCCCGGATGGCCTGGACCTCCGCGCGCCGGCTGCGTACGGCGTCGCCGGCGGTGGCGCCGATCCCGGTCCAGGCGAGCACGCCGAGGTTCTCCTGCGCGTACCAGGGCAGGGAGCCGCCGAGTATCGCGGCGGCGGTCAGCACGGTCATGGTGAGCAGGCCGACGCGCCAGGTGGTGGTGCGGTCGGTGGTCGAGGCGACGGTGTACAGGGCGACCACGGCGGCCATCGCGACCGGGGCGCGCGGATCGCCGGTGACGGACTCGATGACCGAGAGGCTGCCGGTGACGGCGAGGACCGCCTTCGCGGCGCGGCGGCGGAAGACGAGGGCGGCCGCGGACAGCACCATGAGCAGGAGGCTGAGCGGGTCGGGGGTGCGGACGCCCCAGGTGACGCCGTTCTCGCCGCGGGGGGTCACGAAGGATCCCGCGACCATGCACACCAGCACGCCTGCGGCGATGCCCGCGTCCAGGGCCCAGGGATGGGCCTTGAGACTGCACCGGGCGCGGTCGAGAGTGCTCACGGGATGAACAGTACGGCTGCTTTGTACCGCCCTGTGCCCGCGAGGGGCGAGCTGTTAGGCGTCCGATCGTCCGACGGACCGTCAACTTTCAAGCGGCGTTGGCCATGAGTGCACAGCCTTCTCGTCGCATCCGTCCCGACGAAGAAAGGCCCTCCGTGCGCTCTCGTTCGCTCTGGACCGCCGCCGCTCTCGCCCTCGTGTCGGCCACCGGCCTCACCACCTCCGCACACGCGGTGACCTACGGCACCCCGACGATCAAGCTCTCGACCGCCTACCTCTCCGGCGCCGTCGGCAGCACGGGCGACCCCGTCGTCACCGTCACCGTCGCACAGAGCGGCGCCGACGCCTCCGCGCTCTCCGTGGCCGCCAGCAGGACGAGCAGGGCCGCCGTGGCCGGCACCGGTGACGTCAAGGCCGGCGGCACCGGTGGCACCCGCAGCGTCGCCGTGACCGCGCACGCCCAGGGCTACACCGACCTCACCCTGAAGGTGACCGGTCTCGGCGGCAGGACGGCCACGACCACGCTGCACTACGCGGCCTCTCCGGCCGTCCAGCACTCCGCCGACGCCCGCTATCTGACCGGCGCCTCGGACGCCTCCGCCGCGGTGGACGTCGGCGGCGGCTACATCGTCGTCGGCAACGACGAGGACAACACCCTGCGCCTGTACGACGGTTCGGCCTCGGGCGCGCCGGTGAGGACCTGGGACATGGGCAGCGCGCTGGGCGCCGACAAGGAGGTCGACATCGAGGGCGCGGCCCGCGTCGGGAACACGATCTACTGGACCGGGTCGCTGGGCAACAACAAGGACGGCGTGTACAAGGCCGACCGGAACACGGTGTTCACCACGACCGTCTCCGGGTCCGGCGCCGCCACCCGGCTCACTTTCGGCTCGGCCGGGCACCGGCTGCGCGACGACCTGGTGGCCTGGGACGAGGCGAACGGCGACCGCTACGGCTTCGCCGCCGGGACGGCCGACGGGCAGATCCCCAAGGAGATCAACGGCTTCAATGTGGAGGGGCTGGAGTTCGCGCCGGGGTCCGGCACCACCGCGTACGTCGGCTTCCGCGCCCCGCTCGTGCCGCCGCAGAACGGCGGTAAGGCGCTGATCGTGCCGGTCACCGACATGGACCAGGTGGCCAAGGGCGCCAAGGCGGCCTTCGGCACCCCGATCGAGCTGGACCTCGGCGGGTTGTCCATCCGTGATCTGCGCCGTAACGACCACGGGCAGTACCTGATCGTGGCCGGGTCCTGGGCCGCCGACGACAACAGCGACCCGCAGGCGCTGTACTCCTGGGACGGCGTCGCAGGGCACCGGCCGGTCAAGGTGACGGACCTGCCGACGGCGGACGCGGGCGCCTGGGAGTCGGTCGTCTCCGTGCCCGACCTGACCGCCTCCGGCGCCCGGGTGCAGCTGATCACCGACGACGGCGCCGCCGATCTCTACGGCGACGGCACCGAGGCGAAGGACCTCAGCCACCCGGAGTGGCAGAAGTCCCGCACCACCTGGTTCACCCTGAACTGACCCGGAGCCGGCACCCCGGGCAGGCCCCCAGCGGGGTCAGCCCGGAATCAGCCCGTCCTCGCTGAGCATCTCCCGGACCTCCTCCAGCGACGCGTCCGCCGCCGGAAGGATCAGCTCCGAGGGCTCCAGGGCCTCGTCCGGCAACGGCTCGCCCAGCTCACGGACCTTGTCCAGGAGGGCGCGGAGCGTACGGCGAAAGCCCCCCTCGTCACCGCTGTCCAGCTCGTCCAGCAGCTCGTCGTCGAGCTTGTTCAGCTCGGCGAAGTGGGCGTCGGCCAGCCTCCACTGGCCCTCCCCCATGATCCGTACGATCACGTCGGCCTCCTCGGCTCGGGCCCCGGCGGCGGACTACTGCTTGTCGAAGCGCGGGGTGTCCTGCGGCTGCGGCTGGGCCTGGCCCTGGGCGGTGCCGCCCTCGATGGCCTGCTGCGGGGAGCCCCCGGCCAGCTCGGCCTTCATGCGCTGCAGCTCCAGCTCTACATCCGTACCACCGGAGAGGCGGTCCAGCTCGGCGGCGATGTCGTCCTTGGCCATGCCGGAGGGGTCGTCCAGGGCGCCGGAGGCGAGCAGCTCGTCGATGGCGCCTGCCCGCGCCTGGAGCTGCTGCGTCTTGTCCTCGGCGCGCTGGATGGCGAGGCCGACGTCGCCCATCTCCTCGGAGATGCCGGAGAAGGCCTCGCCGATGCGGGTCTGGGCCTGGGCGGCGGTGTAGGTGGCCTTGATGGTCTCCTTCTTCGTACGGAACGCGTCCACCTTGGCCTGCAGGCGCTGAGCCGCCAGAGTGAGCTTCTCCTCCTCGCCCTGGAGGGTGGAGTGCTGCGTCTCCAGGTCGGTGACCTGCTGCTGGAGGGCGGCACGCCGGGACAGCGCCTCGCGGGCCAGGTCCTCGCGGCCGAGCGCGAGCGCCTTGCGGCCCTGGTCCTCCAGCTTGGTGGACTGCTGCTGCAACTGGTTGAGCTGGAGTTCCAGGCGCTTGCGGCTGGTCGCCACGTCGGCGACCCCGCGGCGCACCTTCTGCAGCAGCTCCAGCTGCTTCTGGTACGAATAATCGAGGGTCTCGCGCGGGTCCTCGGCCCGGTCAAGGGCCTTGTTCGCCTTCGCGCGGAAGATCATCCCCATACGCTTCATGACACCGCTCATGGGCTTCGCGCGCCCCCTTCTGACGGACTCCAGCTCACAGATCCTGCGACAGGACCCACAGTACGGGCCCTGACTCCATTACCGCACTGTTCGGGGACGGATGCGCTCATCCCCAAGGACGACTGCGGACGGTATCGCTCCGGCGTGAGGAGTAGGTGGTCCTCCGGGTGAGCCCTTGCGGGCCCTTCGCGGTCCCCCCGATGACCGCCGGATGAAGCGTCTGCGACGTCCCCTCTGTCCCCCTACAGACGTCCGGTGTTGCCGGATCGTTCCCCGCCGGACTGGGGTCCATGCCGGTGAAGCCCTTACGCTTGGGTTTTGTGTTCCGTAGCCGTGCCAAGGACGAGAAGGCCCCCGCCGACAAGGCGCCGGTAGCCGACTCCAAGCAGCCCCGTGACCCGCAGGCCCCGAAGGGCAGGCCCACGCCCAAGCGCAGTGAGGCCCAGACCCAGCGGCGCAGCGTGGCCAAGACGCCGACCAACCGCAAGGAGGCCGCGAAGCGCCAGCGCGAGGAGCGGCGCCAGGCCCTGGAGCGGCAGCGCCAGGCGCTGGCCAGCGGTGACGAGCGCTATCTGCCCGCCCGGGACAAGGGCCCGGTGCGCAAGTTCGCCCGTAACTGGGTGGACGCGCGGTTCAACGTGGCGGAGTTCTTCCTGCCGCTCGCCGTCGTGATCCTCGTGCTCAGCATCGTGCGGGTGCCGGCGATCCAGTCGATCGCGCTGCTGATGTGGCTGGTCGTGATCGTGCTGATCGTGGCGGACGCGGCGTTCAGCGGGTTCCGTCTGAGGAAGCGCCTGAAGGAGCGCTTCCCGGACGAGAACACGCGCGGCGCGGTCGCCTACGCCCTGATGCGCTCGCTCCAGATGCGCCGGCTCCGCCTGCCGAAGCCTCAGGTCAAGCGCGGAGAGCGGCCCTGAGCGCAGACGCCTTCACCGGGGATGCGGCGGGCGCCTGGCTGCGCACACTGGGCGGGCTGCGCGATGTCGTACGCCAGGAGCTGGTGGCCCGGCAGCTGGACGAGCAGATAGCCGCGCGGTTCCCGGTCGGGCAGCGGCTGCGGGTGCTCGACGTGGGGATGGGCCAGGGCACCCAGGCGCTGCGGCTGGCCCGGCTCGGTCATCAGGTGACCGGGGTGGAGCAGGACCCGACGATGATCGCCGCCGCGCGCGAGGCGCTGGCCGAGCAGCCGGAGGGCATCCGGGAGCGGGTGCGGCTGGTGCAGGGCGACGGGCGCGACACCGGGGTGCACTTCCTGCCGGGCGGCTTCGACGTGGTGCTGTGCCACGGCGTCCTGATGTACGTCGAGGAGCCCGATCCGCTGCTGGCGGGGCTGGCCCGGATGCTCGCCCCCGGCGGGCTGCTCTCCCTCCTCGTCCGCAACGGCGACGCGCTCGCCCTGCGGCCGGGCCTGTCCGGGGACTGGGCGGGCGCCCTGGCCGCCTTCGACACCACCGCCTACCGCAACCGCCTCGGCCTGGACGTCCGCGCCGACCGGCTGGGCACGCTCACCGGGACGCTCGCCGGGATCGCCGCGCCGCTGCACGCCTGGTACGGCGTGCGGGTCTTCACGGACACGGCCGCGGACGACGCGCCGGTCCCGGACGACCTCCGGACGCTGCTGGCCGCCGAGGAGCGGGCCGGGCGCACCGACCCCTACCGCGGCACGGCTGCCCTGCTGCACCTGTGCGGCGTACGGGGCTGAGCCGAGGACCGGTACGGCATCCGGTACGGCATAGGGCCGCACCCGTTCGGGGGAACACCACGGGCCCGGCGATCACCGTGCGGTGAGACTCGGGGCATGGACGCTTCCCGTACCCGTGCCCTCGGCAAGGCCGTGTCCGCCGCCGCGCTGGTGTGCTGCGCCTTCCTCGCCGCCGGCTGCTCGCCGGCCACCGCCCCGGCCGCACAGGACACCGGCACCGGCACCGCGACGACCGCGCGGGCGGCCGCGCCGATGGCCGCGGACGATCTGCAGAGCCAGTACCAGAAGGTCATCAAGACGGTCCTGCCGTCGGTCGTGCAGATCCAGGCGAGCCATGACCTGGGCTCCGGGGTGGTGTACGACGACAAGGGCCACATCGTCACCAACGCGCACGTGGTCCGGTCGGAGAAGATCTTCAAGGTGACCGCGGCCAACAGCGAGGAGCCACTCACCGCGCGCCTGGTGTACTCCTATCCCGAGCAGGACCTGGCCGTGATCAAGCTGGACAAGGTGCCGGCCGGGCTGAAGGCGGCGACGTTCGGCGACTCCGAGAAGGTGGAGGTCGGCCAGATCGTGCTGGCCATGGGCTCACCGCTCGGGCTGTCGTCCAGCGTGACCCAGGGCATCGTCTCGGCGACGGGACGGACCGTCAGCGAGGCGGGCGGGGGCAGCGGCGCGACCATCGCGAACATGGTGCAGACCTCGGCCGCGATCAACCCCGGGAACAGCGGCGGCGCCCTGGTCAATCTGAACGGGCAGGTCATCGGCATCCCGACGCTCGCCGCCGCCGACCCCGACCTCGGGGGCAGCGCCGCGCCCGGCATCGGGTTCGCCATCCCGGCGTCGATGGTGAAGACGATCGCCGGCCAGATCGTCAAGACGGGCAAGGTCGTCGACTCGGGGCGGGCCGCGCTCGGCATCAGCGCGCGGACCGTCGTGGACGACCGGTACCAGCCCGCCGGGGTGGCGGTGGTCACCGTGCGCAGCGGCGGCGCGGCCGACAAGGCGGGCCTGCGGCCGGGCGACATCATCACCAAGCTGGGCGACGAGCGGATCTCCACCGTCACCTCGCTGTCGGAGGCGCTGGCGGCGGACAAGCCGGGCCAGAAGACCACGGTGGAGTACCAGCGGAGCGGCGCCGGGCGGACGGCGCAGGTGACGCTGGGCGAGCAGTGAGGCGACCGGGAAGGGTACGGCCCCAAGGGCCGTACCCCTCGGGTCTCATGACTCGGCGGCGGCGTGCAGGCTCATGGGCCCGTAGATCTCGGTGCCCTCCTCGAAGAGCCGCACCTGGTCGACGCCGCCGTCCAGCAGCGGCCGCCACTCCTCGCCGATCCAGGACTCGGCATCCCCCTGCGTGGTGAACTCCTCGGGCTGCACCGGGGGCTGGACCTCCGTCCCGTCGGCCTTCTCGAACCGCCACGTCCATGCCGTCATCTGGGCCTCCTTTGATCCCACACCTGCTGGAAGACTAGCCGGAAGCGCACGACCTGATCAGAGGGGCGAAAATCGATTCCGTGGAAGTGACTCTGCTCGGTACCGGCGCACCGGCCGGACTGCCCCGCCCCGACTGCCCCTGTGCCGCCTGCGCGACCGCGCTCGGGCCCGACGCCCGGGCGGCGACGGCCGTGCTGGTGGACGGGACGCTGCTGCTCGACCTGACGCCGGGTGTGGCGTTCGCGGCGGCGCGGGCCGGGCAGTCGCTGGCCGGGGTACGGCAGGTGCTGCTGTCGCATCCGCACGACGGACCGGCGGTGGAGGTGCCGGCCGGGCTGCCGCAGCCCGTCCGGGTGCCGGACGGGCGGGAGTTGGCGCTGCTGACGGGGCATCGGGTGCGGGCCGTGGCGATGGACGCGGGCGGCACGGGGTACGCGGTGAGCGGGCCGGACGGGCTGCGGCTGCTGTATCTGCCGCCGGGCGGGGCACCGGCCGGTCTTCAGACGGCGCCGGCCGAGTCGTACCACCTGGTCCTCGCGGACGTGGTGGGGCGCCCGGACGCGCTGGCCCGGCTGCGAGCGGTCGGCTCCGTCGGCCCCACGACGGACGTCGTCGCCGTCCACCTCGACCACGATGTGCCGCCCGGCGCGGAGTTGCGGCGCCGGCTGGCCGCGGCGGGGGCGCGGGCCGTGCCGGACGGTACGACGCTGGCGGTCGGCGCGTACGAGGACGTGCCGGACGTGCCGCGCCGGACGCTGGTGCTGGGCGGGGCGCGCTCGGGCAAGTCGGTGGAGGCGGAGCGGCGGCTGGAGTCCTTCCCGGATGTGCTGTACGTCGCGACCGGCGGGGCCCGGGGCGGGGACACCGAGTGGGCGGAGCGGGTGGCGGCGCACCGGGAGCGGCGGCCGGGGTCGTGGCGTACGGCGGAGACGACGGATCTGGTGCCGCTGCTGCGGGAGGACGGGCCGCCGCTGTTGATCGACTGTCTGTCGCTGTGGCTGACGGATGCCATGGACTCGGTGGGGGCGTGGGACGACGCGGAGTGGGCCGACGGTGGTGAGAAGTCCCTGCGGGAGCGGGTGCGGGAGCTGGCCGAGGCGGTGCGCGGTACGCGGCGGACGGTGGTCGCCGTGTCCAACGAGGTGGGGTCGGGGATCGTGCCGGCGACGGCGTCGGGGCGGCGGTACCGGGATGAACTGGGGCGGCTGAACGCGGCGTTCGGGGCGGAGTGCGAACAGGTGCTGCTGGTGGTGGCGGGGCAGGCGTTGGTGCTGCGGGGGTGACGCTCGCGGGGTGCCGTACGTCACCTGGGGGGCTTGCGGGCCACGATCCGGTACGTGTTGGAGAAGTGGGTGTGGCGGAGCAGCGGGGCCAGGAGGTAGTCGATCGCGGCTGCCGCGGCCAGCAAGGGGGCGGTGGTGAAGCGCAGGACGGCGTGGGGGGCCGAGAACAGGGCGATGGCGCCTGAGAGGTCGTAGGGGATATGGGGCGCGCTGCGGTCTGTGACGAGGATCCTGCAGCCCTGGGCCTCCAGTTCGGCGTGGAGGTTGGCCAGCGGGAGCAGGTGCAGGTGGCGGGGCTGGCCGTACGGGAGCCACCATCTGCCGAGCAGCGCGGCGAACCCGCAGTGGGGGTCGGCGACTTCGATGACCAGGTGGCCGCCGGGGCGCAGGACCGTCAGGGCCGCGCGGAGTTCGGCGCGCGGGTCGGGCGTGTGCTCAAGATGGCGGAACATGCTGACCACGTCGTAGCGGCCACGCAGCCGGGCCGTCGTGCCGGGGGTGGTGAGATAGCCGCGGTGGGCCTCCTCGACCCGCTCCTCCAGCTGCGCCTGCTGCACCCGGGCCGTCCAGTCCAGGCCGTCGAAGCTCGTGTACGGGAAGAACTCCTTGGCCGCCTCGGGGAAACGGGCGTGGCCCGTGCCCACGTCCAGCCAGCTCTCCGGTTCGGCCAGCGCGGACAGCTTGCGGGCGGTGGCGCGGTGTCGGCGCTGGACGTCGTCGGCGGGCGTCAGGCGGCCGGCGAACTCCTCCAGGTGCCGTTCGTAGAAGTCCCGGTGGTAGAAGGCGACCCCTTCCGCCGTGAGCCGGGGGTTCTGGAAGACATGGCCGCAGTCCCGGCACTGGTCGAGTACGAAGCGGCCCGGCCGGTGCCGCAGGGGGTCGCCCGCCCGTACCCGGGGGCGCAGCCGCGCGGAGCCGCACCAGGGGCAGTCCGCGCGGCGCGGTTCCAGGAACGGGTCGCGGGACCGTTGGGGGTTCTTCTTCCGGGGGCTGGTCCTGGCGGTGGCGGGCGAGGTCGACATGCGCGGCTCCCTGAGCGACATTTCGCTACAAAACGGAACGTATGGGATCCGGATCCCGGGTGCAATGACGTCGTGGTGTCGTGGTGACCGTGTGGCGCGGAAGCGTTCGTTGTCTGCCGGTACTGTTCGGCGAATGAGCAGGCTTAATCTGGACGACTTCACCGATCTGATCGAGCGCCCGGACGGGGGCGTGCGCCGTGACGCCGAGGCCCTGCGGGAGCGCCAGATCGTGCCGGCCGGGGCACTGGGCCGCCTCGACGAGCTGGGCGAGTGGCTGGCCGCCGCGCAGAGCGCCGTACCGGTACGGCCCATCGAGCGGCCCCGGGTGATCCTCTTCGCCGGCGACCACGGCGTCGCCGGGCTGGGCGTCTCGGCGCGGCCCGCGGGCGGTGCGGAGCAGCTGGTGCGGGCGGTACTGGAGGGCGCGAGCCCGGTGTCCGTGCTCGCCCGGCGCCAGGAGGTGCCCGTACGGATCGTGGACATGGCCCTGGACTGCGCCCCGGACGCCTTCCCCGAGGACGTCGTGCGGCACCGGGTGCGGCGCGGCAGCGGCCGTATCGACATCGAGGACGCGCTCACCCTGGACGAGGCCGAGGCGGCGCTGCGCGCGGGCGTCGCGATCGCCGACGAGGAGGCCGACTCGGGTACGGACCTGGTGGTGCTCGGTGACATCAGCGTGGGCGGGACCACGGCGGCGGCCGTGCTGATCGCTGCGCTGTGCGGGACCGACGCGTCGGTGGTGACCGGGCGGGGCGGGCTCGCGATCGACGATCTGGCGTGGATGCGCAAGTGCGCGGCGATCCGGGACGCGCTCAGGCGGGCGCGGCCGGTGCTCGGCGACCAGTTGCAGCTGCTGGCGACCGTGGGCGGGGCGGATCTCGCGGCGATGACCGGGTTCCTGCTGCAGTGCGCGGTGCGGAAGCTGCCGGTGATCCTGGACGGTGTGGTGGCCGCCGCGTGCGCGCTGGTCGGGCAGCGGATCGCCTTCCGGGCGCCGGACTGGTGGCTGGCCGGACACGACAGCGGGGAGCCGGGACAGGCGAAGGCGCTGGACCGGATGGCCCTGGAACCGCTGCTGGCGCAGGGCGTGAGGATCGGCGAGGGCGCGGGGGCCCTGCTCGCGCTGCCCCTGGTGCGCAGCGCGGCCGCGCTGGCCGCGGAGCTGCCGGAGCTGCCGAAGGAGCCGGAGGAGCCCGAGGGCGGGAAAGAGCCGGAAGACACCCTGGAGTAGCCGGGTTTCGGCCGGTTCGGCAGCTGCGGCCGCTACCCCCGGGGCGTAGGGGAACCCCCGGCGGAAAAGTGCGGTTCGCCAGGGCGGCGCCCATATGATCCTGACCCATGGGAGATGCCCGAAATGCCGTGCCGCAGCAAGCCGAACCGGGACGCCCGGGCGAGGAGGGGCGGCGGTCCACCGGGGCTTCCCGGCGGGCCGCCGCCTTCGCTGTCTGGTATCTGCGGACCGTCGCCTTCATCAACTTCCTCAGCGCGGTCTGGGTCTCGCTCGGCCAGGACGTGCGCCGGCACAACCAGGACGACTTCTTCACGCCCTACCTGCTGACGGCCGGCTTCGCCTCGGGTGTGTTCACCGCGTTCCTGGCGATCACCATGCGGCGCAGAAAGCGGGCCGCCTGGATCCTCAACCTCGTACTCAGCGGGGCCTTCCTCGCCCTGTTCGCGTTCGCCATGGTCTTCCCCGAGCTGCGGCGCTACCCGCAGAACTGGATCTCGCTGGGGCTCACGGCCGCGTTCGTCGGCACGCTGCTCATGGGGCGCCGCGAGTTCTACGCCAAGGGCGACCGGTCCAACCCGCGGCTCGCGGCGGCGGCCGCGGCCGGCGGCGGGCTGGTCGCGAGCCTGCTGGCCGCGCTGCTGGTGACGGTCACCAACCAGGCGCCGGACGCGGCCCGTTCGACGCTCCTGGAGCGCTGGCACTACGGCAATCTGCGGCTGGTCTCGGTGGCGGCCGACGAGTCCAGCTTCCCGGGGATCGAGCCTCCGAACTGGGCCAACGTCATCATCAACGTGCTCAGTACGCTGCTCGTCCTCGCCGTGTTCTACGCCGCGTTCCGCTCCCGGCGCGCCGTCGACCCGCTCACCCAGGAAGACGAGAAGCGGCTGCGGGCCCTGCTGGAGCGGCACGGCGAACGGGACTCGCTGGGCTACTTCGCGCTGCGCCGCGAGAAGAGCGTGGTGTGGTCGCCGACCGGGAAGGCGGCCGTCGCCTACCGGGTGGTCGGCGGGGTGAGCCTCGCGTCCGGGGATCCGCTCGGCGATCCGGAGGCCTGGCCGGGCGCGATCGTGCCGTGGCTGGCCGAGGCGCGGGCGCACGGGTGGATCCCGGCGGTGATGGGGGCGAGCGAGGAGGCGGGGACGATCTATGCCCGGCACGGCCTCGACGCCCTGGAACTCGGCGACGAGGCGATCGTGGAGGTCGCCGACTTCACGCTGGAGGGCCGGGCGATGCGGACGGTCCGGCAGGCGTACAACCGGGTGAAGCGGGCCGGGTACCAGGTGCGGATCCGGCGTCATGAGGACATCCCTGCCGAGGAGATGGCGTATCTCGTCGAGCGCGCGGACGACTGGCGGGACGGGGCGACCGAGCGCGGCTTCAGCATGGCGCTCGGCCGGCTCGCGGAGCCGGAGGACGGGCGGTGCGTGATGCTGGAGTGCACGGACGCCGAGGGGCGGCTGCGCGCCCTGCTGTCGTTCGTGCCGTGGGGGCCGCACGGGCTGTCGCTGGATCTGATGCGCCGCGACCGGGACTCCGACAACGGGCTGATGGAGTTCATGGTCATCGAACTGCTGCGCAGGGCCGACGAGATCGAGATCACCCAGGTGTCACTCAACTTCGCGATGTTCCGTTCGGTCTTCGAACGTGGCGCACGTCTCGGCGCCGGACCGGTGCTGAGGCTGTGGCGGTCGCTGCTCAGCTTCTTCTCCCGGTGGTGGCAGATCGAGTCGCTGTACCGCGCCAACGCCAAGTACCGGCCCATCTGGGAGCCGCGGTTCCTGCTCTTCGAGAAGAGCGCGGACCTGCTGCGCATCGGCCTCGCCTCGGCCCGCGCGGAAGGCTTCCTGGAGGCGCCGGGACTGCCGAAGTGGCTGCACCGCAGACACCTGGACACGCACCGATGAGGAACGCCTGATGAGAACCCTCGCCCGCTGGGCCCGTGAGGAGTGGGGGCTGCTGTACGTCACCGTGCGGGAGTCCCTGCTGAAGCGGCATCTGCGGGCGATCCCGATGACGCTGGCGGCGGTGTGTCTGACGGCCCTGCTCCAGTGGGTGCAGAACCAGCAGTGGGGCTATCAGTTCGTGCAGAACATGGGCGCCGTACGGGCCGAGGACCCGCTGTGGCTGGCCCTGTTGCGCACCCCGCTGTCCCTGTTCGTGCCGGCGCTGGACCTTCCGGTGTGGGGCGCGCTGGTGCAGATCCTGCTGGTGTTCGGGATCGCGGAGGCGTGCATCGGCTGGTGGCGGACGCTGGTCATCGCCTACGTCGCCACGCTCGCCGGGACGCTGTACGCGCGCGTCGGCATCTCGCTCGGCGCGCATGCCCCGTTCGGGCTGCCGTGGACGGACGCGGAGGTGGTGGACACCGGTCCGTCGGCGGCCGTGGTGGGCCTCGCGGTGTACGTGGCCTGGCGGTACGGCGCCTATGTGACGGCGGGTGCGGTGACCGTGGCCATGGTGGCCGAGGTGCTGGTCAAGGAGAACCTGGCGGGCAAGGAGCATCTGGCCGCGCTGATGGCGGTCGGGCTGCTGTGTCTGGCGGTGGCGGTGAAGCACCGCCGGGGGCGCGGGCTGCGGCTCCGGCTGCGCCGTTCGTACGGCCGTCTGGTGCGGCGTGGTCAGCGGCGGTCGGGCAACCGGACCGGGCGCGGGTCGGGCTTGCCGCCGATAAGGTCCTGAAGGACGCGGCGCGGCCGGTCCCAGCGGCGGTCGTGGTGGTAGGCGCGCAGGGCGGCCTTGGCGCGGGCGCGGGGGCGGTGGCCGTAGAAGCGGCGGGCCCACGGGGAGCCGGGGCGGGCCAGCCGGACGGCGCCGACGAGTGCGACCAGCGGCACGATCGCCCCGAACACCGCGATGCGCGCCTTGCCCTTGCCCAGGGCGACGAGCGCGAAGAGGAAGTTCATGGCGATGGTGGTGAGGGCGCCGCCGCGGTCCTGCAGTTCCTGCCGGCTCAGGTCGTTGACGCCGAACGGCGAGAACCCGGCGAGCAGCAGCCCGACGAGTGCGGCGGTGACCACGACGACCTCGACGCTCTTGCGGCCCTCGTCGCTCCAGTAGACGTCGTCGAGATGCAGGATGAGCGCGAACTCGTCCAGCACCAGACCGGCTCCCGTCCCGAACAGGACGGCGGCGATGGCGCCGCCCGCGCCGTGCCGGTCGCTGGCGACCGCGCCGAATCCGCCGATCACGGTGAGGACGACCCCGGGCACGACATGGTGGATGTGCAGGCCGCCCGCCTTGACGTTGCCGAACGGCCCCTTGCCGGCCCGGATCAGGCGGGTGATCACCCGGGTGACGACGAAGGTGAACACGAAGGCGGTGAGGGCGAGCAGCAGCGGGAGCTTGCCCGGTTCGACGATGTTCCGTTCCCACCAGTGCCCCATATGCGCACCTTATCCTCGGGTGCGGCGAGCGGCTCCGCGACCGCCGGGTAACCTTCGCCGGTGCCCAACTCCTCCCCCTCCGACGGCCTCCGCTTCGCCTTCGGCACCCTGACCGTGCTGCCCGTCACGGTGCACCGCTGGGACCGGCCGGCCGCCCGCGGCGGGATGCTGAACGCCCCCGTGGCCGGGCTGGTCGTCGGCGTCTGCGCGGCCGGACTCGGGCTTCTCCTTCTCCTCCTGGGCGCCGGCCCCCTGCTCGCCGCCGTCGCCTCCGTCGCCGTACCCGCGGCGCTCACCCGCGGGCTGCACCTGGACGGGCTCGCCGACACCGCCGACGGGCTGGGCAGCGGCAAGCCCGCACAGGACGCGCTGCGGATCATGAAGCAGTCGGACATCGGCCCGTTCGGCGTCCTCACCCTCGTCCTGACGCTCCTGGCCCAGGTGGCCGTGCTGGCACAGCTGTACGGCGACTCCTGGGCCCGGGGCGCCATGGCGGCCGTGACCTCGGCGGTCACGGCCCGCCTCGCCCTCACGCTGGCCGCCCGCGCCGATGTCCCGGCCGCCCGTCCGGAGGGCCTCGGCGCGGCGGTCGCCGGGGTGGTCCCGCTGCCGGGCGCCCTGGCGGGCGCGGCCGCCGTCACCCTGGCCGCGGCGGCCGGCGGCTCGGCCTTCGGCGCGTACGGCGCCGTGCGCGCCGCGCTCGCGGTGCTGCTCGCGCTCGGCACGGCCGAACTCCTGCTCCGCCGTTGCGTGCGCCGGTTCGGCGGGGTGACGGGCGATGTCTTCGGGGCGCTGGAGGAGACGGCGGCGACGGCCACGCTCGTGGTCCTGGCCTGCGGACGTTAGTTCCGGGCGGCGGCCCGCGGCCGTTAGGATCTTCGCCCGTACACGGACAAGACAGTTGTGATTCGGGGGAAGATTCCGTGCTGACACTACGCCGTACCCTGGCCTGGTTCATCGACTTCGCGCTGGTGGGGGTGGCGGCCGCCCTGCTGGCGATCCTCACCTTCCACAGAATCGGCGCGCTGGTGACCGACGTGCCCTCGCTGGCCGCGAAGGGCGGCCTCGACCTGCTGACCTCGCGCGGTGATGTCATCGGCGCCTCGGAGCACCTCGGCCGGTCCCTGTGGGACGAGATCGTGCTGGACGTCGAGGAGGCCTTCGGCGCGCTCGTCGTCCTCACGTTCCTCTACCAGTGGGCCTGCCTCACCCTGCTCGGCCGCACCCTCGGCAAGGGCGTACTCGGCCTGCAGGTCACCCCGCGGCTGTCCCGGCCCGCCCTGCGCCGGGCCGCCGTCACCGCCGCCGCCGATGTCGCGGTGTACGCGCTGGCCTGTGTGCTGCTGATCGAGGGCCAGTTCGCGCTGTCGGTGCTGGTGTGGGCCGTCGCGGTGGTGCTGTTCCTGGCCAACGCGCTGACCGTGTTCTTCCCCGGCCGCCGCTCCCTCGCCGACCGGCTGGCCGGCACCTGTGTCGTGGGCGTGTTCCAGCGGGCGGAGGCCGGCCCGACGGCCGGCCTGCCCCGGGGCTGAGCACCGGCGCGCCCTTCGGACGGGCGCGCCGACTATGGCTCGTTCGCCGGTGCGCGGGAGGCGGAAATGGCCATGACGCCACGCACAGGTGAACGCCCGTAGGAATGAGCGAGGGCGCGCACGCGCGTAGTCTCGTCCCGGGTGTTCGCCGACAGGGTGAAGGCCCCGGTTGCCACCTGTGCCCAGGTATGGACCTAAGGTCGGCTCTCGGGCCCGGTCGACCCACCCCACTTCGGCCACAGCAACTTCACACCGGAAGCGAGAACTCACCACCGTGACTGCTCTGACTCTCAGCACCGCAGCGGCGCCCGGCCTGCGGGCCGACGCGATCGTGATCGGTGTCGCCAAGGGCGCCAAGGGACCCGTCGTGGCGCCGGGCGCCGAGGCCGTGGACAAGGCGTACGACGGCAAGCTCGCCGGCGTCCTGGGGACCCTCGGTGCCTCGGGGGCCGAGGGCGAGCTGACCAAGCTGCCCGCACCCGCCGGCTTCAAGGCCCCGATCGTCGTGGCGGTCGGCCTCGGCGCGGAGCCCGACGCCAAGAGCGAGGAGGGCGAGGGCTACGACGCCGAGGCGCTGCGCAAGGCCGCCGGCGTGGCCGCCCGGGCGCTCGCCGGCTCGAAGAAGGCGGCGTTCGCGCTGCCGGTCGACGGCCCGGGTGCCATCGGCGCGATCGGCGAGGGCGTCCTGCTCGGCGCGTACGCCTTCGACGCCTACAAGGAGACGTCGAACGGCTCCGCCAAGGCGAAGAACGGCAAGGCGCCGCTGGCCGAGGCCGCGCTGCTCGGCGGCAAGCCGCGCGACGCCGCCCACAAGGGCGCGCTCGCCCGCGCGGTCACGGTCGGCGAGGAGCTGAACCGCGCCCGCGACCTGATCAACACCCCGCCGAACGACCTCGACCCGGAGGCGTTCGCCGCGGTCGCCCAGGCCGCGGCCAAGGAGCACGGCATCAAGGTGCAGGTGCTCGACGAGAAGGCCCTGGCCAAGGGCGGCTACGGCGGCATCCTCGGGGTCGGCGTCGGCTCCGCGGCCACCCCACGCCTGGTGAAGCTGTCGTACACCCACCCGAAGGCGGAGAAGCACCTCGCCTTCGTCGGCAAGGGCATCACCTACGACTCGGGCGGCATCTCGCTGAAGCCGGCCGGCCACAACGAGACGATGAAGTGCGACATGAGCGGTGCCGCCGCCGTGTTCGCCGCGGTCGTCGCCGCCGCGCGCCTCGGTCTGGAGGTCCGTGTCACCGGCTGGCTGGCGCTGGCCGAGAACATGCCGTCCGGCACCGCCGTGCGCCCGGGTGATGTGCTGCGTATGTACAGCGGCAAGACGGTGGAGGTGCTCAACACCGACGCCGAGGGCCGGCTGGTGCTCGCCGACGCGCTGTGGGCGGCCTCGCAGGACAAGCCGGACGCGATCGTGGACGTCGCGACGCTCACCGGCGCGATGATGCTGGCGCTCGGCAGCCGGACCTTCGGTGTCATGAGCAACGACGACGCGTTCCGCTCCACGGTGCACGAGGCGGCGGAGGAGGTCGGCGAGCCGGCCTGGCCGATGCCGCTGCCGGAGCACCTGCGCAAGGGCATGGAGTCCCAGGTCGCCGACATCGCGAACATGGGCGAGCGGATGGGCGGCGGGCTGGTCGCCGGTCTCTTCCTGCGCGAGTTCGTGGGCGAGGGGATCACCTGGGCGCACCTCGACATCGCCGGCCCGGCGTTCAATGAGGGCGGGCCGTTCGGTTACACCCCCAAGGGAGGCACGGGTTCCGCTGTACGGACGCTGGTGCGGCTGGCGGAGCTGACCGCCTCCGGCGACCTGGGCTGACGTTCGCCTCTTCACTCGGGTCGCACCGGTTGTGTGGCGACTGCGGGGGCGTGGGGGCTGGTCGCGCAGTTCCCCGCGCCCCTTCAGGTCGGCTGCTCCCCCGCTTGTTTCCAGTGGACGTGGGGTGTCTCACACCCCGGCCCGGCGTCTCGTACGCCTCGAACAAGTGCAAAGATGGAGCCCGGCAGGACAGGGCCCCCACCGAAGGGCCGAAGCATCAAGCGGCCGGACACCAGCCGCCTGCCGGTCATCGACGACCGGCCTACGGCGCACATGCATGGAGGACGTGACGTGGCGAACGACGCCAGCACCGTTTTCGACCTAGTGATCCTCGGCGGTGGTAGCGGTGGTTACGCCGCGGCCCTGCGCGGGGCGCAGCTGGGCCTGGACGTCGCCCTGATCGAGAAGGACAAGGTCGGCGGCACCTGCCTGCACCGGGGTTGCATCCCCACCAAGGCCCTGCTGCACGCGGGCGAGATCGCCGACCAGGCCCGCGAGAGCGAGCAGTTCGGTGTCAAGGCCACCTTCGAGGGCATCGACGTCCCGGCCGTCCACAAGTACAAGGACGGCGTCATCGCCGGCCTGTACAAGGGCCTGCAGGGTCTGATCGCGTCCCGCAAGGTGACGTACATCGAGGGTGAGGGCCGGCTGTCCTCCCCCACCTCCGTCGACGTCAACGGCCAGCGCGTCCAGGGCCGCCACGTCCTGCTGGCGACCGGCTCCGTGCCGAAGTCGCTGCCGGGCCTGGAGATCGACGGCAACCGCATCATCTCCTCCGACCACGCCCTCGTCCTGGACCGCGTGCCGAAGTCCGCGATCATCCTGGGCGGCGGTGTCATCGGCGTCGAGTTCGCCTCGGCGTGGAAGTCCTTCGGCTCGGACGTCACGGTCATCGAGGGCCTCAAGCACCTCGTCCCGGTCGAGGACGAGAACTCCTCGAAGCTTCTTGAGCGCGCGTTCCGCAAGCGCGGCATCAAGTTCAACCTGGGCACCTTCTTCCAGAAGGCCGAGTACACCCAGGACGGTGTGAAGGTCACCCTCGCGGACGGCAAGGAGTTCGAGGCCGAGGTCCTCCTCGTCGCCGTCGGCCGCGGCCCGGTCTCGCAGGGCCTGGGCTACGAGGAGCAGGGCGTCGCCATGGACCGCGGCTACGTCCTCGCCGACGAGTACATGCGCACCAACGTCCCGACCATCTCCGCCGTCGGTGACCTCGTCCCGACCCTCCAGCTCGCGCACGTCGGCTTCGCCGAGGGCATCCTGGTGGCGGAGCGTCTGGCCGGTCTGAAGGTCGTTCCGATCGACTACGACGGTGTCCCGCGGGTGACCTACTGCCACCCGGAGGTCGCCTCCGTCGGTATCACCGAGGCCAAGGCCAAGGAGATCTACGGCGCGGACAAGGTCGTCGCTCTGAAGTACAACCTGGCGGGCAACGGCAAGAGCAAGATCCTGAACACCGCGGGCGAGATCAAGCTCGTCCAGGTGAAGGACGGTGCCGTGGTCGGCGTCCACATGGTCGGCGACCGCATGGGTGAGCAGGTCGGCGAAGCCCAGCTGATCTACAACTGGGAGGCGCTGCCGGCCGAGGTGGCCCAGCTCATCCACGCCCACCCGACGCAGAACGAGGCGATGGGCGAGGCGCACCTGGCGCTCGCCGGCAAGCCGCTGCACTCCCACGACTGAGCCTTCGGTCAACGGGCGCGACGACACAGACTTCCGCAATTCGTAAGGAGCAACCGAAACCATGGCGGTTTCCGTAACCCTTCCGGCGCTCGGTGAGAGCGTCACCGAGGGCACTGTCACCCGCTGGCTGAAGGCCGAGGGCGAGCGCGTCGAGGCCGACGAGCCGCTGCTCGAGGTCTCGACCGACAAGGTCGACACCGAGATCCCCTCGCCCGCCTCCGGCGTGCTGGCCTCCATCAAGGTCGCCGAGGACGAGACCGTCGAGGTCGGCGCCGAGCTGGCCGTGATCGACGACGGCACCGGCGCCCCCGCGGCCGCCCCGGCCCCCGCCGCCGCCGAGGCTCCGGCTCCGGCCGCTGCCCAGGCCCCGGCCCCGGTCGCCGAGGCCCCCGCGGCTCCGGCCCCCGCTGCCGCCCCCGCCGCCCCGGCCGGTGGCGCCACCGGCACGGACGTGGTCCTGCCCGCGCTCGGTGAGTCCGTCACCGAGGGCACCGTCACCCGCTGGCTGAAGTCGGTCGGCGACTCCGTCGAGGCCGACGAGCCGCTGCTCGAGGTCTCCACGGACAAGGTCGACACCGAGATCCCGGCGCCCGCCTCCGGCGTGCTCCTGGAGATCGTGGTCGCCGAGGACGAGACCGCCGAGGTCGGCGCCAAGCTCGCCGTCATCGGCGCCCCGGGTGCCGCCCCGGCCGCCGCTCCGGCTCCGGCCGCCCCGGCCCCCGCCGCTGCCCCGGCCCCGGCCCCGGCTCCGGCTGCCCCGGCCCCGGTCGCCCCCGCCGCTCCGGCTCCGGCCCCCGCCCCGCCCGTCGCCGCCCCGGCCACGGTCGCCCCCGCGGCTCCGGCGCCCGCCCCGGCTCCGGCTCCGGTCGTGCCGGCCACCGCGCCGACCTCCCCGACCGCCACCCAGGCGACCGACGAGGGCGCCTACGTCACCCCGCTGGTGCGCAAGCTCGCCGCCGAGAACGGCGTCGACCTGGCCACCGTCAAGGGCACCGGCGTCGGCGGCCGGATCCGCAAGCAGGACGTCATCGCCGCCGCCGAGGCCGCGAAGGCCGCTGCCCCGGCTCCGGCCGCGGCCGCTCCGGCTGCCGCCGCCGCGAAGAAGGCCCCGGCGCTGGAGGCCTCCCCGCTGCGCGGCCAGACCGTCAAGATGCCCCGCATCCGCAAGGTCATCGGCGACAACATGGTCAAGGCGCTGCACGAGCAGGCCCAGCTGTCGTCGGTCGTCGAGGTCGACGTCACCCGGCTGATGAAGCTGCGCGCCAAGGCCAAGGACGGCTTCGCGGCCCGTGAGGGCGTCAAGCTCTCCCCGATGCCGTTCTTCGTCAAGGCCGCCGCGCAGGCGCTGAAGGCCCACCCGGTCATCAACGCCAAGATCAACGAGGCCGAGGGCACGATCACCTACTTCGACTCCGAGAACATCGGAATCGCGGTGGACTCGGAGAAGGGCCTGATGACCCCGGTCATCAAGGGCGCGGGCGACCTGAACATCGCCGGCATCGCCAAGGCCACGGCCGACCTGGCCGGCAAGGTCCGCGCCAACAAGATCACCCCGGACGAGCTGTCCGGCGCGACCTTCACCATCTCCAACACCGGTTCGCGTGGTGCCCTGTTCGACACGATCATCGTGCCGCCGGGCCAGGTCGCGATCCTCGGCATCGGTGCCACGGTCAAGCGTCCGGCCGTCATCGAGACCGAGGAGGGCACGGTCATCGGCGTCCGCGACATGACCTACCTGACCCTCTCCTACGACCACCGTCTGGTCGACGGCGCCGACGCGGCCCGTTACCTGACCGCGGTCAAGGCGATCCTGGAGGCGGGCGAGTTCGAGGTCGAGCTCGGCCTCTGACCCGACGGCCTACGGGCCGAGGATCGAAACGAAGTCGAGCTGGACCTGTAGTCCTCCTCAGGTCCGCTGCCTGTGCGGCACCCCGTCCGGAGCTTTCCGGGCGGGGTGTTCGTGTTTGTCGGCACACGTTGCGTGTAAGCCTTGTCTCACCTGCGCAAAAGCACCCCGCACACCGCATCCCCGGAGCGAACCCGCCGTATTGTCTAAACGTCAGCCCTCCCGAAGGAGCCCTCAATGACCGCGCCCGTCGTCCACTCGCTGCGCGAACAGATCCGCGAGCACATCGTGGAGGGGATCGTCAGCGGGCGCTGGCAGCCGGGCGAGCGCATCGTGGAGCGCCGTATCGCCACCGAGCTGGAGGTCAGCCAGACCCCGGTCCGGGAGGCCCTGCGCGAGTTGGAGTCCCTCCGCCTGATCGAGTCCGCGCCGAACAAGGGCGTCCGGGTCCGCAATCTGACCGCGGCGGACCTGGAGGAGAGCTACCCGGTGCGGGCCGGCCTGGAGGCCATCGCGGCGGAGCTGGCGGCCGACCGCCTCGCCGAGGACTGCTCGGCCCTGGAACCGCATGTCCTGGCCCTGTACGAGGCCGACCGCGAGGCCGACGGCACGGCGCAGGTCCGCCACACGGTGGGCTTCCACCGCGAACTCGTGCGCGCCGCGCGCAACTCGGTTCTCCTGCACACCTGGGAAGGGCTCGGCATCGAGGTCTTCACGGCCCTGTCCATCCGCTGGCTGGGCACGGTCCAGCAGTCGTACGCGGAGGAGCACGAGGAGCTGGTGGCCGCCTTCAAGCGGCGCGACCCCCGCATCGCCGAGATCGTGAAGGCCCACGTCCTGGGCTGCGCGCCGCGCCCTTAGCGCGCTCTGGCACTGGCGAGCAGAGCCACGCTCAAACGTGGCTCGACCTGCGAAAACGCCGCCCAGGAGCGACACTCGGTGCCCCTGGTGGAGGCACCCCGTGCCGACTTTCTCGTAATCAAGAGGTTTTGCCCCTCAACCCTTTGATCGATCATCGATCAGGGAGTTACAGTCGCCGACGGACTTCCACCGAAGTCCTAGCCCTGTCCTGCCAAAGACCTAGGGCACCCCCGAACCCTTACCGATGAGGGAACCCCCTTCGACTGAGGAAGGCGGCGACATGACCGACCCCAACGCCATCCAGCCGAGCGCGCTCGACCAGCTCCCTGACCGCGACCCGGAGGAGACCGCCGAATGGCAGGCCTCCCTCGACGCCGTCGCCCGGGAGGCCGGGCCGCATCGCGCCGCGTATCTGATGCGGCGCACGCTGGAGCGCGCCGAGGCGGGCGGCATCGCGCTGCCGAAGCTCCTCGAGACGGACTACGTCAACACCATCCCCACCTCCGCCGAGCCGGGCCTGCCCGGTGACCCGGAGATGGAGGCCCGGATCACCGCCTGGAACCGCTGGAACGCGGCCGCCATGGTGACCCGCGGCTCGAAGCACGGCGTCGGCGGCCACATCGCCACCTTCGCCTCCGCGGCCTGGCTCTACGAGACGGGCTTCAACCACTTCTTCAAGGGCAAGGAATCCCAGGAGGCCGCCGGCTCCGGCGACCAGCTGTACATCCAGGGCCACGCCTCCCCGGGCATCTACGCCCGTGCCTTCCTCGACGGCCGGCTGACCGAGGCGCACCTCGACAACTTCCGCCAGGAGTCCGGCGGCAACGGCCTGCCCTCGTACCCGCACCCGCGCCGGCTGCCCTGGCTGTGGGAGTTCCCGACGGTGTCGATGGGCCTCGGCCCGCTCTCCGCGATCTACCAGGCGCGCTTCAACCGCTACCTGACCAACCGCGGCATCAAGGACGTCTCCGCCTCGCACGTGTGGGCGTTCCTCGGCGACGGCGAGATGGACGAGCCGGAGTCGACGGCGGCCCTCGCGCTCGCCGCCCGTGAGGAGCTGGACAACCTCACCTTCGTCATCAACTGCAACCTGCAGCGCCTCGACGGCCCGGTCCGCGCCAACTTCAAGATCGTGCAGGAGCTGGAGGCCCAGTTCCGCGGCGCCGGCTGGAACGTCGTCAAGACGCTGTGGGGCTCGGCCTGGGACGAGCTGTTCCAGCTCGACACCACCGGCGCGCTCGTACGCCGGCTGCGCGAGGTACCGGACGCGCAGATCCAGACGTACCAGACCCGCGACGCCGCCTACATCCGCGCCGACTTCTTCGGCAAGGACCCGGCGCTCGCCGAGATGGCGAAGCTGCTGAGCGACGACAAGATCCTTGAGGTCTTCCACCTCTCGCGCGGTGGTCACGAGGCCCGCAAGGTCTACGCCGCGTACAAGGCCGCCGTCGAGCACAAGGGCGCGCCGACCGTGATCCTGGCCCAGACGGTCAAGGGCCACACCCTGGGCGACGGCTTCGCGTCGAAGAACGCCAACCACCAGATGAAGAAGCTGACGGTGGACGAGTTCAAGACGATGCGGGACCTGCTCGGCCTGCCGATCAAGGACAGCGACTTCACCGACGGCGTGGTCCCCTACGGCCACCCGGGCGCCGACTCCCCCGAGGTCCGCTACCTCCAGGAGCGCCGCGCGGCCCTCGGCGGCCCCGCCCCGGCCCGCCGCACGCACGCCCTGGCCCCGCTGCCGGCCCCGGCCGAGAAGGCCTTCGCCGCCTTCGACAAGGGCTCCGGCTCGCAGAACGTGGCCACCACGATGGCCTTCGTCCGCCTGGTCAAGGACCTGGTCCGCGACAAGGAGACGGGCAAGCGCTGGGTGCCGATCGTCCCCGACGAGGCCCGCACCTTCGGTATGGAGTCGCTGTTCCCGTCCCTCGGGATCTACTCCCCCAAGGGCCAGACGTACGAGCCGGTCGACCGCGACCAGCTGATGTACTACAAGGAGGCCAAGAACGGCCAGATCCTCAACGAGGGGATCACCGAGGCCGGTTCGATGGCCGACTTCATCGCCGCGTCCACCGCGTACGCGACGCACGGCGAGGCGATGATCCCGTTCTACATCTTCTACTCGATGTTCGGCTGGCAGCGCACCGCCGACCAGATGTGGCAGCTCGGCGACCAGCTCGGCCGCGGCTTCCTGGTCGGTGCGACGGCCGGCCGTACGACCCTGACGGGCGAGGGCCTGCAGCACGCCGACGGCCACTCCCCGGTCATCGCCGCCACCAACCCGGCCGCGCTGACGTACGACCCCGCGTTCGCCTACGAGGTCGCGGTGATCGTCCGTGAGGGTCTGCGCCGGATGTACGGCGAGGCCAAGCCGGGCGAGGACCAGAACGTCTTCTACTACCTGACGGTCTACAACGAGCCGCTGCCCCAGCCCGCCAAGCCGCAGGGCCTCGGCATCGACGAGGGCGTCGTCAAGGGTCTGTACCGCTTCAACACGGCGGAGTCCGCGGGTGTGTCCGCGGCCGCCAACGCCCCGCGCATCCAGCTGCTGGGCTCCGGTACGGCCATCCACTGGACCCTTCAGGCGCAGCAGCTGCTCGCCGAGGAGTGGGGCGTGGCCTCCGACGTATGGTCCGCGACCTCCTGGACGGAGCTGCGCCGCGACGCGCTGGAGGCCGACGCGGCCCTGCTGCGCGGCGAGGAGCGTGTGCCGTACGTCCGCCAGGCGCTGCAGGGCGCCGAGGGCCCGGTGCTGGCCGTCTCCGACTACATGCGCCAGGTCCCGGACCAGATCGCGCAGTGGGTCGAGCAGGACTACTCCTCGCTGGGCGCCGACGGCTTCGGTCTGTCGGACACCCGTGAGGCCGCCCGCCGCCACTTCGGCATCGACGCCCAGTCGATCGTCGTCGCGGCCCTGGCCCAGCTCGCCCGGCGCGGCGAGGTGAAGGCCACGGCGGTCAAGGAGGCCCGGGAGAAGTACGGGCTGTAGGTTCGTCCACCGCCCCGGCGGGTGGAGAAGGGTGACCTTCTCTACCCGCCGTTCGGCGTTTCGTCGAACGGCGTCAGCGCCTCGTGCAGTTCGGTCAGCTGACGCAGGATGCCGGCGCGTTTTTCGACCAGTCCGCCGACCGGGGTGAATCTGCTGTCGGCGATGATCGCGGCCACGGTCCGGCGCAGCCCGGTCAGCGCGTCGTACGGCAGGAGGCGGTCGGCCTTGTGCCCCGCCTCGGCCAGCATGGTCTCGGCCTGTCGTTCGGCCTCGGCCACCGTCCTGCGGGCCCGGCGCTCGGCGTCGGTGCGCAGCCGCTCCGCCTCCAGGCGCAGTTGCTCGGCCCGTTCCTCGATCTCCGTGAGCCGTTGCGTGGCCGCCTGCTGCCGGGCGAGCAGATCCCGCTCGGACTGGTCGCGGCGCCTGGCCAGGTTCGTCTCGAAGTCGGCGGCGGCCTGTGCGGCCTTGTCGCGGGTCTCCTGGAAGAGGGCCTCGGCTGCCTCGCGCCTGCCCATCGCGTCCCGCCGTGCCTCGGCCAGCAGCCCGGCGGCGTCCTCCTTCGCCTTCTCGACGATCCGCGTCCCCTCCTGCTGGGCCTCCTGCCGGGCGCGGGTCCTGCGCTCCGCGACATAGGCCTCCGCGTCGGCGCGCACCTGCCGGACCGCCGCCTCCGCCAGCTCGCGGTGCTCCTCGGCGGCGCGCGCGGCCTCCTCGCGCAGGGCGCGGGCGTCGGCGAGGGCGGCCGCGCGCAGTGCGGCGGCCTCTTCCCCGGCATCGGTCCGCCCCGGTGAGGGGGCCGAGGCGGCGGTGAGCGCGCTCAGCCGGTCGAGGACCTCGCGGGCCGTGGCGGGCCGCTCCCCGGGGGTGCGGGCGAGCAGTGCGAGGACGAGCGTGTCCAGTTCGGGCGGGACGGCGGGGTCCAGTGCGCGCGGTGGCTCGATCCGGCCCTCGAACAGCAGGGCCATCTGCGCGTACGCGTTGTCCGCCATGAGCGGGGGCCGGCCGGTGAGCATGAAGTAGAGCAGACAGCCGAAGGAGTACAGGTCCGTGCGGTGGTCCACGGTGCGTTCGCCGCGGGCCTGCTCCGGTGACATGTACAGCAGGCTGCCGATGGCGACGCCGGTGCCGGTGAGGCCGCTGACGAGCACGGTGTCGCCGAGGAACTTGGCGATGCCGAAGTCCAGCACCTTCAGGTCGCCCTCGGCGTCGAACATGACGTTCTCGGGCTTGATGTCCCGGTGCACGATGCCCTGCCGGTGCGCGGCGTCCAGGGCGGCGGCGACCTGCCGCGCCCAGGCCACGGACCGCTGCCAGGAGGGGCGTTCCTGCGCGACCGCGTCGGACAGGGTCCGCCCGGTCAGCCGCTCCATCACCATGTAGAGGACGCGCTCGCCGTCCAGGACGGCCTCGCCGCAGTCGTGGGCGATGACCGTGTACCGGCCGGGCAGCTGCGCCGCGGACCGTATCTCGCGGCGGAAGCGGAGAAAGGTCTCGTGCTCGCCGATCCGCGGCAGCGCGGTGACGAGCTTGACCGCCACCTCCCGGTGCATCCGCGCGTCCCGGGCCGCCCACACCTGCCCCATACCGCCCCGGCCCAGCCGTTCGACCAGTTCGTACCGCCCGTCGAGGATCTCCCCCCGCATGCCCCGCCCCTTCCCCGCTCCCCAGGTGCGCCAAAGGTGATCCCAGCCTAGGAGATCAGCGCCGGTGCGGCAGGCTTCGTGGCAGGCTGGCGGCATGCGTGCGGCCCGGCTCATCAAGATGGTGCTCCTGCTCCAGTCCCGGCCGTCCATGACCGCCGCCGAGCTGGCGCGGGAACTGGAGGTGTCGGAGCGGACGGTCACCCGGGACGCGCAGGCGCTCTCGGAGGCGGGGGTGCCGGTGTACGCGGACCGGGGGCGGACCGGCGGCTACCGGCTGGTCGGCGGCTACCGGACCCGGCTGACGGGGCTCGCCAGGAGCGAGGCGGAGGCGCTGTTCCTGAGCGGGGTGCCGGGGGCGCTCAGGGAGATGGGACTTGCGGACGCCGCCTCGGCGGCCCGGCTGAAGGTCTCCGCGGCGCTGCTGCCCTCGCTGCGGGACGCCCCGGACAGCGCCGCCCGGCGCTTCCACCTGGACGCGCCGGCCTGGTTCCAGGAGCCGGAGCCGCCCGCGCTGCTGCCGGTGGTCGCGGAGGCGGTGTGGGACGACCGCCGGGTCAGCGCCCGGTACCGGCGGGACGCGGCGGAGGTGGAGCGGCTGCTGGAGCCGTACGGGCTCGTGCTGAAGGCGGGCGTGTGGTACCTGTGCGCGCGGGTGGCGGACGGCGGCTCCTTCCGTACCTATCGGATCGACCGGTTCAGCGCCGTGGATCCTCTGGAGGAACGGTTCACCCGTGCTCCGGACTTCGATCTGCCGGGTTACTGGGCCGAGCAGGCCGAGCGGTTCGCCCTCTCGATCCTGCGCGCCGAGGTCGTCGTACGGCTGTCCCCGGAGGGTGTGCGCAGGCTGCGGTACGCCGTGGAGCCGGTGTCGGCGCGCGCGGCGCTGAGCGGGCCGGGCGAGCCGGACGGGGCGGGCTGGGTGACGGTGACGCTGCCGGTGGAGTCCGAGGAGGTCGCGCACACCCAGCTGACGGCGCTCGGGGCGGAGGCCGAGGTGCTGGCCCCGCGGAGCCTGCGGGAGCGGTTCGCGGCGGACGCGGCCCGGCTGGCGGCACGGTACGGCCGTACGGGCGGCGGATAACGATCCGCCGTACTCCGGCTTACTCCGCGTGCGTCCCACGGGTGGAGGCCCGATGCTGGTGCCGTGATGGACGAGACGGAGTTCTGGGAGCTGATCGACGCCACCCGCGAGAGTGCCGAGGGCGACCCCGAGGAACAGGCCGATGTGCTCGTGGACCGGCTGCTCCAGCTGGAGCCCGAGCTGGTGCTGGACTTCGCCCGTCACTTCGAGGCCCGCTACAACCGCGCCTACCGCTGGGACCTGTGGGGCGCCGCCTGGGTGCTGCTGGACGGGGCCAGCGACGACGCGTTCGACTTCTTCCGCTGCTGGCTGATCGGCCAGGGCCGGGAGGTGTACGAGGGCGCCCTGCACGAGCCGGACTCGCTGGCCGAGTCGCTGCGCGAGTTCGACGAGGAGATCGACGGCGACGGCGAGGAGCTGGGCTACGCGGCGGACGAGGCCTATGAGCAGCTGACCGGCACCGTCGCTCCGGATCTGGGCATCGCCCCGGCGCCCGCCGAGCCGACGGGCACTCCGGTGGACTTCGAGAACGAGCGGGCCCTCGCCGAACGGTTCCCCCGGCTGTGGGACCGCTTCCGGGAGTAGCCGGCTCCGGCTCAGCCGGCCGTGCGCCCGCGGATGGCACGGGCGCCGGCCCGCGCCACGTGGTGCAGCGGCGCGGCGTTGGCCTGGTCGAGGGCGGACGCGGTGGCCGCGGCCGGGCCGAGGACGACGGTGGCGGCCGCGCGGACCGCCGCCCACGGTCCGCGTGCGGTCCGCGTCCGGCGTGCCCCCTCGGGGGTCTCGGCACGCGTACGACTGCTGTTCATGATCCCCACCTCCACTCTGCTGGTGTCGCCCCCGACCGAAGGGCGCGGAGCTCGGAGAAGGCTGCGCCCCGCCTAGGGGATCCCTGTGACCGGCACGGAAACGATCCCGCCCGGGAGGGGCACGGGGGCGGTCCGGCCCGGGAGGGGCACGGGGGCGGTCCGGCTCAACAGCGGCGCGGGATCGATCCGGCCCAGCAGGGGCGCGACAGCAGTCCGACCCAGCAGAGGCGCCGAAGCAACCCGACCCAGCAGAGGCGCGGGAGCGACCGGGCTCTGGACCGGCACGGGAGTGACCCGGCCCAGCAGAGGCGCCGGAGCGAACGGGCTCCGGACCGGCGCGGGAGCGACCCAGCCCAGCAGGGGCGCGGCAGCAGTCCGACCCAGGAGAGGCCCGGGGGCGAACGGGCTCTGGACCGGCACGGGAACGACCCAGCCCAGCAGGGGCGCCGGAGCGGTCCGGCCCAGCAGAGGTGCGGGAGCGACCCGGTCCAGCAGAGGCGCGGGAGCGACCCAGCCCAGGAGAGGCGCCGGAGCGAACGGGCTCTGGACCGGTGCGGGAGCGACCCGGTCCAGCAGGGGCGCGGGAACGGACGGGCTCTGGGTCGGTGTGGGGGGTGTCCGGTCGGAGACGGGCATGGAGGTGGTCCGGCCCTGGAGTCGGGCGGCCTTCTCCCTGATCTCGGGCAGCCGGGCCCTGAGGGCGGCGCCGGGGCAGCTGGTCATGAAGCCGTCCGTGTGGCCGGCCAGGACGGGCAGGGTCGCGGTGGCGCCGAGCTTGTAGCGGCTGTGGCCGTTGCTGGAGACGAGGCGGGTGCTGGTGCGCGGGTCGACGTCGGCGAGGCCGAGCTTCCAGGCGGCCAGCGCGGCGATCGCGTCGGTCATGGCCTTCGGCACGGGAACGCCTGCGGTGAAGGTGCCGATCGCGGCGATCCCGGCGGTGCGGTGGTTGAAGCCCTGGGTGTGGGCGCCGGTGACGGCCCGCTCGATGCCTCCGGCGCGGCCTTCGTAGATGGTGCCGCAGCGGTCGACGAGGAAGTTGTAGCCGATGTCGTCCCAGCGGCGGTCACCGGTCTGTCCGGCGTACAGGTGACGGATGATGCTCGGCGCGTCGGCGCAGTCGTAGCCGCCCGGCGAGTCGGTGTGGTGGAGGAAGACGGCGACCACCTTGTCGTCGTAGCGCGGCGGCGGCTGGGTGCGCCCGGCGGTGCCCAGCCAGACGGAGCGGGGCACGATGTGCGGCCGGGCGGCGCGGTGGACGGCCGGGGCGCGGGCCGGGACGGGCCGGTCGGGGTGGCTCGCGGTGGTGCGCTCGACGCCTCGGGCGCACAGGACGAGCGCGACGATGGCCACCAGGCCGGGCAGCACGCCGAGCAGGGCCGGCAGCGGCCCGGATATCCGCCGGGCGAACCGGCTCCGGGTCCCCTGCGTGCGCGGTGCCTCCGGCTGCCGCTGGGTACCCGACGTCTCGGGTACCTCGGGTACCTCGGGCGTCTCCGGCATTTCCGGTATCTGCGGCATGTCAGGTGTGCCGGATGTGCCGGGTGTCCTGGCTATCTCACGTATCTCGGATATCTCCGGTATTTCCGGTACGCCCGGCGCTTCAGGCGGCTGCGGGGCGCCCGGTGTCTGCGGGGTACCGGGTCTTACCCGTGTTCTTCGGACAGCGAACATGATCCCACTCTCGGGGCGCCGTGCGATGCCCGCGATGTGCGCTGTGCCACCTGGCGGAACCATCGTCCCGGTCCGGGACGTTTCTGGGGGTACAGACATACGTGGCCGGTTCGCCGCCCGGTGACCGCCGTCGCGTGTGGGTGGGTGACTGAATCACCGGGCCCGTACCGTCCGTACTGAGGGGTCCGAGAGAAAGGCGGCTCCGTGGACCTGCTCGACCTGGTGCTTGCGCTGGTGATCCTCGTCTACGCGGCGTCCGGATACCGGCGTGGGCTGGTGGCCGGCTGTGTCTCGCTGGCCGGTTTCGTCGGCGGTGCCGTCGTCGGGGTGTGGGTGCTGCCCTGGGTGACCGGCCTGGCCGAGCGCGGCACCACGCAGGCGACGGCGCTCGCGGTGGCGACGGTGCTGCTGCCGGCGGTGCTGGGACACGAGCTGGCGGGCCGGCTGGCGCTGCGGCTGCGCGGGGAGCTGGACCGGGGCCCGCTGCGGGTGGTGGACGGACTAGGAGGCGCGGCGGCGAACTCGGTCGCCGTGCTGATCGTGGCCTGGGTGGCGGCGAGCGTGCTGGGCGCGGCCCCGTCCCAGTCGCTGACGACGGCGATACGGAACTCGACGCTGCTGGGCGCGGTGCAGCAGGCGATGCCGGACACGACGCCCGCGTGGTTCTCGCGGGCCACGTCGGCGCTGACCGAGGCGGGCTTCCCGCAGGTCTTCAACCCGTTCGAGAACGAGTCGACGGCCCGGGTGGCCCGGCCCTCCGGCGACAGCGTCACCCCGGCAGCGACGAGCGCCGCGAAGCTGAGCACGGTCAAGATCGAGGGCGTGGCGGGCAGCGAGGGCCGCGAGGGCAGCGGTTTCGTCTACGCGCCGCAGCATGTGATGACCAACGCCCATGTGGTCGCCGGCATCGACAACCCGAGCGTGCGGGTGGGCGGGGTCGGTCGGTCGTACGAGGCCCGGGTGGTGCTCTTCGACGCCGACCGGGACGTGGCGGTGCTGTATGTGCCGGGCCTGCACGCCCCGGTGCTGCGCTTCGACACGAGCGCGGCGCGCGGCGACTCGGCGGTGGTCGCGGGCTATCCGCAGGACGGCAGCCTGAATCTGCAGGCGGCGACGGTGGCGAGCCGGGTGCAGGCCACCGGGCAGAACATCTACAACGACGCCACGGTCACCCGGGACATCTACTCGATCCGGTCCACGGTCCGGCCGGGCAACTCCGGCGGCCCGCTGCTGACCACGAACGGCAAGGTGTTCGGCGTCGTCTTCGCCCGCTCCACCTCGGACGCCGAGACGGGGTATGTGCTGACGGCGGACGAGGTGGCGGGCGACGCGCAGCGCGCGGCCACGGCGACGACACCGGTGGACACGGGTCAGCTGGTCAGCTCCTAGGCCAGGTCCACGACCAGGTCCCGGTCGTCACGGTCTCCGGCCGGTTCACAGTCTTTGGCCCGTTCACAGTCGTTGGCCCATGAGCACGTCGTCGACATAGGCGCCGTCGAGGAGGAACTCCTCGGGCTGTACGCCCTCGACGGCGAACCCCTCGGACACGTACAGCGCGCGGGCCGGGGCGTTGTGCCCGAGCACGCGCAGGGTCAGCCGGCGCGCGCCGCGCCCGCGCGCTTCCTCGATCGCGGCCCGGATCAGCGCACGCGCGAGGCCCCGCCCGCGCGCCTCGTCGGCGACGGCGAGGCCCTGGATCTGGAGCACATGCGCGTTCGAGGCGAGTGGGGTGGGGCGGCCGATGCGGAGGTAGCCGACGACGCGGCCGTCGGCCTCGGCGACCAGATAGTCCCGCGGGGTGTGCCGCTCGTCGAAGAACGGCCCCTGCGGCGGCGGCGAGACGGCGTGCAGGGTGGACCAGGTGGCACGGTCGAGGAGGGCGAGTTCCTCCTCGTCCCCGGCGACGGCGACGCGTATGGATGGCTCCGGCATGACGGTCACCCTACGACGCGCGCCCCGAGCGCCTCACCGGGTTTCGGTGCGGGCATCCTGGAGCCATGGAACGTCTCCGTATCGCGGTGGCCGGCGCGTCCGGGCTGATCGGCAGCGCCCTGGTGCGCTCCCTGAAGGCGGACGGGCATGAGGTGGTACGGCTGGTGCGCCGCGCGGCCGCGGCCCCGGACGAGGTCTGCTGGGACCCCGCGGGGCAGTACGTGGACGGGGCCGGGCTGATCGGCTGTGCCGCGGTGGTGAATCTGGCCGGGGCGGGGATCGGCGACCGGCGCTGGACGCCGTCGTACAAGCGGCTGCTGCGCGACAGCCGGGTGCTGGGCACGGCCGCGCTGGCGGAGGCGGTGGCCACGCTGCCCGAGCCGCCGCGGGTCTTCGTCAGCGGCAGCGCGATCGGCGTCTACGGCGACACCGGCGACCGGGTGGTGGACGAGCAGGCGCCGCCGGGCGACGGCTTCCTGCCCTCGCTGTGCGTGGCGTGGGAGGAGGCGGCGGCGCCCGCGCAGGAGGCGGGCGTGCGGACGGTGTTCGCGCGGACGGGGCTGGTGGTGGCCCGCGGCGGCGGGGCCTGGGGCCGGCTGTTCCCGCTGTTCCGCGCGGGGCTCGGGGGGCGGCTGGGCGACGGGCGGCAGTACTGGTCGTACATCGCGCTGCACGACGAGGTCGCGGCGCTGCGGTATCTCATCGACGGGGACACCCTGTCCGGGCCGTTCAATCTGACGGCCCCCGAGCCGCTGACGAACCGTGAGATCACGGCGGCGATGGCGCGGGTGCTGCGCCGTCCGGCGCCCTTCGCGGTACCGGCGCCGGTGCTGCGGGCGGCGCTGGGCGAGATGGCCGGGGATGTGCTGGGCAGTCAACGGGTGGTGCCGAAGCGGCTGTTGGAGTCGGGATTCCGGTTCGCGTTCCCGGGGATCGAGGAGTCGATCAGGGCGGCCTGAGGCGGCCGGCCCCGGCGGCCCGTCGGTGGCCCGACGTACGCCAGGGATGTCCTGCGACCTCCTGTGACCTCTTGTGACCGTATGCGACCTCCATGCGACCGTGCCCTGCCCATGCGCGACTGTTTGCGACCGATCACAGACCTACCCTCGACCCGAACTCGGGTATCCCTGGAGCCAGTTGGGGGCATGACGTCTCCACCGGCCGCGCAACCACAGGAGGGGCCTCGTGCTTGAGCCCGCGTACCAGGTGGACGTCGTGATCGTGGGAGCCGGCATCGCCGGGCTCTCGGCGGCTCACCGGCTGACCAGCGCAGGAGTGTCGACCGCGGTCCTGGAGGCCGCCCCGTACGTCGGCGGTCGTATGTCGACGGAGAAGGTCGACGGATTCCGGCTCGACCGCATCGGACAGCTGCTGTCCACGTCCTACCCCGAACTCCGCACGACCCCGGGACTGGACTCCCTGACCCTGCGCACCTTCGCGCCCGGCGTCCTGCTGCACCGCGACGGACGCACCCAGCGGGTGGGCGCGCCGGCGACCGGGGGGAGCACACGGGGCGCACGAGGCGCACTGCATGTGGTGCGTGCCCTCGCAAGCGCCCCCAGGGGCCCGGCGGCCGTCCCCGGCCGGGCCGGCACGCCGGTGGGCGGCGCGGTCGACCAGGCCCGGCTCGGCGCCGCGCTCGGCCGGATCGCCGGCACGCCGGTCGAACGCCTGCTGGCCCGCCCGGAGATGCCGGCCGGCGAGGCCCTCGCCCGGCGTGGACTGCCGGCCCGCACGATCGACGGCTTTCTGCGGCCGCTGCTCGCCACGCTGCTGTGCGACCCGGAGCTGACCACCTCCAGCAGGTGCGCCGACCTCGCGCTGCGCTCCTTCGCGAGCGGGCGGCTGTGTGTGCCCGAGGGCGGCGCGGACGTGCTGCCGGAGCTGCTGGCGCGGGCGCTGCCGCCCGGGACCGTGCACACCGGGGTGCGGGTCACCTCGGTGTCCACGACCGCGGTGACCACCACCGAACACGGTGAGATCCGCTGCCGGGCGGTGCTGCTCGCGACGGACGCACGCGCCGCGGCGGAGCTGCTGCCGGGCCTCAGGGTGCCGGACTTCCATCCGGTGACCGTGGTCCACCACACCACCGACGACCCGGCCGCGGCCTTCCCGTCGGGTACCTCGCTGCTCCTCGACGCGGACCGCGGCGGGCCGGTGGCGCACACGGCGGTGCTCAGCGCCGTGGATCCGAGCCGGGCGCCGGCCGGCCGGGTGCTGATCTCCTCGACGGTGCTGGGCACACCGCCCGAGGGCGTCGACACCGCGGTCCGCATCCACCTCTCCCGGCTCTACCGCACCTCGACGCGGCGCTGGGAGACGCTCGCCGTGCACCACACCCCGGAGGCGGTCCCGGCGATGCGCCCACCGCACGACCTGCGCCGCCCGGTACGCCTGCTGGCCGGCCTCTACGTCTGCGGCGACCACCGCGACACGAGCACCGTCCAGGGCGCCCTGCACTCGGCCCACCGTGCCACGGCCGCCATCCTGGCCGACCTGGGCGCGGCGGGCTCGATGCACCGCGCAGACCCGGCCCCCACCCTGCCAAGGGCGGCGTGAACCCCTTGCGGGGCGCGAGGCCGACCTAACCCAACGCGGCGACCTTGTCGCGATACCCCCTCACCGGGGCGGCATCGCGATAAGGCTCCAGCCGGCGTTCGAAATCCTTCACGTACTCGATCGCACGAGCGGACCGCATCTCGGCTGCCTGGCCGGCGGCCTCCGCGGCCAGCGCGCACGCCTGGTCGAGTTCGCCGAGGCCGAGGCGGGCCGTGGCGAGCACGACCCGGCAGAAGAGCCGGCTGCGGGCGTAGGAGGGGGCGCGGAGCTGGAGCGCGCGCTCGGCGTGCTGGGCGGCCGCCCGGAACTGCTGCAGATCCCGGTGGCAGTGCCCGAACTCGTCGGCGAGCTGTGCCTCGTCGAAGAACTTGGCCCAGTACGGCACCTCGTCCCCGGACCGGGCCGCCTCCAGGGCGCGCTCGGCCCGCACGAGTGCGGCCGTGCACGCCCGCACCTCGCCGAGCACGCCGTGCGCCCGCGCCTCGGAGGCGTGCAGCAGCGCCTGCACCACCGGCGGGCCCCCGGTCCCCATGCCCTGCTGGGCGACCCGGGCCAGCTGCACGGCCTCCCTGCCGTGGCCGAGATAGACGGCCTGGCGGCTCATGGTGACCAGGACGTAGGAGCCGTACGGCCGGTCGCCGGCCGCCTGGGCGAGCCGCAGGGCCTGCACGAAGTAGCGCTGGGCGAGTCCGTGCGCGGCGATGTCGTACGACGTCCAGCCCGCGAGCCGGGTCAGGTCGGCCGCGGCGCCGAAGAGCCGGCGGCCGGTCTGCTCGTCGTAGCTGCCGCGGAGCATCGGCTCGCACTCGTGCTCCAGATAGCGCACGAGGGCCTGCCGGGCATGGCCGCCGCCGTAGCGGTCGTCGAGGGTGCGGAACAGCTCTCCCACCGAGCGCAGCGCGTTGATGTCGCCGCCGGTGACCTTGTGCCCGGGGGCGCGCTCGGCGTGCCCGCGCGCCCGGGGCGGGAGCGCCAGGGCCGGCCGGCCCTGGGGTTTGGCCGGGGCGGGACGGACCTGCGGGGGCACCCGGGCCGCCGGTTCCCTGGCCACCCTGTCGTCGGGCTTGCCGATCAGCCAGTCCCGGCTGGGCACGACGAGCCCCGCCGGGGTGAACGCGATCTTGCGCAGCTCGGCGTGGCTGCCGGAGTCCTTGCGCCACAGCCCGCTGACGATGTCGACGGCCTCCTCCGGGGTGGCCGCGAACTCCAGCCCGGCGTACACCGGGGCACAGGCGTCCAGGCCGAGGTCCTGGGCCGTGAGCCGGCGCCCCAGGCGGCGGGTGAACACCTCGGCGATCAGGGCGGGCGTGGTGCCCCTGGGCTGCTGTCCGCGCAGCCAGCGGGTGACCGAGGTCTTGTCGTATCTGAGGTCCAGCCCGTGCTCCAGGCCGAGCTGGTCGACGCGACGGGCCAGACCTGCGTTGGAGAACCCCGCTTCTGCGATGAGCGCGGCGAGTTGGCGGTTGGGGGTGCGCTGCGCGGGTCGATCCGTCATCTGCGGTGCGGTCTCCTGCCTTCCGTGCCTCTGAAGTGCCCGGTTTGCCTTTGAGCTGCCTTTATGGCCTCACGAACGGCGCGAATGTAGCGGAGAGTGAAGGGGCGATCACACATTCCGCCAGGCATTCATCCGATCGTGTGAGGAACGCCCGTAGGGCTGACGTACACCGGTCGGACGTACAGTGGCGTGGGCGCGTTACGTGCCTGACACACCGATTGCTCGGTCGATTGCTCGATTGCCCGGTCGCTGAGGGAGGCGCTTGCCGTGAGTGGATTGCGGTTCGTCCGCATGGGGTTCGGCGCGGATGCCGTCGATTACCAGGAGGCCTGGGACGAGCAGCGCCGGGTGCACGCGGCCCGGTTCGCCGACGAGGTCCAGGACACCGTGATCCTCCTGGAGCACCCGCCGGTGTACACGGCCGGCCGGCGCACCGAGGACAGCGAGCGCCCGCTGGACGGCACCCCGGTCATCGACGTGGACCGCGGCGGCAAGATCACCTGGCACGGCCCGGGGCAGCTGGTGGGCTACCCGATCCAGAAGCTCCCGCGCCCGGTGGACGTGGTCGCGCACGTACGGCGCCTGGAGGAGGCGCTGATCCGCACCTGCGCGGAGTTCGGCCTGGAGACGTCCCGGGTGGAGGGCCGCAGCGGCGTGTGGGTGCTCGGCGACCCGGTCGAGCGGCGGCCCGCGCTCGGCGGACTGTCGCTGGACTTCGACCCTCGGCTCAAGGACGAGGAGTTCGACCCCCGGCTCAACGGCCCGGAGTACGCCCCCTCCAACGCGGGTCAGCGCCGCGAGGACCGCAAGATCGCCGCGATCGGCATCCGGGTCGCCAAGGGCGTCACGATGCACGGCTTCGCCCTGAACGTGAACCCGGACAACAAGTGGTTCGACCGGATCATCCCGTGCGGCATCCGGGACGCGGGGGTCGCCTCCCTCGCGGGCGAGCTGGGCCGGGACGTCACCATCGAGGAGGTCCTGCCGGTGGTCGAGCGGCACCTGGCGGACATCCTGGAGAACGCGGAGCTGAAGCCCCGGGAGATCGAGAAGGCCTCCGCCTGAGGCCTCGCCGGCACAGCGCCCCCCGTCGGGGAATGCGCCCTGCGGCAGCGGGGTTGGCTCCAGCGGCAGGGCGTAGTTTGTACGGGCGTACCCTGGGGTGCGCCGAAGAATCGAAGTCACAGGGAGCCGGTCGTGTCCGCAGTCGCACCCGACGGACGCAAGATGCTGCGCCTGGAGGTCCGCAACAGCCAGACCCCCATCGAGCGCAAGCCCGAGTGGATCAAGACCCGGGCGAAAATGGGTCCCGAGTACACGAAGATGCAGAACCTCGTGAAGAGCGAGGGCCTGCACACGGTCTGCCAGGAAGCCGGCTGCCCGAACATCTACGAGTGCTGGGAGGACCGCGAGGCGACCTTCCTCATCGGCGGCGACCAGTGCACCCGGCGCTGCGACTTCTGCCAGATCGACACCGGCAAGCCCGAGGCCCTGGACCGCGACGAGCCGCGCCGTGTCGGCGAGTCCGTGGTCACGATGGACCTGAACTACGCCACCATCACCGGCGTCGCCCGCGACGACCTGGAGGACGGCGGCGCCTGGCTGTACGCCGAGACCGTGCGCCAGATCCACCAGCAGACCGCCGGGCGGGAGGGCGGCCGTACGAAGGTCGAGCTGCTGGCCCCCGACTTCAACGCGGTCCCCGAGCAGCTGGCCGAGGTCTTCTCCGCCCGCCCCGAGGTCTTCGCGCACAACGTCGAGACGGTCCCCCGGATCTTCAAGCGGATCCGCCCCGGCTTCCGCTACGAGCGCTCCCTGAAGGTCATCACCGAGGCCCGCGACGTCGGCCTGGTGACCAAGTCGAACCTGATCCTCGGCATGGGCGAGACCCGCGAGGAGATCAGCGAGGCGCTGAAGCAGCTGCACGACGCCGGCTGCGAGCTGGTCACCATCACCCAGTACCTGCGCCCCTCCGTCCGGCACCACCCGGTCGAGCGCTGGGTGAAGCCGCAGGAGTTCGTGGAGCTGAAGGAGGAGGCCGAGCAGATCGGTTTCTCCGGTGTGATGTCCGGCCCGCTGGTGCGCTCCTCCTACCGCGCCGGGCGGCTGTACCAGATGGCGATCGAGAAGCGGGGTTCGTACATCGCCTCGCAGGCGGTGTGATCCCGGCGCGGTGACCCGCGCCGGCAACCCGCGCAGCACCACGCGTGTGAATTCGCGCACAAGCAGCTACTGGCCAGTAAAGGCCGAGTCGACGCGGCCCTGACCGTCCTCGCTGATGAGGACCGGCATCAGGGCCGCGTCAGCGTTTGAGCCCTCTGTATCAAGGCTTCATTGGTGTTTGACCGGTCGGACACGCCCTGGTAACACCAATCAGTGACTCTGGTATCACGCCTCGTACACCACCCGCTCCGAGGGGGGACCTCGATCATGCAGGCCGCGCCCGTACGCGCCACCGCCATCCCGACCTTCACCGACGCGCTGCGCGCCGTCGAGTCGCTGCTCATGAGCAGCGGACAGCGCACCGCCCGGCGCAACGCATGGACCTCCGTGCTGGAGGACCGCCGGCGCGCCAAGGACCGGGTCGAGGCGCAGCGCTTCCTGGATCAGGCCGCCGACCGCCCCTGATCGCCCCCGTCCCTTCCCTCCGGGCACTGCCGTCGTCCGCGCTCCCGGGGCCACGTAGACTTCGTGGCATGGCGAGGAAGGAATCCGCGGTGGACCCCGCGAACGCTGGGCGACTGAAGCAGATCGCTCTCACGTACAAGATGACCCGCAAGGCCGACAAGAAGATCGGGCTTGTGCTCGGGGCCGTCGGCATCGGCACCCTCGCTGTCTTTCTCGCGATCGGGTTCCTGCTCGGCCACCCGGTCTATCTGGGCATCTTCGGCCTGCTGATCGCCCTGCTGGCGACGGCGATCGTGTTCGGCCGCCGGGCCGAGCGCGCCGCCTTCGGCCAGATGGAGGGCCAGCCGGGTGCCGCTGCCGCCGTGCTCGACAACATCGGCCGGGGCTGGACGACGACTCCGGCGGTGGCGATGAACCGCAGCCAGGACGTGGTGCACCGGGCCGTCGGCAAGGCCGGCATCGTGCTGGTCGCCGAGGGCAACCCGAACCGGGTGAAGAGCCTGCTGGCCGCCGAGAAGAAGAAGATGAACCGCATCGTGGCCGACGTCCCGGTGCACGACGTCATCGTCGGCGAGGGCGAGGGCCAGGTCGAGCTGAAGAAGCTGCGCACGACCCTGCTGAAGTTCCCGCGCGTACTGACCGGCCCGCAGGTGACGGCCACCACCGACCGACTGCGCGCCATGGGCGACCTGCTGAGCAACATGCCGGTGCCGAAGGGCCCCATGCCCAAGGGCATGCGGATGCCGAAGGGCCGCTGAAGCTCCTAGTTCAGGGTCCGGAACGCCCGCTCGCAGTAGACCATCGGGGCTCCCTCGCCCAGCCGCACTCCCGTTACCCGGCCGATCAGGATCGTGTGATCCCCGGCCGGGTAACGCGCGTATGCGGCACAGTCCAGCTGCACGGGCGCCTGCTGCACCGTCGGCAGGCCGGTGGGGCCCGGCTGGAGAAGGGCGTCGGAGAACTTGTCCGCGCCCTTGGTGGCGAAGAGCAGGGCCAGCCCCTGGTGCTCGGGGGCCAGCACGCTCACCGCGAAGTGGTCGCACCCGGCGAAGACCGCGGACGAGTCGGCCGCGTCCGCGAGGCAGACCAGGACCAGCGGTGGCTCCAGGGAGACGGAACAGAAGGAGCTGGCCGTGAAGCCGCGCGGGGTGCCGTCCTCGCAGCGGGCGGTCACCACCACCACGCCCGACGGAAAGCGCGCCATGGCGTCCTGGAACTCCCCGGGCGTCACCTCGGGCGCCAGCAGATCCTGAGCGGGCGCCATCAGATCCTGAGTGTCGGTCATACCGCGTACCACCTGTCCCGAAGTCCGGGCCTGCGTCGGGCCTGGGCAGGCCGGCGACAGTCCGTGTCCGGGCCGTCACGGCCACCGATCACGACTATGCCGTCGGTGCGGGGAGCGGGCAACCTGATGCGGAGGCGCCCCGCCGTCACCGGGTGCGGGCAGGTGGCAGGGTGCTCGCGCGGCCGGAAACGGCCGAAACAGTCGGACCCGTCAGGCCCGCCAGATCCGTCAGATCCGTCAGATCCGTACTTCGACGGTCTGCGCGAGCCGGTCGTGCAGGCCGCGGCCGTCGCGGTCCCAGATCAGCGCGGGGACGGCGAGGCACAGCAGCACCGTGCGCAGCAGCGAGCGCAGCGGGTTGACCGTGCCCGTACTCAGGGCCACCACCCGGATGCCGCAGAGCCGCTTGCCCGGGGTGAAGCCGATCGTGCCGACGGTCAGGACGCTCATCACGAAGAAGACACCGAGTGCCCAGTTGCTCGTCGCAGGCACCCGATAGCCATCCGTGATCAGGCCGTATGCGATCAGAACGCTCAGTCCCCAGTCCACCGCGAGCGCGCCGAGCCGCCGTCCCGGGCGTGCGATCGAGTTCGGCCCCTCCTCCGGAAGGCCGAGCTGCTCGCCCCGGTAGCCGAAGTCGGCACCGGCGTCTTCCATGGCCGCGCGGGGGCCGGAGAGCCACGAGCCGAGTGCTTGCCTGTTGTCCACCCGTCCACGGTACTGCGCCCGGTTTCGGGCACTGTGCCGAGGGGTGTGTCGGGGCTACGGTGGACCTGCGGCCGGTTAACTTCTGCGAAACAAATGGGTCACGCCCGAGAAATCACCCGTCCCTAGGGTCGACCCCAGCGTGTGCCACCGCACTGGCCGCACGAACGATCTACCACCCCGGCGAGGACGGTCGGGAGTAGGAGGAGCTGGATGTTCCAGAACGCCGACGAGGCCAAGAAGTTCATCGCGGACGAGGACGTCAAGTTCGTCGACGTCCGCTTCTGCGACCTGCCGGGCGTCATGCAGCACTTCACGGTGCCCGTCGATGCGTTCGACCCGGACGAGGAGCTGGCCTTCGACGGATCGTCGATCCGTGGTTTCCAGGCCATCCACGAGTCCGACATGGCCCTGCGCGCCGACCTGTCCACCGCCCGCGTCGACCCGTTCCGCCGGGACAAAACGCTCAACATCAACTTCTTCATCCACGACCCGATCACGGGCGAGCAGTACTCCCGTGACCCGCGCAACGTGGCGAAGAAGGCGGAGGCGTACCTGGCGTCGACGGGCATCGCCGACACCGCGTACTTCGGCCCCGAGGCCGAGTTCTACGTCTTCGACTCCGTCCGCTTCGCGACCACCGCGAACGAGTCCTTCTACCACATCGACTCCGAGGCGGGCGCCTGGAACACCGGTGCCGTCGAGGACAACCGTGGCTACAAGGTCCGCTACAAGGGCGGCTACTTCCCGGTCCCGCCGGTCGACCACTTCGCCGACCTGCGCGCCGAGATCTCCCTGGAGCTGGAGAAGAACGGCCTGAAGGTCGAGCGCCAGCACCACGAGGTGGGCACCGCCGGCCAGGCGGAGATCAACTACAAGTTCAACACCCTGCTGGCCGCCGCCGACGACCTGCAGCTCTTCAAGTACATCGTGAAGAACGTGGCCTGGCGCAACGGCAAGACCGCGACCTTCATGCCGAAGCCGATCTTCGGTGACAACGGCTCGGGCATGCATGTGCACCAGTCGCTGTGGGCCAACGGCGACCCGCTGTTCTACGACGAGGCCGGCTACGCGGGCCTGTCGGACACCGCCCGCTACTACATCGGCGGCATCCTCAAGCACGCCCCGTCGCTGCTCGCCTTCACCAACCCGACGGTGAACTCGTACCACCGTCTGGTGCCGGGCTTCGAGGCGCCGATCAACCTGGTGTACTCGCAGCGCAACCGCTCCGCCGCCATGCGTATCCCGATCACCGGCTCCAACCCGAAGGCCAAGCGCGTCGAGTTCCGCGCGCCCGACTCCTCCGGCAACCCGTACCTGGCCTTCTCCGCCCTGCTGCTGGCGGGCCTGGACGGCATCAAGAACAAGATCGAGCCGGCCGAGCCGATCGACAAGGACCTGTACGAGCTGGCTCCCGAGGAGCACGCGAACGTCGCCCAGGTCCCGACCTCGCTGCCCGCCGTCCTCGACTCGCTCGAGGCCGACCACGAGTTCCTCCTCCAGGGCGACGTGTTCACGCCGGATCTGATCGAGACGTGGATCGACTTCAAGCGCACCAACGAGATCGCGCCGCTCCAGCTGCGTCCGCACCCGCACGAGTTCGAGCTGTACTTCGACGTGTGACAGACGTCTGACGCGTCGGATCCCCTGGGATCGGAAGGCCCCTCGGCTCGCGCCGGGGGGCCTTCGGCGTGCCCGGCCCGTGTGCGGTGTCGCACGGTGTCGAAGCCGCAGGCGCAACCTTTTGCGCTTCCCAGACTTCCTACTGTCGGGGGATCATCCCTCCAGACCATGCCGGACGAGAGAGGTTGAACGGGGATGCCGGAAAAGGACGACTGGGAGCGGGAATTCGATCACCGCTGGGCGAATTCCGCCGAGCACAAGGAGCCCTCCGCCCGGGCCCGGATGCTCGCCGCGCGCTGGCGGGACAACCCGCCGGACCCGGCGCCCTTCCGGGGCGACCCCGGCCCGGCGCCGCGCCGTTCGTCCTGGGCATCGACGGCCATGGTCTTCGGCTGTGTGGTCGCGGTGATGGTGCTGATCGGACTGGTGCAGTTCGGCTCGGCACGCTAGGGCGACCCACAGATACGTTTTGCCGCTCCTAGGGCCGTTCGGAACCGCTTCATGGCATTCGGCAGGTGCACACTGGACAGCGGGACGAGTGCCTGACTGCGGGGTGATGCAAGATGCAGAGCCGCTTCCGGAGCGATCGACGGCTGACCGTGCGCATGGGACTCACGCTGTTCCTGCTCGGTCTGCTGTACGTGGGCTTCATCGCCGCGTTGATCACGCTGCTGAGGTCCTGGGTGCTGGTCGTCGTGCTGGTCGGAGCGATGTTCGTGGCGCAGTTCTGGTTCTCCGACCGGATCGCCATGTTCGCGATGCACGGACGCGTGGTGGAGCGGGAGGAGTATCCCGAGCTGCACGCGGTGGTCGACCGGCTGTGCGCGATCGCGGACATGCCCAAGCCGGTGGTCGCGGTGTCCGACATGGACATGCCCAACGCATTCGCGACCGGCCGGAATCCCGACCACGCCGTGGTCTGTGTGACCACGGGGCTGCTACGCCGACTGGAGCCGGCCGAGCTGGAGGGTGTGCTGGCGCACGAGCTGTCGCACGTCGCGCACAAGGACGTCGCCGTGATCACGATCGCGTCCTTCCTGGGCGTGCTGGCGGGCCTGATCGTGCGGTTCGCCTTCTACTCGCAGGTCTTCGGCGGAGGCCGCAGGGACCAGAACACGGCCGCGATCTTCGCCGCCGTCCTGGGTGTGTCCGCGGCGGTGTACGCGCTCAGCTTCCTGCTGATCCGGGCGCTGTCCCGGTACCGGGAGCTGGCGGCGGACCGCGCGGCCGCGCATCTCACCGGCCGCCCGTCGGCCCTCGCCTCGGCGCTCACCAAGGTCTCCGGGGACATCGCCCGGATCCCGACCAAGGATCTGCGCACCGCCCAGGCCTTCAACGCCTTCTACTTCACCCCGGCGACCGGGAAGGAGCCCGGCATCGAGCGGTATCTCTCCACGCACCCGACCCTGGAGCAGCGGCTGGAGCAGCTGGGCCGGATCTCGGCGGAGCTGGGCGAGGCCGCCAGCCCGGGGAAGGCGGGCTGAGCGTTGGGGCTGCTGGACATCCTGCTGGGCCGGACGAAACCGGTCGCGCCCGATCTCGATCAGCTCTTCGCGCTGCCCTCGGCGGCCGTGACCCTCCAGGCCGCGGCCGGCTTCACCCCGACCGGGACGGGCGCGGTGTGCTTCGCCACGGTGGAGGGAGCGGCCTTCGAGCAGACCCACCGCGAGGTGCAGGCGCTGCTGGACGCGGACACGGACCGCGCGGGGCCGCCGGTGGAGCTGCGGCGGGACGACTACGGATACTCCTGGCTGGTCTCCGCGCGCACCCCGGAGCAGCTGCCGGAGCTGGTCAACGACCTGCACGCGGTGAACAGCGCGATGGAGGTCAACGGCTTCGGCCCGCAACTGCTGTGCTCACTGGCCGCGTTCACGGACGACGGCGGCCGCACGCTGGCGCTGGTCTACCTCTACAAGCGGGCCGCGTTCTACCCCTTCGCCCCGCTGCCCGGCGGCGGCGAACGCCGGGACAGCGCGCTGGAGCTCCAGGTGAAGGCGGCGCTCGCGAACGATCTGCGGATCGAGCAGGACCTGAGCCGCTGGTTCCCGGTGTGGGGCGCCCCCGGTCTGTGACCGGGGGCGCCATCGCTCACCTGCTCTTCTCGCGCTCCTGCCGGCGGGTCTCGAAGGGGCGCTCACGGCGGTAGCGGCGCTCCCACCTGGCCTGCCGGTCCCGGCGCTCGCGGTAGGCGCGGTAGTTCTCCGGCGGGGGCGGGGTGCCCATGCCGGTGCCGGTGGTCGGTGGGGTGCCGGGGGTGCCACGTCCGCGCGTCGCGTACACGTACAGCAGCGCGACGGCGGCGAGCCACCACAGATGGTTTCCGATTCCGAGGATCACCAGGACGGCGGTCCCGGACACGACGATGCCACGCATGACGGACCTCCTCCGTGAGGTGAGAGAGGCTGGGGTGGAGTGTGTCGGCTTCGTGCCGTTTGTTCAGCGTAGGGAGGCTGACACCCCATCCGCATCCCGTTTTCCGCCCGGCGGGACCACCGTGGGTGAAGGGCCGTGAGACTGAGCCTGCGCCGCCGCGGACGTGGACATGCGCGCGCCGGGTGCCCCGGGGAACCGGGGCACCCGGCGGCGGTGTCACACCCTTGTCGGTGTCAGCGGCTGTAGCGCATGAGTGCGCGCACCATGTGGCAGGTCGTGTCGGACGGCGGGCGCATCCCGATCTCCTCCGCCGTGCCGCGGATCGTCTCGTCGCGGGCCTGGGCCGGCAGATAGATCCCGGAGTCGAGCAGGGCTATGGCGAGGCGCATGGCCTTCAGACGGCGGTTGTGGCTGACGTACCACTGGCGCGGCCGGCCGGCCGGCAGGGGCCGCTTCGTCAGGGGCTCGTAGGGAGAGTCGAACAGCACGGGATGCTGGACGGTGGACTGGGTGGGCGACGGCTTCTGCTTCAGGGCGGCAGCGGGCACGGGCATCCTCCTGTCGCGGGCAGGGCACCGGCCGGACGCCCCGGCGATACCCTCGAACACTGCCTCTAGTCTACTGCCCGGCACTGACATCGAGACAGTCCGCAGAGTCCGGCAAACGTCCAGGTGGGGATGGGAATTGACTGCCTGTCACGGCAGGTTTGCCTGATGCCCGTGAGGTGGCCTCATATTCGAACATGGATCGTCGGCGAGGGTGGCCGGCCGGGGCCTGTGTCCGTGCCCGCGGCCATGGCCCGCAGCGCGCCTTTGTCCACTTTGCCGTTCCCGGTCAGAGGCAGGCGCTCCGTCCACCGGACGGTGGCCGGCCGGTGCGCCGGGGAAAGCTGTCGCGCCACGAGCGCGCATGCCTCGACGGCGGCGGACCGGCTTGCCGTACGGCCCGGTGCCGGCACGAGGAAGGCGCAGACCTCCTCGCCCGTCAGGACACTGGATCTGCCGACCACGGCGGCCTGGCCGACCGCGGGGTGCCGGGCGAGGGCCGCTTCGACGGGCAGGCTGTAGATGTTGTCCCCGTCGACCACCACCATGTCCTTGACCCGATCGTCGAGGTAGAGCCGGCCCTCGCCGTCGAGGTGCCCGAGATCGCCGGTACGCAGCCATCCGTCCCGCAGCACCTGCGCCGTGAGGTCGGGCCGCATCCAGTAGCCCGACATACCGGCGGCCGAGCGCACCCACACTTCGCCCACGCGCCCGGCGGGCAGCGGCCGCCCGGCATCACCGGGCTCCCGTACCTCGATCTCCACGCCGGCCGCCGGGCGCCCCACCGAGCCCAGCAGCCAGGGCCGGCCGGCGACGGCCGCCGCGTGATCGGCAGGGCTCAGCCGGGTGATGACCGAGGTCTCGGTCGTCCCGTAGCCCTGCTCCCAGCGGCAGCCCCAGGCGGTGACCGCCCGCCGCAGCGGCTGCGGCAGGATCGGCGCGGCGCCGTAGCTGATCGCTTCGAGGCCCGGAATCCCGTCGGCGGTCCGGGGATCCTCCAGGAGCCGGTAGATCATGGGCGGCATCAGATAGGTCGACGCCGGCCCCAGTCTCCGGCAGGCGGCCGCCAGCCGCCCGGCGCCGAAGGCCGACAGCACCTCCACCCGGCCGCCGGCACGCCACTGTTCGAGGCAGCGACCGCCGGACCGCGCGGCCAGCGAGGTCACCGAGATGTAGGTCCCCGAAGCCCCCGGACCGTGGCGGCCCTCGGCGCCGCACATGTTCTGCCCGCAGGGGCGTGCCGCCAGCGCGCGGAAGGTGCTGGCGACGCCCTTCGGGAGCCCGGTGGTGCCTCCCGTGTACGCCACCCGGGCCACGTCGTCCTCACGGGCCGCGACCGGCACCGCCACCGCCTCGCGGCACGCGGCCCGCGCGAGCACCTCGGCCAGCGGCAGCCGCGGTGTCCCCGTGTCCGGCACCGGTACGTCGTACACCACCAGGTCGGGACGGCAGTCCCGGAGCATGTGCGCCACCCCGTACGTGGACGCGTCCCGCACCACCAGCGTCAGCCGCGCGCCGAGGACATGGGCGGCGGTCCGCAGGAGCAGCGCCTGAGCGCGGTTCGCACCCAGCACGCACGCCAGACCCGAGCCGCGGCGCACCCCCGCGTCGGCCAGCACGCCGGCGATCCGGTAGACCTCTTCGAGCAGGGCGCCATGGTCGAGCACACGACCGCCGAGGCCCGCACCCCCGAGCGCCGGGCGGCCGGCATGACCCTCCAGCGCCGCGATGAGCCGGGTCACGTATGTCGCCGCCACAGTCCCATGGAAAGCCGGGCACGACCGCGGTGCAACACGGCCCCGGGCGCGGCGGCACCCGGCTCCCCCCACCGGCGGGATCCGGTTCTCGCATACCGTGTGCGGCATGGAAATCTGGATCAACCCGGCCTGCTCCAAGTGCCGCAGCGCCCTCAGCCTGCTCGACGCCGAGGGGGCCGACTACACCGTCCGCCGCTATCTGGAGGACGTGCCGAGCGAGGACGAGATCAGGGCCGTACTCGACCGGCTGAACCTCGAACCGTGGGACATCACCCGCACCCAGGAGGCCGAGGCCGGGGAACTGGGGCTCAAGGAGTGGGCGCGCGACGCGAGTGAGCGGGGCCGGTGGATCACCGCGCTCGCCGAGCACCCCAAGCTCATCCAGCGGCCGATCATCACCGCCGACGACGGCACGGCCCTGGTCGCCCGCTCCGAGGACGCCGTACGGCAGGCCCTCACGCACAACAAGGGCTGATCTGCGCTCAACTCGACTGTGACGCAGGTTACTTCACCGACTCCTGGTACCGGTGAGTCACCGCGTTCGGTATCTCGTACATAGCGGCGTACGCTCCCCTACCTCTTCAGGAGGCGCGCATGTCGCGCAGGAGAACTCTCGGTACGAAGAAGAAGATCGCGCTGCTCGTCAGTGCCGCGGCGGTGGCGGGCGGCGGGGCCTTCGCGCTGGCCACGACGTCCCACGCCGCCCAGCCCGCGCAGGGTGCGAAGACCCTCTCCACCGGGGACTCGGCCCTCTGCCAGGGGCTGGCCACCGCCCACGGCAACAACGACTCGTTCATCGCGGACCAGAAGGCGCATCCGGACGCCCAGTCGGCGGCCCGGGTCGCCAACCGCGAGGCGGTCATCAAACAGATCGAGGTCCAGCAGAAGGCAGCTGGCTGCACCGTTGGGGAGTCGGCTCAGGGCTCCCAGGCGGGACAGCCGGGCGCCGCCCAGCCCTCGCAGCCCGCACAGACCGCGCAGCCCGCGCAGACCGGTGCCGCCGGGAACGGCGGTGCCGGCGGTGCCGCCGCCTCCGGTCAGCAGGTCTGCAAGGGGTCCACGGTCACGCTCTCCGGCGAGGCCGGCGCCCCCGCCGCCTCCAGCGGCCAGTTCCCGGCGGGTACGACCCTGAAGGTCACCAACCTGGACAACAACAAGTCCACGACGGTGAAGGTCACCTCTGTCTCCGGCAGCTGTGTGCTGCTGAACAACGCGGCCTTCGAACAGGTCCGGGAGCCGGGCAAGTTCCTCATCCGCCACGCGGTGATCGAGAAGGTGGGGTGAGGCTCAGCCGCGGGTCAGGAAATCGATGACGTGGTGGGCCAGGGCCGCCGGTGCCGACTGCGGCAGCGCGTGATGCGAGACGTCGGGAAGTACGGCCGTCTCCACGTGCGGCAGCAAAGCCGCCGCCCGGGCCGCCACCTCGGTGGGGTCATGGGTCCTGCTGTTCGCGGCCACGAGCAGCAGGACCCGCCGGTCCAGGGCCCGCAGCGCCTGTGGTGCGGGGCGCGGCGCCGTCACCGGCTTCGCGGCCGGGAAGTCGACGGCAGCCTCCTGCAGGGCGAGCCAGTCCGGATCCGGCGGGACTCCCCCCGTCTCCCACTCCAGGAAGGCACGGACCCGGCGGGGCGCGGGCCGCAGCAGCATCGGCAGGGCACGCAGTAGGTACGCCGTCTTGAACCCGGCGAAGCACTGGGTCGGGTCGAGGAGGAACAGACGGCGGACCCGGTCCGGGGCGCGCAGGGCGTGGTGCAGTGCGATCCAGCCGCCGTACGAGTGGCCGCCCAGGTCGGTCGACGCGGCGCCCAGGCCGTCTTGGAGGGCGTCCAGCCAGCGCGTCAGGTCGGCGACCGTGCGGGGGTGGCGGTCGGCGGCCGGGCCGCTCAGCCCCGGGGCGCCGATCACATCGACGGCGTAGACCCGCCGGATCCGGGCCAGCTCCGCGGCCTGGGCGTACCAGGAGACGGAGGTGGCTCCGCCGCCGCCCGGCAGCAGGAGCAGCGGGGGCGCGTCCCGGGGGCCGCAGGCGTTGACGCGGGTGGCGCCGAAGGGGGTGCGGACCGTCAGCGCCTCCCGCTCGGCGGGCCACTTCGCCAGGACCTTGTCGTACGCAACCCGGAAGACCTCGCCGTCGTACCCGGTCATGGGACCCCCTTATTATCTTGTTCAGCGAGATATTCGCTGAGCGAGATAATAGCTTCGGAGGTCCCGCATGCAATCCGAGATGGAGATCGTCCACCTGCTGCGTGCCGTCGCCGTCGAACTCGGCCTGCACAGCGCCCGGTTCGCGCAGCAGAACGGCATGCACACCACGGACGTACGCGCACTGATCGCGCTCATGGACGCGCGGCGGGCCGGTGAGCGGATGAGTGCCGGGCGGCTCGGGGCCGGGCTCGGGCTCAACTCGGCGGGCACCACGGCGCTGCTGGACCGGCTGGAGCGGGCGGGGCATGTGCGGCGGGTGCGCGCGGAGAGCGACCGGCGGAAGGTCGTCGTGGAGGTGACGGACGACGCCGTGGACCTCGGCGCATCCTTCTTCGGGCCGCTGATCGAGCGGTCGGTGGAGCTGCTGCGGGGCTACGACGACCACCAGCGAGCCGCCGTCCGGGACTTCCTCGACGGGGTGCGGGAGGCCGCGACGGAGAGCGGCCATACCCCCGCCCCCGGCACCTCACCACGTGAGTCGTGACACAGAACCACCAGGTAACACGGGGTTCACATCAGAGCAACGGACGGGAAATCGCCTGTTGCCAGGCTGCCGGGCAGATCGACGCGGCGCCCCGGTGCCGCAGCACCCGCAGCACCCGCACCGATGTGCGCCCGACACACCCCCGAAGGAAGTGGCCCGTGACCTTCAAGGCCGAGTACATCTGGATCGACGGCACCGCGCCGACGGCCAAGCTCCGTTCCAAGACGAAGGTCATCACGGGCGCCCCGGCCGGTCTCGACGCGCTGCCGGTCTGGGGCTTCGACGGCTCCTCCACCAACCAGGCCGAGGGCCATTCCTCGGACTGTGTGCTCAAGCCGGTCTTCAGCTGCCCGGACCCGATCCGCGGCGGCGACGACATCCTGGTGCTGTGCGAGGTCCTCGACACGGACATGACGCCGCACCCCTCCAACACCCGGGCCGCGCTGGCCGAGGTCGCCGAGCGGTTCGCCGCGCAGGAGCCGATCTTCGGCATCGAGCAGGAGTACACCTTCTTCGAGGGCACCCGCCCCCTCGGCTTCCCCGAGGGCGGCTTCCCCGCCCCGCAGGGCGGCTACTACTGCGGTGTCGGCGCCGACGAGATCTTCGGCCGTGACATCGTCGAGGCCCACCTGGACAACTGCCTGAAGGCCGGTCTCGGTCTGTCCGGCATCAACGCCGAGGTCATGCCCGGCCAGTGGGAGTTCCAGGTCGGCCCGCTCGCCCCGCTGGAGGTCTCCGACCAGATGTGGGTGGCCCGCTGGCTGCTGTACCGCACCGCCGAGGACTTCGGCGTCTCCGCGACCCTGGACCCCAAGCCGGTCAAGGGCGACTGGAACGGCGCGGGCGCGCACACCAACTTCTCCACCAGGGCCATGCGCGAGGGCTACGACGCGATCATCACCGCGTGCGAGTCGCTCGGCGAGGGCTCCAAGCCGCTCGACCACGTCAAGAACTACGGCGCCGGTATCGACGAGCGCCTCACCGGTCTGCACGAGACCGCCCCGTGGGACAAGTACTCCTACGGCGTCTCCGACCGCGGTGCCTCGGTCCGTATCCCGTGGCAGGTCGAGAAGGACGGCAAGGGCTACATCGAGGACCGCCGCCCGAACGCCAACGTCGACCCGTACGTGGTGACCCGCCTGCTGGTGGACACCTGCTGCGCCGCGCTGGAGAAGGCCGGCCAGGTCTGATCCCGGCTTCCGGAAGGGGGCGTCCACCATCACGGTGGGCGCCCCCTTCCGCATGTCGAGACAGCTCACGGAACCGACGGCCCGCCAGAAACCCCTGATCAAGGGCGGATACGCCGCGCCGGGAGGCCGGCGACGTCAACTTCACGCCAAGGAATCGTCCAAGCAGTGAGAGAAGACTCCTGTCCGGCGCAGGTGTCTGCTTCAATGGGCGCATGGCCAGCTTCCAGAAGATCACCGCGACGGGTCGCCATGACCTGGAGCCCTTCTGGCCCTCCCGTCAGCACCACGACTTCGACCGGGTGTGTTGCCGCGCGACGAACGCGCGGGCCCTCTAAAGCCTCACCCCGGCCTTCGGCCAGCGCGAAGCGATGTACGTCCCCCGGCGTGCCCCGACCACGAGTCGCGGCCGTCGCCCCGACCGACGAACTTCTCGCGTGAAAGAGCTGACCTCTCATGGCGATCTCTCGTTCTCTCTCCCCCGCCTCCTCGCTGACCGCCCCCGCCCGGCACCGGCTGCGCGCCGTCGACCGGGACGAGGTGGTCGATGTCGCGGACCTGCTGCCGCCGGGCGCCACCTGGCTGCCCGCGCCGCAGCACACCCTGCCCACCCTCCCCGGCCGGCCGCCGATGGTCGGCTATCTGGTGCTGGTCCCGGCGGACCAGCGGCCGCCGTTCCTGCCGGTCGCGGTGCCGGACCCGGACCAGCCGGCGACGGACCCGGACGCGGGCACCCAGGCGAGCGGCGGCACGGCCGCCGAGCCGGTGGTGCGGATCGACACCGCGCGGCGCACCGCCGCCCTCGACGGCCGTGAACTCGACCTCACCTACCTGGAGTTCGAGCTGCTCGCCCACCTGGTGGCACATCCGCACCGGGTGCACACCCGCGACCAGCTGGTCACCACGGTGTGGGGCTACGGCCACGTCGGCGACGGCCGCACCGTCGACGTACACATCGCCCGGCTGCGCCGCAAGCTGGGCGCCGAGCACCGCCGGACCATCCAGACCGTGCGCCGGGTCGGCTACAAGTACATCCCGCCGGCCGGCCGCTGACCGGCTGCCCCGCCCCGGCTCTGCCCTCGGCAGAGTCCGGTACCGCGGCGCGCCCGGAGCGGGCACGATCAGCGGCATGAGACTTCTGGTGCTGGGCGGTACGGAGTTCGTGGGGCGGGCGGTCGCCGAGGCCGCGGTGACACGCGGCTGGGAGGTGACGCTCTTCCACCGGGGACGGCATCAACCCCCGCCCGGGGTGCGGTCGTTGCACGGCGACCGCACCGCGCCCGACGGCCTCGCCGCGCTCGCCGCCGACCCGGGCGGCTGGGACGCCGTGGTCGACACCTGGTCGGCCGCGCCGCGTGCCGTGCTCGACGCGGCACGGCTGCTGCGGGGCCGTGCCGCGCGCTACGTGTACGTCTCCAGCCGGTCCGTGTACGCCTGGCCCTGGCCCTCGCTGGACGGGGACGCCCGGGCCGGGGGGCTGGTCGAGGGCGCCCGCGCCGACGCGGAGCACACCGAGTACGCCGAGGACAAGCGGGGCGGTGAGCTGGCCGCCGTCGAGGCCTTCGGCGAGGCGGACTCGCTGCTGGTGCGGGCCGGGCTGATCCTCGGCCCGCGCGAGAACGTGGGCCGGCTGCCCTGGTGGCTGGCCCGCATCGCCCGCGGCGGCCCGGTCCTCGCCCCCGGGCCGCGTACGCTGCCGGTGCAGTTCATCGACGCCCGTGACCTGGCCGGCTGGCTGCTCGGCGCGGTGGAGCGGTCGCTGAGCGGGCCCTACGACCTGATCGGCCCGCCGGGCCACAGCACCATGGGCGAACTGCTCGACCTGTGTGTCCGGGTCACCGGCGCGGACGCGGAGCTGCGCTGGACCGACCCGGAGGTGATCCTGGCCGCCGGCATCGAACCCTGGACCCAGCTGCCGGTGTGGACACCGCCGGACGGCGAGCTGTACGCCTGCGCGCACCGCACCGATGTGTCCCGGGCGCTGGCCACCGGTCTGGTGTGCCGGCCGGCCGCGGAGACCGTCGCGGACACCTGGCGCTGGCTCACGGAGATCGGCGGCACCCCCGAGCTGCGGCCGGACCGCACGCCTCCGGGCCTCGATCCGCGGGTGGAAGCGGAGGTGCTCGCCGGGGCGGCCGGTACACAGGGCGCGGTGGGGGGTGTACCTGGCACCACCCCGCAAGAGGCGGCCTCGGACGACTGACGCGCGAGGGGCGCTCGGCCAGACTTGCGGCATGAACACCGACACGAAAAGCCACGACGTCCGCAGCCGGGCCCGGGAGGTGCTGCTGGCCGCGGTGCAGGGGCTGGTGCTGGCCCTGGTGGTGCTGCCCTGCGGTGTGGCGTTCTTCTGCCTGACCCTGCTCTCCCTCGCCCTCATCCCGCTCGGCGTCGGGCTCGTCACGACCCCGGCGGTCCTGACCGGCGTACGGGCACTGGCGGACGCCCGCAGAAAGCTCGCGGCCGAGTGGTACGGGATACGGATCCCGGCGGCGTACCAGCCGCTCCCCAAGGGATTCAACCCCTGGAGGCGCACCTTCGCCCTGCTGCGGGACCCGCAGGTGCGGCGGGATGTGGTGTGGCTGCCGGTGGACTTCACGGCGGGCTTCCTCACCGCGCTGCTGCCGGCCCTGCTGCTGTTCTACCCCGTCGAGGGGTTCATGCTGCCGGCCGGGCTGTGGCGGGCGTACGTACCGGACTCGGGCGAGGCCTACTGGTACCTCTTCGTGCCGGTCACCGGCGAAGGGACCGCCCTCCTCGCGGCCCTGCTCGCCGCCGTGCTCCTCGCCGCCGCCTGGCGTGTCATCCCGCGCCTTGTGGCCGTGCACTTCCGGCTCACCCAGGCCGTGCTCGGCGGCGACGAGGAACTCGCCGAGCGGGTCCGGGTGCTGACCGAGACCCGGCGCGACGCCGTGGACACCTCGGCCGCCGAACTGCGCCGCATCGAGCGGGACCTGCACGACGGGGCACAGGCCCGGCTGGTCGCCATGGGCATGGATCTCGGCACCATCGAGATGCTGGTGGAACACGACCCGGCCCAGGCGAAGCGGCTGCTCGCCGAGGCCCGCCAGAACTCCGCCGAGGCCCTGGAGGAGCTGCGCGACCTGGTGCGCGGCATCCATCCGCCGGTCCTCGCCGAGCGCGGGCTCGGCGACGCCGTACGGGCGCTGGCGCTGCGGCTGCCGCTGCCGGCCGAGGTGAGCGTGGAACTGGCGGGCCGCGCGGAGGCGCCGGTCGAGTCGGCGGCCTACTTCGCGGTCAGCGAGGTGCTCACCAACGCCGTCAAGCACTCCGGCGCCGGCCGCATCTGGGTCGACGTGCTGCACACCGAGGGCCGGCTGCGGGTCACGGTCACCGACAACGGCAAGGGCGGCGCGGCGATCGGCACCGGGTCGGGGCTCGCCGGGGTGGAGCGCCGACTCGGTACATTCGACGGCGTCCTGGCCGTCAGCAGCCCCGCCGGCGGCCCCACCCTGGTGACGATGGAGATTCCGTGCGCGTTGTCCTAGCCGAAGACCTCTTCCTGCTGCGCGACGGGCTGGTCCGGATGCTTCAGGCCTTCGGCTTCGAGATCGCCGCGGCCGTCGAGTCCGGACCCGAACTCACCCAGGCGCTGGCCGAGTTGAAGCCGGACGTGGCCGTGGTCGACGTACGGCTGCCGCCCACCCACACCGACGAGGGCCTGCAGTGCGCGCTCGCGGCCCGCGCGGCCCGGCCGGGACTGCCGGTGCTGGTGCTCTCCCAGCATGTGGAGCAGCTGTACGCGCGCGAGCTGCTCGCGGACGGCAACGGCGGGATCGGCTATCTGCTGAAGGACCGGGTCTTCGACGCCGAGCAGTTCATCGACGCCGTACGACGGGTCGCGGGCGGCGGTACGGCGATGGACCCGCAGGTCATCCAGCAGCTGCTGTCCCGGCGGGCGGCCGACGACCGGCCGCTCGCGGGGCTGACCCCGCGCGAGCTGGAGGTACTGGAGCTGATGGCGCAGGGCCGGTCGAACGCGGGCATCGCGGCCCAGCTGGTGGTGACGGAACGGGCCATCGCCAAGCACACCTCCAACATCTTCGCCAAGCTGGGCCTGGAGGTGTCGGACGACGACAACCGGCGGGTCCTCGCGGTCATCGCCTATCTCGACCGGGACCGGTGACCGATGACCGGGACCGGTGTGGCCTGCCAACTCCCTTGTTCCACGAGGAATTTGTGAAACCGGTGAACACCTCTGGGGCGGCGTCCGTATGAAAGGACACCGCTTCACTCCTGTCGGGCGCCCCGATGCTGCCCCGCTCGCAAGGAAGTCAGAGGAGTTCCATGGGACGCAACACACGAAAACGCCGTACGCCGCTGGCCACCAAGGCCATAGCCGCATCGGCGGCCCTAGCGCTCGGTGGGGGCGGGCTGATCTGGGCGAACTTCTATGCCTCTGCGCATGAGTCGAACAACCAGACCTGGGGAGGCAACCAGACGAAGGCCGCGACGGCGCAGGTCGCGACGGTCTCCTGCCCGGACGTCGGCCAGAAGCTGACGAACGTGCCCTGGCGGGCCCGCCAGGGCGTGGCGACGGAGCTGTCCAACCTCGACAAGCAGATCACCGAGGCCTACACCCGGCTCGCCTCCACCCGGGACGCGCAGGCCAAGGATCCGAGCTTCGTGCAGAACGCGATCGTCGGCCCCCTCAAGGAGAAGCGCTCGGCGACGATCAACCGGATCCGCATCGACATCCAGCGCGTCGGCGGTTCCTTCGACACCTCGCTGCAGCAGCTCGCCGCGTGTACGACACAGACCGCCGACCAGACCACGGGCGGTCAGCAGCAGAACAACGGCGGTCAGCAGCAGAACACCGGTGGCCAGCAGCAGAACAACGGCGGCCAGCAGCAGGGCGGCCAGCAGCAGGCCAACAACGGTGGCCAGGGCGGCGACGGCCCGTCCGCGGCGGACTTCGTGGACATCACGAAGGTCGCCCCGAACGTCCAGGGCAAGCCGCGCAACCTGCAGAACGCCTCGACGGGCACGTTCACCACGCGCTGCGGTGTGAACGCCAACCAGAACCACAACAGCGACAACGTGATCGTCGCGCCCGGTGTGACCAACGGTGCCCACCATGTGCACGACTACGTCGGCAACCAGAAGGTCAACGCGTTCTCCAGCAACCAGACCTTCCTGCAGGGCGGCACCAGCTGCCAGAACCGCAATGACCTGTCGGCGTACTACTGGCCGGTCATCCGCGAGCAGGACGGCACCCAGGAGAAGGACGCGAACGCGGACGGCGGAGGCAAGGACCTCAACGTCGGCAAGATCCTGGTCGCCCAGCAGGCGCAGATCAAGTACGTCGGCAGCCCGGCGAGCAAGGTCGTCGCGATGCCGCAGTTCCTGCGCATCATCACCGGTGACGCCAAGGCCGCGACCAACGGCACGGCCAACGCCAACGCGCACTGGAGCTGCACCGGCTTCGAGAACAAGGTGCAGCTGACCACGCAGTACCCGATCTGTCCGCAGGGCAGCAACGTGGTGCGCACGTTCGCCTTCCAGAGCTGCTGGGACGGCGTGAACATCGACAGCGCCAACCACCGCACGCACGTGGCCTTCCCGGATCCCGCGAGCGGGGTCTGCCCGAACGGCTTCAAGGCGATCCCGCAGCTGACCATGCGGCTGGTCTACAACGTGCCGCAGCCGGTCATCCAGAACGGCCAGGTGAAGAACGCGTACGCGGTCGACGGCTTCCCCGAGCAGTTGCACAAGCCGATCACCGACCACGACGACTTCATCAGCGTCACGAACGGCGGTCTGGCCAACAGGATCGCGGGCTGCATCAACACCGGACGCAACTGCGCCTGATCAGCTGACCCGGGCCACAGGACGAGGCCGGTGACGGACCCCCCTCCCGTCACCGGCCTTTCCCGTGTCTCAGCCGCCGTGCCCGGAGTGGCCCGCACCGTGCGCGGCGTGGTTCGTGCCGATCTCCACGTCCCCGCCGAGTGTGCCGCGCAGCGCCTTGACGACCCCGTCGTCGCCGACGGCGACCCACTTGCGGCCGACGAGGTAGTAACCGCCGTAGTCCTTCGCGTCGTTGATCCACTCGCGCTGGCCGCGGTCGGTGGCGAAGGTGGCGAGGATGAACCTGCCGTCGCCGTTCTTGCAGATGGCCTGGCGGAGCTCGTCGGCGTCGGTCTGCATGTTCGGCTTGCACTTCACCTCGGCGGCCAGGCTCTCCAGGCTGCCGGTCGCGGCGGGCGGGACGGCCTTGGTCTCCCCGCCCGCGCCGCAGCCCGCCAGCGCCAGTACGGCCGCGGCGGCCGGCAGCAGTCGTGTCACCCTCATCTGTTCCTCCGGTCCTTCTGGCCCAGCATGCCTCAGCTCCTTCGGATACGGATCCCGGCCGCCGCGCGCTCAACGGCGCAGGCCCAGCGGCGAAGGACCGGATCACCCGTCCGGGGGTGACCAACCTCCCCCTCGCTCGTTTTCCCTGACGTGCAGTCACAGGATGTAGCCCAGCGTCACGCACCCGCCGCCACCGGACACCCCGCGCCGGTCGATCTCGAGCAGGCCGAGGCCGCGCTCGTCGAGCACTATCCACGGCTGGTCCGGATCGCCTACCTGGTGCTGCCCCCCGGACTCGGCCGCAGCCGCCGGGTGCTGACCGCACACTCGCTCGCCCAGCGCTCCCTGCCCACAGGGCGTGAGCAGCAGTCCGCGATCCCGGCCCAGGACGGGGGTGCTCCCGCCCGGGCGAAGGCGGAGGAGGGCGGGGACGGCGACCCCGGGTACGTCTATCTGCGCCGGCGTGTCCTGTGCGCGGCCCTGGAGGCGGCCCGGCCCCGCAAGGGCCTGCCCCGGCTCGCCCAGCTGCCGCCGCTGCTGCCCCAGGTGTGGGGCCTCAAGCTGTTCCCGCGCTCGGGCGGCGCCGACGAACTCGCCTTGGACCAGCGGCTGTCCGCCCTGTCCGGCCCGGCCCGCGCCGCCTATGTGCTGCGCGGCCTGGACCAGCTGTCCGACGCGGGGATCCGGGAACTGCTGACGGCCGCCGGGGTCGACGACGTGGGCGGCGCGGTGGCCGCCTCGCACGGCGTGCCCACCGAGCCCGAGCTGCTCGCCTCCCCCGAGTTCGACCCCTGTGTGCTGCAGGCCCGGCCCACCGATCTGATGCGCCGCCGCCAGCACACCAAGGCCGCACTCGCCGCCGCCGCGGCGCTCGCGGTGTGCGGGGCACTGTTCACCCTGCCCGGCGACGGCTGGGGCCCCGACGGCGCCGCCGCACCCCCCTACGCGGGGAACCCGGCCGCCGATGCCGCCCTCGACCCCGCCCGGCTGGTGCGGGTCTCCCCCGGCGCCTGGGAGTCCGCAGCCCGCACCGACTTCTCGGTGTGGCCCGCGCGCGGCCCGCTCACCGGCGACACGGACCTGCTGCGCCGCGCCCTCGCCGTGTGGGCCCGCCCGGGCGGCACGGTGCATGTCTCGGCGACCCCCGGCACCGAGATCGGCGGCCCGGCCGGCCCGCCCCAGCTGCTGTACGCGGGCCAGGTCGACAACGCCCGGGTGGTGGTGCTCTACGACGGTCTGCGCATCGCCCGCTACGCCGAACCGGTCGACGGCACCCAGGGCGCGGCCCTCGACCTCGCCCGGGCGGACGGCGCGACCGGCCCCGAGGCGAGCGCGCTGGTGCTCGGCCGCTCCGACGGCAACGTCCAGTACCTGACCGCGCCCTGGGTGCGGAAGGCGGCCTCGCGGGACCTGATGAAGCCGGGCTCGGAGGCGACCGCGCTGACGGTCACCGACGGCATCACCGCGCCGCTGGCCAGCCCCGCGCTGCGCTCCGGCGGCTGCACCTCCTGGACGGTGCTGCAGCTCACCGGCGCCTTCGGCAGCGAACTCACCACCGATCTGGGCGAATTGACGCCGGCCCATCTCACGGCCGGCCCGCCCGGCTCGGCCGGCGAGGTGTCCGACACCGCGGGGCGGGCGGCCTGGGCGCCGTTCGCCTGCTCGCTGGCGGCGGAGCGCTCCGTCGGAGTGCGCGGCGTCAACGCCTGGACGTTCGCCGAGCAGCCGCTGCCCGACGGCAGCGGGTCGGCGGAGTGGATGTGCACCAGGGCCGAGACCTGGCGCGGCGACGGCACCGGCGCGCTGGCCCAGTTCCGCACGCCGGGCGGGCGGGTGGCGGCGATCGTCGCCAAGGGCACGGATGCCCGCTCCTGCGGTCCGCGTGATCCGCACGCGCTCGCCGGAGTGCTGTGGAAGTCCGCGGCCGGGCACTGGTATCTGCTGGCGGCGGGCGACAAGGACACGGCGACGATCCAGGCGGGGGGCGGGGTCACCGCCGCCGGACAGGGCCGGTTCCTGGTGGCCCGCGCCAAGCAGGGAGCGCACGCCCAGCTGAAGGGCACCCTGACGGAGGGGCGGGAGATCACCGGGCTGCACTAGGCAGCACCACCGCCCGTTGCTGACATTCGCGTAAACAAGCCCTGCCCCAGGGGTTCTCAGCGGCACTACCCGCCAGTACATTGACGCCATGTCTAACACGCAGGCCCGGGTGCCGCTCAAGGCACGCAAGGTGTCCTTCTCCTGGGACGGCACGTCGCTGCACTGGGTGCCGGGGGACCCGTTCACCACGCACACCATCAATGTGCTGCACCTGCTGCTGCCCGCCGGTGAGCGGTGGTTCGTGCATGTGTACAAGCAGGTGCTGCCGTACATCCGTGACGAGCGGCTCCGTGCGGACGTCATCGGGTTCATCGGCCAGGAGGCGATGCACTCCCAGGCCCATGACGAGGTGCTGCCGCACCTGCGTGAGCAGGGACTCGATCCGACGCCGTACACCGCGCAGGTGGACTGGTTCTTCGAGAAGCTGCTCGGCGACCGGACGCTGCCGCCGGGCCGGCCGCGCCGATGGTGGCTGATGGAGCGGGTCGCGCTCATCGCGGCCATCGAGCACTACACCGCCTTCCTCGGCAACTGGGTGCTCAACGCCCGGGAACTCGACCGGCTCGGCGCCGACCCGACCATGCTGGACCTGCTGCGCTGGCACGGCGCGGAGGAGGTCGAGCACCGCTCCGTCGCCTTCGAGCTGTTCATGCACGTCGACGGCAGCTACCGCCGGCGGGTACGGACCTGGGCCACGGCGTTCTCGGCGATGGTGTTCCTGTGGCAGCGCGGGACGCGGTTCTTCATGGAGAACGACCCGACCCTCGTCGACGGCAGGGCGAGCTTCAGGGATCTGCACGACCGTGGCCGGCGGGGGCTGCTCCCCTCGACCGGAGACATGGTCAGGTCCATCCCCCGCTATCTGAGCCGCGGCTACCACCCCTCGCAGGAGGGCGACACCGAGCAGGCCGTCGCCTATCTGGCCTCCTCCCCCGCGGCGACGGCGGCGGAGAAGGCAGCGGAGAAGGCCACCGGGAAGAGGGCCGCCTGATGCCGAAGCTGCGTACCGTCGTGCTCCTCGCGGGCACCGCCCTGCTGGCCCGGCGGGCGCTGCGCCGCCGTATCCAGGTCTCGCCGCTGTGGCCGATGCCCGCACTGGAGGAGCCCACCTCGGGCCGGCCGCGCTCACGGGCACTGCGGCTGCTGGTGACGGCGCACGAGACGGTGGCCGACGGGGTCGTCCGGCTTCGTCTGGAGGGACGGGACCTGCCGCGCTGGGAGCCCGGCGCGCATCTCGACCTCGTCCTGCCGTCGGGGATCGTCCGCCAGTACTCGTTGTGCGGCGACCCCGAGGACACCTCCTCCTACACCGTCGCGACCCGGCTGGTCGAGAACGGGCGGGGCGGCTCGCGCGAGGTGCACGAGCAGGTGACGGAGGGCATGGAACTGGAGGTGCGGGGGCCGCGGAACCGTTTCCCGCTCATCGAGGCGCAGTCATATGTCTTCGTCGCCGGCGGGATCGGGATCACCCCGCTGCTGCCGATGCTGCGGGCGCTGCCGAGGGACGCCGAGTGGCGGCTGCTGTACGCGGGGCGCGAGCGGGCCTCGATGCCGTTCCTGGAGGAGGTCGAGAAACTCGGGCGCGACCGGGTGACCGTCGTGGAGGGGCGGCCGGATCTCGACGCGCTGGAGGTGAGCGAGGGGGCCGCCGTCTACGCCTGCGGTCCCGAGGGGCTCATGGCGGCCGTCGAGGCACAATTTCCGGCCGTCCGTCTCGAACGGTTCGCGCCCCGTACGTCGTCCGAGGGCAACACGGAGTTCGAGGTCGAACTCCGGCGCAGCGGGCGGACGTTGACCGTACCGGCGGACTCCACCGTGCTGGCCGCCGTGCGCCGGGAACTGCCGGCCGCCGCCTACTCCTGTGAGCAGGAGTTCTGTGGGACCTGCCAACAGCGGGTGCTGGAAGGAGAGATCGATCACCGGGACGAGCTGCTGACGGACGGCGAGCGCGCCGACTCGATGCTGATCTGTGTCTCGCGGGCCCGGGGCGATCGCCTGGTGCTCGATATGTGATCACCTGCGGCCGGATCCGATCGGTAAGGTGTTCGCATGAGTACCGGGGTTCGCCGCAGAATGGGCGTCGACGAGCGGCGGCAGCAGCTGATCGGCGTCGCCCTCGATCTGTTCAGCCGACGCTCGCCCGACGAGGTCTCCATCGACGAGATAGCCGTGGCGGCGGGCATCTCACGCCCGCTGGTGTATCACTACTTCCCCGGCAAACTCAGCCTGTACGAGGCCGCGTTGACGCGCGCCTCGGAGGATCTCGCGGACCGCTTCGCCGAGCCCCACGAGGGTCCGCTCGGCGCCCGGCTGCTGCGGGTGATGCGGCGCTTCTTCGACTTCGTGGAGGAACACGGGCCGGGCTTCTCCGCGTTGATGCGCGGCGGACCGGCCGTGGGATCTTCGGCCACCAACGCGCTGATCCAGTCCGTGCGCCAGGCCGCGTACGAACAGATGCTGTCGCACCTCGACGTCACCGACGTCTCCCCGCGCCTGGAACTGCTCGTCCGCTCCTGGATCTCCCTCGCCGAGTCCACGGCGCTGATCTGGCTGGACGGCCGGCGTATTCCGCGCAGGGAGCTGGAGATCCAGCTGGTGCACGACTTCGCCGCGCTGGCCGCGGTCAGCGCGGCCTACGACCAGGAGATGGCGGGCCTGCTGAAGAAGATGGTCAAGGACGAACCGGCCGACGGCCACTTGGCGGACCTCGTCGGCCGGCTCATCTCCCTCGGCTCCTAGGGCCTGTCCGGCGGATCCTGTCGCGGACGCGGGAGCCGGCACGCCCATCCGCCGGACAGGCCCTAGGCCGGTTACCGGTCGGACTTCTTGAACACCGCCACGGTCCGGGCCGGGACGGTGAAGGTGCCCTTGCCAAAGGCGTACGCGGCGGTCTTCACCACCGGGTCGGCGCCGGCGGCCTGCACCGGGTGCAGCCGGTAGTGGGTGCCGGCGAGCGCGCCGATCGTCTGTTCCTGCCGCTGCGGGGTCGCGTTGAAGACGACGACCAGGTCACCGACGGTCATGGTGATGACCCCGGGTGTCTCGTCCTTGCCGGACAGCGGGAAGGACAGCTCGTCCTGCACCCGCGCGGCCGTGGAGAGCGAGAACGCCTTCTCCGTCGTACGGATCCTCAGCAGGTCCCGATAGGCGGCGGAGGCGCCGGTGATCTGGTCGCAGCCCACCTTGACCGTGGTCAGCAGCGGCCTGGCGTAGTCCCACTTGGACTGGTTGTCGGCGGCCAGCGGCAGTCCGCGTCCGAAGCCGTTGCCGTCGGCGCAGTTCCAGTGGATGGCGTTGAACCAGTCCCCGCTGTCGAAGGAGTTGCGGTCCAGCGACTTCGAGCGCAGCAGGTCGGTGCCCGCCTGGGACAGGGCCGGGCCCTGCGAGAGGCCGGCCGTGGCCATCGCCAGGACCTGCATCCGGGCCCGGTCGGCCGCGCTCGTGCCCGCGGGCAGCTTGTAGGTCAGCGCGTCGAACAGCGACTCGTTGTCGTGCGCGTCCACATAGGCGAGGGCGTCACCGGGCGCGTCCGCGTAGCCGGCGGGCGAGCCGTTGTAGTCGATCTCGGAGCCCTTGACCTCCTTGCCGTCGGTGTCGGTGAAGGTGAATGGCTTCAGGTTGCCGCTCAGACCGACCTTGATCAGATCCTGGTAGTGCAGCAGCCGGGCCTTCTGCTCGGCCGAAGTGCCGTTGGCGGACGAGGAGTTGGGGTCGGTGTAGAGGCCGGAGGCGAAGCCCTGGACGCCGGGGTCGGAGTCGAAGGGGCTGCCGCCGCGCACCGCGTCCCGGGCCCGGTCGGAGAAGGTGGCGATGCCGGTGCCGGCCATGTTGGCCTGCGTGGCCTGGACGAAGCGGGCGTCGTTCGCGACCTCGCCGAAGTTCCAGCCCTCGCCGTACAGGATGATCTTCTTGCCGTCGACGCCGTCCTTGGCGAGCGTCAGCGCGTCGAGCGCCTTGCGGACGGCGAGGATGTTGGCCTTCGGGTGGTGGCCCATGAGGTCGAAGCGGAACCCGTCGACCTTGTACTCCTTCGCCCAGGTGACGATGGAGTCCACGACCAGCTTGCCCATCATGGCGTTCTCGGGAGCGGTGTTGGAACAGCAGGTGCTGTCGGCCACCGAGCCGTCGGCGAGGAGCCGCTGGTAGTAACCGGGCACGACCTTGTCGAGTACGGAGGTGTCGGCCTGGCCGCTCGCGGCGGTGTGGTTGTAGACGACGTCCATGACGACCCTGAGGCCGTCCCCGTTGAGGGACTGCACCATCTGCCGGAACTGTACCGTGCGGGCGGTGCCGTCCGGGTCGGTGGCGTACGAGCCCTCGGGGACCGTGTAGTGGTACGGGTCGTAGCCCCAGTTGTAGGCGTCCTTCGCGGCGGTCTTCGCCACGCACGCCTGCTGCCGGTCGGAGTCGGCCGGGTAGGAGGCCAGGTCACAGGCCGGGCTCTGCTGGTCGGCCTTCTTCTCCGGGACGGTCGCGAAGTCGAAGGCGGGCAGCAGATGCACGTACGACGTCCCGGCCTTCGCCAGCTGCCGCAGATGCCTGGACCCGTCGCTGTTCTTGTCGGTGAAGGCCAGATAGGTGCCCTGGTCCTTCGCCGGGACGGTCGTGTCGGCGGCCGAGAAGTCCCGGATGTGCAGCTCCTGGATCTGCGCGTCCTTCATCGGTACGGCCCGGGGCTTGCGCAGGGCCGACCAGCCGCTCGGGGCGAGGGGCCTGTCGTCGAGGTCGACGACGAGGCTGCGCTCGGAGTTCGCGGTGAGGGCGAGCGAGTAGGGGTCGGTGACCTTGTTGACGACCAGCTTGCGGACGCTGGGCGCCCAGACCTTGACGACGTACCGGTAGGGCTTGCCCTTCCAGGACGCGGGGCCGGTGACGGACCAGACGCCGGTGGCGCCGTCGCGGTGCATGGCCACGGTGGAGCCGTCCAGCTCCAGTGCCACGCTCTGTGCGGTCGGCGCCCAGACGGACAGGGTCGGCTTCCCGTCATGGAAGACCGGGCCGAGCGCGGCCTTCGTGGCACCGGGGTAGAGGTCGTCGAGGACGCCGGCGGTCTGCACACCGGTCGCGGCCAGCACGGCCCCGCCGGCGGCCCGCTGGGAGGCGACGAGCTGCCCGGTGAGCGCCGTACGCACCCGGCCCGCGTCGCGCGGGTCGACGGACCAGGCGGTGTAGTCCTTCAGATGGGGGAACCTCGCCTTCTGGGCGTCGGAGAGCGTGGTCTTCGCGAGCCGGATCCAGTGCTCGTCGTCGCTGGTCAGCGTCCCGTCCTTGACGGCGATCGAGCCGTTCGGGGAGTACAGCAGCTGGGTGGAGGCGGCGCCGTCGACGCCGTTCCAGGCGAGGGTGTTCCGGTCGATCCAGACCGCCTTGGAGGTGGTCAGGTCCAGCGCGGCGGCACTGCCGGCGGGCTGCGGCAGCAGCGGGTCCTCCTGGCCGTTCAACAGCCACACCTCGTGGCCGTCGGCCTTGAGGTCGAGTGACTGGTCGGCGGGGAGATCCTTCTCGTCGCCCTTGTGGATGATGTAGCTGAGGCTGGTGGCACCCGCGGTGAGCGGCACCTCGAAGACCGCGCCATAGGCATCAGTCTTCACCGGCTGCAGCGGCTTCGACCAGTCGGTGGGGTGCGCGGCACCCGTCCAGACGTGCAGACCCCAGCCGTCGTAGGCGCCGTCGGCCCGGTGGTAGTGGAGGACGGCCTTGCTCGTGTCCTGCGCGGGATAGGCGGGCTTCTCCGTCCGCACGTCCGGCTTGCCCTGCTCGACCCAGACCTCACCGGTCCTGGTGACGTCGATGCTCCGGTCGGCGGAGACATCCTTGTCGCCGTTCTTGTCGACGACCAGGAAGCCGACGTTCGAGGCGCCGGGCCTGAGCTTGACGTAGGCGAAGGCGCCCCAGGCGTCTTGGCCGGCGAAGGGGTGCCCGGCCGGCCAGGTGGTGGCCTCGCCGTCGGCGATGTCGCCCCAGGCGTACAGGCCCCACTTGTCGTAGTCGCCGTCGGTGCGCTTGTAGTGGACGATCGCGTAGTCCCGCGAGGAGGCCGTGGGGACGGCGGGTGCGGGCGGGGTGCCGGTGGTGCTGCTCGCCGTGGCGCTCGCGGTGTGCCCGGCCGAGTCGATGACGACGGCCTTGTAGCGCAGGGCGGTCCCGGCGGGGACCTTCTGGCCGAGGGTCTGGGTGACCTGGTACGGGGCATGGTCGGCGGAGCCGAGCACCTGCCACTTGGCGTCTCCGACCTGGGCGGCGAAGACGACCCGGTCGAGCTGTCCCCCGTCGACGCCGGCCGTGAGGTCCACGGTCCCGGTGGCTCCGGCGGCCGGGGCCTTCAGGGTGATCGTCGGCCCGGCGGCGGGCCGGTCGAGGGAGCCGGTGGCGCGGTAGACGACGGCGGACTCGGCCGGGACGGTGACGGTGACGTCCCGGTCCTTGCCGGTGCGCACCGTGTCGGTGGCGCCGTACACGCCCCGGTAGGCCATGCCGGCCGACCCGGTGGCGAAGGTGGCCGTCCTCGCCGTGTCCGCGTTGTTGAGGGCGACGACGTACTCCTGGCCGGTGTGCGCGTCCGTCCGGGTGAAGGCGTAGATCCCGGCACCGTCGGCGGCGTACCGCTCGGTCTGGACTCCGTCGGTCAGCGCCGGGTTGCCCTTGCGGAGATCGGCGAGGGCCGCGATCTGCTCGTAGAGCGGGGCGCTCGTGTCGTAGGAGTCGCCGGCGTGGGTGCGGGTGGTGCCGATCTCGTCGTCGGCGAGGTAGTCGGGGACCTTGGAGGCGAACATGGTCTGGCGGGCGTCCTTGTCGCCGCCGGAGCCGGTGAAGCCCTGCTCGTCGCCGTAGTAGACGACCGGGTTGCCGCGGCTGAGGAACATCAGCTCGTTGGCGAGCCGGTCCTTCTTCAGGATCTCGGCGTCGGTGGCCTTCGGGTTGTCCTGCTTCAGGAAGTACCCGATGCGGCCCATGTCGTGGTTGCCGAGGAAGGTGACCTGCTCATAGGCGTTGGCCTTGCCGGTCGTGTACTTCCAGTCGTCGCCGAGGACGCTCGCGAGGCGCCGTGCGCTGCCGCCCTGGGAGGCGTAGGCGCGGGCCGCGTCCTGGAACGGGAAGTCGAGGGTGGCGTCGAGGCGGCCCTGGGTGACGTACGGCGAGGTGACGGCGGTGTCGGCGGAGTAGACCTCGCCGAACATGAAGAAGTTCCTCCGCCCGTGCGCGGCCGCGTAGGTGTCGAGCGCGGTCGCCCACTGTGTCCAGAACGGCATGTCGACATGCTTGACGGTGTCGATCCGGAAACCGTCGACGGCGAAGTCCCTCACCCACCGTTCGTAGATCCTCTCCATGCCGTGGACGACCTCGGGACGCTCGGTCCACAGGTCGTCCAGGCCGGAGAAGTCGCCGTAGGTCGTGGACTCGCCGGCGAAGGTCGAGTCGCCCCGGTTGTGGTACATCGTCGGGTCGTTGAGCCAGGCCGGGACCTTGCTGTCGCTGGTGACCTTCGGGGTGTACGGGAAGGAGGCGGTGGAGACGGCCGGGAACCTCTTCGTGCCGTCCGCGTAGTCGGCGTCGTCGAAGGGCCTGCCGTCCTTGGTCAGATACGGGAAGGCGCCCTTGGAGAGGTAGTCGGAGGACTTCTCCTCGTGGTCCACGAGGTCGGCGGTGTGGTTGGTGATGACGTCGAAGAAGACCTTCATGCCCTTGGCGTGGGCCTTGGAGATCAGGGACTTCAGGTCCTGGTTCGTCCCGAAGTGCGGGTCGACCTGGGTGAAGTCGGTGATCCAGTAGCCGTGGTAACCGGCGGAGACATCGGCCCCCGCCCCCTGCACCGGGCGGTTCTTGAAGATCGGCGCCAGCCAGATCGCGGTGGTGCCGAGGCCCTTGATGTAGTCGAGCCGCCTGGTCAGACCCTTGAGATCGCCGCCCTGGTAGAAGCCCTTGTCGGTGGGGTCGTAGCCGGTGGAGAGACGGGAGCCGGTGAGGCCACCCTCGTCGTTGCTCCTGTCGCCGTTGGCGAAACGGTCCGGCATGACGAAGTAGAACTGCTCGCGGGTGTCGTCGTGCCGGGCGGGCTGGGCGGCGAGGGCCGCGTCCGAAGGGGGTGCCGGCGGTGCTGCGGCATGTGCCGCAAGTGGCTGGATCAGGGCGGCGGCGAGGGCCGCGGCGGTGACGGCCGCGACCCGTCTCGCTCTGGGTATCACGCGGTAACTCCTAGCGAATACGGCTCTCTTGGGTCCGACCCCGCGTGACCGTATCCCCAACGAAAGCTTTACAGCAAGAGTCTTGAAACTCATAGCAAGAAGTTTCAACGTCAACCTTGACGTGCTCTTCTCAACTGCCGCACGCTCACCGGTTGTTGAACGTTGTCTCTTCTTTCGGAGCCGCACATGAGCAGACAGCGACCCCCGAGCGTCCTCCGCCGCACCGCGACCGCCGTGGCCGCGGGGGCCCTCGCCCTGGCCGGAGCCATCGCGCTGCCCACGACACCCGCACAGGCGGACACCACCGCCAAGGGCGATGTGATCGCCAACCTGTGGGAGTGGAACTGGGACTCGATCGCCTCGGAGTGCACGAACGTCCTGGGCCCCGCCGGCTACGGCGCGGTCCAGGTGGCACCGCCACAGGAGTCCCTCAAGCAGTCGAACTACTACTGGTGGGACGCCTACCAGCCCTACTCCTACTCCCTGAACAGCCGCTTCGGCTCACAGGCGAAGTTCGCCTCGATGATCACGGCCTGCCACAAGGCGGGGGTGAAGGTCTACACGGACGCGGTGATCAACCACACGGCCGCCCAGACCGGCACCGGCTACAACGGCACGACGATCACCGACAAGTACTCCACCCCCGACTGGAGCCGCTCCGACTACCACGACTCCAGCCAGTGCCCGACGTCGGACCTGACCATCCAGGACTACTCGAACCTGACCCAGGTCCAGAACTGCGAACTGCTGGGCCTGCCCGACCTGAAGACCGGGTCGGACACCGTCCGCACGGGTCTCGCGAACTACCTGAACTCCCAGCTGGCGCTGGGCGTCGACGGCTTCCGGATCGACGCGGCCAAGCACATCCCCGAGACCGACATCGCGGCGATCGAGGGCAAGCTGAGCAACACCGCGTCGGGCTCGGCGCCGTATGTCTTCCAGGAGATCTACCCGGGTTCGACCCCGCAGCCGAGCGACTACTACGCCACCGGTGACGTCCTGGACTTCACCTACGCGAGCAAGCTCAAGTCGGCCTTCCAGGGCAATGTCTCCGACCTGTCCTCGATCGGGAGCAGCGGCATCCTGCCGGCCGCGAACTCGGTGTCGTTCGTGACGAACCACGACACCGAGCGCAACGGGCTGCATCTGTCGTACAAGGACGGCGACACCTACGAGCTGGCGAACCTCTTCCAGCTCGCGTACAAGTGGGCCACGCCCACGGTGTACGCCAGCTGGGAATGGACCCGGAGCGACCAGGCCCCGCCGAACTCCTCGGGCTTCGTGACGGACACCGACTGCGCCGGCGGCGCCTGGTACTGCCTGGACCGGGACACCGCGGTGGTCGGCATGGTGGCCTGGCACAACGCCACCGACACCGCCGCGGTCTCCGACTGGCAGACCAAGTCGTCGAACGTGATCGGCTTCGGCCGCGGCGGCAAGGGCTTCTTCGCGCTGAACAACGGCACGAGCAGCGCGACGTACACCTTCGCCAGGGGCATGGCGGACGGCACGTACAGCAACGTGATCGACGGCGGCAGGTCGACGGTGACCGTCTCCGGCGGCAGCGCGTCGGTCACCGTCCCCGCGAAGGGCGCGGTCGCCTTCTACAACTCCTCCTACACCTGCACGGTGGGCTGCGGGGACGCGGGCGGAAGCTCGGGCGACACGGTGAACGCGACGTTCGACGAGTACGGGCCGACCGCCTCCGGCACGAACGTGTACGTGGTCGGGTCCATCGCGGCGCTGGGCGGCTGGGACACCTCCAAGGCGGTCCGGCTGTCGTCGTCCGGCTACCCGCTCTGGTCGGGCGAGGTGAGCGTCCCGGTGGACACGTCCTTCACCTACAAGTACATAAAGAAGGACGGCTCGGGCAATGTGACCTGGGAGTCGAACGCCGACAGATCGGCGACGACGACCACGTCGGCCCTCTCGCTGAACAACTCCTGGAACGTGGCGGACACCGACGCCACCGACGTCACCTTCCACGAGACGGCGACGACGGACTGGGGGACCAACGTCTACGTCACGGGCTCGATCCCGTCCCTGGGCTCCTGGAGCACGTCCGACGCCGTCCCGCTGTCCTCGGCGTCGTACCCGGACTGGAACCGGCTGGTCATCGTCCCCAAGAGCACGTCCTTCACGTACAAGTACGTGAAGAAGGACGGCTCCGGGAACGTGACCTGGGAGTCCGGGACGAACCGCGCATACACGACGGGCAGTTCGTCCGGCTACACGACGAGCGACACCTGGAAGTAGGCCTTCCGGGTCAGCAGCTCGACTTCCCGGCGTAGATCGCGAGCGCCGTGTTCGAGCCCAGGGTGGCGGTGAACTGCCCACTGGAGTTCACCGTCACCGTCGTGTTGTTCTGGACGTTGCAGTACGTCCCGGCGGGCAGCGATGTCTGGTACGTGCGGGACAGGGCCGAGGACTCGTGGTTGATGGCCACATAGCCCTTGCCGCCCCGACCGAAGGCGATGGCGTTGTTGCCGTTGTCCCACCAGTCCGAGACCGCCTGGCCCTGCGTCGCGTTGCGGAAGGCGACCATGGACTTGATCTCCGGCCAGGCGTGCTGGCACTTCCAGCCGTCCTGCCAGCAGGCGTTGACCTGGCCGTTGTTCGGCGGGCCCGCGTCCACGTCGGACCACTCGTAGCCGGAGTTGATGTCCGGGGCGCCGTAGGGCCAGGCGAGCATGAAGACGTTGGCCAGGGTGTAGTTGGCGCCGTCCTTGTAGTTCAGGGTCGAGCCGCCCCGCTCCGTGTCGTGGTTGTCCACGAAGACGCCCGCCACCGAGCTCTTCAGATAGCCCCAGCCCTCGCCGAAGTTGTTCAGGTACGCGAGCTTCTCGGAGTTGAGGACGCGCTTGAGGTCGTAGGCGTAGCGGAACTCCTGGACGTCGCCGTTGCCGGTGTACTCGGAGGGCTGGACGGCCTCGTTCGCGCCGTAGATGACCTCCTGCTTCCAGTAGGCGGAAGGGTTCGTCAGGCGCGACTTGATGTTCGCCAGGTCCTCGGCCGGGATGTGCTTGGCCGCGTCGATACGGAAGCCGTCGGCGCCGAGCGAGAGCAGGTCGTTCATATAGCCGGCGATCGTCTTGCGGACGTACTCCTCGCCGGTGTCCAGGTCGGCCAGGCCGACGAGTTCGCAGTGCTGGACGTTCCAGCGGTCCTGGTAGTTGGTGACCTGGGCCGTGCAGTCGTCGAGGTCGGCGGAGGAGTACAGGCCCGGGTAGTCGTACTTCGTATACGACGAGCCGCCGGTGCCGGTGCCGGATCCGGCCGACATGTGGTTGACGACGGTGTCGACGACGACCTTCAGTCCGGCCGCGTGACAGGTGTCGATCATGTTCTTGAAGGCGGTGCGGTCGCCGAGCCGGCCCGCGATCTTGTACGACACCGGCTGGTACGAGGTCCACCACTGCGAGCCCTGTATGTGCTCGGCGGGCGGCGAGACCTGGACATAGCCGTAGCCGGCGGGGCCGAGGGTACTGGTGCACTCGCGGGCCACCGAGTCGTAGTTCCACTCGAAGAGGACGGCGGTGACGTCCTTGGTGCCGGGCGGGGAGGCGTCCGCGGTAGTTGGGGTCATGACAAGGGTGGCGGCCGTGAGGGCGACCGCCCCGGAGAGGAATCTGCGTGCCATGTGGGGGTTCCTTCGACGTTGAAGGCCTATGGAGAGCCCGCTGAAGGCGCTTGCTGAAATCTTTCAGCAAACTTGCGGTGACGCAGATGTTAAAGGCCCGCTGTCCGAAAGACAGCGGGCCGTTGTGAAGTTGATGCAAAAACTTCTCGACGGGTCGTCAGACCATGCCGAACCACACCGTGGTGTCGGCGGGCAGCCTCGTCCCGCCGTCCGCCTCGGTGATCTCACCGCTGGCCAGCAGCACCTGCCCGCTGACCGGGAACGTCACCGGCTCCCCCGTGGTGTTCGCGACACACACGAACTCCCCGCGCCGGAAGGCCAGGACGCCCTCGGGCGCGTCCAGCCACTGCACCGCGTCGCCCGCGCCGAGGTCGGGCCGGGTCCGGCGGACGCTCAGCGCCGAGCGGTACAGCTCCAGCGTCGAGCCGGGGACACCGGTCTGCGCCTCCACGCTCAGCTCGGCCCAGCTCTCCGGCTGCGGGAGCCAGCTGCCGCCGCTGCCGAAGCCGTACGAGGAGCCCTCGCAGGTCCACGGGATCGGCACCCGGCAGCCGTCGCGGAAGCCGTCCTGGCCGGCGCCCCGGAAGTACGCCGGGTCCTGGCGCACCTCGTCGGGCAGGTCGACGACGTCCGGCAGGCCCAGCTCCTCGCCCTGGTAGACGTAGGCCGAGCCGGGCAGGGCCAGCATGAGCAGGGTGGCGGCGCGGGCGCGGCGCAGGCCCAGCGCGCGGTCTCCGGCGGTGCGGATCTGGGTGCCGAGGCCGGGCGGGTTGGCGAAGCGGGTGGCGTGCCGGGTGACGTCGTGGTTGGACAGCACCCAGGTGGCCGGGGCGCCGACCGGGCGCATGGCCTGAAGGGTGCGGTCGATGACCGTCCGCAGCTCCTTGGCGTCCCACTCCGTCGACAGGTACTGGAAGTTGAAGGCCTGGTGGAGTTCGTCGGGACGGACGTAGTTGGCGGTGCGCTCGACAGTCGGCGTCCAGGCCTCCGCGACGAAAATGCGCTCGTCCGCATACTCGTCCAGGATCGTGCGCCACTGCCGGTAGACGGCGTGCACGCCGTCCTGGTCGAAGAACGGCATGACATCGTTGCCCAGCAGTTTCAGCTGGTCGTGCGAGCCGAGGTCGGGCAGACCGTCGGCCTTGACCAGGCCGTGGGCCACGTCGATACGGAAGCCGTCGACGCCCATGTCCAGCCAGAAGCGCAGGATCGAGCGGAACTCGTCGCCGACCGCCGGGTGTTCCCAGTTGAAGTCGGGCTGCTCCGGCGCGAAGAGGTGCAGGTACCACTCGCCGGGCGTGCCGTCCGGTTCGGTGATCCGGGTCCAGGCGGGGCCGCCGAAGATGGACTCCCAGTCATTGGGCGGGAGTTCGCCGTTCGTTCCCTTGCCGGGGCGGAAGTGGTAGCGCTCGCGCAGCGGGGATCCGGGGCCCTCGGCGAGGGCGCGCTTGAACCACTCGTGCTGGTCGGAGGAATGGTTCGGGACGAGGTCGACGATGATCCTCAAGGCCAGCTCGTGCGCGTCGCGGATCAGCGCGTCGGCGTCGAGCAGATTGCCGAACATCGGGTCGACGGCGCGGTAGTCGGCGACGTCGTAACCGGCGTCGGCCTGCGGGGAGGCGTAGAAGGGGCTGAGCCACACGGCGTCGACACCGAGGTCGCGCAGATACGGCAGACGGGCGCGAACGCCTTCCAGGTCGCCCATGCCGTCGCCGTTGCTGTCGGCGAAGCTGCGCGGATAGACCTGGTAGATGACCGCGTCCCGCCACCAGTCGCGGCGGTCGGCTACGGCGGATACGGCGGCTGCGGAGTGGGGGGCCGGTGCGGCGGGGTGCTGCTGGCTCATGGCGTCCTTGATAAGAGAGATGGGGTCATGGGCGCGTGGGCGTTGGTACGGCGAAGGATGCCGGGACCGGGGGGTGTGCGAGGCGGCCGCGGTGCTGCGGGGTCGGATGGGCACCGCGGCCGCCTACCCGCGCACATGCCGGTGCGCGGGAACCCTTGGGGGTGGGGCGGCTCAGCCCTTCGTGCCGCCCGCGGTCAGGCCGGTGACGAGGTTCTTCTGCACGAGGTAGAAGAACACCGACACGGGTATCGCGATCAGCACCGCGGTGGCGGCCATGTAGTTCCACTGGGCGTCGTGCTGGCTGACGAAGGTCTGCAGACCGACCGCGAAGGTGTACTTCGAGTCGTCCAGCAGGAAGGTCGTCGCGAAGGCGACCTCGCCCACGGCGGTGATGAAGTTGTAGAAGGCGGCGACGGCCAGGCCCGGCCGGGCCAGCGGCAGGATCAGCCGGAAGAAGGTGCCGAACGGGCTGAGCCCGTCGACGCGGCCTGCCTCGTCTATCTCGAAGGGGATGGTGTCGAAGTACCCCTTGAGCAGCCAGGCGCTGTACGGCACGGCCGTGGTGCAGTTGATGATGATCAGCGCCCAGTAGGTGTCGATGAGGCCGAGATCGCTGAAGATCTGGTACATCGGCACGATCAGGATGGCGATCGGGAAGGCCTGTGTGAGCAGCAGGACCCACATCAGCTGCTTGTAGCCGGGAAAGCGCATCCGGGAGACCGCGTAGCCGGTGGTCGCGGCGACGAGGACACCGATCAGGGTGGTGCCGAGAGCCACGATCATCGTCGACTTGAACCAGTCGAAGAAGCCGGTGTGCTCCAGCACGAAGCTGTAGTTGGAGAAGCTGAACTTGCCCGCGATCCGGCTCGGGTGGAGGTAGTCGTCCTTGTCCGGGCCGAGGGAGAGATAGAACAGCCAGGCCACCGGGGCGAGCGCGATGAGGCTCGCGACGGCGAGGCCGCCGTGCAGCAGGGCGGCGCCGAGCGGGCCGCGCTCGCCGCGCCGGCCCGTCCGGCTCGGGGGCTGGGCGGCGGGGGCCGGTGCGGTCTCGGTCTTTTCGAGGGTCGTGGTGCTCATGGCGGCGGCTCCTGCGGCGTCAGACGGCGAGCTGGTCATTGCGCTTCAGCCAGCGGAAGTAGAAAGAGGTGAAGACGACGAGGACCGACAGCAGCAGCACGCCGTACGCGGCGGACTGGGCGTAGTCCCGCGGCTGCTGTCCGAAGCCCAGCTGGTAGGCCCAGTCCACCAGGATCTGGGCGTCGGGGGCGCTGGTGGGTCCGAACAGCAGGAAGATGATGACGAACTGGTTGAAGGTCCAGATGATGCCGAGCAGCACGACGGTGGAGCTGACGGCCCTCAGCCCCGGCAGGGTGACATGCCGGAAGCGCTGCCAGGCGTTCGCGCCGTCCATCTCGGCCGCCTCGTAGAGGGTGGAGTCGATGGACTGCAGGCCGCCGAGGAGCGAGAGCATCATGAACGGCACACCGCACCAGGTGTTGACCATGATCGCGGCGAAGCGCTGCCAGAAGGTATCCTCCAGCCACTGCGGCTGGGGCAGGTGCAGGGCGCCGAGGATCTGGTTGACCACTCCGGAGTCGGCGAGCATGATCCGCCAGGAGAAGACGGTGACGAAGGCCGGCACCGCCCAGGGCAGGACCAGCAGCAGCCGGTAGAAGGTGCGGCCGCGCAGCTTCTGGTTGAGCATCAGCGCGAGGCCGAGTCCGATGGTGTAGTGCAGGAACACACAGGCAGCCGTCCAGAAGACGGTCCACAGGAAGTGCGACCAGAAGCGGTCGTACGACGTCGGGCCGAACAGGATGTCCTTGTAGTTGTCCAGGCCGACGAACTTGTAGGTGGCGGCGATGTGGTTGACGCCGATCGTTCGCGCCGAGTTGAGGCTGTCGGCGTCCGTCAGCGTCAGATAGAAGCCGCGGATCAGCGGATACCCCACGATGACGGCGAGCACGACGACGACCGGGGCGATCATCGCGTAGGCGTACCAGTACTTCTGGAAGCCGTTTCTGATGCGCTGCCCCGGTCCGGGCCGAGGCGCGCGGTCACCGCGGCGCTCGCCGGTCGCGCGGTCGATGGCGACGGTCATGGTTCGACACCTTCACAGGTTCACGGGGTTGGGCCGGGGTACGCGGGCAGGGAATCGGGCTGGGCGCGGGGCGGTGGCCGTCGGATCCCTCCCCTCCTGTCACGGGGATCCGACGGCCACGCGGGCGTCACTTGCTGAAGTCGGGCACCAGCTTGGCGATGGCCAGCTCGGCGTTGTTCAGACCCTGGTCCAGCGACTCCTTGCCGCCGGCGACCTTCGCCAGCTCGGTGTCGAGCGGAACCCACAGGGAGCTGTACTCGGGCAGCTCGGGGCGGGGCCGGGCGGCGCTGAGGACGCTCTGGAAGCCGGCGATGCCGGGGTCGGCCTTGACCTTGGCGGTGAAGGCGTCGGAGCGGGTGGGCAGCGTGGAGTTCTTCAGGGCGATGGCCTCCTGGGAGGTCGCCGAGGTCATGAACTTCACGAACTTCAGGGCCGCGTCCTGGTGGGCCTTGTCGGAGCCGGCGTAGACCGAGAGGTTGTGGCCGCCGGTCGGGGCGCCCGCCTTGCCGGCGGAGCCGGCCGGGACGGTGGCGATGCCGAGGTTGGCCTTGTCCTTGAAGGCGCTGCCCTTGTAGAAGTTGGTGATCTCCCAGGGGCCCTGGACGATCGCGGCGACCTTGCCGTTGACGAACGCGTCCTGGATGTGGGCGTAGGCGTCGGCGGTGGCGTCGGCCTTGTGCAGGCCCTTGCCGGAGAACAGGCCCAGCCAGGTGCCGTAGCCCTTCTTGGCGGCGGCCGAGTCCACGGTGATCTTCTTGGCGGCGGCGTCGACGGTGTCGGTGCCCTCGCCGTAGAGGAAGCTCTGCGCGTAGTAGGCCTGGGTGGAGCCCCAGTAGCCGTCGGTGCCGGTCTTGTCCTTGATCTTGGCGGCGTCCGACTTCAGCTCGTCCCAGGTCTTGGGGGCGTCGGTGATGCCGGCCTTCTTGAACAGGGCCTTGTTGTAGACAAGGGCGAGGGTGTCGGTGACCAGCGGGACGCCGTAGGTCTTGCCCTGGTACTGGGCCTGCTTGATCAGGCTGGGCTGGAACTTGGCCTGGTCGGCGAGGGCCTCGGTGCCGTCCAGCGGCAGGAAGTAGCCCTTCTTGGCGAAGGCCGGGGTCCAGCCGACCTCGGAGCGCAGGATGTCCGGGGCGCCCTTGGAGCCGGCCGCGGTGTCGAACTTGTTCTGGGCCTGGTCGAAGGGAACGTCGACGTAGTTGACCTTGATGTTCTTGTTGGCGGCCTCGAACTGCTTGACCAGGGCCTGGTACGTCGGCGCCTCATTCGTGGCGTTGGAGGTGTCCCACCAGGTGAGAGTGACCGGGCCGCCCGCCTTGCCGCTGTCGCTGTCGTTCCCGCCGCAGGCCGTCGCCGTGAGGGCGAGGGACGCCACCAGCGCGGAGGCCGCTATGCCACGCCGCATGAGTTCTCCTTGAGGGTGAAAGCCCGTGATGCCGACTGCGCCGTCGCGGCCGCCGGGCGACCAGGAACGTAACAGCGTTGTAAGCGTTGCGAAAGACCTTGCAGAAAAAAAGTGCAAGGGAACACGATGGTTACCCCGTCGTTACCGCTCAGCGGAGGGGGGACACTTGTGCAAGACTCTGCAAGCTCTTGCCGCCATCCATTCGAGGGAGCCCGATGAGGCAGCAACCCAAGACGGGCCGTCCGGCCGCTCGCGCACGGCGTCCCGTCGGTGTGCAAGGCGCCGTACGACCGGTACAGTCCGGTGCCGTGACCACACGGCTTGCCGACATCGCTGCGCAGGCGGGGGTGAGCGAAGCGACCGTCAGCAGGGTCCTCAACGGGAAGCCGGGCGTCGCCGCCACCACCCGCCAGTCCGTGCTCGCCGCGCTGGACGTCCTCGGCTATGAGCGCCCGGTGCGGCTGCGGCAGCGCAGCGAGGGGCTGGTCGGTCTGATCACGCCGGAGCTGGAGAACCCGATATTCCCGGCGCTCGCCCAGGTCATCGGCCAGGCGCTGACCCGCCAGGGCTATACGCCGGTGCTCGCCACACAGACCCCGGGCGGGTCGACCGAGGACGAACTGACCGAGATGCTCGTGGACCGCGGGGTCGCCGGGATCATCTATGTCTCCGGGCTGCACGCGGACACCACGGCCGATATGCAGCGCTATGAGCGGCTGCGGGCGCAGGGCGTGCCGTTCGTGCTGGTGGACGGGTTCTCGCCGCAGGTGCAGGCGCCGTTCATCTCCCCCGACGACCGGGCCGCGATGACGCTCGCCGTGACCCATCTGGCCTCGCTCGGGCACGCCCGGATCGGGCTCGCGCTCGGACCGAAGCGGTTCGTGCCGGTGCAGCGCAAGATCGAGGGCTTCGTACGGGCGATGCAGGACCAGTTGGGACTGAGCGCCGAGACGGTCGAGACCGAGCTGATCCAGCACTCGCTGTACACCCTGGAGGGCGGTCAGGCGGCGGCGACCGCGCTGATCGAGCGGGACTGCACGGCCGTGGTGTGTGCCAGCGACATGATGGCGCTCGGTGCCATACGAGCGGCCCGGCAGCGGGGGCTGGAGGTGCCCAGGGACGTGTCGGTGGTCGGCTTCGACGACTCCCCGCTCATCGCGTTCACCGACCCGCCGCTGACCACGGTCCGCAAGCCGGTGCCGGCGATGGGGCAGGCCGCGGTGCGCACGCTGCTGGAGGAGATCGGCGGCACGCCCGCGCCACACAGCGAGTTCGTGTTCATGCCGGAGTTGGTGGTGCGCGGTTCAACCGCTTCGGCGCCGCACGTGGTCCGTACGTCGTAGCGGTCGTCCGTATGTCGTAGAAGGTGCGAGCCGGACCCGACCTTGGGATGATCTGGCGAGGAAGCCTTGTCTGGCAGACTTGATGCCTATGAGTGACTCGACCGTGACAGAGTCGGAAGGTCGCGAGAAGGTGGCCGTTCCGCAGGCCGTCACGGGCGAGGTCGGACGAACTCCACGGAGTCTGCCGGCCCGGCTGCGGCAGCCGCGCCGGCCCCGGCTGTGGTTCGAGATCCTTCTGATCGCGGTGAGTTACTGGACGTACTCACTGATTCGCAACGCCGTCCCCGAGCAGAAGGGCAAGGCGCTGCGCAACGCCGACTGGATCTGGCGCGTCGAGCACGGTCTGGGCATCGCCGTCGAGCAGTCCGTCAACCACGCCGTGAACTCGGTGAATTGGCTGATCGTCGGCATGAACTACTACTACGCCACACTGCATTTCGTGGTCACGCTGGGTGTCCTGGTGTGGTTGTACCGGTGGCATCCCGGCCGGTACGCGGCCGCCCGGCTGGTGCTGTTCGCGACGACCGGTGTGGCGCTGGTCGGCTACTACCTGTTCCCGCTCGCCCCGCCCCGGCTGATGCGCGGCGGGCACTTCGTGGACACGGTGATGGTGCACCACACGTGGGGCTCGATGGCCTCCGGCGATCTGAAACACATGTCGAACCAGTACGCGGCGATGCCGTCGATGCATATCGGCTGGTCGCTGTGGTGCGGGCTGACGATCTTCGCGCTGGCCTCCGTGCCGTGGGTGCGGGTGCTGGGGCTGCTCTATCCGACGGCCACGCTGCTCGTCATCGTCGCCACCGCCAACCATTTCTGGCTGGACGCGGTGGGCGGCATGCTGTGCCTGACGTTCGGCTTCACGATGGCGCGGGTGTGGTACGGCGCCCTGCCGTACGCGCTGCCTCGGGGTGCGCGGGGGGCCAAGGCCCGGGAGACGCGGGAGTGGGGGGGCGGAAGCTGCGGCGCCCTAGGGCGCAACACGCCCTAGAGGGATCTGTGGGGTGGTGGAGGTCCGCTGCGGCCGTCACGTCGAGTCGCCGTAGAAGCTCTCCTCCATCACCGTGCGTGCCCGGCGGGTCGTACGCCGGTACGCGTCCAGCATGTCTCCCGCGTGTCCGGCGCCGTAGCCCAGGTAGCGGCCCACGGCGGACAGCTCGCGGGGCTCGGTGGGGAAGGTGTCCCCGGCCCGGCCGCGCACCAGCATCACCGCGTTGCGCACCCGGGTGGCCAGCACCCAGGCCTCGTCCAGGATCTCCGCCTCCTCGGCGGACAGCAGGCCGGCCTCGCGGGCGGCGGCCAGTGCCGCACGGGTGCGGGTGGTGCGCAGACCGGGGATCTCCCAGCCGTGCCGGAGCTGGAACAGCTGGACGGTCCACTCGACGTCGGACAGGCCGCCGGGGCCCAGCTTGGTGTGCAGCTTGGGGTCGGCGCCGCGCGGGAGGCGTTCGGACTCCATACGGGCCTTCAGCCGGCGGATCTCGCGGACCGCGTCCTCCGTCAGGCCGTGCGACGGGTAGCGCAGCGGGTCGATCAGCTCGGTGAAGCGCCGGGCCAGGTCCTCGTCCCCGGCCACGGGCTCCGCCCGCAGCAGCGCCTGGGACTCCCAGACCAGGGACCAGCGCCGGTAGTACGCCTCGTACGCCTTCAGGGTGCGCACCAGCGGGCCCGACTTGCCCTCCGGGCGCAGACCGGCGTCGATGAGCAGCGGCGGGTCGGCGCTGGGCAGCTGGAGCAGGCGGCACATCTCGGCGACGACCTTGTTCGCGGCGGCCGCCGCCTCGTGCTCGTCCACACCGTCCTGCGGTTCGTGCACGAAGAGGACGTCCGCGTCGGAGCCGTAGCCCAGCTCGTGGCCGCCGAAGCGGCCCATCCCTATGACCGTGAAGCGAGTGGGGAGCGTGTCGCCCCAGCTGTCGCGGACCACCGCGCGCAGGGTGCCCGCGAGGGTCGCGGCCGTGAGGTCGGAGACCGCGGCGCCGACCCGGTCCACCAGGGCGCCCTGGTCGGCCTCGGCGGGGCTGGTCTCGGTGCCGTAGGAGCCGACGATGTCGGCGGCCGCGGTGCGGAACAGCTCGCGGCGGCGCACACCACGGGCCGCGGTGACGCCCTGCGCGGCGTTCTCCGCGCGGCCCACGGCGGCCAGGATCTCCTGCTCCAGGGGGGCGCGCTCGCGCGGTGTCAGACCGGCTCCGCGCATGCCCGTGCCGTCGCCGTCGCCCAGCAGGGCCACCGCCTCGGGGGCGCGCATCAGGAGGTCGGGGGCGAGGCGGCCCGCCGAGAGGACCCGTGCCAGGTTCTCCGCTGCCGCGCCTTCGTCGCGCAGGAGGCGCAGGTACCAGGGGGTCTTGCCGAGCGCGTCCGAGACCTTGCGGAAGTTCAGCAGGCCCGCGTCCGGGTCCGCCGAGTCGGCGAACCAGCCGAGCAGGACGGGGAGCAGGGTGCGCTGGATCGCCGCCTTGCGGGTCACTCCGGAGGCCAGGGCCTCCAGGTGGCGCAGGGCGGCGGCCGGGTCGGCGTAACCGAGCGCGACGAGGCGTTCGCGGGCCGCCTCGGCGCTCAGGCGGGCCTCGCCGGGGGCGAGTTGGGCCACCGCGTCGAGGAGCGGGCGGTAGAAGAGTTTCTCGTGGAGCCTGCGGACGACGCCCGTGTGCCGCTTCCATTCGCGGATCAGCTCGGCGGCGGGGTCCGTGCGCAGGCCCAGGGAGCGGCCCAGGCGCCGCTGGTCCTCCTCGGCCACGGGGACCAGGTGGGTGCGGCGCAGGCGGTACAGCTGGATGCGGTGCTCCATGCTGCGCAGGAAGCGGTAGGCCTCGTCGAGGCGGGCGGCGTCCTCGCGGCCCACGTAGCCGCCGGCGGCCAGGGCCTGCAGGGCGTTCAGGGTGGTGCCGCTGCGGAGGCCGGGATCGGTGCGGCCGTGCACCAACTGGAGGAGCTGGACGGCGAATTCGACGTCGCGGAGGCCGCCGGGGCCGAGCTTGAGTTCTCTGTCGATCTCGGACGCGGGGATGTTCTCGACGACGCGTCGGCGCATCTTCTGGACGTCCGCCACGAAGTTGTCGCGCTCCGCGGCCGTCCAGACCATGGGCTCCAGTGCGTCGACGTACGCCTGGCCCAGCTCTGTGTCGCCGGCCACCGGGCGGGCCTTGAGCTGGGCCTGGAACTCCCAGGTCTTCGCCCAGCGTTGGTAGTAGACGAGGTGGGAGGAGAGGGTGCGGACGAGGGGGCCGTTGCGGCCCTCGGGCCGGAGGTTGGCGTCCACCGGCCAGATGGAGCCCTCGACGGTCGTCTCCGAGCAGATCCGCATGAGGTGGGAGGCGAGGCGGGTGGCCGAGGTGAGCGCCTTGACCTCGGTGGCGGCTTCGGCCGCTTCCGCTACGAAGATCACGTCCACGTCGGAGACGTAGTTCAGTTCCTGGCCACCGCACTTGCCCATCGCGATCACCGCGAGGCGGCAGGCGGCGGCGTCCTCGGGGGCGTGCGCCTGCGCCATGGCCAGGGCCATGCGCAGGGTGGCGGTGGCGAGGTCCGCGAGTTCGGCGGCCGTCTCGGCGACGTCGGTGGTGCCGCAGACGTCGCGGGCGGCGATGGAGAGCAGACAGCGGCGGTAGGCCACGCGCAGGGAGACGGGGTCGGTGGCGTCGGCCAGGCCGCGCTCGAACTCCGTGAGGCCGGGGTGGAGGTCCTGGGGCTCGTAGGTGACCAGGGCCTGCCAGTCGGCGGGGTGGCGGGCCAGGTGGTCGGCGAGGGCGGCGGAGGCGCCGAGGACACCGAGGAGGCGGTCGCGGAGGGGTTTGGCCGCGATGAGGGTGTCCAGGAGCTCGCGGTGGGCCGTGGGGCCGGCCTGGGCCTCCAGGAGGCGGACCAGGCCGTGCAGGGCGAGGTCGGGGTCGGCGGTGGCGCCGAGGGCCTCCAGGAGGACGGGGTCGTCGCGGACGGGGGCGAGTTCCGAGCCGTCCAGGAGGCGTTCGGCGGCGGAGGGGTCGGTGAAGCCGTGTCGGAGCAGGCGGGTGAAGGTGCTGCTCCTGCGGCCCGGCGTCATGCTCGGCCTCCCCTGGGATGTCGGTCTTCCTGGCCAGAGCCTAACCGGATCGGGGGTAGGGGGTGGCGGATGCCGACGGTGGGCTCCGCGGGTGCGTCGTGGGGTGCCTGCGGTGGGCTCCGCAGGTGCGTCGTGGGGTGCCTGCGGTGGGCTCCGCGGGTGCGTCGTGGGGAGCCTGTGGCGGCCCGTGCGGGTGCGTCGTGGGATGCCCGCGGCGGGCTCCGCGGTGCGTCGTGGCATGCCCGCGGCGGCCCCCGCGGGTGCGTCGTGGGATACCTGCGGCGGCTCTGCAGGTGCGTCGTGGCATGCCTGCGGTGGGCTCCGCGGTGCGCCGTGGCATGCCCGCGGCGGGCTCCGCGGATGCGTCGTGGGATACCTGCGGCGGCTCTGCAGGTGCGTCGTGGCATGCCTGCGGCGGGCTCCGCGGTGCGTCGTGGGATACCTGCGGCGGCTCTGCAGGTGCGTCGTGGCATGCCTGCGGCGGGCTCCGCGGTGCGTCGTGGCATGCCTGCGGTGGGCTCCGCGGGTGCGTCGTGGGGAGCCTGTGGCGGCCCGTGCGGGTGCGTCGCGGCATGCCCGCGGCGGGCTCCGCGGTGCGCCGTGGCATGCCCGCGGCGGGCTCCGCGGATGCGTCGTGGGATACCTGCGGCGGCTCTGCAGGTGCGTCGTGGCATGCCTGCGGCGGGCTCCGCGGTGCGTCGTGGCATGCCTGCGGTGGGCTCCGCGGGTGCGTCGCGGGATGCCCGCGGCGGGCTCCGCGGATGCGTCGTGGCATGCCTGCGGCCGCCCGTGTGGGTGCGTGGTCAGATGCCTGCGGCCGCCCGTGCGGGTACGTCGTGGCTTGTCGAGCGCCTACGGTGAGTGGAGAAGTCGGCGCCCCGGCGGGTGGTGTCCGTCCTCGGGCCGGCGGGCTGTTTTCTTCGAGGGGCGCTCCGTGTTTTCGCCGGCCGCCGCGGGCGGACACCACCCGCCGTGTCCCCTTGCCGCCGTACGCGAGCGAAGGCAGTCGTTCATCCGCTCTTCATCAATTCGGTTGGATGCCGTGAGGCGGGGGCATATTGGCGTGTGCATGCTCTGTCCGCACCGCCAGCCCCGTTGTTCCCCCCACCCGGAGGTTGATGTGTCCGGCAGTTCCGTTACCCGTACCGTCGTGGCGTCCGCGGCGGCCCTCGCCGCGACCGCGGTCGGGCTGTGGACCGGGATCGGCGAAGGGTCCGCGCATGCCGCGGGCGCCGTGCCGAGCCCGGACCACGTGGTCGTCGTGGTCATGGAGAACCACGCGTACAGCCAGGTCATCGGCTCCTCCAGCGCCCCGTACATCAACTCGCTGAAGTCGGGAGGTGCCAGCCTGACGCAGTCGTACGCCGAGACCCACCCGAGCCAGCCCAACTACTACGCCCTGTTCTCCGGTTCGACGCAGGGGGTCACGGACGACAGCTGTGTCGATCCGGGCTTCTCGTCGGACCCGAACCTGGCGTCCGAGGTGATCGACGCCGGCCGTACCTGGGCCAGCTACAACGAGTCGCTGCCGAGCGAGGGCTCGACGACGTGCAGCAGCGGCAAGTACGCGCAGAAGCACAACCCGTGGTTCGGGTTCGACAACGTGCCGACGTCGAGCGCGAAGACGTTCGCGCAGTTCCCGACGGACTACTCCACGCTGCCCCAGATGTCGTTCGTGACCCCGAACCTGTGCAGCGACATGCACGACTGCTCGGTGTCCAGCGGTGACACCTGGATCAAGAACAACCTGGGTGCCTACGCGAGTTGGGCCAAGACCCACAACAGCCTGCTCGTCATCACGTTCGACGAGGACAACCGGCTGAGCGGGAACCGGATCCCGACCGTGCTGTACGGGCAGCCGGTCGCGGCCGGGTCGTCGAGTTCCACGACGTACAACCACTACGACCTGCTGCGCACCCTGGAGGACAGCCAGGGGCTGACCTCGCACGCGGGCAACGCGGCCGACGCCGAGGACATCAGCGGCATCTGGGCGTCCTGACGTGTACGTAGCGGACAGCCGCGCGAGCAAGCCGGCGTCCGCGGACGGTGCCGTCCGGCCGGTGGCCGGGCGGCGCCGTGCCGCGATCGCCCCGACCGTGCTCGCGCTCGGAACGGTCAGTCTGGTGACCGATGTGTCGAGTGAGATGGTCACCGCCGTCTTGCCGTTGTACCTGGTCACCGGGCTCGGCCTGTCACCTTTGGGGTTCGGGCTGCTCGACGGCGTCTACAACGGGTTCTCGGCCCTCGTGCGGCTCGTGGGCGGGCATCTCGCGGATCGCGGTGGCGGGCGGCACAAGTGGGTCGCCGGGGTCGGGTACGGCATCTCCGCCGTGTGCAAGCCCTTGCTGCTGGTCGCTCATTCGCTGACGCCGATCGGGCTCGTGCTGGCCGCCGACCGCACCGGGAAGGGGCTGCGGACCGCTCCGCGCGATGCGCTCATCTCGTTGTCGAGCACGGCGGAGAACCGGGGGCGTGCCTTCGGGGTGCATCGGGCCATGGACACGGCCGGGGCGCTGCTCGGGCCGCTGGTCGCCTTTCTGATCCTGCGGGCGACCGTGGACGGGTACGACGCGGTGTTCACCGTCAGTTTCTGTGTCGCCGTCGTCGGTGTGCTCGTGCTGGTGCTCTTCGTGCCGGGCGGGAGGCGGGGTGACGCCGGCGCGGTCGAGCGGCCCACGCTGCGGGGTGCGGTGGGGCTGCTGCGGCGGCGGGGGCTGCGGCGGATCGCTGTGTGCGCGTTGCTGCTGGGGCTCGCCACGGTGAGTGACTCGTTCGTCTATCTGCTGCTTCAGCGGCGGCTCGGGGTGCCGGACCGCTGGTTCGCGCTGTTGCCGCTCGGTACGGCCGCCTCGTTCCTGCTGCTCGCGGTGCCGCTCGGACGGCTCGCGGATCGGGTGGGGCGGTGGGCGGTGTTCGTGGCCGGGCACGGCGGTCTGCTGGTCGCGTACGCGTTGCTGCTGACCGCGTGGCGCGGATCGGCCCTGCCGTATGTCGTACTCGCCCTGCACGGCGCCTTCTACGCGGCCACCGACGGGGTGCTGATGGCGGCGGCCTCGGACGGGGTGCCGGAGGCGCTGCGCTCGTCCGGGCTGGCCCTCGTGCAGACCGGGCAGGCGATGGCTCGGTTCGCCTGCTCGCTGCTGTTCGGCGCGGCCTGGACCGTGTGGGGCGACCGGGCGGCGCTGGCGGGGGCGGCCGTGGCGCTGGCCGCGTGTGCCCTGTTCTCACTCACCCTGCGTCCGAAGGGGACGGTGCCCGCATGACCGTACGCAGCCGCATCCTGATCCTGGTCGCGGCCGTCGCCGTGCTGGCGGTGGTCGGCGGCGCGGCGGTGCTGCATGCCTCGGCCCGGGCCGACCGGCGCAACCACACCCAGGCGGGCGGTCCGCGGGTCACGCCGGGGACGGTGACGCTGACCGGGAACGGGTCGATGATCTTCCGGAACATGGCGTGGGGGCCGCACCGGGACGAGCTGACGGCGGTTGCGGCCGGTGATCCGTCCGGGCCGCGTACCGCGTCCGGCGTCAAGTGCCTGCGGTTCTACGCCGCTTCGGGGACGGGTGTGTGCCTGCAAGCGGTGCACGGGCCGGTTTCGGACACCTATCGGGCGCTGGTTCTGGATGACCGGTTGAAGGTCGTACACCGGTACGACGTCCCGGGCATCCCCTCCCGTGCCCGGGTCTCCCCCACCGGGCACTTCGCCGCCTGGACGGCGTTCGTGGGCGGTGACAGTTACGCCGGTACGAATTTCTCGACGCGCGCGGCGATCGTGGACACCAGGAGCGGTCGGCTGATCCCGACGCTGGAGGACTTCCGGATCGTCAAGGACGGGCATCCGTACCAGGCGGCGGACGCCAATTTCTGGGGCGTGACGTTCGCGCGCGACGACCGCACCTTCTACGCGACGCTCGCGACCAGGGGCAGCACCTATCTGGTGCGGGGCGATCTGCGCGCCCGTACGGTCACGACCCTGCACGCGAACGTCGAGTGTCCCTCTCTTTCGCCCGACGGCACGCGGATCGCGTACAAGAAGCGGGTCGAGGGCCTGTCGAAGGACGCGCCGTGGCGGCTGTACGTCCTCGATCTGCGCACCATGCGGGAGACCCCGCTCGCCGAGCGGCGCAGCGTGGACGACCAGGCGGTGTGGCGGGACGCCCGTACGGTCGTGTACGCGCTGCCGGGGGACTACGGCGCCGATCTGTACCAGGTCCCGGCCGACGGGTCGGGGGCGCCCCGGCGGATCAGCACGGCCGCGGTGTCACCGGCGTACATCGGATAGCCGGACCGGTGACGGCCCCGTGACCTGGGCTGATCCGGGGTCGTTGACCAGGGTATGAAGAAGATCACCGCTCTCGCCGCGCTGACCGCGGCCGGTCTCGGGTTCGCCGCCCCGGCCCAGGCCCATGACAGCGACCACGGCCGCATCAACATCGCCGGCCGGACCCTGTCCGGGAACAAGCTCTGCGAGCAGGCCCTCGGGCTCGTCCCCTTCGCCGTGCCGATGACCGGCCAGTCGGTGTACGACGCCTGCAACAACCACGACCACAACGGCCGCGTCCAGCCCCCGCACGGTCACGTACAGCAGTACCAGGAGACCAACACCGAGTCCGACTGGGAGTGACCCCCGGACCGACTCGGACCGGTCTCGGCAGGAACCCGTGGGGGCCGGCGGTCCGTGACCGTCGGCCCCCACGGGATCGTTTCGCCGGAGAGCCGCTCCGGCCTGCGGCTACAGCACCGGCAGGTTCTTGCGCAGCTCGAACGCCGTGACCTCCGAGCGGTACTCGTGCCACTCGGCCTGCTTGTTGCGCAGGAAGAAGTCGAAGACGTGCTCGCCGAGGGTCTCGGCGACCAGGTCGCTGCGTTCCATCAGGGCGAGGGCCTCGCCGAGGTTCTGCGGGAGGGGCTCGATGCCCATCGCGCGGCGCTCGGCGTCGGAGAGGGCCCAGACGTCGTCCTCGGCGCCCGGCGGCAGCTCGTAGCCCTCCTCGATGCCCTTCAGGCCGGCCGCCAGCAGGAGGGCGTAGGCCAGGTACGGGTTGGCGCCGGAGTCGATCGAGCGGACCTCGACCCGGGCGGAGCCGGTCTTGCCGGGCTTGTACATCGGGACCCGGACCAGGGCGCTGCGGTTGTTGTGGCCCCAGCAGATGTACGACGGGGCCTCGCCGCCGGCGCCCGCCGTGCGCTCGGAGCCGCCCCAGATGCGCTTGTACGAGTTCACCCACTGGTTGGTGACCGCCGAGATCTCCGCCGCGTGCTTCAGCAGGCCCGCGATGAAGGAGCGGCCGACCTTGGAGAGCTGGTACTCGGAGCCCGACTCGTAGAACGCGTTGCGGTCGCCCTCGAAGAGGGAGAGGTGGGTGTGCATGCCGCTGCCCGGGTGCTCGGAGAACGGCTTCGGCATGAAGGTCGCCTGGACGCCCTGCTCCAGTGCGACCTGCTTCATGACCAGGCGGAACGTCATGATGTTGTCCGCCGTGGAGAGCGCGTCGGCGTAGCGCAGGTCGATCTCCTGCTGGCCCGGCGCGCCCTCGTGGTGGGAGAACTCCACCGAGATGCCCATCGACTCCAGCATGGTGATCGCCTGGCGGCGGAAGTCCATGCCGACGTTGGTCGGGGTGTGGTCGAAGTAGCCCGAGTTGTCGGCCGGGGTGGGGCGGGAGCCGTCCAGCGGGCGGTCCTTCAGCAGGAAGAACTCGATCTCGGGGTGGGTGTAGAAGGTGAAGCCCAGGTCGGAGGTGCGGGCCAGGGCGCGCTTGAGGACATAGCGCGGGTCGGCGAAGGACGGGGAGCCGTCCGGCATGAGGATGTCGCAGAACATGCGGGCCGTGCCGGGGGTCTCCGCGCGCCACGGCAGGACCTGGAAGGTGGAGGGGTCCGGCTTGGCGATCATGTCGGACTCATAGACCCGGGCGAAGCCCTCGATGGCGGAGCCGTCGAAGCCGATGCCCTCGTCGAAGGCCTGCTCCAGTTCGGCGGGGGCCACGGCGACGGACTTCAGGAAGCCCAGCACGTCCGTGAACCACAGGCGTACGAACCGGATGTCGCGCTCCTCCAACGTCCGGAGCACGAACTCCTGCTGCTTGTCCATCTTCAGCTACCCCATCCTTGCTGGTCAGGCCGCCCGTCCCCGCATCCCGCAGGAGGCGGTCGGGCTCCTGAGCATCCCACCACAACACCATTTCACGCGCGTTGCGGACCTTGATCGCCCGAGCGTCTTCGGCCTGAACGCCTCTCGTACGGCAGGTGTACTGCTGTGTGGCCCATCTTGCCTGCTCGCGGTGACATCCGTAACGGCCGATCCGCTTCCCACGTGAGCCACCCCACGTCCATTTAATTTGCATCTCAGATGCAAGTTTTCATGGCGTTCGGTCGGCCGAGCCGTTCTGTCGAGTTCAGTCGAGCCGTGAGGAGCACTCCCGATGCTGTCCGAGCCGTCCGCGGCCACCGTCCGCGCCACGCTTCCCGCCGTCGGCGGCGCCATCGGCGAGATCACCGAGCGTTTCTACGCCGTCTCTTCGCCGACCGCCCCGAACTGCTGCGGGACCTGTTCCACCGCGGCAACCAGGCCTCCGGCGCCCAGAAGCAGGCCCTCGCCGGCTCCATCGCCGCCTTCGCCGCCCAGCTGCTGGAGCACCCGGAGCGCGGCCCGACGCGCTGCTCGGCCGGATCGCCCACAAGCACGCCTCGCTCGGCGACGCCGTCACGCCCGAGGTCGCCGCCGCCTGGGACGAGGTGTACTGGCTGATGGCGAACGCGCTGATCGCGATCGAGAAACGGCTCTACGAGGAGAGCGGCACGACGGTCCGACGGCCGTGGGAGGTGGTGGAACGCGTCGCGGAGACCGCCGACGTCGTCACCTTCCGGCTGCGGCCGGCCGACGGCGCGGCGGTGCGCGGCTTCCGCGCCGGTCAGTACGTCTCCGTCCAGGTCGAACTGCCCGACGGCGCCCGGCAGATACGGCAGTACAGCCTGTCCGGGGCGCCCGGCGAGGCGCTGCGGCAGTTCAGCGTCAAGCGGGTGCGCGGCCACGCGGCCCCCGACGGGGAGGTCTCCCAGCACCTCCACGCGCGCGTGCGCACCGGTGACGTCCTGGAGCTGTCCGAGCCGTACGGCGACCTGGTCCTGGACGCCGCCGGCCCGGACACACCCGTGCTGCTCGCCTCGGCCGGCATCGGCGTGACCCCGATGATCGCGATGCCGGCCGACCTCACGGCGTCCGGCCACCGCGGCCCGGTCACCGTCCTGCACGGCGACCGCTCCCCCGCCGACCGTGCCCTGCGGGACGAGCACCGCGCGTACACCGGAAAGCTCGCGGACGCGTCCGCGCACTTCTTCTACGAGCACGACGCCGAGCCGGGCACCCGCACCGGCCCGGTCGACCTGGCCGACGTCCCGGTAGCCCCCGGCACGCACGCGTACCTGTGCGGCCCCCCTCCCCTTCATGCGCGCGATACGCACCCAGCTGATCGGAAAGGGCACCTCACCGGCCGACATCCACTACGAGGTCTTCGGACCGGACCTCTGACCGGCGAACGGCTGAGCCGCCGGCTGAGCCGCACCCCCCACAGGCGCCGCATCCGCCCCCGGCCCCCGGGAGATCCCCAGGAGCAGGCCCCCTGTCGGCTCCGCGACGATCTCCGCGACCGTCACCGGGTCCAGCGAAGCGAAGAACGCCTCCTGGGCCCGCCGCAGAGCGCCCCGCAACCGGCAGCCGGAGTTCAGCGGGCAGGGCGTCGGGCCCTCACAGTCGACGACGTCGCCGGCGCCCTCGAAGACGCGCACCACCGCGCCCACCGACGCCGTACGGCCCTTCCCGGTCAGTGCGAGGCCGCCGACGCGGCCGCGGCGGGCGTCGACGAGGCCGAGGTGCTGGAGTTCGGCGACGACCTTCGCGGCGTGGGTGTAGGGCACGTCCATGTCCGCCGCGACCTGGCGGGTGGTGGGCGTGGCGTCGGCGGCCACGGCCAGTCGCATCAGGAGGCGCAGGGCCAGATCGGTGGAGCGCAGGAGCCGCATATCACGAGCCTAGGTAATACGCATGCATGGTTCAAATTATCCCGGCATCCCCTCTTTGTGCGATCCCCCGCCGTTCTTTTGCCCTGCCCTCCCTACGGAAGTCGCCCCTGGTCCCACTACGATCAGCGAGCTCCACCCTTCCCGTTGCCGTCCCTTTCCCCAGAAGGACACCTCATGGGTTCCGCCAAGAACAGCAGCGCGGCGCGCAAGGCGCGCATAGAGGAGATGCGCCGCGCCGAGCAGGCGCGCGAGCGCCGCAGCCGCATAGTCAAGGTCGCCGCGAGCGTCGTGGTCGTCGCCGGTCTGGTCGTCGGCGGTGTGGTCCTCGTGAAGTCCCAGTCCGGCAAGAAGGACTCCAGCGACTCCGCCGACGCCGCCAAGGGCTCCTCCGGTGACACCGGGCACTGGACCGCCGGCAAGGACGGTGTGCAGACCTGGTCCGGCAAGCTGGCGCGGACACACGTGACGACCGACGTGTCGTACCCGATGCACCCGCCGGTCGGCGGCAACCACAGCCCGATCTGGGCGAACTGCAACGGCGACGTCTACACCAAGGCGCTGTCGGACGTGAACGCCGTGCACTCGCTGGAGCACGGCGCGGTCTGGGTGACGTACACCGACAAGGCGAAGAAGGCCGACGTCGACGCGCTCGCGGCGAAGGTGAAGAAGACGCAGTACTCGCTGATGAGCCCGTACGAGAACCAGTCGGCGCCGCTGCTCCTGTCGGCGTGGGGCCATCAGGTGGCGGTGAAGAGCGCGAGCGATCCGGAAGTGGACAAGTTCTTCGCCGCCTACGTCCAGGGGCAGCAGACGCCCGAGCCGGGTGCCTCCTGCACCGGCGGGGTCATGAAGTGACCCGGCGGCACATCGGCTGGATCGCGGGGGCCGCGGCGGCGGTGCTCGTCGCGGCCGGCGCGATCACCTACGCGGCCGCCGAGGACTCCGGCGACCCGGGCCCGAGGACGCCGGGCGCGGAGTCGGCGGACGCCGGGTTCGCCCGGGACATGGCCGTACACCACCAGCAGGCCGTCGAGATGTCGTACATCGTCCGGGACCGCACGAAGAACGACGAAGTGCGGCGGCTTGCCTACGACATCGCGCAGACGCAGGCCAACCAGCGCGGCATGCTGCTGGGTTGGCTGGATCTGTGGGAGCTGCCGAAGGTGTCGGCGAAGCCGCCGATGAGCTGGATGGGCATGGGTGACATGCCCGAGCGCGGGGACGGCTCGCTGATGCCGGGCATGGCGACCGACACGGAGATGAACAAGCTCCAGTCGCTGAACGGCAAGCAGGCCGAGGTCTTCTATCTGCAGCTGATGACGGACCATCACAAGGGCGGCATCCACATGGCCGAGGGCTGCGTGGCCAAGTGCACGGTCGGGGTGGAGAAGCGGCTCGCGCAGGGCATGGTCGACGCCCAGCAGTCGGAGCTTCAGGCGATGGCGCAGATGCTCAAGGAGCGCGGAGCGAAACCGCGTTCGTGAACAGCGGGCAAGTCATTCCGTAACACAGCCGTAAGGACAAAGGGCTCAAATCACCCCACCTGACGGCCACTTGAGCTTCTCTTGACCTTTTCCTTCCCCTGGCATGAACGGTTCATCGAGAGAGTGACCCCCATCGTGTGATCCATTCACCGGCCGTACCGCCGCGGGCCGGCACGCGGACACATGTCGTATCGACCACTACATGCATGCGAACCGCATCGCAGGGGGTTATATGAGATCCAACCGCGCCAAGCTGCGCGCCGTGAGCATGGCAGCGACACTGCCGATGGTCGCCGGCGCGCTGGCGCTGGGCATACCCGCGGCGCACGCCGCGGACAGCCCCGCTCGTGACGTGCTGAAGGGAACCAAGCCTTTCTGGGCCACGGCCAAGGCGGACAAGGGCGCGACCTCGAACAGCGCCCAGGTCAACGCCAAGGTCTATCTGGCCGGCAAGAACGCGGCCGGACTCGCCGCCTACGCCAAGGCCGTGTCCGACCCCAGCTCGCCGCTGTACGGCAAGTACCTGAGCGCCAAGAAGGTGCAGACCCGCTTCGGGGCCACCAAGGCGCAGGTCGCCGCGGTCAAGTCCTGGCTGACGTCGGCCGGCCTGAAGGTCACCGCCGTCACCACGCACTACGTCGCCGTCTCCGGTGACGTGGCCGCCGCCGAGAAGGCCTTCGGCGCCCAGCTGCACAACTTCGCCAAGGGCTCCAAGACCTACCGTGCCCCCGCGCAGGCCGCGTCGGTGCCGGAGGGCCTGAAGGACGCCGTCCTCACCGTCACCGGCCTGGACAACGCCCCGCACATGGCGAGCCACGACGACACGCTGCCGCCGCCGGACGCCGTGTTCAGGAACTCCGGGCCGTTCTCCTCGTACTTCGGCTCCAGGACCGCGAGCACCCTGCCGGACGCCTACGGCCAGAAGATCCCGTACGCCATCAAGGGGTACACCGGCAAGCAGCTGCGCGCCGCCTACGGCGCCGGCAAGTACACCGGCAAGGGCGTCCGCGTCGCCATCACCGACGCCTACGCCTCCCCGACCATCGCCTTCGACGCGGGCACGTACGCGCAGAAGAACGGTGACGCGGCCTGGAAGACCAGCCAGCTGCACCAGGCCCTGCCGGACGCCTACACCAGGACCACCGAGTGCAAGGCGGCCGGCTGGTACGGCGAGGAGACCCTGGACGTCGAGGCCGTGCACGCGGTCGCGCCCGACGCCGACGTCACCTACGTCGGTGCGGCCTCCTGCTTCGACGACGATCTGCTGGCCTCGCTCAGCAAGGTCGTCGACAACCATCTGGCCGACATCGTCTCCAACTCCTGGGGCGACGTCGAGGCCAACCAGACCCCGGACCTCGCGGCCGCCTACGACCAGGTCTTCCAGCTGGGCGCGGTGCAGGGCATCGGCTTCTACTTCTCCTCCGGTGACAACGGCGACGAGGTCGCCAACACCGGAACGAAGCAGGTCGACACCCCGGCCAACTCGGCCTGGGTGACCGCGGTCGGCGGTACCTCGCTGGCCGTCGGCAAGGGTGACAAGTACCAGTGGGAGACCGGCTGGGGCACCCAGAAGGCGACCCTCGCGGCCGACGGCAAGAGCTGGACCAACTTCCCCGGCGCCTTCACCTCGGGCGCGGGCGGCGGCACCAGCAAGACGGTCGCCCAGCCGTACTACCAGAAGGGCGTCGTCCCGGACGCGCTCGCCAAGGTGAACGGCAGCACGACCGCCAACCGCGTCGTCCCGGACATCTCGGCCATCGCCGACCCGAACACCGGCTTCCTCGTCGGCCAGACCCAGACGTTCCCGGACGGGTCGCAGCAGTACAGCGAGTACCGCATCGGCGGCACGTCGCTGGCCGCGCCGACCATCGCCGCGGTCCAGGCGCTGGCGCAGGAGGCCCACGGCGGCAAGGCCCTCGGCTTCGCCAACCCGTCCATCTACGCCAAGTACGGCAAGCAGGGCGTCTTCCACGACGTCACGGACAACCCGACGGGCTCCGGCCTGGCGGTCGCCCGCGTGGACTTCGCCAACGGCCTGGACGCCAAGGGCGGCCTGCTGTACTCGGTCCGCAGCCTCGGCAAGGACAGCTCCCTGTCCGCGACGAAGGGCTACGACGACGTGACGGGCGTCGGCTCTCCGGCCGACGGCTACGTCGCCTCGTACGCACCGAAGAAGTAACGCTCCGCCGAGCAGGAGGGGGCGTGGGGTCCTGCGGGACCTCACGCCCCCTTTGCGTTACCGGGAGCACTACCACGAAGTCCGGCTGCGTGTAACCGAGTTGCCGGCCGACGTCATCGGCCGCCTCGGCGAGGGCACCCCGGTGACCGAGGTGACCGGTCCGGCCCCGCACGCACCGCTTAGCACGGCTCCCCCCACCGTGTCCGCAGCGACACGCTTCGCATGAGGGTGGGGGAGTGCCGGAGAATCACTCTAAGGGCCTAATGGCATATCAATAGCGGTTGTTTTCAAGCCAATTGACTCCCACTTCCCCCGCCCACGGAGCCTGAAATGCCCCCGATCGGCACTATCGCGGCCGCCTTCCGGTATCGCACTTAAATCGTCTCTTATTACTTTTGTTCTCACGCCGGCTGACGGGCCGGCATCTCCGAGACAGAGACAGGTGAAGAGACATGAAGCTCGCCCGTTCCAATATGGTGACCGCCGCTGTCGCGGGAGCGGCAGCCCTCGTCGCGACCGGCATCACCTACGCCTCGGCCGCCTCCGTCCCGGCGCCCGAGGCAGCCCCGACAGCTGCCGCCGGCGCGCCCCGCGACGGCGGTACGCAGAGCAAGGGCAACGAGGGTGGCGGCGAGAGGCGGAAGGAGGGCCGGATCCAGGTCAACGAGCGGTCCTACTCCAGCCACCCCGGCGACTGCATCACCGTCATCAGCGGCCTGGGCGCCAAGACCCTGAACATCCGCAACGACAGCGACAAGACCGTCGAGGTCTTCCGCGGGGCGGTCTGCGACAACGGCGGTCCCATCGCCACCGTCGGCGCCCACAGCGACAGCTTCGGCGTGCGTGCCTGCCCGCCCGAGGGCATCGACGTCGAGGACGGCGTCGTGGCCAGCTTCCGCGTGGTCCGGCACCACGACGGCCACGACGACCACGACGACGACAACTAGTCAGAGGCCGACCGCATGATACGGACCCCCGGCCCGCCGGTATCGGGCCGGGGTTGCCGTCCCGACCATTGTCCGACCGTCTCTCGCCGTGCACACCCTGTCCGAGCCGACCGTCAGGCACCGCAGCCCGGCGGCCGGCCGGCCGGACTCGCCTTCACCAGCCAACCCTTCTGGTGTCTTGCGTCCGAACGCCGCCCGTCCTTCCGGCGTTCCGCCACCCCCGACCGGGTGACAGACGACGCATGCGGCGTTCCGGGGCGTGCACGGCAGAGTGGCCCCTCCCCCGCACACCGCGGGCTGAGCGAGGTGAACATGCACCTGGTGGAGGACGCTAGCGACGACACCTATGTCCTGGACATCCTTGACATCACACTGACCCCCGCGTTGCCGTGGCTCGGGCACCAGGTCCGCTGGGAGATGCACGGCCACCTCAAGGAGACCGTCGACCTGACCCGGGTCACCTGCAATGTGATCATGAAATTCGGTCCGGTGAAGATGCTGGACAGGAGCTACCGGCTGCCCGATCTGCTGGCAGGCATGGGCGCGCGACTGTCAGGGGCTCCGAGGCGGCCCGCCGGGCCGTGGAAGCAGGCGTGGATCCTTCGGCTCCCCGAGACGGTGCCGGTGGCCCGGCACCGGATCCGGCTGCGGGCCCGGACGGGGAGCGGCAAGAACTTCCTGGCCCTGGACATCCCTCTGGACTTCAGCCGCAGATTTCGTCCGGCCTGAATCCCGGTGGCGCAAGCGCGGGAGTCAGCGGTGCAGGGCCCCGGACTCCTCCGGCAGGTGGGAGGTGACCACCCGGCCCACCGACGGAGCCACCCGGCGCCGGTCCACCACGTACGCCACCGCCGCCACGCCCAGGCCCAGCACCGCCAGCGCCGCACCCGCCGGCGCGGGCGACGTCGTACCGAAGCCCGCCGCGAGCGCCAGGCCGCCGATCCATGCGCCGCCCGCGTTCGCCAGGTTGAAGGCGGCCTGGTTGGCGGAGGAGGCGAGGGAGGGGGCCGCCGAGGCCTTCTCCATCACCATCAGCTGGAGCGGCGAGCCGGTGATGAACGCCGCCATGCCCAGCAGGGTGACGGCGAGCGCCGCGCTCCACTGCGCCCGCATCAGCAGCGGGAAGAGGAGGAGCACCGCCGCGAGTGCGGCCAGGCCGCCGAAGAGGGTGCCCCGCAGGGAGTGGTCGGCGAGGCGGCCGCCCAGCAGGTTGCCCACGGTCGCGCCCACGCCGAAGAGGGCGAGGAGCAGCGTCACGCTCGTCTGGGCGTAGCCCGCCGCGTGCGTCAGCATCGGGGTGACGTAGCTGTACGCCGCGAACAGCGCGCCGAAGCCCGCCACCGTCGTACCGAGGGCCAGCCAGACCGGGAGGGAGCGCAGCGCCGCCAGTTCGCCGCGCAGGCCCGCGGAGGCGGCGGCGTGCTTCCCGTCGTGCGGGATCAGCAGGGCGAGGGAGGCGATCGCGGCCAGGCCGATCACGCTGACGCCGAGGAAGGCCGCCCGCCAGCCCAGGTGCTGGCCCACGAGCGTGGCCGCGGGGACGCCGGCGATGTTGGCGACGGTCAGGCCGAGGAACATCAGGGACACCGAGCGGGCCTTGCGCTCCGGCGGGACCATGCCGGTCGCCACGACCGCGCCCACGCCGAAGAAGGCGCCGTGCGGCAGGCCGCTGAGGAAGCGGGCGGCGAGCAGGGAGCCGTTGCCGGGGGCGAACGCCGACAGGGCGTTGCCGGCGACGAACAGTGCCATCAGGGCGATCAGCACCGTGCGGCGGGGCATACGGGCCGTGAGGGCGGCGAGCAGCGGGGCGCCGATGACGACGCCCAGCGCGTACGCCGAGACCAGGTGGCCGGCGGTGGGGATCGAGATGTGCAGGTCGTCCGCGACGTCGGGCAGCAGGCCCATCATCACGAACTCGGTCGTACCTATTCCGAAAGCGCCGACGGCCAGGGCGAGCAGGGCCAGGGGCATGGAGGGCCTGTGCCTTTCGAGGTGAGGGAGCGGAGTTCAGTTGCTAAGTTCAGCAGCGGAACAAAGTCTCCCAGGCCCAGTATTCCGGACGGTTACGAGGACGTGTCGAGCTTCACACGGGCAGCCACCGGAAGGTGATCGCTGCCTGTACGCGGCAGCGTCCAGGAGCTCTCCGGTTCCACGCCCCTGACCATGATCTGGTCGATCCGCGCCATCGGGAACGACGCCGGCCAGCTGAACCCGAAGCCGCTGCCCGCAGCGCCCTGCGTGGAGCGCATCTGGGCGGTGACCGCGTTGAGCGAACGGTCGTTCATCGTACCGTTCAGGTCACCGAGCAGGACCACCTGCTTCAGGGGCTCCTCGGCGATGGCCTCGCCGAGCGCGTCGGCGCTCGTGTCCCGCTGCCGGGCGGTGAAACCGGCCTCCACCTTCACCCGGACCGAGGGCATGTGGGCGACGTACACCGCGATCCTGCCCTTGGGGGTCGTCACGGTGGCGCGCATCGCACGCTGCCAGCCGAGCTTGATGTCGACGGCTCGTACGTCGGTCATCGGGTACCTGCTCCACAGGCCGACCGTGCCGACGACCCCGTGGTACTTGTACGTCGACGCGAGCGCCTTCTCGTAGACGGGTACGGCGCCGCTCGGGACCTCTTCCAGGGCCAGGACGTCGGCGCCGGAGGAGGCCACGGAGCGGGCGGTCGCGGCCGGGTCGGGGTTGTCGGCGTTGACGTTGTGCGTCGCCACCATCAGGTCGCCGCCCGAGCCCGACTTGTCGGTGAGCAGCCCGCCGAAGAGGTTCAGCCACACGATCCCCGGGAGCAGCACGGCGATCAGCGCGGTCGCCGACTTCCGGAGCAGGCCGAGGAGCAGCAGCACCGGGATGGCGAAGCCCACCCAGGGCAGAAACGTCTCGGTCAGACTGCCGAGGTTGCCCACCTGGTTCGGGATGCGCGAGTGCAGCAGCATCACCAGGGCGAGCAGCAGGGCCAGCACCGCGAGGACGATGCCGCGGCGCCAGATGCCCGGATCGCCGCGCCAGCCGGCGAACAGGCGGTGCAGTAGGCGCCGAAGCCGGGATCCAGGTCGCTCGGGGCCCGAGCCGCCGCCCACCGTCTCCGTCATGTACGCCTGCTGCGCCATACCGTCTGCCTCACTGCCTGCCGTGCACACCGTCGTTCCCCCGTGTGTTCTTCCGACCCTAGGGGATGATCGGCTCCGCTCCCGCCGTCCCATGACGGCCGTACGGAAGACAAGGACGAGTGGGGCGGGGCAGCGCGTTCCGTCTACCCCTGGGACGCCTGGGGTCTGTGACGAAATGCGCACATGAGTGCTACGAGGCTGTCGAGCTGACGGGCCGTAGGCCTTCCAGGACCGCGTCGACGATCTTTTCGGCCAGGTCCTCGGGCAGGTCACCGTCGGGGCGCATGATGCTGCGGACGAGCATGGGGCCGACGAACATGTCGTTGGCCAGTTCCAGGTCGACGTCCGCCCGCAGTTCGCCGTTGTCCCGCGCCCGGCGCAGCACCTCCAAGGCGAGCCGGCGGCGGGGCGCTATGACGCTGTCGTGGTACTCCAGCCAGAGCCGGGGAGTGTGTTTGATCTGCGCGTACACGTTGTGCAGGAGCGCCGAGGAGCGGGTGGCGAGGCCGCGTTGGCGCAAGGTCTCCAGCAGGACGACGAGGTCGTCGCGCAGGGAGGTGCCGGGGAGTTCGGGATCGGGGGGTTCGGCGGCGCGCACGACGTCGATGAACAGTTCCTCTTTGCCGCTCCAGCGGCGGTAGATGGTGGCCTTGCCGACCCCGGCCGTGCGCGCGACGCGCTCGATGGAGAGTTCGGCGAGCGGTACGCCGTCCTCCAGGAGCTTCATCACGCCTTCCAGGATGGCCCGTTCCACGGCCTCGCTGCGGGGTCGTCCCCGCACGGGCCCGTCGGGTTGCGGCCGGCTGCCGGCAAGGCTCACGTCGATCCGTCCTCTCACTGAGCTGCGGACATTGTCCCGCAGCCGCCTCCTTCCCCCGTTTATCCCTGCGTTCCCTGTGTTCGTGTTCCCTGTGTTCTTTGTGCTCCCCGCGGTCCGCGTCACTCCGCGGCAGCGACCAGTTCCGTCTCCTTCTCGTCCTGCTGAGCGGCCGGCGCCCTGCCCGGCAGGAACAGGGCCGTCACGACGGCGCCGATCAGCGCGACACCCACCCCGCACAGCGCGGTGACGTGCATGGCGTGCAGGAACGCGTCGTCGGCGGGGGTGACCAGGGCCTTGCCCCGCGGGCCGAGCTTGTCGGCGATGCCGAGCGTGGCCTCGATGGACTCGGCCGCCTTGTCGCGCAGGGCGGGCGGCAGCAGGCCGAGCTTGCCCTCGATGCCGCCCCGGTACGAGGTGGCGAGCACCGAGCCGAGGACGGCGATGCCGAGCGCGCCGCCGACCTGGCGGAAGGTGTTGCTGAGCGCGGAGGCCGAGCCGGCCTTCTCGCGCGGCAGCGCCTGCATGATGACGACCGAGGTCGGCGTCATGATGTGCGCCATGCCGGTGCCCATGAGGAAGAAGACGACCTCCAGGATCCAGATCGGTGTGTCGGCCTCGAAGGTGGCGAAGGCGGCCAGCGTCGCCGCGATCAGCACCAGGCCCGCCGTGGTGGTGGCCTTGTTGCCGAACCGGTCGACCAGCAGCCGGGCGCGCGGCGCGAAGATCAGCTGGGCGACGGCGAGCGGCAGCATCAGCGCGCCGGACTCCAGCGGCGAGTAGCCGCGCACGCTCTGGGTGTAGAAGACGCCGAAGAACGTGACGCCCATCAGGGCGAAGAAGACCAGGGCGATGGCGCCCATCGCGGCCGAGAAGACCTTGTTCTTGAAGTAGCTGACGTCGAGCGACGGATGGTCGCTGCGGCTCTCGAAGACGACGAAGCCGGCGAGGACGAGGAGCCCGGCGATGATGGTCGCCAGCACCTTCGGATCGGTGAAGTCGGCCAGCTCGCCGCCCTTGATGATGCCGTAGACCAGCAGGACGAGGCCGACGACGGACAGGACGACGCCGACGGGGTCGAGACGGCCGGGCCGCGGGTCGCGCGAGTCGGGCACGAGCCAGGTCATGAGGATCAGCGCGACGATGACGATCGGCACGTTGACGAGGAAGACCGAGCCCCACCAGAAGTGGTCGAGGAGGGCGCCGCCGGTGATGGGGCCGATGGCGATGGCGAGGCCGACGCCGCCGGCCCAGATGCCGATGGCCTTGGGCTGCTCCTCGCGTTCGAAGACGTTCATCAGCACGGCGAGGGTGGCGGGCATGACGAAGGCGGCACCGAGCGCCATCAGGGCGCGGTATGCGATCAGCTGGCCGGGCGAGCCGGACTCGGCGGCCAGGGCGGAGCCGATGCCGAACACGGCGATGCCGCCGAGCAGCACCTTCTTGCGGCCGACGCGGTCACCGATGAGGCCGGAGGTGAACAGCAGTCCGGCGAAGACGAGGGTGTAGGCGTTGATCGCCCACTCGATCTGGCCCTGGGAGGCACCGAGGCCGACGGGCGCCGGAGTGGAGATGGTCTTGATGGCGACGTTCAGGATCGAGTTGTCGAGCACCACGATCAGCAGGCTCAGCATGAGCACGCCGAGGATCGCCCAGCGACGCCGGTGCACCGCTTCCGGTATGCGGGGGGCAGGGACGGGACTTGTCATGTGTCCGAGCGTACGATCATTTCGATACGGAACGGTCTCGTATCTTACTTCTTTACCAAGGTCTTACATGGCACGGTTTCCGGCCACGGACGTGGATCACAGGGGGTCCCCCTGGTCCTGGCTGGCACGAGGTGCCACCATGGAAGCGATCCGGGGACGCCGTCAGGGCGCCTCGAGATGACTGAAGGAGCCGTTGCCATGACGCAGCTTTCGGCTGCCCAGAACGCGCAGAACGCGCGGATGACATCCTCCGACGGCAGCAAGGCGCTGTACGGAGGCAAGAGCAACCGCCGCATCACCGTTCGCGACATCACCCTCGCCAAGGAACGCGGCGAGAAGTGGCCCATGCTCACCGCCTACGACGCGATGACCGCGTCCGTCTTCGACGAGGCCGGGATCCCGGTCATCCTGGTCGGCGACTCGGCGGGCAACTGCCACCTCGGGTACGAGACGACCGTGCCCGTCACCCTCGACGAGATGACGATGCTGTCCGCGGCCGTGGTCCGCGGCACACAGCGCGCCCTCGTCGTCGGCGACCTCCCGTTCGGCTCCTACCAGGAGGGCCCGGTGCAGGCGCTGCGCTCGGCGACCCGGCTGGTCAAGGAGGCGGGCGTGGGTGCCGTCAAGCTGGAGGGCGGCGAGCGCTCGCACGAACAGATCCGGCTCCTGGTGGAGTCCGGCATCCCGGTCATGGCCCACATCGGGCTGACCCCGCAGTCCGTCAACGCGATGGGCTACCGCGTGCAGGGGCGCGGCGAGGAGGCGGCGCAGCAGCTGCTGCGCGACGCGAAGGCCGTGCAGGACGCGGGTGCGTTCGCCGTGGTCCTGGAGCTGGTTCCGGCGGAGCTGGCGGCCGAGGTGACGCGGGTGCTGCACATCCCCACGGTCGGTATCGGCGCGGGGCCCGAGACGGATGCGCAGGTCCTGGTCTGGACGGACATGCTGGGGCTGACCTCGGGTCGGGTGCCGAAGTTCGTCAAGAAGTACGCGGATCTGCGGGCGGTCATGGGCGACGCGGTGCGGTCGTTCGCGCAGGACGTCGTCGGAGGAACGTTCCCGCTGGAGGAACACTCCGTCCACTGAGCCATTGCGGCAACACCGGGCAGCCCGCCGATCTTCCCCCGTCGGCGGGCTGCGCCTTTTTGCGCCTAAGCCGGCGCCGCTCTCGCGGAGGTGGTTGCTCGCCGTCGTGGTTGCTCAATTGATGGTTGCGGTGGTCGTCGGGGATTTGTCAGTGGTGTCGGTGGACTGTCGGCGGTTTGTCGGTAGGCGCTGGCACCGTCTTCCCCATGAAGCGAATCCATGAGGACCCCGTCGGCGCGAGCCACGCAGTGACGGTACGGGGACTGGTCAAGCACTACGGCGAGACCAAGGCGCTGGACGGTGTCGACCTGGACGTGCGCGAGGGCACCGTGATGGGCGTGCTCGGGCCGAACGGCGCCGGCAAGACGACCCTCGTCCGCATCCTGTCCACCCTGATCACCCCCGACGCCGGACAGGCCACCGTGGCCGGGTACGACGTCGTACGCCAGCCCCGGCAGCTGCGCCGGGTGATAGGCCTCACCGGCCAGTACGCCTCGGTGGACGAGAAGCTGCCCGGCTGGGAGAACCTGTACATGATCGGCCGGCTGCTGGACCTGTCCCGCAAGGACGCCCGCACCCGCGCCGACGAGCTGCTGGAGCGGTTCTCCCTCACCGAGGCGGCCAGGCGGCCGGCCAGCACGTACTCCGGTGGCATGCGGCGCCGGCTGGACCTCGCCGCGTCCATGATCGGGCGGCCCGCCGTGCTGTACCTGGACGAGCCGACGACCGGTCTCGACCCCCGTACCCGCAACGAGGTGTGGGACGAGGTACAGCGGATGGTCGGCGACGGCGTCACCGTGCTGCTGACCACCCAGTACATGGAGGAGGCGGAGCAGCTCGCCTCCGAGCTGACCGTCGTGGACCGCGGCAAGGTCATCGCCACCGGCGGGATCGAGGAACTGAAGGCCCGCGTCGGCGGCCGCACCCTGCGGGTACGGCCCGTCGATCCGCTGCAGCTGCGCCCGCTCGCCGGCATGCTGGACGAGCTGGGCATCACCGGGCTCTCGACCACCACCGTGGACACCGAGTCCGGGACGCTGCTGGTGCCGATCCTCAGCGACGAGCAGCTGACGGCCGTGGTCGGCGCGGTCACCGCGCGCGGCATCACGATCTCCGCCATCACCACCGAACTGCCCAGCCTGGACGAGGTGTTCCTGTCGCTCACCGGCCACCGCGCCGGTGCCCCGCAGGAAGCCGCGCCCGCCGACACCCGCGAGGAGGTCGCCGTATGAGCGCCACCACCGCCGCCGCCCGCCCGGTCACCGACGTCGACGTACGGATCCCGCTGCGCGGGCATCTGCGCCACACCGGCGCGCTCATCCGCCGCAATCTGCTCTGGATCCGCCAGGACCCGGAGTCGATGTTCGACGCGCTGTTCATGCCGATCGTCTTCACGCTGCTGTTCGTGTACGTCTTCGGCGGCTCGATCGGCCAGGCGCTGGGCGGCGGCCAGGAGCGCTATGTGCAGTACGTCATCCCCGGCATGCTGGCGATGATGAGCATGACGCTCGCGCAGGGCGTCGGCACCGGTTTCAGCCAGGACTTCAACAGCGGGGTGATGGACCGGTTCCGGTCGCTGCCGATCGGCCGCGGGTCCGTGCTGTTCGCGAAGATCGCTGTCGAGCTGGCGCGGATGCTGTTCGCGACGGTCATCCTGATGATCGTCGCCGTCCTGGTCGGCTTCCACATCCACCACTGGGCGGGCCTGATCGCGACCGTGGGCCTGTCCGCGCTGTTCGCGTCCTCGATCATGTGGGTGTTCCTCACCCTCGGTGTGATGCTGAAGAACGCGCAGTCGGTGCAGGGCGTGGGCTTCCTGGTGCTGTTCCCGCTCCAGTTCGGCTCCTCGATCTTCGCGCCGACCAAGTCGATGCCGGGCTGGCTGCGGCACTTCACCGACTACAACCCGCTGTCGGCCCTCGCGGACGCGGCCCGGGGGCTCATGGTGGGCGGCCCGGTCGCGCACGATCTGTGGGTGACGGTGGGCTGGTCGGTGGCGATCACGGCGGTCATGGCGCCGATCGCGATCCACAAGTTCCGTACCAAGACCTGATGTGCACGCCCCGGGCGGGCACGTCACAGCAGGGCGGTGGCCTCCGCGAGGGAGAGGCCACCGCCCTCGGCGTACGCGGCCGCGTATCCGGCCTCGTCGAGGGTCTCGCGGATACGGGTCTCGGTGAGGTCGTGGAACCGGCGCTCCATCCCGGTGAGGACATGACCGGCCGGCAGCAGGGCCTCGGCGGCGCCCAGGCAGCGGGCGCCGTCCGCCGCGCGGCCGCCGCCGTCGAGGTCGGCCAGGGCCATGGCGGCGACCCCGAGGCAGATCGAGGGCAGCTGCGGGGTGATCGCCTCGGTCAGCGGGTCCTCGGCGAGGCGCAGGGCCCGGCGGATGCGGTCGAGCGCGTCCTGCGGGCGTCGTTCGAGGGCGTCCAGCCAGGCCTCCTGGCCGAGGATCAGCGCGTCGAAGACGACGAAGTGCGCGATCCTGAACTCCTCGCGCAGCGCCCTCAGTTGCTCACGGGCCTCGCCGACGCGACCGGTCACGGAGAGCCAGCAGGCGAGGAAGAGCCGGGCGGCGGGCATCGCCTCGTTGAGGGCGCCGTCCCCGTCGGCGATGACGCCGCGCAGCATCCGCTCGCCCTGCGCCAGCTCGCCCTGCTCCATCAGGACGCTGCCGAGCCGGGCCTTGAGGACGGCCATCTGGGCGCGGGCGCCGAGGCGTTCGGCGTGCTCGATGGCGGCCCGGTAGTCGGCGGCCGCGGCGCGGTAGGCGCCCTTGCGTTCCCGGGCCTCGCCGCGCGCGGACAGCGCCTCGGCGGTGCCCCAGGTGTCGCCCAGGCGGCGGTAGATCTCCAGGGCCTCGTCCGCGTCGCGGGTGGCGTCGCCCGCCCAGGCGGTGCGGTTGGCGAGCACGTTGGCGCGCATCTGCAGGGCGCCGGCCAGCTCCCATTCGTAGCCGAGGGTGTCCCGGCAGGTTCGCACGGTGGCGTCGACGACCGTGCGCAGCCGCTCCATGCCGCCGGTCAACAGCACGGCGTAGAACCACAGCGCCCCCGGGATGCGGCAGGTCTGCGGCTGGCCGGGCTCGTACGTCCCGGCGATGACCCGCAGCCTGGCCCGTGCCTCGGGGGTCTGCCAGGCCTCCAGCTCGGTGTCCATACAGGCGAGATGGGCCAGATGGACACCGCGCCGGGCCTCGGCGAGGACCTCGCCGGTGTACGGGGGCGGGGTGTCGGTGCAGCGCTGCCGCACCGGGCGGGCCGGGCGGACGGGGCCGGCGAACGGGTCGGGGCCGAGCGCCATGACCTCCCGGCACCAGGTGCGGGTCTCGATGCGCTGGTCGCGCATCTGCCAGAACCACAGCAGGGACAGCACCAGGCACATCGCCTCCTGCTCCTCGCCGAGGGCGACGGCGTGGCGCAGGGCGGTGCGCAGGTTCTCGTACTCCAGCTGGAAGCGGTCGATGGCGGTGCGCTGTCCGGCGCCGCGCAGCAACGGGTCGGTGGTGCGGGCGAGTTCGCGGTAGTACGTCAGATGGGCGCGTTCGGTGTCGCGGCGCCGCCCGGACTCGTCGAGCCGTTCGGCGGCGTACTCGGCGACGGTCTCCAGCAGCCGGTAGCGCATGGCACCCTCGGCCGAGGGGGCGGCCACCACCAGGGACTTGTCCACCAGGGAGCCGAGCGCGTCCAGGGCGGTCGGGCCGCAGAGGGCCTCGGCGGCGGCCAGGTCGCAGCCGCCGGCGAAGACCGACAGCCGGGCGAGGACGTCCCGTTCGTCCGCGTCCAGCAGTTCCCAGGACCAGTCGACGACGGCCCGCAGGGTCTGCTGGCGGGGCAGTACGGTGCGGCTGCCGGAGGTGAGCAGCCGGAAGCGGTCGTCGAGCCGGTCCGCTATCTGGCGTGAGGTCAGCATGCGCAGCCGGGCCGCCGCCAGTTCGATCGCGAGGGGCAGTCCGTCGAGGCGCCGGCAGATCTCGGCGCAGGCCCCGGGATCGTCGTCGACGCGGAATCCGGGCCGGGCGGCCGCGCCCCGGTCGGCGAGCAGCCGCAGCGCGACCGGCTCGGGCAGCGGATCCACCGGCCGCAGCAACTCCCCCGGTACTCCGAGGGGTTCACGGCTGGTGGCGAGGACGACCACGCCGGGGCAGCGGGCCAGCAGCCGGGCCACCAGTGCGGCGGCGGCCGCCACGACATGCTCGCAGTTGTCGAGGATGATCAGCATCCGGCGGCGGGCACAGTGCTCCAGGAGCCGTTCGAGAGGGTCGTCGTGCCGGTCGGCGGCCGCCCGGATGGTCTCGACGCCGGCGCCGTGCAGCACGGTCTCACGGGCATCGATCCCGGTGAGCACCGCCTGCGGTACGGCCCCGGGATCGTCCACGGGGGCCAGTTCGGCCAGCCACACCCCGTCGCGGACGGTGTGCCGTACCGCCTCGGCGGCCTCCTGGGACAGCCGGGTCTTGCCGGCGCCGCCGGGCCCGAGCAGGGTGACCAGGCGGGCGGCGGTCAGATCGGCGCCGATGGCCTCGATGTCGGCCTCCCGGCCGACGAAGGAGGTGAGCCGGGCGGGCAGATTGCCCGGGGCCGGCGCGGGGTGCGGGGCGGCCGGGGGTTCCTCGGTGAGCAACTCGGCGTGCAGGGCCCGCAGTTCGGGGCCGGGGTCGGAGCCGAGCCGGTCCGCGAGCAGCCGGCGTACGTCCTCGTAGGCGGCGAGGGCGCGGGCCGGGCGGCCGGTGTCGCGCAGGGCGCGCAGCCGCAGCGTGTGCAGCGGCTCGTCCAGCGGGTGCTCGTCGCACAGGGCGGTCAGCTCGGGCAGCGCCTGCTCGGCGTGGCCGAGGGCGAGGGCGGCGGTGTGCCGGGCGCGCAGCGCGTCGAGCCGGCGGGTCTCCCAGCGGGCCGCCTCGGCGGTGTGGTCGGGCAGGTCGGCGAGGGCGGGGCCGCGCCACAGGGCGAGCGCGTCGTCCAGCACGGCGGCGGCCTTGGCCGGGTCGCCGTCGGCGAGGGCCGCGAGGCCGTCGCCGGTCAGCCGCTCGAAGCGGGTGAGGTCGATGTCGTCGGGGGCGGCGGTGAGCCGGTAGCCGCCCTCGGCGGAGGCGACGGCGTCCGCGCCGAGGGTACGGCGCAGCCGGCCGACGAGGGCCTGCAGCGCCCCGGCGGCGTCGGCGGGCGGCTCGGCGCCCCACACCTCGTCGACGAGCACGCCCGCGGGCACGGTCCGGCCGGCCCGCAGCGCGAGCACGCCCAGCAGGGCACGCAGCCGCGCCCCGCCGACCGGGACGGCCGTACCGTCGGGGCGGAGTACCTGGGTGGTGCCGAGCAACCGATAGCGCACGGGGTCCATTGTCTCCGGGGACGGCCGTGCGTGGCTTGCGGGTTTCAGATGCGCATGAACTGGGAGGAGTCGAGGGTGAGGGTCCGGTCGGCGACGGGAATCTCGATCTGGTCGCCGAAGACACCGGACTCCCGGTGCTGGTACTCGCCGTCAGCGGGGCGGGTCAGGAGCGTCCACCGGGCGGTGAGCACGTCAACGATCAGGTACGCCGGGATGCCACGCAAGGCGTAGTGATCGGTCTTTGTGCTGTAGTCGCGGCCCTTGCTCTCGGGCGAGACGATCTCGACGACAAAAGGCAGCAGCCCCTCGTCGAATCTGCTGCTGCCCGGATCCAGCTTCTCCTGGGGAAGCGCGGAGACATCCGGCTCGGGCATGTAGCCCTCCCGGGGGGGCAGGACCTTGAACTCGCCGATCGGCACCCACCCGGGCAGCCGCGCATCGATCTGGCCGAAGATGCGCATCTGGGTCATCACATGTGCTTGTGTGACGGGTACCACTGTGAGTCCGTTCCGGGTCAGCCGGAGGCGCATCGTCCTGGGTACCTCAAGGTTCTCCATGGCGTCGGCTACCCAGTCCTCGGCGATGGTCATGGCACCTCCTTGTTCCGATTGATTGCAGCGTACTGGCTATCAGGAACCTCAGCCGGTCCGCAGGACGTTCCCCCCACATCACCGGTACGGTCGACCCCGCCCCGCCCGACGCCTCCGAGGAGCCCTGCCTCATGACCACCGCCACCACCCGCCGCGCCGAGCGCCGGGTCAGTCCCGTGTTCCTCGGGATCCTGGCCGTGACGGCGGTCACGGGCTGGGCCACCTGGAGCGGGTTCGCGGCCCGGCCGGGCATAGCCGTGTTCCTGTTCGTGACGGCGGCCTGGATCGTCTCTCTGTGCCTGCACGAGTACGCGCACGCGCGCACCGCCCTGCATGGCGGGGACATCACGGTCGGCGCGAAGGGCTATCTCACGCTGAACCCGCTGAAGTACACCCACGCGCTGCTGAGCATCGTGCTCCCGGTGCTCTTCGTGATCATGGGCGGGATCGGTCTGCCCGGTGGCGCGGTGTTCATCGAGCGCGGCCGGATCCGGGGCCGCTGGAAGCACAGCCTGATCTCGGCGGCCGGTCCGTTGACGAACGCCCTGTTCGCGGCCGTGTGTACGGCCCCTTTCTGGCTGCACGCCCTGGACGGCGTGCCCGCCGACTTCCAGTACGCGCTGGCGTTCCTCGCGCTGCTCCAGGTGACGGCGGCGATCCTGAACTTCCTGCCGGTGCCGGGTCTGGACGGCTACGGCGTGATCGAGCCCTGGCTGTCGTACAAGGTGAAGCGCCAGGTGGAGCCGTTCGCGCAGTTCGGTCTGCTGTTCGTGTTCGCGCTGCTGTGGGTGCCGTCGGTCAACACCGTGTTCTTCGATCTGGTCGACGCCGTCATGCGCGGCCTCGGCGTCGGCGACTTCCACCGCTACTGCGGCCAGGAGCTGTACCGCTTCTGGCAGGGCACCCCGGAGATCTGCCAGGTCAGCCCGTGACGGACTTCTCCCGCGCCGCGGCGATCCGGCCCCGCTTGACGTAGTACCAGGTCATGTTGGACGTCAGACCCGCCAGCAGCACCCAGACGATCCCCAGCCAGCTGCCCTGGACGAAGGAGACGACCGCGGCGGCCACGGAGAGCACACAGACGACGAGGGGGTAGAGGGCGATGCGGGGCATGGGGGCCGGCTCCTTGCGGGGGGACACTGCTTCGCCGACCAGTGTCCCCCATGGGCTCACACGTCCGTGACGCGGAGCCCGGCGTGTGCCTTGTAGCGGCGGTTGACCGAGATCAGGTTCGCGACCAGCGACTCCACCTGGTGGGCGTTGCGCAGCCGCCCGGCGAAGACGCCGCGCATGCCGGGGATGCGCCCGGCCAGCGCCTGCACGATCTCCACGTCGGCCCGCTCCTCGCCGAGCACCATCACATCGGTGTCGATCCGCTCGGTCCCGGGGTCCTGGAGCAGGACGGCCGACAGATGGTGGAAGGCCGCCGCGACGCGGGAGTCCGGCAGCAGGGCGGCGGCCTGCTCGGCGGCGCTGCCCTCCTCGGGCTTGAGGGCGTAGGCGCCCTTCTTGTCGAAGCCGAGCGGGTTGACGCAGTCCACGACGAGCTTGCCGGCCAGTTCGTCGCGCAGCGCCTTCAGGGTGTCGCCGTGGCCCTCCCACGGTACGGCGACGATCACGATGTCGCTGCGGCGCGCGGTCTCGGCGTTGTCGGCGCCCTCGACACCGTGGCCGAGTTCCTGGGCGGCGGCCCGGGCGCGCTCGGCGGCGCGGGACCCGATGATCACCTTCTGGCCGGCCCGGGCGAGCCGGTGGGCGAGGCCCTTGCCCTGCGGTCCGGTGCCGCCGAGCACGCCGACGACGTACCCGGAGACGTCGGGCAGGTCCCAGGGGTCCTTGGCGGGGGCCTTGGCAGGGGTCTGTGCGCTGTCGGTAGAGGTCATGGGCCCGACTCTACGTCCGTGGCGGGCCGGACACCGGTTCAGGTGAGCCGGTGCACCGGGACCCGGCGGAAGGTGATGGTCTCGTAGGCGCTGAAGTCGCCCGTCTCGTAGAGGAGTCCGACCGTGTCCGCGTCGACGCGGACCAGGTCGGAGTAGGCGGCGGGCAGCCCGTCGACGGTGTACGCGGTGCGCCAGGTGGTGCCGCCGTCGGTGGAGGCGCGGATCGTCATCAAGGCGCGGAAGGCGGGGTCGGCGGGGCCGGAGTACAGCAGCAGGCTGGGCTCCCGGAGCTGCAGGACGGCGGCCTCGCAGACCGGCGCGGTCAGCCCGGCCTGCGGGCGGAACGGCTTGACCAGGGTCTTCCCGCCGTCCGTCGAGTGGGCGTCGGCACGGTTGCCGGGGGCGGGCGAGTCGTTGCGGGTGTTGAAATAGACGCGTCCGTCGGGGAGTTCGGCGGCGGTGGTCTCGTTCACGTTGACGTAGCCGTCGGTGTTCTCGTCGACGTACCCGAGATACCAGCTCTCGCCCCGGTCGTCGCTGAGCAGTGCGTGCCCGCTGTTGTACTTCGGCTCGGTGCCGGTGTCGGTGCCGGTGCCGGTGGGCGGCAGGGTGTGGTTGGCGGGGACGAGGACGCGTCCGCCGCCGAGTTGGAGGGCGTGGCCGGGGGTGGTGGCGTACCACCGCCAGCCGGGCCGCTTCACCTGCGCGGTGATGTCCCTGGGCGCGGACCAGGTGGCCCCGTCGTCGTCGCTGTGCCGCACCCACACCCGGCGCCCGTCCGCGTCGTCGATCTGACCGCGCAGAATGGCGTCCTCGGTGGCGAAGGCGGCGGCACGGATGTGGACGAGCAGGATCCGGCCGGTGTCGAGGACGACGGGGGCGGGGTTGCCGGCGAGGTTCTCGCCGTTGCTCGCGGCGACCTGGAGCGGCCCCCAGGTGCGGCCGCCGTCCGTGGACCGCTTGAGCACGATGTCGATGCGCCCGTGGTCGGCGGAGGAGCCGACGCGGCCCTCGCAGAGGGCGAGGAGGGTGCCGGCCCCGGTGGCGACGACCGCCGGGATACGGAAGCTCGCGTAGCCCTCCTGTCCGGCGCGGAAGGGAACGGTGGCCTCGGTCATCGGGCGGCTCCTGGGGTCGTACGGGGACCGGTGGGTGCACGGAGGAGAGGGGAGGAGGGGGAACGTCCCCGGGGTGGGCGAATTCCGGGTGAACTCCGCGTCACAAGTGGCTGGTTGGTGCAGTATGCGGTCGTATGGACGCCGTACGGGTCGCGCTGCTGCGGGAAGTGCTCGCCGGAACCGAGTGGGTGGGCGCCACCCGGCGGTTCGCCGGTGTGCTGCGCGGGTCGGTGGTGGCCCACGGGGGCGGGCTGCTGCTGGTGGGCACGCCCGCGTACGAGCCGTGGCATCTGGCCGCGCATCTGGTGGACGAGGCCGCCTGGTCCGGGACGCCGGAGCTGGCCCCGACGCTGGTACGGCATCACGCGCGCCCCTGCGACCCGCCGCATCTCGCCGTCGGACCGGGGCGGATCGAGGCGGCGCGGCGCGGGGAGACCCTGCTGGTGGTGGCGCCGCAGGAGCCGGCACCGCTGCTGGAACGGGTCCACTCGGCCCGGCGGGCGGGGGTCACGGTACTGGCGCTGGGGCCGTGCGGCGGTGAGCTCGCCGCGATGGCGCACGATGTGCTGGCGGTGCCCGACGAGGCGGAGCTGGACCTGGACACCGTGCAGCATCTGGTCAGCGCGGCGGCCGGGGAGAACGCGGGCGCCTCCAGGGTCCGGCGGGGTCTTCGTGACCGTCTGTCGAGGCTGGCGGAAGTCCTGACGGCACCGCCGCCGGCCCCCTGGTGACCGGCCCCTGCGGCTCATCCGGCTGAGGAAAAGCGGTTGCTGTGGCCGGACCACCGGCCCAGGATGCCTCAGTGCTCTCCGCTCTCCTGCCCGACACGGCCCCCTGGAAGGCCTCCGCCGACTTCCGACGGCTGTGGAAGTCCGGCCTGATCAGCAACTTCGGCAGCTTCCTCACCCTCGTCGCGCTCCCCGTCCAGCTGAAGGACCTGACGCGGTCCACCGCGGCGGTCGGCGCGCTCGGCGCCGTGGAGCTGCTCCCCCTCATCGTCTGCGGTCTCTACGGCGGCGCCCTCGCCGACGCGCTCGACAAGCGGCGGCTGATCGTGTGGACGGAGGCCGGTCAGGGCCTGCTCAGTGCCGCCCTGCTGCTGAACGCGCTGCTCCCGCACCCCGCGGTGTGGCCGCTGTACGCCGTCGCCGCCCTCTCCTGCGCCCTGGTCTCCGTGCAGCGCCCGGCGCTGGACTCCCTGTGGCCCCGGATCGTCGCCCACGACGACATGCCCGCCGCGGCCTCGCTGAACTCGCTGCGCTGGACGGTCGGCGGAGTCGCCGGCCCGGCGCTCGCGGGCGTGGTCGTCGCCTGCGCGGGCCTCGGCTGGGCCTACGCCGCCGACCTGCTGACCTTCGCCCTCTCGCTGGCGTACATCGTGCGGATCGCCCCCTCCCCCGCCTCCCACGAAGCGGCGCGGCCCTCACTGAACGCCATCCTGGAGGGCGCCCGGTACGCCTGGAGCCGCAAGGAACTCCTCGGCACCTATGCCGTCGACCTCGCGGCGATGGCCCTGGCCATGCCGCTCGCCGTGCTGCCGTTCCTCGCCGACGAGCTGCATGCCGGCTGGGCGCTCGGGCTGATGTACGCGAGCATCCCGGCCGGCTCCCTGCTGGTGAGCCTGACCAGCGGCTGGACCTCCCGGATCCACCGGCACGGGCTGATGGTGGTGCTGTCGGCCATCGGCTGGGGCCTGGCGGTCGCGGCGGCCGGAGTCTCGCGCGACGTGTGGCCGGTGCTGCTGTTCCTGGCCGTCGGCGGCGGCTTCGACATGGTCTCCGGGATCTTCCGGGCCTCGATGTGGAACCAGACGATCCCGGACGAGCTGCGCGGCCGGCTGGCCGGGATCGAGCTGCTGTCCTACTCGGTGGGCCCGCAGCTCGGCCAGGTCAGGGCGGGTTCGCTGGCCGCCTGGGCGGGCGTACGGACCTCGGTGCTGTCCGGCGGGCTGGCGTGCGCGGGCGCCGTCGGTCTGCTCGCGCTGTGTCTGCCGGGCCTGCTGAGGTACGACGCCCGCACCAACGGACACGCCGTACGGATGCGGGCGCGACGCGCCGCGGACGCTCGGCCGACCGGCTGATCAGGTGTCGTCGGCGTCGCCCTGGCGGGCCTTGTCGTGCCAGCGCGGGTCGGTGTCCCATTCCAGGTTGCGCTCGGCTGCCGTGTCCATCGCCCGCTGGGCCTCCTGCGGGGAGGCGTACGGCCCGAAGCGGTCCTTGCCGGGGCAGTCCGGGCCCTCCTCGACCTTCTTGTGCTCCAGGCAGTAGTACCACTCGCCCGGCTTGCCGACGGTGCGCTTCTTGAACAGGGGCATGACCAGCTCCTCTCGCCACCGACATGTTCCCCCATGCCGGCTGGTTAGACTCGCTGGCATGTCTGGCCAGTCGCTGCTCGTCCCAGGGGAGATGTCCCCCACCCGTTCGGTACCCGGCAACATCCGCCGCCCCGAGTACGTCGGCAAGCCCGCGCCGACGCCGTACACGGGGCCGGAGGTGCAGACCCCGGAAACCATCGAGGCGATGTGGGTCGCCGGCCGTATCGCCGCGCAGGCGATGGCGGAGGCCGCGAAGATCATCGCGCCCGGCGTCACCACGGACCAGCTGGACAAGGTCGCGCACGCCTACATGTGCGACCACGGCGCCTATCCGTCCACGCTCGGCTACCGCGGCTTCCCGAAGTCGCTGTGCACGTCGGTGAACGAGGTCATCTGCCACGGCATCCCGGACTCGACGGTCCTTCACGACGGCGACATCGTCAACCTGGACGTGACCGCGTACATCGGCGGGGTGCACGGCGACAACAACGCCACCTACCTGGTCGGGGACGTGGACGAGGAGTCGCGGCTGCTGGTGGAGCGGACCCGTGAGTCCCTGAACCGCGCGATCAAGGCGGTCAAGCCGGGCCGGCAGATCAATGTCATCGGCCGTGTCATCGAGTCCTACGCCAAGCGCTTCGGCTACGGAGTGGTCCGTGACTTCACCGGCCACGGGATCAACTCCTCCTTCCACTCCGGCCTGATCGTCCCGCACTACGACAGCCCGCACGCGACGACGGTCATGCAGCCGGGCATGACGTTCACGATCGAGCCGATGCTGACGCTGGGCACCCACGAGTACGACATGTGGGACGACGGCTGGACGGTCGTGACGAAGGACCGCAGGCGGACGGCCCAGTTCGAGCACACACTGGTGGTGACGGAGAGCGGCGCGGAGATCCTCACCCTGCCGTAGAGCCTGTCGTGGACCGCGCGCGCCCGGCCCGCCCTCTGCGAGGGCGGGCTTTCTCTTGTAGAATTTTACCGACATGGTGTCGGCAAGTGTCGCCGAGATGCGCAGAGGACGGCCTCATGGACTCCTTCTCGACCCTGATCCGCACCGCGTCCCACGAGCAGCATGTGGCGGCGGAGACCTCGACGTTCATGAGCGACCTGCTCGGCGGCCGGCTGGGCGTGGCCGCCTACGCCCGCTACACCGAGCAGCTGTGGTTCGTGTACGAGGCCCTGGAGAGCGGCGCCGGGCGGCTGGCCGCGGATCCGGTGGCGGGACCGTTCATCCGGCCCGAGCTGCTGCGGCTGGCCGCGCTGGAGCGGGACCTGGCGCATCTGCGGGGTCCGCACTGGCGGGCGGGGCTGAGCGCCCTGCCCGCGACCCGGGCGTACGCGAACCGGATCCGCGTGTGCGCCACGCACTGGCCCGGCGGTTACGTCGCCCACCACTACACCCGGTATCTGGGCGATCTGTCCGGCGGCCAGATCATCCGCGACCGGGCGGAGAAGACCTGGGGCTTCGCGAAGAAGGGCGACGGCGTCCGCTTCTACGTCTTCGAGGGCGTCCCCAACCCGGCCGCGTTCAAGCGGAGTTACCGCGATCTGCTGGACGCGGTCGACGCGGACGAGCTGGAGAAGCAGCGGATCACCGCCGAGTGCAGGCGGGCGTTCACCCTGAACACGGCCGTCTTCCATGCCCTGAGCACGGAGTTCCCGCTGACCGCCTAGGCCTGGCGGCCGCGGGGCGCTGTGAGGGCCTGACGCTCCAGGAAGACCCGGCCGCCGATCTCCACCCACCCGTGGGGCTGTGGTGCGGTCAGGATCTGGGAGCCCTTGCCCTGGGTGATGTTCAGGGCGCGGCCCAGCTGTTCGGTGAGGAGGATGGCCGCCGCGCCGGTGGCCTCGTCCTCGTCGATACCGTCTCCGCGGCCGGGGAAGGCGCGGGCGCGGATCCGTCCGGCCGCCTCGTCCTCCCAGGCCCAGGCGTAGATCCATTCGCCCGGTGGCGGCACGTCGAGGGCGTCGACCTCGGCGGGGGTGGCGTGGCGGCGCAGGGTGCGCGGCGGGGCCCACTCCGCCCGTGCCTCGATCCAGCTGAACTCGCCGTCGAGCCGGGCGCCCACCACTCCGGCGGGCGTGCGCAGTTCGGGCACGTCGAGCAGCCAGGCCGTGCCGACGCAGGGGTGTCCGGCGAAGGGCAGGCGCAGGGTGGGTGTGTAGATGTCTATCGCGCCGCGCTCGGGGTCGTCCACGAACACGGTCTCGCTGAAGCCGAGTTCGGCCGCCAGCGCCTGCCGGTCGCTCCGCCCGGGCAGCACGGAGCCGTCACGGACGACACCGAGCGCGTTGCCGTGGCCGCCGTTCGGTCCGCAGAAGACACGGAGTACGTCGTAGTCAGTCACGAGGGAATTGAAACATCGCGGCGGCGGCGAGCGCGTGCCAGGCGGGGGCGCCGCCGGGGAGCGGACGCGTGACGGTGGGCACGACGGCGTAAGGGAGTTCGGCGAGGGCCTCGCCGTAGGCCCGTTCCAGGTGGGCCCGTTGGCGTTCGACGCCCGGCCCCGGGGGAAGGGCGGCGAGCCGTGCCATGTGGTACGCGTGCGCCTCTTCGATCTTCTCGGCGCCGCGCCACTGTTCGCCGGCCGCGGGAAGCTGTTCCAGCACGACACTGTCGGGTCTGCGGCCCTCCGCCAGCGCCGCCACCGCCCGGTCGTGGCCGTCGAGGAGCAGCCAGCCGTCGAGGAAGCTCACCCACCACAGCAGGACCGGCGCGGCAGCGCCCTCGCGGACCAGTTTGCGCTGTGCCCTGACCCGGCCGGAGCCCGGGGGCGAGAGCGGGCGCAGCGGGACGACTCCGTGCCAGCCGCCGCCGCACGACAGTTCGAGCGTGCCGCCGGGCCACTCCCGCACGAGGTCCTCCTCCCAGATGCCGGGCGGGAATCCGGTGCGCAGGGCCAGCTCCCAGCGGCCGTCGGCCAGCGGGGTCCCGGTGGCCTCCTCCAGCCGGCGCGCGTACTCGTGCGGCCAGTTGACGGACGAGCGCTGTCGCGCCGCGGTCAGAGGCGGCAGGGGTGAGCGGTAGCCGCCGAGGCGGTGCAGACGCAGTTCGGGGCAGCAGGACGCGCCGGGGACGGCCGAGCGGCCGAGCAGCAGGGGCCGCTCGCCCTGGCGCAGGAGCAGCAGTCTGCCGTCGTCGGTCGTCTCGAAGCGGAGCTGTGGCGGCTCGGGCCGGTCCCGGATGTCCAGCACCAGCCGGCCCTCCCCCAGCAGTTCCCTGCGCGCGTTCCCCATGCCGTCCACCCTCCCACCCGGCCCGGCCCGGCGGTCCTCCAGGTCACGGTGTGGCTGCTGTATCCGGTCCCGGCGCTCGCCGTGTTCTTCGCCCCGGTAGGGTTCGCCTCCGGGAAGGGGAAGGTGAAGGGACCCGATGAGCAGGGATCGCAGCCCGCGCAGGCTCCGCAGGTGTGAGAGGAACGTGCTGCTCCGCAGACGTGGCCGGAACACACTCATGGCGGCCTCGCTGACCGCTCTGTCGCTGACGGCGAGCGGGTGCATGGTGGTGCACGGGGAGCGGGAGATGCTTCCCTCCGCCACCCGCGCCGAGGCCGCGAAGGCGGTCACCGCGTTCACGGCCGCGTACAACAAGGCCGACAAGGCCTTCGACAGCTCCCTGGACGCGCCCTATCTCACCGGCCCGTTCGGTGACATCACCGCCGCGCGGCTGAAGGCGGGGCACACCAACAGCCCCTCCGGCAACCCGAACCATGTGCCGCTGAAGCTGTCGGACGTGAAGATCACGATCCCGAAGAAGGCCGGCTGGCCGCGCTGGTTCGTCGCCGACGCGCAGGGCAACAAGACCGGCAGGGCCCGCTGGCTGATGGTCTTCACCCGGGGCGACCTCGGCGCGCGCTGGCGGGTGGCGTATGTGACCCTCGTGGCGCCCGGCGCCGTACCGCGGTTCACGACGGACAAGGACGGCTGGGCGCAGGCGGTACCGGCCGGCTCCGCCCAACTCGCCGTCACCCCGGGGAAGTTGAGCGCGGAGTACGCAACGTATCTGAAGAAGGGCGGGCAGGGCTTCGCCGACGGCTCGTACACCAGCGTGGAGCGCGCCGACCGGGCGAAGCGGGCCAACAAGCCCGGTCTGGTCACGCAGTTCATCGACAGGCCGCTGACGAGCGGCGACTACGCGCCGCTGGCGCTGCGCACCGAGGCGGGCGGGGCGCTGGTGTTCTTCACCACGCACCACTACGAGAAGCAGACCGCCGCCGCCGGAACCACCGTGCCGGTCCCGAACAAGGACGTGCGGGCCCTGACCAAGGGCGAGGTGAACCAGTCCCTGACCCTGGAGTTCATGTCCGCCGAGGTCGCCCTGGACCCGACGGGCAGCGGCAAGGTGTCGGTGCTGGGACGGGTGCCGGGTCTGACGGCGGCACAGGGCAGCTGAGACCCGAGGACGCCGACCACGCCGAGCACTCCACGTGCTCCGCGCGCCTAGTGCCGCAGGGGCCAGGCCGCGCCTTCCCCGCTCGTGCCGGCGTGGCGCCCGCATTCGTCCGTGAGGATCTCCAGCAGGCTCAGCGGATCCGGCAGGGGCTGTTCCGGGCCGCGGCCCGGTACCCAGCGCACCCGCCGACCGTCGTCGCCGGGCAGCCGGGCGGGCGGTACGAGCACATACGACCCCCGGCAGTGCCAGCGCAGCCCCGGGTGCTCGTCCATGGTCTCGGGGTGGCAGTCCAGCTCGCACGGCCACCACTCGTCCTCGTCCTCGGGGGTGCCGCGGGTGAGGGTGAAGAACAGCATGCGTCCGTCGTCGCTCTCGGCGACCGGACCGACCTCGACGCCGCTGCCGAGCAGTCGGTCGAGGGCCTCCCGGCCGGCCTGAAGAGGCACGTCGAGGACGTCGTGGGTCATGCCGGTGGCGGTGATGAAGTTGGCCTGCGGCTGATGCCGGGCCCAGCGCTCGACCTGGGCGCGGTCGGTGGTGGACTGGGTCTGCCAGGCGAACGACACCGGGTGCCGGGCCGGGGTGGGACAGCCCACGCGGTCACAGGAACAGCGGTAGCCGGGGGCGGGGTGCGCGGCGGGGGCGAGCGGCAGGCCCGCCGCGGCGGCGGCCACCAGCAGGGCCTCACGGCCGCCGTCGTCGGCGGCGGCCTCCCTCGGGCGTCGTCCGAGCAGCCACTGGGAGAGTTTGCCCTGCCGGCCGGACCGGCCGCCGAACGTCGCGCTCATCAATCGCCTCGCCTCGGTGGTCGCCTCGCGGTGTGCGGACAGCATGCCTTATCGTCCCATCTTCCTGCGCTTCGGGGTGCCAGGGGCGGTTTCGGCGGAACCGGACGGGATCCGCCGCACGGCCGGCGGGCCGCCGAGGCTACGCGGGCGGCGCCGGCGGCGGCCACGCATCGCCCCAGTCGGCGTCCCGGGCCGCCTTGTACAGGTCGCCGTGGCGTTTGGTGACCGTCGTACGCGCCAGGCGTTCGTCGGCCTCGCACAGGTCCAGCAGCACCTGGCCCTTACGGATCTGGGGGCGCCGGACGATCCGGGAGGGGGCGGGCCGGGCGGGCAGCCGGGTGGCGACGACGTAGGAGAACTTCTCGTCCTCGTACGGGAGGCTGCCGCCCTTGACCTGGCGGTGCAGCGAGGAGCGGGTCACCCGGGCGGAGAAGTGGCACCAGTCCTTGCCCGCTTCGATGGGGCAGGCGGCGCTGTGCGGGCAGGGGGCGGCGATGTGCAGTCCGGCGCGGACGAGCCGGTCGCGGGCCTCGATCACCCGGGCGTATCCGGCCGGGGTGCCGGCCTCCACGATCACCACGGCCGGGGCGGCGGCCGCGGCGGCGTCCACGAGGGCGGCGCGGTCGCGCTCGGAGAGTTCGTTGAGGACGTACGACACCGTGACGAGATCGGTGTCGTCCAGGCTGAGGTCGGCGCCGATCCGGGCGCGCCGCCAGCGGGCGCCGGTCAGGGCCGGGTTGGCGGCGGCGATCTCCCGGCCGAGCGCGAGGGCGGGCTCGGCCCAGTCCAGCACGGTGACGCCGCGCTCGCCGGGCCAGGTCGCGGTGACGGCCCAGGTGGCAGCGCCGGTGCCGCCGCCGACGTCGGTGTGGCTGCGGGGCGTCCAGTCGGGCACGGCCGCGGCCAACGCCTCCAGCGCGGTGTGGACCGCCTCGAAGGTGGCCGGCATCCGGTAGGCGGCGTAGGCGATCACATCGGCGCGGTCGCGGAGGATCGGGGTGTGGGTGGGGGTGTCGCCCCGGTAGTTGGCGATGAGCCGCTCGACGGCTGTGGCGGCTTGCCTGGGCGGGAGTCCGTCGAGCAGTTCGGCGAGGCTCCTGCGGAGGGCTTCGGCCGGGGGTACGGGGGCGTTCACCCGGTGATTCTATGGCGCCCGGCGCCGGTGCCGGTCCGCTCGGCCGGCTGTGACGCGGGCCTCAGATCACCGCCCTCGCCAGCCGGGTCGCCAGTGCCGCCCTCGGTGCGCTGTCCGGCGGCCGGCGGCGCGGGTGGACCGTGTTGGCCAGCAGGACCAGGAACGTGTCCGTCCTCGGGTCGAGGACGAGTGACGTGCCCGTGAACCCCGTGTGCCCCGCCGCCCCCGCGCCCGCGAGTTCGCCCATGAACCACGGCTGGTCGAGGGCGAAGCCCAGCCCCGGCGGGGTGAACAGCAGCTCGACGAAGTCGGGGCCGAGGATGCGGGCGGGGCCGTAGGAGCCGCCGGCGAGCAGGGCGCGGCAGAAGACCGCCAGGTCGGGGGCGGTGGAGAAGAGACCCGCGTGTCCGGCGACCCCGCCGAGCGCCCAGGCGTTCTCGTCGTGGACCACGCCCCGCAGCATCCCGCGGTCCGTCTTGGCCCAGGGCCGCCGCTGGTCCTCGGTGGCGGCCGCGCCCCGGCAGGGGCCGAAGGTGGTGGCCGTCATGCCGAGCGGGCGGGTGATGCCCTCCTGGACGAGGACGTCGAGGCTGCGGCCGGTGATGCGCTCCAGCACGGACTGGAGCAGCAGCATGTTCAGGTCCGAGTACCGGTACCGGCCGGGCGGGCCGGTCGGGGCCTCGGCGCGCAGCCGGGCCAGGCGGGTGGCGTCGTCCGGGCAGTCGTACAGCGGGAGTTCGGGGCGGAGCCCGGAGGTGTGGGTGAGCAGCCGGCGCACGGTGATGCCATGGGCGGCCGCGGCGTGGAGGTCGGGGAGGTAGTCGCCGACCCGGGCGTCCATGCCGAGGGTGCCGCGCTCGATCTGCTGCACGACGGCGACGGAGGTGAACAGCTTGGTGAGGGAGGCCAGGTCGAAGGGGGTGTCGACGGTGGCGGGGACCCGGGCGGCGGGCGGCAGTTCGACACCGGTGTCGGTCTCGGGGTCGTAGCCGCAGTAGCGGACGGCGAAGCCCGACGCCTCGGCCACGGCGATCACGGGTCCGCGGCCGGCCAGCACGACGGCGCCGGGCGCCCAGGGGCGGTCACCGGCGGTGAGGGCGTGCACCTCGCCGACCAGGTGCCCGAGCTCCACGGGGTCGAGCCCGGCCCGTTCCGGTGTGTCGGCGCGCAGTCTCGGTGCGCTCAGTTCTCGTCTCCCTCCGGCCCCGCAAGGGTGTTCCCCCGCGTGTTCCAGGGACGGCACATTCCCATGAAGCAGGCCGCCGCGACCAGTGCCCCGGTCAGTTGGACCACGGCCATGGGTACGGCGGTGTGCTCTCCGGCGACGCCGACGAGCGGCGAGGCGACCGCGCCGACGAGGAAGGAGGAGGTGCCGAGCAGCGCGGAGGCGGAGCCGGCGGCGTGCCGGGTGCGCAGCAGGGCCAGGGACTGGGCGTTGGGGAGGGTGATGCCCATCGCCGACATCAGGACGAAGAGCGCGGCCGCGACGGGGGCCAGGCCGACCTCGCCGAGGGCGCCGGCCGACATCAGCAGCAGGGCACTCGCGGCGAGCACGATCACCGCGAGGCCGCAGGCCAGCACCTTCTCCAGGGCGACCCGGCCGACCAGCAGCTTGCCGTTGATCTGCCCGGCGATCACCAGTCCGACCGAGTTGAGGCCGAACAGCAGACTGAAGGTCTGCGGGGAGGCGCCGTAGATCTCCTGGATGACGAAGGGGGACGCGGATATGTACGCGAACAGCGCGGCGAAGGCGAAGCCGCCGGCCAGCATGTAGCCGGTGAAGGGCAGGTCGGCGAGCAGCCCGCGCATGGCGCGCAGGGCCGCCCCGGCTCCCCCGGTGTGCCGCTCGGCGGGCGGCAGCGTCTCGGGCAGCCGCAGCCGGACGAGCGCGGCGAGCAGCGCACCGACCGCGGTGAGGACGACGAACACGCCCCGCCAGTCCGTCACCCGCAGGATCTGCCCGCCGATCAGCGGCGCGACGACCGGCGCGACCCCGGAGACCAGCATCAGGGTGGAGAAGAAGCGGGCCAGGGCCACGCCGTCGTACAGGTCGCGTACGACGGCTCGTGCGATGACGATCCCGGCCGCGCCGGCGAGGCCCTGCACCAGCCGGAGGGCGACCAGCGTCTCGACGTTCGGTGCGAGGGCGCACAGGGCGGTCGCGAGGAGGTAGCCGGCGAGGCCGGCGAGGAGCGGCCGGCGGCGGCCCCAGCGGTCGCTCAGCGGGCCGACGACCAGCTGCCCGAGGGCCATGCCCAGCAGGCATGCGGTGAGGGTGAGCTGGACGGTGGCGGCGGGCGCGTCAAGGGATCCGGTGACCTCCGGCAGGGCCGGGAGGTACATGTCCATGGCGAGCGGGGGTGTCGCGGTGAGGCCGCCGAGGACGAGGGTGACGAGCAGGCCGGTGCGGGGGCCGGCGGCGGACGGCCGGGCAGGGGTGGCCGGGTGCCGGGTCCTCGGCGTCGGCGCCGCCGCGTGCTCGTGCATGCGTCCCTCCCCTGTCCGAAGCCACCTGATAGGACACGACCGGCACCTATGCTCTCAGCTCGTACAGAGTGCCGGGGTACGCATGAGCGAGGGCGGGGCCATGGGAGAGAAGGTGCGCTGGGGGATCCTGGCGACGGGCGGGATCGCGGCGGCGTTCGCGGCCGACCTGGTCGACCTGCCGGACGCGGAGATCGCCGCGGTGGCCTCGCGGCGGCGGGAGTCGGCGCAGGCGTTCGCGGAGCGGTTCGGGGCGGGGCGGGCGTACGGCGACTGGGAGTCGCTGGCGGTGGATCCGGACATCGATGTCGTGTACGTCGCCACCCCGCACTCGGCGCACCGGGCGGCGGCCGGGCTGTGCCTGGCGGCGGGCCGCAACGTGCTGTGCGAGAAGCCGTTCACGCTGAACCTGCGCGAGACGGAGGAACTCGTCGCGCTGGCGCGCACCCACGACCGCTTCCTGATGGAGGCGATGTGGACGTACTGCAATCCGCTGGTCCGGCGGCTGAAGGCGCTCGTGGACGACGGGGTGATCGGCGACGTGCGCACCGTGCAGGCCGACTTCGGACTGGCCGGACCGTTCCCGCCGGCGCACCGGCTGCGGGATCCGGCCCTCGGCGGCGGGGCGCTGCTGGACCTGGGCGTGTACCCGGTGTCGTTCGCGCAGCTGCTGCTGGGCGAGCCGGACGCGGTCGCGGGGAGCGCGCTGCTCTCGCCGGAGGGCGTCGATCTGCAGACGGGCGCGGTGCTGTCCTGGGCGAGCGGGGCGCTGGCCGTGCTGCACTGCTCGATCGCGGGCGGTACGGGCGGCACGGCCTCGGTGACCGGTTCGCGCGGCCGGATCGACGTGCCGTCCGGGTTCTTCCACCCGGAGCGGTTCGTGCTGCACCGCGACGGCCGTGATCCGCAGGAGTTCACCGCCGACCCGGGCGACGGGCCGCGCGCCACCCTGCGGCACGAGGCGGCCGAGGTGATGCGGGCGCTGCGGGCCGGCGAGAAGGAGTCGCCGCTGGTGCCGCTGGAGGGCTCGCTCGCGGTGATGCGGACGCTGGACGCGCTGCGGGAGCGGATCGGGGTGCGGTATCCGGGCGAGGAGCCGGCCGGCCTCCCCGGATAACCGTATGGCGGACATGGTATTCCGCATGGCGGACTCGCCGCCTACGCTGCGGAGCCATGACTGACAGGGATGCGAAGATCGCGGTGGTGACCGGCGCCGGTTCCGGCATCGGGCGGGCCGTCGCCGTGGAACTGCTGAACACCGGCTGGTCGGTGGCGCTGGCCGGCCGGCGCGCCGAGACGCTGGAGGAGACGGCGGCGCTGGTGCCGCGGGGCGCCGCGCTCGCCGTGCGCACCAACGTCTCCCGCCCCGAGGACGTGGACGCCCTGTTCGCGGCGACGGTGGCGCACTTCGGCCGGGTGGACCTGCTGTTCAACAACGCGGGGACCTTCGGGCCCGGCGGGGTCCCGGTCGAGGAGCTGCCCTACGCCGCGTGGCGGCACGTGGTGGACACCAACCTCAACGGGGCGTTCCTCTGCGCGCAGGCGGCGTACCGGCGGATGAAGGAGCAGGATCCACAGGGCGGCCGGATCATCAACAACGGCTCCATCTCGGCGCACACGCCCCGGCCGCACTCGGTCGCCTACACCGCGACCAAGCACGCGCTGACCGGCCTCACCAAGTCGCTGTCGCTGGACGGGCGGCCGTACGGCATCGCGGTCGGGCAGATCGACATCGGCAACGCGGCGACCGACATGACGGCCCGGATGCAGACCGGCGCGCTGCAGGCGAACGGCGAGGTGGCCGTGGAGCCGGTGATGGACGTGTCCGATGTGGCGCGCACCGTACGGCACATGGCCGAGCTGCCGCTGGAGGCGAACGTGCAGTTCGCGACGGTGCTGGCGACGGGGATGCCGTACATCGGGCGGGGCTGAGGCGGGGCCGGGGCGGGGTCTGGAGTGGGTCCGGGGCGCACGCTGGGGCGCGTGCCGGGCGGGAGTGCACCCTTCATCACAAACGGAATTTGAATATCCGCAGTATTGCGGCCCGTCGAGCGCATATGCTCAACTTTCCTCCACGATAGCTTCACAGTTGGAGCACGTGGATTCCGCAGCCACACTGAGGGGGGGAGTCGGCGGCCGTTCCACCGGGCCGGAGTTGGGGGGTGGACCTCGCGCGGGACGCGGGGTACGCACCGGCCGATGGAACGGCCGCCGCATATTTTCAGCCGTTCGGGCGAGTCAGCGCCGGTGCCGGCCGCCGGACTCCGTCGCCCCCGGGGCCTCCGCCCTCGCCGTGGCCTCGGTCTTCGCCGTGTCCCCCGCCGTCTCGGTGACCTCCGTGTCCGCCTCGGCCAGCGCGGCCGCCGCGACCCGCCTGCGGCGCCGCTTCACCGCCCACGCCCCGGCCGCCGCCAGCAGCAGCGCCGTACCGCCCGCGCCCTCCACCAGCCGTCCGGTGGAGGGGCGGCCGGAGCCCCCCGAGCCGGGTGCGCCGGCCGCCGGCTGTGCCGCGTTGTGCCCGGACGCCGGGCGCGCCCTCGCGCCGCCCTCGCTGAGCGGATCGACGAGCGTGCCCACGGCCCGCGCCGAACGCCCCTGTCCGAAGCCCCAGTCGAGCAGTGCGGCGGTCTGCTCGTAGACGGCGTTGCTGCCCTCGGCCGGGTGCATGACCGTCACCAGCAGGGTGCGCCCGCCCCGGGTCGCGGCGCCGGTGAAGGTGTTGCCCGCATGGCTGGTGTAGCCGTTCTTGACACCGATCAGGCCGTCGTATGTCTTCAGACCCCATGCCCCGGTCAGCAGACGGTCGGTGTTCTGGATCTGGAAGGTCTTCTTGCCGCCGGCCGGGAAGTCGGCGGTCCGGGTGCCGCAGTAGCCGCGGAAGTCGGCGTCCTTCAGGCCGTGCCGGCCGAAGAGCGAGAGGTCGTACGCCGAGGAGATCTGGCCCGGGTGGTCGAAGCCGTCGGGGCTGACCACATGGGTGTCCAGGGCCTGCAGGTCCTCGGCCTTGGACTGCATCTCGGCGACGGTCTTGGCGATGCCGCCGTTCATGTGCGAGAGCACATGAACGGCGTCGTTGCCGGAGCGCAGGAACACGCCCTGCCACAACTGGTCGACGGTGTAGGTGAGGCCGGGCTTGATCCCGACCAGGCTGGAGCCGGCCGGGACGTCGAGGACGTCGGAGTCCTTCACCGTGTACCGCTCGGTGCGGTCGAACTTCTTCAGCACGGTGTCCGCGAACAGCATCTTCAGTGTGGACGCGGGCGGCAGCCGCCGGTGCGCGTTGAACGCGGCGAGCACCTCGCCGCTCTCGCAGTCGGCGACCAGCCAGGAACGGGCGGTGAGTTTGCCGGGCAGCCCGGAGGCGCCGCGCACCTGGACGCCGTTACGGGCCAGCTGCTCGCCCCCGACGACCGTGGTCGCGGAGGCCTCGGTGGCCGTGGACAGGGGAAGGGCGGCGGCGGCCAGCCCGAGGACAGCACGCCGGCTGAGCCGGGAACATTCACGCACCCCGGGACCGTACACCGCGCCCAGCAGGGGATTCGCGGATCGACGGCCGAACGGCTGGGAATTTGCCGCGTTATGAAAATCCGATGAGTTACCCCGGTTTCCCAAGTCCCCTACGTCTTTTGCCCAGGCATCCTCGGCCCAAGGCGATAACGGCTATGCCTGGCCGGTCTCGAAGCGGGAGATACGGCCGTCGTCCGCGACGGTGAAGGTCCACCGGGTGCGCATCTCGCCCCAGGTGTCGTTGCGGTAGCGGGCGACGAGGGCCCGTCCGCCGGAGGTCTCCTTGTCGACCTCCAGGTGCCCGTGGCTGGAGAAGATCTCCCGGTCGATCCACTCGTCCAGGTCACGGTCGGAACCGTCGTCGGACATGGTCGCGCCGGGTGCCAGGAGGGACATGAAGCGGTCCCGGTCATGGGAGTTGACGGCGCTGACGAAGGCCCGGACAGCCGGGTCGCTGAGATTGGCTGGCTTGATGCTCATGGCGCCAGGCTCACACCGCTGTCCCGGACCCGCCACCGGAACGCCCTTCACGACCGGCCACCCGAACGCCCTGCCCGACGGGCCTACGGGCGCCGGTCCTGCGACGGTGGAACACGAGTCCCTCCGCCCCTCCCCCTGCTTCCCCCCTGCTTCCCCCCTGCTTCTTCCCTGCTTCTTCCCTGCTTCTCCGCCTCTCCGCCTCTCCGCCTGGGAGCCACCGTGAGCTGTTACGACCGACGTGATCTGGGCCTGCTGCTGCTCCGGCTGGGGACCGGCGGGGTGCTGGCCGCGCACGGTGCGCAGAAGCTGTTCGGCTGGTTCGGCGGGGGCGGTCTGGAGGGCACCGGTCAGTTCATGGAGTCCGTCGGCTACGCGCCCGGCAGGGTGAGCGCGACGGCGGCGGGCCTCGCGGAGACCGGCGGCGGCACCCTGCTCGCCCTGGGCCTTGCGACCCCGGCGGCGGGCGCTGCGGCGGCCGGCGCGATGGCGGGGGCGGCGGCGGTCCATCTGCCGAGCGGCTTCTTCGCCCAGGGGGGCGGCTACGAGTACGCGGCGAGCCTCGGTCTCGCGGCGGCCGGCCTCGCGATCGCCGGCCCCGGCCGCCTCTCCCTCGACCACGCCCTCGGCCATGTCTTCGACCGCGGCTGGATGGTGCCGGTGGCCCTCGGCGTCACGGCGGCGGGCACCGCCGCGGTGATCGGCGCGCGCGGCTGCCGGCTGCGGGCGAGGACGGAGGGGAAGCAGGAGGCGCTGTTCGAGGAGTTCGAGGAGTAGCCCGGTACGGCGCCGCCGGGGGGCATGGCAGGCTGCGGGCATGACGGATCAGGACACTTCCGGCACGACCGCCCCGCCGTCCCTCTGGCCGGCCATCGACGACCTCTATTCCCGTCTGGAGGCCACCCGCGCCCATGCCGGCACCGAGGGCCTTCTGCTGCGGGTCCTGAAACTCTCGGAGGAGGTCGGCGAGGTCGCGGAGGCGGTCATCGGCACGACCGGCCAGAACCCCCGCAAGGGCGTCACCCACACCTGGGAGGACGTACAGGCGGAGCTGTGCGATGTGGTGATCACGGCACTGGTGGCGCTGCGGACGCTGACGCCCGAGACACGGGAGGTGTTCGAGCGGCATCTCCAGCGGGTGCGGGAGCGGCCGTTGGGCCCCACGGGCTGACCGGGCCCTCCCGGCGGCTCCGCGGGCGGGGGCGCGTGGCGATCAGGTGAGCCTTCGGCATGTCGGTGCGCGGGACGGGGGGAGCGGCCGCGGAAAGGATGAGTATCCGATCCGACAGGGGCGCGCCGTGCGTGCGGCCGCCACCTCGAAGACCCCCGACACCCGCCAGCAGCGAGGGAGAGGCACAGATGAAGACCGATGTGCGACGGCCGGCCCACTGGTGCGTCGCGGTCCTTGCGGCGGGCGCCGCGCTCGCCCTGGGCGGTGGCCTCGCCCCGGCCACGGCCGCACCGGTCGCGGGAGCCCCCGTGCCGTACTGGGGGACCGACAGCCCCCAGCGGCCCATCGCCCTCATCAAGCCGGGCGCGTCCGGCCCGGTGACGTTCGGGATCAAGCGGACGAAGGACCTGCCCTCCCGCGTCAACGGCCTGACGCTGACGGTGTATTCACCGGAGCTGATGCGGCTGGCCGACGCCACGGTGACCCCGGTCGGCCATGCGCCGGGCGGATGGTCCTGCCGGATGTACGACGGGATGACCCCGGTGACGCACAACGGCCGGCACATGTCCTGCACGTCCCGTTACAGCGGGCCGGCGCCGGCCGAGGAATGGCGCTGGAAGGTGAACCTCGCGGCTCCCGCGGAGCTGGCGGCCGGCACCAGGAGCGCCAACGGCTGGGCGTCCCTGCGGCTGCACTCCCCCGGCCGGGACTCCGGCACCTGGTGGGACTCGAACGCGATGACCCTGGAAGCCCGTACGCCGGTCGCCGCGGCGACGTCCTGACGGCCGGCCGCCCCGGCGCCGCCCCGGAACCGGCCCCGCCGGCTGCCGCGGGGCGGATCCGGGGCGGTGTGCGCGAGCGGGTCAGCGATGCCGTCCGCCGTGGTGTGCCCGGCGGTGTGCGCGGTGCGCCTTGCCGGGAGTCCTGACCTTCAGGGACATGGTCGTCCAGACGGACCGCCCGCGGTAGCCGAAGTGGAACACCGCGCCACGGTTGTAGGGGGTGGTGGCCAGCGTGGTGCCGGCCCGGGTGCCGGGCACGACCTTCATCCTCAGCTCCCAGGCCGCCGTTCCGCCCGCGCGGGCGACCTGCCCGTGGCGGTCGGAGAAGCAGCGCAGGATCGTGCTCTCGTACGGAACTCCCTTCCGGTACGCGTCGCCCTTGCAGGCCCATCCGCCCGGCGCCCCGTGGAGCGGGGTCAGCCGGGTGTCCGTGAAGCGGGTGCCGTAGGGGGCCCAGATCTCCATGTACATGCGGCCGTCGTTGCGGGCGCTCCCGCGGCCGGTGTTCTTCAGCTGGACCGTCACCCGGCCCGCGCGCCCGGGGGTGAGGACGGCCTGCGGTTTCTGCGGGTGGTCGACCAGCACGGGACCCGGTTTCCCGGCGGCCGCCGCCGGGTGCGCGCCCATGACCGCCGCCGAGCACGCCAGTACGGCCGTGGCGCACCACGTTCCGATCCGGCGGCTCCTGCCCCTGCGCCCCGAACGGGCGGCTCCCGCGGTCCCGGTGGCCGGTCCCTGTCCATTCGTCATGCCGAACGGCCTTTCCGTTGCCCTGGGTGGGCCGTGGCGGCGGATCCGCCCCCATGCGGCCCGACTGGATATTCCGTATCAAACCTCCCGAACACCGAAATAGGCAGGAACAGCGGACATGGCGGCGGCGCCACTGACCCGTTCGGCCCCGCCCGAAGACTCGCCGCACACCGCCCACCTGTGCCGCACTGGAGCAAACGGACCCAAATCGGAGGAAATGCCAATTTTATGACTGCACGTCACTTTTGGCGCGGTATACGTGAGTCGACGCTGCCGTAAGACCCGGACTTGCGCCACACAGGGTGACGGCGGCCTTCCAGGACGGCCCATGTGCTGCCCACTCACCTTTGAGAGAGGAAAAACAGTCGGATGACAGAGTCTGCTGAGATCACCGGCAGCGGGAGCGATCGCCGCGGCTTCATGAAGGGAGCGGCGGTCACCGCCGCCGCGGTCGGCGCCGGAGCCCTGGTACCGGGCAGCGCCCAGGCCGCGGAGGCGGAGCGGATCGCCGCCCTGCAGCCCGCCTTCCCGTTCCCGCTCCCGCCCGTCGGCGTGGACATCCCCTGCAGCTGTTACGCCGCCAACGTGCCGTTGCAGATCAACACCGGTGTCGTCAACCTCGACTTCAAGGGCGGCATCGACGTCTGCGTCCGCACGAGCAACGAGACCGGTCTCGTCCTGGAGGTCATCGGCCACAAGGTGGTCGCGGACACCGCCACCATGACGGTCACCATCGAGCAGTCGGACACCACGATCACCCCGCTGAGCCTGCTGCAGATGAACCCGGGCAACCCGACGGCGATCCCGCCGGTCCCGCCCTTCCCGGAGATGATCATCAAGCTGCTCTTCACGCTCACGGTCGCCCCGAAGGACGGCAGCCCGCCGCTGGTCCTGTCCACCGACCCGAACAACCCGGCCACGCTCAGCTCGGGCCTGCTCAAGGCGTTCCCGCCCGCCAACCAGGGCTACACGCTCGGCGGCAACGTGCCGCTCCTCGACTCGAACGGCAACCAGGCCGGCCAGCTGCAGGGCTTCCCGGTCACGGTCAACCAGAGCGCCTGAGAACCCGTCGGACGCCGAACCGCACCCCGCCACCGCACCGGTGGCGGGGTGCGGCGTTCCGTCAGGCCGCCGGCTGGAAGGCCTCGCCGAACACGGCCTTCATCAGATAGGGCCCGGCCTCTTTCTGGAAGTCGACCTGCGGGGCGAAGGCCCGCACGGTGCCTTCCAGCACCAGCAGGGACAGCAGCGGGAACACGAACTCCGGCGCGGCGTAGAGGTCGTGGCGGCGCTGGATGTCGAACAGCGAGGCGCCGAACGTCACCAGGTCGAAGTCCGCCGCGGACACCCCGCTGTTCGCCTCCACCAGCGCGGTGAGTTCGCGGGTGAAACCGTCGGTGTCGGCGCGCGGCCCGGGAGTCGCCGTGGACAGCACGATCTGGGCGCAGGCCTTGCCGTCCCCGACGGTCATCTGCAGGAAGAACCAGGCGAAGGCGCGGCGTGTCCGCTCGTCCAGGCGCACGGTGAAACCGGCGTCCACCAGCACCACATCGCCGTCCGGCAGGAAGTAGAGGTTGCCGGGGTGCAGATCGCAGTGGACCAGCCCGTCGATGAAGAGCATCCGGTAGATCCCGCGCAGCGTCGACAGCACCGCCCGCTCACGCACCCCTGCCGGGAACTCGTGCGGCTCACGGCGTCGCAGGCCCTCCATGAACTCCATGACCAGAGCGCCGTCATGGCCGAGTTCCGGGTGCACGGCGGGTACCCGGAGGCCGGATTCCTGCGCCATGTTCGCCCGGAACTCCGCCAGGAAGCGGGCCTCGCGCACGAAGTCCAGCTGGCCGTGGACCGCCTGTGTCATCTGGTCGACGACGGCGACGGCCGGCAGCCCGCGCAGCTGCGGCAGCCGGGCCGCCAGCCGGGTGCCCCTGCGCATGAGTTCCAGGTCCACCGCGAGCCGCCTGGCGACTTCCGGGCGCCGCAGTTTCACCGCGACCCTGCGGCCGTCGGGAGCGGTCGCGCGATAGACGCAGGCGATGCTGCCGGCGGCGACCGGGCGGGCGACGCCGTCGCTCCCCCGGTCCAGTACGAGGCCGCTGTCCCGCAGTTCACCGGCCTCGGCGGCCAGCGGCGCGGGCCGGACACCGTCGTAGAGGCGGGCGAAGGCGGCGCACAGGCGGGGCGGGAGCACATCCGCCCGGGTGGCCAGCAGCTGGGCGGCCTTGATGAAGGCGGGTCCGAGTCGGGTGACCAGGTCCACCAGCCAGCGGTCCCGGCGGGTGCGCATATCGCGGCGCAGGATCCCGACCGCCGTCTGTGCGGCGAGTGCCGCGGCGCCGCGCAGCAGGAGCAGCAGGAGCGTGGCCGCGCGCACCGCGAGCGCGCGGCGCGGGACGGCGGCGAGCGGGTCCGCGGGCGGCGGGACGGTGGCTGCGTTCATCGATGGCTCCGAGACGGCTCGTGGGCGGGCGGCGGTGGTCAGTCCCTGCTTCCTGCCGGGACCGGGTTCTGTGCCGGCGTCGGGTCGAGCGGCTCCGCCTCGCCGAGCAGCTCCGCCTCGCCGAGCGGCGCCGCCTCGTCGGGCGAGAGCGCCGCCGCCCCCGCCCTGCGGCTGCGCACCCGGTCGCGCCAGGCGATCACGGCCAGCGACAGCGCGAACAGGACGGTCATCGGCAGGGCGAGGACCATCATGGTGAGCGGGTCGCCCGTGGGGGTGGCGAGGGCCGAGAACACGAAGATCAGCATGACGAAGGTCCGCCAGCGGGCCAGCAGGCTTTTGGCGCTCACCACACCCGTGAAGTTGAGCAGCACCAGCAGCAGCGGCATCTCGAAGGAGAGGCCGAACACCAGGATCATCCGGATGAAGAACTCCAGGAACTGATCGCCCTGGAGGAAGTTGCTGAAGGAACCCGGCGTGAAACCGAGCAGGATCCGCAGGGCCTGCGGGAACACCCAGTAGGCCAGCCCGGCTCCGGACAGGAACAGCGGCACGGCGGCGGCGACGAACCCGAGCGCGTAGCGCTTCTCGTGGCGGTGCAGCCCCGGCGCCGCGAACGCCCACAGCTGGTACGACCAGAACGGGCTGGAGAGCACCGCCCCGGCGGCCATGGCCACCTTGAAGGTGAAGGTCAGCGGGGTCATCACGCCCTGCATCACCATCAGCCCGTTGGGGCAGGCGGCGGTCGCGGGCGCGATGCCGTGCAGGCCGGGGATATGGCAGCTGGGACCGGTCAGTTCGGTGATCAGCCAGGGGTGCACACACCAGCCGACCACCGTGCCGAGGAACACGGAGAGCAGCGCCTTCGCCACGCGGTTGCGCAGCTCGCGCAGATGCTCGCGCAGCGGCATCCGGCCGTCCTTGCGCGCCGGACCGTCCGGACGGGGCGGACCGTCCGGACGGGGCGGGGTCCGGGGGATGTCGGGTCGGGTCGTGTCCACGGGGGCGGAACTCCTCATGCGTGAGCGACGAGATCAGCGATCGTGCATCCGTACGCCCCCGCCGCTGTCCGGCGCGGGCGCCTCCGCGGCGGATGCCCGCGACGCCGCCGCCCCCACCGCGACCGCCGGTGACGCTTCCTCGACGGGCCCGTGGGGCGCCGCCTGCGCCGACGGACCCGGTTCCGGCGGCGGAATCCGCTCGTGCGGGATGGGGGCGCTGAACGCGTCCGTGCCCTCGGCCATGCCCATCTCGGCGGCCGAGGGGAACGGCACGTGCTCCGGCCAGCCCGCGGGCTTCGGCCCCGGCTGCCACTGCGGTTCCGGCGGGTCCCAGGGCCGGTCGTCCGCCAGCAGGTGCTTCGCGACGAACGCCCGCGGGTGCAGGTCGCGCAGCCGCAGATCCTCGTACTCGGGACCCAGCTCCCGCCGTACCCCGTCGGTGGCGCCGCGCAGCAGCGTACGCAGCCTGCGCAGGCCGCGGGCCGCTTCCCCGACGGCCTTGGGCAGCCGGTCGGGGCCGTAGAGGAACATGGCGATCAGAGCGAGAGCGACCAGGGTGAACGGGCTCAGGTTGAACACCATCACTCCCAGTGGAACATCGAGGTCGCTGGATCCGGCGAACACCCAGCCATGACGACCATTTCATGCCCCATATCAGCGCATATCATCACAAACGCGCGTCATACGGCCGGGGATTCACTCGTTGAGGCCCCCGCCTCGCGGCGCATCCGGCGGTGCCGGGTCAACCCGGCGCCCGGCCGGGCATCCCTATCCGGTGAATTCGAGGAGGGCGGCCCTGGTGGCACGCTCGCGCCCTCTTGCCGGGACGCGGGGGGATTCCTATGGTCCGGCGCATGAGCATCCCCACGGAGCCGATCGGCAGCATCCCCCGCCCTCGCGAACTGCGACAGGCTCTCAGTGAGCACGCGCAAGGCACTCTGGACGACAAAGAACTGACAGCACTTCAGCAACGGGCGACGGCGGACACGCTCGACCGCCTCGCGGCGGCGGGCTGCCCCGTCCTGGTCGACGGCGAGCAGGCCAAGCCCAGCTTCGCCACCTACCCGATCGCGGGCCTGGCCGGCCTCGCTCCGCACGGCGCCGCCATCCCGTTCGCCGACGGCCACGTCCGGCAGCTGCCCCACCTGACCGAGGGGCCGTTCCGCTACCGGATCCGCGCGGAGTCGTATCTGCGCGACGCCCGGCAGCACACCGACCGCCCCCTCAAGCAGGCGGTCATCGCGCCCTCGGCACTCAGCCTGCTCTACCCGCCCGAGCCCATCGCCGGATACTCCCGCGAGGCCTTCCTCAGCGACCTGGCCGACGAGGCCGAGGCCGACATCCGCGGCTGCCTGGAGGCGGGCGCGCATGTGGTTCAGCTCGACTTCACCGAGGGCCGCCTCTCCCTCAAGCTGGACCCGAGCGGCGCCCTCCTCGACGACTTCATCGACCTCAACAACGAGGTGCTCGGCCGGTTCGACGCGACGGAGCGGGCCCGCCTCGGGGTGCACACCTGCCCCGGCGGCGACCACGACTCCACCCACAGCCTGGACGTCGACTACGCCGGGCTGCTGCCCAAGCTCTTCCAGCTGAAGGCGGGCAACTTCTACGTCCAACTGGCCAGCGAGGCCGATCCCGAGCGGGTCCTCGCCATCATCGCCGAGCAACTGCGCCCCGGCATCCGGGTGTTCGTCGGCGTGACCGATCCCATCGATCCCCGGGTGGAGACGGCGGAGGAGGTACGCGACCGGGTGCTGCGCGCCGCCCGGCACATCCCGGTGGACCAGCTGGGCACCTGCGACGACTGCGGCTTCTCGCCGTTCGCCGACGACACGTCCACCTCGCGCGACCTGGCCTTCGCCAAGATCGAGGCACGCGTACGGGGAACCGCCCTGGCCGCCGCGGAACTGGGCGTTCCGGTGGACGCGCGGTAGACCGAGCGCGCCCCGGCGCACCGCACGCGCACCCCCCCGCCGGCGGTGCCGTCATGTGCCGTCGCCCGCCGCGGCAGCCGCAGGCCGCTGCGGCGGGCAGGCTTCGGCTTGGGCTTGGGCTTGGGCTTCGGCTTCGGCTTCGGCTTCGGCTTCGGCTTCGGCCCAGAACGCCGTCAGAGTCGCGGCCAGGGCATCGGGGTTGTCGTGGTGCGGCAGATGTCCGGCCCCGGGGACGACGCTGTGGCGTGCGCCGAGGCGCCGGGCCAGTGCCTCGGTGCGGTCCGCGGGGACCAGCGGGTCCTGCGCGCCGCCCACCACCAGCATCCGGATGCCCTCGGCACGCAGCACGGTGACGAGATCCGGTGCGGCGGCGGCCGAGGCCAGCCGGGTGAGGCCCATCGGGTGGCTGCGGGCCAGCCGCTGCCGGATCACGGCCCGGCGCTCGTCGGTCACCGTGCCGCGGTGCTGTAGCGCCACCAGCCGCTCCCAGTCGGCGGACTCCGCCTCACCGGCCGCCACGGTGCCGTCCCAGCAGGGGGCGACGAGGGTGAGACTGCGGTACGTCGACGGTGCGAACCGCTCCCGGGCGCGGGCCTGGGCCACCGCGGTGGCCGCCACCAGGGCGCCGGCCCCGTGCCCGACGAGATGCACGGGCTTACGGGCGCACGCCGCCGTCGTCGCGACGGCCAGATCGGTGGCCAGCGCCTCGACGCCGTACACGGCGGGGTCGTCGGGGCCGGGGGTCTCGTTCTGGCCGCACAGGTCCACGGCGAAGAGCCGGTGTCCCGACCCGGCGAGGCGGTGCATCAGCGGCAGGAAGTCCTCCTTGGCGCCGCCCGCTCCGGACACCAGCGCCGCCCTGCGGCCGTCCCAGTGCGGGCCGGACGGACCCGGGGGGCGGATCTCGACACCCGCCAGCGGACCGTGCGGGGCGGGCATCAGCAGCGGGATGACCGTACGCGCGTCGGCTTCCCGGCCATGGGCCTGAGGGCAGTGAGACTGATCGGAATCAGGCGTTCCACACATGGGTTTCCTCCCTTTGGTCTTCTCCGGTGGTCTTCTCCGGGCTTCCTCCTTCGGGCTTCCTCCTTCGGGGGCGCCTCAGGGGCGCAGGATCCGGCATCCCACCAGTCCCGTCCGCCCGGACTGCGCGTCGATGTGGCGCAGCAGCTGGGCCAGGTGCTCCAGCGAGCGCGCATGCGTGAGGGGTCCGGCCGGCACCGCCTCGAAACCGAGCGCCTCCACCCAGGCGCAGACCAGTCGCTGCGCCGCCGGATCGTCCACGGCGACGGGTACGCTCGGCCGGGGCCACTCCCCGCGAGCCGCGGGCCCGAGCGGGCCGAGGGCCTTGGCCGAGACCGTGTTCAGCGCCTTCGCCACCCGCGCCCGGGGCAGGCGCCGGGCCAGCAGCTCCGCCTCGCTCGGCCCCCAGGGACCGCGTGGCGCGGGCATGTCCCGCCGGGGCATCGCGGGGTTGGACAGCTCCAGCACCACCTTGCCGGCCAGCACCGGTTCCAGCTGCTCCGCCAGCTGCCGCAGCGGCTCGCCCGGCGGCACCGCGAGCACCACCAGCTCGGCCGCCGCCGCGGCTTGTCCGGGCGTCAGCTGCGCCACCTCCGGCGGCACCCCGGGCCGTCTGCGGCGGGGCTCGCGCACCCCGGCCAGTACGTCGAGGCCCTGCCGGAGCGCGGCGTGCAGCAGGGCGGACCCCATGCGTCCGCAGCCCACCACGGCGGTACGGGCGGGCAGGGACGAGGCCGCACCGGCGCCGCGGCCCGGGCGGGAGTCCGGCTCAGACACTCCGGTCCACCGCCAGGGCGGGTTCCCGCTCGTAGGGGCGCAGCGCCTCGGCGAGTTCCCCGGGTACGTCGATCGGCTCCATCCCCTCGGCGGTGCGCCGCATACAGGCGATGGTCTGCTCTCCCCGGGCCACCAGCTGAGCCGTCCGGTCCTGCAGCCGGTAGTAGTCGAAGAGCATGGTGACCTTGTTCGCTCCGTGGGCGCCGAGCGACATCCGGACCTCCACCTCCTCGGCGGCGTACAGCTCGGCGAGGAAGTCGCAGCGGCTGGAGACGGTGACCATGGCGAAGTCCTCGCGCAGGGCCCGGAACACGCCCGGTGCCCGCTCGGCGAGGAAGCGCTCGCGGCAGTGCCCCTGCCACAGGAAGTAGTTACTGAAGTACACGTTCCCGACGAGGTTCGTCTCTTCCAGCGTCACCAGATGCCGGTGGTTGTACGTCGTGCGCTGCCACATGTGTGCCTCCCGCTGCTGTCATCACGGCCACGGCGATCACCGGGCCCGGTCCGCCACCGGCGCCGGGCTCCGGTTCCGCCGCGCCCTCGGGCGCCAGCCGGTCCGGGACCACCGCGGTCGCGATGAGCGAACGCCCGCTGCGGAAGCGGACCCAGCCGTCCTCGAAGATCCCGTCCACGGTCACCGGCGTGGTGGGGCCGCGCCCCGCCTTGCCGCCGCACTCGGCCACCGTCCACAGCCGTGCCGCGACGGCGTGCTCCGGTTCGTCCAGCGCCAGGCGCAGATGCGCCCACAGGTCCGCGTACGGGGCGCCGAGCGCCGAGCGCACCCCGTCCGCCTCGCCGGGGGTGATCCGCTGCCAGTCCACGGCGACACCGCCCGGGGCCGTGGCGGTCAGGGTCAGCGGACCGCGGTGGCTGCGCGAGGTCCCGTGCGGTGGCCGCACCGGGGGGACGGTGCGTTCCCGTGCCGCGCCCGCCTCGATGCCGAGCGTCAGGGCGGGGTCCAGGCCGAGCGCGAGCGCGCCCCGCTCCAGGTGCACCGCGAGCAGCGGCCCGGTCCAGCGCTCCCGGCGCGGCAGCGGGCCCACGTCCAGCAGCCGCAGCCGACGCCAGCGGACCAGGAGCCGCCCGCTGTCGTCCACCGCCTCGACGTCCCATTCGTACGCGCCGCCCGCGGACCGGCGCTCCCGGGCGTGCACCGTGACGTCCCCGTCGGCGCCGGCCGGGCCCGGTTCGGCGGCCTGGAACTCCGCGCAGCCCACGGGCAGCAGCCGGCGGCCCGGGACACAGGCCTGGAGCGCGTGGATCGTCGCGTCGTTGCGGCCGGGGCTGCCGAGGAGCAGGCCCTGGGCCAGCCCCGCGGCGAACCAGCCCGCCTCGACGGCCTGGCCCAGCCGGGCCCTGACCTGCCGGGCCCGCAGGCCGTGGAGCCGCTCGACCCGCCGGAAGCGGCCGGTGTGGAAGTAGAGCGGCCCGTAGAGATCCGCGGCCGGGACCTCGGGCTCGTCGCCGGTCACCGGCGCCAGGGACGGCGCGTCGTCCGTCGGCTCGGTGTCGCCGGCGGCGGCCGGCAGCGGGAAGACGGCGCGGAAGTGGTCCGCGCGGAACGCCGTCTCGTCGCTGCGCAGCACCACGGTGACGGCGCCGTCCTCGGCGAGCGCGCACAGCCGCAGGGTGCGGGGGCCGCCGGCCGCCGATGTCACGGGCCGGTCGAAGGTCACCTCACGGCAGCGGCGCAGCGGCCGGCCCGCGAGGACGGAGGCGGCCTGGGCCATCGCCTCCAGACCGACGACGGCGGGCAGCACCGGCAGCCCGTCGACGCGGTGGTCGCGCAGATACGGGTCGGTGGCCTCGGTCAGCACGTTGTCCACGACGAGTTCCACGCCCGGGTAGTGGATCCGCGGCCGGGTCAGGAACCGGGTGGCGGAGCCGGCCGCGCCTTCGGGGAGCGGCCGCGGCGGCAGTCCCATGCGTCCGTGCACGGTCACCGCGGTGGGCAGGTCCCGGGCGGCGGCCAGCCGCAGCAACAGGTCCAGGCCCTGCTCGACGGGGATCGGCGTGACATCGCCGCGGGCCAACCGGTCCACCACGCCGAGCCGTTCGCCCATGCCCACGCCGGCCCACACCGACCAGTCGAGCACCAGGGTGCGGCAGCCGGGCAGGTCACGGGCCTCGTCCTGGAGCATCTGACGCAGCCGGCCGTTGGCGAGCGCGTAGTGGCACTCGCCCGCGAGGCCGTAGCGGCCGATCACCGAGCCGAACCCGATCAGCAGGCGCAGCCGGCCGCGGTCCACCGCGGCCAGCAGATGCGCCAGACCCGTCGTCTTCGGTGCCAGGTGCGCCCGTACGTCGGTCTCGGTGAGGTCGTCGAAGCGTCGCGGCTGGTTGATGCCGGCGGCGTGCAGCACGGCGGTGACCGGGCCCAGTTCGCGCTCCACCTCCGCGACCGCGTCCGCGGTGGCGTGCGGGTCGGTGATGTCCGTCCGCTGATAGCGGACCGTGGCGCCTAGTTCGGCGAGCCGTTCCAGGTTCCGCCGCAGCACCGCGTCCGCGGCCGGATCACCGCGGCCGAGCAGGGCGAGCGAGACCCCGGTCGTCCGGGCGAACGCGGCGGCGGCCTCGAAGCCCAGCCCCTTGCCGCCGCCGCTGACCAGCAGGACGTCCCGCGGGCCGAGCACCGGTTCGGCGCCGGGGTCCGGTTCGGGCAGCGGCATGGCGACCGGTTCGGCGCAGCTGCCGTCCTCGCACACCACCAGTTCCCGCAGCACTCCGGGTTCGGCGCCCGCGACGGCCGCGGCGGCCGTCAGGCCCGCCTCGGTCGGCGGGACGCGCAGCACGGTGATGCCGAGTCGCGGGTGTTCCTGGTGCAGACTGCCCGCGAAGCCGGACAGGGCCGGTCCATGCGTGACGAGGACGAGCCGGCCGTCGCCGGCGAGGGCCGAGCGGGCCGCGCCGAGGAGCCCGGCGAGCCCCTCCGGCGCCTCCGCGTCGGGCACGTAGAGCAGTTCGGCCCGGCCCGTCGGCTCGCCGGCGGGCAGCCGCAGGGCGTCGGCGCCGGGCGCCGGTCCCCGGGGGGCCGCGAGGGTGACCCGGCCGGGGCGGTCGGCGGGAGCCGGGGCGGGCACCGCGACGGGACGCAGTTCCTCGGCGAAGCAGCGGATCCAGGGCGCGGCCCCCGGGACGATCGCCTCCGGGCCGTCGCCGCTGCCGGCTCCGGGAAGCGCGCGCACCACCTCGATGATCTCGGCGAGCGACGCGTCCGCCATGGTCAGCGGCGCGGCCGGGGGTTCACGACCCGCCGCGCGGGCGGCCTCGGCAACCAGCTGGGTCACCTTCAGCGAGGACAGATGGAGGTCGCTGAGCAGCCGCTGGTCCGGCGTGAGCGCCGCCGGCTCGAACTCCGTGGCCTGGGCGACCAGCCGCAGCACAAGCCCGGCGACGTCCTCCCCACAGGGGCGGCCGACGGGTTCGGGCGGTCCGGCGGGCGACGCCGACGGCTCGGTGTGTACGGGCTGTTCGGTGTCCGGGACGGCGAACGACTCGGCGGAGACGGACCGTTCGGCGGGACCCGCCGCCCCGGGAGTCCGATCGGCCGAGGCGGCCGGGCCGGTCGCGCCGGTCCCGCCGGTCGCGCCGGTCGCGCCGGTCCCGCCGGTCGCGCCGGTCCCGCCGGTCGCGCCGGTCCCGCCGGTCGCGCCGGTCCCGCCGGTCGCGCCGGTCGCGCCGGTCCCGCCGGTCGCGCCGCTCGGGCCGCTCGGGCCGGCCGAGGCCGCCGGGGCCGCCGGGGCCGCCGGGGCCGCCGGGGCCGCCGGCATGGTGGCGGGGCCGGTTGTGGGGCCGGTCGTGGGACGGGCGCAGGGGTTGCTGATGAACACCCGCTCCCGCCACGGGTCCACGGGGCGGCTCTCACGGCCCTCGAACAGCGCCTCGGCCGAGGCGAGCGCCCCGCAGGCGAAGAGCGCGGCCGCCGTCCGCGCGCGTGGCCCGGGCCCCGGCGCCCCGACCTCCAGGGACACCGTGGGCACACCGCTGGGGGCGGCGAGCGCCGCGAGGGCCCGGCCGGGGCCGGTCTCGCAGAACAGGTCCGTCCACCCGGCGGCCGCGCGGACCGCGTCCCAGAACCGCACCGGTGCCGTCATCTGCGCGGACAGCAGTTCCTGCAGCTCCGTTCCCCCCACGCGGCAGACGCCGCCGGTCACGCCGGACAGCAGTGTGCCGCGGGGCACCGCGAATCCGGTGGCGCGGACCAGGGGCGCGAACTTCTGCGCCGCGGTGGCGACGGCGGGCGAGTGGAAGGCGTGCGCCACGGACAGGCGCAGCGCGTCGATCCCGCGCTCGGCCGCGCGCCGGGCCAGCGCGGCCAGTTCGTCGGCGGGCCCGGCGACCACGTGAGCCAGCGGCCCGTTGTAGGCGGCGACCACCAGCGAGGTGCCCCGGCACAGCTCCTCGGCGGCGGCGGCGTCGACGGTCAGGGCCAGCATCCCCGTACCGGGAGCGCAGAGTTCGGCCATCGTCCGGCCGCGCCGGTCCACCAGTTCCAGGCTCTCCCGCGCATCCAGACAGCCCGCCCAGACGAGCGCGGCGTACTCGCCCAGGCTGTGCCCGAGTGCCGCCTCGGCCCGTACGCCCAGCGTCCGCAGCCAGCGCAGGCCGGTCAACGAGGCCCGATGGACGAGGGACTGGGCGGCGGCCGTGTCGGCGTCCGGGCGGGGTCCCTCGGCGCCATGGGCGGCGTGGGCGGGGGCCTGGGGCGCGGGCCCGGGGGGAGACCCGCTCGCCGCGTCCTCGGCCAGGTCGGCGCCGATCGCGCCCGGGCCGGCGGGCAGCGGAGCGCCCTGACCCGGGAACAGCAGCGTGACCCGGCCCGCGCAGGCGTTCCCGGCCCATACGCCGGGGAGCTGGGCCAGCGTGCCCGGCGCGGACTGGGCGAGCGCGGCCGCGGCGGCCTCGGCGCGCCGGGCGAGCTGCTCGGGGGAATCGGCGATCAGGGCGGCGCGGACCGGACCGGGGTGGGGTGCCCGGCCCCAGGCGCAGGCCAGGTCGTGGAGTTCGGCGTCGCACAGCCGGGGGGCCAGCCGGGCCAGGCGGCGCAGCCGGTCCGACAGTTCCCCGGGGCTGTCCGAGCTGAGCAGGATCAGCTCCTGTTCCGGGTCGGCACGGCGGGCGCGCGGAACCGCGGCTCGGGCGGCGGCCCGCGGCCCCGGGTGCCGGGGCTCGCTCAGCACCACATGGGTGTTGATGCCGCCGAACCCGAAGGCGCTGACTCCGGCGACGCGCGGTCCGGGCGGCCACTCGGCCGCGTCCGTGAGGATCCGCAGCACCGCGTCCTCGCCGGCGAGTTCGTCGCGCGGGCTGTCGCATCCCGTGGTCGGCGGCAGCACACCGCCGTGCACGCTCAGGCATGCCTTGATCAGTCCGGCCAGTCCGGCCGCGGCCTTGGTGTGGCCGATGTTGGCCTTGACCGATCCGAGCGCGGCCGGCCGCGGGGCCCCGGCGCGCAGGGCGCACAGTGCCTGCAGCTCGATCGCGTCGCCCACGGCCGTACCGGTGCCGTGGCCCTCCACCAGCCCGGTGGCGGCCGGGTCGATGCCCGCGTGCGCGTAGGCCCGGCGCAGTGCCAGGAGCTGGCCGCGCTGATCGGGGCGGGTGATGCCGCCCGCGCCGTCCGAGGAGATGCCCCAGCCGCGGATCTCGGCGTAGACGGGCATCCCGGCGGCGGCCGCGTCCCGGCCGCGCATCAGGGCGACGACCCCGCATCCCTCGCCGGGCAGGAAGCCGGTGGCCTCCTTGTCGTAGATCCGCATCCGGTCCTCGGCCAGCGCGCCGAGCCGCGCGAACCCGACGAGTTCGAACGGGTCGAGGCTGATGTCCACGCCGCCGGCCAGCACCAGGTCCGCGCTGCCCTCGCGCAGCCGGCCGCAGGCCGTGGTCACGGCGAGCAGCGAGGAGGCGCAGGCCCCGTCCACGGTGAAGCCGCCGCCGTGGAAGTCGAACTGGTTGCAGATCCGGCCCGCGATGGTGTTGGCGAGGCCGCCGGCCAGGAACTCGTCGTCGGGTGCGGGGAACGGCTCCAGGTAGCGCTCGGCGGTCTTGGCCAGCAGCTTCTCGCGCTGTGTCCCGGTGAGTCCCTCCTCCGCCAGAACGCCGTCGAGCACGGCCCGCACATACGGCCAGCGCAGCCGCAGGGTGCGGGCGCGGGTGACCTCGCCGGTGAGGGTGTTGCCCATGACCACCGCGACCCGGTCCCGGTCGAGGCCGGCGCCGCCGGGCGCCCCGGCGTCCTCCAGCGCGCGGGCCGCGGTCTCCAGCGCGAGCCAGTGGGCGGGGTCCGTGGCGCGGTGCACCGCGCCGGGCACACGGAAGGCGCCCCGGTCGAAGTGCCAGCCCTCCAGCAGGGCGGCTCTGGTCCCGTAGATGCTGTCGGGGTCGCGGCGCGTCGGGTCGGCGTAGTCCTCGACGGCGAGGCGTTCCGCGGGCAGCCGCCGGAACGCGCGCCGTCGGCGCAGGACGAGGTCCCACAGCTGTGCGGGGTCGTCGGCATCGGGATAGCGGCAGGCCATTCCCACGACGGCGATGCCGTCGTGGGAAACCGTGCTCTCGTACGGGGACAACGGCGACTCTCCTAGCCAGTCAGGACGCGTCGGCGACCGCGGCGGCGGCGCCGGAGGCGGCCGTGGCACGGGTGTCCTGGGCGTCGGCCGGTCCGGCCTCCTGGCGCGGGGCCGGGATGCTGCTGCCGGCGCGCGCCGCGAGGAGGGCCAGCAGCGCCGCGCGCAGTACGCAGGCGATGACCAGGGCGAAGAACAGGCCGAAGACGATGTGCAGCTGCACGAGCACGCCGTATGCCGCGGCGATGGTCGCGCCGAAGACGACCTGGTTGCGGGGCCGCCACGGCGAGGTGCCCGGATCGGTGATCATGTAGTTGGTGAACAGCACGAAGGCGGAGCCGGTCATCGGCAGCAAGGCGCTGATCGTGGAGATGTCGGTGAGCGCGCCCCGCAGCAGCGCCTGCGCCGCGAAGCCGCCCGCCCAGCCGAGGATCAGCGGCAGTTTGCCGGTCAGCTTGCCGTTCAGCATGGTGCCCAGGGCCAGCACCGCGAGCGGCGGGACCGCACCCCACCAGCCGTTCAGCCACTCGGTGAACTCGTACGGCGGTGCGATGCCCACCCACGGGAACAGCAGCAGGACGGTGACGATGCCGAAGTTGCTGGGGTTGAGGACGTGCCGGGCCTTGCCCCGCACCCGTACCCGGATCAGGTACTTGCTGGACACACCGACGATCGCGGCCAGCAGCGTGGGCCAGATACGGCTGTTGGCGTACAGCAGCATCGCGCAGGCCAGACCCCCGATGTAGGCGGGCAGCAGGAAGTCGACCGCCTCGCCGAGGGGCCGCCGGTAGCGGGCCGGACGCCGTACGCCCCACGCCTCGACGGTTTCGAGGAGCAGTTCGGTGAGGACCGCGGCCAGGACGGAGAACAGCGGGGTGGCATAGGCCTGTTCGAAGCCGAGGACGGTGTGGCCGAGCACGGTGGCGGCCGTGATGGACATCGCGAAGCGGCGCAGTGCCTTGCTGCGCCGGCACGGGGCGCAGGGCTTGCCGGTGTCGACGGCACAGGTGTGGTCGGTCGTCATGCGGGAACCTCCGCGATGGTTCCGTCGGCTGCCAGCACGAGGGTGTGCCAGCCCGGTGGGAGGGTTGCGGTGCGCTCGTGCCGTACTCCGCGGAGGTCCCGCCAGGAGAGGTCCACGCGCAGCGGGCCGACCGGTTTCTCCTTGCCGAGGCCGAAGTGGAGATCCGGGGCGGCGACCCCGCCGTGTCCGTTGGCGGGGTAGAGCTGTTGCTCGGCCACCTTGCCGTCGGGCAGGTGCAGCCGGGCGACGGCGCCGATGGCCGGGGTGGTGGCCGCGGTGGTGGTGGCCGCGGTGGTGGCGCTCGGCGATCCGGTGGGCAGCCGCAGGTGCAGGCCGAGGAAGGGGGCCGCCGCGGACCGGTTCCGGTAGAACACCGACTGTCCCCACTGGTTGGCCGCGACGAAGTCGAGCCGTCCGTCGCCGGTGACGTCACCGACGGCGAAACCCCGGGTGACCGCGGTGGAGGCGACCCCGGCCTCCTCGGCCAGGTTCACATAGCGGCCTTCGGGGGTCCGGACGAAGAAGGTGTTCGGGTCGTGGCCGGAGAGGTCGTCCCCCGGCTCGACGTTGGGCCACAGTTCGGGGTGGCGCAGGATCAGGTCGTTGGACATCGCCGCCTCCTGCAGCTGCGCCCAGCGATCGGTCCCGCCCGCGAGGAATCCGGTGGCGTGCATCACCTGCGGATAGCCGGAGTTGTCGAAGTCGGCCGCGACGAGGTCCCAGGTCCAGCCGGAGCGGGACAGCCCCATGCCCTCGCTGTGGTCGTCGTAGGGGGCCTCGCCGCGGTGCAGCAGGGCGCCCAGCCGGCCGCGGGGCACGGTGGGCCGGAAGACGAAGTTGCTCTCCTGGAGCGCGTAGGGCTCGGTGATGTTGCCGACCAGGATGGACTGGGTTCCGCTGCGGTCGAGGTCGGCGAAGGCGACACCCATGCCCTTGAACGAGCCGTTGCCGAGCTGCTTGGACTTCGGCGTGGTGAAGTGGCGGGTCCCCGTGGCCGGCCGGAACCTGGGAGCGCCGGGCTTCGACTCGTTGACCAGCAGCCGGCCCCGTCCGAAGTCGTTCGCCTGGTACAGGTCCGGCAGTCCGTCGCCGTCCAGGTCCTGGGCGCCGAGCGCCAGCGTCCAGCCGGTCGGGGGCTTCGGCCCGAAGGCGCGGGGGACCTCGGCGAACCGGGCCTCGGGCTTCGCGCCCGAACGGCCGCCGGTGAACCGGAAGTAGCGCAGGGTGCCGCCGTTCAGCGCGTGGGACATCGACGACGGCATCTGGAGTTCGGACTGCTCGGCCGTGGGATCCAGTACCCGGGCCCCGTCCATGAAGTAGTTGCCCACGACGAGATCGAGGTGTCCGTTGCCCTCGAAGTCACCGAGGGTCATCGCGTTGGTGTTCCACACCGGGTGGCCGGGCACCAGTTCCCGCGGTACGAAGGCGGCCCGGGCGGGGGCGCCGCCGGCCTTGCGCAGGAAGAGCACGGGCGAGCGGCCCCAGTAGTAGACCACCAGGTCCTGCCGGCCGTCCTGGTTCAGATCGGCCGGCATACAGCCCATCGGGGCCGCGTACGACGGCATGGGCAGCCCCTTCGCCGCGAGGGTGAAGGCGCGGTACCGCTTCCCTGTGCCGGGGGCCGGCTCGACGGTGACCGTGTCGGTGCGCGGATCGACCAGACATACGTCGTGCGCGACCGACCCGCCGTCCGCGGCGAACAGCCCGGCGCCGGCGCCGACCGAGGAGATCCAGGACCGGATGTGGTGGAAGGCGGGCGCGACCGGCCGCAGCCGGCGCTCGCCCGGCCGGTCGGGGGCGTTCAGCGGGTGCGCGGTGAAATGGAAGGGCGCCGCCGCCGCTGCCCGGTCGGCCGCGGACACCGAGTCCGGCAGGGCCAGCGAGAAGGCCGTGAAACAGCAGCAGAGCGCCACGGCCTTGGCCGCGTGCGCCCTCACGAGACGAGCGGCGGAGTTCATCGGCCCCTCCGGGAGAACGGCGCGGCCTCGCCGGGCTCGACGGCCTCGACGGCCTCGCCGGGCTCGGTGGCCGTGAGGTGGCGAGGGGGCTGCCGCGTGGGAGGGTGAGCGGAACCGTGGGCAGAGCTGTGGGCGGAGGCAGCGTCCGGGGTGGACCCGTGGGGGGCGGAGTCGTCGGCGCGGGCACCGGCCGGGGGCGAATTGTGGTAAGTCGTCCACAGCCCTCTGATCCCGGCGCGCCATTCCTCGTAGTGCTGTGAGGTACGGGGGTCGGGGCCCAGGTCCGCCTGTGCGGTGTCGGTCCAGTCGGCCGCGGTCCGGGGCGGCACCCCGGCGAGGGCCAGGGCGCCGGGGCCGCAGTGCTCGGGCAGGGGCGTCCGGGCGCGCACCCGGGCCCCGCAGGCGAAGGCGGCGCCCTGGGCGAGATGGGCCCGGTAGCCGCCCGCCACCTCGGCCAGTGCGCGCAGTTCGTCCTGGTCCGCACCCCCCGCGTACACGGCCGCGAGACCGATTCCGCTCCACAGGTCCGCCCGCCGCCCCTGGGGGAACTCGGCCACCCGCAGGCCCAGTGCCTCGGGGTCGGCGCATTCGTGGAACCACAGGCACCGGCCGAGCCCCTGGTCCCGTACGGCACGCTGCCGCGGGTCGAGACCGCGCTCGATCCGCTGCCCGGCCACGACCCGGTCCGAGTCGAAGAAGCCCTGGTAGAAGCCGAATCCGTCCCAGGCGAGCCAGCGCAGCAGGGGGTCGCCGGCACGCAGTCCGCGCCAGGGACGCAGCCGCAGCTTGGCGAAAGCCCAGCCGGCACCCACATGGATCAAATGCGGATAGTCGACGCCGGCCCCATCGAGAAGTTCCCGCAGTCTGCGCCCCCGGGAAAGGGTGAGCAGGTCGAGCAGCGCGCAGCCCATGCCGGCACCCTCGAAGGCAAACCCTCGGAATTCTTCCGGGACGCCGCCCAGTGCCGTGCCGAGCGCATCCGCATTTCGGGCGGCCACCGAGTGATTGAATCCCTCGAGAAAGGCCCTTCCGGAATCCTCTAGCCGCGGCCGGGCCGGACCCGAGCGGAGCCTGAATCGGCGCGCCCCGAAATCGACTTGCCGCATGTCCTGCCGCAGCAACCGGGCAGCACGGGAGCGCAGACCACCGCAGCCGGCCGCCGGTGTGCCGGCACCTGGAACCAAGAACGGCACTATTATTTCCCCTCCAGAGCGTCATCTATTGCGATTAATAGCCTCGGGGCGGTCCGGCGATTTCTTGATCCACCGAAAGAGTGCACCTGACCGGCCCTGCATCCATCAGGTGAACCCCGCTCAGCGGCCGCCGGGCAATCGGGTAGAACCCCGGAAAAGGTGCCGGTGACCCACGCCGTCACCTCGCGAGAATGCTTCACCCGCCCCAGCCGAAGAAGGTCGTGATGCTGGAAAACCGTCTGCTCGAAATCATCATCATCGCTCTGGTCGTCATGGTTCTGTTCGGAGCGAAACGGCTCCCGGACAGCGCGCGTTCACTCGGGAAGTCGCTGCGCATCCTCAAGGCCGAGGCCCGCGCCGGCCGCGACGAGGCCACCCAGGAGGCGCCCGCCACGACGGCCGAGCCGGCCGTGCTCACGAAAGCGGAGGTGTCCGCGCAACCGCGCACCGTCCTCGCGGACGCCACCGGGAAGGGGCGGGAAGAAGTCCTCCACGACTGACCGCCGAAGCGCGGGTGGTGCACCGGGTGCCGTACATCGCTCCGCCGGTGCCCGATGCGCCTCTCCCCTCCCCCCTCCTCCCCGGCCATCCCCCCCGGAGGCTCGATCACACAAGGTGTCCGGCCATTGACGCGCTGTACCCCCCTTGTCACAGTGCTTCCTGGCTTCTGGCATCGGTACCGAGAGGTGGGGACCCATGGGACACCGCATCGACTTCGCTCGGCCGAGATGGTTCTGGTGCGGCGCCCTGCTGTGCCTCGCGGGCGTGCTGAGCCATCTGCCGATGTACGCGCACCTCACCCACCCGCCGGGGCATCAGGCCACCATGCCGGGCGGTGACTCGAATCCGCTGGACCCGCTGATGCTGACCGGGATGGCGTTCGTGCTGGCCGGGGTGGCGGCATGCGTCCACGGGATCGTCGGCCCCCGTCGGACGCCCGGCGACGAGGGGCCGGGACCGGGTCCGCTCCGCGCGGGCTTCGCCGATGACGTGCCCCTGACCCGAGCGCACGGGGCGCTGACCCTGGTGATGGTGTTCGCCGTGGCCATCGACGTCATGAAGCCCATGACGCTGAGTTTCGTCGCGCCGGGTGTGGCTCAGGAATACGGGCTGCGTTCGGCGGTCCATCCGCACGGCGGCCTGCCCGTCGCGCTGCTGCCGCTGTCCGGGATCGGCGGAACCGTCATCGGTTCTTTCCTGTGGGGCAGGTTCGGCGACCGGATCGGGCGTCGCCCCGCCATTCTCCTGGCCGGTGTCGTCTTTCTCGCGACGTCCGTCTGCGGGGCCATGCCGCTGTTCTGGATGAACATCCTCATGTGCTTCCTGATGGGGATGGGCGCGGGCGGCATGCTCCCGCTCACCTTCACCCTGCTGACGGAGACCGTGCCGGCCCGTCAGCGCGGCTGGATCGTCGTCCTCGTCGGCGGTGTCGGAACCGCCGGGGGCTATGTGCTGACCAGTTGGGCGGCCGCACTGCTCGTGCCGCACTTCGGCTGGCGCGTGCTGTGGCTGCTCGGACTGCCCACCGGCGTCGCCCTGTTGCTGCTCAACCACTGGATCCCGGAGTCCGCGCGGTTCCTCGTGGCCCGCGGGCGACACGCCGACGCCGAGGCCGTACTGGCCCGCTACGGCGGCCGTCTGCTCCCCGCCCCGCCACCGCCCCCGGACACCCCCGCGCCCTCGTCCGACGACGGCTACCTGCGACTACTGCTGACGCCGTACACCACCCTCAGCCTCCCCCTGGTACTCCTCGCCCTGGGGATCGGCCTGGTGACCTACGGCTTCCAGCTGTGGATCCCGTCCGACCTGCAGCGCCTCGGCTTCACGGAGCTGACCGCCGACACCACCCTGCGGGACGCGGCACTGCTGGGACTGCCGTTCAACCTCGCGATCGCCTGGCTGTACGGACGGTGGAGCAGCAAGGGCACACTCGTCCTCCTCGGCGCCTGCACCGCGCTGTCCATGGTGGCGCTGGCGGCGCTGGGCGACCGGATCACCGATCACCCTCTGACGCTGCATCTGCTCCTGGCGGTCCCCATCTGGTCGGCCGGTTCGGCCGTCGCCGTCCTCAGCGCGTACACGGCCGAGGTGTATCCGACGACGGTCCGCTCCCAGGCCTCCGGCCTCACGGCCGCGGTCACCAAGATCGGCGGCATACTGATGATCACCGTGGTCGTGGCAGCCGTGGCCCCGCCGTCCCTCCGCACCACCGCCCTGCTCTGCGCGGCACCACTCGCCCTCGCGACCGCCGCGATGCCCCTCTCCGGAGTGGAGACCCGCGCACGCACCCTGGAGGAGATCTCCACCTCGGCCCGGACCGACGACGCGTCGGCGTCCGCCTCCGCCTCGGCATGAGGAGAGTCGGACGGCACGGGAGGAACGCCAGGAAACGATCTCCGCGAAGCCATGCTCTCAGCCTATGAACGTTTCTGCACGTCAGTCGGCTTGTTCCTTGATCACTCAATAGCAGTGAATCAAGCGGAATCCAGCAACTGCCAGTCACAAGATCCGGTTGTCCCGGGTGCTCGCAACAGGAGATCACCGGGAGGACCGCCATGCCCCTGCATTACTTCACTCGCTTCGCTACGGCGCTGGCCGCGGCCGGAGCCCTTGTCCTGGCCGCGCCGACGGGCGCGCATGCGACGGCGATCGGAACAGCTCCTGTACATACCTTTGAGTACAGCGTCGGCGGCATGAGCATGAAGATCCCGACAGGATGCATGTTCACGCACATCATCCGCGGCGGCGGCCGGAGGATCACCTATCAGAACGCCGGCGTCGACTGCGCCTTCGTCGCCGCCCTCAGCAGCGGATTCTGCAACTGGCGTATCGACTTCACTTACGCCGACACCGACAACCGGACGTACCGCACGTCCCGCGGGCGGACACACACCGAGTGCAGGATCGACCCCATGCGCAACAACTCTCCCCAGACGCTGCCTCGTTATGGAAAGGCGTGCGCCCGCCTCTACGTCAACGGAGTGCGCCGCGTCAGTCAGTGCCACCACATCACGAAGTGAGCCCTTCATGGTCGAGCAGCAGCAGAACGACGCAGACCAGGCCCAGGAAGTGTGGCGTCGTCGCGCCGGGAGCGTCTCGTTTCTCGTGGGGCTCTTCGCCGCACTCGCCTTCTTCGCGTTCTTCCCCGGACTCCCGCATGTCATCGACTGGGGAGCCGTCCTCGCCGCACTTGCCGTGGGCTGGCTTGCCCGACGGTCCTGTCTGGCTTTGATGGCACGGACGGGACGTAAGGGGTCTGAGAGTCCGTGACCGCGCCTCCGGCCCGGACGACGCGGTCAGTTCGCACCTGGGCGGGCAGACGAGTCGGGCTGTACGCCGGGTTCTGTTCCGAGGGATCCTCGCGGGTCCCTCGGCGACGGCCATCCATCTAGGGCCGGCGTTGCCGCCGGCCTCGTGCGGTCTACCCGCGGACTCGGGCGGGCAGCCCTCGAACGTCCGCGCAGGAGCACCGGAGTGCTCCCTCTTGACCTTGCTCCGGGTGGGGTTTACCTAGCTGCCCAGGTCGCCCTGGGCACTGGTGGTCTCTTACACCACCGTTTCACCCTTACCAGGGGCCGAAGCCCCGGGCGGTCTGCTTTCTGTGGCACTGTCCCGCGGGTCACCCCGGGTGGCCGTTAGCCACCACCCTGCCCTGTGGAGCCCGGACGTTCCTCGGGAAGCCCCCTAGGGGGACTCCACGCGGCCGTCCGCCCGGCTCGTCTGCCGTGTCGACCATGGTACCGGGCGCGTGGAGCGGCGCGGACCGCCCGCCGCCGTCGCCAGCACCGAGCCCGCCAGGATCAGGGCGAAGGCCGCCAGGACCGTGGGGGTCAGCCGCTCGTCCAGGAAGAGGGCGCCCGCCGCCACCGCGACCGCCGGATTGACGTACGTGATCACCGTCGCCCGGGTCGGGCCCGCCTCCTTGATCAGTTCCAGGAACGCCACGAAGGCCACCGCCGTGCAGAGCACGCCCAGGCCGGCCAGGGCCGCCAGGGCGGAAGGAGAGGGGACGGCGGACGGGCGCGCCACGATCGCCACCGGGGCGTAGACCACCGCCGCGAGGGTCAGGCAGGCCGCCGTCAGGTGCAGGGAGGGGACGTCCTTCAACCGGCGGGCGGCTATCAGGGGGGCCGTCGCATAGCCGAGGACCGTCGTGAAGACCTCGGCCAGGGAGCGGGCGTCGCCGCCGGTGAGGTGCGGGAGCGTCAGGACCGTCACACCGCCGAGGCCGAGTGCGAGGCCCGTGAGCCGGCGGGCTCCCAGGTGTTCCGTGTCCCCCAGGACGCGGGCCACGACGACGCCGACGATCGGCACGCCCGCGATCAGCAGGCCCGCCGTCGAGCTGGACAGATGCCGTTCGGCGTCGGTGAGCGTGAACCAGGGGACGATGATCTCCAGGACCGCGAAGGCCAGCAGGGGGCGCCAGTGGGCGCGTACGGCCCCCGGCAGGCCGCCCTGGCGCAGGGCGAAGGGGAGCAGCAGAAGCGCGCCGAGGGCACAGCGGGTGAATACGACCACCGGCGGGGACACCTCGTCCACCGCCACCTTGATCATCAGATAGGGGACGCCCCAGATCACTCCCATGAGGGAGAACAGGAACCAGCCACGTGCAGTCATGGGGTCGAGTTTCGGCCGTGTCCTCGGGGCGCGTCTTGAACGCTGTTGCGGTAGGCCGCCGGGGTCACCCCGAGCACCCGGCGGAACCAGCGGGTCAGATGCGCCTGGTCGGCGAAGCCGACGAGCGGGGCCACCTCGGCGGGGCGCAGCCCGGCGGCGAGCAGCGCGCGGGCCCGGCTCACGCGGTACTGGGCGAGCCAGGCGTACGGCGGTATCCCCATGGTCGTACGGAAGGCGCGCAGCAGCTGGTAGCGGGACAGGCCGAGGTCGGCGGCGAGGCAGGCGAGGGCCGGCGGGGCGGTGAGTTCGTCGGCCAGGCGGTCGCGGACGGTACGGGCGATCGTGCCGGCGCCGGGTACCAGACCCGGACCGCAGCGTGCCGTGGAGTGCCGGCGGGCCAGCGCCGTCAGCAGCCACGGCAGCCGGGACTCCGCCTCCAACGGGTCGGGGCAGGCGCTGAGTTCGGTGTGGGCGAGGCGGAGCGCGGCGGCCAGTTCGGGGTCCTGGACGAGCGGTTCGCGGAAGTACGGCAGCCCGTCGAGGACGCCGTCGGCCAGCAGGGACGGCTCGGCGTACAGGGCGCGGTAGGCGTAGCCGTCGGTGGCGTTGGCGGGGCCGCCGGTGTGCATCTCGCCGGGTTCGAGGACGACGATCGTGCCGGGGCCGGTGCGGATGTGGCCGCCGCGGTAGTCGATGACCTCGTTGCCCCCGACGCAGACGCCGATCGTGTATTCGTCGTGGGCGTGGGGGGCGTAGGTGTGCCGGCGGAAGTCCGCCGTCAGGAGGTCGAGCGGGGGTCCGCCGTGTCCCAGCCGGGCGCGCGTCCACAACGCCTGTTCCGCCATCCCGCGCCCCCTCGTCGTACCGGCCCCTTCATGGGTACAACGCCTTCAGGCCCCGCTTCCATGCCCCCCGGCTTCCATGCCCCCGCTTCCATGCGGCGTCCAGGTCTGGCTGACGGTGTCAGCCGTCGAGGTCCGTGCGTTCCAGGGCCGTGAAGGCGGTCTCCAGGCGTGCCCGGTGGGCGCGTGCCACCTCGTCCACCGGGTCGCCCGCCATCAGCCGGCGCACGGAGGTGGCGAAGACCGCCCGGTGGGCCGCCACGACCAGTGCCGCCAGCAGGTCCGGCTCCGGCGCGCCGGTCTCGGCGAGGGCGGCGGCCAGCCCCCGCTCCACCTCCTCGGCACCCTCGCGGGCCCGGGCGCGCAGGGCCGGCGAATCGACGACGACCCGCCAGAACGGCGCGAAGGTCTCCCGCACGCCGCCCAACGGGTGCCGCTCGTCGTCCAGCCGGAGCGCGAGCCGGCGCAGGGCCGTGAGCGGGGACTCGCCGTCGGCGCGGTCGCGCACCGCCCCGGCGAAGAGGGCGACGGCCTGCGGGATGCGGTCGAGGAACAGGTCCTCCTTGCGCGGGAAGTAGTTGAAGACCGTCATCGTGGAGACGCCGGCCCGCCGGGCGACCTCGGCGACGGTCACCGCCTCGAAGCCGCGCTCGATGAACAGACCCGTCGCGATGTCCGAGATCCGCTGCCGCGTGGCCAGTTTCTTGCGCTCCCGCAGCGGAAGTTCCTCATCCGGTTCCTTGTTCATGGAAAAACTATAGCCGCTCAAAACTTTTAGTGACTACACTTGAAGCCATGACGACGATCGATTACGACGTGGTGGTGGCCGGAGCCGGCCCCGTGGGCCTCTTCCTCGGCTGTGAGCTGGCGCTCGGCGGTGCGCGGGTGCTGGTCGTGGAGCGGCTGACCGAGGTGGACGAGACGATCAAGGCAGGCGCGATCAACATCCCGAGCGCGGTCGCCCTCTACCGGCGCGGGCTGCTGCCCGAGCTGGAGGCGGTGTGGGAGGCGGCGCTGGACCGGATACGCGCCTTCCGGGGCGAGGACTTCGAGTCCGAGCTCGCGCCCAAGTTCTCCGGGCACTTCGCCGGAATCACGATGACCCAGGACCTGTTCGACGGCTCCGATCCCGCCTGGGCCGAGGTCGGCCCCGCCGGCGACACCGGGCTCCTCGTTCCCCAGGCCACGCTGGAGCGGATCCTGGCCCGGCGGGCCGGGGAGCTCGGGGTGGAGGTCCGCCGGGGTGTCGCGCTGACCGGCTTCGACGCGGACGCGGACGGGGTCGCCGTACACATCGGTGACGCCACTGTCCGCGCCGGCTGGCTCGTCGGCTGCGACGGCGGCCGCAGCACCGTCCGCAAGCTCGCCGGGTTCGACTTCCCGGGCACGGACCCGGAGATCACCGGCTATCAGGCGATCGTCGAGCTGACCGGCGCCGAGCGGCTGCACGAGGGCTGGAACACCACGGACACCGGGACGTACGTCCACGGACCGTTCCCCGGCCGGATCCTCAGCGTGGAGTTCGACGGCCCGCCTGCCGATCGCTCGGCGCCCGTCACCGCCGAGGAGTTGCAGGCCAGCCTGCGCCGGGTGTCGGGCGTGCCCGAGGTCACCATCACCAAGGTGCTCAGTGCCACCCGGTTCACCGACAACGCCCGCCAGGCCACCGAGTACCGCAGGGGCCGGGTGCTCCTCGCGGGCGACGCGGCGCATGTGCACTCGCCGTTCGGCGGGCAGGGGCTCAACCTCGGCCTCGGGGACGCGATGAACCTGGGCTGGAAGCTGGCCGCCGTCGTACGCGGCACGGCACCGGTGTGCCTGCTCGACACCTACACCGCCGAACGCCACCCCATCGGCGCCTGGGTGCTCGACTGGACCCGGGCCCAGATCGCGGTGATGCGCCCGGACCGGCATGCCCGCGCGCTGCGCCGGGTGGTGACCGACCTGGCGCTGACCACGACCGGGACGACGTATCTCGTCACCAAGATCTCCGGCATCTGGCAGCGCTACGACCTGCCCGGCGACCACCCGCTGACCGGCGCGAGCGCGCCCGATCTGGTGCTGGCCGACGCATCCCGGCTCGGTGGCCATCTGCACCACGGCCGCGCCCTGCTGCTCGACCTCGCCGACGACCCCGGGCTGCGCGCCCACGCCGAGGGGTACGGCGACCGGCTGGAGGTCCGCACCCTCGCCTGCCCGGACCGGCCCGGCCTCAGGGCGCTGCTCGTCCGCCCGGACGGCTTCGTGGCCTGGGCGGCGGACGCGGCGGACGCGGCGGACGCGGACGACAAGGGCCTGCCGGAGGCCCTGGAGCGCTGGCTCGGGGTGCCTGCCGCCGGCGCCTGACCCTGTCGCCGCGGGCGCTCACACGGCCGTGAAGAGGATCTTCGACGTCCCCGGGTCGGCCTGGGCGAGGCGGACCCGGAGCCGTTCGCCGAGCGGGAGCGGGTCGCCCTCGATGCGGCCGATGACGGCCGGGGAGATCAACTGCACGGTGCCGACGGTCGGCCGGTGCTCGTCGACGTCCACCACACAGCCGTCGAAGACGTCCCCGACCCGGTCCTTGAGCAGGGCCGCCTCCACGATGTCCACGCACTCGCGCTCGACCGTGCCGGCGATCCGGGAGCCGTCGGCCATCCGTCGGGGCAGCGCGTCGAGCGCGGCGAGCACCCAGTCGGGCGGGGACCGGTCCGCGACGGCGGCGAGGCAGATCTCGGCGGCGTACCGGTCGACGAGGCGGCGCAGCGGGGCCGTGCAGTGGGTGTAGGGGGCGGCGACGGCGGCGTGTGTGGTGATCGCGGGCAGGACGCCGTCCCGGAAGACGGTGTAGCCGGCGCCGCGCAGCAGGGTGGTGCACTCCTGGAGGAAGGCCGCGTGGCGCGGGTCGCCCGGGTCGAGGGAGCGGATCAGGGCCGCGTAGGACACATGGTGCGGCCAGTCGATGTGCAGCGCGGTCGCCGTGCGGCGCAGCCGGGCCACCTCGCCGTCCGGGGCGGTCGGCAGCGTGCGCAGCACACCGGTGCCGTGGGCGAGCATCAGCTCGGCGGCGGTCATGCCGGTGAGCAGGGAGAGCTGGGCGTTCCAGCTCTCGGCGGGCAGTGGGGCCCGGTAGCCGAGGACGTAGGTGTGGTCCTTCTCGGTGATCTCCTGCTCGGGCACGTTCAGGGAGATGCCGCCGCGCTCGGTCTCCTGCCGCTGCCGGGCCGCGCCGATCGCCTTGAGCAGCGCGACGGGCTCCTCGGCGGTCCCGGCGTCGATCTGCTTCTGCACCCCCGCGTAATCCAGCTTGGCGCGGCTGCGGACCAGGGCGCGGCGCACATCGACGGCGACGGTCCGGCCGTCGGCGTCCAGGTCGATCGTCCACAGCGCGGCCGGGCGGACCTGGCCCGGCAGCAGGCTGGCCGCGCCCTCGCTGAGCACGGTGGGATGCAGCGGGACCTTCTCGTCGGGGAAGTACAGGGTGTTCACCCGGCGATGCGCCTCGGCGTCCAGCGCCTTGCCCGGTACGACGAAGGCGGCGACGTCGGCGATGGCGTACCGGACCCGGTAGCCGGTGCCCCGCCGGGACAGGTGCGTCGCCTGGTCGAGGTCGGTGGAGGCGGGAGGGTCGAGGGTGAAGAAGGGGATGTCCGTGGCGTCGTACGCCGGCAGGGCGGGCGCTTTCGCCGTGCGCTCGGCTTCCGCCAGGACCTGTGGCGGGAAGGCCTCCGGGACACCGAGTTCGCTGCGCAGCGCGGCGAGCGCGGCCCGCAAGGGGGCTTCGGGGGCACCGGTCACGCGGATCTTGCGGCGGGGCATACAGCGAGCGTAGGTCGGGGCCGGGTGGGTGGCACGCCGTACGCTGTCGCGGAGGTCTATGTGAGGAGTACGTGGTGCTGGTCCTGCTGCCGCCGTCCGAAGGCAAGGCGAACTCGGGCGCGGGTGCCCCGCTGGAGCTTCGGTCACTGTCCCTTCCGGGGCTGACCGCGGCGCGCGAGGCCGTGCTCACCGAGTTGGTCGAGCTGTGCGCCGGTGACGAGGAGAAGGCGCGCGAGGTGCTCGGGCTGAGCGAGGGGCTGCGCGGCGAGGTCGCGAAGAACACCGGCCTGCCGACCGCCGGCGCCCGCCCCGCCGGGGAGATCTACACCGGTGTCCTGTACGACGCCCTCGGCCTGGCCACCCTGGACGCGGTGGCGAAGAAGCGCGCCGTGGCCTCGCTGCTGGTGTTCTCCGGGCTGTGGGGCGCGGTGCGGGTGACGGACCGGATCCCCTCCTACCGCTGCTCGATGGGGGTGAAGCTGCCGGGGCTCGGCGCGCTGGCCGGGCACTGGCGGGCGCCGATGGCCGAGGTGCTGCCCGAGGCGGCCGGGGACGGCCTGGTGCTGGACCTGCGTTCCTCGGCGTACACGGCGGCCTGGCGGCCGAAGGGCGAGGTCGCGGGGCGCACGGCGACGGTGCGGGTGCTGCACGCGCCGACCCGGAAGGTGGTCAGCCACTTCAACAAGGCGACCAAGGGCCGCATCGTACGGAGCCTGCTGTCGGAGGGTGCCGCGCCGGGGGACCCGGCCGAGCTGGTCGAGGTGCTGCGGGACCTCGGGTACGAGGTGGAGGCGGAGGCGCCGGGGAAGGCGGGCAAGGCGTGGTCGCTGGATGTGCTGGTGGAGGAGATCCACTGAGGGGATCCGGACACTCTCACATGCGTTGCAGTATGCGCAACGGCCATTGCGCGTGATGCAGTCGCTCGGCACGATGAGGGCATGACCTCAGCGCTGCCCTCACCCTCGCCCGCCTCCGTACTGGGCCTCGTGGATCGCGCCCCCGTCGTGCCCGTGGTGGTCGTCTCCGACGCCGCCGCCGCCGTACCGCTGGCGCGGGCGCTGGTGGCGGGCGGGCTGCCGGCGATCGAGGTGACGCTCAGGACGCCGGCGGCGCTGGAGGCGATCCGGGCGATCGCCGCCGAGGTGCCGCAGGCCATGGTCGGCGCGGGCACGGTGATCACGCCGGAGCAGGTCGGCGCGTGTGCGGCGGCGGGGGCGCGGTTCCTGGTCAGCCCCGGCTGGACGGACACCCTGCTGGAGGCGATGCGCGGGTCCGGGGTGCCGTTCCTGCCCGGGGTGTCGACCGCCTCGGAGGTCGTGGCGCTGCTGGAGCGCGGGGTGCGGGAGATGAAGTTCTTCCCGGCGCGGGCGGCGGGCGGTACGGCCTACCTGGAATCGTTGTCCGGGCCGTTGCCGCAGGCCCGGTTCTGCCCGACCGGCGGGATCGGGCCGGCGAGTGCGCCGGAGTATCTGGCCCTGCCCAACGTCGGCTGCGTGGGCGGCAGTTGGATGGTCCCGGCGGACGCGGTGGCCGCCGGGGACTGGGCGCGGATCGAGGAGCTGGCGCGGGGCGCGGCGCGGCTCGGCGGGGTCAGGGACGCAGGTGGGACGTGTCGTTGAAGAGCCGGACGCTGGCGTTGCCGTCCGCGTAGTACGCCACCGCCGACAGGGAGGCCGCCGAGAGTTCCATCCGGAACAGGGACTCGGGCGGGGCGCCGAGGGCGAGGCGGACGAGGGTCTTGATCGGGGTGACGTGCGTGACCAGCAGGACCGTACGGCCGGCGTAGGCCGCGACCAGCTTCTCCCGGGTGGCCTCCATCCGGGTGGCGGTCTCGGCGAAGCTCTCGCCGCCGCCGGTGGGGTGGGCCTCGGGGTCGGCGAGCCAGGCGTTCAGGTCGTCGGGGTGGCGCTCGCGGACCTCGCCGAAGGTGAGGCCCTCCCAGGCGCCGAAGTCCGTCTCGCGCAGACCGTCCTCGATCGTCACGTCGAGACCGAGGCGGGTGGCGACGGCGGCGGCGGTCTCACGGGTGCGGGTGAGCGGGGAGGCGAGGATGGCCTGGACGGTGCCGCGGCGGGCGAGGGCCTCGGCGACACGGTGGGCCTGGTCGCGGCCGGCGACGGAGAGGGAGGGGTCGGTGCCGCCGCTGCCGGAGAAGCGTTTCTGGGGGGTGAGGGGGGTTTCGCCGTGGCGGAGGAGGACGAAGGTGGCCGGGGCCCCCATGTCCGGCGACGCCCAGCCGGAGGCCGGCTGAGGTGCCGTGGCGACCTTGCGTGCGGCGCGGGTGTCCTCGTGGCCGGCCCCGGCCGTCGCCACGCTGCCGGCCGGCGAGGGTTGCCCGCCCCGCTTCCCCGCGTCCATCGCCTCGTTCGCCAGCCTGTCCGCGTGTTTGTTCTGCGCTCGCGGGATCCACTCGTATGTCACCCGGTCCGCCGGGAAGACCCGTCCCGCCTCCAGTGCCAGTGGCTTCATGTCGGGGTGTTTGATCTTCCAGCGGCCCGACATCTGCTCGACGACGAGCTTGGAGTCCATACGGACGTGGACGGTCGCGGAAGGGTCGAGTTCCCGTGCCGCGCGCAGACCCGCCAGCAGGCCGCGGTACTCGGCGACGTTGTTGGTGACGACGCCGAGGTACTCGGCCGCCTCCGTCAGCGTCTCGCCCGTCGCCGCGTCGATGACCACCGCGCCGTAGCCGGCGGGACCCGGGTTGCCCCGGGAGCCGCCGTCGGCCTCGACGATGAACTCCCTTGCCACGTACGCCCCTTCGGTGTTCCTACAGGCCCGACTCGGCGGTGCGCACCAGGATGCGGCGGCAGTTCTCGCAACGGACGACCGTGTCCGGCGCGGCCGCGCGGATCTCGCTCAGTTCGGTGATCGCCAGCTCCTGGCGGCAGCCCTGGCAGGTGCGGGCGTACAGCTTGGCCGCGCCGATGCCGCCCTGCTGCTCGCGCAGCTTGTCGTAGAGCTTCAGCAGGTCCGCCGGGACCGCGCCCGCGACGACCTCGCGCTCCTTGGTCACCGTCGCCGTCTCGCCGTCGATCTCCTCGAAGGCCGCGTCCCGGCGGGCGGTCGCGTCGTCGATCTTCCCCTGGACGGCGCCGACCCGCCCGGTCAGTTCGGCGACCCGCTCCTGGGTGGCCTCCCGGCGCTCCATGACCTCCAGGACGACGTCCTCCAGGTCGCCCTGGCGCTTGGCGAGGGAGACGATCTCCTTCTGGAGGTTCTCCAGGTCCTTGGGCGAGGTGACCGCTCCGGAGTCCAGGCGCTGCTGGTCGCGGGTGGCGCGCTGGCGCACCTGGTCCACGTCCTGCTCGGCCTTGGTCTGCTCGCGGGCGGTGTCGCTCTCCTCGGTCTGCGCGGCGACGAGCAGGTCCCGCAGCTGGGTGAGGTCCTTGGTCAGCGAGCCGATCTCGGCGTGCTCGGGCAGCGACTTGCGCTTGTGCGCGAGCTGCTGCAGCCGGACGTCGAGGGCCTGGACGTCGAGGAGTCGGATCTGGTCGGCGGGCGCGGCGTTCAGTTGGGGGCTCCTGCGGGTGTCGTACTGGACGCCGCGTGGGCGGTCCAGGGGTCGGTGACCGTCTTGGACACATGGACCCGCAGGTCCCAGCCGTGACGGTCGGAGATCTCGTCGAGCTGGGCGGCGGCCAGCTCGCACCAGGGCCACTCGGTGGCCCAGTGCGCCGCGTCGAGCAGCGCGAGGGGACTGTGCGCGACGGCCTCGCCGGCCGGGTGGTGGCGCAGGTCGGCGGTGAGGAAGGCGTCGACGCCGGCCGCGCGGACCTGGTCGAAGAGGCTGTCGCCGGAGCCGCCGCTGACCGCGATGGTGCGGACGACGGTCTCGGGGTCGCCGGCCACCCGGATGCCCTGCGCGGTGGCGGGCAGCCGCTCGGCGGCCCGGGCCGCCAGTTCACGGACGGTCACCGGGTGGTCGAGCTCGCACACCCGGCCGAGGCCCCGGCGGCCCTCGGGGTCGGTCGGGTCCGGCACGAGGGGTCGTACGACCCTGAGGTCGAGCGCGCCGGCGAGGGCGTCGCTCACGCCCGGGTCCGCGGTGTCGGCGTTGGTGTGCGCGACGTGCAGGGCGATGTCGTTCTTGATCAGCGTGTGCACGACGCGGCCCTTGAAGTGGGTCGCCGCGACCGTGGTGGTCCCCCGCAGATAGAGCGGGTGGTGGGTGACCAGCAGATCGGCGCCGAGCTTCACCGCCTCCTCGACGATGTCCTGCACCGGGTCGACGGCGAACAGGACCCGGGTGACCTCCTGGTCGGGGTCGCCCACGACGGTGCCGACCGCGTCCCAGGACTCGGCCCGCTCGGCGGGCCACAGGTTCTCCAGCGCGGCGATGACTTCAGACAGACGGGGCACGAAGCAAAGGCTACCTGGCTGGCCTGCGCGGCCGTACCGCATGCGCCTGGTCTGGCCCCGCTCAGCACAAAGGTCCCGGTTTCCTCAGGTGAATCGCTTCTGCGCCATCCTTATGTGTGAAGCCGCTGTCTGCCGGTCCCACGCCCGTGCGTACGAAAACTAGCTTCGTCGCCGGAGGTGACCGAAGGATGACGGCCTGTGCGATCGAACCCCCCTCCACCGGCGAGGACGACGGTGAGCCGGGGACGGGGTGCGCCATCACGGCGGACGGGGCGTACGCCGCCCGGCTCGCGCGGGCCGGCGACTGCTGGTTCCCGGAGCGCTGGACGCTGGACGGCCCGGAGCCGTACGCGGTGCCGCTGCCCGGCCATCAGCCGGAGGAGCCGGGCACCGAGGTGCAGCCCCTGTCCGACGGCCGGGTGCTGATCCACCGGCTGGTCGAACACCGGCACGCCTTCTCGCTGCTCTACCCGACCGGCCCCGGCACGGGCGAGCTGCCGCTGGGCGCGGTGGAGTGCCCCGAGCCCGGCACCCGGCTCACGCTGCTGCCGCCCGCACCGGGCGGGGCGCGGGCGTACGCCCTCGCCGTCGGGCCGCGTTCGAGTGCGGTCTGGCTGGTGGCGGGCGGGGCGTTCGGCCCGGAGCGGGTCGCACAGGTGCCGGGGCGGTGCGCGGGCGGGGTCTGGCTGGATCGCGGCGGGCGGATGCTGGCGCTGGACCGGGAGCTGGCGGACGGGCCGGTCAAGACGGTCGTGGTGGACCTGGAGCGCGCGGAGGTCTCGCCGTTGCTGCAGATCGCGGCCGGCAGCGATGACCGGCTGCTGCTCGCCGACCCGGACAGCGGGCTGCTGCTCATCTCCTCCGACGCGCCGTCGCCGGGGGCGGAGCGGCTGGGCTGGGGCGTGCTCGGCAGCACCCTGCCGGTGCGCTTCCCGGAGAGCCTGCGGGTGCCGGACTGCGCGGTGACGCCGTTCGCGATCCAGCCCGAGCAGGTGCTGACGCCGGAGAACTGCGCGGTGGCGCTGCGGATCGACGGGCCGTTCGGCAACAGCTGGGTGGGGGTCTGGCGGCCGGCCGGCCGGCAGCTGAGCCATTTCCCGGCGCCCGAGGGCTGGCTGGCCGGGGCCGGGTTGTGGACACGGGACGGGGTGCTGCGGCTGCCGTACGCCACGGAGGGGACTCCGTGCGGCGTGGCGGGGCTGACGGCGCCCCGGGGGGAGACGGGGGCGGGGGGCGCGGGTCTGGAGGGTCCGGTCCGGGACGGCACGGCTGCCGGGGCGTCCGAGACGTCCCGGCGGGCGACGGAACCGGATCCTCCGGAGCCCGCGGAGCGGACGGCGGCCCCGGCCCGGCAGGAACAGGCCGCGGAGCAGGCCCCGGAGCCGGTCGCGGAGCCGGTGACGGCGCGTCCGGTGCCGTTGCAGCAGGCGCCCCTGGCACGTCTTGTAACGAACTAGTGCCGGTTGGCGTGTGCGCCTGGATGTGGCCGGTGGTGCGCCGGTTACACTCGCCCGGCTGTACGAAAGATCATGTGACGGGGTGAATACGTCCGATGAGCGACACCAGCACGACGGAGCAGCTGTCTGCCGACTCTTCCGAGGCTGCCGGCCATGGCCGGCACCGGGGCCCGATCGCGGTCCAGGAGAGCGAGACTTCTCCGCACGGCCGGCACCGAAGGCCGGCGGAGGAGACCGCGGAGGCGGCCGCCTGACGGTCATCGCGGAAGAGGGGGCGCCCGACCGGCGCCCCCTCTTCTCGTTTCTCTTTCTCTTTTCTCGTCCTCTTTCCTCACCCGCGTTTCAGTCCCAGCACCTCCGCCGCCGCGAAGGTCTCCCCCGGTGGCCGGTCCGCGTAGTGCGGGGTGAGCAGCGCGTCCAGTTCGTCGTGGGTGAACGTCTCCTGCTTGCTGTCGAACCTGGCCCGCACGCGCGGCCGTTCCACGATCGCGACCATGCCGCCGTGCACGACGAGCAGCTGGCCGTTGATCCGGGCGGCGGCCGGTGCGGCGAGGTAGCCGACGAGCGGGGCGACATGTTCGGGGGCCAGCGGGTCCAGGCCCTCGTCCGGCGGCCGGAAGCCGGCGAACACGTCCTCGGTCATCCGGGTCCGGGCGCGCGGGCAGATCGCGTTGGCCGTGACGCCGTACTTGGCGAGGGCGAGGGCCGTGGAGGTGGTCAGTCCGACGATGCCGCCTTTCGCGGCCGCGTAGTTGGGCTGGCCCGCGGAGCCGGCGAGGAACGCCTCCGAGGAGGTGTTCACGATCCGTCCGTAGACCTTCTCCCCGCCGGCCGCCTTGGACCGCTCCCGCCAGTGCGCGGCGGCGAAGTGGGTGGTGTTGAAGTGGCCCTTGAGGTGGACGCGGATCACCGAGTCCCACTCGTCCTCGGTCATGGAGAAGACCATGCGGTCGCGCAGGATGCCGGCGTTGTTGACGAGGATGTCCAGCTTGCCGAACTCCTCGATCGCCAACTGCAGGATGCCCCGGGCCTGTTGGAAGTCGGCGACATCCCCCGTGTGGGCCACCGCCCGGCCGCCCCGGGCGCGTATCTCGGCGGCGACCTCTTCGGCGGGTGCCGCCGAGGCCGCGCCCGAGCCGTCCCGGCCCGGCTGCCCGTAGTCGTTGACGACGACGGCCGCGCCGAGCCGGGCGAGTTCGAGGGCCTCGGCCCGGCCGAGCCCGCGTCCGGCGCCGGTGACGACGGCGGACAGCCCCTGCAACGGCCCCTCGGATGGCAGTGCCATGCCGGCCCCCGTCCTCAGATCTCTATGCACGTACGCAGGGCCGTCCCGGTACGCATCTGGTCCAGTGCCTCGTTGATCTCCGCGAGGGGGACCCGGTGGGTGATCAGGCCCGCCAGGTCGATCCGGCCGGCCCGCCACAGGGCGATCGCGCGCTCGTAGGAGCGCAGCACGTCCCCGCCGCCGTACATGGACGGCAGGATGCGCTTCTCGTCGAAGAACAGCTCGAACATGTTGAGCTGCAGGAAGTCGTCCATGGCGCCGGCGCCGACCACGACGAGGGTGCCGCCGCGGCGGGTGTTCTCGTAGGCGGTGCGGGCGGTGGCCGACCGGCCGACGACCTCGAAGACATAGTCGAAGCCCTCGCCGCCGGTGACCTGCTGTCTGACCTCGGCCAGCTCCTCCGGTGCGACGGCCTTCGTGGCGCCGAACCTCAGGGCGGACTCGCGCCGGGTGGCGACCGGGTCCACGGCGACGATCTCGGCGGCGCCCTTCAGCCGGGCCCCCTGCACCGCCGAGATGCCGACGCCGCCGCAGCCGATGACGGCGACCGACGAACCGGCCTGCACATCAGCGGTGTTGAGGGCGGCACCGAGTCCGGTGGTGACCCCGCAGCCGATCAGCGCGGCCACGTCGAAGGGCACGTCCTCGGGGATGGGCACGGCGCAGCCCGCGTCGACCACGACCTCCTCGGCGAAGGTGCCGGTGCCGGCGAAGCCGAAGACATCACCGCCGGGGCGCTTGAAGTTGGGGGTGCCCGCGTTCATGAATCCGGCCAGGCACAGCTGGGTCTGGCCGCGCTTGCAGGCCGGACAGGCCCCGCACGCGGGCAGCCAGCAGATCACCACCCGGTCACCGGGCCGCAGCCCCCGCACCCCTTCCCCGACGTCGAGGATCTCGCCCGCGCCCTCGTGGCCCGGCACGAACGGCGCGGGCTGCGGCAGTACGCCGCTCATCGCGGACAGGTCCGAGTGGCACAGCCCGGTGGCGCGCACCCGGACCCTGACCCTGCCGGGGCCGAAGCCCACCGCCTCGACGTCGTCGAGGACCTCCAGTTTTTCCTGGCCGATCTCGTGCAGTACGGCTGCGCGCATGGTGCGGCTCCCCTCAACTGCTCACTGGATCAAGAGTGTTCGACGATCGTGTCGGCGAGGACCGGCGCGTCGTCCCGCTCGACCGCGCTGACGGCCACCCGCACGCTCCCCTCCCCCTGCCACATACGGATGCGCAGGGTCTCCCCGGGGAACACGACCCCGGCGAACCGGGTGGTGTACGACCGCACGCGGCCCACCTCTCCGTCGAGCAGGGTGTCCACGACCGCCTTGAGCGTGATGCCGTAGGTGCACAGCCCGTGCAGGATGGGCCTGTCGAAGCCGGCGCGCCGGGCGAAGTCGGGGTCGGCGTGCAGCGGGTTCCAGTCGCCGGAGAGGCGGTAGAGGAGGGCCTGGTCCTCGCGGACCGGGCGTTCGAGGATCCGGTCGGGTTCACCGGCGGGCGGTTCGAGGCGGGTGCTCGGCCCGCGGTCGCCGCCCCACCCGCCTTCGCCGCGTACGAAGATCTGCGCGTCGTTGGTCCACAGCGGGCCGTCGGCGTCGGCGACCTCGGTGCGCAGGACCAGGATGGCGGCCTTGCCCTTGTCGTAGACGGCGGCGAGCCGGTTGGTGGCTCTCGCGGTGCCCTCGGCCGGGATGGGGCGGTGGATCTCCAGAGTCTGCCCGCCGTGCAGGACCTTGGCGAGTTCGACCTCGACACCGGGCATGGACAGCCCGCTGATCACGCCGGGCGCGCCGGATCCCGCGACGGTGGCGAAGCTCGGCAGGACGTGCAGCCGGGACTCCAGGGTGTAGCGCAGTTCGCCGGGATCGAGGGCGGGGTTGTGTTTGTCGGGATTCGCGGCCGCGCCGATGCCGAGGTGATAGAGCTGGACGTCCTTCGTGGTCCAGGAGATGTCCCCGGTACGGGGCTCGGCCGCGAGGGCTTTGGCTGCGTCGATGGGCATACGGCTCCTGTGGCGGTTCAAGACCCCGGCACGGCCGTCCGCACCGTCGGCCGCACCGAGGTCGTCCTGGGGGCGGATCTAGAACGCGTTCCAGTCCAGCGCCCTCTGTATAGCCGAGGGCTCTTCAGTTGTGAAGGCTCCTGACGGAGTGTCAGGTGTCGCGGTCGGTGACATTTGTACTGCCCGACTCCGTACATGCGCATCTGCCCGGAGTGGGGCCCGGGTGCCATCATCGTGGCGACGGCTTGGCTGGAACTGTTCGGTTCGTACGCTGTGCTGTCGTACCGCCGTACGGCGGGGACCAGCTGATCGGGGGAAACACGGACATGACGGTGTTGCGCAGAGCACGGAGCCAGGCGCGGGCCTGGCAGGCCGAGCGGCTTGAGTGGAAGGCGGAGCTGGAGCGCTTCAGGGCCGCGCAGCGGGCCGCCGGGAAGCGGGGGCGGGGCGAGCACTCGGACGTCGACCATCCGGGACCGCCGCCCACCGGCTTCGCGCTGCTGCCCTGGCTGCTGATGGGGATGGGGGCCTTCTCCAACCTGCTCCAGGGCACGACCCCGAACCCGCTGATCGGCGGCCTGGGCCTGCTCGCCTTCAACTCCCTGTACGTCTACGTCACGTTCCGCGCCTTCCACCGGGAGACGCGCGAGGCGGTCTCCACCCGGGTGGCGCTGGCGCTCATGGGCCTGCTGACCACAGGCCTGGCCCTCGGCTACGGCGGCACCTGGCTGATGTTCTTCCCGCTGCTCGGCCTCGCGACCGGCGCCACCCTGCGCGGCCCCTGGCTCGGCCGTACCGGCATCCTGCTCGCGGTGTACGCGGCGGTGGTCTCCGGCGTCCGCGACAACTGGGGCGACGCCACGAACATCGGCTACGCCACGTTCCTGTCCAGCATGGTGACCGCCGCGATCCTCGGTCTGTCCGAGGCGGTGCGGGAGCTGCGCGCCGCCCGTGAGGAGCTGGCCCGGCGCGCGGTGGAGAAGGAGCGGCTGCGCTTCTCGCGCGATCTGCACGACCTGCTGGGGCACACTCTGTCGGTGATCGTGGTGAAGTCCGAGGCGGCCCGGCGGCTGGCCCCGCGCGACATGGACGCCGCGCTGGGCCAGATCGCGGACATCGAGTCGGTGGGCCGGCAGGCGCTCACCGAGATCCGCGAGGCGGTGACCGGCTACCGGGAGGGCAGCCTCGCCACCGAACTGACCCGGGCCCGTTCGGCGCTGTCCGCGGCGAGCGTGGAGCCGGTGGTCCGGCAGTCCGGTACGCCGCTCGAACCGCAGACCGAGGCGCTCCTCGGCTGGGTGGTGCGCGAGGCGGTCACCAATGTGGTCCGGCACAGCGACGCCGGCCGCTGTGAGATCACCGTGGAGAGCGGCGCGGAGCGGGTCCGGCTGACCGTCACCGACAACGGCAGCGGCAAGCCGGTGATCCGGCCCGAGCCGGGGATCGGCGGCACGGGTCTGAAGGGGCTGACCGAGCGCCTCGCGGCGGCGGGCGGCTCGCTCACGGTCGGCCCGTCGCCACGCGGCGGTTTCACGGTGACCGCCGAACTCCCGGTGCAGTCGGCGGGGTTGGTGCAAGCGGCGGCTACGGCGCCCAGGGCGAGCTGACCGCCCAGCTGACGTCGTCGGTCCAGGACGTGGCGCTGTCGAAGTCGTTGGACCCGCCGTCGCTCGCTATGTACAGGTTGTACTTGTAGTGGCGTAGGTATCTGGTCGGGTAGTTGTACGAGGCGAACGAGGTGCCGGTGCCGCTCTTGCCCGTCTGCGGGCAGAAGGTGGCGTCGGCCCGGAACTGGGCGGTGCCGTCCATGGGCTGCCGGTAGATCGTGAAGTTGTAGTGGCGCAGGAAGTCTCCGGGGTAGTCGCGCGACTCGAAGGAGACGCAGGAACGGTCGGCGAGCCCCCTGCGGACGATCCAGGTGGCGTCGTTCTTGTCCAGGCCGGAGCTGCTGGAGGTGAGGGCCCTGAGGACTCCGGCGTTGTTCTGGTGGCGGACGTAGTCGCTGGTGCAGCAGGACGTGGTGGCGCGCAGGGAGATCTCCGAGCCCGCGTTCAGCGTGCCGGTGCTGCCGGTCGCGCCGCCGTAGCCGACGGAGACGATGTCCGCCTGGACGGCGTTGTCGGCGGCGTCGGTCGGGATGCCGGAGGTCATGACGCCCTCGAAGAAGGAGCCGATGGAGCCGTTGCTGTTGTCTCCGCCGGTGCCGAGGACGATCGCGCCCTCCTGGTGCATCGGCGAGTATCCACTGGCGGTCGGCTCACCTCCGGAATAGGTGGTCGTGAGCCCACCGGATTGGGCATTCCCGTATTTCAGCGCGAAATGGTTCTGGCCGTTGTTCTTGAGCAGCGCGGTCACGAAAGGCAGTGGTCCGGTGCCGGTGTTGGAGGTGTTCTTGCTGTATCCGGCGTCCGACTGGAACAGCCCGTTCTCCAGGTCGGCCTGCACCCAGGGGCCCTGTCCGTAGCAGGGCGAGAACCAGCACTCGGTGCCGAAGTTGATGGCGTCCATGTGCCCGTTGCCGGTGTCCTTGTTGTTGGTCTCGGCGTTGCCGTAGTCGAAGCAGCAGGCGCCGTTGACATGGGTGCCGGACGTCACCATGTACATCCCCTCGGCGGCGCCGTTGGTCGCGACGCCGGAGGTGGAGTCGTTGCGGTAGCCCATGCCGGCGGATATCTCCAGGCCGTAGACCTGGTGGCCGCCGACGGTGACCGGCAGCGCGTCGGCGGGCGCGCCGACATCGGCCTTGCCGGCGCCGCCCGCGCCCTCGACCGTGAGGTCGTTGTGGCGCGGGGACTGGTCGTAGATCCTGGTGATGATGCAGGTCGTGCCCGAGCAGAAGGAGTCCTGGGCGGCCGCGTTCGCGTATCCGCCGGCGGACAGCAGACCGATGTTCGCGCTCGCCCCGTCGGAGGCCCGCTGCACCTGGTAGAGCGGGCCGCTGTACGAGGAGTACAGCGCGCGGGCCAGGCTGTGCGCGGCGACGCAGGGGGTGCCCGCGGCGGCGTAGACGTCACAGGGCAGCGAACTCGCGGCGGCGGCCTGCGGCACACCGACGCCGAGGAGCAGCGCGGCGAGGGTCGCGAGGCCGGCGAGCACGGACAGGGCGGCGCTTCTCAGGCGTCGGGGGCGGGGTGTTCTGAAGAGCAAGACGCACCTCGGTTCGTCACGGGGCAGCGTCCGTTCGGTATTTCGGACAATGTTCGATCGAAATACCGAACCTATTCCGCTGCCAAATTGCGGGGGGATTTGGAAATGCAGGGGCGATTGTTTGCACGCCGTCCGCGACCGTCAACCCCCGCTGCACGGAATCAAGCGGATTCTTTACCGGAGAGGACCGCACGCCGCGTCAATCACCGGACGAAATCCGCCCCTTCAGGCATCAGCCAGACGATGTCCGCGAAACCCTCGGCACTGCCGGGGCGATGGGCCCGGTGGCCGTAGGCTGAGCGCATGAACGAGATGCCGCGGGACGGCAGGCCCGCCAAGTGCATCCGGGTTCTGCTGGCCGAGGACCAGGGCATGATGCGTGGTGCGCTCGCCCTGCTGCTCGGCATGGAGCACGACATCGAGGTCGTCGCCCAGCTCTCCCGTGGTGACACGATCGTGGAGGCGGCGCTGCTGCACCGGCCGGACGTGGCCCTGCTGGACATCGAACTGCCCGGCACCAGCGGGCTGGACGCCGCGGCCGAGCTGCGGGACCAGGCGCCCGACTGCCGGGTGCTGATCCTCACCACCTTCGGCCGGCCCGGCTATCTGCGCCGGGCCATGGAGGCCGGGGCCGCCGGGTTCCTCGTCAAGGACGGGCCCGTGGAGGAACTCGCCGCGGCGATCCGGCGCGTGCTCACCGGGGAGACCGTCGTCGACCCGGCGCTGGCCGCCGCCGCGCTCAGTGCCGGACCGAGCCCGCTGACGGCCCGTGAGTGCGATGTGCTCAAGGCGTCCGTGGACGGGGCGACGGTCGCCGACATCGCCGGCACGCTGCATCTGTCCGAGTCCACGGTGCGCAACTACCTCTCCTCGGCGATCGGCAAGACCGGCACCCGCAACCGGGCGGAGGCGGTACGCGAGGCCCGGCAGCAGGGGTGGCTGTGACCTCCCGGAGGTGCTACTTCGTCACGACCACCGATGCGTAGGCCGCCCCGTCCGGCTTGGTCACCTCCGCCGACGCGTAGGACGTCCCTTCCGGCGCCACGCACGTGAACCAGTTGGCCCCCTGGAAGCCGTCCACCACGCGGATCGCCGACCCCGTGTCGTGGGCGGAGTAGCCCTCGGCCGGCTCGGCCACAGCCGTCGTGCCGTCCTTCCAGTGGCAGGTGACCTGCCGGGCGGTCTTGGCGACCATGCCGACCACCAGCCGTCCGGAGCTCTCGCCGCCGTACCCCAGCCGGGTCGCCGCGGCCTCCATGTCCTTGCCCGAGTAGCTTTCGAACTTGTCGACCGTGCTGAACATGACCTGCTGCGGCCGGTTCTCGCCCCAGGCCCGGGTCGCGAAGTACGAGGTCTTGCCGACTAGGTCGGCGGCCCTGTGCGCATCCGCCGGCCTGAGGCCCAGCTCACCCATGGCGTCGAGCTGCCGGGCCGCCTCCCCCTCGTCGCGCGGCGCTCCCCACACCTGGACGGCGACGTGCCACTCCTTGCCCTTGTACATGCCCCACGCCAGCTCGGTCCGCTGCGGGTCGTACACGTGCCGCGCCTCGGCCGAGGCCGGCGGCTTCGCCTCGTTCGCCTGCCGGACCGCCGGGCCGCCGCCCGGCAGGCCCGTCACCGCGAGAGCGCCCGTCGTCCCGGCCACCACCAGCGCCGTGGCCGACGCCACCGCCCACCGCCGCGCCCTGCGCCGCCGGCCGGCGCGCAGCACCGCCTGCACCGGGGCCGTACCGATCTCGACCCCGTCCGCGGCGTCCGCGAGGAGAAGGGCGATGTCCGTCTGCGCCGTCATGTCGTACGTCTCCCGGTCCGCGCTCATCACTTCCGCCCTCCGTACGTCACCGTCTCGGCCAGTGCCGGTATGGCCCGGAGTTTCGCGATCCCCTTGGCCGCGTTGCTCTTCACCGTGCCGACCGAGCAGCCCATCGCCTCCGCCGCCTGTGTCTCCGTCAGGTCCTCCCAGTAGCGCAGGACGACCGCCTCGCGCTGCCGCACGGGCAGCTGGGCGAGCGCCTTGAGCAGCGCGCCGCGGTCGTCGGCCTGCGCGATCCGGTCGCCCGCCTCGGGCACCTCGTGCACCAGGCCCGAGTCGTCCTTCGGAGCCAGGAACTCCTTGAGCCTCTTTCTGTGCTTGCGTGCGTGGAGGTTGATCATCACGCGCCGCACATAGGCCTCCGGGTCGTCGGCCGCGCCGACCTTGCGCCAGGACACATAGACCCGCTCCAGCGTCGACTGGACCAGGTCCTCGGCGGCGTGCTGCTCCCCCGTGAGGAGAAACGCCGTACGCATCAGCCGCGGCCAGCGGCCGATCATGAAGCTTTGGAACTCCTCGTTCCGAACCTGCTTCCCGTCCCCCATGGGCACCTCCCTTGATGTATGAAGGAGTCCATGGGCAGCCCGGACCGTTGCCTCACCCTCGGGATGTCATGGAAGTTTTTCCCGGCAGCCACACCAGCATCAGGACCGCCCCGCCCAGCAGCACCGCCGTACTGGCCCGGAAGGCCAGAGCGTAGCCGTCGGTCAGCGCCTCGGGACCGTGGCCGCTGCCCGTCCCGGCCGCGGCGATGGTCGACATCACGGCGAGCCCGAGCGAACCGCCCATCGTGCGCGAGGTGTTGACCAGTCCCGACACCACCCCGGCCTCGCCCGGCGCCGCGCCCGACGTGGCCAGGGAGGCGAGCGGGGTCGCCGCCAGACCCGCGCCGAGCATCATCAGAACCCCCGGGATCATGATCGCGGTGACATACGCCTCGTGCGCGGTCATCGTCGACTGCCAGCCGAACCCGGTCGCCGCCACCAGCGTGCCCAGCACCGCCACCGGCCGCGGGCCCGCGCCCCGCATCAGCCGCGGTGCCGCCTTGGAGCCGACGACCACGGACAGCGAGCTGGGCACCAGGGCGAGACCGGCCTGCAGCGGCGAGTAGCCGAGGACGTTCTGGGCGTAGAGCGTCATGAAGTACCACATGCAGAACATGGCCGAGCCGGCGAGGAACATCGCCGCGTTGGCCGACGCGACCGAGCGCAGCCGGAGCAGCCCGAGCGGCATCAGCGGGGCCGCCGTACGTGCCTCGACCAGCAGGAACAGGGCGATCAGCAGCAGCCCGCCGAGCAGTGGCAGCAAGGTGGCCGGGGCCGTCCAGCCCTCCGCCTCCGTCTGCGAGATGCCGTAGGCGAGGGTCCCGAGGCCCGCCGTGACCAGCAGCGCGCCCGGCAGGTCCAGGCGCCGCCCGTCCCCGGCCCGGCTCTCGCTGAGCCAGACCAGCGCGCCGGCCAGCACCAGCGCGCCCACCGGCACGTTGATCAGCAGCACCCAGCGCCAGTCCAGCACGTCCACGAGGACTCCGCCGACCAGCCCGCCCGCGGCACCGCCGCCGGCGCCGACCGCGGTCCAGGTCGCTATGGCCCGCGCCCGCGCCGCGCCCTCCGGCACCGCGGCCGTCAGCAGGGTCAGTGTCGAGGGGGCCAGCACCGCCGCGCCGAGCCCCTGCGCGGCCCGCGCCAGCAGCAGCTGCCAGCTCTCCTGGGCGAGGCCGCCGCCCAGCGAGGCCAGCGTGAACAGGCCGAGCCCCACCAGGAACATGCGCTTGCGCCCGTACAGATCGCCGGCCCGGCCGCCGAGCAGCATGAACCCGGCGAAGGCGATGGCGTACGCGTTCACCACCCACTGCAGACCGGACGGGGTCAGCCCGAGCCCGGTCCGCATGGACGGCAGGGCGACGTTCACCACCGACACATCGAGGACGACCAGGAACTGTCCGGCGCAGGCGAGCGCCACGACCAGCCAGGTGGGCGCGGCCGTCCGCCGCGGCAGGAGGCGGGATATGAGGGGTGTGGTGTCGGCGGCTTCGAGCATGGATGTCATGCTCTCAACCCCGTTACGGTCCTTGCATCGGCATTTCGGACCACCAGGAGTAGGACGTCCGGCCTAGACCGCGCGTAGCACCGTCACCACCGCCGCACCGCCCAGTCCGATGTTGTGCGCGAGTCCCACCCGCGCGTCCGGCACCTGCCGGTCGCCCGCCGTGCCGCGGAGCTGCCAGACCAGCTCGGCCGCCTGGGCCAGCCCCGTCGCGCCGAGCGGATGGCCCTTGGAGATCAGGCCGCCCGAGGGGTTCACCACCCAGCGGCCGCCGTACGTCGTCGCGCCCGACTCGGCCAGTTTCCCGGACTCGCCGGCGGCGCACATACCGAGCGCCTCGTACGTCAGCAGTTCGTTGACGGAGAAGCAGTCGTGCAGCTCGATCACGTCGACGTCCTCGATGCCGAGCCCGGCGTGCTCGTAGGCCTGCCGGGCCGCGGCGCGGGACATGGGCTGCCCGACGACGTCGATGCAGGAGCCGGACGCGAAGGACTCCTCGGTGTCCGTGGCCATGGCCTGCCCGGCGATCTCCACCAGCGCGGAGAGCCCGCGCCCCGAGGCGAACCGCTCCGACACCACGACCACCGCCGCCGCGCCGTCCGAGGTCGGCGAGCACTGGAGCTTGGTCAGCGGCCGGTGGACCGTCCGCGCGGACAGGATGTCGGCCACCTCGTACACGTCCCGGAACTGCGCGTACGGGTTGTGCGCCGAGTGCCGGTGGTTCTTGGCGGCGACCGCGGCGAGCTGGGCCTCGGTGGTGCCGTACCGCTCCATGTGCTCGCGGGCCGCGTCGCCGAAGATCTGCGCGGTGGGCGGGGTCATCTCGAAGCCGTGCCGGGCCGCCATCACCCCGTAGTGCCGGGCGACAGGAGAGGTGGAGAAGTCGCCTACGTCGGCTCCCCCGCCCAGCGCGCCCTTCTTCATCTTCTCGAAGCCCAGCGCCAGTACGCAGTCGGCGGCGCCCCCTTCGACGAGCTGGCGGGCGAGCATCAGCGCGGTCGAGCCGGTCGCACAGTTGTTGTTGACGTTGTAGACGGGGATGCCGGTGAGGCCGAGTTCATAGGCGGCGCGCTGGCCGGCGGTCGAGGGCTGGAAGCAGTACCCGACGGGAACCTGTTCCACGTCGCCATAGGCGATCCCGGCGTCCGCCAGGGCCGCCCCGCCCGCTTCCCGCACCATGTCCCAGTACTGCCATGAACGGGTCTCGGGCTTCTCGAACTTGGTCATCCCGACCCCGGCGACATAGGCCTTCATGGCGCGCACACTAGAACGTGTTCCATCAACTCACCAGCCCCTGACGGCGGATCAGAATCCCATGGGCTGGTCAAGGATCCGTTAGGGGCCCGAAGCAACGGAATAGTTGCCTGTGCATACGAGGTTTACCCGGTACTTATCACTACGGGGAGGCCTCGACTCCATGTCCCACACGACGACCGACCAGCCTGGCCGCACGGCCAGCGGCGCCGTGGTCCCGGTGCTCGCCTTCGCGGGCATCACCGTCGCGGTGATGCAGACGCTGCTCGTGCCGGTCATCAAAGACCTGCCGCAGCTGCTGAACACCGCCCCCAGCAACGCCACCTGGGTACTCACCTCGACCCTGCTGTCCGGCGCCGTGGCCACCCCGATCATGGGCCGCCTCGGCGACCTGTACGGCAAGCGCAGGATGCTGATCCTCAGCCTCGCCGTCATGGTGGTCGGCGCCCTGGTCAGCGCGCTCACGAGCGAGCTGCTCACCATGATCGTCGGGCGTACCCTGCAGGGCTTCGCCATGGGCGCGATCCCGCTCGGCATCGGCCTGATGCGCGACATGCTGCCCCGCGAGAAGCTCGGCTCGGCCATGGCCCTGATGAGCTCCTCCATAGGCGTGGGCGGCGGCCTCGCGCTGCCCGCCGCCGCCCTGGTCGCGCAGCACACGAACTGGCACGCCCTCTTCTACGGCGCCGCCGGACTCGGCGCGCTCTCCATCGCCCTCACCCTCCTCGTCGTGCCCGAGTCCCCGATGCGGGCGGAGGGCTCCTTCGACCTGCTCGGCGCGCTCGGCCTGTCCAGCGGTCTGGTGCTTCTGCTGCTGCCGATCACCAAGGGCAGCGACTGGGGCTGGTCCTCGGGTACGACGCTCGGTCTGTTCGGCGCGTCCGTCGTCGTACTCGTCCTGTGGGGCCTGTTCGAGCTGCGCGTCAAGGCGCCCCTGGTCGACCTGCGCACCACCGCACGCCCGGCCGTCCTCTTCACCAACCTCGCCTCGATCATGGTCGGCGTGGCGTTCTACGTCGTCTCGCTCGTCCTGCCCCAGCTGCTCCAGCTGCCGAAGGCCACCGGCTACGGCCTCGGCCAGTCCATGGTCGTCGCGGGTCTGTGCGTGGCCCCGCTGGGTCTGACGATGATGTTCACGGCGCCGGTCTACGCCCGGCTGTCCGCCAAGTACGGCCCCAAGGTCACCCTCATCATGGGCCTGCTGATCATCGCGCTCGGCTACGGCGGCGGCCTCGGCCTGATGGACGCGGCCTGGCAGACCGTCGTCACCTCCGTCGTCCTCGGCGCGGGCATCGGCCTCGCCTACTCCTCGCTGCCCGCGCTGATCGTCGGCGCGGTCCCGGCGTCGGAGACGGGCGCGGCGAACGGCCTCAACACGTTGATGCGGTCCATCGGTACGTCGGTGTCCAGCGCCGTCATCGGGATGGTGCTGGCCAACACGGCGAACAACGTGGGCGGCATCGAGATCCCGACGATGCACGGCTTCCGGGTGTCCTTCCTGATCGCCACGGCCGCCGTCGCGGTGGGCCTGCTGCTCGCGCTGTTCCTGCCGAAGGCCGCCCGCCCGGTTCAGCAGGAGCACACCCAGCTGCGTGCGAGCAGCGAGGAGGACGCCGTCCTGGAGCGGGCGGAAGAGGTGCTGCGAGGCTTCCGGGGGCGGGTGCTGGGTGCGGACGGCGCTCCCGTCGCCCGTGCCAAGGTCACGCTGATCGACCGGCGGGGGCGGCAGGCGGGCGCGACCGTCTCCGGCGAGGACGGCAGCTATGCGCTGGCCGTGCCGGAGCGGGGGGCGTATGTGCTCGCGGCGAAGGCCTCCGGCCATGGGCCGCGTGCCGCGTCGGCGACGCATTCCGGGGACGAGGGGGCTGTCGCTGTGGATCTTTCGTTGCCCGGGGAGACTGTGAGCGCGTAGCGCTCTGCCACCACAGCCCCGCGCCCCATGCTGCCGCACCCCCTGTCACATAGTGGCCGGGGGTGCGACAGCATGGGGCCCTGAACAGCCGTACGACAGAGAGGCGCCCCCGCGATGCCCGTCCCCGCTCCCCAGCCCGAGATCCTGGTCGCGTTCGAAGGGGCCAAGGGGTTCATGCCCGCGGACGAGGGGCTGGCCTTGTACGCGGCTGCGGTGGAGGCGGGGCGGCTGGGGTTGCCGCTGCTGGAGGTCGGGACATACTGCGGGCGGTCCACCGTGCTGCTCGCCGACGCGGCCCGTGCGGCGGGGGTCAGTGTGCTGACCGTGGACCATCACCGGGGCAGCGAGGAGCAGCAGCCGGGCTGGGACTACCACGACCCCGAGACGGTCGACCCGGAGATCGGGCTGATGGACACCCTGCCCGCCTTCCGGCGCACGCTGTTCCGGGCGGGGCTGGAGGAGCACGTGGTCGCCCTCGTGGGCCGTTCCCCGCAGATCGCGGCGATCTGGAACTCCCCGCTCGGCCTCGTCTTCGTCGACGGCGGCCACACCGACGAGCACGCGAGCGCCGACTACGACGGCTGGGCACCCCATGTGGCCGAAGGGGGCCTTCTCGTCATCCACGATGTGTTCCCGGATCCCGAGGACGAGTTCACCGGACAGGCGCCGTACCGGGTGTACCTGCGGGCCCTTGGGTCCGGCGCCTTCACGGAGGTGTCGGCGACCGGCTCCCTGCGTGTCCTGCGGCGAACGGGCGCGGAGATCTGAGGGCCCGGTTAGAGTCGCAGACGTGTCGTACGTAGGCCCGGACTTCGAACCCTCGCAGCCCCGCCGGCCCCGGCGCGGGCCCCTGACCGTGGCGCTGGCCGCGCTGGTGCCCGGCGCGCTGCTCGGCTGGGTGGTGTACGAGGCGGTGGGCGGCGGCAGCGGAGGCGGCTCCGACCGCACGGCCGCCGCCGCCACGCCCTCCGGCACCGCCCCCGTTCCCTCCTCCCCCACGGACTCTGCCGCGGGCTCTCCCGCGGACGACGGCAAGCGGGCCTCGAAAGCGCCCGGGCCCGCCTCGCTGAAGGGGAAGGTCGTCGTCATCGACCCGGGGCACAACCAGGGCAACTTCCAGCACACCGCCGAGATCAACCGCAAGGTGGACATCGGGACGAACAAGAAGGAGTGCGACACCACCGGGACGTCCACCAACGCCGGTTACACCGAGGCCCGGTTCACCCTCGACGTCGCCCACCGGCTGCGCACACTGCTGCAGAAGCAGGGCGCCACGGTGAAGCTGACCCGTGACGGCGACAGCCCGGCCTGGGGGCCGTGCGTGGACCAGCGGGCCCGGATCGGCAACGACGCGCACGCCGACGCCGCGATCTCCATCCACGCCGACGGCTCCGCGGCCGGCAACCGCGGCTTCCACGTCATCCTCCCCGGGACCGTGCACGCCGGTGCCGCCGACACCCGCCCGATCATGGGCCCGTCCCGTGACCTGGGGACGCGTATCGCGGGCACGTTCCTGCGGGACACCGGTGAGCCGCCGTCCAACTACGTCGGCGAAGGTACCGGTCTCGTCACACGTACGGACCTGGGTGGTCTCAATCTGTCAACAGTTCCCAAGGTGTTCATCGAGTGCGGCAACATGCGCGATAGCAAGGACGCGGCACTACTGACCAGCGACGCCTGGCGACAGAAGGCGGCGCAAGGAATGTCTGACGGAATCGTGAGTTTCTTGCACGAGTCGTGACCGCCGGTCGAGACCGGCCGGACAGCCGGATCTTGCGGACGGTAGTGTCTACCGACGACGAGACGACTTACGAAGGACCCGAAGTGAATATCCGCTCCCTCACGCGAGGCGACGGCGTAGTGATCGTGGCAGCGGTGTTGCTGTTGATCGCGTCGTTCCTCGACAACTACTCGTACAAGGATGTGCCCAGCAGCATCGATCTGCCGAACCTCTGGGAGAGCGGACCAGTCCTGCTCGGCGTCGTCCTGGCGGGGATCATCGGCGCCGCGCTGGTCGTCGTGTCGCGCGCCCTGCCGCAGCCGCGCAAGGTCGCCGGCCTTGAACTCGGCGCGTTCGGCGTCGCTTTCACGGTCTTCGCCGCATGGAGCGCCCTCGGCAACGTGGTCGACCCCGTCGGCGGTCTCGACAACATCGGCGGCGGTGGTGGAGACCAGGCGCCGAGCGCGGGCTCGGGTCTGATTCTCGCCCTCGTGGCCACCCTGGTCATGGCCGGTGCCGCCATCGCCACCCCGCTGGTCCCCGCCCTCCAGGGCGCGCTGCTCCCGGCCGCGAAGCCGGTCGCGCCGCAGCCCTACGGCGCCCAGCCGCCCGGTGGTTACGGCTACCCGGGTGCCCAGCCGCAGCCCGGCCAGCCGTACGGTGCGCAGCCGCAGCCGGGCCAGCCGTTCGGCCAGCAGGCAGCTCCGGCCCCGGCTCCGGCCCCGCAGGGTGCCGCTCCGGCGCCGCAGCCGGGCGTCGCGCAGCCGGCCGCGGCGGACTTCTCGCCGTTCTGGTTCGCCGTGCCGGTGACCCGCCCGCTGTTCCCGGAGGACGGTTCGCAGAACCCGATCGCCGAACTGGCGCCGGGCACCTGGTACCTGGCCGTCGAGCAGCGCGGTGCGCAGCTGATCGCGCAGACCCAGGACGGCCGTCGGGGTGTGCTCCAGGACACCTCCGGCATACAGCGCGGCTGAGGCCCCGGGCCCCGCACACCGCCGTACCGTGGCCCCTCGCCCTTCCGGGCGGGGGGCCGTTGTCGTACAGTCGCCTCCCGACCGTGAACTGACGGATCGTCAGGAGGCAGGAGTATGCGGCTCGGTCTGGCACTCGGGTACTGGGGGCGCGGTCCGGACGCCGGTCATGTGCCGCTCGCGCAGGAGGCGGAGCGGCTCGGCTACCACTCGGTGTGGACCGCGGAGTCCTGGGGCTCGGACGCCTTCACCCCGCTGACCTGGATCGCGGCGCGGACCTCAACGATCAGGCTGGGCACGGCCGTTGCCCAGATGGCCGCCCGCTCACCGGCCGCCACCGCGATGCACGCGCTCACCCTGGACCATCTCTGCGGCGGACGGATGCTGCTCGGGCTCGGACTGTCCGGGCCGCAGGTGGTGGAGGGCTGGTACGGCCGCCCGTTCCCGAAGTCGCCGCTGACCGCGACCCGGGAGTACGTGGACGTCGTACGGCAGGTGCTGCGGCGCGCGGCGCCGGTGGAGACGGACGGGCGGTTCCATCCGGTGCCGTACCGGGGGCCGGACGGCACCGGGCTCGGCAAGCCGCTCAAGTCGATCACGCATCCGCTGCGGGCCGATCTGCCCGTCCTGCTCGGCGCGGAGGGGCCGAAGAACGTGGCGCAGACCGCCCGGATCGCCGACGGCTGGCTGCCGCTGTACTGGGCGCCGAGCCGGCCCGAGGTGTACGGGGACGTGGTGCGCGAGCTGCCCGAGGGGTTTGTGGTGGCGCCCATGGCGAGAGTGAAGGTGTGCGACGACATCGCCGAGGGGCTGCTGCCGGTCAAGGTCATGCTGGGCTTCTACATCGGCGGCATGGGGCACGCGGCGCGTAATTTCCATGCCGACCTCATGGCGCGCATGGGGTACGAGAAGGAGGCCCGGCGGATCCAGGAGCTGTTCCTCGCGGGGCGGCGGGAGGAGGCCGTGCTGGCCGTGCCGGACGCCTTCGCCGACGAGATCTCACTGGTCGGCCCGCGCGAACGTATCGCCGAGCGGCTTCAGTTGTGGCGCGCGGGCCCGGTGACGGACCTGCTGGCCCTGTCCCCGGACCCGCACAGCCTCAGGGTGCTGGCGGAGCTGAACTCCTAGCCGGAGCCGAACTCCTAACTTCCCTTGGCGAGTTGGGATGCGGAGGGCACCTGGTCCTTGACCGGGGCGCCGGCGCTCGCGCCCGCGTCCTTGACCTTGCCGATGATGTCGTTGAAGGTGTTGGCCGCGCCGTCGTCTCCGCCGCGGAGCTTGGACGGCAGGTTCTTCAGGGCGTCGATGCCGGCGCCGAGCGGCGCGAGCGCCTTGGACAGCGTCGGGTCGCCCTGGGCGTTGCGCTGGGCCGCCTTGAGGCGGTTGTAGGTGAAGGCGCCGGCCAGACCGGCCTTCAGCAGGGCCGTGCGGCGGCCCTTGGCGCCCTTCTTGAACTTGCCGGCCTTCCAGGGCTTCACGATCCACTGGTAGGTCGCTCCGGCGGCGAGGCCGGCGTTCGCCACGAACCGGGTCTTGGCGAACTTCTGCCGTTCGGCGGACGTGGTCGGGCTGGGGGTGTCGGCGGCGGGGACAGCCTGGACCGCCGCGGTGGTCTTCGTACTGCTGTTCTCGCTGGTGCCACAGGCCGTGGCCCCGGCCAGCAGGGCGGTACAGAGCGTGAGCGCCACGAAGAGGCGCCGGATCGGTACGTCCACGGAGTCCTCCGGACGTTTGGCCCCGAGTCGTTGCTTCCCTTGGCAGGGTGGCCCGGTCGGATGGGATCCGCCACTTGGGGGACATCGGCCCCCGGTGCCCTGCGGCACCCGGTGCTCAGACGCAGCAGTCGGGGTCCAGGCCCCCTGGCAAGTGCTCTCCGCCGAACACCGCGCACGTCGCCTCGTGGCCGCCCAGAGCCGCTACCGCGAGCAGCAGGGAGCCGGCCGTCCAGGTGGTGAGTTCGCGGGGCCAGATGGCGTCGTCGTCGAAGACATAGCCCGTCCAGTACAGGCCGCTCGCCTCGTCGCGCAGGTGCTGGATGGACTGGAGGATGTCCAGGGCGCGGTCGGACTCGCCTGTCGCCCACAGGGCCAGGGCGAGTTCGCAGGACTCGCCGCCGGTGACCCAGGGGTTCGGGATCACGCAGCGCACGCCGATGCCGGGTACGACGAAGCGGTCCCAGGACTCCTCGATACGGGCCCTGGCCTCGTCGCCCGTCAGGGCGCCGCCGAGGACCGGGTAGTACCAGTCCATCGAGTAGCGGTCCTTGTCCAGGAAGCGCTCCGGGTGCCGACGGATCGCGTGGCGCAGTCCTCCGGCCGCCAACTCCCAGTCCGGCTGCGGCTCTTCGCGCTGCTCGGCGATGGCGAGGGCGCAACGCAGCGCGTGGTGGATCGAGGAGCTGCCGGTGAGCAGGGCGTCCGCGGTGGGCGTGCCGTCGTCCTCGCGGCGCCAGCCGATCTGGCCGCCGGGCTGCTGGAGCCCGAGCACCCACTCCATGGCCGCGTAGACGGCCGGCCACATCCGGTCCAGGAAGGTGTCGTCGCCGGTGGAGAGGTAGTGGTGCCATACGCCGACGGCTATGTAGGCGACGAAGTTGGACTCGCGGGCGCGGTCGGTGACGTCGTCGTGGGCGCCGTCGGCGTAGGCGGCGTACCAGGAGCCGTCCGCGTTCTGGTGCCGGGCGAGCCATTCGTAGGCCCGTGCCGCGGCCTCGTGCTCGCCGGCCGCGTCCAGGGCCATCGCGGCCTCGGTGTGGTCCCACGGGTCCAGGTGGTGGCCGCGGAACCAGGGGATCGCGCCGTCCTCCCGCTGCACGGCGAGGATGCCGCGGACGGTCGCGGCGGCCTGCTCGGCGGTGAGGACCCCGGGCAGGACGAGGTGTTCTGTCCGGGGAGTGGTCACTTGGCGGCCGCCCCGGACGTCCCGGTCTGGGTCTCCGTGACGCGCGGCAGGTGCGGCTTGGTCGCGTAGACCACGAAGCTCTTGCCCATCAGCGGGTTGAGCGCCTGCTCGGCGACCCGCGTGGCCAGCGGCTTCTTCATGATGTCCCAGACCAGCAGCTTGTGGTACGCCCGTACCGGCAGCGCCTTGTCGTTGTCGACGCCGAACGCGCACTTCAGCCACCAGTACGGCGAGTGCAGGGCGTGCGCGTGATGGCTGCCGTACGGCTTCAGGCCCGCCTCGCGGACCTTGGCGACGAGTTCGTCGGCCTTGTAGATGCGGATGTGGCCGCCCTCGACCTCGTGGTAGGCGTCGGACAGCGCCCAGCAGACCTTCTCGGGGCCGTAGCGGGGCACGGTGACGGCGATACGGCCGCCCGGCCTGAGGACCCGCACCATCTCGGCGAGGACGCCCTTGTCGTCGGGGATGTGCTCCATGACCTCGGAGATGATGACGACGTCGAAGGACTCGTCCGGGAAGGGGAGCGCGAGGGCGTCGCCTTCCATGGCGGTGGCGGTGGCGCCCGCCGGGGCCTCACCGGCCTCCTTCATCGCCGCGAACCACTTGGCGACCTCGCGGATCTCCTCGGCGTTCTGGTCCAGGGCCACGACCTGGGCGCCGCGCCGGTAGCACTCGAAGGCGTGCCGGCCGGCCCCGCAGCCGAGGTCCAGGACTCGGTCGCCCGGGGCGAGCGGGAACCGGGAGAAGTCGACGGTCAGCACGTGGCCCTGCTTTCGGTGTAGACGCCTGTTGCGGCCGCGGGACGGCCCTCGGTCTGCTCGGGGTGCGGCCGGCGCAGACCGCCGGCGCGCGCGATGGCCTCGCGGTAGTGGGCGACGGTGCCCTCGGCGGCGCGGGCCCAGGTGAAGTGCCGTAGCACCCGTTCCCGGCCCGCCGTGCCGAGCCGTCTGCGCAGTGCACGGTCCCCGAGCAGCCGGCCGAGCCCGGCGGCCAGCGCTCCCGCGTCGCCGGGCGGTACGGCGAGACAGGTCTCGCCGTCGCGGCCGGCGACCTCGGGGATGGCGCCGCCGGTCGTGGCGAGCAGCGGGGTGCCGGTGGCCATGGCCTCGGCGGCGGGCAGCGAGAAGCCCTCGTACAGCGAGGGCACACAGGCGACCTCGGCCGAGCGGATCAGGTCGACCAGCTCCGCGTCGGAGATGCCCTTGACGAACTCGACGGCGCCATCGAGGTCGTAGCGCTCGATCGCCGCCGCGACCGGGCCCTCCTCGGGGCGCTTGCCGACGACGACGAGATGGGCGGCCGGGTGCTCGGTGCGCACCTTGGCCAGCGCCTCCACCAGGAACACCAGTCCCTTCAGCGGCACATCGGCGCTGGAGGTGGTGACGATCCGGCCCGGCACCTCGGGCACGGCCGGATTCGGCGCGAACAGATCGGTGTCGGCGCCGATGTGGACCACATGGACGCGGTCGTCGCGGACGCCGAGGTGGTCGGCGATCTCCTGCCGGGAGGTGCCCGAGACGGTGAGGATCGAGGGCAGCCGGCGCGAGACACGCTTCTGCATCCGGGTGAAGGCGTACCAGCGGCGCACCGAGTAGCGTCGCTGCCAGCCCTCGGCCGCGTCCAGCTCCAGCTGCCGGTCGACGGTGATGGGGTGGTGGACGGTGGTCACCAGGGGGGCGCCGATGTCGCCCAGCAGTCCGTACCCGAGGGTCTGGTTGTCGTGGACGACGTCGAACTCGCCGCGCCGGGCGCGCAGATGGCGGCGGGCGCGCAGCGAGAAGGTCAGCGGCTCGGGGAAGCCGCCGGTCCACATCGTGGCGACTTCGAGGGCGTCGATCCAGTCCCGGTACTCGTCCCGCCCCGGCGTGCGGAAGGGGTCGGGCTGGCGGTAGAGGTCGAGGCTGGGCAGCTCGGTGAGGGTGAGCCGGCCGGTGCGGCGCCCGTCGCCGCCCCTGTCCCTGCCCTCGTCGTCCTCGTCGAGGACGGGGTACGGCTGCGAGCCGATCACCTCGACCCGGTGGCCGAGCCGGGCCAGCTCACGCGACAGATGCCGGACGTAGACACCCTGGCCGCCACAGAACGGGTTCCCTTTATAGGTGAGGAGCGCGATGTCGAGCGGTCGCCCGCCGTCGGCTGCGGGGTCCTCCTGGGCTCCCGCATCCCGGGCCTCAGCGGTCACTCCGTGCCCCCTTCTGCCTGCGCTGTCCCGCGAGACTACGACGGGACGGTAATCTAGAACAAGTTTCAGACTTGATCGTTCAAGAGGCTTCGAATCTACCGGCAGGTAAGGGCGCTGTGAGCAGTGGATCAGGTGATTCGCGCCACGGCGCGCCGCCCTGCCATGCTGTGTGATCACGTGCCCCAACCGACGCCTTCACCGACTGTCACGGAACGGGACCCATGCCTGTGGAATCCAAGGTGGAAGCCAGTACGTCCCGGCCCTCGCCGTCTCCTTCGTCTCCGCTCACCGAGCGCCAGGAGGCCCGCCGCCGCAGGATCCTGCACGCGAGCGCCCAGCTCGCCAGCCGGGGCGGTTTCGACGCCGTACAGATGCGTGAGGTGGCGGAGTCCTCCCAGGTGGCCCTGGGCACCCTCTACCGCTACTTCCCCTCCAAGATCCATCTGCTGGTCGCGACGATGCAGGACCAGCTGGAACACATGCACGGCACCCTGCGCAAGAAGCCCCCGGCGGGCGAGACGGCCGCCGGGCGCGTCGCCGAGACCCTGATGCGGGCCTTCCGCGCCTTGCAGCGCGAACCGCACCTGGCCGACGCGATGGTCCGCGCGCTGACCTTCGCCGACCGCAGCGTCTCGCCCGAGGTCGACCAGGTCTCACGCCAGACGACCCTGATCATCCTGGACGCGATGGGCCTGGAGAACCCCACCCCCGAGCAGCTCTCGGCGGTCCGCGTCATCGAGCACACCTGGCACTCGGCCCTGATCACCTGGCTCTCGGGCCGCGCCTCGATCGCCCAGGTGAAGATCGACATCGAGACGGTGTGCCGCCTGATCGACCTGACGGAACCGGGCGGCACGGGCTCGGCGTGACGCGGCGGGAGGAGCCCGTCGAGTCCGTTCCGCCCCCGACGGGCACGCGCGTCACTCCTCCGGCGGGAACACCGCCTCCCCGCTGTCCCGCAGGGTGATGAGGATGGCTTCCACCGGGCAGCTCTCGGCCGCCTGGAGGATCGGTTCGTTCGCGTCGGTGTCCGGGGCCGCCGGGTGGGACTGGCGGGCGGCGTCGAGGGAGAAGTCGTCCGGGGCGTGGTGGACGCACTGGGCCGAGCCGATGCACACCGACCGGTCGACCTCGATGTGCCAGCGGTCGCCCATGGTCACGCCCCCGCCGGCAGATGGATCATCTTGTGTTCGAGGTACTCGCCGAAGCCCTCGGGGCCGAACTCCCGTCCCAGGCCCGAGTTCTTGTAGCCGCCGAACGGGCCGAGCATGTCCAGGCTGAAGGTGTTGACGGAGTAGGTGCCGGTGCGCACCTGCCGGGCGATGTCGATGCCGTGCTCGACGTCGGCCGTCCACACGCTGCCGGACAGGCCGTAGTCCGAGTCGTTGGCGATCTCCACCGCTTCCTGCTCGTCGCCGTACGGCAGCAGACAGATGACCGGGCCGAAGATCTCCTCGCGGGCGATGCGCATGGCGTTGTGGACGTCGCCGAAGAGGGTCGGCTCGACGTACCAGCCGCGCTCCAGCCCGCCCGGGCGGCCGCCGCCGGTGAGGACCTTGGCGCCCTCCTCCTGCCCGATCCGGATGTAGTCGAGGTTGCGCTGCTGCTGGCGGCGGGCGACCAGCGGGCCGACCTGGGTCGCCGGGTCCAGCGGGTCGCCGACCTTCAGCGCGCCCGCGGCCTGGGCGAAGGCGTCGGCGTACGCGTCGTAGCGGGTGCGCGGGACGAGGATGCGGGTCTGGGCCACGCAGGCCTGCCCGTTGTTCATCCAGGCGGCCGGGACGATGCCGGCCACGGCCGTCGCCACGTCCGCGTCAGGGAGGACCACCGCCGCCGATTTGCCGCCCAACTCCAGTGTCACCCGGGTGAGATGGCGGGCGGCCACCTCCATCACGCGCTTGCCCGCCGCGACCGAGCCGGTGAAGGAGACCTTGTCGATGCCGGGGTGGCCGACCAGGTACTCGCTGACCTCGCGGTCGGCGGGGAGCACGGACAGCACGCCCTCGGGGAGACCGGCGTCCCGTGCGATCCCGGCCAGCAGGTAGGCGTCCAGCGGGGACTCCGGGGACGGCTTCAGTACGACCGTGCAGCCGGCCAGCAGTGCGGGCGCGAGCTTGGCGGCGGCGACGAACTGCGGGACGTTCCAGGGGACCACGGCCGCGACCACGCCGACCGGCTCACGCCGGACGAGGATCGGGCCGAGGACGCCGTCGCGGCGCTCCTCGTACGGGTGGTCCCGCGCGACCCTGATCGCCGCGTCCCACACCATCATCGCGCCGAGCGCCTGGGCGAGGACGCTCCAGGAGTACGGCGAGCCGTTCTGCGAGGAGATCACGCGCGCGATCTCCTCGTGCCGGGCGGCGATGCCGTCCTTGATCCGGCTGACGACCTCGATCCGCTGCTCCAGTGCGGCCCGCGGCCACGGCCCTTCGTCGAAGGCACGGCGCGCGACGGCCACGGCCCGGTCCACGTCCTGCCGCGAGGCGTGCGGCACCCGGCCGATGACCTCCTCGGTGTGCGGGGAGATCACCTCGATGACGTCCTCGCCCAGGGGATCGGTCAACTCCCCGCCGATGAACAGCTGTCCGTGTTCCACGAGCTCGGTCATGGCCGCGTGCCTCCCGCCGCACCGCATGCTTCTGACGCTGTTTCAGAACTGATATCAGTTCTAGTTAAACTAAGCCAGAGCCGGGGCTAAATAGGCTCCCACCAGGCCACATGGGCCGCCTGTGGGCCGTCATCGCCTCCACGGGCCGCGCGACACATGCCGTCGACGGCCTTCCGGGTGCGGCTCTGGCTACGCGGCTAAACACCATGGCACGGAACGGATTGCCCCAACCTCCGCCTGGCACCACGGCCGCGCACCCGCACCACCCCAGTGCAGCCGATACGGCCCTTGGCCCCGGCGCATGGCGGCGTCATCGGCTGCCCAGCCATGACGCCAGGAAACCGTTCGACTTCTCCATCTACGAACGGCACTCATTTCGTTGACAGCGACATATTTCCTCAGCCTAATTTCTCGCGCCCCCTCCAGGTTGCAATGAGTGAGCCACGGTAGTGTCATAGAAGACGGTGAAGCCAAAAGGTACAGAAGGGGCAAGTCCAAGGACGCCGAGGGGGTGAACCGGACGAACCATCAAGGCAGATGACGACACGAGGCGGAGTGACCGAGATGGCGCAAATTTCCAACCAAAATATCACTGGATTCGGACCGCTGCCTGCGGACCAGAGCATCTGGGAAATAACGGTCTCCTACGATGTCAACTTCAGGGACGACGAAGTCGGCGGCGATTTCGACGACGCAGTGAAACTTTGGGAGGACGACCGCGGCGCTCCTTTCGGCGGCGGCGACGATCAGATCACCCCCTACCCGATCCCAGACCGATTCACGGCCTTCTCGTCCGTCGTGAGTCGTCAGAAGTCGATCACGGTATTTCGTGATCAGCTGGATACAGAAATAGGCGACGAAGAGGTAAAGGCTCAGATATGGCTCCGCAGGGCCGATTCGGGCGGCCCAGCCGACGACGAGGTCTACACACCAATCCAGGAGATGAGCCCCTGACGCCGAATTCCTGTCAGACTGAGAGGCACCTCAAGGCATGCGAAGAAGCCCCCGTCATCGCCGAAGGCAACGGGGGCTCGACGCTGGGCAAGAATTCTTGGGCGGCGTGAGTGCTTCCAGGGCGAGGGGACTGCCAAACGCCTCCGGAGACCCACGACGAGCGAACCTCCGGCCCTTGGGCGACACCGAATGCCCCCGCACCAGCAGGTTCGCTGCTGGTACGGGGTGACTTCATGCCACGTGGGCTGTCTGTGGCCCGTCGTTCCCTTCGTCGACCGCCCGATACATACCGTCGACCGCCCTCCGGGTGCGGCTCTCACTGCTCGGCATGAGGTGTGTGTAGACCCGCAGGGTGAACCCCGGGTCGCTGTGACCCAGATACCGACTCAGCGCCTTCACGTTCTCTCCCGCATCGAGCAGAACGGACGCGTAGAAGTGCCGCAGGGCATGCATTCCGTCTTCCCGAGACTCCACGATCCGTTGGCCCCGTTCGGGCTCCGGGAGGACGCCGGCGGCCACGAGGGCAGGCTTCCACGCCTGCACGTTGAAGTTGTTCCGCACGAGCGCACCGCCTTCGGGAGCAGTGAACAACAGCTTCTTGGTCACGGGCCACCCGTCCAGGACAAGCCACGGCAACGTCACGTCCGCGGGCGGGATTCGCTTCATGTGAGCGGCGAACACCTGCCCAACCCGTTCGGGCAAGGGCACGTCACGCACCTTGCCACGCTTCGGCGGTGCGAACACAGCCTGCCCGTCAACCAGCTTCACTTGGTACGCGACGTGCAACCACCCTTTCAGAAAGCCGACTTCATCCACGGGAAGCCCGAAGATCTCACCTTGCCGCAAGCCACAGCCACTACCGTCCAGCTCCGCGCAGGCGGCCCGGACGGGCGGGAGAGGCAACCGGCCGCAGCGCGAGGCGCCGCGAAGCCAGAGAGACGGACCGGAATGAAGCGCGGATGCCGCCGACCGGTCCGTACCGGCGGCACCCCAGGTATGTCGACGGATCACAGCCACTCCTTCGAGTCGCTGAGCAGTCAGTTCGTTGTCTCCTTCGGGAGCGCGCTCCCGGTTCAGGCGTATGGAGACGTGACCTTTCGGTCTCAGCCCTCGGGTTGATGACCAGGACCCCGGCGCCCTCGGCCCGCTCTGTCCCGGGCCCCTGAGGCGTCCGCGCACGCCGGATAAGCCCCTTTCGGAGCCCCCGGGCGGCGAACCTCCCTAGGGACATTTAAAGCACACCTCCCTAGGGAGGTCAACGGCCGCGAAAAAGGGGCCCACCAATGGCGGGCCCCTTCGGGGTTGCTGTGACTCTGGTCAGCCTGTGATGCGGTACTCCATGACATACGCGCCGGCGTCCAGCAGCATCCTGTTCACTTCAACGGGCTTGCCGTCCTCCGTGAGCGCGGTGCGATAGATCTCGACCACCGGCGTTGCTTCAGCCAGGTGCAGACGCTCGGACTCTTCCTGACTCGGCATCCGCGCCCGCAGTTCCTCCACGAAACGGACGGGCTTTGCTCCCAGCTCCGCGAGGCGCGCGTATGTACCGCCCGGCCCGGTGTCCTCCTGCGCAATCGCTGACCCTCGCACGAGGTCGGCGGGGAGGTACGAGACCGCGGCTTGCACCGGTTCGCCTTCGACAGCGAAGAGGCGGTCACGGATGATGACGGCGGCGCCGTCCTCCAATTCGAGGATCTGGGCCACGTCCTCCGGAGCGGACGCCTCGTAGACGCGCAGCTCGGTCACGCTCATGGGGCGCTGGCCAACGTCAGCGCTCCAGACGGACCGACCTCCGCCCCAGCGCTCTTCGGAAAGCCTCAAGTTCGCCACTCGCCGAATCGGCTGGAACTCCCGGACATACGTACCGCTACCGCTCCGGCGCACAGCGAGTCCTTCGGTCACCAACAGGGTCAAGGCGCGTCGAGCTGTCTCCTTGGCCACCCCGTAGCCCTTGACCAGCGTCGGCTCACCCGGGAGTCGGGCGCCGGGGCCGAGGTCGCCTGACCGAATACGCTCCCGCAGCTCGTCAGCGATCTCCCTGGCGGTCTCCGCCATCAAGTCCTCCCTAGGGTGGTTTTCGGATACCAGCTTGACACAGACGCGTCTGGTACGTGATCTCAGGAGAGCCACGAACCCAAGCAGGTGCCACAGGGAGGAGGTCGCATGTGTCGCAGAGCCGCGTGACCTGGTCGAACTCGCCTCATGAGCTACATCACGACGTACGCCTATAGCAGCCACAACCACGGCTACCGGCCACCACTCACAGCCCCCCATGATCAGGCTGCGCCCTCCAGGGCGCGGCTGAAAATGAGTCAGTGCCATTCGGAAGGGACGCCATGCCACTTCATTCGGTTTCGGTGGCCGGTGTGGTCGTGCGTGAAGACGGCCACGTACTCGCGATCCGTCGCGCGGACAATGGCGCGTGGGAGCCGCCGGGTGGCGTCCTTGAGCTGGACGAACGTCCAGAGGAAGGCGCCATCCGTGAGGTGCTGGAGGAGACCGGCATCCACGTGGAGGTGGAGCGTCTGACCGGCGTGTACAAGAACATGAAGATGGGTGTGGTTGCGCTTGTGTTCCGGTGCCGCGCGATCGATGGCGCGGAGCGGACGTCGAGCGAATCGACGGCCGTCGAGTGGCTTACACCCGATGAAGCCGACAAGTGGATGAGTGAAGTCTTCGCGGTTCGGGTGAGGGATGCGCTCGACCCCGCGTTGACCCCCCATGTGCGTTCGCATGACGGGCGCCGTGTCCTTGATTCCGACTGACCGTGACGCTTGACCTCACAACTCGTAATGCGTCGCTTTCGTAGGAGACCCGAGCAGCGTTGCCTCCGGAGGTCAAGGGCGCCGCTTCCCCCACGTGTCCCCCGGATGGCTCGACAGAGAGGGAAGTGCCTGCTCAGGCTGTGCGGAGCGAGCCCGCTGTAAATCTGCCGGCTCAGCCTTCCCAGGTTCGAATCCTGGCGCCGCCACACGGAAACGAGAGCCCCGTGACCTGAGCAGATCACGGGGCTCTCGTCGTTGCGGACCGTCAACGAAACCTGGCGATCATGCTGGCCTCGTAGTCGTCGGCGGGCCGTCTCGCGCGGCACAACTCGCCCGGGACACGGCAGAACGGCGAACTCGTCTCCTGCGGCGGCGCGAGATCCTGGGCCGTCCCTGGGCCGTCCGACGGCGGCCCACGACACCCAACAACAGCCAACAACGACGGCTCCGTTGCCGGTCAGCGCCTGCCCAAGGAGAGCTTCGGCAGGCCCATCTGATCTGAAACCAGTTCTAGTTATAGTGGGCAATGGCCATGGGCCGGCGGGTGGAGGGCGCGGGGGCGGAGGGTGGAGGGTGGAGGGGCGATGACGAAGACGTTCGATCACGGTGGCGGCGTGCGGTCCGTGGCGGTTCCCATTCCGGACAATCCCCTGGGGCACACCCTCGTCCATGTGGTGGAGACCGACCGCGGGCCGGTGCTGGTCGACACCGGGTGGGACGATCCCGCGTCCTGGGACACGCTCGTGGCGGGGCTCGTGGCGTGCGGTACGGCGGTGAGTGAGGTGTACGGCGTCGTCGTCACGCACCATCACCCCGATCACCACGGGCTGTCGGCCCGGGTGCGTGAGGCCTCCGGTGCCTGGGTGGCGCTGCACGCGGCCGACGCGGCGATCGTGCGCAGGGCGCGCGGGACGCGGCCCGAGCGGTGGTTCACGTACATGGCGGCCAAGCTGGCGGCCGCCGGGGCGCCCGAGGAGCACGTGGCACCGCTGCGCACCGCACGCGGCCGGCGGCTGCCCGGCCTCGCCGCCGCCCTGCCCGACCGGGAGATCGTCCCCGGCGAACTCCTCGACCTGCCCGGCCGCCGGCTGCGTGCGATCTGGACCCCGGGCCACACCCCCGGCCATGTCTGTCTGCACCTGGAGGAGGAGCACCCCGCCCGACTGCCGGGCCATGGGCGCCTGTTCAGCGGGGATCACCTCCTGCCGCGGATCACCCCGCACATCGGTCTGTACGAGGACCCCGACGACGCGACCGTCGCCGACCCCCTCGGCGACTACCTCGACTCCCTGGAGCGGATCGGCCGGCTCGCCCCCGCCGAGGTCCTGCCCGCCCATCAGCACACCTTCACCGATGCGTCCGGCCGGGTCAGGGAGTTGCTCGCGCATCACGAGGAGCGGCTGGCCGGACTGCTCACCCTGCTCGCCGAGCCGCTCACGCCCTGGCAGCTCGCCGAGCGCATGGAGTGGAACCGCCCCTGGGCCGACATCCCCTACGGCTCCCGCAACATCGCCGTCTCGGAGGCCGAGTCCCATCTGCGCCGCCTGGTGAAACAGGGCCGCGCGGAACCGGTGACGGGCAGCGAGCCGGTGACGTACGTGGCGGTGTGAGGGGGCGGGGTGTGCGGGAGGGCAATCGGTTCGCCGGGTGCGCGGACCACCTGCTAGACAGGCCTGATGGAACCGACAGAACCCTTGGACCGGCTTCTCGCCGAGCGTGCCTGTGAGCGTCTGATCGTGGACTTCGTCCACCGGCTCGACCTCGGTGAACCGGCCTCCGTGGCCGGGCTGTTCACCGAAGACGCGGTCTGGGAGTGGCCGCCGCCGGGGGACGGACGCCGGATCCAGGGCCGGGAAGCGCTGCGCACGTACTTCGGTTCCCGTCCCGCCGACCGGCTCTCCCGCCGGCTGATGTCCAACGTGCTGGTCACCGTGACCGGCCCGGACACGGCGAGCGCCATCGCGTACTTCACGACGTACCGCGTCGACGGATACCAGGCAGGCGCCCCCATCCCGGCCGGGCCGCCCGTCCAGGTCGGGCACTACGCCGACGTCTTCCGCAAGGTCGACGGCACCTGGCTGATCGCCTCCCGCACCCTGCACCTGCCCTTCGGTGACGCCACCCCGAAGGCCGGCTGAGCCCGCCCGGCCGGCGGAGGCCGCCGTGACCCCCGTCACCGGGACCGTGTGCGTACAGCCACTCCTCGGGCCGTTCGGGGCTGCCGGTAAAGTGGCGGGGTCGTCATCACACCCGTACGGGGGGAAGCCGGTGCAATTCCGGCGCTGACCCGCAACCGTTGAGCCGGACTGCCCCGGGCGGGACGTTGACCGGCTCACGTGCGTCGGCGGCCCGCCGCGCACGGCACCGTCGAGGTTTACGGAGCCGAGCCGCCCGGGGGTCTCCCGTGCGCTGCCGGTTCCCCGCAGGAGAGGCAGTCGCCGACCATGAACGTCCGCCGCAGTGCCGCGGTTCTCGCCGCCGTAGGTGTGCTGGCCGCCGCCGCGCCCGCCACGGCCGCCGGCCCGTCCCCTTCTCCGAAGGCCGCGATCCCGTCCGGGCTGTACGGCACGTCCGACCCCACCTACGACGGCGTGTGGCGGCAGTCGCTGACGCTGGTCGCGCAGCGGACCCTCGGCTATGAGCCGGCCACGAAGGCCGTGGACTGGCTCGCCGGCCAGCAGTGCGCGAACGGCGCGTTCGCCGCGTACCGCGCCGACCCCGCGGGTGCCTGTGACAGCAAGCTCATGGTGGACACCAACAGCACCGCCGCCGCGGTCCAGGCGCTCAAGGCCACCGGCGGTCACGACGACACCGTCGGCAAGGCGATGACCTGGCTGAAGTCCGTACAGAACAAGGACGGCGGCTGGGGCTACTACCCCGGCAAGGCCAGCGACACCAACTCCACCTCCGTGGTCGTGGGCGCGCTGACCGCGACCGGCGCCGACCCGGCGAAGGCCACCAGGGCGGGCAAGTCCCCGTACGACCTCCTCGCGGCCCTGTCCCTCCCCTGCGACCAGGACGGCGGCGGCGCCCTCGCGTTCCAGCCGGACAAGAAGGGCAAGCTGGCCGCCAACGCGGACGCGTCGGCGGCGGGCGTGCTGGGCGCGCTCGGCAAGGGGTTCGTCGCCGAGGCCGGGAAGGCGCCCGCGCACGAGGCGTGTGCCGAGGCCGGTCGTTCCACCCCGGCGCGGATCGCCGACAACGCCGCCGCGTACCTGGCGGCGGCCGTCGGCAGGACCGGGCATCTGGAGACCGTGCTGCCCGGCGCCAAGGCCCAGCCGGACTACGGCAACACGGCGGACACGGTCGTCGCGCTCGCCGCGGCCGGCCGGCCGGAGCAGGCGAAGAAGGCCTACGGCTGGCTGGAGAAGAACGCCGGCCCCTGGGCGCGGCAGAGCGGCCCCGCGGCGTACGCGCAACTGATCCTCGCCGCCCACGCGGTCGGCGCGCAGCCCGGTGACTTCGGCGGCACCAGCCTGGTCCGGTCCCTCAACGACCTCGGCCCCGCCCCGCACATGGCCTCCGCCGGGCACGAGAGCACGAAGGGCGAGAAGTCCGACGACGGCTCGAAGTTCGGTCTGTGGTGGTTCGTCGGCGTCTGCCTCGTCGCGGGCATCGGCATCGGCTTCCTGCTCAGCGGCCGGAAGAAGCGGCAGCCGTGACCGCCGTCCGCCGCGCCGCGGGCGTCCTGTGCGCCGGCCTCGTCCTGCTGGCCGGGGCCGGGCAGGCGCAGGCCGCCGGCTACCGGTACTGGTCCTTCTGGGAGCGGTCCGGCGGGCACTGGACGTACGCCACACAGGGCCCGTCGACCGCCCGTCCCGACGACGGCGCGGTGGAGGGATTCCGCTTCGCGGTGAGCGCGGACTCGGCGGACGCGAGCCGGCCGCGCGGGGCGGCGGACTTCGGCACGATCTGTTCGGCCACGCCGGCCAGGTCCGGGATGAAGCGGGTGGCCCTGGTCCTCGATTTCGGCACCCCGGCGGACGCGCCGTCCGGCGAGACACCGCCGGCCGGCCGTACGGCGTGCGCCCGCGTGGCCGACGACGCGACGACGGCGGACGCGCTGGCCGCCGTGGCCGGGCCGCTGCGGTACGACACCAACGCGCTGCTGTGTGCGATCTCCGGGTATCCGAAGAAGGGGTGCGGCGAGCAGGTGGCCTCCGGCCGGGAGCGGAAGAGCGGCTCGGACGAGGAGAGCGGCTCGGCTGAGAAGAGCGGCTCGGAGCAGAAGAGCGGCTCGGGCGGCGGGCCTTCGCTGGGGTTGCCGATCGGCGCGGGAGTGGTGGCCGTGCTGGCGGGCGCGGCGGTGTGGCAGGCCCGACGGCGACGTGATGACTCCGGCTGACCGCGGGCCGCACCTGTCCAGCCGCCGGATCGCCGTTCACCCGGGTGCCTGGTGGATCTGGGCGCTCGCGCTCGGGGTGGGGGCCACCCGGACCACCAATCCGCTGCTCCTCGCCCTTCTCATATCCGCGTCCGCGTACGTCGTGGCGACACACCGCACCCCCACCCCCGCCGCCCGCGCCTACACCGCCTTCGCGAAGCTCGCGTTCGCGGTGCTGCTCATCCGGCTGGTGTTCGCGGTCGCCCTCGGTTCGCCCATCCCCGGCACCCACATCCTGTTCACCCTTCCCGAAGTCCCGCTCCCTCACTGGGCGCAGGGCATCCGGCTGGGCGGAAAGGTCACCGCCGAGGCACTCGTCTTCGCCGGCTACGACGGGCTGAAGCTCGCCACCCTGCTGATCTGCGTCGGCGCGGCGAACGCGCTCGCCGGTCCGGCCCGGCTCCTCAAGTCCCTGCCCGGTGCCCTGTACGAGACCGGTGTCGCCGTGGTCGTCGCGCTCACCTTCGCGCCGCATCTGATCGCCGACGTCCAGCGGCTGCGCGCCGCCCGCCGGCTGCGCGGCCGTCCCGACCGGGGCGTGCGCGGTCTGCTGCAGGTCGGACTGCCGGTCCTGGAGGGCGCGTTGGAGCGCTCGGTCGCGCTCGCCGCCGCGATGGAGGCCCGCGGTTACGGCCGTACCGCCGAGGTCCCCGCCGGCGTCCGCCGTACGACGGCCGCGCTCACCCTCGGCGGTCTGCTCGGCGTGTGCGCGGGGACGTACGGGCTGCTCACCGCGGAGGGCGGCACCTACGGCATCCCGCTGCTGCTCGCGGGTGTCGCCGCCGCGCTCGCGGGGCTCCGGCTCGGCGGCCGGCGTTCGCTGCGCACCCGGTACCGCCCCGACCCCTGGGACGCGCGGGCCTGGCTGGTCGCCGGCTCCGGCACCGCGGTCGCCGCGCTGCTGAGCCTCGCCGCCGCCCGCGACCCGGACGCCCTGCACCCCGGCGTCGTCCCCCTCGTCGCGCCCGCCCTCCCCCTGTGGCCCGCCGCGGCGATCCTCCTCGCCCTCCTCCCCGCCTTCGTCGTCCCCCAGGCCCCCCAAGACCCCAAGGAGCCGTCGTGATCCGCTTCGAGGATGTCAGCGTGACCTACGACGGTGCGGCCGGACCCACCGTCCGGGGCGTGGACTTCGAGGTGCCGGAGGGCGAACTGGTGCTGCTCGTCGGCCCGTCCGGGGTCGGCAAGTCGACCGTGCTCGGCGCGGTGAGCGGACTGGTGCCGCACTTCACCGGCGGCACCCTGCGCGGGCGCGTCACGGTGGCCGGCCGGGACACCCGCACCCACAAGCCGCGCGCACTCGCCGACGTGGTCGGCACGGTGGGCCAGGACCCGCTCGCCCACTTCGTGACGGACACGGTCGAGGACGAACTCGCCTACGGCATGGAGTCGTTGGGGCTCGCCCCGGAGGTGATGCGGCGCCGGGTCGAGGAGACCCTGGACCTGCTGGGCCTGGCCGGACTGCGCAGCCGCCCGGTCGCCGCTCTCTCCGGCGGACAGCGGCAGCGGGTCGCGATCGGCTCGGTCCTCACCCCGCACCCCCAGGTGCTGGTCCTGGACGAGCCGACCTCGGCACTGGACCCGGCCGCGGCGGAAGAGGTCCTGGCCGTGCTCCAGCGGCTCGTCCACGACCTCGGTACGACCGTCCTGCTGGCCGAGCACCGTCTGGAGCGGGTGATCCACTACGCCGACCGGGTCGTCCTGCTCCCGGCCCCCGGCGCGCCCCCGATCGTCGGCACCCCCGCCGAGGTCATGGCGGTCTCCCCCGTCCACCCCCCGGTCGTGGCCCTGGGCCGCCTCGCCGGCTGGTCCCCCCTCCCCCTCACCGTCCGCGACGCCCGCCGCCAGGCCGCTCCACTGCGAGAACGGCTGGCCACGTCCACCGCGGGCAGCCATGCCGACACAGCTGCGGGCAGTCGTGCCGCTGGGGCGATGGGGGTCCCCCCGCTCGAGCGAAGCCGAGAGTGGGGGAGGGTGGGCGCGGCGGCACCCGGCGAGCGCCGGCAAGCGAACCCGCCTCCGCCCCGCACCGGCGCCAGGACCGGCACCGGCACCGGGCGCCGCTCCCTCTTCCGCCGCCGTAGCACCCTCTCCCCGGAAGCCCCGCAGGCCCCGCACCCCCCGCAGACAAACATCGCCGAGATCCACGCCCTCTCCGTCCGCCGCGCCACCATCGACGCCCTCCGCCACATCGACCTCACCGTCACCCCCGGCGAGACCATCGCCCTCATGGGTCGCAACGGCGCCGGCAAGTCCACCCTCCTCTCCTGCCTCGTCGGCCTCGTCCCGCCCACCCGCGGCACCGTCCGCGTCGGCGGCGCGGAACCCCACCGCACCGCACCCCCCGACCTCGTCCGCCGCGTCGGCCTCGTCCCGCAGGACCCCCGTGACCTGCTGTACGCCGACACCGTCGCCGAGGAGTGCGCCGCGGCCGACCGGGACGCCGGCGCGGCGCCGGGCACCTGCCGGGCGCTGGTGTCCGAGCTGCTGCCGGGGATCACCGATGACACACACCCCCGCGATCTGTCCGAGGGGCAGTGTCTGGCGCTCGCGCTGGCCGTCGTACTGACCGCCCGTCCGCCCCTCCTCCTGCTCGACGAGCCGACGCGTGGCCTGGACTACGCGGCGAAGGCCCGTCTGGTGACCGTGTTGCGCGGGCTCGCCGCCGAGGGGCATGCGATCGTGCTGGCCACGCATGACGTGGAGCTGGCGGCCGAGCTCGCGCACCGGGTGGTGCTGCTCGCCGAGGGGGATGTCATCGCCGACGGCCCGACGGCGCAGATCGTCGTCTCCTCGCCGTCGTTCGCCCCGCAGGTGACGAAGATCCTCGCGCCGCAGCGGTGGCTCACCGTGACCGAGGTACGCGAGGCTCTCGCATGAGTACCCGGCATCCGACGAGTGCCCGGCAGCCAAGCGGCCCGAAGGCGGCCCGGCTGCACGCCGTCCGGCTGCGGCCCCGCTCGCTCGCCGCCCTCGCGCTGGTCAGCGCGGTCGGCGTGATCGCGTTCGGCTGGCCCTTCCTCGCCCCGCCCACCTCGCAGCTGAGCGCGCACGCCCAGGACGCGCCCTGGCTCTTCGCGGGCCTGCTCGTCCTCCTGGTCGCGGTGGTGGCGGCGACGATCTCCGAGTCGGATCTCGGGCCGAAGGCCGTGGCCATGCTGGGCGTGCTGGCCGCGACGGGGGCCGCGCTGCGGCCGATCGGCGCGGGGACGGCCGGGATCGAGCCGATGTTCTTTCTGCTGGTGCTCAGCGGGCGGGTGCTCGGACCCGGCTTCGGCTTCACGCTGGGCTCGGTGACGATGTTCGCGTCCGCGCTGCTCACGGGCGGGGTCGGACCGTGGCTGCCGTTCCAGATGCTGGCGATGGGCTGGTTCACGATGGGGGCCGGGCTGCTGCCGGGCGCCGTCCGGCTGCGCGGGCGGGCGGAACTGCTGCTGCTCGCCGGCTACGGCTTTCTCGCGGCCTTCGCCTACGGCACGGTCATGAATCTGGCGGGCTGGCCCTTCATGGGCGCCGCCGCCTCGAACATCTCCTTCGACGCCCACGCCTCCGTCCCCGCCAATCTGGCCCGTTTCCTCGCCTACTGCCTGGCCACCTCGCTCGGCTGGGACCTGGGCCGGGCCGTCTGCACGGTGGTGCTGACCGTCTTCCTCGGCCCGGCGGTGCTGCGCGCGCTGCGCCGGGCCACCCGGCGGGCCGCGTTCGAGACCGCGGTCACATTCGGCCCCGAGGAGCGCTCACCGGACGGACAGGGCCGCTCACACAGCGGCACGGAGCCGGTGAAGCACCCCACATGAGCCAGATCACCTACGATCCTGGGCAGTAGTGCGGAATGTCCGATACGCCCTTCAGTGCACCCCCACTGACCTGCGCATTGAGACCCACGCCACAGAGCGGATGTTTCCCGTCGATCCGGTCACAACTAGTAAAAGGGGTCATTGCGGACCGACTTCGGGCCTGCTTGTCTGGATGACGTCGCCAGGCGCCACGAGCCCTCCCGGGCCGCGGCGCCGACGTATGCGGCCACCGCGAAAACGGTGGTCACGCCATACGGGCGAACCCCCTGTCCCCGACGCAAGAGGTTCTCCGTGTCCGTCTCCTTCATCCGCCGCATCGCTTCCCCGAAGAAGGCCCTCACCGTCGCCGCCGTGGCCGCCGCCACCGCCGGCATGGCGCTCTCCGCGGCGCCCGCGCAGGCCGCCCCGGCCTCGGCCTCCTCCGCTCAGGCGATCGCGAAGAAGATGATCCCGGACGCCGCGCAGTTCAACGCGTTCAGCAAGATCGTCTCCCATGAGAGCGGCTGGAACCCGTCCGCGACCAACAGCTCCTCCGGCGCCTACGGCCTGGTCCAGGCGCTGCCGGGCTCGAAGATGGCCTCCGCCGGCGCCGACTGGAAGACCAACCCGGCCACCCAGATCAAGTGGGGCCTGGACTACATGAACTCCCGCTACGGCAGCCCGGTCAAGGCCTGGAGCTTCTGGCAGGCGAACGGCTGGTACTGAGCCGGCAGGCGGCACACACCGACGCTTCTGAAGGCGGCGGCCCGATCCCCGGGCCGCCGCCTTCGGCGTTCCCTCGCCTGCGCCCGCATGGTCCACTGGGGCGATGAGCACACCGGAGGGACCGCCGGCGCAGGCGCCGCCCGCAGGCGACCCGGAGCCGCGCGGGCTGCGGCTGGTGGTCGTGCTGCTGCTCCTGACCGTGGTGAGCGGGCTGATCGACGCCGTCGGCTATCTGGGCCTCGGCCGGGTCTTCACGGCCAACATGACCGGCAATGTCGTCGTCCTCGGTTTCGCGGCGGCCGGCGCCCCCGGTTTCTCCGTCCCGCACACGGCCACCTCGCTGGCCTGTTTCCTGCTCGGCGCGGTGGCGGGCGGCCGGCTGGCGGCGCGGGTCGGACGCAGCGGCTCCCGGCGCCGGCGGACCCGGCTGACGCTGGCCGCCGAGGCGGTCCTGGTCGGCGGCTCAGCGGTGGTGGCCTTCGTATGGCCGGACAGCAGCGGCACCCGCTACGCCCTGATCGCCCTGACGGCCTTCGCGATGGGTCTGCGCAACGCGACCGTCCGCAAGCTGGGCATCGCCGATCTCACCACGACCGTGCTGACCATGACCCTGACCGGCCTGGCCGCCGAGTCCCGGCTCGGCGACGCCACCGGCCACCGCTCACCGCGCCGTACGGCCGCGGTGAGCGCGATGTTCGCCGGCGCCTGTCTGGGCGCGCTGCTGGTCCTCCACCACGGCCTGGGCATCCCGCTGCTGATCGCCGCGGCGGCCTCGGGCGTGCTGGCGGCGGTCACGTCCGGCAGGGAATGAGCCGTACAGATCACGGACCTCGGGGCGCAGGTCCCGGATCCCGGATCCAGGAGCTCGGATCCAGGAGCTCGGATCCCGGATCTCGGGGGAGGCAGGAACGGGGCGTTGGGGTAGGAGTGCTCCTGCCTCCCTCGGGATGGGCCGACCCGCCGGGTCGAGGCGGGTCAGCCGGTGGTGACCTGGAGTTCCTTGACCCCGTTGATCCAGGCCGAGCGCAGCCGACGCGGTGCGTCGGCCAGTCGCAGGCCGGGCATCGCGTCGGCGATCGCGCCGAAGATCAGGTCGATCTCCAGGATCGCCAGGGACTTGCCGAGGCAGAAGTGCGGGCCGCCACCGCCGAAGCCCAGATGGGGATTGGGGTCACGGGTGATGTCGAAGGCGTCGGGGTCGTCGAAGACCTCGGGGTCGTGGTTGGCGGAGGCGTAGAACAGCCCGAGGCGCTCGCCCTTCCTGATCGGGACCCCGCCCAGTTCGGTGTCCTGGGTGGCCGTCCGCTGGAAGGCGTTGACCGGGGTCGCCCAGCGCACGATCTCCTCGGCCGCGGTGGCGGGCCGCTCCCGCCGGAACAGCTCCCACTGCCCGGGATGGGTGAGGAAGGCGTGCATCCCGTGGGTGATGGCGTTGCGGGTCGTCTCGTTCCCGGCCACGGCCAGCATCAGCACGAAGAAGCCGAACTCGTCGGAGTTGAGGTTGCCTTCGTCCTCCGCCGCGACGAGGGTCGTGACGATGTCATGGGCGGGGCACCGCTTCCGCTCGGCGGCCATGTTCATCGCGTAGGCGATGATCTCGGTGGCCGACTCCGCGCCGACCTCTTCGGTGATGGCGTACTCGGGATCGTCGTAGGCGATCATCTTGTTGGACCAGTCGAAGATCTTGGACCGGTCCTCCTGCGGAACGCCGATCAGCTCGGCGATGGCCTGCAACGGCAGCTCGCAGGCGACCTCGGTGACGAAGTCGAAGGGCCCGGAACGCTCCCGCGCGGCCGAGACGATCGCCCGCGCCCGCGCCCGCAGCCGCTCCTCCAGGGCGCGGATGGAACGTGGCGTGAAGCCCCGCTGCACGATCTGCCGTACGCGCGTATGTTCCGGGGGATCCATGTTGAGCAGGATGAAGCGCTGCATGTCGATCGCGTCGCGCTCGATGTGCTCGTTGAAGCGGATGATCGCGGTGTTGAGGGTGGAGGAGAAGAGTTCCGGGTGCGTGGAGACGTACTTGACGTCCGTGTGCCGGGTCACGGCCCAGTAGCCGGCGTCGGCGAAGCCCGCGATGCCGTGCGGCTGCGGGATCCAGCGGACCGGTTCGGTGCGGCGCAGCTCGGCGAACTCGGGCAGGGGCACGCGGTGGTGCAGCAGATCGGGGTCGGTGAGGTCGAACCCGTCGGGCAGCGCGGGGCAGTGCATCGGCGGCTCCCGTCCGTTCTGACGGTCCATCAGCGGGTGCCGTGAAGGTAGTAACGGGTTCTACAAGTCGCAAGAGGTACGGCGACCCCAATCCGTGCGGAATTCGCGCAGATCGCGACTTCGACACCTGCAAGACCCTTGCGGTGATGGACATCACGTCAGCAGACTGCTGAGCAGAACTAGAACGCGTACTAGTTCTGGAGGAGAGCCCTCTCGGAGAGGACCCGCACCCATGGCCGCCGAACCCGTGATCGTCGAAGCCGTCCGCACCCCGATCGGCAAGCGCGGCGGCGCGCTCGCCAATCTGCATCCCGCCTACCTCCTGGGCGAGACCTACCGTGAACTCCTCGGCCGCACCGGCATCCCCGCCGACGCGGTCGAGCAGATCGTCGGCGGCACGGTCACCCACGCCGGCGAACAGTCCATGAACCCCGCGCGCACGGCCTGGCTGACCATGGGCCTCCCCTACGAGACGGCCGCCACGACCGTCGACTGCCAGTGCGGCTCCTCCCAGCAGGCCTCGCACATGGTCGCCAACATGGTCGCGGGCGGCGTCATCGACGTCGGCATCAGCTGCGGCGTCGAGGCCATGTCCCGGGTCCCGCTGGGCTCAGGCTCCAAGCACGGCCCCGGCAAGCCCTTCCCCGACGAGTGGAACGTCGACCTCCCCAACCAGTTCGAGGCCGCCGAACGCATCGCCCGCCACCGGGGGTTGGCCCGCGAGGACGTCGACGCGCTGGGCCTGCGCTCCCAGGAGCGGGCCGCCCTCGCATGGGCGGAGGAACGCTTCAAGCGCGAGACGTTCGCCGTGCAGGTGCCGACGACCGAGGAGGAGCAGTTCGCCGGTCAGGGCATGTGGCGGCTGGTCGACAAGGACGAGGGCCTGCGGGACACCTCGCCGGAGGCGCTGGCGCGTCTGAAGCCGGTCATGCCGACGGCGGTCCACACGGCGGGCAACTCCTCACAGATCTCGGACGGCGCGTCCGCCGTCATGTGGGCCTCGAAACGGATGGCTCGCGCCCTGAAGCTGCGGCCCAGGGCACGCATCGTCGCCCAGGCCCTGGTCGGCGCCGACCCGCACTTCCACCTCGACGGCCCGATCGACGCGACGCGCGCGGTGCTCGGCAAGGCGGGCATGTCCCTGAAGGACATCGACCTCGTCGAGATCAACGAGGCCTTCGCGTCCGTGGTGTTGAGCTGGGCCCAGGTCTTCGAGCAGGACCTGGAGAAGGTCAACGTCAACGGCGGTGCGATCGCGCTGGGTCACCCGGTCGGCGCGACCGGCGCCCGTCTGATCACCACCGCGCTGCACGAACTGGAGCGCGTGGACAAGGAGTTCGCCCTCATCACCATGTGCGCGGGCGGCGGGCTGGCGACCGGGACGATCATTCAGCGGCTGTGAGACGGGCCGGTTCGCGTGCGGGCCGGGCCAAGGCGGCGACCCGGTGCCCATGGCACTCGACCAGCCGGTCGGCCTGCTCCGTGCGCTGGTAGTAGACCTTGCTGCCCTCGCGCGTCCGGTGCAGCAGACCGACGCGGTGCAGCCGGAGCAGGTGGTAGGAGACGGTCGACGCGCTCATATGATGGCGCCGGGCGAGCTCCGTGGTGGTACAGGGGCTGCCCAGGTCCGACAGCAGCAGGAACCGGGCCTGTCCGATCACCCCCCCCGAGCGGGTCCAGCAGGACGGGCTCGTCGGCCGGGCGGCCGTTCCCGGCCGGGTCTGCCACGGGGTAGGCGACATGGGTGCCGCCCTCGCCCCAGGGGTCGCTGCGCAGCGCCCATGTCGACCGCAGCGGCGAGGGATGCAGCACGATCCGCCGAGGCTCGTAGAGCCGGCACGCCTGCTCGTGGCGGATGTGCAGCGTCACATCGGCGACCGCCGCCTTCTTCTCGGCGGCTGACGCCTTGTCGGATTTCGACCATCGGCGCGGCCTTCTTCGCGGCCGGCGAGAGGGCCTCCTGACGGTCCATTTCGCGTACCGTCACATCGGTGGAGCCGAGCAGCCGGGGATTGGCCCGATATCCCAGTTCCCGGGCGACCGCCGGCTCGATGACGCCGTAGCGGCGGCGGTTGCGCACGTCCGGATACTGTTTCCGGTCGCCGATGACCTCCCAGTCGTATCCGCGCTTCTTCATGCAGTCACGGGTCAGGAGATCCTGTGCGCTCCCGATCAGGTAGATGTCGTTGACCGACAGCTGATAGCGGTCGTAGGGCAGAAGCAGATCCCGGACTTCCTTCGTCGGCTCGGGCGCCGCCGCCAGCACGGCCTTCGGGTGCCGCTCGGACGTCGCCGCGCACCCGGTGGCCACAAGCAGCAGGGCGAGCGCTTCGCCGTGTACGAGGCGCCCGTGCACGCGGTGCCGATGTCCCACAGGCCGACGTAGGGGCCGGTGTCGTTCCGCATGGAGCTGCCGCCGTTCTGGGCGAACGCCGAGGCGCTGCCGTCCCAGTACTTGTTGTTCAGCTCGATGTCGCTGCCGTAGAAGGTCGCGTGGCGCTGGCTGTAGTTCTCACCCTCGTAGAGATCGAGTCCCACAGCGGTGGCGCGAGAAGCATCACAGCGGGGCATCGGCATGCCGTACGCCAGGCGGGCAGACGCACCTGCACAGGCAGCATTTAGCTGCACTGCGCAGCTGACCGCATACATCCAGTAACCGGGCGAACTGCCCCTATGGTCTATTTCGGCCCGTTTTCCCGGCAGCGCCGCCGCACGGACCCGGGCCGTGCCCCTGTCCCCGTCGAAAGGTAGGCGAGCCCGTCTTGGCAACCGCCGCAGCCGTCTCCCCGCACCCGAAGACCTCGCAGGCCGCACCGGCCCCCGCCGAGGTCACCGTCACCGACCCCGCGCTGGTCAAGCGCGCCGTGAAGGCGGCGGCGCTCGGCAACGCGATGGAGTGGTTCGACTTCGGCGTCTACAGCTATATCGCGGTCACCCTGGGCAAGGTCTTCTTCCCGTCGGGCAACCCGACCGCACAGCTGCTGTCGACGTTCGGGGCCTTCGCGGCGGCCTTCCTGGTCCGGCCGCTCGGCGGCATGGTCTTCGGGCCGCTCGGCGACCGCGTGGGCCGCCAGAAGGTGCTCGCCCTCACCATGATCATGATGGCGGCGGGCACGTTCGCCATCGGCCTGATCCCGTCGTACGCGACGATCGGCGTGGGCGCGCCGCTGCTGCTGCTCGCCGCGCGGCTGGTGCAGGGGTTCTCGACCGGCGGTGAGTACGCGGGCGCCTCGACCTTCATCGCCGAGTACGCGCCCGACAAGCGCCGTGGCTTCTTCGGCAGCTGGCTGGAGTTCGGCACGCTGGCGGGCTACATCGGCGGCGCGGGCCTGGTCACCCTGATGACGGCCCTGCTGTCCTCCGCCGACCTGGTGGCCTGGGGCTGGCGCGTTCCCTTCCTGATCGCGGGCCCGATGGGCATCATCGGTCTCTATCTGCGGATGCGCCTTGAGGAGACCCCGGCGTTCGCCGCCGAGGTGGAGAAGGCGGAGGCGGCCCGGCCGAGGACGGGGCTGCGCGAGATGGTGACGGGCCAGTGGAAGGCGCTGCTGCTGTGCATGGGCCTGGTGCTGGTCTTCAACGTCACCGACTACATGCTGCTGTCGTACATGCCGAGCTATCTCACCAGTGAGCTGAAGTACGACGAGACGCACGGGCTGCTGGTCGTGCTGGGCGTGATGGCGCTGATGATGATCGTGCAGCCGTTCGCGGGCGCGCTGACCGACCGGATCGGCCGGCGCCCGGTGATCGCGGCGGGCTGCGCGGGCTTCCTCTTCCTCTCCGTCCCGGCGCTGCTGCTGATCCGCCAGGGCAGCCTGCTCGCTGTCGCGCTGGGCATGGGGGCGCTGGGGCTGCTGCTGGTGTGCTTCACGGCGGCCATGCCGGCCGCGCTGCCCGCGCTCTTCCCGACGCGGGTCCGTTACGGCTCCCTGTCCATCGGCTTCAACGTGTCCGTGTCCCTCTTCGGCGGCACGACTCCGCTGGTCGTGACCGCGCTGATCGGGGCGACGGGGAACATGATGATGCCCGCGTACTACATGATGGCGGCGGCTGTGATCGGCGGGTTCGCCGTGTGGCGGATGTCGGAGTCGGCCGGGCGTCCGCTGCCGGGTTCCGCTCCGGCGGTGGAGGGCCGGTAGGCGCGGTGCCGTCGGCAGCCGGATTGACCGGAACCGATCAACACGGCGGTGCCGTCTGTAGGCCTGTGAAAAACGCCCGCACCCGCATCCTCACCCTCGTCCTCACCCTGCTCGGCGTCCAGCTGAGCTGGCTCGTCGCGCCCGCCTACGCCTGCGGATGCGGAGCGATGGTGCCGGACCCGGCGAGAGAGATAGCCGTCAGCGACGAGCAGTCCGTACTGCGCTGGGACGGCCGCCAGGAGCAGATCGTGATGCGGCTGACGGTGAACGGCGACGCGCGGCACGCCGCCTGGATCATGCCCGTCCCGCACCGCGCCGCCGTCCGCCTCGGCGACCCCGCCCTCTTCGACCAGCTGGCCACCGCCACGGCCCCCGTGCACCGCACGCGCTACCACTTCTGGCCGTACAACGGCGACTGGCCCTTCGACGACCATGACTCCGCCGCCGACGCCCCCGCACCCGGCGCCGACTCCGCCGTCGGTGTCGTCGACCGCCAGCGGCTCGGCCCCTTCGACGTGGCCCGGCTGACCGCCACCGACCCGGCCGCCCTGGAGGACTGGCTGCACACCCACGGCTTCTCCCTCCCCGCCCGGCTGAAGACGGCCCTGCGGCCGTACGTCGACCGGCACTGGGAGTACGTGGCCGTCCGCCTCGCCCCGGACACCGGCACCGGCACCGGCACCGGCGGCAGCACCGGCCCGCTGCACGGCGCGCTGGATCCGCTCCACCTCACCTTCGCCTCGGACCGCCCGGTGTACCCGATGCGGCTGTCCCGCCTCGCCTCCCTCCCGCAGTCGCTCGGCCTGTACGTCCTGGCCGCACACCGGATGCAGACGCGCTCGGCGATCGGCGGCCTGCAGCCCACCGTGCTCTTCGCGGGCCGCGTCCACCCGCACGGCGGCGCCCTCGGCAAGCTCGCCGCCCGCACGCCGTATCTGACCGCGCTCACCCAGCGGTTCCCCGAGCCGTCCCGTATCTCCGGCGACCACGAGCTGGTCCGGGCCGCCGCCGACACCCCGGTCCAGCAGGTGGACTACGAGGACCGGCTGCTCACGGTCGGCGGCATCCCGGCCTGGCTGCTCACGGTCGGCGGCATCCTGCTGGCCGCCGGCACCGCCTTCACCGTGGTCGTCGTACGGCGCTCCCGGCGGCCGGTGACCCCGCCGCCGCCCGTGCAGCCCCCGCCGCCGGTCACCCCGTCGGCGCCCCTCGGCTGAGACGATGTCGTACGGGAAGGGCAGACACTCGGGAAAGGCGACACGAGCATGAGCGACTCCCAGCTCTGGGACGACGTCGACGACTACTTCACCAGCCTGCTGGCGCCCGACGACGAGGCGCTGCAGGCGGCCCTGCGCGAGAACGACGCCGCCGGGCTGCCGCAGATCGCCGTCACGGCGGCGCAGGGCAAGTTCCTCCAGCTGCTGGCCCAGGTACAGGGCGCGCGGCACATCCTGGAGATCGGCACACTCGGCGGTTACAGCACGATCTGGCTGGCCCGCGCCCTGCCCGAGGACGGCAGGCTGGTGTCACTGGAGTACGACGCCAGGCACGCGGAGGTGGCGGCCCGCAACCTCGCCCGAGCCGGCCTGGACCGGATCGCGGAGGTGCGGGTGGGGCCAGCCCTGGAGTCGCTGCCCAAGCTCGCGGACGAGAACCCGGCCCCGTTCGACCTGGTGTTCATCGACGCCGACAAGGCCAACAACGCGCACTACGTGGAGTGGGCGCTGCGGCTCACCCGCACCGGCAGCGTGATCGTGCTGGACAACGTGGTGCGCGGCGGCCGGGTCACCGACGCGGGCAGCACCGACCCCGACGTCCTGGGCACGCGCGCGGCGATCGAGATGATCGCCACGCATCCGCGGCTGACCGGCACGGCGATCCAGACGGTCGGCGGCAAGGGCCACGACGGCTTCGCGCTGGCTCGCGTACTGGCCTGAAGCCACCCCCGTCACACGGGGGTGGCGGCTCAAACCTCCTGGTAGAAGCCGACGTTGACGCTGCGCGGCGCGGTGCGGTCCTGGATCACGATCTCGCCGGACCCGCCGTGCGGCAGCGCTACGGCCGTGCCGTAGCCGAGGGGCTGCTCGTACTCCCCGAGCAGCAGCCGGACTTCGGACGACGGCTCGGCCTGGGAACCGCGCAGCCAGGTCAACTGCCAGCCGCCGTCCGGGCCGCAGCGGAACTCCAGATGCACCCGGGAGACGAACAGCCAGTCGTCCGGGGTGACCAGCCGGCACGCGGACGCGTCCCGCCCGAGCCGGAGGACGGCGCCCGGTTCGCTCGGTGCGTCGGCCATGGCCATACCGGCCGTGGCACCCGCGTCCGCTCCGGAGACGGTGGCCATGGTGAGTTCGAGCACGCGTGTTCCCCCTGTGACGTTCCACGTCAGACGTCCCTCGACGTCCTTGCCCGGCGGCCGGATCACCTGCCGCCGCCGCATGATAGAACGCCCGGCCGCGCGCCGTCTTGGGCACAATGGAGTCATGACCGAGCGAAAGCCACCAGGGGTGCCGTTCGACTCGTGGGTGGACAAGCAGATCCGTGACGCGCAGGGGCGCGGTGAGTTCGAGCGATTGCCGGGGGCGGGCGAGCCGCTGCCCGTCGAGGTCGACTCCGCCTACGACGAACTGTGGTGGATCAGACGGAAGATGGCGCGCGAGGGCCTGTCCGTGCTGCCGCCCGCGCTCGCGCTGCGCAAGGAGGCCGAGGACGCGCTGGAGGCGGCGTACGCGGCGCCCTCGGAGCGGATCGCACGGAAGATCATCGAGGACATCAACGTCAAGATCAAGGACATGATGTTCAAGCCGCCACCCGGCCCCCCGCTGGGCAGGAAGCCGTACGACGTGGAGGAGGTCGTCCGCGCCTGGCGCCGACGCCGGGCCGCCGCCACGGGCACCCCAGGCACCCCAGGCACCCCAGGCACCCCGGAATCATGACGACGTGGACGATCGCCCCGGAACCGTACGACTCACCGGTGGCCGCCGCGCTGTGGCGGGCGTACTACACAGAGGTCAGTGACCGCTGGTACCTGCTGCACGAGGGCCGGCGCACCGACCCCGCCGAGCTGGAGCGGGAGATCGCGGCCACGACCGGGGCCGAACTCGCGCCGCCCACCGGGCAGTTGCTCGTCGGACGGTACGACGGCGAGCCGGCCGGCTCGGCGGGCGTACGGCTGCTGGACCCGGACACGGCCGAGCTGACCCGGGTGTTCGTGGCCGGGCGGCTGCGCGGCAGGGGCGGTGCCGCGCTCCTCGTCGGCGCGGCCGAGCAGGCCGCCCTCGGCCTCGGTGCCCGCCGGCTGGTCCTCGACACCCGCGGCGATCTGACCGAGGCCCGCGCCCTCTACGCCCGCCTCGGGTACACGGAGACCGGCCCGCACAACGACGAGGCCTACGCCGAGCACTGGTTCCGCAAGGAGCTGGTGGTCAGCTGACCTTGGTGGACGACCCGTCGTGCGGGCGCTCGCGTTCGGTGCCGCACAGTTCGCCGGTGAGTTCCTTGACGAGTTGCGTCAGATCGGTCGTGCGGCCGGGCTGCCACCAGTCGCCGAGGAGTTCGGCGAGTGACTCCTCGCGGGCCGCCGCGAGGCGCTCGGCCACCTCGCGGCCGGATTCGGTCAGGTACAGCTCCAGGCCCCGGCGTTCGGCGAGGCGGCGTTCCTCGACCTGGCGGGCGGCGGCGAGGACGACGTCGAGCGGGACGGGGCTGCGCTCGGCGAGCACGCCCGGCTCGATCGAGCCGTACTTGCGGATGCGCAGCAGCATCCAGCTGGCCGCGGGCAACAGGTCGTACCCGGCCCGCTCGGTGATCGTCCGGTACACCTCGCGGCGGCCCTCGCGGGTGCCGAGCAGGGACAGGGCCCGGCTGCACTCGTCGTAGGAGGACCGCTGCACGGGGTTGGGCGGGATGGTCTCGGAGGCGTCCGGCGCGGTGACCGAGCCGCGCAGCCGGTCCTCCTTCAGGAACCAGGCCAGCAGAAAGCCGAGTGCGGCGACGGGCGCGGCGTACAGGAAGACGTCGGTGATGGCGGACGCGTACGCGTGCAGGGCCGCGGGGCGCAGGGCGGTCGGCAGGGTGGTGATGCCGCGCGGGTCGGCCTTCAGGGCGTCCGACGTGGCGCCGTGCGGCAGCTGGACGCCCCGGAAGGCGGCGGCGAGCTTGTCGCCGAGACGGCTCGCGAAGACCGTGCCGAAGATCGCCACGCCGAAGGAGGCGCCGATGGAGCGGAAGAAGGTCGCGCCGGAGGTGGCGACGCCCAGGTCCTCGTACGACACCGCGTTCTGCACGATGAGGACGAGGACCTGCATGACCAGGCCGAGCCCGAGACCGAACACGAAGAAGTAGACGCTCATCTCGGCGGTCGGGCTGTGCTCGTCGAGCCGGTGCAGCAGGAGCAGTCCGATGGTGGTGACGGCGGTGCCGGTGACCGGGAAGACCTTCCAGCGGCCGGTGCGGCTGACGATCTGCCCGGAGATCGTGGAGGACAGCAGCAGGCCGAGCACCATGGGCAGCATGTGCACCCCGGACAGGGTCGGCGAGATGCCGTGCACGACCTGGAGGAACGTCGGCAGGTACGTCATCGCGCCGAACATCGCGAACCCGACGATGAAGCTGATCACGGCGGAGAGGGTGAAGGTGCGGATGCGGAACAGCTTCAGCGGCAGCACCGGTTCGGCGGCCCTGCGTTCCACGGCCACGAACGCCACCGCGAGCAGCACGCCCAGCACCGCCAGCCCGATGATCTGCGCCGAGCCCCAGGCCCAGGTGGTCCCGCCGAGGGAGGCGACCAGGACCAGGCAGGTGGCGACGGCGGCGATCAGGAAGGTGCCGAGGTAGTCGATGACGTGGTGGGCGGTGCGGCGCGGGATGTGCAGGGCGGTGGCGATCACGGCGAGCGCGACGACACCGACCGGCAGATTGACGTAGAACACCCAGCGCCAGCTCAGCTGCTCGGTGAAGACCCCACCGAGCAGCGGGCCCAGGACGCTCGTGGCGCCGAACACGGCCCCGAACAGGCCCTGGTAGCGGCCGCGTTCGCGGGGCGGCACAAGGTCGCCGACGATCGCCATGGACAGCACCATCAGCCCGCCGCCGCCCAGCCCCTGCAACGCCCGGAACCCGATCAGCTCGCCCATGTTCTGCGCCATGCCGCACAGCGCCGAACCGACGAGGAAGATCACGATCGCGGTCTGGAACAGCCGTTTCCGGCCGTACTGGTCACCGAGCTTGCCCCACAGCGGGGTCGCCGCGGTCGAGGCCAGCAGATAGGCGGTGACCACCCAGGACAGATGCTCCAGACCGCCGAGGTCGCTGACGATGGTGGGCAGCGCGGTCGACACGATCGTCTGGTCGAGCGCGGCGAGCAGCAGCCCGAGGAGCAGGGCGCCGATCGAGACGAGCACATTGCCGGAGACGTGCTCGGCGGCGGCCGCCTGCTTGTCCGTGCCGTGCGTGTCCAGGGCCATGGAGACCTCCCGGGGCTCGGATGCACCCCCTCCATGGTGGTCGGTGTCACCGTTTATGGCCTGTTGAGTACGGCGTTTCCGGCGCCGGATGTGAAGAAGGTGCGCATAGTCTCGGAGATTCGCGAGGGGGAAGGGCGAACGCGTGAGTGATTCCGAGGGCCGTACCTGCCCGGAGTGCGGGGCGCCACGGGGACCGGACCGCAGCCCGTCCTGCGACTGCACCCGGCGCGCCGCCGAGGCACTGCGCGAGACCCGCACGGCCGAGGCGGCGGCGGCCGAGGACTTCGATCCGCTGCGGATACGCCCGTACGTCGAGGTCACCGAACCCCGCTCCGGGGCCACCGAACCTCACTCCGGGGTCACCGAACCTCACTCCGGGGTCACCGAACCTCGCTCCGAAGTGGCCGGCCGTCGCTCCGAGGCAGCCGGCCGTCGCTCCGAGGCAGCCGAGGAGACCTTTCCGATACCGGTCGTGAGTGGCGCGCCGCCCGGCGGCGGGAGACCGGCCGGGACCGGCCCGGTGTCCGACGGCGCCCGGACCCGCCCGTCGCCGCCGCCCGCCGAGATCGCGGCCGGTGAGCCGCCGCGGCGGCGGTCCCGGCGCACCGTCCTGCTGTCGGCCGCCGGCGCCGGCGCGGCGGTCGTGGCGGCCGCCGGGTTCGCGAGCGGGCTGTTCACGTACCACCCGCCGTCCCGGGAGCCGATGGCCCAGGAGGTCAGGGAGAGCGTCCCGGACGTGAGCGTGAGCGCGCCGGGCCCGACGTCACCGACGGCGCCCCCCTCCCCCGGCGTGTCCCGCACACCGGTGCCGCCGCCTTCCGCTCCGGCGCCCCGGCCGAGCCCGCCGGCCACACCGTCCGCCTCACCGACCCCGACTCCGACCCCGTCCACGACGCCGTCCACGACGCCGTCCGCCGGCGCGTCCCGCCGGGCCTCCCCCGCCCCCGCCCCGTCCGTGCCGACGTCCCCCGCCAGCCGCACCACCCCGGCCGTCGCCCCGGTGCTCCGCCGCGGCGACCACGGCCCCCAGGTGGCCGAACTCCAGCTGCGGCTATGGCAGTTGGACCTCTACGACGGCCGGGTCGACGGCGTCTACACCCGCACCGTGGAGGACGCCGTTCGCAGTTACCAGCTGGCCCGCGGCATCGGGGACGACACCCTGGGCGTGTACGGAGCGGCGACCCGCGCGAGCCTGGAGTCGGAGACGTCCGAGCCGTGAACGCCTGGATCAGCCGATGTGCAGCCGGAGCGCCCCGTCGCCGGTCGCCTCGACCCGCACCCGCGTGAGGTCGGGCACGGTCACATCGGGATCGTGCAGCCCGGCGCGGGGGCCGACGCCCACCACCGTCATCCCCGCGGAGCGCCCGGCCGCGATTCCGGCCCCGGAGTCCTCGAAGACCACGCAGTCGGCCGGACCCACACCCAGTTCGGCCGCGCCCTTCAGAAAGCCCTCGGGATCGGGCTTGCTGGCACCGACCGACTCCGCGGTGACCCGCACCCGCGGCAACGGCAGCCCGGCGGCGTTCATCCGCGCGGTGGACAGCGCGACGTCGGCGGAGGTCACCAGCGCATGCGGCAGACCGGCCAGCGAGGCGAGGAACGCGCTCGCACCGGCGATCTCGACCACACCGTCGGTGTCGGCGGTCTCCTCGGCCAGCATGCGGGCGTTGTCCGCGAGGTTCTGCTCCACGGGCCGCTCGGGCAGCAGTACGGCCATGGAGGCGTGCCCCTGCCGGCCGTGGACGACCTTCATCACCTCGTCGCCGTCCAGCCCGTGCCGGTCGGCCCAGCGCCGCCAGATGCGCTCGACGACGGCGTCCGAGTTGACGAGGGTGCCGTCCATGTCGAGCAGAAGGGCACGGGCGGTCAGGACGGTGGGCGCGGCGGTGGCCGTCATCGGCAGCTCCAGGAAGGGAGAGACCCCAGGTCGAAGGGGACAAGGCGGCCCCGCCCGCCGGTCAGGGTAAACGGGCGGGAGCCACTTTGTTTCTCTACGGTACAAAACCCGGGCGATTCCCGCCACCACCCCCGTGAAGGGTTCACCGGCCGTTCAGCTCGGCCGCACCCCGCTCGCCGCGGCCGGCCGTCCTCAGCCTGCCACCGCCTCGTACAGGCTCCACACCCCGAGCCCGAGCATCAGCAGCGCCGCGATCTGGGTGATCAGCCGCAGCGGCACCCTCTTCATCAGGGCCTTTCCACCGACGATGCCCAGTCCGGCGACGGCCCACAGACCGAGGGTCGCGCCGAGGCCGACGGAGAGGGGGTCGTCGTAACGGGCGGCGAGGTTGGCGGTCATGATCTGGGTGAGATCGCCGAACTCGGCGACGAGGATCAGCGTGAAGCCGGTCCCCGCGACCTTCCAGAAGGACTGGTCGGCGGGCTTCCTGATCTCCTCCTCGTCCTCACCCTTCTGCAGCATCAGCATGGCCGCGCCACCGAGGAAGAGGACACCGGTGATCGCGTGCACGATCTGCTGCGGCAGCAGGGTCAGCACGCTGCCGGCCGCGACGGCCAGCACGACATGCAGCAGGAAGGCGGCGGCGACGCCCGCGAAGACATGGCTCGCGCGGTAGCGGGTGCCGAGGACGAGGCCGGCGAGGGCGGTCTTGTCCGGCAGTTCGGCGAGGAAGATGACGCCGAAGACGAGCGCCGTCACGGTGATGCTGATCAAGGTTCCTCAATCGGTCGGGGCTGCCCACCGAGAGTGCGGTACATCACGCGATGCGATGACACCTCGGCATGGCAGCGCACTCGGCGCCGGTGTCACGGGACACGGGCGTGCACTGCTTGCCGAAGGTCTCGCCGGCGGCCCGCGCAAGGCCGCCTCCGGGCGCCGGCTCAGGCTGGCTGAGCAGTATGTCGACGGTCCGGCGAAGAGCTACTCCCCTTCTGCGCTCCCCATCGTACGGGATGTGAAAGTTCGGCCGTGGCTTTGTCATGCTCGCCGCTCTTACCGGCGTCATAGCCTCCACCGCCCTGTTCGACTCCCCGTACGACGGCGCGACCTGGACCGCCGCCTCCGACGTCGGCATCGACCATCTCGTCCCGCCGGCCGAGGCCTGGGACTCCGGCGCGAGCAAGTGGACCACCGCCCAGCGGCAGGCCTTCGCCGACGACGTCACCCGCCCGCAGCTCCTCGCCGTCACCGACCACGTGAACCAGGCCAAGGGCGACCAGGACCCGTCGACCTGGGTCCCGTCCCGGTCCGCCTACGTCTGCACGTACGTCCGCGCCTGGGTGCAGGTCAAGTACTACTACGACCTCTCGGTCGACTCAGCCGAGAAGACGGCCCTGACGAAGGACCTCGCGAGCTGCTGACCCCTGCCCCGCCAGGCGGGGCCCCGGGCGCCGTCCGGTGTCACGCCGGGCGGCGGCGCATCAGATATCCCGCTAGCGCGCCCGCGCCGAAGAGCGCCGCGAGCGAGACGGCCGTGGCGAGCCATGTCGCGCCGAGCCACTGCGCGCCGTAGTAGCCGAGGGCGACGCTGTACGCGGCCCAGGACAGACCGGCCAGCGCGGACCACGGGACGAACTCGCGGGCGCGGCGATGCGCGGCGCCGGCGCAGAAGGAGACGACCGAGCGGCCGGCGGGGGCGAAGCGGGCGAGCACGACCAGCGCGCCACCGCCGTGGGCCAGCGCGTCACCGAGACGTTCCTGCGCGGTGGTCAGCCGCCGGGAGCGGGCTATCGCCCGGTCCAGCCGCGCTCCGCCCCGCCAGGCCAGCCGGTAGGCCACGAGATCGCCGAGGACCGAGGCGGTCGCCGCGGACAGGATCAGCACCAGCAGGTCGGGCACGGAGTGCGTGACCCGGCCGGTCGCCGCTCCCGTCCCCGCCGCCGCTGCCGTACCCGCCGTGATGACCAGCACGCCGCTCGGCAGCACCGGCACGAACACGTCGAGCAGTACCGACACGACCACCGCGGCATAGATCCACGGTCCGGTGGCCAGCGCCCCCAGACTCTCCAACACGACGACTCCCGTCACTCCCCCGTTGACAGCCATACAGCGTACGCGGGGGATGTGACAGGAGAGTCTCGGGGGTCTCAGGGGGCTCGTAGGACTCATGGGGCCTGCCCGAGGGCCGTACTCCCCCGAATGGCGCACTCTCACCCGGACGGCGCACTTTCACCCGGATGGCACGCCCCGGCCTGCGGGGCCGTCACGCGTCCCGTAGCAACGAGGAAAGCCCTGTCCACGCCGACGGGGCCCAGATCCGAATGAAACGGCGCATACGAGCAGAGAAAAAGGTGCACATCATGGTCGCAGCCGTCTACGCGGGCGCCCTCGCCGCAGCCCTGTTCGCGACCGGGAGCGCAACCGCTCCCGGCGTCTCCTCCCTGGAGACCGTCGGCGAGTTCGCCCCACCGAACGCGTCCGTGTCGTCGAAGGCGGTGACGTACAACCAGAGCCTCGTCCCGTCGGGCACCTGGATCCGGGTCCGCCAACAGACCCAGCGCAACGGCGCCACCACCGTCCAGGTACGGGTGACCGGCATCAAGGCCGGCCACCTCTTCGGGGTGCACGTCCATCAGAAGGCCTGCGGCGCCGACCCGGCCGCCGCCGGCTCGCACTACCAGGACAAGGCCGGCACGGACTCCACCCACGTCAACGCGGCGAACGAGGTCTGGCTGGACTTCAAGTCCGACAGCCACGGCGGGGGCATGGCCACCGCCCAGCACACCTGGACCTTCCGCAAGGGCGAGGCCTCCTCGGTGGTGATCCACAGCGAGCCCGGTATGAAGGGCAGCCGGGTGGCCTGCTTCACCGTGCCCTTCGGCGAGACCTCGTAGACACGCGACAGCACGCGTCCACGGCGGCGCCCTTCCCCTCGTGACGGGGAAGAGCGCCGGGTGCGTCAGGCCGCTATCGGGGCCTGCTCGGCGGCGGTCCTGTCACCCTCGGTGGTGCGCCGGGCGAAGAGCCGGTCGAGGCCGAAGGCGCCGGAACCGGTGAAGACCAGCAGGAGGAACGCCCAGCAGAACAGGACCGACAGCTCGCCGCCGTTCTGGATGGGCCACAGCGCGGCCTGCTGGTGGACGTCGAAGTAGGCGTACGCCATCGAGCCCGAGGCGATCAGCGCGGCGCCGCGGGTGCCGAGGCCGAGAAGCACCAGAGCGCCGGCGACCAGCTGGATCACGGCCGCGTACCAGCCGGGCCAGGTGCCGGCCGGGATCGTGCCGCCCTGGGTGCCGACGGCGCCGCCGAGCACACCGAAGAGGGACGCGGCGCCGTGCACGGCGAAGAGCAGGCCTACGACGATGCGGAAGAGCCCGAGGGCGTAGGGCTGAGCGGAGTTGAGACGTGCGGTCATGGGGATGGTTCTCCTCTTCGGTGTCGGTCGGGCCGGCCGGGGACGTGTGGTGCACAGGGCCGGTCATGGGGGCGGCGGTACCGAATGAGAGACCAGGTTAGGGCTACCTAATCATTACTTGCAAGTTCAACATTGTGGAGGACGGCGCTCCGCGTGGACCGCCCCCGCACCTCCAGCCCGCCGAGAAGCTCGGCCGTGGCCTCGGCCACCGCGGCCACCGCGCGGTCGAAGACCTCACGGTTGTGCGCGGCAGGTGCCCGGAATCCCGAGACCTTCCGCACGTACTGCAGCGCGGCGGCGTGGATGTCCTCGTCCGTGGCCTCGTCGGGCAGCACGGGCGGACGCAGTGTCTTGATGCTCCGGCACATGCCCCCAGTCTCACGCAGCCCGGGCCCCGGTGCGACGATCACGGAGAAGGCGGCCACCGATCCCCGGGGCCGACCGACGAAGGGAACAGCCTCATGGCGACCAAGCACACCGTGGCCATCCTCGGCCCCGGCGGCACCGGCGGCCTCCTCGCCGCCCTGCTCTCCCGCTCCGGCCACCGCGTCATCTGCCTGGCCCGCGAGGAGACCGCCGACGCCCTGCGCGGCAGCGGCATCCGGGTCCGCAGCCGCCAGTTCGGCGAGTTCACGGCCCCCGTCGAGGCGGACACCGAGTTGCGCGAACCGGTGGACGCCTGTCTGATCACCGTCAAGCACACCGCCCTGGACGCCGCCCTCACCCGCGTCCCGCCCACGGCCCTGGGCGACGCCCTCGTCGTACCGCTCCTGAACGGCGTCGAGCACCCCGCGGCCCTGCGTGACCGCTTCCGCCCGGACCGGGTGGCACCGGCCGTGATCCGCGTGGAGTCCACCCGTCTCGCCCCGGGCGTGATCGAGCACGGCAGCCCGTTCACGGAGATCGACCTCACCGGCGACGCCGTCCCGCGCCCCCGCCTCGACGAACTGGCCGCCACCCTCACGTCCGCCGGTGTGACGGCCCGCGTCCTCGGGGACGAGACGGCGGCCCTGTGGGCCAAGATGGCCTTCCTCGCCCCGTTCGCCCTGCTGACCACGCGGTACGGCCTCCCCCTCGGCGACGTCCGCACCCGGCACCGCACGGAACTCCAGTCCCTGGTCGCCGAGACCGCGGCCGTCAGCCGCGCCTGCGGCGCCCCCGCCGACCCGGCCCAGGCCCTGGCCCGGTACGACGCCTTCGCGCCCGCCGCCAAGTCGTCCATGCAGCGCGACGCCGAGGCGGGCCGCCCGCTCGAACTCGACGCCATCGGCGGGGCGCTGCTGCGCGCGGCCGGCCTGCACGGCGTACCGGTGCCGGTGACGGCCCGCCTGATGAGCGAACTGCGGGCCGCCGGCCACTGAACACGCCCGCCGGCGGGCCTCATCGGCCCGCCGGTCACCCGTTCGGCTGAACCTCCCCCCGGCCCCACGATCGAGCTCGCCTCCCAAAATCGAACAGGCGTAGCATTGCCGCGTGGCTGAGACCTATGAATTCCCCAGTGACCTCCTCGCCGGTCAGGAGGAGCTGCATCAGGTCCGGGCCGAGCTGTCGGCTCTGCTCAAGCGACTGCCCTGGTCGGTGGAGCCGGCGGACGGCTTCAGCGAGGACCAGGGCTGGCGCAGGGTGGCGCGGCCCGCGTCCCCGGGCTGGACGGCGGACGAACAGGCCGAGGTGGAGAAGCTGCGCCGCCGCGAGCACGAACTCGCGGTGTTCGTCAGCACACACCGCTTCTGGGCCGAGGTCGCGGCAGCCGACCGCGTGGCCGCCCGCACCGAGCTGAAGCACGCGCGGGAGCGGCCCGCCGCAGAGGAAGCCGTGGAGGAATGAGACCGTGAAGGAATGAGAAGAGCCCCTGACCGTGCGGTCAGAGGCTCCGTCGGTGGGCGCGGACGGTTTCGAACCGCCGACATCCTGCTTGTAAGGCAGGCGCTCTACCCCTGAGCTACGCACCCCGCATCCGGGCAGTGCGCCCAGGACAGATCAACAGCGTACCCTGCCCGGCCCGGTGCGCCGCAAACCGTTGGGTAACCGGGGGATGCGGGGGATGCGGGGGATGCGGGGGTTAACCCCACCATGGGTCCGGGAGGCTGCCGGATCGGGCCGCGGTCGATGATCGTCTAGCGTCGTCGGAGACCGAGTCGGTCCGGCCGCCCTGACCCGGCGGGCCGGTTCAGGGGGGATTCGCATGGCCCGTTCCGTTCCTTTCCGCGCCGCCGCCATGGCCGTCGTCACCGGGGCGCTCGTCGCCTCCGTCGGCGGCTGCGCCTCGGCCGACGACGACACGCACCCGGAGCACCGGTCCTTCGCCCTGCACGGCCACACCCTCACCGTCGACTCCGACGACTCCGCCCTGGAGGTCGTCGCCACGGACTCCGCCAAGGCCGGCACCGTCGAGGTGACCCGGTGGTTCAAGGGATCCGTCGTCGTCGGCGGCAGTCCGAGCGTGCGATGGTCCTTCCAGGACGACCGGCTGGTGCTGCGCGTGCACTGCTCGGGGCTCATCGCCGACTGCTCGGCCCGGCACCGGATCGAGGTGCCGCGGGGGATCGACGTGCGGGTCGACAACGGCGACGGCTCCGTACGGGCGCACGGGTTCAGGGATCCGCTGCGCATCGACACCGGCGACGGCGCCGTGCGCGTCACCGACTCCAGCGGGCCGCTCGACCTGACGTCGGACGACGGATCGGTGAGCGCCGATGTCTCCGCCCGCCGGGTCAAGGCGCACTCCAGCGACGGCTCCGTCCAGGTGCGGCTGTCCGGCGTGCCCGACCTGGTGGACGCCTCCAGCGACGACGGCGCCGTCACGGTCACCCTGCCCAAGGCGTCCTATCGGGTGTCGGCCGGTTCCGACGACGGCGCGGCCACGGTGTCCGTGCCCCGCGACGACCGCAGCCCGCACCGGGTCTCGGCCCACTCCTCGGACGGCGAAGTCACGGTCCGTACCGCGAACTGACCGGCCCGTGTGTTCGTCTTCTACGGGTGGGAGAATGACACCACCCACGGCGGACCACCACACGGGAGAGGGATGTGACGGCGACACCGGGCACGCCAGCGACGCGGTCGTACCCGCTGTCGGCCCCCCGGGCCCGGTCCGGGTCCACGGCCCTGCGCGACACCCTCACCCTGATGAGCCTGCCCGTGCTGGCCGCGCTCGCCCTGCCGGCCGCGTTCGCCGGCGGCGGCACCCGGCGCTGGTTCGGCGGCCGGGCGGAGGGCCAGCGGGCCGAGGCCCAGGCCGCCAAGGACGCCGCTGCGGCCGCGTTCTACGAACTGGACACCGCCCAGCGGGACCTGAGGATCTCCATCGAGACCATCACGGCCGTGGACGACTCCCCCGCCGCCCGGCGTACCGTCAGCGACTTCGCGGCGCTCGGACAGCGCATCGACGAGGTCAGCCGGCGCTATATCCAGGCCGTCGACGCCCATGATCTCGACCGGGACGACCTGGAGGCCACCGCGGCCTCCCGGGCACGCTCGGAGCTGACGTCCGCCAAGGACGAGCTGATCCGGGTCAAGCAGGAGCTGGACCGGTTCGGCGGCTCGCTAGGGCCGCTGCTCGGCAAGGCCGAGACCCAGCTGGCCCGGCTGGCACCCGCCGTGGAGCGGGCCCGGCAGGCCCTGCTGGGCGCCAGCAACGCCCTGGACGCCGTACGGGAGCAGGGGCTGCGCGCCGATGACCTGGCCGCCCGGCTCGCCGCGCTGTCCCCGGAGCTGACCCGGCTGAACCAGGGCGCCGGGCAGCACGGCGTGGCGGAGACGCTGGAGCGGGCCGAGCGGGTGCAGCGGGAGGCCGGGGCGATCCGGGCCGAGGCCGAGCGGCTGCCGCAGAAGGCCGCCGAGATCGACCACCGGCTGGTCAGCCTGCGCACCCGGGCCCAGGCGCTGACCACGCGGGCCGGGCAGGTCGACCCGGTGCTGAGCGAGCTGCGGCGCCGGTTCGCGGCCGCCTGCTGGCAGGACCTGCAGCAGGTGCCCGCGCAGGCCGCGGAGAACGTACGACAGGCCGAGCTGAAGCTCCGCGAGGCGCAGACCGCCCGGGACGCCCAGCGCTGGCCGGACGCGACTTCGCTGTTGTCGACGGTACGGGCGCTGCTGAACACCACCGACGAGGCCGTGTCGGCCGCGGGTGACCGGCTGAACCGGCTGAACGCCGTCCAGAAGGATCCGCAGGCCGAGATCGACCGCACCCGGTTCGCGATCCGGGACGCCCAGCGGCTCGCCATGACGGGCCGTACGACGCCGGATCCCCGGCACGCCCGGCCGCTGGACGAGGCGGTGGCCCGGCTGGAGCGGGCGATCGGCACGCTGGAGGCCGGCCGGCATCCTGACTACTGGCACTTCCTGACCGAGACGGACGGGGTGCGGCAGTCGGTGTCTCGGGTGGTGGCGCAGATCCGTGAGGAGCGGGGTGGACACTGAGGGGTCCCGCCGCACCGAGGGGTCCCGCCGCAGGGGTTCCTGTTGTGCTCCGGGTGCGGGTGGGCGGATATTGGGTGGACGGATGGCCTCCGCTAGCGCCTGAGGGAGGCGGATATGGCCACACACGCAGTGCACCCGAAGCCACGACGGCGGATCGAGTTCGACAAGCACCTGCCCGTCGACCACCGGCTGAACACCGTCTACCGGATCGGTGCGGGCCTGATCGGCGCGTTCCTCGTCGCCTTCGGCATCCTCGGTGTGATCGACCACATCGGCTTCTTCAACACCGGCGGTGACACGGTCGCCGGGCTCAACACCAACGGCGCGCTGAGCGTGCTGTCGATCGTCGTCGGGGCGATCCTGCTCGCCGGGATGGTGATCGGCGGGAACGTGGCGTCCACGCTGAACCTGGTGTTCGGAGTGCTGTTCCTGCTGGCCGGCTTCCTGAGCCTCGGTCTGCTGGACACCACGCACAACTTCCTGGCGTTCAAGATCCAGAACGTGTTCTTCAGCTTCGTCGTGGGCCTGCTGCTGATGACCTTCGGCATGTACGGCCGGGTCGGCTCGACCCTGCCGCACGACAACCCGTACTGGCGGGCCCGCCATCCCGACGCGGACGAGCGGGAGCATCCCGCGACCTGATCCGCCGGACAGGCCCTAGTCTGGGCACATGCCTCGCTATGAGTACCGCTGCCGTACCTGCGGCGACACGTTCGAACTGAGCCGGCCCATGGCCGAGTCGGCCGCCCCCGCGGATTGCCCTGCCGGGCACGGGGACACGGTGAAGCTGTTGTCGACGGTGGCCGTCGGCGGCAAGGCCGGAGCACCCGCCACCGCGCCGAGCGGTGGCGGGGGTTGTTGTGGCGGGGGTTGTTGCGGTTAGCCGCCCGTGAAAGTGCCGCACCATGCCGTCGGGCGGGTGCGGCACCATCGTGGCTCGTCGCGCCCAGGCGGCGGCAGCCGCACATCAGACAGAGGCCCGCGCCCCTCAAAGGCGTTCCCGTGCCGCCCGTAGAAACTCCCGGACGATCCGCTCCCCTGCCAGCACCCCCCGCTCCGGCAGTGCCGCGATCTCCGGGGCCGTCCAGCCCGTGTCGGCCAGCTCGCCGTGGCCCGGCCGCCAGCCACGGTCGGCGGCGAGGAGCAGATCGGCGTCGAGCAGGGAGTCCCCGGCTGCCAGCGTCAGCTCCGCGCCGGTGCGGCGGGCGATCTCCCGTACCGCCGCGCTCTTGGTGAGCGGCTGCGGGACGGCGTAGATCTTGCGGCCCTGGAGCGAGACGGTCCAGCCCCGGTCCCGCGCCCACACCGTCAGCTCCTTCACCCAGTCCTCGGGCAGCAGCTCGCGCTCGACGACGAGATAGGCGAACAGGTCCTCGGCGACCCGGTGCTTGCGCAGCCAGGCGGGGTCGGCGGAGCGCCGCAGATGGTCGCGGACCTCCGCCAGCGGCGCGCACTCCGCGGCGAGCCGCGCCCGCACGCCCGCGTGCCAGTCCTCGTCGCTGACCCCGTCGACCAGCAGATGGCCGCCGTTGGCGCAGATCGCGTACGTCGGGGCCGGTCCGGGCAGGTTGACGCGCTGGTACTGCGCGCGCGTCCGGGTCGTCGTCGGCACGAAGACGGCCGTGTCACCGAGGTCGGTCAGCAGCCCCGCCGCCGTCTCGGTCATATAGGAGAGCGGCTCGGCCTCGTACACCTCCACGCACAGCAGCCGGGGCGCTGGGGGCACCTCCCGCGCGAGCGAAGCCGAGCGTGGGGGAGCGTCCGGCGAAGGCAGCGCGAGGGCCGCCGAGGAGTAGATCAGCGTACGGTCGAGGTCGCTCGCCACCAGCACCGGCATCAGACGGTCACCGCCTTGCCGTCGGCGCCCGTGGCACCGCGCGTGTACCGGGGGTGGATCAACCCGACGCAGGTGTACGGCAGTTCACGGGTCTCCTCGACCGGGACCCCGCGCTGCTCGGCGAGCAGCCGCACATGGGCGAGGTCGGCGCCGGCCCCTTCGCGGGCCAGGATCTTCCACGGCACCCGGCGCAGCAGCACCCGGGTGGTCTCGCCGACACCGGGCTTGACCAGGTTCACGTCGTGGATGCCGTACTCCTCGCTGATCCGCTCGACGGCCCGCCAGCCGGCCCAGGTCGGGCTGCGGTCCGCGGCCATCAGCTCCTTCACCGCCTCCTCGACGGTGTCGGCGACCTCGGGGAAGCGGGCGGAGACGGCGTCGAGGAAGGCCACGGAGACATCCGCGCCGGCGAGTTCGCGGTAGAACTTCCCGCCGTGGAAGTCGTCGGGGCCGACCAGGTCGGCGCGCAGGACCGTGCGCGAGATCAGCCCGGAGACGGTCGAGTTGAGGCAGGCGGAGGGGATGAGGAAGTCCTCGCGGGTGCCGTAGGTGCGTACGCAGGAGCCCGGGTCGGCGAGTACGGCGATCTCCGGGTCGAAACCGCTGATGCCCTCCTTCGCCTCGAACTCCTCGACGGCCTGGGCGAGTTCGCGGGTGATGGCGCCCTTGCCGGTCCAGCCGTCGACGAACACGACATCGCGCGGATCGTGGTGGGCGGCCAGCCAGCGCAGCGCGTTGGCGTCGATACCGCGGCCGCGCACGATGGACACGGCGTAGTGCGGGAGGTCCAGGCCGTGCCGGAACCGTGCCCAGCGGCGCATGAGGATGCCGACCGGGGTGCCCGCGCGGGCGAGGGAGACCAGCACCGGGCGCGGTGACCGCTCGGCGAGCACCGTCTCCGTCACGACCCCGACGGCCTGCGCGATACGGCCGCCGGAGGCGTCGAGCGCCGAGCGGAACAGCTCCTGGTACTGCTCGCTCGGCTGGTACTCCACCGGCAGCGACTCCGCGTAGTGCGCGCCGCCGCTCTGGATGGCCTCCTCCCGCTCCTCGGTCGGTGCCTCCAGGGTGACGTCGGAGAGGTCCTGGAGCAGCCAGCCGACCTCGTCGGGCGCGTACGAGGAGAATGCGGGGCCGCGGAGGGGCTCGGGCAGCATGGCCGGCCTTTCGGGAGCGGGCGGGACGTACGACGGGACGACCGCGAGCAGGACGTGCGGGGTGTGCGCGGCGAGCCGGGCCAGCAGGCCGTCGGGCGCGTGCAGCGCGGGGGTGTCGGCGGCGGAGTCGACCACGGCGACGACGGCGTCGAAGCCGCCGCCCGCCACGTTGTAGACGTAGCGCTCGCCGGGGCCGTCGGCCGGGTCGTCATGGGCGGGGAAGACCAGGCGGGTACGGATCGCATAGCCGGGGTCGTCCACCGCGAGGACGGGCGAGCGGGTGGTGGTGGAGAAACGCACCTCCGCGTCCGTGACCCGCTCCAGCTCACGGGCGAGGCGCAGCGGGGCGTACATCAGCTCCTCGAAGCCGAGGACGAGGACGCGGTGGGCACCGGGGGGCAGGGCGTCGCGTATGCGGGCGGCCATGGCGGGCAGCGCGGCTTCGAGGCGGGCCCGGTGGGCGGGCGTGAAGCCGTGGCGCCCGCCGTCGGGGAGGCCCGCCGGCCAGCTCAGGTCGAGGTGCTGTGCGTAAGGGGCGCGGGCAATCGCATCGGAGCCGCACCCGGCGGAGTCATGGCGACCCACCAGCTCCTGCCCCTTCTCCAGCACACCCGACGGCAGCCGCACGGTCCCGGACGCGGCGGCGACCAGATCCACCCGCGCCCCGATCTCATCGGCGAACCGTGCCATCCGGGCGGCGTCCTCAGTCGATCGCATATCGACCAGGGCGACCACCACATACCGCCGCCGCGGATACCGTTCATGCAGGTCACGGATGGTATTGAGGACGGTGTTGCCCGTGGAGAACTCATCGTCCACCAGCACCAGCGGACCGTCACCGGCCAGCAGAGCGGGGTCTTCGGGCAGCAGCAGATGCGATGTCGCGTGCGAATGCGACTCCTCGAACCCGCCCGCCCGGGCGACCCCCGCCACCGGGCGCCGCGTCGAGTGCAGATACGGCGCCGTACCGAGCCCGTCGGCGACCGCGTGGCCGAGCCCCGTCGCCGTCTCCGCGTAGCCGAGGACCACGGCGCCCGCGGCCTCCGCCGCGCCGAGCGTTGCGAGGACCCGTCGGCCCAGGCGGTGGCCGTGGTCGTAGACCAGCGCCGGCGACTGCGGCACATGCTTGCCGAGGACGTTGGACACCAGCAGATGGGCCCGCCTGGGATTGCGGCGCAGGGCGAGCCCCAGCAGGGCCGGCAGGCCGTCGTCTCCCATGAGTTCGACCCCGAGCCGCTCGGCGACCCAGCTGCCGGTCCAGACCTCGTCGCCGGCGGTCCGGGCTCCGTCGTTCACTGCGTTCTTCATGCGTTCCTTATTCCGGCGGCGAGCAGCTCCACGAAGCCCACGTCCTCGTGGGCCACGCCGAAGACCTCGGCGCGCAGCAGGGTCCGCTCGGCCCAGGCGCGGTGCGGCTTCACCTCGTTCATCTTGTTCGTATAGGCCGACCGCAGTACACCCCCGCCGCCGCGTTCCGGCCGCAGGATGTCCTGGGCGTCGCTGTACTCCTCGTGGCTGACCACGGACAGCGCGTGAACGGGCAGCACATGGGAGGGGTGGATGCAGGTCTTGCCGAGCAGGCCGTTCGCCTGGTCGAGGGAGATCTCCCGCAGCAGTCCGTCCATGGCGTGCTCGATCAGCTTCTCGCGCAGCTCGACGGCCTGCACCTCCAGGAAGGGGCTCTGCCGCAGCTGTGGCTTGAACATGCGCTCGGAGACCCGGAAGTACTCCCACACGGGCCCGGTCACGGTGAATCCGGAGCCGTCGGCGCGGCCCAGCATGTTCACGACGTCGGCGATCACGGAGGCGACGATCTGGACGTCGTAGGCGGTCATGTCGGGGGCGCGGCGCAGGCCGTAGGAGGAGCAGAAGTCGGTCACGCCGAGGCGGAGCGCCAGGACCCGCTCGCGGTACTTGGCGACGGCGCGGGCGATGCCTTCCAGGGTGTCCACGCGCGACTCGCGGTAGAGCAGCTCGGGGGACTCCAGGACGGGCATGGCGAACAGTCGGCTGCCGCTGTCGGCCTCGGCGTCCGCGAGGGCCTCCAGGAAGGGGATGCCGCGTTCCTCGGTGAACTTCGGCAGCACGAATCCGGACAGCAGCCGGGTGGACGCGCCGAGACGCCGTACGAGGTCGGGGATCTGCTCGGGCGTGCGCACCCGGATGAAGAGCAGCGGCGGCTCGACGCCGGGCCGGGCGGCCAGGTCGGCGAAGTGCCGGACGAGGTTCTCCTCTCCGGCCACGACGTCGGCGTCGTCGATCGAGTCCTCCAGGCACAGCACCATCGAGACCACGCCGCTGCCGGCCTGTTTGACGATGTCGTCGGCGAGCCGCGGCCGGGTGGCCGGGCTGTACAGGGTGGCGCCGAGGGCGGCGGCGAGCAGCCGGGCCGGAGAGTCGGCGGTGAACGCGCCGGGCTCCCGGTGGAAGAGGCGCTGCCGCACCTCGGGGGCGATGTGCCCGAAATGACGCATAGGACTCCCTCTGGGGTGCGAGCCGAGTCTGTGTTCGGTAAAAGGTGGCCGGTAATAGTACGTAGGGATCCATGTCATGGGTTCCCCACGGGCATGAATTTCCGGTAACTCACCCGTGTCGGCGCCGCCGCGGGAGACCGGTGGGAGACCACCCCCCGCATTGTCGTGGCCAGGACCGAGAAGGCAGGATGACCGCATGACGCACGCCATGCTGAAGGGGTCGAACGTCCCGCTGGAGGCCGAGACGGTCCGCGCCGTACTGCGCTGGACGCCCGGAGCGGGAGTTCCGGACGTGGACGCCTCGGCGCTGCTGCTGGGCCCCGACGGCCGGGTGCGCTCCGACGAGGACTTCGTCTTCTACAACCAGCCCCGGCACCCCTCCGGGAAGGTGTGGCGGCTGGGCAAGAAGCGCGTCGCGGAGGGACTGACCGACACGATCCAGACGGATCTGCCGGGTGTCGAGGCGGCCGTCGGCCGGATCGTGCTGGTGGCGTCCGCGGACGGGGTCGCCTTCGACCGGGTGCCGGCGCTGTGCGTCCTGCTGTACGACGCCGCGGTCGCCGACGGGGAGCCGCTGGCCCGGTTCGAGATCAAGCCGGAGACGGGCGCGGAGACCGCGCTGATCTGCGGTGAGCTGTACCGGCGCGGGGAGGGCTGGAAGTTCCGCGCGGTGGGCGAGGGGTACTCCAACGGCCTGCGGGGTCTCGCCACGGACTTCGGTATCTCGGTGGACGAGTCGGAGATGGCGGAGCCGCAGTCGTCCCAGCCGCTGCCGCCCGAGCGGCCGGTGCCCGCGGTGCCTCAGCAGCCGGCGCCCGCCGTGCCTCAGCAGCCGCCGGCCTACGGCTATCCGCAGCCGGCGGCGGCTGCGCCGGCGTACGGGTACCCGCAGCCGGTGCCCATGCCGGTGACGGTGCCCGGGCCGGCGGGGTCGGCTGATCCGAACTTCCGGTTGCCGCCGCAGGGGCCGCAGTTCATCGGGCGGTGAGCCCCGTCAGCGGTCGGCGGTCTTGTAGCCCCTGCCCCACTGCAGCCCCCAGCCGTACAGGCGGTCCAGTTCCCCCTGGAAGCCGTACACGAACTTCACCTCGCGGCGGACGACCAGCTCGCCCTTCACGTTCTCGATCATGACGACCGCGCAGGAGCGGGCCTGGGGGTGGCGTTCGTCGAGGCCTATCTCGATGCGGGGGCCGTTGCTGGGGTACAGCGTGACGATGGCGTGGGTGCGGTCGAAGGCCGGGGTCTGGTCGTAGATGTAGACGAAGACCAGCAGGCGTTTGATGGCGTCGCGGTGGTCGAGGTTGATGTACATCGTCTCGCCGGACGCCGAGCCGAACCGGTCGTCGCCGCTGAGCTTGATGTAGGGCGGCGCGTTGACGTCACCGAGGTAGTTGCCGAGCGGCTGGACGACGCCCTTCGTGCCGTCGGTCAGTTCGTAGAGGCAGCCCAGGTCGAGGTCGACATTGACCATGCTCTGGCCGTGGCCCAGCACCTCGGGCGGTTTGAGGGCCTTGAAGGGGTGGCGGAAGAGGCTGGTGCGTGCGGTGGTGCCGAAGTCGGACGTGCGCATCCGCCAGGTCAGATTGACGCGCAGATGGCCGGTCGCCGCGCCCTGTTTGGTGAGCGACACCGCCTGGTGCCGCCTGATGAGCTCGATGGCGTTGCTCGAGGCGTTGCCCGAGTCGAAGTCGGCGGCGTTGGCGCCCCGCAGCCCGTCGAAGAAACCCATTCCCGCCCCCTGGTAACTCTGTGAACACGATCGGGGCGGCCGACCTCGTCGGCCGCCCCGATCAGAGCGTTCCTCACCGGCAGGGGTGTCACACCCCTGAGGAGACCTCGGCCTTCTCGTCGCTGCCCTCGCCGGCCTCGGCCAGCGCGCGGTTGCGGCGGACGGAGGACCAGAAGGACAGGGCGATCAGCACGACGCCGACCAGGCCGGTGATGACCTCATTGATCTCGTACTGGATGGTGACCATGAGGATGACGGCCAGGGCGCCGATGGCGTAGTGGGCGCCGTGCTCCAGGAAGACGTAGTCGTCGAGGGTGCCCTGGCGGACCAGATAGACCGTGAGGGACCGGACGTACATCGCGCCGATGCCGAGGCCGAGGGCCATCATCACGATGTCGTTGGTGATGGCGAAGGCGCCGATCACGCCGTCGAAGGAGAAGGACGCGTCCAGGACCTCCAGGTAGAGGAACATGAAGAACGCGGCCTGGCCGGCCATCAGCACCGCCGGCTTCTTCCTGCCGGTGCGGGCGGCCTCTTCCTCCTCCTCGTGCTCGCGCTCCTCCTCTTCCTCCAGCCGGTCCTCGAAGTAGCCGGACAGACCGCCGACGATCATGTACGTGATCAGGCCGGCGATGCCGGAGATCAGGACCGTCTGTGCCTTGTCGACATGGGCGCCACCGTGCTGGTGGGCGTGGACGGCGAAGGTGAAGGAGGTGATCAGCAGGACGATCAGGGCGATGCAGACCGCCAGCATGTCGACCTTGCCGAGCTTGGCGAGCGGCCGCTCGATCCAGCGCAGCCACTGGATGTCCCGGTCCTCGAAGATGAAGTCCAGGAAGATCATCAACAGGAACATGCCACCGAAGGCGGCGATCGCCGGGTGGGCGTCGGTGACCAGCTGCTGGTAGCGGTCCTTGTCGCTGAAGGCGAGGTGCACCGCGTCGACGGGGTTGAGTTTGGCGGTGATGGCCACGATGACGACCGGGAAGACCAGCCGCATGCCGAAGACCGCGATGAGAACGCCGACCGTGAGGAAGATCTTCTGCCAGAAGGCATTCATCTTCTTCAGGATCCCGGCGTTGACCACCGCGTTGTCGAACGACAGCGAGATCTCCAGGATGGCGAGGATCGCCACGACGCCGAATGCCTCCCACCCCCCGTAGAAGACCGCGGCGACCAGGCCGAGCGCGGTTACCGCGAACGACCAGCCGAAGGTTTTCAGAAGCACTGGCTACCCAATCATCTAGGTACGGGTCTCCCCCGTGCCGTACTCGGCTTTGCTAAACGTTGACCCCGAGTGTAGAGGTGCACCCTACCGGCGGTACCAGTGCCTACGAAACGTTCACTCCGAAGTCCAGGGCGATACCACGCAGACCCGAGGCGTAGCCCTGGCCCACGGCCCGGAACTTCCACTCTCCCTGGTACCGGTACAGCTCGCCGAAGATCATGGCGGTCTCGGTGGAGGCGTCCTCGCTCAGGTCGTAGCGCGCCAGTTCCTGGCCGTCGGCCTGGTTCACGACCCGGATGAAGGCGTTGGAGACCTGGCCGAAGGTCTGGCCCCGCTCGTCCGCCATATGGATCGAGACCGGGAAGGCGATCTTCTCGCACTGCGGCGGGACCTTGGCGAGGTCGACCAGAATCGATTCGTCGTCGCCCTCGCCCTCACCGGTGAGGTTGTCACCGGTGTGCTCGACCGAGCCCTCGGGGCTCTTGAGCTGGTTGTAGAAGACGAAGTACTCATCGCCCAGGACGCGGTTGCCCGCGCCGCACAGCAGCGCGCTGGCGTCCAGGTCGAAGGGGGCGCCGGTGGTGGAACGCGCGTCCCAGCCGAGCCCGATCAAGACGTTGGTGAGGTTCGGTGCGGCTTTGGAGAGGGAGACATTGCCTCCCTTGGCGAGCGTGACGCCCATGATGCTGGTCCTCCCCTAGTGGTGCTGTTCTGGTTGTCCTGCGCGTCCGGCGCCGCCCGTAAACGGTGCGGCGCCGGACGGAATGCGCGGGCTGTCGTACGTCAGACGTTGACGCCGAAGTCCTGGGCGATGCCGCGCAGACCGGAGGCGTACCCCTGGCCGATGGCGCGGAACTTCCACTCCGCCCCGTGCCGGTACAGCTCGCCGAAGACCATGGCGGTCTCGGTGGAGGCGTCCTCGCTCAGGTCGTAGCGGGCGATCTCCGTGCCGCCGGCCTGGTTCACCACGCGGATGTAGGCGTTGCGGACCTGGCCGAAGGACTGCTGGCGGTTCTCCGCGTCGTAGATCGACACCGGGAAGACGATCTTCTCGATGTCGGCGGGGACGCCTGCGAGGTTGACCTTGATCACCTCGTCGTCGCCCTCGCCCTCACCGGTGAGGTTGTCACCGGTGTGCTCGACCGAGCCCTCGGGGCTCTTGAGGTTGTTGAAGAAGACGAAGTGCTGGTCGCTCGCGACCTTGCCGGAGTTGTTCAGCAGCAGCGCGCTGGCGTCGAGGTCGAAGTCACTGCCGGTCGTGGTGCGGGCGTCCCAGCCCAGACCGACGAGGACCGCGGTCAGTCCGGGGGCCTCCTTCGTCAGCGATACGTTGCCGCCCTTGCTGAGGCTGACTCCCACGTGTCCTCCATGTGGTGTCCAGGGGCGGGAAGCCCCGTCGTGCTTCGGTTATGGGATCAACGTGCCGATCCTAGTGAGGGGTTCCCACCCCCCGCAGACCCTGGACCCGGAGAATCGCAGGTGTCGGCCACGGTCGGCCTACAGGGTGTCGAGCGCCTCCACATACGCGTTCAGGTCGCGTGCGTCCGGCAGGCCGTTGACCACGGTCCACCGCACGACGCCTTCCTTGTCGATGATGAAGGTGCCCCGGACGGCGCATCCCTTGTCCTCGTCGAAGACGCCGTACTGGCGCGAGACGTTGCCGTGCGGCCAGAAGTCGCTGAGCAGCGGGTACTCCAGGCCCTCCTGCTCGGAGAAGACACGCAGGGTGTGGATGGAGTCGTTGGAGACGGCGAGCAGCTGGGTGTCGTCGTTGACGAACTTCGGCAGGTTGTCGCGCAGCTCGCACAGCTCCCCGGTGCACACACCGGTGAAGGCGAACGGATAGAAGAGCAGGACCACGTTCTTGGCGCCGCGGAAGTCCGAGAGCCTCACGGCCTTGCCGTGGTTGTCCTTGAGCTCGAAGTCGGGGGCCTTGTCGCCGACCTGGATCGCCATCGGGATGTTTCCCTTTCGGTGGGCTGTTCGGAGGAGAACAGCCTACGGCGGCGGGGGCGGCGGTCACCTGGAGGGACCACCGCCCCCGCGTCGCTCACCTGGGGGAGGCACTCACCGCTTGGCGGCGGCCTTCGGGGTGGACAGCCTGCTGCCGTTCCAGTCCTTGCCCACGCTGATGCCCTTGGTCTGCGACAGACCGGCTGTCCGCGCCGCGTCACTGATGTCGCTGGGCTCGATGTAGCCGTCCCGGCCGGTCTTCGGCGTGAGGAGGACGATCTGGCCATCCTCTTCGAGGAGCCCGATGGCATCGACCAGTGCGTCGGTCAGGTCGCCGTCATCGTCACGGAACCACAGCAACACGGCGTCGGCCACGTCGTCGTAGTCCTCGTCCACCAGCTCGCTGCCGATGGCTCCCTCGATGGACTCGCGGAGCTCCTGGTCCACGTCGTCGTCGTAGCCGAGCTCCTGGACCACCTGGTCGGGCTGGAACCCCAGCCTGACGGCCAGGCTCGTCTCCGCGTGGTCCGCGGTCGCGCTCACGGTCTGCCTCCTGATCATGTCTTTGGGAAAAACTCAGCCACGCGCGTGCGCGCGTTGCCTGGCCGTAGTCCACACGGGCGGGACGGATCGCGCAAGTACCCGGCCGTTCAGACCGCCGAAACGGTGACGATACCGGCCTTGTCACCGCAACTCCTTGCACCGTATCCCGATTCAGCGTGGCCCACGTCTCAGGCATTTGCCTGTTTTGTTCCGCCTCTCGAACATCTTTGCCAAGCCTGTCACACCCCGGGCGTATCGTTGCGTTTTGACCGGTGGAGATGACGTACACCGCCCCGAGGTACACGATGGGGTGCGGTGCAGGCAGGTGCAGAAAAGCAGGGAACAGCAGAAAATCGGCCCTCTGACAGGTAAGGAACAGCGTGGCTTCCGGATCCGATCGCAATCCGATCATCATTGGCGGCCTTCCGAGTCAGGTTCCTGACTTCGATCCCGAAGAGACCCAGGAGTGGCTCGACTCCCTCGACGCCGCCGTTGACGAGCGAGGCCGCGAGCGGGCCCGCTATCTCATGCTCCGGCTGATCGAACGCGCCCGCGAGCGGCGCGTGTCCGTGCCCGAGATGCGCAGCACGGACTACGTCAACACGATCGCCACCAAGGACGAGCCGTTCTTCCCGGGCAACGAGGAGATCGAGCGCAGGATCCTCAACGCGACCCGCTGGAACGCGGCGGTGATGGTCTCGCGCGCCCAGCGCCCCGGCATCGGCGTCGGCGGCCACATCGCCACCTTCGCCTCCTCCGCCTCGCTCTACGACGTGGGCTTCAACCACTTCTTCCGCGGCAAGGACGGGGGCGACGGCGGCGACCAGGTCTTCTTCCAGGGCCACGCCTCGCCGGGCATCTACGCCCGCGCGTATCTGCTCGACCGGCTCACCGAGGACCAGCTCGACGGCTTCCGCCAGGAGAAGTCGAAGTACCCCGACGGCCTGTCGAGTTATCCGCACCCGCGCTCCATGCCGGACTTCTGGGAGTTCCCGACCGTCTCCATGGGCCTCGGCCCGCTCGGCGCGATCTACCAGGCGCGGATGAACCGCTATATGGAGGCGCGCGGCATCGCCGACACCTCGAAGTCGCACGTATGGGCGTTCCTCGGGGACGGCGAGATGGACGAGCCGGAATCGCTCGGCCAGCTGTCCATCGCGGCTCGAGAGGGACTGGACAACCTGACCTTCGTGGTCAACTGCAATCTGCAGCGCCTGGACGGCCCGGTGCGCGGCAACGGCAAGATCATCCAGGAGCTGGAGTCGGTCTTCCGGGGTGCCGGCTGGAACGTGATCAAGCTGGTCTGGGACCGCACCTGGGACCCGCTGCTCGCGCAGGACCGCGACGGCGTGCTGGTCAACAAGATGAACACGACCCCGGACGGCCAGTTCCAGACGTACGCCACGGAGTCCGGCGCGTACATCCGCGACCACTTCTTCGGCGACGACCAGCGGCTGCGCGCCATGGTCGAGAACATGACCGACGACCAGATCCTGCACCTGGGCCGCGGCGGTCACGACCATCGCAAGATCTACGCGGCGTTCAAGGCGGCCAAGGAGCACAAGGGCCAGCCGACGGTCATCCTGGCCAAGACGATCAAGGGCTGGACGCTCGGTCCCAACTTCGAGGGCCGCAACGCCACGCACCAGATGAAGAAGCTGACGGTCGACGACCTCAAGCGCTTCCGCGACCGTCTGCACCTGCCGATCACGGACCAGCAGCTGGAGTCCGGCCTGCCGCCGTACTACCACCCGGGCCGGGACACCGACGAGATCCAGTACATGCACGACATGCGCAAGCAGTGCGGCGGGTACGTCCCGACGCGCGTCGTGCGTTCCGCGCCGCTCGCGCTGCCGGACGACAAGACCTACGCGAGCGTGAAGAAGGGCTCTGGCCAGCAGTCCATCGCCACGACGATGGCGTTCGTACGGCTGCTGAAGGACCTCATGCGGGACAAGGAGATCGGCCGGCGTTTCGTGCTGATCGCGCCGGACGAGTACCGCACGTTCGGCATGGACTCCTTCTTCCCGAGCGCGAAGATCTACAACCCGCTCGGCCAGCAGTACGAGGCCGTGGACCGGGACCTGCTCCTCGCCTACAAGGAGTCGCCGACCGGCCAGATGCTGCATGACGGCATCTCCGAGGCGGGCTGCACGGCCTCGCTGATCGCGGCGGGCTCGGCCTACGCCACGCACGGCGAGCCGCTGATCCCGGTCTACGTCTTCTACTCGATGTTCGGTTTCCAGCGCACGGGTGACCAGTTCTGGCAGATGGCCGACCAGCTGGCGCGCGGTTTCGTACTGGGCGCGACCGCCGGTCGTACGACCCTGACCGGTGAGGGTCTGCAGCACGCGGACGGCCACTCCCAGCTGCTCGCCTCGACGAACCCGGCCTGCGTGGCCTACGACCCGGCGTACTCGTACGAGATCGCGCATATCGTCCAGGACGGACTGCGCCGGATGTACGGCGGCGACGCCGAGCATCCGCACGGCGAGGACGTCTTCTACTACCTGACCGTCTACAACGAGCCCATCCAGCACCCGGCCGAGCCGGAGAACGTGGACGTCGAGGGCATCCTCAAGGGCGTCCACAAGCTGAGCGAGGGCACGGCGGGGTCGGTCCCGGCCCAGATCATGGCGTCGGGTGTGGCGGTGCCGTGGGCCCTTGAGGCACGGCGGATCCTCGCCGAGGACTGGAATGTGCGCGCCGCCGTCTGGTCGGCCACGTCCTGGAACGAGCTGCGCCGTGAGGCGGTGGCGTGCGAGGAGCACAATCTGCTGCATCCGGAGGAGGAGCAGCGGGTGCCGTATGTGACGCGGAAACTCAGCGGCGCCGAGGGGCCGTTCGTGGCCGTGTCCGACTGGATGCGATCGGTTCCCGACCAGATCGCGCGGTGGGTGCCGGGTACGTATCAGTCGCTCGGCGCGGACGGCTTCGGCTTCGCCGACACCCGGGGTGCGGCGCGCCGCTTCTTCCACATCGACGCGCAGTCGATCGTCGTCGCGGTGCTGACGGAGCTGGCGCGGGAGGGCAAGGTCGACCGGTCCGTGCTGAAGCAGGCCGTCGACCGGTACCAGTTGCTGGATGTCTCGGCGGCGGATCCGGGAGCGGCCGGGGGCGACGCGTAGGCGGCAACGGGAGTGGGGGTGCGGGGCCATCGCCGGGTGCGGGTGAGTGGGTGGCTTGTCGCGCGGTTCCCCGAGCCCCTCAGGGGGTTGCACTGCAACTCCCCCAGGGGCGCGGAGAACTGAGCGACCGGCCACACCCGACCCGCACCCGGCGACGACGAGCACCCCCCACCCCCGTTGCCGAATCCGCCGAAGCGCCGCAGGCCCGCGCAGCCCCCTCCGCAGCGCGCGCCGCGGCCCGGCGGTCCTCCCATGTCCTGCGGAGGACTTGACCCACTGTGACCTGCGGCGCGCACCCGGTGCGAGGGATCTTTACCGGAGTCACCCTGATAGGCGAAATCCGCCGCTGACGGGGTTTCAGATGTGGCCCACGCCCGCGCCCGACTCCGCGTTCGCGCCCCGCTTGGTGAGCAGTGCGACGAAGACGGCGACCGCCGCCACGCCGGCCGCGACCAGGGAGGCGAGGCTCATGCCGGAGACGAAGGTGTGATGGGCGACGTCGGTGATCTTCGCGGCGACCTGCTCGGGCACGCCCTTGGGCACCGGCGCGACACCGACCTGGACCGCCTCCGAGGCCTTGTCCAGCTGATCCGGGGTCAGCTTCGGCAGCCCGGCCCCGGTCCAGTTGCCCGGCAGGTCGCTGTCGACCTTGGAGGCCATCACGGCGCCCAGCACCGCCGTGCCGAGGCTGCCGCCGATCTGCATCGCGGCCTGCTGGAGGCCGCCGGCCACGCCGGACAGCTCCATGGGGGCGTTGCCGACGATGACCTCGGTGGCGCCGACCATGACCGGGGCCAGGCCGAGCCCGAGCAGGGCGAACCAGACGGACATGACACCGCTGCCGGTGTCGGCCCGGAGCGTCGACATGCCGTACATGGCGACGGTGGTGGCGAGCATGCCGCCGGCCAGCGGGATGCGCGGGCCGAGCTTGGTGATCGCGGCGCCGGCGAGCGGCGAGCCGACGATCATCATGCCGGTGAGCGGCAGCAGATGCAGGCCCGCGTCGATCGGGCTCATGCCGTGGACGTTCTGGAGGTAGAACGTCACGAAGAACAGGCCGCCCATGAAGGCGATGGCCATGAGGACCATCAGCACGACGCCCGCCGAGAGGGGTATCGAGCGGAACAGGCCGAGCGGGATCAGCGGCTCCCTGACCCGTGTCTCCCAGACGGAGAACAGCACGAAGAGCACCACGGACGCGGCGATGAAGATCCACGTCCTGCCGTCGCCCCAGCCCCAGGCCGGGGCCTTGATGAGCGCCCACACCAGGCAGAACATCGCGCCGGAGAGCAGGGCGATGCCGAGGAGGTCGAAGGAGCGCGGGGCGTTCTCGGCGCGGTGGTCGAGCAGGATCAGCACGCCGAGGACCAGGGCGAGGGCGCCGACCGGCACGTTGATGAAGAACACCGACTGCCAGCTGACGTGCTGCACCAGCACACCGCCGAGGATCGGGCCGCCCGCGGTGGACGCGCCGATCACCATGCCCCAGATGCCGATGGCCATGTTGAGCTTCTCGGCCGGGAAGGTGGCCCGCAGCAGGCCGAGCGCGGCCGGCATCAGCAGCGCGCCGAACAGGCCCTGGAAGACGCGGAAGGTGACGACCGCGGCGATGCTGTTCGACAGCCCGATGGCGCCCGAGGCGGCGGCGAAGCCGGTGACGCCGATGAGGAAGGTCTGCCGGTGGCCGAAGCGGTCACCGAGCTTGCCCGCGGTGATCAGGGAGACCGCGAGGGCGAGGAAGTAGCCGTTGGTGATCCACTGCACCTGGGCGAAGGTGGCCCCCAGGTCCTTCTGGATCGCCGGGTTGGCGATGGCCACGATGGTGCCGTCGAGGGCCACCATCATGACGCCCACGGCGACGGTGATGAGGGTGAGCCAAGGATGGCCGCGCAGCCCCGCGGCCGGAGCCGGCGCGAGCGGGGCTTCCGAGCTCTTGTCCCCCGGCCCCGTCGCGTCGATGGTGGTCTGACTAGTCATACGTCAGAGGCTAGTGACAGCGTCTGACATTTGACAAACGATTCCATCCGTCAGTAACTGACACATATGGAAACACTGCGCGAACGCAAGAAACAGCGCACCCGGGAGGCGCTGCTGCGGGCCGCTCTGGAGCTGTTCACCACCCAGGGGTACGAGCACACCACCGTCGACGAGATCGCCGAGGCCGTCGACGTCTCCCAGCGCACCTTCTTCCGTTACTTCGCGGGCAAGGAGGACGTGGCCTTCACCGTGCAGGCCATGACCGAGGAGCACTTCGTCGCCGCCCTGCGGGCGCGCCCGGCGCACGAGGCGCCGATGCAGGCCCTGCGGCAGGCGGTCCTGGAGGGCTGGGACGCGATCCGCGAGACCGTCGAGACGGCCGTCCCGGTCGATCTGCATCTGCGGATGTACCGGACCATCGAGTCGACGCCCGCACTGCTCGCCGCCCATCTGCTCCGCTCGGCGGAGACGGAGGAGACGATCGCGCGCCTGCTGGCCGAGCGCGAGGGCGTGGACGTGGACACCGACCCGCGCCCGCGACTCGCCGTGGCCATGTTCGGCGCGGTGATAAGGGTCACCGAGCGGCAGTGGTGCACGGGCGACGACTTCAGCCTGGCGGCCATCCGCCAACTCACCGCGTCCCACCTGGACCAGGCGGGTTCGGCGCTCACCGGGAACTGGCGCGAGAACCGAGATCGTTGACGGGCAGTTCGGCCTATCACGAAACGTGATCCCCATCACTCGGTTACCCCGAGACCCTCCCGTTCTCCTAGTGTGTCCTCCCAGTGACTTCCTTCGACACCTCCCCGCAATTGAACGTCTGGCGCGCACTGCTGGCGCTGGCCGTGGTGTTCGTGATGCTCGCGACCACCGGCTGGACCGCCCTGCGCACCCACCGGGAGTCGACCGAACTCCAGGCCTCGCTCGACAAGTGGCGGCACGGCAGCATCCACGGCCTGCATCTGCCGGACCCCGAGGCCGCACCGGCCCGGCTCGGCCGTTTCTTCGCCTCCCTCGGCCCCGAGGACCAGAGCCGGCTCGCCCACCGCTACCCGCTCGCGGTCGGCAACATGAACGGCGCGCCCGCCGCCCTGCGCTACCGCGCCAACCACATCGCGCTGGAGCAGGCCCGCAAGGTCGAGAAGAAGCGCATGCACGACGGCCGGCTCAGCACGGCCGGCCAGCAGGACGCGGGCCGTCGTATGCACCGCTACGAGTCCCTGCTGACCGCCGGCCGGCAGATCCTCGCCTTCGACCCCGAGGGCTCGGGCCGCGTCGCGGAGGTGTTCGGGAACCTGGACACGGCCCAGCGGGTCTCGGTCGTCGTCCCCGGCGTCGACACCGATCTGCTCACCTTCCAGAAGACCTACCGCCCGTACAGCGCCCCGGTCGGCATGGCCAAGGCGCTGTACGCGGCGGAGCGCGCCCAGAGCCCCGCGACCCGCACGGCCGTGATCGCCTGGGCCGACTACACCGCCCCCGACGGACTCGGCGTGGACGCGGCCACGGGCCTGCGCGCCGAGGAGGGCGCCCTGCGGCTGAACGCCCTGGTGGGCGGCCTGCCCGGCCGGGCCCCGGTGGCGATGATCTGCCACAGCTACGGCACGGTGGTCTGCGGTGTCGCCGCGCACTCCATGCCGGACCGGGTGAGTGACATCGCGGTGGCCGCGAGCCCCGGTATGCGGGTCTCCGCCGCCTCCCATCTGGGCACCGGGGCCCGGGTGTGGGCCATGCGGGACGCCACCGACTGGATCCAGGACGTGCCGTATCTGGAGCTGGGCGGGCTCGGGCACGGCGCCGACCCGGTGTCCTCGGGATTCGGCGCGCGGGTGCTGTCCGCCCGGGACGCGCTCGGACACGCCGGCTATTTCCAGCCGGGCACGGACAGCCTGCGCAACCTCGCCGCCGTCGGCGTCGGCGCGTACGACGAGGTGACGTGCGCACGCGAGAACGACGTGTGCCGGGCCGGTCTGCCCGGCACGACGACGGCCGGACGCGCGTAGAAACAGCAGGAAGTGCGGTCTGCGCGGGTGGCGACGGAGGAGCACGTGCCGCATACGATGAGCCGCATGGGTGACGTACTGGCGGGTTTTCATGCCGTCTGGGAGTTCGAGTCCGACTCCGTGCTCATCCGTTACGAACGGGGGATTCGGACACCGAAGTTGTTCCAGGCGCTCGGGGAGCGGCGCGTCCCGCTGTCCGCGGTCGAGGGCGTGACCCTCGCCCCGGGCAAACGCGGCACCGTCGTGCTGCGGCTGCTGCTGCGCGTCGGTGCCGATCCGCTGCTCCAGGCGGCCGCCGGGCAGCTGAAGGAGGGCTCCGATCCCTACCGGCTGGTGCTGCCGGCCGAGCGGGAGACGCTCGCCGAGTACTACGCGGACGAGCTGAAGGGGCTGCTCGCCGAGTCCGAGTCGGGGCCGGCCGACCGGTACCTGGTGCCGGCGCCCGAGGCGCCGCTGCAGTTCAAGGCGTACGACGGGAAGGCGTCGTTCGACGGGACGTCCGTGCAGTTCCGCTGGTCGTGGACGGGGGCGTCGTCGGCGAAGTGGAAGGCCGGCGACCAGAGCTTCGCGGTGGCCGACCTGGCCGATGTGGAGTGGCGCTCGCCGGAGGTGTTCGAGGGACATCTGCGGCTGATCAGACGCGCGGCGGACGCGGAGGCGGCCGGGCCGGCCGATCAGGATCCCGCGGCCGTCGTCTTCGGGCTGGGATACGGGCCGGTGCACGAGTCGCTGCCGTTCGCCGCGGCCGTGCTCGCCGCCGTACGCACGCGGGGGCCGGTACCCGTGGTAGCGGCCCCCGCACGGCGCGACCCCGCCGATATCGCCGAGCGGATCCGGCATCTCGGCGAACTGCATCAGGCCGGGCTGGTCACCGACGAGGAGTTCGCCGCCAAGAAGGCGGAGCTGCTGGCGGAGCTGTGAGCTACTCCCGGCCCGCGGAGGTGAACGCCATGTCCGCGTACCGGTCGCCGGCCACCGCGCCCGCGATCGGCTCCAGCCGGGCCAGTTCCCCGGCGGTGAGGGTGAGGGCGGTCGCCGCCGCGTTCTCCGCCACCCGGCCCGGCTTGCGGGTGCCCGGGATCGGGACGACCGGGAGGCCGTCGATCGTGGCGCGCTGCTGCACCCAGGCCAGGGCGATCTGGCCGGGGGTGGCGTCATGGGCCGCGGCGATGGCGCGCAGGGGCTCCAGGAGGGCCGCGTTGGCGGTCGCGTTGGCACCGGTGAAGCGGGGCTGGTGACGACGGAAGTCGTCGGCCGTCAGGTCCTGTTCGGCATCGGTGAAGGAGCCGGTGAGGAAGCCGCGGCCGAGCGGCGAGTACGGCACCAGGGCGACGCCCAGCTCACGCGCGGCCGGTACGACCTTCGCCTCGATGTCCCGGCTGAACAGGGACCACTCCGACTGGACGGCCGCGATCGGGTGCACGGCGTGCGCGGCGCGCAGTTCGTCCGCGGTGACCTCGCTCAGCCCGAGGTGCTTGACCTTGCCCTCGCGCACCAGCTCGGCCATCGTGCCGACGGTCTCCTCGATGGGGACGTTCACATCGCGGCGGTGCATGTAGTAGAGGTCGATCACATCGACGCCGAGCCGCTTCAGGCTGGCCTCGACGGCCTCGCGGATGTACGGCGCGTCGTTGCGGATGATCCGCTTGACCGGGTCGCCCTCCGGGATCGACAGGGCGAACTTGGTGGCGATGACCACCTCGTCCCGGTGCGCCGTGAAGAACGGCGACAGGAACCGCTCGTTGTCCCCTGCGGCGTAGGCGTCCGCCGTGTCGTACAGCGTCACCCCCAGCTCCAGCGCCCGCTCCAGCGCGGCGCGGGCCTGGCCGGCGTCCGTGGGGCCGTAGGCGAAGCTCATGCCCATGCAGCCGAGGCCCTGTACGCCGACCTCCGGTCCGCCCTCGCCGAGCCGTGCCGTCGCGATCCTGGCGTCGGTCATCGCGTGATCCCCTCCGTCGCATAAAAACTGATCTTGGTGTCGAGCACGGCGAGCGTGTCCCGCAGTTCGGCGATCCTGGTCAGCACGTCCCGGCGGGTCGACTCCAGCAGGTCCTTCCGCTCCCCGTAGGTGCTCTCGCCCTCCCGGACCAGCTCCGCGTACCGGACCATGTCCGCCACCGGCATGCCGGTCAGCCGCAGCTTGGTCACGAAGTCCAGCCAGTCCAGGTCGCGGTTGCTGTAGCGCCGCTGGCCGGTGTGCGAACGGTCGACGTGCGGCATCAGACCGATCCGCTCGTACCAGCGCAGGGTGTGCGCGGTCAGCCCGGTGAACGCGACGACCTCGCTGATCGTGTAGCGGTCCTCGCCGTCGGGTCGTGGATGGCTTCTGGGCGGGGCGGAGCAGATGTCGGCGGGGGCCGTGTGCGCGGTGTCCGCTGGCGTGGTCTGCATCACCGTCATGACCTCCACGCTATGACCTTGGAGTGCACTCCAAGCAAGCGGATCCGGTAAGAAATCCGCAGGACGCGGGCGGGGGCGCGGGGCTAACGTGCCCCGCATGAGTCTTGCACGCCGGGCTCTGCCCGAGGATGCCGGTGAAGTGCTGCGCCTGCGGCAGGTCATGATCGACTCGATCTGGAGCGGGGGCGGCGGCCACGGTCCGACCAACTGGCACGCCGAGTCCCTGCCGACGCTGCGGGAGCGGCTGGCGCGGGCCGACGGGGACTTCGCGGCCTTCGTCGTGGACCATCCGGACCGGCCGGGGGCGCTGGCCGCGCTGGTGGCCGGGACGCTGGAGTACCGGATCGGGAAGGCCGGCAATCCGCACGGGCGGGTCGGGCATGTGTTCAGCGTGGCCACCGACCCGGACGCCCGCCGCCGCGGGTACGCGCGCGTGTGCATGGAGGAGCTGCTGGCCTGGTTCCGGGCGCGGGGCGCCAGACATGTGCTGCTCAACGCCTCCCCCGCGGCCGAACCGCTGTACGCCTCGCTCGGCTTCACCCGTGACCCCGACCCGTCGATGCGGCTGCCGCTGTGAGCCGCATAGGCTCGGCGGCATGTCGTTGAACAGCCTGACCAGCCTGGCCTCGGTCGAGAACTGGCCCGTGCCCACCGCCGCGGCGGGCGTCGTACGAGCCGACGGGACCGTCCTCGGCACGCACGGCCCCGTCGGGCACCGCTTTCCGCTCGCCTCGGTCACCAAGCCGCTGGCGGCCTACGCGGCGCTCGTCGCCTACGAGGAGGGCGCGATCGAGCTGGACGAGCCGGCCGGGCCGCCCGGTGCGACCGTCCGCCATCTGCTCGCGCACACCTCCGGGCTGGCCTTCGACGAGCACCGGGTGACGGCTTCGCCCGGGGAGCGGCGGCTGTACTCCAACGCCGGGTTCGAGCAGCTCGGCGACCACATCGCCAAGGCCACGGACATCCCCTTCGCGGAGTATCTGCGGCAGGCGGTGCTGGAGCCGCTGGGGATGACCTCGACGACGCTGGCGGGCTCCCCCGCGAAGGACGGCGTCTCCACGGTGGCCGATCTGCTGCGGTTCGCGGCGGAGGTGCAGCTGCCGCGGCTGCTGGATCCGCGGACGGTCGCGGAGGCGATGAGCGTGCAGTACCCGGGGACGAAGGGGGTGCTGCCGGGGTACGGGCACCAGAACCCGAACGACTGGGGGCTGGGCTTCGAGATCCGCGACGCCAAGTCACCGCACTGGACGGGGAGTTCGTCCTCCGCGCGGACCTTCGGGCACTTCGGCCAGTCCGGTACGTTCCTGTGGGTCGATCCCGTCGCCGGTGCGGCCGGCGTCGCCCTGACGGACCGGGCGTTCGGGCCGTGGGCGGTCGAGGCGTGGCCGGCCTTCACGGACGCGGTGCTCGCGGAGCTGCGCGGCTGACACCCGTGCCGCCTACGCCCCCATCTCCCACATCAGCAGTTCCGCCGGGGCCTCGGCCAGCGCCTGGAGGCCGGGGGTCCCGGTGATCCGGGCCGCGTCGCCGGGGCCGAGGGCCTGGCCCGCCAGCGCGACCTGCCCGTGCACCACGTGGACGTACACGTACGCCGCGTCGGGCACCGCCGTCCGCTCCCCGGCCGCGAGCCGGCGGACATGCAGCATCGCGCCCGCCGCCGGTACGGCGTACGGCGTGGAGTCGGCGATCCCCGGGATGATCTCGTACGACGGCACCCCGCCGGGGTTCCGCGGGGCCAGCCACATCTGGAGGAAGGTGAGGGGCGACGAGCCGTCGTTGCGTTCCACATGGCGGACACCCGCCGCCGAGCTGAGGCGTTGTACGTCGCCGGGGCGGACCCGGGTCTCGTGGCCGGCGGAGTCGCGGTGGGTCAGCTCGCCCTCGATCACCCAGGTGACGATCTCGGTGTGGCTGTGCGAGTGTTCGTCGAAGCCGGCGCCGGGCGCGAGCCGCTCCTCGTTGCAGGCGATGACCGCGCCGAAGCGGAGGTTGCCGGGGTCGTAGTGCGGGCCGAAGGAGAAGGCGTGCCACGACTCGATCCCGGACTCCGCATCGCCCCCTGGATAGCGCTCACCGGCGCGCCGTACGTCCATCACGACCACCACCGTAGCTCCCCTCCGTCGCAGCACAGCCCCACCCGGCGGCGCGCACCGGCGTCCGGATAAGGCAGTCTTGTCCCCGTGCCCGAACCCGAATCCCGCACCCGCGACTCCCACGCCGAACGCCACGGACACGACGGCCATCCGCATGCCGCGACCCTGAAGCGGCTGGAGAAGTCCTCCGGGTCCCTCGCCGCGCAGGCCATCGCACGCATGGACGAGACCCTGTCGTGGTACCGGGCCATGCCCCCGGAGAACCGCTCCTGGATCGGGCTGGTCGCCCAGGCGGGCATCGCGGCCTTCACCGAGTGGTTCCGGCACCCGGACGCCCCGCAGGCGATCTCCACCGATGTGTTCGGGACGGCGCCGCGCGAGCTGACCCGGGCCATCACGCTGCGGCAGACCGTGGAGATGGTGCGGACCACCATCGAGGTCATGGAGAGCGCCATCGACGAGGTGGCCGCTCCCGGTGACGAGAGCGTGCTGCGCGAAGCACTGCTCGTGTACGCGCGGGAGATCGCCTTCGCCACCGCGCAGGTGTACGCCCAGGCCGCCGAGGCACGCGGTGCCTGGGACGCGCGGCTGGAGTCGCTGGTGGTCAACGCGGTGCTCAGCGGGGAGGCCGACGAGGGGGCAGTCAGCCGGGCCGCCGCGCTCGGCTGGAACTCGCCGGACCATGTGTGTGTGGTGCTCGGGACCGCGCCGGACGGGGACAGCGAGCTGACCGTCGAGGCGATCCGGCGGGCCGCCCGGCACGCCAAGCTGCAGGTGCTCACCGGTGTGCTCGGGGACCGGCTCGTCGTCATCGCGGGCGGCAGCCCCCATCCGCTCGCCGTCGCCAAGTCGCTCATCGGGCCCTTCGCCGCCGGGCCGGTCGTCGCGGGGCCCGTCGTACCGGATCTGCTGGCCGCCACCCGGTCCGCGCAGGCCGCCGCCGCGGGCCTGAAGGCGTGTTCCGCCTGGCAGGACGCGCCACGGCCGGTGCTGGCGGACGATCTGCTGCCGGAGCGCGCGATCGCGGGCGATCCGAGCGCCCGCGAACAGCTGGTGGAGGAGATCTACAGACCGTTGGAGGAAGCGGGTTCCGCGCTGCTGGAGACCCTGAGCGTCTACCTGGAGCAGGCGAGCAGCCTGGAAGGCGCGGCCCGGATGCTCTTCGTTCACCCGAACACCGTGCGCTACCGGCTCCGACGTGTGACTGACGTCACCGGCTGGTCGCCATCGGATGTACGATCCGCGTTCACGCTGCGGATCGCGCTCATCCTCGGGCGTCTGGCCGACGGCGAGGCCCCGGCATAAGGTTTTGTCGGGGCCCCACAAAACGCCCTCGTGTTCTTCGTCCTTGTCCCCACGGGCGGCCGTGGCCGTCCCCAAGAGAGAGTGTGAGAGTGCTCGTACTCGTCGCTCCCGGCCAGGGCGCCCAGACGCCCGGCTTCCTGACTCCCTGGCTCGATCTTCCCGGTGCCGCGGACCGTGTCGCCGCATGGTCGGACGCCATCGGACTGGACCTGGTGCACTACGGAACCCAGGCCGACGCCGACGCCATCCGTGACACCGCGGTGGCCCAGCCGCTGCTGGTCGCCGCCGGGATCCTGTCCGCCGCGGCACTCGGTGACATCGCCCGGATCGCCCCGAGCGCGGTCGCCGGTCACAGCGTCGGCGAGTTCACGGCCGCCGCCTTCGCGGGCGTGCTGGACGACACCACGGCGCTCGGCCTGGTCCGCAAGCGGGGGCTGGCGATGGCCGACGCCGCCGCGATCACCGAGACCGGGATGTCGGCGCTGCTCGGCGGCGACCCCGAGACCTCCGTGGCGCACCTGGAGAAGCTGGGCCTGACCCCGGCGAACATCAACGGCGCGGGCCAGATCGTCGCCGCGGGCACGCTGGCGCAGCTCACCGCGCTGAGCGAGGACAAGCCCGAGGGCGTCCGCAAGGTCGTCCCGCTGAAGGTCGCCGGCGCCTTCCACACCCACCACATGGCTCCCGCCGTCGAGACGCTGGCCAAGGCCGCCGCGGAGCTGACGCCCGCCGACCCGACGGTCCGTTATGTCTCCAACAAGGACGGCCGGGCGGTCACGGCCGGCACCGAGGTCCTCGACCGGCTGGTCGGCCAGGTCGCCAACCCCGTGCGCTGGGACCTGTGCATGGAGACGTTCAAGGAGCTGGGCGCCACCGCGCTCATCGAGGTGTGCCCGGGCGGCACGCTGACCGGCCTGGCCAAGCGGGCGCTGCCCGGCGTCAAGACGCTGGCCCTGAAGACCCCCGACGATCTCGACGCGGCCCGTGAGCTCATCTCCGAGCACGCCGGCGCCGGCGCCTAAGGAGCCGTAGATGGCGAAGATCAAGCCCAGCAAGGGCGCCCCGTATGCGCGCATCCTCGGTGTCGGCGGCTACCGGCCGACCCGGGTGGTGCCCAACGAGGTGATCCTGGAGAAGATCGACTCCTCCGACGAGTGGATCCGCTCGCGCTCCGGCATCGAGACCCGGCACTGGGCCGGTCCCGAGGAGACCGTGGCGGCGATGGCGATCGAGGCCTCCGGCAAGGCGATCGCGGACGCCGGTATCGACGCCGAGCAGATCGGCGCCGTGGTCGTCTCGACCGTCTCGCACTTCAGCCAGACCCCGGCCGTCGCCACCGAGATCGCCGACAAGCTCGGCACCGACAAGGCCGCCGCCTTCGACATCTCGGCCGGCTGCGCGGGCTTCGGCTACGGCCTGACCCTCGCCAAGGGCATGGTGGTGGAAGGTTCCGCCGCGTATGTGCTCGTCATCGGCGTGGAGCGGCTGAGCGATCTGACCGACCTGGAGGACCGGGCCACGGCCTTCCTGTTCGGCGACGGCGCCGGCGCGGTCGTCGTCGGTCCCTCGCAGGAGCCGGCGATCGGCCCGACCGTGTGGGGCTCCGAGGGCGACAAGGCCGAGACGATCAAGCAGACCGTCCCCTGGAACCGGTTCCACATCGGCGATGTGACCGAGCTTCCCCTGGACAGCGAGGGCAACATCAAGTTCCCTGCGATCACGCAGGAGGGCCAGGCGGTGTTCCGCTGGGCCGTGTACGAGATGGCGAAGGTCGCCCAGCAGGCGCTGGACGCGGCCGGGATCAGTCCGCAGGAGCTGGACGTCTTCATCCCGCACCAGGCCAATGTGCGGATCATCGACTCGATGGTGAAGACTCTCAAACTGCCGGAGCATGTCACGGTCGCCCGGGACATCCGCACCACCGGCAACACCTCGGCCGCCTCGATTCCGCTCGCGATGGAGCGGCTTCTGGCGACCGGGGAGGCGAAGAGCGGTGACACCGCGCTCGTCATCGGATTCGGGGCGGGTCTCGTCTACGCCGCCACGGTCGTTACCCTCCCCTAGGCACTCCGTGCCGGATCTTGCGATCGGGCACGGCCGCAATTGCCACAAACCATCTGAAAATCAAGAAGGAGCGCCAACATGGCCGCCACTCAGGAAGAGATCGTCGAGGGTCTCGCGGAGATCGTTAACGAGATCGCTGGCATCCCGGTTGAGGACGTCCAGTTGGACAAGTCCTTCACCGACGACCTGGACGTCGACTCGCTGTCCATGGTCGAGGTCGTCGTCGCCGCCGAGGAGCGCTTCGACGTGAAGATCCCCGACGAGGACGTCAAGAACCTCAAGACCGTCGGCGACGCCACCGACTACATCCTCAAGCACCAGGCCTGAGCCACCCCTTAGGCCCCGGCTGCAAGGCCCCGCCACCCGGCGGTGGCGCCGTCGAATCCCGTATCCGTTGGAGAAAGAATTCCCGTGAGCCCGACCAATCGCACCGTGGTCGTCACCGGTATCGGCGCAACCACACCGCTGGGTGGCGACGCAGCCTCGACCTGGGAGGCTCTGCTCGCCGGCACGTCCGGTGTCAAGCCTCTGGAGCAGGAGTGGGCGGCCGAGCAGGCCGTCCGTATCGCCGCTCCGATCGCCGTGGAGCCCACCGAGGTCATCCCGCGGCCGCAGGCCCGCAAGCTGGACCGTTCCGCGCAGTTCGCGCTGATCGCCGCTCAGCAGGCCTGGAAGGACGCGGGCTTCACCGACAAGGCCGGCGAGGACGGCAACGTCGACCCCGACCGGCTGGGCGCGGTCATCGCCTCCGGCATCGGCGGTGTGACGACGCTGCTCGACCAGTACGACGTGCTCCGGGAGAAGGGCGTCCGCCGCGTCTCCCCGCACACCGTCCCCATGCTGATGCCGAACGGCCCCTCGGCCAACGTGGGTCTGCTCGTGGGCGCCCGGGCGGGCGTGCACACGCCGGTCTCCGCGTGCGCCTCGGGCGCCGAGGCCATCGGCTACGCCATCGAGATGATCCGCACCGGCCGCGCCGACGTCGTCGTCGCCGGCGGTACGGAGGCCGCGATCCACCCGCTGCCGATCGCGGCGTTCGGCAACATGATGGCGATGTCCAAGAACAACGAGAACCCGCAGGGCGCCTCGCGTCCCTACGACGTCGACCGCGACGGCTTCGTCCTCGGCGAGGGCGCCGGTGTGATCGTCCTGGAGTCCGCCGAGCACGCCGCGAAGCGCGGTGCGCGGGTGTACGCCGAGGCCGTCGGGCAGGGCATCTCCGCCGACAGCCACGACATCGTGCAGCCGGAGCCGGAGGGCCGCGGCATCTCGCACGCGCTGCAGAACCTGCTGGACAACACCGACCTGGACCCGGCCGAGATCGTGCACGTCAACGCGCACGCCACCTCGACGCCGGCCGGTGACATCGCCGAGCTGAAGGCGCTGCGGAAGGTGTTCGGCGACGACGCGGACCACATGGCGGTCTCCGCGACCAAGTCGATGACCGGTCACCTGCTCGGCGGGGCCGGCGGCGTGGAGTCGGTCGCGACCGTGCTCGCGCTGTACCACCGGGTGGCGCCGCCGACCGTCAACGTCGACAACATCGACCCCGAGGCGGAGGCCAACGCCGATGTCGTCCGGGGCGAGGCCCGCAAGCTGCCCGTCGAGGGCCGCATCGCCGCGCTGAACGACTCGTTCGGCTTCGGTGGGCACAACGTGGTCCTGGCGTTCCGGACCATCTGAGAACAGGGCTGAGGGCCCCTGCCGACCGGCAGGGGCCCTCAGTCGTACCCGCGCTCGTGCCCGCCGAGGACGGGGGCTCACACCACCTGGTGGAGCCAGCGGACGGGGGCGCCTTCGCCCGCGTAGCGGAACGGCTCCAGTTCGTCGTCCCACGGCTTGCCCAGGAGTTTGGCGATCTCGGCTTCCAGTTCGGTCTCTCCCCGCTGGGACCGCGTCAGCGCCGCGCGCAGGCGGTCCTCGGGGATGAGGATGTCGCCGTGGATGCCGGTGACGGCGTGGAAGATGCCGAGGTCGGGGGTGCAGCTGTAGCGCTCGCCCTCGGCGGTCGGGCAGGGCTCGGCGGTGACCTCGAAGCGCAGCAGATGCCAACCGCGCAGCGCGGAGGCCAGCTTGGAGGCCGTGCCGGCCTGGCCCTGCCAGGAGAACTCCGAGCGCCAGGTGCCGGGGGCCGCGGGCTGCCGGATCCAGTCGAGACTGACGCGCGTGCCGAGCACCCCGGCGACGGCCCACTCGACATGTGGGCACAGCGCGCGCGGCGCGGAGTGCACGTACAGAACTCCACGTGTCGTCACCGGAACCTCCGGACAGAGCGGGACATCTTGCGGACTGGCTGGCGGCTGTGGCGCGACGGCCGCGTTGATGGCGAGGCTACCCTGCGGCGGTGCAAGGAGTGTGACGTACCGTCGGTCCCGGTGCCAGGAAACCTCTGCCATTCACCCAGGGGGACGCTTGTACGGGGGTGGTCCGTTCCACGGCGCGCGGTCGGGAACCCTCGCACGTTGTTATGGGAGGAAGCACCGGGAACACCCGATTCGACGACCGAGGGGATCATCAGGGGATGCGGAAGCGAAGCAGCCGTGGACGGGCCGCTCTCGCCGTGCTGGCGGCAGCCGTGCTGGGCGTCGCCGGATGCGATGTCATGGGCGGGAGTTCGTCCGCGCCCGAGGGCACCAAGGCGCGCGCCGCCAAGCCGGCGCCGCTGTGGAACCGCAGCCCGGACTCGATCGCCGCGGTGGGCGACTCCATCACCCGCGGCTTCGACGCGTGCACGGTGCTGTCGGACTGCCCCGAGGTGTCCTGGGCGACGGGCAGTGACGCGAAGGTCGACAGCCTGGCGGTGCGGCTGCTCGGGGTCGCGGGCGCGGCGGAGCGCAGCTGGAACTACGCGGTGACCGGGGCCCGGATGGCGGATCTGCCGGAGCAGATGTCCCAGGCGGCGGCACGCGACCCGCAGTTGGTCACGGTGATGGCGGGCGCGAACGACGCCTGCCGGTCCTCGGCGGCGGCGATGACCTCGGTGGCCTCCTTCCGCGCGGACTTCGAGGAGGCGCTGCGCACGCTGCGTTCGTCGCGGCCGAAGGCGCAGGTGTACGTGGCGAGCGTGCCGAACCTGAAGTGGCTGTGGTCGCAGGGGCGGACCAATCCGCTGGGCAAGCAGGTGTGGAAGCTCGGTATCTGCCCGTCGATGCTGTCCGACGCGGACGATCTGACCGGCGCGGCCGTGGTGCGCCGGGACCGGGTGCAGCAGCGGGTGGTGGAGTACAACAAGGTGTTGAAGGATGTCTGCGCCAAGGACCGCCGCTGCCGTTTCGACGGCGGCGCGGTCTACGGATACCGGTTCGGCGCGGACCAGCTCAGCCACTGGGACTGGTTCCATCCCAGCAAGGACGGTCAGGCCCGGCTCGCCTCGATCGCGTACCGCACCATCACCGCGAGCAATCCGGTTGCTTAGGGCACAGATCGCCTAAGGTTTTCCATATGAGCGAACTTTTCGGCACGCTTTCCGATGGCACCGAGGTGCACCGCTGGACGCTGGAGCGCGCCGGGACGCGGGTGGAGGTCCTGACGTACGGCGGGATCGTGCGGTCGGTCCAGGTGCCGGACCGGGAGGGCCGGACGGCCGAGGTGGTGCTGGGCTTCCCCGGCCTGGACGGCTATCTCGCGCACCCGGAGCCGTACTTCGGCGCCCTGGTCGGCCGGTACGCCAACCGGATCGCGCACGCCCGCTTCCCGCTGGACGGCGCGGTGTACGCACTGGAGCCGAACAGCGGCCGAAACTCCCTGCACGGCGGCGCACGAGGCTTCGACAAGCGGGTGTGGGACGCGGCGCCGGCCGGGCACGGGGTGCGGCTGAGCCGGGTGAGTCCGCATGGCGAGGAGGGCTTTCCCGGCCGTGTCGAGGTGTCGGCGACGTACTCGCTGGACGCGTCCGGAGCACTGCGGATCGCCTACGAGGCGGTCACGGACGCGCCGACGGTGCTCAACCTCACCAGTCACAGCTACTTCAACCTGGCCGGCTCGGGCCATGCGGGCGGACACGAACTGCGTGTCGCCGCCGCCCGGTTCACCCCCGTCGACGCCGATCTGATCCCGACGGGCGCCCTGGAGGACGTGGCGGGCTCCCGGTTCGACTTCCGGGCGTCCCGCAAGGTCGGTTCGGGCTACGACCACAACTTCGTCCTGGACAAGGGCGTGACCGCCGCCCCGGAGGAGGTCGCCGAGCTGCACGACCCGGCCTCCGGCCGCACCCTGACGATCGCGACGACCGAGCCGGGCCTCCAGCTCTACACCGCCGACCACCTCACGGAGCCGTTCGCCCCGGGCGACGGCATCGCCCTGGAGACCCAGCACTTCCCGGACTCCCCGAACCGGCCGGAATTCCCAGGGACGGTGCTGCGGCCAGGGCAGGTGTTCCGTTCGGAGACGGTGTACGCCTTCTCGGCACGCTGAGCGGCAACGCCCTCAAGGGGCGCGGGGAACTGCGCGACCGGCCACGACGGCGCGGCAGCCGGCCGACGGCCTAAACCCGCTCCCCCCGCATCCGCTTCGCCGCCTTCCCGAGCAGGGACATCGCGCCCCCGCAGATCAGCAGGGCCGCGATGCCGCCCGCGATCGGGCCGGCGGAGTGGCTCTTGATGCCCTCGCCCGTCACCGTCGTGGCCAGCGCGAAGATGATCGAGTACAGGCTGCGGCCGACCCTCGCACCGGCCGGGATCACCTTGAGCAGCTGCGGAATGGTGGTCGCGGCGGCCAGGGCCATGCCGAAGGGCAGGGCCGCGGCGGTCATCAGCGCGCCGAATCCGAAGGAGTTGCCGTACGCGCCCCAGGCGGCGCCCTTGTAGAGCAGATAGCCGGTGGCGGTGAGGGACAGCAGGACCAGCACGCCGTTGAGATAGGCGGCCTGGGTGGCGGCCTTGCGGGCGCCGGGCAGATGCGCGGCCGGGGAACGCCAGGCGTCGGCCGTGATGAGCCGCAGCTGCCGCTTGAGGCCCTGCATCTGCAGCAGTGAGAAGACGCCGAAGGCCAGCAGGCCCAGTCCGGCGAGTGCCGCGACGAAGCCGAGGGGCTGCTGTGTGATGCCGTAGTGGACGCCGCCGAAGGTGAGCGGGATGCCGAGGATCATGCCGTAGGCCATGGGCTTGGACTTGGCCTGGATCTTCAGCACCAGATCGCGTTGGTCCGGCGTGAGACCGGGATCCGGCCGCATCCGTCCCTCGCCGACGTGCTGGGCGGGCGGCTGGGCCGACTGCTGCGGGGGGTAGGGCTGTTGGGGCGGGTACGGCTGCTGGTACTGCGGCTGCTGCGGGTAGCCCTGCGGCGGGTACGGCGCTTGCGGAGGGTAGGGCTGCTGCGGCGCGTACGGCTGGTGCGGCGCGTACGGCTGCTGGTACTGGGGCTGTTGCCCGTACGCCCCCGTGGGCGGCTGCTGGGGTCCGTACGGACCCGGCTGTTGTGGCTGGCCTGGATACACGATCTCTCTCCCCCGTACCCGGTCTCTTCCGGTGCTCGCGGGCCGGGAGTCTATCCGTTTGCTCAGGTGACGAGCCCCGGTCCGGGGGTCAGGTCCCGGACCGGGGCTGCTTGTGGGGGACTTGTCCCGGATCAGACGTTAATCGGCGCGGTGAGCCTGCGGTCCACGATCGAGCGTCCGGCGGCGATCTCGTACGAACCCTTCACAAACAGCCACGCCTTCGCCTTCTCGTCCCAGATCTCGAAGGCGCGGCGCGGCAGGGCGACGGTCACCTCGACGCTCTCCCCGGGCGCGGCCTCGGCCGAGGCGAAGCCGGCCAGCAGCCGGGCCGGGCGCCCGGGGTCGGTCCCGGCCGGGGAGACATAGACCTGGACGACCTCGCGGCCCGGCCGTGTGCCGGTGTTGCGCACGCGAATCCGCGCGCCGGCGCCGTCGGCCGCCAGGGACTCATAGCTCCAGTCGGTGTAGCCGAGGCCGTGGCCGAACGGGTACGCGGGGGTGCGGCCGGCCTTCTCCCAGGCGCGGTGTCCGATGAACACGCCCTCGGTGTAGGGCAGTTCACCGTCCGCCGGGGCGACCCGGGTGACCGGGGCGTCGGCGAGGGAGCCCCAGGTGGTGGGGAGTCGGCCGCCGGGCTCATGGGCGCCGGTGAGGACGTCGGCGAGGGCGGCGCCGCCCTCCTGGCCGGGGAACCAGCCGATCAGGACGGCGGCCACGTCCTCGCGCCAGGGCAGTTCCACCGGGGAGCCGGAGTTGACGACCACGACCGTGCGGGGGTTGGCGGCGGCGACCGCGCGGACCAGGTCGTCCTGACGGCCGGGGAGCCTCAGGTCCGTGCGGTCGAAGCCCTCGGACTCGACGCGGTCGGTGGTGGCGACCATGACGACGGCGGTGTCGGCGTGCCGGGCCGCCCGGGCGGCCTCGGCGATCAGCTCGTCGGGGTCGCGCTGCGGCGCACAGTGGGCGAGGGCGAAGGTGATGACCTCCATGGGGATGTCGTCGGGGAGCTGGACGACGTGGGTGAGGGAGACGTCGACCGGGCGGCCGGCGGTGAGTTCGGCCTGGGCGCGGGGCACGGGGGCGCCGAAGAAGGCCTCGAAGGGGTCCTCCCTGTCGGGGCGCTGGACGTCGTCGTAGTACGTCGTCCCGTCGACGGCGAGCGTGAAGGCGCCCATGCCCTTGATGCCGAAGGTGTGCGGGCCGGACTCGCGGGGGGTGAGGGTGCCGGTCAGCTCGACGGTGTGCAGGGTCTCGTACGTCACGCCGTCGGGGAGGTCCGAACCCATCCACTGGATCAGGCCGTTCGGGGCGGACCGGGTGCCGATGACCCGGCCCTCGCTGTCGCGGCAGACGGCGCTGAGCGTGAATCCCTGGTCGGCGACGGCGAGTTCGGTGGCCGGGTCGGCGCCGACGGCATAGGTGAGGGTGCCCTCGGGGAGTGCGGCGGTGAGGCCGTCCAGCGGGGAGACGATCCGGGCCGGGAAGACGGTGGCGGAGCCGCCGCCGAGGACGCGGGCGTCGCGGGCGGCGGCGCCGATCAGGGCCACGGTGCCGTGCGGCTTCAGGGGCAGGACGGCGTTCTCGTTGCGGACGAGGACGAAGGAGCGGCGGGCGATCTCGCGGGCGAGGGCCTCGCCGTCGACGGGCGCGGGCAGCTCGGTCACGACGGGTTCGGCGCCGTCGAGGATCCCGACCCGGGCGGCGAGCCGCAGCACGCGCCGTACGGCGGCGTCGACCGTCGCCTCGGCGACCTCGCCGTCCCGGACGGCCCGGGCGAGGGCCGCGCCGTAGACGGTGCGCGGTCCGGGCATGGCCACGTCCAGGCCGCCGTTGATGGCGCCGACCGTGTTCCGGGCGGCCATCCAGTCGGAGACATTGAAGCCGTCGAAGCCCCATTCGCCGCGCAGGACCTCGTTGACCAGGTGGTGGTGCTCGGTCATGGTCGTGCCGTTGACCTGGTTGTAGGCGGTCATGACGCCCCAGGGGCGGGCGCTGGCGACGATGGCCTCGAAGGGGGCGAGGTACAGCTCGCGCAGGGCGCGTTCGGGGACCAGGTTGTCCACGGTGAAGCGGTCGGTCTCGGCGTCGTTGGCGACGAAGTGCTTGACGGTGGTGCCGACTCCGCCGGACTGGACGCCGGTGACATAGCCGGCACCGATCGCCCCGGTCAGATACGGGTCCTCGCTGTAGCACTCGAAGTGCCGGCCGCCGAGCGGGGAGCGGTGCAGGTTGACCGTGGGCGCGAGCAGCACATGGACGCCCTTGCGCCGGGCCTCCTGGGCGAGCAGCACGCCTGCCCGGCGGGCGAGTCCGGGGTCCCAGGTGGCGGCGAGCGCGGTCGGCGAGGGCAGGGCGACGGAGGGGTCGTCGGCGGTCCAGCGCACGCCCCGGACGCCGATCGGGCCGTCGGACATGACGAGCGACGTCAGTCCGATCTCGGGCAGGGCGGGCAGAGTCCACATGTCCTGCCCGGCCAGCAGCCGTGCCTTGGTGTCGAGGTCGAGCTTGCCGAGGGCGGCCTCGACGGCCGCCTCGCGGGCCGTGTCGGCCGGGGTGGGCTGGGATCCCGCCATCGCGGTGCCTCCTCGTTGCGGTCCGTGCAGGTGCCCTCCATCGTGCAACGACTACCTGTAGATCGGCAGGTTTCGTTATTTTGCCGTTACATTTCGCCGATGGGGATGCCGTACGGTGACGTCATGAACGCGAGGGTCAGGGGCGAGGAGCGGCGTGCGGAGATCGTCGGGGCCGCCCTTGAGGTGATCGCCGAGCGCGGCTACCGAGGGGCGAGCCTGGCCGCCGTGGCCGAGCGCGTCGGGCTGACCCAGCAGGGGCTGCTGCACTATTTCCCCACCAAGGACGCACTGTTGGTGGCCGTGCTGCAGGAGCGGGACCGGTGGGACGCGGTCCCGGACACGCAGTGGCGGGTGGATCTGCTGGCCTCGCTGGTGGAGTACAACGCGATGCGCCCGGCCATCATCCAGACCTTCTCGGCACTGCTCGGCGAGAGCGTGACGGAGGATCATCCGGCCCGGGGCTACTTCACCGAGCGGTACGCCCGCGTCCGGGCGTCCATGGCGGCGGTGCTGCGCGCCGAGTACGGCGACCGGCTGCCGAACGGACTGACCCCGGAGCGGACGGCTCCGCTGCTGGTCGCGGTGATGGACGGGTTGCAGTACCAGTGGCTGCTGGACCCGGAGACGGTGGACATGCCGGGGGCGTTCCGGGACTTCCTGCGGCTGCTCGGCGAGCCCGCGGACTGAGCGGCGCCCGCTACACGGGTCGTACGGCCGCCACCACCTCGATCTCCACCTGCGCCTCGGGGCGGAACAGCCGGGGCACCTCGAAGGTCATGCTCGTGGGCGGAGTACCCGTGAGGAACCGGCGGCGTACGGCGCCGTACTCGTCGAGCCCCGCGATGTCGGTCAGATACGTGCGGATGCTGATGATGTCCGCGAGCGTGGCGCCGTGGGGCCCCAGCAGCGCCTCGATGGTCTCGAAGACGCCCTGGGTCTGCTCGGCCAGCGTGGCGCCCTCGGCGATCTGGCCCGAGAGGAACAACAGGGCGCTGCCGTCGGCGTGTTCGACGCGGGCGACCTGGGAGTAGTGGGCGTTGGCGGGCCCAGGCGCGCCGACGGGGTTGTCGAGAGCGATGTTCACGGGAGTCCTTGGGGCGGTGTGGACAGTGCGGACGATGCGGGGGACGGCCCGCGCGAGATCGGCGCGGGCCACGACGGGGTCCTCGGCGGCCTGCCGAAAGTGCGCCGACACGGCCTCTGCGACCGGCAGCCGGGCGGCGGCCGTGGCGATCCGCAGATCCTTCACCGCCAGGTCGGTGGCGAAGTGCGCCCCGTCGGCGAAGGCACGGGCGACCGCGCCGCCGAGCGGGCCCGCGGCGAGGGCCTCGCGTGCGGTGTCGCCGTCGAGACCGAGTGCGGCGGCGAGCCGTAGCGCCTCGGCGACGAGGCCGACGCCGCCGATCACCGCCGTGTTGACGACGAGTTTGAGGGCCGCGCCGGAGCCGGGGGGACCGGTGCGGGTGACCGTGCCGAGGTGCGCGAGGATCTGCTCGACGCCGGCCGTGTCCCCGCCCGCGAGGATGCCGAGCCCGCCCTCGGCGGCCCGGTCCGTGCTGCCCATGACCGGCGCGTCGACGAGACCCACCCCGTCCTTCAGCCGCGCGCCCAGTTCCCGTACGGCGTCCGGTCCGACGGTGGACATCTCGACCCATGTCATGCCCGGCCGCAACTCCGGTACGACGGCGTCGGCGACCGCGGTGAGCGCGTCCGGCCCGGCCAGCATGGTGATCACGACATCGGCGTCCCGCACCGCCCCGGCCGGCGATCCGGCGAGCACGGCGCCCTCGGCGACGAGCGGTTCGGCGCGGGCCGGGGTGCGGTTCCAGACGGTGAGCGGGTGACCGGCGGCGAGCAGCCGGCGGGCCATCGGGGCGCCCATGCGGCCGAGCCCCAGAAAGGCGATCTTCTCCTGCTTCTGCATGCCGTCGACGCTAGGACCGGCCATGTGATGCGACAAGCGAATGTCTAGCATCGCTGGCATGCTGACATCGCATACCGAGGATGAGCTTCCCGATCTGTCCACCGTCTGGCTGCGGGTGTTCCTGGAGGTCGCCCGGCACGGTTCGTTCACCGTGGCCGCGCGGACCCTGGGCTGGACCCAGTCCGCGGTGTCCCGGCAGATCTCCGCGCTGGAGTCGGCGCTCGGCGGCGGCGCGCTCTTCGACCGGCTGCCGCGCGGCGTACGGCTCACCGAGGCCGGCCGGAGCCTGGTCCCGCACGCCGAGGCCGTGTCCGCGTCGCTGCGGGGCGCCGCGCGCGATCTGGCCGGGCTGCGCGCGGCGACGGGCGGACGGCTGCGGTTCGGCGCGTTCGCCACCGCCGACGCGGCGCTGGTGCCGCAGGCGCTGGCCGCCTTCCACGCCCGCCACCCGCGCGTCCGGGTGGCGCGCGAGGAGGGCCTCTCCCCCGCCCTGCTGGACCGGCTGGCGGGCGGCCGGCTCGACCTCGCGGTGGTCTCGACGACGGGCCGCGCCCCGCTGGCGGCGTACACGCTGCACCATCTCCTCGACGAGACCCTCTACGTCGCCGTCCCCGCCGGCCATCCGCTCGCCGCGGGCGCCGGACCGGTGCGGCTGGCCGACCTCGCCGACGCCGACTGGATCGCCGGCAGCGCCCGGCCCGAGGGCACGCTGCTCGACGCGGCCGTGCGGCAGGGCTTCCGGCCGCGCGTCGCGCATGTCGTCGCCGAGTGGACCGCCAAACAGGGCTACGTCGCCGCGGGCCTGGGCGTGACCCTGGTCCCGGCGCTGGCCGCGGCGTCCGCACGGCCGGACATCACCCTGCTCCCGGTCCGCACCGAGGACGCCCCGCCCCGCGCGGTGTACGCGGCGACACCCCGCGGCCACACGCCGACGACGGCGACCCGGGCCTTCGTGACGGCGCTGCGGGAGGCCGCGGAACGGATCCCGGGCTGAGCCTCCTCAAGGCCTGCGGGACGGCACTACGGCGGTACCGCTCACTCGCACCCGGCAACAGCGGCGGGGCCCCCGGAGTCCCGGGAGTCCGCGCGGTCCTCGGCGTCCTCGGCGTGCTCCTCCCCCAGCAGATCCCGCGCCAGCAGCGTCGCGCCCGCGACCGCGCCCGGCATCAGGAACACCGCGACGAAGGGGACGAGGAAGGCCAGGCCGAGCGGGGTGCCGAAGCCCCAGACCAGGGTCTTGCGGGAGCGCAGCAGGGCGAGCCGGGCGCGCAGTTCGACACCCCGGCGCTGGAGGGCGACGGCGGCCAGTTCCTCGGTGAGGAAGAAGCCGGTGACGAAGAAGCCGAGCACGGGTACGACGGTCTGGCCGACGAAGGGCAGAAGGCCGAGGGCGAAGAGCAGCACGCCCCACAGCGCGGCCCGCACCAGCACGCGCAGGCTGTCCCGGGCCGAGATCCACAGCTCGCGCCAGAGCGGCAGCTCCGAGCGCGGCGCGGTGCCGTCGGGCGAGACGTCGGCGTCGACCCGCTCCGACAGGTTCTCGTAGAAGGGCTGGCCCACCAGCAGGGTGACCGCGGTGAACGTCAGCACCGCCAGCAGCAGGCCGAGGGCGAACAGCACGGCGGTCAGAAAGCCGCGGAACAGGCCCTGCCAGGGGCTGGACCAGTGGTCCGCGAACGGGGTCGCCCAGGTGACCGCGTCCTCGCCCCACAGCGCGAGCGCGACCAGAGCCGCCGCGTAGAGGACCAGGGTGATCAGTCCGGGCAGCAGCCCGAAGCCGTACTGGCGGCCGTGCCGGGTCATCCAGCGCTGGCCCGCCAGCAGATACCGGAACCCCACCCCGAGATCGCGCATGGCCGGAACCTTACCGACTCTCAGCCGGCGAGCATACGGCGCAGAAGATCGCGCAGGGAGCCGCGCTCCTGCGCCGAGAGGCCGGCCAGCGGCTCGCGCGCGAAATGGAGACCTTCGCGCAGCTCACGGGCGACGCTCACGCCCTCGTCGGTGGCGGCGGCCACCTTCACCCGGCGGTCCGCCGGGTCGGGACGGCGCTCGACCAGCCCCCGGGCCTCCAGGCGGTCCACTATGCCCGTGACGTTCGACGGCTCGCACTTCAGCTTCTGCGCCAGCTTCCGCATCGGCAGCGGCTCGATGGAGAGCAGACTGAGCAGGCGCGCCTGCGGCCCGGTCAGCGCGTGCTGGCCCGCCGCTTCCTCGTAGTCCGCGTAGAAGCGGGCCACGACATCCCCGATGAGTTCGACGACCTCCATGGTGAGGGCGTCGGGGCGATGGGTCTTCGGTGGTGTGGCCATGTACGCCAGGATACCCGCTTACTTGACATCATGAAATATTCAAGCGCATGGTTGTTTCAGGTTCTGAAGTAATCAGTGGAGCGACCAGGAAAGGCGCTGTCATGATCAACCGCGAGTGGCACCTGCTCAGCCGTCCCGTCGGCTGGCCCAAGCCCGAGGACTTCGCCCTCGTCGAGACCCCGGTCCCGACCCCCGGCGAGGGCCAGGTGCTGGTACGGAACAAGTACCTCTCCGTCGACCCGTACATGCGCGGCAGGATGTCGGCCGCGAAGTCGTACACCGCCCCCTTCGAACTGGGCAAGGTCATGCAGGGCGGCGCGGTCGGCGAGGTGGTCGCCTCCAACGCCGAGGGCATCGAGACCGGCGACCACGTCCTGCACTTCTTCGGCTGGCGCGAGTACGCGGTCATGGACGCCAAACACGCGGTCAAGGTGGGCCCGACGGCCGTCCCGTCCGTGAAGGTCGACGCCGACGCGCAGGACGTCCCGCTGTCGGCGTACCTCGGCGTCCTCGGCATGACCGGCCTGACCGCCTACGCCGGACTGCTGCGCACCGCCTCCTTCAAGGAGGGCGACGTCGTCTTCGTCTCCGGCGCCGCGGGTGCCGTGGGCAGCGAGGTCGGCCAGCTCGCCAAGCTGCTCGGCGCCTCGCGGGTCATCGGCTCGGCCGGCTCCGACGAGAAGGTCAAGCTGCTGGTCGAGGAGTACGGCTTCGACGCCGCGTTCAACTACAAGAACGGCCCGGTCGCCGAGCAGCTGCGCGAGGCCGCGCCCGACGGCATCGACGTCTACTTCGACAACGTCGGCGGGGACCACCTGGAGGCGGCCATCGGCTCGCTCAACCAGGGCGGCCGGATCGCCGTCTGCGGCATGATCTCGGTCTACAACAACACCGAGCCCGCGCCCGGCCCGAAGAACCTCGCCCGGCTGATCCAGACCCGGGGCCGCATCGAGGGCTTCCTGGTCGGCGACCACTACGACCTGCAGCCCGAGTTCGTCCAGAAGGTCGGGCCGTGGGTCGCCTCGGGCGAGCTGAAGTACCGCGAGACGGTCGTCGAGGGCATCGAGAACAACCTGGAGGCGTTCCTCGGGGTCCTGCGCGGCGACAACATCGGGAAGATGATCGTCAAGCTCTGAGGCGGCGGGGCCCGGCAGGCCTTCCCCCGCGTTTCCGGCATGCGGTAACTTCATTCCGAAATCCGCCGTCGATCGTGGGCGCGAGTCGCGGCGGACCGAGGAGGAAGACAACCGCATGCCCATCACGCAGTCCGACGTCCTGTACACCGCCGTCGCCACCGCCGAGAACGGCCGTGACGGCCGGGTCGCCACCGATGACGGCCGACTCGACGTCGTCGTGAACCCGCCCAAGGAGATGGGCGGCAACGGCGCCGGCACCAACCCGGAGCAGCTGTTCGCCGCGGGGTACTCCGCGTGCTTCCAGGGCGCGCTGGGGGTCGTCGCCCGGCAGGAGGGCGCCGACGTCTCCGGATCGACCGTCACCGCGAAGGTCGGTATCGGCAAGAACGACGACGGGTTCGGGATCATCGTGGAGATCTCGGCGAGCATTCCGGGCGTTTCCGCCGAGGTGGCCCGGGAGCTGGTCGAGAAGGCGCACCAGGTGTGCCCGTACTCGAAGGCAACACGCGGGAACATCACCGTGACGCTGGTCTGACAACCATCGTTTCACACTGTGGAGGCCGCACCCTAGGACGTGGGGTGCGGTCTCTTTTTCGGCCGGGGGGGGGTGGTGCCGGGTGCGGTGTTCTCTCGGGTGCGGGTCTCGTCGTGGCTGGTCGCGCGGTTCCCCGCACCCCTTGGGTTGGTCCACTCGCCCCAGGTTCAGGGGTGGCCCTCAGTCGGTGTTCAGCGCCGCTCGGTGTACCAGGTGCACGAACCTTTCGTTCTCCGGGGCCGCTCCGCCCGGAAACGCCATCCGGCGCCGGGTGTAGCCGTAGGCCAGGCCGCTGCGGGGGTCGGCGAAGGCCTGGGTGCCGCCGGCGCCGCTGTGGCCGAAGGCGCCGGCGCCGAGGACCGGGTGCCACATGTCGGCGGTGGCCTGGAAGCCGAGGCCGTAGGCCTTGTGGGCGCGGGCCACCAGGTCGTAGCCGACGGAGTGGATCTGGCCCGCTTCGGCGACCGTGTCCGGCTTCAGCAGGGGCGGCCGGTCGTCCAGTTCGCTGATCGCGGAGGCGTACATCGTCGCGAGGCCCCGCGCGGAGGCGACGCCGCCCGCCGACGCCGGGCCCTTCGCCCGGACGAGGCGGGAGTTGACGTAGTCCGGGAGAGTGCCCGGCTGCGGGACGTGTGTGTTGAAGGCGATCGAGGTCAGCGTGTGCGGGCCGGCCGGCTGGGCGGCCAGCAGGGCCTGCTGCTCGGGGGTCGGCAGCATCGGCTGCACCGGGCGGAAGCGGCGTTCCTCGGACTCGGGTAGCCCGAGGAAGAAGTCGGTGCCGTACGGGGCGCGCACCCGCTCCTCGTACACCTCCTGGAGCGTGTGACCCGTGGCCCGGCGGACCACCTCTCCGGTGAGCGCGCCGATCACCAGCGCGTGGTAGCCGAAGGCCGTCCCGGGCCGCCAGAACGGCTTCTGGTCGGCGAGCCGCTCGGCCATCGCCCGGTCGTCGGCCATCTCCTCGGCGGAGAACCCGGCGTCGATCCCGACCAGGCCAGCCCGGTGCGCCAGCAGCTCCCGGAGCGTCACCGCGCCCTTGCCCTCGGCGGCGAACTCCGGCCAGTAGTACGTCACTTTGCGGTCCAGCTCCAGGGTGCCGTCCTGCACCAGGAGCGCGACCACCAGATGCGCGGCCCCCTTGGTGGAGGAGAACACGCCGTACAGCGAGTCCACCTCCGTGCCCGCCCACAGGTCGACGACCCGTCGGCCGCGCACATACGCGCACAACTGGCCCTCGTAGTCGTCGCGTTCCCCGGCCGCGAAGGCGGCGAACTCCTCGCGCACCGCCTCGAAACCCTCGGCGACCGTGCCGTGGACGGTGATCTGCTGCGTCATCCGCTCTCCTCAACTGAGCCGCTGCTCCCCTCTCGGCACAACGCCCGCTCCCGCTCCGGACGTTCCCGGGACCGGTACGGCGCGATGTACCTGTTCGACTCAACCACCGTGGGCGTCCCGGGGTGTCGTCGCTGCCCCGTATGGCGGATGGCGCGGGGTGGCGCGGGGCGCGCGCGGGCTCAGGTGCACCACCACAGGAAGCGGGTGCAGGGCTTGGTGGGTGAGGGCGCCGGGGACGGGGCGGAGGTCGTCGGGGCGCTGGACGGGGTGGCAGCCGGCCGGGAGGTGGCCGGGTGCGCCGGGGCCTTGGGGGTGGTGCCGGAGCCCGTCGTGCCGGTCTGCCGCGTCGTGCCAGTGCTCCGGGCGCCGGGCGAGGCCGAGTCCTTGTCCTTCGGGGACTTGGCGGCGGACGCGGAGGCCGAGGCGTCCGGGGCGGCGGAGCCGGAGGCGCCCGAGGTCGTGCCGGAGGTGCCGGAGGCCGGGTCGGCCGTGCCGCCGGGGGACGCGGAGGACGTGCCGCCGTCGGCCGCGGTGTCCCTCGGGGAGTCCGGCCGTCCGCCGGAGAAGGGCGCGAAGGGCGCGTCCGTGCCGAGTTCGGCGAGGCTGAGGCCGCTCGCCGCCAGCACGAAGCCCGCGGCGATCAGCACGGCACGGCGGCGCCTGCGCCGGTGCGCGGCGGCCTTGCGGTCGCGGCGGCTGGCGTCGGCCTCGGCGGGACCGACGGCGGCGGAGCCACGGGCCCGGCGGCGGGCCGCCCGGCCGGCCGGCTCGGGGTCGGCCGCGGACCCGGGCCCGGGGTCCGGCCCCTCGCCGTGCGGCTCCGGCTCCTCCCGCGCGGGCTCCGCGCGCGCGTGCTGCTGGGGAATGCGGTACCCGTGCACGTCGTACGGCTCAGGATCGTACGGCTCGGGTGGCTGCCCCTCGGGCCCGCTGTGGACCGGTGTCTCACCCGCTGTCTCACCCGCGCCCGCGTAGGCGTGCGCGGCCGGCGCGTCGACGGTGGAGCGCGCCGGCGTTCCGCAGCCGGGGCAGGCCAAGGCGCCGTTGAGGTGCCGTTGGCACGGGTGGCAGTAGTCCATGACGCCGGAAGACTAGATTCCCCATGGGTCAGGTTCCTAGGCACCTCTGTGAAGGTTTGGTAGAGCACCGAAAGAAACCCCGAAAGACTTGTCGAAACCGTTATGCGTGCGACCCATTGACACCCCGACCGCCCCGTCCTTACTGTCACGCCAGCATTTCGAACGTGTGACGAAATCTCGAACAGCTGAGGGGCAACTGCCGTGCGCATCACCGGAATCAGCACACACGTGGTCGGCACGCCGTGGCGCAACCTGACCTACGTCCAGGTGCACACCGACGAGGGGATCACGGGAGTCGGCGAGACCCGGATGCTCGGGCACACCGACGCGCTGCTCGGTTATCTGCGGGAGGCCGAGGCCAATCACATCCTCGGCTCCGACCCGTTCGCTGTCGAAGACCTCGTACGCCGGATGAAGTACGGCGACTACGGCCGCGCGGGTGAGATCGTCATGTCGGGCATCGCCGTCGTCGAGATGGCCTGCTGGGACATCAAGGGCAAGGCGCTGGGCGTGCCGGTGTGGCAGCTGCTCGGCGGCAAGGTGACCGACAAGGTCAAGGCGTACGCCAACGGGTGGTACACGACCGAGCGAACGCCGGAGGCCTATCACAAGGCCGCCCAGCGGGTCGTGGAGCGCGGCTACCGGGCGCTGAAGATCGATCCGTTCGGCACCGGGCACTTCGAACTCGACCATCAGGACACGCTGTACGCCGTCTCGCTCATCGAGGCTGTACGGGACGCGATCGGCCCGGACGCCGAGCTGATGCTGGAGATGCACGGCCGTTTCTCCCCCGCCACCGCCATCCGGCTGGCCAGGGAGATGGCCCCGTTCGAACCGGCCTGGCTGGAGGAGCCGGTGCCGCCGGAGAACCTGAAGGCACTTCAGAAGGTGGCCGCCCAGGTGGACATCCCGGTCGCCACCGGTGAGCGGATCCATGACCGGATCGAGTTCCGCGAGCTGTTCGACAGCCAGGCCGCGGACATCCTCCAGCCCGACGTCGGCCATGTCGGCGGCATCTGGGAGACCCGGAAGCTCGCCGCCACCGCCGAGACGCACTACATGCTCCTCGCCCCGCACAACGTCGGCGGGTCCGTGCTCACCGCCGCCTCGCTCCAGGTCGGTTTCACCACGCCGAACTTCAAGATCCTTGAGCACTTCAACGACTTCGCGGACGCGGAGATCAAGAAGGTGGTGAAGGGCGCGCCGCAGGTCGATCCCGAGGACGGGTGCTTCCATCTGTCCGAGGCGCCCGGTCTCGGCGTCGAGCTGGACGTCGACGCGGCCGCCGAATTCCCCCAGCAGCAGGCCCGGTTCGATCTGTGGGCCGAGGGCTGGGAGCAGCGCAAGCCGAAGGAAACCACATGAGCCGCGCCGTCGTCGTCGAGGCCCCGGGCCGGCACCGGCTCGCCGAGCACACACCCCGCGAGCCCGGCCCGGGCGAGGCACTCGTCGCCGTGCACGCGGTCGGCATCTGCGGCAGCGACCGCGAGGTGTACCAGGGCAATCGGCCCGAGGGGTACGTCCGTTATCCGCTGACGCCGGGCCACGAGTGGTCGGGGACCGTGCGGGCCGTGGGTGCCGGGGTACCGGACGGCCTGGTCGGCCGCAAGGTGGTCGGGGAGGGCTTTCGCAACTGCCAGGTGTGCGACCGCTGTCACGCGGGCGAGACCACGCTGTGCACGGCCGGGTACGAGGAGACCGGGTTCACCCAGCCGGGCGCCATGGCCCCGACGCTCACCCTGCCCGCCCGGCTGCTGCACGTCCTGGCGGACGACGCCGACCTCACCGCGGCCGCCCTGCTGGAGCCGGCCGCGTGTATCGCGGCGGCGGCCCTGAAGGGCGGCGCCCGGCCGGGTGAGCGGGTCGCGGTGGTCGGCACGGGCACGCTCGGGATGTTCGCCGTGCAGTTCCTGAGGGCGATCTCGCCGGCCGAGCTGCTCGTCGTGGGCACCCGCGACGACCGGGAGGCGCTCTCCCGGCAGTTCGGGGCGACCGACTTCCGGCTGAAGGACCAGGAGCTCCCGGACGACTTCGACGTCGTGATCGAGACCGCCGGGTCCGCGTCCGCCGCGCGCACCGCCGCCGCCCTGCTCAGGCGCGGCGGACGCCTGGTCCTGACCGGGATCCCGGCGCCGGGCGCGGACGGGCTCGACCCGACCGATCTCGTCGTACGGCAGCTGGAGGTGCACACCGTCTTCGGGGCGCCGCCGGCGGCCTGGGCGCACACCGTGCGGGTGTTCGGCGCCGGGCTGCTGGATCCGCGGGCGCTGGTGACGCACGAGCTGGCGCTGACCGAGTTCTCCCAGGCCATCGAGCTCGTCGGCGCCGGCGACCCCAGGGTGGGCAAGGTGCTGCTGCACCCCTAGACGTACGCCGGTCGGGGCGTGACCTGACGGCGCTCCGACCGGCGTACCACCAACGCTTTTCCGTACTCAGAGCCGCGAACCTTGTCCGAAATATCGAACACTAAGGACAACTTGTGACCGACGCTTCCGTTCCGGCAGCCCGCAGGCCCGGCGAGCAGGCCCTCGCCTCGCTCGGCCTGGCCGCACCCGCCCTCGACCCCGCCGACGCCTCCGGGCACAGCTTCCCGGGCGGCGGCCGCTGGCGCACCGAGATCCCCTCGTGCGAGGGTCCCGAAGCGCTGGCGGTCGTCCTGAAGGAGGCCTCGCGCCTCGATGTGCCGATCCACCGCATCAGCCAGGGCAGCGGCGTGTGGATGCTCACCGACGCCGAGATCACCGAGATGGTCGAGGCGACCGGCGAACGGGACATCGAGCTGTGCCTGTTCACCGGCCCGCGCGGCACCTGGGACATCGGCGGCTCGGTGCGCTCCGACTCACGGGGCGCCGGACTGCGCGCACGCGGCCACGACGCCGTCGCCGGCTGCGTCGAGGACGCCGTACGCGCGACCGAGCTGGGCGTCACGTGTCTCCTGGTCGCCGACGAGGGCGTGCTGTGGACCCTGCACCGGGCCCGCGAGAGCGGCATCATCCCGGCCGGCACCACACTGAAGGTCTCGGCACTCATCGGCCCCGTCAACCCGGCCTCGTACGCCGTCTTCGAGCGGCTCGGCGCCGACTCGGTCAACGTGCCCAGCGATCTGACGCTGGATCACCTCACCGAGATCCGCCGGGTGTCGGCGGCCCCCATGGACATGTACATCGAGGCCCCGGACGACCTGGGCGGCTATGTGCGGATGTACGAGGTCGCCGAGCTGATCCGGCGCGGCGCCCCGCTCTATCTGAAGTTCGGCCTGTCCAGGGCGCCCGGCATCTATCCGTGGGGCGCCCATCTGCGGGATCTCACCCTGGAAACCGCACGGGAGCGGGTGCGGCGCGGCCGGCTCGCGCTGGACCTGCTCGCCCGGCACGGCGCGGACGGCGACATGGCGCCGCTCGGCTCACGGCTGCCCGGCCCCCTCAACCGCTTCCCCATCACCGCGTGACCTCTCAACGCCGAGACGACCAAGGAATGATCACCATGCGCAACCGCAGAGCCGCACTCGCCGCGATATCCGCCACCGCCTCGCTCGCCCTCACCCTGACCGCCTGCGGCCAGAGCGGCTCGGGCGGCAGCAAGGAGAAGACGGGTGACGTCAAGGGCGCCACCATCGGCATCGCCATGCCGACGAAATCCTCCGAGCGGTGGATCAACGACGGCAACGACATGGTCAAGAACCTCACGTCCAAGGGCTACAAGACCAAGCTGGTCTACGGCGAGGACGACCCGAGCACCCAGGTCTCGCAGATCGAGAACATGATCACGCAGGGCGTCAAGGGCCTGATCATCGCGGCCATCGACAACAAGTCCCTGAACAACGTGCTCCAGGAGGCCGCACAGGCCAACATCCCGGTCATCGCCTACGACCGGCTGATCCTCGGCACGAAGAACGTCGACTACTACGCCTCGTTCGACAACGAGAAGGTCGGCACCCTCCAGGGCACCTACATCGTCCACAAGCTCGGCCTGGACAGCGGCAAGAAGGGCCCGTTCAACATCGAGCTGTTCGCCGGGTCCAACGACGACAACAACACCCAGTACTTCTTCGACGGCGCGATGAAGGTGCTCCAGCCCTACATCGACAAGAAGCAGCTGGTGGTCAAGTCCGGGCAGACCAAGCTCAACCAGGTCACCACGCTGCGCTGGGACGGCACCACCGCGCAGAAGCGCATGGAGGACATCCTCACCTCCTCCTACAAGAGCGGCCGGGTCGACGCGGTGCTCTCGCCCTACGACGGCATCTCCATCGGCATCATCTCCGCGCTGAAGTCGGACGGCTACGGCTCGGGCAGCAACCCGCTGCCGGTCATCACCGGCCAGGACGCCGAGCTGGCCTCGGTGAAGTCGATCATCGCGGGTCAGCAGACCCAGACCGTCTTCAAGGACAGCCGCAAGGAGACCTCGGTCGCGGTTTCCATGGTCGATGACGTCCTGCACGGCAAGAAGCCGCAGGTCAACGACGTCAAGACCTACACCAACGGCGCCAAGGTCGTCCCGGCCTATCTGCTCCAGCCGGTGAGCGTGGACAAGACCAACTACGAGGACGTGCTGGTCAAGGGCGGTTACTACACCGAGTCCCAGCTCAAGTGACCCCGCCCCCCTGCCCGACCCCACACTGATTGGAAGGCACGACCATGGCGGGACCCGTCCTGGACATGCGCTCGATCGTCAAGACCTTTCCCGGTGTCACCGCGCTGTCGGACGTCACACTGACCGTCCGCCAGGGCGAGGTCCACGCCATCTGCGGGGAGAACGGCGCCGGCAAGTCCACCCTGATGAAGGTGCTCTCCGGCGTCCATCCGCACGGTACCTACGAGGGCGAGATCCTCTTCGAGGGAGAGGTCTGCCACTTCAAGGACATCCGGGCGAGCGAGCAGCGCGGCATCGTCATCATCCACCAGGAGCTCGCGCTGGTGCCGCACCTCTCCATCGCGGAGAACATCTTCCTCGGCAACGAACACGCCACGCGCGGGTTGATCAACTGGCGCGAGACCCTGCGTCACGCCACCGAACTGCTGCGCCGGGTCGGCCTCGACGAGCACCCGGAGACCCGCGTCACCGACATCGGCGTGGGCAAGCAGCAGCTGGTGGAGATCGCCAAGGCCCTGTCGAAGAAGGTGAAGCTGCTCATCCTCGACGAGCCGACGGCGGCGCTGAACGACGAGGACAGCGGCAAACTCCTCGATCTCATCCTGGAGTTGAAGAACCAGGGCATCACCTCGATCATCATCTCTCACAAGCTGAACGAGATCCGCAAGGTCGCCGACTCGGTGACGATCATCCGCGACGGGCGGTCCATCGAGACCCTGGACGTCAAGGACGCGGGCACGACCGAGGACCGCATCATCAGCGGCATGGTGGGCCGCGACCTCGACCACCGCTTCCCCGAGCGCACCCCGCACGAGCCGGAGGAGGGCGCGGCACCGGCGCTGGAGATCCGCAACTGGACCGTCCATCACCCCATCGACCAGCAGCGCAAGGTCGTGGACGATGTGTCGCTCAGCGTCCGCCGGGGCGAGATCGTCGGCATCGCGGGCCTGATGGGCGCCGGCCGCACCGAACTCGCGATGAGTGTCTTCGGCCGCACCTACGGCCGGTACGCGGGCGGCACGGTCCTCAAGGACGGCACGGAGATCCGTACGAAGTCCGTCGCGGAGGCGGTCGGGCACGGCATCGCGTACGTCACCGAGGACCGCAAGCACTACGGCCTCAACCTCATCGACACCATCAACCGGAACATCTCGCTGGCCGCGCTGAGGAAGGTCGCGCGGCGGGGTGTGGTGGACGAACAGGCGGAGCGGCAGGTCTCCGAGGGCTACCGCACATCCATGAACATCAAGGCGCCGACGGTGTTCGAGCCGGTGGGCAAGCTGTCCGGCGGCAACCAGCAGAAGGTCGTCCTCAGCAAGTGGATCTTCGCGGGTCCGGATGTGCTGATCCTGGACGAGCCCACGCGTGGCATCGACGTGGGCGCCAAGTACGAGATCTACACGGTCATCGACCAACTGGCCGCCCAGGGCAAGGCGGTCGTCTTCATCTCCTCCGAGCTGCCGGAGCTGCTCGGCATGTGCGACCGGATCTACACGATGGCCGCCGGGCGGCTGACCGGTGAGGTGCCGCGGGCCGAGGCCACGCAGGAAGTGCTGATGCGCCGGATGACGAAGGACAAGGCGCCGACCGACAAGGCGAAGGACGAAGAGGTAACGCGATGAGCACGGACGTCACCGACAAGAGCCCGGCCGCCGCGCCGCCGGGCAAGGGCGGACCGGCCGCCGGCGAGAACCTGTTGCAGCTGGTGCTCGGCGGTCTGCGCCGCAACATGCGCCAGTACGGCATGCTGATCGCGCTCGGGCTGATCGTCGTCCTCTTCCAGTTCTGGACCGGCGGCGATCTGCTGCTGCCGCGCAACGTCTCCAACCTGGTGCTGCAGAACAGCTACATCCTGATCCTCGCGATCGGCATGATGCTGGTGATCATCGCCGGGCACATCGACCTGTCGGTCGGTTCGATCACGGCGTTCGTGGGCGCGTTCGCGGCCGTGCTGACGGTGCAGCACGGCGTGGCCTGGCCCGTCGCCCTGGTGCTGTGCCTGCTGGTGGGCGCGGCGGCGGGCGCCGTACAGGGCTTCCTGATCGCGTATCTCGGCATACCGTCGTTCATCGTCACCCTGGCGGGCATGCTGCTCTTCCGCGGTCTCACCGAGATCCTGCTCAAGGGCCAGACCCTCGGCCCGTTCCCGAACGGCCTGCAGAAGATCGGCAACGGCTTCCTGCCCGAGGTCGGCCCGAACACCAACTACCACAACCTCACCCTGCTCCTCGGCATGGTGCTGATCGCCGCCGTGGTGTGGCAGGAGGTTCGCGACCGGCGCCGCCAGCAGGAGTTCTCGCTCGACGTGGTACCGCGGAACCTCTTCCTGCTCAAGCTCGTCGCGCTGATCGCCGCGATCGTCGCCCTGACGATGCTGCTCGCCAGCTACGACGGCGCGCCGATCATCCTGATCATCCTCGGCGTCCTGGTGGGCGGCTACGGCTATGTCATGCGCAACTCGGTCTTCGGCCGGCACATCTACGCCATCGGCGGCAATCTGCCGGCGGCCAAGCTGTCCGGTGTGAAGGACCGGCGCATCACCTTCCAGGTGTTCCTGAACATGGGCGTGCTCGCGGCCCTGGCGGGTCTGGTGGTTGCCGCCCGGCTGAACGCGGCCTCACCGAAGGCGGGCGACGGCTTCGAACTGGAGGCCATCGCCTCCTCGTTCATCGGCGGCGCCTCCATGAGCGGCGGCGTCGGCACCGTCCTCGGCGCCATCATCGGCGGTCTCGTCCTCGGTGTGCTGAACAACGGCATGAACCTCCTCAGCGTCGGCACCGACTGGCAGCAGGTCATCAAGGGCCTGGCCCTGTTGGCGGCGGTCGGGTTCGACGTATGGAACAAGCGCAAGTCCGGTTCGTAAAGCGTCGCTCAGAAGGAGCCGCACCACATGGAACTGAACAGACGCACGGTCATCGCCGGCGCCGCGGCAGCGGGCCTCGCCACCACCCTCGGCACGGCGACATCAGCCGCTGCCGCGGCGGGCCCGGAGGCGGCATCCGGAAGGAAGCCGGTGAAGGAGTACTTCGGCACGCTCGCCGACGGCACGAAGGTCCACCGCTGGTCGCTGGCGAACGGCGGCACCCGCCTGAAGGTCCTCTCCTACGGCGGCATCATCCAGTCCCTGGAGATCCCGGACGCCCTCGGCCGGTACGCCAACGTCTCGCTGGGCTACGACAACCTCGCCGCGTACGTCGCCGGGACCACCTTCTTCGGCGCGACCATCGGCCGCTACGGCAACCGCATCGCCAAGGGCCGGTTCACGCTGGACGGCACGACGTACCAGCTGTCCGTCAACGACGGCGTGAACAGCCTGCACGGCGGCAAGCTGGGCTTCAACACCAAGGTGTGGGACGTCGAGCCCTTCACCTCCGGCTCCGACGTCGGCCTGCACCTGTACTACACGAGCGTCGACGGCGAGATGGGCTATCCCGGCACGCTGCGGACGAAGGTGACGTACACCCTCACCCGGCACGGCGCCTGGCGCATCGACTACACAGCCACCACCGACAAGCCGACGGTCGTCAACCTCACCAACCACACCTACTACAACCTGGCGGGCGAGGGCAGCGGCTCCATCTACGACCACGAACTCTGGCTCGCCGCAGGAAGGTTCACACCCACCGACACGGGCCTGATCCCCACCGGCGAACTGGCGAAGGTCAAGGGCACCCCCTTCGACTTCACGCATCCCAAGCCGATCGGCCGGGACATCCGCACCGGCCACCCGCAGCTGGTCACGGCCAAGGGCTACGACCACAACTTCGTCCTCGACAAGGGCACAACGGCCCGGCCCGAGCATGTGGTGACCCTGCGCGACCCCGGCTCCGGCCGCACCCTGAAGATCCTCACCGACCAGCCCGGTGTGCAGTTCTACTCGGGCAACTTCCTCGACGGCACCCTCGTCGGCCAGTCCGGTCACACCTACCGGCAGGGCGACGGGCTGGCCCTGGAGACCCAGCACTTCCCGGACTCGCCGAACGAGCCGTCCTTCCCCTCGACCGTGCTGCGGCCGGGGCAGACGTACCGGACGACGACAATCCACAAGTTCAGCGCATGAGTTGAACGGCGGCACATCCGTCTCCGTACTGAAGGGTGGCCCGCGCTCCCCCGCGCGGGCCACCCAGAACGGAGGACCCTTTGGCCGGCAACGTCACCTCGTTGTTCCGCGGCACCACGGCGCACAGCCCCTCGATGGCGGCGCTGGCGCGGGAGGGCGGCGACGGAACCGGCCCGGTGGACTTCTGCATCCCGTGCAACCCGTACTTCCCCACGCCGGCCATGTTCGAGGAGCTGGCGGTCCGGCTCCGCGAGATCGTCACGTACTACCCGAGCAGTGCCGACGTCGTCACCGGCGAGCTGTGCTCCCTGCTCCAACTGCCACCACAGTGCGTGGCGATGGGCAACGGCTCCACCGAACTGATCGCCTGGATCGACCACTTGCTGGTCCGCGAGTCCCTCGCCGTGCCGGTGCCCACCTTCGGCCGCTGGACGGACCAGCCGATGGAGACCGGCAAGCGGGTCGACATGTTCCCGCTGCAGGAGGCGAGCGGTTTCGCCCTGGACCTCGCCCAGTACGCCGAGTTCATCCGGCGGCGCGGCACCCGGGTGGCGGTGATCTGCAACCCGAACAACCCCGACGGCGGCTATCTGCGCAAGCAGTCCGTGGTGCAGTTCATGGACGCGATGACCGACCTGGACCTGGTGATCGTGGACGAGTCCTTCCTGGAGTTCTCCGACGCCGAGGCCGATCCGAGCGTCGTCCAGGAGGCCATGCTGCGTCCCAATGTGATCGTCCTGCGCAGCCTCGGCAAGAACTTCGGTCTGCACGGTGTCCGCTTCGGCTACCTGGTGGCGAACCCGGCCCTCGCGGGCAAGGTCCGCTCGATGCTCCCGAAGTGGAACCTCAACTCCTTGGCCGAGCATGTGGTGTTCATGCTGCGCGGCCACGGCACGGAGTACGCGCAGAGCCTCCAGCAGATCCGCCGCGACCGCCTGGAGATGACCAGCCACCTCTCCGCGCTGCCCGGCCTCACGGTCTACCCCTCCCAGGGGAACTTCCTCTTCGTACGGCTGCCCGTCGGGGCCGAGGGCACGGTGGTCCGGGACCGGATGCTGACCGAGCACCGGATCCTGGTCCGCGAGTGCGGCAACAAGATCGGATCCTCCAGCCGCTTCCTGAGACTCGTGGTGCGCCCCCAGGTCGACGTGCGTCGCCTGGTGTCCGGCCTGGAACAGGTGCTCTACGGGTCCGGGAGGGGAGCCGCCGTACCCGAGCTGGGCACCGGGACCAGCTACAGCTCGGGTACGGCGGCCGTGGACCGGCTGATGAGCGAGACCAACGGGGCGGGTGTCCCGGGCCTGGCCGCACAGGCGCAGGCCCTGGGTGCCGCCCCCGCCGCGGCCGCCGGCACCGGCATGCCGCTCCCCGCCGCCGTACCGCCCGGCGCCGGGATGCCGATGCCGGCGGCGCCTTCGCCGGTCCCCGTACCCGCGGCGGCCCAGCCGGCCCCGGCGCCGCAGCCCATGGCCCCCGTGCAGCAGCCGGTGGCCCCCATGCCGGTCCCGCAGCCGGTCCCGGCGCCCGCACCTCTGCCGGCACCGCTGCCCGCGCCGACGCCCGTGCCCGTGCCCGTGCCCGCTCCCACCCCGGTACCGCCGGCCCCGCTTCCCGCGCCCGTGCCCGTACCCGCGGCCGCTGTCGCCCCCACTCCGCCCGGTGTCCCGGCTCGCGGCGGTCTCACGGCGGCGCAGGTGCGCGGCATGACGGCGCCCGCGACCGGTCTGACCCCGGCCCCGGCCACCGGCTGGCCGAACGCCCAGAGCTGGCCGAACGCGGCGGGAATGGGAGAGGCGGCGGGCTATTAGCCGCTGAGGACGACGTACGCGACCGCGGGATACAACGCGGTGAACGCCCAGACGAAGCAGTTGAGGCCCATGATGACGGCGCAGGCGAGGTGGAAGAGGACGCCGAGCGCGAGAAGAACGGGGAGCCAGGACGGTGGGGCGATCAGCACCAGCGGGAACAGCGTCTCCGTCAGGCCGACGCCGCGCGAGGCCCACCGGGCCAGGGCCGGGTGCGCGGCGAGGGCGGCGCCCAGTCGCCAGTGGCCGTAGCGGCGGGTGCGGAGTACGCCGGTGAGGCCGGTGCCGTCCAGCCACACGGGCGAGGTGACCTTGTGGATGCCGGAAGAGAAGTAGGCGAGGCAGGCTTGCAGGGCCAGGAACCACAGGGTCAGCCGCGTGGTCGTCGCGGTCGGGTGCAGATCGGTCAGGAGCAGCGCGCAGAAGGTGATCCTCAGGACCTGGTCCGCGCCCTCACCGCCACCCAGGCCGCGGACGACCAGGGTCATCGTCGTCACCACGACGGTGGCCAGCAGGACTGTGTGCACCGCGCCGTCGAACTCGGTGGTGATCAGGCAGGCGGCTGCCGCCGCACGGATCGCGAGGACGGCGAGGACTCGGGGATAGGCCACGGTCCGGCTCAGTGTCACGCCGAGGAGGCCGGTCGCATAACGCGGGTGGCGCAGCCGCAGGATCGGCCAGCTGGACAAGGACGTGTCCGCCAACGTGCGGGGACGGGCGAGGTATTCGAGGGAACCGAGCAGCACACCGGTCGCGGCAAGTACTTCGGTCAGGCGCAGGGCGGCGGCGGGGGCGAGGCTCATCGGCCGATCCGGTGCGGACGGGAGAGGAACACGGCCTCGGGCGAGCGCGACGCACGTTCCCCCGCCGTCTGCGCGACGACGAACTGCACACGCACCTCCTCGTCACCCGCCTCGCCACCGACCGAGGTCCGCGCCCGCTCGGTCGCGTAGCGCAGCAGCAGGAGGTAGCTGGTCGACTGCAGGGTCGCCGGGTCCGAGCAGGTGAGATCGTCCTTGGCCAGGGCGCCTGCCAGGTCGAAGAGTTGCTTGTGGTGACGCCGGTCGGGATGCCACACGACGTTCCACCAGCGGCGCTCGAACGCGGGCGTCACCTCGCGCCACGGCCCGTGCTCGCCACCGGGCGAGACCGTGCGGACGAGCAGGTGGTAGTCATGGGTACCCGGCAGGGGCGCGAAGAAGTGATAGCGCGGCACGAGACCGAGCAGGTCGTAGCGGCGCTGCCAGGCCGCCACCCGGGGGCACACCGGCCCCAGTTGGGCAGCCGCCGACAGCAGCAACCACACCCCGAGGATCCCGGCCAGCGCGTACTCATACGGTCCCATTCGCGCGGCGCTCGGTCAGGCCGCCTCCACCGCCGCACGCCGCGCCACCATCAACTCCTCCACGCTCGCCCCCTCAGGAGCGGCCTCCATGATCAGCGGAAGGCCCGTGGCGAGATCACCGAGCGCCAGCTCCGCGCCCAGCTCGAGGAGGACTGCGAGAGCGCCCCTGGGCTCGACGACGTCTGGATCGTCGCTCATCGTCCGTGCCACGTCGGTGAGTTCGGTCATGCCGCGCCTCCTTGAGTGCGGGTACGAGCACCATCTACATCCAGCTTCCTTTGATAGCGGAGCCAATCGCTCCGCAGGCAGAGGCGCATGGGAGTCCGCACCGGCGCACGACGTACGCCGCAAGACCTTCGGACAGAGATCGTCACGTCGAACGGACCCTGGAATCGAATGGTTTGCGAGTCGACGGCCCTCGCAACAACGCCGTACCGAGCCACGGAGGCATGTCGACCTCGGCCCGTACGGTCTTGCCGAGCGGGTCGCGGTCGACCACCTCCCACCGATCGGCCAGCGCGTCCACCAGCAGCAGCCCGCGCCCCGCCTCCGCGAGCGGCGCGGGCTCCGTCACGGCGTCGGGCCCGGATGGCCGTCGCTCGCCGTGCGTGTCGCTCACCTCGACCCGGATGCTCCCGGCCAGCCGCACCAGCCGCAGTTCGAAGTCCCGTCCCGGCACCCGTCCGTGGGTGATGGCATTGGCGGCCAACTCTGCGACGATCGCCACCACCGCGTCGGTGGTGTCCGCGCCCTGCGGGATGCCCCAGGTTTCGAGCTGGACCAACGCGAGATGCCTTGCCAGGCGGGCGCCGCGAGGAGTGGAACTGAGGCGCTGAGTGACGGTGCGGGCGGCATGGGGCGGTGTGGTCATGGGCCCAATGTGGTGGGTGTGACCGGCACTTCACCAGGCACGGCCCGCGTACGCTCGCGCGGCGTACACGGTCACGGTCTGGACAGTACTCGTGACAGGCCGTAACCATGTGCGCCATGGGTACGGGAAACGGCGGTGAGCCGGAGTCGTCGGTCAGTCTGCGCCAGTTCGGAGCGGTCGTACAGGCCCTCCGGGAGTATCACGGGTTGAGCCGGGAGGAACTCGGGGATCTGGTGGGGTACTCCAAACACACGGTCGCTTCGATCGAGTTGGGGAGGAGGATGCCGGACCCGGACTTCGTGGAGGCGGCGGAGGAGGCGCTCGGGAACACCGGGGCGTTGAGGAAGGCGGCGGCCTTTCTGGAGCGGGAGCCGGGGTTGGCTTCTTGGTTCCGGCGGTGGGCGGCGCTGGAGCAGACCGCGATCCATCTCTTCAACTACGAGTGCCGGATGGTCCCGGGTCTGCTGCAGACAGAGGCATATGCACGGCAGTTGTTCGCCGACGAGTTGCCACCGCTGGACGACCAACAGATCGGGGCCAGTTGGGCGGCACGCGCCAAACGCCAGTGCCTGTTGCGCGAACGACCCAACACCGCGTTCAACTTCATCATCGAGGAGCACGCGTTCCTGAGGCAGACGGGTGGGGCGGAGGTCACGCGCGAGGTCATCGGCCATGTGCTGGAGGCAGCGCAACTGAGGAACGTCCAGATCCAGGTCATGCCGCTCGTCCAACAGTCTCACGCCGGACTGCACGGGCCCATCGCCTTACTCGAGACCCCAAAACACAAGTGGTTCGCATACAGCGAGGGGCAGGAAAGCGGTCAGTTCATCGCCGACCTGAACGTGATCAGCGTGCTCCAGAGCCGATATGCCAGTATGCGTTCGCAGGCTCTCACCATCCGGGACTCCGTGAGCCTGCTGCAACGGATTCAAGGAGACCTATGAGCACCTCCGAACTGGCGTGGTTCAAGAGCAGTTACAGCAGCGGCTCCGGCGACAACTGCATCGAGGTCGCTGTCCGCCCCGCCACCATCCACGTCCGCGACTCCAAGGCCAAGCAAGGCCCCCAGCTCGCCCTCTCCCCCACCGCCTGGTCGGCGTTCGTCACGTGCGGGCTCACGATCGCGCGTTCATGGGCCCGCACGCCGTAACGCCGGATCGTGCCCCTACCTGCTCGGGCACTCCTTCCACGCCAGGTGGTACACCGTGCTGATGTCCCCGTCGGTCGAGTCCATCGTCATGAAGCTGACCTTGTCGGGCGAGGTGCTGCCCGCGTTCACCCGCAGCTCGGTGTTGATGTTGAAGTTGCGCAGGACGCCGCAGGGCGCCCAGACCAGCTGGGCGACGTCCGTGCTGTCGGTGGCCTCCCAGTTGTCGTTGAAGGGGCTGCCGAACGGGTGGCTCTTGGGCACGGTGGTCGGGGAGCCCTGGAAGTAGTACGAGGCCTTCTGGGTGGCGCTGGCGCCGGGCTGGAGCGAGAGGAAGCCGCGGTAGTCGGCGCTGGCGATGGCGTAGGTGAAGCCCTGAGGGACGTGCACCACCAGGTTGAGCTGGCAGTTCTTGCGGAAGGCCGTGGGGTCGGAGTTGCCGCCGGCCTGGGCCAGGTAGTTGCTGTAGGTCACCGTGAAGGCGGTGTTGTCCGGGGAGACGGCGACCGCGGCGGTGCCCTCGGGGCAGCCGGAGCCGTTCACCGTCGCCACATCGATGACGATCTTGTCCGGGGGCGGGTTGTCGAAGACGCCGCCGGCGGGTCTGTGGGTGGGTATCGCGGTGGAGAGCAGCGCAGCCACGGCGCCGCTCAGGAGGAGTCCACCAGCCATGGTTTCTCCCTAGTCGGGTGTGGGGGGTCTGTGTGCAGCCTGTGAAGCGTTCCGCATCGTAGGAAGCCCCGCCCGCGCCCGGGAGAGCCAACTCCGGCCATTCACAAGCGGCCGTTCACACCCGGACCCGGGCCCCTACGGGTTCTCCCAGGCCTCCGGTTCCGCCGCCAGCGCCCGGACGGGCTCCGGCAGCGCGTCCGCCGCGAGGTCGGCGACCGTGACACCTTCCAGGATCCGGCGGACGTTGGCGCGCAGCGCGATCCACAGGGGCAGCAGGGGCCGCGCGGTGCCGGTGTAGGCGAGGCCGGTCGGGCGTTCACCGCGCACCGAGACGATCGGGCCGTCCACCGCCCGGATCACATCAGCGACCGTGATCTTCACCGCGTCCCGCGCCAGCCGGTAGCCGCCGCCTCCGCCGCGCCGGCTGTCGACGATCCCGCCCCGCCTGAGGTCGCCCAGGATCCCTTCCAGGAACTTGTGCGGGATGCCCTGCACGGCGGCGATTTCCTCTGCTTTCACCGGACCGTTACCCTGCCGTACGGCCAGCTCCAGTACCGCCCGTACCGCGTAATCCGCCCGCGCCGAGATCCTCATGGATCCATTGTGGGGCGTCGCCGTGTGGAGAATGGCCTCGCCCGCGCCCCGTAAGATCGCCCGGGAGGATCCAACCTTGGCGCTCAGCAGACGTACCTTCAGTGCCCTGGCCGGCTCGACCGCCCTGGGGCTCGCCCTGGGCGGCAGCGGCGGCCCCGGGGCGCCCTCGGCATTCGCGGCACGCGGTGTGCCGACCGGCCCGGCACCCGCCCCGCCCACCGCCGACAACGAGCGGCACACCATCGGCTACGACCGGTACTCGCTGCTCGTGGACGGCAGACGGCTGGTCGTGTGGTCCGGCGAGATGCATCCCTTCCGGCTGCCGAGCCCCTCCCTGTGGCGGGACGTCCTGCAGAAGATGCGCGCCCACGGCTACAACGCCGTGAGCATCTATGTGGCCTGGAACTACCACTCCCCCGCGCCGGACCACTTCGACTTCACCGGTGTCCGGGACCTGGACCTGTTCCTGCGCATGGCCGCCGAGACGGGCCTGTACGTCGTCCTGCGGCCCGGCCCGTACATCAACGCCGAGGTGGACGGCGGCGGCTTCCCCGGCTGGCTGACGGCGACCACGGGCCGGGCCCGGACCGACGACCCGGTCTATCTGGGGCACGTCGACGCGTGGCTGACCCAGGTGAACCGGATCGCCCGCAAGCACCTGTACACCCGGGGCACCGGCACCGTCCTGCTGTACCAGATCGAGAACGAGTACGACGCCCACCTCGACGAGAGCGGCCGGGCGTACATGTCGCACCTGTACAAGAAGGTGCGGGCGGACGGCATCGACGTGCCGCTGTTCCACAACGACAAGGGCCGCAACGGCTACTGGGTGCCCGGGGCCTTCGACACCGGCCGCGAGAAGGACGGCTGGCTGTACGGGTTCGACGGATATCCGTCGCCGGCGAAGACCCCGCCGGACTGGGGGACCTTCGGGCCCGGCGGGGCGAAGGGCGGGGCCAGCGCCTCGCCGTCCACGCCCGGGTTCGTGCCCGAGTTCGGCGGTGGCTGGTTCGACCCGTGGGGCGGGGCCTGGTTCGACGGCAAGGGGTACGCCGAGTCGCGGCGCACCCGGGACGCCGCCTACGAGCGGCGCTTCTATCTGACCAACCTCGCCAACGGGCTCACCCTGCACAACGTGTACATGACCTTCGGCGGGACCTCCTGGGGCTGGCTGCCCGCGCCGGTCGTCTACACGTCGTACGACTACGGCGCCGCCATCGACGAGGGCCGGAACGTCACGGCGAAGATCGCGCCGATGCACCAGCTCGGCCATCTGCTGCAGCGCGTGCCCGACTTCGCCAAGCTGGACCGGGCGGCGGAGGTGACGGCCGCGGGCCTGAAGGTCTACCACCTGACCAACCCGGACACCGGCGCGCATGTGTACGTCGCCCGCAACGACGGCACGGACCCGGTCACCACCGAGCTGCCGACCGACGCCGGCCGACTGCGGATCACCGTGCCCGGCCGGGACGCCAGGCTGCTCGCGACCGGGCTGAAGCTCGGCACCCGGACCCTGAAGTACGCCACGGCCGAGCCCGGGCTGTGTGTGACGGCGGGGCGGCAGGACATCGCCCTGTTCTCGGGCCGCCGCGGCGACATGGCCGAGGTGGTGCTGACGAGCCTCACCGAGCCGAGCGTCACACGGCTGGACCCGGAGGCCGCCTGGGCCTTCGCCGACGACGCCCTGCATGTGAACGCACCGCTCGGCCAGGGCGGGCTGACCCGGGTGCTGGTGCAGAAGGGCGACAGCGAGACCCCGCTGCTGCTGCTCTTCGCCGACGACGCCACCGCCGTACGCGTGTTCCCGTACGACACCCCGTCCGGGACCCTGCTGGTGTACGGACCGGCGCTGCTGCGCCATGTCGAACTGCGCGGCTCCGAGGTCCACTTGACGGGTGACGTCACCGAGACGACGAGCCTGGAGGTGTGGGGGCCGCGCGGCATCGACAAGCTGGTGTGGAACGGGCGCGCCCTGCCCACCCGGGTGACGCTGTCCGGCAGCCTGATGACCACCGGCATGCTGCCGCCCGTGCCCGAGGTGAAGCTGCCCGCGCTGGGCGGCTGGCGGATGCGCACGGAGAACCCGGAGGCCGGGCCGAGCTTCGACGACTCGGGCTGGAAGGCCGCGGACAAGACGACGTCGTTCAGCACCACGCCCGTCCCCGACGGGCAGCCGGTCCTCTTCGCCGACGACTACGGCTTCCACTACGGGGACGTCTGGTACCGGGGCACCTTCACCGACTCCACCGCCCTGGAGGAGGTCGCGCTCGCCTACAGCACCGGCACCCAGGGCCTGCTGATGGCATGGCTGGACGGCGAGCCGCTGGGCACCCACCGGATGCCGGTCCCGGACAAGAACACCACCGCCAGACAGGGGACCTGGACGGCGACCGCCGCTTTCCCGCTGCGGGCGGCGCTGCGCTCGCCCGGCCGGCATGTGCTGTCCGTGCTCGTGCGGCGCATGCAGCACGACCAGGACGGCAAGGGCCTCGACAGCCACAAGGCCGCGCGCGGGCTGACCCGGGCCTCCTTCAAGGGGGCCGCACCGAAGGTGAGCTGGCGCATCCAGGGCGAGGGAGCCCTGGATCCCGTGCGCGGCCCGATGAACAACGGCGGTCTGTACGGCGAGCGCAAGGGCTGGCATCTGCCCGGCTTCCGCGACCACGACTGGGAGCACACGGCCTTCCCGCGCGCCGCCCGCTACCAGGGCGTGACCTGGTACCGGACCACCTTCCGGCTCGCAATCCCGGCGGACATCGACGCGTCGATCGGCCTGACCCTGGAGGATGATCCGTACCGGGCCTACCGGGCGCAGATCTTCCTCAACGGCTGGAACATGGGCCAGTACATCAACAACGTGGGCCCGCAGCACACCTTCGTCCTGCCGAACGGCGTCCTGCGCACCCGGGGCACCAACACCCTCGCGTTGGCCGTCCTGTCGGAGTTCACCACGCTGTCGGGGCCGGGGAAGGCGAGCCTGACACTGCTCGGCAGGGCGAGCGGCGGACTGCCGGTCACGCCGGTCTGATCACCCCGGTCTGATCACTGCGGCCTTCACGCCAGCCTGATCCGTAGATTCGAAGGGCTTCCCCGTCCATGGGCCGGGGGACCCCCGCCCCTCGGCCCCCGCGGAACCGCCTCGGATCACATGACGCGGACACGACCTTCCGCGTAGGCTCGGGCGGGCTGCCGGCCGAAGGAGAGAAGGGGGCACGATGGGCATCACGGGCGCGCGGAGGATTGCGGCCCGGTTTGCCGGGAAGCCGCGACGGCGCTCGCGGTCCGGCTTGACGATGCGCCAGTTGATGGCTCACTTCGCGGCCGCGGTCCGAGACCGTCCCCGTCCTCCCGCCGATGCGCGTGAGTTGTGCCGAGCGCTGTGCGCGGCGATGAGCGACCTGCGCGGAGGGCGCCCCGTTCAACTGCGGTTCGAGCGATTCCCCGACGAACTCGCGGTCACGGGCCTGTGGGTGGAGTTCCACGAATTCGACCTCGTCATCGTCGAGGAACGGGCCGAGGAAGTGCAGCAACTGGTGATACTCGGCCACGAGCTGTGGCACATGCACGCCGGTCACTGCCACCACCCCGGCGCCGGCGCGGCCGCGTCCCGAGTGCTGGCCGAGGAGCCCGACCTGCGCGCGGCCGCGCTCGCCGTCGCCGCCCGCGACGGCTCCCGGCAGCGGGACGAGGCCGATGCCGACGAGTTCGGGCACCGGCTCGCCACCGCCTTCCGGCCCCGGCTGTGCCAGAGCACGGACCGGCCGCTCGACCCCGTCCAACGGTCCCTCGGCCACCGGGGACGCACCGGGAGCCCACGATGACGTGCGCCCACCCCGCCTGCACCCTGGCCGGCCGGCTGAGCTCGGCAGAGATGCTCAGCGAGTCCTCCGTCGCGTTCTGGATCGCCACCGCGGTGCTGGCCACCGCACTGGCGATCAAGCTGCCCACCATCATCCGGCTGTGGAAGGACCCGCTGTTGCGCGCGGTGGGCGGACTGCTGCTGCTCGCCTGCGCGGTGTTCGTGTTCGTGACGCCGTCGACGATCGCCTGGACCAACCGGGTCACCGGCGTCCCCAACATCGCGGCCCCGCTGGTCTATTCACTGCTGACCGCGTTCTGCGCGTCCTGTCTGCTTCTGATCATCGCCTGGCGCGACGGCCTTTCCGACCGCTCGGCCGTCACCCGCCGCGCACAGCGCTGGGTGATCGCCGTGTACTCCGGGGTGATCATCGCGCTGTGGGTGCTGTTCGCGCTCGCGGACGTGCCCGTCGAGCGGCGCATCGACCTGGACACGTACTACGCCAACACCCCCTATATGCGCGAGGAGATCCTGCTGTACCTGCTCGCGCACTGCACCACGGCCCTCACCACGTCCCGGCTGATCTGGAACTGGGTGAGCGCCGACGGGCTGCTCGACTCCTGGCTGCGCTGGGGACTGATGTCGCTGGGTGCGGGCTACGGCATGAATCTGGTGTTCGACGCCGTGAAGCTCACCGCGGTCACGGCTCGCTGGACCGGGCACGACCTGGACTGGCTGAGCAGCGACGTCGCGCCGCCGGTGGCCTGTCTGTCGGCCATCCTGATCGCGGTCGGCTTCATCCTGCCGCACGTCGGCCAGTACCTGCACGACCGCTGGCGGGTCCGGCTCGCCCACAACCAACTGCGCCCGCTGTACCTGCTGATGTGCGGCATCAGCGGAGAGAGAGTCCCCCTGCTTCTGCGGGCCCGCCCGGAGTTGCGGCTGACACTGCGCGAGACGTTCATCCGGGACATGCTGCTGCCGCTCGGCCGCCGCCTCGACGAGGACCTGCGCCGCCGGTCGTACGACGCCGCGCTCGCCCTCGGTCACCCGCCGGACAAGGCCAAGGCGCTGGCGGCGGCCGTGACGATCCTGGACGCGGTGGACACACAGGCACGGCCGCGGTCCGACGAGGGCATGCAGGACACCGACGCGACCGACCTGCTCCGGGAGATCGGCCCGGTCTCCTGCGCGCTGCGCCACCCGGAGGACATCGAGGCCGTGCGCGCACGCGCGGACGTCGCGGCGACCAGCACACCGGCCCCCGGGTGAACGTCGGCCGCGCCTCGGCAGGCGACGTACGGACAGATTTCCGGCACAGAGTGGCCGAGACAGCCGAGTCTTGGCATATTGCACTGGTGACAGCGGCGAGATGACGGAGAGCAGGGTGCGTACGACCAGGGAGATGCGTCGGCTCGCCGACACCCTCATCGGCCCCATGCGAGTCCCGGTCCCGGCCGACCCGGAGGCGCTCTTCGACGCCCTGGTCGCCTCCGTCAGCGCGTGGCGCGGCCGCGAGGTCGTCGTCCACAAGGCTGTCTTCCCGCCGCACACCGCCAGTGGACTGTGGCTGGAGCGGGAGACGCACGACGACGTGGTCATCGACCGGCGAGCCGCCGCGTGGCACCAGATCGTCATCTTCTGTCACGAGGTATGGCACATGAGCCAGGGCGATGCCGGAGCGGCGCGCACCGACTTCGACCTGGTCGAGGAGCAGGCGGCCGACCGGTTCGGCATGTTGATGGGCCGGCGGCTGCGCCCGTGGCTGGAGGCCTCCGCGGATTCCGTGTTCGCGGAATCCGGCGACGGTACCCAGGGCCTGGCCGGCCGTATCGGCGCCGCTCTCAACTACCGCGGGACCAAGCCATGAGCGGCCTGATCAACTACGTCAGCTGCGGGGTGCTGTGGCTCGGGCTCGCGGTGAAGGCCCCGGACCTGGCCCGCCACTGGCGGGATCCGTATCTGCGGGCGATCTGCGCGGTGCTGGCCCTGGCCGGGCTGTGCTTCCTCCTCGGGGCCCCGCCGACCGTGGGCGCCGTCAACCGGCTCAGCGGCATCCCCAACCTCGCCGCCCCACTGACCTACGCCTCGATCACGGCGTACAGCGCCACCTCGCAGCTCCTCGTCGTCTACTGGCGGGGCGGGCCGAGCGTACAGCGGACCGCCCGCCGGTGGATCGTCGCCTACGCACTCGTCCTCATCGGCATCGCCGTCATGTTCGCGCTGGGCGACGCGCCGGTGGAACGCCGTACCGACCTGGACACCTACTACGCGACGACGCCGTTCCTCGCCGAGATGATCGTGCTGTACCTGGCCGGGCACCTCGCCGCCGCCGGCATCACCACGGTGTCGTCCCTGCGCTGGGCGCGCCAGGTCGACGGCCGTTTGCGCGTGGGGCTGATCATGCTGGGCACAGGGGCACTGTGCAGCGCCGGGTACAGCGTCTCCAAGCTCATCGCCGTGATCGCCCGCTGGTGCGGGGCCGACTGGTCGCGGCTCGGGACGACGGCTTCCCCGGTGGCCGCCGGGCTCGGCGCGCTCCTCACCGTCACGGGCATCCTGGTCCCACTGGCCTGGCCCCGCGTGACGGAGTGGCAGCGGTCCCGACGGGCGTACGCGCGCCTGAAACCCCTGGAGCGCGAGCTGGACGAACTCCTCACCCGCCGCTCGCTCCGGCTTCCGCGGCCCCGCTGGGCCACGCCCGCCACCCGGCTGGTGTGGCTGCAGACCAGCATCCACAACGCGCTCGGTCACTTGGCCGACTACTTCGACCGGGACCTGTACGAGGAGGTCCACGAGAGCGCCCTGCGGGACACGGGCGACGCGGGACGCGCGGAGTCGGTCGCGTGGGCGGCGGTGGTCACGGCGGCGCTGGAGGCGGAACGCCACCGGGAGCGGCCCCTGGAACCGTGCGACGAGATCGACCTCCTGCCGATCCGCTCCCCCGGCCCCGCGACCCTCGTCGGCATCGCCGACGCCCTCGCCACCTCGACGCCGGTCGTGTCCGCCCGCGTTCACGGCACGACGACGCCGACGGGCACCGCATGAGGCGGATCCGGGCGCCGCGCGCGTCCCGCGAGGCCGCCCACCGAACGGATGGGAGGGCGCGGCCGTGAATCTCGTCGTGTATGTGGCGGCCGGGGCTCTTGTGCTGTCCTCCGCGCTCCTCTTCCGCCGGCCTCGCACCGCCCCGTGGAACCCGCTGACCGTGTCGACGTGCGCCGCGATCGCGCTGGGCGGCTTCGTCTTCGTCTGCTCGGCACCGCTGACCCTGGCCACCGTCAACGACCTCACCGGCATCCCGAACTTCGGTGCACCGCTCACGTACGGCATGCTCTCCGCGTACAGCTGCTCCCTGCTCGTCCTGCTGATCCACTGGCGGGGCGGGCCGCGCGAGCGGCTACGGCGGGCGGCACTGCGCTGCGTGGTCGCCTACGGCGCGCTGATCGCCGCCATCGTCATGCTGTTCGCGCTCGCGGACGCGCACACGGAGCGGCTGCGCGACCTCGACACGTACTACGCGAACACACCGGGCATGCGGGAGATGATCCTGCTCTACCTGCTCGGGCACAGCGCGGCGATCGTCGTGATGTGCACGCAGTGCGTGAAATGGGAGCGTGAGGTCACCGGACTGCTGCGGACCGGCCTGCGGCTCATCCTCGTCGGCGCGCTGCTGGACGCCGTCGGCTTTCAGCTCACCAAGTACACGGCGGTCGTCGCCCGTTGGACGGGGCACGACCTCGACTTCCTGTCCACCACCCTCGCCCCGCCGGCGGCGTCACTCGCCGCCCTGCTGTGTTCGGCGGGCTTCGCCCTGCCCAGACTGCTGCCCGCGGTCCTCACCCAGTGGCACAGCCTCGGCGACTACCGCCGGCTCGGACCGCTGTGGTCACGGCTGCGGTTCGCATCCATCGCGCCCAAGCCCCCCAGCTCGTGGTGGCAGCTGCCACAGGACCGGCTGCACTGGCGCGAGGTGTCCATCCATGACGCCCTTCTGGCGCTGGCCCCGTACTTCGACGACGGCGTCCGCGAAACGGCGCGCGAGGCCGCACGGCGGGAAGGACGCGGGCAGCACGAGGCGCGGGTCGCCGCGGAGGCCGCCATGGTCGCGGACGCCGCGCGCCGCGCCGCCGCCGGCGAGGAGCCGCCGGAGGTGTCGAGCGGCAGCCGTCTGTACGCCACGGAGGTGTCCGGGCCGAGCGGCCTGGTGGAGCTGGCGCGGGTCCTGGAGACGGTGCACACCGTGGGAACCATGGGTGAAGGTACGGTGAGGACCTACCATGGCTGAACTTTCGTGGCCCGCTTCGAGTTTGGCCGGTTCATTCCCGGATGATTCGAGGAGCCCCATGCCGCGCAGAGCCGTCGTCATCGGTGCCGGACTGGCCGGCATGCTGGCCGCCGCGGCGCTGTCCGCCTCCGTGGAGGAGGTGATCGTGCTGGAGCGCGACGACCTGCCCGACGGTCCCCAGCACCGCCGCGGGCTCCCGCAGGGGCGTCATGCTCATCTCCTCATGGCCGGTGGCCTGGCCGCCATGGACGATCTGGTGCCCGGAACGTGCATGCGCGAGCGGCTGCTTGCCGCCGGCGCCCACGAAGTCGCCCTCGGCCAGGGCCTGGTGGCCCTCACCCCGGAAGGCTGGTTCCGCCGCTGGCGGCACGAAGGGCCCCGCATGCTCACCTGCAGCCGGGCGCTGCTGGACTGGGTCGTACGGGCCACGGTCCTGGCCGGCACGGACGTGCGGATACAGCAGGCACAGGCACTCGAACTGACCGGGGACGTCAGCCGCGTTCGGGGCGTACGCGTATCGACGCCTGACGGCGAGCGTGAGCTTGAGGCCGACTTCGTGGTCGACGCGAGCGGGCGGGGGTCCCGGGTCCTGAAGTGGCTGAAAGAACTGGGTCTTTCGGACATCCGGGAAAAGACCGTGGACGCCGGTCTCGTCAATGCCACCCGCATCTACCGCAGGCCCGCCGGGGCCGAGCAGTTTCCGGTGACGCTCGTGCAGGCCGACCCCTACGGAGGGCGGCCGGGGCGCAGCGGGATGGTCCTGCCCATCGAGGGCGACCGCTGGATGGTGAGCCTCGCCGGCACCCGGGGCAGCGAACCGCCGACCGACCCCGAGGGCTTCCTGCGCTACACACTCGACCTTCCCGACCCCATCGTCGGCCGGCTGATCTCCGGCGCCGAGCCCCTCACCGAGGTGCGCGTCAGCCGCAGCACCAGCAACGTACGGCGCTACCTGGAGAAGGCCCGCCGCTGGCCCGACGGATTCGTCGTCCTCGGTGACGCGGTGGCCACGTTCAACCCGGCCTACGGGCAGGGCATGTCGGTGGCCGCGCTCGGCGCCGACGTGCTGAGCGCGGAACTGCGGCGCGGCGGTGTCGACGCGCCGGGGCTGGCACGCCGGGTGCAGCGAGGGGTCGCCCGGTCGGTCTCGGCGGCCTGGGCGATGGCCGTGGGCCAGGACGTCTGGTTCCCGCAGGTGCGGGGCGCGAGGCCGGGCGTCGCGGATCACCTCGTCGCCCGGTACTCACGCCGCATGACGAAGGCGGCCACCGGCTCCTACCGAGCGGCGACCGCCGTCTGGGACGTGACGAGCCTTGCGACGGGTCCGTCCCGTCTGCTGCGTCCGGACGCCATGCTCGCGGCCCTGACCGGCCCGCTTCTGCCGGCCCTGCCGGAACCGCCGCTGACGGCACAGGAGTGGCGCATCGTGCGGGAGCTGGACCGCACGCGGGGGTGACGACCCGGTCAGCCCGCGAACGCCGGCTGAGCGACGCCCTGGCCGGCGCCCGGTACCACCAGCAGCGAGCCCGCCACCGGGTGCGGCGCCGTGAGCCCCGTACAAGCCGTCGTGACATACAGGTCGGTCAAGCCGGCGCCGCCGAACGCGCAGGCCGTCGTCCGTCGCGTCGGCAGGCTGATCACCCGGTCCAGCTCGCCGCCCGGCGTGTAGCGGCGCACCGCTCCCCCGTCCCACAGCGCCACCCACACACAGCCCTCCGCGTCGACCGTCAGGCCGTCCGGGAAGCCCGCGCCCCGCTCGATCTCCACGAACGGGCGGCGGCCCCGGACCCGTTCGCCGTCGTAATCGAAGACGTCCACCCGGCGGGTCGGGGTGTCCGCGTAGTACATCAGCCGGCCGTCGGGGCTCCAGCCCGTGCCGTTGCTGACCGTGACGTCGGACAGGACCGGCTGTGCCCCGCCGTCGCCGGTCAGCCGGGTCAGCGTGCCGCCGCCCGGCGCCTCGTCGTAGCGCATCGTTCCCGCCCACAGCGAGCCGTCGGGCGCCACGGCGGCGTCGTTCGCGCGGCGGCCCGCGACCGGTTCGTGGTGCAGCCAGCGGAAGGTGTCGTCGGGGTCCAGCAGGCCCACGCCGTCCCGGAGGTTGAGGACCAGGCCGCCGCCCTCGCGGGGCTTGGCCGCGCCCACGTGCTGCTCCGTGGTGCGCACCGAACGCCGGCCCGTGGCGGGGTCGTAGGTGTGCACGCGCATGCCCAGGATGTCGAGCCAGATCAGCCGGCCCCTCGCCGGGTCCCAGGTCGGGCCCTCGCCGAGCGCCGCCGACGCCCGTACCGCGACCTCGTAGCCGCCGCTCACACCGCGCTCCGGTGGCCCAGCCGCTCGGACAGCTCCACCGCGCCCTTGGCCGCCAGCTGCTCCAGCTCGGCCCGGCGCTCCTCGCTCCAGCGGATCATGGGGACCGAGATGGAGAGGGCGGCGACGACCTGGCCGGTGCGGTCGCGGACCGGGGCGGCCACACAGCTGACGTCCGGGTTGGACTCGCGGTTCTCCACCGCGATGCCGCGGCGCCGGATCTCCGCCAGGGCCTCGCGCAGCACGGCGGGGTCGGTGATGCTGTTGGGGGTCATCGCGGTCAGCTCGGCGTCGTCCGGGATCCGGGCCGTCAGCTCCTGCTCCGGCAGCGCGGCCAGCAGCATCTTGCCGACCGAGGTGCAGTGGGCCGGCAGCCGGCGGCCGGCGGCGGAGACCATGCGCACGGCGTGGGTGGAGTCGACCTTGGCGATGTAGATGACGTCGGTGCCTTCGAGGATCGCCACATGGACGGTCTCGTCGCAGGTCTCGGCGACCGAGCGGGCCACCTGCTGGCCCTCGGCGGCCAGATCGAGCTGCTCGGCGTAGCGGCTGCCGAGCTGGTACGGGCGTACGCCGAGCCGGTAGCGTCCGGGCTGGCCCGGTACCGGCGCGATGTACGAGCGTGCGGCGAGCGTGGTGACCAGCTCGTGCACGGTGGTGCGCGGCAGCTGCAGCTTGCGCACGATGTCGGGGGCGGAGAGCGTCCCGTCCCCGTCGAGGAACAGCTCAAGAATGTCGAGAGCCCGGGTCACGGCAGGTACGAGGCGTCCCACGTCCGGCCCCCTCCCTTGGGTCTAAGCGCCTATGTTCGAGATTTCAACAGGCGATCGGCATGACGAACATAGGCTAATCACGGGAACGTGCGCGGGCAATGGTCCGGAACAGGCCGGGCACCATGGAAGGCATGTACGTCGACTTCCAGCTGGTGCTGCTGCGCCGCATGGCCGACCACAATCCGGACCTCGTCGAGGACGCCCGGCGCGCGCTCGGCGCCTCGATCGCGGACATGCGGGAGGCCAACAAGCGTTGGCAGGCGATGGTCCGTTCACCGAGATCCCGGTCCGCCGCCGCCCGGTACGGCTCGGTCCTCGGCGAGCCGGAATCCGTGGTCCCGTACCGGCTCGGCGACGCCGTCTGCGAGGCCCGCCGCTGGGCCCTGCCCCTCTGGCCCGACCTGCGCTTCGAAGTGCTGGTCGGGCCGGACGGCGGGGTCTGGAACGAGTGGCTGGTGCGGGCGCCGGGTGCTCCCGCGCCGAAGCTTCGGACCCTGGACGACCTCGTCCCCTGGTCGTGCACGGTGGACGAGGCCGCCCGCGCCTTCGCCCCGGCCCGCCCGCTGGAGGGCACGGCACCGACCAGATGGGGGCTGGCCTTCACCGCACCCGGGCGCGGAGGCGTGCGGGTGGAGGTGGTCGCCGAGTTCACCTGGGGCCTGCTCCAGCGGACGGCCCTGGTCGACCTCGCCGACTGAAGGCGACTGAAGGTGACTGAAGGTGACTGAAGGTGACTGAAAGCGCCCGGCGGAAGGCGTCGGCCCGAAGGTGTCCGTCTGAAGGCGTCCGTCTGAAGGCCTCGGCCCGAAGGCCTCAGTCGTCGAATCCGGTCGCCCGGGTCCGCTTCTCCCAGGCCGCGACGTCCTCGCGGACCTGGTCGGTGTGCGCCAGCACCGCGCTCACTCCGTCGTCGCCGAGCGGCAGCCTGAGCGGGGTCCGCTCCGCCTCCAGCGCGGCCAGGACGAGGGCCGCCGCCTTGGCGGGGTCGCCGGGCTGGCTGCCATGGCCTCCGCTGACCGCGCCCCGGGTCTCGCCGACCTTGGCGTACACCCCGGTGTCGGAGCTGGCCCCGGCCCGGTCGGCCTCGAACAGCGAGGTGCGGAACGCACCCGGCTCGACGATCAGCACCTTGACGCCGTACTCGCGCACCTCGTCCGCGAGCGCCTCGGACAGGCCCTCCAGGGCGAACTTCGTCGCGCTGTACGCCCCGAAGCCCGCGAAGGACAGCTGCCCGCCCATGCTGCTCATCTGCACGATCGCACCCGAGCGCCGCTCACGCAGATACGGCAGCACCGCCCGGACGAGGGCCGTCGGGCCGAAGAAGTGCACGTCGAACAGGTCGCGCAGCTCGGCGTCGGTGGTCTCCTCGACGGCGCCGACATGGGTGCGGCCCGCATTGTTGACCAGCACGTCGATCCGCCCGTGCCGGGCGATGACGTCCCGGACCGTCGGCTCGATCGCGGCCAGGTCGGTGACGTCCAGGCGCAGCGCCTCCACCCGGCCGGGATGGGCGGCCACCAGGTCGTCCAGGGTCTGCGGGCGCCGGACCGCGCCGATCACCACGTCACCGGCGGCGACGGCCGCCTCGGTGATCGCCCGCCCGAAACCGCTGCCCGCCCCGGTCACCAGCCATACCTTGTTCATCGCAACTCCCCGTAAGTCCCGTATGCCTCAGTTCACTTGACGTGAATCAACGTACTAGCCGGCAATGTCCCCGGCCGCGGCCAGGATCGCCTCCGTCACCCGCTCCAGGGAGCCGGGGTGCAGCCGCAGGAACAGATTCGGCTCCACCAGCTCCAGCTCCATCAGCCGCGGCTCGCCGTCCGGCCCGTCCACGAGGTCCACGCGCGCGTACAGCGGTCCGGGGCCTCCGGACACGCCGGGTATGGACGCCAACGCCTTCTCGGCGACGGCGAGTTCGGCCTCGGTGGGCTGCCAGCGCTCCAGGCCGGGGTGGGCCACCTTGTCGGCGTCGTAGGGCGTGCCGGGCGCGAGGACGGCACCCTTGCGGCTGGCGTGCAGCAGCCGGCCGCCGAAGAACTGCAGCGCCCGCTCCCCGCTGACGTCGATACCCGTCAGGTACGGCTGCACCATCGCCGTGAAGCCCTCGGCGTGCATCCGGGCGAGGTGCGCCACGGCCCTGTCGTGTTCGCCGGGTGTGTAGCGGGCGGCGAACCGGCCTCCCGCGCCCGAGGTCGGCTTGATCACGTACTCGTGGTCGGCGGGCAGCTCGGCGGGCTCGCCCGGCGCCAGATAGCGGGTGGGGACGGTGGGCACACCGGCGGCGGCCAGTTCGCCGAGGTAGCGCTTGTCGGTGTTCCAGCGCACCACGGACGCCGGATTGGCGAGCCGGGTCAGCGCGCCGACCCGCACCACCCAGGTGTCGAACTCCTCGGCCCGCCAGCTGTAGTCCCAGGTGGACCGGATGACGACGAGGTCGTATCGGCCCCAGTCCACGTCCGGGTCGTCCCAGTACCGCGCCTCGGCCTCGGCCCCGGCGGCCCGGAGCGCCCGCACCAGTTCGGGCAGATCGGCGTCTTTGCCGGGCTCGGTGCCGGGGTCGTAGGTGGCGAGGGCGATGCGGCGCATGACGGGCTCCCTGTCGTACGACATTTCGATCACGACTTCGATCACAGCTTCGAGCACAGCGAGGCTAGCAACCATGCCGTTCCGGCTCGAACGACTTGTGCACGCCGACGGCATCCGCTCGCGGCCCGCCTGAGCGTGGTGGTGAGGACCGGGCCGCTGGGGTAGGAAGGGTGCCGAACGGTCCCAACCGAGAGTGTTAGGAGTGCGGCGCGTGTCCTCCCTCTTTCCCGCCCTGGCGGACGGCCCGGGCGAGCGCAGCGAGACGGGGGTGCCCCCGGACGAGGTCCGCGGGAGGGTCGCCCTGCGGTTCGGTGCGCGTTCCCTGACGTACGGCGGTCTCGCCGGGGCCGCCGGCGCGCTCGCCGGGCGGCTCGCCGGCGCGGGCCGGGTCGCCGTGTGGGCCACCCCCGAGCTGGAGACCGCCGTCGCCGTGACGGGCGTCCTGCTCGCCGGTGCGGCCGCCGTACCGCTGAACCCGAAGTCGGGCGAGAAGGAACTCGCGCACATCGTCTCCGACAGCGCGCCGACCCTGGTACTGGCCGCGCCGGGCGCCGAACTCCCCGACGCGCTCGGCGCGTTGGAGCGGCTGGACGTCGACGCGGACGCGCGCGCCGCCGTACCCGAGCAGACCGCGGGCGACGCGGCCCCGGCGCTGATCGTCTACACCTCCGGCACCACGGGCCCGCCCAAGGGCGCCGTGCTGCCCCGCCGGGCCCTCGCCACCACCCTGGACGCGCTCGCCGACGCCTGGCAGTGGACGGCGGCGGATGTGCTGGTGCACGGGCTGCCGCTGTTCCATGTGCACGGACTGGTGCTGGGCACCCTCGGCCCGCTGCGGCGCGGCGGCGGCGTCCGGCACCTCGGCCGGTTCTCCACCGAGGGCGTGGCCCGGGAGCTGACCGCCGGCGCGACCATGCTGTTCGGGGTGCCGACGATGTACCACCGCATCGCCGAGGCCCTGCCGGACGACCCGGAGCTGGCCGAGGCGCTGGGCCGGGCCCGGCTGCTGGTCTCGGGCTCGGCCGCGCTGCCGGTGCACGACCACGAACGGATCGCGGCCGCGACCGGGCGGCGGGTGATCGAGCGGTACGGCATGACGGAGACGCTGATGAACACCAGCGTGCGCGCCGACGGGGAGGCGCGCGCCGGGACCGTGGGCGTGCCGCTGCCCGGTGTCGAGCTGCGGCTCGTGGAGGAGGACGGGACACCGATCACCGCGTACGACGGGGAGAGCGTCGGCGAGATCCAGGTGCGCGGGGCGAACCTGTTCACCGAGTATCTGAACCGGCCGGAGGCCACGGCGGCCGCGTTCACCGCCGACGGGTTCTTCCGCACGGGTGACATGGCCGTCCGCGAGCCCGACGGCTATGTCCGGATCGTCGGGCGCAAGGCCACCGACCTGATCAAGAGCGGTGGTTACAAGATCGGGGCCGGTGAGATCGAGAACGCGCTGCTGGAACATCCGGGGGTACGGGAGGCGGCGGTCACCGGGGAGCCGGACGCGGACCTGGGCGAGCGGATCGTCGCCTGGATCGTCCCGGCCGACCCGCAGGCACCGCCCGCCGCACCGGAGCTGGCGGACCATGTGGCCCGGCGGCTCGCCCCGCACAAGCGGCCCCGCGTCGTCCGCTACCTGGACGCGCTGCCCCGCAACGACATGGGGAAGATCATGAAGCGGGCGCTGGCCGATGTCTGAGCGGCACTCGGCCCGGCAGATCCTGACCCTGGTCACCGACCCCGGCACCTTCACCGAACTCCCGCACCCGGCAAGCGCCGCCAAGCCGGACGGCCCCCTCGGCTGGGCGGGCTACGACGCCTCCCGCGGCCGGGCCGCCGAGCGCACCGGCGAGGAGGAGTCGGTCGCCTGCGGCACCGCGCGCGTCGAGGGCATCCGGGCCGTGCTGATCGCCTTCGAGTTCGGCTTCCTGGGCGGCTCCCTCGGCGAACGCACCGGTGACCGCCTGGAGGCGGCGTACTCCCACGCCCGCGCGCACCGGCTGCCGGTCGTGCCGCTGATCGCGACCGGCGGCAGCCGGATGCAGGAGGGCATGCTCGCGCTGAGCCAGCTCCAGCGGGTGGCCCGGCAGTCGGCGCTCACCCGCGAGGCCGGGCTGGCGCAGATCGCGGTGCTCCGCGATCCCACGACCGGCGGCGGCTGGGCCACGCTCGGCGGGGGCGCCGACGTCGTCCTGGCCCTGCCCGGCGCCCAGGTCGGCTTCGCCGGCTCCCGCGTCCGCCCGCCCGCCGCCGACCCCGCCGCCTACACCGCGGAGTCCCAGGTGGCGGTCGGCTCGGCGGACGAGGTGGTGGACCCGGCCGGGCTGAAGCGGGTCCTCGGGGCATGGCTGCGCCTGCTGACGTCCCCGTCCGCCGATGCCCCTCCCCCGCCGCGGGCCCTCGGCACCGCAGGCCTCCCGGCCACCGGCTGGCACGCCGTCCGGCACGCCCGCGCCCCCGAACGACCGCGCGCCCAGGCCTACTTGGACGCCTTCTTCACCCGTCGCCGTGACATCAGCGGCGACCGGTGCGGGGGCAGGGATCCCGAGGGCATGCTGTGCGGGTTCGGCGAGCGGGACGGTCGTACCGTGGCGTACGCGGCACAGACCGGGGCGGCGACCCGGCCCGCCGGATACCGGACCGCGGCCCGGCTGATCCGGCTGGCGGACCGGCTCGGCATCCCCGTGCTGACGCTGGTGGACACCCCGGGTGCCGCCAACGACGCGGAGGCGGAGCGACAGGGGGCCGGCGCGGCGATCGCGGAGGTCTTCGGGGCGGTGGCCGCGGCCCGGGTACCGCTCACCACGCTCGTCATGGGCGAGGGCGGCTCCGGCGGCGCCCTCGCCCTGGCCGCCCCCGGCAACACCTGGGCCACACCGGACAGTTACTTCTCGGTGATCGCCCCGGAACTCGCGGCCGCCATCCTCAAACGCCCCGAGGCCGAAGTCGAGGCAACCGCGGACCAGCTCATGATCCGCCCACAGGACCTGGTGGAGCTGGGGGTGGTCCGGGGCATCGTGCACCCCGCACAGCCGTAGGCCGCCTCACCGCTCGACGGCCGCCGCCCGAACGATCTCCTGCGTCAGCGAGCCGCCCTTGTCGTCATGGGCCGACGCCCGCAGCGAGACGGAGGCGACCGTACGCGGCACGTCCGGCGTGCCGCGATCGGTGCCGACGTCAAACGCGAGGTTGATCAGCGGCAGCCGGCTCCAGTGGTCCTTTGGTGTCGCCGCCCCCCTCGGGCGAGTGGCTCGCGTGCTGGGACGAGTGTCATGTGCGTGGTGGTGCAACGGTGTTGATGGGTGATGACGGAAAGGTGCCCTGGTGGTAACCCGCCAACTCCCGTGAGGGCCAAAGGGGTTACCGCGGAACATTCCTCGGCGCTCCTGGCCGCCGCCGAAGAGGCCGGCCGTCCGGCCGGCGGGAGTCCGACCGGCGGGAGTCCGACCGGCGGGAGTCCGACCGGCGGGAGGTGAAGCCGCGCGCCGAGTGGGACATCCGGCCCGAAGTCCATCACCGGACGGTGTGCCACGGCCCGAAACCCCCGTTCGGCGGCACCCCGCCCGGCCCCCTCCAACAGGCGGACACCCGGTCGGCCGACCAGGATGCTGGGAGAGGCCCGCCAGCCGGCCGGGCACACCGGGGCTCGCGCATCGGGAGGATCGCCGTGACCGTCAACCTGGACCAGCTGCGCCGCTGCCACTTCGGCGTCGACCTGGGCGCGGCCCGCACCAGGGTGTATGTGAGAGGCGCCGGTCTGATCGTCGACGAGCCCTCGGCGGCCGCGGTGAACGCCCGTTCCGGCTCGCTCATCGCCGTCGGCGAGCTCGCGGAACGCATGACGGGACGCACGCCTGACTACATCCAGGTCGTACGGCCCATAGCCGGCGGCACGGTCGTCGACATCGAGATGGCCCACCGCATGCTGCGGCAGCTGCTCGGCGACAAGGTGCGCCGTACGCTGCGCCGTAATCTGCGGCTGCGCGCGGCGGCCTGCGCCCCGCACGGCGCCGATCCGCTGGCCCAGCGGGCGATCACCGAGACGCTGGTCGGGCTGGGCGCGCGCCGGGTCGAGCTGGTGGACACGCTGATCGCCGCCGCCATCGGCTGCGGGCTGCCCGTGGAACGCCCCGAGGCCACCATGATCATGGTGTGCGGGGCGGCGACCACCCAGGTCGCGGTGCTCTCGCTCGGGTCCATCGTCGCCGCCCAGCGGGTCCCGGTGGGCGGCGAGGCCGTGGACAACGCGATCGTGCAGCATCTGCGGCACGAGCACCATCTGATGCTGCCCGGCCAGTCCGTGCGTCCGCTGCAGGTGGCCCTCTCCGACAACGGGATCACCACTCAGGGCCCGGCGCAGACCGAGATCCACGGCCGTGATGTGCTCACCGGCCTTCCGCGCAGCGTGCACGTCGACACCGCCGCCGTACGGGACGCGATCGAGACCCCGCTGACCGCCGTCCTCGACGGCATCGGCAAGGTGCTGCGCGACTGCCCGCCCGACCTGGTCGCCGACCTCGCCGACCGCGGGATCATGATGGTCGGCGGCTCGGCGCTGCTGCCCGGCTTCGACCAGATGCTGCGGCAGGCCACCGGGATGCCCGTGCACATCGCCGACCGCCCGGACATCTGTGCGGCCCAGGGCCTCGGCGCCATGCTGGAGGGCCGGATCGAGCCGATGGTCCTCAACCCGCTGGCCGCCTGAGCCGCGCACGGCGCACCGACCGTATGCCCGGCGATCCCGTCCCGCATCTGCCGCCGCTGCTCGAAGCGGTCCTCGGGGTCGGCTCCGAACTCGAACTGCGCGCCACCCTGCAGCGCATCGTGGACGGTGCCGCCGAGCTGACCGGCGCCCGGTACGCGGCGCTGAGCACCGCCGGCGGCGGCCCGGAGGGGCCGGCCGAGATCCGTACGAGGACGCCTCCGCCCAAGGACGCCGACGGCCTGGACGTGCCGATCCTGGTCGGCACGGAGCCGTTCGGGCGGCTGCGTCTGGACGGCAAGAGCGGCGGCGGCCCGTTCACCGCCGAGGACGAGCAGCTGCTGCGGGTGCTGGCCGCCCAGGCGGGCACCGCGATCGGCAACGCCCGGCTGTACGAGGCGGCCCGGCAGCGCGAGCGATGGATCGAGGGTGCGGCGGCCGTCACCACGGCGCTGCTGAGCGGGGAGAGAGCCGCGGACGCGCTGATGACGGTCGCGGAGCGGGCCCGGCTGCTCGCCGACGCCTGTGCCGGTGTCATCCTCCAGCCCACCCCCGAGGGCGGGATGGAGATCGTGACCGCGTCGACGCACGACGACCCCGGGGGCCTCGTCGGGACGACCATCGAGCCGGGCAGCCCGGTGCTGGAGCAACTGCTCGGCGGCGAGCCGGTGTTCATCGAGGACTCGGCGACCGACCCGCGGATGACGACCCGTGTCCGGCACCGGTTCGGACCCAGCATGATGCTGCCGCTGCAGGCGAGCGGCCAGCTGATCGGCACGCTCGCACTCCCCCGCCGGCGCGGCGACCGCCCGTACACGGACGTCGAACAGCACCTGGCCACCCAGTTCGCCTCCCAGGCCGCGCTCGCCCTGGTCCTCGCCGGCGCCCGGCACCGCAGGGAGCGGCTCGCGGTGTACGAGGACCGCGACCGGATCGCCCGCGATCTGCACGACCTGGTCGTCCAGCGGCTGTTCGCCACCGGGATGATGCTGCAGGCGGCGCAGCGCCGGGCCCGGGTGGCGGCCGTGCAGGACATGCTCGGCAAGGCCGTCGACGAGCTGGAGTCGACCGTCCAGGAGGTGCGGACGGCGATCTTCGCGCTCCAGCAGCCGCCCGCCGAGGCTCCGACCAGCCTCCGGGGCCGGGTGCTGCGCGAGACGGCGGCCGCGAAGGCGGTGCTCGGCTTCCAGCCCGCCACCCGCTTCCTCGGGCCGGTCGACAGCCGCGTCCCGGACCGCGTCGGCGCCCAGCTCCTCACGACCCTGCGCCGCGCCCTCGACACCGCCGCCCGCCGCCGGGGCGTGTCCCGCATCGAGGTGACGGTCGACGCGACGGCGACGCTGCCGGACGGCCGGGCGGCGGTACGGCTGACGGTGTACGACGACGCGGACACCGGGGCGGGCGAGGACTCAGAGGGATCAACGGTCACCTGGCAGGCGCCGCTGTGACGAACTCCCTCGGCGGGACGCCGAAGCGGCGCACGTCAGTACGGCAGGATCCGCCCCGACGGCGTCCTCCGGTCGATCTCGCGTTCCCGCGGAGCGACGGGGCGTCGGCTGACGCGTACCCGGATGCGACGGTCCATGACGCCCTCCCTCTGCCGTTACGGCCCGGCGGTGGATGCCGGTAGAAGGTCCGTGCCCAGGACGCGCACTGTTCAAGCATGTACGGGTCAACCCAGCTGCTGTGTACCGCTGTCGGCGAACACGGTGGCCGCCGCGCTACCGGGGCGCGTACCGGCCGAGGACGAAGTCCAGCCGGGCCAGCCACTCGGTGACCCGGGCCGACCGGCGGGCGTTCAGCTCGCAGTCGTACACGCCGTCGTCCCACAACCGCACCGTCACCGTGAGGTGATGACCGCGCCGGGTACGCCCGATGTGCGCGATCTCCGCCCACTCGAAGTCCGCGGCGGCGCCCGCCACTTGGAGGACGACCCCGGTGGCGGTCACGGCGACGCGCGCCTGCCCGTCGGTGAGTTCGACCTCCGGGAGCGGGTACGGCACGGGCGGGCCGAACCCCTGGGCGGCCTGCGGCGGGGGCGCGGCCGGGTAGGGCGGGAGCGGCGCCGCGGCCACGGGCGACGCCGGGGCGACGGGCGGCACCGGGGCCACGGGCGGCACCGGGGTGTGGGCGGGCGGGGACATCATGGCCGGGGCGTACGGCGCCTCCGTCGGGGCCGGCGCCGGGGCCTCGTCGGTCAGCACGTCGAGCAGCTCGGTGGGGGTGGGGCGGTCGGCCGGGTCCTTCGCCAGACAGCGCGCGACCAGGCCGGCGAGTGCGGCCGGTACGGCGGCCAGGTCCGGCTGTTCGTGCACGGAGCGGTACATCAGCCCCATCGGCGTGCCCTCGCCCCAGGCGCTGCCGCCCGCCGCCGCGACCAGGACCGCGCCGAGGGCGAACACATCGGCGGCGCCGGTCACATCGTTGCCCAGGGCCTGTTCCGGCGCGAGGAAACCGGGCGTGCCGAAGGCGGTGCCGGTGGCGGTGAGCCGGGTGGACTCCACGGCGCGGGAGATGCCGAAGTCGAGGACGCGCGGGCCGTCGGCGGCCATGATGATGTTGCCGGGCTTGAGATCGCGGTGCACCAGCCCGCAGGAGTGGATGGACTCCAGCGCCTCGGCGAGCGCGGCGGCCAGCGCCCGTAGTTGCGGCTCGTCCATCGCGCCCTCGGCGGCGAGCCGCGCCGCGAGGGTGGGCCCGGGGATATAGGCCGTGGCCAGCCAGAGCAACGCGCCTTCCACGTCCGCGTCCACGACCGGCGCCGTGTGGAAACCGCCCACGGCACGGGCGGCCTCGACCTCGCTGCGGAACCGCTCGCGGAAGACCGCGTCGGCCGCCAGCTCGGTCTTGGCGACCTTCACGGCGACGGCCCGCCCGCCGCGCGTCCGCGCGAGATACACGGTGCCCATTCCCCCCTCGCCGAGCCGCCGCTCGACGAGGTATCCCCCGATGCGTTCCATGCGCACAGTATGGCCGCCCCCGCCCCCCTGGACGGACCGGTGCTGCTCAAGCGTCGGGTTCCTCGGCGTCATCGGTCCTTCGCCAGGGCGAGGAGGTCGGCGAACAGGCCTCCGGAGTGGGCGAGTTCGTCGTACCGGCCTTGTTCGGTGATCCGGCCGTGCTCCATCACGAGGATGCGGTCCGCGATCTTCGTGTTCTCCAACTGGTGGGTGACCACGATGGTGATGCGGTCCGAGGCGCCGCTCCTGATCTTCTCGAAGATCTGGTGCTCGCCCCGGGCGTCCATCTGCGAGGTCGGCTCGTCCAGGATGAGCAGTTCGGGCCGGCGATAGATCGCGCGGGAACAAGCCAGGCGCTGCCACTGTCCTCCGGAGAGCTCCGCGCCGCCGAAGACTTCTCGCGCGAGCAGGGTTTCCATGCCGTGGGGAAGGGATTCGACGGCTTCGCGCATGCCGACAGCGTCGATGGCCTGCCAGACCGGTGCGTCATCGTGGGTTCGGGGCCGGCCGAGAGTCACGTTCTCACGTACGCGCAGGGGCCACTGCGCGAAGAGTTGCGGGACCAGGCCGGTGCACGACCAGACGGTGTCCTGGTCGACCGTGGCGAGATCCGATCCGTTCCACAGAACGCGCCCCTGGTGTGGAACAGGGCTGCCCCGTTGATGACGACTTGGGACAGCGCGGCGAGCGTGGTCTGTACGGCGATGACGGCGGTCGCAGCGATCGCCGGCCCGATGCGGCCGGTGATGGTCAGCCAGGCGAGGGTGGCCCAGGTCAGGATGAGGAAGAAGCCGCCGGTCGCCGAGGAGACCAGGGTGATCCGCAGATTGCGGGGAGCGGCGGTGAGGAGTCGGTGGTCGATGCGTTCCGACAGGGCCCGGTACCAGAACAGCAGGTAGCCGGTCATGCCGTTGGCACGGACCTCGTCGCTGTGCTTCGGGGTGGTGGCCCACCAGCGCATCATGTGCCGTACGTTGCGGTCCGAGACGTTGGTGTAGTGCATCTCGTAGTCGACCCGGGCGGAGAGGACCGCGCCGGCCCCGGCGGGCACAACGGCGAGGATCAGCAGAGGCAGCATGGCCCAGTGAAGCGTGGAGAGTACGCCGCTCGCGGCCACCATCCTGATCAGTGCGGATGCGAACCGCTGGGCGTCGTTGACCATCACGTGTGTGCGGAGCACACCCATCTCCGCTGCTTCATGGCGGTCGGAGAAGCCGTCCGTGGCGTATGCGGCGGATTCGACCCGGCACACGGCCTCGACGAGGCTGGTGTCGGCGTGCGTCGTCAACAACGGGGTGAGCCTGCGGTCGGCGTAGGAGGACAGGGTTCCGGCCCCTCGGCCGAGGGCGGCGGCAGCCGTGACGACGAGCAGAGCCGGCAGGGCTTGGTGGAGCCGATCGCCGACCGCGCCGGCTCCGAGGATCGGTCGCATGGCACGGGCTGTCGCGGCAGGCTCACGGCGGCGGCCGCACCTGTGACGAGCTGGCAGACGACGAGGAGACTCACCGCCTTACGATCGAGCTGCCAGGCCATACGCCAGATGCCGACCAGTACGGCGGGCAGCCGGGCGCACATGTGCGTGAACGACACGACGTGCCACAGGATTCGAACGCGCTCGATTCCGGACGCGCGGCGGCCCTTGGCAGGCAAGGCCTCGAACGCGTGGAAGCCGTGCCGGCGCCGTCCCCGGACGGCGAGGACTGGCCGAATCGCCGATGGCTGATACCCCTGTGACGAATGAGGTTTCCGGGACCCCGCTCCTGCGGCTACGTTCCGTAGCGAGTGGTTTCAGCCGGCTGCTGAACCTGCCGGCTTCAGGTATGTGGCCAGTTCGGATGTCGGCGCCTGGTTCCGCCAGGGAAGACCGGGCACGTGGAGCAATGGGAGGTGGAGATGTCATGAGTGGCAAGGTGCAAGAAGCGTCGGAAGCCTCCTCAGCGCCGTCGAGGCTGCTTCATCCGATGGATACGGTCAGAACGGCAGCAGGTCATGTGCCTGGCGCCACCGCCGTCGAAGAGGTCTTCGACGGCGTCCTGAACACCGTCGGACTGGTTTCGCCCCGCTCTCGTCGCATCGCGGCCTACGCCGGTGCCGGTCTGCTCGGGGCGGCCGGAGTGGTCGAGTGGCCGGCGGCGGCCGCGGGCGCCGCCGCCGTGTGGTTGACGCAGGCGCGTCCCACCCGCGCAGACGACAGCGCTGCTGCGCAGACCCCGTCCGCCACGGCCGGAGTGACCCGTCGGGCCACGGCGAAGTCGTCGGCCAAGAAGCGTGCGGTGGGCAAGCCGGGCACCGCCGGGAAGGCAGCGGCCGGGACGCGGAAGGCCACGCGGTCGGCCCAGCGCCGGGCCAAGGCCGGATCGTCGGCCTCGACGGCGGGCGGGTGAGGTCTGCCGACGGTTCCCGGGAGTGATCGATGATTCTGCGCTCGCTTGCGAGGTTGCCCGCGGCGGGGGTCGGGCTCGCGCTGGGAACACCCGCGCAGGTCGCTCGCCAGGTCCTGCCGACGATCGGTGCCGCTGTCCGGGGGGCGGCCGGTACGGCGGAGACGGGCGTGCGCACCGCCGTGCGTGGTGCGGCGGCGGTGTCGACGACTGCGGTACGCGTCGGCCGGGTCGGTCTGAATGCGGTGTCACCGGGCCATCCGTACTGGCAGGCGGGATCCCGGGTGCAACTCCCCCTGCGTCCGAGAGCGGGTGTCACGGCGGGGAGCGTGGAGAGCGGGGCGGGGCGGGTGGCCGCCGCCCTGGCCAAGCGCCCGGACGTGCTCGCCGCGTACTGGGACGGCGGCCTGGCCCGGCTGGTCGTGCAGATGACGCAGGACGCGGTCACCGACCGGGTGGTGGACCGGGCGACCGAGCTGGCGGCGCAGCAGAAGCTGGAACGTCCCGACGAGGACGTGCTGGAGCCCGCCCATCCCGGCCATACCGGAGGCATACGGTCGGGGGCGCTGGCCCTGGTCTGTGATGCGGTGGGGGCCACCACCGCGGTGGCCGCGCGGACGGTCCGTCTGACGACCACCCCGCACCTGGTCTCCGCCGGGGTGACGCTGTTGCGCGAGGATCCGCGGGTACGGGTCGCGCTGCGGCGCCATCTGGGCCGGTCGGCGACCGATCTGGTGCTGGCCGCCGCGAACGCGGCCGCCCAGGGCATCGAGCAGGCACCCACCGCCCTGCTGCTGGATGTGGCGCTGCGCTTCGGTCAGCTGACCGAAGCGATCGCCCGGGCCGCGGCGTTCGACGCCGTACACGACACGCTCTGCGCGCCGGATCGGCTGAGCTTGGCCGGCAAGCAGGTCGCACGGCCGCCGATCCACCGGTACCCGGCCCAGGAGTACCGGGACCAGGCGATCACCGGGACCCTGTTCGGCGCGGCCGGAGCGCTGTTGTTCACCGGTGACGTGCACGAGGCGGCGGAGGCGCTGCTGGCCGGGAATCCGAAGGCCGCCCGTTTCGGCCCGGCGGCCTTCGCCGCGGCTCTGGGCACCGAACTGGCCCGCGAAGGCGTCCTGGTACGCAATCTGGACCGGCTGCGGCAGCTGGAGCTGATCGACACGGTGGTGCTGCATCCGCAGGCGCTGCGCAGCAGCCGGCGGACGGTCCTGGACGTCAACGCGAACGTTTCCGACTGGGATCACGACCGGCTGTGGCAGACGGCGACGGCAGCGCTGGGACCGAACGGACCGATCGAGTTGCGGCCGGTGCCCGACCAGGGGCAGTCGGAGGACATCGGGCTGATGATCGCGTCGGAGGGAGGCCGGGACATCGGCACCGTCCTGGTCGGTTGGGAGCTCGATCCACTGGCCGAGGCCGCGCTGGACGCAGCCCGGCGGGCCGGTCTGCACGTCGTGGTGGTCGACGACGGCACCCTCGGCGACTTCGGCGGGCTCGCGGACGAACTCGTCGGCGGGGACCGGCCGTTGGCCGAGGTGGTGCGGGGCCTTCAGCGCGGCGGTCGGATCGTTCTCACGGTGGCTCATGTCCCGGCCGGTGGGGCTTCGACCGGGCAACAGCCGAGTCCGGAGGGCCGCGAGGTGCTGGCCGGTCTGCTGCGCAGCGACATCGCCGTCTCACTCACCGACGAGAGCAGTGCGGTGGTATGGGGTGCGGACGTCCTGCTGCTGCAAGGACTGGCGGGGGCGTGGCGGCTGCTGGCGGCGATCCCGGCCGCGCGTGCGGTCGGGGAGCATTCCAAGATCTTCGCCGAAGCGGGTGCCGCGCTCGCCGGGCTGCTGGTGGTGACCCGGGGGCGGTCGGTCGAGACGCCTCGTCCTCCCGCTCGGCTTCCGGCTCGGCCCGGTGAACGCGGCCGCTGCCGCGTCACTCGTCTCGGGCTGGCGCGCCGCGCTGCACGTCAGTACCGATCACACCCCACACCCCCCGCCTCGGGTGCCGTGGCATGCCCTGCAGCCGCAGGAGGCACTGGCCCGGCTGCGGGAGAGAGCCCGGGCGGCCGAGCCGGGCGCTCTGACCGGTGTGCGCAGGACCACCGGCCGGGTCGTACGTCTCCCGGTGTTCGCGCCGACGCGTCTGACGGTCCGTCTGGTCGCCGCGGTGCGCGCCGAACTGCACGATCCGCTGACGCCATTGCTTCTCGCGGGAGCGACCGCGTCCGCGCTCCTGGGGTCCACCGTGGACGCGCTGTTGGTGGTCGGCGCGATGGGCATGAACGCTCTGGTCGGCGGGGTGCAGCGCTTGCCGGCGGAACGGGCACTGTCCGGTCTCAAGCTGGAGCAGCGCCAACAGGCGCACCGGGTGGCCGACTTCGGCAAGGGCGAGACGAGCACCGTGGCCGCCGGGCGACTGGCGCCGGGTGACGTGATCGAGCTCTACACCGGCGACGTCGTGCCCGCCGACGCGCGGTTGCTGGAGAGTGACGACCTGGAGGTCGACGAGTCCTCGCTGACCGGAGAGTCGCTGCCGACCTCCAAACAGGTGGACGCCACACCACAGGCTTCGGTGGCCGACCGGCACTGCATGGTCTTCGAGGGCACCACGGTGGTCGCCGGGTACGGCCGGGCGGTCGTGGTGGGAACCGGCGACGAGACCGAGGCAGGCCGGGCCGCCCATCTCGCGTCGCACGCCCGGCAGGCCCCCGGTGTGCAGGCCCGCCTGCACCAACTGACCGGCCAGATGCTGCCGTTCACCCTGCTCGGCGGCGCCGCGGTGACCGGTCTGTCGCTGCTGCGCGGTCGGCCTGTGCGGCAGGCGGTCCGGGGCGGGCTCGCGGTCGCGGTGGCCGCCGTTCCGGAGGGCCTGCCGCTCGTCGCGACCGTCGCGCAGCTTGCCGCGACCCGCAGGCTCGGCCGGATCGGCATCCTGGTCCGCACCCCGCGCGCCCTGGAGGCGCTGGGCCGGATGGACACCGCCTGCTTCGACAAGACCGGCACCTTGACCGAGAACCGCCTGCATGTGGTGCGGGTCTCCACCGCCGAGGGGGCCGAGCACCCGGCCGACGCCGCCGAGGCGGCGCCGTTGCTCCACGCCGCCGCGCTGACCTGTCACACCGCCGACCAGGAGGCCGGTGTCCACGCCCACTCCACCGACGAGGCGATCCTCGCCGCGGGCCCGCCCGGATCGCCGTGGACACCGGTCGAGGTGCAGCCGTTCGAGGCCAGCCGCGGGTACGCCTCCGCTGTCGGAGCCGACGCCCACGGTGCCCGTCGGCTGATCGTGAAGGGGGCGCCAGAGGTCGTCCTGCCAGGCTGCACGGGTGGGGCCGACGACAGCCCCGCCCAGTCGCTGGCCGGTGACGGCCTGCGGGTGCTGGCGGTCGCCGGCCGCCGACTCGCGGACGCCGACGATCCCGCCGAGGCACTCGGCGGGCCGCTCAAGCGCCTGGAACTGGACGGCTTCGTCGCCCTGGCCGACACCCCGCGCCCCAGCTCCGCACCGCTGGTGGCCGACCTGCGTGAGGCGGGCGTACGACCCATCATGCTCACCGGGGACCACCCGCGGACAGCCCGCGCCGTCGCGGTCCAGCTCGGCTGGCCGGACGACGTCGCCGTGGTCACCGGCGATGATCTGGCCGCCCAGGGCCGGACCGGCCGAGCCGGGCTGCTGCGGAACTGCGACGTGGTGGCCCGGGTCGCGCCGGAACAGAAACTGCACGTCGTGGAGGCACTCCAGACCGCCGGACGGGTGGTGGCCATGGTCGGCGACGGCGCCAACGACGCCGCTGCCATCCGCGCCGCCGCCATCGGTGTCGGCATCGCCGTACACGGCTCCGCGGCAGCTCGTAACGCCGCCGACCTGGTGATCACCACCGACGACCTGTCGCTGCTCGTCGACGCCGTCGCCGAGGGCCGGGCTCTGTGGCGCAGCGTGGCGGACGCGATCAGCGTCCTCATCGGCGGCAACGCCGGCGAGATCGGCTTCTCCGTCCTCGGCACGGTGCTGTCCGGCTCCTCACCCCTGTGCACCCGGCAGATCCTGCTGGTCAACCTGTTCACCGACATGTTCCCGGCCATGGCCGTGTCGGTCACCCCCCCCCCGCGACGAGACCAACGAGGAGACGTGCGACGGCGAGTCCGTCCTGGTCGGTACCGCCCCCGTGGGCCTCGCGGTCCTCGGCGACGCGCTGACCCGCCAGATCAGACACCGCGGCGTCATCACCACGCTCGGCGCGACCACCGCCTGGTCGATCGGCACGCTCACCCCGGGCTCGGCACGCCGGACCAGCATGATGGCGCTGTGCGGCGTGGTCGGTGCCCAGCTGACCCAGACCCTCACCGGACGGCGCCACAGCCCGCTGGTGCTGGCGACCGTCCTCGGCTCCGCCGCCGCCCTGGTCGCACTGATCGAGACGCCGCTGGTCAGCCAGTTCTTCGGCGGCACACCCCTCGGCCCCGTGGCCTGGGCCGGGGTCGCCGTCGCCATGACGGTCGCCGCGCTGGGACCACGGCTGATGCCCGGGCTGGAAGAGCTCGTGCAGCGACTGAAGCAAGACGGGGAGCGGCTGAAGCAGGACGAGGGATGACCGATCAGTCGGAGCTGCCGCCAACTGCGCGAGGAGGTCCCGCGGGGCGTCGCCCAGCGTCGGCGGCACCGGTGCCGTACCGCCATGGCGGCCGTGTGCGCCGAAGTCCCTCCCGTCGCTGCCGTCCAGCGGTCGTGCGGCGGTGCAGGAGTTCGCAGCGCACTGCCTCGTTCCAGCCCTGGATCGCGTGCTTGGCACCGCGGAAGGCGGACTGGAGGGGGATGCCGCGGTAGGCGAGCGCCGAGCCGACCTGTACGACGACGCCGTGGCCGCGCGGCAGCATCCGGCGCAGGGCTGCCTGCGTGCCGTACAGTCGTCGGCTGCGACGTCCAGCCCGTTTCGGCCCCGCGCCACGAGCGCGACGTGGTCGCCCCGTGCGGCGAAGGCCCGTGCGGCGGCCCGGCCGACGCCCCCGCTGGCTCCGGTGACCACGACGACGCGTGGACCGTACGACCTGTGACTCGACCGTCGGAACATGACTGCTGCCTCCGTTTCCCGCCGGTGTCACCGGCACGGGGACGGCCTCCTGCCGGGTCATACGAGGTCGTCCAGGTGGCGTTGTGCTCTGTCGAGGGAGCGGCGGCAGCGGCTCAGGTTCTTCCATGGGTTCTCGTGTGTGTCCAGGCGATCGGCGAGAGTGCGCAGGGTCCAGCGCTGCGGGCCCAGCTCCGGGTCGTCGAGTTTCGCCCACGCCAGCGGGGTGGCGACCGGTGCGTGCGGGCGGGCGCGTACGGCGTAGGGGGCGACCGAGGTCTGGGCGTAGGCGTTGCGCTGGGTGTCCAGATAGAGACGGTTCCGGCGTTTGTTCTTGCGTGCTTCGGTCGTCAGCCGGTCGCTGTGCCGTGCCGCGAGCAGGTCGGCGACGCGCCGGGCGAAGTGCCGGGCGGTGTCGAAGTCCGTGCGCCGGTCGAGCGGCACCAGGAGGTGCAGGCCGCGTGATCCCGTCGTCATCAGCGCGGGCCGCAGCCCCAGCTCGGTGAGCAGGTCGCCCAGCCGGCGTGCGCCCCACCGGACGTTCTCGAAGCCGTCGCGTGCGCTGTCGGGCGGGTCGAGGTCGAAGACCAGCCGGTCGGGGCAGTCCAGGCAGTCCGCGGGGCTCAGCCAGGGATGCGGGGTGATGCACGCCTGGTTGGCGAGGTGGACGAGGGTGGCCGTGTTGTCGCAGACGGCCATGGTGAGACGGCCGCCCTCCTTGGGCACGCCTACCGTGCGTATCCAGTCGGGGAAGTAGTCGGGAACATCCTTGTGGTAGAAGGACTTTCCCCCGTACCCGTCCGGGTAGCGTTCCATCACCAACGGTCGCCCCCTGAGGTGGCTCAGTATCAGGGGCGCGATGCCGCGGTAGTAGTCGACCAGCTCGGCCTTGGTGATGCCGTCGTCCGGGAACAGCTCCTTGTCCGGGTTCGACAGCGGCACGGTGCGGTTGCCGACCCGTATCTGCTCCCGCGTCCTCGCCCTGGTACTCATGGCGTCTTCCTCGGTTGTCTCCGGGCCATCCGTGCACGGGCGGCGACCGCTCCCCGACCTCTGCCGAGTACCCGACGGACCTGGTGCCATGAGGGCGCACGACTCGGTGACAGTGCGCTACACGGTTATGACGACGAGCAGCACCGCCATCCCGACGGCGAGCCAGGCGACGTAGTCACCGAGGTGTCCCGAGTGCAGTCGGCGCAGGGGCACGATCACGCGCCGTCCCACGCCTTCACAGACGGCCGCGGCCCTGCCCAACGCCGGTGACCGCAGCGTGGGCCCCCAGACGGCGGTCATGGCGAGGAGCACCGCCAGGGCGGTCGAGGCAAGCGCGAGAAGCACGCCCTCGGCGCTCCAGCCCACGTCCGGCACCGGCGCGGACGGTGCGACGGCGTGGCCGTGGAGCGCCGCCGCCGTATCGGTGGTGCGGTCGGTGAACTGCCGGGCGGCATGGGCGAGGGCGACGCCGAGGCCGGGGAGCAGTCCGACGGCGAGCGCGGCGGCGAGCAGTACGGTGGGCACGGCGAGCATGGGGACGGGGATCCGGCGCTGCGGATCGCGGATCTCCGGTTCCTCACCGCCGCCGGTGGTCTCCGGACCGGTGTACCGCTCGCGCGGCCGGGGCCCGGCACCGGCGAAGATCCGGGCGGCGGCCCGTAGCACGGCCCCGCTCGTGAGGGCCGAGACCAGCACGAACACGGCGGGGAGCCAAGGGAATTCAGCCTCCCCGGCATGCTCGGCGACCGCCTTGCCGAGGGCCGTCCCGAACGGCGGCAGTCCGGCGAGCCCGAGACCGCCCACGGCGAACAGCGCGCCGGCGAACGGCAGATCGCGGCCGCGCCGGTACGGCCCGTGCTCGTCGACGGAGCCGTGCCGGTCCAGCAGGACACCGGTGGTGGCGAACAGCGCCGCCTTCACCCCGGCGTGGGCGGCGACGTACAGGGCGGTGCCGGCCGTCGCGGCGGGGTGAGCAGTGCCGTCCCGGTGAGGAAGAGGCCGACGTGCCCGACCGTGGAGAAGGCGAGCAGCCGCTTGAGGTGGCGCTGCTGCCAGCACATCACGGCCCCCACCAGTGCCGTCAGCACCCCGGTGGCCACGAACACGGCGCGCAGGTGCGCGTGCGTGATGCCGTGCGGTCCGGAGAAGACGACCCAGTAGACGCGTGCGGTGCCGTAGACCCCGAGTTCCACCATGACGCCGGAGAGCAGCATGCATACCGGGGTCGGCGCGACGGAATGGGCGTCCGGAAGCCAGAAGTGCAGGGGCACCACCGCCGCCTTGACCAGCAGTCCGGTGACGATCAGCACGAAGGCCACGGACAGCAGGGCGTCGGGTCGGTGCCGGGCCAGCTGCGCACCGATCTGCGCGAGACCGAGCTCACCGGTGCGGGCGTAGACCAGCCCGATGCCGAGCAACGAGCAGTACGCACCGAGGGAGTTGACGACTACGAAGACCAGCGCGCCCTGCACCGGCCGCGGGTCCTCGATGCGATAGCCCGTCAGGGCGTAGGCGACCGCGCCCATCAGCTCGAAGAAGACGAACGCGTCGAACAGGTCGCCGGTCAGCGCGAAGCCGGCCATGCCCGCCTCGAACAGGAGGATGAGGGCGGGGAAGGTCCCCGCGTGCCCTTCGGGCGGCTCGTCGAAGTAGCGCCAGGAGTAGACGACGACCGCGAGCACGAGCGCGCCGGTGCAGTGCGAGACCGACGCCGATCCGGTCGCCGACGAGCACGATGCCGACGCTCTCACCGCGCACCGGGGACCAGCCGCCCAGCCACGAGACGCTGTGCCCGTCGTCGGTGCGCAGCCACAGCCGGGCGAGGCACCCGACCTCCAGCACCGCCCAGACGGTGACCAGCGCATCGATGGCCGGGCGCGGCAGCCACCGGCCGACGACCACCAGGACCACGGCGCCCAGCAGCGGTACGGCGATCACGAGCGGCAGCAGATCGGCGGTACGCACCATGCCCGGCCCGCTAGCCCTTCAGCCCGGTCAGGGCGTCCGGGTCGACCGTGCCGTGCCGCTTGCGGATCTGCAGGGCGAGCGCGAGCAGCAGCGCCGTCACCGTGGCGCCCACCACGACGTCGGTGAGCGCGAGCGCCTGGACGACCGGGTCGACGGTGCGGGTGCGCAGCGGCGTGTCGGTGAAGTACGGCGCGATGCCGCCGCGCCGGTACCCGACGGTGAGCAGCAGCACGTACGTCGACGACTGCGCCACCGTGAGACAGCCGACGGCGTGGATGATGTCGCGGCTGGTGACCATGCCGTACACACCGGCGAGGAAGATCCACCCGGCGGCGAGGAAGGGCAGCATCGTCATGTGCCGCCTCCCGAGCCCGGGTTCCGCGCCGGTCTCACCTCGACGGCCTGGTCGAGGAAGGAGGCGAGCAGGACGATGATGCCCGAGCCGACCTCGACGCCGACCGCCGCGTTCAGCAACGGCACCAGGCCGCCGGAGGAGAGCTGCCCGAAGGTGCCGAGCGGCAGCACGTTCTGGAGGTAGGCCCCGCCGGCGATCAGCCCGGCGAACCCCAGAGCCACGAAGGCGCCCGCGCCGAGCGCGTCGGCCAGGTCGAGCACGGCCAGTGGGCGGACGCGTTTCAGCACCCGGTAGTCCGCGGCCACATACGCCATGTGCAGCCCGGTGGCGAGAATGACACCACCCTGGAAGCCGCCGCCCGGCGACAACTGGCCGTGCGCCACGATGTACACGCCGGTCAGGAGCGTGACCGGCACCATCACCAGGCCCAGCAGCCGGGTGCTGGGCAGGACCCGCCCGGCCCGCGGCGGACCGACGCGCTCATCGCGGGCACGGCGCAGCAGCACGAGCGTCCCGAGCACCGAGGCGAACAGGATCGACTCCTCCCCTAGGGTGTCCAGGGCGCGCTGGTCGAAGTTGACCGAGGAGACCACGTAAGCGGTGCGCTGCCGCAGGAACGCGGCCACCGCGCGGGTGCCGTATGGGTGCACCGCCGTCCCGAAGCGCGGCAGCCCGGTGCAGGCGAGCGTGTACGCCACGGCGAAGACGACGGCCGCGGCCCAGAACAGCCGGATGCGCGCGCTACGACTCATCGCCGCCCTCCTGCCCGCGCTCGACCCCGTCGTGGCGCGAAGCCGTGGGGCGGCGCACCTTGCGGACCGTCAGCAGGATGAGCAGCGGGGTGACCGCCGTACCGACGGCCAACTGGGACAGTGCCACGTCGGGTGCCTGGAGAAACGTGAACAGGACGGTGAGGCACAGACCGAGGACGGCCAGCAGGACGGCCTGCCGTACCGGGTCGCGGGCCAGCGCCGCGGCTGTGGCACTCGCCGCGACCAGCACCAGTTCGCCGGCGATCAGACACTCCTGGGCGACGGCGGTGCTCACTGCGGGGAGTCCCTTCGCAGCAGGTGTTCGTGCTGGGCCGTCGCCCGGCCGATCGCCATCGCCGTGACCGCCCCGCCGAACGCCACGATCACCGCGACGAGAACCAGCTTGACGGCTGCGCGCCCGGGGCCGGACTCGACGGCCAGGGCGAGCGCGACGAGCGGAGCGCCGACCGTGGAGGCGGGGGTGAGGGCATGCAGTCTCTGGTACGGCCGGGGGAGGGCCACCAGGCCGGCGGCGGACACCAGCAGCACACCGGTACCGGCGACGAGCAGGACGAGTGCACACACATGACGGACAGCCATGTCACGGCTTCCCATGGGCCTGGGCGTCGGGGGCCTCGATCGACCGGCCGCCGAGGAAACGGGCGAAGACCAGCGTTCCGGCGGGTCCCAGGACGGCGAGGACGAGGCCGAGGTCGGCGAAGGAACTGCGGCCGAATCCCTGGGCCGTCAGCAGCAGGACGGCGGTGACGACGGTGGTCGCCAGACTGAGCCCCGCGAGCCGCTCGACCGCCGAGCCCCGGCCGGCGGCCCACACGCACGGCGGCATCCCCAGGGTCAGCAGGACCGCGATCGCGACCAGCCAGACGTTCATCGACGCATCCCCTCGGTGAGCACATCCTCCAGGCGCGTACGGTCATCGGTGAGAAAGTGGGCGACGGCTGTCTGCGGGGCTCGCCCCGTCTCCCGTGGTTCGAGTACGTCGACGACGTATGCGCCGGGGGTGGACGACAGCAGCGCACAGGCCCACGCGGCACCCGCTCCGGAGGCCAGTGTCATCTTCTTCAGGCTCCCTTCCGGGGAACGGCCGCCGAGGGCACGCGCGGTGACCCCGCACAGTCCGACCAGGTCGGTGAGAACCGCGCCGGGCCACGCGAGCGCGGCCGCTGCCCACCGCCGGGTGTCGCCCAGCCGGGCGTGCGAGGCCGTGTGCACGGCCCGTGCGGCGACCGCCGCGATCAGCGCTCCGCCCGCGACGACGACGAGTTCGAGGGGCGAGACGGTGCTGATGAACAGGACGTTGACGACGACCAGCACCGCCCACCAGGCCACTACCTCGCCGAGTGCCGCCAGGGCTGTGCGCATCGGCCCTCCTCACCCACGTGCGTCGCCGCGGACCAGCAACGTGTACCGCGCGCCGCCATCGCCATGCCCCGTGCACGCCGGGGAGGGCGACCCCTCGGGCCGAGCGTCACCGCGATGGAGCATCGTGTACGCCGTCAGGGCCGGCAGACACAGGACACCGTGTGCAACCGGGTGTGTCTACCAGTAGTGGCGTCTGCCGCCTATGGCGTGTCCGACGGAGCCGAGGAGGAACAGGATGGCTCCGATGAGGAGCAGGATGATTCCGATCGTCCACAGGATGCCGATGTGCAGGACGAATCCGACGATGAGCAGGATGACGCCGAGTGCGATCATGGCGCTCTCCTTTCTCTCCGGCTGGTGTGTTGCTCAGCTGTCCGCGGCTTGCACCGCGTGCCGGTGGACCTGGGGCCGGCCTCCTTCCGGTATCTGCTACCTGCCGTGTTCCCGTTCTGCGTGGATTACGTCTCCTCGGCGAAGACGGCTCCACTCCAGATGACGCGGATCGGGCACCGCGGCCGCAGCGTGCGCGTGGGTGTGGGCGTGCGGGGCGCAGTGGCCCGAGATCTGCAGGCCATGGCTCCGGGCCAGGGCGGCGACGCGTAGCCAGACCGTGATGCCGCCGCACCGGGTGACGTCGGCCTGGAGGCAGTCGACGGCGCGGGCCATGGCCTCGTTCGCGCGGGGCACGTCGAGGACGGAACCGCCGGTGACCACGTCGGCGAGCAGGTCGTCGATGACGGTGTAGACCTCGCTGTCCACCCGCTCCACCGGCCACATCACGGTCACTGGCGCCCCCCGGGCAGGAACTCCTGCACCTTGGCCTTGAAGCCTTGGCGGGCCATGGCGGCCCGGGGCCGAAGGCCGACACATCGATCGGCACCGGTTCGTCCGGGACCGTGTACAGACGGGCGTTCTCCACGGTGTAGTGCCTGCCGTGGAGGCTGGTCTGCTCCCCGGTCAACAGCCGCCGGATGATCCGGAGGGCCTCCTCCAGCATCTCCAGCCGTACCGGTGCCTCCGGCCAGACCGTACCGAGGATGTGTTCGTTGAGCGCCTCGCCGGTGCCCACGCCCAGCCGGAAGCGCCCGTCCAGCTGCACCGCGCTGGTCGCGGCGGCTTTCGTTCCACGGGTGATGGTGGTCCGATATCCACAGCGACTTGAAGCCGGCCTGCCCGGCCATGCGCGCCTGCTCGACGAGTTCCGCCGGGCCGTGGCCGGGCCGTGCTCCTCACACGACAGGAAGTATCCGAAGCCGGGCATCACGCCTCCCGGAGGGAACATGTCGGATCCTGGACGCACGGGTACCCGCCGGATCGCCGTCCGCGCGGCCCCGGGTCCGACGATCAGCGTCCACTACTGCCAAGACACCCGTGCCTCGCCCCTGCCATAGGGGATGTCATGGTCCGAAGAAGCGCGAAACCTGTGTGCCCGGGCCGAGTTGGACGCGCGCACGGAGCACGATCCGCACGACAACGCCACCGCACGGCGGACTTGGGTGGACGAGATCGGTGACGAGATCGTGGACGAGATCGTGGACGAGATCGTCGTCAGCCAGGCCGCCTGCCTGCTGTCCGCCCTGGTCGGACCCGGCGCCGCCCCCAGCGCCGGAGTTGCTGTGGTCGAGGCCGCGCTGCCGGTCACAGGGACCGGGTGTCGCTCGCCGGAGGGTCGGACCTCTCGTCGTTCTCCGCCTCGTCGCCCTCGGCCTTGGCCCGCACGTCCCGCGGGGTCGGGGCCACGATGCCGCGTTCCTCCGCGGACCGCTCTCTCGTCTTTTCGCCGGGCTGGGTGTCGCCCCTGCGGTTGCGGTGGGCATTCATGGCAATGTCCTCTCCTCTGTTCCGTTCCCAGACGGCGGGTCGGTTGTCCATCCGGCGAGTACCCGGGTACTCGGAATCCGTAACGGCCCGCGCAGGGCTCAGGACCAGGCCGAGAAGGGGCGACAGGCATGGCCGGAACGACTGCCGGCGCATCCGGCCGCGATCACGACGCGACGCCGTACCTGCCGGGACGGCGCGCGGGACTGCCCGGGCTGCGGAAGGCCGCCGCGCAGTGCCGGGGTTGTCCGCTGTACCAGGACGCGACCCAGACCGTGTTCGGCGAGGGCGACACGACCGCACAGGTCCTGCTCATCGGTGAGCAGCCCGGGGATCAGGAGGACCGGCAGGGCCGGCCGTTCGTCGGCCCTGCGGGCAAGGTGCTGAGACGTGCCCTCGCGGATGCGGGCATCGATCCGGAGCGGGTGTACGTCACCAACGCGGTGAAACACTTCAAGTTCACGCTCCCCGAGGGCCGCAAACGCCGGATCCGCAAGGCCCCGACACTCCGCGAGACGACCGCCTGCCGGCCCTGGCTGAGGGCCGAACTGAGGGTCGTGGCGCCGGAGGTGGTCGTCGCGCTCGGCGGGACGGCGGGCAAAGCCCTGCTCGGCTCGGGCTTCCGGGTGACCGAGCGACGCGGCGCCCTGCTGCCCTGGACCGGCCTCGCCGGGAGCGACGGAGACGGCGACGGGGCGGGCGGAGCCGAGCAGGCGATCAGCGGGCTGGTCGCGACGATCCATCCGTCCGCCGTGCTGCGCGCCGACGACGCCGACCGCACGCGGGTCTACGACGGCCTCGTCGAAGATCTGCGCATCGTGACCCGCCTCCTGGCCGACGGCGACCGAACCGGTCGGTGACCGAGGGCCGCAGAAGGTGACCATGCCGGAGCCGCCCGACGTCGAAGGCTTCCGTGACGTGCTGAACCGCTGTGGCCGGGGCTGACCGGAACTGGCCGGGGCCGGTGCGTCCGGCGGATCGACGTGCACGACACGGATGTACTGCGCGGCGTCGGCGTGCGGCGCCTGCGACGGGAGGTGGAGGGGCGGCGGCTCGGCCGGCCGTCGCGGCACGGGAAGTTGCCGGTCGTCCCGGTCGGGGACGGCCCGGCCCTCGTCTGGCACTTCGGTATCACCGGTGAGCTGGTGTGCGCCTGCGCCGACGATCCGTCGGCCGTCCAAGACCGGGTCGTCCTGACCCTCGACGACGATCGGCAGCTGCGCTACCGCGACCAGCGCAAACCCCAGGGCATACGGCTGACCCCGCATCAGCGCGCCCTGCGGCGGGCGCTGAAACGGCTCGGCCCCGATGCCCCCCAGATGCCCCGCGCCGACTTCCTGGACCTGCTCGCAGCGCGGCGGGGCGCCGTCAAAGGCGTGCTCATGGACCAGTCCCTCATTGCCGGGCTCGGCAACCTGCTCAGCGACGAGATCCTCTGGCGCGCCCGCGCGGCACCCCGGCGCCCGGCACGGGAACTCGACGACGCCGAGACGCGCCATGTGTTCACGGCGATGCACGGCGTACTCGACACCGTTAACGCGACCATGACCTTTCCACAGGTCAGATCGTTTCTGCACCAGTGGTGCGTGGTGGGGCGGGTGGGACTCAAACCTAATTTGGTGACGCGCCTCACCTGCGATTTCGCCGACGGAACGGACATATCCGCCCGTTTCCATTCGGCTGCATCCTGCTCGTCCGGGGGCCGTTAGGGCGTGTTGCACACCGTTTCCGCCCGCCCCGCAGAACTGGAGGCCCCAGGGCATAACTCCGCGACCGCCTCCGGCTCCGCCGGAAGGCCCTTGCTCTGCGATGAGGCTTCGCAGCCTGCGGCGCTCAAATACACCACCGGCCTGCGGTTACGTTCCGTAACGAGCGTTGTCGCCAAACGCCGTTCGCCGCCATCCACTATCCGCCCCGACCCAGCCTCGGCCTGAACCAACCGCACCACCACGCACCCGCCACCTGCACCACCACGGCCTGCTCCACTGGCAGCTTGCGCACGGAGGAGGCCGACATCACATCGGCCTGGGACCATCCTCGCGGGCGCGGGGCCCCTCATTCACCTCGTGAATCACACCGTGGCCGGTACCAACTCCCGCGTGCGCGGGGACCACCCGTCGGGCTCGATGACGATCATGTGGCCCTCGGGACCAACCCCGCCTGCGCGGGGGCCGTCCGGTCAATACGTCCACGCGACCTCAACGGTCTCCGACTGGTCAAGCTCTGTGGTCCTGATGTCCGGTTCGAAGTCCACCGCCGCACGCCTCCGGGATTCCCGTTACTGCGCCCCGAAGGTGACGTTGCCGTGGACGTCGCGAGCCTGGATGAGGTTCGTGACGGTTCCGCTGTTGGTGTTGTGTAGGTCAGGCATGTCGGGCAACTCGCGTACGACGTCGAGCAGGGTCGGGCGCTCTGCAAGAACGGCAGCCAAGTATCCAGCCCAGTACGCTCTCTGGACAGCCTCGTCATCACCCATGCCTGCGGCCTGGGTGTGGGCCGTGTCCAGGCGGCGTTCGACGTCGGCTCGCGCTTCGCCGGTCTGCCGGCTCCAGCGGCGGGCCAGGACGTCGCGTACGTGTGTCCAGCCGTCGGTGAGGATCGCCGTGACGAGGGACTGGGCGCTGGGCAGGAGCACGGATGTCATCGGATCCATGAGGTGATCACGCACCTTTGCGGTTCGGCTTCGCCCGTCACGGTGGAAAGCAGCTGACGGATGCGCGTAGTGCTGATGTCGTACGGGCTGAGGGCTTCGAGGACTTGCAAGCGGCGTGCGAGGCAGCCGGCCACGCCCCGGTCGCGTACGTGTGTGCCGCATCGCAGGGTGGTGCTCTGCCACGGATGAGGTGCTGGTCCCTCGCAGCCCGCAGGGTCTCGCGCGCAGCCTCGCCGGATACGAACCTGATGTTGTCGTGTGCTACGGGATTCCGTGGCGACTGCCCGCGACTGTGCTGCGCGTACCGCGGCGTGGGGTGTTGAACGTCCATCCGTCGCTGCTTCCGCGACACCGCGGGCCGATGCCCGTGCACTGGACCGTCCGGCACGGCGACGAGGAGACCGGGGTGACGAATCACTGGATGGACGAGGCGTCCGACAGCGGCCCGGTCGTGACGCAGCGCGACGGCATTCCCCTGCCGGACGATCTGACAGGCGACGTGATCTTCACACAGGTCCGGGAAACGATCCGGACTCTGGTGCCAGAGACACTGGCCCTGGCGGAAGACGGTTTCGCGGGGACGCCGCAGGACGAGTCGCCGGCGTCGTACGAGGGTTCTATGGGTCCCGACAGCGCGATCATCGACTGGAACCGGCCGGCCCGGGAGATCCACAACCTGGTGCGGGCCTACCCTTTCGGCCTGTTCACCGTGCCCGAGCCGCTGGCGGTCGTTCGGGGCAAGTGGGTCAGCGTGCTGCGGACCAGCGTCAGCGAGGTGAGCGGCGTCAGGATGCGGTGCGGGGACGGGCCGCTGTGGGTCACCGAATCGGTGTCGGTTCCGGCTCGTGATCGCTGGCTGGCCTCGTCGTGAAGTGGTCACCGCTGGGCCAGGCTTTCCCGTAGCCGCACAGCGCGCGGATCGGTGAACGCTGCGAGCAGGTCGCATGCGTCAGCTCGTGCGTCAGCGGCCTCCTGCGGTGTGCCGGCATGGTCCAGGGCTTCCGCCAGGTGCGCCAGCGTTCGTGCCATCTCCCATGTCTGGTCAAGGTCGCGGTAGGTGACCACTGCCCGGCGGTGGCTTTCGACGGCTTCCTGATCGCGGCCAAGCTGCAGATACGTCTGCCCGAGGCCGTCCCAGGCTGCGGCTTGCCGGGCGCGGTCGCCCAACTGTTCTTGGAGTGCGATGGCACGACGGTAGGAAGCCAGTGCCTGAGCGGTGTGCCCGGTGGCGCGTTGAGCGTCACCCAGGGCCAGTAGCCAGTAGCCTTCGGCGGCTGCGCTGCAAATCTCCGTGGCGATGGCGACGGCCTGCTCAGCATGTGCCAAGGCAGCATCCGCGTTTCCGGTGTCCAGCTCCGCCGCGGCGAGGAGCCGGAGGCCATTGCCCTCGGCGTGGCGATCACCGTGGACCTTGAATACCTCGATTCCCCGGCGCAATGGACCAAGTGCGGTGTCAGGGTGCCCGATTTCCAGTTCCACCTGCGCAAGATTGACCGCCACGCGAGGCTCCCAGAATCCGTCGTTCAGCGCCGCGAACAGCTCCCTGCTGCCTTCGAACGCCGCTCGTGCCTGCACGAGGTTGCGGCGCCGTAGTTCAAGCAGACCAAGGCCGTTGAGCGTCAGCGCCTCACCGAAGGTGTCGCCAACATCCCGGCGCAAGGTCAGCGCCGACTCGTAATGCTCGGCGGCGGCTGCCAGGCACTGGGACTGGGCGTACGCCATACCGAGGCTCTCCTCCAGCTCGGCTTCGGCGCCCAGGTCGCCATCGCGCCGGGCGGCCTCCAAACCGATCTGCGAGGTGGCAAGCCAGTCCTGAAAAGGATTGTTGGTCATGTAGACGGCACGCAGTACCACCGCCAACTGCCAGGCGATCCGGTCCAGCCCGCCACTCGCGGCCGCGCGCACAGCAGCCACCAGGTTGTCGCGTTCCGCCTCGTACCACCGCATCGCCTGCGCCTCGTCGGCGAACCGCAGGGCGGGCACTCCTCCATCGGCAGGTACCAGCTCCACGCGAGGCTCCTGCGGCGCGACGCGGGTCTGAACAGCGTCCGCCGTGTGTAGGTACCAGGTCAGCACCCTGCGCACCGCGTCCTGACGCTCCTGGGGGGTCTGTTCCAGCCGTGCCTGATCGGCGGCATAGGCGCGCAGCAGGTCATGCAGGCGGAAACGATCAGACACGGTCTGATCGACCATATGCGCGGCAGCGATAACATCGAGCAGGCGTCGCGCGGTACGGACGTCGACTCCTGCCAGAGCTGCTGCGGCCGCGTCGCTGAAGTCCGGCCCGGGGTGCAGTCCGAGCAACCGGAAGAGCCGGGCGGCATCTGAGGGCAACGCCCGATAAGACCATGAGAACACGGGACGCACCGCCTCAGATTCCTCGTCGCCGTCTGCCGACAGAACTTCCCACCGCCCGGACTCGTCACGCAACTCGCCGATCAAATCCGCCAGGTGCATCAACGGCCGGCCCGCCGCACGCTCGGCAGCAATCCTGAGCGCCAACGGCAGACGCGCGCACAGCGAGGCGAGCTCCGCCACCTGAGCGGGATCGTCCCCGTCCCGGTAGCCCTGGGTGACACTGCGCAGCAGGGCGACCGAACCATCCTGGTCAAGCACATCCAGCGTGAGGCGCCGCGCCCCCTCCCGGATCGTCAGGCCAGGCAGACGGTGCCTGCTAGTCACGATGACCAGGCATCCAGGAGTCGCCGGCAGCAACGGCCTGACCTGGGCCGCGCTAGCGGCGTTGTCGAGCACGATCAGCAGCCTGCGGCCGGCAAGCCATGAACGGAACGCCGCGGCCATGTGCTCACCTTCAGCATGAACCGCGTCCGCAGGAGCGCCAAGCACCCGCAGGAAGCTTTCAAGAACCCACTCGTGCCTGACCGGGGCCTGCGGGTCATAGCCGTGCAGGTCGGCATACAACTGGCCGTCCGGGAACCGGTCACGGACCGCGTGCGCCCAGTGCAGCACCAAAGACGTCTTGCCGACCCCCGCAGTGCCGGTTACCAGCAGCACCCGTGCATAGGCGAGACCGTCATCGAGCAGACGGTCAAGCACCTCCCGCTCAGCGCGTCGGTTGACGAAACCCAGCCCGGCCAACGGCAGTTGGTACGGCACCGGAGGCCGCACGCGGTCGGTCGCCGGAGCGTGGAAGTGTATCCCGCCCTGCACGTCGCGGGCCTGCACGACGTCACGGGCGGTGCCGGAGAGCGAGGAGTTGACTTCCTCGCGCGGCTCATGCACCCGTCGGAGGCTTGAGGTGAGCCACTTCACGGTCGAAGAACGTGCCGATGCCCTCACCCAGCACGTACAGCTCCTCAATCCGTGCCGCGACGCGATCCCTCGTTTTCACACCGAGGTACCGCACGGCCCCTTCCAGGACACCCTCCGCGTCGTAAAGGATCTCGTACACCGTGTCGTCGTTCAACGTGACCAACTCCGGGACGAGACCCTCGCGTTCGTATGCGGCGATGTGCTGCGGGCCAATGACGCGGATCAACTCACCGCACTCGGCCCGCACACGCAGCAAATGCAGCTCCCACTGCAAGTACGGCGTGAGCGGCTGCTCCACCACACGGACACGCAGCAGACGACACCGATGACGCGCGGCCAGACGAGACAGTTCGAGCAGCTCGGCACGCTGGGCCTCGATCAGCCTCAGCGCCTCCTCCCAATCCCCCTGGGCAAAGGCATCCCAGCTCGCATCGCCCGGCTCACGGAAGTCCTGGCGACGTTCCATCTTCCACGAATCGAACCCGTCAACAGCGAAATCCCTGCTGCGGAAGTCCCCGCGGTAGACCTCCAACCCCAGCCGCTCGCCGGACAAGGTGCCAAGAAGGTCACGCATCCGGAATGTGCCTTTGGGCAGCCAGCAGAGTGACACGTGGGATGACCACGAGGCGTTCCCCGCCGCCGATCACCACATCATCGGGCAGCCCCTCGGAATAGACCGCCGTAAGGTCACGGCCGATGACCGCGAAGTCGCCGTTGTCGAGTTCCCAGATGTCCGGACAACCGTCCCTGCCCCCAGTCGTACCCAACTCGGCCGGCGAGGGGCCGATGCGCCGGGCCAGCCGCGCCTGCGGATCCGCGTCCCACGTACCACCCATACGTCGCCCCCCTGTGAACTTTGCCCAGACCAGCTACCCAGCGTACGGAGACCACAACAGGCCGTCCACAGGCGCTCGCGGGAATCAGCCATCTGCCACAGGCCCTACCAGAGAGGCTGCGTACGCGGACAGCACCGAGATGTATGACAGGAACGGGGCGGGTGAACCACGACAAAGGCATCCGTCGGAGGGGGCCGTAGCTTGACCCAGGTGGCTTCGGGGACCAACCCGGCGTGCGCGGGGACCACGGCTCCCAGGGCGCGGCCGGCTTCGCAACGTTGGGACCACCCCCGCGTGCGCGGGGACCACGACTTGCACGCGTCGGCCACCTTGATCAGGTGGGGACCACCCCCGCGTGCGCGGGGACCACGGATCGTGCCTCGTTCAGGCGCGCGGCGTGCCGGGACCACCCCCGCGTGCGCGGGGACCACAGGCCGTGAACTGGGCTTTTAGGCGTCCAGCACGCGGGTTTTGATTGCTTCCACGGAAACGGACATTCCACCCGCCAGTAGGTTGGCGGGTGGTGAACAGTCACGGCGTAGTTGTTTCACCGGTTTCCGAAGCGTCGTCTCTTGGCTGCCTTGCTCCAGCCTTGGCCTGGTGGGCTGGGAGGAGTGGTGTCAGCCACAAGAGGTGCTTGTGGAGAAGGCCGGTGCAGGAGGGTGAGGCCTTCGTGGTCGGTGGGTTGCCAGGCGTGTTCGTGGGTGGCGAAGGTGAAGCCTTGTTCGTGGTTGGCCTGGTAGGCGAGCAGGGCACGCCCCTTGCCACGGTACTGGCGGACTTCCTCCCAGAGGATGTCGCGCACTCGGGTGGTAGGGGCGCCGAGGAAGACGCCGGGAGAAATTTCCAGAAGCCAGCGGGTGAGGAATCCACGCAGGCCAGGAGGGCAGTTGGCGAGGATGATGACCGTCACCAGATGGGCTCCTCGTGGGCGCGGTCAGTGGTCGGACGGTCGTAGTTGCGTCCGCTTGGGACAAGCAGACCACCGTCCGATTGCAGCGTCACCTGGTCCTCTGTCTCGTCGGTCGCCTTGCTGTCGTGGGGTGCGAGGAGCAGGTTTTTGATGTCTCGTACGCAGCGGTCGAGCAGGTTGGTGGTGTTGATGCGGTCTCGCAGGGCGCGACGAGTTCGGGCTGCGATGTCTTCTTCGCCCTGAGCGGCTGCGTCGAAGGCAGCTGGAATACCGATGTCTGTCCTGTAGAGGTCGGCGATGTCCAGGACGAAGGAGCGTTCGTGTCCGGAGTGCACGAAGCCCAGGCCTGGTGCACAGCCGAGAGCCACCACAACGGCGTGCGCCACGCCGTACATGCACTGAGCGGCTGCGGTGACGGCCTGGTTGGGGGTGTCGCCAGCGGTGAAGTCACCGTGGTGGTACTCGCGTCGGCGCCAGGAGACACCGGTGCGGGCTGATTCGCGGCGGTAGCACTCCTTGACCCGGCGGCCCTCCATGTTGAGCAGTTCCTGCCGGGTACGGGTGGAGGGGTCGTCCTCAGGGAAACGCAGCCGGTACATGGAGCGAGCGATGTCGAGGCGGGTACGGCGGTTGGCCCAGGCTGTTGCTTGCGCTTCGACGAGTCGGGAGGAACGGGTCAGGGCCCGGCCGCCCGCGTAGAAGCGCACCCCGTGTTCGCCCACCCAGACCACGCCGGCCCCGCATTCCCCAAGCACGGACATGGCCTGATGGGTCACACGGGTGCCTGGGCCCAGGAGAAGCGTCCCGATGGTCGCTGAAGGGATGTGGGCGACACCGTTCGCGTCTGTCGCCGTGATCGCATTGTCGTCGCGGTGGATCGTGCAGCGTTCCAGGTAGATGAACGAGATCCGGTCGCCGACCCGGGTGAGTTCGCGGGGTGAAGAGGCACTGCGCTGACTGACCGTGCTCATGGTGCCTGCACGGGGGCGAGGGTCATCAGGCCGCAGCCGTAGGCCTTGGCCTTGCCGAGGCCGTGGGTGAGGGTGCGTCGGAAGGCGTCGATGTCGGTGATGCGCAGCCGTCCGTCGAAGGTGACCTGGGTGATGCGGACCTGGTTGCGGGAGGCGGCCTGGGTGTCGCGTTTGCCGAATTGCCGCGGCATACGGGTGTGCACGATCACTTCGTGCTCGTGGCCGTGTTCGGTCAGGCGGCGTTCAGCAGGGGACCGCAGCACTTCGAAGCCGGCGCGTTCTTGCCGTTGCAGCAGCCAGCCGATCTGGTGGCGGGGCGTGACGTGCGCCGCGCGCTTCGTTGGTGTGTCCTTGGGATCTTGCGGCCTGCGAATGTAGTGCACGGGGTTGGCCGTGAGCCGGAATCCCCAGCTGCTGTCCAGGGTGAGGCGGTCGAGGAACTCGTTGTAGGCGAAGGTGGTCCAGCCCGGTTGCTCCAGGCCGGGCCAGCCCGCCTGTTCGACGAGGTGGGTCAGATCGGGACGGCTGGGGCTGACGATGAACAGATCGGCACGTGCTGCGGCGGCCGGGTCCACCCGCCACAGCACCCGCGGCTCCGCCCCGTCGCGGGGCGGTGGGTCGGGGAAGGCCATATTGACAGCCCCGTGCATGAGGTGCGGTGAACCGAGCAGGCGACGCGCGCCGGGACGTGCGGGGTTGATACGGAAGCGGGTGAGATACATCAGCTGGTCCTTGGGGGGTGCTCCGTCGTGCTGGCGTGTGCGGGTGAGCCGAGGGCACGCAGAGCGGCAGTCGGGTCGTGCTGAGCTGGTGTGCCCGTGGGCGGGCGCGCAGGCACATCAGCGTGGCTGGTGACAATGCCGCGCAGTGCGTACTGCCGGTGCCGGGGGTCGAAACTCACCGGACTGTCCCGCAGAGACAGGTGAGGGACCTCGCCCGGCGGACAGTCGATCAGCACGTCCAGCTGCGCAGGGCCGGCCGTGTCCTGCCCGCGGCCTGCCTCACGTTCGATACGCCGCCGGTACCAGGCGGATGCCTGCCACGGCGCGGTGTGCAGGGCACTTTCGAGCTGGGCGTGCTGCAGCGGCTCACCCATGTCGAGGGGACGTGCGGGTGGGCAGGAGCGCCGGCCGAGATAGGGCAGGAAGCGCGGCGCACGCACGGCACCGTACAGGCGTTGCAGCAGCGCCGTTTCTCCTTCGACTCCGGCGACGAAGACGGCATCGGCGAGGTAGAAGCGTTCGGACAGCGGCATGGCTTTGCCGGAGTCGGCATGGTGGGCGGTGTGAAAGTCCCGCAGGCGGGAGCCGGGCTGGTCGATGCGCACGCCGAACCTGAGTGCGGCTAGGTCGGAGAGGTCAGCGTCCCGGGGTCGGCCCTCGGCGGCGGCGAGCAGGCCGAGCACGCCGCTCTTGGTGGGCGCGTTCTCGGTGCTGCGGCGGGCGAACCGGGCAGCAGACCCCCAGGCCTGCAACGGACCGGCGAGCCGCAGCAGCAGCACCGTCATGCGTCGGCTCCGGCTGCCATACGCGTTGCCACCGCCGCGCGCACTTCACTGATGAGATGCTCCAGTGAAACGTGCCGGCCGAGAGGAGCCAGGGCCTCCGTCTCGTTGCCGACGCGGAAGACCCAGCTGAGGTCGGGGTCTTCGATGCTGTACTGCTTTTCCAAGTCCAGTACATGCTCGGCGAGTTGGTGGCAGCTCGCCCGAAGGTATCCGCCGCTGGCGCCCTGCGGGACGGGTTCCTCGAAGGCGCCGACAAAACTCACCGGCCGGCGGTCACGGAGCTTCACGATCACCGCAGCGGGCAGGGTGTGGTTGCCGAAGGTGTTGATCTTCCCTGTGGGAAGGGAGGTGATGAAGGCTTCCAGGAACGCACCGGCCGCCCTTTCCGCGGGTGTGCCCGGTGCTTCGTCGTCTCGCAGTCCCAGGCCGAGGTTGCGTTGCAACTCGTCGATGTCGACGGCGGCGTAGCGGTAGAGGGTGGCGGAGTTGAAGTCGACGGTACCGATCATGCCGGCGCCGGGTTCATCGTCGTTGCTGAGGTCGTCGACGGCTGTGTAGAAGTCGGACTCGATGTCCGATTTGTGGACGCTGATGGCGTGTGCCACCTGCGTGGCCGCCTCGACATTGAGGTCGGCGGAGTCGGCAACCATCCGTCCGAACAGGGCGATGTCCACCGAGTGCCGGGAATCCACAGCCTGCCGGGCCAGAGCCTTCTTCCCCTTGTCCTTGAAGGTCTCCTGGAGTGTTTTGACATCCCCACCGGGCCCGCTGGCGTTGATTGCCACATCAGCGAGGGCGTCCAGTTGCCGCCGGCTGAGGAACATCAGATACGAGGACACGGGCGCGTCGGCCGCCTCTTGGCCGTCCTTGGCTTTCCGCTTCGGCACCTCGATCTTGGTCCCCGTTGCCACCTTCACCGTCTCGGCGGCCAGCTCAACGGCTACCGGCTGCAGTGACTCGTTCTTGGCGGTGATCCGCCCGGCTACCGCTTCCACGATCTTCTTCGTGCGGACGCCGAGTTCCTGGGGCGGCAGCAGCTCGTTGAATGCCTCGCGTGTAGCACGCTTCCAGGCCTGGCTGGAGACCCGCGCCCGCCGCACGCCGCCGTAGTACGCCGACTTTGGTGTTCCCGTGTCATCGCGATTCAGGTTGCTCGGCGGGACAACCTGCAGGATGTGGATGTCGAGAATGGTCCGGGTCACTGTGATTTCCGTTCCTCTGTAGCGTTGAAGTCGCTTGGACTGGGGACAGGACAGGAGGAAGGCAGGGGTCAAAACACCCGCGATCCGTGCGTGAGATCTGTGAGATCCCTATTCGCCCACGTCATCGGCCCTCAAGTCGGGGTGTGCTCAGGAGAGGGAGGCGTACCCTCTTCGCCGTCCAGCACCGTGTTGCGGTAGGTGCGGTGGAAGTCGCGGCCCCAGGAGCGCCTGACCTCTGCCTGGCCCGCCTCGGGCTGCCAGCGATAGAGCTGGTCGGCGAGCAGCCCGTAATCCAGCGGGATGCGCGCATTACGCAGCAGCAGAACCATCTCGCGCAGACGACGGCCCAGAGTGTCGACGTCCGTCGATGTTCCGATCCGCACGAAACGCTTGCGAACGGTGGCACTGACGCTTTCGACGACGGCACGCTGTCCACTCTCACGTGCTACGGCGGACGGAGCCTCGTCGTCCGGATGAGCGGGCGTGGGAGACGTTTCCGTGTTCTCTTGAGCCAGCCGCCGTGCAGCCCGGCCCAGGGACCAACCGGGGGCATGCATTGGTTCGTCGCGCACCGACTGTTGATGAAGTGCCCATAGCGTCACGGCCAGATGAACCGCTTGGTCCTCGCGTTCCTCACGCTGTTCGTGCTGACGCTGCGCCTGCGCTACCAGGTAGCGCGTAATGTCGTTACCTTCTTGCTCTCGTTCCTCCCGAAGCTGCGTGAGTGCTTCCAGATCATCAAGGCCCCAACTGGCGGGCGACGTATGCGGCTCATGTCCAGCCTCGCGCCGCAGGCGCGCTACGGCTGCCACCGCGGCGGGAACGTCGCTCCGGTATCCCCTCTGCAGCCGGTTGACAGTGCGCAGGGCGGCCTCGCGGACCAGGGAACGGTCAGGCTTTTCGACATCCCCGCGGGCACCGGGCAGCTGCTTGGGCGTGCTCATGATGTGCTCTCCGTACGCTCGGCGGGAAGGGCCCGCGGGCCTGGCTGGCGCGGGAGGGGAGCCGTACTCGCCCTCTGCTCTGTCGGCGGGCCGACCACGGTGTGAAGCCTGCTGCGGAAGATGTGCTCGGCCCGGCCCGTATCCATCAGCCGCCTGCCAAGGCCAGGGATGTCGACCAGCCGGCCCTCGTCGGCCGCGGGACCTGCCGCGTCGAGCAACTGTCGGCCTAGCCGCAGTATGTGACGGCGTACCGTGGCCCGCCACTCACGGCGTGCCGTCTCAAGGTCCTCGAAGGCCAGCAGATCCTTCAGCCACGCCCGATACGGTCCGTCCAACGTGCCGAAACCCAGGTCACGAGCGGCAGTGACGTGAGCCGCCGGCTCCGTACCCGCAGCACGGGCCAGATTTCCGGCGAGCTGACCGAGCGCCGTGACGGCCCCGTCCGCGTCGCTGACGGCGTCGACTGCCACCGCGCCGAAGACCGGGTTCGCCGCGTGCAAAGTGATCACTGGCAGGACCACTGAGTCGTCCACGATCTCATCCACTACAGACTGCTGAGTGCCGTACACGGCACCCACCAGACGCAGCCGCACCAGCGTGCCGGGGTCAATCTCACTGGCGACGATCACCTGTGTGAACCAGCGGACGATACCGGACGGAAGGACGCGGTCCGGCTCACCGCGATTCCCGCCGTCCGAGGCCTGCCGCCGGGCCGGCAACAACGCGCTCAGTCCCCGCCACGCAACCCTGCTCGGATCGTGCCTCAGCGGTGTGTAGACGAGGGGACGGCCCTGTTTCTTCTCCTGCGTCTCGTTGCGACGCCAGCTGGACATGGGCTCGGCCTTCCACGGAGCAGCGAGCACCAACGGGTCCCCGTAGCCCAGGACTACACCAGTCACGGCGCCGCCGCCGTCCGCATGCAGGCGGATCCTGCGCGACTGCCAGGTGTACAAGTCCCGCAGTCCCACAGGACGCGCCCCGCCAGACGCATCCTTGCGGGCCCCTGCCCCCAGGGAAGCCTCTCTCCGCCAGACCGGTACGTCCTCCCCCGCCACGTCCTCGAAGCCGACCTGGACCTCTTCCAATGCAATGAGGTTGAGCAGCAACGTCTCCCGGAGCGTGGCCCCCTCAGCAAACACCCCGCCGAGATGGCCCAAGGACCCCACGCCAAGGGGATAGACCTTTCCCGCCTTTCCCCGCTCGTCACCCACCATCGCGGACTTGATCCCTGAGGTGTCGAAAGAGTGGGCGTGCACGAGCCACCGGGCGGCCTCCGCGTATGAAAGCGAGTCGACGCCGGGACGGCGCATGGCGAAGAGGGGCTCGCCCACGGGTACGTCGGCGACGATCCGGCTGAGCGGGGCGATCTCGTTCTTCACCGTTTCAAGGCCAGCGACTTGATAGAACGGGCGCTCCGGGTCGAACAGGTCGAAGCGATCGCTATGGCGTGCCAGATACTCCGGCACGGCGGCGAACGGATTGGTCGACAGCCACAGATCCTCCCAGTCCTCGACCTCCGCGGGACCGCCCAACGCGTCGTAGAGGACGGCAAGCAGCAGCCGAAGCAGAGCAAGTTCCTGTGTCGGGACGTCACCCACCAGCCGGCGCAGAGAATCCGCCTGCTCGAACAGGCCCAGTAGGGAGACCAAGCCGACCGTTCCGTCCGCACCCTGCACCGGCAGCCACGGCTCTGTGGCCAGATTGAAGGAAGGCGGCCCGCCAGACTGGTGCGGCGCCTCACCGCTCATCCCGTCCCCCTCACCAGGTCCAAGGCGTTGCCCGTTAACGCCCTGGCCACCTGACCCGGCCGACGACTCGTTGTGCTCACGCTCGTTCCCCTCTTCCCCCGTACGCGCATCCATGACGGCAACTTCCCTAAGCTGCACGCAACTTGAGACAGTCGTGGGCGCGTCAGGGGACGTCACCCGCAGACCGTCCGCACGGCTGTAGGTGAGGACGAAGCCTGCCAGACGGGTCTGACAATCCGAGTCGAGAACGAGGATCAGCTCCCCTGCGAGCCAGGGGCACTCCTTCGCCTGCCAGGCCGGGACCAGGAACTGTTCCAGCTCTGCAATGGTCCGATCCATCATCTCGGGCGTGCGGCTGAACTGGCTCGGGAGGGTGAGCGCGCTCGCCGCCACCGCCTCGCATGCACGCCGGCTCGGAGGGAAGTCGACAGGCAGTTCCAGGCTGCCCCGGCCTTCTTCCGCTTCGTCGTCCAGCCACGGCACAGTCGTCAGTCGGCCATCGGCCTGCCGTTGGACAACCAGAACCTCCAGCGTCTCTTGGCTGTCACGCACTTGAGCCCGCCCCTTAGTGCTGTCGTCCACGTCACCGGCCGAAGCCTCAAGCCATCCGTACACCGGCCGACCAGCGCGCCGGGCCGGATCGAGCAGAAAGGCCTCTGCCTTCTCCCTCTTCTCATCCAGCAACCGCCGGTGTGCCACATACGTCTCGTTGAGCCGTTCTGCCCAATGTGAAGGCCCCACCGGCTCGTCTCCGTAGGCAGCCTGCACCAGAGGACTGATGCAGCCCGGGAGCTCCAACTCCCGTCCGTTCAGATACGGACCGAGCACCGCCAGCGAGCGCAGCAGGGTGTACTCACTGCGGTAGACGGCACGCGTCCCTTTGACCGGTTGCTCCGGGGTGGCCTGCCAGTCCACGCCAGTGATCAAACAGCGGGCCTGCGCCAGGCGTGATGGCCGGTTTCGAACATGCCGGTGCAGCCGGCCCATTCGCTGCAGAACCAGGTCGACAGGGGCAAGATCGGTGACCAGCAAATCGAAATCTATGTCGAGTGACTGTTCTACCACCTGACTGGCCACCACCACGTGCTGGTGAGGGCGTCGTCGGCCATCCGGCCCAAACAGCTGTAGCAGGTCGGCATCCCGGGCCGAGCGGTCCGCCGCGAGGAACCGGGAGTGGGCCACGGTGACCGCCTTGTCCCCCAGCCGCGCCCGCAGCACATCCGCCGTCTCCAAGACCCGGTTCACGGTGTTCCGCACGACCAATACGCAGCCACCGTCTACCAGTTCACTCTCAAGACGGTCTGCGAGTCCGGCCAGATCATCGTCCGCCCGCTCCATGTGTACCGAAATCCGCCGCCCGGAGGCCGCCGCAGGACGCGCCGTGAGGACCGGATGACCAGGAGCCGCAGCGGTGACCAACGGGTACGCATCAGCATCCGTCTCCACCTTGTCGCCCGAGGTACCCGCATACGCGGCCACCAGCGCGTGCCGGCGTTCCGACGGCAACGTGGCCGACAACAGCACAACCGGAACCCGGTACGCCGCCAGCCACTCCAGCACACGGTCCAGATACCGGTTCATGTAGGCGTCATAGGCGTGCACCTCGTCGATCACCACGACCTTGCCCGCCACCGCCAGATGCCGCAGCGCGAGATGCCGACTCTTCAACCCAGCGAACAGCACCTGGTCGATCGTCCCCACCGCGAACGAAGCCAGCAACTGCTTCTTACGCCCCCGCAGCCACTGATGCGCATGGAACCCGGCCGGCTGAGCATGCCGCGCTTCGCTCCCCTCGCCCCCGTCCGGATCCACGGCGACGATCGCCCTCCGCCCCTGCCGCAGCAATCCCGCCCACACATCGTTCAACGCAGCTTTCGCATGGGCAAGCACGACAGAAGGCCGCCCCTCCCTGTCCTGTCCGGCAGCCGAAAGCCTCTCCAGCCACGCCAGCATGCGAGGGAACATCGCGTCCCCCGTCGCACGCGTCGGCAACGCCACGAGCACGCCGCCCGCGCCGGACCGCGCCGCCAGGACCTCCGCCGCGGCGAACGCCGCCTCGGTCTTCCCCTCGCCCATTGGAGCCTCGATCACCAGCATCCCCGGCGTCGGCATAGCCCGAGCCATCCGTACCGCGTCGGCCTGAACCGGCCGGATGGCCGCCTTGTCCAAATGGGCGAACCGCAGCCTGAACAAGTCCTCGGCTGCTTCCGCGGGTTCCAACGGAGCCCACGGCCTCGGCAGGTCCAACCCCGCCCAGGCTGCCGCCAGCCGCCGCCGCTCGCCCACGGGACCAACGGGATGCCAACTCTCGGGGTCGTAGGGGAACAGCTCGGGTGAACTGGCCACCCAGTCCGCAACGATCACGCAAGCCGTCAACGCCACCTGAACGGTCTGCGGCAACCGAACCTCAGCCCACTCGCGCAGCCGCTCCGCCACCCCGGCCGAGGCGGCACACCCGTCCATCAACTCGAACTGAACCCCGCGCCACACGCTCTCACTCGGCCCCGGGTGCCGCATGAGATGCGGACGAAGCTGCAAGTCGTGAATCTGCTGGTGATCGGGGAACGTCCCATGATGGCCACCCACCACGACGGCAAACTGACCAGACACCCGCCCACGCAGCCCGAACCGATCAGCCATCCACTCCTGCAACAGCAACTGCCCAGCCAGCCCATGAGGCGCCATCCGCCGCTCCTGGCCGTACTCACGGGCAAGCGGCATATCAAGCCCCGCGTCTCGCATCGCCACGGCCAAAGGCTCAACCTGACAAGCGAAGGCAGGGCTCGCCTTCCCCACGTCATGGACCCCGGCCAGAAACTCAACGAGTTGACGAGCGTCAGCATCTCCGCCGGGTAGCGCCTCGGCCACCAACTCCCTGACGGACGAGGGTATCCAGTGTTCCCACATCCGGCGGGCAACGGCCGCACTGTCCGTCAAGTGTCGCCACAGCGGCAGCCAACCACCCGTTCCCCGGTCAGACTTCGCCCATACGGACTTCGCCGCAGCAGACAACTGACCGAATGGCGGAACACCATCCCGGGATCCGGGACCCTGAACGCCTTGTGACATGACTCCGCCTTCCTGCGCGGCACGGCAGAGCTGTCTGCCTAGACACGCCGAGGAGGTGAATGGGTGATGCGCAGCCGCGCGCGCAGAAGGCCGAGCGCCCAGCGTCAGCCACAGCCGACGCCAGGCTCATCCTCTCTGCATCTGTCAGACGTGGCGCAGCCTGAACGTATTCGACCGCAGAACCAAGACCACGATCACCACGACCGCTCCCCACACCAACGGTGCAGTTGGAGAGGGAGAAGACGGGCAAGTGTTGATGAGGGCTAGCACCAGGCCGTACCAGAGGCTCTGCCGGTGCCGCGAACTCTCCGCTCGTTCCTGAAACATGCCGTTGCTGCTACTCACAGGTAGAGTCGCTCCTGTTCTGGGTTGCTTCAGCTGCTCGGACAGGCCGAGCCTGTGTCTCGTTTGCCGCGGGTGCACAGACTCGGCCCTTCTTGTCTTGACCGTAGCGGATCCCGACGCTCCTTGCGGGCTAAGTCCCGTTATCCGAGGGCGAGTTAACGCTTGCGGCGCAGAGCCCCAGTTGGACCAGAAGCATGCAGAGCAGACCTTCAGTTCTGGTGGGGACGGCGCCCGCGGCCGCCATGCTGCGCCTCTGAAAGACGTCCACCCGCAGCTACTTCCCAGCCCCGCAGACGCGAGGAGCACGTTCACACGGACGCGTGCGGCGCGGATCCCCAGGGACCACCCCCGCATGCGCGGGGACCAAGAAGCCGCTGTCGTCACACATTCGCTGGAGATGGGACCACCTCCGTGTTCGCGGGAAAAGGCTACCCGGAACTGGTGTTGACCGGAGCTGTGAGGGGACTACCTCCGCCGGCGTGAGGACCACAACATCTCGGTGGCCAAGGTTCCACCGCGCAGGGACAACCCCTGCAGGCGCGGGGACCACCCGACGGCCTTGAGGGCGATCATCTGGGCGATGCAACCACCCCCGCAGGCGCGGGGACCACATGACCACCACCACGCGCACGGTCGAATACCCGGGACCACCCCCGCGTGCGCGGGGACCACATCACGAGGCGTTCGTCGTAGACCCAGAAGCTGGGACCACCCCCGCGTGCGCGGGGACCACTGGTCGAGGTCGTTGATCGCGGTGTACCAGTCGGGACCACCCCCGCGTGCGCGGGGACCACAGGTCGCGAGCTGGGGATTTACGTGGCCGGTGAGTAGATCGTCATCACTTTCAGAGAAACGGACAATTCACCCTCTCGATCAATTGGCTCGCTCGCCGGGAGTAAACGTGCCCCCTGGCCCTGGTCGGGTCTTCTCCACCTAGCACGCTAGTACGGCGACCCGCTGCGCTGCTTGCTTCGGTCACACTGCCAACCCGCCGATCAGAATTTCCAAGGCGCGCCACGGCTCGTCTACCGGAACGGTGCCGTCCTGCACCATCCGGTCGATGGCCGCCCGCATCGCAGCCGCCGTCTCCACCGGCACGTCCCGCACCCCGAACACCGTCTCCAGCGGCGCCGTCCCCGCCCGACTGGGCTCCCCGGAGACCGCGTCGAACCAACCCTCGGCCAGTTCACCCAGGTGCCGCTCGAACACGGTGAGGATCACGCCGAGCGCGGTCGCGCTGTTGCCGATCTTGTACGCGGCCCGTGAGGTCTCCAGTGCATCGAGTACCGGCTCGTACTGTTCCAGACCGGCCACCCACCGCTGGTCGGCTGCAGCCGTCGAGCGTGCGGCATCGAACGCGGCCTCCGCACGCTGCAACTCATCGGGCAGAAACACAAGCTGCACACTGGCGAAGTCGAGGTTGTCTTCGCCGAGGCTGGCGACATCCACCTTCTCCAGCAGGTCCAGGCTCTTGTCGTCCAGTCCCGTGTACTGGCGCCACTCCACCGACTCCAGTTCGTCGTACAGCTCCTTCAGGATCGCCGGGTCGTCCTGCCCGACGATGGCGTTGTGGGACAGCTGGAGCGCGATCTGCCGCTGGCGGGGCAACGGCTCATCTATCTGCATCCACCAGATCTGGGGCAGGCCGGCCTCGATGGCCGCGAGCGTGCGGTGGTTGCCGGACAGCACGATCAGCCGTCCATTGCCGGCGTCGTTCCACACCAACGGGGTCGAGGTCAGGTGTCCGTCCCGCTTGATGTTCGCCACCAGTTGGCGGAACTGCTCGTGCGGCAGGTAGCGCGCGTTGACGTCCAGCAGCGTCAGCGTGCGCGGGTCGCCCTGCACCATCTGCGGCGGGGCAAGCTGGCTGGTCTTGCCCATGGTCAGACTCCCGTCTGTTTCGTCGTGGTCCGGGCGCCCCACCGCTTCGCCCACGTCTGAAGGGCGTCGGCGAGCGTGTGCCCGCCCATGGCCCCCTGGTACTGGAGCTGGTACTTCCAGCCGTCCTCGTTCGACGGGCCGCGTTTGGTCAGCCTCAGCAGCCCGCGGTACTTCATCGAGACCGGGTTGTTGCTGAACGCCGTCGTCGACACCGCCCTGATCCGGCGCGAGAACGCCCGCTGGCACAGCAGCTGCGCCTCGGAGCTGGTGGCCGCGAGCACGATCAGCTTCGACAGCCGCGGGTAGTCCGTCGGCGCGACCGCGAAGTCGGACAGCAGATAGGCCTCGTCCGGGGTGTAGCTGCTCGGGGCCATCGCGAAGACGCCGAGGATCTTGCCCTTGCCGTCCTTGACCGCGACGGCAAGGTTCGCGGCGCCGGGCGCGATCCGCGGGTTGAGGTAGCGGGAGCGCAGCGCGTTGAACTGGCCCGGCTTGAGGAGGGCGAGCGTCAGCGGCCCGACCAACTCGTCTCCTGCGCGCAGGCGCGGAGCCTTGACCGGTTCGATCGGCTGGCGGGGAGCGACGATCCGCGTCCGCGCGACCGAGGCGTACACGTAGAAGGGAGCGGCGCGCGGGGTCGCCTTGATCACGCCGCGCAGGTAGGGGTGCAGCTCGGGCACATCGTGGTTGGAGGCGGTCAGCCAGTACGGCCGGTCCGTGATCGCACCGAGGACACCGACCACGTCGGCGTCGGACAGCGGCTCGTACTCGGGGGCGTCCCAGTCGAAGTGGGTGTTCAGCGGCTCGTACAGCTTCTCGTAACCGTTGCTGTAGAACGGAGGAAAGCTGCACACCGGGGCGTCGCGGGGCACCTTCTGCAGCCAGGAACGCACGTCTTCCACCTCGTAGGAGGCGAGCGCCACGTCCGTTCGGGACAGCCGGTCGACGGTCTCGGCGTGCTTGGCCTTCCACTGGTCCCGGTACGAGCGCACGACCCGTTCGTGCCAGAGCCCGTCGCGGCCGACGCTCGCCAGGAACCGGGTGCCGAGCATCATCGTCGCCACCGTGCCCACGCCGTCGTCCAACGAGTCGGCAAGCCAGTGGAGTTCGTTCCGGCTTTCGTCGCGCAGGCGGAGTCGGGCGAGGTCCTGAGCCGGTGGCGAGCCGACCAGAACAAGGCCCGCCAGGAATGGTCCGGCGTCAAAGCCTGGGTCGAGTCGGACCGAGTCTTCACCCTTGAGAACGGCGAACCGCTCCACCCCGACTGGGTGAGCCGACGCTTCAAGCGGCTCGTCGAGCTGTCCGGCCTACCCCCTGTCCGGCTTCATGATCTCCGGCATATCTCGGCCAGTCTGTCACTGCTCCAGGGCAACGACATCAAGGTGGTGCAAGAGCGGCTCGGGCACAGCTCGCGCCAGATCACCTCCGACACCTACACCAGCGTCCTGCCCGAACTCGCCCGACGCGAGGCCGAGTCCATGACGTCGGTCATCCCGCGCAGTGTCGACTACGACGTGCTCCGGCCCCTCGCCCTCCCCCAGAGACTGTTCAGCGACGGGATGGCCGTCGTCTACGCCGACGCCACGCGCCATCGCGACGGCGTCTGGAGCGTCAGCGTGAAGGGGCGGCGCAACGGCCGCCTGCTGGGCAAGATCAAAACGGTTACCGGCAGCCAGGAGAACGTGACGCTGGCCGTGATCCAGTGGGTACGCGACCACTGCAAGGAGGCCGGTCTCAGGATCCTGTCGGCGGACAAGATCACCGCTCCCCTCGCAGAACCCGGGAAACGGCAGCCCCTTGCCCGCTTCGTCATCGACGGCGAGCCCGAGGTGGGTCTCGAAAGCCTGGCTCGGGTTCTGCTCGAAGGTAGCGACGAAGACCGGGATCCTGCGGCGAAGGCCGCCTAAGCCCCTTGAGGGGCCCAGCTGGCGTCCTCCGGGCCCCTGTAGGGCCCCTGGATCTTGATCTGAGCAGGTGAGCAATGGCCGCCGCTTCGGCGTGGCGGCCACCGCTCGCCCGTTCTGACAGGTCAGATCGTTTCTGCACCAGTGGTGCGTGGTGGGGCGGGTGGGACTCGAACCCACGGCCGACGGATTATGAGTCCGCTGCTCTAACCGGCTGAGCTACCGCCCCATAGCGGCGTGTCGCGTACATGTGTGCGCGCCGTCTGCCGCAGCATAGCCGCTCATACGATCTCCTGCTTCGGATGGTCGGCATCTGCGCTGCTCATGACCTTGAGGACAGCGACGCAGGGCGCGGCGGTTCCCGCGGGCATGAAAAAGGACCCCCAAGGGGTCCTCGTTCACCGCGCTCCCCCGACTGGACTCGAACCAGTAACCTGCCGGTTAACAGCCGGCTGCTCTGCCAATTGAGCTACGGAGGACCGAAGCTCCCCCGACTGGACTCGAACCAGTAACCTGCCGGTTAACAGCCGGCTGCTCTGCCAATTGAGCTACGGAGGATCGCCTCGTTGCATCGAACGTACCTACCTGGGTATTCGCCAGGGGGCGGGCGCTCGCTGCGACACATACATTAGCGCAAGCAGGGGGGTGCTCCGCCAATCGGTATCCCCCGGCCCCGACGCCGCACCAGAGACCTACGCAAGGGAAGGGTGGCCGCCATGCGCTACCGGCTCACATTCGTCGCCGGACTGGCTCTCGGTTACGTACTCGGCACGCGGGCCGGACGCGAGCGCTACGAGCAGCTGAAGAAGTCCGCCCGGCGGATCGCGCAGAACCCCGCCGTGCGCAACACGGCCGAGAGCGCCGCCCAGCAGGGCCGCCAGTACGCCGGCAAGGCCTTCCACACGGTCAGCGACAGGGTGGGGGACCGGGTTCCCGAGACCGTGGCCCAGCGGGTGCGATCACTGCGCGAGCGGAACCTGAACGGCACCCCCGACGACGACTGGGGCACGAGCAACACGTAGCCGCGCCGCGGACGAACCAGTCGCAGGAATGCTGCAATATTCTCCGTATGGGGATAGTCGCCGGGCTGGACAGCTCACCGGACTTCACACGCATCGTGGTCTGCGACACGGACACCGGTGCCGTACTACGGCAGGGGTACGCCCCGCACCCGGCAGAGGGTCGTCCGAGCGACATAGACCCGCAGGCCTGGCTGCTGTCCCTCGGCGAGGCCGCCGGGGGCGGCCTGCTGGAGGGCGTGCAGGCCATCGGCGTGTCGGCCCAGCAGAACGCCCTCGTCCCGCTGGACGCCCAGGGCAACACCGTGCGCCCGGCGCTGGTCGGCGGCGACAAGCGGGCGCAGGTCGCCGCGGCGGACCTCATCGACGCGCTCGGCGGCCGGGAGGCCTGGGCGCAGGCGGTCGGCTGTGTGCCGCAGGCCGCCCAGCCCGTCACCAAGCTGCGCTGGCTCGCGAAGAGCGAGCCGGAGAACGCCCGCCGGACGGCCGTACTGCTCCAGGCGCACGACTGGCTGGTCTGGCAGCTGCTCGGGCGGCCCGTGCGCAGGACCACCGATCGCGGCGGGGCGTCCGGCACCGGGTACTGGTCGGCCGCCACCGGCGGCTACCGGCCCGACCTGGTCGAGCTGGCCCTCGGCCATCAGGCGATGCTGCCGGAGGTGATCGGCCCCTCGGACGCGGCCGGTACGACGCCGGAGGGGCTGCTGATCTCGGCGGGGACCGGGGAGACCATGGCGGCCGCGTTCGGGCTCGGGATCGGGCTGGGGGACGCCGTCGTATCGCTGGGGGCGTCGGGGTCCGTGATGGCCGTGCACCCGGAGGCGCTCGCCGACCAGTCCGGGATGATCACCTCCCTCGCCGACGCCACCGGAATGCATCTGCCGGTCGTCACCACCCTGAACGCGGTGCGCACCCTGCGCGGCACCGCCGAACTCCTCGGGCTGCCGGATCTGGAGAGCCTGTCCGAGCTGGCGATGAAGTCCACGCCGGGCGCCCATGGCCTCGTCCTCCTGCCCTATCTGGAAGGCGAACGGACGCCGAGCCTTCCGCACACCGCCGGGACCATCGCCGGCCTCAGACGGGAGTCGATGAAGCCCGAGCATCTGGCGCGGGCCGCGTTCGAGGGCATGCTGTGCGGGCTCGCCGACGCGCTGGACGTGCTGCGCGGGCGGGGCGTGGACGTGCGGCGGATCTTCCTGCTCGGCCCGGCCGCCGAGCTGCCGGCCGTGCAGGCCTCGGCGCCCTCGCTGTTCGGCACCCAGGTGGTCGTACCGCAGCCCGCGGACTACGCGGCGATCGGCGCGGCCCGGCAGGCGGCCTGGGCGCTGGGCGTGTCGCAGGGCACGCTCGATCCGCGCACTCCGCCGGTCTGGCGGGGGGCCGCGGCGCAGGTGCTGGAGCCGGGTGACGAGCTGGCCGTGGGGCAGGCGGTGCGCCAGCAGTTCGTGGCGGTGCGGGAGCAGACCCACCCCGGAGCGTTTCACTCATAACGCCCATAACACCCAAAAAATCAGGGTCCGCACGCTCCCCCGTCGGGTTAATCAGTTGAGGTAACACGGGTGGAGTGTTCGACGATAGGGGCCAAGGGCACATCCACCAGCCCCCTGTCGTCGACTCCCGAGAGACGTAGCGTGCTCATACGACTTCTGCGGACCCATCTCAGGCCATACAAGAAACCCATAACCCTTCTGGTGCTGCTGCAGTTCCTGCAGACCTGCGCCACTCTCTACCTGCCCACCCTCAACGCGCACATCATCGACAACGGTGTCGTGAAGGGTGACACGGGTTACATCCTCTCCTTCGGCGCCTTGATGGTCGGCATCTCGCTGGCCCAGGTCGTCTGCAACATCGGAGCCGTCTACTACGGCGCGCGGACCGCTGCCGCGCTCGGCCGGGACGTGCGCGGTGGCATCTTCGACCGCGTGCAGTCCTTCTCCACGCGTGAGGTGGCTCACTTCGGAGCGCCCTCGCTCATCACGCGTACGACGAACGACGTACAGCAGGTCCAGATGCTGGTCCTGATGACGTTCACGCTGATGGTGTCGGCGCCCATCATGTGCGTGGGCGGGATCGTGATGGCGCTCGGCCTGGACGTGCCGCTGTCCGGAGTGCTGGTCGCGGTGGTGCCGGTGCTCGGCGTCTCCGTGACGCTGATCGTGCGCCGGCTGCGGCCGCTGTTCCGCTCGATGCAGGTCCGGCTGGACACGGTGAACCGGGTGCTGCGCGAGCAGATCACCGGCAACCGGGTGATCCGCGCCTTCGTCCGCGACGAGTACGAGCAGGGTCGGTTCGCGAAGGCCAACGGCGATCTGACCGAGATGCAGCTGGCCACCGGCCGGATGCTCGCGCTGATGTTCCCGATCGTCATGACGGTGGTGAACCTGTCGTCGATCGCGGTGGTGTGGTTCGGTGCCCATCGCATCAACAGCAACCAGATGGCGATCGGCGATCTGACCGCGTTCCTCGCCTATCTGATGCAGATCGTCATGTCCGTGATGATGGCCACCTTCATGTTCATGATGGTGCCGCGCGCGGAGGTGTGTGCCGAGCGCATCCAGGAAGTCCTCGGCACGGATTCCAGCGTGGTCCCGCCGAAGTCGCCGGTCGTCGAGCTGCGCCGGCACGGCCATCTGGAGATCCGGGGCGCCGGCTTCCGTTATCCGGGTGCCGAGGAGCCGGTGCTGAAGTCCATCGACCTGGTGGCCCGGCCGGGTGAGACGACCGCCGTGATCGGCTCCACCGGCAGCGGCAAGTCGACGCTGCTCGGGCTGGTCCCGCGGCTGTTCGACGCCACCGAGGGCGAGGTGCTGGTCGACGGCGTGGACGTCCAGCAGGTCGAGCCGAAGCTGCTGGCGAAGACGGTCGGGCTGGTGCCGCAGAAGCCCTATCTGTTCGCCGGCACCGTCGCCACCAACCTGCGCTACGGCAATCCCGACGCCACCGACGAGGAGCTGTGGCACGCGCTGGAGGTGGCGCAGGCCAAGGACTTCGTGAGCAAGCTGGAGGGCGGCCTGGACGCGCCGATCGCGCAGGGCGGCACCAATGTCTCCGGCGGCCAGCGCCAGCGTCTGGCCATCGCCCGCGCCCTGGTGCAGCGCCCGGAGATCTATCTCTTCGACGACTCCTTCTCCGCGCTCGACTACGCCACCGACGCGGCCCTGCGCGGCGCGCTCGCCCGTGAGACGGCCGAGGCGACCGTCGTCATCGTCGCCCAGCGGGTGGCGACCATCCGGGAGGCGGACCGGATCATCGTGCTGGACGAGGGCCGGGTCGTCGGCACCGGCCGGCACCGGGAGCTGATGGCGGACAACGAGACGTACCGGGAGATCGTGCTCTCCCAGCTGACGGAAGCGGAGGCCGCCTGATGGCCGGGCCCATGGGACGCATGATGGCAGCGGGAGGCCCGGACCAGCGTTCGCTGGACTTCAAGGGGTCGAGCAGACGGCTCATATCCCTGTTCAAACCGGAACGACTCACGATCTACGGCCTGCTGCTGTGTGTGGTCGTCAGCGTGGCCCTGAGCGTGATCGGCCCGAAGATCCTCGGCAGGGCCACCGACCTGGTCTTCGCCGGCATCATCGGCCGCCGGATGCCGGCCGGGGCCACCAAGGAGCAGGTCCTGGACCGGATGCGGGCTCATGGCCAGGGCTCCGTCGCGGACATGCTGAAGAGCACCGACTTCACGCCCGGCAAGGGCATCGACTTCGGCGCCGTAGGGGACATCCTGCTGCTCGCGACCGGTACGTTCCTGGTCGCCGGCCTGCTGATGGCGGTGGCGACCCGGCTGGTCAACCGGGCCGTGAACCGCACGGTGTTCCGGATGCGCGAGTCCGTGCAGTCGAAGCTGTCGCGGCTGCCGCTGTCGTACTTCGACAAGCGCCAGCGCGGCGAGGTGCTCTCCCGTGCGACCAACGACATCGACAACATCGGGCAGACGCTGCAGCAGTCGATGGGACAGCTGATCAACTCGCTGCTGACCATCGTCGGCGTGCTGGTGATGATGTTCTACGTCTCCTGGATCCTGGCGCTGGTCGCGCTGGTCACCGTGCCGCTGTCGTTCCTCGTGGCCACCCGGGTCGGCAAGCGCTCGCAGCCGCACTTCGTGCAGCAGTGGCGCACCACCGGCAAGCTGAACGCCCATATCGAGGAGATGTACACCGGGCACACCCTGGTGAAGGTGTTCGGCCGGCAGGACGAGTCGGCCAAGCAGTTCGCCGAGCAGAACGAGGCGCTCTACCAGGCCGGGTTCAAGGCCCAGTTCAACAGCGGTGTCATGCAGCCGCTGATGATGTTCGTCTCGAACCTCAACTACGTCCTGGTCGCGGTCGTCGGCGGTCTGCGCGTGGCCTCCGGCTCCCTGTCCATCGGTGATGTCCAGGCCTTCATCCAGTACTCACGGCAGTTCTCGATGCCGCTGACGCAGGTCGCCTCGATGGCGAACCTGGTGCAGTCCGGGGTGGCGTCGGCCGAGCGGATCTTCGAACTCCTCGACGCCGAGGAGCAGGAGGCGGACCCGGTTCCGGGCGAGCGGCCGGCCGAGCTGCGCGGACGCGTGGAACTGGAGCACGCGTCCTTCCGGTACGACCCCGAGAAGCCGCTGATCGAGGACCTCTCGCTCACGGTGGAGCCCGGTCACACGGTGGCCATCGTCGGCCCGACCGGCGCGGGCAAGACCACGCTGGTCAACCTGCTGATGCGGTTCTACGACGTCTCGGGGGGCCGGATCGCCCTGGACGGCGTGGACATCCGGAAGATGTCCCGGGACGAACTCCGCGCCGGGATCGGCATGGTGCTCCAGGACACCTGGCTGTTCGGCGGCACGATCGCGGAGAACATCGCCTACGGCGCGGCGCGCGAGGTCACCCGGGGCGAGATCGAGGAGGCGGCACGGGCGGCGCACGCCGACCGGTTCGTCCGTACGCTGCCCGACGGGTACGAGACCGTGATCGACGACGAGGGCGCGGGGGTCAGCGCGGGTGAGAAGCAGCTCATCACCATCGCACGGGCGTTCCTGTCCGACCCGACGATCCTGGTGCTGGACGAGGCGACGAGTTCGGTCGACACCCGGACCGAGGTGCTGATCCAGAAGGCGATGGCGAAGCTGGCCACGGGGCGGACGTCGTTCGTGATCGCGCACCGGCTGTCGACGATCCGGGACGCGGACACGATTCTCGTGATGGAGAACGGGTCGATCGTGGAACAGGGCGCGCACGCGGAGCTGCTGGCCGCGGACGGCGCCTATGCCCGGCTGTACAAGGCCCAGTTCGCGCAGGCTGTGGCCGAGGTGGACTAGGGCCTGTCGTCAAATTCCCGTCGTCCGCCCGCCGGGCAGGCGGGAATTTGACGGCAGGGCCTAGGGCCTGTCCGAGGTGGGCGAAGGGGGGCTGCCGGCCGGCGGCCCCCCTCTCCGTTGCCTCCGTCAGTCCAGGTAGCCCCTGAGCTGGTCCGCGAACGCGTGGTCCCGGAGCTTGTTCAGGGTCTTGGACTCGATCTGGCGTATCCGCTCCCGGGTCACGCCGAAGAGGCGCCCTATCTCCTCCAGCGTGCGGGGCCGGCCGTCGATGAGGCCGTAGCGGAGCTGGACGACCTTGCGTTCGCGTTCGCCCAGTGTGGACAGCACGGCCTCCAGATGCTCCCTGAGCAGGAGGAACGCGGCGGACTCCACGGGGCTCGCCGCGTCGCCGTCCTCGATCAGGTCGCCGAGGGCCACATCGTCCTCCTCGCCGACCGGGGCGTGCAGCGAGACCGGTTCCTGGGCCAGGCGCAGCACCTCGGAGACCCGCTCGGGCAGCAGGTCGAGATGGGCGGCGACCTCTTCGGGCGTGGGTTCGTAGCCCCGTTCCTGGAGCATGCGGCGCTGGACGCGGACGACCCGGTTGATCAGCTCGACCACATGGACCGGGACGCGGATGGTGCGGGCCTGGTCGGCCAGGGCCCGGGACATCGCCTGCCGGATCCACCAGGTGGCGTACGTCGAGAACTTGTAGCCGCGGGCGTAGTCGAACTTCTCCACCGCCCGGATCAGCCCGAGGTTGCCCTCCTGGACCAGGTCGAGCATGGTCAGCCCGCGGCCGACGTACCGCTTGGCCACGGATACGACGAGACGCAGATTGGCCTCGATGAGACGCCGCTTGGCCATCCGCCCCAGGACGACGAGCCGGTCCAGGTCGAGCGCCAACTGGCTGTCCACGTCAGGGGTGTTGCCGAGCTTCTCCTCGGCGAACAGGCCGGCCTCGACCCGGCGGGCGAGTTCGACCTCCTCGGCGGCGGTGAGCAGCGGGATACGGCCGATCTCACGCAGGTACTGACGGAACAGGTCGGCGGAGGGGCCGCTGGTGTCGGCGCGGGCCGCGGGCGGTGTCTCGACGGGCTCGGCGGCCTCCTCGGGCTCGTCCGTGAGCGCCTGCGCGGGTGGTTCCGCGGGCTCGGCGGGCACCGTCTCCGGGTGCCGGGCGGCGGGGCCCTGCGGCGGCACGGCCACGAGGACGTCCGCCTCCGGATCCGGCTCGTCCGCGGCGGCGCCGGTGGCGCTGTCGGTCTGGGTGAGGGTCTGGGTCTGCACGGGGGCGACCTCCAGGATGATCACTGCTGAAGGTGTGCGGCAGCGGGTTCGGAAGTGGAGAGTCGACGGCCTGCGCTCCGCGGACTCGGGCACCGCACCCCAGTGTGGAGTAAGACACATCCCCGCCAGTAGGGGCTTGCGGTGACTTTTTGCATCCAGTCCGTGACCGGTTGGTGATCCGTGTCGGGAAACCGGGCGCGACGCGGCGGCCGAGCGGGCGCCGGCGCGTACGGAGGCGCCCCCGGAGGGCCCCTGGAGCGTCCCTAGAGGGCCTCCGCGCCCCGCTCGCGCAGGGCCTGGTCATACTGCTGGAGGACCCACATCTCGTTCTGGACGGCGGCCAGTTGGGCGGGGTCGCCGCCGGTGGCGAGGCGGGTCATCTGGGACTGGATGTCGTGGATGCGGCGCTCGACGGCGCGGCGGCGGATCTGGACCAGGACCGTGCCGGCGTAGGTCTCGTCGACCGTGCGGCGCAGGATCGGCTCGACGGCCAGCTCGGTGACCATGGCGCGGACCGTGTCGTCGGGCGCGGCCTCGCGGACCCGGACCAGATACTCCTGCGGGTCCTGGACGCCGTACTCGGCGCCGCCCGCCTCCGCGACCGCCTGGCGCACGGCGGCGTAGGGAGGGGCGGTGAACTCGTCGACGCCATAGGCGTCGACGGCCGGGGAGACCAGCTCGGGCCGCTGCAGGGCGAGTTTGAGCAGTTCGCGTTCGGCGGCGTAGACGGGGTTGCGCAGGGTCAGGGCCGGGCCGGAGGCGGGGCGGGCGGCGGGGGTCGCCCACTGCTGCTCCGCGCCGCGCGAGCGGTCCTGCTGCGGGCCGCCCCTGCCGCCGCGCTCACGCGCCCAGCGGGCCAGCTGGGCCACGCGGCGGACCACGAACTGGGTGTCCAGGATGCCGAGCATGCCGGCCAGTTCGACGGCGACCTCGTGCTGGGCGCCGCTGTTCTTGATGCGGGCGACGACGGGCGCCGCCTCGTCCAGGGCGGCGGCGCGGCCCGCCGGGGTGTCCAGGTCGTAGCGGGCGACGATCTGGCGGAGCGCGAACTCGAAGAGCGGCGTGCGCGGTTCGGCCAGGTCCGCCACCGCCTCGTCGCCCTTCGCGAGGCGCAGTTCGCAGGGGTCCATGCCGTCCGGAGCGATCGCGATGTACGTCTCGGCGGCGAACTTCTGGTCGTCCTCGAAGGCGCGCAGGGCGGCCTTCTGCCCGGCCGCGTCGCCGTCGAAGGTGAAGATCACGCGGGCCGAGCCGTTGTCCATGAGGAGGCGGCGGAGGATCTTGATGTGGTCGCCGCCGAAGGCCGTGCCACAGGTGGCGATCGCGGTGGTCACGCCCGCGAGATGGCAGGCCATCACGTCGGTGTAGCCCTCGACGACGACCGCCCGGCTGGCCTTGGCGATGTTCTGCTTGGCGAGGTCGATGCCGTAGAGGACCTGGGACTTCTTGTAGATCGCCGTGTCGGGGGTGTTCAGGTACTTCGGGCCGTTGTCCGCCTCGTACAGCTTGCGGGCGCCGAAGCCGACGACCTCGCCGCCGATGTCCCGGATGGGCCACATCAGGCGGCCCCGGAAGCGGTCGATGGGACCGCGGCGGCCCTCCTGGGAGAGTCCGGAGAGGATCAGCTCCTTGTCGGTGAAGCCCTTGCCGCGCAGATAGCGGGTGAGGTGGTCCCAGCCCTGCGGGCTGTAGCCGACGCCGAAGTGCACGGCCGCGCCCTGGTCGAAGCCGCGCTCGGCGAGGAAGAGCCGGCCGGTCTCGGCCTCGGCGCTGGTGGCGAGCTGCTCGGCGTACCACTGCGCGGCGATCTTGTGCGCCTCGACCAGGCGGATGCGCTCGCCGCGCTGGTGGGCCGGGTTGTATCCGCCCTCCTCGTAGCGCAGCGTGATGCCGGCCTGGGCGGCGAGGCGCTCGACCGCCTCCGAGAAGGAGAGGTGGTCCACCTTCATCACGAAGGTGATGGTGTCTCCGCCCTCCTGGCAGCCGAAGCAGTGGAAGAGTCCCTTGCTCGGGCTGACCTGGAAGGACGGCGACTTCTCGTCATGGAAGGGGCACAGGCCCTTGAGATTGCCGCCGCCCGCGCTGCGCAGCTGGAGGTACTCGGAGACCACGGCGTCGATCGGGACCGCGTCCCGTACCGCCTTCACGTCCTCGTCGTTGATCCGTCCTGCCACGTGGTGATTCTACGGGGCGGGACCGACACCCCCGGGCGTCAGGAGGCCAGGCTCTCCAGCGGGACGTGCGGGTCGGCCAGGGCCTCCGTGTCCACCTCGGCCTGGGAACGGATCAGTTTCTGGATGCGCTCTGTGACATCCCACACGTTCACGTTCATCCCGGCCAGCACGCGTCCCTGCTTCAGCCAGAACGCGATGAACTCCCGCTTGCCGGCATCGCCCCGGATCACCACCTCGTCGTACGACCCGGCCGGCGCCCAGCCGCTGTACTCCATGCCCAGGTCGTACTGGTCGGTGAAGAAGTAGGGCACACGGTCGTAGACGATGTCGTGGCCGAGCATGGCGCGGGCGGCGGCCGGGCCGCCGTTCAGCGAGTTCGCCCAGTGCTCCACCCGCAGCCGGGTGCCGAACAGGGCCAGCGGGAAGGACGCCGCGTCACCGGCGGCGTAGATGTCCGGGTCGGAGGTGCGCAGCCGCTCGTCGACGGCGATGCCGCCGCCGTCGGCCCGGTCGGCGATCTCCAGTCCGGCCGCCTCGGCGAGGCCGATCCGGGGGGCCGCGCCGATCGCGGCGAGGACGTCGTGCGCCGGGTGCTCCTCGCCGTCGTCGGTGCGGACCGCGAGGACCATGCCGTCCTGGCCGACGATCTCGGTGAGCTGCCGCCCGAAGTGGAAGCGGACGCCGTGCTCGCGGTGCAGCTCGGCGAAGACATTGCCCAGCTCGGGGCCGAGGACGGTGTGCAGCGGGGTCGGCCCGTGCTCGATCACCGTGACCTCCGCGCCGTAGCCGCGGGCCGCCGCGGCGACCTCCAGGCCGATCCAGCCGGCGCCCGCGATCACGAGGTGGCCGTTGTCCCGGCCGAGGGCCGTGAGCACGCCCTTGAGGCGCTCGGCGTGGGCGAGGCGGCGCAGATGGTGGACGCCCGCGAGGCCGGTGCCGGGTACTTCCAGGCGGCGCGGCTCGGCACCGGTGACCAGCAGCAGCTTGTCGTAGTGGATCAGAGTGCCCTCGCCGAGCCGGACGGTCTTGGCGGCGCGGTCGATCGCGGTGACGGTCTGCCCGAGGTGCAGCTCGATCTCGGCCTGGGTGTACCAGGCCGGCTCGTGCACGAAGACGCTGTCGCGGTCCTCCTTGCCGAGCAGATAGCCCTTGGACAGGGGCGGGCGTTCGTAGGGGTGGTCGCGCTCGTCGCTGATCAGTATCACGCGGCCGGTGAAGCCCTCCGCGCGGAGCGTCTCGGCCGCCTTCGCACCGGCGAGACCGCCCCCGACGATGACGAATGTCTGATCCGCGTCGACCACTTGATGCCTCCTCGTAAGGGTGCCGCCATATGCGAGCGTCCCGCACCCGGCGTGCTGCGGGAAGAGGGGGTGACCCGATCAGGCCACCGCCGGTCACGTTCCTCTCACATATGCCCCGTCAGTCTCGCGTGCAGTGAGCGTGCCGAGGCGTCGGTGAGGGAAGCGATCTGGTCGACGATCACCCGCTTGCGCGCGTGGTCGTCGCCTGCCCCGTCGAACAGGGCCCGAAACTGCGGATCGAGGCCGTCCGGCGCGCGGACGGTCAGTGCCTCGGCCAGCTCCGCGACGATCACCCGCTGGTCCGCGCGCAGCCGCTCCTGTTCGGCGCGCTGGATCACATACCGGTCGGCGACCGCCTTCAGCACCGCGCACTCCATGCGCGCCTCGCGGGGTACGACGAGTTCGGCGCCGTAGCGGGTGAGCCGGCCGGTGCCGTACGCGGCGCGCGTGGCGCCCTCGGCGGCCAGGCAGAACCGGCCGATGAGCTGGCTGGTGGCGTCCTTCAGCCGGGCCTGGGCGACCGCGGTGCCGTCGTAGCCGTGCGGCCACCACTCCTCGTCCTGGAGGCGGTCGAGGGCGGCGGCGAGTTCGGCCGGGTCGGTGCCTGCGGGGACGTACCGGCCGACGGCGACGCGGAACACCTCCTGCCGTTCGGGCTCGGCGTGCAGGCAGTTGGGGTCGATATGACCGGCGTGCAGGCCGTCCTCGACGTCGTGCACCGAGTACGCCACGTCGTCCGACCAGTCCATCACCTGGGCCTCGAAGCAGGTGCGGGTTGCGGGGGCCGACGCCCTGAGCCAGTCGAAGACCGGGCGGTCGTCCGCGTAGACACCGAACTTGGGCGATGCCGGGTCGGTGGGGTGGGCGCCGCGCGGCCAGGGGTACTTGGTGGCGGCGTCGAGGGCGGCGCGGGTGAGGTTGAGGCCGACGGAGCGTTCCTCGGTGAACCGTTTGGGCTCGATCCGGGTGAGCAGCCGCAGGGACTGGGCGTTGCCCTCGAAGCCGCCGCAGTCGTCCGCGAAGGTGTTCAGGGCGTGTTCGCCATTGTGGCCGAAAGGTGGGTGGCCGAGGTCGTGGGCCAGACAGGCGGCCTCCACGAGATCGGGGTCACAGCCGAGGGCGGCGCCGAGTTCCCGGCCGACCTGGGCGCATTCGAGGGAGTGCGTGAGGCGGGTGCGGGGGCTGGCGTCCCAGACCTGGCTGCGGGTCCCCGGGGTGACCACCTGGGTCTTGCCCGCGAGGCGGCGCAGGGCGGCGGAGTGGAGGAGGCGGGCGCGGTCGCGTTGGAAGGCGGTGCGGCCGGGGCGTTTGTCCGGCTCGGGGGCGTAGCGTTCCAGGGCGGACGGGTCGTAGCTGAGTGCGGTGCCTTCCATTCTTCGACAGTATGCCCGGTCACCTGCCGAGTTCTGTTTTCGGGCGGCCGCGGGTTGTTTGTGGCTTGTCGCGCCCACGCGGCGGAGCAGCACATCGATACGGCCCCGCGCCCCTTCAGGCCGCTTGCGGCTGCCGTGTCGTCAAGACCTCCTCGTAGCGCTGCAGGACCAGGCGGGCCATCGCCGGGTGGGCGCCCAGGGGATCCGAGGCGATCCAGGGGGCTGCCCGGGCGCACTGGGCCGGGAAGCGGCCCGGCGCCGTGAAGCAGGAGGCGATCGCCACGCGGTGCCGGCCCCTCGCCGTCAGCGCGCGCACCGCCGTCGGGACGGTCGGGGTCGCCGCCGAGGCGTAGGCGGGGACGACCGGGACGCCGAGGCGGTCGGCGAGGGCGCGGGCCGTGCGGCGGGTGTCGGTGGCGGAGTCGGGGTCGCGGGAGCCGGCCGCGGCGAGGACGACCGCGCTCGCCCGGCGGGTGGCCGCGTCCATGGCCGGGGGCCAGCCGGCCTCCAGCAGACGGTCGTAGAGGGTCTCCACCAGGAGGGGGTGCGGGCCCAGCGGGGCGGCCAGGTGGGTGCGGGCCCGCGCGGTGGCCGCCATCGTGGGGATGTCGTGTTTGACGTGGTAGCCGCGCGAGAGGAGCAGCGGGACCAGGACGGCGGGGGTGTCGCCGAGGGTGGTGAGGGTGTCCGTGAGGAGGGGCTCGTTGAGTTCGATGTGGCCCAGGCGGACACAGAGGCCGGGGCGCAGCTCGCGTATCCGGTCCCGCAGGGCCCGTACGGTCTCCAGCGCGCGCGGATCGCGGCTGCCGTGGGCGACCAGGACGAGGGACTCGGGGCGGAACAGGTGCGACACCGTCATGGAAGGATCCTGCCGGGGTCACGTTGCATGGCTGTTGCCTGTCCGTCACGGGCGTTTTCCATGGCTTCACGTCGTACACACGGTCGATGTGAGGCGAACCGGAACGGCGTCCCGCACGTCCTGAAGGGGCGACAGCAGATTCTGGGGGGCCGCATGAAGATCCGTCGACCGCGGCTGCCGCGTACCCGGCAGGGGCAGCGGCGGCTGGTGCAGGCCGTGATGGCCGGGTGTGTGCTGGCGCTGCTGCCGGTGACCTGGCTGTTCGTGTCCACGGCGGACCGGCTGCGCACGACGTCGGACGCGCCGCGGGCGCCGGTGGCGGTCGTGTTCGGCGCGGGGCTGTGGAACGGGGAGCCGTCGCCGTATCTCGCGCATCGGCTGGACGCGGCGGCGAAGCTGTACCGGGCGGGGCGGGTGAAGGTCGTCCTGGTCACCGGGGACAACAGCCGCAAGGACTACGACGAGCCGGACGCCATGCGCGGCTATCTGAAGCGGCACGGGGTGCCGGAGCAGCGGATCGTGAGCGACTACGCCGGGTTCGACACCTGGGACTCCTGTGTGCGGGCCAAAAAGATCTTCGGCGTGGACCGGGCCGTGCTGATCAGCCAGGGCTTCCACATCCGGCGGGCGGTGGCGCTGTGCGAGGCGGCGGGGGTGGACTCGTACGGGGTCGGGGTCGACGCCACGCACGATGTGACCTGGTACTACGGCGGGACGCGCGAGGTGTTCGCGGCGGGCAAGGCGGTGCTCGACGCGGTGTTCCGCCCCGATCCGCGCTTCCTCGGGCCGAAGGAGCCGGGAGTGGCACGGGCGCTGGCCGCCGGGCGGTGAGCATGACCGCACGGCACAGCACTGCACGGCACGGCGCCTCACGGTACGGCGCCTCACGGCGGGCGGGGCGGCGCGGGGAGGTCGCCGTCCCGGGCGTGTAACCGGAGGCGGTGGGGGGCCGTAACACGGCCGACGCAGGCTGGCGGTATGGAGACGATCGCCCCGACGCCCACCCACTGCCCGTACTGCGCCCTGCAGTGCGGGATGAACGTCACGCCCCTGGCGGCCGGGGGCGTCGAGGTCTCCGAGCGGGCGGACTTCCCGGTGAACCGGGGCGCGCTGTGCGGCAAGGGCCGCACCGCGGCCGAGGTGCTCTCGCCCGCGGTGCGGCTGACCTCGCCGCTGGTGCGCTCGGGGGGCCGGCTGGTCGAGGCGAGCTGGACGGCGGCGCTGGATCTGGTCGCCGAGCGGCTCGGGGGCACGCGGGCGCGGTACGGCGCCGACGCGCTGGGCGTGTTCGGCGGGGGCGGGCTCACGAACGAGAAGGCGTACACGCTCGGCAAGTTCGCACGGGTGGTGCTGGGCACCTCGCAGATCGACTACAACGGCCGTTTCTGTATGTCGTCGGCCGCGGCGGCCGGTACCCGGGCGTTCGGCCTGGACCGGGGACTGCCGTTCCCGCTGGAGGACATCCCGCGGACGGGGTGTGTGATCCTCGTCGGCTCCAATCTCGCCGAGACCATGCCGCCGTCGTTGCGTTTCCTCACCGAACTACGGGCGAACGGCGGCACGTTGATCGTCGTGGACCCGCGCCGGACGCGGACCGCCGAGCAGGCTGACCTGCATCTGGCCCCGCGGCCCGGCACCGATCTCGCCCTCGCCCTCGGCCTGTTGCACCTGGTGGTGACGGAGGGGCGGACGGACGAGGAGTTCATCCGGGAGCGGACGACGGGCTGGGACGCGGCCCGTGCGGCGGCGATGGCGCACTGGCCGGAGCAGGTGGAGCGGATCACAGGGGTGTCCGTTCCCCTGCTCCGGGAGGCGGTACGGCTGTTCTGCGCGCCCGAGTCGGCGATGGTGCTCACCGCGCGCGGGCCGGAGCAGCAGTCCAAGGGGACGGACACGGTGGGCGCGTGGATCGATCTGTGCCTGGCGACCGGCCGGGCGGGCCGCCCGCTGTCCGGGTACGGCTGCCTGACCGGGCAGGGAAACGGGCAGGGCGGACGCGAACACGGCCAGAAGGCCGACCAGCTGCCCGGCTATCGCAAGCTGGACGACCCCGACGCGCGGCGGCATGTGGCCGGGGTGTGGGGCGTGGACCCGGACACCCTGCCCGGCCCCGGCCGCAGCGCGTACGAACTTCTCGACGCGCTCGGCACGGACATCCGGGCGCTGCTGCTGATGGGCTCCAACCCGGTGGTGTCGGCGCCGCGCGCGGCCCACGTCGAGGAGCGGCTGCGCGCGCTGGACTTCCTGGCGGTGGCGGATGTCGTGCTGTCGGAGACGGCGGAGCTGGCGGATGTCGTGCTGCCGGTCACCCAGTGGGCGGAGGAGACGGGCACGACGACCAGTCTGGAGGGCAGGGTGCTGCTGCGCCGGCAGGCGGTCACCGCGCCGCCCGGGGTCCGCGGCGATCTGTACGTCCTGCACGAGCTGGCCGCCCGCCTCGGTGTGGAGAAGGGTTTCCCGGCCGACCCGGAGGAGGTCTTCGCGGAGCTGCGCCGGGCCAGCGCGGGCGGACCGGCCGACTACTCCGGGATCACCTACCGCCGGCTGGCGGAGGGCACCGGGGTGTTCTGGCCGTGCCCGCAGGACACGGACGAGGGGGTCCACCCCGGCACCCCGCGTCTCTTCCTGGACCGTTTCGCCACGCCCGACGGCCGGGCCCGGTTCGCCGCCGTGACGCACCGGGCGACGGCGGAGGAGCCCGATGCCGCGTACCCGCTGCTGCTCACCACCGGCCGGGTGGTGTCGCAGTACCAGTCGGGCGCGCAGACGCGGCGGGTCGCGGAGCTGAACGCGGCCGCGCCGGGGCCGTTCGTGGAGTTGCATCCGCGCCTCGCGGCCCGGCTCGGCGCGGCCGAGGGCGACGCGCTGGCGGTGGTCTCGCGCCGGGGCCGGGCCGTGGCACCCGCGCGGATCACCGACACCATCCGCCCCGACACCGTCTTCATGCCCTTCCACTGGCCGGGCGAGGGCCGCGCCAACACCCTGACCAACCCGGCCCTTGACCCCACATCGCGTATGCCGGAGTTCAAGTCGTGCGCGGTGCGGGTGGAGGTCGTAGGGCCACCGGAGTAGTACGGATCGGTCCGCGGGTCGCGGCGGCGGGCGGCATGCGGGCGTACGTTCGAAGCATGTCCGACCCTGAACAGTTCGACCTCGACGCCTATCTGGACCGCATCGGATGGCGGGGCGGCCGGCAGGCCGGCCTGGAGACGCTGCGCGGTGTCCATCTGGCGCACGCGCTGTCCCTGCCCTTCGAGAACCTGGACGCCCTGTCCGGACGGGCCCCCTCGCTGGCCCCGGCGGATCTGCTGGCGAAGATGGTCCACGGCGGGCGGGGAGGCTACTGCTACGAGCAGAACACGCTGCTGCGGCTGGGCCTGGAGGCGCTGGGATTCCCGGTGACACCGCTGGCCGGGCGGGTGGTGGTGGGCGCGGAGAGCCCGGAGAGCCGGCCGCGGACCCATGCGATGCTGCGGGTCACGGTGCCGGGTGAGCCGGAGCCGTATCTCGCGGACGTCGGCTTCGGCGCGCTCGGGGCGCTGCTGGCGCCGGTACCGCTGGTGACCGGCGTCGAGTCCGAGGGCGGCGGCCGCCGGCACCGCCTGATGCCGCTGCCGCACCAAGGGCCGCTGGAACTGTGGGAGTTGCAGGCCTACGACCGGCGGCGGCAGGACTGGGCCGGGCAGTACGCGTTCACCCTGGAGCCGTTCACCGCGCGGGACTTCGAGGTGTTCAACTGGTACGTCAGCACCAACCCGCGTTCTCCGTTCACCCAGCGCGCCTTCCTGCAGCGGAGCACCCCCGAGCGTCATCTGTCCCTGGACGGCCGCCTGCTGACCGAGACCCGCGCCGACGGCACGGTGACCGAGCGCAAGCTGACGGACGAGGCGCAGGCGCGGCGCGTCGCGGCGGAGGAGTTCGGGATCACCGTGCCCGAGGGGCTGACACTGCTGAGCTGACCCGCCGGGCCGGGGGCACCTCCCACGTCCTTGAGGCAGTGGAGGAGGGAGTCCGACGACAGGCCTCAGCGTCCAGACCGCCAATCGTCGCCGTCGATGCGGGTGCCCGTGGCGCGCAGGCCGGCGGCGACGCGCGGTGCGGCCAGATACACCCAGGCCCGCACGGGGGCGCCGTCGGCGGTGCGGACGGCGTGCCGGGCGACGCGTTCGTAGCGGCTCCGCGGGTCGCCCGGGGTGTACTCCTCCAACCGGTCCAGGGCGGCGAGCAGTTCGGCGTAGGCGTCCGGCCGGGCGGTGAGCAGTTCGCCGTGTATCCGGCCGCCCGGCCGTTCGACGGCGTAGGGGTAGCCGGGGCCGGCGTAGAGCGCCGCGCCGGGCAGCAGGGCCGGCTCCTCCGCCGCGGTCCGGCCCCGCAGGAAGAGGCCGTGGTTGGCCTCGCCGGGGCGCAGGGTGCCGTAGACGAAGAAGGGCAGCGGGGCCGGGGACTCCGAAGCGATCACGGAAACGATTCTGGACCCCCTTCGGCTCCTCACACATCTCCATGAAGGGTCTATGGACACGAGATGTCATGGCCCCTTAAATCTCAGGTCACAGCGCCATCCCCCCACCCCCGTTCCGCGCCGCCCCACGCCCTCGTTCGGCGCCACCCCGAGGAGACAGATGAGCCGGATACGTCCGCACGTCCGAGGATCCCGCCGTCTCGCCACCACCGCCGGCGCCGCCGTCACCACCGCGACCCTGCTGACCGCCGCCCTCTCCCCCGCCGCCCACGCCGACCCGAGGCCGACCCGGGCCACCGCGATCCAGAACGCGGCGTCGGCACTGCCGGCCCAGGCCGCGAACCTCGGCCTGACCTCCGCCGAGAACACCAGCGTCCGCGACGTGATCGTGGACAAGGACGGCACCCAGCACGTCCGCTACGACCGCACCTACCACCAACTGCCCGTGCTGGGCGGCGACTTCGTGGTCCATCTGGCCCCGGACGGCGGCTACCGCGGCGCGAACCGGGCCACCCGGAGCCCGATCTCCCTCGCCTCGATCATCCCGAGGATCGCCGCCCCCAAGGCCGCCGACCTCGCCGTGAACGCCCTGCGCGCCGTGCACCTCGGCGACGCGCTGAAGAAGATCACGGCCAGGCCCGAGCTGATCGTCGACGCCCTGCACGGCACCCCGCGGCTCGCCTGGCGCACCAACGCCGCCGGCCGGGACTCGCTCGGCAACCCGGTCGCCCGGACCGTGCTGACCGACGCCCGCACCGGCGCCCAGATCGACGCCTGGGACAGCATCGAGACCGCCGCCGGCGACGGAAAGTCGCTGTACAGCGGGACGGTGCCGCTCGACACCACCCCATCGGGATCGTCGTACCAGCTCAAGGACCCGACGCGCGGCAACACCTACACCGGGGACGCGCAGGGCAAGACCGATACGTGCGTCCTCACCATCTGCATCGGCCGGGCCCCCGCGGCCCTGTTCACGGACGCCGACAACCACTGGGGCAGCGGCACCACCGCCGACCGCGCCTCGGCCGCCGTCGACGCCCAGTACGGCACCGACATGACCTGGGACTACTACAAGAACGTCCAGGGCCGTAACGGCATCGCCGGCGACGGCAAGGGCTCGTACAACCGCGTCCACTACGGCAGCAAGTACAACAACGCCTTCTGGGACGACAGTTGCTTCTGCATGACGTACGGCGACGGGGACGGGACCACCTTCGGGCCGCTGGTGGCGCTCGACGTCGCCGGCCATGAGATGACGCACGGCGTCACCGCCAAGACGGCCGCGCTGACCTACTCCGGCGAGTCCGGCGGGCTCAACGAGGCCACCTCGGACATCCTCGGCACCATGGTCGAGTGGTACGCGGACAACCCCTCCGACCCCGGTGACTACCTCATCGGCGAGAAGATCGTGAAGTCCGGCTTCGGCAAGCCCGCCCTGCGCTTCATGGACAAGCCGTCGAAGGACGGCAACTCGGCCGACTACTGGAGCAGTTCGGTCGGCAACCTCGACGTCCACTACTCCTCCGGCGTCGCCAACCACTTCGCCTATCTGCTGGCGGAGGGCAGCGGCCCGAAGACCATCAACGGGGTCGCCTACGACTCCCCCACGTACAAGGGCTCCACCGTCACCGGCATCGGCCGGGACAAGGTCGGCAAGATCTGGTACCGGGCGCTGACGGTCTACATGACCTCCTCGACGAACTACGCCGGGGCCCGCACGGCCACCCTGAACGCCGCCAAGGACCTGTACGGCGCGGGCAGCACCGAGTACAACGCGGTGGCGGCGGCCTGGAGCGCCGTCAACGTGAACTGAGGCCGGATGCGCCGGTGCCGGCCCGCTCCCGGCACCGGCGCGCCGGGCACCGGCCTGTTGGTCCCGGGACTTTCGTCCTGAATTGCCTGATCATCCACCTTTAGTGATCCTTGTTACGCAACCTCCGTATTTCTGTGATGAAGCAGTGCGACGGTCTACGGCATGAAGCCGTCCTTCCGCCTGCTGCTCCCCGGCTGCGCCGTGCTCATCGGCGCCGGGGCCGCCTCCGGGTGCGCCGCCACGGACGGGCTGGCCGCCGGGGAGCCGGTACCCACCGTGTCCGCACCGCCACGCCCCGAGTCCGTATGGCCGGCCTGGACCGGCACCTCCGCCTCGGCGCCCGGCGCCCGGGCGTCCACCCGCCAGCCGCCGCCCGAGCCGCTGAAGGGACTGCCCCGGATCGGCACGGACGAGGCGAAGGACCTGCGCGACCTGGACGTACGGGCGGTGCTGCGCGCCGACCCGCGCACCCGGCCGTACGCCGACCGGCCGAGCACCGACAAGCCGGGCCCGGCCGGCATGCGCCCGCCGCGCTACGCCGACCTGACCGGCGACGGCCGGCCCGAGCTGCTGGTCGCCGTCGACACCGAGAACGGCCGCACCCTGCTCGCCGTGTTCGCCGCCCGCGCCGGCCAGGTCTACGAGGTGCTGCTCACCGGGGGCCACCAGGTGGCCGTGGAGACGCTGGGCCACGACCTGGTGCTGCGCAGCCTGTGCACGGACGGTGCCCAGCAGGCGGTGCGCTTCCACTGGGACGGAGCCCGGCTGGTGACGGTGAGCGACGAGAAGAAGTACGGGGCCTCCGCCACGGAGCCCGCGCCGTCCCCCGCCCACAGCGAGAGCGGCACGAGGGGGCAGAGCGGCACGGGCGGGCAGGGCGGCACGCGATGACGGCCCTCGGCCAGGCCGCGCGCCGCCGGATCCGCCCGCCCGAGCCCGCGCCGCGCCCGGGCGGGCCGGGGCACCCCGGGCTCCGTCAGCTCCGGCAGCGTCGCCTCAGGCACCGTCACCTCGGCCGCCGTCGCCCCGGCCACCCTCGCCCCGGGCTCCACCCGCTCGGGCTGCGCCGGCTCCGGCTGCGCGGCAAGATCGCCGTGCTGCTCGCCGCCGGCTGCGCACTGGTCGCCGTCGCCATCGGACTGCTCGTGCACCAGCAGCGGCTGGAGCAGGTCGCCGACGGCTCCCGGGCCCAGGCACTGGCCCAGCTGGTCCGGGTCCGGCAGGTGTACGAACTCACCGGCCGCGTCGACGACGTCGACACCGAGGCCGCCCTCGACTCCCTGTCCGTACCCGAGCCGCTGCGGCGCGCCGCGGCCGAGGGCCGGCGCACGACCTACCTCGACCTGTCCTCGGACCACCCCGCCGTGTGGGCGGCACGGCCGATCGGCGACCACGTGCTGTCCGTGCGCAAGCCGCTGGACGAGGAGGCCCGCGAGATGGCCGAGTTCGACCGGCAGCTGATGATCTCCGGCGCGGGCGTGGTGGCGCTCGCCGCGCTCGGCGGGGCCCTGCTGGCCGGCCGGCTCAGCCGTGAGCTGCGGACGGCGGCGGCGACGGCCCGCCGGATCAGCCAGGGCGAGCTGGACGCCCGGATCGGCGGCCCGGGACCGGCGGGCGGCCGCGACGAGGTGGCCGAACTCGGCGCCGCCGTCGACACGATGGCGGCGACCCTGCAGGGCCGGCTGGAGGCCGAGCAGCGGTTCACCGCCGATGTCGCCCATGAACTGCGCACCCCGCTGACCGGCCTGCACACGGCGGCCGAACTGCTGCCGCCGGGCCGCCCGAGCGAGCTGGTCCGGGACCGGGTGCGGGCGCTGTGCACGCTCACCGAGGATCTGCTGGAGGTGGCCCGGCTGGACGCGGAGGTGGAGCGGCCGCAGCTGGACGTGCGCCCGCTGGGTCCGCTGGTCGCCGGGATCGTACGGCGGGCCGGGGAGGACGTGGGGCTGACCGGCGCCGAGGCGGACACCCCCGTACGGACGGACGCGCGCCGGCTGGAGCGGGTGCTGGCCAATCTGATCGGCAACGCCCGCCGGCACGGCGGCGGCCGGGTCGAGGTGACCGTGTCCGGGTGCGCGGTGACCGTACGGGACCACGGGGACGGCTTCCCGGAGCGGCTGCTGCGGGAGGGGCCGCGGCGGTTCCTGACCGGGGCGGCCGAGCGCGGCCAGGGCACCGGGCTGGGGCTGACCATCGCCTTCGGACAGGCGCAGGTGATCGGGGCGCGGGTGCGGCTGCGCAACGCGCCCGGCAAGGGCGCCGAGGCGGAGGTGCTGCTGCCGGCGGCGGACGCGCCACCCGGCCCGGACGGGCACTGAGGTGCCGGCCCGCTGAGGCACCCTCGTCTGTTCAACGGCGGGCGGCTCCATTCGTGTGCTCTTCGCACGGTCGTCTCATCATCGCGTCCGTACGCGTGTGACCTGCCGGAACCCGGCGGCGGTTACGCCGTGCGGGGGCCGGCCGCGCCACCCGTTCACCGCATTCCTGACGATGCCTCAGGGAGCGGAGCCGAGCGAAACCCAGTTACCTCGGTAGGGCAGGGGACACCCGAGTCGGACCAGCCCTGGAGAGCACCATGCGACGCACCGCCCGACTGCTGACCGGTACCGCGCTGGTCCTGGCGGCCGCGGCACCCGCACAGGCCGCCGGCACCGCGAGCCTGGACGTGTACCCCTCCTCCGTGGCCCCCGGCAGCCAGGTCACGGTGAACACCGCCGCGTGCGGCGACAAGGGCTCGGCGACCGGGGACGCGGGCGCGGTCGGCGGCGGCACCTTCACCCTGGCGCCCAGCACGCACGAGGGCGAGGCGATCGGCCAGTTCCAGGTGCCGGAGAGCGCACAGCCGGGGACGTACGAGATCGTCGCCAAGTGCGCCGAGGGAAACCGCCAGGTGACGGGCGACCTGGTGGTGGCACTGAGCGCGGCGCACGAGCAGGTGCAGCCGCGAGGAAGCCTGAAGACGGGGGTCGGCGGCGCGCTCGGCACCGACCCCGCGCAGACCGCGGCAGGTGTGGCGGCGCTGGCCGTCGCCGCCGCGGGCGGTACCTGGCTCCTGCATCGCCGGGCGAGAGGCGACGGGATCTGACGGACACCCTCCGCTGTCCGTCCGCCGGTACCGCACAACCCGCCCCCTCCGGGTCCGATGCCCCTCGCGGCCCGGAGGGGGCGGGAGTCCTCGGAGGTTCGTATGCGCAACTGCGCCAGACGCGGTCGCGGCGCCAGGCTCGGCGACACCGCGATAGCCGCGGTCACCGTCCTGGCCCTCGGCTGCGCGGTGTGGCTGCTCGGCAGCGGTGCCGTGACGCACGCCCCGCCGCAGCCGGCCGCCGCCGAGGGCCGCCCGGATCCGGCCGGCGAGCGGCTCACGGCCCACGCCCTGGCCCCGTCCGTGCCCACCCGGATCCGCATCCCCGCGATCCGGGTGAACGCCCCGCTGATGGGCCTGGCCCTCACCCCCTCCGGCAGCCTGGACGTGCCGCCCGCCCGGATCAAGAACCTGGCCGGCTGGTACGAGTCCGGCACCATGCCCGGCGAGACGGGCACCGCGATCGTCGCCGGCCATGTCGACAACGCGGAGGGCCCGGCCGTCTTCTACGACCTCGGGGCGCTCAAGCGCGAAGCCCGCATCGAGGTGGACCGCATGGACGGCAGCGTGGCCGTGTTCTCCGTGGACACGGTGAAGGTGTACGCGGCGAACAACTTCCCCGACGAGAAGGTCTACGGCGCCGCCCACCGCCCCGAGCTGCGCGTCATCACCTGCGGCGGCGGCTACTCCAAGGCCTCCGGCTATCTGGGCAACGTGGTGGTCTTCGCCCATCTGACAGCCAGCCGCTGAGCCACGGCGGCGCCGCAGACGAACGACACCCCCCTCGCACCCCGGACCTCACACGCCGAGCCGCCGCAGGCTGAGGGCAGCGTTCCCCGCGGGAAACAGAGGTGATGCGGCCGGGTAACGTCCGGACCGCACGCTCGGGGACATGACCTCGAATACGCGTGTGGTGGTGATCGGCGCCGGCCTCGCGGGCGTACGGCTCGCCCGGCGGCTCGGCGAGCTGGGCCTGCCCGCGCTGCTCGTCGGCGAGGAGGAGCACCCGCCGTACAACCGGGTGCTGCTCGCCGAGGTGCTGGCCGGCCGGTACGCCCCGGAGGTGATCACCCTCCCCGCGCCGGACGGACTGCGGCGCGCCCGGGTCACCGGCATCGACCGGGCCGCACGGACCGTCGAGTGCGCCGACGGAAGCGCGATCGCATACGACACGCTGGTCCTGGCCACCGGCTCCAACCCGGTGCTGCCGCCCCTGCGCGGTCTGTTCACTCCCGATCACCAACTCCCCGAAGGCGTCCACGCGTTCCGCACCATGGACGACTGTCTGGGGCTCGCCGAGGCGGTACGGCCCGGGGCGCGTGCGGTCGTCGTCGGGGGCGGGCTGCTCGGCGTGTCCGCCGCCCGCGCGCTCGCCGTGCGCGGCGCACAGGTGGTCCTCGCCCAGCAGTCCGAGCGGCTCATGGAACGCCAGCTCGACCCGGACGCCTCCCGGCTGGTGCTACGGCACCTCACCGAGCTGGGCGTGGAGGTGCACACCGAGTGCCGGGTGCGGGACGTGCGCTGTGTCGCGGGCGCGGTCCGCTCGGTGGAGCTGGCCGACGGGTACGCCCTCGACGCCGACCTCGTCGTGCTCGCCTGCGGGGTGCGCCCGCGCACCTCACTCGCGGAGCAGGCCGGTCTCGCCGTCCACCGGGGCATCCTCGTCGACGACGAGCTGCGCACCTCCGACCCGCGCATCCGCGCCATCGGCGACTGCGCCCAGCACGACGGCACGGTCTACGGCCTGGCGGCGCCCGCGCTCGAACAGGCCGACGCGCTCGCCGCGTCGCTCGCCACCGGCGCCGAGGCCCGCTACCGCGGCACCCGTTCCCTGACCCGGCTGACCCTCGCCGGCTCGGACTCCCCCTTCGACCTGGCCGCGTTCGGCGAGACCGAGGCGCGCCCCGGCGACGACGTCGTACGGCTCGCCGACGCCACCCGCGGCACCTACCGCAAGGTCGTCGTCCGCCGGGACCGCCTGGTCGGCGGGGTGCTCGTCGGCGAACTCGGCACCGTCGGCGCGCTCGCCCGCGCCTGGGAGGGAGCGGAGCCGCTCCCCGACGACGGCCCCCTGCTCCATCTGCTCACCAACGACGGAGGCTCCTGATGAACACCGCCCCGGGGGCCACCCCCACGATCGTGCTCGTCGGCCATGGCATGGTCGGCCAGCGCTTCCTCGAAGCGCTCGCCGAGCGCGGCCTGACCGCCACGCACCGCGTGGTCGTGCTGTGCGAGGAGCCGCGTCCGGCGTACGACCGCGTCGCCCTCACCTCGTACTTCTCGGGGCGGACGCCCGAGGAACTCTCCCTGACCGACGGGGAGTTCATCGCCCTGCACGGCATCGAGCTGTACGTCGGCGACCCCGCCGAGACCGTCGACCGCGAGGCGAAGAAGGTCACGGCCAGGTCCGGCCAGGTCTTCGCGTACGACATCCTCGTGCTCGCCACCGGCTCGTACCCGTTCGTACCGCCGGTTCCGGGCAAGGACGCCACCGGCTGTTTCGTCTACCGGACCATCGAGGATCTGCTCGCGATCGAGGAGTACGCGAAGGCGAAGGCCACCACAGGTGCCGTGGTCGGCGGCGGTCTGCTGGGCCTGGAGGCGGCCGGTGCGCTGAAGGGCCTCGGGCTCACCTCCCACATCGTGGAGTTCGCGCCCCGGCTGATGCCCGTCCAGGTCGACGAGGGCGGTGGCGCGGCGCTGCTGCGCACCATCGAGGACATGGGCCTGAGCGTCCACACGGGCGTGGGCACCCAGGAGATCGTGGTCGATGCCGAGGGTGCCGTCACCGGCATGAAGCTGTCCGACGGCTCCGAACTCGCCACCGACCTGGTGGTGTTCAGCGCCGGTGTGCGGCCGAGGGACCAGCTGGCCCGGGACTGCGGTCTGACGGTCGGCGAGCGCGGCGGCATCACCGTCGACGAGCAGTGCCGTACCGTGTCCGACCCGCACGTCTTCGCGATCGGCGAGTGCGCGCTGGCCTGCGACGGCCGGGTGTACGGCCTGGTGGCGCCGGGTTACGAGCAGGCCGAGACGGCCGCGGCCGCCATCGCCGCGGACGAGACCGACCAGCTGACGTTCACCGGCGCCGACCTGTCCACCAAGCTGAAGCTGCTCGGCGTCGACGTGGCCTCCTTCGGTGACGCGCACGGCACCACCGAGGACTGCCTGGACGTCGTCTACTCCGACTCCCGCGCCGGCCTGTACAAGAAGCTGGTCATCGGCCGGGACGGCACGCTGCTCGGCGGCATCCTGGTCGGCGACGCGGAGGCGTACGGCACCCTGCGCGCGCTGACGGGTTCGGTGCCCCCCGTCTCCCCCGAGTCCCTCGTCCTGCCCGCCGGAGCGGACTCGGGGGCCCGGCTCGGCCCGAGCGCCCTGCCCGACGAGGCGGTCATCTGCTCCTGCCACAACGTCAGCAAGGGCACGATCCGCGGCGCGGTGACGGAGCACTCCTGCACGACCGTGCCCGAGGTGAAGAAGTGCACCAGGGCCGGCACCGGCTGCGGCAGTTGCGTCAAGGTGCTCGGCCGGCTCGTCGACGCCGAGCTGGAGGCGTCCGGCGTCGAGGTCGACAAGGGCCTGTGCGGCTGCTTCGCGCAGACCCGCGAGGAGCTGTACGAGATCGTCCTCGCCCTGCGCATCACCGGCCACCGGGACCTGCTCGACCGCCACGGCCGCGAGGACGCCCGGGGCGGCGACGGCTGCGAGACCTGCAAGCCGGCCGTCGCCTCGATCATCGCCTCCCTCGCCCCGGCCATCGGCGCGAGCGGCTATGTCCTGGACGGCGAGCAGGCCGCCCTGCAGGACACCAACGACCACTTCCTGGCCAATCTGCAGAAGAACGGCTCGTACTCGGTCGTGCCGCGCATCCCGGGCGGCGAGATCGCGCCCGAGAAGCTCATCGTGATCGGCGAGATCGCCCGGGACTTCGGCCTGTACACAAAGATCACCGGCGGTCAGCGGATCGACATGTTCGGTGCGCGGGTCGAGCAACTCCCGCTGATCTGGGCCCGGCTGGTGGACGCCGGGTTCGAGTCGGGGCACGCCTACGGCAAGTCGCTGCGCACGGTGAAGTCCTGCGTCGGCTCCACCTGGTGCCGCTACGGCGTGCAGGACTCGGTCCGGATGGCGATCGACCTGGAGCTGCGCTACCGGGGCCTGAGGTCCCCGCACAAGCTGAAGTCGGCGGTCTCCGGCTGCCAGCGCGAGTGCGCCGAGGCCCGGTCGAAGGACTTCGGCGTGATCGCCACCGCGAGCGGCTGGAACCTGTACGTCGGCGGCAACGGCGGCGCCACCCCGCGCCACGCGGACCTGCTGGCCAAGGACCTCTCGGACGCCGAGCTGGTCCGCCTCGTCGACCGCTTCCTGATGTTCTACATCCGCACCGCCGACCGCCTGGAGCGCACGAGCGTGTGGCTGGAGCGGATCCCGGGCGGCCTGGACCATGTACGGGACGTGGTGGTGCACGACTCGCTCGGCATCTGCGACGAGCTGGAGCAGCTGATGCGGGCGCATGTCGCCCACTACCGCGACGAGTGGGCCGAGACTGTGGGCGACCCCGAGAAGCTCGCCCGGTTCGTGTCCTTCGTGAACGCCCCGGACACCCCGGACCCGGTGGTCGCCTTCGTCCCCGAGCGCGACCAGATCAAGCCCGACCTGCCGCTGCTGTCCATCGGCCTGCGGCCCGCCGACGACGCACTGGAAGGAAGCGCCCAGCGATGACCCTGGCTCTGGAGACCACCGATCTGAAGGTTCAACTCCGGCTGGCGGACGGCTGGTTCACGGCCTGTGACCTCGGCGCGCTGACGCCGGGCCGCGGGGTGGCCGCCCTGCTGCCGGACGGCCGCCAGGTCGCCCTCTTCCGCGACCGCGCCGACCGCCTGTACGCGGTCGACAACCGCGACCCGTTCACCGGTGCGGCCGTTCTCTCGCGGGGCCTGACCGGCACCCACCAGGACCGCCCGTTCGTGGCCTCGCCCCTGCTGAAGCAGCGCTTCGACCTGATCAGCGGGGAGTGCCTGGACGACGGGGCGGTGCGGGTGACCGCGTACGAGGTGCGCACGGACTGACTTCGCTTGACCGCCTGACTTCGCTTGACCGATCGTTCCAGAAAAACCTAGGCTGCGCTCCGTGGCCAGGACCAAGGAATTCGACCCGGACGCCGCGCTGCAGTCAGCCCTGGAGCTGTTCTGGCGGCGCGGCTACGAGGCGACGTCGCTGGCCGACCTGGTCGAGCACCTGGGCATCGGCAGGGCGAGCCTGTACGCGACCTTCGGGAGCAAGCACGAGCTCTACCTGAGGGCGCTGGACCGGTACGGACAGACACAGAACCCCCGGCTGACCCGGGAGTTGTCCCGGCCGGGACCGGTACTGCCGGCGGTGCGCGCGGTGGTCCGGCGGTTCGCCGCCGAGGCCACCGCCGACCCGACCAGGGAAGAGGGCTGTCTGGTCGTCAACACGGCGGTCGAGCTGGCCCCGCACGACCGGGCGGCCGCGCGCAGGGTGGAGCAGAGCTGGGACCACCTGGAGACCCTGCTGCACTCCGCGCTGGTGCGTGCCGAGGCGCAGGGCGAGCTGCCGGCCGGCCGTGATCCGCTCGCCCTGGCCCGCACCCTGCTGGTGCTGCTGCAGGGCCTGCGGGTCGTCGGCAAAGCGTCGGCGGACCCGGCCCGCGTCCGGGACGCGGCGGAGCAGGCCCTGACCCTGCTCGACTGACCACACCCTCCCCCGAGGGCGTCTTTCCTACCTCCATACTGAACCGATCGGTCAAAAATGTAAGACTCAAAAAAGGAAAGACAATGACCACCACCGCACGCACCCGCTTCGCCGGACGCACCGCTCTCGTCACCGGCGCCGGATCCGGCATCGGCCGCGCCGTCGCCCTCGCGTTCGCCGCCGAGGGCGCCCAGGTCGTCGTCGCCGGGCGGCGGCCCGAGCCACTGGCCGAGACCGTCCGGCTGATGGAGGAACAGGGCGCCAAGGCCCTCGCGGTGAGCACCGACGTCTCACGGGCCGCCGACGCCGCCGCGCTGGTCCGGGCCGCCGTCGACCGCTTCGGCTCGCTCGACGTGGCCGTCAACAACGCCGGCGTCTTCCGGGGCGGGCAGCCCCTCGCGGACCTGCCGGAGGACGACTGGCACGCCCAGCTCGCCGTCAATGTCACCGGCGTCCACCTGGGCCTGCAGGCCCAGATCCGCCAGATGCGCACCCAGCCCGCGGGCGGCGCGATCGTCAACGTGTCCTCCAACTTCGGCCTGCACACCACCTCCGCCGGAGCCGCGGCCTACGCGGCGACCAAGGCCGCCGTGACCACCCTCAGCCGGGGTGCCGCCCTCGACCACATCGGCGACGGCGTCCGGATCAACGTGGTCAGCCCCGGCGCCACCGCCACCTCCATGTCGCTGCGCCCCGGGGAGACGGAGGAGGACCGGGCCGACCGCGCGCAGGCGGGGCTCCCGCTGGGCCGGATCTCCACGACCGGGGAGATCGCCGCCGCCGTCCTCTACCTCGCCTCCGACGACGCGGCCTCGATCGTCGGCACCGACCTGGTGGTGGACAGCGGCGGCTCCCTGTGAGCGTGGGCTAGTGCCCCGGCAGGCAACGTTTGCCCGTGAAGGAGCGTCGCGACGGGGCGAACGTTGCCTGTTGGGGCACTAGTCGATCCCCGAACGCTCCACCCCCGCCACGATCCACCGCTGGAAGCACAGGAACACCAGCAGCAGCGGCAGGACCGACACGACGGCCGCGACGAACAGCTCGTGCAGCCGGATCACCTGGGACGTGGTGAACGACGACAGCGCCACCTGCACCGTCCAGGCGCTCTGGTCCTGCCCGATCACCAGCGGCCACAGGAAGGAGTTCCACGCGCCGAGGAAGACGATCGTGCCGACCGCCGCGAACACCGGCCGCGCGTTCGGCACGACCACCAGCCAGTACGTCCGCCAGTAGCCGAGCCCGTCGACCTGCGCCGCGTCCTCCAGCTCCCGGGGGAACCCGAGGAAGTACTGCCGGAAGACGAAGCAGGCGAACGCCGAGAACAGCGTCGGGACGATCAGCCCCCGGAGCGTGGAGATCCAGCCCAGCGACGACACCAGCACGAAGCTCGGTACGAAGGTGACGGCGGCCGGCACCAGCAGGGTGCCGAGGACGCCGTAGAAGACCTTGTTCGCATGCCGGTACGGGATACGGGCGAGGCCGTATCCCGCGAGGGACGCGAGGAGCAGGGTGCCCAGCGTCGTCGCGACCGCGATCAGCGCGGAGTTGAGCAGGGACCGGGCGAACGGCACGGACGGATCGTCGAACAGCTCCCGGACGTTGCCCCATCTCAACTCGCCGGGAAGAAAGGTCCATCGGGGCGAGGTGATGTCCTGCTCACTCGACAGGCCGTTGCGCACGAGCAGATAGAAGGGGATCAGGAAGAGCAGGGCGAGCGCGAGCAGCAGCACCAGCCTGAGCGCCCGTCCGGCCCGCACCAGGGCGTCATCCATCGGCGTCCGTCCTTCCCAGCCGCAGCCACCGGGCCTGTCCCACCGTGACGACCGCGATGATCAGCGCGAGGATCACCGCACCCGCGCTGCCGGCCCCGAGGTTCTGCCCCTGCCCGAGCGCGGTGTAGTAGAGATAGACGAGCGGCGGCCGGGCGTACGGCGGATAACCCCTGGCATCGGAGAGCAGGTTGTAGAACTCGTCGAAGGCCTGGAAGGCGTTGATGACGAGCAGCAGCACCACCGCGACCGAGGTGGCCCGCAGCTGGGGCAGCGTGATGTGCCGCAGCACCGTCCAGCCGGGCCGGGCCCCGTCCACGGCGGCCGCCTCGTACAGCACCGGGTCGATCCGCTGCAGCCCGGCGAGGAACAGGATCATGTAGAACCCGGCCTGCAGCCACAGCCGTACGGTGACGATGACCAGCCAGTACCAGGGCGGATCGGCGCTGGACAGCCACGCCACGGGATCGCTCCCGAACCACCCCAGCACGGTGTTGGCAAGCCCGAACCGCACCCCGTTGAACAGCGACATCTTCCACACCAGGGCGGCGACGACGTAACTGCACGCGGCGGGAAGAAAGAAGACGGACCGGAAGAACGCGCGAGCCCGTTTCACGCGATTGACCATGAGGGCGAGCGAGAGGGAAAGAAGATATGTGACAGGGACGATGAAGGCGGTGAAGAGGAGAAAGGTCCTCAGACTGTCGACGAACGCGTCGTCCTTCAGCATCGCCGTGTAGTTGTCCAGGCCGACGAAACGCGTGGGCGTGACGGTGTTGTGCGCGTCGAAGAAGCTGAGGCCCACGCTCCACAGCAGCGGCACATAGGTGAACAGGGCGAGCCCGGCGGCGAAGGGCCCGACGAACACCCAGAACCACAGGGTCCCACGGCGCCTCACGACGCCTTCTTCGCCTTCTTCACCCGGTCGAGCTCGCCGGCCACCTTCCCTACGACGGCGCGCAGTGCGCTCTCCGCATCCGCCCCGCTCCTGATGATCCGGCTGAGCGCGTCCTGGTAGGCGGTCTGCGCGGCCGGCGTCCACAGCAGGGGCTGAGCGGCGAAGCCGTGGTCGGTGCTGAAGCGGACGGCGTCGGCGGCGGGACCGGTCCGCAGCTTGCCGGCCTTCTGGGCGAGGGAGATCCGGGCCGGGATGTGAAAGCCGTACGACAGGGCGAAGTCCTCCTGGTAGTCGGTCCGTTCGACCCACAGCCAGCGCACGAACTCCCGGGCGGCCTCCTTGTGCCTGCTGCGCGCGCTGACGGCGGCCCCGTACGCCCCGACGGGCACGGCGGGCTTCCCCTGACCGCCGTCCCCGGGGAACGGCAGGACCCCGAAGTCGTCACCGAGTTCCTTCTGCACCTGCGGCAGCGCCCACAGCCCGGACCACTGCATCGCGGTCAGCCCCTGGAGGAAGGCGGAGGGGTCGGACCAGTCGGCGGGCGCGCCGAGGAGGAGGGACTTGTCGGCGTACAGCTGACGCAGCTTGCCGAGGGTGCGGGCGGCGGCGGGTTCGTCGAAGCCGACCTTGCCGTCATCGGTGACGAGCGTCAGCCCGGCGGCGTACAGGGGCGTACCGCCGAGCACTCCGGCTCCCCCGTCATTGCCCAGGAACAGCCCCTTGACCTTGCTGTCGGTGAGTTTCCTCGCGGCGTCCACGAGGGCGTCGAGCGTGGCCGGCGGCGCGAGTCCCGCCTCCTTCAGCAGGCTCTTGCGGTAGTACAGCATCTGCATGTCGATGACCTGCGGGATGCCCCAGATCCGCCCGTCGTAGGTCTTCGGCCCGAGCACGGCCGGATTGAAGTCGTCCTTGATGTCCTTGGCGTCCTTGGCGTCCTTGAGGAGGTCGGTGAGGTCGACGACCTGGCCGCCCTGGATCTGGTCGATCGTGGGACCGTTGACCTCGAAGACGTCCGGCCCGGAGTCGGTCAGCAGGGCGGCCGCGGTCTGCTGGTCGTAGTTCCCGGGCCGCCACTGCACCCTGACGTTCGCCTTCTTGTAGGCGGCGGCGTACCGCTCGACGGCCTGCTCGGTGCCGGTCTCGCCGTACTGGTGGTACCACTGCGTCAGTTCTGTTCCTGAACTCCCGCCACCACGCCCAGTGTTGGACCCGCAACCGGCGAGCAGTGCGGCACCTGCCCCGGCTCCCGCGGCCAGCAGCGTCCTGCGACTCATGGTCATCGTCTGTGCCCCCTGACGTCCGTCATCGATGCACAGCCCAACGATCAACCATGCGCATCGATTACGAAAGAGGGCCCCGAGTGCGGTGGTGCGGCAGACCACACCGATTGCCGCCGCCCCCCACTCCACCCAGCGGCGCGGATCAGTCGCCGAGGTCGGTGCGCCTCTCCTGGCGTGAGCCACGGCGCCGGGTGATCGACATCAGATCGCTCGGCGCGTCCAGTTCGAGGCGGTGCCAGAGACCGCGGGGCACGATCACGGCGCCGCCCGGCCCCAGCCGCACCATCTCCTCGGCGCCGCCCTCCCCGGCGGCACGGAAATACAGCCGCACGCCACCGCTGAGGCAGCACACGGCCTCCTCGCCCCCGGGATGCACCTCCCAGTGGTCGGCGTGCACATCGGCGTCGGTCTCCACATGGAAGGCCGCGACCTGCCAGGAGTCGGCGCCGCCGTCCGTCATCCGCCGGACTCCGGATCGGACCTCGCCGTCGGGCCGGAAGTCCAGCATCGAGGAGAAGAGGTCGACGGTCGTGAGGGTCATGACGGTGTTCCTTCCATGCGCGTGTCCGTGTCGATCACAGGGGCTGCGGAATGCGGGGCCGAGGACCCGGTGCCGCTCGGACGCCGGGGCAGCACGCAGATCGCGACGACCGCCGCGAGCAGCAGGAGCGCGGCTGTGACAGCCAGGCCGAGGGCGTAACCGGCGTTGAGCGCGCCGGGGTCGGTGGCCGTACCGGTGTGGTGGGCGGCGACCGTGGCCAGGGTGGCCACGCCGAGGCAACCGCCCAGCTGGCGTGCGCTGTTGAACAGCCCGGAGGCCATGCCGGCCTCACCGGCCCGGACGCCGGTCGTCGCCGCGGCGGCGGCCGGCGCGAACACCAGTCCGATGCCGACGCTGGTGACCAGCGACGGCCCGAGCACATCGGTGAGAAAGCCGCCGTGCGGGCTGATCCGGGCGAACCAGGCCAGGCCCACGGCAGCGAACAGCGCGCCGGGCACGAGGGAGGCTCGGGGTGAGCGGGCCGCGGTGATGCGGGTGGCGACGAGGGTGGCGGCCACCGAGCAGACGCTGAACGGCAGGAAGGCGGCGCCGGTCGCGGCGGCACCGAGGCCGAGGACCTGCTGGAGGTAGAGGGAGATGAAGTAGAAGGCGGTGAACTGTCCGGCCGCGGCGAGGAACACCAGCGCATTGGCGCCGGCGACCCAGCGGCTGCGCAGCAGCCCGAGCCGCAGCAGGGGGGCGGGCGCCCGGGATTCGACGAACCCGAACACGACCAGCACAACGGTGGCCGCGCCGAGCGTGCTCAACGTCCTGGCGGACAGCCATCCCTGGACATCGGCCCGTACGACGGCGAACACGAGCAGCCCCGTTCCGCCGGTCGCCAGCACGGCCCCGAGCACATCGGGCCGCTCACGTCGGACCGGCCTCGGCTCGGCGGGTACGGCCGCGAAGGCCAGCACGAGCGCCGTGGCCACGATCGGCAGATTGATCAGCATCACCCAACGCCAGCCCACGTACTGGGTGAGCACCCCGCCCACCAGCACGCCCGACGCACCGCCCACCGCGTTCATCCCGCTCCACACACCGAGGGCACGGACGCGCCGGGGGCCGTCGGTGAAGGTGGTGGTCAGCAACGCGAGCGCGGCCGGCGCGGCGGCGGCAGCGCCGAGACCCTGCCCCGCACGGGCAGCGACCAACTGCCAGGGTTCCTGGGCCAGTCCACCGGCAAGCGAGCAGATCCCGAAGACAACCAGCCCCGCGACGAAGAGCCGACGCCGCCCGTACAGATCACAGGCCCGCCCGCCGAGCAGCAGAAACCCGCCGAAGGTGAGCGCGTACACATGCACGACCCAGGACAGGCCGAGCGGATCGAAGCCGAGGGCGGTACGGATCGCCGGGAGCGCGATATTGACCACGGCCATGTCGAGAGCGACGACGAACTGCGCGACGGCAGCGGCCGCGAGCACGGCCATAGGACTGCCTCTTAAGTTTCTATACATGTAAGAAAACTAGCGTGTGCGGACCACCGTTGTCGACACCTGAGGAAATCCCTGAGGGGCGGACGCAGGGACGACGACCCAGGTCCGCAGGACCGGCGTTGCGACGGCTGGGGACGTCGAGGGCATCATGGGAGCCATGCCGCAACCGCCCGCACCCCGCAAGACCACCGGCCGGCCTGCCCGAATCTCCCGTACGGAGATCCTCCGGACGGCGCTCCGGATCGTGACGGACGAGGGCGTGGCCCGGCTGACGATGCGCCGGCTGGCCTCCGAGGTCGGCAGCACGCCCATGGCGCTTTACCACCACGTCCGCGACAAGGAGGAACTGCTGCTCCTCCTGCTGGACGACTACGCGGCGCAACACCTGCACCGCCCGTCCACTGCCCCCACCGAGCCGCGTGAACGCGTCATCGCCGCAGCGACCGCGATCCACGAGGTGCTGGCCGACTGCCCCTGGGTGGTGGAGGTCCTCACGGCGGACGACCTGATGTCGAAGTCCGCGCTGTGGTTCGTGGAACAGATCGTGGACGGCCTGACAGCCTGCGGCCTCACCCTGGAGTCCGCCGTGCACGGATACCGGGCGATCTGGTACTACACCGCCGGCGAGATCGTGATCCGCACGACAGCGGCCCACCGCCGCGCGGCCGACGACCGCCCGACGTACCGCGAGCGCGTCTTCACCGACCTGGACCCGGACGAACTCCCCCGCCTGGCGGAGGTGTCGGACCGCTGGGCACCACTGACCGCGCAGGACATCTACGTGCACGGCCTGACGGCCCTGGTGAACGGCCTGCTGGCCAGGCCCGACTGAATACTGAATGAGGGGCGGCACCCACACCGCGTACCGCCCCTGGGGGTCACACGCTCTGCTCGATTGCCTCGAAGATGTCGGCGTCGGTCTCCCGCTGCCACTCGGGGAGATCTCCCCAGCCGGCGACATAGCCCGGCTTCGGGTCGTCGAAGTGCCTGTACATCTGGGCCGTCCAGCACACCGCGACGAACTGGCCCTTCTGTTCGCGCGTCAAGCGGGCGGAGCGACCTGCGCTGACGCGCATGAAGTCACGCACCTGACCGCACACGGCAGCGGCTGCCTCACGCTCCCAATCGGGCGTCTCTTCCCACGGAGTGACGTAACTCGGCTTCGGCTCGCCCGGAAAGTGCTTGTGCACACCGGCGATCCACGCTTCTCTGAAGACCCGGCCGTCGCTACTCATGAAGTCCCCTTTCCTCAGACAGCACTCGGTAGTGCCGCGATCCTCTCGTGCAGCTCCGAAACCCGGACATCGGCAGGCAGTCCGGCGAAGTGGCTCCGAAGGCCGCGCAGTTTGGCACCGACATATCCCGAACGGGTCTGCCCGGCCAACGCCAGAGCCTGGTCGGCGAAGTGAACCACCTGGTCAACGTCGCCCTGCTGGACGCCCAGCGAAGCAAGGTCGACAAGGACGGCGGCACGGCGACGAGGACTCAGCTCCTGTGCGAGCGCGGACGTCAGTGCCTTCTCAGCGAGATCGGGGCGGCCGAGCGTGACGTAGCACGCACCGCGTTCCTCGGCGAGGCGGGATCCGTCGAAGCGGAGCCATCCACCATTGTGGATCTGACCGCTGAGGCCGTGCACCTCCTCAGCGGTGTCCAGCGCACGGGAGCAGGCGTCGAGATCGCCCATAGCCGCATACATCTCTGCCTGTACGGCCGCCACCCAGTGGCGGGTGCACAGCGCGCTGTTGCCTCGTTGCGCGATCAGCGACGCGACCGAAAGCAACGACCCTGCCGATGCGGCTCGTTCCGCATACAACTCGACGTAGGCGTGCCTTGTCATCGCGCAGGCCCACAGGTCGTACGATCCCGCTTCCTTCGCCGCAAGCGCAGCCACCGTGTAGCAGTGAGCGGCGAGTCCGTCGTCACGCGTGTCGAAGAACAACTCGCCTGCCAATTGATAGAGATTCCCGATCTGCATGCGCAGCCGCCTGCGGTCGCTCGCACTGCGGACGCCCTCAAGGCTCTGAGTCAGCAGTCCGAGCTGGTGCCGCATCACCGGGTAGACCGTGCTCTTGTCGTCAGCGAGGCCATAGACCTGCCATAGGTGCCCGATCATTTCCTCGCCCGTCTCCAGCGCCGAAGCGGAACCCAGGCCCACAGGAGCGGCCAAAGGGTCGGGCAAGTCAGGCAACGCGACGAGCGCACTTGTAGCACCGAGAAGTCCCAGAAGGTCGCGACGTTTCATGGCGTCAGGATCCGTGAGTGACAGGCGATTCGAGGCATCCCCGGAGGTGACCGTCATCACGGAGTCAAGGAGTTTGTCCAACCCGGCGAGGGTCACACCCAAGAGCTCCGCCATCTTGGGCCGCTGGTACGGCCGGGGGCTGGAATGCCCGCCTTCCCAACGCACCACGGTGGACGTGGCGACTCCGAGCAGGTCGGCTAACTCCTCCTGGGAGTAGCCCCGCGCCGCGCGCTGCTCCGCGAGGCCCCGGCGTTTGGCCGTCATCACTCCTCCACCCACCCTGCATCGTCCCAGCTCATCGCCCTAATGCGCGGAAAACGCCTGAACAACGGCAGGACTCCGCTCTGGGAGACGGTAACGCACTGCGGTTGCCTGGTCACTGTCGCCGAAAAGGCGTGGCCGTCCTCGGCCGAAACGAAGGATCGGGCCGTCGGCAGTCGTCCGGGGGCCTTGTTCGGAGGGATCAGGTACGTGCCCAAAGCCGCCGCCAGACCCAATGCGACCGGCGTTCCCGGTTACTCGGAAACCATGCCGTGTGAGCCTGAGTCCGTGAGACGAGCCCGGTTGCTCACCATCACGGTGCTGAGTTCCTGGGGCATAGACGAACTGGTGGATGCAGCGACGCTGGTCGTCGACGAGTTGCTGACCAACGTCATCGACCACACGGACTGCCATAACGCCAGGGTCATCCTCCGTCGCATCGCCGACGACCGCGTACGGATCGGCGTCGCCGACAGGTTCCGGGGTGTCCCCAACCGGAGCAGCCCGAGTGAGGACTCTGAGGGCGGCCGGGGCCTGATCCTCGTCGAGGCTCTCGCGGACCGATGGGGATACGACCGGCACCCGGCCTGGAAGGTCGTATGGGCCGAACTGCACGTCAAGGCTAGTCAATGAGGCAGCGGATCGCGGTCGTCCTCTACGTCGCGGTCGTCGTGGCGCTGGTCCTGTCCACGCTGCGGTACGCCGAGTCCGGCCGACCGCCAGATCCCCAGGAACGGCATAAAGGGAGAAGCTACATGCACAGGCTGATCGCAAGCCCATTCCTCGACCAGTATCTCCTCGTACGCCCTGGGAGCAGGAGCGGAGTGCTCCTCCCGCAGGCCCAGTACGAGGAGTTGCGAGCACAGGCTCCCTCTCGGACAGCCCCTTCATGGCTCGCGGACGCAGTACGGCAGCAGTGGCCCGACCTGAAGGTGGAGGGTCGGCCCGCCTCTGAGTTCTTGCTCGTCAGGCAGCCGTCAAAGTGGGGCTACTCGCGGGCTAGCTACGAGATCAACCTCGGCTGCAACCTCAGGTGCAAGCACTGCTACCTCGGGCTCAAGGTGAACTCAGGAATGCCGCTCGCCGACAAACTGCGCTGCCTTCAGGTCATGGCTGAGGCTGGCGTGCTGTGGCTCCAGATCACCGGCGGTGAGCCCACCGTCGACAGGGACTTCCTGGCCGCGTACCGGTCCGCGTTCGAGCTGGGCATGATGATCACGGTCTCCACGAACGGATCACTGCTGTGGCGGGCAAACCTGCTTGCCCTGTTCCGTGACTGCCCGCCGTACCGCGTGACGGTGTCCATGTATGGGGCGACAAAGGCTAGTTACGACGAACTCACGCAGCGAAAGGGCGCCTGGGACCTCTTTGTCCAGGGCATGAACGCCGCGCGCGCCGCCAGGTTGCCGTTGCGGATGAGCATCATCGTCACCGACGACAACGCACGCGAGGAACAGGCGATGGTCGACCTGTGCGAGACGTGGGGCCTTGAGTACAACGTCTTCACCAATATGACGCCGACCATCTACGGCGGAGGCGAGGTGCTGAGCGCGCAATCCAAGGAACACCTCCGGATGCGCAAACAGTTCACCGGGTGCAACGCTGGCCACACGTTCTTCCACACCGACCCTCATGGGCTGGTGTCCATCTGCAAGATCGGCCGTGACGAGCAGATCAGCCTCCCGCTGGAGGGCATCGACGGCCTCTCCCGGCTCGGCGCGATCGCCGACCGGCTCATGCTTCGCACCGGTGGCTGTTCGGGCTGCAAGCTGTCCGGCTCCTGCACGGTATGCCGGCCGCTGGCCAAGCACTACCAGGAGGCGAAGGCACCACTGCAAAGTTACTGTCAGCACGGGATCAAGAAAGCAGGGTGAGCAGCATGACCGCTGTCTCAGTGGAAATCTCTCCGAGGCGCCCGCTTCCTGGCGAGCCACCGGACGATGATCTGCCGTACTTCACGCGCCCCACGGGGTCCGACCCGACCCCCGTCACTGCGATCACCGCCGTCGCCGACCTGGACAGGATCATGGACAGCACCAAGTGCTCGTGCAGTGCGGGCGACGACAATCCCCACTGATCACATCCGATCAGCAACGCTCGGGCCCTGGCGCATCCCGCGTCGGGGCCTGAGCCCTGTGTGGCACACGAGTAGCGTGCGCTCATGGGTTTCGACTGGGAGTCACTGCGCCCCCATCTCACCGTGCCGTATGTGCCCACCATCGGCCCTGTCCATCCCTCGGCACTCACCGCGAAGCGCTTCGAGGACATCTGTACCGTGGCCGACAGCGGACGCTTCCTGCCGTACGACAAGGACCGTCGCTGGTCACCTGTGAAACTGGAGCATGTCCTGGTCGAGGACGCCGCGCACGCTGCCGGCACGCCCCTCATCCCGACCCTGCTCCGGCGTGGAGGCCACACCGTCAAAGTCCATGTCTACGGCTCCGAACCCGACGCCCTCACCACGGCAGCGGACCTCGCGACAAAACTGCGCGCCGTCCATGACGCGGGAGGCGCTCGCATCGTGTGGTTCCTCGGCCCCGAGCAGCCCGAACTCTACGCCCGGGGCACTCGGGTCCACCTCAAGGACTTCGCCACCGGAGCCGGTCTTGACCCGGGCATGGACGTCCGGGAGTACGAGAAACTGTCCACCGAGGCACAGGTAGGATTCGCACGATTCGCAGGGCGAATGGCCGGTGACGGGTTCGCGTTCCTCTACAAGCAGATGCGAGGCGGCCGCGTCGGTCCCGTCCTCACCGTCTCGCACGAGGGGCGAGTTGCGGGGGCGATCGGCCCCATGGAGACCATGGTGGACGCCATCGGCCGGACACAGCTCCTGCCGCAGTATTTCGGTGTGCTCCCCGAGTACCGGGGACACGGATACGGGCGTGCTCTATGGCGTGCGGCGATGCAATGGGGACACCGGCATGGCGCCGCCTACCAGCTTCTGCAGACCGAGGTCGGTGGGGCATCCGACCGCCTGTGCGCAGCCGAAGGCCTCGACTCCCTTGGATTTGTTTGCTCGGTGGAGGTGTAGCAGGGCAGCTATCGAAGTTGTTCCAGCCTGCGGGAAATGGTTGCCGTTGGATCCGCCCGCTTCTTTGAGCGGCCCGGAAAGCGGGTGGTCCAAGTCGGAAGCCCATTTGTTGACTGGGAGGCAAGCCGGCGTCATGGGGCGCGCTCGCCCGCCCTCCCCCTCATAGGCGCCGCCCTCGATCCGCAAGTTCCAGCGCGCCGTCGCCGTCATCGACACGGCGGTCGCCCGTGAGTGTGGCGACCGCATCCGCGAGACCGTCTGAGGAGCACCACGTGTCCCACTCCGAAGCTCTCACCGTCGTACGCCTGGACGGCCCAGCCGCAGAGAGGGCCGAAGGTGACTTCACGCTCGTCTACACCGAGGTGTTCGCCGAGCCGCCCTACTGCGAGACCGAGGACGACGTCGTGGCCACCTTCCGGCGTTTCCGCTCCCAGACGCGGAAACGCGCCTTCCTGGCCGCCCTGGCCCGCACACCTGACGGCACGCCCGTCGGCATGGCCTACGGCTGCCCCCTCGGGCCGAGGACGGGCTGGTGGGACTCGCTTGTCGAGCCCGTGCCCGACGAGACGCGCCGCGAGGACGGCCACCGCACCTTCGGCCTGATGGAGCTGGCCGTACGCCTGCCGTGGCGCCGATGCGGCATCGCGAGCCGGCTGCACGCATCACTCCTTGACGGAGTCGAGGCCGAGCGCGTGGTGCTCAACGTTCATCCGGCGAGTGAGGCAGCGCGGGCGGCCTACCGATCGTGGGGCTACCGCAAGGTCGGTGATGCTCGCCCGTGGGCCGGTGCCGATCTCCACGACGTCATGGTTCTCGACCTGACCCTGCGGTCGCCGTGGAGGTGCGTCAGATGAATGTCCGCACCGGCACCAGGGCGAGGACCGGAGCATTCACGGCCGCGACGTACACCCCGCAGGCCGGCGATCGCCCCTCACGACCGCTCGCTCGCCGCATCTCCCCCGGTCAGCTTCTCGTACTGGTCGCACAGGGCTTGGCCGGAGCGGGCGAGCCTTCGTGCCACAGCCACGCGGACGGACGGCGGGCAGCCTTTCCCGACCCGCAGCTTCCTGCTCGCCTCTCCGACGCAGGTGAGCGCACAGTACCGGGGCCCCAGCAGCTCGGAAGCGGTCTCGCGCATCATCACGATGTCCATCAGGTCCCGGCTCCCGTCCGGTTGGTCCGGGCGGGCCGGATCAGGGTGAACGCACCGTCAGTCATCCAGACGGACCGGCATGAGGAGCGAGAAGGCGCCCTCGTCGTCGGGCCGCCGGATCGCGATCGGCGCCGTGGGGGCGCCGAGCTCCAGGATCAGTCGGTCCCGGGCCCCGGCGGCCAGTGCGTCCATCAGGAACTCACGGTTGACGGCGACGCGGTTCGGGTCGTCGTCACCATCCGTGCAGAGGGTCACCGTGCCGCCATCGTCCGCCCTGAGCACGCTGAGGTCATGCGCTCCCGCCTCGCCGGTACGGACAGGACCAGTCTCCAGGGCCTTGCGGAAGGCAGCCACCTCGACAAGGTTGCGGCGCCCGCCGGCCCGGGGGAGGAGACGACGGTAGTCGGGGAAGTCGTGGTCGAGGCACTGACCGGCCGCCTGCCTGTCCCCGGCCTCCAGTGTCACGCGGTCACCGTCGACGGACAGCCACACGCGTCCCTCGCTGTCCAGCAGCGCCCGCATCGCGTCGGCGAGCGGGGTGGGCACGATGAACTGCACCCGGCTCCCCTCGTGCCCGGCGATACCGGCGTGCGCGACAGCCATCCGGTACCGGTCGGTGGCCACGACGTGGAGGCTCTCGCCCTCGAGGTCGAACAGGACCCCGCCGAGCATCGGCAGCTCCGGGTCGGTACTCGCCGCGAAACGGACCGTGTCCAGCGCGGCTGCCAGCTCGGGCGCGGCGATGGACAGCCGTTCGGTGGCGATGCGGAGCGAGGTCATGACATTCTCCCTGTGATCGAGTAGTGCTCGGAGCGCGGAGAACTCGCTGCGGGCATCGGACAGCCCCTGCTCAAGACGGCGCAGGTGCGCCTTGAGCAGATTCCGGACCAGATCGGTTTCCGCGCCGGACCAGCCGGCCAGCACCAGCCGGATGTCTGCCAGCGGCATCCCGGCCCGGCGCAAGCGGGCCAGCAGTCGGCCCTCTTCAAGCTGCTCGGGTTCGTACCAGCGGTAACCGCTCACCGGGTCCACCCAGGCCGGGACCAGCACACCGGCACGGTCGTAGAACCGCAGGGCGCTCACGCCCAGGCCGCTGTCGCGGGCCATATCGCCAATGCTGCGCATGTCGTTCTCCACACCCAGCACTCTGGGCCCTGCACAAGGTCGAGGGTCAACCCGGCTCCCCGGCCGGATCTCGCGACAGCGGAAGGCGGGTGACTGTGAGGCGACGTAGGTGACTGCACCGCCCGTGGGCCATCGGGTCGCCCGACGCTCCCCCTTCCCCGCGGCGTGGCCCAAGGAGGACTCCATGCACACGCACTCGAAGCGCCTCGTCAGCCTGCTGCCGGCACCCTTCTGAGCGCCTTCCTCTGAGCGCCTTCCTCCTTGCCGGCTGCGGCGACGCTCAGCGCCCCGACGGTGGCCGTGCGAATGATCAGTCGCTGCGGGAGCAGCAGGAGCGAGCCCGTGAAGTGGCCAGCCGGGCAGGGGTGGGACGCCAGGCCCGCTCGGTGTCGAGAACGTACAGAGAGGCGGCACCCCCGCACAGGGTGCCGCCTCTCTTTTCGTGGTCCGGAACCGCCGCCCATCGGTTGAGGGTCGGGGACAGGCGGCGGCTCCGGCGTCCGGGGAGGGTCAGCGGTGGTCGCTGCCCGCCGAGTTCGTTGCCGCGCGGCCGGCCTCCAGGCGGGCGACCGGGATGCGGAACGGGGAGCAGGAGACGTAGTCGAGACCGACCTCGTGGAAGAAGTGGACCGACTCCGGGTCGCCGCCGTGCTCACCGCAGACGCCGAGCTTGAGGTCGGGGCGGGTGCGGCGGCCCGCTTCCGCCGCCAGCTTCACCAGGGAGCCCACGCCGTCCCGGTCGATTGTCTCGAAGGGGGAGACGCCGAAGATGCCCTTTTCCAGGTACGCGGTGAAGAAGCTCGCCTCGACGTCGTCGCGGCTGAAGCCCCACACCGTCTGCGTCAGGTCGTTCGTGCCGAAGGAGAAGAACTGTGCCGCCTCCGCGATCTGACCCGCCGTGAGCGCGGCGCGCGGCAGCTCGATCATCGTGCCGATCGCCAGCTTGAGCTGCGTACCGGTCGCGGCCTCGACCTCCGCGATGACCTTGTCGGCCTCCTCGCGGACGATCTCCAGCTCCTGGACCGTGCCGACCAGCGGGATCATGATCTCGGCGCGCGGGTCGCCCTTCGAGGACTTGCGTTCCGCCGCCGCCTCGGCGATCGCCCGGACCTGCATGGTGAACAGGCCGGGGATGACCAGGCCCAGGCGCACGCCGCGCAGACCCAGCATCGGGTTCTGCTCGTGCAGGCGGTGCACCGCCTGGAGCAGGCGCAGCTCGTTCTCGTGCGGCTCCTGGCGGGACTCGGCCAGGGCGACGCGGACCGACAGCTCCGTGATGTCCGGGAGGAACTCGTGCAGCGGGGGGTCCAGGAGACGGATCGTCACAGGGAGGCCGTCCATGGCCTCGAAGAGTTCGACGAAGTCCTTCTTCTGGAGGGGGAGCAGGGCCTTCAGGGACTCCTCGCGCTCCTCCTCCGTGTCCGCCAGGATCAGGCGTTCCACCAGTTCGCGGCGGTCACCGAGGAACATGTGCTCCGTGCGGCACAGGCCGATGCCCTGAGCGCCGAAGCGGCGGGCGCGCAGCGCGTCCTCGGCGTTGTCGGCGTTGGCCCGTACCCGCAGGCGGCGCTTGCGGTCGGCGAAGGCCATCATGCGGTGGACCGCCTCGACGAGTTCGTCGGCGTCGTCGGCGCCCGGGTGCATGCGGCCCTCGAAGTACTCGACCACCGGGGAGGGGACCACGGGGACTTCGCCCAGGTAGACCTTGCCGGACGAGCCGTCGATGGAGATCAGGTCGCCCTCTTCGACGACATGCCCGCCGGGGACGGTCATACGGCGGCGCTTGGTGTCGACCTCCAGCTCCTCCGCGCCGCAGACACAGGTCTTGCCCATGCCCCGGGCCACGACGGCGGCGTGGGAGGTCTTGCCGCCGCGCGAGGTCAGGATGCCCTCGGCCGCGATCATGCCGTCCAGGTCGTCGGGGTTCGTCTCACGGCGGACCAGGATGACCTTCTCGCCGGAGCGGGACCACTTGACGGCGGTGTAGGAGTCGAAGACCGCCTTGCCCACCGCGGCGCCGGGGGACGCGGCGATGCCACGGCCCACCTGCTCGACCTTCGCGTGCTCGTCGAAGCGCGGGAACATCAGCTGGGCGAGCTGGGCGCCGGTGACCCGCTGGAGGGCCTCCGTCTCGTCGATCAGGCCCTGGTCGACGAGCTGGGTGGCGATCCGGAAGGCGGCGCCCGCCGTGCGCTTGCCGACCCGGGTCTGGAGCATCCACAGCTGACCGCGCTCGATGGTGAACTCGATGTCGCAGAGGTCCTTGTAGTGGTTCTCCAGCGTCTCCATGATCTGCATCAGCTGGTCGTACGACTTCTTGTCGATCGACTCCAGCTCCGCGAGCGGGACGGTGTTGCGGATGCCCGCCACCACGTCCTCGCCCTGGGCGTTCTGCAGGTAGTCGCCGTAGACGCCCTGGTGGCCGGAGGCGGGGTCGCGGGTGAACGCGACGCCCGTGCCGGAGTCCGGGCCCAGGTTGCCGAAGACCATGGAGCAGATGTTGACCGCGGTGCCCAGGTCGCCGGGGATGCGCTCCTGGCGGCGGTACAGCTTGGCCCGGTCGCCGTTCCACGAGTCGAAGACCGCCTTGATGGCGAGGTCCATCTGCTCGCGCGGGTCCTGCGGGAAGTCCCGGCCGGCCTCCGCCTTGACGATCTTCTTGAACTTGGTGACCAGCTTCTTCAGGTCGGCCGCTTCGAGGTCCGTGTCGACGGTGACCTTCTTGGCCGCCTTCGCCGCCTCCAGGGCCTCCTCGAAGAGGTCGCCGTCGACCCCGAGGACGGTCTTGCCGAACATCTGGATGAGGCGGCGGTAGGAGTCCCAGGCGAAGCGGTCGTCGCCGGCCTGCTTGGCGAGGCCCTGCACCGACTTGTCCGACAGACCGATGTTCAGGACCGTGTCCATCATGCCCGGCATGGAGAACTTGGCGCCCGAGCGGACCGACACAAGGAGGGGGTTGTCGGCCTGGCCGAGCTTCTTGCCCATGCGGGACTGGAGGGCGTCGAGGTGCGCACTCACCTCGTCACGCAGTGCCACGGGCTCCTCGCCACTGTCCAGGTAGACCTGGCAGGCCTCGGTGGTGATGGTGAAGCCGGGAGGGACCGGCAGACCGAGGTTGGTCATCTCGGCGAGGTTGGCGCCCTTGCCGCCGAGGAGGTCCTTGAGGTCCTTGTTTCCCTCGGTGAAGTCGTAAACGAACTTCACTCCGTGGGGTTCTTTGTTTTCCGACACGGGTCTCGACTCCTTGAGGCCACGGTGGCTGCCCTGACGGCGAGGAACATACCCAGATCGAAGGCACATGGGTACGTCCACTCACGCGTCATGCGCTTGTAACCAGTCGTCCGCCAGCGGATCGAAAGTCAAGGCTTGGCAAGCCGTGGCCGCCGAATGTTTTCACTTCTTGAACGCATACCCCCTCAGAGGGAAGGGATTTCGCTCAGATGAGCAGTCATCCCGCACGTCTGAGTTCGATCGATGAACGATCAAGGGGTGGCACCGAGTGCCACCCCTTGGAGAAGTGCAGCCGCTCACGATCTGCTCATCTGAGCGCAACCCTTATCAAGGGTGGCGAGAATCACGCTGCCACAGGCTGCCGGATTTCACCATGCGGACCCGTTCCGGGTACCGGAAACACCCTCGTCACACGCCCAGCGACAGCAGTCGCTCCTCGACCCGCTGCGGCGCATAGACGTGTTCCACGACCAGCGCCCCCGCTCCGATGAGCGCGGCCCGCTCCCCCAGCCGTGAGGTGACGACGTCCAGATGGGCCGTGGAGCGGGGCAGCGCCCGCTGGTAGAGCAGTTCACGCACACCGGTGAGGAAGGGCGTGCCGGCGAGGTCGCCGGCGATCATCAGCACGCCCGGATTGAGCAGGGTCACGACCGTCGCCAGCACATCACCGACCTGGCGCCCGGCCTCCCGGGCCAGCGCCATGGCCTCGGGATGCCCGGCGGCCAGCAGGTCCCGTACATCGGCGCCGGAGGCGGCCGGCACCCCGCTCTCCGCCAGCCGCCGGGCCACGGCGCCGCCGCTCGCGACGGCGGCGAGACAGCCGTACGAGCCACAGCGGCACAGCGCGTCCGCGCCGATCCTGATGTGCCCGATGTCGCCCGCGCCACCGTCGATCCCCCGGTAGATCGCGCCGTCCACGACCACCCCGGCGCCGATGCCCGTGGACACCTTGACCAGGACGAAGGCCGTGCAGTCGGGGTGTCCGGCGCGCTGTTCGCCGTAGGCCATGAGGTTGGCGTCGTTGTCCACCAGGACCGGGACCGCGCCCGCCCCGGTGTGCTCCGTGAAGGCGCGGGAGAGCCGGCCGGTGAGGTCGTAGCCGTCCCAGCCAGGCATCATCGGCGGCTGCACCACCCGGCCGGTCCCGGTGTCCACCGGGCCGGGCACGGCGAGCCCGATCCCGCACACGTCCGCCGGCGGACGCCCGGTCTTCTCCAGCAGTCGGTCGAACCAGCGGCCGAGTTCGCCGAGTACGGCCTCCGGTCCGTCCTCCACGACCAGGGTTCCCGCGTGCTCGGCAAGGATCTCGCCGGTCAGACCGAGGACGGCCGCGCGGGCGTGCCGGGTGTCCAGGTCGGCGGCGAGGACCACGGCATGGCGGTCGTCAAACTCCAGGGTGATCGAGGGGCGGCCGCCGAGCGGCGAGTCGACCGGGCCGCCGGCGCCCTCGCGCAGCCAGCCGGCCCGGAACAGCCGCTCCAGACGCTGGCCGACGGTCGCCCGGGACGCCCCGGTGGCCTGCTGGAGCGCACCGCGCGTCACGGCCCGTCCACTGCGCACCAGTTCCAGCAGTTCTCCGGCGCCGGCCTGTCCGCCGCGTCTGGCAGGCCTGCCCTGACGGTCGGTCATGCGCACCCCCTTGTGTTCCCCAACCATGCATTACATAGTGAGTTTTGTGTGTTAAATAGACGTAACTCTACGGTCGCAACAACCGAACCCGGTCGGTCCGGCCGGGTGTCTTCGTCTTCGGGGAGCCCCGAGTGGATCGCAGCACGCAGCTCACCGCCCGTCCCGCAGAGCGCGAGACCACCTACGGTCCCCCGGGCGCCCACGCGCCGGCCTTCGGTACGTCGCTGCACGTCAGAGCGGCCCGGGTGCTCGACGCGAACTGGACGGGCAGTTCGACGGTCCCCTCCCGGAACCTGTATCCGCACCAGTGGTCCTGGGACTCGGCGTTCATCGCGATCGGCCTTCGGCATGTCTCGCCGCGGCGGGCCCAGACCGAGCTGGAGACGCTGCTGGCCGCCCAGTGGGCCGACGGACGCGTCCCGCACATCGTCTTCAACCCCTCCGTACCGCTCGACGCCTACTTCCCGAGCCCCGACTTCTGGCGCTCCACCACCGCCGGCCGCCCGGCGGGCGCTCCGCGCACCGTACAGACCTCGGGCATCGTGCAGCCACCGGTGCACGCGCTCGCGGCCTGGCTGGTGCACTGTGCCGACCCCGGGCTGTCCCGGGCGCGCGGCTTCCTGGCCCGGATGTACCCGCGGCTGGCCGCCTGGCACCGCTATCTGCTGCACCGCCGGGACCTGGGCGGCGCGGGCCTCGTGTCGGTCGTCCACCCCTGGGAGCAGGGCATGGACAACAGCCCCTGCTGGGACGCCCCGCTCGCCCGGATCGCCCCGGCCCCGGCCCGCTCCTTCCGCCGCGCCGACCTCGCCCACGGTGCGCCCGAGGACCGGCCGACGGATCTGGACTACGGGCGGTACGTGCGGCTGGCCGCGGACTACCGGGACGCCGGGTACGCCGACGGGGGCGGGGAGTTCGCCGTCGAGGACCCCGCGTTCAACGCCCTCCTCATCGCCTCCGAGCACGCGCTGGCCCGGATCGCCGGGGAACTGGGCGCGGCCGGCACCGCCCGGCATGCCCGCGCCGACCGGCTGACGGCGGCACTGGTGCGACGGCTGTGGGACCCGGCTTCCGGGATGTTCCTGTGCCGGGACCTGCACGCCGGACGGCCGAATCACGAGCGGGGCGTGTCCGGGCTGGTGCCGTTGATTCTTCCCGGGCTGCCGCGGGAGATCGCCGCCGCGCTCGTGCGCACGCTGTGCGGACCGCACTTCGGGCTCGGCGGCCGCACCCGGCTCGTACCCAGCTACGACCTCCTCGGCGAGGCCTTCGACCCGCACCGGTACTGGCGCGGCCCGGCCTGGTTCAACACCGGCTGGCTGCTGGAACGGGGTCTGCGCGTGCACGGCGAGCGGGAGCGGGCCGACGCGCTGCGCACGGCCGTGCTACGCCTCGCCGAGGACACCGGTTTCGCGGAGTACGTCGACCCGTACACCGGCGCGGCCTGCGGCGCGACCGGCTTCGGCTGGACCGCCGCGCTCGCCCTCGACCTGCACCACCAGGCACACCGGGACCTGCGGCAAGAGCTGCACAAAGACCTTCCCAAGCGCCCCGCCGAGGGCGTGTCCAAGGCGGCCACCGGCACGTTCGACAAAAGGGACGAAGGAGGAGACCGGGGATGACCGACCGGCATCATCTGCTCGTGCACGGGGCGACGTTCGCCGCCGTGGGCGACCGCGGGGACATCAGCGGAGTCCGGGGCAGCGGCGCCCCGGACGGGTTATTCGTACGGGACGCCCGGCATCTCAGCCGCTGGCAGCTCACCGTCGACGGGGCCGTGCCCGAGGTGCTCACCCCGGTCACCGACGGTGACGCGGCCCGCTGTGTGCTGGTCCCGCGCGGCGGCCGGCAGGAGCCCGCCGCACACACCCTCTTCCGCCGGCAGGCCGTCGGTGACAGCTCGTTCGTGGAGTCGCTGCGGGTGACCAGCAACCGCCCGGAGCCGACCACGGTCCGGCTCGCCATCACGGCCGACGCCGACTTCACCGACCAGTTCGAACTCCGCGCCGACCACCGCACCTACGCCAAGCCCGGCGCCGTACGCTCCCGCGAGGTCCTCGACGACGGCATCGAGTTCACCTACCGGCGCGCCGAGTGGCGCTCCCGTACGACCATCACGGCCGATCCCGCTCCCGACGCCGTGGAGGAGACCGGTACCGGCGCCCGGCGCCTGGTGTGGACCCTCGGCCTGGACCCGCACGGCACGACCGAGGTGCTGCTCCGGGTGATCGCCCGCCCGCACGGCGAGAAGCGCGCCCTGCGCGTGCCCCGCGACCCGGCGGCTGTGCACGAGCAACTCCTCACCACAGAAGGGGAGTTCATGGAGGACGTGGCCTTCCCGACCGGCTGGCCGGAGCTGGCGGCCGCCTGCGCGCGGGGCCTCGCCGACCTCGCCGCGCTCCAGGTGCCGGCCACCGGGGTCGACGGTGAGGACCTGCGCGTCCCGGCCGGCGGAGCCCCCTGGTTCCTCGCCCTCCTCGCCCGCGACGCCCTGCTCACCTCCCTGTTCGCGCTGCCGTACCGCCCGGAACTGGCCGCCGCCACGCTGCCCGCGCTCGCCGCGACCCAGGCGACCGGCACCGGCCCGTTCCCGGTCGCCCAGCCCGGCAAGATCGTGCACGAGGTGCGCCACGGCGAGCTGGCGCACTTCGGGCAGGTGCCGTTCCGGCGGTACTACGGCTCGGTCGACGCGACCCCGCTGTTCCTGATCCTGCTCGGCGCGTATGCCGAACGGACCGGGGACACCGAGCCCGCCCGGCGCCTGGAGCAGCACGCGCGTGCCGCCGTCGGCTGGATGCTGGACCACGGCGGGCTGACCTCGCGCGGCTATCTCGTCTACCGCGCCGACGAGGGCGGCCTCGCCAACCAGAACTGGAAGGACTCCCCCGGCGCGATCTGCTGCGCCGACGGCAGCCGGCCCACCGGCGCGGTCATGGCGGCCGGCGCGCAGGGCTACGCGTACGACGCGCTGCGCCGCACGACATGGCTGGCGCGCACGGTGTGGGGCGACGAGACGTACGCGGCGCTGCTGGAGCAGGCGGCGGCCGATCTGCGGGACCGTTTCCAGCGGGACTTCTGGATGCGGGAGCACTCCTTCCCGGCGCTGGCGCTGGACGGCAAGGGCCGCCAGATCGACGCGCTGGCCTCCGACGCCGGGCATCTGCTGTGGTCCGGGCTGCTGGACAAGGAGTACGGCGAGGTGGTGGGCCGGCGGCTGCTGGAGCCGGACTTCTTCTCGGGCTGGGGCGTGCGGACGCTGGCCGCGGGGCAGGCGGCGTACCACCCCCTGTCGTATCACCGGGGTTCTGTGTGGCCGCACGACAACGCGCTGATCACGCTGGGGCTGGCGCGGTACGGGCTGCATGACGAGGCCCGTACGGTGGCGCGTTCGCTGGTCGACGCGGCGACGGTGGCGGGGAATCGGCTGCCGGAGGTTCTGGCCGGGTACGGGAGGGACACGCATCCGGAGCCGGTGCCGTATCCGCATGCGTGTGTGCGGGAATCGCGGTCGGCCGCGGTACCGCTCGCGCTGCTGTCGGCGGTGGGGGGTGGGTAGCGCCGTTGTCTGGTGCGGGTGCGTCGTGGCTTGTCGCGCAGTTCCCCGCGCCCCTTAGGGAGTTGTATTTGCCCGGTGTTTGCAATGACCTGTGAACAGGGGTCGGAGTGTGGTCGTACGAGACGGCGTCACGGGTGTCGTACGGAAGGACCTCGGGTGTCTCAGGACACGAGCATGCGCCAGCTGGAAACCGAAGCACCGGACGACGACGCCCCCGTCGAAGCGCCCGTTCCCCGGCCCGCCCGGCGGCCGTCGGCCGCCCGGCTCCGGCAGCCCTGGGACGCGTTGCGGATGTACCCGCGGCGCTGGCGGGAGCGGCATCCGGCGGCTGCCCGGGGGCTGTCCGTCGGCGTCAGCGTGTTCGCCGCCGTTCTCGTCGTCGCCGCGCTGGTGATGCCGAACTCCCTGACGCAGCTGGACCCTTCGGCGTTCGTGCGGATACCGGCGGAAGCCGTGATCGGGGCCGCGGTGATGATCGCGCTGCCGCGCCGGCCGCGGATGGCGCTGGCGGCCGTGTCCGGGGTCGCGCTGGCCGCGATGACCGTGCTGAACGTGCTCGACATGGGCTTCAAGCAGTATCTCGGCCGGGGCTTCAACGTCGTTCTCGACTGGAGCCTGTTCGGCGACGCGGAGTCCTATCTGGAGGACTCGGTCGGCCGTACGGAGACCCTGGCCGTCGTGGCCGGGGTGATCGCCTTCGTACTGCTGCTCTTCGCGCTGCTGGCGCTGTCCATGGTCCGGCTGGGCAATCTGCTCGCCCGGCACACCGGCATCGCGACCCGGGGCACGCTGATCGCCGGGGTCGTCTGGATCACCTGCTCCTCGCTCGGCCTCCAGCTGTCGGGCGTGCCGCTCGCCGCCGACAGCACCGCCACCGCGCTGAAGGCCCAGGCCCGTCTGGTGTCGGCCACGCTCAAGGACGAGGCCGAGTTCCGGAAGGTGGCCAAGGTCGACGCCTTCGGGAACACCCCGGGCAGCCAGCTGGTCCCGGATCTGCGCGGCAAGGACATGATCTTCACGTTCATCGAGAGCTACGGCCGCAGCGCGGTCGAGGACCCGATCATGGCGCCCGGCGTCGACAGCACCCTCGACGCCCGTACCAAGGCGCTGGCCAAGGCCGGTTTCCACGCCAAGAGCGGCTGGCTGACCTCGGCGACGTACGGCGGCAGCAGCTGGCTCGGCCACTCCACCACCATGTCGGGCCTGTGGATCAGCAACCAGCAGCGCTACCGCACCGTCATGGCGAGCGACCACCTCAGCCTGACCGAGGCGTTCAAGAAGACCGGCGCCTTCGACACCGTCGGTGTCATGCCGGGCGTGCAGAAGGCGTGGCCGGAGCAGAAGTGGTACGGCCTGGACAAGGTCTACAACGCCTTCGAACTCGGCTACAAGGGACCGAAGTTCAGCTGGTCGACCATGCCGGACCAGTACACGCTCCAGCAGTACCAGGACCGCGTGCACAGCAAGCAGCCGGCCGACGGCAAGTCACGGATGTCCTTCCTCATCCTGACCTCCAGCCACCAGCCCTGGGCGCCGATCCCGAAGATGGTTCCCTGGAACCAGCTGGGCGACGGCTCGGTCTTCAACGGCATCGAGAAGGCCGGCAACCCGTCCTCCTACACCCTCACCGACGACACGCACTCCAAGCAGGAGTACGGCAAGTCCATCCAGTACTCGGTGACGGCGCTGACCGAGTGGCTGGAGCGCTACGGCAACGAGAACACCGTGCTGGTCTTCCTCGGCGACCACCAGCCCAACGCCCACGCCAGCGGCAACCACGCCAGCCGCGACGTGCCGGTCGCGATCGTCGCCAAGGACCCGAAGCTCCTCGCCAAGACCGACAGCTGGGGCTGGAGTGACGGCCTGCGCCCCGCCCACAACGCGCCGGTGTGGAAGATGAGCGCGTTCCGGGACCGGTTCCTGACCGCGTACGGCTCGACTCCGCACCCGAAGAAGGGCTGATCAGCCGCCGGAGGTGGCCAGCTCGGCGTCCTCGCTCACGCCCGCGCAGTCGTAGGGATCCTTCAGCCAGCCGTCCGGCAGCACCACGCGGTTGTTGCCGGACGTACGGCCGCGCGGGCCGTCGGCGCCGACGGGCCAGGGCTGGTCGAGGTCCAGCTCGTCCAGGCCCGCCCGCAGCTCGGCCAGCGACGAGGTGATCGCGAGCCGCTTACGCATCTCGGAGCCGACGGCGAAGCCCTTCAGGTACCAGGCGACGTGCTTGCGGAAGTCGATCACGCCCTTGGACTCGTCGCCGATCCACTCCCCGAGCAGTCCGGCATGGCGGACCATGACCTCGGCGACCTCCCGCAGCGCGGGCCGCGCGAGATCCCCGGTACGCCCCTCGAAGGCGGCGACCAGATCCGCGAACAGCCACGGCCGCCCCAGGCAGCCACGGCCCACGACCACCCCGTCGCAGCCGGTCTCGCGGACCATCCGCAGCGCGTCCTCGGCCGACCAGATGTCGCCGTTGCCGAGGACGGGGATCTCCGGGACGTGCTCCTTCAGGCGCGCGATGGCCTCCCAGTCGGCGGTGCCGCCGTAGTGCTGGGCCGTCGTACGGCCGTGCAGGGCGATGGCCGTGACGCCCTCCTCGACGGCGATACGGCCGGCGTCGAGGTAGGTGATGTGATCGTCGTCGATGCCCTTGCGCATCTTCATCGTGACGGGAAGGTCACCGGCCCCGCTCACGGCCTCCCGGAGGATCGCCCGCAGCAGGTTCCGCTTGTACGGCAGCGCGGATCCGCCGCCCTTCCTGGTCACCTTCGGGACCGGGCAGCCGAAGTTCAGGTCGATGTGGTCGGCCAGGTCCTCCTCCGCGATCATGCGGACGGCCTTGCCGACGGTCGCCGGGTCGACGCCGTACAGCTGGATCGAACGCGGCTGCTCGCTCGCGTCGAACCTGATCAGCTGCATGGTCTTCTCGTTGCGCTCGACCAGCGCCCGGGTCGTGATCATCTCGCTCACGAACAGCCCCTTGCCGCCGCTGAACTCCCTGCACAGGGTGCGGAAGGGCGCGTTGGTGATGCCCGCCATGGGTGCGAGCACGACGGGCGGTGTCACGGCGTGCGGGCCGATGGAGAGCGGGTGGGTCATCAGACGGCTCCGGGGCGGACGTACGGCGGATACAGCGCAAGGCAAGGAACCATTGTCCCTCACCCGGCGGCCCACTCGTCCGCCGGCCGCTCGTCGGCCGGCTCCGCCGGCACCGCCAGCCGCTCCAGCTGCTCCAGCCGCTCCTCGCTCTCCTCGTCGGCGGGGATGTACGCGACCACGCGGTGGGCCGGTGACTGTGGCGCCAGCCACATATTGCGGTGCTCCAGCCGGATCAGTCCGACGACCGGGTGCCGGTACCGCTTGACGTGCGGGGACATCGGCGCGACCTCGTGCCGTTCCCACAGCTCGCGGAACTCCCCGGAGACCGCCAGCAGCCCCGCCAGCCGCTCCTTCCACGCGGGCTCGGCCACATGCTCGGCCATGGCCGCCCGGTACTTGGCGATCAGGTCCCGCAGCATCTCGTCCCGGTCGAGGAAGTCCCGCTTCCAGCGCTCGCTGGTGGTCAGCAGCCACAGACAGTTCCGCTCGGCCGGGGGCAGCTCGGCGGGGTCGCCGAAGACCTGGGCGAAGGGACGGTTGGCGACGAGGACGTCGTACCGGGCGTTCTGCAGGGAGGCCGGGTAGGGCGCGAGCCGTTCGACGATCTTCCGTGCGGAGGTGGAGGCGACCGGGCACTCGGGGTCGACGCGCGGGTCGACGGCCGCGGCGAGGGCGAAGAGATGGGCGCGCTCGGCGGGGTCCATGAGCAGGGCGCGGGCGACGGCGTCCAGCACCTGGGCGGAGACATGGGTGGCACGGGCCTGCTCGATCCAGGTGTACCAGGTGACGCCGACCGCGGAGAGCTGGGCGACCTCCTCCCGGCGCAGTCCAGGCGTACGGCGGCGCGGTCCGCGAGGCAGGCCGACCTGCTCCGGGGTGATGCGCTCGCGGCGGCTGCGCAGGAAGGCGGCCAGTTCGCGGCGCCGGATCTGCCGCGCCCTCGGCTGCTGGGCCGGCTGCTGCGTGCGGTGTTCCGGCGCTGCGATGCTCATGGTGCAAGGGTGCCGTGCCCGCGTACCCCGGTGCCAGGTGGTGCCGGTACCTGGATGAGCACCGCCTGGTACCCGGCTGGGAGCTGTCCCAGAGTCGGGGCGTGACCACGACGACCTCGCTCCGGACCGGAGCCCCGCCCCGCGGCCTGACCCCGCTCGGCCTGCTGACCCTGCTGCTCGGGACCGCGCTCCCGATGATCGACTTCTTTATCGTCAATGTCGCGCTGCCGACGATCGAGCACGATCTGCACGCCTCGCCGGCCACGCTGGAGATGGTGGTGGCCGGGTACGCGGTGGCGTACGCCGTGCTGCTCGTCCTCGGCGGCCGGCTCGGCGACGGCCACGGCCGGCGGCGGCTGTTCCTGTGGGGCGTGGCCGGCTTCGGGCTGACCTCGCTGGCCTGCGGGCTGGCGCCGAGCGCCGGCTGGCTGGTGGCGGCGCGGATCGCGCAGGGCGCCGCCTCGGCGGCGCTGCTGCCGCAGGTGCTCGCCACCCTGCACGCGACGACGTCCGGGGAGCGGCGGGCCCGCGCGGTCGCGCTGTACGGCTCGGTCGGCGGGGTGTCCGTGGTGCTCGGGCAGGTGCTGGGCGGGGTGCTGGTGGCCGCCGACCTGGCGGGCACCGGCTGGCGCGCGGTGTTCCTGGTGAACGTGCCGGTGGCGGCCTGTGCCCTGGTCTGCGCGAGGCGGGCGGTGCCGGAGAGCCGGGCGGAGCGCCCGGCACGCGGAGACCTCGCCGGTACGGCGCTGCTGGCGGCGACGCTGATCGCGCTGCTGCTGCCGCTGACCGAGGGCCGGGCGGCGGGCTGGCCGCTGTGGTCGGTGCTGCTGCTGTGCGCGACGCCGTTGCTCGCGGCGGGGTTCTACGGCGTGGAGCGGCGGGGCGAGCGGACCGGCGGCAGCCCCTTGCTGCCGCCGTCCCTGCTGACCGCCCCGGAGGTGCGCCGGGGCCTGCTGCTGGGTCTGCCGGTGTTCATCGGCTTCGCGGGCTGGATGTTCGTGAGCGCGGTGACGCTGCAGCAGGGCCTGGGATACGGGGCGCTCGGGGCGGGGCTGACGCTGGTGCCGATGGGGGTGGCGCAGTTCGCGGCGTCGATGCTGGCGCCGCGTGCCGTACGGCGGCTGGGCGGGCGTGCGGTGACGCTGGCGGCGGCGGTGCACATCGCGGGTCTGGCGACGGTGACGGCGACCGCGCTGCTGGGCCCGTGGCCGCGGCTGAGCCCGCTCGCCCTCGCCCCGGGCCTGGTGCTGTGCGGGCTGGGCCAGGGACTCCAGCTCCCCCTCTACTACCGGATCCTGCTGGCGGCGATCCCGGCGCGGCTGGCGGGCGCGGGCAGTGGGCTGGCGGCCACGCTCCAGCAGTCGTGCCTGGCCGTCGGTGTCGCGACGCTCGGCTCGCTGTTCCTGTCCCTCGTCCCCGGCCTCGGTATGCGTCAGGCGCTGGCGGTGGTGCTGGCGGTGCAGGCGGCGGGGCTGCTGGGGCTGGGATGGCTCGGTCTGCGACTGCCCCGAGCGAAGATCATGTAGCGGATACGCGGCAGATGTAGCGGTCATTAGTTAGACACACTATTGAAGTAGGCGTACGCTGACGCCATGCCCGAGTCGAGCCATCGCCGCCGTCTGCTCGTCCTCGCGATCTGCTGCATGAGCCTGCTGATCGTGAGCCTGGACAACACCGTGCTCAACGTGGCGCTGCCGTCCATGCAGCGCGAACTGCACGCCACCACCTCCGGCCTGCAGTGGACGATCGACGCCTACACGCTGGTGCTCGCCTCGCTGCTGATGCTCGCGGGCTCCACGGCCGACCGCATCGGCCGCAAGCGGGTCTTCATGGCCGGCCTGGTGGTCTTCTCCGTGGGCTCGCTGCTCTGCTCGATCGCCCCGAACCTGACCCTCCTGATCGTGTTCCGCATGGTGCAGGCGATCGGCGGCTCGATGCTCAATCCGGTCGCCATGTCGATCATCACCAACACCTTCACCGACGCCCGCGAGCGGGCCCGTGCGATCGGCGTGTGGGGCGCGGTGGTCGGCATATCCATGGCGGCGGGCCCGCTGGTGGGCGGCCTCCTCGTCCAGTCGGTGAGCTGGCGCTCGATCTTCTGGATCAACCTCCCGGTGGGCCTCGCCGCCCTCCTGCTCACCCTCCGCTTCGTCCCCGAGTCCCGCGCGCCCAAGGCCCGCCGACCCGACCCGGTCGGCCAGCTCCTGGTCATCGCCCTGTTCGGCTCGCTGACATACGCGATCATCGAGGCACCGGGCTCGGGCGCGGCCACGGTGGCCCCCTTCGCCGCGATCGCCCTGGCCGCCCTCCTCGCCCTCCTCTGGTACGAGCCCCGTCGTGCCGAACCCCTCATCGACCTGCGCTTCTTCCGCTCGGCACCGTTCAGCGGAGCGACCGTGATCGCGATCAGCGCGTTCGCGGCGCTGGGCGGCTTCCTCTTCCTGTCCACGCTCTATCTGCAGAACGTCCGCGGTCTCGACGCCCTGCACGCGGGTCTGTGGATGCTGCCGATGGCGGCACCGACGTTCCTGTGCGCACCGCTGTCCGGCCGCCTGGTGGGCAGCCGCGGCCCGCGCCTGCCTCTCTTCGTGGCCGGTACGGCGATGACGGCGAGCGGTGTCCTCTTCGCCGCCTTCGACGCGGAGACGTCGGACGTCACCCGCTTTCTCGGCTATGTCCTCTTCGGTATCGGCTTCGGCTTCGTGAACGCGCCGATCACCAACACGGCCGTCTCCGGTATGCCCCGTGCCCAGGCGGGCGTCGCCGCCGCCGTCGCCTCCACGAGCCGGCAGCTGGGCCAGACCCTCGGTGTGGCGGTGATCGGCGCGGTCCTGGCCTCCGGCATCAGCTCCTCCGCCTACCGCGACACCTTCGTCCCGGCGGCCCGCCCCGGCTGGTGGATCCTCACCGCCTGCGGTCTGGCCGTCCTCGTCCTCGGCCTCCTCACCAGCGGCCACTGGGCCCGCCGCACCGCGGACCGCACCGCCGAAACCCTCCAGTCACCGGAGGTACGGCAGACGGTGGGGGCGGCCTAGGCCAGGCCCTGTCCCTGTCCCTGTCCCTGTCCCACGGTCCAGGCGAGATCCGTCCGGCACCTTATAGTGTCAGTATGACGATTAAAGAGTCGGAGATCGCGGCCGCCGCCCGGGGCATCGCCCTCGTCGTCCACGGTCGGCCTGTTGATCTGGTGAACTTCCGGCAGACCTCGGACGGGTGCCCGTTCGTCGAGGTGAGGGACGGGGTCATCCATCACATCGTGCGGGAGCGCGGCAGAGAGCTCCACCACGCCACATACGATGATCTTGACGAGTTCATGTACCAGATCGCCCTGGACGCGACGTCCGGCGTCGCCGGCAACTGGGAGCTCGAACACCGCGGGGAATGGCCGCGGGACCACGACACCCGGATCGGCTGGGCGGCCAAGCAGCTGCAGCTCATGAAGGCCGTCAACCCCGCATGGGCGGAGCGGTTGCGGTCGGAGATCCCGTCGAAGTATTCCGGCATCACCCTCGAAGACGTCGATGCCCACCCCGTGGACTCCTGAGCGAGCCGGTGGGAGAGGGCACAGAGGCATCTTCTCCCACCGGACCGAAGGCCGGGGCCGCCCGCCTACTTCTGCTCCACCTGCCTGAGGAAGCCGTTCTCCTTGAGCCACTTGACGTTGAGGTCGAAGGACTTGCCGTCGGCGGTCGTCAGCTTGGGAAGCTTGTACTGGACGCCTCCGCCGGGCTGCTCGAACCACGGGGCGATCTTCCCGGCCTGGATGTCACCGGCCTTGCCGTACTTGGCGATGTCCGACCACGGGCGGGCCCACTCGTACACGTAGTACGAGGACTTGCCGCCCGCGTCGAGGTAGAGGTTGGCCGGCGGGATGGCCCGCTGGCCGAAGGTGACACCGGACGGGGAGAGGTAGCCGCCCCACTCGCTGCCGAAGCGGTCCCACCGCTCGCCCACCTTCGGCGTGTACGCCGTGGGGGTGCCGGCGAAGCCCTCGGACGGCGGGTACGTGAACCAGTTCGCCTTGGCGTCCCAGTACTTGGCGAAGAACTGGGGAATCGACAGCTTCCCGGTGCGGGCGTAGTCCTTCAGGACGGCCTGGGCGCTCGCGGGCATCTGCTTGATCACGGACTCGATCGAGGCGATCTTCGCCATCTCCTCGGCCATGACCTTGGTGCCGGTGCTCGCCGTGGAGATGCCCTTGATGACACTCTCCAGCGCCACGTACTCCTTGGCGGACAGCTCCAGGGCATGGAGCCCGGCCAGGGCCTCCTCGAAGCCCACGCCGGTCTGCGCGGCGGCGTCCAGCGCGGTGACGACCTTGGTCATCTTCGCGAACTGGCCCGCGAACGGAAGGATCGTGACGGTCGCCCACACACACGCGCCGGCCTGGCCCTTGCCGCAGTTGACGAAGTCGGCCTTGAGCGCGTCGAGGATGTTCCCGACGATGTCCGGCGGGGTCGGCGCGGCGAAGGTCTGCGTGCCCTTCACCGTTTCGAGCTTCTTGTCGAAGCCGATCCAGTACGACTTGCCGGCCGGGCACGTCTTGTAGGTGGCACCGGGCTGGTCCGTGTCACAGACGAATGTGTCGACCGCGAGGGTGTAGGTGGCCTCGAAGTCCTGGAAGCACACGTCGTGATGCACGGTGTCCATCCGGCAGTCGCCCTTGGGCGTGACGGACACGTCTTCCGTCCGCGCCGTGACGAACTGGCGGGTGCCGGTCGCCCCGTCGCCCGGGAGCGCGAGATTCGCCTTCTTCGCCTGGGCCTCGGCCTCGGCGCCGGACGCCAGCGGGTGCGCCTTCAGCTCCTGAAGGGCCTTGCGGTCCGCCTCATCGGCGGCGAGGGCCTTGCCGGCGAGGGCCCGCCACTGCGCCTTGACGTTGTCGGGGACCTCCGGGCCGGTGCCCGGGGGCTCGACGACGTCGGCGGCGGTGACCTTGAACTTCGCCCACGGCGACCAGTCCGTCTCATAGGCGGTGCCGTCGTAGGCCGAGGAGCGGACGAGGTATGTCCAGCCGTCCTTCAGCTTCCCGCCGGGCACGTTGACGGACGTCGGCGTGCCGGAGGCGGTGTACCCGGAGACGAGTACACCCCACTTGTTGTCGTCGGTGAGGTTCACCTTGGACGCCGGGCCGCCGCTCCGGTCGACGGTCCACACCTCGAAGGTGCTGGTCGTCTTGTTCCCGTCCGGATCCACAACGGTGTTGCGGAGCGTGGGAGTCAGCGTGTCGGTCTGCCATACGCCCGAGGTCTGCTTGAAGGGCGGGCCGACTTCGGGCGCTTTGGGCGTGTTCGGCGGACGGTTGGCGCTGGGTGCCGCGCCGGGTCCGGAGCGAAGCCGGGCGGCCGGCGCACCGTGCACCTGAGGCGGGGCCGCCGAGGGCCGCTCGCCGGTGGAGGCGGTGATTGCCGGCTGATCGTCGGTGACGGCGGCCGTCGCCACTCCGGAGCCGAGAGCCATGACCATGGCCGTGGTCACGGCGACGGAGGCTCTCCTCACTCTGGAGGCTGGTACCAAATGTCTGAAACGACCGAGAGAGTTCACACAGATCCGTTCATATTCACGTATACGTGACACATCGGCGCCACGCGCTACGCGACAGTAACCATTGGTCCAGACCAATGCAGTGACCCCGGTCACTTGACCATCCGTTGACCTCCCGGCGAAACGGCCTCAGCCGCTCAGAGCCGGCTCAGCGCGAGGTCGTGGAGCCTCGCAAGGCGCTCCCGGCTCCGCTCGTCGGCCGGGGTGTACGTCACCATGCGGGCGCCCTGTTCCGGGCCCAGCCACAGGTCGGTGTGTTCCAGGTCGAGGTGGCCCACGTGGGCGTTGCGGAACTGTTTGGTCTTGGAGCGGTTGCCGACCACCTCGTACCGCTGCCAGTTCTCGCGGAACTCGGGGGAGGCCGCCTCCAGCCGCTTCAGGAGCATCTTCCAGGCCGGCTCGCCGAGATGGCCGGCCAGGGAGGCGCGCAGCCGGGCGGCCATCAGCCGCTGGGTCTCCTCCAGGTGGACGATCGACTCCTGCCACTGGCTGTTCGTGTACACGAGCAGCATGCAGTTGAGGTCCTCGGCCGGCAGCGCGTCCAGGTCGCAGAAGAGGACGCCGTAGGTGCGGTTGTGGGCGAGGATGTCGTACCGGCTGTTCTGGATGCAGGCCGGGATCGGCTCCAGTTGGCGGAGCATCTCGCGCAGCGGCGGGGTGACGCTCGGGCAGCTCGCGGCGGGGCTCGGGTCGGTGGCACCGGCCAGCTGGAAGAGGTGGGCCCGTTCGCTGGCGTCCAGCATCAGGCTGCGGGCGAGGGCGTCCAGGACCTGCACCGACACCTGGATGTCCCGGGCCTGTTCGAGCCAGGTGTACCAGGTGACACCGACCGCGGAGAGCTGGGCGACCTCCTCCTGGCGCAGTCCGGGCGTACGGCGCCGGGCCCCGCGCACCAGGCCCACCTGCTCGGGACTGATGCGCTCACGGCGGCTGCGCAGGAACGCGGCCAGCTCGTGCCGGCGGATCTCCGCACTCCGGGTCGGCTGCGGGGCGCTCTTCCGGGCCATGGCCGTGGTCGTCATGGCTCCAGGGTGCCAACCCTCTCATCCTGTTGCCAGGTAGTTCTTCTACCAGGATCAGGAGACTCTGGTACCCGTCTGAGCGGTGCCGCAGGCTCGTGGACATGAGTCAGACCGTCACCACCCGGGCCGTCCCTGCGACGGCCGCACCGCCCGCGCTCGGCGGGCCCGGACTGTTCACCGTTCTGCTGGCGGCCGCACTGCCGCTGGTCGACTTCTTCATCGTCAATGTCGCCCTGCCGGCCATCGGCGCCGATCTCCACGCGGGCGAGGCCGTGCTGGAGCTGGTCGTGGCCGGGTACGGCGTCGCCTACGCCGTACTGCTGGTGCTCGGCGGACGGCTCGGGGACCTCTTCGGGCGGCGCCGGCTGTTCCTCGGCGGGATGGCCGCGTTCGGGCTGACCTCGCTGGCCTGCGGGCTGGCGCCCGGCGCCTGGAGCCTCGTCGCCGCGCGGATCGCGCAGGGCGCGGCGGCCGCCGCGATGCTGCCGCAGGTGCTCGCCACCATCCAGTCCACGACGCGCGGCGCCCGCCGCGCGAAGGCCATGAGCCTGTACGGCGCCACGGCCGGACTGTCCATGGTGGCCGGTCAGATACTCGGCGGGGTGCTGGTCGCCGCCGATGTCGCCGGGACCGGCTGGCGGTCGGTGTTCCTCGTCAACGTGCCGGTCGTCGTGGTCGGGCTGGTGCTCGCCGTGCGGGTCGTGCCCGAGACCCGCTCCCCGCACCCGGAACCCGTCGACGGCCCGGGCACGGTCCTGCTCGCGGTGTCGCTGCTGACGCTGCTCGCCCCGCTCACCGAGGGCCGGGCGGCGGGCTGGCCGCTGTGGACGTGGCTGTCGCTGGCCGCGTTCCCGTTCGCCGCCGGCGCGTTCTGGGCCGTGGAGCGGCGGGCCGACCGGGCGGGGCGCACCCCGCTGGTGCCGCCGAGCGTGCTGGCGCTGGCCTCCCTGCGGCGCGGTCTGGTGCTGCTGGTGCCGTTCTCGATCGGCTTCAGCGGGTTCATGTTCGTGATCGCGCTGGTGCTGCAACAGGGCGCCGGGCTCGGTCCGGTGCGCGCCGGGCTCGCGCTCGCCCCGATGGCCGTGACGTTCCTGTTCACCTCCCTCGCCGGCCCCCGGCTGATCGGCCGTTACGGCACCCGGGTCGTCACCGCGGGCTCCGTCGTCCAGGGCGTGGGCGTGCTGCTGATCGCCCTGGCCGCCTGGCGGGACTGGCCGCGTCTGGACATCGGCTCGCTGTTGCCGGGCGCGGCCGTCGCCGGCGCCGGACAGGCCCTGCAACTGCCCAATGTCATGCGGCTCGTGATGTCGGAGGTGCCGTCCGCCCGAGCCGGCGTCGGCAGCGGGGTGATGATCACCACCCAGCAGTCCGCGCTCGCGCTCGGCGTGGCCACGCTCGGCACCTTGTTCCTCACCCTCGAACCGCACCTGGGCATGCGGGACGCACTGGTCACCACGCTGCTGGTACAGCTGGCCGGAATCATCCTGACCGGCCTGCTCAGCCTGTGCCTGCCCCGGCATGTCGGTTGAGAAGGGCACAGCTTGGACAACTCCGTGTGAAGCTCCCCCTGTTGATGTTGGTCTTGCTGCACACTCCTGTCCCGGTCCGGGTGTGCCGGATCCGAGGAGGCGCGAGGCGTCATGCCGCAGGGCAACAGCACGAGCAAGGGCAGCCGTTGGGACCAGCACGGCCGGGAGCACATCGTGCGGGTGCAACGCACGGGGGTGCAGCGCACGATCAGATGCGATACGTGCGGCTGGCGCAGGGGCGCGCAGTTCCTGCCGTGGCTCAAGGCCGAGGAGCATCTGGCCGAGGCCCATCAGGCGACGATCGACCCGGCGGCGGACCGGCAGCCCTCCAGGTAAGAGGATGGGCCCTCAACACCGCGCTTGACCTGCGCTCTTACTCAACCGGGGACACGCTCCGTGACCTCTCGAGTGGCCGCTTCCCCGCCGCCGGGTGAGCCTTGGAAAGGTCCATTCGAGCGACAGGAGACACACATGACCTCGGTACTCCACCATCGCTACGGCCGGGCGCTCGGCTCCGGTGCTCTCTCCGTGGCGCTGCTCTCCGGCGCAACGGCCGGAGCCTACGCCGCGAGCACTCCCAGCCCCCGTTCCCCGGCCGAGAAGGCCTCGATCACCCTGACGGCCGCGAAGACCTCGGTGACGGCCGGCGACACGGTGAAGTTCGCCGGGCGCACCAAGGGCCTGAAGTTCAACACTCCGCTGATCCTGCAGCACGAGAAGGACGGCAAGTGGACGGCCCTGAGGGCCACCGCGAAGGTGAAGAAGAACAACTCGTACGCGATCATCTCCAAGCTCAGCACCAAGGGCACCGAGAAGCTGCGGGTCGCGAGCGCGACCATGAACGGCAAGGTGTTCTCGCCCACCGTCACCGTGAAGGTGAGCTGAGCCCCCGTATCAGCAGGTCCACCACCGCCGTGAACTCCTCGTCGACGCCGGGCGCGGTCCATGCCCGGGCGTAATGGGGGTCGTGGAAACGGCCGGTGGCCTGGAAGACGGCTCGGGCCGCGGCGGCCGGGTCGGGCACCGGGAAGGCGCCCGACCCGGCCCCTGCCGCGATGATCCGGGTCAGCTGTCCGGTCAGATCGGCGATGTGCTCGCCGACCACCGTGCCGACCTCGTCGGTGAGCACCGTGTACGTCGCGAACAGCTCGGGGTCGTCGCCCGCCTTGTGCCGCTTGGCCTCGAACAGGCCCGCGAGCCAGGCCCGGAGCCGCTCCTGCGGGCTGCCGTCCGCGTCGACGATCCCGGCGAGCTTCTGCGAGGTCCGGTCCAGCCAGCGCTTGGTGACCGCCTCGCGCAGCGCGGCCTTGGTGCGGAAGTGCCGGTAGACACTGCCGTGGCTGACGCCGAGCGCGCGGGCGACGTCCACCACGGTGGCCTTGGCCGGGCCGTGGCGGCGCAGCACGTCCTCGGTCGCTTCGAGGATGCGCTCGGCGGTCAGGGTCTCGGTGGGCGGTGCCATGTCATAGACCGTACGTCATGGGCCGTACCCGGCAGCGCGCTCAGCGCTCGCTGTCGAGGTGCGCCATCTGCGCGCTCGGGTAGCGGTCGCCGGCCGCCGCGTCCGCCGGTACGGCCTCCTCGATCGCCGCCAGGTCGGCCGCCTCCAGGGTGACGTCGAGCGCGCCCAGCGACTCGCCGAGCCGCTCGCGGGTGCGGGCGCCGACCAGCGGCACGATGTCCTCGCCGCGGGAGAGCACCCAGGCGATGGCGGTCTGCGCGACCGTCACGCCCTTCTGCTGGGCGATCTTGCGCAGGGCCTCGACCAGGTTCAGGTTGTGCTGGAGGTTCTCGCCCTGGAAGCGGGGCGAGTGGGCGCGGAAGTCGCTCGCGGCCAGCCGCCGGTCCTGGGTGAAGTGGCCGGAGATCAGTCCGCGCGAGAGCACGCCGTACGCGGTGACGGCGATGCCCAGCTCGCGGGTGGTGGGCAGGATGTCCTGCTCGATGCCCCGGCTGATCAGCGAGTACTCGATCTGCAGATCGGCGATCGGGGCGGTGGCGGCGGCCCGCCGGATGGTCTCGGCGCCGACCTCGCTCAGGCCGATGTGCCGGACGTACCCCTTCTCGATCAGTTCGGCGATCGCGCCGACGGTCTCCTCGATCGGCACGTCCGGGTCGAGGCGGGCGATCCGGTAGACGTCGATGTGGTCGACGCCGAGGCGCTGCAGGGAGTAGGCGGCGAAGTTCCTGACGGCGGCCGGGCGGCCGTCGTAGCCGCTCCAGTTGCCTGCCGGGTCGCGCAGGGCGCCGAACTTCACGCTGGTCAGGGCCTTCTCGCGCAGTGCGGCCGGGGCGCCGCGCAGGGCCTCGCCGATCAGCATCTCGTTGTGTCCCATGGCGTAGAAGTCACCCGTGTCCAGCAGGGTGACGCCCGCCTCCAGGGCGGCGTGGATGGTCGCGACGGACTCCGCGCGGTCCGCGTCGCCGTACAGGGCGGACATGCCCATGCAGCCGAGGCCGAGGGCGGAGACGGCCGGGCCGGTGGTTCCGAGGTTTCGGGTTCGCATCGTCATGCCTTCACAATGCCATGACAGCTGACAGATTTCAATATCTGTCATTCCAACTCTGTCACTCATAATTCAGAATGGGCTCAGAATGGTCCAGACCTATTGATGAGAGGTCTGGACCACGCGCAAGGTCGGCGCCGCCAACTCATCCGCTCCGACGACACGGCGCTGTGGGAGGACGGCATGGACACGGGCGTGAAGGTGGCGACGCCCGCAGAGATGTGCGCGGCCAAGGCCGCCGGCCAGACCGTCCTGCTGTCGATCGGCGGCGCGACGGCCGGCATCGATCTGAACTCGACGGCCGTGGCGGACAGGTTCGTCTCGACGATCGTCCCGGTCCTGAAGCAGTACAACTTCGACGGCATCGACATCGACATCGAGACCGGCCTGACGGGCAGCGGCAGCATCAGCCGACTGTCCACGTCCCAGGCCAACCTGATCCGCATCATCGACGGCATCCTGGCCCGGATGCCGTCGGACTTCGGCCTCACCATGGCCCCGAAGACGGCGTACGTCACCGGCGGCAGCGTCACCTACGGCTCGATCTGGGGCGCGTATCTGCCGGTCATCAAGAAGTACGCGGACAACGGCCGGCTGTGGTGGCTGAACATGCAGTACTACAACGGCTCAAGGGCCTGATGACGTGGTCGGTCAACTGGGACGGCTCGAAGAACCGGACCCTTCGGCGACAACGTGAAGGCGCTTCAGGGCCGTTGACATGCGAAAGCCGGGCGGGCCGATCACCTCGGCCCGCCCGGCTCCTGCGACGGTGTGACTAGGCGCCGATGAGGCGCTGCGCCAGGTACCCCTCGATCTGGTCGAGGGACACGCGCTCCTGCTTCATCGAGTCGCGCTCACGCACGGTCACCGCGTTGTCCTCAAGCGTGTCGAAGTCGACGGTCACGCAGTACGGCGTACCGATCTCGTCCTGGCGGCGGTAGCGGCGGCCGATGGCGCCGGCGTCGTCGAACTCGATGTTCCAGTTCTGCCGCAGCGCCTGGGCGAGGCCCTTGGCCTTCGGGGACAGCTCGGGGTTGCGGGACAGCGGCAGGACGGCCACCTTCACCGGGGCGAGGCGGTGGTCCAGACGCAGCACCGTGCGCTTCTCCATCTTGCCCTTGGCGTTCGGCGCCTCGTCCTCGACGTACGCGTCGAGCAGGAAGGCCAGCATGGTGCGCCCGACACCCGCCGCCGGCTCGATGACGTACGGCGTCCAGCGCTCGCCGGCCTCCTGGTCGAAGTAGGAGAGGTCCTGGCCGGAGGCCTTGGAGTGGGCGCCGAGGTCGTAGTCGGTGCGGTTGGCGACACCTTCCAGCTCGCCCCACTCGCTGCCGCCGAACCGGAAGCGGTACTCGATGTCGGCGGTGCGCTTGGAGTAGTGGGAGAGCTTCTCCTTCGGGTGCTCGTACCAGCGCATGTTCTCCTCACGGAGACCCAGGCCGGTGTACCAGCCCCAGCGCTGCTCCATCCAGTACTCCTGCCACTTCTCGTCCTCGCCCGGCTTGACGAAGAACTCCATCTCCATCTGCTCGAACTCGCGGGTGCGGAAGATGAAGTTGCCGGGCGTGATCTCGTTGCGGAAGGACTTGCCCATCTGCGCGATGCCGAACGGCGGCTTGCGGCGGGAGGTGGTCTGCACCTGGGCGAAGTTGGTGAAGATGCCCTGGGCGGTCTCCGGGCGCAGGTAGGCGACGGAGCCGGAGTCCTGGGTCGGGCCGAGGTGGGTGGAGAGCAGACCCGAGAACTGCTTGGGCTCGGTGAACTGGCCCTTGTTGCCGCAGTTCGGGCAGTTGATGTCGGCCAGGCCGTTCGCCGGGGCGTGGCCCTTCTTCTCCTCGTACGCCTCTTCCAGGTGGTCCGCGCGGAACCGCTTGTGACACGCGGTGCACTCGGTCAGCGGGTCCGTGAAGGTGGCGACGTGGCCGGACGCGACCCAGACCTCGGAGGCCAGGATGACGGACGAGTCGATACCGACCACGTCCTCGCGCGACGTCACCATGTAGCGCCACCACTGGCGCTTGATGTTCTCCTTGAGCTCGACACCCAGCGGTCCGTAGTCCCAGGCGGCACGCTGTCCGCCGTAGATCTCACTGCACGGGAAAACGAAGCCACGGCGCTTGCTCAGGCTGACGATGGTGTCGATCTTGTCGGCGGCCACGGTGCTCTCTTCATTACGACGACGGGCGTGTGAAGCGAGATGCTTCCAGCGAATGACTCAGGGTACCGGCGGGGGCTCCCCCTCAACCAAATCGATATCGTTCACCAGGCTTGTTGACAACGGTTTCCATATTTGTTGAAAATGACTGTCATGAACGTACGACGACGCCTCATACCCGTCACCGCGCTCACCGCGGTCACCGCCCTCGGCATCGGCACGCTGTCCGCCTGCTCCAGCGACACGGCGGCGGCCGGCACCGGCAAGTTCGACGTCGTCGCGTCCTTCTACCCCATGGCCTTCCTCGCCGACCGGATCGGCGGGAACCATGTCCACGTCACCAGCCTGACCTCCCCCGGCCAGGAACCGCACGACCTGGAGATCAGCCCGAAGCAGATCGCGCTGCTCCAGGACTCCGACGCGGTCCTGTACCTGAAGAACCTCCAGCCCTCCGTCGACGACGCGGTGGCCCAGTCCCCGGTCAGGACGAAGATCGACGCGGCCTCCCTGACCACGCTGGAGGAGCACGGCAACGAGGTCGGCGGCCACGCCGCCGCGCACGACTCCCACCCCGGCGAGGAGTCCGGCGGCAAGGACCCGCACATCTGGCTCGACCCGGTGCGCTACGCCCAGGTCGCCGAGGGCGTCGGCAAGGCCTTCGAGAAGGCCGACCCGGGGCACGCGGCCGACTACAAGAAGAACACCGCGGCCCTGGTCAAGCAGCTGAACGAGCTGAACACGCAGTTCGAGCAGGGCCTGGCCGACACCCGGACCAAGGTCTTCATCACCACCCACGCCGCCTTCGGCTACCTCGCCGAGCGCTACGGCCTCACCGAGGAGGCGATCAACGGCCTCGACCCCGAGTCGGAGCCCAGCGCCGCGCGCGTGAAGGACCTGGAGAAGATGGCCAGGGCCGACGGTGTCTCCACCGTCTTCTACGAGACGCTCGTCAGCGACAAGACCGCGAAGACCATCGCCGGCGACGCGGGTCTGCGGACCGATGTGCTCGACCCGATCGAGGGCATCACGGACAGGTCCCGCGGCAAGGACTACTTCTCCGTCCAGGAGGCCAACCTCAAGGCGCTCCGGCAGGCGCTGGGCGCCAAGTGAGCAGCAAGGGAGACGAGATGACCAACGAGCCCGCCGAGCCCGTCATAGCCCTGCGCGGTGTCACCGCCGAACTCGGCGCGCGTCCCGTGCTGCGCGGCATCGACCTCAGCGTCGGCCGCGGCGAGGTCGTCGCCCTGCTCGGCGCCAACGGCTCCGGCAAGTCCACGGCGATCCGCACGATCATCGGCCAGGTACCGGCGAGCGGCGGCACGATCGAGCTGTTCGGCACCCCGCGCCGCGCCTTCCGCGACTGGGCGCGGGTGGGCTACGTACCGCAGCGCACCACGGCCGCCGGCGGGGTCCCCGCGACGGTGACGGAGATCGTCTCCTCGGGCCGGCTCTCCCGCACCCGCTTCGGCGTCTTCCGCAAGGCCGACCGGGAGGCCGTACGCCGCGCCCTGGAACTGGTCGGCATGGCCGACCGGGCCAAGGACCCGGTGGACGCCCTCTCCGGCGGACAGCACCAGCGGGTGCTGATCGCCCGCGCGCTCGTCGCCGAGCCCGAACTGCTGATCATGGACGAGCCGATGGCGGGCGTCGACCTGGCCAGCCAGGAAGTGCTCGCGCGGACGCTGCGCGCCCAGGTCGAGCAGGGCACGACGGTCCTGCTCGTCCTGCACGAACTGGGCCCCCTGGAGCCCCTGATCGACCGGGCGGTCGTCCTCAGGGACGGCTGCGTCCTGCACGACGGCCCACCCCCGCGCGCCGTCGGCCAACATGCCCTGCCCGGCCACGACCACGTACACCCGCACGCACCCGCGGGCACCGAACCGATCCGCACGGGACTGCTGAGCTGATGGACATCCTCGCCTACGACTTCATGCAGCGGTCGCTGCTCGCCGCCGTGCTGGTCGGCATCACGGCCCCCGCGATCGGCATCTACCTGGTGCAGCGCCGCCAGCCCCTGATGGGCGACGGCATCGGGCATGTGGCGATGACCGGCGTCGGGCTGGGCTTCCTGCTGCACGCCTCGCCGGTGTGGATGGCCACGGCCGTCTCCGCGCTCGGCTCGGTCCTGATGGAGCTGATCCGCTGGTACGGCAAGGCCCGCGGCGATATCGCCCTGGCCATGCTCTTCTACGGCGGTATGGCGGGCGGCGTGATGTTCGTCAACATCGCGCCGGGCGGGTCCAACGCCAACCTCAGCTCGTATCTGTTCGGCTCGCTGTCGACGGTCTCCCCCTCGGACGTGACGGCCATCTCGATCCTGGCGGCGTTCGTGGTCGTGGTGACCCTGGGGCTGCGCCGTCAGCTCTTCGCGGTCAACCAGGACGAGGAGTTCGCGCGGGTCACGGGCCTTCCGGTGCGCGCGCTCAACCTGCTCACGGCGATCACGGCGGCGGTCACCGTCACCGTCGCGATGCGTGTCGTCGGACTGATCCTGATCTCCGCCCTGATGGTGGTGCCGGTCGCGGCGGCCCAGCAGCTCACCCGGAGCTTCGCGGCGACCCTCGCGATCGCGATCGGGCTGGGGGTGACGGTCACGATCAGCGGCACGGTGACATCGTTCTACCAGGACGTTCCGCCCGGTGCGACGATCGTCCTGCTGACCATCGCCGCGTTCGTCGCGCTGACGGTGCTGGCCGCCCCGCTGGCCCGCCGACGCGCCCGCTCGGCGGCCGCCGCGCACCCGCCCGTGGACCCGGCGGAGTGCGCGATTCCGGCCATGAGAGGGGGCCCGGACAAGATCGGCGTCTGACTGCTGACCGTGCGGGCTGGCACAATGGCGGCCCGGACGGAAGCACGACGTGAGGAGGCAACGGTGACGACCGCTGGACCGCCCGTGAAGGGCCGCGCGACCCGCCAGCGTGCAGCCGTGGCGGCGGCCCTGGACGAGGTCGAGGAGTTCCGCAGCGCGCAGGAACTGCACGACATGCTCAAGCACAAGGGCGACTCGGTCGGGCTGACCACGGTGTACCGCACCCTCCAGTCCCTCGCCGACGCCGGCGAGGTCGACGTCCTGCGCACGTCCGACGGCGAGTCCGTCTACCGCCGCTGCAGCACCGGTGAGCACCACCACCACCTCGTCTGCCGGGCCTGCGGCAAGGCGGTGGAGGTGGAGGGACCGGCCGTGGAGAAGTGGGCGGAAGCGATCGCCGCGGAGCATGGGTATGTGAACGTGGCCCACACCGTGGAGATCTTCGGCACGTGTGCGGATTGCGCGGGTTAGCGCCGTAGCACCCCAGGGGGTTACGGCTCAGCTCCGGCCGAAGCAGCGCTCCAGTTCGTTCAGGTCGTAGAAGGCGCTGCCCCGCTCGATCGGGTGGCAGCCTGGCTTGAAGGCCGTCTCCTTCTCGTTGTAGAGCATGCGGATCAGGTAGCGGCCGTCGTTCTCGTACATGTCCCACTGGATGTTGGCGCCGAGGGGGGCGACGGACGCGCCCCGCCAGGGGTTGCCGGGGTAGGTGTACGGCTCGTCCGGTGCCGTCGGGTCCGTGCTGCCGGGCAGTCGCATCAGGGCCGCCAGCGGGATGATCTCCTCGGCGTGGGTGAAGCGCAGTTCGGCGCCGAGGTCGCTGGTGCCGGCCCGCTTGGCCTCGGCCTGCCGGAAGAAGTCGTCGAGCAGGACGTCCGCCATCTTGTACGTGATGTCGCTGTCGGAGAAGCCGGGGCCCTTCTCGTAGAAGTCCTCCACGTCGCCGAGGTAGCCGAACCAGGCCGCGTCCGCGCGGGAGATGAAGCGGTCCATGTCCCAGCCCGCGCCGCCCGGGTCAGGGCTCTCCTCGCTCATCGCGGGCGCGATCGCGTAGAGGTTGTAGACGGCCTGGGCGGCGCCGACCCGGTCGCCGTCGCTGATCCGGTCGACGAAGGACTCCTTGAAGAGCCGCCGCAGGATGCTGTACGCGGCCTCGTGGGTCCGGGGCTGGTCCTCGATCGAGGTCAGGGTGTCCTTGAGGCGCTGGTCGTGCGCGATGTAGTCGCGGTAGGCCGCGCCGCCCGCCGCCTTGTGGAAGTACAGCAGGTCCTTGTCGGTGCGGGTCGCCCCGATCAGCGGCTTCAGCGCGGGGTCGGCGGCGGCCAGCGCGCCGGTGAACTCGCCCGCGCTGTCCACGGCCCGGCCCTGCCCGGAGCTGACCACGTCGATCTTCTCGGCCTCGTCGGCGATCTTCGCGAACAGGGTGGGCAGCCGCTGTGACATACGCGTCGCCGTGTCCCGCATCTCCTGCCGGCCGCGCCCGCTGAGGTCGCCGTATCCCACCTGGGACATGGCCGCCTGCAGGGCCCGCACCCGCGGCCCGAACTCCTCGCCCCGGTCGGTGAGTTGATCCTGCTGCTCTGCCTTGTCCCACAGGGCGAGGACCAGGTCGCCGTCCTCGCCGCCGGTCGCCGCCCGCGAGCCGTGCCGGGAGACGTTCTCGGTGAACACGGGCTCGAAGCCGGCCGGGGGCCGCTGGTAGGTACGAGTGCTCTGCCCGGGCTCGTACGGGGCCTTGGTGCCGTAGCTCTCACGGTGCGCGGGGCCGTCGGCGGCGTGCGCGGGCAGCGCGGTGAGCAGCAGGGCGCCGAGGGCGAGGACCGGTGTGAGACGTCTCATGAGTCCCGCATCCTCGGCGTCCCGGATGAACCGGCATCCGCGGTCCGGATGAACCGGGGATGGCTACGGGGTGGCATTGCCCTTCATGGCGGCCTCCATGGCGAGGAGTTCCTCGTTCGGTACGGCGCCGCCGAACCGCCGGTCGCGGGAGGCGAATTCCATACAGGCCCGCCACAGGTCACGGCGGTCGAAGTCGGGCCACAGCACGTCCTGGAAGACCATCTCGGCGTACGCGCTCTGCCAGAGAAGGTAGTTGGAGGTGCGCTGCTCGCCGCTGGGGCGCAGGAAGAGGTCCACGTCCGGCATGTCGGGGTAGTACAGGTACTTCTGGATGGTCTTCTCGTTGACCTTGGCCGGGTCGAGCCGGCCCGCCCGCACGTCCGCGGCCAACGCCTTGGCCGCGTCGGCGAGTTCGGCCCGGCCGCCGTAGTTCATGCAGAAGTACAGGGTCAGCAGGTCGTTGTCCTTGGTCTGCTCCTGGGCGATCTGCAGTTCCTTGGCGACCGACTTCCACAGCTTGGGCATCCGGCCCACCCAGCGCACCCGGATGCCGAGTTCGTCGAGCTGGTCGCGGGTCTTGCGGATGAAGTCGCGGTTGAAGTTCATCAGGAAGCGGACCTCGTCGGGCGAGCGCTTCCAGTTCTCGGTGGAGAAGGCGTACAGGGAGATGTTGCGGACGCCGATCTCGATCGAGCCCTGCAGCACGTCCAGCACCCGCTCGGCGCCGACCTTGTGGCCCTCGGTGCGCGGCAGCCCGCGCTCCTTGGCCCAGCGGCCGTTGCCGTCCATGACGATGGCCACGTGGCTCGGGACCAGCTCGCCGGGGAGCTTGGGCGCGCGGGCACCTGACGGGTGCGGCTCCGGCGCCTTGTACTCGCGCCGCTGGCGCCCCAGGATCCCGCGTACGACCATGTGCTTCTCGTCTCCCTCTACGTCTTTCTACGTCTTTTCCACGTATCTGAGCGAGCGCAGCCCGCGCTCCAGATGCCAGTGCAGATAGGCGGACACCAGCCCACTGCCCTCGCGGACGTACCGCGCCTCGGACGCGTCCGCCGTCTCCCAGTCTCCCGTAAGCAGTGCCCCGAGCAGTACCAGGGTCTGCGGCGAGGGTACGACGCTGCCGGGCACTCTGCAGTCGACGCAGACGGAACCGCCGGAGGAGACCGAGAAGAAGCGGTTGGGGCCGGGCATGCCGCACTTCGCGCAGGCGTCGAAGCTGGGCGCGTAGCCGTTGACGGCGAGGGAGCGCAGCAGGAAGGCGTCGAGGACGAGGTGGGGCGCGTGTTCCCCGCGGGCCAGCGTCCGCAGGGCGCCGACCAGCAGCAGATACTGCTGGACAGCCGGCTCGCCCTCGTGGTCGGTGAACCGCTCGGCGGTCTCCAGCATCGCCGTGCCGGCGGTGTAGCGCGCGTAGTCGGTGACGATCCCGCCACCGTACGGTGCGATGGTCTCGCTCTGTGTGCACAGCGGCAGCCCGCGCCCGATCAGCTCGCTCCCGCGCGCGAAGAACTGCACGTCGACATGGGAGAAGGGCTCCAGCCGGGCCCCGAACTTCGACTTGGTGCGCCGCACCCCGCGCGCCACGGCCCGCACCCTGCCGTGACCGCGCGTGAGCAGCGTGATGATCCGGTCCGCTTCACCCAGCTTCTGGGTGCGCAGCACGATGCCGTCATCCCGGAAGAGACTCACAGCCGGCCCCCGCTTCCCGTCGGCCGGGGGTCCGGGGGGTGTCCCCCGGGGCAACACGGCATGATCCGGTCCGCTTCACCCGGCTTCTGGGTGCGCAGCACGATGCCGTCGTCGCGGAACAGACTCATGGGGACCATTCTCGCCCATGCGCGGAGTGCCTAGAGCGTCTCTCCGCGACTGCGGGCGTTGGCGTGCGCGGTGGCCGCCTTGAGGCGTTCCGCAGCGGTCGCGCTGCGCAGCGCGCCGGGCTCGGCGTCCCATTCCCGGCCCCCGCCGTACGGTCTCAGTTGCACATAGGGCCCCTCGTACCCCATGACGATGCCGAGCCTGCCGCTACGGGTGTCCACCACATGGCTGCCGACGGCAGGCCGCAATTCCCTCAACTTGTTTTCCTCCGCCTATGGGCACACAGCACTCCGCGCGGGTTGTGCGTCGCGCCTTGACCTGCTCCCCTTCCTTCCCGAGTTTCACGCTTTGCACATCCGGCGTGACGCTCCGCCTCTACACTCTGCAACAGCCTGCGCCATGTCAGGCCGTCCGGCGTGCCCAGTCGACCAGCCGGCCCATACCGAACTCCGGCAGCCGTCGTAGACCCGGACCATAGAATTCCGGAGTACGGAAAGCCGAAACCGTCTTTCGGAATCCGTTGCTCAACAATATGTTGAAGGTATGGCAGCGAACGGCTTCACCCCCTGGCCCGAGGAGACCGCCCTCGCCTACCGCCGCGCCGGCTACTGGCAGGGCCGCGCCCTGCCCGAGCTGCTGCGCGACTGGACCGCCGCGCACGGGCCGCGCACCGCGCTCGTGCAGGGCGCGACCCGTCTGACCTACTTCCAGCTGGACCGGCGGGTGAGCCGGATGGCCGCGGGGCTGCGGCTGCGCGGCGTCGGGCCCGGCAAGCGGGTCGTGGTGCAGCTGCCGAACACCCCCGAGTTCGTCATCGCGCTGTTCGCGCTGATGCGCGCCGGAGCGGTCCCCGTGCTCGCGCCGACCGGGCACCGGGAGCCGCAGCTCGCCCGGCTGGTCGCCGAGACCGAGGCCGTCGGCTATATCGGCCCGGCGGTGTACCGCGGCCACGACCACACCGCGACGGCCGCCCGGATCGCCGCCGGGTCGACCTCGCTGCGGCGGATCTTCACCCTCGCCGCACCCGGTGAACAGGCGGGCGGGTTCTCGGTGCTGCCCGGCGGCTCGCTTGCCTTCCCGCTGCACACCGTGGACGAGGCGCCCGTGGCGGACCGCCGGCCGGACGCCTCCGGCGTGGCGTTCTTCCTGCCGTCGGACACCACACCGCCGAGGCTCGTCGGCCGCACCCACGACGACTACGCCTACCAGCTGCGCGCCGCCGCCGAGCCGCTCGGCCTCGGCCCCGAGGACGTGTATCTGGCGGCGCTGCCCGCGCAGTCCCCGCTCGCCCTCGGCTCCCCCGGCATCCTCGGCACCCTCGCCGCCGGCGGCACCGTCGTCCTGCTCGACGACCCGGCACCGGACACCGCGTTCTGCGCGATCGCGCGGGAAGGGGTGACCGTCACCTCGCTGTCCCCCGCGATCGCCGCCCGCTGGCTGGACTCCCTCGACGGCAGCGAGGCCGACCTCGGCTCGCTGCGCGTCGTGCAGATCGGCGGCGCCCGCCTCCACCCCGCTCTCGCCGCGCGGATCGAGCCCTGCTTCGGCTGCCGGCTCCAGCGGGTGTTCGGCCGGGCCGAGGGGCCGCTCACCGCCACGCGTCTCGACGACCCGCGGGACGTGGTGCTCACGACCCAGGGACGGCCCCTCTCCCCGGCCGACGAGATCCGCGTCGACGCGCCCGAGGGAGCGGTCGGTGAACTCCTCGCCCGTGGCCCGTACACCCTGCGCGGCTACCACCGCTCCCCCGAGCACAACGCCCGCGCCTTCACCCCCGACGGCTTCCACCGCACCGGCGTCCGGGCCCGTCTGACCACGGAGGGCAACCTGGTCGTGGACGCCGGTACCGAGCCGGCCTGACCCCACCATTTCAGGCCGCCATTGGTACGACCTCTGGCGCTGGGGCCTGTCCGGCGGATCCTGTCGCGGACGCGGGGGCCGGCACGCCCGCTCACCTGCGCCGATGAGGCACCGTCACTTTCCCGCGACCTGATCCGCCGGACAGGCCCTAGCCCATTCGTGTGCGCTGTCTTGACCGCCCCCACAGGCCCTCTTATGGTCGCGCTACCGACCGGACGTAGGACGTCGTATCTCCCACCCCCTCCCCCCACCGACTTGCTGGAGGACCCGTGCGCGACGACGTGAGCCCCGACGTGCCGGCCCCGCGCCGCCGGTCGTTCCTCAAGTGCACCGGTGCGCTGGGCGCGGCCGCCGCGCTGCCGCCCGTGCTGGCCGGCTGCTCCACCGGCCCGGAGTCCACGAACGACACCGGAGGCGGCGGCAAGAACCGGACACTGACCGCCGTGATCGGGTACGGCAACGACGGCACCTGGGATCCGACGATGACGGCGTCGGCGTTCTCGATGGCCGCCAACAACCATGTCTACGAGGGGCTGCTGGACACCGACCCCATCACCCGGGTGCCGTATCCGGCGCTCGGCACCGAGGTGCCGAAAGACCCGAACGCCACCACCTGGCGGTTCACGCTGCGCCCGGGCGCGACCTTCCACGACGGCAGGCCCGTCACCGCCGACGACGTCGTGTTCGTCTTCGACCGGATCCTCGACCCGGGCACCCAGACGCTCGTCAAGGGCTTCTTCGTGAGCTGGCTGGACCGGGTGGACAGGGCCGACGCCAGGACCGTCGAGCTGAAGCTCAAGTTCCCCTTCCCCGAAGGGCTTTCCCGGCTCACCCTCGCCAAGATCATGCCGAAGCACGTCTTCTCGAAGCCCGGCGCCTGGGACGACGCCGTCAAGGGGCTGGCCGTGGGCTCGGGGCCGTACCGGCAGACCGCGCACCACCCGAAGTCCAACACCACCTTCGAGGCGTTCGCCGCCTACAACGGTCCGCGCAGACCGGCCTTCAGGAAGATGAACTGGCTGACCATAGTGGACGCCGCACCCCGCGTCGCGAAGATCTCCGGGTCCGACGCCGGCGCGCAGATCGCCGACAACATCCCCTACGCCAACATCGCCCGGCTGGAACAGGGCGGGATGACGGTCGCGGGCGGCGCCGGCATGAACAACCTGTTCCTGATGTTCAACACCCGGCACAAGCCCTTCGACGACGTACGCGTGCGACAGGCGCTGCACTACGCCATCGACACCGAGAAGATGGTGCAGGTCGCCCTCAAGGGACACGGAAAGCCGGCGTCCTCGTTCCTCGACGAGGGCAACCCCGGCTACCGCCGGGCCAAAACCGTCTACGACCACGACCCGCAGAAGGCGAAGGCACTGCTGAAGGCGGCGGGCGTCACCGGCCTGAAGGTCGACATCCTCGCCGTGAACGTCAGTTGGATCGTGGACTGTCTGCCGACCGTCAAGTCCTCCTGGGACGCGGTCGGCGTGGAGACGACCCTGGCACCGCAGGAGACCACGGCCGTGTTCACCAAGATGGACCAGAAACAGGACTACCAGGTCGTCGCCGCCGCCTCCAACCCCAATCAGTTCGGGCTCGACGCCGACCTGATCATGCACTACAACTACGGCCCGCAGAACCTGTGGATGGGGTACACCCGGTGGGCCGGCGACCCGGTCGCGCGACAGCTCTTCAAGGACATGGACCGGGCGACCCGGGAAGCCGACCCGGCGAAGAAGAAGGCGATGATCCAGGACTACATCGACGTCGTCGCCGAGCAGGCCGTGCTCTACCCGGTGGTGCACAACGAGCTGATGACCGCCTGGGACCCGCGCAGGCTCACCGGGATAAGGGCACAGCCGTACCCCGGGATCAACGTGCTCCAGGCCAAGTGGGTCTGACGGCATGACGGCCGTCGTACGGATCCTGCTGCGCCGTATCGCCCTGCTCGTGCCGCTCATGCTCGGGATCGTGCTGTTCGTGTTCCTGGTGATGCGCTTCTCGGACGTCGACCCGGCGTCCGCGTTCTTCCAGGGCGCGAACCCGACCCCGCAGCAGCTGCATGACTTCCGGGAGCGGGCCGGACTGCTGGATCCGCTGCCCGTGCGGTACGTCCACTTCGTCGGCGACCTGCTGCACGGCAACCTGGGCACCAGCGCCCTGACCCGCGCCCCGGTCGTCGACCAGGTCACCACCGCGCTGCCGCTCACCCTCCAGCTGACCTTCCTCGGTCTCGCCGTCGCCGTGGTGCTGGCGCTGGCCGGCGGGGTCACCGCGGCCGTGTACCGGGACCGGATCCCGGACCAGGTCATCCGGGTGGTCTCGCTGGTCGGGGTGGCCGCGCCCGGGTTCTGGCTGGCGCTGCTGATGATCCAGTACCTGGCGGTGGACCGGGGCTGGTTCCCCACCGGCGGCTACATCAACCCGGCCGACTCGGTCACCGGCTGGCTGAAGACCATGGCGCTGCCCGCCTTCGCCCTCTCCCTGCCGGTGGCCGCCCAGCTCACCCGGATCGTACGGACCTCGGTGGTGGAGGAGCTGGACAAGGACTATGTGCGCACGGCGATCGGCAGCGGGCTTTCGCCCCTGGTGGTCGTCGGACGCAACGTCCTTCGCAACGCCCTGGTCAATCCGCTGACCGTGCTCGGGCTGCGGGTCGGCTATCTGCTCGGCGGTGCCGTCGTCATCGAGACCATCTTCTCGCTGCCCGGCATGGGCAAGCTGATGATCGACGCCGTGCAGAACGGCGACCCGGCCGTCGTGCAGGGCGTGGTGCTGACCACGGCCACCGGCTTCGTCGTCGTCAACCTCGTCATCGACCTCCTGTATCTGCTGGTCAACCCACGTCTGAGGGCGGCCTGATGGTCACGCGCGCGAGCCTTGCCGAACGGCTCTCCCGGCCCGGCGGCGTCCGGCTGCGCGGCTGGCGGCGGCTGCCTCCGCTGTCGAGAGTCGCCCTCTGCTTCCTGGCTCTCGTGATCCTCGTCGCCGTACTCGCCCCCCTGCTCGCCCCGGACGATCCGCTCGACCAGCAGGACCCGGCCGGCGGCAGCGGGCATCCGTCGGCCGCGCACTGGCTCGGGCAGGACAGCCTCGGCCGGGACATCCTGAGCCGGCTGATGTACGGCGCCCGGTGGTCGCTGGCGATCGGGCTGGGCGCCACCGCGCTCGCCCTGGTCGTGGGCGCCGTCATCGGAGCGGTCGCCGCCACCTCCCGCAAGGGCGTCGACGAGACGCTGATGCGCTGCCTGGACGTGGTCATGGCGTTCCCCGGGATCGCGCTCGCGGCCGTGCTGGTGGCCGTGTTCGGCGGCGGCATCGGGGTGCTGATCTGCGCGATCGCCTTCCTGTTCACACCGCCGGTGGCGCGGGTCGTCCGGGCGAACGTCCTCGACCAGTACGGCGAGGACTACGTCACGGCGGAACGGGTGATCGGCGCCCGCACCCCGCACATCGTGCTGCGGCACATCGCCGTCAACTGCGCCGCCCCGGTGCTGGTGTTCTGCACGGTGCAGGTCGCCGAGGCGATCGTGTTCGAGGCGTCGCTGTCCTTCATCGGCGCCGGGGTGCGCCCGCCGGACCCGTCCTGGGGCAGTGTCATCGCCGACGGCAAGAACATGGTGCTCACCGGCGGCTGGTGGGCGACCGTCTTCCCCGGACTTCTGATCCTGCTGACCGTGCTGTCGCTGAACATCCTCTCCGAGGGCGTGTCCGACGCCTGGGCGGCACCGGCCGCGCGGGAGGTGGAGACACCGCGGGACCGGCTGGAGGCGCCGGAGCCCGGCAGCGGCGAGGTACTGCGACTGCCCGGACTGACCGAGGCCGCCGCGCGGCTGCGGTCCCGGGCCCGGCCGCTGCCCGGCCGCGACGGCCCCCCGGTGCTCGCCGTGGAGAACCTCACCATCGGCTTCCCCGGCCGGCACCGGGGCGTGGACATCGTCGCCGGGGTCAGCTTCGAGGTGCACGCCGGTGAAGTGCTCGGGCTGGTCGGCGAGTCGGGCTGCGGGAAGTCACTGACCGCGCTCACCGTCATGGGGCTCCAGCCGAGGCAGGCGCGGATCGGCGGGCAGGTCCGGTTCCGGCAGCGGGACCTGCTCACCGAGCCGATGCGGGCCCGGCGCAGGCTGCTCGGGCACGAGATGGCGATGGTCTACCAGGACGCCCTGTCCTCGCTGAACCCCGCGATGACCATCCGCGCCCAGCTGAAACAGCTCGTGCGGCGCGGTGGCCGCCGCACCCCGCGGGAGCTGTTGTCGCTGGTCGGGCTCGACCCCGAGCGCACCCTGCGCAGCTATCCGCACGAACTCTCCGGCGGCCAGCGCCAGCGTGTCCTCATCGCCATGGCCCTCTCCCGCGAGCCGCGGCTGATCGTCGCCGACGAGCCGACGACCGCCCTGGACGTCACCGTGCAGGCCCAGGTGATGGAACTGCTGCTGCGGCTGCGCGAGGAGCTGGGCTTCGCGCTGATCCTGGTCAGCCACGATCTGGCGCTGGTCGCCGACATCACCGACCGGGTGGTGGTGATGTACGGCGGCCAGATCGTGGAGAGCGGGGTGACCGCCGACCTGGTGGCGGCACCGGCCCACCACTACACGCGCGGACTGCTCGGCAGTGTGCTGTCACTGGAGTCGGCCGAGGAACGGATGGCACAGATCAAGGGGGTCGTACCGGCCCCGGCCGACTTCCCGGCGGGCTGCCGCTTCGCCGACCGCTGCCCGATGGCGAGCCGGGTGTGCCACGAGAGCGCACCCGTGCTCACCGGTACGGCCACCCACACGGCCGCCTGCCACCATCCCGCGGTGCCCGTGGAGAGCGAGGAGGCGGTTCAGTGACCGCCGTCGTCGAGGTGCGGGACGCGCACGTGGTGCACAGGGCCCGCAGCGGCGGACTGCTGCGCCGCGACCGGGTGTACGCCCTGACCGGCGCCGATCTGGCCGTGGCCGCCGGGGAGACGGTGGGCGTGGTCGGCGAGTCGGGGTGCGGGAAGTCGACGCTGGCACGGGTGCTGGTGGGCATCCAGCGGCCGGCCTCGGGGACGGTGCTGTTCCAGGCCCGTGACCTGTGGACGATGCCGCCCGCCGAACGCCGGGCCACGCTCGGCACGGGCGTCGGGATGATCTTCCAGGACCCCTCGACCGCGCTGAACCGGCGGCTGACGGTACGCCGGATCCTGCGCGACCCGCTGGACGTCCACGACCGGGGCAGCGGGCCCGAACGGGAGGAGCGGGTCAGGGAGTTGATGTCTCTGGTCGGGCTCCCCGGGGCCCTCGCCGACGTGCTGCCCGGACAGCTCTCCGGCGGCCAGCGGCAGCGCGTCGCGATCGCCCGCGCCCTCGCCCTCGACCCGGCGCTGGTCGTCGCCGACGAGCCGACCAGCGCCCTGGACGTGTCGGTCCGCGCGCAGATCCTCAACCTCCTGCTGGACCTGAGGGAACGCCTCGGTCTGGCCCTGGTGTTCGTCTCGCACGACATCCAGACGGTACGGCGGATGAGCGACCGGGTGATCACCATGTATCTGGGCCGGATCGTGGAGGAGACCCCGGCCGACCGGGTCACCGACGCCGCCCGGCACCCGTACACCCGCGCCCTGTTCTCCGCCACGCCCGGCCTGCTGGATCCCCTCGACCCGATCCCGCTGACCGGTCCGGTGCCCTCGGCGACCCGGCCGCCGAGCGGCTGCCCGTTCCGCACCCGCTGCTGGAAGGCGGATCACCTGTGTGCCGAGGCGATGCCGGAATTCTCGGCCGCGTCACGGCCCGGACACCGCTACCGCTGTCACCATCCTGTGGAGGAGGACCAGTCGACTCGCGACCTAGCACGCCAGGAGCCCTGATGTCGTTGCCCGCGCCCCTCACCGGTGTCGTCCCGCCCGTCTGCACCCCCTTGACACCGGAGCGCGAGGTGGACGTCCCCTCGCTGCTCAGGCTGGTCGACCATCTGGTGGAGGGCGGCTCGCACGGGCTTTTCCTGCTCGGCTCGACGTCCGAGGCGGCGTTCCTGACCGACCGGCAGCGCCGGCAGGTGGTGGCGGCGGTGACCGCACACGTCGGCGGCCAGCTGCCGGTCCTCGCCGGTGCCATCGACATGACCACCCCGCGCGTCCTGGACCATGTCGCGGCCGTGACGGCGGCCGGCGCACAGGCCGTCGTCGTCACCGCGCCCTTCTACGCCCGCACCCACCGCTCCGAGATCGTCCACCACTACCGCCGGATCGCGGCCGCCAGCGAGGTGCCGGTCATCGCCTACGACATCCCCGTGGCCGTGCACACCAAGCTCCCCGCCGACCTGGTGCTGGGGCTGGCCGCCGACCGGGTGCTGGCCGGGATCAAGGACTCCAGCGGGGACCTGGGCGCCTTCCGCGAGCTCGCCACCGGCGCCCGTAAGCACCCCGGTTTCAGCGTGCTGACCGGCTCCGAGCTGGTCGTGGACGCCGCGCTGGCGATGGGCGCCGACGGGGCCGTGCCGGGGCTGGCCAACGTCGACCCGCACGGGTACGTACGGCTGTACCGGATGTGCCGGGCGGGCGACTGGGAGGGCGCGCGGGCCGAACAGGAACGGCTGTGCGCGCTGTTCTCGATGGTCACGGTCGGCGATCCGGCGCGGATGGGCGGCAGCTCGGCGGCGCTCGGCGCGTTCAAGGCCGCGCTGCATCTGCGCGGCGTCATCGACTGCCCGGTGACGGCCGAGCCGCAGGTACCACTGTCCGGCGAAGAGGTCGAAAGAGTCTGCAAGTGCCTCGCGGCGGCGGGACTGCTCTAGGACCCCTCCGGCCCTAGGTGGTGCCGAGGGTGTTCCAGGGCAGGGTCAGGCGGCGGAATTCCAGGGTGTCGTAGGCGTGGGCGGCGCCGGTCTCGTAGAGGACGCCGACCGTGTCGTGGCCGAGCTGGACGAGGTCGGAGTAGGCGGCCGGGCGGTCGGAGAGGGTGCGCAGCTTGGTGAAAGTGTGGCCGAAGTCCTCGCTGGCCCAGATCGCCATGGCGCGGCGTGCGGTGGGCACGGAGGGCGCCGAGAACAGCAACGGGGAGCCTTTGGGGTCGAGTTGGAGGACGCTGCCCTGGACCACGGGGACGTCGTCCAGGGTGGTCTGCACGGCGTAGGGGCGGTGGAGGGTGACGCCGGCGTCGGCCGAGTAGCCGTCGATACGGTGGCCGTGCGCGCCGCCGTTCTGGTTGCGGGCGCTGAAGTAGACGCGCCCGTCGGGGAGTTGGGCCGCGCTCGTCTCGTTGGCGTGGGTCACGCCGTCGTAGTGGGTGTTGACGAAGCCGAGGTGCCAGGTGCAGCCGCCGTCGTCGCTGTAGAGGGCGTGACCGGCGTAGTACTTGGACTCCCGGCCGGTGTCGGAGGAGCCGGCGGGCGGGGCCGCGGAGTGGTTGGCCGGGACGATCAGCCGACCGGGGTGCGGGCCCCGGGTGAGGGCCAGCGCATGGCCGGGACCGGTGGCGTACCAGCGCCAGCCGGGCCGTGACACCTGCGCGGTGATGTCCTCGGGGTGGGTGAAGTGAAGGCCGTCGTCCCGGCTGCGCTGGACGTACACGCGGCGGCCCCGCGCGGCCGTGACCTCGCCGCGCATGATCTGCCCCTCGGTCACCGAACCGCTGTTGCCGCAGGTCACAAGGACGACGGCGCCGGTGCGCGGGTCCACGACCGGCGCCGGGTTGCCCCGGGTGTCGCCGTGTCCGGCGGCCACCACCGTCAGCGGGCCCCAGGTGCAGCCGCCGTCGGCGGAGCGGCGCAGCACGACATCGATGTCCCCGGTGTCGCCCGTGCCCTCGCGCCGGCCCTCGGCGAAGGCCAGGACGGTGCCGTGCCGGGTCGTCACGACCGCCGGGATGCGATAGGCGGCGTAGCCGCCCTGGCCGGAGACGTACGGCAGGGAGGCGGCACAGCCGATGCGCGGGCGGCCGGCCGTCGGGCCCGGATGGTGCGGGCCGGCCCGGCCGCTCGCGCTGCCCGCGTGCGCCGGGGGCGTGGGGGCGGGCTCGGCCCGCGTGGGGTCCGCCTGGGCGGGGATGCGGATGGTGAGCGAGGTGAGCAGGGCGAGGGCGGTGAGCACGGTGCGGCTGAGCGGCGTCATCCGCTCATGTTCTCCGCAACCACCGGCCGAGCCGCGTATCACACGCCCGTGCCGACGGCGCGGGCCCGCCCGGTGCTCCCCTCGGTGCCAGGACCGGTCAGCGGCCCGCCACGGGCACCGTCAGCCGTCCGTCGTGGACTTCGGCGATCCGGTCGGCGCCCGTCAGATGGGTCCGGTCGTGGGTGACCAGGACCGTCGCGGTGGCCCGCTCATGGGTCAGACGGGTGATCAGGTCGACGACGGCGGCGCCGCGTTCGTGGTCGAGGGCGCTGGTGGGTTCGTCGACCAGGAGGAGGGTGGGGTCGTTCATCAGGGCGCGGGCGATGCCGATCCGCTGGCGCTGCCCGCCGGAGAGCCGGTGGGGGCGCCGTCCGGCCTGGGCGGTGAGACCCACCGCGGCCAGCAGTTCCAGGGCGCGGCCGCGGGCCTTCGCCGGTGAGCGCCCGTCGATCCGGGCCATGAGCTGCAGTTGCTCGGCCGCGGTGAGGGAGGGCAGCAGATGGGGCTGCTGGAAGACGATGCCGATCCTGCGGCGGCGCAGCTCGGTCAGCTCCCCGCGGCTCAGCCCGGCCGTGGTGACGCCGTCGACGGTGACGGTGCCGGCGTCGGGGGTGACGAGGGTCGCGGCGACGGCGAGCAGGCTGGACTTGCCGGAGCCGGAGGGGCCGATCACGGCGGTCAGCGTGCCCCTGGGCACGTCCAGGCTCACCTGGTCCAGCGCGGTCAGCCGGTGCTCGCCGTCGGGGTAGGTGAGGGTGATGCCGGACAGGTTCAGGCTCATCGGGCGCTCCCCAGGGCGGTCAGCGGGTCCACGGAGGTGATGCGGCGGACGGACAGGGCGGCCCCGAGCGCGCCGATCAGGATCATCACGGCGGCGGGGACGAGGACGGTGGCGGGGGTGAGCTGGAACGGCACCGCGTCGCGCACGACGAGCGCGCCGAGGGCGGCGGCGGTCCCGGTGCCGAGGAGGGTGCCAGCGACGAGGAGGACGGCGGCCTGGCCGAGGGCGTCCCCGACCAGATGCGCGGTGGAGGCGCCGAGGGCCTTGAGGACGGCGATGTCGCCGCTGCGCTGGATGGTCCAGACGGTGAAGAAGGCACCGACGACGAGGGCGGAGATGGCGAACAGGAAGCCGCGCATCAGCTGGAGGGAGCCGTTCTCGGAGGAGTAGGAGCCGATCGCGGACAGCGAGGCGTCCTTGGTGACGGTCCTGGTGCCGATCGTCCGGTCGGCGGCCGTGACATCGGCGCCGGCGGTGGTGTCCAGGGCGATCACGGTCGCGGCCGGACCGCCGCCGGTGCCCTGCGGGGGCGCCGTCCGCTGCCAGGTGGTGAGGCTGGTCCAGATCACGGGGGTGTGGCTGAAGGAGGCGTCCCCCCGGACGGCCGCCACCGTCATCGTCCGGCCGGCCAGGGTGAAGGTGCCGCCCGGCCGGAGGGCGAGGTCGTCGGCGGCCGTGGCGGACAGCACCGCCGTACGGTCGCGGATCCGGTCGCCGTCCGGGGCCAGGCGGGATCCGGGCCGTACGCCGAAGGCGGAGACACCGGCGCTGCGGTGGCCGGCGGTGGCCTTGGTCGTGGTGATCCCGAGGGGTTCGGCGCGGGTGACGCCGGGCACCTTCGCCCACTGTTCCCACTGCCGGGCGGTGACGGTGGAGTCGGCGTACGACAGGCTCTGCCCCGCGGCCGGGGGCTCGAAGGCGATCCGGTCGGCGCTCAGGCCGGTGATCGCGGAGATGTTCTGCCGGCCGAGGCCGGCGGTCAGTCCGGACAGCAGCCCGACCAACAGCGTGATCAGGGTGATGACGGCTCCCATCAGGGCGAACCTGCCCTTGGCGAACCTCAGGTCTCTCCAGGCGACGAACACGGCTTCGGCTGCTCTCTCGCGGTGTCTCAGGGGGTTGGACGGTGTGCCTCCACCGTCGCCGTCGGTGCCCCTTGCGGGCATCTGGCGGCGGAGGGCACTTCGCGGACCGAAAGGCGGCGCGTGGATTGCAACTTTCGGCAGAGGCCCGACCGCGGGCGGCTTCTTTAGGCTGGGGGGACTGTGAACACCGCTGCCCCCGCCCTGACCCCGACCACCCGGGCCCTGTCCTGGTGCCTGCATCTGCTGGTCGTCGGCCTGCTCGCGCTGTCCGCCGGCCGGGCCGTGACCGGTCCGCTGCCGTATGCCGGGCCGACCGTGGCCGTGGCGGCCGGGTGCGGGCTGGTGTACGCGGCGGGGCCGCTGCTGCCCCGGATACGCGGGGACCGGCGGGCCGCCGCCTGGTGGCTGGCCGCCGTCGGCGCGGTGTGGCTGGCGCTGCTGGCGCTGTCCGCCGACGGGGTCTGGGTCGCCTTCCCGCTGTACTTCCTCCAGCTGCATCTGCTGCCGCGCCGGACCGGCCTCGCCGCCGTGGCCGCGACCGCGCTCGCCGCGATCACCGCGTTCGCCGCCCATCAGGGCTCCTTCAGCGCGGCCATGGCGATCGGCCCGGCGCTCGGGGCCGCCGTCGCGGTCGCGGTGGTGTGGGGGTACCAGGCGCTGTACCGGGAGAGCGAACGGCGCCGGCAGCTGATCGAGGAACTCACCGCCACGCGCGCCGATCTGGCCGAGGCCCAGCACACCGCGGGCGTGCTGGCCGAGCGGGAGCGGCTGGCCCGGGAGATCCACGACACGCTCGCGCAGGGGTTGTCCAGCATCCAGCTGCTGCTGCGCGCCGCCGAGCGGAATCTGCCGGGCACCCCGGAGAACGCCACGCGCCACGTCGGCCAGGCCCGCCAGGCCGCGGTCGACAGTCTCGCCGAGGCCCGCCGCTTCGTCGCCGCGCTCGCCCCGCCCGCCCTGGAGGGCACGACCCTGGCGGACGCGCTGGAACGGCTGTGCGCCACCACCGGCGCCCGGCACCGGCTCACGGCCCGTTTCCGCCTCGACGGCGAACCGGTTCCGCTGCCGACCGCGCACGAGGTCGCCCTGCTGCGCGTCGCCCAGTCCGCCCTGGCCAACACCGTCCGGCACGCGCGGGCCGGCGCCGTGGATGTCACGCTGGGCCGCCAGGGCGACGAGGTCACCCTGAGCGTCGTCGACGACGGCGTCGGGTTCGACCCCGGCCGGCTGCCGGTGCCCGACCCCGAGACGGGCGGCTTCGGGCTGCCCGCGATGCGCACCCGTCTGCACGCCCTCGGCGGCACCCTGGGCCTCGACTCCGCCCCCGGCCACGGCACCCGCCTGACCGCCCGGCTCCCCGTCAGCGCCGGCTCCCAGGTCCGGCCGTCCCCGCCCGCCGAGACCGAGGTCCGTTCATGAGCGACCGTCCTGTGCGTCTGCTGCTCGCCGACGACCATCCCGTGGTGCGGGCGGGGCTGCGGGCCGTACTGGAGACCGAGCCGGATCTCGTCGTCGTGGCGGAGGCCGCCACCGCCGAGGACGCCGTCGCCCGGGCCGCCCGGGGCGACATCGACGTCGTCCTGATGGATCTGCAGTTCGGCAAGGGGATGGGCGGCGCCGAGGCGACCGCCGCGATCACGGCGCGGCCGGGCGCGCCCCGGGTCGTGATCGTCACCACCTACGACTCCGACGCCGACACCCTTCCGGCGATCGAGGCCGGCGCCACCGGCTACCTCCTGAAGGACGCCCCTCCGGAGGAGCTGGCGGCCGCCGTACGCACGGCCGCCACCGGACGCACCGCGCTGGCGCCCGCGGTCGCGGACCGGCTCATGAACCGGCTGCGCGCGCCCGGCACTTCACTGACCCGGCGCGAGACGGAGGTCCTCGCCCTGGTCGCCGAGGGGCTGTCCAACCAGGCCGTCGGCGTGCGCCTCCACCTCACCGAGGGCACGGTCAAGTCCCACCTGGCCCGCGTCTACGCCAAGCTCGGCGTCGACTCCCGGACCGCGGCGGTGGCCACGGCGACGGATCTCGGACTGATCCGCCGTTAGGGCCTGTCGTCAGGCCTGCCCGGCGGAGCCGAAGCCCCTGGCCCCGGCCCTCAGGACGGGGTGCGGGCCGCCGCCAGCAGCCGCGTCACATCGTCGGCGCAGATCGTCAGGGCCGCGCCCACCGTGGCGAGGGCGTCGCGTTCGGCCGGGGTGTAGGGGCCGTCCGCGAGGGCGATGCGGGCGGCCTGGAGGAGGAGGGATTCGCGGCCGGCGGGGGCGAGGTGCGGGGCGAGCGGGTCGAGGGCCTCGTGCAGCTCTATCGTCAGGCTCGTGCCGCACTCCGCGCCGAGGACCCGGCCGGTGTCGGCGGCGAGCGCCTCGACCAGCGCGGCCAGCTGTTCCTCGGTACAGCCGTCGAAGCCGGCCGCGCGCACGGCGCCGGCGGCCGTCTCCAGGGCCGTACGCGAGGAGGCACCGCCCGCGGCGAGCACGGCGAGCGCGACGGTGTGCACGGCGTCGCGCAGCATCGCCGAGAAGCGGCGGGTGGTGGGGTGGTCGAGGACGTCGGTGCCGTAGTGGTGGCGGCAGGCCGCGCACTCCACGACCGGCCCGGCGCTTCCGCGCGGCAGCAGCGGCAGCCCGAGCAGGGTGAGGCGGCGGCGTCCGGTGAGCCGCTGGTAGTTGCGGTCGCCTCCGCAGCCCGGGCAGTAGAACTCGCCGTCCCCGACGGGAGTCCACGCGGTGCGGACGCGCAGGATGTGCACAGCCTTGGCGGCACGGCCGTCTCGTCCCCGTACTGGCAGCACGTCGCACCTCCGTAACCGCACGGCAACATCGCCGCGCTGGCGTGATGTTAGCCACATCACCGACGCTGAGTCAGTACCTCGTACGAGACCTTTCCGTGACCTCGGTGGGGCGGTGGCCGATAAACGACGGTGCCCTGACCGCCGTACACAGCGGTCAGGGCATCGAAAGGCCCGGTCAGAGCGGTCAGCGGGCGGCGCGGTTCACCGCGGAGACGACCGCCTTCAGCGACGCACGCGTCGTGTTCGCATCGATACCGATCCCCCACAGGACCTTGTCGTCGATCGCGCATTCGATGTACGAGGCGGCCTGTGCGGAGGCGCCCTCGCTCATCGTGTGCTCCTGGTAGTCCAGGAGGCGTACGTCGATGCCGATGGACTGCAGGGCGTCGAAGAAGGCCGAGATCGGACCGTTGCCGGAGCCGGTCAGGACGGTGTCCTGGCCGTCGACGATGGCCTCGACGGTCAGCGTGTCGACGCCGTCCGTGTCCGTGGTCGACTGGCCGGCCCTGACCTGGATGCGGCCCCACGGGTTGTCCGGGTTCGGCAGGTACTCGTCCCGGAAGACCGCCCAGATCTCCTTCGGGGTGATCTCGCCGCCCTCGGCGTCCGTCTTGGCCTGGATGAGCTTCGAGAACTCGATCTGCATCCGGCGCGGCAGGTCCAGCTTGTGGTCGTTCTTCAGGACGTAGGAGATACCGCCCTTGCCGGACTGCGAGTTGACCCGGATGACGGCCTCGTAGGAGCGGCCGACGTCCTTCGGGTCGATCGGCAGGTAGGGGACGGCCCACTCGATGTCGTCGACGGTGACGCCCTTGGCGGCCGCGTCGGCCTCCATGGCGTCGAAGCCCTTCTTGATGGCGTCCTGGTGGGAGCCGGAGAAGGACGTGTAGACCAGGTCGCCCACGTACGGGTGGCGCGGGTGGACCTCCATCTGGTTGCAGTACTCCCACGTACGACGGATCTCGTCGATGTCGGAGAAGTCGATCTGCGGGTCGACGCCCTGCGAGAACAGGTTCATGCCCAGGGTGACCAGGTCGACGTTGCCGGTGCGCTCGCCCTGTCCGAACAGACAGCCCTCGACGCGGTCGGCGCCGGCCATCACGGCCAGCTCGGCCGCCGCCACGGCCGTACCGCGGTCGTTGTGCGGGTGGACGGAGATGCAGACGTGCTCGCGGCGGGAGATGTTGCGGCTCATCCACTCGAAGCGGTCCGCGTGGGTGGACGGCGTCGAACGCTCCACCGTGGCGGGCAGGTTGAGGATGATCTCGCGGCCCGGACCCGGCTGGTAGACGTCCATGACCGCCTCGCAGACCTCCAGCGCGAAGTCCAGCTCGGTGTCGGTGAAGATCTCCGGGCTGTACTGGTAGCCGAACTCGGTCTCGGGGCCCAGCAGTTTCTCGGCGTACTCCATCACCAGGCGGGTGCCGTCGACGGCGATCTGCTTGATGTCGTCCTTGGAGCCGCGGAAGACCACGCGCCGGAAGACGGGCGCGGTGGCGTTGTACAGGTGGACGGTGGCCCGGCGGGCGCCCTTCAGGGACTCCACGGTCCGCTCGATCAGGTCCTCGCGGGCCTGGGTCAGCACGGAGATCGTGACGTCGTCCGGGATCGCGCCCTCTTCCTCGATGATCGAGCGCACGAAGTCGAAGTCGGTCTGGCCGGAGGCGGGGAAGCCGACCTCGATCTCCTTGTAGCCCATCTTGACCAGCTGGTCGAACATCCGGCGCTTGCGCTCGGGCGACATGGGGTCGATCAGGGCCTGGTTGCCGTCGCGCAGGTCGGTGGAGAGCCAGCGGGGTGCCTGGGTGATGCGCTGCTCGGGCCAGGTGCGGTCCGGGATGTCGACCTGCTCGTAACGGCCGTACTTGTGGACCGGCATGCTGCTGGGCTGCTGGCGGTTGGCCATGATTGCGTGGGCTCCTCGAATGTTCCGCGGATAGGCGGGTCCGGTGGACGGCCGACGACGCAACACCAAGCCCCGCGGGGAGGGAGTCGGCCTTTGCTACAGGCCCTCGCCGCGGCAGCTAAGAAGAAGCAGCCCGAAACGCATGATGCTCCGCAGCCTAGCCGAGCCACCCGGGACGCGGGGGCGTGTCCCAGTATGCGGGACCGGGGGATAAATAGGACAAAAAGTGCGCCGCGCCACATCGATCTAGCACATTGTCACGGAGCGTGGCGCTCCTGTCCCGGTATTTCACCAATCATGGTGGCACCTAGTGACATCGACATCACACAATGCGATGGTGCGGGGCATGACGACCAACGGGGGCTTCCAGCCCGTCTTCTGCACGATCGTGCCGCCGCATATCCTCGACCGGCTCTCCCAGCACGAGGACCCGACGCTCCACGAACCCGCACGGCGCACCCTGGAGCACGACGGGGCCCTGCGCACCCAGCGCCGGGTCACCGCCGCCCGCACCGCCGCCGCTCCGGCCGGCACGCCGTCGGACCAGCCGGACCGCACCATCTTCGACGCCGGCCACCAGGAGACCCTGCCGGGCAGGAAGGTGCACACCGAGAAGGACAAGCCCGGCAAGGACGCGACCGTGAACCGCGCGCACGCGGGCCTGGGCGCCACCTTCGAGCTGTATCTGAAGGCCTACGGCCGGCACTCCATCGACGGCGCGGGCCTGCCGCTGAACGCGACGGTGCACTACGGCGAGAACTACGACAACGCCTTCTGGAACGGCGAGCAGATGGTGTTCGGCGACGGCGACGGCACCACGTTCCTCGACTTCACCATCCCCGTCGACGTCATCGGCCACGAGCTGACCCACGGCGTCACCCAGTACACCGCGAACCTGGACTACCAGGGGCAGTCGGGCGCGCTCAACGAGTCGGTCTCCGACGTCTTCGGCTCCCTCATCAAGCAGTACGCCCTCGGCCAGAGCGCCGACCAGGCCGACTGGCTGATCGGCGCGGGCCTGCTCGGCCCGCACATCCACGGCGAGGCGCTGCGCTCGATGAAGGCCCCGGGCACGGCGTACGACGACCCGAACCTGGGCAAGGACCCGCAGCCGGCGACCATGGACGGCTACGTCCGCACCAGCCAGGACAACGGCGGTGTGCACCTCAACTCCGGCATCCCCAACCACGCCTTCTACCTGGTCGCCACGGCGATCGGCGGGCAGGCCTGGGAGAAGGCCGGGCAGATCTGGTACGACGTGCTCACCGGCGGCGAGCTGGCGTCCGACGCCGACTTCGCCGACTTCGCCCGGCTCACGGCCGCCGCGGCCAAGTCCCGCTACGGCGACGGCGAGGAGGCGAAGGCCGTCCTCGGCGCCTGGTCGCAGGTGAAGGTGCCGACTTCCTGAATCCGCGTCCCGCGTACTAGACAGGGAGCCATGCGTATCCAAGTACGACGCACGGGTGGCTTCGCGGGCATCGAGCGCCGGGCCGAGGTGGACACCTCGGGCCGGCCCGACGCGGCCGCGTGGGAGGGCCTGGCCGGGCGGGTCCTCGCGGCCGGCCCGGACACCGCGCCGGCCGGCGTCCCGGACGGCTTCCGGTACGAGATCACCGTGGACGGCCGTACGGTGCACGCGGCCGATCCCCGACTCACCGAGGACCAAAGGGAGTTGGTGAGCCGGCTGCTGGAGGAAGGGGCGTAGAGAGGCGACCGGAAGGGGCGCGGGCGCCGGTCGCCGCCGGGGCATTGACTTACGTTACCGGGGGTAAGGATGATCCCGGCCATGGCGACTGACGCAGGCGATCCGATACCCCGGTTCCCGGACGGCTTTGTGTGGGGTGTGTCGACCTCCGCCCATCAGATCGAGGGCGCGGCCGACGAACGTGAGGCATCCGTGTGGGACGTGTTCACGGCCCGGCCGGGGCGGGTGAAGGACGGTTCGACGGCGGCGGTGGCCTGCGACCACTACCACCGCTACCGCGAGGACGTGGCCCTGCTCGCCGGCCTCGGCGTGGACGCGTACCGCTTCTCGGTGTCCTGGCCCCGGGTGAACTCCCCCGGCGGCCTGGACTTCTACGACCGCCTCGTGGACGAGCTGTGCGCGGCGGGCGTACGGCCCGTGCCCACCCTCTTCCACTGGGACCTGCCCGCCACGCTGGACTGGCGGCAGCGGGACACGGCGGCCCGGTTCGCCGACCACGTGTCCGTGGTGGCCGAGCGGCTCGGCGACCGCGTGCCGAAGTGGATCACCCTCAACGAACCCGCCGAACACACCCTCCTGGGCCACGCCATCGGCGCCCACGCCCCCGGCGAACGGCTCCTCTTCGACGCGCTCCCGGTCGCCCACCACCAGCTCCTCGCCCACGGGCTCGCGGTACGGGCCCTGCGCGCGGCCGGCGCGCGCGACATCGGCATCGCCAACTCCCACGGCCCCACCTGGCCCGCCTCCGCCGCACCCGCGGACACGGAAGCGGCCGGCTTCTACGACCTCCTGCTCAACCGTCTGTTCGCCGAACCGGTCATCCTCGGTGAATACCCGGACGGGATGGGCGAGTTGATGCCCGGCGATGTGCCGGCCGACCTGTCGGTCATCGCCGAGCCCCTCGACTGGTACGGGGTCAACTACTACGCGCCGACCCGCGTGGGCGCCCCGCAGGGCACCGCCACCGAGTTCGGCGGCCTGACCATACCCGCCGAACTGCCCTTCTCGGTACGGGAGATCGAGGGCCGGCCGACCACCGACTTCGGCTGGCCGGTGGTGCCGGAGGGCCTGACCGAGCTGCTGTGCGGCTTCCGCGAACGCTACGGCGAGAAGCTCCCGCCGATCGTGATCACCGAGAACGGCTGCTCGTACGAGGGCGTCGACGACCAGGACCGCATCGCCTACCTCGACGCCCACATCCGCGCCCTGCATACCGCCCTGGAGTCCGGGGTGGACGTGCGCGGCTACTTCGTGTGGTCGCTGCTGGACAACTTCGAGTGGGCCGAGGGCTATGCGCGCCGCTTCGGCCTGGTGCATGTGGACTACGAGACGCAGAAGCGCACCCCGAAGGCCTCCTACCACTGGTTCCGGGACGTGCTCCGGGCCCAGGGATGACCGCGGTCCGGCCCTCGGCCGCTCTGGCCGAGCCGGTGGAGCCCGTCGGCCGGGGCTGGACGGCGGCGCTCTCGCTGGCCAACGGGGCGATCTGGGTCGGCTGGTTCGGGCCGCTGCAGATCCTGCTCGCCTCCCAGGCGAAGGACTTCGCGCCGGGCTCCGGGATGTCGAAGGAGACGATGCTGGCCTGGGTGACCGGCGCCGGCGCGGTGGTCTCCCTGCTCGCCAACCCCGTCTTCGGCGCCCTGTCCGACCGGACCACGTCCCGCCGGGGCCGCCGTACGCCGTGGATCGTGGCCGGGGCGGCGGGCGGCGCGCTGTCGCTGCTGCTGCTCGCCGCGGCGGGCGAGGTGTGGTCCATGACAGTGGGCTGGTGCCTGGTGCAGCTCACGCTGAACGCGGCGTTCGCGGCCGTCACGGCGGCCGTCCCGGACCGGGTGCCCAGGCTTCAACGGGGCGCGGTGGGCGGCTGGTTGGGGGCGGCACAGATCCTGGGCGTGGTCGGCGGCACGGGCCTGGCGACCGCGGCCGGCGGGATCGGGGCCGGGTATGCGGCGTGCGCGGTGTGCACGATGGCGGGGGTGCTGCCGTACGTCCTGCGCCACAAGGATCTGCGGCTCGCCGAGGAGGACCGGCCGCCGTGGTCCTGGCGGGGGTTTCTGGCGGGGTTCTGGCTGAGCCCGCGCCGGTACCCGGACCTGGGCTGGGCGTGGCTGACCCGGTTCCTGCTCAACCTCAGCAACTCGCTGGTGCTGCTGTACCTGCTGTACTACCTCCGCGACCGCCTCGACTACCACGACCCCGGCCAGGGGGTGCTGATCCTGACGGCCGTCAACAGCCTGACGCTGGTGGCGACCGTCGTCGCGGGCGGGGTGTGGTCGGACCGGGCGGGCCGGCGCAAGCCGTTCGTCGTCTGGTCGGGCGTGCTGATGGCGGTGGCGACGGCGGCGCTGGCCGGGTGGCAGACCTGGACCGGCGCGATCGTCGCGTCGGCCGTCCTCGGGATCGGCTTCGGCGTGTTCACCTCGGTGGACTTCGCACTGATGACGGACGTGCTGCCGAAGGCGCTGGACCGGGGCAAGGACCTCGGGGTGATCAACGTGGCCAACGCCCTGCCGCAGGTCGCGGCCCCCGCCCTCGCCGCGCCGATCGTCACGTACCTCGGCGGCTACCGGATGCTGTACCTGGTGGCGGCGGTGATCGGGCTGGCGGGGGCGGTCCTGGTGACCCGGATCAGGGGCGTGGACTGACGCGCCGGCTGCATCGACATGCGGCTACCGCCGCGCGGCCGGCGTACCGAGAAACGCCCCGACCACTAGAAACCCAGCTTGCGCAGCTGCTTCGGATCACGCTGCCAGTCCTTGGCGACCTTGACATGCAGGTCCAGGAAGACGGGCGTGCCGAGAAGCGCCTCGATCTGCTTGCGGGACTTGATGCCGACGTCCTTCAGGCGCTTGCCCTTGGGGCCGATGATGATGCCCTTCTGGCTGGGGCGCTCGATGTAGACGTTGGCGTGGATGTCGAGGAGGGGACGGTCGGCGGGGCGGTCCTCGCGCGGGAGCATCTCCTCCACGACCACGGCGATGGAGTGCGGCAGCTCGTCGCGGACGCCCTCCAGCGCGGCCTCGCGGATCAGCTCGGCGATCATGACCTGCTCGGGCTCGTCGGTGAGGTCGCCCTCGGGGTAGAGCGCCGGGCCCTCGGGCAGCAGCGGGATCAGCAGGTCGGCCAGCAGGTTCACCTGCTTGTCGCCGACCGCGGACACCGGCACGATCTCCGCCCACTCGATGCCCAGCTCCTTGCCGAGCTGGTCGATCGCGATCAGCTGCTCGGCGAGGGTCTTGGAGTCGACCAGGTCGGTCTTGGTGACGATCGCGACCTTCGGGGTCTTCTTGATCCCCGCCAGCTCCTTCGCGATGAAGCGGTCACCCGGGCCGATCTTCTCGTTCGCCGGGAGGCAGAAGCCGATCACGTCCACCTCGGCCCACGTCGTGCGCACGACGTCGTTCAGCCGCTCGCCCAGCAGCGTGCGCGGCTTGTGCAGTCCAGGGGTGTCGACCAGGATGAGCTGGGCGTCCTCCCGGTGCACGATGCCCCGCACGGTGTGCCGCGTCGTCTGCGGCTGATTCGCCGTGATGGCCACCTTCTGCCCGACCAGAGCGTTCGTGAGGGTGGACTTGCCCGCGTTGGGGCGGCCCACGAAGCAGGCGAAGCCGGCGCGGTGGACGGTCTCTGCCGACTCTTCGGATGACGGGGTACGAACGCTCATGCCGTTCATTGTCCCTGATCCACGAGGCACCGCCGTACCGTGCGGCACCCGCCCCGCCGGGCCCGGCCGCGTGATGCGGTTTCGGTGACCCTGAGGCAGTGGATCGTCACGGAGACACACCCGCCGGCCGAGTCGGCATACGATCACGGCGTCCTGGCCCACGCGCCCCGGTCGGCGCGTCCGTCGCCCCCCCTACGCCCAGAAGGTCGAGCCGCAGGCATGAAGCTCATCACCGCCATCGTGAAGCCGTACCGCCTCGACCCGGTCAAGACCGCCCTGCAGGAGCTGGGTGTGCACGGGCTGACCGTGACCGAGGCGAGCGGCTACGGCCGGCAGCGCGGCCACACCGAGGTGTACCGGGGCGCCGAGTACCGGGTCGACCTGGTGCCGAAGGTGCGCATCGAGGTCGTGGTGGAGGACGCGGACGCCGAGCCGGTGATCGACGCGATCGTCAGGGCCGCGCAGACGGGGAAGATCGGGGACGGGAAGGTGTGGGCCGTACCCGTGGAGACGGTCGTCCGCGTGCGGACCGGTGAGCGCGGCCCCGACGCGCTCTGACCAGCAGCACCCCGGCCGCCACGCCCATGAGGAACACCAGCGCCACGGCGAGCCACGGCAGCGCGAGGAAGGAGGCGCTCGCCGACTGCCGGGTGCCGGGCGCGCTCGCGGTCAACGTCACGTCGCCCCGGTCGAGCTGGGGCGCCCCGCGCCAGGTCTCGGTGAGCCGGACCCGCTGCCCCGGCAGCAGCTGGGAGGGCACCCGGGTCAGCTCGCGGTCGAGCAGCGTACGGCCGAACAGCCCGTGCGCCGTCAGCTCCACCTTCGGGTCGAGGGTGACGTTCCCGGTGTTGTGCAGGGTGTAGGAGACCGTGGCCGTACTGGCGCCGAGCCCGGGGATCAGCGGCTGGTGGTGGCTGATGTGCAGCTGCCCGACGGAGAGCGCGGGCAGTGCCGGCCCGCCGACCCGGAGGTAGACGCGGGCGCCGACGGCCCGCCGCACCCCGAGTGCGAGACGGCCGCCGCCGGGGTCGACATGCTCGTCGAGGGCGACGATGGCTCCCGGGTGGTCGCCGGGCTCGGCCCCTTGCGGGACGCGCAGCGTGAACGGCACGGTGACGGTCCGGTGCGCGGGCACGGTGACACGGGACCGCGCGGGCTTCGCCCAGTCGCCCACCCCGTGCATCCGCTCCTTCTCGGTCCGTACGGCGAAACCGCCGTCGCGGGCGGTGTTGTAGGCGTCGGCCGCGTACAGGCGGAAGGTGAGCGGCGCGCCGGTCCTGTTCTGGACGGCGACCTTGTCGGTGAGGGTCTGGCCGGGGTCGGCGGAGAGAGAGAAGTAGGGCCGCGCGGCGACTTCCGAGGCGACCGGATAGACGGACCAGCTGCCGTTGTCGGCGGCGCGGGCGGGTGCGGCGGTGAGACCGAGGAGCAGGCCGGGGAGGGTCAGGAGTCTCAGGAGGAGGACATACGGCTTGCGCATGGGTGCGGACCCCCACGGACGGGAGACGGGAAGAGCGGCGGGACGGGCGGGTGCGGACGCCCGCATGCTCAGGTGAGCGTCAGGGTGAGCACACCGGAGTACGCGCCCGGAGGCGTGAACGCCGGTACGTCCAGGGAGAGTCCGGCGTCGACGGTGAACTCGCCGCCGGTGAGGGCGCCGTCGGATGTCTGGGCGAGGGTCGCCCCCGAGGTGCCCAGGCTGCCCGCCGAGCCGGCCTTGCAGGTACTGGGGCTGCCGGGCCTGGTCGCGCAGGCGGGGGTCCAGCTCAGCCGGCCCGCGTCGATCTTGGCGCCGGGACCGGTGAGGTCGGTGACCTTGCCGGTCAGGGACCAGCCCGCGGGCCCGCCGCGGAAGTCCTTGACGGTCACCGTCCGCAGGGCTCCGGTGGAGGCCCCGCCCTTGCCGAAGTCGACCGCCGACAGCGCGACGGAGTCCCCGGCCTGGGACATGGACAGCGTGCCCGCCTTGACGGTGGTCGTCAGTTTCTGACTGCCCGGCGGGACGGGCGAGTTGTCGTTGACGACGTACGCGGCGGGGCCTGCCCCCGTGTCCGCGCTCCAGGCACCGCCCTCATAGGCCACGATCCCCGTGGTCGTCCTGTCCTTGACGACGAGGGAGCCGCTGAAGGAGCCGTGCGCGTCGGCGGTGGCCGTGGCGGTGTCCGCCGTCTGGTTGCCGCCGGCCCGCCCGGCCAGGGTGACGGTGGCGCCCGGCGTGAAGTTCGTGCCGTTGACCGTGACACTCGCGCCGGAGTCACCGGAGGCCGAACCCAGTGAGATCGCCCGGGTGTTGGCCGGGGTCCCGTCGGTCGCGGTGACGGTCTGGGACACCGGGGCGGGCGGGGTGGTCACCGTGCACGGGGTGTCCAGCTCCAGGATGTAGCTGGTGTGGATGTTGTAGTCGCCGGGCGAGAGGGTGATCTGCCCGGCCCTGGTGACGGTGAAGGTGCCGGTCATCGAGAAGGACGGGAAGGCCGCCTTCCCCGGCACCGGCGGATTCTTCTTCGGTCCCGCGACGGTCACGTCCCCGCTCTGCGCGCCACCGAGGGTGACCTTTCCGGTCGGGGTCATGATGTCGGCCGGCAGGGCCAGGTCGGTGGGGTTGGACGCGGCGGCCGTGACCACCGTGTAGGTCACGGTGACGGTGTCGCCGACCTTCGGGCTGGCGTTGTCCACCGAGACACTCGCGGTCGTGGTGCCGTCGATCGGCGGGATGCCGGCGACGGCGGGCGGGATGCAGTGCGTGGCGAAGTCCACGTTCGTGCCGGCGGCGCCGGCCGGATGGGCCAGCGCGCCGCCCGCGGTGACCGCGAGCGCGGTCGCCCCGAACAGCGACGCCCAGCGCCACCGTCGGGATCTTCGTGATCTTGGGGGTGTCGAAGCCATGGGGCCCCCTCCTGAGGGTTGCGGGCGCAGCGGCTCGGCTGCGCCGACATGGGGGCATTGATGTGGAGCGGGGGTGAGAAGTCAAGGGAGATGCCGCAGAAAACTGACGGATCATCAGTTTCTGCGGCATCCAGGGGAGTTCCGGCCGGAACCGGAACAGATCGCTCGGTCCGGCGGGGCGCCGCCCTGACTCAGTCGAAGACGAAGGGGCCGGGCGACTGCGGGCCGTTCGCCGTGCAGTTGACGGTGACCCCGAAGATCACCATCTTCAGCGAGCCGCCGCCCGCGTCCAGCTTGTCACCGGAGGCGACGGTGCCGGGCAGGGGGCCGACGCTGACGGAGTCACCGGTCTTCATGGCGGGGTTCTTCGTCCCGCTGAACACGACCGAGCCGCCGCCGGCCCTGGCCATGGTGAGGGTGGAGGCGATCGAGTCCTGGGCCACCGCGACCGGCGCGGTGATCGCGGACGAGGTGAGGGTGATGGTGGCCGAGGTGCCGCTCTGGGTGGCGGTGAGCGTGGCCGTGCCGCCGCCGAAGACGCCGCAGCTCGCGGAGATGGTCGCCGACTGTGGGGTGACGGCGGCCGCGGTGGGCGCGAAGGCGAGTCCGGTGACCGCGAGGGCCCCGGCGGCCAGTGCCGCACCTGGTGCCGTGCGCTTGGCTCTCATGGAGATCCGCTTCCCTTCCCTGGGGGGAGTGCCGTGTGGGGGGACGACGACGGGCGAGGAGGCCTGGGCAGAAGGGTGCGGACACACTGCGTCGGCGGTGCGGATCTGACGGCCCGTCGGAACGTACGGCTTTATTGATGCGCAGGAGCAAGAACTCAACAAGGTTGAATTCCAGCCGACCTTTCGTTCGGCCCGTACCCGCTCGGCGGGCTAGGCCCTGTCGTCGGCTCAGCCCGCGGAAACGGTGAGCCGGACGACCCCGTCCAGCCCGGCGAGCAGCACCGGCGTCCCCGCCCCGCCGAGGTCGGAAACGGCGTCCAGATCCTCGGCCGGCACCGACTCCGACTCGCTCACCACCGCCGCCGCTTCCAAGGACGTCGCCCCCGACGCCACGGCCATGGCGACGGCCGTGCGCAGCGCGCTCAGCCGCAGCGAGGCCAGCTCCACCGACCCGGCGGCATACGTCCGCCCGGTCTCGTCCCGTACGGCCGCCCCCTCGGGCACACCGTTGCGGGCCCGCACGGAGCGGGCCAAGGTCACGATCTTGCGGTCCTCGGGGTCCAGCGCGTTGCTCTCGGTCATGCCCAGAGCATACGAAGCCCGGGCCCGTTCACCCCGCCACGGGGTACATCGCGCCCCGCCGGCCCTCCGGGGACGCCAGCCACTCCAGCTTGGCCGCGGTGTTCGCCTCCTCCAGCGGAGTGTGCAGCACGACCATCAGATCGGGCCGGGCCGGCACCTTCATCGCCGTCGACTCCACCACGAGCAGCCCGACCAGCGGATGCTCCAGCTCCTTGCGGATCTGCCCCTGGTCCTCGATGTCCCGCTCGGCCCACAGCCGGACGAACTCGGGGCTGCGCTCGGACACCTCGGCGAGCACCTCCTGGAACCCCTCGTCGTCCGGCCGCGCCGCGCACGCGGCCCGGAACTGCGCCACGACCGTACGCGCGTTCCGCTCCCAGCTGTGGCTGCGCGACCGGTACAGCGGATCGCAGAAGAAGTCGACGAGGCAGTTCTGTGTGTGGTCGGCACGTGTGGGGTCGGAACGCATACCGAGCACGATCGCGGCCGCGTCGTTGTACATCACGCAGTTGTAGTACAGGTCCATGATGTGCGCCGGATACGGCATCCAGGTGTCGATCAGCCGCCGCAGCCCGTCGCACATGTCCCGCTTCTCCGGCGCCACTTCGGGCGCGGGCGGGTTCATCCCGGCCAGCAGGTACAGATGCCGGCGCTCGGCGTCGCTCAGCCGCAGCACCCGGGCGACGGCGTCGAGCACCGACGGGGAGACGGAGATCTCCCGCCCCTGCTCCAGCCACTGGTACCAGGACGCGCCGACACCGGCGAGCACGGCGACCTCCTCCCGGCGCAGTCCGGGCGTACGGCGTCTGCCCCCGCCGCCGGGCAGTCCGGCCTCCTCCGGGCTGACCCGGGCCCGCCGGCTCATCAGGAACTCACGCAGTTCATTGCGCCGTTCGCTCTTCGTCTCCCCCGCAGCAGGCACGTACCGCTCCTCCCCCGTCGTGTCCGACGGCCCCGCCGTGTCTGGTGGTGCCACCACCACCATAAGTTCCGACTCCCCACGGGTGTTCCGCACGTCCGAAGCTCGATCCATGGCGATCGACACCACCACCCAGACCACTCTCTCCACGGGCACACCGCCCGACACCGCCCGGCCGCCGCGGCTCACGACGCGCGACAGGCTCGTCCTGTTCGTGCTGTGCGCGGCCCAGTTCATGGTCGCGCTGGACTTCTCCGTCCTGAACGTGGCCCTGCCCGATCTCGGCACCGACCTCGGCATGAGCCGCTCGGCGCTGCAGTGGGCCGTCACCGCGTTCGCGCTGCCCTCCGGCGGCTTCCTGCTCCTCTTCGGCCGCATCGGCGACCTGTACGGCCGTCGCAAGCTGTTCCTGACCGGCCTGGCCCTGTTCGGCGCGGCCTCGCTGCTGGCGACCCTGGCCTGGGACCCGGCGTCGTTCCTGGCCGGGCGGGCGCTGCAGGGTCTGGGCGCGGCGGCGATCGTGCCGACCGCCATGTCCCTGCTGACCACGACCTTCCCGGAGGGGCCGGCCCGTGACCGCGCCCTCGGCATCGCCGGCACGGTGATGTCGCTGGGCTACACGGTCGGCATGGTCGCGGGCGGAATGCTGACCGACGCGCTCGGCTGGCGCTCCACGATGGCCCTGCTCACCGTGTCCGCGCTCATCGTGCTGCCGCTGGCCCCGGGCCTGCTGCCGGAGTCGCGCACCCCGGACCGCCCGCGTCTGGACATACCCGGCGCGGTCACCGTCACCGCCGGTCTGCTGTCCCTGATCTACGCCCTGTCCACGGCCGCCGACCACGGCTTCGGCCGCGCGGACGTCCTCGTCACCCTGGTCGCCGGTCTGCTCCTGCTGACCGCGTTCACGGTCGTCGAGTCCCGTACGGCCGCTCCCCTGGTCTCGCTGCCGATGCTGCGGCGCCGCACGGTGGCCTGGGGCAATGTGGGCGGTCTGGTCACCTTCTCGATGATGTCGACGGTGATCTTCGTCCTGACCCTGTATCTGCAGGAGATCCTGCGGCTGTCGGCGTTCGAGACCGGCCTGGTCTTCGGCGTCCAGGGCGTACTGTCGGCGATCGCCGGCTCGCTCGCCCCGAAGGTGATCGGCCGCTTCGGTGCCCGCCGCACCCTGGTCGGCTCGCTGACCGGCCAGGGCGCGCTGATCGCGGCCCTGCTCCTGCTGAACTCCCACGTCTGGTCGGTCTGGCTCGCCACGGCCGCGGTGTCCCTGGCGAGCGTGTGCCACCTGGGCGCGATCATCTCCTACGGCCTGACCGTCACCTCCGGTGTCCCGGACGAGGAACAGGGCCTGGCCACCGGCCTGGTGACCTCCACCCAGCAGGTCGGCATCACGGTCGGCATCCCGCTGCTGGGCGTGCTGGCCACCACCTCCCACGACCTGCTGGCCGGCGTCCACACGGTCCTCGCCCTGGACGCGCTGATCGTCCTGGCCGCCGCGGCCCTGGTCGGACTGGGCCTGCGCCAGGGCCGGAAATGACGGGAACGCGAGTCGGGGCGGGCCCGGCGGGGCCAGGCCTAGGGCCTGTCCAGGCGGAGTCGCTCCGCCTTGGGCAGGCCCGCGACGACGAGGTCGTACGAGTCCTCGATCAGCTCTTTCAGCAGGCGGTCGGGGAGCCCGCCGTCCACCGTCACGGTGTTCCAGTGCCGCTTGTTCATGTGCCAGCCGGGGGCGATCAGTCCCTCGTGGTCGGCCCGCAGGCGGACGGCGTCCTCGGGGTCGCACTTGAGGTTGACCGTCAGGGGCCGCCCGTCCAGGCTGCTCAGGGCGAACATCTTGCCCAGCACCTTGAAGACGGAGGCCTCCGGGCCGAAGGGGAAGTCCTCCACGGCCGCGTTGAACGACAGGCAGAAGGCGCGCAACTGCTGTGGTGTCACTCCGTCTTCCCTTCCCCGGCGGGTTCGACCAGGACCGTCACGATCTTGTTCCGGCGGCCGGACGCGGCCTCCGCGGTCAGCTTCAGCCGGCGTTCGTCGGGCAGTTCGACCTCGGCGGACGCGCCCGCGATGGGGACGCGTCCGAGAGCCTTGGCAAGCAGTCCGCCGACGGTCTCCACGTCCTCGTCGTCGTACTCCTCCAGGCCGTACAGCTCGCCGAGGTCGGTGATGTCGAGGCGGGCCGTGACCCGGTAGCGGTCGTCGCCGAGGTCCTCCACGGGCGGCAGTTCCCGGTCGTACTCGTCGGTGATCTCGCCGACGATCTCCTCCAGGATGTCCTCGATGGTGACGATGCCCGCGGTGCCGCCGTACTCGTCGATGACGACCGCGACGTGGTTGCGTTCCTTCTGCATCTCGCGCAGCAGGTCACCGGCGTTCTTGGTGTCCGGCACGAAGACGGCCGGCCGCATGGCGGTGGAGACCAGGTCGCTCTCGGCGTCCCGGCTGATGTGCGTCTTGCGGACCAGGTCCTTCAGATACACGATCCCGACGATGTCGTCCTCGCTCTCGCCGGTCACCGGGATCCGCGAGAACCCGGAGCGCAGGGCGAGGGTGAGAGCCTGCCGGATGGTCTTGTACCGCTCGATCACCACGAGGTCGGTGCGCGGCACCATGACCTCCCGTACGAGGGTGTCGCCCAGCTCGAAGACCGAGTGCACCATCCGGCGCTCCTCGTCCTCGATCAGCGACTCCTTCTCGGCGAGGTCGACCAGCGCGCGCAGCTCGGCCTCGGAGGCGAACGGGCCGCGCCGAAAGCCCTTGCCGGGCGTGAGGGCGTTGCCGATGAGGATCAGCAGCGACGGGATCGGCCCCATGATCCGGGCCAGCGGCAGCAGCACATACGCCGCCACCGTCGCCGTGTTGAGCGGATGCTGGCGGCCGATGGTGCGCGGCGAGACACCGACGGCGACGTACGACACCAGGACCATGACCCCGATGGCGACCAGCAGGGCCTGCCAGGTGGCGGCGAACTCCTGCAGACAGGCGTACGTCACCAGGGCCGCGGCCGCCATCTCGCAGGCGACGCGGACCAGCAGGGCCACATTCAGATAGCGGGTGGGGTCGGCGGCGATCTGCGCCAGCCTGGCGCCGCCGCGCCGCCCGGACTTGACGGCCTCCTCGGCGCGGAAGCTGGAGATCCGGGCGAGGCCCGCCTCCGCGCAGGCGGCGAGCCAGGCGACGACGACCAGAGCGATCGCGCCGACCACGATCTGCACAGACATCCGGCGCGCTTACGAGACGGTGGGCGCCGGGGACGGCCCGGTCAGCCCGTGCTCGGCCCGCCAGCCGTCCACGATGGCGGCCTGGAGCCCGAACATCTCCGCCTTCTCGTCGGGCTCCTCGTGGTCGTATCCGAGCAGGTGCAGCACGCCATGGACGGTGAGCAGCTGAAGCTCCTCGTCCATGGAGTGCTGCGTCGGCGCCTCGGCGCCCTGCTTGGCGGCGACCTCCGGGCACAGCACGATGTCGCCGAGCAGCCCCTGCGGCGGCTCGTCGTCGTCCTTCGAGGGCGGCCGCAGCTCGTCCATCGGGAACGACATGACATCGGTGGGACCCGGCAGGTCCATCCACTGGATGTGCAGCTGCTCCATGGCGTCGGCGTCCACGACGATCACCGAGAGCTCGGAAAGCGGGTGGATGCGCATCCGCGCGAGCGCATAGCGGGCGATGTCGAGGACCGCCTGCTCGTCTACCTCGGTACCGGATTCGTTGTTGACGTCGATCGACATGGCCGTGCTGGTCTACTTCCCCTTGGTGCCCTTGGCGCCGGACTTGCCCCGGCCGCCCTTGTGGGTGCCGTTCTCGGTGCCGTGCTTGCTGTCGTACTCCTCGTACGCGTCGACGATACGGCCCACCAGCCGATGCCGTACGACATCGTGGGACGACAGCCGGGAGAAGTGGACGTCCTCGACGCCTTCCAGGATCTCCTGCACCTGCCGCAGACCGCTCTTGGTGCCGCCCGGCAGGTCGACCTGCGTCACATCGCCCGTGATCACGATCTTCGAGTCGAAGCCGAGGCGGGTGAGGAACATCTTCATCTGCTCGGGGCTCGTGTTCTGGGCCTCGTCCAGGATGATGAAGGCGTCGTTGAGCGTACGGCCGCGCATGTACGCGAGCGGCGCGACCTCGATCGTCCCGGCGGCCATCAGCCGCGGGATGGAGTCCGGGTCGAGCATGTCGTGCAGCGCGTCGTACAGCGGACGCAGATAGGGGTCGATCTTCTCGTAGAGCGTGCCGGGCAGGAAGCCGAGCCGCTCACCGGCCTCGACGGCGGGGCGGGTCAGGATGATCCGGTTGACCTGCTTGGACTGCAGGGCCTGGACGGCCTTGGCCATGGCCAGATAGGTCTTGCCGGTACCGGCGGGCCCGATGCCGAAGACGATCGTGTGCTTGTCGATCGCGTCGACGTACCGCTTCTGGTTGAGGGTCTTGGGGCGGATGGTCCGGCCCCGCGAGGACAGGATGTTCTGCGTCAGTACCTGCGCCGGGGTCTCCGGCCCGTCGCTCGTCCCGTTCTCGCTCGCCTTGAGCATGGCGATCGAGCGTTCCACTGCGTCCTCCGTCATCGGCTGTCCGGTGCGGAGCACCAGCATCATCTCGTCGAACACGCGGGAAATGAGGGCGACATCGCTGGGGTCGCCGACCGCGCTGATCTCATTGCCCCGGACATGTATGTCGGCCGCCGGGAAGGCCTTCTCGATCACACGCAGAAGGGAGTCGCCGGAACCCAGCACGGTCACCATGGGGTGCTGGGCGGGGACGGTGAACTGCGCTCTCGCCTGCTCCTGCGCGGGGGTGGTGTGAGCTGTGGGTGTCTGTGTCATGGGCCGGCGCTGAAGGCCTGCGCTTCCTCCTCGTCACGGCCGCCTGGCTGAGGGCGGCCTCGCGATTCCAGAGTACGACGGTGCACAGACAACCCCGTAGGCCTTTTCGGCGGGGGAATTCTCCGGCCGGCCGGGTCAGCCGGAGCGGCGGAACCCGATGGTCGGCACGGCCCGCCGCAGCGGCCACGGCCGGTCCAGTTCCTCCGGAACGAGCCGGTCCAGGAACGCGTACCGCCGCAGCGCCGCCGGTTCCTGCCCCGGCACCGACTGGACCCGCCGCCACCACGCCCCGATCTCCGACCATCCCGGCGCCGACAGGGACCCGCCGAACTCCTGCACGGACAGCGCCGCCGTGAGCCCCGCGAAGGCCAGCCGGTCCGCCAGCGGCCACCCCGCCAGGGACCCGGTCACGAAGCCCGCGACGAACACGTCCCCGGCCCCCGTGGGATCCAGCGCCTGGACGGCGATCGCCGGGACCTCGGCGGCCTCCCCGGTACGCCGGTCCACCGCATAGGCCCCCTCCGACCCCAGCGTCACCACGGCCACCGGCACATACGCGGTCAGGGCGTGTGCGGCGACCCGCGGGCACGCGGCCCCCGTGTACCGCTTCGCCTCCTCCGCGTTCGGCAGGAACGCCTCGCAGTGCTCCAGGTCGGCGAGCCCGGCGAGATCCCATGCCCCGGTGTCGTCCCAGCCGACGTCGGCGAAGATCCGGGTGCCCTTCCGCGCGGCCTCGGCGATCCATGGCGCGCGCGTGCCGGGCGTCAGCGAGGCCACGGCCGCTCGCGCGCGTGGCGGGCATGGAATTGGGTCTACGCCCGAAGGGCGTCGTTTGAGGGTGGTGGTGGGCGACGGGTGGGCGGGTTCTTCGGGGGGCGGCTCGTGCCCGTGCGACACCATCGTGCGCTCGCCCTCGTACGCCATGGACACCGTCACCGGCGAGTGCCAGCCGCGTACGGTCCGTGACGCCGACAGATCGATGCCCTCGCCCTGTGCGAGCGCGTCCCAGCAGTACTCGCCGTAGTGGTCGTCCCCGAAGGCGGCCGCGAGGGAGGTCTTCAGACCGAGCCGGGCCAGGGCCGTGGCCATGTTGGCGACCCCGCCGGGGCTGGAGCCCATGCCTCGGGCCCAGGACTCGGTGCCGCGCACGGGCGCCGAGTCCAGGCCGGTGAAGATGATGTCGAGGAAGACCGTGCCCGTCAGATAGACGTCCCAGGGCGGATCGGCGGGCTCGCGCAGCGCCGCGAGCGGATCGACCTGGGCCTGGCAGCGCGCGGCCCTGGTGAGGTGTTCCGGTTCCTCTCCGGTGATCGTGTGCGACGGGGTCACGGTGCACTCCCTGGCGTGGTGCGGATCTGGCCAGTGTGCACCACTGGGCGCGCCGCGCCAGGGCTTACCAGCGAGGCATGACCGGTTGCCGCCGGCCCGGTTCGGCCACCCGCATCGCCGCCGCGTCGTCGCGGTCCCGCAGCGCGCCGTCGTCCTCGGCCCACCGCCGGTGCAGCCGGGCCAGTTCGTCCCGGTCCAGTGCGACACCGAGCCCCGGCTCGTCGGACACCACGACCCTCCCGTCCGTGAACACGAGGCGTTCGGTGAGGACGTCCTCGGACTGCCAGGGGTAGTGGGAGTCGCAGGCGTGGTGCAGCCCGGGGACGGTGGCGGCGACCTGGGTCATCGCGGCGAGGCTGATCCCGAGATGGGTGTTGGAGTGCATCGAGATCCCGACCCCGAACGCGGCGCAGACCGCGGCGAGTCGGTGGGTGTTGCGCAGCCCGCCCCAGTAGTGGTGGTCGGAGAGGACCACCTGGACGGCGTCGCGGGTGAACGCCTCCTTGATCTCCCCGAAGGTGGTCACACACATATTGGTGGCGAGCGGCACGTCGGTACCCGCCGACACCTCGGCCATCGCGGGCGTGCCCAGCGTCGGGTCCTCCAGGTACTCCAGGACGTCGCCGAGTTCCCTCGCCACCTTCAGCGAGGTCTCGACGGACCAGGCGCCGTTGGGGTCGAGGCGCAGCGGGTGCCCGGGGAAGGCCTCGGCGAGGGCCCGTACGGCGGCGATCTCCTCGTCCGGCGGGAAGACCCCGCCCTTGAGCTTGAACGATCCGAAGCCGTAGCGCTCCTTGAACGTGCGCGCCTGGGCCACGATCCCGGCCGGGTCGAGCGCGGCGCCCCAGTCGTCGGGCTCGGCCGCGACACCCGCCGGGTGCCCGGCCCACTTGTAGAACAGGTACGCGCTGTACTCGACGGTGTCCCGCAGCTTGCCGCCGAGCAGGGCGTGCACGGGCAGCCCGAGCGCCTTGCCCTGGGCGTCCAGACAGGCGACCTCGAAGGCGGACAGCACCGACAGCCGCAGCTTGTCGGCGCTCTGCACGCCCCGCAGCCCGCCGGCGTCCACCTCTCCCTGGACCCGGGACGCGTCGACACCGAGGTCGATCGCGAACAGACCGTTCACATCCATGACCGACCGTCCGATGAGCCGTTCGGCGAGCGGGCGGGCCAGTTCCAGGTACTTGGTGTCGCCGTAGGTCTCGCCGAGCCCGGTGACCCCGTCGGCGGTGACGATCTCCACGATCAGCCGTGGGGTGTACGGCTGGTGCACGCCCTGGGTGTTGAGCAGCGGCGGGTCGGCGACCAGGATCGGTGTCAGCCGCACCTCGGCGACGGTCAGGTCTCGGGTTGCCGATTGGTGATTCGGTTGTTGGCCGTGGTTGGTCATCTTGTCCCTCGTCAGGGTGAATGAGGTCGGTTTCCGGGGTCTTTTGCGTGCAGGGAAGTCAGGAGGGGGGTGGCCCGTGGCGCGCAAGCGGAGGAGGAAGCGCGCGTTGCGTACGATCGCGGCTCCCTTCACTGTTGCCGCGCCCAGCGGTGCCCGGATCAGGGAACGTCTGCGTCTGCCCCCGGAGGACGAGAAGGTGCTGCGGGAAGTCGGCGAGCACCTGGGCAGCCATCAGCGGGCCGACCAATTCCAGCTCAGCATGCGGTGCCTGTACGACGAGCGAGCCGGTCTGCGCCGCGCCATCCGTACGATCAGCAAGCGCATCGAGGTGCCGTGCGGGCAGCGCAAAGGCAAGGTCCGCGGCTACAAGGACCAGAGCGAGCGTTGGCACAAGCAGCGCCGTCTGCAGGGCCTCAGGGCACGGCTCGTTGCAGTTGAGCAGCGCATCAAGCAGGGTCGGCCGAGCATTGTGGCCGGCGGCCGAAGCCTGGCCAAGGTCCGGCACAACCTCGCCGACGCGCGGCTCACCGAGAGCGAGTGGCATGAGCGGTGGGAAGCGGAACGCATGTTCCTGACCGCTGACGGCGAGTCCGGCGCCCCTTACGGGAACTACACCATCACGGTCGATCCGCAGACCGGTTCGGTCAGCATCGTGCTGCCGGAACCACTGCGACACCTGGCCAACGCGCCGAGAGGCCGGTACAAGCTCGCCTGCACCACTGCCTTCCACCACCGCCGCGATGAATGGCTCGACCGCGTCCACGCGCATCGTGCAGTGCGCTACGACATCGTGCGCGATCCCATTCATGGCCGCTGGTACCTGGACGCATCCTGGTCGACAGACACGGCTGTTCTGCCCACCCCGGGGGAGATCCAGGCGTTCGGCGAGCGCACGCTCGGCATCGACCTGAACGCCGATCATCTGGCGGCCTACGTCCTGGACTCGCACGGTAATCCGGTCGGCGAGCCGGTCACGATCCCGCTTGGCCCGACCGGGCCTGCCTCCCAGCGGGACGGCACACTGCGGGCGGCGATCACCGAACTGCTGACCCTCGCCAAGCAGCACCACTGCGCGGGGACAGTGATCGAGGATCTGGGCTTCGACGATGCACGGGCCACCGGCCGGGAGACCATGGGCCGCGGAGGGCGGGGGAAGAAGTTCCGCCGCGTCGTCGCCGGCATCCCCACCGCCCGATTCCGGGAGCACCTGCGGGGCATGGCTTTCCACGGCGTGCGGAGAGCTACCGGCCAGGCCGTGTCCGTTCCCAGGCCACGCGGGGTCGCGAGTCCGCCTAGGACCACAGGCGCGCCAAACGGAGGCGACAAGACCTGCTGGAGCCGAGGTGACCAACTCGCGGTGGCGTCTATATATGAAAACACAGACTAGATACGCGAACCTATGTCGTCAATAGCACCGGCCGCATGGACGCCCTCTTCATGGACGCCTTTCTCTTCGAGCGGGGAGAACTGACCGCACAACGCAAAGAGCCCCATCCCACACAGCGGGATGGGGCCGTACAGTGCTGCCTACCTGAACTCGTACGCCTCCACCTCGGCCAGGTAACGCGCCCTGCGCTCCTCGTCGTCCTCCAGGAAGGAGGCGAGGAAGGAGTTGCGGGCCAGCTCGCGCAGCCGGTCCTCGGTCAGGCCCAGGGAGGCGTGGAGGGCTGCGAAGTTGTCGCCGACGTACCCGCCGAAGTACGCCGGGTCGTCGGAGTTGACCGTGCACATGAGACCCGCGTCGAGCATGGCCGGAAGCGGATGGTCGGCCAGCGTGTCGACCGTGCGCAGGCGGACGTTGGACAGTGGGCACAGGGTGAGCGGGATCCGCTCCCGCACCAGCCGCTCGACCAGCGCCGGGTCCTCCATGCAGCGCAGTCCGTGGTCGACGCGCTCCACACCGAGCACGTCCAGGGCCTCGGTGATGTAGGCCGGCGGCCCCTCCTCACCGGCGTGCGCGACCCGGCGCAGCCCGAGCGCGGCCGCGGCCTCGTACACCTCGCGGAACTTCACCGGCGGATGCCCGACCTCGGCGGAGTCCAGGCCGACCCCGGTGATCCGGTCCAGGTAGGGCGTCGCGGCCCGCAGTGTCTGAAGCGCCGAGTCGGCGGACTCGTCGCGCAGGAAGCACATGATCAGCTTGGTGGAGATCCCGTGGTTCGCCTCGCTGCTGCCCAGCGCCCGCCACAGCCCCTCCACGACCGTGCCGAGGCTCACGCCCCGCACGAGGTGCGCCTGCGGGTCGAAGAAGATCTCCGCGTGCCGGACGCCCTGCGCGGCGGCGCGGGCCAGATAGGCGTTCGCCAGGTCCGCGAAGTCCTGCTCGGTGCGCAGCACGGCCATCAGCTCGTAGTACAGGTTCAGAAAGGACTGGAGGTCCTTGAACCGGTAGGCCTCACGGAGCGCTTCGGTGTCGGCGTACGGCAGGCTCACGCCGTTGCGGGCGGCCAGCTCGAACGCCAGCTCCGGCTCCAGAGTGCCTTCGATATGGAGGTGCAGTTCTGCTTTCGGGAGGGACATCAAAGCATCGTACGGGTGCTTTACCGCCGTTTCGGAACCGCCACCCGCTGCAGATCGTGCGCCACGGTCAGCTCGCCCTCGAAGCCGGCCGCCCGCGCCTGCCGCTCGAACTCCTCCGGCTCCGCGTAGCGCTGGCTGAAGTGGGTGAGGACGAGATGGCGCACACCCGCGTCCCGGGCGACGGCGGCGGCCTGTCCGGCGGTCAAGTGACCGTGTTCCACGGCCAGTTCGGTGTCCTCGTCCAGGAAGGTGGACTCGATCACCAGCAGATCGCAGTCCTCCGCCAGCACATGCACGCCGGCACAGAGCCGGGTGTCCATGACGAACGCGAACCGCTGCCCGCGCCGCACCTCGCTGACGTCCTCCAGCGTGATGTCCCCCAGCCGGCCCTCGCGCTGCAGCCGGCCGACGTCCGGGCCCTTGATCCCGTGCGCGGCGAGCCGGTCGGGCAGCATCCGGCGGCCGTCGGGTTCGATCAGCCGGTAGCCGTAGGACTCCACGGGGTGGGACAGCTTGCGCGCCTCCAGGGTGTACGACCCGGTCACCGCGAGGATGCCGTCCACGGCGACCGGCGCCTCGGTGATGCCGACCGTCTCCCGGTAGGCCGTCGCGTACCGCAGCCGGTCGAAGAAGCGCCGGCCGGAACGCGGGTAGTGCGCGGTGATCTCGTGCGGCACCTGGTCGAGGTTGATCCGCTGGATGACCCCGGCGAGGCCGAGGGAGTGGTCGCCGTGGAAGTGCGTGACGCAGATCCGGTTGAGATCGTGCGCGGCGACCCCGGCGCGCGCCATCTGGCGCTGTGTGCCCTCGCCGGGATCGAACAGGATGCCCTCGCCGTCCCACCGCAGCAGATAGCCGTTGTGGTTGCGGTGCCGGGTCGGGACCTGGCTGGCGGTGCCGAGGACCACCAGTTCACGTACGGACACCGCGGGTCACCCGGGGGGCCACTGCATGCCACGGCCGCCGAGGATGTGCGCGTGGGCGTGGAAGACGGTCTGGCCGGCGCCGGAGCCGGTGTTGAAGACGATGCGGTAGCTGTCGAGCTTCTCGCCGGCGGCGACCTCGGCGGTCTCACGCAGTACGTCGGCCGCTGCCTGCGGTGCTTCGGCGGCGAGGGTGGCCGCGTTCTCGTAGTGGACCTTGGGGATCACCAGGATGTGAGTCGGAGCCTGGGGGTTTATGTCCCGGAAGGCGACGGTCGTCTCTGTCTCGCGGACGATCGTCGCCGGGATGTGCCCTGCGGCGATCTTGCAGAACAGGCAGTCGTTCTGCGGTTCCCCAGCCATGTCGCGTGCGCTCGCTTTCGCCGGTGATCGGTTCGAGGGGTAAGAGTAGTGGGTCGGATGCGGGCCGGTGGGGGTTGATCGCGCCCACGCGGCGGAGCCGCATATCGATACAGCCCCGCGCCTCTTAAGTTGGCATACCTGGCGGTGTCTTAGCCGGCACCGATGCCAACGCCTCCAGTGCGAGGCGGATCGCTTCGTCCAGTTGGGGGTCCGTGCCCGCCGCCCAGTCCTGGGGGCGTTGGACGACCTCCACGTCCGGGTCCACGCCGTGGTTCTCGACGTCCCAGCCGACGCCCTCCAGCCACATCGCGTACTTCGGCTGGGTGACCAGGGTGCCGTCGATCAGGTGGTAGCGGCTGTCGATGCCGATGACGCCGCCCCAGGTGCGGGTGCCGACGACCGGGCCGATACCGAGGGCCTTGATCGCGGCGTTGACGATGTCGCCGTCGGAGCCGGAGAACTCGTTGGCGACGGCGACGACCGGGCCGCGCGGGGCGTCCAGGGGGTAGCTGGTGGGGCGCATGCCGCGCGGGACGTCCCAGCCGATGATGCGGCGGGCGAGTTTCTCCACGACGAGCTGGGAGGTGTGGCCGCCGCGGTTCTCCCGGACGTCGACCACCAGGCCCTCACGGGCGACCTCGACCCGCAGGTCGCGGTGGATCTGGGCCCAGCCGGGGGCCTGCATGTCGGGGATGTGGAGGTAGCCGAGGCGGCCGGCGGACGCGGCGTGCACATGGGCGCGGCGGCCGGTGACCCAGGCGTGGTAGCGCAGGGGTTCCTCGTCGGCGACGGGGACCACGACGGTGTGGCGGGGTTCGCCGCCGCCCGCCGGGGAGACGGTCAGCTCGACCGGGTGGCCCGCGGTGCCGGCGAGGAGCGGGCCGGGACCGGTGACCGGGTCGACGGGGTGGCCGGCGACGGCGATGACCGCGTCGCCGGGGCGGACCGCGACGCCGGGCGCGGCGAGCGGGGAGCGGGCATCCGGGTCGGAGATCTCCGCGGGCAGGATGCGGTCGATGCGCCAACTGCCGTCCGGGTGGCGGGAGATGTCGGCGCCGAGCAGACCGTGCCGGGGGCCGCCGCCGCCCCGGCCGCCGGAGGGGATGACGTAGGCGTGCGAGGTGCCGAGTTCGCCGTGCACCTCCCACAGGAGGTCGGTCAGGTCGCTGTGGGTGGCCAGACGGGCGAGCAGGGGGCGGTAGCGGGCGAGGATGCCGGTCCAGTCGGCGCCGCCCAGGTCGGGGCGCCAGAAGTGGTCGCGCATGAGCCGGCCGGTCTCCTCGTACATCTGCCGCCACTCGGCGGCCGGGTCGAGGGTCTGGCGGATCCGGGCGAGGTCGACGGAGACGCTGGTGTCGCCGTCGTCGTCGGTGCCGGTACGGCGGTCGCTGGGGACGACCCGGAGCCGGCCGTCGGCCCACAGCAGTACGCGTTTGCCGTCGCCGCTGACCTCGAAGTGGCCGGCCTCGGGGGCCAGGTGCTCCAGGCGCCGCTGGGCGAGGTCGTAACGCTCCAGCTCGGTGTGCGGATCGGGGTCCTCGGGGTGGGCGCGGGCGGCGCCGAGGACACCGTGCACGGGGTGGCGCAGCCAGAGCACACCGTCCTTGGCGGCGCGGAGGGTGGAGTAGCGGCCGGCCTCCACCGGGAAGGGCACGATGCGCTCGGCGAGGCCCTCCAGGTCGATGCGGGTGGCGGGGGCGCCCTCGCTGTCCGGGGTCTCGTCCTTGTCCGGGGTCTCGAAGGGGCGGCCGTGGCGCTGCGGGCCGAACGGCGAGGGGGTGGTGGCGGCCAGCGTGATCAGGTGCGGGCGGGCGCCGACCACGAACGCGAGATCGAAGACGTGCTCGTCGTAGACCGGGTCGAAGGCGCGGTTGGACAGGAACGCGAGGTGTTTGCCGTCGAGGGTGAAGGCGGGGGCGTAGTCCATGAAGCGCAGCGGGGTCGCCTCGGTGACCGACAGGTCGGTGGTGTGGGCGATGCGCAGCTGGGAGAGCGGGCGGGGCCCGGGGTGGGCCCAGGCGAGCCAGGCGGAGTCCGGTGAGAAGGCGAGACCGGAGACCTCGCCGTCGTCGCCGCGGTCGACCTCGCGGACCTCGCCGGTCTCCCGTTCGACCAGGAGCAGGCGTCCGTCGTGGGCGGCCACGGCGGCCCGGCTGCCGTCGGGGGCCATGGCCAGCTCCAGGACCCGGCCGAGCTGGCCGGCGGCGAGCCGGCGCGGCGGCGCGCCGGGCACGGTGCCGGTCGCCGGGGCGAACTCCAGGGCGTCCTCGCCCTCCGCGTCCGTCACCCACACCACCCACTCCTCGCCCTCGGCGCGGAAGACGCGCGGCAGCCGGGCGCGCACACCGGGGGTGGCGGCGAGGGCGCGGGCGGGGCCGGAGCGGTGGGTGACCCAGTGGATCCCGCCGCGCACACAGACGGCGCTGCCGCGTGCGGTGTGGTCGCAGGACGCCGCGCCGAACCAGTGGGCGGCGTTCACCGGGCGGGGGCGCAGATCGACACGCGGTCCGCCGAGGCGCACGTCCAGCCGGCGTGGCTCGGCGCCGTCCAGGTCGTCCAGCAGCCACAGTTCACCGGCCGAGCTGTGGACGACCCGGGTGCCGTCGCCGGAGGCGTGGCGGGCGTAGAAGCCGTCGAGAGGAGTGTGGCGGCGCAGGTCGGACCCGTCGGCCAGGGAGGAGTACAGGGCGCCGGTGCCCTCGTGGTCGGAGAGGAAGGCGATGCGGTCGCCGGCCCACACCGGGCACTCGATGTTGCCGTCGATGTCCTCGTGCAGCCGGACGAACTCCCCGGCGCCTTCTTCACCTTCGGCGGCCCGGTCGATCCACAGCTTGCCCGCGCTGCCGCCCCGGTAGCGCTTCCAGTGGGCGGCCTCGCGGCCCATCGGCGCGGACAGCAGCACGGTGGCCGGGCCGGCCGCCACATCGCCGACCGGGCCGTACGGCAGGGTCTCGGCGGGGCCGCCGTCCAGCGGGACGGCGTGCGCCCAGGTGTGCCGGAAGCTGGCCTGGCCGTGCGCGCCGAGCGCGAGGACCCGTCCGTCGGCGGTCCAACCGCGCACCTCGGTACGGCGGTTGCCCCAGTACGTCAGCCGGGTGGCGGGACCGCCGTCGACGGGGGCGACATGCACCTCGGGCGCGCCGTCGCGGGTGGAGGTCCAGGCGAGGAACCGCCCGTCCGGGGATATCCGGGGCATGGTCACCGGCGTGTTGTCGGCGCTGACCCGCCAGGCCCGGCCGCCGTCGAGGGGCGCGAGCCAGACGTCGTCCTCGGCGACGAAGGTCACCAAGTCGCCGTGCACATGGGGGTATCGGAGATAGGCCGAGGACGTCGTGGTTCCCGTGGAAGCACCCTGAGTCACCCCGTCACTGTACGCAGCGACCGGTGTGCGCCGCGCCCCTTCCGATCACTTGCCCCGCGTCATTTGCCCGCGACGGGCCAGCAGGTGGGGTCGCCCTTGCACCAGACCGTCTCGGTGACGGTGACCGTCACGGTGGGCCGCCCGCCGCCGGGGTGATACGTGGGCGGCTTGTAGGTGGGCGGTTTATACGTAGGCGGCTCATAGGTGGGCGGCTTGTACGTCGGTCCGGGTGCGGCGTCGCAGTCGCCGAGCCCGTCGACATGGAAGACCTGCCTGCCGCCGACCTTCGCCGTCAGGTCGCCGCGCACACAGGCGCCGTCGACGGCCCTGGTCACCTTCCCGGTGACGGTGATCCTCCGGCCGTCCCTGGTCTCGCCCCGGCAGTCGACGGAGACGACGGTGGTCTCGGACGGCGAGGGCGTCCTGCCCGCCGTCCTGCCGCCGTTGCCGTAGTTGCCGGTGCAGCTGAGCCAACTCACGTCCACATGCTGCCGTCTGAGCGCGTCCGTCGCGGTCGTCTGCGTGGTGTAGGCGGCGGTCGCGGCGCCGAGCCCCGTCGGCTGGCACGCCACCACAGCCGCACCGCCCACGACGACCAGCCCGGCCACCGCCGCCGTCCGCGTCCCGCGCCGCCCTCGCCGAATCCATCCCAAAGCCCCCATGCAGGGCAGAGTGCCACCGGCGCGGGCGAGACGGAAGGCCGCATACGGTCACTCGCCCGGCGAGCGCCCGTCAGACTCTCAGCAGCAGCCACTGCTGGAGTTCGACCAGGTTCCCCTCCGGGTCCTTGAGATGGGCGACCCGCATCCTGTCGGTCATCGGCGCGGGTCCGCGCAGCAGTGTCGCGCCGCGGGCGGTGATCTCCGCGCAGTAGGCGTCCAGGTCGTCGACGCGCAGGACGACCAGGGAGCGATGGCCGCAGGCCTCCTCGCCCAGTTCGTCCAGGATCTCGGCCATCATCGCCCGGTCCTGCAGCGCGATCCCGGCGGAGCCGATGTGCGGGCTGAACTTCTCGTACGGGCCCTCGGTCGCCCCGGACTGCGGCTTGAGGCCGAGGACCTCGGCGTAGAAGCGGTAGCAGGCGGCGAAGTCGGTGACCAGGAGCCGGACTTGGGCGAGTTCCACGGTGTCCCCCAGATGTCAGGACCAGCGGCCGGTACGGCCCAGCAGCAGGGCCGTGGCGGCGGTGCCGGCGGTTGATGTACGCAACACGGTAGGCCCGAGCACGCACGCCCTCGCGCCCGCCTCCTCGAAGAGCGCCAACTCGTCGCGCGCGACGCCTCCTTCGGGGCCGACGACCAGCACGATCTCGCCCTCGGCGGGCAGTTCGGCGGTGGCCAGCGGCAGGCTCTCGTGCGCGAAGTCGGAGTGGAGCACGGCGGCGAAGTCGGCTTTGGCCAGAAGTGCGGCAACCTGTTTGGTGGTCGCCGCGTCCGCGACCTCCGGGAAGCGCACCCGGCGGGACTGCTTGCCCGCCTCACGGGCGGTGGCCCGCCATTTGCCGAGCGCCTTCAGCCCGCGCTCGCCCCTCCACTGGGTGATGCACCGGGCGGCCTGCCAGGGCACGATCGCGTCGACGCCGACCTCGGTCATGGTCTCGACGGCGAGTTCGCCCCGGTCGCCCTTGGGCAGGGCCTGGACGACGGTGATCCGCGGGGTGGGCTCCGGCTCCTCGCGGATCCCGCCCATCCGGACGATCAGCCGGTCCTTGCCCTCGCTGCCGGTCACCTCGCACACGGCGTAGCGTCCGGCGCCGTCGGTGAGGACGACCTCCTCGCCGGGCTGCAGCCGCTTCACGGAGACGGCGTGGCGCCCCTCGGGTCCGTCGAGCACATAGCCGGGGCCGGCGGAGTCGAAGTGGTCGACGACGAACACCGGCGCGGTCATCGCGGGCCGCCCTGGGCCGACAACGCTGTCCTCACGGCGTCGAGTTCACCGACGAGGACCTCCACCAGGCGCCCGGCGGGCAGTTCCCGGGCCATCCGGTGCCCCTGCCCCGCGAACAGGGACATGCCCTGCGCGTCCCCGGCCTTGGCGGCGGCCTTGCGCAGCGGTGAGGTCAGGTGGTTGACCTCGGGGTAGGCGGCGGGGGCGTACGGGCCGTGCTCGCGCACGAAGCGGTTGACCAGGGCGCGCGCCGGGCGGCCCGAGAACGCGCGGGTCAGCTCGGTGCGGGTGAACAGCGGGTTGGTCAGCGCCTGCTTGTGCAGGGCGTGGGCGCCGGACTCGGGGGTGGCGAGGAAGGCGGTGCCCAGCTGGGCCGCGCTCGCCCCGGCCGCGAGGACGGCGGCGATCTGGCTGCCGCGCATGATGCCGCCGGCGGCGACGACCGGGATGCCGACGGCCTCGCGGATCTGCGCGACCAGCGACAGCAGTCCGGTGCCGGAGCCGTCGTTCTCGGGCACGTCGCGATGGGTGCCCTGGTGACCGCCGGCCTCCACGCCCTGTGCGATCACCGCGTCCGCGCCGGCCTGCTCGACCGCGCGGGCCTCCTCCGCGGAGGTGGCCGTGACCAGCGTGAACGTACCCGCGCGGCGCAGTTTGTCGAGCACCTCCCGGCTCGGCACACCGAAGTGGAAGGAGACCACCGGCACCGGGTTGTCCAGGAGTACGGCGAGCTTGGCGTCGTAGCCGTCGTCCCGGCCGCTGTCCGGATCGCCCAGCTCGGTCTCGTACCAGGCGGCCTCGCCGGCCAGCTGATGGGCGTAGACCTCGACGGCCCCGGACTCGGACTGCTCCGGCTGCGGTATGAAGACGTTCACGCCGAACGGACGGCTCGTGAGCCCCCGCAACTGCTTGATCTCCTGGTACATGCCGTCGGCGGTCTTGTACCCGGCGGCGAGGAAACCGAGGCCGCCGGCCTCGGAGACGGCGGCGGCGAGCCGGGGCACGGAGACACCGCCCGCCATGGGGGCCTGCACGATCGGGTGGGGGAAGAGATCGGTCAGTGCGGAGGACATGACCGCATGTTGTCACGTCCTCAGAACAAGTCCGAATCGGGGCTTCCCACGGCATAGGACAGGGGCATACGGGGTGCCGAAGCACTCCGTACGCCCCTGACCGAGCCCATGATCACCACCGGCTCTACGACCGTTTCCCAGGACCGCAGCACACGTCAGCGACCGTTGAACGCATCCTTCAAACGCGAGAACAACCCCTGCTGCCCCGGCTGGAACTGGCCCGTCGGGCGTTCCTCGCCGCGCATCTTGGCCAGCTCGCGCAGCAGGCGTTCCTGCTCGGGGTCCAGCTTGGTCGGCGTCATGACCTCGACATGGACGATCAGGTCGCCCCGGCCGCCGCCGCGCAGATGCGTGACGCCCCGGTTGTGCAGCGGGATCGACTGGCCGGACTGGGTACCGGGCCGGATGTCGACCTCCTCCATGCCGTCCAGGGTCTCCAGCGGGACCTTGGTGCCGAGGGCGGCCGCGGTCATCGGGATGGTGACCGTGCAGTGCAGGTCGTCGCCGCGCCGCTGGAAGGTCGAGTGCGGCAGCTCGTGGATCTCGACGTACAGATCGCCGGCCGGGCCGCCACCGGGGCCGACCTCGCCCTCACCGGCGAGCTGGATCCGCGTGCCGTTGTCGACACCGGCCGGGATCTTGACGGTGAGGGTACGGCGGGAGCGGACCCGGCCGTCGCCCGCGCACTCGGGGCACGGCGTCGGCACGACGGTCCCGAAACCCTGGCACTGGGGGCAGGGCCGGGAGGTCATGACCTGGCCGAGGAAGGACCGGGTGACCTGGGAGACCTCACCGCGGCCGCGGCACATGTCACACGTCTGGGCCGACGTGCCCGGAGCCGCGCCCTCGCCGTTGCAGGTGTTGCAGACGACCGCGGTGTCGACCTGGATGTCCTTGGTCGTCCCGAAGGCCGCCTCGTCCAGCTCGACCTCGATCCGGATCATCGCGTCCTGGCCGCGCCGGGTGCGCGAGCGCGGCCCGCGCTGCGACGCCGTACCGAAGAACGCGTCCATGATGTCGGAGAAGTTACCGAAGCCACCGGCCCCGAAGCCGCCCGCGCCGGCGCCGCCCGCCTGCGAGAGCGGGTCGCCGCCGAGGTCGTAGACCTGCTTCTTCTGCGGGTCCGAGAGCACCTCGTAAGCGGCGTTGATCTCCTTGAACCGCTCCTGGGTCTTCGGGTCGGGGTTGACGTCCGGGTGCAGCTCGCGCGCGAGCCGACGGAACGCCTTCTTGATCTCATCCTGCGACGCGTCGCGGCGCACGCCGAGAACGGCGTAGTAGTCCGTGGCCACTTACGACTCCGCCAGGATCTGTCCGACGTACCGTGCCACTGCGCGTACCGCTCCCATCGTTCCCGGGTAATCCATGCGGGTCGGTCCGACCACGCCGAGCTTGGCAACCGCCTCGCCGCCCGAACCGTAGCCGACCGACACCACGGAGGTGGAGTTGAGCCCCTCGTGGGCGTTCTCGTGCCCGATTCGCACGGTCACGCCCGGATCCTTCGCCTCGCCGAGGAGCTTGAGGAGCACGACCTGCTCCTCCAGGGCCTCCAGGACGGGCCGGATCGTGAGGGGAAAGTCATGTCCGAAGCGGGTGAGATTGGCGGTGCCGCCGATCATCAACCGCTCCTCGTTCTCCTCCACGAGTGTCTCCAGCAGAGTGGAGAGCACCATGGAGACCGTACCGCGGTCCTCCGGATCGAAGGCGTCCGGGAGGTCCTCGACCAGCATCGGCACATCGGTGAACCGGCGCCCCGCGACCCGGCTGTTGAGCCGGGCCCGCAGATCCGCCAGCGAGGCCTCGCCGAACGGCGCCGGGCAGTCGACCATCCGCTGCTCGACCCGGCCGGTGTCCGTGATCAGCACGAGCATCACACGCGCGGGGGCGAGTGAGAGCAGCTCCACATGCCGGACGGTGGACCGGGTCAGGGACGGATACTGCACGACGGCGACCTGCCGGGTGAGCTGCGCGAGCAGCCGCACGGTCCTGGCGACCACGTCGTCGAGGTCGACGGCGCCCTCCAGGAAGTTCTGGATCGCCCGCCGCTCCGGCGCGGTCATCGGCTTGACGCCCGCCAGCTTGTCCACGAACAGCCGGTAACCCTTGTCGGTCGGAATCCGCCCGGCACTGGTGTGCGGCTGCGCGATGAACCCCTCGTCCTCCAGGGCCGCCATGTCGTTGCGGATGGTCGCCGGGGAGACCCCGAGGCTGTGCCGCTCGGTCAGGGCCTTCGACCCGACCGGCTCCTCGGTGCCGACGTAGTCCTGGACGATGGCGCGCAGCACCTGAAGCCTGCGTTCACTCAGCATGCGCGCACCTCCAGCACGTCGCCGTCCCCTCTGTCCCGCGGTCCGTCCGCCTGGCACTCTTCATATGCGAGTGCCAGCGTTCCCGGGCCCAGTGTACGGCTGTCCGGTACACCCGGGGCAAGGTCGCTGCGGTCGGAGCCGCGTGTGCGGTTAGCGTCGCGGTATGACGGTGACTTGGGAAGAGCTGGGGTGGCAGCGGCTGGCCGCCGGGGTCGGCCGGTGCCGGCTGCCCGGCTGGGACTGCACGGTCGGGCTGGTCCTCGGGGAGGGTACGGCCCTGCTGGTGGACGCCGGCTCCAGCCTGGCCGAGGGCGCGCGGCTGCGGACACAGGCCGAGGAACTGTCCGGCGGCCGTGTGACCCATCTCGCGCTGACCCACCCCCACTTCGACCATGTCCTCGGGGCGGCCGCGTTCGCCGGGGCGGAGGTGTACGCGGCGGTCGGCGTGGACGCGGTGTTCGCCCACGAGCGTGCGGAGCTGCGGCTGGACGCGGTGCGCAACGGGCTCGCCGGCGCCGACGCCGACGAGGCGGTGGACACGCTGGCGCCGCCCCGGCACCTGGTCTCCGGCGAGTGGACCCTCGACCTCGGCGCCGGCCGGCAGGCGCTGCTGGCGAACGTGGGCCCGGGGCACACGGCACACGACCTCGCGGTCCTGGTCCCCGGCTCGCCGGAGGTGGTCTTCTGCGGCGACCTGGTCGAGGAGTCGGGCGAGCCTCAAGCCGGCCCGGACGCGGTCCCGTCCCGCTGGCCGGACGCCCTCGACCGGCTGCTGTCCCTCGGCGGCGAGGACGCGCTGTACGTGCCCGGTCACGGAGCGGTGGTCGACGCGGCCTTCGTCCGCCGTCAACGCGACGAGCTGGCAACACGCTTCGGCGTGTCGTGAGCACGGGCGCGGAGCTTCTCCTATCGTCATCCGAATGCGCCCACCCGTCTCCCGCCACCGCCCTTCCAACGAGGGCCCTTTGGGCCCGCGCCCTCGTTCGTACTCCGCCGACCTCACCCCTCCGTGGAAGAAGCGGCAGCCGGCGCCGGAGGTACCGGCGGAGCCCGGCCTGGTGGTGGAGGAGCCCGGTACCGGGTTCTGCGGCGCGGTGATCCGCTGCGAGGCGGGCACCGTGACCCTGGAGGACCGCTTCGGCAAGCACCGGGTGTTCCCGCTGGAGCCGCGCGGCTTCCTGCTGGAGGGGCGCGTGGTGACGCTCGTACGGCCGGCCTCAGCCGGTCCGGTACGGCCCGCCCGTACCGCCTCCGGCTCGGTCGCCGTCCCCGGCGCCCGGGCCCGCGTGGCCCGCGCCGGCCGCATCTACGTCGAGGGCCGGCACGACGCCGAGCTGGTCGAGAAGGTCTGGGGCGACGACCTGCGCATCGAGGGTGTGGTCGTGGAGTACCTGGAGGGCGTGGACGACCTGCCGTCGATCGTGTCCTCCTTCGCCCCGGGCCCGGACGCGCGCCTGGGCGTGCTCGTGGACCATCTCGTCCCGGGCACGAAGGAGTGGCACATCGCCGAGTCGGTGACCAGCGAACACGCGCTGGTGGTCGGCCACCCCTACATCGACATCTGGGAGGCCGTGAAGCCGGCCGCGCTGGGCATCGAGGCGTGGCCGGCGGTGCCGAAGGGGCAGGACTGGAAGACGGGGGTGTGCCGGGCGCTGGGCTGGCCGTCGGAGAACACCGGGGCGGTGTGGCAGGCGATCCTGAAGCGGGTGGGGTCCTACAAGGATCTGGAGCCGGAGTTGCTGGGGCGGGTGGAGGAACTGATCGACTTCGTCACGGGCAGCGGCGGGGCCTGACGCTCTTCGGTCCACCGGGTCCTTCAGCCCACGGTCCTCCATCTCACCAGGTCTCTCAGTCCACCAGGTCCCTGACCACCGCGTCCGCCAGCAGCCGCCCCCGCAGCGTCAGCACGGCCCGCCCCTCCTCGTACGGCCCCTCCTGGAGGAGCCCGTCCGCCAGTGCCCGCCGGGACGCGGCGAGCCCCTCCTCCTTCAGCAGGGACAGCGGCACGCCCTCGCGCAGCCGCAGCTCCAGCAGGACCCGCTCGACCCGTCGGTCCTCGTCGGACAGCAGCTCGCGGCCCGCGCCCGGTGAGCGGCCGGAGGCGAGGGCCGCCGCATACGCCCCCGGATGCTTGACGTTCCACCACCGCACCCCGCCCACGTGCGAGTGGGCCCCGGGGCCCGCGCCCCACCAGTCGGCGCCCCGCCAGTACAGCTCGTTGTGCAGGCAGCGGCCCGCCTCCGAGGTGGCCCAGTTGGAGACCTCGTACCAGTCGAAGCCCGCCGCGCAGAGGGTTTCCTCAGCGATCAGATAGCGGTCGGCGTGGACGTCGTCGTCGGTCATCGGGACCTCGCCGCGGCGGATGCGACGCGCCAGCTGGGTGCCTTCCTCGACGATCAGCGCATAGGCGCTGACATGGTCCGGTCCCGCCCCGATCGCCGCCGTGAGCGAGGCCCGCCAGTCGTCGTCGCTCTCCCCGGGCGTGCCGTAGATCAGATCGAGGTTGACGTGCTCGAAGCCCGCCGCCCGTGCCTCCGCCACGCATGCCTCGGGGCGGCCCGGGGTGTGGGTGCGGTCGAGCACCCGCAGCACATGCTGTCGCGCGCTCTGCATGCCGAAGGAGATCCGGTTGAAGCCGCCCTCCCGGAGCGTGGCGAGATACGCCGGGTCCACCGACTCGGGGTTCGCCTCCGTCGTGATCTCGGCGTCCGGTGCCAGGCCGAACTCGTCGCGGATCGCGCCCAGCATCCGCACCAGGTCGTCCGCGGCCAGCAGGGTGGGCGTACCGCCGCCGACGAAGACCGTACGGACCTGGCGCGGGTCGTCGCCGAGCACCTTCCGGGCGAGCCGGATCTCGTCCGTCAGCGTGTCCGCGTAGTTGTCGCGGGAGGCCAGCACACCGCCCGTGCCGCGCAGCTCGGTCGCGGTGTAGGTGTTGAAGTCGCAGTAGCCGCAGCGGGTCGCGCAGTACGGGACGTGCAGATAGAAGCCGAGCGGGCGGGCGGCGGCCCCGGCGAGCGCGGGCGCGGGCAGCGCGCCGTCGTCGGGGACGGGCTCACCGTCGGGGAGTGCGGAAGGCATGCCTTCCATTGTCCAGCACCGGGGCGTCTACTCCGCTTGCAGCACCAGCAGGGCGAGATCGTCCTCGGGCAGGCCGCCGCCGAAGTCGTGCACGAGGCGGCGGATCCTTTCCGCGATCAGCTCGGCGCTGAGCCCGGCGCAGCCGGACAGGGCGAGGGCGAGCCCGTCGCCGTCGTCGAACTGGCGGGAGCCGGAGCGGCGCTCGGTCACCCCGTCGGTGACGCACAGCAGGCTGTCGCCGGGCCGCAGGTCCAGGGTCTCGCTGGTGTAGGTCTCGTCCTCGACCACGCCGAGCAGGGTCTGCGGGCGGGCCGCGGTGCGCACGGTGCCGTCGGGGCCGAGCACGAGCGGCAGCGGGTGGCCGGCGGAGGCCAGAGTGCAGCGGACGCCGCCGTCGTGCGGGGTCAGTTCGCCGTAGAGGAGGGACAGGAAGCGGGTCTGGGGGCCGTCTCCGGGGGTCACCGGGCGGCCGCCGGCGGCGACCAGGGCACGGGCGGCGGCGTCGGCGGCCTCGGTGGCGTCGTCGAGGAGGAGCTGGTTGAGGCGGTCGAGGACGTCGGCGACCCGGTAGCCCTCGCGGGCGAGGAGGCGGAGCCAGGGGCGGGCGAGGCCGATCACGACCGCCGCCTCCGGGCCCTTGCCCTGGACGTCGCCGACGGCGAAGCACCAGCGGCCGTCGCCCGCCGGGAACAGGTCGTAGAAGTCGCCGCTGGGGCCGCCCTTGTCACAGGGCTCGTAGACGAGCGCGCTGCTCACGCCGGGGATCTCGGCGACCGCGCCGGGCAGCAGGCCGCGCTGCAGGACGGCGCTGATGGTGGCCTGGCGGGCGTACTGGCGCGCCGCGCCGATGGCGAGCGCCACCCGGCGGCCGAGATCCTCGACGAGCCCGGTGACCTCGTCGGGGAAGCGCGCGAGCCCGCAGCGGCCGATGACCAGCGTGCCGAGCGGCCGCCCGCCCGCGATCAGCCGGTACGCCAGCGCCGTACCGTCGGCGCCCTGCGGGCCGAGCGCATCGCCGGGCCACGGGTACGGCTCGGGCCCCGAGCGCAGCCCCTCGGGCGGACAGGGCGGCTCCTTCTCCAGGGCGCAGCGCAACTCCTCGATGCGGTTCTCGCTGGCGTGCCAGACCCGGTCGGGGCCGCCGCCGACGCCGCCGCGCACACTCGCCTCGTCCTCCAGCCACACCGCGCACCAGTCGGCGAGCCGGGGCACGATGAGCTGCCCGGTCAGGGCCGTGACCAGGTTCTCGTCGAGCTGTCCGGCGAGCAGGTCGGAGGCCTCGGCGAGGAAGGACAGCGCGCCCCGGCCGAGCCAGTCGCGGTCGCCGACGGCACGGTTCGGCTGCGGGGCGAGATCCTCGGCGACCTGCAGGGCCGCCTCCGGTGCGGCGCCGGGGTCCTCGACGCCGCCCGGGGGCAGCCGCGCCCAGACCGTCTTGGCGCCGGTGCGGTAGGTGACGCCCCAGGACTCGGCGAGGGTGGTGACCAGCCGCAGGCCGCGCCCGTACTCGGGGGTGTCGTACGCCCCCTCGCCGCCGAGGGGATCGCGCGGCGCGCGGGAGGGATGCCGGTCGTGCACCTCCACGACGAACGCGCCGTCCTCCTCCAGCCGCCAGTCCACCTCCACGTCCGTACCGGCGTGCACGACGGCATTGGTGACCAGCTCGCTGACGACGGCCAGGGCGTCGTCGGCGAGCCGGGCCGCGACATCGGGCTCCTCGGCCAGCGCGGCCTGCACCAGCGCGCGGGCCGCGCCGGGCGCGAGGGGGCTGCCGGGCAGCGTGGCCCGCCCTCGCGCCCCTCGGGCCCGGGGCTCGCTCTCCCGCTGCGTCGGTATGGCCGCCATGTCCATGCGGCCAGGGTGACAGGCCGGGGGCACTCATAAGCAGGGAGTCATCGAAGTGGCCAGAAGTCGGCAACTTTCGAGCGCCGGTGAGCACAATCTCCCCAAGGGGCGCGGGGAACTGCGCGAGCGGCCACGACGGACCCGCAGTTCCCCACGCACGGAGACGCCCCTCTACTTCTCCCGCGCCCCGGCGTACATCTCGTCGATGAGGTGCCGGTACTCCCGCTCCACCACGGGACGCTTGAGCTTCAGACTCGGCGTGATCTCACCGTGCTCCACGTCAAGATCCCGCGGCAGCAGCCGGAACTTCTTGATCGTCTGCCACTTCTGCAGCCCGGCGTTGAGCTCCCGCACGTACCCGTCGACCATCTCGACCGTCTGCGGCGCGGCGACGATCTCCGCGTACGGCCTGCCGCCCAGCCCGTTCTCCTTCGCCCAGTCCACGAGCGCGATCTCGTCCAGGGCGATGAGAGCGGTGCAGTAGTTCCGGTCGGCGCCGTGCACCAGGATGTTGGAGACGTACGGGCAGACCGCCTTGAACTGGCCCTCGATCTCGGCCGGGGCGACGTACTTGCCGCCGGAGGTCTTGATGAGGTCCTTCTTGCGGTCGGTGATGCGCAGATAGCCGTCGGGCGACAGCTCACCGATGTCGCCGGTGTGGAACCAGCCGTCGGACTCCAGCACCTCGGCGGTCTTCTCGGGCAGTCCGTGGTAGCCCGCCATGATGCCGGGGCCGCGCAGCAGGATCTCGCCGTCGTCGGCGATACGCACCTCCGTGCCGGGCAGCGGCTTGCCGACGGTGCCGGTGCGGTAGGCCTCGCCGGGGTTGACGAAGGAGGCCGCGGAGGACTCGGTGAGGCCGTAGCCCTCCAGGATGTGGATGCCGGCGCCGGCGAAGAAGTAGCCGATCTCCGGGGCGAGCGCGGAGGCGCCGGAGACACAGGCGCGCAGCCGGCCGCCGAAGGCCTCACGGAGCTTGGCGTAGACGAGGGTGTCGGCGACCTTGTGCTTGGCGGCGAGGGCGAAGGGCGCCGAGTGGGTGCCGGTGCGGCGGAAGTTGTCCTGGGTGACCTTGGCGTACTCGCGGGAGACCTCGGCCGCCCACTGGAAGATCTTGTACTTGGCCGGGCCGCCCTCACGGGCCTTGGCGGCGACGCCGTTGTAGACCTTCTCGAAGATGCGCGGCACGGCCGCCATGTACGTCGGCTGCACCACCGGAAGATTCTCGATGATCTTGTCGACGCGGCCGTCGACGGCGGTGACGTGCCCGACCTCGATCTGCCCGGAGGTGAGGACCTTGCCGAAGACGTGCGCGAGCGGCAGCCACAGGTACTGCACATCCTCGCTGGTGATCAGGCCGGTCGCGGCGATGGCCCGCGCCATGTACGCCCAGTTGTCGTGCGGCAGCCGCACGCCCTTGGGGCGGCCGGTGGTGCCCGAGGTGTAGATGAGGGTGGCGAGCTGGTCCCGGGTGATCGCGCCGACCCGCTCCTTGATCAGCTCGGGGTGCTTCTCCAGGTAGGCGGCGCCGCGCCGCTCCAGCTCGGCGAGCGTGATCACCCAGTCGTCCGCCTCGACGCCGGCCGGGTCGATGACGACGACCTTGGCGAGGTCGGACAGCTCGGCGCGCTTCTCGACGGCCTTGGCGGCCTGGGCCGCGTCCTCGGCGATCAGCACCCGGCTCTCGGAGTCGGAGAGGATGAAGGCCGACTCGTCCGAGTTGGTCTGCGGGTAGATGGTGGTGGTCGCGCCGCCGGCGCACATGATGCCGAGGTCGGCGAGGAGCCACTCGACACGGGTGGAGGAGGCGAGGGCCACCCGCTGCTCGGGCTGCACGCCCAGTTCCACGAGGCCGGCCGCGATCGCGTACACCCGGTCGGCCGCCTGGGCCCAGCTGAGCGACTTCCAGTCGTCGGGGCCCTGCCCGGAGGCCGGGAGCACCGGGTAGCGATAGGCCTCGGCGTCCGGTGTGGCCGCCACGCGCTCCAGGAAGAGGGCCGCCACGGACGGCGGACGGTTCTCGATCAGGGTCTGTGTGTCGCTCACGACATCCTCCGGGGCCCGCGACGGTGCGGCTGTGCTCGGTGCGGCTGGATTAACTCACGGTGGCAGTTCGCGCTGCTGATTCGCTGTTGTTTAACTCGCGAGTAACTATCAAGCAGGGATCAGAGTAAGCCGCGACCGGCCGCTGCGTAAGGGGCATCGGCCTGTCACTTTCCACGGAGAGCGACGCTACGCACGCGTAGGGGCCCGCCGCGCTTTCGCACGACAGGCCCCCCTGTGTCCGGGTTACGGCCGCAACCCGCCGTTACCGCTGGTTACTTCTTGCCCTTGGCCGACCCCGCGCTGTCATCGCTCGACAGGACGGCGATGAAGGCCTCCTGCGGAACCTCCACGGAACCCACCATCTTCATCCGCTTCTTGCCTTCCTTCTGCTTCTCCAGCAGCTTCCGCTTACGGGAGATGTCACCGCCGTAGCACTTGGCGAGGACGTCCTTGCGGATGGCACGGATGGTCTCGCGGGCGATGACCCGGGAGCCGATGGCGGCCTGGACCGGCACCTCGAAGGCCTGCCGCGGGATCAGCTCCTTGAGCTTGGCGACGAGCCGTACGCCGTACGCGTACGCCTGGTCCTTGTGGGTGATCGCCGAGAAGGCGTCCACCTTGTCGCCGTGCAGCAGGATGTCGACCTTGACCAGGGAGCTGGTCTGCTCGCCGGTGGGCTCGTAGTCCAGGGAGGCGTAGCCGCGGGTCTTGGACTTCAGCTGGTCGAAGAAGTCGAAGACGATCTCCGCGAGAGGCAGCGTGTAGCGGATCTCGACCCGGTCCTCGGAGAGGTAGTCCATACCGAGCAGGGTGCCGCGCCGGGTCTGGCACAGCTCCATGATCGCGCCGATGAACTCGGTGGGCGCGAGGATGGTGGCCCGTACGACGGGCTCGTACACCTCGTTGATCTTGCCCTCGGGGAACTCGCTCGGGTTGGTGACCGTGAACTCGGTCCCGTCCTCCATGACCACGCGGTAGACCACGTTGGGCGCGGTGGCGATCAGATCGAGGCCGAACTCGCGCTCCAGGCGCTCCCGGACCACATCCAGGTGCAGCAGACCGAGGAAGCCGACGCGGAAGCCGAAGCCGAGGGCGGCGGAGGTCTCCGGTTCGTACACCAGCGCCGCGTCGTTCAGCTGGAGCTTGTCCAGGGCCTCGCGCAGCTCGGGGTAGTCGGAGCCGTCGAGCGGATACAGACCCGAGAAGACCATCGGCTTCGGGTCCTTGTACCCGCCGAGGGCTTCCGTCGCCCCCTTGTGCTGGCTGGTGACCGTGTCACCGACCTTGGACTGGCGGACGTCCTTCACACCGGTGATGAGGTAGCCCACCTCGCCGACGCCGAGGCCGTCGGCCGGCAGCATCTCGGGCGAGCTGACGCCGATCTCCAGCAGCTCGTGGGTGGCGCCGGTGGACATCATCCTGATGCGCTCGCGCCTGTTGAGCTGGCCGTCGATGACACGGACGTACGTCACGACACCGCGGTAGGAGTCATAGACGGAGTCGAAGATCATCGCGCGGGCGGGGGCGTCGGCGACACCGACCGGGGCCGGGATCTCCCTGACGACCTTGTCCAGCAGCGCGTCGACGCCGAGACCGGTCTTGGCCGAGACCTTCAGCACGTCGGACGGGTCGCACCCGACGAGGTTGGCCAGCTCCTCGGCGAACTTCTCGGGCTGGGCCGCGGGAAGGTCGATCTTGTTGAGCACGGGGATGATCGTGAGGTCGTTCTCCATCGCCAGGTAGAGGTTGGCGAGGGTCTGCGCCTCGATGCCCTGGGCGGCGTCGACGAGGAGGATGGTCCCCTCACAGGCGGCGAGCGACCGCGAGACCTCGTAGGTGAAGTCGACGTGACCCGGGGTGTCGATCATGTTGAGGATGTGGGTCGTGCCCTGGTCGGGGCCCTCGGTCGGGGCCCAGGGCAGACGCACCGCCTGGGACTTGATCGTGATGCCGCGCTCGCGCTCGATGTCCATCCGGTCGAGGTACTGAGCACGCATCTGCCGCTGCTCGACCACACCGGTCAGCTGGAGCATCCGGTCGGCGAGTGTGGACTTGCCGTGGTCGATGTGCGCGATGATGCAGAAATTGCGGATCAGAGCCGGGGCGGTACGGCTCGGCTCGGGCACATGGTTAGGGGTCGCGGGCACGCAGGGTCCTGTCTCTTGAGGCGCCTTATGCCTCGGGTCGGATCGATACGTAGTCTCCATGGTCCCACGGGGAGCGACCGAGGACCGTTTTGGGCCGCTCGCAGGGCCACTGGTACTGTAGATGGCTGCGCCTCATGCCCTCTCAGCGCGAGGCGCGTCAGAGAAATTTTGGATCACCGGTACGGGACCCGTGCGGCCCCGCACCAGAACCTGAAAAGGCTCCTTCGTGGCGAACATCAAGTCCCAGATCAAGCGGATCAAGACCAACGAGAAGGCTCGGCTGCGCAACAAGGCCGTCAAGTCCTCCCTGAAGACCGCGATCCGCAAGGCCCGTGAGGCCGCTGCCTCGGGTGACGTCGAGAAGGCCACCGAGCTGCAGCGCGCTGCCGCGCGTGCGCTCGACAAGGCCGTCTCCAAGGGCGTCATCCACAAGAACCAGGCCGCCAACAAGAAGTCGGCGCTTGCTTCCAAGGTCACGTCCCTCAAGGGCTGAGCTTTCCCTCTGATCTGACCGCCGGAAGGACCCAGAGCGGGCCCTCTCTCATCCGCTCCCGTCCGGCACCCCGAGCCTGTACGCGGCCTGCGTTCGCCACGCGGGTACGGGCTCACCGATCGTGAACCGAAAGCCCCGGTATCCCTCCCTTCCCCAGGGCGGGCATCGGGGCTTTCGCCTGCCTGCGTGGCGCCTGCCCGCGTAGGGCTTGTCCTGCCTGCGTGGCGCCTGCCCGCGTAGGGCCTGTCCTGCCCGCGTAGGGTCTTCCTGCGTAGGGAGGTCCGCCCGCGTCCGCGAGACGGGGCGGTTACCCGCGTCCGCGAGACCGGGCGGCGCGGGCGATCACCACAACGGCCTTCTCCAAGGCGTACTCGGGGTCATCGCCGCCGCCCTTCACACCCGCGTCGGCCTCGGCGACGGCCCGCATCGCCACCGCGACCCCGTCCGGCGTCCACCCCCGCATCTGCTGCCGCACCCGATCGATCTTCCACGGCGGCATCCCCAGCTCCCGCGCCAGATCGGCCGGCCGCCCGCCCCGGGCCGACGACAGCTTCCCGATCGCCCGCACCCCCTGCGCCAGCGCGCTGGTGATCATCACCGGCGCCACTCCCGTCGCCAGCGACCATCTGAGGGCCTCCAGCGCCTCTGCCGTACGCCCCTCCACGGCCCGGTCAGCGACCGTGAAGCTGGAGGCCTCGGCCCGGCCGGTGTAGTACCGCCCGACGACCGCCTCATCGATCGTCCCTTCCACGTCGGCGACCAGCTGGGAGGCCGCCGAGGCCAGCTCCCGCAGATCGCTGCCGATGGCGTCGCACAGCGCCTGGCACGCCTCGGGCGTGGCCGACCGCCCGAACGAGCGGAACTCGCCCCGCACGAAGGCCAGCCGGTCCGCGGGCTTGGTCATCTTCGGGCAGGCCACCTCCCGCGCTCCCGCCTTGCGCGCGGCATCCAGCAGCCCCTTGCCCTTGGCCCCGCCCGCGTGCAGCAGCACGAGCGTGATCTCCTCGGCGGGCGCCCCGAGATACGCCTTCACGTCCTTGACCGTGTCGGCGGACAGGTCCTGCGCATTGCGTACGACCACGACTTTGCGCTCGGCGAAGAGCGAGGGACTGGTGAGCTCGGCGAGTGTGCCGGGCTGCAACTGGTCCGGGGTGAGGTCGCGTACGTCCGTGTCGGCGTCGGCGGCTCTGGCGGCGGCCACCACCTCCTGCACGGCACGGTCGAGCAGGAGGTCCTCCTGGCCCACGGCGAGTGTCACCGGGGCGAGAGGGTCGTCATTCGCAGTCTTCCTGGCCATCGCCTAAAGCATCCCACGCGGCACTGACAACGAGTCCGCCCGCACACCCCGAGCGGTCCCGGAACGCCCCCGGAGTCCGTCTCGGGGATCCGTCTCGGGGATCCGTCTCGGGGATCCGTCTCGGGGATCCGTCTCGGCGGCGCTGCTGTCACGGCTCCTCGCGCCAGCCGTCCCACTTCCCGGCGAACTCGTCCAGCTCCGCCGGGTCCAGCCGCTCGTCCTCGTCGCGCAGGAGGACCAGCCACTGCGCGTCCTCGGCGTCGTCCTCGCCCGCCAGCGCGTCCCGCACGAGCCGGGGCTCCTCGGCCAGGCCGAACCGCTCTCCGAGCGCCTCGGCCGCCTCCTCCGCGGCCTCCCGGTCGGGCAGCACCAGTACATGTCTCACATCGCTCACGGCCCCATTCTCCGGCACCGCCGGCACCGCCCGAGAACCGAACTGCCAGGCCGGGACAGGGCCTAGGGCGTGTTGCGAAAGTCCCGTCGTCCGCCCGGAGGGCGGGCCGAGCGGCGTCTGGTGCGTGCTCTGGGGGTCCCCCCGGCCGGAGGCTGGGGGAGTGCCGGGCGAAAGCCCTCGTACTGGTTGTACGTGGGTTTTCGCCCGGTGCGGCGAGAGTGCGTGCCAGACGCCGGGCGGCAGGCGGGACTTTCGCAACACGCCCTAGGGGCGCCCGGATCAGACCGTGGGCGCGATCGCCCGGGTCAGGCCCTGGGCACGATCTGCACGTCGAGGTCGACGCGGATGCTCGACCCGACGACCGCGATGCCCTGCGCCGGCATGGACTGCCAGCTGACCGTGAAGTCGTCCCGGTGCAGCTCGGTGGTGACCCGGCAGGCCGCCCGCACCTCGCCCTCCATGCCGTTGCCGAGCCCGAGGTACTCGGTGTCGAGGGTGACCGTACGGGTCACGCCACGCAGTGACAGCGCGCCGGTGACCGCCCAGCGGCCGCCGCCCCTGTGCACGAACCGGTCCCCGTAGAGCTCCAGCGTCGGAAACCGCCGCACGTCCAGGAAGTCCGCCGACCGCAGATGGTCGTCCCACATCCGCATGCCCGTGTCGACGGACGCCGCGTCGATCACCACATGCATCGCCGACCGCTCCATCCGCTCGGCGGTCCGCACCACCCCGGCGAAGGACGCGAACCGTCCATGGATCCGTGCCGGCCCGATGTGCCACGCCGTGAAGGCGATCGAGCAGTGCGCGGACTCCGTCTCCCAGTCGCCCGGAGCCGACGGCTCCGGCGGACGGGCGATCCGGAGCGTCACATCACCCAGCGAGGCGAGCGCGTTCTCGCCGACCCGGCCACGATCCTGGGGCCCATGGTGTCGCTGACCACTCATATGCGCCGCATCTGAGCAGCATTAGTAGTCAAGAGTCCGATTTCTTACAGTCGGCACACAGTCCAACCCGATCCCGAACCACTCCCGGTACACCGTCAGCACCTCCTCGTCCGCCGCCAACTTCCTTGCTTCACGCCTCCCTTCGGCGTCCGTCGTGGTCAGCGTGCGCCCGCTGAGCGTGATCCGCCCTCCGTCCTCGGTCACCCGTGAACAGACCAGCGATCGGGTGAAGTGCGACAGCGGCGAGGTGCTGTGCCACCAGGCTCCGGCCGCGAAGTCCCCGAGCGCCCGGGGCCGCGTCTCCAGCCGGTACTGCGGCTCGCCGTCGCGTACGACGTCCAGGTCTTCTGCCCCTGCCCCGGCCTCGTCGGGCCCCGCGTCCATCACCCGGAACACCCCGCCGGGGTCGGCCTGCTCCCCGCGTTCCGCGTACGCCAGCGGGTAGTGGCTGTGCGCCCCGAACCCGACGTCCGCGAGCCGGATGTCACCCTCCACCGTCCGCACCCTCAGGGCGAGATGGTCGTACGGGATGCCGAACCGCCCCTCGTCCCCGTAGACGCGTCCGGCGAGCCGCGCGACCTCGTAGCCGAGAGCGGTGAGCAACGCGCCGAACGCGCCGTTCAGTTCGTAGCAGAAGCCGCCCCGCCGCCGCCCGATCACCTTGTCCAGCAGGCGCTCCTCCTCCAGCACGATCTCCTCACCGAGGTGGATCGACAGATTCTCGAAGGGGACGGTCCGCAGATGGCGCAGATGCAGCTCGCGCAGCGCCGGGCCGGTCGGACGCGCTGGGCGCTCGGCCCCGATCCGGCGGAGGTAGGCAGCTACCTGGCGTGAATCCATGCCGCCAGTCTGCTCGAACACCGGGCCTCAGTCTTTCGTCACCCGCAAGTTCCCTTCCGCCCCGCCCGTCCCGCCGACCGCGAGCGCCCCGTCCCGGTCGGTGCGCAGCACCAGCGCCCCGCCCGACCGCAGCGCGGCCACGGTCGCCGGTGCCGGGTGGCCGTAAGGGTTGCCGGTGCCGCACGAGATGAGCGCCACCCGGGGGGCCACCAGTCGTATCAGGTCCGGGTCCTGATAAGCCGAGCCGTGATGGGCCACCTTCAGGACATCCACACCTGCCAGCTCGGCCGCCGCCGGTGACCTTGCCAGCGCCTGCTGGGCCGGCGGTTCGAGATCGCCCAGCAACAGCAGCCGCAGCCCGCCCACGCGGACCAGCATCGCGACACTCGCGTCGTTCGGACCGTCCGGCTCCGGCACCGGGCCCGGCCATGCCGGGACCCGTGGGTCCCAGGGCGACGGGGTGCTCGGCGGCGGCCACAGGACCCGCCAGGACAGCGGTCCGGTGCGCCGCTCCTCGCCCGCCACGGCCTGTGTGAGAGGGATGTGCCGCGCCGCCGCCTCCCTTCTGACGAACTCGGCCTGGTCGGCCGGTTCCTCGAAACCCGTGGTCTCGATCGCGGCCACCGAGCGGCCCCGCAGCACCCCGGTCAGTCCCGCCACATGGTCGGCGTGGAAATGGGTCAGGACGAGCAGCGGGATGCGCCTGATGCCCAGTTGCCGCAGGCAGTGGTCGACCAGCGCCGGATCGGGCCCCGCGTCCACGACCACCCCGGCACCCTCGCCTGTCGCCAGCACGGTCGCATCGCCCTGCCCGACATCGCACATCGCGAACCGCCAGCCCGGCGGCGGCCAGCCCGTGATCACCCGGGTCAGCGGCACCGGCCGTACCACCACCAGCACCAGCAGCACCCCGAGCAGTCCGGACCACCACGGGTGCCGCGACAACCGCCGACCGGCGGGCACGACGGCCACGGTGATCGCCGCGAGCGCAAGGGCCCCCGGCCAGCTGCCCGGCCACGCGACCCCCGCGCCGGGCAGTGCCGCCCCTGTCCGGGCCACCGCGGCGATCCACCCGGTCGGCCAACCCGCGCACCAGGCCAGCGCCTTGGCCAGTGTCATCGCCACCGGCGCCGTCACCAGCGCCGCGAATCCCAGCACCGTGGCCGGTGCCACCGCCACCTCGGCCAGCAGATTGCACGGCACGGCCACCAGGCTCACCCGCGCCGACAGCACCGCCGTGACGGGGGCGCAGACCGCCTGTGCCGCGGCGGCCGCCGCCAGTGCCTCCGCAAGCCTCGGCGGGACCCCGCGCCGCCGCAGCGCCTCGCTCCAGCCCGGTGCCAGGACGAGCAGCGCACCGGTGGCCAGCACGGACAGCAGGAAGCCGTAACTGTGGGCCAGCCACGGGTCGTAGAGCACCAGCAGCAGGACAGCCGTGGCCAGTGCGGGGACCAGGGATCTACGGCGGCCGGTGGCCAGGGCGAGCAGCGCGACCGCGCCGCAGGCTGCGGCCCGCAGCACACTGGGGTCGGGTCGGCACACGATCACGAATCCCAGCGTGAGCACCGCGGCGAACAGCGCGGTCGCCCGCAGCGAGAGCCCCAGACGCGGGGCCAGGCCACGGCGCTCGGCCCGCTGGGCGAGTCCGGGCGGCCCGATCAGCAGCGCGAGCAGGATGGTGAGGTTGCTGCCGGACACGGCGAGCGTGTGCGTCAGGTCCGTCTCCTTGAACGCCTCGTCCAGCTCGGGCGTGATCCGTGAAGTGTCTCCGACGACCAGCCCGGGAAGCAGCGCCCGCGCGTCACCGGGCAGAGGGTCGCTCGCCTTCCGCAGCCCTGCCCTGAGCCGTCCCGCGAGCCGTTGCGATCCGCTGGGCCCCGCCACGATCCGCGGTTCCGGCCGGCCTCGCACCCGCAGTACGGCCGCGGTCCGGTCCCCACTCGTCAGCGTCGGCGCAAGCCGCCCCGCCACCCGCAGCCGTGTGGACGGCAACAATCCGAGCCAGCCGTCACGGGCACGCCGCCCACCCCGGGCAGCGCTCCCCTCCGGTGCCGGAACGTCCGCGTCGACGACCAGCAGGACCGGAGTCCGTGTCCGCGCGCTCGTCCCGTCGCTCTGCTCGACGCGCCGCACCTCCGCACGGGCCAGCACCGCCAGCGGCGCCGCGTGATCGCCGTGTACCTGTGGCCTGCTCAGCCAGGGATCGCCGCTCACCTCGATCTCGGCGGTCACGGTCGCGTACCGCCGGGCGAGCTCGGGCACCGGTCCGCGCCGTACGTCCGCCCCGTGCAGCCCGGCCGACACGGCGGCCGCGGCCACAGAGAGCAGCACGGCGGCGAGCGAGGCGCGGGCCCACGCGAACCGCTCAAGTCGCCGTCCGAGTCGCCACACGGCTCGCCGCTGCCGTCCGGACCTCCTTGTGCGCAACAGGACGACCCCGCCCAGCAGACAGACGACCGCGATCCCTGCGGTCCAGCCCGCCGGTGTGTCCAGGGTCAGGGCCGTGGTGGCCCAGGCGGCGAGCGCGGGTGGCACCAGGCGCAGATCCATGGGGCCGGCCCGGTCGCCCTGGCCGGGCCCGCGCTCACCGGAGTCGCGGCCCGCGTCACCGTCGGTCGCCGGGTCTGCGGCCCGGTCGTCTCCGCGCCCGCTGCCCGCGCGTACATGTGTCCTTCCGCGCCCTGGCAGCCGGCCGTCGGTCATGTGGCTCATGGCCGCACCAGGTTCCGCAGATCGCCGAAGCGGCGGTCGCCGATGCCGTTGACCTCGTGCAGTTCGTCCACGGAGCGGAAGCCGCCGTGCTGGGTGCGGTAGTCGATGATGTGCTGCGCGAGCACCGGGCCGACTCCGGGCAGCGTGTCGAGCTGGTCCGCCGTGGCCGTGTTGAGGGAGACCGGCGCCGCGGGGCCGGCGGCGCCGGACGCTCGGGCGGCCGGCCCGGCCGCCGGGCCTGATGGAGCCACCGCTCCGGCGGGCGCGCCGACGACGACCTGTTCGCCGTCGACCAGGAAGCGGGCCCGGTTGAGCCCCTCGATCCTCACGCCCGGACGGACACCGCCGGCCGCCCGGAGGGCGTCGGCCACCCGGGAGCCGGCCGGCAACTGGAGCACACCCGGCTTGCGGACCTTGCCGCTGACATCCACGACGATCCGTCCGCCCGGTGCCGGTGAGGCGACCGCGCCCGCACCGGTCTTCGGTGCGTCTTCCTTCTTGGCGTACGGCGGCTGTGCGCGGACCACTTGAGGGGCGCTCACGGACTCGGTCCGCCCGGCCCAGAAGTGCTGCACGGCCAACACGGCGGCGGCCACCAGCAGTACGGCGAGTGCCACGGCTCCCCGCCGCTCCACGCCGTACCGGCTCTGGAGCCATACCGGCATCCGCTCCCGCAGCGCCGATCCGGCCCGCTCCCGCAGGCCGGGGCCGTCGGGTCCGGACGGCTCCAACGGGACTGCGGGATCGGCTGGTTCGAAGTCCCTGGCCGTCGCCGCGCCCACCGGGTCCAGGTCGGGCGGATGGCCGGTGGCCGAGTCCAAGGCTGTCTCGGGCGTCGCCCGATGCACGGGATCCTCGTCCGGCGGTCCGTTCCCCGACTCCCGTCGGCGCACGGCTCGTTCGCCGAAGAGCAGTTCCGCTCGGCGGCGTAGTTCCTCGGCCGGGGCCGGCGGGCGGTGGCGGACACGGCGCGGGTGGACGCCGCGGCGGTTCCTCAGGCGGCCGTCGGAGGCGGGACCGCGACCGGGGCCGCTGGTCGCGGTGGCGGTGCGAGAACGTGATCGAAGTGCCATGCGACGAGGATGGAACTTTCCGCCGGATCGCGATGATCTTGATCAATTCCCGGGGACGACCGCGTGGTTGTGGATAACTTCGCCACCCGCACGGGTGAGAGGTCAGCGCGGTGACACCACCGCGCCGAGCAGCCCGGGACCGGTGTGTGCGCCGATCACCGCCCCGACCTCGCTGACATGGAGGTCGGCCAGGCCCGGCACCCGGGCCCGCAACCGGTCGGCGAGCGCTGCGGCACGGTCGGGGGCGGCGAGGTGATGGACGGCGATGTCGACCTCGGCGCTGCCCGCCCGCTCGGCCGTGATCTCCTCCAGACGTGCGATGGCCTTGGACGCCGTACGGACCTTTTCGAGCAGTTCGATGCGGCCGCCGTCCAGCTGCAGCAGGGGTTTGACGGCGAGTGCGGAGCCCAGCAGGGCCTGTGCGGCTCCGATGCGGCCACCACGGCGCAGATAGTCGAGGGTGTCGACGTAGAAGTAGGCGGACGTGCCCGCGGCCCGCTTCTCGGCAGCCGTGACGGCTTCGTCCGCCGTGCCGCCGGCCTCCGCGGCTTCTGCCGCGGCGAGTGCGCAGAAGCCGAGGGCCATCGCCACCATCCCGGTGTCCACCACCCGTACCGGCACCGGCGCCTCGCGCGCCGCGAGGACCGCCGCGTCGTAGGTGCCGGACAGTTCGGCGGACAGATGCAGGGACACGATTCCGCTCGCGCCGGACTCGGCGACCTGGCGGTAGGTTTCCGCGAACATCTCGGGGCTCGGGCGCGAGGTCGTGACGGGACGTCGTTTCTGCAGTGCCTGGGCCAGTGAGCGGGTCGAGATCTCGGTGCCCTCTTCGAGCGCCTGGTCGCCGAGGACCACGGTCAGGGGTACCGCGGTGATGCCGTGACGCTCCATCGTCCGCGGCGGCAGGTAGGCCGTTGAATCGGTGACGATCGCGACATGGCGGGACATGAGCTGGAGGTTACCTGCCGTAGCGCTCGCGCGGCAGCCCGGCCCCTGTGCTGCGGACCGGGGCGGTCCGCTCAGGTGGTGCTCTCGGGCCGGGGCTTCTTCTGCCAGGGGTAGGCGAGGCGCGGCGACGGCGGGGTGATCGCCTGGGGCGGCTGTTCCTCGGCGGGGCGGGACGTCCGGGGGCGGGTGTGCGGTGCGTCCGGGCCGTCGGCCGCGGTGGAAGTGGACGGGTCGGGCCACTGTCCCGGCGCCGCCCCGGGTTCGGCCGGGGTCCAGTGACGCAAGGCGTCGGCCTCGATGTCTATCTGGTCGCTGAGCGCGCCCAGATCGTCCTCGACGAAGCGGCGCGCCCGGTCGCGGACGGCCCGGCGCAACGAGTGCGCGGACTTGGTGATGCGCTCGGTGCGGCTGCGCAGCCCGGGCAGGCGGGCGGTGACTTCGGCCCGGTCCGGCTCCGCCTCCAGCCGCCTGAGCTCGGCCTCCAGCTCATGCCCGTGCGCGCTGAGCCGCTGGAAGAGGCCGAGGGACTCCCTCAGCGACTCGTCCTCGGCCACACCCGCGCGCAGTGCGTCCTGGGTGGCGCGCATCGAGGTGCGCAGCGTGAGCCGCAGCTCGGCGATCTCGGCGGCCGGGCCGACCTGGACGAAGGACTTGGCGCGCAGCGTGTGGTCCTCAACCGTGCGCCGGGCCTGCTCGATCGTCCGGTCCACTCCGCGCTTGGCGGCGCCGACCGCCTTGACCGTGGCGTACACACCGAGGCCGACGAAGAGCACGAAGAGCAGGGCGAACACGGCGATCACGGCTTCCACGGCGCTCCTCCTCCGGCGGTGCGGCACACGCCGCTGCGCTCTCCACGGTAAACGCAAAGAGCAGGCCCGGAGTTCCAGAAGAACCCCGAACCTGCCCGTAGGGGACTACCCCGATGCCGGTCGCGGCCGGCGTCCGGTCGTCACATCCGAACGCACCGGTCGTCAGGCCGGAACGATGTTCACCAGCTTCGGCGCCCGGACGATCACCTTGCGGATGCCCGCGCCGTCCAGCGCCGCGACGACCTTCTCGTCGGACAGGGCCACCTTCTCCAGCTCCTCCTCGGAGATGGCCGGCGGCACCTCCAGGCGGGCCTTGACCTTGCCCTTGATCTGCACGACGCAGGTGACGGTCTCGTCCACGACGTAGTTCGGGTCGGCGACCGGGAAGTCCCGGTGGACGACCGAGTCGGTGTGGCCCAGCTTGCGCCACAGCTCCTCGGCGATGTGCGGGGCCAGCGGGGCCGCCATCAGCACCAGCGGCTCGGCGACCGCACGCGGCAGCGCGCCACCGGCCTTGGTCAGGTGGTTGTTCAGCTCGGTGACCTTGGCGATGGCGGTGTTGAAGCGCAGGCCCTCCAGGTCCTGGCGCACACCGTCGATGGCCTTGTGCAGCGCGCGCAGCGTGTCCTCGTCGGGCGCCGCCTCCACCACCGTCACCTCGCCGGTGTTCTCGTCGACGATGTTGCGCCACAGCCGCTGCAGCAGCCGGAACTGGCCGACGACCGCGCGCGTGTCCCACGGCCGGGAGACGTCCAGCGGACCCATGGCCATCTCGTACAGACGCAGGGTGTCGGCGCCGTACTCGGCGCACATCTCGTCCGGGGTCACCGCGTTCTTCAGGGACTTGCCCATCTTGCCCAGCAGGCGGCTGACCTTCTCGCCCTGGTAGTAGTACGCGCCGTCCAGTTCCTCGACCTCGGCGGCCGGCACCGCGATGCCACGGGCGTCGCGGTAGACGTAGGCCTGGATCATGCCCTGGTTGAACAGCTTGTGGAACGGCTCCGCGGAGGAGACGTGCCCCAGGTCGTACAGCACCTTGGACCAGAAGCGCGCGTACAGCAGGTGCAGCACGGCGTGCTCGGCGCCGCCGACGTACAGGTCGACACCGCCGTGCGGCAGGCCCTCGCGCGGGCCCATCCAGTACTGCTCGATCTCGCGGTCGACCAGCTGCCGGTCGTTGTGCGGGTCCAGGTAGCGGAACTCGTACCAGCAGGAACCGGCCCAGTTGGGCATCGTGTTGGTCTCGCGGCGGTACTTCTTCGGCCCGTCGCCCAGGTCCAGGGTGACGTTGACCCAGTCCTCGTTGCGCGACAGCGGGGTCTCGGGCTGGGTGTCGGCGTCGTCCGGGTCGAAGGTGCGCGGGCTGTAGTCCTCGACCTCGGGCAGCTCCAGCGGCAGCATCGACTCGGGCAGCGGGTGGGCGATGCCGTCCTCGTCGTAGACGATCGGGAAGGGCTCGCCCCAGTAGCGCTGGCGGCTGAACAGCCAGTCGCGCAGGCGGAAGTTGACGGTGCCCTCGCCGACGCCCTTGTCCTGCAGCCAGTCGGTGATGCGGGCCTTGGCCTCGACGACGCCCAGGCCGTCCAGGCTGATCTCGCCGTTGGACGAGTTGATGATCTTCGCGTCGTACGACCCGAAGGCGTCCTCCCACGTGGAGGTGTCGGTGCCCCGGCCGTCGGTCGGCTCGACGATGCACTTGATCGGCAGCTCGAAGGCCCGCGCGAACTCGAAGTCGCGCTGGTCGCCGCAGGGTACGGCCATGATCGCGCCGGTGCCGTAGCCCATCAGGACGTAGTCGGCGATGAAGACGGGGACCTGCTCGCCGTTGACCGGGTTGGTGGCGTAGGCGCCGATGAAGACGCCGGTCTTGTCCTTGGCCTCGGCCTGCCGCTCGACGTCGGACTTGGCGGCGGCCTGGGCGCGGTACGCGGCGACGGCCTCGGCCGGGGTCGCGTGGCCGCCGGTCCACACGTCGTGCGTGCCCTCGGGCCAGGCGGCGGGCGTGAACTTCTCGACCAGCGGGTGCTCGGGCGCCAGCACCATGTAGGACGCGCCGAACAGGGTGTCCTGGCGGGTGGTGAAGACCGTGATGTGCTCGCCGTCGATCGGGAAGTCGACGCGGGCACCCTCGCTGCGGCCGATCCAGTTGCGCTGCTGCAGCTTGACGGCCTCGGGCCAGTCCAGCTCCTCCAGGTCCTCCAGCAGCCGGTCGGCATAGGCGGTGATACGCATGTTCCACTGGCGCAGCTTTGCCTTGAAGACCGGGTAGTTGCCGCGCTCGGAACGGCCGTCGGCGGTGACCTCCTCGTTGGCCAGCACCGTGCCCAGACCCGGGCACCAGTTGACCGGCGCGTCGGAGGCGTAGGCCAGCCGGTACCCGCTCAGGACGTCGGCGCGCTCATGGCCGCTCAGCTCGCTCCACGCGCGCGTGGTGCCCGGAATCGCACGCTCACCGGACTCGAACCCGGCGACCAGCTCGGAGATCGGGCGGGCCTTGCGCGCCTCGCCGTCGTACCAGGAGTTGAAGATCTGCAGGAAGATCCACTGGGTCCACCTGTAGTAGTCCGGGTCGATCGTGGCGAAGGACCGGCGCTTGTCGTGGCCCAGGCCCAGTCGGCGCAGCTGCGCCTTCATGTTCGCGATATTGGCCTCGGTGGACACGCGCGGGTGCGTGCCGGTCTGCACGGCGTACTGCTCGGCGGGCAGGCCGAAGGCGTCGAAGCCCAGGGTGTGCAGGACGTTGTGGCCGGTCATGCGCTGGAACCGGGCGAAGACGTCGGTGGCGATGTAGCCCAGCGGGTGGCCGACGTGCAGGCCGGCGCCCGAGGGGTACGGGAACATGTCCATGATGAACTTCTTGGGTTTGGCGACCAGCTCGGGGTCGCCCGCCAGGTCGCCCTTGGGGTTCGGCGCCGCATAGGTGCCGTCGGCGTCCCAGAAGTCCTGCCAGCGGGCCTCGATCTCGGCAGCCATGGCGGCCGTGTAGCGGTGCGGCGCGGCCTCCGCCGACGTGGCGGCGGTCGCAGCGGGGTTCGTCTCGCTCATGATCCTCAAAGCTCCATCGATCGTCTCTGCCTGCGGCTGCGACATTCAAAGAAACGAAAAATCCCCTCGCACAGGAGGGGACGCCGCGCCGATGCCGACCTCGTGGTTCGACCAGGGTCGGTACTGATCAGCGCGGCCCGCTAAGCAGAAGGCGTACGGCACGCATGGCGTCAGGGTACCGCAGCCCCCGAGCGGGCCGCGACGGACTTGAGCGAGCCGCGACCCCGAGCCGGCAGCGACCTTGAGCAAGCAGCGACGCGCTTCCGTATCCCTTGTGGACATGCCAGAACGAAGGGGGAAGCTGAACCAAGGTCAACAATTACTTCGCGTACCGTGCCCTATGGGACACCCCGCAATCAGATTGTCCGTTGATAACGACGGAATAACGCAAACCCCATACTGATCAGTATTGGCGCCACTTAGAGTTCGGCAGCGGGACCGCTTTCCCGAAACTGCTCGGAGTTGCCCCCATGAACCCTCGTCGTAGTACCCGCTCCCTCCCCAAACCGGGCCGTTCGGCCTATGGGGTGGCCTCGGCTGTCGTTCTGCTGCTCATACCCGTGGTCGTGCTGGTCGGAGGCAACCAGTTCCGCGACTTCTTGAACTTCGGCGCGGGCGTGCTGTCCCTGGTCTCGCTCAGTTGCTCGGTGATCTGGGGCCTGTTCGCGCAGGACCGGATCTTCCTGAACACCCGGCAGCGGATCGTCGGCCAGGCGGTGCACCGGACCACCGCGGTCGCCTCGATCGCGTTTTTGCTGCTGCACATCACCACGAAGATCGCGCTCGGCCACACCCAGGTGATCGCCGCGATCATTCCGTTCTCGCTCGGCGTCACCGGGATCGGCGGCCTGATCGGGCTGGGCTCGCTGGCCGGCCTACTGATGATCTTCGTGGGTATCACCGGTGCCCTGCGCAGCAATTTCGCCACCCCGGCCCCCGTCGCCGCCCGCTGGCGTGCCATGCACATGCTGGCCTACCCGGCCTGGTGCGCGGCGCTGGTCCACGGCCTGTACGCGGGCCGCGCGGCCAAGCCGATCTTCGTGATCCTCTACAGCCTGTCGCTGCTCGGTGTGATGGGCGCCCTCGCGCTGCGCGCGGCCCCGCGCCCGGTCAAGCGCAAGGTCGCCGACCGGCTGGTGGCGCTGTTCGGCACCTCGGAGCGGCCGGGGATCGAGGAGCTGGACGCGAGCCGTTCCCGGATGACCGAGGCGCCCTCGGCGGACTTCGAGAGCCGGCGCGAGCGCCGGGGCGCGGACGCTCCCTCCGCGCCGCTGTACCAGACCCCCGCCGCCCCCGCCGCGGAGCCCGCGTCGGGCTTCGCGGCCGCCTACCGCGCCGTCTCCGCGCCGGGCCGCACCCAGCAGCCGTACGGGGCCGGCCAGACGGCCCGCATGGACCTGCCGATGGATCTGCAGGCCACGGAGGCCGTCCCGCGTGTGGACGGTCCCGCCGGCGCCTCGGGCAGCTGGCCGGTCCCGTCCCCGCCGCCGGTCGGCGAGGCCCCGCCGTCCGCGTACGACCCGCTCCAGGACACGGGGCACACCATCCCGGCCTACGGCAGTCCGGGCACCGCCGGATACGGCGGACGTGACATGTACGACAGTGACATGTACGACAACGGTGAGACAAACGGCTTCTACGGCACGTACAACGCCAGTGACACGTACAACACCGGTCCCGCTACCGAAACGCTGCCCGGCGCGTCCTACGACACACCGGGTTCCGGCGAACCTTGGAACACGCCGTCCGGAGGCTTTAAGTGAACGAGGCCCTGCCCGACGTCCCCGAAGTCCGCGTGGTCGGCCTTCCGCAACTCACGTCGGGCTTCGACCTTGTGGAACGACTCGATCTGCCCATGCACCTGAAGGTGCACGGGCCGCTCGACCCGCTCGGCGGCGAGCAGCTCGCACAGCTCGCCGAACGCATCAGCCTGAAGGGCCGCGGCGGCGCGGGCTTTCCCTTCCACAAGAAGCTGCGCTCGGTCGCCGAGTCGGCGATCAAGCGCGGTGTGCGGCCGGTCGTCGTGGTCAACGGCAGCGAGGACGAACCGGCCTGCCGCAAGGACACGGTGCTGATCAACCGCGCCCCGCACCTCATCCTGGACGGCGCGCTGCTGTGCGCGGAGGCGCTCGGCGCGCGGACGCTCGTGATCGGTGTCACGCGCGAGTCCACGCAGCGTTCCATGGAGGCCGCACTCGCCGAACGCGGGCTGAGCAACAGCCGTAGATCGGCGCTACGCGCGTGGGTGCAGCGCAACCCGGTGCGCATGGTCACCGGCGCGGCCGCCTCACTGGTCCGCTCGATCGACGGCGGCCCGGCGATCCCGCCCGGCCGCAAGATCAGCGCCTCGCAGAGCGGCGTCGGGGGCGCGCCCACGCTGCTGTCGAACGCGGAGACGTTCGCGCAGCTGGCCATCGCCGCGCGCATCGGCCCCGAGCGCTACGGCAACACCGGCCTGTACGACGAGCCGGGCACCGTCATGCTCACCGTGTCCGGCGCGGTGGCCCGCCCGATGGTGATCGAGGTCCCCACGGGTGTGCCGCTGCGGTACGTGCTGCAGCTGGCGGGCGCCCCGCCGGTGCCGCAGGGCGTGCTGACCGGCGGCTACCACGGCAAGTGGATCGACGCGGCGACCGTCAACGAGGCGATCGTCTCCCGCAACTCCCTGGACGCGGTGGGCGGTTCGCTGGGCGCGGGCGCGATCCTGCCGATCAGCCAGGACACCTGCCCGCTGGGCGAGTCGCTGCGGGTGGCGCAGTGGCTGGCCGAGGAGAGCGCCGGCCAGTGCGGCCCCTGCTACCTCGGGCTGCCGGCGGCCGCGCGCGGCATGGAGGACATACTCAACGGCGGCGGCCCGGCCGCCCTGGAGGCGCTCAAGCAGGTCGCGAAGAACGTGAAGCGGCGCGGGGCGTGTTCGCATCCGGACGGCTCGGCGATGTTCCTGGAGTCGACCGTGAAGGCCTTCACCGACGACCTGGCCGCCCATGTCCTCGGAAACGGCTGCGGACGGCCCGTGGAGGGCGTTCTGCCGCTCTTCGAGGGAGGCAGGGCCCCGGCGGGCATCCCGGGGGGCTCGGAGGCCGAGGAGACCGGCGCCAGCCGCCAGAAGATCTACGTCGACTGGACGCTGTGCCGGGGCCACGGACTGTGCGCCGACATCCTCCCCGAGGTGTTCGAACTCGGCGCCGACGGCTTCCCGACCGTCGCCCAGGCGCAGGTGCCGCGGTACGCGGAGGCGAAGGCGCTGCGCGCGGTGCGCCGCTGCCCCGCACTCGCCCTGCGCATCGAGGAGGACACGCGCGGACAGGCCCCGTCGCCCAATCTGCCGGTCGTCTCCCAGGGCCGCGGCAGGCGCGCCCTCGGCCGCTGAACGCGAAGGGGGGCGGTCACCCGAGTCGGGTGACCGCCCCCCTTCATATGGCCCGTCTTTTCGTGTACGGCCCGTCTTATGCAACACGCCGAAGGCGGACCACCCATCGGAGGTCCGCCTTCGACTTCTGTGGAGCTAAGGAGAATTGAACTCCTGACCTCCTGCATGCCATGCAGGCGCTCTACCAACTGAGCTATAGCCCCTTGTTTTGCTGTTTCGCCCGGTTCCCCCGGCGACGAAGTAAACATTACAGGCCTGCGGACACAGCGCCAAATCGGTTTCGGGTTCGCCCCGATCCAGCCACTAATGTCGGCCTTTGTGACCGTGATCGCGTCGTCAGCAGCCCGCCACCGGATGCCCGTTGCACTGGGCGTCTGCCTGGTGTCCTTCACGGCGTTCTGGGCCGCACAGCGGTCCGCGCACGTGTCGATGATCGATCTGATGGTGTACCGGGCCGAGGGCGCCACCGTGCGCGCCGGCGGCGACCTGTACGCGCTGCGGGCGACGGCCGCGCACCTGCCCACCACCTACCCGCCGTTCGCCGCCCTGCTCTTCACCCCGCTGGCCCTGCCGGCCGCCGCGACTGTGCGCACGCTGGCCACGGCCGGGAACCTCGCACTGCTCGTGGTCTTCGTACGGCTGTCGCTGAAACTCGTCGGCCACGCGCGCGTGGACGCCGTCTGGTGGGTCGCGGCGGCGGCCGTGTGGTGCGAGCCGGTGTGGACGACCCTGCGCTACGGCCAGGTCAACCTGCTGCTGGCCGTCCTGGTGCTGTGGGACCTGAACCGCCGCCCCACCGGCGGGTACGACCGCTGGACCGGCGCGGGGCTGGGGCTCGCCGCGGCGGTCAAGCTGACGCCCGCGCTGTTCCCTGTGTTTCTGCTCACGGCGGGTGTCGTGGCGCGTCTGCGGGGCGGGGACGCAGGGCCGTGGCTGCGGCACGCGCGCGGGGCGGGCGTCGCGTTCGCCGGGGCGACGCTGCTGGCGGCGGCTGTCCTGCCGTACGACTCATGGCGGTTCTGGTCCGGCACGGTGTTCCGCACGAACCGGGCCGGGCATGCCGAGGACACCGCCAATCAGGCCCTGCGTGGCGTTCTGGCGCGCGTTCTGCACACGCCCGCCCCGGGCTCCCTCTGGATCGTCTCGGCGGCCGTCGTGGCCGTCGTGGGCCTCGCGGCCGCCGTGGCGGCGGAGTTGTCCGGGCGGCGGGAGCGAGCGGTGTGCGTCTGCGCGGTCACCGCGCTGCTGATCAGCCCGGTGTCGTGGACGCACCACTGGGTCTGGTGCCTGCCGCTGGTGCTGTCCCTGTGGACCGGCGGGCACCGGGCAGCGGCCCTGGTCACGCTGCTGGTCTTCTGCTCGTACGCCCCGTGGTGGGTGCCGCACGGAACCGGGCGGCCCGAACTGCACCAGACGACCTGGGAGTTGCCGCTCTCGGCCCTCTACGCGGGAGCCGGCGCCCTCTACCTCGCCGTGGCCCGGACATCGTTGCCACGGCGCCTCGGTGGTGCGGCGCGAGTCAAGCCGTCACGAAGGAGTAGAACCGCTTGAGTGTGCAGTGCTCTTCCAGGAGACGGCCGTAGATCGGCTCGCCTTCCAATTCCCGGTACGTCTCGATCGGGTCGCCTTTTATGATCAGCGCCCGCGCGCATTCCTCGCACCAGTACTGGTATTCGGGGTTGATCGGCTCCATGTCACGGACGATCGGGGTACCGCTCCCGCACCAGTCGCACTTTCGCCTGTGTGCACCCATCGATCAGCTCCAGCTGTGGCCGCAGGCCGTGCACACGTAGGAGATTCCGCCGTTGTCACCCAGCACTTGGGCGACATGCGCGGAACCACAGGAAGGGCAGCTCAGCCGGGTCGCAGTGTCCCGTATCAACGCTGCACCGAGGAGGTGGCCGCCCCCCTCAAGGATGCTCGCAGGCATCGCTACTCCCTCCCGTCGGGCCGCGCCCCCTTCCGGCCGTTTGATTCTGCCACGGCCGGAGCAATACGGTCAGCGACGCCTCAGTACCAGTCCGGACACGGCCCCCGCCGCACAGGTATACGAGCCCAAAGCCCCGAGTGACTCAAGCCGGTTCAGGGACAGTGTGCCGAAAGACGCGGCCCGGATCAGCCGACCGAACCGAATGGCCGGCACGGCCGGGCGGCGGAGTCGCGGCGCGAGCGGCGGCCGGGGCCGGTTGTCAGTGCCGGGTGGTTCACTGTCGGTGACGGATGATCCCGGGCCGCGAGCGGCCGGGAGAGCGGGGTCGTCCTGTGCCGGAATGCAGAAAATCCCACCCCCGGATGGGGGCGGGACCTTCATCACCGATCTTTGACAACTCCACAGAGTGCCGATCAGTGGAGCTAAGGAGAATTGAACTCCTGACCTCCTGCATGCCATGCAGGCGCTCTACCAACTGAGCTATAGCCCCTCGCGCCACGCGGCGGGGCCGCATGGTGTCTCGCCCCGCTCTGCGCGGCGAACAAGAAGAACTTTAGCCTGTGACCTGCCAGAAAGTGAAATCCGGGGTCCGGGAGCCCGCGGCGGCTCAGTCGTCGTCGCCGAGGACGGGCTCCGGGAGGGTGCCCGCGTTGTGTTCCAGCAGACGCCAGCCGCGCGCGCCCTCGCCGAGCACGGACCAGCAGCAGTTGGAGAGCCCGCCGAGGCTCTCCCAGTGCTGGGCCTGAAGGCCGAGGAGCCGGCCGATGGTGGTGCGGATGGTGCCGCCGTGGCTGACGACGACGAGGGTGCCCTCCCCGGGCAGCTTCTCGGTATGCCGCAGGACGACGGGTGCGGCGCGGTCGGCGACCTCGGTCTCCAGTTCGCCGCCGCCGCGGCGGACCGCCTCGCCACGCTTCCAGGCGGCGTACTCCTCGCCGTAGCGGGCGATGATCTCCTCGTGCGTCAGCCCCTGCCAGGCGCCCGCGTAGGTCTCGCGCAGGGCCTCCTCACGGGTGACGTCGAGGCCGGTGAGCGCGGCCAGCTCTGCGGCCGTGTCCGCCGCCCGCTGCAGGTCCGAGGAGATGATCGCGTCGGGCTTGAGGGAGGCCAGCAGCCGGGCGGCGCGGCGGGCCTGGCCGACGCCGGTCCCGGTCAGCGCGACGTCCGTGCTGCCCTGGAAGCGACGCTCGACGTTCCAGGCGGTCTGGCCGTGCCGCCACAGGATGATGCGGCGGCCGCGGTCCTTTCGGTCGGTGACCTCGCCGGTGGAGCTCATCACCACTCCCCGTCCTGCTCCTGCTCGGCCTCGGCGGCCTGCAGCCTGGCGTGCTCCGCGGCCTTGCCGCGGGTGGCCTTGGCCTCGGCGGGCAGCTCCAGCTCCGGGCAGTCCTTCCACAGCCGCTCCAGGGCGTAGAAGACGCGCTCCTCGCTGTGCTGGACATGGACGACGATGTCGACGTAGTCGAGCAGGATCCAGCGGGACTCGCGGTCTCCCTCACGGCGCACGGGCTTGGCGCCGAGTTCCTTCAGCAGGCGCTCCTCGATCTCGTCGACGATGGCCCTGACCTGGCGGTCGTTCGGCGCGGAGGCCAGCAGGAAGGCATCCGTGATCGACAGTACGTCGCTCACGTCGTAGGCGATGACGTCGTGGGCGAGCTTGTCGGCCGCCGCCTGGGCGGCGGTGTTGATGAGCTCAAGGGAACGGTCTGTGGCGGTCACTGCGAAGCTTTCGGTCGGCGGTCACTGGACCTCAAGGGTCTCACGGACCGTCCGGCACACCCCACGCGATAAACGAGGCCGCGTGGGGTGCCCGGGACCGGGTCAGGAGTCGGCGGGCTTGTAGTCCTGGCCGAGGACGACCGAGACGTCGGCGCCCGAGGAGACCGTTCCCTTCGCCACGGAGCCGGCGGGCAGGCCGAGGGTCTTGGCGACCTCGGTGGCGTCGGCCTTGTGGGAGGCGTCCGAGTAGACCACCTTCGAGGTGGTCTGGGCGCCGGAGGCGGTGCCGCCTTCGAGGAAGGTGAATCCGCCGTTGAGCAGCACCACGCGGGCCTTCTCGGTGTCGTCCTTCACACCGGTGGCGTTCTGCACCGAGACCCGGACCGCGGAGCCGGCGTCGGGGCTCTTGGCGGTGCCGCCGAGGATGTCCTTCACCACACTGTCGCTGGTCTTCGCGCTCAGCGTGCCGTCGGCCTGCACGGGCAGCAGGGCGGTCTTGTAGGCGCCGCTCTTGGCGAGGTCGGAGAGCCTGGCGAGGAAGGTGCCGAGGTCCTTGTCGGTGAGCGGCGGGTCCAGGATCTGCGCCAGGGTCTGCACGGTGGTGACGGCCGCCGACGGGTCGGAGGACAGCTTGCGCAGCACGCCCTGCATGACCTGGCCGAACCGCTCCAGCTGGGCGTCCTCGGACTCGCCGGGGGCGCGGTAGGTGGCGTAGGCGACGGCCATCTTGCCGCTGAGGGTCTGCTGGCTGCCCTTGTGGACGAGCGGCTCGGCGCCCTTCTTCCTGGCGTCCGGGTCGGGCACGTCGGTGTTGGTGTCGAGCTCGATGTTGCCGACGAGGTCGACGAGGTTCTGCAGATAGGGGGTGTCGAGGCGCCAGGTGCCCTGGATGTTGGTGCCGAGGACGGTGTCGAGCTGGTCTCGGGTGCCCGAGCTGCCGTCGTCGTCCACCGACTTGGCGAGGGTCGTGGTGGAGCCGGTGTCGTCGCTCAGGGCGAGGGAGTTGGGCAGCAGCACGGTACTGCCCTGCTTGGTGGTCGTGTTGTCGACCAGCAGCGCCGTGGAGGTGCCGCCCTTGGCGGTGTTGTGCAGGTGGAGGACGATCACATCGCGTTTCTGGGCGCCGGCCGGGGTGGCCGCGCCGGCCTTGGCACCGGAGGAGGACAGACCGGGCAGCTTTCCGGCGTACCAGAGATAGCCGACGCCGCCGACGGCGACGAGGGCGAGGACGACCAGCAGGGCGATGATCCGGCTGCGGGCGCGGCGGCGGGCCTCCTCGCGGCGCTCGGTGCGGTTCTCGGTGAACTTCAGCCAGTCGATGACGTCCTCGGAGTCGCCGTCCGGCTCCTCGACGAACGCGAACTGCTCGGTGTGGTAGTCCCGTTCGCCCTCCTCCCGCGGTTCCTCGTGCCGCGCCGGGGGGTGCGGGTCCTCCGCCGGGCCGGCCTGCTGCGGGATGTAGGCGGTCTGCTCGGTGACCCGGGGCTGCTGCCCGCTGCTCGCGGCCTGCCCGTAGGGGTCGTAGCCGGCGGTGGACTGGGTGCCGGTGCCATAGGGGTCGTACGGGGCCTGGGAGCCGTAGGAGTCGTACCCGGGAGCCCGGCCGGAGTCATAGGGCGCCGCCGGCTGCTGGCCGGTGGCGTAGGGGTCGTAGCCGTAGCCCTGCTGCCGGGCGTACGGGTCGTAGGTGGCCTGCTGGGCCTGCTGAGCCTGCTGTGCCGGGATCTGCCGGTACACGGGCTGGCCGTACTCGTCGTAGCCGACGAGTTCGTACGGGCCCGCGCCGTAGCCCGCGTCTCCCGTGTTGTATCGGTTGTTCACCGGTGCCCCTCTCGGCTCACTCGCCGCGGTACAGCTCGCGCTTGTCGATGTAGCGCACGACTCCGTCCGGCACCATGTACCAGATGGGGTCTCCCTTGGCGACTCTCGCACGGCAGTCTGTGGAGGAGATGGCGAGCGCCGGCACCTCCACCAGCGAGACTCCGCCCTCCGGCAGGCCCGGATCGGTCAGGTGGTGACCGGGTCTGGTGACCCCGATGAAGTGGGCGAGGGAGAACAGTTCCTCGCTGTCCCGCCAGGTCAGCAACTGGGCGAGGGCATCGGCGCCGGTGATGAAGAACAGGTCGGTGTCGGGGTTGAGGGCGCGCAGATCGCGCAGGGTGTCCACGGTGTAGGTGGGGCCGCCGCGGTCGATGTCGATGCGGCTGACGGAGAACTGCGGGTTCTCGGCGGTCGCGATGACCGTCATCAGATAGCGGTCCTCGGCCGGGGAGACCTTGCGGTGGGACTTCTGCCACGGCTCTCCCGTGGGCACGAACACCACCTCGTCCAGGTGGAACTGCGCGGCGACCTCGCTGGCCGCCACGAGGTGCCCGTGGTGGATCGGGTCGAACGTTCCGCCCATGACGCCCAGACGGCGCTTGCCCGTGTGCGCGGGGCCCTCGTCCGGCCGGTACTGCGGGTGCTTCACCGAGTCATCGGCACTCTCGTACGCCGGACCGGTAGGCATGTCCTGCTCTCCCATGCGTGCAGACCCTACCGGCCCGGCCTCTGGCGTCCGGCCGGGGACGGGTCCCGGCTCAGCGGTCGCGGTTGAAGCGGGTGGTGATCCACAGCAGGAGCAGCAGGATGACGAAGGCGCTGCCACCGGTGACGGCCGGGTTGAGGCTGTTGTGGTGGCCGCCCTCGGCTTCGGCGAGGGTGACCAACGGGGCTGCTGCGCTGTGAAGGCTCATCTTCGGCAGGACCTATCGCGTGTGGGCGGGATAAAGATGTCGGCTCATCGTATGCGGGCGGCCCGGCGGCGATCACGCCGACTCCGCCGTTGGGGGCGCGCGACGGAACTTTCGCCGGCCCTCAGTCGTCTTTCCGCTTGTAGCCGCGCAGCAGGAACCAGGCGGTCAGTACACAGCCGACGATCATCACGATCAGGACGATGCGGAGCAGATTCCCCGCCCCGTGCTGCTGGACGGCGCTCGTGGCGGCCTCGGTCAGCCAGGCGGCTGCGGGGTGCTGCTCCATGAGTGGACTCCTTCGGCTGTACTGCCCGTCCACGGTATCTCCGCCTAGGCTGGGCCCTGCCTCGGGGGCACAGTGAGCACTCACACGCACATGGGGGAAGACATGTCCGACGACGGCCCGCAGCAGACGGGGCACGAGCGCGTGCCGAGCAGGCAGCGCAGGCGCTTCCCGGGGATCTCCTCGCGTGCCTACGAGCATCCGGCGGACCGCTCCGCCCTGGTCGCGCTGCGCAAGCTGAGCGGATTCGACACCGTCTTCAAGGCGCTCAGCGGGCTGCTGCCCGAGCGGAGCCTGAGACTGCTGTTCCTGTCCGACTCGGTGCGCGTCTCCGAGCGGCAGTTCCAGCATCTGCACGACATGCTGCTGGACGCCTGTTACATCCTGGACCTGGAGAAGGTCCCGCCGATGTATGTCACACAGGACCCGCAGCCGAACGCGATGTGCATCGGCCTGGACGAGCCGATCATCGTCGTCACCACCGGTCTGGTGGAACTCCTCGACGAGGAGGAGATGCGGGCGGTCGTCGGACACGAGGCGGGACACGCCCTGTCCGGGCACGCGGTGTACCGCACGATCCTGCTGTTCCTGACCAACATCGCGCTGAAGGTGGCCTGGATCCCGCTGGGCAACCTCGCGATCATGGCGATCATCACGGCGCTGAGGGAGTGGTTCCGCAAGTCGGAGCTGTCCGCGGACCGCGCGGGTCTGCTGGTGGGCCAGGACGTCCAGGCCTCGATGCGGGGCCTGATGAAGATCGCGGGTGGTAACCACCTGCACGAGATGAACGTGGACGCGTTCCTGGAGCAGGCCGAGGAGTACGACTCCGGCGGCGATCTGCGCGACTCGGTGCTGAAGATCCTGAACGTACTGCCCCGCTCGCACCCGTTCACCACCGTGCGGGCGGCCGAGCTGAAGAAGTGGGCCGAGTCCCGGGACTTCCAGCGGATCATGGACGGGCACTACCCGCGGCGCGACGAGGACAAGGACACCTCGGTCAGCGACTCCTTCCGTGAGTCGGCGGCCAGCTACGCGAGCGATGTGAAGAGCTCCAAGGATCCGCTGATGAAGCTGGTCAGCGACCTCGCGGGCGGCGCGGGCGACCTGGGCGGCCGGGTCCGCCGCGGCTTCGACGGCTTCCGCACCCCGCCCCCGTCGCAGGAGGGCCCGGCGGACGGTCCGGACACCCCGGGCGCTCCGCAGGAGGGGTAGGGCGTCCCATGGCATCCGTGACCCCGTGGCCCCGTGGCCAAGCGACAAGCGGCCAAGCGGCCGGGTGACGCCGCTCTACACCTTCGGCTGGGCCCCCGCGGCCAGCGTCCCGCACAGGGCCGCAGGACTGTCCGTCTCGTACGGGTCGGTGCCCGCGGGGCCGCCGGTCCGGGCCGTCTGGCCGGCCAGGAGGGGGCGGAGGTAGGCGGCGGAGTCCTCGGCGCAGGCGAGCGGGCCCGCCTGGACGTAGGACGTAACCAGCTGGACCTGGTGGGTGCGCAGATCGTCGCGGGTGAAGCGGAAGGTCACCTCGCGGCGGACCGTGAACAGGGACGTGAGGGCGTCGTGCGCGGCGCCGGTGGGGCGCAGGGCGTAGACGAAGGTGTGGTCGGCGGTGACCTCCAGCGTGCCGGCGTCGCTCTCGGCGGCCTGCAGATCGCCCTGGACGTGGATCGCGCCGTCGTCGGCGAGCTGGACGCGGGCGGGGTCGAACCGGACCGCCCAGCCGGTGGCGGCGTGCCGGCCGTCCGCCGCCGGGTGATCGAAGCTCTGGTCGAACTGGTCGAGCTGATCGGCGTCGATGAGGGCCCGGACCGGATTGGCCTGCCGGCCGGTCAGCACCTCGGGGTAGAGCGAGGAGCGGACTATGTAGTCCTTGGCGGTGGTGAGCGCGGTCACGACCTCGCTGTCGGAGAAGTGGGCGGTGTTGCGGGCGGCCGGCAGCGGTATGCCCGCGGCGCCGATGTCGTAGGGGGCGGCCGGGCTGTGCGCGTACAGCTCGCTCGCTTCGGCGGCGCCGGGCACCTTGCCCGTCGGGGCGAGCGGGATCACCGTCATCCGCAGCGGCTCGGCGGGGCGCCGGGCCTGCGGGGAGCCGTAGGGTTGGCGGACGCCCATGTAGATCGCGGTGCCGAAGGCAATGGCGATCAGCACGACGAGGACCAGGACCTGCCGGGTCAGCGCGCGGTGCAGCGGCGGACGGCGGCGGACGGCGGGCGCGTGGTCGGCCATCCGCTCCTCGGCGGAGTACTCCTGAAGACGGGCAGCGCGGACGAACGACTCGTCGAACACAACGGATCGGTACTCGTCCTCTCCACCTCCGGGGCCGCCCTCGGCTGCGCCCTCCGGTGGCTCTCCAGGCCCGCCCATACCTTCAGAGTAGGTCTCGTGGGCCTCAGGTAAACGCCCTGCTACACGACAACTTCTGACAGGTGCTCACCAAGAGTGGAGGCGGTCGCTCAGGGGGAACGCGGGACGGCGGAGGCCGCCGGCTGGGAGGAGTCGGCGGCCGCGGAGGGCGCCGCGGCGCTGCCCTGTTCCAGGGGGGTCGAGGCAGGCGCGGGGACCCGGTCGCGGGTGCCCGCGGAGCCGCCTCGGTAGACGGCGGCGAAGGCCAGGGCGACCATGCCGATGCCCATGACGACGGCGAGCACCCAGGCCACGGGACGGTGCCAGCGGACCTGTCTGCCGTAGTGCCCGAAGGGACCGTGGCGTTCGTGCAGGACGTAGGTGTCGTCCAGCTCGTCGTCGAGATCTTGGCCGAGATCGGTTCCCTCGGCGGAGTACTTCTCGTCGTAGCGCTCGCCTCGGGCGTGAGCGCGGCGGGCCTCCGCCTCGGAGGCCTCGGCTCTGGCCTGCGCGGCGGCCAGGAGGCGTTCGACGGCGGTCGGCTCATGGACCGTGGCCGCCCGTACGAAGGCCTCGTCGAAGACCACGGAGGCGAACTCTTCGTCCGACACCCCGTGGTCGTGGTCGTCGTCGGGCTCCCAGCCGTCAGGGAACGGCGTGCCCCCCACGTCCTCCGGCACGGATCCAGAGTAGACCTGAGGGGTCAATTTGGGCAGACGGTATGGAAATTCGTCTGACTGATGAGACACCGTTCCGGCCGCCCGCCCGGCTCCCGGGGCGCACGGCCGAACGGGTGATGGTCAGGGGCGGACGTGGCCGTCGCCGGTGACGATGTACTTCGTGCTGGTCAGCTCCGGCAGGCCCATGGGGCCGCGGGCGTGCAGCTTCTGGGTGGAGATGCCGATCTCGGCGCCGAAGCCGAACTGGCCGCCGTCGGTGAAGCGGGTGGAGGCGTTCACGGCGACGGTGGTGGAGTCGACCAGCTGGGTGAAGCGGCGGGCGGCCTGCTGGGAGGTCGTGACGATCGCCTCGGTGTGGCCGGAGGTCCACAGCCGGATGTGCTCGACGGCCTTGTCGAGTGAGTCGACGACGGCGGCGGCGATGTCGTACGAGAGGTACTCGGTCTCCCAGTCCTCGGCCACGGCCTCCACGACGGTCGCCTTGGAGTCCTTGGCGTAGGTCATGACGCGTTCGTCGGCGTGCACGGTGACGCCGGCCTCGGCGAGGGCGTCCAGGGCGCGCGGCAGGAAGGCGTCGGCGATGTCCTGGTGGACGAGGAGGGTCTCGGCGGCGTTGCAGACGCTGACCCGCTGGGCCTTGGAGTTGATCAGGATGTCGATCGCCATGTCGATGTCGGCCGCCCCGTCGACGTAGACGTGGCAGTTGCCGGTGCCGGTCTCGATCACCGGGACGGTCGACTCGTTCACCACGGTCTGGATCAGGGAGGCGCCGCCGCGCGGGATCAGGACGTCGACCAGGCCGCGGGCGCGCATCAGCTCGCGCACCGAGTCGCGGCTCTCGCCGGGCACCAGCTGGACGGCGTCGGCCGGCAGCCCGGCGCCCCCGACGGCGTCGCGCAGCACCCGCACCAGCGCGGTGTTCGACTCGTAGGCGGAGGCCGAGCCGCGCAGCAGCACCGCGTTGCCGGACTTCAGGCAGAGGGCGGCGGCGTCCACGGTGACGTTCGGGCGGGCCTCGTAGATGATGCCGACGACGCCGAGCGGGACGCGGACCTGGCGCAGGTCGATGCCGTTGGGCAGGGTGGAGCCGCGGACGACCTCGCCGACCGGGTCGGGCAGCCCCGCGACGTCACGGACGTCGGAGGCGATGGCGCGGACCCGCTCCGGGGTGAGGGTGAGCCGGTCGACGATGGCCTCGCTGGTGCCGTTCTCCCGGGCCTTGGCGACGTCCTTGGCGTTGGCCTCGACGATCTCGCTGGTCCGGACCTCCAGGGCGTCGGCGATGGCGAGCAGCGCGTCGTCCTTCACGGCCCGCGGGAGCGGCGCGAGGTCGGCGGCGGCGGCCTTGGCCCGGTAGGCGGCCCGGGTGACCGGGGTCATGGAGTCGTACGGCGAGAGCGAGGTCATGAGGGAAGGGTAGTGCGCGGCGCGGGTCACCCACCGCTCATCCCACACCCCGAGACAAGCCCTCAGGGCCCCTCAGAAGGGATGTACGCCCACCGGGGTGGCCGGCGCCGGGCCGTATCCCTCGGCGATGCGGTGGTGGTAGGTCTCGCGGTCGATGACCTCCAGGCCGACGATCTCCCAGGCCGGCAGGCCGGCGCTCTGCCGGCGCTCGCCCCACAGGCGCAGGGCCACGGCGGCGGCGTCGTGCAGGTCGCGGGCCTCTTCCCAGTAGCGGATCTCGGCGTGGTCGGTCGCGTATCTGCTGGTGAGCAGGAAGGGGTGGTCATGGGCGAGCTGTTCCAGGGCCCGCCGCAGCTCGGGCAGGGCGACCTGCTTCCCGGAGACACTGAGGGTGACGTGCCACAGCCGGGGCAGGTCCTTGGGCTCCTCGTAGGCGTCCCCGGCCGCGACGCTCGTCAGAGCACCGCGCGACGTCGCCCCAGGGCGCGCTCGTCTCACGACGGCCTCCTTCACGCTTGGCTCTCATGGCCCCTTGCTGGAACGTGTTCCTGCAACATGTCCCAGACACAAAGTTGAGCAGGCCGCAGGGCTCCGCGTGGTGGTTTTACGGAACGTCCCCCACCGGGGGCCGTCCATACGCCCCGTTTTACGAGCGGTTTTGCGAGTGTGACGGATGCAGGAGCACCAGGTCGTCCCTGTGTACGACCTCGCGTTCGTACGCCGGGCCCAGCTCGCGGGCCAGCTCGCGGGTCGAACGTCCGAGCAGCCGCGGGATCTCCTTGGCGTCGAAGTTCACGAGCCCCCGGGCCACCGCGCGGCCGGCCGTGTCACGCAGTTCGACGGGGTCGCCGGCGCTGAACTCGCCCTCCACGGCGGCGATTCCGGCGGGCAGCAGTGAGGTGCGGCGCTTCACCACGGCGTCCACCGCGCCGTCGTCCAGGGCCAGCGCGCCCTGCGGGGTGGAGGCGTGCTGGAGCCACAGGAGCCGGTCGGCGGAGCGCTTGCCGGTGGGGTGGAAGTAGGTTCCGGTGTCGCCGCCGCTCAGCGCGTCCGCCGCGTGCACGGCGCTGGTGAGGACCACGGGGATGCCGGCGCCGGCCGCGATCCGGGCGGCCTCGACCTTGGTGACCATCCCGCCGGTGCCGACGCCGGCCTTGCCCGCGCTGCCGATCTCGACGCCCGCGAGATCCTCGGGGCCCTTCACTTCCGCTATCCGTGACGTGCCGGGTCTGCCGGGGTCGCCGTCGTAGACACCGTCGACGTCGGAGAGGAGGACGAGCAGGTCGGCGTGGACGAGGTGGGCGACGAGGGCGGCGAGGCGGTCGTTGTCGCCGAATCGGATCTCGTCCGTGGCGACCGTGTCGTTCTCGTTGACGATCGGGAAGGCGCCCATCGCGAGGAGCTTGTCGAGGGTGCGGGAGGCGTTGCGGTGATGGGCGCGGCGGCTCATGTCGTCCGAGGTGAGCAGGACTTGGCCGACGCGGACGCCGTAGCGGGCGAAGGAGGCGGTGTAGCGGGCGACGAGCAGGCCCTGGCCGACGCTGGCGGCGGCCTGCTGGCGGGCGAGGTCCTTCGGCCGGCGGCGCAGTCCGAGCGGCGCGAGCCCGGCGGCGATGGCACCGGAGGAGACGAGGACGACCTCCCGCTCTCCGCCGCTGCGGCTCCTGGCCAGCACGTCCACCAGCGCGTCGACGCGGTCGGCGTCCAGGCCGCCGGTGGCGGTGGTCAGCGACGAGGAGCCCACCTTGACGACGATCCTGCGGGCCTCGCCCACGGCCTGCCTAGCGCTTGCCACCTTGTCCTCTGTTCCCCTTGTTGCGGCTGCCTGTGCGGCAATCTACGCGAAGCGGAACGCCCCACGCTCACCGGTCCAGCCCCCGGACACGCGGAGCGTGTCCGGGGACTCACGATGTGTGTACGGCACAGAGGGGTGGTCAGGCCGGTCAGGCAGCCGGCTTGAAGTCCTTCGCCGACAGCATCCGCCGCACCTTGCGCAGCGCCCGGCGCAGGAAGGAGTTGGCGGCCACTGCACGGTAGCCGTGGATGGCGCGGGCCTCGCGGGCCTCGGCGAGGTAGATGTCGTCCGGGACGCCCGCCGCCTTGGAGCGGAAGTGCGGGTAGACGAAGTAGACGCGGGTGCCGCGCCTCTCCAGGAGCGCGCCGGCCTGCTTCTTCGCCTTGACGAACTCGACGACGTCGACGAGCAGTTCGGGCCGCTGCATGGCGACCAGGTGCAGCCGCAGCCGCTCGTGGACCTTGAGGCGACGGGCCACGCCGGGCGTCCAGTAGGCCTCCGTCAGCGGCTTGGCCAGCTCCAGCTTGTGCCGGCGGACCTCCTCGCTGTCCTTGAGGAACTTCGGCCCGAACTGCGGCAGCAGGGTGATGAGGAAGGGCCGGATCATGAGGAGGTCGCGCTTGTCGCCGGCCGGGACCATGTCGGCGATCAGCTTCATCAGGGCCCGCGCGGAGTCGAAGCGCAGGGTGTAGCTGCCGGACTTGGTGACGTGCTTGCCGTCGTCGCGGCCGACCAGGTAGTAGCAGGGGTAGTCGGCGAGGACGGAGACGCCGTTCGCGCGCAGATACGCCTCCATCGTGAACAGGGCGTCCTCGCCGGTGAACAGCGACTCGTCGAACCGCATGCCGTGCTCGGCCAGCAGTTCGCGGCGGAACAGCTTCTGCGCGCTCAGCGTGAACTTGATGTTGGAGGAGAAGACGTCGGTACGGCCGAGGGTCTTGCCCCACATGGACTTCGGCGGGGTCCGGTTGATGCCCTCGACCTTGCCGAGCACCACGTCGGTGCCGTTCTCGTCGCCCATGGCGACCATGCGCTCAAGGGCCTCGGGGCCGAGCCGGTCGTCGGCGTCGAGGAAGAAGACGTAGCGCCCGCTCGCCCTGCCGAGGCCGACGTTGCGGGGGCCGCTGGGGCCGCCGGAGTTCTTCTGGCGGATGACGGTGACGGCCATGGGGACGCGGGCGGCGAACTCCTCCAGGCACTCCCCCGAGCCGTCCGTCGAGCCGTCGTCGACCGCGATGATCTCCAGGCGCGCCGGGTCGATGGTCTGGGCCTCGACGGACGCCAGACACTCGACCAGGTACGGCATCGCTTCGTACGCCCCGATGATCACGCTCACATCAGGCTGCGTCGCGACGGTCACTCTTCCCCCTCGATAAAAGGAACATTTCCCCCGTATCCGCTATAGCAAAGCGTTAGACGGGTAACCATTTGGAAAGGTTGCCTTACCGTGTACTCACAGTGGCTCACATCACACGCACAGGTTACGGAGCGGCGCGGTAAGAAAACCGTACGCGCGTAAGAGGGGCCCGGCCTCGGGATCGCTCCCCGGACCGGGCCCCCTCTCACGCGCGTACGGCGGCTCAGCCCGCGGTGACGGCGTCCGTCTCGCCGGCGGACGCGCCCCGCTGGCCGGGCACCGCGTTGGTCAGCGGGGCGGCTTGCGCGAGGTCCAGGCCCGCGGCGGCCAGCCGGGACTCCTGACCGACGTTACGGGCCTCGGCCTTGAGGGCCAGACCGGCCACCGCGCCGTTGAACTGGTCGATGGACTTCGGCTCGTCCGGGCCCAGCAGATAGCGCTTGAGCTCCTTGCGGGCGTCCAGCATCGGGTCGGCGGCCGGGTGACGCACGGCGTCCAGCAGACCGCCCAGCTCCCCCGCGTCGTTGGAGAGGATCACCGCGGCACGCACAGCCGTGTTCTGCCGCTTGAACTCCTCGTGCCCCAGCTCGCCGGAGTCGGTGACCGCGTACGGCTTGCCGCTCGCGATGAAGTCGGAGACCACGGAGGAGATGTCGGAGACCATCGCGTCGGAGACGTTGAAGCAGTCGTACAGGCGCGGCTGGGCGCCCGTGATGACACGGTGCTCGTACGACGGGAAGGCACGCCAGTGGGCGGTGTTCCACTCGGCGCGCAGCCGGGCGATCTCCGTGTGCCTGGCCACGTCGGTGATGCCGTCGCGGGTGGCCTCGGCCTCGTCGCCCTTGGCGCCACCCTTGCCGGTCAGTTCGGCGATCCGGGCCTCGATCCGGGCCAGGTCCGACTTCGCCGCGGCCTCGGCGCCCTTGTCGGCGGTGAAGCGCGGATCGGCGGCGCGCTCGGCGGCGGCCTTCTCGACCAGGGCGGTGATCCGCTTGTGCGCAGCGGCCGCCTCCTTGCTGACGGTGCCGGTGAACGGGTGCGGCTTGTACAGGACGCGGACCGGCGGGTCGGCCGCGATCAGCTGGTTCACGATGTTCTCGCCGGCGAGGACGACCGAGGTGTTGCCCGGGTTGCCGTCCCAGCCCTCCCAGGTCGGCGCGTAGAGAACCGTCGGCATACGGTCCTCGGGCACGCCCAGCCAGCGCTGGATGGGGGCGAGCTGCGGGCGGCCGACCTCGACGATGTCGTCGTCGCGGACGCCGACGTCGGCGATGGCGTAGCGGTCGCGGCCGGCCCGGCCGGCGGTCCACACCTCGTCGTAGACCTTGCTGTACGGGTTGACGCTGGCGAGCTTGTCGCTGTCGCCGTGGCCGATGAAGACGTGCTTCATGGTGGGCACGCGCAGCAGGTGGATGTTCTTGCCGACGTTGGCCGCGTACAGCGCGACGCGCACGGCCGACAGGTCCAGGTTCATCAGGTGCACCCCTCCGGGCACGCAGATGACGGGGACCGTGGTCGGCGCGAGGTTGTTCAGGATCGCCCGCTCGCGCAGGATGATCAGCGGCCGGGTCCGGAGCTGCTCCATCGTCTCCAGCCACATGTTGACCTGGTACACGGAGTCCCTGGAGCCGGAGAAGTACAGCACCGTCTCGGGCTGGTAGCCGGCCAGCCAGTCGTCGACGGCGGCGAGCACGGCGTCGGCCTTCGGCGGGACCTTCCCGGCCCGGATGTTCGGCACGAGCACGAGGACGTACAGCAGGCCGAGGCCGAGGGTGAGACCGATACCGGTGAAGCCGGCGGCGGCCGAGGAGTCCAGTTCGGCCGAGACCAGGATGCCGGCCATGGCGAACAGGTCGAGGTGGAGCATCTTCTCCGTGCTGCGGTGCAGCAGGCGGCGCGGCGGGGCGTCCGGGATGCGGATGCGGGACTTCAGGTCGATGTTGCGGGTGGCGACCGGCATCTTGCGGCGGTTGCGGATCAGGGTGACCAGCGCGCCGTGCGGGGCCTGGAGGCCGTAGAACGCGATGAAGCAGCCGATCGCGCCGTAGAAGATCAGGTCGTCCGCGTGCGACAGACGGGCCAGCAGCATGACCAGCAGCAGCTGTCGGATCAGGAAGCGGATCGACACACCCGCCCGGATCTTGCTGAGGCGGTTGATCAGATAGCTGCCCTTGCGGTGCAGATAGTGGTCCGCCAGGTACGTCACGGCGGCCAGGGCCGCGAAGGCGGGAACGCTCGGGACGAGCGCGGCCAGCATGAGCGCCGGGAAGCCCAGGATCATGAGGGCCGCCGCGGCCAGCTCGGCCGCGCTGCCCACCCGGGCGACGCGAATAGCGGTGGATATCACGGAGAAACCTGCTCTGGGAGGGAGAGTGCCGGTTCGCAAGAGATGTACGGAGATGTAAAGAGGCAAGGAGAGATGTACGGATTCAGGCCTCTGTTAACGCCCGGTGAAAGAGCGACAACAAAGGCCTGAATTCACAAAAAGCTATTGACGAATTATTACATGCCGTCCTGGCGGTCCAGAACCGTGGCCAACGCCTGCTCGACGTCGGAAGCCTCGGCCGCGCCGGCCGTCGGGTCCTGCTGGCGGACGTCGATGACATGCCCGGTCAGCTCCGACAGCAGCACGTCCAGCGAGGTGCGGGCCACGGCCTCGGAGGAGAGCAGCGAGCCGGTGGGTTCCTGGCCGAAGGCCTTGGTGCGCATCGGGGTGGCGGTGCGCTCGGGGTTGATGCAGTTGACGCGGATGCCGTCACCGGCCCACTCGTCGGACAGCGCCTGGGTGAGGTTCACCATGGCGGCCTTGGTGGAGGAGTACAGGGAGTACTCGGCGCGGCCGCGGGTGTAGCTGCTGGAGGTGTAGAGCAGCAGCTGACCCTGGGTCTCGGCCAGGTACTTGTAGCTCGACCGGGCGATCTGCACCGGGGCCAGGTAGTTGACCTTCAGCGCCTCCTCGATGGTGGCGTTGTCGGTCTCGGCGAGCCTGCCGATGCGCAGCACACCCGCGGTGTTGACGACGTGGTCGATCCGGCCGGTCTCCGCGTACGCCTTGGACAGCGCGTCGTCGACCTCCTCCGGGTTCTCCACGTGGGTGCCGGTGGTGGAGCGGCCGAGCGCGTACACGTTCGCGCCGTAGGACTCGGCGAGTTCGGCGATGTCCTTGCCGATGCCGTACGACCCGCCGAAGATGACGACGGTCTTGCCGGTGAGGAGTTCGCGGTAGGCGTCCTCGCCCTGCTGCGCGGGCGCGGCGGTGGAGGCGAGCTGGAACAGCTTGTCGGCGATGAAGACGTCGACCGGCTGCGTCACCTTCATGTTGTACTCGTCGCCCGCGACGACGTGGATCGGCACGTCCGGCAGGTACTTGAGGACCACCGAGCAGTCGTCCGTGGCCTGGAAGTTGGGGTCGCCCGCGGCGACCTCGTAGGCGCGCCGGATCGTGGACAGCTTGAAGGCCTGCGGGGTCTGGCCGCGGCGCAGCCGGGAGCGGTCCGGGATCTCGGTGATGAACTCGCCGTCCTCGCCGTGCGTACGCGTGACGATGATGGTGTCCGCGGACGGGATGGCGACGTCGACGGCCTGGTAACGCTCCAGCGCGGCCACGCAGTCGTCGATGACGCGCCGCGAGAGCAGCGGGCGTACGGCGTCGTGGAAGAGGACGTTGCGGTCCTCGCCCTCGGCCAGGCCCTCGCCGAGCGCGGAGATGGCGCGCTCGGTGGTCTCGTTCCGCGTCGAGCCGCCCTCGATGATCTTCTTCACCTTGGTGAAGCCGGCCTTGGCGACGATCTTCTCGATGTCCGGCACATAGCCCGGCGCCATGAGCACGATGACGTCGTCGATCGACTCGGCCTTCTCGAAGGTGGTCAGCGTGTGCTCTATGACTGCCTTGCCGGCGATCTTCAGCAGCTGCTTGGGGATCGACAGACCCACCCGCTGACCGGTGCCACCGGCCAGGATCACTGCGGTGGTGCGGGGCTTGGCTATGCGCTGGGACACAGGTGACCTACCTCGGTGCGACAGGGAACCGTGAGAGGGTCCCACTTTAGGTAAGCGCAGTGCAAGGCGAGCGACATCCCATGCATATGTGGGCGCTACCTGTCATTCACCTTGTACACCTGGTGATTGGGTCGGGGCCGCGCGCTTCCGTGAATTTGCTGTGAGTAACTCCACAGGTCCGCCACAGGGTCGCACAAGGGTCTTCCACAGCCTGGTCACAGGGGTGCGGACGGGCCGCCCGGCACGAATCCTCCCCTCGGGGACAAACGGATCCTCATCTCGGAGACAAGTCGGAAATACAACTCGGGGGGGCGTCCATTGTCCCGGAATTCCACATCAAGATTCCGCAGCATTTCGGTCTCGGCGAGGGTAAGAGACCGGTTACTGGCGGCCTCTTCTCTTCTGCCCTCAGACCACCTGGACGCCCGGTTCGTCGCACTTCACCCGCAGCCGGGCCAGCGTGCTCGCCGTGGCCTGCGGCCGGACGACGGTGTCGACGACGCGTACGGCCGCGTCGATGCCGTCGCGCCGGATGTCGAACAGGTGGTAGCCGCGATGGCAGTCGATCACCTTCCAGTGCGGGTTGTCCGCCCTCAGCGGGTCCCACCGGGCATGGAAGGCGGCCTCGTCCTGGTCGCCGTTGCTGGAGATCGACGTGCCGACGAACTCGGCGCCGACGACGTCCGAGCCGGGGTCGGCGTAGTCCTCCCTGAGGTCGCTGACCATGGTCAGATGCCGGTCACCACTGAGCACGACCGGGTTGCGGATGCCGGCGAACTCCCGGAGCAGGGCGTTCCGTTCGGCCTGGTAGCCGTCCCAGGCGTCGTAGGACCAGAGCTTGCCCTCGCCGGGCAGCAGATCGGTCTCGGCCATCATGATCTGAGAGGCGATCAGATTCCAGCGGGCCGGGGACTCGCGCAGCCCGTCCAGCAGCCACCGCTTCTGCTCGGCGCCGAGCATGGTCATCGCCGGCGACTCGGCGCCCTCCCGCGTGGTCGCCTGGTCGGTGCGGAACTGCCGGGTGTCCAGGACGTCCAGCCGCGCCAGCCGGCCGAACTCCAGCCGACGGTACATCTGGATGTGCGGGCCGTGCGGGACGGCGGTGGCGCGCACCGGCATGTGCTCGTAGTACGCCTGGAAGGCCGCGGTCAGCCGGGCCACGAACGCGTCGTGCGGCTGCTTGTCCGGATCCTGCGGGACCTCGCCGGCCCAGTTGTTGTCGACCTCGTGGTCGTCGAAGGTGACCACCCAGGGGGCGCCCGCGTGCATCGCGGCGAGGTCGGGGTCGGTGCGGTACTGGGCGTACCGGTTGCGGTACTGCTCCAGGGTGTACGGCTCCCCCTTGCCCTCGTGCCGCCGCACCGCCGTCGCGGAGGGCGCGGACTCGTAGATGTAGTCGCCGACGAAGAGCACGACGTCCGGATCCTGGGCCAGCATGTCGGCGTACGGCGTGAAATAGCCGTGCTGCCAGTTCTGGCACGAGGCGAGGGCGACGCGCAGCGCGCCGCCCCGCCGGTGCGCGTGCGGCGCGGTACGGGTGCGGCCGGCCGGCGAGAGCCGGCCGCCGGCCCGGAAGCGGTACCAGTACGGGCGGTCCGGGCGCAGCCCGCGCACATCGACATGGACGCTGTGGCCGAGTTCGGGCCGGGCCACGGCGGTCCCCCGGCGGACGGTCCGGTGGAACCGCTCGTCCTCGGCGAGTTCCCACTGCACGGCGAAGACCGCGTCGGGCATGCCCCCGCCGTTCAGCGGGTCGGGCGCGAGTCTGGTCCACAGCACGATGCCGTCGGGCAGCGGGTCGCCGGAGGTGACACCGAGGGTGAACACCCCGTCCGGCAGCGGGGTGCCGACGGCGCGGGCCGGACTCGGCAGCCACAGCTGGGCGGAGGCGGCGGCGCCGAGCACGGCGGCCCCGGTGGTCAGAAGGCGGCGGCGATCGGGCGATGGTGCGGTCATACGCTGACTCCCCTGCCACGGTGGCCTCGGCGGACAGGAGGAAACTCCCATGACCGCAGGGCCCGCCCACTGAACGACACCAGTCGCGAGCATGACAAAGGGGAGCAGGTGGAAGCCCAAAAAGGCCGGGGCCCGGGAGCAACAGCCCCCGGGCCCCGGCGACAGCGGCCCCGGCATCAGTCACCCGCGACAGCGGACCGCGACAGCAGACCGCGTCCTATTCGAACGGGTCGAACTCGTCGTACTCGCGCAGCGATTCGTCCCGCTCCGCCTGCTTGTCCCGCCGGCGCTGTGCCGCGGGGCGCGGTGCTTCGAAGCGGTGGTCCTCGCCACGGCGACCGAGCATCTCCGCGCCGGCCATGGCCGTCGGCTCCCAGTCGAAGACGACCGCGTTGTCCTCGGGGCCGATGGCGACGCCGTCGCCCGTCCGGGCGCCCGCCTTCATCAGCCGGTCCTCCACACCGAGGCGGTTGAGCCGGTCGGCCAGATAGCCGACGGCCTCGTCGTTGTTGAAGTCGGTCTGGCGCACCCAGCGCTCGGGCTTCTCGCCGCGCACCCGGAACAGCGGCTCGCCGTCGAACTCCTCGCGGGTGACGGTGAAACCGGCGTCGTCCACGGCCTTGGGCCGGATGACGATCCGGGTCGCCTCCTCCTTCGGCCTCGCGGCACGCGCCTTGGCGACCAGATCAGCGAGCCCGAACGACAGCTCGCGCAGCCCGATGTGGGCGACGGCCGACACCTCGAAGACGCGGTAGCCGCGGGCTTCCAGGTCGGGGCGGACCATCTCCGCCAGGTCCTTGCCGTCGGGCACGTCGACCTTGTTCAGGACGACGATCCGGGGCCGGTTGTCGAGGCCGCCGTACTGGCGCAGCTCCTCCTCGATGATGTCGAGGTCGGAGAGCGGGTCACGGTCGGACTCCAGGGTCGCGGTGTCCAGCACATGCACCAGCACACTGCACCGCTCCACATGCCGCAGGAACTCCAGGCCGAGGCCCCTGCCCTGGCTGGCGCCCGGGATCAGACCCGGCACATCGGCGATGGTGTACACCGTGGACCCGGCGGTGACGACGCCCAGGTTCGGCACCAGGGTGGTGAAGGGGTAGTCGGCGATCTTCGGCTTGGCCGCGCTGAGCACGGAGATCAGCGAGGACTTGCCGGCGCTCGGGTAGCCGACGAGGGCCACATCGGCGACGGTCTTCAGCTCCAGGACGACATCCTGCAGGTCACCGGGCTCGCCGAGCAGCGCGAAACCGGGCGCCTTGCGGCGGGCGGAGGCCAGCGCCGCGTTGCCGAGGCCGCCGCGACCGCCCTGCGCGGCGATGTACGACGTCCCGTGCCCGACCAGGTCCGCGAGGACGTTGCCGGCCTTGTCGAGGACCACGGTCCCGTCCGGCACAAGCAGGACGAGGTCCTGCCCGTCCTTCCCCGACCGGAAGCCGCCCTCACCGGGCTTGCCGTTGGTGGCCTTGCGGTGCGGCGAGTGGTGGTAGTCGAGCAGGGTCGTCACCGACTGGTCGACGGTGAGGATGACATCGCCGCCGCGGCCGCCGTTGCCGCCGTCCGGGCCGCCGAGCGGCTTGAACTTCTCGCGATGTACGGAGGCACAGCCGTGGCCTCCGTTACCCGCGGCGACATGCAGATCGACGCGGTCCACGAAGGTGGTCATGGTTCAGTGCCTCCAGAAGATACGGGTATGTCTAGCTAATAACACGCGAAAGGCGGACCCGCCTTCCCGACCGGGAAGTGAGGTCCGCCTCGCGAAGCGTTCGGTGCTGAATCAGGCCTTGATCAGGCGATTCAGGCGACCGGAACGATGTTCACGACCTTGCGGCCGCGGTGGGTACCGAACTCCACCGCACCGGGCTGCAGGGCGAACAGCGTGTCGTCGCCGCCACGGCCGACACCGGCGCCGGGGTGGAAGTGGGTGCCGCGCTGGCGGACCAGGATCTCACCAGCGTTCACGACCTGACCGCCGAAGCGCTTCACGCCGAGCCGCTGGGCATTGGAGTCGCGACCGTTCCGGGTGGACGATGCGCCCTTCTTGTGTGCCATGTCTCCTCAGTCCCTTACTTCGCAGCCGTGGGGATCGACGTGACCTTGATCGCCGTGTACTGCTGGCGGTGGCCCTGCCGACGGCGGTAGCCGGTCTTGTTCTTGTAGCGCAGAATGTCGATCTTCTGGCCCTTGTGGTGGTCCACGACCTCGGCCTGGACCTTGATGCCGGCCAGCACCCACGGGTCGCTGGTCACAGCGTCGCCGTCGACAACGAGCAGGGTCGAGAGCTCGACCGTGTCGCCAACATTGGCGGTGGAAATCTTGTCAACCTCAACGATGTCGCCGACAGCAACCTTGTGCTGGCGACCACCGCTGCGCACGATGGCGTACACGCGGATCTCTCTTTCGCTCGCTTAAGAACCGGCACCCCCGCAGGCCAGCCAGCCCTTGAAGCATGGGCGACCTCTCCCGGCCCGCCTTGCGTCCGGGAGGAAAAGGTTTACGGGGATGTGGCGCGCTCAGTGACACGCCGACGGTCAAGGTTACGGGGCCGGGCCGAGGGGGTCAAACCGGGCCCCGGGGGTGTGCGGCCGGTCACTCGGGACCGGCCGCACACCCTGGGCGTCAGCCCTCGTCGCCGGTGGCGGAGACCGTGGTGGTCTTCTTCGCCGTCGACTTCGCGGCGGCCGTCTTGGTCGCCTTCTTGGCCGTCGTCTTCTTCGCGGCCGTCTTCTTGGCAGCCGTCTTCTTCGCCGTCGTCGTCTTCTTGGCGGCGGCCTTCTTCGCCGTGGCCTTCTTGGCGGTCTTGCGGGCCGCCTTCTTGGCCGGAGCGGCCTCCTCGGCAGGCACCTCGGGTGCCTCGGCGACGACCGGAGCCTCCTCCGTCACGGCCGACGGCACGACCACCACGGCCGTGTCCTCGGACGTGGCCGGCGCGCTGACCTTGCGCACGGCACGACGGCGCGGGCGGGCCGGGGCGGCGGCCTCGGCGGCCGCCTCCTCGACCGGAGCCACGGCCTCGGGCTCGGCCACCGGCGCCTCGGCCGCGGGCGCGGTCTCGGACACCGTCACCACGGTCGCCTCGGCACCCGCGGGGGAACCGGCCGGCGCCGACACCTTCCGGGTCGCACGACGGCGCGTACGGCCCTTGGGCGCGGCCTCCGCGGGGGCCTCCGCGGCGGGCTCGGCCTGCGGAGCGGCCTCGGCCTGCGCGGCGGCGGCCGCCTCGGGCTCGACGACCACATAGGAGACCGCTTCCCCGGGGGCGGTCACCGGGACGCCCGGCGGCACGACCGCCGCTTCCTGCGGCGCCTCGGCAGCCTGCTCGGCCACCGTGACAGCCGCGGTCCCGGCCTTCTCCGCCGTGGAGGCCTTGGCGCCCCTGGGGGCCCTGGGGGCCTTCTCCGTCTTCGGCGCGCCCGCCGGAGCCGAGGCCCGACGGCTCGCCCGGCGCCGCGTACGGCCACGGCCGGCGGCCGCCTCCGCCTCGGCGACGCTGCTGTACAGCTCCTCGTCCGGCGTGAACTCCGGCGCCGTGAGGGCGACCGGCTCGGCGACCTCGGCCGCCACCTCGGCGACGGTCTCCGCCTCGGGCTCGACGGCCTCACCCGTCTCGACGGCCACGGCCGCGGTCTCGTGCACATGCTCGTGCGCCTCGCCGCCCCGGCCGCGCTTCTTGCGCTTGCCGCCGCCACCGCCGCCGACCGACGTCGGCTGCTCCATGTGCACGATGACACCGCGGCCGTTGCAGTGGACACAGGTCTCGGAGAAGGACTCCAGCAGACCCTGGCCGACCCGCTTGCGCGTCATCTGCACCAGGCCCAGCGAGGTCACCTCGGCCACCTGGTGCTTCGTACGGTCGCGGCCCAGGCACTCCAGTAGGCGCCGCAGCACCAGGTCGCGGTTGGACTCCAGGACCATGTCGATGAAGTCGATGACGACGATGCCGCCCAGGTCGCGCAGCCGCAGCTGACGCACGATCTCCTCGGCCGCCTCCAGGTTGTTCCTGGTCACGGTCTCTTCGAGGTTGCCGCCCTGGCCGGTGAACTTGCCGGTGTTGACATCGACCACGACCATCGCCTCGGTCTTGTCGATCACCAGCGAACCGCCGCTGGGCAGCCAGACCTTGCGGTCCAGCGCCTTGGCGAGCTGCTCGTCGATCCGGTACGTGGCGAAGACGTCGACGTCGGACGTCCACTTCTGCAGCCGGCCGGCGAGGTCCGGGGCCACATGGGAGACATACCCGTGCACCGTCTCCCAGGCCTCGTCACCGCTGACGATGACCTTGGAGAAGTCCTCGTTGAAGATGTCGCGCACGACCCGGACGGTCATGTCCGGCTCGCCGTACAGCAGCGTCGGGGCGTTGCCGTTCTTCGACTTCTTCTGGATGTCCTCCCACTGCGCCTGCAGCCGCTCGACGTCGCGGCGCAGCTCGTCCTCGCTCGCGCCCTCGGCGGCGGTGCGCACGATGACGCCCGCGTCCTCGGGGACGATCTTCTTGAGGATGGTCTTCAGCCGGGCCCGCTCGGTGTCGGGCAGCTTGCGGCTGATGCCGGTCATCGAGCCCTCGGGGACGTACACGAGGTAGCGGCCCGGGAGGGAGACCTGGCTGGTCAGACGGGCGCCCTTGTGCCCGATCGGGTCCTTCGTCACCTGGACGAGGACGGACTGACCGGACTTCAGCGCGGACTCGATACGGCGCGGGCCGTTGGCCATGCCCAGGGCCTCGAAGTTGACCTCACCGGCGTACAGGACGGCGTTGCGGCCCTTGCCGATGTCGATGAAGGCGGCCTCCATCGACGGCAGCACGTTCTGGACCTTGCCCAGGTAGACGTTGCCGACGTACGACGTCGACTGCTCCTTGTTGACGTAGTGCTCGACAAGCACGCCGTCCTCCAGGACGCCGATCTGGGTGCGCTCGCCGTGCTGGCGCACGACCATCACCCGCTCGACGGCCTCGCGGCGGGCCAGGAACTCGGCCTCGGTGATGATCGGGACGCGGCGGCGGCCCTGCTCACGGCCTTCCCGACGGCGCTGCTTCTTGGCCTCCAGACGCGTGGAGCCCTTGATGGACTGCACCTCGTCGGACGGCTCGCTGGGCTTGCGCGGCTCGCGGACCTTGACGACCGTACGCTCCGGGTCGCCCTCGCCGGGCTCGGTTTCCGGGCCGGTGTCCCCGGCGCGACGACGACGGCGACGGCGGCGACGGCTGCTGGAGCTGGACCCGGCGGAGTCGTCGTCGCGCGCGTCCTCGGCGTCCTCTTCCTCCTGCTCGGCGGTGTCCTCGGCGTCCTGAGCGACCTGCTCGGCCGCCAGTTCCTCGGCCTCGCCCTCGTCCCCGGCCTCGCCGTCGGCGGCCTCACCGCGACGGCGGCGGCGGCCGCCACGCCGGCGGCGGCGACGGGAGCCGGACTCCTCGAAGCCCTCGGCGCCCTCCGCCTCCTCGGTCTCCTCGTCCTCGGCGAGGTCCTCGGCGGCCTCCTCGGCCTCCGGCTCCTCGGCCACGGCGGCGGTCTCGACGGCCTGCGGCTCCTCGGCACCCCGGCGGCGACGGCGGCGGCGCGCGCCGGCCTCGGCGGGCTCGGCGGGCTCCTGGCCGAGTTCCTCGGGCTCCTCGGCCTCGGCGGCCTCCGCGGCGGCCTCGGCGGCGGCGCGCTCCGGGGTCTGGAACTTCGGCTCGGCGAACACCGGCGCCTGGAAGACGGCGACGGCGGGGCGGGCCGGCCGACGCGGGGACTCGGCCTCGGCGGCCTCGGTCTCGGCAGCCTGCTCGGGCTGCGCGGACCGCGCCGACTGCCGCGAGGGCTCGGAGAACCCGAACGCCGGACGCGCGGCCCGGCGCCGGGCACGGCGCGGCGCGGGCTCCTCGGCGGGCGCCTGCGCGGCCGTGTCCTGCGGCTCCTGGGCGGCGGTGGCGGGCTCGTCGGCGGGCGTGCTCACGATGACCTCCGGGGTGGTCGCCCGGGCGGCGGCCTCGGCGGGCTGTTCGGCGACGGGCGCGGCTTCCGCGGCCTCCGGCGCACCGGTGGGCGCGGACGCCCGGCGCGTGGCGCGACGGCGGGTACGACGCGGCGCGGCCTCCTCGCCGTCACCGCTCGCCTCGGCGGAAGCGGCGGCCTCGGCCACGGGGGCCTCGGCGGCGGGAGCCTCGGCGGCGACGGCCGGGGTCTGCGCGGCGGCGGACTCCGCGGCGTTCGGCGCTCCGGCCGGCGCGGAGGCGCGGCGGGTCGCCCGACGGCGCGGACGCGCGGCGGGCGCGGCTTCCTCCGCGACCGCGGCGGCGAGCGGCTCGGCGGCCGCCTGCTCCTGGGTCTTGTCGGCGGTCTCGTCGGCGCTCTTGCCAGCGCTCTTGTCGGCGCCGGCGGCAGCGGCCGTAGCGGAGGCGGCGGCCGGCGTACCGGCCGGCGCGGACGCCCGGCGGGTGGCCCGACGGCGCGGACGCGCGGCGGGTGCGGCCTCGGCGGGCTCCTCGGTCACAGCGGCCTCCTCGGTCACGGGGGCCTCAACGGCACCGGCAGCCCCGGCGGGGGCCGCAGCGGAAGCTTCGGCGGACGGCGCGGAGACGCTGCGTGTGGCGCGACGGCGGGTGCGGCGCGGCGCGGCCTCCTCGCCGACGACGACCTCGCCGCCCTCGGCTTGGGCAGCGGGCTGCGCGGTCTCGGCGGCGGACGCGGCCGGTACGACGGTCTCGGCGGGCTCGGCGGCCGACGGCGAGCCCGCGGGCGCGGAGGCGCGACGCGTGGCCCGGCGGCGCGGACGGCCGGTGGCGGCGGCCTCCTCGGCGGCAGGCGCCGGGACGGCCTGGACGCTCTCTTCGGTCTCGACCGTCGCTTCGGCCTCTTCGGCCTCGGCGGTCTCGATGACCTCGTCGGACTCCGCGGCCGGTATGGCCGGCACGGTCACCTCGGCATGAGCCTCGCCCGCGGCCGGGGGGCCGGCCGGGCGGGAGGCGGCACGGCGACGCCTGCGCGGCGGCAGGGTGTCGCTCGGAGTGTTCAGTTCGGAACCCTCGGCGGGCTCTGTCGGTTCGAGCATGCGGGCGTTTCTCCCGTCAGGCTCCCGGGCGCCGCGCCTGGTCCGGCGTCGGTCCGCAAAGACCGACCGCCGTTGACGTCCACGGCCCGCGTGATCCGCGATGGCCGCCGTCCGGGGCGCGGGCGCCGCACGGGAGCACTCTGTGTCCTGTCTCGCCGGTTCCGTACGCCTTGTCGGTACGGCCTGGCGAAAGTCTTCTGGTCGGTGCGCTGCCCGACCCAGGTGGCTCCCGAGTACAAGGGCGGCGCTACGACGTCCGTCCCTACGCGGGACCTTCCGGCGTCGGCGCAGTCGCGGCGGCGGCCGGCGTGGCCGTCAGGGCCCCGGCTGCCTCGCGGTCGGGCGCGAGCGGGTCGGTCACCGTGCCGGTCTCTTCATCGAACAGCCCCTGCGCCAGCCTGGTCACCGCTGCGGGGACCGGCGGCGCCAGGTCGGCCACGGCGCGGAGACCGGACAGGACGTCGTCGGGTCGTACGGCAGGCGTCACGTGCCGAACAACCAGCCGCAGTATCGCACAGGGCTGGTCGGTCGGCCTATCAGCCGGTGAACCGTGCGTTTCCAGGCTCACCACGGCCGGGCGGGCGTCGAAGGTGCGGACGCCGTTCTTGGTCATCCGCTGGACCTCGACGGACTCGGCCGCATTGAAGGCCCGGGCCGCGCGCTCGGCGTCGGCCGGGGCGACCCCGTCCAGCCGCAACTCCCAGACGGAGGCCGTCAGCCGGTCGGCGAGACCCGAGGTCCGTGCCTCGACCGCGTCGACGATGTCCAGCCCGGTGGGCAGCGACTCGTCGAGGAGGACGCGCAGCGTCTCCGGGTCGCGCGATGCGGTGAGCGCGATCTCCAGATACTCCGCCTCACTGCCCGTGCCGGTGGGTGCGGCATTGGCGTACGACACCTTCGGGTGCGGCGTGAACCCGGCCGAGTACGCCATGGGCACCTCGGCGCGGCGCAGCGCCCGCTCGAAAGCGCGCTGGAAGTCTCGGTGGCTGGTGAACCTCAGGCGGCCGCGCTTGGTGTAGCGCAGTCGGATGCGCTGCACCGCGGGTGCGGGCGGCGGGCCTTCGGGCTGTCGCTTGCCCAGTGTTCTAGTCCTTCGTGAGTGCGGTCGTACTGCTACCAAGAGTACGTGCCGCGGGGCCCTGAGGTTCCCGCCGGTCCACCGCGGCCGGCCGCGCGGGCTCACCGAACAGCATCCGCCGGACGTCGGCCCGGGCCTGCCGTACGGAGTCGCGGGCCCCGGCCAGCGCCTCCCGTACCGCCAGGCCGATCACACGCGCGCCCTGGGCGACGGGCCGCAGGACGGCGGCACGGACGGCATGGCCGACCGGAGTGAGGACGCTCCGGTAGACCCAGCGCACCGGCTCCACGAAGATCCACCGGAAGAGGGTCCCGAGCGCCCGGCCGACGGCCCGCGAGATCCGTCCGGCGATCCGCCACGCGTGCCCGAGGGCGTCCCCCACCTCGTGCACCACGACGGCGAGGAGCCGGCCGACGGGCGCGAGGACCCAGCGCCACAGCGCGAGGGCGGGCAGGACGAGGAGGACGCGCAGGGTCCAGTACAGGGCGAGCCCGATGCCGGTGGCGGTCCGCTCCAGCAGCCGCCCCAGCCCTCTCGCGCACCAGGCGAGGGCACGTCCGACGGGCGCGAGGATCCAGGTGTACAGCCAGCGCGCGGGGACGACGAACAGACAGCGCAGCAGCCAGACGACGGCGCGTCCGACGGCGCGTCCGATCGGGCGGAGCACGCGCGCGTACACCCAGGCGAGGCCGGCGCCCGCCCCGTGCGCGAGCCAGGCGACCGCGTGCCCGACGGGGGCGAGGACGTACCGGTGGAGCCACCCGGCCGGTACCAGGACGAGGACGGTGCCGAGCCAGGCGAGCGCCTTGCCGACGGGGACCAGGACATACCGCCACAGGCCCACGAACGGCCAGACGAACAGGGCCTTTCCGAGCCACAGCAGCGCCCGGCCGAGCGGCCTGAGCACGGTGTCCCGCACCAGCCTGCCGGCGGCGACGAGCGCGTCCCACACCATCCGCACGGGCACCACCAGCACCAGGACGACGATCCGCAGCGGGACGCGGATCGCGACGGTGAGGCACCCTTCGGACTGCCGGGACGGGGGAGGCGGCTTGTGCGGTTCCATGACGGGGTAGACGCCGGTACCGCCCGTCCGGATCCCCGTCCGGATCCCTGCCGGTCCCGGTTCACGCGAGCGCCCGCTCCGCCCGGCTGGAACTCGGTTTGCCAGCGGCTTCGGAGAAGCCGCTGCTGAAGGAGGGCATGCCAACCGATCGTGTGGACCGAGCGTAAGGGCCGCGGAGTTCGCGGCGCCGGCCGTCGGTGCGCCGGTGGACCGCGGCCTGCTCAGAGAGCGTGTTCCAGATGAGGCTTGTCGTCGATCTCAACCGGTGCCAGGGCCTGCCCGGTCCAGGCCATCCTGGTCGATTACTCCGACGAGCCGACGAAGCGGGTCGAGCCCCATGTCGGCTGACACGGACGTCGCGGTGCTGCGGCGCCAGGGCCGCCCGAGGACACCGCGCTGCCGCGGCGACGCGACATCGACGCCGAATGGCGGCTGGGCGTCGCCGCCGAGGGCCTGGACCGGGACGCCAAGCGGGTACGCCTGGCGAACGGCGACAGCGTCCCCTACGACCGGCTGCTGATCACCACCGGGACCCGGTCGCGGCCCTGGATCCACCCGGAAGAGGCCGCGCTGGACGGGGTGTTCGTGCTGCGCACCCGTGACGACTCGGCACGCCTGCGTCGCAAGCTGACCGGCGCTGTGTCCCAGGTGCTGGTGATCGGCGCCGGTTTCACTGGCTCCGAAGTGGCCTCGGCCTGCCGGGAGCTGGGCCACGACGTGACGGTCGCCGAACGCGGCCCGGATCGACCGCGACGCCCACGCACTCCTGCGAGATGTCGCCGGGCGGGTTGACCACCAGGTCGGTCAGGCCGCTGCCGTCCGTCCGCACCCGGCTGACCCGGCGGCCCTCCCGGTCGCTCCAGTACAGGGATCCGTCGCCGTCCGACACCAGCTGCTTGCCGGTGGTGACCGTGCCGGGCCGGACCAGGTCGCGCCGGCCGGTGCCGTCCAGGTTCATCGCGTGCACGCCGCCGTCGCACGGGGAGAAGTCCTCCGCCGCCTCCCCGGTGCCCTTGGCGGGATCGAGGGTCGGCGTGCCCATGGTCGTCCAGTACACGGCCGAGGACTCGATCACGATCCCGTCCGGAAAGGGACCCGCGTCCTCGGCCAGGGTCTCCACCCGTCCGTCCGCGATGCCGACCCGCAGCATGCTCCCGGGCACGGCCGCCAGCACCATCAGTTCATCCCACACCGCGGCAACCCTCGAGATCAACGGGCTTCAGGAGCCGAGGTCGGCGAGCCAGCGCAGGGCGGTGAGGCTCGGCAGGAAGAAGTATTCGCCGCCGCGCGTGGTGACGAAGCGCTCGACGCCGTGCAGGCGGTGCCGGACGGGGTGCTGCGGGATCGTGAAGATGCCCGAGCCGTCGTTGTCGCCCGTGAGCAGGTCCTTCTCCACGTCGAGGCCGGTGAAGTTGCCGTCGTTGAACCACTGCGACTTCACGAACTCAAACTGCCGGTCGAGGTGTGCGTTGACGGCGATGAACACGATGCCGCGGTCGGCACCGTCGTCGTCCAGGGTGCCGACCGGCAGCGGCGGCCCGTAGCTGGTGCTCCGCCGGATCAGGCGGTGGAGGTCGACGTCACCGATGATCTCCGAGTCGCGCGGATTGGCGCGCCTGGCATGGGCACCGTGGGGGCAGACCGTGCCCTGCGGATCGGACGCGTAGAGGAAGTCGTTGTTGCGCCGCTCGTCCGCCCCCAGATCCGGATCGTCGTGCTCGGGCGCCAGGATCAAGGGGGCTCCGCTCGGCCAGCGGCCCACGATCTTCGCGGCGAGCAGCGACTCCTTCTCCGGGCCGCCGGCATTGTCGCGGAGATACCGCCGGAAGGCGGCGACGCGCGTGTGCAGCTTCCGCCAGACGACGAACGTGCCGTTACGGCCCAGCACCTCCGGCTCCGGCATCGGCGGCAGGTTGCCCGTCTGGTCGGGATAGCCCAGCACGAACTCGCCCGCCTTGAGCGTGGGACCGCCACCCGGCGGGTACTGCGCACCACTGCCCTCCACCGCGGGGTTGCTGATGCCGTCCTTGTAGCCGAAGCTGGTGCGTCCCGAGGCCAGTTGGTACAGCTCCTGCCGGTACACCACCTGCACGCCGGGGAGCTGCGCGCGCGCCTGCCGCGCCCGTTCGAGGACGACGGCCAGCGACTCCTGGTCGGCGGCGAGAAGGGACAGCACGACGTGCACCTGGCCGGTACCGAAGGGCGGCTCCCAGTGCGCGGGCGCGCTCTCTCCGGTGTCACCCAGGAACTCGGCCCGTGCCGCCATGCCCTGCCGGAACTCCTCGGGAAAGCTGTTCAGAGCGGTCTGCGGCACCTGGAGCGCTTCGAGCCCCCGGTACGTCACCGCGACGTTGAGGAGCGCGGGCAGGGGCGGCTGCCACCAGTTCGCGGCGGAGTCGACGAGTCCGGCCAGGCGGCCCATCAACTCACGGCCGGCACCGGGGTCGTCCACCCGGAGCAGGATGTAGGTGCCGACGTACGGTGACGGCCGCGTACGCAGCACGATGCCTTGAATGTCCTCAAGCTGCAGAGCCGGGCCTTCAGCCGTCGCCATGTCGTCCCCTCGGTGAGGCTTCGGCCGATTTGTACCAATTACCGGTACTCCTGACACTCTCCGACACGGCGCCTCGCGCGATCCACGAGTGCGCGGGCCCGCGGAGTCGGCCGAAGCGCGAGGTTCTGCAGCGACAGCCGAAGGGCCCGCTGAGGATCGCCGCCGGCTGTCAGCCAGAACTCCGCCGCATGATCGGCGTACGCCTCAGGGTGGCGCGCCATCAGCCTCTCGTAATGAGCGGCGGCCCGGGCGCGCCAGAACCGCGCCTCGTCCCACGCCTGCCTCTCGCCCAGGATGCCGGCGAGCTGGGCCTCGTATTGCGGATCGTCACTGTCGAGCGCGAGCCGGCGCATGTGCGCGATCGCCGCGGCGGCCCTGCCCTGGGCGGCGTCGATACCGACGAGACGGCCCTGCGCGGGCACATAGGGGGGCAGTCTGCGTGTCGCCGACTCCAGCCAGAGGCGCGCGCGTGCGAGGTTGTCATGGGCCAGCCATGCCTGCCCGCACTGGAATTCGAGTACGGCGAGCGGGAACGGACTGACCCCGCGGTAGCAGCGTCTCGCCGCGAGAAACCATCTCTCGGCCGCGGCCGCCTCGCCGCGCTCGGCGTGGCAGGCGCCCAAAGCGCTCAGGGCGGTGAAGTCGTGCCGCCGCGACAGCGCGTGCCGATGGAGGACGAGCGCCTCGTCGTACCGCCCGACCGCCTGATGGACGGCGGCCCGCTCCTCGTCCAGGCTTCGCCCATCGAGCCCCAGCGCGGCCGCCGCGTCGAGATCGGCCAGCGCCGCCGGGAACCGGTGGAAATGGGCAGCCAGCCTGGCGCGGGCCACACGGGACCGCGGATCGCCCGGTGCCTGGCCGACGAACACCTCGGCCAGCGACGCGGCGCGCTCGGCCTCGTCGATACGCCCCCGCACATGCCCGCGCAGGGCAGTCAGCTCCACCAGCTCGCCCCACCCGTCACCGGTCAGGCTTCCCCGGGCCGCCTGGCCTGTGAGCCCTTCGATGCGCGCGTCGAGGTTGCCCATCGCGATCACGCCGGCCGTTGTCACCGGACCGTGGGCAAGATCGAGCCGCCGTCCCTCGCCCACCTGGCCGGCCGTCGTGGAGCTGCTCCTCATCGGCTGGCCGAGGCCGTCGGAACGGAAACGGGTCCAGGCGGGCTGGGGTTGGGAGGCGCCAGATACGGGAACTCCCGAGAGGCCGGCTCGGTCGCCCGATCGACGCCGTCGCTGACCCGCGGGCCGTGGAAGCCGTTGACGATCAGCGTGTACAGCGTGTCGATGACATCATCGTTGAGCGAGCGGCCGCCGCAGGTCGCGGGCGACCGGCCCTCCAACAGGGCGCGCTCGATCTCGAAGTAGCTGTCCTCGGCGTAAGGCTTCGCCGCGTCCACGACCAGGAAGTCGGCGAGCAGCAGCTCGGTGAGCGGATGCGTCCCGTCCGGGCTGGTCCGCCAGTCGAGCCTGCCGTCCAGACCGTCGAAGAAGGCCAGGTTGGCGTTCAGCCGCGAGCGATAGGCGCCCATGTGGCGCGGCCCCGGCCGGAAGGGGTCTTCCTCGTTGTAGAGATCGCGCAGATCCACGACCGTGTTCGCGGTGTCGACCCCGTTCTGCGACATCAGAACGTTCTTCACCTCCGGGCGGCCGAGCCTCTCAAGGCGTATCGGATAGGGCCCGGCCGTGACGGTCTCCGCGGCAACGGCGAACACGGCGCCCGGGGCCGGCCCGGACAGCCCGGCAGCGTCGAACTCGACGACGATGCTGAGTACGTCGACATCCTGCAGCGTGTTGGTGCCGTCCGGGAGGAAGGCGAGCCGCCGCTGCGCCCGCGTCTCCACCTCCTTGCCGACGTCCATGAAGAAGGGATCCAGCCGCAACCCGGCGTAGACGCGTACGCCATGGCCCTCGCCGCCCCGCTCGTCGTCCACCTGGAACGCGACCGCCTCCCCGTCCGGGAGCGCGCACGTTCCCCACTGCGTCACCTCCCCGCCGGTGTCCGACTCGACCGGGCCTGAGAACGTGCACGTGAACGCATACTCATCGGCGCCCACTTCGAAGAACGAACCCGGGTGACCCACCGCGACGGCCGCAGGGCGGGCACGAAACCGATAGCTGGCGGCGTCGGAGAACAGGGCCCCTGGGCGGGCATTGGGAAAGACATCCATGACGAGGACGAGCCGGCCCGCCGTGGAGGGGCTGGGAAAGGCGTAGAGGTCGGCGAGGTCAATGGCCGGATCGACCTCGGCACGGCTGCCGGAGAGATGGTCGGACATGACGGGTGCCAGGGAGCCAGGCCGCTAGCCGGCCGCCGCGTCCAGCAACGAGTTGAACGCCTCCGACACCTTCTGCGCCTTGGTGGTGTCCTCGACCGTCATGCTCGGGTTGGAGGCGTACCACATGTCGGCCTCCACGATCTTCGGCGCCAGCCAGTCGACGATGCCGGGATCGCCGGCGCCGGGGTAGCCCTCGATGACCCCGTCGAACATCTCGTCGAACCACGGCCCGGCATTGGCGAAGATGTCGGCCATGTACGGCTTGAAATCACCGTCATAGGTGACCGCGCCCACGACCTGGGTGTCATTGTTGATGAACGTGACACGGAAGTCGTGGACAGTACCGACGAGCTTTTCGTAGTGAAAGGCATCTTCCTGGATCTTGGCGGCATTCTGGCGGAACCTCTCCGCCCCGCCCGGCTTCGCATCGAGGAGAACCGTGATCTCCGCCACCTCCCCGACCCGCTTCCCGAGACCGTCCGGCTGCCTGGACACGGTCGGTGCGGCGTCCATCGCAGTCCCCGACGTCTCGGACCTCTGCGTCGTCATGACTGCCTCTCCCTCTGATCTTCGTATGGGCCGGTCTGCGGACTCCTTCTCTGTTCCAGGGTTGTTCGAATTCTTCTCAAGGCCAGCTTTGTCGCCCCGCAGGGCATCGGCAAGACGATCACCCATGCCGGACCTGTCGTACGTGGTCAGGAGTCGCCCGTCGCGCAGCCCGCGTCCATCACACGGCGGGCCGACGCCTCTGCCCGATCGGCTCGGACCAGCAGGCGGGCTCGGCTGCGGGGCCACCACATCAGGTCGGCCAGGAGGAGCACGGCCACCAGCCACGAGGCGACGCTCTCGCCGGTGGAGCCCAGCACGGTGTCGTACACGGCGAGAGCGAGAGCGAACGCGGTGACGAGCAGGACGACCCAGCGGCGCAGCCGGTCCTCCTCGGCGGCGCGGCGCAGGGCGCCGGCGTACGCGACGACCGAGGGCGCCAGCCGAGGATCACCGATGGCCTCGCCGCTCCGGGTGGCGCGTACCACGGTCGCGCGGTCGGCGCGGTTCATGTCCTTGGCCGCGGGCCAGATCCTGTCCATGCGGCGCGGCACCCGGGTCCCGTAGAACAGGCTCAGCACCACGAAGACCACCCCGGCGGCCGCCCATGAGTTCGCCTCGACGAGAACGAAAGCCCCGAAGAAGACGCCGGCGGCGAGGCCGGCGCCCACAGCCCGGCTCACCGGCCCACGGTGCCACATCCAGCCCGGAACGAGAATCACCCGTTCACCGTGGCCATCACCCGCCAAGGGCGCAACCACCGCACCGGCACGTCGCCCCCACCACACGCACACGGCGCACCGGAACGGACCGATCTACTCGTTGATCTTGCCGGTCCGCATGCGGGATTCTGACCGGACCGGACTGGAGGGAGACGTAGCGTGGCTGTCCCCTGGGGACTCCTGATATCCACCGCCGGAGGCATCGCCGCCACCGTGGTCGGTGTGATCGCGGGTGGCGTCGTGGGAAGGCGCAGCCAGACCCGCCAGTGGCTCCAGGAGTCGCGAACCGCTGCCTACGAGAAGTTCCTCCAGGCGTTCGGCGCCGTGGAGATGGAGCTTCGCGAGGCATTCGTCGACAGACGCACACCCGCCGTCGCCTGGGGACCGTTCAATGCCGCCCTGCAGTCGATGTCCCTGGTGGCAAGCCAGGAGGCCATGACGGCGGCCGAGCGGATCTGCTACTTCATCGAAGAGTTCACGATCCTGTTCCATGGCGGGCAACCGTCGGATCTGGAAGAGCTCCGGCCGATTCACGGCGGGTTGTACGAGGCGCACCTGAGGTTCGTCAACGCGGCCCGTCGCTCGCTCGATCCGACTCAGGAACATCTCGTCCACGCACTGGGCGGACCGTCAGCCTGGCACGGCGTGGAGTCCGCTTGGGACCCCGGAAACGGGACAGCAGGATAGGGCCGTCCGTCCTTGCCGCCGTGCAGCGGGTAAGTCAGCCCGGGGCCATCAGCTTGGGAAACTGCCAAGGCGTCACACCAGCCCGTGCCACCCCGACCCGGAGCAGGTCTGTCGGGCCGGTTGTGCAACGTGCCATGTGCCCATCGGGAGCCGGGAGCGGTCAGTGGTTCGGGGCGTGGCGGAATCTGGATTTACTTCTTCCAGGGCGCGCCTCGGCGCGCCGCCGGGACGGCTTGCCGCGCCCCGGCGCACACCAGGCAACCCCGAAGACGTACACCAGATCCAGCACGGCCCACCTTGCCCACCCCGACCCCGAGGACCGTGGCCCGAGGCTCACCGCCTCCAGCAGCTCAGCAGGTCCCAAAGACTGCCCGATCCGCCGGCGAGCGTACGGCCCCCTGTTCACTCGCCCCATGGCAGCTCCCGCCCAAAAGCCTCTACAGCCGGCGGCGTGCCCAGGCGCGACATCACGGCACCACAGGCTCAAACAGCAAAGAGCCCCGTCCATGACCCGCCGGGGGGCAGAGTCACAGACGGGGCAGCCGACGCGCTGATTCCTGATTCGCCGCCAGTCAGCGCGCCGGGGGGGCTACTCGTCTCGCGTCACGTTGGCGTGATCGGCTACGACACGGCCGTCCGGCAACGTCTTGACGTACGCGGGTGACGCCATCAGATGCGCCGCCACCTTCTGCACCACGTCGGCGTTCCACGTCCCCATGGCCACCATCGGACGGCCGTCCGGCGCTACACGCGGCGCCAGCCAGCCAAGGTCCCGCTTCGGAATCCCGATGGCCAGCAGCGCCGCCCGCAGCGCCTCATGCGCGTCAACAGCGGCCGTCTTGCTGCTCTTGTAGACATCCCTGGGAATCACTGCCCCGCCCCCTTCGGCACGCAAGCCGTGTGCCAGTAGGCCACGACCGGAGACGAGTCCCGGCGCGCCAGCATCCCCCGACGACAGCTCTCAAGGCTCTTGATCAGCCTCCCGCACGCCGGGCAAGTCTCACCAGCGGGGGCATAGGTCGTGTACTCCCACTGGCGCGCGTCGGTGTCCAGTGTCCCCTGTCGCACCCTGCCGAGTCTGGTTGTAGCTTTGGGCACTGTCGTCAACCTCCTACGGGTTGGTGACCACGCCCCCGGACGTTCGCACCGTCGCGGGGGTCTCTGTCCTTATGAGTCAACGCCCTACATGACCAGCTGACTTGCACACTGCTTGCACAGTTGCCGGGCGCTTGCACGGTCGCTTTGCCACTATGGGTTGTGAGGACGTCACCGAGCAGGGAAGACGCTAGGCATGAGCGCTGCACAGGTACCCGGACCCGGCTCCAACGTCGCGGCACGCCGGAAGGAACTCGGACTGAGCCAGGTGGCCCTTGCCCGTAGGGCGGGTGTGTCGGTATCCCTTCTCAGCAAGATTGAGGTGGGAGACCGAGCGCTCTCCCAGGGCGTAGGCGCCGCTCTCGCCCAGGCTATGAATCTCACCCTTGATGAACTCTTGGGAAGCGCACCTGAGCAGAACCTCAATGATCTCGATTGGGCTATCCGTCGATTCAATGTCCCCGGAGACCCACCGGAACACCCCGAGACGCTACAACGGGAAGTAGACGAGCTGAACCAGCTCCGATGGAATACGGAGCTGTCCAAGGTTCTTCTACGGCTTCCAAGCCTTCTCACTCGGGTGACCAACCATGCCCACCTGACCGGAGAGCCCACGGCTTGGACTCTGGTAGCCGACGTGTACGGCGTCGCCTACTGGCTAGCCGCACGCCACAGGTGGATGCACCTTGCCGAGTTGGCCACCATGAAGCAGCGCGTAGCAGCAGAGCGAGCAGACCCCATCGCGGCCATCGTCGCCGCACGGGACGACGCAGGCACCTTCCTCAACTCGGGTGACTTCGCGGGTGGACTGGCCATCATTGACCGTGCCGTCGTTGAAGCCGAGTCGACCCTCACCGGCCGAGACCGCGCCTACGGTCTCGGCATTCTGCACCTAAGAGGCTTGACCCTCGCCGGACGACTCAGGGACAAGCAAACGACTGGTCGGCACATTGAAGCGGCATGGCGGGCAGCCGAGGAATTCCCGGAAGACATCGCCGAGCACGGGATTCATTTTGGCCCCGAAAATACGGCCACTCATGTGATCTCCACCGCGTCCGATATGGATCAGCACCGCCAAGCCATCGTCACGGCGGACGACCTAATCAAGGCCGGAATGTCTCTCCCGGCGACCCGCGTGGGACCCCTGTACATGAATCTTGGCCGTTCCCAACTCGCGCTCGGGGACCAGGACGGGACCTTGGAAAGCCTGGAGAAGGCTTGGTCTGTCGCCCCGGAGATGGCTGCGGTTCACCCGACCAGTCTGGAGCTGACGCGCGTCCTGGTATCCAAGCACAAGCGGAGCAACGAGCGGCTCACCAAGTTGGCCAAGCGAGCCGGTATCGCCGTCTGAATCGCGCACAGAGACGAAGCTGCCCCCGGTTCGACAGGAACCGGGGGCAGCTTCGTACGGCGACGACCGCGTCGTCATACCCACTCAACCTCCGAGTGAATATCCGGCGCGCTCCTGGGCGACGGCAGCGGCGTCCGGCGCACCTCGCGGACAGGCTGTTGCTTCCTGCCCGCGAGACCCAGTGCGCTCAGCAGCGCATCCACTTCACCTTCAGTGACATCCGTCACAGCATCGGCGATGCGCCGTAACGCCTCGCTCATGACTGGCTCGCGTTTCCGCTGGTCGCAGGCTTCTTGACCGTCAGAGGCAGCAACTTCTTGCCGGTCGGGCCGATTTGGATGGCCGTATCCATCTGAGGACAGACGCCGCAGTCGAAGCACGGGGTCCAGCGGCAGTCCTCGACCTCCGTCTCGTCGAGGGAGTCCTGCCAGTCCTCCCACAGCCAGTCCTTGTCCAGGCCGGAGTCGAGGTGGTCCCAGGGCAGGACCTCCTCGTAGGTGCGCTCGCGGGTGGTGTACCAGTCGACGTCCACGCCGAAGGGGACGAGGGCCTTGTCGGCGCAGGCCATCCAGCGGTCGTAGGAGAAGTGTTCGCGCCAGCCGTCGAAGCGGCCGCCGTCGTCGTACACCGCGCGGATGACCGCGCCGATACGGCGGTCACCGCGGGACAGCAGGCCCTCGACGATGCCCGGCTTGCCGTCGTGGTAGCGGAAGCCGATCGAGCGGCCGTACTTCTTGTCGCCTCGGATCTTGTCGCGGAGCTTCTCCAGGCGCCGGTCCGTCTCCTCGGCGGAGAGCTGGGGCGCCCACTGGAACGGGGTGTGAGGCTTGGGGACGAAGCCGCCGATCGAGACCGTGCAGCGGATGTCGTTCGAGCCCGAGACCTCGCGGCCCTTCTGGATGACGTGCGTCGCCATGTCGGCGATCTGCAGAACGTCGTCGTCGGTCTCCGTCGGCAGGCCGCACATGAAGTACAGCTTCACCTGACGCCAGCCATTGCCGTAGGCCGTCGCGACGGTCCTGATCAGGTCCTCTTCCGAGACCATCTTGTTGATGACCTTGCGGATGCGCTCGGAGCCGCCTTCCGGGGCGAAGGTGAGGCCGGACCGGCGGCCATTCCTCGTCAGCTCGTTCGCCAGGTCGATGTTGAACGCGTCGACGCGGGTGGAGGGGAGCGACAGGCCGATCTTGTCGTCCGTGTAGCGGTCCGCCAGGCCCTTGGCGATGTCGCCGATCTCGGAGTGGTCCGCCGAGGAGAGGGAGAGCAGGCCGACCTCCTCGAAGCCCGTCGCCTTCAGGCCCTTGTCGACCATCTCGCCGATGCCGGTGATCGAGCGCTCGCGCACCGGGCGGGTGATCATGCCCGCCTGGCAGAAGCGGCAGCCGCGGGTGCAGCCGCGGAAGATCTCCACCGACATGCGCTCGTGGACCGTCTCGGCCAGCGGGACCAGGGGCTGCTTGGGGTACGGCCACTCGTCCAGGTCCATGACCGTGTGCTTGGACACGCGCCACGGGACACCCGACTTGTTCGGCACGACACGGGCGATGCGGCCGTCCGGGAGGTACTCGACGTCGTAGAACGCCGGGATGTACACCGCGCCCGTCCTCGCCAGGCGGAAGAGGACCTCCTCGCGGCCGCCGGGGCGGCCCTCGGCCTTCCACTCGCGGATGATCCGCGTCATGTCGAGCACGGCCTGCTCGCCGTCGCCGATGACCGCGGCGTCGATGAAGTCGGCGATCGGCTCCGGGTTGAAGGCCGCGTGGCCGCCGGCCAGGACGATCGGGTCGTCGACCGTGCGGTCCTTGGACTCCAGGGGGATGCCGGCCAGGTCCAGCGCCGTCAGCATGTTCGTGTAGCCCAGCTCCGTGGAGAAGGACAGGCCGAACACGTCGAAGGCCTTCACCGGGCGGTGGCTGTCGACCGTGAACTGCGGGACGCGATGCTCGCGCATCAGCGCCTCCAGGTCCGGCCACACGCTGTACGTGCGCTCGGCGAGGACGCCCTCCTGCTCGTTGAGGACCTCGTAGAGGATCATGACGCCCTGGTTGGGCAGACCCACCTCATAGGCGTCCGGGTACATGAGCGCCCAGCGGACGTCGCACTCGTCCCAGTCCTTGACGGTGGAGTTGAGCTCTCCGCCGACGTACTGGATCGGCTTCTGCACGTGGGGGAGCAGAGCTTCGAGCTGCGGGAAAACCGACTCGACAGGCATCTCGCGAACCTTCATGAGCTGACAGGGGTGACCATCAAGCGTAACCCGCCCGGCGGCGTCCCCCGTACGCTCAGCCGGCCGCCGTGGACTTGATCTCCTTCCACAGTCCGGGCAGCTCCGCCTCCGCACGCGCCGCCCGCGCCTCCTCGCGCCCGTACAGCAGCCCGTATGTGAACGCGCTCTCCCCCGCCGTGTGCGCCGCCGTGGACAGCTCGCGCAGGGTCAGCCGGGTCATGACGCTGTCCTGGTGCTCGCCGAGGAGGGTGGTCAGGGACTTCATGGCCTTGGTCAGGGACCGGGCCGGCCTGCCGAGGGCGGAGGTGGCCGCCTCGGCCGCGTACCGGGTGCGCTTTGCCTTCTTGCGGGCCTCGTGCACGGCGACATCGCGCTCCTCGCCGGGCGGCACCGCGAGCGCCTGCTCGACCAGGGCGGACAGCGTCGCCAGGTCCTTGTCCACGGCCTTGGTGAGCACCTTGCCCGGCTGTTTCCCGGCGGCCTGCCGCAGCGGCGGGTCGGTGAGGAGGCCGTCCAGGGTGTCCAGCAGCGTCAGATAGCGGCGGGAGTCCAGCACCTCGGTCAGATGGCCGTGGGCGCCGCCGTGCCGGGCCTTCGACCAGGCCGCCAGACGCTCCGGGACCGGGCCGGTGACCAGCTCGGACGGCACGGCGTCGAGGGCGTCCGTCAGGCGTTCGGCCATCACCTCCTGGTCGCGGTCGAGGCCCAGCTCACCGGCGAGCCACTTCAGCTCGACGCCGATGGCGTCCGTGACGGTGCGGTCGAGGACGGAGCGGAAGCTGCGCAGGGTGCTGCGGGCGCGGCGGGTGGCGACCCGCATCCGGTGCACGGAGTCGGGCACGTCCCGGCGGACGGCCGGATCGAGCTCGACCAGCACGTCCCGCTGGACCCGCAGATAGGCGAGTACGTGGTCGCCGGCCGTCACCGCCGGCGCGGGCCCGTCCTTCTTGCGGCTCCTACGGCGCCGCCCTCCTGTCTGCTCCAGGGCGCGGGCCAGCTTCGACGGCGACTTCGAGGGGCGCACGCCCGCCTTGCGCAGGCGTTTGTCCACCTGGTCGAGGAAGGCGGGGTCGCCGTCGTCGGCCAGCTCCACCTCGATCTCGGTCCACTGGACGGTCCCGCCCCCGCCGCCGATCCGCTCGGCGGTGACGGTGTCGACGCTCGCCTCGGCCAGCAGGGCGCCGTCGGCGTCGACCAGGTGGCGTACATCGCGGGCGGAGCGCAGCCGGACCAGCGGGATCAGTTCGCCGTCCCGGACCCGGGAGCGGACGAGGGCGGCGATCTCCGCCGGGACGGTGTCGGAGAGCGGAGCCCGGATCTCATCGCGCACGCCCGGTCCGACCGGGAACTTCAGATGCCAGCCTTCGTCCGAGCCCCCGGTGCGGCGGCGCAGGGTGAGGGCGGCGCCCGCCAGGCGTTCGTCGGCGGTGTCGTAATAGGTGGCGTCGAGTTCCACCAGGCCCTTGTCCAGGACCGCGGCCACCCCGCCGACGCCCGTCAGGTCGGGCAGCCCGCTGTCGTCGGACTCGTACTTGCGCTCGATCTCGCGTTTCTCATCCGCCATGAACTGAATCTAGTGGCCCGCGGGGCGGCATGGCAGAGGCAGCCCTGGGTGAATGGCAGGAAAATTCCACACATCCACCCGTTGAACGCCCCTCCGTGGCCGCCTACGCCGACATCGGTCTCTGCACCTTGATCGACTGCAGCAGTCCCACGGCGATCCAGACCGCGAACATCGACGAGCCGCCGTACGACACGAACGGCAGGGGCAGACCGGTGACCGGCATGATGCCGAGTGTCATGCCGATGTTCTCGAAGGCCTGGAAGGAGAACCAGGCGACGATCCCGGCGGCCACGATCGTCCCGTACAGCTCCGTGGAGTCGCGGGCGATACGGCAGGCGCGCCACAGCACCACGCCCAGCAGGAAGATGATCAGGCCCGCGCCGAGGAAGCCCAGCTCCTCCCCCGCGACCGTGAAGACGAAGTCCGTCTGCTGCTCGGGCACGAACTGGCCGGTGGTCTGCGAGCCGTGGAAGAGGCCGGCGCCGGTCAGTCCGCCGGAGCCGATGGCGATACGGGCCTGGTTGGTGTTGTAGCCGACGCCCGCCGGGTCCAGCGCCGGGTTGGCGAACGCGGCGAAGCGGTTGATCTGGTACTCGTCCAGGATGTGCAGCTGCCAGATGGCGACGCAGCCGAGCACGCCGGCCACGAGCAGGCCGAAGATCCAGCGGTTGGAGGCGCCGGAGGCGAGCAGCACCCCCAGGATGATGGTCACCAGGACCAGGACCGTGCCGAGGTCGGGCATGAGCAGCACGATCAGGATCGGCACGGTGGCCAGGCCGAGCGCCTGCACGACGGTGCGGTGGTCGGGGTACGGCTTGTCCCCGGCGTCGACCCGGGCCGCCAGTATCATCGCCATGCCCAGGATGATCGAGACCTTCACGAACTCGGCGGGCTGGAGCGAGAATCCGCCGCCGAACACGATCCAGTTGCGGCTGCCGTTGATCGTGGCGCCGAGCGGGGTGAGCACCAGCAGCACCCCGAGCAGCGAGACGCCGTAGAGGATCGGCACGGCGTTGCGCAGGGCGCGGTGGCCGAGCCAGAGCGTGCCGATCATCAGGGCGAACCCGATGCCGAGGTTCATCAGATGGCGGACCAGGAAGTAGTACTGGTCGCCCTGGTTGATCTCGGTGCGGTTGCGGGTCGCGGAGTACACCAGCATCGAGCCGATCAGCGACAGCACGAGGGCGGCCAGCAGCATCGGCCAGTCGAGCCTGCGGGCGACCGAGTCACGGGCGAAGATCCTGGTCCAGCCGGCCCGCTCCGGGCCGTACCCGGAGACGGAGAAGCTGTTCGCGCCGGTCATGAGGGCATCCTCCGGCTTCCCCTCCTGCGAGGCCGCCTGCGGGTGTTGCGGTTGCCCGTGGTGGGCGACGCCGTGGCGGCGGGCTGCTGGCTGTCGCCGTTGCTCGGGTTGTCCTTCTGGGACGCCTCGGCGTCCTTCGCCGGGTCGCCGGTGACCTTCGGGGAGTCGATCGTGCCGTCCGTGCGGACCTTGGGCAGGCCCTTCTGCGGCTGGGGCAGCAGCGCCTTCTTGTTGTCGACGGAGCCGTCGCCCTGGACGCCGTAGAGCGCGCTGTAGATGTTGCGCACGGCCTCACCGGAGGAGCCGGAACCCGTACCGGCCTGGGCGATCGTCATGATCACCGAGTAGTCCTTGGAGTACGTGGCCAGCCAGCCGGTGGTCTGCTTGCCGTAGACCTCGGCGGTACCGGTCTTGCCGTGCAGGGTGATCTTGTTCTGGGGCCAGCCGTTGAACTTCCACGCCGCCGTACCGCGGGTGATGACACCCGCGAAGGCGTCGTCCATGCCCTTGAGGGTGGCCTGGCTGACGGGCAGCTTGCGCTGCACCCTGGGCTTGATCTCCTGGACACTCTTGCCGTCGGGGCTGATGATCGCCTTGCCGATGGTCGGGGCGTACTCGGTGCCGCCGTTGGCTACGGCGCCGTAGATCATCGCCTCCTGGATCGGCGTGACGAGCGTGTCGCCCTGGCCGATGGAGTAGTTGATCTCGTCACCCTCGCGCATCTTGTTGCCTTCGAGGCAGTTCTCGTAGGCGATCTTCTCTACGTAGCTGCCGTTCCTCTTGCCGGACTTGCACCAGGCGTCCTTGTTGGCCTTCCAGTAGTCCAGCTTCCACTGGCGGTCGGGGACGCGGCCGGTGACCTCGTTGGGCAGGTCGATGCCGGTCTCCTTGCCGAGGCCGAACTGGTGGGCCGTCTTGAAGAACCAGTCCTTCGGCTGGCCCTTCTTGGGGTTGATGCCGCCGTCCTTCTTCCACTCCCGGTCACCGAGGCCGTAGAAGACGGTGTCGCAGGAGACCTCCAGGGCGCGGCCCAGGGAGATCGGGCCGAAGTTCTCGCCCTCGAAGTTCCTGAAGACCTGGCCGCCCACCGAGTAGGAGCTGGTGCAGGGGTAGCCGCCGTTCCAGACGTAGCCGGCCTGGACCGCGGCGGCCGTGGAGACCACCTTGAACGTCGAACCGGGGGCCGCCTGACCCTGTATGGCCCGGTTGAGCAGCGGGTAGTCGGAGTCCTTGCCGGTGAGGGCCTTGTAGTCCTTGGCGGAGATGCCGCCCACCCACACATTCGGGTCGTAGTTGGGGGCCGAGGCCATGGCGACGATCCGGCCGGTCTTGGCCTCCATGACGATGACGGCGCCGGAGTCGGCCTTGTAGTTCTCGCCGGTGTTCTTGTCGACCTGCGTGCGGGCGGCCTTCATCGCCTTGTCCAGTTCGTACTCCGCGACGCGCTGCACCCGGGAGTCGATGCTGGTGACCAGGTTGGAGCCGGACTCGGCGGGGTCTGCCTTGGCCTTGCCGATGACCCGGCCGAGGTTGTCGACCTCGTAGCGGGTGACGCCGGCCTTGCCGCGCAGCTCCTTGTCGTACTCCCGCTCCAGGCCGGAGCGGCCGACCATGTCGGAGCGCAGATAGGGCGAGTCGGTGTCCTTGGCCTTCTGGATCTCGTCGTCGGTGACGGGCGAGAGATAGCCGAGCACCTGCGCGGTGTTGGACTTGCCCGGCCCGGGGTAGCGGCGCACGGCCTCGGGCTCGGCGGTGATGCCGGGGAAGTCCTCGGAGCGCTCGCGGATCTGCAGGGCCTGCTTCGGGGTGGCCTTGTCGGTGATCGGGATCGGCTGGTACGGCGAGCCGTTCCAGCACGGCTGGGGGGTCTTGGCGTCGCACAGCCGGACCTTCTGGATGATGTCCTCGGGCTTCGCGCCGAGGATGCCGGCCAGCTTGGTCAGGACGGCCTTGCCGTCGTCCTTCTGCTTGAGCAGGTCGGTGCGGGAGGCCGAGACGACCAGGCGCGTCTCGTTGTCGGCGAGGGGCACGCCGCGGGCGTCCAGGATGTCTCCGCGCACGGCGGGGTCGACGACCTGCTGGACGTGGTTGCCGGACGCCTCCTTCTGATACTGGGCACCCTGGCGGATCTGCAGGTACCACAGCCGGCCGCCGAGCGTGCCGAGGAGGGAGAGGACAAGGATCTGGATCACGACGAGCCGGATCTGGACCCGTGGGGTCCGACCGGTCTCGGGGATGTTGGTCACTGCGGCTGTCTCCCCCTCTCAGTGCGCGGACTTCTGCGCGTGCGGCGCAGGTGTGCGAAGCGGCCGCGTGCGTACGAATGATGAACGACCAGCCTGTGAGCCCGCGTTCCGCGAAGACTGCCCCGTTCGGGTGAACTCCCGGGGACCCACGGGCGCTTGTCCTCGCCTCACAGCCGCTTGACCCCCTTGATCCGGCCGACCCGGGCGGAGCGGGTGCGGGCCTTGGCCTTCAGCGCGCCGAGACCGCCGCGCTGGCTGCCGATGCGCAGCCCGGTGCCGGAGGAGAGCCAGCCGGTGGAGATGTCGCCGGCCTTGGCGGCGGGGCCGGCCTCGGCGAGCGGGTCGTTGTCCGCGCGGCGGGCCAGCCACATGATGCCGGGCACCACGAACGGGGCGAGCAGCAGGTCGTACAGGGCCGCCGAGAACAGCAGCCCGGGCAGGCCGACATGGCGGGCGGCGGTGTCGCCGACCAGGGCGCCGACGCACGCGTACAGCAGCGTGGAGCCGATCGCGGCGGCGACCACGACGGCCATCGGGCCGGTCGCCGACTTCAGGCGGCCGGTCTCCGGCTTGATCAGCCCGGCGAAGTAGCCGATGACGCACAGCACGAGTGCGTAGCGGCCGGCCGCGTGGTCGGCGGGCGGGGCGAGGTCGGCGAGCAGACCGGCGCCGAAGCCGACGAGGGCGCCGCCCACATGGCCGTAGACCATGGCGAGGCCCAGGACGGTGAGCAGCAGCAGGTCGGGCACGGCGCCCGGCAGATGCAGGCGGGCGAGCACGCTCACCTGGATCACCAGGGCCACGACGACCAGCGCGGTGGAGAGCAGGATCCGGTTGGGGCGCATGGCAGAGTCAGCTCCTACTGCTGCTGGCCGGTCGTGTCGTTCGCGTCCGCCGAGGGGGTCACCGTGACGGTCACCGTCGGCGTCGGGGTCGGCTTGGGCTTGGCCGGCAGGACTTCGTCGCGCGGGTCCTTCTTGGGGGCCTGGACGACCACGCCGACGATGTCGAGCTTGCTGAAGCCGACGTACGGGGTGACGTAGATCGTGCGGGTCAGACCGCCGTTGGAGGGATCGACGCGGGAGACCACGCCGACCGGGACGCCGGGGACGAACGGCCGGTCGGCCTCCGAGCCGAAGGTGACGAGCCGGTCGCCCTTCTTCACCTCCGCCTTGCCGTTGAGGAGTTCCACGCGCAGCGGGCGGTCGCCCTGCCCGGAGGCGAAGCCGAGTTCGTCGCCGCCTTCCATGCGGGTGCCGACGGTGAAGTCGGGGTCGTTGGCGAGCAGCACGGTGGAGGTGTCGGGACCGACCGTGGTGACCCGGCCGACCAGTCCGTCGCCGTTGAGGACGGTCATGTCGCGCTTGATGCCGTCGTTGGCGCCGGCGTCGATGGTGATGGTCCAGGAGAAGCCCTGCGCCGCCCCTATGGCGACGACCTGGGCGCCCTTGATGCCGTACTGGCCCTCGCCGGCGATCTTCAGCATCTTGTCGAGCTGGTTGAGTCTGCTGCGGTTGCGGTCGTCGCTGCCCAGCTTCGCCTTGAGAGCCGCGTTCTCCTTCTCCAGCGCGGCGAGCCGGTCGTGCCGGCTGCCGGAGTCACGGATCGCGGAGACGGCGTTGCCGACCGGTTGGACCGCTGAGGACAGTCCGTTCTCGACCGGGCCGAACACGGCGGCCGCGGCCTGCCGGGCGCCGTCGACCGGGGAGTTCCTGCCCCCGCGGATGTCCACCGTGATCAGCGCGAATGCGATGGCAACCAGCAGGACCAGGAGCAACCGGCTCTCTTTCGTGTCCCTCACGTGCGGCGGCCGTGCCCTTCCTCTAATAGGAATTCGGGAGCCCCTTCGCCGGCGCGATACGCGAAACGCAACCCGAGGGGGCCATTTGTGGGAGCTTATGCCTCTCATCAACGATCCGCCGCACGAGAGGAGAACGTCTCGTACGGCGGAATCGAGGACTTATGTCATCTGCGCGGCTGGGCGTCCAGGACCTGCTGCAGCGCCTCGAACTCCTCGACGCACTTGCCGGAGCCGAGCGCGACGCTGTCCAGCGGATCCTCGGCGATGTGGATCGGCATCCCGGTCTCCCGGCGCAGTCGCTCGTCGAGCCCGCGCAGCAGGGCTCCACCGCCGGTCAGAACGATTCCTCGGTCCATGATGTCGCCGGACAGCTCCGGCGGGCACTTGTCGAGGGTCGTCTTGACCGCGTCCACGATCGCGTTGACGGGCTCCTCGATCGCCTTGCGGACCTCGGCGGCCGAGATGACCACGGTCTTCGGCAGGCCCGAGACCAGGTCCCGGCCGCGGACCTCGGTGTGCTCGTCGGTGTCCAGGTCGTACGCGGAACCGATCGTGATCTTGATCTGCTCGGCCGTGCGCTCGCCCAGCAGAAGGCTGTACTCCTTCTTGATGTACTGGATGATCGCGTTGTCCAGTTCGTCGCCCGCGACGCGGATGGACTGGGCGGTGACGATGCCGCCGAGCGAGATGACCGCGACCTCCGTCGTGCCGCCGCCGATGTCCACCACCATGTTGCCCGTGGCCTCGTGGACCGGCAGGCCGGAGCCGATCGCGGCCGCCATGGGCTCTTCGATGATGTGCACCTGACGGGCGCCGGCCTGGGAGGACGCCTCGATCACGGCGCGGCGCTCGACGCCCGTGATGCCGGAGGGCACACAGACGACGACCCGCGGCCGGGCGAGATAGCGCCGCTTGTGGATCTTCAGGATGAAGTAGCGGAGCATCCGCTCGGTGATCTCGAAGTCGGCGATCACGCCGTCCTTCAGCGGGCGGACGGCGACGATGTTGCCCGGCGTCCGGCCGATCATCTTCTTGGCTTCGGCACCGACCGCGAGGATCCCACCCGTATTGGTGTTGATCGCGACGACGGACGGTTCGTTGAGTACGATTCCGCGGCCCCTGACGTACACCAGCGTGTTGGCGGTCCCGAGGTCGACAGCCATGTCACGGCCGATGAACGACATTGAGTTCCCCATCCGGATTCATCTGGCCTTCCTGAGCTTTTGAGGGCATATCAGGTCGGCGAGGCGGGTGCTGTGACGTGAAGGCTTCCATCGTAAACGCGCCTGCACGGACACTGCGCGAGGGTCTCCGCCATTGTCACCAGATGGCGGCCCGCCCCGCTTGTGGAGACGGTCCAACGGAGGCACGCGTTCCCCCGATCGGCGAGGCATATGCCAAGGGACGGCCGGAAATGTGCGGCCGTCCCTGGTCAGACCCCCACCGGACAGAGCTGACGCCCACTCAGAAAAATTAGCGAAAACTCCGCGCGGGGCTCACGCCCGGTTCAGGCGCGGCCCGGGAAGAAGATCTTCACCTCGCGCTCGGCGGACTCCTCGGAGTCGGACGCGTGGATCAGGTTCTCGCGGACGATCACGCCGTAGTCACCGCGGATGGAGCCCGGCGCGGCGGCGATCGGGTCGGTCGGGCCGGCGAGCGCGCGCACGCCCTCGATGACCCGCTCGCCCTCGACGATCAGCACCACGACCGGGCCGGAGGCCATGAACTCCACCAGCGGCTCGTAGAACGGCTTGCCGACGTGCTCGGCGTAGTGCTGCTCCAGCGTGGCCCGGTCCAGGGTGCGCAGCTCCAGCGCGCTGATCCGCCAGCCGGCCTTGTGCTCGAGACGGCTGATGATCTCGCCGGTCAGGCCCCGACGGACGGCGTCGGGCTTGAGGAGGACGAGGGTGCGCTGGCTCACGGGGGGACTCCTTCTGGGGGACGTCTGCGGTGGTGGGACGAGGTTACAAGAGCGTGCCCCGCGGTTGTTACGCAGCGTCAGCTGTGGAGGAGCCGGACTCCGCCTGCGCCGCGAAGCGGGCCTTCGCCTCGTCCACCTTTCTGCCGAAGTGCACCGACGCCCACCACAGCGCCGCGAACACCACGCCCATGAAGTACATGGTCGGGACGAAGATCCCGGAGGCGACCAGCGCGATCTGCAGGGCCCAGCCGAGGGCCACCCCGCCGGGCCGGGTCACCATGCCGCACAGCAGCACACACAGCAGCATCGCGATACCGCTGACCAGCCACACCGTGGAGACGGCGAGACCCGGGTCCTTCATGGCGACGAGCCCGGCGAACCCGATGATGAAGAACTCGCCGATCAGCGTCGAGGCACAGAGCGTACGCATCCTCGGTCCTCAGCCCTTCCCCAGCAGCAGCCGGGCCTCGCCGACGGTGATGACGGAACCGGTGACGAGCACACCGCCGCCCGCGAACTCGCCCTCCTCCTCGGCCAGCGTGATCGCGGCCTCCAGGGCGTCCGGCAGCCGCGGCTCGACCTGCACCCGCTCCTCGCCGAACACCTCGACGGCGAGCGCAGCCAGTTCGTCGGCGTCCATCGCCCGATGGCTGGAGTTCTGGGTGACGACGACCTCGGCGAAGATCGGCTCGAAGGCCTCCAGCACCCCCCGCACGTTCTTGTCGCCGCTCGCGCTGACCACGCCGATCAGCCGCGTGAAGTCGAACGCCTCGCGGACCGCCTCCGCGGTCGCCGCGGCGCCCGCCGGATTGTGCGCCGCGTCCAGCACGACGGTCGGGGAACGCCGTACGACCTCCAGGCGGCCCGGCGAGGAGACACCCGCGAAGGCCTTGCGCACGGTGTCGATGTCCAGCGGCTCGGCGCGCTGCGCGCCGACGCCGAAGAACGCCTCCACGGCGGCGAGGGCGACGGCCGCGTTGTGCGCCTGGTGGGCGCCGTGCAGCGGCAGATACACCTCGCCGTACTCACCGCCGAGGCCGCGCAGCGTCACCAGCTGCCCGCCGACGGCGACCTGCCGGGCGACGACCCCGAACTCCAGCCCCTCGCGGGCCACGGTGGCGTCCGCCTCGACGGCCTTCTTCAGCAGCACCTGCGCCGCGTCCACCGGCTGCTGCGCCAGGATCACGGTCGCGCCCTGCTTGATGATCCCGCTCTTCTCGGCGGCGATCTCCACGGTCGTCCCGCCGAGCCGGTCGGTGTGGTCCAGGTCTATCGGCGTGATCACGGCGACGTCGGCGTCGATGACATTGGTGGCGTCCCAGGAGCCGCCCATGCCGACCTCGACGACGGCGACGTCCACCGGGGCGTCCGCGAAGGCGGCGTACGCCATGCCCGTGAGCACCTCGAAGAACGACAGGCGATACTCCTGCGAGGCGTCCACCATGTCCACGTACGGCTTGATGTCCTGGTACGTCTCGATGAACCGCTCGGCGGAGACCGGGGCGCCGTCCAGGCTGATCCGCTCGGTGATCGACTGCACATGGGGGCTGGTGTAGCGACCGGTGCGCAGGTCGAAGGCGCCGAGCAGGGCCTCGATCATGCGGGCGGTGGAGGTCTTGCCGTTCGTGCCCGTGATGTGGATCGAGGGGTACGAGCGCTGGGGGTCGCCGAGCAGGTCCGTCAGCGCGGCGATACGGCTGACCGAGGGCTCCAGCTTGGTCTCGCCCCAGCGGCCGGCCAGGTCCGTCTCGACCTCGCGCAGGGCACGGTCGACCTCGGGGTCCTTCGGACGCCCGGGTACGTCGGCGGACGGCTGGCCGCCCTGGGTGCGCAGGGTGCGGCTGCCGGCCTCGATCACCGCGAGGTCGGGGTCGCGGGTGGTCTCGGCTTCGATGAGTTCGTCGAAGCCGTCGAGAGGGTCGGGCTGGTCGTTCTCGTGCGGGAGGTCGCTCACGGGGCCAGTCTACGGAGCGGAGGTGACAACGGGCCGCGCGCCCCTGGGCGGGCTGAGGCCCCCGGCGCCTCATACGCGCCGGGGGCCTCAGCCACACAGAACCGCTTACGCCTCAGGCAGCCTGTCCAGCTGGGCCTGGATGCGGGTGATGTCCTCCTCCGCCTTGGCCAGGCGGCCTCGGATCTTGTCGACCACGTTCTCCGGAGCCTTGGCCAGGAAGGCCTCATTGCCCAGCTTGGCCTCCGCCTGCTGGCGCTCCTTCTCGGCGGCGGCCAGGTCCTTCGCGAGGCGCTTGCGCTCGGCTGCCACGTCGATCGTGCCGGAGAGGTCCAGCGCGACCTCGGCACCCGCCACCGGCAGGGTCGCCGTCGCCGTGAAGCTCTCGCCCTCCGGCTGGAGACGCAGGAGCTGGCGGATGGCGGCCTCGTGCGGGGCGAGGGCCGTACCGTCCAGGGTCAGGCGGGCCGGGACGCGCTGGCCGGGCTGGAGACCCTGGTCGGCGCGGAAGCGGCGGACCTCGGTGATGACCGACTGGAGCGTCTCGATCTCCCGCTCGGCGTCGGCGTCACGGAAGCCGCTGTCCGTCGGCCAGTCGGCGATCACGACGGACTCGCCGCCGGTCAGGGTCGTCCAGAGGGTCTCCGTGACGAACGGGACGACCGGGTGCAGCAGCCTGAGGGTGACGTCGAGGACCTCACCGAGGACGCGCTTGCTGACCTCGGCCGGGGCGCCGCCCGCCATGAAGACCGTCTTGGACAGCTCGACGTACCAGTCGAAGACCTCGTCCCACGCGAAGTGGAAGAGGGTGTCCGACAGCTTGGCGAACTGGAAGTCCTCGTAGAACGCGTCGACTTCGGCGACGACCGAGTTCAGCCGGGAGAGGATCCAGCGGTCCGTCGCCGACATCTCGGCGGCGTCCGGCAGTCCGCCCTCCACCGTCGCGCCGTTCATCAGCGCGAAGCGGGTCGCGTTCCAGATCTTGTTGGCGAAGTTCCGGGAGCCCTGGACCCAGTCCTCGCCGATCGGGACGTCGACACCGGGGTTGGCACCGCGCGCCAGGGTGAAGCGCAGGGCGTCGGAGCCGTACTTGTCCATCCAGTCCAGCGGGTTGACCGCGTTGCCGAAGGACTTCGACATCTTCTTGCCGAACTGGTCGCGGACCATGCCGTGCAGGGCGATGGTGTGGAACGGCGGGGTGCCGTCCATCGCGTACAGGCCGAACATCATCATCCGGGCGACCCAGAAGAAGAGGATGTCGTAGCCGGTGACCAGGACGGAGTTCGGGTAGAACTTCGCGAGCGACTCGGTCTGTTCGGGCCAGCCGAGGGTGGAGAAGGGCCACAGTCCGGAGGAGAACCAGGTGTCGAGGACGTCGGTGTCCTGGTGCCAGCCCTCACCCGTGGGCGGCTCCTCGTCGGGTCCGACGCAGACGACCTCGCCGTTCGGCCCGTACCAGACGGGAATCCGGTGGCCCCACCACAACTGCCGCGAGATGCACCAGTCGTGGAGGTTGTCGACCCAGTCGAAGTACCGCTTCTCCATCTCCTGCGGGTGGATCGTGACCTTGCCCTCGCGGACGGCGTCACCGGCGGCCTTCGCGAGCGGGCCGACCTTGACCCACCACTGCATCGACAGGCGGGGCTCGATGGTGGTCTTGCAGCGCGAGCAGTGGCCGACCGAGTGGACGTACGGCCGCTTCTCGGCGACGATCCGGCCCTCGGCGCGCAGCGCGGCGACGATCGCCGAGCGGGCCTCCAGGCGGTCCATGCCCTGGAAGGGGCCGTGGACGGTGATGACGGCGTGCTCGTCCATGACCGTGATGGACGGCAGGTCGTGGCGCTGGCCGATCTCGAAGTCGTTCGGGTCGTGGGCCGGGGTGACCTTGACGGCGCCGGTACCGAACTCGGGGTCGACGTGCTCGTCGGCGACGACCGGGATGGAACGGTCGGTCAGCGGGAGCCTGATGAGCTTGCCGACGAGGTGCTTGTAGCGCTCGTCCTCGGGGTGGACGGCGACGGCCGTGTCACCGAGCATCGTCTCGGCACGGGTGGTGGCGACGACGATGGTGTCGTCCCCCTCCCCGTACGTCATGGAGACCAGCTCGCCGTCGTCGTCCTGGTACTCGACCTCGATGTCCGAGATGGCCGTGAGGCAGCGCGGGCACCAGTTGATGATGCGCTCGGCGCGGTAGATCAGCTCGTCGTCGTAGAGCCGCTTGAAGATGGTCTGAACGGCCTGCGAAAGCCCCTCGTCCATGGTGAAGCGCTCACGCGACCAGGCGACACCGTCGCCGAGGCGGCGCATCTGTCCGCTGATCTGGCCTCCGGATTCACCCTTCCACTGCCACACACGCTCGACGAAGGCTTCCCGTCCCAGGTCGTGCCGGGACTTGCCTTCCTTGCCCAGCTCACGCTCGACGACGTTCTGCGTGGCGATGCCGGCGTGGTCCATGCCGGGCTGCCACAGCGTCTCGAAGCCCTGCATGCGCTTGCGGCGGGTCAGGGCGTCGATGAGGGTGTGCTCGAAGGCGTGGCCCAGGTGCAGGCTGCCGGTGACGTTCGGCGGCGGGATGACGACGGTGTACGGCGGCTTGTCGCTCTTGGCGTCCGCCTCGAAGTAACCGCGCTCTACCCAGCGCTCGTACAGCGGCCCCTCTACATCGGCCGGCGCGTACTGGGTCGGCAGTTCGGTGTCGGGCGCGGGTGGCTGCTGCTGAGCGTTCTCGGTCACGGGGGTCAGTTTAGAGGTGTCACGGGGTGGTCCCGAAACGCGTTTGTTCTTTGACATCCTCCCCGTGATCAAGCGTGGCGGGGATTCCTGACGGTCTCCGATGTCCGCAGTGGTCAGGACCGCACGGAAGGAAGGATCAGGGTTCACGTGTGGATCACGACCGAGGCGTTGTGGTCCGCATCGTCGCCGCACGTCTGCGAGGTCCCAGCAGGGGAGACCGCGACGAGAAGGGGCCCGTGAGCGGGACACTTGTGGGCAAGCTGTCGTCGCCGTTCACCCGGCACATTGTCAAAGATGGCGCAATTCAAGCCGGACTTCTGGGATACCCGCACGCCAGGTGCGTTCCTCGTGCCCTTCGCGCTCTTCGTCATCTGTTTCACGCGAAGGTCCTCGATGGCGACCGGTCCGTGGCTCTTGGCGAGGTCAGTGGTGAGCTTGTGCGTGAAATCCAGTCGACGGCGTGCTTGCCGAGCTTTCAACTCCGCGACGGCACGGAGCGTCCTGTTGAGCCGGTTGCTGCGCGTGCAGTGCGCCAACAATCCGTTCCATCGGCGGCCGAACAGACTCGTGTCTGGCCGGCGTCGTACTTCGCCTCGTCATCGGTGGGGACGTCCGCGGGAGCTGTAGCGGGCGCTGTAGCCGATTGCATCCGGCAACAGGCTCAGAGCGCCGACGGCTGAGCATGCTCCCCTACCCCACCGCTTCGCCACAGGCGTTTGCATGTTTCGTAACGATGCGGCCCCCGGTGACGCGTGCTTTCCGGGCCTGGGTCAGGATGTCAGGAACACATAAGCGTCCTAGGGGGAACCCAGAAATGAGCTACAACCAGCCGGGCCCGTACGGCCAGCAGCCCCAGCAGCCGGGTCCGTACGGCCAGCCGGGCCAGCCGGGCCCGTACGGTCAGCAGCCGCAGGCTCCGCAGCCCGGCTACGGCTACCCCCAGCAGGCGCCCCCGGCCCCGCCGCAGCCGGGTTACGGCTACCCGCAGCAGGGCGGCGTGCCGCCGCAGCAGCCGTACGGCCAGCAGGCCCCCTACGGCCAGCAGCCCTACGGCATGCCGCAGCCCCCGCAGCCGGGCGGCGGCAAGAAGAAGACGGGCCTGATCATCGGCGGTGTGGCCGTGGTGGCAGCCATCGCGGTGGGGGCGTACTTCGCCTTCAGCGGCGGCAGCACGAGCGTGGCGGACGACGGCCCGCACAAGCTGATCACGCCCTCGACGGTGATCAACGGGACGTACACGAAGTCGGAGAGCTCGGGCTCCTCGGACCCGGTCAGCGACTCCGACCTCGCGGACTTCAAGAAGGCGGGGGTGAAGGACCCCAAGGGCGCCGGCGCGTCCTACAAGATGGGGACCGGGCTGACCGCGAAGAACCTCTCCTTCAGCGGTGTCTACGGCACGATCGCCAACCCCGAAGCGGTCATCGACGCGGCGTTCGCCAAGGCCAAGGCGGCGTCCGAGAAGGACCAGAGCGACTCGGACATCAAGGGCAAGCTGATCGGCAGCCCCGAGACGGTCACCCCGTCGGGCTTCTCCAACGGCGTCATGAAGTGCCAGGTGGCACAACTGGACAACACCGGCTCGTCGGACTCGCCCGCCGGTGCGGCGAAGACGGTCAAGCTGCCGGTCTGCATCTGGGCGGACCACAGCACCGTCGTGAAGGTCATGACGCTCAGCATCGCCGGGCTGGCCACCGGTGACGGCGGCACCATCAACGACACGGCGGACATCGCCGCCAAGCTGCGCAACGACGTCCGCGTCAAGCTCTGACGTCGTCAGTCGGTACGGCGAAGGGGCCCCGGTCGGTCGACCGGGGCCCCTTCGCCGTCGTACGGCGTGTGTGTCAGGCCGACTTCTGCTCCCCCGACCCCCGCCCCCGTGCGTCCCTCGGGATCAGGGTCGGGTTGACGTTGGACAGGACCACGTCGGCGGTGATGACGACGCGGGCCACGTCCTTGCGGGACGGGACCTCGTACATGACGCCCTGGAGGACTTCCTCCATGATGGCACGCAGGCCTCGGGCGCCGGTCTGGCGGAGGATGGCCTGGTCGGCGATGGCCTCCAGGGCCTCGCGCTCGAAGTCCAGCTCCACGCCGTCGAGTTCGAAGAGGCGCTGGTACTGCTTGACGAGCGCGTTGCGGGGTTCCACCAGGATCTTGAGGAGGGCCTCGCGGTCCAGGTTGTGGACGCTCGTGATCACCGGGAGGCGGCCGATGAACTCGGGGATCATGCCGAACTTGACCAGGTCCTCGGGCATGACGTCCTCGAAGACGTCCTTGGACTCCAGCTCGCGCTTGGAGAGGATCGTGGCGCCGAAGCCGATGCCCTTCGCGCCGGCCCGCGCCTCGATGATCTTCTCCAGGCCCGCGAAGGCGCCGCCCACGATGAACAGGACGTTCGTCGTGTCGATCTGGATGAACTCCTGGTGCGGGTGCTTACGGCCGCCCTGCGGCGGGACGGAGGCCGTGGTGCCTTCCAGGATCTTCAGCAGGGCTTGCTGAACGCCCTCGCCCGACACATCGCGGGTGATCGAGGGGTTCTCGCTCTTGCGGGCCACCTTGTCGATCTCGTCGATGTAGATGATCCCGGTCTCGGCCTTCTTGACGTCGTAGTCCGCCGCCTGGATCAGTTTCAGGAGGATGTTCTCCACGTCCTCGCCGACATAGCCGGCCTCCGTGAGCGCCGTCGCGTCGGCGATCGCGAAGGGGACGTTGAGCATGCGGGCCAGGGTCTGGGCGAGCAGGGTCTTGCCGGAGCCCGTGGGGCCCAGCAGGAGGATGTTGGACTTCGCCAGCTCGATGGCGTCGTCACGGCCGCCCGGGCCGCCGTTCTCGCCCGCCTGGACCCGCTTGTAGTGGTTGTACACCGCGACGGAGAGGGCCTTCTTCGCCGCCTCCTGGCCGACTACATAGCCTTCGAGGAACTCGTAGATCTCGCGGGGCTTGGGCAGCTCCTCCCAGCGCACCTCGCTGGTCTCCGCGAGCTCTTCCTCGATGATCTCGTTGCAGAGATCGATGCACTCGTCGCAGATGTACACACCGGGCCCTGCGATGAGCTTCTTGACCTGCTTCTGGCTCTTGCCGCAGAACGAGCACTTGAGCAGATCGCCGCCGTCACCGATGCGTGCCACGGTGTGCTTCCCCTTCGCCTGGGAGACGCCTGGACGCGGAGGTCCAGCGGCTCCTGGTGCTGCCTTATGTCCGACGGTACCTTGCCGGGCCCGGTGTTCGGGCCCCCCTTGGCAGGGTTCACTTTGACGTGGACCGTGCCAAGAGGGGCGGCGAACAAGCCGCTCCGCGTCAGCGGACCGAGCTGTTGTTCAGCTTGCGGGTGGAGATGATCTGGTCGACGAGGCCGTACTCCAGCGCCTCCTCGGCCGTGAGGATCTTGTCGCGCTCGATGTCCTCGCGGATCTTCTCGATCGGCTGGTTCGAGTGCTTGGCCAGCATGTTCTCCAGCTGCTCGCGCATCCGGGTGAACTCGTTGGCGATGATCTCCAGATCCGAGAGCTGGCCGCGGCCGGTGGAGCCCGCCGGCTGGTGGATCAGCACCCGGGAGTTCGGCAGCGCCATGCGCTTGCCGGGCGTACCCGCGGCGAGCAGGATGGCCGCCGCGGAGGCCGCCTGGCCCATGCAGACCGTCTGGATGTCGGGCTTCACGAACTGCATGGTGTCGTAGATCGCCGTGAGGGCGGTCATGTCACCACCGGGGCTGTTGATGTAGATCGAGATGTCCCGGTCCGGGTCCATCGACTCCAGGCACAGCAGCTGCGCCATGACGTCGTTGGCGGAGGCGTCGTCGATCTGGACGCCCAGGAAGATCACGCGCTCCTCGAAGAGCTTCGCGTACGGGTCGTACTCGCGGATGCCCTGGGAGGTGCGCTCGACGAAGCGCGGGATGACATAGCGGCTGTCGGGGCGGGGCCCTTCGTACATGCCGCTGGCGGCGCCGGGGAAGCCGGAGGAATTGGTCATGGGGTTCACCGTCCTGGTGGCGTTCGGGGGGCTGGGGTCTCGGCGGTGCGTGGCGTGGCCGGGCCGGTCAGGCACCGGTGCCGCCGCCTCCCGGAACACCCGAGGCATGCGTGATGATCTCGTCAATGAGACCGTACTCCTTGGCCTCTGCCGGGGTGAACCAGCGGTCGCGGTCGCCGTCGCGGACGATCGTCTCGACGGTCTGGCCGGAGTGCAGCGCGGTCAGCTCGGACATGGTCTTCTTCGTGCGCAGCAGGTACTGGGCCTGGATCTTGATGTCCGAGACCGTACCGCCGAGGCCCGCGGAGCCCTGGTGCATCATGATGTCCGTGTGCGGCAGGGCGAAGCGCTTGCCGGCCGTACCGCCGGTGAGCAGGAACTGGCCCATCGAGGCCGCCATGCCCATGCCGATCGTCACCACGTCGTTCGGGATGTACTGCATGGTGTCGTAGATCGCCATGCCGGCCGTCACCGAGCCGCCGGGGCTGTTGATGTACAGGTAGATGTCCTTGTCGGGGTCGGCCGCAAGGAGCAGCAGCTGTGCGGTGATCTTGTTGGCGATGTCGTCGTCAACCTGCTGGCCGAGGAAGATGATCCGCTCGCCGAGCAGCCGGTTGTAGACCTGGTCGCCGAGGCCACCACCGATGGAAGGCTCGCCGGCGGCGGAGGGCATCAGATTCGTCACGTATCCACCTGCTCGTCTTACGACGGCGCCGGGCCGTCTCATTGTTCTGCCTTTCATGGACCCTAACGCGATGGTCCCTCCCGGGAATCCCGCAGATGACGGTGTTCGCCGGGGGCGTAGCGCTCCGCTGGGGGGCCGGGACGGTTCGTGGGGGGTGGTGCGGTCTTCGTCGGGACTGCGGGCGCGTTGGGGTTGTTCGCGCAGTTCCCCGCGCCCCTGACTACGTGACCCGGCGGTACGGCAAACGGGCCCCGGGGACAGTTCCCAGGGCCCGTTGTACGTGGCTCAGCGGCGCCGCAGGGGCGCTCAGCCCTCGGCGTTCTCCTCGGAGGTCTCCGACGCCTCGGCGGCCTCGGTCTCCTCCTCGTCGTCCAGGTTGACGATCTCGCCGTTGGTGTCCTTCACCGTGGCGGACTCGACCACGACGGCCAGGGCCTTGCCGCGGGCGACCTCGCCGACCAGGAGCGGCACCTGGCCGCCCTCGACGACGGCCTGGGCGAACTGGTCGGGGGACATGCCGGAGGAGGCCGCACGCCGCATGAGGTGCTCGGTGAGCTCCTCCTGGTTGACGTTCAGCTGCTCCTTCTTGACCAGCTCGTCGAGGACGAACTGGGTCTTGATGCCCTTGACCGCGGCGTCGCGGGTCTCGGTCTCGAACTCCTCGGCGGACTTGCCCTGGATCTCCAGGTACTTGTCGAGGTCGAGGCCCATCTGACCGAGCTGGTGGTGCTCCAGGTTGTGCTTGCGGGTGTTGATCTCGTCCTCGAGCAGCTTCTCGGGAACCGGGACCTCGACCAGTTCGAGGAGCTTCTCCAGGACGCGCTCCTGGGCCTGGGTGGCCTGGTCGAACTGCTTCATGTTCGCGAGGCGCTTGCGGCTGTCGGCCTTGAGCTCGTCCAGGGTGTCGAACTCGGAGGCGAGCTGCGCGAAGTCGTCGTCCAGCGCGGGCAGTTCACGGGCGGCGACCTGGGTGACCTTGACGGTGACCTCGGCCTCCTTGCCCGCGGCGGAGCCGCCCTTCAGCTCGGAGGCGAAGGTGGCCTCCTCGCCGACGGACTTGCCCTTGACGGCGTCGTCGATGCCGTCCAGCAGCTCACCGGAGCCGATGGTGTAGGAGACGCCGCTCGCGATGCCGTCCTCCAGCACCTCTCCGTCGACCTTGGCCTCCAGGTCGATGGTGACGACGTCGCCGTCCTCGGCGGCGCGCTCCACCGGGGAGGTGGAGGCGAAGCGCTCGCGCAGCTGCTCGACCGACTTCTCGATGTCCTCGTCGGTGACCTCGACCGCGTCGACCTCGACCTCGATGCCGGAGTAGTCCGGGATCTCCAGGGCCGGGCGGACGTCGACCTCGGCGGTGAAGTTCAGCGTCTCGCCGTCCTTCAGCTCCGTGATGTCGACCTCGGGCTGGCCCAGCGGGCTCAGCTCGGCCTCGTTGACCGCCTCGGTGTAGAACTTGGGAAGCGCGTCGTTGACGGCCTCCTCCAGCACCGCACCGCGGCCGAACCGCTGGTCGATGACCCGGGCCGGGATCTTGCCCTTACGGAAGCCCTTCACCGTGACCTGCTGGTTGATCTTCTTGTACGCCGCGTCGAGGCTGTCCTTGAGCTCCTCGAAGGGCACCTCGACAGTGAGCCGAACCCGGGTCGGGTTCAGGGTCTCCACGGCGCTCTTCACGGTTCGGTCTCCTTGTGGCTGACTGCTTGGGTTCTGCCGGAGCCAGAAAGGTCCGGCGGATTCGCCGCCCGGAGGAGTACGTAGGCCATGAGGGCCGAGACACACGGGCGCGCAGCTTGCATAGTAACCGCAGCCGCTCATCGCCCCAAAAGGCGATCATCGCGACGTCATGCGCAGTTGGTCGGGGTGGCGGGATTTGAACCCACGGCCTTCCGCTCCCAAAGCGGACGCGCTACCAAGCTGCGCCACACCCCGTCTGGTGCGAGACGTAGGGTACATGGCCCGGACGATGTCGTCGGCCGCATTCCCCGAGGCGGCATGTGCGGCCGTTTCGGGGACCGACTCGTTGGCCTCGGCGGCGGGCGACCCGCTACGATGCTTCCAGTGCCGCGGTCACCGACCTGCGGCGCACTGTTGCGGGCGTAGCTCAATGGTAGAGCCCTAGTCTTCCAAACTAGCTACGCGGGTTCGATTCCCGTCGCCCGCTCCACTTCGCTCAGGGCCAGGCCGGAGGATCACTCCTCAGCCTGGCCCTGAGCGCGTTCTGAGCGGGCGATGCGGCTCAGAGGCTCTTCACGTCCACGCTGTAGACGGAGCGCAGGCCATAGGGGACGTAGAGGGCGTCGCCGGACAGGACGGGGGCTCCGAGGGGGTCGGTGGCGCCGGTGCTGTCGCTGTCGTCGCGGCCGGGGAGCGTGCCGGTGACCTTGCCGGTGCGCAGGTCCAGGGCGGCCAGGCGGCCGTTCGGCGAGGCCAGGTAGAGCCGGGTGGCGGAGGCGGTGGGCGGTCCGGGCTGTTCGACGGTGGAGTTGCTCTCCCACAGCTGGCGTCCGGTGGCCGGGTCGACGGCCCGGACGCTGCCGCTGGTGAGGGTGAGGTACAGGGTGCCGCGCACGAGATAGCCGCCGGAGGCGGTGGACGGTACGGACAGCCGTACCGTCGTCATGATCTGCGAGGCGAGGTCGATCAGGGTGAGGCCGGTCAGCTTCGCCGCGGTCGGGTCGGTGCCCAGCACCAGATGGCGGTGCGCTTGGCCGAGCAGGTTCACCGAGCCCTCGGCCGTCCGCGTCCAGCGGGCCTTGCCGGTGGCGGGGTCGAGCTGGGCGATCGTGGTGCGGTCGGGGGCGCCGTCGGCCTTGACGGCGTGGCAGACCAGGTAGGCCTGTCCGCCGGCGCCGGTGAGCCGGCAGTCGCCCTGGTCCTCCGGGCCGTAGGGCAGGCGGTGGTGCCAGCGGACGGTGCCGTGGGCGGCGTCGAGGAGGGCATAGGAGTCGAAGGAGTCGCCGTAGGGGGTGATGACGCCGGCCGGGGTGGCCACGGCGCCGGTGGTGTCCGGGCCCGTGCCGTCGGTGTTGTCGGAGACGGGGGTCCGCCAGAGCGCCCTGCCGGTGGCGGCGTCGATGGACTGCACGGTGTAGTGCGTGCGCACACCCGGCGCGTTCTGGTTCTTCGCCGGCTTCAGTTCGCTGTCGTCGGCGCCGAAGACGTACACGCCGCCGGGCCGGGTGCCGATGATCGTGCCGGCGGCGGGGCCCGAGGACGAGGAGGGCGTGGGGTCCAGGGGCAGGGACCAGGTGTTGCGGCCGTCGGCGAGGGCGAACCGGGCGGCCATGACGCCGTCGCCGGCGCACACCAGTGAGGTCCCTGAGCTGACGCACCCGCTGAAGGGGCCTTCGGCGGGCAGCACGTCCGAGCCCTTGACCCGGGGGTTCCTGGCCTGCCGATGCCAGGCGTGCCAGCCGGCCGGCAGCGCGTCCGGGGCGCCCCCGCCGTCGGGAGCGAGGACGAGCGTGCCGGCGCCGGCCCCGGCGGCCAGTGCGGCGACGGCCGTCACGAGGATCGCCCGGCGGCGCCGGCGCGGGGGCCGGGGGGCCGGGCCGGTGTCCGCGGCGGACGGGGCCGGCCCGGAGGGGGCGGATGAGCCGGATGAGCCGGATGAGCCGCCCGGGCCGGATCGGGTGTCCCGGGTACGGTCGGGCAGGCGGCCGTCGCGCACCAGGCGGACGAGTTCGGCGGGGGTGGGCCGGGCCTTGGGGTGCTTCTCCAGGCAGAGCCGGACGAAGGGGAGCAGTGCGTCGGGGACGCCGTCGAGGTCGGGGGTGCCGTCGACGACCCGGGTCGCCGTCTCCCAGGGGCTCACGCTGTCGAAGGGGCCGTGCCGGGTGGCGGCGTAGGTGACGACCGCGCCGAGCGAGAAGACGTCGGTGGCCGCGTCGACCTCGTGCGGAGAGGTGAACTGCTCCGGGGACATGAAGGGCGGGGTGCCCATCACCCGGCCGGTCTGGGTCAGGGCGTCGGCGTCGGCGGACTCGGCGGCGCGGGAGACGCCGAAGTCGATGACGCGCGGGCCGTCCTCGGCCAGCATGACGTTGGCCGGTTTCAGATCCCGGTGGACCACTCCGGCGCGGTGGATGTCGCACAGCGCCTCGGCGAGGCCGGCGGCGAGCTCGCGCAGCCGCTCCGGCGGGAGCGGGCCGAGGCGGCGATGGGGGTCCCCCCGGATCGAGCGAAGCCGAGAGTTGGGGGAGGGTGCCGAGGTCCTCGCCGGGGATGTAGAGCGTGGCCATCCAGGGACGCGGGGCGTCGGCGTCGGCGTCCACCACGGGGGCCGTGAAGGCACCGCTGACCTGCCGGGCGGCGGCGACCTCCCGGCTGAACCGGATGCGGAACTCGTCGTCGTCGGCGTACCGGCCGTGGACGACCTTGACCGCGAGCCGGCGGCCGGACGCGGACCGGGCGAGATACACCACACCCATGCCACCGGTGCCGAGGCGGTCCTCGATCCGGTAGCCGCCTATCTCCGCCGGGTCGGTGTCGCGCAGCGCCATCCCCGTACGTCTCCCTGGTTCAGTTGTTCAACGTGTTGCGCCCGGTCCGCCCATGCCGGGTCAGAACTTGATCGAGCTGATGGAGTCCGCTATCGAGTTCAGGAAGCGGTCGATGGAGGGGGCCATGCCGGTCGAGGCGAGGAAGAACCCGAAGAGGATCGCGACGATCGCCGGCCCTGTCTTGATGTTCCCCCCTCTCAGCATGACGACCAGGATGATCGCCAACAGAAGCACCACAGACAGTGAAATGGCCACAACTGATCACACCCTCGGTCGGTCCGCTCTCCCGGCCCGGAGGTACGGCCACCGCACCCCCGCCAGAACCATCGTGCCACCAACCCGGCCGCCTCATGCGGCCCGTGACACAACGTCGGACACGGGACCTGCCCGGGCGACCCGCCGCACGGTAATTCGACAGGCCGCCCGCGCCCGACTTCCCGGGTAATTACGCGACTTCGTTTCCGGCTCCACACATCCCGTGCGCAGGTAATTCGAATTGATGATACCGAGGTGCCGTATGCCCCATTTAGTCGGCATGAATCGGGACATCGAGGGTGAACTCGCGACCTCTGTATGCCCACCATCACGTGGACACCGAGGTCAAGTTCGGTAAATCGGGGGGGGTAAGTGAAGGCGATAACCAGGAATGGCTGCGGGGGTTTTACGAAATCCTTGGACGACGCTAGGGTGCCTGAGATGTTTGACGCCGCCTCGTCCCCCGGCCAGAGCCGCCGGCCGCTCCCCCCGGCACAGTCGCCGGCGGACGGAGTGCCCGCTCCGCGCACCCCGAGTTCCCCGACGAGTGTGCGCAAGGGCCCGGCGCGGGCGGACAGACCCGGCGGACAGCGCGACGCGTTCTTCGACAACGCCAAGTATCTGGCGATCGTGCTCGTCGCGATGGGACACGCCTGGGAACCCCTGAAGGGTGACAGCCGGATCCTGGAGGGCGTGTACACGGTCGTGTACTGCTTCCACATGCCGGCGTTCATCATCATCTCCGGCTATTTCTCCCGCGGTTTCGACCTGCGTCCGGACCGGCTGAAGCGGCTGATCACCGGTGTCGTGGTGCCGTACGTCGTCTTCGAGACCGCCTATCCGCTCTTCAAGAACCTGGTCACGGGCTCGCACGAGGAGATCAGCCTGCTCGATCCCTGGTATCTGACCTGGTTCCTGGTCGCCCTGTTCATCTGGCGGCTGACCACACCGATCTGGAAACTGGTGCGCTCGCCGTTCGCGGTCGCCCTCGGTATCGCGATGCTGGCGTCCGCCACCCCGAACATCGGTGACGACCTCGATCTGCAGCGCGTCCTGCAGTTCCTGCCGTACTTCGTGCTCGGCCTGTGCATGAAGCCCGAGCACTTCCAGCTGGTGCGCCGCCGCTCGGTGCGGATCGCCGCGGTGCCGGTGTTCGCCGCCGCGCTGCTGGTCGGCTGGTGGGCGGTGCCGCGCATGAACACCGCGTGGTTCTACCACCGCGACGCCGCGCAGGAGCTGGCCGCGCCCTGGTGGTCAGGACCGGTGATGACGCTCGCGCTGATGGGCTGCTCGCTGCTGCTGACGGCCTGTTTCTTCGCCTGGGTGCCGGGCCGCAGGACGTGGTTCACGGCACTGGGCGCGGGCACCCTGTACGGCTATCTGCTGCACGGCTTCCTGGTGAAGTTCGCCGACTACCGCGGCTGGTTCGACCACCCCTGGCTGCACCACCCGCTCGGCGAGATCCTGGTCACCCTCCTGTTCGCCGCCGCCGTCACCGTACTGTGCACCAAGCCCGTGCGGCGGGTCTTCCGGTGTGTGATGGAGCCGAGGATGGAGTGGGCGTTCCGGCAGGACGCGGGCGAACGCGCCCGCGCGCGCGAGAAGCACGAGCAGGCGCCGACCGCCTGACGAAGGGCCTCAGTTGCCCTTGAGGTGACTCATCAGGCGCTCGAAGTCCGTCCACCCCGAGAGGTCCGAGGGATCGCCCCGGAAGGGGTAGTACAACGCCGGGCGCCGCTTCGGGCCCAGCTCGCGCGGCGGCTGGGACAGCGGCGTGCGCCGGGCCCGGTCACCGGGCATCTCCCGCACCTCGTCGGCACCGAGGACGAAGGCGTACGGCACACCGGGCCCCTCGAAGCGCGGCGGCACGGACAGATCACGGCGGGCCCGGCGGACCTGGACCAGCATCGACTGCAGATCGTGCCGGGTGGCGAGGACCTCCGCCGCACGGGTCACATCGGCGTCCGTCGGCACCTCCTCGCCCGGTCCGTAGCCGAACGCCAGCGTGACGTCCTCCTCGACACCGCCCTTCGTACGGCTGATCCGGACCGTCGCCAGCGCCGGGCGCTCCGGACTGCCGACGACCACCAGCCAGGTCGGCGCGGGTGCCCGCTCGTACGCCAGGTCCGTCAGCTGACGCACCGACCAGGGCAGGTTGGCGGGCTCCTCGGTGCCCCAGCCGGCCGGCGGCTCCCCGGTCAGCTCACGCCATACGGCCTCCAGGGCGCCGCCGAGCACCAGCCGCTCGTCCGCCGGGTGGATCGCCCGGAAGGACACGGCCAGCTGGCGCTCGCCGTCGTCCGCGACCGTCGGGGCGAAGGAGTCCGCCATGGGGGTACGGGGGTCCTCCGGGGTCCCGTCCGGGGACTCGGCCGTCACGAACAGGCCGTCCGCCCAGTGCAGTACGGCTCCGGACAGACCGTCGTAGTAGCCGTCCTTCTCGTCCTGCACCACCCAGCGCGAGGGCCAGCCCGGCAGGCTGCCCCGGACCGCCGGGGACAGCCGGGTGCCGGCGGGGGTGACGATCTGCAGGCCGAGCTCGGCCTCGGCCACGGCCCGGAAGGCGTTCGAGAGCCAGGCGGTCATCGCGACCACCGGGCGGTCCTGGATCACCACGGCCACCTTGTCGGTGAGCACGTCCACGGCGGGCTGCGCCGCGGCCGGGGTCGGCACCGCGCGCATCCCGTCGGTGTCGACCACCGCCAGGGACCGCGCCGCCTGCGGCGGCCAGGCGGTGCCGCCGACCAGGGTGGCGATACGGGCCGCGAAGGCCCCGGCGAGTTCCTCGGCCTCCTTGACCCCGGTGGTGGCACGGGCCTCGGTCCACCAGTACGGCACCTCGGGCTCGCTCGCCCCGAGCAGCCGCTGTGCCTCTCCCCTGACCTGGACCAGCTGAGGTGCCTCGATGGAGACGAGGGGGCGGCCCTGCTCGTCGCAGAGCTGTACCACCGCGCCGTCCCCCTCGACGCCCGCCAGCAGGTCCGGGCCGCCCGCGAGCAGCGCCGCGAGCACACTGAGCGGATCGGGCATGTTCTTGGTGAGAGCGACGACGTCCTTCGTCATGAGTGGTCCCGGTCCCTTACCTGTTGCCCTGTTGCCTGTTGCCCGTGTACACGGTCTGGATCAGCCGGTTCGGCTCGCCCCTGCGGACCAGCACACCGCGGCCGGGCGGCTGCTGGCCGGCGTACACACCGGGGAAGAGCTGGCCCTCGCCGCGGTCGCCCGCCATCACCAGCGCCGAGGCACCGGACTCGCGCAGGCTCTGCAGCAGCGGCTCGTACAGGCCGCGCGAGGCGCCCGCGACCCGGCGGGTGAGGACGAAGTGCAGACCGATGTCCTGGGCCGAGGCGATGTACGGCAGGAAGGGCGCGAGCGGCTGCTGGCCGGCGGTGGTGAGGACGTCGTAGTCGTCGACGAGGATCACGATCCGCGGGCCCGACCCCCAGCTGCCCGGTTCGAGGTCGGCGCCGCCCTCGCTCTCGTCGGGCAGCCGCTTCTCCAGTTCGGTGGCGATGCCCGCGGACAGGCCCGCGCACAGCTTGGCGTTGTAGGCGTAGCCGCCCCGGTACTCCTCCGGGATGACGCCGCGCAGCCCGCGCCGCGGGTCCATGACGCCGAAGACCAGCTCGTCCTCGCTGTAGCGCTCCATCAGGCCCTCGGCGACGGCCCTGAGCAGGTTGGTCTTGCCGCACTCGCTGTCACCCATGATCACCAGGTGCTGATCGTGGTGGAACAGGTCGAGCAGGACGGGCGCCAGCTGGGTCTGGTCCAGGCCGACCGGGACCCGGCGCGGTTCGGTCGCCGGGCCGGGCAGCAGCTGCGGCTCCAGGACGTGCGGCAGCACCCGGACCGGCTGGGCGGTCTCGCCGGTCCAGGTGGCGCGGATCGTACGGGCCGTGCGCTCCAGGACCGCGCCGAGGTCGGCCGTGTCGGCGACCCCGTCCGTGCGGGGCAGCGCGACCTGGGCGAAGAGCTTGCCGTCGGTGAGGACGCGGCCCTTCTCCTCGGGCGAGAGGGTCTGGGCGAGCTTGCGCTCGACGCTGGACTCGCCGGGGTCGTTCAGCCTCAACTCCACCCGGGTGCCGAACTGGGACTGGGCGGCGATGCGCACGTCGTTCCAGCGCAGCATGCCGGCGACCACATGGATGCCGTAGCCGCCGCCGCGCTTGAGGATGTCGCCGACCGCATCGTCGAGTTCCTCGAAGTCGTCGCGCAGGGCGCCGAAACCGTCGATGAGCAGCACGATCTCTGTGGAGGCCAACTCGGGGACACGGCCCGCGGCACGCAGGGTGCGCAGCTGCTCCAGGGAGTCCACGTTGTGCAGCCGGAACAGCTCCTCGCGCTGGTCCAGCATGCCGCGCACGGAGTCGATGGTGCGGGCGCACCGCTCCCGGTCCGCCCGGCCGGCCACCCCGCCGACGTGCGGCAGCCCGGACAGCGCCTGCAGCCCGCCGCCGACCAGGTCGAGGCCGTAGATACCGACCTCCTGCGGGGTGTGGGTGAGCGCCAGGGACAGTGCCAGGGTGCGCAGCAGGGTGGTCTTGCCGGACTGGGGGCCGCCGATGACCACCGCGTGGCCGCCCGCCATCGTGAGGTCCAGGTACCACTGGCCCTGCCACTGCCGGGTCGGGTCGTCCAGGACGCCGAGCGGCACCTGGAGCGGGCCGCGGCGCCGGGACAGCTGCATGCCGCGCGCGCCCACCTCGACGGGCCCGGCGACCTGGTCGAGGGCGACGGCGTCGGGCAGCGGGGGCAGCCAGATCTGGCGGACCGGCCGGGTGCCGGAGTCCTCGATCTGCCGGACCATGACGCCCATCTCGGTCGGTCCGGTCTCCCGGCGCCGCATCTGCGGCTCGGCCGGGCCCGAACTCTCCTCCTGGCCGAGCGAGTTGTACGTCGTGTACTCCAGGGCCAGCGGCCCGGTGTCCTCGGTGTCCCGCTGGACGGGGCCGCGGTAGGCGCCGGAGACATAGCCGGCCTTGAACCGCTCGTAGTGGCTGGTGTCGACCTTGAGGTAGCCGAAGCCCGGCAGCGGCGGGAGGTGGAAGGCGTCCGTGGTGTCGAGGACCGTACGGGACTCGTCGGCGGAGAAGGTGCGCAGGCCGAGCCGGTACGACAGATAGGTGTCCAGGCCCTTGAGCTTGCCGCCCTCGATGCGCTGGCTGGACAGCAGCAGGTGCACACCGATGGAGCGGCCGATACGGCCGATGGACAGGAACAGGTCGATGAAGTCCGGCTTGGCGGTGAGCAGTTCGCCGAACTCGTCGATCACGACGAACAGATGCGGCAGCGGGTCGAGGTCGGGGCGCTTCTCGGCGCGCAGGGCGGCGTAGTGGCCGATGTCGGCGACGTTGCCGGCCTCCTTGAGGACCTGCTGGCGCCGCTTGACCTCGCCGGCGAGCGAGGCGTGGACCCGTTCGACGAGACCGGCCTGGTTCTCCAGGTTGGTGATCACACCCGCCACGTGCGGGAGGTCCGCGAAGGGGGCGAAGGTGGCGCCGCCCTTGTAGTCGACGAGGACCAGTGCGAGGTCCTCCGGCGGGTGGGTGGCGACCAGCGCGAGGACGAGGGTGCGCAGCAGCTCGGACTTGCCGGAGCCGGTGGCGCCGACACACAGGCCGTGCGGGCCCATGCCCAGCTCGGAGGACTCCTTCAGGTCGAGGAGCACCGGCTCGTGGCTGTCGCTGACGCCGATCGGGACGCGCAGGAAGGCGCGCTCGCCGCGCGGCGCCCACAGCCGGTCCAGGTCGAGCTGGGCGACGTCGTCGATGCCGAGCAGCTCCGCGAAGTCGACCGGGCCGGTCAGCGGGGCGTCGACCAGGGACTCGGCGGACAGCCGCAGCGGGGCGAGCATCCGGGCGAGGCCCTCGGCGAGGGCGGTGCCGACCTCGTCGACCGTGCCGTGGGCGCTGATCGGCTCCTCCTCGCGCAGATCCTCGATGAGGATCCGGACGCCCTCGACGGTGATGCGCACGCCGACGCTGCCGGGTTCCTGCACCCGCTCGTCGAGCAGATGGAGCACGGTGACGCCCATGTCCCGCAGACCGACCGCGTCGTCGGGGCGCGGCAGGTCGACGGCGTCGTCGCCGTGCGCGTCGGCGACGACGAGCAGCCGCGAGGTCATGGCGAGGGCGTCCTTGCCGGACAGACCGCGGCGCACCTCGGCCGCGTAGGAGGCGCGGCGGCCCAGCTCGGCGCCGATCTGCCGGGCGAGCTGGGGCAGCGAGGGGGCGATCCGGCGGGCGGCGACCGGGCCGTCGAACTGCTCGCTGTCCAGCATGTGCGGCAGCCACTTGGCCCACTCCCAGTCGGCCAGCCGCTCGCCGGGGGCGGCCACGGCCAGGGCCACGTCGTCCGGCGCGTGGGTGGCGGCGGCCTGGACGAGCAGCGCACGGACGACGCGCAGGGTGTCCTCGCGCGGGCCGATGACGCTGATGTTGCCGACGCGGTCCAGCGGGACGGTCAGCGGGAGTTCGGTGCCGGTGCTGAAGCGGGAGCTCAGCGCGGAGGCCTCGTTCAGCATGAACTGGTCGGGCGGGGTGAGCACGGAGGACCCCTGCTGGGCGACCTTCAGATCACGCACCGGCATCTGGCCGGTGCCCACCCGCACCCGCAGGAAGTCCGCGTCGGTCCGGCGCCGTTCCCACAGCCGGGCGGGGTCGCGCACGATGTCGTACAGCGCGTCCGGCGGCGGGTTGAGGACCTGGGCCCGCTCACGCCGTTCGCGTTCCTCCCGGGCCAGCTGCTCGCGCAGCTCCTCAAGGTAGGCCAGATAGGCCTCGCGCTGGGTGCGGCGGGTGCGCTGGGCCTTGCCGCGCTGGGAGAAGGCCATGGCCAGGGAGCCGGTCAGGGTGACGACGAGGATGATCGCGCCCAGCCCGGCGAACTGGCTGTTGCGCACAATGGTCATCATCACGACGGACGACATGACCCCGGCGACGGGCAACAGCGAGTGCAGCACGGAGCCGGCCTTGCCCTCGGGCAGATTGGGCGGCGACTCTATGGTGCGCGGCTCGGGGGCGGCCGGCGGGCGGGTGGTGCGCGCGGGGCGGTGGATCAGTCGGGTGCTCATCTTCGTTGCCTCGTCCTGGAGTTCCTCGTGGCCCTTCCCGTCGGACGGTCAGCGCTGCTTCTGGGAGAGCTGGAAGACGTCGGCGGCCAGTCGGGCGGCGGCGTCCCGGGTGGCCCGGGCGAGGAGGTCGGTGCGGATGGTGCCGCCGGCCGCGAGGTGGCGGTCGTAGGGCAGGACCGACACGGTGACCCCGGTCGCGGTCAGTTCCTCGGTGGCCTTGTCGAGGTCGAGGCCGGGGTGCGGGGTGACCTCGATGAGGACGACGACGGTGGAGGCCAGCACATGCCGGGGCAGGTTGCGCATCCACTCCAGGACGGCACGGGTGCTGGCGACGCCCTCCAGTGTCGCGGGCGCGGTGAGCACCCGGGCCTGCGCGGCGGACAGCGCGGTGCGGGCGACCTCGGCGGGCAGGGTCTCGCAGTCGACGACGGTCACGCCGAAGTAGCGGCGCAGCGCCACCATGACCCGCTCGTAGCCCTTGGTGTCGAGCATGGCGCCGACCTGGCCCTGGCTGCCGGGCAGCAGCCAGGCGTTGCCGGGGAGCTGGACCAGGTATCCGGTGACGTCGAGCAGCGACATCTGCGGTTCCACCAGCGCGGCCAGGTCGCCGGTGGTCCAGCGCAGGGTCTCCGCGCCGAGCCTGAGCGGCAGTGAGCCGAGTGCCGGGTCGGCCTCGACGGCGAGCACCGGGTCCTGGCGGTAGTGGGCGTAGGTGGCGGTCAGCAGTGCGGCGACGGTCGTCTTGCCGGAGCCGCCGCGGATGGAGGTCACCGCGATCTGCCGGCCGGTGGTGACCGCCTGCTGCAGCACCTCGGCGGTCGCCGCGGCGCCCGCGACCTCACGGGACGCCGAGGAGGAGACGGTACGGCGTACGGCGCGCAGGGCACGGGCGCCGAACGGCTCACCGTGGCGCGGCTTGAGCGCGGTGGAGGCGAGCCGCTTGTCGAGCACCGGCCGGGAGTCGGGCGTACCGCGCTGCGCGGCGGGGGCGGGCTGCGGCCGGGGCGCGGCCTGGGCCTGGGCCTGGGCCTGCTGCCGGGCGGCGTGCTGCTCGGCGTACTGCTGCCGGTCGTACTGCTGCTGCTCGGCGTATTGCTGCTGCTGGGCCGCGTAGGCCTGCTGCTGGGCGTAGTGCTGTTGGGCCGCGTAGGCCTGCTGTTCGGCGTACTGCTGCTGCTCGGTGTAGGCCTGCTGCTGGTAGGCCGACGGGTCGGTGTACGGCTGCTGCTGGTGGGGGTAGCCGTACGACGGGGCGGGAACCTGCCCGGGGGCGCCCTGCAGCGGTGCCTGCTGCGTTGCCTGCTGCGGCGTCTGTTGCGGGTAGCCGTAGGCCCCCTGCTGCTGCTTCGGCGCGGGCTGTCCGGGCGAGCCGCCCCTCAGCTCGCGCAGCACGTCGCCCTGCCAGTTGTTGTCCCCGCTCGGCATGTCGCCCTTCATTCCTGCCCCTGCTCTCAGAACTTGTCGAGCAGTTGCCCGTAGATGCCGAACACCCCGACGGCGAGCGGGAAGAGCCCGATCACGCCGGCGGACTCGATCAGGTCGCCGATCCGCCGCAGCCGTACCCGCACATGCTCCGGCGGCTGGACCGCGAGGACCAGCAACGGCAGCGCCGCGGCGGCACACAGCAGCACCAGCGGGCCGGCGCCGCCGGTGTGGTCCATCCACTGCACCGCGAGCCGTACGACGAGCAGCGCGGCCCCGCCGAACAACGCCACGACCTCGGCGACCAGCGGGAAGGCGCGGGCCCGGGACAGCAGCACGACGGCGGTGAGCGAGGTGAGGGCCACCGTCCACCCGGTGGGCCGCCCGGTCGCGGTCAGCAGCCAGCCGCCGGCGGCCGCCGAGACGACGGTGACGATGGTGGCCAGCGCGAGCCCGCGGTGGGTCGCCGCGAGCGCGTTGGCGACCTGGTGCCGGCTGACCGACGTGCCGGCGGAGCGCCGGTCGTCGAGCCCCGTCAGCCCCGAGGCCATCAGCGCGAACCGGGGCAGCAGCCCGAGCAGCACCACGGAGAACACGGCCATCACCGCGCCGAGCCGGGCCGGCCGGTCCTGCACGGCGGCGACGGCCTCCCACACCAGGGCGATACCGGCGGTCGCGCCGGCCCCGAGGAGCGCGCCACGGCCGAGCGGGGAGAAGTAGGCGAGCAGCACCAGGGTGAGCACCAGCGCCGCGACGACACCGGCCAGCCGGGCCGGGCCGGGCCAGTGGTAGGCGTCGGCGGCGGTCCAGGCGGCGAGCAGTCCGAGCCCCCCGGAGGCGAGCAGCAGCGCCGTGGCGAGGCCGCGGTTGCCCTCGCCGATCTTCGCGACGAGCGCGCCGGCGGCCAGGAACAGGACGGCGACGACCGCGAGCGCGGCGCCGACGGACGTGAGCGCGAACTCGTGCCGCGCGAGCAGGGCCGCGGCCACGGCGAACACGACGGTGGCCACGCCGGCGCTGGCCCGGCGGGCGGCGGGCCGCCAGCGCCAGGCGCGCAGATCGAGGTCGTCGGCGACCTGGTCGGTGACATCGTGCACGACGGGCGCGGGCGGCGCGGCATGGGCGCGCACCAGCTGGAGCACGGCGCCGTCGGGCACCTCGGCCGAGGACAGGGTGGCCTCGTGCGGCAGCACCGAGCCGTCGGAGGTGATCAGCTGGCGGGTCATGGGCCGCGAGGCGGCCCGGTCGTCGAGCAACTGCAGGATGTCGGGCAGCAGTTGGCCGATCGGGGTGTCCGACGGCAGGACGATGTCGGCACGCCGCCGTTCACCGACCAGCGTGACCCGGCTCAGTTGCGTCCGGGACGACGTTGCTGTGCTCACCACTTACCGGAACCTATCATCGCGAAGTTGGGGCCGAGGATGCCGAGGACGGCTGGCCGGAGGGGGTGCCGTACTGCTGTTCCTGCTGCTGTTGCTGCTGTTTCTGCTTGGCCAGGGTGTGCTGCAGGAAGGACCACCCGACGCATCCGGCGCACAGTACGGCCGCGATGGCGATGCCCGTGAAGACCTTGCCGAGCCGTTCGTCCGCCGAGCGCCGGGCGCGCTGTGCGCCGAACAGCAGGGCGTCGCGCATCCGGCGCCGGCGCACCGCCACCGACTCCAGCAGTTGGCTGTCGTAGTCCCGTGCCATCGAGTTGGTCCCGTGTCCGTGCTCTGTGTGCGGTCAGTCGTCGAAGGGAGCGAGGTCTTCGCAGGTCGCGAGGTCCTCGGGGGCGAGGCCGAGGTACTGCCGCATGGCGGCGTACTTCTGCGTCAGACGCCGTGCGGTCAGCTCGTCGAGCACGGCCAGCCGGCGCGGGTCGGCGTTGTGCGCGAGATCGGCCGTCTTGACGAGCCGTGCGCCCTCGGTGGCGAGGATCCGCTGCGCGTACGCCCGCGGCTCCTCGCCCGGCCGCTTGGTCACGGCCCGTACGACGTCCTTGGTGCGCTGGGCGAGCGCGGCCCGCGCCAGCCACTCCGCGCTCAGCACGCCGTCCTCGACCGCGTCGTGCAGCCAGGCGGCGGCGACGAGTTCGTCACCTCCGCCGCGGGCGCGGACACCGTCGGCGACGGCCTGCAGGTGTTCGGCGTAGGGCCGGCCCGCCTTGTCCCGCTGCGCGGCGTGTGCGGCGCGGGCGACGGCCTCGACCTCGGCGAGCGTCATGACCGCGGCCGACGGTTCCTCGTACGACATCCGGCGTCCCCCTCACTTTGCCCGTGCAACATAAGGCATGGATGCGCGGCCGGCACACCCGGGGCGGCCCGGCTGACGGGACACCGGGGAAACCTCCGCAGAACCTGCACACCTAGAGAGTGTGTGTCGCGTGGTGTTCCAGGAGTGCGCGGACCATGGCGTCGAACAGACCGCTCCGTACGGCCTCGTCCACCGTCCCCTCACTGATGCGCTCGCCGACGGCGAGGAGGGTGGCGGCGCGTACGGCGTCCGCGGTCCTGAGCCGCCCGCGCGGCGGCTTCGTGGGATCGGGGCCAGCGCTCAAGCGGTGCTCCGGGGTGACGGCACCGACGCCCCACAGCGCCGTGACGACCCGCCACAGCGGCCTGCTGTGGATCGGAAACGGCACGTGGATCGACCCGTTCGCGTTCTTCTCGCCGCCGCCCCAGCGGACGACGCGGTCGTCGTCGGTGAGGGCGGCGTAGGCGTCGGCCAGTTCCTGCCAGGCCTGCGCGTTGCCGTGGTCGAGCTGGGCGAGCAGCCGGTGGTCGTCGGCCTCGGTGACGGCGCGGGCGAGTTCCTCGACCACGTCCGCGCCGGAGGCGTCGACCGGGGGCCCGGTGCCGGCCCTGCGCGCCAGCGCGGTCAGCCCACCGGCCGGCGGCAGGCCCTGCGCGCGGACCGACTCCACCTGCGCCGACCATTCCTGACCGAGCTGATGCCCATGAACACCGGTCGCCCGGCGCTGAGCCCAGGCGAGGGTGCCCGCGGTGTAATCGGCCCAGACGTACCCGACGACGTCGCCGTCGGGGGCCTCGACGGTTATGTACTGGACGGGGTACTGCACGGACGTCAGGCCTCTTGCGCGAGGGCCTTGACGGCTGCGGCGTTGGGGGCGTCGACGAGGGAGGCGGGGAGGGCTCGGCCGCGGTTGCCCTCCGGGTTGGCCAGCATCTCCGTGAGGGCCTGGGACGGCGGGATGCCCCGCCCCTTGGCCTCCTGCAACCGGGCATGCCAGTGACCACCTTCGGCGAGGGCCCGTCCGCCGGCGGCCGCGCGGGGCACCCACGCGGCGGCGTCGTCCTCGTCGTTCCCCCACACATATCCGAGCGCGGCGCCGCCCTCCTTGTCGACCACGGTGAAGTACCGCACCGGCTTGTCAGTCCTGGTCTGGTACCTCGCCGGACCCGGCGTCACGAGGTTGAAGTGCACATCCTCGTCGAAGCGCGGGTTGATCGGTCGTTCGCTGCTCATGAAGTCCACGTTCCCTTAACTCTGCCTGATCCTCAATGCGGCGGCCGCTACGGCTTCGGCCTCGGCAGGACCTCTCCGTAGACGTGCCACTTGTTGTGCGCCTCGTCGAAGAAGACACGCGTCACCTTGTAAAAGGAACCCTTGGCGAGGAGCAGCTCGCGTTCATCCTTGACCAGGGTGATCGGTTCCAGCCAAAGGGCCGGAGTGTCCTTGGGCACCCGCAGGTGCATCCACACGGGCTTTTGGTTGAACGGGGGCGGCGGTGACTCACCGAGTGCCGTAGAGGTGAACGCCTTGTCGTCGAAGGTCCCCCCGATCATGTCGAGCGGTGAATCGATCGGGTGTCCACCGACCTCGATGTGGCCGACCCCGGTGCCGCGGACGACCATGATGTCCTCGGGTACGGGACGGGCGTCCATGATCTCGTCCATGTTCTTGATGGTGTCGAGAATGTGCTGGGGCACGTCTGTGCCGTAGCGGAGATGGTTGTTGATCGGGTCGTAGGCGGAACCGGAGTAGGTGACAACCCCGCTGCGCGTCTCGCGGTCGAGACCCTTCATGAAGTCTTCCCAGTAGGCGTTGCCGTAGGCCAGTCCCGCCTCGTTGCTGACGCTGGGCGCGGGGTTCGTGCCGTGCGCCAGTTCGGCCTCGGCCACCGCGTGCTTGTCGGCGTCGCTGAGGGCGTCGAATTCCGCGTCCGACATGTGCGGCTTGTACTCGAACGGCTCCCCGGCCCCGCCGTGGCCCGGCACCTCCGTGCCCGAGTGACCCGGCGTCGCCACGTCGGCGCCGTCGTGCCCGGCGATGTCCGCAGCGTCGTGGCCGAAGCCGGTGTGGTCGAAGCCGCCGTGATCGCCGACATGCCCGGCGTCGTGACCATCGTGACCGGCACCGTCGTGACCGGCACCGTGATCCGTGTGGCCGCCGGCACCAGGGGCGTCGTGGCCGCCGGGGTGCGGGGCGTGCGGCACGTCGTGCGCGGGGGCCGTCGGGCCGGCGTGATGCCACGCCGAGGGCGTCGTACCGGCGTGCTCGCCCGCCGGGAACGCGTTGTCCGTGCCGTGCGGGACGCCTCCGTGGACGGCGTTGTCCGGCACGTGCGGCATCCCACCGTGAACGCCATTACCCGGGACATGCGGAGCCCCACCATGCACACCGTTGGCCGGGACATGCGGAGCCCCACCATGCACACCGTTGGCCGGGACATGCGGAGCCCCACCATGCACACCGTTGGCCGGGACATGCGGAACCCCGCCATGAACGCCGTTGCCCGGCACGTGCGGCATTCCTCCATGGATGCCGTTGGCCGGCACGTGCGGAACACCGCCATGCGCACCGTTGGCCGGGGCATGCGGCATTCCGCCGTGGATGCCGTTGTCCGGGATGTGTGGCATTCCGCCGTGGACGCCGTTGGTCACAGGCTGGGGGATTCCGCCGTGGACGCCGTTGTTCGCGGCAGGCGGCAAGCCGCCGTGCACGGGCGGGTGCGTGACGGTCCCGGGTCCGGCGCCGTCCGTCATATGGGGGACGCCCGCGGATGCCGGTTCCGAGGCCGGGAGGGTCCAGTGGGGCGGGAGTCCGGGGGCCGCTCCCTTCGGGATCGACACCGTTTCGACGTTGCCGGCGTGATCGAGGAGGTTTCCGTTCGGATCCAGGGCATGGCCGTCGGGCAGGTGCATGGAGCCCTCGGGCAGGTTCGGGATGTCGATCTTCCCGATGCCCTTCAGGCCCTTGGCGATGTCGCCGACCTTGGACAGGCCGGCGCCCGCGCCCTTCATGACGTAGGTCATCGGGTCGATGATCCGGCCGACCTTGCCCGCCGCCGAGATCGCCTTGGCCACCGCGCCCGCCTTGCCGGCCCCGGCCACGGCCGCACCCTCACCACCCGTGAAGACGGTCGTCAGGACGTTGAACGTGACCGCACCCGCGGCACGCGCGGGATTCTTGCCCCACTCGTCCCACGCCAGCAACGCCTTCCCGGTCTGCTTCATCGTGTTGCGTGACTCACGCAGCCACGACGGCATGTACTTGTCCGGCGTCGCCAGGAACAGCCCCGCCAAGAACGGCGACGACATGAACGCCAGCGCCGTCGACAACTGGGCCAGACCCTTCCAGGCCTGCTTCATCGCGTCCCAGCCGTCGACACCCACCAGAGTGCCCAGACCCTTGATCGTCCCCCAGATACCGTCCACACAGATGCCGTCCCACAAGAACGACTTCGCCCAGTGCCCGAACTCGTACCAGTGGTGCTTCTCCTCGACCGGATCACCCCACGGCAGCCCCTTCGCACCCTTCAGATCGGACGCGTTGTAGCCGTACATGTTCGACTTGTTCGAACCGTCACCGGCGATCATCTGCGTCCCGTGCCACAACGCCGTGATCTTGTTGTGACAGGTCCGCTCCGCCGCCCAGAACGCCGCCACCGTCGCCGTCACATCGTCACGGATCCGGTTGTGCTTGTCGACCTTGTCCCCGTCGTACTCCCAGTCGTCGTCCCCCTTGACCGAGTCGACGAACTCCGTCGCCTCCGTCTTCAGCCGCTTCAGCTTCGCCACCAAAGGACGGATCTCCGACGCATAACCCGACAGAGCCGAAGACACCGTCTCCAGATGTGTGGCGAACGTGTCCGAACGCTCCGACACCGGCTTCGTCGAACCGAACAGCTTCTCCGCCTCCGGAGCCTGATAGAACCCCCGCAGCTTCTGAAACTGATCATGCACATCCGCACCCGTGGAACGGACCTGCCCCGCATCCTTCTTCAGCCCGCCGTAATCCTTCTCCAACTGCTCCAGATCACCGGTGAACTGCGGAATCTCCTCCGGCTTGATCACGACTTGCCCACTCCCGGCATCTTCACCCCGGGCATGGACGCGGCACTCTGCGCACGCGCCGCCATCGCCTGGTCACCATCCAGATACGCCGTCGTCGCATCCACCACACCCTGCAACGACTTACCCGCCCGAGCAGCGATGAACTGCAAGTCCTTCGTCGCATGCTCCGCGTACTGCGACAACGCCAACGCCACCAGACCGCCCGCCGGCTTCCCGCCGTCCTTGCCGCCGCCCTTGCCACCCTGGCCACCATGGCCACCGTGGCCGTCGTGCCCGCCGGAACCGCCGTCCGCGGAAATCGTGCCCGCACTCGACGCCGCCGACTGCAGATGCTTACCGAAATCCTTCGCGTGCGTCTCCAGATGCGACGCCGACTTCCCCGTCGTCGTCAGCACATGATTGATGCCCTGCGGATGCAGATCCCAGCCCGTCATACCAACCCCCGTGAACCCGGCACCCGGCCGAACACGAACCCTCAACAACGACAAGAACGAAAAACGCCAACTACCGGACCGCCACCGGTCAGCCGATGTTGTCCACCGCCGCCTTCGCCTTCGCCAGCGTCGAATGCGCCGTCGAGTCGTTCTTCTCCATCGTCGTCTTCAGCAGATGGATGATGTTCCGGACCTCCTGCGACGCATGGTTCCAACGGCGCTCCTTGCCGTGGTACTCATCCGCCACACCATCCGCCGTGAAGTCCGCCATCGCCTTCTTCACCTGCTTGTCCCGCGCCCCGATGACCGTCTCCAACTGGGCGATCACCCCCGCGAGATTCCCCTGCACATCCGCCGACGCCGACGTGTCGTACGACCGACGATCCGCACCCGCCATCACACACCACTCCCCGAAAAGAACCGAACTACCTGAAGAACAGCAGGGCGACGCTCAGCGGCCCGAGAAACGCGCCGCGTCGAAGTTGGCCGCACCCATCTGCTGCTTGGCGTTGTCGCCCTGCTCCTGGTCACCCGTGCCGAACGCGCCGTCCATCCCGGACTGACCGCCCAGGATCGCCGCCAGCGACTGGTTCAGCTCCTTCGCGATCCCGTCCGCCCGCGTCTTGAAGTTGTCGAAGGCCGAACGGCCCGCACCGTGGAACTTCCCCTCCAACGGCTCCGCAGCCTGCACCAACTGCCGGATCAGCGCACCCAGATCCTGACTGGACCCACGCGAATCGCGCATCAGCGTCGACAGCGTCTGCGCACCCATGTCGAACTTCATGTCGTCTCCCCCCGGACGGGCTCATGCGGCGTGTGCCGCTCGTCTCGCATGCGGAATCATCTCTATCAACTCCTGAATCGGCCGGGCAATCCGGGGTGCACGCCGTCACAAAGTCAGCAAACTTCCGTGACCAAAGCTTGGCGAAGAATCGCCTTGACCGCTGGGCGCGGTCAGCGCGTCGGCTGGGCCGGCGACGACGCCTGACGGCAGATGAGGAGCAGGGCCCGGTCGTCGTTGACGTCCTTCGCGACGGCCTCGATGAGATGCCAGGCGGCACCGTGGAAGCCGCCGGCGACATAGCGGTCGGCCTCGCCGGTGAGCCGGTCGATGCCCTCGACGATGTCCCGGTCGGAGGTCTCCACCAGGCCGTCCGTGAAGAGCATCAGGACGTCACCGGGGCGCAGGGAGCCCTTCACGGAGTCGAACTGGGCGCCGTCGTACACACCGAGCAGCGGCCCCTCGGCGGCCTTCTCCTCCCAGCGGCCGCTGCCCGCGCTCAGCTGGAGCCCCGGCGGATGGCCGGCGGAGTACAGCTCGTAGTCGCCGGAGTCGAGGTCCAGGACGAGATGGATGGAGGTGGCGAAGCCCTCGTCCCAGTCCTGACGCAGCAGGTAGCCGTTCGCGGCCGGGAGGAAGGCGTGCGGCGGCAGCGAGCCGACCAGGCCACCGAAGGCGCCGGACAGCAGCAGGGCGCGCGACCCGGCGTCCATGCCCTTACCGGACACGTCCGTGAGCACGACCTCCAGGGTGCGGCCGCCGTTGGTGCGGGCCGCGACGACGAAGTCGCCGGAGAAGGACTGACCGCCGGCCGGCCGCAGCGCCATCTCGTGATGCCAGCCCTGCGGCAGCTTCGGCAGCTTGCTCTGTACCCGGATCCGCTCGCGCAGGTCGAACAGCATGGTGCCGCCGCGCCGCCAGGGCACCCCGACCCGGCTGCGGAACTGGGCGGTGAGCAGGCCGAAGAATCCGCACGCGGCCACGACCAGGACCACGCCCGGGGTGACCCGGGAGGGTCCCTCGGTGTACGGGCCGAGCCGCACCGACTCCACGATCAGCGCGGTGGCCCCCGCCGCGTACAGGCCGAGCAGGCTCGCCGGGCGCAGCAGGAGGCCGCCCGCGATGATCGGCAGCACCAGCGTGGCCGGGGAGCACCACACGGAGTCGACCAGGGTCACGGCCATGAGGAGGGGGATGGTCAGCAGCAGTCCGACGAACGCGATCCAGTCGGAGCCGTCGCCGCGGAAGTAGTCCACGGCGCTTCTGCGCAGGCCGGTGCGGACCCGGTGCCACTGCATACGCCACCGGGCCGTGAACGTCTCGGCCTTCGCGCGCCGCTCTCGTCCTGCTGCCATCAGTTCGGGACCCTATCCATCGGACCGGCCGCTTGGCACGGGAGGTCCCACTTGTCCCCCGTGCGAGGCTCCACTTCGCGGTTCGTCCCCACAGTGAACGGCACGCGGGACCGTCGCGCGGGCCTCCGGAGGAAATTCACTGGCTCGTCCCGCAATGCCCTGATAGGCATGACTCATGGGGACTGAACGCGTGACCGATTTGACGGTGCTGGCGCCGGCCGACTTCGACCGGTGGTGGGACGGTGTGGTCCGGGCCTTCGGCGGTTCCGGTTCCGCCGAGGAACGCGAACTGGACCGCTCCCTCACCGAGTTCGACCGCTCGCTGGCCGTTCGTGACGGGGACGAGATTGTCGGGACGGCGGGCGCGTTCAGCTTCCGGATGACCGTGCCGGGCGGTGCCGAGGTCCGCTCGGCCGGCGTCACCATGGTGAGTGTGGCGGGCACCCATCGGCGGCGCGGGCTGCTGACCTCGATGATGCGCCGGCAGCTGGACGACGTGCGCGCGCTGGGCGAGCCGCTGGCGGTGCTGATGGCGTCCGAGCCCGCCATCTACGGCCGCTTCGGGTACGGCGCGGCGACCTTCCAGCTGGGGGCCGAGATCGACACGAGCCGGGTCTCCCTGGCGCTGCCCGCCGGCACGGAGGACGTGCGGGTGCGCTATGCGGAGCCCGCCGACGCCCTCACCGCGTGCGAGGCGGTGTACGCGGCGCTGGTGCCGGCCCGGCCCGGGATGCTGGCCCGGCTGCCCGGCTGGGAGCGGGCCGGCCTGCTCGACCCGGAGAGCGAGCGGGACGGCGGCTCGGAGCTGCGGTGCGTGGTCGCCGAGCGGGCGGGGCAGGTCACCGGGTACGCCCGGTTCCGCACCAGGATGGGCTGGGGCGCGAGCGGGCACGACGGCACGGTCACGCTGGAGGACCTGGCCGCGCTGGATCCCGCGACCGACGCGGCGCTGTGGCGGTTCCTGTTCGGCCTCGACCTGATGACCACCCTGGCCGTGCGGCGCCGTCCGGTGGACGACGCCTGGCAGTATCTGGTGGACGACATCCGGCGCTGTCGCACGCGGCAGCGGGACGCCGGTCATGTCCGGCTCGTCGATGTCGGCGCGGCTCTGTCGGCGCGCACCTACCAGGCGCCGCTGGACGTCGTGTTCGAGGTCGAGGACGCCTTCTGCCCCTGGAACGAGGGGCGTTGGCGGCTCACCGGCGACCCGAAGGGCGCATCCTGCGAACGCACGGCGGACGCGGCCGATCTCGCGCTGTCGGTACGGGAGTTGGGATCGGCCTATCTCGGCGGGGTCCCCCTGGTGTCGCTGGCGGCGGCCGGCCGGGTGCGCGAGCTGCGGCCGGGAGCCCTGTCGGAGGCGTCCCTGGCGTTCGGCTCCCAGCGGGCCCCCTGGCTGCCGCACGGCTTCTAGAGCGCCTACCGGCAGAGTGCCTTCTGGCAGAACGCCTTCCGACAGAACGCCTTCCGATCGCCGGCCGCCGGATCATCGGGCCCGGCAGGTCCGGATCATCGGGTCTGGCAGGTGGCGCACCAGAAGAGGTTGCGGGCGGCGAGGCCGGCGGTGCGGATCCCGTCGCCGCAGACATGGCAGGGCAGGGTGGCGCGGCGGTAGACGTACACCTCGCCGCCGTGGTCGTCCACGCGCGGCGGGCGCCCCATCGCCTCCGGGGTGTGTTCGGGGCGCACGGTGTCGATCCGGTTGTTCCGCACGCCCTCGCGCATCAGTGCGACGAGGTCGGCCCAGAGGGCGTCCCACTCGGCCGGGGTGAGGTCCTGGCCCGCGCGGTAGGGGTCGATGCCGTGCCGGAAGAGGACCTCGGCGCGGTAGACGTTGCCGACGCCGGCGACGATCTTCTGGTCCATCAGCAGCGCGGCGACGGTCGTACGGCTGCGGGAGATCCGGCGGTACGCCGCACCCGGGTCGGCGTCCTCGCGGAGCGGGTCCGGGCCGAGGCGCTCGTGTACGGCGCGCTTCTCCTCTTCCGTGATCAGCGCGCAGGTGGTGGGGCCGCGGAGGTCGACATAGCCGGTGTCGTTCGCGAGCCGGAGGCGGACGGTCTCGGTCGGCGGGGGCGCGGGGGCGTCGCCGAAGCCGACCTTGCCGAAGAGGCCGAGGTGGATGTGGACCCAGTCGGCGTCGCGGAAGCGGAGGAAGAGGTGCTTGCCGTGGGCCTCGGTGGCCGTCAGCGCGGATCCGTCCAGCAGCGCGGCGGCGTCGGAGAACTTGCCCTGGGGGCTGGTCACACGGGGGGCCGTGCCCTGGAAGCGCCCGGCGTAGTCCTGGGCCAGCCGATGGATGGTGTGCCCTTCCGGCAAGGCTGAGCTGTCCTTTCCCGCATGTCCTTGAGGTGCCCGCTGATGTCCTTCATGTGCCCGCTCGCCGGGCGGTGTGCCCGCCCGCCGAGCGGGGGTCCGGGGGCGGAGCGCCCCCAGGGGCCCTACTGCTGGGGGTGGTGCGCCGGGATCGGCGGCAGGTCGCCGGTCGTCTCGTAGGCCGAGAGCATCTCGATCCGCCGGACATGGCGCTCGTCACCGGAGAACGGCGTGCCCAGGAAGGTCTCGACGAACTTCGTCGCCTCCTCCGTGCTGTGCATCCGCGCGCCCACGGCGACGACATTGGCGTTGTTGTGCTGCCGGCCGAGCGACGCGGTCTCCTCGCTCCAGGCCAGCGCCGCCCGTACGCCCTTCACCTTGTTCGCGGCGATCTGCTCACCGTTGCCGGAGCCGCCGATCACGATGCCGAGGGCGTCGGGGTCCGCGGCCGTCCGCTCCGCGGCACGCAGGCAGAAGGGCGGGTAGTCGTCCTGGGCGTCGTAGATGTGCGGCCCGCAGTCGACGGGCTCGTGCCCCGCCGCCTTGAGCCAGTCGACGAGGTGGTTCTTGAGTTCGTAGCCCGCATGGTCGGAGCCAAGATACACGCGCATGCCATGAGTGTGACACGGCTGTTTGAGGGCGGCAGCCTCGGGTCGCGGCGCCCCGATTGACCGTGGGAAATGTGAGTGAGGCCATAGAACCTCAAGGGAACCTCAAGTAACGATACGGATTCAGAGGTTCCCGAATCCGTTCGCCTCGGATTCACTGGACCGCCTCGTACACCGCTCATACGAGCTGCTCCTCCTGGCGTAAAGGAAATCCGTCCATGACCCCTGGTTCGGGCCTCCAAGCAGGACTCAAGAACCGCCATCTGTCGATGATCGCGATCGGTGGTGTGATCGGTGCCGGCCTCTTCGTCGGCTCCAGTACCGGTATCGCCACCGCGGGACCCGGCATCCTCCTGTCGTACGCCCTCGTCGGCACCCTCGTCGTCCTCGTGATGCGCATGCTCGGCGAGATGTCCGCCGCCAACCCGGCGTCCGGCTCCTTCTCCGCGCACGCAGACCGTGCCCTCGGCCGCTGGGCCGGCTTCTCCATCGGCTGGCTCTACTGGTTCTTCTGGGTCGTCGTGCTGGCCGTCGAGGCCACCGCCGGCGCCGGGATCCTGCACGGCTGGGTTCCGGGCGTGCCCCAGTGGGCCTGGGCGCTCATCGTGATGTCCGTGCTCACCGCGACCAACCTGGTCTCCGTCGGCTCCTACGGCGAGTTCGAGTTCTGGTTCGCCGGTATCAAGGTCGTGGCGATCGGCGCGTTCATCGTCATCGGTCTGCTGGCCGTCTTCGGAGTACTGCCGGGCGTGCACGCCGACAAGGCGAGCTTCGGCAACCTGACGGACCACGGCGGCTTCCTGCCGCACGGACCCGGCACCATCCTCACCGGTGTGCTGCTGGTCGTCTTCTCCTTCATGGGCAGCGAGATCGCGACCCTGGCGGCCGGTGAGTCGGAGGACCCGCGGCGCGCGGTCACCAAGTCCACCAACAGCATCATCTGGCGTATCGGCGTCTTCTACCTGGGCTCGATCCTCGTCGTGGTCTCGCTGCTGCCGTGGAACGACCCCGCCATCAAGAAGGAGGGCTCCTACGTCGCCGCGCTGGACTCCCTCGGCATCGCGCACGCCGGTCAGATCATGAACGTGATCGTGCTGACCTCGGTGCTGTCCTGTCTCAACTCCGGCCTGTACACGGCCTCCCGGATGGCCTTCTCGCTCGGCCAGCGCGGTGACGCCCCGAAGGCGTTCGCCCGCACCACCTCCCGCGGTGTGCCGCTGGCGGCGATCCTGGCGTCGGTCGTCTTCGGCTTCGTGGCCGTCTTCTTCAACTACGCCTACCCGAAGACCGTCTTCCTCTTCCTGGTCAACTCCTCCGGCGCGGTCGCCCTGTTCGTGTGGCTGGTCATCTGCTTCTCGCAGCTGCGGATGCGGAAGATCATCCAGCGCGAGGCGCCGGAGAAGCTCGTCGTGAAGATGTGGCTGTACCCGTACCTGACCTGGGTGACGGCCGCCTTCATCGTCTTCGTCCTCGGTTACATGCTGACCGACACGAAGGGCGAGAGCAGCGGTCGTACGACCGTGCTGCTGTCGGTGGGTGTGGCGGCGGTCGTGGTCGTCGTCTCCCTGCTGAAGCAGAAGTTCGGCACGGACCGCGCGGAGAGCGTGCCGCCCGTCGACGCGGTCGAGAAGGTCACCACCGGCTGACGGCACCGCCTGACGCAGCCCACCCGCGAAAAAGAGGTTCGCCGGGTCGAGGAAACCCTCGACCCGGCGAACCTCTTTGACGTGAGTGGCGAACCTCTCTTGGCACAGGCCCCGCGCGGCGCGGCTAGCGCTTGTCGGCCAGCTTCCAGGCGGTGGGCAGGGCGCCCATCGCCAAGGCGGCCTTGAGGGCGTCGCCGATCAGGAACGGGGTGAGGCCGAGCGCGACCGCCTTGGAGAAGGGCAGGTCGGCGGCGAGGGCCAGGTAGGGCACGCCGACGGCGTAGATGACCGCCTCGCCGAGGAGCATCGCGCCCGCCATGCGCAGCGGCGAGCGGTCGGCGCCGCGCCGGGCCAGGGCGCCGACGGCCGCCGAGGCGAGCAGCATGCCGAGGATGTAGCCGAAGGAGACCGAGGCCGCGCCGGAGGTGCCGTCCGCGAACCACGGCACACCGGCGACACCGGCGAGCGCGTACAGGGCGAGGGAGAGGAAGCCGCGGCGGGCGCCGAGCGCGGTGCCGACGAGCAGCGCGGCGAAGGTCTGGCCGGTCACCGGCACCGGGGAGCCGGGCACCGGCACGGCCACCTGGGCCGCGAGGCCGGTGAGCACGGCACCGCCGACGACGAGGGCCGCGTCACGGACGCGGGTGGGGGCACCGCCCAGCTCGAGCGAAGCCGAGAGCCTGGGGGAGGGGAGCAGGTCGGCGAGGACTGCTCCGGGGCGAGCGGTGGCGGTGGCGGTGCTCATGGGGACTCCGCGGGGTGGTGTGGACACGTCGGGACGTCGTGACGCTATCCCAGCCGCCTCGAACCGATCACCGTCGGCGCTCGACAAAGGGTCGAACGGCACCTTGGTGACCTTCGAACAAATGGTGGTACTTACACGCGGTCCGGCGTGATGCCGGTCACTGAGGTGGAGACGCTCAGCTCACTTCCCGGGCGCCAAAAAGAACTGTGGGGACCCACCAAAGCCCCGCGGGGTCCCGTCTCGCCCGTCGGTCGCCGTCTGGGCAGCGCGGGAGCGTTTTGCTAGCTTCGCAAGCATGGTTGCCCAGGCCCGGTACTTCACGTCGCGTCGCTATGTCGACCTGCGACGCCAGGGCGCGGCCACCTGTCGCCGCCCGGGGTAGGGGCGCACCGCTCGGCACGCCTCTTTGCTCGAACTCATCGAAGCTCGAACCCCCTCGAAGCCCGAGACGTGTCGGCCCCGTTCCCGAGGACGGTTCTCCATGCCCCGTACCGCGGTATCCCCCCTTGCCTCCCCCATTCCGCGTGTCGCCGACAGCGACCGGCGACGCACCAACGCCAGTGCCGTGCTGCGGTCCGTGCTGGCGCACGGACCGGTGGCGCGCAGCACCATCGCCCGACTGACCGGGCTGTCTCCCGCTTCGGTGACCGAGCACTGCGCCCGGCTCACCGCCCTCGGCCTGATCCGCGGGTCCGCCGCGCCCCGCCGCTCGAACGGGGCCGGGCGCCCCCATGTGCCCATCGACCTCGACGACACCGGGTTCCTGGTCGGCGGGGTCCATGTGGCCGTGCCGTACACGACGGTCGCGCTGCTGGATCTGCGCGGCCGGGTGGTGGCCCGGCGCGAGCTGCGGCACGACCGGACCGAGCCCGGCTGGGTGCTGGCGCGGGCCGCCGAGGGGCTTGCGGAACTGCTCGCCCGGGCGGCGGGCCGCCGGCCGCTGGGGGTCGGGGTGGCGGTCGGCGGCTGGGTGGACCGGGAGACGGGCAGCGTGGTCGAGCACGCGTTGCTGGGCTGGCACGAGGTGCCGGTGCGGGAGCTGCTCGGCGCCCGTACCGCGCTGCCGGTCCATGTGGACGGGCACGCACGGGCGTTGGTGAACGGGGAGCGACTGTTCGGGCGGGCCCGGGGCAGCGGGAGCATGCTGCATCTGTTCGTGGGCAATGTGGTCGACGCGGCCTTCGCCACCCATGACGAGGTGCACCACGGGCCGCGCTCGGCGGCCGGGGCGATCGCGCATCTGCCGGTGCCGGGCGGCACCGAACCCTGCCCGTGCGGCCGTACCGGCTGCCTTCAAGTGGAGCTGAGCGAGCGCACGCTGTGCCGGCGGGCCCGCGCGGCCGGGGTGAGCGGCGCGGCGGATCCGATGCGGGTGGTGGCTGCGGCGGCGGCCGGGGACACGAGGGCCCGACGGCTGCTGGTGGAGCGGGCCCGGATGACGGGGCGGGCGGCCGGACTGCTGCTGGACGTGCTCAATCCGGAGACCGTCGTCGTGACCGAGGTGGGCGTGATCCATTTCGAGGACTGCCTGAGCGCGCTCAGGGAAGCGGCCGGAATACATCGCACCGCGGCCGTGCTGCCGACGAGCTTCCCTGATTCCGTGCTGGCCGTCGCGGGCGGTTCGGTGGCGTTGGACGTGCTGTTCAGGGATCCGCTGAGCGTGTCACCTGAGGCTATTTAATTCAGAAACTCGGAATATTGACAGGGGGCGATCGCGGCCGAGAACATGCTGGTCATGGACTCGCTCTGGAGCTGTCGCACCCTCTGTTGCTGACACATTGCCGCGCATGAAGCGCGTGTTTCCCGCTGCGTGAGTCTTTCTCCCTCCGGCCTGCCTGCCCGGAATTCCTGCTGCGTTTCCCCTCTTTTCCCCTGGGAGTTCTCCCATGCACCGTCGTGTCTTTCTCTCCTCCTTGCTGGGCGCGTCCGCAGCCGTGGCAGGTCTCAGCGGCTGCGCCAAGGGCGAGGCTTCCGCGGACACCGAGGGCGCCGCCACCAAGCCGCTCGCCGACAAGGTCCCGGCCGGGACCAGCCTGAAGATCGCCTCGTACCAGAACGTGCAGCAGCTGCAGTTCCGGCTGGCGAAGCTCCCCGAGCTGCCGTTCACCGTGTCGAACTGGCTGAACATCGGCGCCGGCCCGGACGTCATCAACGCCTTCCGCGCCGGCTCCCTGGACCTCGCCGACAACGCGGGCATCCCGCCGATCCAGGCGCACTACCAGGGCTACGCCGCGAAGATCGTGGCGATCGACATCACCCGCAAACCCACCTACCTCTTCGCCACCAAGCCCGGCAGCGACATCCACACCGCCCGCGACTTCAAGGGCAGGCGGCTCGCCTTCTCGCAGGGCCAGGCACAGGGCGTCGTCCTGCTGCGCGCGCTGAAGCAGGCGGGACTGACGTACGACGCCGTGACGCTGGTCCCGCTGACCAGCAACCAGTTCTTCACCGCGCTGCAGTCGGGGCAGGTCGACGTGGCCCCGCTCGCCATCAGCCAGGCCCCGGCCTACCTGAAGCAGTACGAGGCGAAGGGCGCCCGCACCATCCCCACCGACGTCGTCGACCTCCTCAACCTGCTGTGGGCGCCGCAGTCGGTGCTGAACGACCCCGCGAAGGCCGCCGCGATCGCCGCCTACATCCCGCAGTGGGCCCAGGGCCAGGTGTGGACACACGAGCACCCGGACGTGTGGGACGAGGAGTTCTACGTCAAGACGCAGAACCTGACCCCGGCGCAGGCGCAGGGCATTTCCAGGCTCGCCAACAAGCCGCTGTTCCCGCCCCGTTGGGACGAGGCGATCAAGTGGGAGCAGGAGACCGCCGACCTGCTCGCCGAGGGCGGGTTCGTGAAGAAGTTCGACGTCTCCTCCCTCTTCGACCACCGCTTCGAGTCGATCGCCGCCAAGGCCGTATCCGAGGAGTACCGGAAATGACCACCGTGACCACGACGACCGCCGTCCCTGCGGCACAGGCCGGAGAACTCCCCCAGGTCCGGCGGCGCCGCCGGCTCTCCCCCGGCCGCCGGCTGCCCGCCGCCCGGCTGGCCGGCCCGCTTGCCGTCCTCGCTCTGTGGGCCGCCGCCTCCGCCGCCGGAGCACTCGACACGGGTGCCGTCTCCGCGCCCTGGACCGTGGTGCGGACCGCCGGTCGTCTGTGGACCGACGGCACCCTGGCCACCGACATCCTGACCTCCCTGGAGCGGGCCGGATACGGCTTCGCGATCGGCCTGGTCGCGGGTGTGCTGCTCGCGCTCGCCGCCGGGCTCAGCCGGACCGGGGAGGCACTGATCGACGGGACCGTGCAGCTCAACCGGGCGATCCCGACCCTCGGCCTGATCCCGCTGTTCATCCTCTGGCTGGGCATCGGGGAGACCTTCAAGATCGCCATCATCGCGATCGTCGTCTACATCCCGGTCTATCTGAACACACATGCCGCACTGTCCGGCATCGACAGCAGATACGTCGAACTCGCCGAGGCGCAGGGCCTCACCCGGCTCGCCTTCGTCCGCCAGGTGGTGATCCCCGGCGCGCTGCCCGGCTTCTTCGTGGGGCTCCGGCTCGGCGTGACCGGCTCCTGGCTGGGCCTGGTGGTGCTGGAGCAGATCAACGCCACCAACGGCCTCGGCTATCTGATGTTCCAGGCGCAGAACTACGGCCGGACCGACATCATCCTGGTCGGCCTGCTGATCTACGGCGTCTTCGGCCTGGTCTCCGACAGCGCGGTCCGGCTGATCGAACGGAGGGTGCTGGCATGGCGCCGCACACTGAGCAGCTGACCCGTCCGGCCGTACGGCTACGCGGGCTGACCCGGTCGTTCGGCGACCGTACGATCCTCGACGGCATCGACCTCGACCTGCCCGCCGGCCAGTTCACGGCCCTGCTCGGGCACAGCGGCTCGGGCAAGAGCACCTTGCTGCGGGCGGTCGCGGGCCTGGACCACGGGGTCGCGGGCGACGGGCGGCTCACCGCGCCGGAGCGGGTGTCGGTGGTCTTCCAGGACTCCCGGCTGCTGCCCTGGCGCCGGGTGCTGGACAACGTCCTGCTGGGCACGGACGGCAAGGACGCCGGCCCGCGCGGCCGGGCCGCCCTGGCAGAGGTCGGCCTGGCGGACCGGGAGCGGGCCTGGCCGGGCGAGCTGTCCGGCGGCGAGGCCCAGCGGGCCGCGCTCGCCCGCGCCCTGGTCCGCGAGCCCGAACTCCTGCTGGCGGACGAGCCGTTCGGGGCGCTGGACGCGCTCACCCGGATCAAGATGCACCATCTGCTGCGCGAGCTGTGGACGCGCCACCGGCCGTCCGTGCTGCTGGTCACCCATGACGTGGACGAGGCGATCGTGCTCGCCGACCGGGTCCTCGTCCTGGACCGGGGCCGGATCGGCCTCGACCTGGCCATCGACCGCCCCCATCCGCGCTCCTACCGCGAACCGGTGCTGGGCGAATACCGCGAGCGGCTGCTGACCGCACTGGGCGTCACGGAGGACCACCGGTGACCCCTGGAGCATCACGCCGGCCCGGCCCGGCGCGCCCCGCTCCGCCCACCAGTACCTGACCCCGACCCCTGTCTCCAGCTGAGAGGAACCCCGATGTCCATCGAGCTCACCAAAGTCACCGCCCGGATCGGCGCCCGTGTCTCCGGCGTCGACATCACCCGGCCGCTCGCCCCCGATCAGGTCGACGCGATCCGGGAGGCCCTGAACGTCCACAAGGCGCTCGTCTTCGCCGCCGACGGTCTGGACGACGCCGGCCAGCAGGCCTTCGCCCGCCACTTCGGCGAGCTGACCACCGCGCACCCGACGGTCGGCGCGGTCGACGGCGCCCCGAACGTGCTGCCCGTCGACAGCGAACGGGGCCGGGCCAACCACTGGCACACCGACGTCACCTTCGTCCTCAACCCGCCCCAGGCCAGCACCCTGCGCTCGCTCACGATCCCGCCGTACGGCGGCGAGACCCTGATCGCGAACGCGGCGGCCGCCTACCGCGACCTGCCCGAACCGCTGCGCCGCTTCGCGGACACCCTGTGGGCCGAGCACACCAACGACTACGACTACGCCGTACCGGAGGAGGAGATCGACGAGGAACAGGCCGCCCAGCGCGCCCAGTTCACCTCCCTCACCTACCGCACCGCCCACCCGGTGGTCCGGGTCCACCCGCTGACCGGCGAACGCGGCCTGTTCATCGGCGGGTTCGCACAGCGCGTCGTGGGCCTGTCCGGCGGCGAGTCCCGCAAGATCCTGGACCTGCTCCAGTCGTACGTCACCCGCCCGGAGAACATCCTGCGCCACCGCTGGGCGGAGCACGAGCTGGTGCTGTTCGACAACCGGATCACCCAGCACTACGCCATCGACAACTACGACGGTCTGCCGCGCCGGCTGCACCGGGTGACCGTCGCCGGTGACGTCCCGGCCGGCATCGAGGGCAAGGAGAGCTACGCGATCGAAGGTGACGCCTCGCACTACACACCGGTGCTCACGACCGCGTAACCGGGGGTTCACCCTGAGTACAGCAGATGTCCGGATGCTGGGCAGCCCCTCCGGCTGAGCGGACGGGCCGCCCAGACTGGCGGGGTTTTTACCCGCCCATTACAGGGGGAGAGCCGCGCCCATGCCCAGCAGCACGACGACCGAGACGCCGCCACAGCACCAGGGCGGCGCCTCCCTCTCCCACGGCCTCAAGCAGCGCCATCTGTCGATGATCGCGCTCGGCGGGGTGATCGGCGCGGGCCTGTTCGTCGGCTCCGGCGCGGGCATCGCCGCGGCCGGCCCGTCGATCGTGATCGCCTACACGCTCTCCGGGCTGCTGGTCATGCTGGTGATGCGGATGCTGGGCGAGATGTCCGCCGCGTACCCCTCCTCGGGTTCGTTCTCGGCGCACGCCGAGCGGGCGATCGGGCCGTGGGCCGGCTTCGCGGCCGGCTGGTCCTTCTGGATCCTGCTGTGCACGGCCGTCGGCCTGGAGGGCATCGGCGCCGCGCACATCGTCTCCGGCTGGCTGCCCGGCACCCCCGAGTGGGCCTGGGTGGCGCTGTTCATGGTCGTGTTCTGCGGGACGAACCTGGCCGCCGTGAAGAACTTCGGCGAGTTCGAGTTCTGGTTCGCGGCGCTGAAGGTCGGCGCGATCAGCCTGTTCCTGATCCTCGGCGTGCTGGCGATCGCGGGCGTGCTGCCCGGCACCGACGCCCCCGGCACCGCGAACCTGAGCCACTTCCTGCCGCACGGCGGCAACGGCCTGATCATCGGCCTGCTCGCCTCGGTCTTCGCCTACGGCGGACTGGAGACCGTCACCATCGCGGCGGCCGAGTCGGAGAACCCGGTCAAGGGCGTGGCCTCCGCCGTCCGCACGGCGATGTGGCGCATCGCCCTGTTCTACATCGGCTCCATGGCGGTCGTCGTCACCCTGGTCCCCTGGGACTCCAAGGACGTCGTGACGAACGGCCCGTACGTCGCCACGCTCGACCACCTCGGCATCCCGGGCGCGGGCCAGCTGATGAACGTGGTCGTCCTGGTCGCCCTGCTCTCCGCGATGAACGCCAACATCTACGGCTCCTCGCGCATCGCCTTCTCGCTCGTCGAGCGCGGCCAGGGCCCGGGGTTCCTGGCCCGGCTCTCCGGCGGGGTCCCCCGCCTCGCGGTCCTGACCTCCTGTGTGCTGGGCTTCGTCTGTGTGCTGCTCAGCTACTGGCGGCCGGACGACGTCTTCAAGTGGCTGCTGAACATGATCGGCGCGGTCATCCTGGTCGTCTGGATCTTCATCGCGGTCTCCCAGCTGCTGCTGCGCCGCCGTGTGGAGCGCGAGGCCCCGGAGAAACTGGTCGTCCGCATGTGGGCGTTCCCCTGTCTCACCTGGGTCGCCCTGGCCGGCATGGTCACCATCTTCGCCCTGATGGCCCGCGAACCGGACACCCGCGTCCAGCTCTACTCGACCGGCGCGATGACCCTGGTCCTGGCCGCGGCGGGCTACGCCTGGCAGCGGGTGCGGGCGGCCAGGGCCTGACCTCGGCACCCGAGACGGCCCCACGGGAACGGCCCCCGCATGCGACATGCGGGGGCCTTTCTGCTGCCCTGACACTCTTGTTGTTAGTGTGTAGTTGCAAGAGACTTGCAATAAGGTTCCGGAGGGGATCACCCATGCCCGTCTACACGCTGCCCGACCTGCCCTACGACTACTCCGCGCTGGCGCCCGTGATCAGCCCGGAGATCATCGAGCTGCACCACGACAAGCACCACGCCGCCTATGTGAAGGGCGCGAACGACACGCTGGAGCAGCTGGCGGAGGCCCGGGACAAGGAGAGCTGGGGATCGGTCAACGGGCTGGAGAAGAACCTGGCCTTCCATCTCTCCGGGCACATCCTGCACAGCATCTACTGGCAGAACATGACCGGCCCGAAGGACGGCGGCGGTGAGCCGCTCGCCGCCGACGGGGTGGGCGAGCTGACGGAGGCGATCAAGCAGTCCTTCGGTTCCTTCGCCGGCTTCAAGGCCCAGCTGTCCAAGGCCGCGGCCACCACCCAGGGCTCCGGCTGGGGCGTCCTCGCCTACGAGCCGCTCAGCGGCCGTCTCGTCGTGGAGCAGGTCTACGACCACCAGGGCAACGTCGGCCAGGGCGCCACCCCGATCCTGGTCTTCGACGCCTGGGAGCACGCCTTCTACCTCCAGTACCGGAACCAGAAGGTGGACTTCATCGACGCCATGTGGGCCGTCGTCAACTGGCAGGACGTGGCCCGCCGTTACGAGGCCGCCAGGTCCCGGGCCGGAGCGCTGCTGCTGGCCCCCTGAGCCCCGCTCCCCCCAAGTCGTCCTGCCTCGTGATCGTCTTCTCACCCTTCACGGCGGCAGGCGGATGGACGGAGAACCCCGTGAGGACAGGACTCACGGGGTTCTCCCATGTCACGTACGCGCCCTACGCACAGGGCACGTTGAGCGAGAGCAGCGCCGTGTGCCCGCCGTCGATCCGGATCTCGCTGACCGCCGCGTTGCGCAGCCCCGGCAGGACCCGGCGGTAGTCGGCGAGCGGGATGCGCAGCAGCGAGCAGAGCACCAGACGCAGCAGGGTGTTGTGGGCGACCACCAGGACCCGCCCGCCGGGATGGGCGGCGGCGATCCGGCGCAGGGCGGCGCTCCCGCGCTCCGCCGCCGCGCCGGGGTCCTCGGCACCGGGGAAGGGATGCGTCACCGGGTCGGCGCGGAACGCCCGCGCCGCGCCGGGGTTCTCCGCCGCGAACTCGGCGAGCGTACGGCCCTCCACCACCCCGAAGTCGCACTCCCGCAGCGCGGGTTCGCGCAGCGGGGTCAGGCCGAGGGCCCGGCAGGCGGGGTCGGCGGTGGCGACCGCCCGGGACAGCGGGGAGGTGCGGACCGCGTCCACGGGGTGCGCCGCGGCCCACCGCCCGAGCGCCTCGGCCTGGGCGTACCCGGTGTCGGTGAGCGCGATGTCGCTGACTCCGGCGTACCGGTTCTCGGCATGCCAGACGGTCTCCCCGTGGCGGGCCAGGAGCAGGGTGGTGGGGGTCATGGTGAGCAGTATTCCCGCTGCCGTCCGGAGGCGACCCGGCCCGCGCTCCAGCCGCCGTCCACCACCAGGGTCGATCCCGTCATAGAGGAGGAGGCTTCGCCGGCCAGGAACAGGACGGCCCCGGCGATCTCCTCCGGCGCGGCGGGCCGCTGGATGGGGACCTGGGCCAGCAGCTCCTCCGGGGCGTAGCCGAGGGCGCTCCGGTCGATGCCCTGCATCAGCGGGGTGGCGACGGCTCCGGGGCAGATCGCGTTGACCCGGACACCCAGGCCGACGACCTCCATGGCGGCCGAGCGGGTGAGGCCGAGGACGGCGTGTTTCGAGGCGCAGTAGGCCGACAGTCCGGGAATGCCCTCCAGGCTCGCGAACGACGCCATGTTGATGATGTGCCCGCCGCCCGCCCGGATCATCAGCGGCAGACAGGCCCGCATGCCGAGGAAGACACCGGTCTGGTTCACCGCCACCATGCGCGCGTAGTCCTCGACCGTCGTGGTCTGCAGCGGGCCGGGGCGCATGACACCGGCGTTGTTCACCAGGACGTCCAGCCGTCCGAAGCGCTCCTCGACCTCGTCGGCCAGGCGGCTCCAGGACGCCTCGTCGGCGACGTCGAGTGCGCGCGGCAGCCACCGGTCGGCGAGTTCGCCGGGGACGGGCCCGGCGGACCGCGCCGCCAGGTCGGCGGCGACGACGACGGCACCGTCGTCGAGCAGCGCCCGGGTGACGGCGGAGCCGATGACCCCGGCCGCCCCCGTGACCAGGGCGATCCGCGCGGTGCCGGTCATGGCCGGGGGCCTTCGGCGCCGACGAGCAGACAGGCCGCCCAGTCGGGCAGGGTGCGGTGGGCGCGGTTGCGGGTGGTGATCCGCTCCCACTCGTCGTCACCGAGGACCCGGTCGTGGAGGGTGTCCGCGTATCCGGTCACCGCGGCCCGCTGGTCGGCGTCCAGGGCCCGCACCAGCCGCGGCAGTTCGCGCCGCTCCAGCTCCACCAGCGCGTCGGCCTTGTCCTGGGCGATCTCGCAGGCGAGGGCCAGCGCCGCGGCCCGGGAACAGCCGTGGGCGCGTTCGAGGAGGTGGATGGCGTTGTGACCGCCGGCGATGTCCTCGTGGACGAGGGACATGGAGTCGTTGCGCAACCCGACCAGATCGGCGGCGAGCCGCCGCATGCGCCGCAGCACGGGGTCGTGCCACACCACCGGGGCGACCTCGATGCCGCCCCAGTGCTCCGCGAGGTCGTTCTGCCCGAAGGCGCAGGTGGTGGCGGCCCGCAGCTGGAAGTACTCCTCCAGGTCGGTGAACTCCCGGCCTTCGACCCGGTCGATCGCCTCGGTCAGCTGCGACGAGAAGTACGACGACCAGTGGTGGGCCACCCGGGCGCGCAGCGTGGCGGACATGCCCCGCACCATGCGCTCCCACAGATCGGCGAACGCCCGTACCGTGGGCGCCGGATGGCGCTCGGGCCCGGACGCCCCGTGCACGATGCCGATCAGGGCGTCGCAGACCCGGGCCACCCGCCGCGGGTCGCGTCCGGCCTCCCCGTCGAACTGGTCGTCGAACGGCAGGAGGTACCAGCCCATCATCTGCGCGGCCGTGGCACACGCCTCGCGATCCGCGCGGGGGTAGAGGAACCCGGCGGCCTCCGCCAGCCGCCAGTCGGTGAACTCCTGGACGGCCTGGTCGCCGTGGAGCAGATCGAACCGTCTCATCCACTCGATCGCGCTCTCCCGGGCCGCATCGACATGCGGGTTGGTCCGTAGCGGCCACGGGGTGGTGAAAACGACACCCTGATACGTCACACCTGCGCCTTTCTGAAGTCCCCTCACTGGAAAGGATCTTGTGGCGCACATGCCTCCTGCAAGACTCGTCCCGGTCTGTCCATCCGATCGAGCTAAAAGCCGAGCAGAAGGTTTTGTGCTAGGTCGTCCCGATCCGGGCGCGTGAATATGCCGCCACCGCCGACGGCAGCCAGCCCCGCGTCCCCAACTCGCCGATCAGGCGGGCGTACGGCTCGGCGAAGCGCGCGGTGTGCTCCGGGCGCGGGCTCACCGTGCCGCCCGCGCGGACCATGCCCTTGGCGGTGTCCACGAGGGTGGCCGCGGCGCCGGTGCCGTACGCGGCCAGGGCGGCCATGCCCAGGGCGGGTTCGGGCTGTTCGGGGACGCGGACCGGGCGGCCGAGGACATCGGTGCGCAGCTGGGTCCAGCAGCCGCTGCGGGCCGCGCCGCCGGTGAAGGTGAGGGGGCCGTCGACGGGGCGCCGAGCAGCTGGAGATGGTCCAGGCAGAGCCGTTCGGCGAAGGCCACGCCCTGCAGCAGGGCCGCCCACAGATCGGCGTCCGAGCGCGGGGTGCCGAGGAGCAGCGCGGTGGCGTGCGAGGCGCGGAAGGGGAAGCGCTCACCGGGCGAGACGAGCGGATAGGCGACGGCGCCCGAGGGCTCGTACGCGCTCGCGCAGGCGTCCAGGGCGGCCGGGTCGGCGCCCGGGAAGCGGGCCGTGAGGACGCCGGCGCCGACGCTGGACGCGCCGCCGGGCAGCCAGGTCCCCTCCGGCGCACGGTGGTTGCAGACCACGCCGGCCGGATCGCGTGCGCGCTCGGCGCCGGCGTCACCGCGCCCGGCGACGGACTGCTGATCGTCGGCACCTGTCTGGCGAGCCTGGTCGCCACCGGCGCGGTGGACCTCGGCGGCGAACCGGCCGGGCTGTACATCTCCACCGACCGGCCGGGCCACTGGCTGCGCGCGATGCCCGCGATGGTGGGGACAGCGGCCCTGGACCGGGTGCCGGCCACGACCGGCGCCCGGCACCGGGACCTGGACGCCCTGCTGGAGGCGGCGCCGCCCGGCGCGTCCGGGGTGCGGGTGCTGCCGTACTTCGCGCCGTCCGGTGAGCGCGCGCCGTTCGTGGAGCCGGGGCTGCGGGCCGAACTGCTCGGGGTGTCGCTGGAGACCCGGCCCGCCGATCCGGTCCGCGCCACCTGTGAGGGCATCGGCTACGCGGCCCGGCTCTGTCTGGCGGCGGGTCTGGCCGGGACGCTCGCGGTGTGCGGCGGCGGCACCCGCAGCCCCGCCTGGACACGGCTGCCGGCGGATGTGCTGGGCCGCCCGCTGCGGGTGGTCGAGGGCGAGGTCGGCGCGCGGGGCGCGGTGCTCGCGGCCGCCGCCCGGTACGGCATCCCGCTGGACGCCGCCGCCTGGACCGAGCCGACGGGGGTGACCGAGCCGGACCCGGACCGGGCGGCGTACTACGCGAAGGGGTACGAGGAGCACCTGGAGCTGCTGGCGCGGGCGAGGGAGCGGGCCCGGCGCCGACCGGGCCCGCTCACCGGGTTCACAGGTTGCTGAAATCGGGGCCCTTGACGCGGGTCCGCTTGATCTCGTAGAAGCCCGGCACCGAGGCGACGGCGACCGCGCCGTCCCACAGGCGGGCCGCCTCCTCGCCCTTGGGGGCGGGGGTGACGACCGGGCCGAAGAAGGCGATCTGCTCCCCATCGGGGCCGGGCAGCGCGACGACCGGGGTGCCGACGTCCTGGCCGACCTTGTCGATGCCCTCCTTGTGGGAGGCGCGCAGCTCGGCGTCGTAGGTGTCCTTCTCGCCGTACTCGATCAGGTCGGCGGGCAGGTCCGCGTCGGCGAGGGCGGCGGCGATGCTCTCGCGGTTCACCCCGAGGCCCTCGTTGTGGATGCGGGTGCCGAGCGCGGTGTAGAGCCTGCCGACCACGTCGTCGCCGTGCAGCTGCTGGGCCGCGATCACCACCCGGACCGGCCACCAGGTCTTGCCGCCGGGGCGCATGTTCTCGGCGTACTCCTCCGGCAGCTCGTCCAGCCGGTTCTCGTTGAGCACCGACAGGCTCATCACGTGCCAGCGGACCTCGATGTCTCGGACCTTCTCCACTTCCAGGACCCACCGGGAAGTCATCCAGGCCCAGGGGCACACCGGGTCGAACCAGAAGTCGACAGGGGTCTTCTCCGACATGTCTCTCCTCAAAGGGGACTCTTTTCCCGGACAACGCCCCTGCCCGCCCGGCCATTCCCTGGTGCCCGGTGTCAGGGGCGCATGGCAGGATCGGTCCTGTTCAGCCGCCATCGACGTCAGCCGTCGTCCACGCGACCACGAGGGAGTGCCGCACGTGCCCGGTGAGAATCTGTCCCGCGACGAGGCCCGGGAGCGGGCCGCCCTGCTGTCCGTCGACGGGTACGACGTGTCCCTGGACCTCAGGTCTGCCGTCGGCGACGGGGACGGGGAGCCGCGCACGTTCCGCTCGGTGACCACGATCCGCTTCCGCTGCAGCGAGCCGGGGGCGGCCACCTTCGCCGATCTGATCGCGCCGAGCGTGACCTCCGTGTCGCTCAACGGCCGGGACCTGGACCCGGGCCAGGTCTTCGACGGCTCGCGGATCGCGCTGGAGGACCTGGCCGCGGAGAACGAGCTGGTGGTGGACGCGCAGTGCGCCTACTCACGCACCGGCGAGGGCATGCACCGCTTCGTCGACCCCGAGGACGGCGAGGTCTATCTCTACACGCAGTACGAGCCGGCCGACTCCCGGCGCGTCTTCGCCAACTTCGAGCAGCCGGACCTCAAGGCGCCCTACCGCTTCGAGGTGCGGGCGCCCGAGGGCTGGACGGTGTGGAGCAACGGGGCGGGCGAACGGGCCGACAGCGTCTGGAGGTTCGCCGAGACCAAGCCGATCTCCACGTACATCACGTGCGTGGTCGCGGGCCCGTACCACTACGTCACCGACTCCTACACCCGCACCTTCGAGGACGGGACGAAGCTGGAGATCCCGCTGGGCGCGCTGTGCCGCAAGGGGCTCGCCCCGCACTTCGACGCCGACGACGTCTTCCTGGTCACCAGGCAGGGCCTGGACTTCTTCCACGACCACTTCGACTACCCGTACCCGTTCGGCAAGTACGACCAGGCGTTCGTGCCCGAGTACAACCTGGGCGCGATGGAGAACCCGGGCCTGGTGACCTTCCGCGAGGAGTACATCTTCCGCGGCAAGGTGACACAGGCGTCGTACGAGGCGCGGGCCAATGTCATCCTGCACGAGATGGCGCACATGTGGTTCGGCGACCTGGTCACCATGGAGTGGTGGGACGACCTGTGGCTGAAGGAGTCCTTCGCGGACTTCATGGGCACGTTCGCGAACGTCGGCGCGACCCGTTTCAAGGACGCCTGGATCACCTTCGCCAACCGCCGCAAGGCCTGGGCGTACCGCGCGGACCAGCTGCCCTCCACGCACCCGGTCACGGCCGACATCCGTGACCTGGAGGACGCCAAGCTGAACTTCGACGGCATCACGTACGCCAAGGGCGCCTCGGTGCTCAAGCAGCTGGTGGCGTACGTCGGCCAGGACGCGTTCCTGGAGGGTGCCCGCCGCTACTTCAAGCGGCACGCGTACGGCAACACCCGCCTCGGCGACCTGCTGTCGGTGCTCGGCGAGACCAGCGGCCGGGACATGTCGGCGTGGGCGCGTGCCTGGCTGCAGACGGCCGGGGTCAACTCGCTGACCCCGCAGGTGCTGCTGGACCCGTCGGGCCGGGTGGCCGAGCTGGCGGTGGTGCAGGAGGCCCCCGAGTCACACCCCGAGGAGCGCCCGCACCGGGTCGCCGTGGGCCTGTACCGGCGTACGCCCGAGGGCACGCTCGCGCGGTACGCGCGCGTGGAGACGGACGTCGACGGTCCGCGTACGGTCGTGGCGGAGCTGGCCGGGGCCGAGGCCCCGGAGCTGGTGCTGGTCAACGACGACGACCTGACGTACTGCAAGATCCGCTTCGACGACACCTCGCTGGCCGCCCTGCGCGAGCACCTGGGCGCGCTGACCGACCCGCTGGCCCGTGCCCTGTGCTGGTCGGCGCTGTGGAACATGACGCGGGACGCGCTGCTGCCGGCGCGGGACTTCATCGCCCTGGTGCTGCGGTTCGGGGGCCGGGAGTCCGACATCGGGGTGCTGCAGATGCTGCACGCGTGGGCGAACTCGGCGCTGGTGCACTACGCGGCGCCCGGGTGGCGGGCGGCCGGCGGTGAGCTGTTGGCCGAGGGCGCGCTGCGGGAGCTGCGGGCGGCCGAGCCGGGCAGCGAGCACCAGCTGGCCTGGGCCCGGTTCTTCGCGACGGTCGCCGTCGCGGAGCCGGATCTGAAGCTGCTGACGGAGCTGCTGGACGGCACCTCGACGATCGACGGCCTGGAGATGGACCAGGAGCTGCGCTGGGCGTTCCTGGAGCCGCTCGCGGCGCACGGCGCGGCCGGCGAGTCCGTCCTGGCGGCGGAGCTGGCCCGCGACGACACGGCGTCCGGCAAGCGGCACCAGGTCCGGTGTCTGGCGGCCCGTCCGTCGGCGGCGGTCAAGGCGCAGGCGTGGGCGCAGGTGGTGGAGTCCGACGCGCTGTCGAACGCGCTGGTGGAGGCCACGATCGCGGGCTTCGACCAGCCCGCGCAGCGGGAGTTGACCGCGCCGTACGCCGAGAAGTACTTCGCGGCGATCGAGCGGGTGTGGCGGGAGCGGTCGATCCAGATCGGCATGGACGTCGTACAGGGCCTGTTCCCGGCGCTGCAGGACCGCCCGGAGACGCTGGCGGCGACGGACGCGTGGCTTACGGAGCACCGGGACGCCCCGCCGGCGCTGCGCCGGCTGGTGCTGGAGGCGCGGGACGACCTGGCGCGGGCGCTGAACGCGCAGGCGTGCGACGCGACGGCGACCGCCGGCTGAGACCGGCACCGGCAACGCGTGAGCATTGGCCTGAGCTTGGGCCGCCGGTGACCGTTACGGAATTCGTTCCATCGGAACCGTAACCCCTGGTCCGCACCCGATCGGACCAGGGGTTTCCCGTCCCTAGTCGGCATCCGAACACTTGACCTTTAGTCCCACCTTGTCCGCATTCTTCGACGGCCGTGTAACAGCGGTTAAAGGGGGGTCCGGACGTGGGAATCCCGACGCCATGACGCACAACACCCCGCTCTCCCCCCGCCCCCTGCGCCACCTCTCCGAGGCCCACCGCCGCGTCCTGACGACGGCCCAGCTCCGCGCCCACGGCGTGGCGACGGCCGAGCTGGCCGAGCAGTGCCGGCCCGACGGCCCCTGGCAGCACCTGCTGCCGGGCGTGGTCCTGCTGCACCCCGGCCCGCCGACGAGCGAGGAGCGTCTGCACGGAGCGCTGCTGTACGCGGCCCGCGAGTCGACGCCGGGCGTCCCGGCCCAGCCGACCGCCGAGGAACCGCACCGCCCGGTCTACGCCGAGGCCGTGATCACGGGCCTGGCCGCCCTGACCCTGTACGGCTTCTCGGCCACCCCACCGCTGCTCTCCCTGGACCACGTCGACGTCCTGGTCCCCCGCTCGCGCCGGCTGCGCTCCTCGGGGTACGTCCGCGTCCTGCGCACTCCGGCCCTGCCCAAGCCGCGCGCGGTGACGGGCCTGCCGGTGGCGCCGGTGCCGCGGGCCCTCGCGGACGCGGTGGCGGAACTGACGGACGCGCAGGCGGTGCGCCGGCTGCTGACCGAGGCGGTGCGCGGCGGCCACTGCGAACCGGCCGCCGTGGTGCGGGAGTTGACCCACGCCAAGCTGCTGAACCGGCCCCATGTGGTGGACGCGGTGGACGCGCTCCTGGCGGAGGGCCGCGCGATCGCCGAGGACCGGCTGTACCGGATGGTCGGCCAGTACGGCCTGCCCGACCCGGTCTGGAACGTCGACCTGCGCCTGCCCGGCGGCCCGCACCTCGGCGGCCTGGACGCGTACTGGCCCGACCAGGCGGTCGCGGTGGAACTGGACACCCGCGCGCCCCGCGGGGACGAGGACGCCCTGTGGTCGGAGTACGCCCGCAAGCGCGAGCACCTGGAGCGGCTGGGGATCACGGTCGTGTACATCACCCCGAAGAAGCTCAGGGACGCGATGGAACAGCAGGCGACGGTGATCCGCACGGCTCTGATGGCGTCCGTCGACCGCGACCCGGCCGCCTATGTCGTGGTGCTTCCCCGGTAGTGACGGACCGGGAGGCATCAAGGGGGCGAGGGGGAGCCCTCAGGAGGGGAGAGGAGGGGCCACCGGACCGATTCCGGCGGCCCCTCCTCGTCGTGGTCGACCACCGCGTCGTCGACCACCGCGTCGTCGACCACCGCGTCGCCGTCGGCCACCGCGGAGAGTTCACCCGGACGGCGGAACCCGAAAGGCGGCAGCCGATCGGGGCACGGTAGACGAGAGGTATGCGACATTCCCGGATAGTGGCGTGTTCGTCCTCGCTCCTGCTCGCCACGGCCTGTCTCTCCGCCGCCCCCACGACCGTGGAAGGCGCGCCCCTGACCGCGGCCATGCGCTACGTGGCCCTCGGCGACTCCTACTCCGCGGGGGTCGGCGCCGGTGACTACCTCCCCGGCCGCACGGCCTGCAAGCGCAGCAGCCGGGCGTACCCCGTGCTGTGGGCCGAGGCCCACGGGGCGAGCTCCTTCGCGTTCCCCGCGTGCAACGGCGCGCAGGCCGACGACGTCCGCTCCGGCCAGCTCGGCCCGCTCGGCCCCCGGACCCGGCTGGTCACCCTCACCGTCGGCGGCAGCGACTCCGGCTTCGCCTCCGTCATGGCGACCTGCGCCCTCGGCGGCACCTCGCTGTGCCTGTCCGCCGTGGACCGCGCCCGCTCGACCGTCGACAGGTCCCTCGTGCACGCTCTGGACCGGCTCTACTCGGCGATCAGGGACCGGGCTCCGGCGGCCCGTGTCGTGGTGCTCGGCTATCCGCGCTTCTATCACCTCAGCGGCGGCTGCCAGGTCGGCCTGCAGGACCGGGCCCGCGCCGCCGTCAACGACGGCGTGGACCACCTCGACACCGTGATCGCCCGGCTCGCCGCGGCCCACGGATTCACCTTCGCCGACGTCAGGCCCGCCTTCGCCGGCCATGAGATCTGCTCCCGCAGCCCCTGGATGCGCGGTGTCGACATACCGATCGTCACCGAGTCGTACCACCCGACCGCGCCCGGGCAGGCCCATGGCTATCTGGCGGCTCTCGACCGGGTCACCTGAAACCGGGCCGCCCGAAACGGGAGCGGTGCCCGCTAGTGCCCCGGCAGGCAACGTTTGCCCGTGAAGGAGCGGCGTCCGGTGCGTGCTCTGGGGGTCCCCCCGGCCGGAGGCTGGGGGAGTGCCGGCCGGAAGTCCCCGTACTGGGCGTACGTGGGCTTTCGGCCGGTGCGGCGAGAGGGCGTGCCGGGCGTCGCGACGGGGCGAACGTTGCCTGCCGGGGCACTAGAGCGGGTCCGGCAGGGACGGCGCGGGGGCGGCCTCCGCGTGCAGCCGGTCCAGCAGCGCCGCGTAGGCCGCGATCATCCGGGTGCGGCTGAAGCGCTCACGGGCGGCCTCCAGGTCCGGGGCCAGGTCCGCGCGCCCGGCGACGGCCGCGGACCAGGTCAGGGCGATCGCGGCCGGGTCCGGCGGGGTGACGAAGCCCAGCCCGGTGACGATGGCCGCGCTGTCGCCGACATCGGTGGTCACCGGAACCGCGCCGCACATCATGCCCTCGATCAGACACAGCGGCGCCGCCTCCCCGGAGACGGAGGTCAGGGCGACGACATCGGCGGCTGCGTACACGGCCGGCATGTCGTGCCGTACGCCGAGCAGACGCACCCGGTCGGCGAGGGCCGGCGCGTCCGCGAAGGCGTCGGCGAGGTCCGCGCGCAGCCCGGGGTTGCCCGGGGTCATACCGGCCCCGCACATCACCAGGTGCCCACCGCCCTCACGGGCGAGCCAGACGCGGGCCGCGCGCAGCAGCAGGGGGACGTTCTTCATCGCGGCGTACCGGGCCGCGAAGACGACGACGGGTGCCCGGTCGGCGATCCGGAGCGAGGTGCGCAGGGCGAGCCGGGCGGCCGGGTCGGGGCGGAAGCGGAGCAGGTCGACGCCGTTGGGGATGACGTGCAGCAGCCCGGCCGGGATGCCGGCGGCCTCGTAGGCGGCCCGGGTGGACTCGGCGCAGCACACGCATGCGGCCACCGTGCCGTCGGCGATGGCGGCCTTCAGCTCGTCCAGGGCGGGGCCCTGGTTCTCCGGGTCGGAGCGGTGCAGGGCGACGACGACCGGGCGGCGGGGCAGACCGGCCTGGTTCAGCAGGGCCAGCGGCTGCTCCTTCAGGGAGAGGATCACATCGGCCCCGGCCATCGCCCGCGCGGTTTCGGCCAGCTCGGGCCCGCTGAAAGCATTCGCCGCGAGCGCCCCGTCCACCAGGCCGGCGCTGCGGCCGAGCGAGGTGACGCCGATGCCGGCGGCGGTCAGCTCCCGGTAGCAGTGGTCGTCCTCCATGCGCTGCCGGGTGGCCTCGCGGAGAACCTCGCCATGGATGCTGAGTACCTGGTGGGACTGGCCGCCCTCGGCCAGTCCCCGTACGACGTCACTGTGCACGATCCGGGCTCCGCCGGAGAAGAAGCCCTCGTAGACCGACAGCACACGCAGTCCGTGCGAAGCGCGCACACGACCACCCGCCTTGCATAAATGATCGAGAAGATCGAGCCATCCCCGTGAACAGCGGGTTAGCCGATATGAGGCGGTACGGACATTGCGTACGGGTTAACACGAAACGACGTGAATGCTACGCTCAGCCCTTCTTCAGTACCAGCTCCGTGTTCCGGTCCGCCGCGGCGCCGCCGAGGGTCGTGCTGGCGCCCGGGGCGTTGTAGGCCAGCTCACGGTAGAGCGCGGAGAGGCCGGTCTGGGAGAGGTCGGCGAAGTCGGTGCGGTGCGGGGCGGCGGACTCGATCAGCGTGGTGAACACGGAGATCGTGCCGTCCTTGTTGTCCACCAGCTCGACGATGCGGGCGAGGTGGGGGTAGTCGATGTGGGAGGCGGTGGAGATCTCCCAGAAGGAGCGGGCGCCCGAGCCCTTGTGCGGGGTGATGACGTTCTTGTGGACGTGCCCGTTCACCCAGGCCAGCACATTGGCGTGGGCGCCCAGCACGGAGAGCACCTCGGCGCCGCCGTGCCGCTTCTCGCCGGGCCGGGCCGGGTCGGGCCGGGTGTTGTCCATCGACGTGCTGGTGTGGTGGCTGAAGACGACGGCGTAGGAGTCCTTGTTGTCCTTCAGCGTCTTGTCCAGCCACATCAGCTGGGCGGTGCCGAGGGAGCCCTGGGGGAGGCCGCCGGCGTCGGTGGTGTCGAGGCTGATGCCGATGACGTCGTCGGAGATGCGGAAGGCGTAGTACTGGGTGCCGGCGGAGAGGTTCGCCGAGGAGTAGCCGTGCCCGACCGGGCCGAGGCCCTGGTGGGCGGGGTCCAGATGGGCCTTGAGGTAGTCGGCCGGGGTGTAGGGGGCACGCTTCTCGTCGGCCGTGACCGAGCGCATCGAGCGGGCGTGGGCCTTGAGGAAGTCCCGGTAGTGGGCACCCTTGGGGTCGTTGACGCCCTTGATGGCGTCCCCCAGCTTCATGGCGTCCCGCGCGGACACGTCCATCAGCTTCTTGCCGGAGACGGCCGCCTCGGCGAGGTACGGGTCGCCGTGGGAGCCGAAGCAGCCGAGCGGGAGGGCGTCGTGGTTGCCCACGGTGGAGTACCAGGGCAGCTTCAGGCCGGGGCTCTGCACCTCGCGGATCGCGGCGGCCAGGAAGCCCTTCAGGTGCGGGAAGCCGAGCGCCTTGTCGTTGTCGCGCAGGGCGGCGTCGGGCTGCCAGTACAGCTTCATCCCGCTGTTCTGCACGCCCTCGTAGTGCCTGGGGTCACCGGAGTTGGGGCTGATGCGGCCACCGCTCATCACCTTCATGAACCACTCCAGCTCGGAGTGGGCGTTGTTGTCGGTGTTGTCCCCGGTGGTCATCACGAAGTGCAGCGGGGCGCCGGTGGCGGGGGCGCCCTTGAGCGTGTTGACCCGCTCGACGAGCGAGATGGCGCCCTGCACGGTGAGCGCCTCGTGCGGGCGCCAGGAGTGCACGCCGTTGGAGCGCAGGTACTCCAGCCGCAGCGGGTGCTGCACGTCCTGCAGATGCAGGTCGGTGAACTGCACGAAGGCGGCGAGGGCGGTACGGCGGCCCGCCCGGCCGGACTTGGGTGCGGCCAGCTCGCCGCGTACGACCCGCTGCCAGCCGGCACCGTCGCCGAGCCGGCGGTAGCCGGAGCCGGCGCGCGGCGTGGCGACGGAGGCGAGGGTGGTGCCCTTGGTGTAGGGGGCGAGCGGGGTCGCCTCGGCGGCCTGCCCGGAGCGGGCGGCGGGGGCGACGGGGGCCCCGGCCCCGTCGGCCGGTTCCGGCGACGTGGTGGCGGCCTCGCTGTCCGTGGGGCGCAGGGCGTAGCCGACGCCCGCGGAGAGCGTGACAGCTCCGGCGGCGGCGAGGACGGTACGGCGGTTGACCCCCAGAGCGGAGGTGGCGACAGAGCGTATGCGCGGCATGGCGCGATCTCCCCGGGTGCGGACGCGTCGGCTGTGGTCGCGGGCCGTCGCAGACGCGAACACCCCGCTCGCTCTCGATCGTTGGCAGCGGGGATGACCTGCGCGTGAACGCGACGGCAACGCGCACCGCCGATCACCGTACGTGGATCACGCGGTACCGGGTGTGGCCATGGAGTGGATTGCGGGACGCCCAGGGACAGTTACTCCTCGTTCATCTCCCGGGGTAGAGGAGGGGCCTCGGCGGTGAGCCGGCCGTTCGCGGGACGTTCCCGCCACAGACGCAGCGCGGTGTCGATGAGTGGCACCCGATTCAGGTCCGGTACGACCGAAAGGTCCTGCCATGCCGCGAAATCGGTGGATCCACCGACTTCGTACCGGAGTTCACCGCCGACGACCTTGCCTTCGTAGACGAGCCGCAGGGCATGATGGTCCTTGCGGCGGCCGAGGCGGGGGTTGCCGAGAAGCCGCAGGGAGTCCACGCCGAGCAGACCGGTCACCTCGATGCGGTAGCCGGTCTCCTCGGTGACCTCGCGGCGGACGGTGTCGTACGGGTCCTCGCCGTGCTCCATGCCGCCGCCGGGCAGCACCCACTCGGGGGTTCCGTCCGGGCCGGGCGACCGGGCGAGCAGGAGCTGTCCGTCGCGGACGCACACGGCGTAGGCCGCCACCCTCAACTTCTGTTCCATCGAACGACGTTAACCGCTGGGGTTGGCCGGTGAATACTCCGGTGCGGACCAGCGCAGGGGGAGGGCGGCCGGGGTCCAGCGGGCCTCGGCGAGGGTGAAGCGGACCGTGCGCCGGCCTTCGGCGGTGACGGTGGTGTGTGCCGCGCCGGTGAGCTGGAGGGTGTCACCGGTGGTCCAGTCGAGCAGGAGCAGTCCGGCCCGGGGGTCGGTGCGGAGGTTGCCGAGGGTGAGGAACATGGCGTTGCCGGGGTAGTCCGGCCAGGTCAGTTCGGTCGGCGAAGTGACGTGCACGAAGCCGGGGTTGCCGCCGCGGTGGCTGACGTCGGCTCCGCCGGGGTGGACCGTGGCCAGGAAGAAGGTGTCGGCGGCCCGGATGAAGTCCCTTTCGCGCGGGCCGAGTTCGGCGAGGAGGCGGTCAGTGCCGGGCGTGCGGTCGCCGACCGTTTCGTACGACTCCCTGCGCTGGATGTATTTGGGGCAGTTGGAGAAGACCTGGTCCGCTTCGACGGCGAATCCGCGAGGCGCCGGCCGCAGCCGGCCGTTGAGGCGCATACGGCGGCGGGTACGGGGGTCCAGGGCGATGGTGCCCAGGGGCGTGCCGGAGGTGCTCAGCGCCGTCGCGAGGGGGTCCCGCGCCCCTGGAGGCCGGCTGCCGTTCGGCTCGTTCGGCCACCCGTCGGATTCATGCGCGGCATCAGTGGCGACGGACATCCGCCTCGGGCCCGTGGCCCGGACGAAACCGGGTGTGCCCGTGAGGGCCGAGGTCCAGACCCTCCCCGTCTCCGGGGACGCCGCGCCGACGATCAGCAGGGGTTGCAGCGCCAGGAAGGCCGCGGCGACCGGCTTGATGTCCTGGCCCAGGGAGCGGCCCACGTGGTCGGCGCGGTCGCGGACGCCCAGCAGTTCCTGCAGGGCGAGCGAGCCCGCGTGGTAGGTGCCCATGGCTAGAAGAAGCCGCAGGTCGGGGCGTCCACGTGGGGGGCCGGGGCGCCGTCGGGGCCGAGGGGGGCGGAGATCTCCAGGCGGATGCCGTCGGGGTCGTGGAAGAAGATGCCGCCCGACGTCCCGCCCTCGCGGTGGGCGACCACGCCCTCGTGGGCGAAGTCGAACCCGGCCGCCCGCAGCGCGGTCTCGTACCGCCGGACCTCCTCGACGGAGTCCACCGTGAAAGCGAGGTGGTGCAGTCCGGGGCGGCCGCTGTCGTACGACCCCCGCGCCTGCTGCCAGAGGGTGACGAGCGGGGCTTCGCCGCTCTCGCCCAGCATCGCCCAGCGCTGCTCGTCCTCCTTGCCCTCGGCGAGCACGGTGAAGCCGAGGAGGTCGCGGTAGAGGGCGAGGGAGCGGTCGAGGTCGGTGACGTTCAGGCCGGTGTGCGCGATGCGCGGAGCCATGGGGTTCTCCTTCTTGAATCATCTAACCTTCATCATGAGATTAAGGGGTTATAGACGGGGAAGTCAACCGGTGACGTACTCTTGAACGGTTAGCCAGAGAAGGAGCGCCCCCATGCCCCCCGCCCCCGATCCCCGCCCGCTCACCGGTGAGCCGCTCGCGCTCGATCTGCTCAACACCCGGTGGAACCGGGACGGCGTCACCCAGGACCTGCTCGCCGACACCGACGGGCTGGCGGTGTGGCTCGCGGGCAACGGGCTGGCCGGCACCCACCCGGCCGACGCACAGGTGCTGCGCCATCTGCACGAGGCCCGCGAGGCGCTCACGGCCGCGGTGAACGGGCCACCGCGCGCGGCGGCGCCGCTCGTGGACGCCGTCCTGGCGCACGGGCGGATCCGGGCCCGGCTGACCGCCGACGGTCCCGCCGAGGAGGCGGAGTTCGCCGACCCGGCCTGGGGGCCGGCCTGGCTGGCCGCCCGCGACTATCTGCACCTGCTCGACCGGGCCCCGGACCGGATCCGCGGCTGCGCGGGCGGCGGCTGCATCCTGCATTTCTTCGACACGTCCCGGAACGGCACCCGCCGCTGGTGCTCGATGGCCGCGTGCGGCAACCGGGCGAAGGCGTCACGGCATTACGCGCGCTCCAAGGAGAGCTGACCTCATCCGGTTCGAGGCGTACGTCACACCGCCGTGTGGCCGGGGTCCGCACGGGCAGGGGCGGGACAGCACAGCTTGCGGCGCGGGGCCTTCGCCGAGGGAATTCCTCCAGCTCAGCGGGGTGAACGGCGGAGGCGTGGAACCGTCGGACGGGGGAAGTCTGTCCCATTCCTCGGGCACGCCGGGCAAAGAATTGGACAGGTGGACCGGGGTCGGCCGCATGATGGAAACGCCCCGGTCACGCACCTGGCCGTGGAAGAAAAGCACAGAAGAGACACACAGAGGGAGTCGCTGTGAGGGTCGGAATCGTCGGAGCCACCGGTCAGGTCGGCACGGTCATGCGCGGGATCCTCACGGAGCGGAACTTCCCGGTCACGCAGCTGCGTCTGTTCGCCTCGGCCCGCTCGGCCGGCAGCCTGCTGGACGGCGTCACGGTGGAGGACGCGGCGACCGCCGACTACACCGGTCTCGACATCGTGCTCTTCTCCGCGGGCGGCGCGACCTCCAAGGCGCTGGCCGAGAAGGTCGCCTCGCAGGGCGCCGTCGTGATCGACAACTCCTCGGCCTGGCGCAAGGACCCCGAGGTCCCGCTGGTGGTCTCCGAGGTGAACCCGCACGCGGTCGCCGACCGCCCCAAGGGCATCATCGCCAACCCGAACTGCACCACGATGGCCGCGATGCCGGTCCTGAAGCCGCTGCACGAGGAGGCCGGCCTTCAGGCGCTCGTCGTCGCCACCTACCAGGCGGTGTCCGGCTCGGGCCTCGCGGGCGTGGCCGAGCTGCACGGCCAGGCGCAGAAGGTCGTCGCCGAGGCCGACAAGCTGACCCACGACGGTGCGGCGGTGGACTTCCCCGAGCCGCAGGTCTACAAGCGGCCGATCGCCTTCAACGTGCTTCCGCTGGCGGGCTCGATCGTCGACGACGGACTGAACGAGACCGACGAGGAGCAGAAGCTGCGCAACGAGTCCCGCAAGATCCTGGAGATCCCGGGTCTGAAGGTCTCCGGCACCTGTGTCCGCGTCCCGGTCTTCTCCGGCCACTCCCTCCAGGTCAACGCCCGCTTCGCCCGTCCGATCTCCCCCGAGCGCGCGACCGAGCTGCTCGCGGGCGCCCCGGGCGTCGCCCTCTCCGACATCCCCACGCCCCTCCAGGCGGCCGGCCAGGACCCGTCGTACGTCGGCCGCGTCCGCCGCGACGAGACGGTGGACAACGGCCTCGCGCTGTTCATCTCCAACGACAACCTCCGCAAGGGCGCCGCGCTGAACGCGGTGCAGATCGCGGAGCTGGTGGCGGCGGAGCTGTCCGCGAAGTAGGCCACCGCACGCACAAAGGCGTACCGGGAACGGCTGTGACCGATGAGTTTCCCTGGTGTCGTAGGTCTGCACAGACGTATGACAGACACTCATCGGACACTCGCTCAGGGAGTTCCCCATGCTGCTCACCGACAGGACCGCGATCGTGTACGGCGCCGGCGGCTCGATCGGCGGCGCCGTGGCCCGCGCCTTCGCCCGTGAGGGCGCCCGGGTGCACCTCGTGGGCCGTACCCGGCAGACGCTGGACACCGTGGCGAAGGACATCACCGCGGCCGGCGGACACGCCGAGACGGCTGTCGTGGACGCACTGGACGAGGCGGCGGTGGAGGAGCACGCGGACCGGGTCTGCACGATCGACGTCTCCTTCAACCTGGTGAGCCGGGGCGACGTACAGGGCGCCCCGCTGACACAGATGTCCGCCGACGACTTCCTGCGCCCCGTCCTCGACGGCACGCGCGCCAACTTCCTCACCGCCCGCGCCGCCGCCCGCCGCATGGCCGAACGCGGCTCGGGTGTGATCCTCACCCTCAACAGCGGCTCCGCGCACGGTAGTCCGATGATGGGCGGCACCGGCCCGGCCGACGCGGCCACCGACGCCCTGGTGCGCAACCTCGCCATGGAGCTGGGCCCGCGCGGGGTGCGCGTGGTGGGCCTGTGGGCGGCGGGCGTCCCGGAGACCCTGTCCGAGGACAAGCTCCGCGCCGTCGACCCGAACGTGAACATCGCGGGCATCCTCGACCACCTGGCCGGCCTGCGCATGACCCGCCGCAACCCCACCCTCGCCGAGATCACCGCCACGGCCGTCTTCCTCGCCTCCGACCACGCGGCAGGCATCACCGGCACGTTCGTCAATGTGACCGGGGGGATGTTCCCGGGCTGACCAACAGGCATGGCAAGGGCGCCCGGTACCACGTCCGGGCGCCCTGATCGGTGTGCCTACTCGCCGGCCGCCGCGTCCGCCGCCTGAGCCTTCAGCGCCCGCTCGACGCCCGCGCGGGATTCCGAGACGAGGCGGCGCAGGGCCGCGTTCGGGTCGGCCGAGGACAGCCAGGTGTCCGTCTTGGTCAGGGTCTCCTCGCAGACCTGGACCGTCGGGTACAGGCCGATCGCGATCTGCTGGGCGATCTCGTGCGAACGGGAGTCCCAGACACCCTTGAGGACCTCGAAGTACGTGTCCGTGTACGCCGCCAGCAGCTCACGCTGGTCGGTCTGCACGAAGCCGCCGATCACGGCCTCCTGCACGGCGTTCGGCAGCTTGTCGGAGTCGACGACCGAGGCCCAGGCCTCCGCCTTCGCCTCCGGCGTCGGGCGGGCGGCGCGGGCCGTCGCCGCGTGGCGTTCGCCGGCCGCGGTCTTGTCCCGCTCGTACTCCGCCGCGATCTCCGCCTCGTCGAAGCGGCCGACCGCCGCCAGCCGCTCCACGAACGTCCAGCGCAGCTCGGTGTCCACGGCCAGGCCCTCGATGGTGTGGGTGCCCTCCAGCAGGCTCTCCAGCAGGTCCAGCTGCTCCGGGGTGCGGGCCGTCGCCGCGAAGGCACGGGCCCAGGCCAGCTGGTGGTCGCTCGCCGGCTCGGCCGCACGCAGATGCGCCAGCGTGGCGTCGGTCCAGCGGGTCAGCAGGGACTCGCGGGCGGCCGGGGCGGCGTACAGGTCGATGGCGAGCTTGACCTGGCGGTGCAGCGACTGCACGACGCCGATGTCGGACTCCTTGCCAATGCCCGACAGGACCAGGGAGAGGTAGTCGCGGGCGGCCAGTTCGGCGTCCCGCGTCATGTCCCAGGCCGACGCCCAGCACAGGGCGCGCGGCAGGGAGGCGCCGAAGTCGCCGAGGTGCTCGGTGACGAACGCCAGCGACGGCTCGTCCAGGCGGACCTTCGCGTACGACAGGTCGTCGTCGTTCAGCAGGATCACCGCCGGGCGCCGCTTGCCCGCCAGCTGAGGTACGACCGTCAGCTCGCCGTCGACGTCGAGCTCGACGCGCTCGGTGCGCACCAGCTTGCCGCTCGCGGCGTCGAGGTCGTAGAAGCCGATCGCGATGCGGTGCGGGCGCAGCACCGGCTCGCCCTTGGCGCCGGCGGGCAGCGCCGGGGCCTCCTGGCGGACGGCGAAGGAGGTGATCGAGCCATCGGCGTCCGTCGCGACCTCGGGGCGCAGGATGTTGATGCCCGCCGTCTCCAGCCACTTCTTCGACCAGGTCTTCAGGTCGCGCCCGGAGGTCTCCTCCAGCGCGCCGAGCAGGTCGGACAGGCGCGTGTTGCCGAACGCGTGCCGCTTGAAGTACGCCTGCACGCCCTTGAAGAACTCGTCCTCGCCGACGTACGCGACGAGCTGCTTCAGCACGCTCGCGCCCTTGGCGTACGTGATGCCGTCGAAGTTGACGAGCACGTCGTCCAGGTCGCGGATGTCCGCCATGATCGGGTGCGTGGACGGCAGCTGGTCCTGCCGGTACGCCCAGGTCTTCATGGAGTTCGCGAACGTGGTCCACGAGTGCGGCCAGCGCGAGCCGGGGGCGGCGGCCTGGCAGGCGATGGAGGTGTAGGTGGCGAACGACTCGTTCAGCCACAGGTCGTTCCACCACTCCATGGTGACCAGGTCGCCGAACCACATGTGGGCCAGCTCGTGCAGGATCGTCTCGGCCCGCACCTCGTACGCCGCGTCGGTCACCTTGGACCGGAAGACGTACTGGTCGCGGATGGTGACGGCGCCCGCGTTCTCCATCGCGCCCGCGTTGAACTCGGGCACGAACAGCTGGTCGTACTTCGCGAACGGGTAGGCGTAGTCGAACTTCTCCTGGAACCAGTCGAAGCCCTGCCGGGTGACCTCGAAGATCGCGTCCGAGTCCAGGAACTCGGCGAGCGACGGACGGCAGTAGATGCCCAGCGGCACACTCTGCCCGTCCTTCTCGTACACGCTGTGCACCGAGTGGTACGGACCGACGATCAGCGCCGTGATGTACGACGAGATGCGCGGGGTCGGCTCGAAGGCCCAGACGCTGTCCTTGGGCTCGGGCGTCGGCGAGTTCGAGATGACGGTCCAGCCCTCGGGCGCCGTCACGGTGAACTGGAAGGTCGCCTTCAGGTCCGGCTGCTCGAACGAGGCGAAGACCCGGCGGGCGTCCGGCACCTCGAACTGGGTGTAGAGGTACGCCTGCTCGTCGACCGGGTCGACAAAGCGGTGCAGGCCCTCGCCGGTGTTGGTGTACGCGCAGTCCGCGACCACGCGCAGCACGTTCCGGCCCTCCAGCAGCCCCGGCAGCGCGATCCGCGAGTCCTCGAAGACCTCGGCGGGGTCGAGCGCGTCGCCGTTCAGGGTCACCTCGTGGACGGTGGGCGCCACCAGGTCGATGAAGGACGCGGATCCGCCGCGGGCGACGTCGAAGCGCACCGTGGTCACGGACCGGTAGGTGCCGCCGTCCTGCGCGCCGGAGAGGTCGAGGTCGATCTCGTACGAGTCAACGGTGAGCAGCTCGGCCCGCGCTTGCGCCTCTTCGCGAGTCAGGTTTGTGCCAGGCACGCGGTCATCTCCTCGTTATGTGTGGGTTGCGCCATCCTTCCATGGGATCCACAGGGAGCGCGATGTCCGGTTCCCGCCGGTGAGCGCGGCGCCGGAAGCGGACCCTGGACGCATGACGACGACATACACCACACACACGTACCCGGCGCGTCCGATCCCCCCGGAAACCCTGACCGCCCTGCGGACCACCGACGACGCGGGCCGCCCCATGACCTCCTTCACCGACGAGGAGGGCGGCGCCCCGCTGCGCTGCTGCCTGCGCCGCAGCGCGCCGGGCGAGCGGATCGCCCTGGTCGCGTACGCGCCGCTGCGCCGCTGGGCGGCCGAGACGGGCGCCGCCCCCGGCGCGTACGACGAGCAGGGCCCGGTCTTCATCCACGCCGCCCCCTGCCCGGGCCCGGCCGACCCCGCCGCCCTGCCCTTCACCGACGCCCACCGCGTCCTGCGCCGCTACTGCGCCGACGGCCGCATCCTGGGCGGCCGCCTGGTCGACACCGACTTCCCGTCCGCCCTCGCCGAGGCCTTCACGGACCCGGAGGTGGCGGTGGTGCAGGTGCGGGCGGTGGAGTACGGGTGCTTCTTGTACGAGGTGCGGCGGGCCTAGTTCCTGGTTGTGGGACCCGTCGGGCCTACGGCCGTGGCGTCGGCCGGCGCCGGTAGCCGGTGGCCAGCACGGAGACGGTGACCCGGTCCGGCAGCCGGTCGCCGCGGGCCAGGTCGTCGGGGTCCGCATGGCGGGCGCTCGGTGTCATCCCGACCAGGTCGGACAGCTCCGGCCCGGTGAGGGAGAGACGGTACTCGACCCGTTCGGTCTCGGCGGCCTCGAAGTAGGGGTCCAGGGCCTGGTGCAGCCGGTGTTCCTTCGCCGGGTCGACCGTGACCATCGAGGGCACCCGGCCACGCAGCTCGGCGAGGTGCCGCGCCGTGGGACGTACGACGACCAGCCGGCCGGCGGGGCGCAGTATCCGGTGGAACTCGGCCGGATTGCGCGGGGCGAACACGTCCAGGACGACATCGGCCGCCCCGTCGGCGAGCGGGAAGGGCCGGAAGACGTCCCAGCTCGCCGCGGCGGCCCGGCCGTGGACCCGGGCCGCCGAGCGCAGGGCGCGCACCGAGGTGTCCAGTCCCAGACCGCGGGCGCCGGGCACCCGGTCGAGGACACCGGCCAGGTAGTAGCCGGTACCGCACCCCGCGTCCACGACCGTGCCCCGGCCCGGCAGCGCGACGGCGGCGAGGCCGGCCACCGCCCGGCGCACGGGGCCGTAGCCGCCGGTGGCCAGGAACCGGTCCCGGGACCGCGCCATGGCCGCGTCGTCGCCGCTGGTGGCACGGGTGCCGGTCAGGAGGCCGGCATAGCCGTGCCGGGCCAGGTCGAAGGTGTGACCGGCCCGGCAGCGCAGCGCACCGCGGTCGGGGCGCAGCCGGGGCACGCGGCATGTGGGGCAGCGCAGCAGATCGAGGAAGGGCGCGAGGGCAGGGGGATACGACGTGGGCATGGGGCACTCCTGGCGGGGCGAGGGAAGGGAACCGTGCCTGCGTGCGCGCGGGACGATCCACACGCCGGACGATCCACGCGCGGGATGTGTCACACGACAGGCACACGGAGGAGGGCGACACCGTCGGGTGTCGCCCTCACTGCCTTCCGGTCAGAGGAAGCAGTGGTGCGGAGTGCTCAGGAAACCCATGGGGTCAGTCTAGGAACTGCGGCCGAACGTTCCGAATCCATTCAGGCACCGGACCGCTCTTGAACTCCGCCCACACAGTCTTCCCCGGGTTGTGGACCACAACGCCGAAGTCATCAGCGAAGGCTGTCACCAGGAGAAGCCCCCTACCCCGGCACCCATCGGCCCCTTGCTGCACGACGTGTGGATGTCCGCCCCCGCTGTCGCGCACCTCGACGCGGATCAGGGGGCCGTCGGCGACAAGCATCAGGCAGAACTCACGGCCTGGAGGAACACCGTGCAGCACGGCGTTCGTGGCTAACTCCGAGACGCAGAGCCTCACATCGTCGTACCGATCGAGGCGGTCCCACTCCGTGAGCGCTTCGAGAGCGAATGCGCGGGCGGCTGCTACGGATCTGTGCGTACGAGGGAATCGTCTTTGCCGTGACTGAGACATAGTGCACCCCGCCTTGCTCCGAGTTGAGCGATCGACCAGCACCATACCAGCTTTCACGAAAAGCAGAGAGGTATGCTCAGGGGGGCAAGTGAGGCGAGTCGCTTACCGTGTAGAGCGGCGAGATCGGCAACCGACACAGGAGGACACCGTGAGCGACAGCACGTGGGTCAGTACCTCGATGCCGTACCTGACACCACGACAGAAGGGGCAGCCCGACGCCTGGGGAACCGAGGCCGCGGCGCGCGGCGGCAAAGGGAGCCAGCGCATCGTGCAGGCCGGCGAGGTGCTCGCCTCGGACGAAGTCGCCGCACTCCTCGGTGCAGCCGAGGGGGAGACCGTTGTCGTGCGCCGCCGAATCATCCAACTCAATGATCTACCTTGCGAGTTGACTGACACGTATTACCCCGTGAGCATCGCCCGCGGTACCCGTCTCGCCGAGAAGGGGAAGATCCCCGGTGGCGCCGTGACCCTCCTCGCCGAACTCGGGCACGTCGGCACACGCGTGTGTGAGGACGTGACCGCCCGCCTTCCCAGCGCGGAGGAGCGCGAGGTCCTGCAGCTCGCTGCCGACGAGCCGGTCCTCAAGCTGAGCCGGGTCACGTTGGACAGCAAGGACCGGCCCATTCAGGTCGACATAATGGTCATGCCGGCTCACAGGCAGCGGCTTCGTTACGAGCTTCGGATCGGATGACCGTGCCCACCGACAACACCGACAGCCCGGACCGCCGGTCACTGCACGAGCGGATCGCCGCCGACCTCCGGGACGAGATCATGAGCGGGGATCTGGCTCCGGGTGCGAGTCTGCCCTCCACCGCTCAGCTCAAGGAACGATTCGACGCATCCAACGCCACCATCCAGAAGGCGCTCCAAGTCCTCAAGGACGAGCGGCTCGTGATCGGTCGCGCCGGAGCCTCAGTCACCGTCCGCGAGCATCGCCAGCGGACCATGCGCCCGGCTTCGTACATGGCTCCGGCCGAGCCGGGCGAGCCGTACCGCTGGCTGGCCGAGGCCGCGAAGCGGGGATTCCGGGCTCAGAGCACCCTGCTGGATGTGAGCGAGGTCAGACCTCCCGCCGACGTCGCCGCGGCTTTGAACATCGCCGCCGGTGACACGACCCTTCTGCGGCACCAGCTCCTCTCCACCGACGGCGAACCGGCCGAACTGGTCAGGTCGTACTACCCCATGCACATCGCCCGGGGAACGGCTATCGCGGAGAAGCGCAAGATCAAGGGTGGTACACCCACCCTTCTCACCGAACTCGGCTTCCCTCCCCGCCTGAGCGTCGACCGGGTCTCCGCCAGAGTTCCCACCCAGGATCAGTACCAGGCCCTGAGCCTGCCCAGCGATCTTCCGGTGCTCCGGACGCTGCGCGTGGTGTACAGCGACGGCAACCGCCCCATCGAGGCCACCGTCATGGTCAAGGCAGGCCATCTCTACGAAGTGCAGTACGAGTTCACTCCCGAGTGACCGGGGCGGCATGAGCGCCCGCCGCCTCCCGCAGCGCCTGCAGTACATGCGTCACCGCCCGGCCCGTCTCGCCGCCCCTGCGGACCGCTGCCGTCACATGGCGGACCGGGCCTGCCGGGCCGAGGTCGCGCAGCACGACGCCGGCGCGGCGGGTCGCGGCCATTCTCGGGACCAGGGCCACGCCCATGCCCGCCTCCACCATGGCGAGGATCGCGGTCCAGCCGGAGGCGGAGTGGCCCTGGTGGGGGCTGAAGCCGGCGGTCTCGCAGGCGCGGCGGGTGATGGCCGACCAGGGGCCGCTGCCGCCGAAGATCCAGGGTTCGGCGGCCAGGTCGGTGAGGGTCAGGGCAGGGGCCGTGGCCAGGGGGTGGCCGGGAGGCAGGGCCACGTCCAAGGGGTCGGCCAGGAGGGGGACTTGAGTGAAGCGGGGGTCCGCCGCGCTCGGGGCCTCGGCCGCCAGGGACAGGGCCAGGTCCACGTTGCCGGCGGTCAGGAGGTCGTAGGCCTCGGCCGCCTCCGCCTCCCGTACCCGGACGGTCACCCCGGGGTGGGTGTCCCGCAGGGCCCGTACGGCCGGGACGACCAGGGCGGGGACCGAGGTGGAGAAGGCGCCTACCCGCACCTCGCCCGCCTCTCCCCGGCTGTACGCCGCCAACTCGGCGTCCGCACGCTCCAGTTGCTCGAAGACCGGCTCCGTGTGGGTCAGCACCAGACGCGCCGCGTCGGTGAGACGGACCCGCCGGCCCTGCGCCTCCAGCAGGGGCACGCCGAGTTGTCGGGAGAGATTGGTCAGCTGCTGGGAGACCGCGGACGGGGTCATGTGCAGGGCCTCGGCCGTCGCGGTGACCGTCCCTCGCTCCCGCAGGGTGCGCAAGATCTGCAGCTTCCGGATGTCCCACTCGGCCATGCCGGGAAAACTACACGTCAACGCCGTGCCCCGGCGCCCAGCACCACCCCGGCGAGGATCAGGCCCATCGACAGCAGCTGCGGCCCGCCGGTCGTCTCGCCGAGGACGGCCCAGGAGAGCAGGGCCACGCAGACCGGCTGGAGGTAGTAGACGATGCCCGCGCGGGTCGCGCCGATCAGGGCGATGGCCTTGTTCCAGGCGAAGAAGGCGAGGGCGGAGGAGGCCACGCCCACATAGAGGAGCGGCAGGACCGTGCCGGTGGTCGGGGTGAAGCCGCCCTGGAGGGCCAGGCTCGCGGCCTGGACGGGGAGCAGGAGGGCGGTGCCGATGAGGAATGTCGTGAAGAGGAAGGCCGTGCCCGCCAGTTCGGCCGGCCTGCGGCGCAGCAGCGCGCTGTAACCCGCGAAGCAGCAGGTGGCCGCGATCATCCACAGGTCGCCGGGGGCGAACTCCGCGCCGCCGCCGACGAGCAGCGCCACGCCCGCGCAGGCGACGAGCAGCCCGGCGGTACGACGCGCGCCGAGCCGTACGCCTCCGAGGCGTTCGAACACCGCCATGAGCACCGGCGAGGCCGCCATGATCATGCCCATGGTGGGGGCCGGGGTGGTCAGTCCGGCCTGGTTGACGAGGGTGTTGTAGACGGCCACGCCGAGGAGGGAGGCGAGGAGGACGTAGCGGGCGTGGCGGCGCAGCAGGGCCCGCTGGCGCCAGGCCTGTCGGGCGCCGAAGGGGGCCACGGCGAGCAGGGCGATCACCCAGCGCCAGAAGGCGTGCTGGATGGGCGGGACGCTGTCGTGCAGGCCTCGGGAGACGACGAAACTGCCCGACCAGACGACCGTGGCGAGCGCGGCGCAGGCGAGGCCGAGCAGCGGGGCGGCCGCCTCGCGCGGGAGGCGGGGGGCGGCCGGGGCAGGGGCAGGGGCAGGGGTCGTGGTCCGGTGCAGGACGGCGGTCACGGGGATCCTTTCGGGGGCGATGGTGCGGGTGTGTGGTGCGGTGCGGTGCTCCTACCGTCGCAGCGGGCGACCTATCAGGTCTATCGAAAGTTTTTGACTATTCTCTTCAGTAGAACTGAACGATCGCACGTCGCCCCAGCCGCTCCCGCTCGCCGGTCGCCCCCGCCTCCCCGGTCGCCCAGCTGTCCCGCGAGCGTCGCGCCGAAGGCCAGCGCCATGCCCGCCACCTGCACCGGTGCGAGCGCCTGGCCGAGCGCCGCCCAGCCGACGGCGGCCGCCGTGAGCGGGGACAGCGGGCCGAGGAAGGCGACCTGGGGAGCGGTGAGGCGGCCGATGCCGCGGAACCAGAGGCAGTACGCCACCGCCGTGTTGGCCAGGGCCAGGTAGGCATAGCCGCCGAGGGCACGGCCGTCCAGCGCGGGCGGGGCGCCCTCGGCCAGGAAGGCGACCGGCGCGATGAGCAGGCCGCCGGCGGTGAGCTGCCAGCCGGTGAGCGCGAGCGGGCCGACACCGTCCGGGCGGCCCCACCGCTTGGTCAGGACCGTGCCGGCCGCCATCGAGGCGGTGGCGGCGACGGCCGCGAGCACACCGAGGGCGTCGAGCGCTCCGGCCCCCCGCAGGACGACGAGGCTGACGCCGAGCGCGGCGACGGCACCGGTGACGAGCGTGCGCGGGGCCGGCCGCTGCCCGAGCAGCAGAGCGGAGAGGCCGACGACGAACAGCGGCTGGACCGAGCCGACGACGGCGGCCATGCCACCGGGCAGCCGGTACGCCGACACGAACAGCAGCGGGAAGAAGGCGCCGATGTTCAGCGCGCCGAGCACCGCCGCCTTGCCCCACCAGCCGCCGCGCGGCCGCACCCGGGTCAGCGCCAGCAGGACGAGTCCGGCGGGCAGGGCCCGCGCCAGGGCCGTGAACAGCGGGCGGTCCGGCGGCAGGAACGCGGTGGTGACGGCGTACGTGGTGCCCCAGGAAACGGGGGCGAGGGCGGTGAGCGGGACGCTCACGGATCGCTTCACGGCCGGTTCCCTTCGGGACCGGCGGGAACAGGGGACGGCACGAGGGACGCAGCCGGGGCCGAGAGGGGGGCCGGACCGGGGACCGGGCCAAAGGCCGGACCGGGGACCGGGCCGGAGGTCGGGGGGCCGCCGTGGGTCACGGTTGTCGGCAGGGGCCGTAGCGCCTGAGCGGGCAGTCGGCGTTCCGTCCGGATCAGCAGGGCGGCGGCCACCGCCGAGGTGAGGACGAGGACGGCCCAGGGCGCCCGGCCGTCCAGGGCGAGCAGGGCGGTGAAGAGTGAGGGCGCCACGGCCTTCGCCAGCGACCAGGACATCTGGTACGCCGCCAGGTACCGGCCGCGTACGGCCTCCGGCGCCGCCTCGACGGCGAGCACCTGGGAGGCGGGGCTGTGGATCAGCTCGCCGAGGGTGTAGACGACGACCACGGCGGCCAGGGCGCCGCCGAGGACGCCGGGCGAGTGGGGCCGTACGGTGCCGAGCACGATCTGCGCGGCGAAGGCGGCCGCGAACAGGGCCCCGCCCAGCGCCGCCGCCCGAGTGCGCCGGGCTCCGGTCCTGCGGACCCAGGCGCCGACACCGACCCCGGCGACCGCGCACAGCACGGTGTTGACGGTGAACGCGGCGCCGGTGAGCACCGACGGGCCGTGCAGCCACTCCACCATGAACAGCGGGAAGAGCACCGCCAGGGCCGAATAGCTCAGCGCGTTCAGGAAGTTGGCGCCGGTGACGACCAGGAAGGGCCGGTCGGCGAGAACGAGCCGGTAGCCGGCGCCCGCCCGGTGCGTGCCCGGGGCCTCCCCGGCCGGCGGCGCCGGCCGCAGCGGTCGCAGCAGCAGCGCCGCGAATGCGAAGGAGAGGGCGTTGCCCCAGGCCGCGTACGAGTAACCGGCGTGGCCCAGGACGGAGACGACCAGCGTGGCCAGCAGCGCGCCCGCCCCGCTCCCGGCGTTCTGCAGCGCGCGCGTCGACGCCTGCAGCCGGTCCCGGCCCGCCCCGTGCGCCACCTCGCCGATCAGCGACTGCTGGGCGGCCGGGAAGGCCCGGTCGGCGGCGGCCGTGACCAGGGCGACGACCGCGAAGGCACCCAGGGAGTGCGCGAAGGGGTAGAGGGCGAAGCCGGCGACCCGGACGCCGTAGAGCGCGTACAGCACCCGCTTCGCGCCGTGGCGGTCCACCGCCGCGCCGGCGAGCGGCAGCAGGGCGATGCCGGCGAGGCCGGTGGCGGTGAGCACGGCACCCACGACCGTGAAGGACAGCCCGGTGACGGCGTGGAAGAAGACCAGGGTGAACGGGACGTACATGCCGGTGCCGACGCCGTTGACGGCGGCGGTGACGGGCAGCGCCCACTCGCCCGGGACACGGCCGTCCGCCCGGCTCTTTCTCTTGATCGCGTGAGTCCTCATGCGCCCTCCTAAGTAGCTTGCTCGAAAGTAGCTTAGCGCCAAGCTACTTTTCCGCAAGCTACTTTCTTGCGGGTGACCATCGAGCGAGGAATACTCGGCCCATGAGCGAAGGCCCACAGCAGCACAGGGATCCCGTCGACGCGATCATCGACCAGTGGGCCGCCGTCCGGCCGGACCTCGACACCAGGGCGATGGAGGTCTTCGGCCGGATCTACCGCCTCTCCCGCACGATGGGGGACCGCATGGAGGAGGCGTACCGCCCCTACGGCATCTCCCGCGGCGAGTTCGACGTGCTCTCGACCCTGCGCCGCTCGGGCGAGCCGTACACCCTCTCGCCGCGCGAGCTGTCGGCCACCCTCATGCTCACCACCGGCGGCATGACCGGCCGCCTCGACAAGCTGGAGAAGGCCGGCCTGCTGCGCCGCTCCCCCGACCCGCACGACCGGCGCGGCCTGAAGGTGACGCTGACCGAGAAGGGACTGGACGTCATCGACCGGGCGGTCACCGCGGGCCTCACGGTCCAGACGGCGGCCCTGTCACCCTTCGACGACGAACAGGCCGGCCAACTGGCCGGCCTGCTGCGGGAGTTGCTCTCCGGTACGGAGGAAGCGGGGCGCTAGTGCCCCAACAGGCAACGTTCGCCCCGTCGCGACGCCCGGCACGCCCTCTCGCCGCACCGGCCGAAAGCCCACGTACGCCCAGTACGAGGACTTCCGGCCGGCACGCCGAGAGCACGCACCGGACGCCGCTCCTTCACGGGCAAACGTTGCCTGCCGGGGCACTAGGGCGCGTATCGAGTGGGCGCGAGGAGCGGCGGCGTCCGCGCCGCCGACGCAGACCCCGGTTGAAGGCCGCTCTCCTGGGACGCTCTCGGGGCGGGCAGACCAGCAAGGTCCACCTCGCAGCCCGTCAGCCACGACGCCAGGCTCTACAAAGAGCGGACCACTCGGCCGTCCTGACGGTAGCGTCATCGACATGACGGCTGACGGTGAGACGGCGGAGGGCGAAGCCCTGGCCGGAGGCATGATGAACGCGGGCGCGGTCTTCCGCCACGGTGCTCTGGTAGAACGCCCGGCGCCGCGCACCGCGCGCGCCCTCCATGCCCATCTCCTCGCGCTCGAAGAACACGGGTTCGACGCGGCTCCGAGGCCGATCCGTCTTACCGCAGACGGCCGCGAGCAGCTGACCTTCATCCCGGGCGACGTCGCTCTACCGCCGTATCCGCGCTGGGCGATGACCGAGACCGCGTTGAGATCGGTGGGCAGCCTGCTGCGCCGCCTGCACGACGCCAGCGCGGCCATCGCGGTTGACGCATGCGTCAACTGGCCCCGGTCCCTGGCCGACCCGGCGGGAGGAACGATGCTGTGCCACAACGACGTGTGCCCGGACAACGTCGTCTTCCGCGACGGCCATGCCGCAGCCCTGATCGATTTCGACCTGGCGGCCCCCGGCCGAGCCGTATGGGACGTTGCCATGACCGCCCGCTACTGGATTCCCATGCTCGATCCCACGTCCGCGGCAGTTCTCCATCCCGCGGGGCTGGACGCCCCGACACGACTGCGGATCCTCGCCGACGGTTACGGCCTCTCCCCGCAGGAGCGCGCTGAACTGCCCGGCGTCATCGAACAGGCCACCGCATCCTGCCGGGCCTTCGTCACCGACCGAGTGGCCGACGGTGATCCCGCCTACACCCGGGCACTGTCCGAGCACGGTGGCTGGCAGCGCTGGGACCGCATCCAGGAGTGGCTAGCGGCACACCGCGAGTTGTTCACGGCTGCCCTGTTGAAATGAGGCGCTCAGAGGTTAAAGCACAAGCTGAGCCACCTGAACTACCCGAGAGCGAGGGACGGCGTGCGGGCGGGGCCCGGCTCCGGATGACCCGAGGGCACCGGCTCCGGCCGGGCGTCCGCCGACTCCAGGCGGAGCATGGCCTGCTCGTCCGGGGTGCCGGGGGCCGCCTGGTAGACCACCATCCGCTGGCCGCCCGTCCGGGCCAGCCGCATGACCTCATAGGTCAGGGTGATCGGGCCGACCCTGGGATGCTGGAAGGTCTTCTGCCCGCCGCCGCGCTCGCAGACGTCGTACCGCTCCCAGAGCCGCGCGAACTCGGGTGACTTCAGCACCAGTTCGCCGACGAGCGCGGTCAGCTCGGGATCGTCCGGGTCGGCCCCGGCGACCGCCCGCAGATGCGCCACCGACAGGGCGACGTTCTCCTCCCAGGGGTCGTAGATCGTCCGGCCGACCGGGTGGAGGAAGAGATAGCGGATCAGGTTGCGCTGGGGCTCCGGCCAGTCCCAGAGCCCGGGCAGCAGCCGGCGGCCGGGCGGGTTCGCGGCCAGTACGCGGTTGTAGCGGCTCACCACATAGGCGGGCAGCGGGCGCATCGACTCCAGCATGCGCAGTACCGAGTCGCGGACGGTGTGGTCCGAGCAGGCGGGCAGCTCCGAGGCGCGGCCCGCGGCCAGCTCCGCGAGCTCGTGCAGACGCTCGTAACCGTCGCCGCGCAGCCGCAGGGCACGGCCGAGGGCGTCCACGACGGCGAGGGAGGGGTTGGTCTCCCGGCCGCGCTCCAGGCGGATGTAGTAGTCGACGCTCACCCCGGCCAGTGCGGCCAGCTCCTCCCGGCGCAGTCCGGGAGTGCGGCGCACCCCCGCGCCGGCCGGCAGGCCGACCTCCTCCGGGCGCACCTGCGCCCTGCGGGCCTTCAGGTATCTGCCCAGCTCAGTGCCCCGGGTGTCCGCTGATGCTGCTGCCATCCAGCCATTGTCGCAGGCGGGCGGGGAACGTGGGGGGCCCTGTCAGGGCCTGGAACGCGGCACCCCCGGCACAGCGCGGTCTGCCGTACGGCCGCGCGCGGACGCACAGTTGATGCCGGAGCGGGCGGCCCGGCCCGCCGGGGCCCAGGGGGTGCATGGCACCGGACCGCGGCCCGGCAGGCTGCCGCCGCCCGCCCCGTCACCGCCGACAGACCACATCGACAGGCCGTCAACCACCCACGGATTCAAGGGATTCACCGTGCCGAACACCCCGCGCCAGTCCACCAACACCGCCCCCACTCACGAGTACACCCCCGAGGCATCGACGGACGCCCCCAAGTCATCGGCGCACACGGTACGGCGACGACAGCCGGACCGGGCCCGTCCCGCCGCGCCACCCTCCGGTGCCCCCGCCGCGCCACGCGGAGGCGGTCTCGCGCTGCTCGCTTCGCTGCTCGGGTTCACCGTGATCACCATCGACGTCTCGGCCGTGAACATCGCCCTGCCCTCGATCCGGAACTCCTTCAGCGGCGGGATGGCCGGGCTGCAGTGGGTGGTGGACGCGTACACCCTGATGTTCGCCGCCCTGATGCTCTCCGCCGGCGCCCTCTCCGACCGCACCGGCGCCCGCCGCGCCTACGCCTGGGGCATCACCCTGTTCACCCTCGCCTCCCTCGGCTGCGCGCTCGCGCCCGGCATCGGCGTGCTCATCGCCGCGCGCGTGGCGCAGGGCGGCGCCGCCGCGATCGTGATGCCGGCCTCGCTGGCGCTGATCCGGCAGGCGTACGAGGACGCCCGGGAACGCGCCCGTGCGATCGCGCTGTGGACGGTCGGCGGCTCGGTGGCGATGGCCGCGGGCCCGGTGCTGGGCGGGCTGCTCACCGACTCGGCGGGCTGGCGGGCGGTGTTCCTGCTCAACCTCCCGGTGGGCGCGGTGATCCTGGGCCTGCTGATCCGGGTGCCGCGCTCCCCGCGGCGGCCCGCCGCGCTGGACGGCGGCGGCCAGCTCACCGCCGTACTGGCCCTGGCCGGGCTGGCCTTCGCGGTGATCGAGGGCGGCCACCGGGGCTGGACCAGCGGCCCCGTGCTGGCCGCCGCCGCGCTCGCCGTCGTCTCCGGTTACGCCTTCTACGCGACAGAGACCCGACACCGCCAGCCCATGGTCCCGCTGGCCATGCTGAGGAACCGCCGGGTGGCCGTCCCGCTCGCGGTCGGCTTCGCCGTCAACGCCGCCTTCTACGGCGGGATCTTCCTGCTGGGGCTGTACTACCAGCAGCTGCGCGGGATGTCGGGAACGGCGGCCGGACTGATGTTCGTCCCGATGTCGGCGGTGGTGACGGCGACCAACCTGGTCTCGCCGCGCATGGCGGAGCGGATCGGGCGGCGCCCGGTGATCGTCGCCGGCCAGCTGATCTTCGCGGGGGCGATGCTGGCCATGCTGCCGCTGGCCGCGCACACCCCGGTGTGGCTGGTCCTGGTCCTACTGCTGCCGCTGAGCATCGGCGGGGCGCTCGTGGTGCCCGCGCTGACCGCGCTGCTGATGGACGCGGTCCCGGGAGAGCGCGCGGGGACCGCGTCGGGGCTGCTCAACTCCTTCCGGCAGACCGGCGGGGCGCTGGCCGTCGCCCTCTTCGGCAGCCTCCTCGCCGGCCCCGGCGGCGACTTCTCCCTCCAGGGCATGCGCCTCGGCCTCCTGGCCGTCGCCGCGCTTCTCCTCTTTACCGCGGCCCTGTCCCGCGTCCTGCTGCCGCGTGGCTGAGCCCCAACGACGCCGTGAACTCCGCCCAGCCCTTCGGGGTGAGGCGGAGTATCGGGCCGTCGGGGGCTTTGGAGTCGCGGACGGCGATGGTGTGGGGGATGTTGCGGGCGACTTCGACGCAATTCCCTCCGGTGTTGCTATAGCTGGACGTCACGAAGTCGAACTCGGGCATGGGTCAGAACTCCTCGCGGACGGTGTTGATCAGTCGGGCGGAGTCGCGCTGGGCGAGGCTGAGCCGGGCCGTGCGGTCGAAGAAGGCGCCGTATGCCGCGCTCTCGACGTCGTTCTCCACCCACACAGTAGACATGATGGTGTCTGTGTGAACCACGTCCAGAGCCTCGCTCTCGGCAAACGAGATGATGGTGAACGGTCCCGTGATGCACGGGTGTCCACCCGCACGGAACGGCAGCACCTGAAGGCGGACATTCGGGAGCTTGGCCACCTTCAGCAGATGCTCCAACTGTGCGCGCATGATGTCGGGACCACCGATCAACTGCCGCAGTGCCGCTTCCCAGACGATGGCGTACACCTGCAGCGGACGCTCGCCATGCAGTCGCTCCTGCCGACGCATGCGGATCTCGACCAAGCGCTCGATGTCGTCGGGGTCCTCCCACACCCCTGCTCCTTCACTCACCGCAAGCGCACGGGCGTACTCGGCGGTCTGGAACAGGCCGGGGATCAGGGAGAGTTCCCAGGCTCGTACACGACTGGCGACGTCCTCCAGCGCGATGTACTCGGAGAAGGTGCCCGGGTGAGGTGAGTCCTGCCACCAGCCATTGGCCTTGCGGCGTTCGCGGTCCAGCTTCGCCAGCCCCAGCATCCGGGCTACGGCCTCGCGGTCGTCCACGCCGTAACACTCGCAGAGCGCACGGATGTCGGGGTCCCGCATGGGAACCCAGCCCTGTTCCATCTTCACGATCTTCGAGTTGGACGCGTTGATGGCATCCGCTGCCTGACGTTGGGTCTTACCGGCGGCGTCGCGCAGGCGCAGCAACTCCCCGCCGAGCCTGCGGCCCAGCACAGTTGACGTCCGGTTACCCAATGGCGAGGTACGAGTCACAGAACAAGTCTCTCCTGCGGAATTCCAACCCGTCACCCGTTGGAGACAATTGCACCCGAACACCTTGCACCTGATGCATGCACACCGCTACGTTCGGCATCCAGTCGCCCACACAGCGGAGCCATCCGGAAGGTGCACTCCATGCCCGACGCCCACCCCTCCCCCGACCCCGTCCTCCACGAAGACCAGCTCGACTACACCCCCGTCCCCCGCAGCATCGCGCTCGCCCGGCACCGCACCGCACGCCTCGCCATCACGTGGGCGTATCCGCATCTCGCCGGGGACGTCGCCCTCGTCACCTCCGAGCTGATGACCAACGCGCTGCTGCACGGCAGCCTGCGCGACCGGCTCATCCGGGTACGGATCTGCACGACGGCCGCCATGCTTCGCGTCGAGGTCAGCGACCCCCGCGGCGAACGGCTGCCCTGCCCCCGGGACGCGACCGGCGAGGATCAGTTCGGGCGGGGGCTGCTACTGGTCGAGGCACTGGCGGACGACTGGGGTGTGGGCCCACGGGTGGGCGTGGGCAAGACCGTCTGGGCACAGTGGGGCCTCGGGCTCAGTCTCTGCACACGGGAGTGACGGGAATGGCGTTGGACGAACGGAAGAGGCGGCCGATGAGCATGCCATACGCGGACGGAAGCGGTCCGCTCGTCCCCAAGCCCGAGCTGACCCTGCCGGCGCTTCGACAAGCCGTTGCCGCGGTCGCCCCCTCCCGCCTGCCCGAATTCTTCGAGGACCTTCAGAAGGCGTTCGTACGGGCCGGGGACGAGGACAGCGTCGTGCCGATCCGGATGTTCTACCGCCAGTGGGGTGTCGTCATCGAGATCGAGCGGCACCCGGAGACGGCCCGTCGGCTGCACGCCGCCGAGCAGGCCCTCAGCAGCCCCGACCCGAATGTGCGCGAGCGGGCCGTCCGCGAGGCCGGGGAGATCGTTCGCGCGGCGCACCGCGAGGTCGCCGGAGGCTGAGGGCGCCGCCTGCACCGAGCCCGGGGCACTCCAGCCGAACAACAAAAAAGCCGAGGGCGCCCGTCTCCCCCGAGGTACGGCGACACGCGCGTACCGGCGGGAGGGCGGGCGCCCCCGGAGAGAGAACCGGTGTCCGGTCAGGCCTTGGCCTTGGCCTCGGGCTTCGCGGGAACGGAGGGCTTGACGACCCGGATCTTCGACCTGTCCAGCGCCATCACCAGGCCGGCGATGACCGCGAACAGGACGGCCGGAGCGAGCACGTAGAGGCCCAGCGTCTGGACGACGCTCAGACCATGGCCGGGGTCGTCGCCGTCGTCGCGGGTCAGCGCGAGCGCGGGGGACGACATGAGCAGCATCATCAGCGTCGTACCGGCGGCCAGGGCGCCGGCGCGCAGGGCGTTCTTCTTGTCCACGGTCCTCAAGTTAGCGAACCACCCGGAAGGCCGCTCGCCCGGGGTCCCGTTGTGGCGGCTGACACGGCTGCGACCTGTGTGAATACGTCGAGTAATGCCCGCAGGCGGGGGACGGAGGTCAGTTCCTCCAGCGGCACCGGCCGACCGTCGCGGTCGGCGATCGGCAGCCGCCAGTTGGGGTACTGGTCCCAGGTGCCCGGGAGGTTCTGCGGGCGGCGGTCGCCCACGCCGTCCGGGAGCCAGACGCCGATCAGCCGGGCCGGGGTGCGCAGCAGGAAGCGGTGGACGGCGCGGATCTCCTCCTCCTCGTCCGAGCCGGGCGGCCCGGCGGCCGACAGGTCCAGCAGGCCGAGACTGCCCAGCAGGGCGAGCCACTCCGCGGCGTCGGCGGTGGCCTCGGCGCGTTCCTCGGCCGCCGGCCGGGTGAGCAGGCCCAGGCGGTCGCGCAGGTCGACGTGGTCGCCGGTGAGCCGGGCGGCGGTGGGCGGCAGATCGTGGGTGGTGGCGGTGGCCAGGCAGTCGGCGCGCCAGTGGTCGGGCGGCAGCGGGCGTCCGTCGCCCTCCCAGTCCCGTTCGAACCACAGCACCGAGGTGCCGAGCACCCCGCGCCGCTGCAGGGTCTCGCGCACGCCGGGCTCGACGGTGCCGAGGTCCTCGCCGATGACGACGGCGCCGGCGCGGGTGGCCTCCAGGGCGAGTACGGCGAGCATGGCGTCGGCGTCGTACCGGACGTAGGTGCCCTCGGTGGGCGGGCTGCCCTGGGGGACCCACCACAGCCGGAACAGGCCCATGACGTGGTCGATGCGCAGGGCGCCGGCGTAGCGGAAGAGGGCGCGCAGCAGATCGCGGTACGGCGCGTACCCGCACGCGGCGAGCCGGTCGGGGCGCCAGGGCGGCAGGCCCCAGTCCTGGCCGCGGGCGTTGAAGGCGTCGGGCGGGGCGCCGACGGAGGTGCCGGCGGCGAACACGTCCTGCTGAGCCCAGGCGTCGGCGCCCGCCGGGTGCACGCCGACGGCGAGGTCGTGCACGATCCCGACCGGCATCCCGGCCTCCGCCGCCGCGGACTGGGCGGCGCGGAGCTGGCCGTCGGTGAGCCAGGCGAGACGGGCGTGGAACTCGACCCGGTCGGCGAGGCCGGCCCGCGCGCGGGCGGTGGCCGTTGAGCGGGGGTCGCGCAGGCCGTCGGGCCAGCCGTGCCAGTCGGTGCCGTGGGTCTCGGCGAGGGCGTACCAGGTGGCGTGGTCGTCGAGGGCCTGGCCGTGGGCGGCGCGGAAGTCGTCGTAGGCGGCCTGGCGGCCGGGGTCGAGGGGGACGGCCAGGACCAGTTCGAGGGCCTCGCGCTTGAGCTCCCACACGGCGTCGCGGTCGATGAGGGCGCCCTTGTCGAGGACGGTGGCGCGCAGCCGCTCGGCGCGCTCCAGCAGCCGGCCGAGCCGTTCGCGGTCCGCGACGTACGCGAACTCAGGGACGGCCTCGACCCGCAGATGCACGGGGTCGGGGAAGCGGCGGGAGGACGGACGGTACGGGGAGGGGTCGGTGGGGGCGCCGGGTACGGCCGCGTGCAGCGGGTTGACCTGCACGAATCCGGCGCCGGCGGTGCGTCCGGCCCAGCCGGCCAGCTCGGCGAGGTCACCGAGGTCGCCCATGCCCCAGGAGCGGCGCGAGAGCAGCGAGTACAGCTGGACCAGAAGGCCGTAGGAGCGGCCGGGCGGGGCGGGCAGCCGGTCGGGGGCGACGACGAGACGGGCGTGTCCGCTGCGGCCGTCGGGGGCGACAGCGGTCACCCGGTGCACACCGAGCGGCAGCTCCCCGGTCCCGCCCCACTCCAGCCCGTCCTGCCCCGGCCCGCCCCACTCCATCCCGTCCTGCTCCTGCCCGTCCTCGGTCTCGACGCGCAGACGGGTGCCGGGCGGCAGCGCGGCGAGGGCGGCGGGGCCCTCGGGGTCACCGGCCCAGTGCACGAGGGTCGGCGGCAACAGGCGCTCGCGCAGCTCGCGTTCCCGTGCGGCGAGCGCGGTGCGTACGGCGTCGGGGCCGGCCGCGTCGACGCCGAGGGCGGCCAGCGCGGCGACCACGGCGGAGGCGGGGACCGGGACCTCGCGGCCCGGGGCGGGGCTGTAGGAGACGGCGACCCCGTGCAGTTCGGCGAGCCGGGACAGGTGCGCGTCCTCCAGCGCCGCGGTCATCTACAACCCCGCACCGAAGGCGTCGGATGCGTACGACCCCACACCGAAGGCGTCGGACTCGCTGGTCAGCGGGGTGGCATCGGCGAGCGGTGGCTCGCTGGTCAGGGGCTCGGCGTCGGGCAGCGGCGGCTCGCTGGTCAGCGGGGCCTGGGCGCAGGCGCTCTCGGCACTGAAGACGCACAGCGACGCGTCGTCATCCGGGGCCAGGAGGGCCGCCTCGGGTTTCCACTGGGCCGGGATCGAGAGTCGGGCCGGTACGGGCACGCGGTTCTCCTTCGGGTGCGTCGGTCGGATGCGGCGGTCGGGTGCGGCGGTCACTCGGGGCGGTCTGGTCCGTCGGGTCCGTCGCATGGTGCCGCTGGCCGGATGGTGCGGCTTTGAACGGGTTACGGCAGGCCTACCCCGAGACGGCGCCCGCACTCGCTCCCGTTTTCCGGAGCACCGGAACGGGGCGGCGGCGCCGACCGCGTTCGCCTCCGGCGCGGCCGCGTACGCGGGACGGGGCGCATGTCCGGCCCGAGGGGGCGCGGGGAGAACACCGGGCCGGGCGGCCGACCTGTGAGGGGCGCGGGGAACTGCGCGAGCGGCCACGACGCACCCGCGGCCGCCGGACAGGCACCACCACGCCCCTACCGGCCTGCCGGACTACTGCCTGCCGGCCTGCTGGGCGCAAAACAACACGGGCCCGGATCTAGGCAGAAATGCCGTCGATCCGGGCCATGGCGTCATCCGCGCCGTACGGCTGCAAGTACGGCAGCCAGCGCGGATCCCTATGCCCGGTGCCGATGATGCGCCAGGCCAGCCCCGATGGCGGAGCCGGTTTGTGCCGTAGCCGCCACCCCAGCTCGACGAGGTGCCGGTCGGCCTTCACGTGGTTGCAGCGGCGGCAGGAGGCCACCACGTTGTCCCAGACGTGCTTGCCCCCGCGGCTGCGCGGGATGACGTGGTCGACGCTGGTTGCGACGCCACCGCAGTACATGCACCGGCCCCCGTCGCGGGCGAAGAGCGCACGGCGGGTGAGAGGAACGGGCCCCCGATAGGGAACCCGGACGAATCGCTTGAGCCGGACCACGCTGGGTGCGGGGACTGTGACGGTTGCGCTGTGCATATAGGCGCCGGATTCCTCCAGGGAGACAGCCTTGTTCTCCAGGACGAGGATGAGCGCGCGGCGGAGCGGTACGACGCCGAGCGGCTCGTACGACGCGTTGAGGACCAGGACATGCGGCACGGGGGCCTCCTTGGGCGTCGGCGGCGCGTGGCTCGCGCCGGGACGATCTGCAGCCAGTCTCCCCTCATGCCTGGTGGAAGCGCCACCATGTCCCGGTAACGGGCTGGGAGTGTTTTCGACCACATCCGATTCATCCCCCGGATCATGGCCTGTTCAAGCCGGGGTGAGACCGGTCTCTCCGGTGCCCCTCCTTGGCGGATCCGCGCGGGAGGCACACAATGCCCCGTTAGTGTGGTGGTCCTGTCCGTCCGGTGATCTTTTCGTGACCTTGAAGACCTTGACCGCCCCGCCGGTACGGACCGTGCAGCACCTTGGAGGTACCTGCCGTGTCGTCCTTGCCCGCCGTCCTTGTGGCCGCCGGTGCGTCGCCGACCCCGTCCCCTTCCCCCTCGGGCTCCACGGAGCCGCCCGTGCCCTCGATCCAGGACGCCCAGCAGAGCGCGACGAACGCGGCGACCTGGGTCGAGCAGAACTGGTCGACCTGGCTCGCGATGGCGTTGCAGATCCTGCTGATCGTGGTCGTCTCGGTGGCGCTGCGCGCGGTGGTGCGGCGGGCGATCACCAAGCTGATCGACCGGATGAGCCGCACCGCGGAGGCGGTGGACGGCACCGCGCTGGGCGGTCTGCTGGTCAACGCCGAGCGGCGCCGGCAGCGCTCGCAGGCGATCGGCTCGGTGCTGCGCTCGGTGGCGAGTTTCCTGATCCTCGGCACGGCCGCGCTGATGGTGCTGTCCACCTTCAAGATCAACCTGGCGCCGCTGCTGGCGTCGGCCGGAGTGGCGGGCGTGGCCATCGGTTTCGGCGCCCGGAACCTGGTCACCGACTTCCTCTCCGGCGTGTTCATGATCCTTGAGGACCAGTACGGCGTCGGTGACGTGGTCGACGCGGGGGTGGCCACCGGTGAGGTGATAGAGGTCGGACTGCGCGTGACCAAGCTGCGCGGCGCGGACGGTGAGATCTGGTACGTCCGCAACGGCGAGGTCAAGCGGATAGGAAACCTCTCGCAGGGCTGGGCCACGGCCGGCGTCGATGTGACGGTCCGCTCCAGCGAGGACCTGGACAAGGTCAAGGAGACGCTGGACCTGGTCGCCGAGCACATGAGCAAGGAAGAGCCCTGGAACGAAATGCTGTGGGGTCCGATCGAGGTGCTCGGCCTGGACTCGGTCCTGATCGACTCGATGGTGGTGCGGGTTTCGGCCAAGACGATGCCCGGCAAGTCACTGACGGTCGAGCGGGAGCTGCGCTGGCGCATCAAGCGGGCGTTCGACGCGGCGCACATCCGCATCGTGGGCGGCGCGACGACGGTGGAGGACGCGGCGGACACCCCCGACCCGTCAGCCTCGGTCGCGGCTCCGTCGGCCTTCTCCAACGCGGACTCCGCGCAGGCGAAGGCGGCGACGCCGATCGCCCCCCAGCAGCCGGAGCCTCCGGCCAAGTAGCGAGCGGAACGGTTCAGCACACTCGTTCGAGTGAACAGGTGGGGCATTCCGGCGCGGGGAGCGCACGGGGTGCCCCATCGTTCTGCCGGGGCGCCCGGCGTGGGCTTAGCCTGGCATCAGTGCGACAAGGAGAAGCGATGAGCGCCGAACCGATCATGGAGCCGGTCATGACGCAGGTGGACCCCATTGACCTGTTGAGTGCGTTCGAAGAGGCGTCACCGATGCCGATTCGGCCGGAGTACGTCGAGGGGACGGCCATCGTGCCACCGCAGCCGAATGACAATCACAACGACGGTGCCTTCAAGCTCGCGGTCCAGTTCTTCAACGCCGGGTTCGAACTGGCAGGCATGGGCAACGGGTACCGCGCCGCCGACAAGGACGGCAAGACGACGGCCTTGGTCGTTCCTGACTTGTACATTCGTCGCCGCATGCCGACCGAACTCGATGAGTCGTACCGCACAGCCCACAAAGGCTGGTATCCCATCGACATGATCGCTCTGATCGGCGAGGTCACTTCGACCAACCTAGAAACGGACACAGGCCCGAAGTTCCGCGCTTATGCCGCTGCCGGAGTCCCCGTCTACGTCCTCATCGACCGCCATTCCAAGACGGCCCACTGCTACACCGACCCCGTCCTCCCCGGTGACGACCCCACCGAGGCCTACTACGCCACCGACACCAAGGTCGACCTCGGCGACCCCCTCACCCTCCCCACCCCGTACCCCACCCTCGACACCGCCCCCTTCCTCCAGGGCTGACCGAGCCCCGGCCCCGCCCCCGAGATAACGACTCCGTTTCCTCGCGGTCGTTGTCTATTGACGCCCCCTTCGTCCTGGGCTTACGTTCCTCCCACCCAAATAGGAAAGTTTCCTAACAATGATCTTGGCTGGACGTCTGGCCAGGTCACTGGGAAGCTGGGCGGCTGGAAAGGCAGGTGTCGAGCCCATGGCAGGAACCGCCGGTACGCCGGGCACCCCACGCGTGCTGCGCGCCATGAACGACCGCGCCGCCCTGGACCTCCTGCTGGAGCACGGGCCGCTGTCACGCACCCGGATCGGCAAGCTCACCGGCCTGTCCAAGCCCACCGCCTCCCAGCTGCTGGCCCGCCTGGAGGCGGCCGGCCTGGTCCGGGTCACCGGCACCAGCGAGGGCCGGCCGGGCCCGGGCGCCCAGCTGTACGCGGTCCATCCCGGCGCCGCGTACGCCGCCGGACTCGATGTCGCCCCGCACCGCATCCGCGCCGCCGTCGCCGACATCACCGGCCGCACCGTCGGCGAGTACGAGCTGCCCACCCCGGGACGGCATCCCGCAGGGCCCGTGGTCCAGCAGGTCACCGATGCCCTCGACGCCGCCGTGAAGGCGGCCGGACTCGCCCGGTCCGATGTGCACCGGCTCGTCATCGGCACCCCCGGCGCCTTCGACCCCACCACCGGCCGGCTGCGCTACGCCTCCCATCTGCCCGGCTGGCACTCCCCCAGCCTGCTCGACGAACTCGCCGCCGCCCTGCCGATGCCGGTGGAGTACGAGAACGACGTCAACCTCGTCGCCCTCGCCGAACAACGGCTCGGCGCCGCCAAGGGCCACGGCGACTTCGTGCTGCTGTGGAGCCAGGAGGGCCTCGGCGCCGCCCTGGTCCTCGGCGGCCGGCTGCACCGGGGCTGGACCGGCGGCGCCGGCGAGGTCGGCTTCCTGCCGGTGCCGGGCACCCCCCTCGTGCGGCAGGTGACCAAGGCCAACAGCGGTGGATACCAGGAACTGGCCGGCTCCCAGGCCGTACCGAAACTGGCCCGTGAACTGGGCATCGAGGACCTGCCGTCGGGGCCGTACACCGAAGTCGCCGCCGAACTCGTCGCCCGTGCCGCCGACCACACCAGCGGCCCCTACCGGGAGCTGCTGCAGACCTACGCCACCCGGCTCGCCACGGGTCTCGCCTCGCTCGTCTCCGTCCTCGACCCCGAACTCGTCGTCCTCAGCGGCTCCGCGCTGACGGCCGGCGGCGAGCGGCTGCGCGCCCTCGTCCAGGCCGAGCTGGAGGAGCTGGCCGCGGCCCGTCCCCGACTGGTCGTCGGCAACGTCCAGGAACACCCCGTTCTGCGCGGCGCGTTGGAGTCCGCGCTCGTCACCACCCGCGACGAGGTCTTCGACACCTCGCGCTGAGCCCCCCAGCACCTCCAGCACCCCCTCCTTCCCCGTTCACCCGTCCTTGGGAGACCTCGCCATGCCCGAAGTCATACCTTCAGTTGCCCGAAAGACGGCTTTTGCCCTGACGGCGTCGCTGGCGCTGCTCGCCACCGCCTGTACCGGCCAGTCCGGCTCGGGCGCCACGGACGACGCCGCGAAGGACACGACGATCAACTTCTGGCACGCCTGGAGCGCGCCCAACGAGGTCAAGGCCGTCACCTCGCTGGTCTCCGGCTTCGAGAAGGCGCATCCCAACATCCATGTGAACGTCGTCGGCGATATGACCGACGACAAGATCAATCAGGCGCTGCGGTCGGGGGGTGACAAAGCGCCGGATGTGATCTCCTCCTTCACCACCAACAACGTGGGAAAGTTCTGCTCCTCCGGCGCGCTGGTCGACCTCAACCCCTTCTTCAAGAAGTCGGGCATCGACCCGCAGGCCACGTTCCCGAAGACGATGAACGAGTACACCCGGTTCGACGGCAACCGCTGCACGGCGCCGCTGCTCGGTGACGCATACGGGCTCTACTACAACAAGACCGCCTTCAAGAAGGCGCACATCGCCTCCCCACCGAAGACCTGGTCCGAGTTCGAGGCCGACGCGAAGAAACTCACCATCGCCGACGGGGACTCGTACAAACAGCTCGGGTTCATGCCGGACTACCACGGCTGGGAGACCACCACCGAGCACTATTTCGCACAGTTCTCACCGACGTACTTCGGCAAGGACGGCAAGTCGGACCTCGGCAAGGACCCGGCCTTCGAAAAGGGATTCACCCTCCAGAAGCGGCTCGTGGACGAGCTCGGCGGATTCCGGAAGCTGGAGAGGTTCCGCTCCACCCTCGGTGACGAGTGGGGCGCCGAACACCCCTTCCACACCGGCCAGGTCGCCATGCAGCTCGACGGCGAGTGGCGGCTCGGGATGGCGCTGGCGGCCAAGCCGAAGTTCGACATCGGCGTCGCCCCGCTGCCCGTCCCCGACGACCAGGCCGGCCAGTACGGCAAGGGCTACATCACCGGCACCGTCGCGGGCATCGCCGCCGCCGGCCACAAGCAGAACGCGGCCTGGGAATTCGTCAAATACATCACCACGGACACGGACGCGGTGGTCGGCTTCTCCAACGACCTGCACAACGTGCCCTCCACGCTCGCGGCCCTGAAGTCCCCGAAGCTGACGTACGACCCGCGCTTCAAGACCTTCCTGGACATCGCCGCCGACCCGAATTCGACCACCACGCCCGCCTCGGTCAACGGCGGTGTGTATCTCACCACCATCCAGCAGCTCGGATTCGACTACGAGAGCGGCAAGGTCACCGATCTGAAGGCCGGCCTGAAGAAAGCGGCCGCGCAGATCGACACGGACATCGCGCAGGCGAAGTAGCCGATGAGTTCGGTCACTCTGGCATCCAAGCGCCGCCGCTCGGCGCTGCGGACCCTCGCCTTCATGTCGCCCTGGCTGATCGGCTTCGCGGTCTTCTTCGCGTACCCGCTGATCTCGACGGTCTATTTCTCCTTCATGCACTACGACGGCTTCAAGGCGCCGACGTGGAGCGGCGGGAAGAACTGGACATACGTCTTCGAGCACTATCCGTACTTCTGGCCCGCGATGCGCAACACCCTGTGGCTGGTGCTCGTGATGGTGTCCCTCCGGGTCGTCTTCGGCCTCGGTATCGGCCTGCTCATCACCAAGATCAAGACGGGTACGGGCGTCTTCCGCACCCTCTTCTATCTGCCCTACCTCGCCCCGCCGGTCGCCGCGACCATGGCCTTCGCCTTCCTGCTCAACCCCGGTACGGGACCGGTCAACTCGGTCCTGGGCAAGATCGGCGTCCCGGCGCCGGGCTGGTTCAACGACCCCGCCTGGTCCAAGCCGGCCCTCACCCTGCTCGCGCTGTGGGGCATCGGCGATCTGATGGTCATCTTCATGGCCGCGCTGCTCGACGTACCGACGGAGCAGTACGAGGCGGCGGAGCTGGACGGCGCCTCGGCCTGGCAGCGCTTCCGGTACGTCACGCTCCCGAACATCTCCCCGATCGTGATGTTCGCGGTGGTCACCGGGGTCATCCAGACGATGCAGTACTACACGCAGCCGCTCATCGCCGGGAAGGTCGCCTCGGGAGTCATCCAGGGCGCCGGCACCATGTTCGAGCCCGGCTACCCGGAGAAGTCCACCCTGACCCTCCCCCAGCTGGTCTACAACCTCGGCTTCCAGCGCTTCGACTACGGCTCCGCCTGTGTCGTCGCCCTCGTCCTCTTCGCCCTGTCCATGGTGTTCACCGCGTTCCTGATGCGGCGCCGGGGCGGTCTCATCCAGGCAGGTGACTGACGATGACCCAAGTACTGGACCGGCCGGTGGAGCTGAAGACGCCGCTGTCGGACGCCGGGCGCACGGCCCGCCGCAAGGCCCTGCTGGAGTGGGTGGCGATCCACGCCCTCGGGGTCGCCGCCGCGCTCTTCTTCGTCCTCCCCTTCGTGTTCGTGTTCCTGACCTCGCTGATGAGCGACACCCAGGCACTCAGCCGCGACCTGATCCCGCACACCTGGGAGTGGGGCAATTACAGGAAGGTCTTCGACACGCCCGGCTTTCTGACCTGGTGGAAGAACACACTGGTCTACGCCGGCCTGGGCACCGTGCTCACCGTCGTCTCGTCGATCCCGGTGGCGTACGCCCTCGCCAAGTTCCGCTTCCGGGGCCGCAACCTGTCCCTCATGCTGGTGATCTCGATGATGATGCTGCCACCGCAGGTGGTGATCATCCCGATGTATCTGTTCTGGGCGAAGCAACTGGACCTGTCCGGCACGCTGTGGCCGCTGATCGTCCCGATGGCGTTCGGCGACGCGTTCTCCATCTTCCTGCTGCGCCAGTTCCTGATGACGATCCCGAACGAGTACCTGGACGCGGCGAAGGTGGACGGATGCGGGGAGCTCAGGACCCTGCTGAAGGTCGTCCTGCCGATGGCCCGCCCCGGCATCGCCGCCGTGGCCCTCTTCCAGTTCTTCTGCGCCTGGAACGACTACTTCGGCCCCCAGATCTACGCCTCCGAGAACCCCGGCGCCTGGACCCTGTCCTACGGCCTGGAGTCCTTCAAGGGCGCCCACCACACCGACTGGAACCTCACCATGGCCGCGACCGTGCTGGTCATGGCCCCCGTGATCCTCGTGTTCTTCTTCGCCCAGAAGGCGTTCGTCGAGGGCGTCACACTCACCGGAGTGAAGGGTTGATCCGTATATGAAACTCACCGTGGTCGGCGGCGGTTCGACCTACACCCCCGAACTCATCGACGGCTTCGCCCGTCTGCGGGACACCCTGCCCGTCGAGGAACTCGTCCTCGTGGACCCGGCCGCCGAGCGCCTGGAGCTGGTGGGCGGCCTCGCCCGCCGGATCTTCGCCAAGCAGGGCCACCCCGGCCGGATCGTCACCACCGCTGACGTGGACGCGGGCATCGACGGCGCCGACGCCGTGCTGCTCCAGCTGCGCGTCGGCGGCCAGGCGGCCCGCGAGCAGGACGAGACCTGGCCGCTGGAGTGCGGCTGCGTCGGCCAGGAGACCACCGGCGCGGGCGGCCTGGCCAAGGCGCTGCGCACGGTGCCGGTGGTCCTCGACATCGCCGAACGGGTCCGCCGGGCCAACCCGCGCGCATGGATCATCGACTTCACCAACCCGGTCGGCATCGTCACCCGCGCCCTGCTCCAGGCCGGGCACCGCGCGGTCGGGCTGTGCAACGTGGCGATCGGCTTCCAGCGGAAGTTCGCGGGCATGCTGGGTGTGGCCCCGGCGGATGTGCATCTGGGCCATGTGGGCCTGAACCACCTCACCTGGGAAACAGGTGTGCGCCTCGGCGGTCCGGAGGGCGCGAACGTGCTGCCGAAGCTGCTGGCCGAGCACGGCGACTCGATCGCCGAAGACCTCCGTCTGTCGCGCCCCCTCCTGGACCGGCTGGGCGTGGTCCCGTCCTACTACCTGCGCTACTACTACGCCCACGACGAGGTCGTGGACGAGCTGCGCACCAAGCCGTCCCGAGCGGCCGAAGTCGCCGCCATGGAACGGGAGTTGCTGGCGATGTACGGCGATCCGGCCCTGGCCGAGAAGCCCGCGCTGCTCGCCAGGCGCGGCGGCGCCTACTACTCGGAGGCGGCCGTGGACCTGGCGGCCGCACTGCTCGGCGGTGCGGGCAGCCCGTATCAGGTGGTGAACGCGGTCAACCAGGGCACGCTGCCCTTCCTCCCGGACGACGCGGTGATCGAGGTCCAGGCCGCGATCGGCCCGAACGGCCCGGTCCCGCTGCCGGTACCGGAGCCGGACCCGCTGTTCGCCGGTCTGATCGCGAACGTGACGGCGTACGAGGACCTGGCCCTGGAGGCGGCCCTGCGCGGTGGCCGCGACCGCGTCTTCCGCGCCCTGCTCGCCCATCCGCTGATCGGCCAGTACGCCTACGCCGACGCCCTCACCGACCAGTTGATCGCACACAACCGGGAGCACCTCGCGTGGGCCTGACCGCAGTTGGATCCGGGACTGTTCTTGCCGTCGACGCGGGCAACAGCAAGACCGACGTGGCCGTGGTCAGCGCCACCGGAGAGGTGCTGGCCACGGCCCGCGGCGGCGGCTTCCGCCCGCCCGCGGTGGGGGTGACGGCGGCGGTGGACGCGCTGGCCGAACCGGTCGCGCGCGCCTTCGCGGACGCGTCCGTCACCTCCGTCTCCCATGTCTCGGCCTGTCTCGCCAACGCCGATCTGCCCGTCGAGGAGGAGCAGCTGGCGACCGCGCTGCAGGCGCGCGGCTGGGGCGCGTCGGTGGCGGTCCGCAACGACACCTTCGCGATCCTGCGGGCGGGTGTCGCCGAGCCGCGCGGGGTGGCCGTGGTGTGCGGCGCGGGCATCAACTGCGTCGGCATGCGCCCCGACGGCCGTACCGCCCGCTTCCCGGCCATCGGCCGGATCTCCGGTGACTGGGGCGGGGGGTGGGGACTCGCGGAGGAGGCGCTGTGGTTCGCGGCCCGCGCGGAGGACGGCCGGGGCGGGCCGACGGCGCTCGCCCGTACGCTCCCCGGGCACTTCGGGCTGCCGACCATGTACGCCCTGATCGAGGCGCTGCACCTGGAGCACATCGACGAGGACCGCCGCCATGAGCTGACCCCGGTGCTGTTCGCGACGGCCGCCGAGGGCGACGCGGTGGCCCGCGCGATCGTCACCCGCCTCGCGGAGGAGGTGACGGTGATGGCCGCGGTGGCGCTGACCCGCCTGGACCTGCTCGACGAGGAGACACCGGTGCTGCTCGGCGGCAGCGTGCTGACGGCCGGCCACGCCCTGCTCAACGACACCGTCCGCGAGCTGCTGACCGCCCGCGCCCCGAAGGCCGACGTCCGCGTGGTGACGGCGAGTCCCGTGCTGGGTGCGGCCCTGCTGGGCCTGGACCGGCTGGGCGCCGGAGCGTCGGCGCGGGAGCGGGCGCGGGGGTACTGGGACCGGTAACTCCGCGCGGCGCCGCGCCCCGACAGGGTCTGGGCCTCCCCCTGGAACCGAACAGGTGCGCAGGGCGTATTCATGTGAGGTGCACACTGCGATCCAATCAAGATCCAGTGAAGGCCGATGCGGATGTCGGCGCCTGCCGCGATACTGGGCCGCGACAGCAGACCCTGGGGGAGGTCGAGTGACACAGCCGCCGAAGAGCACAGCGCCACCAGCGGCGGGCTCCGGCATGCCCGCCGCCCCCGGCATCCCCCGCCAGAGCGCCCGGCCCGCCCCCATGGGCTCCCCGGCACCCTCCGCCCGGCGGACCGCGTTCGCCGAGGGCGCCGACCGGCTGCGGGCCGCGGCGACCACCGAGCCGGGCCGGCTGCGGATCATCGGGGCCGTACTGGCGCTGCTGGTCGTGGCGTTCGGCGCGGTCGCCGCCTGGCAGGCCGACGAGCGGGCGGCCGCCGCCGACGACGTGCTGCACCGCAGCCAGCCGCTCAGCTCCGGCGCGGCCGACATCTACCGCTCGCTCGCGGACGCCAACACGGCCGCCTCCAGCGGCTTCCTGGCCGGCGGCCAGGAGAGCGCAAACGCGCGCGACCGGTACGAGAAGGACATCAGCACGGCCGCCGCGGGGCTCGTCACGGCCGCCACGAACGCCGACCCGGGCTCGGCCTCCGAGTCGACGATCACCAAGCTGAACCGGCTGCTGCCCGAGTACAAGGGACTCGTCGAGCGGGCGCGGACCTACAACCGGCAGGGCTATCCGGTCGGCGGCGCCTATCTGCGCTACGCCAACGAGAAGATGCAGAAGGAGATGCTCCCGGCGGCGGAGGATCTCTACACCAAGGAGAACCAGCGGCTCGACGCCGACTACGGCGACGCCACGCCGTATCCGTGGATCGCGATCGCGCTCGGGCTGCTCGCGCTGGCCGGGCTCGGCTGGGCCCAGCGGCGCACGTTCCGGCGCACCAACCGCGTCCTCAACCACGGCCTGGTCGCCGCCTCCACCGCCACCGCGGTCGCCCTGCTGTGGCTGGTCGTCGGGCACGCGGTGGCCCGCACGGAGCTGACCGGCTCCTACGACCACGGCGTCCGCTCGCTGACCGTCCTGCACGACGCCCGGATCGCCTCGCTGAAGGCGCGCGGCAACGAGAACCTGAGCCTGGTGGCGCGCGGCGCCGAGACCATCACGGTCGACGGCAAGCCGTACGACGCCTACTACTACGCCTTCGACCAGGACCTGGCCACGCTCGGCAAGGGCCTGACCCGGGCGGGGCAGCTCGCCGACGACCAGGGCGGCCGTACACCGGTCCAGGCGGCCCGGTCGGACATGGCGGTGTGGAAGCAGCGCCACGCCTCGGCCCGCACCGAGGACGAGAACGGCAACTACCAGCAGGCGCTGGACAAGGTGATCGGCGCCAAGGGCGCCACCGGCCAGTGCTTCGACGGCGTCGACAGCAGCCTCGCCCGCGCCATCGACCATGAGCAGGCCGAGTTCCAGCGGGCCGCCGGTGACGGGCGGGACGCCATGGCCGGGCTGCCGGCGGGCGCGGTCGTGCTCGCGGTGCTCGGCGCGGTGGGCGCGGTGCTCGGTATCGGACGCAGACTTTCGGAGTACCGGTGACAGGGGGCATCACGATGTACGCGGCACGTGTACGGGCCTCCCTGCGGGGCTGGGGCGGGGTCGGCGCGATGGCGGTGCTGTGCGCGCTGGCGCTGGCGTTCGTCCTGCTGCTGCCGTGCACCCAGCGGAGCTCCCCGCACCCTGCGCAGCGGTCCGGCCAGACCGCCGCCGACGGTGTGCAGGCCCGCGCCGGGAGCTGCACGGACTCCAACGCGCAGAACCAGACCCTGGCGCCCTCCGGCGCGGACGGGCCGACGATCGACGCGATCAAGTCCCGTACGGGCGCCAAGCGCAAGCTGATCGTCGGCGTCGACCAGAACAGCTACCACTGGGGCTACCGCAATCCGAACACCGAGGGCGCGGAGCTGGAGGGCTTCGACATCGACCTGGTGCACCGGATCGCGCAGGACATCCTCGGCGACCCGGACGCGGTGCAGTTCAAGGCGATCCCGACCAGCCAGCGGATCACCGCGATCCAGGACGGCCGGGTGGACATGGTCGTACGGACCATGACGATCACCTGCGAGCGGCTGGCTCAAGTGGCGTTCTCGGCGCCCTACTTCAAGACCGGACAGCAGGTCCTCGCGCCCAAGTCGTCGTCCGTCACGGGGTACAACTCCTCCCTGGCGCACAAGAAGCTGTGCACGGCGGCCGGTTCTACGGCTTACACCAAGCTGGACGGCGACCGGAAGACCGACGGCCTGCCCTCCTCCACGGACATCTCCACCACCGTCCCGAACCAGCTCGACTGTCTCGTCCGGCTGCAACTGGGCGAGGTGGACGCGGTGGTGACCGATGGCGCGCTCGCCGCCAGCCAGGCCGCGCAGGACCCGACCGTCGAACTGAAGGGCGGGGCGTTCACCACCGAGTACTACGGCGTGGCGATGAAGAAGGACGCCTCCGATCTGGTACGCCGGGTCAATCGTGTTCTGGTGGGTTATCGCGCGAACGGCTGGCAGGCGTCGTACGACAGTTGGCTGTCGGCGACACTGGGGAAGGACTCGAACCCGTCCAAGCCGCCCGCACCGCAGTATCTGCGGACGAGTTGAGCGACATCCGACCGGAAGACCGAAGCAGCGAGAGGTGATCGATGGGCGTCACGGACCCCGCCGGGCCGGTGATGGACCGGGACGAGGTGGACCGTGCGCTGGCGCGGCTCGGCCAGGAGCACGAGGCGATCGAGACCTCGCTGCTGGCGTTGCAGGACCACGCGGGCCGCAGACTCCTCGAAGGCGCCCGGCTGACCGGTGTCACCCAGGAGCGCTGGCAGTCCACGGAAGCGCAGATCACCCTGCTGTGGGGGTATTTCGACGCCTACGCGGCCGCGCTGCGCTCCGCCCGGGAGATCCGCGGCCGGCGCCGCTGGTCCAGCCGCGAGGACCTGGTGGAGCTGACCGGGCTGCTGCGCGGCGAGTCGGTGACGGTGGCCGGCGGCGACCGGCTGAGCGAGTCCTTCTCGCTGGCCGCGCTGGTGGACCGGATGAACGAGCTGTACGCGACGAGCCTGGACCTGGTCGTCACCGCCGACGCGGTGTGGTCGGCGCTGCCCGCCCGGATCGATTTACTCGCCGCGGAGCTCCAGCGCACCCGGTCGCTCGCACACTCCGTCGGGGTACGCCCCGGCGAGCATCCGGCGGGCGACGACCTGGAGCAGATCACCCGGACGCTGACCCGGCTGCGCGAGGAGGTCGTCTCGGACCCGCTGGCCTTCTGGACGCCGACCGCCGGCAGTTCGGCGCCGGGCGGCGGCCGTCCGGACACCACGGTGTACGACCGTGAGGCGCGCGCCCTGGAGGATGTGCGCCGGGAGATCGACGCCGTGCTGACGGTCCGCCAGGACGCGGAGGCGCGGCTGATCCGGCTGCGGGACGTGCTCTCGCGCGCCGACCGCACCCTCGCCGAGGCCCGTACGGCCCGCGGCGAGGTGCTGGCGAAGATCGCGGCGACGGAGGTGCCGGTGGTCAGCGGCCCGCCGACGGTGCTCCAGGAGCAGCTGGCGACGGCGGCCGAGTACCGCAGGCAGGCGCAGTGGCACCGGCTGTCCCCGCTGCTGGAGTCGCTGGAGCAGAAGGCGGAGGACGAACTGCTGCGCGCCCGCGAGTCGTTGACCGCGGTCACCGCACCGCTCGCGGTCCGCGCCGAACTGCGCGGCCGACTCGACGCCTACAAGGCGAAGGTGGCCCGGCACGGGCTCGCCGAGGACCCGTTCCTGGTCGAGCGGTACGACGCGGCCCGGCGGATGCTGTGGAGCGCGCCCTGCGACCTGCGGGTGGCCGAACAGGCCGTGCTGCGCTATCAGCAGCTGGCAGCCGAACTACTGGGCGGCGCGGGGGCGCCGGAGGACCGTAAGGGGGGTCAGTCATGAGTCAGGCGGGGCAGACCTGTCAGCGGCCGGGCTGCGAGGGGTCGTACGAGGACGTCGGCGGCGGTGAGCTGTACTGCGACACCTGCGGCCTGGCGCCGGTGGTGTCGGAGAACGGGATGGTCGGCTCGCCGCCCACCGGGCTCACCAAGGGCGCCGTGGAGAGCGGCAGTTCGCGGGGTTCGCACAGCTCGCGCACGTCCTCCCAGTCGTCGAAGTCGCGGCGCTCGGTGTCGGGGCGGCTCTCGCGCTCCCTGTCGGGCCGCTCCACCGGGCGTTCGGTGTCGGTGCGCAGCTCCGGCTCCTCCTCGGGGACGTCCACGCGCGGCCGGCTCGGCGCCGGCCTGGTGAACGTGCCGCAGGTGCCGCGCCCCGACCCGCGCGCGATGGTGCTGGAGAACCCGGAGGTGCCCGAGCGCAAGCGGTTCTGCTCGCGCGCCGACTGCGGGGTGCCCGTCGGTCGCGCCCGGGGCGAGCGGGCGGGCCGTACGGAGGGCTTCTGCACCAAGTGCGGACACCCGTACTCCTTCGTGCCCAAGCTGAAGGCCGGCGACGTGGTGCACGGCCAGTACGAGGTCGCCGGCTGTCTGGCGCACGGCGGGCTCGGCTGGGTCTATCTGGCCGTGGACCGGGCCGTGTCCGACCGGTGGGTGGTACTCAAGGGCCTGCTGGACACCGGCGACCAGGACGCGATGGCCGCCGCGATCTCCGAGCGGCGCTTCCTCGCGGAGATCGAGCACGGCAACATCGTGCGGATCTACAACTTCGTCGAGCATCTCGACCAGCGCACCGGCTCCCTCGACGGCTACATCGTCATGGAGTACGTCGGCGGCAAGTCCCTGAAGGAGATCGCCAACGCCCGCCGCACCGCCGAGGGCCGACGCGATCCGCTGCCGGTGGAGCAGGCGTGCGCCTACGGCATCGAGGCCCTGGAGGCCCTCGGCCATCTGCACAGCCGCAACCTGCTGTACTGCGACTTCAAGGTCGACAACGCCATCCAGACCGAGGACCAGCTCAAGCTGATCGACATGGGCGCGGTGCGCCGCATGGACGACGAGGAGTCGGCGATCTACGGCACGGTCGGCTACCAGGCGCCGGAGGTCGCCGAGGCCGGCCCGTCGGTGGCGAGCGACCTGTACACGGTGGGCCGTACGCTCGCGGTGCTCACCTTCGACTTCCAGGGCTACACGACCGTCTACGCCGACTCCCTGCCCGACCCGGACACCATCGAGGTCTTCCGCCGCTACGAGTCCTTCTACCGGCTGCTCGTGCGGGCCACCGACCCCGACCCGGCCCGCCGGTTCGGTTCCGCGCAGGAGATGGCGGAGCAGCTGACCGGTGTGCTGCGCGAGGTGGTCTCGCTGCAGAGCGGACAGGCGCGGCCCGCGCTGTCGACGCTGTTCGGACCCGAAGTGCGGGTCGTCGACCGGGAGTTGTTCCCGCGGCTGGAGGGCGATGTGTCCCTGCTGGGGGCGCGCGAGGTGCGCAGAGCCGTGCCACAGGCACCGGCGCTGCCCCCGGCCGCCCTGGTCAGGCCCGTCGACACCCCGGCCGCCTCGCTCGCCCTGCCCGTCCCGCTGGTCGACCCGGGCGACCCCAACGCGGGCTTCCTGGCCGGTCTCATGACCTCCGCGCCGGCCGAGCTGATCAGCGCCCTGGAGGCGGCGCCCACGCGGACCGTGGAGACCCGGCTGCGGCAGATCCGCGCCCGGCTGGAGAGCGACGAGACACAGGCCGCGCTGATGAGCCTCGCCAAGCTGGAGGAGGAGCGGCCCGACGACTGGCGGGTGGTGTGGTACCGGGGCGTGGCCGCCCTGGTCACCCGCGACTTCGAGGGCGCCGCGCTCGCCTTCGACGCGGTCTACGACGCCTTCCCCGGCGAGGCCTCGCCCAAGCTGGCACTGGGCCTGTGCGCGGAGGTGCTCGGCCAGCTGGACAACGCGGCCGAGTACTACCACCTGGTGTGGGCGACCGACCCCAGCTATGTGAGCGCCGCCTTCGGCCTGGCCCGGGTGCAGCTCGCGGCCGGGAACCGGCAGGGTGCGGTGCACACGCTGGAGTCGGTGCCGGAGTCCTCCATCCACTACACGGCCGCCCGGGTCGCCGCCGTACGGGCGCGGCTGAGACAACGCACCGCGACCGCCGGCGACGTACCGTTCCTGGACGACCTGACGGCCGCCGCCGGGCAGGTCGAGGCGCTGGACGCCTACGGTCTGGACCCGGCGCGCCGCGAGCTGTTGTCGGCGGAAGTGCTCGGCTCGGCGCTGGACTGGATACTCTCCACAGGCCAGGACAGCCGGCCCGCCGGCGGCGGACGGGTGCTGCTGGGCAGCGGTCTGGACGAGCGGGGCCTCCGCTTCGGCCTGGAGCGCGCCTACCGCACGCTGGCCCGGCTGGCGCCCGGCGGCGAGGAGAGGATCGAACTGGTGGAACGGGCCAACCGTTACCGCCCCCGGACGTGGGTGTAGTTGATGTCGCAGATGCCCCAGCAGACCGCACCGGCGAAGTGCCCGAGCTGCGCCGAGCCCGTGGAGTCGGGTGACCTCTTCTGCGGAGCGTGCGGACACGACCTCTCCGTCGTGCCCGCACCCCCGCAGGACCATGGGACGCTCGCCGTGAGCGGCTCCGATGCGCGGGAGCCGGCGCGGCCGGCCGGATCCGGGGTCCGATTCGACCGGACCGCGGAGCCGGAGGAGTACCCGCTGCAGGCACCCGACCCGCGGGTGGCCGAGCGGCCCGAGGGCGGTGCCGCGCCGCAGGAGCCCGTGCAGTTGTGCGTGGCCTGCCGGGCGGGCCGGGTGGACAGCGACGGCTACTGCGAGAACTGCGGGCACGCCCAGCCCCGCGAACGCGACCACATGGAGCGGGAGTCGGGCCCGGTGGCCGCCGTCAGCGACCGGGGCCTGCGCCACCACCGCAACGAGGACGCCTTCACCGTCGGCAGCACCACGCTGCCCGACGGCACCCCGGCGGTGCTCGCGGTCGTCTGCGACGGCGTGTCCTCCGCGACCCGGCCCGACGACGCGTCGAGCGCCGCCTCCCGGGCCGCCGGTGACACGCTGCTGGCGGCGCTGCCGCGCGGCACGCATCCGCAGACGGCCCTGCACGAGGCGATCGTCGCCGCCGCGCAGGCCGTGAACGCGCTCGCCGAGGAACCCGCCTCGGCCCGCGAGCACGCCCCGCACCAGAACGCCCCGGCCTGCACGATCGTCGGCACGGTGGTCGCCGCCGGGCTGCTGGTCGTCGGCTGGGTCGGCGACAGCCGGGTCTACTGGGTGCCGGACGACCGCAGCGCGCCCGCGGCCCGGCTGACCGAGGACGACTCCTGGGCCGCGCAGATGGTCGCGGCCGGTCTGATGAGCGAGTCCGAGGCGTACGCCGACGAACGCGCCCACGCGATCACCGGCTGGCTCGGCGCGGACGCCTATGAACTGGAACCGCACACCGCGTCCTTCAAGCCGGACCGCTCCGGCGTCGTGGTGGTGTGCACCGACGGCCTGTGGAACTACGCCGAGACGGCCGAGGAGATGGCCGAGGCGGTGCCCGCGGACGCCGCCGAGCGCCCCTTGCACAGCGCCCGGGTACTGGTCGGCCACGCCCTGGACGGCGGGGGCCACGACAACGTAACAGTGGCCGTCGTACCGTTCCCGGCGCCGCCCGAGGGGGCATCAGAGGCCTGAGGCCGAGGGAACGGGGAAGCCTCACAGGACCGCAGGGGACCGGTCCGCTCACACGCGTCGTCTCGTGTCACAGCGAGGCGTTCCAAGGGGGATTCGAACGAGCATGGCCAATTTCGCGAAATCGCATGTGCCGCAGTTCTCGATGGAGGTGTACCAGAACGAGTACCTGCCCGAGAGCGGCCGCGAGGTCAACTCCATCGTCACCGTGACGGCGACCGGCGGCGGCACCGTCGGCAGCGCCGTGACCCCGGTGTACACGGCGGGCCGCGGCCCGTCCGCCGCCGTGGCGGTCATGGTGGACTGCTCGGGCTCCATGGACTATCCGCCGGCCAAGATGCGCGGCGCCCGGGAGGCCACGGCGGCCGCGATCGACGCCCTGCGCGACGGCACGCACTTCGCGGTGATCGGCGGCACCCATGTGGCGAGCGAGGTCTATCCGGGCGGCGGGCGGCTCGCGGTCGCCGACGCGAGCACCCGTGAGCAGGCCAAGCAGGCGCTGCGGCGGCTGAGCGCGGGCGGAGGTACGGCCATCGGCACCTGGCTCCGGCTCGCCGACCGGCTGCTGGCCTCGGCGGACGTCACCATCCGGCACGGCGTCCTGCTCACCGACGGCCGCAATGAGCACGAGTCCCCGGAGGATCTGTCGGCGGCGCTGGAGGCGTGTGCCGGACGGTTCACCTGTGACGCGCGGGGCGTGGGCACCGACTGGGAAGTGAAAGAAGTCACAGGGATCGCCTCCGCGCTGCTCGGCACGGCCGACATCGTCGCCGATCCGGCCGGTCTCGCCGCCGACTTCACGCGGATGATGGAGACGGCGATGGGCAAGGGGGTCGCCGACGTCGCCCTGCGGGTGTGGACACCGGTCGGTACGACCATCCGGTTCGTCAAGCAAGTGGCGCCCGCCGTCGAGGACTTGACGGCCCGCCGCACCGAGGCCGGGCCGCGCGCGGGGGACTATCCGACCGGGTCCTGGGGCGACGAGTCCCGCGACTATCACCTGTGTGTGGAGGTCCCGGCGGCCGGTCTCGGCCAGGAGATGCTCGCCGCCCGGGTGTCCCTGGTCATCCCGCAATCGGACGGATCGGTACAGAACCTGGGCGCGCAGGGCCTGGTCCGGGCGGTGTGGACCGACGACATGACGGCCTCCACCTCGATCAACCCCCAGGTCGCCCACTACACCGGGCAGGCCGAACTGGCGCAAGCCATCCAGCAAGGGCTGGACCTTCGCAAAGCGGGCGATTTCGATGGAGCAACAGCCAAACTGGGGCGTGCAGTTCAGCTCGCCAGTGCCTCGGGGAACGCCGATACTGCGAAACTGCTTGCGAAGGTGGTGGACGTGGTCGATGCCGCGACAGGTACTGTGCGGTTGAAGACGAGGGTGGCCGAGGCGGATGAGATGACCTTGGAAACCCGGTCCACAAAGACTGTTCGTGTAAAGAAGTGACCCTGGAAGCTTGGAGAAGGGGAACCGCCGACATGCCGACCTGCCCGAACGGACACCAGTCGGGTTCCGACGACTGGTGCGAGGTCTGCGGTCACCGCATGGCCGGTGCCGTACCTCCGCCCCCGCCGCCGCCCCCGCCCGCGGGCGGTTACGGCTTCCCGCCGCCGCCCCCGCAGGGCGTCCCGCCCGCGCCGCGCCCGCAGGGCATGCCGGTCCCGGAGCCGGAGCTGTGCCCGCAGTGCCGTACGCCCCGTGAGGGCGGCGCGCCCTTCTGCGAGGAGTGCCGGTGGAACTTCCTGACCAACACGGCCACCTCGTACACCCCGGCCGCGCCGGCCGCGCCGCGCCCGCCGCAGGCGCGGTTCCAGCCGCCGAGCGCGACCTACGGCGCCGGTGACGGGTACGAGTACCAGGGCTCGCGGCCCTCGCAGATGAACCGGCCCGCCGAGCCGATCCCGTCCTTCGGCAGCGAGCCGTCGGGCCCGGCGCCGTTCGGCGGCCCGGCCGGCCCGCAGACCTCACCCGGCCCCTCGGGTCCGCCCGCCCCGCCCGCGTACGGCGGCAACCCGGGTGCTCCTTCCGGCTACGGCCCCGGGCCCGGCCAGGGGCAAGGTCCCGGCCAGGGCCAGGGTCCCGGTGGCCCCGCCGGTCCGCCGCCCTTCGGGCGCGAGCCGTCCGGTCCCGGCGCACCCTACGGCCGTGAGCCCTCGGGTCCCGGTGTCCCGACTCCCCCCGGCCCGCCCCAGGGCGGCCCCGGCGCGCCCGGTCCCGCCGGCTTCGGCGGCGACCCCTCGCGTCCGGTACCGCCGCCGCCCGGCATGACCCCGCCTGCCGGGCCCGGTGGCGGCCCCGGTGGCGCTCCGCAGGCGTACGCGCAGCCAGCTCCGCCCGCACCGCCCGCGTTCCCGGGCGAGACCGGCCGGCCCCCGGTCGGCGGTCCGCCCCCCGGTGGCCCCGCCTTCGGCGGTCCCTCCTTCGGCGGCGCTGAGGACGACTGGGTGATCTCCCCGCCGTCGTCCGCCCATCCCGGCGGCGGTCAGCACGGCGGTCCCGGCGGCGGTCAGCACGGCGGTCCCGGCGGCGGTCAGCACGGCGGTCCCGGCGGCGGTCAGCACGGCGGTCCCGGCGGCGGCTACGGCTACCCGCAGCCCGCCTCCCCTCAGGCCCCGCCCCCGCCCGGCCCCGGTTTCCCGCAGCAGCGGGCCACCTGGACGGCGACGATCGGCCCGGACCGCGACTACTTCATGGCGATGATGCAGCGCTCGGGGCCGGAGGCCGCGGGCCTGAACCTGCCCGCGTACTCGCCCGAGCAGCAGCGCACGCTCGACGGCAACCAGCTCACCATCGGCCGCCGCCGGCACTCCACCGGCGACACCCCCGATGTCGACCTGTCGGTGCCGCCGGAGGACCCGGGCGTCTCGCATCAGCACGCGGTGCTGGTGCAGCAGCCCGACGGCAGCTGGGCGGTCGTCGACCAGAACTCGACCAACGGCACCACGGTCAACATGTCCGAGGAACCGATCCAGCCGTTCGTGCCGGTGCCGCTGCAGGACGGGGACCGGGTGCACGTGGGCGCCTGGACGACGATCACCGTACGGCGGGCCTGAGCGAGGCCCGGGGACGGGTCACGGCAGGGGCCAGGCGTACGGCCCCGCCGGCTCGTCCAGCCAGGCCCAGGTGCGCTCGCCGCCGACGGTGACGCCGTACCGCTCGCGCCCCGGCATGCCCTCGCGCTCCCACAGCGCGCAGGCCTCCCGCGGATCGAGGGTGCCCCGGGTCAGCGCGAGCAGGAAGCGGAACGTGTCCTGCTCGCGGACCCGGCCCGGCAGCCCGGCGAGCGAGACGCCCTCCGGCTCCGTGCGGCCCGCGCCGCGCAGCGGTACGAAGTAGGCGGCCGTGTCGAGGAAACCGCCCTCGGCGTGTGCCCCGTCCCGGACCGTCAGCGCGAGCAGGCCGGTGGCCAGCGGGGTGAGGATCCGGGCGCCGGGGCGGCACTGGGCGAGCCAGGCGCGCGGGACGGTGGACAGCTCACAGGTGGCGATGATCCGGTCGAAGGGGGCGCGTTCGAGCACCCCGCGGGCACCGTCGCCGGTGACGACGACCGGATGGAAGCCGGCCGCGTCCAGATGCCGGCGGGCCGACTCGGTGATCTCCGGTTCCAGGTCGACGGTGGTGACGAGGTCGTCGTCGCCGAGCCGGTGGGCGAGCAGGGCCGCGTTGTAGCCGGTACCGGCGCCCACCTCCAGGACCCGGTCGCCGTCCTCGACCGCCAGCGCGACCAGCATCCGCGCCATCAGGGAGGGCTGGCTGCTGGAGGAGAGCAGCTCGCCGTCGCGCAGCCGGGTGGCCAGCGGCACATCCGCGTAGGCGCCGCGCAGCCAGCGCTCGCGGGCCCGGCGCCCGGGGCCCTCGCCCCAGCGGCGCTCATAGCCGTGCCGTCCGGCGACGTAGTAGTACGGCACGAACAGATGCCGGGGCACGGCCGCGAACGCCTCCCGCCACACCGGGTCCCCGGCCCAGACCCCCTCGGCGTCGATCTTCCGCACCAGCGCGGCCCGCTCGGCGGCGGCCAGCAACTCGGTCTCGGTGTCGTACACACCCGTCCCCATGGCTCCACAGTAGGGGCGGGCCGCCCCCGCGAGTCCTAGGGCCTGTCCGGCGGATCAGGTCGCGGGAAAGTGGCGGTGCCTCATCGGCGCAGGTGAGCGGGGGCTGGTGCGTCGAGCTGCAAGGCGGAGGAGGGAGTCGACGCGGAGCGTCGGCGAGTGACGACAACGCCGCAGATGGGCGTGCCGGCCCCCGCGTCCGCGACAGGATCCGCCGGACAGGACCTAAGGCTTGAGTCCTCGGTCACCCGGTCTGAGACCATGGGGGCGTGAATGAGATTCGGCGCGGCACGCTTCAGGAGCAGACCTTCTACGAGCAGGTCGGCGGGGAGGAGACCTTCCGTCGGCTCGTCCACCGTTTCTACGAGGGGGTCGCCGAGGACCCGATCCTGAAGCCGATGTACCCGGAGGAGGACCTGGGCCCGGCCGAGGAGCGGCTGGCCCTGTTCCTGATGCAGTACTGGGGCGGCCCCACCACCTACAGCGACAACCGTGGCCACCCGCGGCTGCGGATGCGGCACGCCCCGTTCACCGTGGACCGCGCGGCGCACGACGCCTGGCTGCGGCACATGCGGGTCGCCGTCGAGGAGCTGGGACTCTCCGAGGAGCACCGGACGACGCTGTGGAACTACCTGACGTACGCGGCCGCGTCGATGGTGAACACACCGGAGTGAGCCTCGACTCCCGCCGCTGAAGGTCGAATTCCGCATCGCCCGAAGGGCTGAAACGGGGCGAGTGACGGGGCGAGTGACGGGGCGGGTTCAGCGGACGCTGACGCCGAGCGTGCCGAGCCCGGCGCGCCGTACGACGACGGAGCCGTACGGGGTGCGCAGCCTGAGCCACGCCCCCGAGGAGAACAGCCCGGTGTCGGCGGGATCGCCGCCCGGCCGCAGGAAGCCCAGGGACTGGGCCGCGTGCACGGCCCGCACCGGAAGCCCGGTCCGGCCGATCTCCCGGGACCAGATGTCCCGCCCGATCCGGTCCAGCTCCGCGCGGGTACGGCCCTCGTGCGCCAGCTCCCCGGTACGCGAGCGGAACTCGGTGACCGCCGCGGCGACGGTCGCCCGCAGCGCCTCCGGGACGGGCAGCCCCGGCTCGGCCTGCCAGCCGCCGCGCGGCGGCAGCACACCCGCCCACGGCGGACCGGTGACCGCGGCGGGCACCTGCGCGGTGGCCGCGCGCTCGTCCACGGACTCCAGGAGCTGACCGGCGGAGACGGTCACGTCGAGGGTGGCGTCGAGCCCGTTCTCGTACGGCTTCGCCAGCCGTACCGCGCGGACGGCGAGCACCTCGAAGGACGGCGGGCGGCCGAACACGGCGAGTGCCGTGCCGACCGCCTGCAGCCGCACCGCGGCTCCACGGTCGTAGTGGAGCAGCCGGGAGAGGAAGGCGGCGAGATCGGCCGCCTCCGTCTCGTCGGCCAGGTGCAGCACCGTCATGCGGCGACGGCCTCCTCGTCGGCGGTGTCATCGGCGTTGTCCGTGTACCGCTGGAGGAACTCCCGCTCCTCGGCGGTGATCCGGCGCGGCCGCTGCGCCTCGAAGTCGAACGGGACGACCACGGTCCGCGCCTGGACGTAGATCACGTCCGGGTCCTTCACCTCGTAGGAGACGGTGAAGGACGCGGCCCTGATCTCCGTGACCCACAGCTCGATGTCCACGGGCGTGGGCCGGTGGGTGAGCTGGCGCCGGTAGTCGATCTCATGGCGCGCCACCACGGACCCCTGCTTGGACTCCGCGCCCCTCAGGGACGTGAAGTCGATGCGGGCCTCCTCCAGATAGCGGAGGAAGATCGCGTTGTTGACATGTCCGTACGCGTCCATGTCCGACCAGCGCAGCGGGCAGCGGTAGATGTGGCGCAAGACCGATCAGCCCCGGGTCAGCTTCTTGTAGGTGGCGCGGTGCGGACGCGCGGCGTCCGGACCGAGCCGCTCGACCTTGTTCTTCTCGTACGACTCGAAGTTGCCCTCGAACCAGAACCACCGCGACTCACCCTCGTAGGCGAGGATGTGCGTGGCGACACGGTCGAGGAACCACCGGTCGTGGGAGACGACGACGGCGCAGCCGGGGAACTCCAGCAGCGCGTTCTCCAGGCTGGAGAGGGTCTCGACGTCGAGGTCGTTGGTGGGCTCGTCGAGAAGCAGCAGGTTGCCGCCCTGCTTCAGGGTCAGCGCCAGGTTGAGGCGGTTGCGCTCACCACCGGAGAGCACACCGGCCGGCTTCTGCTGGTCCGGGCCCTTGAAACCGAAGGCGGACACATACGCGCGGGACGGCATCTCGACCTGACCGACGTTGATGTAGTCGAGCCCGTCGGACACGACCTCCCACAGCGTCTTCTTGGGGTCGAGGTTCTCGCGGCTCTGGTCGACGTAGGAGATCTTGACGGTCTCGCCGACCTTGATGTCGCCGGAGTCCGGGGTCTCCAGGCCCTGGATCATCTTGAACAGCGTGGTCTTGCCGGCGCCGTTCGGGCCGATGACGCCGACGATGCCGTTGCGCGGGAGGGTGAAGCTCAGCCCGTCGACGAGGACCTTCTCGCCGAAGGCCTTGTTCAGCTTGTCGACCTCGACGACGACGTTGCCGAGCCGCGGGCCCGGCGGGATCTGGATCTCCTCGAAGTCCAGCTTCCGCATCTTGTCGGCCTCGGCGGCCATCTCCTCGTACCGGGCGAGACGGGCCTTGGACTTGGCCTGGCGCCCCTTGGCGTTGGAGCGGACCCACTCCAGCTCTTCCTTGAGCCGCTTCTGCCGCTTGGCGTCCTTCTGGCCCTCGACCTTGAGGCGGGTGGCCTTGGTCTCCAGGTACTTCGAGTAGTTGCCCTCGTAGCCGTGCAGGCGGCCGCGGTCGACCTCGCAGATCCAGCCGGCGACGTTGTCGAGGAAGTACCGGTCGTGGGTGACGGCCACGACGGTGCCCGGGTACTTGGCGAGGTGCTGCTCCAGCCAGTTCACCGACTCGGCGTCGAGGTGGTTGGTGGGCTCGTCGAGGAGCAGCAGGTCGGGGGCTTCGAGCAGCAGCTTGCAGAGCGCGACGCGGCGCTTCTCACCACCGGAGAGGTTGGTGACGGGCCAGTCGCCGGGCGGGCAGCCCAGGGCGTCCATGGCCTGCTCCAGCTGGGCGTCGAGGTCCCAGGCGTTGGCGTGGTCCAGCTCCTCCTGGAGCTTGCCCATCTCGTCCATGAGCGCGTCGGTGTACTCGGTCGCCATCTGCTCGGCGATCTCGTTGAACCGGTCCAGCTTGCCCTTGATCTCGGCGACACCGTCCTGGACGTTCTCCAGGACGGTCTTCTCCTCGTTCAGCGGGGGCTCCTGCAGCAGGATGCCGACGCTGTAGCCCGGCGACAGGAACGCGTCGCCGTTCGACGGCTGCTCGAGACCGGCCATGATCTTCAGCACGGTCGACTTACCGGCACCGTTCGGGCCGACGACACCGATCTTCGCTCCCGGCAGGAAGCTCAGGGTGACGTCGTCGAGGATCACCTTGTCGCCGTGCGCTTTGCGCGCCTTGCGCATGGTGTAAATGAACTCAGCCAAGAGAAACCGTCCGGCAGCTTGAAATCTGGCAGTGGGCAGATACAACCCATCTTGCCTGACCGCCAGGCCTGGATGGAAACCCGTATCGCCGGGGGGCTGTGACCTGGGGCTTCGTCGGCTCGCCGGGGTGGGGGCGCGCGTCGTTACGGGCGGCGGTGCGAGGGGATCATCACCCTTTGCTCATGAGCAGCCACCCACTTGTCGTCGTGGAGGCCCCGGACGGCCGGGGTCTTCGGGTCGTGCGTGTCCGAGGGGAGAGGGTCGGCCGGGCCTGGTCGCCTCGCGGTGCGCGAAGGCTTCTGCGCCGGGCGGGCCTGCCCGCGGACCTCGACCTCGACGACCCGGGCCAGGTCCGCTGGGTGGCGGACAGGTCCTGCTGGCCGGACCGCCCCGTGCGAAGACGCGCCGCCGGCGTGCTGATGGCGCTGGGGCTTCTCGCGTCCGCCGCGGTGTTGTCATACGTGGGCATGTCGGACGCGTTCAACGCGCTGGCGTACGGGGGGCGCGTGGTCGGGGTCACCTTCGTCGCGGCGGCGCTGGCGGAGGCGGTCGCGACGGTGGCGGTGGCCGACTACTGGGGCAAGAGGGCCTCGCGCTACTCGGGCGCGGCCGTCCTGGTGGGCGTCGCCACGGTGACGCTCACGAACCTGATGTTCCTGATCACACAGATCCAGGGTGGCGACTACACCCCCTTCCTCCTGCTGTGGATCGCGCTGGTGCTCTGGGTGGTCTGGTCCCTGTGGACGCTGACGCGGCAGGGGGTGTGGCGGCAGATCCCCCACCCCAAGGGCGTCGCGCTCGGTGTGGTGGTGTCCGGCGCCGTCGGACTCGCGAGCCTCGCCTATTCACAGATGTACGTTCCGTACTCCACGCCCGTGCGCATTCCTTTCGGCGTCTCGTTCGGCGACCCCACCCTGAGCGCGGACGGGACTGTGCTGCATGTTCCGGCGCATGTGGAGTTCCGTAATGCCGGTTCGGTGCGGATCTCCCTCGTGGGAACCATGTGGACGGTGCGGGGATGGCCGACCCGGTTCACGGAGAAGGGCACGAGGGCGGATGTGTGGAAGCGGGAGTTGTTGAATGACGACGAGACGGTGAGACACGTCGTGTACGCGCCGTCCCGCATGCTCGGCACGGGGAGGCTCGCGGAGCCGGGGGACTGGCTCGATCCCGGGGACGACGTCTCCGGCGACTTCGTCGTCGATGTGCCGCTGAGCGCGGGGTTCGGGCGCATCGAGGCCGGCGCGAGCGTTTCCTTCATCCGCGCCGATCGCGGCACCCTGGGGAACGACTACGCCGACTCGGGCGAGGCCTCCTGGGACACGGAGCACGCGGGCGAGAGACATCTCCGGGACGCCCCGGACTGGGTCGCGAACCAGGGGGACGACTTCATTCGCTATTCCTCCAAGGTCTATCACAGCAGCGAAATGCTGAACCTGACACACCGTACGGACTATGCGACCGCATGGTCGGTCCTCCGTCAGTGGTACGAGGGAGCCGATTTCGCCAAGGGCGACACCTCTCCCGAACTGGTCGTCACCATCTCGCGGGACCGGAAAGGAGTCGAGCACCTCAGCGACTCGGAGCAAGCGCCCTACGGAATGAAGACGGAGGACCGCTGGACGGAACGCACGGTGGACCAGCTTCTGAAGGCGGCGAGAAAGTGACCGGGTGATGACGCCCGACGAGGTCAGCTGTCCGGCTGTTCGCGTTTGCGGTGGAGGATCAGGACCGCGCCGCCGATCACGACGAAGCCGATGGCCACTCCGGCGATCAGCGGGGTGATCGCGGAGCCGCCCGTCGCGGCGAGGTCGGTGTCGGGGGCCGCGCTGCCGCCGACCGTGGCGGGGCCGGGCTCGTTGTGGGCCTGGGTCGTCTGTGTCGTGATCGCGCCCTGCGTCCGGCAGTCGAGGACACCGGTGAAGCGGCGGCTGAAGCCGTGCGGCCCGGTGATCGTGAAGTCGTAGGCCTGGTCCTCCTGGAGCGGGATGGTCACCGTGCGGACGGCACCCGCGGGGATGGTGTGCTCGACGCCCGTCAGCTCGAAACTGAAGGGCTCGTCGCCCTTGTTGGCCGCGATGATGTCCACGCCGCTCTTCGCGCAGTTCTTGCGGGCCGAGACCGCTGGTATGGCCCCCTCGGGCGCCCAGGTGGCGGTCGCGGTCGCGGAGACGGTGGACTCGCTGGAGCCGGCCAGTATCTGGGTCTGGCTGCGGCTGTCGGAGGCGAGGGCGCGGCCGACGGGCACGGTGGTCGACGCCTGCACGGTCAGTTGCGCCGCGCTTCCCGCGCTGCCGAAGGTGTGCGCGGGGCCCGCGGAAGCGTCCTCGGGGATGTCGAAGTACAGCCGGCTGCCGTCCTTCGCCGAGTTGATCGCCTTGCCGGTGCTGTCGGTGATCTTGACCCCGCTGGTGGCCGCGTCCGCGGGCGGACTCACGGTGACTCCGGCCGCGTTGGTGTGCACGGTCACCGGGCCGAGCAGGTCACCCGGGCGGCCGGAGACCGCCGGCGGGTCCAGGGTGAGCGAGGCCCGCGGTTCACCGAGGTCGCGGGCGCTCTTCTGCAGATAGTCGGCGAGCTTCTCGGCCTGCGGGTCGACGGCGTCGACCTTGACATGGTCGGAGTAGCGCCAGATGGCCACCTGGGTGCCGGCCGCCGCGTCCTGCTCGGTGAGCGTGCCGGCGCCGGCCCGGTGGGCGAGCGCGGCGAGGTCGTTGACCTGGGGGTAGGAGTTCTGCAGGATCCAACGGATCTTGCCGGCGTCCTTGTTGGCGCCCAGCGAGGTGCCGCTCCAGGACGTCTCCTGGTAGCGGGCGTCGCGCTGGGTCGGGTTGTGCAGATCGACGCAGTACGTCTGCAGGGCGCCGCCGCCGTCGACGGACATCTCGAACAGGCCCGCCGCCACCCGCTGGTCGCCGCCGTCCTCGTGGATCACGGCCTCGCCGTAGGTCTTCAGGCCGTTGATCGTGGCCGTCGCCCCGCCCGGGGTCTGCGGTGTCTCGTCGGCCGCGGCCCTGCCGGCACCGGACAGCGCACCGGCTGCCACGAGACCGGAAACCGTCGCAGCGGCGGCCAGGCGCGCCGCTCCGGCGGAACGGCGGAACCCAGAGAACGCAGAATGCACAGAATTCCCCTTCGAGCAGGACCCGTTGGACATGGGGGGCGGTCCCACCAGCAGAATCGACGACCCCCCGAGGGGCACGCCCGGCATCCTATGGATCAGTCGCAGCCTCTCCCGCCGGTCGGATGATCCGATGGGCGATCCGATCCGCAATCGTTATCCCCGGGACCGCCCATGAGCTGCGCAAATCGACAAATCCACCCGTTCGCAGCGGGCGTTCGGCGACCGCGCCGGGACCGAACGGCCGGGACCGGCGCGTCCCTCGGCCGCTGATGTCATGTCACCACTGCTGGTTCCGGGGCCTGTTGAGCCACTGCCCCGTCCGGTGGACCGGCGGGGCGCGGTGTCTCCCAGTCGGGCTCCGGCCGGGCCGCCGTGAGCGCCGGTTCCGGCCTGGCCGTGCGCTGGAAGGCGGCCGTACCGCGGGCGAGGTCGTGGCCGACCGTCACGGCGTCGATATCGGCCGACGCCCGCTGCTGCTGCCCGTCGCGCACCTCCGTGCGCACCTTCAGCCGGCCCTGTACGACAAGTGGCTGGCCCACCTCCACGCACGCCGCCACGTTCACCGCGAGCTGCCGGTTGGCCCACACCGTGAAGAAGTTGGTGTGTCCGTCCGTCCAGACGCTCTTCTCCCGGTCCCAGTAGCGCGCGGTCACCGCGAGCCGGAACCGGGCCGACGGTCCCGCCGCCGACTCCCGGTACACCGGCGGGGTCGCCACGTTGCCCACCACGCAGACGATCGTCTCGTTCATCTCCTTGCACTCCCCTCCCCCGCCCGGCCCGCGACGGCCGGGCGGACACGCGTACGGGCCCGTCCCGTACGGCTGTGTCTGCCGTGCCGGCGCGTACGACCGCCGTACGCGCCGGCACGTCCCGGCGATCGCGCCTGCCGTCCGCCGTCCCTCCGGCCGGACCCGCCGTGCGATCGCCGCGACCTCAGACTGCCTCCGCCGGGCCGGGCCCGCCGAGCCCTGTGGACACCCCGCCCACCTGTGGAAATCCCCGTCACCCGGACGAGTGATCCGCGTCCCCCGCCACCGCCCTCACCCCCCGGTGACCACGGCCGACGTCCCTTTCACGCCCCCACGGTCACGGCCGTGGCCCGCACCTCACGCCCCCGACTCCCCCCATACACACGTCCACCCCGAACGATCGCGGCCGGCCTTCGGCCCGCGCGCCGCCCGGGGTGGCCGCCTGCCGCCGTCAGCTCACGCCCACCCCCGCGCCGCTCCGCACGACCCGCGCGTACTGCTCGCGCACCTCCCGATAGCGCAGCAGTTCCGAGGCCACCGGATCGAGCACCCGGGCCCGGCCGCAGCCGGCCGCCGCCTCCCGCAGCCGCCGTTCCGCCTCCTGGCCGTAGCGCCGGGCCGGGCCTCTGGCCGCCATCCGGCAGCTCCACTCCACCAGCGGCCCGCCGATGATCCCGCACACCATCAGCAGCACCGGGACACCGAGGTTGGGGCCCATGACACCGGCGATCTGGGCCGCCAGCCACAGCCCGCCCACGATCTGCAGCAGGGTCATGGCCGCCTGGACCAGCACCGCCACCGGCCACCAGCCCGGCCGCGGCGGGCGGCCCGGCGGCATTCCGGCCCGCGCCGCAAGCTCGTCCAGCGCCTCCGACAGACCCTGTGCGCCGCGTACGGCCGACTCGCGCACCGCCAGCGCCCACGGCCCTGGCAGCCCGGCCGAGGCCCGGTCGGCCACCGTACGGACCGCCTGTTCCACGCGCTGGCGTGCCGTGATCTCCTCCTCGGCCTGGGGACGTGCCGCATGGCGGCCCGTCGTGGCGTCGCCGCGCCCCTGGTACCAGCGCCACAGCCGCAGCCAGGGCGTGCCGCAGGCGCGCCCCGCGTTGCGCAGCCAGGCCCGCTCGGCGGCATCGCCCGCCGCGGTGGCGCCCACCGCGTCCGCGAGCCGCGCCGCGAACTCCTCGCGCGCCTCCTCGCTGAGGCCGACCCGCCGTTCGGCGGCGTAGACGGGCCGCAGTCCGGTCGCGGCGGAGTCCACGTCGGCCGCGACCCGGCGGGCCGCCGCGCCGCGCTCGGCCACGAACTGGCCGAGCGCCTCGCGCAGTTCGGTGACGCCGTCGCCGGTGAGCGCGGACAGCGCGAGCACGCTGGCACCCGGGTCGCCGTGCTCGCCGAGCGCGATGCCGTCCTCGTCCAGCAGCCGCCGCAGGTCGTCCAGGACCTGGTCGGCGGCCTCCCCGGGCAGCCGGTCGACCTGGTTGAGGACGACGAACATGATCTCGGCGTGGCCGGCCATGGGCCGCAGATAGCGCTCGTGCAACACGGCGTCGGCGTACTTCTCGGGGTCGACCACCCAGATCACCGCGTCGACCAGTTTCAGGATCCGGTCGACCTGTTCACGGTGCTGTACGGCGGCGGAGTCGTGGTCGGGCAGGTCGACCAGGACGAGCCCACGCAGCTCCCCGTCGTTGTCCGGGTTGTGCGCGGGGCGGCGGCGCAGCCGGCCCGGGATGCCGAGGCGGTCGATGAGGCCCGCCGCGCCGTCGCTCCAGCTGCACGCGATGGGGGCGGCCGTGGTCGGACGCCGTACGCCGGTCTCCGAGATGGCCACGCCGGCGAGGGCGTTGAACAGCTGCGACTTGCCGCTGCCCGTGGCGCCCGCGATGGCGATGACGGTGTGCCGGCCGGAGAGTTTGCGGCGGGCGGCCGCCTCGTCCAGGACACGGCCCGCCTCGGCGAGGGTGCGGTTGTCCAGCCGGGTGCGGGAGAGGCCGACGAGTTCGCGCAGGGCGTCGAGCCGGGAGCGCAGCGGGCCGTCGTACGCCAGCGGGGGCGGCGGGTTGCTGCCCTGGCCCCGGCTGTCGGCCTCGCGTTCGGCGGCGAGCACGGCGGCTCCGGCCTCCGTGACGCGCCGGGCGATCAGGCCGTCGTCCCAGGCCTCCGCGGAGTCGGAGTCGGAGTCGGCGTCAGCGTCGATGCCGGTGCCGGTGCCGGTGCCGCTGGCGGCTCCGGTGTCGATGCCAGCGTCGGCGGTTCCGCGCCGTGCGGATGTCTCGTCGCTGGGGCCGGGTTGCCGGGGCGGGCGGTGCGACGGACGCAGGCGCGGAGCGCTGTCCGCGTCGACGCCGGCGGTGGCGGTGGCGGTGGCGGGCATGTCCCGGCCCACGTCCCGGTCCGCCACGCGCGCGTCTCGCTCAGGGAGCGCATCCCACTCACGGAGCGCTTCCCACGTACGAGCCGCTTCGTTCGCCGATTCGCCCCTCGCTTCGTACGTCGCTTCGTACGTCGCTTCGTGCGACGGGCCCCTCGTCGCTTCGTCCTCGGTCCGGTCCTCGGGGGCGGCGGCGACGGGGTCGATGAGTGCCCCCGCGCCCGGGGGCAGCGGCTCCCCGAGAAGGTCGGCACGCTCTCCGGGGTTCATGACCTCGGAATTCATGTGACCGCTGTGCTCAGTAGGCGCCATGTGGTCGGTGTGCTCCATGTGGTCCTGATCGGTGGCGGCCTTCACCGGTCACCTCTCCTTCTGCAGTACGGACAGGGCGGCGATGAGTTCGGCCTGGGGCGCGGGCTGGATGTCGAAGGCCTCCAGCGCGGCGAGGCGCCGCTCGCGTTCGGCGTGCATGACTCGGTCCACGTACTCGGTCAGCAGGCGTCCGGAGCGCTCACGCAGCCGCAGCGCGCCCTGGGCGCCCATCCGGTCGGCGAGCCCCTCGCCCGCGTTGCGCGCCCGGCGCCCGCCCAGCAGCGCGGTGGCGACGACGGCGGCGACGATCTCCGGATCGGGCGCGGACGTCCGCTCCAGCACCCGCACCTCGTCCTCGGCGTACTCCTCCATCTCGCGCCGCCAGCGCCGTACGGCGAGGCCGATGCGGTGCTCGGCGCTCTCCAGGGACAGTCCGCGGTCGGCGAGGCCCGGGGCCTCGGCCGCGGGCTCATGACGCCAGGCCTCGTCGATGCGTTCGTCCGCCGCGGTGACGGCGCACAGCAGCAGCGCGGCCAGGCTCTCCACAAGCGCGTCGAGGAGTTCCGCGGGGGTGCAGTCCAGGGGGAAGGCCCGCCAGCGTTTGAGCGCGTCCCCGGCGAGCACGGCACCGGACTGCAGCCGGGCGCGCACACGCGCGTGCTCGCCGTCGTAGGCGGTGTCCACGGCAGAGGTGAGCCGGAGGGCGGCCGCGTACTGGGCGGCGGCGGAGCTGGCCAGCTCGGGCATCCGGGACTGGAGCGAGTCGAGCAGGCCGTACGCCGTACGGGCGATGACGCGCTGTCGGGCGGCGGTGTCCTGGGCGTGATGGACCAGCCAGTTCTTCAGCGGCGCGACGGCGGTGGCGGGCAGCATCCCGGCGCCCCACGCGGACTCGGGCAGCTCGGGCACCGTGAAGCGGGGTACGTCACCGAGGCCGGCCTTGGTGAGCAGGGCGCCATACTGCCGGGAGACCTCGGAGACGACCTGGTGGGGCACCCGGTCCAGCACGGTGACGAGGGTGGCGTCGTACTCCTTGGCGGTGCGCAACAGGTGCCAGGGGACGGCGTCGGCGTAGCGGGTCGCCGTCGTGACCATGATCCAGATGTCGGCGGCGCAGATCAGCTCGGCGGCCAGGACACGGTTGTCGGCGATGAGCGAGTCGATGTCGGGGGCGTCGAGGAGGGCGAGCCCGCGCGGCAGGGTTTCGGCGGTCTCGATGCGCAGCACGCGCGTGGGCTCCTCGCGGGCGGGCAGCAGCAGGTCGTCGACCGGGTCCTGCTCGGCCGACCACACGCGGGTCAGCTCGGGGAGCACGCGCATGGCGCCGAACCAGTGATGGTCGTCGGGATGGCAGACGAGGACCGGGGTCCGGGTCGTCGGCCGCAGCACGCCCGCCTCGCTCACGCGCCGCCCGACGAGGGAGTTGACCAGCGTCGACTTCCCCGCGCCGGTGGATCCGCCGACGACGGCCAGCAGCGGCGCCTCGGGTTCCCGCAGGCGGGGTACCAGATAGTCGTCTAGCTGTGCGAGAAGCTCGTCGCGGTTGGCACGCGCACGTGCGGCCCCGGGCAGGGGCAGCGGAAAGCGTGTGGCGGCGACACGATCGCGCAGAGCGGAGAGTGTGTCGAGCAGCTGAGGCCGTACGTCCAAGGTCACCACATGCGAAGAATGCCCAACTTTAGGGGAATTCTGAAGCATATAGACATGTCTGCGTGCCGAGAGGACGGAACGGACGGAAGGAACCATTGGGGCACGGGCACAGTCCAGGCATAACGAGTGCACAACACCCGGTGCGTCGGACGCCAAAAGCGATGCACGAATCGCACCTGCCTGCGATTATCAGGACCGCTTCACCGAACCTCCACATCGAGCCACGGAGGCGAAGCAGCGGGGTCAAGGAACCGGGAGCCCTATCCTTGTCCCCGGGCCACGTCACGGGTCAGCCCGGCCAGGGCATCCCGCACGAGGCCGCCACACCAGGCCCCCGTAGCTCAGTGGATAGAGCAGGCGCCTTCTAAGCGCTTGGCCGCAGGTTCGAGTCCTGCCGGGGGCGCCCACTGTCCGCCCTCCTTCGGGAGGGCGTTCTCATTGCCGCGCAGGCCCCGGGGCAGCCCGGCGAGGGCGCCCTGGCCGCGGCTCTCGCCGGCGGCGACACGGAGGAGTTACCGGCCGGCAAGCGACTTCGCCTCCGGTACGGCCCTTCCCTGACTGCCTCCGGTACGGCTCCCTCCCCGACCGCGGGCCCCGGACCCAGGGGTCAGGGCCCCGGACCCCGGGCCGCGACGCAGCAAAGCGCCGGACCCTCCCCCTCGGTGTTCGCGGGGAGGGTCCGGCGCTGTCCGGCTGTCACCGGGTCGCGGCGGGACCGCGGACACACCGTCCGCGTGCCGCCGCAGCCGCACAAGTCCGGCGTGCGGCGCCGCCGGTCAGAGTGCCTTGCTGTTGCAGCCCATGTCCGAACCGAGGTTGGTGGGCTGCGCGCCCGGGGAGCCCTCGCCGTTCAGCAGGTTGCCGGCCAGGCCGTTGACGGCGCCGACGCTGCCGAGCACATTGATGTTCATGTCGTGCGAGCGGCACTCGGTGGCCTGCGTGACCTCAAGGTCATGGCCCGGCTCGCCGTGCGCGAAGGCGGTGTTGACGCCGAGGGAGCCGACACTTCCGAGCATGGCGCCCACGAGGACGGCCTTGTGAAACGTGCGCATTGCTTCTCCGTTGGTCGAGCGGATGCGATCTGCTGGCAGATCGATTGGGGCGGCGAAGGATCGCCGGAGGCGGTCAGCCGAGTCGGGGCAGCCCGAGCGAGCCGACGGGAGGCGCCGCGACCTGCCCGAGGCCGAGCCCGGGCGCCCGCGGCGTGTCCGGTGCGAGCAGCGGGTTGATGAGCGGGTTCACCTGCGGGTTCACCGAGGGGTTCACCTGCGGCGCGACGTGCGGCGGACCGTCCGCGGCGCCGAAGGTCTGGGGCATGGCGACCTGCGGGGCGACGCGCGGCATGACCTCCGGCGCGGACTGCGGGCTGACCTGCGGCATGACCTGCGACTGCTGGGGGGCCGGCGCGCTGTACTGCGGGGCGGCGGACTGCTCCGGGCCGCCGTACGGCGAGTTCCCGGCCTGCGCGGTGCCCCCCGACGAGGCCGAGGCGGAGGCATAGCCGGCCGGCGCCTGCGGGGGCGCGGGCGGCGGCGGAGGCGGCGCCTGCATCATCGGCGGGGAGTACGGCGGCGGAGCCTCGACCTGTGCGAAGCCGCGCGAACGGGCCTGCGCCATGGCCTGCGGACCGGGCGGCGGAGGCGGCGCGTACTGGGGGTACTGGGGCGGCGCGTACTGCGGTGGCGCGTACTGGGGGTACTGAGGCGGCGCGTACTGCGGTGGCGCGTACTGGGGCACCGAGTACTGGGGTGCGGGGTACTCGGGAGCCGACATTGGAACGGCACCGTATCCGACGGGAGCGTCGGCATGGCTGACGCCGGCGCCGATGGCGGTCAGACCGCCGGCCGCTGCTGCGACAACAGCGGCCTTGTGAAGCTTGCGCATGAAACCCTCGGCCCTTCGAAACCTGAACAGGAAATCCGTTGTATTCAGCGCAGTCTCACGTGCGCCCAGTCTGATGTTCGTACTGCGCCTTTGCGGGGGTAACTACTGGGCTGCACACGGACTCACGCCGGAGCCGACAGCGAATTTCCTTGCCCCTCCGTGATCCATGATCGCTGCCCTCTCCCAGCTGGCAACGAACTTTCCCCCGTGCCGGTCACGGGACTTGAAGCACCGTCACCCATTTGCCATTGACGGCCGGAAGTCCGCGAGCATGATTGCAGAGACATCCGGAACGCGGCGGCGTGGCGCACAAGGCCTGGGGCAAATGGGTGATCAGACCCCGGCACACCGTATCCGTACCCCTCTTCCCTCGTTCCCCATTGGGTCAGAGCGATGGTCCGCCGCAGCCGCACAGGTCACCGAGAAAATCTCCAACTGCACTGGCTCATCAGCATTTCGACACGTTCCGTGCACAGGTCAATGAAGGGCCGAGGGTTTCATGCGCAAGCTTCAGCAAGTCGCGCTCATCGTCGCAGCAGCCGGCGGTCTGTCCGCCGCCGGTGCCGGCCCCAGCTCCGCGGTCGCCCCCGCCTACAACGGCGGCTATCCGCCCCCCGTTTCGCAGCCGGACGCGCAGGCCTCCGCCGCGACCTCCGCCCGGGCCACCGCACAGACCTTCGGCCAGCAGGCCCCGCAGGGTCCGCAGCGGGGCGCTGAGGTCACCCCGCAGGTCAACCCCGATCTGAGCCCGCAGATCAACCCGCAGATCAGCCCTCAGGCCGCCCCGTCGCAGAGCAGCGACGCGCTCCAGAGCAACCTCTTCCGCCCGTCCCAGGAGTGCAGCCCGCAGGCCCTGTTGGGTGCGAACGTACCGGTCGCACTGCTCGCCGCCGCCGATACCCACGGCATCGAGTGCAGCCAGGGCAACAACCAGTCCAACGTCCTCGCGCACTCGTCGTCGAACGCCCTCGCCCAGGCACGCTAGGACCGGCCCCAGGGCACCTGACAACCGCATACCGACGCCCGACGCGGGCCCTTCGAGGAGCGTCCTCGAAGGGCCCGCGTGTGCGCGCTGCGGCTTTCGGGTGCTTTTGCCAATAGATCAAGAAACCGGCGCGTCGCTGTCCGTTTTGGGTTATTTCCTATTAATCTCCCGTAACTGTAAGAACGCGATCTGCCACAGATCGCAACCCCTTCACACTCCACCGGAGATGACATGCACAAGCTTCGCAAGGCTGCCGTCCTGGTTGCCGCAATCGGGAGCATCGGACTCGTGGGCGGCACGGCGCACGCGGGCGGACAGGAAGGCGGCGGCAAGGGCGGTGACCACGGCGGTTTCAGCGTCCTGCAGAGCTCCAACTGCAAGTCGCACGACCTGAACCTGGACGTCCTCGGCGAGGTCGGCATCCTCAACGGCCTGCTGGGCAACGCGCTCAACGGCGAGGGTGACCCGGGCGCCCAGGCGACCCACATCGGCTCGACCATGGGCTGCAGCAACAGCGCCTTCTGAGGCGCACGGCCGCCCAGGCGGCCAGAGCGGTAAATGATCCCGGCATCGGACCTCGGGCCCGATGCCGGGACTTTTTTTATTCTGCATATCTTTTATTCTACATATCATTAGTCTTTGCATATCATTGAGCGTTCGGAGTGAAGAGAATTACCAAATTCGGCGCGCCGTGTTTGTCTTCGGATATTTCCTATTAGCCTCCATAACCGTACGAAGTCGATCTCTCACGGATCGCATCCCTTCACTTCCACCGGAGAAGACATGCACAAGCTCCGCAAGGCTGCCGTTCTGGTCGCCGCTCTCGGGAGCGTCGGACTCCTGAGCGCCGGCGCCGCACACGCCGATCAGGGGATGGGCGGCAAGGGCGGAGGCGGCGGCTCCCGCTTCAGCGTCCTGCAGAGCACCACCTGCAGGTCCCACGACCTCAACGCCGACGTCCTCGGCGAGGTCGGCATCCTCAACGGCGCGCTGGGCAACGCGCTCAACGGCGAGGGCAACTCCGGTGCGCAGGAGTCGCAGCTCGGTTCGAGCATGGGCTGCAACAACAGCGTCGGCAAGTAACAAGCAGGCAGGGCCCGTCGGTCTCGGCGGGCCCTGCCGCCGAACATGAGAATGCCGGACCGGGACGATCCCGGTCCGGCATTCTGCGCTTCGCGCCTCAGAACCGGATGTGCGGCTTCTTGAAGCCCTTGAAGCCCTTGAAGCCCTTGGGCACCTTGACCACGTTGTCGCACTCCACCACCGGCCCGACGTTCTTGGCGCCGCCGGCCAGCAGATCGTCGTCGGGTCCCACCACGCGCGGCCGGTCGATGACCGCGCAGTCCTGCGCCTGCTTGAGGATGTGCTTGCCGCGCTTGTCGATGCGGACTTCGCTCTTGCGCACGCAGACGGTGTCGCCCTGGGCGGTGGTCCTGCAGTCGCCCTTGGGGCCGTCGGCGTGCGCGTGCGCGGCGCCGACACAGATCACCGCGAGACTTCCGACGAGCCCTGTGACGGTCGCAATCTTCTGCGGAGTGAACATGCGCTGCGTTCCTTTGCACTGGAGGCCCGGGTGCCCGTCGTTGACCGACGTGCACCCGGGCCTTGGAGAAGGTCGAAAGTGGGGACCCGGCGCCTGGACGCGGTTCCGGGTGCGTCCGGCGGTGGCATTGCCGCAGCCCGGACGCACACCCTGAGGGGGTCTGCCGCGCGTCCGGGCTGCCTTCGCCATGGGGTATTACTCAGCACACCGGTGAACCGTCCGAGTCGGTCCGGTACAGGGACGTACAGTTCGTACGATGTGCATATCGCGTTCCAAATGAATGCCGATGCGCTACGACATGAATGCCGATGCGCTACGACCGCTGCACGCGCTCACACCCGCGCATCGTGGACCTCGTTGGTCTTACTGGTCGTTGCCGGGGGCGCCACCGCCGCCGTTGTCACCACCGCCGTTGCCGTAACCACCCTCCTGGGGAGCGGGGTCGTCGTGGCCCTGCGGCTGGCCCCCGTACGGGCGCCCGAAGGTGCTGCCGTACGTGGCGACGGCGTTGGCCGACGAGTTGGCCACAGCGGTGATCTCCTGCGGGGTGTGGTCGTCGTAGCCGCCGGCGAAGCTGACACCGACGCCGAGGGTGGACAGACCCGCGAGCGTCGCCGCTACGACCGCCGCACGCTGAAACTTACGCATGATTGAGCCTTTCTTGCCCGGGCACGCAGCCCTGGTTGACTACCTGGAGTGAGCATATACACACAATAGGTAGCAAATCGGGCATTTTTGGTCATGCGTCGTGTCGACTTACGGCTCCGGTCTGCGTCACGGGGTTCGCCGGGAGATTCCCGCCCGAAGGCTCAATCGAACAGGCCGGAAAAATCTGATTTACCGTCGCCCTTGTCACGGGGCGGCGCGGAACAGGTCACTTCGGGGCCGTACTTGATGGTGCCGTTCCCCAGCGCGGCGGGAAGGGTGAGCGGCTGCATCGGCGTGCAGGTGTCCGAGTGGGGGATGTACCCGTCCTCGGGGATCTCGCCCTGGACCCGCTGGATGCAGGTGACGCCGCCCTGGAGGTCGCGCTTGCAGCCTCCCGGGTCGGCCGCGGTGGACGCGTGGGCGAAGCCGACGCAGGTCACGGCGAGGCCACCGAGGAGCCCCGAGACTGCCGCGATCTTCTTTCTACTGAGCATGTGATGCGTTTCCTTTGCGGGGATCGCCCGGGCACCGTGCGCCACGAACCGGCCGTGCCCGGCCTCGATTTCGTCCTGGAGAGCCGGGTGACCGGCCGAGCGTGCGGGGAACCCTTCGGAGGGTGACCCGAAGGGTTCCACGGAAGGCGTCGCGCGTGATGACGCCGTCGGCCTCAGCCGGTGAAGGCGTTGTTGAACTGGCCGCAGGTGGTGTCCAGGGTCTGCGACAGACCGAGCACGCTGACCGGCAGGCTGCCGTCGGCCACCGTCTGCGGGCTGCACTCCTGGTAGGGGCGGTACATGTCGTTCACCTCCAACCCGCGGCCACCATGGGCGAAGGCGGTGCCGGCACCCGCACCGACGCCGGCCAGACCGCCGGCCGCCACTGCTGCGATCACGACTTGCTGAAGCTTGCGCATGGAACCCTCGGTTCTTCCTTGCTTGGACATCGGGGCTGATTGCCTACCGTGACTGAGCGAACACTACCAGTAGCGATACACCGTATTCCACTTTGCCGGATATCCGTGTCCAAAAGGGGACATGAACACCGGGGCTTTTCCCGATGACCCCAACTACCGCCATGACATGGGGAGTTGCCCTTCGGCGCGCCAACGGGAATGTGGGACACGGCAGTTGTCCGGCGGTACTACGAAAAGGTCGGCTCCGTGGCCAGGACGCGATTGTGCGCGGGCACGGACACGATGAGATCGCGCAGTGCCTCGACGTAACACCGCATGTTCTTGTAGGCGATGTCGGTGTCCGGGTAGCGGCAGGCGAGCCAGAACCCCTCGTGCAGCCGGGTGATCCAGACACACACCTGGTCGCCGTACGACACCCGGAGCAGACCGTAGGCCTTCTGCTCCAGCCAGCTCTCCGCGCCGGGGACGACGCGGGCGTCCACGTACGAGACGATCGAGTACAGGTCGGGCGAGGTCGGGCGGAAGTCGGCGCCGAGCAGCCGCAGTACGCGCGCCAGCGGAATGCGGGCCAGCTGCCGGTTGGCCTGCAACTCGGTGCGGACCGCGGCGAGTGCGCCGTCGAAGTCCCGTGCCGCGGGCACCTCGATCGGCGCGCCGCCGACGTACCAGCCGACCGAGTCCGACCACGCGGACTTCACCCGGGTGTGGAACGGCACGACCGTGCGGTAGACCGGCTGCCCGCCGAGCTGGTGCACGATCAGACTGGTCGCGGCCAGCACGCCCACCATGCTGCCGCCGTAGGGCCGGCAGTAGGTCTCGAACGCGGCGGCGACGTCCGCGTCGACGAGCGGCTCGCGCATCAGCTTCTGGGCGGGCAGCGGGCCACCGGGGCGCAGACCGAGGTCGACGGGGAAGTCCGGCAGGGTGCCGTCGCCGCGGGCGATGAACTCCCGCCAGCGGGCGACGATCGCGTGTGTGTCGTCGATGCCGTCCGCGTTCGCCCGTTCCAGCTCGCAGAAGTCGACGTAACTGCCCACGGACGCCTCGGTCAGGGGCCGGCCCGCGGCGGCCGCCCGGTAGAGCTCGTGGATCTCGTCCGGGATGCGCTGCAGGGAGTAGGCGTCGACGTTGGTGTGGTCGAACGCCAGGTACACGCTGGTGGAATCGTCACGGACGACGGCCGCGTAGATGAAGTTGGGCCAGCCGAGCGCGTCCGCCGCGACATCGAACCGGTCCTGCAGATAACGGATCAGGGTGTCCGCGTCGGTGAAGTCGCCGATCACCTCGCGGTGCAGGGACACATCGTCCTCGTCGAGCGTGAACCGGTGCATGTCGTCGCCGGCCCAGCGAAAGCCGCTGCGCAGCGTCTCGTGCCGCAGGGTCCAGCCGCGCAACGCCTGTTCCAGTGCGTCGAGATCGGCCCGGTCCGGCAGGTCGAAGGCCGTGCCGATCCACGTCGGCACGAACAGTCCGTCCTCACGCACCGAACGCGCGGTCCTGATGTGCGACTCCTGGATGTACGCCGGTGGCCGCGGATCCGGCGGCAGCGCTGCCGCGGTCGCGACGGTCGCCGGGCTGAACGTCCACTCGACGAGGCGTCCGGGCCGCACTTCACAGCGCTGAATGTCAGAAATTCGCACAGGGGCGTCTCCTTCGCAGAAGACTCAGACTTGGTCAACGGAGAGCCGTGCACCGGACGGATGTTGCCGTGTCGCCGGCTTTTCAGCGGGACGTGTGACGTCTCGAACGGCAAAGCGAACGGCGGGGAGAACGGTGAACGGGCAGGACCGCGGTCGGAGTTGACGGACGGGGTGCACGACATGGGGGAAGGGCCCCGGCACCGTGAGCGCCGGGGCCCTTCGGGGATCCTCGCGGCCTCACTCGTAGCGGTAGACCCCGCTCATGTCCTCCAGGTCGTCCGGGGTCACGTCCCACGGTGGCAGCCGGTCGTGCCGGGCCACCACCCGGTCGTGCTGGGCACTGCGCTCCCCGGGCGGCGTGGCCGGAAGGTAGCGGTGCTCGCGGTACCGCTGCTGCCAGCGGACCCACTGCAGGTCGACGAAGGCGTGGTGCAGCCAGAACACCGGGTCGTTGACGGCGGCGCCGCCGACCATCACCCCGCCGATCCAGCGGTGCACCCGGTTGTGGTTGTGCCAGGAGACCTTGCCCCGGCCCTGTCCCCACCCCTCCAGCTTGTTGCGGAAACCCCGGGTGACCGTCGAGTCCCAGGGCGCCGTGTCGTAGACCGGGTCGGCCATCGCCACCTCCACGTCCTGCGCGGTCGGCAGCTGGATCGGGTCGCGGGCACGGCCGAGGTCGCGGGTGAGGTAGCGCCGGTCGGTGACGTTCTCGGTGAGCCTCCAGTGGCCGGACCGGTAGGCGAACGGGCCGTTCATCACCTGCTTGTCCGAGCGCCGTCCGTTGCCGCCGAGCAGGTCGTCGGTCCACGGCACGGAGGTGGGCGTGCGGTCGCGGGTCCAGTCCCAGTACGGCACGGTCACCGAGTCGTCCACCCGGCGCAGCGCCCGCTCCAGGTCCAGCAGGAGCTTGCGGTGCCAGGGCAGGAAGGAGGGCGCCATGTGGGCGGTGCGCAGGCCGCTCTCCCCGTCGGGGGTGTTGAAGTCGATGTGCATGCGCACGAACTCGTCGTACTCACCACTCCGTTTGACCTCCAGCAGGGCGCCCACGAACCGTCGCCGCTCGCCGGCGGTCAGCCTGTTGACGTTCTTACGCGTGTACGCCATGCCCGCCTCCCGTGTGCATCGGCCCCTCACCCATCGGCCCCGGTGCCAGGTCGTGCAGTTGCTCGTCGGGGCCCAGCTCGTCGACCGCCGCGCGGGCCGCGGCCAGCGGGGTCGGGTACGAGCGGTAGTGGTCGACCATGCTCAGCCAGCTGCCGTCGGCGCGGCGCATCAGATGCAGCCGGCGGCCGTCGATCGTGACCTCCCACAGAGCGCCGCCGCCACCGCCTACGGCCCGGTGGGCCGCGCGGACCTCGACGCCGCGGATGCGGCGGCCCCGGTAGGTCTCGTCGAAGGCGTTGGCCCGCCGGCCGTCGTCCGGGGCATGCTCGTCGCGCCCGCAGGCCGCGACCGCGGGGGCGAGTGCCGCGGCGACGGCCGAGGAGAGCAGTCCCCTGGTCACGTCCCGCCGTGTTCTGCCCTGGGGCCGCGCTCCGTCCGCGGCCGGCACGGAGTGCCGTCCGCCCGCCGGCGCTCCGCCGACACCTGGAACCATCGTTCACTCCTCGTCCGGTTCGGTTGTCCGAGGCGGTAACAGCCGGACGGCACTCGCGGTCACCGCCGTGCGGCCGGACCGGTGACCGCCGTACCGGTGACATGCGCCGGCCGGTGGCGGAGTACCGGCGGCCTCAGCCGGTCCAGAAGTCCCACCAGCGGGTCAGGATCAGCATGCCGACGACCCCGGTGTGCAGCAGCGGCAGCACCCAGGTGAACTCGGCGAAGAACGCCCGCAGCGGGGCCGGCGCGGGCAGGAACCGGTGGCGTACGGCGAACGAGGTGACGTACCAGAACATCAGGATCGTGGCGACCCAGGCGAGAGCGCACCACAGGCACAGCGCGCCGATCCGGTACAGCGACTCGAACTGCAGCCACGACACGAACCCGATCCCGAACAGACAGCCCGCGTCGAAGGCCAGCCAGTACCAGCGCGGGAAGGCGGCGCCCGCGAGCAGGCTCATGCCGACGCAGATCACGATGCCGTAGGCCACGAGGCCGAGCATCGGGTTGGGGAAGCCGAAGACCGCGGCCTGCGGGCTCTTCATGACGCTGCCGCAGGACACCACCGGATTGAGGCTGCAGCCCGGTGTGAAGCCCGGGTTCTGGAGCAGCTTGAACTTGTCGAGGGTGATGACCCAGGAGGCCAGCAGTCCGGCCGCGCCGGTGAGCACCAGGAGCAGCGCGAAGCCGCGGCCCGCGCCCGTCGTCCGGTGCGCGCTCACCCGGTCAGACACCCGGCAGTGAGGGAGGCGGGGGCAGGGCCGGCAGCCCGGGCAGGTTGGGCACGGCCGGTCCGCCGGACAGCAGCACGGCGGCGAGGCAGCCGACGAGGCCGGTCAGCACCGCGGTGACCGCCGGGGCGGCCTTGCTCGCGTCACCGGAGGTGATGGCCTTCGGCAGGGCGTCCAGCGCCTTGGTGAGGCCGGCGAGGGCGTCGCCCGCGAGGTCGGCCCGCTCCTTGGCGCCCGGCGGCTTCGGCGCGGGCTTCGTGTGCGGGGCCGGCTTCGTGTGCGGGGGCTGCCAGCCCGGGGCCGGTTTGGTGTGCGGGGACAGCGGGCCGGCGGCCGGTGCCGCCGCGGTCACCTTGGCGATGGCGTCCTTGGCGGCCTGGACGAGCGCATCGGCCTGGGCGGTGGGCAGCTGTCCGTTGTCGGCCTTGAGCACCGCGCTCAGCAGATCGCTGACCGGGGTGAGCACGATCCCGAGGTTGGCGAGGAGCTGGACCTGTACGAGGAGCGCGTCCGCGCCGGGGACGGGCGTGTGGGCGGTCGCGTCGACGCGTTCCCGGGTGGAGTCGGCCGCGACGGCGGCCGGGCCGGTGGCACCGGCCAGAAGGGTGACGCACAGCGTGGTGCTCGCGATGCGCCGGACGGGCAGACCACCCATGGGGGGTTCCTTTCGGTGGTGCGCAGGATCTTGTGCCCACCGTGAAATCGCCCTGCACCGTCTGCAACCGGTCGGGCGTGCCGGCTGTCCGACCATCCGTCAGAAATATTGGTTCGTGCATGGTCAGACGTCTCGTCACGGCCATCCCGGTGATTCGGCGCCCCGGCCGCCCATTCGGGACCGAAGCCTGCCGTGATTCACCCTGCCGGACCCAGAGAACGGGCTGCTCACCCCGTCTTTGAAAGTGAAACGGCAGGCGGTGACGGCCGCGTACGCGGAGCGGATCGAGGCCCTGTACCGCGGGTGAGTCCCGGCCCCGGCTGACGGGCATTCGGGTGAATTCTCCGGCGATTCACGTGCCACCATTTCCTCGGACCTCCATATTTCGTTCACAGTCCGCTAGTGGTGGCATGTGTGATCGTGCCCCCATTTCAACTGGCTGCAGAGCCGGCATTCGATCCCTCTGAGAGGAAACAAAGAGTGCGACAGACCCTGACCAAGGGATTGGTCGTGGCCGCAGCCGCGACAGGCGCCCTTTCCCTGTGCGGCGGCTGGGCGTTCGCGGACTCCGATCCGTATACGACAGGGGCCGACTCATACGCTGCTCTGGCGGACGACATGGGGCAATGGGATTTCCCGGGTGCCTCGAGCGCCGAGCGGGCGGTGGAGCGTGCGGAAAGCGCCATGCAGATGGCCCGCGAGATGACCGACAGTCTCTCGGCCCGGGATGACACCGTCCACGCGACGACGAACCACAAGTCCTCCTACAGCAGCAAAACCGAAAGCAACTACGGCGACGACGAACCGAGTCACAAGCCGTCCTACGGAAACGACTACGGCAGCTCCTCCGGCAGCGACTACGGCGACGACGACAATGACCGCGGCCACAAGTCGTCCTCCGGGAACGACTACGGCGACGACGATTCCTCCTACGGCAACAACAGCAGCAGCAGCTACGGCGACGACGAACCGAGTCACAAGCCGTCCTACGGAAACGACTACGGCGAGGAGGAGACGCACAAGCCGACCCGGGTGCCCCCGCCGCACCACCACCACGCCCAGCCCGTCCACCACCACATGCCGCCGCACCACATGCCGCCGCACCACCGGCCGCACCACCACCATCACCACAAGCCCTCGATGCCGCACACCGGCGCGGAGGGCACCATCGCGGCCATCGCGGCCAGCGGAGCGCTGCTGGCCGGCGGAACCATCCTGTACCGCCGAGGCCGGGCCGCCCAGCGGTAGTCCGCCCCCTCCCCTCTCCCACCCCCTGGGTGCCGGGCACCTCGCGCCCGGCACCCAGCACCCACCGGAACAACATTCCTCCGGTCGTCCTTGTGGCCCAGCGACGTCGAGCCATCCGGCCCTATTGGTGCAATGAGCGTATATATGGCTGTGTCCCGGTACATAGGACCCAGTCACACCAAAGGAGTCGGGAATGACGTCCGAGCGTGTCCGCTCCCTGAGGCGAGTGACGTTCCTCGCCGCCGGGATGTTCGCGGCATCGACGATCCTTCCCAACCCAGCCCTCACGACCGACGACGCGGCGCACCGGGCCGCGCACCACTGCCCGCCGGCGGTGCGGTCCCTGCCCGCCTCGTGCCCCTCGAACGGGGCGACGGGCAGCCCCTCGCCCGCGGCACCGCCCGCGTTCGGCGCGTACCTCAACTACGGGCCCCTCGGCGTCCTGCGCATGCAGGGGCTCAGCAACTGGCTCGACCACTCCGAGATCCGCGTGGGGCACACCTACCTGCCGGGGGACCGGTGGAGCAACATCGAGGCCGCGCCCGGCTTCCTGGACAGCTGGGCCCAGTGGCGGCGGGGCAAGGACGACCGGCTCCTCGTGCTCAACGTCCCGATGATGGAACACAACGAGGACCATCTCCCCGACACCGAGGTCCAGCAGCTGCTGCGGCGCGCCGCGGCCGGCGAGTTCGACGCGCACTTCCGGACGCTCGCCGAGCACCTCGTCGATCTGAGGGTGCCGGACACGATCCTCGTGCTCGGCTGGGAGATGAACGGCATCACCTACACCCACCGCTGCGGCCCCGACCCGGCCGACTGGAAGGCGTACTGGCGGCGCATCGTCACCGTCATGCGCTCGGTGCCCGGAGCGCACTTCACCTTCGACTTCGCCCCCAACCGGGGTGCGGACGCGGTGCCGTGGCCGCAGTGCTATCCCGGTGACGACGTCGTCGACGTCCTCGGCATGGACTCCTACGACCAGCCGGCGGGGATCACCTTCGACGAGCAGGTGTCCGAGCCCTACGGCCTGCAGGACCAGGTCGACTTCGCGAAGACGCACCGCAAGCCGGTCTCGTATCCCGAGTGGGGCCTGTTCCGCAACGGCGACAACGTGTCGTACATGCTGCGCATGCTCGCGTGGTTCGACGAGCAGAAGCCGCTGTACCAGACGATCGCCGACTACTGCCCGCACGGTGTGTGGCTGTGCTCCGGCAACCCCCGGGCGTCCGCCCTCTACCGCGCGGCACTGTCCGGCCGGCCCCCGCCACCGGACCAGAAGCCGCAGCCGCCGGACCCCGCCTCACTCAAGCCCGTGACCGGCCTGGGGCAGCCGTCGGCACCGGTTCCCCGGCCACCCGGCTGCCCGTGCAACGGCAACGCATGACGGCGGCATTTCGGCGTTTCAATAACCGCCCATGCACTGCGCGATGACGACGAGTTTGTTTCCCCGCCCGACTCGGCGGGCCGCGCTTTCGAGGCGGGGCCAGGTGCGGGCCAGTGCGCGGCTCTGCCACGAGGCGTCCGCATAACGCGTGAAGATCTCCTGCATCTTCGCCCGGGGTGATGTCGTGCGTTCCACCGAGATCACCTCGCAGTCCAGCCGGTTCAGGAGCGCGCGGATGCCGAATTCCGTGAAATAGATCTTGCGCTCCCAGTAATACAGGTGTCCCGTCAGATCGACCCGGCCACGGCTTGCGGCGTTCATGGCCAGAGCGAGGGGCCGCACCGGGAACGAGGCGTCCGGCGTCTCGATGACGACCGTGCCCCCGGGACGGAGTTTGCTCAGATACCGGGCCAGCGCGGGAAAAGGGTCGTAGAGATGCTCGACGACGTCCCACAGGGTGAGCGCGTCCGCGGCGGCGTCGGGCAGCAGCGCGTCCAGGTCGTCGCCCAGCGCGACCCGCAGTCCCCGGGACCGCGCCATGTGCACGGCGTCGGGGTCCACGTCGACGCCGTAGGCGCGGTCACAGCGGGTCTGGGCGTAGCTGACGAAGTTCCCGATCCCGCAGCCGGCGTCGAGCACGGTGCCGATGCGTCCGGTCAGACGCTCCGCCTGGTCCAGCGCCGTCTCGTACCGCTGTTCATAGCCGCGCCGGACGTCGTCGCTCGCGTACAGGCCGAATTTGTACGGCTCCCAGTACGCGCTGACCGGTGGCCGCCCGTCGTGGCGGGCGAGCGCCGGGTCGGGGCGGAAGTACTCCGTGCGGCAGTCGAGGCAGCGGACCAGCCGGTACCGGCCCTCGACGACCATGCGCAGCGGTTTTCCCTGTTCCAGACATGCGGGGCAGTGCAGCTCAGGTGTGTCGTCCGCGATGGGTGGGTCCGCCCGCTCGCCGGCGTACTCGACCCCAGAGACCGTCATGCCGTTGCCTTCCTCGCGTTTTCGGTGCAGGTGTGGTCGGTGAACGCGGACGCGAGCCGGCGCCGCCCGCCGCGAGCCCAGCCCCGTGCGGTGGCGTCGCCGACGGCGGCCGCCAGCAGCGGCGCGGTGCGCCGGCCCGCGAGCAGCAGACGCTGGTTGACGACCGTCTCGGGGGCCCAGCGGTACTTGTACGGCTCGTTGCCGCGCAGCAGGCTCAGGACCTGGCGTTCGCCGTCGCCGAGATACTCGGCCGAGGCGCGCAGCAGCATCGTCGCCACATCCGTCCTGCGCTCCCGCAGCCTCGGGTGGACGCCGTACAGATACAGGCCCGCCCACCGTCTCGACATCAGGGTCAGGTCGACGCCGACCACCTCGCCGTCGAGCAGGAACTCCCTGACGACCGCCTCGTCGGACCGGACCATCCGGCCCGCGGAGCGGATCAGATGCTCCAGGAAGCGCGGCCGCAGGTGTTCCGGTGTCACCTTGCGGTCCTGCCACTGCAGCCGGTGCAGATCCAGGAGGCGGCGCAGGCCGCTCTCGGTGTCGTCCTGGTGCACCGGGCGCCATACGACGCCGAGCCGGGTGAGCTTGTTCACCTTGTTGCGCACGCGCTGGGCGCGCGCCGACGGCAGCCGGCCGATCAGCTGGTCCATGGGCAGCGCGGGCAGCTCCAGGCACGCGGAGTCGGACAGCCGGCGGCGCGGACCGCGCCAGCCGAGGTAGATCCGCTCCGCGGCGCCGCCGGGCCGCACCTCGCGCAGGTCGATCAGCGCGGTGCGGGCCAGTTCGGCCAGGGCGTCCGTCAGCGCCAGGGTGCCTTCGGCGGCCGCCGCCGCGTCGAGGAGCACATCGCTGAAGTCGGTGATGGCACCGCCGATCGGCACCAGCGCGGGCCACGGGCGGCGCACCCGCATCAGCGGTGCGGCGCCCACCAGTTCATCCCCGTCCCGCACCAGGACGAGCCGCAGCCCGCCCGCGGTGCCGTACGACAGCCACCACGAGTGCAGCCAGGCGTGGCTCTGGAACGGTGTCGCCGACGGACAGGCCCGGTGCAGGCGCTCCCATTGCGGCGCCAGTTCCGCGAACACACGCTCGTCGGTGCACAGCTCCACCGACGGCGCGCGTCGGGACACCGTCGTCACCGCGCCTCCTGGGCGTCGGCGGCGGGTGCCGGGGCGGGCAGCTGCGCCCGCCCCCGCTCGCCGTCCGCCGGCGCCCACCGGGGCCGGGCCAGCAGGGCGAGGCCGCCCAGCAGACCGCCGGCACACGCGCCCACCAGCGAGGTCAGCCCCGGCGAGAGAGAGGACGGCTCGGTGGGGGCGAGGGCGGCGGACAGCCGCGCCAGCGCGATGCCGGTGGCCTTCTTGGTCTTGTTGGCCTGCTTGGTGAGCGCCCCGGACACCGCGTTGGCGATGTCGGCGGCCCGGCCGGGGCGTCCGGAGACCGCCGTGATGGCGATCATCGGGGCATCGGGCGAGGTCTCGGCCCGCACGGTGCTGCGCAGCTTCGCCGCCGGCACCCCCGCCTTCTTCTGGGCCTGCCCCAGCACGGCCAGCTGAGTCGCGACCCGGCCGTAGGCCTGCGCGAATCCGAGGGCCGTCGCCGGATCGGACCGCGACTTCTCGGCCGGTACGGCGATGACGTAGCTCGTCGCCGAGTACTGCGCCGGCTTCACCGCGCCGTAGACGCCGCCGGCCGCGGCGCCGAGCACGACGCCGGCCGGGATCAGCCAGCGCAGCAGCAGCCGGTAGGCCTGCCGGAGGATCCGGCGGTAGGGGTGTTCGGGCTGTGCGGGCGTGTCGGTCATCAGGGGCTCGCTTCCAGGTCGTGACCGGACAGGACGGTCGTGTACACGTCCATCAGTTGCCGGGCGGTGTGCTCGATGCTGTAGCGCCGGACGGCGTCGGGTGCGGCGCGGTCGCCGGGTCCTGCCACGTGCAGCCGCAGCAGGACGCGTGCGTACGCCTCGGCCCCGCCCCTGATCCGCTCGGCACCCGGAGCCGAGGCCCGGGGCAGGTCGGTGAGGGCGGGGGCGGACGTGTACAGCACGGGGAGGCCGGCCGCGAGCGCCTCCAGCGCGGCCAGCCCGAACGTCTCCTCCAGGGCGGGCGCGGCGAGGGCGTCCAGCGCGGACAGCACCGAGGGGAGGTCGGGTGCGCCCTGGCCCGGGTCCGGGCCGCCGAGCAGTTCGCCGGTCATGAGCATCCGGTCCGCGATGCCCAGCTCCCCCGCGAGGCGGTGCAGCCGCCCGGCCTCGGGCCCGGCGCCGATCAGCAGCAGCCGTACGTCCGCGGGCAGCAGTGCCAGCGCGCGGACGGCCACGTCGAAGCGCTTGGTGGCGACGAGCCGGCCGACGCAGCCCACCACATAGGCGTCCTCGGGCAGTCCGTAGAACGCACGGGCCTCCTTGCGGCGCACCTCGTCGAAGCGGAACCGGCCGGCGTCGATCCCGTTCGGGATGACCTGGATGCGCCGGCCGGGCACGCCCCAGTCGCGCAGCAGGGCGGCGACCGTCGGGGAGACGGCGACCGTGGCCCGGCCGAGCCGCTCGGTGGCCAGGTACAGGACCCGGATGCCCGCGTTCAGCGACCTGCCCTCCAACTGCCGTGCGCCCAGGGAGTGTTCGGTGGCCACCACGGTCCGGACGCCGGCCAGGCGGGCGGCGATCCGGCCGTACACACAGGCCCGGTACAGATGGGTGTGCACCACGTCGTAGCGGCCGGCTCGGATGTGCCGGGCGAGGCGGAGCAGGGCGCCGACGTCCCGGTTGCCGCCCATGCGGAGGTCGGTGACGCGGACGCCGTCGGCGATCAGCCCGTCGGCGACCTGACCGGGGCGGGTCAGCGTGAGCACGTCGCACCGCGCGGGCAGATGGCGCAGCAGCAGCCGCAGTTGCTGCTCGGCGCCGCCGGCGTCGAGGCCGGTGATGATGTGCAGCACTCTCATGAGGCCTCCAGGGCGCGCCCCCAGGGGCGGGCGAGTCGCCGTTTCACTTCCAGCCGCACCCCGGTGTCGGCCTGCCCGATGTGGATCCGGGGCAGCGCCAGGTCGCCGGCGTCGGCGGGGCCGGGGGCGACGGCGCAGCCGTAGCGGTAGCCGGCGCCGTGCACGACGGCCCCGACCCGGGCGTCGAGCCGGCCGTAGGGGTAGCAAAAGCCGAGGATGTCCTGGCCGGTCAGCTCGGCGAGCAGGGCTCGGCTGCCGTGCACCTCCGCGCGCAGCACCTCGTCCGGGAGCCGGGTGAGGTCGGAGTGGGTGAGGCCGTGCGAGGCGATCTCGATGCCGAGGGCCGCCAGCCCGCGGATGTCGTCGGCGGTCAGGAGCCGCTTGCGCGGGCCGGACAGCTCCCAGTCGTTCTCGCCGCCGAGCCGCCCGGCCACCACGAACACGGTGGCGCCGGAGCCCCAGCGGTGCAGCACGGGCAGCGCGGTGGTGACGAAGTCGGCGTACCCGTCGTCGAACGTGAGCCCCACCAGGCCGCGCTCCTGTCCCCGGTCGCGGGCGGCGAGCAGTTCGCGCACGCTGACGCAGCGCAGGCCCCGGCCGTGCAGCCAGGCGAGCTGCCGGGCGAGGCGGGTCGCGGAGACGGTGATGTTGAACGGGTCGTCCCAGGAGTCCGAGACGGAGTGGTACATGGCCACCCATGCGGCGGGCCCCCTGCGAAACCGTCCCTCTGCGCCGGGTCCGGGAGCCTGCCCGGCCGCACGGCGAGCTTCGGAAGCGTCAACGACCATGGCCCTGCTTTCGCGTCAGAAGGCGTCGGACGGTGGGAAGTGCCGCGGGGGCCAGCGAGCGGGCTCCGGCCACGTCGAAGGCCCAGAGCAGCGGCAGATAGACCGCGAGGACGCCCAGACAGCCGGCCGCGAGACCGGCCGACGGCGAGCTGAAGGGCCGCGCGCAGACGAGTCCGGCCGCGGCGGCGGCCGCCGCCGCGCCCACCGGGACTGCCAGTTCGGCCGCGACGCGCCGGACGCGCACGGCGACGCTGCGGCTGCCCAGCCCGCGCAGCAGGAGCACGGCGGTCAGCGTGATGCCGGCCGCGTTGGCGGCGGCGATGCCGCACGCGCCCCACCGCCCCACCGTGCAGGCGCTGATGACGGCGGTGGCGACCATGCCCACGGCCATCACGCCCGTGGGGTACCAGGTGGTGCGGCCCGCCGAGAAGTACGACCGCACCAGCGCGCCCACCAGCGTGTGGCCGAGCAGCCCGAGCGTGTACACCCGTAGGACGCCGGCGGTCGCGGCGGTGTCCTGCACGGTGAAGGCGCCGCGCTGGAACAGCAGGTGGACGATCTGCGGGGCACACGCCGAGATCACCGCGGCGCCCAGCAGCACGATGCCGCTCACCATCACCAGGTCCCGTTCGATACGGTCCCGGGCCCGCCGCATGTCGCCCTCGGCGATGGCCCGGGCCAGCACGGGAAAGGTGACGACGAACAGCATCAGCGCCAGCGACATCGGCAACTGCCCGATCTTCTGCGCGTAGTTGAGGTGTGACATGGCGCCGGCGGGCAGCAGGGAGGCGAAATGGCGCTCGATGAGGACCTGAGACTGGCGGCACAGGGCGAACAGCAGGACCGCCAGGACCAGGGCGGGGGCGGGGGTGAGCGGCTGCGCGCCGTCCCCGCGGGGGCCGGCGGCGGGCCCGTCGGGGCGCTCGGCGAGCCGCCGCCACAGGAACGGCGCCTGTACGGCGGCCTGGAGGCACCCGCCGAAGGCGACCCCGAGGGCCGCGGACCGCACGCCCCAGCGCTGGCCGAGGAGGACCATGGTGGCGATGATCGCGGCGTTGTAGGCGACGTAGATCGTCGCCGGCACCAGATAGCTGCGATGGGCCCGCAGCGCGGCGCTGCAGTACCCGGCCAGCCCGAAGCTCAGCACACAGGTCGCGGTCAGCCGGGTGCAGGCGACCGCCAGGCCGGGGTGGGACAGGCCGGGCGCGAGGACGCCGACCAGCAGCGGCGCCCCGGCCACGAGCACGGCGGCCACGGCGGCGAAGGCGAGGGACAGCCGCGGCAGCGAGGCGGCGACCAGCGCGCGCACCGGATCGGGGGACACGCTCCCGGCCGCCCGCCGGGCCAGCGCCGCACTGAACGCGGGCACCAGCAGGAACGCCATCCCGTCCTCGACCAGCAGGGTCGACGCCATCTCGGGCACGGTCCAGGCCACCAGGAACGCGTCGGTGGCCGCACCGGCGCCGAAGAAGTGCGCGAGCGCCTGGTCCCGGCCGAGCCCGAGCAGCGCGCCGGCCACCGACAGCACGGCCGTGATCAATGTCGCCCGGGCGAGGAAACCGCCCGCGGAGGCACCGGCCCGGCCGTCGGCAGGGCGCGCGTCCTCGGCGTCGGTCCCGTCGTCGGCGATCCCCCGCGAGGCAGCGGATGGGGATCTCATCGCACGCTCGCCTCCGCGGCCGTACCCGCGATCGCCTCAGGGGTCAGTGCCCACCAGGCGCCCAGTCCGAGGCACACGCCGGTCAGCACGGTGGAGGGTCCGCCGATGTCGGCGTACAGGAAGTCGACGTACTGCCACAGCAGCAGCCCGCAGGCCGCCACGGCGCAGTCCCGGGCGTGCCCCGCCCGGCGCATCCGCCGGACCGCGCACACCAGCAGGGCCAGCCAGGCGCCGATCGCCGTGAGCACGCCCACGAGGCCCTGCTCGCTGAGCACCAGCAGATACATGTTGTGCGGGGTGAGCAGGGGCTGACGCCGAAAGCCCCAGCCCGCGGCGTCCGTGTCACTGCCCGAGGACAGCGCGAGCGAGGCATGTCCGTCCCGGTGCGCGGGGAAGGCCTTCAGCCCGACGCCCGTCACCGGGTGCCCGCGCCACATGTCGCCGGCCGCCGCCCACAGGCTGTAGCGGTCGACCACGGACTGGTCCGGTGCGTCGGCGACCCGCGTGATGCTGCTCAACCGTTCCTGCAGCACCGCGGCGCCCACTCCGAACCCGCCCACCAGCACCACCGCGACCGCGACCGCCGCCGCGGCCGTCCTCGCCGCGCGCCGTACGCCGGCCATGAGCAGCTGGGCCCCGCAGGCGACGGCCGTGGCGATCCAGGCGCCCCGGCTGAAGGACACCGTGAGCGGCAGCAGCAGCGCCAGCGCGCACCCCGCCGCCACGGTCCGCAGCGCCCGCGTCCGTGCCCCGAGGGCGAGGCCCGTCGCGGCCACCAGTCCGAACGCCACGGCGGTGGCCATCCCCATCACGTCGGCGGGCCCGAACGTGCCCACCGCCCTGATCTCGGCTCCCTGGTACGAGGCCCCGGTCCCGGTGAGGAACTGGTGCACCCCGAGCGCGCCCTCCCACAGGGCGAGGCCGACCAGCGACCACAGCAGCAGCCGGGCGTCCCGCCGGTCCCGCACCAGCAGCACCACCGCGACCGGTACGAGCACGAACACCTGCAGATAGCGGGCCAGTCCGGTGAACGCCTCGGCGGGTGTCACCGCGCCGCTCGCGGCGACCGCGAGCCCCACCACCGGCAGTCCGAGGACGACCGCGGCCGTCCTGGTCAGCGGGCGCCGCGCCTGCCGCACGGTGTGGGCGACGGCCCACAGCACGACCAGCCCCGATGTCGCGTCGGCGGGGGTGGCGTTGCTGTCGGGCGCCACGGGCAGCCCCAGCAGGACGACGATCGCCACGACCGGCAGCACCGGCGCGGCGCGGCGCAGCACCGGCAGCGCCAGGGCCGGGGCGGGCGCGGCCGGCGAGGGAGCGCTCACCGCCGCTCAGCTCCCCGTAGGCCGGATGAACAGCACCGCCGTGCGCACCAGGATGCAGATGTCCTGCCACAGCGACCAGTTGTCGATGTAGGCGTTGTCGAAACGGCAGCGGTCCTCGATCGAGGTGTCGCCGCGCAGCCCGTGGATCTGGGCGAGTCCGGTCATGCCGGTCCGCATCCGGTGGCGCGCCGGGTAGCCCGGGAGGGTCTGGCTGAACTTCGTGACGAAATAGGGGCGTTCGGGCCTCGGCCCGACCAGGCTCATGTCACCGCGGAAGACGTTCCACAGCTGGAGCAGCTCGTCCAGCGAGGTGCGGCGCAGGAACTGGCAGAAGCGGCTCATGTCCTCCGCGTCCGCCACGCTCCAGCGGGTCGCGGCCTCGTGCGCGCTGGCGGGCCTGTGGGTACGGAACTTCAGCATCGTGAACGACCGTCCGTCCTTGCTGATCCGCTCCTGCCGGAACACCACGCCGGGGCCCTCGGTGAACCTCAGGCCGGCCGCGCACACCCCGAGCACCGGAGCCGCGAGCAGCAGCAGCACGCCGGAGAGGACCACATCCAGTACCCGCTTGCCGACGCCGTCGCCGCGCCCGCGGGTGCCCGGACACAGCAGCCTGCGGGAGAAGCCCGCCAGGTGCCCCGCCCGCCCGCGCCGCCCGCGCGGGCTGTACGCCGGCGAGTCCGCGTCCACCTCCCACAGCACACAGCCGAACGCGGCGAGTTCGCGCAGCAGCGGGGCCCGCTGCGCCCGGGCCGCGGGCCCCACGACGAGCACCGACTCCACACCGTTCTGGATGAGCGCGCGATGCGCTTCCTCACGCGTGGTCAGGACCGGCAGCGCGGGCCGGTCGGCGGCCTCGGGGAGGGTGGCCGGGGCGTCGGCGACCAGGCCCACCGGCCGTGTTCCGCAGCGCGGGCTGCGCTGCAGCGCGGCCGCGAGCCGGGCGGCAGCCGGGAGCGGGCCCACCACCAGCGCGGGGCGGGGGCGGCGCCGCAGCGCCCTGCGCCGCCGCCCGTGCACCGCTTCACGGAGCACGCAGGCCGCCAGACAGTGCACGGCGCACGCGGCGGCGAGCGCGGTCGGCGGCAGCTGCCGCAGCGGGGAGAGCGCCGCGAGGACCGCCCAGCCGACGGCCACCCGCCCGCAGACGGAGGGGAGTTCCTCCAGTACGCCGGGGACCTCCGAGGTGTCGTAGAGCAGGGCCCGTCGGTTCAGGGCGATCACGCACAGCCCCACAAGGGCGATGAGCAGCAGGTACCGCTGCGCCTGCGGCAACGCCAGGGCACCCGGCAGGGGACCGCCGAGGTCGGCGATCAGCAAGGGCGCCCAGGAGGTCCGCCGAAGTCGGCGGGCGCCCCGCCCGGAGGAGAGTCCGGGTCCGGTGGCGGCGCCGGGCGGGGCGAGGACGGAGACGGCCGCCCGCGGCCCCCCGGCTGGAGGAGGAACGGTGCTTTCCGCAGTCATGTGGTGATGGACTCTCTGCTCTGGTTGGGTACCACGACCGGCGTGGTGACGATGCCGAGCAGTTCGCGGTACACGTCGGTGACCGCGTCCGCGGTCTGCTGTACGTCGTGGGCGGCGAGCACATGGGCGCGGCCCTGGGCGCCCAGTGCCGCGCGCAGCGGCCCGCGGAGCAGCAGTGCCGTCAGCGCGCGTGCCAGCGTGTCGGGGTCCTCGGGCGGTACCAGACAGTGCGGCAGATGGCCGGGCGGGAGGCTCTCGCGCGCTCCGTCCACATCCGTGACGAGCACCGGCCGGGCGCATGCCATGGCCTCCAGGGGGACGAGCGCCATGCCCTCCCAGCGGGACGGCAGGACCACGACGTCGGCGGCCCGGTACCAGGGGGCCGCGTCCAGCGTCGGGCCGGCGAACTCCACCGACGCGGGGGCGACGGCACGCAGCGGGCCGGCGTCCGGACCGTCGCCGACCAGGACCAGCCGGGCGGTGGGCAGTTGCCGCAGCACGGCGGGCCAGGCCTCAAGGAGGACGTCCTGGCCTTTCTGGCGGCAGAGCCGTCCCACGCACACGACGAGGGGGCCCGCCGCGGACCGGGCGATGTCCCCGTCCGGCTGGAACCTGTTCGTGTCGACGCCGTTGGGGATCACCTGCCACCGGGCGGCGATGCCACGCTGCTCCCCGGTACGGCGTTCCGCCTCGCTCACGCACAGCACGCGCGTCGCCCAGCGCGCCGCGAACTGCTCCCACTGCAGCGCCGCATGGGCCATCACACCGTCCACGGCCTCGAACGACCAGGCGTGCGGCTGGAAGACGGTGGGGAGCCGGCCGCGTACCGCGAGCCGCGCCGCGAGCCCGGCCTTCGCGCTGTGCGCATGCAGCACATCGGGCCGCACCGCGCGCACGAGCCGGGCCAACCGTCCGACCTCGCCGGGCAGTCGGGACCCGGGCGAGCGGGTCGCCTCCCAGGGCAGCACCCTGCAGCCCGCCGTGCGCAGTGCGTGGGTCAGCGTGCCGCCTCTCGGGCAGGCGACGGTGACCCGCAGCCCCGCGGCGAGTTGCGCCGTCGCCAGGTCCGTCACGAATCGGGCGACACCGCCCTCGACCGGCTGGGTGACATGCAGGACGTGCGGCTCGCGTGCAGTGGACCGCGTCGCCCGGTGCGGGACGGAACCGAGGGGAATGCGCATGACCGAGGCTTCCCTTCCGAAGAAACATTCCGAACCCCCAACACAATGGGTGTGATCGTAGGTTCGGCATAAAACGCGTCGGATTCGGATGCAACACTAGCCGCTTATCCGTCTTTTTCTACTAACCCGTCACCTGTGTCGGAATGACCGCCGCCATCAGGGGGATATTTCTCGTACTACATCACTCACTTGGCTTCATCGAGTGCCGATGAGCTACATGACAGATAATCCGATGAGAATTCTGCGCGGCATTCAGGATGTATGAGTTCCGGGAACTTGCCGGTGCCGGAGTTTCCCGCGGCGGCGGTGTCTCGTTAGTCCGTTGGAAGCGAGATCCCAGGCACTCGCGATGCCTCGAGGAGCGAGTCCCCTCCGGTGACCCGAGCTGCGTAGGAAAGGAACACAATGAAGAATCTGAAGGCTGCCGCCCTTGTGGTCGGCGCCCTGGCCATCGCCGGTACCGCGACGCCCGCCGTCGCCGGGAACCTGCCGGCGCAGGGCCTCCTCGAGGACGGGAAGACGGTCACCCACTCGATCCCGAGCGCGGCCGAGATCCCGACCGGCGCCCTGACCGAGAACGTCAGGGGCGCGACGCAGGGCGTGAAGGAATCGGGCATCGTCCAGACCCCTGTCTTCGGCCGCACCCTGCCGAATCCGCTGAACGGCAAGAGCCCTGCCAAGCTCCCCAGCAAGCTCCCGGCCAAGCTTCCGGGCCTCAGGTAAAGACGCACGCACACGCACCGGGCCATTCGGGTCGGCTCCGTTCCACGGAGCCGGCCTTCGGTGTTTTCGGTGGCGCACTGGTCTTGGCGCACACGCCTTCAGGTCTGCGCACACGCCTTCAGGTCTTCGGGGAAAAACAAATGGCGGCCCGCCGAGCTTCGGCGGGCCGCCAGGGTGGGGGCTGCTCAGAAGAGCAGGCCCCCGGTGTAGGCCTGGTTCTGCGACTGGTCGACCGTGGCCGTGTTGCAGGCGGCGTAGTGCGAGTTCGGGGCGACGACGCCACCGAGGACGGCACCGTTGGACCACGGCGCGATGCAGCGGCCGTCGACCAGCGAACCGTTCGAGACGACGAGGCCCTGCTGAGGCTGGTTCACGACAACCGGGGACTCCGAGAAACCGTTGCCGCCGGTGACGGTGGTGGTGGTGTCGTCGGCCGCAGCGGTGCCGCCGGCGGCCAGGACAAGGCCCGCAGCCAGGACGGAGAGGGCCGTAACCTTGTTACGCATGAGGTGCGCCTTTCGGGTGGGAGGGGCGGGGCGGGCGGGGAACGTCAGCTGACGGCCCCGCCCTGCTCCGGATGGACCGGAGCCAAAAAGGGGTCAGAAGAGCAGGCCACCCGCGTACGGGGCGTTCTGCGGCTGGTTGACGGTCGCCGTGTTGCACGCTGCGTAGTGCGAGTTCGGGGCAGCGACACCGCCGAGGACGGCACCGTTGGACCAGGGCGCGACACAACGGAGGTCGACCAGCGTGCCGTTGGAGACGACCGCGCCCTGCTGCGGGGCGTTCACGACGACCGGGGACGACGAGAAGCCATTGCCGCCGGTGACGGTCGTGCAGTTGTCGGCTGCGGCGGTGCCGGCGGCCGCCAGGACGACGCCTGCGGCGAGGGCGGAGAGGGCCGTAACCTTGTTACGCATGAGATGTCCTTTCCGGACTGCGTTTTGAGGGGTTCACCTGCTCGGATGACTCGAAGCAGGGGTCAGAAGAGCAGGCCGCCGGCGTACGGGGCGTTCTGGGGCTGGTTCACTGTCGCCGTGTTGCACGCTGCATAGTGCGAGTTCGGCGGAACGACGCCGCCGAGGACGGCGCCGTTGGACCACGGCGCGATGCAGCGGCCATCGATGAGCGAGCCATTAACGACAACAACGCCCTGCTGAGGGGCGTTCACGACGACCGGGGACTCCGAAAAGCCGTTTCCGCCAGTGGCGTTGGTCGTGTTCCCGTCCTCATGGGCGGAGGCAATGCCGACGCTGCCGCAGAGGGCGCCAAGGGCGAGTGCAGTGACGACCGCGAACTTCCTGGTCAACTCGGTTCCTTCCTGGATTCACGGTTAGCCGCGCTTACATAGCAAGAAACCGAAATATGTGGCGAAAAGTCACGCGGACACTACCCATACGGTACGGATTCCACCGGATGGCGGAACGGTACTGTGCGCTTTTTCTCCGTAACCGCATGCAAAGGAATGAATGCCGACGTGCGTCCGGCCCACTGGCAAGGAGGAATCCAGTGGGCCGGACAGGCTTGAGGCGTAATCCCCGGCACACATCGGGCGCCGGGCGGGCGCAGAGCCGCTGGTCCGGCAAAGGCCTCGGGGAGCAGGTCGTCGAGGCGCCGGACGCGGGTCGTACCAGGAGGGCCACCGCGGGCCCGTCCCGCGGTGCTGCGGTGTCGGTCCGCGGCGGACGAGAACCGGATCAGAGCGTCGGAATTCCGGTCACCTCTGGTTGAGCAGGCTACCGAGACCGGCACTCGTCGGACCGTTCAGCGGGTGGAGCTGGACGGAGCCGGTGCCGACCGGGTTCTTCAGCGGAATCGCGGGCTTCTTGGCGCCGGGCCGGCCCATCCCGTCCAGGTATACGCCGGAGACTTTCGCCGCCTTGTTGGTGCCGGTGACCGTCGACGACTGGTTCTGGTCGAACGCACTGCCCTTGGTGAGACTGCCCTGCTTGGCCACGCGCATCACCGTGTCGGCGGCGGGCACAAGGGCCGGAGTCACCTCGGTCTGGGACATGAGGCCGAGCGGGCCGGTTCCGCTGGCGGGTGCCTTGGTGGCGGCCGACGCCGCGACGGCGGAGCCACCCACGAGACTCGCGCCGATAGCCAAAGCCGCAGTTGTGAAAACTGCCTTCTTCATGATTCTCCTCACTTGAAGTTACCTCTGATCCGACAGACGCAGAACATAGCAGTCCGCAGTGCGCCCAAAGTGATGCACTACTCCATACGCATGAATGTCGCGGGAGTGAAGAAGCGCATTACTCGGAATTCCCCAGAGGGATTTGCATTCGTTCGGCGAATCAATTGATCGTATGGTGTGCCAGACGCGAGAAAGTGAATATGCCAACGGAAAAGAAAACTATGACACGACGTCCTTGCGGGCGAATCCACGGAAGGCCAGAGCGAAGAGCACGAACGCATAGCTCAAGGAGATCGCCGTGCCCTGGACCATGCCGGACCACTCGGGATGCGGCTGCACGATGTCGCCCCAGGCGAACTGCCAGTGCGCGGGCAGGAAGTCACGCCAGTGGCCGAGCGCGGTGACGGCGTCCAGGACGTTGCCGACGATGGTCAGGCCGACCGCGCCGCCGACCGCGCCGAGCGGGGCGTCCGTCCTCGTCGACAGCCAGAACGCGAGCCCCGCGGTGACCAGCTGGGACACGAAGATGTACGCCACCGTCACCGCGAGCCGCTGCACCGCCGTCCCGGCGTCGAGCGCACCGCCGGTGGGGATCTGCAGCGGCCCCCAGCCATAGGCCGCCGTACCGACCGCGAGGGCGACGACCGGGAGCAGGATCATCGCGGCGAGGCTCAGCCCGAGCGCCACGACCAGCTTGGACCACAGCAGCCGGGCGCGGGGCACGGGCGCGGCGAGCAGATAACGCAGGGAGGACCAGCCGGCCTCCGAGGCGACCGTGTCCCCGCAGAACAGGGCGACCGGGATCACCAGCAGAAAGCCGGCCGAGACGAACAGGTTCACCGCGACGAAGTTGGCGCCGGAGGCGGTGGCCGTGTTCATCAGGGTGATCTGGCCGTTGCGGGCGGCCGGGTCACCGCCGACCGCGAAGGCGACCATCAGCACGAACGGCAGCAGGGCGAGGATGGCGCCCATGATCAGCGTGCGGCGCCGGGTGAGCTGGCGGACCAGCTCGACCCGCAGGGGCAGGGTGTGCCGCGTCTGATATCCGGAGGCAACCTCGGTGAGCGCGCTCATGCGGAACCTCCTATCAGGGTGAGGAAGGCGTCTTCCAGCCGTCGGTGCGGGCCGACCGAGGCGACGGGCACATCCAGCCGCACCAGCTCCACGACCAGCCGCTCGGCCGTGCCGCCGGCGTCCAGCCGGACCAGCAGCCCGTCGTCGGTGCGCACGGCGGAGGCGACCCCGGGCAGCGCGGCCACCTTCTCCGCGACCGGCTCCTGGACGGGCGTGGCGGTGCCGACGAGCAGGGTGTCGCCGGAGCCGATGATGTCCCGGACGGGGCCCGCCTGGACGAGCCGGCCGCGGTCCATCACCACCAGGTGGGTGCAGGATTGCTCCACCTCCGCGAGGAGATGGCTGGAGACGATCACGGTGCGGCCGCCGGCCGCGTAGCGGATCATCACCTCGCGCATCTCGCGGATCTGCGGCGGGTCGAGACCGTTGGTCGGCTCGTCGAGAATGAGCAGGTCGGGCAGGCCGAGCATGGCCTGGGCGATGGCGAGGCGCTGGCGCATGCCCTGGGAGTAGGTGCGCACCGCGCGGGCGAGGGCGTCGCCGAGGCCCGCGATCTGCAGGGCCTCCTCCAGACGCGCGTCCTCGGGCGGGCGGCCGGTGGCCCGCCAGTACAGCTCCAGGTTCTCCCGTCCGGACAGATGCGGCAGGAAGCCGGCGCCCTCCACGAAGGCGCCGACCCGGGACAGCACGGGTGCGCCGGGCCGGATGGCATGGCCGAAGACACGGATCTCGCCGTCGTCCGGGGTGATCAGGCCCATCAGCATGCGCAGGGTGGTGGTCTTGCCCGCGCCGTTGGGTCCGAGCAGGCCGAGGACCTGGCCCTTCTCGACGCGGAAGGACAGCTCGCGCACCGCGTACCGGTCGGCGGACTTCGCGTACCGCTTGCTCAAGTCCTGGATGACCAGCGGTACTTCGGCCAGCGCGGGGTCCGGAGCGGGGGTCGCCGTACGGCGGCGGGCGGAGAGCAGCAGGGCGAGCGCGACGGCCGCGCCGGCCGCCGGCAGCCACCACACCCAGACGGGCAGGGGTGCCGCGGCGGTGGTGACGGCGGGTGCCGTGGGCACGCTCAGGTCTCCCTTGAGGGAGACGGCGTAGCCGGCCGGGGCGGCAGGTGAGGCGTAGCCGAGGTCGGTGGCGGCGAGGACCAGCCGGAGCCGGTGGCCCTTCTGCACCTGGTGGTCGACGGCCGGCAGGGTGATCGTGACGTCCTTGCCGGCTCTGGCGCCGGTCACCCGGAAGGGGGCGACGAGCTGCTCGGGCAGCACCTGCTGGGTGCCGCCGGGGCCGACGTCGTAGACCTTGCCGAAGAGGACGGCGTCGGCGCTGGTCGAGGTGATGTGGACGGTCGCGGTCGGGGTGCCGGTGATCTGCAGGTCGTGGCCGAGCGGCGCGGAGTCGAACCGGGCGTACTGCCCGGGGAAGTCCAGGGAGACACCGAGGCCGAGCGCGGACAGCTGGCTCAGGCCGCCGGAGCCGCCGAGGCCGGGCAGCGCGGAGACACCGGGCGGGCTGGCGCCGGCCGGGTTGGTGACGCGTTGGGTGCCGCCGCTCAGGGCGATGGCGCGCGGGTGGTCGCGCAGCCCGGGGTAGGCGGCGGCGCTCGCGCCGCGCAGCTGGGCCGTGCCGTCGCCCGAGTTGACGCCGCCGGTGCGGGTGATGCGGAAGGCCGGGCCGGTGCCCGTGCTCTTGTCGCCCTTCAGATAGCGGTCGAACCAGGCACGCACGCGTGACTGGACCCGGTCGGCCTCCAGGTCGCCGCCGTCATGGCCGCCGGCGATCCAGTCGACGTCCACGGGGGCGCCGTTCGCCCGGATCGCCTTCTCGGCCGCGTCCGACTGGGCGAGGGTGAACAGCGAGTCCGTCTGGCCCTGCAGCAGCAGAGTGGGCACCTTGATGCGGGATCCGACGGCGGACGGGGAGCGTTCCTGGAGCAGTGCGCGGGCGGCCGCGTCCGGGGTGCCGGACTCGGCGACCCTGTCGTACATCTGGCACAGCGCGGGTTCGAAACGGGCGCAGCCGCCGCCGGTGTTGAAGAAGATGCCGGTCCACAGCTTTTTGAAGACGCCGTTGGGGAACAGGGCGTCGGCGAGGTTCCAGTACGTGATGGCCGGGGCGATGGCGTCGACCCGGTGGTCGTATCCGGCGGCGAGCAGGGAGATCGCGCCGCCGTAGGAACCGCCGGCCATGCCCACGCGCGGGTCGCCCGGCCTGTCGAGCTGGACCTCGGGGCGCCGGGCCAGCCAGTCGATGAGCCGGGAGACGTCGGCGACCTCGGCCTTCGGGTCGTTGAGCCCGATCTTTCCGGTGGACTTCCCGAAGCCGCGCGCGGACCAGGTCAGGACCGCGTACCCCTGCCGGGCGAGGTCCTCGGCCTGGCCGCGTATGTCGTCCTTGCTGCCGCCGAAGCCGTGCGCCAGCAGGACGGCGGGGTGCCGTCCGGCGGTCGCCGGAGTGAAGAACGACGTGTCCAGGCGGACGCCGTCCACCGCCATGGCCCGGTCGCTCTCGCGCACGCTCTGCGTGCCGTCGGCGGCGACGGCCGCCGTCCATGTCCCGGCGCCGGCCAGCACCACGACGGCGGCCGCGGCGGCGGCGAGCCGGCGCGGCCTCTTGAGCAGCCCTCGCAGCGAGAGCCGGCGGAGATCCATGGCTCAACGGTACGGGCCGCCACCGACAACCGGTGCAGCCGCTGGGCTGAACGCCCGCCCCTCCCGCAGGAGTACGGGGGCCTGGCGGCGTACTCCAGCGGCGGTACGAAAGCCGGTCGGTCCGGCGCCGTCGAGGTGCTTCGCCGTTGTCGGCTGCGGGCCGTCGATGGCTGGTCGCGCCGTTCCCCGCGCCCCTTGGATCGGCTGTGCCGCCCTGGGCCGCAGGTGTGAACGCCCTCGGACGAGGTCAGGCCTGCGCGCCCTCGGCGGACAGGACGTCCTCCGGGAGGGACACGAGCCAGCGGGTCGCGCGGCGCGGGCGGAGGTAGAAGACCCAGTAGAGGGTGGCGACGGCGGTGATGCCGCCGGTCCACAGCAGGTACGACGGGTCCTGCTCGACCAGGATGTAGACGAGGACGGCGATGAGCAGGACCGGCATCGCCGGCCACAGCGGCATCCGCCACGCCTTGCGAGTGCCGTGCGCCCCGCGCCGGCCGAGCAGCGAGGCGATCGCGACGAGCAGGTACAGGCCGGTGACGGCGACGCCGGTGACGCCGTACAGGGTGTCCAGGTTGACGAAGCAGAGGAAGGCGCCGGGGACGCCGACGACGAGGGTGGCGACCCAGGGGGAGCCGAACCGGCCGAGCTTGGCGAGGGCGTTGTTGACCGGGGTGGGCCAGGCCTTGTCGCGGGCGGAGGCGAACAGGACGCGGGAGTTCTGGATGACCATGACGATGCCCGCGTTGATGATCGCGAGGGCCACGCACAGGCTGACGAAGGTACCGACGGCCGAGTTGCTCCAGGCGATGACCATGCTGGAGATGTCGCCGCCGGTCAGGGTCTTCAGGTCACCGGCGCCCAGGGTGATCGCGACGACCGGCACCAGGATGACGACGCCGGAGATGGCGAGCGTGGCGAGGACGGTGCGGGCGACGTTGCGGCGCGGGTTCTCCAGCTCCTCCGAGAGGTAGACGGCGGTGGAGAAGCCCTGGGTGGCGAAGAGGGCGATGGCGAGTCCGGAGAGGACCATCATGGCCGTGACGGGGTTGACGTGCGCGTGCTCGCCGGCCACCCGCAGGGAGCCGAGGGCGCTCGCGCCGCGGTGGGCGTGGGTGAAGCCGAGGAGGGCGACGACGCCGGCGGCGACGACCTCCAGGACCAGGAAGATGCCGGTGATCCAGGCGTTGGCGCGCAGGTCCAGCAGACCGGCGAGGGTGGCCGCGAGCATCACGCCGGCGCCCGTGAGGGACGGGTCGAGGTGGACGACCGGGGCCAGGTAGTCGGCCGTGCCCATCGCGATGACCGGAGGGACGATCATCACGACGAGCAGTGACATCACGAAGGCCAGCCAGCCGGCGAGCCGTCCGGCCAGGGTGGAGACCATGGCGTACTCGCCGCCCGCGCTGGGGATGAGGGTGCCCAGCTCCGAGTAGCAGAACGCCACGGGGATACAGAGCAGCGCGCCGATGGCGATACAGAGCGCGGTCGCCGTGCCCAGGCTGGAGAAGAGGTCGGGCACGATCACGAACAGTGTGGAGGCGGGCGTGACGCACGACAGCGTCAGCAGGGTGCCGCCGACGACACCGATGGAACGCTTCAGGCCCGGCGCTTGGGCGGGCGCGGTGTCGGCCACGGACTTCGGGAGCGTGTCGGTCATGCGGCGGTTCCGATCGACTCGTACGGATGCCTCCGGCGGCAGGGACGGTGCTGCATGGAACCCCGACGAAAACCGCCGCGTCAATGGCCGTTTACCTTCGGAATCCGCAGCTGCGAAGGGTCGTACGTCGCATCACATTCACAGGCTGTGAAGCCTGGTGGAGGCATCCATCAAGCCTTGGGCGAATGTGACCTTGCTTTTGAAGGTCATCTTCATGTAACCCCTTCGTCACCCGTTTCGTCCCACGTGAACGGGAACCGCAGCCGACGCATCAAAAAAATGTCAGGCCGTCCGGAATCCGGACGGCCTGACGGCGGGGTCTGACTACGGTCAGTGGTTGCGCGGGAAGCCCAGGTCCACGCCCGTGGGGGCGTCGGCCGGGTCGGGCCAGCGGGTGGTGACGACCTTGCCGCGGGTGTAGAAGTGCGTGCCGTCGTTGCCGTAGATGTGGTGGTCGCCGAAGAGCGAGTCCTTCCAGCCGCCGAAGGAGTGGTAGCCCACCGGCACCGGGATCGGCACGTTCACGCCGACCATGCCCGCCTCGATCTCCAGCTGGAAGCGGCGGGCCGCGCCGCCGTCCCGGGTGAAGATCGCGGTGCCGTTGCCGAACGGCGAGGCGTTGATGAGGGCCACGCCCTCGTCATAGGTGTCCACGCGCAGCACACACAGCACCGGGCCGAAGATCTCGTCCTGGTAGGCCTTCGCCGACGTGGGCACCCGGTCCAGCAGCGAGAGCCCGATCCAGTGGCCGTCCTCGTAGCCCTCGACGGTGTACCCGGTGCCGTCCAGGACGACCTCGGCGCCCTCGGCGGCGGCACCGGAGACGTACGACGCCACCTTGTCGCGGTGGACCTTGGTGATCAGCGGGCCCATCTCGCTCGTCGGGTCGTTGCCCGGACCGATCTTGATCTTCTCGGCGCGCTCACGGATCTTCTCCACCAGCGTGTCGCCGATGGCGCCGACCGCGACGACGGCCGAGATGGCCATGCAGCGCTCGCCGGCGGAGCCGTAGGCGGCGCTCACCGCGGCGTCCGCGGCCGCGTCCAGGTCGGCGTCCGGCAGCACCAGCATGTGGTTCTTGGCGCCGCCGAGCGCCTGCACGCGCTTGCCGTTGGCGGCGGCGGTGGTGTGGATGTAGCGGGCGATCGGGGTGGAGCCGACGAAGGAGACCGCCTTGACGTCCGGGTGCTCCAGCAGCCGGTCCACGGCCACCTTGTCACCGTGTACGACGTTGAAGACACCGTCCGGCAGACCGGCCTCGGACAGCAGCTCGGCGATCTTGAGCGACGCCGAAGGGTCCTTCTCGGACGGCTTGAGCACGAAGGTGTTGCCGCACGCGATGGCGATCGGGAACATCCACATCGGGACCATCGCCGGGAAGTTGAACGGCGTGATGCCCGCGACGACACCGAGCGGCTGCCGGATGGAGGAGACGTCGACCCGGCTGGCGACCTGCGTCGACAGCTCCCCCTTCAGCTGCACGTTGATACCGCAGGCCAGGTCCACGATCTCCAGACCGCGGGCGACCTCGCCGAGCGCGTCGGAGTGCACCTTGCCGTGCTCGGCGGTGATCAGCTCGGCGATCGCGTCCCGGTTGGCGTCCAGCAGCGCCCGGAACTTGAAGAGGACGGTGGTCCGCTGGGCCAGCGAGGACTGGCCCCAGGTCGCGTAGGCGTCCTTGGCCGCCGCGACGGCCGCGTCCACCTCCTCGACCGACGCGAACGCGACCTTGGTGGTGACCGCGCCGGTCGCCGGGTCGGTGACCGGCCCGTACGTGCCCGACGCGCCTTCGACGGTCTTGCCGCCGATCCAGTGGTTGACGATCTTCGTCATGCCCAGAGACTCCTTCTTACAGATGGCGGCGTCGGGTCGAGACGTGCCGTTCGTACAGCTCACGTGCCTTGACCGCCGACGGGCGGGTCGCGGTCTCGGCCACAGGAACATCCCACCAGGCCTGCGCCGGAGGCGCGCCCGACACAGTGTCGGACGTTTCGGTCTCCACGTAGACACATGTGGGAGTGTCGGCGGCCCGCGCCTCGGCGAGCGCCGCGCGCAGGTCCCGTACGGTCTTCGCGCGCAGCACGCGCATCCCCAGGCTGGCCGCGTTGGCGGCGAGGTCGACGGGCAGCGGGTCGCCCGTGTACGTCCCGTCGCCGGCCTGGAAGCGGTAGGCGGTGCCGAACCGCTCGCCGCCCACCGACTCCGAGAGCCCGCCGATGGACGCGTACCCGTGGTTCTGCACCAGCAACACCTTGATCGCGATGCCCTCCTGCACGGCGGTCACGATCTCGGTCGGCATCATCAGATAGGTGCCGTCGCCGACCAGCGCCCATACGTTGCGCTCCGGCGCGGCGAGCTTCACCCCGAGCGCGGCCGGGATCTCGTAGCCCATGCACGAGTAGCCGTACTCCAGGTGGTACTGGTCGAAGGACCGGGTCCGCCACAGCTTGTGCAGATCGCCGGGGAGCGAGCCGGCCGCGTTGATGATGATGTCGGACTCGTCCACCAGGGCGTCCAGGGCGCCGATGACCTGCGGCTGGGTCGGCCGTACGTCGATCTCGTCGGCCGCGAGGCAGGCGTCGACGCGCTGCTCCCAGCGCTCCTTGTCCTCGGTGTACTCGGTGACGTACGGCTCCGCCGCCGTGTGGTCGTGCATCGCCAGCGCCTCGGTCAGCTCGCCCAGACCGCTGCGGGCGTCGGCGACCAGCGGCAGCCCGGACAGCTTGTGGCCGTCGTAGGGCGCGATGTTGAGGTTCAGGAAACGGACGTCCGGGTTCTCGAAGAGGGTGCCGGAGGCGGTGGTGAAGTCGGTGTAGCGGGTGCCGACGCCGATCACCAGGTCCGCGGTGCGGGCCAGCTCGTCGGCGGTCGCGGTGCCGGTGTGGCCGACCCCGCCGACGTCCTGCGGATGGTCGTAGCGCAGGGAGCCCTTGCCGGCCTGGGTGGAGGCGACCGGGATGCGGGTGGCCTCGGCGAACTCGGCGAGGGCCGCCTCGGCGCGGCTGTGGTGGACGCCGCCGCCCGCGATGACCAGCGGCCGGCGCGCGTCCCGCACCGCCCGGACCGCCTCGGCCAGCTCGACGGGGTCCGCGCCCGGCCGGCGTACCGTCCACACGCGCTCGGCGAAGAACTCCTCGGGCCAGTCGAAGGCCTCCGCCTGTACGTCCTGCGGCAGGGCGAGGGTGACCGCGCCGGTCTCGACGGGGTCGGTGAGGACCCGCATGGCCTGCAGCGCCGAGGGGATCAGGGCTTCGGGCCGGGTGACCCGGTCGAAGTACCTCGACACCGGGCGCAGGCTGTCGTTGACCGACACATCGCCCGCGTACGGCACCTCCAGCTGCTGCAGCACCGGGTCGGCGGGGCGGGTTGCGAAGACGTCGCCGGGCAGCAGCAGGACCGGGAGGTGGTTGATGGTCGCGAGGGCCGCGCCCGTGACGAGGTTGGTGGCGCCGGGGCCGATCGACGTCGTCACCGCGTGCGTGGACAGCCGGTTGGACTGGCGGGCGTACCCGACCGCCGCGTGCACCATCGACTGCTCGTTGCGGCCCTGGTGATACGGCATCACCTCGGCGTACTCGATCAGCGCCTGGCCGAGCCCCGCGACATTGCCATGGCCGAAGATGCCCCAGGTGGCGCCGATCAGCCGCTGTCGCGCGCCGTCCCGTTCGGTGTGCTGGGCGGCGAGGAAGCGGACGAGCGCCTGGGCGACGGTCAGCCGGATCGTCATCGGTATCCCCCTGTGGTCTCGGTGTGGTCGGGGTGGAAGCAGATCCGCCACTCCCGCGTCTCGCCCGGACCCGCCATGACGTTCAGGTAGTACATGTCGTGGCCGGGCTGGGCGATGGACGGGCCGTGCCAGCCGTCGGGGACGAGCACGGCGTCCCCGGAGCGGACCTCGGCGAGGACGTCGGAGCCGCCCGCGCGGGAGGGGAACACCCGCTGATAGCCGAGGCCGTTCGGACCGTCGATCTCGAAGTAGTAGATCTCCTCCAGCTCGGACTCCTCGCCCGGCCGGTGCTCGTCGTGCTTGTGCGGCGGGTACGAGGACCAGTTGCCGCCCGGGGTGATCACCTCGACGGCGATCAGCTTGTCGCAGTCGAAGGAGTCCGCGGAGGCGAAGTTCCGCACCCGGCGGGCGCAGGCGCCGCTGCCGCGCTGCTCGACGGGGACCTCCGGCGCGGGGCCGTAGCGGGCGGGGAGTTGTCGCTCGCACTTCGCTCCTGCCAGGGCGAAGCGGCCTCCCGCGCCGGAGGCGATCTGGACCCGGGCGTCCCGGGGAACGTACGCGAAGTCGGAGACGTCCGCGAACACGCTTTCCCGGCCCAGGAGTTGGAACTCGCACTGCTCGGTTGACGCAGTCTTGATTTGTACGGTACATCCGCCTTCCAGCGGAAGCACGATCCACTCACTGTCGCCTGTGGTGAACGTATGGCCGCCGCCGGGCGCCAACTCGACGACGCGCAGGCTGCTGTGTGTCCAGGCGGCCGACTCGGGGCCGATGTCGACGGCGTACCGGTCGTTCGCGGTGGCGCCCTTGGGCAGATGCAGATCGGTGCTGGTCATGCGGCCCTCACAGCAGTCCTACGGCGGTGTCCACGGCGGCGGCCACATCGCCGTCCGCCGGGTACAGCAGCGAGCGGCCGACCACCAGGCCGCGCACGGTGGGCAGTTGGAGCGCGCCGCGCCACTTCTCGTAGGCGGCGACCTGGCCCTCGGGCGAGTCGCCGATGTCGCCGCCGAGCAGTACGGCCGGCAGGGTGGAGGTCTCCATGACCCGGGCCATGTCGTCGGGGTCGTCGGTGACGGGGACCTTCAGCCAGGTGTAGGCGGAGGAGCCGCCGAGGCCGGAGGCGATGGCGATGGACTTGGTGACCGCCTCGGCCGACAGGTCGTTCCCCAGCTTTCCCGCGGAGTCGCGGCGGCTGATGAACGGCTCCACGAAGACCGGCAGCCGGCGCGCGGCCATCTCGTCGACGGCGCGGGCGGTGGACTCCAGGGTGGTCAGCGAGCCGGGGTCGTCGTAGTCGATGCGCAGCAGCAGTTTGCCCGCGTCGAAGCCGAGCCGCTGGATGTCCTCGGGGCGGTGGCCGGTGAAGCGGTCGTCCAGCTCGAAGCTGGCGCCCTGCAGTCCGCCCCGGTTCATGGAGCCCATGACGACCTTGTGGTCGAGGGCGCCGAGCAGCAGCAGGTCGTCCAGTATGTCGGCGGTGGCGAGGACGCCGTCGACGCCGGGCCGGCTCAGTGCCAGGCAGAGCCGTTCCAGCAGGTCGGCGCGGTTGGCCATGGCAAGCTTGCGGTCGCCGACGCCGAGCGCGCCGCGGGCCGGGTGGTCGGCGGCGACGATCATCAGCCGGCCGTTCTCGTCCAGCAGCGGGCGGCGGGCCCGGCGGGCGGCGGCCTCGGCGATCGCCTCGGGGTGGTGGGTGCGGACGCGGACGAGTTCGGCGACGTCGACGCGGGGGCTGCGTCCGGCGTCCCCGCCCTCGGTGTGGGTGCCCGTGACCCGGCCGGCCCTCACAGCACCGCTCCGGCGTCGAGCGCGGCGGCCACCTCGTCCGGGGTGGGCATCGCCGAGGAGCACTCCAGGCGGGAGGCGACGATGGCGCCGGCCGCGTTGGCGTGCCGCATCACCGTCTCCAGGTCCCAGCCTTCGAGGAGGCCGTGGCACAGGGAGCCGCCGAAGGCGTCGCCGGCGCCGAGTCCGTTGAGGACGGTGACGGGCAGCGGCGGGACCTCGGCACAGTCGCCGTTGCGGCTGACCGCGAGGACGCCCTTGGGTCCCTGCTTGACGACGGCGATCTCGACCCCGGCGGCCAGCAGGGCGCGGGCGGCGGCATGCGGCTCGCGTACGCCGGTGGCGACTTCCACCTCGTCCAGGTTGCCGACGGCGACCGTGGTGTGGCGCAGGGCCTCGGCGTAGAACGGGCGGGCCGCGGCGGGGTCGGTCCAGAACATGGGGCGCCAGTCGAGGTCGAAGACCGTCGGGCCCGCCTTCGCCCGGTGGGCGAGGGCCGCGAGAGTGGCCGTACGGCTGGGCTCCTCGCTCAGTCCGGTGCCGGTGACCCAGAAGACGCGGGCCTCGCGGATGGCGTCGAGGTCCAGGTCGTGGGCGTCGATCTCCAGGTCGGGCGCCTTGGGCTGCCGGTAGAAGTAGAGCGGGAAGTCGTCCGGCGGGAAGACCTCGCAGAAGGTGACCGGGGTCGGCAGCCCGGGGACCGGGGTGACCCAGCGGTCGTCGACGCCGAACCCGCGCAGCGCCTCGTGCAGATAGGCGCCGAACGGGTCGTCGCCCGTCCGGGTGATCACGGCGGTGTGCCGGCCGAGCCGGGCCGCGGCGACCGCGACATTCGTCGCCGACCCGCCGAGGAACTTGCCGAAGGACGACACCTGGGCGAGCGGGACACCGGTCTGCAGCGGGTAGAGGTCCACTCCGATCCGTCCCATGGTGATCAGGTCGTAGGCCATCGGCTTCCCTTCGTCACGGCTCTCCCCGGTTTTGTAGTCCCCCACACCGAGCCCTGTCAATAGTTTGTCCAGACATTCGGACCAGTCAGGGACAGCGCTTTCCGTCCGCTCGCGCTCCGGCACCCATGACGTCGCTGTCACCCTCCTCACTCACTGTCCCGTATCCGGATCGGATCGGCGCCCGACACCTGGGGAGGCGTCCGTCCCGCTCGTAGCATGGGTGCCGTGTCGACCGTGTCTGCCCGGCCGCATCCGGCGTTGCGGCCGGGAGTGATCAGTTATCGCGGCATACGGCTGACCCTCGACCGGCCGCGCCGCCGGCTGGAGACACCGATCGCGGCGGCCACGCTGCTGCTGGGCTTCGAGGCGCCGGTGCGGATCACCCGGGCGGGGCGGCCCCCGGTGAGCCTCGTGTCCGTCGTCAACGGGCTGACCGCCGCGCCCGCCCTCGGTGAACACGCGGGCCGGCTCTCCGGGATCGAGGTACTGCTCGCCCCCTGGGCGGCGTTCACCCTGTTCGACACGGAGCAGTACGAACTGGCCAACCGCTCCCTGCATCCGGACGAGTTGGCCGGCCCGGCGGGGGTGCCGCTGGGCGAACTCGCGGCCGCGCTCGCCGCGTTGCCCCGCCGGCCGGAACGGTTCGCGCTGCTCGACCGGGCGCTGCTGGAGCGCATGCGCGCGGGCGCTCCCGTCTCCGAGCGGGTGGTGCACGCCTGGTCGCCGCTCGGGCGCAGCTCCGGCCGGCTCCCGGTGCCCCGGCCGGCCGCGGAAGCGGGCTGGAGCGTACGGCACTTGGAGAACCGCTTCCGGGAGCAGATCGGCCTTCCGCCGAAGGCGGCGGCCCGGGTGCTGCCGGTGCAACGGGCGCGGCGGCTGCTGACCGCGGGACACGGGCAGGCGGAGACCGCGGCGCTGTGCGGGTACTACGACCAGGCGCACTTCAGCGGTGAGCTCAGGACCATGACCGGCTGCAGTCCCGGGGAGTTCCTGGCGGGCGAGGCGACGAGTCTGGTACTCGCCCCCGGCCACGGTGCGCTTTTCTCCAAGACCCGCGGGGCCGGCACCGGGCACGCTGTTCACCCGGCCATCGAACTCCCGGGAGAGACGGGGGAAGACAGGGGAGACGGGGGAGACGGGAGTGCCGGGCGGCTAGGGCCTAGGTCGCCCCAGGGGGACGGGGCCAGGAGTGCGCCCCTGGGACGCGGTCGCCGGGCGATGCGGGGAAGCCGGCGGGCCGGGGCTGACGCAGCAGGCCCGGCCCGCCCTCGCGAACGGACCCGTGCCGCGTCCACGCGCCGTGTCGGCACCCCCGGCGCACACCTTTGCGTCGGCCACGTCACAAACGCCGTGTTTGTGTCACGCATGTCCCGAGTACGCGGGTTGTGCGTCACACCGTGTCGACAGGCCCTGTCCTCCGGTCACTCTGTGTCGTTCACCGGACACAGGCTTGGTGATCGCCAGCGCAGCGCCCGGCTCCCCCGACGGCCGCCCCCGGCCGCCGCCGCGGCGCGCGCAGGGAGGTGCGGGTCATGACCGACCGAAGGCTCTGGTCCTACAAGGAGATCGCGGCGCACATCAGAGTGCAGCCGGACACCGTACGGTCCTATCGCAAACACGGGCTGCTGCCCCCGCCCGACCATGTGGAGGGCGGCAAGCCCTACTGGTACGCCGACACCGTCCGCGCCTGGGTCGCCTCCCGGCCGGGCAACCGGGGCCGCCAACCGGACTGACCCCGCCCCCGGCCCCCGGGAAGAAGTCCTCTGTGCCCCACCGCTCGCGTGGGGCACAGTCGCTCCATCAGCCTCGACCGCCGGTGGGCCGCTCTCAGGTCCGCGGTTCGATGACCGTGACTCCGGCTCCTGGTGCCCTGCCCATCGCCGCGAGGGCCGCCGGTGCCGCGTCGAGGGTGATCGTGCAGGTCACCAGGAGGTCGGGGCGCAGGACGCCGGAGCGGACGAGGCGCAGCATGCCGGGGTAGGCGTGCGCGGCCATGCCGTGGCTGCCGAGCAGTTCCAGCTCCAGGGCGATGGCGCGGGCCAGCGGGACGGGTGTGGTGCCGTCCGGTGAGGGCAGCAGGCCCACCTGGACATGCCGACCGCGGCGGCGCAGGCCGTTCACGGAGGCCGCGCAGGTGGCGGGCGAGCCGAGCGCGTCGAGGGAGAGATGGGCGCCGCCCCCGGTCAGCTCGCGGACGGCCTCGGCCGGGTCGGGCAGTCCGGTCGCGTCGACGCACTCCGCGGCCCCGCAGGCCCGTGCCAGGTCCAGGGCCTGGGGCGAGACGTCGACGGCGACCACACGGGCGCCGGCCGAGGCCGCGATCATCACGGCCGACAGCCCGACCCCGCCGCAGCCGTGCACCGCGACCCACTCCCCCGCCGCCACCCGGCCCTGCTGCACCACCGCGCGGAAGGCGGTGGCGAAACGGCAGCCGAGGGCGGCGGCGGTGGCGTACGCCATGTCGTCGGGGATCGCCACCAGGTTGACGTCGGCGTGGTCGAGCGCCACGTACTGCGCGAAGGAGCCCCAGTGGTGGAAGCCCGGCTGGGTCTGGCGTTCGCACACCTGCCGGTCGCCCGCCGCGCAGGCCGGGCAGGTGCCGCAGGCGCACACGAACGGCACGGTGACCCGGTCGCCGGGCCGCCATCCGGTCACCCGGGAGCCCACCGCCTCGACGACACCGGCGAGTTCATGCCCCGGCACATGCGGCAGTGTGATGTCGGGGTCGTGGCCCATCCAGCCGTGCCAGTCGCTGCGGCACAGGCCGGTGGCCGCCACCCGGACGACCACGCCGTGCTCCGCGGGCTCCGGGTCGGGGACGTCCCGGACCTCGGCCGGCTCACCGAACTTCTCGAACACCACGGCTCTCATGGGCCCACCCTGCCACGGCGGCCGGCGGCCTCACACCCCCGCCGGCTCTCTCACCTGCGCCGGTGCCGCCGGCTCGCCCTCGCTCAGACCGAACCGTGCGTGGAGGCGGCGCAGGGGTGCCGGCGCCCACCAGGTGGCCCGCCCGGTCAGCCGCATGATCGCCGGGACCAGCAGGCTCCGGACGACCATCGCGTCCATCAGCACGGCGAGCGCGATGCCGAGGCCGAGCATCTTGGTGTTGGTCACCCGTGAGGTGCCGATGGCGACCATCACCACCGCGAGGATGACCGCCGCCGCGGTGATCAGCCCGCCGGTGCGCTGCAGTCCGTGCCGCACGGCCGCGTCGTGGTCGCCCGTGCGGTCGTACTCCTCCTTGATGCGGGAGAGCAGGAACACGCCGTAGTCCATGGAGAGTCCGAAGGCCACGCAGAACATCAGCACGGGCAGGGTGGTCTCGACCGAGCCCGGGCTGGTGAAGCCGAGGAGGCCGGAGAGATGGCCGTCCTGGAACACCCAGACCACGGCGCCGAACATCGCCGTCAGGCTGAGCGCGTTGAGCACCACCGCCTGGATCGGTATCAGCACGCTGCCCGTCAGCAGGAAGACCAGGAGCAGGGTGACGACGGCGATGAACACGGCTGCCCAGGGCAGGCGTTCGGCTATCGCGTGCTTGGTGTCGACGAGGACCGCCGCGGTGCCGGTCACCTTGGTGTCGAAGGGCGGGCGGAGGGCTCGTACGTCGCCCACCAGGCGCTGGGCCGCGTCGCCCACGGCCTCCCCCTTCGGCCGCACCGTGAAGTAGGCGGCGTCGCCCTTGACCAGCGGACCCTCGACACGGACCACCTCGGGCAGGGCGGCCACCCGCTGCTTGTAGGCGGCGTACTGGGCGCCGGTGGTCCTGCCCTCGGCGAGGATCTCCAGACCGCCGCCGGGGCTGCCCGGGAAGCCCTCGCGGATCTGGTCCTGCACCACATGGGACTCGGCGGTCGAGGGGAGCTGGCGGTCGTCGGCCGTGCCGAACTTCACGCCCAGGAAGGGCAGTCCGAGGGTCATCAGCAGAACGGTGGTGCCGAGGGCGAAGAGCGGGGCGCGGCGCATCACCAGGCCGGCGGTCCGCGCCCAGGCCCTACCCCCGTCGGGCCCCCGGTCGCGGCCCCGGCGGAACAGCTGGCGCAGGTCCAGGGAGTTGACGCGATGGCCGAGCAGGACCAGGGCGGCCGGGAGCAGGATCAGGGCGGCGGCCGCGGCGAGCAGGACCACGGCGATGCCGGCGTAGGCGAAGGAGCGCAGGAAGTACTGCGGGAAGACCATCATGGCGGCCAGGGACACCGCGACGGTGAGGGCGGAGAAGAGCACCGTGCGCCCGGCGGTGCGCAGGGTCGCCGCGACCGCCGTCAACGGGTCTGCGCCCGTGGACAGTTCCTCGCGGTAGCGGCGGACGATGAACAGGGCGTAGTCGATGGCCAGGCCCAGACCGAGGGCCGTGGTGAGGTTGAGCGCGAAGACGGAGACGTCGGTGAAGGACGTCAGAGCGCGCAGGACGGCGTTGGTGCCGAGGATGGCGACGATGCCGATACCGAGCGGCAGCAGGGCGGCGACGGCGCTGCCGAAGACCATCACCAGCAGCACAAGGGTGATCGGCAGGGCGATCAGCTCGGCCCGGGTCAGATCCTCCTTGATGATCGTCTGCATCTCGTGCCGGACGGCGACGATGCCGCCGACCTTCACCTGGACCGGGCCGTGCGCGCCCCGGTAGCGGGGGGATATGCGGTCGAGGGTCCTGGCCATCGCGTTCTCGTCGCCGGTGATGCGGGCGGCGATCAGCGCCTCGTGGCCGTCCTCGGCGCGCAGGGCGGGTGACCTGCTCTGCCAGTAGGAGCCGACGCCGGTCACGCCCTTCTCCCCCGCCAGCCGGCCGGCCAGGCCCCGGGCCCGGGCGGCGACCGCCGGATCGTCGACCGAGGCGCGGCCCGCGTCGACCAGGAGCAGCAGGTTCGGCTGGGAATCAGGGAACTCCCGCTCCAGGGCCTTGGTGGCATACGTCGACTGGGCGGCCGGGTCCTCCCACCCGCCGCTGCCGAGACGGTCCGCGACACCGCTGCCGGCCAGCACGGCGAGCGCGGTGAGCACCAGGGCCACCAGCAGCGACAGGCGTGGCCGGGCGGTCACGAATCGGGTCCAGCCGCCGGGGCGGGGCGGGCTGTTGACTTCGGTCATGGTGCGGTGTCCCCTTCACCGTGGAAACCGTAAAATGGCAAACACGAGTGATCGCTCGCGTTTTCACAGAATGCGAGCGATAGCTCGTGTTTGTCAATCCCGTTCGGAGATCTGGGGACAACTCGTGCCCGACAACGCGCAGACACAGGCGCAGACACAGAAGGAGCAGCCGCGCCGCCGGCAGGCCCGCGGCGAGCGCCGTATCACCCAGCTGCTCGAAGCGGCGGCCCGGGTCTTCTGCACCACCGGCTACACCGCCGCCAGCACCAACGCCATCGCCCGCGAGGCCGGCGTCTCGCCGGGGACGCTGTACCAGTTCTTCCCGAACAAGGAGGCGATCGCGATCGAGCTGGGCGACCGGCTCGTCCACGAGATGCGGGAGACCTACGGCGAGGCGCTGGCCCCGATCGATCCCGCCACCCCGCTGGAGGAGGCCGTCGGTTCCGCCATCGACCGGTTCATGGCCTTCAACACCGAGCACCCGGTGTTCTTCGCGCTGATGCACGGCCCCGACATCCCGGGCCGGATGGCCGAGACGCACGACCAGCTGTACACCACGCTGACCGGCCGGATCGAGGGCCTGCTCGGCTCCCTGATGCCCGGCGCCGGCCAGGCCGACGTCACCCGCACGGCGCACGTCTGCCTCGGGATCTACAAGGCCGGACTGGAGCTGGTCCTCGCCCACGAGGGCGCCGAGCGCGCGGCCTATGTCCAGGAGGTCAAGGACGTCCTGATGCGCTACCTGGAACCGCTGGTGGGCGACCGGCTCGGCCGCGGCTGACCCGGACACCACCGGCCTCGAACTCCCCTCGGCGGCGACCCGGTTGCGGGCGGCCGACGCGGCCCGTCCCGGACTGCGACACCCGGAACATCTGCCTACAGTGCGGATAAATCGCCCAGCAGCCGTCCGAGGGGACCGACGTGAGCCACCCCCCGCCTCCCGGCACACCCAAGGCCCGCATACCCGGCCCCCAGCAGCCGCCACCGCCGTACCCCCGCATCGGCGCGGGCCTGTGGCGGCGCTGCCTGGGCGGCGGGCTCGCCCTGTGGGCGCTGACCGCGTGGATCACGTACGAGACGCGGAACAGCACGCCGCTGCCGACGCTGATCCTGCTCGGCAGCTTTCTCGTACCGGTCGTCTTCGTGCTGTGGGCGTACGAGCGGCACGGCCGTGACCTGGGCGTCAGCGCGATTCTCGGCTGCTTCCTGGCCGGCGGGGCCCTCGGCGCGCTCGGCGCCTCGCTCACGGAGTCGTATCTGCTGCGCCCCTCCCCCGGGACGTTCGTCTGCGTCGGCCTGATCGAGGAGGCGGCCAAGCTCGCGACGCTGGTGTTCGTGCTGCACCGGCTGCCGTATCTGCGCGGGCTGCGCGCCGGGCTGGTGCTCGGGGCGGCCGTCGGCTTCGGCTTCGCGGCCCTGGAGAGCGCCGGGTACGCCTTCGACGCGGCCGCCTCCGCCCGGGGTGCCGGACTGCGGTCCCTGCTGGAGACGGAGGTCCTGCGCGGAGTGCTCGTCCCCTTCGGGCACGGCTTGTGGACCGCGATCGCCGGCGGCGCGCTGCTGGCCCGGCGCCGTCTCAGCGGAGGCTTCCGTGTCACCGCGCCGGTGCTCGGCACCTGCCTCGGGGTGTCCCTGCTGCACGCCCTGTGGGACTCCACGCACGGCCTGGCGCTGTGGATGGCCGCCCGGCTGACCGGCACCGGCACCGGCCTGCACCGAGGACTGTTCACCCTGGGATACCTCGCCCGGCCGAGCACCGCGCAGGAGCACCTGTTCACCCTCTTCTCGGTCGGCGGGCTGGCCCTGGTGGCCCTGGCCGGCGTCGGCTGGGTGCGGACGCTGACGCGCCGGGACACCTCTTGGTGAAATACCCCCTAGGGGTATAGTGTGGAGAACGTGGGGCTCCCTCGCGGGCCCCACCGGCCCCACCCGCCTCGACGAGGAGTAACGACATGACCGCCCACACCGACACCACAGGCTCCGTCACCACGGTCTACAAGGTGACCGGAATGAGCTGCGGCCACTGCGAAGGCTCCGTCTCCGGCGAGATCTCCCAGCTCCCCGGCGTCAGCTCGGTGAAGGCCGTCGCGTCGACCGGCGAGGTGACCGTGGTCTCCGAGACCCCACTGGACGACGAGGCCGTGCGCGCCGCCGTGGACGAGGCCGGCTTCGAGCTGGCCGGCAGGATCTGAGCGCGGGACCCGTACGACACGCCTGACCGGCAGGGCACGTACGACACGCCCGACCAGCAAAGCACGCACGACACGCCTGACCGGCAGGGCACGCACGAAACGCAAGGCACGTACGACCGGTCCCGTCGTCGCGGGCGGGACCCGAAACCTTTCCCCGATCGGGCCGTGCCGACCAGCTGATACTGGATCCGCACGGCCCGGTCCGATGTCTGGAGTCCGGACATGACCAGCACCACCGCAGAGAACGCGGCACAGAACCCGACCGCGATAGCCGGCACCGCCGAGGTCGAGCTGCTCATCGGCGGGATGACCTGCGCCTCCTGCGCCGCCCGGGTGGAGAAGAAGCTCAACCGCATGGAGGGCGTCAGCGCCACGGTCAACTACGCCACCGAGAAGGCGAAGATCGCCTTCGGTGAGGGCGTCCTGGTGGCCGACCTGATCTCCACCGTGGAGAAGACGGGCTACACCGCCGAGGAGCCCGCGCCGCCGGCGTCGGAGCCCAAGGCCCGAGCGGAAGCCCCCGAGCGGGATCCCGAACTCGGCGCCCTCCGTCACCGCCTGCTCGTCTCCGCCCTGCTCGCCGCGCCCGTGGTCCTGCTCGCGATGATCCCGGCGCTGCAGTTCGACAACTGGCAGTGGCTCTCCCTCACCCTCGCCGCGCCCGTCGTCGTCTGGGGCGGCGCGCCCTTCCACCGGGCCGCCTGGACCAACGCCCGGCACGGCGCCGCCACCATGGACACCCTGGTCTCGGTCGGCACCCTGGCCGCGTTCGGCTGGTCGCTGTGGGCCCTGTTCTTCGGTGACGCGGGCATGCCCGGCATGCACGACGCGTTCCGCTTCACCGTCTCGCGCATGGACGGCGCCTCCACCATCTATCTGGAGGTCGCCGCCGGGGTCGTCGCCCTGATCCTGCTCGGCCGCTATCTGGAGGCCCGCTCCAAGCGGCGCGCCGGGGCGGCCCTGAAGGCGCTGATGGAGCTGGGCGCCAAGGACGTCGCCGTACTGCGTCACGGCCGTGAGGTGCGCGTTCCCGTCGGTTCCCTGGCCGTCGGCGACCGGTTCGTCGTCCGGCCCGGCGAGAAGATCGCCACCGACGGCACGGTGGTCGAGGGTGTCTCCGCGGTGGACGCGTCCATGCTGACCGGCGAGTCGGTGCCGGTGGACGTCTCGCCGGGCGACCGGGTCACCGGCGCCACGGTCAACGCGGGCGGCCGGCTGGTCGTCGAGGCCACCCGGGTCGGCGCCGACACCCAGCTCGCCCGGATGGCGCGGCTCGTGGAGGACGCGCAGAACGGCAAGGCCGAGGTGCAGCGGCTCGCCGACCGGATCTCCGCCGTCTTCGTGCCCGTGGTCATCCTCCTCGCGCTCGCCACGTTCGGCGTCTGGCTGGCCCTCACCGGCGACACGGTCGCCGCGTTCACCGCCGCCGTGGCCGTCCTGATCATCGCCTGCCCCTGCGCCCTGGGCCTCGCCACACCGACCGCGCTGATGGTCGGCACCGGACGCGGCGCCCAGCTCGGCATCCTCATCAAGGGCCCCGAGGTACTGGAGTCCACGCGCCGCGTCGACACCGTCGTCCTGGACAAGACCGGCACCGTCACCACCGGCCGGATGACCCTCCAGGCGGTGTACGTCGCCGAGGGCGAGGACGAGAAGGAGCTGCTGCGCCTCGCCGGCGCCCTGGAGCACGCCTCCGAGCACCCGATCGCCCGCGCGATCGCCGCCGGCGCGCAGGCACGCACCGGATCACTGCCGGCGGCCGAGCACTTCGAGAACGTCCCCGGGCAGGGCGTGCGCGGGCGCGTGAACGGCCGCGAGGTGGCCGTGGGGCGGCTCTACGACGAGGTACCGCCGGAGCTGACCCGCGCGGCCCGTGAGGCCGAGCAGCAGGGCCGTACGGCCGTCGTGGCCGGCTGGGACGGGCGGGCCCGCGGCGTCCTCACCGTCGCCGATGCGGTCAAGGAGACCAGCGCCGAGGCGGTGGACGAGCTGCGCTCCCTGGGGCTCACACCGGTGCTGCTCACCGGCGACAACCGGACGGTCGCCGAGGCGGTCGCGCGGACGGTCGGGATCGAGGCCACGCACGTGTTCGCCGAGGTGCTCCCCGAGGACAAGGTGGACGTCGTACGACGGCTGCAGCGCGAGGGGCGGACCGTGGCCATGGTCGGCGACGGCGTCAACGACGCGGCCGCGCTCGCCACCGCCGACCTGGGCCTGGCCATGGGCACCGGCACCGACGCCGCGATCGAGGCCGGCGATCTGACCCTGGTCCGCGGCGACCTGCGGGTGGCCGCCGACGCGATCCGGCTCTCCCGGCGGACGCTGGCCACCATCAAGGGCAACCTGGTGTGGGCCTTCGGCTACAACGTGGCCGCGCTGCCGCTCGCCGCCGCCGGGCTGCTCAACCCGATGATCGCCGGCGCGGCGATGGCCTTCTCCTCGGTGTTCGTGGTGACCAACAGCCTGCGGCTGCGCCGCTTCCGCTGAAATCCCGCGAGGTTACCGGCGGTTCGCCGCCCACCGAAGTTGAGACACCCTCTGGAGTCCTACGCGAGCCTCACATAAGCTCTTCACAAGGCTCGCGCATCATCCTTACGCCTGAGCCCCGATCGCTGTATCGGGGCTCTTGCGTACCTAATGGACATATGCAAGAGACGCAGATCACAGTGATGCGAACGTAACCATCGAAGGGGTTCGAAGGTCTAAGTTGGCGATGTCGGTTCGGCGTCTTGGGGGGCGTCAGCCGGCATCTGGGGATGTCTTGGGGGACTTCCTCAGAGATGCGTTGCCGGGGCACGCACACAGGGAAGCTTTGAGCGGCCCTCCCAGCGTGCGTTGTCCCGGCAGACCGCACCGCATCACTGGAGCAGGACGAGTTTTGCTCATTCTGCTCGACGACAGCGATTCAGGCGCTGTCCTCTCCGAGCGCCCGGCCGGATCCCGTGGGGGGAATCCGCACCGGGACATGGGAAGGCGCCCTGATCGTCGGCCCGTGGGGGGACCGGCGACAGGGCGCCTTCTGTTTTTCTACGACTGTTCTTCTACGGCCGTTCTTCCATGGCTACGGCCACTCTTCCATGGCTCGGCCCGCCACCGGGGCGGCTCGGCCCGCCCGGGGCAGCTCGGCCCGCCACCGGGGCGCCGATGGAACGGCGCCCCTCACCGCCAGGTGTCAGCGCGCCTCGACCGGCACGAAGTCGCGCTCGACGACGCCCGTGTAGATCTGGCGCGGACGGCCGATACGGGAACCCGGCTCCTTGATCATCTCGGTCCACTGGGCGATCCAGCCCGGCAGCCGGCCGAGGGCGAACAGGACCGTGAACATCTCGGTCGGGAAGCCCATGGCCCGGTAGATCAGACCGGTGTAGAAGTCGACGTTCGGGTACAGCTTGCGCTCGACGAAGTAGTCGTCGGAGAGCGCGTGCTCCTCCAGCTTCAGGGCGATGTCGAGGAGTTCGTCCGACTTGCCCAGCGCGGAGAGCACATCGTGCGCGGCGGCCTTGATGATCTTGGCGCGCGGGTCGAAGTTCTTGTAGACCCGGTGGCCGAAGCCCATCAGGCGGACGCCGTCCTCCTTGTTCTTCACCTTGCGGATGAAGGTGTCGACGTCGGAGCCGGAGTCGCGGATGCCTTCGAGCATCTCCAGCACGGACTGGTTGGCGCCGCCGTGCAGCGGGCCCCACAGCGCGCTGATGCCGGCGGAGATCGACGCGAACATGTTGGCCTGCGAGGAACCGACCAGACGGACCGTGGAGGTCGAGCAGTTCTGCTCGTGGTCGGCGTGCAGGATCAGCAGCTTGTCCAGCGCGGCGACGACGACCGGGTCGAGGTCGAACTCCTGCGCCGGCACCGAGAAGGTCATGCGCAGGAAGTTCTCGACGTAGCCGAGGTCGTTGCGCGGGTAGACGAACGGGTGGCCGATCGACTTCTTGTACGCGTACGCCGCGATCGTCGGAAGCTTCGCGAGCAGCCGGATCGTGGAGAGGTCGCGCTGCTTCTCGTCGAAGGGGTTGTGGCTGTCCTGGTAGAAGGTGGACAGCGCCGAGACGACCGAGGACAGCATGGCCATCGGGTGGGCGTCACGCGGGAAGCCCTTGTAGAAGTTCTTGACGTCCTCGTGCAGCAGCGTGTGCCGCGTGATGTCGTTCTTGAACGTCGTCAGCTCGTCGACGGTGGGCAGCTCGCCGTTGATCAGCAGGTACGCCACCTCGAGGAAGGTGGAGCGCTCGGCCAGCTGCTCGATGGGGTAGCCGCGGTAGCGGAGGATGCCCGACTCGCCGTCGAGGTAGGTGACAGCGGATTTATACGCGGCCGTGTTGCCGTACCCGCTGTCCAGGGTCACCAGCCCGGTCTGGGCGCGGAGCTTCCCGATGTCGAAGCCCTTGTCGCCGACGGTGCTGTCGACCACCGGGTAGGTGTACTCGCCGTCGCCGTACCGCAGTACTACAGAGTTGTCGCTCACGTCTTCCCTCACCGACGTAGTGCCTCATCTTCGAGGTGCCCTGACTGTCTCTACCATCCCCCATTTGGCTCAGGAGAGTGCACTCGGGGTCGACCATTGGGCCCATTGGCGGCACTCAGTGCCGCCAACTTGCCCATCCTGCCCCCTTCGCGCGGCATCTGGAAGTGCTCTGTGACCTTCACGACTCATTTGATCGATCATTTTGTGTGACGCACGTCGCGACGCCCGCCCAGGGGCAGGTCAGGAGCCATGCAGCCGGAAGTCCAGCGCCGTGCAACGCCGCCCCGCGGACACCGTGCGCACCGCCTGCCCGATCGCCTTGCGTGAACCGACGAGGACGACCAGCCGTTTCGCCCGTGTCACCGCCGTGTACAGCAGGTTCCGCTGCAACATCATCCATGCTCCGGTCGTGACGGGAATCACCACAGCGGGATATTCACTTCCCTGCGAACGGTGGATGGTCACTGCGTACGCATGGGCCAGTTCGTCCAGTTCGTCGAATTCATACGGGACCTCCTCGTCCTCGTCCGTCAGCACGGTCAGGCGCTGGTCGACCGGATCGAGCGATGTGACGACGCCGACGGTGCCGTTGAAGACACCGTTCTTCCCCTTGTCGTAATTGTTGCGAATCTGGGTGACCTTGTCGCCGACACGGAAGACCCGGCCGCCGAAGCGCTTCTCGGCCAGGTCGGGGCGGCCCGGGGTGATGGCCTGCTGAAGCAGGCCGTTGAGAGTGCCGGCACCGGCCGGACCCCGGTGCATCGGCGCGAGGACCTGCACATCCCGCCGCGGATCCAGCCCGAACCTGGCCGGAATCCGACGCGCCGCCACATCCACGGTGAGCCGCCCGGCCTCCTCCGTGTCGTCCTCCACGAAGAGGAAGAAGTCCTTCAGTCCCTCGGTGAGCGGATGCCGCCCGGAGTTGATCCGGTGCGCGTTGGTGACGACTCCGGACTGCTGGGCCTGCCGGAAGACCTGGGTGAGCCGGACGGCGGGGACAGGGCTCTGGGGCGCCAGCAGGTCGCGGAGCACCTCCCCCGCGCCGACGCTGGGCAACTGGTCGACATCCCCGACGAAGAGGAGATGCGCCCCCGGCGGTACGGCTTTGACCAGCTTGTTGGCGAGGAGGAGATCCAGCATGGAGGCCTCGTCGACCACGACCAGGTCGGCGTCGAGCGGCCGGTCCCGGTCATAGGCGGCATCCCCACCGGGCTTCAGCTCCAGCAGCCGGTGCACGGTGGAGGCCTCCGCGCCGGTCAGCTCGGCGAGCCGCTTGGCGGCCCGTCCGGTCGGCGCGGCGAGCAGCACCTTCGCGTGCTTGGCACGGGCCAGCTCCACGATCGAGCGCACCGTGAAGGACTTGCCGCAGCCGGGCCCGCCGGTGAGCACGGCGACCTTGCGGGTGAGCGCGAGGCGTACGGCGGCCTCCTGCTCGGACGCGAGATCGGCCCCGGTGCGTGTCTTCAGCCAGCCGAGAGCCTTCTCCCACTCGACGTCCTGGAAGCCCGGCAGCCGGTCCTGGTCCGTGCGCAGGAGGCGGAGCAGCTGGGCGGAGAGGGAGAGTTCGGCCCGGTGGAAGGGGACGAGATAGACGGCGGTGACAGGCTCGGAGTGCTCGCCGTCCAATCCCGGCACCTTCTCCCGTACGACGCCCGGCTCCTCGCCGTCCTCTCCCGGCTGGGCCAGTTCGGCGAGGCACTCGATGACGAGTCCGGTGTCGACGGCGAGCAGCTTCACGGCGTCGGAGATCAGCCGCTCCTCCGGCAGGAAGCAGTGGCCCTGGTCGGCGGACTGCGACAGCGCGTACTGCAGACCTGCCTTGACCCGCTCCGGGCTGTCGTGCGGGATCCCGACGGACTGGGCGATCTTGTCGGCGGTGAGGAAGCCGATGCCCCAGACGTCGGCGGCGAGCCGGTAGGGGTGGTTCTTCACGACGGAGATCGACGCGTCCCCGTACTTCTTGTAGATCCGTACGGCGATGGACGTCGACACCTCGACGGTCTGGAGGAAGAGCATGACCTCCTTGATCGCCTTCTGTTCCTCCCAGGCCTCGGCGATCTTCTTGGTCCGCTTGGGACCCAGCCCCGGCACCTCGATGAGCCGCTTGGGCTCCTCCTCGATGATGCGCAGGGTGTCGGTGCCGAAGTGCTGTGTGATCCGGTCGGCGAAGACCGGTCCGATCCCCTTGACCAGCCCGGACCCCAGGTATCGCCGGATGCCCTGGACGGTGGCGGGCAGGACGGTCGTGTAGTTCTCGACGAGGAACTGCTTGCCGTACTGGGGGTGCGACCCCCAGCGGCCCTCCATCCGCAGCGACTCCCCCGCCTGGGCACCGAGCAGCGCACCCACGACCGTGAGGAGATCGCCGGCGCCTCTGCCGGTGTCGACCCGGGCGACCGTGTACCCGTTCTCCTCGTTGGCGTACGTGATCCTCTCCAGCACCCCTTCAAGCACGGCGAGCTTCCGCTCACCGCCCTGGGTCCCCACCTGTTGAGCCATGATCCGACGGTACCGGTGGGGTGTGACATCGGGGGCGCCAAGGCCCCCACTGTGGCGGAGGCGGAAGAAACGACCTTTCTCGTCCACCGACAGAATTCCGTCAGCCAATTACCCTGATTCCGAGTTCCTGCAACAGAGCCGAACAGACAGGGCACGGGGTCGTAGACTTCCCATGGTCCGGATTACCAGGCTCTCGAATCATGCGGGATGTCAGAGCGCTGTCGTGGAATCGGGAGGCCGCTTCCCGGAGCGTCACACTACGGCCGTCCGTGCGCGCCGAGTCCATCTCCCACAACTGGTCCGACACCAAGGCCGACTCTGCGCACCGACCGGTGAACCTCCTGCGCGTCTCCACTGGTAGCGAGTCGACGAACTCCAGTACCGCAGGGTGCAGGTTGGGCGTACCCGGGCCGACAAGACTGGTTTGGCTCAATACCATGCCCTGGACGAGCAGGGAAGAAGACACCGAAGGGATCTCAATCAAAACAGCACTCCGTACAGAAAGTCGGCCATATTCCGCGATTACTCCACAGAGAAGCCTTCAGCGTCGGCCGGCAGCATTGAGGGTCCGTCGGCAAGCTGACGGACCCTCATGGACGACCGAGGTTGGGTTCAGTCGTCGAAGGTATAGGCGTAGGTCCACGCACTGCACGAGTATGCTTTACCGCCCTTGTAAAGGCAGGCGCGGAAGTCGATACTCGTATCCTCGGGGAAATCCCGGATGAAGTCCCCTGATGAGCCTGCTCCGCCCGAATGGACGAGTGTCTTCGTCGAATACCACCCGGCGCCGTCGGTCCTCTTCAGCTTGTACTGAACGGCAGCCGAGGCTCCATCAGAAAGTGTGTCGTGGATCCGGAAAGTATCTCCATCCGGCCAGAACTCCACCCATGAACCCGGAGTGCTGGCGCTCCAGTAGACGTTCGCCATGGCGGAGCTGGCGGAGTTCGCGGCAATGCCGACGGCCGCGAACACTGTGCCGACCCCTATGAAGACGCGCCGCTTCAAAGATGAGCTCAAGATTCCCCCTGTATTACGTCGATTTTCGATTTCGAGGCGTGCACGAAGCCATGTGCGGCACTGGTCCGACCTGCGCCAGTTGCGAGCGTGTGGTCGTGAGCGGCCTCGAATGCCCCGTCAGTCTTGCTCACGACCAGGGCGGAGAGCGTTAGCGCTCAGTCCACACTTGACTTGGCTGTGCGTCGACTCCCCAGCGCCGCACGCCTGGTTCCGGGCCGGGCGCTGTCGAGGGCATGGGCGTGGGCGTGGGCGTGGCCCTACGGCGCCATGTCTCGCTTCTTCACGGCTTCGAGGAACGTGGTGAAGGCAGGGGCGGGGAAGGTGAGGGTGCGATGGGCTGGGATCTTGGAGTCGCGGATGGCAACGCGGGTGCGGGTGGTGGCGATCTCCACGCACTCGTTACCATCGCCCGGGCCGGAGTAGGACGACTTTCGCCAGTTGCCCATGGGGTCTCTCCTCACAACTCCTTCGCCAGCCGGTGGATGAGATCACGCGACTGTCCGGGTTCGAGCGCCGCGGCCTCCACTCTACGGAAGCTGGTTCGGTAGGTGTTGAGCTGAGCCTCGGAATCAATGAAGGCTGTGCCGTGCAAGGCGTCACGGACCACTGTGTCCAGCTTGGGCAGGGAGCCGCCCACGTACGTCATGGTGCTTGAGGCTCTGGCGAAACCGTCCATGTCGAAGGGGATGACGCGCACGGTGATGTGCTCCGCTTCGGACAGCTCGACGAGTCGGGTGAGTTGGGCCCTTGAGGTGGCACGATCACTGACCCTGATCCGCAGCGCCGCCTCATGAACCACCGCTTCGTACGGGATGGTGAACCGCTGACGTGCCTTTCGGTGCCGGATGCGCAACTCAAGTTCTTCGCCGGTCAGTTCTGGAAGTCTGGACGAGAAGACAGCACGTGAATAGCCCTCGGTCTGCAGGAGGCCTGGCACGTACAGGATTGCCACGTGCCGGAGAAACCGGGCATGGTGCTCCAGCTCAGACAAGTCCAGAAATGACGTGGGAAGCAAGCCCCGGTACTCCTCCCACCAACCCCGCGCCCGGTCTGTGGCCATCTCGACCAGCGCATCGATGAACTCCGCATCGGTGCAGGCGTAATGGGATGCGAGTCGGCGCAGTCGCTCCTCGCTCACTCCCGTGAGCCCTGATTCGATGTGGCTCATCTGCACCCTGTTGGCCCCGAGTAGCGCCGCCGACTGGATGGCGGTGAGTCCGGCTGCCTCGCGGAGCCTCCGCAACTCGACCCCCAGGCGCAACTGACGTGCTGTTGGTTCACGCCTCTGAACCATGAGTTGCTCCTGCTCTTTCGAGGGTGGATCGCGCGATCAGCTTGCCACGGGTTACACGTTACCCCTACCGTCGGTGACGTACCGCACACGCAGCGGAAGCGCACTGCACCGTCATGCTGTGACGGCTGCGGCAATGCCACCGCGCGCCAAATCCATCCCTCTGTACCGGAGTTGATGACGCATGCCCGAAATCGAGTCCTGGGACTACACGCTCTACGTTCCCAACGACCTGAGAGCGGTGACGGTGTGCCGGCGCACGCTGCGGCTGATCCTGACCCTGCACGGGCTGGTCGGGATCGTGGACACCGCGGAGCTGCTGGCTGCCGAGTTGGTCTCCAATGCTGTGCGGCATACGAAGGGCCCGGCCGCGTTGAGGGTGCGTCGTACCCCGGAGGACACCGTGTGGATCGGGGCGTGGGACAGCGACCCTGCCCCGCCGGATCCTCCGCGTCCGCTGGAGCAGGTGGCGCAGTGGGAGGACGGGCGGGGGCTGGGGCTGGTGAAGGCGTGTGCGCGGTACTGAGGGTGGCAGCCGACGGCCCGGTTCGGGGACCGGGGGAAGTACGTGTGGTGCGAACTTGCGGCGGCGTGACTCGTTGATCACCGCGATGGAAAGGAGAGCTGATGGTCGGCTCGTCGCATGAAGCGCTGCATCGGATCTTCCAGAAGGATCCGACGCTGCTGACGAAGGCGTTACAGAAGGTCCTGCACGTGCCGTTCCCCGAGCCCCGGGAGATCGCCGCGCTGAACGTGGACCTCACCGAGATCGAACCGGTCGAGCGCCGGGTCGACACCCTGCTGCGGGCGGAGACGGACGAGGGCACGTATCTGCTGGTCGTGGAGTCGCAGGGGAAGGCGGACGAACGCAAGCGGGGCAGCTGGCCCTACTACCTGTCCTACTTGTATGAGAAGTACCGGTGCGAGCCGGTGCTCATCGTGATCACGCAGAGCAGCAAGACCGCGCGGTGGGCGTCGAAGCCGATCCGGTTCGGTTTCCCCGGCTGGGACTCGATGACAGTACGTCCGCTGGTCATCGGCCCGGACAACGTACCCGTGATCGCCGACACGCATCAGGCCGAGCGGGACGTACCTCTTGCGGTGCTCTCGGCCATGACACACGGACGCGGGCCCAAGGCTCCGGCCATACTGGAATCACTGGCCGCCGCCCTGGGGACCATCGACCCCGACAGTGCCGCAGTCTTCGTGCAGTTTGTCGACTCCTGCCTGGCCGACCCCCAGGCGAAGCAGATGTGGAGGGACCTCATGACGGCGATCCAGTACTTCTGGCGACACCCCCTGGCCGAGCAAGTACGCGAAGAAGGCCGGGAGCAGGGCCTGGAAGAAGGCTGGCAACAGGGCCGGGAGCAAGGCCTCGAACAAGGCCTCGAACAAGGCCTGGAACAAGGTCGCGCCGAGGCCAAGGCCGAGATGGTGCTGCACATTCTGGAGTGGCGCCGCATCCCGGTACTTGAAGCCGACCGCAAGCGAGTGGCGGCGTGCAGGGACCTGGCTCAGCTGGAGCTCTGGGCCCAGCAAGCCATGCACGCCACGGACGCCGCGGAGTTGTTCGACACGGAGTGATCCCGTGGCCGTCGGGCTGCTCGCTCCCCGGACAGTGTCAGGCCGAAGCGAGCGAGCGGCCCGGGAGGCAGGCGCCCTGACCGGTGCCGGGCCCACGGAGTGTCTGGGTACATGACGCCAGAGCGGGGGCGGGGGTGAACTTCGCTCGCAGCCTCGCACCCGCACCCGCACCCGGTCACGATTAGGTTTCGGTCAATGTTCAACCTCTTGCGACGCGGCCGTGTAATCGATTCCAATCCTTCCCATGGCGTGGGTGTAATCGATTCCACGCCCCGTACGAGCCGCGAAAACTCACGAGGAGGTGAGCCCCTCGATGGCGAGTATCAAAGACGTCGCCGCGGCGGCCGGGGTGTCCGTGGCCACCGTGTCGCGGGTGCTGAACGCGCACCCGTCGGTCAGCGCCGACGCCCGCGCGCGCGTACTGACGGCCGTCGAAGCGCTGGGCTACCGTCCGAACGCCGTCGCCCGGTCGCTGCGTACCGATCAGACGCACACCCTCGGGCTGGTGATCAGCGATGTACTGAATCCTTACTTCACCGAGTTGGCCCGCTCCGTCGAGGAGGAGGCGCGGGCGCTCGGGTACAGCGTGATCATCGGGAACGCCGACGAGCGGCCCGAGTTGCAGGACCATCATGTGCGCAATCTGCTCGATCGGCGGATCGACGGGCTGCTGGTCTCCCCCACCGACGGGGGGTCGCCGTTGATGCTGGATGCCGCTCGGGCCGGGACGCCCATGGTGTTCGTCGACCGGTGGATCCCCGGCGTGGACGTGCCCGTCGTACGGGCCGATGGACGGGCCGCCGTACGGGACCTGGTCGCGCATCTGTACGCGCTGGGGCATCGGCGGCTGGCGATCATCGCCGGGCCCGCCGCCACCACGACCGGCAGTGAGCGCGTCGAGGCCTTCCGGGCCGCCCTCGCCGAGTACGGACTTTCGCTCCCCGACGTCTACATCGGGCAGGGCGACTTCCAGGCCGAGAGCGGGCGGCGGGTCACCGAGGGGTTCCTGGACCTGCCGCAGCCGCCGGAGGTCGTCTTCGCCGCCGACAATCTCATGGCGCTCGGCGCGCTCGACGCCGTACGCGTGCGGGGACTGCGGGTGCCGGACGACATCGCGCTGGCCGCGTTCGACGACATCCCCTGGTTCGTGCACACCGATCCGCCCATCACCGCGATCGCCCAGCCGACCGGTGAGCTGGGGCGGGCCGCCGTACGGGCCCTCGTCGACCGTATCGAGGGGCGGGCCGCCGCGTCCGTCGCCCTCTCCGCCCGGCTCGTCGTGCGCCGCTCGTGCGGCGAGCATCTCCCGAGGAACAGGAGCACGTCGTGAGCGACCCGGACGAGTTGCTGCGCATCGAGGGCATACGCAAGACCTTCCCGGGCGTGGTCGCCCTCGACGGCGTCGACTTCGATCTGCGCCGGGGCGAGGTCCATGTGCTGCTCGGTGAGAACGGCGCCGGCAAGAGCACCCTCATCAAGATGCTCTCCGGGGCCCACACGCCCGATGGCGGGCGGGTCCTGGCGGGTGGGCGTGAGGTGCGCATTCATGGTGCCCAGGACGCGGAGCGGCTCGGGATCGCGACCATCTACCAGGAGTTCAACCTCGTTCCGGATCTGACCGTCGCCGAGAACATCTTTCTCGGGCGGCAGCCCCGGCGCTTCGGGTTGATCGACCGGAAGAGGATGGAGGCCGACGCCGAGGCGCTGCTGGCGCGGGTCGGGGTCGCCGTGTCCCCACGCGCGCGTGTGCGTGAACTCGGCATCGCACGGCTGCAGATGGTCGAGATCGCCAAGGCGCTCAGCCTGGACGCGCGCGTGCTCATCATGGACGAGCCGACCGCCGTGCTCACCTCGGAGGAGGTCGAGAAGCTCTTCGCGATCGTGCGTCAGCTGCGCGAGGACGGCGTCGGCATCGTCTTCATCACCCATCACCTGGAGGAGATCGCCGCCCTCGGGGACCGGGTCACCGTCATCCGGGACGGCAGGAGCGTCGGGCAGGTTCCCGCCTCCACCCCGCAGGACGAACTCGTACGGCTCATGGTCGGGCGGTCCATCGAGCAGCAGTATCCGCGGCAGCGGGCCGAACGGGGCGCGGCCCTTCTCTCCGTAGAGGGGCTCACCCGGGACGGGGTGTTCCATGACGTGAGCTTCGAGGTGCGGGCCGGGGAGGTCGTCGGGATCGCCGGGCTGGTGGGCGCCGGGCGGACCGAGGTCGTACGGGCCGTGTTCGGGGCCGATCCGTACGACGGCGGGGCCGTCGCCGTCTCCGGGACGCCGCTCCGGCGGCATGACGTGAACGCCGCGATGGCCGCCGGGATCGGGCTCGTGCCGGAGGACCGCAAGGGACAGGGGCTGGTGCTGGACGCCTCCGTCGAGGAGAACCTCGGGCTCGTCACGCTGCGGGCCGCCACCCGGGGCGGATTCGTCGACCGCAAGGTCCAGCACATGGCCGCTGAGCGGATCGCCCGTCAGCTGGGTGTGCGGATGGCCGGGCTGGGGCAGCAGGTGCGGACGCTGTCCGGCGGCAATCAGCAGAAGGTCGTCATCGGCAAGTGGCTGCTGGCCGACACGAAGGTGCTGATCCTCGACGAGCCGACGCGCGGGATCGACGTCGGCGCCAAGGTCGAGATCTATCAGCTGATCAATGAACTGACCGCGGCCGGTGCCGCCGTGCTCATGATCTCCAGCGATCTGCCGGAGGTGCTCGGCATGAGCGACCGGGTGCTGGTCATGGCCCAGGGCCGGATCGCCGGCGAACTGCACGCGGCCGACGCCACGCAGGACGCCGTCATGGCGCTCGCCGTCTCCACCCCCACTGCCGGGACGAACACCGCCGGGACGAACACGGCCGAGAAGCACACCGCTGACAAGAACACCGCTGACAAGAACACCGCGAAGGAGGCCAGCCGTGGCCACTGACACGCTCAAGAGCCGGGCGGGCGCGAGCGGCGCCGCCACGGGCGGCCTGCGCCGGCTGCTCCTGGACAACGGCGCGCTCACCGCGCTGATCGTCCTCGTCATCGCGCTGTCGGCGCTGTCCGGGGACTTCCTGACGACCGACAATCTGCTCAACATCGGTGTCCAGGCGGCCGTCACGGCCGTCCTCGCCTTCGGTGTGACCTTCGTGATCGTCTCGGCCGGTATCGACCTGTCGGTCGGGTCCGTGGCCGCGCTGTCGGCGACCGTGCTGGCCTGGAGCGCCACACACGCCGGGGTGCCGGTGCCACTCGCCGTGCTCCTCGGGCTCGGCACGGGTGTGGCGGCCGGTCTGGTGAACGGTTTCCTCATCGCCTACGGCAAACTGCCGCCGTTCATCGCGACGCTGGCGATGCTGTCGGTGGGCCGTGGTCTCGCCCTGGTGATCTCGCAGGGCTCGCCGATCGCCTTCCCCGGCTCGGTCTCGCATCTCGGCGACACGCTCGGCGGCTGGCTGCCGGTGCCCGTGCTGGTCATGGTCGTGATGGGGCTGCTGGCCGCCCTCGTGCTGGGGCGGACGTACATCGGGCGTTCCATGTACGCCATCGGGGGCAACGAGGAGGCTGCGCGGCTGTCGGGGCTGCGGGTGCGCCGGCAGAAGCTCGCCATCTACGCGCTGTCCGGGGTGTTCGCCGCCGTCGCCGGCGTCGTGCTGGCCTCCCGGCTGTCCTCGGCGCAGCCGCAGGCCGCCGACGGCTATGAACTGGACGCGATCGCCGCGGTCGTCATCGGCGGCGCCTCGCTCGCGGGCGGCACCGGCAAGGCGTCCGGCACACTCATCGGCGCGCTGATCCTGGCGGTGCTCAGGAACGGTCTCAACCTGCTCAGCGTCTCGGCCTTCTGGCAGCAGGTCGTGATCGGTGTCGTCATCGCGCTGGCGGTGCTGCTGGACACCGTGCGCCGCAAGGCGGGGGCCGGCGCGGCGGCGACCGTCCCCGGCGGGGGCGGCGGGGGCAGGCGGGCGGCGACGTACGGCCTCGCGGCCGTCGTGACCGTGGCGGTCGTCGGGGCCACGTCCTTCCTGCACAACGGCTCGTCGTCCGCCGCGAACCCGAGGATGGGCCTGTCGCTGTCCACCCTCAACAACCCCTTCTTCGTGCAGATCCGGGCCGGCGCCGAGGCCGAGGCGAAGAGGCTGGGCGTGGACCTGACCGTCACGGACGCCCAGAACGACGCCTCGCAGCAGGCCAACCAGGTGCAGAACTTCACCAGTTCCGGCCTGGGCGCGATCATCGTCAACCCGGTGGACTCGGACGCGGCGGGCAACTCGGTCCAGGCCGCCGACAAGGCGGGGATCCCGGTGGTCGCCGTCGACCGCGGCGTCAACAAGGCGGACGTGGACACCCTGGTGGCGTCCGACAACGTGGCCGGCGGTGAGCTGGCCGCCAGGTCGATCGCCGAGAAGCTCGGCGGCACGGGCAAGATCGTGATCCTGCAGGGCCAGGCGGGTACGTCGGCGGCCCGGGAGCGGGCGGCGGGCTTCGCGCAGGGCCTGAAGGCCTACCCAGGTATCCAGGTGCTGGCCCAGCAGCCCGCCGACTTCGACCGGACCAAGGGCCTCGACGTGATGTCGAACCTGCTCCAGGCCCACCCGGATGTGCAGGGCGTCATCGCCGCCAACGACGAGATGGCGCTGGGCGCGGTCAAGGCGCTCGGCGCCAAGGCCGGCACGTCCGTGCAGGTCGTCGGATTCGACGGCACCCCGGACGGGCTGACGGCGGTGAAGAACGGCACGCTGTACGCGTCGGTCGCACAGCAGCCGACGCAGTTGGGAAGGATTGCCGTCGACAACGCGCTGAACGCGGTGCGGGGCAAGAAGGTGGAGCCGACGGTGAAGGTACCGGTGAAGGTGGTCACGAAGGACAACGTGGCCGGTTTCAGCGGGTGACCACGAGCGGATGGCCCCAGGCGGGTCGTCGCTCAGCGGAGCAAGGGGAGTCAACTGATGTACGACTACGACCTGTTGGTCGTGGGTTCGGCCAACGCCGACCTCGTGATCGATGTCGAGCGGCGGCCGGCCGCCGGTGAGACGGTGCTCGGCGGCGACCTGGCCGTCCACCCGGGCGGCAAGGGCGCCAACCAGGCGGTCGCCGCGGCCCGGCTCGGCGCGGGTACGGCCCTGCTGGCCCGGGTCGGCGACGACGCCTACGGCCGGCTGCTCCTGGACTCCCTGCGCGCGTCCGGTGTCGACACGGTCGGGGTGCTGGTGGGCGGGGCGCCGACCGGCGTGGCGCTGATCACCGTGGATCCGTCCGGGGACAACAGCATCGTGGTGTCGCCCGGCGCCAACGCCCGGCTGGCCCCCGCGGACGTCCGGGCGGCCGTGAGTCTGTTCCTCGCCTCCCGGGTGGTGTCGGCGCAGCTGGAGATCCCGCTGGAGACGGTCGTGGAGGTGGTACGGAACCTGTCCCCGGACAGCCGTTTCGTGCTGAACCCGTCCCCGCCGCGGCCCCTGCCCACGGAGGTGCTCGCGGCCTGCGATCCGCTGATCGTCAACGAGCACGAGGCGCGGGTGATCCTCGGCGAGTCCTGTGTGAGCGAGGACCCGGCGGACTGGGCGCGGCTGCTGCTGGCGAAGGGCCCGCGCTCGGTGGTGGTGACGCTGGGTGCCGAGGGGGCATTGGTGGCCGACTCCAGTGGTGTCTCTTCCGTGCCGTCGGTGAAGGTGGACGCGGTGGACACGACCGGCGCCGGGGACGCCTTCACGGCCGCGCTGGCCTGGCGGCTGGGCGCGGGCGCGGCGCTGGAGGAGGCGGCGGCCTACGCGGCCCGGGTCGGCGCGGCGGCCGTGACCAGGCGGGGCGCGCAGGAGTCGTATCCGACGGCGCGGGAGGTCGGCCTGCTGTGAAGAAGGCGGGGATCCTCAACCGTCATCTGGCCGGCGCGCTGGCCGAGTTGGGGCACGGGGACGGGGTGCTGGTGTGCGACGCGGGCCTGCCGATCCCGGCCGGGCCGCGCGTGGTGGACCTGGCGTTCCGCGCCGGGGTGCCGTCGTTCGCGGAGGTCCTGGACGGTCTGCTGGCCGAGCTGGTGGTGGAGGGCGCGACGGCGGCGCAGGAGCTGCGCGGCCCCAACCGGGCCCTGCTGGCCGCCCACTTCCAGGACCTGGAGCTGGTCCCGCACGAGCGGCTGAAGGAACTCTCGGCGGGCGCCCGCCTGCTGGTCCGCACCGGCGAGGCCCGCCCGTACGCGAATGTGCTGCTGCGGTGCGGGGTGTTCTTCTGACCCGGGGGGCGTGGGCCCCGCTCAGGGCTCGTAAAGCGGTCCGACCTTGCGATGGAGCCGCCTTGTCCGAGAGCGCCGCCGATCACAGGAAAGCGCCGCGGAAACGCTTCAACGTCTCCGCCAGCACCTCCCGGCCGTCCCGGGCCCACAGCTCCTCGTTGAACAGCTCGACCTCGATGGGCCCGGTGTACCCGGCGGCCTCCATATGGCCCCGCCACGCGCGCATGTCGATCGCTCCGTCGCCGATCTGGCCCCGCCCGTTGAGGACGCCCTCGGGCAACGGGGTGATCCAGTCGGCGAGTTGGAAGGCGTGGATACGGCCGCCCGCCCCCGCCCGTGCGATCTGCGCGGGCGCCTGGTCGTCCCACCAGATGTGGTAGGTGTCGACGGCCACCCCGACCTGGTGCGCGGGGAAGCGTTCGGCGAGGTCCAGGGCCTGGGCGAGGGTGGAGACCACACAGCGGTCCGCGGCGTACATGGGGTGCAGCACCTCCAGGGCGAGCCGTACGCCGTGCCGCTCGGCATACGGCCCCAGTTCGGCGAGGGCGTCGGCGACGCGCTCCCGGGCCCCGGGCAGATCCCTGGAGCCCGCCGGGAGGCCGCCGGAGACCAGGACGAGGGTGTCCGTGCCGAGGGTGGCCGCCTCCTCGACCGCCCGGCGGTTGTCGGCGAGGGCGACGGCACGCGCCCGCGGCTCGATCGCCGTGAAGAAACCGCCCCGGCACAGGGTCGTCACGGTCAGCCCCGCGTCGCGCATCAGCTTCGCCGTCGCCCGAAGGCCGTACTTCTGGACCGGTGCACGCCACAGGCCCACCTGGGTGACACCCGACGCACCGCAGGCCGCGGCGAGTTCGGGCAGGGACAGCTGCTTCACCGTCATCTGGTTGATGCTGAAGCGCGCGAGAGCGGTCACGGGTTCACTCCGTACAGGGACAGCAGGTTCGTCATCCGCTGCTCGGCGAGCGCCGGGTCCGGGAACAGGCCCAGGCCGTCGGCGAGTTCGTAGGCGCGCGCGAGGTGCGGCAGGGAGCGGGCGGACTGCAGTCCGCCGACCATCGTGAAGTGCGACTGGTGGCCGGCGAGCCAGGCGAGGAGGACCACACCCGTCTTGTAGAAGCGGGTCGGCGGCTGGAAGAGATGCCGGGAGAGGGCGACGGTCGGGTCCAGCAGCTCCCGGAAGCCGGCCGTGTCGCCCGTGTCCAGGACCCGCACCGCCTCGGCCGCCAGCGGGCCCAGCGGGTCGAAGACGCCGAGCAGGGCGTGGCTGAAGCCCTGTTCGTCGCCCGCGATCAGCTCCGGGTAGTGGAAGTCGTCGCCGGTGTAGCAGCGCACGCCCTTCGGCAGCCGGCGGCGCAGGCCGATCTCGCGCCGGGCGTCGAGCAGGGACACCTTGACGCCGTCGACCTTGTCGGGGTGGGCGGCGATGACCTCCAGGAACACCTTCGTCGCCGCGTCCAGGTCGGCGGAGCCCCAGTAGCCCTTGAGCGCAGGGTCGAACATGGGGCCCAGCCAGTGCAGGATCACCGGCTCGGCGGACTGGCGCAGGAGGTGGCCGTAGATCTCCAGGTAGTCCTCGGGGCCCGAGGCGGCGGCGGCCAGGGCGCGGGACGCCATCAGGATCGGCTGGGCGCCGGCCTCCTCCACCACCGCCAGCTGTTCCTCGTAGGCCGCGCGGATCTCTGCCAGGGCGCCGCCCGTGATCTGGTCGGTGCCCACGCCGCAGGCGATCCGGCCGCCGGCCGTCCTCGCCTCGGCCGCGCTGCGGCGGATCAGTTCGGCCGCGCCCGCCCAGTCCAGGCCCATGCCGCGCTGGGCGGTGTCCATGGCCTCGGCGACGCCGAGCCCGTGCGCCCACAGATGGCGGCGGAAGGCGAGGGTGGCGTCCCAGTCGACGGCCGCGGGCGAGTCGGGCGAGACATCGGCGCGGGGGTCGGCGACGACATGGGCCGCGGAGAAGACCGTACGGGAGGTGAAGGGGGTGCCCGGCGGGAACAGCAGGGGCTCGGTGCGGGGCTCGTACGCCCGCAGGGTGCCGTCGGCGCGGGGGAGTCGGATCGTCACAGGGAGATCTCCGGGACGTCGATGCGGCGGCCCTCGACGGAGGACCTCAGGCCCAGCTCGGCGAGTTGCACGCCGCGGGCGCCGGCCAGCAGGTCCCAGTGGTACGGCCCGTCGGCGCAGACGTGCTTGAGAAACAGCTCCCACTGGGCCTTGAAGCCGTTGTCGAACCCGGTGTTGTCCGGCACCTCCTGCCACTGGTCGCGGAAGACCTCGGTGGCCGGGACGTCCGGGTTCCAGACCGGCTTGGGGGTCGCCGAGCGGTGCTGGACGCGGCAGCCGCGCAGGCCGGCGACGGCCGAGCCCTCGGTGCCGTCGACCTGGAACTCGACCAGTTCGTCGCGGTTGACCCGGACCGCCCAGGAGGAGTTGATCTGGGCGACGATGCCGCCCGCCAGCTCGAAGACGCCGTAGGCCGCGTCGTCCGCCGTGGCGTCGTAGGGCTTGCCCTGCTCGTCCCAGCGCTGCGGGATGTGGGTGGTGGCGAGGGCCTGGACGGAGGTGACCCGGCCGAACAGCTCGTGCAGCACGTACTCCCAGTGCGGGAACATGTCGACGACGATGCCGCCGCCGTCCGCGGCGCGGTAGTTCCAGGAGGGGCGCTGGGCGGGCTGCCAGTCGCCCTCGAAGACCCAGTAGCCGAACTCGCCCCGCACGGACAGGATCCGCCCGAAGAAGCCGCCGTCGATCAGCCGCTTCAGCTTCAGCAGGCCCGGCAGGAAGATCTTGTCCTGGACGACGCCGTGCTTGATGCCCTTCTCCCGGGCGAGACGGGCGAGTTCGAGGGCGCCCGCCAGTCCCGTCGCCGTCGGCTTCTCGGTGTAGACGTGCTTTCCGGCGGCGATCGCCTTGGTGAGGGCCGCCTCGCGGGCGGAGGTGACCTGGGAGTCGAAGTAGATGTCGACGGTGGGGTCGGCGAGTACCGCGTCGAGATCGGTGGAGACATGCTCCAGGCCGTGCCGTTCGGCGATCTCGGCCAGGGCGTGCGCGCGGCGGCCGATCAGGATCGGCTCCGGCCACAGCACGGTGCCGTCGCCGAGGTCGAGCCCGCCTGCCTCGCGCAGGGCGAGGATCGACCGGACGAGGTGCTGGCGGTAGCCCATGCGCCCGGTCACGCCGTTCATGGCGATACGCACCGTCTTGCGTGTCACGTCAGTCCCCTTCGGGGGCGCCGCGCGCCCCGGTCGGTACGGCAAGCGAGTACAGCAAGCGCTTTCTATCGAGAGAAGCTAACCTCTGGACACCGGCCCGTACAAGACCGTGTCCCCTTCGAGTTGTTCGAGGGGGCGAACATCCCGGGTCCATGGCTTTAAGGTCTGCTCGACAGTTTCCCGGAACCAGCGGCTCGGCCTGGCTGTCTACGAGGGCGTACGACACGATGCACGACCGGAGGACGACGACATGACGGTGACCCTGGCGGATGTGGCGGCCCGCGCCCAGGTCTCACCCGCGACGGTGTCGCGCGTGCTGAACGGCAACTACCCCGTGGCGGCCGCCACCCGCGAGCGGGTGCTGCGCGCGGTGGACGAACTGGACTACGTCCTCAACGGCCCCGCCAGCTCCCTGGCCGCGGCCACGTCGGATCTCGTCGGCATTCTCGTCAACGACATCGCCGACCCGTTCTTCGGGATCATGGCGAGCGCGATCCAGGCCGAGATCTGCGGTCCGGGCGGCCGGGCGGGCGGCGAGCGGCTGGCGGTCGTGTGCAACACGGGCGGCTCCCCGGAGCGGGAACTGACGTATCTGACGCTGTTGCAGCGCCAGCGCGCGGCGGCCGTGGTGCTGACCGGCGGGGCCGTGGAGGACGCCCCGCACGCGGCGGCGGTCGCGGCCAAGCTGCGCAAACTCACCGAGGCCGGCACCCGGGTGGTGCTGTGCGGGCGGCCGCCGGCGCCGGGCACCGACGCGGTCGCGCTCACGTTCGACAACCGGGGCGGCGCCCGCCGGCTCACCGAGCATCTGCTCGGCCTCGGCCACCGGCGCCTCGGCTATATCGCGGGCCCCGGGGAGCGTACGACGACGCGCCACCGGCTGGAGGGCCATCGCGCGGCGCTCACGGCGGCGGGCATCGAGGAGGACCCCCGCCGGACCGTGCACGGACGGTACGACCGCCAGTCCGGATACGAGGCCACGCTGGAGCTGTTGCGCCGGGACGCGTCCCTGACGGCGGTCGTCGCGGCGAACGACTCCGTCGCGCTCGGGGCGTGTGCGGCGCTGCGGGAGTCGGGGCTGCGGATTCCCGCCGATGTGTCGGTGGCCGGGTTCGACGACCTGCCGTTCAGTGTGGACACGGTGCCTTCGCTGACGACGGTGCGGCTGCCGCTCGCGGAGGCGGGGGCGCGGGCCGGGCGGATCGCCATGGGGCGGGAGGAGGCGCCGCCCGGGGGTGTCGCCGCCATCCGGGGGGAGTTGATGGTGCGGGGGTCGACCGGGGTGCCGTCAGCCGGGAAGTGACCGGCCCAGCAGCGGCAGGGGCGCCTCGCCCCGGCGCCGGTCCCGGTACCAGCGCCGGCCCGTGTCGTAGGCCCGCCGTGCGCTGCGGATCGCGGCGATCTGGGTGGCGAGGTGGGCCTGGTACTTCCAGGGGCTCTGGCGGCCCGTGCGGACCGACATGGCGTAGGCGAAGGAGACCGGGTCGCGGTCCAGGTAGTCGTCGAGCTGCTCGAACCAGGCCATGCTGGAGCGGGCTCCGGCCTGTGTGGAGTGCAGTTCCGCGCGGCGGTGCCGGTCGTACTCGCGCAGCGCCGTGGGCAGGTCCGGGTACCGGGAGAGGCTGTGGGCCAGCACGATCGCGTCGATGATCGCGAGCCGGGTGCCGGAGCCGAGCGTGAAGTGGGTGGTGTGCGCGGAGTCGCCGGCCAGGACCACACGGCCGTCGACCCACGTCCGGTTGACGATGTGGGAGAACCGCTGCCACTTCGCCGGTTCGCCGCGTGATCTGCTGATCAGGGAGTGGCCGTCGAGCGCGCGGTGGAAGATCTTCTCCAGCAGCGGTACGGCGTCCTCGGCTTCGAGGGTGTCGAGTCCGAGGCCCTGCCAGGTCTGTGGTGAACACTCCACGATGCAGGTGCTGACCCGCCCCTGGATCGAGGGGTAGGCATGGAACCAGATCCAGCCCGCCGGGGTCTCCTCGAAGTCGAACACGAAGCTGCCGAACTGCCGGTCCGTGCCGAGCCAGATATAGGGGTTGCGGCCGGTCTCCACCCGGGTGCCGAAGTGTTCGACGCGGCTCTGCCGGATCCGGCTGCCCGCGCCGTCGGCGGCCACGATCAGATCGGCCTCCGGCAACTCGGCGGGGTCGTCGAGCTTCTGTCCGTGCCGGACGTCGACACCGAGGGCCCGCGCGCGCCGGGTCAGGAGATCCAGCAGGGCGGCGCGGCCCATGCTGTATCCGTAGCCGCCGAAGTACGCGGTGCCGTCGTGCCGGCTGCCGTGCAGCCGTATCTCCTGGTCCTGCCAGAGCACGGAACCCGCGCTCACCGCCCGTGCGCTCTCAGGGTCGTTGCGGTGCAGGATGTCCAGCAGATCGTTCCAGTACACGACGCCCCAGCCGTACGTCGCCTCCGGCGGGTCCCGCTCGATCACGGTGATCTCGTGCCCGGCGTCCCGCAGTTTCGCGGAGATCGAGAAGTACAGCCCGGCCGGGCCTCCACCCACGCAGACGATCCTCATCCGGTCACCGCCTCACCGTGTGGCCACATGGGTCCGGGTGCCCATGGGGTAGGGCACCCGGATCCACCCTTTGTTCTCAGGGGGTGTCGATCACACCTGCCGACCTTCAGTCGCAGCCGTCATCTCCCCAGCCCCAACCACCGTGGTCATCGCCCCAGCCCCAGCCCCAACCGCCGTGGTCGTCGCCCCAGCCCCAGCCGCCGTGGTCGCCCCAGCCGCCATGGTCACCCCAGCCGCCGTGGTCGTCTCCCCAGCCTCCGCCGTGGTCGTGCGTGTACGCCACCGTGGTGATGTGGTCGGGAGCGGCGGTGGTGGCGGCGTGGGCGGCTCCGGCTCCGGCCGCGATGGCCAGGATCGGTGCAGAGCAGACCGCGATGGCCACTCTCTTGATACGGGTGTGCGCGCGCATGATGGACCCCTCTCCAGGGTGTGATGAATTCTCCGACGGCCTCCAGGGGCCGCCCCTCTTCGCTCCAGAGCCTGCGCGTAGCTCTGCGCGTCGTCCGCCGCTCGCGATACGCGTTCCTACGGCGGGCCGTCACTGCCGCTTCAAAACGGACATAAGTGACGTTTCCTTTTAAACCTACGGCGGGATCGCAGGGATGTCAAAGGCAGGGCACACGGCGGAAAGAAATATCCGGGAAAGGAAGTTGGGGCTCCGGCAGGGCCCGGCCGTGGACGCGGGCGGGCGGCGGGGGACGACAGGGCCTAGGCTCGGAGGGACGGAATCTCTGACTGGGTCAAACATCCGGGGGCGATCATGACCGTCCAGGACGTCCGCGCCTTCAACCGCTTCTACACGGGCCTCGTCGGCTCCCTCGACCACGGCCGCCGTCTCTACGCCCCCTACACCCTCACCGAATCCCGCGTGCTGTACGAACTCGCCCGGGTGCCGCACCTCGACGCCGTCGATCTGCGCACCCGGCTCGACCTGGACGCCGGTTATCTGAGCCGCATCCTGAACAAGTTCGAGGACGCCGGGCTGATCGAACGCGGGCCCTCCGCCAGCGATCCGCGCCGACGGCGGGTGCGGCTGACCACGCGCGGCCGGGAGGCCGCCGCTGTGCTGGACGAGCGGGCCCGGGACACGGTCGGTGCCCTGCTCGACACGGTGGCCCCGGCCGACCGGCCACGGCTGGCGGAGGCCATGCGGACCATCCAGGACATCCTCGGCGAGCGGCGCGCCGGGCCGCAGGAGATCGCGCTGCGCGAGCCGCACCCCGGCGACCTCGGCTGGATCGTGCAGCGCAACGCCGCGCTGTACGCGGCCGAGTACGGCTGGAACGCCGACTACGAGGGGCTGGTCGCCCGGATCGTCGCCGACTTCGCCGAGGACCACGACCCGCATCTGGAGCGGGTGTGGATCGCCGAGCGGTCAGGCCGGCCGGTGGGCTGTGTGATGTGCGTACGGGACGAGGCGCCCGGCACCGCCCGGCTGCGGCTGCTGCTCGTCGAGCCCGAGGCGCGCGGGCACGGCGTCGGCGACCGGCTGGTGCGGGCCGTGCTCGACTTCGCGCGCGGCGCCGGCTACCGGGAGCTGGTGCTGTGGACCAACGACGTACTCGCCGGCGCCCGCCGTATCTACCAGCGGCACGGCTTCGTCCTCGTCGCCGAGAGAGCGCACCGCTCCTTCGGGAAGGATCTCGTGGGGCAGGACTGGCGGCTGGATCTGCGCAGATCGGGCGAGTGACGAGTAGGGTCCGAGCCATGAAGCTGGCGTTCTCCACCCTCGGTGTCCCCGGGATGCCCGTCCCGGAGGTCCTGGCCCTCGCGACCGCGCAGGGGTACCACGGCGTCGAACTGCGCGCCCACCCGGAGGAGCCGGTGCATCCCGGCCTCTCCCCCGCCGAACGCGCGCGGACCGCGACCCTGTTCGAGGAGGCCGGGGTCGAGGTGCTCGGTGTCGCCGGGTACGCGCGCGTCGCCGCGCCCGGTGCCGACGCGCCCGTACTGGCGGAGGTGCGGGACCTGCTGCGGCTGGCCCACGACCTGGGCGCGCCCTTCGTCCGGGTCTTCCCCGGCGGCGACCCGGACCGCCCTCGGCAGGAGTCCGACGCGATCGCCGCGGGGCGGCTCGCCACGGCCGCCGAGGACGCCGCCGCGCTCGGGGTGCGGATCCTGCTGGAGACGCATGACTCGCATCCCACCGGTGCCGCAGCGATCCGGGTGCTCGGCCCGGTGGGACACCGGCAGGTCGGCGCGCTGTGGGATGTGATGCACACCTGGCTGGGCGGCGAGCAGCCCGCCGACACGTATGCCGCTCTCGCCCCGCATCTGGGATATGTGCAGGTCAAAGACATCGCCTCGGCGCAGGACACGGCGCCGCTGCCGCTGGGCTCAGGGGTACTCCCCCTCACCGAGTGCGTGGACGTGCTGTGCCGGCGCGGGTGGGACGGGTGGCTGTGCTGGGAGTACGAGAAGCGCTGGTACGGGTCGGCCGCGCCGCTCGCGGGGCTGCTCGGGGCGGGGCGGGAGCATCTGCTGCGGCTCTTGGACGAGGCCGCGTAGATCGGCTGCGGAGGTGAATGCGGAGAAGCGGCTCAGGCGCCGGTGGAGGCTCAGGCGCCGGTGTGCGAGTGAGCGGCCCAGAGAGTCGGCGTGAGCGGGTAGCGCTCGCGTAGGCGCCGGGTGGCGTGGTGCAGGGCATCGGCCGCGCGGGCGGGAGCGGGTGGGGCGGTACCACCGTCGGTGAGGTGGCCGTAGAAGTCGGCGGCGAGCTGGTGGGCGGCCCGGTCGCCCACCGGCCACTGGGCTCCCACCACATGCGGGTAGCCCGCCAGTTGGAACGCGCCGGTGAGGTGTAGCGACTCGTCCGCGAACTGCAGGGCGGTCAGTGCGGTGCTGCAGGCGGACAGGAAGGCGAGCCCGCCGTCCAGGTGCAGGGCGCCGATGTCGGCGACGGTCAGCGGATCGGTCTGGTGGTCGTGGAGGATCAGCCGGCCGCGCCAGGGGTCGGTCTGGTGGGGCTCGCCGTGGCAGGCGAAGTGCGCCACCGGGTGGTCGGGAAGTGCCGCGAGCACGGCCGCGCGGGTCGGGCGGGCCAGGATCTCGGCGCCCGGGATCAGTCCGGTGAGCAGCTCCGCCTCGGTGGCGGCACCGTCCAGCGGGGCGGCACCGGGTGCGTCGGGGACGGCGACGATCGCGGTGCGCGCGCCGGGGCGGGTCCGGTACCGGTGGGCGCGGGCACGGGCCAGTCCCCGCACGGTCGCGGTGTAGGAGGAGACGACCCGGTCGAGCACCGTGCGCGGCGCGTCGCCATGCGGAGAACCGTCGGCGAGGTCGTCGTGGTGCCCGGCGGCATGCAGCGGCAGGTAGGCCATGACCCCGACGGGGCACCACCACACATGCGGCCAGGGCCCGTCCGGAGCCGGAGGCGCGGTGTGGCCCAGAGCGGCCAGCACCGGTCCGGTGACGGCGTCCCAGAGCCAGGCGAGGAAGCGGAGGATGTCGCGCTGGGCGGCGCGGCGGGCGGCGGGGGCGGCGGCGGGGTCGCCGGAGGTCTCGCCGGCGTTCGCGAGGGCCTGGATGCGGCGTACGACGTCCGTCTCGGTGAGGCCGTCGAGCGGTACGACACGCACCGGGTCCCCGGGATCGCCGGTGAGGACGAGGGCGTCGCACCGCGTCGGCGCGGAACTGATGTACACCACCGGTCCCTCGGCCGCCTGAGCGGTGAGTTCGGCGGCTCCCGGAGGTGTGAGGAAGCCGGTGAAGCCGTCCAGGCCGCGGATGCGGGTGAGCAGCGCGGTCCACTCGGCCTGTGCCGCGCGGCGGGCGGCGGCGCGGGCGGCGGGAGGAGCCGCGGCTTCGACGGCCTCGGGGGCGGGCCGGTCGAGAGCCGTGCGGCGGGTGCGCAGCTCCTCGAAGGCCGACGCCAGCTCGGGAGCGGCCGAGTTCAGCAGGTCGAGGTCGGCACCCGCGGCGGCGACCGACTCGGCCGTGAGCACCCCGCGTGACTGCTCCAGCAGTTCCACGGCCCGGCACGGCCGTCCGGCGTCGAGGGCGGCGGCGGCCACCGCGCCCGCGAGCGAACCGGCCTCGCCGATCTTCTGGCCCCGGTCGCCGAGGTCCAGGTCCCGCAGCCCGATCTCCGGCAACAGGGCGACGGCCGCCTCGGCGGCGGCCAGGGCCTTCTGCGCGCCGGTGCCGCCGCGCGGGGTCAGGGCGGCGATCCGCCGGTAACAGGCGATACGGACCTCGACCGGCGCGGACTCGTCCTCGGCCGCCGCCCGGGACGCGGTCAGGATCTCGGGCAGCAGCCCGGCGTCGTCCGTGCGCACGAGGAGCAGGTGGAGGGTGAGGGCGAGGTTGCTCAACTGCGCGGGGAGAAGGGGCAGTTCGGCTGCGGCTTCGACGGATGCGCGGCTGACGGCGACCGCCTCGCGCAGCGGGGCGGGATCGTCGTCCCGGACGTACCGCAGTCTCAGGGCGCCGCCCAGCAGGGCCAGCGCCCGGCTGCGGTTCGGATGGCCGGCGGGAGTGGCGGCGACGGCCTCACGGTTGACGGCGACGGCCTCCGCCAGCAGTTCGGCATCCTGGCTCTGCTGGGCCCGCACGAGCAGGGACGTACCGAGCCCGATCGCCTGAATGCCACGCTTCGGATCCCCCTCGGGATAGGCGGCGAGGGCCTCGCGCCCGATCGCCACCGCTTCGGTGATGTCCTCGGTCCGCCCGGTGCGCTGGTACGACATCTGCAGGGAGGCCCCGAGGTTTCCCAGGTACAGCGGGCGGTTGGGGTGGCCTTGGGGGGTGACGGCGACGGCTTCCCGGCCGGTCTCGATCGCGTCGGCCAGCGACGCGGAATCGCCGGTGTGCCAGAACAGGTGTTGCTGCGCGAGACCGAGGCTGTTCACATGCATGCCCCGGTCGGAGGCGCCCGGCGGTGTGTCCGCCACGGCCGTGCGGAGGGTCTCGACGGCGTCCCTGAGGAGTGCCGCGTCTCCCGTGCGCTGGAACAGGCCGACCAGGACGATCCCGAGGGTGTTGCGGACCGTGGCCCGGACCGGATGATCGGCGGTGATCGAGCCGACGGCCTCCCGCAGCGCGGTGACCGCCTCGTCCAGCGGTTCGTGCTCCCCGTCGAGCTGGTACCTCGTGTGCAGCGCCAGCGCGAGATTGTTCAGCCGCGCGACGCGTTCGGGGTGGCCGACGGGAGTGGCGGCGACGGCGGCCCGGGTGGACGTGACGGCCTCGGCCGCTTGCCCGATGCCGCCGGTGCGTTCGGCCTTCCTGGTCAGCGCGATGCCGAGATTGCTCAGCACGGCGGCCAGGTGATGGTGGCCGGCGGGCAGCATGTCGCGGGCCTGCCGGCCGACGGCGATCGCCTCGTCCAGCAGGTCGGTCTCGCCGGTCTCCTCGTACCGGGAACGCAGCATCGTCGACAGGTTTCCCAGCCGGCCGGCGTGGTCCGCGGAGTCGTCGGGGAGCCCGGCGACGGCGGCCCGGACGGCTTCGACCGCCTCGTCGAACAGGCGCACGTCTCTGACCTGTTCGTACCGGATGTACAGGGCGAGGCCCAGCGTGTTCAGGACCAGGGGGCGATCGGGGTTGCCGACGAAGGCGGCCGCCAGAGCTTCGCGTGCGACGGCCTCCGCCTCCCGCGCCGCGGCGGGGTCCAGGCGGTGCTGGGCCAGCGTCCGCAGTGCGGCGGAGAGGTTGTGCAGGTATCCGATGCGACCGGGCGCACCGGCGGGCACGGCGGCGACGGCCGCTCGCGCGGCATCGACTCCCGCCAGCAGATCGGCCCGCGCACCGGTCCGTTCGAACAGCCGGACCAGGACGGTGCCCAGTTGGTCCAGGCGGACGGCGCGGGAGGGATGGCCGTCGGGCGCGGCGGCGGCAGCGTCACGGCCGACTTCGACCGCCTCGGTCAGCAGGGCGAGGTCGTCCGTCCGTTCGTACTGTGCGCGCAGGGCGAGGAAGAGGAAATGAAGCCGTGCGCCGCGGCCGGGGTCGTGCACCGGGATGGCGGCGACGGCCTTCCGGATCAGCCCGATCGCCTCGGTGGCCGCCGCCTCGTCGTGCCGGGCGCCTGCCCAGGCGAACAGCACGATGCCGAGGTTGTTGCCGTACATCAGCTGGTTGGGGTGGTGGGCGGGGGCCGTGGCGACCGCCCGGCGGGCGACCGCGACCGCCTCGTCGAGGACCGCCATGTCCTTGTCGCGCTGGTGCAGTCGCAGCAGCGCGAGCCCCAGGTTGCTCAGGAACATGGCCCGCTCGGGATGCAGGGTGGCGGCCACGGCCCGGCGGGCGGCCGCGACCGACTCGTCCAGCGCGGCGCCGTCCTCGGTGTGCTCGTAGCTCAGCCGCAGGACGTGCCCCAGGTTGTTGAGGCACATGGCGCGGTCGAGCCCGGGGGTGAGGGAGCCGGCGCTCGCGGCACGGAACAGGTCCACGGCCCGGCGCAGCAGCGGCGGCCGGCGGTCGGCTTCATAGGCGTGGGCCAAGGCGAGGCCGAGTTCGAGGGCCGCGTCACCCGGTATGCCCTCGCTTCCGCGCTCCTCGAACGCCGGCAGCAGTGGTTCCGGTACGGCGTCCGGGTCCGCCTCGTGCACCGGGGCCAGACGGCGGACGGCCTCGACCAGTTCCTCCAGGGTGGGTTCCGTGCTGTAGCGGAACCAGTGGAACCAGCCAAGGATGTGGCACGCCTCGACATCGGCGCTCCGCTCGACGGCCGCGGCCAGAGCGGCGGCCGTCCGCCCGGTGCCGGATGTGAACAGTTCCCGGGCGTCGCCCGTCTCGACGGCCTCGTCGATACGGCGCCGCAATTCGGCGAGCAGTTCGTCCCGGCCGTCCATCGCATCCCCCGCACCTCGCGCCGCGCACCTCTGCCAGGACGGTACATTGACAACTCTCGCCGATGGAAAGAGAGTTGACGGCCAGCCGCGACGCGAGGGGGAAGTGGGGCCGGTGAAGGGCGTGGAACACCGACTGGGCCTCCTGTGCGATCAGCTCACCCGGCACGAGACGATGGCCGCGGAGATCGAGACGGCCGGCGCAGGCACGGAGCTGGGCGAACTGCTCGCCCTGATCGGCCGGGGACCCGGCTCGGCCGCGGACCCGGAGCGGGCGGCGCAGTTGCTGGACGCCATCGAGGACGCCTGTGCCCGGAACTCCCTGAGTCCGCTCGCCGTGCGCGACCACACCGACTCCCGGCTGCCGGGCGGTTTCGGGCTGCGGCCCGAGGGGCGGGCCTGGGTGTGTCCGATGGGCGCCTGCGATCGTGTGGTCCTGCCCGAGGAGGCGAACGAGCGGCCGCGGTGCGCGTCCGGCGAGCCGCTGCGACCTTATCCGCCGCTCTGATGACCGCGCTGCTGGCCGGCGTCGGCACCCGCATCGCGGAACGGTGGCTCCAGACGGTGGTCCTGGCCGGTCTGCTGTGGGTCGCGACGCTGGTCGTCGCCGTGCGGCTGGGCCACGCCCACCCCTTCGACACCGTGCGGCTGACCGACTGGCTCGACCGGATCGCCGCGCACCGGACGGGGCACAGCTCCGCGGCCATCCTGCTGGTCACCGCCGCCGCGCTGCTGGCCGCGGGCGCCGTGGGGCTGGTGGCCGACGCGCTCGGCGGGCTGTTCCAGTGGCTCTGGGGCGCGGACGGGGCGGGGCTGCCGGGCTCCCTTCTCCTGCGCTGGCGGCGCAACCGGTGGCGGCGGCTCAGGGAGCGCGACCGGCGGGCCGTCGCCCGTGCCGCGGCTCGGGCCGGCCCGGGCGGATGGCTGGTCCGAGCCCGCGGCCACCGGGCCGTTCGCCGTCGGCGGGCGCCGGAGCCGCAGCGCCCCACTCGGATCGGAGAGTGCTTCGCCTCCGTCGCCGTCCGCCTGCACGCGCGGTACCGCCTCGACCTGGAACCGGCCTGGCCCCGGCTGTGGGCGCTGCTGCCCGAGCCCCTGCGCCTCGACCTCGCCGGGGCCCGCACGGCCTACGACGCCGCGGCCCGGCTGGCCGGCTGGGGTCTGCTCTATGCGGCTGTGGCGCTCCTCTGGTGGCCCGCCGCCCTGGTCGCGGCGGGTGTGCTCGCGCTCTCCGTCGCGCGGGCCCGAGCCGCCGCGGCCGTCCTCGCCGCCCTGGTCGAGGCCGCCGTCGACCTGCATCTCACCGCTCTCGGTGAGCGACTCGGCGTCGAGGCCGGCGAGATCGGCCGGCTGGGATCGGCGATCGGCCACCGCCTGGAACCACCGAACGCGTCACCTTGAACGCGCCGCCCTGAACGCGTCATCTTGACGGCCGGCCGGCCCGGTCCTCGTAACTGCCTCTGTTGTGAAGGCCGTTCCTCCGATAGCTTCCGGCGCACATGTGTCTCACATCGGTCACACAGGGGAGAGTGCGCATGCGCAAGGCGCTCAGATGGCTGCTGGCGCTCGCGGTGCTGTTCGGCACGCTGAGTGGTACGGCGGCGAGTGCGGCCACCGCCGCCAGGTCCGGGCCCACCGACATCAAGGACCGGCTGCTGTCCATACCGGGCATGAGCCTGATCGAGGAGAAGCCGTATCCCGGCTACCGCTACTTCGTCCTGAACTACACCCAGCCGGTCGACCACCGGCACCCGGACCGCGGCACCTTCCAGCAGCGGATCACCGTGCTGCACAAGGACACCAGCCGCCCGACGGTCTTCTACACCAGCGGCTACAACGTCTCCACGAACCCCTCGCGCAGCGAGCCCACCCGGATCGTGGACGGCAACCAGGTCTCTCTGGAGTACCGCTTCTTCACCCCGTCCCGCCCCGACCCGGCCGACTGGTCCAAGCTGGACATCTGGCAGGCGGCCAGTGACCAGCACCGGGTGTTCGAGGCCCTGAAGCCGGTCTACGGCGGCCACTGGATCGCCACCGGCGGCTCCAAGGGCGGCATGACGGCGACGTACTACAAGCGGTTCTACCCGCGCGACATGGACGGCGTGGTCGCCTACGTCGCGCCCAACGACGTCGTCAACAACGAGGACTCGGCCTACGACCGCTTCTTCACCACCGTCGGCACCAAGGAGTGCCGGGACCGGGTGGACGCCGTCCAGCGGGAGGCGCTGGTGCGCCGGGCGCCGCTGGAGAAGCGGTACGCGCAGTACGCCGCCGGCAAGGGGTACACCTTCGACACGGTCGGCGGACTGGACAAGGCCTACGAGGCGGTCGTCCTCGACTATGCGTGGAGCTTCTGGCAGTACAGCCTGCTGAAGGACTGCGACACCGTGCCGGCGCACGCGGCGACCGCGAGCGACGAGGACATCTGGAAGTCGGTCGACACCATCTCCGGTTTCGCCGCCTACACCGACCAGGGTCTCGCCCCGTTCACGCCGTACTACTACCAGGCCGGCACCCAGCTGGGCTCGCCGACCATCCACTTCCCTTACATCGAGCGGAAGTTGATCCGGTACGGCTACCAGCCGCCGCGCAACTTCGTGCCCCGTTCCATCCCGATGCGCTTCAAGCCGTACGCCATGCGGGACGTGGACACCTGGGTGCGGCACCACGCGACGCACATGCTCTTCGTGTACGGCCAGAACGACCCGTGGGGCTCGGAGCGGTTCCGGGTCGGGGCGGGCGCCCGTGACTCCTATGTCCTCACCGCGCCCGGCATGAACCACGGCGCCAACGTGGCGGGCCTGGTGCCGGCCGAGAACGCCCTCGCGACGGGGCGCATCCTGCAGTGGGCGGGGGTCTCCTCGGCCGACGTCGCCAAGGCCGAGCCCCTGGCCCGCTTCGACGTCAGTCTGGATGCGCGGAATGCCGAGCGCGAGCCCGTGTTGAAGCCGTAGCGGCTCACAGCCGGCGTGCGCAGCCCACCGGATCGCCGCCGCCCAGCTGGACGTAGAGCGTCGTCGACGCGGGGCAGTCGTCCCGCGTCGGCGCCGCCCTGGTGATGCGGTACTGGGGCCGGTGTCCGCCCGAGCCGTCGCACGGGGTCTCGCGGACCTCGCCCGCGCCGGAGGTGTACACACAGTCGCCCGGGATCGTGCGCGGGCCGCCTCCGCCCCCGGGGTCGCCGGGGTGCGGGGGCTCCAGGTCGCGCATGCAGGCGTAGCCCGGGGGGATCGTGGCCTGGGCGCTGATGTGCAGCACGAAGTCGGTTGCCGGCGGGCACAGCGGGCCGTCGGTGGCGGCGCCGTCGTAGCGGGCGACGACCCTGGCCGCCGCCCGCTCGCTGGTGCAGGGCACCTCGGTGAAGCTGGTCGTGCCGAAGGAGCTGCACTCGCCGACCGCGAGGAACTCGGCGCCATAGCCGCCGGTCGTGGCCGGGGTGGGGCGGGCGTCGCCGACCGGGGTGCCCGGCCGCTCCCGGCAGCCGGCCAGCAGGACGGCCGGCAGCAGGCACACGAGGCACACGGCTCCGACCGCACCTTTCCCACGCATCGCCATCCCCCTGACACCCCCGTCCAGCGTGGCCCCCGGCAGCGCGGCCACGCCAGACATGGACGAGGGTTTCCGCCCTTCGGGGGGATTACGCCGGGTGTGTGGCGTACGACGGGTACGTCAGGCCGTGCCCGATCGGATACAGCACCTGACTGGGGTCGTCGGCCCGCTGCACCGGCACCGGCAGCCTGCCGCGCGGGGCCACGCGTCCGGCGATCACCCGTGCGGCGGCGCGCACTTCGACGTCCGTCCAGCCGTAGGACGTCAGACAGGCCTTGACGGAGGGCAGTTGAGCCACGTCGTAGGGGTTGCGGACGGCGAGGACGGCGAGCGGCCTGCCCGTGGCCAGCAGCTGGGACACCAGGGTGCGCTGCGCGTTGTCCGCCGTCACGTTGTACGTCGTCACGACCACGGCGTCCGCGTCCCGCGCGGCCGTGACCGCCTCGGCGACGGCCGCGGCGGAGGGCGCGGTGCCCGTGGACCGGGCGGTGGCGGTGAAGCCCAGCTCGGTGAGGGCGGCGGCCAGCACACCGGTGGGCGGTCCTGTGGTGCCCGAGGGGGAGTCCGGGTCCGCGCCGACGACCAGGATCCGGCACTCGGTACGGGGGGCGAAGGGGAGGGTGCGGTCCTCGTTGACCAGCAGGGTGGTGGTGCGCTCGGCGATCCGGTCGGCGGCGGCCAGATGCGCCCTGGTGCCCACCGTGCGCTCGATGGCCCCCCGGCCGGCGCGGGTGTGGTCGAAGAGTCCGATCCGGGCCTTCAGCCGCAGAATGCGCAGGATCGATTCGTCCAGGCGGGACTCGGTCAACTCGCCGTCCTGGACGGCCTTCAGCACGGCGTTGAACGCCACGTCGATCGACGGCGGGTTGAGCAGCTGGTCGACGCCGGCCTTCAGGGCGAGGACCGGCACCCGGTCGTCGCCGTACTTGGTGCGGACGCCCTCCATGCCGAGGGAGTCGGTGATCACGACCCCGTCGTAGCCGAGTTCGCCGCGCAGGATGCCGGTGACGACGGGGTGGGAGAGGGTGGCCGGGTCGCCGGAGTCGTCCAGGGCCGGGAACTGGATGTGCGCCGTCATGATCGAGTCGATGCCCGCGGCGATCGCGGCCCGGAAGGGCACGGCGTCCAGCTTCTCCCACAGCGCGCGGCTGTGGGTGATGACGGGGAAGCCGGTGTGGCTGTCGACGGCGGTGTCGCCGTGGCCCGGGAAGTGCTTGGCGGTCGCCGCGACCCGGGAGGTCTGATAGCCCGCCACCTCGGCGGCCACCAGTGCGGCGACGGCGCCCGGGTCGGCGCCGAACGACCGTACGCCGATGATCGGGTTGGCCGGGTTGACGTTGACGTCGGCGTCCGGGGAGTAGTCCTGGTTGATGCCCATCGCGCGCAGTTCGGCGCCGGAGATCCGGCCGAGGGTGTGCGCGTCGGCGCGGGAGCGGGCGGCGCCGACGGCCATGGCGCCGGGGAAGAGCGTGGCGGGCTTGCCGACCCGGCAGACCGCGCCGTGCTCCTGGTCGGTGGAGACGAGCACCGGCAGGCCACGCGGCTGGTCCAGGGAGGCCCGCTGGATGCCGTCGGAGAGGTCCGCGATCTGGTACGGGTCCCGGGTGTTGTGGGCCCAGGTGAAGTAGATGATGCCGCCGACGCGGTACTTCGCGATCAGCTCGGCGGCCGTGCGGACGCCCAGCTCCTTGAGGTTGGCGTCGATGTCGGCCTGGTCGGGAGCGGTGGCGGAGTGGCCGTAGACCCGCATCACGAAGAGCTGGCCGACCTTCTCCCGAAGCGTCATCCGGGAGACGAGGGAGCGCAGCCGGCGGGCGTCGGGGGGCGCGGCGGCACGGGCGTCGGTCGGTACGGTCAGCGCGGCGGTGAGGCCCGCGGTCGCGGCGAGGACGGCGCGTCTGGACGGTCTGCCGGGGTCGGACACGTGCGCTCCTTCCAGAGGAGAACCGCTGAAGGAAACTTCCGAGGAGTCACGAATATCCGGGAGGTTTCTTTCCGTCAAGGGAAAGCACAGTAACCGCAAGAGGGGCCGCCATCGGCGCATTGAGGGGGGCGCGCCGATGGCGACGGGCTGTCGGCCGGATGCGGCGGAGAGGGTGGTCGGCGCTCGCTGCCAGGCGTGCACGCCGACACCGCACCACGGAAGACTCCTCCGGCAGCCTGGCCGTTGGACGGGCCGGACACCGGGCCGGTTCCCGCAGCCCGGCGTCCCGGCCGGCCGTCAGCGCCGGGGGCGGGCCGTCAGCACAGGATCCAGCCCGTGTTGACGCCCGGCTTCCCCACCGAGCCCTTGATCCACACGCAGCGGTGGCCGGCGTGGACGGTGACCGGGCCCGCGAGGTACTTGTAGCGGCCCGTGTCGACGACCGGCCGGCCGCCCCTGACCTGGAGGCTGACGGACATGGTCTGGGTGCGGCCCGACTTCCGGGCGACGGTCACGGCGCAGACGTAGCCGTTGTTGTTGTAGACGTGTGTGACGCCGGTGCTGAACGACAGGGTCTGTACCTCCCGCCCGCCGCAGCCGCCACCCGTGGCGGCCTGGGCGGCGCCGGATGTCGCGAGGCCGAGCGTCCCGGCCGCGGCCAGCACCGCCGCGCCGAGCGCCAGCCGTCGGCGTATCCCACTTCTGTCCACTGTTGTCCTCCCCGTCCTCGCGGTCATATCCCCCGTCAGCCGTACGGATGTACGGACGCACGACGTATGTCGCATGGTTGCACGACCGTCAGCGGGACACGGTCACCGGCTCCTCCGGTTCGGCCCGGCCGACGAAGGTCCGCCACAGTTCGGCGTACCGGCCGTCACGGGCGAGCAGCTCGTCGTGGGTGCCGTCCTCCGCGACCCGGCCGTGGTCCATCACGACCACCCGGTCCGCGCGGGCCGCCGTGGTGAGGCGATGGGCGACCACCAGGGTCGTACGACGGCCCGCCAGCCGGTCGGTGGCCTGGTTGACCTGTGCCTCCGTGGCCAGGTCCAGGGCGGCCGTGGCCTCGTCGAGCAGGAGTATGTCCGGGTCGACGAGTTCGGCGCGGGCGAGCGCGATCAGCTGGCGCTGGCCGGCCGAGAGGTTACGGCCGCGCTCGGCGACCTCGTGCAGATAGCCGCCGTCGAGCGTGGCGATCATCTCGTGGGCGCCGACCGCCCGCGCCGCCGCCTCCACCTCGGCGTCGGTGGCGCCGGGGCGGCCGTAGGCGATGGCGTCGCGGACCGTGCCCGGGAAGAGGTAGGCCTCCTGCGGGACCACCCCGAGGCGGTGCCGGTAGGAGGTCAGGTCCAGGGCGCGCACGTCCGTGCCGTCGGCCGTGACCCGGCCGCCGGTGGGGTCGTAGAACCGGGCGACCAGCTTGACGAGGGTGGACTTGCCGGCGCCGGTCTCGCCGACGAAGGCCACGGTCTGCCCGGCGGGGATCGTCAGGTCGATGCCGGTGAGCGCCTCTTCGTCGTCCCCGTAGGCGAACCGCACGTCCTCGAAGGCGATGTCACCGCGCAGGGACAGCACCTCCAGCGGCTCGTCCGCGGCCTTCGTGGACGTCGGCTCGCGCAGCAGCTCCTGGATGCGGCCCAGCGAGACCGTCGCCTGCTGGTAGCCGTCGAAGACCTGGGACAGCTGCTGGACCGGGGCGAAGAACAGGTCGATGTAGAGGAGGTAGGCGACCAGGGCGCCCGTGGTCAGGGTCTGCGCCTCCACCCGGTGCGCGCCCGCGATCAGCACGGAGGCCGCGGCGACGGACGACAGGAGCTGCACGAACGGGAAGTAGACCGATATCAGCCACTGACCGCGGATACGGGCGGCGCGGTAGCTGTCGCTGCGCTCGGCGAAGCGCCGCCCGCCGTCCCGCTCGCGCCCGAAGACCTGCACGATCCGCAGCCCGGCGACCGACTCCTGCAGATCGGCGTTGACCGACGACACCCGCTCCCGGGCGAGTTCGTACGCCTTCACGCTGGCCCGGCGGAAGAAGACGGTCGCGACGACCAGCGGGGGCAGCGTCGCGAAGACGACGAGGGCGAGCTGTACGTCGATGACCAGCAGGGCGACCATGATGCCGAAGAAGGTGACGACCGAGACGAACGCGGTGACCAGGCCGGTCTGCAGGAAGGTGGACAGCGCGTCGACGTCCGTCGTCATCCGCGTCATGATCCGGCCGGTCAGCTCGCGCTCGTAGTAGTCGAGGCCGAGCCGCTGGAGCTGGGCGAAGATCTTCAGGCGCAGGGAGTAGAGGACCCGCTCGCCGGTGCGGCCGGTCATCCGGGTCTCGCCGGTCTGCGCGGCCCACTGCACCAGCACGGTCAGCAGTCCGAGCAGCGAGGCCGCCCAGACCGCGCCCAGGGCCGCCTTCGTGACGCCCGCGTCGATGCCGTGCCGGATCAGCACCGGCAGCAGCAGGCCCGCGCCCGCGTCCACGGCGACCAGCAGCAGGCTCAGCAGCAGTGGCGGGCCGAAGCCGCGCAGCAGCCGGCGCAGGCCGTAGGAGTCCTCGCGCACGACGGCGCGGGCCTCGTCGATGTCCGGGGTGTCGGTGGCCGGGGGCAGCGCGTCCACCAGGGCGAGCAGTTCCGGGGTGGCCGGAGAGCCGGAGAGCGCGGTGTCCTCGGCGTTCTTCGCCTCCCGGTCGCCGGTCCACAGCCTCGGGGTCACGCCCCGTTCGGCGTCGAACTCGGCGTCCAGCTCCTCGCGTACGGAGGTGTCCTCGGGCAGTGCGGCGGGCTCGGCATGGCCCGGGGAGACCCCGCCCAGCTCGTCCGGGTCGGTCAGCAGCCGCCGGTACAGGGCCGAGCGCTGCTGGAGTTCCTCGTGGGTGCCGAGGTCGGCGAGCCGGCCGCCGTCGAGGACGGCGATGCGGTCGGCGAGGTTCAGGGTGGAGCGGCGGTGCGCGATGAGCAGGGTGGTACGGCCCTCCATCACCTGCCTCAGCGCCTCGTGGATCTCGTGCTCGACCCGGGCGTCGACGGCCGAGGTGGCGTCGTCCAGGACCAGCAGCCTGGGGTCGGTGAGCAGGGCGCGGGCGAGGGCGACGCGCTGGCGCTGGCCGCCGGAGAGGGTCAGGCCCTGCTCGCCGACCTTGGTGTCGTATCCCTCGGGGAGTTCCCGGATGAAACGATCCGCCTGGGCGGCGCGGGCGGCCTCCTCGATCTCCTCCCGGGTGGCGTCCGGGCGGCCGTAGGCGATGTTGGCGCGGACGGTGTCGGAGAAGAGGAAGGAGTCCTCGGGGACGAGCCCGATCGCGGCCCTGAGCGACTGATGGGTCAGCTCGCGCACATCGTGGCCGCCGATCAGGACGGCGCCGTGGGTGACGTCGTAGAAGCGCGGCAGCAGCAGGGCGAGGGTGGACTTGCCCGAGCCGGAGGAGCCGACGACGGCGAGGGTCTCACCAGGGCGTATCTCGAAGGTCAGTCCGCGCAGGACCGGGCGCCCGTCGTCGTAGCCGAAGGACACGTCGTCGAACTCGACGGTCGCGGGCGCGTCGGCGGGGAGGGTCCTGGTGCCTTCGTGGAGCGTCGGCTCGGTGTCGATCAGCTCCAGGACGCGCTCGGTGCCGGCGCGGGCCTGCTGGCCGACCGTGAGGACCATCGCGAGCATCCGGACCGGGCCGACCAGCTGGGCGAGATAGCTGGAGAAGGCGACGAAGGTGCCGAGCGTGATGTGCCCGCGCACGGCCAGCCAGCCGCCGAGCGCCAGCATGGCGACCTGGCCGAGGGCCGGGACGGCCTGCAGGGCGGGGGTGAACCTGCTGTTCAGCCGTATGGTGCGCAGCCGTCCCGCGAAGAGCCTGCGGCCGACCTCCCGCAGCTTCCCGGTCTCCTGCTCCTCCTGCCCGAAGCCCTTCACCACGCGTACGCCGCTCACCGCGCCGTCGACCACGCCCGCGACGGCGGCGGCCTGCGCCTGCGCGTACCAGGTGGCGGGGTGCAGCTTGCTGCGGCTGCGCTTGGCTATCCAGGCCAGCGCGGGCGCCACGGCGAGCGCGACCAGGGTCAGCGGCAGCGACAGCCACGCCATGATCACCAGGGAGATCACGAAGAGCAGGACGTTCCCGATGGTCATCGGGAGCATGAAGAGCAGGCCCTGGATCAGCTGCAGGTCACTGGTGGCCCGGCCGACGACCTGCCCGGTGGACAGCTCGTCCTGACGGCGGCCGTCGAGGCGGGTGATCGTCCCGTACATCTCGGTCCGCAGGTCGTGCTGGACGTCGAGGGCGAGCCGGCCGCCGTAGTAGCGGCGGATGTAGGTGAGCACGTAGACGAAGAGGGCCGCGCCGACCAGGGCGCCGGCCCAGCGGGCCATGGAACGGGTGTGGTTCCCGATCACATCGTCGATGATCACCTTGGTGATCAGCGGGACGACGGCCATGACCGCCATGCCGGCCAGCGAGGAGCCGAGGGCGAGGATCACGTCCTTCGGATACCGCCAGGCGTACGCCGCCAGACGTCGTGCCCATCCCCGTTGCGCTGCCACGCCGGTGCCTCCCAGTTCAGCTCGTCCGCCGGAAGGCACCAACGCCGGCGGGCCCGGATTTCATCCCGCCGCAACAATCGCCGGGTGCGGTTCGCCGGCCGCCCCCCTCGTCAGCCCTGCGGCGGGACCGCGACGAAGGCCTCGCTGGGCTTGCCGGTCGGGACGTACACCGCGGCGCCGGCGGGGGTCGGCACCAGGTCCTTGTGGATGGCCCTGGCGACGTTCTGGATGGTGGTGACGCCGTAGTCCATGGTGCTGTTGTCCTGGGTGAGCACCGACATCATGTAGTCGTGGCCGGCGCCGTCGAAGGCACCGAGGCTGTGCACCCGCCAGCCGTGCGTCGCGCGCTGCAGCCAGCCGTTCTTGACGTGCACGGAGACGGTGGACGGCGCGCCCGCCGGGGTGCCCCACCGCTGCGAGGTGATGACCTGGCCCATCAGCTTCAGGATGTAGGCGCGGGAGTTGTCGCTGAGCACGCTGTTCTTGGCGGTGACGAGCCGGAGCAGCTTCTGCTCGTCGGTGACGTTCTCCTGGGTCAGGCCCCAGTAGCCGTCCGCGCCCGGCACGGTCTTCGTCATGCCGGCGGCGGCCAGGAAGCCCTTGATCTTGGTGAGGCCGAGCTGCTTCCACAGCGTGGTCGTCGCGTTGTTGTCCGACTGGGTGATCATGGCCTTGGCGAGCGAGGTCTCACGGTCGGTCAGATACCGGTTGTGCTTCTTGGCGTCCCACAGCAGCGTCGCGAGCACGGTGACCTTCACGGTGCTGGCCGAGTCGTAGGAGCTGGTGGCGCGCAGGGTGCAGGTGGTGCTGGTCGCACGGTCGTACAGGCCGATCGCGACCGTGCCTCCGCGGCCCGCGAGGGCGGCCGTGATGTCCTTCTGCAGCTTGGCCGCGAGGCCCGCCTTGGCGGACGTACAGCTGACGGCGGGCGCGGCCGCGGCGGCCGGTGTGGCGGCGGTGACGGCGGATACCAGCGCCCCGGCGCCGACGGCTGCCGCCAGCACCCTGGCACGCCGGGATATGCGGTGGGTCATACAGGTCCCCCTTTGAACGTCGCATGGGCGCATCCCTGCGCCGTCTGCATGACGCGCCGGGACGGCCGAGAGTTGTACGCATGCTTCCAGGACGGACATGACAAACCTCGGGCGGGTGCCGTCAGGCCGGAACAGGCCTCGCGTTCTGTAGCGAACCACTCACAGAGTGATACGTGCCGCACTAGGCTCGTCCGAGGGTTCGGCGCGACAGGGCATGTGTCACAAGGGAGTTGGCCATGGGGACCACATATGGTGACTGGCTCAGGCAGCGCCGCGAGGCGGCGGGACTGACGCAAGTGCAACTGGCCGACATGGCGTTCATGACCCGCTCGCACATCGCCCATATCGAGGCGGGCCGTCGCTTCCCTTCGAAGGAGGACGCACGGCGCCTGGACAGGGTTCTGGACACGGGGGATGTGCTGATCAGTTTCCTGCCCCAGGACGACGTGGTGGTGGAGGGCTACTTCGAAGCGGCCCGAGAACTCGAACAACAGGCAACGGTGATCCGCGAGTTCGCGCCCACCTTCGTGCCTGGTGTCCTGCAGACGGAGAGGTACGCGCGAGCCCTGCTGAGTGTGGGGTATCCCCCGGTGGGCGAAGAGGAGCGCGACAAGCTCGTCGTCTCACGCCTTGAGCGCTCGAAGATCCTCACCGACCCGGTGACGCCCGTGGTGTGGGCGCTGTTGGACGAGTCGGTGCTGCGACGCCCCGTCGGTGGCCCGGAGGCCATGGCGGAACAGATCGCGCACCTCGTCCGCCTGACGGAGAGCGGGCGCGTACGCACCCATGTGATGCCGTACGGCATCGGTGCCTACCAGATCCTGAACAGCACGCTGACGCTCATGTGGTTCGAGGACCAGCCGCCGGTGGCGTACTCCGAGGGGCTCCAGATCGGCAAGGTTCATGACTCCCCCGCCGTCGTCGAACGACTCCAGGGCGCCTACCATCTCGCATTGAGCGATGCGTTGCCGCTACAAGAGTCACTTGCCCTGTTGCGGGCGACAGCGAAGGACTATGGACACCATGACTGAGCACACCATCCTGAGTGCAGACACACTGCGAGGTTGGCGCAAGTCGTCCTATAGCGGAACGGAAGCCAACAGCTGCCTCGAAGTCCTCGACGGGCACCCCTCGGGCGTGCCCGTCCGTGACTCCAAGGCCCCGCAGGGCCCCGCGCTGGTCTTTCCCGCCGGAGGCTGGTCGGCGTTCGTCGTGGCCGTCAAGGGCGGGGGCTTCCCGGGCTGAGAGGCCCGACCCACAGCTTCCGGCCAGGTGCGGCACAGCGCGTACCCATCGCCGGTCTGCAGGGTGCAGTGGTGACATCTGCCACCGATACCCTCCCCCACGCCACCGAGCCGGAGCGCGCGCCGCGCTGGTCCCTGCCCGCGCTGCTCGCGATCCTGCTGCTGGCGGCCGTGCTCTACACCTGGAACCTCTCGGGCCAGAGCCTCAACAGCTTCTACAGCGCGGCCGTCTACAGCGGCACGCAGAGCTGGAAGGCCTGGTTCTTCGGCTCGCTCGACGCCGGGAACTTCCTCACCGTCGACAAACCGCCGTTCGCCGACATGGTCATGAGCCTGTCGTGCCGGATCTTCGGCTTCGGCACCTGGCAGATGATGCTGCCGGAGGTCGCGGCCGGGCTCGGCGCGATCTGGATCCTGCACACCTCGGTGAAGCGGTCCTTCGGGCACGCGGCGGCCGCGCCGGCCGCGCTCGTCCTCGCGCTGACCCCGATCACGGTCGCCATCAACCGGGACAACAACCCCGACACGATCCTCGTCCTGCTGATGGTCGGCGGCGCGGCGCTCGCCCTGCGCGCCACCCGCAACGGCACGCTGCTGCCCCTGCTCGGCTCGGCGGTGTGCTTCGGCCTCGCCTTCAACACGAAGATGCTGGCCGGCTACATCGCGCTGCCCGCCGTCTTCGCGGTCCATCTGCTCGCGGCCCGGCCGAAGCCGGTGCGGCGGATCGTGAATCTGCTGATCGCCGGCGTGGTCCTGGCCGTCGCCAGCTTCTGGTGGGCGATCGCCGTGTCCCTCGTGCCCGCCTCCGAGCGGCCGTACATCGGCGGTTCGACGGACGGCACCGCCTGGAACCTGATCATGGGCTACAACGGCCTCGGCCGGATCTTCGGCGGCGAGGGCAACGGCGGCGGGCGCGGAGGCGGGGGCGGAGGCTTCTCCGGGTCCGCGGGGCTCGGCCGGATGTTCAACGACATCCTCGGCGGCCAGATCTCCTGGCTGATCCCGTTCGCGGCCATCGCCCTCGTCAGCGGCCTGATCCTGTGCGGCCGCGCACCGCGCACCGACCTCACCCGGGCCGCGCTCGTCCTCTGGGGCGGCTGGACGATCCTGCACTACGTCACCTTCGCCACCGCCGAGGGCACGATGCACCCGTACTACACCACCGCCCTCGCCCCCGGTATCGCGGCGCTGTGCGGGGGCGGCGGCGTCCTGCTGCTGCGCGCGTTCCGCGCCGACAGGCGCTGGGCGTGGGTGCTGCCGGCCGGCCTCGCGGTCACGGCGGTCTGGGCGATCGTGCTGCTGCGCCGGGCCTCCGGCTGGAACACATGGCTGTGGCCGGCCGTCGGTGTGGTGACGGCGGCGGCGATCGTCGGCCTGTTCGTCTTCCGCTCCGGCAACCGCGTGCGGCTGTTCGCGGCCTCCGTCGCGGCCGCGGTCGTCGCCGCGATCGCGGGCCCGGCGGCGTACGCCTGGTCGGTGCCGTCCGGTTCGGGCGGCGGGATGAGCGGCGTGAACCCGACGGCCGGCCCCTCGACCGGAGGCGGCTTCGGCGGCGGACCCGGCGGGGGCCGGAGCGGCGGCGGTGACCGGGGTGGCTTCCCGGGCGGCGGAGAGATGCCCGGCGGTCAGCGAGGCGGCCAGAACGCCGAGGCGGGCGGCGGCTTCCCGGGCGGCGGCCAGAACGGTGAACTTCCCGGCGGCCAGGGCGCGTCGGACGGTACGGCGCCGGGCGGCACCGGACGCGCGGGCGGCCGCACGGGAGCCGGCATGGGCGGCGGCATGGGTGGCGGCATGGGTGGCGGCATGGGTGGCGGCATGGGTGGTGCGAACAGCGAGCTGATCGCGTACCTGAAGAAGCACCGGGACGGTGCCGCCTGGCTGCTCGCGGTCTCCAACTCGCAGAGCGCGGCCCAGATCGAGCTGAGCGCCAAGGTGCCGGTCATCTCCATGTGGGGCTTCACCGGTACGGACAACGCGATGACCGTCGCCAAGCTGAAGGAACTGGTGAAGGAGGGCCGGCTGCACTACGTCCAGATCGGCGGCGGTATGGGCGGCGGCCCCGGGGGCGGCGGCAACAGCCTCAGCACCGAGGTGTCGAACTGGGTGAAGAAGCACGGCACGGCGGTGAAGCAGAGCGCGTACAGCAGGAGTTCGGCTTCGCGGACCGACCAGTCGGCCCTCTACCGGCTGGACCCGTCGGACGTGAGCTGAGGCGGGCCGTCAGCCGGTGCCGAAGCAGTACCGCTCGCCGTCCCGGACCAGGCAGGCGCGCACCCGGTCCAGGTCAGGTCCGGAGGCGGCGACCATCGGGGTGGACAGGGAGTCCCTGGCGTCGTGCCGGTCCTTGACCTGGATCCGCCCCGGGGCGTGCCGCGGTACGAGGATCTCCGCCCGGTCCCCCACCCGGCCGAGGTCGATCCGGGCCCACACCGCACCGCAGGCGGAGCTGTGCCGGATCTTGACGACGGTCGGCCCGGGGAAGCTCTTCCGGCCCAGCGTCACCGGCACGGGTTCGGCTCCGCAGCCGTAGGTCTCGGGGTCCTTGCCCGTGCATCCGTCGCCGTGGCATCCCTGCACCGGTGCGGAGGGGGACGGGGAGGGCGTGGTGCGCCGGTCCGGGGCGGAGCCGCCGAGGACGCCGGTGGCCGCCAGCGTCACGACGACCGCGACGACCGCGAGCCCGCCCGTGACTGCGGCGAGCCGGCCCCGGGCCGGGCGGCCGTGGGCCACGGGCGGGACCGGCGTCCTTGCCGGGGCGGGCGAGGGCGCCGCCACGGGACGGCGTCCGTGCCCGGCGGCGCCGGTACCGCCGCCCGCCGCGCGCCCGCTCGACACGGCGTCGGCCAGTTCCCACAGGGCGAGCGGGCGGCCGGGGTGCTCGCCCGCCAGCTCGCACAGTTCCGCGACGGCCTGCCGGGGCGGGACGGTCCTGCCGTTGAGATAGCGGTCCCAGGACGACTTGCTGTACGGCGTCTTCGCGGCCAGCGCGGCGAGGCTCAGCCCGGTCCGGGCCCGCAGCCCGCGCAGGGTCTCCGCCAGCCGTTCGCGCTCCACCGCCCGGCCGCCGGACGAGTCGCCGTTGGACGGGTCGCCGGACGTCATTTCCGCAGTACCCCCCAGGTGTCCTCGCCGACGATCCCGTCCACCCGCAGATGTGCCCGGCCCTGCAACTGCTCCACCGCGTGCTCGGTGCGGGCGCCGAAGTTCCCGTCGGCGATCCCCGGCGACAGGCCGTGGTGGCGCAGCAGGCACTGCGCCTCGACGACGGGCCACTGTGTGGACCCCATGCCGATCAGGCCGGCCCGGGTGCCGCTGTATCCCGCGTACAGCAGCCCGTCCCCTGCACGGTGCACCGTGCAGGGGTAGTCCTTGCCGGCCCGGTACACGAACGCCCCCGTCGGTGTCCCCGTCGGCGCGGCGGACGCCATGGCGTCCGCCGGAGCCGGCCGGCCGCCGGTCCGCTCGCGTCCGCCGTCCCACGGCGCGGTCACCAGCAGGACGGTCACGGCCGCCACGACCACGACGGCCGCCAGTACGGCTCCGCGCATCCGCCGGCCACGTCCTCGTACCCTCCCCTGATCGTCCGGCCCGGAGTCCGGCCCGGAGTCCGCCCCGGCATCCGACCCCGCTTCCGGCCCGGCTTCCGTCTCCCCTACCGGGTCGGCACGGACCTCGCCCCCTGCGTCCGCCGCCAGGGCCACCTCGTGCAGGGCCAGCAGCCGGTCCGGGTCGATGTCGCAGGCGCGGGCCAGCGCCTTGACCGCCTGCCGCGGCGGTATCGCGCGGCCGTTGAGATAGCGGTCCCAGGAGGCACGGCTGTAGCCGGTCCGGCCGGCCAGCGCCTCAAGTCCGAGTCCGCTGTGGTCCTTGATCCGGCGCATCTGTACGGCGAGTTGTCGCACTCGCGGATCGAGTGAGCCGGGCAACTCCTTCCAGCGAGACATGTTCCACCCCATGTCTGTTGCCAGCGTCTGATGCCGACGTCTGTTGCCAACTCCAACGAGGATGCCCCTCGCGCGCCCGCGGTTCCCGTGGCCTGCGGGGCGGGCGCATGGTTTCGGCCGCCTCGGCGGGCGTCCGCGCGTCCCGCCGGCGCCTCATGGCGCGGAGCGTTCCCACAGGTCAACGGATGGGACGTCCCCCGCCGACGGCATCTGTCCGGCAGCCCTGTCCCCGCCCCGGACTCGGCCCGCACTGTCGGTGGTGCACGACGGGCGGTGCGGTCCACCCCGCACCGCCCCAGGCGGCCCGCCCCCACGGGGGTGGGGCGGGCCGCACCGGCAACCGACCAGCGATCGACCTCAGGGAGCATCCATGCGATTCCGTCTCGCGACCGCGACCGTCCTGACCGCGTGCGCCATGGCCGGCGGCCTGACCGTCTCCGCGCAGGCCGCCTCGGCCGCCGCCGCCCGCCCCAGCTGTCCGTATCCGTACGTGTGCTTCTACAACGGCAACACGATGACCGGAAAGTTCAAGGACACCGGCTACTGGCAGTCGCTCGGCGCGAGCCGCAGCGCGAAGGGCGCGCTCAACACCCGGCACGACGACGTGGCCTACGTGCGCTTCTCCAACCACCCCGCCATCTGCATGAAGCCGGGTGAGGGCTGGGCCTTCAACGGAGCGCACCCGACGCAGGTGTACATCAGCTCGTCGAGCACGTGCCACTGAGCACCCTCGGAGCCGTTCCCGGTGTCCTGAGTCAGAGGTGCGTCGGCGCGAACATACGCAGCACCGCCGGGAGTACGACCACCGAGGGGCCTGGTGCCGCCAGTGCCTTCGCCAGGTCTTCCGCGAGGGTCTCGGGGGTCGTACGGACGCCCGGCACCCCGAAGGACTCGGCGAGGGCCGCGTAGTCGGGGCGGGTCAGTTCCGTCGCCGTGGCCTGGCCGAAGGCGTCCGTCATGTACTCGCGGAGGATGCCGTAGCCGCCGTCGTCGACGATCAGCCAGGTGACCGGGAGGTCGTACTGGCGGGCCGTCGCCAGCTCGGCGATCGAGTAGAGGGCTCCGCCGTCGCCGGAGACCGCCAGCACCGGGCGCGTGGGGTCGGCCACCGCCGCGCCCAGCGCCGCCGGGAAGCCGTAGCCGAGGCCGCCGGCGCCCTGTGCGGAGTGCATGGTGTTCGCGCCCTGGGGGTCGAAGGCCGACCATGCCCAGTACGTCAGGATCGTCATGTCCCAGAAGGACGGAGCACCCTTGGGCAGGGCGCGGCGGACGGAGGCCAACACGTCCTGTTCCAGGGTGAGTTCCTGCCCGGCGATGCGATCCGCGACCTTCCCGAGCACCTCCCGCACCCGCTCCGGCGCCGAGGCGTCGTCACGCTCCTCCACCGTCTCCAGCAGGGCCTGGAGCGCGAGGCGGGCGTCCGCGTGGATGCCGAGGGCGGGGTGGTTGGACTCCAGTTTGCCGAGGTCGGCCTCGATCTGGATCACCCGGCCGCGCGGTGTGAACGTGTGGTAGTTCGAGGAGAGTTCGCCGAGGCCCGAGCCGATGACCAGGAGTACGTCCGCGTCCTGGAGGAAGTCCGTGGTGTGGCGGTCCTCCAGCCAGGACTGGAGGGACAGGGGGTGGTGCCACGGGAACGCGCCCTTGCCGCCGAAGGTCGTCACGACCGGGGCCTGGAGCTTCTCGGCCAGCTGACGCAGTTTGCCCGAGGCGTCCGACCGTACGACGCCCCCGCCCGCGATGATCGCCGGGCGGGCCGCGCGGGACAGCAGGTCGGCCGCCACCGCGGTCAGTTCGGGGCGCGGGGGAAGTTCCTCCGGGGTCGCGTCCGGAGCCGTCACCACCGGCAGCAGGGTCTCGGCGAGGAGCACGTCCTGCGGGATCTCCACCCACACCGGGCCGTGCGGGGCGGTGAGCGCCGACTTCCAGGCCTCCGCGATCGCGGACGGGATCTGGGACTGGGTACGGACCGTGTGGACGGACTTCACCACGCCCCGGAACGAGGCCGACTGGTCGGGGAGTTCATGCAGATAGCCGTGGCGGCCGCCGCCGAGGCCGGCCGTCGGGATCTGGCTGCTGATCGCCAGCACGGGGGCCGAGGCCGCCACCGCCTCCTGGAGAGCCGCGAGGGATGTCAGCGCCCCGGGGCCCGTCGACAGCAGCAGCGGGGCCGCCTCTCCGGTGATCCGGCCGTACGCGTCCGCCGCGAAGCCCGCGTTGTTCTCCACGCGCAGGCCCACATAGCGCAGAGCGGACCTGCGCAGGGCGTCGAACATACCGAGGGCGTGCTGGCCGGGCAGGCCGAAGACGGTCGTCGCGCCGAGCCCGGCCAGGGTCTCCACGACCAGGTCTCCGCCGTTTCGCCCCGGGGGAGGATTCAGCGCGGCGGCGATCTGCGCCTGCGTCGGGCGGAGTACCAGGTCGTGGTCGTGGGTCACTGCGCTTACGCGTCCTTCCGCGCCGCCGCGATCTGGCGGCTCATGATGGTGGTCAGTTCGTAGGCCGTGTGGGAGGCCGCGACCGAGGTGATCTCGGCGTGGTCGTAGGCGGGCGCCACCTCGACGACGTCCGCCGAGACCAGGTTGCACGATGCGAGGCCGCGCAGGATCTCCAGCAGCTCACGGGAGGTCATGCCGCCCGCCTCCGGGGTGCCGGTGCCGGGCGCGTGGGCCGGGTCGAGGCAGTCGATGTCGATGGAGATGTACAGCGGGCGGTCGCCGATGCGCTGGCGCAGCTGGTCGGCGACCTCGTCGGCGCCGCGGCGGTAGATGTCGGCGGACGTGACGATGCCGAAGCCCATCTTCTCGTCGTCCGTGAGGTCCTGCTTGCCGTACAGCGGGCCGCGGGTACCGACGTGCGAGAGCGCCTCGGTGTCGAGGATGCCCTCCTCCACCGCGCGGCGGAACGGGGTGCCGTGGGTGTACTCGGCGCCGAAGTAGGTGTCCCAGGTGTCCAGGTGGGCGTCGAAGTGCAGCAGGGCCACCGGGCCGTGCTTCTTGGCGACGCTTCGCAGCAGCGGCAGCGCGATGGTGTGGTCGCCGCCCAGGGTCATCAGACGGGCGCCGGTGCCGAGCAGGTCGTCGGCGGCGGCCTCGATGGTGTCGACGGCCTCGTTGATGTTGAACGGGTTCACGGCGATGTCGCCGCCGTCCGCGACCTGGGCGAGGGCGAAGGGGGAGGCGTCCTGGGCCGGGTTGTACGGGCGCAGCAGCCGGGACGCCTCGCGGATGGCGTTGCCGCCGAAGCGGGCGCCCGGCCGGTAGGAGACACCGGAGTCGAACGGCACGCCCACGACGGCGACGTCGGCGGTGCCGACCTCGTCCAGGCGGGGCAGCCGGGCGAAGGTCGCGGGTCCGGCGTACCGCGGGACGCGGGAGGAGTCGACGGGACCGCGGGGCGTGTCGTTGCTGCTCATGGTGAAGTGCCTTCTTTCTTGCGCTTCATCGCGCATGTGCTGCTCAGGTGGTTCCTGGGTCGACATTAGGTGTCCGCGGCGAGCCTCGGAAGTGTACGTTTTATCCATGCGAACGGGATGGAGTGGAGGGTGTGCACACCATGTCGGATTCGATCACCCCAGCGGTCCCACCGACCCCACCCGTACCGCTGTCGGCCCTGCTGGCCCGCGAGGACCTGGCCCTGCGGCAGATCGCCGGGCCGGCGGATCCGGGGATCGCGATCCACTGGGCCCACACCTCGGAGATGGCCGACCCGTACCCGTATCTGCTGGGCGGCGAACTGCTGCTGACGGCCGGGGTGCACATCCCTGAGGCGGCGGTTTCCGGCCGCTCCTGCGACTACTTCGACGACTATGTCTCCCGGATCGTCGCGGCGGGCGGCGCGGCCCTCGGCTTCGGCGTGGCCCCGGTGCACGACACGGTCCCGCGCGCCCTGGTCGCCGCCTGCGAGGCCCACGGCCTCCCGTTGCTGGAGGTCCCGCCCCAGACCACCTTCTCCGGCGTGGCCCGCGCGGTCTGGCAGCTGATGGCGCGGGCCCGCCTCGCCGAGCTGCGCCGGGTCACCGAGGCCCAGCAGAGCCTCGCCGCCGCGGCCGCCCGCCCGGACCCGGTGCCGTCGGTGCTGCGCCGGCTCGCCCAGCACCTCTTCGGCCACGCGGTGCTCTACGGCCCCGACGGCACGGCTCTCGCCACGGCGGGCCGGGAGCCCGCCACGGAAGTCCGCGCCGCGCTGGCCGCCCTGGCGGCGGTGGTCCGCCCCACCGCCGGCGCCCCGGCACCCGAGGCGGCCCCCGGGCCCGATCCCGGCACCCCGGACGGACGACTCACCCCGCCCCAGCCGGAGCCGAACGGCACGGCCGACCGCACCACCGCCCCCGGCGCCCCAGGTGCCCCAGGTGCCCCCGCCGACAGCCGTACGACAGGCGGCACCGCGGCAACCACAGCCACGGCCGACACGGCCGACACGGCCGACACGGCGAGCGGACCGCGCCGGGCGGCGGACCGCACCGGAGCCGAGTCCGCCACCCCGGGCGACGGCCACACGGCAAGCGGCACCGCGGCAACCACGGCAGCAGGCACGGCCGTCGCGGCGGACCGCTGCGCCGCCGAGCGGACCACCGCGGCTTCCCCGGCCGCCGGACGGCCCGGACCCGCCGTCCCGCCGGCGGCCGCCGGACGGCCGTTGCCCGCCTCCGCGACGGACACCGTCGGGGAGAGCCATCTCGCCGTCTACGCGCTGGGCGCCGGTGAGGGGTTCGTGCTCGGTGTCGTCACCGCGCGCCGCGACCCCGGCGAGCACACCATCGCCTCGGTGGCCGCGGTGCTGCTGTCGCTGCTGACCGGGGAGCATCGCAGCGGGGCCGGGGCCGCGCGGTCCTCGGCGCTGGTGCGGCTCCTGCTCGGCGCGGCGCCCGAGGACGTCGCTCCCCTGCTCGGGGAGGAGGGCTGGGTCGTGGTGCACGCCCGGCCCGAGGCACAGCCGCCGGACGCCGTGGCCGCCTCGGCGCTCGGCGCCGCCCTGGGCTCGGCGCTGGTCGACCTCGGCCAGGACGCGGTGCGGGTGCTGGTGCCGGGCGGGCGGACCCCGAAGCCGCAGCCCGGCTGGACGCTCGGGGCGAGTGCCGCCGTGGCGCCGCGAGAGTGGCCGGCCGCCGACGCCCAGGCGGCCCGCGCCCTGGCCCGCGCCCGCGCCACCCGCGCCCCGCTCGTCCGGCACCGCGCCCGCCCCGGCCTGACCGACCTGGTGCCCCAGCCGGACGCCGAGGCACACGCCCGCGCCCTGCTCGCCCCGCTCGCCGGCCGGCCCGAGCTGGCCGAGACCCTGCGCAACTGGCTGGCCCTGCACGGCAGTTGGGACCGTACGGCGGTGGCGCTGGAGGTGCACCGCAACACCGTGCGGCAGCGGATCGCCCGCTGCGCCGCCCTGCTGGACGCCGACCTCGACGATCCCGACGTACGCATGGAGTTGTGGTTCGCGCTGCGGCACGGCTGACCTGGCGGGTGAGCCCCGTCCCAGCGACCGGTACGCCGAGGACGCCCGCGACGCGCTGCCTCACAATGGGAGGCATGCCGATATCCGGGACACCCAGCCGCGCCCAGCTCCTCGACCATCTGGTGAGGACCCGTATCGCGGGGGACGTCGCCACACCCCGCGAGAACAACCTCTCCCACTACCGTCAGCTCGCCAACGGTGTCCGCAACTTCTGGTTCGGCCTGGAGCTGGGCGACCGCTGGACGGACGAGCAGGACGTGCTCGCGGTGATGGCCGAGCGGGTGGGGGTCAACGACGACCCCGAGTACCGCTACGGACAGGACACCATCGACCCCGAGCTGACCGTGGACGCGCTGGACCGGATGGCGGCACGGCTGCGCAAGGCGGCCGGGGGGCAGCAGCGGGTGCTGTTCGCCACCGGCCACCCGGGCGGTCTGCTGGATGTGCACCGGGCCACGGCCGCCGCGCTGCGCGCCGCCGGCTGCGAGATCATGGTCATCCCGGACGGGCTGCAGACGGACGAGGGATACGTCATGCAGTTCGCGGACGTGGCGGTACTGGAGCACGGGGCCACGCTGTGGCACACCCACTCCGGGGAGCCGATGCGGGCCATTCTGACCGGACTTGAGCGTGCGGGGCGCCCGCTGCCGGACCTGGTTGTCGCCGACCACGGCTGGGCCGGGTACGCCGGACAGCACGGCCTGGACTCGGTCGGGTACGCCGACTGCAACGACCCGGCGCTGTTCCTCGCCGAGTCCGAGGGCACCGTCGAGGTCGTCGTACCGCTCGACGACCATGTGGTCAGCCCCCGCCACTACGACCCGATGACGGCGTATCTGCTGGCGGAGGCGGGACTTTCCTGACCTGACCCGCCCATACCCCGACAGCACTGTGCGGCCCCGCAGGGGGAGCCGCACAGTGCGGGCGCTGACGACGTCAGTCCACGGCCGCGGTCAACTGCTCTTGCTGCTGCCGCTGTTCTTGCTGCTGCCGCTGTTCTTGCTGCTGCCGCTGTCCTTGCTGCTGCCGCTGCTCTTGCCGTTGTCGCCGTTGTCGCTGTTCTTGCCGTTGTCGCCACGACCGTTGTCGTCGTTGTCACCACGACCGTTGTCGTTGTCACCGCGGCCGTTGCCGTGGCCGCCGTGGCCGTGGTGGTGATGATGATGGTGGTGGTGACGGCCGTGGTGGTGACCGCATTCAGGTGCCGCCGAGGCGGTGCCCGCCGCACCGATGGCGGTTCCGCCCGCCAGCAGGAAACCTGCCGCGGACATCACGACATAACGCCTAACGCGCTGTGCTCGCATGGAGTACTACCCTTTCGTTTCCATCCCTCGCGGCTTGTCGGGGAGGCGCGGGACGGATGGCCGGCGCCGTGCTCACAGAGGGGGAAGGCACGGCGCGCTCTTCAGGTGTGGCCGCAGAGGTTGAGGACACGACGGTCGCCGCCGACGTCTGCCGTTCCGGAGCCCGGAAACTCGTCAGCCGATTACGCCGTGTGCTACGGCTTTCACTCTTAGAGATTAGTGCCCGGGGTGTCACTCGGCATCTCGGCGAGTCAGGGCCGGGGTACGCGGACCACGCCCTCCTGGATGACGGTGATGGCGAGTTGCCCGTCCTGGGTGTAGATCCGAGCCTGGCCGAGGCCGCGGCCGCCGTGCGCGGACGGCGACTCCTGGTCGTACAGCAGCCATTCGTCGGCGCGGAAGGGCCGGTGGAACCACATCGCGTGGTCCAGGGAGGCGCCCACGACATCGCCCACGGCCCAGCCGCCGCGGCCGTGCGCGAGCAGGATCGAGTCGAGCAGGGTCATGTCGGAGACATAGGTGGCGAGGACGACATGCAGCAACGGGTCGTCGGCCAGCTTGCCGTTGGTGCGGAACCAGACCTGCGAGTGCGGCTCGCGCGGCTCGCCGAACCGGCCGTACGGCGGCTCCTCCACATACCTGAGGTCGATCGCCTCGCGGGCCTCAAGGAACTTCTCCACGACCTCCGGGGCGAGGTGGTCGTAGCCGCGCAGCCGCTCCTGCGAGGTGGGCAGGGTCGCCGGGTCGGGCGAGGGCGGCATCGGCGCCTGGTGTTCGAGGCCGTCCTCGTGCGTCTGGAAGGACGCCGAGAGATGGAAGATCGGCTTGCCGTGCTGGACGGCGACCACGCGGCGGGTGGTGAAGGAGCGGCCGTCGCGGATGCGGTCCACGGTGTAGACGATCGGCGCGCCGGGGTCGCCGGGGCGCAGGAAGTACGCGTGCAGGGAGTGGGCGGGCCGGTCCGCGGGCACGGTCCGCCCGGCGGCGACCAGCGCCTGCGCCGCGACCTGCCCGCCGAAGACCCGGGGTACGACGGCGGAGCGGGACTGGCCGCGGAAGATGTTCTCCTCGATCTGCTCCAGGTCGAGCAGATCGAGGAGATCCTGAAGTGCCTGGCTCATGGCGTCAGTTGTAGCGGCCGCTGATGATGTCCGGTTACGGGGCCCTTACAGGCCCATGTCCTTGGCGATGATCGACTTCATGATCTCGCTGGTGCCGCCGTAGATGCGGTTGACGCGGTTGTCCGCGTACAGGCGGGCGATCGGGTACTCGTTCATGTAGCCGTAGCCGCCGTGCAGCTGCAGGCAGCGGTCGATGACGCGGTGGGCGACCTCGGTGCAGAACAGCTTCGCGGAGGCGGCCTCGGCGGGGGTCAGCTCGCCGGCGTCCAGGGCCTCGGTCGCGCGGTCGGCGACGGCCTCGGCGGCGTCGACCTCGGCCTGGCAGGCGGCCAGCTCGAACTTGGTGTTCTGGAAGTGGGCGACCGGCTTGCCGAAGACGGTGCGCTCCTGCACGTACTGCTTGGCGAACCGGACGGCGGCCTTGGCCTGCGCGTAGGCGCCGAAGGCGATGCCCCAGCGCTCGGAGGCGAGGTTGTGGCCGAGGTAGTAGAAGCCCTTGTTCTCCTCGCCGAGCAGGTCCTCGACGGGCACCTTGACGTCGACGAAGGCCAGCTCGGCGGTGTCGGAGGTCTTCAGGCCGAGCTTGTCGAGCTTGCGGCCGACGGAGTAACCCTCGGACTTGGTGTCCACGGCGAACAGGGAGATGCCGTGGCGGCGGTCCTCGGCGGTGGGCGCGGAGGTACGGGCGCACACGATCACGCGGTCGGCGTGGACACCGCCGGTGATGAAGGTCTTGGCGCCGTTGAGGACGTAGTGGGTGCCGTCCTCGGAGAGCTTGGCGGTGGACTTCATGCCCGCGAGGTCGGAACCGGTGCCCGGCTCCGTCATCGCGATGGCCCACATCTCCTCGCCGCTGACGAACTTCGGCAGGTAGCGCTTCTTCTGCTCGTCGGAGGCGAGCATCTTGATGTACGGCAGGGCGAGCAGGACGTGCACGCCGGAGCCGCCGAACTGGACGCCCGCGCGGGCCGTCTCCTCGTAGAGGACGGCCTCGAACTTGTGGCTGTCCATGCCCGCGCCGCCGAACTCCTCGGGGACGTTGATGCCGAAGATGCCCAGCTCACCGAGCTTGTAGTAGAAGTCGCGCGGCGCCTGGCCGGCGGCGAACCACTCGTCGTAGACCGGGACGACCTCGGCCTCGATGAAGGCGCGCAGGGTCTCCCGGAACGCCTCGTGATCCTCGTTGAACACCGTACGGCGCACGCCGCCCACCTCCAGGTACCTGTCTAAGCGCTTGCTCAGCATCGAAGATACCGGCGAGTACGGCGATGCGTCCAGGGTGAGGTGTGCCACCCGCCCGGCACGGGCGAGTGGCAACGGTCAGTTACCGGCCTTGCCGTAGCGGCGGAACGCGGAGGTGTCCACCGTCCAGGGGCCGAACGGCACCGAGTCGCCGAAGATGTACGGGTCCTTGCGGGTGTAACGCCCCTTGCAGGGATCGGAGTACACCTCGATGGTTCCCGTGCGGGGGTCGACGATCATGTAATCGGCGATGCCCATGGCCGGGTAGTCGTCGAGCTTCTCGACATAGTCGTTGTTCGGGCTGGACGGCGAGACGATCTCGACAGCCGCAAGCACCTGAGTCGCGTCAACAGCGAGACCTTCCTCATCGAGGACAGCCTCGGGGATAACGACCGCGTCGGGTAGCCGCATGCGGCCAAGCGCCGGGTGCTCGATCTCGGGGCCGCTCGCACAGATGTAGCCGGGGTGCGTGGCGAGGAGCTGCTCGTCCAGTTGCTTGCAGATACGGCGGATAGTGCCCTCATGGCGCTTCGACGGGCACATCATGGCCAGTATCGGTCCAGACGGGCCGATCTCGACGCTCCAGGCCCCTTCGAGCTGCTCAGCGTAGGTCCCGAGATCCTCGGCGATCGCGCGCATCTTCGCGTAGTCCATGCCCATGGCTCCAGAGTATTGAGACGCGGCGCTGCCAGCAGGCTCATCGGCCGCCCCGACTCAGCCCCCGGTTGCACCCGCCGCCGCGAACGCCCCCCGTGCCATCCGGTGCAGCAGCGCCGCGGTAGCTCCCCGGCCCGGCAAAGTCCCGGCCCGACCCAGGTGCGGGGTGGAGTTGAGCAGGCCGAAGACGGAGTGCACGGCCGAGCGGGCGGTCGGCTCGGTCAGCGCCGGGTACACCTCCCGCACCACCTCCACCCACAGCTCGACATACTGCCGCTGGAGCTGGCGCACCAGCTTGCGGTCGCTGTCGCGCAGGCGGTCCAGCTCGCGGTCGTGCAGGGTGATCAGGGGACGGTCGTCCAGGGCGAAGTCGATGTGGCCCTCGATGAGGGAGTCCAGGATCCGGCCCGCGGGCACCCCGTCCGCCTCCGCCAGGCGCCGCTTCGCCCCCGTCAGCAGCTGGCCGCTGATGCCGACCAGCAGCTCCGCGAGCATCGCGTCCTTGCCCGGGAAGTGCCGGTAGAGGCCGGGCCCGCTGATGCCCACCGCGGCGCCTATCTCGTCGACACCCACGCCATGGAAGCCGCGCTCGGCGAAGAGCCGGGCGGCCTCCTTCAGGATCTGCTCACGGCGGGTCGGGGCATCGGTTCTGGTGACCATGCAGGCAATTCTAGACAGCGAGGTTAGCGGTCGTTAACCTGAAGGAAATGGTTAACGCTCATTAACACCTTCGACCCACAGGTTCGATCACTGGTGAGGGGAACCGCAGGATGCAGGAGGCACCGGAGCTTCAGAGCGCGGCAGACCCCGCGTCGGAGGCCTGGCGGGCCAATGAACAGGCGCATCTCGCGCTGGCCGAGGAGCTGCGCGCCAAGCTGGCCGCGGCCGCCCTCGGCGGCGGCGAGAAGGCAAGGGCCCGGCACACCGCGCGGGGCAAGCTGCTGCCGAGGGACCGAGTGGACACACTGCTCGACCCCGGCTCGCCGTTCCTGGAGCTGGCGCCGCTCGCGGCCGACGGGATGTACGACGGCCAGGCCCCGGCCGCCGGGGTGATCGCCGGGATCGGGCGGGTCAGCGGGCGCGCGTGCGTGATCGTCGCCAATGACGCCACCGTCAAGGGCGGCACGTACTACCCGATGACCGTGAAGAAGCATCTGCGCGCGCAGGAGGTGGCTCTGGACAACCGGCTGCCGTGCGTCTACCTGGTGGACTCGGGCGGCGCCTTCCTGCCGATGCAGGACGAGGTCTTCCCCGACCGGGACCACTTCGGGCGGATCTTCTACAACCAGGCCCGGATGTCGGGGGCCGGCATCCCGCAGATCGCGGCCGTGCTCGGTTCCTGCACAGCGGGTGGCGCGTACGTCCCGGCCATGAGCGACGAGGCCGTGATCGTCCGCAATCAGGGCACGATCTTCCTGGGCGGCCCGCCCCTGGTGAAGGCCGCCACCGGCGAGGTCGTCACGGCGGAGGAGCTGGGCGGCGGCGAGGTCCACTCCCGGGTCTCCGGGGTCACCGACCACCTCGCCGAGGACGACGCGCACGCCCTGCGGATCGTGCGGAACATCGTCGCCACGCTCCCGGCCCGGCGGTCCCTCCCCTGGGAGGTCACACCGGTCGCCGAGCCCAAGGTGGACCCGTACGGGCTGTACGGCGCCGTCCCCGTGGACTCCCGTACCCCCTACGACGTACGCGAGATCATCGCGCGCGTGGCCGACGGTTCCCGCTTCGCCGAGTTCAAGAGCGAGTTCGGGCAGACCCTGGTCACCGGCTTCGCCCGGATCCACGGCCACCCGGTCGGGATCGTCGCCAACAACGGCATCCTGTTCTCCGAGTCCGCCCAGAAGGGCGCCCACTTCATCGAGCTGTGCGACCAGCGCGGCATCCCGCTGGTGTTCCTGCAGAACATCTCGGGGTTCATGGTCGGCAGGGACTACGAGGCGGGCGGTATCGCCAAGCACGGCGCCAAGATGGTGACGGCGGTGGCCTGCACGCGCGTGCCGAAGCTGACGGTGGTGGTCGGCGGGTCGTACGGCGCGGGCAACTACTCGATGTGCGGCCGGGCCTACTCCCCCCGCTTCCTGTGGATGTGGCCCAACGCCAAGATCTCCGTCATGGGCGGCGAGCAGGCCGCGAGCGTCCTCGCCACGGTCAAGCGCGACCAGCTGGAGGCCCGGGGAGAGGCCTGGCCCGCCGAGGACGAGGAGACCTTCAAGGCCCCGATCCGCGCGCAGTACGAAAGCCAGGGCAACGCCTACTACGCCACCGCCCGTCTCTGGGACGACGGCGTGATCGACCCGCTGGACACCCGTCAGGTGCTCGGTCTCGCGCTGACCGCCTGTGCCAACGCGCCGCTGGGAGACCCCCAGTTCGGCGTCTTCCGGATGTGAGGAGGGGAACCGTGTTCGACACAGTGCTGGTCGCCAACCGGGGCGAGATCGCCGTACGCGTCATCCGTACGCTCCGCTCGCTGGGCGTGCGCTCGGTGGCGGTCTTCTCCGACGCCGACGCCGACGCGCGGCATGTCCGGGAGGCCGACACGGCGGTACGGATCGGTCCGGCGCCGGCCGCCGAGAGCTATCTGTCGACGGAGCGGCTGCTTCAGGCCGCCGCCCGCACGGGTGCGCAGGCCGTCCACCCCGGGTACGGCTTCCTCGCCGAGAACGCCGCCTTCGCGCGTGCCTGCGAGGAGGCGGGGCTGGTCTTCATCGGCCCGTCGGCGGACGCGATCGCGCTCATGGGCGACAAGATCCGCGCCAAGGAGACGGTGAAGGCGGCCGGGGTGCCGGTGGTGCCCGGCGGCCGTGACCCCGAACTGGCCGACTCAGCCCGCGAGTTGGGCGCGCCCGTGCTGCTGAAGCCGTCCGCCGGTGGTGGCGGCAAGGGCATGCGCCTGGTGCGGGACCTGACCGTGCTGGAGGAGGAGATCGCGGCTGCCCGCCGTGAGGCCCGCGCCTCCTTCGGCGATGACACGCTGCTGGTGGAGCGGTGGGTCGACCGGCCCCGGCACATCGAGATCCAGGTGCTGGCCGACGGCCACGGCAACGTGGTCCACCTCGGCGAGCGCGAGTGCTCGCTCCAGCGGCGCCACCAGAAGATCATCGAGGAGGCGCCGAGCGTGCTCCTCGACGAGGCCACGCGCGCGTCGATGGGCGAGGCGGCCGTGCAGGCGGCGCGCTCGTGCGGGTACCGTGGTGCGGGTACGGTCGAGTTCATCGTCTCCGGCGGGGATCGCAACTACTACTTCATGGAGATGAACACCCGTCTCCAAGTAGAGCACCCGGTCACCGAGTTGGTGACCGGCCTCGATCTGGTGGAGTGGCAGCTGCGAGTCGCAGCCGGCGAGCGGCTGCCCTTCGCCCAGTCCGACATCACGCTCACCGGGCACGCGGTCGAGGCCCGGATCTGCGCCGAGGACCCCGCGCGCGGCTTCCTGCCCTCCGGCGGCACGGTCCTGCTGCTGGACGAGCCGCAGGGCGACGGTGTCCGCACCGACTCCGGGCTCAGCGAGGGCACCGAGGTGGGCAGCCTGTACGACCCGATGCTGTCCAAGGTGATCGCCTACGGCCCCGACCGCGAGACGGCGCTGCGCAGGCTCCGGGCGGCGCTCGCGCAGACGGTCACGCTGGGCGTGCCGACCAACGCGGGCTTCCTGCGCCGGCTCCTGGCCCACCCGGCCGTCGTCCAGGGTGACCTGGACACCGGCCTGGTCGAGCGGGTGGTGGACGACCTGGTGTCCACCGACGTCCCGGAGGAGGTCTACGAGGCGGCGGCGGCCGTACGCGCGCGTGCGCTGGAGCCGCGCACCGACGGCTGGGTCGACCCCTTCTCGGTGCCGAGCGGCTGGCGGCTCGGCGGCACCCCGAAGCCGCCCGCCTTCCACTTGCGGGTGCAGGACCCGGTGACGTACACCCCGCGCGGCACCGCGACCGTCACGCACGACACGGTCTCCGTCACCCTCGACGGCGTCCGCCACGCCTTCCGCCGGGCCGGTGACTGGATCGGCCGGGACGGCGACGCCTGGCAGGTGCGGGACCACGACCCGGTGGCCGCGTCCCTCGGCAGGTCCGCCCACGCGGGCGCCGACTCCCTGACCGCGCCCATGCCGGGCACGGTCACCGTGGTCAAGGTGGCCGTCGGCGACGAGGTGGCCGCCGGGCAGAGCCTGCTGGTGGTGGAGGCGATGAAGATGGAGCACGTCATCTCCGCCCCGCACGCCGGCACGGTCGCCGAACTGGACGTGAGCGCGGGCACGACGGTCGCCATGGACCAGGTGCTCGCCGTGATCGCACCACACGAGGAGGAAGGGGTGGTGGCGGAGTGACTGCCAACGGTCTCCCCATGGTCGTACCGGCCGCCGATCTGCCCGCGCGGGTGCGGATCCACGAGGTCGGCGCGCGTGACGGCCTGCAGAACGAGAAGCGGGCCGTACCGACCGAGATCAAGGCGGAGTTCATCCGCCGGCTCGCCGACGCGGGCCTCACGACGATCGAGGCGACGAGTTTTGTGCACCCCAAGTGGGTGCCCCAACTGGCCGACGCCGAGCAGCTGTTCCCGATGGTCAAGGATCTCGTGGGGGCCGAGCTGCCGGTGCTGGTGCCCAACCGGCGCGGACTGGACCGGGCGCTGGCGCTCGGCGCCGACCGGGTCGCCGTGTTCGCCAGCGCCACCGAGTCCTTCGCCAAGGCCAACCTCAACCGCACGGTGGACGAGTCGCTCGCCGTGTTCGCGCCGGTGGTGCGGCAGGCGAGGGACGCGGGCGCGCATGTCCGCGGCTATGTGTCCATGTGCTTCGGCGACCCGTGGGAGGGCGCGGTGCCGCTCCACCAGGTGGCCCGCGTCTGCACGGCCCTGCGGGACATGGGGTGTGACGAGCTGAGCCTCGGCGACACCATCGGGGTGGCCACCCCGGGCCACGTCCTCGAACTGCTCGCCCTGCTGAACGAGGAGGGCGTGCCGACGAACACGATCGGCGTCCACTTCCACGACACCTACGGCCAGGCGCTCGCGAACACCTACGCGGCCCTGGAGCACGGCGTGACGACCATCGACGCGTCCGCCGGCGGCCTCGGCGGCTGCCCGTACGCCAAGTCCGCCACCGGCAACCTCGCCACCGAGGACCTCGTCTGGATGCTGCACGGCCTCGGCATCGAGACCGGGGTCGACCTCGGCCGTCTGACCGCCACGAGCGTGTGGATGGCCGCCCATCTGGACCGGCCCAGCCCGTCCCGTACCGTCCGCGCTCTCTCCCACAAGGACCAGTGATCAGCATGGACCACCGTCTCAGCCCCGAGCTGGAGGAACTCCGCCGTACGGTGGAGGAGTTCGCGCACGATGTCGTGGCACCGAAGATCGGTGACTTCTACGAGCGGCACGAGTTCCCGTACGAGATCGTCCGCGAGATGGGCCGCATGGGCCTGTTCGGGCTGCCGTTCCCGGAGGAGTACGGCGGCATGGGCGGCGACTATCTGGCGCTCGGCATCGCCCTGGAGGAACTGGCCCGGGTGGACTCCTCGGTGGCGATCACCCTGGAGGCGGGCGTCTCGCTGGGCGCCATGCCCCTGCATCTCTTCGGTACCGAGGAGCAGAAGCGCGAGTGGCTCCCCCGCCTGTGCGCGGGCGAGATGCTGGGCGCGTTCGGGCTGACCGAGCCGGACGGCGGCAGCGACGCCGGGGCGACCCGGACGACGGCCCGCCTGGACCCGGAGACCGACGAATGGGTGATCAACGGCTCGAAGTGCTTCATCACCAACTCCGGCACGGACATCACGGGGCTGGTCACGGTCACCGCCGTGACCGGCCGCAAGCCGGACGGCAGGCCGCAGATCTCCGCGATCATCGTCCCGTCCGGCACCCCCGGCTTCACGGTCGCCGCGCCCTACTCGAAGGTCGGCTGGAACGCCTCCGACACCCGTGAGCTGTCGTTCGCCGACGTCCGGGTGCCCGCCGCCAACCTGGTGGGCGAGGAGGGCCGCGGCTACGCCCAGTTCCTGCGCATCCTCGACGAGGGCCGCATCGCCATCGCGGCACTCGCCACCGGTCTGGCCCAGGGCTGCGTCGACGAGTCGGTGAAGTACGCGAAGGAGCGCCACGCCTTCGGCCGCCCCATCGGCGCCAACCAGGCCATCCAGTTCAAGATCGCGGACATGGAGATGAAGGCCCACACGGCCCGCCTCGCCTGGCGCGACGCGGCCTCCCGCCTGGTCGCCGGCGAACCCTTCAAGAAGGAGGCGGCCCTGGCCAAGCTGTACTCCTCGACGGTCGCCGTCGACAACGCCCGCGACGCCACCCAGATCCACGGCGGCTACGGCTTCATGAACGAGTACCCGGTGGCCCGTATGTGGCGCGACTCCAAGATCCTGGAGATCGGCGAGGGCACGAGCGAGGTGCAGCGGATGCTGATCGCGCGGGAGTTGGGGCTGGTGAGCTAGGTGAGCCAGGGGTACGGGGGCGCCGTCGTACGAGTCGGTCCGGCGGCGCCGTCCGGCCCCCCGTCTGCCCCCGTCTGGCGCCGTTCGGCGAATCAGGTGGTTCTCCCGGGGAAGGGCATTGCGTGACGGGCGTGCGGGACGTTGATCAGCACGTCCGTCGTCTGCCTGGAGGTAACCGTGAAAGCCGCGAAGTATGCGACCGGATTGACGCTGGGACTGGCGGTGACCGCCGCGCTGGTCACCACAGCCGCTTCCGCCGCACCACACTCCGGTCTGGACGACCCTCACGTCCTTACCGACTCCGACAACGGCCAGAGCGTGGCTCGATCGGTCGGTGACGACACCATGATCCGTCTGAAGGCCTCGCGCGAGGGGGGCTTGACGTATACGTGGAGCATGCCGAGCTCCGGCGATGCCCACGTCCTGAGCCGGACTATCGGCGGCACAACACCGGCCGGTGACGCGTACGCGGTCCTGCACGCGGAAAGCCCCGGTACCAGCACCATCTCCGCCGTGCGGCAGTGCCGGGCTGACCCCGGGCACAAGTGCCCCCGTGCCATCGCGCCGTGGAAGGCGACCATCAAGGTGAGCTGAGGAGCTGAGACGCCGCGCGGCGTCGGTCCTCAAGTTGTGCCGGTGGCCTTGAACGCCGACGCCGCGCATCGCTCACTGCCGCTCCCCTCACTCCTGTCCTGAGCGCCGGTCAGCGGATGGAGCGGATCATCACACCTCAGCCGTTCGCGACCGCCACTCGCCCCCTGAACCGCCCCACGGTGCCGCCGGACACGCACTGCTCGGTGATCGCCTCAGCATTCAGCCCCGAACAGGTGCGCATGCCGGCCGACAGCGGCAACCCAGTGTTCGAGCCGATGGCCGACATGGACCTACGCCACCTGCCGACCGAGCACTGGCCGATGTTGTCCCGACCGATCGAACTGGCATCACTGCTGGACAAGATCGCCCGTTGAGCAGGGCTACCCTCCCCAAGACCCCACCCCGAGGCTCCTAGCAGCCGCGCGATTCACGCCAGGATCACCAGGCCGTCCGCACGACCCGTCGGACTCCGCCTAGAGCAGGTGGCCGTGGTGACGCTCGCGCCACGTCGACTTCCCAACGCCGAGGACGACCACCTGCTTCGCTCCGAGCCGCGCACCCGTCTTCACCGACTGGGTGTTCACGTCCCAGTTCGATGCCACCAGCACCACCACATGGTGCCCGTCGTCCGCCCTCAGCTTGATCCGGCTCTCGGCCACCCCGAGGTTCTCCAGCTGATCCTCAGCCTCTTCAGCGTTCTCCCCGACCAGGTCGGGCATCGTCACCGGGCCCGTCGCAACCGGCGCCCCCGCCGCCGGTTTGCCTTTCCCAGAAGCGTTGCACCCAGCTAGCGCCGACACCACAACGAGCACGAGCGCCGCGCTCCATCTGACCTGGACAACGACCGACAGGTGATCGGCTGCCGCCTGTGGGCCGCTGACGGCTCCTGAGCCCACGTAGAAGGTGCAAGCGTGCGGCAGTCAGGGCCCCGACGACTCTGGGATGAAGTAGAGGCGGCTTGTCACTGGTGGGAGGAGCAGGAACGGCCCGGCCGGGACCGGTTCGGACTGACCGTGGACCGTGACGGACAGCGACTATGGCTCAACTCTGCGGACCAACTCGTGCCGGTCGTCGGCTGAGCCGCCCGCCCGTCCGTCGTTCCCCCGTGGCAGATGGGTGGGGCTCTACTGACAGAGTGCACCTCTTCGCGGCCGCACATCTCACCTGCGGCCCTCGGCAACTCATGCCGTGGAATGCGGACTTCAAGCTCATGTGGTGGTCGATGGATGACGCCCTCAAGGCCGTCCGCGAAGGCCGCTTCCTCCCGCAGGTCGGTGCCCGTCGCGCGGCGGCCGGCCGTGGTCCTCCCGCCACCGTCTGTCCCCAGGGGTTCAGCGCGAACGAAGTGTTCTCGGGTGCGGAAACGCGACATCCCCGCCCGGACGGAGGCGAGGGATGTCGGTGTGTCCGTCAGGCACCCGGTCGGGCGGCGTCCTCGATGCGGCCGTCCGTGGCCGGTGTGAGTGTCTTCCGGGCGGTGATGTAGTCCAGCAGGTCCGCCGCCATCAGGTTGCGGCTGGTGCCCTGGCCGTCGGCCAGCATCGTGTACCCGTCACCGCCGGCGTTGGTGAAGTCGTTGGTGGCCGCCGTGTACGTGGTGGCGTCGTTCGCCACCGGCGTGCCGTCGTCGAGGGTCACCGACTGGACGCGGGACCCGGCCGGCTTGGCGGAGTCGTAGGTGAACCGCAGTCCTGAAACCTGCAGGAAGCCGCCGAAGCTGCCGGGTGCCTTGCTGACGCTGTGTTCCAGCACCGCCCACAGCTGCGCGCCCGTGAGCGTCCGTGTGAGCGACTGGTTGCCGAACGGCAGCACCGAGTACGCGTCACCCGTCACCAGGTCATACGGCGGACCGGCGGCATAGCCCGAGGAAGGACGCCTGAGCGAGGTGTCGGCCGGCAGATACCCCGAGGGGAGCGCCGCACGGATTCCGCCGCCGTTGGTGAAGGCGACCTGCGTCTTGTAGGTGGCCCGCAGCGCGTCGGCGGTCAGGTCACCCAGCGCCGTCTCCCGGCCCCGCACGTCGCTCTCCTCGTTCCCGAACAGCCCCGTCGCCGTTCCCACCGTGCTGTCGTAACGCTTCGCCATCTCGTCGCGGTAGGGCTTCAGCATCGCCACCACCTCGGGATCCGGCTGTACCGCGTTGCTGACCGGTACGACGAACTCGGAGGCGGCGTTCACGACCCGGCCGCCGCGACGGCGGTCGTAGGTCAGCGTGGTGCGCGCATAGGTGGCGCCCTTGCTCCGGTTCTCAAGCACCAGGGCGCCGTTGATCTGACCCTGGTACCGCACATCGGTGTGGTCGCCCAGGACCAGATCGAAGCCGTGGACCTTCTGCGCGAAGTCCGTCAGCGGTCCGGTCTGGTTGCCCGAGGGGTCGGTGCCTTCGATACCGAGGTGGCCGAGGGCGATGAACACCCTGGCGCCGTGCCGGGCCGCCTCCGTACGCGCGCGCATGGCCGCGGCCGCCGGGTCGGCGACCGTCATCGTGCCGAGGTTTCCCGGCGCCACCAGGGTCGGGGCCTCGGGATTGGTCACGCCGATGATCGCGACCCGCACGCCGTCGACGTTCTTGATGGTGTAGGGGCTGACGTCGCTCAGGTTGTCGTCCAGGTGCGTCAGGTTCGACGACACGTACGGGAACTGCGCGGCGTCGATCTGGTCCTGCAGGTGCTCCAGGCCCTTGTCGAAGTTGTGGTTGCCGAACGTGTCGGCGTCGAAGCCCGCGTGGTTCATGAACCGGATCGTGGGCGTGTCGTCGAAGAAGCCGGAGATGGGCGCACTCGCGCCGACGGCATCACCGGCAGTCAGCAGCAGCGTGTCGGGGTTTTTCTCGCGGTCGGCCTTCCAGTACGAACTCAGCGCCGCCGCACCGCCCACGTCACCGACGCCACGTACGTTGAGCGGGTCGAGCTGGCCGTGGAAATCGGAGACGTTGAGCACCTGGATGTCGACGACATCGCTGCGGTGCGGGTTCCCGGGGTAGCCGTCATGCGGCGACCAGGCCGATGCGGGCAGAGCGCCGGAAACGGCCGCTGTCGCCGTGACCAGTGCGACCAACCCGAAACGGGATGGGGATCTCATGGTTCTCCTGCGAAGGTATGTCGCGCCGCCGACACCGTAGCCGGGCATGGTGAACGGCAGGGGGACATTCACAGCCGCCGCCATGTACAAGACGGCTACGCGCCCCGTCGGGTGACGTCGAAGCAGGTCGCGCTCTCCTGCGAGCGGCAGGGCGCCAGGCGCGCGGGTTCGCCCCAACCCTGGACATCAGGTGAGGTTAGGCTAACCTACCTTCGAACCTGTCCGGCGGGCGCTCCGCCCCGTTCGAAAGCAGTCATACCCATGTCCCAAGCCCGTGCCACCCACCTCACTCGCCGCGGCCTCCTCGTCGCGGGCGGCGCCGTCGGACTCGGTGGCGCGCTCGCCGCCTGCGGGGACGGCAAGGGCAAAGACAGTGACGCGGGCAGCGGGACGAAGGCCGGGAAGTCCGGCCCCTGGTCCTTCAAGGACGACCGCGGCACGAGCGTGAAGCTCGACAAGGTCCCGGCGGACATCGTCGCCTTCACCGGCGTCGGCGCGGCCCTCTACGACTACGGCGTCCAGGTCAAGGGCGTCTTCGGGCCGACGAGGACCAAGGACGGCAAGCCCGATGTCCAGGCCGGTGACATGGACATCAGCAAGGTGACGGTCCTCGGCAACACCTGGGGCCAGTTCAACATCGAGAAGTACGCCTCCCTCGCCCCCGAGGTGCTGATCACCACGATGTTCGACGGCGCCGGGACGCTCTGGTACGTCCCCGAGGAGTCGAAGAAGAAGATCGCGCAGCTCGCGCCCAGCGTCGCCGTCTCCGTCTACGACCGTCAGCTCACCGCGCCGCTGCAGCGCATGTGGGACCTCGCCGGGTCGCTCGGCGGCGACATGAAGGCCGCCAAGGTGACGGACGCGAAGAAGCGCTTCGAGGCCGCGGCCGCCCGGCTGCGCGCCGCCGCCAAGGCCAAGCCGGACATCAAGGTCATGGCCGGCAGCGCGAGCGACCCGCTCTTCTACGTCTCCGGCACCAACCTCTCCGTCGACCTGGAGTACTTCAAGGCCCTCGGCGTGAACTTCGTGGAGCCGCCGGAGAGCGCGAAGAAGCAGGGCGGCGGCTGGTACGAGTCGCTGAGCTGGGAGAACGTCGACAAGTACCGCGCCGACATCATCATGATGGACGACCGGTCCTCGGCGATCCAGCCCGCCGACATCACCAAGCCGACCTGGAAGAAGCTGCCCGCGGTGAAGGCCGGGCAGGTCATCTCCCGCTCCCCCGAGCCGATCCTGTCGTACGACAAGTGCGTGCCGCTGCTGACGACTCTGGCCGAGGCCCTGGAGAAGGCCAAGAAGGTCGGCTGAGGTCAGGGAAAACCTTCAAGACAGCGCGGACAGCGCGGAAAAGCCCTGAATCCCACCCCCCTTTCAGGAGCCACACATGACGACGGCCGTAGCCGCCCCGTTCCGGTTCTTCTCCCTGCAGGTCGTACGGACGAGGCGGCTGGGGCCGTCTCTGCTCCGGGTCACCTTCGACGGTGCCGATCTGCGGGCCTTCCACTCCGACGGGTGTGACCAGTCCCTGTCGCTGTTCCTGCCGCACCCGGGCCAGCCCGAGCCCGTCGTGCCCCTGGATCTGGGGGACGGGTGGTGGCAGGCGTGGCGGGAACTGCCGGACGACATACGGGCGGTGATGCGCTCGTACACGCTGCGCGCCCTGCGCCGGGACGCCCTCGGCCACACCAGCGAGATCGACATCGACTTCGCGCTGCACGGCGTCGAGCCCGGCGCACCCACCCCCGCCGGCCCGGCCTCCCGCTGGGCCTCCCGGGCCACCGCCGGCGACCGTGTCCTGCTGCTCGGGCCCGCCGTCGCCGACAACCGCGCGATCCGCTTCCGCCCGCCCGAGGACACCGGTCTCGTCGTGCTGTGGGGCGACGAGACGGCCGTACCGGCCGCGACCGCGATCCTGGAGTCCCTGCCGTCCGGCACCCGCGTCCACGCCTGGCTGGAGGTGCCGCACGCCGGTGACATCCAGGACGTGCGCACGGACGCGGACGCGGAGATCACCTGGCTCGTACGGCACGACGGCGCCCCCATGGCCGTCGACGCCGTACGGGCCGCCCGACCGCCCCTCGGCGAGCGGCCGTACGTATGGCTCGCGGGCGAGTCGGGACAGATGAAGGCGCTGCGCCGGCACTTCGTCGGTGAGCGCGGGGTCGACCGGCGACGGGTGACGTTCGTCGGCTACTGGCGCCAGGGCCTGACGGAGGAACAGCTGCGGGCCGCGGAGTAGCTCCGGAGCGACCCCCTCGGCGTGACACCGGTCACGGGTGCCGCACACCTTGATCCAGAAAAGTTAGGTTAGGCTAACCTAAGTAGAACGGAATCCGTTCGCACCCCCGCACGGACCGTCCCCTCGGAGGACCCCCACATGCGCTCGCACCTGCTCAATGGCCTCACCGCGGAGCACTACCGCAGCTCCGTGACCGAAGGAGTCGAGCGGGTGGCGGCCAAACTCGCCACCACCGACCGTCCGTTCACCGGCGTCACGGTCGACGCCCTCACCCCCCGCGTCGACGCCATCGACCTGGACCGCCCGCTCAGCGACACCGCCGCCGTCCTGGACGAGCTGGAGGACCTCTACCTGAAGGACGCGGTCTACTTCCACCACCCCCGCTACCTCGCCCACCTCAACTGCCCGGTCGTCATCCCGGCGGTGCTCGGGGAGGCCGTGCTCACCGCCGTCAACTCCTCCCTCGACACCTGGGACCAGTCGGCCGGCGGCACCCTCATCGAGCGCAAGCTCATCGACTGGACGACCCGGCGGATCGGCCTCGGGCCCGCCGCCGACGGCGTGTTCACCTCAGGCGGCACCCAGTCCAACCTCCAGGCGCTGCTTCTGGCGAGGGAGGAGGCCAAGACCGACTCCGTCGCCGACCTGCGCATCTTCACCTCCGAGGTCAGCCACTTCAGCGTGCAGAAGTCCGCGAAACTGCTCGGCCTCGGCCCGGACAGCGTCGTCTGTCTCCCCGTCGACCACGACAAGCGGATGCAGACCGTGGCCCTCGCCCATGAGCTGGAGCGCTGCCGGCGCGACGGGCTGGTCCCGATGGCGGTGGTCGCCACCGCCGGCACCACCGACTTCGGCTCCATCGACCCGCTGCCGGAGATCGCCGAACTGTGCGCGCAGTACGGGGTGTGGATGCACGTCGACGCGGCCTACGGCTGCGGGCTGCTCGCCTCGCTGAAGCACCGGGACCGGATCGCCGGCATCGAACGCGCCGACTCGGTCACGGTCGACTACCACAAGTCCTTCTTCCAGCCGGTGAGTTCGTCCGCGGTGCTGGTCCGGGACGCGGCCACGCTGCGCCACGCCACCTACCACGCGGAGTACCTCAACCCGCGCCGCATGGTGCAGGAACGTATCCCCAACCAGGTGGACAAGTCCCTGCAGACCACCCGCCGCTTCGACGCCCTCAAGCTCTGGATGACCCTGCGGGTGATGGGCGCCGACGGCGTCGGCGCGCTCTTCGACGAGGTCTGCGACCTCGCGGCCGAGGGCTGGAAACTGCTCGCCGCCGACCCCCGCTTCGACGTCGTCGTCGAACCCGCCCTGTCCACCCTCGTCTTCCGCTACATCCCGGCGACCGTCACCGACCCGGCCGCGATCGACCGCGCCAACCTCTACGCCCGCAAGGCCCTGTTCGCCTCCGGCGACGCCGTGGTCGCGGGCACCAAGGTCGGCGGCCGCCACTACCTGAAGTTCACCCTGCTCAACCCCGAGACCACGCCGGCCGACATCGCCGCCGTCCTCGATCTGATCGCCGGCCACGCCGAGCAGTACCTGGGAGAGTCCCTTGACCGCGCTTCCTGAAGCCAGCCGCACCTATGACTTCGTGGGGATCGGGCTCGGCCCCTTCAACCTCGGCCTCGCCTGCCTCACCGAACCCATCGACGGCCTCGACGGTGTCTTCCTCGACGCCAAGCCGGACTTCGAGTGGCACGCCGGGATGTTCCTGGACGGCGCCCACCTCCAGACCCCGTTCATGTCGGACCTGGTCACCCTCGCCGACCCGACCTCGCCGTACTCCTTCCTCAACTATCTGAAGGAGAAGGGCAGGCTGTACTCGTTCTACATCCGCGAGAACTTCTATCCGCTGCGGGTCGAGTACGACGACTACTGCCGCTGGGCGGCCGGCCGGCTCAGCAGCGTCCGCTTCGGCCGGACCGTCACCGAGGTGACGTACGAGGACGAGCTGTACGTGGTCCGCGCCCACACCGGTGAGGTCTTCCGCGGCCGGCGCCTGGTCCTCGGCACCGGCACGGTCCCCTTCGTCCCGCAGGCCTGCCAGGACCTCGGCGGCGACTTCCTGCACAACTCCCAGTACATGCACCGCAAGGCGGAGCTGCAGGCGAAGAAGTCCATCACGATCGTCGGCAGCGGCCAGAGCGCCGCCGAGATCTACTACGAGCTCCTCGCCGAGATGGACTCCCACGGCTACCAGCTCAACTGGGTCACCCGCTCCCCGCGGTTCTTCCCGCTGGAGTACACCAAGCTGACCCTGGAGATGACGTCCCCGGACTACATCGACTACTTCCGCGCACTGCCCGAGGAGACCCGCTACCGGCTGGAGAAGCAGCAGAAGGGCCTGTTCAAGGGCATCAACTCGGATCTGATCGACTCGATCTTCGACCTGCTCTACCAGAAGAACGTCACCAGCGGCGACCGTCCCGTGCCCACCCGGCTGCTCACCAACTCCAGCCTGACGAGCGCCCGTCACGACGAGGGCGGCTACACCCTCGGCTTCCACCAGGACGAGCAGGACAAGGACTTCGAGATCGGCACCGAGGGCCTGCTGCTGGCCACCGGCTACCACTACGAGCCCCCGGCCTTCCTCACCCCGCTCCGCGACCGGCTGCTCTTCGACGGCCACGGCCGCTTCGACGTCGCCCGCAACTACGCCGTCGACGTCACCGGCCGCGGTGTCTTCCTGCAGAACGCCGGCGTCCACACCCACAGCGTCACCAGCCCCGACCTGGGCATGGGCGCGTACCGCAACGCGTACATCGTCCGCGAGCTGCTCGGCACCGAGTACTACCCGGTCGAGAAGACCATCGCTTTCCAGGAGTTCGCCGTATGACCTTCACCTTCCGTCCCGTCGATCCCCTGCAGGACGCCGAGCTCCTGCACTCCTGGGTCACCCATCCCAAGGCCGCCTTCTGGATGATGCAGGATGCGAAACTGGAGGACGTCGAGCGCGCGTACATGGAGATCGCGGCGGACGCGCACCACCACGCGCTGCTCGGGCTGCGGGACGGCGAACCGGTCTTCCTCATGGAGCAGTACGACCCCGCGCAGCGGGAGCTGACCGGCCTGTACGAGGCACAGTCCGGCGACATCGGCATGCACTTCCTCACCCCGGCGACCGACACGCCCGTGCACGGGTTCACCCGGTCCGTCATCACCGCCGTCATGGCCCGCCTCTTCGAGGACCCGGCGGTGCGGCGCGTCGTCGTCGAACCGGACGTGGCCAACAAGGCCGTACACGCCCTGAACGAGGCCGTCGGGTTCGTGCCCGAGCGGGAGATCCAGAAGCCGGAGAAGACGGCCCTGCTGAGCTTCTGCACGCGCGAGCGGTACGCCGCCGCGACGGGGGTGGCCGTATGAGCCTCGCCGACGCCGTGGCCCATCTGTCCCCCGAGCGCTGGGCGAGCGCCAACCGGCTCCTCCTACGCAAGGCGCTCGCCGAGTTCGCCCATGAGCGCCTCATCACCCCCGAGCGGGAGGGCGAGCGGTATGTCGTCCGCAGCGACGACGGCCTCACCGCGTACCGGTTCTCCGCCGTCCGGCGCGCCCTCGACCACTGGCAGATCGACGCCGACTCGCTCACCCGGCACCGCGAGGGCGGCGAACTGCCCCTGGCGGCACTGGACTTCTTCATCGAGCTGAAGACGTCCCTGGGCCTGAGCGACGAGATCCTGCCGGTCTATCTGGAGGAGATCTCCTCCACCCTGTCCGGCACCTGCTACAAGCTCACCAAGCCCCGCGTCACCTCGGCGGAGCTTGCGGGCAGCGGTTTCCAGGCGATCGAGACCGGGATGACCGAGGGGCACCCCTGCTTCGTCGGGAACAACGGGCGACTCGGGTTCGGCGTCCACGAGTATCTGTCGTACGCCCCGGAGACCGCGAGCCCCGTACGGCTGGTGTGGCTGGCCGCGCACCGCTCGCGGGCCGCGTTCACGGCGGGCGTCGGGATCGAGTACGAGGACTTCCTGCGGGGAGAGCTGGGCGAGCGGGCGCTGAGCCGCTTCCGTGCCACGCTCACCGGGCAGGGGCTCGACCCCGCCGACTACCTGTTCCTGCCGGTCCACCCCTGGCAGTGGTGGAACAAGCTGTCCGTCACCTTCGCCGCCGAGGTCGCCCGTCGGCATCTGGTCTGCCTCGGCGAGGGCGACGACGAGTATCTGGCCCAGCAGTCGATCCGGACCTTCTTCAATTCCAGCGCCCCGCACAAGCACTATGTGAAGACGGCTTTGTCCGTGCTCAACATGGGCTTCATGCGCGGACTCTCGGCCGCCTACATGGAGGCCACCCCGGCGATCAACGACTGGCTGGCCCAGCTGATCGAGAACGACCCCGTGCTGAAGTCGACGGGCCTGACGATCATCCGGGAACGGGCGGCCGTCGGCTACCGGCACCTGGAGTACGAGCAGGCCACCGACCGCTACTCGCCGTACCGCAAGATGCTGGCCGCGCTGTGGCGGGAGAGCCCGGTGCCCTCGCTGCGTACGGGCGAGTCCCTCGCGACCATGGCGTCCCTGCTGCACGTCGACCACGCCGGCGCCTCCTTCGCGGGCGCGCTGATCGAGCGCTCCGGGCTCACTCCCACCGAGTGGCTGCGCCGCTATCTGCGGGCGTACTACACACCGCTCCTGCACAGCTTCTACGCCTATGACCTGGCATTCATGCCGCACGGCGAGAACGTGATCCTGGCCCTGGAGGACGGGGTCGTACAGCGCGCGGTCTACAAGGACATCGCCGAGGAGATCGTGGTGATGGACCCCGACGCGGTGCTGCCGCCGGAGGTACGGCGGATCGCGGTCGAGGTCCCCGAGGACAAGAAGCTGCTGTCGATCTTCACGGATGTCTTCGACTGCTTCTTCCGCTTCCTCGCCGCCCTCCTCGCCGGCGAGGAGATCCTGGACGAGGACGGCTTCTGGCGCACGGTCGCGGAGGTCACCCGCGAGTACCAGGAGGCGAACCCCGAACTCGGTGACAAGTTCCGGCAGTACGACATGTTCGCCCCCGAGTTCGCGCTGTCCTGCCTCAACCGGCTCCAGCTGCGCGACAACCGGCAGATGGTCGACCTGGCGGATCCCTCGGGCGCCCTCCAGCTGGTCGGAACCCTGAAGAATCCCATCGCGGGGTTCTGATCCGGGCCGGTGGGCTCCCCCGAGTACGGTCCTTGGGGGAGCCCGCCGGTCTGTCACCCTACGGCGCGGGCCACGGCACCTGCGGCGAGCGGTAGTAGCTGATCCCGAGGGCGTCCCAGCGCGGGGCCTGTGCGGCGAGGCGCACCTTGTACGCGTCCCAGTCGTGCGTGGCCGCCGGGGACCAGCCCAGCTCGGCCGCGCCCGGAAGCCGCGGGAACGCCATGTAGTCGATGTCGGCGTCCGTCTTCAGGGTCTCGGACCACAGGGGCGCCTCCACGCCCCGGACCGCCGAACCCGGCGCGCCCGCGAGGTAGTCGCCGGGGTTCCAGTCGTACGACCGCCGCACCTCCACCAGGCCCGCCCAGTCCAGGCCCAGCTTGGTGTCCTTGGTGTACTTCATGTCGAGGTAGACCCGGTCGGCCGGGGACAGGATCAGACCGGTGCCGTTCTGGGCGGCCTTGGCGACCTGGGCCTTGTCGGCGGCGCTGGTGCTGTCCAGCCCCCAGTACTGGGCGATGGCGCCCTTGGCCGGGTGGGCGCCGGTGAGCTGGTGCCAGCCGATGACCGTCTTGCCGTACTTGGCGACGATCGGCTGTACCCGGTCCATGAACGTCACATAGTCGGCGTGGCTGGTGGAGTGCGCCTCGTCGCCGCCGATGTGCAGATAGCGGCCGGGGGTGAGCGCGGCCAGCTCCTTCACCACGTCGTCCGCGAAGTCGTAGGTGACGTCCTTGGGCACGCACAGTGAGCTGAAGCCGACCTCCGTGCCGGTGTACAGCGGGGGTGCCTGGCCGTTGCAGTTGAGCTGGGCGTAGGAGGCGAGGGCCGCGTTGGAGTGGCCGGGCATGTCGATCTCGGGCACGACCTCCAGATAGCGGGAGGCGGCGTAGGAGACGATCTCCCGGTAATCGGCCTTGGTGTAGTAGCCGCCCTTGCCGCCGCCGACCTCGGTGGAACCGCCGTAGGCGGCCAGGCGCGGCCAGGAGTCCATGGCGATGCGCCAGCCCTGGTCGTCGCTGAGATGCAGATGCAGTTCGTTGATCTTGTACATGGCCAGCCGGTCGATGTACCGCTCGACCTGCGCGACGCCGAAGAAGTGCCGGGAGACGTCCAGCATGGCGCCCCGGTAGGAGTAGCGGGGCCGGTCCTCGACGGTGCCGCCGGCGATCTGCCAGGGGCCGGACTGCACGGTCCCCTTCTCCACGGCCGCCGGGAGGAGCTGACGCAGCGTCTGGACCCCGTGGAAGAGTCCGGCGGGGGCGCTCGCGGTGATGGTGACACCGGCCGCGTCGCTGTGCAGCCGGTAGCCCTCGGCGCCGAAGTCGCCCTGGGCGAGATGGAGTCGGATGCCGCCGGCGCCGCTCTCGGTCAGCGGCAGCGCGAAGCCGGTGGAGGGCCGCAGGATGCCGGCGAGATAGCCGCCGATGCGGCGGACCTCGGCGGAGCCGTCGACGCGGACGCCGGTCGCGCGGGTGATGCGGTACGGGACGCCGCCGGGCTGGACGGAGGCGGGCGCCGGGACCACCCGGTCCAGCGGGGTGGGGGCGGCCGCCTGTGCCGTGGGCGCGGCGCCGAGCGTGAAGGCCCCGGCCGCCGCGACGAGCAGCAGCGAACCGAGGATGCGGGGTGTCCGGGGAGTCGTGCTGTGGTCGCGTCTCACATGCGCTCCCTTCAGATGTGGTCGAGACCACCATCCCGCAGATCCGGTGAAACAATCCCTCCATGGCGGAAATCATCCAGAAGGACGGCACCTGGGCGTTCGACGGCGACGCCCTGCGGCTCACCCCGGGGCGGGACAAGAACATCGGTCTGCTCCGCCGCGAGCTGGGCGAACTCATCGTTCCGCTGGGCGCGTTGGCCGGGGTCTCCGTCGAACAGGGGCGCAAGTCGGGGCGGCTCAGGCTGCGGCTGCGCGACGGCGCCGATCCACTGCTGCAGGCCACCGGCGGCCGGCTCGGCGAGGCGAACGACCCCTACCAGCTGACGGTGGAGTCCGACCGGTACGGCGTCGCCGAGTACTTCGCGGACGAGGTCCGGGGCGCACTGCTGCTGGACGGGGTCTCCCCCGGTCCCGTCGCCGGGTATCTGCTGCCGGGGCCCTCGCTGCCGGTGTCCGCCTCCGCCGGGGACGGCACGGCGAGCTTCGACGGGGAGCGGGTACGGCTGGAGTGGAACTGGAAGACGGAGGACGCCAAGGCCGCCGGCGGTCCCCGGACGATCCCGGTCACGGAGATCACCGCGGTGGAGTGGCAGCCGGCGGCCGGGCTGGAGAACGGCCATCTGCGGTTCCTGGTGCGCGGCGCCCCGGTCACGGCACCGCCCAAGTACGACCCGAACGCGGTCGAGCTGTGGGGCTTCAAGAAGGACCCGCTGATGGCCCTGGTGGGCGCCGCCGTACAGGCGCGGCTGCCGCATCCGGCGGCGGAGGAGGGGGACGTACGGCAGGATCCGCCGGTGCTCGACAAGGCGGCCGACGGGGACGACCACGACACCCTGCTGCGCCGCCTGCGCGAACTGGGCGACCTGCACCGCGACGGCATCCTGACGGACGACGAGTTCGCCGTGGCCAAGCAGGCGGTCCTCAAGCGGATGTGAGGACCGCCTGTAGTGCATCAACGGCGCGGAAGGAGTAGTTGAGTTGACGTCCTCACCCGCGTGTGCGTGGGTGATTCCCGCCTGCCCCGCCGTTTACGGCGAGGCTTCGGGTGGGTTCCTGCTTCAGCGAGTGCTGCCCCGGCTTGCGAGGTCTGACGTGCTCTCCACAGGCGTTTCGACGCTCCGCCCCATGCCGCATCTCAGCGGCATGTTTCCGTCCAGCGGCGCGTATGTTGGCCTCGGCGTTTTCGTCCCGGTCGTGCCAGGTTCCGCACTCCGCGCAGGTCCACACGCGGATGTGCAGTTCCTCGCGGCCCTTGGGGCCGGTGAGGCACCCGCATCGTGAGCACAGCCGGGTGGAGGGGAACCACCGGTCGACCTTGACGAAGATCCGCCCGTGCCGGGCGCACTTGGCTTCAAGAATGCGGACGAATCTGCCCAGGGACTGGTCATGGACGCTCTTGCCGAGCCTGCCGTTCCGACTCGCCATGCCCTTCACGTTCAGGTCCTCCGCATAGACCGCTTGGCTCTCGCGGACGATGCGGGTGGTCTCCTGCTCGATGAAGTCGCGTCGCTGGTCGGCAACGCGGGCATGGATCCTTGCGACGGCCCGCTGGGCCTCGCGCCGGTTGTTCGATCCTTTCTGCTTGCGAGACACAGCCCGCTGGGCCCGCCTGAGCTTCCTCTCCCGGCGGCGGAAGAACTTCGGAGAAGCGATCTTCCGGCCGCGCAGCACGGCGTAGGAGGACAGGCCCAGGTCGATCCCGGTGTCCGTCTCCTCCACATCCAGCTCGGGCAGCGGCTTGTCCTCCACCTCCACGACGAACGACGCGAAGTACCGGCCGGACAGATCCTTGATGATCGTCACCGACGACGGCTGCGAGGGTAGCTCGCGGGACCAGCGCACCTCGATGTCGCCGACCTTCGGAAGCCGCAGCTTCCCACCCTCGGTGATCGACCAGCGGGCGTTCGCGGTGAATCGGATCGCCTGCCGGGCGGTCTTCCTCTTCAGCTTCGGCGGGCCCATCGACGGACCCTTGCGGGTGCCGTTCTTCGAGGCGAAGAAGTTGCTGTACGCCGTCTCCAGGTCCCGCAGGGACTGCTGGAGCACCACCGCAGAAACCGCACCGAGCCAGGCCCGCTCCGAAGTCTTCTTCGCCTCGGTGATGACCTGCCTCGACAGCTCGGCAGCCGTCGGGCGCTGCAGCCCCTTCGCATGGGCGTCACGCCACCGCCTCCGATCATGGTGCGCCACGAGAGTCTGACGCGCGGGCGCTTTCAATGAGACGCAAGACACAGGATGGACAGCCGACGAACAGAGATCCACGAGACCCCCCGCCGGGCGGTTGCCCGAAATCGGGCAGGATTCTTGCGAAACCGGCGCCGGTACCCCAGGATCTACGGGTGCACGACGAACTCGTTGATCATCTGTCGCGGTCCACGCCCCTGAGCCGGGGCGAGGCACTGCGGGTGATCCAGGACGTGCTCGCCTACTTCGACGAGTCGACGGAGGACTACGTCCGTCGCCGCCATCGCGAGCTGCAGACCCAGGGCCTGGTGAACACGGAGATCTTCGAGCGGATCGGGGCGGACCTGAAATACCGCGCGGTGGCACCGCCCGAGCTGACGCTCAGGCAGCTGCGCCGCATGGTCTACGGCTGAGACGCCAGGCTGAGAGATACCTATATATGTGCGGAATTGTCGGATACATCGGGAAGCGTGACGTAGCCCCTCTCCTCCTGGAGGGCCTGCAGCGGCTGGAGTACCGCGGCTACGACTCGGCGGGCATCGTCGTCACCTCCCCGAAGGCGCCCGGACTGAAGATGGTCAAGGCCAAGGGCCGGGTGCGCGATCTGGAGGCCAAGGTCCCGGCGCGCTTCAAGGGCACGACCGGCATCGCCCACACCCGCTGGGCCACCCACGGCGCCCCCTCCGACACCAACGCCCACCCGCACATGTCGGCCGACAGCAAGGTCGCCGTCGTCCACAACGGCATCATCGACAACGCCGCCGACCTGCGCCGCAAGCTGGAGGCGGACGGCGTCGAGTTCCTCTCCGAGACCGACACCGAGGTCCTCACCCACCTCATCGCCCGCTCCACGGCCGAGAAGCTGGAGGACAAGGTCCGCGAGATCCTCCGGCTGATCGAGGGCACCTACGGCATCGCGGTCATGCACGCCGACTTCGCCGACCGCATCGTGGTGGCCCGCAACGGCTCCCCGGTGGTCCTCGGCATCGGCGAGAAGGAGATGTTCGTCGCCTCGGACATCGCCGCCCTGGTCGCCCACACCCGGCAGATAGTGACCCTCGACGACGGCGAGATGGCCACCCTCAAGGCCGACGACTTCCGCACCTACACCACGGAGGGCACCCGCACCGCGGCCGAGCCGACCACCGTGGAGTGGGAGGCCGCCTCCTACGACATGGGCGGCCACGACACCTATATGCACAAGGAGATCTTCGAGCAGGCCGACGCCGTGGACCGCGTGCTGCGCGGCCGCATCGACGACCGCTTCTCCACCGTGCACCTCGGCGGCCTCAACCTGGACGCCCGCGAGGCCCGCCAGATCCGCCGCGTGAAGATCCTCGGCTGCGGCACCTCGTACCACGCGGGCATGATCGGCGCCCAGATGATCGAGGAGCTGGCCCGCATCCCCGCCGACGCCGAGCCGGCCTCCGAGTTCCGCTATCGCAACGCGGTCGTCGACCCCGACACCCTCTATGTGGCCGTCTCCCAGTCCGGTGAGACGTACGACGTCCTCGCCGCCGTGCAGGAGCTCAAGCGCAAGGGCGCGCGGGTCTTCGGCGTCGTCAACGTGGTGGGCTCGGCGATCGCCCGCGAGGCCGACGCCGGGATCTACGTCCACGCGGGCCCCGAGGTCTGTGTGGTCTCGACCAAGTGCTTCACGAACACGACGGTGGCGTTCGCGCTTCTGGCCCTCCACCTGGGCCGCACCCGTGACCTCTCGGTCCGCGACGGCAAGCGGATCATCGAGGGCCTGCGCAGGCTGCCGGACCAGATCACCGAGATCCTCAAGCAGGAGGAGCAGATCAAGGAGCTGGCCGAGCTGTACGCCGAGGCCCGCTCGATGCTCTTCATCGGCCGCGTCCGGGGCTACCCGGTGGCCCGCGAGGCCTCCCTGAAGCTCAAGGAGGTCTCCTACATCCACGCCGAGGCCTACCCCGCCTCCGAGCTGAAGCACGGCCCGCTGGCCCTGATCGAGCCGGCCCTGCCCACGGTGGCGATCGTCCCCGACGACGACCTGCTGGAGAAGAACCGCGCCGCCCTGGAGGAGATCAAGGCCCGCAGCGGCAAGATCCTCGCGGTCGCCCACCGGCACCAGGACAAGGCCGACCAGACGATCATCGTCCCGAAGAACGAGGACGAACTGGACCCGATCCTGATGGGCATCCCGCTGCAGCTGCTGGCGTACCACACGGCGACAGCCCTCGGGCGGGACATCGACAAGCCGAGGAACCTCGCCAAGTCGGTGACGGTGGAATAGCCCGCCCGAAAGGGCGACAACAGAGCGGCCCCCCGCGTGTGCCACCGTGCACGCGGGGGGCCGCTCCGTGCCGCTGGGAATCAGCCGGTGGCCGTCACCCCCCGGCCGGCGGCACGCCCGGGCAGGGTGGTGGGCCAGTGAGCCAGCACCGCGGTCGCCGCGTACCAGGCCACGGCACCGGAAACCGTGGCGACCCAGCCCCCCACCTTGGCCAGGGAGGAACTGTCGGCGAAGGCCGCGACGGCCAGCACCAGCATCGCCAGGAACAGCAGCGCGTGCATGAGCTGACCGAGGCTGTCCCCGCCCGCGAGGGTCAGGGTGAGCGCCACGAGGGCGAACAGGAGAAGGAAGAGTCCGGCCGCGTTCGCCGACGAGTGATCCGCGACGGCCCAGGTGAACCACAGGGCGCCGAGAGACACAAAACCCGTACCGGAGGCCTTGTCGCCGCCCCGGAAGGCCACCAGGCCGAGGAGGAACAGGGCAACTCCGCCCACATAGTGAGCCAGTGACACGGCGTCGGACGCTGCCACGCCGTGCATCACACCAGTCGTACCGAGGCCGAACGCCAACAGGGTGATCCCCAGGGCGAGTCGGCCCACCACCGTCGTACTTCCGCTTCCCGCAGAGACTTCGCTGTCCACGGCGGGCTCCCTTCGTGCTGTGCTGTTGCGGGGTGACCGATATATGCCCTTCACAAGGGCACAAACCACCTCTACGCGCGAGTAGTTTCGCGCTGCACAAAGGGAGTTGGGGCGCTCAGGGGATGACGATCACGGGGCGCTGCGCCCGCTTGGCGAGCCGCCCGGCGACGGAGCCGAAGATCCGGCCGACGATGCCGTGCGTGGAGCCGACGACGATCGCGTCCGCCTCGTACTCACGCCCCACCTCTTCGAGTTCGTGGCAGATGTCCCCGCCGCGCTCGACGAGGATCCACGGGACCTCGGCCAGATAGTCCGCGCACGCCAGCTCCAGCCCGAGGACCTCGGTGCGATGGTCCGGCACGTCGACGAAGACGGGCGGCTCGCAGCCGGCCCACACGGTGGTCGGCAGCCGGTTGGCGACATGGACGATGATCAGGCCCGAGTGGGAGCGGTGGGCCATGCCGATGGCGTAGGCGAGGGCGCGCTCACTGGAGGTGGAGCCGTCGAAGCCGACGACGACTCCGTGCCGGAAGGCTGGGTCGCAGGAGGGGCGTGACTCTTCCGCCGCCAGGGGCTCGGACGCCGTGGGATCGGCGACGGGCCGCTTGCGGTCCGCGGGTTCGGAGAATTCGTGACCGGCCATGGCTGTCTCGGCGTTGTGATCCTTTATGGGAGGGACGACGGTGTGCGCAGAGCTGTGTCACGGAGCTGTGTCCGGGAAACATCTTCCCAACCCCATACCCCCAAGGGTACGGCGGCACGCCTCCTGAGCCCAGATCCCGCGCACGCTCCGTAAGCGGTCCCCCGATGTCCGTAGGGGTTCACCGGAGCATGCACGAGCCGCGCCCGTAACGCAATGGTTGCTGCCCCGTACAGGCGGTTTGCACGGGATTCACAGACGTACGGCCGGTGACCGACCCGTCGAACAGACGTTGAACCCGGTTGAACCGCAGCCACAGGGAGTACGAGTGATGCCCGGTCCCCGACCCACCTCCGAGCCGCCCGCCGCGCCGGACACCGTGAGCGATGTGATCCGCTGGGCCGCCTTCAGCTGCGTTCTCGTGCCCGTGGTCCTGGTCTGGTACGGCACCTCGCTGGCCGGCGCGGCCGGCGCCGCGCTGGGTCTGGTCGCCGTCACGGCCGTGTGCCGGATCCTGCTGCGCCGCTCCGAGCGGTGCGCCCTGCGACAGAACCGTTCCGCAAAGCATTGCGCGGAGCAAAGAGGCGGACGTCACACCCGCCGACGGACACCGGTCGATTGACCTGTTTCCACACCCTCGACAGCTGGTTTTCAGCCAACTTCTCAATACGGCCCAAGGGGGGTCCGAACCACCCCCCAACCCCCGTTCGACCTGCACGGAAAGGGTCTACGGGCCGATGCGCACCCTACGCGGTTTGGCCACTGCGACAAGGCGCACTTCCCTGCACGCCCCGCGAGTGCAACGCTTCGTGATCGAATGCTTCACGCCAAGTTGTCATGTCGACAATCTGGGGCGTTCGGAACTGGTCACCGTGAGACCGCGGGAGCCAGTAGATTCGATCTTGACTGTCTTACGGCGGGGGACTCGTGCAGGACCGAGGGGAAACGTGCAGGAGCGACACAACCGAGGAGCCGCGACCACCGAGGGGGGCTTAGCAGTATGAGCCACGACTCCACTGCCGCGCCGGAGGCCGCTGCCCGGAAACTATCCGGGCGACGCCGCAAGGAGATTGTCGCGGTGCTGCTGTTCAGCGGCGGCCCCATCTTCGAGAGTTCCATTCCGCTGTCGGTGTTCGGCATCGACCGCCAGGACGCCGGAGTGCCGCGCTACCGGCTGCTGGTGTGCGCCGGCGAGGAAGGCCCGCTGCGGACCACAGGGGGCCTGGAACTCACCGCGCCGCATGGGCTGGAGGCGATCTCGCGCGCCGGGACGGTCGTCGTACCGGCCTGGCGTTCGATCACCGCGCCACCGCCGGAGGAGGCGCTCGACGCACTGCGCCGGGCGCATGAGGAGGGTGCCCGCATCGTCGGGCTGTGCACCGGGGCCTTCGTCCTCGCGGCGGCGGGCCTGCTGGACGGCCGCCCGGCGACGACCCACTGGATGTACGCGCCGACGCTGGCCAAGCGCTATCCGTCGGTGCACGTCGATCCGCGGGAGCTGTTCGTCGACGACGGCGATGTGCTGACGTCGGCGGGCACCGCGGCCGGAATCGATCTCTGTCTGCACATCGTGCGGACCGATCACGGCAACGAGGCGGCCGGCGCGCTCGCCCGGCGCCTGGTCGTCCCGCCGCGCCGCAGCGGCGGGCAGGAGCGCTATCTCGACAGGTCTTTACCAGAGGAGATCGGCGCCGACCCGCTCGCCGAGGTCGTCGCCTGGGCGCTGGAACACCTCCACGAGCAGTTCGACGTGGAGACCCTGGCGGCACGCGCCTATATGAGCCGCCGTACGTTCGACCGCCGGTTCCGCTCGCTGACCGGCAGCGCACCGCTGCAGTGGCTGATCACCCAGCGGGTGCTGCAGGCACAGCGGCTGCTGGAGACGTCGGACTACTCCGTGGACGAGGTCGCGGGCCGGTGCGGCTTCCGCTCCCCCGTCGCGCTGCGCGGGCACTTCCGCCGCCAGCTCGGCTCGTCCCCCGCCGCCTACCGGGCCGCCTACCGGGCTCGCAGGCCGCAGGGTGACAGGCCGGCCGACGCGGAGGCGTCGCTGTCCATGTCCGGCCAGCCCGGCCCGCCACCGGGTCTCGCGGGCCCCGGCCCGCTGGGGCACCCGCCCATGCTGCACCCGGACCGTGACAACGGGGTCCCGATGCAGAGCCGCCGCCAGGCGGCCGGCGCGGTGGGCCTGCTGCCGGGACCACGCAGCGGTAGCTGAGCAGGAGGGGAAGAGGGGCGAGCGCACGCTCGCCCCTCTTTCTTTTCCGCTCCGTCCTCTTCGGCCCTCACCTGTCGGCCACGAGCCCGGCACCGGCACGGGGGAGCCCAAAAGCCGACGTCAGCTTTAGGGTGGTCGCATGAACGATCGCATGGTGTGGATCGACTGCGAGATGACCGGCCTCTCGCTGTCCGACGACGCTCTCATCGAGGTAGCCGCCCTCGTCACCGACTCCGAGCTGAACGTACTCGGCGAGGGGGTGGACATCGTCATCCGCCCGCCGGACCGGGCGCTGGAGACGATGCCGGAGGTGGTGCGTCAGATGCACACCGCGTCCGGGCTGCTGGCCGAGCTGCCGAACGGTACGACCCTGGCGGACGCCGAGGCACAGGTCCTCGCGTATGTGAAGAAGTACGTGAAGGAGCCCGGCAAGGCTCCGCTGTGCGGCAACTCCGTCGGCACCGACCGCGGCTTCCTGGAGCGCGACATGTCGGCCCTGGAGACCTACCTCCACTACCGGATCGTGGACGTCTCCAGCATCAAGGAGCTGGCGCGGCGCTGGTATCCGCGGGCGTACTTCAACAGCCCGGAGAAGAACGGCAACCACCGGGCCCTCGCCGACATCCGCGAGTCGATCGCCGAGCTGCGCTACTACCGCGAGGCCGTCTTCGTCCCGCAGCCCGGCCCGGACTCCGACACCGCGAAGGCGATCGCCGCCAAGCACGTCCTGCCCGCGCCGTAGCACCGCGGGGACACCGAGGAGAGGGGCTCGCGAAAACATGTGCGCGAGCACCCCCTCGGACCCTGTAGACTTCTTCTCGGCCGGTCGGGGAAACGACAAGTTCCACCACCGGTCATGGTGGGTGTAGCTCAGCTGGTAGAGCACCTGGTTGTGGTCCAGGATGCCGCGGGTTCGAGTCCCGTCACTCACCCTCACCGATCAGCCGGTGACTCCGTCGAAAGACGGGTCACCGGCTGATTCGTTTTCGCCGACCGATCCGCCGGTGCCACGCCGCAGCCGCGCCGCCGGGCCCGGCGGCGCGGACACAGGGGCCCGTCGTCACGACGACGCCCGGGGCACCAGCTCCGTGGGCAGTACCGCATGCCGGCGCTCCGGTCCCCGCGAGGCGGGCGGGCGGTGGTCGGCGATCTCCGAGAGCAGCAGGTCGATCATCGCCCGGCCCATCTCCACGATCGGCTGACGGACGCTGGTCAGCGGCGGGTCCATATGGCGGGCGATGGCCGAGTCGTCGTAGCCGACCAGCGCCACGTCGTCCGGGATACGGCGGCCCGCCTCGCGCAGCACCTGCCGGGCGCCGGCCGCCGTCACGTCCGAGCCGGCGAAGACCGCGTCCAGGTCCGGGCGCCGGTCCAGGAGTACGGACATCGCCCGGCGGCCGCCCTCCTCCGTGAAGTCCCCCGGCTCGACGAGGAGTTCGTCCGCCTCCCGGCCCGCCTCGCGCAGGGCGTCGCGGTAGCCGTCGACGCGGCGCTGGGCGCCGTACACGTCGAGGCGGCCGGTGATGTGCGCGATGCGGGTACGGCCGCCGGAGAGCAGATGCTCCACGGCCGAGCGGGCGCCGCCGTAGTTGTCCGAGTCCACCGAGGTGAGCGTCTCGCCGGCCGAGCGCGGGCCGCTGATCACGGCCGGGATCTCCAGCTGGGCCAGCAGATCGGGCAGGGGGTCGTCGGCGTGGACCGAGACCAGGAGGACGCCGTCGACGCGATGGGCCGCCAGGTACTGGGCCAGACGCCGGCGCTCCCGGTCGCCGCCGGCGAAGATCAGCAGCAACTGCATCTCGGTGTCGGAGAGTTGGGAGCCCACACCGCGCAGCATGTCCGAGAAGTACGGCTCGGCGAAGAACCGGGTCTCCGGCTCGGGGACGACGAGCGCGATGGCGTCGGTGCGGTTGGCGGCGAGGGCGCGGGCGGCGGTGTTGGGGACGTAGCCCAGTTCCGCGACCGCCGCCTCGACCGCCGCGCGCGTGGCGTCGCTGACCCGGGGCGAGCCGTTGATCACGCGCGAGACCGTGCCCCGGCCGACCCCGGCCCGCGCGGCGACCTCTTCGAGCGTGGGCCGGCCCCCGCCGCGGCCCCGCGCTCCGTGGCTTGCCATGGGCGCCGCCTTTCTCGTCATGTCCTCCGTGCCGGCCTGGAATGTAACAGCACCGTTCGCCGTGCTCGCCGCCTTTCGGGGCTGTCGCCTAACGACCCAATAAACGAACGCCGTTGCCGTTGTCCGCTCCCTTGACACCCCGCGCCGCACCGACGACTCTTCAACACATCATGAATGGGAGCGCTCCCACACTACCTGACACCTACACAACCCGCACGCACGTCAGGCAACAGGAGGACGCAATGCGCACGAGCATCCGCCGGTCCCAGCGGCTGATGGCCCTCGCGGCCGTGGCCGCCCTGACCACGGGACTGCTGGCCGGCTGCGCCAAGGACTCGGACGACGGCTCGTCGGACAACTCCGGCGGCGGCAACGGCAGTGGCAAGGGCAAGATCACGCTGACCATCGGCACCTTCGGCGTCTTCGGCTACAAGCAGGCCGGCCTCTACGACGAGTACATGAAGCTGCATCCGGACATCAGCGTCAAGGAGAACGTCACCACCCGTACCGATGTGTACTGGCCGAAGGTGCTCACCCGGCTCCAGGCCGGTTCCGGCACGGACGACATCGAGGCCATCGAGATCGGCAACATCACCGAGGCCGTGCAGACCCAGGCCGACAAGTTCGTGGACCTCGGCAAGGATGTGGACAAGTCCCAGTGGCTGGCCTGGAAGAACGCCCAGGCCACCACCAAGGACGGCAAGCTCATCGGGCTCGGGACCGATGTCGGGCCGATGGCCGTCTGCTACCGCAAGGACCTGTTCCAGAAGGCCGGGCTGCCGACCGACCGGACCAAGCTCGCCGAGCTGTGGAAGGGCGACTGGTCCAAGTACGTCGATCTCGGCAAGCAGTACATGCGGAAGGCGCCCAAGGGCACCACGTTCGTGGACTCGGCCTCCTCCGTCTACAACGCGGCGGTGGGCGGCGCGAGCGAGCGGTACTACGACAAGGACGGCAATGTCGTCTGGGACAGGTCCGAGGGCGTGAAGAAGGCCTGGGACGCCGCCATGACCGTCGCCACCAGCAACATGTCGGCGAAGCTCAAGCAGTTCGACCCGACCTGGGACCAGGGCTTCGCCAACGGCACCTTCGCCAGCGTCGCCTGCCCGGCCTGGATGGTCGGCTACATCGAGCAGAAGTCGGGTGACTCGGGCAAGGGCAAGTGGGACGTGGCGGCGGCGCCGGCCGCGTCCAACTGGGGCGGCTCCTTCCTCGGCGTACCGACCGCGACCAGCCACCAGAAGGAGGCCGTCGCGCTGGCGAAGTGGCTCACCGCGCCCGAGCAGCAGGCGAAGGTGTTCGCCAAGCAGGCCAGCTTCCCCTCCACCCCGTCGGCGTACCCGGGCCTGAAGCCGCAGGCCGACACCACGGCGTACTTCTCGGACGCGCCGCTCACCCAGATCTTCTCCGACGCGGCGAAGACCATCCCCCCGCAGCCCCTCGGCGCCAAGGACAAGCCGATCGACAACGCGATCAGCGACATCGGCATCCTCCAGGTCGAGCAGAAGGGCAAGTCGCCGTCACAGGGCTGGGACGCGGCGACCAAGGAGATCAAGGACGTGCTGGGCCAGTGACCAGCCCCGAGCAGGTTCTCGCGCGCTCCGCGTCGAGCACCGAGGCCGCGTCCGGCAGCCCGCCGGGCGCCGCCTCCTGGCGCAGCCGGCTGTACCGCTTCGACATGAAGGCCTCGCCGTATGTGTTCGTGTCGCCGTTCTTCGTCCTGTTCGCGGCGTTCACGCTGGTCCCGCTGCTCTACACGGCCTGGTACTCGCTGCACCATGTGCAGTTGTCCGCGCTGGACCACCAGACGTGGGCGGGCCTCGACAACTACCGGAACCTGTGGTCCTCGGACTTCTTCTGGAACGCGCTGAGGAACACCCTCAGCATCGGTGTCATCTCGACCGTGCCGCAGCTGCTGGCCGCGCTCGGGCTCGCCCATCTGCTGAACTACCGGCTGCGCGGCTCGACCGCGTGGCGTGTGGTGATGCTGACCCCGTACGCCACCTCGGTGGCCGCGGCGACCCTGGTGTTCACGCTGCTGTATTCCTGGGACGGCGGCATGGTCAACTGGATCCTGCACTTCTTCGGGGTGGACCCGGTCAACTGGCGTGAATCCGACTGGGGTTCGCGGTTCGCGGTGTCGTCGATCGTGATCTGGCGGTGGACCGGCTACAACGCGCTGATCTATCTGGCGGCCATGCAGGCGATCCCGGCCGATCTGTACGAGTCGGCGGCGCTCGACGGGGCCAACCGCTGGCAGCAGTTCCGGCATGTGACGGTTCCGCAGCTGCGGCCGACGATCCTGTTCACGGTCGTGGTCTCGACGATCGGCGCGACCCAGCTCTTCGGTGAGCCGCTGCTGTTCGGCGGGGTCAGCGGGTCCAAGGGCGGTTCCGAGCACCAGTACCAGACGCTCGGTCTGTACATGTACGACCAGGGCTGGATCATCGGCAACCTCGGCAAGGCGTCCGCGATCGCCTGGTCGATGTTCCTGATCCTGCTGGTCGTCGCCGCGGTCAATCTGCTGCTCACCCGACGGCTGAGGAAGTCTCCATGACTACTGGTGAACTGACGTCACCCCAGGTCGCTCAGAGGGCGCGCCGGGGCCGGACGGGTGCCGGCAGGCAGCTGCACGCGGGTCCGGTGACGTATGTCGTGCTGACCGTCTTCGCCCTCGCCTCCCTGGCCCCGCTGGTGTGGACGGCGATCGCGGCCTCGCGCACCGCCCACCGGCTGGACGAGACCCCGCCGCCGCTGTGGTTCGGCGGCAATCTGTTCAAGAACCTGCAGAGCGCCTGGGACCAGGCGGGGCTCGGCACGGCGATGTTCAACTCGGTGATCGTGGCGGGCACGATCACCGTGAGCACGGTGCTGTTCTCGACGCTGGCCGGCTTCGCCTTCGCCAAGCTGCGGTTCCGTTTCTCCGGCCTGCTGTTGCTGCTGACCGTCGGCACGATGATGATCCCGCCGCAGCTGGCCGTCGTACCGCTGTACCTGTGGATGTCGGACCTCGGCTGGTCCAACCAGCTGCAGACGGTGATCCTGCCGAGTCTCGTCACCGCCTTCGGTACGTTCTTCATGCGGCAGTACCTGGTGCAGGCGCTGCCGACCGAACTGATCGAGGCGGCCCGGGTGGACGGCGCGAGCAGCCTGCGGATCGTGTGGCACGTCGTCTTCCCGGCGGCGCGGCCCGCGATGGCCGTACTCGGCCTGCTGACGTTCGTGTTCGCCTGGAACGACTTCCTGTGGCCGATCATCGCCCTGAACCAGCAGAACCCGACCGTGCAGGTGGCCCTCAACTCGCTCGGCACCGGGTATGTCCCCGACCAGGCGGTGATCATGGCGGGCGCGCTGCTCGGCACGCTGCCGCTGCTGTTCGCCTTCCTGCTGTTCGGCAAGCAGATCGTGGGCGGGATCATGCAGGGCGCGATCAAGGGCTGATCACGCGCGCCCTCCTCCTCTCTCCGGCCCACCTCCTCTCCCCGGCCCGCCTACTCCGTCGGTCTCCTTCGACCCCATGGGAGCGCTTCCATGCCTGACTCCGTCTCCTCCTCCCCCGCCTCCCCCGCCTCTCCCGCGGTGTTTCCCCCCGCCTTCCTCTGGGGCGCCGCGACCTCCGCCTACCAGATCGAGGGGGCGGTGCGGGAGGACGGCCGTACCCCCTCCATCTGGGACACCTTCAGCCATACGCCGGGCCGGACGGCCGGCGGTGAGACCGGTGACATCGCCGTCGACCACTACCACCGCTACCGCGACGACGTGGCGCTGATGGCCGAGCTGGGCCTCACCGCGTACCGCTTCTCGGTCTCCTGGCCACGGGTGCAGCCCACCGGCCGGGGCCCGGCGGTCCAGGCGGGCCTGGACTTCTACCGCCGGCTGGTGGACGAGCTGCTGGCGCACGGCATCAGGCCCGCGCTCACCCTCTACCACTGGGACCTGCCGCAGGAGCTGGAGGACGCGGGGGGCTGGCCGCAGCGGGACACCGCGTTCCGGTTCGCCGAGTACGCCCAGCTGGTGGCCGAGGCCCTCGGCGACCGGGTGGAGCAGTGGATCACCCTCAACGAGCCCTGGTGCAGCGCCTTTCTGGGCTACGGCTCCGGTGTGCACGCCCCGGGCCGTACCGACCCGGCGGCCGCCCTGCGCGCGGCCCACCACCTCAACCTCGGCCACGGCCTGGCCGCATCCGCCCTGCGTGCGGTGATGCCGGCCCGCAACGAGATCGCGATCAGCCTCAACTCCGCGGTGGTCCGGCCGCTTTCGCCGGACCCGGCCGATCTGGCCGCGGCCCGCCGGATCGACGACCTGGCCAACGGCATCTTCCACGGCCCGCTGCTGCACGGGGCGTACCCCGCGTCCCTGCTCGCGGCGACGGCCTCGGTCACCGACTGGTCGTACGTCCACGACGGCGACACCCGCGCGATGCACGTCCCGCTGGACGCGCTGGGCCTCAACTACTACACCCCGTCCCTGGTGTCGGCCGCGTCCGGGAGCACCGGGGGCCCGCGGGCGGACGGCCACGGCGCCAGCGACCACTCCCCCTGGCCGGGCGCCGATGACGTCCGCTTCCACCAGACGCCGGGCGAGCGCACCGAGATGGGCTGGACGATCGACCCTACGGGCCTGTACGACCTGGTGATGCGGTACACGAGGGAGGCGCCCGGGCTGCCGCTGTACGTGACGGAGAACGGCGCCGCCTACGACGACAAGCCCGACCCGGACGGCCGCGTCCACGACCCCGAGCGCATCGCCTACCTGCACGGCCATCTGTCGGCGGTCCGCCGGGCCATCACGGACGGCGCCGATGTGCGCGGCTACTACCTGTGGTCCCTGCTGGACAACTTCGAGTGGGGGCACGGCTACGGGAAGCGGTTCGGGGCGGTGTACGTGGACTACGGGACGCTGGAGCGGACGCCGAAGTCGAGCGCGCGGTGGTACGGGGAGGCGGCGCGTTCCGGGGTGTTGCCGGGGGTGTGAGGGGCGCAGGGGGCGCGGCACTCGGAGGGGTGCCGCGCGCTCTTCACTCGTGCAGGCCGAGGTGTGTGAGGACGAGGTCCCGCGCCCGCAGGACCGCCCCGGGGTCGATGGCCGCGAGGATCGGGAGGGCGTGCTGCCAGCCGTCCCGGGTGAGGGTCTCCGCGAGGAGCGCTCTGGCGCGGGGGAGGTCGGGGCCGGCCGGGAGCGGGGCGAGGAGGGTGGCGAGGCGGAGGGCGGTGTGCACGCGGCCTCGTGGCTCTCCGGTGAGCCGGGTGAGCAGGAAATCGCCCGGTACGCCGGCGGCGTAGGCCGCGAGGTGGGCGAGCGTCTCGGAGCGCTCCGCGTCTGCCGTGTCGTACAGGACCGGGTGAACCGCTTCGAGTCCGTGGAGCGCGGCGCGTACGAGGGCGAACGTGATCACCGGATTCTCGTCGAAAGGGTAGCTCTCCCATTCCCGTACCAGCCGGGCGAAGGTGTCCCGGGCGATGGCGGGCTCCGTGGTGGCGGTCACCAGACAGGCCAGCGCTCTGTCTTGGTACGACCAGGAGCGGTCGTCGTAGGAGAGGTCGAGCAGGCGCTGCATGGCGCGGTCCGCGCGCGTGCGGTCGTGGGGCAGGGCCGCCGCGAGGAACTGCGCTGCCTCGGCGACGAGGCGGTGGTCCATGTCCGCCATGAACGCGTCGAAGAGCCGGCCCGCCGCCTCCGGGTCATGGGTCCACAGGCCCGCGGCGGCCAGGGCACGGGCCCGATGCCGTGGCCAGACCTCCCCCGGCACCTCGGGGAGCTGTTCGGCCGCCGCCCCGGCCTCCTGTGCCGATCCCGACCACGCCCAGGCCTGAACGATCGCGATCGACACGTTGACCTGGGCGTTCACATCCTCCACCACGGGGGCCACGCGGGCCGCCCGCCGGGCGCAGCGCAGCGCGTTCCGGGTGTCCCGGTCCCCGAGGGCCACCGACACGGCCGCATATCCCCAGGCACGTACGTCCGGTGAGCCGATCCTCGCCACGAGCCGCTCGGCCTCCTCGGCCCGGCCCGTGCGGGCGAGCGCCGCGGCGAAGACCGCGAGGCGCTCCTCCTCGGCACCGTAGGCGGCCCTGCGCACCTGCTGGGCCTGGTCGAGCAGGCGCAGACAGCGCGCCTCGTCGCGGTCGGCGAAGTGGCGGGCCAGGGCCGCGTACGCGCCGGCGACCGCCATCGGCCGGGCCTGTGTCGAGGCGCCCAGCAGTGCCTCCAGCCGATCGGCGGCGTCGGCCTCGGCCAGCAGACCGGCGACGCGTGTGGGGGTGGAGTCGTCCTCGTCGAAGGCGAACTCCTGGGCGGCCACCAGCGCGTTCCATGCCTGCTCGGCTCTGCCCGCTCGGGCATGTCCTTCCGCGATCACGGACCATGGGTTTCCCAGGACCGGGGCCAACTCCCGTGGCCCCCTTGCCGAGATTTCGTGCGCGAGCGGCTCGGCATCGTCCGCCCGGCCCGCCGCGACGAGTGCGCGCACGGCGTGGAACCCCTCCTGCCAGGTACTCAGGCGCTCCGGGGCCCGCAGCAGCCCGTCGGCATGGGACAGGGCGAGCCGGGTGCGGCGTGCCGCCTGATGGGGTCGAGCCCGGCGCAGGGCCTCTTCGGCCGCCTCGGGAAGTTCGGCCGGGTCTGCGTGGCACAGGGCGAGTTCCGCCGCGAAGTCGTAGAGCCGTGCTGCCCGGCCCGGCTCCTCGATCCGCTCCCATGCGTCGGCGACCGATGCCAGCACATGGATCTGGACGGCCGGGAACACGCTCTGCTCCTCGGCCCATGCCTCCGCCTGGTCCAGCAGTTCGACGGCGGACGGCCGGTCGCCCAGCGCCGTGGCGGTCCGGACGTAGGCCGGGACGACGCTCCCGGAATCGTCGGCGTGGTGCAGCAGCGACAGTTCACGGAGCCTGCGCAGGCTCTCCGTCCGGTTCCCCAGCAGTGCCAGCACCGTGGCCACCTGCCCACGGGCCCACAGACCCTGGCCGTCGTCGTGGTGCCGGCCCTCCTCGTCGATCATCGGCTCTGTCAGTTCCACGGCCTCCTCCGCCAGGTCCACCGCCCGTGTGTCGCCCGCCTCGGCGAGGACGCGGGCCACGCGGACGAGTGCGTACGCCCGGTCCTGGGGCCGGAAGACGCTGCGCGCCAGACCGATCGCCTGCCGGATGCGGCCGAGACGCGCGTACACCTCCGGAATGGCCGGATGCAGCGACTCGTTGGTGCGCGCCACGAGGTCCTCGGCGATCGCCAGCGCCGCCAGCGCGCCCAGGTCGCCGGGGTCGGCCCGGTGGACGTTCTCCCGTGCCGCCGCGATCTCCGCGAGGCATGCGGCGTCGCTGCCGGTGAGCTGACGCAGCCGCTCGCGGCGCCCGGCGTCCGTGGCGAGCCGTGCGGTGCGGTCGGTTTCTCCGAGGTGCGCGAGGAGGCGGCCGTACGGCTGGAGCAGGTACGGCGGGGTGTGCTCCGGCCAGCCCTGTCGTTCGTAGGTCTCGGCCCAGGTGTGCAGCCGCTCCAGGTACGCGGCCGTGTCGGGGCCGAGTTCGTCCTGCGCCGCGGCCAGCAGGGTCTCGTGCGCGAAGAGGTAGCCGCGGCTGGAGGCGTACAGCGTCACTCCGCTGGTGTGTCCGTAGCCGTAGCCGTCGATGCCGGAGCTGTCTCCGCCGCCGCCCCCGACGTTCACATCGCCCCGCAGCCGCAGAATGCGGCCGAACGCGCTGCCCAGCCGTCCGCGCAGCTCGTAGGCCGGTTTCTCGATGAGTTCTCGCAGGTCGTCGAGGGTGAGGGCGCCGCGGGCGGCGGTCAGCAGGCCGACCAGGTCGCGTTGCAGACGGTCGCCGGACAGGGCCTGCTGGAGGTCGTACTTCGCCTCGTGCTCGGTGTGCCGGGCCGCGGCGGCGGGAGCCAGCTTCTCCGTCCGGCAGTGGCGCAGCGGATGTGCGCCGCCGACGTCGGCCGGGATGCCGGGGTTGGTCCGGCTGGTCACCAGGACGCGGACACCCGCCGGTGGCCGCTCCGGCAGCAGCGAGGCGATGCTCGTGCCACTGCCGCCGGGCCCGAGGGACTGGTCCTCGTCGAGGCCGTCGACGACGAGGAGCAGGGTGCCGCCCCGCTCGGCCACCCGTTCGGCGGCCTGGCGCAGCAGCAGCCGGCGTTCGCCGTCGCGGGCCATGGCGGAGGCGTTGCGGACCGGTTCCCGGCCGGCGATGGTGGCGAGCTGGTCGATGACCGCTTCCGTGTACGCCGCGCCGTCCGACTGGCCGGCGTAGCGGGCGGTGATGAAGAACCAGACGGGTACGACACCGCGGGGCGGGTGCAGGGCGAACCAGGCCGCGAGGGCGGTCTTGCCCGCCCAGGGCGGGGCCTGGAGCCAGCGGTAGGGCTCGGCGCCGGCGCAGAAGGAGAGCAGGTCGTCCAGCTCGGTCCGTCTGTCCTCCAGCTGCTGCGGTGCGATGTCGGCGAGCTGGGCGCGGTAGATCTCCTGGACCAGGTCGGAGCCGCCGAGCGGTGTGGTGGCGGGCAGCGCGGAGCAGCGCAGTTCGCGGCCGAGCAGTTCTTCCAGAACGGATCGTTCCGGCGCGTCCAGACCGTCGGCCCAGCGGTCGACGCGGCTTGCGGCGAGGCGTCCCGGTCCGTCGCCGCGGTGATGGCGGGCGACGACGCCGACGAGCCGGCCGGCGGCGAAGACGGGTGCCCCGGACATGCCTTCCCACGGGCTGCGCTCGGGGTCCGGGTCGTCGGGGGGCGCCGACGCGACGGCGAGGTCGAGGGTCCCCTCGCGCCGGTTGGAGAGAACGGCGCAGGTGGCTCGTACGTGCTCGGCGTCCCGGAAACGTGAACCGGCATCGTCCGCGCGGAGCTTGAAGCGGGGGAAGCCGAGGGTGGTACAGGTCAGCACCGCGTCCAGCTCGCCGATCCGGCCGTAGGAGACCGGCGGGACCTCTTCCTTCGGCAGGGTCGACTCCGTCGGCCCCAAGGCGAGGAGCGCGATGTCGATGCCCTGGTGCCGCCAGAGCACCGTCGCCTCGGTGGTCCGCTCCTCGGGGCGGTCGGCCTGGAAACGGGCCCGGATCCGCGCGGCGCCGTCGACCACGTGCGCGGCGGTCAGGATCAGCTTCGCCGAGACGAGGTATCCGGTCCCGCGCCGGCCCCCGCCCTCCGGCAGGCTGACGATGATCTCGGCGACCCGCTCCGGCCGAAGACCGGGTTCAGCGCTCGCCGTCAACCTCGCCGCCCGCGATCAGAACGGGCCGGACCGGGCCGCCGTCCGCCGGGACGGCCTGCGGGGTCAGGGTGACCTTGATCCGCTGGGTCTGCGCCTGTGCGTACTTGCCGTTGGCGCCGGCGTCGACCACCCACAGCCGCACCTTGGTGTCCGCGCCCGCCTCGCGTGTGACCGCGACGGTCGCCTCGACCTCCACCGGGCCCAGTTCGAAGCGTACGAACTGCCCGTCCCCGTCCGCCACGGCAGACGTCAGCTGCGCCCTCAACTCGCGGATCATGTCGGACAGTTCGATCACTGCGCCCCCTCGTGCCCCGGATGCTCCGATGCTACCGGCCATCCGGGGCCACGCCAGGGCTCTCAGGAGCCGTACAGCTCGGTCATCTCGGTGAGCTTGCCGGCGCTGTTGACGACCACGTCGTAGAAGTTCTCGCCGTAACAGTCGCTGGTGTCGGCGGGCGTGCCGGTGTCCTGCGCGGTGCCGTCGGCGCAGATGCGGACGTGCTCGATGCCGCCGCCCGCGGCGGTCATCTTCGCCGGGCCCTTCTTCTTCACATGGAGGACGTAGATGGGCGTGGCGCCGGAGGCGACCGTGTACTCGTGCTCCTTCCCCTTCGCCTGGTAGAAGGCGCCCTCGTCAGGGTTGCAGTTCTGGGTGGCGTCCTTGGTGGTGAGGGTGTTCATGGCGCCTGAGACGCTCTCGACCTGGACGTACTTGTGGCCCGGGGCCAGGGTGTGGCAGGCGCTCTTGGCACCGCCCTTGTCGCTGCCCTTGCCGCTGCCCTTGCCGCTGCCCTTGTCGCTGTCCTGGCCGCCGGCCTTGCCGGCGTGGCTCGCGGTGGCGGAAGGGGTGACGGCGGCGCCGGCGTCGGTGCCGTCGTCGGGCTGGCAGGCGGTCAGCGTGAGCGCGGCACAGGCGAGCACGGTGGTGACCAGGGCATGGCGAATGGACGTCACGATTCCCCCGAAGTGGTGCGGCCCGGACGCGGGCGCCCGGGCGGATGACATGTGAAAGGGGCTGTGCGTCGCTGTGACCGACGACGTCCGCCCCGGGGCGAAGATCGCCCGGGCCGGAACTATATAGGCATGTGCATGCAGATCTGACGTCGGAGACGGTGCGCGGCGTGTCAGTTGAAGGCGCCGAAGGCCTTCGAGAAGGCGTTCTTGTCCTGGACGATCGAACTGCAGGTCGGGTCGGCGGAGTTCTTCGCGCCGCCGTCGCACTGCTTGTCGCGGGCCGCGGACCACATCGACAGGCCGCCGAGGCCCTTGGACTTGGCGAAGTCCACCAGCTGGGTGGCGTCGTCCACCTTGAAGACCTCGGAGGAGACGTCGTTGACGCCGATCATCGGGGTCACCGCGACCGCCTTCCAGGCGGCGGAGTCGGACAGGCCGAGGACGCCCTTGATCTGGGCCTGGGTGGCGGTGGCGGCCTGCTGGGCGTAGCCGCCCATGTCGCCGCTGTAGGAGGCGCCGTAGTCCATCGCCATGATGTTGACGGTGGAGATCCTGGCGCCGTTGGACTTGGCGTTGGACAGCAGGTTCACGCCGTCCTGGGTGAGGCCCTCGGGCATCACCGGGAGGGTGAAGGAGACGTCCAGGTCCGGGTGCTGTGCCTGGAGCTTCGCTATCGCCTTGGCCCGCAGGGTGTTGGCCGCCGTGTTCGGCAGTGCCCCGCCCTCGACGTCGAAGTCGACCTTGGTCAGCTTGAAGGCGTCGACCGCCTTGCCGTAGGCCGCCGCCAGCGCGTCGGCGGAGGAGCAGGTGGTGGCCAGCTCCGATCCGGAGGCGCCGCCGAAGGAGACCCGGACGTCACCGCCCTTGGCACGCAGGGCACCGATCTGCTTGGCCACCGCGTCGCCGTTCAGGTCGGTCACACCGCCCCACTTGGGGGTGCAGCCGCCGCCGTCGGTGACGAAGGCGAGGTTGTAGTTCTTCACTCCGGTCGCGTCGGCCGCGCCGACCAGGTCGAAGGCCGGGTAGAGGGAGGTGTCGACGTACGGGGCGAAGCCGCCGGCGGCCTTGGTGCCGCTGCCGCTGCCGGTGGTCTGGCTGGCGGTCGGGGTCGGGGTGACGGTCCTGGTCGGGGTGGGCGTGGCGCTCTTGCCCGGCGTGCCGGTCGGGGCCGGCGACTGCGTCCTGGTGGGCCGGCCGCTCGGCTCGGGGGTGGCGCCGCCGTCCGCGGAGCACGCGGAGTTGTCGATACGACAGCCCGTCGGGGCGCCGCCGCCGTCGACGACGAAGCCGACGGTCACCGACTTGCCCGGGGCGAGGCCCGCGGTGTCCCACTTGGGGGGCTTCACGGTGACGTGCGAACCGCTGACGCTCGACTCGCCGTTCCACAGCGAGCTGAGCTTGGCGCCCGCCGGGAGGTCGAACTGGAGAGTCCAGGTCTTCTCCTGCCGGCTGCTGTTGTTGGTGACGACGTACTGGCCGGTGTAGCCGGTCGACCAGTCGCTGGTCCTGGTGTACGCGGCGTTCACGCCGGCGGCATTGGCGGTGCCGGTGAGCAGGACCGCGCCGCCCCCGACGACGGCCGCGGCCACGAGACCGCCTATCGCCTTGTTCCTGCCACTGATCCTGCGCCGGTGCGTGCTCATGCGTGTGCCTGCCTTCGCTGTTCACGGGGGTGGGGTGCGTCAGCACGCTAGCGATCCGGAATCGGGCAAAACACTTGATCGGGACGGCCCTTGCAGACCTTAGGGTTCGCTTAAGGAAGGGATCGGGGACGATTAATGGTCGAGACCAGCGGGGACCGGTTTGCCCGACCGGCGTCTTCGCACCGCTCCCCGGTGCCCACGCCCGACCGGCCCGCGCCCGTCCAGCTGGAACCAGATCCGCACCTCGGCACCGCCCAGCACCGAGGCGCCGAGCCGGACGTCCCCGCCGGTGGACTCGGCCAGCCGGCGCACGATGTCCAGTCCGAGCCCGGTCGAACCCGCGCTCCCGGAGCCGCGGCCACGCGCCATCGCCGCGTCCGGGTCGGGTATGCCGGGGCCCGCGTCGGAGACCAGCACGATCACCGCGTCCTCGCCGTTGTGCACATCGACCGCGAAGGCGGTGCCCTCGGCGGTGTGCCGGAAGACATTGCCGAGCAGGGCGTCGAGGGCCGCGGCCAGGTCGGCGCGGGCCACCGGTATGCGCACCGGCCGCTCCGCACCGGCCACCCGCCATTTACGGCCCTCGTCCTCGGCGAGCGCGGACCAGAACTCCATCCGCTCGCGGACCACTTCGGCCGCGTCGCACCCGGCACCGGGCCCGGCCGCGACCGTCTGCGGCTTGGCCTGGCGGGCCGTACGGATGATGGTGTCGACCTCGCGCTCCAGCTGGGCGACGGCGGCCCGGGTCTGCTCGGCGGCCGGTCCGCCGCCGAGGGAGGCCGCGTTGAGCCGCAGGACGGTGAGCGGGGTGCGCAGCCGGTGGGAGAGGTCGGCGGCCAGCTCTCTCTCGTTGGCGAGGAGCTGGACGACCTGGTCGGCCATGGAGTTGAAGGCCACGGCCGCGAGCCGCAGTTCGGTCGGGCCGTCCTCCGGCACCCGGGCGCCCAGCCTGCCCTCGCCCAGTTCACGCGCGCCCCGGACCAGCCGCTGGGCGGGCCGCACCATGCGCACCCCGAGCCGGTCGGCGACCGCGACGGAGCCGACGATCAGCCCGAGACCGACGGCCGCGAGCACCGCCCAGGCCGTGCCCACACCGTTGGTCACCTCCGACTCGGGGACGAAGACCTCGACGACCGCGATGGCGCCGGAGCCGAGCGCGACCGGCTGAAGCAGGGTCGAGCCGCCGGCCACGGTGGTCGTGGAGACCCGGCCCATCTTCCGCACGGCCTCGATGTCGCGGCCGGCGGCGCGCTGCCGGCCGAGGTCGAGCGCGGACCGGCCCCCGTCCGCGGGCAGATGCACGGCCATCCCGGAGTCGGCGCCGGCGGAGGCCACGACCCGCTCCAGTTTGTCCCGGTCGGTGGTGATGGACAGCGCGGGCGCGACCGCGGCGGCCTCCCGCTCGGCGTTCGAGAACGCGCGGTCACGGGCCATCTCCTTGACGACCAGGCCGAGCGGCACCGCGAAGGCGACCACGACCATGGTGGTGACCGCCAGGCAGACCTTGACCAGGGCCCACCTCATCGCGCCGGCTCCCCGTCCATGGGCGGCTCCAGCTTCACGCCGACCCCCCGGAGCGTATGCAGATAGCGGGGCCGTGCGGCCGTCTCCCCCAATTTCCGGCGCAACCAGGACAGATGGACATCGATGGTCTGGTCGTCGCCGTAGGACTGCTGCCAGACCTCGGCGAGGAGTTCCTTGCGCGGGACGACCACCCCGGGCCGGCCGGCCAGGAAGGCGAGCAGATCGAACTCGCGGCGGGTGAGGTCGAGGCGGGCCCCGTCCAGCTCGGCCTGGCGGCGCAGCGGGTCGATGGTCAGGCCGCCGACGCGGAACACGGACGAGGGCGGGGCCTCACCGCCGCCGGAGCGGGCCCGGCGCAGCACGGCCGCCATCCGTGCCGAGAGGTGCTCGACGGAGAACGGCTTGGTCAGATAGTCGTCCGCACCGGCGTTGAGCAGCCGGACGATCTCCGGCTCGTCGTCCCGGGCGGTGGCGATGATGACGGGCACGTCGGTGATGCCGCGGAGCATCTTCAGCGCCTCGGAGCCGTCCAGGTCCGGCAGTCCGAGGTCCAGGATGACCACGTCGAAACGGAAATGGGCGACCTCGCGCAGCGCCTCCAGTGCCGTACCGACGCTGCGCACGGTGTGTGCGGCGTCGGTCAGATGCCGGATGAGCGCCGAGCGTACGAACTGGTCGTCCTCGACCACGAGCACACTTGCCATGCGCCGCACCGTACGCCATGCGGTCCACACCGGCGGCTGCCTGTGGATAACCCGGGGGGTGTGCGTACGGCGGTGCCCCTGAGGCAGTATGGCCCGCGATGCGCAGAGGACTCGTACACGTACTGGCGTGGCTGCTCGCGACGGGAGCGGCGGTCACGCTGTCGTGGTGGGGTGTGCACACGGTGATGGCCGCGACGGCGTACGACCCGCCGCGTGCCCTGCCGATCACGGACACCGGCGCCTCGGCGCAGGGCACCCAGGCGCTGGGCTCGCCGACGCGACGGCCGTCCCCCTCGAAGCGGCCACCGGCCGGCTCGGCGGCACCGGCCCCTGCCCACACCCCCCGGACGCCGGGCCACTCGCCCAGCCCCTCCGCGTCCCCTTCCGCGTCCGGCCAGGTCAAGTCCTACGACACCGACGGCGGCCGGGCGGTGTTCGAACTGGACGCGTCCAGCGCCACGCTGGTGTCGGCGACCCCGGGTGCCGGCTGGTCGATGCAGGTGTGGAAGACCGCGACATGGATCCGGGTGGAGTTCAGCCGGGGCACCGGCCGGGTGTCGGTGATCTGCACCTGGCACGACGGGCCGCCGCATGTGGAGGTCGGCGCCTACTGACAGGTCACTGGGCGCAGACGACGTAGACCGTTCCGGTGGCGGCCGCGCCGTTGACCCGCTGCCGTATGTCTCCCTTCCAGCCGACGGGCTTGCCGGCGGAGTTCGTGACGGGCTCGGTGCGCGCGACGTACATGCTGTTCTGCACGTCGACGCCGACGCCGCCGGTGGCCGTGTAGCCGGACGGGCAGGTGACCGTGGCGGAGCCGGTGAAGTACGTGGACCTGACGAGCGGCCTGGAGACCGCGGCACCGGCCGAGGACGAGGTGAACGAGTTGAACGCGACGAGGACGAGCAGGACCGCGGCGACCGCGCCCAGGGCAGAGGCGGTCCGTCGGACGGCAGCGCTCATGACCGTTTCCTTCCGATTGCTTCTGGAGGACTTCCGCGGACACTTCCGCGGAAATGGGTCACCAGATCAGCACCGGTCAGAGGGCGACACGCGGACGGCTCCTGAAATGATGTGAGTTGCATCGAAAGAGACTGTCAACGACGGGAATTTAACGACAGGGCCTAGCGGAACACCGAGGGAGGTGGGGCCGGGGAGGCCGCCGCCGTCTCGTCCGTCACCGGGAGCGCACCGCCCGTGAAGTCCGTGAGCTGCTTGCCGTGTTCGACCCGGGCCGGGTGCGGGTCGGAGGCGGCGCGGCGGGTGAGTTCGGCGAGTGGGAGCGGGGCGTCGCAGGCCACCAGGATCGCGTTGCCGAAGCGCTTGCCGCGCAGCACCGCGGGGTCGGCGATCAGCGCGAGTTCGGCGAACCGGGCGGCGGCGGTGGCGATCTGGCCGCGCAGATGGGTGAGCGGCGGGCCGTCGGCGAGGTTGGCGGCGTAGATCCCGGACGGCCGCAGGGCCCGGCGGACCTCGTCCAGGAACTCGACGGAGGTCAGGTGGGCCGGGGTGCGGGCGCCACTGAAGACATCGGCGATGACCAGGTCCGCCCAGCCGTCCGGCACCTTGGCGAGACCCGCGCGCGCGTCCGCCGAACGCACCCTGATCCGGGCGTTCGCGTCCAACGGCAGTTCCCGGCGGACCAGTTGGACAAGGCTCGCGTCCCGCTCGATGACCTGCTGGGTGGAGCGGGGCCGGGTGGCGGCGGCGTACCGGGCGAGGGTGAAGGCACCGCCGCCGAGGTGCAGGGCGTGCACGGGCTTGCCGGGCGGGGCGAGGAGGTCGATGACATGGCCGAGACGGCGCTGGTACTCGAAGGAGAGGTGCGCGGGGTCGTCCAGGTCGACGTGCGACTGGGGGGCGCCGTCGATCAGCAGCGTCCATGCCCGGCCGCGGTCGGGATCGGGGACGAGCTGGGCGAGTCCGCCGTCGACCGCCTCCACGACGGCTTCGACGGCGGCCGATCCGCGCCGTGTCTGCCGCGTGCTCCTGGACCTGCCCATTCGGCCATTGTCGCAGGCCGTGCGGGACCGCGCCGCGCCGACGGCCGGCCGACCCCGACGGCCGCCGCGGGCCGCCCGGGGCCGACTGAGCCCGCCCGGAGCCGGCTGAGCCCGCCGCCTCACTTGCGGCTGTCGGCCGCCTCGATCATCCGGGCCGCCTCCCCGAGGGCCCGGCGCAGCACCACCGGGTCGGTGGCGAGGTCGGCCTCGCCGGGCGGCAGCAGCCAGTCGGAGCTCTCCACCGGTTCCCCGGGGTTCAGTCTGAGTCCGCGCCCGTCCGTCTCCGTGCACGTACTGCCGGGCACGTCCCAGCAGGCCGCCGTGCCGGCCGGGACCAGGAAGCCGAGGGTGGCGCAGCCGCCGTCGTGCAGGACGGGGCCCACGCCGTCACCGGCACCGCGCCGCAGGATGTCGACCGCCTCAAGGCCCTGCCGGGCCGGTACCGTCACGAGGTCGCAGGCCGCCGCGTCCTCTACGGACGACGACGGCGACGTACAAGGATCGTTGCTCTGGCTGGTCTCCATGCCGGCCTCCACCACACAGCCCTGTTGCGGTCCATGGAGTTCAACGCGTCAGCGCGTCAACGGCTACGGCACAAGTGCGCCGCAAAGGATGGCACTTCATGGCAGATCATGGATGAGATATCCGGTTTGTAGCTAAACACAGCGTGGCGGGTCCTTCACAGCAGGTACGTTCATGCCCGCCGGAACCAGGGCGTCACTCGGACAACTCGTCCCGAATCCGCCCCGGATCCGGCATGGTTCGACGGTTCGCACGAGAGGACCCGGCCATGGCGTCGTCAACCGCGACCTCGTCACTGCCCGAACGGCCATCCCGGCCGAACCTCGCCTTCCGGCAACTGCGCGGCAGGCGCTCACCGGCCGAGTTCGCGGCGCTCGTACGGCGCGCCGCGCGCGAGATCGGTGAGCGGGTGAGTTGTGACGCGCGTTACATCGGCAGGGTCGAGGCGGGCGAGATCCGCTGCCCGAACTACGCATACGAACGGGTGTTCCTGCATATGTTCCCCGGTCGCACGCTCACCGACCTCGGGTTCGCGCCCCGCTCGTCCGTCCGCGGCCGCGCGGCGCGTACGACGGCGGACGCGCCCGTGACGCTCATCGTCGGTGAGCGCCACCGGGCCGGTGAGACGCCGGGGGCGCTCTTGCCGTATGACACACCGGACGGGCACGACCCGCACGACCCGCACGAGCCGTACGCGAAAGACCACCTGAACCACGAGGAGAGCGACGTGCTGCGTCGCGCATTCATGACCGGCGGAGGCGCCACGGTGGCCGCCGCCACGCTGACCCCGATGGGGCTCACCACGGACACCGCGGCGGCGGTACGGTCCGCGCGCCGGCCCGGCAGCCCCGAGGCGGCCGCCCTGGAGGAGGCCGTCCGCCGGATCCGGCTGCTCGACGACCGGCACGGCGCGGACGGCCTCTACCGGCGTGCGGCGGCTCCCCTGCGCGCGGCCTACGCGCTGCTGGACGCCGGCGCGACCCGGCAGACCACCGCCGAGCGGCTGCACTCCGGCGCCGGTGAACTCGCCATCTCCGTGGGCTGGCTGGCACACGACTCCGGCCGCTTCGACGATGCCCGCTCGCACTACGCGGAGGCGCTGGCCACGGCCCGGATGACCGGGGATCCGGCGCTGGAGGCGCACGCGTTCTGCAACACCGCGTTCCTCGCGCGGGACGCCGGCCGCCCCCGCGAGGCGGTCCGCGCGGCACAGGCCGCGCAGCGCGCCGCCCGGCCCCTGGGCTCCGCGCGGCTGCTGTCGCTGCTCGCGCTGCGCGAGGCGGGCGGCTGGGCGGGGCTCGCCGACCGCACCGGCTGCGAGCAGGCGCTCGTGCGGGCGCAGACCTTCTTCGGGCGGGGCCGCTCGGACGCCGACCCCGAGTGGATGAGCTTCTACGGAGAGGCCGAGCTGGAGGGTCTGGAGGCGCAGTGCTGGTCCACGCTGGGCGACTGGCGGCGCGCGTCCCGGCACGCGCGCCGGGCGGCGCAGCTGCAGGATCCGCACTTCACCCGGAACATCGCGCTGTACACCGCCGAGCTGGCCGACGACCTCGCCCGCGAGGGGCGTCCCGACGAGGCGGCGGAGGCGGGGCTGCGGGTGCTGACCTTGCTGGACCAGGTGCAGTCGTCCCGGATCCAGTCGATGCTGGCGGGGACGGCGCGGGTGCTGCTGCCGCACCGGCGGGCGTCGGGGGTGTCGGACTTCCTCGACCGCCACGCGTGTGCGCCGCGGGTCGGGCGGGCGTAGCGGTCGGGGGTAGGGGGAGCAGTCGGCGCGGGGGTGCGGCAGTCGGCGCCCCTGGAAGGGGCGCGCCGGCTTTCGGGGGTCACACCGCCAGGTGGCCCATGTCGTTCCAGCTCTCGATCGCCGGCTCGCCATAAGCCCAGCCCAGCACGGACAGCGAGGTCGGGCTGAGGCGGATCCGCGCGGCGAAGTCCAGTGGCAGGCCCAGCCAGCGGGCGCCGATGGAGCGCAGGATGTGGCCGTGGGCGAAGACCAGGACGTCGCGGTCGGCCGACCGCGCCCAGGCCACCACCTCGTCGGCGCGCGCGGTCACGTCGGCGATGCTCTCGCCCTCGGGCACACCGTCCCGCCAGATCAGCCACCTGGGCCGCACCGCCTGTATCTCGGCCGGCGTCATGCCCTCGTAGGCGCCGTAGTCCCACTCCATGAGCGTGTCCCACGGGGTGGCCCGGTCGCCGAAGCCGGCCAGTTCGCACGTCTCACGCGCGCGTGCCAGCGGGCTGGTGCGCACCTCCACCGCCGGCAGCCCGTCCAGCGGAGCGCGGTGCAGTCGCTCGCCGAGCAGCTTGGCCCCCCGCCGGCCCTCCTCCAGCAGCGGCACGTCGGTCCTGCCGGTGTGCTTGCCGGACAGCGACCATTGCGTCTGTCCGTGCCGGGCCAGCAGGATGCGCGGTGCCATGAGGGACCTTTCCGGGAGCGGGACGCCACACAGACGCCACGGGAACAAGAAAAGAGGACTTCTCCATCATCGCTCACACCCGTTCGGGGCAACCCGACGGGCGATGTCGGCGTCTTTGTGGGCCGGAGGGCCCGCATGGGCGAGATACGGACGCCGTAAAGTGGCACGGTCGCCCACGGCGGCGCACCACAGCGGAACGAACGGGGAGGGCCATCGGATGCCGCAGACCGAGCCACCGGGCACCGAGGGGGTCCCGCGTACCCGGCTGCGCTGGTGGACCGAGCTGCCGCTGATCCTCCTGGTCTACGGCTGCTACTCGGCCGGCCGGCTGCTCGCGCGCGGTGACGTGCACAGCGCCGTCGACCACGGTCTGGCGCTCCTGCGCCTCGAACAGGCCCTGCACCTGAACGCCGAGCACCCGCTCAACCGGCTGTTCACGCGCGAGCCCTGGCTGGGCGTGCCGGCGGACTTCTGGTACGCCTCGCTGCACTACCTGATCACGCCCGTCCTGCTGATCTGGCTGTTCCGGGCCCGCGCCGAGCACTACCGGCGGGCCCGCACCTGGCTGATGACCTCGACCTTCATCGGCCTGATCGGCTTCACGCTGATGCCGACCTGCCCGCCCAGGCTGCTGGCCGCGGGGCACGGCTTCGTGGACACCATGGCGCACTACAGCTCGTACGGCTGGTGGGGCGCGGACGCGAGCGCGCCGCGCGGCATGGGCGGGATGACCAACCAGTACGCGGCGATGCCGAGCCTGCACGTCGGCTGGGCGCTGTGGTGCGGCGTGATGCTGTGGCGGCACGGCGGCACCCGCCTCGCGAAGATCCTCGGCGTCGCCTATCCGCTGGGGACCGCGCTCGTGGTCATGGGCACCGCCAACCACTACTTCCTCGACGCGGTCGCGGGCGTCGCCGTGATGGGTGTCGGCTACCTGCTCGCGCCGCGGGTCATGCGCGGCCTGGACCTGCTCCGTTCCCGGCTGTTCCGGCGGGGCGCGGCGGTCGCGGCCGGCACGGACTCCCCGATTGTCAGTGGCGGATGCCAGACTTCCGCGGGTGAGCGAATTCCACGGCAGCGCGAGTCGCAGCTCGACGCCGGTGCCGAACCGGACGCCTCCCCCCGCGACGCGGGCGAAGGGGCTCGGGCGTCGGCTCGCTGAGCTGCGCGGCCCCGACGTCCCCGCCAGGGCCCTGGACGCGCGCGCCCTCGCGGCACTCGCCGCGAACCCCGGGTGCGCGCGGCGGGCGATCCTGGACGGCGCCGGGGTGGACAAGGCGCGCCTGGCGAGCGCGCTGGGCGCGCCCTCCGGTTTCGGGCAGTCGCAGTTCGCGCTGACCCGGGGCAACGCGTTCGAGGCCCGGGTGAAGGCCGACGGCGGCGCGGAGCTGCTGCGCCTCGCGCACACCCGTCTCGACCCGGGCGCCGAGCCGCCGGCCGGGGCCGCCGTACCCGACCTGACCGCGCACGGCCCCGAGGGGCGTACGGCCCGTACGGCGCTGGCGCTGCGCGAGGCCACGCGCGCGGGCGGCTGGACGCTCCTGGACCATCCGATGCTGGCGCTGGACGTGGCCGGCTCGTTCGCCTTCCTGGAGCCGGACGCGGTGGTGGTGCACCCCGACGGCAGCTGGTCGGTGGTGGAGATCAAGTCCTTCCCGATGCTGGACGGTTCGGCGGACCCGGCCAAGGTCGGCGCGGCGGCCCGGCAGGCGGCGGTGTACGTGCTGGCGCTGGAGAAGGTCGCCGCACGGCTCGATCCGGTGCCGCGCGTGCGTCACCGGGTGCTGCTGGTGTGCCCGAAGGACTTCTCCAACCTGGCCGCGGGCCGTGCCGTCGACGTCCGCAAGCAGCGCGCGGTGACCGCGCGCCAGCTGGCCCGGCTCACCCGGATCGAGGAGATCGCCGAGGCCCTGCCGGAGGGCGTGTGCTTCGCCCCCGACCGCAGTGCCGAGCAGCTGACGGCCGCCGTGGCGGCGGTCCCGGCGACGTACGCACCCGAGTGCCTGTCCGCCTGCGAGCTGGCCTTCCACTGCCGCGAACGCTCCCGCGAGGCGGGCGCCGTCACCCGCCTCGGCCGCTCTCTGCGGGCGGAACTGGGCGGTCTGAGCACGGTCGAGGACGTCCTCGCGGCGGCCCGCGGCGAGACGGGCGAGCCGGACGACCCGGCGGTCGCGGCGCTGCGCCGGGCGGCGGCCTTGCGGGCCGAGGCTCTGGCGGAGGTGTCCGCGTGTCCCTGATCACCACCCTGGCCCGGCTGGAAGCCGTCAGCAGCGGCCGTGCCCAGCCCGTCGCGACCGTCCGGCACCGGCATCTGTCGGCGCGGCCGCTGGTGTTCGTGCCGCTCACCACCGCCGGTGAGGCCGGCGCCCCGCTCGGCGCGCTGGCCGGCACCGACCGGGACGCCCCGCGTCTGCTGGTCGTACCGCAGCCGCGCGACCGCGATCTGCGCTTCACGTTCCTCGCCGACCTGGCCGACACCGTCCTGCCGTACATCGACTCCTACGCCGGGTCCGTGGAGGCGGCCGAGCGCACCGAGACCGACCCGGAGACCGGCCAGCGGGTCAAGGTCGAGGCGGAGCTGTGCGCGGACGCCCCCCAGCTGATCGTGCCGAGCCGCGCGGGCCTGGACTTCGTACGGCTGCTGGGCCGCTCGATGCGGTTCCGCCGTACGGCCGAGCAGGACCCCGAGGCGCCCTATCCGGCGCCGCCCCGGGTGCCGCTGCTCGGTCGCTGGCTCACCCACTACGGCGAGCGGTCCCGGGTCCCCGGCTCCTCCCTCCTCCTCGCCCTGACCGATGTGCTGTCCCGGCACTGGGCGAGCGGCCAGTCCGCCTTGGAGGACCAGCATCTGGGCGCGCTGCTCGCCTGGATCGACCCTCCGGAGGGCGGCTGTGGCGCCGCGGCCGCGCGCCGGGCCGAGCTGGCCAGGGACGCGGCGGGCCAGCTGCTGTGTCCGCCGGCCGGTCCCGCCACCGACCCGGCGTTCGACAACAAGCTGCTGGCCCCGGCGATCGAGCGCTACGACCGTGCCCGCACCGCGCTCGCCGCGGCCGAGGACGCCCTGGCCGCCGACGACCGGCTGGCCGCGCTCACGGCGGCCGAGCGGGAGGTCCGCGACCTGGTGGCGAGCCGCACCCGGCCCACCTGGGACGCGGTGTGGCGGGGCCTGGATCTGCTGCGGGCGCTGCCCGAGGGGGCGCATGCCGAGGAGCGCTGGACGCGCGACCGCTGGTCCTTCACCGGCCATCGCGACCGGGTGCTGGCCGGCGAGCCCCCGCAGCCGCGCCGGGACGACGCGGTGACGGCGGCGAACAAGCTGGCCACGCGCGAGCGCGAGCAGGCCCGGCTGGAGGCGCAGGAGGCGCTGGACGACCCGCTGGTGATGGCGGGGCGGCGGCTGGCCGGGGAGGCGTTCACGGGCGAGGTGACCGATGTCGTCCTCGCGTACAGCGAGGGCAAGCGGCCGAGTCCGCGCCCGCTGGTGACGGTCCGCACGGACGACCGGCCGCATCTCGCGGAGCGCGCGAAGGTGTACCGCTCGCTGGGCGGCAGGCCGCAGTCGGCGGAGCTGGCCGGGCAGGAGGCCGACGGGGTGCTGGTCCTGCGCGTCCTGGACAAGATGGGCCGCGGCAAGGAGCCGGAGCCCGGTTCGGTGCCGGAGAAGGGCGACCGGATCTGCTTCACGCTCTTCGAGCACGAGCAGCGCGGCGGCGCGAGACTGCCCGACCCCGAGGACACGCCGTGGACCCACGGCGGCCCCCCGGGTGAGCCCGCGCCGGAGGCCCCCGACACCGTGACCGAGGAGGACGTGCTGTGACGACGGCCGACCTGGCCCCCGGGGCCGCCGCCGCCCGCGCCACCGACGCGATCCTCCACGACACGGTGCACGGCACCGAGCGGGGCGTGGTCGTGGACTCCCCGCCGGGCGCCGGCAAGTCGACACTCGTGGTCCGCGCGGCCCTCGAACTGGCTGAGGCGGGCCGCCCGTTGATGGTCGTGGCGCAGACGAACGCCCAGGTGGACGACCTCGTCCTGCGGCTCGCCGAGAAGAACCCGGACCTGCCGGTGGGCCGGCTGCACAGCAGCGACACCGACGCCTACGACAAGGCGCTGGACGACCTGCCGCAGGTCCGCACGTCCGCGAAGGCCGCCGACCTCGGCGCTCTGCCGGTCGTGCTGTCCACGGCGGCGAAGTGGGCGCATGTGAAGGTGGACGAGCCCTGGCGGCACGCGATCGTGGACGAGGCGTACCAGATGCGTTCCGACTCGCTGCTGGCCGTGGCCGGGCTGTTCGAGCGGGCGCTGTTCGTCGGCGACCCGGGCCAGCTGGATCCGTTCGCGATCGTCGGCAGCGAGCAGTGGGCGGGCCTGTCGTACGACCCCTCGGCCTCCGCCGTCACCACCCTGCTGGCCCACAACCCGGCGCTCCCCCAGCACCGCCTGCCGGTCTCCTGGCGACTGCCCGCCTCGGCGGCGCCGCTGGTCTCCGACGCGTTCTACCCGTACACCCCGTTCCGTAGCGGCACCGCCCACGGCGACCGCCGGCTGAGCTTCGCGGTCCCCTCGGACGGCTCCGGACCGGACCGGGTGATCGACGAGGCGGCGGATTCCGGCTGGGGCCTGCTGGAGCTGCCCGCCCGGCATACCCCGCGCACGGATCCGGAGGCGGTGCGCGCGGTGGCCACCGTGGTACGCCGGCTGCTGGACCGGGGCGGCGCGGCGACGTCGGAGCGCGCGCCCGGCCGGCCGCTGCCGCTGACCGCCGACCGCGTCGCCGTCGGCACCGCCCATCGCGACCAGGCGGCGGCGGTCCGAACGGCGCTCGCCGAGCTGGGCGTGGCGGACGTCACGGTCGACACCGCGAACCGGCTCCAGGGCCGGGAGTACGACGTCACGGTCGTCCTGCACCCGCTCTCCGGCCGCCCCGACGCCACCGCCTTCCACCTGGAGACCGGCCGCCTGTGCGTCCTGGCCTCCCGCCACCGCCACGCCTGCATCGTGGTCTGCCGCGCCGGCATCGGCGACCTCCTGGACGACTACCCCTCCACGGAACCGGTCCAGCTGGGCACGCTGGTGAAGTTCCCGGACGGGTGGGAGGCAATGATGTCCACATGGGATCACTGGTCCGAGCACCGGGTGGTCTGGCGCCCCTGACCGACCCCTTCGGTGCCCGCCCGGACGGCCTCGGCTGCCGTGCCCCCATCCGCCGGACGGAGTCCGGCACGCCGCCGGAGGCGGCCCATGGTTACAGCCCCGGACGGGTGGGAGGCAATGATGTCCACATGGGATCACTGGTCCGAGCACCGGGTGGTCTGGCGCCCCTGACCGACCCCTTCGGTGCCCGCCCGGACGGCCTCGGCTGCCGTGCCCCCATCCGCCGGACGGAGTCCGGCACGCCGCCGGAGGCGGCCCATGGTTACAGCCCCGGACGGATGGGAGGCGAACCACGCGATCCTGGCCCACCCGGCCGAACACCGGATGAGCTGGCGGCCATGATCCTCGGAGGAGCCGTTTGACTCACCCGCAGTCGGGGCACGGCCGAATCGCTGGCCGAAAGTGTTCGGTACACCCCCCGGGGGCGGCGCCCGCTGCCACGCTGAAGGCAGGCTCTTGGGCCGCCGGCCCTGGAGGAGACCAGACACGACAGGAGCACTTCATGCTGACGTCCACACAGGTCCCCGGCGGGCTGAACTGGCTCGACCTGGGCACCCCCGACGTCGATGCGGCCGTCGCCTTCTACTCGGGTGTGTTCGGCTGGGAGTTCGCCTCCGCGGGCCCGGAGGCCGGAGGCTACGGCTTCTTGCGGCAGGACGGCCGGATGGTGGCCGCGGTCGGCCCGCTGACGGAGGAGGGCGCGAGTTCCGCGTGGACGGTGTACTTCCGCAGCGTGGACGCCGACGCCACCGCCAAGGCCGTGGAGCAGGCCGGCGGCTCCGTCCGCGTCCCGCCGACGGATGTCCTCACGTCCGGACGGACGGCCGGCTTCACCGATCCGACGGGCGCCGAGTTCGCCGTGTGGCAACCGCGGGACACCGACGGCCTGGAGCTCGTCAACGATCCTGGCAGCGTCAGCTGGATCGAGCTGTACACCACCGACGCCGCGGCCGCGAAGGACTTCTACGGCAGCGTCCTGTCGTGGGAGACCCGGGACAAGCCCATGGGTGAAGGCGTCGTCTACACGGTCGCCGCTCCTGCCGGCGGCGGCGAGCAGACCATGCACGGCGGCATCATGCAGCTGGCCCAGGAGAACCTGGACGCCGGATCGACCTCCGAATGGCACCCGTACTTCGAGGTCACAGACTGCGACGCCACCCTGGCCCGGGCAGCCGAGCTGGGCGCCACCGTCATCATCCCCGCCATGGACGGCGAGGGCGTGGGGCGCTTCGCGATGCTGCTCGACCCGTTCGGCGCCCCGTTCGCGATCATCACGAGCGCCACGGCCTGACCCCCGACGACGGCGGCCTGCCGGACCCACCCGGCAGGCCGCCGTTCGCATGCGGCGCACGGCATCGGCCACGCGTCCGCCGGCGCCCCTCCCCCGCTCCCCCCCCACCGGCCCCTTGCGCGGGCGCGGGACAATGGACGGTGGGCCGTCCGGAGGCGGTGCCCAGTGAACCGTACGAGGAGGAGACAGGACATGGCGGAGCCCACGCCGCGTCGTGCCGAACCGCGGCTACGCCCCGCGCCTTTGATCTTCGAGCCCGCGGAGGCGGCCGCCGATCCCGAGCACTTCTTCGACCTGGAGTCGATCGAGGATCCACGGGCGTTGCTGGCCCGGGCCACGGAGCTGACCCAGGCGTTCCGCGCGGCCGCCGACCGGGCCGTGGAGTTCCAGGCCGTCGCCGCGGCCCAGCTCGCCGACCCGCGCCGCTTCGACCGGCTGACCCCGGCGGACATCGCCGAGCAGGCGGAGTGGACGGAGGACTACGCGAAGAAGATGGTCGAGTTCGGGCGGGACCTGATGCGGGGGAACACCGAGGGGCGGACGTCCGCCGACCCCGTGTGACCGCGCGCCCGGCTCCCGTGTGACCGCGCGCCCGCCCCACCCCGGCCCGGTGCGGCGGTCCCCTTGATATCCCCCGAGTATCCCCGCCTGGCATATGCCAGGCGGGCAAGATACTCCTCCCCTGCCATCTTTGTCCCGACTTTCGGCAACTCAGAAGAACGGGCCGCTCACCCCCGGTACATATGGGCGTCATGAGCAGCGCACCGAACGTCACCCGAGTCACCCCCGCCGGCATCGACTGGCTCGCCTCGGCAGGAACGTATCCGCGTCGCACGGCCGCCCTCTGGGAGGCGCACCCGGACACCCCGGTCGCCCTGCCCTGCGGCACCGTCTTCGACGTGGTGAGCGCGCCGGCGATCTTCGGCCGCCGGATGCTGGACCGGCTGTGGGACGACGGTCCGGGCTCGGGCCCGGTCGCGGTGTTCCGCGGCCGTGTACTGCTGTTCGCCGCACCGGGCACGGCCCCGCGGTTACCTTCGCTGCTGGCCTGGGAGGAGTGGGGCTCGAACCGCACCCGGGCGGTGCCGCCACTGCTCTGCCACGGCACGGGCGACGCGGTCACCGTCCCGGCACCCGGCGGAGGCGACGCGGCCGGCACCGCCCGCTGGCTGGTCGCCCCGGACACCCGCCACCCGTGGCTGCCGGGCCCCGAGGTCGTGCTCTGGGCGGCCGTCCGCGCGGCCCGCGCGGCAGTGCGGATATCGATTTTTCCTCCCGCCGACCAGGATGCTAAGGTCTACGACGTCAGCAGGCGCCGCTAGCTCAGTTGGTTAGAGCAGCTGACTCTTAATCAGCGGGTCCGGGGTTCGAGTCCCTGGCGGCGCACGCGAAGGAAACGGCGGGTCCGGTTCGAAAGAATCCGGCCCGCTGTTTTCGTATACGACGGCAGTCGGTCTTCGGTGACGCTCAGTCCTCACGCGCCCCCGGTGTGATCCGTACCGTCCACGCCCCCGAAGCCGTTCTCCCCTCCACCTCCACCCGTACGCCCTCCCCGGGTACGGTGAAGCTCTCGCCGAGGGCGACCGGGGCGTCGGCGAGGGGCGGGTAGACCGAGTTCTCCCAGCAGGCCTCGGTGTGCGGGTGGGCGTCGACGACCTCCACGGGCCCGCCCCCGGACTCCGCCCCGCTCCTGATCCGGTACACCAGCACCCCCTGCCGGCAGCCGGCCCGGTCGTTCCCGGCCGAGCCGCGCGCCTCGAAGGCCAGCGCGCTGTCGGGTCCGGTGCGCACGATCGCCAGCTTCAGCCCGTGCCCGAGGCCGAACGCCGGGGCACCCTCCGCGCCCTGCACCAGGACCCCCGGGCCGGCCTCCAGCGGCTCCAGGGTCAGCCGGGTCGGCGTCACGCCGTGCACGCACTCCACCTGGCGCGGGTCCAGCCAGCCCAGCCGCCACTTGTGCCAGGCGAACAGGTCCGGGGAGAGCCCGAACTGGCTGCCCATCAGATCCCAGTCGCCGACGTAGGTGTCCCAGTCGCCCTTGCCGTCGTCCGGGCGATGGTAGAGGTCGGGCAGGTCGAAGACATGGCCGGTCTCATGGGCGAGGACCAGCCGGTCCGGCGGATGCTTCTCGAACACGGTGACGACCCGGCGGACATCCGTGCCGTCGACATGCACGGGCGTATCGAGGTTCACGACCTTCGTGGCGTCCGAGTCGACGCCGGGCGCGTCCGGGTCGGCGACCAGGTACACGACCTGGTACCGGGAGAAGTCGACCTCCTGGTCGGCGACCGCGAACGCGTCCCGCAGATAGGCGGCCCGGTCCTCCACGCTCCAGTCGCGCTTCATGGCGTACGCCGTGGACGGCCGGGGCATGCGCAGCCAGTGCTTCAGCGGGTGCGGGCGGAGGGTGAACCTGCCGTAGGAGGCCTGTTCGTAGTACCGGCTGGTCGCGGGGAAGTGATCGGCCGTCAACTCGGCGGCGGTGGCGTGCGGGGTGGAGTCCGGAAAGGAGAGGAAGACCAGCACGGCGTCGAGCGGACGGGTCGGCCGGGTGTAGTCCGGGTTCCAGGTGTCCACGCCCTCGGAGTGGTGGGCGTCGGTCCGCCGCAGGGCGCAGGGGGTGGTGGAGAAGGGCTCGGCGACCGACGGGCCGGTGAGGATCGACGTCGCGGCGAGCGCCGACAGCGTGGTGCACACGGCGGCGGTGCTACGCAGCTTGGGCACGGACCTGACCTCCGGATGCGACTCACGAGACCTCATCGAGACCTCATCCAGATTGCTGGTATGTGTTGCGCTATGCCCTGTTTATCTGCACCACTAGGGTGAGTGCGCCGTCCGGCGCGCCCGCGCGCTCCGGCGCTCGACACCCCGAAACACTCACGGAACGTCACAACTGGTCGGAGGCCCGAAGAACCCGCCCACGTGCGGGCAGAAACGATCTGTCAGAAACCTTGCTCCGTCCGGGACACTGGAGAGTGGCTGGAAGGGCCCGGGGCCAGCCTCTATGATCGGCACACTTTCCGGCACGGACAGAGATCGAGTGCACTGCGGGAGCGAGCGGTGAGCGGAACGTCCGAAGGGCCGACGCCCGCGGCAGACCTCGACCGGTCAGCCGTAACAGACAGTGACCATCCCACCTATCATTCTGTGTTCGCGGCCGCACCACTCGCCATGGCCGTCGTGGACCGCGGCGGACTCGTGACCGCCGCCAACGGGGCCTTCGGCGAGCTGCTCGGCACCGACCCGGACACCGTCATCGGCCGGGTCGCCGCCGATCTGGTGGACCTGACCTCGGACACCCGCAGCTGGCACGCCTACCGCGAGGTCCTGCGCGGCCGGCAGGCCAAGCTGCGCTGCACCCGCCGGCTGAAACACCCCGAGGGGCACTCGGTGTGGGCGCAGGTCACCATCGCCCCGCTCGGCGACGGCGAGCCCGGGGTGCTGCTGTCCGTCGCCGACATCAGCGCCCGCCGTGAACTCCAGGCGCGGCTGCGGCACTTGCAGATGCACGACCCGGTGACCCGGCTGCCCAATCGCACCCTGTTCTTCGAGCGGCTGACGGCCGCGCTGGAGGCGGAGTCGTACGAGCAGAGCGGCACCGGCCGGATCGGCCTGTGCTATCTGGACCTCGACGGCTTCAAGGCCGTCAACGACACCCTCGGCCACCGCGTCGGTGACCGGCTGCTCGCGGCCGCGGCCGAGCGGCTGACCCGGGTGGCCGACGAGGCCGGTTACGCCCGCGCCGTCACCCCGCTGGTGGCCCGGCTGGGCGGCGACGAGTTCGCCCTGCTCGTGGAGGACTCCACCGGCACCGAACAGCTCGCCGAACTCGCCGAGTCGGCGCTCAAGGCCCTTCAGGCCCCCTTCGACCTGGCCGGCCAGCGGCTGTCCCTGACGGCGTCGATCGGGGTCGTGGAGCGCCACGCTGCGGGTACGACGGCCACCGGTCTGATGCAGGCGGCGGATACGACCCTGTACTGGGCGAAGGCCGACGGCAAGGGCCGCTGGACCCTGTTCGATCCCGAGCGCAACGCCCACCGGATGACCCGCCAGGCCCTGTCGTCCACTCTGCGCCCCGCCATCGAACGCGGCGAATTCGCGCTCGAATACCAGCCGTTGGTCGGTATGGAGGACGGCAGGCTCAGCGGGGTCGAGGCGTTGATCCGCTGGAATCATCCTCAGTTCGGCACACTGACGCCGAATCGGTTCATCGGACTGGCCGAGGAGGACGGCTCGATCGTGCAGCTCGGCCGCTGGGCGCTGGTGACCGCCTGCCGGCAGGCCCGCCGCTGGCAGCTCGACCATCCGGCCGAGCCGCCCATCTTCGTCAGCGTCAATGTGGCCGTACGGCAGGTGTGGGACTCCGACCTGGTGGCCGATGTGGCGGAGATCCTCGCCGAGACCGGGCTCGCCCCGCATCTGCTGCAGCTGGAGCTGACCGAGTCCGCGGTGATGGGTTCGGCCGGCCAGCCCCTGCAGGCCCTGCAGGCGCTCAGCGACATGGGTGTCCGCATCGCCATCGACGACTTCGGCACCGGCTACTCCAACCTCGCCTACCTCAGCCGGCTGCCGGTCTCGACGCTGAAGCTGGACGGTTCCTTCGTGCGCGGCTTCCAGTACGAGGGCGACGCGCGGGCGCTCGCGCCCAACCCCGCCGACGAGGTCGTCGTCGAGGCGATGATCCAGCTCGCCCACCGGCTCGGCATCACCGTCACCGCGGAGTGCGTGGAGACCTCGGCCCAGGCCACCCGGCTGCGCCGGATCGGCTGCGACACCGGGCAGGGCTGGCTGTACTCCCGCCCGGTGTCGCCGGATCGTATCTCCGAACTCCTCGGCGAGCAGACCTACGCGGTCGGCAATCCATAGGCGTCCGCGATCAACTCATAGGAACGCAGGCGCAGTTCGCCGCGGTGGGCGTGGGAGAGGAGCATCAGCTCGTCGGCGCCGGTGCGCTTGTGGAGGTCGTCGAGGCCGGAGCGGACCTCGTCGGCGGTGCCGTGCACGATGTTGGCCGTCCAGGAGGTGATGAACTCCTCCTCCATCGGGCTGAACTCGTGCTTCTCGGCCTCCGCCGGGTCGGGGAAGAGACCCGGCCGGCCCATGCGCAGCCGCAGCATGTTCAGAGCCGTCGCCCGGGTCTGCCGGACGGCCTCCCGCGCGTCGTCGGTGGCGAGGGTGGAGACGCCGATCAGGGCGTACGGCTCGGCCAGGACCGCGGAGGGGCGGAAGGTCTGCCGGTACAGGTCCAGGGCCGGGATGGTGTTCTGCGCGGAGAAATGATGCGCGAACGCGAACGGCAGACCCAGCAGACCGGCGAGGCGGGCGCTGAAGCCGGAGGAGCCGAGCAGCCAGACGGGCGGCCGGTGCGGGGACTGGACGCCGCCGGGGGCGGTGGCCTGGACGGGGCCGGGGATCGCGTGGATACGCCGGTACGGATGCCCGTCCGGGAAGTCGTCGTCCAGGAAGCGGGTGAGTTCGGCGAGCTGCTCGGGGAAGTCGTCGGCGCCCTGGTCGGGCAGGTCGGTGCGGCGCAGCGCGGCGGCCGTGGCGCCGTCCGTGCCCGGCGCCCGGCCGAGGCCGAGATCGATCCGTCCCGGCGCCATCGCCTCCAGCGTGCCGAACTGCTCGGCGATCACCAGCGGGGCGTGGTTGGGCAGCATCACGCCGCCCGAGCCGAGCCGGATGCGGTCGGTGTGGGCGGCGAGGTGGGCGAGGATCACCGCGGGCGAGGAGGAGGCGACACCGGGCATCGAGTGGTGCTCGGCGACCCAGTACCGGTGGAATCCGCGCGCCTCGGCGGACCGGGCGAGCGCCACGCTGGTGCGCAGGGCGTCGCCGGCGGTACTGCCGGCGCCGACGGTGACCAGGTCCAGTACGGAGAGGGGGACGGGGGCGGTCCCGTGCGTCGTGCCCCGGATCTCGTCTGCCGACACGGTGTGGGCCTCCTGGTTTCGAGCGTGAGCGGTCCTCGGTGCTGTCCTGCGTCGGCTAACAGGAGACAGTCTCCGCTTATTCCCGCCTCAGACCTGGACGATCGGCTCCCTCGTGAACAGCGCCCCCAGCACCGGCGCGTTCACCCGCCGGTCCGCGAGCCGCAGCCCCTCCCACACACTGACCTGGTTCGCCGTGAGGACCGGCTTGGACAGCGCCTTCTCCAGCAGCGGCAGATACGCGGCCGTGTGCAGGGCCGTGTCCGGCAGCAGCACGGCCTCCGCGTCGGGGACGTCCGCGGCCTGCGCCAGCGTCAGCACATCCTCCTCGCCCCAGGTGCCGACCTCCGCGGCCGTGACGATCCCCGAGGAGCGGGTCCCGGTCACCTCCAGACCGCCGGCCCGCAGGAAGTCCGCGAACAGCGCGGCGATGTCCGCCGGATAGGTCGCCCCGACGGCGACCCGCCGTACCCCGATCTCCCGGGCGGCGTGCACGAAGGCGAACGACGTCGAGGACGCCGGCATCCCGGCCAGCCGGGCGAGCGTGCGCACCTGCGTCTGCGCGCCCTCCCAGCCGTGCACGAACCCTCCGCTGGTGCACGCCCACACCACCGTCTCGGCGCCGGCCAGCCGCAGCCGCTCCATGCCCGCCCCGAGCCGCTCGGCCGAGCCCATCTCGCGCAGCGCGTCCACCCGGTGCGCGTCCTCGCCGATGTCCGTGTGGACGAGGTCCACCCGGATGTCGCTGCCCAGAAGCTGCTCGATGCGCGGATAGTCGTCCTCGGCGGAGTGGCCCGGGTAGAGGAATCCGAGTGCGGTCATGACGGCCCTTCCTGGTGTTCCTGCGTCTCTTCCGGCACTGCCGGGGGCCAGACACGCGCCGATGCGTCCAGCAGCGCCTGATAGGGCCCCACCGCTCGGGTACCCAGCCGGCGCAGCGCCGCCCACATCGTGACCTGGTTGGCGGACAGCACCGGGATGCGCAGCTCGGCCTCCAGCTGGGGGATCACGTCGTACGTCGGCAGATTGGTGCACGAGATGAAGAGCGCGTCGGCGGTGCCGGGCTGGACCGCCTGCCGCGCCATGGCGACGACGTCCCGGTAGGGCACCCGCCAGATCTCCCGGGTCAGCCCCATGAAGGCGCACCCGGTGACCTGCACGCCACCCTCGGCGACGAACTCCTCCAGCGCCCGGGTCACGGACACCGTGTACGGCGTGACCAGCGCGACCCGGCGGACGTCCAGCTCGGCCAGCGCCTCCAGCAGCGCCCCGGAGGTGGTCACCGAGGGCGGGGCCCCGGCCAGGCTCATCGCCGCGCGCATCACCCGCTCCCCGGTGACGCCGCCGACGAAGCTGCCGGAGGTGCAGGCGTAGGCGACGACCTCGGGCGTGACGGCGGTCAGGGCGCGCACCGCGTCGCCGAGCGTCTCGTGCTCGCTGACCAGCCGGGCCAGGTCCAGGCTCACCTCGACCGGCACGAACGGCGTGCGCGTCAGATGCAGCGACACCTCGTCGGGCACCCAGCGCCACAGCTCCCGGTCGAGGGCGAAGTCAAAAGGGGCGACCACCCCGACCCCCCGCTGGGGGCGAGGGCCGCCGAGAAAGGTGACGTCCATGGGCAGGCACCGCCTCACACGAGAACGACGAGGGGCAAGGCGCGTCGAGCACGCCCGTGTTGACGAAGGTAGGTTCGGGTGCGAGCGTGGTCAATCCGCGCATTATCCGTGCATGTCAGACGCCCGGAGCCGCCCCGTATGAGAACCCTTCCCACCCTTCTCGTCCTGGACGCCGAGCCGCCGCCCCGGCTCGGCAGGCTCACCGGTCACGCCCGGATCGTGCACACCGACGCCGCGGGGCTGGCCGAGCGGCTGCCGCGGGCGGACGCCCTGCTGGTCTGGGACTTCACCTCGCACGCGGTGCGCGAGGCCTGGCCGGGCCAGGGGGCGAGGCCGGCCTGGGTGCACACGGCGAGCGCGGGCGTGGACCATCTGATGTGCCCGGAACTCGCCGCGTCCGACACGGTGGTGACCAATGCGCGCGGGATCTTCGACCAGCCGATCGCCGAGTACGTGGCGGCGCTCGTGCTCACCGTCGCGAAGGATCTTCCGCGCACCCTGGAGCTCCAGCGGGAGCGGGTGTGGCGGCACCGGGAGGGCCGGCGGGTGGCGGGCACGCGCGCGTGCGTGGTCGGCTCGGGCCCGATCGGCCGGGCGATCGTACGGACCCTGAAGGCGCTCGGTGTCACGACGGCGCTGGTCGGACGGGTACCGAGGACGGGTGTGTACGGCCCGGCCGACCTGGACCGGCTGGTCTCCCGCGCGGACTGGGTGATCGCGGCGGCGCCGCTGACCGAGCAGACGTACGGCATGTTCGACACCCGTCGCTTCGGCGTGATGCAGCCCTCGGCCTTCTTCGTCAACGTCGGCCGCGGTCAGCTCGTCGACGAGGACGCCCTGGCCCATGCCCTGGCCCACCGCTGGATCGCGGGCGCGGCGCTGGACGTCTTCACCACCGAACCCCTCCCCGAGGACAGCCCGCTGTGGGGACTGCCGGGCCTGATCGTCTCCCCGCACATGAGCGGCGACACGGTCGGCTGGCGCGATGAACTGGGGGTTCAGTTCGTGGAGTTGTACGAGCGGTGGGCAGCGGGCAGATCACTGGTGAACGTGGTCGACAAGAAACGCGGCTACGTCCCCGGCCACTGATCCACCAGGAGGGTGCATGCAACTCACCGACCTGACCGCCGTTCAGCTCCTCGACGGATACCGCAAGGGCGAGTTCAGTCCGGTGGAGGCCACCGAGCAGACGCTGGAACGGGCCCGGCGGACCCAGCCGGAGGTGAACGCCTTCGTCCGGTTCACCGGGGAGGACGCGCTGGTCCGGGCCCGGGAGTCGGCGGAGCGCTGGCGGCGCGGTGAGCCGGCCGGACTGCTCGACGGCGTGCCGGTGACGGTCAAGGACATCCTGCTGATGCGCGGCCACCCGACCCTGCGCGGCTCCAAGACCCGCTCGGAACAGGGGCGTTGGGAGGAGGATGCCCCCTCGGTCGCCCGGCTGCGGGAACACGGCGCGGTGTTCCTGGGCAAGACGACGACCCCCGAGTTCGGCTGGAAGGGCGTGACGGACTCCCCGCTCACCGGCGTCACCCGCAACCCGCACGACCACTCCCGCACCGCCGGCGGCTCCAGCGGGGGCAGCGCGGCGGCCGTCGCGCTCGGCGCGGGCCCACTGTCGCTGGGCACGGACGGCGGCGGCAGCATCCGGATCCCGGCCGCGTTCTGCGGCGTCTTCGGCCTGAAGCCGACCTACGGCCGGGTCCCTCTCTACCCTTCGAGCCCCTTCGGCACGCTGTCGCACACCGGCCCCATGACCCGGGACGCGGCCGACGCGGCCCTGCTGCTGGATGTCATCGCGAGCCCGGACGCGCGGGACTGGTCGGCGCTGCCGCCCGCGCCGGGCTCCTTCACCGAGGGCCTCAAGGGAGGCGTCCGCGGACTGCGGGTGGCCTACTCGCCCTCCCTGGGCGGACAGGTCGCGGTCCAGCCGGCGGTCGCGGCGGCGGTACGGCGCGCGGTGTCCTCCCTCGCCGGCCTCGGCGCGTACGTCGAGGAGACCGACCCCGACTTCAGCGACCCGCTGGAGGCCTTCCACGCCCTCTGGTTCAGCGGCGCGGCCCGGCTCACCCAGCGCTTCTCCCCGCGCCGGCGCCAGCTCCTCGACCCCGGTCTGCGCGAGATCTGTGTGCGGGGCGCCCGGCTGAGCGCGCTGGACTACCTGGCCGCCGTCGACGTCCGTATGGACCTCGGCCGCCGCATGGGCCGCTTCCACGAGCGGTACGACCTGCTGGTGACCCCGACGCTGCCGGTGACGGCGTTCGAGGCGGGGGTGGAGGTGCCGCGCGGCTCGGCGCACCGCCGCTGGACGGGCTGGACGCCGTTCACCTACCCCTTCAACCTGACCCAGCAGCCCGCGGCGAGCATCCCGGTGGGGACGGACGGGAACGGCCTGCCGGTGGGGCTGCAGATCGTGGCCGCCCGGCACCGGGACGATCTGGTCCTACGGGCCGCACATGCGCTGTACGAGGCCGGGGCTGCTTCGGCGGCGCCCGTCCGTGGCGTGGCTTAGCTCGGCTGCGGCGGGAAGCAGCTGGGTCATCCCCGGCGGACGGCGGTTCTCGCCGTTCCGGACGGCAGCGCTGCCCCGGCTCGACCGATCGGGGCAGCTCGCCGGGCGCAGGTGCGGAACGTCAGGCGTCAGACGTCCGCGGCTTCCAGGGCTTCACGGCCGCGGCGGGTGCGCCGGAAGATGATCTGGTTGAACTCTTCCGGCGCTCGGTCGCCGTTGACGTACCGCAGGGCGATCATGGCCGCGAGGACGGCGCCCACCAGGCCGTTCGTCACCTCGTCCCAGCCGTGCCCTGTACCGGATCACCCTTGCCCGCGGCATGGTCAACGCCGGCAATGTCGACCAGGGTGCCGCTCATGCCGTCGGAAGCCTGGAGCACCTGGAAGAGATCGAGTCCGGGCGTGTGATGCGGCGCCTCGGGGAGGTGGTGGATCTGCTGGACAGGACGCACGCCGTCAGCGCCCGCGACGCCGCCCAGGAGTTGCGCGAGTATGCCTGTGGGCGAAGGGCCGCCTGATGACCACCGTGACGTTCGACCGGTACGAGGGCCCAGCCACTGCCGACCACCTCGACGGGTTCCTCGCGGCGTACGAGGAAATCTATGCCGACCCCCCCTATCGGGAAGGGCCCTGGGACGTTGCCGAGTTCATCGACCACTACCAGGTGCACGTCCGCCGTCCGAGCATGCGCCTGGTCGTCGCCCGGGACGGAGAGGAGGTGGTCGGCTTCGCATACGGCTACTTTCTTGCCCCGGAAACCCGCTGGTGGCACAACCTTCAGGATGTCACGCTGCCGGAGGCGTTCATGCGGGAGAACGGCCATCGCTCCTTTGCGATCATTGAACTGGCCGTACGCAGGGCGTGGCGTCGGCGCGGCATCGCCGCCGGTCTGCACACTCGCCTCCTGAACGGCGTTGACGCGGAGCGGGTCACGCTCACCGTCCGACCCGAACCGGAGGCAAACCCGGCTCGCTCCGCCTATCTGGCATGGGGCTACCACAAGATCGGGACCTCGCATCCATGGGAAGGTGCCCCGTTGTACGACTGCATGGTCCGAGAGGCGAGGACGCCACAGCTTCAGCAGTGAACCAAAAACACTCACGCCCGCCGGAAGCTCAGCGTCTCGCCCGCCGCCCCCGTCCGCCACAGGTCGTTGCAGGCCTCCGCCATCGGCTCCAGGCCCTCCACCACCTGGCCCCAGACGATCCCCGGTACCCAGCCCACGTCGCCGTTGAGGAGGAGGTTGTTGCGTTCGTAGAACAGGGCCAGGTCGACCACCGTGCTGCCGGGGCGGACCTCGCGGTCGTAGCCGTAGGCCTTCGTGCCCAGCTCGGCGCCGGCGAAGGAGAAGTAACAGAGGTCGCCGGGAATCGGGGTGACCGTCGGGTTCTCCAGTGGGGGTTCCGTGGAGGCGAACGGCGGGAAGAGGGCGTAGATCTCGTTGCGGGCGTATTTGGCGTGGTAGACGTCGCCCGCGAGGGGGAGCGCGTCCCATACCGCCGCGCAGGTCAGGGGCGCGCGGTCGGCCAGCAGTCGTGCGGTGCAGTGCACGTCCCGCTTGTCGAGCGAGACGGTGACGAATCGATCGGCCATGAAAACAAGGGTGCATAGCCGGGATGCGCTTGGGTAGCCGCGCCGCCATGGCTCCACCACTTGGGAACGACGTACACACATTCCGGTCGGGACACAGACACAGCAGACGCTCGGTGCTCGGCGGTCTCGGCGGGCTCGCCGCCCTCGGTGCGCTGGGCGCGGCGGGCTGCACACGGGTGGCCGAGGCGTCGGGCAAGAAGGGCGGCGACCTGCTGGAGCGGCTGCGCGCACAGGGCATCGTGCGGCTCGGGATCGCCGGTGAGATCCCCTTCGGGTACATCGACAAGGACGGGCACCTCACGGGGGAGGCGCCCGAACTGGCCAAGGTGATCTTCAAGCGGCTCGGGGTGGACAAGGTGCAGCCCGTGCCCACCGAGTTCGGTTCGCTGATTCCGGGGTTGAACTCGCAGCAGTTCGATGTCGTGGCCGCCGGGATGTACGTCAATCCGGACCGCTGCCAGCAGGTGATCTTCGCCGACCCCGACTATCAGATGCTCGATTCGTTCATCGTGCGCAAGGGCAATCCGCTGGGGCTGCACTCCTACAAGGACGTCGTCGCGAAGAAGGCGAAGTTCGCCACCGGCACCGGGTACGCCGAGATCGAGTACGCCGTCGGGGCCGGGTACAAGCAGGGCGACATCCTGATCGTGCCGGACCAGGTGGCCGGGCTGAACGCCGTGGAGGCGGGCCGGGTCGATGTCTTCGCCGGTACGGCGCTCACCACCCGTGAAGTGGTGAAGAAGTCCGCGAAGGCGGAGGCCACCGAGCCGTTCGCGCCGCTGGTCAAGGGGAAGCCGCATGTCGACGGCGGTGCGTTCGCGTTCCGGCCGACCGAGACGGGTCTGCGGGACTCCTTCAATGCCGAGCTGCACAAGCTGAGGCAGAGCGGCGAGCTGTTCCGGATCCTGAAGCCGTTCGGCTTCACCAAGGCCGAGATGACCGACCTCACCGCGAAGGAGCTGTGCGGCGGATGACCTCGGGGCTGTGGGAACTCGTACTCAAGGGTGTCTGGACCACCATCCAGCTGCTGGTGTTCGGCGCGCTGCTGGCCACGGCGGTGTCGTTCGTCGTCGGCGTCGCGCGCACGCACCGGCTGTGGATCGTGCGCTTCGTCGCCGGCGTCTACACCGAGGTGTTCCGCGGCACCTCGGCACTGGTGATGATCTTCTGGGTGTACTTCGTGCTGCCGATCGTCTCCGGCTGGCAGCTGGTGCCGTTGTGGGCGGGCACGCTGGCGCTCGGTCTGACGTACGGCGCGTACGGCTCGGAGATCGTGCGCGGTGCGCTGAACGCGGTGGAGCCGGCGCAGAAGGAGGGCGGGATCGCGCTCGGCTTCACGCCCTGGCAGCGGCTGCGGCTGATCGTGCTGCCGCAGGCGGTGCCGGAGATGATCCCCTCGTTCTGCAATCTGCTGATCGAGCTGCTCAAGGGCACCGCGCTGGTGTCGGTGATGGGCATGGGCGATCTGACGTTCAGCGCGAATCTGGTGCGGCTGGCGTTGCAGCAGAGCGCGGAGATCTACACGTACATCCTGCTGATCTACTTCGCCATCGCCTTCGTGCTCACCCGGCTGATGCGCGCTCTGGAGAAGCGGCTGAAGGCGGGCGTCGGGAAGGACGCCGGCACGTTCGCCGCGGCGCGTGAGCTGAAGCGGGCGCAGACGACCGGAGTGGGGGGGCGGGTCGCATGACGTGGGACTGGAATGCCGTGAGCGGCTTCATGCCGCACTTCTGGGACGGACTGCGGGTCACCCTGGAGGCCCTGGCCCTCGGTTCGCTGCTGTCCTTCACGCTCGGTCTGGTGTGGACGCTGCTGATGCGCACGCCGACCCGGTGGGTGCGCTGGCCGGTCGGGGTGGTCACGGAGTTCGTACGCAACACCCCGCTGCTGGTCCAGCTGTTCTTCCTCTTCTACGTGCTGCCCGAGTGGGGTCTGACCTTCTCCGCGCTGACCACCGGCGTCTTCGCGATCGGCCTGCACTACTCGACGTACACCATGCAGGTCTACCGGGCCGGCATCGAGGCGGTGCCCGCCGGCCAGTGGGAGGCGGCGACCGCGCTGAACCTGCCCCGGCACCGGACCTGGACCGCGGTCATCCTGCCGCAGGCCATCCGCCGGGTGGTCCCGGCGCTCGGCAACTATGTGATCGCCATGCTGAAGGACACACCGCTGCTCATGGTGATCACCGTGCTGGAGATGCTCGGGCAGGCCCGGCTCTACTCCCAGCAGCACTTCCAGTTCACCGAGCCGGTCACCGTGATCGGTGTGGCCTTCATCCTCATCTCCTATCTGGCCTCCCTTCTCATGCGAGCCCTGGAGCGACGTCTTGTCCGCTGACACTCCCCTGACCAAAGACACCGAGCCGGGCGCCGGCGCGAACACGGCCGGCGGTGAGCTGATCCGGCTGGCGGGCGTCACCAAGCGCTTCGGCACGAACACCGTCCTCGACGACCTGAACTTCACCGTCGACCCCGGCAAGCATGTGACCCTGATCGGCCCGTCCGGCTCCGGCAAGACGACGATCCTCCGGCTGCTGATGACCCTCACCCAGCCGGACGAGGGCACGATCGCCGTCGACGGCGAGCAGCTCTTCCCGGCGCCGGAGAAGCAGATCCGGGAGGTCCGCAAGAAGATCGGGATGGTGTTCCAGCAGTTCAACCTGTTCCCGAACATGAACGTGCTGCGCAACATCACCGAGGCGCCGGTGCAGGTCCTCGGCATGTCCAAGGACGAGGCCGAGGCGCGGGCCCGCGAGCTGCTGGAGCTGGTGGGGCTGGCCGACAAGTGCGACGCCCGGCCGACGCGGCTGTCCGGCGGGCAGCAGCAGCGGGTGGCGATCGCCCGGGCGCTGGCGATGCGGCCGCGGGTGCTGCTGCTGGACGAGGTGACCTCCGCGCTCGACCCGGAGCTGGTCGCGGGCGTGCTCGATCTGCTCAGGGACATCGCGCGCAGCACGGACATCACGATGCTCTGTGTGACCCACGAGATGGGTTTCGCCCGTGACATCTCCGACCAGGTGCTGATGTTCGACGGCGGCCGGGTGATCGAGTCGGGTTCCCCGGAGAAGATCTTCAGCGACCCGGAGCAGGACCGCACCCGGGAATTCCTCGGCGCGGTCCTGTGAGGTGCGGCGCGGTCCTGTGAGATGCGGCACGGATCCGGCAGACACCGAGGTCCGACCACTGGGTCATGACCCTGGCATATGCCAAAGGGTCTGCGCCGCAGTTGGGAGGGGCACGGCGAGGGCAACAATCTCGCCAACCCCCTCACCCCGCAGCGGGTTTGCCCGTTATCGTGGAACGCGATCCACCGACCGGATCTCGCGGCCACTGACAGGCGAGCGCAGGGGGAGACCACCGTGGCGCTGATGCACGAGCCGACCGCCCCGTACCACTCCGCCCAGGACGCGCTGCGCGTGCTGGAGACCGTGGCCCGCCACTCCGCCGGCGTCACCGACACCGAGCTGGCCCGGCACACCGGCCTCGGCTCCGAACGGCTCACCGCCCTGCTGCGCATGCTGCGCCGCGAGGGCTATGTCGAGCAGATCACCGACGGGGCGTACGTCACCGGCGACACCCTGCGCCGCCTCACCTCCGCGCACGACCGCGAGCAGGCGGTGCGCGAGAAGCTCCAGCACACCCTGGACCGGCTGCGCGACTCGGTCGGCGCGGCCATCTACATGAGCCGGTACGTCGACGGCGAGGTCAAGGTCACCCAGTACGCCGCCGGTCCGACGACCCCGGCGGTGAACGAGTGGGTCGACTTCCGCTACTCCGCCCATGCCACGGCGGTCGGCAAGAGCCTGCTGACCCAGCTCGACCACAACGCCCGCCGCGACCATCTCTCCCGGCACAAGATGGCCCGCCTCACCTCGCGCACCATCACCAGCGACAAGCTGCTGCTGTCCCGTCTGGAGTCACAGCCGGCGACGGTGCCGGTCCTGGACCTCCAGGAGTACGCGGTCGGCACGGTCTGCGCGGCGGTCCCGATCACGGCGGGCTCCTCGGTGGGCTGCCTCGCGCTGTCCCTCCCGGTGGAGCACGCCCACCGTCTGAAGCAGGCGGCCGACGCGCTCAACCGCAACGCGGCACCGGTTCTGCTGTCCCTGACGATCTAGGGCCTGTCCGGGGGTCACGGGGGTGGTCATCAGCACCCCCTCGGACCAGGTAGTATTTTCTTCGTCGCCGACCGCGGGAGTAAAACCCCACGGAAGGCGAGAGTCATGCGCCGCTAGCTCAGTTGGTTAGAGCAGCTGACTCTTAATCAGCGGGTCCGGGGTTCGAGTCCCTGGCGGCGCACGATAACGATGGCGAAGCATGACCGCAAAAAGCGCGGTCATGCTTCGCCATCGTCGTTCTTGCGCGGCTTCGCCGCGCGTTGTGGGGGCTCCGCCACCCACGCCCCCTCGGCGGCACCCGAGGTCAGCCTCCGGTAGCCGGGCTCCCCCGGCGGCCGCCACCACACCGGATCGGCGCACGCATAGCCCTCGCGGCGCAACAGCGCCCGGTGGATCTTGTTCGTCGCCGTCACCGGCATCCGCTCCACCACCCGCACGAACCGGGGCGCCATCTTCGTCCCCAGGTCGGGCTGGGCCGCCAGGAACGCGGTGAAGCCCGCCGGGTCGAAGGAGCCGGCGAGGGTCGCCATCACCTGGTCCCCGGTCACCGGGTCCGGCACCCCGTAGACGGCGACGGCCGCCGCGCCCTCGTACCGGGCGACGATGTTCTCGATCATCGCGGCGGCGAGGTTCTCCCCGTCGACACGGATGCGGTCATCGGCACGGCCGGCGAAATAGAGGTAGCCCCGGGCGTCCCGGTAGAAGAGGTCGCCCGTCCAGTACACACCCGCCCGCCGCCGCTCGGCCTCCGCCGCCGGGTTGCGCCAGTAGCCCTCGAAGGGGTTCGGCGCCCGGTTCACCAGCTCCCCTATCGCCTCTTCCCCGTTGAGCAGGCGCCCGGCGGAGTCGAGGACGGCCGGCGGGCACTCGCGTCCGGTGGCCGGATCGAGCACCACCAGCCCCGGCCCGGCCGGCCCCACCGCGCCCTTCGGGGTGCCCGGCGCCCACTGGATCGCCGCACCGCCCTCGGAGGAGCCGTACCCCTCGACCAGGCGCACCCCGAACCGGCGCTCGAAGGCCGCCGCGTCCACCGCGCCGGCCTCCGTGCCGAAGCCGAGCCGCAGTGGGTTGTCACGGTCGTCCGCCCTCTCCTCGGTGGCGAGGATGTACTGGATCGCCCGGCCGACATAGGTGAAATAGGTCGCCCGGTAGCGGCGTACGTCGGTGAGGAACCCGGACGCCGAGAAGCGGCGGCGCAGGGCCACTCCGGCTCCCGCGGCCAGCGCGGGCGCCCAGTCGGCGATGACCGCGTTGCCGTGGAACATCGGCGTGCAGACGTAGTGCACGTCGTCCGCGCGCACCCCGAACTGCCCGGCCAGCGCCTGCCCGGCCGCCGCCAGCCGCCCCTGGGAGCAGATCGCGGCCTTGGGGGCGCCGGTCGATCCGGAGGTGAAGTACAGCATCAGCCGGTCGCCGGGGGCGGCGCGGGACGTGTCGGGTACGGCGCCGGCGTACGGGGCGAGGAGGGCGCCGTACTCCTCGTCGTCGGTCACGAGGATCCGCACCCCCGGCAGCTCCAGGCCCGCCGGCAGCGGCAGCAGGATCCGCTCGGTGACCAGGAGCGGGCACTCGGTGTGCACGATGTCCCGGGCCAGTTCGGGGCCTGGGGGTCCCCCCGCGCGAGCGAAGCCGAGCGTGGGGGAGGGTGGGGTTGATCCCGGCGACGGCCGCGCCGGCGAGGGTGGCGGCGCCGAGCCACAGCGGGAACTCCTCGGTGTTGTCGAGGAGGACGCCGATGTGCGGTACGGCACCCGGGGGCAGCAGGTCGGCGAGGAGTGCCGCCCGGGCGGCGGCGCCCGCGGCCGCTTCGTGCTGCGTCAGCACCCGCTCCCCGCACCACAGCCCCGGCCGGTGGTCGCCCCAGCGTGCCGCCACCAGGTCGGCGACCGTGTGCCTCGTGGAGTCCATGAGGGCGCACGATAGTTGACGCTACGTCAGATGTGGAGACTACGGCAGGAAGCCGTCCGTCGCCGAGAACGCCAGATGGGCGGTGACCATGAAGGCGACACACCCCGCGATGAACACGCCCAGGAACGCCACCACACAGCCCGATTCGGCCGCGAGCTTTCCGCGCGCCGGGGCGTGTGCCGTCGCCCGCTCGGGGTGCTCGGCCGTGTAGTGCACGGTGACGATGTCGCCCTCAAGGGTCGTCCCCGGCCCGTTCCGCTCCTCGAAGCGGACGGCACGACCCTCGCGGGTGGTGAACTCGTAGACGTGGTGGAGGGTCGTGTGCACGGAGGTCTCTCCGCCGCCGCCGCTGGTGGTGGTGTAGGTCCGCAGACACCGCGCCTCGGCCGTCAGCCCACTGTTCCAGGCGCTGCGCACCTGGCGGGACCGGCCGGCCATCCGGACCAGGGTGAAGACCGCCATGGCGATCATGAGGCCGGGCACGGCGTAGAAGAACAGCTCGAACATGAGGTCCCCCGAGGTCGGTACGCCGCTCCGAGTGATCGGCGTGCCGGGAACGTACCCGGCACAGGGGGCGCCCGGCCTCAAGGGAACCTCAGTTTCCGTGCCGTGACGGAACGGACCTCAGAAGGTGACGTCCGAGCAGGCGTAGAACGCGTTGCCGGTGTCGGCGATCGTCCACACCGCGACGATGACGTGGTGCCCGCTCAGCCCGGACGGCAGGGTGCCGCTGTGGCTGAGGGTGGCAGGCGGGCGCTGGCCGTTGTACGGGACCGTCAGGAACGGGGTGAGGTCGAGGTCCGAGCGGGACAGGGCGTGGTTCTGGTTCCAGCCCTGTCTGGTGACGTAGTACTTGAAGTCGGTCGTGGCGTGCATGGCGGTGAACTGCCAGCGGAAGGTGTACGTCTGGCCGCCCGTCACCCTGGTGGTGGGCCAGGCGCCGCCGGAGGGTGTGGCCGGCGAGCTGAGCTGGGCGAACCGGCTCAGTCCGCCGTTGCAGATCTGGCCGTCGGCTGGCCCCGCGGCCGGGAAGCCCTTGGGGCCCTCGACGCTCTGCGGCTCGTACTGGATGTCACCGCAGTCCGTCACGGTGCCGTTGGCGCAGAGCTTCTGTCTGCTGATGGGGAGGTCGGTGTAGCCGTGCCCGCTGGCGCCGCCGGTGGAGAGCGCGAACGCTCCGGCGGTCACCACCCCGAGCACGACCGCGGACAACGTGGTCTTGGTGCGCATGCTGCCGCTCCTGGAGAACGTGGGGAGTTCGGTGAGCTGTGCAGGTAGGTCTAGACCAAGTGTCAGATTATTGCCGTTGGTTGAACATGTCCACACCAACCGTGGTACAGCCTAGGACGGCTCCCCGCGCCCCGAGCAGAAGGCGACCGTCAGGTCCCGCACCAGCACCTTGCGTTCGTAGTCGTCGAGTTCGACCAGGCCGCGCACGGTCAGCCGGGTCACCGTGTCCTCCACCGAGTCCACTACCGAGCTGAGCATGCTGGCCCGCTGCCGGGCGTCCAGCGCGGCGATCCTGCGCCGGTTCATCGCCGCCGCGACCTCCGGGGCGTACTCCACCCGGACCGGCCGCACCGAGAACACCTGAAGGCCGACCGGCGCGGTCTCCTCGGACACCAGGCGGGTCAGCGCGTCCCCGGCCGCCGTCACCCCGCCCCTGCTCCCGCACGCCGGCTCCACCGGCACCCGGGCCAGCGCCGCCTCCACACACTCGGCCAGATACGTCTCGTGGTCCTCGATACCGAGCACGGCCCGCGCGGTGTCCCGCACCCGCCACACCACCAGCACCACCACCCGCAGCGCCATCCCCTCCGGATCCGCCGCGGCCATCGACGCGCTGCGCCAGTGCCGCAGCCGCACATCCACCCGCCGGCGCAGCACCAGCGGGTTCACCCAGAGCAGCCCGGTGCGCCGGACCGTCCCCCGGTAGCGGCCGAACAGGCCGAGCACCCAGGCGCGCCCGGTCCGCCCCCGGGCCAGCCCGCCGAAGCCGAACCAGCCGAGCGCCCCGGCCCCGGCGTACGCCGCCCACTGCGCCGGACCGAGCCCCGCACCCGCGGACGCGGGCAGCCGCAGCGCCTCCACCGCGCCGGCCGGAAACAGCCCGGCCCACCATGAGGTCGCCAGGCCTCCGGCGATCCCGCACGCCCCGGCCAGCACCCCGGCCGCCCCTGGCAGCACCCGCGCCGACCGCTCCACCAGCTCAGGGTCGAGCTCCGGCAGCGGCCGGCGGCGGGCCGACGCCTGGGATCTGAGCCGCGGCAGCTCGCCGGTGCTCTGCCGGCGGGCCACCACGGCGGGCTTGAGCGGCACCGCCACGGGGTCGGGGCCGTCCCGGAAGAGCAGATGGACGGGGATCTCGGTGGTCACCTCGTTCTGGATCAGCCGGGACGGCCGGCCGCCCGGTGCCACGGCGCCCTCGGCCGGCCCCTCGGACTCGGGCGGTGTGTGTGACGTGGTCGTACTCATGCGTGCCTCCAGCCTCCGCGCCAGATGCGTCATGAACAGGTGGTGGGGTGTACGGGAGGGGTCAGAGGTCGATCACCTCGCCGGGGTCGGCCGCCGCGAACAGCCGGCGCCAGGTCTCCGGCCCCGGATAGCCGTCCGCCGCGCCACCGCGCCAGCCCTGGGCGCGCTGGAAGGCCCCGACCGCGCGCCGGTCCGCGTCGCCCCAGCCAGGTGCGTGGCCGGTCGCGTAGAACCCACCGAACCCTTTCCGCACGAGTCGGCGGCGCAGCTGTGCGACATCCGCGTTCTCCTCGCCCGGGCGGAACCGGCTCCGGCCGGGGTAGCCGGGCGCCTCCGGCGAGCCGGCGACGGGTGATGTGGCGGCGACCGGGATCGTGACGGTGCCCTGGATGGTGATGGTGCCCGGTGTCGTGGCGGTGGCCGGCGGGGGGACGGTGGCCGGTGGAGTCACGGTGCCCGGCGTCGGGGTCGTCGTGTCGCCGGTGACACCCTTGTAGCGATAGGGGACGTACTTGTCGGTGTGGCTCCAGTAGGGGTAGGGCGTGGCCTGCTTGCGGGCGTGCGGGGGCGTCTGCTCGTAGACCGTGTAGTTGGTGTGCGTGTAGTCCGTCCAGCCGCCGAAGATCACCACGTGGGAGCCCTGCTGGGGGTTGTCGAGGTTGTGGTACAGCAAGATGTCCCCGGGCTGCAGCTCCTCCTTGGTGATCTTCACGCCGTACTGGCCGAGGCTGCCCGTCCACTCGTTGCCGGGCAGACCCCAGGCCATGGAGACGAAGCCCGAGCAGTCCTGCCGGTAACCGTCGGACCAGAAGGCGCTCATGCTGTACGGCACCTGTGCGGTCACCCAGAGCTTGGCCCGGTTGATGATCTGCGTCCGGGTGGCCGCGGGGATCGGGACGGTGGGCGTGGCGGGCTTGCCGGCCGGGCCGTGCAGGGGGGCCCGGCCGCCCTGGGGGGTCTCGGGCTCGTCGCCGCCGGGGGCGGGGGGACGCTCCTCGGTGGGCCGGCCGGGGGTGACCGCGGCGGCCGGGGCGACCGCGCCGAGGACGGCGGACGCGGCGGCCACGGCCACGATCCCGCAGGTGGCGGCCGGGTGAGAGCCGGTGCGGCCGGACGGCAGGCGGGGACCGGCCCACCGCCCCGGCACGCAGCCGGGACAGTCGCAGTCGCTCGCGGGGTCGAATTCCTCGAACACCGGAGCCGTCATGCGATCTGCCTCACATTTGGAAGGGATATGTCCGCGAGTGTGCACGTTGGTCAGTTTCCCAACTGTCCACCGGACCGCCACTTTGACGGTCCGAATGATGTACACGGCTCCTCCGGGTGCCCATCCGGTCACCGTGAGGCCCCCAGAAGGCGGTCGAAGGCACCCCGAAAGGTCAGGTAGAGTTATCTCCGTCAGCAGGCGCCGCTAGCTCAGTTGGTTAGAGCAGCTGACTCTTAATCAGCGGGTCCGGGGTTCGAGTCCCTGGCGGCGCACGATGACGATGGCGAGCTATGTCCGCAAAACGCGCGGACCTGGCTCGCCATCTCTGTTTTTGCGCGGCCGCGCCGCGCGAAGTGGGGGCTCCGCCACCCACACCCCCCCAGCCGCAGTGACCGGCGCCGGGAGGCCGGAACCGGTCCGTACCCCCGATTGGCCGGATACCCTCTGGCCATGGCAGCCCGGAACCTTCAGGAGCGGATCAAGAAGCTGATCGTGGACCGACGGCTGCCCTCGGGGGCGCCGCTGCCGACCGAGCCGGAGCTGATGGAGTACCTCGGCGCGAGCCGGAACTCGGTGCGCGAGGCTCTGAAGGCGCTCCAGGCGATGGGGATCGTGGAGATCCGGCACGGGTTCGGGACGTACGTCGGCTCGATGTCGTTCGCGCCGATGATCGAGGGGCTGGTCTTCCGCACCGTCGCCGGCCACTACCGGGGCGAGGACTCGCTGCTGCAGTTGCTGGAGCTGCGCGAGGCCGTGGAGCGAGGGCTGGTCTCGCGGCTGGCCGGGCGGCTGCCGCAGACGGACCTTCTCGAACTGGACGCCCTCGTGGACCGTATGGAACGGGAGGCCGCCGAAGGGGCCCCTCTCGCCGAGACGGACCGGGCCTTTCACGCCACCCTCTACCGGGGGCTGGACAACGTGCTGCTGAGCGAGGTGCTGGAGGCGTTCTGGGACGCCTTCCACCGGGTGCAGCGGGATCTGGTGGACGTGCCGCAGGACCCCAGGGTCACCTGCCGCCAGCACCGGGAGATCCTGGACGCGGTCCGCTCCGGTGATGCGATACGGGCGGAGGAGGCCATAAGAGACCACTTCTGCAACATCCGTGTCCGCCTCGCCACCACCGGTGCGCCCCGACCCTCCGAGACCACCGGCGCACGCCGGCCTCCCGCGCCCCACCCGCGCCACAATGAACGGGTTTGAGCGGTAAACACCGCGTTTCGCATCTTGCGATCATGCAGATCATCGTAGAACCCTGGATGTCCAAGCTGCCGCCGTTTGGCGGGAGTTGGGGGGAAGCACCCGGTTGCCGGCAGGCGGGGAGGGGGACCCGCTCATGAATCGGTGCCGAGGGGGGCATCATGCAACCGGAAGGTCGCCGTCCTGTGTCTGCGACGTGGGGAAGACGTGAGGACTGCGCACTGCCACTGAACCGCGCGGGCGGGCTTAAGGGGAGTCGGCCGCGTGCGGCAAAGGACCGACCGAACACGCGGTGACCTGCGTGTGGGGGGAATGACTCATGGCGTCGACGCCGACGGGCGCGGGACCGGGCCACGCTCACGACGATCCGTCACAGACCACACAGCTCAGGGTGGTCAACCACCGTACGGGCCAGTTCCGCCGGATGAGGAAGAGCCTGCCGAGATACGACTACGAGCACTACAGCCGGCTCGCGGGCCCCCTCACCCAGCCCGACCCGACCCGGCCCTACACGGTGCAGTACCGCTCGCTGCTCTCCCAGGAGCCGCACCGCCTGCGCGCCGCGCTGATGCTGGGCGCGGCCCCCGTGCTCTCCCTGGTGCTGCTGTTCTGGCTGCTCCAGCCCGAGCACTGGACCCAGCGCGACTATCCCGCCTACGACTTCCTGCCGGCCCTCGACACCGTCATGCTCGTCTCGATCGGTCTGATCGAGTTCTTCCGCTGCATGAACGTGCTGTCCAACGCGCACGCCACGCTCGTCGCCCGCGACCCGGTCCCGGTCGTGCCCGAGGCCGGCACCCGCGTCGCCTTCCTCACCTCCTTCGTGCCCGGCAAGGAGCCGCTGGACATGGTGACGAAGACCCTTCAGGCGGCGGTGAAACTGCGCCACCGGGGGCTGCTGCACGTATGGCTGCTGGACGAGGGCGACGACCCGGCCGTCAAGGAGGTCTGCGCCCGGCTCGGCGTGCACCACTTCACCCGCAAGGGCGTCGCCAGGTGGAACCAGGCCAAGGGCCCGCACCGCGCGAGGACCAAGCACGGCAACTACAACGCCTGGCTGGAGGCGCACGGCGGGTCCTACGACTTCTTCGCCTCCGTCGACACCGACCACGTCCCGCTGCCCAACTATCTGGAGCGGATGCTCGGCTACTTCCGCGACCCGGACGTCGGCTTCGTCATCGGCCCGCAGGTGTACGGCAACTACGACACGTTCGTCACCAAAGCCGCCGAGTCCCAGCAGTTCCTCTTCCACGCCCTGATCCAGCGCGCCGGCAACCGCTACGGCGCCCCGATGTTCGTCGGCACCTCCAACGCCGTACGGATCAGGGCGTTGCAGCAGATCGGCGGCCTGTACGACTCGATCACCGAGGACATGGCGACGGGCTTCGAGATGCACCGCGCCAAGAACCCGGCGACGGGGAAGAAGTGGAAGTCCGTCTACACGCCGGACGTGCTGGCCGTCGGCGAGGGCCCGAACGCCTGGACCGACTTCTTCACCCAGCAGCTGCGCTGGTCCCGGGGCACCTACGAGACGATCCTCAAGCAGTACTGGAAGGGCCTGTTCACGCTGGGGCCGGGCAAGCTCTTCAACTACACCATGATGATCATCTTCTATCCGATGTCCGCCCTCAACTGGATCCTCGCGGCGCTGAGCTGCGCGCTGTTCCTGGGCCTGGGCGCCTCGGGTGTGAACATCGACCCGACCGTGTGGCTGATGCTGTACGGCAACGCCTCGGCGCTCCAGATCGGCCTCTACATCTGGAACCGGCGGCACAATGTCTCCCCGCACGAGCCGGAGGGGTCGGGCGGGGTCGCGGGCATGGTGATGTCCGCGCTGTCCGCGCCGGTCTACGCGCGCTCCCTGATGGACGCCGTACTGCGCCGCAAGAGCAGGTTCGTGGTGACGCCCAAGGGCGAATCGGCCAGCCCCGACACCTTGTTCGGGACGTTCCGGATCCACTGGTTCTTCATCCTGGTCTTCGCCGGCTCGCTCGCCGCCGGCTTCGCGCTCGGGCACTCCCAGCCCGCGATGATCACATGGGCGTCCTTCGCCCTGCTGATCACCGCCTCGCCGATCTTCGTCTGGCGGTACACCCTGCGGCAGGAGCGGCGCGCGTCCCGGCACCCGGCCGGTTCACCCGTGCCGGTGCCCCCGCCCCGGGACGCGCCCGTGCCGTACGCGGCCCGCGCACCGCATGTCCCGCAGGCGCGGCCCACCTGGGCGAACACCGGGTACGGGGAGCGGAGCGCGGACCGGAGCGAGCAGAGCGAGCAGGCCATGCAGATCGCTCTCGGCGGACTGGGGGGACGTAAGGAATGAGGGACGGGGCAGGCCGCCGTCGTGCCCGCAGGCTCGCGATCGGTACGGCGGTGGTACTCGCGCTGGCCGGGATGAACGGGCCGTGGGTGTACCGCTTCGGCACCGCGCAGTACCACCAGTACAAGATCAACAGACCCGAGTACAAGGCCGAGAACGGCCACTGGGACATCATCGAGTTCCCGCCGCAGTACCGCCAGGACACCATCCACGCGGCGCTCCTGCACACCGGCGAGGTGCTGCTGGTCGCGGGCTCGGGCAACAACCAGGACAACTTCGACCGGAAGGAGTTCGACACCCGGATCTGGGACCCGGTCAAGGGCACGGTCAAGAAGATCCCCACGCCCAACGACCTGTTCTGCACCGGCCACACTCAGCTGGCCAACGGCAATCTGCTGATCGCGGGCGGCACCAAGCGGTACGAGAAGCTCAAGGGCGACGTCAAGAAGGCCGGCGGCGTCATGATCCTGTACAACGAGAACCCGGACAAGCCGATCACCCTGCCCGCGGGCACCAGGTTCACCGGCCGGCAGAACCACAGGACGTTCGCCTCCCAGGACCCGGTCCTTGTCCCGCGCGCCACGAAGGTCTTCGACAGGGCCGGCAAGTGGCTGCGGAACAACCCCGGTTACGGCCGGGTCTACGTCGAGGCGCAGGCGGAGGGCACCCGGTACGAGACCGGCACCCAGGACAACTACCGCATCCAGGGACTGACCGGCCCCGACGCCCGCAACACCTACGGCATCGCGCAGAAGCTCGCCCTCGACAAGAAGGACTTCGAAGGGATCAGGGACTCCTACGAGTTCGATCCGGTCGCCGAGCGGTACATCAAGGTCGACCCGATGAACGAGGCCCGCTGGTACCCGACGCTGACGACCCTGTCCGACGGCAGGATCCTCAGTGTCTCCGGTCTCGACGACATCGGTCAGCTGGTGCCGGGCAAGAACGAGGTCTTCGATCCGCAGACGAAGAAGTGGACGTACACGAGGACGACCCGGCAGTTCCCGACGTACCCGGCGCTGTTCCTGATGCAGAACGGGAAGATCTTCTACTCGGGTTCGAACGCGGGGTACGGGCCGGACAACGTGGGCCGGGAGCCCGGTGTCTGGGACGTCGGCACCAACCGGTTCACCAGGCTGCCCGGCCTCGGCGATCCGGACCGGATGGAGACCTCCGGGACCGTGCTGCTGCCTCCGGCGCAGAACGAGAAGTTCATGGTGGTCGGCGGTGGGGGCGTCGGTGAGTCCAAGCTGTCGAGCAGGAAGACACGGCTGATCGACCTGAAGGACCCGGATCCCAGGTTCGTGGACGGTCCGGAACTGGAGAAGGGCACCCGGTATCCGCAGACGTCGATCCTGCCCGACGACACGGTGCTGGTGAGCGGGGGCTCAGAGGACTACCGGGGGCGCGGTGACTCCGACATCCTGCAGGCGCGGCTGTACCACCCGGACAGCAACAGCTTCACCCAGGTCGCCGATCCGCTGGTGGGACGCAACTACCACTCCGGGTCGATCCTGCTGCCGGACGGGCGGGTGATGTTCTTCGGGTCCGACTCGCTGTACGGGGACAAGGCGAACACCAAGCCGGGCAAGTTCGAGCAGCGGATCGAGATCTACACCCCGCCGTATCTGTACCGGGGCTCCCGGCCGACGCTGGGCGGTGGCCCGCAGACGATCGCCCGCGGCGCGTCGGGAACGTTCACGTCGGAGCACGCGGCCGGTATCAGGAAGGCGCGGTTGATCCGGCCGAGTGCGTCGACACATGTCACGGACGTGGATCAGCGGTCCGTCGCGCTGGACTTCAAGGCGTCCGGGAACAGGGTCACCGTGACGGTGCCGAAGAGCCGGAATCTGGTGCAGTCGGGGTGGTACATGCTGTTCGTGGACGACGACCAGGGGACGCCGAGTGAGGCGCAGTGGGTGAGGGTTCCCTGAGTCACTTGCTGCCCTCGGCGAGGGCGAGTGCATAACTCGCCCACCATTGGCCCGCCTTCGGGCCTCCCTTGCACGTTCCGTCGGACTCCCCCGGGCGCTTGACCCACAGGTAGGCGTCCACCAGGGGGTCCGCCGTCCTCGTGGTCGGGGCTTCGCCCAGGGCGCGGCCCGGGGGGTTGCACCAGCGTTGGGCCGGGTCGCCCGAGGTGTAGGGGCCGTTGCCGTTGCGGCTGGTGTCGATGACGAAGTGTTTGCCGCCCACCTTCGACGAGAGCTGTTTGCCGTAGGCGATGGAGTCCTGGGTGGAGTAGAAGTTGGAGACGTTGACGGCGAAGCCGTCGGCCTGGTCGACGCCGGCCTGCTGGAGGGACGGGAAGATCTGGTCGGGGTGGCCCCAGCCGGCGTTGCCCGCGTCCAGGTAGACCTTCGTGTTCTTCAGCGACTTGAGCTTGGCGATCGCGCCCTTGAGGAGGTCGTAGCGCTCCTCGTGGAACCGGTCCGGGGTGCAGCCGTCGACGAGGTGGAGTACGGCGTCGGGTTCGAGGATCACGATGGCGGAGCGGTCCTCGATGCCCCGGGCCACCCCGTCGATCCAGGCGCGGTAGGTGTCGCCGTCGGCGGCGCCGCCCTGCGAGTACTGGCCGCAGTCTCGGTGCGGGATGTCGTAGAGGACGAGCAGGGCCGTGCGGCCGGATTTCCGGGCGGCCTCGGTGAAGCCGCGGGCTTCGTCCTGCGGGTTGTCCGGGCCGATCCACTCCCCCACCGGCTGTTCGGCGATCTTCCGGATCTGCTCGGCCTTCGTCCTGTCGCCCGACGTGGTGTAGGCGGTGAGCTGGCGGGCCGCGGTGCCGTCCGGGTTGACCCAGAACGGGTCGGCGGCCTTGGGCTGTTGGGTGATCCGGCCCCCCGGGTCCCCGTTCTTGTCGCCCCCCGAGGAGGAGCATCCGGCGAGCAGCAGCGCCGCCCCGAGCACCACCGCCGTCGACGCCCGCGCGGAAGAACGGGCCCCCCTGATGTCGTCCATGCGTATCCCCCTGGTCCCCCCTGGGCGAACTGGTACGAGTCCCAATCGTGGCATATCCGACCGGTCCGTCACGAGGTCGCGTGACGGGGCGTACGGGGGTCAGCGGGTGGTTCCGGTGAGGTACGCGGACACCACCACGTTGGCCGTGTAACTGCCGCTGACGCGGTCGAAGACGCCGCCGCAGGTGATGAGGCGGAGTTCGGCGCGGCCCGTCTGATGGGGGCCGTAGGCCTGGTGGGCATCGAAGCGGGCGCGGGGCAGGACACGGACGTCGTCGACGGTGAACGCGGCGACCCTGCCGTCCGAGCGGACCACCCGGACCGTGTTGCCGGGTTCGAGCGTGCTGAGTTTGTAGAAGACCGCGGGCCGGGTCGCGGTGTCGACGTGGCCCACCAGCAGTGCCGCTCCCGCGGCTCCGGGCCGGGTGCCGGCGCCGTACCAGCCGACGACGCCCGGCTGGTCGAAGGGCGGCGGGTCCACGGCGCCCTGGGTGTCCAGGCCACGGCTCACCACCGGCGCCTGCACCCCGAGCCGGGGGATGTCGACGCGCTGCGGCAGGGCGTCCCCGAGCGGCGCGGCGGCGCGGGGCAGCACGGCGGGGCCGCCGGCGAACAGATCGCCCCTGGCGGAGCCGTCCGTGCCGTGCGGTACGCCGGTGAGGGCACGCCCCCACAGCCACAGTCCGAGCAGCAGCACCGCCCAGACCAGGCCGGTGACCAGCCGGCCGGTGCCGCTGCCGGCGGCGGGCTCACGGTCCTCGGACATGGGCCGCCGTCAGCGCCTTTTACGGCGGCGGCGGGCGCGGAGCCCGACGACGGCCGCCGCGATCCCGGCGAGGGTCAGGCCGGACACCTCCTGGACGGTGTCCGGCCCGGACTCGGTGGTCGCGACGGTGGCGAAGTGCGCGGTACCGCCGCCGCCCGCGTGGACGGGGGCGATGGGCGTGGCGGCGTCGCCGGGCTCGCGGCCGGAGCCCCGGTCGCCCTGTCCGGACCCCCGGTCGCCGCCCGTCCCGCCCGTCTCTCCCGCCGCCCCCGACCCGTCGCCGGCCACCGTGATCCGCCCGCTGATCACGTAGTCGGCGCAGGTGATCCTGACGGCGTAGGCGCCTGGCTTGAGGGAGGTGCGGACGCGGGTCTCGCCGGACAGGCTGCCCTGGCTTCCGGTGAGCAGGGCGTCGCTGACGAACGCGCCGGAGACGGCGGTGCCCCGCGGCCCGGAGCAGCCCTTGACCCGCAGGGCCACATCGGTGCCGGGTGCGGGGGAGGCGGGGGTCACCAGGACGGAGCCGGAGTCGGGGTCGGCCGCGTGGGCGGCCGGGGCGAACGCGGTGACGGCGAGGACCGCCGTACAGAGAGTGAGGCGTAGTGAGCCCATCGTGAACCTCCAGTTATCAGGAGGCTCCCCCGGCCGGGGCGCCGCCGCATCCCCGGGAGGCGCCCCATTGCTCCGAATGGGTGGACCGGAGCTTGGGATCAGTGGATCTGCGCAGGTCAGACCAGGTCGACCAGGTCGGCGATGGAGTCGACGACCTGCGAGGGGCGGAAGGGGTAGCGGTCGACATCGTCGGGCTGGGTGACACCGGACAGCACCAGGAACGTCCGCATCCCGGCCTCCAGGCCGGCGAGGACGTCGGTGTCCATGCGGTCGCCGATCATCGCCGAGGTCTCCGAGTGCGCGCCGATCGCGTTGAGCCCCGCCCGCATCATCAGCGGGTTGGGCTTGCCGACGAAGTACGGCTTCTTGCGGGTCGCGGCGGTGATCAGGGCGGCGACGGAGCCGGTGGCGGGCAGATCGCCCTCGGTGGACGGGCCGACGTTGTCGGGGTTGGTGGCGATGAACCGGGCGCCGTCGTTGATCAGCCGTACGGCCCTGGTCAGGGCCTCGAAGGAGTAGGTGCGGGTCTCGCCGAGGATCACGAAGTCGGGGTCGTGGTCGGTGAGGATGTAGCCGATGTCGTGCAGCGCCGTGGTCAGACCGGCCTCGCCGATGACGTAGGCGCTGCCGCCGGGCCGCTGGTCGCTCAGGAACTGGGCGGTGGCGAGCGCCGAGGTCCAGATGTTCTCCACCGGCACCTCAAGGCCCATGCGGTTCAGCCGGGCGTGCAGGTCACGGGCGGTGTAGATGGAGTTGTTGGTGAGCACCAGGAAGGGCCGCCCGGACTCACGGAGCTTCTTCACGAAGGCGTCGGCGCCGGGGATCGGCACCCCTTCGTGGATCAGGACGCCGTCCATGTCGGTGAGCCATGACTCGATGGGCTTGCGGTCTGCCATGTTGCGCGTCTCCTGGCATGCGTACGGTCGGGAAAGCGGGGGCGCCGGAACCACGGCGTACCGACGCCCCCAGCCTAATCAGAGCGGCCCGGACTTGACCCTGCTCAGCCCTGGCTGATCCGCACTCCGTCGACCACCCGATACCAGTTGTCTCCGCCGGTGCAGCGGAACCGCACCCGGACGTTGCTCGCAGCTGCCGCGGCGTGGACCGGCGCCACGGCCACTGTGCGGCCGACGGTACGGCAGTTCCCCAGGGGCGCGGGGAACTGCGCGACCGGCCGCGACGGCGGGACGGTGACGTGCGGCGGGGCGGGACCCGTTGGCGGCCGAACCCCCGGAGGGCTCAGCTGCCCGTGGCCGACTTCCAGTCCTCGACGTACGAGGTCAGGTTCTTGTTGATGTCGGCCCAGTCCGGCTCGAAGAACTCGACGCCGTCCATGATCTTGGTCAGGGCGATGGCGTTGGCGTCGGTGGCCTTGACGTCCTGGCGGGAGGCGAAGCCGCCGCCGATCTCGCTGACCTCCTGCTGCTGCTTCTGCGCGAGCATGAAGTCGAGCAGCTTCTTGCCGTTCTCGCTGTGCGGGGCCTTGCTGACGAGGCCGGCCGCGTAGGGCAGGGCGAAGGTGGTGGGCTTGCCGTCCTTGCCGGCCGGGAACCAGAGACCGAGGCCCGGCATGGTCTTGGACTGGGCGTAGTTCATCTGCACATCGCCGTTGGCGACGAGCAGTTCGCCCTTGTCGACCTTGGGGGCGAGCTTGCCGGTGGAGGCGGACGGGCCGACGTTGTTGGCCTGGAGCTTCTTCAGGTAGGCGAGGGCCTGCTCCTTGCCGCCGAAGTCGTGCATCGCCTTGATGAGCACGGCCGTGCCGTCACCGGCGACACCCGGGGTGGAGTACTGCAGCTTGTTCTTGTACTCGGCGTCGAGCAGCTCGTCCCAGGTCTTGGGGGCCTGCTTCAGCTCCTTCTTGTTGTAGACGAAGCCGAAGTAGTTGTCGACGACCGAGGTCCAGGTGCCGTCCGTGGCCTTGTCGGCGCCGCTGACCTGGTCGGCGTCCCCCGGCTCGTACTTCTCCAGCAGGCCCTTGCCGCCGGCCTCCTGGATGAACGGCGGGAGGGTGACCAGCACATCGGCCTGCGGGTTGCTCTTCTCGCGGACGGCGCGCTGCACGATCTCGCCGGAGCCGCCCTCGACGTACTTGACCTTGATGCCGGTCTGCTTGGTGAAGTCCGCGAAGACCTTGTCGTACCAGCCGTCGCCGTTCTCGCCCTTCAGGCCGTCGGCGCTGTAGACGGTGACTTCCTTGGCGTCGGAGGCGGCGGAGGAGCCGTCGCAGGCGGACAGCGCGGGGGTGGCGAGCAGAGCGAGGGCTACGGCGAGCGTGATACGGGTTCTGGGCATGGCGAGGCCAACTCCTGGCATTTTCACGGGGATGACGGGGGAGGTGGGGGTGCGGGGGGGATGCGGGGGGTCAGCGGTACGACGCCCGGGTGCGGACCCGGGAGAGGGCGAACAGGACGAGCAGGGTCGCGGCCATCAGCACCACGGCGACGGCGGAGCCGGTGAACAGGGCACCGCGGTCGGTGGCCGCGTAGATCAGGACCGGAAGCGGGGTCCAGTCGGGCGGATAGAGCATCATCGTGGCGCTCAGCTCGCCCATGGAGAGGGCGAAGCAGAGGCCGGCGGCGGCGGTCAGGGACGGCAGCAGCAGGGGCAGCCGCACCCGCCACAGCACAGTGGAGGGCCGGGCGCCGAGGGAGGCGGCGGCCTGTTCGTAGGCCGGGTCGAGGCGGGTGACCGCCGCCGACACGGACTGGTGGGCGAACGCCGTGACCAGCACGGTGTGCGCGAGGATCACGATCCACCGGGTGCCGTTGAGCAGCATCGGCGGCTTGGAGAACGCCACCAGGACCGACAGTCCGACGACGACCGACGGCACGGCGACCGGCAGCACGAAGAGGGCGTCGACGACCCTGCGGTAGCGCTGCTTCAGGGCGGCCCCGGCCAGCGCGGCCCAGGTGCCGACGGCCAGCGCGAGCAGGCTCGCTCCGGCGGCGGTGAGCAGGCTGGTGGTGAGCGCCTGGAGGGCCTCGCCGCGGGTGGCGGCACGGTAGTTGGCCGTGGTCAGCCCCGAGGGCAGGACGCTGGACCAGTGCGTGGCGAAGGAGGCGCCGAGCACCACGAGAAGGGGAAGGGCGAACAGCGGCACGAAGAGCAGCAGGAACACCGCCCATACGGCCCACTTGGCCCCACGGCTATGCACCAGCACGACGGCTCACCACCCGGTAGAGGCCGTACAGCCCCACGGAGATCAGGACGTTGACGACGGCGACCACGCACGCGCCCGGATAGTCGGACTCCAGGATCGCCTTGCTGTAGACGAGCATCGGGAGGGTCGTGACCCCTTTCGCACCGGTGAAGAGCACGATCCCGAACTCGTTGAGACAGAGCACCAGGACGAGGCTGCCGCCGGCCGCGAGCGCGGGCAGCGCCTCCGGCAGGATCACCTGCCGTACGATCCGCGGCGCCCGCGCCCCGAGCGAGCCGGCCGCCTCCAGCTGCGCGGTGTCCAGCTGTGAGAAGGCGGCGAGCAGCGGCCGCATCACGAACGGCGTGAAGTAGGTGACCTCGGCCAGCAGCACCCCCCAGGGCGTGGTCAGGAACTGGAACGGCCCGCTCGACGCACCGGTCAGATCCGTCCACGCCCCGTTCGCCATGCCGACGCTGCCGTAGATGAACAGCAGCGCCAGCGTGATCAGGAAGGACGGGAAGGACAGGAACACATCGATGAACCGCGCCACCGCCTTCGCCCCGGGGAACGGCACGAACGCGATGACCAGCGACAGCAGGAACCCGAGCACCAGACACCCGATGGTGGAGGCCACGGCCAGCCAGACGGTGGTCCACAGCGCGTTCCGGAAGGCCTCGGAGGCGAAGACATCGGAGTACGGCGTGAGCGAGGTGCCTCCGGAGTCCGGCTGGAACGACTGCTGGACGACGAGGGCGAGGGGGTAGAGGAAGAAGAGGGCGAGGAGGGCCACCGGTGGCAGGGCCCACAACAGACGCCTATTCATGGGTGACTCCGGCGGGCAGCAGCACCGCGTCCTCGGGGGCGAAGTGCAGAGCCACCGCGTCCCCGAGCGCCGGCGGATTCCTCAGCTCCCGCAGGTCCGCCATCACACTGTGCCCGTCGACCTCGACGTACAGCCGGTGCGTGGCGCCCCGCCACTGGATCTCGGTGACCGTGCCGACGACCCGGTTGGGCCCTTCGCCGAGCCCGACCAGATGCGGCCGTACGCACAGCGTGGCCCGCGCCCCCGCGAGCACCCCGGTCGTGTCGACCTTCAGCTCGGTGCCCGCGAAGGAGACACCCCCGGAGCCGACGGTCACCGGCACCAGGTTCGCGCCGCCCACGAAGGAGGCGGTGAACTCGTCGGCCGGGGAGCGGTACAGCTCCTTCGGCGTACCGCAGGACTGCAGCCGCGCCTTGTCCATGACCGCGATCCGGTCGGCCAGGGTGAGCGCCTCGACCTGGTCGTGGGTGACGTACAGCATCGAGACGTCGGGCAACTCCCGGTGCAGCCGGGCGAGTTCGGAGAGCATCCCGGAGCGCAGCCGGGCGTCGAGCGCGGACAGCGGCTCGTCCAGGAGCAGCACGTCCGGCCGGATGGCCAGCGCGCGGGCGATGGCGACCCGCTGCTGCTGTCCGCCGGACAGCTCGCGCGGGTGGCGGCGGGCGTAGGCGGCCATGCCGGTCATCTCCAGCGCCTCGGCGACCCGCTGCCGTATCTCGCCCTTGGCCGCCTTGCGGGCCCTGAGCCCGAAGGCCACGTTCTCGTCGACCCGCATGTGCGGGAAGAGCGCGTACTGCTGCACGACCATGCCGATGCCTCGCCGGTACGGCGGCAGGTCCGTCACGTCCCGGCCGCCGAGGAGCACCCGCCCGGACACGGGCCGTACGAATCCGGCGACCGCCCGCAGCGCGGTGGTCTTGCCGGAGCCGGACGGCCCGAGCAGCGCCATGACCTCGCCGGGCTCGACGGTCAGGTCGAGCTGGTCGAGGACGACGTTGCCGTCGTAGGCGACGGTGACGGAGTCGAAGCGGATGCCCATCTCAGCGCGCTCCCGAGAGCAGGGCGGGCAGGTCGGCGACGGAGTCGAGGACGTGGGTGGCACCGGCGGCGCGGAACGCCTCGTCGCCATGGGCGCCGGTGCGCACGCCGGCGACCAGTCCGGCCCCGGCGCGGACGCCGCTGAGCACGTCGTACGAGGTGTCGCCGACGACGGCGATCTGGCTCACGCCCTCGGCGGCCTTGGTGCGGACGAAGGCCTCCAGGACCATGTCCGGGTACGGCCGTCCGCGCCCGCCGGCGTCGGCCGGGCACAGAGTGAGCGAGACGGGGAACGAGGGGTCCTGCCAGCCTAGGGCGGCGAGGATGGCGTCCTGGGTGACCCGGGCGAAACCGGTGGTCAGGACGACACTGCGGCCGTCGGCGGCGAGTGCCTCGATGGCCTCGCGGGCCCCGGGCACGGGGGCGATCAGACCGGCGTCGACCAGGTCGCCGTAGGCCTTCTCGAAGGCGGTGTTGGCGCGCTGGGCGCGGTCCTCGGTGCCGAACAGATGCCGGAAGACGGAGATCTTGGACTCGCCCATGGTCGCGCGGACGTAGGCGAGGTGTTCGGTGTGCTCGGCCGAGCCGGGCTCGACGCCCAGTTCGGCCGCGGCGGCGGCGAAGGCGCGCTCGACGAGGCCGTCGTCGGCGACGGTGGTCCCGGCCATGTCGAGGACGACGAGACGGATGTTCTCGGGGGATGCGGTCATGGGGGTGCTCACCAGCCCAGTTCGTTCGCGGTCGTTTCGGCTATCGCCGGCGAGCAGGTCATGCCGCGCCCGCCGGGTCCGGTGACCAGCCACACGCCGTCGCTCACCTGCTGCCGGTGCACGACACGGCTCTTGTCGGTGCACTGCGCGTACACGCCGGCCCAGCGGCGGCGGATCTTCGGCAGCGGCCGGCCGAGGAAGAACTCGACGACCCCGGTGAGGTGGTCGTAGGGGTCCTCGACGGTGTCGAAGGCGAAGGGGTGCTCGTACTCGTGGGTGTCGCCGATGGTCAGTCCGCCGTCGGCGCGCTGCACCATGAGCAGCTGCATCTTGTGCTCGGCCGCGGTCCGCGCCTGGGGCCGGCCGGCGTTGAGCGCGTCCAGGGCCGGGGAGGCGTAGGCCGGGTAGTAGCGGAAGCTGTCGGTGTCCGCGACCGAGGTGGTCAGCGGCTCGCCGAGCGGGGCGGTCTGCATCATCTGCAGGCGTACGCGGCGCACCGGCAGGTCGGGGCCGGCCAGCTCGCGGACGAGTCCGCCGAGCCAGGCGCCGGTGCACAGCACGACGGCGTCGGCCTCGTGCACGTCCCCGTGGTCGTCGCGCACGCTTGCGGCGCCGACCACGTCACGGACCTCACGGCCCGGCAGGAAGGTGTAGTGCGGGGACTTCAGCAGTTCCTCGCGCAAGGCGAGCTGGGCGGTGCGGGGCTCGACGGCGGCGTCGCGCTCGCAGTAGAGGGCGGCGTCGAACTCGCCGCGCAGGGCGGGGTTGACGGTCCGGGCCTCGCCGGGGGTCAGCAGCTTGTAGCCGCGGGCGGCGGCGTCCGGGCGGGCCACGGCGGCCTCGGCGACGGCGAGTTCGAGATCTCCGCGCACCGGGGTCAGCGAGCCGTTGGCCCGGAAGCCCAGCTTCGGCACGCGCCCGCCGATCTCCTCCCACAGCTCCCGCGCCCGCAGCGCGGTCTCCAGTTCTTCTCCGCCCGCGCGGCCACTGACCCAGATCTGTCCGAAGTTGCGGAGCGAGGCGCCGCGCGCCTCCGCCTCCCGCTCGATCTGGACGACCTGGTGGCCGCGCTGCACTGCTTGCCAGGCGTGCATGGTGCCCACCACGCCTGCTCCCACGACTGTCAGTCTCACGACGTCAACGCTCCTCGGGATCGGGGAACCGGAAGGGTCCGGCTGACAACGAGAGCGTGAACGACCCATCACGTTTGGGCTAGACCCGTTATCTTCTCGTAATGTTCACGGGGGTACCGATGGGCGGATTCCGGACGTGACCGGCCCGCGAGAGGGCGGTACCGGCCGGTAGGGGCGGTGTCAGCCCGGCGGGACGGTGTCAGCCCGTGAGGTGGGCGGTGAAGGAGAACCGGTCGCCCCGGTAGAGCGAGCGCACCCGCTCCAGCGGCCGCCCCTGCGTGTCCCGGGAGACGCGGTGGATCAGCAGCATCGGCAGGGCCGGCGGGGTGCCGATGAGCAGGGCCTCGCGCGGGGTGGCCAGCACGGTCTCGACGCGCTCGTCGGCGTCGCCGAAGTCGATGCCCTGGGCCTTCAGATAGGCGTAGAAGGAGGAGTCCGGGTCGAAGTCGCCGCGCAGACCCGGCACCCGCTCGACGGCGACATAGGTGCTCTCCAGGCCGACCCGCTCGTCGTCGGCGAGCAGCACCCGCTCCAGGTGCCAGACGGGCTCGCCCCGGGTGAGCCCGGTCTCGGCGGCCAGGGCCTGCGGGCAGGGGAAGCGGTCGAGGGTGACGAGCGTACGGCCGGGGGTACGGCCCTGCCGCCGCACGCCCTCGGTGTAGCTGGCGAGGGACAGCGGCTGGGCCAGCTTGGGCCCGGCGACGACGGTCCCGCGCCCCTTTCGCCGCAGCCGCCCCTCCAGCACCAGCTCACGCACGGCCTGCCGTACGGTCTCGCGGGCGACGTCATAGCGCTCGGCGAGATCCCGTTCGGTGGGGATGACGCTGTCCTCCCCCAGTTCGTCCAGCAGCGCGGCGATCCGCGCCTTCACCGCGTAGTACTTGGGGATGCGCCCGTGCTCGGGGATGCCGGAGCGGACGGGGGCGCCGGGGGCCTGGTCGTTCGGGTAGTCCACCAGGGGATCGTCGCAGACCGACCGGAAGTTGATCGTACGGCCCCCGGTCCCGCCACGCCTCGGCCACGCCTCGGCCGCACCTCAGCCGGGCCTTAGCCGGGCCTCAGCCGGGCCTCAGCCGCGTCTGCGGGCCAGCAGCGCGCCCGCGCCGACGGCGGTCAGCGCGGCGGCGGCCGCGAGCAGCGCGCGGGCGGAGCCGGGTCCGGTCCGGGACAGTTCACCCGCCCGGCTCCCCGCTTCCCCCGCCGCCTGGGCCGACGGCGGGGCGGGATCGAGGGTGGGCGTGGAGTCGGCGACGGGGGTGGCGGTGCCGGCACCGGGCGTGGCCTGCGGGCTGCCGGACGCGCTGGGCGCCACGCTCCCGCCGTCCCGCGTGCTCTGCGGATCCGGCGGCGGGTCGTGTCCGTCCTGGCTGACCGCGAACCGGTACGCGTCGGACTCCCCGACCCAGTCCCCGTCGTCGCCCCGGCGCTGGACGACGGCCGCGTTGACGGTGACCCGGTCCGGCGCGACATCGGAGGGGAGCGCGAGCCTGACCTTGACACTGACGGTCCCGCCGGGCGGTACGGCGAACCCGGCGAACCCCGTGGCGTCCAGCACCCCGATCAGCTCCTGCTCGTCGGTGCCCTCGAACGTCACCGGCCGGGCCCGGGAACCGTCATAGAAGTCCAGCTGAGGCTGGTCGGGCCGCAGCGCGCGGTTGTCGTCGACGAGCACGATCAGCGGATGGACGCCGGTGCAGATCCGGCCGGTGGTGTTGGTGAGGTCGACGTACCAGGTGCCGTATCCGCCGCCGGCCTCGTACGAGCCGGGTCCGCCGCGGATCCGGGTGACGAGCGGAAACGCGTGCGCGTCGGCGGCGACGCAGGCGGGGGGCGGCGTGCCGGCATGGGCGACGGCCGACGGCACGGGGGCGAGGACGGTGACGGCGGCCGCTGCGGCAAGGCAGGGCGGCAGGGACGTGCACAGTCGCATGAACACATGACCATGCCGGACGTCCGGCGACACGGAGAGCTGCCACTCCGGGGGCCCACGGAACTCCGCTCGATCAGCGGAGTTCCGTGGGGGCAGAGCGGGGGTCAGCCGGTGACGGTGACGTCCACGGTGACCACGGTGGACGGATCGGAGGCACAGGCCAGGTAGATCTGTGCCACGCCGGGTTGTGCGTACCGCACGATCGTGGCCGTCCCGTTCAGGGTGTCCCCGGCCGTGGACCTGAGGTCGACGCCGTCGATGGGGCTGCGGGCCGTGGTGCCGTTGCCGATCGGCGCGCCTTCGGCACGGCCGCCCTGGCGGGGGTCGCTGCATCCGGTGAGCGTGAGCCGCACACTCTGACCGGGCTTCACCGAGGCAGGGCTGACGGTGCCGACCGGCGCGGCGGCGGCCGACCCGGCGAGCGCGACGAGGGCGGTGCCGGCGCCGACGAGGGTTGCGGTGGCGATACGGGCGACGCGGGCGATCCGAGAGCGGCGCATACTCACTCCTCACCGCACTGATGGGTGCGTCGTGTGAGATGACAGTGGCCTATTGATTCGCTTGATGCGCTTGGTCCCATTGTGACCACCCGAACGGCCCAGACGCGGCCACGGCGCGTGCGTCGGCGTAGGTCACAGGGGCGCGAAGGTGATCGCGCGGCCGGTGCAGGAATGGGACAGGCGGCTGAGCGTGACACGGTCGTGCGTCTGGCCCCACGACGACGGGGTCGATCAGCTGTCGACGCAGGGGGACATCATGGACGTGCGGCACAGCGGCGGGTTCCTACGGGGAGACGGCAGCCTCTGCGGACAGAGCGAGTTGACCGGAAGTCGCCGCTAGATGGATGAGTCCAAGGGGTGTCGCTGCGGTCAGTGGTCGTAGGCGGTCAGTGATCGTTTGATCGGCTGTCGGGTCTTGTCGTTGTGCCAGATCGCCGCGGTGAGGGCGAGGATCCGGCACAGGACGCGTGCCGCCACCCCCGCTGGGCTCTTGCCGCCGTGTCGTTCCAGGTCCAGCTGCCCCTTGAATGTCTGGTTGATCGACTCGATGACCTGTCGCAGCGGCTTGAACAGGTGCGCCCCGGCCCGCTCGGGTTCGCCCTGGCGAGCCGGCCGCAGGAGCCGCAGCTGACGCTCGGTGAGGGCGTGCTCGAACTCGCGGCCGTAGTAGTTCCTATCTGCGATGATCGTCTGCCCCGGGTGGGAGGCGGTCACCTCGGGTGCGGTGTCGAGCATGTCGCGCAGCGTCTCGCGCTCGTCGGCTTTCGCGCCGGTCAGTGCGAACAGGACCGGCAGCCCGCCGAGGGTGCACACCAGGTGCAGCCGCAGGCCCCAGAAGTACCGTGAGTGTGACGCGCAGTACCCGTACTGGGCCCATCCAGCCAGGTCGGAGCGTCTGGCCGTCTCGCGGGAGCAGCCGCAGCCGACCGGGGTGGAATCCACCAGCCAGACGTCGTCGTGCCACAGCGAGGTGTCCCGGGCCAAAATCCGGATCATGCTGGTGAGCAGCGAGGACGCGGCACGCAGCCGTTTGCCGTAGCCGGACTGCCGGGGCACATAGGGAAACAGGCCGCGAAAGTCCCGATCGACACGGCGCAGCCAGCGCCGCTCGGACGTGTAGCCGAGCAGCGCCGACATCACCGCGAGGGTGAGCAGTTCCGCGTCACTGAGCCGAGGCGAGATCCCGGTCTCCGGACGCCAGGGGGCCAGCCACGGCGAAGCCTTCAACTCGTCGTCGATCCGGGCGTAGAGTGCCGTCGCGAGGGTGTCCAGGTCTGTCTTCACACACCGACATTGGACGCCCTCGTCTCACGCCCGCAGGCCATCCCCTGGACTCATCCATCTAGGGGATGAGCAGCACCTTGCCAGTGGTCGTGCGGGCGTGTAGGTCGTCGTGGGCCTGCCGTGCGTCGGTAAGCGAGTACGTGGCGCCGATCCGCACCTTTAGCGAACCGTCGGCCACAGCAGCGAAAAGCTCGCCGATCCGCCATTCCAGCTCCTCACGGGTCTGGCTGTAGTCGTCGATATCCGGGCGGGTCAGGTACACCGAACCGGCCTTGTTGAGCCGTTGCGGGTCGATCGGCGGCACCGGCCCACTGGATGCGCCAAACAGCGCCAACAGGCCTCGCTTGCGCAGGCTATTCAGGCTTCCGTCCAGTGTGGACCTGCCGACTCCGTCGTAGACGACGTGTACGCCCTCGCCAGCGGTCAGGTTCCGAACTGCCGAGGCGAAATCCACCTGGTCATAGCGGATCACATCGTCGGCACCGGCCTCGCGGGCGAGCTTCTCCTTCGCCGCGGTGGACACCGTGCCGATGACCCGGGCGCCGCGTGCCTTCGCCAATTGGATCAGCAGTAGGCCGACCCCACCGGCCGCCGCGTGCACCAGGATCGCTTCGCCCGACTTGACTGGATAGGTGGAGGTGACCAGGTAGTGCGCCGTGATCCCCTGCAACGGTACGGCGGCGGCGATCTGGTCCGTCACCCCGTCCGGTACGTGCACCGCGGCATCGGCCGGTATCAGCGCCCGCTGCGCGTAGCTACCGGGCACACCCTGCCAGGCCACCCGGTCGCCTGGGGCGAACCCGGTCACGTCAGCACCGACCGCGGCTACCTTCCCGGCGCCCTCAAGGCCGAGGGTATAAGGCAAGGGGATCGGGTAAAGCCCACTGCGCTGGTAGGTGTCGACGTAGTTCACACCCGCGGCCGCCACATCGACCAGGAGCTGGCGCGGGCCCGGGTCGCCAACTTCCACCTCGGCAACCTCTAGCACCTCGGGACCGCCGGTTTGCCTCACTTGCACGGCCGTGGGCATGCGTCCTCCTCACGTCGGGAAACGATCTCGGCCACCACAACCACAGCCGCGGGCATGATGTTCCCTAGAGACGGAACGTGCAGCGCTCACTCCGAGCAATGCCTCAAGCTCGGCCACCGTGGCGGCTTCATCCGTCGCAAGGACGGTGGTGATACCCAGGGCCTCGGCAGGCGGGAGGTTCCGGGGATGGTCATCAACGAACACACATGCCTGTGCAGGAAGTCCGAGACGCTCCAACGTCAGCTCGTAGATCGCAGGGTCGGGCTTCGCCGTGCGGACCTGCTCGGAGATGATGTGCACCTCGAACAGGCCCCAAATCCCTGCTTGCTCATACGGGTTGAACGGATCCATGCCGAAGCTGTTCGACAAGAGAGCGAGACGGTAACCCGCGCTCTTGGCGGCGCGCGCAAGCGCGGCCATGCGCCGGGCCGTGGGCACCGCGGACCAGGCCCGCCCCATCAGGTTGTCCGGTCCCAGGCGGCACGGGTGGGCGAGCAGCACCCGGCACGCGCCGACAGGCGACCCGCCCCACCCCGCCACAACTCACCGCGCCGTCACGCGTCGCCCCGGCCGAACACCGGTGCCAGCAGCAGCTGCGCCGCGCCCTCGGCCACCAATCGCTCCCCCCGCGTGGAGCTCCGTACCGGCACCGGCTCCCCCCGCGCGCCCGCCCGCCGAGCCCGCGCATCGAGCACGTCCTCGACCCCCCGCACGAACACCCCCGGCTCCCCCGCCACCGTCCGCCCCCCGAGCAGCACCACATCGATGTCCAGCAGCGCCACCAGATTCGCCGCCCCCACCCCCAGCACACGCGCCGCCTCCCCGGGCTCCCCCCGCCCCACCGCCGCCAGGCACAGCGCCTCCACGCATCCCCGGTTCCCGCACTCGCACAGCGGCCCGTCCAGCTGGATCACCTGGTGCCCGAACTCCCCCGCCCCGGTCCGCGCCCCCCGGTGCACCCGCCCGCCGATCACCAGACCGGCACCGAGCCCCGTACCGAGATGCAGATACGCGAAGGACCGGGATCCCGCCTCGCCCCCCACCGACAGCCCGAGCGCCGCCGCGTTGGTGTCCTTGTCCACCACGACCGGCACCCCCAGCCGCTCCCCGAGGGCGTCGCGCAGCGGAAATCCGTCCCACTCGGGGAACCCGGTCACCCGGTGCAGCACACCACGGGAGTGATCGAGCGGGCCCGGCAGCGCCACTCCCACCCCGAGCAGCGTCCCGGCACCGGCGAGACCCTCGTCCCCGAGGCCGAGCGCCTCCCCCACCAGCTCCTCCACCGCCTCGGCGACCACCCCGAGGACCGCCTCCGCCCGGGCCCCGAGATCCAGCTCCGCCCGCCGCTGCGCCACCACGGCGCCGTCCAGATCGACCAGCACCACCCGCAGCTCGTCGCGGTCCAGATGCACCCCCACCGCGTGCCCCGCCTCCGGCACCAGCCGCAGCACGGTCCGCGGCTTGCCCCCCGTCGACGCGCGCCGCCCGGCCTCCGCCGCGTACCCCTCCTCGCGCAGCCGTGCGGTGATCTTGCTGACGGCCTGCGGGGTGAGCCCGGTCCGCTCGGCGAGTTCCAGCCGGCTGATGCCCTCCGCGCCGGCGTCCCGCAGCAGCCCCAGCACCAGCGCGGCGTTGTGGCTGCGCACCGCGCCGAGATTCGCCCCCGCCGTACCCATCCCCGGCCGCCGCTCCTGCCCCGGCCCCTGCTCCTGCCCCGGAGCCGGCGCCGCCGCCGGGCCCGGCTCCGGCTCCGCGCCCGCCCTCGCCGTCGTGCTCGCCGCCGTCCTCGACCTCGTCCTGTTCACGCCACCCATTCTCCCCACCACTTGCACTTTGGCAACAGCGTTGCGAAAGTAGGACGCATGACTGCTACCCCCCTCCGCGTCGGCCTGATCGGCTACGGCCTCGCCGGCTCCGTGTTCCATGCCCCGCTGATCGCCGCCACCGAGGGCCTCGCCCTGGACACCGTGGTCACCTCCGACCCGGAGCGGCAGGGGCAGGCCCGCGCCGAGTTCCCTGACGTGACGCCCGTCGCCACGCCGGAGGAGCTGTTCGACCGCGCGGACCGGCTGGACCTGGTCGTCATCGCCTCCCCGAACAAGACGCACGTCCCGCTCGCCACCGCCGCCCTGAAGGCGGGCCTGCCGGTCGTCGTCGACAAGCCGGTCGCCGGCACCGCGGCCGAGGCCCGTGGCCTCGCCGCCCTCGCCGAGGAGCGCGGCCTGCTCCTGTCCGTCTTCCAGAACCGCCGCTGGGACAATGACTTCCTGACCCTCCGTAAGCTCCTTCAGGACGGCGAACTCGGCGACCCCTGGCGCTTCGAGTCCCGCTTCGAGCGCTGGCGCCCGCAGCCGAAGGGCGGCTGGCGCGAGTCCGGCGACCCGGCAGAGATCGGAGGTCTGCTCTACGACCTCGGCAGCCATGTCGTCGACCAGGCCCTGGTCCTCTTCGGCCCGGTCACCGAGGTGTACGCGGAGACGGACATCCGCCGCCCCGGCGCCGAGACCGACGACGACGCCTTCATCGCGCTCACACACGCCGGCGGCGTCCGCTCCCACCTCTATGTCTCCGCGACGACCGCGCAACTCGGCCCCCGTTTCCGGGTGCTGGGCTCCCGCGCCGGCTATGTGAAGTACGGCCTGGACCCGCAGGAGGCGGCCCTGCGCGAGGGCGACCGCCCCGGCACCACCGCCGACTGGGGCACGGAGGAGGCGTCCCTGTGGGGCCGTATCGGCTCTGGGGGAGAGTCGCCGGTGACCGGCGGCGGCACCCCCGTACCGACCCTGCCCGGCGACTACCCCGCCTACTACACGGCCGTCGCCCGCGCCCTGACCGGCACGGGACCCAACCCGGTGACCGCGCTGGAGGCGGCCGCCGCCCTGGACGTACTGGAAGCGGCCCGCCGGTCCGCCCGCGACAAGGTCACGGTGACCCTCTGATGTCGCGGCCCGCCCCTCGGACCACCCCCGAACCCGCCCCGTCCGTCGAGGAGTTGGAGGAGCAGGAACGCCGGCTGGTCTTCCGGCGGTTCAGCCACGAGGACGCCTGGGCCCTCGGCTCGCTCCTGGTCGGACTGGCCCGGGAGCGCCGGGCCCCGGTCGCCATCGACATCCACCGCGCCGGCCAGCAGCTCTTCCACGCGGCCCTGCCGGGCTCCACCCCGGACAACGACGCCTGGATCGCCCGCAAGCGCCGGGTGGTGGAGCGCTACGGCGCCTCCTCCTACCTGGTCGGCGCCCGCTTCCGCGCCAAGGGCACGACGTTCGAGGACTCCTCGCGGCTCGATCCGGACGCCTACGCGGCCCACGGCGGCTCCTTCCCGGTCCGCGTCGAGAACGTGGGCGTCATCGGCGCGGTGACCGTCTCCGGCCTGCCCCAGCTGGAGGACCACCGGTTCGTCGTGGCGGCGCTGGAGCAGTTCCTGAAGGTGTGAGGCGCCCGGGGACCGACTGCGCGAAGGGCGCCCCACATCTCTACCTGGCTCAGGCGTCCTTCAGCTCCTGGCGCTGCCGGCCGAGGCCGGCGATCTCCAGCTCGACGACGTCCCCGGCCCGCAGATACGGCTTCGGCTCGGGCCGGCCCATGGCCACCCCCGCGGGCGTCCCCGTGTTGATGACGTCCCCGGGGTAGAGCGTCATGAACTGGCTGACGTACCGCACGACCTCCGCCACGGGGAAGATCTGCTCGGCCGTCGTACCGTCCTGCTTCAGTTCCCCGTTGACCCACAGTTTCAGCGACAGCCGCTGCGGGTCGGGGATCTCGTCCGCCGTCACCAGCCACGGCCCCAGCGGATTGAACGTCTCGCAGTTCTTGCCCTTGTCCCAGGTGCCGCCCCGCTCGATCTGGAACTCCCGCTCGGACACGTCGTGCGCGACCGCGTACCCCGCGACATGCGCGAGCGCCTCCTCGGCCGACTCCACATAGCGGGCCGTACGCCCGATGACGACGGCCAGCTCCACCTCCCAGTCGGTCTTGCGCGACCCACGGGGGACGAGCACGGTGTCGTGCGGCCCGACCACCGTGTCCGCCGCCTTGAAGAAGACGACCGGCTCGGCGGGCGGCTCGGCACCGGTCTCACGGGCGTGGTCGTGGTAGTTGAGCCCGATGCACACGACCTTTCCGATGCGGCCGACCGGAGGCCCGATCCGCAGGCCCGTGGCGTCGAGCACGGGCAGCTCACCGGCCTCGGCCGCCGCCCGTACCCGGTCCAGCGCACTCTCGTCGGCCAGGAACGCGCCGTCGATGTCGGCCACGATGCCCGACAGGTCCCGGAGGGTCCCCTCGGCATCGAGCAGCGCGGGCCGCTCGGCCCCTGCCGTACCGACTCGCAGCAGCTTCATGGTCACCATCTCCCTCGATAGCGGACGCCCGGACCGATGGGTGCAGCCATCGGAGGACTGGTCGATCCTCCAATCGAGGCGTCCACTCCGCAAGACCCTGTTCACGTACTGGACCGTAACCAGGGCTGTGACCAGGCCCTCTACCGATACAGAGCCGCCCGCTCCACCGCGCTCCAGGTCGTACTGGTCACGACGTAGAGCGCGGCGGCGAGCGGGACGACCGCCACGGTGACGAGCGTGAAGAAGGACATGAACGGCATGACCTTGTTGACCGCGCCGAGCCCCGGCACCTGCTCACCGGCACCGGCACCAGCACCAGCACCAGCACCAGCACCCACGGTGACCGGATTGTCCGCCATCATCCGCTTGGTCCGCCGGTAGTTGAAGGCGGCTACGGCCGCGACGAGCGCGAAGAGCACGAGGTAGACCAGCCCGGCGGGGCCGAACGGCCCCCCGGCGCCGAGCGCGTCGGCCCACTTCCCGCCGAGCGGCGCGGCGAAGAGCTGATGGCCGAGGAGCCCGTTGGCCTCGCCGGCGATCGTGGAGCTGGAGAAGACGTGGTAGAGCAGGAAGAACGCGGGCAGCTGGAGCAGTCCGGGCAGACAGCCGGACAGCGGTGACACCTTTTCCTCGCGGTGCAGTTCCAGCACCGCCCGCTGCAGCCGCTGCGGGTCCTTGGCGTGCTTGCGGCGCAGCTCGGCCAGGCGCGGCTGGAGTGCGGCGCGTGCCCGCTGGCCGCGGGCGGCGGGCGGCGGCGCGGGAGAGCGGGTGGACGAGGAGTCGTACGAGCGCGGTGAACAGGACGATCGCGGCGGCGGCCGCGGAGGCGTGGAACAGCGGCTGGAGCAGGTCGGCGAGTTGCTCCACCAGACGCGCGAAGACGGAGAAGACAGAGAAGACGGACATGTGTGGGTGAGCCCTCCGGGGGTCTCGTCGTGCCGGAAGCGCGCGGAAGGCGCGCGGATGAGCAGAGCGGCATGACGACCCGCGCGGGGTCACGTACCCGGAAGTGCGGTGGGACGTGCCCTACGCGGCGGTCGCCGGAAGGGCGTGTCCGGGTGCCCTGGGCCGGCGCCGGCCGGGCGCGTCGGGATCGCGTTGCGGCAGGAAGGCCGTACGCCGCGCGCGGTCCCGGATCGCGGTGCGTACCCGGGTGGGCGGGACGGCGGGCGCGCTGCGGGCGGCGAGGAGGGAGCAGAGGGCGAGCGCGGAACCGGCGGCGGCGGTCGCGGCCAGGGCCACGGTCGCGGTCAGGTTGCCGGTGTCGAGCAGCAAGAGCGGCAGCAGCAGCAGAAGAAGCAGCAGCGGGGCGAACTCACGCGATCGCGTCACTCTGCGGACCACTCGACTCCCCTCCCCACGGTCACAACCACCCATGCCATCCTGCCCTTTATACCTGAACAGCGCGAACACCAAGTACAGGGGCGGGTGATGGCCGAAAAACCGCTGTCGCCGCAGTACTCGCCGTCTCCGCAGTACTCCCCGTCTCCGCAGTACTCGTCGTCGTCGCCGTACTCGCCGTCGCCGCCGTACTCCATGAATCCCCAAGAGCCCCCGAGAACCCCCAAGGACCCCGCGTGCCTCGTACTCCCTTCTGCATCCTGAGCGACACCTCTCCCGCGCGCGCCGGTGACGGTCACGCGGTGGACCAGTTCGTCGAGATCGGCTCCTTCACCAAGGTGCTCACCGGTACGGCGCTCATGCGGATGGCAGCCGCGGGCCTGCTCGACGCCGACGACCCCGTCGAGCGCTGGCTCCCCGCCGCTCCCGGCACCGGCATCACGCTGCGGCAGCTGGCCCAGCACACCTCCGGGCTGCCCCGGCTGCCGCCCGACACCGGCAACCGCGATCCGTACGCCGGGTTCGACGACGCGGCCCTGCGCCGGCTGCTCGGCCGGCTGGACGGGGTCGTGGTCCGGCCGCCGGGACAGGAGGAGGAGTACTCCAATCTCGGGTACGCCGTGCTGGGCGCGGCCCTGGTCGCCGCGGCCGGCGCGCCGTACGAGGAACTGCTCGCCGAGCACGTCCTGCGCCCGCTGGACGTCTGTGAGGTGAGCGTGCGCCCCGAGGCGGGCCGGCGGCTGCTCGCCCCCGGGTTCCTCGGCCGGGACCGCAGGCCCTGGACCATGGACGGGGCGATCCTGCCGGCGGGCGGGCTGTGGGCCACCCCGCGCGCGGTCGCCGATCTGCTGGTCCGGCTGGCGGTGGACCGCCGGCTGGGGGAGCCCGCGCCCTCGTGGCAGACGGCCGGCGCGCTGCTGTGGCACAACGGCGCGACCCGCCACGCCTCCGTCTTCGCCGGGGCCATGGCGGACGGCCGCTGGGTGGTCGTCCACCGGCTCGGCGGCCGGTCGGAGCAGACCGACCAGATGGCGGTCGACCTGCTCAGGGGCGACGGGCAGGCGGCGCCCTGAGCGACCCGAGGCCCGCGGGCCCTTGGGGGGGCTCTCAGGCGGGTTCTCAGGCGGGTTCCGTCTCCAGCGGCTCCAGCAGCCGCTTCCGCTTCAGCAGGGCCCTGCTGACCGGGTCCGCCGGGGCGCGGTCGAGGCCGGGGCCGGGTTCCATGACGACGTCCTCCAGCGGTACGACGGCCTTGCAGGCGGGGCATTCGCCGTACGGGCCGAGTTCCGTGCCGCAGTCCGCGTGCCGGAAGTAGCGCAGCTGGGTCTCGGTGAAGTGCTCGCGCCCCCACAGGCCGAGCGCGCGCAGGGTCGGCCACAGGGCGCGGCCGCGCTCGGTGAGGACGTACTCGTCGCGCGGCGGCGACTGCTGGTAGCGGCGCTTTTCGAGGATGCCCTCGCCGGTCAGGGTCTGCAGCCGGGCCGCCAGCACGGCGCGCGGGATGCCGAGGTGGACCAGGAAGTCGTTGTACCGCCGCACGCCGTACAGCGCGTCCCGGACGACGAGCAGCGTCCAGCGCTCGCCGATGATCTCGAGCGCGCGGGCGATCGAGCACTCCTGTGTCGCGTAGTCCTTGCCCAGTGCCATGCCGTCCACTGTAGCCACTTTCCGACACCTTGGTTCAATGACCGAACTGACAGTGTTACGGTGGCCGGGCCAGGTCGATTCAATGAACGAACCTACAGCCCAAAGAGGACAGGACCACGCCATGACCGGGCTCGACCCCGCCACCGCCCCCGCCGCCACGGCCGTATCCGGCACGACCGCCCGGGACGCACCCGCACGCCCCCGGGCCACACTCGCCCTGACCAGCGCGGCCACCGCCGCGGCCCTGATGACGTACACGGCCCCGATGGTCACGCTCCCGGACACCGCGGCCTCCCTGCACACCCCGCTCTCCGGGCAGGCCTGGCTGCTGAACGGCACCCCGCTGGGCCTCGCCGCCCTGCTGCTGGTGGCCGGCAGCCTCGCCGACGACTACGGCCGCCGCCGGATCTTCCTCGGCGGCACCCTGGCCCTCGGCCTCACCACCGCACTCGGCGCCCTCACCACGTCGACCTGGCAGTTCACCCTCGCCCGTATCGCCCAGGGAGCGGCGAGCGCGGCGATCCTGGCAAGCAGCCTCGGCCTGCTGGTGGCGGCCTTCCCCGCACCGCGCAGCCGGCTGCACGCGACCGGTGTGTGGGGCGCCTTCGTCAGCGGCGGCATCGCGGTGGGCCCACTGGTCGCGGGCGCGCTGCCGAGCTGGCGGGTGGCGTACGGCGTCCTGGGCGCGCTCTCCCTCGTGGTCGCCGCGCTCGGTACCCGCGCCCTCACCGAGTCCCGGGCGCCGCGCGGCGGCCGGCCGGACGTCCTCGGCGCGCTGGCCTTCGGTCTGGCCCTGGTGGCCCTGGTCGCGGCCCTGACGCTCGGCCGCGACGGCTGGCTGCGCGCACCGGTCGAGCTGCTGTTCGCCGCCGCCGCGGTCCTCATCGCGCTCTTCGCCGTGGTGGAACACCGCACCCGCACGCCGATGATCGACCTCGGTCTGCTGCGCCACGCCCGCTTCCTGGCCTCGGCCGCCGGCGGCCTGTTCACCGGCCTCGCCGTGATCGGCATGTTCAGCTTCCTGCCGGCGCTGCTCCAGCAGACGCTCCGGCTGTCCCCCATGGACACGGCCTGGCTGTTCCTGCTCTGGTCCGGACTGAGTTTCGCGGTCGCCCTCCAGGTCAAGCACCTGGCCGGCCGGATCGCGCCGCGCGCGCAGCTCGCCGTCGGCTTCGCCCTGCACACCGTCGCCGTACTGACCATGCTCGGCGCGGTGGCCTCCGGCTCCTGGGCCCGGCTGCTGCCCGGCCTGATCATCAGCGGGGTGGGCAGCGGCCTGCTCAACGGCGCGCTGCCGCTGCTGGCGGTGGAGTCGGTACCGCGGGAGCGCGCCGCGATGGGCTCGGGCGCCCAGCAGACCTTCCGCTACATCGGCTCCTGCGCCGGCGTGGCCCTCACCATCGCCCTCGCCACCTCGGCCCACACCCTGGCCGCGGGCGCGAACATCGCCCTGCTGGTGTCGGCGGGGCTGGCGGCGGCGGGTGCGGTGAGCGTGCTGGTGCTGCGGGAGCGGTGAGTGCGCCGGCGGCGCTGTGTGTGGGGTGGGTGTGCCGGCGGCGCTGCGGGGGGGGCGGTGGGTGTGCCGGTGGCGCTGCGCGGGCGGTGAGTGCGCGGCAGTGACGTCGAGCGGTGATCTCGCGGGGAGGGGGGGCTCACCTGGGCCGCATGGACACCAGCTTCCCCCACACCACCATCCGGTAGCGCGAGGTGAACTCGGGCGTGCAGGTGGTCAGGGTGATGTAGTAGCCGGGCGCGGCATAGCCGTAGGACGGCCGGTCGAGGGAGCGCGGCACGGGCCGGACGACCCCCGAGTCCGTCGGGGAGGTCCGCGGCAGCACCTGGTCGACGTCGTACGTGTACGACGCCGTCCGCGTCTCCACCTCGATGTCGTCCCCGCGCCGCAGCCGGGGCAGGTACCGGAACGGCTCGCCATGGGTGTTCCGGTGCCCGGCGAGCGCGAAGTTCCCGGCCTGGCCCGGCTGTTGGGTGCCCCGGTAGTGGCCGACGTAGCCCATGTTCAGGACGTCGGCCTTGCTCACCCCCTCGGCGACGGGGACGCGCAGCCCCAGCCGCGGGATGGTGAGGACGGCGTAGGCCTGGGACGTCCGGGGCAGGGCGACGGGGGCGTACGACGAGCGCGGCGCACGCGGGGTGGACCTGCCGGAGCCGGCCGCGGAAGCCGAAGCCGAAGCCGTGGGCGAGCCGGACGGGGTGACCGGCGGACTCCCGCCACCGCCCCCGGCCCCGGCCCCCGGATTGCCCCACTCCCGCTCCAACGCCTCCACCTTCCGCTCGGCCCCGCGCCGGGCCTCCCGGTTGGTCCACCACAGCTGGTGCACGACCAGCAGCATGAGCAGCACCCCGACGGTGACGAGCACCTCTCCCCCGCCCCACAGCACACGCCGGCGCCGGGCACGCCGACGTCGGTCACTGTGCCGTAGGACCCGCACGCCGGACCGGACCCGCATCCGCACCCACCCCCGCACTCACGCCCGCGCCGACCTCCACGCGGAATCTCCGCGTCGCATCTCCGGGGGAGCCGCCCGCAAGATAGGCGCAGCGCGCGCAACTGGCCATGCCCACAAGGGGGAGGCCCTTCCTCAAGCGGTTTGAGAAAGGGCTGTCACAACCCTCGACAACCCGCCCGTCACCCCCGATGCTTCCTGCTGCCGGAGCCGTAACGGAGAGGCCGCAACGGAGAGGCGGAGAAGTCATGATCCGACGCAGAACCCTGCTCGCCGCGGCGAGCGGCGGCATCCTGGGCAGCGCCCTGGCGACGGGCACGGCACGGGCGGACGCGACGGTGGCGGTCAACCCGTCGACCACGTACGGCACTTGGGAGGGCTGGGGCACGTCCTTGGCCTGGTGGGCCAACGTCTTCGGCGCGAGGGACGACTTCGCCGACATCTTCTTCACCACGAGGACGACGACGTACGACGGCACGTCACTCCCGGGCCTCGGCCTGAACATCGCCCGCTACAACCTGGGCGGGTGCGGCTGGAACAGCGTGAACGGCGAGTCGATGACCGCCTCCCCGAACATCCCGTCGTTCAAGCAGATCGAGGGCTACTGGCAGGACTGGACGAACGAGGACCCGGCCTCCTCCTCCTGGAAGTGGACGGCGGACGCCGCCCAGCGCGCGATGCTGCAGAAAGCGGCCCGACGGGGCGCGACCACCGAGCTGTTCGCCAACTCCCCGATGTGGTGGATGTGCCTGAACCACAACCCGTCCGGCGCCTCCGACGGCGGCGACAACCTCCAGTCCTGGAACTACCGCCAGCACGCCTCCCACCTGGCGGCCGTGGCCCTGTACCCGAAGCAGAACTGGGGCGTGACGTTCGCGACGGTCGAAGCCTTCAACGAGCCCTCGTCCTCCTGGTGGACGGCGACGGGCACCCAGGAGGGCTGCCACATGGACGCGACGGTCCAGTCGGCCGTACTGCCGTATCTGCGCAGCGAGTTGAACAAGCGGGGCCTGACGGCCACGAAGATCTCGGCTTCGGACGAGACGAGTTACGACCTGGCGCGCACCACCTGGAACTCCTTCTCCTCGACGACGAAGGGCTACGTCGACCGGGTCAACGTCCACGGCTACCAGGGCTCCGGCGGCCGCCGCGACCTCCTCTACACGGACGTGGTCACGACGTCCGGCAAGTCACTCTGGAACTCGGAAACAGGAGACAGCGACGGCACGGGCCTCACCCTGGCCGGAAACCTCCTCTACGACTTCCGCTGGCTGCATCCGACGGCGTGGGTGTACTGGCAGGTGATGGACCCGAGCGCGGGCTGGGCGACGATCGCCTACGACGCCTCGACGCTCCAGCCGACCACCATACAGACGAAGTACTACGTACTGGCCCAATTCACCCGCCACATCCGCCCCGGAATGACGATCCTGGACACGGGAGCGAGCTACGCGGCGGCGGCGCTGGACACATCGGCGAAACGCCTGGTGATCGTGGCGGCGAACACCTCCACCACCGCTCAGACCCTGACCTTCGACCTCTCCCGGTTCTCCTCGGTGACCGGCGGCCCGGGCGGCCTGGTCCCCCGCTGGAACACGGTGACGACGGGCGGCGCGGACCTCTACACCCCGCACACGGACACCTATCTGTCAGGGAAGACGGTCTCGGCCTCCTTCGCACCGAAGTCGGTCCAGACACTGCAAGTGGACGGAGTGACACGGTGAACACCCGCGGACGGACGCGGACGGGGCGACACGGTGAACGCCCACGGACGGACGTGGACGGAGTGGCATGGTGAACACCCACGGACGGACGTGAACGCCGGGTACACCGTGAACGCTCACTGACGATCCCCTGACCTGCGCTTACCCCCTTCCGCCACGCCTCGGCAGTACGGTGTCCCCCATGCGCCCCGACACGCCTGCCGAGAACGTCGACCACACCGCCGAAGCGGCACGCCTGGAGCGAACCGCCGGACTGTACCCCGAGGACGCCGAGGCCCTGCTCCTGCGCGCCGCGGCCCACCTGGAACTGTCCGGCGACCGCCCCGCGGCGACCGCGCTCTACGACCGCCTGCTGTCGTCCGCCGCCGCCCTGGAGAGCCCGTCCCTCGTGCGGGCCCTGAAGGCCTCGAACCTCTGGGAGTACGGCCACGAGGCGGAGGCGAGGGCGATCATCGAGGGCATCCGGGTGACCGCCCCGCGCGACCCGGCCCCCTGGGTGATCATCGCGGAGTCCCTGGAGTCGCACGACGAGCTGGAGGCGGCGGCGGAAACCTTCACAGAGGGAGCGCACCTGCTCCTGCCGGCACCGGGAGCGGACTCCCCAGCCCCGGCCCCCTCCACCCACGCCCTTCTCTACGGCCGCCACCGCGTCCGCCGCATGCTGGGCCGGCCGCACGACGACTGGGACACCCTGGCGGACAGTCTCCACACGTCCCCTGTCCCCCTGGACGAACTCCACGACCCCAAACGCGTCTGGTCCCTGGGCTCGGACAACCCGGCGGAACTCCAGGCGGAGATCTCCCGCCTCCGCGCCGAACTGGGCGCCTACCGCGAGGCCCTCTCCCGCCCCTTCCCGGTGGCGGTCCTGCACTGGCCGGCGGGCGAACTGACCGAACTCCTCTCGGCCTACCCCACCCTGTCGTCGGAGTACCCGTCCCACGAGACCCATCTGTCGACCATAGAGTCCTCCCTGCGCGAGCTGTCCTCCTCGGGCACCGCGAACCTCGGCATCGTCACGGGCACGGTCCCGTCCTACGAGGCCTTCGCCGCCTCAGAAGGCACCACGCCGGAGGACACCACCCTCCTCCCCCAATACGCAACGACTCTGGCCTCCCGCGGCCGCGCAGTGGCCTGGCCACCGCAACGGGGGTCGGAGTGCTGGTGCGGGACGGAGGAGGTCTATGGGGAGTGCCACGGCGGCTCGGAGGCGTGAAGGCGGTGTGATGGCGCACGGCCCCGTGATGGAATCGACATCACAGCCGTAAGTCCGAGGTCTCGAACGATCCACCCGGATTCGGCGGCCACCCGGACCGAGCCACGATCGTGAGGCACAGTCGCCTTGAGCACAGTGAAACCGTCGTCGCCCGCCGTCTCGGCACGCATGAGCAAGCAGGCCAGCAAGGACACGGCGGCCGAGCTGACCGTCCGACGCCTGCTCCACGCGGCCGGGCTGCGCTACCGCGTCGAATATCCGGTGCCGGGCATGGCCCGGCGCCGCATCGACGTGGCCTTCACCTCGGTCAAGCTGGCCGTGCTGATCGACGGATGTTTCTGGCACGGCTGCCCGGAACACGCGACGCAACCGAAGTCGAACGCGCAGTGGTGGCGGCAGAAGCTGGACCGCAACATGGCGCGAGACGTGGAGACCACGGAGCACCTGATGGAGGCCGGGTGGGAAGTACTGCGCTTCTGGGAACATGAAGCGCCGGAGGACGTGGCCCTGCGCATCGCGGCGGCGGTCGAGCGGAGGCGGGCCCAGCAAGGACGGGGGAGAGATCGTTGAGCGGACTGACCTTTGTCGATGTGTGCTCGGGGGCAGGTGGGCTCGCCCTGGGGCTGGAGCTGGCCGGCTTCGAGCCGCGACTGCTGCTCGACGAGGACGACGACGCCTGCCGGACCCTGAGGGCCAACCGTCCGCACTGGAACGTGCTGCAGGCGGACCTGCTGGACTTCGATCCGAGCGAGCACCCACAGAGTTACGACGTGGATCTGCTGTCCGCGGGTCTGCCACGGGTGAGGTCCAACGCCACGGCTGCCCGGGCCGAGTCGGGCGAGGAGGAAGGACTGCTGAGGGCCGCCGTGTACCTCGCGCACGCCGTCGGGCCGCGGGCGCTGCTCGTCGAGAACGTGCCGACGCTGACCCACTCGGACAGATTCCGCGACTTCCGGGAGTTCGCCCGCGCAGAACTGGAACACCTCGGCTACGAGTTCAACTGGTTCGTTCTCAACGCCGCCGACTTCGGGGTGCCGCAGGACCGGCAGCAGGGGGTTCTCGTGGCGATCAAGAAGCAGTGGTTCCCGTCGTTCCGACCGCCGTCCCCCACCGTGACGGACCATGTCTCGGTCGGCGAGGCTCTGGCACCCTCCATGCGGTCGCGCGGCTGGAGGGACGCCGAGCTGTGGGCGTCCCAGGCGACCACCGTGGCTCCCACGCTGGTCGGTGGATCGAAGAACCGGGGCGGGGCCGACCTCGGCCCGGCCGGTTCCAAACGAAAGTGGGAGAAGCTGGGGGTGAACGCCCACTCACTGGGCGACGAGATCCCTGGGTCGGACTTCGCGTGGGCACCGGGACTCGGCAAGGAGGGCATGGTGAAGCTCACCGTGGACCAGGCGGCCCTGCTGCAGGGTTTCCCAAGCGAATGGGAGATCACGGGTAGGAAGACGGCCCGGTACCGGCAGATCGGCCACGCCTCCCCGCCGCCGGTGAGTGAGGCGCTCGGCCGGGCCATCGCCCGGGCGCTCCGATCCTGAACGAGGAATCACCAGGTCACGGGAGGAACTGCGGGTTCCCGACCGACCGCGTGACGCAGGCGGCGCAGGCGACCCCACGCCGGCTACACTTCCACCTCATGACCCGAGCACCCCATCCGGACGCAAACCAGACAAAGCCCGATATTGTGGACCTCTTTGCAGGGCCGGGCGGCCTGGACATCGCGGCCGAGGTGCTCGGCTTGCCCACCATCGGCGTGGAATGGGAGGAGTCGACTCGAGCGACGCGGCACGCGGCAGGCCTACGCACGACCGAGGAACCGGATGTGGCGAAGGTCAACCCGCTCGACCCCGAGGTCGCCTCGGCTCGCATTCTCACCGGCGGTCCGCCCTGCCAGACGTACTCGGTGGCGGGCAACCGCGAGGGGCACAAGGCCCTGGAAGAGGTGAAGGACCTCGCCGAGCGCGTGGGGCAGAGCCGGAACGTCAAGGATCTCGAACGGGCCTGGGCCGAGGTGAACCGGAGAGCCCAGGAACTGTCGTGGGCCGACGAGCGGACCGGACTCGTACTGCAACCTCTACGGTGGATCGTCGAGAAGAAGCTCAAGGCCGACCCCTACGAGGTGGTGGTCCTGGAACAGGTACCCACCGTCCTGCCGGTCTGGAAGAAGTACTGCGACATCCTTCGCGAGCTGGGCTACGACGCAGACTGCCACATCCTGCACACCGAGGAGTACGGCGTACCGCAGACGCGGCGCCGGGCGGTACTGATCGCCCGCCACCGGGGAACCGCAGGGCAGGGCGTGGACTTCCCTCCCCTCACACATCAGCGCTATCGCAAGGGGGCGAAGCGACTCGCTCCGCAGGAACCGGAAGCACCGAGCCCCGCGGTACACCAGAGCCCCCTCTTCGACCCTCCGACCCAGCCCCGCGGGCGGCTGGAGCCGTGGGTCTCCATGCGCGACGCCCTCATGGACACACGGTCCACGGACTTCGTCGTTCGCTCCAACTACGGATCGGGAGGCGACCCCAAGAAGCGAGGGCTCCGCACCTCCGACACGCCGGCCGCCACGGTCACCGGCAAGGTGAGCCGGAACAAGCTGTACGACCTCAAGGGGTTCGACGAGAACGGCGAGCCCGAACTGGGTCCGGAACAGGATCGTTTCTCACTCCGCGAGGCCGGCCTGCTCCAGACGTTCCCGGTCGAGTACCCCTGGCGGGGCACCGACGTCGCGCAGCAGATCGGCAACGCGATCCCGCCGCTCCTGGCCATCCACATCCTGTGCACGGCACTGCGCCTGGGCGAAAGTCGGAAGCAGCGGGCCATCGGAGCACTCAAGACCTGGCGACCTCCCCACGCGCGCATGGACGTCGGAGCTTGACCACTTGAGTCACTACAAAAGGCGCATTCACCTCACAATTTGACAGCCCCCTCGATGTCAAATCAAATTGAACACGCGTTGTGCCGCCACCATCCTGACCTGCGACTTCACAAATAGATAGGATCATTCCGCCGAGTCTTTCGGCTTGCATCAACAGGTGCGCGAAACTTACGATCCAAGCTCAGATGGCTCGTGACCCTCCAGGTCGTCACGAGAAACAGCGCTCGCGCTTCAAGAATGAAGGCCCGGCATGGACTGCCATCCATACCGGGCCGCATTCGGAGCGTTCCATGTCAGGTGGGTTCGGCCGTCCATCAACCGGTCGCACTCACTTGACGAGCGCTACGGCCGAACTCCGGCCCGCTAGCGGGCGGCCACCTGACTCACGCATCCTGCGACTGCCGTAATCGTCGACAGGACAGCCAGCAGGACGGGGATCCACCAATCCGGATCCCGCCTCTTCTTCCTGGGCCCCTTGCGACTACCGCCCATCGCGGCTCAACTCCTTACCCGGGCTGCTGTCAGCCTGCCTGGTGGCAAGACTGACGCCTCGGTACCCAGCCGAGGCGATCGGGGCCGGGGGGGAGTCAAGTTGCGCTACACCTTACCGCCCTTGATCCAACTCGCAGAACCCTTTCTCCGGGCTACCTGCAAACAGCAGTCAAGCAGGTAGTGAGATACATCACTTTGACGTTCCAACACATGGGGAGCCTCGGGTGTCATCCGCTCAGATCCCAGCGGGTGACGAGGAGTTCGGTCGGGACGATCAGTCCACCTCCGTCTCCTCGTGGTTCTCTTCCCTTCCTCGCACCCTCGCTTCCTCGAACAGCTCCGAGAAGTGATTCGTCAGGCGCTCCACCGAGTCCTCCGGGGCACGCCCGTCGGCCGGGCCCGCGGGAAGAGCGCGGTGGAGCACCGTGCCGCCCTGTTCCCCCTCGTCGATCCATCGGCGCACGGCGCCGGCATCCCGCTGTACGTCAGGCGCGATGACGTCGTACATGAGAGTCGCGGCCGCCGCGTTGACGGCCTTGCCCAAGGCGTTCGCCTCACGGCCCGTCCGCACGACACCACGTTGCAGCAGCCGCACCAGCGCTTGCGCCGTCGGCCGGTGGTCGATGACGTCCAACCGCAACACCGTGTTCAGCATGTCCTGGTTTCCGCAAGCCGCTACGACGGGCTCGTAGTCGGGCCCGTCGCGGAACAGCTCGGCCGACCACCAGAGCCTCGCGAGGGCCTGCTTGTAGTGAGGGCCCTTGAAGTACCGGGCATTGACGGTCTTGCGCTTCTCCGAGAAATGCCGCCAGACCACGAAGTCGGGAGCGACGCCGAGGGCCAAGTAGTTCCACAGCGCGGGATCCGCCGCTTCCGCACGCGTCAGACGCAGAACCGCATGGAGACGGGGGGCGAGCCAGGCGTCCGCCTGAGTCGGGCTGTGGTCCTTGTGCATGTACATCGCGTCGTCGATCAGGTCCCGAACCGGACCCGTTCGCCGGCGGGGACTCTCGGGCAGCGGCTCGGTCGACTGGTTGAGGGCGATGTAGGGAACGTTGTCCTTCCCCGAGAGCACCCCGTCCGTGATGAACTGCGCCGCCTCCTCGTCGGCGAGCCGAGCCAGGAACTCCTGCAGGTGGTCGGGCTTCTCCGTCATGCCTCATCCTCACGCTTGAGCTTCTCCAGGCCGCGTACGGTCTCCAGAAGCGCCCGCGGCACCTCGGCCCTGCGCATCGCCGCGTACTGGATGCGCGGCTGCAGTTCCGCCCATCCGGTCGCGCCCACACGCCTGCGATGCACCTCACGCAGCGCGTCCTCGAGTGTCCGGTCGGGCACGACGTCGGCCAGCATCTCCCTGAGCACCTCGCCCTGCCACCCGTACGGGAACAGCGGAGTGCCGTCGGCCTCGATCTCCAGGTCACCGATGGCCGAGTGGAACACGGCGATCCAGACGTCCGCGGCCATCTGGGACACCATCATCGCGTTGACCAGGCCTTCGGGGCCCCGCCCTTCGGCTTCGAGGACATCCGTCATGCCCTCGAAGTCGGTGTTGATGTGAACGGTGGGCAATGCCCCCGACGTGTTCACGATCCACGGCGCGTCGGTGAAGTTCTGCAGCCGGCGTGGCCCCTTGGCGAACCCGACCTCCTTGATCTCGAAGCTCTGCTCCCGGGTCGGGACGTCGCTCCCGACGTCGATGATCCAGTCGTCCGACGCTTCCCCGACGATGCGCCCGGGCACCCCCTCGACCGTCGCGACGACCTGAACCGTCAGGTCGGCACGGTCGGAGAGGTCGGAGCGGAGCATCTGCAGTTCACCGCGCCATTCGCGGCCACTCTCCGCATCGGAGGCGAGCCTGGACGTGACCCGGGTGTTCGTGCTCCGGTCCGTCAGCACGGCGACCACGGCGATGTCGGACCACGGAGCCCCCGGCTCGGTCGCCTTCGAGGGAATCGTCGCCGAGACGGTCAGGGTGGCGGTGTCCCAGTCCTCCGTCTCCGCCATACCCAGCGCGACGACACGTTCGACCACGGAACGTGCACGGGAGTCGAGTTGCTCGCGGGACCGCTCGGGTGCCTTCACACGCGCCGCGTCGACCCGCAACGAGACCGTGCCGCGCAGCCGCGGATACGGGAACACCTTCATGACGCCGACTCCCCTTCACCGGTGCGCAGTTCGACGACAAGACCACTGAGACTCGTCCGGACGGCGTGTGTGGTGGGGTCGGTCACTCCGCGGAACGTCGCCGTGCCCGAGGCGGAGAATCGAAGAGCTCCGTCCACCACCTGGCAGTTGTCCACTCCCACGAGTTCGGCCCACGCGATGCCGGGACGTGGGCCGGAGCGCACGTCGAACTTGGCCACCGGCACGAGGCGCCAGTCCCGGCCGCCGGCAGGGACCTTGATCTCGCCGATGACCTGCCAAGCGCCTCCTTCAAGTATCTGGGCGTCCAGCTCCTCGAGCACCGGCATGGTCGCCGCCGACAATCGCCTCCGCTTCTTCGTCGCACCGACGGTCAACGTCCGGGCCAGGCGCCCGCCCCCCTGCTTGGACCCCTTCTTGGGGCGAGCGACCAAGGCCTTGATCGCGGAGTTGGTCTCACGGGTGAGGCCGCTGATCCGACGGAACGCCGAGGGCGAGTAGGTGAGCGTCAGCTCTTCGGTCTGTCCCCACTTGTTGTGCTCCGGAGGCTCGGCGGCACGCAGGAACTGCTCGGCCTCGGCTGCGAACGGGGCCTGCATTCCTGCGGCTTCGCCCGTCAGCAGGACAGCCTGAAAGGGGTTGACGGACAGGGGCAGGCCCGGAACAGCGGTGTCCCGTACCGTCATGCGGTTACCGCGCATGGCCACGACACGATTGGGTTTGTCGTCCGCGTCCTCGGCGTTCGTCACCAGGAGCACTGCGCGATGTTCTCCCATGGAGACTCGTTTGCCGCCGCGGGCGGGCAGGTTGAGGGGCACGGTGGTCGCGGCGACCTGCCCGGACTCCGTGAGATGCTCCACGGTCGTGCCGTCGAGGAAGGCCTTCAAGGCCCGCGTGCGGGAAGGCTGCGTGACCATGGGATCCACGCGCTTCTCCTCGATGACCACGGCCCCGTTGCGCAGGGTACGCACGGATGCCTCCAGAAGCGGCAGACGGTCGCCCCCACCCACCATCGCGGCCCAGAAGTTCGTGCCCAAAGCATGTACGAGCCTGCGATGCATCCGCTGGATGCTGTCGTCGTCCTCGGCCTCGTCGCCCTCGGCGGCAGAGCTGTCGTCGGCGAGGCTCGCCACGTCATGAGCCCCGACGATCAGGAACGACGTGCCGGGCTCACCGCTCTCGCGCGTGAGGTGGAGGGATTCGACGGCCTCCTCGTCCGCCCACCAGGAGCGCACCACTTTGGCCCCGGGTCGGTCGGGGTCGGGCCGACCCAACCAGGCCGGCCCGGCACAGGGCTCGCCGTTCACCTGACGCCACGGCAGATCGAGGCGCCCGATCACACGGCGCTCGGTACGACCCTCGTGCGGCTCGGACAACGTGGAGTTGATGAGCACGAGGCCGAGCCGGCTGGTCGCCCACAGGGTCGCCTTGCCGAGACCGTACGAACCCCCCGCGGTGCTCACGGACTTGTGGCTGTCGAGCTGACGCCTGACCACCGCCGCGAAGCGGCCGTCACCGTAATCGTCGCCGGTCAGGCCTGCCGCGTTGTAGTCGTCCACCCGCAGCAGCACCAGGCGGTCGTGCTCGTACATGTCGCGCAGCCCCGCGTCGATGACCCGACCGACCTTGTTGTCCTGTGCGCGCGAAGCCTCGTAGTGTGGGTAGAGGTCGTCCCAGTGGATCGCCTCACGGAACCGCGCGAGTGTCTCCCCGGTCAGCTCGTGCAGGGTGTAGCGCACGCGCACCGGTTGCCCATGGGTCGTGAGTCGCTCGTCGAGGCTGTTCTGGCAGGTCTCCCGCGCCAGCACCGACACGTCGGCATCGAAGGCGAACGCGGCGGCATTGCCCAACTCCCGCCCCCCATCGACGTGTCCCGGGCGGTGGTACCAGCCGACAGGGAGGCCGGCCTGGGTGTCGGTGGTGCGGGTGTGCACCGTGGCCAGGTCGGTGTTCAAGGCCTGGGCGATGCGGTCGATCGTCTCGGGACGCGGAGTCGCTCTTCCGGTGATCCACGCCGAGACGGCCGCGCGCGTCACCTTCACGGTCTGAGCCAGCTCGGTCTGCGTCATGTCGACGAGCTTCAACTGCCGTGCCAGCCATGGACCGAAGTCCTCGCCTGCTTCCACGGTCACCTGCTCTCGGGGCCTGCTCCACTTGCGTCGGACAGCACCACCCTACCGGCCCCTTTGACAGCACACGATCCGTCAAAGGACATTTGACAGCGCCCCGGACGCCAGGACACCCATACCGCCAGCAGTTCACCCGGAATCATCCACAGTTGTCCGTTTCCCTGTCCGGTAAGCACCCCACCGGAAAGCACCCTTGCGCATCCTCGACATGGCCGAGTACGGTCCCCGAAGCGGCCTCATCCGCATCGGAAGAAACCATTCTCCGATCGCTTTGGCAGACGTGTGCCTTCTTCTCCTCCCCAGGCTTCTCGGTCGCAATTCCCGCCCCGGAGAGTGCAGGCCGCAGTGCAGAATTGCCACCCCTCGAGTGAGACCTTCCGCCGGACTTCGGAAAATCCACCTCGAAAAACCGGAACCGCTGCCACAGCAGCAACGTCCATGCCATCATCCCTACACCGCCAATGGCCTGACGCAACATCAGTTCGGTGAACGTCTCGACACCGCAGTCGCCCTCAATTCCCATCCCCATGCAGGTCATCGTCCAGGATCGGAGTCCCGTGCCTCCCGAACCGACCCCCGTGATCAAGGCCGTTGTCGACCAGTCCTCGCGCGTTCTCAGGACGTACGCCGTCGATCCCGGTCTCATTCCGGAGCATGCGAACGGAGAAAGGCGGATCACCCAGGGCGGATACGGCGACCGACAGCTCTTCGAACTCGTGCAGAACGCCGCGGACGAAATCGCCGCCGAGCCCGGGGGCTGCGTTCACGTCGTTCTGACGGACACCCATCTCTACTGTGCGAACGAGGGCACCCCTGTCACCGCCGAAGGTGCCGAGACGATTCTCCGGATGAGCATGTCGCGCAAGCGCGGCGGCCAGATCGGCCGGTTCGGCGTGGGTGTGAAGTCCGTGCTCGTCGTGACCGACGCCCCTCAATTCTTCGGCAGCACCGGCTCCTTCGGCTTCGATCGCGAGTGGGCGCACGAGCAGATCCGTTCCGTTCCCGAGGTCACGGCTCGTCTCGGCGAGGAGTTCGAGTCTCCTGTGCTCCGCATGGCTCGCCCGTTGGACGAAGCCGCCGAGCGCTCCGCCGACCCCGTGCTCGACGGACTCCTGGGATGGGCCACCACCGTCGTGCGCCTGCCGCTGCTCGACGGAGCCGCCGATCGACTGGGGCAGGACATGCACGGAGGACCCTCGGGCGGCCGAGAGGAGTTCCCCGTCGGGTTCCAGCTCTTCTCACCACACGTCGCCAAGGTGATCCTCGAGGACCGTCGTCCACGCCCCGTCGTGCGACGGACCCTCACGGTCGAGCGTGACCAGGAGCTGCACACCGTGTGCGAGTTGTCGCCCGGCCGGCCCTCCTCGACCACCAGATGGCGGGTGTTCACCCTCACCCACGAGCCCACCGCCGCCGCCCGCTCCAGCGCAGGAGAGTTGCACGACCGGGTCTCCCTCGACATCTCGTGGGCCGTACCCGAGTATGTGAAGGAGGCCACCGGACTCCTGGCCACCTTCAAGGGCCGGGGTCGATTCTGGTCGTTCTTCCCCACCAAGTACGAGATGACGCTGAGCGGAATCCTCAACGGTGCCTGGAAGACCAACGAGGACCGCCAGAACCTCCTGGACTCCTCCCCGTTCAACCAGGAGATGATCCAGGTGGCCGCCCGTCTGGTGGTCGAGTCGCTGCCCAAGCTGGCTCCCGCCGACGACCCGGCCGCCTATCTCCCGCTTCTCCCCGGACGTTCTCGTGAGTCCGAGACGGTCAGCTGGGCCGACCGCCATCTCACCGAGCAGATCTGGGAGGCCACCGCACACCGTCCGTCGCTCCCGGACCAGGACGGACGACTGCAGGTCCCGCGCGATCTGAACATCCACCCGTCGCTCGGCAAGGACAACAAGTCCCTGGTCCGCTGGCTCACGCTGTGGAACTCGTACCCTGGCCGACCCGCGAACTGGCTGCACCCGTCGGTGGAGGCCACCGACGTCCGCTCCGGCAAGGTGGAGCACATCCTCAAGGCCGCCAAGCGCGAACGCGCCTCGGTCCGGGAGTGGTTGGAGGCACTGGTCGCCGACGGATCCGCCGAGGCGTCCGCCATCGCTGTCCGTGTCGTCGCCGACATGATCCAGTCGTCCTCGCCGTACGCGGACGAGGCTCGCGCCGCAAGGGTCGTGCTGACCGAGGAACACGGCATGGTGGCCCCGGTCGTCGGCAAGGTGTTCCGCCGCGCCGATCAGGACGGACTGCGTGAGTCCCTCGTCTACGTCGACAGCGCGCTGTCCGACGACCCCTCGCTCGCAAGTGCGCTCACCCTGGTCGGCATCCGCGAGGCCGACGTGCGAGGCCGCTTCGTCAGCGTCCTGGAGCAGGGGTTCGCCTCGTACGGCCCTCAGGAGTGGATCCGCTTCTGGGAACTGTTCCACCAGGCCGGCAGCGGCCTGCTGTCGCACGAGGTACAGCGGCGCGTGCCCGATCCTTCGGCGACTCTGCACGTACGCACCTCGGACGGTCGCTTCCGCCCGATGCGGGACTGTCTGCTGCCCGGTCCGGTCGTCACACCGGAATCGGACCCCTCGATCACCGTGGACGCCCGATTCCACTCCGACGACATGACCCTCTTCCGCGAAGTGGGGCTGCGTGACCGGCCCAAGGGGGGCTACCGGCCGGAGGGCGAGCCGTGGTTCGAGCAGTACCGGGAGGCCATGCACAGGGCCTACTGCGCGGCCCTGCCCGATCAGGCGTCCCGCCCCGCACTCGCCAAGATCAAGCTGGAGGGCGCTGCGATCGGCGGACCGTTGCATCTGCTGCCTCAGCTCTCGGACCGGGCCCGCGCCGACTTCCTGGAGCTGTTGCCCGAGGACGCCCTCGTCGACAACTGGACGCTGCAGGTGGGGGCACAGGTCGGCACCCGACGGGCCGTACCCTCGCCCGTCCGCTGGATGCTCAAGCGGCACGGCCTCGTCCTCACCTCGCAGGGCCTGCGCCGCGTCACCGAGGCGGTCGGTCCGCAGCTCTCCGCGTACGGGGACGTGCTGCCGGTGGCTCGGATCAGCACCGAGAAGGCCCGCAAGCTCCGCCTCGCCGCCGGCGTCGAGGCGGTGCCCGACTCGTTCTGGAGCCAGCTTCTGGACAAGCTGCAGCACAGCGAGGACGACGCTTTCGTCGGCAACACGTACGTGCTGCTGACGCGCCTGGAGGTGTCCTTCCCCGAGGACACCCTCACCCGGTGTCGCATCGGCGACGAGTGGGGTACGCGCCCCGACGGCGAGATCGCCGTAGCCTCGTCGCAGGAGGAGTATCGGGCGCTGCGGGCCGAACGACTGCCCGCCCTGTCGGCCGCGTCGGCCGAGGACGCCGAGCTGCTCGTGAAGCAGTGGGGGATGCTGCCGTACGCCGATGTGATCAGCCGCGAGATCCGGTACGAGCCGGCCGGTGAGTCGATACCGCTCAAGGAAGCGTTTCCCACGCTGCGGCAGCTGCGCGGTTCACAGGTGGACCAGTACACGCTCCAGAGGTGCAAGGTCCTCGAAGAGGTGACGCGCAGTCCCAACGGCATGCGCCCCAAGACCCTGAACAGCAGCCTGCAGGGCGCAGTGATCCTCGTCCTCGAACCGGCCACACCTCTGGAGGCCGTGATGGCGGTGGACCGCGAACTCCACTGGCGAATGGGCGAGTCCGGTTGCCGACAGCTGCTGGAGGTTCAGCAGCGCCAGGAGCAGGACCAGAAGGTCAAGAACGCGCTGAAGGCCGTGCGTGAGGCCGACGACGTGGTGGCCAAGCTCCTGCTGCTACTGGGCGCCGAAGCCCTACGGGATCGTCTGCCGGCAGGGCTGATGGACGGTGAGCGCGCGGAGAACGGCGGATCCGAGCCCGAAGACCACCGCGTCGCGCAGATGGCGTTCAACGCGCATGGCGACAGCATCCTGCAGGTGCACGCCCGCGACCTGCAGAACGTCTATCCGAGCCACGCCCCGGCGTCGTTCACGGGCGCCTCCACGGCAGTGGCCTTCGTGGCGGACCTCCGCTTCCCGGACGCCTTCGCCGGTTTCAAGGCACCGTCGTTGGAGCCGCGGATCGATGTGGACGGGCCGCGGCGCTTCCCCCGTCTGCACGACTACCAGGAGCGCCTGGCCGCGAACGTCTTCGCGATGTTGGACCGCATCGTCCCTCAGCGCGGAATGCTGTCCCTGCCGACCGGCGCCGGTAAGACGCGTGTCACGGCCGAGGCGGTGATCCGTTGGGTGAAGCAGGTGGGGCAGCTCGACGGACCGATCCTGTGGATCGCCCAGACCGAGGAGTTGTGCGAGCAGGCGGTGCAGAGTTGGAAGTTCGTCTGGGAGAAGGTCGGCGCGGAGACGCCGCTGGCGATCAACCGGTTGTGGTCGACGAACGAGGCGAGTCTGGTCGGCGACCGACCGCAGTTGGTCGTCGCCACCGACGCCAAGCTCCAGCAGCCGAACTGCCTCGCGGCCGACGCCTATGCATGGCTGCGGGACGCGGCCCTCGTCATCGTCGACGAGGCGCACACCGCCATCACACCTCGCTATACCGAGATCCTCACGCACCTGGGCCTGACGGCCTCCCGCACCGAACGTCATCTCCTGGGTCTGACCGCGACGCCCTTCCGCAACACCAACCAGGAGGAGACGCGCCGCCTGATCAATCGCTTCGGTGGTCGGCGTCTGGACGAAGGCGTCTTCCCGGACGGGGATGCCTACGCCGAGCTGCAGCGACTCAAGATGCTGGCACAGGTCGAGCATCGGATCCTGCAAGGCGGCACGATCACCCTGAAGCCCGAGGAGAAGCAACGCGCCCAGCAGTTGAGTCTCCTGTCCAGGGCAGCCGAGCAGCGGCTGGCCGACGACCACGACCGCAACGCCCGCATCCTGGCCGAGATCTCGGACATGCCGCGGGACTGGCCGGTGCTGGTGTTCGCCACCTCGGTCGACCATGCCAAGTACCTGGCAGCGAAGCTCCGTGACCGGAACGTCACCGCCACCGCGGTCGACTCCACGACGTCGTCCCACGACCGCCGTCGACGCATCGACGACTTCCGAGCGGGCCGCACTCGCGTGCTCACCAACTACGGCGTGCTCACTCAGGGCTTCGATGCGCCCGCCACTCGAGCCGTCGTGGTCGCGCGCCCGGTCTACAGCCCCAACATGTACCAGCAGATGATCGGACGCGGCCTGCGCGGTCCCCTCAACGGTGGCAAGGAGACCTGCCTGATCCTCAACGTCAGGGACAACATCCAGAACTTCGACACCGCCCTGGCCTTCACCCAGTTCGAGCACCTGTGGAGCAGCAAGTGACCGACCCCTACGGCGACAGTCCTCGGCTCACCGACGAGCAGCGGGCCGTCGTCGCCCTTCCCTGGGACACTCGACTCCTCGTCACCGCGGGAGCCGGCTCGGGCAAGACCCATACGGTGGTGCGGCGTCTCGACGCCTTGGTGGGACACGAGGACCCCGAGGAGGTGCTGGAGGCGGGCGACATCCTCGTCCTGAGCTTCTCCCACGCCGCCGTCCGTGAGCTGCGGGACCGGATCGCCCGACATGGCGACCGAGCCCGCAGGGTTCGGGTCCAGACCTTCGACTCGTGGGCGTACCAATTGCTCGTGTCGGCCTACCCGGACGAGGATTGGACGGCCCTCGGCTTCGACGAGCGCATCCGCGCGGCCACGAACGCGATCATGAAGGGCGCGGTGGAAGCAGGAGAGCTGGGCGCTCCCTCACATGTGGTGATCGACGAGGCGCAGGATCTCGTCGGCGATCGAAGGGACTTGGTGGAGACCCTGCTCGATCGCTTCCAGCGTTCGTGCGGATTCACCGTGGTCGGCGACTCGGCCCAGGGCATCTACGGCTTCCAGATCGAGGACCCGTCGGATCGTGCCGGAGAGACGGATCGGTTCTTCACCTGGCTGCGAACGTCCTACGACGACCTCGTCGAACTCGAACTGACCGAGAACTTCCGAGCGAAGAGCCCCGAGGCGCGCACGGCTCTCACCGTGAGCGACCAGCTGCAGCGCCTGGCCGTCTCCACGGGCGGCCAGGAGGCCGCGGCCGCGGTGCTCCACGACGAGCTGCGCGACCGGCTGCTCGACCTGCCGGGCCTGGGCGACCTGGCCGATGAATTCACGCTGAATACGTTGAAGGCGTACCCCGACACCTGTGCCATTCTCACGCGCGACAACCGTCAGGCGCTCGCCGTCTCCGAACTCCTCCACGAGCAAGGCGTGGATCACGCACTCAAGCGTTCGCTGCAGGACCGGCCCGTGCCGTCCTGGGTCGCCGAACTGCTGCGCCGTGCCGGGTCGTCGACGCTCACGGAGGCCCGCTTCCTGGAACTGCTCGGCGGGATCCCGCTGCCCACGGGCGTGGAGCCGCAGCGTTGCTGGCGATCGTTGCGTGCCGTGACTCGACGCACCGGCCGGGGCCTTGTCGACGTGACCGCCGTGGGGCGTCTGGTGGCCGAGGGACGGTTCCCCGACGATCTGACCGACCCGGAGACGGCTCGGTTGACCGTCTCGACGGTGCACCGGGCCAAGGGCCTGGAGTACGACCGGGTGCTCCTCCTGTCACCGCCGTCCGTCGCGGAGCTGCGCCGAGCGCACGAGGACCTCGACATACCGGCAGAGGCGCGGGCCCTGTACGTCGCCATGACGCGAGCCCGCCAGGACCTGTACCACGTGACCGGTCCCGACACCTCCCGTATACGGCGTCACCGTTCCACCGGCCGTTGGTACCTGGGTGGTTGGAGGAAGCATGAGCGCTACGGCGTCCAGGTCATGCCGGGAGACATCCACCGCGGGCAGCCTCCTGGCCCGTACGACGCGGACGTGTCCGCCGTGGAGACACAGACCTACCTCCTCGAGCAGGTTCGTCCAGGCGATGCGGTGACGCTTCGGATGCGCCACGCGCTCCCCACGGGTCCGGACCAGAGTCCGCCCTACGACCTGGTCCACCGCGACCGGATCGTCGGCGAGGTCTCCGAGCGCTTCCGTCGGGACCTGTACGCGGTGGAGATGATCTCGCGCTCGTGGGACGTCACCTGGCCGGCGGAGATCGTGGACCTGCGGGTGGACACGCTGGAGACGGTGGCGGGCAGCACGGCGGCCGGCGCGAACGCGGGGGTCGGCGGCAACGGGGTGTGGATCGCCCCTCGTATCACCGGAATCGGTCGGCATCTGCGCGGCGAACGCGCCGGGGAGGAACAGGGATGACGCACAGGACCAGCCCGCACACCGAGCACTACCGGGTCCGTGAGGCACTGGTGACCCGACTGCGCCGCGAGCTTCTCGGTCCGGACGTCGAGGCAGGGGACGACCCGGCCGAGATCCTCACCCAGGACGCCCCGATCACTCGCTATCCGATCGGTGTCCTTTTCCCCCGGGCCGCCGACGCCGACGGCCGCCGACGGCAGGAGGAGGACACCGCCGAGCAGGAGGGCCCGGAGCCCCCGCTGCTCGGCAACGACAGCTCGGAGGACACCGGCCCCTCCTTCGAACCTCCGGTGTCGGGTGACCGTCGCCCGTCGGCCATGGGTCTCACCTTCGCCGTCGCCCCCGAGATCAGCTCCGAGATCGTGGTCTCCGCGAGAGCCGCTGTGTACGTCCCGGTGGACGCCGCGGGCCGGACGGTTGCGGCCCGGCACGCGGAGGCCAGGACCACGGTCGAACAGCGCGAGCATTGGCAGCGTCGGGAACTGGAGCTGTCGGACACGCCGATCGATGTCACCCGGCCCGAGGTTCACGAGCTGGGCCTTGCCACCGGCCGGGTGAAGCTGCACGTCCTCGTCCGACCGGCGGACGCATCCTCCGGCACGGTGACCGTCACGGTGACGTTGATCAACCTGCAGGTCGTGGGTGAGCGGGAACTCCAGGACGCCTTCGCCCTGTTCCAGCCCGGTCTCCGGGTCCGTGCGGTCAACGGTGCGTCCGCATTCGTCGAACGCTCCCCCGACGTCCCCGCCGCCGACCTGGAGCTGGCCGCGAGCCGCCTGCTGTACCGCCATGCCCCGACCTTCGCAGTGGGTCATGGCTGCTCCGCCCACTGGCACTGGACGCCGCCACAGGTCGGTCTGACCGACATAGAGCGTGCCGCGGTCAGCGAGGTCCGCTCTGAGTTCCTGCCCACCCACGAGGTGCTGCTGACCGACTCCAACCCGGAGATCGACAGCTCGGCGCTCGGCATGCTCGGCCTCGCCGAACGCCCGGACACCGAGGTGCTGTCCGCGTTGCGCGGGCTGGCCCTCGGATACGAGCAGTGGATCGAGGCCAAGGCATCGGAGGCCACCGCTCTCGCCGGAACCCCCTACCAGGATGCGGCGCATGCGCAGCTCGACGCCTGCCGCGAAGCCCTCGGCCGGATGCGTGAGGGCATCCGGGCCCTGGCGGACGAACCGGATGTCATGGAAGCCTTCCGACTGGCCAATCGGGCAATGGCGGAGCAGCGCGCGCGAAGCGCCTGGGTGAAGGGCGGCCGTGTGGGTGCGCCCGACCTCTCGGTCCAGCGCTGGCGACCGTTCCAGATCGCGTTCATTCTGTTGTGCCTCCGCGGTATCGACGACCCGAAGCACCCCGACCGCAGGATCTCGGACCTGCTGTGGTTTCCCACCGGTGGTGGCAAGACCGAGGCCTACCTCGGCCTGATCGCCTTCACCACGTTCCTGCGCCGGCTGCGTCGGGGTGCCGACGGCGGCGGCGTCACCGTGCTCATGCGGTACACGCTGCGGCTGCTCACCCTCCAGCAGTTCGAGCGCGCCACGATCCTCATCTGCGCGATGGAGTCGATGCGCCGAGCCGCCCCCGAACGCCTGGGCCACGAAGGCATCTCCATCGGCATGTGGGTCGGCAGGTCGGCCACACCCAACGACCTGAAGACAGCCTCGGACAAACTGCTGAAACTGCGCGGCGGACAGAACCTGCAGACGGAGAACCCCGTGCAGCTCCACTCCTGTCCCTGGTGCGGGACGGCACTGGACGCTCACAACTACACGGTGGACGAGGACGACGTCCGCATGGATGTGCGCTGTCCCGGCCCGGATTGCGCATTCGCCTCCGGGCTACCCGTGCACGTGGTGGACCAGACCGTCTACAAGGCCCGCCCCACCCTCGTCATCGCCACGGTCGACAAGTTCGCGTCCATGCCGTGGCGCAAGCAGACGGCCGCGCTCTTCAACCGCGACCGCGTCAGCGACGACACCCCACCCCCGGAACTGATCGTCCAGGACGAACTCCACCTGATCTCAGGGCCGTTGGGCACACTGACCGGTCTGTACGAGACGGCTGTCGACGCTCTTGCCGACCGGCCGAAGGTGATCGCCTCCACAGCGACCATCCGTCGCGCGTCCGATCAGGGACGCAATCTCTTCGACCGGGACGTACGCCAGTTCCCGCCGGCCGGTCTGGACGCCCGGGACTCGTGGTTCGCCGTGGAGACCGACCGCAGGACCAAGGCCAGTCGACGCTACGTGGGCCTGCTCGCCCCCGCCACCAGCCAGTCCGTTCTCCTCATCCGCACGTACGCGGCCCTGCTGCATCAGGCCATGTGCGCGGAGACGAGCGACGAGGTCCGGGACGCGTACTGGACGTTGGTCGGTTACTTCAACAGCCTTCGTCTGCTGTCGGCCGCCGAACTCCAGGTGAACGACGACGTCGAGGACTACCTCAGGTTGCTCGCCGAACGGGACGGCACGGACGTACGTCTCTCCAACCGATACTCGGAGTTGACGAGCCGGGTGGACGCGAGCCTCATCCCCACCCGGCTCAAGGAGATCGAGAAGCGGTACCCGGATCCCGATGTCCGTGATGTCCTCCTGGCCACCAACATGATCGCCGTCGGCGTCGACGTGGACCGCCTCGGCCTGATGGCGTTGATGGGCCAGCCGCAGACCACGGCCGAGTACATCCAGGCGACCAGCCGCGTGGGCCGCGCCCATCCGGGGCTGGTGGCCGTGATGCTCAACTCCGCCCGGGCTCGCGACCGTTCGCACTACGAGAGCTTCCTGCACTTCCATTCCGCGCTCTATCGCGAGGTCGAGTCGACGTCCGTGACGCCGTTCTCCGCCCGGTCCCGTGACCGCGGCCTGCACGCCGTGGTCGTGGCCCTCGCCCGCATCCTCATCCCCGAGGCCCGGGAGAACGACGACGCCGGTCGGATCGAGGGGTACGTGGACCGCCTGTACACCGAGATCAAGCCGCTGCTGACGGATCGCGTCTCCCAGATCGCCCCCGAGGAGCTGCAGGACACCTCCGATGCCTTCGACGAGTTCGTCGACTGGTGGCAGGAGATGGCGGACGGCCACGGCGGCCTGTTGTACGAGCCCGTCCACGGCAATCTCACCCCCGCCCTGCTCAAGCCGTACGACGACGAGTCCGAGGACAACCGCGCATGGTCCACCCTGTGGAGCCTGCGCGACGTCGACGCCGAGTCCGCTCTCTTCCTGGAGGCTTCCAGATGACCCCACCCCGCGAGCGTCGCCGCCGTCGCGCCGACGGCGACTCGGCAGCGCCCCGTCTCGCCCTCCCCCGCCGTGGCGCTGTTCGTCGCGCGCAGATGATCACCACGTACGGTGTGGGGGCGCTGATCGCCGTCGACAACGAGTCGTTCATCGTCTCCGGCATCGACGACGCCTACCGAAGCTGGCCGCTCGACGAAGCACCGATCATCCACGAGCACCGTCTCGCCCGAGTCCTGGGTGTGAGCCACTTCCGGTTGCCCCCGGCCTCCAAGGACACGAGCAAGGACGGAGTACGCGTGCGACGGTTCCCACTGTGGCACTCGTGCCCGAGGTGTCAGTCCTTGCAACACGTACGAGGCTTCAATCCCCCGCCGGGCAAGAACGTGTGCACGGTCTGCGACGACGAGCCCCTCGTGCCGTCCCGCTTCGTCACGGCGTGCGAGGACGGGCACCTCGACGACTTCCCCTACTGGAAGTGGCTCCACCGCAAGAACCGCGAGGAAGGCTCCACCGGCCACTGCGGCGGCGAGATGGGCATGCGCTTCTCCGGCCAGAGCGCCTCGCTGCGCTCCATTCTCATCTCCTGCACGTGCGGTGTGCCGGAGGCCTCCATGGAAGGCGCCTTCCGCCGGTCGGCCCTCAGCGACCTCGGTGTGCGGTGCGAAGGCAAGCGGCCCTGGCTCAAGGACGCGCCCGCCGAGTTCTGCAGTCAGGCGCCCCGCACGCTCCAGCGTGGTTCGTCGGCGGTCTGGCAGCCGGTGCTGAAGTCCGCCCTGTCCATCCCCCCGTGGAGCGATGGCATTGCCGACAAGTTGGTGGGCCACTGGGAGCGTCTGCGCTCGCTCTCGTCCCGCGAGAAGATCGAGATCTACCTCATGGGAGCGTTCCAGGGTGACAACTCGATATCCCTCGACGCCGTCATGGCACTGCTGGAGGCCGAACAGGCGGAGGACTCGGCCGAGGAGGGCGCCGCGGACGCCAGGTCGGAGAACCGCTACCAGGCGCTGCGCCGCCAGGAGTACGAGCGGCTGTGCGCCGGCAACGCGCTGGGGGACAAGGGGCGCGACGAACAGTTCGTGTGCGAACCGCCCGTCTCCGACCCTGTGGTCCTCGCCCCGTACGGCGTCGAAAGGCCCATGCTGGTCAAGCGCCTGCGCGAGGTGCGAGCGCTCAAGGCGTTCACCCGCATCGCGGACCCGGAGTCCAGTTCCGAGGGTCACGAGGCGGCACTCTCCCTGACGCCGACCGACTGGCTCCCTGCCATGGAGGTACACGGTGAGGGCGTCTTCGTGCGTCTCGACGAGAACCGGCTGGACGACTGGACACGGTCGGTCGCGGTGGCAGCCCGTGTGGAGCGCATGCGCACCCACCACGACCGTGCGCTCAGGGAGCGGGCCGCCGACCCGGCGGAGGTGCCGCTCTCTCCGGCGACGCCCCGCATGGTGCTGCTGCACACCCTGGCACACGTGTTGATCAACGAGTGGAGCCTGGAGGCCGGTTATCCCGCTGCGGCACTCCGCGAGCGCCTGTACACGGACGCAGGCATGGCCGGGCTCCTCGTCTACACCGCGACCAGCGATTCTGCGGGGAGTCTCGGCGGCATGGTGACCCAGGGCGAGCCCGAACGCCTCGCCCAGGTGCTCCGCTCTGCGCTGCGGCGTGCCACTTGGTGCTCGGCCGACCCGCTGTGCGTCGAGGCACGGTCCGCGGGTGCGAACCTGGCGGCGTGCCACGCCTGCGTGATGCTCCCCGAGACGAGCTGCGAACACAACAACATCCTCCTCGACCGCGCGCTGCTCGTCGGCACCCCTGAGGATCCTCGCCTGGGCTTCTTCGCGAACATGCTGGAGCGCTGACACCGACGTCCGGCCGCCCGCAGGCCGGCCGGACAGAAGGCCGCAGTCGCTCCTACCGAAGAAATTTCCACCCCGCTGCTCCAGGCGTCTTCAGTCAGGGGGTGAGCTGGGTCGAGGACATCAAGACCGACGCGCTCTTCATCACCTCAGAGAAGAACGAACGAGACTTCTCCCCCAACGTTCGCTACAGGGACTACGCGATCAGCCCCACCCGTTACCACTGGGAGTCCCAGAACAGCACGTCCGAAAGGTCCCGGACGGGCTTGCGCTACCAGCACCACGCCGACCAAGGCAGCCAAGTTCTGCTGTTCCTGCGCCGTTACAAGGTGAACAGCATTGGTAAGCCCGAGCCCTGGATGCTCCTGGGCCCGGCCACCTACGTGAAGCACACTGGTAACAAGCCGATGGCGATCACTTGGGACCTGCAGCATGAGCTCCCCGCCGACGTGTGGTCTTACTCCGCCGCGATCACCAGCGGGTAAGCCTCTCGGCTTCCGCCTCGAAGCGTGTCTGGGCTCGGTCGACTACGTCGTCCGCGTCACGGCCAGGCGTATGCATCCAGCGGAGGAGCTCGCCGACGCGTCCGGATACCTCCCCGCAGTCTGCGTAACCGCCCGGACAGGCACCTCGTTCGGTACCCCAAAATCGTTTCCTCACGTGACGAGCACTTACACCCGCTGCTAGATCAACTACCCCACTACTGGAATATTTCCGTGGCGTCATGGACCCGCTCCTCCCAGCCGCCCTAACGTCCTCCCTGAGGCAGGGAGGGGCCCTGCCCGGCGCACAGGGCGGAACCATGACACGTGGAGATCTGACTCGGCTGACCGGGAACGGGAACGGGAACGGCCAGTGTGGGGGCGACGATTGCCCCAACGTGTACCGGACCGGCTCGGGGGCAATCGTGGTCCAAGGGAACTTGTCGCGCGCCTTCGATCCGCCGGAGGGCGAAGCACTCGTGGAGATCCCGGAGGCGGTCCTGAGGGAGGCTGTCCGTGCTCTTGGCTGGTGAGGACTGGCGGAGGGCTTTCGACGCCATGCAACAAGAGGCATGGCGTCTGGAAACTCTGCCCGTCTACCGCGTGCCGCAGGAGGAAGAGGCCGTGCGCCGATTCCTGGCCGGCGAGCCCGTGACGCGTGAAGCGACACAGCCTTGGTTCGATCGGGTCAAGGCGTACGTGACGAGCGGCCGCAGCGTTGGGCGAGTGCACATCATCGCGCAGCCTCTCTCGGACTACCTGCGCTTCGAGTTCGAGCACTACCGCCACAACGTTGAAGCCGGTGAGGCGATCCGCATCCTCGACGTGACCGATCGTCCCAACCCCCTAGACGGCGTTCAGGACTTCTGGATGTTCGACCGCTCTCGTATTGTGCTCATGAACTACGAGCCGGACGGGACTCAGATCGATCGGGAAATGTACGAAGGCGCCCCGGAACCATACCGGGAGTACCAGCGCATCGCCCTCACAGAATCGGTGCCCTTCGAGGAGTACGTGAAGGGCTTTGACGCTTGATCCTGAGCGGCTGGGAGAGTCGAAAGCCGACCTGGCCGAAACCCTGAGAACGCTGCGCAAGCGAGCCGGACTGTCCCAAGTCCGGCTCGCCAAGCGTTGCAATGTGTCACAGTCCAAGATCAGTAAAATCGAGACTGCCGAGATCACGCCGAGCCTGATCGACGTCGAGCTCATCCTGCGGGCGCTCGAAGCTCCAGAGGAACTGGTTACCGAAATAGCGGTGCTGGCGCGGCTAGCGAACACCGAGTGGCAACCCATCCGGTCGTCCTGGCGACGCGGACTTGAAAAGCGCCAGGCAGAATTGGCCACCCTGGAAGCTGAAGCCAAGAAGCTTCGGCTCTTTCTTCCTGCGATGATCACTGGATTGTTGGCTACTCCTGAATACATCCGTGCCAGCCTCGAGTACTCACCAGGAGACGTCGCCAAGACGGTGGCCCGAAAGTTGGAGCGTCAAGCGGTTCTGTACGACACCACGAAGCACTTCACCTTCCTGCTCACCGAGCAGGCCGTGCGCTGGGCCGCGATCCCTCCTCCAGCCATGGCTGTGCAGATCGATCGCCTAGCTTCGCTGTCCCATCTCCCCAACATACGGATCGGTCTCATACCCATGGGCACGGTCATAAGCCGTGGCCCCATGAACACTTTCACGGTCTACGACGACAGGCTTGCCACTGTCGAGACGTTCACCGGGCGGACCGTCTTCCGCGACTCTCGTGATATTGCCGAACATCTGGAAGTTTTCAAGCAGTACGAGGAGCAGGCGCGATTCGGAGACACAGCCCGGTCCCTTCTTCAAGAATGGGCGAGTCTCTACCGTTGATCTTTAGGAGCCAACGGGAATAAAGCTGGGATTTGCGCCACCGCCGGTGAATCATGTGTGCGTCATGAAAACCGGGGAGGATCAATGGAAATCAGGCTCTTTGTCGACAGCCCCCTCATGACCATTCGTGTCTCGTGGGACTCCGGGAAGACCTGGGGCCCAGAGCGTGCGGTGTTCGCCGTGGATGACCTTCCGCCCCTGATCACCGCCGAGTGGCCACCGTGTGCGTGTCAACGCTGCGACGGACGCGGCAAGAGCTCCAGGCGCTGAGGTATCGCGCCCCTCTCCCGCATGAACTCCCGTCCCGTCAGGGCGGCGGCGGTCGGTCATGGCCGCGATCAGATGAACAGGAAGGTGCAGTGATGTTGGACGGAAACAAGCTGTACGGGCTCGACATCAGCGGGGCCTCCTTCGTGAAGTCCTGTGGAGGGCCCTGTACCGAGGGGTGCGTGACGCTCGCCCGGATCGGCGATGACGCCTGGGCGCTGGGTGACAGCAAGCGGCCGGAGATGGAGCCGCTGCGGTTCACGACGGAGGAGCTGGCCGTGGCCGGCATCGATCCGGAGAGGTTCGGACTGTCCGTCTGATGCCCCTGGCCGGTCCCGGATTCCGCATGGAGGCCGGGACCGGCCCGCCCCTCGACCTTCGACGCCCGACAGGAACGACTGTGCATCACCACGGCTATCTATGGGTGGGAGCCAAAGAACGCTTCGATCAGGAAGCCCTACGGCGGCCTCCGCATCCCGAGCCGCCGCCGGCCGGATGCAAACCCGAGCTGATCCAGCGCTACCGCGAAGTCGCAGCGGAGTTCCCGGTCGTGGACCTTCCTCCGCTGGAGACGGCGTATTGGCTCGTCAAACCGCGATCACTGGTGCGTGGCACGTGGGCTGAGGCGAAGGACGCCGCCGCCTGGGTCGGGGCGCGTGTGGCCGAGTATGCGCCTCGGTTCGCCTCCGAATGGGAGCGGGACTTCGCCAAGCTCACGGTGCTGGTCAACTCGGCTGCCGGGAAACTGACTTCGGGTGATGACGTGGCACTCGGGTTCTATCTCGAACGCCCCTCGTACCTGTCGCTCGCGATAGTGACGTGTTCTCCGAACCGTGCGAGGCCTGAGCTGATGTGTCCCGTTGAACAAGGAGCGACGGTATGACCGGCTTGATTCCCTGGCAGGAGCGGCTGTCCAGCGGCACGGAAGACATCCAGGACGAAGTCGTCCACTGGTACCGGCAGACGCGGCACGGCAAGGCGTATGTGCCGGCGATGATCTGGGGCACACTCCAGACCGAGGCCTACGCGAGCGTGATCCTCCGGAAGGTCGTCGATTTCCTCGGCGTGCCAGACGACGTGGCAGCGGGTGTGGCCAAACGCATGGAGCGCCAACAGGTCTTGTACGACGGGGAGCATCACTACGACGTGATCCTCGGCGAGCAGGCCCTGTACACGAATGTCGGAGGGCCCGAGGTCATGCGAGGACAGATGGAGCGCCTGCTCCGCGACATCGCACTGCCCTCGCTCACGCTCGGCGTCCTCCCGACCGCCGCCGAGGTCAGTGTGGTCCCCTTTCCCGGCTTCAACCTGTTCAACCTGTACGACGGCGGGCGAGCGCACTATGAACTCGTTTCGTCCGGCGTGGACATCACGGATCCGGACGAACTCGCCCTTCATGAAAGGGCATTCGGCGCCTTGAGGAGCGCGGCCGACTATGGAGATGCCGCCTGCGCCCTGATCCGGAAAGCCCTGACCTATTGGAACAAGGCTGAGGCTCCGTCCTGACTCCGTCGACCTGCACGTCGTAGTAGTTGAGCAGTTCCGCCCCATTGCTCCGGTCGGGCGGTGCGCCGCTCGACGCGGTTGTGCTGACCGTAGGCGTCGCGGTCGGAGGGGCGCCGGCTGTCCGCCCGCGGCAAGGGCGAACTCGGTGGGACGGCTGGGCCGCTGGAGCCGGGATCATCTGTCGTATTAGCTGTTTGTAGTGGGTCGTGATGGTTTCGTCGTGTTTCCATCACCTGATCACGAAATCGGCGCGCCTCGGTGATTTGCGGGGTATTTTCTCACTAATCTCCATAACCGCAAGCGGTCGATCCGTCACCGACCGTATCCGCACCCACACCATGGAGATGACATGCACAAGCTTCGCAAGACCGCCGTCCTGGTCGCCGCCATCGGCAGCGTCGGGCTCCTGACCTCCGGCACCGCCTTCGCCGGTGGCGAGGGCGGCGGGGGCGGGAACAGCAGCGTCCTGCAGAGCGCCAACTGCCGGTCGCACGACCTGAACGTCGACGTCCTCGGCGAGGTCGGAATCCTCAACGGCGTGCTCGGCAACGCGCTCAACGGCGAGGGCGACCCGGGTGCGCAGTCCAGCCACCTCGGCTCGACCATGGGCTGCAACAGCAGCGCCTTCTAAAGAGGCCGGCAACCGTAAATCCCTGACGGCGGACAGCGGCAGCTGGCCAGGCGTCCGGTGGGCCGGCCGGCTTGCCCACCGCCGACACGGGGGATGCCGACCTTGTTCCGGCAACGGTCCGCATCCCCGGTGAATGACACAACAAATGGCAGATCAGCCGACAAGCCTCCCAGCAACGGGGGGCTTTTCGGCTTGGTCCAGCTCTCCGGGGAGAGTGGAGACTTGACACATCTCGACTCAGGTTCGGTTTCCTCGGTGGCCTGCGCGTTAGCCTCGGCCGCAGGCAGAAACAGAGGAGGCATTCGTGGCCAGGATTCCCAGTGCAGTTGTCGCCGCTACCGGGCTCGTCGGCGGGTACGGCGTCGCCCGTTGGACCAAGAAGCGGCAACTGGGCGGCGCCGTACTGGCCGTCGCGGGCGTCGCTGCCGCTCAGCAGTGGCGCAAGCAGGCCGGCGGGAAGGCCGCCGGTGCGCTGACAGCCGGATACATCGCCGCGTTCGCCGGATCCCACCCGCTGGCGAAGAAGGTCGGCGCCTGGCCGTCCGTCCTCGGCGTCGCCGGCGCCGTCGCCCTGGCCTCCTGGACCGTCGCCGACCGCAAGGCCTGAGAGGCCTCAGTGGAGTCCGGTCGGCGCGTCCCGGAGCCCGGCCGCCGCGCCCTCACCCCGGTCGCCCCTCCCCTCGCAACTCCCCCGCCCTGAACGCCCTCCGGTACGCCTGGGGGCTCGTCCCCACCACCCTCCGGAAGCGTTCGCGGAAGGCCGTCGGGGAGCCGAAGCCCGTCTGGGCCGCGATCCGTTCCACCGGGTACGGCGTCGTCTCCAGCAGATGCTGGGCCCGCCGCACCCGGGCCCGGTGCAGCCACTGCAAGGGCGTCGTGCCGGTCTGTTCACGGAAGCGGCGGTTGAGGGTACGGGTGCTCATGTCCGCCCGCGCCGCGATCTCGTCCACCGTCATATCGCGGTCGCAGTGGTCCTCCAGCCAGTGCAGCAGGGGCTCCAGGGTGGCACCCGACGGCGCCGGCGGCAGGTCGTGGACGATGAACTGCGCCTGCCCGCCCTCCCGTTCCAGCGGCATCACGGACATCCGGGCCGCGTGCGCGGCGACGGCCGAGCCGAAGTCCTTGCGGATCATGTGCAGGCACATGTCCAGCGCCGCCGCCGCGCCCGCCGACGTCAGGAACTGGCCGTTGTCGACGTAGAGGACGTTCGGGTCGACCGTCACCCTCGGATACAGCGCCGCCAGCCGGTCCGCCGCGTACCAGTGCGTCGTCGCGCGCAGACCGTCCAGCAGGCCCGTCGCCGCGAACAGGAAGGCGCCCACGCAGATCGAGGCGATCCGGGTGCCCCGCGAGGCCGCGGAGCGCAGCGCCTCGGCGACGCCCTCCGGCAACTCCGTCGGCAGCTCCGCCAGGCCCGGCAGAATGATCGTGTCCGCCTCCGCCAGGGCGCGCAGGCCGTACGGCGCCCGTACCGTGAAGGCGCCCGCGCTCACCTCCTCGCGCTCCGCGCACACCCGCACCCGGTACGGCTCCCGGCCGTCCGGCAGCCGCGCCCAGCCGAAGGTGTCGATGGGGGCGGAGAGGTCGAAGGGGACGACGCCGTCCAGCGCCAGTACGGCCACGGTGTGCATGGCGGGATCCTAGGGCTACGACGAATTGTGGCCAACAGCACCCATCAGCGTCGGAGAAGTGGATATCCCCCTGGACAGCCCGCCCCTGCAGCCCCTGCATACCTCTGGCGGGAATCCGTTGAAGACTGGCATTCTCGCCGCTGTCGCATGATCCGGTCGCCGCCTACCGTCAGCGCGTGACCAAGTTCCTCCTCGCCGTCCACGTCCTCGCCGCCATCGTCGCCGTAGGACCCGTGACCGTGGCCGCCAGCATGTTCCCGCCCGTCGCGCGCCGGATGGCCGCCGACCCCAAGGACGCGGGCTCGACCGGGACCCTGCGGCTGCTGCACCGGATCTGCCGGGTGTACGCCCTGGTCGGTGTCGTCGTCCCGGTCTTCGGGTTCGCCACGGCGAGCGAGATGGGGGTGCTGGGCAGTGCCTGGCTGATCGTGTCGATCGCGCTCACCGCCCTCGCCGCCGTGGTCCTCGCCGCGCTGGTGCTGCCCGCCCAGAGCGCGCTCGTGGAGGGCCGGGACGCGAACCCCGCACGGCTCGCCATGGTCACCGGGGTGTTCAACCTGTTGTGGGCCACCGTGACCGTTCTGATGATCGTGCGACCGGGTTCCACGACAGGGGCCTGAGAGCACCGGGTTTCAGCTCTCTGGCCTCTCCTCTGCCTGCCCTCCGCCGCCGGACCCCTCACGCCCCCAGCGTCTGCGTCACCACATAGATCAGCAGGCCCGCCAGTGATCCCACCACCGTGCCGTTGATCCGGATGAACTGCAGGTCGCGGCCGATGTGGGCCTCGATCTTCCGGGTGGTGTGCTCGGCGTCCCAGCCGGCCACGGTGTCGGTGATCAGTGAGGTGATCTCCTTGCGGTACGTCGTCACGACATGCACCGCCGCGCCCTCGACCCAGCTGTCGACCTTCTCCTGCACCTTCGGCTCGGTCGCCATCCGCCTGCCCAGCGACAGCAGCGCGGCCCGCACCCGCAGTCGCAGCTCGCTGCGCTCGTCCTCGGCCGCCGCCACGATCATGGAGCGTACGGCCGTCCAGGCGGACGCGATCAGGTCCTGTACCTCGCCGCGGCCCAGCACCTCGCCCTTGAGCCGCTCCACCCGCGCCCGGGTGTCGGTGTCGGACTGCAGGTCGGCGGCGAAGTCGTTGAGGAAGCGGTCCAGCGCGCCGCGCGCCGGATGGGCGGGCATGTCCCGCATCTCGGTGACGAAGCGGAGCAGTTCCCGGTAGACCCGCTCACCGACCTTGCGGTCCACGAAGCGGGGGGTCCAGCCGGGCGCGCCGCCCTCCACGGCGACCATCACGTCGTCCCGGTGCAGCACCAGCCAGTCGTGCGCCCGGGTCACCACCAGGTCCACCACGCGCCGGTGCCCGCCGTCGGCGACGATCCCCTCCAGCATCTTGCCGATGCCGGGCGCGATCTCCTGGATGTTCGCCCGCCGGGTGACGGCCTCGGTCACGACCGCCTGCACATCGGAGTCGCGCAACACCGTCAGCGCGCCGCGCAGCGCGCTGGCCAGTTCCGCCGTCACCCGGTCCGCGTGCTCAGGCTCGGCCAGCCAGGCCCCGAGCCGGCTGCCGATGCCGACCGCGCGCAGCCGCTGCCGTACGACGTCCTCGGAGAGGAAGTTCTCGCCGACGAACTCGCCGAGCGAGACGCCCAGCTGGTCCTTCTTGGTGGGGATGATCGCGGTGTGCGGGATGGGCAGCCCGAGCGGGTGCCGGAAGAGCGCGGTGACGGCGAACCAGTCCGCCAGGGCGCCGACCATGCCCGCCTCCGCCGCCGCGGCCACATAGTCCGCCCAGGGCCCGGCGCCCTCGTGCGCGGCCAGCTTGGCCAGGACGTAGACCAGCGCCACGAACAGCAGCAGGCCGGTCGCCGTGAGCTTCATACGGCGCACCCCGCGCCGGCGTTCCTCGTCGGCCGGGGTGAAGGCCGTCATGGTGCGGTACGACACCCCGCGCGCCGGTACCGGCGCCGTCTCCGTCTCGGTCGGTTCCATCAGCTCCACCCGTTCGGTGATCCCGCGGTGATTCCGCACACAAATTGTCCCTGCCTGACCGACTCCCGGAACGGAACAAGAGTTCCCGGCGTCTGTCCGAGCGCGGGTATGGGCAGGGCCCTGACAGCTCCGCCCGGCCCATGACGCATGATGGGCTCACAAGATCGGAGCCTCGGGCTCCCTTCCCCGAGGAGAACACCACAGCGTGACCAAGCGACATGGCTATGCCGTGCTCAGTGCGCTGCTCGCGCTGGTCGTGGCCGTGTCCGCCGCCATCTATCTGACCGTGGCGGCCGACCACGGCAGCTCGCGCGGCGCGTTCACCGACGACCGCCCGCACCATGGCTCCGCCGCGGCCCCCGCCTCGACCGGCACCTGGGTCGGCGCCTGGTCCGCCTCCCCGGCCGGCGGCGAGCCCGGCACCGAGGCGCAGGGCCTCGCGGGCCGTTCGGTGCGCAATGTCGTGCACACGAGCACCGGCGGGACGAGCGCCCGGATCACACTGTCCAATCTCTACGGCCAGGCTCCGCTGCCCCTCACCCACGCCTCGATCGCCGTGTCCGCGGGCGACGGCACCGCCGCGGCCGACCCGGACTCGATGCGCCGTCTCACCTTCGGCGGCGCCACGAGCGTGGTGATCCCGGCCGGCGGCGAGGCCGTCAGCGACGCCGTACGCCTCACCGTCCCGCACGACGGCGATGTGCTGGTCACCACCTACTCCCCCACGCCGTCCGGCCCGGTCACCTACCATCCGCACGCCCAGCAGACCTCGTACGTCGCCGACGGTGACCGCACCGAGGACGCGACGGGCGCCCCGTACACCGAACAGACGCCGTACTGGCGTTATGTGACGAGTCTGGACGTCCTCGGCAACGAGGCGGACGGCACGGTCGTCGTCCTCGGTGACTCCATCACCGACGGCATAACGTCCACCACCGGCGCCAACCACCGCTGGCCGGACCTCCTCGCCGGCCGGCTGCGCGACGCGGCCGCAGGCGGGCGGCAGGTGCCGCGCTACAGCGTCGTGAACGAGGGCATCAGCGGCAACCAGGTGCTCGCCGACGGGCTCGGCAGGCCCGCCGAGAACCAGAGCGGCCTCGGCCGCTTCGGCCGCGATGTGCTCTCCCACCCGAACGTCAAGGTCGTCGTCATCGACCTCGGCGTCAACGACATCCTGCGCAACCCCCGCCTCGCCGACCCCGGCCGCATCCTCGCCGGACTGCGCACCCTGGTCCGCGAGGCGCACGGCCGCGGTCTGAAGGTCGTCGGCGCCACCCTGACACCGTTCCGGGGCCACCGCGGCTACACCCCGGCCCGCGAGACGGTACGCCGGCAGGTCAACGCGCAGATACGCTCCGGTGGTGTGTACGACGCGGTCGTCGACTTCGACAAGGCGCTGCGCGACCCCTATGACCCGCGCCGGCTGCGCCCCGACTACGACTCCGGCGACCATCTGCACCCCAGTGACCTGGGCTTCGGCAGGATGGCCGAGGTGTTCGACCTGAGCGTGCTCAAGGGCGCGGGGCAGGCGGAGCTGTAAGTCATGTCGGGGCAGGCAAGTCCTGTCGGGACAGGCGGAGCCGGAGCGGGGCGGGCGGAGCCGGGCTCGCGGGGCGGGGAATACTGGCGGGCATGACGCGCTTGATCCTCGCCACCCGCAACGCCGGAAAGATCACCGAGCTGAGGGCCATCCTGGCCGACGCCGGACTGCCCCATGAACTCGTCGGCGCGGACGCCTACCCCGACATCCCCGACGTCAAGGAGACCGGCGTCACCTTCGCCGAGAACGCCCTGCTGAAGGCGCACGCGCTCGCCCGCGCCACCGGTCTGCCGGCGGTCGCCGACGACTCGGGCCTCTGCGTCGACGTGCTGAACGGCGCCCCCGGCATCTTCTCGGCCCGCTGGGCCGGCCGGCACGGCGACGACCGGGCCAACCTCGATCTGCTGCTCGCCCAGCTCTCCGACATCGCGGACGAGCACCGCGGCGCCCACTTCGCCTGCGCCGCCGCCCTGGCCCTGCCGGACGGCACGGAGCGGGTGGTGGAGGGACAGCTGCGCGGCACCCTGCGGCACCTGCCCGCCGGCGCGGGCGGCTTCGGCTACGACCCGATCCTCCAGCCGGCGGGCGAGGACCGCACCTGCGCCGAGCTGAGCCCCGAGGAGAAGAACGCCATCAGCCACCGCGGCAAGGCGTTCCGCGCGCTGGTGCCGGTCGTCCGTGAACTGCTCGGCTGACGTGCGCGAGGCGCCCGGCCGAACTGCCGAACTCTGGTGCGGCCGGAGGGACTCGAACCCTCACGGGAGTTACCCCACTGGGACCTAAACCCAGCGTGACTGCCAATTCCACCACGGCCGCCTGATGCTGCCCGGCCATGCTAGCGGCCGGGCAGCGGGTCCCGGTGGTCAGATACCCAGATCCTTGATGATCTTGGCCACGTGACCGGTGGCGCGGACGTTGTAGAGGGCCCGCTCGACCTTGCCCTGCTCGTCCACGACGATCGTGGAGCGGATGACACCCAGGTACGTCTTGCCGTAGTTCTTCTTCTCGCCGAAGGCGCCGTAGGCCTCGGTGACCTGCTTCTCCGGGTCCGCGAGCAGGGTGACCTTCAGGGACTCCTTCTCACGGAACCTCGCCAGCTTCTCCGGGGCGTCGGGGGAGATGCCGATGACGTCGTAGCCGGCGCCGGCCAGCAGCTCCAGGTTGTCGGTGAAGTCGCAGGCCTGCTTGGTGCAGCCGGGGGTCAGGGCGGCCGGGTAGAAGTAGACGATGACCTTGCGGCCCTTGTGGTCCGACAGGGACACCTCATGGCCGTCGGCATCGGGGAGGGTGAAGGCGGGGGCCACGTCCCCCGGCTGGAGTCGCTCGCTCATCGGGCCAGCGTAACCGGGGGGCCTTGCGGCGCGGTGCGGCCCACAACTGACAAACTGTTCGGAACAACATCAGGAGACTTCGGAGGCTGTACGGTGGCGGACACCTCGGACACCAGAACCCCGGCGCAGATCGAGGCGGACATCAAGCGCCGCCGTGACGTGCTGGCCGAGACACTCGACGAGATCGGGGTGCGGGTGCATCCGAAGACGATCGTCGGCGATGCCAAGGCGAAGGCCGTCGCCCATGTCGACCACACTCTGGGCCGGGCATATGTGCAGGTCAACCGATTGGTGAGTGAGGTCAGGGGGCAGTTCGTCGACGAGGCGGGCGGGGTGCGGCTGGAGCGGGTCGTGCCGGTCGCGCTGCTGGCCGTCGGCGTGGTCGGGCTGTTCGCGGTGGGTTCCCGGCGGCGCAAGGACTGACCCGGACGCATACGGGCAGGGCGAGGACAGGTAGGTTCGAGGCGTGAGCCCCATCAGAGACGAGCACAGCACCTCCCATCACGACAAGCTCCCCATCCGGATGCTGCACGACCGGGTTCTGGTCAAGCAGGACACCGGCGAGGGCGAGCGGCGGTCCGGGGGCGGCATCCTGATTCCCGCCACCGCGGCGGTCGGACGCCGACTGGCCTGGGCCGAGGTCGTCGCGGTCGGCCAGAACGTACGCACGGTGGAGACCGGGGACCGCGTCCTGTACGACCCGGAGGACCGGGCCGAGGTCGAGGTGCGGGGTGTGGCGTACGTGCTCATGCGCGAGCGGGATCTGCACGCCGTGGCCGCGGACCGCTTCGAGGGGTCGGAGGACTCCACGGGGCTGTATCTCTGATTCCGTATCTCTGATTCCGAATCGAGTCCCTGTCGCAAAAGGGGCCGGTGACCATCGTCACCGGCCCCTTTTGCGTTTCCTTTGCTATCTTCGAGAGCGAACCCGACGAGACGCGCCGTACCGGGACACAGGCAAAGACGACGCACCGAAGAAGAGTCACTGCGTCTCGGAGGTGCCTGTCATGGCCTGGGTTCTGCTGCTCGTCGCCGGTCTGCTCGAAGTCGGCTGGTCGATCGGGATGAAGTACACGGAGGGTTTCACCCGGCTGGTGCCCAGCCTGTTCACCGGCGCCGGAATCGTCGCCAGCATGATCCTGCTGTCGTACGCCGCGAAGTCCCTGCCCATCGGTACCGCCTACGGCGTGTGGGTCGGCATCGGGGCGGCCGGTGCGGCGGTGCTCGGCATGGTGGTGCTGGGTGAGCCGGTCACCGCCGCCCGGATCTTCTTCGTCTGTCTGCTGCTGGTCGCCGTCGTGGGGCTGAAGGCGACCAGCGGCCACTGAGACGTCAGGTCACGGGGCCTGGGCCGCCGCCGTCGCCGGCGGCTGTCCCCGTCGTACCGCCGGCGCCGTCCGCACCGCCGGCCGCCGCATCACCCCCGGTGGCATCCCCGGCGGTCGTCCCGCCGGTGGTGTCGGTGCCGCCGGTCGTCCCGCCGCCCGTGGTGTCACCACCGGTGGTGGTGCCGCCGGTCGTGGCACCGCCGGTGGTCGGGGTGCCGGTGGTGCCGCCGGTGGTCGGGGTGCTGCCGGTGGTGCCGCCGGCCGGGCTCATGGTGGCGCCGCCGCCGGTCGGGCTGGCGGTCGCACTGCCGGTGGGCCGGCCGGAGGGGGTACCCGACTGGGCCGGGCCGGTCGCGCTCGGCGGCTGCGGCTCGTCGGCGCCCTGCTCCAGCTGGAGGTCGAAGTCGGCGGCCGGCTTGCCCCGCAGCGCGTCCTGCGTGTACTGGGCCCAGATCTGGGTCGGCGGACCACCGCCGTTCATCCGGGCCTGGCCGAGCGCGCCGTACAGCCCCATGTGCTTGGCCGTCACCGGGTCCTGGCCCATGACGGAGACCACCGTGGCCAGATCCGGGGTGTAACCCGCGAACCAGGCGGCCGTGTCGTTCTCGGCGGTACCGGTCTTGCCGGCCGCCGGACGGCCCGCGCCCTGCGCGGCGGTGGCCGTGCCGTTGTCGACCACGCTCTGCAGGATCGACGTGGTGGTGTCGGCGGCCTCCCGGCTGACGGCCTGCTTGACCGGCTGCCCGGGCAGCCTGATCTCGTCCGTGCCGTCCTTGGTGACCTTCTCGATCATGGTGTACGCGCCGCGCTTGCCGTGGTTGGCGAGCGTGGCGTAGCTCTCCGCCATGTCCAGCACACTGGCGGTGGCGGTGCCGAGCGCGATCGACGGATACGGCTGCAGGTCCGGGGTGCCGGACGGGACGCCCAGGTCGATCGCGGTCTGCTTGACCTTGGACGGGCCGACGTCGACCGCCATCTGCGCGTAGACGGCGTTCACGGACAGGTCCGTCGCCTTGGTGATGTCGATCTGGCCGTACGACTTCTGGTCTTCGTTCTGCGGGGCGTAGGCGCCGCCGCTCCAGCCCTGCACGGGGCGCTCGTTGGTGCCGTCGTACTGGGTGTTCGGGGTGATCGGGCGGCCGTCCTGGGTGGTCGAGCCGTTCTCCACCGCCGAGGTGAACACGAACGGCTTGAAGGTCGAGCCGACCTGGAAGTCACCGCGGGTCGCGCCGTTGGTGTACTGCTTCACATAGTCGATGCCGCCGTACATCGCGACGACCTTGCCGGTCTTCGGATCGACGGAGGCGCCGCCCGCGCGGACGTAGTTGTCGACCTTGTTGTTCTTCTTGTCCAGCTTGGAGATCAGCTGGTCGTTCACCGCCTTGACGAAGGCGTTCTGCTTGTTCTTCTGGATGGTGGTGGTGATGCGGTAGCCGCCGGCCTCCAGTGTGTCGGCGTCGATGATGTTGTTCTTGGTCAGGTAGTCGTTGACCGCCCGCACGAGATAACCGCGCTGCCCGGACAGGCCGGTGGAGACCGTCTGCTCCTTCGGCATGGGGAACTTCAGGCCGGTGCGCTCGGACTGGCTGAGCCAGCCCTTCTTCACCATGCCGTCGAGGACGTAGTTCCAGCGGGCCACGGCTGCGGACTTGTTCTCGGGGTGGGCCACGACGTCGTACTCGCTGGGCGCGTTGACGAGCGCGGCGAGATAGGCGGCGCGGGCCGGGTCCAGGTCCTTGGCGTCCACGCCGTAGTAGGCCTGGGCGGCGGCCTGGATACCGTAGGCGTTGCGGCCGAAGAAGCTGGTGTTGAGGTAGCCCTCGAAGATCTCGTCCTTGGACTTCTGCCGGTCCAGCTTGATCGAGATGAAGAACTCCTTGGCCTTACGGGTGACCGTCTGTTCCTGGGCCAGGTAGTAGTTCTTCACGTACTGCTGGGTGATCGTCGAGCCGGACTGCTTGCCCTTGCCGGTCGCGGTGTTCCACAGGGCACGGACCATCGCCTTGGGGTCGATGGCCGACTCGGAGTAGAAGTCGCGGTCCTCGGCGGCCAGTACGGCGTGCTGGGCGTCCTTGGAGACCTGGGCGAGGCTCACGTTCTCCCGGTTGATGTCGCCGTCGCGGGCCAGCTGCGAGCCGTCGGCGTACAGATAGACGTTGCTCTGCTTCATGGCCATGGCGTTGGCCGGCGGGATGTTGACCATCGAGTAGCCGAGGAAGAAGAGCCCGATGACCGCCAGCACACAGACGAAGAAGCCGCCGAGCACCATGCGCCAGGTGGGGATGATCCTGCGCCACCCGGTCCGCTTCGGCCGCTTCGGCTTCTTCCCCTTGCCCTTGCCGCCGTCCTCGGCCCGCTGAGCGGTGCCCTGCTCGGGGGCGGGGGCGGAGTCACCGCCGGGGGTGGAGCGCCCGGCGGTGCGCTGGGCGCCGGTGCGCGGGCGGGGAGCGGCGGCGCCGACGGCGTTCGCCGCGCTTGCCGCGTTCGCCGTGCCTGCGGCACCGGCGGCGGCTCCGGCCGCGCCGACGGCCACCGCTCCGGCCGCACGGACCGCACGGTTCGCGCCGGGAGCGGCGGTACGGGGAGTGCGAGGCGTACGGCCGGTGGCGTTCGGCTCGCCGGCCGGGGCGGCGGCCGGCGTCCTGGCGGCGTCGTCCGTCCCCGCGCCGTCTCGGGGTGCGTTCACCCGCCGGAGGACCTGGGTGCTCTCGGGCGCCGGGGTCTGCTCGGCCGCCTTGCCGGACCCGTCCCCCTTCGCGCCGCGGGGCGCCGTGACCCGCCGCAGCACCTGGGTGCTCTCGGGCGACTGCGGCTGCTCCGAGGCACCGGCGGCGGACGCCGCAGCGCGATCCGCGGAACCACCCGAGGCGCCCGGGGCCGAGCCCGCGCGACGCGTCGCATCGTCACCGGAACCCGAGGCCGCGCCGGCCGCCGGCGCACCGCCGACGGCCCCGTCGGACGGCGCGGGGCCCTCACGACGCGCCGCGTTCCCACCGGGCGCCGCGTTCCCACCGGGCACCGCGTTCCCACCGGGCACCGCGTTCCCGCCAGGCGCCGCGTTCCCGCCAGGCGCCGCGTTCCCGCCAGGCGCCGCGGCCGCGCCGGGCGCCCGGTCCCCGGCGGTCGGTGTGTCGCCGGTCGGACCGGCCGGGCCCGGCTCCGTGCGGCCGTCTCGGGCCGCCTGGCGGGCACGGGCCATGGAGGCCGTCCGGTCCTGGGCCGAAGGGTCCCCCGGAGCCGGCTTGTCGGCGGGAGCCGCCGGGGCCGGCTTGTCGGCGGGAGCCGCCGGGGCCGGGTCGTCGGCAGGAGCCGAAGGGGGCGGGGACGCCGGACGATCACCCGTTCGGCCGCCGCGGGCCTGACGGGCCCGTCCGGCCCGCCCATCCTGCCCGGCCTGCCCGGAGCGCTCCGAGTCGGCCGCCTCCGTCGCCTCCGCCTGCTCCGGCGTCCGCGCGGGCTGCGCCCCGGTCGGCTTGTCGGTCCCCCCGGCCGTCGCGGGGGCCGTGTCATCGCGGCCCCCGGGCTCACCGGGCCCTTCAGCCTGCAGCGGCTTGCTCGGCGGCACGCCCTCGGTCGGCTGCTGCGGCTGCGGCTCGTCGCTCATGTCGTGCACGGACTCCTGTTTCGCGTCTGTATTCGCGTCGTACGTTCCCGTACGCCTCGTACGCTTCTGCGCCCCCGGTTTGAAGACTCTCGCACCTGGCGTTCCGTTCCCGGATTCCGGCACGCTTCGGCCACAAATTGCGTGGCCGGCAGCCGGACCTCCGGACTAGGCTCCTGCGCTTCGGTGTCGAGCGGTCCCAGGAGGTGGACTGGCGTGGGCGCGGGACGGTTGTACGGTGCCGTCGCGGCGGGGGGATTCAGACGGTACGCGACGTATCGGGCCGCCACTGCGGCAGGGGTGTTCACGAACACGGTCTTCGGACTGATTCTCGTCTCGACCTATCGCGCGCTCTGGGACGAGCGGCCGCACCTCGGCGGGTGGGACGAATCGCAGGTCGTGACCTATGTGTGGCTGGGGCAGGCGCTGCTGTCGACGCTCGCGATCGGCGGCGGGGGCGTCGAGGGCGAGCTGATGGATCGCATCCGTACGGGGGACGTGGCAATCGATCTCTACCGTCCCTCCGACCTGCAGCTGTGGTGGCTGGCGACCGACCTGGGGCGGGCCTTCTTCCAGCTGCTGGGCCGCGGCGTGGTGCCCTTCGCCTTCGGCGCCCTGTGCTTCCCGGTGTATCTGCCGACGGACGCGGGCACCTGGGTCGCCTTCCTCGTCGCCGTGCTGCTGGCGATGCTCGTCGGGTTCGGGATCCGCTATCTGGTGGCGCTGAGCGCGTTCTGGCTGCTGGACGGCATGGGGGTGACGCAGATGGCCTGGCTCGCGAGCTACTTCTGCTCGGGCATGCTGCTGCCGCTGAACGTGTTTCCCGGGGCGCTCGGCGAGGTCGTACGGGCCCTGCCGTGGTCCTCCCTGCTCCAGGCGCCGGCCCAGATCCTGCTGGGGCACGCGGACCCGTGGGGCACGTACGCGTTCCAGGGCGCGTGGGCGGTGGCGCTGCTGGGCGCGGGACGGCTGGTGCAGGCGGCGGCGACCCGGCGGGTGGTGGTCCAGGGTGGGTGAGAGCGGCCCGGTGCGCGAGGGCGTGCGGACCTATCTGATGATCGCCGGGATGTGGGTGCGGTCCACGATGGCCTACCGCGCCTCGTTCGTGATGACCACGTTCGGCAGCTTCGCGACGACGTTCTTCGACTTCGTCGGGATCATGCTGATGTTCTCCCGGGTGGACGCCCTGGGCGGCTGGTCGCTGCCCGAGATCGCCTTTCTGTACGGCCTGTCCGGTACGGCCTTCGGGCTGGCCGACCTGCTGATCGGGTCGATGGAGCGGCTGGGGCGGCGGGTGCGCGACGGCACGCTGGACACGCTGCTGGTGCGTCCGGCGCCGGTGCTGGTGCAGATGGCGGCCGACCAGTTCGCGCTGCGGCGGCTGGGCCGGGTGGTCCAGGGCGCGCTGGTGCTGGGCTGGTCGCTGACCCGGCTCGACGTCGACTGGACCCCGCTGAAGGTTGTGCTGATGCCGGTGATGCTGGTGAGCGGCTGCGGGATCTTCTGCGCGGTGTTCGTGGCGGGGGCGGCCTTCCAGTTCCTGGCGCAGGACGCCTCCGAGGTGCAGAACGCCTTCACCTACGGCGGTACGACGCTGCTGCAGTACCCGCCGACGGTGTTCGCGAAGGAGCTGGTGCGCGGGGTGACCTTCGTGCTGCCGCTGGCCTTCGTCAACTGGCTGCCCGCGACCTATGTGCTGGGGCGGCCGTATCCGCTGGCGCTGCCCACATGGCTGGCGTTCGCTCCGCCGCTGGTGGCGGTGGCGTGCTGTGCCCTGGCGGGGCTGGCCTGGCGGACGGGACTTCGTTCGTACCGGAGCACAGGGAGCTGACTGATGGCGGACGACACCCTCACCGAGGACGGCACCGCGGACTTCATCGCGCTGGAGCAGGTCGAGAAGGTCTTCGTGGTGCGCAGGAAGACCGGGTTCCTGAAACGGGAGCGGCGTGAGGTGCGGGCGGTGGACTCGCTGTCGTTCACCGTGGCGCGCGGGGAGATGGTCGGGTACATCGGGCCGAACGGCGCCGGCAAGTCGACCACGATCAAGATGCTGACCGGCATCCTGACGCCGAGCGCGGGGCGGCTGCGGGTGGCGGGCATCGACCCCTCGCGGGAGCGGCGGCGCCTCGCGCACCGGATCGGGGTGGTGTTCGGGCAGCGTACGACCCTGTGGTGGGACCTGCCGCTGATCGACTCCTACCGGCTGGCGCACCGCATGTACCGGATCCCGGACGCCCGTTACCGCGAGAATCTCGACCGGTGTGTCGAACTCCTGGAGCTGGAGGCCCTGTTGGATGTGCCCGTACGGCAGCTCTCGCTCGGGCAGCGGATGCGCGGGGACATCGCGGCGGCGCTGCTGCACGATCCCGAGGTGCTGTACCTGGACGAGCCGACGATCGGTCTGGACGTCGTGTCGAAGGCCAAGGTGCGGGGGTTCCTGCGGGAGTTGAACGCGGAGCGGGGCACGACCGTGCTGCTGACCACGCACGATCTGCAGGACATCGAGCAGTTGTGCTCCCGGGTGATGGTGATCGACCACGGCCGGCTGATGTACGACGGTCCGCTCGCCGGGCTGCACGAGGCCGGGGAGAGCGAACGGACGCTGGTGGTGGACCTGGAGCGGGAGCTGCCACCGGTCGAGGTGGAGTCGGCGCGGGTGGTGCGGGTGGAGGGGCCGCGGCAGTGGCTGGCCTTCCCGGCGGGACAGTCGGCGGCGCCGCTCGTCGCGCGGCTCGCGGCGGAGTATCCACTGGTGGACCTGTCGGTGCGGGAACCGGACATCGAGGCCGTCATCGCCAAGATGTACGCGGAGAAGGCGGTCTCGTAGGCTGCTGTCATGAGCGACGACGCGCGTGCGGACCTGCGGGCCTCCGATGCCGACCGGGAGCGGGTCACCGAAGTCCTTCGGGAGGCCGTGGCCGAGGGCCGGCTCGACATGACCGAGTTCGAGGAGCGCCTGGAGGCGGTGTACCAGGCACGGACCTACGGCGAGCTGGCTCCGATCACCCGCGATCTGCCGACGGCCGGCACGGCGGCGGCGCCGGCCCCCGTCTCCTTCACCAAGGAGCCCGCGCGGGACGGCGGTTGGGCCGGCCGGATCGTCGGCGGTGAGGGGTCCTCGACCGGTGCGGTCGGCATCATGTCGGGCTTCCAACGCAAGGGCCGCTGGACGGTGCCGAAGCGGTTCAGCTGCTTCGCGTTCTGGGGCGGCGGCGAGATCGACCTGCGGGAGGCGGACTTCGCGGACCGCGAGGTCGAGATCAACTGCGTGGCGATCATGGGCGGTGTGCAGGTCATCGTGGAGCCCGGGGTGGAGGTGGTCGTCCGTGGCATCGGCATCATGGGCGGCTTCGAGCACCCGAGGGACGCCGGCCCGGCCGAGCCGGGCGCTCCGCGGGTGATCATCGGCGGGCTCGCCTTCTGGGGCGGGGTCGCCGTGCAGCGCAAGGTCACCCGGGCCGAGCAGAAGCGCCTGAAGGAGGAGCGCCGCCAGGAGAAGCTGGAGCGCCGGGAGCAGGGCCGGGACGGGGAGTACTGAGCCGCCTCCGAGGGACACGGGGCCGTACGCCGGCAGGCGGCGCTGCCGGGTGGGCGCGACCGGCGGCGGACGGCCCGTGGCCGCCCACGGCCCGTCCCACGGCGGCTACTTCGTGCAGACCTTGGTCAGTTCGCCGGCCGCGTCCGTCACCGGGCTCACGTCCGGTGTCCTGTCGCCGTTCTTGATGGCCGTACGGATGTTGTCCACGGCCTTCTGCAGATGATCGACCGCCTTGTTGACGTCGGCGTTGTCGGTCTTGTCGCCGATCTTGTCGAGGTTCTTCTCGATGGCGTTCAGCGAACTGTCGGCCTGGGTGGGGTCGTTCGCGGCGTTCTCCACGGCCTGCTGCAGGTCGGTGACGCTGTCGGCGATGGAGTCGGCGGTCTGCACGCAGTCCAGGGCCTTGCCGACGGCGTCACAGCCGGTGGTGAGGCCGGCGGTGAGCGTGGCGGTTGCCACGACGACGGCGACGGCGGTGAGACGGCGTCGGCTGACGGCCATGGTGGTGGTCCCTCCCCTGGTTGGGCGCCCGGCGGAACTGGCCGGGCACACGGTGGTGGGGCCGTGCGCCCGTATCCCTAGGACGCCGGGGAGGGCGCGCGGGTTGCCCGCGCGCACGTTTGCTGTTGGTCTGTCCTTTACTTTCCGAGTGTGGCGTCCAGGGCGGCCCGCTGGATCGCGGCCAGGTCGGCGCAGCCGCCGACGGCGAGGTCGAGCAGGGCGTTCAGTTCCTCGCGGGCGAAGGGCTCGGCCTCGGCGGTGCCCTGGACCTCGACGAAGCGGCCGTCGCCGGTGCACACGACGTTCATGTCGGTCTCGGCGCGCACGTCCTCCTCGTAGCAGAGGTCGAGGAGGGGGACGCCGGCGACGATGCCGACGGAGACGGCGGAGACGGTGCCGGTGAGCGGCTGCCGGCCGGCCTTGATCAGCTTCTTGCCCTGGGCCCAGGCGACGGCGTCGGCGAGGGCCACGTAGGCGCCGGTGATGGCGGCCGTGCGGGTGCCGCCGTCGGCCTGGAGGACGTCGCAGTCGAGGACGATGGTGTTCTCGCCGAGCGCCTTGTAGTCGATGACGGCGCGCAGCGAGCGGCCGATGAGCCGGGAGATCTCATGGGTGCGGCCGCCGATCCTGCCCTTGACGGACTCGCGGTCGCCGCGGGTGTTGGTGGCGCGGGGCAGCATGGCGTACTCCGCGGTGACCCAGCCCTCGCCGCTGCCCTTGCGCCAGCGCGGGACGCCTTCGGTCACGGAGGCGGTGCAGAACACCTTGGTGTCGCCGAAGGAGACGAGGACGGAGCCCTCGGCGTGCTTGCTCCAGCCGCGTTCGATGGTGACCGGGCGGAGCTGTTCGGGAGTACGGCCGTCGATGCGAGACATGGCATGGAGCCTAGTCGTACAAAGGGAAGGGGCCCCTCCCGCCTCGGGAGGAGCCCCTTGCCGGTGAACCGGTTCGGCTCACATCATGTCTTCGATCTCCGCGGCGATCGGGTCGGCGTCGGTGCCGATGACGACCTGGATGGCGGTGCCCATCTTGACGACTCCGTGGGCGCCGGCGGCCTTCAGGGCGGCGTCGTCGACCAGGCCGGGGTCGGACACCTCGGTGCGCAGCCGGGTGATGCAGCCCTCGATCTCCTCGATGTTGTCGATACCGCCGAGGCCGGCGACGATCTTCTCAGCCTTGCTGGCCATGTTCCTTCTCCCTGATCCGAACCGCTTTGTCGCAGTAACCCACAGTTGGCCCATCTTCGCGAGCGGTCATGCCGTCCGTGCCGAATGATGGCGATCACGACAGCGGAACCGTCCGCCAACTGGTCTACACCACCCGGGGGACGGTCGCCAAACCGCGACGAAGTCGCCCGTCCGGGAGGACGCCATGAGCGCCGAGAGCACACCTGCCGGCAGCACCCCCGGCGCGGCGCGGGAACGCTGGAACCGCCTGTTCCAGGGCCTGCAGAAGATGGGCCGCAGCCTGCAGCTGCCGATCGCGGTGCTGCCGGCGGCGGGCATCCTCAACCGCCTCGGCCAGCCGGACGTGTTCGGCAAGGACGGCCTGGGCTGGACGGACGTCTCCCAGGTGATGACGGGCGCGGGCGGTGCCCTGCTGGACGGCTCCCTCGGTCTGCCGCTGCTGTTCTGTGTGGGCGTGGCGATCGGCATGGCGAAGAAGGCGGACGGCTCGACGGCGCTCGCGGCGGTGGCGGGTTTCCTCGTCTACTACGGCGTGCTGCACCAGTTCCCCGAGTCCTGCCCCGCCGGCGCGAAGGCGATCCCGCAGGTCGGCTGCCAGGTGGCCGTCGGCGCGGGCACCGGTTCGGTTGCGCCCTTCACCTTCCAGAACCCGGGCGTCTTCGGCGGCATCGTCATGGGTCTGCTGGCCGCCTTCTTCTGGGCCCGCTTCCATCGCACCCGGCTGGTGGACTGGCTGGGCTTCTTCAACGGCCGGCGCCTGGTGCCGATCCTCATGGCGTTCGTCGCGATCGTCTTCTCGGCGCTGTGCCTGTGGATCTGGCCGCCGATCGGCAGCGGCCTGGAGAGTTTCAGCCACTGGCTGCGGGACGCGGGCGCCTGGGGTGCGGGGATCTTCGGGCTCGCCAACCGGGCGCTGCTCGTGGTCGGCCTGCACCAGTTCCTGAACGTGCCCATCTGGTTCCAGTTCGGCAGCTACACCAAGCCCGACGGCACCGTGGTGCACGGCGACATCAACATGTTCCTGAACGGCGACCCGCACGCGGGCCAGTTCACCTCGGGCTTCTTCCCGATCATGATGTTCGCGCTGCCGGCGGCCGCGCTGGCGATCACCCACTGCGCCAAGCCGCACCGCCGCAAGGAGGTCGGCGGTCTGATGCTGTCGGTGGCGCTGACGTCGTTCGTCACGGGCATCACCGAGCCGATCGAGTACTCCTTCCTCTTCATCGCCCCCCCGCTCTACGCGGTCCACGCCGTGCTCACCGGTGTCTCGATGGCGGTGACCTGGGCGCTCGGGGTGCACGACGGCTTCAGCTTCTCGGCCGGCCTGATCGACTATGTCATCAACTGGAAACTGGCGACGCGGCCGTGGGCGATCATCCCGATCGGCCTGTGCTTCGCGGCGGTCTATTACGTCGCCTTCCGGTTCACGATCACCAGATTCGACCTGAAGACGCCGGGCCGTGAGCCGGAGGACGAGGTCGAGGACATCACCAAGGCCTGAGCCGGGGTCGTCGGGCACGCCGCGTAGCGTTCCCGTAGCGGATTTCGTGGTTCCTTACACCGCCTTCATCGTGCTACAACAGGTCTACACCACTGAGTGGTGTAGACCAGAGACGCTGCCGTCCCCCTCCCATGGATCCCCGGGCGGCGCTCGCATGCCCTCCCCCAGCCTCCGGCCGGGGGTACCCCCAGGAGGAAGTTGTGACCACGGCCAGCGCCGCTCCCGCGGCCGAGAAGAAGAAGGGCCCCGGCGTGATGGCCGTGCTGCAGCGCATCGGCCGCAGCCTGATGCTGCCGGTGGCGGTGCTGCCGGCCGCCGCCCTGCTGGTCCGCCTCGGCAACACGGACATGCTGGGACGCGCCTCCTTCCCGACGTTCCTGACGAAGATCGCCTCGTTCATGGCCGCCGGCGGAAACGCGATCCTCGACAACATGGCCCTGCTGTTCGCCGTGGGCATCGCGATCGGCTTCGCGAAGAAGTCGGACGGTTCCACGGCCCTCGCCGCGGTCGTCGGCTACCTGGTCTTCAAGAACGTCCTCGGCACGTTCACCGACAAGAACCTGCCGAAGGTGGCGACGGTCGTCGACGGCAAGATCGTCATGGCGAACGCCCCGGCGGACGCCAAGGTCCTCGGCGGTGTGGTGATGGGCCTCGCCGTCGCCCTGCTCTACCAGCGCTTCTACCGCACCAAGTTGCCGGACTGGGCGGGCTTCTTCGGCGGCCGCCGGCTGGTGCCGATCCTGTCGGCCCTCGCCGGTCTGATCCTCGGCATCGTCTTCGGCTACATCTGGCCGGTCCTCGGCACGGGCCTGCACAACTTCGGTGAGTGGCTGGTGCATTCGGGCGCCGTCGGCGCCGGCATCTTCGGTGTCGCCAACCGTGCGCTGATCCCGATCGGCATGCACCACCTGCTGAACTCCTTCCCCTGGCTGCAGGCGGGCGACTACCACGGCAAGAGCGGCGACATCGCGCGCTTTCTCGCCGGCGACCCGACCGCGGGACAGTTCATGACCGGCTTCTTCCCGATCATGATGTTCGGCCTGCCGGCCGCCTGCCTCGCGATCGTGCACTGCGCCCGCCCGGAGCGCCGCAAGGTGGTCGGCGGCATGATGCTCTCGCTCGCCCTGACCAGCTTCGTCACCGGCGTCACCGAGCCCATCGAGTTCACGTTCATGTTCATCGCGCCGGTCCTGTACGCGATCCACGCGGTGCTCACCGGCATCTCCATGGCGCTGACCTGGGCGCTGGGCATGAAGGACGGCTTCGGCTTCTCCGCCGGCGCCATCGACTTCTCCCTGAACCTCGGCATCGCGAGCAACCCATGGGGCCTGGCCCTGGTCGGCCTGTGCTTCGGCGCCGTCTACTACGTGGTCTTCCGCTTCGCCATCACCAGGTTCAACCTGCCGACGCCGGGCCGTGAGTCCGACGAGGAACTCGCCGAGCTGGAGAAGGCCGAGGCCAAGTAAGGCCTCGGGTAAGGCCTCCACAGGCGCTCGAAGGCCCTGGAACCGGACGAACGGGTTCCAGGGCCTTTTTGTGCGCGGAAGAGCTAGATGTCGTACGTCGCCCTCGGCGCGGCCAGCTCCACCCGCCCGGCGAAGACCTCGCGCGCGTCCCGGACGTTGACCTCGGGGTCGGTCCACGGCGGGATATGGGTGAGGACCAGGCGGCGGGCGCCCGCGCGGGCCGCCGACTCGCCCGCCTCACGGCCGTTCAGGTGCAGGTCCGGGATGTTCTCCTTGCCGTGCGTGAACGCGGCCTCGCACAGGAACAGGTCGGTGTCCCGGGCCAGCTCGTCCAGCGCCTCGGTGACACCCGTGTCGCCGGAGTACGTCAGCGACCGCCCGTCGTGCTCGACCCGGATGGCGTACGCCTCCACGGGGTGACGCACCCGCTCGGTGTGCACCGTGAAGGGGCCGATCTCGAACGTGGACGGCTTGACGGTGTGGAAGTCGAAGACCTCGCTCATGGACGAGGCGGAGGGCGTGTCGGCATAGGCCGTGGTCAGGCGGTGTTCGGTGCCCTCGGGGCCGTAGACCGGGATGGGGGCGCAGCGGCCGCCGTCATGGCGGTAGTAGCGCGCGACGAAGTAGGCGAGCATGTCGATGCAGTGATCGGCGTGCAGATGGCTCAGGAAGATCGCGTCGAGGTCGTAGAGACCGCAGTGGCGCTGCAGCTCGCCGAGGGCGCCATTGCCCATGTCGAGGAGCAGCCGGAAGCCGTCGGCCTCGACGAGGTAGCTCGAACAGGCCGATTCCGCGGACGGGAACGACCCCGAGCAGCCGACGACGGTGAGCTTCATGAAGCAGAAACCTCCGTTGGCGGAAAGATCGAGGGAAAGATCACGGGAAAGGTCGAACGACAAAGATCAAAAGGGCAGGAAACGGGGGTCGTGCGGTTTGTCGAGCGTACGGCGCGGGGGCGCGGGTCGCTCCTCCGCAAAGGGCCGTTGTGGGCGAACTCACCTGCGCTGTCACCGGTTCGGCTGGACCAGGGGCGCACAAGGTTCATCAGAGGGCGCGCGATCCTCGGCGCGCGCCGGTAACGTCGTCGTATGGACACGTCCTGGTGGCTGGCGCTCGCGGCGGTGGTACTGCTCGCGCTGGTCGCCACGCTCGTCGACGGCTGGGGGCGCGGTCGCCGGCCCGGCGGACGGCGGCTTCGGCCGCTCGGGCGTGCCGGGACGCGCCCGCCGCGGGCGGCCCGGCCGGCCCCCGGGGACATCTGGTGGGCGGACGTGCCCTACGAGGACCGCGCCGAGGTGAAGGACCGGCCGTGTCTGGTGCTGGCCGTGCGCGGGAACCGGGCCACGGTCGCGAAGATAACCAGCAAGTACCACGACGAACACGCCGGGGTGATCCCGCTCCCGCCCGGCGCGGTCGGCGACGCCCACGGCCGGCCCAGCTTCCTGGAGACCGACGAGCTGCGCGAGGTACCGGTGGGTGACTTCCGGCGCCGGGTGGGCGTGGTCGACCCGGTGTTGTGGGACCAGGTACGGCACCTGGCCGGCTGATCACTTCACGGTGACCGTGACCGTCCAGTCCTGGATCCCCTTGCAGGAGACCTGGCCGGGGGCCGTCGGCTGGGCGCACAGCGGGCGGGAGGACGTCAGCTTCACGGTGCCGGCCGTCACCGCGTGGTACGCCGCGTTGGCGTCGCCCGGCTGGATGGCGAAGCCGGCGTTGATGCCCTTGAGGGCGCTGCCGCTCACCATGACCGGCTTCCAGGGGCGGGACTTGGTGCCGTCCAGGGTCAGCCGGACCTCGCCGCCCTTGCTCACGCAGACGGTACGGCCGCCGTCCGCGGCCTTCAGCTGCACATCGGCGGCACAGCCGCCCTTGGCCGGTGCGGAGGTCGCCGACGGCGACACCTTGGCACCGCCGCCCGCGTTGTCCGAGCCTTTGTGCGAGCCGCATCCGGCGAGGAGCAGCGCTGTCGCCGCGAGGGCGAGGGAGGTCGTCGTACGGCGCATGGGGGTTCGCCTTTCTGCCGTGGCCGGGTGGGGTCGGCCGCCTGATGCAGATGAGACGTAGCAGCACGACGAACGGATCCCGCACGCGGACCGTTTCCGCGTGCGGGATCACCGGGTGGTGCGGAGGGGACGGATCAGCTGGTCGTCAGGGCCGTGTCGTCCACGACGAAGCTGGTCTGCTGCGAGGAGTCCTCCACGCCGTTGAACTTCAGGGTGACCGTCTGGCCCGCCAGCGAGGACAGGTCGAAGGTCTTCTGCGCGTACCCGGAATTGGCGTTGAGGTTCGAGTACGAGGCCAGGGTGGTCGAACCGGCGCTCACCGTCAGCTTGTCGTACGCGGTGGAGGAGGTGGTCTCCGCCGTGTCGATGTGCAGGTAGAAGGTGAGGGTGGCCTTGCAGCCGGCCGGGATCGTCACCGACTGGGACAGCGTGTCGGTGTGCGAGGAGCCGTAACCGTCCAGCCAGGCCTTGTACGAGCCGCCGTGGGCGGCCTCACCCGAGTCGGTGTTGATGACACCGCTGGTCGCGGTCCAGCCGGTGCTGCCCGACTCGAAGCCCGGGTTGGCCAGCAGTTGGGCGGAGGTGCAGCCACCGCCGCCGGAGCCGACGGTCCAGGTGAAGGAGGCCGAGCCGGAGGCGCCGGTGGAGTCCTTCGCGGTGACCGTGACCTGGTAGGTGCCCGCGGTGGAAGCGGTGCCCGAGATCAGGCCCGTGGAGCTGTTGATGGACAGCCCGGTCGGCAGGCCGGTCGCGCTGTAGGTCAGGGCCGCGCCCGCGCTGTCGGTGGCGTTGATCTGCAGGCTGGCCGAGCCGCCCGTGGTGGTGGACTGGCCGCCGGGGTTGGCCACGGTCACCGTGTTGCCGCTGCTGGAGCCGGCGGTGAAGGCGGCGGTGCCGTTCGGGGTGCCCCACCCGGTCGGGCCGTCGTAGCCGGTACCGGCGGTGCAGAAGTACGACGGGGAGCAGCTGCCGTTGTTGCCGCTGGTGACGTCGTACAGGTTGCCCGTGTGCTGGTACGGGTACTTCGCCGGGTAGTCGCCGGAGCCCGGGGTGCCCGCGAGGGCGTAGACCGAGGCCATGATCGGCGAGGAGGCGCTGGTGCCGCCGTAGACCGCCCAGCCGGACCCGCCGAAGGTGTCGTAGACCGCGACGCCGGTGGCCGGGTCGGCGACCGCGGAGACGTCGGCCTCCATGCGCTTGGCGCAGCCGGTATCGGTCTGCCAGCTCGGCTTCGGGTCGTAGGCGGAGCAGCCGGAGCCGGTGCCCTCGGTGGAGTTGGTGTGCCACACCGACTCGCTCCAGCCACGGGAGTTGGAGGAGGTGGTGAGCGCGGTGCCGCCGACGGCGGTCACGTACTGGGAGGTCGCCGGGTACTCGGCGCCGTAGGCGGAGTCACCGGAGGAGACGGTGATCGCGACGCCCGGGTGCTTGAAGTACTGGGTGTCCTCGCTGGTCTGGGAGGAGGACTCGGAGCCGCCCCAGCTGTTGGAGATGAACTTGGCGCCGAGCGCGACGGCCTCGTTCTCGGCGATGCCGAGGTCGGTGTCGTTCGCGGAGTTGGCCTCGACCAGGTCGATGCTGCAGTTCGGGCAGACCGCGCTGACCATGTCGATGTCGAGCATCTCTTCACCGGCCCAGCCGGTGTCGTTGGTCGGCAGCGAGGTGGTGGAGCCGGTCTGACTGACCTGCTTGAAGCAGCCGTTGGCCTTGGTGCAGGCGGACAGGCCGTAGGTGGAGCGGTAAGTGGCCAGGTCCGACTCGGCGTTGGGGTCGTTGTAGGCGTCGACGATGGCGACCGTCATGCCGGAACCGGCCGCGGTGGGCAGGTTGTAGGCGCTGTGCAGGTTGGCCGGGGAGAGGCCAGAGGGGGCCGCGGCGGCGAGCGCCGAGGCGAGCCGCTGCTTGATGTCGGTGCGGCGCTGGGCGAAGCAGGACGCGTGCCCCGGCTTGGCGGTGGCGCACAGATGGGTCGTGGGGACCTTCTGGCCGGCCTTGCCGGTGGAGTGGTAGGTCTGCCGCCCGGGTGCGGTCAGCGCCTTGTCGTTCTGCGTGACCTTGGTGGTGTGCGGGTGGGCCGCGGTGGGCTGGGCTCCGGCCGTCGGTGCCGCGACGAGTCCGGCGACGGTGAGGGTGAGGGCGGGGAAGGAGACCGCCAGGAGTCTTCGCAGACTCCGTCTCCGCTTGCTCAGGCGTGACTCACGCATGGGGTACTGCCTCCGTTGACGTGGGGATGCGCACTGGATTGGCAGGCCCGTGACGCGCGTAGCGGCGGCGTGACCGCGCAGTCATGAGCATGACATTCGCAGACACCTGTCATGGACGCTGGGTGAGCGTGACATGACAGGGTGCGGGAGGAACGTAATCCTGGCCCGGGCATCACCGGCAGTACCGGAGAGTTTTCTTTGCTCTGCCATAGGAATGGCTTAGCCCCCTCATGAGAGAGGGGGCCAGATCACCGCTTGATGCGGAACGGGCGGTTCTGATAGGCGCGGCATCACGCCCAGAGCTGGCCCTGCAGTGTTGCGATGGCCTCCTCGGTGGTGGCCGCCGTGTAGACGCCGGTGGACAGATATTTCCAGCCACCGTCGGCCACGACGAAGACGATGTCGGCGGACTCCCCCGCCTTGACCGCCTTCTTGCCCACACCGATCGCCGCGTGCAGGGCGGCACCGGTCGAGACGCCCGCGAAGATGCCCTCCTGCTGGAGCAGTTCACGGGTGCGGGTGACCGCGTCGGCCGAGCCGACCGAGAAGCGCGAGGTCAGCACGGAGGCGTCGTACAGCTCCGGTACGAAGCCCTCGTCCAGGTTCCGAAGGCCGTACACCAGGTCGTCGTAGCGCGGTTCGGCGGCGACGATCTGGATGCCCGGCTTGTGCTCGCGCAGATAGCGGCCGACACCCATCAGGGTGCCGGTGGTGCCGAGACCCGCGACGAAGTGGGTGACCGAGGGGAGGTCGGCGAGGATCTCCGGGCCCGTCGTGGCGTAGTGGGCGCCCGCGTTGTCCGGATTGCCGTACTGGTAGAGCATCACCCAGTCGGGGTGCTCGGCCGCCAGCTCCTTCGCCATCCGCACCGCGGTGTTGGAGCCGCCCGCGGCCGGCGAGGGGATGATCTCGGCACCCCACATGCCGAGCAGGTCCCGGCGCTCCTGCGAGGTGTTCTCCGGCATCACGCACACCATGCGGTAGCCCTTGAGCCTGGCCGCCATGGCAAGGGAGATACCGGTGTTGCCCGAGGTGGGTTCGAGGATGGTGCAGCCCGGGGTCAGCCGGCCGTCCTTCTCCGCCTGCTCGATCATGTGCAGCGCGGGACGGTCCTTGACCGAACCGGTGGGGTTGCGGTCCTCCAGCTTGGCCCAGATGCGGACGTCGGCGGACGGCGAGAGTCGCGGCAGGCGCACCAAGGGGGTGTTGCCCACCGCCGCCAGCGGGGAGTCGTAGCGCATCGCTGCTCAGTAACCGATCAGTGCATTCCGCCGGCGACGGCCGGCAGGATCGTCACGGTGTCGCCGTCGGACAGCTTGGTGTCGATGTTGTTGAGGAAGCGGACGTCCTCGTCGTTCAGGTACACGTTGACGAAGCGGCGCAGCTTGCCCTCGTCCACGATGCGGGCCTGGATGCCCGTGTGCCGGGTCTCGAGGTCGGTGAACAGCTCGGCGAGGGTGTCACCGCTGCCCTCCACCGCCTTCTGACCGTCGGTGTACTGGCGGAGGATGGTCGGGATGCGGACCTCGATGGCCATGGCTCAGGGCTCCTGTCGGAAGTGTCGTCGGTTCGGGCGTGCGGCGGCCCGCCGCGGCACACGGGCCGAACGGCGGCAGGGGGAAATCAACAGATGGCGCTGTTCAGCCTGCACAGGTCGACGTGCAGCCGCGCCACGAGCAGCTCGCCCCGCGCCTTCTCGCTCACGTCGTTCAGAACCATGGGCTCATCGTATCGATTCCCGGTCCGGATTCCGGAGTGTGATCTCGCATGCTGGATGAATTCCGGCCGGATGGCGAGATCAGTAGGCCTCCACGACCTTGACCTCTTCCTCGGTGACCTCGCCCTCCACGATCCGGAACGAGCGGAACTGGAAATCGCCGAGGCCGTCGGTGTCGGCGGTGGACACGAGGACGTAGTGGGCGCCGGGCTCGTTGGCGTAGGAGATGTCGGTGCGGGAGGGGTGGGCCTCGGTCGCGGTGTGGGAGTGGTAGATGATCACCGGCTCCTCGTCGCGGTCGTCGAGCTCGCGGTAGAGCTTGAGCAGGTCCTGCGAGTCGAACTCGTAGAAGGTGGGCGAGCGGGCCGCGTTCAGCATCGGGATGAACCGTTCGGGCCGGCCGGCGACCACCGGGCCGGCGACCACGCCGCACGCCTCGTCGGGGTGGTCCTCGCGCGCATGGGCGACGATCTGGTCGTACAGGGCCTGGGTGATGGTCAGCATGACGGTCAGGATAAGCAGAGGGGCCGCCCCGTACCGAGGTGTGGTACAGGGCGGCCCACATGCTGGACGTCCTGAGCGGCGGCCGGCGAGAATGCCACGAGTACCCTCGCCGGCCGGACGTCCTTTCCGTTGGCCTTGCGGTGACCAGCCGGTCTTGCGGTGTCCAGCTGGTCCTACGGTGTTCAGCGCTTGCGGAAGGCCGCGGCCTCCGGGTTGCGGCGCCGGAGCACCCAGTAGGACACGCCGAGAATCGCGCCCCACAGCGGAGCACAGTACAGCGAGACCCGGGCGTCCTTGTCGATACCCATGAGCACGATCACCATGAAGATGAAGAGCAGCGCGAAGACGCTGGTGTACGGCGCGCCCGGCGCGCGGAACTCGCTCTGCGGCAGCTCGCCGCGGTTCGCCTTCGCCCGGTAGCGGATCTGGCAGACCAGGATGACGATCCAGGCCCACATGCCGGAGATGGTCGCGAAGGACACCACGTAGTCGAACGCCTTGCCCGGCCACTGGTAGTTGATCCAGACGCCGACCAGCATCAGCGCGGCGGAGAACGTGGTGCCGGCCAGCGGGGTGCCGCTGCGCGTCAGCTTGGTGAAGAACTTCGGGCCCTGGCTGTTGAGCGCCAGGTCGCGCAGCATGCGGCCGGTGGAGTACATGCCGGAGTTGCAGGAGGACAGCGCGGCCGTGAGGACGACGAAGTTCACGATGCCGGCGCCGGCGGCGAGGCCCATCTTCCGGAACGCGGCCACGAACGGGCTCACGCCGGGGTGGAAGTTGGTCCACGGCACGACCGAAAGGATCATGATCAGCGCGCCGACGTAGAAGACGGCGATGCGCCACGGCACCGTGTTGATCGCCTTCGGCAGCACCTTCTTGGGGTCCTTGGACTCGCCCGCGGTGACACCGACCAGCTCGACGGCGAGGAAGGCGAACATGACCATCTGCAGGGTCATCAACGTGCTGCCGACACCGTGCGGGAAGAAGCCGCCGTCGTTCCACAGGTGACTGACCGAGGCGGTCTTGCCGGCGTCGGAGAAGCCGATCGTGAGGATGCCGGCGCAGATCAGGATCATGCCGACGATCGCGGTGACCTTGACCATGGAGAACCAGAACTCCAGCTCACCGAAGAGCTTCACGGAGATCAGGTTGGCGGCGTACAGGACGAACGTGAAGATCAGCGCCGAGACCCACTGCGGGATGTCGAACCAGTACGTCATATAGGCGGCCGCGGCCGTGACCTCGGTGATGCCGGTGACCACCCAGAACAGCCAGTACGTCCAGCCGGTGACGAAGCCCGCGAAAGGACCGATGAACTCGCGCGCGTACTCGGAGAACGAACCCGACACGGGGCGGTACATCAGCAGCTCGCCGAGCGCCCGCATGATCAGGAAGATGACGACGCCGGCGATGGCGTACGCGAGGATCAGGCTGGGGCCCGCCTTGGAAATGCCCTTGCCCGCGCCGAGGAACAGGCCGGTGCCGATGGCACCGCCGATGGCGATCATCTGGATCTGCCGGGACCCGAGCCCGCGCTGATACCCCTCGCCGTCCTCGCTGTCCTCGGCCCGCGCGGCCTCATTGCCGTCGCGAAGCTGGTCGACCTGCGATGAGGTCATTGTGTGGTGCGCCTTTCTCCATGCCGACCCGGGCCTAGTCGTCGGCCTCGGATCGGGTTTCGATCCCCCCGGATGATGGAGTTGAGCGGGCTCGGGAAAGTCCGGGCGGCGTGGGAACGCGCTCGGGCTTCTCCGGGTCCGCTGAGCCTGGCCGACGGTCGTCGGCTCGGTGGCGCACCCGGCCGGACATGGGTGGTGTCCGCCCGGGCGATCGTGAAGATTTATCACGGTCGCAATATTGATCACACGGGCACGCTGTGGCGCATCACACAGGTAAAAGCGGACAGACGACGCTCGAATGCGACAAAACCGGCCATGACGGTGACGGGATCGTTATCCGGAATTGAGCGTCCGCTGAGCGAACACTCGTGCACCGTGCAAGCCGCGATCAGGACACGGTCAGGACATCAGCGTGGCGACCAGGGTCTCCTGGAGCCCGCCCAGCCACAGATAGGCCATCACCATCGGCTTGCGCGGGTCCTCGTCGGGGAGCCGGTAGAGCAGATCGGTGTCGTCCTCGTCGATGATCTCCAGCCGGGTGCCGATCGCGAGCCGCAGGTCATTGAGGGCACTGAGCCACTGCCGGGACTCCCCCGGCGTCAGTTTCAGCACCGCCCCGCCCTCGTCCACCGGGGCGAGCGCGTCCAGGGTGCGGATCACCACGAGCGCGTTCTCGCGCTTGCCGGCCCTGAGGTCGTTCTCGGTGTAGCGGCGGAACTCGGCGGAGTGGGCCAGCCGCTCCTCGGCGTCGGCGGGCGAGTCCGGGGCCTTCTCCGGGTCGCTGTAGGCGTCCGGGAAGAGCCTTCTGAGCACCGGATCGGCGGGCGGCTCGCTCGGCCCCTCCGCGAACAGCTCGGCGAGCGGGTCCTTCGGGGAATCGGCGCCGGGGCCGGGGCCGATCAGCTCCAGCAGCTGGACGGCGAGCGACCGGATGATGGAGATCTCGACGTCGTCGAGCGCGACGGCCGCGCCGCCGCCGGGGAGCGGTTCGAAGTGTCCGGGCATGGAATTGGGTTCGCTACTTCCGGTCCTGCTGCAGGGTGGCCCACAGACCGTAGCCGTGCATGGCCTGCACGTCGCGCTCCATCTCCTCGCGGGTTCCGCTGGAGACGACCGCCCGGCCCTTGTGGTGGACGTCGAGCATGAGCTTGGTGGCCTTGTCCTTGGTGTAGCCGAAGTACGTCTGGAAGACGTACGTCACATAGCTCATGAGGTTGACCGGGTCGTTGTGCACGATCGTGACCCAGGGGACGTCGGGTTCGGGTACGGCGAAGACCTCCTCCGCCGACTCGGTGCGTTCGATCTCTACGGGCGCGGGTGACGTCACAGTGCCCATGCTGCCACGCTCAGCGAAAATCGTCACACTGACGAAATGGAGGTACTATCCATTGCCATGAACACAGCGGACCTTGGGCTGCCGGTGGATGTTCCCTCGACGGCGCTCTTCACGGACCAGTACGAGCTGACGATGCTGCAGGCCGCGCTGAGGGGCGGTACGGCCGAGCGGCGGAGCGTGTTCGAGGTCTTCACCAGGCGGCTGCCGGACGGGCGCCGCTACGGCGTGGTGGCCGGCACCGGACGCGTCCTGGACGCGGTGGAGAACTTCCGCTTCGACGCGGGCGTCCTCGGCTTCCTGCGCGAGCGGGAGATCGTCGACGAGGAGACCCTGCGGTGGCTCGCCGACTACCGCTTCGGCGGGGACATCTGGGGCTACCCCGAGGGCGAGGTCTACTTCCCCGGCTCGCCGATCATGCGGGTCGAGGGCACCTTCGCCGAGTGCGTGCTGCTGGAGACCGTCATCCTCTCCATCCTCAACCACGACTCGGCGATCGCCGCGGCCGCCTCCCGTATGGCCTCCGCCGCGGGTGGGCGCCCGCTGATCGAGATGGGCGCCCGCCGCACCCACGAGCTGTCGGCGGTGGCCGCGGCCCGGGCGGCGTACGTCGGCGGCTTCGCGACCACCTCCGACCTGGCGGCCGGCTTCCGCTACGGCATCCCGACCGTCGGCACCTCGGCCCACGCCTTCACCCTGCTCCACGACCGCGAGCGGGACGCCTTCCAGGCCCAGGTCGACACCCTCGGCCGGGGCACCACCCTGCTCGTGGACACCTACGACGTCGCCCGCGCCGTCCGTACGGCCGTGGAGGTGGCCGGCCCCGAGCTGGGCGCGGTCCGTATCGACTCCGGTGACCTGCTGCTCGTCGCGCACCGGGTCCGCCAGCAGCTGGACGAGCTGGGCGCCACGAAGACGAAGATCGTGGTCACCTCCGACCTGGACGAGTACGCGATCGCCTCGCTCGCCGCCGCCCCGGTGGACGCGTACGGCGTCGGCACCCAGCTGGTCACCGGCTCCGGGCACCCGACCTGCTCCATGGTCTACAAGCTGGTCGCACGCGCCGGGTCCGGCGACCCGGAGGCAGCGCTGGTGCCGGTCGCGAAGAAGTCCAGCGGCGGCAAGACCTCCGTCGGCGGCCGCAAGTGGGCGGCACGCCGGCTGGACGAGGACGGGGTGGCGGAGGCCGAGGTCGTGGGCACCGGCGCGGTGCCGCCCCGGCTGGCGGACCGGCAGCTGCTGGTCGAACTGGTCAAGGGCGGGGACGTGGTGGCCCGCGAGACGCTGGACGTCCCGCGCGAGCGCCATATCGCCGCCCGCGCCAATCTCCCCCTCTCCGCGACCCAGCTCTCCCGAGGGGAACCCGTCATTCCGACGGAGTACGTCCAGGGGCGCCCGGGCAGCTAGGGCGTGTTGCGTCGGGCGGCAGGCGGGACTTTCGCAACACGCCCTGGAGAAGACCGTGGCGGTCTCCTTCGGACGCCCCCTCCCGTCCGGGCCCGGAAGTCTCTAGGCTCAGTTACTTAACCCATCAGTCGAAGGACACCCACCATGCGCCGCGCCTTGATCGTCGTAGATGTGCAGAACGACTTCTGCGAGGGGGGCAGCCTCGCGGTGTCCGGGGGCGCGGACGTGGCCGCCGCGATCACGGAGCTGATCGGCCAGGCCGGGGGCACCGGGTACCGCCATGTGGTGGCCACCCGGGACCACCACATCGCCCCCGGCGGCCACTTCGCCGACAACCCCGACTTCGTCCGCTCCTGGCCCGCGCACTGTGTCGCGGGCACGGAGGGCGTCGGCTTCCACCCGAACTTCGCCCCGGCCGTCGCCTCCGGCGCGATCGACGCGGTCTTCGACAAGGGCGCGTACTCGGCCGCCTACAGCGGCTTCGAGGGCGCCGACGAGAACGGCGTCCCGCTCGCCGAGTGGCTCCGCGCGCGCCACATCGACGAGGTCGACGTCGTGGGCATAGCCACCGACCACTGTGTGCGCGCCACCGCGCTGGACGCGGCGCGCGAGGGCTTCCGCACCCAGGTGCTGCTGGACCTCACGGCGGGCGTCGCCGAGGAGACCACCGAGCGGGCGCTGGAGGAGCTGCGCGCGGCGGGCGTGGAGCTCACCGGCAAGCCCGTCGTCTGACGCGTCCCCGAAGTCCTACACCACCGCGGACCTCCGCAGCAGTGCCCGGATCGGATGCCACAGCTCATTCACCATGACACCGTTGTCGGTCGGTGCCGTGCGCCATATCAGGCCGTCCGGGTGGTGCAGTACGGCCGTGATCTCGTCCGGTGTCGGAGGCGCGGCGTTCCCCCGGAGGTAGATCGCACGCAGTCCCAGGTTGCGGAGCCTGGTCAGGGCCCGGGCCCGGTTCTGGGCGTGCACCAGCACCCGCACGGCGGCGGAGTCGTAGGGCAGGTTCAGAGCCACTACGACCGTGCCGTTCGGCAGTCTGCAAAAGCCTCCTGCGGCCATGCCGTCACATCCCCGTTTCGGTCGGTGTCAATAAGCGGTCCACAGGACGCACCTAAACACGAGCGGCGGCAACCCGCCAAGGGGTTGCCGCCGATACGCGTCTGACCTGCGAAAACATGGATTACTTTACTGCTGGACCAACCTTGAGCAAGATCGTCGAGCCATTGGCGGCCTCCTTGACGATCGCGATCTTGGTGTTAGTGTCAGTGATCTTCACACCGCCGGTGGGGTTCGCCGGGTCGTAGTAGGTGCTGGTGTGGTCGTTGAAGACCGGCACCCCCTTCGACGCCTTGATCACCGTGGGGACGTCCGCCTTGTGCAGCGTGATGCCGTCCGTGCCGTACAGGCTGAACGGGGAGTCGTAGGCCTGCATGCGGTTGCGCAGCAGCGTGCCGTCGGACCACTTCAGCGCCTGCGGATGCGAGTCGACCGGCAGGATCAGACCGGAACCCGGGTGGCCGTTGGTGCTGTTGGTGTTGTTGTCCGCCTGGGAGGTGTCCCACTTCCAGATCAACAGGCCGTTCTGGTACGGGTAGTGCTCCACCCAGCCGGGGCGCTTGCCCGAACCGTAGTTGTACGGGCCCGTCCTGAGGGTCTTGTCGTAGGACACGTACTGCCGGTTCTCGGCGATGTAGTACTGCTTGTAGTCCTTGGTGAAGGACGCGCCGATGCGGGAGAAGCCGCTCACGGTCCAACCGGTGTCCTGCGTCTCGGCGTTGTCCGAGAAGACCGGCGCGCCGTCGGCGCTCACGCTGATCTCGTCGGCCGTGAAGCCGTTCCCGGCGACACCGCTGTCGGTGGCGTAGCGGAAGCGCAGGTCGATCTTCTTGCCCGCGTAGGCGTCGAGCGGGAACGACACTTTCTTGTGCGTCTGCGAGAAGCCGGTCAGGGCCGGCTTGCCGCTGCCGTCGCGCGGGATCGCCTGGCCGTCCGCCGTGCCGTCCAGGGCGGTCCAGTTGGCGCCGCCGTCGGTCGACACCTCGGTGTAGACGAAGTCGTAGCCGTCCTCGGTGGCCCACCAGCCGTCCAGGTCCAGCTTCGCCGAGGACTTGCCGGTGAGGTCCACGGACCGGGTCAGCGTGTTCTTCAGATCGTTGCCGCTGCCGCTCCACCACTGGGTGGCGCCCTGGGCCGGCTCGGTGATCGTGGTGGTGACCGCCTTGTCCGGCAGGTCGACCACGAGGGCCTGCTTGTCCCAGGTGTTGTACTCGGCGACGCCCAGCTTGTGCGTGGACTGCTTGCCGGCCTTGGCGGTGTCGTAGTTCAGCCAGCCCAGCTGCAGCTTGTCCCAGGCGTTCATGTCGCCGGGCAGGTTGCCGATGGACTCCCTGCCGGTGCCGAGCCAGGAGCCGGAGGACATCAGGGTCCAGAAGCCGGTGGAGTTGTCGCCGCCCGCGGTGTCGTACTCGTCGGGCAGGCCGAGGTCGTGGCCGTACTCGTGGGCGAAGACACCGAGGCCGCCGTTCTCCGGCTGGATGGTGTAGTCGCCGACCCAGACACCGGTGTCGCCGACCTGGGCGCCGCCGAGCTTGTTGTCCGCGGGGCCGGTGCTGCCCGAGTCGGTGCCGAAGGCGTACCAGCGGTGGGCCCAGATCGCGTCCTTGCCCTGGGCTCCGCCGCCCGCGGACTCGTCCTCACCGGCGTGCACGATCTGGAAGTGGTCGACGTAGCCGTCGGGCTCGTTGAAGTTGCCGTCGTGGTCGTAGTCGTAGCGGTCCCACTGGTCGTACCGGGCGAGGTCCTTCTTGATGTCGGCGTCGGTCTTGCCGGCCGCCTTCTGCTGGGCGACCCAGGCGTTCAGGCCGTCGCTGACCACGTTCCACACGCTCGGGCAGTTGGTCTGGCCGCAGGCGTTGTTGCCGTAACGGGCCTCGTTGTAGGGGACCTTGACCCAGTCGGAGACCTCGCCGGCGACCGAGTAGCGGCCCGAGGACTGCTTCTCGTAGTACTTCTTCAGCGACTCGGTCTTCTTGCCGGTGCCGAAGTAGAGGTCCTGGTAGTGCTTCTGGTTGTAGTCCTTCTGCCAGGCCGTGGAGTTGTCCTGCTTGCGGTCCGGCGCTGCGATCTTGTTGTGCAGCGGGCCGGCGGTGCCGCCGTACTTGGGGTCGGTCTTGTCCCCGAACTCCACCAGGATCGTGAAGATCTTGTCGGTCTTCTCGCGGCTCAGCTCGACGTACTTGCTCTTGCCCTTGCGGCTCTTCAGGGCCACGACCTTGGAGCCGTTCCGCTCCCGCGCCGTGGCCTTGCCCGATATGAGCTGGCTGAGCGCCTCCCGGCGCTGGGCCTCCTGGGTCTTGCTGAGCGGGCCGTCGAGATCGTGCGCCCGCTGCTTCACCGGAGCCGGGTCGTGCCGGTCGACAGCCGCGGGCCGGGCCTGAGTACTCGCCTCCGCGACGGCGAAGGTGGCGAACGTCGCGGAGGCCGCCGCGAGCGTCACCCCGATCGCGGCGGCTCTGAACGTCCAGGATCTGCTGGTCACTTGAGTTCCCCTCCCACGCTGCACGCAGATGTGCATGATCGAGCGCGTTTTTCAAGTGACGTAATTTGACTAGAGGTTTAAGAGAAAAGACAGACCTTGACTCGGCCACTTCCTGTGCACTATGCGGAGTTGGCGTCCGCTTTACGGATACCGTGCTTCCTGTGCGCCCCCCGTGCACCTGTACCGTGGGTTAGGTCACGCTTACCAGGGGTTCCGTTCGGGCATGCACGCGAAGAGAGTCGAATGGCACCCCCCATCCCGAAGACTTCCGAGGACACGATTGCCATGCCTCGTCCGACCGCCGCACAGCTCGTTTACGGTTCCTGCACCGTGATCTTCTCGACGCTCGCCATGCTGCTGCTGTCCCAGACGAGTTCCGGCCTCGGGATCACCGTCATCGTCCTCGCGGCCATGGCCCTGGGCCTGCTCGTGGCGATGACGGTGCCACTGCCACCGGCCGCCAAGGCCGAGGCAGCGTCCGGATCCGCCGAGCCCGCACCCCAGGAACAGCAGCAACCGGTGTCCACGCCGCTCTGAACGGCACACACGTGAACGGCGGGCCCGTGACCTGAGTACGGACCCGCCGTTTTCGTGTGTGCCGCCGCCGCTCAGCCGGTGGTGACCACCACCGTCTTGGCCGCCTTGTCGTGCAGGCCCTGTTTGTACGGCTTGTCGAAGTAGCTCCAGCCGCCGCAGATCAACGTCCAGATACAGGCGCAGCAGAAGGCGAACGGCACCCAGAGCACCAGGGAGCGGATCAGATTGGTCTGCACCGAGGGCGTGGCGCCGTTGTCGAGGTTCGCCACCCGCATGTTGAGCCACTTCTTGCCGAGGGTCTGGCCGTACTTGCTCATCATGAAGGTGTCGTACGCGATGTACAGCACGGCCGCGATGACGGACTGGCCCACGGACTTGCCGACCTCGACGTGATTGCCGTTGACGTTGTACTCGCGCACACCGAACGCCCAGGTGAGCAGCCAGACGACGATGCCGACGAGGATCATGTCGGCGATCCGCGCGAGCGTGCGCCGGCCGCTGTCGGCGAGCGGGGGCATACCGGCCAGCGGGTCGGCGGGGTAGCCGGGCCCGGCGCCGTAGGGGCCGCCGCCGTACGGCCCGCCGCCGTAGGGAGGAGGCTGGCCACCGCCGTAGGGGGGCGGTTGCTGTCCGCCGTAGGGGGGTGGCTGCTGTCCGCCCCACGGGGGTGGCTGCTGTCCGCCGGGGGGCGGTTGCGGACCTCCGCCGCCGGACGGTGGGGGCTGCTGGGCGCCGCCGTACGGGGTGTCGTACGGCGAGCCCGACCCCTGGTCCGACGGGGGCCGCTTCCTGAACGGATCGTCCTCGGGGGGCTGCTCTCCGGAGCCGGGGGGCGGTTCGCTGCTCATGGCCCGAGTGGACCCCGAACGCCCCGGCGCCGCACCCGGCGGGCGGCCGTACGGGGTACGGGCCGCCCGTCGGCCCTCGCTCAGCCTGTGCTCGGCCGGAACGGCTCAGCCGGCGACGAAGGTGTGCGCCGCCTTGTCGTGCCAGCACTGGTGCCAGGGCCGGTCGAACACACACCACAGCACGCCCAGGATCCCGATGCCCAGCAGGCCGGGCACGCTGTAGACCAGCCAGCGGCGCAGTGCCGCGCCCAGGGAGGGGGGCTCGTGCCCCTCGATGTCCCGCACCTCCAGACCCAGCAGCTTCTTGCCGAGGGTGCGGCCCCACCTGGCGGTGGGCAGCGCCTCGTACACGGCGCCGACGAGCAGCAGGACGGCGAGCACGATGCCGAGGCTGGTGGCGGTCGTGCCGTCGAGCAGCCAGACGGTGACCTCGCGGCCGGACAGCCTGGCCGCGTCGATCTTCTGCTGGACGTGGTCGACGGCCCTGGTGCCGATCGGTACAGCGGCGGCGGCCGTCACCGCGCCCACGGCCAGCGTGTCGATCAGCCGGGCGGCGAACCGCCTGCCGAGTCCCGCGGGACGGGCGGCGGCCTGGCGGCGCGCGGCCGCCTGGAACGGGTCCTCCACCACCGGCTTCCACGGCGCCACGGGCTGCTCGTCGGCGCCGCCGGCCAGCTGATGCACCTGCTGCGCCCAGGACGCCTGACCGCCACCGGGGCCGCTGGTCACCGGGGCGCCCGGGGTGCCGCCCTGGGCCGGCACCGAGGGCGCCACGGCCGAGCGCGCGGCCTGGGCGGGCAGCGCCGCCTGGGGCATGTGCGGTGTCTGGGCGGCCGCGGCGCGCGCGGCGGCCGCCTTTCCGGCACCGAAACCGGGGCCCTGGGACTGCGGCGCGGGGATCGAGGGGGCCGCGGCGGGGGGCGGGACGGGCGCGCCGACGGGGCCCTGCGGTCCGAAGCCGCCGGACGCACCGGACGCACCCGAAGCACCGGGAACACCGCCCGCACCGGCCGCACCGTGCGGCCCGAAACCGGATGCCGCCCCGGATTCCGCACCGGCGGGCTGCTGAGCGGCCGACGACGGTGTGCCGTAGCGCGGGTCCGGCGCGCCCGCGCCCGGCCGGCCCTGGCCCGGTACCGGACGGAAGGTCATCGTGCCCTCGTCCCTGACGGCGGCGGGCCCCGGGACCGGGCGGCGGAAGATGAACGTGCCGCTCGGGTCCGGTTCGCCGTCCTGCGCCGACGGCTCGGCCGCGGGGCCGGAGGGCCGGGCCCGGTCCTCCGCGGGCACTCTCGGGTCGACGCCCCAGCCGGTGGGTGCGCCGCCGTCCGCGGGGGCACCGAACCGTCCGGCGGGCCGGCCGGCGTCATCGCCGCGGTCCTGCCCGGCGGGCGTAGGCCCGGGGTCCTCGTCGAAGAAGTGCGGGCCCGTCTCCTCCACCGCGGGGGTCGCGGGGTGGACGCCGGGCGGCGGGGCGAGCGGTTCGCCGTCCTTCGGCGCCGGCCGGCTGGTGCCGGGCACCCAGGAGGCGCCGTTCCAGTACCGGACGTAGCCGGGGATGGACGGGTCCGGGTAGTAGCCCTCGCGGGGCCTGTCGTCACCAGGGGCCGGGGTTGGGGCGGTCATGGTCCGTCGTCCCGTATCTGCTCGGGGGTGTGAATAGGGGTCTCCACATCTATCAGACCCGGGCCCCCCGCAGCGCCAGTCCCGCAGGACCCACTCCTTTCCGGGCAACGCCGTACCCGGCTCTCACACGCTCGCACAAAAAATTTCTCCGAACCCGCGTAATGGCCCGGCCCCTGCCCGCTCTCCCCTGGTGCGGGACCGCCCCGATCGGCCCCGACCAGCGCAGACGAGGAAAGGAACGCAGGTCATGCAGCACACAGTGGTGGAACGCGAGCTGGAACTGAGGCTCATCCTGTCGCCGGAACGCGGTATCGCGGTGCCGGCCCGGCTGAGCTACCGCTCCGACGATCCGTACGCCGTCCACATCACCTTCCACATCAACTCCGAGTCCCCGGTCAACTGGACGTTCGCCCGCGAACTGCTGGTGGAAGGGGTGTTCCGGCCGTGCGGGCACGGGGACGTGCGGGTGTGGCCGACGAAGGTGGACGGGCGCAGCGTCGTACTGATGGCGCTCAGCTCGCCGGACGGCGACGCGCTGCTGGAGGCGCCGGTCCCACAGGTGTCGGCCTGGCTGGAGCGGACCCTGCGGGCGGTACCGCCGGGAACGGAGGGCGGGCAGCTGGGCATCGACGACGCCCTCGACCAGTTGCTGGCCCGGTGAGCGGGGGCGCGGACGCGGGCTCAGAGGACCTTGCCCGGGTTGAGGATGCCCAGGGGGTCGAAGGCCTGCTTCACGGCTCGCTGCATCTCGACCCCCACCGGGCCGATCTCCCGGGCCAGCCACTCCTTCTTCAGCACACCGACGCCGTGTTCACCGGTGATGGTGCCGCCCAGCTCCAGACCGAGGGCCATGATCTCGTCGAACGACTCCCGGGCCCGCCGCGACTCGTCGACGTCCTGGGCGTCGAAACAGACCGTGGGATGGGTGTTGCCGTCACCGGCGTGCGCGCAGACCCCGATGGTCAGGCCGTACGTGGCGGCGATCCGCTCGACGCCCGCCAGCATCTCGCCGAGCCGCGACCGGGGCACGCACACGTCGTCGATCATCGTCGTGCCCTTGACCGCCTCCAGCGCGGTCAGCGAGAGCCGCCGGGCCTTGAGGAGGAGTTCGGACTCGGCGGCGTCCTCGGCCGGGACGACCTCGGTGGCGCCGGCGGCCTCGCACAGGGCTCCGACGGCGGCGAGGTCGGCGGCCGGAGCCACGGTGTCGAAGGCGGCCAGCAGCAGCGCCTCGGTGGTCTCCGGCAGGCCCATGTGGGCGAGGTCGTTGACCGCCTTGACGGTCGTACGGTCCATCAGTTCGAGGAGGGAGGGGACGTGACCGCCCTCCATGATCCGGCAGACGGCGTCGCAGGCGGCCGCCGCGGAGGGGAACTCGGCGGCCAGCACCAGCTGTTGCGGCGGCTTCGGCCGAAGCGCGAGCACGGCCCGTACGACGATGCCGAGCGAGCCTTCGGAACCGACGAAGAGGCGGGTGAGGTCGTAGCCCGCCACGCCCTTCGCGGTGCGGCGGCCCGTCGACATCAGACGGCCGTCGGCGAGGACGACGTCCAGGCCGAGGACGTACTCGGCGGTCACGCCGTACTTGACGCAGCACAGACCGCCGGACGCCGTGCCGATGTTGCCGCCGATGGTGCACATCTCCCAGCTGGAGGGGTCCGGCGGGTAGTACAGGCCGTGTTCCCCGACCGCGTGGGAGAGGGTCGCGTTGATCACGCCCGGTTCGACCATGGCGATCCGGTCGACGGGGCTGATCTCCAGGATCCGGTCCATCTTGGTCAGCGACAGCACGATGCAGCCGTCGGTGGCGTTGGCCCCGCCGGACAGGCCGGTGCGGGCGCCCTGCGGGACCACCGGGACGCGCAGCTCGGTGGCGACGCGCATGACGTGCTGGACCTGCTCGACGGTGCGCGGCAGGACGACGACGGCCGGGGCACCGGCCGGGCAGAAGCTCGCCATGTCGTTGGCGTAGGAGGCGGTGACGTCGGGGTCGGTCAGGACGGCCTCGGCGGGCAGACCGGCCAGGAGCCGGCCGCTGAGATCGCCGGCTGCCGCAGCGCCTTCATCGGCCGCAGCGCCATCTTCGACGGGTGCTTCGATACGGCTCATGATCACAGCTTGGCACTCGCGGCCATCGGTGTGAACCCCGTCCATGACTGCCTTGGGCCGCCCGGATGGGCTCGTCGTGTTGACGCACAGTGTGCGCCCTGGACCACCGTGTGTGCCTACCGGGTACGTCCCCACCTGCGGATCAACCCGTACTTCTCCCCGCTGGGAGCTTCGGCGGCGCAGGCCGCGCTGCGGGAACTGGGCGACGTTTCCGGGGAACCGCCGCCCAGTGAGACCCGGTAGGCCTCGTAGGACTCGTCGGCCCTGTAGGCCCCGTAGGCGCCTACAGGTTGCCGCGCTTTTCCTGCTCGCGCTCGATCGCCTCGAACAGGGCCTTGAAGTTGCCCTTGCCGAAGCCCATGGAGCCGTGCCGTTCGATGATCTCGAAGAAGACGGTCGGACGGTCCTGGACCGGCTTGGTGAAGATCTGCAGCAGATAGCCGTCCTCGTCGCGGTCGGCGAGGATCTTCAGCTCGCGCAGGGTGTCGATGGGCACCCGGGTGTCGCCGACCCACTCTCCGAGGGTGTCGTAGTAGGAGTCGGGGGTGTCGAGGAACTCGACGCCGGCCGCGCGCATGGTGCGGACGGTCTGCACGATGTCGTTGGTGTTCAGCGCGATGTGCTGGACGCCCGCGCCGCCGTAGAACTCCAGGTACTCGTCGATCTGGGACTTCTTCTTGGCGATCGCGGGCTCGTTGATCGGGAACTTGACCTTCAGGGTGCCGTCCGCGACGACCTTCGACATCAGCGCGCTGTACTCGGTGGCGATGTCGTCGCCCACGAACTCCTTCATGTTCGTGAAGCCCATGACCTTGTTGTAGAAGGCCACCCACTCGTTCATCCTGCCGAGCTCGACGTTGCCGACGCAGTGGTCGACGGCCTGGAAGGTGCGCCGGGCGGGCGGCTCGACCATCGGCCGGGCGACGGCGAAGCCGGGCAGATAGGGGCCGTCGTAGCCGGAGCGGTCGACCAGGGTGTGCCGGGTCTCGCCGTACGTGGCGATGGCGGCGAGGACGACGGTGCCGTGCTCGTCCTTCAGCTCGTACGGCTCGGCGACCGAGCGGGCGCCGTGCTCGACGGCGTAGGCGTGGGCGGCACGGGCGTCCGGGACCTCGATGGCCAGGTCGATGACGCCGTCGCCGTGCTCGGCCACATGCCGGGCGAGGAAGCGGCCCCAGTCGGTGCTCGGCTTGATGACCGAGGTGAAGACGAACCGGGCGGAACCGTTCTCCAGCACATAGGAGGCGGTCTCGCGGCTGCCGTTCTCCGGTCCGGAGTAGGCGACCACCTGCATGCCGAAGGCGGTGGAGTAGTAGTGCGCCGCCTGCTTGGCGTTGCCCACGGCGAAGACGACCGCGTCCATTCCCTTGACCGGGAAGGGGTCGGCCCGCCGTGCGGTGTCGGGAGTGTGGTGTGTGGTCTGCGTCATAGCGGAAGGGTGACCCCGCTCTGCAAGGTGCGCAATAGTTCGCGTATTCACTGGGCAATATGCCTAGCAGTACGACCGAGTCGGCGGTCTTTCTGTACAGGATGACCATCCTGGGGGTGCCATGGCGATCGATCATCTGGACGGGCGCATCATCGTGCTCCTGGCCCGGGAGCCACGCATCGGCGTGCTGGAGATGTCCCGGCGGCTGGGGGTCGCGCGGGGCACGGTGCAGGCCCGGCTGGACCGGCTTCAGTCGAATGGAGTCATCCGCGGATTCGGTCCGCAGGTGGACCCGGCGGCCCTCGGATATCCGGTGACGGCCTTCGCGACGCTGCAGATCCGGCAGGGCCAAGGGCCGGACGTCCGGGCGCACTTGGCGACCGTGCCGGAGGTGCTGGAGCTGCTGACCACCACCGGCAGCGGAGACATGCTGTGCCGGCTGGTGGCCCGCTCGAACGCCGATCTTCAACGGGTGATCGACCGGGTCGTCGGCTTTGATGGCATCGTCCGGGCCTCCACGACGATCGTCATGGAGAACCCCGTTCCGCTGCGGATCATCCCCCTGGTGGAACAGGCCGCCCGGGAGGCGAAAGGGACGCGGCCCGATCCGAGGTGAGTGCAGGTGACGTTCTGGGAGTACCTCGGCTACCGCCACCAGCAGCTGCTCGCGGACGCCTACCAACACGCCAGCGCGGTCTTCCAGTGCATGGTCCTGGCGACGGCCATCGGGGTGCTGGTCGGGGTCGTCACCTACCGCTCCGACTGGGCGGGCAACCTCGCCACCACCGCCACCTCCACCATCCTCACCATCCCCTCCCTCGCCATGATCGGTCTGCTCATCCCGGTCGTCGGCCTGGGCGTGCCGCCCACGGTGATCGCGCTGACGCTGTACGGGCTGCTGCCGATCGTGCGGAACGCGATCGTGGGCCTGCGCGGGGTGGACCCGGCGCTGGTGGACGCGGCCCGGGGCATCGGCATGTCCGGTCCGATGCGGCTGCTGCGGGTGGAGCTGCCGCTGGCCTGGCCGCCGATCCTGACCGGCATCCGGGTCTCCACACAGATGCTGATGGGCATCGCCGCGATCGCCGCCTACGCCTCCGGACCCGGCCTCGGCAACGAGATCTTCCGCGGACTCGCCTCCCTGGGCAGCAAGAACGCCCTCAACCAGGTGCTCGCGGGCACCCTCGGGATCATCATCCTCGCCCTCCTGTTCGACGCGGCGTACGTCCTGATCGGCCGGCTGACCATTCCGAGGGGGATCCGTGTCTGAGACGTCCGCCCGCACGGGCGACACCGCCACCCATGGCGCCTCCATCGAGCTGGAGAACCTGACCAAGCGGTATCCGGGCGGTCAGCAGCCGGCCGTGGACAACGTGAGCATGGAGATCAAGGCGGGCGAGACGGTCATCTTCGTCGGCCCGTCCGGCTGCGGGAAGTCCACGACGCTCAAGATGATCAACCGGCTGATCGAGCCGACCGGCGGCCGTATCCGCATCGACGGTGAGGACGTCACCGACATCGACCCGGTGAGGCTGCGCCGCAAGGTCGGCTACGCCATCCAGTCCTCGGGCCTGTTCCCGCACATGACGGTCGCGCAGAACATCGCGCTCGTACCGAAGATGACCGGCTGGCCGAAGAAGCGGATCCGGGACCGGGTGGAGGAGATGCTGGACCTCGTCGGGCTCGATCCGGGCGAGTTCCACGGCCGCTATCCGCGCCAGCTCTCCGGTGGCCAGCAGCAACGCGTGGGCGTGGCACGGGCGTTGGCGGCCGACCCGCCGGTGCTGCTGATGGACGAGCCGTTCGGCGCGGTCGACCCGATCACCCGCGACCACCTCCAGGACGAGCTGATCCGGCTCCAGCACGAGCTGCACAAGACGATCGTGTTCGTCACCCATGACTTCGACGAGGCGATCAAACTGGGCGACCGGATCGCCGTGCTGCGCGAACGCTCGCACATCGCCCAGTTCGACACCCCGGAGGCGATCCTCACCAACCCGGCCGACGACTTCGTCTCCGGTTTCGTCGGCGCGGGCGCGGCCCTGAAACGGCTGAACCTGACCCGGGTGCGGGACGTGGAGATGCAGGACTACCCGACGGTGACCCTGGACACCCCGCTCCAGCAGATCTTCACCGCGATCCGCGGGAGCGGCACGAACGAGATCCTGCTCCTCGACAAGCGCCACCGTCCCTACAAGTGGCTGCGCCGCGGCGACCTGATGCGGGCCAAGGGCTCGCTGGCCCGCGCGGGCACGCTGGTGCACGACACGGTGACCCGGGACGCGACCCTCAGGGACGCGCTGGAGGCCGTGCTGACGGACAACGCGGGCCGGGTCGCGGTGACCGGGCGGCGCGGCGAGTACATCGGCGTCGTGGACATGGAGACCCTGATGAACTCCGTGCACGAGCTGCTGGAGGCCGACCGGCTGGAGGCGATGGAGGCCCAGCACGAACTGGAGGAGACCCGCGCCCAGCAGACCCATCAGGAGCAGGAGGGTCCCGGAGGGGTGACGAAGGCGTGAGCACCGACCAGCAGCCGCGGCCCGAGGGCGAGCACGAGGTCAAGGGGCTCGCCTTCCGTGACGAGGGCGAGGCGGAGCAGGAGGCCCCGCCCCCGGTCCAGCGCCCGCCCGCCCGGCGTCTGTCCTGGCCGCGGCTGACGGTCCTGCCCGCCTTCCTGGTGGTCCTGCTGCTCACGACCTGGCTGTGGTTCCGGCAGGCGCGGCTGGACACGATCTCGCGGAACGCGCTGTCCGGCGGCCAGGTCTCCAAGGCGCTGTGGCAGCACGTGGAACTGACGGTGATCTCCACGTTCTTCGTGCTGATCATCGCGATCCCGCTGGGCATCGTGCTCACCCGGCGGATCTTCCGCCGGGCCACCCCACTCGCGATGACCTTCGCCAACATGGGCCAGGCGACCCCGGCGATCGGTCTGCTGGCCCTGCTGGTCATCTGGCTCGGCACGGGCACGAAGGCCGCGCTGATCGGCATCATCGTCTACGCGATCCTGCCGGTCCTCTCCAACACGATCGCCGGTCTGAACGCCAACGACCCGACGCTGCTGGAGGCGGCCCGTGGCATCGGCATGTCCCCGCTCGGCGTGCTGAGCAGGGTCGAGCTCCCGCTCGCCGTCCCGCTGATCCTCGCGGGCGTCCGTACGGCCCTGGTCCTCAACGTCGGTACGGCGACGCTCGCGACCTTCGGCGGGGGCGGCGGCCTGGGTGTGCTGATCACCACCGGCATCACCACCCAGCGCATGCCGGTGCTGGTGCTGGGGTCGGTCCTCACCGTGGCGCTGGCCCTGCTGGTGGACTGGCTGGCCTCGCTGGCGGAGGTGCTGCTGCGTCCGCGCGGACTGGAGGCGGGCCGATGAGACGCGGTGTATGTCTGCTGGCGGCGGGGCTGCTGTCGGCGTCCGGCTGCGGTCTGACCAGCGGCTCCCCCATGGCCGACGACGTCCGGCCCGGCGTCGTCGGCGGCGGCGAGCCGCTCAAGGGGGCCCATCTCACCGTCACCTCCAAGGAGTTCACCGAGCAGCTGATCCTCGGCGCGATCATGGGGATCGCCTTTCAGGCGGCCGGCGCGGATGTTCTGGACCGCACCGGCATCCAGGGGTCGATCGGGGCGCGCGAGGCGGTCAGGAGCGGGGCCGCGGACGCCATGTACGAGTACACGGGCACCGCCTGGATCACCTATCAGGGCAACAGCCACCCGATCCCCGACCCGGAGCAGCAGTGGCAGGCGGTGCGGGACGCCGACCGGAGGAACGGCCTGACCTGGCTGCCGCCCGCGCGGCTGAACAACACCTACGCCCTGGCGATGAACCAGGCCAACTTCCACAAGTACGGCACCCGGACGCTCTCGCAGGTGGCCGCGCTGGCCGCGAAGGACCCGGGCGCCGTCACCGTGTGCGTGGAGAGCGAGTTCGCCAACCGGGCCGACGGGCTGCCCGGTCTGGAGAAGGCGTACGGGATGAGCGTGCCGGCGAAGAACGTCACCCAGATGGACACCGGGATCATCTACACCCAGGTGGACAAGGGGAAGTGCGCCTACGGGGAGGTGTTCACCACCGACGGGCGCATCAAGTCGATGAACCTGGCCGTGATGGAGGACGACAGGAAGTTCTTCCCCAACTACAACGCGGCCCCCGTGATCAACACCAAGGTCCTGGAGAAATGGCCGGCCGTCGCGACCGTCATCGAGCCGGTCACGAAGAGGCTCGACAACACGGTAGCCCGGACGCTGAACGCCAAGGTGGACGTGGACGGCCAGGATCCGCACCAGGTGGCCCTGGACTGGATGAAGCAGCAGGGGTTCGTGAAGTAGGCCCTAGCAGCTCGGGACCGAGCCCTTGCCCTTCTCCAGCGTGACCAGGGAGTCCACCGCGCCCTTCAGCGTGGTGACCGGGACCAGTCGCAGCCCCTTCGGCAGCTGTGCCTTGGCGTCGGCGCACTCGGCCTTCGGCACCAGGAAGAGGCTCGCCCCGTCCCGCTGGGCCGCCTGTGTCTTCAGAGCCACCCCGCCGACCGCGCCGACCTTGCCGTCCGCGTCGATCGTGCCCGTACCGGCGATGTTCCGGCCGCCCGTGAGGTCGCCGCCGCTGCCGTCGCCGTGCAGCTTGTCGATGATTCCCAGGGTGAACAGCAGACCCGCGCTCGGCCCGCCCACGTCGGCGAGCTTCAGCGTGACCTTGACCTTGTCGGCGCTCAGCCCCAGATACTTCAGCGCCGCCTCGGTCGCCGCGTCCTGGGACTGCCGCATCTGCGCCTCGTTGTGCTTCTCGATCTCCGTGACGGTGTCGCCGCTCGGGTAGACGGCGTCGTGCGGCATCACGGCCCGGTCGGTACGGAACCAGTTGCCGAGCACGTCACCGAAGGTCACCTTGGTGTCCGGGCCGGTCGCCTCGATCGTGACCATGCGCAGCTGTCCGCTGGTCTTCCGGGCGGTCGCGCCGGAGACGGTGATCACCGGACTGCCCCTGTTCTCGCCGAGCACGTTCGCCGTCATCCCGGGCTGGGCCACCGCGAACGGCAGCGGCGCGAACGCCGCCGTGGCCAGCAGGGCCACGACGGGCAGCGCGCAGAGGGCTACGGCCTGGGGACGTGTGAGACGAGAGAGCACGACATCAATCTAACGTGACGAGGACCGGTGCCTCATGCCGCATGCAGCGTCCACCGCGATCGCGGCGCGGGGTGAGCGGATCGGCCGAAGCCGGGGGTCGGGGGTCGGGGGTCGGCCGGACGGCCAGGACGACTCAGCGCAGGGCGTCGGCGACCTCTCGGGCCGCTTCCAGCACCCTCGCTCCCACCCGTTCCGGTACGGAGTCCGTCAGCATCACGACACCCACGCTGCCCTCGACCCCGCTGACCCCCACCAGCGGCGCGGCGGCCCCGCTCGCCCCGGCCTCCAGCTCCCCGTGCGTGAGGGTGTACCCGGGGTCCAGGGACGGCGACTGCCGGGCCGCCAGGATCGCCCGCCCCGCGGCTCCCCGGTCCAGCGGATGCCGGAAGCCGGCCCGGTAAGCCACGTGATAGTCGGTCCACGTCGGCTCGACCACGGCGACGGCCAGCGCCTCCGTGCCGTCCACCAGTGTCAGATGCGCCGTCGCGCCTATGTCCTCGGCGAGCGACCTGAGGGCCGGCAACGCGGCCTCCCGCACCAGCGGATGCACCTGCCGTCCGAGCCGCAGCACCCCGAGCCCGACCCGGGCTCGCCCGCCCAAGTCACGCCGTACGAGGGCGTGTTGCTCCAAGGTGGCGAGCAACCGGTACACCACGGTACGGTTCACGCCCAGTTTTGTGGACAACTCGGTCACGGTCAGCCCGTGGTCGGTGTCGGCCAGCAGTTTGAGGACACGCAGCCCCCGGTCGAGCGTCTGAGAGGTCTCCGCGGTCACGACGCCCACTCCTTTGGTGGTGAGGTCGACGGCCACCGAGCGATGGATGCGTCACCGAGTCCCGTCGGCGACGCGCTTCAGAGGCCGCCGATCGGCCGTACGGCCCGGCGGCTCCGGGCTGTGTCGCTTCACGGCTGCGCTCCGCGGCGGCGCTGCCACGGGGCGTGTGCGTAGCGGGACAGTAGCGAAGCAGGTTCGCTGAGCGGAAGGCTCCGTCCAGAATCCGGGCAAGGCGAGATCCGGCCTGCCGCAATTCGTCCGGATACGCACACACCCCAGGAACTGACACGCGCCATCTGCCTGGGGGGGTCCGGGGTGGAGCCCCGTGGCGTCGGCCTTTCAGCCGACCGAGACGGGTGGGTGGGTGGGTGGGTGGGTGGGAAAGAAATCGGCTGACCCGGCGGAGCGTCACCGCATGCGCGTGGCCCACTCCTGCACCTTGGCGATCCGCTGCCGCAGCTGCCCCGCCGTGGCCTCCGCGCTCGGCGGCCCCCCGCACACCCGCCGCAGCTCGGTGTGGATCACCCCGTGCGGCTTGCCGCTCTGGTGGACGTACGCACTGACCATGGTGTTGAGCTGCTTGCGCAGCTCCATCATCTCCTTGTGGCTGACCACCGGCCGCCGCTCGGCGGGCAGCTCCAGCAGATCGGCCTCGCTGTCCGGCTTCTTGCGGCTGTGCGCGATCTGCCGGGCCTGCCGCTTCTGGAGCAGCATCTGGACCTGGTCCGGCTCCAGCAGCCCGGGAATCCCGAGGTAGTCCTGCTCCTCCTCGCTGCCGGGGTGGGCCTGCATACCGAATTCGGCGCCGTCGTAGAGCACCCGGTCGAAGACGGCCTCGGACTCCAGCGCCTCGAAGGCGAACTGTTCCTGCTCGCCGGTGTCCTCGTCCTGCTGCTTGTTCGCCTCCTCCATCTCCTTCTCGGACTCGGCGTACGGGTCCTCCTCGCCCTCCTTCTTCGGCTTGTCGAGGGCGTGGTCCCGTTCCTTCTCCATCTCATTGGCGAAGGTCAGCAGGTCGGGCACGGTCGGCAGGAACACGGACGCGGTCTCGCCGCGCCGCCGGGACCGTACGAAACGCCCGACGGCCTGCGCGAAGAAGAGAGGGGTCGAGATGGTGGTGGCGTACACCCCGACCGCGAGCCGCGGTACGTCGACGCCCTCGGACACCATCCGCACCGCGACCATCCACCGGTCGTCGCTGTCGCTGAACTCGTCGATCCGGTTCGAGGCGCCGGCGTCGTCGGACAGCACGAGCGTCGCCTTCGTACCGGTGATCTCGCGGATCAGCTTGGCGTAGGCGCGGGCGGAGTCCTGGTCGGAGGCGATGACGAGGGCACCGGCGTCCGGGATGGCCTTGCGGACCTCGGTCAGCCGCTGGTCGGCGGCGCGCAGCACGCTCGGCATCCATTCGCCGCGCGCGTCGAGCGCCGTACGCCAGGCCTGGCTGACCGCGTCCTTGGTCATCGGCTCGCCGAGCCGGGCGGCGATCTCGTCACCGGCCTTCGTACGCCAGCGCATGCTGCCGCTGTAGGAGAGGAAGATGACGGGCCGCACGACCCCGTCCGACAAGGCCGACCCGTACCCGTACGTGTAGTCGGCGGCGGACCGCCGGATGCCGGCGTTGTCCTCCTCGTACGTCACGAAGGGGATGGGGTTGGTGTCGGAACGGAACGGCGTACCGGTCAGCGCGAGCCGGCGGGTGGCGGGCTCGAACGCCTCCAGACAGGCCTCGCCCCAGGACTTGGAGTCACCGGCGTGATGGATCTCGTCGAGGATGACGAGGGTCTTGCGCTGCTCGACGCGGTTGCGGTGCAGCATGGGGCGCACGCCGACACCCGCGTAGGTGACCGCGACGCCGTCGTACTCCTTGCCGAGCGGGCCCGCGCTGTACTCGGGGTCGAGCTTGATCCCGATCCGGGCCGCCGCCTCCGCCCACTGCTTCTTCAGATGCTCGGTCGGCGCGACCACGGTCACCTGCTGGACGACATGGTGGTGCAGCAGCCAGGAGGCGAGCGTCAGCGCGAAGGTGGTCTTGCCGGCGCCGGGCGTGGCGACGGCCAGGAAGTCACGCGGCTGCTCCTGGACGTACTTCTCCAACGCTCCCTGCTGCCAGGCACGCAGCTTGCTGGCGGTACCCCAGGGGGCCCTGCCGGGGAAGGCGGGCGAGAGGTGGTGCGAGTGCGCGGAAGAAGCGGCGGTGGTAGTCACGGTCTCCGTTTTGCGGGGCTCGTCTGGTGGGGCTCGGCTGTGTCGGGCTCGGCTGTGTGAGGCTCGGCTACGTATGACAACCGGGCCACCCTACCGGCGCCGCCCGGCCCCCAAGGCCCGGACGAGGGTGGGTCGGCCGCGGGTGGGATCGACGTCACAGCCGCCGGGATCCACCCCGTTCGGGTCGGCGCGCCCGCAGTCGCGTCGTCACCCACGCCCCCACCAGCGCCACCCCCGCCATGGGCAGGAAGACGGCGGCGAAGGCGGCCGGGTGGGTGCCGTGGGCGGTCGAGGCCGTGGCGGTCGTGGCGGTCGTGGCGGCCGCCGCGCTGCCGCCGCCCAGGGCGGCGAAGGCGGCGCCGGTCGCGGCGAGGAGGACGACATCGGAGAGGGCGTCGGAGATCTGGAGCACGGCCGAGTTGGCGCCGGCCTCCTGCGGTGCGGACAGCTGGAGCAGGAGCACGCTGGTGGAGGAGATCACCAGGCCCATCCCGAAGCAGCCGAATCCCCAGGCGACGGCGACCGTCCAGACGGGCACGGAGTGCACGAGGACACCGGGGGCGGCGGCGATCGCGGCGGCGATCAGCACCATCCCCGTGCTCATCAGCCGCTCCCGGTACGGCTGCGCCTGCGGCCGGGCCTGCAGCCACGAGCCCAGCGCCCAGGTGCCGCCGCCCGCGGCCAGCGAGAAACCGGCGAGCGTCGGCGACAGGCCGCGCTGGGTGACGAGCATCAGCGGGACGAAGGACTCGGCGGCGATGAAGGAGCCGGCGGCCAGTCCGCGCAGCAGCACCACGGCGGGCAGTCCGCGGGCCGCCCGGTAGGTGCCGGGCGGCAGCAGGCCGAGGACGGCGGGCACCAGCAGGGCGGCGCCGGCCAGCCCCGGGAGCAGGGAGAGCGGGCGCAGGTCCTGGGCGGCGTACTGCAGGAGGCCGGCGCCGAGGGAGACACCGAGGGCGAGCCGGATACGCCGCCGGTCGAAGGAGTGGGCGCCCGCCCGCGCGTCCACGGGGCCGGCGGCCCTGCGGTGTATCTGCGGCAGGGCGAGGGCGAGCGGGAGCACGACGAGGACGGGTATGCCGAGGAAGACCCAGCGCCAGCCGAGGTGCTCGGTGACGGCGCCGGAGGCGAGCGGGCCGACGATCGAGGGGACGACCCAGCCCGCCGCGAAGGCCGCCATGATCGCGGGCCGCAGCCGCTCCGGGTAGGCACGGCCGACGACGACGTACAGCGCGACGATGACCAGTCCGCCGCCGAACCCCTGCACGGCCCGGCCCAGGATGAACACCCACATGACCTGGGCCGTACCGGCGACGACGAGCCCCGCGGCGAAGGCGCCGATGCCCGTGGTCAGCGCCCCGAGCGGCCCCCGCCGGTCGGACCACTGCCCAGCGAGCACCATCCCGGACAGGCTGGTCGTGAAGTACCCGGAGAACGCGAACGCGTACAGCGCCACCCCGTGCAGCTCCCGTGCCGCGACCGGCATGGCGGTCCCGACGGCGGTCGCCTCGAAGGCGATCAGCAGCACGACGGAGACGATCCCGACGCTCAGCGCCCGATAGGCGCGGCTCAGCACGCCGTCGTCGCCTCGCTCGACGGACAGGGACACGGCGGCGTCGTCACCGGGTTCCAGGGCGGCCATGCCCGTCAGAGTAAGACCCGCAGCCCGGTTTGACCCCTGTCAATGGTCCGGCCCACCCTGCGACCTTGGTCGTAGACCTGTCCTTCAGCCCCCCTCAGCCCCTTCAACCCCCTTTCATGAACGCGGTATGGCAGTCCCGTTGCAGCCCCGCGCTTCCCCTTGAGCCCGCCCACCCCGCGCCATAGCGTCATCACCACGAACACGGCCGTGTGCCCGAGTGGTCCAGGGACTCGCCTGCGCAGCATCCATCAGCGGGCTCCGCCCGCGGGGAGTTACGTGGGTCCGAATCCCACCACGGCCGAGAACGACAACTCAACACGGCCGTGTGCCCGAGTGGTTCAGGGACTCGCCTGCAAAGCGAGTTACGTGGGTTCGAATCCCGCCACGGCCTCTGGTGCCTGACCAGGCAGGGGGCGGCACCCTCCAAGGGATGTCGCCCCCCTAGGGTTACCGACCATGTGGCCAGGACAGCAGCCGCCCGGGGGCGAGCAGAACCCGCAGCATCAGAATCCCTACCAGCAGCCGAACCCGTACCAGCAGACGGGGCATCAGCAGCCGAATCCCTATCAGCAGCCGACGCAGTCGCAGTGGGGTGCGCCCCCGCCCGTGGGGGCGCCGCAGCCGCCACGCGGCGGGGGGAACCGGACCAAGGCCATCGCGATCGGGGCGGCCACGGTCGTGGTGGTGGCCGCCGGTGTCACCGGTTTCCTGGTCCTCGGCGGCAACAAGGACGACCACGCCGGGGGCGACAAGCCCACGTCGTCGGCCAGTGCTTCGCAGAGCCCGACGGCCTCCGCGTCCGGGTCGGGCGACGACCCGCGCGGCGCCGGGGGTGACGCCGGGGGCGAGAAGCCGACCATCCCCGGCTGGAAGGTCACCGTCAACCCCAAGCGGGGCATCGCCTTCGACGTGCCGGCGGACTGGACGGTGGGATCGCCGACCTCCGCCTTCGGTTTCGCGGACAACAAGACGGGCAATCCCGTTGCCTATATGGCAGGCGTAGCCGAATACAAGCCGAAGTGGTGCACGTCCGACGACGACAAGGACGGCCGGACGGAGGACACGGATCTGGCCGCGGCCGGCAGCAAGGGCGCGGGCGGCGCCAAGAACACCGACGAAGTAGCGGTGAACACGGTGGGCTGGTGGGTCTACGCCCCCTATACACAGCCGGACAAGAAGAGCTTCACCGTCGATGCGAAGGCCCAGCCCTACAAGACCGCCTCGGGAGTCCAGGGGAGCATCGCCTGGGCCCGGTCGTCCCACACGCCCCAGAAGGGCAAGTGCGCCACCGACGGCAAGGCGCTCGCGTTCGGCTTCAAGAACGCGGCCGGTGACTTCGTGTCATGGATCTTCTTCGGCGCCAAGGGCGTCCCCGACGAGGTTCCCAAAGCGACCATCATGAAGATCCTCAGCACGGTCCGGCTGCACGGCACCCCGACGGGGTCCTGAACCGCTCGCTCTCCCTCAGAGCACCCCGCCCGACTCGTCCCGGAATTGCTCCGTCCAGTAGTGCCAGGACGTGTCCGGGAGGGTGGCGGTGGGGTCGAGGGCGGTCAGGGTGTGGAGCATGGCCGCGGCCAGTTGGTCGTAGGCGTGGGTCGTCAGTTCCCGGCCGAGGTGCTTGTCGATGGTGCGCTCGTGGTGCAGGAGCCAGAGCGTGCAGGCGAGGGTGGAGATATCGGTGTTGAGGGGGTGGAGCGTCGCCTCCGGCTCGCTGAAGGTCAGCACCGCGCCCGTTCTGCCGTCGACCACCAGGCTGTTGTCCTCGACCAGACGGCCGAGGCGGATCAAGTGATCGGCGTGGGCCGGGAGTTCGTCCAGGGCGAAGTCGCCCGCGTACTCCTCGGTGAAGTACTCCCGGAGCGTGGGCAGCGGGACGTCCGTGTCGGCGTGGAAGAGGACCGCCTCCTCCGGCAGCCCGGTCTCGCGCAGGAAGCGCCGGGTCGGCTCGTGGGTGAGCGTCGCGGGGAAGTCGACCTCCTCGAAGCGGGCCACCCGTCCGTGCCCGAACTCCTGGTCCAGCAGACGGCCCGGGACGTCCAGGGTGAGCCCGGACGCCGTGCCGGGGCCCGCGACGAGGGCGAGGGGGCGGATCAGGGCGGCCGCCTTCCAGTACGGCGGGACCCTGCCGGCCGTGCCCTCCTCGAAGAGGGAGAGCAGCCGGCGGGTCGCCTCGGCCACCGTCTTCGGGCCGTACCGGCCGGCGAGGGAGGCGAAACGGCCGCGCAGGCCGGCCAGTTCCTCGGTGACCGCGGCGAAGCGCAGCAGGGTGACGAGACAGGGGGCGAAGGGGCGGGCGGCGGACGGGTCGAAGAGATAGGCGGTCGTCAGCTCGCCGGTGCCGCCGTCGAGCAGGATGGACTCGCGTGCCATGCCCGCCGGGTTGAGCAGCTCGCCTATCACCAGGCGGTCGCGCAGCTCGTCCGCCACACGGAACGGGCCGTCCGCGGCGTCGGCGAGCGTGCGCAGACCGTGCCGGCGCAGTGGGGAGAAGGTCAGCAGGTCGGTGTCCGCGGGCAGTCCGGCGCCGCCGAGCAGGCCGCGCGTCGGCGCGTGTGTGACATAACGGTCCAGCTCGGCCTCGGTCAGCGTGATCGCCGGAACCCCGGCGTCGGTCGTGCTCATCGCTCCCCCGCGATCTTCCCGTGCGTGACCGCGCGCGTCCTCGCACCCGGCCCTGGGCGGCATCCCCCACTGCCCAGCACACTACGCCGCCCCACTGACAACGGCCCTCGCCAGGAGGGACGCCCGGCACCACGGTTCCGTTGCGCGCCCGTGGGAAGCTCCCGGATCAGGTGCGGCGGAGCGCGCTCACCGGTCCGTCACCACCGCCGCCTGCGGGCGGATCGGGAGCCGGTTGACGGGGCGGCCGGTGGCCGCGCGGACCGCGGAGGCGATCGCGGCCGGTGCCGTCACGACCGGGATCGCGCTGACGGACTTGGCGCCGAAGGGAGCCACGACGTCCCGTTCCTCGACCAGTTTGACGATCTGGATGTCCGGGGCGTCGAGGGCGGTCGGCAGGGCGTATCCGGTCAGGTCGGGGTGGCGGATCAGACCGCGGGGCGTACGCAGGTTCTCGGTCAGGGCGATGCCCACGCCCTGGGTCACGCCCGCCTCGATCCGGGCGGCCAGCTGGGTCGGGTTGAGGATCCGGCCCACGTCCTGGGCGACCGCCAGCTCCACCACCCGGACCGAGCCCAGCTCGATGTCGACGTCCACCACCGCACGGATCGCGCAGAAGGCCAGGCCCACGAAGGCGTCGCCCTGGCCGGCGGCGTTCAGCGGCTCGGTGGGGTGCGGACGGCACTGGGCGGTGGCCCACAGCTCCTTGCCGTCCATCGCCTCGGTGACCGTCGTCGACAGCACACCGTCGTACGAGGTGATCTTGCCGTCCGTGATCTGGAGCAGTTCGGTGGACATGCCGAACTTGTGGGCGAGCGGCTGCAGGAGCTGCGTGCGGACCATCTTCGCCGCGCGCTCCACCGCACCGCCCGACACCCAGGTGTGCCGGCCGCGGCAGCCGCCGCCCGCCGGTGGCTGGTCGGTGTCGACCGGCGCCACATGCACTTCCTCGATACCGAGGGTCTCCTGGACGATCTGCCGGGCGAGGGTGGTGAAGCCCTGGCCGGTCTCGACGGCCGCGCACAGCACGGTGGCGACCCCGTCGTGGACCTTGACCGTCGCCGTGGACACCTCGTCGGCGCCCTCCGCGCCGAGCATGTGCACCATGCCGAGGCCGTAGCCGACACCCCGGCGCACCGCGTCCGGTTCGCCCGCGCCCTCGGGCCCGCCCGGCAGCAGCCACTCCTCCTCGGGCGTGTCCTTGGGCAGCGCGGGCAGCGGGAAGTCCCGTACCGCCTGGAGGAGTTCGGCCACCGGAGCCGGGCAGGTCACCGTCTGGCCGATGGGGAGCACGTCGCCGGTCGCCAGGACGTTGCGCAGCCGCAGTTCCGCCGGGTCCAGGCCCAGCTTCTTGGCCAGCTTGTCCATCTGCGCCTCGTAGGCGGCACACACCTGCATCGCGCCCTCGCCGCGCACATGGCCGGAGGGCGGGTTGTTGGTGCGCACGGCCCAGCCCTCGATGAAGGCGTTCGGGACGACGTACGGGCCGCACGCGAAGGAGACCGCGGCGGCCAGCGCCTCGGCGGAGGTGTCGGCGTACGCGCCCGCGTCCAGCAGGACCTGCGCCTCCACCTTCACCAACTTGCCCTCGGCGTCCGCGTGGTGGCGGTAGCGCAGCAGGGTGGGGTGGCGGTGGACGTGGCCGAGGAAGGACTCCTCGCGGGTCGCCGTGAGCTTGACCGGGCAGCCGGTCCTGAGCGCGAGCAGGCCGAGCGGCAGCTGGAAGCCCTGGTCCTCGCGGTCGGCGGTGGCGCCCGGCACCCCGGTGACCACGATCTTCACTCGATCCGGGGACAGGGCGTAGCAGGCCGCGGCGGTGTTGCGGTCGGCGTGCGGGTCGGTGGAGGCCAGGTACAGCTCCACGCCGCCGTCGGGGCGGGGCACGGCGAGGCCGGCTTCGGCGCCGATGGGGGCCGGGTCCTGGCGCCCTATCCGGTACAGGCCCTCGACGACGATCTCGCCGGCCGCCTCCGGATCGCCGTGGTGCAGCGGGATGTGCCGGATCAGATTGCCGTCGGGGTGCAGGGGCTCCGCCTCGAAGGCCTGCTCCGGGTCGGTGACGGGATCGAGTACTTCGTACTCGACGATGATGGCGGCGGCGGCCATGCGCGCGGTGTCCGGGTGGTCGGCGGCGACGGCGGCGATGGGCTCGCCGTGGTGCCGTACGACCTCGGAGGCGAACACCGGCCGGTCGGGGGTGCCCCGGCCGTGGCGCGGGGTGCCGGGCACGTCCTCGTGCGTGATGACCGCGCGGACGCCGGGCATCTCGCGCGCGTGGCCGGTGTCGACGGACACGATGCGCGCGTGCGCGTGCGGGGAGCGCAGCACGGCGGCCCAGAGCAGGCCCTCGGCCCACAGGTCGGCCGCGTACGGGAAGGTGCCCTCGGTCTTGGCGCGGGCGTCGGCGTGCGGCAGGGAGACGCCGAGGCCGTGCGGCAACGCCTCGGTCTCGGCAGCGGGTTCCGCGGCGGTGGTCGCCGTGGCGGCTTCGTTGCTCACGCCTGGCCTCCGTCCTGGCCGTAGTGCTGGTCGTGCGGGTCATGCGGTCCCGGGGTGCCGTGCGGCGGCGTGCCGTACGGGTCGGGCGTGCCGTACGGATCGCGCGCGTCGCCGTAGCCCGCGGGCGCGGCCGACGGCGTGTCGAAGGCGCCCGGCGCCTCGAACGCCGACGGGTTGACGCCGCCGGAGCCGGGGCCCGCCTGGTGGGGAATACGGACCTCGTCCGCCTCCTGCTCGGTGTCGCCGGGCGCGGCGTGGGACGCCTCGCGTTCGGCGACGACCTCCTGGACGGCCTCCAGGACGCCCCGGTAGCCGGAGCAGCGGCACAGGTTGCCGCACAGCGCCTGCCGGGTCTCCAGCTCGGTCGGCGCGGGGTTGCCCTCCAGCAGGTCGTGCACGGTCATCGCCATGCCGGGCACGCAGAAACCGCACTGCACGGCACCGCACCGGGCGAGCGCGCGCTGCACGTCGGAGGGCTGTCCGTCGGCGGCCAGGCCCTCGACCGTACGCACCTCGCTGCCGGCCGCGGTGACCGCCGGGACCAGGCAGGAGGCCACCAGCCGGCCGTCGACCTGGACGTTGCAGGCCCCGCACTCGCCCTGCGAGCAGCCGTCCTTGGCGCCCGCGAGGCCGAGCCGCTCGCGCAGGACGTACAGCAGCGACTCGCCGATCCAGGCGTCGGTGACGGGCCGGTCGGCGCCGTTGACCCGCAGGACGTAGGACGCGAGCGGGTGGTCGTCGTGCGGCGGCTGGGGCGCGGAGTGCTCCTCGGCGGCGGCCGCCTCCGGCCGGGGCGCGGCGTCCTGGCCGGTGACGTCGGGGGCGTCGGCGGTCTCGGGGGCGTCCTCGGGTGTGCCGCCCTCCCCGGGTGCCTCGGGCGTGTCGGTCGTCAGGACCGCGGCCTCCGGTACGGCTGCGGCGGCCGGGGTCTGAGGTGCCGTCGGGTCGGCGGTCGCGTCCGTGTCGGCCGTAGCGGGCGTTGTGGCGGCCTCCGGGCTCTCGACGGGCCCTGCGGGGCCGTCGTGGCCCACGGGGCCGTCAGCGGGGCCCTCAGGGGCCTTGGCGGGGGCGTGGCCGTCCCTGTCGGGCGCCGCGGCCGGCGCACCCGCCGGTTGCGCCGCTTCGGCGAACTCGCCGGGGTGAGTGGCCTCCACGGCGCGCGCGTGCGCGGCGTCGGCGTGCCCGACATCCGCGTGACCGACCGGTTCGTGACCGATCGGTTCATGACCGGCGATCTCGTGCGCGGTGGCCTCGTGCGCGGTGGCCTCATGCCCGGCCGTCTCGTGCCGGGTCTCCTCGTGCCGGGTCTCCTCGCGACCGGTCGGATCCTGGGCGTACCGCTCGTCCGAGGCGTACCGCTCGTCCGGGGCGAAGCGCCCTTCGGGGGCGAACCGCTCATTCGGCGCGTACTGCTCGTCCGACGCGAACTGCCCTTCCTGGGTGTACTGCTCGTCCGGCGTGTACTCCTGCGCCGGCGCGCCGCCCGGCGCGGGGGCGGCCGAACCGCCCGCCGGGTGCGCGTCGGTGTGGTCGGGCAGGCCGGTGTGACCGGTGTGCTCGGCGTGACCGGTGTCCGCGGGGCGGTCCCAGGGGCGGCCCGCGCCCTCCGTCGCCCAGGGCGCGGACGCGCCGCCGGGCAGCGTGGCCGGCGGGGTGCCACCCCACTGCTCGACCAGGGACGACGTGGTGAACTCGCCCGATTCGTCCGGAAGGTCGCCACCGGCGACCGGGATGGACCACTGCCCGGTGACGTCGTGTCCGGGCGCGGCCGGGGCCGGGGCCGGGGGTTCCTCGAAGGTCCACTGCTGGGTCGCGCCGGGCTGGTACGTGAACCGGTCGTCCGCGGCCGGCGCCTGGGGTGCGGCGTTCGGGTCGGGCCACTCCACGCCGCTCGCGGGCGCGGCCCACGTGCCGGTCGCGGCGGGGTCCCCGGTGCCGGGGGCGACCGTTATCCGCGGCGGCACATAGCCGTGCCCGGGAGCGGCCAGCGGGCTGTCGCCGGACAGCAGGGCGTCGATGCCGCCTTCGGGGAGCTTGACGAAGGCGGTGGCGCCGTCGTCGTAGTCGCCCTGGGGCAACGGGTCCCAGCGGCCGCCGCCCTGGGGCGTGGCCTCTCCATGCTGGTCGTCGGTCACGACAGCGCCCTCCCCAGTGCTCGTCGGGCCAGTGCGGCGACGGTGCGCCGCAGGTGCAGTACGGCGGGCGGAAGCGGGGTCACCGAGCCGTCGGGCTCCGGTGCCGGGTCCGGGATGCAGGCCGCGGCGACGTACTCGCCGAAGGCGGTCAGGGCCTCCGGGACGAGCGCGCGGTCGTTGTCCCAGTCGATCAGCTGCGCGACCCACTGCTCGGCCTCCAGGGGCCGCAGCGGCATCGGCGCTATGGCACCGACGGCGCACCGCACTCCGCGCCGGGCGGGGTCGAGGACGAGCGCCACGGAGGCCAGCGAGCGGCCCGGTCCGGTGCGTCCGGTCGCCTTCAGGAAGACCTGCGGGGCGTGCAGCAGCGGCACGCGCACGAAGCCGATGAGTTCGCCGCCGCGCAGCATCTCCACGCCGGCCAGCAGGTGCGACACCGGGATCTCCCGGCGGGCGCCGTTCTGGCCCGCGATGATGAGCGTCGCCTCCAGGGCGGCGAGGACCGGCAGCGCGTCACCCGTCGGCGCGGCCGAGGCGATGTTGCCGCCGAGGGTGCCCGCGTTGCGGATGTGCGGCGGGCCCGCGGCGCGCGCGGCGGCGGCGAGCGCCGGGATCAGGGCCGCGAAGTCGGGGCGGCCCATGCGCGCGTGCGTGAGGCCCGCGCCGAGCAGTGCGTGGCCGTCCTGGTACTGCCAGCCCCGGATCTCGCTGATCCGCCCGAGACCCACCAGGGCGGCGGGCCTGAGCTGGCCGGAGTTGACGGCGGCCATCAGATCGGTGCCGCCCGCGACGGGCACGGCGGCGGGCATGGCGCCGAGGGCCGCCACCGCCTCGTCCAGCGTCGTGGGCAGCGTGACGGCCTGCGCCGCCTGCGGTGCGTGCGTGGTCAAACCGGCTGCCCCTTCCCGCTGCCCCACCTGGTCCCACCTGTGTGGCCGTACGGTACGTGCTCACAGGGCGGACGTGGCAACTCTGGCACATCTTCGCAAGGGCCGAACGCGGGGGTCCGCTAGGAGGCATTCGCCCACCTCACCACGGAGATGGTCCGTTTTCGCATGGCATCACCGGTGCGCGGCGATTGACACTCTTTGGTGACTCTTGGCGCGGTTTTCCGGCACTTGTTCGGGGCGGCGGTCCGGCCGCGAGGTCACCTGTCCGGCGGCAGCCCCTCGACCGGGCGGCCCGGGACGCCGGGGCGCCGCTGCCACGGCCGGGGCCCGGCGGGCGGCCGGTAGGCGACTCCGAGGGCGTCAAGTCGCGCGTAATGGGCTGTCATACGGCGTTCGAAGCCGGCGAAGTCCCGCTCCGCGGGGGCCGGCAGCCGGCTCCAGGCCACCTCGGCGAAGGCCGCGAGCCGCGGGAAGGTCTGGTAGTCCACGCGCGCGGCGTCCTCCAGCACCTCGGTCCAGACGTTGGCCTGAGTGCCCAGCACATGCAGGGCTTCCGCCTCCGTGAGGTCGGCCGGAACGGGTTCGAACCGGTAGACGTCCTCCAGGGTGCGCACGAACCCGATCGGCACCGGCTCGTCCTCGCCCGGGGCCTGGCGGTGGTCCAGATACACGTACTGCTCCGGGCACATGACGACGTCGTGGCCGGCCCGCGCGGCCGCGATCCCGCCGCCGTAGCCGCGCCAGGACGACACCGCGGCACCCCGGGCGAGCCCGCCCTCCAGGATCTCGTCCCAGCCGATGAGCCGGCGCCCGCGCGCGGAGAGCCAGGCGTCGAAGTGGCCGATGAACCACGACTGCAGCTCGTCCTCGTCGGCGAGGCCGAGGTCCGCGATCCGGGTCTTGGCGGTCACCGACTCGGTCCACTGCTCCTTGCGGCACTCGTCGCCGCCGACATGGATGAACCGCGAGGGGAACAGTTCCAGGACCTCCTCGAACACCCCCTCGTAGAAGCGCAGGGTGGTGTCAGTGGGGGCGAGTACGTTGGCGGAGATCCCCCAGTTGTCCCAGACGTCGAGGGCGGTGGTGTCGATGACATCGGTGTTGCCGAGTTCCGGATACGCGGCGATGGCGGCCTGCGAATGGCCCGGTACGTCGATTTCCGGGACGACGGTGATATGCCGCTCGGCGGCATAGGCGACGATCTCCCGGATGTCGTCCTGGGTGTAGTAACCCCCGTGCGGTTTCTCCTCCCACAAGAGGGACGCGCGGTGACCGAATTTCGACCGTGCCCGCCAGGAGGCGGTTTCGGCCAGCTTCGGATAGCGCTTGATCTCGATGCGCCAGCCCTGGTCGTCGGTCAGATGGAAGTGGAAGACGTTGAGTTTGTGCGCGGCCATCAGATCGAGATAGCGCAGCACCCCGTCCTTCGGCATGAAGTGCCGGGCCACGTCGAGGAGAAGGCCTCGCCAGCGGAATCGGGGGGCGTCGCGGACGGTCACGGCCGGGAACTCCCACTCGGTCCGCCCGGTGACCGGCGCCCGCCGGAAGGCCTCCGGACCGAGGAGTTGACGAAAGGTCTGGGCGCCCCAGAAAAGGCCGGCCTCGCTCGCACCGTCGATCGCGACGAGACCGCCGTCGGCACCCAGCTGATAGGCCTCCGGACTGCCGAGTTCGTCCTCCAGCGCGGGATCGATCCGCAGGAGGACACGGGACCCGCCGGCCCGGTGCGGGGCCAGCGGCAGGCCGGTCGCCGCGCCGACCGTCGTACGCAGCCAGCGTGCGACCCGCTCGGTGCCCTCGGTGGCCTCGATCCCGGTGTGCTCGTCGATGACGGATCCGGTGCCGCCACCGGGCAGCGAGGCCGTGATGCCGGCCGGCGCGGGGATCAGCGCCACGTCGGGTTCCGGGAAGAGGGGTTCGTCACTCATGTCGCCCGCCGCACCTCCGCCACATGCGTTGCACTGAGTGCAACGACCGTTTCACTGTGCACAACTTCGAGGAGGCTACAGGTCTCGACCACTCCTGACCAGAGAACACGAAGGCCCCCGGCACGCGCGCACCGCGCACGCACCAGGGGCCTCACGACCTCGGAGAGCCGATCCCGGACGGACCCTTACTTGTCGCCGCCCTTGCCGCCCTTGCCGCCCTTGTCGTCGCCTCCGCTGCCCATGGACTCGTAGATCTCCTTGCACATGGGACACACGGGGTACTTCTTCGGGTCGCGGCCCGGCACCCAGACCTTGCCGCACAGCGCCACGACGGGGGTGCCGTCGAGGGCGCTCGCCATGATCTTGTCCTTCTGGACGTAATGGGCGAAGCGCTCGTGGTCGCCGTCGCCGTGGGACACCTGCGGTGTCGGCTCTACGAGTGTCCCCGTACCAGTCCCGCGCTCGGGCTCAAGAGTGCTCATACCAGCCAGGGTACTGAAGCTCACACGCATCAGTTGAGAGAAGGGTCGTCCGGATACGTGGCGACCATGGCCAGTTCGTTGCGCTGGCGGCGCAGTACCTCGCGCCAGAGTCTCTCGGGGGCCGGCGAGGAGACGTCGCCGGGTTCCGACTCGACCACGTACCAGGCGCCCTCGACCAGCTCGTCCTCCAGCTGGCCGGGGCCCCAGCCGGCGTATCCGGCGAAGATTCTCAGGGAGCCGAGGGCCGAGGCGAGCAGTTCCGGCGGGGCCTCCAGGTCGACCAGGCCGATCGCGCCGTGCACCCGGCGCCAGCCCAGCGGGGCGAGGTCGCCGTTCGCGTCGCCCGGGATGACCGCCACGCCGAGCGCGGAGTCCAGCGAGACGGGGCCGCCCTGGAAGACCACTCCGGGCTCGCCGGCGAGGTCCGCCCAGCCTTCGAGGATGTCCCCCACGTCCACCGGGGTGGGGCGGTTGAGGACGACACCGAGCGAACCCTCCTCGTCGTGGTCGAGAAGGAGCACCACCGCGCGGTCGAAGTTCGGGTCCGCCAGGGCGGGTGTGGCCACGAGCAGCCGCCCTGTGAGCGAGGACACCTCGGTCATGCCAGACATGATCCCGCATCTTCCCCCGCCGTGGGGAGCCAACGGGTGGCCGGAGTGAACGCAGCTCAGGGAGTACGGGAGCGCCCCAGGCGCACATCCGCGCCCGGTGACCCCATGTGCCCGAAAGGGAACGGTTCGTGTTGTGACACAGCTATGACGGACTGGGCGGTACTCGGGCTTACGGACGGGGGGTAATCGGCGATTACCCTGTCTTCCCGGCCCCTGCGCACAGTGATCGGCCGGCCCCTGCCCAACTCATCGGAACGCGAGATACATGACCGTCAACGGCAATGACGACGTACTGCTTGTCCACGGCGGAACCCCGCTGGAGGGCGAGATCCGTGTCCGCGGTGCGAAGAACCTCGTACCGAAGGCCATGGTCGCCGCCCTGCTGGGCAGCGCGCCGAGCCGACTGCGCAATGTTCCCGACATCCGTGACGTGCGGGTCGTCCGCGGCCTGCTCCAGCTGCACGGGGTGACGGTCCGTCCGGGCGAGGAGCCCGGCGAGCTGGTGATGGACCCGACGCATGTCGAGAGCGCCAACGTGGCCGACATCGATGCCCACGCGGGTTCCAGCCGTATCCCGATCCTCTTCTGCGGTCCGCTGCTGCACCGTCTCGGCCACGCGTTCATCCCGGGCCTCGGCGGCTGTGACATCGGCGGCCGGCCCATCGACTTCCACTTCGATGTGCTGCGGCAGTTCGGCGCGACCATCGAGAAGCGCGCGGACGGACAGTACCTGGAGGCCCCGAAGGGCCTGCGCGGTACGAAGATCCGGCTGCCGTACCCGTCCGTGGGCACGACCGAGCAGGTGCTGCTGACGGCCGTCATGGCCGAGGGCGTCACGGAGTTGTCCAACGCGGCCGTCGAGCCGGAGATCGAGGACCTCATCTGCGTGCTGCAGAAGATGGGCGCGATCATCGCGATGGACACCGACCGCACGATCCGCATCACCGGTGTGGAGAGCCTCGGCGGCTACACCCACCGCGCCCTGCCGGACCGCCTGGAGGCGGCGTCCTGGGCGTCGGCGGCGCTCGCGACCAACGGCAACATCTACGTCCGCGGCGCCCAGCAGCGCTCGATGATGACGTTCCTGAACACCTACCGGAAGGTGGGCGGTGCCTTCGAGATCGACGACGAGGGCATCCGTTTCTGGCACCCGGGCGGCCAGTTGAAGTCCATCGCGCTGGAGACGGACGTGCACCCCGGTTTCCAGACCGACTGGCAGCAGCCGCTGGTGGTGGCGCTGACGCAGGCCACGGGCCTGTCCATCATCCACGAGACGGTGTACGAGTCCCGGCTCGGCTTCACCTCCGCGCTCAACCAGATGGGCGCCCACATCCAGCTCTACCGCGAGTGCCTGGGCGGCTCCGTCTGCCGCTTCGGCCAGCGCAACTTCCTGCACTCGGCGGTCGTCTCCGGCCCCACCCGGCTCCAGGGCGCCGACCTGGTCATCCCCGACCTGCGCGGCGGCTTCTCGTATCTGATCGCGGCCCTGGCGGCCGAGGGCACCTCCCGCGTCCACGGCATCGACCTCATCAACCGCGGCTACGAGAACTTCATGGAGAAGCTCGTGGAACTGGGCGCGAAGGTGGAACTGCCCGGCAAGGCGCTCGGCTGACGGCCTGTCACGCGCGTACGACGAAGGGGCGGCCCTCCTCACCGGAGGGCCGCCCCTTTGGCGTCATCGTGTGTCAGAACGCCTCGTACGCCGTCCCGTGGCGCACGAACGGCAACATCACTTGCCCTTGGCGGCTTCCTTGAGCTTGGAGCCCGCGGTGACCTTCACGCTGAAGCCGGCGGGGATGTTGATCGGCTCGCCGGTCTGCGGGTTGCGCGCGGTGCGAGCGGCACGGTGGGTGCGCTCGAAGGTCAGGAAGCCGGGGATGGTGACCTTCTCGTCGCCCTTGGCGACGATCTCGCCGACGGTCTCGGCGAACGCGGCCAGCACGGCGTCGGCGTCCTTGCGGGTCACCTCGGCGCGATCGGCCAGCGCGGCCACCAGCTCACTGCGGTTCATGTTGTTACTCCCGTGTTTTTCTTGCCGTTGGGGTGTGCCACGCGGCGGATCCGCCCGAGGCACTGCGATGCCGATGCGCTCGCGCCCAGGGACGCATCCTGCCCCTACCTGCGGCGGTAAAGCCAATCCGGCACCCGTAGGAGTCGTGAGAACACCCTGGGGAGTCACACGAAAAGCGCCCGCTCGGCGCCACCCTAGAGCGCGCCCGGCATCAGCTGGTTCCACGACGCGCCGGTGCGCGGGCCGCCGTGGTGATCCTCACAGCCCTTGCACAGTACGTCACAGCGTCACCGCGGCGAGGCGCGCAGGGGCCCGAGGGGTGTGCGGACAGGCCCTGGGCCAGCCCTAGGCCGTCGCCCCCGCTCCGGTCGCCTTCGCGGCCTCGCGGACCGCTCCGGCGACGGCGCCCGCGACCTTGTCGTTGAAGACGCTCGGGATGATGTAGTTCGGGTTCAGCTCGTCCTCGCTGACGACATCGGCGAGGGCCTGCGCGGCGGCGAGCATCATCCCGGTGTCGACGGTGCGGGACTGGGCGTCCAGCAGACCGCGGAAGACACCCGGGAAGACCAGCACGTTGTTGATCTGGTTCGGGAAGTCCGAGCGGCCGGTGGCCACGACCGCGGCCGTCTGACGGGCGATCGCCGGGTCGACCTCGGGGTCGGGGTTCGCGAGCGCGAACACGATGGCGCCGTCGGCCATGGCGGCCACGTCGTCGCCGTCGAGGACGTTCGGGGCGGAGACGCCGATGAACACGTCGGCGCCGCGCACGGCCTCCTTCAGGGTGCCGGTGAGGCCCTCGGGGTTGGTGTTGTCGGCGATCCAGCGCAGCGGCGAGTCGGCCGGGGCGTCCACCAGGTCCGCGCGGCCGGAGTGCACGACACCGTGGATGTCGGCGACGACGGCGTTCTTCACGCCCGCGGCGAGGAGCAGCTTGAGGATGGCCGTACCGGCCGCGCCGGCGCCGGACATCACGACCCGGATGTTCTCGATGGCCTTGCCCGTGACGCGCAGGGCGTTGGTCAGGGCGGCGAGCACGACGATGGCGGTGCCGTGCTGGTCGTCGTGGAAGACGGGAATGTCGAGGGCCTCGCGCAGCCGGGCCTCGATCTCGAAGCAGCGCGGCGCGGAGATGTCCTCCAGGTTGATGCCCGCGAAGCCGGGGGCGATCGCCTTGACGATCTCCACGATCGCGTCGGTGTCCTGGGTGTCCAGGCACAGCGGCCAGGCGTCGATGCCCGCGAAGCGCTTGAAGAGGGCCGCCTTGCCCTCCATGACGGGCAGCGCGGCCTTCGGGCCGATGTTGCCGAGGCCGAGCACCGCGGAACCGTCCGTCACGACCGCAACCGAGTTGCGCTTGATGGTGAGGCGGCGGGCGTCCTCGGGGTTCTGGGCGATCGCCATGCAGACGCGGGCCACACCCGGCGTGTAGACCATGGAGAGGTCGTCACGGTTGCGGATGGGGTGCTTGGACTGCATCTCGATCTTGCCGCCGAGGTGCATCAGGAACGTACGGTCGGAGACCTTGCCGAGGGTGACGCCCTCGATGCCCTTGAGCTTCTCGACGATCTCCTCGGCGTGGGCCGTGGAGGTGGCCGCGATGGTGACGTCGATACGGAGCTTCTCGTGGCCGGACGCGGTGACGTCGAGGCCGGAAACCGAGCCCCCGGAGGACTCCACAGCGGTGGTGAGCTGCGAGACGGCGGTTCCGCTCGCGGGCACCTCCAGCCGAATGGTCATCGAGTAGGAGACGCTGGGCGCCGTTGCCATGGCCGACTTCCTCTGCTTTCACCGTGTCGCGAGTTATGCCGTCCGATCGTCGCACCTACCGCGGAGTACGTGGTAGTCGCCTTGGATTGCGGACGTTTTGTTCATGAGTGGTGCGCGATTTCGGAAAACCTCTTCCACCATACGAGAAACGATCAGGCGGGAAAAGGGGCGTCGGCACCAAAGAAAGAGACCCACATCACGTCCGTGATGTGGGTCTCCCACACGTTGATGACACCGACCCGCCATGCTCGCCTCGCGGCAAGTGGTCCCTCGCAGGGACAAAGGTTGGGCCCGGGGGCTTGGATCGGGCCGGTGCCACACCAAGGCTAACAAACCGATGCCGTACGGCCATTCCCCTCCGGGATGTTCACAGGAAAGTCAGTCCCGCAGCAGGTCGGGCACCCCGGCCGTGTCCGGCTCGTCCCGCTCCCCCGACACCACCGTCAGCTGCTGGGTGGCCCGGGTCAGCGCCACGTACAGCACCCGCAGACCGGCCGGGGACTCGTCGGCGATCTCCGCCGGGGACACGACGACCGTCGCGTCGTACTCCAGCCCCTTGGCCTCCAGGCTGCCGAGTGCCACCACCCGGTCGCCGAGCCCGGCCAGCCAGCGCCGGGCCTCCTCGCGCCGGTTCATGGCGACGACCACGCCGACCGTGCCGTCGACCAGGGCCAGCAGCCGCTCGGCCTCGGCCCGCACGGTCCGCTCCAGACCCTGTCGTACGACGCTGAAACGCGGCTCCACCCCGGTGGACCGCACGGCGCTGGGCGCCTTTGAGCCGGGCATGGCGAGCGCGAGCACCTTGGCGGCGAGCTCGGCGATCTCGGAAGGGTTGCGGTAGTTCACGGTGAGCTGGAAGCGGCGCCGGGGCCGGGTGCCGAGGGCCTCGTCCCGGGCCTCGGCCGCCTCGTCCGGGTCGGACCAGGAGGACTGGGCGGGGTCGCCGACGACCGTCCAGGTGGCGTGCCGGCCGCGGCGGCCGACCATGCGCCACTGCATCGGCGTGAGGTCCTGTGCCTCGTCCACGATGACGTGCGCGTACTCGGTGCGCTCCTGCGCGAGCCGCTCGGCCCGCTCCCGCTGGCTCTCCTCGCGCACCGGCATCAGCTCCTCCAGGCCGGTGAGCTGGTCCAGCGGGTCCAGCTCGCGCTTCTTGCGCGGGCGGGCCGGGGCGCCGAGGATCGCCTGGAGTTCGTCGAGCATGGCGATGTCGTGCACGGAGTGGCCGTCGCGCTGGAGCGAGCGGGCGACCCTGCGGACCTCGCCGGGGTTGAGGATCCGGCGGGCCCAGCGGCCGAGCCGCTTCTCGTCGGCCATGGCGGCGAGCACCGCCTTCGGGGTCAGCTCGGGCCACCAGGCGTCGAGGAAGGCGAGGAAGGAGTCCTCGGTCGTGACGTCCTCGTCGAAGGAGGCGCGCAGTTCGGCGGCCAGCTCGGGGTCGCTGTGCCGGGTACCCGCCCCGGACTTGGCCCACAGGGCGTCCAGGAGCAGCTTGCGGGCGCGCGGGCGGAGCAGGTTGACGGGGGCGGTGCCGCCGAGGGCGGTACGGCGGACGCGCTCCAGCTCCGGCGCCTGAAGCTCCAGCCGGCGCCCGAAGGCGACGACGCGGAGCCGGTCGGGCGCCCGGGTGACGGCCGGCGCCTCGGTGTCCTCGTCGAGGGCGAGCTGCCCCGCCGCGGCGGCGGAGCCCTGTTCCAGGGCGCCCCGGGCGGCCTTGCGCAGCACCTTCAGCATCCGGTACGAGCCCTTGGCGCGGGCCACGGACGGGGAGTCGTACAGCGTGGCCTCGGCGCCGTCGACGAGTGAGCCGATCGCACGGATCGCGACCTGGCCCTCCTCGCCGAGCGAGGGCAGCACGCCCTCGGTGTAGGCGACGAGCAGCGGGGTCGGGGAGACGATGAGGATGCCGCCCGCGTATCTGCGTCTGTCCTGGTAGAGCAGATAGGCGGCGCGGTGCAGGGCGACGGCGGTCTTGCCGGTGCCCGGGCCGCCCTCGACATAGGTGATGGAGGCGGCGGGGGCCCGGATCACCAGGTCCTGCTCGGCCTGGATGGAGGAGACGATGTCCCGCATGGTGTGGCTGCGGGCCTGGCCGAGCGCGGCCATGAGGGCGCCGTCACCGATGACGGGGAGCGTGCGGCCGTCGAGGGAGGCGGTCAGCTCGGGCCGCATGAGGTCGTCCTCGACGCCGAGGACCCGGCGCCCCTTGGAGCGGATGACCCGGCGCCGTACGACCCGTCCCGGGTCCACCGGGGTGGCCCGGTAGAACGGCGCGGCGGCGGGCGCCCGCCAGTCGATGACCAGCGGGGAGTAGTCCTCGTCGAGGACGCCGATGCGCCCGATGTGCAGGGTCTCGGCGATGTCGGCGGTGTTGTCGCCCCGCACGGCGCCGTCCGCCGGCTCCACGGCGGTGTAGGCCCCGTCGGGGCCCTTCTTGCCGTCCTTGCCGAGGAGCAGGTCGATCCGTCCGAAGAGGAAGTCCTCGAACTCGTTGTTGAGCCGGTTGAGGTGGATGCCGGCCCGGAAGACCTGGGCGTCCCGCTCGGCCAGCGCACCCGGGGTGCCGACCTGGCCGCGCTTGGCCGCGTCGTGCATCAGGAACTCGGCCTCGTGGATCTTCTCTTCCAGCCGCCGGTACACCCGGTCGAGGTGTTCCTGTTCGACGCTGATCTCCCGGTCACGGACGGAATCGTGTGCGTGTACCGAGCCGACCGCGGACTGCTGAACCTGAGCGGCCACCGGGCCCCCTTCTGACGTGCTGGGCAGCCGTCAACCGTACGCGAAGGGGGCCCTCAAAGCCACGGGACGGCACCTGGGGGCGTCGCCCCCGTTGCCGCTACGCCTGCACTTGCACCAGCTTCTTGCCCTCGAAGGTCACGACCTCGAAGTGGTCGATCTCGTTCGGCTTGAAGGCCGCCGCGCCGCCGATGTACAGGGGCTTCTTGGCCTCCTCCGTCTTGGCGTTCGGGATGCCGTAGCCCCAGTCCGGTACGGACCACGAGGACATCGTCACGCGCTGCCCGTTCTTCGCGACGAGCACCAGCGAGCACTTCAGCGGCCCCTTGGCGTTCTTCAGCTCCAGGACCGCCTGGGTGCCCCAGTCCTTCTGCTGCATGCCGACGGTGGCGCTGACCTGGGACGTCGGGTCGGTGGCCGACTTCTTGTCCGGCATGGCCTCGAAGGTGGTCTGGGCCGAGGACGCGGTGGTCCGGCCCGTGCCACCGGAGCCGCCGTTCACGGCCACCGCGGCGAGCGGTCCGGCGATGATCAGCGCGGCCGCCGCCGCGATCATGTAGAAGCCGCGCCGGCGCTTCTGGGCGCGCTTGTCGGCGACCTCGTCGACCAGCTTCTCCACCAGCCGGGGGCTGGGCCTGGCGGACAGCGAGTCGCCGATCGCGGGGGTGCTGCCGGAGCCCGGCAGATCCGCGAGGGCGGCCAGCATCGGCTCCATCCCGGCCAGCTCGTCCAGTTGCTGGGCGCACCACTCGCAGCCGGCGAGATGCGCCTCGAAAGCGGTTGCCTCGGCGTCGTCGAGAATCCCGAGGGCGTAGGCGCCGACGGTCTCGTGCTCGCTCGGCACCGAAGATCCCGACCTGGGGTTCATGGGACCAGACATACCCGGACCACCCGCACCGAATCCCTGGATTCCCCCGTAACCACTGCTCATCACGCCGTCACCCCCCGCTCCTCCAGTGCCAGCTTCATCGATCGCAGGGCATAGAACACCCGGGAACGCACCGTGCCGCTGGGTATACCCAGCGTCTCGGCCGCCTCGTTGACCGTACGCCCCTTGAAGTACGTCTCGACGAGCACCTCCCGGTGGGCCGGGGTCAGGTCGTCGAGCGCGTCCGACAGCGTCATCAGCCACAGCGCCTTGTCGATCTCGTCCTCCGCGGGGATGACCTCCAGCGGCGACGGATCGACCTCCTGCGGCCGGGCCTGCCGGCTGCGGTGGCCGTCGATGACGATGCGGCGCGCGACCGTCACCAGCCAGGGGCGTACCGAACCGGTCGCCCGATTGAGCTGACCGGCGTTCTTCCAGGCACGGATGAGCGTTTCCTGTACGACGTCCTCGGCGCGTTGCCGATCACCGGCGACCAGTCGCAGGACATACGCGAGCAAGGGTCCGGCGTGCTCCCGGTAGAGCGCACGCATCAGCTCCTCGTCAGGTTCCGAGGGCTGTGAGGACATGCGATGTCGGGCCCTCGATCCACGTTCATTGGCCACGGCCGCATCCTTGCGCACGCCCACCTCCGGTGTCCGGGGGTTCCCCCAGTCGGTCGCTCGCCCACCCGTACGGAAAGCGGCGGCGCGGTGTTCAAACGGAGGCGACAGTTTTCTCGGGGATGACGCGCCGACAGGGACATGCGCGCATATTCCCCCCGCATGATCTTTACATTTCCGACACATCGTCGAGGGGTGGCCCGGACCGCAGAGTTGCCCCGCACGAGCCGCCGGGAAACGGAGTGTTACGCACATCACGCCGCGCGCGGGCCGGATCCGGGCGTGTCGCGGGCGGGCGGATCGTGGCCGGGGGTCATGACGGGGCGATCGCGGTGGGGCGGTCGCGGTGGGGCGGTCGCGGTGGGGTGGTCGCGGTGGGGGGGGTCAGACCCGCGTGAGGGCGGCCCGCCGCCGGTGCCGGGCCACGCGCTCCCGATTCCCGCAGACCTCGCTGGAGCACCAGCGCCGGCGGCGCCCCCTGGACGTGTCCAGGTACACCAGCGGGCAGTTGTCGCCCTCGCACTCCCGCACGGCAGCCCGTGCGACGGGATCGGTGAGCAGCTCCACGGCGTCCCGCGCGACCAGCGCGAGCAGCCCCGCGCAGGTCGGCGGGCCGGCCAGCTCCCGCACCAGGCGGCCGTCCTCGGCCCGCACCGCGAACGGGGCCGGGGTCGAGGCGCGGGCTGCCTCGTTGACGCGGGCGAGGGAGCGGTCGTACGACGACGGGTCCACGGCGTGCGCGGCTCGCAGCAACTGCCCGACGTGCGCGCGCAGTTCCCGGAACCCGACGAGCCAGGGGGCGTCGGCGTGGCCGAGCGCCGTACCCTCCGGCACCAGCGCCGCCCCGGCGATCCACGCGCACAACGACTCGACGGAGTCCAGCCGTTCGGCCGGATACGTGGTCGCGAGGAGATCGAGGCAGATCCGTCCGGCGTCGAAACGCAGCTCGTACGGGGGCGTGGCCGTACCCAGTGCCATGTGCCTGTCACCGCCTAGGCCGGGACTGTGATGGGGGAACCGTTCCGTCACCGCTCTCCCCTTCACAGTGCCCGCCCGGACGCCCTGCCGGAACCCCTCGTACCGGCTGGACGCACGCGTATGCCGGACCGCGCCTCGGCCATGTCCGGGACCGGGGGGCAGCGGGTTGCCCGGAGACATGACGAACACCTGGCACACGGCGCAGAAGCACACGCAGAAACACACCGCGGCCACGGCCTCCGAGGCCGCCACGACGACGCCCGCCAGGACCGCCGTCCTGGTCGCGGCGACGATCACCATGGGCCTGAGCGCCGGGGTCTTCTCCATCTTCGCCTGCGCGGTGATGCCGGCCCTGGCCCGCAGCGACGACCGAACCGGGCGGCCCTGCCGGCGTACGCCCTGGTCTTCCTCGTCACGATGGCGTTCAGCATCCCGCTGAACAACGCCCTGGCGGCGAAGGGCGCCCCGGCCGCGCTGCGCGACCACTTCGAGGGCCCCTGGGTGGCCTGGAACACGGTCCGCGCGGTGGGCTCGACCCTGGCGCTGGGACTCCTGGCCCGGGCCCTGCTGCTGTACGGCCGCCTCGACCGCTCCCCGCAGTCGGCACAGTCGGCGCGGTCCGCACAGTCGGAGCAGTCAGCGCAGTCGTCTCGATCGTCTCGGTCGGCGTAGCCGGATACGGTCGGGCGATGCCCGAGCTGCAGCGTCTCACCGCCGGCCACGCCCCGGAAGTCCTGGCCTTCGAGCTGGCGAACCGCGCCTACTTCGCCGCCTTCGTCTCCGACCGCGGCGACGCCTACTTCGACCGCTTCACCGACCGGTACCGCGCCCTGCTGGCCGAGCAGGAGGCCGGCGTCTGCGCCTTCCATGTGCTGGTCGCCGAGGACGGCTCCGTACTCGGCCGGTTCAACCTGGTCGACATCGCGGACGGCGAGGCGGTGCTCGGCTACCGGGTCGCGCGGGACGTCGCCGGGCGCGGTGTGGCGACCGCGACCGTGCGCGAGCTGTGCGGGCCGGCGGCGCGGCGGTACGGGCTGCACACGGTCCGGGCGGCCGCGGCCCATGCGAACGCCGCCTCCCGAAGGGTGCTGGCCAAGGCCGGTTTCGTCCCGGCCGGCCCGGCCGATCCCGCCGATCTCGGCGGCAAGCCGGGGACCTGGTACCGGCTCGATCTCCGGCGGCACCCCGGCGATTGACGCAACCAATCGGTTGCCATAGTATCGCAATCAGTTGGTTGCTATACACGTGGAGGCAGCTATGGCATTCCCTGATCGCATCGAGCGGACCGTCGACATCGCGCACCCGCCGGCCACGGTGTGGGCGGCGCTCACCACGGCCGAGGGTCTGAGCTCCTGGTTCGGCGACAAGGCCGGGATCGACCTGCGTCCGGGCGGCTCCGCCTGGATGACATGGGACGGCGGCCACAGTGCCGACATGCGGGTGGAGCGGGTGGAGGAGCCGACGGTGTTCGGCTTCACGTGGCGCATGGCCGGACTGCCCAAGGACGATCCGCGCCGCACCTATGTGGAGTTCACGCTCGAACCGGTCGCCACCGGCACCCGGCTCACCGTGGTCGAGACCGGCTTCGCCCAGCTGCCGGACGACCTCCACCGCGAGGAGTACGACGGCCACACCGAGGGCTGGGCGCGCGAGCTGGGCGAACTGGTCGACCACCTCGATGCCGCAGCCTGACGTCGAGGCGATCGCCGAGCAGGTCTTCGCCGCCCTGGCCGACCCGACCCGGCGCGCCGTCCTGGCCGCGCTGGCCTCGGGGGGGCCGGCGACGGCCACGGACCTGGCCGGACGGCTGCCGATCACCCGGCAGGCGATCGCCAAACACCTGGCCCTGCTGGCCGAGGCCGGCCTGGTGACGGCCGAACCGGGTGAGCGGCGCCGGGTGCGCTACCGGCTGCGGTCCGCCCCGATGCAGGTGGCGCAGCAGTTCCTGGCCGCGCTGGCGCGCGACTGGGACAGTCCGCTCGACGCCCTGAAGGACCACCTCGACGAGCAGGCCCGCGGCTCCGCGTGACGCCGGTCGCCGCCCGGTCGCATCGCCGACACCGCGAAGGGAGAAGCGATGGTGGACATGGCAATGCCGGCAGTGCGGCGCCCGAGCGCGCCGGCCGTCGTGCTGGGGCTGACGCTCGGGCTGGCCGCGGCATGCTGGGCGGCCGCGGTCCCGCTGATGCGGGGCATGGACATGGGGATCGCGTCCGGGCCCGGTTCGCCGGGGTTCTTCGCCGTGACGTGGACGACGATGATGGCCGCGATGATGCTGCCGGGCGTGGCCCCGGCACTCGCCCGGCAGGTCCGCGGCAGCGGCCGGACGCGGGACGCGGCCCCGTTCGCCGCCTCCTGCCTGGCCGTCTGGGTGCTCGCGGGTGTCGTGGCGTACGCGCTGGACCGGCCGCACGGGCCGGGGGCCGCCGGCGTCGTGGTGATCGCGGCGGGCGCCTATGAACTCACCCCGGTCAAGCGGTACTTCCGGCGGCGCTGCCGCGAGGATGCCGCATCCGGGCTCGGGTTCGGCCTGTACTGCGCCGCATCCGACCTCGGCCTGATGGCGGTGCTCGTGGCGTTGGACGTGATGAGCCCCTGGTGGATGGCGGTGGTCACCGTCCTCGCCTGCACCCAGAAACTGCTGCCCGCGAAGACCGCGGTCGACGTTCCGCCCGCTCTGGCGACGGTCGGGCTCGGCATCGTGCTCGTCGTCGCGCCCGCACTGGTCCCGGGGATCGCACCACCACCGATGTGACGACAGAACAGCAGGTCAAGAAGACGAAGGAGACAGACCATGACCGGTCACAGGACGGGGACACGCGAGGAGTGGCTCGCCGCGCGGCTGGAGCTGCTCAAGGACGAGAAGGAACTGACCCGGCGCGGCGACGAGCTGGCCCGGCGCCGGCAGGAGCTGCCCTGGGTCCGGGTGGACAAGGACTACCGCTTCGAGACGGACGAGGGAACGGTCGCGCTCGCCGACCTGTTCCAGGGCCGCTCCCAGCTGCTCGTCTACCACTTCATGTTCGGGCCCGACTACACCGCCGGATGCCCGTCCTGCTCGGCGATCGCCGACGGCTTCGACACCACCGTGGTCCATCTCGCCCACCACGACGTGATGTTCTGGGCGGTCTCCCGGGCCCCGCTCGGCAGACTCCAGGCGTACCGGCAGCGGATGGGCTGGAGCTTCCCCTGGGCGTCGTCCCACGGCAGCGACTTCAACACCGACTTCGGGGTGGCGCACACCGAGGAGGAGTGGGAGGCCGGTGTCGTCGCGTACAACTTCGGTGAGGCGGATCTGCGGCCGGCGACGGCCGACGAGAAGCGTTCCCGGGACGCCTTCAGCCAGTCGATCGTCGGCACGGACTGGCGGACGTACCGGCGAGAAGGCCCCGGCGTGAGCGCGTTCGCCCTGCAGGACGGCGTCGTCCACCACACCTACTCGGCGTACTCGCGCGGGCTGGACGCCCTGTGGGGCATGTACCAGTGGCTCGACCGCGCGCCCCTCGGCCGCAACGAGTCCGGCGTCTGGTGGCGCCGCCACGACGAGTACGACGCGCGGTGAGCGACCCGGTGAACGGCACGGCCGGCGACCCGGCGCGCTGCGCGGACGCGTGGCTCTACGCGTCCGCGCAGCTCTACGCGTCCGCGTACTTCGCGTCCGCCGCCGGGTCCAGGGCCAGGCGGTAGCCCCGCTTCACCACCGTCTGGATCAGCTTCGGCGCACCGAGGGCCGTACGCAGCCGGGCCATCGCCGTCTCCACCGCGTGTTCGTCTCGGCCCGCGCCCGGCAGCGCCCGCAGCAGGTCCGCGCGGGGCACCACCCAGCCGGGGCGGCGGGCCAGGGCGCGCAACAGCGACATGCCCGCCGGCGGCACCGGCTTGAGGTCGCCGTCGACCAGGACCGCGTGGCCCCGGATCTCCATCCGGTGCCCGGCGACCGGCAGCGAGCGGGCCCGGGCCGGCAGTTCCTGGCAGAGCAGCTGGACCAGCGGGCCCAGCCGGAAGCGTTCCGGCTGGAACGTGTCCACGCCCCGCACCTGCAGCGGGATCGCCGTCACCGGGCCCACACAGGCCGGCACGACGTCATGGGACAGGGCGGCCAGCAGTTCCGGCAGCTGCCCCCGGTCCTCCGCGCGGGAGAGCAGGGAGGCGGCCGCCGGGGCGCTGGTGAAGGTGAGCGCGTCCACCGAACGGGCGAGCGTCGCCTCCAGCAGACGGTCCAGCGGGGTGATGTCCTCCGGGGGCATCCACCGGTACACCGGGACCGGGACCACCTCCGCTCCCCCGGCCCGCAGCGACTCCACGAAGCCGGGGAGCGGCTCACCGTGCAGCTGTACGGCGATACGGCGGCCGTCCACGCCCTCCTCCAGGAGTCGGTCCAGGACCTCGGCCAGGGACTCCGAGGACGGCGACCACTCCTCCGTCAGACCGGCCGCGCGGATCGCCCCCTTGACCTTGGGGCCCCTGGCCAGCAGTTCGGCCTGGCGCAGCCGCGCGAGCAGCTGCTCGCCGAGGCCCCAGCCGTCGGCGGCCTCTATCCAGCCCCGGAAACCGATCGCCGTGGTGGCCACGACCACGTCCGGCACCTGGTCGATGATGTCCTTGGTGGCGTCGAGCAGCTCGCCGTCGTCGGCGAGCGGCACGATGCGCAGGGCGGGTGCGTGCAGCACGGCGGCACCGCGCCGCTGCAGCAGGGCGCCCAGCTCGTCGGCCCGGCGCGCGGCGGTGACACCCACGGTGAATCCCGCGAGCGGACCATGCTCAGGGGCACCGGGCTGCCGGGGTTGCTGCTCTTCGTCGTACATGGGGCTCTCCTAGCTGACCGGCAAGCCGAACGAGCCTGTCAACGGCGCGTGACAGGCTCGGTTCGGCTTCATTGCGCCGGTGTTACGTCACACGTCGGCATAGCTGAGCTGCGGTTTTGTCTCCTGTACGGTCATGGTCTCAGCCTGTGCGGCCGGGCGGCGAAGGTATACGGCCCAGGTCACCGCGAAGCACAGGCCGTAGAACGCGAGGAAGGCGACGAACGCGCCGGTGCCGGAGCCGTAGGAGAGGAAGGACTGGCGGAAGGCCAGATTGATGCCGACCCCGCCGAGCGCGCCGACCGCGCCGATGAGCCCCATGGCGGCGCCCGACAGCCGCCGCCCGCAGGCCACGGCCTCCTCCCCTGCCAGCCCCTCGGCCAGGGCCTTCGCCTGGAAGATGCCGGGGATCATCTTGTACGTGGAGCCGTTGCCGAGCCCGCTGAGCACGAACAGCACCACGAAGACGCTGACGAACAGCACCAGCGATTTCTGCCGGCTCGCGACGATCAGTACGGCGGTGGCGGCGGCCATGGCGACGTAGTTCCACAGGGTGATGCGGGCGCCGCCGTACCGGTCGGCGAGCCGGCCGCCGACCGGCCGGATCAGGGACCCGAGCAGCGGGCCGATGAAGGTGAGGTAGGCCGCCTGGAGCGGGGTGCGGCCGAACTGGATCGTCAGCACCTGCCCGAAGGCGAAGCTGTAGCCGATGAACGACCCGAACGTGCCGATGTAGAGGAAGGACATGATCCAGGTGTGGGCGTCCCTGGCGGCGTCCTTGGCCGCGCCGGTGTCGTTCTGCACCGTGGCCAGGTTGTCCATGAACACAGCGGCGCACACGGCGGCCACGACGATCAGCGGGATGTAGATGCCCAGCAGCACGCGCGGGCCGCCACTCGCGCCGATGACCGCGAGGGCGACGAGCTGGATGACGGGCACGCCGATGTTGCCGCCGCCCGCGTTGAGGCCGAGCGCCCAGCCTTTCTTCCGCAGCGGGAAGAAAGCGTTGATGTTGGTCATGGAGGAGGCGAAGTTGCCCCCGCCGATGCCGGCCAGCAGGCCGATCCACAGGAACGTGCCGAAGGACGTGCCCGGCTTCATCACCGTGTAGGCGGCGACGGTCGGTACGAGCAGCAGGCTCGCCGAGACGATCGTCCAGTTGCGGCCGCCGAAGACGGCCACGGCGAAGGTGTAGGGGACGCGCACCACGGCGCCGACGAGGGTGACCATCGAGGTCAGCAGGAACTTGTCGGCGGGCGTGAGGCCGTACTCCGGGCCCATGAACAGCACGAGGACGGACCACAGGGTCCAGACCGAGAAGCCGATGTGCTCCGAGAGGACGGAGAACAGCAGGTTCCGGTTGGCGGTCCGCTGACCGGTCGCCTTCCAGAACCCCTCGTCCTCCGGGTCCCAGCGCTCGATCCAGCGGCCACTGCGACGGGTTGGGGCTGGGGCTGTCATCGCTCCTCCACGGTGCTCCGGCTGCTCACTTCCGGACCCGAAGGTAGAGAGAGCGCGTTTCACCCCTGTGCCTGTGGGTGACCGCAAGAAAACGTTGCTCTCACCGGACCCGGCACGGGTCGGTGAGGCTCCCGCTCACCGGTGGCCCTCACCGGCGTCCACGGCCGGCAGCCATCCGCCGGCCGGCTGCCGCAGCCAGTTCTCCGCCCGGGCCAGTTCGGCCGCCGCCCGGCGCAGGGCGTCCAGTCCGGGATGGGCCAGCCCCTTGCGCCACACCAGGGAGACCGGTGACAGCGGGACGGGGTCGACGAGCGGCCGGCGGACCGTGCGGGGCATGGCCGGGAAGTCCACCACGGCCAGTACCGGGTGGCGGGTCCTGGACATGATCCGTTCGAATTCCTCGTCGCCGACGGCCAGCGGGAGGGGCGGGGCGACGTCGATGCCGCGCCCCTCGAAGAGCCGGCGGGCGAGGTCGGTCCACTCCGCCGTGCGGGGGTTGCCGGCGCCGGCGTACACCGTCTCCCCGGCCAGCGCCGCCAGCGGTACCTCGGCACGCGGGGCCAGGGGATGGTCCTCGGGCAGGACGACGGCCATCGGCTCGTAGCGCACCGGCTGCTGTGCCAGCCCCGAGCGCAGTGCCGGGTCCAGGCCGGCGAAGCGGCCGAAGGAGGCGTCGAGGCGGCCGGCCAGCAGTTCGGTGGCGGCTCCGGTCAGGCCGCTCTCGTAGCGGGCCATCAGCTCGCAGTCGGGGGCGAGTTCACGGGCCCGGTGCAGGACGCGCCGGCCGGTGAGAAGGCCCGGGGAGTTGAGGTCCACGAGCAGGGGGCGGGCGGCGCCGGCGGCGAACGCGGCGAGCAGGTCGTCCTGGGCGGCCAGCGCACGGCGTGCGAGCGGCAGCAGCCGATCGCCGTCCGCCGTCAGCGTCACCTGCCGGGTCGTACGGACGAACAGCTCGGCGCCCAGCTCCCGTTCCAGCCGGCGTACGTCCCGGCTGAGCGCCTGCTGGGCGACGTACAGACGGGCGGCGGCCCGGGTGAAGTGGAGTTCCTCGGCGACCGCGACGAAGGCGCGCAGCAGGCGCGGGTCCAGGTGGGCGGGAGCGGGCATGGGCGTGAACTTACAACACAGGAGCGTTAATCGGTGCGCAGAAGGTGTTGGACCGCTTGATCCACTCGGGGCGAGAGTTGCCGCATGCCCCCTCTCATATCCGCGCCCGCGCGACGGAGCTACCGCCGTCTGTTCTCCCTCCCCGGCACCCGCGCCTTCACCGCCGGCAACCTCCTCGCCCGTCTCCCCATGGGCATGTTCAGCATCAGCGCGGTCGTGATGATCGCCGGCTCCCGGGGCTCGTACGCCCTCGCGGGTGCCGTGACCGCCACCGGCCTCGCGGTGACCGCGCTGGCCGGCCCCTGGGTCGCCCGGCTCGTGGACCGGCATGGGCAGGCCCGTGTCGCCGTACCGGCCACGCTCGCCGCCGTGCTCGGCAGCCTCGCGCTGCTGCTGTGCGTGCGCTACGGCGCCCCCGACTGGACCCTGTTCGCCGCCTACGCCCTCACCGCCACCACCCCCAACATCGGTGGGCTCTCCCGCGCCCGCTGGGCCCATCTGCTGCGCGACGACCCCGGTGCGCTGCACATCGCGAACTCCTTCGAGCAGGCCGCCGACGAACTGTGCTTCATGCTCGGCCCGGTCCTCGCCTCCTTCCTGACCGGCGCGTTCTTCCCGGAGGCCGGCACGCTCGTCGGCGCGGTGCTGCTGCTCGCCGGCATGCTGCTGTTCACCGGGCAGCGCTCGACCGAGCCGCCCGTCCAGCGGCGGGCCCGGGGGAAGGGACCGCTGCGGGCACCCGGGTTCCCCGCGCTGCTCGCCGGATTCCTCGCCACCGGTGCCGTCTTCGGGTCCATGGAGGTCGTCACGATCGCGTACGCCGACGCACACGGGCACCGGTCGGCGGCCGGTGTGGTCCTCGCCCTGCAGGCGGCGGGTTCGTGCGCGGCGGGTCTGCTGTACGGCGCACTGCGGCCGGCCGGGCCGGCCGAGCGGCTCCATCCCCGGTGCCTGGCCGCGATGACGGCCCTGATGACGCTGCCGCTGCTGTCCGCGCGCGGCACCGGGTCGCTGCTCGCGCTGGCCGCCGCCCTGCTGGTCGCGGGCATGGCCACCGCGCCGACGATGGTCACAGCGATGACGCTCGTGCAGCGCCGCACCCCCGAGGGGTGCCTCAACGAGGGCATGAGCCTCGCCGTCACCGGGCTGCTGGCCGGCATCGCCTGCGGCTCGGCGATCGGCGGCTGGACGGCCGAGCACGCCGCACCGGAGTCCGGCTTCGCCGTACCGGTCGCGGCGGCGGGCACGGCACTGATCATCGGCGTGGCGGCCAGGACCGGGAAGCAGGTCGGGTCCGGGAAGCTGGTCGGGTCCGGGAAACAGACGTAAGGCCCCGCCGCTCAACGCGACGGGGCCTCGCCCACATGGGGTACCCCCGGAGGGGCTGGTGGAGATGGCGGGAATCGAACCCGCGTCCAACGGTGCGGAATCAGGGCTTCTCCGTGTGCAGTTCGCTGTGATTTTCTCAGCCCCGGCGATCACGCGAACAAGTCGCCGACGGGCTCAGTCACTGTTTGGTTTCCCTCTTCACCCCGTGACCGGGATCAAGGTTTAGTTCCCTAGCTGATGCCAGGATCCGGGTCGGGAACAGCCCCGGGCTGACACTTCGCAAGTCGCTACTTAGGCAGCGAGGGCGAAGGAATCGCGCTTGGTGTTGGCGATTATTTTTTGCGACATATGGTTTACGAGATCATTGCCGCTTCCTCGACACGCTTCCCCTGCTTCGACAGCCGCTGTCGAAACCGATCATCCCCATGTTGTGTTTTCAATGCACACACCGGGTTCAACCGGTGTTGGCGCCATCGTACGTGACCAACGCTCGCCGATGCCACCGTATTCCCGGGCTACACGCCGCGCTGCCTCCGCTTCGCCGCCGCGATCGCCCGGTCCGACTCACGCCGGTCCTGCTTCTCCCGCAGGGTCTGGCGCTTGTCGTACTCCTTCTTGCCCCGTGCGAGCGCGATCTCGGCCTTCGCGCGGCCGTCCTTGAAGTACAGGGCGAGCGGCACGATGGTGTGACCCGACTCCTGGGCCTTGGACTCCAGCTTGTCGATCTCCTCGCGGTGCAGCAGCAGCTTGCGCTTGCGGCGCGCGGAGTGGTTGGTCCAGCTGCCCTGGTGATACTCGGGGATGTGGGCGTTGTGCAGCCACGCCTCGCCCCGGTCGATGTGGACGAAGCCGTCGGTCAGCGAGGTCCGACCCTCGCGCAGCGACTTGACCTCGGTGCCGGTGAGCACGAGACCGGCCTCGTAGGTGTCGACGATCGCGTAGTCGTGCCGGGCCTTCTTGTTCTGGGCGACGATCTTGCGCTTGCCGCCCTTCTCGCCGTCCCTGGCCTTGCCGGCCCCGCCGCCCTGCTTGGGCTGGGACTCCTTCGGTACGTACATTCCCTTGCTCATAGTGCCGTCCATTTTCGCACTACGGAGGGGGCTTACGGCCAGCCCTTAATCGGCGTCGCCCAGGCCGCTGAGCACGGTCTCGGCCCGCTCCACCGCGGCCTGGCCGTCGGCCTGCCCGACATCGAGGTCGGGGGTGATGCCCCGACCGTCGACGCTGTGGCCGGAGGGGGTGCGGTAATGGCCGACGGTCAGTTCGGCGACGGACCCGCCGGGCAGCTGCGTCGGCATCTGGATGGAGCCCTTGCCGAAGGTGCGCGAGCCGATCACCACCGCGCGGCCCCGGTCCTGCAGCGCCCCGGTGAGCATCTCGGCCGCGCTCATCGTGCCGCCGTCGACGAGGACGACCAGGGGCCGGTCGGTGTCGCCGCCGGAGTCGGCGTGCAGGGAGCGCGGGGCGCCGTCGACGTCGTACGTGGCGACCAGGCCGCCGTCGAGGAAGGCGGAGGCGGTCTCCACCGCCTCGGTGACCAGGCCGCCGGAGTTGCCGCGCAGGTCGAGGACGATCCCGTCCTCGGCCGGGGCCTGCCGCAGCGCGGCGCGTACGGCGTCGCCGGAGCCCTTGGTGAACGCGGCGATCTTGATGACGTCGACCCCGCCGGCCAGTCTGCGCACGGTGACGGAGTCGGTGGACAGACTGGCCCGGCGGAGTTTCTCGGTCCACGCGCGCGTGCCGCGCTGCAGGCCCAGGGTGACGGTCGTACCGGCGGCCGCATCGTCGGCCTCGCCGCGCAGTAAGGAGACCACCTCGGTGACCGGCCGCCCGTCGACCTTGCGGCCGTCGACACTGCGCAGCCGGTCGCCCTTGCGGATCCCCGCCACGGCGGCCGGCGAGCCGGGCTGCACCCGGGTCACCTCGATCCGGCCGCTGCGCTCGCGCCCCGCCCACAGGCCGACGCCGGTGTAGCGGCCGTCGAGGGCCTCCTGGAACTCCTGGTACTCGCCCTCGGAGTAGACGGCGCCCCAGCGGTCCCCGCTGCGGCTGACCACCCGCTCGGCCGCCTCCATCGGGGACTTTCCGTCGGCCATCGCCTCGGCGGCGGCGGCCCGGACGTCCTCGTGGGTGGCCTCGGGCGCCGGCCCCACGGTGGTCCTGCGCGCCGGAGCGTCGGGCTCCGGGAAGGAGCCGGTCGCGGCGCCGGTGACCAGCACGCCGGCGAAGACCAAGGTCAGGGCGGCCCCGCGGCGGATGCGGCGGGGCGGGGACAACCGGTCTCGGCCTGACATGGCGGTGAGTCTAGGACAACGCGAAGGGCCGTACGGCCGGATGCCCGTACGGCCCTCTTGGGATGCGTCACACCTTCAGGTACTTGCGCAGCGCGAAGAACGCCGCCAACGCGGGCATCAGCACGCTCGTGGCGAGGATCAGCGGCAGCTTGGCCAACACCGCGTCCCAGCCTACGAAGTTGATGAGGGTGAGCTTGTGGGAGAGGTCCATGCCGTGGTCGATGGTGAAGTACCGGCCGACCACCAGGCCCACGCAGGCGAGCCCGCCGCCGATGAGCCCGGCGACCGCGGCCTCGGCGATGAACGGCGCCTGGATGTAGAAGCCCGAGGCACCGACCAGGCGCATGATCCCGGTCTCGCGCCGGCGGCTGAACGCCGAGACACGCACCGTGTTGACGATCAGCAGCAGCGCGACGATCAGCATCATCGCCATCACGCCGAGCGCGCCGCGGTTCATCAGGTTCAGCAGCTGGAAGAGGTTGTCCAGGATGCCCTTCTGGTCCTGCACGGACTGCACACCGGCGCGTCCGTTGAAGGCCGACGCGATGACCTGGTACTTCTGCGGATCCTTCAGCTTGATCCGGTACGACTCCTGCATCTGGTCCGGCGTCAGCGAGCTGGCCAGCGGAGAGTTTCCGAACTGCTCCTTGTAGTGCTTGTAGGCCTCGTCCTGCGACTCGTAGGACACCTTCTCGACGACCGGCATCTTCTGCAGGTCCGACTGGATCTGCTTCTTCTGGTCCTCGGTGACCGCGCCCTTGGCGCAGTTGACGTCCGAGTCGGCGTCGTGCTTGTTGCACAGGAAGATCGAGACGTTGACCTTGTCGTACCAGTAGCCCTTCATGGTGCTCACCTGGTCGCTCATCAGCAGCGAGCCGCCGAAGAGTGCCAAGGACAGGGCGACGGAGACGATGACGGCGAAGGTCATCGTCAGATTGCGGCGGAGACCGACACCGATCTCCGACAGGACGAACTGGGCGCGCATGGCGTCGGGTCAAGCCTTTCCGTCGTGAACTTGCTTAGTGCTGGTAGCCGTAGACGCCGCGGGCCTGGTCGCGGACGAGGCGGCCCTTCTCCAGCTCGATGACGCGCTTGCGCATCTGGTCCACGATGTTCTGATCGTGAGTCGCCATGATGACGGTGGTGCCCGTCCGGTTGATCCGGTCGAGCAGCTTCATGATGCCGACGGAGGTCTGCGGGTCGAGGTTGCCGGTGGGCTCGTCGGCGATGAGCAGCTTGGGCCGGTTGACGAAGGCCCGCGCGATGGCCACGCGCTGCTGCTCACCACCGGACAGCTCGCCGGGCATCCGCTCCTCCTTGCCGCCGAGCCCGACGAGGTCGAGCACCTGCGGCACGGACTTGCGGATCTCGCCGCGGGACTTGCCGATGACCTCCTGGGCGAAGGCCACGTTCTCCGCGACGGTCTTGTTCGGCAGGAGCCGGAAGTCCTGGAAGACGGTCCCCAGCTGGCGGCGCATCTGCGGCACCTTCCAGTTGGAGAGGCGCGCGAGGTCCTTGCCCAGCACGTGCACCTGTCCGTGACTGCACCGCTCCTCGCGGAGGACGAGCCGCAGGAAGGTGGACTTTCCGGAGCCGGAGGACCCCACGAGGAAGACGAACTCGCCCTTCTCCACCTCCAGGGAGACATCCCTGAGTGCGGGGCGGGTCTGCTTGGGGTAGACCTTGGAGACGTTGTCGAATCGGATCACGGATGCACCACGGGTCGCCGGGGGTAGATGAGCGTGACCATACGCGAACCGGGTCTGCAAGTGCAGTCGCAGGCCGAGGTTGAGTAAGGCTTGTACGTTTTTGTACCGGCTCCTGATTCCGTCCCGCTCTTCCGGGGCCCGAGCATGGCGTGTACGAACCTGGCACAGTGGAGGGGGAACGTTCTCGTTCCCGTGAGCGTTGATACGAGTGATGGCCGGTGCGAGGAGGGCGACCGCATGACGTACGACCGGTTGGTGTGCGCGAACTGCGCGGCGCCCGTGAGCGAGGGCCGGTGCCCGGTGTGCCGTGCCAACCGCGAGCGACTGCAGCACGAGGGATTTCTGGGCGGGGTGAACCCGATGGCGCTGATCGCGCTGCTGGCGGTGCTGGTCGCCGCGGTGGCGCTGCTGGCGCACCAGACCGCGTAGCACGTGCGGACGCGCGAGTGACGCAGGGCAAGCCCGAGAATCCCCCAGGACATGCCACAAGGGCCCGGAGCGCCAAGCTCCGGGCCCTTGATCGTACGCACTGCGTGCGTTGCGTGACCTGACGGCTACGCTCAGGCGGCCGCGCCGCCCCGGCCGTTCACCAGCCGCGGCAGAATACGGAAGCCGACGCCGCCGGCGATCATGGTCGCGGCACCGATGACCAGGAACGCGGTCTGGCCGGCACCGGTCTCGGCGAGCTGCTTGCCGCTGCCCTGCGGCTTGCTGTCGGAGCCCGTGTCGCTCAGGTTCGAGGAGCCCTGGTCCTGGGTGGCGTTGTTGTTGCCGCCCTGGGGCGTGTCGTTGTTGCCGCCGGTGCTGGAGCCACCGGTGGAGCTGGAACCGCCCGTGCTGCCGGAGCCACCGGTGGTGCTGCCGCCGGTGGAGCTGGAACCGCCGGTCGTGCTGCCACCCGTGGTGCTGGAACCGCCGGTCGTGCTGCCACCCGTGGTGGTGGAACCGCCGGTGGTGCTGCCGCCGGTGGTGCCGTTGTCGCCACCGGTGGTGCTGCCGCCCGTGGTGCCGTTGTCACCGCCAGTGCCGTTGCCGCCGGTGGTGCCGTTGTCGCCACCGGTGGTGCTGCCGCCCGTGGTGCCGTTGTCACCACCGGTGGTGCTGCCGCCCGTGGTGCCGTTGTCACCACCGGTGGTGCTGCCGCCCGTGGTGCCGTTGCCGCCGGTGGTGCCGTTGTCACCGCCGGTCGTGTCGCCGCCGCCGATGACACCGCCGATGGTGACGGCGCCGGTGGTGGAGTCGTTGCCGCCGGTGGCAGCGTTGCCGCCGGTGGTGTCGGTACCGCCGGTGGTGCCGTTGTCGCCGCCGGTCGTGGAGGCACCGCCGGTGGTGCCGTTGCCGCCGCCGTCGGTGGTGCAGACGGCGATCGGGCAGCCGCCGTCGGTGCCACCGTCGTCTTCACCGGCGTTCGTGTGCACGCCCAGGTTGATCGGGCCGGCCTGGACGCCGAGGTCCAGGGCCGAGGCCGCGCCGGCGGCGGTGAGTGACGCACCGGCCGCGATCACGGCGCCGGCGGCTATCCGCGCGACCCGGATCCGCGTCTTCTTCGTCATATGGTTGCTACCCCCAGTAGCTGTTCGTCAATGAGGCGGCGCGTGGGGCGTGCCGTGATCGACGGGAGGCAGCCGGTGACGAAGTCTGCGTCAACTCATTCCCCCGGTTCACATGCGCCCCTTTAAGTACGCATGCCGCGTGTCACCCTCCCGATTTTTCAAAGCAACGTCAAGGGCATTGCGGGCGCCATGTCCCGCAGATGGGGGTTTGCGGCGAATTGAAGCCTGTGAGTGTGATGTAAAACCCAGACAAAAGACAACTGCCGCCTCTCGGGCGGCAGTTACCTTGTCGACAAAGTTACTTCTCTTGCTGCTTGCGCCAGCGAATACCGGCCTCCAGGAAGCCGTCGATCTCGCCGTTGAAGACGGCCTCGGGGTTGCCGACCTCGAACTCGGTGCGCAGGTCCTTGACCATCTGGTAGGGGTGCAGCACGTACGAACGCATCTGGTTGCCCCAGGAGTTGCCGCCGTCGCCCTTGAGGGCGTCCATCTTGGCCTGCTCCTCCTGCCGGCGGCGCTCCAGCAGCCTGGCCTGGAGGACGTTCATCGCCGTGGCCTTGTTCTGGATCTGCGAGCGCTCGTTCTGGCAGGAGACGACGATGCCCGTGGGGAGGTGGGTGAGGCGCACCGCCGAGTCGGTGGTGTTCACACCCTGGCCGCCGGGTCCGGAGGAGCGGTAGACGTCCACGCGCAGCTCGGACTCGTCGATCTCGATGTGGTCGGTCTGCTCGACCACGGGCAGCACCTCGACACCTGCGAAGGACGTCTGACGGCGGCCCTGGTTGTCGTAGGGCGAGATACGCACGAGACGGTGCGTGCCCTGCTCGACGGAGAGGGTGCCGTAGGCGTACGGCACCTGGACGGAGAAGGTGGTCGACTTGATGCCGGCCTCTTCGGCGTACGACGTCTCGATGAGCTCGGTCTTGTAGCCGTGCTGCTCGGCCCAGCGCAGGTACATGCGCTGCAGCTTCTCCGCGAAGTCGGCGGCGTCGACACCGCCGGCCTCGGCGCGGATGTTGACGAGCGCCTCACGGGCGTCGTACTCGCCGGACAGCAGGGTGCGGACCTCCATCTCGTCCAGCGCCCTCTTCACGGAGGCCAGCTCGGACTCGGCCTCGGCACGGGTGTCCGGGTCGTCCTCCTCCTCGGCCATCTCGAAGAGGACGGCGAGATCGTCGATCCGGCCGCGCAGCACCTCCGCCTTCCTGACCTCGGCCTGGAGGCGGGCGAGCTTGCTGGTGATCTTCTGCGCCTCGTCCGGGTCGTCCCAGAGGGACGGCGCGGCCGCCTGCTCCTCGAGCACGGCGATGTCTGCCCTCATCGCGTCGAGGTCCAGGACGGCCTCGATCGACTCCATGGTCGAGGAGAGGGACTTCAGCTCTTCGGATACATCGACGACTGCCACGCCTCCAGCGTAACGGCTGTGGCAACCGACCTCGGCCCCGCTGCCCGGGGGCTCCGCCCACAGACCCCCGCCTGCCACCCACCCACCCGTCCCGGTCGGCCGGGAGGGCACCGTCCCGGCGGACCGGACCGACCGGAATCGCACGACCGCCCTCCCCGCTCTTCCCTCCTCCCGCCCCCGGCCCGAGGTCCAGGGGGGAGCCCCCGGGATGAGTCAGGGGGCAGACGTGCTGTGGGTGTCCTGTGGTGGCTTCGAGTCCCCGTCGGAAGAGGCCGCGTACGCGCCGACCCCCACGATCGCCGCCAGCGCCACCCCGGCCACGCCCAGCGTGATCCGGCGCCGCCGCACCGTGGCCCGGTGCTTGGCCGAGCCCGGCCGTGGCGTACCGGTGGCCCGAGGGGCGCGCGCGGTCCCGTGGGCGCCGCCCGCCAGCTCGTCCGGCCCCGGCACCCGCATCGACGTATGCGTGTCCCGGTTGGAGTCCGGCTTGGCCCCGGGGACGAGGGACACCGCTCCCCGCCGGCGTACCGGCTCCCCCGCCGGCGGTGCCGTCGGCGCGGACTCCTCCGCCGCCTCCTCGGAGAGGTCCGGCTCGTCCACGTCGAGCGGCGGCATCCCGGCCAGCAGCGGCAGCTGCTCACGCAGCCGCGCCGCCAGCTCCGAGGCGCGCAGCCGGGACGCGGGCGCCTTGGCCAGGCACTGCACGAGCAGCTGCCACAGCTCTTCGGGGATGCCGGGGAGGGGGACGACCGTCTCGGTGACGTGGCGGCGCAGGACCGCACCCGGGTGGCCCCCGCCGAAGGGGGTGAAGCCCGCCAGCAGCTCGTACAGGACCGTCGCGAGGGCGTAGATGTCGACCGCCGCGCGCGGTGGCAGGCCCTCGACGATCTCGGGGGCGAGGTAGTCCGGCGTCCCGATGATCTTCGTGGCCCGGGTCCGCTTCGGCGAGTCGATCAGCTTGGCGACGCCGAAGTCGGTCAGCAGGGCGGGGTGGGCGCCGCCGGGGCCGAGCGGGCCCTGCATGTCGAGGAGGACGTTCTCGGGCTTGACGTCGCGGTGCACGACCCCGGCCGCGTGGGCCGCCGCCAGCGCGTCGGCGACGTCGGCGACGATGGCCACGGCCGCCTCGGGGGCGAGCCGCCGCTCGCGCTCCAGGCGGGTGCGCAGATCGGTACCGCGCACGAGGTCCATGACCAGGGCCAGGTCGTTGCCGTCGACGACCAGGTCGCGCACGGTGACGATGTGCGGGTGCTCCAGGCCGAGCAGCGCGGTGCGCTCCTGGACGAAACGTCCGACCAGCTCCTGGTCGGAGGAGAGGTCCTCGCGCAGCAGCTTGACGGCGACGGGGCCCTCCGGCCCCTCGCCCAGCCACACCGTGCCGGCGCTGCCCCGCCCCAGGATCTGGTTCGCGGTGTACCGGCTGCCGATCTTCCGTGCCAAGACTGCTCCTACAGACGCGTGTTGCCGCTAAAACTACGCGTCCGGCGAGCCAACCTTCACCGCGGAGACGGAAATCACCCGCCAGGTGTCGACAAATCCCCAGACTCGCGACCGGTTACCGCGAGTACGGGGTTCATGTACCAGGGGTCAGTTGCCGCCCGAGCCGCCCAGCTCCTTCACCCACTTGCTCGTCTGGTGGACCCAGTGGGTCACCTCGTGCCAGTAGCCGCGGCCCTGGCCGATCCAGGTGTGCAGCGGGGTCAGCTCATAGATCAGCCAGCTCGCCACGACCAGGATGACGATCGTGAACAGACAGCCCTTCAGACAGCCGAGCCCCGGGATCTTCATGGGGTTGGCGCTGCGCTGACGCGGCGCGCGCGGCTCACGGGCGGGCCGCTGCGGCTCCGGGACGGGCGGCGCGTACCGCTGCGGCTGCTGCGGCGGGGCGTACTGCTGGGGCTGCGCCTGCGGCGCATAGCCGTACCCCTGCTGGTATCCCTGCTGCCGGCCGCGCCGCTGCGGCTGCTGGGGGCGGCCCTGCGGGGCCTGGCGCGGCTGCTGTCCGGGCCGGGCGACCTGCCGCTGCGGCCGGTGACGCAGCGGGTCGTCCTCCGGGGACAGGAACTGCTGGACCTGGGTCTGTTCGTTGCGGTCGCGGGCCGCGGCCAGCTGGGACTGCCAGGGGTGCGGCTGCTCGGGCTGCTGTCCCTGCGGGCCCGTGTTCGGCAGCACGGCCGTCGGGTCCGCCGCACCGGTGTTCGGCAGTACGGCGGTGGGGTCGGCGGCGCCGGCGGGGCCACCGGTGTGCGGCAGCACGCTCGTCGCCCCGTTCGGGTCGTACGAGCCCTGCGGCGCGTTCGTCGGCAGCACCTGGGTGGGGTCGGCGGCACCGGGCACCCCCGGGACGGCCGTCGGGGCCGGGTCCGGGGCCAGCAGCGCGCCGACGCCCTCGGCCGCGGCGATCTGCGCGGGGTTCGCATGCACCCCGGTGCCCTCGGCGACGACCCGCAGTCCGCGCGCGAGGCTCTCGGCGCTCGGGCGCTCCTCCGGGCTCTTGCGCAGACAGCGTTCTATGACGGTCCACAGCGGGTCGGGGATGGTCGAGGGGCGGCGCGGCTCGGCGCTCAGATGCTGGTGCAGCACCTCCAGGGCCGTGCTGCCGGCAAACGGCGGACGGCCGGTGACCAGCTCGTACAGCAGGATGCCGGCGCCGTAGATGTCGACCGCGGAGGTCTGCGGGCGGCCCTCGGCGGACTCCGGTGCCACGTACGCGGGCGTGCCGACGAATTCCTGGGTGCGGGTCAGGCCCGGGGAGTCGGCGAGGCGGGCGATGCCGAAGTCGGTCAGCATCGGGTGCATCTGGCCGTCGTTCTGCGCGAGCAGTACGTTGGCGGGCTTCAGGTCGCGGTGCACGACCCCGTCGGCGTGGCTCACGGCGAGCGCGTCGGCGATCTGCGCGGTCATCAGCGCGGCGGCGACCGGGGTGAAGGGGCCGTTCTCGCGCAGATAGCGGTGCAGGTCGGGGCCGTCGACGAGGTCCATGACCAGCGCCAGCAGATCGCCCTCGACGACCAGGTCGCGGACCCGGACGATGTTCGGGTGGGTCAGGCGGAGCAGGACGGAGCGCTCCCGCAGGAAGCGCATCACGATGTCCGGATCGCTCGCCAGCTCCTCCTTGAGGACCTTGATCGCGACCGTCTCGCCCGGCTGACCGGCCACGGCCGCCTCGGCGCCCGCGGTCTCGCGCTGGCGCGCACGCCAGACGGTGCCTGTGGCGCCGCGTCCGAGCGGCTCCTCAAGCAGGTACTTGCTGCCGACTGGCCGCACGTCACGCGCTCCCTGCTGCTTGCTGGTGCTTGCTTGCCTGCATTCCGGTTGTTCCGCCCCACTGTAGTGCCGCCCTCGGGGGCGTCACTGCTCGTCCGGAAGACGCGCGTCCCGGCCTCCTGGTTGCCGGGACCGGACGTGACTGATCTCAAGTGATCGCCGGTGTCCTACTGGTCAGGCACTTTTGGGGGCAGAGCCGACCAATCAAGATCACTTCTTTCCGGGTGCCGGGCGCGTTGTCGGTGGCAGGTGCGAGGATGCCTTCCAGTACTGGCCGACGTGCTCGTGTTGGGGTGGGGATGCAGATCCGGCTGACCGTCGTAGACCCGCTGGGCCCGTCCTCGCCGCGGGGGCGTGCCGCGAGCCGCGACGTGCTGGTCACGGCGCCCACCGGCACGGATCTGGCCGCGGTCGCGTCGGCGCTGGCCGGGGCGGTCACCGGCGAGGGCGGCGCGGGCCGCGACACCGGCGGAGCCTCCGTGGTGCTGTACGCCGGGACCGAACGCCTCGACCCCCGCCACCGCACCCTCGGCGAGCCCCCGCTGGTCGACGGCGCCGTGCTGTCCCTGGGCGCCCCGGCGGCCGCCGAGCCGCATCCCGAGCCGGACGACGCGCCGACCCAGCTGCATGTCGTGGCGGGCCCGGACGCCGGCGGGGTCCATCTGCTGCACGGCGGCCGGATCACCGTGGGCCGCTCGGACGAAGCGGATGTGCCGCTGGACGACCCCGATGTCTCCCGGCTGCACTGCGCGGTCACCGTCGGCGCGGACGGCCGCGTCTCGGTCGCCGACCTCGGCTCCACGAACGGGACGGCGCTGGACGGGGTGCGGGTGGGTGAGCGTCCGGTGCGGGTCCCTGCCGGGGGCCTGCTGCGGATCGGGGAGTCAGCGCTGCGGGTCGCGGTGACGCCGGGGGCGGGGGCGCGGGTCGTCTCCGACGGGGAGGGGTGTCTCCGGGTCGTCCGGGACGACCTTTCCGGTTCCGGCGGGAAGGATGCGCCGTCGGCGGCCCCGGGCGGGTCTCCCGCGGGTGCGGCGTCGGCGACGGGTGCGGCGGCGTCCCGTGCCGACGCGGCTTCCGGGCGGTCGGCTCAGCATGGGTACGGGGCCGGCGGATGGGGGGCCTCGGGGGGTGAGGGTCCCGCGCACCGGGCCGCGGAGCCCGGCGTGGTGCCGGGCCAGGGCAGGGCGCCGTCGATCGAGAACCACAGGGGTATCGAGAACCACAGGGGTGGGGACACCCACGCCGGGCGCTTCGGCGTCGGCGGGCCCGGTCCGGTGGCCGGAGCGTTCCCCGCACCCGGCGAGGATCCGCGCGCGGACGGCCGTGAGGACACTTCCGTCGGGGGCGGCGGCGTGCCGCAGGGCGCGCGGCGGCGTGGGCTCGGCGCGTGGGCGCGGCGGCTGGCCGGAGGGCGCGGTGAGCAGCCCGCCGGCCCCGAGACGTACGACGGCACCCCGGCCGGCACCGACAGCGGCGCCGCCCCGCCGGCCAGCGCACCGCAGCAGCCCGAGACCTGGCCGGATCCCGCCGCCCTGCTGCTGGCGGCGCTCGGCCCCGGGCCCCGGCTGTGGGAGCGCGAGCCCGGCCACGCGGAGGCGCTGACGGTGCGGCTCGGCACGGCCGACCGGAGCGCGCCGGACGGCTCCGGCCTGCTGCCCGCGGTGCCCGTGACGGCGGCACTGCGCGAGGCGGGCGCGCTGGGTCTGGCCGGTCCGCGCCCCCGGCTGTCCGGGCTGGCCCGCGCCGTGCTCGCCCAGCTGGCCGCGCTGCACTCCCCCGACCAGCTGGAGATCGTGCTGATCAGCGCCGACCGCTCGCGCCCCGTGGCGGAGCGCACGGCCGAGTGGTCCTGGCTGGGCTGGCTGCCGCACATCCGGCCGGCCCACGGCCAGGACTGCCGGCTGCTGTTGGCCTACGACCGCGAACAGGCGGCGGCCCGCGCGCAGGAGCTGCTGCGCCGGGTGGACGACCACGCGGCGACCGGCCGGAGCGCCGCCCACCCCGGGCGCGCGACCGTGCCCACCACCACGCCGGGCACCCCCGCGCACGCCGATCCGTACGGCACCCCCGCGCACGCCGATCCGTCCGGCACTTCCGCACACGGCGATCCGTCCGGCACCCTCGGGCACCGCGATCCGTCCGGCACCCCCGGGCACGCCGACCCGTCGGGCGCCCTCGGGCACGGCGATCCGTCCGGCACCGTCGTGGACGGTTCCCGCCCGGGTGCCGTCGCCCAGGTCTCCCCCTCGGGCGCACCGGCGGCGCGGGATGCCGCCGAGGCGCTCGGTGCGCCGCCCTCCCCGGGCCGGACGGCCGGCGACCACGGCCCCGGCCCCGCCGGGCCCGCCGCCCCCGCCCCGGGACTCGTTTCCGGCCACCCCGGCCACCCCGGCACCCCCGGCGTACCGCCTCCCGCACCCTTCCCCCGTCGCCCCGGCCACCCCGGCGACTCCACGCCTGCGCACGCCCCCCGCATCCCCGCCGCCCCCGACACCGCCGGGATCCCCTCCCAGCAGTCCGCTCCCGCGCCCGGCGGGCACACCGCCTCCTCCGCCCACCACGCGCCGGCCGGTCCCGCCGCCCGCCGGCCCTCCTGGGCCAAGGGTGACGGCGAGACCGGCGCAGGCGGTTTCCCGGGGCCCTACACGGTCGTCGTCGTGGACGGGGATCCCGGCGGCGGCGCGCTGCAGGACGCCATGGCGCGGCTTGCCGCGGCCGGGCCGCGGGCCGGGATCCATGTGATCTGTCTCGCCGAGACGGAGCCGGCCTCGCCCGCCTCCCCCGTGGCGCTGACGTACGAGGCCGCGTGCGCGGTGGCGCCGACGTTCCGGCACTGCGGTGCCGTGGCGCTGCTCAGCGGTGATGTCGCGACCGCGCTGCATCTGATGCGGGTGGCGCCGGGCGGACCCGTCGGACCGGGCACGCTCGCCGCCGTGGACGCGGTCTCCCCCGCCTGGGCGGAGCGGTTCGCGCGGGCGCTGGCACCGTTGCGACCGGACGGCCCGGTCGGTGTGCGGGACACGCGCGTGGCCGCGCCGTTGCCGCAGTCGGCGCGGCTGCTGGACGAGTTGGGGCTGGCCCGCGCCACCCCGGCGTCGCTGATGGCGCGCTGGGCGGACGCCGCGGACGACACCCGGGCGGCGGGCGGCCGGGCGCGGGCGGTGCTCGGTGCCGGGCCGCACGGACCGCTCACGGCCGACCTGGTGGCCGACGGGCCGCATCTGCTGATCGAGGGGCCGGCCGGCAGCGGTCGTACGGAGTTGCTGCGGGCCCTGGTGGCCTCGCTGGCCGCCGCCGAGCGGCCGGACCGGCTGGGCGTGGTGCTGGTCGACGGCCGGGACGGCATCGCGACGGGCGCGGCGCGCGGCGAGGGCCTGCGGGTGTGCACCGACATACCGCATGTCACCACGCATCTCGTCGCCAACGACCCGGTGCGGATGCGGGAGTTCGCCCAGTCGCTGGCCGCCGAGCTGAAGCGGCGGGCGGAGCTGCTGGACCGCACGGACTTCGCGCAGTGGCACGCGGGGCGTGCGGCGGCGGGCCGGTTCGTGACGCAGCGCGCGCCCGCGAACGGCGACATAGAGGCGCCGCCCAGCTCCACCCTGCGGCTGCGGCCGGGGGCGGCCGCGCGCCGGCAGGCCGAGGCGGCGCCGCCGTTGCCCCGGCTCGTGGTCGTCGTCGACGATCTGGACGCGCTGGTCTCACCCTCGCTCGGCTCGCCGGGCCGGCCCGCGGCCGGTTCGGTGATGCGCGCCCTGGAGGCGGTCGCCCGGGACGGCGAGCGGCTCGGGGTGCACCTGGTGGCGGCGGCCGGGATCGGGGGTCGTACGGCGGAGACGGAGCCCGCGCGGCAGGCGGCCCTGCGGGTCGTGCTCGACGCTCCCCAGCAGGGGCCGGAGGAACCGGCGCCGGGGCGTGGCCGGCTGGCGCGGCCGGACGGGCAGGGCATCGGTTTCCAGGGCGGCCGGGTGACGGGCCGTATCCCGCGTACGGCGACCCAGCGGCCGACAGTGGTGCCGCTGGACTGGCAGCGTATGGGCGACCCGCCCACCCGCCGGCCGGTGCGGGAGCTGGGCAACGGCCCCACCGACCTGGCACTGTTGGCGAGCGCGGTGGAGCGGGCGGCCCGGGAGGTGTCGGCGGCCCGGGTGCCGTCCCTGCTGTAGGCCGGGCTGCCGAAGACAGACGCATACACCCCCGGTCACGAGCCGGTCACGATGAGCCGCCGGACACCGCAGGCGCTCTTGCCCGCCTTGAGCGGCCCGGCGTACACCGGAGCGCACAAGAGAAGAGTTCTGAGGCTCGACGACGTTCAGACGACGTTCAACGGAGAACGACGAACGGGGAAGTGATGCGCAGCAGGAGCAGCACCATCCGGACACACAGGACCCTCACCCCACTCGCCGCGCTGCTCGCGGGAGCCCTCGCGCTCACCGCCTGCTCCGGCAGCGGTGACAAGGACAAGGACAAGGGCGGCGGGGAGCAGACCCCGAGCGCCTCCACCGTCTCCCTGCCGAAGCTGAACGGCGCCCATCTGGAGGTGGCCGCCGTCTGGACCGGCGCCGAGCAGGCCAACTTCAAGAAGGTCCTCGCCGAGTTCGAGAAGCGCACGGGCGCGACCGTCACCTTCGTGCCCGCCCAGGACCCGATCATCAACTTCCTCGGTTCGAAGATCGCTGGCGGCCAGCCGCCGGACGTGGCCATGCTGCCGCAGCCCGGCGCGATCAAACAGGCCGTGCAGAACAAGTGGGCCAAGCCGCTCGGCCCGGACGCCCTGAAGGAACTGCGGAAGAACTACTCGCAGGGCTGGCAGGACATCGGCACGGTCGGCGGCACGCCGTACGGCGTCTACTACAAGGCCGCCAACAAGTCGCTGATCTGGTACAACGCCAAGGTCTTCGAGAACGCGGGCGCCAAGGAGCCGAAGACCTGGCAGGACCTGCTGACCGCGGCGCGGGCGGTGTACGACTCCGGGGTCACCCCGTTCTCGGTGCCGGGCGCCGACGGCTGGCCGCTGACGGACTGGTTCGAGAACGTGTATCTGTCCCAGGCGGGGCCCGAGAAGTACGACCAGCTCGCCCAGCACAAGATCAAGTGGACGGATCCCTCGGTCAAGCAGGCCCTCACGACACTCGCGCAGATCTGGGGCAAGAAGGACTATCTGGCGGGTGGTCAGGACGGCGCGCTGCAGACGGAGTTCCCGGCCTCGGTCACCCAGACCTTCACCGGCGGCGACCAGCCGAAGGCCGCGATGGTCTACGAGGGCGACTTCGTGCAGGTCAACATCGGTGAGACCAAGGCGAAGGTGGGCACGGACGCGAAGGTGTTCCCGTTCCCGGCCGTGGGTTCCGCCGCGCCCGTGGTCTCCGGCGGTGACGCGGCGGTGATCCTGAAGGACTCCAAGGCGGCGCAGGCCCTGGCCACCTTCCTCGCCTCCCCGGACGCGGCGACGATCCAGGCGAAGCTCGGCGGCTATCTCTCGCCGAACAGGAACGTGCCGGTCTCGGCGTACCCGAACGCGGTGCAGCAGAAGATCGCCAAGGCGCTGATCGCGTCCGGTGACGACTTCCGCTTCGACATGTCCGACCAGGCCCCGCAGGCCTTCGGCGGCACCCCGGGCAAGGGCGAGTGGAAGGACCTGCAGGACTTCCTGAAGAACCCGGCGGACGTGGCGGGCGCCCAGGCGAAGCTGGAGAAGGACGCGGCGGCGGCGTACGGAAGCGGGAGCTGAGCCGGCGATGGCGTCGGCAGCGGCGGCCGGGGCCCCACCGGGTCCGGCCGCACCCCGCGCTCGCAGGAGCGTGACCGGCACCCGCAAGGCCGTGGCAGCGCTGTTCCTGCTGCCCGCCCTGGTGCTGCTCGGCGCGCTCGTGGTCTACCCGATCGGGTACTCGCTCGTCCGCAGCTTCTACGACAACTCCGGTGACGGTTTCGCGGGCGCCGACAACTACAAGACCCTCTTCACGGACGACGGCATCCGCACCGCCCTGAAGAACAACATCATCTGGGTGGTGTTCGCGCCGACGGTGTCCACCGCGCTCGGGCTCGTCTTCGCGGTGCTGACCGAACGGGTGCGCTGGGGAACGGCGTTCAAGCTGGTCGTCTTCATGCCGATGGCGATCTCGATGCTGGCGGCCGGGATCATCTTCCGGCTGGTGTACGACCAGGATCCGCACAAGGGCGTCGCCAACGCGGTGTGGGTGGGGGTGCACGACACCTTCGCGCAGTCGTCGGCGTTCCCGAACGCCCACCCGGGCCGCGAGTCGCCGCTCGTCGCGCAGAACGGCGGCTTCCTCACCAGGGCCACCGTCCACGCCGGGCGGCCCGTCGCGCTTCCGCTCGTCGGTGTCGCGCCCGACCAGCTGCCCGGCGGCGCGAAGAAGGCCGTCACCGCCAGGCCGGAGCCGGGGAAGGTCACCGGCACCACCTGGCAGGACTTCACGCGCGGCAAGGGCGTGGGACGGCTCGGCGCACCCGATCCCTCCGAGCTGGGCTATGCCGGGATGCGGATCGAGGCGGTGAAGGACGGCAAGGTCGTCGCCGCCACCACGGCGGCCGGTGACGGCACCTTCACACTGCCGGCGTCCGCCGACGGGGCCCGGCTGTGGCTTCCGGCCGGCAACTTCAAGGAGCCGTACAACGGGGTCGAGTGGCTCGGCCCGGCGCTGGTCACCCCGGCGATCATCGGGGCGTATGTATGGATGTGGGCGGGCTTCGCGATGGTGCTGATCGCGGCGGGGCTCGCGGGTGTGCCCCGGGAGCTGCTGGAGGCGGCGCGGGTGGACGGCGCCACCGAGTGGCAGGTGTTCCGCAAGGTCACCGTGCCGCTGCTCGCACCGGTGCTCGCGGTGGTCACCGTCACGCTGATGATCAATGTGCTGAAGGTGTTCGACCTCGTCTACATCATCGCGCCGGGCTCCTCCCAGGACGATGCGAACGTGCTCGCCCTGGAGCTGTACCGCAAGGGCTTCGCGGAGGGCCGGCCGGGCGTCGCGAGCGCGATCGCGGTGCTGCTGCTGGTGCTGGTGATCCCGGTGATGGCGTTCAACATCCGTCGGCTCAGGCGGGAGGTGCGGCGATGACGGCGACCGCCGGAAGCATCACGGAGGGCGGACCGGCCCGGACGGTGAGGGCGCGGCAGTCCCTCGGCTCGAAGATCGCCGAGCGGCTGAGCGGCGGTCTGGTCCGGGTGTTCCTGATCGTCGTGGGCCTGTTCTGGCTGGTGCCGACGATCGGTCTGCTCATCTCCTCGCTGCGCGCGCCCGAGGACATGAGCGCGAGCGGCTGGTGGCAGGTGTTCACCAAGCCGTCCCAGCTCACCTTCGACAGCTACCACAAGCTGCTGGAGAACGGCGACATCACCCACTCCCTGCTGAACACGGTGCTGATCACGGTCCCGGCGACGCTGCTGGTGGTCGTGATCGGCGCGCTCGCGGGCTACGCCTTCGCCTGGATGGAGTTCCCGGGCCGGGACTGGTGGTTCCTGGGTGTGGTGAGTCTGCTGGTGGTGCCGGTTCAGGTGGCGCTGATCCCGATCGCCGAACTGTTCGGGAGGATCGGCCTGTTCGGGACCATCCTCGGCGTGATCCTGTTCCACACCGGCTTCGGTCTGCCGTTCGCGGTGTTCCTGCTGCGGAACTTCTTCGCGGAGATCCCGCGTGAGCTGCTGGAGGCGGCCCGCCTCGACGGCGCCGGTGAACTGCGGCTGTTCGCACGGGTGGTGATGCCGCTCGGCGGGCCGGCGATCGCGAGCCTCGGCATCTTCCAGTTCCTGTGGGTGTGGAACGACATGCTGGTCGCGCTGGTGTTCACCAAGTCGGGCACCCAGCCGATCACGGTCGCCCTGCAGACGCAGGTACGGCAGTTCGGCAACAACATCGATGTGCTGGCGCCCGGCGCGTTCATCTCCATGGTGATCCCGCTGGCCGTGTTCTTCGCGTTCCAACGGCAGTTCGTGTCCGGGGTGATGGCCGGCGCGGTCAAGTAGCCGCACACCGGGACACCCCCCGATCCGGCGAACGGGCGGGGGGTGTCCCGCGGCGCGCCCAACACCCCTTGTCCCCCACATGCCGTACGAAACCGTAACCGATTCACTCCATCGGCCGTTTCCGGTCAAAGCCCCCGCGCCGACCGACGACCCATGGATGTCCCTTGCCCAGGTTCAGTGTCATTGTCCCCGCGTACCAGGTCCAGGCGTATCTCTCCGAGTGCCTGGACTCGGTGCTGTCGCAGTCGTATCCCGATCTGGAACTGATCGCGGTGGACGACTGCTCACCGGATGCCTGCGGCGCGATCATCGACGAGTACGCCGCCCGTGACGCGCGGGTGCGCGCCGTGCACCTGCGCGAGAACCAGGGGCTCGGCCGGGCCCGGAACGCGGGGATGGCCGAGGCGAGCGGCGACTACCTCGTCTTCCTGGACAGCGACGACACCCTCACCCCGGACGCGCTGCGGGCCGTGGCCGACCGGATCAAGGAGTGCGGCGAGCCGGACGTCCTGGTGTACGACTACGCGCGCACGTACTGGGACGGCCGCCAGGTGCGCAACCAGCTCGCCGCCCAGCTCGTCGAGCAGGGCCCGGCGGCGTTCCGGCTGGAGGACCGGCCGGGGCTGCTCGGCGTGCTGATGGTGGCCTGGAACAAGGCCTACCGGCGGGAGTTCGTCCAGGAGCAGGGCTTCGCCTTCCCGCCGGGCTACTACGAGGACACCCCCTGGACCTTCCCGGTGCTGATGACGGCGGGGTCGATCGCCACCCTGGACCGGGTGTGCGTGCTCTACCGGCAGCGCCGCCAGGGCAGCATCCTCGGCACCGTCAGCCATAAGCACTTCGATGTGTTCGAGCAGTACGACCGGGTGTTCGCGTATGTCGAGGACCATCCCGAACTGGCGCGCTGGCGGCCGGAGTTGTGCCGTCGCATGGTCGACCACTTCGCGACGGTGTTCGCCAGGCGGGGCCGGCTGCCGCGCGGGACGCACGGCGAGTTCCTGCGCCGGGCCCGCGCCCACTGCCGCCGCCATCGGGTGCCGGGGGCCCGGCTGCGGCTGCGGCACGCCCTGGTCCGCTTCGGTCTGCACCGCACGTTCCGGGCGCTCCAGCTGTCCTCGGCCGTGCGCCGGCGCACCCTGAAGGCGATGGTGAAGCTGGCGCGCGCGGTGCGCGCCGGCGCGCTGCGGCTGCACTACCGGATCCAGCTGCGGCTGCCCGTCCGCGCCGACCGGGCGGTGTTCGCCTCCGGGGCGGGCCGCGGCCACAGCGGGGATCCGGGCGCCCTGGAGGAGGCGTTCCGCACCCATGCCCCGCAGGTGCGGACCGCGTGGATCGCCCGCGACGAGCACCGGCACACGGTCCCGCCCGGCCCGCACCGGCTGCGGCCCGGCACCGCCGCCTACTTCACGGCGCTGGCCCGCTCCAAGTACCTGGTCACCGACGACGTACTGGAGCGGCGGCTGCGCAAGCGGCGCGGACAGGTGATGATCCAGACCCGGCAGGGCACCCCGCTCAAGCACATGGGCCTGGATCTGCAGGAGCGGCCCGCGGCGGCCGGCGGCACCGACTTCGCCCATATGCTGCGCGGCGTCGACCAGTGGGACGTCGTCCTGTCCGGCAACCAGCACTCCACGCTCGTGTGGGAGCGGGTCTTCCCGGGCCGCTACACGACGCTGGAGTACGGCGCCCCGCGCAACGACCTCTTCCAGCGCGCGACCTCGGCGGACGTGGCCCGGCTGCGTGAGTCGCTGGGGATCCCCGAGGGCGCGGTCGCGATCCTGTACGCGCCGACCTTCCGCGACCATGTGCGCACCCAGCGCCCGCTGCTGGACCTGGAACGGATCGCACGCAGCCTCGGCCCGCGCTTTGTGATCCTGGCCCGCCCGCACCCCGTGCACGGCGGCCCGCTCGGCACGGGCAACCGGGTCATCGACGTCGGCGGCCACCCGAGCGTCGCATCCCTGTGTCTGGCCTCGGACGCGCTGCTCACCGACTACTCGTCGATCATGTTCGACTACGTCAACCTGGACCGGCCGATCGTGGTGCACTGCAACGACTGGCAGGCCTACCGTGCCTCCCGCGGCACCTACTTCGACCTGCGGGCCTTCCCGCCGGGCGCGGTCGCGCGCACCGAGGACGAGCTGATCGACATCTTCGCGACCGGCCACTGGCGCGGCTCCCGCTCGGCCCAGCTGCGGGCGGCGTTCCGGGAGCGTTTCTGCCCGTACGACGACGGACGCGCCGCCGAGCGGGTCGTACGGCATCTGGTCCTCGGTGAGCAGGGGCTGCCGTCGGTGGTGCCGGTCGCGGAGCGCAAGCCGGTGCCGTCGGCCTGCGAGCACTCCCCCTTGGCCACCGTGCCGCAACCTTCCGGTTCCCTCCCCGTCACCGAGAGGCGTTGACCACCGTTGATCCCCTCGGGAGTTCCCCTGCTCCTCGGCTCGACGCGGCCCACCCCGAGCCGGCCGTCCACCTGGCGTCCGGCAGGGCGACCCGGCCGTGTGCCCGGCCGGGTCCGCGAGACAACGGAAAGAACAGAATGCCCCGCTTCAGCATCATCGTCCCCTCCCATGGGGTCGCCGGCCGGCTGTCCCAGGCGCTGGACTCGGTTCTCGGCCAGTCCTTCGGCGATCTGCAGCTGATCCCGGTCTGCGACGCCCCCGACGCCCCGGCCGGCGAGGTGGCCGCCGGACACGCCGAGCGGGACTGCCGGGTGACCCCGGTCGACTCACCGCCGTCCGCCGGGCTGGGCGGGGCGCGCAACGCCGGGCTGCGGGCGGCGACCGGCGCGTATGTGCTGTTCCTCGACGGCGACGACCTGCTGCTGCCGGGTGCGCTCGCGGCGCTGGACGCCCGCCTCGCCGAGACCGGCGCCGTGGACGTGCTCTACGTCGAGCACGAGCGCGCCCCCTGGTGGGAGGGCGAGCCGGGCAACCCGGCGGCCCCGCTGCTGGCGAAGGCCCCCACGGGCTCCTTCGCCCCGGCCGAGCTGCCGGAACTGACCGGCGTCCCGTTCCCGGCCTGGAGCGCGGTCTACCGCCGCTCCTTCCTCGTCGAGCAGGAACTCGCCTTCCCCGACAGCCACTTCACCGACCTCGGCTGGGGCGGGCTGACCACGGTCGCGGCCGGCCGGATCGCGGTGCTGCGCCGGGTCGTCGTACGGCACCGGCTGCGCCGGCAGGGCAGCCGGCTCAATCTGCCGGGGCCGCACCAGCACGCCCTGCTCGACCAGGTGGACCTGGTGCTGACCCGGGCCGCCGGGGGCGCGCTGTCCGCCGAGCGGTTCCGGGCGCTGTTCGAGCAGCTGTTCACGCAGGTGCTGAAGACGGCCTCGCGGCCGGAGCGGCTGCCGTCCGGGCACCGGGCGTTCTTCCGCCGCGCGGCCGGCCTCTACCGGCGCCACCGGCCGGCCGGGTACCGGGCGCCCGGTGGCAGCCTGGGGGTGCAGCACCGGCTGCTGGCGGCGGGCGCGTACACCGCCTTCCGCGCGCTGCGCGGCGCCAACCAGGTGACCGTCCGGGCCGCCGAGCGGCTGCCGCGCCCGCGCATGCTGCGCACCCGGCTGCGCTACGCCCGCGACCTGCGCCGCCCGCTCGACCCCCGGCTGGCCGTGTACTGCGCGTACTGGGGCCGGGGCTACGCCTGCAACCCGGCCGCGATCCACGCCAAGGCCCGCGAACTCGCCCCGCACATCCGCTCGGTGTTCCTGGTCGAGGCGGACCAGGCGCACGCGATGCCGCAGGACGTGGACTACGCGGTGATCGGCTCCCGCCGCTACTGGAACGTGCTGGCCCGCGCGACCTACCTGGTCAACAACGCCAACTTCGCCGAGGGGATCGTCAAGCGGCCCGGCAGTGTGCATCTGCAGACCCAGCACGGCACCCCGCTGAAGACGATGGGCGTGGACCAGTCGACGTACCCGGTGGTGGCCGCCCGCTCGGGCAGCTTCACCAAGCTGCTGGGCCGCGTCGACCGCTGGGACTTCAACCTCTCCGCCAACCGGCACTCCACCCAGATGTGGGAGCGGGCCTACCCCGGCTCCTACGAGCACCTGGAGTACGGCTATCCGCGCAACGACGTCTACTGCACGGCGACCGGCGAGGATGTGGCCCGCGTCCGGCGCGAGCTGGGCGTCCCGGAAGGCGCGACGGCGGTGCTGTACGCGCCGACCCACCGCGACCACCACACCGGCTTCGAGCCCGGCCTGGACCTGGAGGCGTTCTGCGCGGCGGCCGGCGAGGACATCGTCGTCCTGCTGCGTGCCCACTACTTCTACGACCGGGGCCGCGCCCTGGGCTCGGACCGCATCATCGACGTCACCGCGCACCGCTCCTCGGAGGACGTCTGCCTGGCCTCGGACGCGCTGGTCACCGACTATTCGTCGATCATGTTCGACTACGCCAACCTGGACCGGCCGATCGTCGTGTACGCCGACGACTGGGACGTCTACCGGGAGACACGCGGCGTCTACTTCGACCTGACGGCCGAGCCGCCCGGCCACATCGCGCGCACGCCCGAAGAACTGGCCGCGCTCTTTCGCGACGGCTCCTACGCGGACGCCGGGGCCGCGGCGCTGCGAGCCGCGTTCCGGGAGCGGTTCTGCGCGTTCGACGACGGGCGGGCCGCCGAGCGCGTCGTACGGCGGGTGCTGCTGGGCGAGCCGCCGGAGGCGCTGCCCCCCGTGATCCCGCTCGCGGACCGCGTCCCCGCCCCCGCCGCCGCGACCCTCGCAAGGAGCTGACCCGCCGTGCCCCGCTTCAGTGTGATCGTGCCCTGTTTCAAGGTGCAGGGCTTTCTGCGCGAGTGCCTGGACTCGGTGCTGTCGCAGTCCTACGGCGACTTCGAGCTGATCGCCGTCGACGACCGCTCCCCGGACGGCTGCGGCGCGATCCTCGACGAGTACGCGGGGCGCGACCCGCGGGTGACGGTGCTGCACCTGCCGGAGAACGTGGGCCTCGGCCGGGCCCGCAACGCGGGTCTGGCGCTCGCCACCGGCGACTATCTGTTCTTCATGGACAGCGACGACACGCTCACCCCGGGCGCGCTCAGGGCCGTCGCCGACCGGCTGGCCGAGGCCGCGGACCCGGATGTGCTGGTCTTCGACTACGCGCGCACCTACTGGTGGGGCGGCACCCGGCGCAATGTCCTGGCCGAGATCCTCGCCGAGGCCGGGGCGGACACCTTCACCGCCGCGCAGTACCCGAAGATCCTGGATCTGCTGATGGTGGTGTGGAACAAGGTCTACCGGCGCGCGTTCGTCGCGGCGGAGGGCTTCTCCTTCCCGCCCGGCTACTACGAGGACACCCCCTGGACCTTCCCGGTCATGCTCAGCGCCCGGCGGATCGCCGTGCTGGACCGGATCTGTCTGAACTACCGGCAGCGCCGGCAGGGCAACATCCTGTCCACGACCAGCGCCAAGCACTTCGACGTCCACGACCAGTACGAGCGGGTCTTCGCGTTCGTCGAACAGCGCCCCGGGCTGGCGCACTGGCGGCCGTATCTGCACCGCAAGATGGGCGAGCACTGCCTGGACATCCTGGCCAAGCCGGACCGGCTGCCGCCCCGCGACAAGGCCGAGTTCTTCCGGCGTACGGCACAGATGTTCCGCGCGCACCGGCCCGAGGGAGCCGTCGTCGACGGTGGGACCGGCGCGCTGGAGGGCTCCTGGACGGCGTACCGGATCCGGCGGCAGACGGCGCGGGCCGGGCAGGAGGCGGCGCGGCGGGCCGGCCTGGTCCGCGACGCGGCCGCCGCGCGGGCCCGCGCCGGCTGGGCGTCCCTGCACGCACTGCGCCCGCTGGACCCGCGCCTGGTCCTCTACTCGGCGTCCTCGCACCGCGGCATGCTGGGCGACCCGGCGGCCGTCTACGCCACGGCCCGGGAGATCGCCCCGCTGCTGCACGGGGTGTGGGCGGTGCGGGACGAGGAGACCGCGGCTCTCCTGCCGCCGGACGTGGAGCATGTGATCGTGGGCTCCCGGCGCTATCTGGAGGTCGCCGCGCGGGCGAAGTTCTTCGTCAACGACGTCAACTGGCCCGGCGCGCTGGCCAAGCGGCCCGGCAGCGTGCACATCCACACCCACCAGGGCACCCCGCTGAAGTACCTGGGCGCCGATCTGCTGGACAAGCCGGGCGCCCGGCTCGGCTTCGACGTGCCGCAGATGCTGCGCCGGGCCGACCGCTGGGACTACAGCCTGGTCGCGAGCCGCCACGCCGAGCTGGCCTGGGAGCGGGCCTATCCCTGTCACTTCACCTCGCTGCGCACCGGCAGCCCGCGCAACGACGTGCTGGTGAACGGCGGCCCGAGCGACTTCCGCGAGCGGCACGGCATCCCGGCCGGCCACACCGTCGTGCTGTACGCGCCGACCCGCCGGGACTACCGGCGGGTCGGGCACGTCGAGCGGATCGACCTCGCCCGGTTCGCGGCCGACCTGGGCGAGGGCCGCACCCTGGTGGTCCGGCTGCATCCGTCGCTGGCGAACGGTCCGGCGCGCGGGGCGGGCCTCGCGGAGCTGGCGCGGCGCGGCATCGTGATCGACGCCACCGACGAGCCGCGCCTCACGGACGTGCTGCTCGCGGCGGACGTCCTGGTCACCGACTACTCGTCGGTCATGTTCGACTACGCCAACCTGGACCGGCCGATCGTGCTGCACGCCGACGACTGGCCCGCGTTCTCCGCGAGCCGGGGCGCCTACGTCGACATCACCGCCGAGCCGCCGGGCCATGTCGCCCGCTCCTACCGCGAGCTGGCCTGGCTGTTCGCCTCGGGGTGCTGGCGGGACGAGGAGTCGGCGCTGCTGCGGGCGGACTTCCGGGCCCGGTACTGCGAGTTCGACGACGGCCGGGCCGCCGAGCGCGTCGTACGGACGCTGCTGCTGGGCGAACCCATGCCGGAGCCCGCCGCGCTGCGGATCCCGGGGCAGCCCGCGGGACGGGACGCGCTGACGTCGGCGTAGGCCGACAGGGCCTCGGGGCGCATACGCGAGGGTGCCGGTCCCGCGGACGGGGACCGGCACCCGGGTGGGCCGCTCGACGGTTACTCGATGACGAGGTCGACGTCGACGTTGCCGCGGGTGGCGTTGGAGTAGGGGCAGACCTGGTGGGCGGTCTCGACCAGCTTGCGGCCGGTCTCCTCGTCCACGGTGTCGGGCAGCTCGACGCGCAGCGTCACCTTCAGGCCGAAGCCCTCGCCCTGCTTGCCGATGCCGACCTCAGCAGTCACCGCGGCCTCGGTGACGTCGACCTTCGCCTGCCTGCCGACGAGGCCGAGGGCGCTGCCGAAGCAGGCGGCGTAACCGGCGGCGAAGAGCTGCTCGGGGTTGGTGCCCTGGCCGTTGCCGCCCAGCTCCACCGGCGGGGCCAGCTTCAGGTCGATCTTGCCGTCGGAGGAGACGGCACGACCGTCCCGGCCGTGCGTGGCGGTGGCGACTGCGGTGTAGATCGCGTCCATGGTGACCCGTCCTTCTCGCTGATCTCGATGCGGTGTCCGTTGCGAGTACAAGTAGAGCACACAATTCAGTTGTGCACAATTAAATGGGCTACTGGAGCTACCCTGGAACCATGACCGCCTCGTCCTCCACCCCCTCCGCCCCTTCCACCGCCTCCTCCCCCGCCGACACGGACTGGCTCCGCCTGGACCGCCAGATCTGTTTCTCCCTGCACGCCGCGTCCCGCGCCTTCAACGGCGTCTACCGCGTGATCCTCAAGGACCTCGGGCTCACCTACCCGCAGTACCTGGTGATGCTGGTGCTGTGGGAATACGGCGACGTGCCGGTCAAGACGCTCGGCGAGCATCTGCGGCTCGACTCCGGCACGCTGTCCCCCCTGGTCAAGCGGCTGGAGGCGGCGGGCCTGGTACGCCGGGAGCGCAGCGCGCGGGACGAGCGCTCGGTACAGGTCCGGCTCACCGAGGAGGGCGCGGCGCTGCGCGAGCGGGCCCTTCGGGTGCCGCGCCGCATCATGGGCGCGACCGGCTTCGACCTGGCGGAGATCACCGACCTGCGCGAACGCCTCGACCAGCTCACGACCGCACTGGACGCGGCGGCCCTGACGGAAGCGGAGCGCGAGGCGGCAGCGGAGCGCGAGGCGGGATAGCCGGCACGGGCAGGGGGTTGCGGACGTACAGCCGGACGGCCGTGCCGTCCCGGAGGATCTCCTTCTGCCCGGTGAAGTCGCGTTTCAGCACGGCCAGTTTGGTCAGCTCGGCGGGCTTGCGCGGGCTCCAGCGCCCGGTGAGCAGATCGTGGTCCGCGACGACCCACACCCGGTCCAGCCGCCCCAGCCTGCGCCGCATCTCGGCCGGCCCGGCCTCCCGCCCGTACAGGGTCCCCGACTCGGCGGCCCCCTCGACCAGCGCCACGTCCCGCACCCCACGGAACGCCCGTGGATAGGCGAGGGCCGCGTTGCGCGCATCGCCGGGCAGGAACAGCACCGGGTCGCCCGGCCCCGTCTCCCGCGCCACCACCCGGGAGACGGCCCCCAGATCATCGGCCCGCGTCGCCGGGTCACGGTCGGCACGCAGCAGGGGGAGCTGCTCAAGCAGGGCGAGGACGATGGCGAACACACCGGCGAGGGTGCGGAGAGAGGGCCCCGACACCGAGAGACGCCGGAGCACCGAAAGACGCCGGAGCACCGAGAGACGCTGCCGGACCGAAAGACGCTGTGGCACCGAGGGACGCTGCGGCGAGCGACGTCTTTCCCCCACCCGGTCGGCACACAGCCGCCCCGCCCGTCCCACCGACCCCGCCACCCGCTCGGCCCCCGCCGCCACCAACAGCGGCGCCCCGCTCAACGCGTACAGCACATACCGGTCGACATACAGCGGCGACGCCTGGGACACCAGCATCAGCACCGCAGGGGGGACCACGGTCAACGGCAGGGCCACCCCCGCAAGGGTGATGTCCCCCCGCCGCCCCACCAGGCCCGCCGACCCCACCAGCCCGGCCAGGGCGAGCCCCAGGCACACCCAGTACACCCCGTCCGCGGGCCCGAGAAACGCCCGCAGCAGCCCCTGCGCCGTATCCGCCGTAGGCCTGCGCAGCCATGCCACCTGCGCCGACTGCCCCCGCGACACGAGCGCCATCGGCAGCAGCGAGAGCCCGACCGCGCCCGCCGCACACGCCCAGCGCCGCCACACCCGCGCCCCGGCCCGGGCCAGCGCAAGCGAGGCCCCATGGGCGCACAGCAGCAGCACCGCGAACTCGTGCAACCAGCAGGTCAGGCCGAGGACCAGGCCGTACGGCCACCAGCCGCCCCGGCCGTCCCCCCGCGCCGCCCGCACGAACAGCAGCGTCGCGCCGGTGGCACCGGCGGCCACCAGGGCGTACGAGCGGCCCTCCTGCGCATAGTGCCCGGCCATCGGCACGACGGCGTAGAGCAGCCCGGCCCACAGCCCGACGCGCGGCCGCAGCAGCCGGGTGCCGAGCGCCGCCACCAGCGCGGCCGTCACCGCCGCCGCGCACACCGACGGCAGCCGTAAGACGACCTCGCCGGGGTGGACGGCGAGGACGGTGTGCACGAGGAGGTAGTACAGACCGTGCACGGCGTCCACGTCGTGCAGCAGCAGCCAGATCTGCGGCACCGTGCGCCGCCCGGCCTGGAAGCTGACGGCCTCGTCGCGCCACATCCCGCCCCGGTCGAGCCCCCAGAGCCCGATCCCCAGCATCACCAGCGCGGGCACGCCGACGGCGGCCCGGCGGCGTATCCGGGCCCGCCGGTCCTCCGGCAGGCGCGTCGCACCGCCGGCCGGCCCGAAGACTGGTGCTGCAGCCGCCCGGCGCGACTGCGGTTTCAGAGGAAGCCCGACGTTCACCACGGCCCGTTCTTTTACGATTAACCAACCTTTTAGCTGTCATGACGGCGTATCGGAAGGGATACACCATCCGCGCGGCTTAGGCTCCCACGCGATGAACCGTCTCCGTGTCACTTCCGGTCCGGTGCACGCCCTCGCCGCCCTGTGGCTCACCACGCGCGGCCTGATGCTGTGGCTGCTCGTCCACGACAGCGCCCCGGTGCTGGGCGGGGGTTCGGTGAGCCGTGAGGTGTGGCGGCTGTACTTCCACTGGTACGGCGTCCTCGCGCACGGCTCGTTCCCGACGCACGACACCCTGTGGCAGTACCCGCCGGGCGCGGGCGCGGTGCTGCTGGCGCCGGGCCTGCTGCCCTGGTTGACCTACTTTCAGGCGTTCGTGGCTCTCACGCTGGCCGTGGACGCGCTGGTCACGACGGCCCTGACCCGCGCGGGCAGCCGGGCCGGCCGCAGCCTGCTCGGCGCGGCCCTGTGGACGGGCGGTCTGCCGCTGCTGCTGCAGCTCCCGCTCGCCCGCTACGACGTCCAGGTCACCGCCCTGGCCGTGCTCTCCCTGCTGGCGCTCGGCCGCTCCCCGCGCGCGGGCGGTGTGTTCGCGGCGCTGGGCGCGCTGGTGAAGGTGTGGCCGGCGCTGGTGCTGCTGGGCACGCCCCGGGGACGGCAGACACGCGGGACGTGGGCGTGGGCGGCGGCCGCCGGGACCGTCTCGTTCGCCCTCTTCGCGGTGCCGTTCCGCCATCCGCTGTCCTTTCTGCGGGAGCAGGGCGGACGCGGGGTGCAGATCGAGTCGCTCGGCGGTACGGCGCTGAACCTGGCGCGGCACCTGGGCTGGCCGGGCCAGGCCCGCTACCAGTTCGGCGCCGTCGAGATGGTCGGCCCGTACGTGCGCGCCGTCGCCACCGCCTCGCTGGCGCTGACGGCGCTGTCCTTCGCGCTGCTGGTGCTGTGGCGGGCGCGGGCGCGGTGCTGGAGCGAGGCCACGCCGTTCGACGCGGCGCTGTGCGCGGTGCTGCTGTTCACGGTCACCAGCCGGGTGATCAGCCCGCAGTACATGATCTGGCTGGTCGGGCTCGCCGCGGTGTGCCTGACCTCGCGGCACACAAGCCAGCGGCCGGTCGCGGCGCTGGTCCTGGCGGCGACCGCGCTGAGCACACTGGTGTTCCCGATGCGCTACGGCGACGTGATCGACGGCACCTGGGCGGGCTGTGTGCTGATGCTGGCTCGCAATGGGATCCTGGCAGCCGCCGCCGTACTGTCTTTCGTCCGTCTGTGGCGCACATCACGACCGAATGAAAAGACTATGAAAACAAGGGAACCTCAACCCGATTCCGATCGTCTTCCGGAACGAGCCCTGAGCGTCTCTTAACGGGCTATTACCGAATATTTCTACGCTCCCGGCCCGTGGATCCGATGCGACCAGACCCGTCCGACGCCCCCGATACAACAGGCACCGCCGAGCCGGCGGGTGCCGTCGAGAGAACAGGCACCGCCGAGTCGCCGCGCGCGGCGCAGGTCGGCGTCGTCGTCATCAGCTACAACCACCGCGCCCATGTGGCCGATGCCGTGCGTTCTGCGCTGGCCCAGGGCCCCGCGGTCGCCGAGGTCGTCGCCGTGGACGACTGCTCCACGGACGGCAGTGCCGAGCTGCTGGAGCAGCTGGCCGCCACCGAGCCCCGGCTGCGCGTGGTGCGCCGGAGCGAGAACAGCGGCGGCTGCGGCACCCCACGCAACACCGGCATCGACGCGCTGACGACGCCGTACGTGATGTTCCTGGACAGCGACGACGTGCTGCCGCCCGGTGCGGTGGACGCGCTGCTGGCGGCGGCCACGGGGGCGCACGCCGAGGTCGCGAGCGGGCTGTGCGTGCGCCGGGAGCTGCCTTCGGGGCGCGAACAGCCCTGGCAGGCGCCCCTCTACACGGCGCACACCGTCCTCGCGCGCCCCGCCCAGCGCCCGCGCCTGGTCCACGACACGCTGTGCGTCAACAAGCTGTACCGCACCGACTTCCTGCGCGAGCACGGCATCCGCTTCCCCGAGGGCCGCTTCCTCTACGAGGACATCGTCTTCACCGCACGCGTGATGGCCGCCGGCCCGCGCTTCACGCTCGTACCGGACCGCGTGTATGTGTGGCATGTGCGCCGGTCCGCCGAGCAGTTGTCGCTCTCGCTGGACCGGGAGCGCATCGACAACTGGAAGGCGCGCGTCGAGGCGTGCACGCTGGCGTATGACATCCTGCTGGGCGCCGGGCAGAAGGAGCTGGCGCGGGCGGTGCGGGCCAAGTTCCTCGACCACGAGGTGCGCATGTACACGCGCGAGCTGGGGTTGCGTGACGAGCAGTACCGGCGCGCGTGGTGGACGCACACCCGGGAGCACCTCGCGCACTACGACGCCGCCGACTGGGAGCTGAACCCCTGCGCCCCCGGCCGGGTGATCGCGCGGGTCGTCCTGGAGTCGCCCGAGCCCCGCGACCTGCCCCGCATGCGGGAACTGGCCGCGCGCCCGGCGCGCCTGCTGCCGCCCTACGCCCGCACCCCCGACGGCGTCCCCGTGTGGTCCGAGGACCTTCCGCAGGTCACCCTCGCCCCGCTCATGACCCGCCCGGTCTCCGCCCTGCCGCTCGCCGTCGACGCGGAACTGCAGCCACGCGCGCGTGCCTCACGCCTGCTCCTGCGGCTGCACGACCTGTACGGCAGGGTGACCGAGGCGGACCCGCGCGAGGTGGAGGTGGCCTGGCAGTCCCGGGACGACGAGCACCTGCGCGGGCACACGACGGCTCCGCTGACGCCCGGCGGTGCGGAGTCCGGCGCGGAGAGCTGGTCGGCCGAACTGCCCGTCGGCCTCGGCGCGCTCGGCGCGGGCACCTGGGATCTGCGGGTGACCGTGCGCTTCGCGGACGGCGCGGAGCGGGACGTCACGGCGCACGCGCTGACGGGCGCCGGCCGGCTGCGCCGCAGCGCCGTCCCGAGCGCCCGGCACGGCGTGCTCCTGATCCAGCCGTACGCCACGCACTCCGGCGCACTCGCCGTACGGGTGGCGACCGGCGTGCGCGGGGTCCTGCAGGTGGCGCGCGGCAGGCTCAGGCGCCTGCTTCACTGAGAGCGTCTTCCGTTTCGCTGACACACGGGGGGCCGATCGAGCAATTGAGGAGGAGACGGCCGCACATGACCTGGCTGATCACCGGCGGTGCCGGATACATCGGGGCACACGTCGTACGGGCGATGACCGAGGCGGGCGAACGCACGGTCGTCTACGACGACCTGTCCACGGGTGTCGCAGAACGCGTGCCGGCGGAGGTGCCGCTCGTCCAGGGCTCCGTCCTGGACGCGGACCGGGTGGCCCGCACGCTCGCCGAGCACGAGATCAGCGGGGTCGTGCACCTGGCGGCGAAGAAGCAGGTGGGCGAGTCGGTGGAGCGCCCGCTGCACTACTACCGGGAGAACGTGGAGGGCCTGCGGGTCCTGCTGGAAGCGGTCACGGCGGCCGAGGTCCCGTCGTTCCTCTTCTCCTCCTCGGCGGCGGTCTACGGCATGCCGGACGTCAACCTGGTGACGGAGGAGACCCCCTGCGTCCCGATGTCCCCTTACGGCGAGACGAAGCTGGCCGGTGAATGGCTGGTGCGGGCGACGGGCAAGGCGACCGGCCTCGCGACCGCGTCGCTGCGCTACTTCAACGTGGCCGGCGCGGCGACCCCGGAACTGGCCGACACCGGCGTCTTCAACCTGATCCCGATGGTCTTCGAGAAGCTCACCGAGAGCGCGCCGCCGCGCATCTTCGGCGACGACTACCCGACGCCGGACGGCACCTGTGTGCGCGACTACATCCATGTGGTCGACCTGGCCGAGGCCCATGTGGCCGTCGCCCGCGCCCTGGCCTCCGCCCCCGGCACCGACCTGACCCTCAACATCGGGCGCAGCGAGGGTGTGTCGGTGCGGGAGATGATCGACCGCATCAACGCGGTCACCGGCTACGACCGCGCGCCGACCGTCACCCCGCGCCGCCCCGGTGACCCCGCGCGTGTCGTCGCCTCGGCCGACCGCATCGCCACCGAACTGGGCTGGCAGGCCAAGTACGACGTCCAGGACATGATCACCTCGGCCTGGGAGGGCTGGCTCCGCCACCACCCGGAAGCCGCCCGCTCATAGCCGCAGCCTCCGGCGGGCCCCGGTCTCCCTCGCAGCCGCCGGCCCCGCCGGAGTCGTACGCTCTGCGGATGACCGGTCCCTCTCGCACCGAGCGCGCCGTCGGCGCCGTACTCGGCTCCGCTGTCGGTGACGCGCTCGGGGCGCCCTTCGAGTTCGGTCCCGAGGGCGCCTTCTCGGCCCGTTTCCCCCGTCCCGGACACGGCGGCGAGATGTGCGGGGGCGGCGGCTGGGATCCGGGCGAGGCGACCGACGACACACAGATGGCCGTCCTGACCGCCGAGTCCCTGCTGGAGCGCCGCGGTCTGGATCCGCCGGACGTCTTCCGGCGCTTCCAGCGCTGGGCGGCGGCCGGCCCGAAGGACATCGGCCTCCAGACGGAGGCCGTCCTGAGCGGTGGCGCCCCCTGGGACACGGCCGCCGCACTCCACTTCCGGATGAATCAACGGGCCGCCGGCAACGGCGCGCTGATGCGCGCGGCCCCCTCGGCGGTGCACTTCGCCCGGCACGGCCGCGAGTCCACCATGACCGCCGCCCGCCGGCTGTCCGCCCTCACCCACGGCGACCCCGCGGCCTGGGAGGGCACGGCGGCGCTGCACGAGCTGATCCGCGTGGCCCTGACCGGGGACGACCCGCTCAGCGCCGTACCGGCGACGCTGGCCGCCCTCGACCCCGGGCATCTGCCGCGCTACGAAACGGTCCTCTCCCCCCAGTGGCACCCCGACCGGGCCACCGAGTTCAACGGCGCCGTGTGGCCCTGTCTCGGTTCGGCCGTGTGGGCGCTGCGGACCACCACGTCGTACGAGGAAGCCGTGCGCGCCGCCGTCGATCTCGGCGGCGACACGGACACGGTGGCAGCGGTCACGGGGGCGCTGGCGGGAGCGGTGTACGGGGCCGGGGCGATACCGGGGCGCTGGCTCGAACCGCTGCATGTGCCGCTGCCGGGGTTCGGCGCACGCGTGCTGGGCGCGCGGGATCTGCGGGGTCTCGCCGGGCAACTGCTCGACGGGCCCGGCCGTACCCTCACAGCGCCTTGAGCGCCCCCGCCGTGGCCCGGGCCAGTTTCTCCAGGTAGCCCTTCGGCGGCTTGGGGGAGCGGATGACCACCGCGCGCCAGTACAGGGGGCCGGAGATCAGATCCAGGGCCAGGTCGGGGTCGATGCCCGCGCTGACCTCGCCCCGCGCCTCCGCCGCCGCCACGATCTTGCTGGCCACGCCCTCCTGACCGTCCCGCAGGGCCTTCTGGAAGGCATCGGCGATATCGGGATTGCGGGCCGCCTCCGCCTGGAGGTCGGGGATGATCTGCGAGGCGACCGGGTGGCGCAGGGCGCGGGACGTGACCTCGTAGAGCAGGCGCAGATCGCCCTCCAGGGAGCCGGTGTCGGGGACCGGGAGGCCCAGTACCGCCATCGCCGAGACGACATCCAGGACGAGGTGCAGCTTGGAACGCCAGCGCCGGTACACCGCGGTCTTGCCGACCCCCGCCCGGCGCGCGATGCCCTCGATCGACATCCGGGCGTAGCCGACCGCCGCGAGTTCCTCGAAGACCGCCGCGCGAATGGCTTCGGTCACGTCCTCTCGGAGCACGGCGGCTCCCGCAGGAGCCCTGCGGCGTTCACGCTTGGGGATCTCGTCGGCGTTCGTCGTCATGACTCACAGCATAGGTGCGTTACGACGAAACGGTTGCGTTCCGACGTCGATTGGTTCTACGCTCACGATGCGACGATACGGTCCCGTCCTGACGTAAGAGAACGTGAAGAGAAGCGTAAGGAAACGTCGGACGGCTGACCGTGCCGCGCCCCGGCGGCCAGCCGGACGCGCATCCCCCTCCCCCCGAGCGAAAGCAGCGGATGTGAGCCAGGTCCTCGACACACCGCCCCCCACCCAGGCCCCGGCCGACGACGATCTCGCGGCGCTTGCCGCCCGGCACGGCCTGACGGTGAGCGGCGCCCGCCCCTCCCTGTCGGAGTACATCGGCCAGCTGTGGGCCCGGCGCCACTTCATCACCGCCTTCGCCACCGCCAAGCTCACCGCGCAGTACAGCGAGGCCAAGCTCGGCCAGATCTGGCAGGTCATGACCCCGCTGCTGAACGCGGCGGTCTACTACTTCATCTTCGGCGTGCTGCTCGGCACCAGCCACGGGGTGAAGGACTACGTCCCGTTCCTGGTCACCGGCGTGTTCATCTGGACGTTCACACAGAGCTCGATCCAGGTCGGCACCCGGGCGATCTCCGGCAACCTCGGCCTGGTGCGCGCCCTGCACTTCCCGCGCGCCGCCCTGCCGATCTCCTTCTGTCTCCAGCAGCTCCAGCAGCTGCTGTTCTCGATGACCGCGCTGGTCGTCATCCTGCTCTGCTTCGGCATCCCGGTCGCCGCGTCCTGGCTGCTCGCCATCCCCGCGCTGATCCTGCAGTTCCTGTTCAACGCGGGCATGGCCATGATCATGGCGCGGATGGGCGCCAAGACCCCGGACATCGCCCAGCTGATGCCGTTCATCCTGCGCACCTGGATGTATGTGTCCGGCGTGATGTGGAGCATCGGCAAGCTCACCAAGAAGGACCACCTGCCGCACATCGTCCTGGTCCTGCTGGAGAACAACCCGGCCGCCGTCTACATCGACCTCATGCGCTATGCGCTGATCGACAGCTTCCACTCCAAGCAGCTCCCCCCGCACGTGTGGCTGGTCGCCGCCGGCTGGGCCCTGGCCGTCGGCATCGGCGGCTTCATCTACTTCTGGAAGGCAGAGGAGAAGTACGGCCGTGGCTGAGCAGACCCCCAAGAACCCCGAGATCCGCGACGAGATCCTCGACGAGGTCCGCGAAGAGACCCCCGACGAGCGCATGATGCGCGAGCGGCTCGAACGCCTCGACGGCGACGAGAAGATCCCCACGGTCGTCTGCGACGGCGTCGACATCGTCTACCGGGTCAACGGCACCGGCGCCGGCCGCGGCAGCGCCACCGCCGCCCTCAACCGCATGTTCCGCCGCCAGCAGACCGAGAAGGCGGCCGGGGTGCGCAAGGTGCACGCGGTGAAGAAGGTGTCGTTCGTCGCCTACAAGGGCGAGGCGATCGGCCTCATCGGCACCAACGGCTCCGGCAAGTCCACGCTGCTCAAGGCCGTCGCCGGCCTGCTGCCGGTGGAGAACGGCCACATCTACACCAACGGCCAGCCCTCCCTGCTCGGCGTCAACGCGGCCCTGATGAACGACCTCACCGGTGAGCGCAACGTCTACCTCGGCGGTCTCGCCATGGGCATGTCCCGCGAGCAGGTCAAGGAGCGCTACCAGGACATCGTCGACTTCTCCGGGATCAACGAGAAGGGCGACTTCATCACCCTTCCGATGCGTACCTACTCCTCCGGTATGGCCGCCCGGCTGCGCTTCTCCATCGCCGCCGCCAAGGACCACGACGTCCTGCTGATCGACGAGGCCCTGGCCACCGGTGACCGCAGGTTCCAGATGCGCTCCGAGGAGCGGATCCGCGAGCTGCGCGCGACGGCGGGCACGGTCTTCCTGGTCAGCCACAACAACAAGTCGATCCGCGACACCTGCGAGCGCACTATCTGGCTGGAGCGCGGCGAGCTGCGCCTGGACGGGCCGACCGAGGACGTCATGAAGGAGTACGAGGCCTTCACCGGCGACAAGAGCGACAAGAAGGCCGGCGCGCGCAAGGCCGCGTGAGCGAGCCGGATGGCGAGAAGAAGAAGAAAAGGTGACCGAGGAAGAAACCGGAGACCACGGAACTCCGTCTTCCTTCTTGGGCCATCTCTTACTCCACGAGCGGATATCCCTTTCATCCGCTTAGTGACAGTATGTTATGAAGAATCCCCAAACCCCACAAGCCGAAGGAGTCCACTGCGATGCCCCAACTCAGCGTCATCGTCTACGGACCGAACGCACAGGGGCATCTGACAGAGCTGCTGGACTCCCTGGAGGCCCATCCGCTCACGGACGCCGAAGTGATCGTCGCGGCGGTCGGAGACTGGGCGCGGGAGGCCGCCGAGCGGCACGCCCCGCACACCGTCGTCGTACCGCTGCCCGAGGACACCGGTGACGCGGCGGCGCGGGCCGCGGGCGCCGCCCGCGCGACCGGCCGCTGGCTGCACTTCGTCCACGCCAAGGACAGCCTGCCGGCCGGTGCCCCCCGGCTGATCGCCGAGCGGACCGCCGAACTCGACGCCGCGGACGCCGACGGCACCACCGGGGCGGCCGGGGCCACGGGCGCCGGCGTGGACCTCCTGCTCCTCGACCACGTCACCACCACCTGGCAGACCGCCGCCAGGCCCTCGCGCGACGGCCGCCTGCTCGCCGCCGTCGGCCGCGAGGGCCTGCCCCTGGACGAGGCCGCCGACCTGCTGCGTCTCACCCCGCTGCTCGGCAACCGCGCCCTGCGCACCGACTTCTGGCGGGCGCACGAGGCGGACCTCACCACCGACGACGAGCCGCACGCCGCCCAGGCCGCCCTGCTGCGCGCCGGCCGTGTCGCCTGTCTGAACCAGGTGGCGTACGAACGCCGCGAGCTGCGCCCCGAGAGCCTGCCGCCGCGCGCCCCCGAGGACCGCTTCGCGCTGATCGACCGCTACGACGCGCTGCTCGCGCCGGCCAGGGACCGCCGCGCCGCCCGCGCGGTGCTGTACGACCTGATGATGCGCGACCTCGTGCGCACCTTCGCCGGCGAGAACCTGCCCGACGCGGTGGCCCGGGAGTTCTTCCGCCGGGCCTCGCTCGCCGCGGTCCGCTGGCGCCCCGAGAACCACGAGCGCCCGGCGGGCGTGGAGGGCGTACGGCACGGGCTGCTGGAAGAGGGCGCGTACACCAAGTACCGCGCGTTCCAGGCCGCCAACCGCACCCGCCGCGCCGCGAAGAAGGCCGTACGGACCCGTAAGCGCCAGGTCGGCGCCAAGCTCCGCGACCAGCAGTACCACCGCGCCCTGAGCCGCCCGGTCGACCCCGACCTGGCCGTGTTCGACGCGTACTGGGAGCGCGGAGTGGCCTGCAACCCGGCCGCGATCGCCGCCAAGCTCGCCGAACTCGCCCCGCACATCCACCAGGTGTGGACGGTGTCGAAGCAGAACACGGCCCTGCTGCCGCCCGGCACCGACCATGTGGTCCCCGGCACCCGCCGCTACTGGGAGATCCTGGCGAGTGCCAAGTACCTGACGAGCAACGTCAACTTCCCCAACGCGGTGGTCAAGCGCCCCGACGCGATCCACCTCCAGACCCACCACGGCACCCCGCTCAAGCGCATGGGCCTGGACCAGATGGAACACCCGGCCGCCGCCAAGGGCCTGGACTTCGCCGCGCTGCTGTCCCGCATCGACAAGTGGGACTACAGCGTCAGCGCCAACAGCCACTCGACCCGTATGTGGGAGCGCGCCTACCCGGCCCGCTACACCTCCCTCGACTACGGCTATCCGCGCAACGACGTCTTCTACACGAGCGACGCCCAGGCCGTCCGCGCGGCCCGCGCCCGCCTCGGCATCCCGCCCGGCAAGACGGCCCTGCTGTACGCGCCGACGCACCGCGACTACGAGGCCGGCTTCACCCCGCGTCTGGACCTCGCCGAACTCGCCGACCGGCTCGGCGAGAACACGGTCCTGCTGGTCCGCGCCCACTACTTCTACGGCGGCGCGGCCTCCCCGCTGACCGGACTGCGCCGCTCCGGCCGGATCATCGACGTCTCCTCCTACGACCCCGTCGAGGAGCTGTGCCTGGCCGCCGACGCGCTGGTCACGGACTACTCGTCGATCATGTTCGACTACGCCAACCTCGACCGCCCGATCGTCGTCTACGCCGACGACTGGGAGACCTACCGGACCACCCGGGGCGTCTACTTCGACCTGATGACCGAACACCCCGGCCAGGTCGCCCGCACCCAGGAGGAGCTGACGGAGATCTTCGCCTCCGGCGCCTGGCGCGACGAGAGCGCGGCCAAGGCACGCACGGCCTTCCGCCGCCGGTTCTGCGAGTACGACGACGGACGCGCCGCCGAACGCGTCGTACGACGGGTGTTCCTGGGCGAGCCGGAGGAGTCACTGCCACCGGTGATCCCGCTCGAGGAACGCACCCCCGCCCCGACCCCCGAGGAGGCCTCGGCATGACGACCGCAACGACCACGACCCCCGATGTCACGGTCACCGTCATCGTCTACAACGACGCGGCCCTCCTGCCCCGCGCGGTGGCTTCGGCGCTCGCCCAGACGCACGCCAACATCGAGATCATCATCAGCGACGACCACTCCACGGACGACACTCCGACGGTGGCGCGCCGGCTGGAGGCGGAGCACGATCGCATCCGCTATCTCCGTCTGCCGGAGAACAGCGGCGGCTGCAGCGCCCCGCGCAACCGGGCCATCGAGATCGCCCGGGCGCCGTATCTGATGTTCCTCGACAGTGACGACGAACTCCCGCCGAACGCGGTGGAGTTGCTGCTCGCCGCGCACCGCGAGCGCGAGGTCGACTTCACCATGGGCACCTGCCAGCGCCTCAGGGTGGACACCGGCCGCCGCTCCACGTGGATGCCGCAGCTGTTCGCCGAGCGGCGCACGGTGGAGAGCATCGAGTCGGACCCGGACCTGCTCTTCTGGCCGCTGTCGACGAACAGGATGTACACCGCCGACTTCCTGAACCGCCACAACCTCCGCTTCCCGGAGGGTGTCCACTACGAGGACCAGCTGTTCTCGATCCAGGCGTTCTGCCTGGCGAAGGCGTTCACGATCATCCCGGAGCCGGTGTACGTCTGGCACATCGAGCCGTTCGCGGCAGCGGAGACGGCCACGATCTCCAACCAGCGGCACAAGATCTCCAACGTCGAGGACCGCATCCGCGTGCACCGCATGATCGACGACTTCCTGGAGGAGAGCGGGCACACCGGGCTGCGGGAGGACAAGGACTACAAGTTCCTCAAGCACGACTTCAGGCTGTACGCGGGTGACCTGCCCTACCGGGACGAGGACTGGGTGGGCGCCTTCGCGGACATCATGAACCCCTACCTGGACACCCTCTCCCCCGGCGCGTACGCCCGGCTGCCCCGCTCCGAGCGGATCGTGCTGGAGCTGCTGCGGGAGCGCCGCCTCGACGACGTCCGGCCCGCCGCGCGCGGCCTGGCGCCTCAGGTGGCGCCGCGGCAGGTCACGGCCGACGCGTCCGGTGTGCCGTACTGGGGCGACAGTGTGCCGTCCACCGAGCGCGGCCGTCGCGAACTGGACGTGTCCGACCTGGAGTTGGACACGCGTCCGTTCCCGAGCGCGCAGTTCCGTCATGAGATCACGGAACTGACCCCGGGCCCCGGCGCCACCCTCACCCTGGCGATCCGCACCTACGACCCCGGGCTTCGCCTCCCGGTCGGCCCCCAGCGCGCCAGCCTGCTGCTCTCTCCCGGTGGCCGGCGGATGACGGTGCCCTTCCGTCTGAACCCGATCAGCCCCGGCGTCTTCGAGGGCGAGGTCCGCCTCGACCTCACCACCGCCGCGCTTCCCCTCCAGGGCTTCGCTGGCGCACGCCACCCGCTGATCCGCCTCCAGCAGCAGGGCCTGTCCAACTCCGGCCTGCTGCTGGCCCCGCTGGCCTTCCCCACGCTCAAGACCCGCATCGACTACCGCTCCGGCGCTGCCCCGCACGAGGTCACCATCGAGCCGGAGGGCCGCGCCCCCGGCCGCCTCCAGTTCCACTGGCGCCCGGTGGGAGTGACGGCACGGGTGATCCGCCCGGTCATCAAGCGAGTGGCCCCCCCGAAGGTCCGCAAGGCGGCGAAGCTGCTGTCGAGCGTGCTCCGGTAGGCACCGGGTCGCACGTCGCACCACCGTTGTACCGCGGGCCCGCCAACGAAGCGGGCCCGCGTCAGCTCGGCGCACGACGCTCAGCGCACGCGTCAGCTCAGCGCACGACTCGGTACAGGACCTGGTCATCCGGGCCGGCGGTCACCTTTCGCAGGCCAGGACCGGCCAGACCGTCCGGTCCCACGACCCACCGCACGTCGTACTCCCGCAGAATCCCGGCCCGCTCAGAAGAAGGCGTCGCTCCGGCGAAGTACCGCTCGACCGCCGCCTCCCTCCGCCCCGCATCCGGAAGAAACACATCCGGATAGCCGGGCGCCACGGTGTACGGCCCGTACGCCGGGATCTGTCGCGCCGGCATCGTCCGGGCCATCACCACATCCCCGTACTTCACCCACGGCGTGATCCAGTGGTACCCCACCCACGGCGTCCGGTACTTCGCCGCCACCACCGACGGCAGCGCACCCCGGCCCGTCACATACCCGAGCGTCCCGACCTGCGTCCACGCCCCGACCAGCAGCGCGGCGCCCAGCACACACGCCCACCCGAGCCGCACCGCCCGCCGCCCGGCCGCCACGGTCTCCACCGCGGCGGCCAGCTGCGCCGGGATCAGCGCGGCCGGCAGGGCCCGGCCCCAGGAGTAGTGCCCGGTCAGCCCGCCCGCGGCGAACATCAGCACCCCGAGGACGAAGAACAGCACCAGGGGGTCCCACCGGTCGCGCCGGAAGCGGAGCACCAGCGCCAGCGCCCCGAGCAGCACCAGCCCGAACCGCTCGGCCAGCTGCCCGTACAGCGGCCGGTGGATGGCCTCCAGGTCCGCGCCGGCGGAGAAGAGCGAGAAGAAGTCGTAGTACGGCCACAGCCACAGCAGGACCACGCCGAGCGCCAGCGCGGCGGCCAGCCGCAGCAGCACCGGGCGCGCCGGCCGCGCCGCGATCACCATCGCCAGCGCCCCCAGCGACGCCACGACGCCGGTGAACTGGTGGCAGAGCAGGATCAGGGCCCAGAGCCCGCCGAGCCACAGCCACCTTCCCCACGCGGTCTCCTCGCGCACCGCCCGCGTGACCCAGGCCCAGAAGTGGAAGGTGAGGCCAAGCGCGAGGACGCTGGGGTACGACACCGTCAGCGCCAGCGAGTTCAGGCCCAGGAACCCGGACCAGGTGAACAGCACCGGGCCCCACAGGAAGAGCAGGCTGAGCAGCGCCAGGGCCGGTGCGGCGCGATGCGCGGACAGGGTGCGGACATAGCGCCAGACCCCGGTGACCAACAGCGTCAGCGCGACCAGCGCGCCGAGCCGCAGCACCATGAACACCGACAGACCGGTCACCTTGGCGACCGCGCCCAGCACCAGCATCCACGGCGAGTAGTAGGGGCTCGGCGTGTCCGCGTCGACCAGCGGATTGCCGGGATGGAACAGGTCATGGCTCAGCCGCTGGATGGTGGCGGCGTGCATGCCGAGGTCGCCCGCCCATGGCAGCCGGACGACCACCAGGAGCAGCAGCACCACGACGAGCGCGGCGGCCACCTGCGGCAGTGCCCGGCCGGCCCGGGCGGCGCCGGCCGTCGGCTGTGTGCGGTTCACCGGTTCAGTATCAGGCGGTGCGGTGTGCATCCTGCTGGAACACCCAAGTGCGATAGACGAGGAATCGGAACGCGGAGGCAAGCACGATCGACAGGGCCTTCGCCACATTCGATTGCAGCACTCCGTGCAGGCCCAGTCCGTGGTAACCGACCCAGAACAGGCCGATTTCCATGACGACACCGAGGCCGCTGAAGACGAAGAACAGGATGATCTGGCTGCGCGTGCGCGAGGCCCGGTCGCGATAGGCGAAATAGCGGAAACCCAGGTAATTGGTCGCCATCGCGATGCAGCTGGCCAGGACGGTCGCGGTCATCGCCTGCCAACCCAAGCCGCGCAGCAGCAGGTTGAAGATCAGGAAATTGACGAGGACACCGCTGCCGCCGACGATCCCGAATCTCACCACCTCCAGCACGACACGCCTGACAGGCCGGGCCGGAGCCGGCGCGGGGGGTGCCGCCGGACGAGTCTCGGTGAGTTGAACAGTCACAGCGTCGACCCTAACCGAAGGCTGCCGATTAGCAGGAAACGGTAAATTCATTGATCGTTTTTTGCTAAAGGTCAGCAAGAAGGGGAACGCCCCGGTCCGATTCCACGTCGGCCCGGGGCGCCCTCACTCCCGTACGGCTACGAACGCCGTCGTACGGCTACGAATGCGTCCGCAGCAGCGTCCGCATCGTACGCATCGCCACCGAGAGGTTGGCGAGGTCGAACGTCTCCGAAGCCCGGATCTCCTCCAGGGTGGTGCGCGCCCGGCTCAGGATGGGCGCGTTCTTCTGCTCCCAGGCCGTGAAGCGCTGCTCGGGACTGGAGGTGCCGTTGCCGGCCGCGAAGACGTCCGCGGTGAGCGCCGCGTGAGCCGCGTACAGATCCTCGCGGATCGAGGCGCGGGCCATGGACTGCCAGCGGTCGGCGCGGGGCAGCTCGATGATGCGGTCCATCAGCTGGGTGATGCTGAGCCGGTCGGCGAGGTCGTAGTAGATCTCGGCGACGTCCAGGGGCTCCTTGCCCATGCGGTCGGCCACCGACACGATGTCGAGCGCCGGGAAGGCGGAGGAGAAGCCGGCCACGCGCGTGGCGAGCTCGTCCGGGACGCCGGCCGCGGACAGCTCGTCGTACACGTGCTGGTACCACTCCAGGTCCGCGCCGCGCAGCAGCTTCGGCAGCTCCTGCCAGACCCGCTCGACCCGCTCGGCGAAGAACTCGACCGTCTCGGCGAGCTCCAGCGGCTGCGGCCGGTTGTTGAGCAGCCAGCGCGTGCCGCGCTCGACGAGCCGGCGCGAGTGCAGCCGGATCCGGGTCTGGACGGCCGCGTCGACCTTGTTGTCCAGCGCCTCCACCGCGTCCCACACCGGGGCCGAGGAGAAGATCGTGCGGGCCGCGGTCTGGGCCCGGACGATCTCCTCCAGGGAGGCGCCGGTCTCCTCGCGCAGCCGGTGCAGATACGTCGTACCACCCGTGTTGACCGTGTCGTTGACCAGCACGGTCGTGGTGATCTCGCGGCGCAGCGGGTGGCTGTCGATCGCCTCGGCGAACCGCTCGCGCAGGGCCGTCGGGAAGTACGCGTGCAGCAGGGTCCGCAGATACGGGTCGTCCGGCAGCGAGGTCTGCAGCAGCTCCTCGGCGACCGTGATCTTCGTGTACGCCAGCACGACCGCGGTCTCCGGACCGGTCAGACCCTGGCTCTGGGAGAGCCGCTCGCGGACCTGGCGGTCGGTGGGCAGGAACTCCAGCGCCCGGTCCAGATGGCCCTCGCGCACCAGATGGCGCAGGAACCGCTGCTGGGCGTGGAGCATGGAGCCCGCCTGGAACAGGGCGTTGGCCAGCGCGGTGTTCTGCGCGTAGTTGTTGCGCAGGACCAGCGCGCCGACCTCGTCGGTCATCTCGGCAAGCAGCTTGTTGCGCTGCTTGACGGTCATGTCGCCCTCCGCGACCAGACCGTTCAGCAGGATCTTGATGTTCACCTCGTGGTCGGAGGTGTCCACGCCGGCGCTGTTGTCGATCGCATCGGTGTTGATCTTGCCGCCGTGCATGGCGAACTCGATCCGGCCGAGCTGGGTCAGCCCCAGGTTGCCGCCCTCGCCGACGACCTTGACCCGCAGGTCCTTGCCGTCGACGCGGATGGCGTCGTTGGCCTTGTCGCCGACGTCCGCGTTCGACTCCGCCGACGACTTCACGTAGGTGCCGATGCCGCCGTTCCACAGCAGGTCGACCGGTGCGTGCAGGATCGCCTTCATGAGGTCGGCCGGGGTCATCTTGGCGACCTTGCCCTCGATGCCGAGGGCCTCGCGGATGTGGGCGTTGAGCGGGATCGACTTGGCGGCGCGCGGGAAGATCCCGCCGCCCGCCGACAGCAGCTCGGTGTCGTAGTCGGCCCAGCTGGAGCGGGGCAGCTCGAACAGCCGGCGGCGCTCGGCGTAGGACGTGGCCGCGTCCGGCGTGGGGTCGATGAAGATGTGCCGGTGGTCGAAGGCGGCGACCACGCGGATGTGCTCGGAGAGCAGCATGCCGTTGCCGAACACGTCACCGGACATGTCACCGATGCCGACGACCGTGAAGTCCTCGGACTGGGTGTCCACGCCCAGCTCACGGAAGTGCCGCTTCACGGACTCCCAGGCACCGCGCGCGGTGATGCCCATGCCCTTGTGGTCGTAGCCCGCGCTGCCGCCGGAGGCGAAGGCGTCGCCCAGCCAGAAGTTGTAGGTGTTCGCGACGTCGTTGGCGATGTCGGAGAAGGTCGCGGTGCCCTTGTCGGCGGCGACGACCAGGTAGGTGTCGTCCCCGTCGTGCCGGACCACGTCCTGCGGCGGTACGACCTCGCCGGCGACCATGTTGTCGGTGATGTCGAGCAGCGCCGAGATGAACGTCTTGTAGCTGGCGATGCCCTCGGCCAGCCAGGCGTCGCGGTCCTTGCCCGGGTCCGGCAGCTGCTTGGCGACGAAGCCGCCCTTGGCGCCGACCGGCACGATGACCGTGTTCTTCACCATCTGGGCCTTGACCAGGCCGAGGATCTCGGTCCGGAAGTCCTCACGCCGGTCGGACCAGCGCAGGCCACCGCGCGCGACCTTGCCGAAGCGCAGGTGCACGCCCTCGACACGCGGCGAGTACACCCAGATCTCGTACGCCGGGCGGGGCGCGGGCAGGTCCGGGATGGCCTGCGGGTCGAACTTCATGGAGACGTAGTCGTGCGGCGTGCCGTCGACCCTCTCCTGGAAGAAGTTCGTGCGCAGGGTCGCCTTGATGACGGTGAGGAAGGACCTGAGGATCCGGTCCTCGTCCAGGCTCGCCACCTGGTCCAGGGCCGCGTCCAGCTCCTCCAGCAGGGCGTCCGTGATCTCCAGTCCGGCCTTCTGCCGGTCCGGGGACATCCGCGCCTCGAACAGCGAGACGAGGAGCCGGGTGGTGTGGACGTTGTTGCGGAGGGTGTCCTCCATGTAGTCCTGCGAGAAGGTCGAACCGGCCTGCCGCAGATACTTGGCGTAGGCGCGCAGCACCATCGCCTGCCGCCAGGACAGCCCGGCGCTCAGCACCAGGGCGTTGAAGCCGTCGTTCTCGGCCTTGCCGGTCCAGGTGGCGGAGAAGGCCTCCTGGAAGCGCTCGCGGGCGTCGTCGCCGAGGTACTCCCCGGCGCCGTTCGCCTTCGGCACGCGCAGCCCGAAGTCGTAGATCCAGGCGGTGGTGCGGTCCGAGCAGCGCAGCTCGTACGGCCGCTCGTCGGTGACCTCGACGCCGAGGCGGCTGAGCACCGGCAGCACATGCGAGAGGGAGACCGAGCCGCCCTTCTGGTAGATCTTGAAGCGGCGCTCCTCGGGACCCGCGCCCACCGGCTCGTACAGGCTCAGGCTGAAGGTCCTGTCCTCGCTGAGCTGCTCCAGGTGGACCAGGTCGGCGACCGCGGCGCGTGGGGTGTGGTCGGCCTTGTAGCCCTCGGGGAAGGCGTGGCTGTAGCGGCGCAGCACCTCGGCCGCGTGCTCCTCGCCGCACTCGGCGGTCAGCGCCTCGGCGAACGCGTCGGCCCAGGAGCGGGCCGCCTCGACCAGCCGGGCCTCGATGCGGTCCTTGCCGGCGTCGGACAGCTCGGGCAGCTCGGAGCCCGGCGGGACACGGACGACGAAGTGCAGCCGGGACAGGATCGATTCGGTGTTCCAGGCGGTGAAGTCGACGCTGACACCGCCGAGCTCCTCCTTCAGGATGTCGATGATCCGCAGCCGGACACCGGTGGTGTAGCGGTCACGCGGGAGGTACACGAGGGCCGAGTAGTAGCGCCCGTACTCGTCCTGCCGCAGGTAGAGCCGCAGCCGGCGCCGTTCCTGCAGATAGAGCACGCTCGTGACGATGGACTGCAGTTCGGCGACGGGCGTCTGGAACAGCTCGTCGCGCGGGTAGGTCTCCATGATCTGGAGCAGGTCGCGGCCGTCGTGGCTGTTGGGCGAGAACCCGGCGCGGTGCAGCACCTCGTCGACCTTGCGGCGGATGACGGGGACCCGGCGCACGGACTCGGTGTACGCGGCCGAGGAGAACAGCCCGAGGAAGCGCCGCTCCCCCACGACGTTCCCGTCCGCGTCGAATTTCTTGACGCCGACGTAGTCCAGGTACGACGGCCGGTGCACGGTGGCCCGGCTGTTGGCCTTGGTCAGCACGAGCAGCTTGTGCTCGCGGGCCTTGGCCCGGGCGTCGGCCGTCAGCCGCTCGAAGGAGGGGCTGACCGGGTGCTGGTCGTCCTCGGCGTGCTGCGGGTCGGAGCGCAGGATGCCGAGGCCGGTGCCGGGCACGGCGGCGAGCGTGTCGTCGTCACGCAGCTGGTACTCGCGGAAGCCGAGGAAGGTGAAGTGGTCGTCGGCCAGCCAGCGCAGCAGCTCGCGGGCCTCCTCGACCTCGGGCCCGGGCAGGTCGCCCGGAACGGGCTCGCTCGCCAGATCGGCGGCGACCCGGGTCGCCGCCTCCCGCATCTTCTCCCAGTCCTCGACGGCCTCGCGGACGTCGGAGAGCACCCGCAGCAGATCGGCCGTGATCTCCTTCAGATCGGCCCGGTCGGTCTCCCGGTCGATCTCCACATGGATCCAGGACTCGAAGTGCGCGTCGTGCGGGAGGTCCTCGCCCGGCGCGGCCGGCAGGACGTCGATCAGCTTGCCGGTGAGGTCACGCCGGACGACGAACTGCGGGTGGACGACGACGTGGATGCCGCGCCCGCGCCGGGTCAGCTCATTGGTGACCGAGTCGACGAGGAAGGGCATGTCGTCGGTGACGACCTCCACGACCGAGTGGCTGCAGGTCCACCCGTTCTCCTCCACGGTCGGGGTGTGGACCCGCACGTTCGCCGTGCCCTGGGGGCGGTTCTCGGCGAGACGGTAGTGCGAGACCGCGGCGCCGAAGACGTCGACCGGGTCGCGGTCGGCAAGGTCTTCCGGGGCGGTGTGCAGGTAGTAGCGCTGGAGGAACGCGAGTACGGACTCGCTGTCCGGGGTGCCCGGGGAGCCCTCGCCCGCGGTCCCGGTCGGTAGGTGCCCCCCGACCGGGCTGTTCTCAGCTACCCGAGCAGCCCTTTCGAGCAGCTCGGCCTTGGCTTCGTCCAGCTTGGTCTGCATTGTCCTCTGACTCCTGTCGCGCGCCATTGCGTGACGTAGAAGGAAGTACGGCCTCTTTCCCTCCGGCTCGACGCCACGGCCCGGGGTGTCCGGTCCGCATCGACGCTATGCCGCGAGGTGAGATGTGCGGGGGGAATTCGGCCATTCTCGACACGCCCGTCGGGTGTGACGCTGCTCTCGGCGCCGCCGTGTCCAGGGTTGTCCTCGGCGTCCCGGGGGCTCCTGTGGCCCCGTCCCGCCCGCGAAGACCAGCGACCGCCGCCCGGTCACGGAGGTGTTCCGTGCAACCCGGGCGCGGGGCGGGGACAGGATCGCCCCCGCGAACTATCGCGCTGATCACGCCACAAGGCTATCGCTCCTTACCCGGGGCCCGTCATGAGCCGTATGTGTACAAAACCAAGGGGTGAAGTTTGACGATCTGCACAGCATCGGAGTGGGGGGTGGTGACGTATCCCATGGGGGTCCGGTGAGGATCCGACGGCCCACGGGAGCGGGCACGGCCGGGTGCGGCGTCCGGTCGCGCCGGCGGAGCCGCGACCGCACTCTGAGTACAGGGCGGGCCGGAACCGCGGCGGCCCTCTTGGCAGAGCACGCCCGGTGTTGGCACCTTGCCCTGGGACAGTGCGCGTCCCGCCCAGGAGTACTGGAGCACCTCGGAGCACCCGGAGGAGCCGACATGCCCGCGAAGATCCTGATCGTCACCGGCGACGCGGCGGAGTCCCTGGAAGTCCTCTACCCGTACCAGCGTCTGCGCGAGGAAGGCTACGAGGTCGACATCGCGGCCCCCTCCCGCAAGACCCTGCGCTTCGTCGTCCACGACTTCGAACCCGGCTACGACACCTACACCGAGAAGCCGGGCTATACCTGGCCCGCCGACCTGGCCTTCGCCGACGTGGACCCCGGCGCCTATGTGGCCGTCGTCATCCCCGGCGGCCGGGCCCCCGAGTATCTGCGCAACGACCCCGAACTCCGCAAGATCCTCAAGGCGTTCTTCGACTCCGACAAGCCCGTCGCCCAGATCTGCCACGGCCCGCTGCTCACCGCGGCGATCGACAGCCTGCGCGGCCGCCGCGTCACGGCGTACCCGGCACTCGAACCGGACATGCAGGCAGCCGGAGCGGGCTTCCAGGACAGCGAGGCCGTGGTCGACGGCACCCTGGTCTCCTCCCGGGCCTGGCCGGACCACCCGGCCTGGATGCGCGAGTTCCTGAAGATCCTGCGAGCGACGGCACCGGCGAGCTGAGACACCGCGCCCACCTGCGCGATCGCACCCACCCCCGCGAGGACCACCGGAACCCGGGCCGCGGCTACGCGGCTATTCGCTGTGCTTCCTCCACCGCCTGCTCCAGGGTGTCCACCACCGGCACCCCCACTTCCTCGAGGCTGGCCCGGCCGTGCGACCCCCCGGTGTACAGCACGGCCCGGGCACCGACGCCCCGCGCCGCGATCGCGTCGTCCGCCGCGTCCCCGATCACGACGGTCCGCGCCGGCTCCACGACCCCGCTCAGCGCCCGCAGATGCCGCACCATGTGCTCCGCCTTGCTGCCCCCGGACGGCCCCGTACGCCCGTCGACCCGCAGAAAGTGCGTCTCGATCCCGAAGCCCCGCACGAGCGGCACCAGCTCCTCGTGCACATACATGCTCAGCAGCGACTGGCTGTGCCCCGCCGACCGCCACCCCGCGAGCAGCTCCGCCGCCCCCTCGGTCAGCGCGCACCGCCCCCGGTGCTCGGCATAGTGCCGGTGGAAGATCCCGTCCATCAGCTCCCACTCGGCGTCGGTGGGCAGCCGGCCGATCAGCCGCTCGTAGAACTTCGGCACCGGCACGCAATACAGCGACCGGTACTGCTCCAGCGTGATCGGCGCGATCCCCAGCTCGGCGAAGGCCGCGTTCGTCGCGCCGATGATCGCGTCGGTGTCGTGGAAAAGCGTGCCGTTCCAATCCCAGACGATGTGTGCGCTCTCCTGCATCCCCATGCCAAAAACCGTACCCGCCACCACTGACAACGACGTCTGCCGGCCGGGGGCGGGCAGGAGCAGTCAGGCGAGCCCGATCAGGTTGGGGATCTCCTGCGTGGCGTACCACAGCAGCTCGTGATCCTCGGCGCCGTCCACGACGAACTGGGCGTCGTCGTCCCCGCCGTCGGCCGCCTCCACCACGTCCGCCGCCGCGGCCACGTCCCGCTCCGCGTCACCGGCGTCGACATGCACCGCGGCCGCCTTCGCGAGCGGCACGGTCACCGTGACGGTGACCTCGCCGAGGGCGGACGGGTCGAGCCCGCGGTCCGGGTCGGCGCCCGCGGCGCCGTCGGCCACGTCCACGGCGACCACGACCCGGCGCCGCAGGGCATCCGGCTCGGCCGCCAGCAGCCGCAGCGAGGCCAGCGCGGCCCGGCTGAGCGCCGCGTACTCCAGTTCCTCGATGTCCTCGGAGAGGTACCACTCGCGCAGCGCGGGCGTGACGGCGTACGCGAGGAAGGGGCCGCTCCCCAGCTCACCCGTCCTGTGCGCCTCGGCGAGACCGGGGAGGGTCAGGGGGACGTAGACGCGCATGCTGGCCGCTCTTTCCTGTTCAAAGGCTCCGCTGTGGCCCCGGGAAGGCCGGCTGCCGCGTCTCCCGGAGGGCCTTCAGGATACGTGCGCCCGTCCCCTTTCGGGTCTGTGCCCACACCCGGGAAGCCGTCAACTCCAGGCCGCGCATTCACCCGGCGCACCCGCCGGATCCTGGGGTTCGGCACCCTCTTCCTCCCCCGGATAGGTGAACCTCTCCGCCCCTTCCGCGCCCCTGCCTTCGTCCTTGCCACCCCGCTCCCGAGCCCCGTACAAGATCCCCACCAGCGAGTTACCGCCCGGTACCGACCGGGCCCGCCGAACGGGGACCTCGATGAACAAGGTCATGAACCGCACCGCCCAGCCCCGCCCGCGCCACTGCCCGCCGACCCGCCGCGACACCCGCCGCCCGGGCGGTGCCCCGCCCCGGAAGCCAGCGGTCAGGAGCATGCGTGACCTGCCGCCCGCCGTGCCCCGGAACGCGGGTACGGCCCGTACAGCGCCGGAGACGGCCCGGCCGCCGGTACGCCCCACCGACCTCTTCGCCGAGCGTCTGCTGGCCGTCCTGAGCGGTCAGCGGCCCGTCCACTGGATGCTCCGGCACACCGTGGGCCGCGCCTACGACGACCTGACCCGCCTCGCCGAACGCCGCCCCCTGCGCACCCGAGGATCCCGCCCCGTCGTCCAGGACATCGGCTACTACGTCCCCGGCGAGGGCGCCCTGGAGGTCTTCGCCCGTATCGCCGCCGGCGACCGGCTGCGCGCCCTGGCCTTCCGTCTGGAGCTGGGCCAGGACCTCCGCTGGCGCTGCACAGCGGTGGAGACCGGCCCCCGCCCCGCGGCGGCACAAGGCACCTGACGGCGCAGAGCACCGCACGGCAGGAGTGAGGCGGCAACACGGAAGGGCCGGCTCCCGAGGGAACCGGCCCTTCTCAGCGGCCGACTCGCCGCACTGACGCCCTGCTTGACGCCCTACTTCTTACGACGCCGTCCGCCCTTGGCCTGGCGCCGTCGCTCCGCCCGCGTCAGCCCGTCCGACTCGGAGCGCACCGGCTCGTCGTCCTCGAGGTCGCGCTCCACGACACCGCCCTCACCGTCCACGGTGGGCGCCGAGAAGTGCAGATCCCGCCGCTGCGGAACGTCCAGCCCCTTCGCACGGATCTCCGGACGCGCCCCGGCCTGCGCCGGAACCGTCTCCTGGACGCCCTCGCCGACCGGCTCCTCGGCCTCGACGGGGACCTCCTCGACCTGCTGCTCGACCTGGACCTCCAGGTTGAACAGATAGCCGACGGACTCCTCCTTGATGCCCTCCATCATCGCGGTGAACATGTCGAAGCCCTCGCGCTGGTACTCGACCAGCGGGTCCTTCTGCGCCATCGCGCGCAGGCCGATGCCCTCCTGGAGGTAGTCCATCTCGTAGAGGTGCTCGCGCCACTTGCGGTCGAGGACCGACAGCACGACCCGGCGCTCCAGCTCCCGCATGATCTCGGAGCCGAGCTGCGTCTCCCGCGCCTCGTACTGCTCGTGGATGTCGTCCTTGATGGACTCGGAGATGAACTCGGCGGTCAGACCGGCCCGGTCCCCGGCGGTCTCCTCCAGCTCGTCGATGGTGACCTTCACCGGGTAGAGCTGCTTGAAGGCGCCCCACAGCCGGTCCAGGTCCCAGTCCTCGGGGAAGCCCTCGGCGGTCTCCGCGTCGATGTACGCGTCGATCGTGTCGTCCATGAAGTGCTGGACCTGCTCGTGCAGATCCTCACCCTCCAGCACGCGCCGACGCTCGCCGTAGATGACCTCGCGCTGGCGGTTGAGGACCTCGTCGTACTTCAGAACATTCTTACGGGTCTCGAAGTTCTGCTGCTCGACCTGCGACTGCGCGGACGCGATCGCGCGCGTGACCATCTTGTTCTCGATCGGGACGTCGTCCGGCACATTGGCCATGGACATCACGCGCTCGACCATCTGGGCCTTGAACAGGCGCATCAGGTCGTCGCCGAGGGAGAGGTAGAAGCGGGACTCGCCGGGGTCGCCCTGACGGCCGGAACGACCGCGCAGCTGGTTGTCGATGCGCCGCGACTCGTGCCGCTCGGTGCCGAGGACGTAGAGCCCGCCGAGGTCCTTGACCTCTTCGAACTCGGCCTTGACCGACTGCTCGGCCTTCTCCAGCGCGGCGGGCAGTGCCTGCGCCCACTCCTCGATGTGCTCTTCGGGGTCAAGACCCTGCTGGCGCAGCTCCGCCTCGGCGAGGTCGTCGGGGTTGCCACCGAGCTTGATGTCCGTACCACGGCCGGCCATGTTGGTGGCCACCGTCACCGCGCCCTTGCGGCCGGCCTGAGCGACGATCGACGCCTCACGCTCGTGGTGCTTGGCGTTCAGCACCTCGTGCTGGATGCCGCGCTTGCTGAGCTGCTGCGAGAGGTACTCCGACTTCTCGACGGAGGTCGTGCCGACGAGGATCGGCTGGCCCTTCTCGTGCTTCTCCGCGATGTCGTCGACGACGGCCTCGAACTTGGCCACCTCGGTACGGTAGATCAGGTCCGACTGGTCCTTGCGGACCATCGGCCTGTTGGTCGGGATCGGGACCACGCCGAGCTTGTAGATCTGGTGGAACTCGGCGGCCTCGGTCATCGCCGTACCGGTCATGCCGGAGAGCTTGCCGTAGAGGCGGAAGAAGTTCTGCAGGGTGATCGTGGCGAGCGTCTGGTTCTCGTCCTTGATGTCCACCCCTTCCTTCGCCTCGATCGCCTGGTGCATGCCCTCGTTGTAGCGGCGGCCGGCGAGGATACGGCCGGTGTGCTCGTCGACGATCATGACTTCGCCGTCGATGACGACGTAGTCCTTGTCGCGCTTGAAGAGTTCCTTGGCCTTGATGGCGTTGTTCAGGTAACCCACGAGCGGGGTGTTCACCGACTCGTAGAGGTTGTCGATGCCCAGCCAGTCCTCGACCTTGCTGACACCGGACTCATGGATGGCGACCGTGCGCTTCTTCTCGTCGACGTCGTAGTCGCCGGTCTCCTCGACGCCCTTGAGCGGGTTGCCCGCCTCGCCCTTCTTCAGGCGCGTGACCAGCTTGGCGAAGTCGCCGTACCACTTGGTGGCCTGGTCGGCCGGGCCGGAGATGATCAGCGGCGTACGCGCCTCGTCGACCAGGATGGAGTCGACCTCGTCGACGATGGCGAAGTTGTGGCCGCGCTGCACCAGCTCGTCCTGGGACCACGCCATGTTGTCGCGCAGGTAGTCGAAGCCGAATTCGTTGTTCGTGCCGTACGTGATGTCGCACCCGTACTGCTCGCGGCGCTCGGCCGGCGTCATGTTGGCCAGGATGCAGCCGACGTCCAGGCCCAGGAACTTGTGGACGCGGCCCATCATCTCGGAGTCGCGCTCGGCCAGGTAGTCGTTGACCGTGACGATGTGGACGCCGTCGCCGGACAGGGCGTTCAGATACGCGGGCAGGGTGCCGACGAGGGTCTTGCCCTCACCGGTCTTCATCTCGGCCACGTAGCCGAGGTGGAGGGCGGCGCCACCCATCAGCTGCACGTCGTAGTGCCGCTGGCCGAGGACGCGCTTGGCGGCCTCACGGACGGTGGCGAACGCCTCGGGGAGCAGGTCGTCCAGGCTCTCACCATCGGCGTACCGCTGCTTGTACTCCTCGGTGAGGGCCCGCAGCTCGGCGTCGGAGAGGTCGACGAAGTCCTCTTCGATGGAGTTGACCTGGTCCGCGATGCGGTGCAGCTTGCGCAGGATCTTACCTTCGCCTGCACGCATGATCTTCGAGAGGACGGACACGGGGGTTTGTCTCCTTGCCGGTCGGGCCTGGGACGGTCGGTTTCCATTGGACGTACTGAGCAACGGCCATCGTATGCGAGGACCCGGCTGGCTCGGGAGGCCTGGCGGCCCGACGGCTGCTTCATCCGGGACAACGGACGGGCCAGGCCGATAGTGCCGCATCGGCGCAAGGAATTGCGCGAAATGTGATCACGTGCTCACGCGCAGCGAAATCCGATGGCCCGCGCGCGGCCTGCCGAGCACAATCGGCCGATGGAACCCGTCACCCTCACCACGGACCGCCTGGTCCTGCGCACGGTCGGCCCGCACGACACCCAGGCGGTGTACGAGGCGGCGCAGGATCCCGACATCCAGCGCTGGACCACAGTGCCTTCACCGTATCTGCCCGAGCACGCGAGCGGCTTCACCGAGCAACTGGTCCCCGACGGCTGGGCGCAGAGCTCGATGTGCACCTTCGGGGTCTTCCTCACCGGCGGGGAACTCGCCGGCATGCTCAGCCTCACCATGCGCTCGCTCGGTGTGGCGGAGGTCGGGTTCTGGGGGGCCAAGGAGCGCCGCGGCCACGGCTACCTCACCGAGGCCACGCTCACCGCCTGCCGCTGGATCTTCACCGCGGTCGGCATCGACCGGGTCGAATGGCGTGCCGAGGTCGGCAACGGTGCCTCCCGCGCGGTGGCCGAGCGAGCCGGTTTCACCATCGAGGGCACCCTGCGCTCCGCGATCAACAACAGAGGGGTGCGGCGGGACTGCTGGGTCGCCTCCCTGCTCCCCTCGGACCTGGGTCTGCCGTCCACGGCGCCGTACCTGCCCGCCCGCGTCCGGTGAAACCGCAGCTCAGCGCGGACTGTCAGTGCCGCCCTCTATCGTCCGGGGCATGACGACCCTTCCGCGCCCGACCACCACTCTCACCGCGGACGACGCCCGCCGTATCGCCCTGCGGGCCCAGGGCTTCCTCGGCGTGCCCGACCGGCGGGCCGGAGTCCGCGGCGTGCTGCGCCACCTCGGCGCGGTCCAGCTCGACACGATCTCGGTCCTCGCCCGCTCCCATGAACTGGTGCCGTACTCCCGGCTCGGCGCGATCGGCCGCAAGACGGTCGAGTCCGCCTACTGGAAGCCGGCGTCCGTCGGCGTGTCGCCGGCGCGCCCGCACGCCTTCGAGTACTGGTCGCACGCGGCCTGCATCCTCCCCGTCGAGGAGTGGCCGCACTTCGCCTTCCGCCGCCGCGCCTACCGCGACCGCCCGCACTGGAACCACGAACTGCCCGAGGGCACCTACGAGCAGGTCGTCAAACAGCTGCGCGCGGAGGGCCCGCTGACCTCCACGGAGCTGGGCGGCGCGAAGAAGACGAACGAATGGTGGGACTGGTCCGGCACCAAGGTCGCCGTGGAACGCGCGCTGATGTACGGCGAGGTGGTGTGCGTCGAGCGCCGCGGCTGGAAGCGGGTGTACGACCTGGCCGAGCGCGCCATCCCGGACGCACTGCTGCACGACGAGCTGGACGACACCGAGTGTCTGCGCCGTCTGGTCCGGCTGGCCGGCGAGTCCCTCGGCGTGGGCACACGCGCGGACATCGCCGACTACCACCGGCTCAAGGGCGAGCAGGTCGACGCGGTCATCGCCGACTCGGGTCTGGTCCCGGTCGAGGTGGAGGGCTGGTCCCGGCCGGCCTGGGCCGGCCCGGCGGCTCTGGCGACGCCGCCGCGCGGCCGCCACCGCACCACGCTGCTCTCGCCGTTCGACTCGCTGATCTGGGAGCGGGCACGTACGGAGCGGATCTTCGGCTTCACCCATCGCCTGGAGGCGTATGTGCCCAAGCCGAAGCGGGTCCATGGCTACTTCGCCATGCCGGTGCTCGCCGGCGGCCGACTCGTCGGGCGCGTGGACCCGGCGCGCGAGGGGCGCACTCTGGTGGCCAAGCAGGTCACCGCGGACGGCCCGAAGGCGGTCCCGGCCATCGCCCAGGCCCTGATCGAGGCAGCCACCTGGGTGAACTGCACAGACGTCCGCGTGGAGCGGATGGACCCCCCGGAGCTGCGCGAGCCCCTGACGAGAGAACTGGGCCGCACGCTCGCCTAACGGATCTCCAGGATCTTCTCCCGCATCGCGTAGACCACGGCTTCCATCCTGGAGTGCAGCTGGAGCTTCTCCAGGATGTTGCGGACGTGGTTCTTCACGGTGTTCTCGGAGATGAACAGTTCCTTGGCGATGTCCCGGTTGTTCATCCCGGTCGCGACGAGTTTGAGGACCTCCAGCTCCCGGTCGGTCAGCCGCGGCGCGGGCACCAGCCGGCGCTCGTCGGTGCGCTGGATCATCGACTTGAACTCGGTGAGGAGCTTGGACGCCATGGACGGGCTGATCTGCGACTGCCCGTCGGCCACCGCGCGAATGGCGGTCGCCACCTCGTCCGTGGAGATCTCCTTGAGGAGGTATCCGGTCGCGCCCGCCTTGATCGCGTCGTAGAGGTCGGCCTCCTCGTCGCTGATCGTCAGCATGATGATCTTGGCGCTGGGGGCGACCTCCTTGATGGAGGTGCAGGCCTCGATCCCGCCGCGCTTGGGCATGCGGACGTCCATCAGCACGATGTCGGGCAGCAGATCGGCGGCCTTGTCCACGGCCTCGGCGCCGTCGCCGGCCTCGCCGACGACCTGGATGTCCTCCTCGGCCTTCAGCACGATCTCCAAGCCACGCCGGAAGAGAGCGTGGTCGTCCACGACCAGGACCCTGATCGGTTCCGCGCGTACGGAGCCGGTGTCCGGGCCCATGCCGATGACACCGTCGTCGCCGTCCTCGTCCCGCATCGGTCCGAAGGTGTCCGCCATCGTTCCTCCCCCTGAAGGCTGTGGCCTGTGATCCTGTGCCATCGCCAACCCAAGGCAGCGGCCCACCGGTTGGGCCGGTCCGGCCATGATTTCATGCCCAGGCGACACCGAGGTGACGTGCGGGGCGTGAAGTGGTCGCACACAGGTGCCCCTGGGGGCGCACACGCGCTTCCAGGGGCACCGGCTCGACGTCGGCCGGGTGACGTCAGCCGCCCAGCGCGCCCCCCGTCGCGGGCAGCTGCGCGACCATCGGGTCCGTGTTGAGGTGGATCACACCGTAGTCGTAGGCATGTCGCCGGTAGACGACGCTCGGTTCCTTCGTCTCCGAGTCGACGAACAAGTAGAAGTCGTGGCCGACCAGTTCCATCTCATAGAGGGCCTGGTCCAGGCTCATCGGAGCGGCGACATGGGTCTTCTCCCGGACGACGAGGGGGCCCTCACCCTTGACCTCCAGCGAGCCGATCTTCTTCGTCGGCACTCCGTCCGCCTCGTCCTCCTGGACGGGCAGACCATTGCCGTTCAGCGTGGCCGCGCCAGGGACGTGGTCGGGGACCTCGGCCGCCGAGATCCGCCGTGCGCCACGGCGCGAGAACCGCTTGTCGTGCTGCTTGCGCAGCTGGGCGTCCAGTTTCTCCGCGGCGAGGTCGAGTGCCGCGTACGGGTCGCTGGCCGCCGCCTCCGCCCGGATCACCGGACCGCGGGAGCGGAGCGTGATCTCCACTCGGTCACAGCGGTCGGCCTGTCGGGGGTTGGGCTCCTTGGACACCTCGACGTCGAGGCTGATCACCTTGCCGTCGAGCTTCTGGATCTTCTCCAGCTTCAGCTTCTCGGCCACGTGCTTGCGGAACCGCTCGGGCACCTCGGTCTTGCGGCCTTTGACGACGATGTCCACGCAGAACTCCGTTCCCGGATCGCTCCGCTCCAGCGGCGGAGCATCTCCCTCTTGCACCAGATCCGGTGAGCACCGGACCTCGGACTCGGTGACGTCCACCTCCTCCTCCCCCAAGGGCGAGATCTCCACCCCGCCGGCCCGGTGTTTGTGGAAAACCCATGGCACGGCATTCCGATATGCGAGGTGTGGCCTGCGCCTTTCCTCACAACCGAACATATCTCGCCCGGACGGATGTCGTCACCCTCTACTCCGGCGTACCTCCGTTCAGGTGAATTGCGCCTCTCGCTACCTGCAACGATGCGAGTCAGCGGTCAGTTCCTGTTTATTTCAAAAGAATCCCGCGGAGCGGCGATCACGGCCGCATGGAGTACACCCCCGAGGGCGTTCAACGCCCCCTTTTCCGGTGCACCATGCATCCACTTCCCGCTCTCCTGCCGTGCTCCGATCCGTCGTTCATCCCTTCCTTCCCGAGTTACGCCCTCGTACACGACCGTTCCCCCTATGGTTCGCTCTTCCGCCACCTCCCGTACGACTCGTGCCGCCTCCGCGAGGCTCGCACCGGTCGTGATCAGGTCGTCCACGAGCACGACCTGTCCGCCGCCGAGGAGCCGGGCACCGCCCGCCGTGACCTCCAGGGCGCCCGCGAGGTTCGCGAGGCGCCGCCGGGCGTCGAGCCCGGCCTGGTCCGCCACGGCCCGCCGCTGACACAGCACGGCCGCCACCCTGGCGGGCGTGCCACTGCGCCGCAGCTCCCCGGCCGCCGCGAGCGCCATCCGCCGCACCGGATCGTGCCCACGCGCCCGCACGGCCCACCGGGCGGAGGGCACGGGGACGAGCAGCACGGGCCGCAGACCCGCTTCCCCGGCACCACTGCCGCCGAGCCCCGCCCGCACCGCCCCCGCCAGAGCCACACCCAGCACTCCCGCGAGAGACAGCGCGCCCCGTTCCTTGTGCGCGAGGAGCAGTGTGCGCACCTCGCCCGCGTACGGAGCGGCCGCGTGCACCACCGGCAGCCCGGCCGGCTCCGGCACCGGCCGCACCCGCCGCGGCGCGCGTCCGCACAGCGCGGCCCGGCACCGTGGGCAGAGCACCGTACGAGGTGCTCCGCAGCCCGTGCAGTCGGCCGGCAGCACCAGGTCGGTGAGGTCCCGCCACCACCCCCGCATGTGCACCACTGTGCCAACGCCGAAGCGGCTCTGCCACCCCTGTGGAAAACCCCCTGTGGACAACGCCGGGTAGCGCGCGAGACGGTGTCCAGCCCGGATGGAGACGCGGTGTTCAGCCCGGAATGGAGACGCGGTGTTCAGCCCGGATAGACCGGTGCCGTACCGTCCTTGTCCACCTTCTGCCACTGCGCCCCGGACGGCAGCCGTACGATCCCGTCGTCCGAGTAGGCCACCAGCGGCACCCGCTCGTCCTCGGACGCGGCGATCGCCTTGACGCCGGGAAGCCCGCCCGGCGTCGGACCGTCGAGTGTGGAGCCGTCGACCTGGACGTACCTCATCTGCAGCACACCGCCCTGCTCCCGGCCGACGACGAGCAGCCTGCTGTCACCTGCCCACGACAGGGCGGTGACCTGCTCCAGGTCGGGCGCGGCCGAGCGCAGGTCGACGACCGACATGCCCTGACCGGTGCCGTCGCCGTGCTGGACGCGGCCGATGAGCAGGGACTGCTTGTCGTCCTTCTCCACGACCAGCGCGATCCGCACACCGTCGCCCGCCACCCGGGCGTCCGTGATCTGGCCGGGCAGGTCCGGGACCGCGACCTGCTCGGCCTTGGTGGCGCCCTGCCGCAGGATGTAGAGCCGGGCGCGCTGCGGGTCGCGGTCGGCCACCCACAGGTCGCCGCGGGCGTCCCAGCTCGGCGTCGTCAGCCGGTCGTGGGCGGTCGGGCCCTGGCTGGTCACCAGCGCGCCGCCCAGCGAAGCACCCGTCGTCAGCGAGGTCATGTACAAGGATCTGCCCTGGTCACCGACCCCGGCCGCAGAGTGCTCGTCCCGCGACACCGCCACCGACTCAAGCGCCTTGGCACCCTCGCCCAGCGGCCCCGGCACGGCGAGGGCGTCGGTGTTCGTGCTCCCCGTCGGCATCCGTACCAGCCGGTGCTTGCCGTCGAGGTAGTACAGGTTGTCGGGGCTCTTGGCCGACCCGTGCCAGGCGGCGGACTCGGCGCGCTCCTCGCTCAGGTCGCACAGCCGGTGGCCGCCGACACCCTGCAACTCGACCGACTCCAGCGTCGGCGCCAGGTTCCGCAGGGTGAACAGCACCTGCGTCGCCATCTCGGTGCAACTGGTCGCCTTGACCTGGGAATCCTTCAGGTTCAGCGGCACGGTCAGCTTGTTCTGGTCGTCCGGCGCCAGACCCGACACGTCCTTCTGCAGCGCCGTACCCATCGGGAAGCCGGACCTGACGACCGGGTCGAGCCAGCCGGAGGGGCCGGCCAGCAGCGAGCGGACCATCTGCGTCATCGGGTCCACCTTGCTGCGCACGAACACCGGATCGGCGACCGCCACCGGCTGCCCCGTCGACCTGACCACCGTGTCGGAAGCGAAGTAGTACTTGTCGACGGACGTGTAGTTGCGCTGGAAGTCCGACTTGCCCATGACGACCCCGTCGGGCAGCTTGTCGATGCGCCACTGACCGTCCTTGGGGTTCCGCGTGAGATGCACCTTCCTGCGGAAGGAACCACCGGTCGGCTGATACGCCTGCTGCCCGTCCACGGTCGCGACCCGGCTGCCCGCCAGGACACAGGTGATGCTGCTGGGCAGATCCGGGCTGCCACCCGCCCGGCAGCCGGGCTCGATGCTCGGTCCGCCCGCGAGGACCGTGGTCGACCGATCCGGCCGCCAAGTGCTCGCCGCGTCGGACGTCAGGTACTTGCGGGCCGTGTCATACCCCGGATCGTCGCTGGTCAGCGCCTCCAGGAAGCCCTGCATGATCTCGGCGGGCCCGGCGCCCTCGGCCGGCGGCACGGCGAACACCCGGACCCCGGTGTCCTGCCGCGGCGTGGACTCCACGTTCTTCAGGTCCCCGCTGTCGGGCATCGAGGCGCACCCGGCCAGCAGTACGGCCCCCAAGGCGGTGTACGCCACCGCGCGTCCCGGCCTGGGCCGAGCGCCCCCCGTGCGGTCAGCGCCCACGAAATGCCTCCCCTGGCTCCATCGAGTCCTGCGGCCCAGCCACGTGGTCCTGCGGCTCGGCCACGTGGTTCTTCGGCCCAACCGCGTCGTCCTGTGGCCCGGCCGCGTCCGGACGGGCCGCGCCCGCCTCGGGTGCCGGATCCACGGCGGCCTTGCCGTCCGTATCCACGGCAGCCCTGTCGTCCGTGCGCCGTGCGCCACCCGTGGGCCGGGGCACCACACGCGCGCCGTTGCCGTTGCCGGGCAGTGCGGCCGGATCGGCGGCGGGCGCGACGGCGCTCAGCCGCGGCGCGATCGGGGCGCGCGGCGGCAGCGCGGGTGTCTGGCCGCCGCCCTGCTGCACGGGTACGGTCGCCCGCTTCTCCTCGGCTCCGCCGGGCAGACCGGCCTCGTCGAGGCCGCGATTGCGGCGCGAGTCCTTGGGCTCCAGCGGTATCGGCGAGCCCCGTAGCGGCTCGTCCGCGGTCCTCGGCAGCGTCAGCCGGAACTGGGAGCCACCGCCCGGCTCGCCCCAGGCCTGCAGCCAGCCGCCGTGCAGCCGCGCGTCCTCCAGGGCGATCGACAGCCCGAGGCCCGTACCGCCGGTGGTCCGCGCGCGTGCCGGGTCCGCCCGCCAGAAGCGGCTGAAGACGCGCGTCGCCTCGCCCGGCTTGAGGCCCACGCCGTAGTCGCGGACGGCGACGGCGACCGCGCCGCCCGCCGCGGCGAGCTTGACGATGACGTCCTTGCCCTCGCCGTGCTCGACGGCGTTGACGACGAGGTTGCGCAGTACGCGCTCCACGCGCCGGGCGTCGGCCTCGGCGACGACGGGCTGCTGATCGCCCAGCACGCGTATGTGCGTGCCCTTGCGCTCCGCGAGCGGCTCGGCGCCGCTGACCACGCGCCGGACGACCTCCCTGAGGTCTATCGGCTCGGCCTCCAGCGCCGCCGCGCCCGCGTCGAAGCGGCTGATCTCCAGCAGGTCCGCGAGCAGCGACTCAAAGCGGTCCAGCTGGTCGGCGAGCAGCTCCGCCGACCGCGAGGTCACCGGGTCGAAGTCCTCGCGCGCCTCATGGATGACGTCGGCGGCCATCCGGACGGTCGTCAGCGGCGTACGCAGCTCGTGCGAGACGTCCGAGACGAACCGGCGCTGCATCCGCGACAGGTCCTCCAGCTGCTGGATCTTCAGCTGGAGGTTCTGCGCCATCTTGTTGAAGGCCTCGCCCAGGCGCGCGATGTCGTCCTCGCCGGTGACCTTCATCCGCTCCTGCAACCGCCCGGCGGACAGCCGCTCCGCGATCCCGGCCGCCATCCGCACCGGTGTGACGACCTGACGCACCACCAGCCAGGCGATGGCCCCGAGCAGCACGACGACGAACAGCCCGGCGGTCGCGAGGGTGCCCTTGACCAGGCTGAGGGACTTCTCCTCCTGCGTGAGCGGGAAGAGGTAGTACAGCTCGTACGGCCGCCCGTTGGGGTCGTTGACCTGCTTGCCGATGACCAGCGCCGGCTGCGACTCCTTGCCGTTGGAGTACGTGATCCGGGTGTAGCTCTGCGCGGCCGTCGTACCGCTGTTGACCCGATCGCGCAGATCGGTGGGCACGCTGGAGGTCGCGTTGACGTACCCGGAGCCACGGGGGCTGCGCCCGCCGCCGCTGTCGTCTCCCACGGGCAGCGTGACGACATTGAAGGCGCCCGCGCCACCACTGGACAAGGACTCCACGAGGTCGCTCATCCACGGGATGACGTTCTGCGACGGACGGCCGTCCGTGGTCGACGTGCCGTCGGCGGTGCCGCTCCCGGTGGCCGCGCCCGTACCGGCACCACTGGCCGCCTCGTCGGCCTTCTGCTTGGCCACCGCGAAACCTCCGGTGGCCTGGCTCTGCGAGGCCCTCACCTTCGCGTCCAGCAGGCCGTTGCGCACCTGCCCGATCACGACGAAACCCAGCAGCAGGACGACGCCCAGCGACATCACGAGTGTCGTGGCGACGACCCTCAGCTGGATGTTGCGCCGCCACAGCCGCATCACCGGCAGCAGCGGGCGGCGCACCCAGCGCAGGAACAGCCTGAGGACCGGGCTCCCCTGAACCCCGCCCTCGAGCAGCCCGCCCTCGAAAAGACTCCTGAACCGCGCACCAGCCGTCCGGCCGACAGGCCGCCCCGGACGGGCCCCGGGCCGACCGGGGGCCGAAGCGGCGCTGTCCCCGGACATGTCAGCTGGGTCCGGCCTTGTAACCGACGCCACGGACGGTCACCACGATCTCCGGGCGCTCCGGGTCCTTCTCGACCTTGGAACGCAGCCGCTGGACGTGCACGTTGACGAGCCGCGTGTCGGCGGCGTGGCGGTAGCCCCACACCTGTTCGAGCAGCACCTCACGCGTGAACACCTGCCACGGCTTGCGGGCGAGCGCGACCAGCAGGTCGAACTCCAGCGGGGTCAGTGCGATCGACTGCCCGTCCCGCTTCACCGAGTGCCCGGCCACGTCGATGACCAGGTCACCGATGGTCAGCTGCTCCGGCGCCGGCTCCTCCGACCTGCGCAGGCGCGCCCGGATCCGGGCGACCAGCTCCTTCGGCTTGAACGGCTTGACGATGTAGTCATCGGCGCCCGACTCCAGGCCCACGACGACATCGACGGTGTCGCTCTTCGCCGTGAGCATCACGATCGGCACCCCGGACTCTCCCCGGATCAGCCGGCACACCTCGATGCCGTCCCGTCCGGGCAGCATCAGGTCGAGCAGCACCAGATCGGGCTTGGTCTCCCGGAAAGCGGCCAGCGCCTTGTCGCCGTCGGCTACGAAAGACGGCTCAAAACCTTCACCACGCAACACGATGCCGAGCATCTCGGCCAGTGCGGTGTCGTCGTCGACGACAAGGACTCGTCCCTTCATAAACGACATCATCCCATTCTCGTAACAGTGACAGAGGCGCTGGTGAGCGAGGTCACTGGCCGGTGACGATAGTCGTACGGAGCCGTCACTGTCTGCCCCTGTCCGCCGACGTCGATGTCAGTCACAGATGTCGGCCCTGACGTCGCTCAGCTCCTGACCGGGGAGCGGCGGTCGCCATCGCAGTCGTACAGGCACATGATGGGACATGGCGGACCTGACAAGCCACGCCGCGGTACGCCGGGACGCGACAGCCGGAAGGAGGCACAACGCCATGCCCCAGTTCATGGATGTCCACCACGGGATGAAGGGCATCACGGCCGATCAGCTGATGCAGGCCCACAGGGCCGACCTCGCCATCGAGAAGGAAGAAGGCGTCCATTTCGAGAGAGCCTGGGCTGACCCCGAGTCCGGCACGGTCTACTGCCTCTCCGAGGCCCCCTCGGCCGAAGCGGTCCAGCGCATCCACGAACGTGCTGGCCACCTGGCCGACGAGGTCCATCCGGTACCCCTGACCGCGTGAACAAAGAGGCTACCCGAGCACCGAAGGCGTGCCGTCTCCCCGTCCGATCGTCACGGGCACGACCTGGCGCACAGCTCCGCGAGAGTCTCGGCCGTCACGGGTGAAACGGCCCCCTCCTCGGTGACGATGGCCGTCACCAGCTCGGGCGGCGTCACATCGAACGCCGGGTTGTATGCCTGGGTTCCCAGCGGCGCCACCGGAAGCCCGCCCCCCGGCCCCGTCACCGGTACCTGGGGTACCGAAAGTTCGGTCACCTCGGAGCCGGGCCGCTGCTCGACCTCGATGGACGCCCCGTCGGGGGTGCCCGGATCGACCGTCGTCACCGGCGCCACCACGATGAACGGCACATGGTGGTACCGCGCCAGCACGGCGAGCGGATAACTCCCCACCTTGTTCGCCACCGAGCCGTCGGCCGCGATCCGGTCCGCACCGATCAGCACCGCGTCCACCTCACCCGCCGCGAACAGGGAACCCGCCGCGTTGTCGGTGAGCAAGGTGTACGCCATGCCGCTGCGGGCCGCTTCGTACGCCGTCAGGCGGGCGCCCTGCAGCAACGGACGTGTTTCGTCCACCCACAGCCGCCGCAGCCGTCCCTCACGGTGCGCCGCGAGCGCCACCGCGAAGGCCGTGCCCTCGCCGCCCGACACCAGCGAACCGCTGTTGCAGTGGGTAAGGATCCGGTGTCCGCCGCCGGGCAGCAGCTCGTCCAGGAACGCCAGACCGTGGGCCGCCATCCGGGCACTGGCCTCGGCGTCCTCCCGGTGCAGCGACCGCGCCGCGGCGAGAGCCGCCGCGGCCGCCGCGGCCGGGTCTCCGGTCTTCGCCAGCGCGGCCTGGTGCGCGGCCTCGGCCCGGCGCACGCCGACCGACAGGTTCACCGCGGTGGGCCGGGCGCCCTTGAGCGCGACCGCCGCCTCGGCCACGTCGAAGCCGCGCGTGGCGGCGAGCGCGACACCGTACGCGCCCGCGATCCCGAGCAGCGGCGCCCCGCGCACGGCGAGCGAGCGGATCGCCTCCACCAGCGCCGGTGCGTCCGTGCACACCAGCTCGACCTCCTCGGCCGGCAGCCGTGTCTGGTCGAGAAGCACCAGCACAGGGCCTTCAGGTGGCTCCTCCCATCGGATCACGGGTATCTCGGTCGACCGCTTGTTCCCGTCCGTTCGCGCCTGCTGATCAGCCATGCGGTCAGTCTGCCCCGGATCCGGCGGAACAATGGAAGGCGTCCAGTCCCCACCGCGGCCGGTACCCCCGTGACCACCCCATGGCACGATGGCAGCCAACCTGCCGCCGCGACCGCGGACGGGCGTCGAGAAGGAGCTTCGATGACAGACACTCCGGGCTGGGCCTCGCCCGGATCCGCCCCGTCGAACGAGGGGCGGGAACCCGGCGCGTCCGGTCCCGCAGAGCCTGCCGACCGCCCCGGCGACAGCACACCCGAGCCCCAGTCGGACGCGAACGCGCAGCATCCAGGCGTGAAGTGGTCCAAGGAGCAGCCGCCACCCGGCCAGTGGTCCGCGCCCACGGGTGCCCCCAGCCCGAACCAGGCCCCGCCGCCCCCTCCGCCCGGACCGGGCTGGGGCCCCCGTCCGCCCGCCGGCCCCGGAGGCCCCGGAGGCGGCCCGCCCCCCGGCTACGGCGGTCACGGCAACCCCGGAGGCTACGGCGGCTGGGGCGGCGGCTGGGGCGGTCCCCCGCCCGCGGCCAAGCCCGGCGTCATCCCGCTGCGCCCGCTCGGCGTCGGCGAGATCCTCGACGGCGCCGTCTCCACCATGCGCACCTACTGGCGCACGGTGCTCGGCATCTCGTTGGCCGTCGCCCTGTTCTCGGCAGTCAGCCTCGTCCTCGTGCAGGGCTTCGTCCTGAACGACGCCCTCGCACAGGTTCGGGTCAACGCCCCCGACGCCCGGCCTGACGACGTCTTCCGCGCCCTGCCCGACGTCATGCTCGGCACCGGCATCGTCACGCTGATCTCCGGCGTCGCCGTGGTCATCGCCACCGCCCTGCTCACGACCATCACCAGCCGTGCCGTCCTCGGCAGGCCGGTCAGCATCGGCGAGGCCTGGCGGGACGCCCGCCCGCAACTCCTCAAGCTGTTCGGGCTGCTCATCCTGTTGGGCCTGATCGTCATCGGCGTGCTCTTCGCCGGGGCACTGCCCGGAATTCTCGTCCTGGCCTTCGGCGGCAGCGACAACAGCGGGGCGGCGCTGCTGGCCCTGGGCATCCTCGGCGCCATCATCGTCTCGGTGTGGCTGCTGATCCGCTTCTGCCTGTCGACGCCCGCCCTGATGCTGGAACGCCAGAGCATCGTCAAGGCCATGAGCCGCTCCGCGAAGCTGGTACGCGGCGCCTGGTGGCGCACCTTCGGCATCCTGCTGCTCACCGCGCTCATCGTCAGGATCGTCGAGGCGCTCATCAGCATCCCCTTCACCGCCATCGGGGCCGCCGTGAGCGGCGACGGCGTGGACGACATGCTCGGCACCGGCGGCGGACACATCGGCTGGGCCGCCCTGATCATCCAGGGCATCGGCGCCCTGATCGGCACCGCGCTCACCCTGCCGATCAGCGCGGGCGTCACCGTGCTCCTCTACATCGACCAGCGCATCCGCCGCGAGGCCCTCGACCTCGAACTGGCCCGCGCCGCCGGTGTCCAGGACGCCGGCTCCGGCGCCCCCGGTCCCGTCCCGGGGAGCTGACTCGGTGAGCCTCACGGGGGGAGTGCTCACGACAGCGGCCCCGTCGGAAGCCGGCGGCACGGTCGTACGAAGCCTGCTGCGCACGGCCCGCGCGGCAGGCGGCTCGGGAGCCGAGCCGCCGGTGACCATCCCGCGTGACCCGGCGCGGGAGGCGGCTCGCCGCGAACTGTCCAAACGGATGTACCACGAGAACGACCCCGGGCTGTTCCAGCGGGCGCTGAAGGCGTTCTGGGACTGGCTCGACCGGCTGCTCGACTCGGCCGCCTCGGCGACACCCGGCGGCACGATCGGCCTGATCGTCGTGGTCCTGTTCGTCGTCGCCGTCCTGGCCGCCCTGTGGTGGCGGCTCGGCACCCCGCGCCGGCAACCCTCCTCCACCGCCGTCCTGTTCGACGACGGCCCCCGCAACGCCGCCGAACACCGCGCCGCCGCCGAGGCGCACGCGGCCCAGGGCCACTGGAACCAGGCCGTACAGGAACGCATGCGGGCCATCGTCCGCTCTCTGGAGGAACGCACCCTGCTCGACGCCCGTCCGGGCCGCACCGCCGACGAGGCAGCCGCCGAGGCCGGCCGGACCCTGCCCGTACACACCGACCGACTGCGCGCCGCGGCCCGCGAGTTCGACGACGTGACATACGGCGGGCGCAGGGCCACCGAGGAGTCGTACCACCGCATCGCCGGACTCGACCGCGACCTGGAACGCACCCGGCCCGCACTCGCCCACAGCACCACCAGCACGGCCCCCACCACCCACCGGGGGGCCGCCGAGTGACTGCCGAGGCCACGCTGCCGACGACCTCCACCGCACCCGCCGTCCGCCAGGTGTGGACCCGCGCGCGGGGCATCGCACTCGCCGTCGTACTGATCCTGGCGGCGGCCGTCGCCATGGCCGCCGTACGCTCCACCGCCCGGCACGGCGAACTGGACCCGCGCTCCGCCGACCCCTACGGCAGCCGCGCCGTCGCCCAACTCCTCGCCGACCGGGGCGTCTCCACACGCGTGGTCACCACACTCGGCGCGGCACGCACCGCCGTCGGGCCGGACACCACTCTCCTGATCGCCGTACCCGATCTTCTGACGGACCGTCAACAGAGCTGGCTGCACCGGGCCACCGCGGCCTCCGGCGGGCGCACCGTACTCGTCGCGGCCGGCGGCCCGTCCGTCGAGCGGCTCGCCCCCGGTGTCACCGCGGACCCCGCCATCAGCACCGGCACCACACTCGCCCCCGACTGCACCCTGCCCGAGGCCCGGCGCGCGGGCTCCGCCGACACCGGCGGCGTCCGCTACACCACCACCCACCTCGACGCCGACTCCTGCTACCCCAGCAACCGGCTCGCCACCGTGCTGCGCATCCCCGAGGCATCCGGGGGCGGTGACACCGTCGTACTCGGCGCGCCCGACATCCTCTACAACGACCGACTCGACAAGCAGGGCAACGCCTCGCTCGCCCTCCAACTCCTCGGCTCCCGCCCCCATCTGGTCTGGTACCTCCCCTCGCTCGCCGACACCTCGGCCACCGACACCGGCGGCCGGAAGAACTTCCTCGACCTGCTCCCCTCGGGCTGGCTCTGGGGCACCCTGCAGTTGTTCATCGCAGCGCTCGTCGCCGCCTTCTGGCGGGCACGCCGCTTCGGCCCGCTGGTACCCGAAAGACTCCCCGTAGCGATCCGCGCCTCCGAGACCACCGAAGGCCGCGCCCGCCTCTACCGCAAGGCCGACGCCCGCGACCGCGCGGCCGCCGCTCTTCGCTCCGCCACCCGCACCCGGCTCGCCCCCCTCGTCGGTGTCCCCGTCACCCAGGCGCACGCGCCCGAGGCCCTGCTGCCCGCCCTGTCCGCCCACCTCTCCGGCGACGGACAGACCCTGCACTCCCTCCTCTTCGGGGCGCCGCCCGGCGACGACGCGGCCCTCATCGCACTGACCGACCAACTCGACGCCCTCGAAAGAGAGGTACGCCGTCCATGATGGACCCGACCACTGACAACGCCGGGACCACCGGGGACGCGAGCACCGCACGCGCCTCGCTGGAAACCCTGCGCGCCGAGATCGCCAAAGCCGTGGTCGGCCAGGACCCCGCCGTGACCGGCCTCGTCGTCGCTCTCCTGTGCCGCGGACACGTCCTGCTAGAAGGAGTCCCCGGGGTCGCCAAAACGTTGCTCGTCCGTACCCTGGCGTCCGCACTCGAACTCGACACCAAGCGCGTCCAGTTCACCCCGGACCTGATGCCGAGCGACGTCACCGGCTCCCTCGTCTACGACACCCGCTCCGCCGAGTTCTCCTTCCAGCCCGGCCCGGTCTTCACCAACCTCCTCCTCGCGGACGAGATCAACCGCACGCCGCCCAAGACCCAGTCCGCTCTCCTCGAAGCCATGGAGGAGCGCCAGGTCACGGTCGACGGCACCCCGCGCCCGCTCCCCGAGCCGTTCCTGGTCGCCGCGACACAGAACCCCGTCGAATACGAGGGCACCTACCCTCTCCCCGAAGCCCAGCTGGACCGCTTCCTGCTCAAACTGACGATCCCGCTGCCCTCCCGGCAGGACGAGATCGACGTCCTGACCCGCCATGCCTCGGGCTTCGACCCGCGCGACCTGCGCGCCGCCGGCGTACGCCCGGTCGCCGGCCCCGCCGACCTGGAAGCCGCCCGCAGCGCCGTCACCAAGACGACGGTGTCCCCCGAGATCACCGCCTACGTCGTGGACATCTGCCGCGCCACCCGAGAGTCGCCCTCCCTCACCCTCGGCGTCTCCCCGCGCGGTGCCACCGCGCTGCTGGCCGCCTCCCGCGCCTGGGCCTGGCTGACGGGCCGCGACTACGTCATCCCCGACGATGTGAAGGCCCTCGCCCTGCCCGCCCTGCGGCACCGGATCCAGCTGCGCCCCGAAGCAGAGATGGAGGGCGTGACGGCAGACTCCGTCATCAATGCCGTCCTCACGCACGTCCCGGTCCCCCGCTGATGGCGCTCACCGGACGCGCCGCTCTTCTCGCGGCCCTCGGTTCGATCCCCGTCGGCGTCCTGGAACCGGGCTGGACGGGCATCCTCGCGGTAAACGGCCCACTGGCCCTGGCCTGCGCCTGCGACTACGCACTCGCCGCGCCGGTACGACGGCTCGTCCTGTCCCGGTCCGGCGACACCTCCATCCGACTCGGCGAAACCGCCGACGTCACGGTCACGGTCACCAACCCGTCCCGTCGCCCTCTGCGAGCGCGGCTGCGCGACGCGTGGCCGCCCAGCAGCTGGCAGCCCGGCACCGAGACGGAGGCCTCCAGGCACCGTCTGACCGTGCCTCCGGGCGAACGCAGACGTGTGACGACCCGACTGCGCCCCACCCGGCGCGGCGATCGCCAGGCCGACCGGGTGACGATCCGCTCCTACGGCCCTCTCGGGCTGTTCTCCCGCCAAGGCACCCACAAGCTGCCCTGGGCCGTGCGGGTCCTGCCCCCGTTCACCAGCCGCAAGCATCTCCCGTCGAAGCTCGCGCGACTGCGCGAACTCGACGGCCGCACGAGCGTGCTGACCCGTGGCGAGGGAACGGAGTTCGACAGCCTGCGCGAGTACGTCCCCGGCGACGACACCCGCTCGATCGACTGGCGAGCCACCGCCCGCCAGTCCGCCGTCGCCGTCCGTACCTGGCGCCCGGAACGCGACCGTCACATCCTGCTCGTCCTCGACACCGGCCGTACCTCCGCCGGCCGTGTGGGCGACGCACCACGCCTCGACGCCTCCATGGACGCGGCTCTCCTCCTCGCGGCGCTCGCCTCCCGAGCCGGCGACCGCGTGGCACTCCTGGCGTACGACCGCCGGGTACGTGCTCTGGTCCAGGGCAGCTCGGCAGGAGACGTACTGCCAGGTCTGGTGAACGCGATGGCCCCGCTGGAACCGGAGCTCCTCGAGACCGACGCGCGCGGGCTCACCGCGGCCGCGCTGCGTACGGCACCTCGCCGCTCCTTGATCGTGCTGCTCACGTCTCTCGACGCGGCTCCTGTGGAACAGGGTCTGCTTCCTGTGCTTGCCCAGCTCACCCAGCGACACAGCCTTCTGGTCGCCTCGGTCGCGGACCCGCATATCGCTCGGATGGCGAAGGCCCGGGGGAACACGGAGGCGGTGTACGAGGCCGCGGCAGCGGCTCAGGCGCAGAGTGAACGTCAGCGCACGGCTGAGCAGCTCCGTCGTCATGGGGTGACGGTCGTGGACGCGACGCCGGAGGATCTGGCGCCGGCATTGGCGGATGCGTATCTGGCTCTGAAAGGGGCGGGCCGGCTCTGATCCGCTCCGGCTCACCCCTTTCGGGGAACAGCCTGGGCTCAAACGCAAAAAGGCCCACGCCATACGGCGTGGGCCTTTCCTAAAATTTGTTCGGCGGCGTCCTACTCT
>NZ_BMVG01000002.1 GCF_014650595.1 Streptomyces alanosinicus
ACGCCGCCGAACAAATTTTAGGAAAGGCCCACGCCGTATGGCGTGGGCCTTTCTGCGTTTGAGCCCTTCTGCGCTTTGGACCCTTCTGTATGTCAGAAGGTGACCTCCGTCGTGTTCAGCGTGCCGCCCTGCCGGCCGGGTGCGTGCTGGCTGCTCCAGTAGAGGTTCGTGGAAGTGATCACCTGCTCCGGGGCGGGGGCGCCGTACGCGGTGAGGTCGACCGTGGTGTGGGCGTCGGCCACCAGCGTCGCGTCGTAGCCGCGTGCCAGGGCGCCGTGCAGGGTCGAGCGGACGCAGAAGTCGCTCTGGGCGCCCGTGACGACGAGCCGGCCCACCCCGCGCTCGGCGAGGACGGACTCAAGGTCGGTGTCGTCGAAGGAATCGCGGTAACTCTTGGCGATGAGCGGCTCGGTGTCGAGTCGCTTGAGGTCCGGGACGAACTCCCAGCTCTCGGTGCCTGCGGTCAGTTCCTCGTCCTGGTGCTGGATCCACACCACCGGCACGTCGGCCGTGCGGGCCCTGCCGACCAGGGTGTTGATGTTGGCGATGACCGCTTCGCGGTGCGGTGCGTCAGGCGCCACGACGCCGTTCTGTACGTCGATGACGAGCAGGGCGCTGTTCGGCCGTTGTGGCAGTGTTGTCATGGCGTCCACAATATGGGATGCCACTGGGAACGGTCCGCACTACGGTGAGCCCATGAGCTCCCCGACCAGTGGTGACCACATCAGTGGTGACTACGTCATTCGCGCCATACGCCCGGACGACTGGACCCGAGTGAAGCAGCTGCGGCTGGAGGCGTTGCGGGATCCGGCCGCACCTCTCGCCTTCCTGGAGAGCTATGAGGACGCCCTGGCCAAGGCCGACGCGTTCTGGCAGGACAGAGCCGTCGGGTCGGGTGAGGGATCCATGGCGGCGCGGCAGTTCATCGCCGAGACGTCCGACGGGAGCTGGGTCGCCTCGGTCACCGTCCTCATCGAGGAGGCGGGCACCAAGGACTGGGCGGGCTATGCCGTCGAGTGCCGGCAGGGGCATGTCGTCGGAGTGTACGTCCGGCCCGAACACCGGGGGAACGGGCTGATCAAGGCCCTGTTCGACGTCGGGGTGGTCTGGGCGCGGGAACGGGGTGCACAGCGGGTACGGCTGCTGGTGCACGAGGACAACGAGCGGGCCCGGGGCGCCTACCGGAAGGCCGGGTTCATGCCGAGCGGCGTGGTCGTACCGTTCTTCAAGGACGAGGCGCAGAACGAACTGGAGTTCGTTCTGGAGTGGCCGTCCTAGACCGGCAGTTCCCGGTGGGGCCAGCGGGAGCGGGCCTGCTCGCGGGAGCGGAGCAGGGCGAGGGTCGGCAGGCCCTGGCCGGCGCCGCCGGCGAGGAGGTCCGGTAGCTGGGGGAGCGGCGCCACGGCCGCGACGTCGTCCAGGATCAGGGCAAGTGGTGGGTCGAGCCGACCGGAGGATGACCGTTCGGCCATGCGCCGGCCGCGCTCGACCACGCTTGAGACGAGAGCCGTCAGCAGCGGCATCGCGCCGGGACTGCTCTTGGGGTCCTCGATGGATTCACCGACCACATAAAGCGTGCCCCCTTCGTCGACGAAGGAATCCAGGGCGAGCGCATCAGTTCGGTTGGGCGTGCAGGCTTCGCGGATGTTGACCGTGGACAGAGCGGACAGCGCCCGGCTGGTCAGCTCCTGTGCGATGTCCCGGCGTTCGGGATGCGCGGTGAGCGCGGCCTCCAGTTCGCCGGCGGCGCCGGGGGCGGCCTTGGGGTGGGTACGCAGGGTGCGTACGGCGTCCTGGACCTGGGTGCCCTGGGACCAGCGGTGGACATGGCGGATGGTGCGGTTGTCCAGGGCGGCGGCGTGCAGGTAGCTCCGCAGGAGCGTGGTCGCGGTGTCCGCCACCGCTTGGTCGATCTTGGCGGTGGGCCGGACGGGGGCGAGGAGGGCGGTGGCTCTCTGGAGGGCCGTCTGTTTGTCCTCGCAGCCCGTCGTGGGGGACCAGTGGAGGCGGGCGGGGGTGTCACAGAGGTGGGTGGGGTCGTAGAGGAGGGTGGGGCCCAGTTTGGCCTTGGCGTCCTTGGTCTCCGCCCACAGGGCCGGGTTCGAGGTGACGACGAGGGCCGGGCCCGAGGCGTCCTGGATGGCCTGGGCCGCGGCCATGTGGCGGCTCTCCCGGGGGGCGATGAGGACCTTCTCGCGGCCGCCCGCCCGTTCACCGCCGGCCGCGGCGTGCGCGACGGGGTCGCCGAGCGGTGCCGTCTCCTGTGCGGGCGCCGCCGGTGACCCCTGGTGGGGCACCGTCGGCGGGTCCTGGTGCGGTACGGCGGGCGACGCCTGGTGGGGCACCGTGGGCCCGGGCACCTGCTCGGTGCGCGGCAGCGGCACCTCGTAGCGCGGACCGGCGTGTGCCATCGGCGCGGCGGCGGCCTCGACGGGTGCCTGTGGCGGGATGACAGCCTCGACGGGTGCCGTCGGCCGCGCGGCGGCCTTGGCGGTTGCCGCTCGTCGGGCTCTTCCCGCTCGCCAGCGCGCCACCGTTCCGATCACGAACATGGTGAGCACGAACAGAACCATCAGCTGGCCTATGAACAGGCCCCAGAACAGCCCCCAGCCGGAGAGCTGGGAGGCGGGGGTGTCCCGCCAGGCGCCGGCGATGTCATGCGGCCGGCCGATCAGATGGCGCATGGCCAGGGGGGTATGAGTGAAGCTGACGGTCGCGGGCCAGGTGCCCTTGGCGAAGAGGGCCGCGAGGCCCGTGGCCGTCCACACCAGCACGGTCATGCCGATGATGAACGCGAGCACGCCGATCAGGAGGCCGTCGGGGATGCCGCCCTGGCCCGCCCGGCGGTCCTCGCGGCGTTCGCGAGCGTCCGGTCTCACCCGTTCCTCCCCTGTGCCTGTGCCCCTACGCGACCGTCGATTCGGAGTCGCCCAGATGCTGTTCCACGAAGGCCGCCGCCCGCTGCTCGGCCTCCAGCTCGGCGGCGCGCAGGGCGTCGTCGGCCATGAGGTCGCTGGAGGACTCGGTCATCGCGCGGTCGGTGAAGACCAGTGGGCGTTCCGTCTCGGTGACCAGGTGTTTGACCACCTGGACATTGCCGTTGACGTCCCAGACGGCGATGCCGGGCGTCAGCGTCGGGATGATTTCCACCGCCCACCTCGGCAAACCCAGCACGCGGCCGGTGGCCCGTGCCTCGTCCGCCTTCTGGGCGTAGATGGTGCGGGTGGAGGCCATCTTCAGGATCGCCGCCGCTTCCCTGGCGGCGGCTCCGTCGACGACGTCGGAGAGGTGGTGGACGACCGCGACGAAGGACAGGCCGAGCCGGCGGCCGAACTTGAGCAGGCGCTGGAACAGCTGGGCCACGAACGGGCTGTTGATGATGTGCCAGGCCTCCTCGACCAGGAAGATGCGCTTCTTCCGGTCGGGGCGGATCCAGGTGTGCTCCAGCCACACTCCGACGATCGCCATGAGGATGGGCATGGCGATGGAGTTGCGGTCGATGTGGGACAGGTCGAAGACGATCAGGGGGGCGTCGAGGTCGATGCCGACCGTGGTCGGGCCGTCGAACATGCCGCGCAGGTCACCGTCGACCAGGCGGTCCAGCACCAGGGCGACGTCCAGGCCCCAGGCCCGTACGTCGTCTATGGCGACGTTCATGGTCTCGGCGGACTCCGGCTCGGGGTGCCGTAGCTGCTCGACGATGTCGGTGAGGACCGGCTGGCGGTCGAGGATGGACTCGTTGACGTAGGAGTGGGCGACCTTCAGGGCGAAGCCGGCGCGTTCGTCGAGGCCGTGGCCCATCGCGACCTCGATGATGGTCCGCAGCAGGGCGAGCTGGCCCGTGGTGGTGATGGCCGGGTCCAGCGGGTTCAGCCGGATGCCGTGGTCCAGGGCGGCCGTGGGGTCCAGCCGGATGGGTGTTATCCCCAGCTCCTGCGCGATGAGGTTCCATTCGCCGACGCCGTCCTCGCCCTGGGCGTCCAGGACGACGACCTGGCGGTCCTTGAAGCGCAGCTGGCGCAGGACGTACGTCTTCTCCAGCGCCGACTTGCCGTTGCCGGACTCGCCGAGGACCAGCCAGTGCGGGGCCGGGAGCTGCTGGCCGTACAGCTGGAAGGGGTCGTAGATATAGCCCTTTCCGGAGTACACCTCGCGGCCGATGATGACGCCGGAGTCGCCGAGGCCGGGTGCGGCGGTGGGCAGATAGACCGCCTGGGCCTGGCCCGTGGAGGTGCGGACCGGCAGCCGGGTCGTCTCGACCTTCCCGAACAGGAAGGAGGTGAAGGCTTCGGTGAGGACGGACAGCGGATCCCGCATCGGTGAAATCAGCCCCTACCGTCGGATGCCGGTGGCGAAGGGAAGTGTGTTCACGAAGGCGCGGTGGTGCTCTCGGTCGCACCACTCCAGCTTGAGGTACGACTTGCCGGCGGAGGCCCTTATCGTGCGCTTGTCGCGGGCGAGGGCCTCCGGGGTGCGGGAGGAGACGGTGATGTAGCCGACGAGATTGACGCCCGCGGCGCCGCTGGCGAGGTCCTCGCCGCGCTGGTCGAGGCGGTTGTGCGCGGCGATGTCCCGCGGGTCCACCGTGCGGTTCATCTTGGCGGCGCGGGAGGCGTCGGCCTCGTCGTTGGTCTTCTCGGTCAGCATGCGTTCGATGGCCACCTCGGTGGGTTCGAGGTCCATCGCGACGGCGACCGTGCGGATGACGTCCGGGGTGTGGACGAGCAGCGGTGCGAGGAAGTTGACGCCGACGGGGGTCATCGGCCATTCCTTCACCCAGGCGGTGGCGTGGCACCAGGGGGCGCGGGTGTAGGACTCGCGGGTCTTGGCCTGGAGGTAGGTGGGCTCCATGGCGTCCAGCTCGGCCGGCCAGGCGTTGCGCTTGGTCATCGCCTGGATGTGGTCGATGGGGTGGTCGGGGTCGTACATGGAGTGGATGAGGGAGGCCAGCCGTCCCTGGCCGAGCGGCTGGCGTACCCGGATGTCGGCTTCCTGGAGCCGCGAGCAGATGTCGGTCAGCTCGCGGGCCATGACGATGGCGAGCCCGGAGTCGCGGTCGACCTTGCCGCCCTGGGTGCGGACGGCTCGGGCCATGGCGTTCGCCTCGGCGGCCAGTTCGCGGTTGTAGGGCATACAGGCGACGAGGTAGGCGCGGTGCTGCTCGCTGCTGGTGGACACCATGGACTGGAGCTGGTCGTAGGACTGCTGGAGCCAGCCGAGGGAGCGGTCGTCGCCGCGCAGGGCGACGTCCTTGGCGTGGGCGTCGGGGTCGGCGGGCAGGGTGCGGGCGAGCATCTGCAGCCGGGTCACGAAGCCGTCGCCGTTGGCGACATGCTTGAGCAGGGTGCCGAACCGGTCGACCAGGGCCTCCTGGTCCTCGGAGTCGCGCAGGCCGACGCCGGGGCCCTCGATCTCGATGGCGGCGGTGACGGTCTTGCGGTCGGCGTGCAGCAGTACGGCGATCTCGTCGGGCCCGAAGGGCGCGGCGAGCCAGTTGATGCGGCCGATGCCGGGGGGCGGGCCGACCTCGACCTCCCGGCCGTCGAGCCGGGTGCCGGCCTCCATGACGCTGGACCGGTAGGCGGCGTTGCTGCCCTTGATGGTCCGCTTGTAGCTGCGGTTGATCTCGAACCACTTGTAGAAGGTGCGGCGCTTGTACGGCACGTAGACCGCGGCGAGCGCGATCAGCGGGAAGCCGGTGAGCAGCACGATCCGTGCGGAGAGGACCGGCACGAGGAGGCCGCACATCATGCCGAGGAACGCGCCGGCGATGATCAGCGCGATCTCTCCGGACTCGCGGTTGCGGCCGACGATCGCGTTCGGCCGGGCGCGGCCGATGAGATACGTACGGCGGGGCGTGACCGGATGGGAGAGATGGGACTCGGTCGTCAACGCCCTTCACCTCCCGTGCGGTTGTTGCGGGCGTTGCTGGCGTGCGGGGTGTTGGCGGGGCTGGGTGCGCGGGGCGCGGGTGTGGCGGAGGGGGCGGCTGTGCCGCCTGAGGCGGGGGTACGGCTGCTGTGGGCGGCGACGCCGCCGGTGGCGGGGTTGGCGGGGCGGGGTGCGCTGCTGCTCTGTCCTGCTCCGCCGTTGTTGTTGTCGGCGCGGGAGCTGTGGGTCTTGATGCCCTGGGCGACGAGGGTGGCGGGGGAGCTGATGACGGCGGCGGCCTTGCTCTCGGCGCCCTGCATGATGCGGTTGTTGCGGCCGTTCGCGATCTCGTCGCCGAAGCCGGGGACGAAGCGGTAGATCATCGCACTGGCGAAGATGGCGAGCAGGATGATGGCGAGGCCGGAGACGACGGCGGAGAAGGAGTCGGGGCCGTTGCCGGTGGACAGGGCGCCGGCGAGGCCGAGCACGATCACGATCACCGGTTTGACGAGAATGACGGCGATCATGACCCCCGCCCAGCGCCGGACGTGTCCCCACAGGTTCTTGTCGACGAGGCCGGCGTAGACGACGGTGCCGAGGAGGGCGCCGACGTAGAGGAGCGCGGCGCGGATGACGAGCTCCAGCCAGAGGACGCCGGCGGCGAGGATGCTGACCAGGGAGACGACGATCAGCATGATCGGGCCGCCGCCGATGTCGGTGCCTTTGCCGAGGGCGCCGGAGAAGGTGCCGAAGAAGGTGTCGGCCTGGTCGCCGGTGGCCTTGGCGAGGACGTCGCTCACGCCGTCGGTGGCCGATACGACGGTGTAGAGGATCAGCGGGGTGAAGGCGGAGGCGAGCACGGTGAGCCACAGGAAGCCGATGGCTTCCGAGATGGCGGTCGTGAGGGGTACGCCGCGGACGGCGCGCTTGGCCACGGCGAGGAGCCACAGCAGGAGCGTGAGGATCGTGGACGCGGCGAAGACGATGGCGTACTGCTGCAGGAACTTCTGATTCGTGAAGTCGACATTGGCAGTCTCCTTCACAGCTTTACTGAGCTTCCCGATGGTCCAGGAGGCGGCGTCCGCGCAGCCTTTGGCCAGGGAGGTCAGGGGGTCGAGGGTGTCGTTGAGGGGAGGGGTGGTGGAGCCGGACGAGCCCTTGGACCCGTGGTCCTCCTCGCAGAATTCCTTCGCGGCATCACGGATCAGCGCACAGGGGTCGTTGCTCTTCGACGGCGTGGGGGAGGGGGCGGCGAAGGCTCGGGTGGCGAACAGCACTGTGACCATTTGCGCAGTACCGAGGACTGTCGCGATCTTGAGGCGGCGGTGGTTAGCGGGCATACGTGAACCCTCCGTACTCCTCGACAGCCTTCGTCATGTCCTCGGAAGTGGAAGCCGTCTGGTCGCGGCCCACGGGAACGGGCCCGTCCTTCTGCTGGAAGTCGGTGATCTTCCAGTCGTTGTCGACCCAGGTCAGCTGGTACGTCGTAGTGAACCAGCTTTCGGTCACCGGGTTCGTCGAGGCGTTGCCCGACAGGCCGAAGAGCGAGGTGTACCAGACCTCGACCGTGGCGGTGTCCGTTCCGTAAGCGGTGGCCTTGGTGCCGACGGGAATCGCTCGGGAGACGAATGTCTGCCCCTTCGGTGCTGTTCCGTCCTTGGCCAGGCCGATGTTGGAGAGGAACTTCGCGTTGGAGTACGCGCTGTCCATCGCCGTTTGCCGAGTGGTCGCGACATCCCGGGCGTAGACCGTGTCGATGATCTCGTGGCGCGTCGTGATGTCGAACATCTCGGCCGACCCCAACGCCACCGCGTAATTCGCCGCCGCGCTCTGTGCCCCCTGCTCCGTATGGGCGAAGCCTGAGGGGATGGTGCCGGTTTTGGTTTGTACGGGGTGGGTGCCTGTGGGGGCTGTTGGGGATGTCTGGGATTCGGAGCCCTTGGTGGTGGACCCGTTCGTGGAGGAGTGGTCGGTTCGGTTGGCGAAAGCGATGGCGGCGATGAGGAGGACCACCACGCCGACCACGGTGACCAGGCTGCGCGGGGAGGAGCGGCGGGGCGTGCGGCGGGGTGCGCCGCCGTAGGGGTCGCCCTCGGGGAGGCGGGTGCGGGTGTGGCCCGTGTCGCCGTAGTCGGGGTAGGACGGTTCGTCTCCGGGGTTCATACCGTGCGCGCTCCCTCACCCTCGTAGGCATACGACGGTAGCCGTGCTGGTTCCCGCGTGGGCGCGGTGTGGTGACTCGACATCAGCATCAGGGAGACGCAACCTCAGCCGGGGAAGGGCGCGGGGGCTAGACCGCCATGCCGTACACGATGGTGAACAGGGTGCCGAGGGAGCCGATGATGAAGACTCCGGTCAGGCCGGCGATGATGAGGCCCTTGCCCTGTTCCGCGCTGAAGGTGTCGCGCAGGGCCGTGGCGCCGATGCGTTGCTTGGCCGCGCCCCAGACCGCGATGCCGAGGCACAGGAGGATGGCTACGGCCATGACCACCTCGATCATCACCTTGGCCTCGTTGCCCAGGCTGCCGAAGGGGCCCCAGTCCGGAGCGATCCCGCCGATGATGGTGTTGATGTCTCCCTTGTCGGCCGCAAAGAGCATGTAAGTCACCGCCCCTGGTGGGTAGTTCCGTTTTGCCCCCTGCGGTGTGCAGAGGTCAGGCCTCATTGTCGCCGACAACGCCGCCAACGTATGTCGACTTGACGTCATTGACTGGCGGGTTTCGTACGAATAGCCCGCACGGTGACTCTGTGTATCACGGCAGGTCACGCCGGGCAACGAGGTCCGACCGGAACCCGTCATGTGGTTCTGTCGTTGTCCTCCTTCGCGGCCTGGCCCGGTTTCTGACGGCCGATCGGGTGACGAGTCGAGACGATGTTCTCATGGGCGGGGTACGCGAAATGGCCAAGGGCCCCGGCGTGCGTGCTCGGAGCCGGACAGGGAAAACGGGCCGCGGCCGGCTGCCGTGACCCGCTTTCCTTTCCGTGCCGCCGAGGGGACCCCACGTCCCCCTCCGTCAGGCGGCTCCCCGTGACCCGACGGGGTGGTCGTTCCGTATGTGCCGTGGGGTCAGCTCGCGCCGAAGGCGCTGGTGCCCTCCGGGGTGCCCCAGCCGGTCGGGCCGTCGTAGCCGGACCTGGCGGTGCAGAAGTACGACGTCGAGCAGGTGCCGTTGTTGCCGCTGGTGACGTCGTTCAGGGCGGAGGTGCCGGCCGCGTTGTAGGGGTACCGGGCCGGGTAGTCGCTGCTGCCCGGGGTGCCGGCGAGGGCGTAGACCGAGGCGATGAGGGGGGAGGAGGCGCTGGTGCCGCCGTAGGTGTTCCAGCCGGTGCCGTCGGAGCCGTAGGAGTCGTAGACGGAGACGCCGGTGGCCGGGTCGGCGACCGCCGAGACGTCGGCGATCATGCGCGTGGAGCAGCCGCTGTCGGTCTGCCAGCCGGGCTTGGCGTCGTAGGCGGAGCAGCCGGAGCCGGTGCCCTCGGTGCTGGAGGTCTTCCAGACGCTCTCGGTCCAGCCGCGGCTGTTGGAGGAGGTCTTCAGGGCGGTGCCGCCGACGGCGGTCACATACCGTGAGCCGGCCGGGTACTCGGCGCCGTAGGCCTCGTCGCCCGCGCTGGCGGTGATGGCGACGCCCGGGTGGTTGTAGTACTTGGAGTCGTACGACGTGTCGGCGGAGGACTCCGAGCCGCCGTAGCTGTTGGAGACGAACTTGGCGCCCAGCTTGACGGCCTCGTTCACCGCGGTGCCCAGGTTGGCGTCGCTCGCGGACGTCGCCTCGACCAGCAGGATGTTGCAGTTCGGGCAGGTCGCGCTGACCATGTCGAGGTCGAGGGACTCCTCGCCGGCCCAGCCGCTGTCGGCGGCGGGCAGGGAGGTGGTGGAGCCGGTCTGGGAGACCTTCTTGAAGCAGCCGTTGTCGGTGGTGCAGTCCGACAGGCCGTACTGCGACCGGTAGGTCGCGAGGTCGGCCTCGGCGTTCGGGTCGTCGTAGGCGTCGACGATGGCGACGGTCTCGCCCGAGCCGTTCGAGGCGGCGGCGTCGGCCAGGCCGTAGGCCGACTGGATGTCCGAGGGGCCGTAGCCGGTCGGGGAGTCGGCGGCGGCGTCCGGGCGGACGGTCTTGGGCGCGATGCCCTTGAGCGCGGCCTGCTTCTCCATGAAGGCGGTGGTGCCGCCGGTGACCCGGAGGGCGTCGCAGGCGGCGTAGCCCTTCTTCGGGGTGGCGGCGCACGCCTTCTCGTAGCGCACATGCGCCTTGGCGACCTGGGCGGCGACGGCCTTGGTGCTCACCTTGGGGCTCGTGGCCGCGGTGGCCGCGCCGGCGTGGGCGGCGGTGCCGAGTCCGGCGGCGACGAGTGCGGTGGTGCCGATGGCGACCGAGCTGATGCGGCGCCATCTACCACGTATGCGGGGAGAGTCGGGGGTGGTCGTACGCAAGGTACAGCCTCCTGTGAGTGGTGGACAGAGGCCTGCGGGTGTGGGGGTTCCACCGGTGGGGTGACTGGTGGGGGCGGCGGCCCGCGACGACCATCGCTTGTTGAGTACGCGACAACAAGAGGCTTGTGGAATCCTGACTGCCGCGTTACTCAAGGAGGTTGGCCGCTTACCGGTCGATGGCACTGTGCTGGAGCTGTGCTGGGCGCCGCTTGACCTGGCACACAGGCTTCCCGCACGGGCTTCCGCGCAGGCCCGCGCGGGTGTCAGCGCGGCTTGAGGCCGTGCAGCAGCAGCCGGACGTGTTCGTCCAGGCCGCCGATGGCGTCCTCGGCGTCCAGCGCGCAGCTGGCGATGAGGGCGGCGAGGCCGTGCAGGCTCGCGGCGGCGACCATCGTGATCCGCTCGGGGTCGCCCGCGACGATCTCGCCCCGCTCCTGGGCGTCCGCGACCATCCGGGTGAGGGAGCCCAGGGACTCGTCGACGGCCCCGGCGAGCTGGGCGGAGCTGTCGGGGTCGTGCTTGCGGGCGAACATCAGCTCCAGCAGCTCGGGGTTGTCCACGGCGAAGCCGAGGTAGGCCCGTGCGAGCGCCGTCATCCGCTCCTCGACGGACTGGCCGGGGGGCTCGACCGCGGCGGCCAGGGCCTGGTTGAGGCGCTCGTACCCGTCCAGGGCGAGGGCGTCCATCAGGGCCTGCTTGTCCTTGAAGTGCCGGCCGGGCGCCGCGTGGCTCACGCCGATGTCCCGGGCCAGTTCGCGCAGCGAGAGCGCGCCGACCCCCTTCTCCCGCAGGGTGCGCTCGGCGCTCTTGAGCAGGGCGGCGCGCAGGTCTCCGTGGTGGTAGGGGCGATTCGCGGAGGAGGAGGGCAGGCGCGGCATGTGCACCATCGTAACGGGATGTTGTCATTGACAGCTTTGTTGTCGATGTCTACATTCGGGGTATGGCTGATACGACGAAGAAGTGGAACGCGACCCACCTGCCCGACCTCTCCGGCCGTACGGCCGTGATCACCGGTGCCAACAGCGGCCTCGGCCTCGTCACGGCGCAGGCGCTGGCTCGGGCCGGAGCGCATGTGGTGTTCGCCGTACGGGATCTCGCGCGGGGCGGTGCCGCCGCGGCGAAGGCGGGCGGCAGCACCGAGGTGCGCCGCCTGGATCTGGCCGACCTGGACTCGGTGCGGGAGTTCGCGGCGGCCTGGGACCGCCCGCTGGACCTGCTGATCAACAACGCGGGCGTGATGATGCTGCCGGAGCAGCGCACCAGGCAGGGCTTCGAGATGCAGTTCGGCACGAACCACCTCGGGCACTTCGCGCTGACCAACCTGCTGCTGCCGCATGTCACCGACCGGGTGGTGACCGTCTCCTCCGGCCTCCACCGCGGGGGCGACGGAGTGATCCACTTCGAGGACGTCAACCTGCGCGGCCGCTACACCCCGACCCGTGCCTACGCCCAGTCGAAGCTGGCCAACCTCCTGTTCACCCTGGAGCTGCAGCGCCGTCTGGCCGAGGCCGGATCCCCCGTCCGGGCGCTCGCCGCCCACCCCGGCTACGCGGCCACCAACCTCCAGAGCCACCATGCGAACCCGCTGGCCAGGGCCTTCATGTCGGTCGGCAACAAGGTCTTCGCGCAGAGCGACCAGGCCGGCGCCCTGCCCACTCTCTACGCCGCGAGCCAGGACCTGCCCGGCGCGTCCTACGTCGGCCCCGACGGCCTCGGCGAGATGCGCGGCGCGCCCGCGCTGGTCGGGCGCAGCGCGGCGGCCAGCGACCCGGCGGCGGCCCGCCGGCTGTGGACCCTGTCGGAGGAACTGACCGGGGTGACCTGGCCGCTGAAGCCCGTCGCCTGACCCATTCCTGTGCCCCCTCCCCTGACCACCCCTCCTCTGACCTATTCCTGCGAGCGGATTGACAGATGAGTGACGTAATGTGATCGTACCTGTTCGGAACGTGAAGGTGGCTCCTCTTGGGCGGCACGCTCGACGGCCGCTGGGAGGTTTCACAGGAAAATCTCAGTGAAGTCGGAGCGGGATTCTCACCTTCGTGGGACAGAGTGAGGACTGATGGAGCGCATCTCACGCATCTCGGTCACCTCGCGTCCCGCGTTGCTCGCAGCGGTGGTGATGCTCGCCCTGACGTCGGCGTCCGTCGCGGCCGCCGACGACGGGCCGGGGCCCTTCGGGGTCACCGCCGACGTCGTCCCGAACCGGCAGACGGTCCGGGTCGGCGCGCTGTTCGGCGCGGACCGCTCCGGCGACCTCGCCGAGGGGCACTTCTGCACGGCCTCGGTCGTGCACAGCCCCCGGGGCGACCTCATCGCCACCGCCGCGCACTGTGTGAGCGACCCCGACAGCGACCTGGTGTTCGTGCCGGGCTACCGGGACGGGAAGGCGCCGTACGGGGAGTGGAAGCTCGGGCACCGCTATCTGCCCGACGGGTGGTCCAAGGACCAGGACGAGGACAGCGATCTGGCGTTCGCCACCGTCGACGACCAGGGCGGCAAGCCGATCGAGGACGTCGTCGGAGCCAACCGGTTCACGCCCGGCACGACCACCGGTGCCACCGCCGTGACCGTCATCGGCTACCCCGACTCCCGTGAGGTGCCGATCAGCTGCACCAACAAGCCGACCGCGCACAGCAGCACCCAGCAGCGCATCGACTGCCCCGCCTTCACCAGCGGCACCAGCGGCAGCCCCTGGATCAACGGCGACGGCCAGGTGGTCGGCATCCTCGGCGGGCACGAGGAGGGCGGCTCGACCGACGACGTGTCCTACAGCGTGATGCTCGGCAGCGCGGCGGCCGAGCTGTACAAGGACGCGGCCGGCGATCCCTGACCGTCCCGGACCCTCAACTGATCTTCGTGGCAAGGTGGGTCCGTGGATGCGCTCAAGCCTTCGGACCCGCCGTACATAGGCACGTACACGCTGCTCGCCCGGCTGGGGGCGGGTGGGATGGGACAGGTCTATCTGGGGCGTTCGCCCGGCGGCCGGCTCGTCGCCATCAAGGTGATCCGGGACGAGATCACCGACCATCCCGAGGCACTCGCCCGGTTCCGGCGCGAGGTGGAGACGGCCCGGGCGGTGCGGAGCGCGTTCACGGCCAACCTCATTGACGCCTCGTTGGAGCACGCGCCCTACTGGCTGGCCACCGAGTACGTCACCGGGCCCACCCTCGCCCAGGCCGTCGCCGAACACGGCCCGCTGCCCGCGGAGACCTGCCGCGCCCTGTTCGCCGCCCTCGCCGAGGGCCTCGCCGCGGTCCACGCCCAGGGCGTCACCCACCGGGACCTGAAACCGCAGAACGTCATCCTCTCCCCGCAGGGCCCGCTGCTCATCGACTTCGGTATCGCCCGCGCGGCCGAGGACACGGCCCTGACACAGACCGGGTTCACCCCGGGTACGCCCGGGTTCACTGCGCCGGAAGTGCTGGTCCGCAATCAGGTGGGCCCGAGCGCCGATGTGTTCGCGCTGGGCGCGACCATGGCCTACGCTGGCACCGGACGCCCCCCGTTCGGGTCCGGCGCGGCGCACGCCGTCTCGTACCGGGCCGTGCACGAGGAGATCGATGTCGCCGGCGTGGAGCCGGGCCTGACCGCGCTGATCCAGGACTGTGTCGCGAAGGGCCCCGCCGGGCGGCCCGCGCTCGACGCGGTCATCGTCCGGTGCTCGGTGACCTCCTCGCTGGCGGCGGATCCGGGCTATGCGCGGCTCGTCGCCGGCCACGAGCGTCCGCCCTCGGACCTCGCGGCCGCCGTGGCGGCCGGCCTGGCTCCGCCGGTACCGGCCCAGCCGCCGACGGCGGGTCCCGGGTACGTCCAAACGGTCGGGGCCCGGGCCCATGTTCCGACGCTCGCGCCGGCGGCGCCGCCCACCGTGCCCGTGCGCGCGCGTTCCGGGCGTACACGCTGGGTCGTGGGCATCTCGGCCGCGGCGGTCGTCGGGGTGGCCTCCGCCGTGGCCCTGCGGGCGCTGCAGGATGGCGGACAGGGCGGGAGCACCGCACCGCCCGCCTCCGCGTCCGCGAGCACCGCCGCGCACAGGGTGCCCGCCTACATCGAGGACAACAGGGTCTCGAACGACTCCTGGCGGCTGTCGACCAAGCCGGACGAACGCGCTCACGGCATCGGCCAGTGCGGTGTGACAGGCGGCGTGAACCCGCCCGACATGCTGCTGACGAGTGTCAACTCCGTCGAGGACCCCGAGTCCGGGTACATCAGCGAGAAGGCGAAGATCTCCTTCCGCTTCCAGAAGGTGAGCTACTCGCGGACGAGGCCCGCGCCGTACTACGTGTCGGTGGGGGTCAGACCGCCGCACGACATCGACAACAGCACGGGCAGGCCGTACGACTTGATGGGGCCGGACAAGTCCGTCGGCTACACCAGCAAGCCCGTCGACATCAACAAGTACTGGAAGGACGGCGGGGGGTTCATCGAGCTGACGTACCCGGACGACTTCCAGCACCACGTCGAGGGCCACACCGCGCCCGGGATCCCTGTGAGGAACGATCCCGGTGACTGGACCGCGGTCTTCTACCACGTCAAGAACAGCCCCACCGACTACGACAGCTTCGGCTGCACGGGCTTCCACGTTCCGGGCCGGTAGGCCGCACGAGCGTCACGAATGGGCCGAAATGTTGGCCTCGGGAACAGACGTGCTGCCAAAGTGGCCTTGAACACGCCCCGCATGGGGGAGGGTTGGGTCGTGCGCAAAGTGTGGGTGGTGGGTGGCGTCGCGGTCGGGCTCGGCCTGAGCTTCGTCATGCTGCTCGTCGTCGGGGTCTATGTCGTCGCCGGGAACCTCGTCAACGGCGTCGGCTCGGGGAGCGTGGGACTGGCCAAGGGGGCCGTCCCGACGGCGTACAAGACGCTCGTGCAGAGGTGGGGCAACCTGTGCGCGGCCCTCAACCCAGCGCTGCTGGCCGCCCAGTTGTACCAGGAGAGCGGTTTCAACCCGAACGCGGTGAGCCCGGCGAAGGCGGAGGGGATCGCGCAGTTCATCCCCGGCACCTGGGCGACGCACGGAGTCGACGGCAATGGCGACGGCGTCCGTAACGTCTGGGACCCGAATGACGCGATTCCATCGGCCGCGGCGTACGACTGCGAACTCGCGAAGTATGTCAAGAGCGTGCCCGGGAACATCTCGGACAACATGCTCGCCGCCTACAACGCGGGCGCGGACTCGGTGATCAAGTACGGAGGCGTGCCTCCCTACAGCGAGACCCAGAACTACGTGCGGACGATCACGACTCTGGAGAAGAGCTTCGCCGCCCCGGAGACCCGCGTCGACCCCACCCAACAGGCCGCCGGTGCCATCGGGTTCGCGCAGAGCAAGCTGGGGACGCCCTATCTGTGGGGTGGGGAGGGGACCGCCGAGCAGGGGGGGCGGTTCGACTGTTCGGGGTTGACGCAGGCCGCGTACGCCAGGGTCGGGATCACTCTGCCGCGGGTGGCCAACGACCAGTACAACGCCGGCCCGCATCCCTCACGGGACCAGCTTCTCCCCGGTGACCTGGTGTTCTTCTCCACCGACCTCGGCGATTCGCGGGCCATCCACCACGTGGGTATCTACGTCGGCGGCGGCTACATGATCGACGCACCGCGCACCGGGGCCGTCATCCGGTTCGACCCCATCGACGTCCCCGACTACTTCGGTGCCACCCGTGTCACCGCGGATGGCGCGAAAGCACTCCCCACGGCGGTTTGAGCGGGTGTGCACCGTGCGTGAACCACCCCCCTGAGCTGCGATGATGAGTCTCTCTTCGATAACGTCTGGGTGATCATTCAGTAGAGAGTGGAACGTATTGATGGGGGTCATGCGTTCCTGTTGACGTACGCACACGAGGTGCGTCCGGCAGACGACGAAGGGGCCGCAGCACCATGGCTGTACTCGCCGAATCCGGATCGAACCCCGACGTCGAACTGCTCTACGACATCAATGGCCTGGCCAAGCACGCCCCGCACTGGTTCGACCGGACCATGGAGTTCGTGGGTGAGTACGGCCTGCTGCTCGCCCTGGTCCTGCTGGTGCTGTGGTGCTGGTGGTCCGTGCGGCGCCGGGGCGGCGAGGACGCGGCGTCCTCCGTCGCCGCGCTGGTGTGGGCCCCCCTCGCGGCCGGCATCGCCGTGCTGGTCAACATTCCGATCCGCGGCTTCGTGGAGCGCCCCCGCCCCTTCGTCGACCACCAGGGGCTGGACGTCCTCATCACCGGCAAGACCGACTTCTCCTTCGTCAGCGACCACGCGACCGTCACCATGGCGCTCGGGGTGGGCCTCTTCGTCGCCAACCGCCGCTTCGGTGTCGCGGGCATCGGCCTCGCGCTGCTGGAGGGGTTCTGCCGGGTCTATATGGGAGTGCACTATCCGACGGACGTCGTCGGCGGCTTCGCGCTCGGTACGGCGGTCGCCCTGCTGCTGTCCCCGCTGGCCATGGCGCTGCTCACGCCGCTGATGAGAGCGGTCGAGAAGGCGCCGGGGGCGGGGTGGCTCGTACGGACGCGATCGGCGGGCGGGGCGCCCGAGGGCGCGCTGCTCCCCGGCGCCCGCACGCCGGCGACGTCGGAGGAGCGGGACCTGGCGGCGTAGCCTGCCCGGGTCTCACAGCCCCTGCGCGTAGGAGAAGAAGCGCTGCGGGTCGTACTGCTTCTTCACCTTGGCGAGCCGGGTCGCCGCGTCCCCGTAGTACGCCTTCTTCCAGTCCTTCAGCGTCGGGTCGGAGTAGTTCTGGTACGCCGCGCCGGAGGCGTACGGCTTCATCGCGTCGTGCGCCGAGGTCAGCCAGGACTGGGCCGAGGCGCCGGAGGCCCCCGCGCCCCAGGACGCTATGTACTGCGCCAGCATGCGCGAGCGGCGGTGGACGAAGGCGGTCGCCGTGGGGGAGACACGGTTGACCGCGCCGCCGAGGGCCGTGAACGCGATGCTGCCGGCGCCGCCGCGGACGGACGCGATCTGCTTCAGCACGGTCTGGATGCCGGCCGCCGACAGCGAGCGGTCGAAGAAGTCCGAGCGGGCCGCATAGGTCTCCCGGCCCAGGCGGCCCTGCGGGGAGCGGCCGGGGGTGGAGCCCTGCAGATGGCACTGGGCGTCGGTGGAGAAGGAGGAGCAGCCGGCGTAGACCTCCATCGCCTCCTCATAGCCCCGGCGACGCAGGGTGACGGAGGAGGCCTTGGCGCCGGCGGCGTGCGCCAGGCGGTCCACGGCGTTCTGCAGCTCGCCGTAGGTGCCGAGGGAGAAGCAGGCCAGGGAGATCGACGGGGTGCCGCCCGGGGAGCAGGACAGATGCAGCGAGGACCAGACCTCGTCCGGCTGGCTCGGGCCCCACTCCTGCCAGGCCTTGAGCACCGCGGCGGCCTTCGCCCACGGCCAGGTCAGATACGCCGTCACCGCCTGTGGCGCCGGGTGGGTCCTGAACTGCAGCTCGGTGACCACGCCGAAGTTGCCGTTGCCCGCGCCGCGCAGCGCCCAGAAGAGGTCGGAGTTGTTCTTCGCGTCGGCGGTCACCTGGGTGCCGTCGGCCGTGATCAGCGTCGCCTGAGTGAGGCTGTCGCAGGTCAGGCCGTAGGCACGGGAGGCGACGCCGTGGCCGCCGCCGAGCACCAGCCCGGAGACGCCGACGCTGGGGCAGGAGCCGGCGGGTATGGTCACGCCCTTCGCGGCGAGCCCTCGGTAGACGTCGATCAGCTTGGAGCCGGCGCCGACCACCGCCTGCCCGCCGCTGACCCGTATGCGGTTCAGCCGGGAGACATCGAGGATCAGACGGTTGTCACCGGAGGAGTAGCCCGCGTAGGAGTGGCCGCCATTGCGTATGGAAACCCGGATGCTGTGGGCCTGGGCGTAGGCGAGGGTCGTACGGATGTCGTCGGCGTGCGCCACGTAGGCCACCGCGGCGGGCTTCAGTCCGTCGAAGCGGGTGTTGTACAGCCGGTGGGCCGTCTGCCAGTTCGTGTCACCGGGCCGGATCAGGGTGCCGTCCAGGTCATGGGCGAGGCCCGCCCAGTTCGCGGCGGCGTTGGCGCTGGTGGTCTTGAGGGACGTGCGGGACGATGAGCCCGTGGCGGCCGAAGTGGTGGACCTGCCCGAGCCGCAGCCGGTCAGCGCGGTTGCGGCCAGGGCGGCCGTGCCGCCCGCGATGAACCTTCGGCGTTCCATGCCCATCGTCGTCTGTCACCTCTCCCCAGGCCTCCTTGGCCTTACGGGGGGTGAGATGGCGCGGAGTGGCACGTTGGTTCGCTCGGTTCGCAACAGTTCGCACACAGGTAGACGAACGTCGAATACGCGTGTGCGTAACCCTGTCGTCGGAACCTCCATGTGCCCTCCCCGTAAGCATTCCGTGACCTTACCGGGCCGACGGCAGGGGTTCACCCGCCGTTCACTTCCGGCCATCGGCGGCTTCACCTGTTCTGCCTAATTTCGGCCGTGCACGGTGCGGAGCGCGGCCACATATGCGCTCGGCCATATGAGCGCTCACAAACCTTGATACTTCGCACGCCGCCCCTCGCGGCGGCTCCTGGAAGGAACTCCCGAAAGTGAAGCTTCAGCGCAAGAACCGGCTGCGCGCCCTCTCCCTCGGTGCGATCGCCGTCTCCGGCGCCCTGGCCCTGACGGCGTGCGGCTCCGACGACAACGGTGGCGGTTCCAAGGCCTCGGGCAACCCGTCCGGTGCCGCCAACGCTTCCTCGATCAAGTGCGACGGCGCCAAGGGTCAGCTGCTGTCGGACGGCTCTTCCGCGCAGAAGAACGCGATCGACGCCTGGGTGAAGAACTTCTCCCAGGCCTGTAGCGTGCAGATCAACTACAAGGCCGGCGGTTCCGGTGCCGGTGTGACCTCGTTCACCCAGGGCCAGATCCCGTGGGCCGGTTCCGACTCCGCGCTGAAGCCCGAAGCGGTCGCCGCCTCCAAGAAGGTCTGCTCCGGCGGCCAGGGCATCGACCTTCCGATGGTCGGCGGCCCGATCGCCCTCGGTTACAACCTGAACGGCGTGGACAACCTGGTCCTGGACGCCCCCACCGTTGCCAAGATCTTCGACGGCAAGATCAAGAACTGGAACGACCCGGCGATCGCGAAGCTGAACCCGAAGGCGAAGCTTCCCGACCTGAAGATCCAGGCCTTCCACCGCTCGGACGACTCCGGCACCACGGACAACTTCACCAAGTACCTGAAGGCCGCCACCCCCGACAACTGGAAGTACTCGGGCGGCAAGACCTGGCAGGCCAGCGGTGGCCAGTCCGCCGCCCAGTCCTCCGGTGTGGCCCAGCAGGTCAAGCAGACCAACGGCGCCATCGGCTACTTCGAGCTGTCCTACGTCGGTGACGGCGTCAAGGCCGCGAGCATCAGCACCGGTGCCGCCCAGCCGGTCGCCCCCAGCACCGACAGCGCCACCAAGGCCATCGCGGACGCCAAGGTCGTCGGCGTCGGCAAGGACCTGTCCCTCCAGCTGAACTACAACACCAAGGCTGACGGCGCCTACCCGATCACCCTGGTGACCTACGAGATCGTCTGCGACAAGGGCAACAAGGCCGACACCCTGCCCACCGTCAAGTCCTTCCTCAACTACATCGCCTCCGAGGACGGCCAGAAGATCCTGAGCGGCATCAGCTACGCGCCGATGCCCGACGAGATCATCAGCAAGGTCCGCACCACCATCGCGGGCCTGAGCTGACCTGATCCGAGAGTGCGGCCCGGTTCCCACGGCCTTTCCGCGGGCCGGGCCGCACCGTCCGGTGCACCGCCGCCACGAGCCGCCCACCCCACCGGGTGAGCGGCTCCGCAGACCGGAGACTCCCTGATGGACATATCGACCAAAACAACCGACGCATCTCCTCCCACCCCCGCCGCCGTCGGGAAGCACGGTGCCGCGCGCACCAAGTCCCGCCCCGGCGACCGCGTCTTCCTGGGCCTGTCCCGTGGCTCCGGCATCCTGCTGCTGGTGATCATGGCCGCGATCGCGGTCTTCCTCACCTACCGCGCCTCCCTCGCGATCAGCAAGGACCACGGGAACTTCCTGACCACCTTCGAGTGGAACACCAACCTCATCCCGCCGACCTTCGGCATCGCCGTCCTGGCCTTCGGCACGGTGGTCTCCTCCGTCATCGCCATGGCCCTGGCCGTGCCGGTCGCGGTCGCGATCGCGCTGTTCCTCACCCACTACGCCCCGCGCAGGCTGAGCGGTCCCGTCGCGTACGTGATCGACCTGCTCGCCGCCGTGCCGTCCATCGTGTACGGCCTGTGGGGCGCCCTGATCCTCGTACCGCACATGAACGGCCTGTTCGGCTGGCTGAACCACTACTTCGGCTGGACCGGCATCTTCTCCTGGGACGGCGGCGCCCCCCGCTCGATGCTGACCGTCGGCATCCTGCTCGCGATCATGATCCTGCCGATCATCACCAACGTGAGCCGTGAGGTCTTCCGCCAGGTCCCGCAGATGCACGAGGAAGCCGCCCTCGCCCTCGGCGCCACGCGCTGGGAGGTGATCCGGATGGCCGTGCTGCCCTTCGGCCGTTCCGGCGTGATCTCCGCGTCCATGCTCGGCCTCGGCCGCGCGCTCGGCGAGACCATGGCCGTCGCCACCGTGCTCTCCCCGGACTTCGACATCCACGCCAGCCTGCTCAACCCGGGTGGCGGCACCTTCGCCCAGAACATCGCCAGCAAGTTCGGCGAGGCGACGCAGGACGGCCGGGACGCGCTCATCGCCTCCGGTCTGATCCTGTTCGTCATCACGCTGCTGGTCAACGGCGCGGCCCGTGCGATCATCGCCCGCCGCAAGGAGTACTCGGGGGCCAACGCATGAGCACCGCAGACGTCACCGAACAGCGTCCCAGCACGCTGCGCAGCGCCAGTCTGCCGAAGTGGTCGCCGTGGGCGATCGCCGCCGGCTCCATCGTGGTCGCCGTGGGCATCGGCGCGGGCGCCGGCCTCGACAGCAAGGTCCAGTGGGGTCTGATCGCCGCACTGCTCTTCATCTTCGGCACCTTCGCCGTCGCGGCGAAGGTCGAGGGCAAGCGGCAGGCCAAGGACCGCGTCGTCACCGCCCTGGTCTGGGTCGCCTTCCTGCTGGCGCTCATCCCGCTGGTCTCGCTGATCTGGACCACCGTCAAGCGCGGTGTGAAGGTCCTCGACCCCTACTTCCTCACCCACTCGATGGGCATCGTCTCCGACTCCGAGCCGGGCGGCGGTATCTACCACGCCATCATCGGCAGCCTGGAGCAGGTCGGCCTCGCCACCGCGATCGGCGCCCCGGTCGGTGTGCTCACCGCCGTCTACCTGGTGGAGTACGGCCGCGGCGGCCTCGCCAAGGCGGTCACGTTCTTCGTCGACGTGATGACCGGTATCCCCTCCATCGTGGCGGGTCTGTTCATCCTCAGCCTGATGCTGATGTTCGACATGCAGCCCTTCGGCTTCGCCGGCTCGCTGGCCCTGGCCATCCTGATGATGCCGGTCGTCGTCCGCTCCACGGAGGAGATGCTCAAGCTCGTCCCGAACGAGCTGCGTGAGGCGTCCCTGGCGCTGGGCGTGCCCAAGTGGCGCACGATCCTCAAGGTGGTCCTGCCGACCTCGATCGGCGGCATCACCACGGGCATCATGCTGGCGATCGCGCGCATCGCCGGCGAGACGGCCCCGATCCTGCTGCTGGTATGGGGCAACAGCTTCATCAACAACAACCCGTTCTCGGGTGCCCAGCAGGCGCTGCCGCTGTACATCTACCAGCAGTACGCGAACAGCTCGGGTTCGACGGCGGCCTACGACCGTGCCTGGGCGGCATCTCTCACGCTGATCGCCTTCGTGATGATCCTGAACCTGGTGGCCCGCGGCATCGCCCGCTGGAAGGCCCCGAAGACCGGTCGCTAAGGCGACAATTTCCGGCTCCGCCGGGCGGGGCCCCCTCAGCGACCGAGCTTGAATTTCTGGAAGTGAAGTAAACGACATGGCCAAGCGAATCGACGTAAGCGGACTGACCGCCTACTACGGCTCCCACAAGGCGATCGAGGACATCTCGATGACCGTCGAGCCGCGTTCGGTGACGGCGTTCATCGGTCCCTCCGGCTGCGGTAAGTCGACGTTCCTGCGCACGCTGAACCGGATGCACGAGGTCACCCCCGGTGGCCGCGTCGAGGGCAAGGTGCTGCTGGACGACGAGGACCTGTACGGCGCGGGCGTGGACCCGGTGTCCGTCCGCCGTGAGGTCGGCATGGTGTTCCAGCGCCCGAACCCCTTCCCCACGATGTCGATCTTCGACAATGTGGCGGCGGGTCTGCGCCTGAACGGCAACTACAAGAAGAGCCAGCTGAACGACATCGTCGAGAAGTCGCTCAAGGGCGCGAACCTCTGGAACGAGGTCAAGGACCGCCTGAACAAGCCGGGCTCCGGCCTCTCCGGCGGCCAGCAGCAGCGCCTGTGCATCGCCCGCGCGATCGCGGTCGAGCCGAAGGTCCTCCTCATGGACGAGCCCTGCTCCGCCCTGGACCCGATCTCCACCCTCGCCATCGAGGACCTGATCGGCGAGCTGAAGGAGCGCTTCACGATCGTCATCGTGACGCACAACATGCAGCAGGCCGCGCGTGTCTCCGACCGTACGGCGTTCTTCAACCTGTCCGCGGTCGGCCAGCCGGGCCGCCTGATCGAGATCGACGACACCGAGCGGATCTTCTCCAACCCGTCGGTCCAGGCCACGGAGGACTACATCTCCGGCCGCTTCGGCTGAGCCGCCGCCGGTGTCACTGACGCCGGCGTCATAGACCCCTCGCGGTGCTGCATGGCGGTGCCACCGCGAGGACGCAAGAGGGCCCGCCCCTGGCTCCCGGGGGCGGGCCCGCTGCGCGTTCGCCGCGCTTGGCTCGGGCCGTGTTTCCCCCTTTTACCCACCCGCCCATCCGACTCGGTCGGCTGTGAGGTCCTGTCAGACACCGGACATCCGTGGGTCTACGGCCCTCTGCCCGCCCACCTCGAACCACAGCAGCTTCCCGGCGCCTCGGTCCAGCGGGCTGTCCCCGAGGGCCAGGCCGCCCCACGAGTCGGCGTATTCCTGTACGAGGTGCAGCCCACGCCCCTCCTCGACGTCGACCGGAGCGGGCGGAACCCGGTCCCGGGGCGGCTCCCCGAAGGGCGCGGGGACGCGCGGATGCCTGTCCCACACCCCGACCCGGATCCGCCCGTCCGCCAGGGCGGTGAGCCGTAGGGAGGCCGGGCTGCGGGTGTGCCGGTAGGCATTGCTCACCAGCTCTGACACCAACAGCTCGACGCTGTCCAGAACTTCGGATCTCCCGTGCCCGCTCAGAACGGCCCGTACGGTCATACGTGCGACGCGTGCCGCGCGCGGATCATGAGGCAGGCGAAGGGCGTACACCCAGGTGTCGGGCAGGGATACGGTGCCCATGAAAACCTCCGGTGAGAGAAGGGACTTCGGGCTCGCTCAACGACTCCGCCCGGCGGTGGCTCTGCCTGGGGAGGTGCGCTTCCGGCTTATGGATGGGGGGAGTTGGGCGGCGATGTGTACGCTAGCGCAGCCTTGAGATACTTCTCAGTGAATGGAGAGAAATTCATCAGCGATTACCTCGTGTGAGGTACCGGAGCGTCGAGTCGTCGACTGGAAGGAGGCCCTTTGCCACCGAGCAGCACCCCCACCCTGCGCCAACGGCGCCTGGGCGCTGAACTGCGAAAGCTTCGCGAGCGAGCGGGCCTTACGGCTACTGCCGCTGCCACGCGGCTCGGCGTCAACCAGGGGCGTATCAGCATGATCGAGACCGGGCGGAGCCCTCTCAGTGCCGAGCGTGTCCGCTCCCTCGCACGCGCCTACGACTGCACGGACGCCGCCCTGGCGGATGCCCTTGCCGCGATGACGCAGCGGCAGACTCATGGCTGGTGGGACAGCTACCGCGATCACCTGCCGGTCGGCCTGATCGACCTTGCCGAGCTGGAGTACCACGCGGCAGCGCTGCGGGTTGCTCTGGTCATCCACATCCCAGCCATGCTTCAGACGGTCGATCACGCTCGTGCCCTGTTCCAGGAGGCGGTACCGCCACTGCGCCCCTACGAGATCGAGCATCGGGTCAGTCACCGGATCAAGCGGCAGGAGATCATGCACCGGGACACCCCGCCCTCGTACACGGCGGTGATCCACGAGTGCGCCTTGCACATGGGATACGGCGGCTCTGCCACGGTGCGCGCTCAGCTCAAGCATGTGCTGGACATGAGCGAGTTGGAGAACGTGACCGTGCGGATCATCCCTTTCGGCAAGGGCTGCTTCCCCGGCACAGGACAGTCCGTCGACTATCTGTTGGGTCCGGTGCCTCAGCTCGACACTGTTCAGCTGGACACTCACCACGGCTGTGAGTTCCTGGATGCCGAGGCCCAGTTGGAGAAGTACCGCCTCGTCCTTGATCGCATGGAGGCGAACTCCCTCAAACCCGTTGAGTCCCGTGACCTGATTCACCGCATCGCCCAGACCGTCTGAGGTAACCGTGTCCGAACTCCACTGGAAGAAGTCCTCGTACAGCCCCGACGCGTCCAACTGCGTCGAAATATCCCCCACCCCCACTACGATCCACATCCGCGACTCCAAGACCCCCACTGCCCCCCACCTGACCGCCTCCCCCTCCACCTGGATGAAGTTCCTCCGGTACGCGGCAGACACCACGGCCTCGTAGAAGTTCGCGCACGTTCGTGGCGGCGGCAGCCTCTCACCCTGCAAGCTCGTCCCGGTGATCGCTCACCACGGTCAAAGGAGGCCAGGCATGGCGCTGCGCAAGCTGGGACAGGACCCTGAGAACCCTGAAGGCAAGTCGCCGACCGTTTACCTGGACGACGAGAAAGACACCTACTTGGTCCAGGGCTGGAAGGTGACCGACGAGGACAGGCGCTCACAATTGGATCTACCTGGCCATGAAGACGTCGTAGAGATCCCTCGACGCATGGTGCAGTTCTTCCTGGAGGTGAACAGCGGTGGCGATGCCGATGCTTGAGGAGCGGCTCAGGGGCTGTACCCGTGCCGCCGTGCACCTGGAGATGCGCGACGGATACATGCGTTCCGATCCCCGGTTCGCAGCCTGGCAGCAGGGCGTCAGGAACGACCCGGCCGAGAGTGACCCGGAGAGTCGTCCGTGGTTGCGGCTGATCGCCGACCTGGTGGGCCAAGGGGTCGAGGTGCGCAGGGCGCGGATCGTGTCGGAGCCGGTGTCGGACTACATCAGGTTTGAGCATCACCTGACGGGCCCGACCGTGGCGGCGGGCGAGCAGGTGCGCTGGTTGCCTCGCCGTCGCGCCTCCAGACTGGCTCTGCCGGGCAATGACTTCTGGCTGTTCGACGACAGCTCGGTGGTCTTCCATCACTTTGCGGGGGATGGCGAACTAGCCCCTGATGACGAGGAGTTCACCGACGACCTGACGGTCGTGAAACTGTGCGCGAGCGCCTTCGACGCCGTCTGGTCCCTGGCAGTGCCGCACGCGGACTACCAGCTCACCTGATCCACGATCCCCGGCGTGACCTCATCCAGTGCTAAGCAAGCACGGCAGGCTCTCGGCCGGCGTCTGCGCGAGATCCGCAAGGGCGCCGGCCTCACGGCGCGAGAGCTGGCACGGCGTGCCGGCTGGCACGAGTCCAAGTGTTCGCGTCTTGAGAATGGGCACACGCTGCCGTCCGATGCTGACATCCGCACGTACACGGCCCACTGTGCTGCCAGGGACGAGACCGCAGACCTCATCGCCACGGCACGCGGGATAGAAGGTGCGTACATCCAGTGGCGGCGTATGGAGCGGGCGGGCCTGAAGCGCGTCCAGCAATCAGTGGCGCCTCTGTTCGAGCGCACGCGGCGCTTCCGCGTCTACCAGTCGTGGGTGATCCCAGGCCTGCTCCAGTCGGCCGGGTACACGCGGGCCGTGTTGAGCACCGTGGCGCAGTTGCGGGACGTGCCCGACGACATCGATGACGCCGTAGCCGTCCGAATGGACCGCCAGCGCATCCTGCACTCCGGCGACCACCGATTCGCGATGCTCGTCGAGGAATGGGTACTGCGCACGGTCATCGGCGACAGCGACACCATGGCCGGAGCACTCGGCCACCTCATCTCCGTCGCTTCGCTGCCGTCGGTCAGCCTGGGCGTCATTCCTCTCGGCACGCCACGTGGCGCCGGATGGCCCGTCGAGTCGTTCACCATGTACGACGATGCGCAGGTCAACGTGGAACTGGTCTCCGCTCACCTGACGGTCACCCAGCCCGGTGAGATCGCCGAATACGCCAGGACTTTCGCGGAGCTGTCCGCCATCGCGGTGTACGGCGTACAGGCCAGATCGCTCATCACTACTGCCATCGATGCCCTTGGGTGACCGCCGCGCAAGTCCGTAGAAGCTCATCGACCGCAAGTCCATCGCAGTTCCAGCCTGGGCACCATGGTCAGAACCCGGCAGACGTGCCCCGACCCGCGTCCTATTGATCTTCCGGTCGGCTTCAACGCCTGGCTCCTGGACTGCGCTCCCATCGCTGACTGCGAGACCTGCCAGTCCGAGTGGCAGCGCCTTCACGAGGCCAAGGAACTCGGCGACATCACGCTGGCCGCCAAGCACGCCACGAACATCCGCGATCACGCGCCCGATGGTCACGCAGAGCGGCAAGGCGCAGCCGTTCCGGCCTGCGGCGGCCCGTACGCATCAGATCTGGTGGAAAAGAGGACCTCCGCATGACTGTGGCATCTGAAAGGCCGGTCGTCGCCCTGCGGCACGGCCGGGAACTCGTGTCGCCCGAGCTGTTCGCACGGCTGGCGGACTTCCGCGCCGAGGAGTACGGGCACGAGTGGTCCATGGCTGAGCGGATCACGAGCGAGGCCCTGGCGTTCGTGGAAGTCATGGGCCGGACCGGTGAGGCCATGTCACCCTCCAGGCTCGTGGATCCGGGGTGGCACACCTTCATGCTCCACACGGAGGAGTACGCCGAGTTCTGCCGGACACGGTACGGCCGGTTCATCCACCACGCCCCCAAGTCCCGGTACCGGGACAGGTCCACGATGGCGGACGTCGTGGCCAAAATTCGCGCCCACGGCTTCGAGGTCGACGAGTCGCTGTGGGGCACCAGGGCTGAGTGCAATGAACCGGCGTGCTGCGGCGACGGCCCCTGCTGCTGAGACCGGCCACTTGTCGGGTGGCGTTTGCTCTGGAAGATGGCGGAGAGGTGTCACAACGACGGGGCGACGGATACCAGAAAGGCCGAGTGGATTGTCTCGCAGGCATCCCGAGCGTTCATCTGCGGCAGCGACGCTGTCGTGATGCTCTCCGACGCTGATTGGGTGATGGAGCCCGGCGGCTGGCTCGTGAAGCTTGCCAGCTCCTGGTGCAACCAAGACGTGCTGGTCACCGGCAACCTCACGGTGCCAGCACTCACCGCCGCGCAGATCGCCCCGAAGCGCACCTATTACCCGCAGTACGCGGACTGACGCTCAGCGCCGATTCGGGGCCTCGAAGAGGGGGGGTATAGAGCGACGGGTACATGCGTTCCGATCCGCGGTTCGCAGCCTGGCAGCAGGGCGTCAGGAACGACCCGGCCGAGAGCGACCCGGAGAGTCGTCCGTGGTTGCGGCTGATCGCCGACCTGGTGGGCCAGGGGATCGAGGTGCGCAGGGCGCGGATCGTGTCGGAGCCGGTGTCGGACTACATCAGGTTTGAGCATCACCTGACGGGCCCCACCGTGGCGGCGGGCGAGCGAGTGCGCCGGCTGCCTCGCCGCCGTGCCTCCAGACTGGCCCTGCCGGGCAATGACCGGCGACGGTGAACTCGTGCCGGATGACGAAGAATTCACTGATGACCCGACTGTCGTGAAACTGTGCGCGAGCGCCTTCGGCGTCGTCTGGTCCCTGGCGGCATTGTGTGGGAACCATTCGTACGGCGCAGCTACTGACCGGCCGTGCCCGGCGTTGTTGTCATCGAGGAAAACCTCAACGCCAGGCACTGGATAGGAAATCACAATGAACCGTGCGTACCGTCTTGCCGCTGCAAGCACTCTCGGCGTCATTCTCCTGGCGGGGGGTGCCACCGCCGCAGTCGGAGCCCCTCTGGCCACCACGCAGAGGGCCAGTGCCGTATCGCAAAAGGCGACACTGACCGCCAAGCCCAGCGTCAGCACCGTCGAGGCGAGGGAGGCGTTCAGGATCGCCGGTACGTCGACCGGCCTCAAGCCCAGCACCAAGGTGACGCTCCAGAACAAGCAGGGTGCCAAGTGGGTCAGCCTGCCCGCTGCAGCCGCCGTTGCCCAGGACGGCTCATACGCAACGTCATACGCAATGCGGGACAAGCTGGGCGCCAAGGGCAAGAAGCAGTTCCGTGTGGTCGGCGGTGGTGCGGTGTCCCCCGTGTTCACGGTCACCCTCCACTGACCTCACCACCCACGATGTCTGGGTTTCGCCACACGGGCTGCGGGCCATGTGGCGAAACCTCCATGGCGGTCATCGGCGGGGCGAACCCTGCCTGACCCGGCACTGGCACGAGTCAGAGTGCTCGCGTCTTGAGAACGGTGGCGGTGAAGGCCGGACCAGCTGTGGCACTCATCGCCTGTCCTCGGCCAACACGGCGGCAAGGAGTCCCGGGAACCGGGCATCGAGCTCGGCGCGACGCAGAGTCATCAGACGGGCCTTTCCTGCCCGACGGGTCTGGGTGATTCCGGCTTCGCGCAGGATCCGCCAATGATTGGACAGAGTTGATCTGGGCGCGTCCACGCCGTCCGGGCTGCACGCACTCTCACCGTCCTCGGCCATCCGGCGTACCAGCGTCAGCCGAACCGGATCGCCCAGGGCATGGAGCACTACAGCCAAGTCCACGTCCGCATGATCGGGCTGTCCCACTGGCCCTCCTCGTCTTCGCCCGCATGGCACCCGTAGTATGCAGGTCGCTTCGACGTTTCGGGAAAGTCGAAATGATCTAGGAGATGACCGTGACTGTGCTCGCCACCCTTGCCCGTGTCTACGTCGACGACCTGGCTGTGGCGCTGCCGACCTTCGTCGAGCTCACGGGAGAGCAGCCACGGCTCCGGTTCACCTACCGCGACCTGGACCTCGCGAGCGTCGGCGGCTATCTGCTTCTCGCGGGTTCGGAGGAAGCCCTCGCCCCCTACCGCGGCACCCACGCCACCACGATCGTTGAGTCCCTGGAGCAGGTCCTGCGCGTCACCGAACAACACGGCGGGAAGATTCTCGACGGACCCAACGAGGTCCCCACCGGTCGCAATCTGACCGTGCGGCACCCCGGAGGCGCGACGATCGAATACGTGCAGTTCTGCGCAGCCGCGCAATGAGCACTCGCATGAGTCAACGAGTTGCCTCGAAGCGGGCACGGCCGGCAAAACAACCCACCCGCCCCGGCCTCGCTTCGCAGCGGGCCGAGACGGGTGGGTGGGCGAAAAGAAAGGCGGTCAGAGCGCCGTCAGCTTCACGATTCCGAAGGCCAGCGCAGCGACCAGCGCCGCTGCCGGCATCGTGATGAACCAGCCCAGGACGATGTTCTTGGCCACGCCCCAGCGGACGGCGTTGACGCGCTTGGTCGCGCCGACGCCCATGATCGCCGAGGTGATGACATGGGTCGTGGAGATCGGCGCCTTGAAGAGGAACGCCGTGCCGAACATGATCGAGGCACCCGTGGCCTCCGCCGCGAAGCCCTGCGGGGGGTCCAGTTCGATGATCTTGCGGCCCAGCGTGCGCATGATGCGCCAGCCGCCCGCGTAGGTGCCCAGGGACAGCATGATCGCGGAGACCAGTTTCACCCAGACCGGGATCGGGTCGCCGAACGTCTCATGGCCGGAAATCACCAGTGCCATGACGACGACACCCATGGTTTTCTGGGCGTCCTGGAGGCCGTGACCGAGGGCCATTCCGGCGGCCGAGACCGTTTGCGCTATGCGGAAGCCGCGCTTCGCCTTGTGCGGGTTGGAGCGGCGGAACAGCCACATGATGGCCGTCATGACCAGGTAGCCGCCGATCAGGCCGACCACCGGGGACAGGAACATCGGGATGATGATCTTGTCGATCACGCCGTTCCAGTGGACCGCCGTACCGCCTGCCAGGGCCGCGCCCACCAGGCCGCCGAACAGGGCGTGGGAGGAGGAGGACGGCAGCCCGAAGTACCAGGTGAGCAGGTTCCAGGCGATGGCGCCGATGAGCGCCGAGAAGAGGATGCCCATCCCCGTGGAGCCGGAGGGCGTCGCGATCAAGCCCTCGCTGACCGTCTTGGCGACGCCCGAGCCCAGGAAGGCACCGGCGAGGTTCATCACCGCCGCCATGGCGAGAGCCGCCCGCGGGGTCAGCGCCCGCGTCGACACCGACGTCGCGATCGCGTTCGCCGAGTCGTGGAAGCCGTTCGTATAGGTGAAGAAGAGCGCGACCGCGATGGTCACGACCAGGGCGAAGGTGTCCATCGACGCCTCAGGACTCCTTGACGGCGATGGTCTCCACCGTGTTCGCCACGTGCTCGAACGCGTCCGCCGCCTCTTCCAGGACGTCCACGATCTGCTTCAGCTTGAGCACCTCGATCGCGTCGTACTTGCCGTTGAAGAGGTGGGCCAGCAGCTTGCGGTGGATCTGGTCCGCCTGGTTCTCCAGCCGGTTGACCTCGATCCAGTACTCCGTGAGGTTGTCCAGGGTGCGCAGATGCGGCATCGCCTCGGCCGTCAGCTCGGCCGCCCGGGCCAGCACCTCGATCTGCTGCTCGACGCCCTTCGGCAGTTCCTCGACGTTGTAGAGGACGACCAGGTCGACGGCCTCCTCCATGAAGTCCATGATGTCGTCGAGGGAGGATGCGAGGGAGTAGATGTCCTCGCGGTCGAACGGCGTGATGAACGAGGAGTTCAGCTGGTGGAAGATCGCGTGCGTGGCGTCGTCACCCGCGTGTTCCGCGGCCCGCATACGCTCTGCGATCTCGGCCCGGGCAGGTGCGTCCGCCCCGAGCAGTTCCATCAGGAGTTTCGAGCCGGTGACGATGTTGTCCGCGGATGCGGCAAACATGTCATAGAAGCTCGTCTCCCTGGGGGTCAGACGAAAGCGCACGTGGGGTCCTCGGGGTGCTTCGGTTTCGGTCAGGCTGATGCTAGGCGCATCATCCGGCCACGGCTAATGGGCCGCATCCCAGTGTCGCCCATCGGGCAGAGTGATCAGCACGGGGGCGCACCAAGGGCTCCTTACCCCGCAAAGTTCGTTACCATATACCCACCAGGGGTATCTATTCACCGCTCGTATCGAGTCACCGCTTGTACCGAGTCATCGCTCGTACCGATATGGAGGATCGCAATGACGACGACCGAGGCCGGCGCCGCGGCACCCTCCGGGACCCCGAGTGAGCCCGTGCAGCAGACGCACGGTTACCACAAGCAGAAGGACGAGCACCTCAAGCGGCTGCGCCGGATCGAGGGGCAGATCCGCGGGCTGCAGCGGATGGTCGACGAGGACACCTACTGCATCGACATACTCACCCAGGTCTCCGCCTCCACCAAGGCGCTGCAGTCCTTCGCGCTGCAGCTGCTGGAGGAGCATCTGCGGCACTGCGTGGCCGACGCGGCGCTCAAGGGGGGCAACGAGATCGACGCGAAGGTGGAAGAGGCCACGAAGGCGATCGGCCGGCTGCTGCGCACCTGAGCGCGCGGTTCAGTCCTGCCGCTCCTCGGCCACCCGCAGCACCTCGTCGATGCTCTCCAGGCTGAGCCGGTCCTCGGCCGCGGAGGCCGCGATGATCAGCTCTCCGCACAGCTCGATCTCGGCGAGGGCCACATGGTCCTGCACCGCCGTACCGCCGACCGGAGCCACTTGCCTCACCTCTTCTCCACAGTCACCGACTTCCTAGAGTAGGCAGCGCTCTACACACCGCGCATGGCACGGACGGGCTACTTACGGGGTGGCACCCCGGACTAGTGCCCGTCGCCGCCGTCCTCGGCGATCCGGCCCGCGTAGATGTCCGCCGGGCGCGGCAGCCGTACGTCCGCGCGGGTGCCGAAGGCGTACAGCAGGGTCGTCGAGGCGACCGCCACCGGTGTCTTCTGCCGGCCGTTGACAAAGCTGAAGTGCTGTCTGAGCTTGCGGACGCGGCCCTGGTCGTCGAGGTAGACATCGAACGGAACCTCGGCCGTGGCGAACCCTTTCGCCGCCACGGCCAGCGGTTCCCTGTTCTCGGCGGAGGCCTGGCGGGCCGCGCTGCGCAGATCCGCCGTGCCCCGGTAGTGCCGCACCGCGGTCCCGCCGACCTCGGTCCTGCCGACGTACGTCGCCGTCCGCGTCCCGCGCAGCACCTCGGCCGCCGCGTACGGATCGGTCGCGCCGCCGGTGACCAGATTGCCGTCGGACAGGGTGGCGGTGTCCACCCGCACCCACTTGTCGGCGGGCACCCCCGCACCCCGGTTCTTCATGAACAGGGCGCCGGGAGCGAGGAGTTCGGTGATCGGCTGGTGCTCGGCGGTGCCCGCCGGGTCCTCGGGCAGGACCACCGTGAGCCGGCCGAGCCGGTGCCGGAAGTCGTAGACGCCCTGGCCGCGGATGGTGACCCGGGTGCCGCCCGTGGCCATCTCCATGGAGGTCGTGGCCTTGGACGTGTCCGCGCGGCCGAGCGTGTCGGCGGCCCGGTGCAGTACGGCGACCGGATCGCCCCCGCCCCTGGCGTCCTCGGCGGCGGCCCCGGTGCCGGAACACCCCGTCGCCCCCGCCCCCAGGCCGAGCATGATGCCGACCGCGACGACCGTCCTGCCCGCGTTCCTGTGCTGCCGCCGATCCATCGCCTGCCTCCCCAGCCGGTACGTCCGTCACGGGCCCCTGTCCGGTTAACGACGGGTAGGGGGCGCCGTCACGCGTCGCCAGGGGGCGGGGACGGGGCGGGGGCAGCCGCATGAGCGCCGTACGAGCGCCCCATGAGCCCTTTCGGCGCGGGGTGGGTAACGTTGTCAGGGTGGTAGTCAGCGCGGCACAGCAGGACGGGCCGGAGCGTGCCCGGCCCGGGCAGGAACACCTCACGACGACGAGTGAGCAGGGCCGCTTCTGTGTGGCCCGGTGCAGCTGCGGCTGGAGCGGCCCCGCCCGCAGAGCCCGCAGCCAGGCCCGCACGGACGCGGAGACTCACACCGCCAGTCTGTGAACGACGTCCTCCACCAGGTCCCGGTCGCGGGGCTGGGTGAGGCGGCTGCGCGCGGCTGCGGGGGAGAGCCAGAGGATCCGGTCCACCTCCGCGTTCGGGGTGAAGCGGCCGCCGGCCGCCTCGGCCGCCCAGTAACGCACCTGCTTGGGGCGGCCGTTGGCGAGATAGCGCAGGGTCTGCAGTTCCGTACCCGGCTCGGCCGTGTACCCGGTCTCCTCCGCGACCTCCCGAAGGGCGCCCGCGAGCGCGTCCTCGCCGTGCTTGAGCTTGCCCTTCGGGTGCGACCAGTCGTCGTACTTCGGCCGGTGGACCAGACATATCTCCAGGTCACCGGAGATGGGCGAGCGGCGCCACAGGACGCAGCCGGCCGCTCGCACCAGAGTGTCGTTCACACCGCCTCCTCGTGGGAACTCAAGGTGTGCTGACGGTCTGCTTCTGCCAGGCCTGCTGGAAGGCGAACCTGGCCGCCTCCACCTCGTGCCGCTGATCGGCGTGCAGCACGCCGAGCGCGTACGCCGTCGCCGGGGCGATCCGCGGGGTGCGGGCGGCCTGGGCCGCCGCCGCGGCGGCCTCCGAGGCGTCTCGGTGCCGGTTCAGCGCCTCGCCCGCCGCCAGCAGGCGTACGTCCACGGGGGCGGTGCCTTCGTGCAGCACCTCCTGGGCGTAGCGGTGCAGCCGCAGCAGCAGCCGGACCTGGTGCCAGGGGCCGTCCTGGGGGTGGGGGGACGGGTCCGGGGACAGGCCGTGGACGAGGGCCTCCGCGTTGTACGGGTGGCCCGCGGTGACCAGGGGGAGAGCCGCGATGGCGTCCGTCAGCCGTTCCTCCGCAGCGGCTGACAGGGAGCGCAGATCGGTGGCCGGGGCGCTGGGGGTGAGCGGGACCTCGCTGGCCAGCACGGCGACCTTGTCGGCGACGGCGTGGAAGCGGGACGAGCCCAGGGCCTGGAGCGCCGTGGAGTGGGCGCGGGTGCGGGCGAGGGTCAGCTGGCGTTCCAGCAGGGCGCCGGCCTTGGCCGCGCCCACCGTGAGGTTGCCGCGTTCCGGTGCGGGACTCGCGTGGGCGCCGGAAGGTGCCGGGACGTTTGCCGCCGCGTCGACGGGCATCGCCTGACCGGGAAATCCCGTCGCCCCCGACAGCCGGTGCAACGCCAGCAGCAGTCTTTCCAGGCGCGCCTCGTAGGAGTGTTCCAGGCCCAGCGTGCCGGAGAGCCACGCCAGTTCGGGGCGCATCTCCTCGGACCAGTCGGCATCGAGCAGGGGGCGGAAGGTGTGCAGGCTGCCGCTGACGCGGCGGGCCGAGCGGCGCAGGGCGCGCGCCGCGTCGACGGAGTCCTGCGTGCCGTTCTCCCGCGTGCCCGCGCCCGTGCCCGCGCCCGAGCGATCGCGCGCGGAGGCGCTCCCGCCCGCACCGCCGGTCTCGCGGTGCAGGCGCAGGGCGCGCAGGAACTCCGTGGCCTGGGCGCGCAGATACGCCCCGAGAGCGTCCCCCGTCACCACCCCGGCCGTGGGGTCCGTCGGGTCAAGGTGTTGCTGTGCCACGCCGGCGCCTCCGGGCGTCTATGAGCATCTCCTGGACGTTGCGCAGGGGCTGTCCGTCCGCGTCGGTCGCGTGCCGGATCCACTCGCCGTCGGGGCCGAGGTGCCAGGAGGAGGTCGAGTCGGACATGCCGGTGTCGAGGAGCCGGTTCAGGGCCGCCCGGTGCGCCGGGTCGACGACGCGGACCAGGGCCTCGATCCGGCGGTCGAGGTTGCGGTGCATCATGTCGGCGCTGCCGATCCACACCTCGGGCTCGCCGCCGTTGCCGAAGACGAACACCCGGGAGTGTTCCAGGAAGCGGCCGAGGACCGAGCGGACCTGGATGTTCTCGGACAGGCCGGGGACGCCGGGGCGGATCGCGCAGATGCCGCGCACCCAGACATCCACCGGCACCCCGGCCTGGGACGCGTGGTACAGGGCGTCGATGACCGCCTCGTCGACCATCGAGTTGACCTTGATGCGGACGAAGGCCGGACGGCCCGCGCGGTGGTGCTCGACCTCCTTGTTGATCCGGGAGACCAGACCGTCGCGCAGGGACTTGGGGGCCACCAGCAGGCGGCGGTAGGTCTCGCGGCGCGAGTAGCCGGACAGCCGGTTGAACAGGTCGGAGAGGTCCGCGCCGACCTGCGGGTCGGCCGTGAGCAGGCCCAGGTCCTCGTACAGGCGAGCCGTCTTCGGGTGGTAGTTGCCCGTGCCGACATGGCTGTAGCGGCGCAGGGTGTCGCCCTCCTGGCGGACCACCAGGGACAGCTTGCAGTGCGTCTTCAGACCGACCAGGCCGTAGACGACATGGCAGCCGGCCTCCTCCAGCTTCTTCGCCCACTTGATGTTGGCGTGCTCGTCGAAGCGGGCCTTGATCTCGACCAGGACCAGGACCTGTTTGCCGGCCTCGGCGGCGTCTATCAGCGCGTTGACTATCGGCGAGTCACCGGAGGTGCGGTACAGGGTCTGCTTGATCGCGAGGACGTCCGGGTCCTCGGCCGCCTGCTCGATGAAGGCCTGCACGGACGTCGAGAAGGAGTCGTACGGGTGGTGCAGGAGCACATCGCGCTGGCGCAGGGCGGCGAAGATGTCCGGCGCCGACGCCGACTCGACCTCGGCCAGGTCACGGTGGGTGCCCGCGATGAACTTCGGGTACTTCAGCTCCGGCCGGTCCAGGCCGTGGATGCGGAACAGACCGGTGAGGTCCAGCGGGCCGGGCAGCGGGTACACCTCGGCCTCGGAGATCTTCAGCTCGCGGACCAGCAGGTCGAGGACCTCGCGGTCTATCGACTCCTCGACCTCCAGGCGCACCGGCGGCCCGAAGCGGCGCCGCATGAGCTCCTTCTCCAGGGCCTGCAGGAGGTTCTCGGCGTCGTCCTCCTCGACCTCCAGGTCCTCGTTGCGGGTGAGCCGGAAGGTGTGGTGCTCCAGGACCTCCATGCCCGGGAACAGCTCTTCCAGGTGCGCGGCGATGACATCCTCGATGGGGACGTACCGGCCGGGGCTGCTCTCCAGGAAGCGGGACAGCAGCGGCGGCACCTTCACGCGCGCGAAGTGCTTGTGGCCGCTGACCGGGTTGCGTACGACGACGGCCAGGTTCAGCGAGAGGCCGGAAATGTACGGGAACGGGTGCGCGGGGTCGACGGCCAGCGGCGTCAGGACCGGGAAGATCTGGTGCCGGAACAGGGTGAACAGGCGGGCCTGCTCCTTGTCGGCCAGCTCCTGCCAGCGGACCAGGTGGATGCCCTCCTCCGCGAGTGCGGGGGCGACGTCCTCGTGGTAGCAGGCGGCGTGCCGGGCCATGAGCTCGCGCGAGCGGGCCCAGATCATCTCCAGCACCTCGCGGGGCTGGAGCCCGGAGGCGGACCGGGTCGCCACACCGGTGGCGATACGGCGCTTCAGGCCGGCGACGCGGACCATGAAGAACTCGTCCAGGTTGCTCGCGAAGATCGCGAGGAAGTTCGCGCGCTCCAGCAGCGGGGTGTTCGGGTCCTCGGCCAGCTCCAGGACGCGTTCGTTGAAGGCGAGCCAGCTGCGCTCGCGGTCGAGGAACCGGCCTTGGGGCAGGGACGTACCGTCGCCCTGGGCGTCCTCGTACGCGTCGAGGTCCGCGTCGATGTCGGGTTCCAGATCGGAGACCGTGGCGGCCACCGTGTGGGGGCGGTGTGCGGCGATGGAGCCCACGGGAGGCTGCGCGTGCTGGACAGGTGCCTGGGCGTCTTGCTGGCTCATGAGTCCATTCTTCCGCGCCGCGGGGGTGACGGGCGCGTCGGAACGTGCGGGCGGGAGCGTCACGGCCCCGTTCTGCGCGGGCCCCTCGGGGGGCGTCGAAGGCTCTGGCACGGCGGGCTTCATTGGCCGAGCGTCGCAAGCCTGGCTGAATCAATGGTTACGGAGACATGACGTGCGGGATAGCGCAGGGCGGCTCCCGGAAGTCCTCATCGCGAAAGTGACGCCTCCGGTAGCGGAAGATTTGCCTCCGGTGCGGGGTGTCGGACACCAGTTTCACCCGGGCCCCGTGAACCGATCGACGGTCCCGGTCCGATGAGGTGACGTGAGCGAGACGAGAAGCGACGGAGAGCTGCTGCGGGCCGTCGCGGCGGAGCGGGACCGGCGCGCCTTCGAGGAGCTGTACCGGCGGTACGCGCCCTGGCTGACCGCGCGCCTGCGCGGCCGGTGCGCCGACGCCGGGATCGTCGACGACGTCGTACAGGAGACGTTCCTCGCGATCTGGCACGGCAAGGCCCGCTACCGCGAGGACGGTGACGCCGCGGGCTGGCTGTGGCGGATCGGGTCGCGCCGGCTGGTGGACGCGCTGCGCGGCGACGGGGCGCGCGGACGGCTGCGGCAGGCGCTCGCCCGGCTGCGGCACCGGGACGAGGCGTCCGCCGAGGAACGCGTGCTCGCGGGGGTGGAGCACGGGGACCTCGCGGGCGCCCTGGTCCGGCTGTCGCCGGAGCTGCGGGCGGTGCTCCAGGCGACCGTCGTCGACGGCCTGACCACCCGCGAGGCGGCCGTCCTGCTCGGCATACCGCCGGGCACGGTCAAGACCCGCGCCATGCGGGCCCGGAAGCAACTGCGGGAGGCACTGACATGACCTGGCATGTTGCCGAGGACGAGCTGCTGGCCTATGCGCGCGGGGAGCTGGCGCCCCCGCTGCTGTGGTCCGCCGACACCCATCTGGCCGGGTGCGCCCGCTGCCGGGCGGTGCTCGCCGGGGCCTGGGACCCCGGGGAGCTGGAGAGCGCCTGGGAGCGGCTGGACGCCGAGCTGGACGCGCCGCGCCCCGGCCTGTTCGAGCGGCTGCTGGTACGGCTCGGGGCCGCGGAGCACACCGCGCGGCTGCTGGCCGCCACCCCCGTGCTGCGCCGCTCCTGGCTGACCGCGGTGACGCTGCTGCTGGTGATGTCGGTGCTGACCGCCCACGGCATCCACTCCGACAGGTTCTTCCTGGCCCTGGCCCCGCTGCTGCCGCTCGCGGGGGTCGCGCTGTCGTACGGGCCCGCGCTCGATCCGACGTACGAGATGGCGGTCGTCTCGCCGGTGCACGGCTTCCGCCTGCTGATGATCCGCACGGTCGCCGTGCTCGCCGCCGCGCTCGGCCTGTCCGGGCTGGCCACGCTCGCGCTGCCCGGATACGGGCTCGGCGCGCTCGGCTGGCTGCTGCCGGCCCTCGCGCTCACCGCGACCGGGCTGGCGCTGACGCCCCGGCTCGGGCCGGTCCTCGCGCCGTCCGTCGTCGGCGGGGCCTGGGTCGCGCTGCTGCTGGCGGCCCACGCGTACCAGGGCGGTGCCGGGGTGCTCGTGCCGTTCACCGCGGCCGGCCAGGCGGTGGCGGCGGGGGTGGCGGCGCTCGGCGCCGGGCTGCTCCTCGCCGTCCGCGACCGTTTCGACCAGTCGCACCGGGGTGCCGTATGACCATGTCCGACCAGTCCCACGGGGGAATCGCATGACCGTCACCGTCTCCGCCAGCGGGCTCACCCTGCGCTACGGCGCCACCCGCGCCCTCGACGATGTGTCGCTGCGGCTGACCCCGGGCGTCACCGGGCTGCTCGGGCCGAACGGCGCGGGCAAGACGACCCTGCTGCGGGTGCTCGCCACGGCCGTGCCCGCCGACTCCGGTGCCTTCACGGTGCTCGGCCGCGACCCGGGCACCGCGCGCGGCCGCCAGGAGGTGCGGCGCGCGCTGGGGTATCTGCCGCAGACGCCCGGCTTCCACCCCGACTTCACACCGTTCGAGTTCGTGGACTACGTGGCGATCCTCAAGGAGTTGACCGACCGGGCCGGCCGGCACCGGGAGGTGCGCCGTGTGCTGGCCGAGGTCGGCCTGGGCGAGGTGCGCGGCAAGCGCATCAGGAAGCTGTCCGGCGGGATGCGGCAGCGGGTCGCGCTGGCCGCCGCCCTCGTCGGCGATCCGGGATTCCTGGTGCTGGACGAGCCGACCGTCGGCCTCGACCCCGAACAGCGGCTGCGCTTCCGGGAGTTGATCGCCGAGGCGGGCGAGGGCCGCACGGTGCTGTTGTCCACCCACCAGACCGAGGACGTGGCGATGCTCTGCCACCGGGTGCTGGTCATGGCCGACGGCCGGATCCGCTTCGACGGCACCCCCGCCGAGCTGGCCGCACGGGCCGCCGGCCGGGTGTGGAGCAGCACCGCACGCGACGCCGGAGCGAAGGCGGGCTGGCGCACCGGCACGGGCGCCTTCCGCAATGTCGGCGACCCGCCCGAGGGCGCCGATCTGCTCGAACCCACCCTGGAGGACGGCTATCTGCTCGCCCTGGACGACGAGCACGCGGAGGTGACGGCATGACCGCGACCCGCACGGAGCGGACCGCCCCCGTCGCCGTGTCGACCGGGACCCGCAACGGGCGGGCGGCCGTCGTCGCCCTCGCCGGCTTCGAGGCCCGCCGTCTGCTGCTGCGCCTCCCGGTGCTGCTCGCCCTCGCCGGCCATGTCACCTGGATCGTGTGGCGCACGCTGCGGCCCGCGGACGACTTTCCCGTCCTGCAGGACGCCGACCGGGCCACCCAGAGCGGCCCGCTGTTCGTCGGCCTCGCCGTCATGCTGTGCGCGAACCAGGCCGCGCTGCGCTCCCTGCGCCGGGACACCGAACGCCACTTCGCCGTCACGTCACTCACCCTGTGGCGCCGTACGGCCGCGCATGTGCTGTCCGTCGTCCCGCTCGCGCTGCTCACCGCCGTGGCCGTGACCGCCCAGTTCACCTGGGAGGCGGCCAAGCCCGGCGCGGTCGGCCGGGGATCGGTGGCCGAGCTGCTGGCCGGACCGCTGACGGTGCTGCTGTTCGGGACGGCCGGGGTGCTGCTCGCCCGGCTGAACTCCTCGGCCGTCGCCGGGCCGCTGCTGGTCGTGGCCTTCCTGCTGCTCTTCGTCGGCAGTGCATCGCAGTCCGGCGGGCAGGACACCGGGCCGGTGTGGCTGTGGCCGGTGGTCGTCACGTCCGGCGTGCATCCCTTCCCCTCCGACCTGCTCGGCCGTCCCGCCGGCTGGCACGCGCTGTACCTCGCCGGCCTGGCCCTGACCGTGGCCCTGCTCGCCGTGCTGGTCTCCGGCGGCCGGACCCGGACCGTGCAGGCGGCCCTCGCCGGTGCGCTGGCCCTGGCCGCGCTGGGCGGGGTCATGCAGACCGGCGGGATTCCGGCGGCCACGGACACGGCCCGCAGCCGCGCCTCGCTCGCCCCGGAGCAGGACCAGACGTGCGTACGGCGCGGCGCCTCGCACTACTGCGCCTTCCCGGAGTGGACGCCCCGCGTCGAGGACTGGGCGCGGATCGCGGACCGGGTGCAGGGCCTGGCCGGCGGCGCCGCCCACGACCGGCCGCTGCTCGTACGGCAGCGGCTGGAGGCCCGCTACGGCCTCTCCGACGACGCGGCGCTCGACCCGGCCACGCGACCCGACCAGGTGACCGTCGGCACGTCCTGGGGCGGTGACCGGGTGCCGGAGTTCTCCACCGCCGTGGCCGGTGTGCTGGTCGCGGGCAACGAGCGGCGGGCCGGTGAACTGTGCGACGGCCGGATGGTCCCCCTCATGTGGCTGTCCCTCGCCTGGCAGCGGGACCCCGAGTCCGCCCTGCGGCACGTGCGCCTCGACGACAGCGTGACCGGCTCCGCGCTGGTCCTCTCCGGGACCGAGCCGCTGACCATGACGGCCGGACAGACCAAGGTCGTCCGTGCGCTGCTGCACCGCCCGCTCGCTGACGTCGGCGCCCGGGTGAAGGCCCACTGGGACGAGCTGACGGCGCCGGGCGTCACGACGGCGCGGGCGGCGGAACTGCTGGGTGTGCGGGTGTCCGTGGGGGGTGACCGGTGTACCGGCTGAGGCGGCCGTGGACAGCGCCGTCGACGGCGGCCGCCGCGCTCGTCCGTCCCGTCTGGCGCGGGTTGCCCTGGCGGGTGTGGGGAGTGGCCCAGGGCGCGGGGACACTGGCGGCGGGGCTGATCCGGGTGTGCGGGGGCGGGCCGCTGCCGGCGTTGGTTCTGCTGCGGGCCGCGGTGCTCGCGGGCGCGCTGGGGCTCGCCTTTCTGCTGGACGACCCCGCACGGCACACCACGGCGACGGTCCCGGTCCGGCGGGTGGTACGGACCGCGCTGCGGGTGGCCCTGGTCGCGCCCGTCGTCGCCGTGTGGTGGACGGCCGTGCTGCTGCTGGTGCCCGGATCCGTACGGCCGCCGGTTTGGGACATCACCCTGGAGGCGGGTACCGCGTCCGTCCTCGCCCTGGCCGCGGCCACGGTCGCCGTACGCCGCACGGACGAGCCGGAACCCGGCCGGTCCGTCGCCACCGCGCTGCTCGCCGGCGCCGTCCTCGCGCCGCTGCTGCTGCCCGCCCGCTGGGCGCTGTTCGTGGCGCCGGGCGACCCGGGATGGGCCGCGGCGCACGAGCGCTGGGCGTGGGTGCTGGCGGGGGCGGCGGCGCTGTGGGCGGTGTCGCTGCGCGAGCCGCGCCGGCGCCGCACGGTGAGGGCGCCGCTCAGGTCTGCGTTCAGATCTGTGTTCAGGTCTCCGTGCGGTACATCAGGTCTGTCTCGTACGTGTTGAACCCGAGCCGTTCGTACACCGTCACGGCCGCCTGGTTGTCGGCGTCGACGTAGAGCATCGCGGTCGGCAGCTGCTGGGCGGCCAGGTGACGCAGGCCGATCGTGGTGAGGGCCTTGCCGAGGCCGCCGCCCTGTTCGCCGGGGCGGACACCGAGGACGTACACCTCGCCGAGCCCCTCCTCGGCGTGCACCTTGGTCCAGTGGAAGCCGATCAACTCCCCGCGTCGCTCGGCGAGGAAGAACCCGGCCGGGTCGAACCATGACTCGGCCTTGCGGTCGTCGAGGTCCCGCTGGGTCAGCGAGCCCTGCTCCGGGTGGTGGGCGAAGGCGGCCGCGTTGACGGCGAGCCAGGCCGCGTCGTCCTTGCCGGGCACGAAGGCGCGCACGTTCACGCCCTCCGGCAGCACCGGGTCGGGCAGCGTCAGACCGGTCAACGGCCGCCGCATCTGGCGCAGTTCGCGGAACAGGGTCAGACCGAGCACCTGGGCGAGATGCCGGGCGGCGGGATGCCCGCCGTGCGCCCATACCCGCAGCCGCTTGCCGGAGGCGGCGAGCAGCGCCGCGCCGAGCGCCCGGCCGTGCCCGTGCCCGCGGTGCGCGGGGTGGACGACGAGTTCGGCGGCCGGCGCCTCCACCGGGTCGGTGTCCTCCAGCTGGGCGTAGCCGACGAGTTCGCCGTCGACGGTCAGCAGCAGATGGGAGACGCCCTGGCGGGCACCTCCGCGCAGCTGGAGCCGGCCCTGCTCGGACACCGGCTGCTGCCCGTCGACCCGGGCGGCCTCGGCGAGCAGGGCCGTCACGGCCTCGGCCCGGTCCGGGGTGAGCGCGGAGTGGGTCTCGATGGAGCGGGCCGGGAGGGCCCGTACGGTGTCGTCGCTGCTCATGCGTAGAGGGTACGGCAGCCGCCCCGTAAAACCTATGTGAATGGCGCCGCGCTCTTTAATCGAGGTCTCACCGGAATTCGCTTTTTCTGGAGGAAACGTCCATTGGCTTCCACGAGATTGTCCCGGTCGGCCACAAGTAATTCCGCCATAAAAGCAAGCCGGGTATAAATAAAGTCAGTCGGTCTTCTTCCGGTCGAACCAGATCGTGGCGAGGGTCGGCACCAGCCCCGCCCAGAAGACGATCCGCGGCACCGTCCGGTCGGACCACGGCACCTGACTGATCACCACGGCGCACAGCATGGCCCAGGCGGTCTGGCCGAGGACGATCCGCGGCCAGCGGCGCCGCCGGACCAGGGAACGGAGGTTGTAGCGGACGCCCGTGCGCAGCCGGCGGTAGCGAAGCAGCGCGCCCACGGCCCACAGGGCGGCGACGGGGACGAAGTACCAGAGCCGCTGCCCGAGGGAGACGGGCAGCGCACGCGGCACGACCCCGTCCTTGGTCCACAGGTCGAGCATGGCGGCGGCGAAGGCGAGACAGAGCAGGGCGATCCAGCGCACCCCGCGCAGCAGCCGGTACGAGGCCTGGTCCAGGCCCTGCCGAAGGGGCGCGGAGTCCGGCGTGGCGGCGAGGGCGTCGGCGTAGAGGGCGGCGGCCTCGGCGGCCTTGACGCCGGGGGCGCCTGCGGCCGCCTGCGTCTGCCGGGCCAGGGCATCGGAATGGCCGGGGTCCAGCCGGAGGATGATCCGGTCCATCTCGGCGGTGCGGGCGCGGTCGCCGGCGAGCTCGGCGATCAGCCAGCGCACCTCGTAGGGGTAGACCTCCTCGGGAGCCAGCCGGACGGCGGTCAGCGCCAGTTGATCGGACTCCTGGAGGAAGGAGTCCATGGCCTCCCGTGTGACCTCGCCGCCGTTGGCCTTGACGAACCGTATGACCCGTATGCGGTACAGCCAGTCGCCGAGCAGCGCGTACCCGTACCAGTACTCGGGGGCGAGCCGGATGACCTCGCGCAGGACGTCCTCGGTCTCCAGGAAGCGGCCGCCCACGGCCTGCAGCGCGTGGGCACGCTGGATGAGCGCCCCGATGTGCTCGGGAGCGAACGCCAGCGCCTGCTCGGCCGCCGCCAGCGCCTGGTCCGCCTCGCCCTCCGTGCGCAGATGGCAGCGGGCGAGCCGGACCAGGGCGTCGGCATCCTCCGGGACCTCCGCGAGCCGCTGCCCGAGGACTTTCTTGGCCTCGTCGTAGCGCCGCAGTTCGTACAGTGCGTCGGCCCGCTCCAGGGCGGGGTGCGGTGTGGTGCTCACAGCTTGCGGCGCTTCTTCAGATAGGCGATGAGGTCGTCGTACATGCCGCCCTCGTTGGCGAACATCGCGACGTTGCGGGCGGACGCGAACCAGGGCTCGCTGGACGGCAGGACCTCCTTGGCGGCGGCCAGCAGGTCCTTCATGCCGATCATCCGTACGGTCCCGGTCCGGGCGGAGTCGAGCAGCGCCCGCTCGGCGGCGGCCTCGCACACATGGGCCAGGTCGGCCCCGGAGAGCCCGTCGGTGGCCTTGGCGAGCTTGCCCAGGTCGATGCTCTCGATGGGCCGGTCCCGCAGGTGGTAGCGGAGGATCGCCTCGCGGGCCGGGGCGTCGGGCGGCAGCACGAGCAGGGTGCGGTCCAGCCGTCCCGGCCGGCGCAGCGCGTTGTCGACGTCCCAGGGCACATTGGTGGCGGCGAGCACGAAGACCCCGTCGTTGGCGCCCGAGTCGATCCCGTCCAGCTCGGTCAGCAGCTGATTGACGGTGTTGCGCAGCCCGCCGTGCAGGGTGCGGCTGCGCTTGGCGCCCAGGGCGTCCAGCTCGTCGAGGAAGACGACGCAGGGCGCCTGCCGGCGCGCGGTCTGGAAGATCTCGTGCATGTTGCGCTCGGAGTTGCCGGTCCACATGTCGAGCACGTCGCTGACCGACACGGACAGGAAGGACGCGCCGAGTTCCCCGGCGACGGCCCGCGCGATGAAGGTCTTCCCGCATCCGGGCGGCCCGTACAGCAGCAGCCCGCCGCGCAGGCTCTTGCCGTACAGCCTCTGCAGCTCGGGATTGCGCAGCGGCGCGAGGAAGGCGGCCTCCAGCCGGTCCTTCACCTCCTGCATCCCCCCGACGTCGGCGAGCCGCAGCGCCTCGGGCCGCTCGACGTCCCATGCCTCGGCGTCCCCGGGATCGTCCTGCCCGTCCGCCCGCGTCGGCGTCCCCGGCTCCTCGACGAACCGCGGCGGTACGACGTCACCGACCTGCTCTTCGGCGGCCTGCCAGTCGAAACCGGGGCGCTGCGCGGCCGGGGCGGGCTGCGAGGCCGCGGGGATCTCCGGTGAAGGTGCGACGGGGCTCGGCTGCTGGGGCATTCCCATGGCCCGGGCCATGAGCTGCCGCGCCTGCGCGTCACCCGGCGCGTGCTGCAGGGCGACGGCCGCCTCGGTGACCGCGGCCTCCGCCTGGCCCTCGGTCAGGAGGAGTTCGGCCAGATGCAGTCGTAGCGGCACATCGGCGGGCGCGGCCGCGACGGCCGTACGCAGGCTCTGGATCAGAGGAGAGTCTTCCGGCATGGCCCCCACCCTACGGAGCCGCTGTGCACCTACTTCCGCTTGGGCCCGGTCACGGCCTCACCGATGACGAATCCCTTGGCGGGGCCTTCGGGGATGGTCACCTCGGTGCCATAGGGGACGCGGTGGATGTCCTCCCAGTCGGCCTTGTCGGGCCGCGGACCGGTGAAGAGGGTGACGGCGCCCTGACCGTCGTAGTCGTCGATGACGACGTGGACGGGAATGCCGGCGCGGGCGTACTCGCGGCGCTTGCGGACGCGGTCGCGTTCGAGGTTGCGCGTGCCCGGTGAAGTGACTTCGAAGACGACCCGTGCGCTCGCGGCTGTCAGGCCGACGCCGTCATCCGTCACGTAGCGCTCGGGGTCTCTGGCGACGACGAGAAGGTCCGGCACCCATGCTCGGTGTTCATGAACGATGTTCGTGTCCTGCCGGGCGGCATAGTCCCCACCCTTCAGGAAATCTCCCAGTGCCTCCTTGAGGAGGAAGATGGTCTGGCTGTGTGAGTAGCGGCCGGTGGGCGACACCTCGATGGCTCCCTCGATGATCTCGGCGCGGTAGCCCTCGGGGAGTTCCATGGCCTTCCATGCCTGCCACAGGACCTCGTCCAGGTCGGGTCCGTTCAGGGGTTCAGCGGGAGCCTCGGACATGGTCTTGGGCCTCTCATGTGCGAGAGCGGTCAAGGTGGCACCTCCTCCTCAAGTGTGGGCTGGGTCGGGCAGCGACACAAGCAACGCGATCACGGTGCGCGGCGGTGCGGGGGCACGCGGGCGCCTCTGCTGCAGGCGATGCGGAGTACCTCCGCCAGCGACTCCGACGCCCTGGTCAGTGCGAAGCGCACCGCGCGTTCTCCCGCCGCCTGGTCCGCGAGTACGGCCCTCGCGCCGGCGAGTACCTGTTCCCCCGAGTCGAGCTGCGCGGCTTCCACGTCGTCGGCGAGGAGGGAGAGCCGGCTGTGGCCGCTGTCGGTGCTGAGGTAGCAGGGTTTGCCCTCCGGGGTGCTCCACGGCAGGAGGCGGAGTCCGTCGCTCACGCGAACACCTCCACTTCGCGGAGGTACGGGCGGACGAGGGGGGTGTCGTACCAGAAGAGGTGCGCTTCGGCGTCGTGTCGGTGGACGGCGCATGTGGTCAACGACGGCTCCGGATCCGGCAGTTGGATTAAGTCCGCGCGGCGGCGGCCACGGGCGGGGAGCAGGGTCCGGATGAGGAGGAGCAGTAGCGGTTCGATGAGTCCTGCGGTACGTGCGCGCACGTCGACGCTCCAAGGGAGGCACGGGGGTTGACGAGCGGTGATTACCGTTCGTGCCTCGATCGTCACAGCCCTTGCGTACGCTGCGGAAGAGGTTCGGTGTTGTCTGGGGCGCCAGGCAACGGGGAGGGGTGACGTGGCCGAAGACGTTGACGGGGAACGGGAGTCGGGGCGCGCTGTGCTGGGGCGAACGCTGAAGTTCCTCCGGGAGAAGGCGGGGAAGTCGCTGGGGCAACTGGCCGATGACACCGGGTACGACAAGAGTTATCTGAGTCGGCTGGAGTCCGGTGACCGGCTGTCCAAGGTGACCGTGATGGAGGACCTGGACGGGTACTACGGGGCCGGTGACCTGCTGGTTCGGCATTGGCGTGCGGCTCGGCTGGACGCGTTCAAGGACCAGTACAAGGAGTACATGGGACTTGAGGCGACGGCGCGGATCATGTGGCTGTTCTCGCCGGGGATTCCCGGGCTTCTGCAGACCGAGGAATTCGCTCGTGGGGTGTTGTCTGGGGCTCAGACAACAGCTGATGGTGACGAGGTCGTCGAGGAGCAAGTGGCGGCACGGCTCGGGCGGCAGTACCTCCTGCGGCAGAAGCCTGAGCCCGAAGTCCGCATTGTCATGGACGAGTTCGCGCTTCGGCGTCCTGCTGCTCGGGGCAAGGCCTGGCGTGACCAGCTGCTCCATCTTGAGACGGCTGCGTTGTGGCCCAACGTGACGCTGCAAGTACTGCCGTTCTCGGCGGGAGCGCACCACCATATGACCGGGTCGCTGACGCTGCTCTGGCAGAGGGACGGAAGTGCCGTTGCCTACAAGGAAGGCAACGGTTGCAGCCGGTTGATCGAAGATCCGGACGAAGTACTGCGACAACGACTGTCCTACGATCGGCTCCGCGACCTGGCGCAGTCCCCGTCGGACTCGCGCACGTTCATCAGGGACGTAGTGGAGGAGCACAGATCATGACGCGCACCCCCGATCTCAGCACCGCCCTGTGGCGTAAGTCCAGCTACAGCGAAGGGGGAGCGAACGACTGCGTCGAGGTCGCCGACGGCTACCCCGGCATCATCCCGGTCCGCGACAGCAAGGTCCCCTCCGCCCACCCGCTGATCTTCTCGGCGGTTTCCTGGGACGCCTTTCTGCGCGACGTGAAGGAGACGGCGTGACCTTCGCCCCCGGCACCGCCACCTGGCGCAAGTCGAGTTACAGCGACGGGGGAGCCAATAACTGCGTCGAGGTCGCCGACGGCTACCCCGGCGTCATCCCCGTCCGCGACAGCAAGACCCCCGCATCCCGCCCGCTGGTCCTCTCGACCGCCTCCTGGGCCGGGTTCGTGGAAGGGATCAAGGGTGGGAGAGGCGTGCGCACGTTCGGGTGACGCAGGTCGGAAGCCCTGACCGCTGGGCTGCACCGCCTCCATGGTTGTTCTCCGGGCCGCATGGACGGCCGGGGCACGAACGACTCATGAGAAAGGTGCCAGGCGGTTATGGTCGTAGACACGACGCGTCGAAGGAGGACAGCGAGCATGAGTGCCCACGCTGCGGAGCCCGAGCCGATCATCCCTCCCATGCCCGAGCGGACCCCTAAGGCGCTGCGCAGGGCCATCGCCCAGCACACGCCCACGCTCCTCCCCGACTTCGACAAGCACTGGAAGCGGGCGATCGCCGACACGTACGACGCGGGCCCCGTGCCGGCGTTCGTGGCCCGCTGGTGGGTCGAGTACGCGATTGCGCGTGATCCCAAGCTTGACGCTCACCTTTGCGACCTGGAGCACCGCGCTGCGGAGTCCACCGACATTGCCGAGGCCAAGGCTCTCCTCGAAGAAGCGTCGACGATTCGTTACAGGGCGCTGAGGACGGAGCCCGGCGAGTGACCAACGAGTTCATGGGGCCGCCTTGGCAGATGGACTGGCGGCTCGATGCCCTCGCCAGTCGTAATGCGTTGCCTGAACGCGTGCAGAAGATCGTGGACGAGGCCCGTACTGAGCTGGTCACAGGGAAGGACCCGTACTTCCGAGGCATCGAAACCGATGCACAGTTGCCTGATGGCATGTGGATCGAGCCAGCACAGTCCAGTCGGCCAAAGGGGCCTCGCGTCCTCTACTTCGATCGTGGGAATGGCTGGCTTACCTACTCCTTCGTGCCGCGCGCGGAAGACCCCCAGATCACCGTGGAACAGATTTTCTGGCAGGGATCCGAACCGGCTGGGGAACCTCCAGCGGAGGAGTAGGCACCGAGCTGGGCGACGTTTCAGGACGCGCTCGGCGTCCAGTCGCCCAGCCAGTCCGTGACTTCCTGCTGGTCCGCCTGGGCGGGGGTCAGTTGGGGGTGATCGCTGCTTGCCCCGCCCGCGCCCGGGCCGGTGTTCTGGTACTCGGCGAAGCGGTCGTTCTTCCAGGAGAAGCCGCCCATGTCCGACCACGGGGCGGTCCTGATCGCGGCGCTGAGGGTGGTGTTGCGGACCGTGGTCTGCGGGTCGAGGGTGGCGTCGCCGCCCGCGTGCCAGGGGCGGCCGAGGTAGAAGCTGCGGGACGAGACGTCGCCGTTCACCGTGGAGTTGGTGATGAGGATGCCCTTGCGGTTCGCGGCGGTCGACGGGGCCGTGACGAAGCCGGCGGACGTGCCGTCCCAGCGCTTCTTCAGCGTGATGACGGAGTGGTCGACGACCGCCGTCGCCCGCCCGAAGATGAAGTCGACGTTGCCGATGACGTAGGAGTGCGTCATATAGACCCGGCCCGGCTTCTCCTTCGCCGCGGTGTCCACCAGCAGCGTGTCCTGGTCGCCGCTGACGATGACCGAGTCGAGGAACTCCTTGTCCCCGCCGGTGCGCAGGGCGACCGCCTGCTGGGCGATGTCCTGATGGGCGCGCTCGTCGAAGTCGTTGGAGATGGTCAGGTCGCGGGCCTGGAAGTCGTCCGCGTCGACGGCGACGGTCGCGCTGCCGCCGGTGCCGTACGTCCCGGAACCGTCGGGCTTCCTCGTGCCCGACGCGTTGTCGTAGACGATCACCGTGTCGTTACGGCTCGTCCCCGTGCCCTGGATGGTGATGTGCGGCTTGTTCGCGGGGACCTTCACCGTCTCCCGGTACGTGCCGGGCTTGATGGAAATCACCACCCTGGCCCGGTTGCCGACCGGGACCGCGTCCACGGCGGCCTGCACGGTCCGGTACCGGCCGGAGCCGTCCCGGGCGACGGTGAGCGTGGTGGTGGCCCAGGACGGTACGGCGGGGGTGACGGTGGCGGCGGACGCGCGCTGCTGGGTGTCCGCGCCGAAGAGGCCGTAGGCGAGGGAGCCGGTGGCGGCGAGCGCGAGTGGCAGTCCGTAGGCGAGTGCCGTGCGGTTTCTGCGGTGGCGGGGCGGCTCGGCGGGGCTGCGGTGCTCACTCATGCGGGAGATGCCTTTCCTGCGGGGGGTGACTGCCGAGCTGTCGTCACCGCGGGGCGGAAAGGTTGCCGCTCGTCTCCCGGGTCCCGCTCAGTCCGCCAGCAGCGCGGGCCAGTCCTGGTCGGTCGCCCAGTCCGTGAAGCTCGTCCAGCCGACCTCCGGGTAGGCGCGGCGCAGGGCGGCGGTGTCGACGTCGAGGCCGGTCGTGGTGAAGTAGGCGAACATGGCCGCCAGGTCCTCGGAGTGGGTGCGGACGTGGTCGAGGGCGACCTCGTGGTGGGTGATCGGGCGGCCCGTGGCGGTGGTGAGGGCGGCCGCGATCTCCGTCGAGGTGCGGGCGTCGGAGGCGATGTCGATACGGCGGCCCGTGAATTCCTCCCGGCGGTCGAAGGTCAGCGCCGCGAAGGCGCCGATGTCGGCCGCGGGGATCAGGGTGAGGGGCTGGTCTGCGGGCATGGGCCAGCCGAAGGTGCCCTCGCGCAGTCCGTCCAGGGTCCAGCCGTCGGCGAAGTTGTCCATGAACGCGGCCGGGGCGATCACCGTCCAGGGCAGGTCGGATGCGCACAGGTGCCGCTCGATCTCGGCCTTGCTCTCGTAGTGCGGGATGCCGGTGCCGCGGTCGGCGTGGGCGGCGGAGGTGAGGACAACGTGCCCGAGGCGGGCGGCCGCGGCGGCGTCGACGAGGGTCCGGCCCTGGCGGACCTCGGTCGCCGTGTCGGTGCCGAAGGGGGTGGTGACCGCGAAGAGCGCGTCCGCGCCGGCGAGGGCGGCGTCGAGCGAGGCGCGGTCGTCGAAGTCGGCGTGGCGGATCTCGGCGCCGAGGGCGCGCAGTGCGGCGGCGGCCGCCGAGTCCGGGTGGCGGGTCAGGGCGCGGACGTGGTGGCCGGCGGCCCACAGGGCGCGGGCGGTGGCTCCGCCCTGGGCGCCGGTGGCGCCGGTGACGGCGATGGTGAGCATGGATGTCCCCCGGTGGGTGCATAGAATCAGTGATGGCTGTGCGGCGCATTAACTGCGTCACGCAGGAGACGGTAGCGCGATTTTCGCTGCGTTGCGCAGTGATTTTTGGAGACGAGTCCATGACCGACCCGGACCGGGCCCGGCTGTACGAGGAGCTGGCGACGGAGTCGCGCCGCTACCACGCGGCGTTCGTGCTGTTCAACCAGGCCGTCGCCGACCACCTCGGCCTGCACCCGACCGACGTACAGGCCCTGAGTCTGCTGACCGTCGAGCCCGAGCCGCTCACGGTCCGGCAGATCGCCGACCTGACCGGACTCACCACGGGCTCGGCCACCCGGCTGGTGGACCGGCTCGAACGCGCCGGCTACGCGACCCGTACGCCGGATGCGCGCGACCGCCGCCGGGTGCTGGTCACCCCGGTGCCGGAGCGCGTCGCCCGCGTCACCGCGGTGTGGGACGAGCTGGGCCGCACCTGGGAGACGCTGCTGGACGACCACAGCGAGGACGAGCTGAGGGCGATCACCCGCCATATGCGGCGCGCGAACGAGCTGAGCCGCACCCAGATCGAGCGGCTGCGCTCCCTGCCCAAGCCGGACTGAACCGGCGCGGCCCGCTCAGCCTGCGCTCAGCCGGCCGGCATCTCGGCGGCCGTCCCCGCTGCCTCCGGCGGCGGTGTCGGCGCGCCCGGCAGCCGTACGGTCGCCACCGTGCCGCCGCCGTCCGCGGGGGCCAGGGTGACCTGGCCGCCGGCCTGCTGGACCGTGCGGGCCACGATGGACAGGCCGAGGCCGGAGCCGGGCAGGGCGCGGGCGCTGGGGGAGCGCCAGAAGCGGTCGAAGACGTGCGGGAGTTCGTCCTCGGGGACGCCGGGCCCGTGGTCGCGGACGGTCAGCACACCCTTGGCGAGCCGCACCTCGACCGTGCCGCTGCCGGGGCTGAACTTCACCGCGTTGTCGAGGATGTTGACGACCGCCCGCTCCAGCGCGGAGGGCTCCGCCCGCACGTACCAGGGCTCCAGGTCCGCCGTGATCGTCAGCTCCGGGCCGCGCAGCCGGGCGCGGCGCAGGGCCGCCTCGACCGTGTCCTGGAAGGAGACCACCTGGACGCGTTCGCCGCGCTGGCCCTCCGAGCGGGACAGCTCCTGCAGATCGCCGATCAGCGAGGACAGCTCGGTCATCTGGGCCTTCACCGAGGCCAGCAGCGCCTTGCGGTCCCCCGGCGGGAGCGGCCGGCCCGTCTCCTCGCTGCGGGTGAGGAGCTCGATGTTGGTGCGCAGCGACGTCAGGGGCGTACGCAGTTCATGGCCGGCGTCGGCGATCAGCTGCTGCTGGAGATCGCGGGAGCCGGCCAGGGCGGTGGTCATCGAGTTGAAGGAGCGGGACAGCCGGGCGATCTCGTCCTCGCTGTCGTCCTCCACGGGGATCCGGACGGCCAGGTCCTCGGTCCGCGCCACATGCTCCACGGCCTCGGTCAGCTTGTCGACGGGACGCAGCCCCGCACGGGCGACGGCGAGACCGGCGGCGCCGGCGCCGACGACTCCCACGCCGGAGACCAGGAGGAGGACGAGGGCCAGGTCGTTGAGGGTGCTCTGGGTGCCCTTGAGGGGAACGGCCGTGACGAGACCGACGTTGGGACCGGGCTGGCCGGTGACACGGGAGGCGGTGGCCCCCATGGGGTGGGTGAGCACCCGCATCTCGTTGCCGTCGGTGTCGGTGCCGTTGCGGTAGTAGAGATTGTTGACGTTCCCCCTCCTGATCACGTCCTCGTCGTGCTGGGTGACCTTGACCTTCCCGGAGGAGCCGTCGAAGAGACAGATCTTGCCGTTCTCGGTGACCACCTGGCCGTATCTGTTCTGGAAGAGGGGGTTGCGCTGGGGCGTCTCGACGCAGTTGGCCAGGGCGTCGTCGACCTGACCGATCTGCGCGGGGCCCCGCAGGGACTTCTCCAGATCGGCGTCGACCTGCGCGTACAGCTTCTCCTGCACGATGAACCAGGCCGTGACCGAGACCGCCGCCACCGCGAACGCCACCGCCGCGGCGACCAGCATCGCCAGCCGGGCCCGGATGGGCAGCGCGTGGTAGCGCCGTACCAGCCTGCTCACTCGGCGCCGCCCTGCCGCAGGACGTACCCCACGCCCCGCACCGTGTGCACGATGCGCGGCTCGCCGCCGGCCTCGGTCTTGCGGCGCAGGTACATGACGTAGACGTCCAGGGAGTTCGAGCTCGGCTCGAAGTCGAAGCCCCAGACCGCCTTCAGGATCTGCTCACGGGTGAGGACCTGGCGCGGGTGCGCCATGAACATCTCCAGCAGGGTGAACTCCGTGCGGGTCAGCTCGACCTGCCGGCCGCCCCGGGTGACCTCGCGCGTCGCGAGGTCCATGCGCAGGTCGGCGAAGGTCAGCGCCTCGTCCTCCTGGGCCTCGGCCGACACCGTGGCCGCGTAGGTGCTGCGGCGCAGCAGCGCGCGGATCCGGGCGAACAGCTCGTCCAGTTCGAAGGGCTTGACCAGGTAGTCGTCGGCGCCCGCATCCAGCCCGGTCACCCGGTCGCCGACCGTGTCCCGGGCGGTGAGCATGAGGATCGGGATGGTGTCGCCGGCGCCGCGGATACGGCGGGCCGCCGTCAGACCGTCCATCCGGGGCATCTGGATGTCCAGGACGACCAGGTCGGGCTGGTAGGCGGTGGCCTTCTCCAGCGCGTCCGCGCCGTCGACGGCCACCTCCGTGTCGTACCCCTCGAACGCGAGGCTGCGCTGCAGCGCCTCGCGTACGGCCGGCTCGTCGTCGACGATCAGGATGCGCTGGGGGTCACGGTCGCCTTCGGCGGGACTCATCGCTCGCGGATTCCTCGGGGTGCGGTGGGTGGGAGGGAAGTCGGGTGCGGTGGGTGGGAGGGAAGTCGGGTGCGGTGGGTGGGAGGGAAGGAGGAACGGGGTGCCTCTCAGCCTGCCATGACCGGCGGGTCCGCAGAGGCACCGTCGGGGTCAGGCCCGGATCGCGGTCAGGCGGTTCAGCGGCACCTTGCGGCGGTGGGTGCGCAGGGGGCCGGTGCGCAGGCCCATCAGCTCGGGGAACGTGGGCACGGCCACTTCGGGCGCGCGCGGGGCCGGCTCGGCCGCGCGGGCGGCCGGCTCGGGCTCGCGGGGGGCCGGGATGGGGGCGTGCAGATCCCGGGAGACCGAGAGGGCCAGGATGACGTCGGCGGGACCGCGGAGGACGATCTGGTGCGAAACCTTGGTGATCATGACGTACTCCCTGCTGGACGTGCCCCCCGCTGACTGGAGGTGAAGCGTTAGCTCTTGTTGCCCGCCCGCAGCTTGGCCAGGTCGGACTTGACGGTGTTGACGGGGATCGCGAAGCCGAGGCCGATGCTGCCCGCGTCCGAGGACGACGAGGCCTGCTGACTCGACGAGTACATCGCGGAGTTGATGCCGACCACATTGCCGCCGGCGTCGATCAGCGCGCCCCCGGAGTTGCCGGGGTTGAGGGACGCGTCGGTCTGGATCGCCTTGTACGTCGTCGTCGACGAACCCGTGTCGCCGTTGAACTGGCGGCCGCCGAACTGGAACGGCCAGTTGCCGTCGCCGCCCTGGCCCTGCCCCTGGCTCTCCTCGGTGGAGACGGTCACGTCCCGGTTGAGGGCGGAGACGATACCGCTGGTGACGGTGCCGGTCAGGCCCTCGGGGGAGCCGATCGCGACGACCGAGTCACCGACCTGGACGTTCGAGGAGTTGCCGAGGGAGGCGGGCTTCAGACCGGAGGCGCCCCGCAGCTTGATGAGGGCGAGATCCTTGGAGCTGTCGGTGCCGACGACCTCGGCGGTGTAGCTCTTGCCGTCGCTGGTGCGCACCTTGACGGACTGCGCGCCGGAGACGACGTGGTTGTTGGTGACGATCTCGCCGCCCGAGGTGATGATCACGCCGGAGCCGGTGGACGAGCCGCTGCTGAGCGTCGCCTGGATCTCGACCACGCTCGGGCTGACCGCGGCCGCGATCGCGGCGACGTCGCCCTTCTTGCCGGCCGGCACCACGTTGGTGCTCGTCCCGGCGGAGGCGACCGTGTCCTTGCCGGTCAGCTCCTGGAAGGCGTACGCCGTGCCGCCGCCGACCGCCGCCGCGACGAGCGCGACGGCCGCGAGGAGGGCGACCGGACTCCGGCCCCGCCCGCGCTTGTGGGCTGCGGGGTCCGTGGCCGGCCGGTACGGCGGCGGGGGCGGCCACTCGGGGTGCACGGGAGCGGAGTAGCTGTGCTGCTGCTGGGGGTATCCACCCTGGCTCTCGGTCATGACATATAGCCTCCCCGCTGACCATGAGAGCTTCCTGAGTGCTCGCTGAGAAGCCCGGCAGAACCTCGTTTGCCCGATATGAAGACGGACCCGGGACGATGGAGACGGATCCGGGACGCTCAGCTCAGGCAGCCGCAGGACGTGCGCACCACCAGCCGGGACGGGAACGTCTTCAGCCGCTCCCGCCGCGACCCCGCCACCCGCAGCCCGTCGTCCAGCACCAGGTCGACCGCCGCCCGGGCCATCGCCGAGCGGTCCGAGGCGACCGTGGTCAGCGGCGGATCGGCGAGCGCCGCCTCCTTGATGTCGTCGAACCCGGCCACCGCCAGCTGCTCCGGCACATCGAGGCGCAGCTCGCGCGCGGCCCGCAGCAGGCCGATCGCCTGGTCGTCGGTGGAGCAGAAGATCGCCGGCGGACGATGGGGCCCGGACAGGACGTCCAGGGCGACGCGATAGGCGTCGTAGCGGTTGTACGGCGCTTCGAACAGCCGGCCCTCGGTGGACAGCCCCGCCTCGTCCATGGCCCGCTTCCAGCCCTCGACGTGGTCGGAGACCGGGTCGCCGACGGCGGGTGTGTCCGCCGTACCGCCCATACAGGCGACGTACTCGTAGCCGTGCTCCAGCAGATGGCGGACGGCGAGCTGGGCGCCGCCGAGGTCGTCCGTGACCACGGCGACGTCGTCGATGGCCTCGGGCCGCTCGTGCAGCAGCACCACCCGGGCGTCCCAGGCGTCGATCTCGGCGGCGGCCAGGTCGTTCAGGGCGTGCGAGACGAGGATCAGCCCGGAGACGCGCATGCCGAGGAAGGCGCGCAGATAGTGGACCTCACGCTCACCGATGTAGTCGGTGTTGCCGACCAGGACCATCTTTCCGCGCTCGGAGGCGGCCTGTTCGACCGCGTGCGCCATCTCGCCGAAGAACGGCTGACGGGCGTCCGGGATGATCAGGCCTATGAGGTCGGTGCGGCGCGAGGCCATCGCTTGGGCGACCCGGTCGGGGCGATACCCCAGTTCCTTGATCGCCGCGAGGACACGCTCGCGCGTGGCCGGGGCGACCGGCCGGGGTCCGTTGTTGATGACATAACTGACGACGGCGGTGGAGGTCCCAGCCAGCCGTGCCACATCATCCCGAGTCACCTTGGCCACGCGCGGAGTCTACGCGGATGGACCCACTCTGGGCAGGGCGTATCAATGCTTGGATGTGCGGGAGCAATGCCCCGCCCGAGTGCGTTCCATGCATGCGTCCCCGCACGCGCTAGACGTCGGCGTGGATCTCCGAGCCGTCCCGGACGGCGGACGCGTCCGCATCTTCCGTCTTTGCCCGGTCCGTCGTGGCCTTGGCCGGCCCGGCGGAGCGGTCGGCCTTCTCGCCCGAGCGGTCGGACCGGTCGCCCTTCTCGGGCGTAACGAATCGATAACCGACGTTACGGACGGTGCCGATCAGCGACTCGTGCTCCGGGCCGAGCTTGGCGCGCAGCCGCCGTACGTGCACGTCCACCGTCCGGGTGCCGCCGAAGTAGTCGTAGCCCCACACCTCCTGCAGCAGCTGGGCGCGGGTGAAGACCCGGCCCGGGTGCTGGGCGAGGTACTTGAGCAGCTCGAACTCCTTGAAGGTGAGGTCGAGGACCCGCCCCTTGAGCTTCGCGCTGTATGTCGCCTCGTCCACCGAGAGATCGCCGTTGCGGATCTCCATCGGGGAGTCGTCGCCCACGATCTGCTGGCGTCCCATGGCCAGCCGCAGCCGGGCCTCCACCTCCGCGGGTCCCGCGGTGTCGAGGAGTACGTCGTCGATGCCCCAGTCGGCGGTGACGGCGGCGAGGCCGCCCTCGGTGACGACGAGGACCAGCGGACAGCCGGGGCCGGTGGAGCGCAGCAGCTGGCACAGGCTGCGCACCTGCGGCAGATCACGGCGGCCGTCGACGAGGATCACGTCGGCGCCCGGGGTGTCGACCAGGGCGGGGCCTTCCGCGGGAGCCACGCGCACGTTGTGCAGCAGCAGGCCGAGTGCGGGCAGGACCTCCGTCGACGGCTGGAGGGCGTTGGTCAGGAGCAGCAGAGAACTCATACGTCTGGTTCCTCCTCGGTCCCTGCGAGCCTGTGCGGACGGGCACTGCTCTGCGATCCCGAAGGCCCCGTACACCCGCGGTCACCGGAGGTTTCCCGCTTCGTATACAACGCTTCCGAAAGCACAAAAGGACCCGGGGGCTGCGCTGCCCGAGTCCTCTGCCCAGCAGAATAGCCCACATGAGCAACGGTCCGGCAGGTCATGTGGCACGTTCCACCGTTCGTCCGAATCCCGAGACAGGCAGACAGGCCCCTATCCGGACGTTTCTGCGCACCGCCGACGGGGTTCCGGTCGATTCCGTATACGACCCGGGCGCCTTCGTATACGAAACGCCGCCGGACGCTCCCCGTTCCGCCATCCGTGGCCTGGTGTTCGTCGTCGCCCACGGCTTCACCGGGGACGTGGACCGTCCGCACGTACGAAGGGTGGCGGGCGTCCTGGCCCGTTACGGCGCGGTCGTCACCTTCTCCTTCCGCGGGCACGGGCGCTCTGGGGGCCGGTCCACGGTCGGCGACAAGGAGGTCCTGGACCTCGCCGCCGCCGTCGAGTGGGCCCGTGGCCTCGGGCACGCGCGCGTGGTGACCGTCGGCTTCTCGATGGGCGGCTCGGTGGTCCTGCGGCACGCGGCCCTGCACCCGGCCACGACCGACGCGGTGGTCTCGGTCAGCGCGCCCGCCCGCTGGTACTACCGGGGCACGCCTCCGATGCGCCGGGTGCACTGGCTGGTCACCCGCCCCGCGGGCCGGCTGGTCGGCCGCTACGGCCTGCGCACCCGGATCCATGACCGCGACTGGGACCCGGTGCCGCTGTCGCCGGTCGAGGCCGTCCCGCGGATCGCTCCGGTCCCGCTCCTCATCGTCCACGGCGACCGCGACGGCTATTTCCCCCTCGACCATCCCCGGATGCTCGCCGAAGCGGCCGGTGACCACGGAGAGCTGTGGACGGAGCCGGGCATGGGTCATGCGGAGCACGCGGCGGACGACGCGCTGCTCGCCCGGATCGCGGACTGGGCTGTGGCCCGGGCGGGCTAGCCTGACACCATCTGTTCTCTGTCTTTGAATGTCCCCAGCCGTCGATTGAGGAACGAGATGCCCAAGGTCACGGTGCGCTACTGGGCCGCCGCGAAGGCCGCGTCCGGCGTCGCCGAGGAGCCGTACGACGCGGCCACGCTCGCCGACGCGCTGGCCGCCGTACGCGAGCGACACCCCGGTGAACTCACGCGCGTGCTGCAGCGATGCTCCTTCCTCGTCGACGGTGACCCCGTCGGGACCCGCGCGCATGAGACGGTACGGCTGGCCGAGGGCGGCACGGTCGAGGTGCTCCCGCCGTTCGCAGGAGGGTGAGGCGATGACCGACCAGCCGTATCAGGGCGGTCAGCCCTATCAGGGCGGCCCGTACGAGGGCTACGACCCCTATCAGCAGCAGTGGCCCCAGCAGGACCCGTACGCCGGCCAGGGGCAGCAGCAGCCGGGCTACGACCCCCAGCACACCCAGCACTGGCAGGGGCAGACCTGGGACTCGCAGACGCACGCGTCACTGCAGATGCCGGCGCCGGCGGAGGAGACGGCGTATCTGCCGCCGCAGCAGTTCGAGGGCGGCTACCAGCAGCAGCCGTACGCGGGCCCTTACGCGTCCGCTCCCCAGCCGCACCCGCAGCCCCAGCCGCACCTTCAGCAGCAGCAGCCGCAGCCGCAGCCCGGCCCGGCGGCGGCCCCGGCCCCCGCGCCGGAGGCCGCAGCGGATCCGGAGTCCGAGTCCGAACCGGCCTACGGCCCCGCCACGCTCGCCGGCAACGCCCGGATCACGGACGCCCAGCGGGCCCGGCTGGAGGGCCGTTCGCCGATCATCGAGCCTGGTATGCAGCCGGCGCTGCTGACCGCGCTGCTCGGCCTGATGCTCGCCGCGACGGCCTCGGTCGCCTCGTACGCGCTCGTCGCTCCGCTGGTGGTGCTCCAGGCGGTGACGGCCGCGGGCTGGTTCCGGCTGAACGGCATGTGGCCGGCCCGGCAGGGCATCGCGCTGGCCTTCCTGGGCGGGCTGGCCGCCGACGCGGCCGTGCTGGCCGCGGGCCGCGACAACGCGCCCGCCGCGATCCTCGGCCCGCTCGGTGTCTGGGTCCTGCTCTCCCTGGTGCTCCAGCTGCGCTCGCACGCCTCACCGGACGAGCGGATGTACGGCCTGATGGCGACGGTCGTCTCGGCGGCGCTGTCGGTCCTCGCCGCCGGATATCTCGGCGCCGAACCGCACGCGGTGTCCGTGGGCGCGGCGGCGGTGGCGGTGGCGCTCGTGGCGAAGGCGCTGCCCCTGCCGGGGCCGGCCTCGATCGCGGTGTCCCTGCTGGCCGCGGCCGGCGCGGGGATCGCGGTGGGCGACATGACGGGGATGGGCCCGAGGGGCGCCGCGCTGGGCGCGGCGGCGGCCGTCTGCGCCCTCATCGGCCACCGGGTCGCCGCCTACGACTACCCCTCCCGCTTCGTCCACTTCACCGCCGGCGTCGCCCTGCCCTTGTCCGCGGCCGCCCCGGCGGTGTGGGTCCTGGGCCGGGCCCTGGGCTAGGGCCTGTCCGGCGGATCAGGTCGCCGGAAAGTGACGGTGCCTCATCGGCGCACCGACCCCCGCGTCCGCGACAGGATCCGCCGGCCGGGCCCTAGGCACCTGCACGGCGGCAAACCGAAGGGCCGTACCCCCACCGGTGTCCAACCCCGGGGGTACGGCCCTTCGGTCCGTCACTGCCGCACCGCTGAGCCCGCGCGGGCTCAGACCGCGATCGCGACCTCGGCGAGTGCGCCCTTCTCCGCCACGACGACCGTGCGGTCGGCGGAGCCGCCCGGCACCAGCGCCCGGAGGGTCCACGTGCCCTCGGCCGCGTAGAACCGGAACTGACCGGTCGCCGAGGTGGGCACCTCGGCGGTGAACTCGCCGGTCGAGTCGAGCAGACGGACGTAGCCCGTCACCGGCTCGCCGTCGCGGGTCACCTGCCCCTGGATCGTGGTCTCACCGGGCTTGATCGCCGAGGCGTCCGGGCCGCCGGCCTTCGCTCCGCACATGCTGTTCTCCTGAAGCCTGAAGAAGGGGGTGTCTTACTTGCCGGCGCCGAGCTCGATCGGCACGCCGACCAGGGAGCCGTACTCGGTCCAGGAACCGTCGTAGTTCTTGACGTTCTGCACACCGAGCAGCTCGTGCAGCACGAACCAGGTCAGGGCCGAGCGCTCACCGATGCGGCAGTAGGCGATCGTGTCCTTGGCGAGGTCCACGTTCTCCTGGGCGTACAGCTCCTTCAGGTCGTCGTCCGACTTGAAGGTGCCGTCGTCGTTGGCGTTCTTCGACCACGGGATGTTCTTCGCGCTCGGCACGTGGCCCGGGCGCTGCGACTGCTCCTGCGGCAGGTGCGCCGGGGCGAGCAGCTTGCCGGAGAACTCGTCGGGCGAGCGCACGTCGACCAGGTTCTGCGAGCCGATCGCGGCGACGACGTCGTCACGGAAGGCGCGGATGGCGGTGTTCTGCGGCTTGGCCTTGTAGGTGGTCTCGGCGCGCTCCGGGACCTCCTCGACCAGCTCGCGGGCGTCCAGCTCCCACTTCTTGCGGCCACCGTCGAGAAGCTTGACGCTGTCGTGGCCGTAGAGCTTGAAGTACCAGTAGGCGTACGACGCGAACCAGTTGTTGTTGCCGCCGTAGAGGATCACCAGGGTGTCGTTGGCGATGCCCTTCGCCGACAGCAGCTTCTCGAAGCCGGCCTGGTCGATGAAGTCGCGGCGGACCGGGTCCTGCAGGTCCTTGGTCCAGTCGATACGGATCGCGTTCCTGATGTGGTTCTTCTCGTAGGCGGACGTGTCCTCGTCCACCTCCACGATCGCGATGTTCGGGTTGTCCAGGTTGTCCTGGACCCAGTCGGCGTCGACGAGGACGTCGCTGCGGCTCATGCTCTTTCTCCTCCGGGGCAGTTGCGGCGGGGCGTGCGAAGTAGAGAAGCGTGCGCGCGGACGGCGCACGGGTGCCCTTCCAGCAGGGCAGCGGGGAAATGCGGAAGTCGGGGACTTTCGCTCAGAAGGGGCGACAGAGCATGGCGGCAACGCGGCACAGGTCCACTGCCCGCCGCTTCGTGAGATCCGCCTGTCGCCTCATGGGCTCGATCGTAGGGACGTCCGGGCGGGCGTGTCACCGGTGTGTCACATGACGAGACACGATCGTCCGTATACCGGGATGAGAAAAGCGCCCGGCGGCCCTCGCATGGCCTGCCGGACGCTTGTGCGGGTCGGGATATCTACGCTACGGACGACACCGTCTCGCCAGTCGGACGAAGGTCGTCCAGCGTGCCACTTCCAGCCCGTCGCCCCGCTCTACCCCGTTACCCCGCCAGCTTGACGTCGGAACCCTTCACGGAGATCTGGACGCCGTCCGGCGCGGCCTGCACCTTGTCCAGCTTGACGCCGCCGGGCAGCTGGTCGACGGCCTGCTGGAAGTCGGTGATCTCACGGATGCGGTTCTCGGCGATCGCGGCGGCGCCGAGCCGGGGCAGCGTGTCGGCGTGCACCTGCACCCGGTCGTGCTCGACGGTCACCGAGCTGAGCACCGGCACCGTCTGCTTGATCCCCAGGGCCGAGATCGTGCCCTCCACCATGACCTTGATCTTGCCGTGGCCGCCGTCGGAGAGACCGACGATCCGCGCGGTGATCCCCGGGGCGACCTCGGTCGGTTGGGCCTTGGCCGTCTTCAGCAGCTCGGCGTAGGAGATCGTCGCGGTGCCGGTGGCGCTGTCCGCGGTGGCCGAGCTGTAGTCCCCGGAGAAGGAGACGCCCTTCATGTCGGCCTCCAGATCGTCGATCCGGATCGTCTTGCCGGCGGTCCCGGTGGCGGCGTCGTAGCCCTTGATCCCGACCTCGACGTCGTCGAGCGAGCCGCCCGCGAGCTGGGTGAGGAACGGGAACCCCTTGATGTTCACATCCGGCGTCGAGGCCAGGTTCTCCGTCGACTTCAGCTTGTCGGCGGCCTGGCCCTCGGCGACGTACACGGCGATGCGGTCCGCGGCCACGAACAGCCCGCCCAGGACCACGACGACGATCAGGACTATTCGCAGGGCGCGCATGTGGTGTTTCCCCCCGGAGCGGCAAAAGGTGTACGGCTACGCCACGGTAACCCTGCCGGGCGGGCCCGGGCGGAGATTGTGGATCACTTGTGACAGGGGCCCGCGGTCCTACCCTGTACGTATGTACGCGCGGCGGCGCCACATCTACTTCGCCATGATGGGGACCTGTATCGGTCTGTTCGTCCTGGCCTGGGGAGTCGTGCGCATCTGGTCCGTTCCCGCGGCCGTCGGCATGTGCGTCGTCGCCATGGTCATCCCGCCGGTCGCCGCGATGATCGCGAACCGGCGTGGTCCCGAGGACCGCTGGTGGGACGACCCGTCCGGCGACCCCCAGTCGGACGAGTGGTGGGACGAACTCGACGGCAAGAAACGCAGGCCCTAGGACAAGAAACGCAGGGCCCAGTACAAGAAACGCAAGGCCTAGTAGACGAGGGCCTGGGCGTCGTCCGCCAGGGCCTCCTGTACGAAGACCTGCGCGCCCGCGATCCGTACGCCCTCGATGAGGTCCTTCTCGGTGATCTCGCGCCGGGCCGCGCACTGGGTGCACAGGGTGATGCGGCCCGCGGCGAGGATCGACTCGATCAGATCCGGCAGCGGGGCGGCGTGCGGCAACTCGAACTCGGCGGCCCGCCCCGGCAGCGCGAACCAGGACGACTCCCCGGTCAGCCACAGCGACACCTCGACCCCGCTGGCCACGGCCACCGCCGCCACGGTGAACGCCTGCGAGCAGCGCTCGGGCGCATCGGCCCCGGCCGTCACCTTGATCACGAGCTTCTTCGCCATGCCGGAAGGGTAGCCCCAGCCGGACGGCGCACCTCGCCAAGAGGCCTCGCTCCCGGCCGCGTAAGCTGGGCCCCGGCTCTGTCGTATGCCCACCCTCGCTCAAGGAGCACCCGTGGAGACGTTCTTCGAAACCCTGCTGGTCCTGGTCTGCGTCGGCGTGCTCGCCTTCGCCGGTCTGACCGTGAAGAAGCTGTACCAGGGCCAGCGCTGACCCAATTGTTTAGGAAAGCTTCCTCATGATCGAGATCCCGTCCGACCTCCACAAGGACCTGGTTCCGCTGGCCTTCCTGCTCGGCAACTGGGCCGGTGCCGGCGTCCATGACTTCCCCGGCTCCGAGAAGTGCAACTTCGGCCAGGAGGTCAGTTTCACCCACGACGGCCGGGACTTCCTGGAGTACCACTCGCACACCTGGGTGCTGGACAAGGACGGCAACAAGGTCCGCCCGCTGGAGTCGGAGTCCGGTTACTGGCGGATCGACGCCGACCGCAAGGTCGAGGTGACGATGACCCGCGACGACGGTGTCATCGAGATCTGGTACGGCGAGATGGCCGAGAAGAAGCCGCAGATCGACCTGGCCACGGACGCCGTCGCCCGGATCGCCGGCTCGCAGCCGTACAGCGGTGGCAAGCGGCTCTACGGCTACGTCAAGAGCGACCTGATGTGGGTCGGCGAGAAGCAGACCCCGGACGTCGAGCTGCGGCCCTATATGTCGGCGCAGCTGAAGAAGGTCGTCACCCCGGAGGACGTCGAGCGCTGGGCCAAGGCCCTGCCCGACGACATGCCCGACGACGGCATCGCCTTCTTCAAGTAGGCCTCAGGCCCTTCGAAGTAGGCCTCAGGCCCTTCGCTTCAGTTTCTGGCAGACCCGCTCCAGGTCTTCGATGTCCCGCTCGTCGAGGCGGTCGTCGAAGACCTCGGCCAGGGCCGCCCGGCGGGTGGCGTCCGCCTCGGCGAAGGCGCTGCGGCCGGCCTCGCTGAGGGCGATGTGCACCGAGCGGGCGTCGGTGGGGGAGACCACGCGGGTCACCAGGCCCCGGGACTTGAGCGAGTTGATCACCCGGGAGACCTGGCTGCGGCTGAGCAGCGTCTTCGCGCCGGGGTCGGAGGCGGCGACCGGTTCGCTCTGCCCGTGCAGCCAGAGCATCACCTCGAACCACGACAGCGGCAGGTCATGGGCGCACAGCAGGGCCTCGTCGACGCGCGCGGCGAGGGTGGTGCCGCCAGATTCCCCGAGAGGTAATTCCATGAGCGACGTCATGAGTGACAGGACCGTTGTGATCACCGGGACCTCCTCCGGCATCGGGCTGGCCGCCGCCGTGGCCGCCGCCCGCGCGGGGTGGCGGGTCGTCGCCACCATGCGGGACCCGGGCAAGGCCGAGCCGCTGCGCAGGGCCGCCGCCGACGCCGGGGTGGCGGAGCGGGTGCGGGTGGGGCGCCTGGACGTGGTCGACCCCGGGTCGGTCACCGCCTGTCTCGACGAGGTGATCGCCGCGTACGGCCGGCTCGACGCGGTCGTCAACAACGCCGGCGCCGGCCATGTCGGCACCATCGAGCAGGGCACCGTGGACGACGTCCGGGCCGCGATGGAGGTCAACTTCTTCGGCGTCGTCCAGGTCACCCGGGCCGCGCTGCCGCACCTGCGCGCCCGGCGGGGCCGTCTGATCACCGTCACCAGCGTCGGCGGAGTGGTCGGCCAGCCCTTCAACGAGGCGTACTGCGCGGCCAAGTTCGCCGTCGAGGGCTTCATGGAGTCCCTCGCCCCGGTCGCCGCGACCGTCGGGGTGGCCGTCACCATGGTCGAGCCGGGCGCGGTCGCGAGCGAGTTCGTGGCCAACGTCAGCCTCGACGTCCCGGCACTGCTGGCCGCCGCCGGACCGTACGCCCCGGCGCTCCAGTCGTACATCGAGCGCGCACAGACCTCCTTCAGCGGCGCGCAGAGCCCCGCCGACGCCGCCGCGCCGATCATCGAGGCGCTCACCGCCGAGCGTCCGCCGCTGCGGACGCAGACCTCCGACTGGGCCCGTGACTTCGTCGGCACCAAGCTCACCGACCTCGACGGTTCGGCCGTGCAGAACCTCACCGGGGGCTGGGTGGGCCGGGCGATGCCGTGAGCGGCCGGTCGGACCTAGACTTTCCGGTGTGGTGAGCACCGACTGGAAGAGCGACCTCAGACAGCGCGGCTACCGGCTGACGCCGCAGCGACAGCTTGTCCTCGAAGCCGTGGACACCCTTGAGCATGCGACCCCCGACGACATCCTCGTGGAAGTGCGGAAGACGGCGTCGGGGGTCAATATCTCCACGGTCTACCGCACGCTGGAGCTGCTGGAGGAGCTGGGCCTGGTCAGCCACGCCCATCTCGGGCACGGCGCGCCGACCTATCACCTCGCCGACCGCCACCACCATCTGCACCTGGTGTGCCGTGACTGCGAGAACGTGATCGAGGCCGATGTGTCGGTCGCCGCCGAGTTCACGGCGAAGCTGCGCGCGCAGTTCGGCTTCGACACGGACATGAAGCATTTCGCGATCTTCGGCCGGTGCAGGGACTGCTCGCTGAAGAGTTCAACTACCACGTCGTAGGCTGGCGATATGAAGAGCCCCCTGCTGTCGCTGCCCGGCGCCGTCCCCGCCGAGGGTGTGGACGAAGGCGTCGCCGCCCACTACGGCGACCTGTTCCGCGAGCAGCGCGCCCTCGCCGACGGCACCGGTTTCGTCGACCTGTCGCACCGCGGTGTCGTCACGGTCACCGGTGCGGACCGGCTGAGCTGGCTGCATCTGCTGCTCACCCAGCACGTCAGCGATCTGCCGGTCGGTGAGGCGACCGAGGCGCTGATCCTGTCCGCGCACGGACATATCGAGCACGCGCTGTATCTGGTGGACGACGGTACGACGGTCTGGGCGCATGTGGAGCCCGATACGCAGGACGCGTTGATCGCGTATCTGGAGTCGATGAAGTTCTTCTACCGGGTGGAGGTCGCCGACCGGACGGCCGACTTCGCGGTGGTCCAGCTGCCCGCCGGGTCCATCGCCGAGGTGCCGCGGGGCGCCGTCGTACGCGAGACGGCGTACGGCCGTGATCTGTTCCTGCCCCGCGCGGACCTGGAGTCCTTCGCGGCCACGCACGGCCCGGCCGCGGGCCTGCTCGCCTACGAGGCGCTGCGCGTCGAGCACCACCGGCCCCGGCTCGGCTTCGAGACCGACCATCGCACGATCCCGCACGAGCTGGGCTGGATCGGTACGGCGGTGCATCTGCAGAAGGGCTGCTACCGGGGCCAGGAGACGGTCGCCCGCGTCCAGAACCTGGGCAAGCCGCCCCGCCGGCTGGTCTTCCTCCACCTGGACGGCAGCGAGGTGCATCTGCCGACGGCGGGAACCGAGATCCGCGTCGCGGACGAGGGCCCGGACGGCCGCAAGATCGGTTTCGTGACGACGTCGGTTCGCCACCATGAGCTGGGGCCGGTGGCGTTGGCGCTGGTGAAGAGGAACGTGCCGGTCTCTGCGAGGCTCCTGGCCGGAGAGACGGCGGCGGCGCAGGAGGTCGTGGTCGAGCCGTAGTCGTGCGGCCGCGGGCCGGTGGGGGCTGGTCGCGCCCACGCGGCGGAGCCGCATATCGATACAGTCCCGCGCCCCTAAGGGGTTGCGGTCAGCGTAGTTTCATCGCGGCACCCCGCATGCGCGGGCAAGCGAAGTCCCCCCGGCCACCCGCCGCTACATCTCCAGCAGCACCGTGAACGGGCCGTCGTTGGTCAGGGACACCCGCATCTGGGCGCCGAAGCGGCCCGTGGCCACCGTTGCGCCGAGGGAGCGCAGCTGGGCCACCACCTCGTCGACCAGTGGTTCGGCGATGTCGCCCGGGGCCGCCGCGTTCCAGGTCGGGCGGCGGCCCTTGCGGGCGTCGCCGTAGAGGGTGAACTGGCTGATGACCAGCAGCGGGGCGTTGATGTCGCTGCACGACCGCTCGTCCTGGAGCATGCGGATCGACCAGAGCTTGCGGGCCAGCTGCGCCGCCTTCTCCTTGGTGTCCTCGTGCGTCACCCCGACCAGGACACACAGCCCCTCGCCCTCGATCGCGCCGACCGTCTCGCCGTCCACGACGACGCTCGCGCCATCCACTCTTTGCACCACCGCACGCATGCGGACCATCATGCCGGGTGCCCGGCGCGCGGTCACAGGGGGTCCAATATAGATCCTTACCCCCCATCTGGGGCTGTTCGGGGGCACTCGGTCACATAGCGGCCAGTTGTGGTGGCACGATGCTTCCACACGCCGGTCGAGGGGACGGTTTCACGCACATGAGCACACCGAGTACCAGTGGGTGGCTGGGGGCGCAGGGGACGTACCGGGCGCCGGTCCAGCGCGCCGACACTCCGGCGGGCGCGACGCTGCCACCGGAGCCGCCCGAGCCCGATCTGGCCCTGCTGAGCCTGCCCGAGCTGCGCACCCTGCGCCGCGACGCCCAGCGCGACGAGGCGGACCTCAGTTATGTACGGCGCCTGCTGCAGGGCCGGATCGACATCCTGCGGGCGGAGCTGTGCCGGCGCGGCCGGACCTCCGTGCCGGCGCCCGCGGACGGCTCGGTGGTCGACCGGCTCCCGGAGATCCTCAAGGACGCCCCGGCCCGGCACCGCTCCTCGGCCCGCCATGTCACGCTCGGCACCCCGCACAACGAGGAGTACCGGCAGCTGGCCGCCGAGATGCTCGCCGAGGTCGAGCTGAGCGATCTGCAGGCCCGTACGGATCTCGAACTGACCAGTGCGATGGGGCGGTTGGTCCGGTACGAGCAGGAGGTCTCCCGGCGCCGCCAGCATCTGCAGCGCACCGCCGACGACTCCAGCGCGGAGATCGCCCGCCGCTACCGGGTGGGCGAGGCCCAGGTGGACGACCTGCTGATCTGAGCGCGGAAAACGAGGGGACAGGCGAGCGCCGGTCCGCCTACCGTGGGCGGATGAGCGACGTCCGGATCGTCACCGAGGCCGATTTCGAGGACTGGCACCGCGCCCTGGCCACGGGGTTCCTGGAGCCGCCGGTGCTGACTCCCGAGCAACTCGACGCCCGCCGGACGCAGTTCGTGCCGGGACGGCTGCTCGGTGCTTTCGACGGCGGGCGGTGCGTGGCCACGTTCCGCTCCTTCGCGCAGGAGCTGACCGCGGTCGGCGGCGGTCTCGTCCCCGCGGACGCGATCTCGAACGTCACCGTCAGCCCCACCCACCGCCGCCGTGGCCTGCTGACCCGCATGATGCGGCAGGACCTCGCGGCGGCGAAGGAGCGCGGTGACGTCGTCGCCACGCTGATCGCCGCCGAATACCCGATCTACGGCCGCTACGGCTTCGGCCCGGCCACCTGGTCGACACAGTGGACCGTCGAGGTGCCCCGGGCGGGCCTGGATCCACGCTGGTCCGGCCCCGAGGACGGCGGCCGGATCGATCTGGTGGACGGCGAGGACGTCCGCGAGCTGGGCCCCGAGCTGTTCGAGCGGTTCCGTCGCGCCCGGCCCGGCGTGGTCAGCCGGGGCGAGCTGTGGTGGCGGATGAACACCGGGGCCGTCCGCTTCCGCGCCGACTGGACCGAGCCGTTCTACGCCGTCCATCGCGCGGCCGACGGCGAGGTCCAGGGCCTGGTGGCGTACCGGTCGGACGACACCTGGAACGGCAAGCAGCCGGACCAGACGGCCGGCGTGCGCAAGCTCATCGCCACCACGCCGGCGGCCGAGCGCGCCCTGTGGCACTACCTGTGCTCGATCGACTGGATCACCAAGGTCGACAGCGGCTTCCGGGCCCCCGACGACCTGCTTCCGTACTACCTGCCCGACCCGCGCGCGGCCCGGATCACCGGGCACGCGGACTGGCTGTGGGTGCGGATCCTGGATGTCGTACGGGCCCTGGAGGCGCGGACGTACGACGCCGTGGGCACGCTGGTCCTGGACGTCGTGGACGAGGGCGGACTGGCCGGGGGGCGGTTCCGGCTGGAGGCCTCTCCCGAGGGGGCGTCCTGTGTGCCGGCGGATGTCGAGAGCCCCGATCTCACCCTGGCCGTAGGGGAGTTGGGCTCGATCTGGCTCGGTGGGGAGTCGCCGCTGCGGCTCGCGACGCTCGGCCGGATCCGGGAAGAACGAGAGGGCGCCGCCCGGCAGGCCGACGCCCTGTTCCGCTCGTCCGGGCAGCCGTGGTGCCCGGACATCTTCTGAGGTCTCCTTCCGCCGGCGACGTGTTGACCGTTCATCCGTAGCTGACTGTTCAGTTGTGGCTGCGCTGTGCCGTGTTCAGTTGTGACTGTGCGATGTCGTGTTCAGTTGTGTCTGTGCGCTTCGGTGGCCGTCCCCTGTCCGGGCTCCCGGCTCCCCTCCGGAAGGGAGCCCGGCCGACCAACCACTGGGAAGCTTGACCATGTCATGCAAGTTGGTAGCCAACTTCACTGTACTTATCTCCTGGGGAAGCGGCTCATAACCAGCTATCCGTGAACTGCCGGAAGTTGGCGGGAAGTTGTAGTGTTTGTCCGTGGACCCGGAGCACGCCTCCGCCGGTGGACGGACGAGGTCCAGGCGACCTCGCCCGTCCCATCAGGACATCGCCGACGAACTGCGCTGCCGGATCACGTCCGGTGTGCTGCGGCGGGGACAGCGCATGCCCACGCAGGCCGAGCTGGCCGACGAGTTCGGCGTGGAGCGCGGGGTCGTACGCCAGGCGCTGCACATCCTGCGCTCGGAGCACCTGCTCACCGGCGCCGCCAAAGGCAGCCCGGCCACCGTGGCGCCGGTGCCCGTGCCAGTGCGGCCGCCGGGCGGACCGGCGGCGCCGCCGCAGCCCACGGTGGCCGGGCTCGCGCCCCGTATCGCCGAGGCCTTCGCCGCCTCGCACGTGCGGATCGACGCGCTCTGTCTGACCTCGGTCTCGCTCACCCTGGCCGTCGGCGAACCGCTCCGGCAGATCCATGCGGGGCGGTTGAAACCGGCCAAGATCGACGTCCGGGTGCTGCTGCCCAGCCGGGACATCCCCCTCGCCTTCCCGGCCGCGGTGGCCGCCGACGACGGGGGTCTGCTGCACCGGCGCTGGCTGGCCCAGCGCAATGCGCAGGGCATGGTGCTGCGGCAGAATCTGCTCGCCCTGTACGCGACACACGGTGTCGACGTACGGGTCTCCTTCCGCGCCCTGCCGTTCACTCCGCCGGTGAAGCTGTATCTGCTCAACGGCTCGGAGGCGCTGTTCGCCTACTACACGCTGCTGCGCCGCGAGCGGGAGATCGAGCACGAGCATCTGGAGCTGTACGACGCCGACGGCACGCGCTCGATGCTGTTCGCCTTCGAGCGGCGGGCAGGACAGCGGGACGCGGCGTTCGTGGAGCAGTCGCGACGGTGGTTCGACGCGCTGTGGGAGACGATCAGTTCGGAGCTGCTGCTCAGCCCGTAGCCGCTCGGTCGCCCGGGCAGGCACCCCAAGGTCTGAAAAGTTGGCAACCAACTCCCCATAGATGGATGTGAGTTGTAGCGTTTGGTCGTGACTCAGGAGCATGTGGCAGTGAACGGCAGCAGACGGTTCACGCCTTCGGAGATCGCCGACAGCCTCCGCGAACGCATCCGCACCGGTGCGCTGCGGCCCGGCGAGCGATTGCCGACGCAGGCCGAGCTGGCCGAGGAGTTCGCCGTCGAGCGGGGCGCCGTACGCCAGGCGTTGCGCGCGCTCCAGCAGGACGGGCTGCTCAGCGATGTCAGCAAGGGCAGCCCGCCCCGGGTCGCCGAGCCGCCGCCCGTCCGGGACGAACCACAGCCGACCATGGTGGCCCTCGCGCCCCGGCTGACCGAGGCCTTCTCCGCCCGGCACGTACGCATCGACGCCGTCTGTCTGACCGCGCAGAGCCTGATCCCCGCGCTCGGCGAGTCGCTGCGCCTGGTCCACGAGGGCCGGCTGCGCCCCGAGCGGATCGACGCCCGGGTCCTGCTGCCCTCCCGTGACATCAACCTCGCCTTCCCGGTCTCGGTCGACGCCGGGAGCGAGGAGGACGACGCCGTCCACCAGCGCTGGCTGGCCATGCGCAACGCCCAGGGCCAGGTGCTCCAGTACAACCTCCAGGCGCTGCGCGGCACGCACGGCATCGACGTCCAGGTCACCTTCCGGGCGCTGCCGTTCACCCCGCCGGTGAAGCTGTATCTGCTCAACGGAGCCGAGGCGCTGTTCGCGCACTACATGATCACGCGCCGCGAGGAGCCGACCGACAGCGGGACACTGGAGATGTGGGACACCCTGGGCTCCGAGTCGCTGCTGTTCTCCTTCGAGCAGCGGGCGGGGCAGCGGGACGCGGCGTTCGTGGAGCAATCGCAGAAGTGGTTCGACGCCCTCTGGGAAACCATCACGACGGACCTGACACTCTCCTAGTGACTTCTGATGCGACGACTCAGACCGAACAGACCGCGAATGAGATCGAGAAGCTGCGAAATCTGATCGAACCTGCCCGGGTGGTGCTGTGGGACTTCGACGGGCCGATCTGCCGTCTGTTCGCGCGGCACACGGCGGAACGGATCGCCGCCGGGCTCGTGGACTGGCTGGCCGGGCACGGGCTGCGCAATCTCCTCAGCGACGCCGAACGCGAGCTGGTGGACCCGCAGGTGGTGCTGCGCGCCGTGGATCTGCGCCACCCAGGCAGCGATCTCGTGACCGAGCTGGAGGAACGTCTCACCCAGGAGGAACTGCGCGCCGCCGGCTCCGCGTTGCCGACCCCCTACGCCGATCCGCTGATCCGCACCTGGACCGCGGTCGGCGCGCGGCTCGCCATCACCACCAACAACTCCCCGAAGGTGGTCCGCGCCTATCTGGACAGCCGCGGCCTCACCCCCTGCTTCGCGTCCCATATCTACGGCCGCACGGCCGACCTGCATCTCCTCAAGCCCCACCCGCACTGTCTCAACCGGGCCCTCACCGCGATGGGCTGCGCCCCCTCGGCGGCCCTGATGATCGGCGACTCCGGCTCCGACCTCGCCGCCGCGAAGGAGGCCGGCGTGCCGTTTCTCGGCTACGCGCGTAACGAACGCAAGGACAAGCTCATGCGGGAGGCCGGAGCCGCGCATGTGATCGCCTCGCTGGAGCCGTTGCTTCGGATACTGCGCGGCTTCTGACGGTGGCTCGGGCAGCTCTGAGGGACGGCCTCGCGGACGCCTCGCCTTCGCCCGCCCTCGCCTTCGCCCGCCCTCGCCTCCGCCCGCCCCGGCAAAGGCCCGACGCTCCCGTGCGGACGGTCGAGCCCGCGGCGAGTGCCATGGGATAGCATCCGGCCAACCCGCTGAGCGACCGGCCGGGTCTTCGCGCAGGAGATGGCGTACGAGCCAGCCTCTGCCGGCTCGGCGCGGGCGAGTGGCAGACCACCCGTCGGGCTGCTCGTTCCGCCCCTTCCCCCTTCGTCCCCCTCCAGCGCAGTGCGATCGAACCCCGGAGCGGCCCGTGGGCGCACCATCCGTCCCCCGCGACCCGGCCGGGAGACATACCGGCCGGGCCGTGCCCGACGCCGTGTGCCGGGCCTTCCTGGCGGAGGCCGTCGCACGGGGGCGCAGCAACAGCGGTTTCCACAACCAGAACTATGTGCTGGCGCTCACCGAGCCCCTGGCCGGGCTGCTCGGCCGGGCGCCGGGCACCCGGGTGACCGTACGGCTGCCGCGCCCGGCCGTCCTGCCCGTGGTGATCCGCACCTGGCCGAGCGAGCCGGAGATCCTGCGGGCGCTGGGGGGTGTGCTGCCCCACGTGCCCGAATGCCTGGTCGAGGGTGCCGGCTTCGCCGTCCACAGCTATGTGGAGGGCGAAGCGCTCTCCGGCGTCTGCCGGGCCGGCGAACCGGTCGACGCCCCGCTGGTCGGGGCGCTCGCGGACCTGCTCGCCGGGACGGCTCAGGTGCGCCGTGCCGCGCTGCCGCCCCTGCCGGCCCTGTGGCCGCGCAACCACACCGACAGCCAGGGGTTCCTGCGGACCCTGGCCCGCCTGGCCGATCTGCAGATCCGCGAGCCCAACTGGTGCCGTTTCGGCGGCCTGTTCGCGGCCCTCGGCATTCCCGAGGACGCCCTGATCCGGCTGGCCGACCGGGTCCCGTCCCTGTCGCGCCGGCCCTACAGCCTGCTCCACGCCGATCTGCACCGGGACAACGTGATCGTGCCGTACGGCGGGGACGCGCCGCTGATCCGGGTCGACTGGGAGCTGGCCACCTACGGCGACCCGCTGCACGACCTCGCCGTCCATCTGGTCCGGATGCACTACCCGGACCACCAGTGGGACGAGGTCGTCACGGCGTGGGCGCGCGCCATGGACGCGGTGCGGCCCGCCGCGGTCAACGGCGTGGGCCGGGATCTGCGGCACTACGTCGCCTTCGAACGGGCGCAGTCCGTGTTCCCCGATGTGATGCGGGCCGCGCAGTCGCTGGCGGAGTCCTTCGACCACCAGCGCCTGGACGAGGCGACGGCGTGGGTGCACCGGGCCGTGTCGGCGGCGGCGGAACCGCTCGGGCTGGTCCGGGTGCCGGGGCGGGAGGAGATCGAGCGGATCCTGTTCCGCTGGCGGGCGTCGGTGGGACCTGATGCCGGGACGGCCGCCGAGCTTGGGACCGGGGCCGGGGCCGGGGCGACCGGCTCCGGTGCCGGGCCGCTGCCGGGTCCGGGTCCGGTCGCGTTCGGCATCGACTGGCAGCCGGACCGGCGGGTGCCGGAGCACCCGCGCTTCCCCCACTCGGCCGTCGCCGACGCGCTGGTCCTGGAGGGTGCGGCCCCGGCGCACCGGGTGTTCAAGGGCACCGCGCACCTCAACTCGGTCCTTGAGGTCCCCGGCACCCCGTTCCCGGTCGTCGTGCGCCGCAAGGTCGTGCATGTCACCCGGCGCGAGCGCAGCTTCCTCAGCGAGCACGGCGTGCTCCGGGCGATCGAGCGGTCCGGGGCGGCGGTGGCCGCGCCGCGGGTGCTGGCGCTGGGCGAGAGCCACTCGACGGACCCCTCGGGCATCCGCGGCTACTTGGGGGACCGCTTCGCCATCCACACCTACGAGGGCCCGCCCGACGTCCGCCGGCGCCCCGAGCACCCGGTGAACGGGCTGCTCCCGCACGAGGCGGACGGCCTGGTCGACCAGCTGGCCGCGCTCACCGGGGTCGACTACACCCTGGTCGACCCGGTGGCCGGCCGCCCCGGTTTCCACAGCTGGCTGTGCGAGCAGCTGGTGGCACTGGTGGCCGCGCTGCCCAGGCAGTCCCAGCAGGCGGCCCGCTTCCTCGGTCTGCCCGACGCGCCCAGGCTGCGCGAGATCCTCGCCCGGCACGAGGTCACCGACCGCGCCCCGGCCCTGCTGCACGGGGACCTCAACCCCTGGAACCTGGTGCGCCGTGACGACCACCTGGCGCTCACCCTCATCGACTGGGAGCTGGCCGTGGTCGGCGACCCGCTGTACGAGCTGGTCCGGCACATGCATCTGACCCCGACCCGGCCGGAGATCCGCGACCGGATGTTCCGCCGCTGGGAGAGCCGGCTGCCCGCCCGGTGCACCGAGAACTGGCAGCGGGACTGGCGGGTGTACCGGTGGACCGAGATCGTCCGCTCCGCCTACGTCGACCTCGACCGCCTGGTCACCGGCGCGAGCCTGGACGCGCCCAACGTCCGCCGCGCGGTGGACTCCTACGCGATGACCCTGGCGGCGGCCGTCGCCGCCCTGGGGCTGTCGTCCCGGCACGGCGCCGACCCGTACCTCACCCGCGCCCTGGCCTGGCCCACCCGTCCGGGCGGCGCTGCGTAGGCTCCTTCGCATGGGTGAGATGGGGCTGCGCGAGCGCAAGAAGCAGCAGATGTATCAGGACGTGTCGGACATCGCGGTGCGGCTGTTCCTGGAGCGGGGCTTCGACGCGGTGTCCGTGGCCGAGGTCGCGGCGGCGGCCGGGATCTCCAAGCCGACCCTCTTCCGGTACTTCCCGGCCAAGGAGGACCTGGTCCTGCACCGGATCGCGGACCACGAGGCGGAGGCCGCCCGGGTGGTCGCCGGCCGGGCCGACCCGGTGGACGCGCTGCGCCGGCACTTCCTGGCCGGCCTGGAGCGCCGCGACCCGGTCACCGGGCTCAACGACCATCCGCAGGTGCTCGCCTTCCACGCCCTGCTCTACGGCACTCCGTCCCTGGTGGCGCGGGCGTACCGGCATCAGGAGCGGTCCGAGGCGGCGCTCGCCGAGGCGCTCGGCGGGGATCTGGACGCACGGCTGGCCGCCGGGCAGATCATCGCCGTACAGCGCATCCTCGCGCTGGAGAACTGGCGGCGGATCGCGGCGGGGGAGGGTGTGGAGGAGGTGCGGTCGGACGCGGTACGGGCCGCCGAGCGGGCCTTCGGGCGGCTGGCGCAGGGGCTTCCCGATCTGGGAATCCGCCGGTGAGACCGACCCAGCAAATGAGATTGGGTTAAAAATTTAACTCAGTAACGTTATGGCGTACGCTGCCGTCATGACGTCCATCGACCCCGCCCTCGTCGGCACCCTGCGCACCGAACGCGCCCACCACGACCGCTGCCGTGCCGCCCTCGCCGCGATGATCGAGGGTGCCGCCGAGCAGGTCGTCATCGGCGAGGACGTCTCCGCCTCCGGAGCCGACGCCGAGGTCCTCGGCCACCGGCTGCGCAGCCGGGCCAAGGCGATGCGCGAACTCCCGCCCGGCCCGCTGTTCTTCGGCCGGCTGGACTTCGCCGAGGCCGACCCGCGGCACGGCGGGCAGCACTACCACGTGGGCCGGCTCCGGATCACCGAGGACGCGGCCGCCCCGCCCCTCGTGGTCGACTGGCGGGCCCCCGTCTCCCGCGCCTTCTACCAGGCGAGCGCCCGCGATCCACAGGGTGTGGAGGTACGGCGCCGGTTCGGCTGGGCGCCCGGCAGCAGCGGCGACCGCGCCGACCTCACCGGCCTGGAGGACGAGCACCTCGGCCGGGGCGAGGCACGGACCAGCGACATCGTGGCCCGCGAGATCGAACGGCCCCGCGTCGGACCCATGCGGGACATCGCCGCCACCATCCAGCCCGAGCAGGACGACCTGGTCCGCGCCGCCCTCGCCGACTCGGTCTGCGTCCAGGGCGCTCCCGGCACCGGCAAGACCGCCGTCGGCCTGCACCGCGCCGCGTATCTGCTCTACACCCACCCCAAACGGCTCCAGCGCGCCGGCCTGCTGATCCTCGGCCCCAACCGCACCTTCCTGCACTACATCGCCGAGGTACTGCCCTCGCTCGGCGAGACGGGCGTACGCCAGGCCACCCTGCTGGAGGAGATCGCCCGCCACCCGGCCACCGGCGGCGACCCGGTGGAGACCGCCGTGCTCAAGCACGACGCCCGGATGGCCGAGGTGCTGCGCCGGGCGCTGTACGCCCATGTCACCACCGACGGCGTGCGCGACCTCGCCGTACCGGACGGCTCCTACCGCTGGCGGGTCCCCGCCGCCGAACTGGCCGCCGTCGTCGCCGAGGTGCGCGCGGAACAGCCGCCGTACGCCGTCGGCCGCGAGCGGGTGCGCACCCGGCTGGTGCGGCGGCTGCGCGAGAAGGCCGAACGGCGCTCCGGGGTGCTGCCCGCCGCCTGGGTGCGCCGCATCGAACGGGCCCGGCCGCTCACCGCCCACCTCGACACGGTCTGGCCCAGGGTCCGCCCCGAGGAGGTGCTGCACCGACTCCTCACCGACAGCGCGGTGTTGTCCCGGGCCGCCGACGGCCTGCTGGACGCCGGCGAACAGGCGGCGCTGCTCCGGTCCCGCCCGCCGCGCTCGTACAGGTCGGCCCGCTGGTCGGCCGCCGACCTGGTCCTGCTGGACGAACTGGGCGGGCTGATCGAACACCCCGAGGGCTACGGGCACATCGTCGTGGACGAGGCACAGGACCTCTCGCCGATGGAGTGCCGGGCGATCGCCCGCCGGGCCGCCTTCGGCTCGCTGACCGTCCTCGGCGACCTCGCCCAGGGCACGACCCCGTGGGCCGCCCGCGACTGGCCGGCCCAACTGCGCCACCTGGGCCGGCCGGACGCGGCGGTGGTGCCGCTGACCACCGGTTTCCGGGTGCCGGCGGCCGTCATGGAGCTGTCCAACCGGCTGCTGCCCCGCCTGGGGGTGGCCATCCCGCCCGCCGAATCCCTGCGCACGGACGGCGAGTTGACGCTCCGCCCGACCGACGACGTACCCGCCGCGACCGTCACCGCCGTACGCGAGGCCCTCACCCACGAGGGCTCCGTCGGCGTCGTGGCGGCGGACGCCGACGTGGCCGGGGTGCGTGCGGCGCTGCACGCGGCCGGCCTCGGTCCGGCCGGCCCGGACGTGCTGGGCGCCCGCCTGACCGTGGTCCCCGCGAGCATGGTCAAGGGCCTGGAGTACGACCATGTCGTGGCCGTGGAACCGGCCGCCGTCGCCGAGGCGGAGCGGCGCGGAGCGCACCGGCTGTATGTGGTCCTGACCCGGGCGGTGTCCCGTCTGGACGTCGTCCATGCCCGCCCGTTGCCGTTCTGACGGCGGTAGCGTGCGGCCCATGACCGACACCGAGAAGTCCGCTGCCTTCCAGGCGGTGTCCACCACCACGCTCGCCGATCTGCTCGGCCGCGAGCAGGTCATGGACATCGGGATCCGGCCCCTGTGGGGGCCCGTACCGCGCGTCGCCGGACCGGCGTTCACCGTCAGCTGCCCGCCCGGCGACAATCTCATGCTGCACGCGGCCGTCCACCGGGCCGCGCCCGGCTCGGTCGTCGTGGTCGAGTCCGGCGATCTCGACTACGCGCTGGCCGGCGGCAACATGTGCGCGGTCGCCCAGGTCAGGGGAGTGGCGGCGTTCGTCGCCGACGGCGTGGTCCGCGATCTCGCCGAGATCCGCGAGTGCGCCTTTCCCGTCTTCGCCCGCGGCGTCATCCCGGTCCCCGGCGCCAAGAAGGCCGTACGGCCGCTGAACGAGCCCGTGCGCTGCGGGGGTGTCCGGGTGGCGGCCGGGGACATGATCGTCGCGGACGAGGAGGGCGTGGTCGCCGTACCCGCGGCACGCTCGGCGGAGATCCTGCGGCGGGCCCGGGCCCAGCTCGCCAAGGAGGCGGGCCAGACCCTGGCCGACTGGGAGAAGGAGCATCGGGAGCGGATCGACGAGATCCTGGCGGCGGCGGGTTTCGAGGGCTGAGCGCCGGCGGCGCCGTTCCCGGCTCGACGGCGCCGCCCCGCCCTCACGCTCCCACGTACGTCGCCAGGTGCTCCCCGGTCAGCGTGGCCCTCGCCGCGACCAACTCCGCCGGTGTCCCCTCGAACACCACCCGCCCCCCGTCGTGCCCGGCCCCCGGACCGAGGTCGATGATCCAGTCCGCGTGGGCCATGACGGCCTGGTGGTGCTCGACCACGATGACCGACTTCCCGGCGTCGACCAGCCGGTCGAGCAGGCCCAACAGGTGTTCCACGTCGGCCAGATGAAGACCCGTCGTCGGCTCGTCCAGGACGTAGACACCCCCCTTGTCGGCCATGTGCGTGGCCAGCTTCAGCCGCTGCCGCTCGCCGCCGGACAGCGTCGTCAGCGGCTGGCCGAGGGTGAGATACCCGAGGCCCACGGCGGCCATCCGCTGAAGGATCTTGTGGGCGGCCGGGAGGTGCGCGTCGCCCCCGGCGAAGAACTCCTCGGCCTCGGTCACCGACATCGCCAGCACCTCGGCGATGTCCCGCCCGCCGAGCGTGTACTCCAGCACCGACGCCTCGAACCGCTTGCCCTCGCACTCCTCGCAGGTCGTGGCGACACCGGCCATCATCGCCAGGTCGGTGTAGATGACCCCCGCGCCGTTGCACGTCGGGCACGCGCCCTCGGAGTTGGCACTGAACAGGGCCGGCTTGACCCCGTTGGCCTTGGCGAAGGCCTTGCGGATCGGCTCCAGCAGACCGGTGTACGTCGCCGGGTTGCTGCGCCGCGAGCCGCGGATCGGGGCCTGGTCGACGCGGACCACGTCCGCGCCGGCCGGGACCGAGCCGTGTACGAGGGAACTCTTGCCGGAGCCGGCGACCCCGGTGACGACACACAGCACGCCGAGCGGGATGTCGACGTCCACGTCACGCAGGTTGTGCGTCCTCGCGCCGCGGATCTCCAGGGCGCCCGTCGGCTTGCGCACCGTGTCCTTCACGGCGGCCCGGTCGTCCAGATGCCGTCCGGTGAGCGTGCCGCTGGCCCGCAGGCCCTCGACGGTGCCCTCGAAGCAGACGCCGCCGCCCGCCGTACCGGCGCCGGGACCGAGGTCGACGACATGGTCGGCGATCGCGATCGCCTCCGGCTTGTGCTCCACGACCAGCACGGTGTTGCCCTTGTCGCGCAGCCGCAGCAGCAGTTCGTTCATGCGCTGGATGTCGTGCGGGTGCAGCCCGATGGTGGGCTCGTCGAAGACGTACGTCACATCGGTGAGCGAGGAGCCGAGGTGGCGGATCATCTTCACGCGCTGGGCCTCGCCGCCCGAGAGCGTGCCGGCCGGCCGGTCGAGGGAGAGATAGCCGAGGCCGATCTCCACGAACGAGTCGAGGGTGTGCCGCAGCGAGGCGAGCAGCGGCGCCACCGACGGCTCGGCCAGGGACCGCACCCACCCGGCCAGGTCGCTGATCTGCATCGCGCACGCGTCGGCGATGCTGACGCCCTCGATCTTCGAGGACCGGGCCGCCTCGGTGAGCCGGGTGCCCGCGCAGTCCGGGCAGACGGTGAAGGTGACCGCGCGGTCCACGAACGCCCGGATGTGCGGCTGCATGCCCTCCTTGTCCTTGGCGAGCATCGACTTCTGGATCCGCGGGATCAGACCCTCGTAGGTCATGTTGATCCCCGCGATCTTCATCCGGGTCGGCTCGCGGTACAGGAAGTCCCGCAGTTCCCGCTCGGTGTACCCGCGGATCGGCTTGTCGGGGTCGACCAGGCCGGACTCGGTGTACAGGCGGTAGTTCCAGCCGCCGGGCTTGTAGCCGGGGACGGTGAGCGCGCCCTCGTTGAGGGACAGGGAGTCGTCGAAGAGCTGGGTGAGGTCGAGGTCGGTGACCGCGCCCCGGCCCTCGCAGCGCGGGCACATCCCGCCGGTGATGCTGAAGCTGCGCCGCTCCTTCACCTGCTGCCCGCCGCGCTCGACGGTGACCGCGCCGGCGCCGCTGATCGAGGCGACGTTGAAGGAGAACGCCTTGGGCGAGCCGATGTGCGGTGTGCCGAGCCGGCTGAAGAGGATGCGGAGCATCGCGTTGGCGTCGGTGGCGGTGCCCACGGTGGAGCGCGGGTCGGCGCCCATCCGCTGCTGGTCCACGATGATCGCGGTCGTGATCCCGTCGAGCACGTCGACCTCGGGCCGGGCCAGGTTCGGCATGAAGCCCTGGACGAACGCGCTGTAGGTCTCGTTGATCAGCCGCTGTGACTCCGCGGCGATGGTGTCGAACACCAGCGAGCTCTTGCCCGAGCCGGACACGCCGGTGAACACCGTCAGCCGCCGCTTGGGCAGTTCGACGCTGACGTCCTTGAGGTTGTTCTCGCGGGCGCCGTGCACCCGGATCAGGTCATGGCTGTCGGCTGCGTGCGATGCGGTGCGGTCCATGGCGGTCACGCTAGCCGGGGTGGTCGGGCCCGCGCTTCTCGAATCCTGACGGCCTCGTCACGATCCTCGAGAGCGGCTCCAGGCCGACAGGCCCTGGGCGTGCCCTAGGCAGGGCCGGAGGTGTCGGCCGCGAGGGAGAGCGCGAGGGCGCCGAGGACCGTGCCCATCAGATAGCGCTGTGTCTTCAGCCAGGAGGGACGGCGGGCGAGGAAGACCGCGATGGTGCCAGCGGCGAGCACGATGACGAAGTTCACCGTCACGCTGATCACGACCTGCACCGAGCCGAGGACGAGCCCCTGGAGCAGGACATGGCCCCGGTGCAGATCGATGAACTGGGGGATCAGGGAGACGTACATGATGGCGATCTTCGGGTTGAGCAGACTCGTCGTCAGGCCCATCGTGAACAGCCTGCGCGGCGAGTCGGGCGGCACCTCCCTGGGGGCGAACACCGAGATGCCGCCCGGCTTCAGCGCCTTCCAGGCGAGGTACGCGAGATAGCCGGCGCCGGCCAGCTTCACGGTGAGATACAGCTCCGGTACGGCGGTGAAGACGACCGACAGACCGAGGTTCGCGGCGCACAGGTACACCAGGAAGCCGAGGGCGACCCCGCCGAGGGAGGTCAGCCCGGCCCGCCTGCCCTGTGTGATGCTGCGGGAGACCAGATAGATCATGTTCGGCCCCGGGGTGAGCACCATGCCGAGTGCCACCACGGCCACGCCGAGGATCCCGCTCGCTTCCACCATGAAGTCCCCCCGCTGCTGTTCTCGGTGCAATGCCCCGACCCTAGGACAGGGCAATGACTCGGTGCAATCAAAAGATTGCGCTCGGTGCAATGCTGTGGTGGGATGGCGTGCCGTGAAGGACTACCGGAGCGTCGCCGACACGGTGGCCGAGGAGATCAGGTCCGGCGCCCTGCGCCCCGGCGACCGTCTGCCCCCGCAGCGCGCGTTCGCCCGGCGGCACGGCATCGCCGGCTCCACCGCCGCCCGCGTCTACCGCGAACTGGCCCGCCGCGGTCTGACGGTGGGGGAGGTGGGCCGCGGCACCTTCGTGCGCGCGGCCCCCGCCGACCCGGCCCCCGCGCTCACCGAGCCGGCGGCCGGCCGGATCGACCTGGAGCTGAACTACCCCTCCGTACCCGAGCAGAGCGCGCTGCTCGCCGAGGGGCTCGGCGGGCTGCTGCGCCCCGACGCCCTCGGGCAGGCGCTGCGGCCGGTCGGCGCGGCCGGGCTGCCCGCCGTACAGGAGTCGGCCGCCGGCCTGCTCGCCCGCGGCGGCTGGGCCCCCGACCCCGAGCGGATCCTGTTCACCGGCAACGGCCGGCAGGCCCTGACGGCCGCCGTCGCCGCCCTGGTGCCGCCGGGCGGCCGCCTCGGCGTCGAGGAGCTGACATATCCGCTGGTCAAGGCGGCAGCCACGCGGCTCGGCATCGTCCTCGTACCCCTGGCCATGGACGCGGACGGCCTGGTCCCGCAGGCGCTGGCGGAGGCCCACGCGGCCGCCCCGCTGCACGCCGTCTACGTCCAGCCGAGGCTGCACAACCCGCTCTCGCTCACCATGTCCGAGCAGCGCGTCGAGCAGCTCGCCGAGGTGCTGCGGCGGCTCGCGCTGCCCGCCGTGGAGGACGCGATCTGGGCGTTCCTGCGCGATGACCTGCCGCCGCTCGCCGCGTACGCCCCCGAGCGGACCGTCGTGATCGACAGCCTCTCCAAGCGCCTCGCGCCCGGCCTGTCCCTGGGCTTCGCGATCACCCCGCCCGCCCTGACGGCCGCGGTCAACACCGCCCTGCGCGCGGGCGGCTGGGCCCCGCTGCGCTTCGCCCTGGAGGCCGCCGACCGCTGGCAGCGCGGCGGCACGGTACGCAGGCTGGTGGCCGCCAAGCAGCGCGAGGCGAGGGCACGACAGGAGATCGCGGCCCGATGCCTGGCCGGGTTCGCCGTACGGAGCGACGAGCGCTCCTTCCACGCCTGGTGGGACCTGCCACGCCCCTGGCGCGCCGACACCTTCGTGGCCGCCGCCGCACGGCACGGCATCGCGGTGGTCCCGGCGGCCGCCTTCACCGTCGGCGACCACCACGCCCCGAACGCCGTCCGCCTGGGCCTCGCCACCCCGCCGCCCGACATCCTCACCCAGGCCCTGACCACCCTCGCCGCTCTCGCCCGCAGTGCCCCCGAGGACCACATCACCGACTGCGCATAGGTATTTCCTATAGCGCGTGCTGCTCTTTCGTCTTTGCTTTGCGTTCTTTTCCGCGCCTACCGTGAAACAGCTCGACGAGGTGCTCACAAGGTGCTCACCGCGATTTCTCCGAGGAATCGAGAATCACGTTCCGTCGGGCGGACAATGACGCGATCGAGAGGACCGGTGGCATGACCACGTTCGAGAACGGATCGGGAACGCGCGAACTCACGGGAAAGCGGGCCCTGGTCACGGGTGGTTCTCGGGGAATCGGAGCGGCCGTCGTTCGCCAGCTCCTGGACGCGGGCGCCGAGGTGCTCACGACCGCCAGGTCGGCGACGGGCGCGGCGCCGGAGGGGGCCGCCTTCGTGCGGGCCGACGTGCGGACGCGGGCCGGCGCGGAATCGCTCGCCGCGGCCGCGCGGGAGATGCTCGGCGGGGTGGACATCGTGGTCCACAACGCGGGCGGGGCGCGCCCGTACAAGGACAGCTCGGCCATTCCCGACGAGGAGTGGCAGGATGCGCTGGACCTGAACTTCCTGGCGTCGGTGCGGCTGGACTCGCTGCTGACACCGGGGATGCGGGAACGGCGCTCGGGGATGATCGTGCACGTCTCCTCGGCCGTGGTCCCCACTCCGGTGGGACCGTTCCTGCACTACACGGCTGCGAAGGCGGCGCTGGAGAACTACAGCCGGGGACTGGCCTCGGAGCTGGCCCCGTTCGGGATCCGGGTCAACACCGTGACTCCCGGCAGGACCGCCACCCCGGGCGGCGAGGCGACACGGCAGGAGTGGGCGCGCCTGGACCCGGCACCGGGCCGGACCGACGCCGACAGCACCGTGCCGCTGGGGCGCGAGGGCCGGCCCGACGACATCGCCCACGCGGTGCTGTTCCTCGTGTCCGACCGGGCGAGCTGGCTGACCGGGAGCAATCTCGTCGTGGACGGCGGGGAATTCCCCAGGGGATGACGCCGACGGTATTCCGGAAAGAATTCCGTCAGGACACCACCGAGAAGAAATCGGACCCGGACCAGCTCTCCTGACGCAGGAATTCGAGCAGGGCCGTTTCCGCCGGGCCCGCGCCGGGCCGGAGCACGGCGATGACGGGCTGGGACACGACCGGGAACACCGGGCGCACGAGGTGCTCGTGACCGTGGGGCACCGCGGAGGCCGGGACGAGCGTCACCCCGAGCCCGTGGGCGGCCCAGCGCACGGCCGTCGCGGTCTGGGAGACGCGGGCGGCCGTGGTCGGCGGCAGGTCGTTGTCCCGCAGCACCTTCAGCAGTACGCCGTCGAGCGCGCTGTCGCGGTCGAACCGCACCCATGGTTCTCCCGCCAGTTCGCGCAGCTCTACCCGGTCCGCGGCGAGCTGCGCGTGCCCGGCGCCCAGCACCACGACGAACTCCTCGTCGCCGAGGCGATGGGCGTCGGCGGGACTGCGCTCGCACGCCGCCATCAGGGCGAGGTCCAGCACCCCCCGGCGGCACAGCCGCTCCAGCTCGGCGGAGCCGGGCTCCTCGAAGACGGTGACCTCAAGGCGTGGGTAGCGGCGGCGCAGCGCGCCCAGCGCGCCCGGCAGCTGCCGTGTGCCGAAGCCCATCTGCACCGCGACCACCAGCTCGCCCACCAGCTCATCGGCACCGGCCCGTGCTGTCGCCCTCGCCCGCCGCGCCGCGCGCACCGCGACCTCCGCCTCCCGCAGGAAGGCGCGGCCGGCCGCGGTGGGCACCAGTCCGCTCGGTGTGCGGGCGAACAGTTCCACGCCGAGTTCCCGCTCCAGGCCGCGGATCTGCTGGGACACCGACGGCTGAGCGACATGCAGCAGCTCCGCGGCCGCCGTCACCGAGCCCTCCTCGGCAACGGCCAGGGCGTACTCGAACTGACGAAGACTCATCGGCTCCCGTCCTCCCGGCAATCCCTGTCCCAGGGAGCAACCCGGCTCCGCCGGCGGAGATTCCCGTTCCTCGCCCCGTTCGGGTCTCGCTACGGACCGCTCGACACGACCCTGATGCGTCGGCAACCGGATCGGATTCTCCACAGCAATCACGGCGTGTTTCGACAATGGACCCGGTTCTGCCCCCGTTGTCTGGCCGGAGGCTCCAACATCGAACGTGCCCATGGAGGCAGTTGGAAGCGCCTTTGGCGGCTCCCTCCGGTCTTTTCCTGTCTCACCCACCGCTGCCTGCTCCGCCACAACTGCTTCAAATGCAGCCATCTTGGCCTTGAGGTCCAGGGACTCTCTTTCATCCCCCGGGTCAAGGACGAAGAACTCCACCCCAACCGATGCCGCACCGTCATCGACGGTTCGCCGGACAGCCTCAGCTCTCCCATCTGCGGCACCCGCCACGACCAAGGCCCCCCACCCACTTGCAGCGAAACCTTCCTCGATACCGCGCTCGCGCTGCAGGGAGAACTGCTCATTGCCCTCGATCCCGACAGCCCTCGTGAAGTCCGATGCGTCGGCTGGATGATCGACACCAGCCAGTACTTCATGGACCTGCACACCATCGCCGGCCTGATCACGCTGACCTGGCCAGCAGCCCGGGACCTCGCCCGCAGCGACGAGCACGCCGGAATCCTTGAGCACGATGTTCAACTGCGGGAAGAACGCAGGAATCGCCTGCACGCGATGAGAGGTAAATTCCACTACCTTCACGTGCTGGTCAGCCCCGCCCCCGACGCCCGGGCCTACGTCGCAGCGACCGTTATTGCCCACCAGATCTTGAAGGGCACCGACCTGCAAGCCCTGGAAGCGCTCGCTCCGATCCACGCGCACCTGCAGGAGGTTCAGGGCCCTGTGAAGGCCGAGGGCGACAGGATGCGCAACTCGCCCAAGAACTCTCCGCCGCTGAGGGCCCTCCTCACCCGCAGAGCCCCAGTCACGATCACAGCAATCAATCAGTACCCGAAGGCACGCGACCGCGAGTGGCGACCTTCGCCGGTGCGACTTTTCGAGATAGATGACATCAAGACCACGGTCTGACCTGGGTATTTGTGACGAAGTTTTCGCTTCGCTTGACACCAGAAGGTCGATCTTGTTGACACCTACGCCGAGTTTGCAGTCCAGTTGCCACCTGTGACCAGGCAACTCGATTGGCATCTGAGCAGCCAAGTGGACACCAGGGAGCGTGTGAGTCGGCGGCTTGCTTGGAGCCAGATCCAAAGGAGAGAGGTGGGGAGTCGCCGGTGCCGGGCTGGTGAGCCGCAGCTCAGGTCAGGGTGACGTGCATGCCGCCCTCGGCCAGGACGTCGAGTAGTTCGGCGAACAGGTCGTAAGGTTGTCCGTCCGGCGTCAGGGTCTGGGACAGGTGCTCGCGTGCGGTCGCGGCATTTCGCCAGAGCAGGGTGGCGGAGGCCGTGTAGCCGAACCTACCGCGCAGGCAGTCGTCCAGTGCGGCCAGACAGCCGCCGAAGTAGCCGCCCGGCCCGTTCACTGCCTCGCCAAGCGCCAGATAGAGGCCTGGTTCGTCGGTGATGTGCCTGCCGTCGAGTTCGTAGGCGTGACCAGCCGGCCGGTCCCTGCGGGCGCGTCGGCAGGCACGCTCCCGCACGAGTTCGAGCCAGGCATCGCGGAGCCGGGTGTCGAGGCCGGTCCAGGCCCCCAGGGTATCCGGCGGCCCGGCGAACCACCGCTCCCAGATCGGCCGGGCGTATTCGGGAACGGGTGTGAAAAGCTCTCCGTCCAGCTCCAGGTCGATGAGATCCGTCCCGTAGGAGGACGGGCGCCAGGCGTTCACTTTGGTCCACAGCGTTCGATCGGTGAGCGGCTCGCCCTGGTCATCCCGTATCTCAAGGGCGGCCTCCTCCAGATCCTGCGCCCGCCGGGTGCCCTTCATCAACGCCGTACGCAGCTGATCACTCTGGGCAAGTCCCCGCAGGACAAGCGGGGGCGCCGCCTCTTCAGGCGGCAGGATGCGGGCGAACTCCCGGCACGAGCCCAGCCACTGGTGCCCGTCGTGCACGCGGACGGGACCCATGTGCCCCTCAGGCGGACCTTCGTAGTCGTCCAGGCCGGTGAGCACGAGACTGTCCGTCCCCGCGAGCTGCCCCAGGCTCTCCGCGTCCCCCAGCAGCCAGGGCTCGAGTGCCTCGTCATCCGGCACCAGCCACACCCGGCTGCCGACCCAGCCGCGCACCCCAGCTCCTTCCGGTACCCAGCCGAGCATCTCGTACGTCCCACGCTGGGGGATCCCGAACAGCCCCTCCGCCTCGGCGCAGACGCCCCAGGCATGGCCGTGCTCTGTGTCGGTCAGCGTGTACCGCGTGGGCCCGCGATGGTTCTCGCCCTCATGCACGGTGGGAATCATGCCCCGGCCACGCTCCGACGATGAATCCGGGCGCTTCCGCTGGGCGCAGCGTGAGGGGCCGTTCCCGGACAGCGGCGCACGTCCTCGGTGTCAGTCGGCACGACTCGATGTCACCTATCTCGAAAAGTCGCAACCGGTCAGCGCCCCCTGGGGACTGGTGACAGATATCGCTGCGAAGTGACAGTTATCGCTGCGAGTCACACCCCGGCCTCACCCGCTCGGCACACTTTTGCAAGCAGGTCGCTTGCAATTGTTAGCAGAGGTGGGGCAAGGTGGGGGCATGGCATCGCTGAACGTCGGCAATCTCGGTGAGTACCTGCGCGAACAGCGGCGGAACGCCCAGCTGTCGCTGCGGCAGCTCGCCGATGCCGCCGGGGTGTCCAATCCGTACCTGAGCCAGATCGAGCGCGGGCTGCGCAAGCCCAGCGCGGAGGTGCTCCAGCAGGTCGCCAAGGCGCTGCGCATCTCCGCCGAGACGCTGTACGTCCGCGCGGGCATCCTCGACGACGAGCGAGACCGCGACGACGTGGAGACACGCGCGGTCATCCTCGCCGATCCGTCGCTCAACGAGCGGCAGAAGCAGGTGCTGCTCCAGATCTACGAGTCCTTCCGCAAGGAGAACGGATTCGGGACCGGCGAGCCCGCCGCGGAGGAGACGCCCGAGGGCGTGGCACAGGATCCGGACGCGGACACCGGCGGCACCGGTACGGCCGGCGGACACGATGCCGATGCCGGTCCACGGCGGACGGCCGGATAACCGGACCAGGGCGCCGGCCGCCCCACCGCGGACCACACCAACCTCAGCCGAACGCGAATCCGGGAGGACCTGATCACGATGGCCATCAACGACGACCTGCGCAAGACCCTCAGCGACCCGACTCCGCTCTACTTCGCCGCCGGCACCGCCGACCTCGCCCTGCAGCAGGCCAAGAAGGTGCCCGCCCTGGTCGAGCAGCTGCGTGCCGAGGCCCCGGCCCGTATCGAGGCCGTGCGCAACACCGACCCGAAGGCCGTGCAGGAGAAGGCCGCCGCCCGCGCCAAGGAGGCGCAGGAGAGCCTGCAGACCAAGGTCAACGAGTTCCTCGGCACCATCGACGGTGACCTGAAGAAGCTCGGTGAGCAGGCCCAGGACCTCGCCCTGCGCGGCGTCGGCGTCGCCGCCGAGTACGCCGTCAAGGCCCGCGAGACCTACGAGAAGGTCGCCGAGCACGGCGAGCAGGCCGTGAAGAGCTGGCGCGGCGAGGCCGCCGAGGACATCGAGGACTTCGCGATCGCCGTCGCGGGCGGGCCCGCGCCGGTCGCCGCCGAGGACGAGCCGAAGTCGGCCGAGGCCGAGGCCGAGCCCGCCGCGGAGAAGAAGCCGGCCGCGAAGAAGGCTCCGGCCGCCCGCAAGACCACCACCGCGAAGAAGACCACCCCGCCGACGAAGTGACCCCTGTCAGCGAGATGACAAAGGGCCGGGCACCTTGGGGGTGTCCGGCCCGTTGTACGGGTACGGTGGCGGTACGGAAGACTCGACTCGGGTGGTGGGCATTGTGGTCATGACAGCAGTCGGCGGAGTGATGTGGCTGATCTTCACCGCCATGCTGGCGCTCGCCATCGTGGCGTTCGTGATGGCCGCGATCTTCCGCGACGACGCGTACCGCGCCGCGGACAAGCAGAACAAGGGCTTCTGGCTGATCATCCTCGGCGTCGCGGTCGCCGTGAACCTGTTCGTGCCGATGCTGTTCCTGCAGCTCGCCGGCCTGGTCGCGACGATCGTCTTCTTCGTGGACGTACGCCCGGCCCTCCAGCAGGTCTCGGGCGGCAAGGGCTTCCGCCGCCGCGGCCGCGGCAGCAGCAGCGACGGCCCCTACGGCCCGTACAACGGCGGCCGCTAGCGGCATCCACAGCCGGCGGCCGTTTCTCGGCCGCCGGACGCGGTCACCCACCCAGGGGCGCGAAGCCCCCGGCTAGGCCGTGCGGTCCAGCAGCACCACAGCCACGTCGTCGGTCAGCTCGCCCCCGTTGAGATCCCGCACCTCACTCACCGCGGCCCGCAGCAGATGCTCCCCCCGCAGCCCCTCACCCAGCTGCCGGCGGATCATGGACACCATGCCGTCCTGGCCCAGCCGTTCACCGCTCTGACCGATCCGGCCCTCGATCAGGCCGTCGGTGTAGAGCATCAGGCTCCACTCGGACCCCAGCTCTACCTGCATCCGCGGCCAGCGGGCGCCCGGCAGCAGGCCGAGGGCGGGGCCGTTCTTGTCGTAGGGCAGCAGCCGGGCGGGCCGGCCGGGGCGGGCGACGAGCGGGGCCGGGTGACCGGCCAGGCACAGGCCCGCGTGGCGGCCGTCCGGCGCGATGTCCACCGTGCACAGCGTCGCGAAGATCTCCTCGTCGGACCGCTCGTGCTCCAGCACCTGCTGCAGCGTGCCCAGCAGCTCGTCCCCGCACAGCCCGGCGAGCGTCAGCGCGCGCCAGGCGATGCGCAGCTCCACGCCGAGCGCGGCCTCGTCCGGGCCGTGGCCGCAGACATCGCCGATCATGGCGTGCACGGTGCCGTCGGGGGTGCGGACGGCGTCGTAGAAGTCGCCGCCGAGCAGCGCCCGGGAGCGGCCGGGGCGGTAGCGGGCGGCGAAGCGCAGCGAGGAGCCCTCCAGCAGGGGCGTGGGCAGCAGCCCGCGCTCCAGGCGGCGGTTCTCCTGCGCGCGCAACCGGCCCTCCGCGAGGCGCCGCTCGGCCGTGTCGGAACGCTTCCTCTCCACCGCGTACCGGATGGCGCGGCTGAGCAGCCGGCCGTCCAGCTCGTCCCGGAAGAGATAGTCCTGGGCGCCCACGCGCACGGCCTCGGCGCCGCGCTCGGCGTCGCCGGAGCCGGTCAGCGCGAGCACGGCGTGCCTCGGCGCGAGCCGCAGCACATGCCGGAGCACGGCCAGCTCGTCGTCCGTGTCGCCGCTGGGCGCGGGCAGCGCGAGGTCCAGCAGGATGCAGTGGACGTCGTCGGTGAGCAGCCGCTCGGCCTCGGTGAGGTTGCGGGCGGTGCGGACGCGGATCGGGTTGCCGGCGGAGTCCAGCAGATCGGGCACGATCGGCGAACCGGCCGGATCGTCCTCGATCAGCAGCAGGGTCAACGTGGCGGCGGCGGGGCCGGTGGGTGTGGTGTCGCGGTGGGCCTCTTCCTTGAGGGGGCCGCCGACTGCGGAGGCGGCCTGCGCCTGACCACACTCCACGGCCGGGATCGCTCTCTGCCGCGGTACGGGTACGGGCATCGTCTGGGTTCCTTCCCTCCCCCCGAGGGCACGGTGGGCACCGAGGGTCTCGAAGCCACCGACGGGGACCATAGCGGCATTGCCCGGCCCGATGGAATGGTGTGAGCCGCGTCGCTCACGCTCAGACCGCTGTCATATGCCGCGTTCCGTACGACAGTTGGACAGGGTGCCCCGGCGTGGGGGATGACGAAGCTCACGTCGGCCCGCGTCGGGGCGTGATGGGCGGTGCGGTGGGTCACATGGCGTACGTCACGGGAACGTGTATGGCACGCGTCACGGGGACTCCCCGAGGGGCTAGGGCGTGTTGCGAAAGTCCCGCCTGCCGCCCGGCGTCTGGCACGCACTAGGGGCTGTATCGACATACGGCACCGATATGCGGCTCCGCCGCGTGGGCGCGCCCGGCCACGGCGAAACCGGCACCCGGAAGACGGCCGTGGCCGGGCGGCGCCGCACCGCACGGCGCCGCACCGCTCCGCGCCCGGCCGGTCAGGCCTACGCGTCCGGTCGTACGACCCCCAGGATCGGCATCGATCCGGCGCCCCCCACCGTCACCGTCCGCCCCGGGCGCGGGGCCTGGATGATCGCGCCGTCGCCGACGTAGATCGCGACATGGCTGGCGTCGTCGAAGTAGATGACGAGGTCGCCGGGCCGCATGTCCTTGATGTCGACGTGCTTGAGCTGCTGCCACTGCTCCTGCGAGGTGCGCGGGATGGGGTGGCCGGCCGCGGCCCAGGCCTGGGAGGTCAGTCCGGAGCAGTCGAAGGACTCGGGGCCCTGGGCACCCCACACATACGGCTTGCCGAGCTGGGCGGTGGCGAACGCGACGGCCTTCTCGCCCTGCGCGGAGGCCTTGCCGTGGATCTTCTTGAGGATGCCGGTGTCCAGCCAGCTCGTCTGCGCCTTCAGGGCGGCCTGCTGCTCCAGCTGGTCGAGCCGCTCCTTCTGCTTCTTCTCCAGCCGGGACTCCAGCTTCTCGGCGGCGTCGATCTGTTGCTGGACCTTCTTCTTGGCGGCGGCCTTGGCCTTGCGCTCGGTGTCCAGTTTCTTCCACTGGTCCGCGGCGTCGTCGGCGTACGCCTGCAAGTTCTTCTGGGTGCTGGTCAGTTCGGTCATCAGGGACTTCGTCGCCCGCTGGCCCTGGAGCATCAGTCCGGCCCCGTCCAGGACCTGGCCGGGGTCGTCGCTCAGCAGGAACCGGGCGGTGGGCGGCAGGCCGCCGGTGCGGTACTGGGCGCGGGCGGCCGCGCCCGCCTGGTCCTGGAGTCTGGCGAGCCGCCGCTGACCCGCGTCGATCTTCTTCGCCAGGGCGACGATCTCGGCCGACTGCTGCTTGGTCTTCTCCTCGGCCGCGTTGTACGCGTCGGTGGCGACGGCCGCGTCGTGATACAGCTTGTCGAGCTTGTCGCGGACCTTCTGAAGGTCCTTGTCCGGCACGGGAGTCGGGGACGTACTCGGATTCGTGCTCGGACTCGTGCTCGGGCTCGGGCTCGGCTCCGGGTTGGCGAAGGCCGTACCGGGCGCGCCGAGCACGGTAGCCGCGCAGACCACGGTCACGGCGGCCGAGAGAACACCGCGCTTGCCCCAGCCCATCACAGATGCCCCCAAGCTGATTTACCGTCAGTAACTTCCGGTGCTCCGGGGATGGTGTCACGTCGCGACACAAAGCGACAGAGGCAGACAGAGGCAGCTGTTCCCCCGCACTGGCCCCGATATGACGCCCTCCCCGCCCGTGTGACGAACGGCGCCCGTGATTCGTTCCGTCCCGCCGTGTCCGGGAGATGTCAGCCGCGCGGCGCCAACGCCGCCCACGCCACCGTCACTTCGCCCTGCCGCCAGCGGGCCGGGGAGTCCGTCACGGGCCAGTCGGCGCACAGCTCGCGCACCGCGCGCAGCCAGCGCTGCCGGGCGCCGTAGGAGGCGTAGGGCGCGGCGGCGGCCCAGGCGCGGTCGAAGTCGCGCAGAAAGGCGTGCACCGGTTCGCCCGGGACATTGCGGTGGATCAGGGCCTTCGGTAGCCGCTCGGCGAGGTCGGACGGCTGCTCCAGGGAGCCCAGCCGGGTGGCGAAGGTGACGGTGCGCGGGCCCTCCGGGCCGAGCGCCACCCACACGTGCCGCCGCCCGATCTCGTCACATGTGCCCTCGACCAGCAGCCCGCCGCGCGAGCCGGCGCCGGCCGGGGCGAGCCGTGCGCACAGCCTCTCCCAGACGGCGGCCACCTCGGCCTCGTCGTACTGGCGCAGCACATTGGCCGCCCGGATGAGCAACGGCCGCGAGGGCACCGGGACCTCGAAGCCGCCGTGCCGGAAGGCCAGCCCCTCCCGTTCGTACGGCAGCGCGGCCGCGACCCGCTCCGGTTCGATCTCGATGCCGACCACGCGCACGTGCGGAGCGACGGTCCGCAGCCGGCCGAGCAGCTCGACGGCGGTCCAGGGCGCGGCGCCGTAGCCGAGGTCGACCGCCAGCGGGTCCGCGGCGCGCCGCAGTTCACCGCCGTGCACGGCGGCGATCCAGCGGTCCATGCGGCGCAGCCGGTTGGGATTGGTCGTCCCGCGCGTCACCGATCCCACGACGGGGGTCCCCCGGCTCGGGCGAGGCCGAGCGCGGGGGAGGGTCGCTGCACGGGCTTTCATGTCTACGAGGGTAAGCGGCTCCGGGATGCTCCCGCCGACACTCCCCGACGCTTCCCGACACTCCCCGTTCGAATGGTTGATCGAAGTATGGTAACGATTGGGCAAAGCGGCTTGTTCGGGAAATGGCGCGCCCCCCGGTCGCTGTTGGACCCCCTTGGAGGGCGAGGCAGGTCCTCCGTCCGGCATGCCCGCAGCAAGGAGGACCGCCACGTGAGCCAGTACGTCAGCAGGCTCGGGCGACGCTCCCCGTCGGCCGCGTCACGACTCAGGCTCCACCGCCGGCCCCGTCGGGTCGCGATGCTCTCCGTGCACACCTCTCCGCTCCACCAGCCCGGCACCGGCGACGCCGGCGGAATGAACGTCTACATCGTGGAGCTGGCCCAGCGGCTCGCCGCCCTGGGCATCGAGGTCGAGATCTTCACCCGGGCCACGGCGGGCGGGCTGCCCGCCACGGTCGAGCTGGCCCCCGGCGTCCTCGTCCGGCACATCGACGCCGGCCCGTACGAGGGCCTCGCCAAGGAGGACCTCCCGGCCCAGCTGTGCGCCTTCACGCACGGCGTGATGCAGGCCTGGGCGGGTCACCGCCCCGGCTACTACGACCTCGTCCACTCCCACTACTGGCTCTCCGGCCACGTCGGCTGGCTCGCCGCCCAGCGCTGGGGCGTCCCCCTGGTGCACGCCATGCACACCATGGCCAAGGTCAAGAACGCCAACCTGGCCGACGGCGACACTCCCGAGCCCGCCGCCCGGGTCATCGGCGAGACCCAGATCGTCGCCGCCGCCGACCGGCTCGTCGCCAACACGGCCGAGGAGGCCGACGAGCTGGTACGGCACTACGCCGCCGACCCGGCGAAGGTCGCCGTCGTCCACCCCGGCGTGAACCTCGACCGCTTCCGCCCCGCCGACGGCCGCGCCGCCGCCCGCGCCCGCCTGGGACTGCCCCCGGACGCGCTGATCCCGCTCTTCGCGGGCCGCATCCAGCCCCTGAAGGCCCCCGACATCCTGCTGCGCGCGGTGGCCGTGCTGCTGGACGAGCGCCCCGAGCTGCGCTCCCGTATCCATGTCCCGGTCGTCGGCGGCCCGAGCGGCAGCGGGCTCGCCAAGCCCGAGGGCCTGCAGAAGCTCGCCGCCCGGCTCGGCGTCGCGGATGTCGTACGGTTCCGCCCGCCGGTCGGCCAGGAGCAGCTCGCGGACTGGTTCCGCGCCGCGTCCGTGCTGGTCATGCCGTCGTACAGCGAGTCCTTCGGGCTGGTCGCGATAGAGGCGCAGGCGGCCGGCACACCGGTGCTCGCGGCCGCGGTCGGCGGGCTGCCGGTGGCCGTGCGCGACGGCGACACCGGCTTCCTCGTGCACGGCCACGATCCCGCCGACTACGCGCGCGTGCTCGGCCGCCTCGCCGACGAACCGGCCCTCGTGACGGCCATGGGCCGGGCCGCCGCCCGGCACGCGCGGTCCTTCGGCTGGGACCGCGCCGCCGCCACGACCGCCGACGTCTACACGGCCGCGACCCAGTCGCACCGCCGTCGCGTACGCTCCCGCCATGGCTGACGTCGAGAAGACCGGGCAGGTCCTGGAGGGTGTCCTGAAGGACGCCGAACTGGAGTGGGAGAGCCCCGAGCCCGGGAACTACGTGGTCACACTCCCCGGCACGCGCAAGCTGTCCACGACGGTCTCCTTCCTCGTCGGCCGCCACTCCCTCTCCCTCAACGCCTTCGTCATCCGCCACCCCGACGAGAACGAACCGGGCGTCCACCGCTGGCTCCTGGAGCGCAACCTCAAGCTGTACGGCGTGAGTTACGCGGTCGACCGCCTCGGCGACATCTACGTCACCGCCCGGCTGCCGCTCGCCTCCGTCACCCCCGACGAGATCGACCGCCTCCTCGGCCAGGTGCTGGAGGCGGCCGACGGCGCCTTCAACACCCTGCTGGAGCTGGGCTTCGCCTCCTCCATCCGCAAGGAGTACGCCTGGCGGGTCTCCCGCGGCGAGTCCACGCGCAACCTGGACGCGTTCAAGCATCTGATCGACCGCGCCTCGGACTGACCTCCAGCCTTCTTTCGTACGACCTTTTCTTTCGTACGACCCCTTTCCCGCTCACGGGGTGCAGTGGCATGCTCACCGCCAACGCATTCATGAATGACGTTCACATCCATGAATGCACGGCGTGAATTCGAAGGGGCGGTTGGACATGAGCGACGCGCGCATCGCCAGACGGACCCTGCTCGCCGGCGCCACGGCCGTGGCCCTCGGCGCCACCACCGGAACCGCCCGCGCGGGCGAAGTGCCCACCCTGTGGGACGAGTTCCGCCGCACGCCCCTGACCCACCCCCAGATCCCCTACGTCGGCCGCGCCGGCTGCCGAGGCCGGACGGCCCGCCCGCGGTTCGCCGCCGACGTCACCGACTACGGCGCGGTGGCCGACGGCACCACCGACAGCGCCCCCGCGATCAACCGTGCCATCGCCGCCGCCGGCCGGGCCGGCGGTGGCACGGTCACCATCCCGCCCGGCACCTTCCGCATCGACGGCCTGATCCGCATCGGCGACTCGGACGTCGTCCTGCGCGGCGCCGGCAGCGGCCGCACGACCCTGCACGCGACGAAGTCCCTGACCGAGCTGATCGGCGTCTACGGCTCCCGCTACGGCGGCGACAAGTCCGCCTGGTCCTGGGCCGGCGGCCTCATCTGGCTCGCCCCGCACGCCCGTTGGGACTCCCTCATCGCGGCGATCAAGGCCCGCGCCTGGCCCTTCGAGGGCTGGACCGGCAACAAACGCGACGAGTGGACGCCCCTGACGGCGGTGGAGCCGGCCGCCCGGGGCTCCTGGACGGTCTCCGTCGCCGACGCCTCCGCCCTGCACCCCGGCCGGCTCGTCCTCCTCCGCCTCTCCGACGACCCCGCCCACACCCTCCTGCGGCACATGGCGGGCGGCGGCCCCGGCCCGGCGTCGTACACCTGGGACGACAAGACGAAGCTGCTGTCCTACGTCCCCTACGAGTGGCCCGTCCGCATCACCCGCGTCCGGGACCGCCGGATCACCCTCGAACGCCCCCTCCCGCTCGACATCCGCCCCGAGTGGAACCCGCAACTCACCACGCACATATCGGAGTTGACGGGTTCCGGCGTCGAAGGCCTGACCCTGGACGTGACCGAGACCCCGATGTCCCCCCACCTCCTCGACAAGGGCTACAACGGGGTCGTCCTGCAGTGCGCCTACGACTGCCGGGTGGACGACGTCACCGTCCGCAACGTCGACAACGGCTTCGGGCTGGTCGCCGCCTCCGCCTGCACCCTGCGCCGTACCCGCGTCGGCGGCCGGGGCTCGCACCACCCCTACTTCTGCCGCGAGGGCTCCCACGACAACCTGATCGAGGACTTCACCATCGAGCAGCGCACGGTCCCGGCCCCGGCGGACACGCAGTTGCACGGCATCAACGTCGAGGGACTGTCGTCGTACAACGTCTGGTCGCGCGGAAAGATGGACATGGGCACCTTCGATTCGCACCGCGGCCTGCCCTTCGCCAACGTCCGCACCGACATCACGGTGAACAACAACGGCCGGCACGGCGGGGACGCCAACGCGGGCCCGCTCTTCGGCGCCCGCTTCACCCACTGGAACATCAGGGTCACCAACGGCCGCGCGGGCCTGATGAAGATCGACGGACTGGCCCCGTACTCGGCGACGGTGGGGCTGAACGAGGTGAGCGAGTCCGACCAGACCGACGTCCCCGACTTCTCCGGCGATCTGCACTCCCGCCTGGAGCTGTACGGCACCACGGACGCCGTACGGCCGCGCAATCTGTACGACGCTCAGCGCGCGCTGCCGCGATAGCGCCCCGGGGTCACCCCGACCAGCTTCTTGAAGTGCCGGGTGAGATGGGCCTGGTCGTAGAACCCGGTGGCCGCGGCCACCTCGCCCGGCGCCAGCCCGTCCAGCAGCAGCCGCCGGGCGCGCCCGACCCGCCGCGACATCAGGTACTGGTGCGGCGCGATACCGTACGCGGCGCTGAACGCCCGTACCAGATGGGCCGGATGGGCGTGCAGCAGCCGGGCGGCCTCCGCCAGCGGGACACCCTCGACCACACGGGCGTCCAGCAGCTCCCGCAGCCGCCGGCCGAGCACCGGGTCCGGGCGCCGCGGGGGCTCGTCCGTGCGCCGTCGCAGACTGTCCCGCAGCCGTTCCCCGACCAGGGTCAGCCTGCTCTCCGCCTCCAGCTCGTCACCGGGCCGGGCGAGGGCCGAGTGCAGCTGCCCGACGCGCTGCCGCAACAGCGGATCCCGCAGGTCGGGGGTGTCGACCGCGGCCCCGATGAGTTCTTCTCCCAGCCGGCTGCTGTCGAGGTAGACGACCCGCTTGCGGAAACCGTCCGGAGTCGCGGGGGAGCCGTTGTGCGGCACATGCGGCGGCAGCAGCGAGACGGTGTCGAGCGGGGTGCCGTGCTCATGCCGGTCGAGGTCGTACCGTACGGCCCCGTCGTCCACGATCAGCAGCGTCCAGGCGTCATGGACGTGCATCGGGTAGGCGTACTCGGTGAAGTGGGCGTGGAAGACCTCCACGACGCCCGGGACGCGCGGGCGCCAGGCGGAGACTTCCTGCTGGTCGGCCACGCAAAAAACGTACAAGACCCGTGGTCCGGACGCCCGGCAGTCTCACTGCATGAACACCGAACCGATCCCCAGCGAGCCTGTTCGCCTCGACACGGAGCCTGTTCGCCTCGACACGAAGATCGCCGTACTGCTGCGCGAGGACCTGGAGTCCTGGCAGCGCCTGAACGTGACCGCGTTCCTGCTCAGCGGCCTCGGCAGCCAGGTCCCCGAGGTGATCGGCGAGCCGTACGAGGACGCGGACGGCGTCGGCTACCTCCCCATGTTCCGCCAGCCGGTGCTGGTCTTCGAGGGCTCGAAGGAGACCTTGAAGACGGCCCACGGCCGGGCGCTCAGCCGCGCCCTGCCCCGCGCCGTGTTCACCTCGGACCTGTTCGCGACGGGCAACGACCGCGACAACCGCGCGGCCGTACGGGCCGTACCGACCGCCGAGCTGGACCTGGTGGGGCTGGCGGTGTACGGCCCCCGCAACGGCGTGGACAAGGTGCTGAAGGGGTCACGGATGCACCCGTGACCCCTGTGGCTTCTTGGCTCTGGGCCGGCCGGGTCAGCCGAACATGCCGGGCTCGTAGTCGCCGGCGGGCTGCTGGACCAGGACGTTGAGGCGGTTGTACGCGTTGATCGCGGCGATCAGCAGGACGAGCGCGGTGAGCTGGTCCTCGTCGTAGTGCTTGGCCGCGTTCGCCCAGACCTCGTCCGGGACGCCGCCGGCCGCGTCCGCGATCCGGGTGCCCTGCTCCGTCAGCTCCAGCGCGGCCCGCTCGGCGTCGGTGAACACCTTGGCCTCGCGCCAGGCCGCGACCAGGTGCAGCCGCTGTGCGCTCTCCTCGGCGGCGGTGGCGTCCTTGGTGTGCATGTCGGTGCAGAACCCACAGCCGTTGATCTGGCTGGCCCGGATCTTCACCAGCTCCTGCGTCGCGGCCGGCAGGGTGGAGTCCGAGACCGCCTTCCCGGCCGAGTTGAGGTGCTTGAGGAACGTGCCGGCGACCGGGTTGGCGAAGAGGTTCAGACGAGCGTCCATGGTGTGCTCCCGTGTGGTGGTGGCGTCTGCTTACACCTCACTGACGAAAGGACCGGGCGAGATGTGACACGCCCACCCATGACGCCCATCACACCCCGCAGGGCGATGACGGAACGGAATCTGCACAGTGCGTACGCAATCGCGGAGCGGAGGGTTCCGTTGCTGCCGAGTTGTCCGAACCGGCGCGGCGGTGGCAATACCTGTGGCCGGCCTGTGGGGCGCGGCATGTGCAGAATCCGCCCGCGAAGCGTGACCGTGTCCGCACGGATCGATCACCCGCCGCCACCAACTGCTCCGCACCGGGCGATGGTTGGCTGGATGCCCCGCGCGCTCCGTGGTTGGATCGCTCGCACCGCCGGGATCGCGCCACGGTGTCCCGAAAGGGACGATGGCGCATGCCCGCGGCGGCCGCAGCCCACCATCCATCCCCGATGGTGCCGCTTCCCCCGTGAACCAGCATGCGAAGGGCAGTCTCCCCATGAACTCCGCTCACCAGGTGCAGACCCTCGAGATCTCCGACGCCGACCTCGACACCGTCGCCGGCGGCCTGATGCCCGAGGTCGCGCTCACCCTCGACAACACGACCCTCAGCAGCGCCGGCGCCCTGTCCCAGCTGACCGCCGTCACGGGCGCCGTCACGGGCGAAGCGCTGGGCGCCCTCGGCCAGAGCCACCAGATCGGCGTCAGCGCCGCCCTCTGAGCCTTCCGCTCCGGCTGAGCCTTCCGCTCCGGCTGAGCCTTCCGCTCCGGCTGAGCGTTCCGCTCCGTGCACCTGGCCCCCGCCTGGGAGAACCCCCGGGCGGGGGCCTCGCTCATGACGCGCCGGCCCTTCCACCCGTCCACGCGCTCGTCCACGCACTCATCCCGCACTCGTCCACGACTCATCCACGACACGTCCACGTCTCCGACGCGGGTGGCGCCATGCCTGGCGCCTATTCGGGTGCTTGTGCGCACGTCACCGCTTCTCGCGTGTGAGGCGGCGGCATACCTCTGGCGCAAGCACACACCGACCGAAGGAGACGCTTCAATGCGTGCACGTACCGTGGTGGCCGCCATCGCTCTCGCCGGCACCGTCCTGCTCGGAGGTGCGGCCCAGGCCCTCGCCGACGACAACGACGACATGGGCAGTCCCATGGGCAGCAACCCCATGAGCAGTAACCCCATGAGCAGCAGCCCCATGGGCAGCCTCAAGGGCAACGCCGGAGGCGATTTCGGGAGCTCCTCGCACGGCAAATCGGATTTCGGCCCCGATACGTCTGGCTTCGGCCAGGCCGGCGGTATCTTTGACCGCACCACCGGCTGACAGCCGCCCCGTGCCTCCACTCCCCACCCCGCACCGGGAGGATCACGGTGCGGGGCGGGGAGTTTTCCGCGCTCGCCCGAGGCGGGCGGCCATCGAGCAGGTGATGCCGGGGAACCACGCGGTCACGGAGCTGCGTCTGCCGGGGGCGAGCTGCAAGGCGGCGACAGATCTTTGGGGGCGGAGTGCAGCCGGACAGTGGACCAGGCGTCGGTCTCAGCCCGAGGGAGACAGCGGCCCTCCTGCTGAACAAGATTCATCAGGGCAACGACTACGCACGCAGCAGGAAGCAGAGGTTCCGTCGAAGCGCTTCAGCGACCAAAATACTCACGCTCGCGCTGTCCGCCGCGTCCACCATCATTCTGGGCCTGCAGAGTCTGAACACATGGGCAGGTCTGGCCTTTGCCCTTGTGGCTCTGGGGACATTGCTGGGGGCCGTCGAACCGTTCTTCAACTGGCGCTCTCGATGGGTGCTCATGGAGGAAACGCAGTACCGGTTCCAGCGGCTTGCCGATGACCTGGAGTACCTCATGGCATCCACGGCAGCCGACGACCTCACGCATGACCACCTTGGCGAGATATTCGGCAGATACCAAACGATCTGGGACGACCTGAGTCGCACGTGGCTGGAGCATCGACGGGAACCTGCGCCGTCGCCCAATGCCTAGTGGCTGTCGACCAATGCCTGGTGGCAGAACCGGTCAGACGGCCTGCTCCGACACGCGCGGCTGCAGTTCCTGCGCGGGGTCTGGCTTACGAGGCTCGGGTGCGCCAGTAGGTCACCCAGTCATGGGCGAGTCGGCCCACACGCTTCTTCCAGTCCTGCGGGTCGTTGCGGGCGATCTCATCCCAGGTACGGGCGTTCGCCTCGGAGAACGCGGCGACGGAAGCGTGCGACGCTGCTGCCCATGACGGGAACTGCTCGCGCGCCCATGCGTCCGCGCCTTCCGGGGTGTGGCCGGCTTCCGTGAGTCGCAGGATGAGCACGGCAGGGTCGATCCATGCCGCGCCGCGGGTAGGCCATGCCCAGTCGATCAGGTGGGCGCGGTCGGTCACGAGCATGTTGTGCGGCGCGAGGTCGGTGTGCAGCAGGGTGTCGCCGACGAGTTGCTCGACGCCGGCAGGGCCTGTGTAACCGCTCCATCGGTCCTCGGCGCGCTTCAGTTCGATGTCGGGGCAGGGCGTGTTCTGGAGCTCGACCACGGCACGGGCGACCAGCGGCAGATCGGGGGAGCCGGGGGCATAGTCAGCGTGGCGGCCGACGAGGTGCTCGTATCCGACCAGATCCCATCCGGCGGCCTGTACATGCCACAGCAGTCGAGGGCATGAGGGGGGTAGGTACGGGTTGATCGTGACCTCGCGCTGTTGCGTCCGGGCTTGCGGGTGATCGGTGGGCACGCCCTTGACGAACAGGGTCGCGGCGGTGGTGTGGACGGTGGCGGCGATGCCGGAGTTCGCGCCGGCGTCGGCGGATTTGGTGCGCAGTACCGGGCCGGTGTACTGCTCGACCGCGTCACGGGCGGCGAGCGGCAGGTCGTCCCAGCGGATGCGGTCTACGGGCATGTGAGGTTCCTGGGGGTGGACGGCGAGCCGCCCCCGACCCTACGCGGGCGGGGGCGGCTCTGTGGTGCGTGTGGGGTCTAGTACGGCTGGTCATCGTCGGCCTGGCACGAGCAGCCGAGGCTCTTGGAGAACGTACCGATCTCCTTGGTGATCCGGAACTCGTCGTCGGCGATCGGACGGGACGTGATCGCGACGGGGAGCGGGTCGGCCATCGGCGCGGTCGGGCGGGGCATGATCGCGACCATCACGGGGCCGGGAGATCGAGTGGCGGTCTCTTCCATGGTGCGGGGCTCGATGGCGGTTGCCATGGGTTCACCTCACTGGTTCGCGGTCGGGATGCTGGCAGTACATGTTTTGCGGTGCCTTCGCCTCCTGGTAGAGCTTGGCCATGGGGCGGCAGGTGGTGCAGCCGCCCGGGTTGCCGTCGGCGTCTTTCTGTCCGAACGCGCAGCCGGCGCAGCCCCCGGTGCGAAGCTGTAGGCCGTCGGCGATACCGCCGAGGCGTTTTAGTCCCTCGATGCCTTCCCGCGTCAGAGGGATGTGCGGGTCGCGACCGATCTTGCATATGGACGCGTGGCCGAACGGGTCGGCGTGAAAGAACGTGTGTCCGGCGTTGCAGCCGGTGAACGGCTTCCGTCTGCGCAGGTACTTCGCGGCCTGCTCGGGAATCGGAGTTGCGTCGCCCTGGATGGTGGGCGACATGTTGGTGAACACGAACACCTGCCCGTAGCGCTCGGCGAGTTGCTCCATGGCGGCGAACTCGTCGGCGTTGTCCTTCGTGATGACGATGTTCAACTGCAAGCGCAGGCCAGCCTCGCGCGCGGCGTCGAGTCCACGGATGAAGCGGCCGAACGCGCCTCGGTTGCGGGTGAACCCGTCGTACGTCTCTTCGGTAGCACCGTAGAGGCTCAGAGAGAGGTGATGGGGCGGTCGCTCGGTGAGCGTTTGGAGGATCTTCGCCTTGTGGAGCTGCGAGCCGTTCGTCGAGATCGTCAACATGATGCCGAGGTCGTAGGCGTACGAGTACGCCTCGGGGAACTCGCGGTCGATCAGTGGTTCGCCGCCCGTGATCTGGAGCCAGAGCACGCCTGCGTCGCGCATGATGTCGAGTAGCCGGATCTTGTCGGCCCACGGCATTCCCTCGAACCGCTTCAAGCCGAGGTAGCAGTGCGGGCAGTCGTAGTCACAGCCCTTGTTGATCTCATAGGACGCGCGGGCCATGCCGTACGGGGAGGGGGCGCGTACGAGGACGGTGTCGCGTAGCGGGCGGTGTGCGGGGAGTTCGAGCCCCCACGCCTGGTGTGCGCCGTCCACGAGCCAGCGAGGAGCCTCGGTGCCCGTGCTCGTGGCCTTGCCGAGTTCGAGGTACCGGGCGAACGGGATCTGCACTCCGGTGTCGAGGCCGGGGCGTAAGACGAGGTACTCGTCGAGGAACGGGCTTGCGATGAGTTGATGCATGCGGCCTCCAGCATCTCGGTGGCATGTGAGCAGGATGGGCGGGCGGCTTCTTGCCGGAGGCCCCGCGGCTTTCAGCGACGCGAAGGACGTCCCGCAGCGACTCGGTCAATCGTGTGGAGAGATATCGCAGCTCGGCGGGTCCGGTCTTGGGGTCGTCGATCAACGCCCGTGCATGCTCAAGCAGTTGATCGCCCATGCCCAGTTGGACGGACTCCACGTTGTCGGCGAGCCGGGAGAGGCAGCCGCCACTGTGGTCCTCGGTGAGGAGGTAGCAGGGCTTCCCTTCGGGGCCGGACCAGGGCAGGAGACGGGTGGTGCGGCGTGTGATGGGAGTGGTGGGGTCGTCCATCAGGCAGCAGCCCTTACGCCGTTGATCTGTACATCCTTGATCTTCGAGCTGCGGATCGGACGGGGGCCGATGTCGATGTCGTGCACGGCGAGCCAGAGGGCGCGTCGGCGTCGGTGCTGTTGCTGTCGGTGGTGCTTCAGTCGGTTCCACTCGGCGGGGGAGAGGACGTAGGGGCGCACGAGAGGGGAGTCCTCCCCTCGGAAGTGGGGCGGAGCAGGGGGCTGGTGCCGCACGCGATGCCCTGCGTGGGTGGTTGCGGTCCGCAGTTCTGGTGAGGTGCTGATGGAGCACGGGGCGGCGCGGTGCCGACCGCGCGGGGGTAGCAGCAGCCTCAGCAATAGCGCGCCGAGGAGGGCGATACAGTGCGGCACGTCTACCTGCTTTCTTCAGGTGAGCCATGCCCCCGGGCCGTGTCAGCGGTCGCGGGGGTCTGTCGTGTTGTGGCGCCCCGAGCGGCAGACGGTGACGGGCCGTCCAACGGATATGCGTCGCAGGTCGGATCACGCTCGGTAGCAGCATGACTACGAGCATACTCGCAGAGTCTCTGCGAGTTAAGAAACTCTGTTATTCACAGCTGGATTGCGTACCTGACAGACTTGGCGCCAACGGAAGGAGTGCTCATGGGTGAAGGCCTCGGATTGGTCGTGCGCTTCGAACTGCGGGACCAGGAGGCGGCAACTGCCTTTGATGATCTGTGTACTGAGACCTTGAAGGGGATCAATGAGCAGGAGCCGGGCACGCTGGCGTACGTGACTCACACGCCTGTCGGCGAGCCACTGATCCGCGTGTTCTACGAGCTGTACGCAGATCGCGCCGCGTTCGAGGCGCATGAGGCTCAGCCGCACACCAAGCGGTTCCTCACTGAACGCGAGCAATACCTGACGGGCGTCGACGTGACGTTCCTCAACGCCGTCGCAGGGAAGGTGGCGGCATAGCCGTGTCATCGGAGGTGCGCCGGGCCTTCGGGGCGCGCGTGGCCGAACTGCGACGACAACGAGACCTCACTCAGAGCGAACTGGCCGCGGCGATCGGGCGGACGGCGAGTTGGGTGTCGCAGGTCGAGCGAGGCATCCAGCCGGTGAACCGGCTGGATGTTCTGCGGCTGCTCGCCGACGGACTCGGCGTTCCCTTGCACGTCCTCCAGCCCGAGGCTCCCAGTGCAGCGAGACCTGACACGGGGGTTGCGGATGACGCGGTGCCCAATGACCTGGACCAAGCACGGCTGGTCATCTCCGGGCACTCGGCGCTCGACGTCGTCCTTGAGCCTCGGGAGGACTTCCGTGCCGAACTGCTCCACGAGCTGCGAGACGAGGTGGAGCGGGGCTGGAGGCTCACTCACGGAGACCGGTTCGCAGAGCTGAGCAGGGTCCTGGGGCCGTTGTTGCCACGCTTGGAACGCGCGGCGCGAACTGCCCCTGGCGAGTTCCGGCCGGAGATTCACCGGCTGTTGGCGCGCACCTACCAAGCCTTGTCGGCAGCTTTTGTCCGGCAGGACGAGGCAGATGCCGCATGGCTGGCGGCGGATCGGGCGATCCGCGCGGCCGAACTCGCCGACGACCGTCTCGGGGTCTTCGTCGGGGTCTTCCGGCTGGTCCATGCGTTCGTACGACTCAAGCGCCTGGACCAGGCCGAGCACGCTGCCGCCGCAGCGCTCAACACGCTCGCAAGGCACGCCGAAGCGACGGCGACGCCCATGGAGGAATTGTCGGTTCTTGGCTCACTTCACCTCGCGCTGGCGTTGGTGCATGCACGGGCCGGTGAACGATCCGCCGCTCGCGAGCAGATCGACAAGGCTCGAACGGTAGCTGCCCGCATGGGAGGTGAGCGCAACGACTTCGATCTGGAATTCGGCCCCACGAACGTCGAGGTCCAGGCGGTCTCTACGGCCGTGGACCTCGGTGACGCGGGGGAAGCCCTCGACACGGCCAAGGACTTGGACATCGGCGCGTTGTCCGTCGAGCGACAGGCCAGGCTGCTGATGGATCTGGGGCGCGCTCATGTACAGCGTCGGCAGTTCGGGGACGCGCTTGTGTGCTTGCTGAGAGCCGAAGAGATCGCGCCAGATCTGATCAGAAGCCATATCGCGGCGCGCGGCGCCATCCGCGAGCTGATGCTGATGGGTGGACGCTCAGCCTCGCCTGAACTGCGTGGCCTGGCTGAGCGCGCGGATGCCATGGGATAGGCCGACTGCGCGGTCGGGCTTTTCGTCAGGCTGTCTCCTGGGGCACGGACTCCGGTGTGGAAGCGGATGGCCGCTGGGCCGGAACCGGCTCTTCCTTCGGCAGCCCCCGCATGAGCACCCCGTACCCCAGTCCCGCCGCCGTTCCCACCGCGGCGCACATGCCCCACAGCCACCGCGCGCCCAGGTGGTCGATGACGGCGCCGGACATCAGCGGGGCGACCAGCGCGGCGACGGACCAGGACAGGGTGTACACGCCCTGGTAGCGCCCGCGCCCGTGCACCGGGGAGAGACGGACGACGAGGCCGGTCTGGGTGGGTGCGTTGACGATCTCGGCGAGGGTCCAGACGCACACGGTGACCATGAAGACGCCCACCGACCCGGCGAAGGCGGTGAGTCCGAAGCCGTAGCCGGCGAGCAGTGAGGAGACGACGAGCAGGGTGCGCGGGTCGCGATGCTCGATGAACCGGGTGACCGGGATCTGCAGGGCGACGATCAGGATGCCGTTGACGGCGATGGCGAGGCCGTAGTCGGCGGGGGAGAACCCGGCCCGCCCCATGGCCACCGGCAGCCCCACGGCCCCCTGCTGGAAGACCAGTGCGACGAGGAAGGACAGCCCGACGACGGCCATGTACCGCCCGTCCCGCAGCACGGTTCCGAGGCTCACGGCGCTGTCCTTCTCCTGCGCGTGTGCCGTGGGCCGGGACTCGGGCACCTTCAGGAAGACGACGAGTGCGCAGGCCAGGGTCATCCCGGCCTCGATCAGGAACCCGGCGAGATAGCTGAACTCGGCGATGAACCCGGCGGCCATGGAGGAGACGGCGAAGCCGAGGTTGATGGCCCAGTAGTTCAGGGAGAAGGCGCGCACCCGGTCCTCGGGGCGGACGATGTCCGCCATCATCGCCTGCACGGCCGGCCGGGACGCGTTGGAGGCCATGCCCACGAGGAAGGCGACGGCGGCGATGGCGACCGGGTGCGTCATGAAGCCGAGCAGCGCGACGGAGGCGGCCGTGGCGGACTGGGCGATGAGCAGGGTGGGCCGCCGCCCCAGCCGGTCGGCCATCACCCCGCCGGCCAGCGAGGAGACGACCCCGCCGAGCCCGTGCAGGGAGGCGACGAGACCGGCGTACGAGGCCGAGTAGCCGCGGTCGAGGGTGAGGTAGAGGGCCATGAACGTGGCCACGAAGCCGCCGAGCCGGTTGACCAGGGTGCTGGTCCACAGCCACCAGAACTCACGGGGCAACCCGGAGACGCTCTCCCGTGCGGCACGTCGAAGACGAGCTGCGGACATGACAAGACCCCCCGTGGATCCCGGAATGCCCCGATGTGGGGCTCTGTAAGTGGCTCAACCGGTAAGCGCAACCTACATGCGGGGTCTGCCGGTGGCCACTCGATTAACAGATGCCGCCAACCGTCCACCCACCGGCCGGTCCGGGCGGGCCCGGGAACCTGTGGATTACGCTCTGTCCCATGGCCGACGCACCGTACAAGCTGATCCTCCTCCGCCACGGCGAGAGCGAGTGGAACGCGAAGAACCTGTTCACCGGCTGGGTGGACGTCAACCTCAACGAGAAGGGCGAGAAGGAGGCAGTCCGCGGCGGCGAGCTTCTGAAGGACGCCGGACTTCTCCCCGACGTGGTCCACACGTCCCTCCAGAAGCGCGCGATCCGCACGGCCCAGCTGGCCCTGGAGGCCGCTGACCGGCACTGGATCCCGGTCCACCGCAGCTGGCGCCTGAACGAGCGCCACTACGGCGCCCTCCAGGGCAAGGACAAGGCGGCCACGCTGGCCGAGTTCGGCGAGGAGCAGTTCATGCTCTGGCGCCGTTCCTACGACACCCCGCCGCCCCCGCTCTCGGACGACTCCGAGTTCTCCCAGTTCGACGACCCGCGCTACGGCACGCTCCCGCCGGAGCTGCGCCCGAAGACGGAGTGCCTGAAGGACGTCGTCCTGCGCATGCTCCCGTACTGGTTCGACGCGATCGTCCCGGACCTCCTCGACGGCCACACCGTCCTGGTCGCGGCCCACGGCAACTCGCTGCGCGCCCTGGTCAAGCACCTGGACGGCATCTCCGACGCCGACATCGCGGGCCTGAACATCCCGACCGGCATCCCCCTGTCCTACGAACTGGACGAGAACTTCAAGCCGGTCACCCCCGGCGGCACCTACCTCGACCCCGACGCGGCCGCAGCGGCCATCGAGGCAGTGAAGAACCAGGGCAAGAAGAAGTAAGCCACAACGACCAAGCCCCCCGCCCGCGGTTCTTCCGCCGGCAGGGGGCTTGTTGTGGTGCGGGGCCGTGAGCGGGCGTCAGCCGCTGTGAGTGGGTGTCAGCCGCCCAGGCCGCCGAGGAGACCGCCGAGGATGCCCGAGAGGCTGCCCAGAAGTGCGGAGAGCGTGTCCATATGAAACTCCAATCCCATAGTGGTTACTACGGCCTGAAGACGATCGGACCGCTCTCCGAGGAACGGCCGGGCAGCCGTGATCACTCGTACGAGCAAGCTCAAACGTTCCCGCAGTGGATCAAGCTCCGCGGGCAGGGCGCCGGTCGGCCCGAGGGGGCTCAGGCCGCCGGCTGGTAGGTCACGGCCGTGCTGGGGCACGCCTTCGCGAGATCGTCGAGGCTCTCGAGTTCGGCGGCGTCCGCGGTGAGCCTCCAGCGGAGTTTGGTGCCGACCCATTCCGAGAGGTACCGGCACAGGACCTCGGCGGTCGGCGGCAGCCACTCCGCCGGGTCCTTGTCGGCCTTGCTGCGGTTCGCGGCGGCTGACACGGCGACGAGCGAGGCCGGCGCGTCCTGGTCGTTCGCGTAGGCCTCGCGCCGCTGGGCCGTCCACTGTGACGCCCCGGAGTCCCAGGCCTCGGCCAGCGGCACCATGTGGTCGACGTCCAGGGCCGCGGCCGAGGTGATCCACTTCGAGTCGTAGTACGACCACCAGCGCCCTCCGGACAGCTTGCACCCCGGAAGGATCAGGGGAGGGTCGACCGCCTCCGAGATGAGCACCTCGGCCCGGGTGTTGCAGCCGTCGGTCGGATTCTGGCCCGCGTTCCAGTGCTTGAAGCTCGTGCGCCGGTACCCGTCCCGCGACTCCGCGGCGACGGGGAGCGCGTGCACCGCCGCCGCGAGAGAGACGGTGTACACCGGGGCGGAACGGTCCCGCGCCTGGGCCGGGGTGGACGTCGTGAAGGGCACGACAAGGAGTACGACCGCGGGGGCGGCCCACCTGAGGTTCTTGATCACGTCAAGCAGAGTTGACGCTTACTACCTCGTTCGAGGGAATCGGCTCGAATGAATGAGCCATATGGGTGCGCCGGTTCACCGTCGAGGGGACGTGATCAAGGCCGTTCATCAAGGTGCAGTGCGTACGGGGCCTTTCCTGCCAGGCCCTCTACCAGGCGTGCCGCCCGGCGCAGAGGAAGGGCCGGTGGGGAGTGATCCCACACCGGCCCTTGTGGCGTCGTACCGCCCTCAGCCGCACTGGCAGGGGCCACCCGACTGGCAGCCGCAGCCGCAGCCCGAGCCGCAGCCGCACGCACCGATCAGCGGAAGGTTCCTGGTTTCGGCGGGCCGGTCGGTCTCGCGCTCCTGCGTGGGGTCGGGCGTGGTGCTGGGGGATTCGGCCATGGGTCCCTCCTAGACGCGGGGGCAGGGATGCCCTTGCCCATCTCATGCCCGTTTTCCTGGGCGCATCAACGGCGCACGGAGGCGCTCACACGTCCACGCGCCCCCCGGCACCACTCCGGGAGCCGCCCGGCCGCCCGGCCGCCCGGGCCGGCCCGGCGGGGTCAGGCCCGCTGTCAGGCCCCCTCGACGCCCGTGACCGGCTGGATGTCCGCCTGCAGCTCGTCCGCGTGCTCACCCGTGACCAGGTACACGACACGCTTGGCGACGGCCACGGCGTGGTCGGCGTACCGCTCGTAGTAGCGGCCGAGCAGGGTGACGTCGACGGCGGTCTCGATGCCGTGCTTCCAGCGCTCGTCGATCAGGTGCTGGAACAGTGTGCGGTGCAGCTGGTCCATCTCGTCGTCGTCCTGCTCCAGCTGCATCGCGAGGTCGACGTCCTTCGTGATGATCACCTCGGCCGCCTTCGCCATCAGGCGCTGCGCGAGCTGGCCCATCTCCAGGATCGTGGCGTGCAGGTCCTGCGGGACCGCGCGCTCGGGGAAGCGCAGCCGGGCCAGCTTCGCCACATGCTGGGCGAGGTCGCCGGAGCGCTCCAGGTCGGCGGACATCCGCAGGGAGGTGACGACGATCCGCAGGTCGGTCGCCACCGGCTGCTGCCGGGCGAGCAGGGCTATCGCGCGCGCCTCCAGGTCGTGCTGGAGTTCGTCGACCTTCTGGTCCGCCTCGATCACGCTTTCGGCCAGCTTGAGGTCGGAATCCAGGATGGCGGTCGTGGCGCGCCCGATCGCCGACCCGACCAGCCGGGCCATCTCCACCAGACTGTCGCCGATCGAGTCAAGTTCCTCGTGGTACGCGTCCCGCATCAGGGTTTTCCTCTCCTACGTGCGTGTTCTGGGGTTTTCCGGGGCAGTGACACCGAACGGGCCGAGCGCCCCGTGGCAGTACCGGCGGTGCGATCCCCACGCTCCCACGCTGTGGCCTGTACGCGTCCGTTTCTGCCACCCCAAATGAACCAATACTGGCTCCCAGGTGAACTCTGGGCGACGAGTGTTCGAGGTCGCACCTCGACGGCTGTGGTCTTGTCGTACGCCCTGCTTAACCTGGAGGCATGGACGTGAACGCGGCGGTCGCCGCAGCGGCAGCGATCGCCGGGGTGCTCACCGGCGTCATCGCCATGCTGGCGTTCCGCTGGAGCGAACGCGACCAGAAGCGACCGACCAGGACTTCCTTGCATATCGATCCCGTACTCCCGCCGGGCGTGGACACCGTGCTGTCCGTGCTCCGTTCCTCGGCCGTCGTCCTTGACGAGGCCGACGCCGTCGTCAAGGCCAGTTCCGCCGCCTACGCCCTCGGGCTGGTGCGCGGTGGCAAGCTCGCCGTGGAGCCGATGCTCCAGATGGCGAGAGACACCAGACGTGACGGCGAGATACGCCAGGTCGAGCTGGACCTGCCACGGCGCGGCACCGGACGCGGCGAGGCCCTCGCCGTCTCCGCGCGCGTGGCCCCGCTCGGCTCCCGCCTGGTCCTGCTGCTGGTCGAGGACCTGACCGAGGCCAGGAGAATCGAGGCCGTACGGCGCGACTTCGTGGCCAATGTGAGCCATGAGCTCAAGACGCCCGTCGGCGCGCTCTCCCTGCTCTCCGAGGCGGTCATGGACGCCTCGGACGACCCCGAGGCCGTACAGCGCTTCGCGGGCCGTATGCAGATCGAGGCGACCCGCTTGACCAACCTGGTCCAGGAACTGATCGACCTCTCCCGGGTGCAGAACGACGACCCGCTGGAGGACGCGGAGCCCATCCGCGTGGACGAGCTGGTCGCCGAGGCCGTCGACCGCTGCCGCCACCAGGCCGGCACGAAACAGATCACCATGGCCGCCGGTGGCACGGCCGATCTGCATGTCTGGGGCAACCGCGGCCAGCTGGCCGCCGCCCTGGGCAACCTGGTCGAGAACGCCGTCAACTACTCCCCGGCCCGCACCCGGGTCGGCATAGCCGCCCGCCGGATCAGCGCCCCTGGCGGCGACATGATCGAGCTGGCCGTGACGGATCAGGGCATCGGTATCTCCGAGAAGGACAAGGAGCGCGTCTTCGAGCGCTTCTACCGCGTCGACCCGGCCCGCTCGCGGGCCACCGGAGGCACCGGTCTGGGTCTCGCTATCGTCAAGCACGTGGTCGCCTCGCACGGCGGGGAGGTCACGGTCTGGAGCGCCGAAGGCCAGGGCTCCACCTTCACCCTCAGGTTGCCGGAGGCGGGTGCGGCCCGCGACCGCGCGTCGCAGCACCCCGACCCCGACCTCGACGACGAGGCCGGCAGTTCCCCTGAATCATCCCCGTACGAACCGCTTCCCGCCCCGGAGGTCCTTCCGTGACCCGAGTGCTCGTCGTCGAGGACGAGGAGTCCTTCTCCGACGCCCTGTCGTACATGCTCCGCAAGGAGGGCTTCGAGGTCGCCATCGCGGCCACCGGCCCCGACGGACTCGACGAGTTCGAGCGCAACGGCGCCGACCTCGTCCTCCTCGACCTGATGCTGCCGGGCCTGCCCGGCACGGAGGTCTGCCGCCAGCTGCGCGGCCGCTCCAACGTCCCCGTGATCATGGTGACGGCCAAGGACAGCGAGATCGACAAGGTCGTCGGTCTCGAAATAGGAGCCGACGACTACGTCACCAAGCCCTTCTCCTCCCGTGAGCTGGTCGCCCGCATCCGTGCGGTGCTCCGCCGCCGCGGCGAGCCGGAGGAGGTCACGCCGGCCGCGCTGGAGGCGGGCCCGGTCCGCATGGACGTCGACCGCCACGTGGTGACGGTCGGCGGCTCCAAGGTGGACCTTCCGCTGAAGGAGTTCGACCTGCTGGAGATGCTGCTGCGCAACGCCGGCCGTGTGCTGACCCGGATGCAGCTCATCGACCGCGTCTGGGGCGCCGACTACGTGGGCGACACCAAGACCCTCGACGTCCACGTCAAGCGCCTGCGCGCCAAGATCGAGCCGGACCCGGGCGCCCCGCGCTACCTGGTGACGGTCCGCGGTCTGGGCTACAAGTTCGAGCCGTAAACCGCTCGCCCACCCGCCGTACGACGAAGGGCGGCACCCCGTGTGGGGTGCCGCCCTCGTGCGTACGGCCGTGCAGGGCCGCTCAGTGGCCGGCGACCGACTGCGACGCGGAGTCGGTCGGGGTGGCGCCGGTGCTCGCCTGGCCGCTCGCGGAGGACGACGGGGTGGCCTTGCCGCCCTTGCCCTTGCCCGGCTTGGCGCTGCCCGACGCGGACGCGCTCGCGCCCGGGGCGCCGGTGGGGGTCGCCGGGGCGGACGGGATCTGGCTCGGGCCCCACTTGTCGAAGTAGCTGGTGGCCGGGACCACGAAGGCGCGCAGGCTGACATCACCGGTCTTGCTGAGGGTGAAGGTGACCTTCTGGGCGTTGCCGTCCTGGACGGACTCGCGGCCGTTCGGGATCTCGGCGGAGGCGTTGCCCCTGCCGCCGATCAGCAGCGAGCCGTGCGCCGGGACGGTCAGGTTCCCGCCCTTGGCCGGGGTCAGCTTCACGGTCTCGCCGCCGCCCTGGACGGAGACGGACTGCAGGGTCTCGTCCGTGCCGCCCTGGTTGAACAGGGTCGCGGAGATCACCGCCGGACCCGTCGCCTTCAGATCGGGCTGGGTGATGACCAGGGCGTTCTGGATCCTGATGTTGCCGACCGTGGCGGCCGCGTTGTCCGGCTTGACCTCCAGGGTCTGCGAGTCGTTGCCGGCGCCGCAGGCGGCGAGCGAGGCAATCGAGAAGACGATGGCCGAGGCGGCGAGGGCGCCGCGTCGAAGGCTGCTGCTCACGGCGGCGGCAACTCCTTGAACGCGCGGGCGGCTCCCCTTATAAAGCCACCCTAAGTGTCTGTCAGCGGGCTTAGGTTACCGAGCCGTTCCCGGGCCACCGCACCCGACCCTCCCCAAGCGTCCGGCTTGCCTCCGGCTGGGGGTACCGCGCGTGACTCGTCGCTCCCGCCACAAGTGACTCCCCGGTCACTTTGCCGGGCGCTCGTCCGCCATTCACATAACCGCCCGCAAAATTTCCGTGAAGGAATGCGCGACCCCTCGATGAGTGCTCTCGATTTTTGATCGGACGCCACGCGTCCGGCAGTCGTTGATCAATTCCGGAATCGGTCCGGATCGGCCTCGGGTCACCGAACGGAGTAGCGGAAGTCGTACGCTTGGAAGTGGACAAAACGGGACGTTCGTCCACTTGGAGACGGCTCCGGGCGTGTGTGACGTACGCGTTTCACCCCGCCCGAAGAGCCCCTCCGACCTGCGAATTCCCGGTTCCGCAGGCCCCTCGAAGCACGTTCCTGTCGCAGTTGTCAAGCCCCGAGATATGCCCTGACCTGCGAAAACGCCATTCAGAAGACGCCGTATCCGTGTTACTCTGGATAGCCACGGAAGGGGTACCTGTCACATGACGTTCAAGGTTGGCGACACCGTGGTCTATCCCCATCACGGGGCCGCGCTGATCGAGGCCATCGAAACTCGCCAGATCAAAGGCGTGGACAAGACCTACTTGGTGCTGAAGGTCGCCCAGGGTGACCTGACGGTGCGTGTGCCAGCGGACAATGCTGAGTTCGTGGGTGTGCGTGATGTGGTCGGTCAGGACGGGCTGGACCGGGTCTTCGAGGTGCTGCGCGCGCCGTATGCCGAGGAGCCCACGAACTGGTCCCGTCGTTACAAGGCAAACCTGGAGAAGCTCGCCTCCGGCGATGTCATCAAGGTCGCGGAAGTCGTGCGTGACCTGTGGCGTCGTGAGCGCGAGCGCGGGCTCTCCGCCGGTGAGAAGCGCATGCTCGCCAAGGCCCGGCAGATCCTGGTGAGCGAGCTCGCTCTCGCGGAGAACACGAACGAGGACAAGGCCGAGGCCCTGCTCGACGAGGTGCTCGCCTCCTGACGCGCCACGGCAGCGAACCTTCGCTCCCGCCACGCTCAGCACAGTAAATGCCGCGGTGCCCGATGACACTGACCCTGTCGCCGGGCGCTGCGGCATGTTCGTCCCCGGTCGTCCCCGGAGAAACCGCAAAACTTCAACACGGCTTCGGCAGCCGGAAACAGGGCGCCGAAACGCCCGTCGTACATTTCAGGGAAAGCCGCTCCCCCTGCTTGATGTGCCGGGCCCGGGCAGATGGCTCGACCAGGGTCACGGAAAGGGTCCGGTCAAAGCGTCGCGCCCGGCACTCCTCCAGGCCATACCCACCTGGGTCGAGCACACAAACCTTGACAGGAACCGATGTCTGACGAATCGCGCCCTTCGCCTGCGCAGACCGCCGTCGCCGCCGTGATTCCCGCCGCCGGCCGGGGCGTACGCCTCGGTCCGGGCGCCCCCAAGGCGCTCCGCGCGCTGAACGGCACGCCCATGCTCATCCACGCGGTCCGCGCGCTCGCCGCGTCCCGCCATGTCTCGCTGGTCATCGTCGTCGCCCCGTCCGACGGCGCCGCCGAGGTCAAGTCCCTCCTCGACGCGCACGCCCTGCCTGGGGGTACCCCCAGCGGTAGCTGGGGGAGCACCGACTTCCTCGTCGTGCCCGGCGGGGACACCCGCCAGGAGTCGGTCAGGCTCGGCCTGGACGCGCTGCCCCCCGAGTACGGCGTCGTCCTCGTCCATGACGCGGCCCGCCCGCTCGTCCCGGTCGACACGGTCGACACGGTCATCGAGGCCGTCCGCGCAGGCGCGCCCGCCGTGGTCCCCGCGCTCCCGCTCGCCGACACCGTCAAGGAGGTCGAGCCCGCGGCCGAGGCCGGCGACCCCGAACCGGTCGTCGCCACCCCGGAGCGCGCCCGGCTGCGTGCCGTCCAGACCCCGCAGGGCTTCGACCGGGCGACCCTGGTCCGCGCGCACGAGACCGTCACGGACGATGTCACCGACGACGCGAGCATGGTGGAGCAGCTGGGGCTGACGGTCGTGACCGTCCCCGGTCACGAGGAGGCCTTCAAGGTCACCCGCCCCCTCGACCTGGTCCTCGCCGAGGCGGTCCTGGCCCGCAGGAGGCTCAACGATGGCTTCTGACCGCATCCCGCCGCTGCCCCAGGTCGGCATCGGCACCGACATCCACGCCTTCGAGGAGGGCCGCGAGCTGTGGTGCGCGGGCCTGAAATGGGAGGGCGAGGGGCCGGGGCTGGCCGGGCACTCCGACGCGGACGTCGTCGCCCACGCGGCCTGCAACGCCCTCTTCTCCGCCGCCGGGCTCGGTGACCTGGGACAGCACTTCGGCACCGGCCGCCCCGAGTGGTCCGGCGCCCCCGGGGTGACCCTGCTGACCGAGGCCGCCCGGATCGTCCGCGAGGCGGGCTTCGTCATCGGCAACATCGCCGTGCAGGTCGTCGGCCCCCGCCCGAAGATCGGCAAGCGCCGCGACGAGGCTCAGAAGATCCTCTCCGCGGCGGCCGGCGCGCCCGTCTCCGTCTCCGGAGCCACGACCGACGGCCTCGGCTTCCCCGGCCGTGACGAGGGGTTGATGGCGGTCGCGACAGCGCTCGTGGTGCGGGCCGGCTGAGGGCGTGCGAGGGTACCCACACGACCATCAGTGAGCCCCGGACTCCGGAGGGTGCCCATGTCCGCCGTACTGTCCGACCGCCTGAAGTCGGTGCTCGACGGCAAGGTGTTCATCGTCGTCGGCACCGCCCAGCCCGACGGCAGCCCGCAGCTGTCGCCCGTCTGGGTGAAGCGGGACGGCGACGACGTCCTCTTCTCCACGACGGTCGACCGCCGCAAGTACCTGAACCTGGACCGCGACCCCCGGGTGACGGTCGTCGTCATGAACCCCGAACAGCCCTATGAGTACGCCGAGATCCGCGGCACCGCCGAGATGACGACCGACGGCGGCCTGGAACTCATCGACGAACTGAGCGAGAAGTACACCGGCAAGAAGTACGCCGCGTTCAACCCGGCCGCCGGCCAGGACGCCCCGCGCGTGGTAGTACGGATCCGGCCGCGGAAGATCGTCGGGATGCTCTGAGACACCCGGCCGCGGCGGCGGTCCGGACGGGCGGCGCGCGCGGCGGGCCCCGGGATTGTGGGGAAGGGGCGTGAGGCACCCTCCCGCGCCCACTACCCTGGAGGGGTGACCATTCGGCTGTACGACACCAGCGCCCGGCAGATCCGTGACTTCACCCCGCTCACGCCGGGTTGTGTCTCGATCTACCTCTGTGGCGCCACCGTGCAGGCGGCACCGCACATCGGTCATATCCGCTCGGGCCTCAACTTCGACATCATGCGCCGCTGGTTCGCCTACCGCGGCTATGAGGTGACGTTCGTCCGGAACGTCACGGACATCGACGACAAGATCATCGCCAAGTCCCACGAGCAGGGCCGGCCCTGGTGGTCGATCGGGTACGACAACGAGCGCGCCTTCAACGAGGGCTACACCGCCCTCGGCTGCCTGCCGCCGACGTACGAACCGCGCGCGACCGGCCACATCACCGAGATGGTCGAGATGATGCAGGGCCTGATCGAGCGCGGGCACGCCTACGCGGCCGACGGCAACGTCTACTTCGACGTGCGGTCCTTCCCGGAGTACCTCCAGCTGTCCCGGCAGGAGCTGGACAACCTGCTCCAGCCGTCCGGCGAGGGCGAGACCGGCAAGCGCGACCCGCGCGACTTCGCCATGTGGAAGTCCGCCAAGCCCGGCGAGCCGACCTGGCCGACGCCGTGGGGGCCCGGCCGCCCCGGCTGGCACCTGGAGTGCTCGGCGATGGCCCACAAGTACCTGGGCTCCGCCTTCGACATCCACGGCGGCGGCCTGGACCTGATCTTCCCGCACCATGAGAACGAGATCGCCCAGGCCAAGGCCTACGGCGACGACTTCGCCCGGTACTGGGTGCACAACGCCTGGGTGACCATGGCCGGCGACAAGATGTCCAAGTCGCTCGGCAACAGCGTCCTCGTGTCCGAGATGGTCAAGCAGTGGCGGCCCGTCGTCCTGCGCTACTACCTCGGCACCCCGCACTACCGCTCGATGATCGAGTACAGCGAGGAGGCGCTGCGCGAGGCCGAGTCGGCGTTCGCGCGGATCGAGGGCTTCATCCAGCGCGTGGTGGAGCTGGCCGGGAAGACGGTCGACCCGGCCGCCGAGGTCCCGCCCGCCTTCGCCGAGGCGATGGACGACGACCTGGGCGTCCCGCAGGCCCTCGCCGTCGTCCACACCACGGTCCGGCAGGGCAACAGCGCGCTGGCCGCCGACGACAAGGAAGCCGCCGTGGCCCGGCTCGCCGAGGTCCGCGCGATGCTCGGCGTCCTCGGCCTCGACCCGCTCGACGAGCTGTGGGCGGGCACGTCCGACCAGGGCGAGGACCTGAGCGGCGTGGTCGACAGCCTCGTCCGCCTGGTGCTGGACCAGCGCGAGTCCGCCCGCGCCCGCAAGGACTGGGCCACCGCCGACGCCATCCGCGACCAGCTCGCCCAGTCCGGGCTGGCCATCGAGGACGGCCCGCAGGGCCCGCGCTGGAGCCTCAGGGCCTAGCCCCGGACCCGAAGATCGAGTGTGCCGCCCGGCCCCCCGGGCGGCACACTGCATAAGACGTACGTACGAAGCTCACGGAGACAGGTAACTCATGGCCGCGAACAACCGCCGCATGTCCGGCAAGAAGGGCGCGCAGGTCGGCAGCGGCGGACAGCGGCGCCGGGGCCTGGAGGGCAAGGGCCCCACCCCGCCCGCCGAGATGCGCAAGGGCCACGCCAAACAGCGCGCCGCCACGTCCAAGGTCCGCCGCGCCCAGGGCCGCCCGCAGCAGCGCCGGGGCGCCGGCCGGTCGACATCCGAGATGGTCGTGGGCCGCAACCCCGTGGTCGAGGCGCTGCGCGAGGGCGTGCCCGCCTCCACCCTCTACGTCCAGCAGTTCATCGACAACGACGAGCGCGTCCGCGAGGCCCTGCAGCTCGCCGCCGAGCGCGGCGGCATCAACCTGATGGAGGCCCCGCGCCCCGAGCTGGACCGCATGACGAACGGCCTCAACCACCAGGGCCTCGTCCTGCAGGTCCCGCCGTACGAGTACGCGCACCCCGAGGACCTCGCCGACGCCGCCTACGACGAGGGCGCCGACCCGCTGATCGTCGCGCTCGACGGCGTCACCGACCCGCGCAACCTCGGCGCCGTCGTCCGCTCCGTCTCCGCCTTCGGCGGTCACGGCGTGGTCGTGCCCGAGCGGCGCTCGGCCGGTATGACCGCCGGCGCCTGGAAGACCTCCGCCGGTACGGCCGCCCGCACCCCGGTCGCCCGCGCCACCAACCTCACCCGTGCCCTGGAGGCGTACAAGAAGGCCGGCATCGCCATCGTCGGTCTCGCCGCCGACGGCGAAGCCGAACTCGGCGACCTCGAAGCCCTCGGCGGCCCGGTCGTCATCGTGGTCGGCAGCGAGGGCAAGGGCCTGTCCCGCCTGGTCGGCGAAACCTGCGACGTCCGTGTGCGGATCCCGATGCCGGGTGGCGCGGAGTCGCTGAACGCGGGTGTGGCGGCGGGGATCGTGCTGTACGAGGCGGCACGCAGGCGCGGCTGACAGGCACACCGGACGGGACTGAACACCCGTCCGGAACTTCACCCTTACGGGGGCAATCCGGCGCCCATGTGGCGTTCGCAGCCGCTTTGACGGGGTCCGGACACATCCGCCCCGGTCAAAGCAGTGTCCTAACTCCATGTCACTCGGTTAGATGAGTGTGGACACCAGAACACCCCGCACACCCACGGGGGACCGCTCGTCGGGATTCCAGTCCGGAACCGATGACGCTCCCGCGCTGAGCATGGTGAAGGTGCCGAGCGATCCGGCGCAGGTCATCGTCAACCACCCCAGCTTCCGCGTACAGCTGGGCCCGTCGGCGAAACGTACCCAGTCCTCGCGGATCGCCCGGCATCTGAGTGGCGCCCCGGAATCCGCCCGGATGCCCGTCGTGGGCACCGCGGGCCGGTCGGGCGCCGCCGGCCGCCGCCGCCCCGTCGTGTGGAGCGGCCGGTCCGCCCCTGACGACACCGGCGCCCACCGCCTCCTCCAGGCCGTGCGGGGCAGCAGCGTCCGCCACGCCGACGAGCCCGAGCCCGGCGCCACCCAGGTCATCCCGCGCGTCGACACCGGATACGGCGACACCTACGACGCGCTGGGCCAGACCGTCGAGACCCCGGTCGTCGGCCATCAGCGCACCGCCCCCGACGACACCGACGGCACCCGCCTCCTGCCGCACATGCGGACGGTCGCCGGCGCCTATGACGATCCCCCCTACGAGGGCCCCGGTTTCGCGTCGTACGAGGACTACGAGGACTACGACGACTACGCGGACGACGAGGACGCGGACCCGGACGACCCCGACGACCCGCGCCCGGTCCGCCGGCACGGCGACGACCCGGCCCGGCACGCCTACTACCCCGGCCGCCGGATGAACCTCGGCGTCGTCCTCCTCCCGCTGCGGATCTTCCTCGGCTTCATCTCCATCTACGCCGGCATGGGCAAGCTGTGCGACCCCGTCTACTTCGACGGCGGCAGGCGCGGCTCGATGGTCAAGTGGCTCAACACCCTGCACCCCTGGGACGTCGCCGAACCGCTTCGCCAGCTCGCCCTGCACCACCCGGTCGGCTCCGGCCTCGTGATCGCCTTCCTCCAGGTGGTCGTGGGCGCCCTCACGGTCCTCGGCTGCTGGCAGCGGGTCGCCGCCGTCGTCGGCGCCCTGCTCTCCGCCGCCCTGATCGTCACGGTCAGCTGGAAGACGGTCCCCGCCTACGACGCCCCCGACATCATCTATCTCGCCGCCTGGTCCCCGCTGATCATCGCCGGTGCCCCCGTCTACTCCGTGGACGGCCGCCTCGCCGCCAGCGCCTGGCGCCGCCTCGGCCCCCGCGCCGACATCTGGGACCTGCGCAGCTACGTCCTGCGCCGCGGCGCCCTGATCACGGTCGTCACCGTCGGCCTCACCCTGCTCGTCGGCTCCCTGCTCGGCGGCGCGGTGCGCGACTCCAGCCGCGTGGTCGTCCCCGGTCCCGGCGAGGCCCCCCGTAACGACCTCCCCGGCACCCCGCTCACCCAGGGACCCGGCCGGCGGCACCAGCAGAGCCCGTCGGTCTCCGGCTCGCCCACGGGCGGCGCCACCGCCGGTGCCAGCCCGTCCGGCGCGGCGGCGACCCCGGGCGCCACCCGGTCCGCCGGCGGTACGACCACGACCCCCAGCCAGACCCAGGGCACCACGGGCCAGACCTCGCCCCGCCAGTCCGCCCCGACGGGCGGCGCCCCGAGCACCACGGCCGGCCCGACGAGTTCCGGCGGCTCCTCGACCGGCGGCGGCTCGTCCACGAGCGGCAGCGGCGGTTCGTCCTCCTCCGGCCAGCCGGGCCTGGTGGGCGGCCTGCTGGGCTGACGGAACGAGACGGAACGAGACGGGGAGAGCCCCGTACCCAAGGAGGTACGGGGCTCTCCTCTTTCCCGATGACCGGCTTTTTCCCGATGACCGGCTTTCTTCGACTACCGGCCCAGCGCCGCCAGTTCCTTCGCGGCTTCCGTCAGATCCTTCGCCGTGTCGATGGCCCGCCAGTACGCACCCTGGGGAATCGGGAACCCGTACAGCTTCCGCTCACGGGCCAGTCCGGGGAACGTCGTCCGCTCGTGATCCCCCCGCTCGGGCAGCAGCTCGGCGAACTCGGGCGAGAACACATACACACCGGCGTTGATCTCGAACGTCGACGGGGGAGCCTCGATGAAGTCGGTGATGTGCCCGAACCCGTCGGTCTCCACCGCGCCCCACGGGATACGCGGCCGCGCCAGGGACAGGGTCGCCGTGGCATCCCGCTCGGTGTGGAAGTCCGCCATGTCCCGCAGCGAGAAGCGGGTCCAGATATCGCCGTTGGTGGCGTACCAGGGCTGGTCGGGGCGGGGCAGCCGCGCCGCGGCGTACTTGAGGCCGCCGCCCCGGCCGAGCGGCTCGGTCTCCACGACGGTGGTGACCGAGACGGGCAGATCGGCGGAGTCCAGCCACTTCTGCAGGACTTCGGCGAGGTGGCCGCAGGAGACCACGACGTCGGTCACGCCTTCCTCGGCGAGCCAGGTGAGCTGATGGCCGATGATCGGAGTGCCCGTACCGGGGATCTCGACCATCGGCTTGGGCCGGTCGTCGGTGTAGGGACGCAGCCGGGAGCCCTGGCCACCGGCCAGGACCACGGCTTGAGTGGGGCGCGACGCGGCGTTGGGATGGGTCATGACCGCACTGTACGTGGCGCCCCGCTCCGAGCCGCGCCGACGGCGGCACACCGCTGCGTCCAGCCGTGTCCGGTGCGTGCACCGGGGCAGGGACGTCAGCTGTGCGCGGCCAGCACGCCGGAGGCGAACGAGGTGTCGCACACCGGGCGGGCGTAGGACTGGGCGCGGTAGGCGCCGTACTTGCGCACCGCCGCCTGACCCAGGGCGCGGGCGATCGCGGTGCAGTGCCGGGCCAGCGAGGGGCGTCCGTTGACGGCCTGCTGGAGGTGGGTCAGGACGATGGCCGGGTTCTTCTCCTGGAGCTCGCCCATCAGCTGGTCGCGGAGCACGTCCTGCGGGGGCCGGGCCTTCTTGGCGGTGCCCGCCGCCGTGGAGACGTCCGAGGCGGTCAGCAGCGAGCTGGAGGGGCTTCCCGTCCAGTTGACCCGGGTGACCGCGAGGGTCCCCGAGAGCACCAGGACGACGGGCAGGACGAGGGCGAGAGTGCGGCCGATCCGGCGGGCAGGGCCGCCCCGATGGCCGTGTCGCGTCTGCGGGATGGTGGAGTGCTTCACGCGTGTGAGGGTAGCGCGGGGTAATGATTTGGCGACATTTGGTCACCCCTTCGGGGGATGGAAAGGCCCCTCTTTCCGGGTAGGGGGTTGACGTGTCGCGCCCGGAATGAACGCTGTGCCGGGGTATATCCGAGGGTGGATGACACACGAAAGGGGTCCCACGGCACTCCGTGGGACCCCTTTCGTCAACTTCGGTACAAACGCCCTGCTCAGTCGGAGAGGCGCTCACCCGTGGACGTCGAGAACACATGGGTCTCGCCCGGCCGCGGCACCACGTGCAGCGTGGCGCCCTTCTCCGGCACCTGGCGGCCGTTGACCCGGACGACCAGGTCCTTGACCTCGTCGCCGACCTCGGCGCTGCCGTAGACATAGCCGTCGGCGCCCAGTTCCTCGACCACGTTCACCGAGACGGCGAGACCGGCCGGGGCGTCCGCGCTGTCCTTGGAGAGCGACGCGGCGGCACCGCCGCCCAGCTCGACCACGTCGAAGTGCTCGGGCCGGACGCCGACGGTCACCGTGCGGTCACCCTTGTCGGAGGCGGCCTTCAGGGCCTCCCGGTTGACCGGGACGACGCTGTTGCCGAACTTCACGCCGCCGTCGGTGATCGGCACCTCGACCAGGTTCATGGCCGGGGAGCCGATGAAGCCGGCGACGAAGAGGTTCGCGGGCTTGTCGTACATGTTGCGCGGGGAGTCGACCTGCTGGAGCAGACCGTCCTTGAGCACGGCCACCCGGTCGCCCATCGTCATGGCCTCGACCTGGTCGTGGGTGACGTAGACGGTGGTGATGCCGAGACGGCGCTGCAGGGACGCGATCTGCGTACGGGTCGACACACGGAGCTTGGCGTCGAGGTTCGACAGCGGCTCGTCCATGAGGAAGACCTGCGGCTCACGCACGATGGCGCGGCCCATCGCGACCCGCTGGCGCTGACCGCCGGACAGGGCCTTCGGCTTGCGGTCCAGGTACTCGGTGAGGTCGAGGATCTTCGCGGCCTCCTCGACCTTCTGCCGGATCTCCGCCTTGTTGACGCCCGCGATCTTGAGCGCGAAGCCCATGTTGTCGGCGACCGACATGTGCGGGTAGAGGGCGTAGTTCTGGAACACCATGGCGATGTCCCGGTCCTTGGGCGGCAGATGCGTGACGTCGCGGTCGCCGATGCGGATGGCGCCGGCGTTGACGTCCTCCAGGCCCGCGAGCATCCGCAGCGAGGTGGACTTTCCGCAACCCGACGGGCCGACGAGGACGAGGAACTCGCCGTCCTCGATCGCGATGTCGAGGCCGTCGACGGCGGGCTTGGTGGAGCCCGGGTAGATCCGGGTCGCCTTGTCGAACGTGACAGTGGCCATGGCTCAGAGGCCCCCTTCTACCGGCAGGAACGTGCCGGACGATCCGTTGTAGGAAGGTGGTTGGTCCAGTCCGCCCGGCGTGGTCCACGCGATGTGGTCCACGCGAGTGAACTGGCTCAGGACCGTACCTGGCGTTCACTCGATCTGTCAGTACCTGGGCCACAGTGAACTTCGCGGAAATTTTCGACAGGGGCGGGCCCAGACCTGGGTACACTGCACGGGCGCCCCATGCGCAGGCCTCCTTAGCTCAGCTGGTCAGAGCGCCGCTCTTGTAAAGCGAAGGTCGTCGGTTCGAATCCGACAGGGGGCTCGGAACACGGTGCGGCCCCGGACTTCGGTCCGGGGCCGTTCGCGTTCGGTGCCGTCTCGTTCAGTGCCGTCCCGCCACCCGGTCCGCGATCTTCGCCAGCCGGGACGACCCGGTGCCCGGGCGAAGCCGTTCCCGCTGGTCGGCCGTGCGGTAGGTGGCGTACATACCGTGGACGCCCAGCCAGCGGAAAGGTTCCGGCTCCCATTTGCGGACCTGGTGGTCGACCCAGGGGAGGTCGGTCAGCTCGGTGCGGCCGCTCTGGCCGGAGTCCTGCTGGACCAGGTCGCGCAGGGTGCGCGCGGCCAGGTTGGCGGTGGCGACACCGGAGCCGACGTAGCCGCCGGCCCAGCCGAGGCCCGTGGCGCGGTCGAGGGTCACCGTGGCGCACCAGTCGCGTGGCACACCGAGGACGCCCGACCAGGCGTAGGCGACCCGCAGACCCGCGAGGGACGGGAAGAAACGGCTGAGGATCTCGCGCAGGGCCTCGATGGTCGCCTCCTGGGTACGGCCGTCGTTGTCCGTCCGCGACCCGAAGCGATAGGGCACCCCGCGGCCGCCGAGGGCGATCCGGCCGTCGGCGGTGCGCTGGGCGTACATATAGGCGTGGGCCATGTCGCCGAGGGTCTCGCGGCCGTCCCAGCCGATCGTCGCCCACTGCTCCTCGGTCAGCGGCTCGGTGGCGATCATGGAGGAGTTCATCGGGAGCCAGGTGCGCTTCTGGCCCTTCAGGGAGGCCGTGAAGCCCTCCGTGCAGCGCAGGACGTACGAGGCGCGCACCGTGCCGTACGGGGTGATCGCGTGCCGGGGGCGGATCTCGGTCACCGGGGTCGACTCATGGATGGTGACACCGAGGGCCTCGACGGTGTCCGCGAGTCCCTTGACCAGTTTCACGGGGTGCAGCCGGGCGCCGTGCGGGGTCCAGGCGGAGCCGACGGCGTCGGCGACGCGGATCCGCTCGGCGGTCTCCCGGGCGCCGTACAGTTCCCGGTCCTTCTCGCCGTAGGACAGCTCATGCGCGTGGAAGGCCCTCAGGCGTGCCAGCTGGGCGGGTGTGGTGGCCACTTCGAGGACGCCGCCCTGGTGGATGTCGGCGTCGATGCCCTCGGCCCCGGCGACCGCGATGACCTCGGCGACCGTGTCGTTCATGGCCTTCTGCAGCCGTACGGCGGCCTCGTGACCGCGCAGTTTCGCGTACCGGTCGCGGCCGGCGATGCCGTTGTAGAGCCAGCCGCCGTTGCGGCCGGAGGCGCCGTAGCCGCAGAACTTCTGTTCGAGGACGATGATGCGCAGGAAGGGGGCGGCCTTCTTCAGGTAGTACGCCGTCCACAGGCCGGTGTAGCCGCCGCCGACGATGACGACGTCGGCCGACGTGTCGCCGGGCAGTGGTTCCCGTACGGCCGGGAGGCCGTCGTCCGCGTACCAGTAGGAGATCCCGCCGTTGACGACACTGCTTGCCGAGCTGCTCATGGCCGGGACGCTAACCCCTCGGAGCGGCCAGTGTCTCCTTCGGATTCCATGCTTTTCCGCGGCCTCTGACCAGCGGATAACAGGAGAGGCCGACCAATACGGACAGGAAGTGGCCGAGGTCGGTGAAGGTCGGCCCCTCGGCCAGGGGCAGCCCGAAGAAGATCAGCACGGCCAGCAGATAGGGGTATCGCCAGGGGGCGGCGATCCGGTAGGTGAGGACGCCGATGACCCCGGCCAGTGCGTAACTGACCCCGATGTCAAGGGTGTTGACGGCGGAGCTGGAGGCCATGCCGTCGCGGATCGCCATCAGCAGCGCCAGCTCGCTGATCAGTGAGGCCAGGATGTGCGCGAGCGCGCAGACCGCGAGCCAGCGGGCCGTGCCGAGCCAGCGTTCGGCCGACGCGTGGAAGACGCTGTACAGCACCACATAGGGGAGCCAGTGGCCGCTGTCGATCCACATCGCGCTCGCGACGAGGACCCGTACGGGATTGTGCGACAGCTCGTGGATATTGGTCGACCGCTGGCGCAGGAAATGCTGCTCGAACGCCGGTGACATCTGGTGCATCGCGACGGTGGTGAGAAAGAGGACCGCCAGCCACACATATGTGCCGGGTGCGCTGCGGATGTACGCCCACACGCCGCCGAGGCCCCGGTTAATTCGCATGAGCCGATTCACGCACGCCAGTATCGTCCGGTGGGTGATCGACATCCCCGGTGATCTCGCGGAAGCACAGGAGACCTATAACGGAGCGGCGGGCCGGGCCTTCATCGCCGGGCTGCCGGATCTGGCGGCCGGCTTCCTGGATCGCTGGCGGCTGCGGATCGACGGCCCCTCCATGAACGGTGTCAGCGCGCTGGTCGTGCCGGTGGTCCGCGCCGACGACAGCCCCGCCGTCCTCAAGCTCCAGCTGCCGGACGAGGAGACCGCGGGCGAGCCGGTCGCGCTGCGGACGTGGGCCGGGGACGGGGCCGTACGGCTGCTCGACCACGATCCGGCGACCGGCACGATGCTGCTGGAGCGGCTCGACGAGTCCCGGATGCTCTCCGCGGTCGAGGACACCCGCGCGGCCGTCCTGGTCATCGCAGGGCTGCTGGCCCGGTTGACGTCCTTCCCGGCGCCGCCGCAGCTGCGCCGGCTCGGTGACATCGCCGAGGCCATGTTGGAGCAGACGCCCTGGGCTCTGGAACGCATCCCCGATCCGGCCGTGCGCCGCCTGGTCGCGGACTGCGCGGCCGCCCTGCGCGAGGTCGCCGCCGAGCCGGGGGACCGGCTGCTGCACTGGGATCTGCACTTCGAGAACGTCCTCGCCGCCGGCCGCGCCGAGTGGCTCGCCATCGATCCCAAGCCGCTGGCCGGGGACCCCGGGTTCGAGCTGTGGCCCGCGCTGGACAACCGGTTCGAGGCGGCCGAGGTGCGCCGGCGCTTCGACGCGATGACGGAGGTCCTCGGCCTGGACCGGGAGCGGGCCCGCGCCTGGACACTGGGCCGGTTCCTGCAGAACGCCCTGTGGGACCTGGAGGACGGCCGGCCGCCGGAGGAACGCCGGCTGGAGATCGCCCGCCGGCTCCGCGACGCATGAAGAAGCCCAGGCCGGAGCGGCCAGGGATGTCGCGCCGCGGTGCGTCCGGTTAGCCTCCCGGCATGATTCGTGCCGCCTGTCCCGAAGACGTCCCCGTCATCCATGCCCTGATCCGCGAGCTGGCCGAGTACGAGAAGGCGCCCGAGGAGGCGCGGGCGAGCGAGGCGCAGCTCCGGGAGGCGCTGTTCGGCGAGCGGCCGGCGGCCTTCGCGCACATGGCGGTGGACGACGACAGCGGTGAGCCGGCCGGGTTCGCGCTGTGGTTCCTGAACTTCTCCACGTGGCGCGGCGTGCACGGCATCTATCTGGAGGACCTGTACGTCCGCCCGAGCGCACGGGGCGGCGGCCACGGGCGCGCCCTGCTGACGGAACTGGCGCGGATCTGCGTCCAGCGCGGGTACGAGCGGCTGGAGTGGTCGGTACTGGACTGGAACCAGCCCGCCATCGGCTTCTACGAGGCGCTCGGGGCGCGGCCGCAGGACGAGTGGACGGTGTACCGGCTCACGGACAGGGCGCTGGCCGCGCTGGGGTCGGGTCACTGATTCCGTAGCGCCGGGGCCGGGCGCGTCATGGCTTTTGTGCCACCGCGGGCCGGCCGAGGATCAGGGACACCGCGGTGACCGCGCTGTTGAAGGACACCTCGGACAGCACGCCCGGCGCCGCCACCGAGTCGCCCACGAGGTACACCCCGTCGCCCCGGTCCACCGCGGGCCGGTCCCGCCATCTGCTGCCGGGCAGGTCCACGGCGCCGGTACGGCCGTCCGCCAGGGCCTCCCGACGCCAGGTCAGCCGCTGCCGCCAGCCGGGAAAGCCCAGGTCGAGCAGTTCCTCGGCGCGGGCCAGGCCGTCGGCGCGGGTCTCCTGCGGCCCGATCGGGAGATGGGCCTGGATCAGCTGCTCCCCGGCCGGCGCGAGGGACCGGTCGGGCGCGGTGCACCGCTCGAACCAGCCGGCCGCGTCGAGGTCGGAGAGGATGAAGGGATCGCCGCGCCGGGTCCGTACGGCGAGGTCGAGCAGGACGGTACGGCCGCTCGGCCAGGTCAGCGAGTCGTCGCCGAGCAGCCGCCGGGCGGCGGACAGCGAGGTGGCGACGACCACGGGGCTGCCGGTGGGCAGCTCGGTGACGCGGGACCGCGTCTCGACGCGTACGCCCAGATTCCAGGCCCGTGCGGTCATCCGCTCGATCAGCGGACCCCAGCCGCCGACCGGGTAGTGCGCCTCCGGCGGCAGTTTGGTGGCCCGGCGCAGCCGCTCCTGCACGAACGCGGCGGACAGGGCGCCCGGGTCGTGGTGGAAGAGGGCGACGGCCGCGTAGTTCGCCGCGGCGCGGGCGCCTTCCCCGCCTGCGACCGCGGTCGCCCAGCCGAGGAAGTCGGCGTCGACGGGGGCCCGGCGGACACTGGTGCCCAGCAGTTTCAGCATCCCGAGGGGCGGGACGCGGCGCAGGGCGCCGTGGTGCCTCAGCCTCAGCCGTGCTGCGTCCAGGGGCGGGATCGGGGCGAGCGGGCCGATGAGGCCGCGCTGTTTCAGCCAGGTCCAGTGTGGGCCGCCGTTGTAGAGGGCGTGCGGGCCCTCGTTGGTGCGGTACGGCCCCTCGGCGGTGCGGGCGCGGCCGCCCAGGGTGTGGTGGGCCTCGTGCAGGGTGACCTGGGCGCCTGCCTCGGCGGCGGTGATCGCGGCGATGAGTCCGGCGAAACCGCCGCCGATGACGGTGATCTGCTGCATGGTGTGGGCTCTCCCTCGGCTCGGAGGCGATGGACGCGTGTGCGGCAACGCCTGGTCGTGATGACGACGGCGAAGGGGCGCCGGAATGTGACACCGTCCGCGTTTTTGCAGGTCAGCCGCAGGTCAGCCGGATTGTCAGTGGCGGGGTGCAGCATGGGGGCATGGCGAGGAGAGTGACGGGCGACCGGCCTGCGGGCCGGGCGGAGACGAAGGGTGCGCGACGGCCGGAGCTGCGGCTGCCGCCGCTTCAGCCGTGGACCGAGGGGGAGTTGCAGCCGGACGGGGACTATGACGGACTGGAGTTCCGGGACACCGACCTGACCGGGCAGGACGGCGTGGGCGCCCGGTTCATGGACTGCGCGCTGACCGGCTGCGCGGTGGGCGGGACGGCACTGGGCAGAGCCAGGGTGCTGGACTCGGTCCTGACCGGGCTGCGCGGGGTGGGGACACATCTGGCCGAGTCCACGTTCCGGGACGTCGAGCTGATCGACGCCCGGCTGGGCGGCACGCAGTTGCACGGTGCCGTCCTGGAGCGGGTCGTGATCCGCGGCGGCAAGATCGACTATCTGAATCTCCGCGAGGCCCGCCTCAAGGACGTCGTGTTCGAGGGCTGTGTCCTGGTCGAGCCGGACTTCGCGGGCGCGCGCCTGGAGCGGGTGGAGTTCGTCGACTGCGCGCTGCGCGAGGCCGACTTCGGCAGCGCGACACTGAAGGACGTGGACCTGCGGGGGGCCGCCCCGCTGGAGATCGTGCGGGGCCTGGACCGCCTGTCGGGCGCGGTGATCAGCACCGGACAACTGCTCGATCTGGCACCGGCGCTGGCGGCGGAACTGGGGATCCGGGTGGAGTAGGCCCTACGGCGGCGGGCCCTGGGGCAGTAGGTCATAGGGCAGTGGACCCTGGGGCAGTCGGTCCTACGGCAGTGGGTCCTATGGCAGCCGGGGGAAGCGGGCCTGCAGCGTCCAGACGGCCGGGTTCTCGGCGAGGTCGTCATGGAGGTCGGTGAGGTCCTCGATCAGATCGTGCAGGAAGTCGCGCGCCTCGCGGCGCAGTTCGGCGTGCGAGAAGGACAGCGGGGACTCCTCGGCCGGCAGCCAGTCGGCGGTGATGTCGACCCAGCCGAAGCGGCGCTCGAAGAGCATCCGGTCGGTGGACTCGGTGAAGTCCAGTTCCGCCCGCTGCGGCCGGGCGGCTCGGGAGCCCATCGGATCCCGGTCCAGCCGCTCCACGATGTCGCACAGCGCCCAGGCGAAGTCCAGCACCGGCACCCATCCCCAGGCTGTGGACAGCTCCCGGTCCGTCTTGGTGTCCGCGAGATAGACGTCACCGCAGAACAGATCGTGGCGCAGCGCGTGGACGTCCGCGCGGCGGTAGTCGGTCTGCGGCGGGTCCGGGAACCGGTTGGAGAGGGCGTAGCCGATGTCGAGCACGCAAGAGATGGTGTCACGCCGCCGGGCGCACCCCTGCACATAAGATCACTGACATGTCCAGATCCGTACGCCTTGTCCCGGCTGCCGCTGCCCTGCTCGCCCTGACCCTCACGGCCACCGCGTGCAAGGGCGGTGTCCATGGCACCCCGGGCGGCTCCGGCGTACGCGACCCGTACTTCCCCAAGGCCGGCAATGGCGGCTATGACGTCGGGCACTACGACCTCACCCTCGACTACACCCCGGCCGGCCGCCGTCTCACCGGCACGGCCGTGATCACCGCCCGCGCCACCCAGGATCTGTCCGCCTTCAACCTCGACCTGGCCGGGCTGGACGTCGACTCGGTCACCGTGGAGGGCAAGAAGGCTCTTTTCAGCCGGGCCGGCCAGGAACTCACCGTCCGCCCTCACGACGATCTGAGCAAGGGCGAGACCTTCCGGACCACCGTCCGCTACTCGGGCAGACCGCGCACCCTCACCGACCCCGACGGCTCCGAGGAGGGCTGGGTGCCCACCGGCGACGGCGCCCTCGGCCTCGGCGAACCCGTCGGTTCCATGGCCTGGTTCCCCGGCAACAACCACCCCTCGGACAAGGCGACGTACGACCTCAGGGTCACCGTCCCCAAGGGCCTTGCGGCCGTCTCCAACGGCGAGTTGGCGGGGCAGACCACCAAGGGCGGCCGTACGACCTTCCACTGGCACACCGCCGAGCCCATGGCGACCTACCTCGCCACCGTCGCGATAGGCCACTACGACATCGCCCGCAGCACCGGCCCGCACGGGCTGCCGATCCTCACCGCCGTCGACTCCGGCCAGGCGGAGGACAGCAAGGACGTGCTCAAGGAGATCCCCGGCATCATCGACTGGGAGGAGATCAACTTCGGGCCGTACCCCTTCTCCTCCACGGGGGCTATCGTCACCCCGCCGAGCGACGCCGGCTACGCCCTGGAGACCCAGAACCGGCCCGTCTTCCCCGCCGACCAGTTCGACACCGAGACGGTCGTGCACGAACTCGCCCACCAGTGGTACGGCGACTCGGTCACCCCCAAGTCCTGGCAGGACATGTGGCTCAACGAGGGCTTCGCCACCTACGCGGAGTGGCTGTACCGGGAGGACCACGGCGGCAAGAGCGCCCAGCAGACCTTCATGGACGAGTACAACAGTGACGACGAGGCCATCTGGGCCTTCCCGCCGGCGAAACCGTCGAGTGCCGCCCATATCTCCGACAGCCCCGTCTACCAGCGCGGCGCGATGATCCTGCAGAAGATCCGGCAGAAGGTCGGCGACGACACCTTCTACGACATCATCCAGGGCTGGGCCGCCGCCCGCCGCCACGGCAGCGCGAACACCGCCGACTTCACCGCGTTCGTGGAGAAGAAGGCCCCGGACCACGACTTCACCGAGATCTGGAAGGACTGGCTGTACGGCGACGGAAAGCCGGCCCACCCGTGACCCGGGCGGGCGGAGCGCCCGGCCGGAGCCGGGCGCACCGCGGGTCGAGCGTGTGTCAGACGTTCACACCGAAGTCCTGGGCGATGCCGACCAGGCCCGAGGCGTACCCCTGGCCGACCGCGCGGAACTTCCACTCCGCGCCGTTGCGGTACAGCTCGCCGAAGACCATGGCCGTCTCGGTGGCGGCGTCCTCCGACAGGTCGTAGCGGGCGATCTCGGCGCCGCCGGCCTGGTTGATGATGCGGATGTAGGCGTTGCGGACCTGGCCGAAGTTCTGGCTGCGGTTCTCGGCGTCGTAGATGGACACCGGGAAGACGACCTTGTCGATGTCGGCCGGGAGCGCGGCCAGGTTGACGTTGATCGACTCGTCGTCGCCCTCGCCCTGGCCGGTGGTGTTGTCACCGGTGTGGACGATGGAGTTGTCCGGGGTCTGCTTGTTGTTGAAGAAGACGAAGTGCGCGTCCGAGTAGACCTTGCCCTGCGTGTTCACCGCGATGGCGGAGGCGTCCAGGTCGAAGTCCGTGCCGGTCGTGGTGCGGACGTCCCAGCCGAGGCCCACGGTGACGGCGGTCAGGCCCGGAGCCTCCTTGGTCAGCGAGACGTTGCCACCCTTGGAGAGGCTTACAGCCATGTTGGGAGTCCCTTCCTTTGAATTTCTGTGTAGCCGTGCCGAAGAAGCTACCGTCACCCCGAAGAACGTCGAGCGGGGTCCCGGTGGTTCCGGATGCCTTTACCTTTTTTACTGAGGGCGAAAACCGGGTGACGTGAGGCGGCCCGTGCCGGGAACATGGGAGGCATGTCCGGGCCCTATCTCATCCGCGGCTCGGTCTCCCTCCCGGAGGCCGAGCTGATGTGGCGTTTCTCCAGGTCCTCCGGGCCCGGCGGGCAGCATGTCAACACCAGCGACTCGCAGGTGGAGCTGCGCTTCGACCTCGCCCGCACCGAGGCGCTGCCTCCGGTGTGGAAGGAGCGGGCGCTGCAGCGGCTCGCGGGCCGGCTCGTCGACGGCGTGCTGTCCGTACGGGCCTCCGAGCACCGCTCCCAGTGGCGCAACCGCGAGAGCGCCGCCGTACGCCTCGCCGCCCTCCTCGCGGAGGCCTGCGCGCCCCCGCCGAAGCCGCGCCGGCCCACCCGGATCCCGCGCGGCATCAACGAACGCCGGCTGCGCGAGAAGAAGCAGCGGTCGGACACCAAGCGGGGCCGCTCCGGCCGGGACTGGGGATGAGCCGGAGGGTCCGTCACATATCCGGCCCGTGATCCGTCAGTGGGGTACACGTCCAGTGAGGCGACGGAGAGACCGGAGACCCCGATGAGCGACGATGAGCAGTACCGCGACGACCGCGACGACGACCTTCTCGCCGAGCGGTTCGAGGCGTACCGGGGGCATCTGCGTGCCGTCGCCTACCGAATGCTGGGCTCGGCCACGGAGGCCGAGGACGCGGTGCAGGAGGCGTGGTTCCGGCTGAGCCGGTCCGACGCCCATGAGGTGGGCAATCTCGGCGGCTGGCTGACGACCGTGGTCGGCCGGGTCTGTCTCGACATGCTGCGCTCGCGCCGCTCCCGGGGCGAGCAGCCGCTGGACACCTGGCAGCCGGGGCCCTCCGCCGAACCGGACCCGGCACAGGACGCGGTGCTCGCGGACTCGGTCGGGGCGGCGCTGCTCGTCGTCCTGGAGACGCTCTCGCCGGCTGAGCGGCTGGCGTTCGTGCTGCACGATCTGTTCGGGGTGCCGTTCGAGGAGGTCGGCGATGTCCTCGGGCGCAGCCCGGCCGCCGCGCGGCAGCTGGCCAGCCGGGCGCGGCGGCGGGTGCGCGGGGCGGACGCGCCGGAGGCCGATCTGGTCCGCCGCCGGGAGGTCGTCGACGCCTTTCTGGCGGCCGCGCGGAGCGGTGACTTCGACGGGCTGCTGGCGGTGCTCGACCCGGACGTGGTGGCGCGCGGCGAGAGCGGTGCGACGGTCGGAGCGGCCCAGGTGGCCTCCGGCGCGAAGAGCTTCGCGCATCTCGCGCGCGTGGCGCGGCCCGCGCTGGTCGACGGCGCGACGGGACTGGTGGTGTACGCCGACGGCCGCCTGGAGCGCGTCCTGACGTTCACCTTCGTCGACGACCGCATCACATCCATCGACATCATGACGAATCCGGCGGACCTGTCGGCCCTGACCGTCGAGCCCGCCTGAGGGCGGCATCCCGGGATCGGTCACAACTCCAGTACGCCGACGGTCTGTCCGCCGCTCGTCTCGCCGTTCTTGCGGAACCCGAGCCGCAGATAGAACTCCTCGGGACCGTCCGGGCCGGGATGCCAGGACACGTACATCTCCTTGCCGCCGCGCCGGCGGATCTCGGCGGCCACCGACTCGACGGCGAAGCGGCCGTAGCCCCGTCCCTGCGTGTCCGCCGCGATGTTGAGGCGCCACAGGCCCGAGCGGTGCACACTGCCGTCGCCGTTCCAGTCGATGTCGAGGAAGGCCATCAGGAAGCCGACCGGGCGGTCGTCGTCGACGATCAGCCGTGGCCAGGCGACCCCGGCGGGGTGGACGTACGCCTCGGCGAGGGACTTCACGACCGGCTCGACCGCGTGTTCCTGGCCGGGGCGGATCCGGATGCCGGTCGCGGCGTCGAAGTTCGCGGGTGTGACTTCTTCCAGGCGGGGGGTCATCCGCGCACCCTAGGCAGGCCGGCTGCGCGGGCGCGACGGAATTATGCGACGGAATCGCGCGCCGGACTCAAGGGCGGTCCGGTGCGGGTCCGGCTCAGCCCAACTGCCGGTACCGGCCGCGGAAGTACAGCAGCGGGCCGCCCTCCGCGCTCGGGACGTGTGCGGTCAGGACGCGGCCGATGACGAGGGTGTGGTCGCCGGCCTGCACCCGCTGCTCGGTGTGGCACTCCAGCGTGGCCAGCGCCCCGCCGACCAGCGGGGCGCCGGAGGCCTCGCCGCGCGTGCAGGGGATGTCCTCGAAGAGCAGCCGGTCGCTGATGCGGCCCTTCATCGCGAACCGGCCCGCGATGTGCCGCTGGCTCTCGGTGAGCACCGACACCGCCCACCGGGGCTGTTCGTCGAGCAGGTCGTCCATGCGGGAGCCGGTGCGCAGGCTGACCATGACCAGGGGCGGTTCGAGCGAGACCGACATGAAGGCGGTGGCGGTCATGCCGACGTCCTCCATGCCCGGCGCGTCCGGGTCGTCGGGGTCCAGCGGCGGTTCCTGCGCGGTCACCAGGACCACTCCGGCGGCCAGCCGGGACAGGGCGGCCCGGAACTCGTCGTTGCTCACCCCCTCAGCATGCCCGGAAGCGGCGGTGGCCGTGGGTGACGGAGTCTTCAGCACGCCGGAAACGCTAATCTCCGCTCCGCGCGGCCCGCATCGGGCGTTCGCCCGAGCCGGGTCCTAGGACCAGCGGACGAGGCCGTACGCGCGCGTGCGACAACTGCGCGCCATCATGTGCGCGCGCAGTCAAAACCGCGTTCAGGAAACGCACAGGCCAATCGCGGAAACTCCACTCAATTGTTCACGTTCTCCTGTGACTTGAGTCACAAGGGGCAGGAATTGTTGACCCTGTGTACCGAGTGGGCAGCGCGCTGTGATTCAGTGGCGGGGAAACTCAGACAGCACCGTAAGAGGCACCTCAGAGAAGCGCCAAAGACAACCCTTGATTCGCTGCGAGGTCTCGGGGGGAGGGCGAACATGGAGACCGAGTCGGAGCCGTATGTCCGCCTTGCGTCCCTGCGGCAGCTGCACCAGGTCATGGCCGACATGAACACGGCGCGCAGTCTGGCGGACACGCTGCAGACCGTCTCCGACGGCGCCGTGAACGCCCTCGGGTACGAGATGGCGTGCGTGAATCTCGTACGCCCCGACGGCGATCTCGTCGTCGCCGCGTTCTCCGGGAACTCCGCGGCCGAGGCCCTGATCACCGGCCGGGTCGGCTCCCGCGAGTCCTGGGACCGGCGGCTGAACATGGGCGACCGCTGGGGCGACCTGGTCTTCATACCGCACACCGAGGGCTGGGTCCTCGACGACGACGACGTCCCGCAGTGGTACACCGACGGGCCCGCGCCCCGCTTCGAGGACGAGTGGCACCCCTCCGACCGCCTCTTCGCCCCCATGTACACACCGGGCGGGCAGGGCGGCTCCTGCGGGGAACTGCTCGGGGTCATCTCCGTCGACCGGCCGCGCAACGGCCGCCACCCCGGCGCCTGGGGCCGCGAGGCCCTGCAGATGTACGCCTTCCAGGCCGCCATCGCGATCAGCAACGCCCGTCTACGCGCGAATATGCAGCGGGCACTGGTCCGTCTGGAGCGCGATCAGCAGGCGCTCAGGGCCAGTGAGGAAAGCTTCAGGCAGGCCTTCGAGTACGCCCCCTCCGGCATGGCGATCGCCGAGATGGGCGGCGACCAGCACGGCCGCATCCTGCGCACCAACGACGCCCTGTGCCGTCTGCTGGGCCGTCCCGCCTCCGCGATGCGCCGCTACTCCTTCTCCGACCTCGTCCACCCCGAGGACATCGGCACCCTGCTGCGGACCTCCGCGGAGGGCGGCCGCGCGGAACTGCGCCTGGGCCGCCGCGACGGCTCCTACGTCTGGGTGTCCCTGCGCAACAGCGTCGTCGCGGACGCCGCCGACGGTCCCCGCTTCCTGCTCACCCACGTCGAGGACATAGAGGAGCGCAAGCGCCGCGAGCTGCAGCTCGCCCACCGCGCCTCGCACGACTCGCTCACCGGCCTGCCGAACTCCGCCGAGCTGCGCTCGCGCCTCGCGGCCCGGCTGTGCCGGCGCCCGGCCCACGCCGGCGAGCTGGAGTCCCTGGACGCGGCCTACGGCCACCCCGCCTTCGACGCCCCCGCCGGCCACGGCTTCGACTTCCGGCCGGGCGCGGAGGGGTACGACGGCTACGACCACCATGTGCACACCGTCGCCCCCGAGGACGACCGCGACGACGGCACCAAGGGCCTCGCGGTCCTCTTCTGCGACCTCGACGGCTTCAAGTCGATCAACGACCGCTTCGGCCACAACGCGGGCGACGCGGTGCTCATCGAGGTGGCGCGCAGACTGTCGCGGGGGGTCCGCGACGGCGACACGGTGGCCCGGCTCGGCGGCGACGAGTTCGTGATCCTCGCCGACGGCCTCGGCCGGGCCGACGCCCAGGACCTCGCCGTACGGCTGCGCAACGAGATCATCCAGCCGATCCGGGCCGAGGGCCGGGCCGTCCGGGTGGGCGCGAGCTTCGGTATCGGATGGGCGCATTGCGGCATGACGGCGGACGAAGTGTTGAAGTCCGCTGACGAGCGGATGTACGTAGAGAAACGATCGCGTCCCAAACAACACCGACGCGCCGGGTGATCCGCAGGTCAGGGACTTGATGCGATTCGAGTCACCCGTTTGGCTCAGCCTGAGCGGGTAGGCTCGCTCTTCCAGACCTGTATCGCACCACCCGCACCCGCTGAGGAGACCAAGGGATGACGCCCGGCGAAAACGGCCCGAGCACGCCCGAGGACGACGACCCGTTCGGCTATCTGTACGCAGACGGCCAGGCCAGAGGAGCCCAGCCGCCGTCCGGCGGTTACGGCTACCCGAACTCGGTCAGCAGGGTGCGTGCGGTCGGCGAGCGCCAGTACGGCCAGCCGCAGCCGCAGTACGGCCAGCCCACGATTCCGCAGCAGCAGGGTGCCTACGGTCAGCCGACCGCCGCGTACCAGGCCCCGGAGACCCTGCCCGGCGGCGCCCCGCCGAGCGGCCCCCGCACCGCGCCGCCCGCGCCCGGCCGCCGCGGCCCCAACACCAAGGGCCTGCTGATCGGCGCGATCGCGGTGGTCGCCGCGGTCGTCATAGGCATCAGCGTCGCCATGCTCAACGGCAACGAAGACAAGAAGACCGACAACCAGGCCAATACGACGCCGACCCAGTCCCAGAGCCAGGGCCCGAGCCCGTCGGGGAGCAGCTCGGCGGTGAGTGCCTCGATGAAGTCCGACGCCGGGGCTCTCACGCCGGCAGGCGGTGCGTCCAAAGCGTCGGACGTCAAGGGCGCGAGCTCCTCCGACGGCAGCTACGTGACCGGACTGAACCAGCCCGGCGCCTCGCTCACCTGGACCGTCAACGTCCCGTCGGACGGCCCGTACACCATGTTCGTGTACTACAGCGTCACGGGCGAGGACCAGTCGATGTCGGTCATCGTCAACGGCACCCCGTTCGGCGGCAAGCTGGGCTTGAGGAACTGGCGGGACGCCAAGGATGGCGACTTCGCCAACGGCTGGACCAGGTCCTATGTGTGGCCGACCCTGAAGAAGGGGTCCAACACGATCTCCATCTCCTGCGGTGCCGGCGACAAGTGCAACGCTCTGATCAGCAACGTGACGCTGAAGCCGGGCCAGGTCACGAAGGACACCTAGGCCGCGCGGGCGGGGCGGTCCGATGCTCGGTCATACGAGTGGTTAGTTCGGTGAGCGGTTTTTCGGAATGATTACTGGGGCAACTTGGCGGCGACGTTGTCCTAGACGAGGCGGAAAACCATGCTTGTACGCAGAGCTTTGGCCATCGCGGCCGCCACTCCTGTCCTGTTCGCCGCGATCGGAATGACCGGCGCATCCGCGGCCACTCAGCAGAAGCCCACCCCTGAGCAGTCGAGCACCCGCCCTGAGCCTGCCCCTGATGGCAGGCACAGCGAGGATGCCAGGCACAGTGAGGATGCCAGGCACAGTGAGACCAGAGGGGCTGACAGTTCGCGCGGTCGGGCCATCAAGTCCTCCGATGCCGAGGAGGAACCGGAAGAAGGTCTCCTCAGCACCGTCGCGGGAGAACTCTTCGACCGCGTCTCCACCACGAGATAGGGATCACGCGGCGCTGGCTCTGCCGGTCACCGATATCCGGCCCAGCAGTTCCTCGAACGTCGCCCGGTCGAACTCGCCCGCTGCCGGAGCCGCCACCGTCGCCGCCGACAAGGCGACCGCGCGGGTGAGGCGGTCCGGCCAGGGGAGTTCTTCGACCAGGCCCGACAGCAGGCCGGCCACCGCCGAGTCGCCCGCGCCCGTCGGGTTGCCGTGGACGCGGGCCGGCGGGGTGGCGCGCCAGTGGCCCTCCGGGGCGATGGCCAGCAGGCCGTCCGCGCCGAGGGAGGCGACCACCGCCTGGGCGCCGCGCCTGCGGGCGTCCTGGGTGGCGCGCAACGGCTCGTGGGAGCCGGTGAGTTCGGCCAGTTCGTCGGTGTTCGGCTTGATGACGTCGGGGCGGGCGGCGACCCCGCGGCGCAGCGGTTCGCCGCTGGTGTCGAGCAGGACGGGGACGCCGTGGGTGCGGGCGGCCCGGACGAGGGTCGCGTAGGCGCCGACCGGGACGCCCGGCGGCAGGCTGCCGCACAGGGCCACCGCCGAGACACCGGCGAGAAGTTCCTCGTAGCGGCCGAGGAAGGTGCCCCACTCGGCCGGTGTGATCTGCGGGCCCGGCTCGTTCAACTGCGTGGTGTCGCCGGTCAGTTGGTCCACGACGGCGATCGTGCGCCGGGTCGGGCCCGAGACCGGGACCAGCGCGTCCGCGAGGCCCGGGATGTCGCCGAGCCGGTCGCGCAGCACCCGCCCGGTCGCGCCGCCCACGAACCCGGTGACGATCGTCTCGTGCCCGAGCGCGGCCAGCACCCGGGCCGCGTTGACGCCCTTGCCGCCGGGCCGCTCGATGACCTCCGAGACCCGGTGCGAGGCGTGCGGCCGTAGCGACCGCACGCGATAGGTGAGGTCGAGAGCGGTGTTCAGTGTGACCGTGAGGATCACCCGGGCCGGCCTCCCTCGAAGTCCTCTGCGCCTGTCGTCGCGCCCGTCATCGGTTTCCGGGCCCCGATCATGCCAAAGAGACGGCGGCCGGCCCAGTCACGGGTCGGCCGCCGTCAAGGGAAAAGGCGGGCAGATCAGGCCAGTTGGGGCGGGCTGACCACCCACTCGCCCTGCCGCATCACGCCCTTGAGGCCGAAGTCCGCGTCCAGCAGGAGCAGATCGGCGTCCTTGCCGGGTTCCAGGGAGCCGATGCGGTCGAAGAGGCCCAGGAGGCGGGCCGGGTTGACCGACAGCGCCGTCACCGCGTCCTCGACCGACAGCTTGTCGACCGTCACCGCCCGCTTGAACGCCCGGTCCAGGGTCAGCGTGGAACCCGCGATCGAACCGCCCTGCACCAGCCGCGCCACTCCCTCGCTGACCTCGACCTCCAGCGGGCCCAGCATGTAGCGGCCGTCGCCGATGCCGGCCGCGTCCATGGCGTCCGTGATGAAGGCGACGCGGGAGGCGCCGGCGTGGTGGAAGGCCAGCTCCAGGGCGGCCGGGTGCAGATGCGTACCGTCGTTGATCAGCTCGACCGTCACCCGCTCGTCCTCCAGCAGGGCCGCGATCGGGCCGGGCGCGCGGTGGCCCAGCGCGGGCATCGCGTTGAAGAGGTGGGTGGCGACCGTGGCACCCGCGTCGATGGCCTCGACCGTCTGCTCGTACGTCGCGTCCGTGTGGCCGATCGCCGCGATGACACCGTGCTCGGCGAGCAGCCGTACGGAGTCGATGCCGCCCGGCAGCTCGGTGGCGAGGGTGACCATCTTCGCCTTGCCGCGCGCCGCGTCGATCAGCTTGCGGACCTCGGCCGGGTCCGGGTCGCGCAGCAGCGCCTCGGAGTGCGCGCCCTTGCGGCACGGCGAGATGAACGGCCCCTCGAAGTGGATGCCCGCGATCTCGCCCTGCTCGGCCAGCTCGCTCAGCAGCCCGGCCTGCCGCACCAGCAGGTCCATCTCGTCGGTGACGGTGGAGGCGACGAGGGTGGTGGTGCCGTGCGCGCGGTGGGTGCGGATCGCGCGCAGCGCGTCGGCCGTGGTGCCGGAGAAGGAGGCTCCGCCGCCGCCGTGGTTGTGGATGTCGACGAAGCCGGGGATCAGCCAGTGGCCGGAGACGTCGATGACCTCGGCGTTCTCGGCGGCCGCGGCCACGATCCTCGTACCCTCGACGGACACGCGCCCGTCGGCGACCACTCCGCCGGGCAGCACCACCCGAGCACCTGCGAGAACCAAGCTGGGAGCCATCAGGCACGTACCTCCGAGGGGTCGGTGGGGTCGAGGTCGGTGGAGTCGGGGTCGGTGGAGTCGGGGTCGGTGGAGTCGGGGTCGGTGGAGTCGAGCAGATCCTGCGCCAGCAGTCCCGCGCCCAGGCAGCCGGCCGTGTCACCCAGGGCCGCGGGGACGATGGCCGGCAGCTTCTGGAAGGTGACCCGCCGCCGGACGGCGTCCCGCAGGGGTCGGAACAACACTTCCCCCGCCTCCGCGAGACCGCCACCGATGATCAGGGTGCGCGGGTCCAGCAGGGTGAGCGCGGTGACCAGGCCGTCGGCGAGCGCGTCCACCGCCTCCTGCCAGACGCGGACGGCGTCCGGGTCGCCGGAGGCCACGGCCTTGGCGCAGTCGGCGGCGTCCGCGTCCGGGTCCCCGCAGGCCGCCGCCCAGGCCTCGCTGACGGCGGAGGCGGAGGCGTACCGCTCCAGACAGCCGTACTGCCCGCACGGGCAGGGGGTGCCGGACGGCCGTACGACGATATGGCCGATCTCGCCGGCGAAGCCGTGCGCGCCCGCCTCGACCCGGCCGTCGATGCCGATGGCGCCGGCGATCCCGGTGCCGAGCGGCACGAACAGAAACCGGTCGGCGCCCTTGCCCGCGCCGATCCGGCCCTCGGCGAGGCCGCCGGTGCGCACGTCGTGGCCGAGGGCGACGGGGATGCCGAGCCGCCGCGTGAGCAGTGCGCGCAGCGGTACGTCCCGCCAGCCGAGGTTGGCCGCGTAGGCGGCGACGCCCCGCTCCTCGTCGACGATGCCGGGGACCGCGATGCCGGCGGCGACGGGCGGCGCGCCATGGCGCTCGGCGCCGTACGCGTGCAGCTCGGCGGCGAAGTCGAGGATCGTCTCGACCACCGCGTCCGGGCCGCGCTCGCGTCCGGTGGCGCGGCGGGCGCGGTGGAGCAGTTCGCCGTCGTCGCCGACGAGGGCGGCCTTCATCCCGGTTCCGCCCACGTCCAGGGCGATGACATGTCTCACCACGGCACCTAGTGTGGCCCGCCCACCCGCGAGAGGTCTAGTCCACTCGCGTGGTGTAGACCTTATCTGTCCATATGTTGAACGGTCAGACAGCAGGGTTGGGGCGTTGAGGGTGCGTCGGCGTACGGCAGGAACGATCGCGGTGGTGTCCGCACTGGGCATGACGGCGGTCCTCGGCGGCTGCGGGAGCATGGGCTCCTCCGACGTCACACTCAGACTGGTCGCCGCCGACTACGGCGACTCCGCCGCGAACAGCTCCAAGAAGTACTGGGACGCCCTGGTCAAGGAGTACGAGGCCAAGCACCCCCGCGTGAAGGTCGACGTCAGCGTGTACTCGTGGAACGACGTCGACGCCAAGGTCAAGGACATGGTCGCAGCGGGCAACGCCCCCGACCTGGCCCAGATCGGCGCCTACGCCGACTACGCGGCCGCCGGCAAGCTCTACCCGGCCTCCGACCTGCTCTCCATCCGCACCCAGGCCGACTTCCTCTCCCAGCTCTCCGACGCGGGCCAGTGGAACCACACGCAGTACGGCATCCCCTTCGGGGCCTCCACGCGCGTGCTCTTCTACAACAAGACCCTGTTCGCCAAGGCCGGCATCACCACCCCGCCCACCACCTGGGACGAACTGGCCGCCGACGCCAAGACGCTCAAGGACAAGGGCGTGAAGTACCCCATGGCGCTGCCCCTCGGCCCCGAGGAGGCCCAGGCCGAGACCATGCAGTGGCTGCTCAGCGGCGGCAACGGCGGCAGCGGCTACACCGACGACATCGGCACCTACACCATCGACTCCACACAGAACGTCGACACCTTCACCTGGCTCAGGGACGACCTGGTCGGCAAGGGCCTGACCGGGCCGGTCGCGCCCGGCAAGCTCAACCGCGCGGACGCCTTCGCCGCCTTCGCCGACGGCCAGGTCGGCATGCTCAACGGGCACCCCACGCTGATCCAGCAGGCCGGGAAGAAGGGCGTGAAGTTCGGCATGGTGGCGATGCCGGGCCGCACCGGCAAGGCCAGGGCCTCCATGGGCGTCGCCGACTGGATGATGGCCTTCAAGCAGAACGGGCACGCCGACCAGGTGGGCGACTTCCTCAACTTCGTCTACAGCCAGAAGAACGTCCTCGACTTCTCCCGCCAGTACGGCCTGCTGCCGGTCACCGGCTCCGCCTCCAACGCCATGAGCGCCTCCGACGCCGCTCCCGACGAGGCCCTGCACCCCTTCCTCGACCAGCTGCCGACCTCCGAGCTGTACCCCGCCGGCAAGACCTCCTGGGCGGCGGTCAGCGCGGCCGTGAAGCAGAACATCGGCCAGGCCGTCGCCCCCGGCGGCAGCCCCTCCGGCGTCCTGACCCGCCTCCAGGCGACGGCGACCGCGGCGGACAGCAGCAGCAAGAGCTGACCTCCGCCGCCGGCGCCCGGCTGTCAGTGCCGGCCGCTACGGTGGCTGTCATGGAACTCGGCCCCCGCGAACACGCCATCCTCGCGCTGGAGCGCCGGGGCTTCACCGGCCCCGGCGTGAAGGAGCGAGCGATACGCGAGGAACTGGGCCTGCCCCCGGTCCGCTACTACCAGCTGCTCAACGCCTTGCTGGACGACCAGAGAGCCCTGGCCCACGACCCGGTGACGGTGAACCGCCTGCGAAGGGTGCGGGACGCTCGCCGCTCGGAGCGCTGAAGCCGACCGGCGCCGGCCGGGTCCGGGGCGGAGCCCCAGGAATGACGCCGGCCGAGCGTGGATAGTGTCGGGGGTATGGACCCTCTGCCCACCCCGCAGACCCAGCCCGGCCGGGACGGACTCGCCGCCCTCCTGGCGAAGCCCGCCGCCGCGATCGTCGGCCTCGACTTCGACGGCACCCTGGCCCCCATCGTCGCCGACCCCGACCAGGCCCGCGCCCACCCCGACGCCGTACCCGCCCTCGCCGCCCTCGCCCCGAAGGTGGCCTCCGTCGCCGTGATCACCGGCCGCCCCGCCGGCGTCGCGGTCCGCTACGGCGGCTTCGCCGGTGTCCCCGGCCTGGAGCACCTGACCGTCCTCGGCCACTACGGCGCCGAACGCTGGGACGCGGTCACCGGCACCGTCACCGCCCCCGCCCCGCACCCCGGTGTCGCGGCGGTCCGCGCCGAGCTGCCGGGCGTCCTGGACCGGGCCGGCGCCTGGCACGGCACCTGGATCGAGGAGAAGGGCCGCGCGGTCGCGGTCCACACCCGCCGCGCCGACGACCCGCAGGCCGCCTTCGAGGCCCTGCGCGGCCCCCTCGCCGACCTCGCCACCCGCCACGGCCTGATCGTCGAGCCCGGCCGCCTGGTCCTGGAACTGCGCCCGCCCGGCATGGACAAGGGCGTCGCGCTCGCCGAGTACGTCCGCAAGACCGGCGCCGAGTCCGTTCTCTACGCCGGCGACGACCTCGGCGACCTGCCCGCCTTCGACGCCGTCGGGGAACTCCGCGCCGACGGCCTCCCCGGCCTCCTGGTGTGCAGCGGCAGCACGGAGGTCACGGAACTGGCGGAGCGCGCGGACGTGGTGGTGGACGGCCCGGCCGGCGTCGTCCACCTGCTGCGCACGCTCGCCGCCCAGCTGGACTGAGGCCGCCCGGCCGGACCGAGGCGACTCAGCCCGCCCGCAGCTCCTCCAGCGCCCGCAACTGCTCCAGGAACCACTGGGCCGGGGGAAGCGCGGTGGCCGCCGCCGCCAGCCTCTTGGCGCGGTCCGCCCGCTCCTCCGGCCTGAGGGACAGCGCCTCGTGCAGGGCCCGCGCGGTCTCCAGCACGTCGTACGGGTTCACCACGAGCGCGTCGGCGCGCAGCTCCTCATGCGCCCCCGCCTCCCGGGACAGCACCAGCGCACAGCCCTGCTCGGAGACCACCGGCACCTCCTTCGCGACCAGGTTCATGCCGTCCCGGATGGGGTTGACCAGGGCCACGTCGGCGAGCCGGTAGGCGGCCAGCGAGCGTGCGAAGTCGTCCTTGACGTGCAGGACGACCGGCGTCCAGCCGGGGGTGCCGTAGACCGAGTTGATCTCGTCGGCGACGCGCCGCACCGCCGCCGTGTAGTCGCGGTACACGGCGAGGTCCTGCCGCGACGGATACGCGAACGCGACATGCACCACCCGCTCCCGCCACTCGGGGTGCTCCTCCAGCAGCTGCCGGTAGGCCAGCAGACCGCGCACGATGTTCTTGGACAGCTCGGTGCGGTCGACACGCACGATGGCCTTGCGGCCCTCGCCGATCTCCGCCCGCAGCGCCGCCAGCCGCTCCTCGACGTCCGGCCGGTGCGCACGCTCCCGCAGGAAGTCGCCGTCGGCACCGAGGGAGTGCACGCCGACCTCGGTCCTGCGGTCCTCCCGCAGATGCTCGACCGCCCCCGGGGCACCCGACGGCCGGGCCACGCGGTGGCGCTCGGCATCCAGACCCTCGGCGCACCTCATGAAGGCCGTCGCCCAGCGCCAGGTCAAGAAGGCCACCCGGTCCGCCCCGAGCATGCCCGTCAGCAGCTGCTCGCGGATGTCCTCGGGGAGCAGCTCGAAGTACTCCCGGGGCGCCCACGGGGTGTGCGAGAAGTGCCCGATCCTGAGGTCGGGGCGCAGCGCCCGGAGCATCCCGGGCACGAGACACAGGTGATAGTCCTGCACCAGCACCGCCGCGCCCTCGGCCGCCTCCTCGGCCAGCGCCTCGGCGAACGCCCGGTTGTAGGCCTCGTACGACGCCCACTGGCGCCGGAACTCCGCGTCGAAGACCGGCTCCAGCGGGGTCTGGTACAGCATGTGGTGGACGAACCAGAGAACCGAGTTGGCGATGCCGTTGTAGGCGTCCGAGTGCACCCGCGCGTCGATGTCGAGCATCCGCACCCGCTGTCCGCCGGTGTCCTCGCCCGGCAGCAGCCCGCCGGCCGCCCGCCGTACGGCCGCGCGGTCGCCGTCGCCCAGCGCCGCGCACACCCACACCGAGCCGGCGTCCGCCCCGATGGCCGACAGCCCCGAGACCAGCCCGCCCCCGCCCCGACTGGCCCGCAGCCCGCCGGCCCCCTCGTCCTCGTCCACCGTGTACGAAACCGGCCCGCGATTGGACGCGACCAGCACCTGAGCCTTCTCGACAGCACCCTGCGTGGCAGCCATGGTCCACAACCTAGCCCGGCTCGGAAACGCTCAAACGTACGGACCGGGTGGCGTGCGTGGACGTATACGACCGGTTCACGCCACCTTGTGTTCGGCGTACTCCGAGATCTCCGCCATCGGCGGCCGCTCCTCGGTGTCCAGCGAGTAGGTGTGCGGTTCGAAGCCGTCCTCGCCCCGTTCGAACTGGGTCAGCGCGGGGCGGACCAGGTGGCCGCGGGCCAGCCGGAGCTGGGCCGTGCGGTAGATCGCCGCGGCCATCCGGCCCAGCGCCTGTCCGTCCTGGTGGCGGTGTTTGCGGACCCCGACATCGACCTGGGCCAGCGCGTCCAGGCCCACCAGATGCACCGCGTCCACGAGCATGCCCAGCTCCACGCCGTAGCCGACGGGGAAGGGGAGCTGTTCCAGCAGGCCGCGGCGGGCCGCGTACTCGCCGCCCAGCGGCTGGACGAATCCGGCCAGCTGCGGCCAGTGCAGATTCAGCAGCGGGCGGGCCATCAGCTCGGTGACCCGGCCGCCCTGCCCCGGCGCCGTGCCGAGCGGACGGTCGTACATGGCCTTGACCAGATCGACGCCCGGCTCGGTGAGCAGCGGGCCGACGATCCCGGAGACGAAGTCGGAGGAGAACTCCTTGAGGTCGGCGTCGACGAAACAGAGGATGTCCCCGCTGGTCACCAGCAGGGAGCGCCACAGCACCTCACCCTTTCCGGGGACGGCGGGAATGCGCGGGAGGATCTCGTCGCGGTGAACGACCCGGGCGCCCGCGGCGGCGGCGACCTCGGAGGTGCGGTCGGTGGAGCCCGAGTCGACGACGACGATCTCGTCGACGAGGGGGACCTGTTCCACGAGGTCGTGACGGACGACCGCGACGATGTCGCCGACCGTCTCCTCCTCGTTGAGCGCGGGCAGTACGACGCTGATCGTCCGGCCCGTGCGCTGCTTGGCGGACAGGATCCGGTGGAGCGGGCGATCGGCCACGGACCAGGAGCGGGTGGCCAGCCAGCGCTCGACTTCTTCCAACACGGTCTGCGGCTCCTCACTGTTCGTGATCACAGGGGGGCGAGCGAGTGATCCATCTCGCGGTGCGGACGACTATCTCAACTCTCCCGGCCGTCGGTTACAGTCTTGAACAACGCCGATGACCATCGCATGTCGGAGGTTCTGAAGCGTTCACAACCGAATACCGCTCATCCAGAGGGGCAGAGGGACACGGCCCGATGAAGCCCCGGCAACCCTCCAGCCGGCACTCGCAGATCCGCAGCGATCGCTCCGCGAGGCTCCCGGCTAGGGAAGGTGCCAAATCCGTCTCATGGCGAGATGCGTCATGAGGAAGATGAGGAGAAAGGGCCTCGCCTCCATGGCTGTGCAGACAGTTGCAAACTCCAGCGATTCCACCGTCGACCTCGGTCCCGCCGCGGCGCTGAGCTGCCGCGAGTGCGGTCACCGCGTCCCGCTCGGCCCGGTCTTCGCCTGCGAGGAGTGTTTCGGCCCGCTGGAGATCGCCTACGACTTCTCCGGCCACGACACCGAAGAGCTGCGCCGCCGCATCGAGGCCGGCCCGGCGAACATCTGGCGCTACGCCCCGCTGCTGCCCGTCCCCGCCGACGTGGCCGGCAAGCCGAACCTGAACCCGGGCTGGACCAAGCTCGTCAAGGCCGACCACCTCGCCGCCGAACTCGGCGTCACCGGCGGCCTGTATGTGAAGGACGACTCCGGCAACCCGACGCACTCCTTCAAGGACCGCGTGGTCGCCCAGGCCCTGGAGGCCGCCCGCGCCTTCGGCTTCACCACCCTGTCCTGCTCCTCGACCGGCAACCTCGCGGGCGCCGTCGGCGCCGCCGCGGCCCGCGCCGGCTTCCGCTCCTGCGTGTTCATCCCGCACGACCTGGAGCAGGGCAAGGTCGTCATGGCCGCGGTCTACGGCGGCGAACTGGTCGGTATCGAGGGCAACTACGACGACGTGAACCGTTTCTGCTCCGAGCTGATCGGTGACCCGGCCGGCGAGGGCTGGGGCTTTGTCAACGTCAACCTGCGGCCGTACTACGCGGAGGGCTCCAAGACCCTCGCGTACGAGATCTGCGAGCAGCTCGGCTGGCGGCTGCCCGACCAGATCGTGATCCCGATCGCCTCCGGCTCCCAGCTCACCAAGATCGACAAGGGTCTGAAGGAGCTGATCGCGCTGGGTCTGGTCGAGGACCGGCCGTACAAGATCTTCGGTGCGCAGGCCGAGGGCTGCTCGCCGGTGTCGGCCGCCTTCAAGGCCGGGCACGACGTCGTACGGCCCCAGAAGCCGGACACCATCGCCAAGTCCCTCGCCATCGGCAACCCGGCCGATGGCCCCTACGTCCTGGACATCGCGCGCCGCACCGGCGGCGCCGTGGAGGACGTCACGGACGAGGAGATCGTCGACGCCATCAAGCTGCTGGCCCGCACCGAGGGCATCTTCGCGGAGACGGCGGGCGGGGTGACCGTCGGCGTCACCCGCAAGCTGATCAAGGACGGCGTCCTGGACCCCACGAAGACCACGGTCGTCCTCAACACCGGCGACGGCCTGAAGACCCTCGACGCGGTGGCCGGCACCGGTCTCACCGCCACCATCCGCCCGACCCTGGACTCCTTCCGAGAGGCTGGTCTCACCGCATGAGCGTCACCGTCCGCATCCCGACCATCCTGCGCACCTACACCGGCGGGCAGGCCGAGGTCGCCGCCGAGGGTGCGACCCTCGCCCAGGTCATCGAGGACCTGGAGAAGAACCACACCGGGATCGCCGCCCGCGTCCTGGACGACCAGGGCAAGCTGCGCCGGTTCGTCAATGTCTACGTCAATGACGACGACGTCCGCTTCGAGCAGGGCCTGGAGACCGCGACCCCGGACGGCGCCGGTGTCTCCATCATTCCGGCGGTCGCCGGCGGCTGATCGTTACCTTGGGTAACTTCAGTCACGCATTGTTCATCGAATTGCCTCCTCCGCGAGAGAAGCGGAGGGGGCAATTCTGTGTGATTGAGCGCGGTACAGTTGGGGCACCCGGTCGCGCTCTTCGGGGTGCGAGCCCCGGATTCATGCCCGCAAGCCCGACAAGAAGTAGCCAAAATGCACGGGTTTTATGCGGCTTTTGTGACGTTTGTGTGGCCCGACTTGCCCCGAAGTCGGATGAATTCACACCACATTCCGGACCGTTGCCGTCCAGAATTCTCGTCCGATTGACCTGTTGCAGACGGCAGTTGGACAGATACATTCAGCCGCGGTCGACGCGTTCCGGCGCACGCCCCCGTCGATTAGGGGGTGAGGTCTGACCCGGGTCCGCGAAGTGTGGATCTGTGCAAGGGCCAGTAATAGGGGAGTTAGGCATGGCTCAGGGCACCGTCAAGTGGTTCAACGCGGAGAAGGGGTACGGCTTCATCGCGGTCGACGGTGGTGCGGATGTTTTCGTCCACTACAGTGCGATCCAGATGGACGGTTACCGCACCCTGGAAGAGGGTCAGCGGGTCGAGTTCGAGATCTCGCAGGGCCAGAAGGGCCCGCAGGCGGACATGGTCAAGCTGGCGATCGGCTGAAGCGCGCGTCGACTGACACCGACGTTCTTCTGTTCGTCTTCGAAGGGCCCGCACCCCCTGGGGTGCGGGCCCTTCGGCATGCCCCGGCGCGGCGGGTGCCGCTGCCGCCCGCGGATCGCCCGGAGTCGCTTGCACTCGGAGGGGGCGAGTGCTAATCATTGGCGTTAGCACTCTGAAGGTGAGAGTGACAAAGAAGGACCGGGTCGGTGAGGCCCGCGGGCCACGTGGGGCAAGGAACCACAAGGCCGGCGAGCCGTCCGTCGCGGGCGCGGGCGCGGTCCGAAGGAATCACCCCCAGTCCTGGAGGGACCACTTCACATGGCCAAGATCATCGCGTTCGACGAGGAGGCGCGGCGCGGCCTCGAGCGCGGCATGAACCAGCTCGCGGACGCCGTGAAGGTGACGCTCGGCCCCAAGGGCCGCAACGTCGTCCTCGAGAAGAAGTGGGGCGCCCCCACGATCACCAACGATGGTGTCTCCATCGCCAAGGAGATCGAGCTCGAGGACCCGTACGAGAAGATCGGCGCCGAGCTGGTCAAGGAAGTCGCCAAGAAGACGGACGACGTCGCCGGTGACGGTACGACCACCGCGACCGTGCTCGCCCAGGCCCTGGTCAAGGAAGGCCTGCGCAACGTCGCCGCCGGCGCCAACCCGATGGCCCTGAAGCGCGGTATCGAGAAGGCCGTCGAGGCCGTCTCCGCCGCCCTGCTGGAGCAGGCGAAGGACGTCGAGACCAAGGAGCAGATCGCCTCCACCGCGTCCATCTCCGCCGCCGACACCCAGATCGGCGAGCTCATCGCCGAGGCCATGGACAAGGTCGGCAAGGAAGGCGTCATCACCGTCGAGGAGAGCAACACCTTCGGTCTGGAGCTTGAGCTCACCGAGGGCATGCGCTTCGACAAGGGCTACATCTCCGCCTACTTCGCGACCGACATGGAGCGCATGGAGGCGGTGCTCGAGGACCCGTACATCCTCATCGCCAACTCCAAGATCTCCTCGGTCAAGGACCTGCTCCCGCTGCTGGAGAAGGTCATGCAGTCCGGCAAGGCGCTGCTGATCATCGCCGAGGACGTCGAGGGCGAGGCCCTGTCGACCCTGGTCGTCAACAAGATCCGCGGCACCTTCAAGTCCGTCGCCGTCAAGGCCCCGGGCTTCGGCGACCGCCGCAAGGCGATGCTGAACGACATCGCCATCCTCACCGGCGGCGAGGTCATCTCCGAGGAGGTCGGTCTCAAGCTCGAGAACACCTCCCTGGACCTGCTGGGCCGCGCCCGCAAGGTCGTCATCACCAAGGACGAGACCACCATCGTCGATGGTGCCGGCTCCTCCGAGCAGGTCGCGGGCCGGGTGAACCAGATCCGCGCCGAGATCGAGCAGTCGGACTCCGACTACGACCGCGAGAAGCTCCAGGAGCGCCTCGCGAAGCTGGCCGGCGGCGTGGCCGTCATCAAGGCCGGCGCCGCCACCGAGGTGGAGCTCAAGGAGCGCAAGCACCGCATCGAGGACGCCGTCCGCAACGCGAAGGCGGCCGTCGAGGAGGGCATCGTCGCCGGTGGTGGCGTGGCCCTGCTGCAGGCCTCCCAGGTCTTCGAGAAGCTGGAGCTCGAGGGTGACGAGGCGACCGGCGCCAACGCCGTGAAGCTCGCCCTGGAGGCCCCGCTGAAGCAGATCGCCGTCAACGGTGGTCTCGAGGGCGGCGTCGTCGTGGAGAAGGTGCGCAACCTGACCGTCGGTCACGGTCTGAACGCCGCCACCGGCGAGTACGTCGACATGATCGCCGAGGGCATCATCGACCCGGCGAAGGTGACCCGTTCCGCCCTGCAGAACGCCGCCTCCATCGCCGCGCTGTTCCTCACCACCGAGGCCGTCATCGCCGACAAGCCGGAGAAGGCCGCCGCGCCCGCCGGCGGCGGCATGCCGGGCGGTGACATGGACTTCTGATCGACCTCTGGTTGATCCGAGTCTTTACCTGGGGCGGCACCCCCGGCCTTTGGCCGGGGGTGCCGCCCCAGGGCGTTTCCGCGTGAGCCGCCGCCCTCCTTGAAGATCATGAACATGCTATGTTCCTCCCGATCAAGATCATCTGATGTGGCTTCATATGGCGCATTCAGGTGGCTTCACATGGCTCATCCAGGAGGAAGTGTGTCCTTCGCAGTACGGGGGAAGCGCGGCATGGCACTGACCGGCCTCGCGGTCGCCGCCGCCATCGGTGGCGCGACGCTGGCCACGCCGGCCTACGCCGACGATGTCTACGGCCACTGCACCGGGGACGGTGTCCGCATCCGCTCCAACCCGAGCACCTCCGGCACGGTGCTCGGTCTCTGCTACACCGGCGAACGCCTGGCGCACCGGGACGTGTCCGGTGACGGCCAGTGGGACCTGGTCTACGACGTCGACAGCGGCGTCACCGGATGGATGTCCCACAGCTACTACAGCTGGTGACATGTCCCGCTGAGGTATCGGTGAGGGTCTAGGGAAGAGGTCGTCCGCCCATGTGGCAGGGCGGCCTCTTCTTGTTGTGGCCGGTGTCACATGAGGGCTGTGCGGGGTTCGGGAATGTGAGGCCGCGCATAGGCGGTTACTTAAGAAGCTGCAACAATGCGTGCACACATACCGGCCGGTTAACAGGTCGGCCCGCACCGTACTCACGAGGAGCCCCCCACGTGACCGCCACCCCCTCCGCCTCCCGCGCGGCCCGGATACTGTCCCGTCCGATCGCGCTCAACGGCCTCACCGTCCCCAACCGGATCGTGATGGCGCCGATGACCCGGATGTTCTCCCCCGGCGGCGTCCCCGGCGAGGACGTGCGTTCGTACTACGCGCGCCGCGCCGCCGCCGGCGTCGGACTGATCGTCACCGAGGGCACCTACGTGGGCCACACCTCGGCCGGGCAGAGCGACCGCGTGCCGCGCTTCCACGGCGAGGAGCAGCTGGCGGGCTGGGCGAAGGTCGCCGAGGACGTGCACGCGGCGGGCGGCACCATCGTCCCGCAGCTGTGGCACATCGGCATGGTCCGCAAGGACGGCGACGCCCCCTTCCCCGAGGCCCCCGCGATGGGCCCGTCCGGCCTGGTCACCGAGGGCGCCGAGACCACCGGCAAGGCCATGACCCAGGCCGACCTGGACGCCGTCATCGGCGCGTTCGCCGAGGCCGCTGCCGCCGCCGAGCGCATCGGCTTCGACGGCGTGGAGCTGCACGGCGCCCATGGCTACCTCCTCGACCAGTTCCTGTGGGCGGGCACCAACCGCCGTACCGACGCCTACGGCGGCGACCCGGTGGCCCGGACGAAGTTCTCCGCGGAGATCGTCGCCGCGGTCCGCGAGGCGGTCTCCCCCGAGTTCCCGATCCTCTTCCGCTACTCGCAGTGGAAGCAGCAGGACTACGCCGCCCGGCTCGCCGAGACCCCCGAGGAGCTGGAGGCCATCCTGACCCCGCTCGCCGCGGCCGGCGTCGACGTCTTCCACGCCTCCACCCGCCGCTACTGGGTGCCGGAGTTCGAGGACTCGGACCTGAACCTGGCGGGCTGGACGAAGAAGCTCACCGGCAAGCAGACCATCACCGTCGGCTCGGTCGGTCTCGACGGCGACTTCGTCAACGCCTTCAAGGGCGAGGGCTCCCCGGTCCAGGGCATCGACAACCTCCTCGACCGGCTGGAGGCCGACGAGTTCGACATGGTCGCCGTCGGCCGTGCGCTGCTGCAGGACCCGCAGTGGGCGGCCAAGGTGCTCGCCGACCGCTTCGAGGAGCTGAAGCCGTACGACGCGGCCGCGGTGAAGACCCTCAGCTGACGCCTGGGAGCGGGCACTTGTGATCCTCCTCGCGCGTTCCCCTGATGAAGCAGTGAGGGCAGCGAGGAGCGAGCAATGACGACGAACGAGTCCGAGACCGCCCCGGACCCCGACGGTCCCGTGGTGCGCACCGCCTCCGGCGCGGTGCGCGGCCTGCGCGAGCAGGGCCTGTCGGTGTTCCGGGGCATCCCCTTCGCCGGGCCGCCGGTGGGCGAGGACCGCTTCCGGGCGCCGCGCCCGCCCCACCCCTGGGACGGCGTCCGGGAGGCGTACGCCTTCGGGCCGCCGCCCCCGCAGGAGAACGGCTTCGTGGACCGCGCGGCCCAACTGCCCCTCCCACAGGGCGACGACTGGCTCACGGTCAACGTCTGGACCCCGGACCCCGACCCCTCCGCCGCCCGCCCGGTGATGGTGTGGATCTACGGCGGCGCGTTCAAACTGGGCCACAGCGGTCAGCCGGGCTATGACGCACAGCATCTCGCCCGCGCGGGCGATGTCGTGCTCGTCACCCTCAACTACCGCGTGGGCATGGAGGGTTTCGCCCTCTGGGACGGCGCCCCGGCCAACCGCGGTCTGCTGGACCAGGTCGCGGCCCTGGAATGGGTCCAGGAGAACATCGCCGCGTTCGGCGGCGACCCCGCCCAGGTCACGGTCTTCGGCGAATCGGCGGGCGCGGGCTCCGTCGCCTCGCTGCTGGCGATGCCCAGGGCGCGGGGGCTGTTCCGGCGCGCGGTGGCGCAGAGCGTGCCCGGCACGTTCTTCTCCGCCGAGCTGGCCCGGGACATAGCGGCGGCGCTGGCGGCCGAGGCGGGCGGCGAGCCCACCGCGGCCGGCCTGGCGGCGGTGGCGCCACAGCGGCTCACCGAGGCGAGCGCGGCGCTGGGCACCAAGATGGCCCGCCACGCCGACCGTTGGGGCCAGGTGGCGCCGACCACCGTCCCCTTCGCCCCGGTCGTCGACGGCGAGATCCTCCCGTGCACCCCCTGGCAGGCCCTCACCTCCGGCGCGGCCCGCGACATCGACCTCCTCGTCGGCCACAACCGCGACGAGTACCGCCTGTTCCTGGTCGCGGCGGGCCTGCAGGGCAAGATCACGGACGACCTGGCGACGGCGACCCTGCGGATGTACGCACCGGGCGGTGAGGCGGGCGAGAAGGCCTATCGCTCGGCGTTCCCCGACGCCGGCCCGGAGCAGCTCTTCGAACGCGTCCAGACCGACTGGCTGTTCGCCATGCCGAGCCTGCGTCTCGCCCAGGCCCAGCACGCGGGCGGCGGCCGCGCCCATGTCTATGAGCTGACCTGGTCGGCCCCCGACAGCGGCGGCGGCGCGCTGGGCGCCTGCCACGCCCTGGACATCCCGCTGCTGTTCGGCACATACGGCGCGGACCTCGGCACGCTGCTCTTCCCCGGCGGCAGACCCACGCCGGAGGCGGAGCGGCTCACATCCTTCTTCCAGCGCGCCTGGACCGGGTTCGCCCGCACCGGCGACCCCGGCTGGCCGGCCTACGACCCGCGATCCCGCCTCGTCCAGATCCTGGACGCCGAGCCCGAGCAGGCACCGTACCCGGAGGAGCGGAGCCGGCTCATCTGGGAGGGGTACGACTTCCCGGCCTTGCCCCTGCTGGGCTGAGGGAGGCTACAGATTGCCCATGGGCTCGATGTCGACGTGCACGGGTGTGCCCCACACCCGCAGCACCTCGTAGTCGGTGAACTCATGCACGAGCCGGTAGGCCATCGCGGGCCGCGAACCGCGCCGCTGGGCGGCGAGATAGGCCTCGGCCTCGCGCCGGTCCCGGCGCGGTGTCCCGCACAGCTGCCACTCCTGCCCGGTCCACGACTCCGGCAGCCAGCGCTGCTGCGGCTGGGGCCGGTCGGCGCGGACGCCGTAACGGGACGGCGCGGTGGCCGCCGGCTCGGCCGCACTCGGCCGGCCCTGGAACTCCGAGCGGCGGGCGGCCCGGCGCCGGGTCTCGCAGAGCAGACACAGATCGGGCGCGCTCTCGTCGACGGGGCCGTGCGGATGCTCCGGACAGCGGGTGCTGGGCGCGCTGTTCCCGGTGCTCTCCTCCACCAGGTCGAGCGCCCTGCGCAGATCGGCCTTGATCTCGTGCAGCCGGGCGTCCGGGGTGTCGGCGCCCAGCGCCTCCCCGTGCTCCCCGAGCAGCCGAAGCGCCCTTCCGAGGGCGGCGAGCTGGGCGTGGTTCATGGTGCCCGACGGTAGCGCGTCCGGGTAGGAAGGGACGCATGAGTGTGCTGCCGCCGCGACTGGTCGAGGCTCTGAACCGCTTCAACGCCGCGTACCCCTGGGACCACAACGCGCACTATCACCGCTGGCTGCTGCGGCAGCTGCCGCGCAGGTTCGGCGGGGCGCTGGACGTGGGGTGCGGGTCCGGGGAGCTGGCGCGGGTGCTGGCCGGGCGGGGGAAGCGGGTCCGGGGGGTGGACTCGGATCCGGAGATCCTCGCCCGCGCCCGGGAGCTGACCGGCCCCGCCGCCCCCGTGACCTACACCCTCGCCGAAGCCCCGCACGGCATCCCCTCGGGCCCCTACGACGTCATCACCTGTGTCGCCGTACTGCACCACCTGCCCTTCGCCGAGACCCTCACCCGGCTCCGGCGGGAACTCGCGCCGGGGGGAGTGCTGGTCGTTGTCGGGTGTGCCCGGGCGGCGAGTACCGGCGATCACGCGCTGGGGCTGGTCGCCGTACCGCTCAACGCGCTCACGGGGTGGGTGAGGAACCGGGGGCGGGCCGCCTCGCGGCGGCCCGTCGCCATGACCGCTCCCACCCGTGACCCGGAGATGACCTTCGACGAGATCGGCCGTGCGGCGGGCCGGCTGCTGCCCGGTGCGCGGCTGCGGCGGCGGCTCTTCTGGCGCTACACCCTCGTCTGGCGTGCCCCGGCCGACCGCTAGTGCCCCAACAGGCAACGTTCGCCCCGTCGCGACGCCCGGCAAACGTTGCCTGCCGGGGCACTAGGTCGTGTCGTCAGCCGTGCAGTTGGTTCAGGGCGCTGCCCGCTCCGCACACGGGGACGGCGGCGAGGGCGCCGGCGGCCAGGGACAGCGGTGAGGCGGGCTGGAGGAGGGGGAGCACGGTGAGGTTCTCGGCGCACCGCACGGCATCGGAGTCGATCTCGCGGTCGTCGGCGTGTGCGGGGGCGGCGAGGGCCGCGACGGCCGCCGTGAGAACGGCGGTGGCCAGGAGCTTCTTCATCATGCCCGGGGGAACGACCGGTCGGGCGGTACGTCACGCGGGTGCGGCCACACGGGAGCGGCGGGGGAAACCGAAGAGGTAGGTCGCCGCGAAGCCGACCGCGTATCCGGTCAGCAGCCCGCCCGCGTAGATCGCCGCCGCCGTCGCCGGGCCCCGGTTCCCGGCCAGCAGCGGGAAGAGGGCCCAGCCCGACGGGCCGATCGCCGTCGCCCCCACCCGGGTGCCGAGCATCGCGAAGAAGCCGACGAACGCCCCGCCCGCCGCCCCGCCCGCGCAGGCCGTCAGGAAGGGGCGGCCGAGGGGGAGGGAGACGCCGTAGACCAGCGGTTCGCCGACGCCCAGCAGGCCGGCCGGGAGGGCCGAGCGGATCGTCGTGCGCAGGGCGTCGTAGGAGGTGTCGTGGCGCAGCCGGAGGTACACCGCGAGGGCCGCGCCGACCTGGCCGGCGCCCGCCATGGCCAGCAGCGGCAGCAGGACGGTGTAGCCCTGCTGCTCGATGAGGGTGGTGTGGATGGGGATGAGGGCCTGGTGCAGACCCAGCATGACCAGCGGCAGGAACAGGCCGCCCAGGAGCAGGCCGGCGGCCGCCCCGGCGGTGGCCAGCAGCCAGGTGGCCGCCGCGCCGATCGCGGTGGCCACCGCGCCGGCCGCGTACATCAGGCCGTACAGCGTCGCCAGGCCGGAGACGAGGACGGTGACCGTGGGGGTGAGCAGGACGTCCAGCGCGCCCGGCACCCGGCCCCGGACCCACTTCTCCACGCGGGTCGCGAGCAGCGCCGCCGCGAGCGCGCCGAGCACCCCGCCCTGGCCGGGCGCCAGCTGCGTCCCGAACACGGTCACCTTCGCCACGCCCGGGTAGACGACGACGGCGGCGACCGCGCCGCCCAGGACGGGGGTGCCGCCGAACTCCTTGGCCGTGTTGATGCCGACGAACACCGCGATCAGGGCCAGGAAGGCGGCGGCGACGGCGGACAGTGCCGGGGTCAGGGCGGGCAGTCGGCCGGTGTTCAGCAGCAGCCCGTTGACGCCGGACAGGATGCCGCAGCCGATCAGCGCGGGGATGAGCGGTACGAAGACGTTCGCGACCCGGCGCAGGGCGGCCTTGACCGGGGTGGCGTTACGCCGCCGCAGCTCCTCCTTCAGCCCGATGCCGTCGCGCAGCTCGGCACCGCCCACGGGCTCTCCGCCGTCCCGCGCCTCGGCGCCGTCCTTCGGCCTACCGCGGTCCCGCAGCCCGGCCCCCTCCCGCGGCGCGGCGCGGCGGTCGCCCAGTGGCCCGGCGGTGACCCGTGTCGTCACCTCGGTGGTGGCCTGTGCCGCAGCCTCGGCCGTGATCCGGGCCGTCACCTCGGCGGTGACCGTGTCGACCACGCCGGGGCCGAGCACGATCTGCCAGGCGGTGCCGTCGGCGACCAGCCCCAGTACCGCGGGCAGGGCCCGCAGGCCCGCCTCGTCCGCCGCCGAGGGGTCGGCGAGGGACAGGCGCAGACGGGTCATGCAGTGGGCCACGGAGACGACGTTGGCCGGGCCGCCGACCTGGGTGAGGACGGCGGCCGCGGTGGAGGCGGGGTCGTTGCGCACGCCCCGAGCGTGCGGGTCAGGGGGCCGCGTGCGCCAGCGCGGCACGCAGATGCCCGCCGGACTCCTCCAGAAGGCGGGCGGCCGTCGGGCCGTCGACGTCGGCGAGAAGGGCGAGGATCGCGTTCTTCACCTCGCCGCCGCACTCGGTGAGCGCCTTCTCGATCTCCTCGTCCGAGGCGCCGGTGGCCAGGGACACGATCCGGCGGGAGCGGGCCCGGAGCTTGTCGTTCGACGCCCGTACGTCGACCATCAGATTCCCGTAGGTCTTGCCGAGCCGGATCATCGTGATCGTCGAGAGCATGTTCAGGACCAGCTTCTGAGCCGTACCGGACTTCAGCCGGGTGGACCCGGTGATCAGCTCGGGCCCCACCACGACCTCGATGCCGTGCTCGGCGGCGGCCGCGAGCGCGCTGTGCGCGTTGCAGGCGAGACCGACGGTCAGGGCGCCCAGGGCGCGGGCGTGTTCGACGGCGCCGATCGCGTACGGGGTGCGGCCGGAGGCGGAGACGCCGACAACGGTGTCATCGGCGGCGAGTTTCAGCCCGTCCAGGTCCTGGCGGGCCAGTTCCCCGGAGTCCTCGGCGCCCTCCACCGATGTGACCATGGCCGTGGGTCCGCCCGCGATCAGGCCGACGACCTGCCCGGACTCGGTGTTGAAGGTGGGCGGGCACTCGGAGGCGTCCAGCACCCCGAGCCGCCCGGCGGTACCGGCACCGGCGTAGATCAGCCGGCCGCCTCTCGTCATCCGCTCGGCGATGGCGTCGATCGCGGCGGCGATCCGGGGCAGCTGGGCGCCGACGGAGGTGGGCACCCCGGCGTCCTCGCGGTTCATCAGCCGGGCGATGTCGAGGGTGGGCAGGCGGTCGATGCCGGCGAGCTCGGGCCGGAAGGCCTCGGTGGTCAGGGAAGCCAACTGACTGCGCAGATCATGGGAGGTCATGGGGGGCGGCTCTCTCAGGTTCGGGTTCGCGTGCTGGTACTCACCTGGGGTTGGTGCGATGCCGGTGCGCCAGCGCCTCGTACGAGGCGGCCAGCGCGGGCGCCGCCGTCTCGTACGTACGCTGGGCCACTCCCACGAACAGGCAGTCCACCACGAGCAGTTGACTCGTCCGCGAGGACATCGCGGCCGGTCGCAGCTCGCTCTCCCGTGAGGTGGACGTGGTCAGTACGTGGTCGGCGTACTGGGTGACCGGCGAGTCCGGCCGGCCGGTGATGGCCACGGTCGTGGCCCCGTGCTCGAAAGCGACCCGCAGCGGCTCGATGACGTCCCCCGTCGAGCCCGAGTGGGTGATGGCGATCGCCACATCGCCCGAGCGCAGCTGCACCGCGTTGGTCACCGCGAGATGGGGATCGCTGTGTGCCTGGGCTATGAGCCCTATCCGCAGCAGCTTCTGCGCGAGGTCCTGGGCGACGAGCCCGGACGCGCCGACGCCGTACACATCGGTGCGCCGGGCGCCGGCCAGCGCGCCCACGGCCGCGCCGAGCTGGCCCGTGTCGAGTCCGGCGGCCGTGTCGGCGAGGGTCTGCTGCTCCTCGTAGGCCAGCTTGGTGACGACATCGGCGAGGGGGTCGTCCACCGCGATGTCGGTCGTGATCGCGGGCGCACGCCCCGACTGCTGCTGCGCGGCGAGCCCGGCGAGGGCGAGCCGCAGATCGCGGTAGCCGGGGTAGCCGAGGAGCCGGGCGGTGCGGACGACCGTGGCCTCGCTGGTGCCGGTGAGCTCGGCGAGGCCGGTGACCGTGAGGGCGGCGCAGCCGCCCGGGTCGTTCGCCACGGCCTCGGCGACGCGCTGCATGGACCGGGTCATGGAAGGGGCGAGCGTGCGCACCTTGGCGGCGAGGGAACCGCCCGGACTGCCGAAAGTTTCCTTCACGTCCTGGGTCACAGATGAAAGATATTTTCGGTTCGGTCTTGTGGTCAAGAGTGCGCACAATGGGTTCCATGGATCCCGTCAGCCCCCTTGAGCAGGCCCTGCATGCCGCCCGAGCCCTGGTGCTCGCCGATCTCGTGGCAGGCGAGGTGGCGGAGGCGGATGTGATCTCGCTGGTCGAGGACTCGGTCGCGGAGCGGCGCTGGTGGGTCGAGCAGTGGCCGGACGGCGCGGCCTATGTCGCGGGGCTGGTCGCCCAGGACGTCCAGGACGCGCTGCTGGACCGGTACGGCCGCTGGCCGCTGTGCCCGGTGTGCGGCACCGGCGACCCGCACGCGCTGGACGTGGAGCCCGAACTGGGCCCCGATCCGCACTGGGTGTGCCACAAGGCGGGCGTGCGGGTCGCCGCGGTGGGTTCGCTGGGCCCGGCCACCGGCGGAATGACCTCCTCGTGACGCTGTACATCGACCCGCCCGCCTGGCCCGGCCACGGCCGGCTGTGGTCACATCTGGTGAGCGATGTGTCGTACGACGAACTGCACGCGTTCGCCGAGAAGCTGGACGTGCCGAGGCGCGCCTTCGACCGCGACCACTACGACCTTCCGGCGCACCGGTACGCGGACGCGGTGGCGGCCGGGGCGGTGGAGGTCGGCAGCCGCGAGGTGGTGCGGCTGCTGCACGCCTCCGGTCTGCGCCGGCGCAAGGGGCTCGCGCGGCGGCGCGGTTCGTAGGTGCGCGTCCTGCCGTAGACGGGCCCTGCCGTAGACGGGCCCTGCCGTAGACGGGCCCTGCCGTAGACGGGCCCTGCCGTAGACGGGCCCTGCCGTAGGCCCGTCCTGCCGTAGGCGCGTGCTCAGCGGCGCAGTTCGTAGGCCAGTTCCCCGCCCGCCTCGCCCTCGGCGGTCACCTCGGCGAACCCCGCCCGGCCGAGCACGGCCTGGGAGGCGGTGTTGTCCCGCTCGACGGTCGCGAAGAGCGAGGCGATGTCGTCCCGGGCCAGCGCCCACTCCGCCAGCGTCCGTACGGCCTCCGTCGCATATCCCTGTCCCCGGGCGTCCTCGACGAGGTCGTAGCCGATCTCCGTCCGGCCGTCCTCGTCCGGGGCGCTGTGGAAGCCTATGCCGCCGATCGCCCGGCCGTCCTCGTGCCGGACCAGCGCGAAGACCCCGAACTCCGGCCGGTGCACGCCCGCTTCGTACGCCTTCACCAGGAAGGACGAGGCGTCCCGGGTGCCCTGGTACGGCCCACCGTCGAGCCAGTCGAAGCCGCCGTCGCCGCCCAGGCTCAGCTCGTGGGCGGCGCCCGGGCGGATCCCGACGAGGTCGAAGCGCTCGGCGGGGATGACGAGGTTGTTGTTCCAGCGCCACTCGGTGACCGGGGCGCGGCCGGGCGGCTCGTCGCGGCCGGTGGCCCACAGCAGCGTCGGCCAGGGGGCGTCGCCGGGCTGGACGTGGGGGAAGAGGCTGGCCAGGACGGCCGCGGCGAGGTCGGCCGGCGGCTCGTACGCGATCCCCAGGCCCTCGGCGATGTCATGGGTGTGCAGCAGCACCTCGGCGATGCCCATCCCGGCGAAGCCGAACCGGTCGGCGCTGCGGAAGGGGTAGGGGTGGAAGGCGCGGGCGTCGGACGGGGCGGTGCGGACGGTGGCGGCGAGCAGCGCGCCGGTGGTCTCGACGACGTGCAGCAGGCCCGCGTTGTCGGTGTCCTCGTCGAGGGTCAGCTCGAAGGGGAGATAGGCGTCCTGTGCGCGTCCGGCCAGGTTGGCGGCGTAGGCGATGAGGTCGTCGGCGACATGGACGGCGGTGGTGTGGCAGTCCCACTCCAGCCGCCCGGCCCGCACGGCCCGCCAGTCCCGGTCCGCTGCCGTGCGCAGCGCCGCCGTGCAGCCCGCCACGGCCGCGATCACGTCATCCCCGTTTGTCAGTCGCATGCGGCGAACCCTAGAGGCCCCCTTTCCTCAGGTCGACAGCATTTCCAGCTCGGCCGAGAGGTTGTAGCGGGCGGTGGCCTCCCAGTGCTCCTGTCCGTACGGGGTGCGGAACAGCCGTGGCAGGCCGAGGAGTTGCCGCAGGATCCCCGAACGCCCCTCCCGGAAGGCGTCGTTCGGTACGAAGTGGTACTCCTCGCGCACCTCGGCGGTGTAGGCGGCGTACGCCGACGGCGGCGCGGCCAGGATGGCCAGATCGGCATCGCACAGCACCTGGCCGTCGCGGTCGTCGTCGGCCGGGTCATGGGTGACGGTGAGCCGGACCAGCCGTGCCACCTCGGCCGTCCTGGCCTGCGAGACCCCGGCCTCGGGCAGCGCGCGTTCGGCGAGGCGGGCGGAGCGCTCCTCGTTCGTCGACCGCTCGGGCAGATAGACGGCGTCATGGAACCAGGCGGCCAGGCGTACGGCGTCCGGGTCGTCCGCGTACTCCTGGAGTACGTCGATGTGGTCGAGGACCGCCGCCAGATGCTCGACCGTGTGGTACCGGCGCTGCGGCTCCTGCCAGCGGCGCAGCAGGGCATCGGCGTACCGGTGGGGGTTCGGGGCGCAGGAGTCGTCGTCCCGTGCCGCGAGCAGGGCACGCAGCCAGCGGGAACGCAGGTCGTCGAGATCGGCCATGCGGTCATTCTGCCGCCGGCCGGCGCGCGGGAGGGAGAACCGAACGTCTTCGGGTGAAGGGCGCCGCGGTACAGGCGTAGTCTTGGAATTGGACTAGACCTGTAGTCGCCGGCGGTACGCGCCGAAGAACGCCGAGAAATGGGGTGCCATGAGCAAGCGTGCAGTCCTGGAGGTGATCGCGCTCGACGTCGAGGACGCGGTCGCCGCCCAGGCCGGAGGCGCGGACCGCCTGGAGCTGGTCACCGACATGGCGGCGGACGGACTGACCCCGTCGGTGGCCGTCTTCACCGGGATCCGGGCCGCCGTCGACATCGACCTGCGCGTGATGCTCCGCCTCGCGGACGGGTTCGCGGCCGGTGACGTGGAGCGGCTCGTGGGGGTGGCCGCGGAGCTGCGGGCGGCCGGCGCCGACCAGTTCGTGCTCGGGTTCCTCGACGCGGACGGTGCGGTGGACCTCGCGGCGGTGGAGCGGGTGGCCGGCGTGCTGGACGGCTGCGCATGGACGTTCCACCGGGCGATCGACCGGGCCGCCGACCGCGACGCGCTGCGCAAGCAGCTCGCCGATCTGCCCGGCCTCGACACCTACCTCACCGCCGGCTCCGCCACCGGCGTGGACGACGGCCTGCCGACGCTGGTCGCGGAGGTGGGCCGGCGCGGCGAGCCCGGCTACGACCAGACCCTCCTCGTCGGCGGCGGCCTCCGCCTGGAGCACGTTCGGCCCTTGCTCAGCGCCGGCATCGACGCGTTCCACATCGGCGGAGCCGCGCGGCCCTCCGGGTGGGAGGGGCCGGTCCGCGAGGAGGCCGTGGCCGAGTGGCGGAGGACGCTGGACGGCTAGCCCCCTTCCGGCAGTCTCCTGCCGACGTCGTCAGCGGACGATCATCCCGACGATCACGACGAACACAAAGAGTGCGAAGCCGGTGAGCGGGACGAGGCCCACCAGTCCGGTGGCGCGTCCGAACACCGGGCGGCCCGGGTCCAGCCCGGGGCCCTGGGCGGCGGTCGGTGCCGGGAGTTTGCGGATCTTGGCCAGGGTGAAGAGGTTGACCAGCAGGGTGACGGGCGTGATCAGCATCGACATCGGACCCCACCAGCCCTGCGCGAGGGTGTCCGCCTGCATCTTGCGGAACACGGCGAGCGCACAGGTGCGGCAGAAGGTGCCCTCCCGCCGCAGGAACCGCATCATCAGCACCATGCCCTGATGGCCGCGGATCGTCACCGGCTCGGCGGGCGAGGCTCCGCACACCTCGCAGCCGAAGCCGGGTGCGGCCGGGTGGACGGCGTGGCCCTGGTGATACGGATTCTGGCCGTAGCCGCCCGGCAGCTGCTGGTACGGCGCGGAGGGCTGCGGGTAACCCGCGGGGCTCTGCGCATACGCCCCGAAGGGCTGCGCGTAGCCCGCCTGGTCCTGCGGATACGCAGCCGGCCCCGGTCCCTGCTGATACGGCCCCGGGGCCTGCTGATAACCCCCCGGGGCCTGCGGGTAGGGCCCGGGGTTCTGCTGGTACATGGGGTGCGGAGGGGGCGGAGTGCTCAACGGAGGCCTTCCCGTGGGGACGTGACGGAACCGCGATCGCGACGGAACCGCAGAGCACCCTAGGCCGTCACGCCAACTGGGCCGGTACCGGGGCCGAGTGCGTCACGATCAGGCCTGACACCGCGCGGGTCAGGGACACGTACAGGCGGCGCAGGCCGGTGCGTTCGTCCGGCTCGCCGTCCACCACCGACTGGGGTTCGTCCAGGACCACGTAGTCGTACTCCAGACCCTTGGCGAGGGACGCCGGGACCAGGGTGAGGCGGGTCTCGCGGGTGGTCTCCTCGCCGGGGGCGAGGTAGCCGATCCCCGCCGCCGTCAGGGCCTCGGACAGGGCCGGGATCCGGGCGTCGGCAGCGATCAGGCCCGTCGAGCCCTCGTTGCGCAGCAACTCCTCGCAGGCGGCGACGACTTCGGCCGTTGCCGTGATCGTACGGACCTCGAAGAAGCCGGGGTTCTCACGGACGGAGGCCACCGGGGTGAGGCCGGGCGCGATGTGCGGGAGGAGACGGGAGGCGTACGTGATGACGTCCGTGGGGACGCGGAAACCGGCCGTCAGCTCCTCGATCACACCCTCGCGCTTGCCGAGATGGGCCAGCGCCTCGTCCCAGCTGCGGGTCGCCCACGGCGTCGTGCCCTGCGCCAGGTCGCCGAGGACGGTCGCGCTGCCGGTGGTGCAGCGACGACCCACGGCCCGGTACTGCATGGGGGAGAGGTCCTGCGCCTCGTCGAGGACGACATGGCCGAGCGAGTGTGTGCGCTGGACCAGATCCGCCGCCTCGTCGATCAGCACCGCGTCCGCCGCCGACCACTTGGCCGACTTCACGCTGCGCACCGGCTTGGCCCACAGGACCGTCGCCTGCTCCGCCTCGTCCAGGACCCCGGCGGCGTGCTCGGCGAGGAAGCCGGCGTCCGTCAGCAGCCGCAGCACCAGCTTGGCCGGGTCCACCGGCGGCCAGATCTCCTTCACGGCCGCCTTCACCGCGCTGTTGCGGGCGACGGCGTCCTGCACCCGGTCGTCCGGGGCCTCCCCGGACCGCTCCATCTGCACCAGCACCGCGTGCGCGATCCGCTGCGGCAGGGCCTCGCGGGCGGCGCCGTAACGGATGTCCCGCTCCAGCAACTCCCGGACAGTGTCCTCCAGTTCGTACGACGGCACCCGCCAGCGCCGGGAGCCGCGCACCACCACGACCCCCTCCGTCGGCAGCGTCACATGGGAGTACAGGGCCCGGCGCAGCACCTCGGCCATCCGGGCGCCGCCCTTGATCACGGCCGCGGCCGCCTCGTCCGTGCCGCGCACCTCCACATGCGCCACCAGGTCGTCCACCGTGGCCTGCTGCACGGCCAACTCGCCCAGCGCCGGCAGGACCTGCTCGATGTAGTGCAGGAAGGAGCGGTTCGGCCCGATGACGAGCGTGCCGGTGCGGGCGAGCCGCTCCCGGTGGGCGTAGAGGAGATAGGCGACCCGGTGCAGGCCGACGGCGGTCTTCCCGGTCCCGGGACCTCCCTGCACGCACACGGTGCCGCCCAGCCCGCTGCGGACGATCTCGTCCTGCTCGGGCTGGATGGTGGCGACGATGTCCCGCATGGGGCCGACGCGGGGCCGCTCGATCTCCTGCTGGAGCAGCTTGCTGGTCCTCGCGGTCTCCTCCGGGTCGGACAGGTGCTCGTCCTCGTACGCGGTCAGGTCGCCGCCGGTGTAGCCGAAGCGGCGGCGCAGTCCGACGTCCATCGGGTCCTTCTTGGACGCCCGGTAGAACGGCTGCGAGACCGGCGCGCGCCAGTCGATGACCATGGGGTCGCCGCCGGCGTCGTGGACATGCCGCCGCCCGATGTAGAACCGCTCGCCCTCCGCGCCCTCGGCCCGGTCCGCGCCCGGGGCGTGCAGATAGTCCAGCCGGCCGAAGAACAGCGGGGTGTCGCTGAGGTCGGCCAGCGCCTTGATCCGCTCGTCGATCTGGCGGCTCAGCACCTCGGCGTTGACCCAGTTCGCGGTGACGTCCCGGATGTCCAGCGCCTCCACGTCCTCCCGCATGGCGCGCAGCGCGGCACGGGAGGAGGTGAGGTGGGAACGCTCTCGGGCCAGGGGGTTGTCGAGGTCGCCGAGAGGGTCTTCGAGTGGTTCGTGGGCGGGCGCGGACAAGGGGGTGCCTCCGGATCTGCTCTCGCATGACATGCATGACATGACTGGGGCCGTCCGGTTTCCGTCCGGACGGCGGCACTCCGTACGGGAGGCGGGCAAGAGCGGAGATTTTAGGCGAGCACATGGGTCGGAAGCCAATGGTTTTTCCGACCCCAAGGGGGTGCGGGCTTTCCGACCCCTAGGGGGTGTGGGCCCCCGGAGTAGGGGCCGCGGTCCACCCGGGGGCCTACGCGCGGCCGTCCGGGATTGGCTCTGCAGACCGATGCGGTTCCGGTGCCCGGCGATCCACCATGGAGACATGAGCGCAGCAGCCATCTCACCAGTCCCTGTCCGACCCCCGTCCGGTGCCACGGCGACGGACGGCCCCCATCACCACCCCCTGGGCAACGCCCTGCGCGCCATCAAGGTGTTCGCGGAGGCCGCGTTCAGCGTGGTCATCCTCGGCGAGTACGGCGAGGAAGCGGGCATACGCCGTAAGTGACGGCATAGGCTCGCGCCCGTGCGGAAACGGATGCCGACGCCGCTCCTCGCCGTCCCCCCGGCACTTCCCGCCCTCTCCCTCTCCCTCGCCCTTCTCGCCGTCTCCCTGACCCTCTTCGCCGCCCTGTGCGTCCTGCGGCACGCACCCATGGCCGACCTGCTCGTCTACCGGGCCGAAGGCGCGGCCGTGGCCCACGGCACCGATCTCTACGGCTTCACCGTCACCCGCTGGCGGCTCCCCGCGACCTATCCGCCCTTCGCGGCGATCCTGTTCGTCCCGGCCACCTGGCTCCCCCTCCCGGCCCTGAAAGCGGCCTGTCTCGCGGGCAACGCGCTCCTGCTCGCGACCCTGGTCGCCCTCTCGGCCCGCCTCGCCGGCCGGCCGGTCCGGGCACCCCTGCTCCACACGGCCACCGCCCTGTCCCTCTGGCTCGAACCGGTCTTCCAGACGGTCCTGTTCGGACAGATCAACCTGGCGGTCGCCTGTCTGGTGCTCGGGGACCTCACCCGGCCCCCGGGCGCCCGGGGCAAGGGCATCGCCCTGGGTGTCGCGGCCGGGATCAAGCTCACCCCGGCCGTGTTCCTGGCGTATCTGCTGCTGCGGGGCCGCCACCGGGAGGCGCTGACGGCGTCGGCGTCCTGCGCGGGCACGGTGCTGCTCGGCGCCGCCCTGCTGCCCGCGGCGAGCACCGACTTCTGGACCCACCGGCTGTACGACACCGGGCGGGTCGGCAAGGCGTGGATCGTGGACAACCAGTCCCTGCAGGGGCTCTTCGCCCGGGCGCTCGGCACCGCGGCCCCGGGTCCCGTCTGGGTGCTGTCCGCGGCGGCCGTGGCGGCGGCGGGACTGTGGCTGGCGGCACGTGCCCGCGAGGAGCGGCACGGCGTGCTGCTCGCCGCGGTCACGGCCCTGCTGATCTCACCGATCAGCTGGTCCCACCACTGGGTGTGGTGCGTCCCGCTGCTCGCGGTGCTGCTCGCCGAGGGCCGCGTCCGGCTCGCGGTCCTTGTGGCCGCGGCCTTCACGGCCCGCACCCTCTGGCTGGTCCCGCACGAAGGCGACCGCGACCTGCATCTGCCTTGGTGGCAGCAGCCCCTGGCCGCGCCGTACCCGCTGCTGGGGCTGGCGCTGATCGCGGTGGCGGCGCTCAGGGCCGCTCAGGCGGTGCCCTCCGCGAGGATCTCGTCGGCGTCCACGATCCGGTAGGCATAGCCCTGTTCGGCCAGGAAGCGCTGGCGGTGGGCGGCGAAGTCCTGGTCGATGGTGTCGCGGGCGACGACCGAGTAGAAGTGCGCCTGGTGGCCGTCGGCCTTCGGGCGCAGCACCCGGCCGAGTCGCTGGGCCTCCTCCTGGCGGGAGCCGAAGGTGCCGGACACCTGGACGGCGACGGTGGCCTCGGGCAGATCGATGGAGAAGTTCGCGACCTTGGAGACGACCAGCACACTGATCTCGCCCTCGCGGAAGGCGTCGAAGAGCTTCTCGCGCTGGGCGTTGGAGGTCTCGCCCTTGATGACGGGGGCGTTCAAGTGCTCGCCCAGTTCGTCGAGTTGGTCGATGTACTGGCCGATGACGAGGATCTGCTGCCCGGCGAACCGGCGGACGATCGCCTCCGTGACCTTCCGCTTGGTGTCCGTCGTCGCACAGAAGCGGTACTTCTCCTCCGTCTCGGCGGTGGCGTACGCGAGCCGCTCGGAGTCGGTGAGGTTGACCCGGACCTCGACGCAGTCGGCGGGCGCGATGTACCCCTGCGCCTCGATCTCCTTCCACGGCGCGTCGAACCGCTTCGGGCCGATGAGCGAGAACACGTCCGACTCGCGGCCGTCCTCGCGGACGAGGGTGGCCGTCAGACCCAGCCTCCGCCGTGCCTGCAGATCGGCGGTGAACTTGAAGACAGGAGCGGGCAGCAGATGCACCTCGTCGTAGACGATCAGACCCCAGTCCCGGGAGTCGAACAGCTCCAGATGCGGATAGACGCCCTTCCGCTTGGTCGTCAGCACCTGGTAGGTGGCGATCGTGACCGGGCGGATCTCCTTCCGCGTCCCGCTGTACTCGCCGATCTCGTCCTCGGTCAGCGAGGTCCGCTTCACCAGCTCGTGCTTCCACTGCCGGGCGGAGACGGTGTTGGTGACCAGGATGAGGGTGGTGGACTTCGCCTGGGCCATGGACCCGGCGCCCACCAGCGTCTTTCCGGCACCGCAGGGGAGCACGACCACACCGCTGCCGCCGTGCCAGAAGTTCTCCACGGCCTGCTTCTGGTACGGCCGCAGCGCCCAGCCGTCCTCCAGCAGCTCGATCGGATGCGCCTCACCGTCGACGTAGCCGGCGAGGTCCTCGGCCGGCCAGCCCAGCTTCAGCAGCGTCTGCTTGATCTGTCCGCGCTCGGAGGGGTGCACCACGACGGTGTCCGCATCGATCCGGGCGCCCACCAGCGGCGCGATCCGCTTGGACTTGAGCACCTCTTCCAGCACCGGCCGGTCGGTGGTGGTCAGGACCAGCCCGTGCGCCGGATGCTTGCTCAGCGTCAGCCGCCCGTACCGGTCCATCGTGTCGGCGATGTCCACGAGCAGCGCGTGCGGCACCGGATAGCGGCTGTACTGCACCAGCGCGTCCACGACCTGCTCGGCGTCATGCCCGGCCGCCCGCGCGTTCCACAGCCCGAGCGGCGTGACCCGGTAGGTGTGGATGTGCTCCGGCGCCCGCTCCAGCTCGGCGAACGGCGCGATGGCCCGGCGACAGTCGTCGGCCCGCTCGTGGTCGACTTCCAGAAGCAGGGTCTTGTCGGACTGGACGATCAGTGGTCCGTTCACGAGCGGCACACCCTTTCCACTACGGCCTTCACTGCGGCCAAACCTCCAGTGTGCCGCATCCGCCGGGCAACGGGGCCGGGCGGCCGTGGCACCGGGTCAGTCCTCCGCCAGCTCGGCCACTCCCGTGATCCGGTGCAGCGGATAGGTGCGGACCTCGTCGGCCGTGTGGTCGTACGCCGTGACGAAACCGCCCTCCACCCGGACCGGGGCGATGACGCGCTGGCTGGCGGCGCCCTCGGCGTTGACGTAGCCGATCCACAGGGACTCGCCGGTCAGCACGGCGGCCTGCATGGTGGCCAGGGTCTCGGCGGAGGACGTACGGGGCAGCCCGCCGGCGGTGTGCGGCGCGCCGGCGGACGCGGCGGCGGACTCACCGACGGCCTTGCGCGGTGCCGTCGCGGCCAGATCGCCCGCCCGGATCGCGCGGATCGCCGCCGCGAGCAGCGTGGCGTCGGGCGCCGGCGGGCCGTCCGGGACCGGCTCGGGGGCCGTGCGCGGCGGGGTGCGGTGGGCGTGTGCGCGGGCGATCAGGACGTCGCCCTCGGCGGACTCGGCGGCCGGCGCGTAGCCCATCGCGCGCAGGCCCTCCAGCAGGGTGGCCGGGTCGCTCTGGGCGGCCAGCACCGTCGGCGCCAGACGCCGCAGCCGCAGGCCCGCGGCGCGCTTGTCGGCCATGATCTCGTTCAGCAGGGCGTCGTCGTCGCAGCGGACGTATGCCGAGGCCGCCCCGATCCGCAGATGGCCGTGCCTACGGGCCACGTCGTCGATCAGATAGGCGAGCGGCTGCGGGACCGGGGTGCGGGAGTGCCCGGCGAGGAAGGCGTGCAGATCGGCGGCGCTGCGGCCGGCGTCCAGGGCGCGCCGCACCGAGGCCGGGGTGAAGCGGTACACCGTCGCGCCGCCCTTGGACTCGACGTCCGCGAGCACGCCCAGCAGATCGGCGAGCGGGCGCTGCAGCGGCCCGGGTGCCACCGCGGTCAGGTCGGCCTGGAGCAGGACGTGGTCCAGCGGCTCGGGCAGCAGCGGCGCCAGCAGCCGTCCGGCGGCGGCCGTCGCCACGGCCTGCTCGGCGGGGGAGAGCGGAGCGGGCCCGGCGGCCGGCCGGGGGTGATGGTGCACGGGCAGCTTGTCACCGGGGCCGACGGGTTCGGCCGGGCCGGCGGACAACGGCGACAGGGGCGACAGGGGCGCCACGGCCGATGTGGCCGGGGGACCCGAGGCGCCCGAGGTGCCCAGCAGTGCCCGTCCGTGTTCCGACAGGGCGCCCCGGCCCGTGATGCCCAGCAGCTCGGTCTCGGTCAGGGTCCAGCGGGCGAGCCGGGAGCGCAGATCCTCCTCGCCGCCCTGCTGGGTATCCCGCTGGGGCCCGCGCAGCGGCCGCTCCCAGCGCAGCCGGGCCAGCACCGACGCGGCGTCCGGGGCGGCGCCCGCCGGGAGCCCGGCCAGCAGGGTCAGCACCCGGTGCCGTACCTCGGGCGCGGCCGAGCGGTCCAGGCCCGGACCGAGCGTGGCGAGCGTACGGTCCTTGGCGTCCCGCCCGCCGACCAGCCCCGGGGTCCGGGTGGCCGCCAGCCAGGCCTCGGCGAGCCGGGCCCAGCGCTCTGCCGGGGGCCGCTCCAGCCACTCGTCGTAGGCGGGTGTGGCCGCGTACCGCTCGTCGGCCTCGCCGTCGGAGGCGATCAGGCCGGCCGCGTACGCCAGCTCCACCCAGAACGCGGCCACCGGCTCGGACACATCCAGGGCGACGGCGGTCCGCTTCAGATCGCGGACGCTCAGTCCGCCGGCCCGCAGCACGGCCGGGCCGCCCTCGTCCCAGTCCTGCAGCAGCTCCTCGACCGTGGCGAGCGCGGTGTACGCCTGTCCGGCCGCCGTCGCGTCCACCACCTGCGGGCTGTGCGAGGCGGCCGGTTCGACGGCGGGCGGCAGCGGCTCGGGTACACGGTGCGCTAGGCCCTCGCGCAGATGGAGGGCCACCTCACGCGGCAGCACGACCGTGCCGGGCGTGGCCGGCAGCAGCAGACCGCGGTCCAGCAGCCAGCGCAGATGCGTGGCCGGATCCGCGGTGACCTGTCCGTACGGCGGCCCCCACACCAGCCGGGACAGCACCTCGCGGGCCGGCTCCGGGGCGCCGGCGAGCAGCTCGGCCATCTTCTCGCGGTCGGCGAACAGCGCGGTCAGCGCGGTCAGCGCGGACACCGCGTCGTGTGTCGAGGACAGCCCGGCCGCCGTGACGATCTCCTGGATCCGGCCCGGCGACATACCCGAGGCGGCCTCCTGCACGCTGGGCCCGAGCCCGGTGGGGGAGGGGTGCTGCGGGGACGGCGCGAGCAGTTCGCGGGCCGTGCGCACCAGCCGCAGCCGCTCGTCGTCGCCCCACACCAGCGCCTGCTCGCGCAGCGCGGCGAGGGCCCGGGGCAGCGCGGCGGCGACGCTCTCGTCACCGGCGTCGCCCGCCATCAGCCCGAGCAGCGTCCCGTACGACGCCGGGTCCGGGGCCACGGCCAGCGCCTCCGCCGTCTGCAGCGCGAACCGGTCCAGCCGCTCCAGCGCCCGCAGCACCGAGGCGCGGGTGCCGGCGCGGGTGGCCAGCTGGGTGAGGTCGGTGGGGACGGGCGTGATGAGGTCGGGGCGGCTGCGCAGCAGCGCGGCCAGCGAGACGTCGTCCCGCGCGCGCAGCGCTTCGGCGAGGGATCGGGGGGCCGGGTGGGCCGCATGGCTCATCTGACCCACGGTAGCGGGTGCGCCGGTCCCAGCCGAGTGAGTGCGGGATGGGGGTCCCCCCGCGGTGGGGGCCCCTCCCGCGCGAGCGAAGCCGAGCGTGGGGGAGAAGCCGAGCGTGGGGGAGCGCGGACGCGGACGCGGTACCGTCCTCACCGGGGTTCATCACCGTCGCCCCGGAGGGGATTCCGTTGGGGATCGAGAGCGACCAGGTCGTCTACGAGTACCTGAGCCGTGTCGGGGACATCGCTCAGCAGCGGCAGCTGCCGTCGGGCACGCGGATGCGGCTCGTGACGGAGCTGCGGGGCGAGATCGACCGGCACCGGTCCGAGGCGCAGACCGACAGTCCCGCCGCGGTGCGCCGCATCCTGGACCGCCTGGGCACCCCCGACGAGGTCGTCGCGGCCGCGGGCGGCACCGCTCCCTCCGGTGCCTCCGCCCCGTCCGCCGCCACCGTGCCGGCGCGGCCCGCGGACCCGGAACGCGCCAAGGGCAAGGGCCTGCGCCGGACCGTCCCCCGGTCCCGGCCCCGTCCGGACTCCGCAGAGCCCGCACCCGCCGCCCCGCGCGACGTCCCGTCACCGCCGCACCTCGCCGGCGCGCACGAGCTGGGGGACAGCGCCGTACAGCCCGACTGGTGGCGGACCGGCGACAGCCCTTTCGGCGGGGCCGCCGAGTCGGCCGACTCGGTGCCGGGGTTCTTCGGCGGCGTGGAGATCCCGGAGCTGCTCCAGCGGCCGCAGCGGCCGGGCGAGGAGCCGGCGAAGGAGGCCGGGGCATCGTCCCCGCCCGTCGAGGAGGCGGACGCCGCCGAACCCGCGGCCGAGGCCGAGCACGCCCGGCGGCGCCGCCGGCTGGTGCCCCGGCCCGCCGCCGGCTGGACCAACCCGCTTCTGCTGCTGGCCGCCGCCGCGCTGGTCGCCGGCGCGGTGCTCGGCAACTGGTTCGCCCTGCTGCTCGGTTGGGCGATCGCCTACGGTTCGCGCCGGCTGACGCCCGCGGAGACCAAGCTGGCCGTCATGATCCTGCCCGGCACGGCGATCGCGGCCGGCCTGGTCTGGCTGTGGGGCCGCGACAACGGCCGCTGGGGCACCCCGATCGCGCAGGGCCACATGAACGACGCGATCGCCGGGACCTGGCCCTGGGTGGTCCGCGGCGCGGCCGTCGCCTCGGCCCTGTACGTGGTGTGGCGTTCCCAGCGCAGCCGCTGAGGCGGCAGAAGGAGGGGGCACGATGCAACTGCGCTGACTGCAACCCCCCAGGGGCGCGGGACTGTGTCTGATACGCGGCTCCGCCGCGTGGGCGCGACCAGCCACCCACGGACCCGCACCCGGCACAATGGCCGATATGACTTTGACCGTCGGCTTCGACCTCGACATGACCCTCATCGACTCCCGGCCCGGTATCCACGCCTGCTACGTGGCCCTGGCGGAGCGGACCGGGACGTTCATCGACGCCGATCTGGCGGTGACCCGGCTCGGTCCGCCGCTCCTGGACGAGTTGGCCCACTGGTTCCCGAAGGAGCGGCTCCCCGCGATGGTCGAGCTGTACCGGGAGATGTACCCGTCGATCGCCATCGCCGCGTCGCCCGCCATGGCAGGCGCCCGGGAGGCGGTGGCCGCGGTGGCCGCGGCCGGCGGCCGGACGATGGTGGTCACGGCGAAGTACGAGCCGAGCGCCAAGCTGCACCTGTCCCACGTCGGCATCGAGCCGGACGTCGTCGTGGGCGATCTGTGGGCCGAGCAGAAGGCGGAGGCGCTGCGCGAGTACCGCGCGGGCGTGTACGTCGGCGATCACGTCGGAGACGTACGCGGGGCCCGTACCGCGGGTGCGCTGTCGGTCGCCGTGGCGACCGGTCCCTGCCCCGCCGACGAACTGCGCGCCGCCGGGGCGGACGTCGTCCTCGACGACCTGTCGGCCTTCCCGGAGTGGCTGACGGGCTACCGGGCGGCTGCTCGCGCCTGACGCCGGCCCGCGGTCACGGAGCGCAGCACCCCCGCGCCGGCCAGCAGGAATCCGACGCCCATGAGCATGCTCATGCAGTACATGTAGGTCGGAAAGGGCTTCGCGCCGAGGAACAGCGGGGCCACCGTGACAAGAGTGGCCACGGTGCCCAGGAAGAAGACGATCGCACCGGCACGGATCAGACGGTCACCGGGCCCGGCGGAATTCGTTTGGGTTTTGTCACGCACCGGACCAGGGTAGTTCCCAGCGCGAGAGAACAACCGGGGGACGTCTTGTCACCCGCCCCGAGACCATTACGCTTGGTAGCGGCGGGTCACGGTGGACCCGCTCTACTGCTATCAAGAGCACTTTGCGAGCAGTGGACGCAGCAGTTCCCAACTAGTGCGAGGACGAGGACAGACGGTGCCGACCGGGCGTGTCAAATGGTTCAACAGCGAGAAGGGCTTCGGCTTTCTCTCCCGCGACGACGGCGGTGACGTCTTCGTCCATTCCTCTGTTCTCCCCGCCGGAGTCGACGTACTCAAGCCGGGACAGCGCGTGGAGTTCGGCGTCGTCGCCGGTCAGCGCGGTGACCAGGCGCTGTCGGTGACCGTGCTGGACCCGACGCCGTCGGTCGCCGCCGCCCAGCGCAAGAAGCCGGACGAGCTGGCCTCGATCGTGCAGGACCTGACGACCCTTCTCGAGAACATCACGCCGATGCTCGAAAAGGGCCGCTACCCGGACAAGGCCTCCGGCGCGAAGATCGCCGGCCTGCTGCGGGCGGTCGCCGACCAGTTGGACGTGTAGCAGCCCGCGGGGCCCGTGGCGGAACCCGTCAGGGAAAGACGAGCGCATCCCGGCCGAGGGGCGGCACCAGCCCCTCGGCCGCCGCGCGTGTGAGCAGTCCGCGGACCGCCGCGTAGCCGTCCTCGCCGAGGCCGGCGGTGAACTCGTTGACGTACAGCCCGATGTGCTGGTCGGCGACGGCCGGGTCCATCTCCTGGGCGTGGGCCATGACATACGGCCGGGACGCCTCGGGGTCGTCCCAGGCGGCCCGTACGGAGGCGCGGACGGCGTCGGCGAGCCGCGTCAGCGTGTCCGCGCCCAGTGAGCGCTTGGCGACGATCGCGCCGAGCGGGATCGGCAGCCCGGTCGTCCGCTCCCAGTGCTCGCCCATGTCGGCGAGCTTGTGCAGCCCGTAGCCGCGGTAGGTGAACCGGGCCTCGTGGATGACCAGTCCGGCGTCCACCCTGCCGTCCCGCACGGCCGGCATGATCTCGTGGAACGGCATGACCACGATCTTGCCGACCCCACCGTCCCGCAACGTGTCCGCAGCCCACAGCCGGAACAGCAGATACGCCGTCGACTTCTCGCTGGGCACCGCGACCGTACGGCCTGTCAGCTCGGTGTCCGGCTCCCGCGTGAGCACCAGCGGCCCGCAGCCCCGGCCGAGCGCCCCGCCGCACGGCAGCAGCGTGTACTCGTCGAGGACGTACGGCAGGACGGCGTACGACACCTTCAGCACGTCGAACTCGCCGCGCTCCGCCATGCCGTTGGTGATGTCGATGTCGGCGAAGGTCACGTCCAGCGCGGGGGCGCCGGGGACGCGGCCGTGGGCGAGGGCGTCGAAGACGAAGGTGTCGTTGGGGCAGGGGGAGTACGCGATCCGCAGGGTCTGCTGCTGCTCACTGGTCGTCATACAGGTTTCCAACTCTCCAATGCTGGCGCGAGCTTCCCGAACGCCTCGGTGAGGGCGGCGAGGGCGTCGCCGATGCGCCAGGCGGCACGGTCGCGCGGGCCGACCGGGTTGGAGACCGCGCGGATCTCCAGCACCGGCACCCCGTGGGCGGCGGCCGCCTCCGCCACCCCGAAGCCCTCCATGCCCTCGGCGAGCGCGCCCGGGTGCCGCTCCAGAAGGGTGGCGGCGCGGTCGGCGGTGCCGGTGACGGTGGAGACGGTCAGGACCGTGCCGGTGCGGGCGCCGGTCGCCTCGGCGACGGCGCGTACGGCCGAGGCCGGGGGGCGGTGGGTGATGGTCCCGAAGCCCAGTTCGGTGACCGGGAGAAAGCCGTCGGCGGTCTCGGCGCCCAGGTCGGCGACGGTGATCGCGTCGGCGACGACGAGCGAGCCGACGGGTGCCCCGGGCTGGAAGCCGCCGCCGATCCCGGCGCAGACGACCAGGCCGTACCGGTCGCCTTGAAGGCCGGCCGCGGTCAGGGCGCCGGCGGTGGAGGCGGCGGCGAGGGCCGGACCGACACCGGCGGCGAGCAGATCGGGGCCCGCGCCGGTACGGCACAGCAGTGCGCCGGGGAGCCGTACCTCTCGCGCGGCCGTAGGGAATCGCCCGGCCGAGGGCAATCGCCCGGCCGTGGGGAACGCCCGTGCCACCGCGTCCCGTTCGGCCGGGACCGCGGTGGCGACGAGGATGCGCGCGGAGGCCGTGATCAGGCCTTCTTCAGCTTGAACGACCACATGCCCTGGTTGGACTTCTCGCCCATGCGGATCGTGACGGTGTTGGTGTCGCCCTGGGTGCCGTACTGCTGGTTGAAGAACGCGCTGCCCGGGATGGTGCGGTAGGTCTTCTTGCTGACGTCGGTGAACTGCTGGCCGTTGACCAGGACGACCCAGCCGGCGTCCGCGATCTTCGGGTCGACTCCGAAGCGGACCGTCGCGTCCTGGTCGACCTTGATCGACTTGGCCTTGTCGATGTTCTTGATGCAGTTCGTCAGCGCCTTGGCGTCCAGCGCGTTGCCGTCGTTGTAGCACATGGCTTCGGAGTTGACCGAGCTTGTGCCGACGGTGACCGTCGCGACGGGCGTCGGCTTGTCGCAGGCGGACAGGGCGAGCAGTCCGGCGGAAACGAGGCCGGCGGCGGCGACGGCGCGGCGGCGTCGCACAGCGGATTGCAGCGTGGTCATGGCACGAAGGCTATCGGGCGCCCGGAGCCGTCCGCCCATGCGGGGTGCGGCGTGCCCGCTTCGTTACGCCAGCCGTGCCCCGCGCGGGGAAACCGTGTCCGGTTCGTTATGCCGGGGAGGTATCGGGGCAGGTGCCGGAGCGGGGGTCGGGCAGGTGCCGGGCGGGTGCCGGGGCAGGTCAGGCTGTACGGGGGTCGGTCAGGCCATACAGGGGTCGGTTAAGCCGTACGGGGGTTGGTGAAGCCGTACGGGGGCGGGTCAGGCCACGCGCGGGTGGGTGCGGCCGCCGTGCCGGGCCGAGGCGAGCAGTCCCTTCAGCGTGGTCAGCCAGCCGACGGCCACGAACGCCGCGCCGATCAGCAGGCCCAGCGTCCCGTTGAGCGGCAGCACGATGCCGACGGCGCCGCCGAACACCCAGGCCATCTGCAGCAGCGTCTCCGAGCGGGCGAACGCCGAGGTGCGCACCGACTCCGGCACGTCCCGCTGGATCAGCGCGTCCAGCGCCAGCTTGGCCAGCGCCTGGCCGAACCCGGCGACGGCGGCGAGGCAGGCCACCAGGAACGCCCCGAAGAACACGGCGGCCACGATCCCCGTACCGAGCACGACCGCGACGACGGTCACGATGATGATCTCCGGGGCACGCGATCTCAGCCAGCCCCCGACGGCCGTCCCCAGCGCGTTGCCCACCCCGGCGGCGACACCGACTATCCCGAGCGAGACGGCCGCGCTCTCCCCGGTCAGCGGATGCTCGCGCAGCAGGAAGGCCAGGAAGAAGATCAGGAAGCCGGACAGACAGCGCAGGGCGGCGTTGGCGCCGAGCGCGTGGGTGACGGCCGGCCCCACGGTCCGCAGCCCCGGGCGCTTCCCCTGCTCCTTGCTTGGTTCCTTCCCCTGCTCCTTCCCCGGCTCCTCGCCTGGCTCTTTCCCCTGCGCCCGCTGCGCCTTCCTGCGGGGCCCGTGCAGATGCTGCTCGTCGGCCGCGAGCAGCGCCACGTCCTCGCCCCGGGCCGAGTCCACCTTGGGCGGCAGGGAGAACGACAGGAACGTTCCCCCGACGAAGATCGCGAAGGCGCCGTACAGCGGCCAGGGATCACCGACCCGGTGCAGCCCGGCCGCGATCGGCGCGGCGATCCCGGTGGCCAGCAGCCCCGCGAGGGTGACCCGCGAGTTGGCCTTCACCAGCGAGAACCGGGGCGGCAGCAGCCGTGGCACAACGGCACTGCGGACCACCCCGTACGCCTTCGAGGCGACCAGCACGCCCAGCGCGGCGGGATACAGCTCCAGGCTGCCGCTCGCCACGGCGCCCGAGATCACCAGCGCGAGCAGCGCACGGGCCAGCATGGCCCCGGCCATCGCGGCGCGCCGGCCGTGCGGCAGCCGGTCGAGCAGCGGGCCGATCACGGGCGCGAGGACGGTGAAGGGCGCCATGGTGATGGCGAGATACAGCGCGACCCGGCCCCGCGCCTCGTCGGTGGGTACGGAGAAGAACACGGTGGAGGCGAGCGCCACGGTGACCATGACATCGCCGGCGCCGTTCACCGCGTGCAGCTCGATCAGCTTGCCCAGGCCCGACTCACCCGCGCCATGCGCGTGCGTGGCCCTGCGGATGCCCCGGGCGGCCCCGGTGACCGGGAAGTGCAGGGCACGCCCGACGGACCGGACGGCGCCGCCGACCCGGCTCGCACCGCCACCCCGAACACCACGCCTGTCCGCGGTCGCCACGTGCTTCATAGTGCCCTGAGAAGCGGCCGGATAGTGCGGTACGGCGCGGATGACGGCGAACCGTGCCCGTGATCACATCCGTCCCGCCCGCCGACGGTCCGATGGTCATCGGCGAGCGGATGGGAGACAATGCCGCGTAGCGGCGACGAATCCCATTCGGTGTAGCGTGCGTATCTCAGCCATAACGCAGAATGGATGGCAGAGGTGCGCCCGAGCGCGATCGCAAGCAGACGTCGATGCGGCCCCAAGGTCCGCTCCGTCCGCTTCACCGCCTTCAGGCAGCCGCACTCGACGAGACGGCGTAGGAGAGAAGCGATACCTGTGAGCGCAGCGACAACGCGAAGCCGCACCCCCGACCGTCTGTGTGCCGAGGCGGTCGACCTCGCCCGCGGCGCCGCCGAGGAGGCCGCCGCGCCCGGCGTGGTCGGCGAGCACGCCGGCCTGCTCTCCGAGGGCGACCGTGTTGTCACGCACTTCTTCGAGTGCAAAGAGCCGGGCTACCGCGGCTGGCGCTGGGCGGTGACCGTGGCCCGCGCCTCCCGCGCCAAGGTCGTCACGCTCGACGAGGTGGTCCTGCTGCCCGGCCCGGACGCCCTGCTCGCCCCCGAGTGGGTGCCGTGGAGCGAGCGGCTGCGCCCCGGTGACCTCGGGCCCGGCGATCTGCTCCCCACGGACCAGGAGGACCTGCGTCTGGAGCCCGGCTACAGCGGCGAGGAGGAGCCGCTGCCGACCTCGGCGGTCTCGCACGAGATGGCGGAGCTGGCGGAGGCGGAGGACGCCGACGTCACCCCCGGCACCCCGGCCGTCCAGCCCATGGTCCCCTCCCGGGGCTCGATCGCCGCCGTCGCCGAGGAACTGGGCATGCGCCGCGCCCGTGTGCTGTCCCGCTACGGCCTCCATGTCGCGGCGGACCGCTGGGAGGAGTCGTACGGCCCCCAGACGCCGATGGCCCAGGCCGCCCCGGCGACCTGTCTGACCTGTGGCTTCCTGAGCCCCATCGGCGGCTCCCTCGGCCAGGCCTTCGGCGTGTGCGCCAATGAGTTCTCCCCGGCCGACGGCCGTGTGGTCTCCTTCGCCTACGGCTGCGGCGGCCACTCGGAGGCCGCGGTCATGCCGAAGCCTCCGCAGCCGGCCCCGCCGGTCATCGACGAGACCAGGGTCGACCCCTTCCCGCTCCGCCCCGCCCGCGACTCCGGCTCGGTCCCGGAGGCGGGCGACGAGGAGACGGCGGAGCTGGGCCACTCCTGAGCCACCGGACCACTCCTGAGTCACCGGGCCACTCCTGAGCCGGCGTCACCGGGTCCAACGGCGGCCCTCAGGGGCCCAGTTGCCCGGCGAAAAAGCCGGTCGGCGGGCTGATGGGCGGGCCGTTGGGAGGGCCGCCAACCGCTGACCGGATGAAACGGACTGCTCCATACGGGGGTTCGCGCGCGTTCGTCGGCCATGGCGGGGGGCCCGCTCCTCGATCATCGCCGGGGCCGGCGCTGGGCCGGCCGCGAGGCGAGGAGTGGCCCGATGCCGGACCGCAGTGTGTCCCGAAGCCGGAGTGTTTCCCCGAGACCGTCGAACCGTGTGTCCCCGAGACGGTCGAACCGGTGGCGCGGCGGCCTGGCCGCGCTCTGCGCGGGGCTCGCCCTGGCGCTGGGCGCGGGCCAGGGCGTGGCAGCGGCGGCGGGGACCCCCGAGCCCCCGGCCCCCCGGGGCAAGATCCTCACCGCCCCCCTGGCGGCGGTCGGGGGCCTGGTCCACCCGGACGACCCGCCGGCCGGAGCCAACGACTTCAACTGCAAGCCCACGAAGGCACACCCGCGCCCGGTCGTCCTGCTCCACGGCACCTGGGCGAACGCCTACGACAACTGGGCCCTGATGTCCCCGTACCTCAAGCAGCTCGGCTACTGCGTCTTCGCCGCCGAGTACGGCGGGACACCCGGCAACCCGGTCAAGGCGACCGCCCACGTCCCGGTGTCCGCGGGCCAGATCGCCGACTTCGTCGACCGTGTCCTGAAGGCGACCGGCGCCCACCAGGTCGACCTCGTCGGGCATTCCCAGGGCGGCGGTGTCACCCCCCGCTGGTATCTGCGGTTCGCGGGCGGCACGGACCCCGCGCACCCGGAACGGAACAAGGTGCACAGCCTCGTCGGACTGGCCCCGTCCAACCACGGCACGACCGGCTCCGGCCTCGGCACCCTGACCACGAAGCTGGGCCTCAACAAGCCCGTGTCGCTGGTCCTCGGCGAGGCGTACGAGGACCAGCTGGTCGGCTCCGAGGTCAACACGACGCTGGACCGGGACGGGGACACCCAGCCCGGGGTCGACTACACCGTCATCGCCACCAAGCTCGACGAGGTCGTCACTCCCTACACGCACCAGTTCCTGAAGGCGGGCCCGAAGGCCACCGTCAAGAACATCACCATCCAGGACATCTGCCCGAGGGACCTCTCCGAGCACGTCGCCATGGCGTACGACTCCAACGCCGCCCAACTCGTCCGCAACGCCCTGGACCCGGCCCACGCCAAGCCGGTCGACTGCGGTCTGACGTTGCCCGTCCTGGGCGGCTGACACAGGTCCGGACAGGCCCTCGCCGGGATCGCTACTCCCGGCGAGGGTCTCGGCATTTCTGCGGCGCCGGAAGGCATAGCTCGGCCCAGACGGTCTTGCGCGGGAAGCGGCCCTCGCTGACGTCCCAGCGATCCGCGAGCGCGTCCACGAGGAGGAGACCACGACCGGACTCGGCCCGCGCGTCCGGCTCCTGAAGCCTGGGCAGCCGGTCACCGCGCGTGTCGGTGACCTCGATCCGCAGGGTGGGGCCGACGACGTAGAGCGTGACCCGGAAGCTACGACCGGGCAGGCGGCCATGGGTCGCGGCGTTGGCCGCCAGCTCGGCCACGATCAGCGTCGCGGGGTCCGTCGGAAGCCCCCAGCTCCGGAGCTGGTCCGCCGCGAGCAGCCGGGCCAGCCGGGCACCGCGCGGAGTGGAGGACAACAGGACGGTGAAGTTCGGGATGCCGCCGTCGAGTTGGGGCTGGGGCGGGGGCTCGGTCTCGGCGATTTTCTGATTCACGTCACTCAGAGTGGCCGGTGATGCTTACCGTGGTGAGTAACTACGCCGTTGCGTACCGTCACTGTCCGGTGGTTCTCCGGCGTGTCGGGGCTTGTCAGGAGGGGCGATGTCGGACGAACTCAAGGGCGAGGCGGACGAGCCGGGCTGGGAGGTGGATCCGGACGACGAGTGGGGCATCGCGGTCATCGCCATGGTGGGGCGTCAGCTGAAACTGCGGCGCGAGGCTGTGGGAATGAAGGCCGCGGACTTCGGCAAGGCCATCGGCTACGGCGAGGACCTGGTCTACAAGATCGAGGGCGGCCAGCGGATTCCCCGACCGGAGTATCTGGACAAGGCCGACAAGGTGTTGGGGGCGGGCGGGCTGATCTCGGCGACGAGGGAGGACGTGGCCAAGGTCCGGTATCCCAAGAAGGTGCGGGCTCTGGCGGAGTCCGAGGGCAAGGCGGTCGAGATTGGCGTGTACGAGACCAGCAACATCCCTGGACTGCTGCAGACACTCGAACATGCGCGAGCGTTGCTGGAGTGTTGGCTCCCCGCCTACTCACCGGAGGACTTAGAACGACGAGTTGCCGCCCGCATGGCCAGGCAGTCCATTTTCGAGCGGTCGCCTGCTCCGGCCCTCGGGTTCGTCCTGGAGGAGGCGACCCTGCGCCGCAAGGTCGGGGGCACAATGGTGCGGCGACAGCAGTTCGAGCGCCTGCTGGAGGTGGGGCGGTTGAACAACGTCACGCTTCAAGTGATGCCGCTGGACAGCCCGTCACACCCCGGCATGAGCGGCAGGATCGAGTTGTTGAAGTTCGAGGACGGCACGGCAGTGGGACGCGCTGACGGCGCTTTCAATGGGCGCCCGATCTCGAACCTCAAGGAACTGCGGATTCTTGAACTGCGGTACGGGACCATCCGGGCTCAGGCACTTCCACCCGGGGAGTCACTGGCCCTCATCGAACAACTGCTGGGAGAAACATGAAGCTGGAGTGGTTCAAGAGCAGCTACAGCAGCGGCCCCGACGGCGACTCCTGCGTCGAAGTGGCCCTGGAGTGGTTCAAAAGCAGCCATAGCAGCGGCAACGACGGCAACTCCTGCGTCGAGATCGCGATAGCCCCCCGCACCATCCACGTCCGCGACTCCAAGCACACCGCAGGCCCCCGGCTCGCGCTCACGCCGGACGCCTGGTCCGACTTCGTGTCGTACGCGTCCGGGGACTGAGCTGTTCGCTGAGGTTGGCGAGGCGCTGCCAGGACGTGAGGTCGGTGCCGTCGCCGAGCGGGTAGTGCAGGGCGGGTCGTGCCGTGGGGCCGAGCCGGACGGGACGCGGCTCCAGGGCTGATTCGGCAGCCGCGGGGCCCATGAGACGTACCGCGTCACAGCCCAGGGTGAAGGAGACCGGAACGAGTGGTGCCTCGCGGTGCGGCGCGGTGGTGAGGTCGGCGCGGGCGCCGCGGAGGCAGGCGAGCATGGACGTGAGGCGATGACGGGTGGCCAGCGTCTCGGCCAGTTGTCCAAGAGCCTCAAGGGGCGCCTGGCCCCTGGTGTAGCCGAAGGCGAGCGTGATCTGCTCCTCGACCCCGGCCGGGGTGCGCACGACACGGCAGGTGGCGATTCCCGGCCGGTCCGGGGCACCGACGGCGACGAGCCAGGTGGGGGCGGACTTCTCGGCGCGAGTACGGGCCAGTTCGGTCAACTGGCGTCGAGACCAGGGAAGGTTGACGGGTTCGGCGGTGGACCAGCCGGCGGGCGCGTCACCGGTGAGCGCGTGCCACGCGGCTTCCAGGGCGCCACCGAGGAGAAGGTTCCCGTCGGAGGGGTGGGTGGTGCGGATGGAGAGGTGGAGCTGCTGTTCGCCTTCGGCGGCGGCAGGTGCCTCAAAGGCCTCCGCGACCGGGACCCCGGGCGCGGGAGCGAACCGGCCCTCGTGCCAGTGGAGTACGGCGCCGGTGAGACCGTCGTAGTAACCACAGTCGGGGTCACGGACGACCCAGCGCGCGGGCACGTTGGTCATCAGAGTGCGGGCGGGCAGGCTCAGCCGGGCGCTGGGCGGGCTGAGGATCTGCAGTTCCCGCCCCGAGGCGACGGTGGTCCGCAGGAGGTCGGTGAGCCAGGTGGTCGCGGCGACCACGGGACGGTCCTGGATGACCAGGGCGGCGTGGTCGGTGAGGAGGTCGACACCGAGCGCGTCGCCGTCAGCACTGCCTCCGCCGCCGAAAGGAACGGAAACGACGTCGGTATGCGCGGCATCGCCCGGCCAGGTTGCCCCGCCCAGCACCGCCACCAGCCGCCCACCGAGCGATCCGGCCAGCCGCCCCGCTTCCTCCACCGCCGTGCTCGCCCGCACCTCGGTCCACCACACCGGCGCCTCGCCTCGCACGTCCGACCCGAGCAGGCGGCTGACCTCGCCGGGCACCTGAACGAACAACGGCACCTCAACGGTCACCCGGGGACGCCCGTCAGCTGTGCACAACCGGACGGCTGCTCCTTCGGAGACACTGTCCACCCGAAGGTCGGGGCCGCCGGCGTACAGCCCAGCAAGCATGGTCCGGGCGTCCGGCATCTTTGGGGTGAGGGCGATGATGTCGTGTGTCACAGGGGTTCCTGTTCGCGGCCGGCCGTATTACCAGGGCAGGGGATCGGGGCGACGGTTCCACCACCATCCGTGTTCCGACGCGGCATCTTGCGCCAAGGGCAGTTCCTTGCGGAGCAGACCGCCGGTGTCGTCGACTGTCAGCTCGGCGAACAGAGCGTCCAGGGGCTCAAGAGCTTTCTGGAGCAGGGTGGCTGCGTCGTGAGGGAGCTGACCGCGCACCTGCTCCAGGTCGTCCCGCGCTTCAAGGCGCTCGCGATAGAGATCGGGCGGACACCAGCCGGAGGAGGCCCAGGAGGCTTCCATGTGTCGGATGAGTTTCTCCCAGGCACCCAGGCGATCACTTGCCAGCCGGAGCGGCGTTCCCAAAGTTCCGGCCTGATCCGGCCGCATGTGCTCAAGGTGCACATCGAAGGCATCGGAAACAGGGGTGGCGATCTTCAGTTCGCGGACGACTTCGGGGATGAGGGCGACGGCGACATGCGGAAGTCGAGCGACGGGAGCTTCGACCGTGTCGATCGTGAAGACAGGTTCTTCGTCATCGGAGTCGTACAGGCGTGCTCGTGTGACCCGCCCGTCTTCCGTGGCCAGCCAGTACGCGCTCACCGGCACGTCCTCGGCGGGAAAGAGCACCACGGCACCTGCCGCCCGAGCGAAGGCGGACGCCAGCTCCGACTCGTCGGGCTGTGGTTGCACAGACTCCTGGACATAGATGTCCAGAGACGTGGACACGTCACCCAGTACCGATTTCTTGCCGCAGAGCACCAAGGCGTCCCAGTTGCGCAGCTCTTGGTCGGTGTCCTCGTCGGCGACGTCCACCTCCTGCTCGCGCACGTGCAGGCACTGCGCGAGTACTGCTGTGATGGTGTCGAGATTCAGAGGCTCCACGGTGAGGAGGTTGTACGTCATGGTTGATAGGTCCCGTTGTAGATGTCTAGGGCCTTCTGCACGATCCCTGGGTTGTTTGTGAAGCGCGGGTCGCGGGTCAACTGCGGTGCAGCACTGATGTCGCCCTTGGCTTTGGAGATCTGCACGAGGGCCGCGTACTCGTTCCGGTCGAGCTTCGCGATCCCCGTGCCGCTGTCGGGGTACACCCTTCCCGTGGGTTCGACCTCGTACAGGCGCCCGTTGACCAGGTAACGACTGAGCTTGACCTTCCAGGTCGCTTTGCCCGCAGCGATGTCAGCGAGGTCCTGATTGACCTGCTGCTCGTAGCCACGAAGGATGACACTGTTCGCTTTCTTGATCTCGCCGCGGGCTGCCCCTGCGACAGTATGCCGAGAATTCGGATACATGAGGCTCTTACCCGCCGCAGGCCCCTCGACGCCGTCGGCCACAGGCCATGGCCCCCTTCCCGGTCCGGTACCCCCGGCCCCGGAGCCACCGACACTCGTCGCATCGGCGTGATGGTGTTCTGAAGACGAGTGACCGCTGCCTTCAGCAGGCGAGTGATGGCTCTCGTGCCCCGCCCCCGCATCATGGTGGCCCGATCCATGGTCGTGTCCGGAACCATGCGCGCCATCGCCATCGCCATGGCCTGTCGTCGAGTTGTGCGATGCCCCGCCCTCGTGGCTGCCCTGAGGCGGCAGGCTCTCACCCCCGTGTGCGGCAGCCTCAGGCGCCCGCGCCCCCGCACCCACCAGCTCGTGGTGGCCAGGAGCCTTGATCGACGGAACCCGGTCGGCGGCCGCCCCTTCGGACGGGGCCGGAGTGGTGTCCGTGACGCCATGCTTGCCATGGACGAACTGACCGTCGGAGATCTCCATATGGGAGCCGTCGGACAGCCGGAGGACGCTGTGGGCCTTGTCGGCGGTGGTGGCCGCTTCCGTGGCCGCCCGGACGCCCGAGACCAGGTCGGAGACCTTCGGCAGGGTGCGGGCCGCGATACCCACCGTCCTGGTCGCCGCGCCGATCGGGTCCAGGACCTCGCCGACCTTGGCCACGGTGCCGGCCACGCGGGCCAGTCCGCCCGCCCTGCCCGCCACCGCGCCCGCCTCGCCGACCTTGGACAGCGCACCCAGAGGTCCGGAACCCAGGGTGAGGGTGTTGAAGACGACCGTGCCGAATGCCTTGCCGGGGTTGGTGGACCAGTCGTCCCAGCCGACGAATGACTTGGCGAACTCCTTGGCGTAGGGCTTGCTGTCCTCCATGAACTGGTCCGAAGCCGGGCCGAGGTGGGTGTTCCGGTCGCCGTGCGGGTCGAGGAGATAGCCTTCGGCGCCGACGAAGACCCGTACCAGGCCCTCGCGGGTGGCGCTGCCCTCGTCACCGGGGCTGAAGAGGTCGATCAGCCCTGTGACCGAGCCCTTGGCGTTGTCCCCGATGCTGATCCCGAATTGCCGCAGGTGGTAGTCGATCCCGAACGGCAGCAGCTCCTCGTGCTCCGGGCGGCCCCACGGCAGGGAATCCGCCTGGGCGAGCTGGCCGGCGCTGAAACCGTAGGCGTTCTTCTGGTCGGCTCTGCCGTTGTTCACATGCCACTGCGTGCCGCCCACCAGCGCGGTGATCTTGTCGGCGCAGGTCACCTCGGCCCGCTGGAAGGAGGCGATGGCCGTGTTCACACCGTCCCAGATCGCCTTGTGCTCGGCGACCTTGTCCGGGTCACTGCGCCAGCTGTGGATACCGCCTTCGTGGCCCTTGACCGACTCCACGAACACCCGGGCCCGCGCGCGCAGCGTCTCCAGCTGCTTGACGATCTCCGCGGCCTCGACCATGTACGTCTCCAGCGCACCGGCCACCGACGTCAACTTCTCGCCGAAACCTCCGGAGGTGTCCTGCACCGCCTGCGTCGTGGCGAACAGCTGCTGCGCCTCAGGGGCCTTGTAGAAGGCGTCCAGGTGCTGGAAACGCGTGTGGACGGCGTGGCCGTGCTCGCTGATCGCTTTCGCGGCCTGCCGCAGGAAGGCGATCTCCTGGCGCAGCCCGACCAGGTCGCCGGTGAACGTCGGTATCTTCTCCGGGCTGATCACCGCTTGCCGTCCGCCTGCTTGCCGTCCGCCCGCTTGCGCGCCTTCTCCAGGAAGGCCGTCACATCAGGCGGCAGCGTCGCGTGGTGCTGGGCGTTCCACGCCTGCTCCAGATCCCCGGCCAGATAGGCGTTGGTCGCCTCGATCGCGCCGTTCGCCGAATCACTGGCGCGCAGCGGCAGGAAGGCCACGTCCTTCTGCGTGCCCTCGATGAACTTCCCCAGCGCCACCGCCACCAGACCCGCCGCCCGTCCGGAGCCGGTCCCCGCGGTGCTCTCGTCGCCGAAGGACAGCGTGCCCGCCGACTCCATCGCGCCCTGCGCGCTCCGCCCGTACAGCGTGATCCCGGCGTTCATGTCGCCCGCGGCCTCGCGCACCTTGGAGACCACCGACTGCACGCCCCCGGGCGTGATGTCCCACCCCGTCACACCAACCTCCGTACATCCCCCTGCCGATACGTTCCTGCAGTGGTACTCGGCATCACACCGACCACTGACAACAGGATCTTCATCTCTATCAGCATCGACGTCCGCTCACCCCACCGCCCTGCACCCGCCCCCGCTCGCGCCGCGCGCCTCCCCCGGCGCGGTACCTTCAGTCGTCGTCGACGAGGAGTGAGAACGTGAGCAAGTACGTGCGGCCGGCGGCCGAGGGCGCCGACCCCTTCGGCACCGCCCGTCTGCGTCGCGGTGTCCTCGATGCCTGGGCGGCGAGCCCCGCCCGGTTCCGTGAGGACGCCAACGCCGAGGAGGACCTGGTCCTCGGCGGCTACCGGGACCGGCTCGTCGTCGAGCTGGCCCAGAACGCCGCCGACGCCGCCGCGCGGGCGAAGGTGCCGGGGCGGCTGCGGCTCACCCTCAGGGACGGCGTGCTCGTCGCCGCCAACACCGGTGCGCCGCTGGACGCGGCCGGTGTCGAGTCGCTGTCCACGCTGCGGGCGTCCGCGAAGCGGGACGTCGAGGTGACACAGGGGGCCGTCGGGCGGTTCGGGGTCGGGTTCGCCGCCGTGCTCTCGGTGACCGACGAGCCCGCGATCGTGGGCCGGCACGGGGGCGTGCGCTGGGCGCTCGCCGAGGCGCGGGAGCTGGCCGCCGGGACCGCCCGGCACAGCCCGGGGCTGGGGGACGAGGTGCGGCGCCGGGACGGGCATGTGCCGCTGCTCCGGCTGCCGTTCGCCGCCGAGGGCACCGCCCCGGACCCGTACGACACCGCCGTCATCCTGCCGCTGCGGGACGCGGCCGCCGCCGATCTCGCCGAGCGGCTGCTGCACGCCGTCGACGACGCGCTGCTCCTCGCCCTTCCCGGCCTGCGCGAGGTGGTCGTGGAGGTCGGTGACGAGGCGCCGCGCACCCTCACCCGCCGCACCGACGGCGCCTTCACGGTCGTGGAGGACTCCCGCGACGGCATCACCAACTGGCGCACCGCCTCCGGGCACGGGCCGCTGACCCCCGAACTGCTCGCCGACCGCCCGCTGGAGGAGCGGCTGCGACCCCACTGGACGGTGGCCTGGGCCGTACCCGTCGACGCCTATGGCGCCCCGGCCCGGCCCCGTACCGCCCCGGTCGTGCACGCCCCCACTCCCAGCGACGAACCCCTCGGCGTGCCCGCCCTGCTGATCGCCTCCTTCCCCCTCGACACCACCCGCCGGCACCCGGCGCCCGGTCCGCTCACCGACTTCCTGGTGCAGCGCGCGGCCGACGTCTACGCCGAGCTGCTCACCGAGTGGCGGCCGGTCACGGAGGGGATCGTCGACCTCGTGCCCGGCCCGCTCGGCAAGGGGCAGCTGGACGGGGCGCTGCGCGAGGCCGTCCTGGAGAGGCTGCCGCGCACCGCCTTCCTGCCGCCCGCCGTGCCGGGGCCGGGCGGCGAGGACGAGTTGCCGCAGGTCGTACGGCCCCGGGACGCCGAGATCGTGGAGGGCGCCGGCGCGGACACCGTACGGGTGCTCGCCGAGGTGCTGCCCACGCTGCTCCCGGCCGGCCTGGAACGCCGCGTCGAGCTGCGCACCCTCGGCGTCGCCCGGCTGCCGCTCGCCGATGCCGTCGACCGGCTCGCCGGGCTGGAGAAGGACCCCGAGTGGTGGTGGCGGCTCTACGACAGCCTCGCCGGGGTCGACCCCGAGCGGCTGTCCGGGCTGCCGGTGCCGCTCGCCGACCGGCGGACGACCATCGGTCCGCGACAGGTGCTGCTGCCCACCCCGGACGGCGCCCGGATCGACCCGGACGTCCTCGGACGGCTCGGGCTGAAGGTCGTCCACCAGGATGCGGCGCATCCGCTGCTGGAGAAGCTGGGCGCGCTGTCCGCCACCCCGCGCGCGGTGCTCACCACCCCGCAGGTGCGGGCCGCCGTCGCCGCCTCGCTGGACGAGGAGGGCGGCCTCGGCTGGGAGGAGGAGGCGCCGGACGCCGAGGAGCTGGCCGAGACGGTTCTCGGGCTGGTGCGGGACGCCGGTCTTGAGCCGGGGGACGAGCCCTGGCTGGGCGCGCTCGCCCTGCCCGACGAGGACGGGGAACTGGCTCCGGCCGGTGAACTGGTCCTTCCCGGCAGCCCCTTCGCCCAGGTGATCCGCGAGGACGAGCTGGCCGCCGTGGACCCCGAGCTGGCCGAGAAGTGGGGCGAGCAGCCGCTGGCCGCCTGCGGGGTGCTCGCGAACTTCGCGCTGGTCCGCGCCACCGATGTCGTCCTCGACCCGGACGAACTGGAACCCAGGGAGAGCGACTTCGCCGAGCCCGACGACCCCGGGCTGCTGGACTCCGTCGACGTGTGGTGCGAGGACCTCCTCGACCGCTTCCCGGACAGCCCGGTACCGCCGGTCGCCACCGAGCTGGTCGCCGTACGCGATCTGGACCTGGTGGACGACGCGCGGTGGCCGCAGGCGCTCGCGCTGCTCGCGCAGCCGCCGCTGCGGGACGCCCTCACCCAGCCGGTGCGGATCCTGCTGCCCGACGGCACCCACGAGGTCGTACGGCCGTACACGGCCTGGTGGCTGCGCGGGCACCCGGTGCTCGACGGGCGGCGGCCGGCCGGTCTCCTCGCGGCCGGCGGCGATCCGCTGCTGCACGGGCTGTACGACGAGGCCGACGCGACCGGCTTCGAGGACGAGCAGGTGCTGCGGGCGCTGGGCGTACGGACGTCGGTGGCGGCACTGCTGGACGAGCCGGGCGGCGCCGCCGAGCTGCTGGACCGGCTGGCCGACCCCGAGCGGCCGGTCGGAACGGCCCAACTGCACGGACTGTACGGGGCGTTGGGGGAGCTGGACCCGGAGCAGGTGACCCTGCCGGACGAGCTGCGCGCCGTTCTCGACGGGCGGGCGGAGGTCGTGGACGCCGCCGACGCCGTGGTCGTCGACTCGCCCGATCTGCTGCCCTTCACCTCGGGGGTGCCGCTGCTGCCGGTCCGGCCGGCCCGCGCGGCCGAGCTGGCGGAGCTGTTCCAGGTGCGGCGGCTGAGCGAGTCCGTCACCGGCGAGGTGACGAGCGAGGGCGCCGAGCACGACGTACCGGAGTCGGTGCGGGTGCTGCTCGGGCCGCGCACGCCCGCGACGTACGTCGAGCACGAGGAACTGGTCGTGGACGGCGTGGAGATCGACTGGCGGCTCACCGACGACGGCGTGCTGCACGCGGCCACGCTGGAGGGTGTGGCGGCGGGGCTGGCCTGGGCGGCGGGGCAGTGGCCGCGCCGCTTCGAGGTGGCGGCCCTGCTGGAGGACCCGTCCCGGACGGAGGAACTGGCCCGGGACCGCTGGTTCGACTGACTTCACCGACATGAGGTAATGGATCAGTAAGCTGCGCATAAAATCTGATCCGCGGGCGGAACGCACGTACAACCTGTCGCATCCCCCGCGGATCTGATCGCGCGAGTCAACCGACTCCACGATCACTTCTCCCTCCAGGGGAAACGCACATGCGCATACGTGCCACCGTGGCCGCCGTCTCCGGCGCCCTGGCCCTCTCCGCCCTCGCAGTCCCGGCCGCGCAGGCCGTCACCGACTCGGGCACCCCTTACACGCTGAACGTGAGCTTCTCCAACGTCTCGATCGCCAAGGCGGTCAAGGTGGGCACCACCAACGCGGTCAGCGTCTCGTACACGTACACCATGACGCACGGCACCGACGTGAACATCGCCGCGAGCGACTTCTACACGGACGCCTTCCTCTACCACGGCACCTACAGCGACACGGCCCCCGAGCTGTACGGCGCTCCGGCGACCTGCACCGCCACCACGTCGACGACGGCCACCTGCAAGGGCACCGTCGACATCTACCCGGCCGACCCCCCGTCCGACGGCGGCCTGATGAACGCCTGGGCCGGCGGCTGGAGCGTGGCCGCCGAGGCCATCGCCTTCAACGGCCAGGACCAGCAGAACCCCGATATGAGCAAGGTCGGCTACAAGGACCAGAGCGGCCTCGGCAGCACGCTGGTGCAGCGCTACTCGAAGCTGACGACGACCGTGAGCGCGACGTCCGTCACCAAGGGCGGGACGGTCACGGTCTCGGGCAAGCTGACCCGCGCCGACTGGGAGAAGCACACGTACAACACGGTCGGCGGCCAGTCGGTCAGGCTCCAGTTCCGCAAGTCCGGCACGACCACGTACACCACGATCAAGACGGTGACGTCGGACACCTCCGGCAATGTGAAGGCCACCGCCACCGCGAGCGCCGCCGGCTACTGGCGCTACAGCTACGCCGGCATCTCCACCACCCCGGGCGTCAGCGCCACGGGTGTCTACGTCGGCGTGAAGTAACGCCCGACCAGAAGTAACGCCCGACTAGTCGGGAAAGCGGCGGTCGACCCACTTCCACAGGAACTCCAGGGCGGCCGCCGCCACCACCGCGATGCCGACGGCGGTCCATGGCATGGCCATACCGACCAGCTTCAGCGCGAAGAAGGTCTGCAGCGCGGGCACGGCCAGGATGAGGACGAACGCCAGGCCCATCGACGCCACCAGCAGCACCCGCCACCAGGTGTAGGGGCGGGCGACGATCGCCAGGATCCACATGGAGATCAGGAAGAGCGTCAGGGTCGCCGCGCTGGTCTCCGCGCTCAGCTGGCCCGAGCCGGTGTAGGAGTGACGGGCGATCAGATACATCACGAAGGTCGCCGCGCCGGCCACCACGCCACCCGGGATCGAGTACCGCATGACCCGCCGCACGAAGTGGGGTCTCGCCCGCTCCTTGTTGGGCGCGAGGGCGAGGAAGAATGCCGGGACACCGATGGTCAGGGTGGACAGCAGGGTCAGGTGCCGTGGCAGGAAGGGGTATTCGACCTGCCAGCACACCACCAGCACCGCCAGCAGCACCGAGTAGACCGTCTTCACCAGGAACAGCGTCGCCACGCGCGTGATGTTGCCGATCACCCGGCGGCCCTCGCCGACGACCGAGGGCAGGCTCGCGAAGCTGTTGTTCAGCAGCACGATCTGGGCCACCGCCCGGGTCGCCTCCGAGCCGGAGCCCATGGCGACCCCGATGTCGGCGTCCTTCAGCGCGAGCACGTCGTTCACACCGTCGCCGGTCATCGCGACGGTGTGCCCATGGGACTGGAGCGCGCCCACCATGTCCCGCTTCTGCTGCGGGGTGACCCGCCCGAAGACGGTCCCCTCGTCCAGCGCTTCCGCCATCCCGGCCGGGTCGGCGGGCAGCCGCCGCGCGTCCACCGCCGTACCTTCCAGGCCCAGCTTGGCGGCGACCGCGCCCACGGACACCGCGTTGTCACCGGAGATGACCTTGGCCCGGACGTCCTGGTCCGCGAAGTAGCGCAGGGTGTCGGCCGCGTCGGGCCGCAGCCGCTGCTCCAGGACGACGAGCGCGGTGGGGCGGACGCCATGGGCGGGGTCGGGATCGTCCAGGTCGCGGCTCGCGCGGGCCAGCAGCAGCACCCGCAGCCCCTGTTCGTTGAGGCGCTCGGTCTCGGCCAGGGCCGGGTCCCGGTCGGTCAGCAGGACGTCCGGGGCGCCGAGCAGCCAGGTGCTGGCCTCGCCGTCGGCCTCGCTGAACGCGGCCCCGCTGTACTTGCGGGCCGAGGAGAAGGGCAGCGACTCCACGCAGCGCCATTCCTCGCTGTCCGGGTAGGCGTCGATGATCGCCTGGAGGGAGGCGTTGGGGCGCGGGTCGGACTCGCCGAGCGCGCCGAGCACCTTGTGTACGTACGTCGTGTCCGCGCCGTCCAGCATCCGCAGCTCGGTGACGTCCATGCCGCCCTCGGTGAGGGTGCCGGTCTTGTCCAGGCAGACGGTGTCGATGCGGGCCAGCCCCTCGATCGCCGGCAGCTCCTGCACCAGGCACTGTTTGCGGCCGAGCCGGATGACGCCGATCGCGAAGGCGACGGAGGTGAGCAGCACCAGCCCCTCCGGGACCATCGGCACGATCCCGCCGACGGTCCGCGCGACGGCGTCCTTGAGCCCGTTGCTCTTGACGACGAGCTGGGTGATGACGAGTCCCACGGCCGCCGGGACCATCATCCAGGTGACGTACTTGAGGATCGTGGAGATACCGGTGCGCAGCTCGGAGTGGACCAGAGTGAAGCGGGAGGCCTCCTCCGCGAGCTGGGCGGCGTAGGCCTCGCGGCCGACCTTGGTCGCCGTGAAGGCGCCGCCGCCCGCGACCACGAAGCTGCCGGACATCACCGGGTCGCCGGCGCGTTTGACGACGGGGTCGGCCTCGCCGGTGAGCAGCGACTCGTCGATCTCCAGCCCGTCGGCCTCCGCGCACACCCCGTCCACGACGATCTTGTCGCCGGGCCCGATCTCGATGAGGTCGTCGAGCACGATCTCGTTGGTGGCGACTTCGACGGCGTTCCCGTCCCTGCGCACCGTCGGCCGGGCCTCCCCGATCACCGCGAGCGAGTCGAGGGTCTGCTTGGCCCGCCATTCCTGGACGATGCCGATGCCGGTGTTGGCGAGGATCACAAAGCCGAACAGGCTGTCCTGGATCGGCGCGACGAACAGCATGACCACCCAGAGCACGCCGATGATCGCGTTGAACCGGGTGAAGACATTGGCCCGGACGATCTCCCCGAGCGACCGGCTGCTGCGCACGGGAACGTCGTTGACCTGGCCGCGATGGACGCGGTCCGCTACGTCAGCACTGGTCAGGCCCGCCGGTCTGCCTGCTGGTAGGGCCACCGGATGCACGGGGTCGAGTTCCGCGCCCGCGTCTATGTGGGTCATGTAATCGACGGTACGTGGGGCTTCGCCCGCCCGCCCACCCGACCGGGCCACTGTGACTGAGCGCTCGACTTGGCCGACTGAAGCGCTCAGTCACACGTCGTGGCTCCGGCTACCCGACCGAACCCGTATCGAGGGCTTTCGTCACTTGCTCACCATGGTGGAGCGTGCCGCGGGTGTCGCGGTGCCGTCACGCCCTGCCTGCGCCCCCCCGCCGCAGGTCGCGGTACATCACTCCGGCCGCGCCCACCACGACGGGTACGACCACAGCGGGCACGACCCACCAGGGGATCCCGGTCCACACGGTCAGGAGCCCCACCCCGAGGCAGACGGCGGCGATGGTGATGAGCATCCGCCTGCCGTACGGGTTCCAGGTGAAGGGTTCGGGGGCACAAGGGCTGACCAGGCGCACTGCGCCGAAGACGAACATCAGGGCCGCGAGGAGCGCGGCCATGAGGCCGAAGGCGGCGTTCATCTGGAGCTCGTCGCGTGGCGCTTCGGAGGTGTTCTGCCGGACGCCGTCCTTGCTGAGCACCACGATGGTGCGGCGCCAGATGGTGCCGGTGACCTGGTCGCCCGGCTCCAGCTTCTCCAGGAGCGGCCCCGGGTCGCCGAAGTCCACGACCCTCCGCCAGGAAGCCCCGCCCTTCAGGGTTGCCTGATAGGTGGAACTCTTCCCGCCGTCCTTGATCACCGTCTTCTCGACAATGTACCGCCAGGTGCTCAGGCAGTCCTTCTCCGCCCGGACCTGCTCAGTCGCATGGGCGGGGCACGGCTCGGCGGCCCGGTAGTCCCGATAGCGTTCCCGGTCGGAGGGCAGCCACGCGGTGAACGCGAGGTAGCAGAGCACCGCCGCGATCAGGGACAGCAGGATCAGTAGGGCGCCCAGGGATCGGGTCCGGCCGGGCGACAGCCGACCTGCGCCGCGCTTCTTCGGTGCCTCGCCCGTGCTCTGCGCCGTAGCCCTCGCTCGCTGTACGGTCATCACATACCCCCCTCTGTCCCATCTTCCACCTGCTGGGAACGGGAGTACGACGAGGGGTGCGCGTGGGCCTGTGGCCCCTTCCCGCACGCCATCTCGGAGAAGTGTGACCATGCCGCGCCCTGGCGCCGCCGGGGCGCGGCGGGCGGCCGACCACCGGCTTCGACCGGCTCAAGAAGGAGCCCCGAGCCCGTCGTCGCCCTCTGGCCAACTGCCGCGCTCAGAGCGGCCGGCTCAAGGACTCGGTCACAGCTGCTCCGCCGACGTCGGCCGGAGCCCCGCCGCCCTCTTGATCGCCGCGTCCCGCTTCCTGACGTACCAGATCCCGATCAGCCCCAGTCCGCCCCCGGTCAGACAGGTCCACAGCCACCACAGATGTCCGTGGTCGGCGAACCAGCCGTAGAAGGGGAGCTGGACCAGGAAGAGCACGAACCACACGATGGTGCCGCCGACGATCGTGGCGACCACGGGCCCCTCCAGGGGCTCCGGCGCCTCGTGCTTGGGGGTCCACTTAGCCATGCGGACAGCTTAAGCGTGCCCGTCTTCTACGCGCGGAGATAGCGATCTCGCACTCATACCTTCATACTGAAACCGTTTGTCTTTGACCACTTCTGCTCGTATGAAACTCCAAAGGGGCTCGGGGGACCCCCTTTGGTGATGAGGATGCGCATGTCCAGCCCGGCCCCCGCCAAGGTCCCCACCCCCGAGATACCGGGCGGTTCGCAGCCCCATGGCGTGCTCGACCGCTACTTCAGGATCTCCGAGCGCGGCAGCTCCGTCGCCCGGGAGGTCCGCGGTGGTTTCGCCACCTTCTTTGCGATGGCGTACATCATCGTGCTGAACCCGATCATCCTCGGCAGCGCGAAGGACATGTACGGGCACCACCTGGACAACGGCCAGCTGGTGACGGCGACCGCGCTGACGGCCGCGTTCGCCACGCTGCTCATGGGCGTCATCGGCAATGTGCCGATCGCGCTCGCCGCTGGCCTCGGCGTGAACTCGGTCGTCGCGCTGCAGCTCGCGCCCCGGATGTCCTGGCCGGACGCCATGGGCATGGTCGTCCTGGCCGGTTTCGTGGTCATGCTGCTGGTCGCCACGGGGCTGCGCGAGCGTGTGATGAACGCCGTGCCGTTCGGCCTGCGCAAGGCGATCTCGATCGGTATCGGCCTGTTCATCATGCTGATCGGTCTCGTCGACTCCGGCTTCGTCACGCGCATGCCGGACGCCGCCGACACCACCGTCCCGCTGCAGCTCGGCACGGGCGGTCATCTGCACGGCTGGCCGGTGCTGGTCTTCATCCTCGGCGCGCTGCTGACCTTCGCGCTGATCGTGCGCAGGACGCCGGGCGCGATCCTGATCTCGATCGTCGGCATGACCGTCCTCGCGGTGATCATCAACGCGGTCACCACGGTCTCGTCCTGGGGCCTGACCGTCCCGAAGTGGCCGGGCAATCCGGTCGCCACCCCCGACTTCGGCCTGGTCGGCCAGGTCAGCCTGTTCGGCGGCTTCTCCAAGGTCGGCGCGCTGACCGGCGTCCTCTTCGTCTTCACGGTCCTGCTGTCGTGCTTCTTCGACGCGATGGGCACGATCATGGGCGTCAGCGACGAGGCCAAGCTGACCGACGCCCAGGGCTATATGCCGGGTATCAACAAGGTCCTCTTCGTCGACGGCCTCGCGGTGGCGGCGGGCGGTGCCAGCTCCTCCTCGGCCACCACCGCGTTCGTGGAGTCCACGGCCGGTGTCGGTGAGGGCGCCCGGACGGGCCTCGCGAACGTCGTCACGGGCGGCCTCTTCGCCGCGGCGCTGTTCCTCACCCCGGTCGCCACGATGGTCCCCTCCCAGGCGGCCACCCCGGCGCTGATCGCGGTCGGCTTCCTGATCCTGTCGAACTCGATCAAGGAGATCGACTGGGCGGACTACACGATCGCGATGCCGGCGTTCGTGACGATGCTGATGATGCCGTTCACCTACTCGATCACCAACGGCATCGGCATGGGCTTCCTCACCTTCACGGTGCTGCGCCTGGCCGGCGGCCGGTTCCGGGAGATCCCGGTCCCGATGTACGTCGTCTCGGCGGTCTTCGCCTTCTACTACCTGATGCCGGCCCTGGGCCTGACCTGAGCGCCCCCGGGGTCCCTCAGGTGACCCCGTAGAACTTCTCCGTCTCCTCGACGGCGGTCTGGAACCGCTCGTCGAAGTCGTCCCGGACGAGCGTGCGGACCACATAGTCCTGCACGCTCATTCCTCTTTTCGCCGCATGGTGCCGGAGCCTTTCGAGCAGCTCCCCGTCTATCCGCAGGCTGAGCACACTGGTCCCCATGTGTACGAGGGTCGCCATATCCGGCCACCCGGTGTGTCACTTTCCGGAACCGACTCACTCATATGGGTGATCTATGGGGTTCCGTGGCCAGGGTCACGGGCATTTCGCCTGTGTCGCGGTGGTCTTTAGGGAGAGTAATGAGTTACTCTAAAGAACATGCCGGACCTTACCCATGGCGACGACGCTGCCGCCGTGAACGCCCTCCGCTCCGCCGTGATGCGGCTGTCCCGTCGGCTCAAGCACCAGCGGGTCGACGAGTCGCTGAGCCCCACCGAGATGTCGGTGCTCGGCACCCTCTTCCGCTGTGGCTCGGCCACCCCGGGCGAGCTCGCCCGCAAGGAGCATGTCCAGCCGCCGTCGATGACCCGCATCGTCGCGCTGCTGGAGGCCAAGGGACTGGTCCGGCTGGAGCCGCACCCCGAGGACCGGCGGCAGAAGGTCGTCACCCAGACCGAGCAGGCCGAGACGATGCTCGAACAGAGCCGTCGCAAGCGCAACGCGTTCCTGGCCGGCCTGGTCGAGGGCCTCGACGAGGACGAGTGGGCCGCACTGCGCGCCGCCGCCCCCGTGCTGGAGAAGCTCGCACACCTGTAAGACCCCGCAAGGAGGAGGCGAAGCCACTTTGAGTACGGGACCCGGAACACCTTCCGTCCCCGCACCGACCGCCACTACTACCCCCGCCGCCCGCACGTCCTCGATGTTCAGCTCGCTGAAGGTCCGGAACTACCGGCTGTTCTTCATAGGCCAGGTCGTCTCCAACACCGGCACCTGGATGCAGCGCATCGCCCAGGACTGGCTCGTCCTCGGTCTCACCGGCTCCTCCGCGGCCGTGGGCATCACCACGGCCCTGCAGTTCCTGCCGATGCTGCTGTTCGGCCTCTATGGCGGTGTCCTGGTCGACCGCCTGCCCAAACGCCCCACGCTGCTGGTCACCCAGACCGCCATGGCCCTCGCGGGCCTCGCGCTCGCCGCCCTGACCCTCACCGGCCATGTCCAGGTCTGGCACGTCTACGTCGCCGCCTTCGCCGTCGGCCTCGCCACGGTGCTCGACAACCCGGCCCGCCAGTCCTTCGTCTCCGAGATGGTCGGCTCCGGGCAGCTGCAGAACGCGGTCAGTCTGAACTCGGCGAACTTCCAGTCCGCCCGCCTGGTCGGCCCGGCCGTCGCCGGCCTGATGATCACCGGGGTGGGCACCGGCTGGGCGTTCCTCGCCAACGGCCTGTCCTTCGTCGCGCCCATCACCGGCCTGCTGCTGATGCGCGCCCGCGAACTGCACGTGGTCCGGCGCGCACCGCGCGGAAAGGGCCAGCTGCGGGAGGGCCTGAGCTATGTGGCCGGCCGCCCCGAGCTGATCTGGCCGATCGTCCTCGTCGGCTTCATCGGCACCTTCGGCTTCAACTTCCCGGTGTGGCTCTCGGCCTACGCCGAGCATGTCTTCCACGCCGGGGCCGGCGGCTACAGCCTCTTCAACACCCTGATGGCCGCCGGCTCCCTGGCCGGCGCCCTGCTGGCCGCCCGGCGCGGCACGGCCCGGCTGCGCGTCCTGAGCGCCGCCGCGCTGGCCTTCGGCGCGCTGGAGATCGTGGCCGCGCTGACACCGTCGTACTGGCTGTTCGCGCTGCTCATGGTCCCGATCGGGATCTTCGGCCTCACGGTGAACGTCACGGCGAACACCGCGGTCCAGATGGCCACCGACCCGGCCATGCGCGGCCGGGTGATGGCCCTGTTCATGATGGTGTTCATGGGCGGTACGCCGCTGGGCGCGCCCGTCGTCGGCTGGATCACCGACACCTACGGCCCGCGGGTCGGGTTCGCTTTCGGCGGTGTCGTGTCCGCCGTCGCGGCCGCCGCGATCGGCCTGGTCCTGGCCCGGATCGGCGGACTGCGCCTGTCGGTGGGCTGGCACGGGGGGCATCCGCGGGTGCGCTTCGTGCCGCGGGAGCGGGAGCAACTGGCCGTCACGTAGGCCTGCCGACGGGGCGGGAGTGCGCCGTGGGGGGCTGGTGCGTTGCCGGCTGCGGGTCCGCCGCGGCCGGTCGCGCCCACGCGGCGGAGCCGCATTTCGATACAGCCCCGCGCCCCTGGCGGGTCGTACCGCCGTCGGCCGCGTGGCGGCCCGTGCCCGGAGCCGCTACCGCACCCGGCGTGCCAGTACCTGCCCCGGCCAGTCGTTCTGCTCGCCGGAGGTGTAGGTCTGCGTCGGGGTGAAGCCGTTGGCCTCGTAGTAGGCGACGAGCTTGCGGTCGTCGCCCGCGTAGCAGTCCACGCGCAGCAGGGAGACCCCGGCCTCACGGGTCACCTCGGCCGCGTGCGCGAGCAGGGCGGCACCGGCGCCCCGCCCCTTGAAGCGACGGTCGGAGGCGAGCCAGTGGATGTACCGCTCGGGCTCGCCGGGCGAGGGCAGATGCGACAGATAGGGGCCGGGCGCCGCGGAGAGGGTGAGCGTGGCGGCCGGCACACCGTCGGCCTCGGCGATGTACGTCCTGCCCCGCTCCATGTAGCCGGCGACCGATTCCGCCACCTTCGGGTTCTCCGACAGCGGCTTCGTCCCCCACTGGCCGGTGCGCCCCTGCGCGGTCAGCCACTCCACGCAGCTGTCGAGCATGCCGAGTATGAGGGGGAGGTCGTCGGGGCCGCCTTCGCGAATGGTGAGCGTCATGAAGGTCATCATGCACAGACGCGTCTGCGAAGGTGAAGGCATGAGACTCTTCGCCGCGGTACTCCCTCCGGAGCGCGTCGTGCAGGAACTCGCCGTCGAGGTCGCCCGGTTGAAGGCACTGCCCGGTGCGGAGCGGCTGCGCTGGACAGGCCGTCCGGGCTGGCACTTCACCCTCGCCTTCTACGGCGAGGTCGCCGACGACCTCGTACCGGACCTGTCGGACCGCCTGGCCCGCGCCGCCCGCCGCACGACCCCCTTCGACCTGGCCCTCTTCGGCGGTGGCCAGTTCGGGCACGGCAGGGCCCTGTGGACGGGCGCCTCGGGCGAGGTGGAGGCGCTCCGGCTGCTGGCCGACCGGGCGGAGGCCGCGGCCCGGAAGGCGGGCGTGCCGATGGGGGAGCACCGGCGGTACAAGGCCCACCTCACGGTGGCGCGCAGCCGGGACGGCGTCGACGCCCGGCCGTACGTCGACGCGCTCGCGGAGTTCACCAGCGGCACCTGGACCGTGGCCGATGTGGCGCTGGTGCGCAGCAATCTGCCGCGGTCCGGGGTGCCGGGGGAGCAGCCGCGGTACGAGGTGGTTGCCTGCTGGTCCCTGGGCGGGGCCGGTTAGGCTCGGGGGCGTGGACCCGAAAACCCGGAACCGGATCATGGCCGGTGTGCTTGTGCTGATGTTTGTTGTGGTCGCCGTGGCCGCGGCGGTCAGGTAGCTCCCGGCCGCGGCGGGGAACCGCAGCCGGTTCGCCGGCTGCCCTTCTGGTGTTACCAGGCAAACGCCTCCGGCGCCGGTCCCGGGCCCGGGAAGACCTCGTCCAGGCCGGTCAGCAGCTCCTCGCTCAGTTCCAGCTCGACCGCCCTGAGGGCGGAGTCCAGCTGCTCGGCGGTGCGCGGGCCGACGATCGGGCCGGTCACCCCCGGCCGGGTCAGCAGCCAGGCCAGGGCCACCTCGCCGGGCTCCAGGCCGTGCTTGTCGACCAGGTCCTCGTACGCCTGGACCTGGGCGCGGCCGACCGGATCCTTGAGGGTGTCGGCGGCCCGGCCGGAGGCGCGGCGACCGCCCTGGACCTCCTTCTTGACGATCCCGCCGAGCACACCGCCGTGCAGCGGCGACCACGGGATGACGCCGAGGCCGTACTCCCGCGCGGCCGGGATGACCTCCATCTCGGCGCGGCGTTCGGCGAGGTTGTACAGGCACTGCTCGCTGACGAGGCCGAGGGTGCCGCGGCGGGCGGCGGTCTCATTGGCCTGGGCGATCTTGTAGCCGGGGAAGTTGCTGGATCCCGCGTAGAGGATCTTGCCCTGCTGGATCAGGGTGTCGATCGCCTGCCAGATCTCCTCGAACGGGGTGTCCCGGTCGATGTGGTGGAACTGGTACAGATCGATGTGGTCGGTCCGCAGCCGCTTCAGGCTGGCGTCCACGGCCCGGCGGATGTTCAGCGCGGAGAGCTTGTCGTGGTTGGGCCAGGCGGGCTGCCCGCCGGGGGCCATGTTGGCGTAGACCTTGGTGGCGAGGACGACCTTGTCACGGCGGTCGCCGCCCTTGGCGAACCAGTTGCCGATGATGGTCTCGGTCCGGCCCTTGTTCTCGCCCAAGCCGTACACGTTGGCGGTGTCGAAGAAGTTGATGCCGGCGTCCAGCGCGGCGTCCATGATGCTGTGGCTGTCGGCCTCGTCCGTCTGCGGACCGAAGTTCATCGTCCCGAGGACGAGCCGGCCGACCTTGAGTCCCGTGCGTCCGAGCTGCGTGTACTTCATGGTTCCCCAGCCAACGGCTTGAAGTGGGCTCGAAGCAAGCGCCACCGGCGGTCAGTCGCGGGGGAGTTCGTCGGTCTTGAGGGTGAGGCCGAGGGGGGTGGTGGTCATGTCGACGTCGGTTCCGTAGACGACGCGCAGTTCGCAGGTGTAGTCCCCCCTCTTGGGCTCGGTGTACACATGGCACCGGCCCTGGTAAGGGTCCGCGATGAGGTACACGGGGATCTCGGCCTCCGCGTAGGCGGTCATCTTGGGGCCGTAGTCGTTGTGGGCGGTTCCCTTCGAGATGACCTCGGCGACGAACTCGATGTCCTCGTACCGCCAACGGCCCTCGTCGTCCTTCGCGGCGCCCTCGCGCAGCTTGGCCACGTCGGGGCAGAAGCCGTTCCCGGGACCGGGGAAGTCGATGCGGACGTCCGTGAAAATCTGCGCCCGCCTTCCGAAGCGGTCCTCAAGTGCCCAGATGATATGGCGGATGGTTTGCCAGTGAATGTCCCGCTGCGGTGCCATGAAGATGTTGCCCCCGACGATCTCGGCCTTGTATCCCTCGGGGACGGGCATGCGCTCGAACCGTTCGAACCACTGGTCCAGGTATACGGCGTTCTCGTCGGCCATCTTGATCTCGATCCTGTCTTCCAGGATGGTCACCGTGGCGCTCCTCCCCGGCTGCCCCACGGACGAGTGCAGCCGCGCGGTACAACGATACGCACCGTGACCAGGAACCGCCGGAATCCGGTCAATCCGTTCCGGCCGCGTACATCTGTCCGAGCCCCCACGCCTCCCACATCGCCCCCGCGAACGCCTCCGCGATCCGGTGCTCGCCGCTCGCGTTGGGATGTGTGCCGTCGTACGTGTCGAGGTGGATGTCGTACGACTGGGGCGGCGAGGCCAGCAGGATCGGTGAGCGGGGTTCGTCCAGGTCGGCGACCGCCTTCGCCAGCAGGACGTTGAAGAGGTCCACCTGGGTGGCGAAGGGCGGGTCCGTCGTGGCGCGGACGTTCGGGATGACCGGGAGCAGGACCATGCGGATGCGCGGGTTCGCCTCCCGGGCGGCGCTGACGAAGGCCCGGACGTTCTCCGCCGTCTGCTCGGCGTTGGTGTAGAAGCCCAGGTCGATCAGTCCGAGGGAGACCAGCAGGACGTCCGCGCGGTGTGCGCGCACCGCCGCGCCGACCAGCGGGGCCATGTGCAGCCAGCCCTCGCCCCAGCCGGCCAGATGCCGGCGCGGGAAGCCGGGGTCGGCGTACGCGGACGACGTGGGGGCGTCGGCCGCCTTGTCGTACAGCTCCTCGCGCGGTCCGACGAAGGTGAACGGGCCGTCGTACGCCGTGCACAGGTGACGCCACAGCCGGTAACGCCAGGTGTGCTCGCCGGCGCTCCCGATCGTCATGGAGTCACCTACGGGCATGAACCTGAGCATCCGCTCATGATGGACGATCAATGGAGGATCAAGCGCGGCCGTGGGATGTGAGGCCCGCCACGTCAGGTGTGCTCCACGGGAGTGGCTCGGCCGAACCCCCGGAGGGAATGGCAGGCTTGGGGGATGCGTCGTTCGTTCGCCGTCCTCGCCGGGGTGCTGCTCGCCGGCGCCTGTGCGCTGCCCGCCGCCGCGTCCGCGTCCGCCTCCGCCGGTGACGGCGACCAGGGATTCACCCTCAAGGACCCGAGGATCGACGAGTCCAGCGGGCTCGCCGCCTCCCGTCTCCACCCCGGTATCTACTGGACGCACAACGACAGCGGCGACGGGCCCTACGTTTACGCCGTCGACAGCCGTACCGGGAAGACGGTCGCCCGGATCACCCTGCGCGGCATCGGCTCCCCGCGCGACGTCGAGGCCATCTCCATCGGCCCGCACAACGAGATCTACCTCGGCGACATCGGCGACAACTTCGGCGGAAAATGGCCGTATGTCTGGATCTACCGGCTGCCCGAGCCGAAGGAGCTGAAGGACCAGACGGTCAGCGCCACGCAGTACGTCGTGAAGTACGCGAACGGTCCGCGCGACGCCGAGTCGCTGATCGTCCACCCGAAGACCGGGCGGGTCTACATCATCGACAAGAAGGAGGACGGCGGGCATCTGTACGAGGGCCCGGCCACCCTCTCCACCTCCGGCGCGAACATCTTCAAGCCGATCGCCCCGGTCGACCTGTGGGCCACGGACGCGGCGTTCTCGCCGGACGGCCGACGACTCGCCGTACGCGGCTACTTCGGCGGGATCTACTACGACTTCGACGCCGGCCGGATCAAACGCGCGGGCCAGCTGGAGGTCCCCCTGCAGGGACAGGGCGAGGGCGTCACCTACTCCGCCGACGGCACCAAGCTGCTCTACAGCAGCGAGGGCGCCGACAGCGAGGTGGTGGCGAAGGACGCCCCCGACCCGCCGCCTGCCGCCAAGTCACCTTCGGCGAGCGGGAGTTCTGGCTCATTCGGAAGCGGAAGCGGAAGTGGCATCAACGGCAGTGTGAAGCTCGGCGCCGTCGTCGTCGCCGTGGGTCTGGCCGCGCTGTTCGGGCTGCGGAGGCTGCGGCGCGGGCGCTGAGCGATCACTGGGGTGCCTGCCGCATCAGCTTCACCACGTGCCGGTCCTCGGGGCTGCCGTCCTCCCGTATGCCGCCGCCAGGTACTCCTTCACCGGGCTCGCCAGTTCCTTGTAGAACGGTGTGCGGTCGGCGGCCTGGAGTACCTGGGCGCAGATGGTCAGTTCTGCCACGCGTGCGGCCGGGGTGCCGAGGATGTGTGCGAAGGTCTGGCGGACGCGGGCGGCAGTGGCGGGGGTGTGGAGGGAGTAGAGGTAGAGCTGGGCGGCGTCGAAGGCGACCGGGGCTCGCCCCCAGCCTTCCCAGTCGAGGATGGCGAGGCCGGGGCCGCCGAGATTCGCCCAGTGGAAATCGCCATGGGCAGTGGACCACTCGATCTCACCGACGTCACAGTCCGTGTACTCGGGGACAGTTCGGCGGATGTACTCCTCGCGTACGGCGATGCGCACGGTGGGGACTTCGGCAAGGGAGTCGAGCGCGGTCCGCAGCTCCGCCCACCATGATCCGGGTAGGGCGGGATCGTGTTCCAGGACTGGTGAGCGCGAGATGACGGTGGCGTCCGAGTGCTGGTACAGCTCCGCCCGATACGTCCAGCCGACGGCCTGCCAGTCGTGGACGTGGTGGAGGGCGGGGCGGGGGATCTCGGGAGGCAACAGCTCCTGGGCGGTCTTGGGACCGTCCCAGAGTTTCCCGCGCGCCTTGTCGGGGCGCTCCGCGACGACGCGGAGCCAGCCGGTGCCCTGCGCGCTGGTCACGGCACCGGAGAGAGTCCGGCCGGCGTAGCCCCAGACGGGATTCTCAGCATGGTCGGCCAGAGCGAGAGTTGTACACGCGAAAGCCCTGGCGGTACGCATGCGCTGGGCGGTGGCGTCGTCAGGCGCCGAGAACATCGATCACCTCGTGCAGAGTCTTGTCCGAGAGCGGAGGCAAAGAGAGGACGCGCTGGGCGGCCTCCCGGTGTCGCGCACGCCCGGACCCCAGGATGACGTGTTTCACCCCTGGGGTGGACGCGGTGACACGCAGCGCGGCCTCGGCCCGGGTGTGGCCTGGGGCAATGAGCCGGGCAAGGTCGTCAGTGACCATGGCGGGGAGTTCTCCGCCGTGCAAGGGCGCGGAAATGAACGTGTCCAGGCCGGTTGCTGTTGCCTCGGCGAGAGGGCCGGTGCCGTCCAGGGCCTGGGCGACCGGTTTGAGCATGACCAGCGAGACGGGGAGCTGGACGGCGGCCAGGTGATGGCCGGGCCCTCCGCAGCGGGTGGCGATGCGAAGCAGGTCAGCGACACTGAACGCGCCGTCGAAGCCGGTCCAGGTGGCGACGCCGTAGCCTCCGATCCGTCCGGCGCGGGCCTCGGCTTCGAGAGCGGAGAAGGCGCGGGTGATGGCGTCATGCGGGCGGACGGCTCGTTCGGGGTTGTGGACAAAGACGATGTCCGGCGCACGTCCCAGCTCTGCGGCGTTGCGGCGGCTCTGCCAAGTGACGTAGCCGTGGGTGAGGCAGTGGCCTGGAGCGGCTTCGGCCGGTGTGAGTACTCCAGCGTCGCCGGCAGCTGTCGCAAGGTCGGGGGTGAAGAATCCGACCTTCGTCGACACACGCAGATCCGGGTTCCCGGCGAGCACTGGCTGGAGCCGGGTCTGGGCGTGGCCGTGATGGTAGTTGGGAGCGGTGTCGATCCAGGAAGTCCCGCAGGCGATCGCCTGGGCGGCCGCCTGCGGGATGTCCCGGCACCGGTACGTTCCCAGCGCGAGGTCAGGGCTCACGGCTCGCTCACCGCCGCGACGTTTGCATTGACCAGTTCCGTGACGAGTCCCGCGACCTGTCCGACCGCGAGGCCGCTTGCTTCCGCCAGGTGCCCCAGGGGCGTTGAGCAGCCGCCGAGGAGCGGGGACAGCACAGCGCGAACGGGCGCGGCGAACGTCCACTCTTCGCCCCCGGCGAGGAGCACGACCCGGCCCTGATCGTCGGCGGCGAGCCGGGCTCGGGCGGTGGTGAGCCGGACACGCAGGTCATCCTGCGCCGGTACGGCGTCGAGGAACGGCAGCGACGGCATGGGGCGGCCAGGCTCGATGCCGTCCCGTGCGGTGAGGAAGTCCCCGATCATGTCGTCGTGGAGGGCGTCGGTGACTTCCTTGCGGAGGAGTTCGAGGTAGGCCGCCTGTTCCTGCGGTGGGGCGAAGACGGGCAGGTGCGCGCGTACGGTTTCCGAGGTTCGCAGCCGGTCCGAGAGCCAGCCCAGCAGGTCCGCGCCGGTCGTGGTCTGGAGCCCGCAGGTCAGGTGCAGGGACCGGCCCTCGGTGGCCGCTACCGCGTGCCACCAGCCCCGGGGCAGATACAGCATGTCGCCGGTGCGCAGAACGGTCTCTTCCACGGGCTCGGCTGCCGGAGGCTCCGGGGCTTCGGCGTCACGGTGGAGCGGGTTGATCCGGGTCGGCCCGTACAGACGCCACCGCTTGGCTCCTTCGAGTTGGATCACGATGACGTCGTGATCGTCCCAGTGGGTACCGAAGCCCTCCGTCGCCGTCCACGAGGCGTATGCGTTGATCTGGACACGGGCGCGGAACACCTCTTCGAGAGCGTGCGCCAAGCGTTCGGCCGGCTGGTGGAGTTCATCCACGGCGTCCAGGACCAGTGAGGCACCGTCCTGAAGTTGGCCGTGCAGCCGCGAGGGCTGGACGCGCTGCCACACCACGTTCCTGCGCGTGGTGACAGCGCTGGCGTAACTCTGCCAGGGGATGAGTTCCCCGTCGCGGTGAAGACGCAGGCGAGGTGGTTCAAGGCGTCCCCGGCCGATGACGGTGTTGAGGTCGCCCCACGTCAGGACGGAGGAGGCGCCGGCGACGCCGCGCCAGATGCGGTAAGTGCGGCCGAAAGCCCCGGTGAGGAAGTCCCCACCGAGGCGTTCGACCACCTTCGAGAAGGCGGTCACTTCTGTCGGCTCCGCTCAGTCGTTGGTGTCGGAAACACCGGTCGAGCCGCCGTCGGAGGGCTGCTCTGCGCGAGAGCGGGCGGCGGCGATGGACTTCCGGGAGATGATCAGGCCGTCCTCGGTGGGCTGCATGATGACGTTCTCGGGCATCGTGCACTCCTCTTCTTTCGATGTCCTCCCGCTCGGCTGGAGCGAGTGCGGCGACGGATGAGGTAGTCGCCAGAAGGACCGTATGAACCGCCAACACTCATGTGCCACGAAGTTGCACCGAATTACGGGTGACTTGATCCCTCGACGTCGTAGCTGATTTGCGCTCTTGACTGTGCGAGTCCTCGGGCATGACCGTGGTGTAAATCCATGCAACCGACTGGCGCTGGAGGACAACCACCATGGACATTCGGTTCGTTGGAATCGACCCGGACACGGACGAGGACGGGTGCCCGACAGTCTGGGTGGACGCGGAAACCGCCGATCTCCTGATCCAGAGCTATGAAGCAGACGCAGAGACCAGCAGTATCTGCGACGCTCTGTCTCCGGCCAGGGCACCGATCCCACCTGGCGAGACCGTCATCAGGATCCCGAGGCGAATGATCCCGATCATCAGGAAGGCATGCGATGAGCTCGATCCCGGAGTTCGGTGAACTCCTCGCCGGCACCGAGCGGTCGGCTGTCCACCTGGAGACACGCGACACCTACTTCAGCAACCCGCGCTTCGAGGCGTGGCGGCGAGGACTTCGCGTGGACTGGACCGACCGCGCCTCCTGGTGGCGTCCCTTCCATCAGGACATCGCGGACGCCGTGGCACGAGGAGTGTCCGTGCGTCGCGCTCGCGTCGTTTCCGAGCCGGTGAGTGACTACATCCGCTGGGAACACCAGCAGACGCGGGCCAACCTGGAGGCGGGGGAAGTCGTCCGGTGGCTGCCACGCCCTCTCGCAGTTGATCTTCTGCTGCCAGCCAACGACTTCTGGATCTTCGACGGGCGACTGATGCGCGTGCATCACTTCTCCGGCGACGGTGAGTGGGTGGGCAAGGAACTGTGTGGCGATGAGGGAGCGGTGCAGGCCTGTTCTGCCGCGTTTGAGTTGATTTGGCAGCGCGCCATCGAGCACGACGAATACGAGATCAAGTAAGCCGGAATGCCGCCCTTTCCCACGCCCGGTGTGCAGGATGCACGCGCAGCTCTCGCAGGCCGCCTGCGGGAGCTGCGTCTGGACGCGGGCATCACCGGTAAGGAACTGGCGCGGCGGTGTCATTGGTCCGTGGCCAAGTCCTCCCGTATCGAGAACGCGCACACGGCTCCGTCGGACAAGGACATCGAGGCATGGTGCACGGCCTGCGGAGCAGGGGACCAGGCGGCGGATCTGGTCGCGGCAAACCGACAGGCCGACTCCATGTACGTGCAATGGAGACGGCTTCAGCGCACTGGTATGAAACGTCTCCAAGAGGCGTCTACACCGCTGTACGAACGCACCCGTCTGTTCCGCGTGTACGCCTCCCACGTGATTCCTGGATATCTGCAGACCCCGGGGTACGCGACTGCCCTCATGAGCACCATCGCCAGCTTCCGTGGCACTCCCGACGATGTGACCGAAGCGGTGGAAGCCCGCCTGCGCCGCTCCCGCGTGGTGCACGAGGGTGACCATCGCTTCGCGACGCTCATCGAGGAGAACGTCCTCCACCATCGAATTGGCGATGATGATGTGATGGCAAGTCAGCTTGGAAGTCTTCTCGCCTCCATGACCCTGCCGTCGATCTCACTGGGTATCATCCCTGCCGGAGCTGCCAGGGAGGCGGTCATGTGGCCGCTTGAGCAGTTCACCGTCTTCGACGACGTTCGCGTGCATGTGGAACTGCTCGCCGCGAAGGTGGCCGTCACAGCACCTGGAGAGCTGGACATCTACCTGCGCGCGTTCGCAAGGCTGACCAGGTTGGCCGTGTACGGCGGTGAGGCACGCGTCCTGATGACGAAGGCCATCGATGCGTTGGGCTGACCCGAACGCCGCTTGCCCTGTCAGCGCTTGACTACGTACGGTCGCACCACGTCGTCAGTGGCTTCCCAGGGGGGTGCGCCAGGATGCGTGGCGATGCGCCAGCACTCCTCATCACGCGGAATCGGCAGCCGGAAACCGGCCGCGCGGTTGCACCTGGCCCAGCGGCGCCAGCGGGCGTCGTGCGGGTTCGGTAGCCGCCAGACGTACGGGTCCGGTGCCCTGACCTCTCGGGCGAAGTCCATGGGGTCGGCGGCGGGGACGCCGGAGCGCGGGCGGCCGAGCAGGTGGGCGAGCGCGTCATAAGCCCGCCGGAACATGAGTCCCCTCCAGCCTCTCCGCGACCGTGAACCGGGCCCACACGCACTTCGCGTACGTCTTCTCCCGATGCCCCCACGCCTCGGCCAACCCCGCGACGATCGCGAGCCCGCGCCCGCACTCCTCGTCGGGGTCGGAGTCGTGGGGCCGGGGAATCCGGTCCCGGTCCGGGTCCGTGACCTCCAGCAACAGTTCCGGTCCATCGAGGGTGAGCGCGACCTCGACCTCGGCGCAGGAGGTCCGGCAGTGGGCCACGGCGTTGGTGACGAGTTCGTTCGCGGACAGGGTCACGGCGTCGGCGAGTTCGCCCGTGATCCCCCAGTCCGCAAGGGCCTTGCGGATGCGCTGACGGGCGGCCGGCACGTGTCGTCTGCGCTTGGGGATGCGGAAGGTCTGGGTTGCGGTCATGGGCACGAAGCTAGAGGTGGATTCAGCACCTCGACAATCCCAATCAATGAATACATGCATGGGTGTCACTCGATCGTGTGATGCGCTACCAGGGTTGGTGTCGGCATGGCATCGTTGCCGACGGAGAGGGGAGGTCCCATGCCCGCAGGTGGACGGCCGACGGTGCGCAGCAGGCGTTTGGGTACGGCACTCAGGCAGTACCGGCAGGCCGCCAAGCTCGACCAGCCGCAGGCTGCCGAGGTCATCGCGTCAAGCCAGGCCAGGATCAGCCGCGTTGAGAGCGGACACGCCACCCCGCGTGTCATCGAGGTACGGCTGCTGCTTGATGCGTACGGCGTCACGGACCTGGAAGTGCGTATCAAGTTGGAGGAGTTGGCCAAGCACTCGAAGAAGCGGGGCTGGTGGCTGGAGCATTCCGCACACCTGCGGCCGGACTACGTCGATCACATCGCGTTGGAGGATGACGCAACGTACATCCGCCAGTGGCAGCCCACGCTGGTACCTGGACTGCTGCAAACTCCGGCCTACGCGCGTGCGGTCATCATGGAAGGGCCCGACTGCATCGCACCTGAAGCGGTCAACCAGTTGGTGACCGTGAGGGAGAGCCGGCAGACGAAGATCGAGGCAGGCGGGACGGCGTACACCGCCATCCTCTGGGAGTCGGTGGTGACACAGCCCTTGGTGAGCGTCGACATCCACAGGGCGCAGTTGGCCTCCATCCTTGACGTCGCGAAACGCAAGAACGTCACCGTGCAGGTCCTCCCGTTCAGCGCGGGAGCGTTGGCCGTCACGACCGCTGGCTTCTCCTCCTTCAGCTTCGACTCCGAACCGACCGTCGAGGCCGTGGCCATCGAGAACCTCCGGGGTACGTCGGTCCTCGAAGCACCGGAGGATCTGGCGGCTTACGGCAACATGTTCGACGTACTACGATCGGCAGCATTGGCACCGGACGCGAGTGCGAAGCGAATCCGGGACATACTGCGGAGCATCTAGGAAGACTGATGGTGACCGAGGCTGAGGGCCCCTTCTGGAAGTCGTCGTACTCAGGTCAGCACGGAGACTGCGTAGAGGTCGCCGACGCCACCGACAACGGCCGAGCCGTCCGCGACAGCAAGCAGCAGAACGGCCCCCTCCTCACCGTCTCCCGCGACAGCTGGCAGGCGTTCCTCCGGCAGTTCGCGTAGGCATCGCACGTACGGACAACGAAGGGCGCCCGGCGGTAGTACTCCGTCGGGCGCCCTTTCCAGTTGCTCCCTGGAATATCCCAAAGGCATATTCACTCATTCGGTCGACCTTGTCGCCATGCAGACGCACGGAACGCGTTCTCATGACTACTTTCTGCTATATGGTCAGTTCACCGCATGACACCATGCATCAGGTCTTCCGCAAGGAACCGGATCTGTTCGCCCACTTTCTGCCGCGCGCGGGCATGTCGTTCCCCGAGTACAGCTCGATCGAGCTCCTGAACACCGATCTCACCGAGATCAGGCCGTTGGAACGGCGAGTGGACAGCCTCTTCCGGGTCCGGACGGCCGACGACGAGGGTGGCTTTCTGCTCGCCGTCGAGTCGCAGGGCAGGCCGGACCCGGACAAGCACAACAGCTGGACCTACTACTTGGCGTACATCTACGCCAAGTACCGCCTGCCGCCGGTCCTGTTGGTGGTGTGCCAGGACAAGACGACGGCGTCGTGGGCCGCGGAGCCCATCCGCATCGGCAGCCGTTTCCACACCAGCATGCAGGTTTTCCCGCTGGTGCTGGGACCGAAGACCGTGCCCGTGATCACTGACCTGGAGGAAGAGGTGAGGGACATCCCCGCCACGGTGTTCTCCGTGCTCGTGCATGCCAAGGATCCGGGGCTGCTTGCGATACTGGATGAGGCGGCGCCGGTGGTGGGGCCCCACCCGGAGTGGGCGGAAATCATCGAGGTGGGTCTGGGTGAGGGCCCGGCCCGGGATTACTGGAGGAAACTGATGACCTTGTACACCCCGGAATTCCCCGGCAACGGCACCGTGATGGAGGAGGCGTGGCGCAAGGTCCACGCTGACGGCGAGGCGAAGGGCAAGGCCGAGGGTAAGGCCGAGGCCATCCTTCGGGCTCTTGAAGTGCGGAGCATCGAGGTCTCCGGCTCCGTCCGGGAGCGGGTTATGGCCTGCGGCGACCTGGAATTGCTGGGGACCTGGTTCGACCGCTCCATGACCGTGACGAGTGCCGACGAGTTGTTCGCCGGACAGTAAGGCGGCCGGACTCCGCAACGTGAAGGGCGCCCGGCGCAACGTACACCGCCGGGCGCCCTTCACCGTCGTACGTGCCGAGAGGTCAGAGCTTCTCGATCACATAGTCGACGCACTTCGTCAGGGCCTCGACGTCCGACGGGGCGATCGCCGGGAACATGGCGATGCGCAGCTGGTTGCGGCCGAGCTTGCGGTAGGGCTCGGTGTCGACGATGCCGTTGGCGCGCAGCACCTTGGCGACGGCGGCCGCGTCGATCTCGTCGGCGAAGTCGATCGTGCCGATGACCTGGGAGCGCTTGGCCGGGTCGGTGACGAACGGGGTGGCGTACTTCGACTCCTCCGCCCAGGTGTACAGGCGGGTCGAGGAGTCCTTCGTGCGGGCCGTGGAGAAGGCGAGACCACCCTGGCCGTTGAGCCACTTCAGCTGCTCGTTGAGGAGGAAGAGCGTGGCGAGGGCCGGGGTGTTGTACGTCTGGTTCTTGCGGGAGTTGTCGATCGCCGTGGGGAGCGAGAAGAACTCCGGGACGTGGCGGCCGGAGGCGTGGATGCGCTCCGCGCGCTCGATCGCGGCCGGCGAGAAGACACCGATCCACAGGCCGCCGTCGGAGGCGAAGGACTTCTGCGGTGCGAAGTAGTAGACGTCGGTCTCGGCGATGTCGACCGGGAGGCCGCCCGCGCCGGACGTGGCGTCGACCAGGACGAGCGCGCCCTCGTCGGCACCGGCGACCCGCTTGATGGGCATGGCGACGCCGGTGGAGGTCTCGTTGTGGGTGAAGGCGTAGACGTCGACGCCCGCCTCGGCCCGGGCCTCGGGGTGGGTGCCGGGGTCGCTGGCGATGACGGTGGGCTCGGCCAGCCACGGGGCGAGCTTGGCGGCCTTGGCGAACTTGGAGGAGAACTCACCGAAGTTGAGGTGCTGGGACTTGTTCTCGATCAGGCCGTGGGTGGCGATGTCCCAGAAGGCGGTGGAGCCGCCGTTGCCGAGGACGACCTCGTAGCCCTCGGGCAGCGAGAACAGCTCGGAGATGCCCTCGCGCACCTCGCCGACCAGGTTCTTGACGGGCGCCTGGCGGTGGGAGGTCCCGAGCAGGGACGTACCGGTGGCGGCGAGGGCGTCCAGCGCCTCGGTGCGCACCTTGGAGGGGCCCGCGCCGAATCGTCCGTCGGCGGGCTTGATGTCAGCGGGAATCTGGATGTCGGCCACGAGTCGGAGGGTATCCGCTGGGCGAAACCGGGCGGAACCGTGTCCGTCCGATGAGACAAGATCGCCGAGCCGTGGACCTATGGATTAGTACGACGATATGTGCGGGGCTGTGGAAAAGTTTCGGTGACTGTGCGTGATCGGATGCATCCTGGACGCATGACGGATCAGACGGGTCTGGAAGCGGAGCTGCGCAAGGCCGTCCGGGGTGACGTCGGTTTCGACATCACCTCCCGGGCGCTGGTCACCATGGACGCGTCCAACTACCGGCGTGTCCCCGTGGGCGTCGTCGCCCCGAGAGACGCCGACGACGTGGCCGCCGTGCTCCAGGTGTGCCGGGCGCGCGGCGTGCCCGTGGTGGCGCGCGGCGGGGGCACGTCGATCGCCGGACAGGCGACCGGTACCGGCGTGGTGCTGGACTTCACCCGGCACATGAACGGCCTGCTGGAGCTGGATCCGGGCACGCGGACGGCGATCGTGCAGCCCGGCCTGGTCCTCGACCGGCTCCAGGAGGCCGCCGCCCCGCACGGCCTGCGCTTCGGCCCGGACCCCTCCACACACAGCCGCTGCACCCTCGGCGGAATGATCGGCAACAACTCCTGCGGCTCGCACTCGGTGGCCTGGGGGACCACCGCGGACAGCGTGCGGGAGCTGACCGTCCTCACCGCGCGCGGGCAGCGGCTGCGGCTCGGACCGGGCTGGGCGGGCGCTCCCGAGGGGCTGCGCGAGCTGGTGGAGGGCGACCTGGCCCGGCTGCGCACGGGCTTCCCGGACCTGCCCCGCCGTATCTCCGGCTACGCCCTGGACGCGCTGCTGCCCGAGAAGGGCGCCGACGTCGCCCGCTCCTTCTGCGGCTCCGAGGGCACCCTCGGCATCCTCACCGAGGCGGTCGTCCGGCTCGTCGAGGCTCCACCCGCGCGCGTCCTGGCCGTGCTGGGGTACGCCGACGAGAGCGCCGCCGCCGAGGCCGCCGCCGGACTGCTGCCCTACGGTCCGCTGACGGTGGAGGGCATGGCGGCCGACCTGGTGCGCTCGCCGGCCGGACTGCCCGAGGGCGGCGCCTGGCTGTTCGTGGAGACCGGCGGCGGGTCGGCGGCCGAGGCACGCGCGCGAGCGCAGGAGATCGTCCGGGGTGCCGACGCGGTCGGTTCCCTGGTCGTGACGGACCCGGCCGCGCAGCGGACCCTGTGGCGCATCCGGGAGGACGCGAGCGGCACGGCGACCCGTATGCCCGACGGCTCCGAGGCCTGGCCCGGCTGGGAGGACTGCGCCGTGCCGCCCGCCCGGCTCGGCGCCTATCTGCGGGACTTCCGCGCGCTGCTGTCGGCCCACGGTCTGCGCGGCACGCCGTACGGCCACTTCGGCGACGGCTGTATCCACGTCCGCATCGACTTCGACCTGCTCACCGAGGCCGGCATCGCCCGTTTCCGCCGCTTCTCCGAGGAACTGGCCGACCTGGTCGTCGCCCACGGCGGCTCACTGTCCGGGGAGCACGGCGACGGACAGGCCCGCGCGGAGCTGCTGCCGCGCATGTACGGCGCACGGACGGTGCGGCTGTTCGAGCGGGCCAAGGCGGTCTGGGACCCGGACGACCTGCTGAATCCGGGGATGCTGGTGCGCCCGGCCCGGCTGGACGAGAACCTCCGCTTCTCGCCGCTGCCCCGCGAACCGGTCGATGTGGCCTTCGGCTACCCGGCGGACGACGGCGACTTCCGCGCGGCCGTGCGCCGCTGCGTCGGCGTCGCCAAGTGCCGTACGACCACGGCGGCCGGCCCCGCCGTGATGTGCCCCTCCTTCCGCGCGACCGGCGAGGAGGAGCACTCCACGCGCGGCCGGGCCCGGTTGCTGCACGAGATGCTGGCCGGTGAACTGGTCACCGACGGCTGGCGTTCGACCGAGGTCCGCGACGCCCTCGATCTGTGCCTGTCCTGCAAGGGCTGCCGCTCCGACTGCCCGGTCGGCGTCGACATGGCCACCTACAAGGCGGAGTTCCTGCATCATCACTACGCCGGCCGGCGCCGTCCCGCCGCGCACCTCAGCATGGGCCGGCTGCCGCAGTGGCTGCGCTGGGCCGCCGTCACCCGTACGGCCCCGCTGCTCAACGCCCTCGCCGCGGTCCCCCCGCTGGCGCGCGCCGGCAAACGCCTGGCCGGGATCGCACCCGAACGAGCGATCCCCCGACTGGCCACACAGACCTTCACCGACTGGTGGCGCACGAGGCGACCCACGCGGGACAACGGGAGGCTGGGGGAGGGCGATTCGGGGGCGAGCGGCCCGGGGGCCGGTGCGGGGGAGGGGTCCGGTGGCTCGGGGTCGGCCGATGCCGGCTCTGGGGCGGTCGACACCGGCGAGGGGTCGGTCGACACCGGCGAGGGGTCGGTCGACACCGGCCCGGGGTCGGTCGATGCCGGCTCGGTCGGTCCGGGGGCCGGGCGGCTGGTGGTGCTCTGGCCGGACACCTTTACCGAGCATCTGTCCCCGTCCGTCGGCCGGGCCGCCGTCCGGGTGCTGGAGGCCGCCGGGCTGCGCGTGGCCCTGCCGCCGACGCTGCTGGTGCGCGGGGAAGGGATCGGCGGTGGCCGGAGCAGGTCGGCCGCCGCGCTGCTCACCGCCCGCCGAGCCCGCGTCTGCTGCGGCCTGACCTATCTCTCCACCGGCCAACTCGACCACGCCCGCGCGGTATTGCGCCGCACACTGGATCTGATGGAGCCGGTGCTGCGGGCCGAGGTCCCCGTCGTCGTCCTGGAACCGAGCTGTGCGGCCGCCCTGCGCACCGATCTGCCCGAGCTGTTGCACGACGACCCGCGCGCGGCCCGGCTCGCCTCGGCCGTCCTCACCTTCGCCGAGGCCCTGCAGCGGCACGCCCCGCACTGGACACCGCCCGCCGTGCACCGACCGGTCGCCGGCCAGACCCACTGCCATCAGCACGCGGTGCTCGGCGACAGCGCCGACCGCCGGCTGCGCGAGGCCGCGGGCCTCACCGGCGAGCTGAGCGGCGGCTGCTGCGGACTCGCGGGCAACTTCGGCTTCGAGAAAGGCCACTTCGAGGTGTCGCGGGCCTGTGCGGAGGAACAGCTCCTGCCGTCGGTCCGCGCGGCGTCCGAGGAGACGGTGGTCCTCGCCGACGGTTTCTCCTGCCGTACCCAGCTGGAACAGCTGGCCGGGGTGCGCGGACTGCATCTGGCGGAGGTGCTGGCTCAGGCGTTGCAGGAGGAGAAGGGGAGTTGAGGAGCTGAGAGGTGTTCCGGAATGCGAATAACTGTTTGCAGAGCATACGTAGACTCGGGATTGACCAGTCGTCTCGCAGCTCGGAGGAACTGCCCATGAAGAAAGTACCGTTCGGATCCTTGTCCGCCGCGATCGCGGCGCTCGGCACGGCTCTCGCGTTCCTCACGTTCCAACTCCGCGCGGACGGTTACGAGCCGTACGTGGAATCCGTGGCCACCGCCAGTGTCGTCATGTACGTCACCGCGGGTCTCGTCATGCTGACGTGGGCCCGTGCCCGCGACAGCCAGGGGCACTCGAACTGAGTACGTCGGCGAGGGTCGACGAAGGCCGATGAAGGTCGGCGAACGCGGCTGTGGGCGTCGGGCGCCTCTGACGCCCGCGGCCGTGTCCGCAACGGCCCGCGGCGTCTCGCAGGTCCGGCAAGGGCACCGGCGCAGGCGCCGGACAAGGAGACCACAGGTGGTGAAGTGACGGAGGAACACGCCCGCTTGGCGGTCCTGTCGGACATCCACGGGGTACTGCCCGCCCTGGAGACGGTCCTCGCGGAGCCCGAGGTGGCCGCCGCCGACCGGATCGTCCTCACCGGCGACATCACGGCGGGCCCGCAGCCCGCGGAGGTGCTGGACCGCTTGCGCGAGGAGGGCGAGAGGGTGCTGTGGGTCGGCGGGAACGCCGACCGTGAGCTGGTGGAGTACCGGCGCGGTGCGCGCACGGACATCCCCGACCCCATCGGCCCTTACGCGGCCCGGCAACTCCGCGAGGACCAGGTCGACTTCCTCGCCGGCCTGCCCCGCACGCTCACCCTGCGCGTCCGCGGCCTCGGCACGGTCCTGTTCTGCCACGCCACCCCGCGCGACGACGAGGAACTGGTGCTCGTGGACTCCCGCCCCGACCGGTGGGCGGAGGTCTTCACCGGCCTCGACCCCGGCATCGGCACGGTCGTCTGCGGCCACACCCACATGCCCTACGTCCGCCTCGCGCACGGCCGTCTGGTGGTCAACCCCGGCAGCGTCGGCATGCCCTACGGCCGCCCCGGCGCCCACTGGTGCCTCCTCGGCCCCGGCACCGACCTGCGCGTGACGCCGTACGACATACCGGCGGCCGTCGCCCGGCTCACCGCGGAATGCGCCTACCCGGACATCGCCGACTGGGCCGACTACTTCCTGCACGCGCGGGCGACGGACACCGAGGTGCTCGCGGCCTGGGGGCCGAAGGCCGGTTCATAGGGCAACGCTCAGGTTTATAAGGGAACTCTCAGGTTCGCAGAGGCTTCGAGTGAGTCTCTCAGGAACCACCAAGGTATTCACAGCGCCCCTTTGCCGATTTTGCCTTTCGGGCTCTCTGGTGGCGTGTAGGTTTTTTGATGTCGGGAGCCGGACGCGGAATTCTCGAAAACAAGAACTTCGAACCAATAGGAGTCGGAAATGAGCTTCAAGAAGCTTGCCCCGCTGCCCCCCAAGCCCAACAAGCAGCTCCCCCCGCCGCCGAAGCCGAAGAAGCACGCGCCGAAGCCGCCGCTGCCCAAGCTGTTCCCCGGTCGGGACCAGTGATCCGAGGCTGAACGGAAAGGGGCCGATGGTGCACCGTCGGCCCCTTTTGCTTTTCACTGGAAGAGGAATTCAATGGGTGAAGAGAGCATCGAGGCGGATGAGTCCGAGCATGAAACGCCCACCATTCCCGCCCGCACCGCATTCCGTCGTTTCTGGCCGCTGGCCAAGGGGATCAGAAAATGGCTGCTCGTCGTCTGGATATGCACGGTGCTCGCCGCGCTCGCCGAGACCGAGGCCATCCTGCTGTTCAGTGAACTCACCGACCACGCCCTGCAGAAGGGCTCGCTCACGGCGTTCTGGAGCCCGGCGGGCCAGTGGCTGGCCATCGCGATCGCCGGCGCGATCGTCGCGTACGCCGGCAACTCCCTCGCCGCCTGGGTGACCGAGCGGTTCGTGATGCGGCTGCGCGAGCATGTCTTCGACCATGTCCAGCAGCTGCCCCCGCACTTCTTCCAGCGCCACCGCCAGGGCGATCTGCTCTCCCGGCTGACCGGCGACGTCGAGGCGATCGAGACGATGGTCGTGTCCGGCCTGGTCGGCGCCGCCTCGGCGGCCTTCTCCGCCCTCTTCTACGCGGTCGCCGCGTTCTGGCTGCGCTGGGACCTGGCCGCCGCCACCTTCGTCCTCGCGCCCCTGTTCTGGCTGGCCGCCCGCCGTTTCTCCGGCTCCATCAAGGACGTCTCCCGCGAGGGCCGGGTCGTCGACGGCGCGATCACCTCCGTGGTGGAGGAGTCCCTCGGGAACATCGTGCTCACCCAGGCCTACGACCGCCGGGACGCCGAGCGCCGCCGGCTGCGAGAGGAGGCCTCCGCCTGGTTCCGCGCCTCGGTCCGCTCCACCCGGCTGAACGAGGCGTACGAGCAGCTCGTCCAGGTCATCGAGACGGTGTGCGTGCTCGCCGTCATCGGCATCGGCGCCTGGGAGATCTCCACCGGCCGGATGACCCTCGGCCGGCTCCTCGCCTTCGCCGCCTTCCTCGGCTACCTCTATCCGCCGGTGCGCGGCCTCGCCCAGCTGGGCCTGACCGTCACCGCGGCCACGGCCGGCGCCGAGCGGCTCATCGAGATCCTCGACGTCCGACCCTCGGTCACCGACCCCCGCAGGGCCACGGAAACCGGCCGCCCGGACGGGACCATCGAGGTCCGCGGGGTCACCTTCCGTTACCCGGGCGCCGAGCGGACCGCCCTCGAAGACCTCTCCTTCACGGTCAGTCCCGGCGAGCTGGTGATCGTCACCGGCCCGAGCGGCGCCGGCAAGTCCACCGTGTCCAAGCTCCTGCTGCGCTTCTACGACCCGGACTCCGGGGACGTCTTGCTGGACGGTGTGCCCCTGCGCGACTTCCCGCTGGCCCGTCTGCGCGCTTATGTGACGCTCCTGCCGCAGGAGACCCTGGTCCTGCACGACACGGTCCGCGCCAACATCGCCTGCGGCCGGCCCGGCGCCAGCGACCAGGCGATCGAGGAGGCGGCGCGGGCGGCCGACGCCCATGACTTCATCGTCCGCCTGCCCGACGGCTACGACACCAGGGTGGACCCCAACTCGGCCCGGCTCTCCGGCGGCCAGCTCCAGCGCCTGGCCATCGCCCGCGCCATCCTGCGCGACGCCCCGGTCCTGGTGCTGGACGAGCCGACGACCGGCCTGGACGCGATGGCCGCCCGCCGCGTGGTCAAGCCTCTGCGCCGCCTGATGGCCGGCCGTACGACGATCATGATCACCCATGACCTCAACCTCGCCCCGGACGCCGATCGCGTCCTCGTCGTGGACCGGGGTCGGATCGTGGAGACCGGCCGCCACGACGAACTCCTCGCCCGGGGCGGCGCGTACGCACGGCTGCACCGCTCGCAGAACAACGCGGTGATGGACACCGGCGAGCTGCGCATGCCGCTGTGGGAGGAGGCGCCGCCCCAGCCACCTCACCAGCAGTACCGCTCGACCTATGAGGCCTACGGCTCGCCCTATGAGCCGTCCGCCGAGATGCCGTCGTACCTTCCCGACGGGCGCCCCCTGTTCCGGGACGCGCAGGGGGCCTGGCCAGGCATGTGACGGTCGGGGATCCCTCCTCGGATCCCATCATCCGGGACAGTCCCTAAAAGGGTTCACGCTCCTGTCGAAGTCCATTACCCTGGACTTGGTAGTACATCGCGATGGACGTACTCGATCAAGCCCAGGACTGCCCGTGACCGCCGCCCCCAGCACCCCAAACGCTCCAAGCGCCTCCAGCGCCACGACTTCGACCCCGGCCACCCCGGCCACCCCGGCCACACCCGCCGGAGCACCGGGGCGCCTCGGCTCGCTCGGCCCCGTGGGCCTGGTGCTGGCCGGCGGCATCTCGGTCCAGTTCGGCGGCGCGCTCGCGGTGACCCTGATACCCCGGGCCGGTGCGCCGGGCGTCGTCGCCCTCCGCCTCCTCGCCGCGGCCCTGGTCCTCCTCCTGGTCTGCCGCCCCCGGCTGCGCGGCCACTCGCGCGCCGACTGGGGCACGGTGATCGCCTTCGGTATCGCGATGGGCGCGATGAACGGCCTCTTCTACGAGGCGGTCGCCCGCATCCCGCTGGGCCCCGCGGTCACCCTGGAGGTCCTCGGCCCCCTGGCCCTGTCGGTGCTGGCCTCCCGCCGTGCGGTCAACGCGGTGTGGGCGGGACTGGCCCTGCTCGGCGTCTTCCTGCTGGGCGGTGGGGGCTTCAGCGATCTCGACCCCATAGGTGTCGCATTCGCCCTGGGGGCCGGCGCCATGTGGGCGATCTACATACTCTTCAGCGCCCGTACGGGCCGCCGCTTTCCGCAGGCGGACGGCCTCGCGCTGGCCATGGCGGTCGCGGCCCTGCTCTTCCTTCCCATCGGCGTGGCCTCGGCGGGCACCCGCCTGCTGGATCCCACGACGGTCGCCCTCGGATCAGCGGTGGCCCTGCTCTCCTCGGTCCTGCCCTACACCCTCGAACTCCTCGCCCTGCGCCGCCTGCCCGCCTCCACGTTCGCGATCCTGATGAGCCTGGAACCGGCGATCGCGGCGACGGCCGGCTTCCTCGTCCTCGGCCAGTCCCTGTCCGCCACCGAGGCGGCCGCGATCGCCCTGGTCATCGCGGCGACCATCGGCGCGGTCCGCACCCAGGTGGGCCGCGGCAGGGCCAAGCTGGCCCCGACGCCGGAGGCCTGACGGCCCTCACCCGCTCCATCGGGGCCCGGGCGATCTGGCGGCCGAGTGCGGGAGAGGGCGCCCTCGCTCGGTGTCGACCAAATTCATGCAAGCACGCTTGATTGTTTCTGGGCTCGCTGCCATGCTCCCCCCATGGCCGACCCGACGCCCGTCATCGACGACCTGCGTGCCGAGAGCGAGGAACTCGACCTGCTCGTGACCGAGTTGAGCCCCGAGCAGTGGGCACTGCCCACCCCCGCGCCCCGCTGGACCGTCGCCCACCAGATCGCGCACCTCGCCTGGACCGACCGCTCGGCGCTGCTCGCCGTCACCGACGCGGACGCCTTCCGGGCGCTGGTCGAGAAGGCGCTCGCCGCCCCGGACTCGTTCGTGGACGAGGGCGCGCAGGACGGCGCCCGGCTCGCCCCCGCCGAGCTGCTGCGGACCTGGCGCGCCGGACGCGAGGCCCTCGACCGGGCGCTGCGTGCCGCGCCGCCCGGCGCCCGGTTCCCCTGGTACGGCCCGCCCATGTCCGCCGCCTCCATGGCCACCGCCCGACTCATGGAGACCTGGGCCCACAGCCTGGACATCGCCGACGCACTGGGTGTGGTCCGCGCACCCACCGACCGGCTGGGGCATGTGGCCCGGCTCGGGGTCCGCACCCGGGACTTCGCCCACACCGTCCACGGGATCACCCCGCCCGCCGACGAGTTCCGGGTGGAACTCACCTCACCCACGGGCGAGGTGTGGGCGTACGGCCCCGAAGACGCCCCGCAGCGCGTCACCGGCCCCGCCCTCGACTTCTGCCTCCTCGTCACCCAGCGCGCCCACCGCGCCGACCTCGCCCTGACCGCCGTCGGCCCCGAAGCCGACCGCTGGCTGGACATCGCACAGGCCTTCGCGGGCCCGCCCGGCACCGGCCGTCCACCGAAGGGAACCGAGCGGTGAAAGCCCTGCGCATCGGCAACTTCTCCGGCTTCTACGGCGACCGCGCGGACGCCCTGCGCGAAATGCTCACCGGCGGGGAACTCGACGTCCTCACCGGTGACTACCTCGCCGAACTCACCATGCTGATCCTCGCCCGCGACCGGCTGAAGGACCCCTCCGCGGGATACGCCCGCACCTTCCTGCGCCAGCTGGAGGACTGCCTCGGCCTCGCCCACGAGCGGGGCGTGAAGATCGTCACCAATGCGGGAGGCCTCCATCCGGCCGGACTGGCCGCCGCGGTGCGGAAGCTGGCCGAGCGGCTCGGCATCCCGGCCGATGTCGCACATGTCGAGGGCGACGACCTCACCGCCTCCCACCCCGGGGCCCTCGCCGCCCACGCCTACCTCGGCGGCTTCGGCATCGCCGCATGTCTGCGGGCCGGTGCGGACATCGTGGTCACCGGGCGGGTGACCGACGCGGCCCTCGTCACCGGGCCCGCCGCCGCCCACTTCGGCTGGCAGCCCAGGGAGTACGACCGGCTCGCGGGCGCCGTCGTCGCCGGACATGTGCTGGAGTGCGGGACGCAGGCCACCGGCGGGAACTACGCGTTCTTCCGGGAGGGGGACGTACGCAGGCCCGGTTTCCCGCTCGCCGAGATCCACGCCGACGGCAGCAGCGTCATCACCAAGCACCCCGGCACCGGCGGCCTGGTCGATGCCGGCACGGTCACCGCGCAGCTGCTGTACGAGACCGGCGGCGGCCGCTATGCCGGACCCGATGTCACCGCCCGGCTGGACACCGTACGGCTGAGCCAGGACGGGCCGGACCGGGTGCGCATCGAGGGGGTGCGGGGCGAGGCGCCGCCGCCGACCCTGAAGGTGGGCCGCAACCGGCTCGGCGGCTTCCGCAACGAGGTCGTCTTCGTCCTCACCGGACTCGACATCGAGGCCAAGGCCGACCTCGTGCGCCACCAGCTGACCGACGTGCTCGCCAAGGCGCCGCCCGCCGAGGTGCGTTGGGAGCTGGTCCGCACCGACCGGGCCGACGCCGACACCGAGGAGACCGCGAGCGCCCTGCTGCGGCTCGTCGTACGGGACGCGGACGAACGGGTCGTCGGGCGGGCGCTGAGCGGGGCCGCCGTGGAACTGGCGCTGGCCAGCTACCCGGGCTTCCATGTGCTGTCCCCACCTGGAAAGGGCGCCCCCTATGGGGTCTTCGAGGATGTGTACGTCCCCCATGGCGCCGTAGACCATAGGGCCGTCCTCCACGACGGACGCCGTATCCCTGTGGCGCCGCCCCAGGACACCCGGCCCCTGGAAGCCGTACCGGAACCGGCTCTCCCCGAGCCGCTGCCGGCCGGGCCGACCCGGCGGGCGCCCCTCGGGCTGGTCGCCGGGGCCCGCAGCGGGGACAAGGGCGGCAACGCCAACGTCGGCGTCTGGGCCCGTACCGAGGACGCCTGGCGGTGGCTCGCCCACGAGTTGACCGCCGAAAGGTTCCGGCAGCTGATCCCCGAAAGCCGGGACCTGCCCGTCACCCGGCACCTGCTGCCGGGCCTCCGCGCGGTCAACCTCGTAGTCGAGGGCATCCTCGGCGCGGGCGTCGCCGCGCAGGCCCGCTTCGACCCGCAGGCCAAGGCCCTCGGCGAATGGCTGCGCTCCCGCCACCTGGACATCCCGGAGGCCCTGCTGTGACCACCCTGACCTCCGCCCTGGACCCGGGCGGCGCCGACCACCGGGCGCGCCGCGAGGCCATGCTCGCGAGGCTCGCCGAACTCGACACCGAGCACGCCAAGGCGCTCGCGGGCGGCGGCGAGAAGTACGTCCGACGGCACCGCGAGCGCGGCAAGCTGCTCGCCCGCGAGCGGATCGAGCTGCTCCTCGACCCGGACACGCCCTTCCTGGAGCTGTCCCCGCTGGCCGCGTGGGGCAGTGATTACACCGTCGGCGCCTCGCTCGTCACCGGCATCGGGGTGGTCGAGGGCGTGGAGTGCCTGATCACCGCCAACGACCCGACCGTGCGCGGCGGCGCCAGCAACCCCTGGTCGCTGAAGAAGGCCCTGCGCGCCAACGACATCGCCCTCGCCAACCGCCTGCCCTGCATCTCCCTGGTGGAGTCCGGCGGCGCCGACCTGCCCTCCCAGAAGGAGATCTTCATCCCGGGCGGCGCCGTCTTCCGCGACCTCACCCGGCTGTCCGCCGCCGGCATCCCGACCGTCGCGGTCGTCTTCGGCAACTCCACCGCCGGCGGCGCCTACATCCCCGGCATGTCCGACCACGTGATCATGGTCAAGGAGCGCGCGAAGGTCTTCCTCGGCGGGCCGCCGCTGGTGAAGATGGCGACCGGCGAGGAGAGCGACGACGAGTCCCTGGGCGGCGCCGAGATGCACGCGCGCGTGTCGGGCCTCGCCGACTACTTCGCCGTGGACGAGCAGGACGCGCTGCGCCAGGCGCGCCGGGTGGTCGCCCGCCTGGGCCACCGCAAGGCGTACGACGATCCGGGCCCGGCGGCCCCGCCCAAGTTCGACCCGGAGGAACTCCTCGGGATCGTCCCCGGCGATCTCAAGGTCCCCTTCGACCCGCGCGAGGTCATCGCCCGGATCGTGGACGCCTCCGACTTCGACGAGTTCAAGCCGCTGTACGGGACCAGCCTGGTCACCGGCTGGGCCGCCCTGCACGGCTACCCGGTCGGCATCCTGGCCAACGCCCAGGGCGTCCTGTTCAGCGCCGAGTCGCAGAAGGCCGCCCAGTTCATCCAGCTCGCCAACCAGCGCGACATCCCGCTGCTCTTCCTGCACAACACCACCGGCTACATGGTCGGCAAGGAGTACGAGCAGGGCGGGATCATCAAGCACGGCTCGATGATGATCAACGCGGTCAGCAACAGCCGCGTCCCGCATCTGTCGGTGCTCATGGGCGCGTCGTACGGCGCCGGCCACTACGGCATGTGCGGGCGTGCCTACGACCCGCGCTTCCTGTTCGCCTGGCCCAGCGCCAAGTCGGCCGTCATGGGCCCGCAGCAGCTCGCCGGCGTGCTGTCGATCGTCGCCCGCCAGTCGGCCGTGGCGAAGGGGCAGCCGTACGACGAGGACGCGGACGCGGCCCTGCGTGCCATGGTGGAGCAGCAGATCGAGTCCGAGTCGCTGCCGATGTTCCTGTCCGGGCGGCTGTACGACGACGGTGTCATCGACCCGCGCGACACCCGCACCGTCCTCGGCCTGTGCCTGTCCGCGATCCACACCGCGCCCTACGAAGGCGCGCGCGGTGGCTTCGGCGTCTTCCGGATGTGAGGTCCAGTGAGGTCCATGATCCAGACTCTGTTGGTCGCCAACCGCGGCGAGATCGCCTGCCGGATCGTCCGCACCTGCCGTGAGCTGGGCATCCGGACGGTCGCGGTGTACTCGGACGCCGACCAGAACGCGCTCCACGCGCGCGTGGCCGACACGGCGGTACGGCTGCCGGGCGCGGCGCCCGCCGATACGTATCTGCGCGGTGATCTGATCGTGAAGGCGGCCCTGGCCGCCGGCGCGGACGCCGTGCACCCCGGCTACGGCTTCCTCTCCGAGAACCCCGACTTCGCCCGCGCGGTCCTCGACGCCGGCCTGACCTGGATCGGCCCGTCCCCGGAGGCCATCGAGACAATGGCGTCCAAGACCCGCGCGAAGGACCTGATGGGCCTCGTGCCCCTCGCGGAGTACAAGGTCACCGAGGCCGATCTGCCGGTGCTGGTGAAGGCGGCCGCGGGCGGCGGAGGGCGCGGGATGCGGATCGTGCGCCGTCTGGAGGAGCTGGGCGCCGCGCTGCGGGCCGCGCGGGCCGAGGCGCTGAGCGCCTTCGGCGACGGCGAGGTCTTCGTGGAGCCGTACCTGGAGCACGGCCGCCATGTCGAGGTGCAGGTCCTCGCCGACACCCACGGCACGATCTGGACGCTCGGCACCCGCGACTGCTCCCTCCAGCGCCGCCACCAGAAGGTCATCGAGGAGGCCCCGGCGCCCGGCCTCTCCGAGGGGCTCACGGAGAGTCTGTACGCGCTGGCCGTGCAGGCCGTGTGCGCCGTCGGCTATGTGGGCGCCGGCACCGTCGAGTGCCTGGTCGCCGACGGCCGCGCGCACTTCCTGGAGATGAACACCCGCCTCCAGGTCGAACACCCCGTCACGGAGGAGCTGTTCGGCCTCGACCTGGTCGCCGAACAGCTCCGCATCGCCGAGGGCCACGCCCTGCCGGAAGAACCGCCACGCGCGCGTGGCCACGCGATCGAGGCCCGCCTGTACGCCGAGGACCCCGCCCGCGACTGGGCCCCGCAGACCGGCACCGTGCACCACCTCGCCGTACCGTCCGGCGTCCGCCTCGACACCGGCTACACCGACGGCGACACCATCGGCGTCCACTACGACCCGATGCTCGCCAAGGTCGTCGCCCACGCGCCCACCCGCGCGGAGGCGATCCGCACCCTCGCGGGCGCCCTGGAGAGGGCGGACCTGCACGGCCCGGCCACCAACCGGGACCTGCTCGTGCGCTCACTGCGCCACGAGGAGTTCACGGACGGCCGCATGGACACCGGCTTCTACGACCGCCACCTCGGCCAGCTCACCGAGTCGGCTCCCGACCCCCTCACCCTCCTGGCCGCCGCCCTCGCCGACGCCCACGGCCGCTCCCGCTTCGGCGGCTGGCGCAATCTGCCCTCGCAGCCGCAGGTCAAGCGGTACCGGCTGGCGGGGCATGAGCACGAGGTCCGATACCGGCACACGCGCGAGGGCCTCGCGGCCGACGGGGTGCGGGTCGTGCACGCGGACGCGCGCGCGGTCGTCCTCGAAGTGGACGGCGTGCAGCGCACGTTCTCGGTCACACGCTACGGCGACGAGATCCACGTCGACTCCACCCGCCTCACCGCCCTGCCCCGCTTCCCCGACCCGACCGCCCAGCTCGCCCCCGGTTCCCTGCTGGCCCCGATGCCGGGCACGGTGGTCCGCATCGCCGAGGGCCTGACGGAAGGGGCAACGGTTCACGCCGGTCAAGGACTCATTTGGCTGGAGGCGATGAAAATGCAGCACCAGATCTCGGCACCGGTCACCGGAACGCTGACGGCCCTGCACGCCAGAACCGGCCAGCAGGTGGAGCCGGGCATGTTGCTGGCGGTGGTGCAGGAAAGCTAGGCGCGGGGAACTGCGCGCCCAGCCACGGATCACCCGCAGCCCGAAGGAGCCCCATGACCACCCACATCGAATCCGACGAACACAAGGCCCTGCGATCCGCGGTCGCCGCCCTCGGCAAACGCTTCGGCCGCGACTATCTCGTCCAGACCGTGGCCGCGGGAAAGCCCCCCGCCGAACTCTGGTCCGAGGCCGGCAAACTCGGCTACCTCGGCGTCAACCTCCCGGAGGAGTACGGGGGCGGAGGCGGGGGCATCACCGAACTCTCCATAGTCCTGGAGGAGTTGGGCGCAGCGGGTTCACCCCTGCTGATGCTCGTGGTCTCGCCCGCCATCTGCGGCACGGTGATCTCCCGCTTCGGTACCGAGACCCAGAAGCAGACTTGGCTCCCCGGCATCGCCGACGGCACCCGCCTCATGGCCTTCGGCATCACCGAACCCGACGCGGGCTCGAACTCCCACCGCATCACCACCACCGCCCGCCGCGACGGCACCGACTGGCTGCTCACCGGCCGCAAGGTCTTCATCTCCGGTGTCGACATCGCCGACGCCGTCCTGATCGTCGGCCGCACCGAGGACGCCCGCACCGGACGCCTCAAGCCCTGTCTCTTCATCGTCCCGACGGACGCCGAGGGCTTCGACAAGCGGCCGATCGACATGGAGCTCAACGCCGCGGAGAAGCAGTTCGAGCTGGTCCTGGACGACGTACGGCTGCCCGCCGATGCGCTTGTGGGTGGGGGCACCTCCCACGCTTTCGGCAGTGGGGGAGAGGACGCGGGTCTGCTCCAGCTGTTCGCCGGGCTGAACCCCGAGCGCATCATGACCGCCGCCTTCGCGATCGGCATGGGGCGCTACGCGCTCTCCAAGGCGATCGCGTACGCCCGGGACCGCACCGTCTGGAAGACCCCCATCGGCGCCCACCAGGCCATCGCGCACCCCCTCGCCCAGGCCCACATCGACCTGGAGCTGGCCCGGCTGATGATGCAGAAGGCGGCCCACCTCTACGACGCCGGGGACGACCTCGGCGCGGGCGAGGCCGCCAACATGGCCAAGTACGCGGCCGGCGAGGCCTGTGTGAAGGCCGTCGACCAGGCCGTGCACACCCTCGGCGGCAACGGCCTCACCCGCGAGTTCGGTCTCGCCTCGTTGATAACGGCCGCACGTGTGGCTCGTATTGCTCCGGTGAGCCGGGAGATGATTCTCAACTACGTCTCCCACCAGACCCTGGGCCTGCCCAAGTCGTACTAGGGACTGTCCGGCCCCAGGGCCCGTCCGGCACCGGCAGCCGCTTGGAGGAACCGTGTTCCGCAGCGCGTACGCAGACGTCCCGCCCGTAGAACTCCCCATCCACGACGCCGTTCTGGGCCATGCAGCCGAGTTCGGCGACCGGCCCGCCCTCATCGACGGCACGGACGGCACCACGCTCACGTACGAGCAGGTGGACCGGTTCCACCGGCGGGTCGCCGCCGGTCTCGCCGACGCGGGCGTCCGCAAGGGCGACGTCCTCGCCCTGCACAGCCCCAACACCATCGCCTTCCCGACCGCCTTCTACGCGGCCACGCGCGCGGGTGCCTCCGTCACCACGGTGCATCCGCTCGCCACACCGGAGGAGTTCGCCAAACAGCTCGGCGACAGCGCCGCCCGCTGGATCGTCACCGTCTCGCCCCTGCTGCAGACGGCCCGCAGGGCCGCCGAAATCGCGGGCGGGGTGGAGGAGATATTCGTCTGCGACAGCGCCGGCGGGCACCGGTCGCTGATCGACATGCTCGCCACCACCGCCCCCGAGCCACGGCTCGCGTTCGACCCGGCCGAGGACATCGCCGCACTGCCGTACTCCTCCGGCACCACCGGCGTCCCCAAGGGCGTGATGCTCACCCACCGGCAGATCGCCACCAACCTCGCCCAGCTGGAGCCCGCCGTCACCCTGGCACCCGGCGAGCGCATCCTGGCCGTCCTGCCGTTCTTCCATATCTACGGCCTGACCGCCCTGATGAACGCGCCCCTGCGCAAGGGCGCCACGGTCGTCGTACTGCCCCGCTTCGACCTGGAGACCTTCCTCGCCGCCATCGAGAACCACCGCATCACCGGCCTGTACGTCGCCCCGCCGATCGTCCTCGCCCTCGCCAAGCACCCGGCGGTCACCCGCTACGACCTCTCCTCGCTGCGGTACGTCATCAGCGCCGCCGCCCCGCTGGACGCCGAGCTGGCCCGCGCCTGCTCCGCCCGGCTCGGCCTGCCCCCGATCGGCCAGGCCTACGGCATGACGGAACTGTCCCCGGGCACGCACGTCGTCCCCGTGGACCGGCTGCACGACGCCCCCGCCGGCACCGTCGGCAGGCTCATCGCCGGCACCGAGATGCGGATCGTGTCGCTGGACGACCCCGGCAAGGACCTCGGCACCGGCGAGGCCGGCGAGATCCTGATCCGCGGCCCCCAGGTGATGAAGGGCTACCTGGGCCGCCCCGACGCCACCTCCGCCATGATCGACACCGACGGCTGGCTGCACACGGGGGACATCGGGCACGTCGACGAGGGCGGCTGGCTGTTCGTCGTGGACCGGGTGAAGGAACTCATCAAGTACAAGGGCTTCCAGGTGGCCCCCGCCGAACTGGAGGCCCTGCTGCTGACGCACCCGGGCATCGCCGACGCCGCCGTCATCGGCAGCTACAACGACGACGGCAACGAAGTCCCGCACGCCTTCGTCGTCCGCCGCGCCGACGCCGGGGACCTCGGCGAGAACGAGATCCTCCTCCACGTCGCCGAACGCGTCGCCCCCTACAAACGCGTCCGCCGGGTCACCTTCATCGACTCCGTCCCGCGCGCCGTCTCCGGCAAGATCCTGCGCCGGCAGCTCAGGGAGCGCACATGACCGTACCGACTCCGCTCGGGGAGCACACATGACCGCATTGATCGGCCGCTCACGCGCGCGTGGCGTCGAGACCCTCAGCCTCGACGCGACCGACACCCGCAACGCGCTCTCGGCGGCCCTCGTCACCGGCCTCGCGGACGCCCTCGCCGACTGCGGCAAGGACCCGGAGGTCCGGGCCGTCGTCCTCACCCACACCGGCGGCACCTTCAGCGCCGGCGCCGACCTGCGCGACCCCCCGCACCCGGACGCGCTGGTGGGCCTGTTGCGCCAGCTGGTCGAGCTGCCCAGACCGGTCGTCGCCCGGGTCACCGGGCATGTCCGCGCGGGCGGCCTCGGCCTGCTCGCCGCCTGCGACATCACGGCCGCCGCCGGCACGGCCACCTTCGCCTTCACCGAGGTCCGCATCGGCGTCGCCCCGGCGGTGATCTCCCTGCCGATCGTCCCACGCGCCGACCCCCGCGCCCTGGCCCGCTACTACCTCACCGGCGAACGTTTCGACGCGGCCGAGGCCGTACGCCTCGGCCTGCTCACCACGACGGCCGACGACGTGGACGCGGCACTCGCCCCGATCCTCGACGGACTGCGCCGCTCCTGCCCGCAGGCCCTCGCCGAGACGAAACGGCTGCTCACAGCTAGGGTGCTGGAGACATTCGACCGGGACGCGGCGGACCTGACCGCGCTCTCGGCCCGGCTGTTCGCCTCCGACCAGGCCCGGGAGGGGATGACGGCCTTCCTGGGGAAGCGGGACGCGGCATGGGTGGTGTGAGCGGATGAGCGCGACGACGGAACAGGGCCCCGTGCCCCGGGAACGCGATCGCGCGCCCAAGCAGGACCGCAGCCGCGCCACCCGGCAGCGGCTCCTGGAGGCCGCCGTGGCCTGCCTGGCCGAACACGGCTGGGCGGGCTCCACCGTCGCGGTCGTCGCCGAACGCGCCGGGGTCTCGCGCGGCGCCGCCCAGCACCACTTCCCGACCCGCGAAGACCTGTTCACGGCCGCCGTCGAGTACGTCGCCGAGGAGCGCTCCACCGCACTGCGGGCGCTCTTCCCCGGCGGCCCCGCCGAGCGCCGGGCCGTCGTCGCGGCCCTCGTCGACCTCTACACCGGCCCCCTCTTCCGGGCCGCCCTGCACCTGTGGGTCGCCGCCTCCAACGAGGACCAGCTGCGCACCCGCGTGACCGAGCTGGAGGCCCGCGTCGGCCGGGAGACCCACCGCATCGCCGTCGACCTCCTCGGTGCCGACGAGTCCCGCCCCGGCGTCCGCGAGACCGTCCAGGGCTTCCTGGACATGGCCCGCGGCCTCGGCCTCGCCAACCTCCTCACCGACGACACCGCCCGCCGCGACCGGGTCGTCACCCAGTGGGCCGCGCTGCTGGAGGACGCGCTCGGCTGAGCCCGCCCTCCGCTCCCCTCTCCTCCGCTCCCCTCCGCTCTCCTCTGCTCCGGGCCGGTGAAGTCCGCTCCGGGCCAGTGAGGCGAGCCACATCCATATCCGCTGCGGGGCAGTACTCTTGCCGCATGCTTCCGATGCTCGTTCGACGCCGACACGTGGACTACGTGCGCGTCACGAGCATGGGCTGTCGCCTTTCGGCCTGATTCAGCCCTTTTTTCTCCCTCTTCTTAGGGCATTCTGGGCGCCGCCCTACCCTCGGCGGCCTGCTCGTGGCCCACACACCCTTGTGGACGCATCCATGACCACGCACACCCTGACGGCGACCCCGTCGTACGACCAGCTCCCGATCATCGACCTGTCGGCCGCCGACCGCGGCACACAGGCCCGCGCCCTGCTCCACGCCCAGTTGCACAGCGCGGCCCACGACGTCGGCTTCTTCCAGCTCGTCGGACACGGCGTGACCCGGGCCGAGACCGACGCGCTGCTCGGCGCCATGCGCGCCTTCTTCGCTCTGCCCGGGGCCGACCGGCTCGCCCTCGACAACGTGAACTCGCCGCACTTCCGCGGCTACACCCGCACCGGCGACGAACGCACCGCCGGCGCCCGGGACTGGCGCGACCAGCTCGACATCGGCGCCGAACGCCCCGCCCGCGCCCCCGGCCCCGGCGAGCCCCCGTACTGGTGGCTGCAGGGCCCCAACCAGTGGCCCGCCGCCCTCCCCGAGCTGCGCACGGCGGCCCTGGCCTGGATCGACCGGCTCAGCGCGGTCGCCGAGCGCCTGCTGCGTGAGCTCCTGACCGCGATCGGCGCCCCCGCGAGCTTCTACGACCCGATCTTCGGCGCGGAGGCCCACCCGCACCTCAAGCTCGTCCGCTACCCCGGCAGCGCGGGCGACGGCACCGACCAGGGCGTCGGCGCCCACAAGGACTACGGCTTCCTCACCCTTCTGCTCCAGGACAGGGTCGGCGGCCTCCAGGTCCACCGCGAGGACGGCCGCTTCCACGACGTCCCGCCCCTGGAGGGCGCCTTCGTCGTCAACCTCGGCGAACTCCTGGAGGTCGCCACCAACGGCTATCTCCTCGCCACCAACCACCGCGTGGTCAGCCCACCGGGAGCGACGGAACGGTTCTCGGTCCCGTTCTTCTACAACCCTCGCCTGGACGCCCGCATCGCCCCGGTGCCCTTCCCGCACGCCGCACAGGCCCCGGGCATCACCACCGACCCGACGAACCCCCTGTACGCCGAGTACGGCTACAACGAACTGAAGGGCAAGCTCAGGGCACATCCGCTGGTGGCGGAACGGCATCATTCGGATTTGCTCGTCGCAGGATGAAAGCCAGGCCCCGAAGGGGCCATGTCTTTCAGGGGCGCGGGGCCCTGTCCATCAGCGGCTCCGCCGCGGGGCGCGACCAGCCGCAACGGACCCGCAGCCGCCCGCGCTCCGAACGCACCACTTCAGTGGGCGATATCCGCATACCCCTCAAGGTCCTGCGGACTGCGCACCCCCGGCCCCACATACCGCGCGGACGGCCGCACCAGGCGCCCCGTCCGCTTCTGCTCAAGAATGTGCGCAGACCACCCAGCCGTGCGCGCGCACGTGAACATCGACGTGAACATATGGGCCGGCACCTCGGCGAAGTCCAGCGTGATCGCGGCCCAGAACTCCACGTTGGTGGCCAGCACCCGATCCGGCCGCCGATTGTGCAGCTCCTCCAGCGCGGCCTTCTCCAGCGCCTCCGCGATCTCGAACCGCGGCGCCCCCAACTCCCGCGCCGTACGCCGCAGGACCCGCGCCCGCGGGTCCTCGGCCCGGTACACCCGGTGCCCGAACCCCATCAGCCGCTCACCCCGGTCCAGGGCCTGCTTGACGTACGCCTGCGCGTCCCCGGTCCGCTCGATCTCCTCGATCATCCCGAGCACCCGCGACGGCGCACCGCCGTGCAGCGGCCCGGACATGGCGCCCACGGCACCGGACAGCGCGGCGGCGACGTCCGCGCCGGTCGAGGCGATCACCCGCGCGGTGAACGTGGACGCGTTCATGCCGTGCTCGGCGGCGGACGTCCAGTACGCGTCCACGGCCGCGACATGCTTGGGGTCCGGCTCGCCCCGCCAGCGGATCATGAACCGCTCCACCACGGACTTCGCCTTGTCGATCTCCCGCTGCGGCACCATCGGCCGCCCCTGCCCGCGCGCGGACTGGGCGACGTACGACAGCGCCATCACGGCGGCCCGCGCGAGATCGTCCCGCGCCTGCCGCTCGTCGATGTCGAGCAGCGGCTTCAGCCCCCAGACCGGGGCCAGCATGGCGAGCGCGGACTGCACGTCCACCCGGATGTCCCCGGAGTGCACCGGGATCGGGAACGGCTCGGCGGGCGGCAGACCGGGGTTGAAGGCGCCGTCGACCAGCAGCCCCCAGACGTTCCCGAAGGAGACGTGCCCGACCAGGTCCTCGATGTCGACGCCCCGGTAGCGCAGGGCGCCGCCCTCCTTGTCCGGCTCGGCGATCTCCGTCTCGAACGCGACGACTCCCTCGAGTCCGGGTACGAAATCGGACATCAGGCGGCTCCTCGTGATGTGGTCGGCGGCGGTCACCCCCGTGATGCCCCGATCGGCAGGTCGTCACCCAGACCGTGGGCGGAACCAGCACGATATCCCCCGGTGCCACCTATGGGGAGTCCTCACGGCACTGAGTGCCAGCCGACGTCACCGGTTCCGCCGTTCCGTCCGCTTCCTGTCCGGCTGTCCCGTCCCGTCCCCCTGGCCTGGACGGGACGCACCGCTCGTACGGCAAGATGACCGCGTGACCGACCGCGACCCGCTCCTGGACCCCGTCCTCGATCCCGCCGCCATGCGCAAGCAGTACCGCGCGGAGGGCCTCGCCGAACAGGCCCTCGCCACCCACCCCATGGACCAGTTCGCCCGCTGGTTCGAGGACGCCGCGCGGGCGTCCCTGCACGGCACGGTCTACGAACCCAACGCGATGGTCGTCTCCACGGCGGACGCGGCCGGCCGGCCCAGCTCGCGCACCGTGCTGATGAAGCAGTTCGACACCGAGGGCTTCGTCTTCTTCACCAACTACGACTCGCGCAAGGCCCGCGACCTCGCCGAGAACCCGCACATCGCGCTGCTCTTCCCCTGGCACCCGCTGGCCCGCCAGGTCATCGTCACCGGCACCGCCCGCCGCACCGGCCGCGACGAGACCGCCGCCTACTTCCGCACCCGCCCGCACGGCTCCCAGCTGGGCGCCTGGGCCAGCGCCCAGTCCTCGGTGATCGCCTCGCGCGCCGAACTCGACGCCGCGTACGCCGAGCTGGAGGCCCGCTACCCCGAGGGCGAACAGGTCCCGGTGCCGCCGCACTGGGGCGGCTTCCGCATCACCCCGCAGGCCATGGAGTTCTGGCAGGGCCGCGAGAACCGCCTGCACGACCGTCTGCGGTATGCCGCCCGGCCCGACGGAACCTGGCAGGTCGAGCGCCTCAGCCCCTGAGCGGCCCGGAAGACGCTGACGGCAAACGCAGACGACAAACGCTGACGACCCGCGAGAAACGCAGACGACCCGCGAGCTCGGGTTCTCCGCCGCTCGGCGGAGAGCCGGCCGGACGTACCGGCGAGCTCGCGGGTCGGGTGACTGCTGGGATTGGGCCGGCTGCACATGTCTGTCACGTGCTGGTCCGGCACCGCACTGGATGTGGTGGCGGACCGCTAGCCCGCAGCCACCTCACGCGTCCGGTATTCATACATCTGCCGAACCACCTCCCTTCTCGTGTACTCCACACCCTAGGAAGCCGACGGGAGGCGCTCAACCTCTTTTTCCGCGCGCATTGATTCCTTCCATCTTGCGGGAACAGGATGTGGGCTGGGTCACGTTCCAGTTGAATGAAGGGCAGTGAGAGGCCAGTGTGCGAACCGCGCGTCCGGTGCGCGTCGACGCAGCCTTCAGGGGGTCCAGGTGAGTGCTTCCCGGCGGAGTGGGACCACCGACGAACTGGGGCCCGACGAGCCCGGTGAGTCCGGTGATCCCGGCGGTTCCGATCTGCTCGCCGCGCTGCTCGACGGCATGGACGCCGCCCTGTGCGCGTTCGACGCGGACGGGGTCGTCACGCACTGGAACCGGGAGGCCGAGCGGATCCTCGGCTGGACGGCCGCCGAGGCGGTCGGCCGGCACGGCTTCGCCGGCTGGGCGGTGCGCAGCGCCGACGCCGAGGAGGTGCAGTCCCGGCTGATGTCGGCGATGCACGCGACGGGCCGGCAGGTGCATGAGTTCGCGCTGGTCACGAAGGACGGCGGCCGGGTGCTCGTGCGCACCCAGTCCGCCGCCGTACGCGGCCCCGACGGCAAGCCCGCCGGGCTGTACTGCGCGTTCAGCGAGGTGCACGCGCAGATCGACCTGGAGCGGTCCATCGCGCTGAGCGAGGCGCTGTTCGAGGACGCCGCCTGGGGAGTCGTCCTCATCGACGCCGATCTGCGGCCCGCCGTCGTCAACGCCCACGCGGCCCGCGCCCTCGGCATCGGGCGTACGTCCGCGCTGGGCCGGCCGCTCGGCGAGCTGCTCGCGCAGGGCGTGGAGGAGCTGGAGGCCGCGCTCACCCATGTGCTGGCCGAGGGCGCGCCGCCCGCGCCCGCCGAGATGTGGGTGAGCCTGCGCACCCCGGAGGGCGAGAAACGGCGCTGCTGGCGCAGCGGCTTCGTGCGGCTGGCCTCGCCGCTCGCGGAGGAACCGGTGCCGCTCGGCGTCGGCTGGCTGTTCCTGGACGTCACCGAGGCCAGGCAGAGCGAGCAGGAGGCGGCCCTGCTGCGGTTCCGCACCAACCAGCTGCACCGGGCCGCGCGCGCCGCCGCCGAATGCGAGAACCCGGTCGAGGCGGCCACCGTCCATCTGGACTTCGCACTCGCCGGCTTCGCCGACCACGCGCTGATCGACCGGGTGGTGCCCGCCCCGCGGACGGCCGCGCCGGAGAACGGCGAGGAGGCGGCCCCGCGGCTCGTCCGGCTCGCCGCGACGCCCGCCGGCGCGCCGGGGCCGAGCCTGCTCACCGGGGCGGCCGGGCTGCCCGTGCGCTACGAGCCGGGGCATCCGGCGCTGCAGTGCGTGGAGCGGGCCGGTGCCGTGCGCGCGGACGCCGGCGCGATCGCGGCGGACCAGGCGCAGGAGTGGGCGCTCGCCCGGCAGTGGCCCGGCGACGCGGTGCACGCCCTGTGCGCGGTGCTGCGCAGCCGGGGGCGCACGCTGGGCGTGGTGACCTTCCTGCGCGACGCCGGCCGGCACCGCTTCGAACGGGCCGACTCCGCCTACGCGGAGGACGTGGCGGTCCGCATCGCGGCGGCCCTCGACCTGGCGGAGGCGACGGGGGGCGAGGACGGGCCCATGGGGGCTCAGCGCCGGTAGAAGATCCGGTCGCCGTACTCCCGCAGCACCCGGCCGTTCCACTCGTGGCCGCCGTCGACGTTGCCGGAGCGCAGCAGCGGGGGTTCGATGCCCCGCTCGGCGAGGACGGCGGCGGCGGTCGCCATGACGGCCTGCATCAGGGCGCTGGTGACGACCGTGGAGGCGGGCGCGAAGGGCGCCGGGACGGAGTCAAGGGTCAGTTCCGCGTCGCCGACCGCGATCTTCGAGTCCAGGACGATGTCGCAGTGGTCCTTCAGGAAGGTGCCGGAGCTGTGCCGGGACGTGGTCTGCGAGGCGTACGCGACCGAGGTGACGCCGATGACCCGCACCCCGAGGGCGCGGGCGTTCAGGGCCATCTCCACGGGCAGGGCGTTGCGGCCGGACAGGGAGATGATCACCAGGGCGTCGCCGGAGCGGAGCGGCGAGGTGTCCAGGACGGCGCTCGCGAGGCCGTCGACGCGCTCCAGGGCGGAGCCGAGGGTGGCCGGGGTGACGTCGACGCCGACGACGCCGGGGACGGCGAGCAGGTTCATCAGGGCGAGGCCGCCGGCGCGGTAGACGACGTCCTGGGCGGCCAGCGAGGAGTGCCCGGCACCGAAGGCGAACAGGCGGCCGCCGGTGGCGACGGTGTCGGCGAGCAGGGTGCCGGCCGCGGTGATCGCCTCGGCCTCCTCCTCGCGGACCCGCCGCAGCAGGTTGATGGCGGCGTCGAAGAACAGGTCGGCGGCCGTGCCGTCGCTCATGCGGTGCCCCTTCGCAGTCGCAGCGTCTGTGTCGCGGATCACCGTGCGGTCTGGACCAGCGCGGTGTCAATACGGCACCTGGACGGCCGGCGGCCCGGAACGCCCACGGGGACCACCCGTTTGCGCCACGGCCCCCGGATGTCAGTGGGATCCGGCAGAATTGGTGATAGGGCCAGCGCACGCGCCGGGCTGCCGGCAGAGGTAATCGAGGGGCACGTATGTCCGGACTGATCGACACCACGGAGATGTATCTCCGCACCATCCTCGAACTCGAAGAGGAAGGCGTCGTCCCCATGCGCGCCCGCATCGCGGAGCGGCTGGACCAGAGTGGGCCGACGGTGAGCCAGACGGTGGCGCGCATGGAGCGCGACGGCCTGGTGTCCGTGGCCAGCGACCGCCATCTGGAGCTGACCGACGAGGGCAGAAGGCTCGCCACGCGCGTGATGCGCAAGCACCGGCTGGCCGAGTGTCTCCTCGTCGATGTGATCGGCCTGGAGTGGGAGCAGGTGCACGCCGAGGCCTGCCGTTGGGAGCACGTGATGAGCGAGGCCGTGGAGCGCCGCGTCCTGGAGCTGCTGCGGCACCCCACCGAGTCGCCGTACGGCAACCCGATCCCGGGTCTGGAGGAGCTGGGCGAGAAGGACGGCGCCGACCCGTTCCTGGACGAGGGCATGGTCTCGCTGGCCGACCTGAATCCGGGCTCGGACGGCAAGACGGTCGTGGTCCGCCGGATCGGCGAGCCGATCCAGACGGACGCGCAGCTGATGTACACACTGCGGCGCGCGGGTGTGCAGCCCGGCTCCGTGGTGAGCGTGACGGAGTCGGCCGGCGGTGTCCTCGTGGGCAGCGGCGGCGAGGCGGCCGAGCTGGAGGCGGACGTCGCCTCCCACGTGTTCGTCGCCAAGCGCTGAGCATGTGAGGGCCCCGGCGCCTGTGTGGCGCCGGGGCCTGTCCTCCCCTGTGCTGACCCGGAGCCCCGAGCTCTCAGGGTCATCCCCCTCGGACCGCTTTTCCCCGAGCGGTCCGCCTCCCGCAGAAGAGATCCCCTGCGCGGCGGCGATCATTCCTCAAGGGGTGTCACTCGAATGAGGGGTGTTGTCCGCGGAGACGGATCTATCGAATGGCCATTCGATAGTCTGCGGCGGCAGAACGCGCACGACAGCGACAGCAGCGAGTACGAGCGAGTACGGCAGTACACCGGTACGAGTCAGGCGGAGCTGGGGGTGCCAGGCCCATGGCACGGCGGATCGACGTGACAGGAGCGGACGGGGTGCGCCTGGCCGCATGGGAGTTCGCCGACCCTCCCAAGAGGGATCTCGACATGGCGCGGGGCCGGGCGGACCCCGAGCCACGCGCCCCGGGGGTGCTGTTACTGCACGGCCTGATGGGCCGCGCCTCCCACTGGGCCCCGACCGCCCGCTGGCTGGCCGCCCGGCACCGCGCCGTCGCCCTCGACCAGCGCGGTCACGGCCAGAGCGAGAAGTCCCCACAGGCCGCCTACACCCGTGAGGCCTACGTCGAGGACGCCGAGGCCGCCGTGGAACAGCTGGGCCTCGCCCCCGCCGTCCTCATCGGCCATGCCATGGGCGCCCTGACCGCCTGGCAGCTCGCCGCGAAACGCCCCGACCTGGTCCGGGGCCTGATCATCTGCGATATGCGGGCCTCCGCGCTGGGGGCCGCCTCGCAGCGCGAGTGGGCGCAGTGGTTCAAGGCCTGGCCCGTTCCCTTCGCCGCGCTGGCCGACGTACGCAGATGGTTCGGTGAGGACGATCCCTGGGTGGAGCGGCCGAACCCGGCCCGCGGCGCCTTCTACGCCGAGGTGATGCACGAGGCCGCGGACGGCTGGCGCCCCGTCTTCGAGCCGGAACAGATGCTCCGCACCCGCGAGAGCTGGGTGTACGACGCGCACTGGGAGGAGCTGGCCCAGGTGCGCTGCCCGGCACTCGTGGTGCGCGGGCTGGACGGGGAGCTGGGGCGGGCGGAGGCGCAGGAGATGGTCCGGGTGCTGCCGGCGGGGGCGTATGCCGAAGTGCCGGATGCCGGGCATCTCGCCCACTATGAGCTGCCGCTGGCTTGGCGGGGGGCTGTGTCGGGGTTTCTTGACGGGTTGCTCGGGGATTGAGCGCCTTTACATCTGCCGGGTCCGGTGCGTTGGCGTGTGCGGGTGAGTGGGTGGTTCTCGCGCCCACGCGGCGGAGCCGCATATCGATACAGCCCCGCGCCCCTCAGGGGGTTTCCGTTACCCCTTGCTGACAGCCGTCAGGATCTCCGGCAGCCGTGCTGCCGTTCCCGGGGCCGCCAGGCGGAGGCCCAGGAGGGTCAGCGCCGTGCCGTACCCGGCCCCCACGGGGAGCAGGAGCCAGCGCCAGGAGGCGCCGTCGGCGCTCAGATTCAGCCAGATGGTGAGGGCGATCACCGGGGCGCAGAGCAGGGCCGCGGCGACCATGCCGCCGAAGATCGAGAGCCAGGCGAGGCCCCCCTGCCCCGCGGCGACGTTCTTGTGGCCCTCCTGCGGGATGGAGTACGGAAAGCGGGCCGAGGTCCAGGCGCCGGTCGCGAGCATCGCCCCGAGCACCGCGAAGGCCAGCCCCAGCACCTCCGGCAGCCTCGGCCACGAGCCCAGCACGGCCGCCGTCACCACCGTCACGAGCGCCGTGTAGGGCAGGGTGATCAGCAGCAGGGCCAGTGCGCGGCCGCGCAGTTCGGTGTAGGCGTCCCGGGGCGAGGAGATGGTCATGGCCACCATCCAGAACGCGGAGGTGTCCTGCCCGAACTGGTTGTACATCTGGATGCCGAGCATCCCGGAGGCGAAGCACGCGAAGTAGACCGACCCGGTGCCCTGCAGCGCGTTGAACACCGGCACGATCAGCCCGATCGCCAGCGAGGTCACCCAGGCGGCCTTGGTCTTCGGATCCCGCCAGATGTAGCGCAGGCTGCGCTCCATGACCGTACCGGTGCGCCCGCCCGGCAGCAGCCGTCCGAGCCCGCCCGACTCGCGGCCCTGGGCGCCGGCGTCGGCGGCCTGCAGCGTGGATCCGTCGGGCGCGGTCATCAGCCGGGTCAGGCTGCGCGCCCACACGGCGATGAGCGCCGCCAACCCGGCTGCGGTGACGGCGAGTTGCGCGACCGCCGTGCCGTACGACCCCTCGCTCGCCGACCGCACCGCGGCCACCGCCGACGCGGGCGGCACCCATCCCAGCGCGTCCGCGACCGGCTGCAGCTGTCCGAGGCCCGCCGAACCCAGCTGCCGCGCCGCGAAGTTGACCAGCTGCGCCCCGATCGCGATCACCAGCCCGCTCAGCACGGCCAGATCGCGGCCCCTCCGGCTGGTCAGCAGCCGTACGTTGGCGGTGGCCACGGCCCGCGCCAGCGCCACACAGACCAGCAGCGCGAGGGCGACGCCGAGGACCGCGACGGCGTACCCCGCGGCCCCGTGCGCCACGGCCAGCGCGCACCCCGCCAGCACCAGCAGCGTGTACACCGGGCCGATACCGACCAGGGAGGCCGCGAGCAGCGCCCGGACCAGCGGCCGGGGCCGCAGCGGAAGCATCACCAGCCGGGTCGGGTCCAGCGTCTCGTCGCCGGTCGGGAAGAACAGCGGCAGCACCGCCCAGCCCAGCGCCAGCACGGCCGTACCCGGTACGGCGACGGCCTCGGCGTGCGCGTTCCCGCGCAGCGCGAGCAGCCCGAGCAGTTCCAGCAGCGCGAACAGGACCGCGACGACCGCGGAGACGACGAACGCGGCCCGCCGGCCCCCGGACTGCCTGAGCCCGTTGCTCAGCAGGGACAGCTTCAGCCGTACGACGGTGGAGGTCAGGTCGGTCATCGCGCCGCCCCGCCGCCCAGCCAGTCCAGATCGGACCCGGCGTCCCGGCCGCTCGCCCCGACCAGCTCCAGGAACGCCCCCTGGAGCGTGGGATGCGCGCCGCGCACCTCCGCCAGCGTCCCGGTCGCGCGGATCCGGCCCGCCGCCAGCACCGCGACCCAGTCGCACAGCGACTCGACCAGTTCCATCACATGGGAGGAGAAGACGACGGTCGCCCCGGAGGCGGTGTAGCGCTCCAGGACACCCCGGATGGACTGCGCGGACACCGGGTCGACGCCCTCGAACGGCTCGTCCAGGAAGAGCACCTCGGGGTTGTGGAGCAGCGCGGCCGCGAGTCCGATCTTCTTGCGCATGCCCGTCGAGTAGTCGACGACGAGTTTGTGCTGCGCCCCGGCCAGGTCCAGGACGTCCAGCAGCTGTGTGGCCCGCTTGTCGACCTCGGCCCCCGGCAGCCCGCGCAGCCGCCCCGAGTATGCGAGCAGCTCGCGCCCCGACAGCCGCTCGAACAGCCGCAGTCCCTCGGGCAGTACACCGATCCGCGCCTTGACGGCCACCGGATCCCGCCACACGTCGTGGCCGACGATCTCCACGGTGCCCTCGTCGGGCCGGAGCAGCCCGGTGACCATGGAGAGGGTGGTGGTCTTGCCGGCCCCGTTCGGTCCGACGAGCCCTATGAACTTCCCGGCGGGCAGCTCAAGATCGATTCCCCCGACAGCAACCTGCTGCCCGAACCGCTTCCAGAGCCCCCGCACGCGTACTGCAGCTTCGGTCATGCATGCACCCTACGGGGGGCGATGCCGACCTCTAGGGGCGCGGGGCTGGGCCCGATGTGCGGCTGACGCCGCGGGGGCGCACGTCAGCGATCCCGACCGCACGCATAGGCGAGCGGCGAGATCAGTTCCTCCGCATCCGGCAGCCACCGGTTCGCCGGCGTCGGCCGGCAGGCCCACTGCACGGCCCCACGCGACCCGAACCGGGTCGGCGGAGCGGCCACGTACGACCCCTCGCCCAGCGCCACCAGATCCAGGGACGACAGCGACCACCCGAGCTTGCGCACCAGTTCCGGCACCTTCGCGCAGCCTCCCGGCAGCACGAAGAAATGCATCCGCCGGTCGGGAGCGAGCGTCACCGGCCCGAGCGTCAGCTCCATGCGCTCCATCCGGGCCAGCGCCAGGAACCCGGCGCTCTCCGGGACGGACAGCGCGTCGAAGGTCCGCCCCGTCGGCAGCAGGATCGACGCCGTCGGCTGCTTCTGCCACATCCGGCGCGCGACGGTCGCGCTGCCGGTCGCCTGCGTCGCCCAGTCGGGGCGCGCGGGGTGCGCACCCGGCGCAGGGCAGGAGGCATCGCTGCACGAGCAGCGCTGCATTCCGGCGACCGCTTCCAGCCAGGTGCCCGGGAACACGTCCCAGTGCCGCTCCTCGGCATAGCGTACGGCGGTCTCCAGCAGCGATTCCCCGCGCTGCTGCGGAATCTGACCGGCAATCTGAGTGTTCGGGGCGCCCGCGATCGTCTCTTCCACGCTCCTCTCAACTCCCGCACCCACCTGGAGTTACGGCTGTAGCGCGCGCGGGGGAGGAGCATCGATTCGCCAGTCGGGGCGCATGGGTGCACAGCCGGGGGCGCGCGGGAGGAAGGACGGCGTGTGCTGGGTAGCCACGGGTGGGGTTGGCACCCGCCGTTACCCCGGCAAACGGCATATGTCGAGCATTGGCGGTATGTCAGCTGGGCACTGATCTTCCTGAACTGATCGTCTGCTCCAGGGGATCGCGACGCAGGGGGTAGCACATGGCCGCAAGGCCTCTCGTGGCGAGGCAGCCGAACGAACGGCTGCAGGCACTCATCCAGGAAGCGGGGTGCTCGAACGCCGGGCTGGCCCGGCGGGTCAACATGTGCGGCGCCGAGCACGGACTCGACCTGCGCTACGACAAGACGTCCGTGGCCCGCTGGCTACGCGGACAGCAGCCCCGGGGCCGCGCTCCGGCGATCATCGCGGAGGCACTCGGCCGCAAGCTCGGCCGTACGGTCACGATCGACGAGATCGGCATGGCCAACGGCAAGAACCTCGCCTCGGGGGTCGGTCTCCAGTTCTCGCCGACGGTACTGGGGGCCATCGAGCAGGTCTGTGAGCTGTGGCGCAGCGACGTGGGCCGGCGGGACTTCCTGTCCGGCTCCTCCGTCGCCGCCTCCGCGCTGGTCGAACCCAGCCGCGACTGGCTGATCTCGGCGCCGGACGCCCAGGTGGCCCGGCAGGCGGGCCCGCGCGTCGGGCACGCCGATGTGGCGGCCGTGCGGTCCATGACACAGGCGCTGACCGAGCTGGACCACCAGTTCGGCAGCGGGCATGTCCGCCCGGTGGTCGTGCACTATCTGAACAGCGTCGTCTCCGGGCTGCTCGCGGGCTCGTACCGGGAGACGGCCGGGCGTGAACTGTTCGCCGCCGTCGCCCGGTTGACCGAGCTGGCGGGCTACATGGCCGTGGACACCGGGCAACCGGGCCTGGCCCAGCGGTACTACATCCAGTCGCTGCGGCTCGCACAGGCCGCCGGGGACCGGGGCTACGGCGGTTACATCCTCGCCGCGTCCATGAGCCACCTCGCCGCCCAGCTCGGAAACCCGCGCGAGATCGCCCAGTTGGCGCGGGCGGCGCAGGAGGGGGCGCGCGGGCAGGTGACCCCGCGCGTGGAGGCGATGTTCCACGCGGCGGAGGCGCGCGGGCACGCCCTGCTCGGCGACGTACGCGCCGCACAGGCGTCCACCGGGCGGGCGGTCACGGCGATGGAGCAGGCGGAGGACTCCGCCGGGGACGACCCGGTGTGGATCCGGCACTTCGACGAGGCCTATCTGGCCGACGAGTTGGCGCACTGCCACCGCGACCTCGGCCAGCCCGAGCAGGCGGCCCGGTACGCCGAGCAGTCGCTGGCCGGGCACCCCGAGTCCCGGGCCCGCCGGCGCGCCATCGGCTATGTGCTGCTCGCCACGGCCCAGGTGCAGCAGCGGGAGATCGAACAGGCCTGCGGCACCGGCCTGAAGGCGGTGGAACTGCTGGAGACGCTGCGTTCCAACCGGGGCGCCGAATATCTGGAGGACCTGCAACAGCGCCTGGAACCCTTCCGGGAGGAGGCGGTGGTAAGGGAGTTCGGGGCGCGCCTCGATCTCCAGCAGGCGGCCTGAACACCGGACCCGCGGCCGCGTGAACGCACGGCGAACGGCACCAGGAGGCGGGAGGGTGCCACATGACCGCGCGCCGCGGGACGGTTTTGTTACGGCTGTCACAGAGCGGAAGGTCATGCCCTGAGCTGCGTGGCACCCGGCTCCGGGGACCCGGTAGCGTGAGCCCGATTCACAAGGTCCCCCATTAGTAGGAGTCCCGGTGACGCAGAGCGGACAGGGCGAGGAGCCCTCGGCGCGGCCCGCGCGCGAAGGCATCGTGCTGCCCTCCGACGGAGGCGAGCCCTTGCTGCCGGGCATGTCCGGCGAGCCCGCCCCCGCCGCCCCGGCCGGCGGGCAGGCCTGGGGCGGTTCGTGGGGGCCCGAACAGCAGGCGGACCGGCAGGGCGGCCAGGGCTGGCCCCCGGCGGCCGCCCAGCAGTGGCACACCCCGGACGCCCCGCACCAGCCGCCGCCGGCCGCGAACCCGGGTCCGCTGCCGCCGGAGGGCGCCCCGGCCCCGTCATACGGCCAGTCTCCGTCGTACGACCACCCCGGCGCCCAGGGCATGGGCCAGGGCATCGGCCAGGGCGGGGGCTACGGCGCCGGTCAGCAGCCCGGATACGGCGCGGTACCCGAGCCGTACCAGCAGCCCGAGCTGCCGCCTCAGCATCACCAGCGGCCGGAACTGCCGCCCCAGCCCTACCAGCAGCCCCAGCACCAGCAGCAGTACCCGCAGCCGCCTGGCTCCGCCGCGCCGCTCCCGCCGGCCCTGCCGGACGCCTACCCGGCCGCCGCCCCGCTGCCCCCGGCCGACGAGGGCGCGACGCAGTACATCCCGCCGGTGCCGACGGGATCCGCGGACGGCGCCACCCAGTACATACCGCCGGTGCCGGCCGCCCCGGCCGACGAGGGGGCGACCCAGTACATCCCGCCGGTGGCGCCCGGCGCGCTGCCGCCGGAGTCGGCCGGCGAGGAGACGCGGTATCTCGGCCAGGCGCCCCACCGGCAGCAGCCGGCGCCCGCCTCGTCCGACGCCGAGGCCACCCAGTACATCCCGCCCTACGCCGCGCAGGCACAGGGCGGGGACCGGCAGCCGCCGGCCGAGTTCGACAACCTCTTCCGCGGCGGCCCGGCCGGCGGTGACAGCCCGGCCGGCTCCACCCAGCAGCTGCCGCGCATGCGGCAGCCGGAGGCCTACCCGGCCGCCGCGCAGCCGCCGTACGGCCGCCGGCAGCCCTCGTACGGCGCGCCGCAGCCGTCGTACGACGCCGACTACGACGACGAACCGCGGCGCGGCCGGTCGCGGGTGCCGCTGATCGCCGCCGTCGGTGTCGGCATCGTCGTCATCGGCGTGGGCGCCGGTGTGCTGCTCAGCGACGGCGGGGGCAAGGACCAGGGCACCGACGGCAAGACCGTCGCGGCCACCGCACCGGCCACCCAGGGGTCCGGCTCGGCCGCCGCCGACCCGGCCAGGCAGCAGGCGGTCGAGCTGGACAAGCTGCTCTCCGACAGCGGCAGCAGCCGCGCCTCGGTGATCAAGTCCGTGGCCGATGTGAAGCGGTGCGACAACCTCGACGAGGCCGCCTCGAATCTGCACGACGCGGCCACGCAGCGCAGCGGACTGGTCACCCGGCTCGGCAAGCTGTCCGTCGACAAGCTGCCGGACAATGCCGCGCTGACCGCCGCGCTGACCAGGGCCTGGCAGGCCTCCGCCGCGGCCGACAACCACTACGCGGCCTGGGCCGGCCAGGCCAAGCAGCACAAGGTCTGCCGCAAGGGCCATGCCCGCTCCACGAACGAGGCCCAGGCCGGCAACCGGGCGAGCGGCACCGCCAGCGAGCAGAAGGTCAAGGCGGCGGCGCTGTGGAACGCGATCGCGCGGAAGTACGGCCTGACCCAGCGCCAGCCCACCCAGCTGTGACCGCGGGCGCCGGCGTCACTGCACGTCGGCGCTCTGCAGTGTCTGCGTCATGTCGGTGATGCCGTTCAGGCCGCCGTTGCCCCTGCGGGCCGCGACCAGCTCGCCGTCCTGCACCACCTGGAGGGTGACGTCGGCGTTGACCATCCGCGGGAAGCCGACCGAGGCGAGCTTGCCCTCGTAGGACCACTGGAGGGTCGGGGTGAGACCGCCGGTGGAGACCCGCAGACCCTCGTCGAGGGTGTGCCGCACGCTGTCCGCGCTCACCTCGCCGGCGCCGATCTTCTCCAGGGCGGCCTTCAGCACGGTGTAGGCGATCCAGGTGGTCTGCACTCCGGCGTCCGCGGGGTCGATGCGGTTGTCGCCGAAGGCCTCCTCGTTGATCACCTTCTTCATCTGGCCCCAGCGGGCGTCGGACGCCGGGGGGTACCAGCCGGTGATGTACGCGCCCTCGTAAGGCCCCGACGCGCCGCCTGTGGCGTTGATCACAGTCTGGTCGACATTGCCGAGCACGGTCCCGAGCCGTACGGCGGGGTAGTTCTCGCGGGCCCGCCGGAAGGAGTCCATGAAGGTGTCGGTGCGGTCCCCGAGCGCGGGCACCACACAGCCCTTCTTCGGCAGGCCCTTGGCGGCGTACGCCAGCGCCTGGTCGGCCTGGCCGCTGTACTCGGTGGAGTCCTCGGCGGCGAGGTGGTCGTCCGCCTTCGCGTGCCCGCCCGCCTTCAGCCCGGAGTCGAGCAGCACCGGCAGCTCGTCGCCGGCGATGCTGTCCGGCCGGACCAGGGAGATGTTGCCGCAGCTGTTGGCGAGGGCCTTGCCGAGACCGGCCAGCAGGGCGGGCTGGCCGCCGTTGACCGGGTACGACATCTGGCCGGTGAACTCGTCGTTGGTGACGCCGTAGCCGCCTATGTAGGGGATGCCGGCGCCTTCCAGCGGGGCGAGGTAGGAGTCGCCGTACTGGCTGTAGGAGCCGACCACCGCGACCACGTCCTCGTCGACCGCGCGCCGGGCGCACTTGGCGGCGTCCACGGCGTCGTTGTGGTCGTTGCAGGTCAGGACCTGGAGCTTGTGGCCGTTGATGCCGCCGTGCGCGTTGACCCACTTGGCGTAGGCGAGGGCCATCGCGGGCATGCCGGGCTTGTTGGTGGATCCGGTGTCCTGCGGGGCCCAGGTCATGACCTTGACGGTGTCGTCCCCGGAGCCCCCCGTGGCACCGGGGATGACCCCGCATCCGGCGGTGAGCGACGCACAGAGAGCCACGGCACCCGCGGTCAGGCCGGTTGCTCTGCCGGGGCGGGAGGTGGTTCGGAGGAAGGTACTCATGGTGCGTCGCCTGCCGGTCATGGGTCCGCACGATTCCCTCACACCGCTAACCCGGGAGTGACCTCGGGTCACGGAAAGGTGACACCCAGGTGAATTACAGGGGCGGGTGGGACGTGTGAAAGGGAGATCGTACGATCGATGACCGTGCAAGGTTCGGAGAACTCTTCCCGTCGCGGCCGTCGCTCCTCCACCATGGGCGGCATGCCTCTAAGCGACATGCCGTGGTGGCGCTGGCGCAGCAATGTGCGCTCGGCGCTGCACATGCTCTCCGACCAGGTGTTCCAGCGGGACGTCTGGCTGGCCGGCGTGGACGGGTACGGCGACGTCACCGACGCCGTCTACCGGCTGGTGGAGGACACCTGGCTGGACAACTGGTCCGCGGAGAAATACGTCGGCACGATCTTCCGCGACTCGCAGGAGGCGGCGCTCGTCGACACCGCCGTGCTGCGGGTGCTGCGGATCATGCACCAGGTCGGTCCGGACGCGCCGGTCGCCGCCTACCTCGAACACGAGGGGTGGCCCGAGGCCGTGCGGGCGGCGCGGGACGCGCATGTGCGGATGGCGACGAGCGACGCCGAGGACCCGGACACGCCGCCCCGGAGCCTGGAAGTGCTGCGCATCATGACCCGGTCCGCGTAGCGGACATCAGCGCTACGGGGGGTGCGGACATGAGAACCTGTGGTGCATGAACGAGCAGTCCGCGGCCGCCGCCGCACCGGCCGACCAGTACGTCCTCACCCTGTCCTGCCCGGACAAGCAGGGCATCGTGCACGCCGTGTCGAGCTACCTCTTCATGACCGGCTGCAACATCGAGGACAGCCAGCAGTTCGGCGACCACGACACCGGTCTGTTCTTCATGCGCGTCCACTTCTCCGCCGAGGCGCCGGTGACCGTGGAGAAGCTGCGCGCGAGCTTCGCGGCGATCGGTGACTCCTTCCACATGGACTGGCAGCTCAACCGGGCCGACGAGAAGACGCGGATCCTGCTGATGGTCAGCAAGTTCGGGCACTGCCTGAACGACCTGCTGTTCCGGGCCCGGATCGGCGCGCTGCCGGTGGAGATCGTGGGTGTGGTGTCCAATCACACCGACTTCAAGGAACTCGTGGGCTCCTACGACATTCCCTTCCACCACATTCCGGTGACGAGGGACACGAAGTCGCAGGCCGAGGCGAGGCTGCTGGAGATCGTCCGCGAGGAGGGCGTCGAACTGGTCGTCCTCGCCCGCTATATGCAGGTCCTCTCGGACGATCTGTGCAAGCAGCTCAGCGGCCGGATCATCAACATCCACCACTCCTTCCTGCCGAGCTTCAAGGGCGCGAAGCCGTATCACCAGGCGCACGCCAGGGGCGTCAAGCTCATCGGGGCGACCGCGCACTATGTGACCGCCGACCTGGACGAGGGGCCGATCATCGAGCAGGAGGTCGAGCGGGTCGGCCACGACGTGACCCCGGACCAGCTGGTGGCCATCGGCCGGGACGTGGAGTGCCAGGCGCTGGCGCGGGCCGTGAAGTGGCATGCGGAGCGGAGGATCCTGCTCAACGGGCGACGGACGGTCGTGTTCGCCTGACAGCTCGGGCCGAGCGGGTCGTCCGGCGGCTGCGGGCATGACCAGCCACGAGGCGCCCGCAGTCGCCCACGGGCCCGCGCCCGCCCCTACATCCGGCTCAACCCCGCCGTCGCGAGCAGCACTTCCCTGATCGCCTCCCGGTCGCCGAGCTGACCCACCGCGGCCTCCTCCGGCGACACGTGGCCCGCCGCCAACTGGCAGAACTCCGTGTCGTCCAGCGCCACATGCGCCACTTCGAGATCCGCGGAGCCCAGCGCCGCGGGGGAGTCCAGCGGGATCAGCCACTCGCCGCCGCCGGTGCCCTCGATCTCCAGGCGCAGGCTGCGGCCGGGCTCGCCGGCCAGGCCGAGGTGGCGGCCGCGAGCCGGTGCCGCCAGCCCGGCCCGCCGGCGCCTGGCCAGCGCGGCGGGCAGCATCCGGGCCGCGAGGTCGATCATCTTGTTCAGATGCCGGGGCGCGGGCGGCTGGTAGGGGTAGTCCACCGCGCCCGCGATGTCGTCGGCGTGCACCCAGCACGCGAAGGCCCGGTCCAGCATCGCGTCGTGCAGCGGCAGCGCGAAGTCGCCGTACGACACGGCGAGTCCGCCCGCGTGGCCGCCGGTGAAGGACACCGTCCGCACCAGGCTGTGGCTCTGCTCACGCCAGGGCTTCTTCACCGAGCGAAGCGAGATGGGGGTCCCCCCGCCCGAAGGGTGGGGGAGGGTCTGCGAGAAGCGGGAGGTCCGCCAGAACGTCTCGGTGCGTCCGGCCGGGCCCAGACCCTCCCGCTCCGCCGTCCCGGCGATCTCGGCCAGCGGGTCCTCCAGGCCGAGCGCGGCCGCGACCAGGCCGTCCACGGACATCAGATGCGCGATCACCCCGGCCACGGTCGTCCGCCGGCTTCTCGCCGTGTCGTCCTCGAACCACCGCAGCCGCACCGGCGTATGCCACTCGGCGTCCCCGATGTCCTGCAGCAGGGCGTCCAGCCGGGCGGTCTCGGCGTCGTACGCCGCCGCCCACTCCGGGACCGGGATGCGCGGCGGCCGGCGCTCCAGACAGCTCTCCAGGACGCGGGTGCGCAGCCCCGGATCCAGGTCGAGGCTGTCCGGCTGGTGCAGCAGACCGACCGCCTCGCGCAGCCGGCGGGCCTCGTCGGCGCAGCTTCCGCAGGCGCCCAGGTGTTCCTCGACGGCCGCCGTCTCGGCCGCGGAGCAGGCGGCCAGCGCCCAGGCGCCGAGGAGCGCCTTCAGGACCTCGTGCGGCAGGTCGAGCGGCACGGGTGCCAGGCCGGTCAGGTCCGGCAGCACAAGCCCGCCGTCCTCGACGGAGGCGCGGGGCGTGGGTATGCGCGGCGTCCGGTCCGGCCCGGGTGCGCCGGTCCCGTCCGGCGGCTGCTCGAAGCCGCCTCCGGCGCCGCCGCCGGTGTGGTCGTTCCCACCTCGGCCCGTGCCGCCCGCGGCCCGCTCACGTCCCATGTCCGCCGGTCCCTGTTCCCCGTGCTCTCCCTCGTGCTCTCCCCGTCCCTCGTGCTCGTCGTGTGCGTCGGACCGTCCCGCTCCGCTCACCCGGCACCCCCCGGTTCCGGAGGTGCCCCGGCGTCATGGGCGGTCGAGAGCAGTTGCAGACCGAGCCGGAGCCGGCGGCGGGCCTCGTCCTCGGTGACGCCGAGGTCGAGGGCGGCCTGGCGGTAGTCCCGGCGCTGGAAGTAGGCGAGGTCGAGGGCGGCGCGCAGCGGGGCGGGCATGGAGTGGACGATGTAGTCGGCGCGGGCGGCGACCGAGGCGCGGCGCACCCTGCGCTCCAGCTCCACGACGGAGCCGCCGCCCTGCCCCAGCGCGGCGGTCTCGCTGTCGCGCAGCCGCTGCACGGCGAGCCGGTGGGTGACCCCGGCGACCCAGGTGCGCAGCGGGCCCTTCTTCGGGTCGTAGGTCTCGGGGTGTTCCCAGAGGTGGGCGAAGACCTCGCGGGTGAGGGTGTCGGCGGCCTTGTGGTCGCCGAGGACGCGGTGGGCGAGGCCGTGTACGAGCGAGGCGAAGCGGTCGTACAGCTCGCCCAGGGCGGCCGCCTCGCCGCGGGCGAGCCGCTGCTGCATCTTGCGGTCCCAGCGGGGTGGTACGTCCTTCGTGGCCATGCGGTCCCCTCCCCTCACCCGTGTCCGGCCCGTCCAGCCTGTCTGCACCGTGTTCTCGAATGTAGTCGGCACCTCTGACAGTGCACGCCCCTTTGTGTCAATGTGCGCCCCTGCAAGCGCCGCAGGTGATAGTGCCCTCTTCACATAACCTTCACGCAAGCGGTGTGCATGTCTGATCGAACAGGATCGTCTGTGACCGAAACAAGCCCCTTGTCGATCACGTCTAGTTTGCTGCCCGGCGTTTCAGGGAACCGCCGGTGGGCAGCCGCTGCGGAAGCAAGCGTAGGAATCGCTTCCGTTTCTGGGCGGTTCCGTGAGTTCCGGCGAGCGGAGGGGCATGGCCGTGGCATTCAATGTGACCGGCGTCGAACAGGGCGAGTGGGCCGTGCTCCGGGTGTCCGGAGAACTGGACCTGATGACCTCGCCGATATTGCGCCAACGTGTGCACGACGTCGTCGCCGAGGGGCACCACCGCCTCGTGGTGGACCTCTCGGACGTGTTCTTCTGCGACTCCAGCGGGGTGGGCGTCCTCGTCGCCGCGCGCCGGCTGATCCGCTCCTGTCAGGGCCGGCTCCGGCTCATCCTGCCCGACCGGGGCGCCGACGACGGCTCGCATGTCAACCGGGTCCTCGGCGCGCTCGGCGTACGCCGGCTCTTCGACGTCTGCCCCGACCTGGCGGCCGCGACGGCCGACGACGCGGACCCGCTCTCCGCCTGACCGGCCGCCCGGCACCCGCGCCTTCGCGACAAGGCCACACTGTTGTCGCAGAATTACCCCGGTCTTGGCACAATCGCCGGATTTCCGCCGTCCCGCGGCCACCCGCGTCATACGCTCCCTGCCAGGTCAGTCACGCACACATAAGGCGGTCCGAACAGACATGGTCAGCAGCGAGTACGAACGCAGGATCGCGGCCCGGTTCGCCACCTTCGACCAGGACGGCAACGGCTGGATCGACCGCGAGGACTTCAGCGCGGCGGCCAAGGCGCTCCTCGCCGAGTTCGCCGTGACCGCCCGCTCCGACAAGGGGCAGGCGCTGTACGCCGGAGCGGAGGCGTTCTGGCAGGGCATGGCGGGTATCGCGGACCGGGACGGCGACCAGCGCATCACCCGTGCGGAGTTCGTCACCGGCGCGGTCAAGCGGCTGCGTGACAACCCCGGCCGCTTCGCCGAGATCGCCCGCCCGTTTCTGCACGCGGCCCTCGCGGTGGCGGACCCGGACGCCGACGGCCGGGTCACCACCGCCGACGCCGAGCGCGCGCTGCGCGTCTTCCACGTCCCCGAGGACATCGCCCGGGCGACCGCGGCCCACCTCGACTCCGACGGCGACGGCGCGATCGGCGAGGCGGAGGTCATCCCGGCGTTCGCCCGCTATTTCACCGTTCCCGAGTAGGACTTCACCGTTCCCGAGCGGGGCTTCACCGTTCCCGAGTGGGACGCCCGCCCCGGGGCGGGGCACGGACACTGTTGTTGAGCGCACAAGCATTGGCTTGTTCGGTCCGCGTGGGTCCCGGTCATTGTGGGTGGGGCGTGCGGGAGGCGCCCTGCGTGACGGGCGGGCGGGCAGCCGGGCTGTGGGACGTGCGGGAGCGCGACGCGGCGCCCCGGTGGTGTCTGTGGGGCAGGCGAGAGCGCCCGGTGCGGAATGCGGTGAGCCACTCGTGTGGCAGGGAATCGCGCGCGCCCCCGAGCCCCCTCTTTCGCGGGCGGCGGCGGCCGGGTGAGCCTTGTCCGGCGCACTTCGATGCACATCGGCGTATTACCTGGCAAACGCGTGCGAATCAGGTGAGTCGGTCATCGGGCTGCGCAGCTCATCCGAAGGTCCTGGAAAAAGGAGACGGAATGACCACTTCCGCGACGCCCAGGGACAACACGGATCCGGAATGGGCCGGGATCCGCACGCTCGGTCACGCGAATCGCTTCGGCTGGTGGGACTCCGAGTTCCGCTACGACGGCCGGATGCGCGTCCCCATGGGCGTGAACATCAAGGAGGTCAGGTACTCCTTCCGCGGCGACGGCCAGACCGACGTACAGGCCACCCAGGTCCCGCGCGGCCAGAGCGGCGTCGACCAGCAGTACGAGGTCATCGAGCACGCCCGCCTCGACGGCTTCGACGTGATCACCTTCACGCTCCGCGGTGACCTCGACGTCGACAAGAACCCCCGTCCGGACAACTCCAGCCTCAAGTACGCGATCGATGTGCGGGTCACCCTCGACAACGGCGAAGTCCGCAGGGCGGCCCCGGAGATCGACGTCCTCGCCTCGGACTGGGACCCCGACGACGCCCCCGACGTGGGCCGCCCCTACGTCCGCCTGCCCTTCGACAGCAACTGGGGCGGATCACCGAACAGCCAGGCCGGCTTCGGCTACGTCTCGGACAACGGCTTCGTCCCCGGCGACAAGTTCATCATCGACCTGGTCAACCCGCGCGAGGGCCGGCAGGGCGTCCCGAGCAACCACAGCGACACCGTGTACTACCAGCTGGTGCACGAGGACGGCACGCCGTCCCTGGAGACCCAGGTGCCACAGCCGTGGAAGGCGGAAGGCCACACCGGCCGCGGCGATCTGAGCCACAAGACGATGCTGCCCGCGATCGACCTCCGCCAGAAGGGCGACAAGCCGGGCTACTACCGCTTCCTGGTCTGGCCGCAGGCAGCCAACTTCGACGGCTCGGTCAGCAACCTCAGCTGGGACCCGACCAAGACCGAGGACGCCTTCCAGCTCGGCAGCGTGTACTACCGCTACACCGCCTCCGGCGGCATCGACCCGGCGCCCCAGGGCCAGTTCGTGGTGTCGCCGGGAGATCCGGTGACGGTGCCGCGCACCGGCGAGACCAAGTACCCCGGCGTGGTGATCCAGGCCACCGGGGACGGCAAGGTCCCCGCGCAGACGGTCACCGTGACCCTTCCCCTGGACAAGGGGCTGCGGTTCACCGGCCGCCTGGTCGTGGGGGTCATGCGGGGCTCGCAGTGGGTGCAGATCGAGCAGCCCGACGGGACCCTGTCGGCGGACGGGCGGGTGCTCACCGTCAAGAACGTCGACCTGGCACTGACCGGCAAGGGCTCGAAGTCCGCGGTCCTGGTCGAGGTGCAGGCGTCGGCCGGCGCCATGCTGGGCGACACGAGTCTGAGCTTCCTGGTGGGCGGCCCGCCCGCGTCCTCCTCCTCTCTCATCCACATCACCGACCGGTAGACCGAGGCCCCGGTGCCCGCCGGCGTCCTCGCGCCGGCGGGCACCCGCGGCACACGTTTCCGACAGTCCCCGACCAGAGGGAGTTCGAGCACGTGGACACGGTGGCATCCCGCCCGCACAGGCTGGCCGCGACCCCTATCTCACGTTCCATGTCCATCGTGGCCCGGGTGTACGGATATCCGCCGGCCCACAACGCGGGCTCCGAGTGGATGCTCCACTCGATGCTGCGCCCGCTGGCCGAGCGCGGCCACCGGGTGGCGGTCTGGCTCTCGCACCCCGGGACCATCGACAGGAGGTACGAGATCGACGGGGTGCGGGTCGTCCCGTACCAGGAGGGGACCGACTTCGCGGCGCACGCCCAGAAGGCGGACGTACTCCTGTCGCACTTCGAGAACGTCCCGCTCGTGACGGGGCTCGCCGGCGCCCGCAGGATCCCCGTGATCGTGATCTGCCACGACAACTTCGCCACGAGCTTCCACAACGCGGCGGGCGCCGATCTCGTCGTCTACAACAGCGAGTGGATCCGGCGGGACGGCGAGATCTTCTACGCCCGCTACCCCCGGGAGTTTCTGCCCAGGCACTCGATCGTCGTCCGCCCTCCCGTACTCGCGGAGGAGTACCGCACCGAGCCGGGCGACTGCGCGACCCTCGTCAACCTCAACGCCGACAAGGGCGGCGACCTCTTCTGGCAGATGGCCGCGTGGACACCCGAGTGGACCTTTCTCGGCGTCCGCGGCGCCTACGGGCAGCAGATCATGCCGCCGCCCCGGCTGCCCAACTGCGAGGTCGTCGACGGCGTACCGGGCAAGGAGATGCGCGAGCACGTCTACGGCCGGGCACGCGTCGTGCTGATGCCGAGCCTGTACGAGTCCTGGGGCAGGGTGGCGGTGGAGGCGTTCGCGTCCGGTATCCCGGTGATCGCCCATCCCACCCCGGGGCTCGTCGAGTCGATGGGCGAGGCGGGGATCTTCGCCTACCGCGACGACGTCAACGCCTGGATCCACGCCCTGATGTCCCTGAAGGACCCCGACAACTGGGCCCGCGCCTCCCGCCGCGCGAAGGCCCGCTCCCGGGAGCTGAGCGCCGCCCCCGACCTCGACAACTGGTGCGACGCGGTCGAGTCGCTGTGGGACGGCGGCCGGCGCCGCCCCTCCCGCGTCCGCGCCCTCGGCACCCTCGTCGACACCACCGAGATGGGCCAGGCCTAGGGCGTGTTGCGAAAGTCCCGCCTGCCGCCCGACGCCTGGCACGCACTCTCGCCGCACCGGGCGAAAACCCACGTACAACCAGTACGAGGGCTTTCGCCCGGCACTCCCCCAGCCTCCGGCCGGGGGGACCCCCAGAGCACGCACCGGACGCCGCTCGGCCCGCCCTCCGGGCGGACGACGGGACTTTCGCAACACGCCCTAGGGCAGCGGTCGTGAATACCGGTCCCGCAGCTTGTACTTGAGGACCTTCCGGAGGGTCTCGTTACGCGGCAGCGCCTCCACCACCTCCAGCCGCTCCGGCAGCTTGTGGACGGACAGGCCCGCCGCGCGCAGATAGGAGACGAGTTCCGGCAGCGTCAACCCGGCTGCGCCCGGCGGCTGTTCCACCACCGCGCAGACCAGTTCGCCGCGGTCGGCGTCCGGCAGGCCGATGACCGCCGCGTCCGCGATCGCGGGGTGCGCGGCGAGCAGGTCCTCGATCTCCTTGGCCGAGATGTTCTCGCCCTTGCGGATGATCACGTCCTTCAGCCGGCCGGTGAGCACCAGATGCCCGGATTCCGTCACCCGGCCCAGGTCACCGGTGCGCAGAAAGCCGTCGGTGTCGAAGGCGGCGGCCGTCTGGGCGGGGTCCAGATAGCCCCGGCAGACGGCCTCGCCGCGCAGGCGCACCTCTCCGTCGGTGATCCGGATCTCCATACCGGCCGGGGGGCGGCCCTCGGTCGTCGCGAGGTGCTCCGGGGTGTCCCGGGGATCGCCCATGGTGATCATCGGGACCTCGGTCATGCCGTAGCCGTGGGTGAGCTGGACGTCCATCTCGCGGACCACGCAGTGGTAGACCTCGGGGGGTTTGGGCGCGCCGCCGCCGGCGAGCAGCCGGAGAGAGGGGATCAGCTTGTCGCCGGGCTGTTTGCGCTGCTCGGCCAGGAACAGGGAGTAGAAGGCCGTGGAGCCGCCGGCCACCGTCACCCGGTGCCGCCGGTACTCCGGCAGCGCGTCCGGCAGCGCGAAGTGCTCGAACATCACCGCCGGGAAGCCGTACAGCAGCAGCATCACCATGTAGTCGGGGCCGCCTATGTGGGCGTAGGGGAAGGCGATCGAGCCCACGTCGTCGGCCGTCAGGCGCAGCGCGTGCGCCAGGCAGGAGCCGCCCGCGATCAGCGAGCGGTCGGTGTGCAGCACGCCCTTGGGGTCGGAGGTGGTGCCCGAGGTCCAGTAGATCCAGCGGACCGAGGTGCCCTCGGCGGGCGGCGCGGGGAGCGTCGCCGGATCGCCGTCTGGCAGGGTGTCGTACGCCTCGAAGATCCCCTTCGCACCGAGGCGTCGCGCCGTCTCCGTGTGGTCGTGGCCGCGCCACACGCCCGGGACCGCGAAGAACTCCGCCTTCGACTCCCGGAGCGCGAAGCCGACCTCCCGGTCCCGGTAGAAGGGGATCACCGGGGACTGGACGGCGCCCAGGCGGGCCAGCGCGAAGGACAGCAGGGCGGTCTCGATCCGGGTGGGCAGCTGCCAGGCGACCACCGTGCCGGGGCGTACGCCCATGCCGTACAGGCCGGCCGCCACCCGCTCGGCCCGCGCGCGCAGTTCGCCGAAGGTGAGCCGGCGGTCGCCCTGGAGCAGGACCGGGCGGTCGGGGGTGAGCGCGGCGCGCCGGGCGAGCAGGTCCCACAGTGTGCGGGCGTGCCCCAGGGAGTGCGGGGTCCGGTCCATGTATGCCCCCTGACCGACTTGGCTGACGAACCGTCAGGTGCCATGCTATCTGACGGGTCATCAGATAAGTACTGTCCGGCCACGCACTGTCCGGCGGCAGGGAACGCGGAGGGGAACCATGACCGAACTGCCCCGCATCATCAGCGTCGACGACCATGTGATCGAGCCCGCCCATCTCTTCGAGACCTGGCTGCCGGCCAAGTACCGGGACCGCGGCCCCAGGCAGCTGACCGCCGGCATCGGGGAGCTGGCCTACGTCGGCGGTAAGTACCAGATCACCATGGACCCGGCGGGCCAGCCGACGGACTGGTGGATCTACGAGGACCTGAAGTTCCCGTACAAACGCAACATCGCCGCCGTCGGCTTCGACCGGGACGAGATGACGCTGGAGGGGATCACCCGGGAGCAGATGCGGCGCGGCTGCTGGGACCCGAAGGCGCGGCTCGCCGACATGGACCTCAACCACGTCGAGGCCAGCCTCTGCTTCCCGACCTTCCCGCGGTTTTGCGGGCAGACCTTCGCCGAGGCGCACGACAAGGAGGTCGCCCTCGCCTGCGTACGCGCCTACAACGACTGGATGGTGGAGGAGTGGTGCGGGGGAAGCGGGGGGCGGCTGATCCCGCTGTGTCTCATCCCCCTGTGGGACGTGGAGCTGGCGGTCGCGGAGATCCGGCGGAACGCGGAGCGCGGGGTGCGGGCGGTGACCTTCTCGGAGATCCCCACCCATCTCGGGCTGCCGTCCATCCACTCCGGCTACTGGGACCCCTTCTTCGCCGCCTGCCAGGAGACCGGCACGGTCGTCAACATGCACATCGGCAGCAGCTCGCAGATGCCGGCCGCCTCCCCGGACGCCCCGCCCGCCGTCCAGGCCTCGCTCAGCTTCAACAACGCGATGGCCTCGATGATGGACTACCTGTTCAGCGGCGTGCTGGTGAAGTTCCCGGCCCTCAGACTCGCCTACTCCGAAGGCCAGATGGGCTGGATCCCGTACGCCCTGGAGCGCGCCGACGACGTGTGGGAGGAGCATCGCGCCTGGGGCGGGGTGCGGGACCTGATCCCGGAGCCGCCGTCGACGTACTACTACCGGCAGATCTTCTGCTGCTTCTTCCGCGACAAGCACGGGGTCGCCTCGATCGACGTCGTCGGCCGCGACAACGCCACCTTCGAGACCGACTACCCGCACGTCGACTCGACCTTCCCGCACACCAAAGAGGTCGCCCTCGACCATGTGAAGGGCCTGGACGACGAGACCGTGTACAAGCTGATGCGGGGCAACGCCATCCGCATGCTCGGCCTGGACCTCGACAGGTGACGGACCTCTCGTACACGCCGCAGGAGGAGGAGTTCCGGGGCCGGCTGCGGGAGTGGCTCGCCAAGGTGCTGCCCACGCTGCCCGCGAAGCCGGCCCCGGACGACTGGCCCGGCCGGCGCGCCTACGACCTCGGCTGGCAGCGGATGCTGTACGACGCCGGGTACGCCGACGTCCGCTGGGACGCCTCGCCGACCGTGCGGCTGATCTTCCTGGAGGAGACGGAGAAGGCGGGCGCCCCCTACGTGGGCGCCAACTTCGTCGGGCTGCTGCACGCCGGGCCGACCATCGCCGCCGAGGGCACCGACGAGCAGCGGGCGCGCTGGCTGCCGCCGATCCTGCGCGGCGAGGAGGTGTGGTGCCAGGGGTTCAGCGAGCCCGGCGCCGGCTCCGACCTCGCCGCGCTGCGCACGCGCGCGTGGCGCGACGGCGACGACTACGTGGTCACCGGGTCCAAGATCTGGACCTCGCACGCCGAGGTCGCCGACTGGTGCGAACTGCTGGTCCGCACGGACCCGGACGCGCCCAGGCACCGGGGGATCACCTGGCTCGCCATGCCCATGGACGCCGACGGCGTCACCGTACGGCCGCTGCGCACGCTCGCCGGGTCGGCGGAGTTCGCCGAGGTGTTCCTGGACGAGGTGCGGGTGCCGGCGGCGGGCCGGGTCGGCGCGGAGAACGACGGGTGGCGCGTGACCATGGTGACGCTGTCCTTCGAACGCGGCACCGCCTTCGTCGGCGAGGTCGTCGCCTGCCGCCGCGTCCTCGGCGAACTCGCCGCGGCCGCACAGCGGAGCGGCCGCTGGGACGACCCCGTGCTGCGGCGCCGGCTCGGCCGGCTGGAGGCGGAGTTCCGGGCGCTGTGGCGGCTGACCCAGTGGAACGTGAGCGCGGCGGAGGCGAGCGGCGGGGTGCCCGGCGCCGGCGGCTCGGTCTTCAAGCTCCGCTACTCGCACGCCCGCCAGCAGCTGTACGACGCCGCTGCCGACGTCCTCGGCCCGGACGCCCTCGACCTGGACCGGCCGTGGGTCCTCGACCGCCTGTCGTCCCTGTCGTACACGATCGCCGCCGGCACCTCGCAGATCCAGCGGAACATCGTGGCCGAACGGATCCTCGGCCTGCCGAAGGGGAGATGAGCGTGCGGTTCCAACTCACCGACGATCAGCGGGCGTTGAAGGCGGGCGTGCGGGAGCTGCTGGAGCGGCGGTTCGGGCGGGAGGCGGTGCGGCGGGCCGTGGACACGCCGGGGCGGCTCGACCGGGAGCTGTGGCGGGCGCTCGGGGACGCCGGGTTCTTCGCGCTGCGGCTGCCCGAGCGGGCCGGCGGGGTCGGACTGGGCCTGGCGGAGGCGGTGCTGGTCTTCGAGGAGGCGGGGCGGGCCCTGCTGCCCGGCCCCCTCGTCGCGACCCATCTCGCCGCCGGGACCGTACCGGGCGCGGCCGGCGGCGAGACGGTCGTGACGGCGGTCGACGGGGAGCTGGTGGAGTGGCTGGACGAGGCGGACACCGTGCTGGGCGATGCCCAGGCCGCCCTGCCGCTGCGCTCACTGGACCCGCTGACGCCCCTGCACCGGGTGCCCGATGCCCGGGGTGTCGCCGCCGCGGACCCCGTGGCCGTGCTGCTCACCGCGGCCGAGCAGCTCGGCACCGCCGTACGCGTGGGCGAGCTGGCCGTGCAACACGCCCGGACGCGAGAGCAGTTCGGACAGCCGATCGGCGCCTTCCAGGCGGTCAAGCATCTGTGCGCGGACCTCCTGGCCCGCACCGAGATCGCACGTGTCGCCGTCTACGCGGCCGCCGTCACCGCCGACCCGGCCGACATCGCCGCGGCCCGGCTGCTCGCCGACGAGGCCGCCGTGCGCGGCGCCCGTGACTGCCTCCAGGTGCACGGCGGCATGGGGTTCACCTGGGAGGCGGATGTGCATCTGCATCTGAAACGGGCCTGGGTGCGGGCCCGTCGTGGCGGAGGGGGCACGGAGAGTGAGGAGTTGCTCGCCGCGCGTCTGGCGGCCTGAGGGCGTGGCACCGGCCTGGGCTGCGGCTGCGGGAAAGCCATGGCCCAAGATGTCGCGGATCGTGGCATGTCGCTATCACTGAGCGTCGATACCCGGTTGTGTCCTTCGCGTGACTCGTCACGACCCGGAGTCGGGGGTCCGCTCCGGTACCTTGTGTGGGATGCGAGTGGCTGCGAGCGCGGGCCGGGCCGGCGGTGCCCCTGGGGCAGTGCCGGTTCGCGCGGTGCGCGTCGCTGCTCGCGGTGCGGTGACGGCTTCGGCCGCCGCCTGTTCGAGACCCCGGCACGAGCGTCGCACAGTATGGCGCACACGTACTCCTTCGCGCTGGAATATGCCCGAAGCGCTTGTTGGGGTGACTGTACGTCAACCATGCTGGCTCCAAAGGGAATCACGTTCCGTGACCCTTGCTCTGGCCGTTGTTCTGGCCATGCAGAAAATGGCTACGATCGTGGCCCTCGCGCTCGTCGGTCCGGCTTCTGCCGTGGCGGCGGGACGGCGTGGGTTCATGTGTCCGCCGGTTCGGATGGTGTGAGCGGTGCAGGTGCTTCAAGTGCAGCTGGAGATCCGGCCCGACCCCACGGAGGTGGGCCGGGCGAGGAGGTGGGCCCGCTCGCGGCTCGCCGGGCTCGGGATAGCGGCCGACGAGCCGCTGGCCGAGAACCTGATCCTGCTGGTCTCCGAGCTGGTGACCAACGCGGTGGTGCACACCGGCCGCGCGGCCGTGCTGCGGCTCTCCCTGCCGGGCATGGAAGCCGAAGCGCTCGCGAGGATCGAACCGCCCGAGAGCGCCCAGGAGTCGGAGGAGTCCGAGGGGCCGGCGCAGTCCGCGCAGTCCGCGCAGTCCGCGCAGTCCGCGCAGTCCGCGCAGTCCGCGCAGGACGACCCGCTCGCGGTGGCCACGGTGCGCGTCGAGGTGGCCGACAACAGCTCCCGCGCACCCGTGCCGCGCTGCGCCGGCGGTGATGCCACCGGCGGCCGGGGCCTGGCGCTCGTCGACTGCCTGGCCGATCGCTGGGGCTGGAGCCCGGAAGGCGCCGGCAAGAGCATCTGGTGCGAACTGGACCGCTGTTCGCCGGCCGGACAGAGCGCGCCGATGGCGTACGGGAGCGGACTGCCCGCGTACGAGGGTCTCGCCTTCGAAGCGGTCTAGGGCCTGTCGTCAAATTCCCGGCTGCCCGGTGGCGTCTGGCACGCACTCCCCCAGAGGGGGCACCCCCAGCGGCGTTGTCGTCGGTCGCCGACGCCCGCGTCGACTCCCTCCTCCGCCTTGCAGCTGCACGCGCCAGACGCCACCGGGCCCGCCCTCCGGGCGGACGACGGGAATTTGACGACAAGCCCTAGCGGCCGGCGCGGCGGTGCGCCGGGGGTGCATCCGTGCGCGGGTGCCACGATCCGGGCGTACGTAACAAATCTCCGTACCGGCGTTGACGCGCCATGACCTCCTGAACACGCTTGTGGGCGACGATTCGCCGCGAGGGGACGGCGAGGGCCATGGCTGACGGCGGTCCTCGCCGAGTGTGGGTCGCACCCGGTGGGCGGCGCGTGCGCAAGGCCGTGGGGGGAGGCGCGCCGCCCGGCCGGTCGACTGCCGCGTGCGAGGGATCTCAGAGGACGGCCACGGGGGCCACCGGTGTGCCCGTCGCGCCGACGAACGGCTCCGGCATCGCCGACAGCCAGAACGCGTACCGCCCTTCTTCTCCACAGGCTGTGGACAACTCTTCGAGATTCCAGTTCTGGCCCTGGAGCATCCCCATCTCCACCAGGTCCAGGGCATGCACGGGCAACCAGAGATTCTCCGACTCGGGCGGAAATATCTCAAAAGTGAGCGTGTCGTTCGCGACCGCCGCGACATCGCGCGCGTGGAACCACTCCGGTGTACGGATGGACAGCCCCGGCGACGGATAGCCGTACCCGTGCTTGTCCCCGGCCAGGCACACCTGGATCTGCCCCGTGCGCACCAGCACGATGTCCCCGGCCCGCACCCTGGTCCCGGCGAACTCCTCTGCCGCGTCCAGGTCCTCCGGTGTGACCGCGTGGCCGCCGTCCAGCCGGTCCACGCCACGCGCGCGTGCCACGTCCAGCAGCACCCCGCGCGAGACGACGTGCCGCGCCTTGTCGATCCCGCTGAACTCCGCGCCGCCGTGCGCGGTGACCGTGTGCGCCGGACGGCCGTTGTAGAGCCTGCCCGAGTGCGAGACATGGGTGAGCGCGTCCCAGTGCGTGCCCGCCTGCAGGCCCATGGTCACCGCGTCGTCGCTGCAGGCCACCGTGCCCGGCCCGAAGAGCTCCTGGTTGATCTGGACCATGGCGTGCAGGGGGTTGACGCGTCCGGGGATCAGGCCGGTCTGGATGCCGTCCTGCCGGAGGGGAACGGCGAGCGCGATCCGGCGCCCGGTACGGACCTCGGCCGCGGCCGCGCGTACGACCTCGTCGGTGATGAGGTTCAGGGTCCCGATCTCGTCGTCCGCCCCCCAGCGCCCCCAGTTGTTCACGCGCCCCGCGATCTCGTGGAACTCCTGTGGCAGTGCCATCCGGTGCCTCCCGGGGCTTGTGTCCGTACGCTCGACGCGCCATAAAATCTAACGGACCGTCAGAAACCGCGGGAAGGGGCCGGGCGTGGGGAACTTCTTGGCAGGAAAGGTCGTCGCCGTGACCGGCGCGGGGCGCGGGATCGGCCGGGCGGTCGCGCGCGCGGCCGCCGCCGAGGGCGCGAAGGTCGTCGTCAACGACTACGGCGTCGCCATGGACGGCGCCTCGCCCACGAGCGAGGTCGCCGAGGCCGTCGTCAAGGAGATCGAGGCGGCGGGCGGGGAAGCGGTCGCGGTGGCCGACGACATCTCCGCGATGGCGGGCGGACAGCGGGTCGTCGACACGGCCCTGGCGTCGTACGGCCGGCTCGACGGCGTCGTGTGCGTGGCCGGGATCCTGCGGGAGCGGATGCTGTTCAACATGACCGAGGAGGAGTGGGATCCGGTGATCGCCACCCACCTCAAGGGCACGTTCACCGTCTTCCGGGCGGCGTCCGCGGTGATGCGGAAGCAGCGCTCGGGCACGCTGATCGGCTTCACCAGCGGCAACCACCAGGGGTCGGTGTCCCAGGCCAACTACAGCGCGGCGAAGGGCGGGATCATCTCGCTGGTGCGGAGCGCGGCGCTGGGCCTGCACAAGTACGGGGTGACCGCGAACGCGGTGGCGCCGGTGGCGCGTACGCGGATGTCGGCGAACGTCCCCATGGAGCTGGCGGAGATCGGCGAGCCGGAGGATGTGGCGGCGCTGGTGGTGTACCTGCTGTCGGCCGGGGCGGCGGAGCAGGGGATCACCGGGCAGGTGTACACGGTCGCCGGCCCGAAGATCGCGGTGTGGGCCCAGCCGAGGGAACTCCGTTCGGTGCACGCGGAGGGCGGCTGGACGCCGGAGCGGGTCGCGGAGGTGCTGCCGGGGGAGGTGGGGGTGGATCCGATGCCGATGCTGTCCCGGCTTTCGGCGATGGAAACGGCGGCGCGGGGTGGGTTCCGGCCGAACGCCTAGTGGCTCGGGGGGCGTTGTGGTCGGGCGGCTGCGGGTGCGTCGTGGCTGGTCGCGCCCACGCGGCGGAGCCGCATATCGATACAGCCCCGCGCCCCTTGGGGAGTTGCAGTCAGCCATGTCGCATTCGCGCCCTGTCGAAGGTGGTTCACCATGGACTTCGGGTTCAGTGAAGAGGACGAGGGATTCCGTGCCGAGGCTCAGGCCTGGTTGGCCGAGCACGCCAACTCATCGACAGACAGGCGTACTTGGGAACGCGCCCTCGGAAAAGCCGGCTGGATAGGGATCGGGTGGGCGGAGTCCGGATACGGGAATCGGACGGCCACGCTCACCCAGCAGGTCGTCTGGGCCGAGGAGTACGCCCGGTCGAGCGCGCCCCCGCGGTCCGGGCACATCGGGGAGAATCTGCTCGCTCCCACGCTCATCGCGCACGGCACCGAGGAGCAGAAGTCCCGTTTCCTGCCCCCGGTCGCGGCCGGTGCGGAGCTGTGGTGTCAGGGGTACAGCGAGCCCGGTGCCGGGTCGGACCTGGCCGGGGTGCGGACCGCGGCGGTGCGGGAAGGGGAGGGGTACCGGATCAGCGGCCAGAAGATCTGGACCTCCCTCGCCCATGAGGCCGACTGGTGCTTCGTGCTGGCCCGCACCGACCCCGACTCCCGCCGTCATCACGGGCTCGGCTTCCTGCTCGTCCCCATGGACCAGCCCGGCCGCATCGAGGTCCGCCCCATCCGGCAGCTGACCGGCACCAGCGACTTCAACGAGGTCTTCTTCGACGGGGCCTACGCGCGCGCGGAGCACGTCGTCGGGGGAGAGGGGCAGGGGTGGCGGGTGGCCATGAGCCTGCTCGGGTTCGAGCGGGGGGTGTCGACGCTGGCCCAGCAGATCGGGTTCGCCGAGGAGTTGGCGGCTGTCGTGCGGACCGCCGTACAGAACGGCGCCGTGCGGGATCCCGTCGTACGGTCGCGGCTCGTACGGCAGTGGGCCGAGCTGGGCACCATGCGCCGGCACGCCCTGCGCACCCTCGGCGGCCCGGCCGGCCCCGGCGCGCCCAGTGTGGCCAAGCTGCTGTGGGCCGGCTGGCATCAGCGGCTGGGCGAGCTGGCGATGCAGGTGAGGGGCGCGGCGGCCACGGCCGGACCCGAGGACTGGTCGCCCTCGGCGCCGTACCGACTCGACGCGAGCCAGCAGCTGTTCCTCTTCTCCCGGGCCGACACCGTCTACGGCGGCTCGGACCAGGTGCAGCGCACGATCATCGCCGAGCGTGTGCTCGGTCTGCCCAGAGAGCCCAAGGGGGCCCTGTGATGCGTGGTGTGGTGTTCGACGGCAAGCGGGTACGGGTGGTGGAGGATCTGGCCGTGCGCGAGCCGGGGCCCGGTGAGGTGCTGGTCGCCATCGCGGCGGCGGGGCTGTGCCACAGCGATCTGTCCGTGGTGGACGGCACCATTCCGTTCCCGGTGCCGGTGGTGCTCGGGCACGAGGGCGCCGGGGTGGTGGAGGCGGTCGGTGCGGGGGTCACCCATGTCGGGCCCGGTGACCATGTGGCGCTGTCCACGCTCGCCAACTGCGGCACCTGCCCGGAGTGCGACCGGGGCCGGCCGACGATGTGCCGGGAGGCGATCGGGCGTCCGGGGAAGCCGTTCACCCGGGGCGCCGCGGACCCGGTGTACCAGTTCGCCTCCAACTCCGCCTTCGCGGAACGCACGATCGTGAAGGCCGTACAGGCCGTGCCGATCCCGAAGGACATCCCCCTTCGGGCCGCCGCGCTGATCGGGTGCGGGGTGCTCACCGGTGTCGGCGCGGTGCTGAACCGGGCGCGGGTGGACCGCGGGGACAGCGTCGTCGTCATCGGGACCGGCGGCATCGGGCTGAACGTACTGCAGGGCGCGCGGCTCGCGGGGGCGCTCCGGATCATCGCCGTGGACGCCGATCCGGCCAAGGAGTCGGCGGCCCGGCAGTTCGGTGCCACCGACTTCCTGACCTCGGCGGAGGGCGTCAGGGACCTGCTGCCCACGGGCGCCGACCACGCCTTCGAGTGCGTCGGCCGGGTGGAGCTGATCCGGCAGGCGATCGACCTCCTCGACCGGCACGGCCAGGCGGTCCTGCTCGGCGTCCCGCCGGCCGCCGCGGAGGCGTCCTTCCTGGTCTCCTCCCTCTACCTGGACAAGTCGGTCCTCGGCTGCCGGTACGGCTCCTCGCGGCCCCAGCGGGACATCGCCCTGTACGCCGAGCTGTACCGCCAAGGGCGGCTGCTGCTCGACGAGTTGGTGACGGAGGTCTATCCCGTGGAGGACTTCGAAAAGGCCCGCGCGGACGCGGAGGCCGGCCGGGTGGCGCGGGCGGTGCTCACGTTCTGACGCCGGCCCGGAACGTCCGGCGATAGGCGGTCGGCGTCACCCCGAGGGCCTGCTGCAGATGCTGGCGCATCGACTGGGCCGTGCCGAAGCCGGCCGCGCGGGCCACCTGGTCGATGGACAGATCCGTGGTCTCCAGCAGATGGCGGGCGCGTTCGACACGCTGCTGGGTGAGCCACTGGCCGGGGCTGACCCCCGCCTCCTCGCGGAAGCGCCGGGTGAAGGTGCGCACCGACATGGCCTCCTGCTCGGCCATGTCGCGCAGCTGGATCGGCTCGTGCAGCCGGCTCAGCGCCCAGGCGCGGGCCGCGGTCGTGGTGGCCAGCTGAGGGTCGGGGACCGGGCGGTGGATGTACTGGGCCTGGCCGCCGTCGCGGTGCGGCGGGACGACCGTACGCCGGGCGACGTCGTTGGCGACCGCCGTACCGAAGTCACGGCGCACCATGTGCAGGCACAGATCGATCCCGGCGGCCACGCCCGCCGAGGTGAGCACGTCGCCGTCGTCGATGAACAGCACGTCCGCGTCGACCTCGATCTTCGGGAACAGCCGCTGGAAGCGCTCGGCGTCGGCCCAGTGCGTGGTCGCCGGGCGGCCGTCGAGGTAGCCGGCGGCGGCGAGGACGTAGACACCGGTGCAGATGGAGGCGAGCCGGGTGCCGGGGCGGATGCGGGCGAGGGCGGCGGCCAGTTCCCCGGTGAGCCGGCCCTCCTCGAAGAGCGGGCCCAGTTCGTACGACGCCGGGACGATCACCGTGTCGGCCTCGGCCAGGGCTTCCGGGCCGTTCGGCACGTGCACGGCGAAGTCGGCGTCCGTCCGGACCGGGCCGGGCGGCCGTACCGAGCAGGTCACCACCTCGTACAGAGGCCGGCCCCGCTCGTCCTTCGGGCGGCCGAAGATGCGGTGCGGGATGCCCAGTTCGAAGGGGAGCAGCCCGTCGAGGGCGAGGACGACGACGCGATGCGGACGGAAATCCTCGGTGAGAGCACCCGGGGTGAGAGCATCCATGGCCCGATCCTAGCGAATGCTGGCCTTCGGGCCACTCGAACGGAAGGGCGAGGTATCGGACGCTCTATGACGTGACTCAGACAAGCCCAGCCGCAGCCCCCGTCCAGGCCGCCCCGCCCACCCGGCGCCACCGTGTGCACCGCGCCTGGTTCGTCGCCGCCGCCACGTTCGTCACGATCATCGGCGCGGCCGCCTTCCGCTCCCTGCCCGGCCTGCTCATCGACCCGCTGCACCAGGAGTTCGGCTGGTCACGCGGCACGATCGGCGCGGCCGTCTCCGTCAACCTCGCGCTCTACGGACTCACCGCCCCCTTCGCCGCCGCGCTGATGGACCGCTTCGGCATCCGCCGGGTGGTCGCGGTCGCGCTGATCGTGATCGCGGTCGGCTCCGGGCTGACCGTGTGGATGACGGCGCCCTGGCAGCTGTGGCTGTGCTGGGGCCTGCTGGTCGGCCTGGGCTCCGGCTCGATGGCCCTCGCGTTCGCGGCGACGGTCACCAACCGCTGGTTCACCGAGCGGCGCGGGCTGGTCAGCGGCATCCTCACCGCCGCCTCCGCCTCCGGCCAGCTGATCTTCCTGCCGCTGCTGTCCTGGCTGTCCGAGCACCACGGCTGGCGCCCGGCGGCCGTGACCGTGTCCCTGGCCGCCCTCGCCGTCGTCCCCTTCGTATGGCTCCTGCTGCGCGACCACCCGGCCGACATCGGCCAGAAGCCGTACGGCGCGGCCGAGTTCATACCCAAGCCGCCCCCGGTGACCGGCGCCGCCCGCCGCACTCTGAACGTCCTCTCCACCGCCGTCCGCACCGGCACGTTCTGGCTGCTCGCCGGCACCTTCGCGATCTGTGGTGCCTCCACCAACGGACTGGTCCAGACCCACTTCGTGCCCGCCGAGCACGACCACGGCATGCCGGTCACGACGGCGGCCTCGCTGCTCGCGGTCATCGGCGTGTTCGACGTCGTCGGCACGATCGCCTCCGGCTGGTTCACCGACCGCTTCGAACCGCGCCGCCTCCTCGCGGTCTACTACGCCCTGCGCGGCCTCTCCCTGCTCTTCCTCCCGATGCTCCTGGGCCCCGCGGTCCACCCTCCGATGCTGTTCTTCATCGTCTTCTACGGCCTCGACTGGGTCGCCACGGTCCCGCCCACCCTGGCCCTGTGCCGGGAGCAGTTCGGCGAGGACAGCGCCATCGTCTTCGGCTGGGTGCTCGCCTCCCACCAGATCGGCGCGGCCCTCGTCGCCTACCTCGGCGGCCTCGCCCGCGACGTCTTCGGCTCCTACGACCTCGTCTGGTACGCCGCCGGCACACTGTGCGCGGCGGCGGCGCTGATGTCGTTGGTGATCAGGCGGCGGCCGGCGACCCTGATACCGGCCGTATCGTGAACCTACGCTCGACGAAAGGGAAGTTGAAACACCCGCTGCACGCCCTTCCTGACGGGCCTGCCCGCGAATCGTCTTGAGTGGGCGGCGGGGGCCCGTCGTATCGCCTTCTGGCGTCAGACCGGCCGTCGGCCGACCGCCAGCAGATGCGAACTCGCCGCCAGCAGCTCGGGGTACGGCTCGGCCATACGTGCGGCAGTCAGTGCCGACTCGAACAAGGGCGTGTCCCGGAAGTCGCCCCCGGTGTTCCGTTCGGCCGCCGCGAGCATGGACCAGGTCGGGCCTTCGACTCCGAAGACACGGGCATCGTCGAATCCGGCCGTAGCCACCTCGTCACGCAGTTGCTCACCGCTGTGGAAGTAGGCGGCTGTGAACGCCTTCTTACCGTCGTGGATCTGGGAGGCGAGGATCTGACTGATGCTCTTTCGCATCTGCTCCTTGTGGAGGTGCGCGAACGCGGCGTGCTCGAAGAGGCTGGAGTACCGGTTGATACCGGCTGCTGCCAGCAGACCGCCCGGCTTGAGGACGCGGTAGGCCTCGGCGAGCGCCTGATCGCGGTCGTCGCGGTCGAGCAAGTGGTACAGCGGGCCGAGCAGCAGGACGACGTCGGCCGAGCCGTCCTCGGCGGTGAGCCCCCGGGCATCGCCGATCTCGACGGTGGCACCGGTGGCCCTGGCCTGTTCGACGTGCCGGGGGATCGGGTCGACGAGATGCACGCTGTAGCCGTCCTCGATCAGCCATCGCGCATGGGCACCGGGACCGCCGCCGACGTCGAGAACGCGGGCCGGCGGCGTCGGCAGGTACCTGCGCAGCAGTTCCTGGGTGCGCACCATCTCCAGGCGTCCGTCGGCCGTGGTGGTCAGCCGGTCCGCCTCGTCGATGGTCTCGGTGTAGAACCTCACGATCTCCGGCGCTGGCTCGGGAAGTGTCATGCGGGCATTCTGGTTCGCGAGCAGTGGACCAGTCCAGTGATCGGAAACATGCCTTATGCCCTGGTCAAGGCGTATGACGTGCTGAGGGCCGACGGTGTGGTCGCGGCCCGGCAGGGCACCGGATTCACGGTTGTGGAGACGCCGATCGCGCGGCCCGCGGGCGGTCGCCGGGCCGGTTCCAGCCGTGTCATGGGTGGTGCACCGTACCGGCGACTGGGCATGCCGGACCGGCTCATGCCGCCCGCATACGTGGCGGAAGCCCTCGGTCTTGAGCCCGGCGAGACCGCGTTGCGTCGGATGCGTCTGGTGCTGCTCGACGACGGTTCGCCGGGGACGGTCGTCTCCGCATGGTTCCCGCTCGGCATCGCCGATGTGGCCCCTCGGCTGGCGTTGCCGGGCCCGATCGCCGAGGGCACCACGCACTACGTGCGCCGTGAAACCGGCCGCTCGCCCTGCGAAGGTGTCGACATCACCACGGTCCGCCTGGCCAGTGACGAGGAGGCCCGGATCCTTGAGGTGGAGCAGCCGGCCGCCGTGGCCGTCGTCGTCCACACGGCCTATGACCAGGACCGTCTTCCGTTGGTGTGCGAAGAGGGCGTCACGCCGTCGCACGTCTTCGAGGAGATCGAGACATACCCGATGGGGTAGTAGCTCACTTGAGCAGCTGACTGGACCGGTCCACCGGTCCAGTCTCTTTCTTGCGCCGCGTCAGCACGCCGCGAAAGCGGCTCTGCTGTGCCCGGCTGCGGACATCACGAAGCCCGGCGACCGCTGACACGGCCCCGGGCACGGCCAACGCTGCTGAGGAGCGTCGACATGGCGAACGTTACCGCCTCATCCGATTCCGGCCCCCGGGCCGCCACCCTCCCCCTGGACATCGCGACGATCCGCGAGACGGCGGCCATCTTGCTCGGCCCCGACGACGCACCCGACGTCCTGACTCCAGCCTCATGCGAGCTGAACACGCTCACCGCGATGCTGCGCGGTCACCTGGATCTGCTGATCCCCGAGGTGAAGGCGAAGGCCGAACGGCTACCGAAAGACAGCGCCCCTCGCTATTGCGCACTCGCCTGTGTCGGTGAAGCGACCAGGAAACTGAGACTCGGAGACGGCTGCACGCCGCCCGTCCGCGTGGCCGTGGCGCGGAAGCTCGCCCGCTGTGTCAAAGCCCTGTGCGACCACTACGAGAACCTGCGCGCGGAGCAGCCATGAGCGCCCGGCCATGAAGGCGATCACCGGCCTGCTCATGCACATGGCGATCGTCTCCGCCCCGGTCCTCGTCCTGGTGCTGGCGCGGACATCCGGCTGACGCACCCCCATGGCGACCGCAGGGTCAGGGTCGCGTCCCCTTGATACCCCGCCCGCCGGGAAACTCCGGCGGGCACGTCACACCAGCCACCCACGAGGTCGGGCCCGGCGGAGGACCTCTCGCGTGACCCGCTAGGCGGTTGTGACGCCCAACTGGCCGCCGTCGCGTACGCCCTGGTTGTACAGCGGCCGTTCCGGGTCGAGTCGATGGGCCTCGCCGCTCTCGTCGCGGTAGTCGACGACGGTGTGCAGCAGATGCCCGTTGGCGTCCTGGGCCGCCTCCGTCCGGTACTGCGCCCAGACGGCGGGGACCAGTTCGCTCGGCAGGGTCGTGTTGGGCACGTAGGGGATCTCGAACTGCTGGCCGTCGGGGCCCATGACCTCCAGGCGGGTGTACAGGGCGGGGCGGAAGTCGTACTCGCCGTAGAGGACTTCGACGCCGGGTGCGATGTGCGCGGCGCGCTCGCGCAGCCGGTCCAGCCGATGCGCGGGCATCTCGGTGACCCGGTAGGCGGCCTGCCGGTGATCGGCGTACAGCTGGACGGCGTCGGCGTCGACCAGTTCGCGCACCAGCCGGAGCAGCTCCGGGTACTCCTCGCTGCCCACGAACTCCACCGTCCGGTACAGCGTGTCGGCGTTCCCGGCGGCGCCGCCCGGCTGCTGCCGCTCCTCGCCGAGGAACTCGCGGATCTTGTGCAGCTCCTGGTTGCCGGGCCAGCGCCGCAGCATCGTCTCCAGCAACTGCCGTACGCCGCCGCGCTGTACGGCGCCCAGTTCGAGGGCGCGCACCACCTGCCGCCAGTAGGTGACGATGTCCTGTGTCGCGTCCCAGCGGGGCCGGGTCTGCGGCGGGAAGTCCATGTCCTCCAGCAGTTCCTCGGCCTGGTTCTGGGTGCGGTACAGCTCGGCGAGCGTGTCGACCAGGACGCGTTTGATCTCGGGTGGCAATGAGTGGCCGGTTACTTGCCCGGGTTCCGGGCGGCGAGAGATCTTGGCCCACCGGGCTCGTGGTGCGGGGGCGCGGCTGACGTGGACCTCATGGAGGGGAGGTGGCTCCTCATCTCCTGCAGCCCTAGCCTCGGCCTCCTCGGCGACCGTGTCCCAGAGACGGTGGAACCGCTTCATCTCGTCTTCCGGCTCGATGTCCGGAGCCCGGCCGGCGAGTTCCACCACCAACAGCTGCAGAAGGCCCCAGGCGGGCAGGCGGGGTTTGGTGAACGCGTCGTGGATCCTGCTCGAACTGGCGACGCCGACACCGAGACCGCGAGACAGGTCGCGCACCGACGGCCACCCTGCCTTCCGGTGGAGCGTGTGAAGCTCATCGCTCAGCCGCTTGCGTGGCCCGGGAGCCAGCGCGGGGGGTGTGAGTCTTGCCATCAGCAGTCCCAGCCGAGTGTCCAGAAGCGTCAGATTGTGTCCGATGGACAAGGTACAGCGTCCGAACTCGTATGAATGCGCGTTGAGTTGTCCACAGTCGTCAGGTCGCGTCAACGGGCCCTTTTGCAAGCACAGCCTGGGTGAGAGATGCCGGAACTCACCAAGGAGGAAGGGAATGCTGGACAACGCGCTGGCACTCGTAGCTGAGGGTCTGCTCACCCAACTGCCCGCCAGCCTGCTGACTGCGGCTGTCACCGCGCTCGCAGTCTGGGGGGTTCGCAAGTGCCGTAAGCGGCAAAAGTGAGCAGGGTGTGCGAAGGCCCCCGGTCAAGCTGGCCGGGGGCCTGGGTCCGCGCACCCGCGCCGACCTGCTCGGGGCGATCGAGAAGGCGGGCCTGAAGGTGCCGTCCGCCTGCTCCTCAGGGGCTGAGCCGGCCGAACCGCCCCCGGTGGAAGAGCAGAGGCTCGCCCCCCTCCTGCGCGTCGAGTGCGGTCACCCGGCCCACCACGATGAGGTGGTCGCCGCCGGTGTGGACGGCGTGGATCGTGCAGTCGATCCAGGCGGCGGTGCCGGTCAGGCGGGGGGAGCCGGAGGCGGGGGCCGGGTCGTAGGGCACCCCGGCGAACTTGTCGGCGCCGCTCACCGCGAAGGCGCGGCACAGTTCGTCCTGGCCGGCGGCGAGGACGTTGACGCAGAAGACGCCGGCGCGGGCGATACGGGGCCAGGTCGTCGACGTACGCCCGACCATGAAGCAGACGAGGGGCGGTTCGAGGGAGAGGGAGGCGAAGGACTGGCAGGCGAAACCGGCGGGGCTCCCTTCCCCGTCGGGCGCCGGTGCTGTGATCACGGTCACGCCGCTGGCGAAGGCGCCCAGCACCCGCCGGAACTCGGCCGGGTCGACCGGCGCCCGCTCGTCCTGCCGTACGCACCGCAACTCCGGCCGTGGCAGCGGCTCCACGGACCGCGGCCTCAGATACCGGACTGCTGCCGCCGCCGCCCCCGCATGTCCCATCATGCCCTCCATTGAAGCTGACGGTATGTCAGATGGGAAGCCTGGTGGACGGCTCCGCGCAGGCGGTTCATAGGGTGCGGGAATGGGGTGGGAAAACGTGCGCGCGGGCGGCCGGTCGTTGTGGGGCGAGGTGTCCGCGGTGGTTCCGGTGAACGCGGCGCAGCTGCCGGCGGCCGGGGTGCTGTGGTGGATCTGGACCGCCACCCAGGACCAGTACGACACGGGCTACGGCGGCGCCTTCGGGGTGTTCTGCCTGATGGTCTTCGCGCCACTGCTGCTGCCGTTGCTGGGTCTGCTCGTCTCGGTGCCGCTGACGCTGCCCGCGAGCGCGCTCGCCCGGCAGGCGCTGCGGCGCTTCGCCGGGCCGGAGTGGGCCTGGCGGCTGGCCGGGGCGGTGGTCACGGCCGTCGGCTGGGGTGCGGTGACGACAGTGCTGTGGCACTGGGCGTTCGGCACGACGGTCGTGGTTCTCGCCGCGCTGGGGGTGCTGCCCGCGCTCGGCGTCGTCTATGTCCGCGGACGGTCCTGGTCGTCGTGGGGGGTGTGGTGGCGCTCGGCGCTCGCCTGCGCGGGCCTGTTCGCGCTGGCCCTCGGCGGCGGGATCCTGGCCACCGTGACCGGTCTGATCGAGCAGTACGAGCCGCCCAGGCTGACCTCCGCCCGGCTCGCCGGAGTCTGGCGCGGTGCGGACGGGGCCGAGCTGCGGCTCGATCCCGGCGGCCGGGCCACGGCCCGCGCGCTGCCGGCCGAACCCCCCGAGAGCCACTGGACGTCCGGCGACGTCAAGGACTACGTCGTGTGCGCGGGCTCCGGCACCTGGAAGTCCGACGCCGATCCGTTCGGCACCGACCGCGCGGGCATCCTCCTGCACCTCGACGACGACTGCGGACTCGACACCCACTGGTCGGTCAGCGGCACCGAGTCCGCGCCCCGGCTGTTCGCCCTCATGGGCGGCGACCCGGACGACGCCACCCTGCGGATCCTGGACCGCGCGGGCGGCTGACCCTCACCGCCCCCGGAACTGCGGCCCGCGCCGCTCCGTGAACGCCCGCAGTCCCTCCCGGGCGTCCTCCGTCGTCATGTTGATCTCCTGCGCCCAGGCCTCCGCTGCGAAGGCGGTCGCGCGGTCGGCGTCCAGGGAGGTGTTCACCAGGTGCTTGGTCAGGGCCAGGGCGCGGGTGGGGCCGGCGGCCAGCCGGGCCGCCCATGTGTCAGCCGTCTTTCCCAGCTCGGCGTCGGGCACGACTCTGTTGACCAGGCCCAGGCGTTCCGCGTCCGGTGCCGGGAGGGCATCGCCGAAGAACATCAGCTCCTTCGCCCGGTGCGGACCCAGCAGGCGGGGCAGGAGGTAGGCGCCGCCGGCGTCCGGCACCAGCCCGCGTCGTACGAACACCTCGATGAAACGGGCCGACTCGGCGGCCAGGACCAGGTCGCAGGCGAACGCCAGATGCGCGCCGAGGCCGGCCGCCGTGCCGTTCACCGCGGCCAGTACCGGCTTCTCGCAGTCCAGGACCGCCGCGATCAGCCGCTGGGCGCCGAGGCGGATGGTGCGCGCCACATCACCGGGGATCCGCTCGCCGGAGACAGAGCCAGAGTCGGTCCGCAGGTCCGCGCCCGTGCAGAAGCCGCGGCCCGTGCCGGTCAGGATCACCGCCCGCACCTCCGGGTCCGCCGACGCCTCCGACAGGCGCGCGATCAGGTCGTCCCGCAGGTCCGGGGTGAGGGCGCCCAGGGCTTCCGGGCGGTTCAGGGTCAGACGCAGGACCTGGTCGCGGGCCGACACCAGCAGATCGCTCACTTGCACACCACCAGCGCGTCCAGCGCGACCGCGCCCTGGCCCCGGGGCAGCACCAGCAGCGGGTTGATGTCCAGCTCCGCCATGTGGTCGCCGAGTTCGAGGGCCATGCGCTGGACCCGCAGGACCACCTCCACCAGCGCCTCCCGGTCGGCGGGCGGCCGGCCGCGGACGCCGTCCAGCAGGGCGCGGCCGCGCAGTTCGCGGAGCATCGCGCGGGCCTGGTCCTCGCCGAACGGCGGGACCCGTACGGCCGCGTCTTTGAGGACCTCCACCAGCACTCCGCCGAGGCCGACCGTCACCGTCGGGCCGAACAGCTCGTCGTGGGTCATGCCGACGACCATCTCCACGCCCTGTTCGACCATCTGGCACACCAGGATCCCGTCCAGCGAGACCCCCTCGTAGCGGGCGATGTCCATCAGCTCGCGGTAGGCGTCGCGCACCTGGCTGGCCGAGGTCAGCCCGATCTTCACCAGGCCCAGTTCGGTCTTGTGGGCGATCTGCGCGCCGGAGGCCTTCATCACCACCGGGTAGCCGACCTGCGCGGCCGCCCGTACCGCCGCCGCCGCGCTGGTCACCAGCTGTTCGCGCGGCACCCGGATGCCGTAGGCGCGCAGCAGCTGTTTGGCCGCGTGCTCGCTGAGCTGCCGGCCGGGGCGCATCAGGGCCTCGGCCTTGCGGAAGGAGGGGGACGGGGTGCGCGGGGCCTCGTCGAAGGGGGAGCGGTAGTCGCCGACGAAGTGGTGGTGGTCGAGCCAGGCGCGCACGGCGGTCAGGCAGTTGCCGACCGTGCGGAAGGTCGCCACGCGGGAGGAGCCGAGCAGGACCTCGCGGTAGGCGGCCTCCGTGCCGACCGGTGAGCCCCACACCACGCACACCAGTTTGTCCGTCTCCTCGGCGGCCTCGACCAGGTCCGTCACGAGCTTGTCGCTCAGGGGAGGGAAGGGCCCGGTGACGGGACAGACCAGCACCCCGACCGAGGGGTCGGCGAGGATCGCGTCGATGATCCTGCGGCCGCGCCAGTCGCCCACCGGGTGCCCGCCGTTGTCCACCGGGTTGGCCACGCTCAGATACTCCGGTATCCACTGGTGCAGCTCCGCCTGCTTCGCCTCGGACAGCCGGGGCAGCGACAGCCCGGCCGCCGTGGCGAGGTCGGCGGTGTGGGCGCCGGTGCCGCCGGAGATCGAGTACACCGCGACCCCGTCCGCCAGCGGCGCCCGCGCCCGCGCCAACAGGGCCGCGGTGTCCTGGAGTTCGTCGAGTCCGTCGACGCGTACGACCCCGAACTGGCGCATCGCCGCGTCCACCACGTCATCGGCGCCGGTCAGCTTGCCGGTGTGCGAGGCGGCCGTACGGGCGCCGGCCTCGGTGCGGCCCACCTTCACCGCGACCACCGGCACCCCCCGGCGGGCGGCGCGGTCGGCGGCCAGCAGAAAGGCGCGGCCGTCCTTGAGGCCCTCCACATAGGCGGCGATGGCGCCGACCTCGGGCTGCTCGGCGAACCAGGAGAGGAAGTCGGCGGTCTCCAGGTCGGCCTCGTTGCCGGTGGGCGCCCAGTGGGAGAGCCGGATGCCCAGCTCCTGGAGCGAGAACACCGGGCGGCCCTGGTGGCCGGACTGGGTGATCAGGGCGATCGCCGGGCCGGTCAGGTCCTGGCGGAAGTCCTCGAAGGCGTTGAGGTTGGTGTTCGGGCCGAGCAGCCGCAGGCCCGAGCGGCGTACGGCGTCCGCCAGCCGCTCCTGTGCCGCGGCGCCCGCCTCGCCCGTCTCGGCGAACCCGGAGGCGAAGGCGACCGCGAACCTCACCTTGGCCTCGGCGAGTTCCTCGACCACCGGCAGCGGGTCGGCGACCAGCAGCACGGCCAGGTCGACCTGTTCGGGCAGGCCGGCGACGGAGGCGGTGCAGGGGATGCCGAAGACGGACGGGCGGGTCGGATGCACCGGGTGCACCCGCGCGCCCACCCGCTCGGCCCACGCCAGCAGCTGCCGGGTGATCCCGGTGTTCGGCCGGCCCTCCGTGTCCGAGGCGCCGATCACGGCGACCGACTCGGGCCTGAAGAAGCGGCTCAGGTCCGGGACGTCCGCGTACAGCGGCCGTCCGCTGACGTCCAGGTCGTCGACCTGGCTCTGCACGACGGGGCCGGGCCGCTGCTCGCCGCAGGCGATCACGCGGGCCCGGCGGGAGTCGGTGGTGAGGGTGCCGTGGGTTGATCCAAGCATCGGTCCGCCCGCTCCTGTGAGACAGCACAAGTGAAACTGACGCTCTGTCAGATTACTGAACTGACGCAATGTCAGGAACTGGTCGGAGCCGCAAAGTTACCGATGGGTGCGCAGGGGGGTCGCGATGGGGGTGCGGGAGAGTCACCGATGGGTACGCAGGTGGCCCGCCAGCGCCTTCGCGATCTTGCCGGCGTCGAGCGCCATCTCCCGGAGCATTCCGCTGATCGGATTGGTGAATCCGGTGAAGTACAGACCGGGCGCCCCGGCGGGAGCACGGCCGCCGTGCACCACCGGCCGGCCCCGGTCGTCCAGCACCCCGAGATGCCCGATCAGACCCTCCAGGGCCCGTGCGTAGCCGGTCGCCGCGATCACGGCGTCCGGCTCGATGCGGCTGCCGTCGGCGAGGACGACCTTTCCGGGGGTGCCGCCCTCGAAGGACTCGACGGCGGCCACGATCTCCACCTTCCCCTTGCGCACGGCGTTGATCAGGCCGACGTCCTGGACCGGGATGGCGCCCTCCGCGGCCCTGCTGTACAGGCCGGTGTCCGGGCGGGGCAGCCCCCGGGCGGACAGGTCCGGCACATCGACCTTGGCCTGGATCCGGCACAGCCGGTCCACGAGCCGCACCGGCAGCCGCCGTACCAGCACGCCCGAGTACTGCGCGGGCCAGCCGAGCCGTGAGCGGCGCACGAGGTGCGGCACGGTGCGCACGGCCAGCCGCACCCGGGCGGCGCCGCCCGCCACCAGGTCAACGGCGATCTCGGCGCCGGTGTTGCCGGCGCCGACGACCAGGACGTCCCGGCCGGCGTACGGCCCGGCGTCCCGGTAGGCGCCGGCGTGCAGCAGCTCTCCGGTGTACTCCGTGCGGCCCGGCCAGTCGGGCAGATGCGGGGTGTGGTTGTAGCCGGTGGCGACGACCACCGCGCTGCCGGTCAGCTCGCGCCCGCCGGAGGCGTGCAGCAGCCAGCCGGTGCCGTCGCCGGCGGGCTCGACGCGGAAGACCTCCACGCCGGTGACGATCTCCAGCTCATGGTGCTCGGCGTACGTCTCCAGATAGCGCACCACGTCGTCCCGGGCGACCCAGCGCCCGAACCCGCGGGGGATCTTCAGGCCCGGCAGGGCGGACAGCCGCCGGGTGGTGTGCAGCCGCAGCCGGTCGTAGTGGCCGCGCCAGGAGGCGCCGACGCGGTCGGCCCGCTCCAGCACCACGGCCCGTATGCCCCGTGCCCGCAGCGCGTACGCGGCGGCCAGCCCGCCCGGACCGGCACCGATGACATAGACCGGGCGGGCGGCGGGGGTGGCGGAGAGCTGCACTGATGCGGAATGCGAGACGGCCATGCTCCGGAGCGTAACCACGCACTCGGTTGATGGGTCTCGGTCAAGACCGGAATTGGTTGCGGATTGATCACGTGTGTGGAGAAGCGTGCGCTACAGGTGACGTAGCGCACGCGTATGAGGGGGAAGTGCGCGGCTGCTCACGCTTCTTGGCGCGGTGGCGATTCAGGGCCGATTCACGGCGGACCCACAGGTGTGCTTCGCCCGCTATCTGACGTACCGTCAGATCCATGGACTCGATATGGCTCGACGGCGCGGAATGGCTCGCGGTGCTGCGGATCGGCCTCGGTCTGTGGTGGCTGGAGAGCTGGCGGCACAAGGACAAGAAGGCCTGGTTCGAGCGCGGCAGCGGCATCGCCTGGGCGGCGGGGGTTGCGGAGAAACACCGCTGGGCGCCGGTGCGGACCGGCTTCGAGACGATGGTGAAGCCGCACCCGAGGCTGATGGCGTACATCGTCGCCTACGCCGAACTCGCCCTCGGCCTCGGCCTGATCCTCGGCTTCCTGACCCCGGTCGCGCTGATCGGCGGGCTGCTGCTGAACGCGATCTACTTCGTGCTGATGATCCACGACTGGGCGGAGCAGGGCCAGAACTCGATGATGGCGCTGATCTCGCTCGTCGGCTTCTTCGCCATGTCCTGGCAGACCTGGTCGCTCGACGCCTGGCTGGGATGGTTCTGATGGGCGCCGTACGGTACGACGTCCCCGAGCCCGACGCCTTCACCCGCCCCTACTGGGAGGCGGCCGCGCGGGGCCGGCTGCTGATCCGCCGCTGTGCCGCCTGCGGCCGGGCCCACCACTACCCCCGCGAGTTCTGCCCGCACTGCTGGAGCGAGCAGGTGACCTGGGAGGAGGCGAGCGGCCGGGCCGCGCTCTACACCTGGTCCACGGTCCACCGCAATGACCTGCCGCCCTTCGGCGACCGTACGCCCTATGTGGCCGCGGTCGTCGATCTGGCGGAGGGGCCGCGGATGATGACGCAGGTCGTGCACTGCGCGGAAGGAACACTGACGGCCGGGATGGCCCTGCGCCTGACCTTCCAGGACGGAAAACCGGTGTTCGAGCCCGGCGGTTGAGCCCGATCATGGGTGGAGTTGAGCCCGATCATGGATGAAAGGGGGGAGAGCGACGATGATCCTGGTGACCGGGGCGGGCGGGAATGTCGGCGGGGCGCTTCTCGGGCATCTGCGGGGCGCCGGTGCGGCGGTGCGGGCGGCGTACCGTGATCCGCGCAGGACGGAGCGGGTGATCGGGGCGGGCGGGCAGGCGGTGACGCTCGATCTGGCCGATCCGGACACGCTCGGCCCGGCACTCGACGGGATCGACACGGTGTTCCTTCTCGCCCCGACCGGCCCCGCCCAGACGACGCTCGAACTCACCATGGTGGAGGCCGCCCGGGCGGCGGGCGCCCGGGTGGTCAAGCTGTCGGTCTGGCGGGCCGACGAGCAACTGACGCCGATCGCCCGGCTGCATCGCCCCGTCGAGGAGGCGCTGTTCGCGTCCGGGCTGCCCTGGACCGTCCTGCGGCCCAACTTCTACCTGCAGAACTTCCTGCGCCAGTCGTCCGTCCGCGAGGCCGGGCAGTTCACCCTGCCCCTGGTCACGGCGCCCATCAGCTTCATCGACGTGGACGACGTCGCCCGGGTCGCCGCGCGGGTGCTCACCACCGACGGCCACGAGGGCCGCGTCTACGACCTCACCGGGCCGCGGGCGCTGACCTACGCCGAGGCCGCGGAGCAGTTCTCCGAGGTACTCGGCAGGCCGGTGCGCTATGTGGGTCCGGCCGACGACGAGGCGCGCGCGATGATGCTCGGCCGCGGTATGCCGCGGTTCCAGGCCGACGCCCTGATCGAGGTCGCCCGCGCCTACCGCGACGGCGGCGCCGACACCGTCACGTCCACGGTCGCCGACCTCACCGGCCGCGCCCCCCTCGGCTTCGCCGATTTCGTACGGCAGAACCGTCACGTCTTCGAGTGACCGCGCGGCGCCGCCCGGCTCACGCGACTCCGGGAGCTGCGCTCCCGCTCACGGCCACAGCAGCTCCCGGCGCCAGCCGAACTCGGTGCTGCGGTACTCAAGTCGTACGTGCCGGCGGTCCGGGTCGCCCTGGAAGAACTCCACCGTCCGCGGCCGCAGCCGGTACAGGGTCCAGGTCGGGGACGGCTCGGCCGGGTTCTCGCGGGCCCGCTGCCAGGCGGCCTCGGACACCCGCCGCAGCTCGTCCAGCGAGGGCAGTTCCGCGCTCTGCCGGCCGGTGAGCGCCGCGGCCAGGGCACCCGTGGACCGGGCGTGCAGGTCCGCCTGGCTCTCCTCGGCCGGGGCCGCCGTCACCGGCCCGCGCAGCCGCACCTGGCGGCCCAGCACCGGCCAGTAGAAGACCAGGGCCGCGGACGGGTGGGCGGCCAGGGCCCGGCCCTTGCGGCTGGTGGCGTGCGAGGCGAAGGACCAGCCGCCCGCGTCGGCGCCGTGCAGCATCACGATCCGCGCGTCCGGCTCGCCCGCCTCGTCCACCGTGGCGAGCGACATCGTGTGCGGCTCCGGCTGCCCGGCCGCCACCGCGTCCGCGAACCAGCCGGTGAACAGCACCAGCGGCGTCGGCGGGGCGGTGTCCGGGTCGAAGGCGGGCAGCGTCGTCGTCTTCGCGTCCCACACCCGCAGCGACCTCAGCAGGGCCGGGAGATCAGTTCCCATGCCCCCATGGTCACATCCGGCCCGGCGTGCTCACACCCGGCCGAGATCCGATGACACCCACCGCTCGGGACGCATGTGGACGACCACCTGCTCCCCGTGGTTCTTCCAGGCGAAGTCGACATAGCCGGGCACCTTCTCGGCCGGCAGATAGCGGGCCGCGATCTCCCGCAGCTCCTCGATCGTCGCCGGGGTCGTACTGATCACCGGTCCCTCCACCGACACGTACCGGATCGTCGGCTCCAGCCGGTCGACCATCAGCGTGAACCGGCCCGCCTCGCTGATCAGGCCGTACTTACGGGACTCCAGCCCCGTCATGATCCATACGTGTCCGCCGGGCTCGTACCCGTACCAGATCGGCACGCTGAGCGGCGCCCGCCCCGGGCCCGCGTCCACCGCCAGCGCGGCGATGTGCGGCTCGGCCAGGAACGCCTCTCGCTCTGCGCGGGTCAACGCCATGTCGGTCTCCTCCTGCGGTTCGTCCGTGGCCGGCGACAACAGCGGCCGGCACGGGCGGTCTTCCCGCCGGGCCCGCCGGCCGATCGGTTCCGGCCGGGCCGCGTCGTCCGTTCGGCGGCGGTCCCGCGGCGCACACGAGTGCCTCCGGGTGCGCGCCGGCCGGAGCGCGGGGACGCTCGGAGCCACGGGCTTCGGGACTGACGGTGAGGGGCGATGATCGTAACGGTGGTGTCGATGCCAGAGGTGACGATCGCCCGCACGGATGTCGCGGACGCGGCCGGGCGGCTGGCCGCGGACCGCTTTCTGCTCGTCGACATCGAGCTGCCCGAGGAGGCGCCGGAGCCGGTGCCGCCGATCGCCGAGCAGCTGGGCCTGGACGCCGGGGAGCTGGACTGGCTCGGCGGACGGGACGAGCCCGCGCGGGCGGAGTTCCTGGGGGACCGGGCCGGTTTCGTCGTGCCCGTGGTCCACGGGGAGGAGATCGCGCACCTCCATGTGGTGGTGACCGAGCGGTTCCTGGTCTCCGTGCACCGGGGCCAGGCCGGGCTGGCGCGGGGCATCGGCGCGGCGCTGCGGCACGAGCGGCCCGACGACACGGTGGCCGTGCTCTTCCTCGTGCTCCAGGAGGCCCTGGCCACCTTCCGCCGGGCCGCGGTGCAGGCGCTGCTGCAGACCGAGGAGCTGGAGGACGACATGTTCGAGGACCGGCGTCCCGAGCAGGTCTACCGGCTGGCCCGGCTGCGCCGGCGCTCCGCCCTCCTGCACCACGCGCTGCTGCCCTACCTCCAGGTGATCGACGAGATCCTCGCCCGCCGGATGATGAGCCCCGCCTTCCCCGAGCAGCGGCGCCAGGGCGCCGAGGCGTTCCAGACCGCCGGCCGGATGGTGCTCGCCGACATCGAGTCCCTCCAGGACGCCACCCGCCGGGCCTTCGCCAGTTACTCCTCGCTGGTGGCGGGGGAGCAGAACGGCGTGATCAACCGGCTTGCCATCGTGTCGGTGATCTTCCTGCCGCTGTCCTTCCTGACCGGGTTCTTCGGCATGAACTTCACCTTCCTGACGGACAAGCTGGAGACCAGGGACGAGTTCTGGCTGCTCGCCGTGGGCCTGCAGGCGATCATCCTGCTCGTCTCCCTCTACGTCCTGCACCGCACCCGCATCTGGCGCAGCCTGCGGGACTCGGACTAGGGCGTGTTGCGAAAGTCCCGCCTGCCAGGGCACCAGGCCGGACCAGGTCCTGTCGGCAAAACCCGCGTATCGGTCAGACCTTGGCGAGCCGGTCCATCAACAGCTCCACCCTGCGCTCGGTGTACTCCGGCGGCATCCGTCCCGTCCGGGTCAGGGTCGCGATGCCGTGCAGGCACGCCCAGAACACCTCGGTGAACAGCGCCGGGTCGACGCCGTCCCCGGCGACCTCGCCCAGGCTCTCCAGCAGCGCGGCAAAGGCGTCCTTCAGCGGCTCCGGGGTGTCCTCCCGCGCGAACGCGAGGCCGCCGTCGAGCTGGAACATGGCGTCGTAGACCGCCGGGTTGCGTGCGGCGAAGTCGAGGTAGGCGCGCGCGAGGGCGGCGACCCGCTCGCGCGGGCCGTCCACGGTGGCGGTCGCGGCCCGCACCGCCGCGGCCATCTCTGTGGCGCCCTGGAGGGCGACGGCGCCGATGATCTCGCGCTTGCCGCGGAAGTGGCCGTAGAGGACGGGCTGGCTGTACTCGATGCGCTCGGCGAGCCGGCGGGTGGTGACCGCGTCCCAGCCCTGCTGCTCGGCGAGTTCGCGGGCCGTCGCCACGATGAGGCGCTCGCGCTCCGCCCGTTCGCGCTGCTTGCGTTCCTGTACCGACATGATTCGTATCCTAGCACCGCTAGACAATCGAGCGGTGGCAGGTCTAGCGTTGCCTCATCGGCTAGCAATGCTAGAAATCGGGAGGGTCATCATGCTCAACGCACTTCAGGTCGTCACCACCGTGGTCGTCGGTCTGATGGTGGGGGTGGAGTTCTCCGTCGCCTTCGTCATGAACCCGATCTTCAACGCCCTCCCGGAGGACAGCGACCAGCAGGCCCGCTCCCACGGGGGCCGGATGCTCGGCGCCGTGATGCCGGTCTGGTACATCGGCTCACTCGTCCTCGTCGCGATCTGGACCGTCGCCGGATGGCACCACCACGGCACCGGCCTCGTCGTCACCGCCGCAGCGCTGCTGCTCCTCAGCGTGATCATGTCGGTCCTGCTGCTCGTCCCGATCAACAACCGGGGCAGGACCTGGACCCCCGACAACCGGCCTGCCGACTGGAAGCAGCAGATGAAGCGCTGGGACCGCTACCACTACGTCCGCGTCGCCGTCATCATCGCCGCCTTCACCCTGCTGGTCGCCGCCCTCGTCTGAGCCCCGTGGGGCGAGGCACCGCCAGGCCCGCCCCGGCCCGGCCCGCCCCGGCCCGTTCGAGGCCCGCCTCGCGCGGACCCCGGGGCGCTCGGACCACGGCTGTCCGCTCAGCGGGCCAGGACCATGGTCGCGGAGGAGCAGAACCAGCCGCCCGTCCCGGAGGCCACGCCCAGCCTCGGCGGCTGACCGTCCCGGGCCCGGACCTGCCGCTGCCCGGCCTCTCCGCGCAGTTGTCGCACCGCCTCGACCAGCAGGAACAGCCCCCGCATCCCGGGGTGTTGGGCGGAGAGGCCGCCGCCGTCCGTGTTCACCGGCAGGTCCCCGCCGCGCACCAGCAGCCGGCCCTTCTCCACGAACGCCCCGCCCTCGCCCTTCCCGCAGAACCCCAGGTCCTCCAGCGTCACCAGGGTCATATAGGTGAAGGCGTCGTAGATCTCCGCGAAGTCGATCTCCTGGGGCCCCACCCCGGCCCGCTCGAAGGCCAGCCGACCGCTCACCGCCGCCGGGGACACGGTGAAGTCCCGCCACTCGGACATCGCCGCGTGCGAGACGTGCTCGCCGGTACCGAGGATCCAGACGGGGGCCGTACGGCAGTCCCGTACGTACTCCTCGGCGGCCAGCAGCACGGCCGCTCCGCCGTCGGAGCGCAGACAGCAGTGCAGCTTGGTGAAGGGGTCGGCGATCATCGGGCCGGCCAGGACGTCGTCGACGGTGACCGGGTCCCGGAACATCGCCTCCGGGTTCAGCGCCGCGTTGGCCCTGGCCTGGACCGCCACCTGCGCCAACTGCTCGATGGTCGTCCCGTGTTCGATCATGTGCCGGCGGGCCGCCATCGCGTACTTGGCGATCAGCGTGTGGCCGTAGGGGACCTCGAACTGGAGGGGGCCGCGGGCGCCGAAGGAGAGGTCGCCGGTCCTCCTGCCCGCCTTGATGTCGGCGCGGGCGGTGGAGCCGTAGACGAGGAGGACGGCTTCGGCGTGGCCCGCCGCGATCGCGTCCGCCGCGTGCGCCGCCATGACCTCCCAGGTCGAGCCGCCGACCGAGGTGGAGTCCACCCAGGTGGGGCGCAGGCCCAGATACTCGGCCACCTCCACGGGGGCGAGTGTGCCGAGGCCGGCCGAGGCGAAGCCGTCGACCACGGCGCGGTCCAGACCGGCGTCCGCGAGGGCGCGGCGGGCCGCCTGTGCGTGCAGGGCGTACGCGGTGGCGTCGTCGACGCGCCCGCAGTCGGAGAGGGCCACACCGACCACGGCGACTTTCCGGCTTCCGCGACTCATGAAGGGCTCCTCCCCCTGGGCATATCGCTGCGGCCCTCCTAATATGACGCACCGTCAGATATGGAGGGAAGGCCATGGACACGCGCCTCACCGCCGAGCAGGACGAGATCCGCCGCACCCTGCGCGAGCTGCTGCACAAGCGGTGCGGCCCGGCGGAGCTGCGGACCGCCGTCGACAGCCCCGCCGGGCACGACCCCCTTCTGTGGTCCGCGCTCGCCGACCCGCTCGGCCTGCCGGGGCTCGCCCTGCCCGAGCGGTACGGCGGTGTCGGCTGCTCGGTGACCGAGCTGGCCCTCGCCTGCGAGGAGACCGGCCGGGCACTCGCCCCCTCCCCGCTGCTGGCCACGTCCGTCCTCGTCGCCCCGCTGGTCCTCGCCCTCGGGACGGACGCGCAGCGCGCGGAGCTGCTGCCCCGGCTGGCGGCCGGCAGCTGCACCGCAGCGCTTGCCGTCACCGCCCCCTCCCTCACCACCGCGCTCGCGCTGACCTGCGACAACGAGGCGTTCAGCGCCGGTGGCGGGCGGGCCGGCGGGGTCCAGGCGCGGCGGGCGGAGAGCGGCTGGCTGCTGTACGGGCAGGTCGACCAGGTGCTGGACGGGCACAGTGCGGGGCTGCTGCTCGTCGCCGCGCACACCGGGGGCTTCGCCCGGGCCCGGACCCGGCTCTTCCTGGTCGCGGGGGACGCGCCCGGTGTCGTACGGACCCGGCAGACCGCGCTCGACGCGACGCGTCCGCAGGCACGGGTCCAACTCCGGGACGTGCGCTCCGAGTTGCTGGGCGAGGAGGAGGCCGACGTGCTCCCCGCGCTCGCCGCGCTCGGTGACCGCGTTGCCGCGGTGCTCGCCTGCGAGGCCGTCGGGGCGGGTGACCGGGTGCTGGAGCGGACCGTGGAGTACGTTGGGCAGCGCGAGCAGTTCGGCCGGCCGATCGGCTCCTTCCAGGCGGTCAAGCACCGGCTGGCCGATGTGTATGTGGCGGTGCAGGCGGCACGGTCGGCGGCGTACTACGCGGCGTGGGCCGCCGCCTCGGCCCCGCCGTCGGCGGCTTCCGGCCCGCGCTCGACGCTCGCCCCGGCACATGGAGAGCGGGTCGGGGGGCTCGCGCTCGCCCAGGCGTTGGAGGCACTGCGGGGGGCCGCGGCCGAGGGGATCCAGTTGCACGGGGGGATCGGGTTCACCTGGGAGCACGAGGCGCAGCTGTATTTCAAGCGGGCGGCCGGGGACGAGCTGCTGTTCGGGCCGGTGCACCGGCTGCGGGACCGGGCCGCGGAGGTCGCCGGTCTCTTCGCGGGCGGCGAGGCGGCCGTCTGATGGCCGGCCTCGGTGTGCGCCTCGTGCAGCGGATGTCGTCCACCCGCGCCTTCGCGAAGGTCGCCCCGCACATGATCCCCGCGCTCGACCGGGGCGTGCACCGCCTGACCGGCGGCCGGATCCTGCTCAGCGCCCGGATGCTGCCCGGCGTGATCCTCACGTCCACCGGCGCCCGCAGCGGACAGCCCCGCCGTACCCCGCTCGCGTGCATGCCGGAGAAGGACGGCGGGACCTGGCTCCTGGTCGGCTCCAACTTCGGGCGGACCGGGCACCCCGCCTGGACCCACAACCTGCTGTCCCACCCCGAGGCCTCGATCAACTGGCGGGGACGGGACATCCCGGTCACGGCCCGGCTGCTCACCGGCGAGGAGCGGGCCGCCGCCTGGGCCGCACTCCTGCTCTTCTGGCCCCCGTACGCCACGTACCAGTCCCGGGTGACACGCCGGCTCCGCCTGTTCCGGCTCACCGAAGCGCCCTGAAGGGGCGCGGGGAACTGCGCGACCAGCCCCAACGCACCCGCACCCGAAAAACAGCCGAACTCACAACGTGGCCAGGCGCTCCGCCAGGAGAACCGCTCCGATTCCCAGCATCGCCGCCCCCGACGTCCTCGTCACCGCCCGAGCCGCCGCGGGCCGCGCGGACAGCAGTGCGCGGGCCAGGACGCCGACCGTGAGGTACACCGCCGCGCAGCACGCCATGTGCAGCAGCCCCAGTGCCGCCGTCTGGGCGGGGACGGGCAGGTGGGGGCCGTGGAGGGTGAGGAACTGGGGGAGGACGGAGAGGTAGAGCAGCAGGCCCTTGGGGTTCAGGCCGCTGATCGTCGCGCCGCGCAGGAAGAGCCGCCCCTCGCCGGACCGGCCGGACCGGCCGGAGTGCCCGGACCGGCCGGACTGCGTGGCGGCCTCGTCCGGGCCCGGGATCGCCGGGCGGCGCAGCACGCTCCAGCCCAGCCAGAGGAGATAGCCCGCGCCGGCGACCGTCAGGGCCGTCAGAAGCTTCGGGGAGCCCGCCACCAGGACCGCGAGGCCCGCTGTCGCCAGGACGGTGTGCAGGGCGTAGCCGGAGACCAGGCCGGCCACCGCGCGCGGCACCGAGCGGCCGCGCAGCGCGGTCGCGATGACATACGCCCAGTCGGCGCCCGGCACACACACCAGCAGCAGGTCCACGGCGAGGAAGGAGAAAAGGAGTCCCGAGTCCATATCGGGGACATTAGGCGCGATTGGCCCGAAAGTGTTTCCGAAGTTTGCCCATGATCCGAAGTTCTGGGGGAGAATCTTCCCCATGGACGACGTGGACCGGAAAATCCTTGCCGAGCTTCAGCAGGACGGGCGGCTGACCGTGACCGAGCTGGCCGCCCGGGTGCGCCTGAGCGTCTCGCCCTGTCACCGCCGGCTGCGCGAGCTGGAGCGCTCCGGGGCCATCCAGGGATACCGGGCCGTGGTGGACGCGGGCGCCCTCGGGCTGAACTTCGAGGCGCTGGTCTTCGTGTCCATGCGGCAGGAGGACCGGGACACGGTCGCCGAGTTCGAGCGGGCGGTCGGCGAGCTGGAGCACGTCCTCGACGCCCAGCGGCTGTTCGGCGAGCCCGACTATCTGCTGCGTATCGCCACCGCCGACCTCGCGGCCTTCCAGCGGCTGTACGACGAGCGCCTCGCGACCCTGCCCGGGGTGCAGCGACTCACCTCGACGCTGGTGATGAAGCACGTCGTACGGGACCGTCCGCTGCCCGCATGAGCGCGTATGAGTGCGCATAGCGGCGCAGGCGGTGGCTCGACCGCGCGATGCGGGTCAACCACCGCCTGCCAGACAGGACTTGGGGCCAGGAAATCCGGGGAGAGCCCGGGGAGAGCCCGGGGAGAGGCCGGAGAGGAGCCGGGAAAAAGGAGAGGCGCTTGCCTACTTCGTCGGCTTCTTTCCGGTCACACCAAGGTGCACCAACAGCGCCAGGTTCGGCTTCAGTTCGGCCTGTTTCACACCCCAGGACGAAAAACCCTTCTGGTGTGCCGCCACGGCCGCGAGCATCGCGACCAGTGAGCCGGCCACCGCCGCCGGGTTCACGTCCTTGTCCACCCTGCCCTTGTCCTGCAATGCGGTGATGGCGTCCGCGAGGGAGTTGTTCACCGAGTTCAGGATTTTCATGCGGAGTTTGTAGAACCGCTTGTCCCCCTCGGCCGCGCCGAGGTCGACGACCCTGAGGATGGCGTCGTTCTTGCGCCAGAACTCCAGGAACCCGTCGACGAGTTCCTGCGCCGTCTGCCATCCGGACTTCCCGGCCCAGGACCGCCCTTCGAGCAGTTCGGTCAAACCGGCGCCCTCGGCCGCCATTTGCTCGGCGATCTCCAGGACGGCGCCTTCGACGTCCGGGAAGTACTGGTAGAAGGTCGCGGGCGAAGTGCCCGCCTTCCGGGCGACATCGATGACCTTGACGTCCCGGTACGGGGAGGAGCTGAGCATCTCGCTGAGGCAGTCGAGCAGCTTCTGCCGGGTCGCCTGCCCACGCCGGCCGGCCACGCGGCCGTCGACGGTACGCACTTGTCCTGTCATGCCGTCAGCTTACCGAGGGGTGATCGGAGCGCGATTCGGCCGAGTGCAAATGGGGTGCATGGGTGCTCTGAGAGGGGTGTGCCTGGTCTGCGCGGTGCGCGCGGCCCGGTTACTTTTGCGGCATGGCCGAAAACAGGGCATCCCCGAACGAAGAGGCAGAAGTGGCGGAGGGGGAGGAAGTGGGGGAAGAAGTGTTTGAGGGGGAAGTGGTGGAGGCGGGCGAGAAGGACGAGGCGTACGGGGAGGGTGTGCCCTGCTGGGTGGACGCCCAGCTCGCCGATGTCGAGGCGGGCAAGCGGTTCTACGGCGAGCTCTTCGGGTGGACCTTCGAGGACGCCTACGGCTCCTCCGTGTGGGCCCTGCTGGGCGGGGTGCCGGTCGCCTCACTGGCGCCCAAGATGGACGGCCGGATGCCCACCGTCTGGACGGTGTCCTTCGCCACCCCGGACGCCGTCGCCCTCGGCCGGCGGATCACCGCGGCCGGCGGGCGGCTGGTCCTGGACCCGTTCCCGGTCGGCGACCTCGGGGTGGCCGCCCTCGCCGCCGACCCCGAGGGCGCGGTGTTCGGGCTGTGGCAGGCGGGTACGCACCGCGGGTTCGGGCGGCGCCACCGGCCCGGCAGCTTCGTCTGGGCGCAGCTGTACGCGCGGGACACGGCCGTCGCCAACACCTTCTACGGCGGTCTCTTCCATGAGGCCCTGTTCGGCGAGGGCGCCCGGCCCGACTTCGGCCGGGCCGAGGTGACCGAGGTCTTCCCGGCCGAGATGCCCCCGCACTTCCTCGCCCACTTCCGGGTCGACGGCCTCGACGCCGCGCTGGGGGCCGTACAGCGGCTCGGCGGCCGGGTGCAGGCGCCACCCTTCGACACCTCGTACGGAGCAGTGGCCGTCGTCACCGACAATCAGGGGGCGTCGTTCGCACTGCTACAGCGGTGATTAGTCCGCTTTAGATGGATTAGTCACGTGACACCCCGATTGTCACCGGGTTCGCAACCGGGCGCCCGGCCAGGAAGAATCGGGGTGTGCGCCGATATGGCGGAGCGGTGGTGAGACGCTGCACTTCGGCCGCGTACATATGTGGGTGGCGCGGCTCGTACGGGGAGGTGGCAGGCAAGTGGTGGATCAGCTGACGCAGCACGATCCGCGGCGGATCGGGCCGTTCGAGGTGCTGGGCCGGCTGGGTGCCGGCGGCATGGGGCTGGTCTATCTCGCGCGCTCGGCGTCCGGCCGGCGCGTGGCGATCAAGACGGTGCGCACCGAACTCGCCGAGGACCAGCTCTTCCGGGTCCGCTTCACCCGTGAGGTGGAGGCGGCCCGCGCGGTCTCCGGCTTCTACACGGCGGCCGTCGTCGACGCCGACCCGCGCGCCGCCGTGCCGTGGCTCGCGACCGCGTACGTCCCCGCGCCCTCCCTCGAGGAAATAGTGAACGACTGCGGGCCGCTCCCGGCCCAGGCCGTGCGCTGGCTCGCCGCGGGCGTGGCGGAGGCCCTCCAGTCCATCCACGGCGCGGGGCTGGTCCACCGCGACCTGAAGCCGTCCAACGTCCTCGTGGTCGAGGACGGCCCGCGGGTGATCGACTTCGGTATCGCCTCCGGTGTCTCCAACACCCGCCTGACCATGACGAACGTCGCCGTCGGCACCCCCGCCTATATGTCCCCCGAGCAGGCCAAGGACTCCCGCAGCGTCACCGGCGCCAGCGATGTCTTCTCGCTCGGCTCCATGCTGGTCTTCGCGGCCACCGGTCACCCGCCCTTCCATGGCGCCAACCCGGTCGAGACGGTCTTCATGCTGCTGCGCGAGGGCCCCGACCTCACCGGCCTGCCCGACGAGCTGCGCCCGCTCATCGAGGTCTGTATGCAGATGGAGGCCTCGGCCCGGCCGAGCCCGGCCGACCTCCAGGCCCAGCTGGCCCCCCACCTCTTCGGCTCCGGCACCGACGACAGCGGCACCGCCTCCGCCTGGCTGCCCGAGAAGGCGGTCGCCCTCATCGAGACCCGGCGCGGCGGCCGTGCCGCCAAGCCGGCCCCGGCCCCGGCCGCCGTCGCAGGCGGCCCGCGCAGCACAGCCCGCCCGGCCGGCCCGCCGTCCTCGTACGACCCGTCCGTCGCACCGGTCCCGCAGGCCCCGCCCGTCTCCGTGGGCGCCCCCGACAACGGCCCGGTCCGGCTGGCCGGCGCCCAGGTGCCCATCGGCCCCGGCCCGCGCGTCGCCGATGCCCGCGCCGCCGCCGTCAAGGCCCCGCCGCCGGAGGCCGGCCTGGTCGCCAGCTGGTCCCGCCCGCGCCCCGGTGTCGCCGGCGCCGACACCGCCCTGCCGGCCGCCCCGCCCCAGCCGCCGGAGACGGCGAACGGCTGGCGGCCCTGGCGCTTCCGCATGTCGAACGAGGTCTGGGGCACCCCGTCCGTCGACGGCGACCTGGTCTATGTGAACTCCTTCGAGGTGCATGCCCTGGACGTGGCCACCGGCCGGCGCCGTTTCAAGACGCGGGACGTCGCCTGGTCGATGGCGGTGTCCGACGGCCGTATCCACGCCTCCGACGGGCCGTCCCTGTTCGCCCTGGACGCCCGCGAGGGCACCGATCTGTGGCGGCTGTCCGTCGACGCCTGGGTGTACGCCCTCAAGGCCGACCACGGCACGGTCGTCACCGGCACCCGGGGCGGCGGCGTCCAGGCCTGGGAGGCCGCGAACGGGCAGAAGCTGTGGGAGATCGCCGGCTGCCAGACCGACTTCGAGTCGCCCGAGGCGGGCCCGCTCGTCCACGACGGCACGGTCTATGTCTGGCAGGACGCCCGGCTGCGCGCCCTGGAGGCCCGCACCGGCGAGGAACGCTGGTCGTACCCGGTCGGCGACGCGGCCTCCTGCGGCGGTGTGCCGGTCCGCCTCGCCCCGGCCGCCGACGGCTATGTGTACGTCTCCGCGGGCACCCGCGTCCTCGCCATCGAGGCGGCGAGCGGGATGGTCCGCTGGCACTTCGAGGCGCCGGCCGTCTTCCTGTGCCCGCCGGCCTTCGCCCCGGGCCCGGCGGTGACGGGCGGCGGTGTCTATCTGGCGGACTACCTCGGCACGGTCTACGCCCTCGACGCCACCGACGGCCGTGACCGCTGGCGGATCGCGACCGAGGCCCGCTCCTCCGTCGAGCCGGTGCTGGTGGCGGCCGGTCATGTGCACGTCGGCAGCGGCAAGGGCCTGTACACGCTGGACGCGGTCACCGGCACTCCCAAGTGGCGCTTCCAGGCGGGCGGCGACGTCGTGGGCGCCCCGACGGTGGCGGAGGGCCGCATCCACTTCGGCTCCACCGACCACCTCCTCTACACCCTGAAGTCCGACGACGGCCGGCTGCGCTGGAAGCTGGCGACGGGCGGCGAGATCACCGGCGCCCCGGTGGTCAAGGACGGCGTGGTGTACGCGTGCAGCAAGGACCGGTGCGTGTACGCGCTGGACGCGGAGAAGGGGACGGGCACGGCCCGCACGGCGTAACCGTGCGAGGGCTGGTGCGACGGCCGTCGTACCGGTGTGTCACGGAAGGGCTCCAGACGGCGGCCGTCCCAGGGCTGACGCTACCCCCGGCGCGCGTTCTCCGCCACGCGGTCACTCACCGGGTCCGCGGCTCGGTGCGGTCCCTGCCGCGGAACAGCTCCGTCTGCCGCTCGGCCGGCAGATTGCCGAGCGCGATCAGATGCGGTGCCTGCGCGAACGCCTGCGCGCGGGCCGCCTCCTTCGCCGCCCACAGCGCCCGTACGGTCCCCTGCACCCCCTCCGGCGGATACCCGGCGATGACGGCGGCGCAGCGCACGGCGGCGGCCAACGCCCCGCCCTCCTCGGTGACTTCGCTGACCAGCCCGATCTCGTGCGCCCGCCGGGCCGAGAGCCGCTCGGCGGTCCCCATGAGCGTCATCCGGGCCGCCTCCCCGTACGGCATCCGCCCCGCCATCAGCATGGACTCGTACGCGCTGACCATGCCGTACGTCGTATGCGGATCGAAGAAGACGGCCGTCGGATCGGCGACGACGAACTCGCACTCGCCCAGCAGATAGAAGGCACCCCCGCAGGCCATCCCGCGCACGGCGGCCACGACCGGCTTCCACAGGCCGTTCGCCTTCGGCCCGACGGTCAGCAGCGGATCGTCCAGCATGTACGGCGAGGAGGGCTGCGGCACGACGACGTCCCGGTCGATCCCGGTGCAGAACGCCCGCTCCCCGCTCCCGGTCAGCACGACCGCCCGCACCGAGTCGTCGAACCGCAACGCCCGCCAGATCCCGGTGAGTTCGCGCACCATGTCCAGATCGACGGCGTTGAGCCGCGCGGGCCGCTCCAGGGTGACGACGGCGACCCCGCTGTCCTTGTCGGCCGCCAGCCGCACGGTGCTCACGCCAGCACCCACTGCGGCAGCCCGCCGTCCCCGAAGACGACATGCACCCGGGCGCCGATCCGCAGCCGCCCCGGATCGACGGAGCCGAGCGGTGCCCCCGCGCGGCTGACCACATTGCCGACCAGCCGGATCCGCGGCGCGTCCGCCAGCTCCACCACGACCACGTTGTACGGCGCCTGCGCCGCGTACTCGGGCAGCAGCGGCGGATGCGGCACGACGTACGACCACACCCGCCCCTGCCCGGACACCGGCCGCCACTTTGCCGCGAAGGACTGGCAGTGCGGGCAGCAGGGCCGGGGCGGGAACCGCGGCTCGCCGCAGTCGCCGCAGGCCTGGACGCGCAGTTCGCCCCGGGCGGCGTACTCCCAGAAGGGCGCGCCGGCGGCGTCGGTGACGGGAGTCAGCATGATCGGCTCCTTCAGCTCCTCAGGAGAAGGGCGGAGGTGGGCACGCCTTCGCCCGCCGTGACCAGACAGGCGGCGGCGCCGGGCACCTGGGCGGTACTGGTGCCGCGCAGCTGCTTCACACCCTCGTTGATGAGGTTGAAGCCGTGCACATAGGCCTCGCTGAGCCCGCCGCCGCCGGTGTTGACCGGAAGCCGCCCCCCGATCTCCAGCGCCCCGCCCTCGGTGAAGGCACCCCCTTCGCCGCGTCCGCAGAAGCCGTACCCCTCCAGCGAGAGTGGGACGAGGGCGGTGAACGCGTCGTAGATCTGGGCCACGTCCACGTCGTCCGGGGTGAGGTCGGCGTGCTTCCACAGATGCCGGGCGGTGGTCCAGGCGGGGCCGGTCAGGGGGTCGTCGTTCCAGTAGTTGACCATGCCGTGGTGCTGGGCGGGCAGCCCCTGCGCGGCGGAGTGGACGTACACCGGTCTGCGGCGGCAGTCCCGCGCCCGCTCCCGCCCGACGATCACACACGCGAGCGCCCCGTCCGTCTCCAGGCAGTTGTCGAAGAGGCACAGCGGCTCGCTGATCCAGCGCGCGGTCATGTACATCTCGCGGGTCAGCGGCCGTTCGTACATCACGGCCGCCGGGTTCTGGTTGGCCCGGTTACGGCAGGCGAGGGCGACGTTGAAGAGATGGTCCCGGGTGGCCCCGTACTCGTGCATATAGCGACGGGTGAGCATCGCTATCTCGTCGGCGGGCCGGAGCAGCCCGAAGGGCCTGGTCCACTGGGCGGGGGTGGGCAGCTGGACGGTGGTGTCCGTCCACGGCCGCGGCCCGCTGCCCCGTTTCCGCGACCGCCAGGCGACCCCGACCGTGGCCTGCCCGGCCGCGATAGCGGCGGCGAGATGGGCGACCGTCGCACAGGACCCGCCGCCGCCGTACCCCACCTTGCTGAAGTACGTCAGATCCCCGAACCCCACGGCCTTCGCCAGCTCGACCTCGTCGGTCTCCTCCATCGTGTACGAGGCGAGGGCGTCGACCTCGCCCGGCGCGATCCCCGCGTCCTCCAGCGCCGCGAGCACGGCCCGGCAGGCCAGCGTCTTCTCGTCCTCCGGAAGCCGCCTGGCGAACGAGGTCTGCCCGATCCCGACGATGGCGGTGGCGTCCTTCAGCCCGGTCCCTGTCATGGCCTCCCCCTCTCCTGACAGTCAGTCAGATTACCGCTAATCTGACGGTCAGTCAGCTATGCGTTCGGGTGCGGGATGTTCGGGAAGGGGTTGCCGTGGGCGAGTGGAACACCATCCCGGAGCTGGTGCGGTGGTCGGCCGAGCGGTACGCGGACGCCGAGGCCGTGGTCGAGGGCCGTACGAGGCTCACCTACGCCGGACTGGGCGCGCGCGTGGAACGCGCGGCGGCGGCCTGTCTCGCGAGCGGGGTGCAGACGGGCGACCGGGTCGCGGTCTGGGCCCCCAACTCCCTGGACTGGATCGTGGCCGCCCTGGGCGCGGTGTCGGCGGGCGCGGTCCTGGTGCCGCTCAACACCCGCTTCAAGGGCGCGGAGGCGGCAGACGTACTGCGCCGCAGCGGAGCCCGCCTCCTCTTCGTCACCGGCACCTTCCTGGGCACCTCGTACGTGGCGTCCCTGCGCCGGGCGGCCGGCGAGGGGGTACCGGCCGGCCGGGGCCCGCTCCCCGGACTGCCCGCACTGGACCAGGTGGTGGTCCTGTCCGAGGACGCACCCCCGGACTTCCGCACCTGGAAGGACTTCCTGGCGGCGGGGGAGGGGGTACCGGAGGCCGAAGTACGGGACCGTTCACGCGAGTTGGCGGGCGGATCCGTCTCGGACATCATCTACACCTCGGGTACGACGGGCCGCCCGAAAGGCGCCGTGATCACCCACGAGCAGACCCTGCGGGCGTACGACATCTGGGCCGACCTCGCGGGCCTGCGCGGCACGGACCGCTATCTCATCGTCAACCCGTTCTTCCACACCTTCGGCTACAAGGCCGGGGTGATCGCCTGTCTGATGCGGGGGGCGACGATGATCCCGCAGCCGGTGTTCAACGTGGACACGGCCCTCGCCAACATCGCGGCGGAACGGGTCTCGGTCCTGCCCGGCCCGCCGACCCTCCACCAGTCGCTCCTGGACCACCCCGCCCGGGACACCCACGACCTCTCGGCGCTGCGGCTGGTGGTGACGGGCGCGGCGGTCGTGCCGCTCCTCCTGGTGGAACGCCTGCGCGGGGAACTGGGCGTCGACACGGTCCTCACGGCCTACGGCCTCTCGGAGGCGAGCGGTTTCGTCACCATGTGCCGCCGCGGCGACGACCCGTCGGTCATCGCGTCGACCTCGGGCCGCGCGATCCCGGGCACGGAGGTGCGGGTGGCGGACACGAAGGGCGAGCCGGTGCCGCCCGGTACAGCGGGCGAGATCCAGGTCCGTGGCTTCAACGTCATGCGCGGCTACGACGACGACGCCCCCGCGACCGCCGAGGTGATCTCCCCGGACGGCTGGCTGCGCACGGGCGACGTGGGCGTCCTGGACGACATGGGCAACCTGCGCATCACCGACCGTATCAAGGACATGATCATCGTCGGCGGCTTCAACGCCTACCCGGCGGAGATAGAGCAACTGCTCGGCACACACCCCGATGTGGCCGACGTCGCCGTGATCGGCGTCCCCGACCCCCGCCTCGGCGAGGTCGCCAAGGCGTTCGTCGTCCGCAGGCCGGGCTCACTCCTCACCTCGGACGACCTGATCGCCTGGTCCCGCCGCGAGATGGCCAACTACAAGGTGCCGAGGTCGGTGGAGTTCCTGACGGAACTTCCCCGGAACGCGAGCGGAAAGGTGGTCAAGGGCGTACTGAGGGGCAGCCTTTAGGCCCTCGGGCTTTCAGGCGGCCCTCAGGCTCTCAGGGCGGCCAACGCACTCTCGATCTCCCGAACCATCCAGTCTGCCCGGTGGAAGACATCCTGCGCGCTGAAGCGGAGCAGGCTGCGGACCTCGGGGCACTGGAGGATCTGGTTGAAGCGGGCGACGTCCCGGCGGTGGGCATCACGGGAGCCGTGATAGGCGTACCCCTCGATCTCGACCGCCAGACCTGCCGCCCGGAACAGGAAGTCGAGGTAGCGCCGACGGCCCTCCGGGGTACGGACCTCGGCCTGCGACTCCGGCCGCAGCCCGGCGTCGAACATCCTCAGGCGTGCCACCGTTTCGGCAGGCGAGCCCCCCTGAAGGTCGACGAGCCGCAGCCAGTCCCGGGCCCGGGTGGACCCTAGCAGCGGAGCTTGGAGCGCGAGGGACACGGCGGCCGGGGTGGTGACCGGCGCCCTGCGCTGCCCCTCCACCCGACGGTAGGTCAGCGCCGACTCCACGGCCACGACGGCATCGTCCCGTGGCCCGCCCCGGAGCAGGTCGGCGAGCGTACGCGGCACCCGGGTGACCTGCAGCCCCGCCCATTTCACCGTGTCACTCCTCGGCAGCGGAATCCGGTGAATACGCACCTCCGCGAGCCCCTGCCGTGCCCGCAGCCCCGGATCAGTGAACTCAAGCGTGCCCAATCCTCCCACCGCAAGCGTCTCGACCCGCCACAACCGAGCCGCCGACCGATGACTCACCACAAGCCCCGGCTTGAGCAACTGCGCCGCCCGCAACCGCAGTACGACCCCGACCTCCTGCCCCGGCTCCGCCCACGCCCCGCTCCTGATCCGCGTCCACCCCTCCGCCTCCAACCGCCGAAAAAGCGTGACCCGAGGCCACCCCGCCGCCACGGCCCGCGAGGTGAGCAACACACCCCCCTCGACCAGCCCCTTCAGTTCACCCCGCCCCATGCCCCTACGATGCCCGAACCGCCGGCCCGGCGCTGAGGCCTGTGGATAACTCCGGCGCGTGGCCTGGCGGGAGGGGGATTGGGGGATCGGTTCCGTGGTGGCGGGCCGCTGACCAGGGAAAATGGCAGAGGGTTATGGAATGCGCCTGCCAATGCCTTCCACGAACGCCGTCCAGGAGGTGGGGTGGAAGAGGAGTACGGGGCCGTTGTCGGCTTGCTTCGAGTCGCGGACGGGGACGGCGCCGGGGAGGGGGGTGGCTACTTCGACGCAGTCGCCGCCGTCGTTGTTGCTGTAGCTGCTCTTGCGCCAGCCGACGGAGTCTGGGTCAATCCCCTTGCCGCGCTTCATCTCTGTAGGTCCTCGCCACGTCGTCCATCAAGGCCAGGGACGCCCCGGGTGACAGCGCGACGGCCCTGAGCAAATCGTATCTACGACGGTACTCCTTCACATGGGCCGGATAGTCGACGATCTGCGCGGTGAAGTCGCCCTCCGAGTACACCATCGGCGGGGCGTCCGCGAAGGTCATGATCTTTGCCATGGCGTGACTGAGCGGGTGCCAGGGGGTCGTTTCCGGAACGATCTGGAGAATGCTCTGCGTGGACCGGATCACGTCGAGGATGTGCTCCACCTGCTCGGTCATCACTGCTGGGGGAAGCGGCGTTCTCCGGATGACCGACTCGCGCAGGATCCCCCAATACGTGGGCCGGTCCTCGCGTTTCCACAACTCCGCACGCGCCAATCGTGCGCGGACACGCTTCTCGACCACCTCCTGTGGCACTTCCGGATCCATGTGCTGAATCATTCCCCGCAAGTACGCTCCGGTCTGCAGCAGCCCCGGGAGGACATTGGGCGCCCACTCCTCCACCGTCTGCGCCTGCTTCTCCATGTCGGGGACGTCTGCGTAGTACCACGCGTGCCCCACCTGCCGCGCCTTCGCCGCGTCTTCACAACGCCGCTCGAAGAACCCGTCCGTCCCGAGCTTCTGGTCCACATGCCGGGCCAGATCCATCGGCATCCGTCGTTCCCCGCGCTCGATCTGGCTGAGGAACGAGATCCCCCGAAAGCTGCCCTCCACCAACTGCTCCAGCGTCATCCCCGCCTGCTCTCTCCTGTAGCGCAACTCCGCGCCGTAGAAGCAGGGGACGCTCACCGAAGCATCGGGGTCCTTCTTGGGAGGCACAACGCACCACCGCCCTTTGCCAGTTACCGTGCGCAACTCAAACGTCTTTCACGGTACGGCAACCCACGTCAATGTGTGACTGTTTCGTCACAGAGCGCACAGGAAGGGTGTACGCAGCCGTGTCGACCTCAACCCCCACCCCCACCGGCCCGGGCAACTCCGTCTTCGACATCACCCTCTGCGTGGATGACCTGCGCGCCGCCCTGTCCGCCCACGGCATCACGCTGCCCTCGCTCCGGGTGGACCTCGCGAGCTTCGCCGGCACCTACCGGCCCCCGGCCGGTCTGGTCGCGCTCGGTAACTGCAATGCCGCCACGGCACGCAGGCTCGTGGCGGTGCTCCGAAGCTTTGACAAGTCGGCGGGCCGGCCGCCCCTGGACATCGACCTCCCCGCCGTACCGAGGGCCCTCCAGGGCCTCCGTCGTACCGTCCGCCGCTATCTGGACGCGCCCTGCCCCGATGTCCAGCTCTGTGTCACCGAACTCGTCAGCAATGTGATCCGGCACGTGGGGGAGGGGACGCCGGTGCGGGTGCGGGTGGCCCGGTGCGACGGGGGTCGTATCCGTGTCGAGGTCACGGACCCGGCGGCGCAGGCGCTGCCTGAATCCGTGACCAGTACGGCCGACGACGAGGAAGGGCGCGGTCTCGCCCTGCTGGAGGCGTTGGCGTTGCGGTGGAGCGTGGAGCAGGGGGTGGACGGCAAGACGGTGTGGTGCGAGCTGGCGGAGGCGCGGTGAATGTACCCGGACACACCTCGGCCGCGACGGCTCCCCCTCGGTGCCGTCGCGGCCTGTCCCCCTGTGGGTGTTGGCTCAGCTGGGGTCGGACGTGATGTGGGTGTTGTCCCCGATCACCTTGGCCTCGGCGGCCGCTGCCGCGGGGGCGTCCGTGATGTGGGTGTTCATCGGCTTGATGCCGGAGCCGGCCGGCGCATCGGTAATGTGCGTGTTGAGCGGCTTGACCTCGGTGCCGGCCTCGGCCTCGGTGATGTGCGTGTTGTCCGGCTTGACGACCGGCTTGTCGTTGGCGTCGCTCATCAGGTGCTCCCCTTGGAAAGTGCGTTGCAGCTGTGGCGGCCCATCCAGACACTCCCCCGAGTGTGGCTGGATGGGCCACTGGAGCCGCCCACTCTAGATCGCGAGTGCGGCGGCCCCGCCGACTGGTCCGTCTGCCCCCCGACAGGACGTCCCGGTAAGAAGAAGAGTGTCCTGTGGCGATAAACGATCGATGAACGCCTGGACAGCGGCCAGGTCAGGCCGCCGCGGCCGGGGTCAGAAGGGCCTGGACGTCGGTCGCCTCCGGGGAACCGAGGCGTTCGTAGATCACCAGCGCGTCCCGCCAGCAGACCTGGGCCCGGCCGGTCTGGCCGATTCCGTTCAGCGCCTTGCCGAGGACGGTCAGCACATTGCCGCGGCGCCACTCGCCGCCGATCTCCTTGAGCGGGGTCAGGGCCATCTCGGCGTTGGCCGCGGCCTGGGCCGGGCGCTGGGCCTGCAGGTCCACCTCGGCGAGCCGGAAGAGCGTCATGCCTTCCCACAGGCGCTGCCGGCTGGCGCGGAACACCTGGAGGGCCTGGCCGAGATGGGCCCCGGCGTCGGTGAGCTGTCCGCTCTTGCCGAGGGCGAGCCCGAGCGCGTAGTGGCCGTTGGCCGCCTTCAGGGAGTGCCCCAGCTCCTCGTACATCTCGGTGCCCTGGCGGGCGAGATGCACGGCGCTGTCGGCGCGGCCGGTCTGCAGATGCAGCCGTGAGAGGTTGCACAGCGCCGCCGCCGCGCCGGACAGGTCGCCGCAGGCGCGGAAGTCCGCTATCGCACGTACCAGGAATTCCTCGCCCTCGGCGTAGCGGCCCTGGTAGTAGGCGAAGACACCGAGGATGTTGCCGGCCCAGCAGCACGGCAGCGGATCGAAGGCGGCCTCCGAGAGGGCGAGGGCCTGCCGGGCCTCCTCGTCGGCCTGGGCGAACTGCCCCGACCAGTGCCGCGCGTTGGCCAGTACCAGCATGGCCCGCCCCTCGGCCCGGATGTCGGAGGCCTCGCGCGAGGCGTCGCGCAGGGCGGTGCCGGCCGCCTCGTACTCCTTGAAGTTCGCGCCGGACTCGGCGAGGTCGACCGCGGCCCACAGCAGGTCGACGGCGCGGCGCAGCGAGGCGCCGGTGGACGACTGCCGTACACAGGCCAGCAGCGGTACGGCCTCGGAGTAGAGCCAGTCCCGGGCGGCCTGGCGGTCGGCGAAGACCAGGCCGGGGACGGCGGTCTTCTCCAGGTGGTCCACCAGCCGGTCGCCGGGCCGCTCGATGGCGAAGACCCGGGCGGCTGTGGCCAGATAGAAGTCCAGCAGCCGCGACAGCGCGGCGTCCCGTTCGCTCAGCGGCTGTTCGTCGCGTTCCGCGCACGCGCGCGCGTAGAGGCGGACCAGGTCGTGGAAGCGGTAGCGGCCGGGGGCCGCCGACTCCAGCAGGGAGGTGTCGACCAGGGCTTCCAGGAGGTCTTCCGTGTCCTCTGGGGGGACGTCGAGGACGGCGGCCGCGGCGGCCAGGGAGATGTCGGGGCCGTCGGCGAGGCCGAGGAGGCGGAACGCGCGGGCCTGGGCCGGTTCCAGCTGGCCGTAGCCCAGTTCGAAGGTGGCCTTGACGGCGAGGTCACCGGCCTGGAGCTCGTCGAGGCGGCGGCGCTCGTCGGCCAGCTTCGCCGCGAGGACGGAGACCGTCCAGGTGCGGCGGGCGGCGAGGCGGGAGGCCGCGATGCGGATGGCGAGCGGCAGGAAGCCGCAGGCGGCGACCACGTCCAGGGCCGATTCCCGTTCCGTCGCGACGCGTTCCTCGCCCACGATCTTCGTGAACAGGGCGAGGGCTTCCTCGGGCGACATCACGTCCAGGTCGACCAGGTGCGCGCCGGCCAGGTCGACCATGCGGACACGGGAGGTGACCAGGGCGGCGCAGCCTTCCGTGCCGGGCAGCAGCGGGCGTATCTGGGCCGCGTCCTTGGCGTTGTCCAGCAGGAGCAGGACCCGGCGGCCGTCCAGGACGGAGCGGTAGAGGGCCGCGCGCTCGTCGAGGGAGTCGGGTATCGCGGAGTCCGCCGTGCCCAGCGCCCGCAGGAACGAGCCCAGTACGGTCTCCGGCTCGGCGGGGCGGGGGCCCGCGCCCTGGAGGTCGACGTAGAGCTGGCCGTCCGGGAAGGCGCCGCGGGCCCGGTGGGCGACATGCACCGCGAGGGTCGTCTTGCCCACGCCGCCGATGCCGGCGAGCGCGGAGACGGCCATGACGCGGCCGGCCGCCTCCGAGGCGGAGGAGAGGACCTCGCTCAGCTCGTCGACGAAGGCGTTGCGGCCGGTGAAGTCCGGCACGGAGGCGGGGAGCTGGGCGGGGCGGACGGGGAGCACCGCGGGTTCGGTGGCGGGGGAGGAGGGCTCGGCCAGCGCCGGGTCCGCCTGGAGGATGCGCTGTTGCAGTTCGCGCAGGCCGGGGCGGGGGTCGACGCCCAGTTCCTCGGAGAGCAGACGGCGGGTGTCGGCGTAGACCGCCAGGGCCTCGGCCTGCCGTCCGCTGCGGTACAGCGCGAGCATCAGCAGTTCGCGCAGCCGCTCCCGCAGGGGGTGCGCGGCGGTCAGGGCGGTCAGCTCGGAGACTGCCTCGGCGTGGCAGCCCTGCTCCAGGTCCATGTCCAGGCGGGACTCCAGCAGGCCCAGGCGCCATTCCTCCAGGCGGACCCGCTGGGTCTCGGCGTACGGGCCGGGGACGCCGGCGAGGACCTCGCCCTCCCACACGGCCAGCGCCTGGTTCAGCAGCGTCCGGGCGCGGCGCAGATCGCCGGCGGCCCGCGCCTTCTCGGCCTGCGCGGTGACGTCCTGGGCGGCGGCCAGGTCCAGCGCGCCGTCGCGCAGACCGCGGATCGCATAGCCGCCGGACTCGCTGACCAGGACGCCGGGCGTGAGGATCTTGCGCAGGCGGGAGGCGTAGGTGCGCAGCGCCGCCAGTGCCTGCGAGGGGGGTTCGGCGCCCCAGAGGGCGTCGATCAGCTCCGCCGCGGTCGCCGTACGGCCCTCGCGCAGCAGCAGGGCGGCCAGCAGGGCGCGCTGCTGGGGGGAGCCCGTGCTGAGCTGCTCCGCGCCGCGCCAGGCCCGTACCGGACCGAGCACGCCGAAGTGCAGCGCCTCCGTTTCCGTGTCGGTCACGGAAACGGGACGCCGCTGCTCAGGCACTCGCGGCCCACCGTCCATGCGTTCGGCCCCCTCGGCGTCTACGGACAACCCCGTCAGTTTGCCTTGTTCCGGCCGGTTCCGTCAGCCGTGGGAGACGCCGATCACAGGGTGACGCAATTCAGTGCACAAACCCCTCACACGTCGGCCCGTAAATCCCTCACACCTCTTCGCACGGGGTCGTGTCCGACTCGGGAGCTGACGGACCGTCAGATCGGCGCTACCGTGAGGGGTATGGAGACCACACAGTTCCCGCTGATCATCTCCGTCGACGACCACACCGTGGAGCCCGCCACCGTCTGGCAGGACCGGCTGCCGAGGAAGTACCTGGACGAGGGGCCCCGGATCGTGCGCGCCCCGGTCAAGGAGATGACCTTCCTGGGCGGGCGTTTCCGGCCCGTCATGGGCGAACCGGGCAGTACGGACGGACCGCTCGGCGACTGGTGGGTGTACGGGGACCTGCGCCGCCCCCTCACCCGGCTCGACACCGCCGTCGGCTACGACCGGGAAGAGGTGAAGCTGGAGGTCATCACCTACGAGCAGATGCGGCCCGGCTCGTACGACGTCACCGCCCGGCTCGCCGACATGGACGTCAACCACGTCCAGTCCGCCGTCTGCTTCCCCACCTTCCCGCGCTTCTGCGGACAGACCTTCTCCGAGGCCGCCGACCGGGACCTTGCCCTGCTGTGCGTGCGCGCCTACAACGACTGGATGATGGAGGAGTGGTGCGGGCGCGAGGCACAGGGCCGGCTGATACCGCTTCCCCTCATACCCCTGTGGGACGCCGGACTGGCCGCCGCCGAGGTGCGGCGCAACGCGGCGCGGGGCGCGCGGGCCGTCGCCTTCTCCGAGATCCCCCCGCACCTCGGCCTGCCGTCCATCCACGGCGACGACTGGGACCCCTTCCTCGCGGCCTGCGACGAGACCGGCACGGTCGTCGCCATGCACATCGGCTCCAGCAGCCGGATGCCCTCCACCTCCGCCGACGCGCCGCCCGCCGTCGGCTCCACCATCACCTTCGCCAACTGCTGCTTCTCGATGGTCGACTGGCTGATGAGCGGCAAGTTCGAGCGCTTCCCGAACCTGAAGGTCATGTACGCCGAGGGCCAGATCGGCTGGATCCCGTACATCCTGGAGCGCGCCGACGTCGTGTGGGAGGAGAACCGGGGCTGGGGCGGGGTCGCCGACAAGGTCACCCGGCCGCCGTCCGAGACCTTCGCCGGACATGTCTTCGGCTGCTTCTTCGACGACGCCTTCGGGCTGAAGAGCCTCGACTCCATCGGCGTCGGCAACGTCCTGTACGAGACGGACTACCCGCACTCCGACTCCACCTGGCCGAAGTCCCGTGAGGTCGGCGTGGCACAGATGGGGCATCTGCCGGCCGACGTGGTCGAGCGGATCGTCCGTGGCAACGCCATCGACCTGCTGGGGCTGACGCCGGACGGCCTGTGGAAGGCGGCGACGTGAGTCTGGCGTACGGCATCCAGCTGCCCGTCCAGGCGCAGAGCGCCCTGTTCGCGGAGAGCTGGGAGGCGGACGCCGGTCCCGCGGACCTGGTGGCGCTCGCGCGGGCCGTGGACGCCGCCGGGTTCGCCTATCTCGCCGCCTGCGAGCACGTGGGCGTCCCGCGCCGGCTCGCCCCGGCGATGAGCACCGTCTGGTACGACCCCGTCGCCACCCTCGCCCATCTGGCCGCCGTCACCGAGCGGGTCCGGCTGCTCAGCCATGTCGCCGTGGTGGGGCTGCGGCACCCGCTGCTCACCGCCAAGCAGTACGCCACCCTCGACCATCTCTCCGGCGGCCGGCTGGTCCTCGGGGTCGGGGCCGGGCACGTGCGGGAGGAGTTCGAGGTGCTCGGGGCGGACTTCGAGCGGCGCGGGGCGGTGCTCGACGAGACGATCGACGCCCTGCGGGCCGCCCTCGGGCCCGAGGAGTTCCCCGAGCACCACGGCAAGTTCCACGACTTCGCCGGGCTGGGGCAGCGGCCCCGCCCGGCGCAGCCGGAGGTCCCGGTGTGGGTGGGCGGCTCCTCGCCCGCCGCCGTGCGCCGGGCCGCGCTGAAGGGCGACGGCTGGCTGCCCCAGGGCGACCCGCGTAACCGGCTGCCCGCGCAGATCGCCCGGCTGCGCCGGCTGCGCGCGGAGGCCGGCGCCGAGGGGCCGTTCACGGTCGGCGCGATCACCGAGCCCGTGTACGTCGGCCGGGCCGGCTGGGAGGTCGGCCGCGGCACCCTCACCGGGGCACCGCGGGAGATCGCCGAGTCACTGCGGGCCTACCGGGCGATGGGCGTGGACCAGATCCAGGTCCGGCTGCGCAGCCGGAGCCGGGCCGAACTGGTCGAGCAGGTCGGGCTGTTCGGGGCGGAGGTTGCGCCCCTATTGGGTTGAGGGGGTCTGATGGGCAGGCAGGTCGGGCGGGGCGCCGTCCTCGGGGTGCCGTGGGAGGTCGCTGAGTCGCTGTGGGCCTTCTGGGTGATGGGTGTGGACCAGGTTCAGGTGTGGTTGCGCAGTCGGGGCCGGGTCGAACTGGTCGAGCAGGTCGGGCTGTTCGGGGCGGAGGTTGCGCCTCTCTTGGGTTGAGGGGGTCTGATGGGTAAGCGGGTCGGGCGGGGCGCCGTCCTCGGGGCGTCGCGGGGGATCGCTGAGTCGCTGTGGGCCTTCTGGGTGATGGGTGTGGACCAGGTTCAGGTGTGGTTGCGCAGTCGGGGCCGGGTCGAACTGGTCGAGCAGGTCGGGCTGTTCGGGGCGGAGGTCGCGCCCCTCTTGGGCTGAGGAGGCCTGATGGGCAAGCTGGACGGGCGGGTCGTCATCATCACCGGGGCGGCACGTGGACAGGGCGAGCAGGAGGCGCGGCTCTTCAGGGCGGAGGGCGCGCGCGTGGTGATCGGCGATGTGCTGGACGACCAGGGCGAGGCCCTGGCCAAGGAGATAGGCGCGCGGTACGTCCATCTCGACGTCGGCACCGAGGAGGGCTGGCAGGAGGCCGTGGCCGCGGCCAAGGCGGCGTACGGACACCTCGACGGGCTCGTCAACAACGCGGGCATCCTGCGCTTCAACGCCCTCGTGGACACCCCGCTGGACGAGTTCATGCAGGTCGTCCAGGTCAACCAGGTCGGCTGCTTCCTGGGCATGAAGACGGTGGCGCCGGAGCTGGCCGACGGCGGCACGATCGTCAACACCGCCTCCTACACGGCGCTGACCGGCATGGCGGCCGTGGGCACGTACGCCGCGACCAAGCACGCCGTGCTGGGACTGACCCGGGTGGCCGCGCTGGAGCTGGCGAACCGGGGCATCCGGGTCAACGCGATCTGCCCGGGCGCCATCGACACCGCGATGGCCAACCCGGCCCGCCTCGACCCGGACGCGGACCCGGAGGAGATGAGCCGGGCCCTGGACGAGCTGTACCGGAGGCTCGTACCGCTCGGCCGGATCGGCCGGCCGGAGGAGGTGGCCCGCCTCGCCCTCTTCCTCACCTCGGCGGACTCCTCGTACATCACCGGACAGCCGTTCGTGATCGACGGCGGCTGGCTGGCGGGTGTCAGCATCATCTGACGGTCCGTCATCTATTGACGAATCTGACGCCACGTCAGAAAGTTCATAGGACGCGAAGGAACCACCTGGACTGGGACGGTGAACCGCCTTGGAATTCGGGCTCTTTGTACAGGGATACGTGGGCAAGCGTGCCGAGACCGACCCGCTGGCCGAGCACAAGGCGCTGATGGAGGAGACCGAGTACGTCATCCAGGCGGACCAGTCCGGCTTCAAGTACGCCTGGGCCTCCGAGCACCACTTCCTGGAGGAGTACTCGCATCTGTCGGCCAACGACGTCTTCCTCGGCTATCTGGCCCACGCCACCGGGCGCATCCACCTGGGCTCCGGGATCTTCAATCCCCTGGCCCAGGTCAACCACCCGGTGAAGGTCGCCGAGAAGGTCGCCATGCTGGACCACCTCAGCGAGGGCCGCTTCGAGTTCGGCAGCGGGCGGGGCGCCGGATCGCACGAGATCCTCGGGTTCATCCCGGGGGTGACCGACATGAACTACACCAAGGAGATCTGGGAAGAGACGATCGCCGAGTTCCCGAAGATGTGGCTCCAGGACGAGTACGCCGGCTTCCAGGGCAAGCACTGGCAGCTGCCGCCGCGCAAGGTCCTGCCGAAGCCGTACGGGAAGTCCCACCCGGCGATGTGGTACGCGGCCGGGTCGCCGCCGTCGTACGCCATGGCCGCGAAGAAGGGACTCGGCGTGCTCGGCTTCAGCATCCAGAAGGTCTCTGACATGGAGTGGGTGCTGGAGCAGTACAAGACGGCGGTCGTGAACGCGGAACCGGTGGGCGACTTCGTCAACGACAACGTGATGGTGACGACCACGGCGATCTGCGCGCCCACGCACGCCGAGGCGATCGAGATCGCCGTGAACGGCGGGCTGCACTATCTGCCCTCGCTCGTCTTCCGCTACCACGACACGTTTCCCCGGCCGGAGGGCTTCCCGGAGTGGCCGGAGACGCTGCCCGAGTACACACCGGAGTTCGTGGAACTGCTCATCGCGGAGGAACTCCTCATCTGCGGGGATCCGGACGAGGTGCTGCGCCAGTGCAAGCGGTGGGAGCAGGCGGGGGCGGACCAGCTGAGCTTCGGGCTGCCGGTGGGGGTGCCGAAGGAGGAGACGCTGCAGACGATCCGGCTCATCGGCGAGCAGGTGATTCCGAAGATCGACACGGATCCGGTGCATCGGACGTCCCGGTTCCGTCAGGCTGTCTGAGGGGGTTCCCGGCATGCTGGACCACCTGATCAAGGGCGTCACCGTCGTGGACGGCACCGGCGCACCCGCCTTCACCGCCGACGTCGGCATACGCGACGGGCGGATCGCCGTCATCGGTACCGTCACCGAGCAAGCCCGCACCAGCGAGGACGCCGCCGGGCTCGTCCTCGCCCCCGGGTTCGTCGATCCGCACACCCACTACGACGCCCAGCTGTTCTGGGATCCGTACGCCACGCCCTCGCTGAACCACGGAGTGACCACCGTGGCCGGCGGGAACTGCGGGTTCACACTGGCGCCCCTGCATCCCTCCCGGCCGGACGACGCCGACTACACCCGGCGGATGATGTCCAAGGTGGAGGGGATGTCCCTGGTGGCGCTGGAGGAGGGGGCGCCCTGGAACTGGAGCTCCTTCGGGGACTATCTGGACGCCCTCGACGGCCGCATCGCGGTCAACGCGGGCTTCATGGTCGGCCACTGCGCGCTGCGCCGGTACGTGATGGGGCCAGAGGCCATCGGCGGACAGCCCAGTGCGGAGCAACTGGCCGAGATCGTACGGCTGTTGCACGAGGCCATGGACGCCGGGGCCTGGGGGCTGTCCACCACCCAGTCCCGTACCCACAACGACGGGGACGGACAGCCGGTCGCCTCGCGGTTCGCGGAGCCGGCGGAGCTGCTCGCGCTGTCGAAGGCCGTCGGCGAGCACGAGGGCACCCAGATCGAGGCGATCGTCGCCGGCTGCCTGGACCAGTTCAGCGACGACGAGATCGATCTGCTGGTGGAGATGAGCGCGGTGGCCGGGCGGCCGCTCAACTGGAACGTGCTCACCGTCGACGCGGCCGTTCCGGAGCGGGTACCCCGGCAGCTCGGCGCGAGCGAACGGGCCCGCAAGGCCGGCGGGCGGATCGTGGCGCTCACCATGCCCATCCTCACCCCGATGAACATGTCCCTGGGCACCTTCTGCGCCCTCAACCTGATCCCCGGCTGGGGGCCGGTCCTCTCGCTGCCCGTGCCGGAGCGGATCGAAAGGCTCCGGGACCCGGACGTCCGGGCGGAGATGCTGCGCCGGGCCCAGTCCAAGGAGGCCGGCGTCTTCCGGCGGCTGGCGAACTTCGGGCGCTATGTCATCGGGGACACCTACAGCGAGGCCAACGAGGGCCTGACCGGCCGGGTGGTGCGGGACATCGCCGAGGAGCGGGGTCTCGACCCCTTCGCCTGCCTGGTGGAGATCTGCGCGAGCGACGGGCTGCGTACGGTGCTGTGGCCCATGCCCAGCGACAACGACCCGGCGTCCTGGGCGCTGCGCGCGGAGACCTGGCAGCACGAGGACGTGCTGCTGGGCGGGTCCGACGCGGGCGCGCATCTGGACCGGATGTGCGGGGCGCCGTACACCACCCGGTTCCTCGGGGACTGTCTGCGCAGGCGGAAACTCGTCGGTCTGGAGCAGGCGGTGAAGATGCTCACCGACGATCCGGCCCGGCTCTTCGGGCTGCGCGAGCGCGGGCAGGTGCGGGAGGGCTGGCACGCGGACCTCGTCCTGTTCGACCCGGAGCGGATCGACGCCGGACAGGCCCGGCTGGTGCACGACCTGCCGGGTGACAGTCCGCGCCTGGACTCGGCGGCGATCGGGGTGCGGGCGGTGTGGGTCAACGGCGTCGAGGCGATCCGGGACGACGTGGTGACCGGGGCCGTACCGGGCAAGGTGCTGCGCTCGGGGACCGACACCCGCACGGTGAGCACGCGGTGAGCGAGGGGCAGCGGCTGTTCGTCGGCGGCGCCTGGGCGGAGCCGGACGGCGGGCACTACCCGGTGACCGACCCGGCCACCGAGGAGACCGTCGGCTGGGCGCCCGAGGCCTCGCCGGACCAGGCGCGGGCGGCCTGCGCGGCGGCCCGGGAGGCGTTCACGGCATGGTCGCGGACCCGGCCCGAGGAGCGGGCGGCGGTACTGGGCCGGGCCGCCGACATCATCCGGGGGTCGATCGAGCCGTACGCCGAGCTGGCCCGCGCGGAGACCGGCGCGACCACCGGGACCGCCCGGGCGATGCAGGTCGGGGTGGCCGTCGCCCGGTTCCGCCGGTACGCGAGCGTGGAGAGCGCCGAGTGGGCGATCGCCCCGCAGATCAACGAGGCCGGGCCGATGGGCAGGGCCGCCGTGATGGGCGCGCTGGCGGTGCGCCAGCCCGTCGGCGTCGTCGCCTGCGTCACCTCCTACAACAACCCGTGGGCCAACCCGGCCGGCAAGGTCGCCCCGGCCCTGGCCATGGGCAACACGGTGGTCGTGAAGCCCGCGCCGCAGGACCCGCTGTCGGTGTACAAGATGGCGCAGGCGCTTCAGGCGGCCGGGGCGCCGCCGGGCGTGGTGAACGTCGTCTCCGGGCGGGACGCGGCCGTGGGCGAGGCGGTGGTGGCCTGCGACGACGTCGACATGGTCAGCTTCACCGGGTCCACGGCCGTCGGCCGGCGGATCGCCGAGGTGTGCGGGCGGGACATGAAACGCCAGCTGATGGAGCTCGGCGGCAAGGGCGCGGCGGTCGTGTTCGACGACGCCGACCTCTCCTCGGCCGTCGCCGGCATCGGCACCACGTTCTCCTTCTACAGCGGGCAGATCTGCACGGCTCCGACACGGGTGCTGGCCCAGCGCGGGGTGTACGGGCGGCTGGTCGAGCAACTGGCCGGATACGCGAGCCGGTTGAAGGTGGGGGACCCAAGGGAGCCGGACACGGTCGTCGGCCCGGTGATCTCGGCCGAGCACCGGGCGCGGGTCGAGTCGTACGTCGAACTCGGCCGCAAGGAGGGCGCGTCGCTCGTCGCGGGCGGGGAACGCCCCGCGCAGGACACCGGCTTCTATGTCCCGCCCACGCTCCTCGCCGACTGCACCCCTGACATGCGGGTGGTCCGGGAGGAGATCTTCGGGCCGGTCGTCGTGGTCGTGCCCTTCGACGACGAGGAGGAGGCGGTGGCCCTCGCCAACGACTCCGACTACGGACTCATCGACTACGTCTGGTCCGGCGATGTGTCCAGGGCCTTCAGGGTGGCCCGGCGGCTGCGGGCCGGCGGCGTCGGGATCAACACCGTCGGCCGCAACATGGAGGCCCCGTTCGGCGGGTTCAAGAAGAGCGGTGTCGGCCGGGACGTGGGCTCCTACGCCCTGCACGCCTACAGCGAGGTGCAGGCCCTCGTCTGGCCGGGGTGAGGGTCCGGCGTCACTTCTCCAGGTCCACCCGGATCGTCAGCAGGTTGTTGCCGAACGCCCGTACCGCCGCGCTGTTGAAGCGGGGCAGGGAGCGCAGCCGGGCCACCGGGTCGTCGTCGGGCAGGAGATACGCGGTGCCCTGGTGCCAGCGGCCGGCGATCCGGACGCGGACCTTCGGGTCGGCCTGGATGTTGCGCACGTACTGCGACTTGACGCCGAACTCGGAGACCAGCCAGAAGGAGTCGCCGTCGCGGCGCCCGCCGACCGGTGTCTGCCGGGGCAGCTTGGAGGTGCGGCCGGTGGTCTCCAGCAGGGTCTGGAACGGCAGCCGCCGGTTCAGCGGATTGGCGACATACCGCTGGAAACGGGTCACGAGGCGGTGCTTGAGGTCGCTGCTGCCTGCCATGTCTCCTGCTCTCGGTGCCGGGCCCAACTCGGGTGGAAGCTGTGGCAGCAGTGTAGGAGGCGGGGTTCAGCGGGGCATCTGACCGGCGGCGGCCCGGGCCTTCGCCTGGACGTGGGCGACGTAGCGGACCGTGAAGGCCATCGGGACGGCGAAGCCGGCGATCTGGACGACGGTCGCGGGCGTGGTGTGGGCGTGTCCGGCGTGGTCCAGCACGGTGAGGACGACGGCCGTCACGGCGAAGGCCGCGGTCCACACGGCGGTGAGGACGACGTTGACCCGGATGAACGGCTTCATGGTCCAGTACTCGCGCGGGGTGGTGCGCTTGGCGATGCCCAGCGTGAAGGGCCGGCCGACGGCCAGCGACAGACCGGCGATCACGGCGAGGATGCCGGAGGACAGGGCCGCCGAGTAGTCGTGCACACCCGAGTGCGGGTCGGCGAAGGCGATGGCCGCGAGGACCGCGAAGAAGACCGCCGAGCCGGCCTCGATGACGAGGGCGTCGGGGCCCGCGCCGGCCCGCAACTGCTGCGCGATGACCCCGATGGCCAGCATCAGGGCGGCGAGCGCGCCCCACTGCCAGTCCCCGGAGGGGATGACGGCGAAGACGATCCACGGCAGGAACGTGCGCAGGTACGACATGGGGACCCCCGGTCGGTCTGGATGTGGATTCCGGTCTGGATGTGGATTCCGGTTTCGACATGTCAAAAGTAGAAGGTCGGCTCTCGACATGTCAACAGTGGAATGTAGGCTGGGGGTCATGAGCCTCAAACACGCACTGCTCGGCCTGCTCTCGGACCGCCGCGCCAGCGGCTACGACCTGCTGAAGACGTTCGAGACCTCACTGGCCAACGTCTGGCCGGCGAACCAGAGCCAGATCTACACCGAGCTGACCAAGCTGGCGGGCTCCGGGCTGATCACGGTCGCTGCCGAGGGCCCGCGCGGCCGCAAGGAGTACGAGATCACCGACGAGGGCCTGGCGGAGCTGCGCCACTGGCTGACCGAGGTGACACCGCAGCGCGTCATCCGCAGCGATGTCCTGCTGCGCGTCTTCTTCCTCGGCGTGCTCAGCCCCGAGCAGGCGCGCGCCTATCTGACCGACCTGGTCGACATGTCCCAGTCGGGGTACGAGCAGCTGCGGCAGCTGCACGACTCCATCGACTGGGACGACGGCAACCTGTCGGTGTACGGCCGCATCGCGCTGGAGTACGGGCTGCGCTTCAACGCGATGCGGCGGGAGTGGGCCGAGTGGGCGGCGCAGCAGATCAAGTAGCGCCGGTCACCCGGCCCCGGTCACCTGGTGCCGAGGAAGACCGGGTTGGTGAAGGCCGTCAGTGCCCCCGGCACCGGCCCGAGCGCCGTCTCGTGCCGGACCTCGGCGCGCACGTACGCCGCGTAGGCGGGCGTCGTACGCCACTCGACCGTGCCCGCGCCCGACACCGGCAGCGGATCGCTGGTGAACAGCACGCCCTGGTCGGTGACGAAGCGGACCGAGCAGCGCGGGGCGCCCGCGACCTCCAGCCGCACGGTCACCGGGGTGTCGGCGGCCACCTCCAGCCGCTCCCCGATGCCCGCCTGCTGCCCGCGCCCGCCCGTCACCGTGAAACCGAGGACGACGTTCTTCGACTCGGCCACGTACGAGCGCCCGGCGCGGATGCCCTCCTGGATCGCCTCCCGGGTCAGATCGTCGGCGAGGACGACCGTCTGCGGGCTGCCGACCGGGTCCGGGTCGCGGTGGGCGTCGCTGTTGCCCATCGCCGGGAGCCAGTCCCGCCCCTGCCGCACGGCGGCGACCAGCTGGTTGTCCCAGTCGGCCAGCGTCACCTCGTCGTCCGGGGTGTACGGGCCGTTCCACACCTCCACGGCGTCCGCCTCGCCGAAGCCGAACTTCCAGCCGCAGCCGACGCAGGTGGCGTGCGGGTGGGCGGGGACGACGAGGCCCCCGGCGCGGCGGACGTCCCGGGCGAAGCGGGCCCAGCGGTTGTCCCGGGCGCGGTAGCGCCAGTCCACGAACGTGCCGGGCTCCGTGCCGAGCGCCACCACATGGCCGTTGCGGGTCGTGACCTCCTCGCCCAGCATGATCAGCAGGTCGTCGCCCGCCTGGTCCGCCCAGTGGGGGTGGGAGGAGTGCGTGTTGTGGTCCGAGGAGTTGATGAAGTCCAGGCCCGCCGCCCGCGCCAGGGCCGCGATCTCGGCCGGGGTGCGGCGGCCGTCGGAGTACCAGGAGTGCAGATGGCAGTCGCCCCGGTACCAGTCCCGGCCCCGGCCCTTCGCCCGGGACGGCGGATACACCGGGTGCGGGGTCCGGCCCGGCGCGCCGTAGGTCAGCGTGATCGTCAGCTCGTACGTCAGCCCCTGCGGCGCCACCGTGTAGGGGCCCAGCGCGACGTACCAGGTGCCCTCGCGCACCGGGCCGGGGATGTAGCCCGGGGTGGCGTCGTCGGCGCGGACGAAGAACTCCGTACGCGCTCCGCCCGACCAGCCGCGGAAGCCCCGGCCGCCCAGCTCGGTGCCGTGCTGGTCGAAGAGGCCGATGTCGAGGGCGTTGCCCATGGTGCCGAGCGGCACCGAGGGCTTGTCGTAGGTGTAGGAGACCTTGATCTCCTGCACGCCGGCCGGGACTTCGACCGGTACGTACACGAAGTCGGGGGAGCCGGGCGGCAGCGTTGCGCCCACCGTCCGGGTCTCCTGCTCGCCGTCCGCGGCCCGAGCGCCGCTCGCGAAGGTCACGCCTCCCAACGTAAGCGCGACGGCCGCGCCCGTCACGAGCACGGCGCGTCTGGCGGGAGCGTGTCCGGTGTCGTGAGTGTCTTCGCACATACCGCCACCCTTCCCCTCATGAGTGAACTCCCGTACACCACAAGGGAATCGGCAGCTGTCTCTCAGCCAGTCAGGAACCTGCCGAGATCCTGCCGACCGGTTGGTATGGACGGTTGGGGCCGCACCCGGTACAGATGATCCATGCGTATCGCCGTCACCATCTTCCTCACCGACGAGACCGTGACCCCGGTCCGACTCGCCCGCGAACTGGAGCAGCGCGGCTACAGCGGCCTCTATCTGCCCGAGCACACCCACATCCCCGTCGACCGGACGACCCCGTACCCGGCCGGCGGCGACCTCCCCCGCGAATACGGCCGCACCCTCGACCCCTTCGTCGCCCTGGGCCAGGCGGCGGCCGTCACCGAGCGGCTGACGCTCGGCACCGGCATCACCCTGGTCGCCCAGCACGACCCCATCGCCCTCGCCAAGCAGATCGCCACCCTGGACCATCTGTCCGAGGGCCGCTTCACGCTCGGCCTCGGCTACGGCTGGAACGTCGAGGAGGCCGCGGACCACGGTGTCACCTGGCGCGCCCGCCGGGAGCTGGTCCGGGACCGGATGCGGCTGATGCAGGCGCTGTGGGCCGAGCAACCGACGGCCTACGACGGCGAGTTCGGCGCGGTCCGGGCCAGCCACGCCCACCCCAAGCCGGCGCAGCGGCCGCGCGGCCCGGTCACCGGCCCGCGCACGCTCGTCGGCGGCGCCGCCGGGCCGAAGCTGTTCGCGCACATCGCCGAGTACGCCGACGGCTGGCTGCCGATCGGCGGGCGCGGTCTGACGGAGTCCCTGCCGGTGCTGCACACGGCGTGGGCGGACGCGGGCCGCGACCCGGCCGCCCTCCAGGTGGTCCCGTACGCGGTCCTGCCGACCCCGGGCAAGCTCGCCCACTACACCGAGCTGGGCATCGACGAGGCCGTCCTGCAACTGCCGTCGGCGGGGGAGAAGGAGGTGCTGGGGATGCTGGATGAATACGCGAGGTTCCTGTAGGCCGGATGGAGCCGTAAGCACTGATCACGCCGAACGTATGGTGGTGGGATGACGACTTCCGCGACCCCTGGGACCGGCCCGACCGAGAACTCCATGCGTCGCGCCCTCAAACGCGCCCGGGACGGCGTCGCCCTCGACGTCGCCGAGGCGGCGGTGCTGCTCCAGGCCCGCGGCGAGGCCCTGGCCGACCTCGCCGCGTCGGCCGGCCGGGTGCGCGACGCGGGTCTCGAACAGGCGGGCCGGCCGGGTGTCATCACGTACTCGAAGAGCGTCTTCATCCCCCTCACCCGGCTGTGCCGGGACAAATGCCACTACTGCACCTTCGTCACCGTCCCCGGCAAGCTGCGGCGGGCCGGGCACGGCATGTTCATGTCCCCGGACGAGGTGCTGGACATCGCCCGCAAGGGCGCGGTCCTCGGCTGCAAGGAAGCCCTGATCACCCTCGGCGACAAGCCGGAGGACCGGTGGCCCGAGGCGCGCGAATGGCTCGACGCGCACGGCTACGACGACACCATCGCCTACGTCCGCGCCATCTCCGTCCGCATCCTGGAGGAGACGGGCCTGCTCCCGCACCTCAACCCGGGCGTGATGACGTGGACGGACTTCCAGCGCCTGAAGCCGGTGGCGCCGAGCATGGGCATGATGCTGGAGACGACGGCCGAAAGGCTCTGGTCCGAGCCCGGCGGCCCGCACTTCGGCTCCCCGGACAAGGAACCGGCCGTACGCCTGCGGGTGCTTCAGGACGCGGGCCGCTCCTCCGTCCCCTTCACCTCGGGCCTGCTGATCGGCATCGGGGAGACCTACGAGGAGCGCGCGGAGTCCCTCTTCGCCCTGCGCAAGGTCTCCCGCGCCTACCACGGCATCCAGGAACTGATCATCCAGAACTTCCGCGCCAAGCCGGACACGGCGATGCGCGGCATGCCGGACGCCGAACTGGACGACCTGGTCGCCACCGTGGCCGTCGCCCGGCACGTCATGGGCCCGGCCGCCTGTCTGCAGGCCCCGCCGAACCTGGTCGACTCCGCGTACGAGCGGCTGATCGGCGCCGGCATCGACGACTGGGGCGGGGTGTCGCCCCTGACCATCGACCATGTCAACCCCGAGCGCCCCTGGCCGCAGATCGAGGAACTCACCGAGCGCTCCCGCGCCGCCGGCTTCGAGCTGCGCGAACGCCTCTGCGTCTACCCCGAGTTCGTCCGCCGCGGCGAACCCTGGCTGGACCCCCGGCTGCGCCCGCACGTCGCCGCGCTCGCCGACCCGGAGACCGGGCTGGCCCTCCCGGACGCGGTGGTCGAGGGCCGTCCGTGGCAGGAGCCGGAGGAGGCCTTCGTACCGGCCGGCCGCACGGACCTGCACCGCACCATCGACACCGAGGGGCGCAGCGGCGACCGGCGGGACGACTTCGACGAGGTGTACGGCGACTGGGAGGCGCTGCGCGAGGCCGCCGCCCCCGGCATGGCACCCGAGCGCATCGACACGGATGTGCGCCAGGCGCTGCGCACCGCGGCCGACGACCCCACGAGGCTGACCGACGCCGAGGCGCTCGCCCTGCTGCACGCGGACGGCCCGGCGCTGGACGCGCTGTGCCGGGTGGCCGACGAGGTGCGGAAGTCGGCGGTCGGCGACGAGGTGACGTACATCGTCACGCGCAACATCAACTTCACCAATGTCTGTTACACCGGCTGCCGCTTCTGCGCCTTCGCCCAGCGCCGCACGGACGCCGACGCCTACACCCTCTCCCTGGCACAGGTCGCCGACCGCGCCCAGCAGGCCTGGGACGTGGGCGCGGTCGAGGTGTGCATGCAGGGCGGCATCCACCCCGACCTGCCGGGCACCGCGTACTTCGACATCGCGAGGGCGGTGAAGGAGCGGGTCCCGGGCATGCATGTGCACGCCTTCTCGCCCATGGAGGTCGTCAACGGCGCCACCCGTACGGGTATGCCGGTCAGGGAGTGGCTCACCGCCGCGAAGGAAGCGGGCCTGGACACTATTCCGGGCACGGCGGCGGAGATCCTCGACGACGAGGTCCGCTGGGTGCTGACCAAGGGCAAGCTGCCGGCGGCCACCTGGATCGAGGTGATCACGACGGCGCACGAGCTGGGCATCCGCTCGTCCTCGACGATGATGTACGGCCATGTCGACCAGCCCCGCCACTGGCTCGGCCATCTGCGTACCCTGGCCCGCATCCAGCGCGAGACGGGCGGTTTCACCGAGTTCGTGACGCTGCCGTTCATCCACACGAACGCGCCGGTGTACCTGGCGGGCATCTCCCGGCCCGGCCCGACGACCCGCGACAACCGCGCGGTGACGGCGATGGCCCGTCTCCTCCTCCACCCCTGGATCCCCAACATCCAGACAAGCTGGGTCAAACTGGGCGCGGAGGGTGCGGTGGAGATGCTCCGCTCGGGCGCGAACGACCTGGGCGGCACGCTGATGGAGGAGACGATCTCCCGGATGGCGGGCTCGTCGTACGGCTCGTACAAGTCGGTCCGCGACCTGGTGGCCGTGGCCGAGGCGGCCGGGCGTCCGGCGAAGCCGCGCACCACGCTCTACGGCGAGGTCCCCGCCGAGCGGCAGCGGGCGGCGCGGGCCTCCGACGGGCACCTGCCGGAACTGCTGCCGGTCCTGGACTGAGTACGATGATCCGACCCCGTACCGAGAAGGGGACCAGGGCCTTTCTTTCGGATCGGGCCGGCTTCAGGCGACAGCGCCTTGCGGCCGACCCGAGCGGGGTCTGGTGCGTGCAGATGCAAGGCGGAGGAGAGAGTCGACGCGGCGCGTCGGCGACCGACGACAACGCGGCAGATGTGCGTGCCAGACCCTGCGACCCCGGCAAGGTCCGAAAGAAGGGCCCTAGCGCCCCCTAGCGGAGGAGATGCGTACCCGTGGCTGCCCGACTGCCCTCGTGGGCCTGGGTCTCCGGTCTGACGGCGGGAGCGACCGCGGCCGTCGTCGCCCTCGCCGTCCAGGCGGACCACGGGCCGCATCCCACGGCCGCCGTGGCGAAACCCGGCGCGTCGGCGTCCGCGGGCGCCCACGCGTCCACGGCCCCGAAGCCCTCGGCCGCGCCCGCGGTGCCCGCCGCGTCGGGCGAGGGCCGCCGGATCGTCTACTCGCTCGGCGCCAAGCGGCTGTGGCTGGTCGACGCGACCGGCAAGGCGTCGCGCACGTTCGCGGTGTGGCCGGGCACGGTCGGCCCGCGGCCCGGCCGTTACTCGGTCATCAAGCGCATCCAGTCCCTCAAGGGCTCGGACGGCGTGGAGATCGAGCACGTCATGTACTTCACCGTCGCGTCCGGCGTGAACATAGCCTTCTCCAACGCCCTGGACGGCTCCTCGCCGCCGCCGGCGGACGGCAAGAAGCTGGGCGGCATCCGTATGCACAAGGAGGACGGCGCCGCCCTGTGGTCCTTCGGCGATCAGGGCATCAGGGTGACGGTCGTCAGCTGACGTCGTCTCTCTGGCGGGGAAGCTGGTTGACGATCAGGGCGATGCCGCTGAGCGTGAAGATCCGGGTCGCGGCCTCCAGGCCGTTCCACGCCTTGGACTGCCACATCGAGAACCACTCACCGCCGATCCCGATGAACCCGGCACCGAAGAGCAGCAACAGCATCAGCAGGCCATAGGTGGAAACGCGCCGCGCGAGGTCGCCCCGGCGCCGCGCCCACAGATACGTGCCCCAGATCAGGACGAGTGCGGACAGTGTCTCCCACGCGATGATCAGGACGTAGGCCGTGTCTTGCAGGGCGGTGCTCGTGATGGCCCGCCACATCAGACTGTCGTCCTTGAACGTGGTGTCCATCGCCAGCACATGCCGTACGAACTGCTGGTTCGTCCCGAAGTCCGTGATGTTCCCGAAGGCGACGAGAGCGATGTAGAGGGCGAGTATGCCGGTGAGCACGCCGGCGGCAAGCGCGAGGCCGGTGTGACGCGTGGGGGTGGTGGTCATGGCTGGATTCTCTCCTGCCCGAGACCCGGTTATCGCGTGGGCATTGCGCCAGAATGAGAAGTCGGGTGCGGGAGGGGCGTGGGGATGGCGCGGGCACGGCAGTCGATGCAGGAGCTGATCGCGCGGCGCAGACGGGCGGGATTCGTCGGCCGCGCCGCGGAACGGGCCGCGTTCCGGGAGAACTTGGAGCTGTCCCCCGAGGACGAACGCCACCGCTTCCTTTTCCATGTCCACGGCAACGCCGGCGTCGGAAAGACCTTCCTGGTCCGGGAGTTGGAACAGCTCGCGCGCGAGCGCGGGGCGCTGACCGCCTACGTCGACGAGAGCGCGGGCAGCGTGCCGGAGGCGCTGGCGGCGATCGGCGGCCGGCTCGCCCGGCAGGGCCACCGGTGCAGGGAACTGGAGCGGCAGTTGGCCGCCTACCGCGAGCGGCGGCACGAGGCCGAGGCCGCGGCCCTCGCCCTCGACCCGGAGGCGGCGCCGCACCCCTCGGCGGGCGCACTGGCCGCGGCCCGGGCCGGGCTCGTCGGGCTCGGCATGGTGCCCGGCGTGGGACCGTTCGCGGGCGCGCTCGACGCCGACCGGCTCGCCGAGGGCGCCGACCGGCTGCGGGCGGGGCTGAGCGCGCGGCTGCGCACCCAGGAGGACGTGAACCTGGTGCTGTCGCCGGAGCGGGTCCTGACGCCGACGCTGCTCGGCGAACTCGCCGCCGCCGCCGGCGCCGTACCGTGGATCGTGCTGCTCTTCGACACCTACGAACGTACCGGCCGCTTCCTGGACGGCTGGCTGCACGAGATCATGACGACCGACCGGCACGGCACCCTGCCGGCCAACGTCGTCCTGGTGACCGCGGGTCAGCTCCCGCTCGCCCCGGCCCGCTGGGGCGGATTCGCGGACTTCGTGGCCGAGGTGCCGCTCGGCCCGTTCACCGAGGCGGAGGCGCGCGGACTCCTCGCGGACCGGGGCGTCCGGGACGAGCCGGTCGTCGCCGAGGTGCTGCGGCTGACCGGGGGCCTGCCGGTGCTCGTCTCGACCCTGGCCGAGGCCCGCCCGGCGGACCCGGACGATGTGGGCGACCCGAGCGCCACGGCGGTGGAGCGGTTCCTGAAGTGGGAGCCGGATCCGGTACGGCGGTCGGTGGCGCTGGCCTGTGCGCTGCCCCGGACGCTGGACGCGGACGTGTGCAGAGCCGTGGCCGAGTGCCCGGAGGACGAGTTCGACGGGCTGTACGCCTGGCTGCGCGGCCTGCCCTTCGTCAGCGAGCGCGGGGACCGGATGCGCTACCACGATCTCGTCCGGGCGCCGATGCTGCGGCTCCAGCGCCGGCAGTCGCCCAGGGGCTGGGCCGAGCGGCACCGGCGGCTCGCGCAGACCTTCGCCCGGTGGCGCACGGAGGCCGAAGCGGCCCTGGAACCGGGTGAGTTCTGGAAGGAGGAGCGCTGGCGGGAGCTGCGCCTCGCCGAGTCCTACCACCGCCTGTGCGCGGATCCCCGCACCGCGCTGCCCGGCGTCCTGGCCGACGTCGTCGCCGCCTGCGACCACGGGGACGAGGTGCTGTGGCGCTGGGTGCGGCTGCTGGTCGAGGCGGGCGAGGACGCGGGCGCCACGGGCGCGCGGAACCCGGAGGGCTGGGGGAGCGCGCTCACGGAGGACTTCGCGGCGGACGCGGCGGCCGGTGTGGCGGCCCTGCTGCTGGACCGGGCGCGGGCCGAGGAGCCCTGGCGGGCGACGGCGTACGCGGTGCGGGGCGACGCCCTGGCCCGCGGCGGCGACCACGAGGGGGCGCGGGAGGCGTACGAGCGGGCCCTGGCGCTCGACCCCTCGCTGGTGCGGGCCGTGCGCGGCGAGGCCCTGGCGCGCAGCTCGCTCGGGGACCACGGCGCGGCCCTGGAGGGTCTGTGCCGGGCGCTGGAGCTGGAGCCGGACAGCGCCTACAACCTGTTCCTGGTGGGCGAGCAACTGCGGATGCTCGGCCGGTACGCGGAGGCGCTGGCCGAGCTCGACCGCGCTGTCGGGCTCGACCCCGCCCAGCCGCCGGCCTGGGCCTCCCGGGGGGCCGCCCGCCTCGCGCGCGGCGAGCTGGACGAGGCGCAGACCGATCTGGACCGGGCGCTCGACCTCGACCCCGACTACGCGTGGGCGCTCGCCCGGCGCGGCCGGCTGTGGCGGGCCCGCGGTGACCGCACCCGGCAGCTCGTCGATCTGGACCGGGCCCTCGCCCTGCACCCGGACTGGGCCTGGGGCCGCTGCGAACGCGGTGACGTGCTCCGGCGGGCCGGCCGGGACGAGGAGGCCCTCGTCGACTACGACCGGGCGCTCGCCCTGGACCCCGACTACGCGGGGGCCTACGCGAGCCGGGGTGCCTCCCGGGCCAACCTCGGCCGGCTCCCCGAGGCCCTCGCCGACCTCGACCGCGCGCTGCTGCTCAACCCGGTGTACGTGTGGGCGCTGGAGCGGCGGGCGGCCGTGCACCGCCGGCTCGGCGCGGAGGACCTGGCCACGGCGGACGAGACACACGCCGCCCGGCTGTCCGCACCCTCACCCCCGCCCCCGCGCCACCACCCGTCCTCCGTCAACTGAAGCGGGCAGCTCTCTCGGTGAACAGGGCGGCGGCCGCCAGGGTGCGGACGGCGGCACTGACACGTGTCCTGTTCGGCATGGCCGAGATCGTTCGGTGGCCATGGGGCGGGTGCGCGAACGGGAGTGGAACGTCCGCCGTCGGGCGCGGGTCATGATCTCCCCTCAGCGTCCGGCGGCCGCGCCCGTCACCACCGGCCGGACCTTCGTCAGCATCAGGTCCAGGAACCGGTCGGGGTGGCGGAACGCCGCGAAGTGGGAGGCCTCCCGGATGAGGGCGAAGCCCTTCACCGGGGCGGTGACGTCGTCGTGGAAGCGGCGGGCCGGCTCCGGCGGGGTGAGGACGTCGCTCTCGCCCTGGAAGACGAAGAAGGGCAGGCGGAAGGCGGTGCCCTCGGCGTACTCGTCGACCGTCATGGCCTGCGGGCCGAGCTGCTCGGAGAAGGTCATGCCCTTCAGGTAGGCGCGCAGGCCGCGCAGGTTGTGGGACGGGGAGAACCACAGGGAGCGCATCACGACCGTCTTCATCGTGTCGTAGGTCAGCGGGTCGGTCGTGACCACGGTCCTGGCGTACTCGGACCACTGCCCGGCGCTCCAGGCGGAACGGTCGGGGCCCATCGCCGCGATCTTCGCCCGCTCCTTCTTCTTGCCGGCCTGCGCCAGCCGGGCCAGCAGCGCCTCGTAGGCGGAGGTGTCCCGGCCGCCGCCGATGATGTTCTGGTCGGTGCCGACGTACGCCGAGTACAGCTCGGGGTGGTTGCGGGCCAGGCGCAGGCCGGTGACGGTGCCGAAGCTGTTGGCGACCAGGAGGAGCTTGTCCACCCCGAGGCGGGTGCGGATGTGGTGGGTCACCTCCAGGGCGTCGGCGTACACGCGGTCGAGGGTCATCTCGCCCTGGCCCTCGGGGCCGCCCGCCGCGAAGGTCTTCCCGGCGCCGCGCATGTCCCAGCGGACGATCGTGAAGTGCCGCTCCCAGGCGCGGGTGCGCGGCACGAAGACGTGGTTGGAGGCGCCGGGGCCGCCGTGGAGCTCCAGGACCACGGGGTTCGCCCGGTCCTCGCCGCGCACCGAGATCCACTGGTCGATGCCGCCGATACGGACGTACGAGGACTCGCCGATGCCGTTCGGGGTGGTGATCGCGAGCTTCTTCGCGAGGGCGCGGCGCTTGAGGGCGCGGTAGGTCAGCAGCATGGCGTTCCCCCTAAACTGTTTATTCCGTCAGCTGTTCTGGTGGGTTTACGGTATATACAGTTGTCCGGCGGAGTCAACGGGCTTCGCGGAACCGACGTAGAAGGGGGGCCGCCATGGCGGGGCGGACCAGCAAGGAGCAGGACGTACCGCGCGACCCGGGAGCGGGTCTCGCGCTGCTGTGGGGCGAGCAGGAGCGGCCCACCCGAGGGCCCAAGCCGAAGCTGTCCCCGCAGCGCATCGCCGCGAGCGCCGCCGAACTCGCCGACACGGAGGGCCTGGAGGCCGTCTCCATGAGCAAGGTGGCGGGCGGCTTCGGGGTGTCGGCGATGGCCCTGTACCGGTATGTCCCCGGCAAGGCCGAACTGGTCGAGCTGATGGTGGAAGCGGTGCTGGCAAAGGGCCCGGACCTCACCGCGGTGCCGGAAGGGGACTGGCGGGCGGCCGCGGGGGAGTGGACCCGGCAGTGCGCGCGTGTCTACGCCGCCCACCCCTGGCTGCTGCACGCCACCGCGATGCGCCGCCGGCTCATGGGGCCCTGCCAGCTGGCCTGGCTGGACGCGGCGCTCGCCGCGCTGGAGCCGACCGGTCTCGACGGAGCCCGGCGCCACCAGGTCTTCCTGCTCCTGATCGGGCTCGTCCGCAACCTCGCCCAGCAGCGCGACGACTACGACGAGGAGCAGGAGCGGGAGTGGGACCGGCTCGCCGCTGACGTGCTCGCGCGGCACGCCGACCGCTTCCCGGCCCTCACCAAGGCCGTCGCCGAGGGTGCCTTCGCACCGAACGGGATCGATTCGCTCACATTCGGGCTCGACCGGATTCTCGACGGGGTCGAAGCGCTCACGGCTGGGCGGGAATGACCCATGGAGGACGATTTGCCCCCGTGAACGGACCGTTCGCCGTCGATTACAGTGCTGAGCGTCGTACGGACGGACGGTGCCGTGAGGAGGTCTGGATGGGTGCGACATCCGGCGCCGTCTGGGGTCGAGCCGAACAGCAGGACTTCCGCAGCAGGGTGCGCGGCACCCTGCTCGGCATCGCCGTGGGCGACGCGCTCGGCGGCCCCGCCGACGCGCTGTCCCTGGAGGAGATCCGGGCCGCCTACGGCCCCGAAGGGCTGCTCGACCTGGCCTTCGGCCACGGCCGGCGCGGCACGGTCACCCACCACACCCAGCTCACGCTGTTCACGGTGGACGGCCTGATACGCGCCCAGGTGCGCCGCGACACCGGCGCCTGGCATCCGCCGACCGATCTGCACCGGGCGTATCGGCGCTGGGCCGCCACCCAGCGGGACTGGGGGCCCGACGAGCGCCGCAAGGACGACGGCTGGCTCGCCCGCGAGGAGTGGCTCTACGCCCGCCGTGAGCCGACCCGGGCCCTGCTCGTCGGGTTCGGCGACGAGACCATGGGCACCGTGGAGTCCCCGAAGAACCCCGGTGAGCTGGGCCCGGAGGCCGTGGCCCGCTCCGCGCCGTTCGGGCTGCTGGTCGGCTGGGAGCCGCAGCTCGTCGTGCAGCTGGCGGTGGAGTGCGCGGCGCAGAGCCACGGCCATCCCCTCGCCTATCTGGCGGCCGGCGCGTACGCCGTGATCGTGCATGCGCTGGCCCGGGGCGAGAGCCTGGACGGTGCCGTGCAGCGGGCCCTCGCCCTGCTCGCCGCCCGCCCCGGCCACCAGCCCGTCTCGGACGCCCTGCAGCACGCCCTCGGGGCGGTGCGGCAGGGGATACCCAGCCCGACACGGGTGGAGGAGCTGGCCGGGGACGGTACGGCGGACGGGCTGCTGGCGGCCTCCGTGTACTGCGCGCTGGTGGGGGAGGACGTACGGCATGGACTGTGTCTGGCGGTCAACCAGGGCGGGCCCTCGGCCGCGGCGGGCGCGCTGACCGGCGGGCTCCTCGGTGCCCTGCACGGCGAGACGGCCCTCCCGCCGGGCTGGCTGGCCGAGCTGGAGGGCCGCCCGACGCTGCTGGAACTCGCCGACGACTTCGCGATGGAAATGACCCAGGGCCCGGCCCTGCACGGCCCCGCGGGCTCCGCCCCGGGCTGGCTGACACGCTATCCGCGCTAGGCGCACTCCCGGCGCGTGCCCTAGTCCACTGCCGGTGTCCCGATCACGTCGTCGCCTGCGTTGGCGGGTACCGGCACCGCGGCCGCCGCGTCCCCGTCGGTGTTGACCTTCTCGATGACCGCCAGTCGCTCCGGTGTCGCCTCCGGCTTCACACAGCCGATGACGATGTACAGGACCAGGGAGACCGCCAGCGGGATCGAGACCTGGTACTGGAGGGGGACTCCGCCGGAGATGTTCTCGTCGACGGGGTAGTTGACCAGCCAGAACGCCAGCAGGCCGGCCGCCCAGCTGGTCAGCGCCGCCGTAGGGCCGGAGCGGCGCAGCGGGCGGAGCAGACCCAGCATCATCGGGATCGCGATCGGACCCATGAGCCCGGCCACCCACTTGATGACGACGGTGATGATGTCCTTGAACGTGGGCGAGTTGACCTGGGTGGCCACGGCCATCGACAGACCCAGGAAGACCACCGTCGTCACCCGTGCCGCGATCAGGCCCGAGCGCTGGTTCCAGTCCCGCGCGCGAGCGGACAGCACCGGCGCCACGTCCCGGGTGAACACCGCCGCGATCGCGTTCGCGTCGGAGGAGCACATGGCCATCGTGTGCGAGAAGAAACCGACGACGACCAGGCCCAGCAGACCGTGCGGCAGCAGCTGTTCGGTCATCAGGCCGTAGGAGTCGGAGCCGTCCGGCTTCTGGGCGTGCACCAGGAGCGGGGACATCCACATGGGGAAGAACAGGACGGCCGGCCAGACCAGCCACAGGGCCGCCGACAGCCGGGCCGAGCGCTCCGCCGCGTGCGCGCTGCCCGTCGCCATGTACCGCTGCGCCTGGTTGAGCATGCCGCCGTTGTACTCGAAGAGCTTGATGAACAGGAAGGCGAGGAGGAAGACCGTGCCGTAGGGCCCGACCAGCGGCTTGCCATGGCCGTGCAGCGCCTGCTGGTTCCAGGCGTCGAAGAAGCCGATGTGCTTGTCGTTCAGCTTCAGTACGACGGCCACGAACATCGAGACGCCGGCGAGCAACTGGATGACGAACTGGCCGAGTTCGGTCAGCGCGTCCGCCCACAGGCCGCCGATCGTGCAGTACACGGCGGTGATCGCGCCGGTGATGAGGATGCCCTGGTTCAGCGTGACCCCGGTGAACACCGACAACAGCGTGGCGATCGCCGCCCACTTGGCGGCCACGTCCACGATCTTCAGCATCATGCCGGACCAGGCGAGCGCCTGCTGGGTCGGGAGGTTGTAACGGTTCTTCAGATACTCCAGCGGGGAGGCCACATGGAGCCGGGAACGCAGTCGGTTGATCCGGGGCGCGAACAGCTTCGACCCGATGGCGATGCCGAGCGCGATGGGGAAGGACCAGGTGACGAAGGAGGTGACGCCATAGGTGTAGGCGATGCCCGCGTACCCGGTGAACATGACCGCGCTGTAGCCCGACATGTGGTGCGAGATGCCGGACAGCCACCAGGGCATCTTGCCGCCGGCCGTGAAGAAGTCCGAGACGTCGTCCACGCGCTTGTGCGACCAGACGCCGATCGCCACCATCACACCGAAGTAGCCGATGAGTACGGCCCAGTCGAGACTGTTCATGTGCTCGATCGTGAGTGCGGTCACATGAACGCGACAAGCAAGCGTAAGGTCAAGTCAAAGCAAAGGTGTTCGACTTGATGGCCATAGTTCACTCACCTGAACATCCGGAGAGGTGCCCGAGCGGGCGTCACCGCATCAGCTCCCCCGCGTTGACCAGCAGCGACTGCCCCGTGATGGCCCGCGCCCGGTCCGAGGCCAGGAACACCGCCGCATCCGCCACATCCCCGTCCGTCGCCAGGTCCGGCAGTGCCATCCGCTGGGTCAGCCGCCCGAGCACCTCCTCCTCCGGCACCCCTTCCGTATGCGCGGTGAACTGGACGTACGCCTGCACCGGAGGTCCCCACATCCAGCCCGGCAGCACGGTGTTGACCCGGATCCGGTACGGCCCGAGCTCCTGCGCCATCGAGTACATCGCGCTGGTCAGCGCGCCCTTCGAGGCGGCGTACGCGGCCTGCCGCACCTGGGAGGGCGCGGCCACGGCCGACTGTGTCCCGACGAGGACCACCGAACCGCCCCCGCCCGCCTTCAGCGACGGCAGGCACGCCCGCGTCATCCGCAGGGTGCCCAGCAGGTTCACGTCGATGACCGACTGCCAGGTCGCGAAGTCCGCGTCCTGGAGCCCGCCGAAGTAGGAGTCCCAGGCCGCGACATGGACCACCGCGTCGATACCGCCGAACCGGTCGAGCGCCAGCGCGGCCAGCTCCTCGCACCGGCCCTCGTCGGTGATGTCCGTCGCCCGGTACGCCGTCCGTGTGCCCTCGGGGTCGATCTCGGCCGCGCTCTTGGCGAGGTTCGCCTCGGTGCGCGCCCCGAGCACCGCGTTCCCGCCGTCCCGTACGACGGCCGCGGCCACCTGATGGCCGAGTCCGGCGCCGACCCCCGAGACGACGACGGTCTTTCCGGTGAGCGGTGACTTTCCGGTGAGCGGTGACATGAAGGCGGCCTCCCGGAGTCTGGCGAATTATCTGACGGAGCGTCAGAGTATGCGCGTCCGCCGGAGGGCGGAAGGGGACGGAAGGGGAACCGTATGAGCGAGGACACCCGCAGTGAGACGTACGCCGAACTGGCCGCCGTAGGACCGTACGGCGTCCGCCCCGGCCACGCCCTGATCACCATGGTCGAGCCGCACCCCGGCCACGAGTACGCCTACAACCGCTGGTACGAGGACGACCACTACTACGCCGGCGCGATGGCCATGCCCTGGATGTACGCCGGCCGCCGCTGGGTGGCGACCCGTGAGCTGCAGCTCCTGCGCTATCCCGAGAAGTCGGCCGTCGCCCAGCCGGTCACCGCCGGCTGCTACCTCTCCACCTACTGGATCACCGACGGCCGCTACGACGACCACATGAAGTGGACCGTCGCCATCAACAAGCGCCTGGGCCGCGACGCCCGCGTCCACCACGAACGCACCCACGTCTTCACGTCCTTCCAGGACCACGAGACGACGGTGTACCGGGACGGCGCGGCGGGCCCCCGGGACTTCCACGCCCTCGACCACCCCTACGCCGGGCTCGTCCTGGAGGTGATCGACAGCGAGTCGGCCGCACAGCGGACGGAACTGCTCGCGTGGCTGCGCGACCGGCGGCTGCGCCGCCGCCTGGCCGGCTCCCCGGCCGCCCTGGTGACCGTCTTCCGGCCCACCCCGCTGCCCGGCGACCGCATGACCTACGTCAAACAGGTCGAGGGCGTGGACACCCGGCTCACCCTGCTGTGGTTCCTGGAGAGCGACCCGCGGGCGTGCTGGGCGGAGCACTTCGCGGCGCCGGCCGCGGATGTCTCGGACGCCGGGCTGGGCAGGGTGGAGCTGGTGGCGCCGTTCATCCCGACGATCCCGGGCACCGACACCTATGTGGACCGGCTCCGCTGAGGCTCAGGCCCCGCTGGTCCTGCTGGTCCTGTCGGCCCCGGGCCTCAGCGCGTCTTGAACGCGTCCGGGCAGGGCGTGCCCCGGGGGAACTGGTACGGCGCCGCCAGCCGGTAGGTGCCCGCCTTCGGCGCCACCAGCATCGTCCACTTGTCGCCCTTGGCGTCCTGCGGCGTCTCCATCAGACAGCCGTTGGTGTTGACGTACGTCTTCGCCGACGTCTGCTGCGGAGCCTTCAGGCTCTTGCCGTGCTCGTCGACGATGCTCAGCCACGGCGAGTACGGGATCCTGATCAGGATCCGCCCGGCCTTGCGCACCTGGAGCGTCATCTCGCCCTGCCCCGCGCGGTCCACCACCGCGTCGGGCTCGGCGAGCGGCGTCGGATCGGTGACCTGGAACAGCTGCCAGTTGCTGTCGCCCCAGACCTGCTTCAGATACGGCATCCCGCGCCGCAGCAGTTCCCGCTCGCGCTGGCCGCCGTCGCCGTCCGGGTTGTCCTTCGGCAGGACGACGAAGTGCACCGCCCAGCGCTGGAGCCACTCGTGGTAGTTCGCCGAGTTGAGGGTGTCGTCGTAGAAGAGCGGGTTGCGCTCCATGTCGGCCTGCCGGTTCCAGCCGCGGGCCAGATTGACGTACGGCGCGAGCGCGGACGCCTCGCGGTGCGAGCGCGCCGGGACGACCTCGACCCGGCCCTTCTCGGCGCCCGCCTTCTGCAGCTGGTGGACGAGCGGGGCCAGTTCCCGGGCCCAGGACGCGGCCGGGGTCGTATGGATGATGTCGTCCACCGTCTTGAAGCCGACCCAGCCGGTGAAGCCGGCCAGCGCCAGCACGGCCACGTACCACTTGCGGGACTTGCGCACCGTGAACGGCAGCGCGGCCAGCAGCGTCGCCCCCGCGAACACCATCGGCAGCCGGGAGATGTTCGACCCGATCTGCGAGTTGATCAGCCACACCAGGACCACGCCGACGCTGTACACGGCGGCCGTCAGCCGGACCGTCACCCACTCCCTGGGGACCAGGAACAGGCACAGCAGGCCGTACAGCAGGGGCAGGATCACCGAGCCGATCGTCATCGGCTGGGTACCGGAGAACGGGAAGAGGAAGTACGAGGCGGCGACCACCACCGTCGGGGCGAGCCCCAGCGCCCAGGCGCCCGGCCGCCGCTTCTGCAGGAACAGCGCGACCGCGACCAGGCCGACGAACAGCCCCGAGACGGGCGAGGCCATGGTGGACAGACCGGCCAGCGGGCCCGCCACCGCCGCCTTCGCCCAGCGTTTGTGCCGCCAGCGGTAGGGCCAGCAGAAGACGGCCGCGACGGCGCCGAGCGCGAACATCGTGCCGAGCCCGAAGGTCACCCGGCCCGAGATCGCGTTGCACAGCAGCGCGACGACCCCGGCGAGCGACGCCCACAGCGGGTTCCTCACCGCCCGGCTGCGGATCAGGACCAGCGTCAGCAGGCCCGCCGACACCGTGCCGGCGATCATCATCGTCGTACGGACGCCGAGGACGGCCATCAGATACGGCGACACCACGCTGTACGACACCGGGTGCATGCCGCCGTACCAGGCGAGGTTGTACGCCGAGTCCGGGTGCCGGCCGACGAACTCCGCCCAGGCGTCCTGCGCCGCGAGATCGCCGCCGCTGTTCGCGAACGTGAAGAACCAGATGATGTGCAGGACCCCGGCGAGGGCCGTTATGGACAGCACGGGGTGCCGCAGCAGCCGCCGGCGGAGGGGCTCGGCGGCGGCGAGGAGCCGCGCGAGCCGGCTCGGAGGCGCGTCGGGACGGTCGTCGTGGCGGTCGTCAGGGCCGTCGTCAGAGCGGTCGTCGGGGTCAGCGCCGCCGGTGTTACCGGTGCGAGCCTGCGGACCGGATTCGGGCAGGCGTATTCGAGGGCCGGCTCCCGGGCCCGGATCGGTGTCGTCCGCGCGTGTCGGCTCCACTGTTGCCACCTGAAGGCACTCCCCGTATCCCGTCTTCTGTTCTCGGCCGCTTTCCACGGTGTTCCCGGCCTCTTCCCGTCCAGTTCGCGATCATGCCCCGTGACCGGCGACCTGCCCCGATTCGTGACGCTAGCATGCACCCCGTCGCGCGGCTCCCGGGTGGGGCCTTCGGCGACGGGGTGCGCGGGGTGTGCGGCGGGGCCGCGGCGATCAGCCCAGACGGGTCAGTTTCGCGCCGAATCCGGGCTGGGCCAGGTCCTTCTGCAGGGCCACCGGGATCTTCACGGCACCGGCCGAGCCGTCGCCCACGGTGAGGGATCCCACCTGGGTGCCGGCCTTCGCGGTGTGCGGCACCTCGCCCCCGGCGAAGGACAGCTTCACCTTCAGCCCCGCCCAGCCGGCCGCGACGACGTCCTTGGTGACCACGATCGGGGTGTGGCCGCCGAGCTGGTCGTCCACATAGCCGACCACATCGCCCTTCTTCAGGATCTTCGCCGAGGTCAGCGCGGACTGGGCGGCGAGCAGCGCGGTCTTGCTGACCTTGTTGACCGTCGCGAGGATCTTCGGCTTGTGCTGGCCGAGGACCGCGCCGACGATCGTCACCGTCTGGCCGCCGATCTGCTTGCGGGAGGCGAAGAGGAGATTGCCGCCGGCCGCGGTGGTGCTGCCGGTCTTGATGCCGATCGCGCCCATGCTGAACGGCAGCTCGTTGTAGTTGTTCCAGTAGTGGCCGGAGGGGTCGGTCCAGCTGGCCGCGCTGGTGATGGCGACCAGGGCCGGGACCTTGACGAAGGCGCGGCCGAGCTTCACCTGGTCCGCGGCCGTGGAGACGGTGGTCTCCTTCAGGCCCGAGGGGTCGGTGTACGTCGTGTGGGCCATCCCCAGTTCCTTGGCGGTGGCGTTCATCTTCTTCACGAACGCCGCCTCGGACCCCGCGTCCCAGCGCGCGAGCAGCCGCGCGATGTTGTTGGCGGAAGGGATCATGACCGCCGACAGGGCCTGCTTCAGGGTGAGGGAGTCGCCGGCCTTGATGGTGTTCAGCGTGGACTCGCCGTCCTTGTCGTAGCCGCCCTCCGTCTCCGCCTTCGAGTCGATCTTGATCTTCGGGCCTTCCTGCCCCGGCTTGAGCGGGTGGTCCCTGAGGACGATGTACGAGGTCATGGTCTTGGCGACCGAGCCGATGGCCACGGGCGTCTGCTTGCCGAACTCGCCGATCGTGCCGATGCCGTCGGCGTCGATCCTGCCCTGGCCCTCGCCGGGCCAGGGCAGGCTCGTGCTGCCGCCGTCGAAGGCGTAGGTGTCCTTGCCCGACAGCACGAGGGTGGGGGACGGCAGCGGGCGCACCGCCTGTACGACCGCGAAGATGATCACCAGGAGCAGGACCAGGGGGGTCCAGATCTTGACCCGGCGCACGGCCGTGCGGACCGCGGTCTCCGGGGGCGGGGGCGTGTTCGTCAGCTCCGCCAGCAGATCCAGCGGGGGCTTCGGGGGCAGGGGCTGCTGGGTGGTGCGCTCGGGGCCGACCTGGGGGACGGGGGTGGTGACGTCCGGCTTGTCGGTCGGCTTGGCGCTCGGCCTGGCAGCCGGCTTGGTGGCCGGCGCCATGTCGTTCTTGAGCGCGACGAACTTGCTGGTGCGCTCGGAGTCGGACTCCGGAGCCCTGGGGGTGGCCGAGGCTCCGCCGAGCTTGAGCATGGTCGTCGGCTGGTCGACCTGCTTGGGCTTGAGCGTCTTGAAGATGGCGGTGGGCTGATCGACGGGGGCCGGCGGTGTCTTGGCGCGGGGGGCGTCCGCCTCGGCTTCGCCGTCGGCGTCCGCGTCGTCCCCACCCGCACCACCCGTGCGGCTCTCGTCATCGGCTGCGGGTGGCCCCTGTGGGGCGTCCCCACCATCGGCGTCCGCGGGCCCGTCCTCGACCCGCGGCCTGCCCCCGGCCTGCGGCTTGTTCCCGGTCCTCGGCTCACGCTCAGCCTGCGGCTCGCCCTTGGCTTCCGGCTCGTCCTTGGCCCCCGGCTCGTGCTCGGCCTTCGGCGCACCCTCGGTCTTGGACCCGTTGTCGGCCTTCGGCTCGTCCTTGGCTTCCGGCTGGTCCTTGGCCTGCGGCTTGTTCCCGGTCCTCGGCGCGTGCTCGGCCTGCGGCTCGTCCTTGGCCCCCGGCTCGTGCTCGGCCTTCGGCGCACCCTCGGTCTTGGACCCGTCCTCGGCCTTCGGCTCGTCCTTGGTTTCCGGTGCCTCGGGTTCGGCTTCGGCGGCCTTGGTCTTCGCCTCGGCGGCAGCCGCAGCCGCAGCCGCAGCGGCAGACTCGGATTCGGGCTTCGCGGCCGCGTTGGTCTCGGGGGCCGCGGGCGGCTTCTCCTCGGCCTCGGCCTGTTCCTCTTCCTCTACCTCCGCGTCGGCGTTCGTCGCCGCCGGCGCGGTCTCCCCCTCCGCGCCGGTGTTTGCAGACGTGTCGGAGTTGTTTGCGGGGCCGGTGGTGTCGGCGCTGCGTACCCAGGCCGACACCGCCTCGCGGAGCGCCGCGTCCTCCGCCGGGGTCTCCCCGGCCTCCGGCTCCGGCATGTCGGTCTTCGCGGTGGTCCGCGCATCACGTATCGACAGGATCTTCGTCGAGGTGTCCACGCCCCCCGGCGAGGAATCCTTTTCGCGGGCGACCGTGACCCGCGGATCGCGCGCCTCGGGAACCGGACCCGCGCTCCCCGACGTCGGTTCTGCCGACGACTCGCGCTGCTTCGACTTGTCGGGGGACTCGCCCGCCACCGATGCCTCCTCCATGCGCCGCACGCTCCCGCGCGCGCCCTGTCCGAACCATGTACCAGTGTCCTGTGTGAGGGCTTGGCCCCTGCCGAAGACGAGAACGACATACCTACCGGTTCCCTCACGAACCGGTCACGCACCCTCGACAGACCAATGTGAGAGGGGTCACCCTGTCATTCATCCACGCGGGGAGGCATGGATGGGCAGGAGCCGCAGAACAATTCCGGAGGAGCTTCTGCTGCTCGCACTGGACCCGGCCACGGGTACCACTGCGCAGCCGCAGTCGCTCGACCTCGGTCTGGCCGGTGCACAGCTAGTGGAGCTGGCGCTGGCCGGACGGATAGCCCCAGACGGGGATCGTATCGCCGTGGTGGTGCCACGGCCGACAGGAGATCCGACTCTGGACTGTGCGTTGGAGCTGCTGCGCAGGCGCGGCGCTCCGGTGCGCGCCGTCCACTGGATCGGCGGGCCCCGGCTGGGGCTCAGGCAGGTCTACCTCTCGCATCTGGAGCGGTGCGGCATGGTCGCCGCCGTGCCGGGACAGATGTGCGGGGTGCTGCCGACGACGCGCTATCAGGCGACGGACACCGCCATCAGCCGGGAGATCCGTTCCCGGCTGGATTCCGCGATCCGCACCGGCGTACCGCCGGACCCGCGGACCGCGGCGCTCGCCGCCCTGGCGCACGCCGTCGGACTCGGCAAGCACCTGTATCCGGGGAACGAGGGCCGGTCCTCGCGCTCCCGGCTGCGGGATCTGATCCGGCACGACCCCATGGGCGGTCTTGTCGCGCACGCCGTGATGGACGTGCAGAACGGTGCGGTCGCGCAGCCGCGCCGCGGTCCGGCCGCCACCGGCCGGCAGGGCCCGGCCGGCGCCCGGCCCGCGGCGGAACCCGCACGCGGGGTTCCGATGCAGCCGCACCGCGGATCCATGGCACGCGCCTCGGCCCACTGAGCCGTAACCCAGGTCCCCACGGCCAGGTTCGGGAGCCGCTGGTCGGAGCGGGGCGGTGAGACTCCTGTGGTCTCGCCGCCCCGCTCGACTGCGTTCATGGCACCCCATCGGGTGGCGCTCCCTGGCGAACTGACGCGTACGCGCCGCATATCCACCATTTCCCAGCGGTAGAAAGCACCTTGGTGGCAGTCTGCTCAACAGCAGATACGCAAAGTGTTAAGCAACAGGCAGGCAGCCGGAGGTGCACGTCCCGTGGCGTCCAATGTCAATCCCACCGTCAGGCGACGCCGGCTGGGCCAGGAGCTCCGCAGGCTCCGCGAGCTCAAGGGCATGACGGCCGAAGAAGTGGCGGAACGGCTGCTGGTGTCGCAGTCGAAGATCAGTCGGCTGGAGAACGGCCGCAGAAGTATCAGTCAGCGCGATGTGCGCGACCTGTGCGGGGTGTACGAGGTCGAGGACCAGCGGATCGTCGACTCGCTGATGGAGATGGCGCGGGACTCGCGGCAGCAGGGGTGGTGGCACACCTTCGGGGACATCCCGTACAGCGTCTACATCGGGCTGGAGACCGACGCCGAGTCGCTGCGGGTGTACGAACCCCAGCTGGTGACCGGTCTGCTGCAGACCGCCGCCTACGCGGAGGCCCTGGTGCAGGGTGCGTTGCCGGAGACGTCGACGAACGAGATCGAGAAACGTGTGCAGGTGCGCATGCGCCGACAGGAACGTATCACCGCCGAGAACAACCCGCTCCGGCTGTGGGTGGTGCTCGACGAGGCGGCGCTGCGCCGGGTCGTCGGCAGCAAGCTGGTGATGCGCGAGCAGCTGGACCATCTGATCGAGCTGTCCCAGCTGCCGCATGTCACCGTGCAGGTGCTGCCCTTCGAGGTGGGCGCGCATCCGGGGCTCAACGGCCAGTACGCGATCCTGGAGTTCACCGACGCGGCCGACTCCAGCGTGGTGTACCTGGAGGGCGTCACCAGCGACCTGTACCTGGAGAAGGCCCAGGACGTACAGAAGTACGCCGTGATGTACGAGCATCTCCGGGCACAGTCCCTCAATGTGGAGCAATCCCGGCAGTTCATTGCAAAGGTGGCCAAGGACTACGCCGAATGAGCTCCTGTCACAGAGGGCGCCGGATCTTACACCGTCGGCCGGTCCGAGTGGAAGGCTCCTCTGGAATATGCCATCCGGTTGAGTGAACGGCTCCTCCGGCGGCGGCAGTTGGCCGGTAGCGTCGATCACGCCAATCAGACGACAAGGTTGGCGTGAACCGCACTACCGCAACTCGCAACAGGAGTGGACATGGCACTGATTCAGGGCGCTTCGGAGACGTGGATGAAGTCCTCCTATTCCGCGGGCAACGGCGCCTGCGTCGAGGTCAAGTCGCCCGCCACCGCCGAACTCGCCGTCCGCGACTCCAAGGTCTCCGAGGGCCCGAACCTGGCCTTCCCCGCCGACGCGTGGAACGCCTTCGTGGCTTCGGTCAAGGCCTAGGGGGCTCTCCCTGACCTTCGTCCGTAGCGGCAGCCCGACGAAAACAACTTCACAAGCACCACCCAAGAGCCCTCTCGACCAGTCGCCGTCCTTGCCGAGAGGGCTCGGTCGTGCCCGCGCCGCCGGGGCGGCGCGGGCAGCGGGGGGCAGCGGGGGCGACCGGTCAGGCCAGCTGCGCCTCGATGGCCGCCACGACCTCGGCGGACTCCGGCTCGGTCTGCGGCGAGAACCGGGCCACCACCGTGCCGTCCCGGCCGATCAGGAACTTCTCGAAGTTCCAGCGGATGTCGCCGCTGTGCCCCTCGGCGTCGGCGAAGCCCACCAGCCGCTCGTACAGCGGGTGCCGGCCGTCGCCGTTCACCTCGACCTTCTCGGTGAGCGGGAAGGTCACGCCGTACGTCGCCGAGCAGAACTCCGCGATCTCCTCGGCGGAGCCGGGCTCCTGCCCGAGGAACTGGTTGCAGGGCACGCCGAGCACGGTGAAGCCCTTGGCGGCGTACCGCTCCTGGAGCTTCTCCAGGCCCGTGTACTGCGGGGTCAGGCCGCACTTGGAGGCCACGTTCACGATGAGGACCGGCTGCCCGGCGTACTGGGCCAGGTTGGCGGGGCCGCCGGCGAGGGCGTCGATGTCGACAGTCAGTACGTTCGTCATGAGGCGGATGCTAGTGCCCCGGCAAGGGCCGTCCCCCGGCCACGGCCACGGGTCGGCCCCGGCCACGGGCGCGGGCCGTCCCTCCGGCCGTGGTTGCGCCGCCGCCAGGGCGTCCCCGGCCGCGGTGCGCCCGTACAGGACCGAGCGGCCCGCCCTGCGCCGTTCCACCAGGCCCGCGTCCCTCAGCACCTTCAGATGGCGGCCCACCGAGCCCAGGCCCTGGCCGGTCACCGCGGTGAGCTGGGTGGTGCTCATGGGGGAGGCGAGGAGCACCAGGACCGTGGCGCGGGCCGGGCCCAGCAAGGCGCCGAGAGCGGTGGGCACGGACCGCTCGACGGGGTGGGCGAGGGCGCCGGCGCACGGGTAGACCGCGGCGTAACGCACCCCGTCCTCCCAGGCCACCCACCCCGCCCGCTGCACGGTGACCGGCACGAGGACCAGCTCCGCGCCAGAGATCTCGCGGGGCGGGTACTCATGCGGATTGACCTGGAGCCGGTTCTCGCCGAGCCAGCGCGTGCGGCCGGGCCGCAGGGTGTCCAGCACACTCGCCCAGCCACCCCGGCTGACCTGCGCGGTGCGCGCGACCACGTCCGCCTCCAGCACCCGCCGGCGCCGCTCCCAGGAGGGCCGTACGGTCGCCTCCCACACCCACTCCAGCAGTACGGCCGCCCGCTCTGGCAGGTCGTCCCGGACCAGCCCGGCGGGGAGCGGTCCGGCGAGCGCGGTGCGCAGATGGGCGCGGGCGGCGTCCGGCGAGGTCGCCCGCACCCGGGCGACCCCGTCGCCGAACGACTCACCGTCGCGGGGCGCGGGGGTCAGGAAGTCGGCGATCCACTGCCGGCCGAGCCCCGCCCGCACCAGCTGTGCCGTCACCGGCTCGGCCGCGAGGTACGCCCGGTAGACGGGCAGATGGGCGCGCAGCCACTCCTGTTCACCGGGATGCGCGGCGTCGCCCGCGTGCAGCAGCTTCAGACAGGCGAAGGTCTCGGCGAGCGGCGAGACGACGAACCGGCTGCGGGCGAGCGTGTCCGCGTTCAGCTCCCACCAGCCCATGAAACCGCACCCCCCGGTGAGTGACCGTCCCGTGCGGCCGACGGCGGCCGGCCTTTCGCGGGTGCGCGAAACAATAACGGCCGCCCCGCGCACACCCGAGACTGCGGGGCATGCCCGGATACCGATCCCTGTTCCGTACCCCGGAGTTCACCCCGCTCTTCGCCGCCTCGGCCGCGCAGACCGCCGCGCAGACCGTCGGCGGCCTCGCCCTGGCCACACTCGTGTTCCGGGCGACCGGATCGCCGCTGTTGTCGGCGGTGAGCATGTTCGGACCCTCGCTCGCCCAGGTGCTGGGCGCGACCTTCCTGCTGTCCGGCGCCGACCGGCTGCCCCCGCGTACGGCACTGTCCGCGATCGCGCTGGCCTTCACCGCCGGTACGGCCGTACAGGCGCTGCCCGGTCTGCCGGTCGGAGCGGTCTTCGCCGTTCTCCTCGCGCTGGGCCTCGTGGCCTCCCTCGGCGGCGGGGTCCGCTGGGGCCTGCTGAACGAGCTGCTCGACAACGGCCGCTATCTGCCGGGGCGTTCGCTGTTCAACATGATGAGCGGGCTGGCGCAGATCGCCGGGTTCGCCACCGGCGGCGCCCTGCTCGCCGCGCTCTCCCCACGGGTGTGCCTGCTGCTGGCGGCGGCCCTGTATCTGGTGGCCGCGCTGGTGCTGCGGCTCGGCCTGACCGCCCGTCCGCCCCGCGCCGCGGGCCGGCCCTCGGCGGCGGCGACCTGGCGTACGAACGCCCTGCTGTGGTCGTCCCGCCCGCACCGCCTCACCTATCTGGGCCTGTGGCTGCCCAACGGCCTGGTCGTCGGCTGCGAATCGCTGTACGTGTCCTACGCACCACACGCGGCCGGCACCCTGTTCGCCTGCGGTGCGCTCGGGATGTTCGCCGGGGACGTGACCGTGGGACGGCTGCTGCCGCCCGCGGTGCGGCGCCGGCTGGCGACACCGCTCCTGCTGCTGCTCGCGACGCCGTACCTGGTGTTCGGCGCGCACCCGCCGCTGCCGGTGGCGGCGGTGTGTGTCACGGTCGCCTCCGTCGGGTTCGCGGCGAGCCTGGTGCAGCAGGAACGGCTGATGGAACTGACACCGGGCGAACTGACCGGCCAGGCACTCGGATTGCACTCGGCGGGCATGCTGACCCTGCAGGGCGTGAGCGCCACGCTGGCCGGCTGGCTCGCCCAGCTCATCTCGCCCGCCGCCGGGATGACGGTGATGGCGGCGGGCTCGGTGTGCGTGACGCTGGCGCTGGCTACTGCTGCTCGATGTTCGGCAGCTGCTCGACGTTCGGCTGGGGCTGGGGCTGGGGCTGCGACGACGGCTGCTGCGGTGCCGGGACCTGCTGCGCGTTGATGTCCGCCTCCATCTTCTTGGTGGCCTTGTCGAAGTAGCGCAGCAACTCGACCGGGAACGGCATCACGAGGGTCGAGTTCTTCTCGGCGGCCACCTCGACGACGGTCTGCAGCAGGCGCAGCTGCATGGCCTCCGGGGTGTCCGACATGATCCGGGACGCGTTGGCGAGCTGCTGCGCGGCCTGGAACTCACCGTCGGCGGTGATGACCCGGGCCCGCCGCTCCCGCTCGGCCTCGGCCTGCCGGGACATGGACCGCTTCAGCGACTCCGGCAGCTGGACGTCCTTGATCTCGACCCGGTCGATGTGGATGCCCCATCCGGTGGCCGGGGAGTCGATCATCAGCGCCAGGCCCTCGTGCAGCCGCTCCCGGTCGCTCAGCAGATCGTCCAGATCGCTCTTGCCGATGATGGACCGCAGGGAGGACTGGGCGACCTGCCCGACGGCGAAGACGTAGTCCTGCACCTCGATGGAGGCACGCACCGGGTCGACCACCCGGAAGTAGACGACCGCGTCGACCTTCACCGACACGTTGTCCCGGGTGATGCCCTCCTGGGTGGGCACGGGCATCGTGATGACCTGCACGTTCACCTTGCGCATACGGTCGGCGTACGGGATGAGGAAGGTGATGCCGGGCTGCCGGTGGTTCGGCAGTGCCTTCCCCCACCGGAACACCACCCCGCGCTCCACCTGGTTGACGACCCGCATCCCGCTCTTCAGCACGAGCAGTGCCAACAGGGCCACCAAGACGACCACCACCACGGTGCCTTCCATGGCACTCCCTTCCTCGCGACCAGTACGGACACCGGCAAGGACACCGGCGGCGGCCGAAAGGATGCGGTGTTTGCGTCATGACTCCGTCAAAATTCCGCGGCCGTGGGGCGGACGGCACTCGCCGGGAGGAGCCCGCGTCCGGTCGCGGGGCGGCTGCCTGTGGGGCAGCATGAACGCGAATGATCACGAACGGAAGGGAATCGGTGCCATGGTGAGCGGTGTGTCTGAGGGCGGGCGACCGCGGCGGTACCGCGGCAAGGGCGCCCTTACGGGGGCCGTACTGGCCGCCGCGGGAAGTCTGGCGCTCGTGGCGTGCGGCGGCGGTGGCGGCAAGGGCACCGCGGCGGCCTCGGTCAGCCCCCGTCCCTCGCCTCCCGTCACGGCGTCGTTCTCGGGGACGCCGCCCTCCGCGCTGGCCTCGGCCGCCTCCTCCGCCGTGGCGTCGGCCTCCGCCGCGGTGGCCTCGTCCGCCGCCAGGGCCTCGGAGTTCGACGCGTCGGTGTCGGCGGAGACCGGACGGGCGAACGCCGCGGCCCGCACGAAGCTGGAGAAGGCACAGGGGCGCGGCAACGCGGTGTCCGACGTCTCGCTCACCGGCATGCCCCGGTCGGAGACGGGCGGCCTGCTCGCGCTGCACGTCAACATCCGCAACTCGGCGGACGCGACGGCGTCCTTCGCGGTCCAGGTCGACTTCCGTGATGCCGACGGGAAGGTCGTGGAGACCCGCTACGTCGGCGCGGAGAAGGTCGGAGCCGGTCAGACGGTTCATACGATCGTGGTCAGCCATGAGCCGCCCGAGCCGAAGCTGAACGCGGCGGTCGCGAAGGCGCAGCGGTACTGAGACCCTCGCGGGCGGCGAAGCCGAATCACCCGTGGCCGGCCGGCTCGCTGACGGCTTGCTTGCTGCCGTCTTGCGCGCGGCCGGCTTCTTCTCCGCAGAGGAGTCCGTGCCCTTCGGGCAACCCGCGACACCCGCGACCGCCACCACCAGCGCGGCTCCGGCGATCGAGCGGACGGTCCTCTTGCTGTGGCTCTGCGACACCATCTGCATCTCGTGGCGCTGACGCGTCGCCCCGGGAGACGGAAGACGGCAAGGTCCGGGAGGAGTCGGCGGCGGGTTCGGGGGCGGGTTCGGTGGCGTAACGGCTCATCACCTGGATGTTCGCCCGCAAGGTCAGCGCCCGGCCACCGGCGGACATCTCCTGCAGGTCCCGGAAGTACCGCACATACAGGTCCGGCGTGAACGTGCTCAGACACGCATCCGCGTCGTGCCCAGCGCGATCATCTCGCCCTCGCCCGGGGCGATGGGCCGATCGGGGCCGCGCCGTAAGCTGCGCCGGGTTCCTGATTCGCGGGAGGCACGGGAGGCAAGGGTGGGGGACATGGTCCTCGGTGGCCGGTACGAGCTGGTCGAGAAGCTCGGTCAAGGTGGCATGGGAACGGTCCATCGCGGGGTGGACCGTCGGCTGCGCCGCACCGTCGCGGTGAAACTGCTCTCGTCGGTGCTGGCCCATGATCCGCAGTCGCGAGCCCGATTCCAGCGTGAGGCGCACGCGGCTGCCGCGCTCAACCATCCGGCGGTGGCCACCATCCACGACGTCGGCGAGGAGCCGCACCCGGACGGCCCACGGCCCTACCTGGTCATGGAGTACGTGCAAGGCGCCACCCTCGCCGAAGTCCTGCACGACGGCCCGCTGTCTGTCGTCGACGCCGTCAACGCGGCCTGCGCGGTGCTGGACGCGCTGCGGCACAGCCACGAGTGCGGGATCGTGCACCGGGACATCAAGCCGTCGAACATCATGCTCACCGGACCCGACACGGTGAAGGTCCTCGACTTCGGCATCGCCAAGGCTTTCACCGAGACCGCCACCCGCATCACCGGGAGCGGCGCGGCGATCGGCACCCCCGCCTACCTTTCCCCCGAACAGATCAACGGGTCGGAGATCGACCATCGGGCCGATCTGTACGCGATGGGCTGTCTGCTGCACGAACTGCTGACCGGGCAGCCCCCGTTCCGTGGCGAATCGTCCTTCGCCATCATGCATCAGCACCTGTTCGCCGCACCCGAGCCGGTCTCCCGGCTGCGACCGCGGATACCGCCGGCGGTGGAGGCGGTGATCCTGCGCGCGCTCGGCAAGGACCCGAAGGAACGGTACGCCGACGCCGGACAGATGCGCGCAGCCCTCGTCGACGCCCTCACACAGGCTTCCCTGCCGACGCTCCAGGCCACCGCGCCCGCGCCCACCGCGCCCGCGCCCACCGCGCCCGCGCCCCCGGTGACGCGAACCGGCGGCCGGACCGCTCTGCGGGACAGGTTCCGTCCCTCACTGCGCCCGTCCGCCGACAGCGCGCTGGCTCTGCTCGGCTGTCTGCTCGCGCTGCTGTGCGCACGTGGCCGGCTGGTGGACACCGCCCACTTCGGCTGGGTCGCCGTCGCGGCCGGAGTGGCGGGCCTGGTGACGCTGCCGTGGTCCACACGCCTGGCCTGCGTGGTGAGTTGGGGGCCGGTGGCCGAGGCCGTGGCGGTCAACTCCGAACTGCGGCGCGCCTACGCCGGCTGGCACCACTCCTACGTCGCCATCGCCGCCCTGCTGGCACTGGCCGCCGCCTGCTGCCTCGTCAGCGCGGCACGCGGCCAAGGCCACGGGCGCGGCGCCGGCGCACTGGTCGCCTTCTGGTTCAGCGCCACCGCATCGATCTGGTACTTCCTCGACGACCTGCACAAACTCTTCGTCTTCTATCTGCTCCTGACGCTGGTCGCCGTGGCCGCCGTGTCGTGGGAGGCCATCGGGCTCGTACGGCACCGGGCCGGGCAGGCGGACACCGGCCGCCCTGTTGACGAAGCGTAGGCGTCCCGAAGCACAAAGTCACCAATGGCCGGTTTGTGACAAAAGCTGCAAATTTCGGTGAAAGCTTTGCTTTAGTCGGACATTCGGTCATCGTCGTGGGGTCCCGTCGTCGCCGTCCCCGGACGGCCAGCACTGCCTGGAGCACGTACCGAATGCCGAACCCGAACTCCGTCCGTCTACTGCGCCGTGCGGCTCTCGGCTGCACACTGGCCGTCTCTTTCGCCCTGGCCGGCCTCGGCACGAGCGCAAGCGCCGCATCCGACGTCAACGCGCACGCTGCTCCCGCCGGTGCTCCGAGCGATTCGATCGCCTACCGCGCGGCGACGGCCGGCCGGACCGTGGCACTCACCTTCGACGACGGCCCGGGTCCGGCCACCGGTCAGATCCTGGACCTGCTCGCGCAGTACCACGCCCAGGCGACCTTCTGCCAGGTCGGCACACAGGCCGCCGAGAATCCCGCCCTGGTCAAGCGCGTCATCGCCGACGGCCACCGGCTGTGCGACCACACCGTGGACCACCCCCAGCCGATGCACACCCTCCCGAAGGACCAGCAGGTCCACGAGATCACCGCGGCCAAGGACATGATCGACAAGGCTGGTGGGCCGGGCACCCGGATCAGCTGGTTCCGTGCCCCCGGTGGCGACTTCACCCCCGAGAACCGCCAGATAGCCGTGCAAGCCGGTCTGCGCCCGCTGGGCTGGACCGTCGACACCCGTGACTGGACCCGCCCCGGCGCCGACTCGATCCTCGCCACCGCGAAACGGGAACTGCGTCCCGGCGGCGTCATCCTCATGCACGACGGCGGCGGCGACCGCAGCCAAACCGTGGAAGCCCTGCGCGAACTGCTCCCCTGGCTGACCCAGCAGGGCTACAAGTTCAGCCTTCCCGCAGCCTGACGCGGCTTCGGCCTGCCCCTCCCCCTCCTCCGCCCGACCGGTCGTACCCAGGTCTGACTCGGCAGTCCAGCTCCTGGTCCGACGCCCCGCAGGGACGGCGAAGGCATCGTCGTCGGCATGACGAACCCGACGACATCCAGGACCGTCCCGGTCACAACGAATCGGTGTCCGACTGCGTGGCGCGCTGCCTGTGGAGCGAGGGGAGGCCACCGGCTTCCCCGGACGGTTGGGCGGCACCGCCATGGTGCTCGGTCCGCTGCTGGAAGCCTGCTGCTCTGGCCCGCTGTGGCGGTGGTGGCCGCACGGATCGGGGCGCGGAGTACCGGCTGGGCCTGTGGGGCGGGGTCCTGGTGATGTTCGGACTGTTCGCCCGTGCCTTCCACGCGGGGGTGGATCATCTGGCCGGACTGTGCGCCGCACTGGTGCCGCTGACCCTGGTGACGGTGGGGCTGATGGTGCTCCTGGGACAGGCCGGTTGAATGTACGCGCACAGGTGCGGTCGGGTCATGAAGTCCAAGGGGCAGCGCCATCTCCACGCCCTCGACCTCGGCGCGGCACTGGCCCTGACCGCCGTGTACGCCGGCTTCGCCCGGCTCACCTCCGACGACGGCCAGCCCGCCTGCACAGGGCAACCCTGGCCCGGCTGCCTGATCGCCGTACGCCGCCGGTGGCCGCTCGCGGTCCTCGCGGCCGTGCCGGCCGCCCTGGCCAGGCATCGCTCCTCGACATCCCCCGTGAGCCGTACACCGCCGCCGGGCCTGCGGCCTCCCTCGTCGCACTGGCCGAGCCCGCCCGCCGGTCCGTGCCCGCACTCGCGGTGACGCTGCCGGTGGCGTGCGGTGCCGTGTATCTCGGCGAGGCGGTGGTCACACCCGCCGAGGACTGGCGGGGCGCCGTCGGGGTGGCCGGGCTCGTGTTCCTGGTGATCGGCGGGGCCTGGGGCGTGGGGTTCACCGTGCGCGGCCGCAGGGCCGAGACCGCCCGGGAACAGCGGCGCCGGTCCGAGCACGCACGGGACGAGGAGCGTCTGCGGATCGCGCCGTCAAGGCGGGCGTTGCCGGGCATGTGGCGGAGGCCGACCCGCGGGAGGCACGGGCCGCCCTCAAGGTCATCGAGGAAACAAGCCGTTCCGCGCTGGCCGAGATGCGGCGCACGCTCGGCGTGCTGTGCACCGGGCAGGGGTGGACGTCGACCTGACCGTGCACGTGCCGGAGGCCCTGTCCGAGGGGACACAGCTGACCGTCGACCGGATCGTCCAGGAAGCCCTCACCAACGTGGTCCGGCACGCCGCCCCGACTCGCTGCCAGGTCACGGTCGAGGCGGCTGCGCGAGAGATCCGCATCGACATCATGGACGAGGGACCACCGTCCGCACCCGGCCGGGCCGTCCGCGAACTGCCCGGCGGACATGGTCTCTTGGGGATGCGGGAGCGGGCGATGATGTACGGCGGCAGCTTCGAGGCGGCCCCCCGGCCGGAGGGCGGCTTCGCGGTGTCCGTCCGCCTGCCCGTCGAAGGGAACCAAGGACCATGACCGACGCGCCCCCGGTCCGGGTACTGATCGCCGACGACCAGGCGTGGTACGCGGCAGCTTCCGCGTCCTCGTCGACCACACGCCCGGCATGACGGCCGTGGGCGAGGCCGCGAACGGAGCGGATGCCGTCGAACTCGCCCGCCGCGGACGGCCGGACGTCGTGCTGATGGACGTACGCATGCCGGACCTCGACGGCATCGAGGCGACCCGGCAGATCTGCTCGGACCCGGCTCTGCCCGGCGTCCGCGTCCTCATCCTCACCACCTTCGACCTGGACGAGTACGTCTACGCCGCCCTGCGCGCCGGCGCCGCGGGCGAGGCGCTGCTCGCCCCCTCGGTCACCCGCCGCCTGATCGCGGAGTTCGGCCGCCGTCCGGAACCCGCGCGTCCGCCCAGCCGCTCACTGGACGGGGTCACCGACCGGGAGCGCGAGACCGGGCTCGTGGGCGACCGCGGGCGTGGAGTGCGACGTTCACAGGGCGCAGTTGATCCACATTTCCTGCTGTACAGGGCTGGGTGCCCGGTAAGCCGTTGCGGGTCGGTCAGGCCGTGACGATACCGGTGCCCGCATAGTCAATGTCGGTCGAGCTGATCAGAATGCCCTGGACAGCGAGGTCGCTGCCTTCGGGGTAGTCGAAGTGGCACGTCTTGGTCTGGCCCGCGCCGCTGGTCAGGCACTGCCTGCTGTGCGAGTGGTAGGGGTCCCTGATGAAGATGGTCACGCCGAAGGCGTAGCCGTCCCGCTTGGTGTCGGTGACCGTCACCGTGTCACCGTTCGCCTTCCAGTCCACCTTGCCGCCCTTGAAGCCTGGCATGTCCGTCGGCGTTACCGGCGACGCCTGTGCGGTCCCCGCTCCGGCAAGCCCGAGTGCGAGCCCGGCCGCGGCCACACCCGCCACGACCGACATCCGTGCCGTGCGCATCTTGAGGCGCTTCATGTGACGTCCTCCCCGTTTCCCATGCTGGTCTGCACTCCGTTTACGCGCTGCCGATCGGCAAACGTCCCTCCAGGCTGCCGGAATGCGGCCGGTGAGTCGTGAGCACGGAGTGCACAACACTGTTGGCGATGAGTTCACCCGAGGGGTTCTTCGGGTGTGGCCACGCCTGGGTTCCATTCTTCGTGGTGGCGGCGCGGCTCGGCCGGCATGTAGGTGAGGTTGATGCCGCAGGCTTCCGCGAAGGCGTGGCCGGCGCATGGTGTGTCGGTGTGTCGGTGTGTCGCCAGGCGACCCAGCCGAGGAGCCTGGGGGGCGGCGGGGCGAATGACTCCCGTTCAACCGCATACCGCATGGGGAACCGGCTGGGGCGGGACCGGACGGGTTTTCAGCGCCCGCGCCACCGCCGAGAACACCGCTCCCGAAGCGGAGCCGGAGCCCGATGGCGCGGAGAAGCCCGCTCACGCAAACGGCCCCGGACGAGTCGCCCGTAGTTCTCGCGTGTTTACGGGGTTTCCCGGCCCCATGTGTGCTGGATATGTTCCGGAGCAGGCTGACCTGGACCTTTAAGGTGTGGGCACGCCCGTGGCTGCTGCTTTCGCATCCCCATGACCGTGTGGGCTGTCTTCAACGATGCAGGCGAGTCAGCAGATTCCCAGCAAGCTCGCGATAGCGCGCGACCTCCTCGTTGAACCCGGCCAGTGCGGCACCTCCGTTGAGTACCAGGGCTGGGTGTTCCTGTGGCGCTGCTGGCGCCAGACCTGGAGACCAGCGTGGTGACCAGGACGACTTCGGTGGCCGGGGCGAGCATGAACGACGCCTTGAACGCGATTTCCATGGCCCCATGTCCCTCTTGCAAGGGTCCCCTCAACCCACAGCAGGACTACCTGCCGCAACCGTGACCGCGTCACCGAAGCGTGCGCGCAACTCCTTCTTGGCACGTGACAGGTCGCCGGTGACGCCGACTTCCACCACGCCGTCGGTGTAACTGTTCACCGATCCATCACTCACCGAGACGATGGTGTACCCGGTGGTGTGCCCCATGAGCGCTGTCACGTGGTCCCGGGTTGCCGTCAGTTCGCCGATCGATCGCGGTGCGTCTCGCTTGTCGATGCGCACGCCCGTGCGGAGTCGGGCGAGCGCGGCGTCGAAGGTGGCACGCGGCTTGCGGTAGACGATGACCCGGTTGCCGGGATTGTCAACGGCGAGCCCGGTGAACGAGTCGGGCTGGGAGGCGCCCAGATGCTCGATGGCGGCTGCCGCGGCGTCCAGCTTCTGCTGATCGGGAGGCCCGGAGCTGTCAGGCGTTGCAGGAGCGATCGACCGCGGCTTTGCGGGCGTCGCCGGGGCAACGGCGGTTTGCCGGCCGCACCCGGTGGCGAGCAGGAGCACAGCTGTGACGAAGCCGGTCGCGATGGCGCGTATCGGCAGATGGGTACACGGCATTGAGGCAGCCTCACTTCTCAGCAGCGGCCTTGATCGTACGCCCGCCGTGTGCGGGGGCGGGAGTGCCGATCGGTACAGGACCGGGAATCGCGACGGCGGCATGCATGGGTCCGACGGTCTGCCGAGTACCGCAGGCGTAGCTGGTCGTTCATGGCTGTTGCCTGTTGTTGAGCGGGGTCATGGTGGCGCCGGTCAGGTGCTCGGTCGTGTCCATCGCGTGGGTCTCACAGGCGAGATACGACGTCCCGGCTGCGTCGGTGACTTTGTGGGTCAGCCGTTCGCCGCACGGGACCCCTGCCCGGTCGTCGTTCCACTCCCGCTCGCAGTACGACTCGCGTCACTGGGCGGCCCGGGGCGTTTCCGCCTCACGGCCGGACCGGTTCAGAGACCCTGGTCAGTCCGACCGTCGGCTTCGACGGCGCGGGCGCTCTCCGATGGTCCGTCACCACGAAGACGGCCGCGCCTTCGGCACCGGGGTGGCGATGACCTTCCATCGCTCGTCGTAGTCCGGGTCCTTCTCCCAGCCCAGGGCCAGTACGGCCAGGCGGTTCCACCTGAGGAACCGGGCCCGCGCCGCCTCCCTGGAGTGGTCCGCTCGCGCGTACGCCTCCCGGGCCTGCCGCGCCCGGTGGTTCAACGCCAGACGCAGCCCCAGGGCGGCTTTCCAGACGTCGGTGTCGCTCCGGTGCCCGGCCAGGATGCCGTGCACCTTGCCGTCAAGGAAGGCGACGAGCGCCTCCACGTCGGTGGAAGTCACGTCGGAAGCCAGCCGGGGGGCGGGCAGATCGGTAACGAAGGTCACGGGCCGGTCCTGTTCACGTTCGGAGCCGGGTCTCTGACCCCGGCGTCATGTCCTAGTTTGTCGTGTCGGACGGCGAGAGGACGCCCGACGCGGACGAGTCGGCGGCTCTGCGCCGGAGACCGGAGGGATCAGGCCACGGTGGGCCATCCGAACTCCGTCGCCGTGTCATGGAGCATGCGGTCAGCGCCGCTGGGCGCGAGGTGGCAGCGGGGCCGGAGCGGTGGGGTGTGCTGAGGTGCGGCGGGCGTTGGCTGCCTGGGCTTGTGGGCCGGGTGTGCTGTCTGGCTGCTAGGGCGTGTTGCGAAAGTCCCGCCTGCCGCCCGACGCCTGGCACGCACTCTCGCCGCACCGGGCGAAAACCCACGTACAACCAGTACGAGGGCTTTCGCCCGGCACTCCCCCAGCCTCCGGCCGGGGGGACCCCCAGAGCACGCACCAGACGCCGCTCGGCCCGCCCTCCGGGCGGACGACGGGACTTTCGCAACACGCCCTAGGGCAGGTCGCGGCGGACCAACGCCTGAGCGAACGGTTCTCCGGTGGCCCGGGCGTAGGCCATGCGCTCGCGCACCTCGCTGAGCGTGCGCGGGCGGCGGCCGGGGCCGCCGCAACAGCTCTTGTGGAAGCGCACACCCGCGTGCAGCAGCACGGAGAGGGCGCGCCAGGCGGCGGTGTCCCGCCTCTTGGGTGCCGCGAAGGCGGAGCCGACGTGGATCAGTGGTTCGGCGCAGCGTGGACAGACCCGGTCGTGGTCGTGGTAGCCGGGGTAGGGCTGCTTGTACGAGGCCCGGCAGGGCAGGCAAACGTACGAGGTCTTCCCATGGGCCATGCGGCAAGCGTAGGTCCGCCGCCGGAGCGGGCTCGACAGATTTCCGGCATGCTGCGCAGGCTTTTCCGCAAAGGTGGAGCGGCGACCGCCGACCGTGCCTGCTTCTGCTCGCGGCCACAGAGTTCTGCGTCGATGGCGTCAGCAGCATCCCTGGCGGCCAGTTCGCTGATCGTTGCTGCTCAGGATCAGCTGCCCGTGGTAGCCCTGGTAGCGAGGCTTCACGGAAGCCCGCATCAGCGCCTCCAGGCGGTCGACCAGCTTCTCGTACCGGCGCCGAGCCGGCTCATCCTTCGCGGGCATCTCGCACAGCTCCCCACCTCTGCCCGCAGCCGCATGTGTGCCATATGTGTGCCGCAAGCGCAGAGGCCCTCTCGTCCGTCGGACGAAAGGGCCTCTGACCAGGAATTTCTCTGTGCCCCCGGCAGGATTCGAACCTGCGACACCCGCTTTAGGAGAGCGGTGCTCTATCCCCTGAGCTACGAAGGCGGGGTCTTGCGTGGCGCAGGCTGGATACTCCCGTGAGTACGCCGCTGCGCTCGGCAAGGGTGTGGCCGCCGCTGGGGCGGTCCCTGACAGGGTAGCGGATGGGGCGCTGGTGGGTGACCAGGAGGAGGGGGCAGGGGGTAGGGGGCATCAGGATGAGTCATCTTGGGTTGGGATGCTTTCTTGGCTATGTCATCTCAAGGGTCTAAGATGACATCCATCGCTCGTGCCGGGGAATCCGGGTAAGTCCGGGGAATTTCAGAGGGTTTGGGTCGGGGATGCCGATGCGGAGTGTCGCGGAGATTCGGGAGGATCTTCAGGAGTTCGTGCGGGGCGGTGGCGGACCGGCCGGCGTCGAGCGGGCGTTCGCCGCCGTCGGGCAGCTGCCCGACAGTGAGCTGCAGCGCACGGACGAGCACGACGTGGCCCTGCTGCTGTGCCTGGCCGGTGTCTGCGCCGGGCTGGCGGGCGGTGCCGGGCCGACCGCGCTCGAACTGCGCGCGGTGGCCGACCGGTACGCCGACACCTCCATCCTCTACACCGGCCGTGTCCTGCCCCGGGTCAAGGAGACCATCGACCTGATCTACCGGGGAGTCGAGGAGAAGTCGGCTCAGATCCTGCAGGAGGCGGCCGACGCCATCAGTCAGGGCTGGGCGGAGTATGCCCGCTCGGATTTTCCCGCCGCCTTCTCGCGGCTGGCTGCGGAACTGGGGATCCAAGGCGTCGGGGAGGAGTTCCTGGAGACCTCGTACGTCTCCTGGAAGCGGGGACTCGACAACAGCGCCCGCGGCTCGGTCGAGGAGGCGCTCGCCGCTTTCGGAACCAGCCTCGACAAGTACCGGAAGTACTCCTACTACGCGGACGCCGCCTGGCTCTACACCGACCTCGTGATCGCCCGCCTGCTCGCAGGGCAGGAGCAGGCGGCGGTCCGGGTGCTGGACGAGCAGCGCCGGTACGTGGACGACGTGATCGCCTCGGCCGGGCACCGGCCGGCCACGGACAGCACCTCCTACGCCTTCCACCTCGGCGACGTACGAAGCGGCGGATACAGCTCGTTCGTGGACTCGCCGGCGATGGGGCCGCAGGGGCTCGGTCCCGACGACCGGGCGCTGCTGCGCCGCTACGTCAGGGTCAGCGAAAACCTGCTGGCCTACGCCGCGTCGCGCTCCCGCCGGGACCTCGACGCGGCACTCGACCTGTTCTCCTTCGGCTGGCTCGGCTACCTCGACTCGCCCTACCCGGAGATCTTCCACCGGCTCGTCCGGCACCTGGAGGGAGCCGAGCCGGTCGCGCCGCTGCTGCTCACCGTGCACGTCCGCTGGCGCGGCCTGCTCCAGGCCGGCCGGCTCAGGCTCGGGTCCGCCGATCTGATCCGCACCGCGATGGACCTGAGGGAGCGTCTGCGGGCCGCCGGTATGGAGAAGGAGGCCGGCATCGCCCTGCTGGACGCGGGCATGCTCCACTTCGCCCTCTACGGCAAGGCGGCCACGGCGTCCTGGCTCTCCCGGCGGCTCGCCGAGCTGCGCAGGCTGGTACCGGATCCCCTGCAGGCCGTGGTGGAGGCCCTCCAGGTGCCGCCGCAGTCGGGACTGCAGACCCCGCTGGCGCACTACCTCGGGGCACGGGCGGCCTACCGGGTGCCGGACTTCATGCCGGCGTTCGGGGTGTTCCGCCGTGACCTGCGCAGCAGACGGGAACTGCCCGCCGAGGTGGACCTCGCCGCGTACGGCGAGAGCCTGTGGATCAACGGAATCCTGATCTACGAGACCGCCCCCGCCGCGCTGCTCGCGATCCTCGGCGAACTGGGCCGGGAGCTGAAGGAGGCCCGCGCCGAGGAGCGCGAGGTCCCCTATCTCTCCGCGGCCGAGCTGGCCGAGCGGACCGGACGGACCAGCAGCGCCGTCGTCCAGGTGGTACGGCGGTTCCGGGCCGTCTGCCAGGAACAGCTGGACCGCGGCACCGAGCTGGGCCTCAAGCCGGACGACGTACTCCAGGGCCGGCCCGGCTACCGGCTCAGCCCGACCGTCGTGGGCGACGTCCAGTTCCACCTCGTGCCGGGCGTCACGTTCACACCCTGACCGGCCTGACCGGCCAGGCCGTCCGGACCAGTTATGTGACTCACCGTCAATCCCGGATCGTCAATCTCAGATCGTCAATCACGGATCGTCAATCCCGGACCATCAGATTCGAGCTGTTTCAAGGAGCCCCGGTGTCCCACCTGATCATCCAGCCGTCCGACGTCGCCTCCGACTGGAAGTTCGCCGTGGTCCTCAAGGCGAAGCTGCCCGCCGGCGTGGCCATCAACGCCGGCACGCACACCGCGCTGGGCCTGGCCGCCAAGGCCGCGGCCGAGCATCCCGAACTGGCCGCCAAGATGTCCTTCCTGAACTTCCCGGACGCCGACGGCGGCACACACGCGCCGATCTCCGGTCTCTCCCTGATCGTCCTGGAGGGCCGCGCGGCCGGACTGCGCCGGTTCCGCGCCGAGGCGAGCGCCGCCGGGCTGCTGGTCAACGACTTCGTGTCGGCGATGACCGGGGACACCTACGCCGAACAGCTCCAGCGGGTCGCGGCCCTGCCCGAGGCCGAGCTGGAGTACTACGCCGTGGCCGCGTTCGGCCGACGCGACGAACTCGATCCGCTCACCAAGAAGTTCTCCCTGTGGAAGTAGCGGGAGTGGCGGAAGTAGTCACGGGGGCCTCGCTCAGCCCGTCGCCACGCGCGTGAACCGCGATGCCGTGTGCAGGTCTTGCTCGATCTCACCGGCGGTGGCGCGCAGTTCGGGCAGGAGGGTGTCGACGCAGTGCTCCAGGGTGTGGCGGGCCGGGTGGGTCGCCACGTTCAGCGCGGCGACCGTACGGCCCGCCCGGTCGCGCACCGGTACCGCGATCGAGCGCAGCCCCGACTCCAGCTCCTCGTCGACGAGGGCGTAGCCCCGGGCGCGTACGCCGGTGAACTCCCGCTCTGTAGGCGGCGGTTCGCGGTCCGCGAGAAGCACCCGGCCGAGCGACGTCGCGGCGGCGGGCAGGCGCGCGCCCACCGTGACGTCCACGGTCAGCACCCGGCGCGTGCCCGCTCCGGCGGTGTACTGGATCTCGCTGCCGTCATCCGTCAGCACCGCGAGCGCCGCCGCCTCGTGCACCCGGTCCGCGAGGGCCCGCAGCCGCGGCTCGGCCAGGCGGGCGAGCGTGGTGCGGGACAGCGGCGGGAAGCCGAGGTCCAGGACACGCGGGGTGAGGGTGAAGGCGCGGTGTCCCCCGCCGTCAAGGGCGTCGGCGTGCGCGGTCACCAGGCCCAGCTGCTCGTGGGTGAGCAGGGCACGCCGGGTGGTGGCCCGGCTGAGGCCGGTCGCCCGCGCCACCTCCGTCAGTGTCAGTGTCGAGCGCCCCGCGCCGAAGGCGGTCAGTACGGTCAGACCGCGCGCGAGGGACTCCACGAAGTCCCGGCCCAGCTCGTGCTTGGACGCCGTCGTCCAGGTCGCGAGGCCTGAGGGCACGGGCCCCGGGTCCGGCGGCGGTGCCGTGCGCAGCTCGGCCTCCATCGCCGCCACCGCCGTACGAAGGCGCGGCAGCAGGCTGCTGCGCAGGCCGGCCGCGGAATGCCGGCTGGTGTGGCTGACCACGCTCGCCGCACAGGCCGGCCGGCCGGTACCGGGATCCCGCACCGGTACGGACACGGCGACCAGGCCCGGCTCGATCAGCTGGTCGTCCACCGCCCAGCCGTCCCGGCGCGCCCGCTCCACCCGCCGCACGAAGGCGGAGTCGTCGGCGGGCGGCTGCCGGGGCTGCTGCCGGGGCGGTACGGCAGGGAAGGCCGCGTCCGCCGGATCCGCCGCCCGGCGGGCCCGCCAGCGCGCCCAGTCGCCCTCGGCCCACCCGGCCGCGAACACCGCTCCCGGCGCCGTGCGTTCGGCCGGCAGCAGATCACCGATGCGGAAGCTCACCGTCATCGCGCGGCGGCGGGTGGCCTGGTGGATGAAACGGATGCCGTCCAGGTCGGGGACCGCGAGCGACACCGACTCGTCCAGCGCGTCGGCGACCGCGTCGGCGTGCCCGCCGAGCAGCGCGGGCAGCCGCAGGGCGGCCAGATAGGCGTTGCCCAGTTCCATCACCCCGGGGGTGAGGACGACGTCCCGTGCGTCGAGGCGGACGTAACCCATGCGGGCCAGGGTCGCGGTGATCCGGTCGACCGTGGACCGGGCGAGCCCGGTGGCCCGCTCCAGCGCGCTCGGGCTCAGCGAGCCGCCCGCCTCGGTGAGCCGCCGCAGCACACCGACTCCGCGCACCAACGGCCCGACCGCTTCCCCCGCTTCACCACGGGCATCGGCATCCAGTGCGGTCTTCGCGGGCATCATCTCTCCGGTACGCCAAACAGCCACGCCTACGGTAAACCCCGCCACCCGCCCCGGACTCCCGCTGCTCTCCGTCCCCTGGCACGCCCCGGACTCCCGCTGCTCTCCGTCCCCCGGCACGCCCCGGTCCGCCCGGGTCCGTCCCTGCTCCGCCCCAGGTCCGTGCCTGCTCCGTCCGTGCTCCCTCCCTGCTCCGCCCCTATTTCCGAGTCACGCGTACCCGGTAGTTCCCGTCCGCGTCCGTGTCGAGGATCTCCACGGTGATGCCGTGGCGCGGGTCCTTGAAGGTCTCGCCGGAGGTGAAGGTGGCGTCGGAGAGTTCCGCCTGGACGTTGGGGCTGCGGGTGCAGCCGCCGCTGTTGCCATGGCTGTCGTACACCGTGACCGGACCGCGTCCGGTGTCGATCGTGCCGTCCACCTTGTAGATCAGTACGCCCGGCTGGCACACCGCCTCGTCGTTGCCGCCCTGGGTGCGCACCTCCAGCGCGTACGAGCTCTGGTCGCTGACGGGCACGAGGACCAGCTTTCCGCCGCCCGGCTTGTACAGCGGGGTCAGCATGTACTCGGTGCTGCCGCGTGTCGCCGCGCAGCCCACCTGGGAGGTGTCCAGCCAGCCCAGCTTCCACTTGTGCCAGCCGAGGTAGTCGTTGTCTGCGCCCCAGTCCTCGCTCATGATGTCCCAGTGCCCGACCGCGCCCCCGCCGTCCTGCGTGTACAGATCGGGCAGTCCGAAGGTATGGCCGTTCTCGTGCGGCAGCACCCGGTAGCCGGTGCGGGAGTACGAGCCGGAGCCGTCGTCCTGCCGGGAGTAGATGAACGACGCGTTGGCCACGGGGATCCCGTCGGCGACCGGCGCGTCGCCGTTGCCGGCGAAGGTCACGGACAGGACTGTGTCCAGCGCGGACGGCCCGGCGTTCGGGGTGATCAGGACGTTCAGCAGGTCGTACGCGTGGAAGTCCACCGTCGGGTCGGCCGCGGCCACGATGTCCTGTACCAGCCCCCGGTAGCCGGGATCGAAGGGCGCCCCGCGCTCGATGCCGTACGCCTTGAAGGGTTTCGGCATCCGCAGCCAGCCGCTGATCGGCGTCTCAGGCCGGTAGTCCAAACGGCCGTACGACGCGGCGCGGAACCACTGCTGGGTCTGCGGGAAGAACTCGTGGAAGCGGTCCATCGCACTGCCCTCGCCGGGCGCGTCGGAGAAGTCGACCATCAGGGTCAGGGCATGGACCGTGCCGGTGGAGCGGGCGTAGCCGTGCGGGGTGGGCAGGCCCTCGGTCATCTGCACGTCGAGACCGCCGTGGACGGTGCAGGGGGCGAGCGCGGAGGAGCGGGCCAGGCCGATCGGCCCGGCGGCGGTGGGCGCCGAGAGGTGTCCGGTCCCGGCCGAGGTGCTGACCGCGAGGGTCAGCGCGCTCACCGCGGCGAGAGCGGCCGCCCGGCGCGGGCGTATCCGTCGGTGTCGGCGTATCCGCCGGCGCGCGGGGGCTGTGCACAGGGGTGCGGGGGCTATGCACAGGGGTATCGGGCGAGGCGGCTCCGGCTCCGGCTGCATGGATGGACCTCTCGCTCCACGGCAGCCCGTCTCCGGCTGCACCCTTGCGCTCACCCTGTGTCCGTGGGGTGCGCGGGCGCGCGCTGGAGGAGACCGATCGTGGGAAAGCAGGCCCGCACGCGGGTGAATCTCGGCGGGAGGTGAGTGTGCCTCAGGTCACATGGATTCTTTTCGCGGTCGGGAAATAACCGGGGAACCTCTCCCCGTTTAGACCTGTGTCCGAGCGAAACGGGGACTGCCTCCCCGGATCGACGGCACCGACCTCATCTCTCACCGAGGTCGCCGACCTCATCTCTGCCCGAGGTCGCCGATCTCATCGCCGCATCGCTTCATCGCTTCTGCCTCATCGCCCCATCGCCCCATCGCTTCTGAGGAGTCCACCGTGTTGACCGCGATCGCCCCTGTACCGCGCAAGGTGTCCCGGCCCCGGGCCGACGCCGTGCGCAACCGGGAGCGGATCGTCACCGCCGCCCGGGAGATGTTCGTCGAGCACGGCCCGGACGTGCCGCTCGACGAGATCGCCCGCCGGGCCGGCGTCGGCAACGCCACGGTGTACCGCAACTTCCCCGACCGCGAGGCCCTCGTCCGCGAGGTCGTCTGCTTCGTCATGGACCGCACGGCCGAGGCGGCCGAGACGGCCCTCGCCGAGACCAGGGACGCCTTCGCCGCACTGGAGCGCTTCGTGCACGCCTCCGCCGACGAGCGGATCAGCGCGCTGTGCCCGATGATCTCCAGCACGTTCGACCAGCACCACCCCGACCTGGAAGCCTCCCGCGAGCGCGTCGAGCAGCTCATCGAGGAGGTCATGGGCCGGGCCAAGGCGGCCGGGCAGCTCCGGCCCGACGTCGGTGTCGGTGACCTGATGATCGTCGTGGCCCAGCTGAGCCGGCCCCCGGCCGGCACGGACTGTCTGCACGGCGACCGTTTCATCCACCGTCATCTGCAGCTGGTTCTCGACGGGCTGCGGGCACCCGCCCGCTCCGCCCTGCCGGGCGCGGCCGTGACCATCGAGGAGCTGCGCGGGTCCTGACCGATCAGTCCGGCCCCGCATTCCAGTCCACCCCTACGTCAGCTACGTCAGCCCGCCTGCCGCCTCTGCCCGCCGGCCGTCACCGTCGATGAGCCGCGTCCACCGCCTTCCGTTTTTTCGTCCTACTCCCTCATTTCCCGATCGCTCTCGATCCTTCTCAGCCCTTCTCAGCCCTTCCCGAGCTTTCTCAGCCTTTCCCCGTCCTTCTCAGCTCTTCTCAAGCCTTCTCTCGATCTTTCCGCACGTTTCCGTCACGAAGTCTCGAAGTCCCGAAGTGGGTATCTCCATGTCCGAAAAAGCCCTCAAGGCTTCCGGCGCCGCCGCCGCACCGGCCGGCGACGCCAACCGCTGGAAGGCGCTCGTCTTCATCGCGCTCGCCCAGCTGATGGTCGTCCTCGACGCCACCATCGTGAACATCGCCCTGCCCTCCGCCCAGAGGGACCTCGGCATATCCGACGGCAACCGGCAGTGGGTCGTCACGGCCTACGCCCTCGCCTTCGGTGGTCTGCTGCTCTTCGGCGGCCGTATCGCCGACAAGTGGGGCCGCAAGCGCGCCTTCGTCACCGGCCTGACCGGCTTCGCCCTCGCCTCCGCGCTCGGCGGCGCCGCCACCACCGGTCCGATGATGTTCGGCGCCCGCGCCCTCCAGGGCGTCTTCGGCGCCCTGCTCGCCCCGGCCGCGCTCTCCCTGCTCGCGGTGATGTTCACCGACGCCAAGGAGCGCGCCAAGGCGTTCGGTATCTACGGCGCCATCGCCGGCGGTGGCGGTGCCGTCGGCCTGATCGTCGGCGGTTTCCTCACCGAGTACCTGAACTGGCGCTGGACCTTCTTCGTGAACATCCCGTTCGCCGTCGTCGCCGCGCTCGGCGCCTGGTCCGTCATCCGTGAGCCGGAGGGCGGCCGCAACCGCGCCCCGCTCGACATCCCCGGCGTGATCCTCTCCTCCCTCGGCCTGATCGCACTCGTCTACGGCTTCACCCGCGCCGAGTCCGACGGCTGGGGCGACTCCGTGACCATCTCGATGTTCGTCGCCTCCGCGGTGCTGCTGCTCGCGTTCGCGGTCGTCGAGTCCCGGGTCAAGGCCCCGCTGCTGCCGCTGCGCGTGGTCACCGACCGCAACCGCGGCGGGATCTACCTCTCCCTCGGTCTCGCGATCATCGGCATGTTCGGCCTGTTCCTCTTCCTGACCTACTACCTGCAGGTCGTGAAGGGCTACTCGCCGGTCAAGACCGGCTTCGCGTTCCTGCCGATGGTGGCCGGCATGATCACGGGCTCCACCCAGATCGGCACCCGTCTGATGACCCGGGTCCCGGCCCGCTTCCTGATGGGTCCCGGCTTCCTGGTCGCCGCGCTCGGCATGCTGATCCTGACCCAGCTGAAGATCGACTCCTCGTACGGCACCCAGCTGCTGCCCGCGATGGTGCTGCTCGGCCTCGGCATGGGTACGGCCTTCATGCCGGCGATGTCCCTGGCCACCCAGGGCGTCCAGCCCCGGGACGCCGGTGTCGCCTCCGCGATGGTCAACACCTCGCAGCAGGTGGGCGGCGCGATCGGCACCGCCCTGCTGAACACCATCGCCGCCTCGGCGACCACGTCGTACCTCAAGGACCACATCGCCGCCGCGGCCGGCAAGCCGCAGCAGCAGCTGGTGGGGCTGGAGGCCATGGTGCACGGCTACAGCATCGCGATCTGGTTCGCCGTCGGCATCCTCGCCCTCGCCGCCCTGATCGCCTTCACCTTCGTCAACGCCGGCCGTCCGGGCTCCACCCCGGTGGCCTCCGGCGACGGTGTGGAGGACGAGGTCCCGGTGCCGGTGGTGGCCCACTGACCCCACCCGGACGATGATCTTCCCTACGGCGATTTCCCTACGGCGATTTCCGTACGACGATCCGTATGGCGATCCGTACGACGATCCGGTGATGTCCGTACGGTGATCTAGCGGAGCCAGGGCAGGTCCGCACCCGCTTCGTTGGGCTGGAGGCCCTCGGCGATGATCCCCATGATCTCGCCGAGGGCCTTCTGCTGTTCCGGACCGAGCCGGTCGAACATCGCCTGCCGCACGGTGGCCACATGGCCGGGCGCGGTCTGGGCGAGCACCTCGGCACCCTCGTCGGTGAGCACCGCGAGCTGGCCGCGCTTGTCGGAGGGACAGTCCTCGCGGCGCACCCAGCCGTTCTTCTCCAGCCGCGCGATCGCGTGGGACAGCCGGGAGCGGGTGATCTTCGCCTTCATCGCCAGCTCGGTCATCCGCAGCCGGCGGCGCGGTGCCTCGGCGAGGCCGACGAGAAGGCCGTAGTAGATGTGCGGCATGCCCGCGTCGCGCTGCAACTGCCGGTCGAGATGGTCCTCCAGCAGGGTGGTGGCGTGCAGATAGGCGCGCCAGACGCGCTGTTCCTCGTCGGTGAGCCAGCGGGGCTCTGTGGCGGAGTCGGATGCCGTGTTCATGTGTCCCACTGTACGAGTCGGCTCCTTGAAACTTGAACAAGTCGGGCGTATGGTTTCTGTAGAACTTGAGAGTTAAAGCATCGGGGTGTGGTCGCGACGTCCACAGCGGTCGTGGCGGCGCGGCCCCGTGATTCATGGGAGCCGCCGTCATGTCCACCACCGCACACACACAGGGGCAGCCCGCCTCCGGGGGCGAACGGCGGGAGGGGGCCGTTGGCGGGGCCGGGGCGGGGCGCATGCCCGCCCTGTATCTCAGCCATGGTGCCCCGCCGCTCGCCGACGACCCCGTCTGGCCCGGTGAGCTCGCCGCCTGGTCCGCCGACCTGCCCCGCCCCAAGGCGATCCTCATGGTCTCCGCCCACTGGGAGGAGGCCCCGCTCGCACTCGGCGCGGTGCGGACCGTCCCGCTCGTCTACGACTTCTGGGGCTTCCCCGAGCACTACTACCAGGTCCGCTACCCCGCCCCCGGCGCCCCCGAGCTGGCCGCATCCGTCCGCAAGCTGCTGCGCGCCCCCGGCACCCCCGTCCAGGACATCCCCGACCGCGGCCTCGACCACGGCGCCTACGTCCCCCTGGTCGAGATGTTCCCGGCCGCCGACATCCCCGTCCTGCAGATCTCCCTGCCCACCCTCGATCCCCGGCGCCTGATGGACATCGGCCGCAGGCTCGCACCGCTGCGGGACGAGGGCGTGCTGATCGTCGGCTCGGGCTTCTTCACCCATAACCTCGCCGCCCTGCGGTACGCGGGCGGCGGCGTGCCCAGCTGGTCCTCCGAGTTCGACGACTGGGGCTCGCGCGCCCTTCAGGCCCGCGACTGGGACGCCCTGCTGGACTTCCTGGACAAGGCCCCGGCCGGCCGCTACGCCCACCCGCGCACCGAACACTTCGCCCCGCTCTTCGTCACCATGGGCGCGGCCGAGGCGGGCGGCGAACTGGACGCGCAGAAGTCGGTGATCGACGGATTCTGGATGGGTATGGCGAAGCGGTCGGTGCAGTTCGGCTGAGCCGTCGCGGCTGGGCCGTCGCGCGCGCATGCGGCCTCTTTCTTGTGCGTGCGGCTCCTTCTCGCGCCTACAGCTCCTTCTCGTACCAGGCCACGTCCCAGTAGCGGCCGAACTTGCGGCCGACCTCGCGGTACGTGCCGACGAACCGGAAGCCGAAGCGGGCGTGCAGCCGCTCGGAGGCCTCGTTGGGCTGGGCGATCCCGGCGTACGCGCGGTGCACGTCCTCGCCGGTCAGCGCCCTGAAGAGGGCGTCGTAGAGCAGTGTGCCGATGCCGCGCCGGCCGGCATCCGGAGCGACGTATACCGAAACCTCCACAGATGTCGCGTACGCGGGCTTGGGTCGGTAAGGCCCGGATGTGGCGTACCCAAGGATTTGCTGTGTTTCCGCTTCCGTGGCAACCATGAGCCGGTGCGGGCCGTCTTCCGGGTGGGAGAGCAGCCAAGGACGGCGTTCTTCAGGAGTGAAGATCGCGGTATCGAATGTGATGGCCGTCTCACGTACATAGTGGTTGTAGATCGCCGTGAGGGACTTGAGATCATCCTCGATTCCCGGTCTGACCTGCACCTCTGTGTGCTCTGTCGGCATGCCGCCTCCCCAGGTGGCGGACAGGGTACTGCATGATCAGAAAAATTGGGGGGCGGGTTGGGAATTCTGTCCGGATTCCAGTCGTTGTTTCCCACGGATGCAGCGCACTCGGAGAGAGTCGCCAGAGACACTCCCCCCGGTGCCGAGCGTTTGTCAGGACCACCCGCCAGCCCACCATCGCAAGGGAGCACGCATGGCAACCCGTGCCGTCGCCCGTCGTAAGTCCGCCGCTACCGGCGAGACGGCCGACTCGGCAAGCAGTGTTCGCGCACGCCCTGCTCATGGCGGCGAGATCGCAGACCGCGACCTGGTCGGCATGTACCTCGACGAGATCGCGCGCACGCCGCTGCTCGACGCCGCAAAGGAGGTCGAGCTGTCCCAGACCATCGAGGCGGGTGTCTTCGCGCAGCAGGTCCTCGACGGCGAGGTGGAGTCCACGTCGGACGCCAGCCGCGAGGAGCTGCGGGCCCTGGTCGCCGCCGGAGAGCGGGCCAAGGACATCTTCATCCGCTCCAACCTCCGCCTGGTCGTCGCCGTGGCCCGGCGCTACCCGCGCAGCGGCCTGCCCCTGCTCGACCTGATCCAGGAGGGCAACGCCGGCCTCGTGCGCGCCGTCGAGAAGTTCGACTACCGCAAGGGCTTCAAGTTCTCGACGTACGCCACCTGGTGGATCCGCCAGGCCATCACCCGCTCCATCGCCGACCAGTCCCGCACGATCCGGCTCCCCGTCCACCTGGTGGAGGAGCTGGGCCGCATCCGCCGTGTGCAGCGCGAGTTCAACCGCGAGAACGGCCGCGACCCGGAACCCGCCGAGATCGCCGCCGAGCTGGCCACGACACCGGAGCGCGTCATCGACGTCCTCGACTGGGCCCGCGACCCGGTCTCGCTGAACATGTCGGTGGACGACGACGGCGACACCCAGTTCGGCGACCTGCTGGAGGACACCTCGGCGGTGTCCCCGGAGCAGTCGGTGCTGACCCTGCTCCGCAGTGAGGAACTGGACGACCTGATCGGTCGCCTGGACCAGCGCACGGCCTCCATCATCAAGATGCGGTACGGCATCGACGACGGCCGCGAGCGCACCCTCACCGAGGTCGGCAAGGAACACGGTCTGACCCGCGAGCGCATCCGCCAGATCGAGAAGCACGCGCTCCTCGAACTGAAGAAGCTGGCGAAGGACACCGGGTTCGACGCGGCGGCGTAGCGCGGATCGCGTGGCGCGTACTGCGCCCCGCGTACTACGTCCCGCGTATCGCGTTTCGCGCTTCGCATATTGCGTATCGGGGGAGGCTGAAGGGCTGTTGGAGGGGGGTGGAGCGATGGTGTGCCGTGCGTGGTGCTCCGGGGCCGCGGTGGGCCTCCGGTGCCCGGGTGCGGTACTCGGAGGCGGGTGCCGCCTGTGGGCGTACGGTGCCTGGCGGCCGCGCACGCCGGTGGCGAAAGACGGCGCAAACATGGCGTGGTCCCATCGCTTCAAGTCCCGGACCCACGGGAACAACCCTTCCGGGTCCACCAGCAGCCAGGCCCGGGAACCGCACTCCCCCCGCACCGTACCGACCGGCCGACCCCACGCAGACCGGCCGACCCACGCGTTCATCCCACACGATCCACCCCCATAGCCACGTCCCGACGCAAATCCCCCCCCCGGCGCCGGGACCTTCCCGAGTCGGGCTTCGGCACCTGTCCCCCCGGGTGCCGAAGCCCGGCTCCTTCTGTGTCCGCGCTCGTGCCTGTGTCCGCGCTCGTGCCCGCTGTGTCCGTGCTCGTGCGCGACGCGGTGAGGTGCGCCTCGTGGACCGGGCCGGCCGTTGCGGGCCCTTTTCCCGTCAGGCCGCCGTCCGTGCGCGCAGCGCCGTGGCGGCCCAGTCGATCACCGGGGTCAGCGGCTGCGGGGCGGGCCAGCCGTTGACGAGGGCCAGCAGCCGGAGATAGGTGTCCCTGCGGGGTTCCCGCGCGGCCTCCAGACGCCGGAGCAGAGCGTCGTACGGCATGGCGTGCCCTGCCGCATCCCCCAGGTACCCGGAGACGAGGCCGCACCGGGCGACGAGGTCCGCGACGACACGATCCGCTTCCGGATCCTCGGGCCTGATGCCGGACACCACAGCGGCGTCCACGACATCCCGGGCGACGGCCACGACGTCCGCGACGGGCGGCCCACCGGTCGCGCCCTGACGCTCGGTCCGCTCCCCCGCATGGTCCTGGACCAGGCGTCGTACGGCGGCCCGGAACCCCTCGTCGAGCGACAACTCGGCCAGCTCCACCCACGCCGCCAGCTGTTCCCCGGTCGGGTCTTCGGGCAGCTCGGGGGTGAGTGAACGCCGAAGAGCGGTCTCCGGGGCCGCCTCCGCGGGAGGGGGTCCGGGCTCGGCGAAGACGGAGTCGAGGAAGCCGTCGATCAGACGGCGCCGTTCCGCCTCGGACAGGGTTGCCAACCGGTGCATCAGTTCCATCTCCTCGAAGCTCGGCTCGCGCCGGGCGGCCACGGCGGACAGCACCGCCCGGCGCAGGCGCAGCACACTGATCTGCACGTCCAGCGCGGCGGCCTGCTCGGCCGCGACCCGGCCGAGGTCGAGCGGCCGGTCCACGATCCGCCCGATCGCGTCCAGGCCGAGACCGAGTTCACGCAGCGTCCGTACGAGCGCGAGCCGGGCTACGGCGTCGGGGCCATAGCGGCGGTATCCGGCCGCGGTACGGCTCGCCGGCGCCACGAGGCCCCGATCCGAGTAGAAACGGATCGTCTTGACGGACAGTCCGGTACACCGGGCCAGCTCACCGATCGAGTACGAGGCGCCGGAAGGGGAGGCGCCAGAGGACGAGGTGGCGCCGTGCGAGTGAGAGTTGCCGCCGTGCATGAGCCCCACCTTCCGGTCTCCTCCTGCGGGAGACTCAAGTCCGCGCGGGTGACGGAGAGCGATCGCGGCTGCCGGGGCGGTGACATAACCTGGATCGGCGGCCCACCCCGTACCTGAACCCCGGGGTGGACCGCCGGATGGCAGATTCTGTCACATGGGCATAGCCTGCCGGGGTGAGCACCACCCCCCGCCCCGCCCACCAGCAGTTTTCCGTCTCCGCACCGGTCTCGCTGACCGAACGCCGTAAGGCCGAGACCCGGACGGAGATCGCCCGCGCGGCGGCCGCGCTGTTCGTCCGTCAGGGCCTGCGAGCCACCCGCGCCGAGGACATCGCACAGGCTGCGGGCATCGCACCGCGCACGTTCTACCGCTACTTCGCCACCAAGGAAGAGGCGGTCGCCCCTCTCTACGCGGCGGGCGCCCAGCGCTGGGCGGAAGCGGTCCGCTCGGCCCCGGCTCACCTCACTGTCCCGGAGGCCCTGGAACACGCCGTCCACCACACCCTCACCCCCGGTCTCGGCGTCTCGGCGGCGTCCTGGGAATGGGTCCGCACCCTGATCCACCTGGCCGACACCAGCCCCGCCCTGCGCAAGGTCTGGGCCGAGGTGTGCCAGGCATCGGACCAGACCCTGGCCGAGATCCTGTCAGCCCGCACGGCGGCAACGGCCAACAGGGGAAGCGGAGTTGACGTAAGCGACACGGGCAGGGCGAGCCACGACAACCTCGGCTCGCGACCCACGCCACCCTCACCCCCCGCGCCACCCGCACGCACACCGCCCGCCCCCGCCACGCCGATCACCCCGGATCTCCGTTTCGCCGCGGCCGTCGCCGGCGCCGCCGTCCGCGTGGCCGTGGAGGCCTGGGCCGCCACAACCTCGCCGCCCACCGGCCCCGAGGGCCCCGCGGCCCTGGCGCTGCGCAACCTCGGGTCCCTGCGGGGCTTCGGCTGGAGCGGGGCGGACCAGGATCACCCCTGAGGCATCACCGCCGCGGACTTCCGGGATCGGTCTCTGCCGCCCGGCTCAGTCGCCCACCCAACTCCCGTACGCACTCCACCAGTTCACCCGGACCCCGCACCGTGAACTCGTACCCCGTCATCGCCAGCCGCACCGCCAGCCACTCCACCGGATCGCCGGAGGTGCCCTGCAGAACACAACCGCCCTCGCCGTCGTCCTCCGGCACCCCGAGCCAAGCCGGCATCCGCATGGCGATCTGCTCCGCCGGCGCGGCGAACCGCACCGCGAACTCGTACGTCTCCTGCCGCCGCTGGATGGACCGCCGCAGATACTCGGCGGCGCTCCCCGTCGGCAACTCGCGCGGCGCGAACCGGACTCCGGTCGCGAACGGCTCGCTGACCCGGTCCACCCGGAAGGTGCGCCAGTCGGCGCGGTCGAGGTCGTAGGCGACGAGATACCACCGTCGCCCGGTCGACACCAGCCGGTGCGGCTCGGTCAGCCGCCGCGACTCGCCGCCGTCCTTGTCGCGATAGGCGAACCGCAGCCGCTCGTGCCCCGCCACCGTCGAGGCCATCACGGTCAGCGTCTCGGGTGCGATCCTCGGCCCGTCCCCGCTGGTCAGCGGTGTGGTCGCCGCCTGCAGGGTGGACACCCGATGGCGCAGCCGGGCCGGCAGCACCTGCTCCAGCTTGGCCAGCGCCCGCACGGACGCCTCCTCCACGCCCTCCACCGCATGCCCGGCACCGGCCCGCAGGCCCACCGCGATCGCCACCGCCTCCTCGTCGTCCAGCACCAGCGGCGGCATCGCCTTGCCCGCGACCAGCCGGTATCCGCCGTCCGCGCCCTTCGTGGCCTGCACCGGATAGCCCAGCTCCCGCAGCCGGTCGATGTCCCGCCGCACGGTACGCCGCGACACGCGGAGCCGATCGGCCAGCTCCCCGCCGGGCCATTCACGTGGCGTCTGGAGGAGCGAGAGAAGCTGCAGCAACCGTGCCGGTGTGTCGGTAGTCATGCAGACGAGAATGCCGTACGACTAGGACACGATCTGACCTAATGCCGTCCTAGCGTGAGGCCATGACCTACGGCGACGACAACACCCTCAACGGGCGCGGCGAACTGCGCGACCCATCACGAACGACGGACAGCCGGACACCGTCAGCCACCTCCCCGGCGCTTTCCACGGCGCTTCCCGCGGCTTCCCCCGACAGGGCCCGCTGGCTGGCGCTGGCGATCGTCATGACCGCGGCCTTCATGGACCTGGTGGACGTGACGATCGTCAACATCGCCATCCCGTCCATCCAGCGCAGTGCAAACGCCTCGGTCAGCCAGATCCAGTGGATAACCGCCGGCTACGCCCTGGCCTTCGCCGCCGGTCTCATCACCGGCGGCCGCCTCGGCGACATCCACGGCCGCAAGCGGCTGTTCCTGATCGGTATCGGCGGCTTCACCCTCGCCTCCGCCCTGTGCGGCTTCGCCGCGAACCCGGAGATGCTGGTCGCCTCCCGCATCCTGCAGGGCGGTATGGCGGCGATGATGGTGCCGCAGGTGCTGTCGATCGTGCATGCCACCTTCCCGGCCCATGAACGCGGCAAGGTGTTCGGAATGTTCGGCGCGGTCGTCGGTCTGGGCGCGGTCTCCGGCCCGCTGCTGGGCGCGCTGCTGACGGAGTGGAACCTGTTCGGCCTCGAATGGCGGCCCATCTTCCTCATCAACCTCCCTGTCGGCGTCCTGGCCTGGATCCTGGGCCGCCGTTTCATCACTGAGTCGAAGGCCCCCAAGGCGCTGAAGCTGGACCTCGCCGGTGTCGCCCTGGTCTCGCTGGGTCTGCTGATGCTGCTGTACCCGCTCACGCGCGGCCGCGAGCTGGGCTGGCCGCTGTGGGGATACGTCTGTATGGCCGGTGCGCTGGTCGTCTTCGCCGCGCTGGTGTCGTACGAAAAACGGAAGGCGGCCAGGGACGGTTCCCCGCTCATCGAGTTGTCCCTCTTCCGGGTGAAGAGCTTCGCCGCGGGCATCGCCGTACAGACCGTCTTCGGTGTCGCGCTCGGCATCTTCTTCCTGGTCTGGACGCTGTACATGCAGATCGGCCTGGGCTGGCGCCCGCTGCGGGCCGGGCTCACCGGCGTGCCGTTCTCCCTCGCGGTCTCCACCGCGGCCGGGCTGTCGGTGCAGAAGCTGGTCCCGAGGTTCGGACGGAAGGTGCTCCAGACGGGCGCCTTGGTGATGGGCGCGGGCGTGCTGATCTATCTGTGGGAGGCGCACCGGTACGGCCTCGCCATCGCCCCCTGGCAGATGGCCCTGCCGCTGGTCGTGATGGGCGTCGGCATGGGGCTGATCGTCGCCCCGCTGACCGACGCGGTCCTCTCGGACGTGCCGCAAGAGCACGCGGGTTCCGCGTCCGGGCTGATCAACACGGTGCAGCAGATGGGCAACGCGCTCGGCCTGGGCCTGGTGTCAGTGGTGTTCTTCGGCGAGATCGGCGACCGGCTGACCCGGCTGCAGGTGGGCCCGGCCTTCGTGCACGCCTTCCAGTACGCGCTGTGGTGGGTCGCCGCGATCATGGGCGTGATCTTCCTGCTGATGTCCGCCCTGCCGAAGCGGCCCGCGCAACATGCCGAGGGCGCGGCGGACGCCACGCCGCCGATGGCCGAGAAGGAACCCGAGCTGGTCTCCTGACCAGCCACGACGAGGGCCCGACACCGACCAGGTGCCGGGCCCTCGTCATGTTCGTTCGCCATGGCTGTTCGTCGTGTCTGTTCATGCCCGATTGAAATCCGAACCTGTTTACTTTTCGGAAAACCGCGCGTAGCCTCGCCGTGAAACCACACGTTCGGGCATCGCTCGGAAGTGAACGGACATCGAGGTGTCGAGGTGCGAGCGCCGAGGCACATGACATCGAGGCGGAGGCCGGCGACATGTACGCACCGGAACGGCAGCAGGAGATCCTCCGGCTCGCACGTGACGGCGGCCGGGTGGACGTACTGTCGCTCGCCGAGGAGTTCCAGGTCACCGCGGAAACGATCCGTCGTGATCTGAAGGCCCTCGACCGCGCCGGTCTCGTCCGCCGGGTGCACGGCGGTGCCATCCCGGTCGGCCGCCTCGACTTCGAACCGGACCTCGCCGAGCGCGAATCCACCGCCGCCGACGAGAAGGACCGCATCGCCAAGGCCGCCCTCGCCGAACTCCCGACCGAGGGCACGATGATCCTCGACGCCGGTACGACGGTCGCCCGGGTCGCCGCCGCGATCCCGCTGGAGGCCTCCCTGACCGTTGTCACGCACAGCCTGCCCATCGCCGCCCGCCTCGCCGACCACCCGGGCATCCAGCTCCATCTGGTCGGGGGGCGCGTACGGCATCGCACGCGCGCCGCCGTGGACGCCTGGGCGCTCCGTGCATACGGCGAGATCCGCGCGGACGTGCTGCTCGTGGCGGCGAACGGCTTCTCCGCCGAGCACGGTCTGACCACCCCGGACCTCGCCGAGGCCGCGGTCAAACGGGCCGCGGTCGCCGCCGCCCGCCGCGTGGTGCTGCTGGCCGACTCCGCCAAACACGGCCAGGAGCACTTCGCCCGCTTCGGCGACCTGAGCGATGTGGACCTGCTGATCACCGACAGCGGGCTGAGTCCCGAAGACGCCGCCGCCATCGAGCGCGGCGGCACGGAAGTAGTGCGCGCATGATCCTCACCGTCACCCCCAACCCCTCCCTCGACCGCACCTACGAGGTCCCCTCCCTGGAGCGCGGCGAAGTCATCCGCGCCACCGGCGAGCGCATGGATCCCGGAGGAAAGGGCGTGAACGTCTCGCGCGCCGTCGCAGCCGCCGGGCGGCGCACGATCGCCGTACTGCCCCTGGGTGGTGCGCCGGGGGCGCTCGTCGCCGATCTGCTCGACGCGCAGGGCATCGAGGTCGCGCCGGTCCCGATCGCCGGAGCCACCCGCTCCAACATCGCGCTTGCCGAGTCCGACGGGGTCCTCACGAAGATCAACGCGCCGGGCCCGGAGCTGTCCGCGGCCGAGCAGGCCCTGCTCCTGGTCACCGTCCGCGAGTACTCCCGTGACGCCGAATGGATCGCGTGCTGCGGGAGCCTGCCCCAGGGGCTCGCGCCCTCCTGGTACGCCGATGTCGTCACTGAGGTGCACGCCGGGGGCGCGCGCATCGCGCTGGACACCTCGGGGCGTGCGCTGCTGGAGGCGCTGCGCGCGCGGCCGGACGTGGTGAAGCCCAACGCCGAGGAGCTCGCGGAAGCCGTCGGGCGCCCCCTTGCGACCGTGGGCGACGCGCTGAAGGCGGCCGAGGAGGTGCGCGGCATGGGCGCACGCGCCGTGCTCGCCAGCCTGGGCGCCGACGGACAACTCCTCGTGGAGGACGGGGGTGCCTGGTTCGCGACCGCCCGCGTGGACGCCGTGCGCAGCAACGTCGGTGCCGGCGACTCCTCCCTCGCCGGCTTCCTGATCGCCGGCGGCAGCGGCCCTGAGGCCCTCGCCTCGGCCGTCGCCCACGGAGCCGCCGCCGTCCAGCTCCCCGGCAGCGTCATGCCGACCCCTGCCGACCTTGACCCGGCGGCGGTGACCGTCACGGCCGAGATCCCGCTCGACCGCGAACTGACGGAGCCCGTGTCATGACCCGGCTCGCGCTCCGCGGCGGACGCCCCGGCACGCGCCACTTGGGTGCGCGACCCGGACCGACGCCCCCGGGCGCGCCCAGCAAACCGGCCCCGAAGCGGCGGGACTCCCCGTTACTCGCCGCGGCCACCGGGCGGTACTTCCGGCCGAGCCGGCCCGCCGCCCCCGGGAGGCGGGGCTTCCCCGACCCCGCCTCCCGCCCGACTCCCCACTCCCACCGCACCCCCGTCCCCCTCCTCGCCCATGCCTTTCCCCGGGCGATACGCGTGCATAGGAGCCCGCGATGAGCGACATGATCACCGCGGACCTGGTCGACCTCGACCTGTCCGCCGATACCAAGGAAGCGGCGGCACGCGCCCTCGCCGAGCGCATGGTGACCCAGGGCCGGGTGACCGACCTGGAGGGCTTCCTCGCCGATGTGGCCGCCCGGGAAGCCCAGATGCCGACCGGCCTCGACGGCGGCATCGGCATCCCGCACTGCCGTAGTGCCCACGTCACCGAGCCGACCCTCGCCTTCGGCCGCAGCACCGAGGGCATCGACTTCGGCGCCCCCGACGGCCCCGCCGACCTCATCTTCCTGATCGCGGCCCCGGCCGGCGCCGACGACGCCCACCTCACGATCCTCTCCTCACTGGCCCGTCAGCTGATGAACACCGAGTTCACCTCGGCGCTGCGCGCGGTGACCGACGCGGCGAAGGCGGCGGCGCTGATCCGCGGGGACGAGACACCGAGCGCGACGCAGACCCCGGCGGCGACTCCGCGGGAGGGCGCGGACGGGGATGCGAACGCGGGCGCGAACGCTGCGGCACGCGCCCCTCAGACCGCCGCGGGCACGGCGGGCACGGCGGGCGCCTCCCAAGACACCGCTGCGGCGTCGGTGGCGGCCTCCGCCGGCGCCGCGGCGGGTAGTACGACACAGACGCCCAGCGCGTCCGCCCCGGCGTCGGCAACCCCCACGGACGCCGGCCCCGCATCGGACTCCGGTGAGCGCCCCTTCCGTATCGTCGCCGTCACCTCCTGCCCGACCGGCATCGCGCACACGTACATGGCGGCCGAGTCTCTGGAGAACGCGGGCCGCGAGGCAGGCGTCGAACTCATCGTCGAGACGCAGGGATCGGCCGGCTTCTCCCGGCTGGACCCGGCGGCGATCGCGGCGGCGGACGCCGTGATCTTCGCGCACGACGTCCCCGTCCGCGACAAGGACCGCTTCGCCGGCAAGCCGACCGTCGACGTCGGAGTGAAGGCGGGCATCAACCGCCCCGCCCAACTCATCACGGCGGTGCGCGAGAAGGCGGCACGCGGCGAGACGATCGCCCCGGCGCCCGCATCGGGCGGCACGCCGGTGGAGCGCGCGGGCGACTCCACCGAGGGATACGGCACCAAGCTCCGCAAGTGGCTGATGAGCGGCGTGAGCTACATGGTTCCGTTCGTCGCCGCGGGCGGCCTCCTCATCGCCCTGGGCTTCGCGATCGGCGGCTACAAGGTCGACAAGGCGCCGTCGGTCATGGACCACTTCATGTGGACCCAGGCCGACAGCTGGGGCGCCCTGCTGTTCCAGATCGGCGCAGTGGCCTTCGGCTTCCTCGTCCCGGTCCTGGCCGGGTACATCGCCTACGGCATGGCCGACCGACCCGGCCTGGTCCCCGGCTTCGTGGGCGGCGCGATCTCGCTGACCATCAACGCCGGCTTCCTGGGCGGACTGGCGGCCGGTCTGATCGCAGGCGGCGTGGTGATGGCCGTCCAGAAGGTCAACATCCCGGCGGCCCTCCGGGGCATCATGCCCGTGGTGGTGATCCCGCTGATCTCCTCGGCGATCGTCGGATTCCTGATGTTCGTCGTCATCGGCAAGCCCATCGCCACCGCCCAGAAGGGCCTCACCGACTGGCTGAACGGCCTCACCGGCACCAACGCGATCCTGCTCGGCGCCCTGCTCGGCCTGATGATGTGCTTCGATCTGGGCGGCCCGGTGAACAAGGTCGCCTACACCTTCGCCACCGCAGGCATCGCGGTCTCGAACCCCAGCGACTCCGCAATGAAGATCATGGCCGCGGTGATGGCGGCCGGCATGGTCCCGCCGCTGGCGATGGCCCTGGCCACCACCGTACGCGGCAAGCTGTTCACGCACACCGAGCGCGAGAACGGCAAGGCCGCCTGGGTCCTCGGCGCCTCCTTCATCTCCGAGGGCGCGATCCCCTTCGCCGCGGCCGACCCGTTGCGGGTCATCCCGTCGGCCATGGTGGGCGGCGCGCTCACGGGCGCCCTGTCGATGGCCTTCGGCGCCACCCTGCGCGCCCCGCACGGCGGCATCTTCGTCGTCCTGCTGATCGGCAACCCGTTCCTGTACCTCGTCGCAATCGCGGTCGGCGTCTGTGCCACCACGGCCCTGGTCGTCCTCCTCAAGGGCATGCGCAAGCAGACCCCCGAGAGCCCGGCCGCCGACCCCGCCGCGAACACGGCTCCCACGACCAAGGAGACCAAGCAGCCCGTGGCGGCCTGACTGCCACACCGCCCCCGCCGCACCTTGTCCCTTTAGTTCGCTGTGAGTTGTTCATGGCACCTGCGAGATACGTCACGGTCCGGGACCAAAGTCCCGGACCGTGGTGTGTACTGGGACGTATGCCTGAGCACGCCCCGACTCTTCAGCTGATCGGCGTCGCCGTTCTCGCCGTGGCCACCGTCGTCTGGGCCGTCGTCCTGATGCGCCTGCTGCGCCGCACGGGCCTGCAGACCCCTGCGCGCCGCACCGCCGCCGCACTTCCGGCCCTGCCGCGCCAGCGGCGCGTCGGCCCCGCACTGGAGTCCGTGGAGCTGACCCCCGCCGAACAGGACGCCTTCGCGGGCCTGGCGCGTCAATTCGCCAACGGCTGACGCCGAAAAGCCCCCCAACCACCGAAGCGCTCTCGCATCCGGCGCACAGCGCTGCGCGCGCTACCCCTGTCGCGCCGCGCGCCGCTCCATGGCGTCCCGTGCCGCGTCCTCCGACATGTACACCTCGCACATGTGCCGCCCGTCGGGAGTCGCCGTGTGCTCGACCTCCCACAGGGAGACCTCATTGTCGTCCGGCAGCAGGAACGCGTGCTCGTACAGCGCGTAGCTCAGCCCCACCCGTCCGGCACGCCCTGGGTGCCCGAACGCCTGCGTGATCTCGTGCGCGGTTGCCGTCGCCAGCAGTGCCGCCGTGTCCGCACCAGGCCGGTCCGGATTCTCCGCTCGGCGCAGAAGCCGGCGCGCATGGTCCGCCGAGTTGTCCGAGGCGAAGACGTGCCGGGGCTCCGGGATCGCCCACAGCCGCATCAGTGCGGGCAGCTCGAACTCCGGTGTGTCCGGCGGCAACCCGAGCCGCGCCGTGGCCGTCTGCAACTCCTCTTCGTCGACATACACCTCGTGCTCCGGAGCGCTGCCCGGCGTGGGGTTGTGCACCAGCTCCCACAGCGTGACCGCGCAGCCGTCGGCGAGCAGCCAGGTGTGCCGGTACGTCTCCCGGTGCAGCCCCGCACTGTGGTACGCCGAGTGCAGCGAACTGTCGTGCGCCAGCGCGCAATCGAGCTGCCGTATCACTTCGTCGGGCAGCTCGAAGGAGTTCAGGGCACGGCCGAGGAGTCGCGCGAGATGCTCCTCCGGAGACTCGGGCGACTCGGCTGGTTCGTACGCTGCTGTCTCGTACGGAACGCTCAAGGCATCTCCCGGCGTTGCTGCATGTCACCTTGTGGGTGCATACCGTAGCCCCTCGGTCGGACATCGTGTCCGGGAACCGAGAAAACCTATGCCGGGAAAACGCGTGGGCCGCGCGAAAAGTTCCCGTGTGGCCCCGCCTGACGTCACATCTTGCCGTAAAAGTTGCCGTTCAGACAGCGCTTCCGGCGGTCCAGGCGCTCCACGACATGTTCCAGCCGTTGAGCCCGTTGTCGGGAGCGACCGTCGCGTCAGGGGAATTCTTCATGATCACGACATCGCCGATGACCGAGTTGTCGAAGAACCACTTGGCGGGCGTGGCACCCTGCCCGCCCTGCACGTCCGCGAGCCCGACGCAGCCGTGGCTGGTGCCCGCACGGCCGAAGGGTGGATTGCCCTTGTCGTACCAGTAGTTGCCGTGGAGGAAGGTGCCGGAGCTCGTCAGGCGCATCGCATGCGGGACGTCCGGGATGTTGTACGCGTTACCGAGGCCGACCGTCCGGCTGTCCATGGGTGTCTGCGTGAACTTCTCGGAGATCACCATCTGCCCGTTGTACGTGGTGTGATCCGGGCTGCCGGTAGAGATCGGAATCGTCTTGATCGTCTTACCGTCCCGCACCACGGTCATGGTCTGCGTATTGGCGTCGACCGTGGAGACCTGAGATCGCCCGATGGTGAAGGTGACGGTCTTCTTCTGCACTCCGTGGAGGCCCTTGGCGCCCTCGACCCCGTCCAAGTCGATCTTCATCGTGACCTTGGAGCCGGCCTTCCAGTACTCCTGCGGCCGAAAGTCCAGCCGCCGGTCCCCGAACCAGTGCCCGACCACCTGCTGACCACTGCTGGAGCTGACAGTGATGTGCGACTGCACGGCCTTCCTGTCGGAGATCGACTTGTCGAACGTGAACGACACAGGCATGCCCGCTCCGACAGTGGTGCCGTTGTCCGGGGCGTAGGTGCCGACGAAACTGTTCGCGAACGAGACGGTGGTGAAGACGGACCTGGTCGTGGTGATACGGCCGTCGGCGTCCTTCGCGGTCGCGTCTATCTCGTACTTCGTACCGCGCTCCAGCTGCCGCTTGGGCTTCCAGCTGGAGCCGTCCGCCGATACCGCGCCGGCCACGGCCTGCTTCGTCTCGGCCGCGGTCATCTTCACGTCGGTCAGCTTGCCGCCGCTGACCTTCACGCCGGTCGCGTTGATGGACGCGCCAGTCGAACCGTCCTTGGCGGAAATCGCGATCTGGGCCGCCGACGCCTTCGTGGAGTCCTTCTCACCCTTGCCGTTGTTGGAGGCGTTGGCGCTGCCACCGCAAGCGGTCAGGGTGAGGGCGCCGACCATCAGGGCGGCACAGGCCCCCAGTGCGCGCCGCGCTGCAATGTCCGGCGTTGTCACGTGCTGCTCCAGGTTCATGTGATGTGCGTGGTCTGTTCCAGTGCGTGGAGAAAGAGGGTGTTGGAGCCTACGAAGGTTCCCTCCCGTTCTCGTGAACGCCATCACGTGACAGAACCGCGACAATTCCAGCCCAACGGGCTAAGCAGCGCTTACTCGTTAGCGGACCGTTGCCCTAACGTGGCGGGCGCCGCCGACCGTTGGACAGCGCGTCGGCGACGTTCATACGGCGCGGGGGCGTCGTGACCCCACGCCTCACCACCCCTACCGCGCCCCGTACAACTCGCCGTACGACGGCCACGCCCCGCCAGGTCCGTCCACCGACTCGGCGGCGTGCACCCCCCGCACGATCGCGCGCGTCACGACATCCGCGCCGGCAGCGAGGATCTCGTTGAGCACCAGTGGGTGCTCAGCGAGCGAGCGTGCACCGGTCGCCAGCGCGAACACCGTGTCCCCGTCGTTCATGAGGTGCACCGGCCGCACGGCGCGCGCGATCCCGTCGTGCGCCGTACCTGCCAGCTTCTGCGCCTGCGCCTTGGAGAGCTTCGCGTCGGTCGCGACCACCGCCAGCGTTGTGTTGAGCGGGGGCTGCGCATTCCTGGCGGCGGTTTCGTCGAGGCGCCAGCGTGCAAACTCGTGCACACTCTGCTCGGGATACTCCACGCGTCCCTGACACAACTCCCCGTACAGCGCCCCCGTCTCGGGTTCGATCGCCGACCCCGCGGCGTTCACGACGGCCAGCGCGGCCACGGTGACTCCCGAGTCGAGCGTCGCGCTCGCGCTGCCCACCCCGCCCTTGATCAGCCCCACCACGGCGCCCGTGCCGGCTCCGACGCATCCCTCCGGCACCCGCGCCCCCACTGCGGCCCGCGCCGCAGCCTCCACCGCCGCGCGTCCTGTGTCCGCGTCAGGCCGCGCGCAGAAATCTCCGCCGCGCCCCAGATCGAAGACGCACGCGGCGGGTACGACCGGCACGACGTGCGCAGGGTCCGTCCCTACCCGCACTCCGCGCTGCCGCTCCTCCAACCAGGCCATCACACCGGACGCCGCGTCGAGCCCGTACGCGCTGCCACCGGTCAGCACCACCGCGTCGACCCGGGTCACGACGTTGCGCGGGTCGAGTGCGTCGGTCTCCTTGGTGCCGGGGCCGCCGCCGCGCACATCCACTGCGACGACTGCGCCGCCCTCAGGAGCGAGGACGACCGTGGTGCCGGTGAGCCAGCCGTCCCCGCTGCGGGTCGCGTGCCCCACCCGTACCCCGGCGACGTCCGTGATTGCGTCAACTGTCATGCACGCCAGTCTCGCCTCTCCAGGCGCCGATGAAGCCTCAGCCGGCCGGCGCGGTGGCGCTCGCCGAGCGCTCCCCGCCGACCATGCGCCCCGTCAGCATCACACCGGTCGCGACGGCGGCCGCGCACGCGAGCCCCGCCGCGAATACCGCCCAGTCACCGAGGAAGGTGCAGCAGATCACGAGCAGTGCCGTGACCGGCAACACCAGCTGCTGGGCGATGCCGACCTTGAAGTGCCTGGAGTGGAGCGCCCAGACGGTCAGCAGGTACAGCGCCGTGGGCAGCGTCACCGCCGCCGCTGCGGACAGGGTGGAGATGTGGGTCTTGCCGACTGTGTGCTCCACGGCCACCTCCAGGCCCGCTCCGATCGCCGCGGCTGAGGCGAAGATCAGGTAGTGGCCGTACCCCCAGAGGAACGCCTGCTCGTTGGCCCGCAGATGGCCGTGGATAGGTACCACGAAGTAGATCCACCACGCGGAGAAGACGATCAGGAGCCCGCCCGCCGCGATCGGCAGTAGTTCGCCCAGTGCCTGATGCTCGTCCACGGACGACTTCACGGCGACGGTCGCCGCGGAGACCGTCTCGCCGAGCACGATGATGGTGAACAGGCCGTACCGCTCGGCGATGTGGTGCGGATGCCAGGATGTCGCGTAGTGCTTCTCGGCATACAGCGGCACGCACATCTCCGCGACCGCCATCACGAGGAACACCCAGGGCCGCGCGGGTCCGGGCAGCAACACCAGTCCGAGCCAGCCGACCTGGCAGAGCAGCACACCCGTCGCGTACCGCAACGCCATGGTTCTCTCGGCGCCCTCGGTCGATCTCGCGGCTCTCAGCCACTGCGCGGCCATCGCCAGCCGCATGATCACGTAGCCGAGCCAGACCACCAGGTAGTCGTGGTGCTGAAACGCCTGGGAGATTCCTGCGGCCAGCACCAGAACGCCGGCGATCTGTACCAGGGTGACGACCCGGTAGAGGGCGTCGTCGTTGTCGTACGCAGAGGCGAACCATGTGAAGTTCATCCACGCCCACCAGATGGCGAAGAACTGCATGGCGTAGTTGAGAATGCCGTCGCCCGCGTTCCCCTCCGCGACGGCGTGCACCAGCTGCATTCCCGCCTGCGCGATCGCCACGACGAAGCACAGGTCGAAGAAGAGTTCTAGCGGCGAGGAGACCCGGTGCGCCTCGTCGCGTCCGCGAGCGGTGAGGCGGCGCAGTGGCCCGGAGGACTGTGGTGCGCCCGGGGAGGCGGGCGCCGGAGCGGAACTCGACGTCATGCCTCCCAGGACAGCAGAAAACCGCCCCAAAATCTTGTGAACGAATTCACAAGCTGGCGGGAGGTCAAAGCCCCTAACGAATCCCCAGGTCAGGAGGAGCTTCTCTGCCCTGGAGCGACGCACGCCAGGACCTTCGGGCGTGGATCCGGGACCAATGCTGCACCCGGTACGTCCCGCGCGGGCGTGCAATGGACGCGTCGCGACCTCCCGATGCGGAAGGTTCGGATCATGACCGCCACGCCTGCGGAAATCACGACGTCCACCCCTGCGGAAGATCCGGCGGGAACCGCTCCGGCGACCGTGGACGCCTGGACCGGCTTCCGGAGCGGCCGCTGGCGCGACACGATCGACGTCCGTGACTTCATCCAGAGCAACTACACCCTCTACGAAGTCGACGCCTCCATCCTCAGTGGCCCCACCGAACGCACCACCCGCGTCTGGGAAAAGCTCCTCGCGATGTTCCCCGAGGAGATCGAGCGCAGCATCCACGACGTCGACGTCAGCACCCCGTCCCGCATCGACGCCTTCGCGCCCGGCTGCATCGACCCCGACCTCGACCTCATCGTCGGTCTGCAGACCGACGCCCCGCTCAAGCGCGCCATCATGCCCAACGGAGGCTGGCGGATGATCGAGGGCGCCCTGAAGGCCTACGGACCCGATCCCGCGGTCAGGGAGATCTACACCAAGCTCCGCAAGACCCTCAACGACGGAGTTTTCGACGCCCACACTTCCGAGATCCGAGCCTGCCGCTCCTCCGGCATCATCACCGGCCTGCCCGACGCCTACGGCCGCGGCCGCATCATCGGTGACTATCGCCGCGCCCTCTACGGTGTCGACCGGCTCGTAGCGGCCAAAAAGGCGGTCATGGTTCTCCTCGGGACTGAACCCCTCACGGTTCAGCTCATTCAGGAACGCGAGGAAACCAGTGAGCAGATCCGTGCACTCGAAGAGCTCAAGTCGATGGCTCTGTCCTACGATTACGACATCTCCGGACCGCCCGCACCGGCCGCGAAGCCGTCCAGTGGCTGTACTTCGCCTACCTCGGCCGGTCGCGCCTCGGCCCTCTCGGTCGCCAAGCTGCCGTATGGCGACGCGGAGGACGGCGTCTCCCTGACCGGCACCATCACCCCGGACGCCCTCGGCCGTACCCCCGAGGAACGCATCGCCAACCTGTCCGGCGTGCTCGACGGATTCACGGCCAGTGACGGCTTCCACATGAACGTCAACGTCCTCGACGAGGCGACTCTTCAGGACGCGATGGAGCCCCCCGAGAAGTACCCCCGGCTCACCATCAAGGTCTCCGGCTACGCGGTCAACTTCATCCGGCTCACCCGTGAGCAGCTGGATGTCATCAACCGCACCTTCCACGGCTCCCTGTGAGAGACCTGAGGACAGAGAAGACCGAGAGGACGAGGCGCGATGACCCCGCTGAGCACGCCTCCCGCGCCTGCGCCGGCCGCCACGCCGGCGCGGGCCAGGCGCCCCATCCACGCAGCCACTCTCGCCGTCGCGGCGACCCCGCGGGCCGCCGTGGGCTCGGTGCACTCCTGGGGCCTGTCGACCGGCGTCGACGGGCCGGGCACCCGGTTCGTGACCTTCCTGTCCGGCTGCCCGCTGACCTGCCTTTACTGTCACAATCCGAACATCTGGCGGATGCGTGACGGTAAGCGCAGCACGGCCGACGAGATCATCGCGGAAGCCGGCAAGTACCCCCGGTTCATCAGGGCGGCCGGCGGTGGCGCCACCGTCAGCGAGGGAGAGCCCTTGCTCCAGCCGGCGTTCACCGGCGAACTGCTGAACCGCTTCAAGCGCGAACTGGGTCTGCACACCGCCCTGGACACGTCCGGCTTCCTCGGCGGCCGCGCGACCGACGCGTTGTTGCGCGACACCGACCTGGTCCTGCTCGACATCAAGTCCTGGGACCGCGCCACCTACCGCAAGGTCACCGGTCGCCCTCTCGGTCCGACCCTCGATTTCGCCCGCCGCCTGGCCGCGCTCGGCAAGGAGGTCCACGTCCGCTTCGCGCTGGTGCCCGGTCTCACCGACGATCCGACGAACGTCGACGGCGTCGCCGGGGTCGCCGCAGGATTCGGCAATGTCTCCCCCGTCGACATCCTGTCCTTCCACAAGCTGGGCGATGCCAAGTGGAAGGCACTCGGCATGCCATTCCCCCTCGCTGGCACCCCCAGTCCCACTGCCGACCAGATCGCCCTGGCTCGGAACATCTTCTCCGCCCACGGCCTCCGCGCGGTGTGAGCCGGCATTCGTGCCGGCATCGCCGGACGGCTTCGACGGGCAGTGGGCCCGCGCCAGGGGCGAGCAGCGCGCCCGGACGTCTCGGCGGGGGCCGTACCCTTGAGGCATGAGCACCGCCCCCGAATCCGAGCCGCGTGACCCCAAACCCGCGCTGGTCTTCGACGACCCGCTGGACCGGCAGTCCTCGGACGACATCGACCGCGGATGGGGCGAGCGCACGGACGGCGACAGCGCGGGCGACCTGAGGCGCTTCCTCGACGAGAAGCCGCCCCACCACCTCTGAGCAGCCTGCAGGAGTGCGGCTAGCGCTCGTCGTGCCCGGACCCGCGCTGCGCGACCAAGGCGTCGCGGATCTCCTTGAGCACCTCCAGCTCGGTCACCTCGATGACTTCCTTCGTGCCCTCCTTCGCCGCCTTCTGGGCTGCCTGCCGGGCCAGATACTTCGACATCGGCAGAACCATCAGGAAGTACACCACCGTCGCGGTGATCAGGAAGGTCAGCGCCGCACCGAGCACAGAGCCCCACAGGATCGGCACACCGCTCTTGACCGTGCCGTCCGCAGCCACGTGACACGGGTCCTTCAGACAGCTGCTGTAGTGATCCAGGTTCTGCGTGCCGATCGCCCCGACCAGCGGGTTGATGATCCCCTTCACCACCGCGTTCACGATGTTCGTGAACGCGGCGCCGATGACCACCGCGACTGCCAGATCGACGACGTTGCCGCGCATCAGGAAGGCCTTGAAGCCCTGCCAGACGCTCGATCCCTGTTTCGTGCTCACCTAGGGGACTCTCCTCGCATGCACAAGTTGTGGAACGAAATGCTCCGCAACCTACGGCACGGTGAGGCTGTTGTGTCCAATTCATACGCTCGATCCGGCGACTCGACAGCACGTCGCCGAGAAAACGTCCGAGTCGGTTCAGCACAGCGTCACCGCCAGCCGTGCCGCAGCGCTCGCACCGACGAGCCGTACCGCCGTGGCGCGCGGTACCGACAACACGACCAGTGCTCCGCTCTCGGCCCCGCCCTCAAGAGGCTCGGGCACCTTGGCCACCCGCGCACCACGCGCAAGTACCCGGGCGATGCCCCCGGCCGAAGGGTCCTCGGCGGCGATGACGTCGACGCGGTCGCCGGGCCGTAGAAGCCGGACCGTGGCCGCGTCGGCGATCCGCACCGGCGCCGTCACCGTCTGCATGGCCGCGCGTCGTCGCACGGGTTCCGTGACGGGGTGACCACGGGCTTGTTCCGCGCGGTGCGGCTCGGCCGAGGTGCGTGGTCCCGCGGCGACGAGCGCGGCCGCCGTTACGGCGAGGCCTGCCGCGATCGCTCGCCTTCGGTGCCGTACGAGCCGCTGCAGCTGATACCGCCCGCCGCGTACCCGCACCGGAGGGAACTGCGGGACCTCACAGGTTGCGGGAGCGTCCGTGCCCAACGGCTGCGGAAGCCGGAGGGGAGGGGAAAGCGGGGAGTGGTTGGGCGAGGGAGAAGGGCGAGAGCGCGGAGAGGGGGGAAACGGGGGAGAGGGCCAGGGCGAGGTCGGGGACGGATCCGGGAACGACGAGGACCGAGGCATGGGAATCACCGCCTGCGACGAGGAATTCGGCTTGCGGTGCCACGATGAGGCCTCCCGCCGAATCCCGTCGGAGCCGGTGGACCACGGACGGACTGTGGATAACTCGCCCACCCGAACGGGGAATTCCGCCCGGTTGTCCACCGGCTCGTGCTCTGTTTGCCCACAGGGCGCTTGCCCACAGCGCCCCGGCAACGTCTCGCTGGTGCGCTACGGCAGCTCGAAGCCTGGATCCATTCCGCCGAGCGCGTTCACGCACAGACAGTCCCGCGCCTCGTTCTCCGGCAGTGCCGCCACCGCGTCGAACAGCACACCGCGCAGCCGGTCCACGTTTGCGGCGAACACCTGCAGTACCTCTTCGTGGGAGACGCCCTCGCCGGTCTCGGCGCCCGCGTCCAGGTCGGTGACCAGAGTCAGTGAGGTGTAGCACAGCTCCAGCTCCCGGGCGAGCGCCGCTTCCGGGTGTCCGGTCATGCCCACGACGGACCAGCCCTGTGCCTGGTGCCACAACGATTCGGCGCGTGTCGAGAAGCGCGGGCCCTCGACCACGACCAGTGTGCCGCCCTCCACCGGTTCCCAGTCACGTCCCCGGGCGGCTTTCAGAGCGACCGTCCGCCCCGCGGGGCAGTAGGGGTCGGCCATGGACACATGCACGACGTTCGGCACGGTGCCGTCGGGCAGCGGCAGCCCGTCGAAATACGTCTGCGCCCGAGACTTCGTACGGTCCACGAACTGGTCCGGCACCAGCAGGGTGCCGGGGCCGTACTCGGGTCGGAGCCCGCCCACCGCGCAGGGGCCGAGCACCTGCCGTGCACCGACCGAGCGCAGCGCCCACAGATTGGCGCGGTAGTTGATGCGATGTGGCGGCAGGTGGTGGCCGCGGCCGTGCCGGGGCAGGAAGGCGACCCGTCGGTCGGCGATCTCCCCGAGGAAGAGGGAGTCGCTGGGTGGTCCGTAGGGCGTGTCCACCTGGACCTCGGTCACGTCGTCGAGGAACGAGTAGAAGCCTGAACCGCCGATTACGCCGATCTCTGCGTTCGCCATGACCAGCACACTAGCGGGCGGTGAAACAAGAGGAGGAGCGAACGGGTGCCGGGAAGCGCCGAGGACCCTGTCGTCGTACGACGGCAGGGTCCTGGGAAGAGATGTCAGGCCGCGGAGCTGCTGGTGGAGCTCGACGGGGACGACTTCGAGTCGGATGACGACTTCGAGTCGGACGAGGAGGAGCCGGCCGACGACGTGCTCGACGACTTCGACGCCGGGCTGCTGCTCGACGTGGAGCCACGGGAGTCGTTGCGGTAGAAGCCGGAGCCCTTGAAGACGATACCGACCGCGGAGAACACCTTCTTCAGGCGGCCGTTGCAGTTGGGGCACTCGGTCAGGGCGTCATCGGTGAACTTCTGCACCGCCTCAAGGCCCTCGCCGCACTCGGTGCACTGGTACTGGTAGGTCGGCACTGTCTTCCTCCTGGCACTCTCACTCAATGAGTGCTAACGACGGTCCATAGTGACGTATTCCCGGGGATCAGTCCACCGTCACCGGCACTCGGTGACCGACGCCACGTGCGACGGTACGGTTCTGCTGCCTCGCGACCAGCCTCGATCGCAGCGCCAGCAGGGTCACCAGCGCGAGCACGGTGCCGGCCATCGGCACCAGGAAGCCCGCACCGCCCCACAGCCGGTCCTCCAGCTGTCCGGCGACCGTGACGGCGGCCGCCTGCCCGAGTGCGACCGCGCCCGTCAGCCAGGTGAAGGCTTCCGTGCGCGCGCCGGCCGGGACCAGGCCCTCGACCAGCGTGTAACCCGTGATCAGCGCCGGCGCGATGCACATGCCGACCAGCAGGCCCAGCCCGGCGAGCAGCAGCACCGAGTGCGCCGTCCACAACGCGGACGCGATGATCGCGAGCGCCGTGTAGCCGACGACCAGGCGGCGCTGCGGGGAGGTCTTCCAGGCGATCGCGCCGCAGACGATGCCGGACAGCATGTTCCCAGCGGCGAAGACGCCGTACAGGACACCGTTCAGGCCGGGCTCGCCGATCGATTCGGTGAACGCCGCCAACGACACCTGCATGCCGCCGAAGACGGACCCGATCCCCAGGAAGGTCACGACCAGCACGCGCAAACCCGGTACGCGCAGCGCGGAGGCCTGCTGCACGCGCCCGTGCCCGCCCTCATCGGTCACCGGCGGCTGTGTGCCCTTCTGTGCGGCGAACAGCAGACCGCCGACGAGGGTCAGCGCGCCCTCCGTGATCAGGCCGGCCGCCGGCGTCACGGTGGTGCACAGCGCAGTCGCCAGCAGCGGACCGAAGACGAACGTTAGCTCGTCCGTGACCGACTCGAACGCCGCCGCGGTGGTCATCAGGGGCGAGCCCTGCAGCTTCACGCCCCAGCGCGCACGCACCATGGGGCCGACCTGCGGCACCGAGGCGCCGGTCGGCACGGCCGCCAGGAACAGCGCCCACAGGGGCGCGTGCGCCAGCGCGAGCGCTGTCAGTGACAAGCCCGACAGCGTGTGCACCAGAATGCCCGGGATCAGCACGGCGCGCTGGCCGTGGCGGTCGGCGAGCCGGCCGGTGTACGGCGCGCACAGCGCCATGGAGACACCAGTGACGGCCGCGGTGGCGCCCGCGGCGCCGTACGAGCCGGTGGTGTGCTGCACCAGCAGCACGATGGAGATGGTGAGCATCGCGAACGGCTGGCGCGCGGCGAAGCCGGGAAGCAGGAAGGTCCAGGCGCCGCGGGTGCGCAGCAGCTGGCCGTATCCCGGGCGGGACGAGACCGACGAGATCTTCTCCGGCTCGGTGGTGGTGACCGTGGATCCCACGGCCCGTGCCTTTCTGCCGCCTGGTAGCGCGGGCCCCGTGTGGGCCAAGACGCCGAGAGCTGTCCTCTTGCGCGGACTGCGGTAGATGCCGGCGCCCACTGCGGGTGGGGGCGATGCGGCCGCCATACGGTCGCGCCAGCTCTGCGTCAGGCAGAGTTGGTTCGATCAAAGTGTGCCTTCATGGTACAGGGAGCATCAGGTCCCTTGGCTGTGAAAACGGGCACCATGCCTGAGGACACCTGGGATTTCACGGAATGTGAATCTGGTGAACGCCCTTTTAACGCGTGGCGCTCGCTCCGTTCGCCCCCAGCCAGCCCGCCAGCTTGCCGCCGTGGGCAACCGCGCGCAGGCGTCGTTCCGCCGCGTCGCGCACCGGGTCGGTGGCGACGACGAGTAGCTCGTCGCCCCGGCGCAGCACGGTCGTGGGCAGCGGAACGAACGATTTTTCATCCCTGACGACGAGGGTGACCGCAGCACCGGGGGGCAGGCGCAGCTCGTTGACCTCCACGCCGTGCATCCGGGAGCCTGCGGGGATCGAGATGGACAGCAGATGCCCGCGCAGCCGCTCAAGAGGTGCCGACTCGATGCCGAGGTCGGAGGTCTCGCCCTGTTCGCCCAGCCGCAGCTTGCGCGCCAGCCAGGGCAGGGTCGGGCCCTGGACGAGCGTGTACACCACGACCAGTACGAAGACGATGTTGAACACGCGACGGCTGCCGGTGACGCCGTTCACCATCGGAATGGTGGCGAGGATGATGGGCACGGCGCCGCGCAGTCCCGCCCACGACATCAGCGTCTGTTCCTGCCACGGCACCCGGAACGGCGCCAGGCTGAGCACCACGCTCAGCGGGCGGGCCATCATGGTCAGGACGAGACCGATGACCAGAGCCGGCCAGACGTCGTCGCCCAGCTCGTGCGGGGTGACGAGCAGGCCGAGCAGGACGAACATCCCGATCTGGGCGATCCAGCCGAGTCCCTCGGCGAAGCCGCGCGTGGCCGGCCAGTGCGGAAGCTTGGCGTTGCCGAGCGTCATCGAGGCGAGGTAGACGGCCAGGAAGCCGCTGCCGTGCGCCAGGGCGCCGGCGGCGTACGCCGTGACGGAGATCGCCATGACCGCGATCGGGTAGAGGCCGGACGCGGGCAGCGCCACGTGCCTGAGCCCCCAGGAGCCGATCCAGCCCACCGCGAGCCCTACAGCGGCGCCGATGGCCAGTTCCAGGGCTATCTCACCCAGCAGGACGTACCAGTGCTCGACAGGGCCGGCCGTGGAGAAGGCGACGACCAGGATGACCACCGGGGCGTCGTTGAAGCCGGACTCCGCCTCCAGCGTGCCCGTCACGCGCGGGGGAAGGGGAACTCTGCGCAGCACGGAGAAGACCGCTGCCGCGTCCGTCGACGACACCACAGCGCCGATGATGAGAGCCTGCCGCCACTCCAGGCCGATCAGATAGTGCGCTCCCGCCGCGGTGACACCCACGCTGACGGCGACGCCGAGTGTCGCCAGGATCGAGGCGGACGACAGGACCGGCCTGATCTCCTTCCACTTCGTGCCGAGACCGCCTTCGGCAAGGATCACGACCAGGGCCGCGTACCCCATGACCTGGGTCGCTGCGGCGCTGTTGAAGTGGATCTCACCCAGGCCGTCCTGGCCCATGAGGACACCGATCGCCAGGTAGACGAGCAGGCTGGGGAGCCCGCTGCGGGAGGAGACCCGCACCGCCGCGACGGCGACGAGCAGGACCACGGAGCAGACGAGCAAGAGCTGGTTGAGGTGGTGAACAGTCAGCGGCGGTTCCCTTCCTTGGCCCGCGCGCCGGAAGCGCGAGCTCACGTACACAAGACCCGAGGCTGCGGCGCGCCGCACCCAAGTACTTCGTTACTTTACCTAACTCTTGACGCTTTCTTGACGCTTGCAGGGTCAAGATCGAACGCTCGTGCGCGCCAGTTCCCGACTCCGCGTCAAGCGGCGCAGGGCCCTGCGCCTATGGTTGCTCCAGCGCTCATTCAAAGTCACAGCCCGACCTGCCGCTCGCGTTAGGACAGCAAGGACAGCGATGCCCCCCAACACCACCGCCACAACGGGTGACAAGCCCGCCAAGTCCGGCAGGAAGAAGGGGCGCAAAGCCCGACTTATCGTGCTCGTGCTGGTCCTGGCCATCATTGGCGGCATCGCCTACGGCGCGTACTGGTCGATCAGCACCGTCCGGGCCTCCTTCCCGCAGACCAAGGGAACGATCAAGCTCGACGGCCTGTCCGGGCCGGTCGACGTCAAGCGGGACGGTAACGGCATCCCGCAGATCTACGCGTCCTCAGACGAGGACCTGTTCATGGCCCAGGGCTACGTCCAGGCGCAGGACCGGTTCTACGAGATGGATGTGCGCCGGCACATGACCTCCGGGCGCCTGTCGGAGATGTTCGGCAAGAGCCAGGTCAAGAACGACGAGTTCCTGCGCACCCTCGGCTGGGACCGGATCGCCAAGAAGGAGTACGACACCAAGCTGTCGGCCTCCACGAAGAAGTACCTCGACGCGTACGCCAAGGGTGTCAACGCCTACCTTCAGGGCAAGGACGGCAAGGACATCTCCCTGGAGTACGCGGCGCTGGGCTTCACCAACGACTACAAGCCGCAGCCGTGGACCCCGGTCGACTCCGTCTCCTGGCTGAAGGCGATGGCCTGGGACCTGCGCGGCAACATGCAGGACGAGATCGACCGCGCCCTGATGACCAGCCGGCTCGGCCCGCAGCAGATCCAGGACCTGTATCCGGAGTACCCGTACAGCCGCAACAAGCCGATCGTGCAGGAAGGCCGGTACAACCAGCTGACCAAGTCCTTCCAGCAGAGCGGCGGCACCGGAACCTCGCAGAGCACCGGCATGACGAGCACGTCGGGCGCGACGGGTACGTCCGGTACGACCGGCGGCGCTATGGGCGCCTCTGGGGGCTCAACGGGGGCGACCGGCTCCTCCGCCTCGTCCGCGACCGGATCGTCGCTCACGAGCCAGCTGGCGGGCCTTTACAACGTCCTGGACGACGTTCCTACCGCCGTCGGTGTGAACGGTCAGGGCATCGGATCCAACTCGTGGGTGGTGTCCGGGAAGTACACCATCACCGGTAAGCCGCTGCTCGCCAACGACCCGCACCTGTCGGCGTCGCTGCCGTCCGTCTGGTACCAGATGGGCCTGCACTGCCGCAGTGTCTCCAGCACGTGCCAGTACGACGTGACCGGCTACACCTTTGCCGGTATGCCCGGTGTCGTCATCGGCCACAACGCCGACATCGCCTGGGGCATGACCAACTCCGGGGTCGACGTCACCGACCTCTACCTGGAGAAGGTCAGCGCGAACGGCTACCTGTACGACGGCAAGGTCCGGCCCTTCACGACCCGCGAGGAGACCATCAAGGTCGCCGGCGGAGCGTCCAAGACGATCGTCGTGCGCCAGACCCAGGACGGGATGCCGCTGCTGTCCGACCGTGACGACGAGCTCGTCCAGGTCGGCAAGAGGGCCACGGTCAACTCCGCAGCGCCCGACCGTGGCGACGGCTACGGCATCGCCCTCAGGTGGACCGCGCTCGACCCGGGGACCTCCATGGATGCCGTCTTCGCCATCGACAGGGCGACGAACTGGAATGACTTCCGCCAGGCCTCCGCCCTGTTCGACGTCCCCTCGCAGAACCTGGTCTACGCCGACACCGACGGAAACATCGGCTACACCCTGCCCGGCAAGATCCCCACGCGCTCCTCTCTCGACGACGGTTCCATCCCGGCGCCCGGCTGGGAATCGAAGTACCACTGGACCGGCTTCATCAAGCAGAAGGAGCTGCCCTACGAGTTCAACCCGGAGCGCGGCTACATCGTCACCGCCAACCAGGCCGTGGTCGACAAGGACAAGTACCCGTACACCCTCACCACCGACTGGGGATACGGCACCCGTAGCCAGCGCATCACCGACCTGATCGAGTCCAAGATCAAGAACGGTGGCAAGGTCTCCACCGACGACATGCGGCAGATGCAGCTGGACAGCAGCAGCGAGATCGCCAAGCTCCTGGTGCCCAAGCTGCTGAAGATCAACCTCGACGACAAGCACGTGCGCGAGGCACAGAAGCTGCTGGAGGGCTGGGACTACACCCAGGACGCCGATTCCGCGGCGGCCGCCTACTTCAACGCCGTCTGGCGCAACGTCCTCAAGCTCGCCTTCGGTAACAAGCTCCCCAAGGAGCTCCGCGTCAAGGGACAGTGCCTGTGGGCCGACAAGATCGACAGCACCGGCCCGGTCGACGACGACACCAAGGTGCGCGAGTGCGGCCAGCGCGATGCCGACCAGGCGCAGCCGGACGGCGGGGACCGCTGGTTCGAGGTCGTGCGTACCCTGATGGACAAGCCGAACAGCGACTGGTGGAAGACGCCCAAGTCGGGCACCCGTCCGGCGGCGAACAACATGGACCAGCTGTTCGCCCGCGCCATGATCGACGCCCGCTGGGAGCTGACCGCCAAGCTCGGCAAGGACATCGACACCTGGAGCTGGGGCCGGCTGCACCGCCTGTTCTTGAAGAACCAGACACTCGGCACCGACGGCCCCAAGATCCTTCAGTACATCCTCAACCGCGGTCCCTGGGAGCTCAGCGGCGGTGAGGCCACGGTGAACGCGACCGGCTGGAACGCCGCCGGCGGCTACGGCGTCGTCTGGGTGCCGTCCATGCGGATGGTCGTCAATCTTGCCGATCTCGACAAGTCCAAGTGGATCAACCTGACCGGCGCCTCTGGGCACGCCTTCAGCGCGCACTACACGGATCAGACGGGCATGTGGGCCAAGGGTGAGCTGTTGCCCTGGTCGTTCTCGGACAAGGCGGTCGACAAGAGCACGAGCGACACACTCGTCCTCAAGCCGTGAGGCACTGACGGCACAGTACGAAGCGGCCCTCCACGCACGCGTGGAGGGCCGCTTCGTCGTATGGGGGAGCGCTGTACCGGTAGCGGGGCGCGCTGTGCAGTCCCGCGGGATGGGGGCGTGAGGGCGTCCGGTCAGGTACTCGGGAAGCGGCGCACGCCGGAGGGCGTCACCACCGCGTGCACCGGCTTGTCGTGCGCCTCCGCCGGGACGTGTGCGACGACCTCCGTGTCATACAGCAGCACAACGAGCCGGGGGCGTGCGCCCGCGCGCTCCAGGCGGGCCAGTACGCGGTCGTACGATCCTCCGCCGCGCCCCAGACGCATCCCGCGCGCGTCGACCGCGAGCCCGGGCAGCAGGATGACGTCCGCGGCTGTCACCGCGTCCGGGCCCAGACGTGCGCCGGAGGGTTCCAAGAGCGCTATTTTCCCGGCGCGTTGGACCCGTGTGAGGGAACCTGGGCCGGCGTACTCGCCCCAGTCCAGGTCGTTGTCGGGCAGGAGCGCGGGGAGCAGGACCCGCGCGCCCCGCGCACGCAGCGCGTCCAGAAGCGCAGGCGTACCAGGCTCGCTCCCGACGGAGACGTACGCCGCCACCGTGCGCGCGTGCGCCAGCTCGGGCAGCTCCAGGGCACGCTCCGCCAGCGTGCGGGCGGTCTCGTCCACGTCATCGTCCGTCAACCTGTTCCTCACCGAGAGGAACTCCCGCCGCAACATTCGCTTGTCAGGCTCGCTCGTGCGTCCGTCGTGTTCCACGGGTCGTTCTCGCGTCCTTCTTGATTGTTCAATGCAGTCATAAAGGGTCAACCAACGGGAGCCACAGTTTTCCCACAAAGGCACCGGATATGGTGGCGGGCATGACTCAGTCGCACCCCAGGATCAGCAAGGCTGTCATTCCCGCGGCAGGCCTCGGCACCCGGTTCCTGCCGGCCACCAAGGCCACTCCCAAGGAGATGCTGCCGGTAGTCGACAAGCCGGCGATCCAGTACGTGGTCGAGGAGGCCGTGTCGGCGGGGCTCGACGATGTCCTCATGATCACCGGACGCAACAAGCGTCCCCTCGAGGACCACTTCGACCGAAACTATGAGCTGGAGTCGGCGCTCGGGAAGAAGGGTGACGCCGAACGCCTCGCGAAGGTGCAGGAATCCAGCGACCTGGCGACCATGCACTACGTGCGCCAGGGCGACCCCAAGGGGCTCGGGCACGCTGTGCTGTGCGCTGCTCCGCACGTCGGCCGCGAGCCGTTCGCGGTGCTTCTGGGTGACGACCTGATCGACCCGCGCGACCCGCTGCTCCAGCGCATGATCAAGGTCCAGGAGCAGCACGGCGGCAGCGTGATCGCCCTCATGGAGGTCGCGCCGGAGCAGATCCACCTCTACGGCTGCGCGGCCGTGGAGGCCACCGGTGACACCGACGTCGTCAAGGTGACCGGGCTGGTCGAGAAGCCGGACCCGGCGGACGCCCCGTCGAACTACGCGGTCATCGGCCGTTACGTCCTGGACCCGCACATCTTCGACATACTGCGGAAGACGGAGCCGGGCCGCGGCGGCGAGATCCAGCTCACCGACGCCCTCCAGCAGCTCGCGACGGACGAGAAGGTCGGCGGGCCGGTGCACGGTGTCGTCTTCAAGGGGCGCCGCTATGACACAGGCGACCGTGGCGACTATCTGCGTGCCATTGTCAGACTCGCGTGCGAACGTGAAGACCTGGGCCCGGACTTCCGGACCTGGCTTCGCAGTTACGTAGCCGAGGAGATGCAGCAGTCTTGAGCAGCGCCGCGACCCGCCCCGCCGGTCCGGACCACCTGTGGTCGGTGGACGAGCACCTGGAGGACATCCTCGAGACCGTCCGTCCCCTCGAACCCATCGAGCTGCAACTGCTCGACGCCCAGGGCTGCATTCTTGTCGACGACGTCACGGTGCCGGTGTCCCTGCCGCCGTTCGACAACAGCTCCATGGACGGGTACGCGGTGCGGGTCGCGGACGTCGCCGGCGCCAGTGAGGAGTTCCCGGCCGTCCTGGAGGTCGTGGGCGACGTCGCCGCGGGAGCGACCGACCCGGTCCGGGTCGGTCCCGGCCAGGCCGCGCGCATCATGACCGGCGCCCCGCTGCCGCCCGGTGCCGAGGCTGTCGTCCCTGTCGAGTGGACCGACGGTGGGCTCGGAGAGGGCCCGGTGAGCGGTATGCGCGCCCGCAGCCTGGCCCCCGAAGGCGCCGAGGGGCATGTACGCGTGCACCGCCCCGCCGAGGCACGCGCACACGTGCGCGGCAAGGGCAGCGACGTGAAGGCCGGCGACCGCGCCCTGGAGGCCGGGACGATCCTCGGCCCGCCGCAGATCGCGCTGCTGGCGGCGATCGGCCGCGGCACGGTACGCGTGCGCCCGCGCCCGCGCGTGGTCGTCCTGTCCACGGGCAGTGAACTCGTCCAGCCCGGTGAGGATCTGGCCCACGGCCAGATCTACGACTCCAACAGCTTCGCCCTCACCGCCGCCGCGCGGGACGCCGGCGCCATCGCCTACCGGGTGGGAGCCGTCGCCGACGACGCCGAGACCCTCCGTGCCACCATCGAGGACCAGCTCGTCCGCGCCGACATGCTGGTGACCACGGGCGGGGTGAGCGTCGGGGCGTACGACGTCGTGAAGGAGGCGCTGTCGTCCGTCGGGGACGAGGACGAGGCGGGCAGCGGTGTGGAGTTCCGCAAGCTCGCCATGCAGCCCGGCAAGCCCCAGGGCTTCGGCTCCATCGGGCCGGACCACACACCGCTGCTGGCCCTGCCGGGCAACCCTGTGTCGTCGTACGTCTCCTTCGAACTGTTCGTCCGTCCCGCCATCCGTGCCCTGATGGGTCTCACGGACGTGGACCGGCCCCGCGTTCGGGCCACCCTGAAGGCGGACGCGGCACTGCGCTCGCCCAAGGGGCGTCGACAGTTCCTGCGCGGTGTGTACGGCGACGGTGAGGTGACCCCCGTCGGCGGTTCCGGCTCGCATCTGATCGCGGCGCTGGCGCACGCCGACGCGCTGATCGTCGTCCCCGAGGACGCGGAGTCCGTCGAGCCCGGCGCTGAGGTGGAGGTCGTGCTGCTGGGCTGAGGCACGCGCGCGTGCACGCGCGGTGGGTCCCACGGGGTCCTGGGCCGGTGCCTGCGCGGACATGGCGGTACCGTGTCGCGCACAACAGGCCCGCGCACCGCACTGTGACGGGCCCGGACCGGGAGCGGCACACACCATGAGTACGCAGGACGGACTGACACACATCGACGAGGCGGGCGCGGCCCGCATGGTCGACGTATCCGGGAAGGACGTGACCGCGCGCACCGCCCGTGCCAGCGGACGCGTCCTCGTCTCAGCCCGAGTGGTCGAGCTGCTGCGCGGCGAGGGAGTGCCCAAGGGCGACGCCCTCGCCACGGCGCGCATCGCCGGCATCATGGGCGCCAAGCGCACCCCGGACCTGATCCCGCTGTGCCACCCATTGTCGGTGTCCGGTGTGAAACTGGATCTGTCGGTCGCGGACGACGCCGTGGAGATCCAGGCCACCGTGAAGACGACGGATCGTACGGGCGTCGAGATGGAGGCCCTCACCGCTGTGACGGTCGCCGCGCTCACCGTGATCGACATGGTCAAGGCGGTCGACAAGGGAGCGGTCATCACGGACGTACGTGTGGAGGAGAAGACGGGCGGCAAGTCGGGCGACTGGAGCCGGGCATGACCTACCGCGCTCTGGTGGTCACCGCCTCCAACAGGGCTGCCGCGGGCGTCTACGAGGACAGGGGCGGTCCCTTGATCGCCGACGGCCTGAAGGGCTTCGGGTTCGACGTCGACGGGCCCCAGGTCGTCCCTGACGGGGACCCCGTGCAGGCTGCCCTGCGCGCGGGAGTCGACGCCGGCTACGACGCCATCGTCACCACCGGTGGCACCGGTATCTCTCCCACCGACCGCACGCCCGAGGCGACCCGCGCGGTGATCGACCGCGAGGTGCCGGGCATCGCGGAGGCCATCCGGGCCTTCGGGAGGGAGAAGGTCCCGACAGCGGCGCTCTCGCGAGGCCTGGCCGGGGTGGCCGGGCGGACCCTGATCGTCAATCTGCCGGGCTCCACGGGCGGAGTGAAGGACGGTCTCGCCGTGCTGGAGCCTCTGCTGACCCATGCCGTCGACCAGATCCGTGGCGGGGACCACCCCAGACACAGTAGCGGGGGTGCGAGCTGAACAGCCCATCCTGGCCCGTCGTGCTGGCGGACGGCGATGTCGTCCTCCGGCCGATAAGGCTGCGCGACCAACGGGCCTGGCGCGAGGTGAACCGGCGCAACCGGGACTGGCTGCGCCCCTGGGAGGCGACCATCCCGCCGCCCACGCCGAGCGGACCGATCGCGCACCGGCCGACCTATCGCCAGATGGTCCGGCACCTGCGTTCCGAGGCCAACGCGGGCCGGATGCTGCCGTTCGTCATCGAGTACGAGGGGCGGCTCGTCGGGCAGTTGACGGTCGCCGGAATCACCTGGGGATCGATGTGCTCGGGGCACATCGGCTACTGGGTGGACGAGACGGTGGCAGGGCGCGGGGTGATGCCGACGGCTGTCGCGCTCGTGGTGGACCACTGTTTCCACACCGTCGGGCTGCACCGCATCGAGGTCTGCATTCGTCCGGAGAACCGGCCCAGCCGCCGGGTCGTGGAGAAACTCGGATTCCGCGAGGAGGGGCTCCGGCCGCGCTATCTGCACATCGACGGGGCTTGGCGCGACCACCTGGTGTTTGCGCTCACGGCGGAAGAGGTGCCCGACGGGTTGCTCGCGCGGTGGCAGCGGGCACGCTCTCAGGCAGAGCGGCGCACCGGTCGCCCGGATGGTGAAGAGGGCGCGGGTGGTGCCGCTGGTGCGCCGGGCGCACCCGGCCCGGCGCGCAATCCGCAGAACACGCCGGGGAATCCCACCTAGCCCTCGCAAATTGAATGCATGTTCGAAATTGTTCGCCCGTTGACCGTCTCGGGGCATTGAAATTCATGGCTGTGGCAGCCTGCTGATCGCATCGATCGCAAAAAAAGCTGGAAATATCAGCCAGATCGTGCGACACACCGGCCCAATTGGCGGATGGCCTCGCGCAAACCCCTCTACGGTGTGAGACGTGAGCAGCAGCGGCCTCATCTACGCAGTCATTGTCGGGGCCTGGGCCGCCTACTTGGTGCCGATGTGGCTCCGTAGGCAGGACGAGCTGAACGAGGCCCGTCCGACGGAACGCTTCAGCACCGCCATCCGGCTGCTGTCCGGAAAGGCGGGAATGGAGCGCCGGTACGCCAAGGACCTGCGGGCGCGCTCCGCCGAGGAGGGGGAGCCGGGCGCCGGCGATCCGGACGCCGTCACCGACTCGGTGGACGTCCGGGCCTTCGCCATGCCTCCGACCCGCCGACAGGTTCATGTCGACGGTGAACCCGAGGCGCCCGGGAAGCCGGAACCGGCACGCGAACAGAGCGCCACGCCGGCGCCCAAGTCCGCACCGGTGTCCGGCTCCGCGCCCGTATCGGGTTCCGCGCCCGCATCGCCTTCGGTGCCCGCGCCGAAGCGGGTGCCGTCCGCGCGACGTACGTCTTCGGCTTCGGCGCAGGCGGCCGCAGCGCGTGCCCGGCGCTTGAAGGTCCTCGCGCGCCGTCGGCGCACGACCGTGATGCTCTTCCTCGCCTTCACGCTGGGCGCCGTGGTCGCCGCCGTCGGCGGGCTCGCGTTCCTGTGGGTGCCCGCCGTACCGGCCGTGCTGCTCAGCGGGTACATCGCGTATCTGCGCACCCAGGAGCGCCGCCGTTTCGCCTACCAGATGGACCGTCGGCGCGCTGAGGTCGCGGCCCAGCGGCTGCGGGAGCGGGAGCGCCAGCCGCGTCGGCGCGTGTCCCTCGACGCGAGCCCTGGTGCGGACGATTCGGAGGAGGTCTTGCAGGCCGATACGGACACCGGTCTCTCCGCGCTCGCCGCGGACCGGCGCGCGCTGGTCGAGCAGACGGATCACGCCGAGTGGGTCGACCAGCAGCGCGAGCGGCAGCGGCGGCCCGGCGGGGACAGCTGGGATCCGGTGCCGGTACCGCTGCCGACGTACGTGACCGCGCCGGTCGCGCCGCGTGCCACGTCCGATGTGGATCTGGGGGCGCCCGACACGTGGAGTTCGGCGCGTTCCAGCTCCGTCGCGCCGGAGCATCGGGCGAGCCGCGCGCAGCAGGCCGAAGCGGGCGAGCGGGCGCCCGCGTCCGGGGGCAAGCCGGCGGACGGTCGCAGTGATGCGTTCCCCAACGCCCGAGCCCGTTCGCGTGGGGCGGCTCCGGGCGCCGCCGCCGCGCGCCGGGCTCGCGAGCGCGGACGCACGCCCCTCTTCGATCAGTACGAGGACGGCGACCGCCCGCGCGCGGCCAACGAGTGATCTTGCGCCACCTTTGTCGGCGCATCCCGTGCCGTACACGCCCCCTGCGGAAACCTTGGCCGTGACCAGTGAGGGAGCGGATTTCCAAGCACCCCGATCGGGATGCTAAAGTTTCACTCGTTGCAAGGGCCTGTGGCGCAGTCCGGTAGCGCACCTCGTTCGCATCGAGGGGGCCAGGGGTTCAAATCCCCTCAGGTCCACGCAGCATGGAGCCCCTGTCGGCGGTAGTCGGCAGGGGCTCCATCGTGTTTGTGCGCGACTGAGGCTCGCGCACAGGCCCGCCGGGACTCAAGCGGGCCTGGTGTGATTCGAGTTACCCGCTCAGAGGGCCTTCGCGAAGCAGCGGCTCTCCTCGTGGTGGCGGTAGTAGCCGAACTTGGTGCACGGTTCGTAGCCGGTGGATACGTACAGGGCGATGGCCTCCGGCTGTTTGGTGCCCGTCTCCAGGACCATGCGTATCCGGCCTGCGGCGCGGGCGTCCTCTTCCAGGGCCGTGAGCATGCGGCGCGCGAGGCCCCGGCCGCGCATGCCCGCGACCACGTACATGCGCTTGAGTTCGGCGTCGCCGTTCTCGTTGCCCTCCTCGTTGCGGTCCTGGCTGCGCCAGCCGCCGGTCGCGACAGGGTGGTCGTGCTCGTCGTACGCGATCAGGTACACGCCCCGGGGCGGGGCGAAGTCGGCGGCGTCGAGGATAGTGGCGTCACCGCCGTCGCCGTAGCGCTGGTGATATTCGGCCTGGACCTCGTCGTTGAGCTTGACGGCGTCGGGGTGATCGAAACGAACGCGACGTATATTCATGCGGAGTATCGTACTTCTATGCGGACGGCAATTGTCGGGCTGTGCGGGCGGACCACGACCAGTGTGCCGGTATCGTGCCCTGGTGCTGACTGTGACCTCGGTGAACGTGAACGGACTGCGAGCCGCCGCCAAGAAGGGCTTCGTGGAGTGGCTCGCGCAGACCTCCGCGGACGTCGTCTGTCTGCAGGAGGTGCGCGCCGAGCCGCACCAACTGCCTGAGCAGGTGCGACAGCCCGACGGCTGGCATGTCGTGCACGCTCCGGCTGCCGCCAAGGGGCGCGCGGGCGTCTCCCTCTACACGCGGCGCGAGCCCGACCGCGTCCGGGTCGGATTCGGCTCGGACGAGTTCGACGGCAGCGGGCGCTATGTCGAGGCCGACCTGCCCGGCGTCACGGTCGCCTCCCTGTATCTGCCCTCCGGCGAGGTCGGCACCGAGCGGCAGGACGAGAAGGTCCGCTTCATGGGTGAGTTCCTCGATCACCTCAAGGCGCTGCGTGAGCGGGCCGCCGCCGACGGTCGTGAGGTCGTCGTCTGCGGCGACTGGAACATCGCCCACCAGCAGGCCGACCTCAAGAACTGGCGCGGCAACACCAAGAACGCCGGCTTCTTGCCCGAGGAGCGGGAGTGGCTCGGTCGGGTGTTCACCGCCGAGGAGGGTGGCTACGTCGACGTCGTGCGTGCTCTGCACCCCGAGGTCGACGGGCCGTACACCTGGTGGTCGTACCGCGGGCGGGCCTTCGACAACGACTCCGGCTGGCGCATCGACTACCACGTCGCCACGCCCGGTCTCGCAGGCAAGGCCGTCAAGGGCCTCGTCGAGCGCGCGGCCACGCATGCCGAGCGCTGGTCCGACCACGCGCCGGTGACCGTCGTCTACGACCTGTAGGCGTACGACCTCGGCGCGCGCCTTGTCTGACGCGCCGGGGCGCACTCAGGTGTCCTGCGCGCCTGCCTCCTTGTTGAGGCGCCGGTCCAGGGCCAGGGAGAGTTCCGCCTCCACGACGCTGCGAGCCAGGGGGCGCAGCCGGTGGAGATCCTCCTCGGGGGCGTGGCGCAGGATCAGGTCGGCGAAGATCTCGGCCAGGGCGTCGGCGTGTTCGCGGACCCGGGTGGCGGCCATGAGGACCTCGCCGAGCGGGATGCCCTCGCGGACCAGCGCGGAGGAGACGTCCAGCAGGCGGCGGCTGATGTGGACGATCTCGTCGCCGTCGGTGCCGAGGTAGCCCAGTTCCATGGCGGCGGCGAGGTTCTCGGGGGTGACCTCGCCCTCGAAGCGGGCGGCGAGTTCCTCCGGGGTGAGGCGGACCGGTTCCTCTTCTGTGGGCGTGCCGACGCCGAGGACGTCGGCGACGTCGCGGCCGTGGTCGAAGGCCTCGGCCAGTTCGGCGATGCCGTTGAGGGTGTGGCCGCGTTCGAGCAGGGCGGCGATGGTGCGCAGACGGGCCAGGTGATGGTCGTCGTACCAGGCGATACGGCCCTCGCGGCGGGGCGGCGGGATCAGCTTGCGCTCACGGTAGAAGCGCAGTGTGCGCACGGTGATGCCGGCCAGTCGGGCCAGCTCCTCCATGCGGTACTCGCGCGGTCCGGTGTCCCGCGCGCCGTGGTGCGCGCTGTGCGCGCCGTCCCGGTCTTCGCGCCGGCCGCCTTGATCCGCCTTGCGTGCCCCGTCGTCTGCCACGCCCGCAGCCTATGTTGTACCGCCGGTAACTTTCCCTTCCCGACCCCTACCGCTCAGTACGGAGCTGCTCTACAGTCCAATTGCGCCAGTGTTCACTGGCAGAGTCCAAGGTGATGCGTGGAGGCTTCGGGATGGCCGAGCACGAGCATGTACGGGTGGCGGTGATCGGGTCCGGGTTCGGCGGACTGGGGGCCGCCGTGCGGCTGCGCCGCGAAGGGATCACCGACTTCGTCGTCCTGGAGCGGGCGGACAGCGTCGGCGGCACCTGGCGGGACAACAGTTACCCCGGGTGCGCCTGTGACGTGCCCTCCCACCTCTACTCCTTCTCTTTCGCGCCCAACCCCGACTGGCCGCGCACCTTCTCCGGGCAGCGGCACATCCGCTCCTACCTGGAGCACGTCACCGACCTCTTCGGACTGCGCCGGCACATCCGCTTCGACTCCGAGGTCAAGCTGATGAGCTGGGACGCCGAGAATCTGCGGTGGAACATCGAGACCACGCGCGGGTCGCTCTCCGCCGACGTGGTCGTCTCCGCGACCGGGCCGTTGTCCGACCCGAAGACGCCCGAGATCCCGGGCCTGGAGTCCTTCCCGGGCAAGGTGTTCCACTCCGCCCGTTGGGACCACGACTACGATCTGCGCGGCAAGCGCGTCGCCATGGTCGGTACCGGCGCCTCCGCCATCCAGATCGTGCCCGCGATCCAGCGTGAGGTCGGCCGGCTCACCCTTTTCCAGCGGACCCCGCCATGGGTGATGCCCCGAGTGGACCGTGCCATCAGCGGCGCCGAGCGCTGGTTGCACCGGTCGGTGCCCTTCACCACCCAGTTGCGGCGCGGACTGCTGTGGGGCATCAGGGAACTGCAGGTGCAGGCGTTCACCAAGCACCCCGACGAACTCGGCATGGTCGAGCAGCTCGCCAGGCGCAACATGGCCCGGGCCATCAAGGATCCGGCCCTGCGCGCCAAGCTCACCCCCGACTATCGCATCGGCTGCAAGCGGATCCTGCTGTCCAGCGAGTACTACCCGGCGCTGGCCAAGCCGAATGTGGACGTCGTCGCGAGCGGGCTCAGCGAGATCCGTGGGTCGACCGTCGTCGCGGCCGACGGCACCGAGGTCGAGGTCGACGCGATCATCTTCGGTACCGGCTTCCACGTCACGGACATGCCGATCGCCGAGCGGGTGGTCGGGGCGGAGGGCGTCACGCTCGCTGAGTCCTGGAAGAGCGGCATGCAGGTGCTGCGCGGCGCGGCGGCCGCCGGGTTCCCGAACTGGATGACGATCATCGGGCCCAACACCGGCCTCGGGAACTCCTCCATGATCCTCATGATCGAGTCCCAGCTGAACTACATGGCCGACTATCTGCGGCAACTGGACGTCCTGGGGGTCCCCCCAGGCCCTCAAGGCACTGGGGGAGGCCGTACGGCCCTCGATGCCCGGCCCGCGGCCGTCGAGGACTGGAACCGGAAGGTTCAGGAGCGCATGAAGCGCACCGTGTGGAACACCGGTGGCTGCACCAGCTGGTATCTGGACGCGAGCGGCCGCAACACCACGATCTGGCCCGGTACGACGTCCGAGTTCCGGCGCGCGACCCGACGGGTGGACCTGGGGGAGTACGAGGTCCTCCGCAAGCCCGGCGCGAAGGGCGTGGGTGTGGGAGCGGGCGTGAAGAAGGCGGATGAGCCCGCCCGCGCCGCCAAGCGATCCGCGCGCGCCACCGACGAGTCCGCGCCCGCGCACGCCAGCGGCGCTCAGCAGAGCGAGGGCACCGTATGAGCCGTCTCGCCTCCGTGGCATCCGGCCCGTACGCGCCGCCCACCCCCGCCCGCGAACTCACCGTCGTCTCCGCCGACGGCGCGCGACTGCACGCCGAGGTGCACGGGCCCGAGGATGCGCCTCCCGTCGTCCTCTCCCATGGTTGGACCTGCTCGACCGCCTTCTGGGCCGCGCAGATACGGGAGCTGGCCACCGATCACCGTGTGATCGCGTACGACCAGAGGGGGCACGGGCGCAGCCCTGCCAGCTCCGCGTGCACGACGCACGCGCTGGCGGACGATCTGGAAGCGGTGCTCGCGCAGACCCTCGCGCGCGGAGAAAGAGCGCTGATCGTCGGCCACTCCATGGGCGGTATGACGGTCATGGCCGCGGCCACGCGCCCCCGTTTCCAGGAACACGCCGCCGCTGTCCTGCTGTGCAGCACCGGGAGTTCACGGCTGGTCGCGGAGTCGCGCGTGGTGCCGTTGAGCGCCGGGCGCGTGCGCACGTGGATCACCGGGCGCATTCTCGGTTCGAGCGCCCCGCTCGGCCCGGTCACGCCGGTCGCGAAGGGCATCCTCAAGTACGCCACCATGGGCGCCGGTTCCGCCCCGCGCATGGTGGAGGCGTGCGCGCGGATCGTGCACGCTTGTCCGCGCGCCGTGCGCCAGGCGTGGGCCAACGTGCTTGAGGCGCTCGACCTCGACCACGGCGTGCGGGAGTTGCACGCACCCACCGCCGTAGTGCACGGCGCGTCCGACCGGCTCACGCCTCCCGTGCACGCCCACGCGCTGATTGCCGCGCTGCCGCACTGCGTCGGCCTCACCGAGCTGACCGGCGTCGGCCACATGACCCCGATCGAGGCCCCCGACCTGGTGACCGCCAGGATCCGGGACCTCGTCACCACGTACGTCACCGGCCCGGGGAGCGGCCCCGAGGACGCGGACCGTTCCACCACGGCGCAGATCAAGGAGGGCGCATGAGCAGGGTCAGCCTGGAAGGGCAGGTCGCGGTCGTCACCGGGGCGGCGCGCGGCGTCGGTGAACTGTTGGCGCGCAAGCTCTCCGCGCGCGGCGCGAAGGTCGCGTTGGTCGGGCTGGAGGAGGAGGCGCTCAAGGACGTCTCCTCGCGTCTGCACAGCGACAGCGCCTACTGGTACGCCGACGTCACCGACCACGAGACGATGAGCCGGGTCGCGCAGGAGGTGAAGGAGCGGTTCGGGAAGGTCGACATCGTGGTGGCCAACGCCGGTGTGGCGACGGGCGGTCCGTTCGTCGAGTCCGATCCGCAGGCTTGGCGGCGTGTGATCGAGGTGAACCTGATCGGTTCGGCGGTGACCGCGCGGGCGTTCCTGCCGGTGCTGACGGAGAGCCGGGGTTATCTGCTCCAGATCGCCTCCCTCGCCGCGATCACGCCGGCGCCGATGATGACGGCGTACTGCGCGTCCAAGTCGGGCGTGGAGGCGTACGCGCACAGTCTGCGCGCCGAGGTCGGCTACCAGGGCGTGCGCGTCGGCGTCGGGTATCTGTCCTGGACGGACACCGACATGGTGCGCGGCGCTGACCAGGACGACGTCATGCGTGAGTTGCGGCAGCGGCTGCCGTGGCCGTCCAACAAGACGTACCCGCTGGGACCGGCGGTGGACCGGCTCGTCGCCGGGATAGAGCGGCGCTCGGCGCATGTGTACGGGCAGTGGTGGTTGCGTGGCATGCAGGGCGTGCGCGGTTATCTGCCGGCGCTCATCGGAACGGTCGGGCAGCGCGAGATGAAGCGGTTCGCGCCCCGTCTGCAGGGGATGAGCTCGGGGCTCGTGGGGGCGGGCGGGGCGGCTGACGAGGACGCGCGGTCTACGCACCGTAACTGATCCACATGCGCTCCGTGGTCGACCGTGTGAATCTGGTCGAGGCCCCACCGAAGGCCCCCGCTGCGGGGCCTCGACCAGGGCATCCCCACCCTCACTCACCACAGGAGTGAACCCACATGGGTATGAAGGACCAGTTCAAGGACCAGGCCAACGAGTGGCAGAACAAGGCCAAGGCCAAGGACAAACCCAACGAGGGGCGTGAGCGCGCCGGTCAGCGCGGGCAGCAGCAGCGAGGCCAGCAGCAGCGGGGGCAGCAGGGCCAGCAGCAGACGCCCGAGCGTGGCCGCCAGAACATGCGCGACATAGAGGACTCGGAGCAGGAGATGGAAGACCGGTTCGACCGGGACTACGACGCGTAGTCGCTGCGCTCGGCTTTGGCCGCCGGTTCGGTGTGGGGCGCCCTTCTTTGTGGAGGGTGCCCCACGCTTGTTGTCTGTTCGCGGGTTCTCGGTGGGGGAGGCGGGTTCGAGCTCCGGGTGATGGGGGTGTGGTGTCGGGTGCGGGTGGGTGGGGGCTTGGCGCGCAGTTCCCCGCGCCCCTGCATAGCCTCGGCTTGGCTGTATCGCTCCCGCGCCCCTGCTCGGCGAGCCCCTCGGCCCGGTATCACGATGCGGCCCGGTATCACGATGTCCGCCGATCACCATGCTAGCGGGGTGGGAGGTGGGGACGGGAGCGGTCGGGGGCGTCGGTGTAGTCGGGGGGGATGGCGGCGGGGGTGGATTCGAGGAGGTCGAGGGCCAGTTGGATCGCGTCGTCCATCTGGGCGTGCCGGCCCTCCGCCCAGTCCAGCGGGGTGCGCATGATCTCCAGGTCGGGGGCGACGCCGTGGTTCTCCACGGACCAGCCGTAGGCGTCGAACCAGGCGGCGTTCATCGGGACCGTGATGACCGTGCCGTCGCCCAGCCGGTGGCGGCCGGTCATGCCGACGACACCGCCCCAGGTGCGCTGGCCGACCACCGGCCCGAGCCCCAGCAGCTTGAACGCGGCGGTGATCATGTCACCGTCCGAGGAGGTCGCCTCGTCGGCGAGGGCGACGATCGGGCCCCGGGGGGCGTTCGAGGTGTAGGACACCGGTTGCGCGTCCCTCGTGAGGTCCCAGCCCAGGATCGTCCGGGTCAGCTTCTCGATGACGAGTTCGCTGATGTGCCCGCCGGCGTTGCCGCGCACGTCCACGATGAGGGCGGGCCGGGACACCTCCATGCGCAGGTCGCGGTTGAACTGGGCCCAGCCGGAGCCGCCCATGTCGGGGATGTGCAGATAGCCGCACTTGCCGCCGCTCAACTCCCGTACGACCCCGCGGCGTTTGGCGACCCAGTCCTGGTAGCGCAGCGGCCGTTCGTCGACGAGCGGGACGACGGCGACCCGGCGGGCCCGGCCCGACTCCCCTTCCGCCGGGGTGAACGTCAGCTCCACGGTCGTACCCCCGGAACCGGCGAGGAGTGGGAACGGGCCGGTCACCGGGTCGACCGGGCGGCCGTCGACGTGGGTGAGGACGGCGCCCTCGCGGATGCCCGTGCCGGCCAGCGGTGAGCGGGCCTTGGAGTCGGAGGAGTCACCGGGCAGGATGCGCTTGACCATCCAGTGGCCGTCGCGGCGGACGAGGTTGGCGCCGAGCAGGCCCTGCCAGCGCTGGTAGTGGGGCGGGCCCTCGTTGCGGCGGGCGGGGGTGACGTAGGCGTGCGAGGTGCCCAGTTCGCCGAGGACCTCCCGGAGCAGATCGGCGAACTCGTCGGGGGAGGCGACCCGTTCGACGAGCGGGCGGTACTGGTCGAGCACCGCGTTCCAGTCGATGCCGCACATGCCCGGGTCCCAGAAGTAGGCGCGGATGATCCGTCCCGCCTCGTCGTAGGCCTGGCGCCACTCGGCGGGCGGGTCGACCTCGTGAAGGATGCGGCGCAGGTCGATCCAGACGGTGGTGTCCGCGTCGCCGGACTCCGTGGAGGGGACGGCCCGCAGGTCGCCCTCGTCGACGACGACCAGCCGGCTGCCGTCGCCGCTGACCGCGAACCAGTCCAGGTGGTCGACCAGTTCGGACTTCTTCGCCTTGGTGATGTTGAAGTACTCCAGGGTCGGACGGCCGCTGATGTCGGACGGGTTGGCGAAGGTCTCGCCGAGTGCGCCGGAGATCGGCCAGCGCAGCCAGACCAGGCCGCCGCCCGCGACCGGGTACAGCGCGGAGTACTTGGAGGCGATCACCGGGAACGGCGTCACCCTGCTCCCCAGGCCCTCCACCTCCACGGTCACCGTGCCGGCCTCGCCCGTCTCCTCGTCCTCGACCGGGTCGAGCCCGCCGGCCGCCGGCCGGCCCTCGGGGTTCAGGGCGAAGGGGGAGGGGGTCGCCGAGTTCAGCGGGACGAGGTACGGGCGGCAGCCGAGCGGGAAGGACAGATCGCCGGTGTGGACGTCGTACACCGGGTCGAAGCCGCGCCAGGAGAGGAAGGCGAGATAGCGGCCGTCGCGGGTGAAGACGGGATTCTCGTCCTCGAAGCGGCCGTTGGTCACGTCCACGATCAGCCGGTCCTTGATCCGGGCCAGTTTGATCTGCCGCAGGGAGCGGCCGATGCCCGGATGGGACCAGGTGAGCCAGGCCCCGTCCGGGGAGAAGGCGAGGTCGCGGACCGGGCCGTTGACGGAGCGGATCAGCTCGGTGACCTGGCCTCCGGCGCCTTCCGCGAGTCCGGTGGCTTGTGCGCCGGCGCCTTCCGCGGGTCCGGTGTCCTCGCCTCCGGCGCCTTCCGCGGGTCCAGCGTCCTGTGCGCCGGCGCCCTCCGCACCTTCCGCGCCGGCGCCTTCCGTACCTTCCGCGCCCCCGGAGCCTCCCCCTTCGCTACTGGCGCTACTCGTGCTACCAGCGCCGCCCCCCTGAACCTCCCCGCGCTCCCCCTCCGTAACGCCCTCCGGCGCCTCCTCCTCCGACACATCGATCAGCAGCAAGCGCCCGTCGTGCGAAGCCACCGCCAGCCGTTCGCCCTCCGGATCGCAGACCATCTCCAGGACCCGGCCCAGTGCGCCGGAGGCGAGCCGGCGCGGTGCGCGGTCGCCGGTCGCGCGGGGCAGCTGGGCGATCTCGACGGAGTCCTCGCCCTCCGCGTCGGTGACGTACGCGACCTGGCCGGTCGTCCCCAGCATCTCCGGCAGCCGTACCCGCACGCCGGGCGTGTCGGCGATCGTACGGGCGGGGCCGTCGCGGTGGGTGAGCCAGTACAGGCTGCCGCGTACGACGACGGCGCTGGCCCGGCCGGTGTCGTCCACGGAGATGCCGTCGACGTTCTGCGCGGCCGGCACCTGGTACCGGCGGCGCCCGGTGGCCGGCCCGGCGAGGCGGATGTCCAGCTTGCGAGGTACGGCGTCCGGGGCGAGGTCGTCCACCAGCCACAGGTCGCCCGCGCACTGGTAGACCACCCGGGTGCCGTCGCTGGCGGCGTGCCGGGCGTAGAAGGCGTCGTGGTCGGTGTGGCGGCGCAGGTCGGTGCCGTCGTGGGCGCAGGAGTAGAGGTTGCCGACGCCCTCGTGGTCGGAGAGGAAGGCGACCCGGCCGGCGACGAACATGGGGCAGGCCAGATGGCCGCCGATGTCGGGCACGAGCTGCTGCCCGTGCAGCCAGAGCCGGCCCATGGCGCCGCCGCGGTAGCGCTTCCAGGAGGCCGGTTCGTGCGGCGGGGTGCCGGTGAGCAGCAGGGTCTTGTGCTCGCCGGCGACGTCGGCGACCTGGATGTCGGCGACCGGGCCCCAGGGCAGCCGGCCGCCGGGGTCGCCGTCGGTGGGGACCTTGTAGGCCCAGGTGAAGTAGGAGAAGGGCTGGTTGTGGGAGGCCACCGCCAGGATGTGCTCGTCCGGGTCCCAGCCGCAGACCTGGGTGTCGGCGCTGCCCCAGTACGTCAGCTGCCGCGCGGGACCGCCGTCGACGCCCACGAGGTGGATCTCGGGCACGAGGCTGCGCCAGGTCGTGTACGCGATGTGGCGGCCGTCGGGCGAGAAGCGCGGGTGCCCGGTCTTCGTACGGTCCGCGGTGAGCCGCCAGGCCCGGCCCGGGGCGTCGAGGGGAGCCAGCCAGAGGTCGTCCTCGGCCACGAAGCAGAGCAGGTCGCCGCTGAGGTGAGGAAAGCGTAGATAGCTCACCTCCCCATGCTTTTCCGCCCGCTGGGGCCCAGCAACTTATGCGTCTCTCACGTTCGTGACCCAAAGCACGTACGAAACGGTTTCGTTTCGCTCGCTTGCGGGGTATCTTCATGGTGGTACGAAGCCAAAAGGCTCCGGAGTGGGAAGGTGAAAGGCATGACCGAGGTCGTCGCAACGGCGCGTCGCAGCCGGATCACGCCCGAGCGCGAGGCCGAGTTGTACGAGGCCGTGCTCGACCTGCTCCGGGAGGTCGGCTACGACGCCCTCACCATGGACGCCGTGGCGGCTCGCACCAAGTCCAGCAAGGCGACGCTCTACCGCCAGTGGGGCGGCAAGGCCGAGCTGGTGGCGAAGGCGGTACGGCACAGCAAGCCGGGCGGCATGGGGCTCGACGCGATCGACACCGGGTCGCTCAAGGGCGATCTGCACGCTCTCACCATGCGCTCGGACGATTGTGAGATGGAGCAGAACTCCGCGCTGATGCGGGGTCTGGCCATGGCGGTGCACAGCAACCCGGACCTCCTGCGGGCGTTCCGGGAGCATCTGATCGAGCCGGAGATGGCGTCGTTCCGTCGCGTGGTGCAGCGGGCCGTCGACCGGGGCGAGGTCCGTGCGGACAACCCGGCGATCGAGTTCATGATGCACATGATGCTCGGTGGGTTCGCCGCCCGCACGATGATCGACGAGCTTCCGCCGACGCAGTCCTTCCTCATGTCGTACATCGACGCCGTGGTCCTCCCCGCCCTCGGCATCACCCCGTCCGACCAGTGACGACCGCCCCTCGGCAGTCCCTGGTCACCAGCTGAACCCCTGCTTCCCGCTTCTGCCTCTCTCGTCCTGCTTCCTTCTCCCTCCCTCCTCCTTTCCTTCTCCCTTCCTTTCTCCCCGACAAGCCCACCACCTGACGTCTCCGCTCACGTCGTCGGGCTGATCACCCCTGCCCTGATGAATCCCACGACCTGACCGGGAGTACGTCTCCGTGGCCACGATGCTCTACAAACTCGGCCGTCTCGCCTTCCGGCGACGGCATTTCGTCGCCCTCATATGGATCGCGCTGCTCACCCTCGCCGGGGTGGGCGCCGCCTCCGCGCCGGCCGCCGGCAACACTTCCTTCTCCATCCCCGGCACCGAAGCACAGAAGGCCTTCGATCTGCTGGAACAGCGCTTCCCCGGCATGAGCGCCGACGGCGCCACCGCGCGCGTCGTCTTCAAGGCGCCGGCCGGTGAGAAGGTGACCGACAAGCTCAACAAGGCGACCGTCGAGAAGACCGTCAAGGAGCTGGGCAACGGCTCCGAGGTCGTCTCCGTCGCCGACCCCTACCTCGGGCACGCCGTCAGCAAGAACGGCCAGATCGCCTACGCCTCGGTGAAGTACAAGGTCTCCGGCATGGAGTTGAAGGACTCCTCCCGGGACGCGCTGAAGGAGTCCGCGCAGCATGCGCGGGACGCCGGACTGACCGTCGAGGTCGGCGGTGACGCGCTGAGCGCGACCCCGGAGACCGGCTCCAGCGAGGTCATCGGCATCGGGATCGCCGCCGTCGTCCTCGTCATCACCTTCGGTTCGCTGCTCGCGGCCGGCTTCCCGCTGCTCACCGCGATCATCGGCGTCGGCATCGGCGTCTCGACGATCACCGCGCTGGCCAGCGCCCTGGACCTCGGCTCCACCACCTCCACGCTCGCTTCGATGATCGGCCTGGCCGTCGGCATCGACTACGCGCTGTTCATCGTCTCCCGCTACCGCGCCGAACTGGCCGAGGGCCGCGAGCGCGAGGAAGCGGCCGGACGGGCCGTGGGCACGGCGGGCTCGGCGGTGGTCTTCGCGGGCCTCACCGTCGTCATCGCCCTGGTCGGCCTGTCGGTCGTCAACATCCCGATGCTCACCAAGATGGGTATCGCGGCGGCGGGCACCGTCGCCATCGCCGTCCTCATCGCGCTGACGCTGATCCCGGCGCTGCTCGGCTACGCGGGCCGCAAGATCAAGCCGGCCGGCGAGAAGAGCAAGCTGCTCGGCGGCGGCCGTACCCCGAAGAAGCCGGCCCGGCCCAACATGGGCACCCGTTGGGCGAGTTTCGTCGTACGGCGCCCGGTGGCCGTTCTGCTGCTCGGTGTGCTCGGCCTCGGCGCGGCCGCGATCCCGGCCGCCTCCCTGGAACTGGGCCTGCCCGACGACGGGTCCCAGCCCGCCTCCACCACCCAGCGCCGCGCCTACGACCTGCTCTCCGAGGGCTTCGGGCCGGGCTTCAACGGCCCGCTGATGGTCGTGGTCGACGCCAAGGACAGCCACGACCCCAAGGGCGCCTTCACCAAGGTCGGCGACGAGATCAAGGGCCTGAAGGACGTCGTCACGGTCACCCCGGCCGTCGCCAACAAGGCCGGCGACACCGCGACGATCACGGTCGTACCCAAGTCCAAGCCGTCCTCGCACACGACCGAGGACCTGGTCCACGCCATCCGTGACAAGGGCGCGGACATCGCCGAGGCGACCGACTCCAAGCTTCTGGTCACCGGTTCCACGGCGATGAACATCGACGTCTCGCAGAAGCTGAACGACGCGCTGCTGCCGTATCTGGCGCTGGTGGTGGGCCTCGCGTTCCTGCTGCTGATCGTGGTCTTCCGCTCGGTCCTCGTCCCGCTGAAGGCGGCCCTCGGCTTCCTGCTGAGCGTGCTTGCGGCCCTCGGCGCCGTGGTCGCGGTCTTCCAGTGGGGCTGGCTGTCCGGCCTGATGAACGTCGAGCAGACCGGCCCGGTCATGTCGATGATGCCGATCTTCATGGTGGGCGTCGTCTTCGGCCTCGCGATGGACTACGAGGTCTTCCTCGTGACCCGGATGCGGGAGGCGTTCGTCCACGGCGAGAAGCCCGACCAGGCCATCGTCACCGGCTTCCGGCACGGCGCCCGGGTCGTGACCGCCGCGGCCGTCATCATGATCGCCGTCTTCTCCGGCTTCATCGGCTCCACCGAGGCGATGGTCAAGATGATCGGCTTCGGCCTCGCGATCGCCGTCTTCTTCGACGCGTTCATCGTCCGCATGGCCATCGTCCCGGCGGTGCTCGCGCTGCTCGGCAAGCGGGCCTGGTGGCTGCCGAAGTGGCTGGACCGGGCGCTGCCCAACGTGGACGTCGAGGGCGAGGGCCTGCGCGACCTGTCGGACTCGGGCCGCGAGGGCGCCGACCCCGACGAGGAGCGGGAGCTGGTACGGGCCTGACGTACCGCCTCCGGCAGAGGACCGGTCGGTGAGGGTGCCCGTGGGGACGGGGCTGCACCCTCACCGGCCTCTTTCTGCCGCTCTCGCGCGTGCGATGCGGTGCGGTGCGGTGAAAAGCCTGTGAGCTGGGCTCGGACGATGGCGTAGCGTGCCCGGCATGACGACGACAGCCGCCACTGACGCCGACGACAGCGGAGCCCACCCCCGATTCGCCGAGGCCCTGCGCGCACTCGGCCTCGACGAACTGCTCGGCCGGGCCCGGCGGTTCCCGGAGGCCACCCGGACCGCCGCCGAGGCCGCCGCGGCCGTCGGCTGCGAGCTGAGCCAGATCTGCAAGTCACTGATCTTCGCGGCCGACGGGGTACCGGTGCTGGTCCTCATGGACGGTGCCTCGCGCGTGGACGTGGAGCGGGTGCGGAAGGAACTGGGCGCCGCCGAGGTCAGCCGGGCCGACGCGGGCGTCGTGCGCGAGACCACCGGGTACGCCATCGGCGGCGTCCCGCCCTTCGGCCACCGCACACGCACGCGTGTCCTCGCCGACCGCTCGCTGCTCACGCACGACGTGGTCTGGGCCGCGGCCGGTACGCCGCACACCGTCTTCCCGATCGAGCCCAAGGCGCTCGTGACCCACGCGGGCGCCGACCTGGTGGACGTGCGCGAGCAGACCGCGTGACGCCGCTCGTCTCGGCCGCCGTCCTGCTGGCCGCGGTGACCCACGCCAGCTGGAACGCCATCGCGCATCGCATCACCGACAAGCTGGTCGGCTTCACCCTGATCTCCGGGGGCGGGGTGCTGATCGGGCTCGCGATCGCGCCGTTCGTCGCCTTCCCGGCGGGGCCCGCCTGGCCGTATCTGCTGGCCTCGGTGGTCGTGCACATCGCCTACTACGCCCTGCTGATGACCTCCTTCCGGCTGGGCGACTTCGGGCAGGCGTACCCCATCGCACGCGGCAGCGCCCCGCTCGTGGTCACCGTGCTGGCCGCCGTCTTCGCACACGAGGTGCCCGGGAACTGGGCGCTGGCCGGGATCGCCGTGTCCTGCGTGGGGCTCATGGGCGTCAGCCTGTGGGGGCTGCGCGGCAACCGGCCCAACTGGGCGGCGATCGGCGCGGCCTTCGCGACCGGGCTCACCATCGCGGTGTACACGGTGATCGACGGCCTGGGCGTACGCGCCGCGCACTCCCCGCTCGGATACATCGCCTGGCTCATGATCATCCAGGGGGTCGTGATCCCCGGCTACATGTGCGCACGCGCGCGTGCCGACACCGTCCGGCTGCTCCGGCCGTACGCCGCGCTCGGCCTCCTCGGCTCCGCCCTGTCCGTGTCCGCGTACGCCCTCGTCCTGTGGGCCCAGACCCGGGCCGAACTCGCCCCGATCGCGGCCCTGCGCGAGTCCTCGATCATCGTCGGGGCCGCGATCGGCGCGCTGTTCTTCAAGGAGCGGTTCGGAGCGCCGCGCATCGCTGCGGCGGGGCTGCTGGTGGTGGGCATCGGGTTGATGATGCACGCCGGGTAGTGGGGGCGGGGGTGTGCGCCGGGCATCGGGTGGTGCGGGGAGCGGCGCGCGCGAGGGGTGCACGCTGCGGAGTGCGCTGGGCTCGGGGCGCCGGGGACGGGGTGTGGGCGCCGGTTGTGTGGTTCGGTGCGTGCGCCGGGGTGGGGTGGTGCGCGCCGTGAGGAACGCCGCGCGCTGTGCGGCAGTTGGTGTGGCGTGCGGCGCGCGCCGGGTGGTGCGCGACGTGGCGGGGGCGGGTTCGTGCACGACGTGGCGGGCGCGGCGAAGATGGCGGGGAGCACTGGGCAGCAACCCGACGACAGGGAGCCGTCAATGACCGACAAGCCGACCGTCAGCGTGCTGGGTACCGGCATCATGGGGGCCGCGATGGCCCGGAACCTGTGCCGCGCCGGGCTGGACGTACGCGCGTGGAACCGGACACGCGAGAAGGCCGAGCCGCTCGCCGCGGACGGCGCACGGATCGCCCGCACCCCCGCCGAGGCGGTCGAGGGCGCCGACGTCGTCCTGACGATGCTCTACGACGGCGACACCGTCCTGGACGTCATGCGCGAGGCCGCGCCGGCGCTGCGACCCGGCATGGTGTGGGCACAGTGCACCACCGTCGGCACCGATCCGGTCGCCGACCTGGCCGCCCTCGCCCGCGAGTACGGACTCGTCTTCTACGACGCACCCGTCCTCGGCACTCGACAGCCCGCGGAGGCCGGTCAGTTGACCGTGCTGGCCGCCGGGCCGGAGGAGGGGCGGGAGGCGGTCCTGCCCGTCTTCGACGCGGTCGGCGCGAAGACCATGTGGACCGGGGCCGACGGCGGCGCCGGCAGCGCCAGCCGGCTGAAACTGGTCGCCAACAGCTGGGTGCTCGCGGCCACCGCGGCCACCGGTGAGGTCCTCGCCCTCGCCCAGGCCCTCGGCGTCGAACCGCGGGACTTCTTCGACCTCATCGAAGGCGGCCCGCTCGACATGGCCTATCTGCGGGCCAAGGCCGCGCTGGTGCTCGACGGCAAGCTGTCCCCGGCCTCGTTCGCGGTGGCCACCGCCGAGAAGGACGCCCGTCTCATCGTGCGGGCGGGGGAGCGCAACGGCGTACGGCTCGACGTCGCCGCGGCGGCCGCGGAACGCTTCGCCCGTGCCGCCGCCCGAGGCCACGCCGCCGAGGACATGGCCGCCGCGTACTTCGCCAGCTTCGACGACCAGGGCGGCACGGGCGGCGGGCGCGGCGAGAGCCGGTAGCGAGAGGGAACGCCGGTCCGCCGGGCGGGCGCCGGCATGGCGGGCCGGGATGCTCGGGCGCACCCTGGAAGCAGCGGTTTTCCGGAGGTGATCGTCATGATGCACACCGCTGTCGGTTGGCATGTCGAGCTGGAGTTCCTGGAGGATGATCAGCACACGAGGGCTGCGGCCCTGGTGCGCTTGCCCGACGGCACCGAGGTCCGGGCGCACGGCCACGCCACCCGGCACCTCATCGACGCCAACCAACCACGGGTCGGCGAGGAGATAGCCGGCGCGCGTGCCCTCAACGAACTGGCCATGCACCTGTTGACCAAGGCCCATGACGAGATCGACGCGGAGTCCGGGCGGATCTCGCACTCGATCAACGTCTGACGGCGCGCGGACGCCCAGGAGTGCACTCCGGGGCGTACGTCCCTACGCGAGCGCCGCGCGTACCGCCCGTACCAGCGCCTGCGCCCTCGGATCCGCCGTCACGCTCGCGCGGAAGCCGTTGGTGACATAGCCGAAGGCGATGCCGGTCTCCGGGTCGGCGAAGGCGAGGGCGCCGCCCCGGCCGGGGTGGCCGAAGGAGCCGGGGGAGAGCAGCGGGGACGCGGCGCCGTGCAGCATGTAGCCGAGGCCGAACCGGGTGCCGACGACCAGGATCCGGTCCGGCCCGGCGGACTGTTCGCCGCGGGCCAGCTCCGTCGTCTCCGGTGTGAACAGCCGGGTACCGCCGTCCACCTCGCCGATGAGCGAGGCGTAGAAGCGGGCCAGCCCGTCGGCGGTGGCGATGCCGTTGGAGGCGGGCAGGGCGGCCGCGCGGTAGCCGGGATCGTTCTCGTCGGGGAGCGGGGCGATCGCGGCGAACGCGCGCCGGGTCAGCGAGTCTGGGGCCGCGTAGGCCTCGGCCACGGCGCGCTTGGGGCGCGTCCTCAGGCCGCCCGCGGCCTCGGGCGCCTCGACCGGGCCGACGCGGCCCACGCGCGCGTGCTCCGACTCCGGCAGGCCGAGCCACAGGTCCGCGCCGACGGGGCCGGCGATCTCCTGCGCGATCCACTCGCCGGCCGGGCGACCGGTGATCCGGCGGATCAGTTCGCCGCTGAGCCAGCTGTAGGTCTGGGCGTGGTAGCCGTGGTCGGTGCCCGGTTCCCACACCGGCGCCTGCGCGGCGACGGCCGCGGCGCCCAGGTCGGGGTCGGCGGCCTCCGCGGGGGTCAGCGGGCGGTCCAGCACGGGCACGCCCGCGCGGTGGGCGAGCAGATGCCCGACGAGGGTGTGCTCCTTGCCGGCCGCCTTGTACTCGGGCCAGTACGCGCTGACCGGGGCGTCCAGGTCCAGCTCGCCGCGCTGGTGCAGGAGCAGGAGCGCGGCGGCGGCCACGCCCTTGGTCGCGGAGCGCACGATCTGCGCGGTCCCGGGCTCCCACGGCACCGCACCGGGCGCACCATCGACGTCTTTCGTGCCGGCCCACAGGTCGACGACCTTGTGCCCGTCGCGGTACACGGCGACAGCCGCGCCGCGCTCCCCGAGCAGCGCGAAGTTCGCTCGGAACGCTTCCTCGACGGGCTCGAAGCCCTCGGCCACTGTGCCGTGCACGTCCACGCCCGCTGTCCCTTTCCGATCACCTGCGACAGTGCGTGGAACACGGGTCGTGCGCCTGTGATTCCTCGGTGGGATCAGCTCAGCAGGATCGTTACATCGATGTTGCCGCGGGTCGCGCTCGGTGAGCTTCCACAACTCCTCGCACAACCGCGCGACTGCGCGACCTCCTGCGCGCCGGGCCCCGTCGTGGTGAGCAGGGGGCCTCGCCGTCACGCGCCCATGGTCACGGACCTCGGGTCGAAGCCGAACGGCAGCTCCAGCCGGTGCGCCCGCATCAGCTTCTCGTCGCCGAGCAGCGCCCCGGTCGGGCCGTCGGCCGCGATCACGCCGTCGCTGAGGACGAGAGAGCGCGGGCACAGCTCCAGGGCGTAGGGGAGGTCGTGGGTGACCATGAGGACGGTGACGTCCAGGGAACGCAGGATGTCGGCGAGTTCGCGGCGGGAGGCCGGGTCGAGGTTGGAGGACGGTTCGTCGAGGACGAGGATCTCCGGCTCCATGGCGAGGACGGTGGCCACGGCCACGCGCCGGCGCTGCCCGAAGGACAGATGGTGCGGCGGCCGGCCGGCGAAGTCCTGCATGCCGACGCGCTCCAGGGCGGTGCGCACCCGCTCCTCCAGCGCGGCCCCCTTGAGCCCGGCGGCGGCCGGCCCGAAGGCCACGTCCTCCCGCACGGTCGGCATGAACAACTGGTCGTCCGGATCCTGGAAGACGATGCCGACCTTCTGCCGGACGGCGGCCATGTGCTCCGTGCCGACGGGCAGTCCGGCCACCGTCACGGTGCCGGTCCCGCCGCCCAGGATGCCGTTGAGATGCAGCACCAGGGTGGTCTTGCCGGCGCCGTTTGGGCCGAACAGCGCGACCCGCTCCCCGCGCGCGATCGTGAAGTCGACGCCGAACAGGGCCTGATGGCCGTCGGGGTAGGCGAAGGCGAGGCCGGAGACCTCCAGGGAAGCAGTACTCACAGGAACCATCCCAGCAGACAGACGACGAGGGCGGCGCAGGGGAGCGCGAGAGCGAGACGCCACTGCGCGCCGGACGCGGTGACCTCGTCGATGACCGGCATCGCACCGGCGTACCCCCGGCTCACCATGGCCAGGTGCACGCGCTCCCCGCGCTCGTAGGAGCGGATGAACAGCGCGCCGGCGGACTTGGCGAGCACGCCCCAGTGCCGCACGCCCTTCGCCTCGAAGCCGCGCGACTCGCGGGCGATCCGCATCCGCCGCATCTCGTCGGTGATGACGTCGCCATAGCGGATCATGAAAGAAGCGATCTGCACGAGCAGCGGCGGCAGCTTCAACCGCTGCAGCCCGAGCAGCAGTTCGCGCAGCTCCGTGGTGGCGGCCAGGAGCACGGAGGCGGCGACACCGAGTGTGCCCTTGGCGAGCACGTTCCAGGCGCCCCACAGCCCGTTCACGCTGAGCGAGAGGCCCAGCACCTGCACGCGCTCGCCCTCCGCCACGAACGGCATGAGCACCGCGAACGCCACGAACGGCACCTCGATCAGCAGCCGTTTGAGCAGGAAACCGGCGGGCACGCGCGCGTGCCGGGCGACGCACGCGAGCAGGAGGGCGTACACCGCGAACGCCCACATCGCCTCGCGCGGGGTCGACACGACGACCACGACGAACGTGAAGGCGGCCGCCAGCTTGGTGTGCGGCGGCAGGGCGTGCACGGGCGAGTGCCCGTGCCGGTACAGCCTGTGCGCGTGACCTGCTCCCATCGCTACAGCCCCGTGTGGAGAGGGGAGACGTCCTCGGTTTGCCGGCGGCGCACGGCCCAGAACACCGCGCTGCCCGCCACGACCGTGACGCCGACACCGATCACGCCCGCGAGGCCGCCGGACAGGCGAGCGTTCGCGACGTTCTTCACGCCGTAGTCGGCGAGCGGGGAGTCGGCGGCGGCATGCTTCTCCTGCTTCTTGTCGATCCCCTTGTCGTGCGCGACCTTCTCCAGGCCGTCGGGGTTCGCGGAGGCGTAGAAGCTGACGAAGCCGGCGAGGGCGAGGGAGGCGAGCAGACCCGTCACCCACAGCGTGCGCCGGGAGGTGCGCGCCGCCCCGGGCGCTGTGCGCGCCAGCACGGGCGCCGGTGCGTCCACGAGTGCGCCGTCCACGCGCAACTGGAGCCGCTGCCGCAGGCCGCGCGCGCCGTACACGAGATCCGGGCGCACGGCGATCACCGCGCTCACCGTGAGCGCGGTGATGACGGCCTCCCCGATGCCGATCAGGACGTGCACACCGATCATCGCGGTCGCCACCTTGCCGATGGAGATGTCGGTCGTCCCGCCGATCGCGTAGAGAAGTGTGAAGACGAGCGCGGCGGCCGGCACGGAGAGCAGCGCGGCGACGAAGGAGGCGACGGTGACCGAGCGCCGCTTGCGGGGCAGGACGGCGAGCAGCGCGCGGAACACGGCGTAGGACACGACCGTCGTGGTGATCGCCATGTCGGTGATGTTCACGCCGAGCGCGGTGAGCCCGCCGTCCGCGAACAGCACCCCCTGCATCAGCAGCACCACGGACACACAGAGCACACCGGTGCAGGGGCCGACGAGGATCGCGGCCAGTGCCCCGCCCAGCAGATGGCCGCTCGTGCCGGCCGCGACGGGGAAGTTCAGCATCTGTACGGCGAAGATGAACGCCGCCACCAGACCCGCCAGCGGGGCCGTCCGCTCGTCCAGTTCGCGGCGGGCGCCCCGCAGGCTCACCGCGAGGGCGCCGGCGGCGACCACCCCGGTGACGGCGGAGGTGGGAGCGTCGATGAATCCGTCAGGTACATGCACGCCGCGATTTTAGGCCTTTGTTGCGAACCCTTTGCAAGAACCAGGTGGTCGTGCATTCGCTCTGCAAGACAAGCCGCTCCCGAAGGCGCGAACCGGAAAATATGCGACATTGGAGTGGTAGCGGAAGCACGGCTTTCGTATGCGTCACTCAGCGTGAAAGGGCGGTCCGATGTCTGTGGTCGAGCAGTACGCGCGCGCCCATATCGTCACGGACGAGGAGGACCCGGGGGCCGTACCGGTGGTACTGCGGTACGACCCCGACTCCGATCCACGCTCCGTCCGGGTGGACCTGCCCGGGACCCATGAATGGACCTTCTCGCGCACGCTGCTGGAACGAGGACTGCGGGCCCCGGCCGAGAGCGGTGACGTACGCGTGTGGCCGTGCGGACGCGTCCAGGCGGTCGTGGAGTTCCACACCGACCACGGTGTCGAGGTCGTGCAGTTCGAGTCGAAGGCGCTGCTCAGATTCCTGCGCCGGACCTACACCGCCGAACCCGTGGGCAGCTGATCGGCTGCCCACCGGCGACGGGAAGGCTCAGCCGCCCATCTTGAGCAGCGCCGCCACGATCGGCCCGGCCGTGTCGCCGCCGTGACCGCCCGCCTGGACCACGCCGGCGGCGGCGAGGTCGCCCTTGTAGGCGGTGAACCAGCCGTTCGGCTTCTTCTGCCCGTCGACCTCGGCGGAGCCGGTCTTCGCGCCGTAGTCCCCGCTCATGCCCGCCATCGCCTTGGCGGCCGTGCCGTAGTCCGCCGTGAACCGCATGACGTCCTTCAGCTGGGACTGGGTCTTCGCCGACATCGTGCGCGCGGCCTTCGCCAGCGTGCGGTTGTCCACCGACGGGGCCACCAGGTACGGCTGGTGGAAGGAGCCCGACACGACCGTGGCCGAGACCGAGGCCATGTTCAGCGGGTTCATCCGCACCGCGCCCTGCCCGATCAGCGAGGCGCCCATCTGCGCGCCGCTCTGCACCGGGACCGCGCCGTCGAACGACGGGACGCCGATGGCCCAGTTGTCCATGCCGAGGCCGTAGACCTGCTGGGCCTCCTTCGTCAGGTCGCTGTCGGACAGCTTCGGCGCGAAATCGATGAAGGCGTTGTTGCAGGAGGCACCGAAGCTCTGCCTGAACGTGCCCTTCTTGATCTCGGAGTTGTCGTCGTTGTGGAACGTCCAGCCGGCCAGCTTGAACGTCTTGGGGCATGGGTGCGACGCGTCCGGCGTGATGAGCTTCTTCTCGAACAGCATTGTCGACGTCACGATCTTCATCGTGGAGCCGGGCGCGAGGGAGCCCTGGAAGGCGACGTTGAAGCCGTGTCCGCTGTTGGCGACGGCGAGGATCTCACCGGTCGAGGGCCGTACGACGACCACGGACGCCTTCGCCTGCTTGCCCACCTGCTGTTCGGCGGCGCTCTGGAGGGACGGGTTCAGCGTGGTCCGCACCGTGCCCGGCGTGCCCTGGCTCAGTGCGACGAGCGTCTTGTCGGACAGCTCGGCCTTCTGCGCAGCCTTGCCGCGCACCACGCGCAGCTCGATGCCCGCCTTGCCGCCCGCCGTCTTGCCGTACTTCTCGCGCAGCCCGTCCAGCACGGGGCCCAGGGAGGGGTACTTGGCGGCCGTCAGCTCGCCGCCGTCCCGGTCCAGCGCCTTGACCGGCGGGGTGCCGGACGCGCCCGTGACGAGCGTGTCGCCGTCCTGCAGATCCGGCTGGACGACGGAGGAGTGCCAGTCGACCCGCGGCTCGCCGTCGCCCGCCCGCCGCACCACGGTGAGTGAACTGCCGTACATCAGTGGCTTGCTGAGCTTGTCGTACGACACCGTCGCCTTGACGGAGAACGGCACCTTCGCGCCCGTGGCCGCGCCCGGGATGAGGGTGACGCCCTTCAGGCGGGCGTCCTTGGCGATGCCGGTGAGCAGCGCGGTGGCGGCCGGGGCGTTGTTCGTGGCGTCGGCCGCCTCGGTGACCTTGCCCTGCTGCCAGGCCGTCAGGAAGCGGGCGGAGGCCGCGCGGACCTCGGTGGCGCTCAGCGGGCCGGTCTTGACGTTCTTGTGGTCGGCTCTGGCGGACGGGCGCTCGTCGGCCGCCGCGCCGCCGTCGGTCAGCGCGTACACGCCGAAACCGAGGCCGCCGACGAACACGGCGATCATGCCGCCGAGCACGGCGGGTCTGGTCGTACTCCGTCGATCGGCGACGCGCCTTCTCTTGCCCACAGCCTCAGTTCCTCCGTGCCTTCCCCAGGGGTCCCCGTGGCCCACACACTCCCAACGACGGCACTCACCCTAAAGTCCCCACCTGGGAGGGTGATGTCGGCGGCCGATCCGTAGCAGGGTTGCGACAATCAGTACGGTGCCGGCCCGCCGAACGCCCCGTCGAACGGCTCACCGAGAGCGCGATGTCGCAGGTCAGACCCAGGTGTCCAACCACATCCGTGACCGCCAGGAGTCGATCGGGATGGCGGTGCCGGTGTAAAGCGGCCAGAAATAGATGAAGTTCCAGGCGATCAGCAGCACCAGCACGCCCGCCGAGGAGGCGCCGATCAGCCGGCGGGTGTCGGAGGAGCCCGGCGGGCCGATGATCGCCCCGATCATCATCGCCACGGCCAGACACAGGAACGGCACGAAGACCACCGCGTAGAACAGGAAGATTGTCCGCTCCTGGTACATGAACCAGGGCAGATAACCGGCCGCGATGCCGCACGCGATGGCACCGGCACGCCAGTCGCGGCGCAGGGCCCACCGCCACAGCACGTACAGGATCGCGAAGCAGGCCGCCCACCACAGCAGCGGGGTGCCGAGCGCCAGCACCTCACGGGCGCACTTCTGGCCGGCGTCCGAAGGGCAGCCGTCCGCGCCGGGGTTCGGCGACTCGTAGAAGTACGACACCGGGCGGCCCAGCACGATCCAGCTCCATGGGTTGGACTGGTAGGTGTGCGGCTGGGTGAGCCCGATGTGGAACTTGTAGACCTCGTGTTCGTAGTGCCACAGGCTGCGCAGCCAGTCCGGCAGGAAGGTCCAGGCGCCGCCTCTGCCGTCGGTGGCCGCCCAGTTGCGGTAGTAACCGCCGGTGCCGTCCGCAGGGGAAAGGATCCATCCGGTCCAGGAGGCCAGGTAGACGGCGATCGCCACCGGGACCGTGGTGAGGAAGGCGATACCGGTGTCGTACTTCAGGGCCGCCACGTACGCGTGCTGTGCGCCGGCCGTCTTGCGGGCGCCGACGTCCCACAGCACCGCCATCACACAAAACGCGGCCAGGATGTACAGGCCGTTCCACTTCGTGCCGATGGCCAGGCCCAGCATCAGCCCGGCCGCCCAGCGCCAGGGGCGCAGGCCCAGACGGAGGGTGTCGGCGACATCGGCGTCCGGGCGGACCCGGCCGTCCGGGTCGACGGGCAGCGCGGCGGCCAGCCGTTCCCGTGCCCGGTCCCGGTCGACGACCAGGCAGCCGAACGCGGCCAGCACGAAGAACATCAGCACGCCGTCGAGCAGTGAGGTCCGGCTCATCACGAAGTGCAGGCCGTCCACCGCCATCAGCGTGCCCGCGAGACAGCCGAGGAACGTCGAGCGGAAGATCCGGCGCCCGATCCGGCACAGCATCAGCACCGACAGCGTGCCGAGCAGCGCGGTCATGAACCGCCAGCCGAAGGGGTCGAACCCGAACATCAGCTCGCCGAGACCGATGACGTACTTGCCGACCGGCGGGTGCACGACGTACGCCGCGTCCGTCGGGATCGCGAGATGGCCGTGCCTCTGCAGCACCAGGTCGTTGGCGTTCTTGTCCCAGTTGACCTCAAACCCGCGGTGGACGAGCGCCCAGGCGTCCTTGGCGTAGTACGTCTCGTCGAATATCACCGCGCGCGGTGAGCCCAGGTTCCAGAACCGCATCAGGCCCGCGAGCAGTGTCACCAGCAGCGGACCGCCCCAGCCCGACCAGCGGGTGACCCGCTCGGCGAGGACCGGCGACACGCCGAGCACCTGCCACAGCCGCGGACTCGGCTCGGCGTACGGGGGCACCAGCCGGTCGCGTACGTCGCCCGAGGGCGCGTCCTTGGCCGGTACGTATCCGAATCGGCGCAGCCGCTGCCGCCACGACGGCCGCTGGTCATGCGGCGTCTGGCCCTGCCGGAGGTCCATGGAGGACGCGGTACTGGTCACCGCGCCATCGTAGGGAACCGTCCTGTGGGAGTCCCGCGCATGGGCCCTACCGGCCGGGATGCGGCCGATTTCCCGGCCGCCCGGGGCCGGGCCGCCGCCGTGGACCCGCCCGCCGGGGCCGGGTGGCCGGCCGCGGTCCGGGGCCGGGCTGTCAGTGGTCCCTGCGAGGATGGGGGCGTGACTGGAACCCTTGTCCTCGCAGGTACCCCCATCGGCGACATCGCGGACGCGCCGCCCCGGCTCGCCGAGGAGCTGGCCGGCGCCGACGTGGTCGCCGCCGAGGACACCCGGCGGCTGCGCCGGCTCACCCAGGCACTCGGCGTCACACCCAAGGGCCGCGTCGTGTCGTACTTCGAGGGCAATGAATCCGCCCGCACGCCGGAGCTGGTCGAGGAGCTGCTCGGCGGCGCGCGCGTGCTGCTCGTGACCGATGCGGGCATGCCGTCCGTGTCCGACCCCGGCTACCGGCTGGTCGCGGCCGCAGTCGAGCAGGACATCAAGGTCACCGCCGTGCCGGGACCGTCCGCCGTGCTCACCGCGCTCGCCCTGTCCGGGCTGCCGGTCGACCGGTTCTGCTTCGAGGGCTTTCTGCCGCGCAAGGCGGGCGAGCGGCTGTCGCGGCTGCGGGAGGTCGCGGACGAGCGGCGCACCCTTGTGTACTTCGAGGCCCCGCACCGGCTCGACGACACCCTCGCCGCCATGGCCGAGGTCTTCGGCGCGGACCGGCGGGCCGCCGTCTGCCGGGAGCTGACCAAGACGTACGAGGAGGTACGGCGCGGTCCGCTGGCCGAGCTGGCGCGATGGGCCGCGGAGGGCGTGCGCGGGGAGATCACCGTCGTGGTCGAGGGAGCGCCCGAGGCCGGGCCGGAGGAGCTCGACGCGGAGGAGCTCGTGCGCCGCGTGCGGGCGCGGGAGGAGGCCGGCGAGCGCCGCAAGGAGGCGATCGCGGCGGTGGCGGCGCAGGCGGGGCTGCCGAAGCGGGTTGTCTTCGACGCCGTGGTCGCGGCGAAGCGTGCCGGTGAGTGACGGGAATTTGCTCCGGTAGCGCAGTGGCGGTGTGGTTCCGTCGCGGGGCGCGGGTCCGTCCTGGCTGGTCGCGCCCAGGCGGTGGGGCCGCATGTCGATGCGGTGGAGCCGCATGCCGATACAGCCCCGCGCCCCTTGGGGCGCCGGCCCCGGCCTGCGCATATATGCCCTCTGAGCAGGGGTGTTCTCTGGTGAGCGGGCGGGCCATGGGAGGGCAAAGGGCTGTCGCCGATGGCAAAGGGAAGAGGGGGCGGGCGGGGCTTTTCGGCAAGGAAGGCTCAAATCGCTTCCAACACTCGACAGCTCTGCTGCGTTCGCGCTGGTGAAGGCGTCCACTGGGTGAAGGGACGCACCCGTCCCTCGTCCCAGGGATTCCGGGGGGAATTCCATGTGGGGCGCTTGTCCAGCGGACAAGAGGAGCTGGCATGAGTGAGATCGCAGGGCAGACCGGCCTCCGTGGCACGCCCACAGCCGTCGTTCACGAGTCGTATTCCTTCGCCTGCATGCGATGCGGGCACGGCTGGGAGCAGTCGTACGAGATAGAGCACCACACGGACGCTGACGGGCAGGAGTTCGTGCTGTACGTGGCCGACGGGCGGGTCGTGCCGTCGCCGCTGAGCCGGCCCAACTGCCACAACTGCGAGGGTCACGTCGTGCGGATCATGCGCGCGGGACAGGTCTCGTCGGTGCGCGGCGCCGGGGAACGGCGCCACAGTGTGCCGCAGGCGGGACCGGTCGAGGCACCCGAGGTGCCCGTGGAGGGCGCACAGCCCAAGGAACCGCACCACTGGCACCTGTCCGATCTCCTGCACCCGTTCCAGCGCAAGGCGGGCTGAGCGGATCGCCGTCCGCCGCGGGCATGCCCCTTTCGTAGGATCGGGGCATGCCTTCGAACGCCGGCCCGACCGCCCAGGGCGACAAGAACGCCGCGCCGCCGCTTCCGCAGCCGCTGCGGGTTCCGGTCGCCGACTCGCACACCCACCTCGACATGCAGTCCGGCACGGTCGAGGAGGGCCTCGCGAAGGCCGCGTCGGTGGGGGTGACGACGGTCGTCCAGGTCGGCTGCGACATCAAGGGCTCCCGGTGGGCCGCCGAGACCGCGGCCGCGTACGACAGCGTCCACGCCACCGTCGCCCTGCACCCCAACGAGGCCCCGCGCATCGTCCACGGCGACCCCGACGGCTGGTCGCGGCAGGGCGCCCGGGAGGCGGGCGGTGACGCGGCGCTGGACGAGGCCCTCGCCGAGATCGACCGGCTCGCCGGGCTGCCGCAGGTCAAGGGCGTCGGCGAGACGGGGCTCGACCACTTCCGCACCGGCCCGGAGGGCAAGGCCGCGCAGGAGCGTTCCTTCCGCGCCCATATCGAGATCGCCAAGCGGCACGGCAAGGCGCTCGTCATCCACGACCGCGACGCGCACGCCGACGTGCTGCGCGTGCTGAAGGAGGAGGGCGCCCCCGGGCGCACCGTCTTCCACTGCTACTCCGGCGACGCCGAGATGGCCGGGATCTGCGCCCGCGAGGGCTATTTCATGTCCTTCGCCGGCAATGTCACCTTCAAGAACGCCCAGAACCTGCGGGACGCCCTCGCCGTGGCCCCGCTGGAACTGGTCCTCGTGGAGACCGACGCGCCCTTCCTGACCCCGGCGCCGTATCGCGGCCGGCCCAACGCGCCCTATCTCGTGCCGGTCACGGTCCGTGCCATGGCCGCCGTGCGCGGCATCGAGGAGGACGCGCTGGCCACGGCCCTCGCCGCCAACACCGCCCGCGCCTTCGGCTACTGAGCCCCTTGTTCGGGCACTTTGTTCGGGCACTGAGCGCACGCTCGACGGGCAACAGTGCGTAGTCGCGTCGCTTTGGAGAGTGACGACCGCTCCGCTAGGTTCTGGGGGCCCGATCCGGACCCCTCTGGCACTTCTGGAGTGTGTCGGCGTGAGCAAGTCGCAGTACGAGACGTTCGAGGCCTACGAGCCGTACCTGCCGTACCAGGCATATGAGTCGTACGAGCAGTACGGCACGGAGGCCTCCGTGCACGATGCGGAGACCCTGCCGCACGGGCTGTACGAGGACACGTACCGGCCCGCCTACGAGGCGCAGGCGTACTTCGTCACCGAGTCGTTGCTGCCCCGGCAGGCCGGGCACGCGCCGGGGGCCCGGGGTGTGCCGGACGACGCCCGGCGCGCCCCGGATGCGGGGAGCGGGCCGGGCGAAGAGAGGGCGTACGGCGCCGAGGTGTCCGCCGGTGTGGGCGGACGGGCCGAGCGCCGGCGCAGGGCACGCTGCGCCGAGCGCCCGGAGTCCTCCGTGCGCCGCCTGCTGCCGCAGGCGCTGGTCGTGGCCTTCCTCGCCGGCGGCACCACCGCGTTCGTCGCCAAGGACAAGGCGGTCGAGCTGACCGTCGACGGCAAACCGCGCACCCTGCACACCTTTGCCGACGACGTGCGTGAGCTGCTCGCCGATGAGGGCGTGCGCACGGGGGAGCATGACGTGATCGCGCCCGCCCCCGGCGCGGAGCTCGCCAGCGGAGACACGGTCGCCGTGCGCTACGGGCGCCCCGTCCGGCTCACCCTGGATGGCCGACGGCGCGAGGTGTGGACCACGGCGCACACCGTGGCGGGTGCGCTGGACGAGCTGGGCGTGCGCGCGGAGGGCGCGTATCTGTCCCTCTCGCGCTCCCAGCGCATCGGACGCGCCGGGCTCACGCTCGACGTGCGCACCGAACGCACCGTCACGATCATGGCCGACGGCCGCAGCCGGACCATCCGCACCAACGCGGCCACCGTCCGCGAGGTCCTGGCGGCGGCCGGGATCGGCCTGCACGGCGAGGACACCACCTCCGTCCCGCAGGACAGCTTCCCGCGCGACGGGCAGACGGTGACCGTACTGCGCGTCAGCGGCAGCCGGGAGATCCGCGAGGAGCAGATCCCGTTCGACACCGAGCGCACCGAGGACCCCACCCTCACCAAGGGCACCGAGGTCGTCGCCCAGGCCGGGCAGCCCGGCCTGCGGCGCGACACCTTTCTGCTGCGCATCGTCAACGGGGTGCGGGACAAGCCGCGCCGGGAGAAGTCCGAGGTGGTGCGCAAGCCGCGCAAACAGATCGTGAAGGTGGGCACCAAGCCGCTGCCGCGCTCCGTGTCCGGCGCCGACCACCTGAACTGGCGTGGACTGGCCACCTGCGAGTCCGGCGGCCGCCCGGACGCGGTCGACCCCTCGGGCACGTTCGGCGGGCTCTACCAGTTCGACTCGAGCACCTGGCAGAGCCTCGGCGGCAGCGGCCACCCCCAGGACGCCCCGGCGGAGGAACAGACCTTCCGCGCGAAGAAGCTGTACACGCGACGCGGGGCGACACCCTGGCCGTCCTGCGGATCACGGCTGCACGGTTAGCCGGAGCCGGAGCCGGAGCCGGAGCCGGAGCCGGAGCCGCAGCCGGAGCCCAGCCGCGGTCGGCCGGGCCGCTGTGCCGGGCACCTGGCGATCCGGCCCGGCAGACCCCCGTACCCTTGTCCCGTGAGCAGCCCCACCCCCGACGCCCTCCTCGGCCCCGCCGACATCCGTGAGCTCGCGGCAGCGCTCGGTGTCCGTCCCACCAAGCAGCGCGGCCAGAACTTCGTGATCGACGCCAACACGGTCCGCCGTATCGTCCGCACCGCGGAGGTCCGCCCCGACGACGTGGTCGTCGAGGTCGGTCCGGGGCTCGGTTCCCTCACGCTCGCGCTGCTGGAGGTCGCCGACCGGGTCACCGCCGTCGAGATCGACGACGTACTCGCCGCGGCCCTCCCCGCGACCGTCGGGGCGCGCATGCCGGCGCGCGCCGACCGGTTCGCGCTGGTCCACTCCGACGCGATGCACGTCGCGGAACTGCCCGGCCCCCCGCCGACGGCGCTGGTGGCGAACCTTCCCTACAACGTCGCCGTCCCCGTGCTGCTGCACATGCTCGATACCTTCCCGACCATCGAGCGCACCCTCGTCATGGTGCAGGCCGAGGTCGCCGACCGGCTGGCCGCCGCGCCCGGTTCTAAGGTGTACGGCGTGCCGTCCGTGAAGGCCAACTGGTACGCCGAGGTGAAGCGGGCCGGGGCCATCGGCCGCAATGTCTTCTGGCCGGCGCCCAACGTCGACAGCGGGCTGGTCTCCCTCGTCCGGCGGACCGAGCCGATCAAGACCACGGCCTCCAAGAGGGAGGTCTTCACGGTCGTCGACGCGGCCTTCGCGCAGCGCCGCAAGACCCTGCGGGCGGCGCTGGCAGGCTGGGCGGGGTCCGCCGCTGCCGCCGAGGCCGCCCTGGTCGCGGCCGGTGTCTCACCGCAGGCGCGCGGCGAGTCGCTGACGGTGGAGGAGTTCGCACGGATCGCCGAGCACAAGGACGCGAGGGTCACCGAGCACGGGGAGAGCGGCAAGTGAGCGTCACGGTACGGGTCCCGGCCAAGGTCAACGTCCAGCTCGCCGTCGGCGCCGCGCGCCCCGACGGCTTCCACGACCTCGCCAACGTCTTCCTCGCCGTCGGCCTGTACGACGAGGTCACCGTCACCCCCGCCGACGAGCTCCGCGTCACCTGCGAGGGCCCGGACGCCGCCCAGGTCCCCCTGGACCGCACCAACCTCGCCGCGCGCGCCGCGATCGCGCTGGCCGCGCGCCGGGGCATCGAACCGAACGTCCACATCCACATCGCCAAGGACATCCCGGTCGCCGGCGGCATGGCGGGCGGCAGCGCGGACGGCGCGGCGGCGCTGCTCGCCTGCAACACGCTGTGGGGTGCGGGTGCCTCGCGGGCCGAACTCCTCGCCATCTGCGCCGAGTTGGGCAGTGATGTGCCGTTCAGCCTGGTGGGCGGCGCGGCTCTCGGCGTCGGCCGGGGCGAGCAGCTGACGGTCCTGGAGACCGGCGGCACCTTCCACTGGGTGTTCGCGATGGCCGAGCGGGGGCTGTCGACGCCGGCGGTCTTCCGTGAGTTCGACCGGCTCGCGGAGGGGCGGGAGATTCCGGACCCGGTGGCTTCGGCGGAACTGCTGGAGGCGCTGGCGAAGGGGGACGCGGAGGCGCTGGCCGCGGCTGTGTCCAATGATCTTCAGCCTGCGGCGCTGTCCCTGTTCCCCGAGCTGGCCGACACGCTGGAAGCAGGGCGCGGGGCGGGTGCGCTCGCCGCGCTGATGTCCGGTTCCGGGCCTACGACGGCGTTCCTCGCGCGCGATGCCGCGACGGCGGAGAAGGTGGCGGCGGCGCTGCGGTCGTCGGGGACGTGCAGGGCCGTGCGAATGGCGGAGGGGCCGGTGGCGGGGGCGACAGTGGTCTGAGGAGTGCTCTTTCAGAGCTCGTCGATCGCCGTCAGATCGATGTCGATGGGGTATGGCTTGTCGACCTTGACGCGGTCCCGGTAGGTGCCGGTCGACCGGTACGTGCCTGTGTCCGCCGAGAGTTCGAAGACCTCGACAACGGGGTGGCCGTGCGGCTCGGTCATCTCGACCAGCCAGTAGTAACGAATACCTGCAGCCGCGTACTTGTGTGTCTTGGTGAGCCGGTCGCGGGCCTCGGACTCCGGAGAGATGACTTCTACGGCGAGCACCACGTCCTTTCCTTCGAAGTACGTCTGGTCCAGTCCCTTCTTCGCGGCAGCCTTGATCACGGAGATGTCGGGCTCGGGCCCGTTGCGGCGATCCAGCACCACCGTCATCTCACGCGCGACCTTCAGGTCAGGCAGCACGGTCTGGCGCAGGCCGCTCACCAGCAGGTCAATCGTCGCGAAGTGGAAGTAGCGCTGCGGGCTCACAAGGACCAGGCTCCCGTCGATCAGTTCTGTGTGCGGCGGGAGATCCGGCAAGGTGAGCAGGTCGTCAATGGTGTAGCCGTCCAGCGGGGGCATTCGCCATTCGGGCTGCTCAGCACGCTGGGCTGTCATAGTTCCTCCCATGGACGGGATCCTTGCTGCCTGCCCTCCACCGTAGCGGCCGCTTCCCGATCACGTCATCACAAAGAGTGACAACTCCCCCACACCCCGCCCCCACCCTCCGAGGCCCTACGCTAGAAGGCTGACCGACCCCCGCGCACAGGAGTGAAATGGCCGTCAACCTGGTCAATGTCGAGAACGTCAGCAAGGTGTACGGCACCCGTGCCCTGCTGGACGGCGTCTCACTCGGCGTGTCGGAGGGTGACCGCATCGGCGTGGTGGGCCGCAACGGCGACGGCAAGACCACCCTCATCCGGATGCTCGCCAAGCTGGAGGAGGCCGACACCGGGCGCGTGACGCACTCCGGCGGGCTGCGGCTCGGCGTGCTCACCCAGCACGACTCCCTCGACCCCGCCGCCACCGTCCGGCATGAGGTCATCGGCGACATGGCCGACCATGAGTGGGCCGGCAACGCCAAGGTCAGGGACGTACTGACCGGGCTGTTCGGAGGGCTGGACCTGCCGGGCTTCCCCAAGGGGCTCGACACCGTCATCGGGCCGCTGTCCGGTGGCGAGCGGCGCCGGATCGCGCTCGCCAAGCTGCTCATCGAGGACCAGGACCTCCTCGTCCTCGACGAGCCCACCAACCACCTCGACGTCGAAGGCATCGCCTGGCTCGCCCGGCATCTGCAGACCCGCCGCTCGGCGCTGGTCTGTGTGACGCACGACCGGTGGTTCCTCGACCAGGTCTGCACCCGCATGTGGGACGTGCAGCGCGGCGATGTGTACGAGTACGAGGGCGGTTACTCGGACTACGTGTTCGCGCGTGCCGAGCGCGAGCGGATCGCCGCCACCGAGGAGGTCAAGCGGCAGAACCTGATCAGGAAGGAGCTGGCCTGGCTGCGCCGCGGCGCTCCCGCGCGTACGTCCAAGCCGCGCTTCCGGGTCGAGGCCGCCAATGAGCTGATCGCGGACGTGCCGCCGCCGCGGGACAGCTCGGAGCTGATGAAGTTCGCCTCCTCGCGGCTCGGCAAGACGGTCTTCGACCTTGAGGACATCACCGTGCAGGCCGGTCCGAAGGTGCTGCTCAAGCACGTCACCTGGCAGCTCGGGCCCGGTGACCGGATCGGTCTCGTCGGGGTGAACGGCGCCGGCAAGACCTCCCTGCTGCGGGCCATGGCCGAAGCGGCCCGCACGGAGGGCGAGGCGCAGCCGGTGGGCGGCCGTATCGCCGTCGGCAGGACCGTCAAGCTCGCCTACCTCTCCCAGGAGGTCGCCGAACTCGACCCCACGTGGCGGGTCCTGGAGGCCGTGCAACAGGTCCGTGAGCGCGTCGACCTCGGCAAGGGGCGCGAGATGACCGCCGGGCAGCTGTGCGAGACGTTCGGCTTCAACAAGGAGAAGCAGTGGACCCCGGTCGGGGACCTGTCCGGTGGTGAGCGCCGGCGTCTGCAGCTGCTGCGGCTCCTCATGGACGAGCCCAACGTCCTCTTCCTGGACGAGCCCACCAACGACCTCGACATCGAGACCCTCACCCAGCTGGAGGACGTCCTCGACGGCTGGCCGGGCTCGATGATCGTCATCTCCCACGACCGGTTCTTCGTCGAGCGCACCACCGACCGGGTCTTCGCCCTCCTCGGCGACGGGGCCCTGCGGATGCTGCCGCGCGGTATCGACGAGTATCTGGAGCGGCGCCTGCGGATGGAGGAGGCGGTCGCAGCCCAGGCCGCCGCCGCGGCACCCAGGTCGGCCGGCGCGGAGAAGAGCGCCGCCGACCAGCGTGCCGCCAAGAAGGAACTCCAGAAGATCGAGCGCCAGTTGGACAAGATCTCCGAGAAGGAGACCAAGCTGCACGCCCAGATCGCCGAGAACGCCACCGACTTCGCGAAGGTCGCCGGTCTGGACGCCCAGTTGCGCGACCTCGCGGGCGAGCGCGAGGAACTGGAAATGCGCTGGCTGGAGTTGGCGGAGGACGCGTAGCGGGACCGGGGCACGGCGGGTAGCGGGACCGGGGCGTGAATCAGCCATCGTGCGCCCGCGCTTCACGGTTCCGCCCTCCGCGGCGCCGTTGACTTCGCCCGGCGCGCGGTGCTGTTGCGTGCGCCGCGTGAAGGGGGCGTGAAGGCGCATAACGGCGGCATCACGGGCCGGTCGTCCCTTGGGAACAGCGGTGGATCCGAGCCCGTGCGCTGTCGCTACCGGGTGATAGAAAGGGCCGTCTGAGAACTGTCTGCGTAACGACCCAGGGTCCGTCAAGAACCTCAGGGCGTGGCTAAAAATCAGTGAACGAGGGGGAAGAACGCTGATGACCCAGCCGCCCGATCAGCCGCCGCCGGGCGGCTTCGGAGCACCACAGGACCGGCCACCACAGGACCAGCCGCCCCAGAGCGGCGGATTCGGCCCTCCCACGCCCCCGCCGCCGGCCCAGCCGCCCCAGCCCGGCTACGGCTACCCCCAGCAGCCGGGCCCGTACGGCGCCCCCAACGCGCCGGGCGCCCCCGGTCCCCACGGCTATCCGCAGCAGCCCGGCCCCTACGGCGCGGCGCCCCAGCCCGGCTTCGGCCACCCGCAGCAGCCGCCCTACCCGGGCGCGCCGGGCACCGTGCCGGGCGGCAAGCCCAAGGCGAGGACCGCGCTGGTCATCGGCGCCGCGGCGGCCGCGCTGCTGGTCGTCGGCGGCACGGTGTACGCGGTCACGAGCGGTGGCGGCGACAAGAAGAAACCGGTCGCCCAGCACAGTGACGACCCCAAGCACTCCGCCACCGGCGCGTCGAACACGGCGAGCACGTCGAGTGCGTTGAGCGCGCCCCACGGCGACGACTCGGAGAACCTCAACGAGGGCCGCAAGGCCGGTGAGGCGAAGGTGCTCTGGTACCAGTCGGCACCGGACGCCCCGGGTGCGGGCGCCGACGCGCCCGGTATGTGGCTCACGGACAAGGCGGTGGTGAAGGCGGCGTACAAGCAGGTCTTCGCCTACGGCGTCGCTGACGGCAAGCCCGTGTGGGGTCCGCTCGCGTTCCCGCAGAAGATCTGCGCGGTCACCCCGCGGAAGTCGGCCGACGACAAGGTCGTCGTGGCGTACATGAGCGGCGCCGATGACAACGCCAAGTGCAACCAGCTGCAGCAGATCGACCTGGCCACCGGCCAGAAGGGCTGGAGCACCAAGGTCGCCGACGGCGGGCTGTTCGACAGCGCGCTCAACATCGAGCTGACCGTGAGCGGCAGGACGCTGATGGTGGGGCGTTCGGAGTCGGGCACGGCGTACGACGTCGACAAGGGCACGAAGCTGTACGACAAGGGGAAGTACGGCGCGGCCTGCTACCCGGCCGCGTACGCGGGCGGCACCGGCCGGCTGATCCAGGTGTCCTCCTGCGGTGCGGGCGGCGACAACGAGCACGACGAGATCCAGGAACTGGACCCGGCCACCGGCAAGGTGCGCTGGACCCAGCGGGTCAAGAAAGGCTGGCAGGTCACCCGGGCGTACTCCGTCGACCCGCTGGTCGTCTATCTGACCGACCAGGACAAGAAGGCCTGGAACATCTCGACGTTCACCAAGAACGGCACGTTCCGCTCGGAGGTCAAGGTCGACGAGAAGTTCGCCCCCCACTGCGGCTGGGCGATCCTCGAACGCGATCTTCAGGCCTGCCAGGGCGTCGCCGTGGACGCCGGCACGCTGTACCTGCCGACGGACGCCACCGGCAGCGCCAACGAGATCGTCGCGATCAGCCTGGCCGACGGCAAGGCGAAGTGGCGGGCCAAGTCCCCGGCCGACGAGCCGATGTACCCGATGAAGGCCGAGGGCGGAAAGCTCGTCGCGTATGTGCAGCCGTCGTACGACTCGGGCGGCCAGGTGGTGTCGATCCCGGTCAACGGCTCCTCCCACCCGGTCACCAAGCTGCTGCAGAACCCGCAGGGCACGGCCCGGATCGAGGACTCCTTCTACGACGGGGTCGTGGACTGGGCCGGCGGGCGGTTCTTCATCTCCTCCGGCCGGCTGTCCGGCAGCGACGAGTCGAAGGAGAAGCTGATCATGGCCTTCGGTAACTGAGCCGCCGTCCCGGCTCCGCCCTGTCCGTGGCGAGTCCCTTCGCCGTGTCCCTGTCCCCTTCGCCGTGGCCCTTCGCCGTACGGCTTTCGAGCCTCACCGAGGTATCCGTCCCATGACCCAGCCGCCTCCTCCGCCGCCGAACCAGCCGCCTCAGCAGGGCGGTTTCGGCCCCCCGAGCCCACAGCAGCCGCAGCAGCCCGCCCAGCCGCCGCAGGCCCCGCAGCCTCCTCAGCCGCAGCCCGGCTACGGCTACCCGCAGACCCCGCCGGCGCCGCAGCCGCCCCAGCCGCCGCAGCCCGGTTACGGCTACCCCGGCGGGCAGCAGAGCCCGTACGGCCAGCCGACCCCGGCGTACGGCCAGCAGCCCGCCGCGCCCTACGGCGGCCAGCCGCAGAGCCCGTACGGGCAGGCCGGGCAGCCGGGTTACGGCTATCCGCACCAGCCGCCGACCGTGCCGATGCAGCCGCAGCCGGGCCAGAGCGGCGGCGGGCGGAACAACACCACGCTGCTCATCGTCGTCGCGGCGGTCGTGGCCATCGCGCTGATCGTCGCCGGCGGCTTCTGGTACGCCAACTCCTCCGGGGGCGACGACAAGACGCACGAGGCCTCCTCCAGCGGCGGCACCGGCGGCAAGAGCGGCGGCGGCACCGGTGGCTCGGGCGGCACGGGCGGCACGGACGGCAAGGAGAAGGTGCCGGCCAACCCCGCGGCCAGTGTGCTGTTCGAGGTCCCGCTGCCCACCACCAACGACACGGTCAGCACCGAGGGTTCGTGGCTGACGGACAAGGTGTACGCCAAGAGCGGCGTCTCCGAGGTCGTCGGGTACGACCCGGCCAAGGGCACCAAGCTGTGGACGATCAAGCTGCCCGGCCCGGTGTGCGCGGCCAGCAAGCACGTCACGTCGGACGGCAAGACCGCGATCACCTACCAGCCGAAGCCGAACACGAAGAACTCCGTCGCCGGGTGCACCCAGATCGCCGCGATCGACCTCAACGCGGGTAAGCAGCTGTGGACGAAGACGGTCAAGTCCGGTGACTACCCGGTCAGTTATCAGAATGTGACGGTCGCTCAGAACACCGTCGCGGTCGGTGACAGCGACGGCGGTGCCGCCTTCGATATCGGCTCGGGCAAGGCGCTGTGGCTGCCGAAGACGGGCGACGACTGCTACGACGCGGGCTACGGCGGCGGCGACAAGCTGGTCGCGGTGCGCAAGTGCGGAGACTACGAGACCGGGCAGCTGCTCATCCAGACGCTCGACCCGAAGACCGGGAAGGCGATCTCCGAGTACAAGATGGACCCGGGGATCAAGTACGCCGGCATCATCTCCACCGACCCGCTGGTGGTGGCCGCCGACGTCGGCGACAGCGCCGGTGACGGCAGCGAGATCTCGGACTACTTCTCCATCGACAGCAAGACCGGCAAGCTGCTCGCCCGTATCTCCGCGCCGGGCAAGACCTACGGCGGCAAGTGCAACAGCATCACCCGCATCGAGGACTGCAAGGAGGTCGTCGCGGGCAACGGCAAGCTGTATGTGCCGACCGAGGAACACGACGGCAACGGCGAGTTCGGCCAGACGAACGAGATCGTCTCCTTCGACCTGAACACCGGCAAGCCGACCGGTCAGCGCGCCGAGGCCGGTGACGGCTATGTGCTGTCCCCGCTGCGCATGGACGGCAACAACCTGATCGCCTACAAGCGGCCGCCGTACGACAAGGGCGGCCAGGTCGTCAGCATCGACGGCGGGTCCTTCAAGGCGACCAAGCTGCTGGAGAACCCTGCCTCGGGCGGTGCGCAGAAGGCGGAGAGCAACATGCTGCCCGACTACGCGGAGATCCTCTTCGGCAACGGCCGCCTGTTCATGTCGCAGGTCTACGCCGACCGCAAGGGCATGTCGACGGGCGACAAGGAGGACCTGGTGCTCGCGCTCGGCACGAGCGGCTGACCGCCGCGCGCCCCCGCAGCGACTCTCGCCCGAATGGGTGACTTGCCGAGAAGTGCCCCGGATTTCATCGATCCGGGGCACTTCTCATCGAGAGGGGCAGCAATACGTCGAACAAGCGTGTAGCTTCCGGGGGCATGAAGGGCGAGGCGCCGGGGGGCCCTCTGTCCTTGCGGACCGCTGGACGTCCATAGTGGGGCATCCATGGGGGGGACTGGGGGGTTGCTCTATGGGAGTACGGCTCATGGTCGTCGACGACCATCGCCTGCTCGCGGAGGCGTTGGCATCGGCGCTCAAGCTGCGCGGGCACCGGGTGCTCGCCGCGGCGGCGCCGGCCGCGGGCGCGGCGGACCTGGTGATCGCACGGGCGCCGGAGGTGTGCCTGCTGGGTACGGCGGCGCCGGCCGAACCGGGTGTGTTCGAACCGGTGGTGAAGATCAAGCGGGAGCGGCCGCAGGTGGCGATGGTGGTGCTCGGCCCGGTGCCCTCGCCGCGCGGTATCGCTGCGGCGTTCGCCGCGGGGGCCTCGGGGTATGTGCGGCACGACGAGCGGATAGAGGGCGTCGAGCGGGCCATCATGAAGGCGCGGGCCGGGGAGGCCGCGGTGGCACCGCAGTTGCTGCAGGGGGCGTTCGGGGAGCTGCTCCATCCCTCCGCACAGCCGGACGACGAGGCTCAGCGGCTGCTGGTGATGCTGACGCCCAGGGAGGTGGAGGTGCTGGTGCGGGTGGCCGACGGGGAGGACACACGGTTGATCGCGGCGGGGATGGGGATCGCGCCGAGTACGGCGCGGACGCATGTACAGCGCGTGCTGATGAAACTGGGCGTGGGGTCCCGCCTGGAAGCGGCGGCACTGGCCGCGCGAACGGGTTTGCTGGACCGGGCGGGCCCACTGACCCCCGGCCAGGATTAGGCAGCGGCGCTGCGGCTGGTCACGTGGGGCGCAGCTACGGCGAGGAGCTGCAACTCCCCAGGGGCGCGGGGAACTGCGCGAGCAGCCCCCACGCACCCGCAGACGGGAACGGCGCTTTACCCCCCGTGCGTCTCCTCCGGTGAAACCGCCGGAGGCGTCGGCCTGAGTTTCAGCCAGGCCAGGAAGAAGATGCCCAGCAGGAGCATGCCGATCCCGGTCCAGAGGTTGATGTTGACGCCCTGGGCCTTGTCGATCGCGGACCGGGAGTCGGTGATGCCGGTGATCGTGACGATGACGCCGTACAGCACGAACAGGCCGCCGATGATGCGGCGCAGGTCGAAGATGCGGGCCGCCGTCGCGGACTTGCTCTCCAACTCGGTGACTTCCCGCTGGACGTCCTGCTCGCTGTAGTGGAAGCCCTCGTGCGGGCGGTCGGAGTGCTCTGCGTGGTCGGGGTGTTCGCTCATGGTTCCTCGGTCCTTCCGCGTCAGAACGAGAACGGGATGTAGCAGGCGGCGGCCAGCACGACCGCGCCCCAGCCCAGCAGGGCGGGCTTGCGGTACCAGGCGTCGTCGCCGGCGGCGGGCGCCTCGGACATGCCGGGGGAGCGGGTGCCGTAGACGAGCCCCTGGAGGTCCTCCGCCGGCTTCGGCTTCGTGAAGAAGGACACCGCGACCATCACGACCGCGCCCGCGACGAAGCCCGCGATCGCGGAGACGAAGTTGGCGCCCTGGTCGGAGGGGATGGAGATGATGCCCTTCTTGTAGAGCACGAAGTAGTTCACCATCGCGGTGACGGTGCCCGCGAGCAGGCCCCAGAAGCCGGACTTCGCGGAGGCGCGCTTCCAGAACATGCCGACGATGAACACGACGAACATCGGCACGTTGAAGAAGGAGAACAGCGTCTGGAGGTAGCTCATGATGTTCGAGAACGAGGACGCCAGGAACGCCGTGCCGACGGAGGCGGCCACGCCGATCGCCGTGATCAGACGGCCGAAGCGGACGTAGTACGCGTCCTCGCGGCCGCGCACCACGTACTTCGCCCAGATGTCGTTCGTGAACACGGTGTTGAAGGACGACACGTTGGCCGCCATGCCCGCCATGAAGGCCGCCAGCAGACCGGTGACCGCGATGCCGAGGACGCCGTTGGGCAGCAGTTCCTGCATCAGGTACGGGATGGCGTCGTTGTACTGCAGACCGGAGCCGGTGGTACCGATCTTCGGCACGAGCGCGGCGGCGACCAGGCCCGGGATCATCACCAGGAAGACGATGAAGATCTTCGGGTAGGCGGCGATCAGCGGGGTGCGCTGCCCGGCGGAGAGGTTCTTCGCGGACAGGGCGCGCTGCACCTCGGCGAAGTTCGTCGTCCAGTAGCCGAAGGAGAGCACGAAGCCGAGGCCGAGGACGATGGTCAGCCAGTTGGCGCCGAGCGGGTTGACGCTGCCGATGCCGGTCCCGCCCCAGGCGGTGGTGAAGTTGTGGCCGTGGGTCGCGGTGAGCTTGTGGGTCAGTCCGCCCCAGCCGCCGACCTTCTTCAGGCCGAGGATGGTGATCGGGATGAGGGCGGCCAGGATCACGAAGAACTGGAGGACCTCGTTGTAGATCGCCGAGGAGAGACCGCCGAGGGTGATGTACGCGAGGACGAAGGCGCCGGCGACCACGATGGCCACCCACTGCGGCCAGCCCAGCAGTGCCTCGACGACGATCGCGAGGGCGTAGAGGTTGACGCCCGCGATCAGGATGGCGGCGAACGCGAAGAGGATCGAACTGAGCAGGTGGGCGGCCCGGTCGAAGCGCAGCAGCAGGAACTCGGGGACCGAGCGGACCTTGCTGCCGTAGTAGAAGGGCATCATCACCAGGCCCAGGAAGACCATGGCCGGGATGGCGCCGATCCAGTACCAGTGCACGGTGTAGGCGCCGTACTGGGCGCTGTTCGCGGCCATGCCCAGGATCTCGGTGGCCGCCAGGTTCGCCGAGATGAAGGCGAGGCCGGTGATCCAGGCGGGCAGCGAGCGTCCGGAGAGGAAGAAGTCGAGGCTGGTCTTCACCGAGCGGCGGGCCGCGAAGCCGATACCGAGGACGACGACGAAGTAGATCGCCAGGATCGTGTAGTCCAGCCAGTTGGTGGGGAGCCGTAGCTCCGCCGCCAGTTGGAGCGGGGTGTCTGTGGGGGTTTGCATGAGAACTCGCTTCGTTGCGCGAACTGATCCTGAGCGGAACCTACGTCTCCGCGTTCAGTAATTGAACACTTCTGTTGGTGTTCTTTGTTTGATTGTGATGATCCGCGGTGTTGTCGAGTTGTGGTCTGTTATGTTTGATTGTGTTGAGTGATTGGGTGCGGGACATAGAGGAGTCCGGCGTTGAAAAAGACCTCGACACGGCTGGCCGACGGTCGTGAGCTGATCTACTACGACCTGCGCGACGACACCGTGCGAGACGCGGCCGACCGCCGGCCCCTGGACCGCACGGTCACCACCTCCGAGGTCCGCCGGGACGCGCTGCTCGGCGACGCGGTCGCGGTCGCCTCCCACCGGCAGGGCCGCACGTACCACCCGCCGGCCGACGAGTGCCCGCTGTGCCCGACGCGGGGCGAGCGGCTCAGCGAGATCCCGGACTCGTCGTACGACGTCGTCGTCTTCGAGAACCGGTTCCCCTCCCTGGCCGGCGACTCCGGCCGGTGCGAGGTCGTCTGCTTCACCTCCGACCACGACGCCTCCTTCGCGGACCTGAGCGACGAGCAGGCGGGCCTCGTGCTCGACGCCTGGACGGACCGGACCTCCGAGCTGTCGCACCTGCCCGCCGTGAAGCAGGTCTTCTGCTTCGAGAACCGGGGTGCGGAGATCGGCGTGACCCTGGGGCACCCGCACGGGCAGATCTACGCCTACCCCTTCACCACCCCGCGCACCGCGCTGATGCTCCGCTCGGTCGCCGCGCACAAGCGGGCCACCGGCGGCGAGAACCTCTTCGACGCGGTCCTGCGGCGCGAGCTGGCCGACGGGCGGGTCGTCCTTGAGGGTGAACACTGGGTCGCGTTCGTGCCGTACGCGGCGCACTGGCCGTACGAGGTCCACCTGTACCCGAGGCGCCGGGTGCCCGACCTGCTCGCACTGGACGAGGCGGCACGCACAGAATTCCCCCAGGTCTATCTGGAACTCTTGAGGCGCTTCGACCGGATCTTCGGCACCGGTGAGCCTGCGACGCCGTACATCGCGGCCTGGCACCAGGCCCCGTTCGGCGCGCTGGCCGAGTTCGAGGGCGTGGAGCGCGACGATTTCGCGCTCCACCTCGAGCTCTTCACCATCCGCCGCACTTCCGGCAAGCTGAAGTTTCTCGCGGGTTCCGAGTCCGGCATGAACGTGTTCATCAACGACGTGCCGCCGGAACACGCGGCCGAGCGACTGCGAGAGGTAGCGAGTTCATGAAGTACCTGGTGACGGGCGGCGCGGGTTACGTCGGCAGTGTCGTGGCCCAGCATCTGCTGGAGGCCGGCCACGAGGTCACCGTCCTCGACAACCTCTCCACGGGCTTTCGCGAAGGCGTTCCGGCCGGCGCCGCGTTCATCGAGGGCGACATCCGCGACGCCGCCAAGTGGCTCGACCCCTCCTATGACGGCGTGCTCCACTTCGCCGCGTCCTCGCAGGTCGGCGAGTCCGTGGTGAAGCCGGAGAAGTACTGGGACAACAACGTCGCCGGCTCCCTGGCGCTGCTCGGCGCGATGCGCGACGCGGGCGTGCGCACGCTGGTCTTCTCCTCCACGGCGGCCACCTACGGCGAGCCGGAGCAGGTCCCGATCCCGGAGACCGCCCCGACGAGGCCGACCAGCGCCTACGGCTCCACCAAGCTCGCCGTCGACCACATGATCACCAGCGAGGCGATCGCCCACGGCCTGGCCGCGGTGTCGCTGCGCTACTTCAACGTGGCCGGCGCCTACGGCGCCTACGGCGAGCGCCACGACCCCGAGTCGCACCTCGTCCCGCTGGTCCTCCAGGTCGCCCAGGGCCGCCGCGAGGCGATCTCCGTCTTCGGCGACGACTACCCGACCCCGGACGGCACCTGCGTGCGTGACTACATCCACGTCGCGGACCTGGCCGAGGCCCATCTGCTGGCCGTGACGGCCGCGCGCCCGGGCGAGCACCTGATCTGCAACCTCGGCAACGGCGAGGGCTTCTCCGTGCGCGAGGTCATCGAGACGGTCCGCCGGGTCACCGGCCACCCGATCCCGGAGGTCGTGGCCCCGCGCCGGGGCGGCGACCCCGCCGTCCTGGTCGCCTCGGCGGACACCGCGCGCGAGAAACTGGGCTGGAACCCGACCCGCGCGGATCTCGCGGGCATCGTCGCGGACGCCTGGGAGTTCGCGCAGCACATCACAAAGGAGCGGTAGTGGGGGCAGAGCAGGTCGCGGAGCGCTTCGCCGAGCTGTACGGCAGCGAGCCGGAGGGGGTGTGGGCGGCGCCGGGCCGGGTCAATCTGATCGGCGAGCACACCGACTACAACGACGGCTTCGTGATGCCGTTCGCGCTGCCGCACCAGGCGATCGCGGCGGTCTCCCGCCGCACCGACGGCGTCCTGCGCCTGCACTCGGCGGACATCGAGGGCGGGGTCGCGCAGCTGCGCCTGGACGACCTCGCGCCGCAGAGCGACGCGCACTGGACGGCGTACCCGGCGGGCGTGGTCTGGGCCCTGCGCGAGGCGGGCCACGAGATCACCGGCGCGGACGTGCATCTGTCCTCCACGGTGCCGACCGGCGCCGGGCTGTCCTCCTCGGCGGCCCTGGAGGTGGTCATCGCCCTGGCGCTGAACGACCTCTACGACCTCGGCCTCAAGCGCTGGAAGCTGGCCCGGCTGTGCCAGCGCGCCGAGAACGTGTACGTCGGCGCGCCGACCGGGATCATGGACCAGACGGCCTCGGCCTGCTGCGAGGCGGGCCATGCGCTCTTCCTCGACACCCGTGACCTGTCCCAGCGGCAGATCCCCTTCGACCTCGCGGCCGAGGGGCTGCGTCTGCTGGTGGTCGACACCCAGGTCAAGCACGCGCACAGCGGCGGCGAGTACGGCAAGCGCCGGGCGGGCTGCGAGAAGGGCGCGGCGCTGCTCGGGGTCGACGCCCTGCGGGACGTCCCGTACGCCGGCCTGGACGCGGCGCTGGCCCGGCTCGGCGACGAGGAGGAGATCGTCCGCCTGGTCCGCCACATCGTGACGGAGAACCACCGGGTGGAGCAGGTGGTGGACCTCCTCACGGCCGGCCGCGCCCGCGCCATCGGCCCGGTCCTCACCGAGGGCCACGCCTCCCTGCGCGACGACTTCCGCATCTCCTGCCCGGAGCTGGACCTGGTCGTCGACACGGCGCTCGCGGCGGGGGCGCCGGGCGCCAGGATGACCGGCGGCGGCTTCGGCGGCTCGGCGATCGTCCTGACCGAGGCCGCCGACGTCGACACGCACACCAAGGCGATCGAAGAGGCCTTCGCGGCAGCGGGCTTCACGGCCCCGCGCGTCTTCGAGGCGGTGCCGTCGGCGGGGGCACGGCGGCTGGTCTGAGTCAGCCTCGTCGGCCCCGCGCTACGGTGCGGGGCCGACGGTCTTTCGCCGACGGTGTCCCGGGGGAGGTTCGGGCGGATGGACGCCGACGCGATACGGTCCCGCTTCGACGGCCGGGGGCGGCTCGAACTCCGCCTCGGCATCGAGGGGCGAGCCCTGGCCGAGTGGATCGCGCACGCGCTCGGGTACGAACTGGTCTCCGTCGAGCGCCAGGGAGGCAGGTCCTTCCAGGCCTTCGGCGGCGTCCAGCACACCGCCGTGAGCTACATCCTGCACTTCCGGCGCGACGACGACCCCCGGGCCCGCCGCCGGGCCGAGCTGACCGTCGAGCGGCTGCGGGCGGGCGGACCGGTGCTGCCGGACGGCTCGTCGGACCCGCCCGCGCCGCCGTCCCTCGCTCCCGCGCCGCCGCTCGTACCCCGGCCGCCGCAGCCCCGCCCCCGGCGCTCGCTGGAACCCCAGCCGCCGCCACCCGCGCCGACGGGCCCGCCCGGCCCCCGGATCCCGCCGCGCCCGGCGTATCCGCCGGCGCCCCCGCCGCCGGGCCGGCCGGATGCCGGGCGCCCCGCGCGCCCCACAGGCTCGCGGGGCGCCCCGGCCGGGTCAGCCCAGCCGTTTCGTCAGGGTGTACTCCGTGATCCCCGGCGGATAGTCGGGGATCACGCACACCACCTCGTAGCCCCGCTTCGCGTAGAAGCGGGGGGCCTGGAAGTCCCAGGTCTCCAGGCGGGCGGTGGCGCAGGCACGGTCGGTCACGGCGATGTGTTCCGCCTTCGCCAGCAGATCCGAGCCCAGTCCGGTGCCGCGGTGGGCGGCGTCGACCCACAGCCAGGTGATGTGCAGCCAGGTCGCCCAGGTGTGGCCGACCAGGCCGCCCGCCAGGTCACCGGCGCGGTCCAGTGCCCAGACGTGCAGGGGGACTTCGCGCCCGCCGGGTGTGCCACGCAGCGCCGCGAGCACCGGGGACGCCGCCGTGTCGCTGTCCCGCAGCCGTGAGCGGAGCAGATCACGTCGGCCTTTGTCGACTTCCGCCTCAATACGAAACATGCGGCACACGATAAACGCGCTGGACGGCCAGTTCTGTAAATCCGCTTCCGCTGCGTGCTGACATCCGTACTCTGTGGAACAGCACCGGTGGGGGCCGGTGCTGATCAGGGGGCGAGACAGGCGGGTACGGCGCCTGCGGTGGGGGTAGCAGTTTCCGCGACGGCGGCGGCCGTGCGGCGCGCGTCCTTGGCCGAAGGTGTCGTACCCGCGCCGGTCGTCGTTCCCCGGACCTATCCGGTCTCTCCGGACCGGCTGACGGCCGGGCCCTTCCGGACCTTGGTTGTCCCCTGCTCCGTGCGGAGCCTGGGGAAGGGGGTTTCGTGGTTCGTATCCGAGTCCTGGTCGTGGACGACCACCGCATCTTCGCCGAGTCGCTCGCCGCCGCCCTGGCCGCCGAGCCGGACGTCGACGTCTCCGCCGCCGGCAGCGGCCCGGCCGCGCTGCGCTGCCTGGAGCGGGCGGCCGGTGAGGGCCGCCGCTTCGACGTCCTCCTCGTCGATGCCGACCTCGGCGGTCATGTGCCCGGCTCCCGCCCGGCCGTGCCCGTGCAGGAGGGCGACGAGGAGGGCCTGGTCGACGGGATCTCGCTGGTCGCGGGCGTGCGCGTCGCCCAGCCCGCCGTGCGGACCGTCGTCCTCGCCGAGAAGGACGATCCCCGGCGGGCGGCGCTCGCGCTGCAGGCCGGTGCCTGCGGATGGGTCGCCAAGGACTGCTCGCTGTCCCGGCTGCTGACGGTGATCCGGGGCGTGCTGCGCGACGAGACCCATCTGCCGCCCGCCCTGCTCACCGGAGTGCTCAGGGAGCTGACGGCCGCGCGCCGGCACCGCACCGAGAGCGAGCGGCTGGTGGAGTCCCTCACGCCCCGGGAGCGGGAGGTGCTGCGCTGCATGGTCGCGGGTCTGGGCCGCAAGGCCGTCGCCGAGCGGCTGTTCCTCTCCCCGCACACCGTGCGCACCCATATGCAGAACGTCCTCGGCAAGCTCGGCGTCCATTCGACGTTGGCCGCCGTGGCGCTCGCCCGGCGCGCGGGGGTCGGCCCGGCCGAGCTAACCGGGGATGTTGTCGAACGGGGCGGTCAACTGGCGTAGCAGGCCCGCGAGTTCGGCGCGCTGGGTGCGGGAGAGCTCCGCGAGGATCGCCCGCTCCTGTTCCAGCAGGCCCGCCAGCGCCTGGTCCGCGCGGTCCCGGCCGGTGTCGGTGAGCCGGACCAGTACCCCCCGCCGGTCGCTCGGGTCGGGCAGCCGCTCCACCAGGCCCTTCTTGGCCAGGCGGTCGATGCGGTTGGTCATCGTGCCCGACGTGACCAGGGTCTGGGTCAGCAGCTGGCCGGGGGAGAGCTGATACGGCGTGCCCGCGCGCCGGAGCGCGGTGAGCACATCGAACTCCCATGGCTCCAGCTGATGCTCGGCGAAGGCGAGCCGGCGCGCACGGTCCAGATGCCGGGCCAGTCGGCTCACCCGGCTGAGCACTTCCAGCGGCTCCACGTCGAGGTCCGGACGTTCCCGGCGCCACGCTGCGACCAGCCGATCGACCTCGTCCTCCATGGAGATCAGTGTAGTGGTTGTGTCGACATGAAGTCTCTTGAAGTCGAGTCTCTTGACGTCGAGATAAAAATACAGGGAGAGTGGAGACATGACGAACCCCACCTGGGACCCCGGTCAGTATCTGCGGCACGCCGACCACCGGGCCCGCCCCTTCACCGACCTCCTCGCCCGCGTCCCGGACGCGCCCGCACCGGCGCCCCGCATCGCCGACCTCGGCTGCGGGCCGGGCAATGTCACCGCCCTGCTCACCCGGCGCTGGCCCACCGCCCACGTCACCGGCTACGACAACTCGCCCGAGATGCTCGATGCCGCCCACACCCGGCACGAGGGCCCAACGGCCGGCGGCGGCCGACTGGACTTCGCCCACGCCGACGTCCGCACCTGGACGCCCAAGGAGCCGTACGACCTGATCGTCTCCAACGCGACCCTCCAGTGGGTGCCGGGCCACACCGACCGCTTCGCCGACTGGATCGCCGGCCTCGCACCCGGCGGCACCCTCGCCTTCCAGATGCCCGACAACATCGACGCCCCGCTGCACGCCCTGATGCGCGAACTCGCCGCCACGCCCCGCTGGAAGTCCCGGCTCGCCGACGTCCTGCGCCGCACCGACTCCGTCCACACCCCCGGCACCTATCTGGACCTCCTCGCCCGCCTCGGCTGCGCGACCGATGTGTGGCAGACGACGTACCTCCATGTCCTGCCGGGCGAGGACCCGGTCCTGGACTGGGTCAAGGGGACCGGCCTGCGGCCCGCCCTGACCGCGCTCGCCGACGATCCCGAAGCCCGGGACGCGTTCCTCACCGAGTACCGGGACCTGCTGCGCGAGGCCTACCCGAGCGCGCCGTACGGCACGGTCATGTCCTTCCGGCGGCTGTTCGCCGTCGCCGTGAAGGAGAGCTGAACCGCGCGGCTACGCCGAGGCCCCCGCCAGCAGCCGGCCGGAGTCCCGCCAGCGGCGGTAGCCGGTCAGGGTGCCCTTGGCGAACAGATACGTGAACCCGAGCGGGACCAGCGGGGACACCGCGCGGCCCACCTGGTTCCAGGCCCCGTGATCCACCGGGACCCATGTCCCCCAGGGCTCCTGGGACACCTTCACCGGATCGAGGGTGAGGGGGTAGTAGGTGAAGCCGTACGCGGTGATCCGGCGCGGCGTACCGCCGGAGGCCACCTCCCCGGAGCAGGCGTAGGAGACGTCCGGCCGGCCGCCCCCGCGCGGGGTGCTGCTGGACGTCACCTCACAGTCTTTGATCCGCAGGCCCAGCTGGCGGCCGATCAGCCCCAGATGCCCGACGGCCGAGCCGGCCAGATACACGGTGACCGCGAACAGGCCGACGGCGAGCACACCGCACAGCACGGTCCCGACCTTCTTCTTCCGCTCCATCGGGACGGCGCTCCGCACGGCGGAGGCGGCGCGTTCCTGCTCGTCGTGAGACGCGTGCCGCGAGGCGGGAGACATGCCCGTCTGCCGGGCTCGGGCGGTGCGCTTCTTCCGGGCACGGGACGTACGCTGCTTGGCCACCGCCCGATCGTACGAACGCGGCCTTCGGCACCCGTCAGCGGGTCACGCCTTGCGGTGGCCTATCAGCCGCGGCTTCTGCTCCAGGCCGTCCAGGCCGTGCCACGCCAGGTTCACCAGATGCGCCGCGACCTCCGCCTTCTTCGGGCGGCGCACATCCAGCCACCACTGCCCGGTCAGCGCCACCATGCCGACCAGCGCCTGCGCGTACAGCGGCGCCAGCTTCGGGTCGAAGCCACGGGACTTGAACTCGCGGCCCAGGATGTCCTCCACCTGGGTGGCGATGTCCGAGATCAGCGAGGCGAAGGAGCCCGTGGACTGAGGGATGGGGGAGTCGCGGACCAGGATGCGGAAACCGTCCGTGTTCTCCTCGATGTAGTCGAGGAGCGCGAAGGCGGCCTGTTCGCACAGCTCACGCGGGTGGCCGGCGGTCAGCGAGCCGGTCACCATGTCCAGCAGCCGCCGCATCTCGCGGTCGACCACCACCGCGTACAAGCCCTCCTTGCCGCCGAAGTGCTCGTACACCACCGGCTTGGACACCCCGGCCTTGGCCGCGATCTCCTCCACCGAGGTGCCCTCGAAACCTTTCGCCGCGAAGAGGGTGCGACCGATCTCCAGCAGCTGCTGGCGGCGCTCGGCACCGGTCATACGAGTCCGGCGGGCCCGCCGCGGTTTGTCGTTGCTGGAGATGCTGCTGGAGTCGGTCGCCACGGCGTCAATCATGCCGCCTCGGCGCCCACCTTCCGGCGACCGGAGCCGTCATCTGCGGAGTTACGGCGCGAATCGATACGTGAGCGTGACGGCCAGCGCACGTCGTACGCCCAGCCGAACAGCTCGAAGATCCGGATGAAGCGCGCCGAGGAGTCGAGCTGGCCGCGCATCACCCCGTGCCGCGCCGACGTCGGGTCGGCGTGATGCAGGTTGTGCCACGACTCACCGCACGACAGCACCGCCAGCCACCACACATTGCCCGAGCGGTCCCGCGACTTGAACGGCCGCTTGCCCACCGCGTGACAGATCGAGTTGATCGACCACGTCACATGGTGCAGCAGCGCCACCCGTACGAGTGAACCCCAGAAGAACGCGGTGGCCGCGCCCCACCAGGACATCGTCACCAGACCCCCGACCAGCGGCGGCAACGCGAGGGAGAGAGCCGTCCAGTAGACGAACTGCCGGGAGATCGCCCGGATCGCCGGATCCTTGACCAGATCCGGCGCGTACCTGTCCTGCGGGGTCTGCTCCTCGTCGAACATCCACCCGATATGAGCCCACCACAGGCCCTTCATCAGCGCCGGGACCGTCTCCCCGAACCGCCACGGAGAGTGCGGGTCGCCCTCCGCGTCGGAGAACTTGTGGTGCTTGCGGTGATCGGCCACCCAGCGCACCAGCGGGCCCTCGACCGCCAGCGACCCCATGACCGCCAGCGCGATCCTCAAGGGCCGCTTGGCCTTGAACGAACCATGGGTGAAATACCGGTGGAAACCGATCGTGATGCCGTGGCATCCCAGGTAGTAGAAGAAGACCAGCAGGCCCACATCGAGCCAGCTCACCCCCCAGCCCCAGGCCAGCGGCACGGCCGCCACGAGAGCCAGGAACGGCACAGTGATGAACAGGAGCAGCGTGATCTGCTCGATCGAACGCTTCTGCTCGCCACCCAGCGTGGCGGAGGGGTGGGGCGTGTCGTTGGCCTCAGGGGCTTCTTCGATCACATCGGAACTGGAGGTCATGCGCGTCCCCTGTGGGGTCGAGGGTCGAGGGTGAGAGTCGAGGCAGATACCGGGCCGCAGGGACCGAACGGGACTCGACGGTACTCTTCCCTACGGTTCCGTAACCTACGGCGACGTAAGTATGGCAGCGTGGCGTGCGGCGGCAAGAGCCCCAGACCCTGCGCGTCCACATGGCCACCTATCCTTGGTCTCGGTCGGACAGCGCGGTCCGCTGAAGTTTCCTTCCCGGACGCTCCGGCCCGTATGCGGCGCCCGCCGCCCGCCGGCCGGCCGGGTTCCCTCCTAGTCGAGCTTCCACACTGCAAGGAGCCGCACCTGTGAGCAGTGCCGACGACCAGACCACCACGACCAGCAGCGAGCTGCGCGCCGACATCCGCCGGCTGGGTGATCTCCTGGGCGAGACCCTCGTACGACAGGAGGGACCCGAGCTCCTCGACCTGGTCGAGAAGGTCCGCCGCCTCACCCGCGAGGACGGCGAGGCCGCCGCCGAGCTGCTGCGCGGTACCGAGCTGGAGACCGCGGCCAAGCTGGTGCGCGCCTTCTCCACCTACTTCCACCTCGCCAACGTCACCGAACAGGTGCACCGCGGCCGCGAGCTGCGCGCCCGGCGCGCCGCCGAGGGCGGCCTGATCGCCCGCACCGCCGACCGGCTCAAGGACGCCGACCCCGAGCACCTGCGGCAGACCGTCCAGCACCTCAACGTCCGCCCGGTGTTCACGGCACACCCCACCGAGGCCGCGCGCCGCTCCGTCCTGAACAAGCTCCGGCGCATCGCGGCGCTCCTGGAACAGCCCGTCCTCGACTCCGACCGCCGCCGCCACGACGTCCGCCTCGCCGAGAACATCGACCTCGTGTGGCAGACCGACGAACTGCGCGTCGTCCGCCCCGAGCCCGCCGACGAGGCCCGCAACGCCATCTACTACCTCGACGAGCTGCACGCCGACGCCGTCGGCGACGTCCTCGAAGACCTCACCGCCGAACTGGAACGGGTCGGCGTCAAGCTCCCCGACGACACCCGCCCGCTGAGCTTCGGCACCTGGATCGGCGGCGACCGCGACGGCAACCCCAACGTCACCCCCCAGGTCACCTGGGACGTCCTCATCCTCCAGCACGAACACGGCATCAACGACGCCCTGGAGATGATCGACGAACTGCGCGGTCTGCTCTCCAACTCCATCCGCTACACCGGCGCCACCGAGGAACTCCTCACCTCCCTCCAGACCGACCTGGAGCGGCTCCCCGAGATCAGCCCCCGCTACAAGCGCCTCAACGCCGAGGAGCCCTACCGGCTCAAGGCCACCTGCATCCGGCAGAAGCTGGTCAACACCAAGCAGCGCCTCGCCACGAGCACCCCGCACGAAGCCGGCCGCGACTACCTCGGCACCGCCGAACTCCTCGCCGACCTGCGCCTCGTCCAGACCTCCCTGCGCGCACACCGCGGCGCCCTCTTCGCCGACGGCCGCATGAGCCGCACCATCCGCACCCTGGCCGCCTTCGGCCTCCAGCTCGCCACCATGGACGTCCGCGAACACGCCGACGCCCACCACCACGCCCTCGGCCAGCTCTTCGACCGCCTCGGCGAGGAATCCTGGCGCTACGCCGACATGCCCCGCGAGTACCGCGCCAAGCTCCTCGCCAAGGAGCTGCGGTCCCGCCGCCCGCTCGCCCCCACCCCCGCCCCCGTCGACGCGGCCGGCGCCAAGACCCTCGGCGTCTTCGAGACCGTCAAGAAGGCCCTCGAAATCTTCGGCCCCGAAGTCATCGAGTCCTACATCATCTCCATGTGCCAGGGCGCCGACGACGTCTTCGCCGCCGCCGTCCTCGCCCGCGAGGCCGGCCTCCTCGACCTGCACGCCGGCTGGGCCAAGATCGGCATCGTCCCCCTCCTGGAGACCACCGACGAGCTCAAGGCCGCCGACACCATCCTGGAGGACATGCTCTCCGACCCGTCCTACCGGCGCCTGGTCGCGCTGCGCGGCGACGTCCAGGAGGTCATGCTCGGCTACTCCGACTCCTCCAAGTTCGGCGGCATCACCACCAGCCAGTGGGAGATCCACCGCGCCCAGCGCCGGCTGCGCGACGTCGCCCACCGCTACGGCGTCCGCCTGCGCCTCTTCCACGGCCGCGGCGGCACCGTCGGCCGCGGCGGCGGCCCCTCCCACGACGCCATCCTCGCCCAGCCCTGGGGCACCCTGGAGGGCGAGATCAAGGTCACCGAACAGGGCGAGGTCATCTCCGACAAGTACCTCATCCCGTCACTGGCCCGGGAGAACCTGGAACTCACCGTCGCGGCCACCCTGCAGGCCTCCGCCCTGCACACCGCGCCCCGCCAGTCCGACGAGGCCCTCGCCCGCTGGGACGCCGCCATGGACGTCGTCTCCGACGCCGCCCACGCCGCCTACCGCAAGCTGGTCGAGGACCCCGACCTGCCCGCGTACTTCTTCGCCTCCACCCCCGTCGACCAGCTCGCCGACCTGCACCTCGGCTCGCGCCCCTCACGGCGCCCCGACTCCGGCGCCGGCCTCGACGGCCTGCGCGCCATCCCCTGGGTGTTCGGCTGGACCCAGTCCCGGCAGATCGCCCCCGGCTGGTTCGGCGTCGGCTCCGGCCTCAAGGCCCTGCGCGAGGCGGGCCTCGATACCGTGCTCGACGAGATGCACGGCCAGTGGCACTTCTTCCAGAACTTCATCTCCAACGTCGAGATGACCCTCGCGAAGACCGACCTGCGCATCGCCCAGCACTACGTCGACACCCTCGTCCCCGACGAGCTCAAGCACGTCTTCGACACCATCAAGGCCGAACACGAGCTGACCGTCCGCGAGGTCCTGCGGATCACCGGCGAACAGGAACTGCTGGACGCCCAGCCCGACCTGAAGCAGACCTTCGCCATCCGCGACGCCTACCTGGACCCCATCTCCTACCTCCAGGTCACCCTCCTCAAGCGCCAGCGCGACGCGGCGGCAACAGCCACCGAACCCGACCCGCTGCTCGCCCGCGCCCTGCTCCTCACCGTCAACGGCGTGGCAGCGGGCCTGCGCAACACCGGCTGACCCGGCCCCGAGACGGACGGTGCCCCCGAGGCCGTACGACCCCGGGGGCACCCTCCGTCTCAGGCCACCGCAAAGCCCAGGCAACCGCAAGGCCCAGGCCCCGGCGAGGCTCCGGCTACTGCAAGGCCACGAACGCCGCCGTCAGCAGCCCCGCCCCGGACAGCCCCAGCACCCACGCCACCCGCGTCAGCCGCATCCCGCCGGCCACCACCACCGAGGCCAGCAACAACGCACCCCCGAACGGCACCCAGGCGTACAGGATCCCCGCAGGCCCCGAACGCACCGCGTCCGACGTACCCGGCTTCAGCACGACGTCGTACGTCTGCCCCTTGCGCACCGCCACGGACTGCGCCAGCTCCACACGCGCGCGTGCCCGCGCCCCGTCCGACGTCGGCGTGAACGGCCCCGTACACGTGTCCCCGGCACACCGCGTCACCCGCACCGTGCCCGCCTCACGCCCCTTCGCCAGCATCACGTGCTGCGCGGTCCCCCAGGAACCCCACACCCCCGCGAACAGGATCAGCGCGGCGAGAGAGCCCATCGCCGCGACCCGCCCGAAGTGCAGAGCGGTCACGGAGGCGCGACGAGCAGAGGCGGCGGCGGAGGCAGGCATGGCCGGGATCATTGGCCATACCGCCATGACCGTCAACTCACCCGGGAACCAAAACCGTACAAGTCACGAGTTGTACGCGCCCTGCGCCCGCTCCAGCCCCTCGATCACCAGACACTCCACCGCATCCGCCGCACGGTCCACGAAGTAGTCCAGCTCCTTGCGCTCCGCCGACGAGAAATCCTTCAGCACGAAATCCGCGACCTGCATCCGCCCCGGAGGCCGCCCGATCCCGAACCGCACCCGGTGATAGTCCGCACCCATCGCCTTCGTCATCGACTTCAGACCGTTGTGCCCGTTGTCACCGCCGCCCCGCTTCAGCCGCAGCACCCCGTAGTCGATGTCCAGCTCGTCATGCACGGCCACGATGTTCGCCACCGGCACCTTGTAGAAGTCCTTCAGCGCGTTCACCGGACCACCGGACAGATTCATGTACGACATCGGCTTCGCCAGGATCACCCGCCGGTTCGCCGGACCCACCGGGCCGATCCGCCCCTCCAGCACCTGCGCCTGCGCCTTGCCCGCCCGCTTGAACTTCCCCCCGATCCGCTCCGCGAGCAGGTCCGCCACCATGAAACCGACGTTGTGCCGGTTCATGGCGTACTCCGGCCCGGGATTGCCGAGCCCGACGATCAGCCAGGGGTCACCGCTGACGGGGGTGGTCACGTCCATGTCTCCTTGATACGCGCCAGCCGCCGCCCCCGGCGAGGGGAGCAGCGGCTGAACAGTCGATGACGACGGGGAGGATCAGGCCTCCGCCGCCTCGCCCTCGGCGGCCTCGCCCTCGGCCTCCTCGGCCTGCGCCTGCAGCACCTGCAGCACGACCGCGTCCTCCTCGACGGCCAGGGTCACACCGGAGGGCAGCGTGATGTCCTTGGCGAGGACGGAGGCACCGGCCTCCAGGCCCTCGACGGAGACCGTGACGGCCTGCGGGATGTGCGTGGCCTCGGCCTCGACCGGCAGCGCGGACAGCACGTGCTCCAGCAGGTTGCCACCCGGGGCCAGCTCGCCCTCGGTGTGCACCGGAATCTCGACCGTGACCTTCTCGCCGCGCTTGACCAGCAGCAGGTCGACGTGCTCCAGGAAGCCCTTGATCGCGTCACGCTGGACGGCCTTCGGGATCGCCAGCTCGCTGGTCTTGCCGTCGATGTCCAGGGAGAGCAGGACGTTCGGCGTACGCAGCGCCAGCTGCAGCTCGTGACCCGGCAGGGTCAGGTGCACCGGCTCGGTGCCGTGACCGTAGAGAACGACCGGAACCTTGCTCTCACGGCGGATGCGACGGGCGGCACCCTTGCCGAACTCGGTACGGGTCTCGGCGGCGAGCTTCACCTCGGACATGATGATCACTCCTCGTAGAAAGTAGAACGGACGTGGTCACCCGGCCACGAACGGCCTGCTACGAAGAGCGCGTCGATAACGGACCGCCGTACACATGTGTACGGCCTCCCTCGCCGAGCAACTGCAGCAGTCTACTCGGACAGGAAGGCCGTACCCAAAAGGATCTTCAGCTACCGCACCCGGCGGGGCCGCGGAATCCTCACTGCTCGTCGAAGAGGCTCGTCACCGAACCGTCCTCGAACACCTCACGCACCGCACTCGCGATCGTCGGAGCGATCGACAACACCGTGATCTTGTCCAGATCCCGGCCCAGCTCCGCCGGCGTCGGCAGCGTGTTCGTGAACACGAACTCACCCACCCGCGAGTTCTTCAACCGGTCCGCCGCCGGACCCGACAGCACACCGTGCGTCGCCGTCACGATGACATCCTCCGCACCGTGCGCGAACAGCGCGTCCGCGGCCGCACAGATCGTGCCACCCGTGTCGATCATGTCATCGACCAGCACACACACCCGGCCCTTGACCTCACCCACGACCTCGTGCACGGTCACCTGGTTCGCCACGTCCTTGTCACGACGCTTGTGCACGATCGCCAGCGGCGCACCCAGACGGTCGCACCAGCGATCCGCCACCCGCACCCGGCCCGCGTCCGGCGACACCACCGTCAGCTTGTCCCGGTCCACCTTCCCGCCCACATAGTCGGCGAGAAGCGGCAGCGCGAACAGATGGTCCACCGGCCCGTCGAAGAAGCCCTGGATCTGATCCGTGTGCAGATCGACGGTCAGAATGCGGTCCGCACCCGCCGTCTTCATCAGATCCGCGATCAGACGCGCCGAAATCGGTTCACGACCCCGGTGCTTCTTGTCCTGCCGCGCGTAACCGTAGAACGGCACAATCACCGTGATGGAGCGCGCAGACGCACGCTTCAACGCGTCGATCATGATCAACTGCTCCATGATCCACTGGTTGATCGGAGCCGTGTGGCTCTGGATCACAAAGCAGTCCGCACCACGCGCCGACTCCTGGTACCGGACGTAGATCTCGCCATTGGCGAAGTCGAAGGCCTTCGTCGGGACGACCCCGACACCCAGCTGCTGGGCGACCTCCTCGGCAAGCTCGGGGTGGGCGCGGCCGGAGAAGAACATCAGCTTCTTCTCGCCGGTCGTCTTGATCCCGGTCACAGCACAGTCTCCTCAGAGGTTGTCTCAGCCAGCCGGCTGCTCGGCGACCTCTCGGCTGGGCATGAGAGGCCGTATCAGCTGGTAAGGGTGCGGGGTGCACACGTGCGGATGTGCACTTATCACGGTACGCCGAGTTCGACGCAACCGTTTCCGGTCACTCCTCGCTCTCGCCCCTCCGGGACGCCGCCTCGGCCGCCCGCGCGGCCGCACTCCCCGGACGCTTACGAGCCACCCAACCCTCGATATTCCGCTGCTGGCCACGGGCCACGGCCAGCGAACCGGGCGGCACATCCTTCGTGATCACAGACCCGGCGGCGGTGTAAGCACCGTCCCCGACCGTGACAGGCGCCACAAACATGTTGTCCGAACCCGTCTTGCAATGCGACCCGACGGTCGTGTGGTGCTTGTTCTCACCGTCGTAGTTCACAAACACACTCGCGGCACCGATGTTCGTGAAATCACCGATCGTCGCGTCACCCACATACGACAGATGCGGAACCTTCGTACCCTCACCGATCGCCGCGTTCTTCGTCTCCACATACGTGCCGATCTTGGACTTGCTCCCAAGACGCGTACCCGGCCGCAGATAAGCAAACGGCCCCACGGTCGCGTCCGGACCGATGTGAGCGGAATCGGACACCGTGTTGTCCACCCGCGCCCCCGCACCCACCCGCGTGTCCTTCAACCGGCTGTTCGGCCCGACCTCGGCACCCTCACCGATGTGCGTGGCCCCGGTGAGCTGCGTGTTCGGCTGCACCACGGCATCCCGCCCGAACGTCACCGTCACATCCACCCAGGTCGACGCCGGATCGACGACCGTGACACCGTCCAGCATCGCGGTGGTCAGCAACCGGTCGTTGAGAATCCGGCGCGCCTCGGCCAGCTGCACCCGGTTGTTGATCCCGGCGATCTCCCGGTGATCGGCGGCCACCGAGGCCCCCACCCGATGCCCGGCCGCCCGCAGGATCCCGAGCACGTCCGTCAGGTACTCCTCGCCCTGGCTGTTGTCCGTCCGCACCTTCTTCAGCGCGTCCGCCAGCAACTGCCCGTCGAACGCGAACACCCCGCTGTTGATCTCCCGGATAGCCCGCTGGGCATCCGTGGCGTCCTTGTGCTCCACGATGGCCGTCACCGCACCCGACGCCTCGTCCCGCACGATCCGGCCGTACCCGGTCGCATCCGGCACCTCGGCGGTCAGCACGGTCACGGCGTTGCCGTCGGAGTGATGGGTGCCGGCGAGCCGCCGCAGCGTCTGCGCGGTCAGCAACGGGGTGTCCCCACACACGACCACCACGGTCCCGTCCACGGCCCCGCCCAGCTCCTCCAGGCCCATCCGCACGGCATGCCCGGTCCCGTTCTGCTCCGCCTGCACGGCGGTCCTGGTCTCCGCGTCGATCTCGGCGAGATGCGCGCCGACCTGCTCCCGGGCGTGGCCCACGACGACGACCAGCTGCCGCGGGTCCAACTCACGGGCCGCGGCCAGCACATGACCGACGAGGGAACGGCCACAGATCTCGTGCAGGACCTTCGGTGTGGCCGACTTCATACGGGTGCCCTCACCCGCTGCGAGAACGACGACGGCGGCCGGGCGGATGGCGCTCACGGGGGTGGCCCTTCGGCTGAGGGTGGGTGGGATGACAGCCGCAGGATACCGGGGGGATGTTCAGCGGACATGAGAGCGGGCCCTGACGGTGCGGTGACCGGTCAGGACCCGAACTGAGCATGTGCTCCCGGGGGAGGACTCGAACCCCCATGATCAGAACCAAAATCTGACGTCTTGCCCTTAGACGACCCGGGATTACCGCTATGTCCGATTTGCTAGATCGGGTGCGGTGGCAGCCCCTACTATGCCGTACCACCAGCCTTCGATGCGACGGTACAGGTCGGCTCCGTCCCTCACGTCGACACGGAGGCAGCCGTAGTAGCTCTCCTTGGTGTTCTTCCGGTTGGTGCTCGGGTTGTGCTTCTTGAGCGTCGTCTTCAGGAGTGCAGCCCTTTCGATGCCGACGTGATCTGCCCAGAACTTCTCGGCGGCTGGTACGTCTGCGGTCTCGTGGATCTGCACGGCGAACCTCAGAGTCTCCGGGGCTACGCGAAGCATCTTCAGCCAGACCAGGAAGACCGTGACCATGTTCGGGTCGCTGTTCACGAAGGTGATGCGCTCTCGTCGGCTGTAGGGCTTGCTCTTGGCACCCTCCGCCCAATAGAGCCCCACGCCGATAAGGAACAGCTCCCGCTCGGTTAGCTGTCCCACTTCTGTCATCGCCAGTTGCTTGGTGCGCTGGCGCTCCTCGTCGCGTAGCAGGAGCTTGGCCTCCCAGCCGCGCTTCGCGATCGCCGAGGCCTCCTCTCGGGTCCTTTTCTGCCGCTCCGGCCTCGGCAGATCCCGCACCCACAGCGAGATCGAGCTCTTCGAGCAGCCCAGCTCGACCTGGATCTGGTCGTAGGTCCAGCCCTGGAGTCGTAGCTCGCGCGCCTTGTCCCGGAGGTCGTCCTTCGCGTTCGGGCGCTTCGTCCAATTGGGAGGGGGCTCGCCTTCCAGGAGTCGGTTGAGGATGTCGTTGTTGTCGACGTGTAGCCGGTCGCGGATCTGTCGTCGGCTGAGCCCTGCCCGGCGTAAGGCGACCGCCTGCTCGCGCAGGGCCTCGAAGTCGGCGTATTTGCCCGATGAATGTGTCATAGGCATACCGTCTGGCCGGAATGGTGGGTTCCGGGGTCGAACGGGAAGGGTTCACCAGTTCGAGGGATACCTGGGGGTATCGGGGTCGTCCGGTTACGGAGTGTGGTGTGTGGAGGTGGGTGAAAGTCGCCGGAAAAGCCCTGGCGGCGGCCCGTAGGCTGGATGCATGACCACGACGGGGGAAGACCACGCCAGGGGCCTGACCGGCCCGTGGTGGTGGGCGAGGTGGCGTAGTGCGGTGCTCGACGGGAGTCTCGCGCTGCTGTCCGCGGTGGAGTGCGGCGCGGAGGGTATCGGGTTCGCCCGGGACGCGGGGATTCCGGTGTCGGTGGGGATCGTCTTCGGTCTGCTCGCCGGTTCGGTGCTGTTGGTGCGGCGGAAGTGGCCGATCGCCGTGGTTCTGGTCGCCATCGCGATCACGCCCGCGCAGATGGGGTTCTTGCTGAGCGTCGTCGGTCTGTACACCCTCGCGTCGTGTGAGCTGCCGCGGCGGATCATCGGGGCGTTGGCGGGCATGTCGCTGGTGGGTACGGCGGTGGTGACGTTCGTGCGGGTGCGGCAGGACATGGCGAGCGGGAACCTGACGCTCGGTGACTGGTTCGTGCCGTTCGCCGCGGTGACGACGGCGCTCGGGCTGACGGCTCCGCCGGTGCTGCTGGGGCTGTATGTGGGGGCGCGGCGGCGGTTGATGGAGAGTCTGCGGGAGCGGGCGGACTCGCTGGAGCGGGAGCTGCAGTTGCTCGCGGAGCGGGCCGAGGAGCGGGCCGAGTGGGCGCGTAACGAGGAGCGGACGCGGATCGCGCGGGAGATGCATGACGTTGTCGCGCATCGGGTGAGTCTGATGGTGGTGCATTCGGCGGCGTTGCAGGCGGTGGCCCGGAAGGATCCGGAGAAGGCGGTGCGCAATGCCGCTCTGGTGGGGGACATGGGGCGGCAGGCGCTGACCGAGTTGCGGGAGATGCTCGGGGTTCTGCGGGCGGGTGAGGATGTGGGCCGGCGTGCTGCCGGGGTGCCGTTGGCGGCGGTGCGGGAGGCGGCTGCGGCCGCTGCGGCGGCGTCTTGGGTGGTGGTGGAGGACGGGCCCGGGCCGTGTCTGTCGGAGTTGGCTGAGCTGATCGGGCAGTCGGCGGCGGCGGGGATGGTCGTGGATCTGGCGGTGGAGGGGGAGGTGCGGTCGTATGCGGCTCGGGTGGAGCAGACGGCGTACCGGGTGGTGCAGGAGGCGTTGACGAACGTCCACAAGCATGCGGCGGGTGCGAAGACGCATGTGCGGTTGGCGCACCGGGTGTCGGAGATCGCGATGCAGGTGGAGAACGAGCCGCCGCCGGAGCCGGGTTCGGCGTCGGCGGGGTTGCCGTCGGGCGGGAACGGCTTGGTGGGGATGCGGGAGCGGGTCGTGGCGCTGGGTGGTGTGTTTGTGTCGGGGCCGACGGATGCGGGGGGTTTTCGGGTGTCGGCGGTGATTCCGGCGGCGTAGGGGCTGTGCGGTGGGGGTCGGCCGGCGGTGTGGGGTGGGTCGGTGGGGGTCAGCCGGCGGTGAGGCGTACGGGTTCGATGCCGGTGACGAGGGCGGCGAGGGCGTGGTCGATGTCGGGGCCGGCGTACCAGTCGCCGGTGTGGTCGAGGGTGTAGACGCGGCCTTCGCTGTCGATGGCGAGGACGGCGGCGGTGTCGGTCTCTTCGCCGAGGGGGCAGATCTCGGTGCCGAGGGCGCGGCCGAGGTCGCCGAGGGTGCGGGCGTGGTGGAGGCCGTGCAGGGGGTCGAGGTGGAGGGTGGCGGGGGCGATCTGGCGGCCGGGTCCGCTGGGGGTGATGGTCAGGCCGCCGAATTCGGCCCAGGCCTCGACGGCGGCGGGGAAGACGGTGTGCCGGTGTCCGGCGGGTGAGGTGTGTTCGCGCAGGGCGTCGGCCCAGATCTCGGCCTGCTTTATGTCCCAGCGTCCGGGTTGCCAGCCGGCGGCGCGCAGTGCGGCGTCGACGAGTACGGGGAAGCGGGCCGGGGTGGCCCCGTGCTCGTGGCGGGCGGCGGGCTTGGGGGTGGCGGCGTTGTCGGGGTGCATCTGCCCTTCGTTCGTCGTGCCGGCGGTGTCGTACTGGGGTGGACGGTGGTGGTCAGCCGTCGGTTGCCGTGGGGTCGACGACGCGGACGCCGAAGTGGGCGCTGAGGGCGGTGCAGGCGCGGCAGGGGGTGGCGAAGCTGCCGTGGAGGGGGTCGCCGTCCTCGCGTATGCGGCGGGCGGTGAGTTTGGCGTGTTTGAGGGCTTTGCGTGCTTCGCCGTTGGTCATGGGTTTTCGGGCGGCGCGTTTGCTGCGGGTGGCGTCGGCGGCGGTGATGTGCCGGGAGATGAGGATGGTTTCGGCGCAGCGGCCGGTGAAGCGGTCGCGTTGGGCGCTGGTGAGGGTGTCGAGGAAGTCCTGGACGAGGGGGTGCAGGGGTGGGGGCTGGTCGCCGCGGGCGGCGGTGCCGGTGAGGGTGGCGCCGCGGACGGAGAGGGCGGCGGCGACGGTGGGCAGGATGCCGTCGCGGCGGTGGCGCAGGGTGGGGGCGGGGGGTGCGTCGGTGCCGCTCCAGCCGATGCGGGGGTCGCCGGCCCGCACGTCGGTACCTCCGGTTCGCAAGGTATTCATGATCGTTTTCCCCTCCCCTGGCATCCCCTCGAAGGACACAGGGTGCCAAATGCCGTGGCCGGTGCGGAAGCTGGGGCGGCGCGACACGCCCGGGCAGGGGCGGGTCGTCACGGTGGGGTGACGGCTGGTGACGGAAGCGGAGGGGTGGTTTCCGCGCGGATGCGGTGGGCCGGTGACCGGCGTTCGTGTACCGCATAGGCTGTCGCCATCCGCGATCGACACCGCCGATTGAGGCCTAACAGAACGCCGCAGGGGGCTACCGCCATGACGACAGGTCGGCTCGGGCAGCAAGCCGCGCCGCCGAACGCGGCCTACGCCGGGCAGGTCGTGCACTTCCCGGATCCGGTCCGGGCGGCACGTCACCCGAGAGGAGTACGGGTCGATGAGCGTGGTTACCCGGATTTCGCTCCGTACGCGCGCGTGGCGGTGGAGATCGCCGAGCCGCCGGACGGTTTCGGCGTCGACGAGTTGCGGCTGACGGACTATGTGTCGGCGAACGCGGCGCTGGCTGCGGAGCGGCATGAGCTGTGGGACACGGTGCCGGATGTGGCGACGCCGCACGGCTGGACGTGGCATCACGTGGTGGGCACGCGTCGGCTGGAGCTGGTTCCGGTCGAGGTGAAGGCGTTGCTGCGGCATCACGGCGGGGTGGCGACGGCGCCGGTCGAGCACGGCAAGCGTGGGACGCGGCCGTTGCAGGAGACGCGGCCGGCGCACTTCGGGCTGCCGAAGTCGGGTGTGGCGGTGACGGAGGCGCAGGTGCAGGGGGTCGAGGAGGATCTCGGCTTCCGTCTTCCGGGCGCGTACCGCTCGTTCCTGAAGGCGGCGGGTGGTTGTGCGCCGGTGGGTGCGGCGCTGGACGCCGAGCTGGGTCTGCTGGTGGACCAGCCGTTCTTCACGGTGCGCGAGGAGGCGGCCGTGAACGACCTGGTGTATGTCAACAAGTGTCTGCGGGACCACCTGACGAAGGACTACCTCGGGGTCTCGTTCGTGCAGGGTGGTCTGCTCGCGGTGAAGGTGAAGGGCGAGCGGCCCGGTTCGGTGTGGTTCTGCGCGTACGACGACGTGCGCGATGTGGATCCTTCGTGGTCGCCGGCGGAGCGGGTGGAGCGTCTGCTGCTGCCGTGCGGTGATGACTTCGATGCCTTTCTGTCGCGGCTGGCGGGCAATCCGCCGGAGTTGGAGACGGTGGCGAATCTGATGGTCGACGGTGGTTTCGCCCGTGTCGTCGCCGTGTCGGCCGGCTCGGCGTCCGCCGGCCCGGTGGGGGAGTGAGCTGCAGCGATGGTGACTTACGCGCAGGCGCAGGAGCGCGCCGAGGAGTGGATCAACGGTGACGTGCCCGCGTACCAGCATCGTGAGGTGCGGGTGCGGGAGTTCGAGCTGGGTTTCGTGGTGTGGGGCGAGGACCGGGCGGAGGGGCCGCGTTCGGACGCGGGCGCGCAGCGGCTGGTGATCGCCCGGGACAGTGGTGAGGCGACGCTGTGGCCGGGTCTGCCGGTGGGTGAGGTGATCCGCCGGTACGAGGAGGAGTACGGCCGTGCCGAGGGGGCGCAGGGCGCGGCTCCGGCGCCGGCGGCTGCCCGGATGGATCTCAATCAGACGTCGTTCCTGCTGACTCCTCCGGAGTGGCTGCAGGAGGCGGCGGACAAGCTGGGCATCGGGGGAGAGCGGCGGCCGGAGCCGGAGGGCGGGGGCGGTCGTGCGGGTGCTGGTGCCGGTGCGGGTGCTTCGGGTGTGGCTTCCGGTGCTGATGCGGGCGCCGGTGTTGGTGCTGGGGCGTCCGGGGTATCGGGGGCGTCCGGGGTGTCTGGTGGGGCGCAGGGCGGGTCGGGTGCGCCGGGCGCGTTCGGTGTGCCCGGGGCGCCTGCTCCCGGGAATGCGCCGTCCGCGGATGTGCCCGTGGGCGCGACGCCCTGGTCCGGTACCGACACGAACGCGGACCCGGGCGAGGACGACCGTTCCGTGCCGTTGCCCGCGACCGTGTTCGCGCCGCCGCTGAGCGATGCCGACGGTCCGGCTCCGCGGCCGCCGACGAGTGTGCCGGACGCGAAGACGGCGTTGATGTCGGGGGGCAGTCAGCTGCCGGCGACGGCGGTCGCGCCGGCGCTCGATCCGGCGAACGCGCCGGGAGCGCCTCATGCTGCGCACGCGCCGGGTGGGTCTGGTGTGCCCGGGGCGCCCGCTGTTCCTGGTGCGCCGGGCGTTCCGCAGGGCAGTACGCCCCCTCCGTCGCCCGGCACGCCGCCGTACGGCTACCCGGAGCCGCCGGCGTCTCCCGGTACGCCTCCGCCGGGCGTGCACGTGTACCCGCCGGCGCCCGGCACTCCGGTCCCGCCCCCTGCCGCTCCCGGCGCGCCGGGCGTCCCGCCGGGCAGTACGCCTCCTCCGTACGGCTACCCGCAGGGGCCTGGCGCGCCGCAGGGCAGCACGCCTCCTCCGTACGGCTACCCGCAGGCGCCGGACGGTACGGCGGGTGCGCCGCAGTCTCCGGCGGACACGGGTGCGTCTGCGCGGCATCTCGCGCCGAACGCCGGTGACATCGCGGACGCCGCGACCAGCAAGGCGGCGCCGCTGCCGAAGAAGGCGCGCGGTGGCGTGGGTACGCCGCCTCCGCCGCCGGGTGTCCCTGGCGCGCCGGGCGCGCGCCCGGGGAGCGCGCCGATGCCCCCCGAGCCGGGTGCGTCCAGCGGTCCGTACGTGCCGACGCAGCTGGTGTCGGCGCTCGGCCCGGAGGGGCCCGGCGCTGCGGGCGCGCCGGCCGGTCCGGGTGGTGCGGAAGGGGCGCAGGCGCCGGGTGCGCCCCATGCTCCGGGTACCCCCACTCCGCCTCCCGCGCCTGCGGGCAATGTGCATCACGCGGCCACGATGCTGGCCGACCCCAGCCAGCTGGGCGGGGGCGCTCAGCAGCCGCCGGGCGCCCCGGGCATGCCGCCTCCGCCCGGCGCTCCCATGGCCCCGGGCGCCCCGGGCATGCCACCCGTGCCTGGCGCACCACAGCCTCCGGGCGCTCCCGTCGGTCCCGGTGCGCCTGGCGCCCCGGGCGCTCCAGGGGGCGGGCGCGGGGCCGTGCACCACGCGGAGACCATGCTGGCCGCGCCCCCCGTGGCCGGTCCCGGCGCACCTCCGCCCCCGCCGCCCGCCCCCGGCGCTCCCATGGCTCCGGGCGCCCCGGGCATGCCGCCCGGCGGCCCGGGCGCACCGCAGTCGATGCCGCCGGGTGCGATGCCTCCGCCGGGCGCGCCCATGCCGGGGCAGCCGGCCGCGTACGGGTATCCGCAGCAGGGGCAGCCGACGGTCGGTCCGGGGTATCAGGCCGTGCTGCGCTACCGCGCTCAGGACGGTTCGGAGCAGCAGCTGATCCGGCGTTCGGCGCCGGGTATGCCGCATCCGGAGTGGCAGATCTTCCATGAGCTGCGGACGATGAACGTGCCGGCGGACCAGGTGCTGGAGCTGCACACGGAGCTGGAGTCGTGCGCGCTGCCGGGTGCCTACTGCGCGCGGATGATCCGGGAGCAGTGGCCGCAGGCGCGGATCACGAACATCGCGCCGTACGGCACGGACCACGCGAGCCGACAGCAGGGTATGCAGCAACTGCTGGCGCACCAGGGTGAGTTGCACCAGGTGGCGGACGGGCCCGCGCGGCTCGCGCCGGTGCGGGCGCCGCTGGCGCCGGTGCAGGCCGTGCCGCCGGTCCCGCCGGAGGGCATCGCGCAGGAGCTGGCGGCGGCGTTCGGGCCGGGTATCTTCCGGTTCGACCAGCAGGCGGTGTCGCGGCAGGGTGTGCCGCCGATCGTGGCGCACACGCTGGTCGTGGCCGGTCTGCCGGTGGATATGGGCCCGTTCTTCTGGGCGCAGGCTCAGCCGGGCCGTCCCGTGCCGACGCTGGCGGAGCTGGCGGCCGAGCGCGCGGTGCAGCCTGCGTCGGACGCGGGTTCGTACCTCGTCATGGGCACCGACTTCGGCAGGGCGATCTGTGTGCAGTACGGGACGGCGAACATCGTGGCCGTGCCCGTGGAGGCGGGGCCGGGCGGGGCGCCGGTGCCGCCGCAGTTCGTGAACACCGGGCTGCCCGAGTTCGCGCGGTGCCTGGCGTTGCTGGGCCGGATGTGGCGCCTGAGGTTCGGGCTGAACCAGGAGCAGGCGGGGCGCTGGACCGTCGACTTCCAGGCGCAGCTGGCCGCCCTGGACCCGGCGGCGCTCGGCTCCCCGGAGAGCTGGTGGTCGGTGCTGCTGGAGCAGATGTGGGACGGGCTCTTGTAGGAGCACCACCCGGATGCCGGCCCATCGTGTCCTCCACGCACGCGTGAGGGACACGATGGGCCGGTGTCGTTTCCGGCGCCTTTCGTGGGAGCGATGAGCCGGGGCGGCACCCGTTCGCAGTACGGTCGTCACCCTTGAGGAGGAAGAGAGCACTTCGGTCCGCCCCAGGTCACAGCAAGCGGGAACTGCGAGATAGCGCGCGTGACGTGGCTGCGGAGTGTCGCGTTATGAACACTTACGTCCGATCCATCAAGATGTGCGCGAAATCGTCCTGTCGTGTATGTCCGGTGGAGAGGAGTTCCCAGGGTGAGCAGCGCATCGATGTCGCCCAACGGCTTCGTGACCGTCCGGGGGCGCGGCTACCGTCCCGATCAGGTCGACGCCTCCTTGGAGGCGTTGTCGTACGACCGTGACGCCGCGTGGGAGCGCGCCGCGCGGCTGACCGTGCTCGCCAAGGACATGGAGGCGGAGGCCGCGCGGTTGCGCGAGGCCGTCGCCCAGCTGCCGCCGCAGGAGTACGAGGCGCTCGGGGAGCGTGCGCGGGATCTGTTCTCGCTCGTGCTGGAGGAGGCGGCGGACCTTCGCGAGCGCACCCGGCGTGAAGCGCATGAGCAGGTCGCGCAGGCCGAAGCGGACACTGCCGACGCGCGCCGGGAGGCGCAGGAAGCGGCGGACGCGCTCCGCGCGGAAGCCGACGAACACGCCTGCCAGCGGCTCCTCGCCGCGCGCGCCGAAGCCGAGGAACTCCGCGTCGGCGCCCGGCGTGACGTGAAGGAAGAGCGCGGCGCGGCGCTCGCCGCGTTGCGCGAGGTACGGCAGCGCACCACCGCCATGCTCACCGAGCAGTCCCGGGAGCACGCCCAGCAGTGGGCCGAGGCCGAACGCGAGGAAGCCGAGCGGATCGCCGCGCTGGAGGCCCGGAACGCCGAACGGGCGAGCCTGGCCGAGGCCGCGCTGACCGCCGCAAAGCGGGCCCTCGGCGAGGCCGAGGAGTTCGCGCAGCGCAGCGAGGAGGAGGCACGCACGCGTGCCGCCGAGATCGTCGCCGACGCGCGCGTACGCGAGGAACGCATCGCCGGGGAGACGGAACAGGTGCTGCGCGAGCACGGCGAGACCTGGGACCACGTGCAGGCGCACATGGACCACGTCCGCAGCCGCCTGATCACGCTGACGGGCAGAGCGGCCCTGGACTAGCGCCAGCCACTGGCTGGCCGCTCCCCGGTTCGCCGACCGCCCCCGCTGGGCGCCCGCACGCCCGCGCGCCCAGCGCCTGCACGCCGCGCACCGGGCGCCCGCGCGCCCAGCGCCCGCGCCTGCCGACGCGCTCCCCTCCTCGGCGCCTGCTCCCCGCACCGCGCCTGCCCGCGCGCTCCGCACCCCGGTGCGCGGCAGCCCCCGCCCGGAGCCCCGCGCACCCCACGTACGCCCCGCGCCCGCGCTCCCGTGCCTCGCGCCCCCTTCAACCCCCCTTCCGTACCGCCCCCGCCAGGATCCACCCCTCCACCGCCTCGTACTCACGCCTCTGTTGCTCCGCCCCGGCGCGGCCGGAGACCACCGTCCCGAGCCAGCCGAAGAAGAAGCCGGCCGGGATGGAGACGATGCCGGTCGTGGTGAACGGGAACCAGTTGAAGTCGGCGTGCGGGAAGGCCGAGACGGGCGAGCCGGAGACCAGATTGGTGCCCGGCATGAGCAGCAGCACGGTCAGCGAGCCCCCGATCAGAGTGCTCAGCAGTCCGCCCCGGGTGTACCGGCGCCAGAAGAGTCCGTACACCAGGGCGGGCGCGATGGCCGAGGCGCCCAGGCAGAAGGAGAGCGTGATCAGGGGCTGGAGGCTGTGGTGCTGCACCAGTGTGGCCAGCAGGATCGTCGGCACCCCTATGGCGAGCGCCGAGACGCGCGCCAGGGCCATCTCGCGCCGGGCCGGCATCTCCTGTACGCGGGCCGCGAACACATCGTGGGCGAGGGAGTTGGCGCAGGCGAGCATCATCCCGGCGACCGAGGCGAGCAGGGTCAGGAAGATCGCGGTGGTGACCATGGTGAACAGAAAGGTCTCCGTCGTGGACACGTCGGCGCCCAGTGCCGCCCGCGAGCTCAGCAGATACGCGGTGTTGCCCTGCGGATCGGCGCCGGCGATCACGGAGCGGCCCACCAGGGCCGTGGCGCCGAACCCGATCACCGTGATGACCAGCACGAACAGGGCGACGATCGACACCGCCCAGGACATCGACCGGCGCACCTGACGGGCGCTGGAAGCGGTGTACATGCGCATGGTGACGTGCGGCAGGACGCCGCCGCCGAGCACCACCGTCAACTCCGAGGCGATCATGTCGAGCCGGGACCTCGGCCCGGTGCCGAACTGCAGCCCGGAGTGCAGAAAGGCCGGCCCGGCCCCGCTTCGCCGCGAGGCGGCGGAGAACAGGGCGCCCGGGTCCCAGTGGAAGCGGTGCAGGATCAGCACGGCGACCACGGCGCCCGAACCGAGCAGCATCACTATCTTCAGGATCTGGATGAGCGCGGTGCCCTTCATGCCGCCGATCGCCGCGTAGGCGATCATCAGGGCGCCGAGTCCGACGACGCATCCGGTCTTCAGCGAGGCGTTGGAGAAGCCCAGGATGAACGCCATCAGCTGCCCGGTGCCGGCGAGTTGGACCAGCATCAGCGGCAGCAGCGCGGCGATCGTCACCGCGCAGGCCGTGATGCGCACGGAGCGGCCCGGCAGCCGGCGGGCGAGCGCGTCGCCCATCGTGAACCGGCCCGCGTTGCGCAGCGGTTCGGCCAGCAGGAACATCAGCAGCATCAGCGACAGCGCCGTACTGAGGGCGAGGACGACACCGTCGTAGCCGCACAGGGCGATCACTCCGCCGGTGCCGAGGACGGTGGCGGCGGAGATGTAGTCCCCGGCGATGGCGAGGCCGTTGCGCAGCGGGGACAGGGAGCCGTAGCCGGTGTAGAACTCGTCGAGGTCGTCGCGGTCGGGGCCGGTCATCACGCACAGCAGCAGGGTCACCGTGGCGACCGTGGAGAAGGCGACCAGGGACATGGACTGGGCCGAGCCGCTGAAGCCGGTGAAGACTCCCGTGGCCGGGGTGGCGGCGCCGGTCATCGGACCGCTCCCCGGCGCGCGTCCAGTTCGGCCGTCTTGCGGATGCGGTCCGCGAGCGGATCGACATGCCGGCGCGCGGTGTGCTCGTACAGGGCGATCGCGAGCCCGGTGACCGGGAGTTGGAGCAGGGCGAGCAGCAGGCCGGCGGGGATGCCGTCGGCGACCGTGCGTGTCATCACGCCGGGCGCGGTCGCGGACAGGACCAGGAACAGGGTGAAGTAGCCCAGCGCGGTGAGCGTGGCGGTGCGCCGCTGCCAGCGGTAGGCGCCGCGCAGCACACGCAGGTCGCTGTGGTGGCCGAGGGGTTCGCGGGCCGGCGGGCGCTGCGGCCGGGGCGGCCGCGCGGGCGCGGGTTGCCAGGGGTAGGTGAGGCGCGAGGGGGGTGGTGGGCCGAAGGAGGGGGATGGCGGCCCGTAGGGCGGGTGCGGTGGGCAGTAGGACGGGTGCGGTAGGCCGTAGGGCGTGTGCGGCGGGTCGTTGAACGGATGGGGTGGGTCGTACGACGGGTGCGGCGGGTCGTAGGACATCCCGGGGCTCCTTGCATGGCTCGGGTCCGTGGCGGCGGACCGCAGGGAGGTGGGGGGTGGGAAATGGAGCCACGCACGTTACTCGCGAGTTCGGGTTCACGCGGCGTTTTCACCGAACTGGCCAGTCGGTATGCGCTTGCTACACGAAATCCGAGCCCGCCCCGGGGCGTTACCCGCGTTGACCGGAATGGCCCGGCGGGCGGAGCCGGCGGAGTCAGGGGCGTCGCGCCAGGCCGTCCGTAGCCCATCCGTACCTCGGTCGCACCCCAGCCGTACCCCGTCCGTACTGCTCGTACCCCGGCCGTATCCCGTCCGCACCGCGCGATGCCGTCGTTCCGTCACTCCTGCCGCACCGGGAACCGCCTCGGCGCCACCAGCAGCAGGACCAGGAAGGCCAGTGCCGCCGCGCCCGCCGCGCCGAGATACACCGTGTGCACCGCGTCGGCGATCGCCCGCCGGGTCGCCTCCGGCGCCCTGCCGGCGTCCAACGCGCGCGTGACGGAGTCCAGATCGCCCGCTCCGCCCAGGCGCGCGGCCAGCACGCCGTTGGCGACGGCGCCGAACAGTGACGCGCCCACGGTCTGTCCGGTCTGTCGGCAGAACAGCACGGACGCGGTCGTGGTGCCCCGTTCCGACCAGCCCACCGTCGACTGCACGCCGATGATCAGCGGCAGCTGGAACAGTCCGAGCGCCCCGCCCAGCAGCAGCATCAGCAGCGTCGGCTGCCACCACGAGCCGGGGTACGGCAGGAACGGGAACGCGAAGAGGATCAGCGTGGCCAGGCCGATGCCGAGCAGCGCGGTGTCCCGGAAGCCGATGCGCCGGTAGACGTGCTGGCTGAGCGCCGCCGACACCGGCCAGCTCAGCGTCCACACCGACAGCACGAAACCGGCGGCCACGGGCGCGAGTCCGAGCACCGACTGCGCGTACGTCGGCAGGAACACGCTCGGCGCCACCATCAGCAGCCCCAGCGCGCCGAGTGCCAGATTGACGGCCGCGATGGTCCGGCGCCGCCACACCCACCCCGGCATGATCGGTTGCGCCGCCCGTCGCTCCACCGCGACCACCACACCGGCCAGCGCCAGGCCGGTGGCGAAGAGCGTCAGCGAGGGCGCGGACAGCCAGGGCCAGGCGACCCCGCCCTGCACGAGCGCGGTCAGCAGCACCCCGCCGCAGGCGAACACCGCGAGCGCGCCCGGCCAGTCCACACGCGCGCGTGCCGTGCTGTCGGGGTGCTCCGGCCTCTCCCGTACGGGCTCGTGCAGATGCCGGACGACCAGCCACAGCGCGGCGGCGCCGATCGGCAGGTTGATCAGGAAGATCCAGCGCCAGTCGGCGTACGTGGCGAGCACGCCGCCGAGCCCCGGCCCGGCCACCGCCGACACCGCCCACACCGTGGACAGCTTGGACTGGATCTTCGGGCGCTCCGCCAGCGGATACAGATCGGCGGCGAGCGTCTGCACGGTGCCCTGCAACGCCCCGCCGCCCAGGCCCTGCACGATGCGGAACGCGATCAGCGCGGCCATGTTCCAGGCGCTCGCGCACAACAGCGAGCCCAGCAGGAACACGGCCGCGCCGGCGACCAGCACCGGTTTGCGGCCGAAGGTGTCGGACAGCTTGCCGTAGACGGGAAGCGTCACGGTCACGGCGAGCAGATAGCCGGAGAAGAGCCAGGAGAAGACGGAGAACCCGCCGAGGTCGCCGACGATCTGCGGTACGGCCGTGGAGACGACGGTGGAGTCCAGCGCGGCCAGTCCCATCGCCAGCATCAGCGCGGCGACCACCGCGCCCCGTCGCCGGGTGTCCTTGCGCGCGGCCGTGCCGCCGCGTATCGCGGGTGTCGTGCTCCCCCCTGCGGACCCCTCCCCGTGACTGCCCACCGTGTACCCCTCTCCCTGACGCGCTGGCTTCCTGGCGGAGTCTGCCCCGTGGCCCTTGCATCTATCTGCGGTACGACAGCTTGCCACGCGCCCCCTGGACCCGGCCTGGCGCGAACGGGCTTGACCCTGACGCAACGGAAGGGTGGAGGCTTTCCGGGCCGAAGGGTGGAGTCCACCCCGAGAACGACTCCGCCCGGAGGTGGAGCACCCCTAGGGGTACCTCCGTACTACGGCTCGGGGAGGGTTCGTTCCGGCGGAGGACGAGCGGGGCGGGGCGCGGTCCTTAACCTGGCTTTACGCCGCAGGGGGGCGGCCGGCCACACCGGAGGGGTGGGGTTTTCCCCAGGGAAAGACGGGGCTTCGCACCAGCGCGCGACGCCCTCGGCGGCCACGAGACTCAACGACGTACCCAGGACGACACCCCGGTACACCAGGGGCAACTCACCGACTTGCACACCGACATAGGAGACATACCGTGACATCGGCTGTGACCATTCCCAGGCACGGGGGCACTGGAGGGCGTACGGCCGTTGCCGCGCGGGCGCGGCAGGTCGTGAAGGCGTACGGGTCCGGTGAGACCCGTGTCGTCGCCCTCGATCACGTCGACGTGGACATCGCACGCGGCCAGTTCACCGCGATCATGGGCCCCTCGGGGTCCGGCAAGTCCACCCTCATGCACTGCCTCGCCGGACTCGACACCGTGAGCAGCGGTCAGATCTACCTGGACGAGACCGAGATCACCGGCCTGAAGGACAAGAAGCTCACCCAGCTGCGCCGGGACCGGATCGGCTTCATCTTCCAGGCGTTCAACCTGCTGCCGACGCTGAACGCGATCGAGAACATCACGCTGCCCATGGACATAGCCGGGCGCAAGCCGGACAAGGCGTGGCTGGACCGGGTGGTGGAGACCGTCGGCCTCGCCGAACGGCTCAAGCACCGGCCGACCCAGCTCTCCGGCGGCCAGCAGCAGCGCGTCGCCGTGGCGCGTGCCCTCGCCGCCCGCCCGGAGATCATCTTCGGGGACGAGCCGACCGGAAACCTCGACTCGCGTGCCGGCGCCGAAGTCCTCGGCTTCCTGCGCCGCTCGGTGGACGAACTCGGCCAGACCATCGTGATGGTCACGCACGACCCCGTCGCCGCCTCCTACGCCGACCGCGTGCTCTACCTCGCCGACGGCCGGATCGTCGACGAGATGTACCAGCCGACGGCCGATCAGGTTCTGGACCGCATGAAGGACTTCGACGCCCGGGGACGTACGTCATGACCGTCCTGAAGACCTCGATGCGCAACTTCTTCGCGCACAAGGGCCGCATGGCGCTGTCGGCGGTCGCGGTCCTGCTGTCGGTGGCGTTCGTGTGCGGCACGCTCGTGTTCACCGACACGATGAACACCACCTTCGACAAGCTCTTCCAGGCCACGTCCTCAGACGTCACGGTCAGCGCCATGGGCTCCTCCGACACCGGCCAGACGACCTCCCGCACCGGCAAGCCGCCCGTCATGCCGGCCTCCGTGGTCGGCAAGATCCACGGGGCCGAGGGCGTGCGGAAGGCCGAGGGTACGGTCGCCTCCACCGCGGTGACGGTCATCGACGCCGACAAGGACAAGCTGTCGCCGTCCAGCGGCGCGCCCACCATCGTCGGCAGCTGGAACGGCAACGACGCCCGCACCATGAAGATCACCTCCGGTACGGCGCCCCAGGGCCCGGACCAGGTCATGGTCGACGAGGACACCGCCGACAAGCACCACCTGAAGATCGGCTCCGAGATCGGCATGATCTCGGTCGTCGGCACCCACCACGCGCGCGTGTCCGGCATCGCCGCCTTCAAGGTGACCAACCCGGGCGCGGCCATCTTCTACCTGGACACCAGGACCGCCCAGCAGACCCTGGTCGGCCGGACCGGCGTCTACACGAACGTCAACGTCACCGCCGCCAAGGGCGTGACGAACGACCAGTTGAAGAAGAACGTCACGGCCGCCCTCGGTCACGGCTACAAGGTGCAGACCGCCAAGGAGGTCGCCGACGCCAACCAGAAGAGCGTCGAGAGCTTCATGAACGTCATGAAGTACGCGATGCTCGGCTTCGCCGGTATCGCCTTCCTCGTCGGCATCTTCCTGATCATCAACACCTTCTCCATGCTGGTCGCCCAGCGCACCCGCGAGATCGGCCTGATGCGCGCCATCGGCTCCTCCCGTAAGCAGGTCAACCGGTCGGTGCTGGTCGAGGCGGTGCTGCTCGGCGTGATCGGCTCCGTGCTCGGTGTCGGCGCGGGCGTCGGCATCGCGGTCGGCCTGATGAAGCTCATGGGCCAGATGGGCATGCACCTGTCCACCGACGACCTGACCGTCGCCTGGACGACCCCCACCGTCGGCCTGGTCCTCGGCGTCGTCGTCACCGTCCTCGCGGCCTATCTGCCCGCGCGCCGCGCCGGCAAGGTCTCTCCGATGGCCGCCCTGCGCGACGCGGGCGCCCCGGCCGACGCGAAGTCGGGCGTGGTCCGGGCCGTGATCGGCCTGCTCCTGACCGGCGCAGGCGCCGTCAGCCTGTACGCCGCCGCGAGCGCCGACAAGGCCACGACGGGCTCGGGCTGGCTGGGCCTCGGCGTGGTCGCCACGCTGATCGGCTTCGTCGTCATCGGCCCGCTGCTCGCCGCAGGCGTGGTCCGCGTCCTCGGCGCGATCATCCTGCGGTTCTTCGGACCCGTCGGCCGGATGGCGGAGCGCAACGCGCTGCGCAACCCGCGCCGCACCGGCGCCACCGGCGCGGCCCTGATGATCGGCCTGGCCCTGGTGGCCTGTCTGTCGGTCGTCGGCTCCTCCATGGTGGCCTCGGCCACCGACCAGCTCGACAAGACCGTCGGCACGGACTTCATCATCCAGGGCGACCAGCAGTACTCGATGGTCAAACCGCAGATGGTGCAGAAGATCAAGGCCACGCCCGGCCTGGAGCGGGTCACCGAGTACAAGCTCCTGGACGCGGACCTGACCACGCCGGACGGCCGGGTCTCCGAGAAGAGCACCATCAACGCGGCCGATCCGACCTACGCGCAGGACGTGCGCACCAAGACCGTCGCCGGTGACCTCGCCGACGCCTACAAGCCCGGCTCGATGTCCGTCCCCCAGGACTTCGCCAAGAAGCACGCCATCAAGCTCGGCTCCACGGTCTCGGTCGGCTTCAGGGAAGGTGCGACGGCGAAGCTGACGGTCCGCGCGATCACCAGCGACGACGTCGTGGTCGACAAGGGCGCGATGTACACCGCCATCTCCACCGCCGCGAAGTACATGCCGGCCGGCCGGATGCCGCTGGACCAGATGGTCTTCGCCACCGCCAAGGACGGGCACGAAGCGGCCGCCTACGCGTCGCTGAAGTCGACGATGCGGGACGACCCGTCGCTGACCGTGCGCGACCAGACCGACTTCAAGAAGGCGCTGAAGGACCAGATCGGCCAGCTGCTGAACATGATCTACGGCCTGCTCGCCCTCGCGATCATCGTCGCGGTCCTGGGTGTCGTGAACACCCTGGCCCTGTCGGTCGTCGAGCGGACCCGGGAGATCGGCCTGATGCGGGCCATCGGTCTCTCCCGCCGCCAGCTGCGCCGCATGATCCGCCTGGAGTCCGTGGTGATCGCCCTCTTCGGCGCCCTGCTCGGCCTCGGCCTCGGCATGGGCTGGGGTGCCACCGCCCAGAAGCTCCTCTCGCTCCAGGGCCTGCACATCCTGGACATCCCCTGGCCGACGATCATCACGGTCTTCATCGCCTCGGCCTTCGTCGGCCTGTTCGCCGCGCTGATCCCGGCGTTCCGGGCGGGCCGGATGAACGTCCTGAACGCCATCGCGACGGACTAGCCGCACCGGCTCGGCCGCCGCCCGACCACCGCATACGGGGGTTGCGGGGGAAAGACCCGGTGCCGGGAAGTCCTCGGGGACTTCCCGGCACCGGGTTCTTCACCGCCAGGGGAAACAGCGGTTGTCCACAGCCCCGACGGCAACGGCGTCGGCGTCGTACGCTGGACAGCCCCGGCCCGTCACACGAGTCGGGCCCTTCGTGTTGCCGACCCCCCGGACGGAAAGCCTCTCCATGAGCCTGCACGGTCTGCTCGACGCCGTCGTCAAGGACCCCGCCCTCGCGGAAGCGATCACTGCGGCCGCGGACGGCAACCGCATGCACATCGACATCGTCGGCCCCCCGGCGGCTCGCCCCTTCGCGATCGCCGCCCTCGCCCGCGAGGCGGGCCGCCCGCTGCTCGCGGTCACGGCCACGGGCCGTGAGGCCGAGGACCTGGCGGCCGCGCTGCGCTCCCTGCTGCCCGCCGAGGGCGTCGTGGAGTACCCCTCCTGGGAGACCCTGCCGCACGAGCGGCTCAGCCCGCGCAGCGACACCGTCGGCCGCCGCCTCGCCGTCCTGCGCCGCCTCGCCCACCCCCGCCCGGACGACCCCGAGACCGGCCCCGTCTCCGTCGTCGTGGCCCCCGTGCGCTCCGTGCTCCAGCCGCAGGTCAAGGGCCTCGGCGACCTGGAACCGGTGTCCTTGAGGACCGGCCAGAACGCCGACCTGAACGACGTGGTGGAAGCCCTCGCGGCCGCCGCCTACGCGCGCGTGGAGCTCGTCGAGAAGCGCGGCGAGTTCGCCGTGCGCGGCGGCATCCTCGACGTCTTCCCGCCCACCGAGGAACACCCCCTGCGGGTGGAGTTCTGGGGCGACGACGTCGAGGAGATCCGCTACTTCAAGGTCGCCGACCAGCGCTCCCTCGAAGTCGCCGAGCACGGCCTGTGGGCGCCGCCGTGCCGGGAGCTGCTGCTCACCGCGGACGTCCGCGCACGCGCGCGTGCCCTCGCCGAGGACCACCCGGAGCTGGGCGAACTCCTGAACAAGATCGCCGAAGGCATCGCGGTCGAGGGCATGGAGTCCCTCGCCCCCGTCCTGGTCGACGACATGGAGCTGCTCCTCGACGTCCTGCCCAAGGGCGCGATGGCCGTCGTCTGCGACCCGGAGCGAGTCCGCACCCGCGCCGCCGACCTCGTCGCCACCAGCCAGGAGTTCCTGCAGGCCTCCTGGGCGGCCACCGCCGGCGGCGGCGAGGCCCCGATCGACGTCGGCGCGGCCTCCCTGTGGTCCATCGCCGCAGTCCGCGACCGCGCGCGCGAACTGGACATGATGTGGTGGTCCGTGTCGCCGTTCGCCGCCGACGAAACGCTTACACATGCCGCGGACGCGGCGGGCGACGCCGACACGCTCAAGCTCGGCATGCACGCGCCCGAGACCTACCGCGGCGACACCGCGCGCGCCCTCGCCGACACGAAGGGCTGGCTCGCCGACGGCTGGCGCACGGTGTTCGTCACCGAGGGCCACGGCCCGGCCGCCCGCACCGTGGAGGTGCTCGGCGGCGAGGGCATCGCCGCCCGCCTGGACGTCGACCTCGGCGAACTGAGCCCGTCGCTGGTGCACGTCTCCTGCGGCTCGATCGAGTACGGCCTCGTCGACCCGGCGCTGGGGCTCGCCGTGCTCACCGAGACCGATCTGTCCGGCCAGCGCGCGACCGGCCGCGAGGGCGCCCGGATGCCGGCCCGCCGCCGCAAGACCATCGACCCGCTCACCCTGGAGCCGGGCGACTACATCGTCCACGAACAGCACGGCGTCGGCCGCTACATCGAGATGGTGCAGCGCACCGTCCAGGGCGCCACCCGCGAGTACCTGGTGGTCGAGTACGCGCCCGCCAAGCGCGGCCAGCCCGGCGACCGCCTGTACATCCCGACCGACCAGCTGGAGCAGATCACCAAGTACGTCGGCGGCGAGGCCCCCACCCTGCACCGGCTCGGCGGCGCGGACTGGACGAAGACCAAGGCGCGCGCCAAGAAGGCCGTCAAGGAGATCGCCGCCGACCTGATCAAGCTCTACAGCGCCCGCATGGCCGCCCCCGGCCACTCCTTCGGGGCCGACACACCCTGGCAGCGCGAGCTGGAGGACGCCTTCCCCTACGCGGAGACCCCGGACCAGCTCACCACCATCGCCGAGGTCAAGGAGGACATGGAGAAGTCGGTCCCCATGGACCGCCTGGTCTGCGGCGACGTCGGCTACGGCAAGACCGAGATCGCGGTGCGGGCCGCCTTCAAGGCCGTACAGGACGGCAAACAGGTCGCCGTCCTCGTGCCGACGACGCTGCTGGTGCAGCAGCACTTCGGGACGTTCTCCGAGCGGTACGCGCAGTTCCCGGTGAGCGTGAAGGCGCTCTCCCGCTTCCAGACCGACACGGAGGCGAAGACGACCCTGGAGGGCCTCAAGGAGGGCGCGGTCGACGTCGTCATCGGCACGCACCGGCTGTTCTCCTCGGAGACCAAGTTCAAGGACCTGGGCCTGGTCATCGTCGACGAGGAGCAGCGCTTCGGCGTCGAGCACAAGGAGCAGCTGAAGAAGCTCCGCGCCAACGTGGACGTGCTGACCATGTCCGCGACCCCGATTCCCCGCACCCTGGAGATGGCGGTGACCGGCATCCGCGAGATGTCGACGATCACCACGCCCCCGGAGGAGCGCCACCCGGTGCTCACCTTCGTCGGGCCGTACGAGGAGAAGCAGATCGGCGCGGCCATCCGCCGTGAACTGCTGCGCGAGGGCCAGGTCTTCTACATCCACAACCGCGTCGAGTCCATCGACCGCGCGGCGGCCCGGCTGCGCGAGATCGTCCCCGAGGCGCGCATCGCGACCGCCCACGGCCAGATGTCGGAATCGACGCTGGAGCAGGTGGTCGTCGACTTCTGGGAGAAGAAGTTCGACGTGCTCGTGTCGACCACGATCGTCGAGTCCGGCATCGACATCTCCAACGCCAACACGCTGATCGTGGAGCGCGGCGACAACTTCGGCCTGTCCCAGCTGCACCAGCTGCGCGGCCGCGTCGGCCGAGGCCGCGAGCGCGGGTACGCGTACTTCCTGTATCCGCCGGAGAAGCCCCTGACGGAGACGGCGCACGAACGGCTCGCCACCATCGCCCAGCACACCGAGATGGGTGCGGGCATGTACGTGGCGATGAAGGACCTGGAGATCCGCGGCGCCGGAAACCTGCTGGGCGGCGAGCAGTCCGGACACATCGCGGGCGTCGGCTTCGATCTGTACGTCCGTATGGTCGGCGAGGCCGTCGCCGACTACCGGCGCCAGCTGGAGACCGGTGAGATCGAGGAGGAGCCGCCGCTCGAGGTCAAGATCGAGCTGCCCGTCGACGCGCACGTCCCGCACGACTACGCGCCCGGCGAGCGGCTGCGCCTGCAGGCGTACCGCGCCATCGCCTCCGCGAACTCCGAGGAGGACATCAAGGCCGTCCGCGAGGAGCTCACCGACCGCTACGGCAAACTGCCCGAACCGGTGGAGAACCTGCTGCTGGTGGCCGGTCTGCGGATGCTCGCGCGTGCCTGCGGCGTCGGCGAGATCGTCCTGCAGGGCACCAACATCCGCTTCGCACCGGTGGAGTTGCGCGAGTCGCAGGAACTGCGGGTCAAACGGCTCTACCCGGGCACGGTCATCAAGCCGGCCGCGCACCAGGTGCTGGTCCCGCGCCCGAAGACCGCGAAGGTCGGCGGCAAGCCACTGGTCGGCCGCGAACTCCTGGGCTGGGTCGGTGAGTTCCTCGCCTCGATCCTGGGGTCGTAAAGAGGGCCCGTGGAGAAGGTCCGTAGAGAGGGCCGTTGAAGGGGCGTAGGGCGGGGCCGGGGCGGGGGCGCACAAGGCCGGCGGCGCACACCCGCCCCCGGCCGCGCTCCCCCTGCATGGGACCATATGCCCCAACTCGACCACCCGTTGCCCGAAAGCTCCCCTTTGGTCCTCATCTGCAGTCGGCCTCGGGCCGGTTACCGTAAGGGACGGAACGATTCCGCCTGTGTGTGAGGGCGGACCAGGGCGAGTGAGGGGGGACGCACCGTGACGCGTCTGAGGGGCGGGGCGGTGGCCGCCGTGGTCGTGCTGGTCGCCGTGGCCGGCTGCACCAAGGACAAGACCAAGGGGTCCGCAGGACCCGAGCAGTCCGGCGGCGGAGGCGCGGTCTTGACCGCCGTCGACTCACTGACCGTCAAGGGGCGTGCCCCGCAGACCGGTTACTCCCGGGCCCGGTTCGGCACCGCCTGGGCGGACACCGACTCCAACTCCTGCGACACCCGCGACGACATACTCAAGCGCGACCTGAAGGGCGTGAAGGTCACCGGCGGCACCTGCAAGGTCACCTACGGCCTGCTTGAGCCCGACCCCTATTCCGGCAAGGAGATCACCTACCGGCGCGGCGCCAGCCAGGTCGACATCGACCATGTCGTCCCGCTCTCGGACGCCTGGCAGAAGGGCGCCGAGTACTGGGACGCGAGCAAGCGCATAGCCCTGGCCAACGACCCCCTGAACCTCATCGCGGTCGACGCGAGCACCAACCGCGGCAAGGGGGACGGCGACGCGGCCACCTGGCTCCCGCCCAACGGGAAGTACCGCTGCACCTATGTGGCCACCCAGGTCGCCGTCAAGAAGAAGTACGGCCTGTGGGTCACCGAGGCCGAGAAGGCCGCCATGAAGAAGGTGCTCGCCGGCTGCCCCGGCCGGCAGCTCCCCACGGGCGGCAACCCGACCAAGGCGCCGGAGCGTTTCCGCGCCCGCTGAGCCGGGGGCCGGCCCGCGCACTGCCGGGCGCGCCACGCCACCCCGTGAAAACCATTAAGGGAGACGGCGCGCGCCATCTACGGTGAACGTCATGGACGTCAAGGTGAGCAGCATCGCCGAGCAGCCCGACCGGCTGCCGGCGGTGTTCGAGATGGCCGACACATGGCCCGAGTTCGTGACCAACGACCCCGTCGGCACCGCCCACTACGGCCGCATCCCCGGCGAACTGCCGGAGTACGTGCTGTTCGCCGAGGACGAGCGCGGCGAGATCGTCGCCCACGCCTTCAGCGTGCCCTTCGCCCTCGACATCGACGGTCGGCGCACCCTGCCCGCGCGCGGCTGGGACCAGATCCTGCTCTGGGCCTTCGCCGACCTGCGCCGCGGTACCCGCCCGGACACCGTGAGCGCGATCTCCGTCACCATCGCCCCGCACGCGCAGGGCCACGGCCTGTCCGCCGTCATGCTCTCGGCGATGCGCGCCCGCGCCCACGCACGCGGCTTCCGCGAGGTCGTCGCCCCCGTCCGCCCCAGCGCCAAGCACCGCGAACCGCACACCCCGATCGCCGAGTACGCCCACCGGGTGCGCCCCGACGGCCTGCCCGAGGATCCGTGGCTGCGTGTGCACGCCCGCGCCGGCGCCCGCATCGACTCCATCGCCCCGGCCTCCATGACCGTCGGCGCCTCGCTGGCGGAATGGCGCCGCTGGACCGGACTGCCGTTCGACACCGCCGAGGACGTCGAGGTGCCCGGCGCGCTGGTCCCGGTCCGCTGTGAACCGGAGCGCGGATACGCCGTCTACGTCGAGCCCAACGTATGGATGCGGCACGCGCTGTGACCGGATGACCGTCGTACGGCGCGGTCCTTCCAGGATCAGGCGGGCCTCATGTCCGCCAGACAAGCCAGGATCCGCGTCGTGACCTTCTTCGCGGAGGCGGCACCGTTGTCGCTGCCCGCCGTGGACAGCACGGTGACCACGGCATCGCCGGAACGGGCCGCGAGCAGCGTGCCGCCGTTTCGCCAGGCGCCGCTCGTGCGCGGGATGTACGACGGTCTCGCCGACGGTACGGTGGCGCCCGACTGAGCGCCGGATGGCGGCTGTCACACACTCAACGGCAGCCGGTCGGCCGCCTGTCGCGCGCGTGAGCCGGACAACGGTTCGGTACAACCGGGACGCTTGTCCGTGCCGGGTCATATGCTCGAAGCGACAATCACACGACCGGCGTTGTCCGCCCTTCGGAGCGCCGGGCGGACAAGCGCGCCCATATCAGGCATCAGGAGCAGCCATGCAAGGCCTCGGCTACGGACAGCCGGTGAAGCAGCCGCCGCACACCGCGTGGCTGGTTCTGCTGCGTGTGCTGTTCGTGGCGATCGGGATCTTCAGTATCGGCCTCCTGGTCTGGGTGCTGCTGCTGCGGCTGGCGATCGTCACGCGACGGTCGGTGGACTGGGGTCTGTTCTTCGCCGCGCTGGCCGCCGACATTCTCAGCCTGGTGCTGATGGGCACCGAATCCGGCGACGAAGTCCACACCCCGGCCGGCTACTTCGGGCTGTTCCTGCTGCTCTTCACGTTCGTGGCCACGATCGCGTACTACCTCACCGCGGACATCCGCCACGCCGCGCACCAGCGGCAGGCGTACGAGGCGCAGCGGACGGCGCAGGCACAGGCCGGGTACGCCTATCCCGCCCCCATGAGCCCGTACGCCGCGGCGACCGTACCGACCACGCCGCCCATGCAGGTCGGTCCGCGCACCCCGCCCCCGGTGCCGCGCCCGGTCGTGCCCCAGCCGCCGCAGCGCCCGGCGCCCACGCACATCGAGCAGGTGCGTGCCGAACTGGACGAGTTGAGCGACTACCTGCGCAAGCACGACGGCCGGCACGACAGCCATGAGGGCGGAAGGTGAGCGTGGCGGCGGGACGTGTCATCGGCGGCCGGTACGAACTGTCCACGCTCATCGGACAGGGCGGCATGGGCCAGGTGTGGACGGCGTACGACCGGCGGCTGGACCGGCGTGTCGCGGTGAAACTGCTGCGCCCCGACAAGGTGGCGGGCCAGGAGGCGGACGAACTGCGCCGCCGCTTCCTGCGCGAGTGCCGGGTGACCGCGCAGGTCGATCACCCCGGTCTGGTGACCGTGCACGACGCCGGCAGCGAGGGCGAGGAGCTGTTCCTCGTCATGCAGTACGTCGACGGCGCCGACCTCTCCGGCCATCTCGCCGAGCACGACCCGTACCCGTGGCCCTGGGCGGTGGCGGTCGCCGCGCAACTGTGCGCCGTGCTGAGCGCCGTGCACGCCGTGCCGATCGTCCACCGCGACCTCAAGCCGCGCAATGTGATGGTGAAGCAGGACGGCACGCTCACCGTGCTCGACCTGGGCGTGGCCTCGGTGATGGACACCGACACCACGCGCCTCACCCACACCGGCTCCCCGATCGGATCACCCGCCTATATGGCGCCGGAGCAGGCGATGGGCGGCGCGGTCGGCCCGTACACCGACCTGTACGCGCTCGGGGTGCTGATGCACGAACTGCTCAGCGGCGACGTGCCGTTCGCGGGCTCCACGGCGCTCGGTGTGCTGCACCGGCATCTGTACGAGCCCCCGCAGCCGGTGCGCCGGATCCGTCCCGAGGTCCCCGAGGCACTGGAGCGGCTCGTGCTGCGTCTGCTCGCCAAGGACCCCCAGCACCGTCCGGCCTCCGCGCAGGAGGTGTACGAGGACCTGGCGCTGCTCCTGCCCGGGCGCGGGACGCCCACCGGGGCGCCTCTGGACCCCACACGCCCCTTCCTGCGCCCGCACGCCCCCTGGCCGGATCGCGCGCGGACCCCCGCGCCCCAGCCCGCCCCCGTCACGCCGGCGCAGCCGCCGGCCGGGAAGCCCGATGTCGCCGCGGCCGTGGACGAGGTCAAGCGACTGCTGGGAGAAGGGCGCATCACCCAGGCCGTGGACATCCTGGGCGCGATCCTGCCCACCGCCGCCGAACAGCACGGCGAGCACTCCCCGGTGGTGCGCACCCTGCGCAAGCAGTACGCGGCCACCCTCATGGACGACGGCCAGTACCGGCGCGCGCTGCCCGAACTGCGCCGGCTCGCCGACGAACGCGCCGCCGAGGCCGGCCAGGCCGACCCGCAGTCCCTGCGCTACCGCTACGAGGCCGCACAGTGCCTGGAGCAGCTGGGCGAACCGGCCGCGGCGCTCGCCGAGTACCGCGCGCTGCTGCCGTACTACGAGAACCAGTACGTCTCCGGCGACCCGCAGCTCGCCCACGATGTCCGCCGGCGCATCGGCCATCTGCTGCTCGCCGTCGGCGACCGGCCCTCCGCCCACGACACCCTCGCGCGGCTGCTGATGGACGTGGAACGGCTGCACGGACCCGGCTATCCGATGGCCATGGAGATCCGGCGCACCCTGCAATGGCTCGGACAGGTGCGCGGTTAGATCCGCCGTCGCCCCAAAGCCTGGCGCGGCCGCCCGCCGTACGACATCCACGGCGCCGCCGCGGCCCGGCACCCGGCCCGCACCCGACCGACGGCCGCCCGGGGGAGCGACGGTGCCCGAAGCGCGTGCGAATCGTTGGTCGAATGGGTTGGCCGCAGGCTGCCCACTGCCTACCATCGATCACCGCAAGACTTTGTGCACCGTCGCACAATCTCCCCTTGGAGGTTCCCTTGCACCGCCGCCGTCGCACCGCGCTCGTCCTCACCGCCGCGATCGCCGCCGCGGCACCCCTGCTGACCGCCTGCGGACATGACGCGCACCCGGGCGCCGCGGCCGTCGTCGGAGGGCAGCGGATCACCGTCGCCCAGCTGCAGAGCCGGGTCGACGAGATCCGCACGGCGCAGCGGGCCGCGGTGCCGGACGAGACCCAGTACGCACAGGTCCTCGCCTCCACCAGCAGCCTCACCCGCGACACCCTGCACAACCTGGTCCTCGACCGGGTACTGCACCGCGCCGCGCAGGACGCCGGTGTCACGGTGACTCGCAAGGAGGTCCAGCAGCTGCGCACGGGCCTGGAGCAGCAGGCCGGCGGCGCCAAGGGGCTGGAGACGGCCTGGCTGCAGAAGTACGGCATCGCCCCGGCCCACCTCGACGAGAACCTCCAGCTCCAGCTGGAGGCGCAGAAGCTGGCCAAGAAGCTCGGCACCGACACCAGCCAGCCCGCCTTCTGGAAGGCGCTGTCCAAGGCGTCCCAGGAACTCCGCGTCGACCTCAACCCGCGCTACGGCGCCTGGGACGTGCAGAAGAGCAGCCGCGTGGACACCCAGACGCCCTGGGTACGGGAGGTCACGACGGGCGCGACGGGCGGACAGCCGGCGACCGCGTGACGAGCGACCGGGCAGGCATCGGTCATACGATCACACGATCCTCTCCGCCCTGTGGATAACCGAATCCGTCCCCTCCCGCCGTGGGTTACGTTCGGATCGTGAACGCATCCAGCTCCGACCTCGCCCCTGCCGCCGACCGCGGTCGCATCGTCCTGCTCACCACCAGCCACCGCGTCGCCCCCGGCCTGCTGTCCTGGCCCGCCTGGCAGGCCCTGCGCTCCGCCGACGCCGTGCTGTGCGCCGACGGAGCGCATCCGCAGCTGCCGTATCTGCGTGAGGCCGGGACAGTGGTGCGGGAGGCGTCCCCCACCGCGCAGGAGCTGGTCGACGCCTGCGCCGGCGGGCGGACGGTGGTGGTCGTGGCCACGGGCGAGGGAGAGCCCGCGCTCACCGACGGCCTGGCCCGGCTGGCCGGCTCCGGCCGGGTCGCCATGCCGGAGCTGGAGCTGCTGCCGGCCTCGTACGACCTGCCGGGCGCCCGACTGCTGGACCTCGTGCAGGTCATGGACCGCATCCGCGCCGAATGCCCCTGGTCCTCCCGGCAGACCCACGAGGGCCTCGCCAAGTACGGCATCGAGGAGGCCTACGAGCTGGTCGAGGCGATCGAGACCGGCGACCGCGAGGAACTGCGCGAAGAGCTGGGCGACGTCCTGCTGCAGGTCGTCTTCCACTCCCGGATCGCCGAGGAGCACCCGCAGGCGCCGTTCTCCGTGGACGACGTGGCCGGCGGCATCGTCGCCAAGCTCGTCCACCGCCATCCGCACGTCTTCGGCGACGAGAAGGCCGAGACGCCCGAGGACGTCAAGGAGCACTGGCTGCGCACCAAGGCCGAGGAGAAGCAGCGCACCTCGGTCACGGACGGCGTCCCGGTGGGCCAGCCCGGCCTGGCCCTCGCCGCCAAGCTCGCCTCCCGCGCCCGTACGGCGGGCCTGGACGTCCCCCTGCCGCACGGCGAGGACATCGGCTACGAACTGCTCGCCCTGGCGGTCCGCGCCGAGGCGGCCGGCATCGACCCGGAGACCGCGCTGCGAGCGGCGACCCGGGTGTACCGGGAAGCGATACGCCAGACGGAGGCCGCCCGCGCCGGATCACCGGAGCGGACCCGGGCCGCGGAGGAAAGAGCATCGGACTAGGCGGTAGGCGGACGACAGACGGGAGGCGGCACCGACCGACCGGGCGGACTGGACGGAGGACGCGGCACCGGAGCAGGCGGACGCCATCAAGGACGCGGCACCGGAGGAGGAGCGGTGCCTGCGCCCGGATACCGTCGGGGGGTGACCGACCAGCACCACCCCCCGACCGCCGCCGGAGCCGCCGGAGCCGCCAGTGCCGCCGGCTCCGGCGCGGAGCCCGCCCCCGCCCTCTTCACGTGGGAGTTCGCCACCGACCCCTACCCGGCCTACGCCTGGCTGCGCGAGCATGCGCCGGTGCACCGGACGCGGTTGCCCAGCGGGGTCGAGGCGTGGCTGGTCACCCGGTACGCCGATGCCAAGCAGGCCCTCGCCGACCAGCGGCTGAGCAAGAATCCGGCGCATCACGACGAGCCGGCGCACGCCAAGGGCAAGACCGGCATCCCCGGCGAGCGCAAGGCCGAGCTGATGACCCATCTGCTGAACATCGACCCGCCGGACCACACCCGGCTGCGCCGGCTGGTCAGCAAGGCGTTCACCCCGCGCCGGGTCGCCGAGTTCGCTCCCCGGGTGCAGGAGCTGACCGACCACCTCATCGACGGGTTCGCGCAGAGGGGCTCGGCCGACCTCATCCACGAGTTCGCCTTCCCGCTGCCCATCTACGCGATCTGCGACATGCTCGGCGTCCCGCGTGAGGACCAGGACGACTTCCGGGACTGGGCGGGCATGATGATCCGGCACGGCGGAGGCCCGCGCGGCGGAGTCGCACGCTCCGTGAAGAAGATGCGCGGCTACCTCGCGGAGCTGATCCACAGGAAGCGCGAGGCGCTGCCCGCCGAGCCCGCGCCCGGCGAGGACCTCATCTCCGGCCTGATCCGCGCCTCCGACCACGGCGAGCACCTCACCGAGAACGAGGCGGCCGCGATGGCGTTCATCCTGCTGTTCGCCGGCTTCGAGACGACCGTCAACCTCATCGGCAACGGCACCTACGCCCTGCTCACCCACCCCGAGCAGCGGGAACGGCTCCAGCGGTCCCTGGCCGGCGGGCAGCGGGACCTGCTGGAGACCGGGGTGGAGGAACTCCTGCGCTATGACGGCCCGGTGGAGCTGGCCACCTGGCGCTTCGCCACCGAGCCGCTCACCATCGGCGGGCAGGACATCGCCCCCGGGGATCCGGTGCTCGTGGTGCTCGCGGCCGCCGACCGGGATCCGGAGCGGTTCGCCGAACCGGACGTGCTGGACCTCGCCCGACGAGACAACCAGCACCTCGGCTACGGCCACGGCATCCACTACTGCCTCGGCGCCCCGCTCGCCCGGCTGGAGGGCCAGGCCGCGCTCACCACCCTGCTCACCCGCCTGCCCGACCTGCGGCTCGCCGCCGACCCGGCCGAGCTGCGCTGGCGCGGCGGGCTCATCATGCGCGGCCTGCGCACCCTGCCCGTGGAGTTCACTCCGGCCGGCTGAGGAAGGACGCGTACGAAGGACGCGTACGAAGCAGGTTCAACTCTGTGATCTTCACGTGATCTGCGCGGCATTAACTTGTGACAAGTGATCGTCTGCCGATACGTTCACCCATCAGTGTGGCGAGTGGTATCCGCCGCCACGCCGGTTCCGCTGTCGCACGAAAGGCTTCCGTATGCTCCCCGGGAACGGTCGTCACCGTCGCCCCCGTCAGGCTCCGGCCCTCCTCGTCGCGGCCGGAGTGACCGGCTCCGCCATCGCCATCCCGCTGCTCGGCGCCGCGAGCGCCAACGCCGCCGACGGCACGACCTGGGACAAGGTCGCCGAATGTGAGAGCGGCGGCTCCTGGAGCGCGAACAGTGGCAACGGCTACTACGGCGGCCTGCAGATCTCGCAGGACGACTGGGACAACTACGGCGGCATGCAGTATGCCCAGAGCGCCGATCAGGCCAGCCGTTCCCAGCAGATAGCCGTCGCCGAGAAGATCCTCGCCGGCCAGGGCACCAAGCCCTGGGCCACCTGTGCCCTGACCGCCGGTCTGACCTCCCACTCCGGTTCGGTCGATGTCGACACCGGCCTCGGCGGCTCCGGCGACTCGAACAGGCCTGGCGACGGGTCCGGCTCCGCCGACGACTCCGACTCGTCCGGTCTGTCGGATTCCTCCTCGCCGGATTCCGGTTCCGGCTCCGGCTCCGGCTCTGATTCCGGTTCCGGCCACGACTCCGACTCCCGCTCCGACTCCCGTGCGGGCTCGGACTCGCGCTCGGACTCGGGTTCCGGCTCCGATTCCAACTCCGGCACCGGCTCGGACGCTTCCGGTCCGGGCTCCTCCGATTCCTCGGGCCCCTCCTCGTCCGGCTCGACCGCCACGCCGGGCGCGAGCCCGGGCACGGGCGGTGCCACCGGGACTCCGGATGCGACCGACGGCCCCTCCGGTACCAGCACCCCCAAGTCCGACAAGGGTGACAAGTCCGGCTCGACCGGAGACGGAGACCGGCAGGGGGGCGACACCTCGTCCACGCAGACCCCCGGCGTCGAGGACCCGGGCAACTCCCGTCAGTCCACCGGTTCCTGGAGCCTCGTCGACACCGGCGGGCTCAGCAGTGGCGGACGTCACCGCGGCGGCAGTGCGGACGAAAGTGCCGCAAACGGTCAGAACGCCGGCGGATCCGGCCGTCACGCCGGCCGGGGGCCGGACACCTACACCGTCCGCGAGGGCGACACCCTCTGCTCCATCGCCGACTCTCTTGGCGTCCATGGCGGATGGCATGCGCTCTACGACGGCAACAAGAACGTCGTAGGTGCCGATCCGAATCACATCACCGCCGGTCAGACCCTGAAAGTCACGGGCGAAAAGGACGACTGACAGCGGGAGTTGGCGCCCCACTTTACGCCGAATGTCCGGTTTGGTGAAAGTGTGGGATGAGTCTCAGAAGCCCTGATCGTCTTTGAAATTCCGCCGATCACCTGTCTACGGTCAAGGCCGCTCGTCACCACGAGCACCGGCGACCGCAACGCCGAGTCCTGCCAGCGGTCGTCCGGGAACAGTCGTCGCGTCAAGCGCCGTAGGCAGGAGCGGGGGACCCAAGGTAAGTGCCGGGCCCGGCGGTTGACGCCGGTGCCGGCTAGGGGTGAAGCCGCGCTTCGCGAAAGCGAGAGCGCGGCCGGGCAACTCAACCGGCCCGAACCCGACAGCTCACCTCGCAGGCGTCGGTGAGGGGATGATCCATGCTGTTTTCCGGCAAGGGCAAGCACCGTCGTCCGTCCAAGGCCGTCCGCGTCGTCGCGCTCGCCGGTGTCACCGGTGCCGCCGTCGCCGCCCCGCTGATGGCGGCCGGCAACGCCTCCGCCGCCACCGCCTCCGAGTGGGACGCGGTCGCCCAGTGCGAGTCGGGTGGCAACTGGTCCATCAACACCGGCAACGGCTACTACGGCGGTCTGCAGTTCTCCGCCTCCACCTGGGCCGCGTACGGCGGCACCGCCTACGCCGCCAGCGCCAACCAGGCCACCAAGGCGCAGCAGATCACCGTCGCCGAGAAGGTCCTCGCCGCGCAGGGCAAGGGCGCCTGGCCGGTCTGCGGCACGGGCCTGTCCTCCGCCGCCTACAACGGCTCCGCCCCGAGCAGCAGCTCCGGTTCGTCGAACAGCACCTCCTCGAAGAGCGCCGGCTCCTCCTCGAACACCTCGGCCGGCGGCACCGCCACCCGCTCCACCGACCAGCAGGCCGCCACCCGCTCCACCGAGCGCACGGCCCCGTCGAAGAGCAAGACCGTCACCACCCCGACCGGCAAGAAGGTCAAGAAGGGCGACGGCGAGTACAAGGTCGTCACGGGTGACACCCTCAGCTCCATCGCCGAGAAGCACCACGTCGCCGGCGGCTGGCAGAAGCTGTTCCAGCTGAACAAGGACATCGTCGACAACGCCGACCTCATCTACCCGGGCCAGCAGCTGCACCTGAAGTGACACCTGGCTCCGGCCCGGTCCACAGCGCCCTCACATCCCCGCCCCCCACGCTGAAGGCCCCGTGAGGGCCACCCCCGTCCCCACGGGCTCCCCGTCCCGGCGCGTGTTCCCCCGTACGCGCCGGGACGGGGTCTTTTGCGTTCCCGGGCCCCGGGCTTTCGCGGATTCCCCGCTCCCCCGGACTCCCCGGCGTCCGCCGTTCCCCCGCTCTTTACCTCCACCCCTCTTTGTTCCGTTCATGAACAATGGGTACCGTCTGCGTGTCCCTTCCCGTCCACGGGACGGTCGGTCAGTGGCCGATCCCCCGGAGACGGTTAGGCTCTAGTCGCAAGGCACAGCCGTAAGGCACACCACCTCGCACTTCCAGCGTCACATCCAAGAAGGAGATGCTCGTGCCGTCCATCGACGTCGTCGTAGCCCGGGAAATCCTGGACTCCCGAGGCAACCCCACGGTCGAGGTCGAGGTCGGCCTCGACGACGGCAGCACGGGTCGTGCCGCCGTCCCGTCCGGCGCCTCCACCGGCGCCTTCGAGGCCATCGAGCTGCGTGACGGTGACCCCAACCGTTACCAGGGCAAGGGCGTCGAGAAGGCCGTCCTCGCCGTCATCGAGCAGATCGGCCCGGAGCTGGTCGGCTACGACGCCACCGAGCAGCGCCTGATCGACCAGGCCATGTTCGACCTGGACGCCACCGACAACAAGGGCTCCCTCGGCGCCAACGCCATCCTCGGCGTCTCCCTCGCCGTCGCCCACGCCGCCTCCGAGGCCTCCGACCTCCCCCTCTTCCGCTACCTGGGCGGCCCCAACGCGCACCTGCTGCCGGTGCCGATGATGAACATCCTCAACGGCGGCTCGCACGCGGACTCCAACGTGGACATCCAGGAGTTCATGATCGCACCCGTAGGCGCGGAGTCCTTCTCCGAGGCCCTGCGCTGGGGCACCGAGGTCTACCACACGCTGAAGAAGGTCCTGAAGAACAAGGGCCTGTCCACCGGCCTCGGCGACGAGGGCGGCTTCGCCCCGAACCTCGACTCCAACCGCGCCGCCCTCGACCTCATCGTCGAGGCCATCAAGCAGGCCGGTTACGTCCCCGGCGAGCAGATCGCGCTCGCGCTCGACGTCGCCGCGTCCGAGTTCTACAAGGACGGCACGTACGAGTTCGAGGGCAAGTCCCGCTCCGCCGCCGAGATGACGGAGTACTACGAGGAGCTGGTCGCGTCCTACCCGCTGGTCTCCATCGAGGACCCGCTGTTCGAGGACGACTGGGCCGGCTGGAAGGTCATCACCGACCGCATCGGCGACAAGGTCCAGCTGGTCGGCGACGATCTGTTCGTCACCAACCCCGAGCGCCTCGCCCGCGGCATCGAGGAGGGCACCGCCAACGCCCTGCTGGTCAAGGTCAACCAGATCGGCTCGCTGACCGAGACCCTGGACGCCGTGGAGCTGGCCCAGCGCAGCGGCTACAAGTGCATGATGTCCCACCGCTCCGGCGAGACCGAGGACGTCACCATCGCCGACCTGGCCGTCGCCACCAACTGCGGGCAGATCAAGACCGGCGCCCCGGCCCGCTCCGAGCGTGTCGCCAAGTACAACCAGCTGCTGCGCATCGAGGAGATCCTCGACGACGCCGCGGTGTACGCGGGCCGCAGCGCCTTCCCGCGCTTCAAGGGCTGAGCCGCTTCAAGGGCTGAGTCGCAAAGAGGTAAGGCCTAGCCAGTCGTACGTACGTCCCCGTACCCGGTCCCGTACCGTGTCCGGGGACGTACGCACGTGAAAGGGGAGGCGGAGAGCCAGATGGGCGTGAAGGACCGCGACCGTTTCTCCACCGCGACCAGACTGCGGCTGCTCGGCGAGCAGACGGCGGCCCGGGTCTACCGTTCGCAGACCAAGCGGCAGGCCCGCCGCTCCCGGCTCACCGGCCGGGCGGCGCTGCTCGCCCTCGTGCTGTGCTCGATGATCGTCGCGCTCGCCTATCCGATGCGGCAGTACGTCTCCCAGCGCGCGCAGATCTCCGATCTGCAGCGGCAGCAGGAGCAGGCCCGCAAGCGGGTCGAGCAGCTGCGCGACCTCAAGGCGCGCTGGCAGGACGACTCCTACGCCGAGCAGCAGATCCGGCTCCGGCTGCACTATGTGATGCCCGGCGAGACCGGGTACATCGTCGTCGACCCGGGTACGGCCAAGCAGTCCCGCATCGACCTCAGGGCCGCCCACCGGCCCTGGTACGCGAACATCTGGGACGGGGTCGACAAGTCCGACGCCTCCGACCAGTGACCGGCCCCTCGCCGGCAACGAGCAGAAAGCCATCCTGAAAGCAGTCATGCAAACGCCCCCGCCGACCACCTCGCGCACCGAGCCCACCGCCGCGGACGTCGAGGCCTTCAAGCAGCAACTGGGCCGTCCGCCGCGGGGCCTGCGGGCCATCGCGCACCGCTGCCCCTGCGGCCAGCCGGACGTGGTGGAGACCGCGCCGCGGCTGCCCGACGGTACGCCCTTCCCGACGCTGTACTACCTCACCTGCCCGAAGGCGTCCTCCGCCATCGGCACGCTGGAGGCGAACGGCGTGATGAAGGAGATGACCGAGCGGCTGGGGACGGATCCCGAGCTGGCCGCCGCGTACCGCGCCGCGCACGAGGACTACATCCGGCGCCGGGACGAGATCGAGGTGCTGGCGGGCTTCCCGAGCGCGGGGGGCATGCCGGACCGGGTCAAGTGCCTGCATGTGCTGGTCGCCCACTCGCTGGCCGCCGGGCCCGGGGTCAATCCGCTCGGCGACGAGGCGATCGCGATGCTGCCCGAGTGGTGGGCCAAGGGGGCCTGTGTGACGCCCTGCGACAGCAAGGGGGACGGGCAGTGACCCGCGTCGCCGCCATCGACTGCGGTACCAACTCCATCCGGCTGCTGGTCGCCGATGTGCACCCGGAGACCGGTGAACTCGTCGACCTGGACCGCCGGATGACGATCGTGCGGCTGGGCCAGGGGGTCGACCGGACCGGGCGGCTCGCGCCCGAGGCACTGGAGCGGACCTTCGCCGCCTGCCGTGAGTACGCGCAGATCATCAAGGAGCACGGCGCCGAGCGGCTGCGCTTCGTGGCCACCTCCGCCTCCCGCGACGCCGAGAACCGGGACGACTTCGTACGCGGCGTGCTGGACATCCTCGGGGTCGAGCCGGAGGTCATCACCGGCGACCAGGAGGCCGAGTTCTCCTTCACCGGCGCGACCAGGGAGCTGACGGGCCGGGAGGACCTCGCGACGCCCTATCTCGTCGTGGACATCGGCGGGGGCTCCACGGAGTTCGTCGTGGGCGAGGAGCACGTCCGGGCGGCGCGCTCGGTGGACGTCGGCTGTGTGCGGATGACAGAACGTCACCTGGTGCGGGACGGCGTGGTCGGCGACCCGCCGACCGAGGAGCAGATCGCCGCGACAAGAGCGGACATCGAGGCGGCCCTGGACCTCGCCGAGCGGACGGTGCCGCTGAGCGAGGCCCGCACCCTGGTGGGCCTCGCCGGGTCCGTCACCACGGTCTCGGCGATCGCCCAGGAGCTGCCCGCGTACGACTCCGCGCGCATCCACCACTCCCGGATCTCCCATGACCGCGTCCGTGAGATCACCGAGTGGCTGCTGCGCTCGACGCACGCCGAGCGCGCCGCGATCCCGTCCATGCATCCCGGCCGGGTGGACGTCATCGGCGCGGGCGCCCTGGTACTGCTCGCGATCATGGAGCGGATCGGCGCCGAGGAAGTCGTGGTGAGCGAGCACGACATCCTCGACGGCATCGCCTTCAAGGTGGCGGAAGAGGCGGAGTCGGGCGCAGGCGGCCACTGACCCGCGGTGACGTGGAACGGCCCCGGTTCCTCATGGGCAGGAACCGGGGCCGTCGCCTGAGCCCGGGCCGACCCGGCCGGCCGTCAGCAGAGAACGGCCGTCAGCAGAGAAGGGCGATGAGGGCGATGCACCCGTTGTTGCCGTCGTCGTCGTCATGGCCGCCGAGGGGGGAGGCCGCCTTGGTGATGTGGGATGCGGACGCCGTGGTCACGGTGGACGCGGCCGCGGCCGGCCCCGTCGCAAGAGCGACGCCCAGGACTGCGCTGACCGCGCATATTCGCGAAAAGGCCTTGAAGGCCGTCTGTGAAGTGCTCATGCAGGCACGCTATGGGTGTTTGCTCCCGATATCGCGCGGTGCGTGGCTGACGGGTGAAGAGCGCGGCGTCCAACGGCCCGTCCGGGTGGTTCCCCCGGTCCGGCTGTTGCCCGAGTCTCATTTGTTACTGACGGGTAGCCGCTGGTTGAGCAGGTCGGATAACGTTTGAGCGCCTTCCGGGGGCTCTTCGGGGCCCCTCGGTGACGTGGCGTCGGAAAACTTCGTGAAGTTCTTCACAAGGATTTCGGGCCCATCGGCGTACAGAGGGTGGCCCATTGGCCCTTTCGAGGGGTGAAGAGGCCTTTGAACATGTTCAGATAGGGGTCGTGCGACACCTGCGGATCGCGTGCCGACGAGGGCGTTCCGGGTGGCTCGCAGCCTTACCTGTAACCGAGAGGAGCAGCTCACGCGGCATTGACAACGGCTCAAAGGGTGCTGCGGTTCCCCTCGGTCCTCATGATCTGTGTCACGCGAGTCGCGGAGTGTAGCACAGGGTCTGTCCGACCTTGTGAAGGGGCGCACGAGCGACCCCCGAGGGGCGGGTGGATACTCGATGGCATGAGCACCACGGAGCGTCCCAGGATCCTCGTAGTAGGCGGTGGGTACGTAGGCCTGTACGCAGCTCGGCGCATCCTCAAGAAGATGCGCTACGGAGAGGCGACCGTCACGGTCGTCGACCCCCGGTCGTACATGACCTACCAGCCCTTCCTTCCCGAAACCGCCGCCGGCAACATCTCCCCGCGCCATGTCGTCGTCCCGCTGCGACGCGTGGTCCCCAAGGCGGAGGTCCTCACCGGCCGGGTCACCACCATCGACCAGGACCGCAAGGTCGCCACGATCGCCCCGCTCGTGGGCGAGGCGTACGAGCTGCCTTTCGACTACCTGGTGATCGCGCTCGGTGCGGTCTCCCGCACCTTCCCGATCCCCGGCCTCGCCGAGCAGGGCATCGGTATGAAGGGTGTCGAGGAGGCCATCGGTCTGCGCAACCACGTGCTGGAGCAGCTCGACAAGGCCGAGTCCACCACCGACGAGGAGATCCGCCGCAAGGCGCTCACCTTCGTCTTCATCGGCGGTGGCTTCGCGGGTGCGGAGACCATCGGCGAGGTCGAGGACATGGCCCGGGACGCGGCCAAGTACTACAAGAACGTCTCCCGTGAGGACATGCGCTTCGTCCTCGTCGACGCCGCCGACAAGATCCTTCCCGAGGTCGGCCCCAAGCTCGGCCAGTACGGCAAGGAGCACCTGGAGAGCCGGGGCGTGGAGATCTACCTCTCCACCTCGATGGACTCCTGCGTCGACGGCCATGTGGTGCTGAAGAACGGCCTTGAGGTCGACGCCAACACGATCGTGTGGACCGCCGGCGTCAAGCCGAACCCGGCGCTGTCCCGCTTCGGTCTGCCGCTCGGCCCGCGCGGTCACGTCGACTGCGAGCCGACCCTCCAGGTCAAGGGCACGGACTACATCTGGGCCGCCGGCGACAATGCCCAGGTCCCGGACCTCGTCGGCCGCAAGGCGGGCAACGAGAACGCCTGGTGCCCGCCGAACGCCCAGCACGCGCTGCGCCAGGCCAAGGCCCTCGGCGACAACGTGGTCTCCGGTATGCGGGGCTTCCCGCAGAAGGAGTACGAGCACGCCAACAAGGGTGCGGTCGCCGGTCTCGGCCTGCACAAGGGCGTGGCGATGATCGTCATGGGCAAGATGAAGATCAAGCTCAAGGGCCGCCTCGCCTGGTACATGCACCGTGGCTACCACGGCATGGCGATGCCGACCTTCAACCGCAAGATCCGCGTCTTCGCCGACTGGACCCTCGGCATGTTCCTCAAGCGCGAGGTCGTCTCCCTCGGCGCGATGGAGAACCCCCGCGAGGAGTTCTACGAGGCGGCCAAGCCGGCCCCGGTCGCCGCCCCGAGCAAGACCGAGGAGAAGGCCAAGGCCTCCTGACCCGCACCGGTCGCTGAGTCGCTGAACCAACCGGAAGACCCCCTGCCATCCGTGGTGCAGGGGGTCTTCCGGCGTTCCGCGAACAGCATCTATATGGCCCGTGCATCTATTTTGCCCAGCTGTGACTCCTTTGCGGGACTGTGCGCGACCGCCGACGGTGTTTACGTGATGACCGGCATCCGGGATCGTCGTCTTGGAGGTGTGCGCCATGGCCGACGCCGCAGCGCGGCTGAGGAGTCTTGCCGAGCAGGTACTGGGAGCCCCGCTTCCGGTCCGGCTGCGGGCCTGGGACGGATCGCAGGCCGGGCCACCGGACGCGCCGGCACTGGTCGTGCGCAATCGCCGCGCCCTGCGCCGCATGCTGTTCAAGCCGGGCGAGTTGGGCCTCGCCCGCGCCTGGGTCTCCGGCGACCTGGAGATCGAGGGAGATCTGTACACCACGCTGGACGCGATGGCGGGGCTGGTGTGGGAGCGCGGGGAGGACGCTCCCGGCCTCGTCCAGAGCGTGCGCGACCCCGCCGTACGGGCCGCCGTCCGCGAACTGCTGATGCTGGCGGGGCCGCCGCTGCCGCCCGCCCCGCCGCGCGAGGAGGTGCGCAGGCCGCGCCGCCGGCTGCACACCCGGCACACCGACAAGCGGGCCATCAGCCATCACTACGACGTCGGCAACGACTTCTACGAGCTGGTCCTCGGGCCGTCGATGGTGTACTCCTGCGCCTACTGGGAGGACGGCGGGACGCTGGAGACCGCCCAGCGGGACAAGCTCGAACTCATCAGCGCCAAGCTGGGCCTGACATCCGGTCAGCGGCTGCTGGACGTCGGCTGCGGCTGGGGCTCGATGGCCATCCACGCGGCCCGTGAGCACGGCGTCGGCGTCGTCGGGATCACGCTGTCGCAGGAGCAGGCGGCGTACGCCCGTAAGCGCGTCGCCGACGAGGGACTGACCGACCGGGTGGAGATCCGGGTCCAGGACTACCGGGACGTCAAGGACGGCCCCTTCGACGCGATCTCCTCCATCGGGATGGCCGAGCACGTCGGCGCCGACCGCTATCTGGACTACGCCCGCCGGCTGTACGACCTGCTGGGGCCCGGCGGGCGGCTGCTCAACCACCAGATCGCGCGCCGCCCGCAGGGCGACGAATCGACGTACCAGGTGGACGAGTTCATCGACGCCTACGTCTTCCCGGACGGCGAACTCGCACCCCTGGGGACCACGGTCACCCAGCTGGAGCGCGCCGGGTTCGAGGTGCGGGACGTGGAGTCCATCCGCGAGCACTACGCCCGCACCCTGCGCCACTGGGTCACCAACCTGGAGGCGGACTGGGACCGCGCCATGCGCCTGGCCGGCCCCGGCCGCGCCCGCGTCTGGCGGCTGTACATGGCCGCCTCCGCGCTCGCCTTCGAACGCAACCGGATCGGCGTCAACCAGGTCCTCGCGGTCCGCACCCCGGAGCCGGGCACGTCCGGTCTGCCGCTGCGCACCCGCACCTGGAACACCTGACAGCCGGTACGGCCAAGGGGGCCCCACCACCGCGAGGCCCCCCTTCCCTGTGCCGTACCTTCCTTGTGCCGTAAGGCTGTTCGGCTGTTCGGCTACTCGGCCTTGATCGCCGTCAGCATGTTCAGCTTCGCCGCGCGCCGGGCCGGCCACAGGGCGGCCAGGACGCCGACCCCGCCCGCGAGCAGCAGGAAGAGCGCCATCCGGCCCCAGGGCAGGACCAGTTCGTACGTCGGCATCTTCGTGCCCAGCAGCTGGCCGGCCGCCCAGCCGAAGAACACGCCCAGCCCGATGCCGAGCACCCCGCCGAACAGGGAGATCACCAGGGACTCCAGGCGGACCATGCGCTTGACGGCCTTGCGGTCCAGGCCGATCGCGCGGAGCATGCCGATCTCCTGGGCGCGTTCGAAGACCGACATGGCCAGGGTGTTGATGACACCGAGGACCGCGACGAGCACCGCCATGCCGAGCAGGCCGTAGACCATGTTCAGCATCATCGTGAACATCTTCGCGACCTCGTTGGAGATGTCCTGCTTGTCCTGGATCTTGATCGCCGGGTTGGAGTCCAGGACCTTCGCCAGCCGGTCCTTGGTGGCGCTGGACGCGCCGTCCGCGGTCTTGACCATGACCTGCATATCGGCCGGGTCCTTCAGATGCGGGGTGACGACCTTGTCGTCCAGCATGATCCCGTTGATCATGTCGTTGCCCTCGTAGACGCCGGCGACCGTCAGCGTGCGGGCCTTGCCGTCCTCGAAGTGCGCGGTGAAGCGCGAACCGGGCGTCCAGCCGTTCTCCTTGGCCCGGTCCTTGTCCACGACGACCTGGTCGCCGCCCACCGTGAAGGATCCGTCGTCCACCTTCAGGTCCGTCAGCTTCGCGATGGACGAGGCGTCGACACCGGTCAGGAACTCGGTCCTGCCGTCGATCCGGGACATCGCGTTGCGCAGCGGGCTGCTGGCGGTGACGCCGTCGGTGGCGGCGAGCTTCTTCGCCACGTCCGGGGAGAGCGGGGAGCGGTTGGCCATCGAGACCACGTAGTCGGCGCGGATCGCCGAGGAGGCCATCTTGTCGATCGCCGTCTGCAGGCTGACCGCCATCACCGTCATGCCCGTGATCAGGGTCAGGCCGATCATCAGCGCGGAGGCGGTGGCCGCCGTACGGCGCGGGTTGCGCACCGCGTTCTGGCGGGCCAGCTTGCCGGAGATGCCGAAGGCGCGCAGCACCGGGGCGGCGGCCGCGATCAGCGGCCGGGACAGCAGCGGGGTCAGGATGAACACGCCGATGATGAGCAGGACCGCGCCGAGGCCCATCGGGCCCTGGGCGGCGTCGGCGTCCATCGTCGTGGCTCCGAGGACCGTCGCGACGCCGGCCGCCGCGAACAGCGAGCCGAGCGTGTTGCGCAGCACCAGCGACTTGGTGCTGGCCTTGGCGTGCACGCTGCTCATCGCCGCCACCGGCGGGATCTTCGCGGCCCGGCGGCCGGGCAGCCAGGCGGCCAGCATGGTGATGAGGATGCCGACGGCGAGGGCGGTCACCACGGTGCCGGGGCTGATCACCAGCGGCCCGTCGGGCATGCTCGCGCCGAAGGAGCCCAGCAGTGCGCGCAGGCCCGCGCCGATGCCGATACCGACGGCCAGACCGGTGACACCGGCGACCGTGCCGACCGCGAAGGCCTCGATGAGCACCGAGCGGGTGACCTGGCGGCGGGAGGCGCCGACCGCCCGCATCAGGGCCAGTTCGCGGGTGCGCTGGGCGACCAGCATGGTGAAGGTGTTGGCGATGATGAACGTGCCGACGAACAGCGCGATACCGGCGAAGACCAGCAGGGTCTGCTTCAGTCCGCTCATCGAGTCGGCGATCTGCTTCGCCTGGTCGTCGGCGAGCTTCTTGCCGGTGGTGGTCTCCACCAGGTGCTGCGGCAGCGCCGAGTCCAGCGCGGACTTCAGCGCGGACTGGCCGGTGCCGGCCGCGGCCTTGACGTCGATCTCGTCGTAGCCGCCCTTCTTGCCGAACAGCTTCTGCGCGGTCGGCGTGTCGAACAGGGCGAGGCTGCCGCCCGCGGCGACATTGCCGTCGTCGGTGGTGAAGATGCCCGCGACGGTCGGGGTGAGGACCGGGCCGTCGACGGAGAGCCGCACGGTGTCGCCGACCTTGTAGCCGGCCCGCTTCGCGGTCTCGGAGTCGAGCAGCACCTCGTTCCTGCCGTGCGGGGCATGGCCGCTGACCAGCGGGTACCGGGCGTCCTTGGCGCCCCAGTAGTTGCCGCCGGCGGACTGCCAGTCGCCGCCGAGCAGTTTGCCGTCCTTGTCGGCGACGGCGGTGAAGCCGCTGACGACACCGGTCGCGGAGGCGGCGCCGGGGACCTTCGCGGCCTTGTCCAGCACGGCCTGGGTCAGATCCGGCGTCTTGCCGACCTTGTCGCCCTCGGAGTCCTGGTACTTGGGCTGTACGGCGACGTCGACCTGGTCGAAGCCCTTGGCGGAGCTCTTCTGGTACGCGTCGGAGATGGTGTTGGTGAAGACCAGCGTCCCGGAGACGAAGGCCACGCCGAGCATGACGGCGAGGACCGTCATCAGCAGCCGGGCCTTGTGCGCGAGGACGTTGCGCAGGGCGGTGCGGAACATCAGCTGGTACGGCCCTTCGCGTCGAACTGCTTCATGAGGTCGAGGACGGAGTCGGCCGTCGGGCCGTGGATCTCGTCGACGATCCGGCCGTCCGCGAGGAAGACCACGCGGTCGGCGTAGGCCGCGGCGACCGGGTCGTGGGTCACCATGACGACGGTCTGGCCCAGTTCGCGCACCGAGTTGCGCAGAAAGCCGAGCACCTCGGCGCCGGAGCGCGAGTCGAGGTTTCCGGTCGGCTCGTCGCCGAAGATGATGTCGGGCTTGGAGGCCAGCGCACGGGCCACGGCCACGCGCTGCTGCTGGCCGCCGGAGAGCTGCGCGGGCCGGTGGCTGAGCCGCCCGGACAGGCCGACCATCGAGATCACCTGGTCCAGCCACGCCTTGTCGGCCTTGCGGCCCGCGATGTCCATCGGGAGGGTGATGTTCTCCAGGGCGGTCAGCGTCGGCAGCAGGTTGAAGGCCTGGAAGATGAAGCCGATCTTGTCCCGGCGCAACTTGGTGAGCTGCTTGTCCTTCAGGGAGCCCAGCTCGGTGTCGCCGATGCGCACGGACCCGGAGGAGAAGGTGTCCAGGCCCGCCACGCAGTGCATCAGCGTGGACTTGCCCGAGCCGGACGGGCCCATGATCGCGGTGAACTCGGCCTGCCGGAAGTCGACGGAGACCCGGTCCAGGGCGACCACCTGGGTCTCACCCTGCCCGTAGATCTTCGACAGCTCCGTGGCGCGTGCGGCCACGGAGGTGGCCCGGGCGGCGGTGGGTGTGGTGGTCACGGGAAGGTGCTCCTGTCGGGACGACGTGTTCCATGGGGACGTCTCCATCGTCCCGGCGCCGGCGGGCCGTGTAGTCAGTCGCTGTTCCGGTTCCCGGGGACGACTCCGGTCGGACGGCAGGACGCCGCGTCATACCTGGGGAGGACGCCGGACCCGGAGAGCGGCGCGGTCGAATCGATGTCGAACGACGTCCAGAACGGGTGGTACACCCTCGTTCGGACGGTGAAATTCCGTCATTCCACGTACGGCCGTATCCACGTCACGTCACGCTGTTGGCAAGTGCGGATGGCCCGTTCCGCGGGCTGATGCACCCTCAGACGTCAATAAAATAAGACAACATCGGTCCGCCCTTCCGCTGTTCGGGGGATGCGTCCCGATAGGCTCGAACTTCAAAGCGGAGCCCATGGCCTGCCCGGATGGTGGAATGCAGACACGGCGAGCTTAAACCTCGCTGCCCCTTCGCGGGCGTGCCGGTTCAAGTCCGGCTCCGGGCACCAACCGCGCCTTGGCCGCAGTCATACCCGTTGACATCACCTGCCTCCCGGCGCAGACTCGGCGCGTCGATGGGTGAACAAAACTTCACCACACGAACAGCGCGCGATCATGCGAAGCAGGGAATCTCGGTCTGAGGCGATGCCGCCGCGGGAAGGGACAGAGTCGATGCGCACCACCGTCGGGATCATCGGAGCGGGGCCGGCCGGACTGCTGCTCGCGCGGTTGCTGCACCGCGCCGGCATCGACTCGGTCGTCCTGGAGAGCCGCGACCGCGCCTATGTCGAGCACCGCCACCGCGCCGGGATCCTGGAGCAGGGCACGGTGGACGTGCTGCGCGCCGCCGGCGCCGGGGAGCGGATGGACCGGGAGGGGCTGCGGCACGACGGCATCGAGCTGCGCTTCGCCCGCCGCCGCCACCGCATCGACTTCCCCGCTCTGACCGGCGGCCGGTCGGTGATGGTGTACGCCCAGACCGAGGTCTGCAAGGACCTGATCGCCCTTCAGCTGACCGAGGGCGGACCGCTGCTGTTCGAGGCGCAGGCACTCGCGGTCGAGGACGCGGCCGACGGCCGGCCGCGCATCCCGTTCCGGCACCGGGGCCGCGCGGACGTGCTGGAGTGCGACTACGCCGTCGGCTGCGACGGCTTCTGGGGAGTTGCCCGCCGGGCCTTCCCGGCCGCCCTGTCCCGCGTGTTCGAGCGGACGTACCCCTACGCCTGGCTCGGTGTCCTCGCCGACGTCGCGCCCTCGCACGACGAACTCGTCTACGCCCGCCACGACCGCGGCTTCGCGCTTCTCTCCATGCGCTCCCCGTCCGTCTCCCGCCTCTATCTCCAGGTGCCGGCCGACACGGACGCCGGGCGGTGGAGCGAGCCGGAGATCTGGGACGAGCTGGAGCGGCGCCTGGAGACCGACGACGGCTGGCGGCTGGCGCGCGGACCCCTCACCCAGAAGTCGGTCACCCCCATGCGGTCCTTCGTCCACGAGCCGATGCGGCACGGCCGTCTCTTCCTCGCGGGTGACGCCGCCCACATCGTCCCGCCGACCGGCGCCAAGGGGCTGAACCTCGCCGTCGGAGACGTCGTCACCCTCGCCCACGCCCTCGCGCACGAGAAGGAGACGGGCTCCTCCGATCTGCTCGACGCCTACTCCGCGACCTGTCTGCGCCGGGTCTGGCAGGCGGAGCGCTTCTCCTGCGACATGACGACCCTGCTCCACTCGGCCCCGGACGCCACCCCGTTCGACGTCCGCCTCCAGCAGGCCCGGCTGGAGCGGATCGCCTCCTCCCGGGCGGCCGAGACGGACCTCGCCGAGGCGTACACCGGGTTTCCGCTGGGCCGGCGTCAGATCTCGGCCAGGTAGCGGATTCGTCATGGAACGCGATCACCGTTGGCTGGGAATCAGCCATACGCGTAGCGTGTTGGGCAACACGGCAGGGGAAAGATCCTCCTTAAGTATCACGGTCTACCCTTTGCCAATCCATTACTCTTGAGCCAAGGCTGCGCATGGCGGCCATGGAGGAGTGAAATGAGGAGCAGCAACCCGGTCTTCTCGCGACGGGGGTTCAGCCGCGACAACGGCTACGCCGGCTTCAACACCGCACCGCAGGCCGGGTCCGTCCAGGGCAACCCGTACGCGCAGAACCCCTACGCCCAGAACCCGTACGCGCAGGGCGGCGTCCAGTACGGCGCTCCGCCGCAGGCTCCGGTCACCACCGACCGGATGACCATGGACGACGTCGTCGTCCGCTCGGCCATCACGCTCGGCACCGTCGCCGTCGGCGCGGTCCTCGCCTGGGCGCTGCTGCCGGTCTCGACGACCAGCTACGGCCTGGCCGTCGGCTCCGCGATCGTCGCGTTCGTCCTGGCGATGATCCAGAGCTTCAAGCGCACCCCGGTGCCCGCGCTGATCCTCGGGTACGCCGCCTTCGAGGGCGTCTTCCTCGGCGTCATCAGCGAGATGTACAACAGCCGCTGGAGCGGCGCCCCCTTCCAGGCGGTGCTCGGCACCATGGCGGTCTCGGGTGCCACCCTGCTCGTCTACAAGGCAGGCTGGATCCGCGTCACCGCCCGCTACGCCCGCATCGGCATCGCCATCGCCATGGCGTTCATGGTGGTCATGGCGGTCAACCTGCTGCTGGTCGTGTTCGGCGTCGCCTCGGACGGCGGTCTGCGCAGCTTCGGTCCGCTCGGCGCGCTCGTCGGCATCATCGCGATCCTGCTCGGCGCGTTCTTCCTGACCCTCGACTTCAAGCAGATCGAGGACGGCATCGCCTACGGCGCCCCGCGCAACGAGTCCTGGCTGGCCGCGTTCGGCCTCACCATGACCCTGGTGTGGATCTACGTGGAGATGCTGCGACTGGTGGCGATCTTCACCAACAACGACTAGCGCACCCGCCGGTCGAAGGACGACGAGAAGGGCCCCGGGTTCCGACCCGGGGCCCCTCTGCGTCTAGAGCAGCTTGCGGGCCGCCCTCCTCAGGTCGTACTCATGGACGATCGCCTTCGCGTGGCCGTACGCGAGGTCGTACTCGTGCCGGAGCCAGGTGACCTTCTCCTCGAAGCGGACCAGGGCGGGACCTTCTTCTACGGTGCGCAGCCAGTCGGAGACCTCACGACCGGTGCAGTGCGGGATACGGGCGAGCAGATTGCGGTGGGTCTCCTCGGAGAAGAGTTGGGACATCGGCGCCTCCGAACGCAAAGGGGATGTAAGCCGGTCCTTCACGTCACGGTGCCTGAGCGTTCGCGTATTGGCAACAGTGCGGCACGTTACGCTCGGCGCGTGGTTGATACGACGCCCCTGACCCAAGCCGTGGATCACTTCGCCGACCGGTTGCGCGCGGCACCGCAGAGTCGGCTTCAGCGAGGAGCCGCCGCCGAGGCGCTGGCGCTGGCCCGGGAGTTGGCCCGGTGGGCCCAGCGGGTCGAGGAGCCGGGGAGCGAGCCCCGGGAGATGCCGGATGCCGGGATGTTCGCCGTGGCGGACCAGATCCTCGTGGCCGCCCACGATGTGTCGCTGGTACTGCGGAGCGAGGACGAGGTCGCCGAGGCGGTGCGCCTGGTGGAGGAGGCGCGGGCGAGGGCCAGTGTGTGAGGCGCGTCGGCCTTACAGGGACGCGATGACCCGGTCGGCCAGGATGTAGACCGTGTCCTCACCGCAGGCGAAGGTGAGGGTGTAGGCGCCGGAGATGCCCGAACCGCCCAGGAGGTAGGGGGCGTCGCCCGCGTCCACCGCCGCCGCGAGGCGTTCGGCGGTCTCGCGGTGACCCGGGGTCATGCACAACGTGGTGCCGTCGGCGAAGACATAGACGTCGAGGGTGCCGAGCGGCCCCGGGCGGACGTCGGAGAGTTCGACGTGCTCGGTGGCCAGCTGCTCCAGGGCGGTCACCGTGCGCTCGTGGTCGTTGCCCACGGGGGACTGCACCGGGACGAAGTCGGGGTGCGAGGGGTGACGGCGGCGGGCCGCGGCCAGTTCCGGGGAGTCCCCGGCGAACTCGTCGGTGTCGGCGGTCGGCTCGGACACCGGCTCCAGGCCGGCGAAGTCGCCCTGCCGGGGCAGGAAGAGTTCCGCCTCGGGCAGGCCCAGCAGGGACGGGGCGTCCGAGGCGTCACGCGTCTCCTGGGCGGCCCAGAAGGCACGCGCCTCGGCCAGCTCCCGCTCCCGCTCCTCGGCGAGCGCCTCGGCCACGGCCGTGCGTATCTGGTCGGCGTCGGCGTGGCTGCGGGCGTTCGGCAGCAGGGCCCGCGTGGCCGTCGCCTGGTTCTCGGCGAGCCGGCGCTGCAGCTCGGTGAGCTGGCGGCGCAGCTTCAGAACAGCGCGCAGGACGGCGACGCCCACGGCGCCGGTGGCGGCCGTGGTGAGCAGCAGGGCGATCGGCATGGCGCTCACTGACGTACTCCCGTGTTCAAAGTCGACCCCCGACTTCCTACATCAGCTTGAAGGGCGGACTAGGCAGCTGTCAGTGCGTAACGTCACGAAACGGACAGGGCCTTGGTCTTGTGTTCTCGTCGCACCCTGCGCTGACCTGCTTTGACCTGCACCGATGGGTTCGGTGCGCGAGATAGGTCACATCCTGGGGGAGATTGGATCACGGAAAGGCCCGGAACCTCGGGGATTCCTCGGTTCCGGGCCGATTCCTGACGGTACGTGCCTGTCCCGCTACGGACGGTGTGTCAGCTGAGGCGCTCGATGACCATCGCCATGCCCTGGCCGCCGCCGACGCACATCGTCTCCAGGCCGAACTGCTTGTCGTGCCACTGGAGGGAGTTGATGAGCGTGCCGGTGATCCGGGCGCCGGTCATGCCGAAGGGGTGGCCGACGGCGATGGCGCCGCCGTTGACGTTCAGCCTGTCGAGGTCGATGCCGAGGTCCCGGTAGGAGGGGATCACCTGGGCGGCGAAGGCCTCGTTGATCTCGACCAGGTCGATGTCGCCGATGCCGAGGCCGGCGCGGCGCAGCGCCTGCTTGCTCGCCTCGACCGGGCCGAGGCCCATGATCTCGGGGGAGAGGCCGGAGACACCGGTGGACACGATCCGGGCGAGCGGGGTCAGGCCCAGCTCGCGGGCCTTGGTGTCGCTCATGATGACGACGGCGGCGGCACCGTCGTTGAGCGGACAGCAGTTGCCGGCGGTGACGAGCCCGTCCGGGCGGAAGACCGGCTTGAGGCCCGCGACGCCCTCCATGGTGACGCCGGGGCGCGGGCCGTCGTCCTTGCTGACGACCGTGCCGTCCGGGAGGGTCACCGGGGTGATCTCGCGCTCCCAGAAGCCGTTCTTGATGGCCTGCTCGGCCAGGTTCTGCGAGCGGACGCCGAACTCGTCCATGTCCTGGCGGGTGATGCCCTTGGCGCGGGCCAGGTTCTCGGCGGTCTGGCCCATCGCGATGTAGGGGTCGGGCAGCAGGCCGTCCTCGCGCGGGTCGTGCCAGTCGGAACCGGTCGACTCGGCCACGGCGGCGGTGCGGGCCTCGGCCTCGGCGAAGAGGGGGTTGCGGGTGTCCGGGAGGCCGTCGGAGCTGCCCTTGACGAAGCGGGAGACCGTCTCCACGCCGGCCGAGATGAAGACGTCGCCCTCGCCGGCCTTGATGGCGTGCAGGGCCATGCGGGAGGTCTGCAGGGAGGAGGAGCAGTAGCGGGTGATCGTGCAGCCCGGCAGGTGGTCCATGCCCATCTGTACGGCGACGATCCGGCCGAGGTTGTAGCCCTGCTCGCCGCCGGGCAGGCCGCAGCCGAGCATCAGGTCGTCGATGTCCTTGGGGTCCAGCTCGGGGACCTTGGCGAGGGCGGCCTGGATGATCGTGGCAGTCAGGTCGTCGGGGCGCAGATCCTTGAGGGAACCCTTGCCGGCGCGGCCGATGGGGGAGCGGGCGGTCGAGACGATGACGGCTTCGGGCATCACGGCTCCAGTGGGCAGTTTTCTTGCAGGGCTGTGTGGGAAGTTACCCGCACGTATGAGCCAGGTCACTGGTGCCGTGGTGTGACACTGGCCGCAATTTACTAAGCGCTTGCTTGCCCGGCTCGGGAAAGGCCGGTCAGAGCGAGGGAGTCGCGGGCTCGGCTTCCGGGACCCGGCGCCGGCGCCGGCGCTTGAGCAGCGCCCACGGCCCCCGCGGCCCCGTCGGCATGGCGGCCGTGACCTCGGTGCCGGCCTCCGATGCCGCCTCGGCGGCGGCGCGGGCCACCGGCAGGAAGCCCTCGCGACGGGAGACGTCGGGGCGCTCCTCCTCCGCCGGCCACAGCCCCAGCGCCGCGCACACCGTCGGCAGGACGGCCATCGCCGCCGTCGCGTACCCCTCGACCGAGGGGTGGTAGTTGTCGGGGCCGAACAGCTCCCGCGGGTTCGCCTCGAACTCGGGGCCCAGCAGATCGCCCAGCGACACCGTGCGCCCGCCCTGCTCCACGGCCCCGATCGTCTGCGCGGCCGCCAGCTGCCGCGAGGCCCGCCGGGCCAGCCAGCGCAGCGGCTGCTGCACCGGCTCGATGGTCCCGAGGTCGGGACAGGTGCCGACCACCACCTCGGCGCCGGCCGTGCGCAGCCGTCGTACCGCCGCGGAGAGATGCCGTACCGAACGGGTCGGCGGCATCCGGTGCGTCACGTCGTTCGCGCCGACCATGATCACGCAGACGTCGGGGACGGCCACGGACGCGGAGAGGACCAGGGCCACTTGACGGTCCAGGTCGTCCGACTGGGCCCCCGGCTGGGCGACGTTGCGCAGCTCCACCGGGCGCTCCGCCACCGCCGCGAGCCCCGAGGCCAGCAGCGCGCCCGGCGTCTGCCCCGCCCGGTGCACTCCCTGCCCGGCCGCCGTGGAGTCGCCGAGCATGGTGAGGCGGAGGGGCGGTTCACCGGGGATGTCGTAGGTGTGGCCGTACACGCCGTCGGACACCGGGACGCGTCCGCCGGTGCCGTTGCCCACATGGCGCCGGGCCAGCCGTACCTCCGCCAGCAGCAGACCGACCGCGGCCGCACCGGCCAGACCGACCCCGCCACCGCCGTACGCCGCGCCGGCCGCGATACGCCGGGCCACCCTCGCCCTCGACATGCTCGTCATACGTCGCCGCCACCTCCTCGTAGCCGTACACCCACTCCTTGCCCCGTACGGCCCGTACGTCAATCTCAACGGGGAGTGAACGGCCGCCCGAGCCACACCGCTGGCCTTAGGCTGGCGACACCACTACGACCACATCTTTTGCAGCGACCGGAGACAACGGTGCGATTCCACGACTCGATGATCAGCCTCGTCGGCAACACCCCGCTGGTGCGGCTCAACAACGTGACCAAGGGCATCCAGGCGACCGTCCTTGCCAAGGTGGAGTACTTCAACCCGGGCGGCTCCGTGAAGGACCGCATCGCCCTGCGCATGATCGAAGCCGCAGAGCAGAGCGGGGAGCTGAAGCCCGGCGGCACGATCGTCGAGCCGACCAGTGGTAACACCGGTGTGGGGCTGGCGATCGTCGCCCAGCAGAAGGGCTACAACTGCATTTTCGTGTGCCCCGACAAGGTGAGCACCGACAAGATCAATGTGCTGCGGGCCTACGGCGCGGAAGTCGTCGTCTGCCCGACCGCCGTGGACCCCGAGCACCCGGACTCGTACTACAACGTCTCCGACCGGCTCGTCCGGGAGACCCCGGGCGCGTGGAAGCCCGACCAGTACTCCAACCCCAACAACCCGCTCTCGCACTATCACTCCACCGGCCCCGAGCTGTGGGAGCAGACTGAGGGCAAGATCACCCACTTTGTGGCGGGCGTCGGCACCGGCGGCACCATCTCCGGCACCGGCCGCTATCTGAAGGACGCCAGCGACGGCACGGTCAAGGTCATCGGCGCCGACCCGGAGGGGTCCGTCTACTCCGGCGGCTCCGGGCGGCCGTATCTGATCGAGGGCGTCGGCGAGGACTTCTGGCCGACCGCCTACGACCGCACCGTCGCCGACGAGATCGTCGCCGTGTCCGACAAGGACGCCTTCCAGATGACCCGCCGCCTCGCCAAGGAGGAGGGCCTGCTCGTCGGCGGCTCCTGCGGGATGGCCGTCGTCGCCGCGCTGCGGGTCGCCGAACGGCTGGGCCCCGACGACGTGGTGGTCGTGCTGCTGCCGGACAGCGGTCGTGGATACCTTTCGAAGATCTTCAACGATGAGTGGATCGGTCAACATGGGTTCAGCGAAGAGACCTCGACTGGCCAGACGGCTGGGGCGGTCCTGACGCAGAAGGCAAGCGTAGAGGGAGGCATCCCCAGCTTCGTGCACATGCACCCTGATGAGACCGTTGGGGAAGCGATCAGCGTGCTGCGCGAGTACGGGGTGTCGCAGATGCCGGTGGTGTCTCCAGGAGCGGGGCACCCCGACGTCATGGCGGGAGAGGTGATCGGTGCGGTGGAGGAGCGGGTTCTTCTTCACGCCCTGGTGGCCGACCACGCACCCTCTGACGCGCCGCTGAGCAAGTACATGTCTGAGTCTCTGCCTGTCGTCGGGTCCGGCGAACCGGTGGAACGGCTCATGACTGCCCTTGAGGGCCGCGATGCGGCGGTGGTCTTGGTGGATGGCAAGCCTGCGGGGATCGTCACCCGCCAAGACCTCTTGGCCTTCCTTTCAAACTCGACCATGTGAGACCCAACAGGGAGTGCGGATGGCAACCGAGAAGACTGAGACCACGCAGGAACTCAACGACTGGGTTGCACAGGAGCTGAGCAAGCTTCTGCCCAACATCTCTGAGGAGTCGTGGGCAGAGATATGGTCCGTGATCAGCCCTCAGGCCGCCTGACTCCGTAACACCACTCGACCCCCGAAGGTGGCTGCCTTCGGGGGTCGAGTGCTACGTCCACCCCTAGAGCTGGCCTAGACCTCAGAGGACGAAGATGCTCCGGCTACCGTTTGGGTGGTATGTCTCACCGGGGTAAATCAACCAGGTGACCTGCCCCGTGCAGTCGGGCCCGGAGTGCACCTCGGCGACCGCGTCAGTGTAGTTGGAGACCACCGGAGGAGCGGAGTCTCCAAGCGGGAAGCAGCCGCTCGGATCTTCGTGGGCCACACCATCGATGACTAGAACTCCAGTAGCCGCGTAAGCGGAGTTCGGGACAGTGAGCATGAGTGCCACAGCTGCCCCGAGAGTCCCCAAGGCCGTTGCCATGCGTCGCATTGCGCGTGTACCCCTTCCCGTCGGTGCGGATCGCACTGCGCGCGACACGCTGCGGCCACTTAGGGTATTCAAGCGATAACACGATGCTATCGGTGTCGTCCGTCAAACCACCTGATGGTGTGCCCGCAGGGCAGAAGTCGGCCCCCTCTCTGGCGAGAGGGGGCCGACTCGTGTCTCAGGGTGCGATCAAACGGCGCCGAACTCTCCGGCTGCCTTGACGCCTGCCACGAAGGACGAGAACGCGTCGGTGGGGAAGGCCAGAACCGGACCACTCGGGTTCTTGGAGTCACGGACGGGGACCACGCCGCGCGAGGCGACGAGGTTTGCGGCGACCTCGATGCAGTTGCCGCCGTTGGAGCTGTAGGAGGACTTGAACCAGCGGGGGGATTCGGTCGTCACGGGGTGCCCTTTCGAAGCTGTTCGATCAAGGCCACGGATTCTGTCTGTGACAGGGCTTCGGCCTGCAACTGATGGTAGGCCGATAGCGAGGACAGAACGAACGTAGATTCGCGGTCCAAGTGTCCCCGGGCCTGGGACTCCGCGTACGCGATCATGGACCGGTCCGACATCGTCAGTAGGTTGATCGGCAGGTTGAACGGTCGTCGCTCGCCTATGACATACGGGGCAACCTGAAGATGTGTGTTCGGCAACGCGGCGAAGTCTACGAGGCGTTGTAGCTGATCGTTCATGGCCTCGGTGCCACCGACTGGACGGCGGATGCAGCTTTCGTCCATCACCACAAGCATCGTGGGCGGCCGGGACCGTACTAGCGTTGCTTGCCGCTCTGCCAGGATCGAGACTCTTTCAGCCGCTTGTTCGGGTGTGATGGTGCCCCGGCGAACGTCACCGTCTGCCAGGGCGCGTGCGTACGCGGGTGTCTGAAGCAAGCCGGGAATGATCCCAATCTCAAACAACCGGATCTCTACTGCTCGCCCCTCGTGCCCGACGTACTCAGGGAACCCTTCCAGCAAGGAACCGTGTTGAAGTTCGCGGTACTCGTGCTCGAACGCGTCTGCGGTGCCCTCGATGCCGAACGCCTTGTCTGCGCTTCGTGAGAATCGAAGGGTTGGAGGCTTCCGCCCAGTTTCAACGGCTGAAATATGCACACTGGAATATTCCGTGCGTTCGCCAAGATCATCTTGGGTCCAGCCGCGCGACTCTCGCATACTGCGTAAACGCGCTCCGTAGGCCGCTTGTGGGGACGCGTCTGGGTTCAACTCCTTGCGATTCAAGGGCAGTTCACCAACCTTTCGTTCTCTTCCAACAGGTTGAATGGTTCCCAGCAGTGGGCCACGCTTAACCTCCCGGTAGTCGTAGCACTACGGAGAGGAGTGGCCGTGTCCGGTAAGCGCTATCTCGGGCAATCGAGCGAATCTTCCACGCCCCGGCCCCCGGCTAACGACGTGGTGGAGCTGGAAGCACTCATAGCGGCCGGCGGGTTCTGGCGGCTGGCTCCGGACTGGGTGCCGCGCACGGGCTATGCGAAGCCAACTCGCGCCCTTCTGCGCGCTGTTGAGGATGGGCTCAAGAGGGGGTTGTGAGAGTGGGCAGTGACGCGACGGTACCGGCGCTCCGCATTCCGACCCTTGAGCCTGTGCCTGTGGAAGGTTGCTCGTTCTGTGCTGCTGCCGCACGACAGCGGGAAGCGGCGCATCGGCTGGGCAGCGTGGCGAGCGTTCGCAGTGCCACCGAAGCGATCCGGCAGCATCCGCACCGCCGGGCAACGGATGTGCGGGAGGGAGTGGCGTGAGCGCCGACTTCCCCGACCACGGTGAGCCCCCGATCCGGTCGGCTCTGGTGTGGCCGAAATGCAAGTGCGGTCATCCGAAGTGTCCCGACGCGCCTTCGGCGTACAAGGGTGCCGACGACCGGTCCGCCAGCCCCACCATGGCGCGCTTGCGCCCCCTTGTGGAGCGGGAGAACCGGCGTGCCCGCTGATGGCTGGTGGACGCGTTACGGCGGGCAGCTCGACGCGGCGTCCGGCGTGATCGCGTTCCCGCGCGGAGCACTCCCCCCGTGCCGCATCCCCGAATGCATGCCATGCAGAGAAAGGCGAGAGATGACGTGTGACAAGCGGCTGGACGTGCCCGAAGGGATGCGCAAGGCGGCACTTGACTTCCCGAGTGAGCTGCCATTCGAAGGCGACGACCCGTTGCCGGAAGACGTGACGTGCGAACTCGACAAGCACCCCTTCGGCGACCATGTTGCGCTGCTCCGGGACCTGGGCAACGAGTTCATTGTGTGGGTCACCTGGAAGGCTGACGGGCTGGACGCCGACGCCGACGACATCAAGGTGCAGCAACGTGCGGTCTGCAAGTCGGAAAGCCCGTCACCCGATGGCGAGGATCTTCGCTGCTGGCTGCCCGAAGCACATCGGGGCGGCCACGCTTGGGAACGGTACCTGTGACCAGCGATGACGTATGCGGCGCACAGAGGGCTTTCCGCGATTTTGACGGCAGCGAATTCGTCGTCACGTGCAACCGTGAACCGCACGACGGCCCCGACCACGATGGACCCATTGGCGACCCATTCGACTCCGAAGGCTGGGCGTACTGGAAAGAGTCCGATACCCATGCTGAATGACCTGATGACTCCGCGTCCGGGACCCGTCGACCCCCAACGGTGCTCCGTGTGCGCACAGCTCAGCGTCCTGCTCGGCGAAGCCATCACGTCGGGCGACCACGCGGTAGCGGGAAGCCTCGTACGCGCCGCGCATGACCACATGGTTCACGGCCACCCGCATGACTCACGGACGCTGAGGCGGGCCGATGGCTGATGCGACGCTGTCCGACATAGCGGTCGGCGAAATGGGTGCTGCTGGAGCCGCACCTGCCGAAGATGCGTCGTGGGGCCGGGCGGACGGCGTGGCTACCGGGGGTGGGGGTACGGGGAAGGCTGCGTCTGGTGTACGGGCCGTTCCCCGGAGGGGCCCTGTGAGCCGAGTCGGACTAGAGCAGACCGGAAACGTCCTGGACGGTGGTGGCGAGCCCCGCGAACTCATCGCTGACGAGTTTTGCGGCACCATCGCCGAGGCCCTGGGGCTGGGCACTGGCTGTTGAGGCGGTGAGCGCGACGAGTGCGACGGCTCCCACGATGACTGCGGCGATACGGCGCATGAACGACCTCTTCGAGTAGGTCCGTTGAGTGGGCCGTACCTTCCCGGGCCTCCGGTTCCGCATGCGATGCCGTACTCGTGTGGGTGCCGACGTATCGATCCTCCGCCCTGCTGTTCGTCCCTGCCCGGTCTCGGGCCGGCTTAGGACCTGTCCGATGGGTCGCGGGGGGCGGTCCGGTGTCTACAGCAACGGCCCACGGAGCCGTGGGGCCTCAAAGCAGGTACCAGTGGGGGACCGCGAGCAAGTTGAACAGGCGCGCTCACCTCAACGAGGTGGCATCGAGGCACGGTACGGCCGCAGCATGCCGTTTCCGGTGGGGGACCGCTCTCCCGGGTGACTGCGTGTGCGCTGAACGGGTGCACTCAGTGTGCCGCACGCGATCGTGGCGCGGCGGGTGTCGAGTGTGGGGTCGCTTCATGCCCCCGACGCCCCCTCACCCGGGAGGTCCGCGCCCCGATGCGCCGATTCCTCAAGGCCGCAGCCACTGCCCTGGCCACGGCGGCCTGCCTGACCACCGCCGTTCCGGCCGCTTCCGCCGCACCCCCAGCACCGCGGCATGCTGCCGCCGAAGCCCCGGCTGCTCCGGCTGTTCCGGCCGTGAACCCGTTCGGCACCCTGGGGGTGGTCAGCGTGGTGGCGGCCATTGCCGCCGCGCTGCCGGACCCCGACCGGTCCCCGGCCGGGACCAACGACTTCACCTGCAAGCCCACGGCCGCCCACCCCTACCCGGTGGTCCTCGTCCACGGCACCTTTGTCAACGCCTTCGACAACTGGAGCGGCCTCGCCCCGGTGCTGAAGAACGCCGGCTACTGCGTCTTCGCCCTCAACTACGGTGAGACCAAACCCCACGCCCTGATGAAGGCCACCGGCCCGGTCCCCGCCTCGGCCAAGCAGCTGGCCGCCTACGTCGACAAGGTGCGGGCCGCTACCGGTGCGAAGAAGGTCGACTTGGTGGGCGACTCCCAGGGCGGCGGGCTGATGCCCCAGTGGTATCTGCGTTTCGAGGGCGGCGCCAAGAAGGTGCACCAGCTGGTGGGCATCAGCCCCAGCAGCCACGGCACCACCATCGACGGCCTGGCCCCCGTCGTGGACGAGGTGCTGGACGTCGCCGGGCATGCCGGCAAGCCCCTCGGGCTGGACAGCCCCGCGGCCAAGGACCAGACGGTCGGCTCCCCGGTCCTCCAGCAGCTGTACGCCAAGGGCGACACCGAACCCGGCGTCACCTACACCAACATCGTCACCAAAACCGACATCATCGTCACCCCGTACACCCACCAGTTCCTCACCGCCGGGCCCGGCGCGACCGTGCACAACATCCTGCTGCAGGACGTGTGCCCGCTCGACCTCTCCGGTCACCTGGGCGACGCCTATGACTCCAACGTGTACCAACTGGTCCTCAACGCCCTCGACCCCGCCCACGCGGCGCCGGTGCGCTGCGCCGCGATGCCGATTCCCGTGTAACCCCGATCGACCGAAGGCCAGGCGACACACTGCCGGTCTTCTTGGTGGGGCCCACCAAACACCGGGCCCCACCTGGGCAGTTCAGGCTACTGACGCGCTGCGGCCGACCGTCCGGTCCTCCAGGTGCAGGTAACGGCGGCGCCGGTAGTGAGGGGCCGGGCGGCCGTGAAAACGGCCTCAGCCGCAGTCGACGGGGCGGCTGGGGAGAACGGCGTGTCATGAGCGAAGCCAGAGACGTACAGCAGCAGCCGTCACGGTGCCGTGAAAGACGTACGCCCTCTTGTCAAAGCGCGTGGCAACAGCCCGGTAGATCTTCAACCGGTTGATCAGGCGCTCGACCTCGTTCCTACGGGCATAGCGCGCCGGGTCGAAGCCAGTGGGCCTGCCTCCATCACTGCCACGGCGCTGGCGGTGAGCCTGCTGATCGCGGCGTTCGGGGATGGTGTGCTTGATCTGTCGACTCCGCAGGTAACGGCGGTTACGGCGTGATGAGTACGCTTTATCGCCGCTCAGATGGTCTGGCCGTGTGCGTGGACGGCCGCCGGCCGGACGGGGCACGCGAATGCGTTCCAGGACTGGGATCATCTGCGGGGCGTCCCCCCATTGCCCAGGCGTGATCAAGATGGACAAGGGGCGCAGCCCGCCTTCACCGGCCAGGTGGATCTTCGTTGTCAGCCCGCCGCGTGAACGACCGAGGGCTTCATCGGCACGATGCTGGGAGGGCCGACTACGCTTGCCGGATTTCCGCGGCGCCTGCTTGCGTGCACCGGCGGCATGCTGGTGAGTGCGACACACGGTGGAGTCCACGCTCACCATCGACCAGTCGATGCGCCCTCTCGCGTCGGCATCGGTCAGGACCGCTCGCAGGATCCCGTCCCACGTTCCATCCGCCGACCAGCGGCGGTGCCTGTCGTATACCGTCTTCCACTTTCCGAATCGAGTCGGCAGATCTCGCCATGGGACGCCGGTCCTCAGCCGGAACAAGATCCCGTTGATCACCTGACGATGATTCTTCCAGCGCCCGCCCCGGCCAACGTTCTTCGGCAAGTTTGCCGCCAGCCGAGCCCATTCCTCGTCTGCTAAGTCACCTCGCCCCACGCTGACCGGAACGATCAGCACGCTCAGCGGTCACGCGATTCGCCGGACAGACCCTAGTAGGGCCTGGTCAGGTTCACTCGCCGGTGGCGTGTCCGTTTGATCGCATGTTCCGT
>NZ_BMVG01000003.1 GCF_014650595.1 Streptomyces alanosinicus
GCCCTGGCGGACGGCGACCGCTCCTGGCCCCTGTACGCCCTCGCCGTCGCCGCCACCCTCGTCGCCGTACGGCTGTTCTGGCTGGCGCCGCTGTCGGCGGTCGTCCAGCGCAAGGGCGGCCTCGGCCGCCTGAACTGGCGGATCCCGATGGTGCTGACCTGGGCGGGCACCCGCGGCGTGATGCCGCTGGCCGCCGCACTGTCCATCCCCGAGACCGCGAAGAACGGCACCCCGCTCACCGACCGCCCCCTGGTCCTGGTCCTGACCACCTCGGTCGTGGTCGTCACCCTCGTCGTCCAGGGCTTCACCCTCGCCCCCGTCGTCCGCGCCTCCGGCATCGCCCTGGAACCCGCGCACACCGCCCGCGAGGAAGCCCAGGCCCGCTCCCACCTCGCCCACGCCGGCCTGGCCCGCCTATGGCGTGTTGCGAAAGTCCCGCCTGCCGCCTGCCGCCCGACGCCTGGCACGCACTCTCGCCGCACCAGGCGAAAACCCACGTACAACCAGTACGAGGGCTTCCGCCCGGCACTCCCCCAGCCTCCGGCCGGGGGGACCCCCAGAGCACGCACCAGACGCCGCTCGGCCCGCCCTCCGGGCGGACGACGGGACTTCGCAACACGCCCTGGAAGAACTCGCGGAACTGGAGGTCGTACCCGACGTCGTCCTGGACCGCCTCCGCCGCGGCCTGACCGCACGCCTCGACGACGCCCGCGACCGCCTCACCGAGAGCGACGGCGCCACCGGCGGCCAGGCCACGGAGTCCGCCGACCGCGTCTACCGCCAACTCCGCCGCGACCTGATAGCCGTCGAGACCGGCGAACTGCAGCGGCTCTACGACGCCCACACGATCAGCGACACGACCCGCCGACGCCTCCAGCGGTCGCTGGACCTGGAAGAGGCGCGCCTGTCCGACGCGTGAGGCCGGCTTTTCGGTGCAGGTGTGTTGTGGTTGATCCCGCCTACGCGGCGGAGCCGCACATCGAAACAGCCCCGCGCCCTTTCGAGGCGCTCTTCCTCACCGGAACTCCACCAGCCTCGGGCGCGCCCCCAAAACCGTCAGGGCCATCGCCGCCAGCAGGGCACTGCCCGCCCACGGCAGCAAGTCGTTCACCGCCGCGCGGCCCGCCGACACGTTGGACGCGTAGTGGGACTGGTTGATGGCCGTCACCTTGTCCAGTGCCGCCATCCAAGCCTCGAAGTGGGCGTTGGACGTCCCCGGCTGCCAGTCCATGCAGAACTCGACCGCCTCGCGCTCCTTGCCGGCCGTAAGCAGCGCGCGGATCTTCCGGTCGTCGCGCTGGTAGACCGCGTAGGTGTCCACCGTCTTCTCCGCCGCGGTCCGCTCGCCGGGGAAGGTGATGTTGTCCAGCTCGCGGCGGAACTCGCCGGTAAAGCGCAGGTCGCGGTGGTCGGCCCGGTACGCCTTCCAGGTGGTGGCCAGCTCCGAGTCGTACGTCGAGAGCGTGGCACCCTTCAGGCCGTACAGCTCCTGGGACTTGGCCAGGAACGAGGCTTCATACTGGTCCCGGCGCTCCGGGTCGAGCAGGTAGCGGCTCTCGTCGGCGTTGGCGTCGTAGGCGATGGCGCGGGCGCGGGAGAGGGCGACGACGGAGTCGAAGGCATCGTGCCTGGCCACGCGCAGGTGATCGGCGGAGGCGGACAGCATCTCGGAGCCGAGTATCACCGCGAGCAGGGTGCATACGGTGGCGGCCAGCACACCAGGATTGAGGATGCGCCGGAAGCTGCGCGCGAGGTACCACTGCAGGACGCCGAGCACGGCCAGCAGGAGCACACCCAGGGCGAGGCCGGCGGTGAGCTGCGCGGAGAGGGTGGAGCGCGCCGAGGAGTACTCGACTTCGAAGGCCGCATCGTTGGAAGACACCAAATTGCTGGCGGCTGGCAGGAGTTGGGTGCGTAGGAGGTCCGTGGCGCGGCGGTAGTCGGCGAGGGCGGCGGGTTTGCCACCGTGGTGGCCGTCGTTCTCCAGGGCTCGGCCGATCAGCTCCTGGTACTCGGCGAAGTCGTCGGTCAGCGACTCCACGGTGTTCTCGTCTGCCTTGCTGCCCTGCGCGGCGACGGCGAGGGTGCGCAGATCATGGCCGATCTCGCGTCGGGCGTCGCCGTAGAAGCCGACGGCCTTCGTGTACGGCGTCTGCAGCCGCCCCTTACCGGCATCGCCGCTCGACAGCAGGATGTTGGCAGCCTGGGCGTCCATGTCGTTCAGAGCCAGGTTGAGGTCGGCGGCGCTGGTGGTGCGGGGCGCGTCGCGGTCGGCCACGCTGCTCCAGGTACCGAGGGCGGCGAGCCCGGCAACCAGCAGGAGTGTGACGAGGCCGGCGGTGAGCAGGACCGTGGCCGCGCGCAGAAGGCGCAGCCGTGCGGGCACGGTGGCCCAGTAGCGGCGGCGCAGAGCGGCCCGCGCGGCCTCGGTCCGCTGCCACAGGCGCAGCCCCGGACCCGGTCCGGCCGTCCGCGAACCCCCTCGCTGGCCCGGTCCGGGGCTGCCCCCGGGCGGGGCGACCACCTCTTTCCGTGGCGGTGCCCCTTGCTCGGTCCGAGGACCCTGCGCTGATCCGGCCGTGAGAGTCACGGTCCCTCCAACGTCACCACCTACGGACGGTCGCCCGTCCCCCGTTGGTGATCAGTCTGCGACGGGATTCGGCCATCGATGGCTCACGTTGACGGGTCCCTGATGGTTTCTCGGCTTTGTTTGACGGCACTTTGACGGCGCGGCCACACGGGCCGTATGAGTGCCGCCAATTCCCCGCCGAGCAGGGCGGTCGCGACGGGGAACAGGGCTAGATTCGCTGTCGGCCGCCGACGGGGGCCGCGGACGTCAGCGGCCCCCACTCCTCCGGAGTCCCTACTCCGAAGCGGCGCGGCGGCGGTTCGGTGCGTGTCCGAGGGGCAGGCACCGGCGCACGGCGTCTGTCGTCGTCCCATCGCCGGCATCTGCGCGCCGCCGTGCGGTGCCGGGGCCTCGGCACCGCACGGTCCCGTGGCCGCGTCCCCGTCAGCCCTCCGTCCCTGTCACCCATCGAGACACGAAGGTGTCCATGCTTCCCGCTGCCCCCGAGAAGGCCCCACCGTCACGCCCCGAGCACGGAGCCCGGAGCGGACCGGAGCGAAAGCCGAGGCGGCGCGCCCCGAGCGGGCTGTTCGAGCCTGCCCAGCTCGTCCGTTCCTTCCCCGAGGCGCTGCGCAAACTGCATCCGCGCGTCCTGGTGAAGAACCCGGTGCTGTTCGTCGTCTCCGTCGGCGCGGTCCTCACCACCCTGTCCGCGCTGCTGCATCCGGCCGTCTTCACCTGGGTCATCAGCCTGTGGCTGTGGCTGACCGTGGTCTTCGCCAACCTGGCGGAGGCGGTCGCCGAGGGCCGCGGCAAGGCACAGGCCGAGTCGCTGCGCAGGGCCCGCACGGACACGGTGGCACTGCGGCTCGAACACTGGAGCTACGGCACGAATCTCGCCGCCGCCCGCACCGAGGCCGTCGCCGCCACCGACCTGAAGCCGCTGGACGTCGTCCTGGTGGAGGCGGGCGAGATGATCCCGGCGGACGGCGATGTCATCGACGGGGTCGCGGCCGTGGACGAGTCCGCCGTCACCGGCGAGTCGGCACCCGTGATCCGCGAGGCGGGCGGAGACCGCAGCGGCGTCACCGGCGGTACGACCGTGCTGTCCGACCGGATCGTCGTCCGGGTCAGCGCCCGCCCCGGACACAGTTTCCTGGACCGGATGATCGCGCTGGTCGAGGGCGCCGCCCGGCAGAAGACCCCGAACGAGATAGCGCTGAACATCCTGCTGGCCTCCCTGACCATCATCTTCCTGCTGGTCGTGGTGGCCCTCCAGCCGATGGGCGAGTACGCGGGCGCCGCCCAGTCCACGACCGTGCTGGTCGCCCTGCTCGTCACCCTCATCCCGACCACCATCGGCGCCCTGCTCTCCGCGATCGGCATCGCCGGCATGGACCGCCTGGTCCAGCGCAACGTCCTCGCCATGTCCGGCCGCGCGGTCGAAGCGGCGGGTGACGTGGGCACCCTGCTGCTCGACAAGACCGGCACCATCACCCTCGGCAACCGCGAGGCCGCCGCCTTCGTCCCCCTGCCCGGCATCGACGAACGGCAGCTCGCCGACGCGGCCCAGCTGTCCTCGCTGGCCGACGAGACCCCCGAGGGCCGCTCCGTCGTCGTCCTGGCCAAGAACCGGTACGGGCTACGGGCCCCCGCCCAGGGCGAGTTGGCGAACGCCCGCTGGGTGCCGTTCACCGCGCAGACCCGGATGAGCGGGGTCGACCTGCGCTGGCCGAACGGCGCCCTCTGTGCCATCCGTAAAGGCGCTGCCCAGCAGGTGATCGACTGGGTGCAGATGTACGGCGGCCACGTGCCGCCCGAGGCACGGCGGTACGCCGACGCCGTGGCAACCTCGGGAGGAACGCCGTTGCTGGTGGCGGTGCACGACTGGGACGGGCCGCGCGTGCTGGGCCTGATCCAGCTCAAGGACGTCGTCAAGGACGGCATCCGCGAACGCTTCGCCGAACTGCGCCGCATGGGCATCCGCACGGTGATGATCACCGGCGACAACCCGCTGACCGCGAAGGCCATCGCCGAGGAGGCCGGCGTCGACGACTATCTCGCCGAGGCCACCCCGGAGGACAAACTCGCCCTGATCAAGCGGGAACAGGAGGGCGGCAAGCTGGTCGCGATGACCGGTGACGGCACCAACGACGCGCCCGCGCTCGCGCAGGCGGACGTCGGCGTGGCGATGAACACCGGTACGTCGGCCGCCAAGGAGGCCGGCAACATGGTCGACCTCGACTCCAACCCGACCAAGCTCATCGAGATCGTCGAGATCGGCAAGCAACTCCTCATCACCCGGGGCGCGCTGACCACGTTCTCCATCACGAACGACGTCGCGAAGTACTTCGCCATCATCCCGGCCATGTTCGCGGGCACGTACCCCGGCCTGGAGGCGCTGAACATCATGGGCCTGCACAGCCCGACCTCGGCCATCACCTCCGCGATCATCTTCAACGCCCTGATCATCATCGCCCTGATCCCACTGGCCCTGCGCGGAGTGCGCTACACCCCCGCCTCCGCCCACGACCTGCTCCGCCGCAACCTCCTCGTCTACGGCCTCGGCGGACTCGTCCTGCCCTTCGTCGGCATCAAACTGATCGACCTCCTCATCTCGCAGGTGCCCGGCCTTGGCTGAGCCGCGCCCAGTGGCCTGGCACGCCCGTCAAGGAGCCGTATGCGCACGTCAGAGCCCCGTCAGAGAACGGGGTCCCGGCTTGCCCGGCGGGTGCGGGACGGCTTCCATGGACGGTGTGAACAGCGCCTGGCTCCTCTTCGACCGACCTCCGAGTCCCGCTCGGCCGTCGCGTCGTGAGCCGCGCTGACCGGAAGCGCCCGCGCCACCCGGTATCGCGTCCCGCCGACGCCATGCCGCGCTGGCGCCGCGTCCCGCCGACGCCGCTTTCCGTGCCCCGAGGGGCGCCGTGATCAGCTCCGGCGCCCCTCGACCCACCTTCCTCACCGCACGCCCACCGCCCTTCGCGGGCGGCATCTGCGTGCCCGCAACCCGGATGGGATCATGCCCGACTCAACGCTTTCGTCCCTCACCGTCCTGATCACCGGCGCCACCTCCGGCATCGGCCACGAGACGGCCCGACAGCTCGCCGAGCGCGGCGCCACCGTGCTGCTGCACGGCCGTACGGCCGAGGAGGCGCAGGCGGCGGCAGACCGCCTGGTCGCCACGGCAGGCATCCAGCCCGCCCAACTGCGACCGTACGGGGCGGACTTCTCCCACCTGGAGGAGGTCGAGGCACTCGCCCGCACGGTGGTCGCCGAGCGACCGCACCTCGACGTCCTCGTCAACAACGCGGGCATGGCGGCCCCGGAACGACACACCGTGACCGCCGACGGCAACGAGATCGCCTTCCAGGTCAACTTCCTCGCCCACTACCTGCTGACGTGCTTGCTGGAACCCGCGCTCACCAGCGATCCGGGCGGCCGGGTCGTCAACGTCTCCTCGTCCCTGCACCGCACCGGGTCCATCCAGTGGGCCGATCCCAACCGCGCCCGCCGCTACTCCCGCCTCGCCGCCTACGCCCAGTCCCAGCTCGCCCTCACGGTGTTCGCCGCCGACCCGCGCGTCACCGCCGTATCCGTCCACCCGGGCGTCTGCGACACAACTTTGCTTCCCCTCTACGCCCATGAGGGCGTCTCCCCCGCTGAAGGCGCCGCGCACGTGGTCCGGCTCTGCGACCCGGCCGTCGAGATCGTCAACGGCGCCTACTACGACCGCGACGAGCGCGTCGAGCCGGCCCCGGCCGCGACCGAGGACCGCACGGTCAAGCGTCTCAACAAGCTGGCGGACCTGCTGGTCGGCCGCACCGCTTGAAGAACCCCCACCGTCACAGGAGTTGATGTACATGTCCAAGCGCGCCCGCAAGAAGAAGGACCGCCGCAAGAAGAAGGCCAACCACGGCAGCAAGGCCGGCCAGAGCTGACCGACCACGGCAGTAGGGCGGGCGACAGGGAACAACGTTCTCCCGGTCGCCCGCCCATCCGTATCCCATCTCCCCCACCCACGAGGCATTGATGATCGAGATCTCTCCGCCGGACCCACGGGCGCTCGCGCGCTGGTTCCCCACACACTCCCCCGGTCCCGCCATGATCGGCGAGCACGTGCTGGCCACCGGCATCGGTCGCTGGTGGGCCGACCGGCCCGTGCAGCCGAGCACCGCGGCCGTCTCCTGCGCCGGCCACGTCGTACTGCGCGGTAGCCCGGAGGAACTGACTCCCGCTCTCCTCGCGCCGCTGGCCGGCAACCGGGTGGAGGCCCCGGCCCGGTTCCTGCCCGCGCTGGGCGCCGCCTTCGACCGGCTCACTCCCTGGGAACGCATGATCTGGACGCTCCAGGCCACGCCCCAGCCTGCCACCGTCCCGCACGCGGTGACCGTACGGCGTCTGGAGCCGGCGGACACCGACGCGGTGCACGCCCTCGGCCCGGACGCGTCCTGGCTCTCGGCCAGTTGGGGCGGTCCGCCCGGACTCGCCGCCTCCGGCCACGCCTGGGCTGCGATGGCCCGCAACGGCCGTGTCCTGGCGGTGGCCTGCACCTACTTCCGCGGCACCGGCCACGAGGACGTGGCCGTCTACACCATCCCCGACCACAGACGCCACCGCATCGCCCTGGCCTGCGTCACTGCCCTGTGCGCGGACATCACCTCCCGCGGCCACACGCCCAGCTGGAACTGCTCGCTCCACAACCGCGCCAGCCGTCTCCTGGCCTGGAACGCCGGTTTCCGGCTGGTAGGCGAATACGTCCACTACGCGGTAGGAAGCCCGGTGGCACATCATCGGCTCAGCGCTTAGCGAGCACTTGAAGAGGGATACGCCCGTGTCCAAGAAGACCAGGAAAGCCCCGCTCCTCACCCTCCCGATCCTCGAAGGCAGCCACGAACTCACGGTCACCCGGCTGAAGCGCGGCGAGGACTCCTTCACCCTCCACTACCGGATCACGCCACCGCTGCCCGAGTCCGGCAGCGAGACCCCCGTACTGCCGGTCCTGGAGGCCTTGGACGACCTCGGCAACACATACGACGACCGCGGCGGCGCCTACGGCACCCATCCGGACGGCACCTGCACCGACGGCAGCCTCAGCGGGCACCCGGCCCTGCATCCGGAGGCCAGCAGCCTGCGGGTCCGCATGACATGGCTGCGCGGCGGCAAGGAGACGTCGTACGACATGACGCTGGCCCTCCGCCCCTGACTTCGTTCCGGCCAGCGCGTTACCCCTGTACAGCCCGATCCGGGCCTGGGCAATGGTTACCTCTTGATCCTGATGTGCCGCCGACATCCACCCGGCCGGTCTTGACGGAAGCTCGACGCGCTCGGTGGAATCGCTCATGGGCTCATGCGTCACTTGCTGCTCAGGCTGCTGCCTCCGTCCGCGTGATGGCCGGAAACTCCCCCGCTGAGCCGCACATCAGGTGAGCACGTCGATGGCCACCACCACCGAACAACCGACGCCGAGCCGATTGCGGACGTGGATGCTGGAGGGCTTGTCCGACATGGGCAAGCAGGGCGGTCACACCGGACCCCATGCCGCGCCGGAGCCAGCGCACAAGGGCCAGCGCTGATGGCGCGTGATGTGCCTGACCGGCGTCGACTACTTCTCGGCCCTCGGCTACCAGCCGGGCATCGCCGCCCTGGCAGCCGGTCCGCTCTCCCCGATCGCGACCATCGTGCTCGTCATAGTCACCCTCGCCGGTGCCCTCCCGGTGTACCGGCGGGTGGCCGAGGAGAGCCCACGCGGCGAGGGCTCCATCTCGATGCTGGAGCGGCTGCTCTCCTTCTGGCAGGGCAAGCTGTTCGTCCCGACCCTGCTGGGCTTCGCGGCCACCGACTTCCTCATCACCATCACCCTCTCCGCCGCCGACGCCTCCACCCACCTGGTGGAGAACCCGCACCTCACCAGCACCCTGCACGGCCACCAGATGCTGATCACCCTCCTGTTGGTGGCCCTGCTCGGCGCGGTCTTCCTCAAGGGCCTCATGGAGGCGATCGGTGTCGCGGTCGCCCTGGTCGGCGTCTGTCTCGCCCTGAACGTCGTCGTCGTGATCGTCGGCGTGTGGCACATCGTCACCGCCGGGCATGTGGTCAGCGACTGGAGCAGCGCCCTGACGGCCCAGCACGGCAACATCTTCGTCATGGTCGGCGTGGCCCTGATCGTCTTCCCCAAGCTCGCCCTCGGCCTGTCCGGCTTCGAGACCGGCGTCGCCGTCATGCCCCACGTCCAGGGCGACGACGGCGGCACCGAGGAGAAGCCGACCGGCCGGATCCGTGCCACCAAGAAGCTGCTGACCAGCGCCGCCGTCATCATGAGCGGCTTCCTGATCACCACCAGCTTCATCACCACGCTGCTGATCCCGGAGAAGGAGTTCAAGACCGGCGGTCAGGCCAACGGCCGCGCGTTCGCCTACCTCGCCCACGAGTACCTCGGTGGCGCCTTCGGCACGGTCTACGACATCTCGACCATCGCCATCCTGTGGTTCGCCGGCGCCTCGGCCATGGCCGGCCTGCTCAACCTCATGCCGCGCTACCTTCCCCGCTACGGCATGGCTCCCCACTGGCGCGCGCCGTCCGCCCGATGGTCATCGTCTTCACGCTGGTCGGGTTCCTGGTGACCTGGATCTTCGACGCCGACGTCGACGCGCAGGGCGGCGCCTACGCCACCGGTGTGCTGGTGCTGATCAGCTCGGCCGCGATCGCGGTGACCATAGCGGCGCGCAAGGCCGGGCAGCGCAACTGGACCATCGCTTTCGGCGTGATCGCGGCGGTGTTCCTCCACCCGACCGTCGTGAACGTCATCGAGCGTCCCGACGGTGTGAAGATTCGGTGCCTGCTTCATCGCCAACGATCCGGGCCTGCGGGACAAGGCCGAGTACCGCGACAAGATCGAGCAGATCCGCGCCGACAACGACATGCCCGAGCAGGAGGACTTCGTCTTCGTCGAGGTCACCGTCACCGACCCCTCCGAGTTCGAGGCGAGCCTGACCGTGCGCAGCGAGGTCCTGCACGACCGCTACCGCGTCCTCACCCTGGAGTCCGCCTCCATCCCCAACGCCCTGGCCGCACTCCTCCTCCACGTCCGCGACAGCACCGGCTGCACGCCGCACATCTACTTCGAGTGGACCGAGGGCGGCCCCTTCGCCGACTTCCTGCGCTTCTTCCTCCTCGGCCAGGGCGAGGTCGCCCCGGTCACCCGCGAGGTCCTGCGCGAGACGGAACCGAACCGGGAGCGGCGCCCCCGCGTCCACACCGGCTGAAGCAGACAGTGGCGTCAGGATCCCGTCAAGATTCAACCGTTCGGCGTTAGGGCCCCGTCAGCGTCGGTCGCCGGACCCGGCAGGGCCTTCTAGCGTCGGCTCTGTGCAGCGGAACGGACCAGCGGGCCCGGCCGGCGACCGCCACTGGCGCGGCAGCGCCCGGCTCGCGGTCAGCTGTGCCCTGCTGTTCTGTGCCATGGCTCTGCTGGTCGACTGGGACGCAGGGAGCCTGACGCCCCTGCGCGCCCTGCTGTGGGTCACCCTGTCCGTCGCGGTAGGCGCCGTCCTGCTGCCGCCCCGGGTGAGCGCCGGCCCCGGCTGGCTCGCGGTGCGTACACCCTGGCGCCGGCGCATCGTCCACACGGACGCGCTGATCTCCGTACGGCAGTACGACGGCCCATCCTCCCACCTGGTCCTGCGGGACATCCACGGCCATCGCCTGGAACTCGACCCCCGGACCCTCGCGGCCAACCCCCCGCTCTGGCACGAACTCGACACGGGTGTCCGCCGCTCCCTGGAACGCGGGACGCTGCGGCAGGGGGCGGATGTCCTGGACCGGCTGGGCCACCACATCGACGACGAGACACTGCAGGCAGTCCTCCGGGCATCAGGGCTCAACTGACCGGGCGCAGGGGGCAGTCCTGGAAGGTGACCGTCCCGGTGGTGGGTTCTTCGAGCCGGTTGAGGAGGCGCAGGAGGGTGGTCTTGCCCGCGCCGGACCGAGACGTCTTCGTTGTCGGCGGTGGTGACCCAGCCGGATTCCGCCGCGACGTAGAGGTGGCGGGCGGTGGGGTCGTAGGCGAGGACGTCGGGGTCCTGGCCGACCTGGTCGTTGCCGGTGATGTGCCAGGTGGTCAGGGCCCACGGTGAGCAGGCGGGCGTTGCCGTCGCAGGCGACGAAGGCGAGCCGGTCGGCGGGGGCGAGGGTGAGGCCGTGGTCGTGGTCGCAGCCGGGCAGGGGGACGCGGCGGGTGATGTGCAGGGTGGCCGGGTCGATGACGGCCAGCTCGTTACGGGTCTGGACGTCGACGAGCATCTGTCGGGTACTGGGGTCGTAGGCGACGTTGCCCGCCTCGCCGCCCAGGGTGACGGTGCCGCGGGCGGCTCCGGTGGTGGCGTCGACGACGGTCTCCGAGCCGCCGGTCTCGTTGGTGGTCCATACCGTGCCGTGCACGGGGTCGTAGGCGAGCCCGTCGGGGGTGTCGCCGGTGGGGCTGCGGTGCAGCACGGAGCCGGTGGTTTCGTCGATGGTGGCCACCTGGTTGGCGTCGCTGGCGGTGGCATACACCCGATGCAGGGCGGGGACGACCAGGACACCGTGTACGCCGGGCAGGTCGCCGATGACCCGTACGACGTGGTTGGTGCGAACGTCGACCTCGATGACTTCGCCGGCGCCGAGGTGGGCGATGAACAGCAGGCCACGGCCGGGGTCGAGGCTCGCGTAGTCGAAGCGGGAGTTGTCGCCGGGTAGGGCGATCTGGGTCACTGGCCGGAGCGGAAGCGCCGTCTTGGGTGGCTCGCCGTCACCCCGGGTGAGCAGTACGCCGGCCACCGCGGCGGCGATGGCGACGACCAGTCCGGCCGCGAGGGCGATCAGGGTGCGAGGGCTGAGGCGACGAGCCATGCGCGGACTCTCCCGGGGTGGGCGATGAGCGGCGCGGACAGCATGCCGCCGCCCATTCGTGGCGGGCGGCGGCATGCTGTCCGCGCCCTTCAGTACAAGTAGATGCCGACGAGCAGGGCCGCGACAGCGGCGAGAAGTGCGTAGCGGATGCTGACGCGGGCGGGCTGGGCGGCCAGTGGTCCGAGACCGTAGCCGAGGGACGCGGCGGCCAGGGTGAAAACGCCGGAGCCGGTGTCCTGCCAGCTGATCGGGAAGACGGGCACGGGTCCGTCTGTGAGGAACTGGTCCGAGTGGGCGGCCCGTAGGACGGCGTTCCAGGCGAGGGGCCCGACGGCCGCCGCGAGCGCCCCCGTCAAGGTCGCCACCGTGAACTTGCTCTTCCCCGGCGCCCGCCAGGCCATCCAGATCAAGCGCCGCCGCACCGACCGCAAGACCGGCAAGACCACCATCACGACCGTTGACGCGGTCACCAGCTCCCGCGGCATGTCCCAGCCGAACCGCCGGGCCTGCCAGCCGGTCACGGCGTCGAGATAGCTGTCGGTCGCGCCGCCGGGACATCCGAAGACGCCGTGGTCAACGGCCTGGTGCAGCGCGTCGATCACGGCCTGGGGGCCTTGAAGTCGGTGTCGGCGACCCACATCGGCAGCGGGTCGGCCGCGGCCTCGTCGGCCGCCAGGAACTGACGGGCGCAGGCCCACTTCATCGAGTTGCTGCTCCTGCGGTCCACGACGGTGTCGAAGACGGAGTCGATTGCCATGGAGGCGGCCGGGATCATCCGCGGCTACCGCGCGGTCGTCGACGCCGCGGCCATGGGGTACGGGTTCGAGGTCCTGCTCTTCGCCACGCTCAGCCGGCCCGACGCGGTGACCGAGTTCGACGCGGCAGTCGCCGGCATCCCCGAGGTCATCGAGGCACAGCGGCTGTTCGGCGAACCGGACTACCTGATCCGCGTGGTCACCGCCGACCTGCCGTCGTACCAGCACCTCTACGAGTCCGTGCTCGTCCATCTGCCGGGAGTCCGCGGCCTCAACTCCACCATCGTGATGAAACAGGCCGTCCACCCCCGGCCCCTGCCGGACCGGCCGCCGCGTGCGGTGACGACACCGGCCGCGCACGCCCGCCGCGCCCCCGCCTGAGCGGCGGCCATGTGAGACCGGCACATCAAGCGCTTCTGCCCTGGCCGGAATTCGTCATCCGCTCGGGCTCCCGGATCTAGAGTCGGACGCGCTGGACGTACGGGTGAGGGAGGCTTGACTTCAGTGGCGGACGAGCGGGTTGTCATCGTGACCGGTGCGGGCTCGGGCATCGGGGAGGCCACGGCTCGGCTGCTCCGCGAAGGGGGCCATCAAGTGGTCGCCTCCGGTCGGCGGGCCGAACCCCTGCGGCGCCTGGCGCGGGAGACCGGGGCGCTGGCGCATCCGTCGGACGCCGGGGAGCCCGACGCGGCCGAGGGGCTGGTCCGGGCGGCGCTGGAGGCGTACGGGCGCATCGACGGGGTGGTGCTGAACGCGGGCATCGGGCGCGGCGGAGCCGTGGGGGACATGTCCTTGCGGGACTGGGACGAGGTGATGCGCATCAACCTCACCGGCCCGCTGCTCCTGCTACGCGCGGCGATCCCGCACCTTCTGGAGACCAGGGGGGCCGTGGTCGCCGTCGCCTCCGTGGCCGCGCTGCTCCCCGGCACGAGCAACGCGCCCTACGCCACCTCCAAGGCGGCCTTGGTCCAGCTGTGCCGTTCCGTGGCCGCCGACTACGGCCGTCAGGGGGTGCGCGCCAACACCGTGTGCCCCGGCTGGGTACGGACGGAGATGGCCGACCGGCGCATGAGGCGCTTCGCCGAGGAGGCACGCCTGGGCGACGGCGGCGCCGAGGCCGCCTACGCGGAGGCGACCCGGCTGCTGCCGCAGGGACGGCCGGGCGAGCCGCGCGAGGTCGCGGAGGCGATCGGCTGGCTGCTGTCCCCGGCGGCTTCGTACGTCAACGGTGCGACGCTCACCGTGGACGGCGGGGCGACGGCCCTGGACCCGGGGACCCTCGCGTTCGACTACCGCATCGCACCCCGCGACGGCCACGACAGGGCCTGAACGCTGTTATGCGCCGGCAAGGACGAACCAGCGGGCCGGCAGGTCGATGCGGGTGCCGTCGGTCAGGAACTCGGTCTGCGGCAGGGTCGTCCGGCCGTCGGCGAGGATCTTCAGACCGGCTTCGACGAGCACGCGCGGGATCTCCGTGTCGTCGGCGTCGGCGGGCTTGAGCCCGTGGTGGAAGACCCGCTGGAGTTTGGGTCCCGGGCCGCTCGGCTGGGACGCGGCCTGCCTGAGCACATCCCGGGAGCCGGAGGTGAGCTCGACGACGAACGCGCGGCCCGCGCTGCCGATGATCTCGGCGACGGCCGCGGCGACCGAAGGCCGCGCCTCGGGTTCGCTCTGGTGGATGACGGCCCGCATATAGACGTTGGCGTCACCCAGCCGCTGGTGCAGGGCGCGTACGGCGTCGATGTCGGTGAGGTCGAGCTGCTCGAACTCGATGGCGTCGTCCTGCGTGGCACGACGCGCGTGCTCGACGGCGGCGTGCGAGAGGTCGACACCGACGGCACGGGCGAACCGGGCGGCGAGATAGCGGGTCTGGGTGCCGTTGCCGCAGCCCAGGTCGACGATCGTGCGTGCCGGGTCCGCATGGGGCAGGAGCAGGGCGCTGTGCGGCTCGGCGGTGAGCGAGGGGTCTGAGTCCCAGATCGCCTCGCCCGGCGCGTCGGAGGTCTCGCTCCAGTAACTCTCCCAGGCGTTGCGGTACTTGTCCGAGACGTTCATGCGATCTCCCCACGGTTCGGTTCCGCGATCGGGATATCGCGGGGGCCCGCGACGAGGCAAGGGGCCGGAGGCCACCTTCACCGGATGTATGGAACCTGGACCGCGACGGCCTGTTCGAACCACACGGTCTTACGGTGCCCGGTGGCGCTGGCGCCCCACTCCCGGGCCAGCCGGCTGACCACGCGCAGACCCCGGCCCGTCTCGTCACCGGGACCGGCGCCCAGCATGGCGGGCAGGGCGGGTTCGTCGTCGGTGACCTCGAACAGCAGCGCGTCGGTGCGGACCACGCGCAGCCCGACGGGCTCGCTCCCGGCGTGCCGTACGGCGTTGGTGACGACCTCGCTGACCAGCAGTTCGGCGGTCTCCACGGCCTGCGGCAGACCCCATCGCAGCAGCCGGTCGCGGACCAGCCGGCGGGCCCGGCGGACCTCGCGCGGGTCGGGGTCGAGCCGCCATTCGGCGACATGGTCGTCGGGGATGCCGTTGAGGCGGGCCATGAGCAGGGCGACGTCGTCCTTGCGGCCGCCGTGGGTGTTCAGGGCGCGGATGATGGTGTCGCAGGCCGCGTCCATGGAGGCGGCGGGGTGCGCGGCGGACTCGCAGAGCGCGGCGAGGCCCTCGCCGATGTCGCAGCCGCGCACCTCGACCAGTCCGTCGGTGCAGAGCACCAGTCGGTCGCCGGGCGCGACCTCGACCCGGGTGGCCTCGAAGGGCACGCCGCCGACGCCGATGGGCGCGCCGGTGGGCAGCTCCAGGAGTTCGCTGCTGCCGTCCTCGGCGCGGACCAGGACGGGCGGGATGTGTCCGGCGTTGGCGAGGTGCAGTTCGCCGCGGATCGGGTCGTAGACCGCGTAGAGGCAGGTGGCGAGGTAGTTGTCGCCGAGGCGGCGGGCCAAGTCGTCCAGGTTGCGCAGGAGTTGGGCGGGCGGGGTCTCCATGGTGGCCATGGTCTGTACGGCCGTGCGCAACTGGCCCATCATGGCGGCCGAGTTGAGGCCGTGGCCCATGACGTCGCCGACCACGAGGGCGGTGCGCGAGCCGGGCAGTTTGATGGTGTCGAACCAGTCGCCGCCGATCCTGCCGAGCCGGGTGCCCGGCAGATAGCGGGTGGCGATGTCACAGCCGGCCATCCGCGGGGTGACCTGCGGGAGCATGCTGTCCTGCAGGGTGTCGGCGACGTTCTCCTGGTAGGTGTACATACGGGCGTTGTCGAGCACGAGGCCCGCGCGGGCGGCGAGTTCGGCGCCCGTGGTGCGGTCCATGTCGTCGAAGGCCGGGCGGTCGGGGCGGCGCATCAGCACCATGAAGCCGAGGACGACGTTGCGCGCCTTGAGCGGCACGATCAGCAGGGAACGGCCGCCGATGAGCGGCCTCAGGTCGCGCTTCTCGAACTCGCCGGAGATGCGCTCGCTCAGTTCCTCGGTGACCCTCGGGACGAGGACCGGCTCGCCGGTGCTCATGCACGTGTAGAACGGGGTGTGTTCGGGGAAGGCGAAGGCCTCACCGACGGGCACGGTGTCGTCCCAGCGGCCCGGTTCGTCGTTGTGCTCGACCCACACCCGGAACATCACGGTGGTGGCGTCCGGCGGTCCGTCCGGGAAGCCCTCGCCGGCGAGGACGGCGGCGCGCAGATGGGTGCCGGCGAAGTCCGCGAACCGGGGGACGGCGGCGCTGGTGACCTCGCGGATGGTCTCGCCGAGGTCGAGGGAGGTGCCGATGCCGGAGCTGACCTCGTTGAGGAACTCCAGCCGCTCGCGCACGGCGGCGTACTCCAGGTCCTGCTCGGCGCCTTCCGGGATCACGGCGGCCACCGGCCGCCGCCGCTGCGGTACGACGGGCTCGGTGCGCCGGCGGCCGGGACGGCGAGGCACACCCCAGTACGGGGTGACGGGCACCCGGTCGGACTGGCTGAACTCCAGGACGGGGTAGCCCAGTTCGAGCACCTGGGAGACGATCCGGCCGCTCAGGCCGGGGCCCATGTTGGGCAGGATCTCGGGCAGCCGGCGTTCGAGTTCGTCGGAGGCGGGCAGTTCGGTGTGGCGGGCGAAGCCGGGTGAGATGCGTTCGGCGGTCTCGTCGTCGTAGCCGCGCTCCTCGCGCAGCCGGGTGGCGTCCGCGGCGAGCACGAGCAGCCGGGACGGGCCCGGCCCGACCAGCGGATAGGCCCACCAGAGCACATCAAGCCGCTCGTCGCCCGCGAGAGCGCCGTGCGGGACGAGACGGGCGCGGCCGGCGGTGGCGTAGGCGGTGTGGCCGCCGAGGGAGGCCTCCAGGTCGGGGCCGAGCCCGTCGTACTGCGCGTAGGTGTCCGGCGTCGGAGCGCCGTACAGGTCCTCGGGCAGGGCGCCGGAGACCGGCAGCAGATCCGCCGCGGCGTGCCCGACGGCGTCCTCCCTGCTCGCGCCGAACAGGCGCCGTGCGCCGCTGCTCCAGTGCGACACCATGCCGTCTCGGTCGACGACGACCACGGCCAGCGGAATCCGCCCGGCCGCCCCGCTGTCGGCTTCGCGCCCGGGAGCTGCGTCCCGCTCGCTGCCACGGTCCATGGCCCAGGCCCTCTCTCCCCACGGCTGTACGCAAACGATCTGTGCCGCCCGTCACTACGGTACGGCGGCGTCCGGTCGCGATGTGTGGCAATCCTGGAATTGGCTTCACCGGATCGCACCGGCGCGCAGCTCAACGCCCTGCGGGCGCCTCGCCCGACGCTCTGTCAGTCTTCGTGCCCCAGTTGCAGATCCCGTTCGCTGCGGCCGCCGCCCGCGACCCGCAGCACGGTGGCGACCGGCGGGTAACCGGCGGCGATGACCGTGTACTCCCCGGAGGAGAGGTCGACGAACCGGAAGGTTCCGTCCGCTCCCGTGGTGAGGGTGTCGACGACGTTGCCCGCGGCGTCGAGGAGCGTCACACGCGCGTCCTCCACGGGCCGTCCGCCGCTCGCCCGGACCGTGCCGCGCAGCACGGCGCCGCCCGCGAGTTCGACGTCCTGCCGGGTCTCCCGGGAGGCCTGCACGGTGACCGGGAGCGCGGCCGGGCGGTAGGCGGGGGCGCTGGCGGCGAGGGTGTACTCGCCGGCGACCAGTTCGGTGATGACATAGCCGCCCTCGCGGCCGCTGCGGGTGGTGGCGACGACCTCGCCGTGCACATTGGTGAGGGTGACGGTGGCGTCGCGCACGGGGGTGCCGTCGGCGGTCAGGACACCGCCGGCGAGGCGGCCGGCGCCGCCGAGGACGACGTCGAGCTCGACGGGCCGTTCGCCGACGGTCACGGAGACGGCCTGCGGCTGGTGGCCGCCGGCGGCGGCGATCAGTACGTACGCCCCCGGACCGGGCGTGCCGAGCGCGTACCGCCCGTCCTCGCCGCTCGCGCCCCGCCCGATCTGCTGTCCGGCGACGTCGATGAGGGTGAGCGCGGCGCGGGGCACCACGGTGCCGTCGGGGTGCTGCACCGTGCCGCAGACGGGGATCCCGGCGGCGTGCGAGGAGCGGGGCGCGCCGGTGGTCCCCTCGGCCGGGGGCTGGGTGCGGGCCTGCGGGATCAGGGCGTTCGCGGTCTCGGGTTCCTGTTCGGGCTCGGTTTCGGCGGTGTGGTGGGACACCAGTGGTTTCTCCTTGAGGAAGAAGGCGAGGAGCAGGCCGAGGGCGAGCACCGGGACGAGGTAGAGGAAGATCCGGGGCATCGCGTCGGCGTAGGCGCGGATGTAGGCGTCGCGCAGGGCCGCGGGCAGCGCGTGGACGAGCTGCGGGGTGATGGACTCGGGGTCGGGCAGCCGGGCCCCGGCGCGCGGCGGCAGCTCCTTGCGCAGGGCGTCGGTGAGCCGGTGCGCGAAGAGGGTGCCGAAGACCGCGGCGCCCACGCTGCCGCCGATCTGCCGGAAGTAGTTGTTGGCGCTGGTGGCGGTGCCGAGGTCGGCGGGCCGCACGGAGTTCTGCACGGCGAGGACGAGGACGGGCATCACCATGCCGATGCCGGCGCCGAGGACGGCCATCCAGATGCTGTACTGCAGCCGGGGCGTGTCGACTTCGAGGCGGGAGAGCAGCCACATGCCGACGGCGGAGACGGCACCGCCGAGCACGGGGTAGATCTTGTAGCGGCCGGTGTGGCTGATGAGCTGCCCGCCGATGACGGAGGCGCCGACGATCCCGGCCATCATGGGCAGCATCAGCAGCCCGGACCCGGTGGCGCTGGCCCCGTCGACCATCTGCAGGAAGGTCGGCAGATAGCTGGCGGCGCCGAACAGCGCGACGCCGATCACGAGGCCCACCAGACCGCTGATGTTGAAGACGGAGTCACGGAACAGCCGGAGCGGGATGAGGGGTTCGACGGCGAAGCGCTCGACGACGAGGAAGAGGACGACGGCGGCGAACGCGCCGACTCCGAGGCCGGTGATCTGCCGGGAGCCCCAGGCGTACTCGGTGCCGCCCCAGCTGGTCAGCAGCACCAGGCAGGTGGAGGCGGCGGCGAGCAGCAGCGCGCCGAGGACGTCGAAGCGACCGCGGCGGCCGCGGCCGGCGGGCCTCGGGAGCTTCAGGACGAGGGTGACGACGGCGAGGGTGAGCAGGCCGAAGGGGACGTTGATGTAGAAGCACCAGCGCCAGGAGAGGTGGTCGGTGAAGTAGCCGCCGAGGAGGGGGCCCGCGACGGAGGCGAGTCCGAAGGAGGCGCCGATCAGGCCCATGTAGCGGCCGCGTTCCCGGGGCGGCACGATGTCGGCGATGATCGCCTGCACACCGATCATGAGTCCGCCCGCGCCGACGCCCTGGATCGCGCGGTAGACGATCAGCTGGTCCATGGACTGGGCCCGGCCGGCGAGCGCGGAGCCCGCGACGAAGACGGCGATGGCGAACTGGAAGACGCCCTTGCGCCCGAAGAGGTCCCCGAGCTTGCCGTACAGCGGCAGGCCGACGGTGGAGGTGAGCAGATAGGCGGTGATCGCCCAGGACATCCGGTCCAGGCCGTGCAGTTCGCCGACGACCTTCGGCAGCGCGGTCGCGACGATCATCTGGTCGAGCGCCGCGAGCAGCAGGGCGAGCATCAGCCCGAAGAACACCAGCCACACGCGGCGCGGGCCGAGTCCGGCGGCCGCCGCGGGTGGCGGCGGGGCCTCGGCGCTCTCCTCGCCCGGGGTGTCGCCCTCCCCCGGTGCCGGTGGCGCGGCCGGCTCGTGCGTCACCAGAGTCGTCCCGCCCACGTACCGCTCCCCTCGTCACACCTGTCACAAGTCCCGCACAAGGCGACAACTACTGACAACTGCGGCGGGTTACGGCAGGGTTGGGGAGGGCCGGGAGATCCACTCGAACCGGTGAAGGGGCACAACACCCCTTCACCGATGGGAGCTTGGTCCTACTTCTCGACCTCGGCGGCGAGACGGACGAGCACGGCGTCGTAGATCCGGCCGAGGCCCTTGGGCGCGAAGGTCTTCTCGAAGAAGCCGCCGATGCCGCCGGCGCCGTTCCAGGTGGTGGTGACGACGACCCGGGAGCTGCCCTCGCCGGCGGGGGTGACGCGCCAGGTGGTGACCATGGAGGAGTTGCGGTCCTTCTCGACCAGCTCGCCGTCGGTGGGCTCGCTGACCTCCAGCAGACAGTCGCGCACCCGCTTGCTGGTGGCCTGGAGCTTCCAGTGGACGAGGGTGCCCTCGCCGTCGCCGCCTTCGCGGACCTCGTACTCGCTGAAGTGCTCGGGCAGCAGTTTCTGCCGCGTGCCGCGGTAGTCGGCGAGGGCGTCGAACACCTTCTCCGCGTCCGCCGCGACGACCCGCTCCGTAGTGGCCTCGACCTGCGCCATTGCGTTCCTCCAGGACCTGCGTTTCTCGGGGTTGGGGAAAGCCAACCACCCCGGTGCCCGGCCACCCAAATCGGGGGTCGTTCCGCCAGGCCGCACGATCATGAGAACAGTTGTTCTATTCTATGGCGCAGTACTACCGAGGAGGCGTCATGCGCTGGGAGAACCTCACTGCCGAGCCGGGAGCGGCCGGGGCGAGCGGGGAGCGCGCCGAGCACGGCCGGGCCGCCGACGCCGCGCTGTTCGGCGCGGACGCCGTGACCACGCGCACCTTCGACACGCCCGAGTTCCGCGGGATCACCTTCCACGAGGTGCGGGCGCGCTCGGTGCTGAACCGGGTGCCGGGTGCCTCGCGGATGCCGTTCGAGTGGACGGTCAACCCCTATCGGGGCTGCACGCACGCGTGCGTGTACTTCCCATGACCCTCCGGCTGCGCGCTCAGGCGGCGCCGACGTGAGTCAGTGGCTGCTGCTGCGCGACCGCACGGGTCCTCGCTGTAGATGACCGCGGAGACCGCGCTGTCGTAGGCGTCGTTGAGGCCGTTGCCGCAGCTGACGTCTTGTCACTTTCGTTCGCGCAGGACACGGCCTTGGTGACGGCGTCGCATCAAGAACCGGAAGACCATGCCGTCGGCCGGTCCCGCGACGGACTGACCACGAAGGTCCGCCTCGCGGCCGGCGGACGTCGTCGGCCTTCCGGTCCTCCGTCCTGGCCGCGGGACACGCGGACGGCCTTGTACCGACCCTGGCCTGCGAGATCCCGGCGTACTACTCCCCGGTGGCAGGTGAGTTGCGGGTCGGTCTGCCCAGCACCCAGAAGAGCACGCCGAGGAGCATGAAGGCGACCAGCGGGACGGCCTCCGTGAGCAGGTACCTCCAGCGCTCGCCGTAACTCCAGCCGGCCGGTGCGTAGCCGGAGCCGAACCAGTGGTCGCCGAGTCCCGGGGCGACCAGCTGCACGCTGGCGAACAGGATGAGCAGGGTGAGCACCGTGCTGATGGTGCGAGGGATGGGCGCCCTGTAGGGGCGGGGGAAGTCCGGAGCCTTGCGGCGCAGTACGGCGAGCGCCGGGAAGATGCCCAGGTAGCTGACGAGGGTGGTGGAGACGGCGAGGCCGAGGACGGCGCCGAAGAGCTTGCCGGCGCTGCCGCCCGTCAGTTGGTGGGCCAGGATGAGGACGGTCGTGGAGACCGCACCGCTGAGGATGTTGACCCGTACGGGGGTGCCGAACCGGCTGGAGATGACGCCGAGGAAGCGGGGTGCCGCGCCGTCGTAGCCGGAGACGGCGAGGGCACGGTCGGATCCCATGATCCATGTGACTCCGGAGGAGAGCACCGTGAGGATGAACATGATCGCGGCGAGGTCTCCGAGCAGGCGGCCGGCGCCGCTGAGCGTGGCTGTGCCGTCGGCGACGACATGGCCGCCGTACACCGTGAAGACCTGCCGGATGGCGTCGACGAAACCGCCGAGACCGGTGATGGCCTTGACCGGCAGGACGAGCAGGATGCCGAGGATCGGCAGCGCGTACAGCAGTACGGCGAGGCCGGCGCTGCGGAAGATGGCGAACGGCACGTCCTTCTGGGCGTCGGTCATTTCGTCGCCGGCGGTGTTGGGCAGCTCGAAACCGACGTAGTTGAACATCAGGACAGGTACCAGTCCGACGAATCCCGCGTAGGTCGGGGAGAAGTCGCCGACACCGAATCCATGCAGGCCGTGTTGGATGCCGTACACCACGACGGTGACGGTGAACAGTCCGAGGAGGATGAAACGGCTCCAGGCGCCGATGGTGGGAATCCACTTGCCGACGTCGAAGGAAAGGATCGCGGCGAGCACGCCCACCCAGACGAACACGAGAGTGAAGGCGTAGAAGGCCGAGGTGCTCAGGTTCTTCCCGTCGTTGAAGAAGGTGGTGTAGGCAGTGGCGGCGGACACGGAGAGCGTGCCGCCCAGCCACACCGGATTGGTGATCCAGTACAGGAAGTTGTTGACGGCACCGGCGAGCCGCCCGAAGGCCCGGCTGGTCCAGATGTAGGGACCGCCCTCGTCGGGGAACGCGGCTCCCAGTTCGGCGGTGAGCAGTGCGGACGGCACGAAGAACACCGCGGCCAGCACGATGAGCCAGGTGAATGCTTCAGCACCCTTCGAGGCGACGGTGCCGATGGTGTCCACGCCGACGATGGTGCACAGGAGGAAGAACAGGATGTCGAAGCGGCCGAAGTGCTTGCGCAGCTTCTGCCGCTCCGCGAGAGCTGCTGCCGGCGTGTCGGCAGGCTCGGAGGTTGTCTGACCAGCGGCCACCGGGAGCTCCTGCGTGCGTGTGGAAGGGGCGGGGTGCGGCCAATGATCAGCCGTACCTCAAAAGCACACAAGTGTTCATGTCTAACTCTTGACCATCACCTATCCACCCGAAAAGCGACGGAAACCGCACCGAAACACGGGAATGGAGGCAGGGACCGCTTCGCCGAGCGGAGGCCGATCCGCGGCGCGCCGCTTGACGACCAGCGCTGCGCTTACGAGCAGGAGAACGATTGTCCCGTCAAGGCCATGGGTATCCGAACGGTCGCGGTGGCGAGGTGGGAGGACACTGTCGACTAGGGCGCGTATCGAGTCGTGATCAATCTGCGGGAGTCGCCCTCGTGATGGGTCCTGGACCAATAGATCTTCTTGCGTGACGCGAGTGCAACTGCCGGACGAGGAGCGTGAATTCATCGGGCCGAACGTGCCGGTCGGCAGGTACAGCCCCTACCCCGCGCGGCTGCGGCAGCAGTTCGACCGCGTCATGGAGCAGATCGGGGCCTTCTTGGAATAGCCTGAGCATGGCCGAGGCTTACCTGATCATGAGTGAGATTCTTGTGACTGGCGCAACCGGCAATGTCGGCCGACAAGTTGTTGTCCAACTTCTGGCCACACGTACCGCCGTGCGTGCATTGGCGCGTGATCCCGAACTGGCCGAGCTACCGGAGGGAGTCAAGGTCGTAGGCGGGGACCTGTCCCAGCCGGACACGTTGGAGGGGGCACTGGCTGGGAGCGACACGGTGTTCTTGATCTGGCCGTTCCTTACGACCGAGGGCGCCCCTGCGGTACTGAAGGCGATTGGACAGCATGCCCGCCGCATCGTCTATCTCTCATCGTCGGGTGTGAACGAAGACACCGAACGCCAGACCGACCCGATCAGCCAGCTCCACGCCGACATGGAGCGCCTCATCGAAAGATCCGGCATGGAGTGGACTTTCCTGCGCTCGAACACCATCGCCTCCAACGCGCGAGGGTGGGCCGAGCAGATCCGCACCACGCACGTCGTTCGCGGACCCGACATCGCCGCCACGGCGGTGATCCACGAGCGCGATGTCGCGGCCGTGGCGGTACATGCGTTGACCGATGACGGGCACTCAGGTATGAAGCACGTCCTGACCGGCCCGCAGGTACTCAGCAGAGCCGAGCAGGTACACACGATCGGGGAAGCGATCGGCCACCCGACCCGCTTCGAGAGGGTCCCGGTAGAGGTCGCACGTCAGCAGATGCTCGTCGACGGCAGGCCACCCGCCCTCGTCGAGGCACTGTTGGCCAGCGCTGAAACGCGACCCGAATCGAACTTGATCACATCTGCGGTGGAAGAGATCACCGGAGCGCCAGCGCGCACGTTCCGATCATGGGCGGAAGAGCACCTGCTGTCAACTGCTGCCACCTGACTCGCTCTACTACTACGCCGAAGCATGGCCCTGCCAGGCTGTACGGTCCCTGGCGCTGCCGTTCGTCGGCGACCCGGAATACGCCGAGGCATGGAGACCTGAGTACGCCATGCTGGCCTCCAGAAAATTCATCCACCCCGAACAGGAAGAAGCTCGGCACCGCATCCTGAGATGTCAGAACCCTTGATCCACAGGTCTTGACAATACCTCCCGGATGTCGTGCCTATGACGGTGTCGCCCCGGTCTGCCGGGTCACGGGTGCAGGACCTCCAGGAACCGGCCGAGTGCCGAGGTCGCATCAGCCAGCGCGAGGGCCGTCACGGTCACCATCAACGCGGCAAGCAGCACGGCGCTGCGGCGGCTTTCCGGGCGAGCACCCTGCAGGGCGCGGAGCCGGGCGGTGGCCTGGTGGCGCAGGTAGGCCAGCGCCGTTGCGGGACCCCGGCCGGTGCCGGCGAGGGCGGCTCGGGCCAGAGAACGGGCCGCGAGCGGGCGGCTGGCCACCGTGTGCGCGGCGTCCTCGTCGGCCCAGCGTTCCAGCGCGAAGCCGTGTTCTTCACGCAGACCCCGCAGGACCGGGTTGAGCGCGCAGGCCATCTCGCCCAAGGCGTTGTAGTGGTGGTGCCGGTGAGCCAGGTGGGAGTGCTCGTGCGCCAGCAGAACCGCCCGCTCGTCGGCGGGCAGCGCGCGCAGCAAGCGGAGTGCGCAAGACTCTTCCCGACAGCCGGGGAATGTGCTAGAGCGAGGGTCCGTCGCGTCAGCCGGCGAGCGTCACGACCAGCAGCGTGCGGGCGGGTGAGTCGCCGGTGAGGCGGCACCGATGGGGGATGTCGCCCCGGTGGTGGGCACTCTGGCCGGCCTTGAGGCGGATCGCTTCCTGGCCGCGCAGTTCGAGGTCGACCTCGCCTTCGAGGACGTAGACGAAGTCCTCCCCCGTGTGCTCGAACCACGGGCGCTCGCCCTGCCCCGGGGCGAAGTGCTGCTCGTACGCCTCCATGACGTCGCTGCGGCCGCCGGGGATGAGCACGCGGGCGATCTGCCCGGCACTCTCGCTGACGCGGATGACCTGTGGATCGTCCTCGTGGGCCACGGTGTCGGCGGTGCTGGAGGGACGCAGGAAGATACCCGGCGGGAGGCCGAGGGCCTCGGCGATGCGGTAGATCGAGGTCAGGCTGGGGGTCGTCAGCCCGCGTTCCAGCTGGCTGAGGAATGGCTGGGACAGGCCTGAGCGGGCCGCGAGTTCGGCCATGGAGACGCCCAGGCGCTTGCGGTGCCCGCGGATCACGGATCCGACGGCGAGGGCTTCCGGGGTGGGGTCGGGGCGGCGCACGCAAGCGACGGTAGCGCAGTCGGGCATCCACTGCCGGTGGCGCCCGGTGGACGTTTCATGCCGCTGACATGCTGCGGCAATAAACCACGCGAATTATTGACGTCGTCAATATCGAGAGTTCGGGTGAGTGAGAGGAGCCACGTCATGGCTCGCGCTGCAGCGCCGTCCGTCAGGCGTGGGAAGACGGCGTCCACGGGACCACCGCTGGTCTCCGCGGGCCTGCTCCTCCTCCTGTGGTGGGCCGCCGCGCGCGCCGGAGTCCTCGGCGACGGGCTGGTCCCGACGCCCTGGCAGACGCTGAAGGCCGCGCACGCCATGTGGGCCGACGGCACCCTGGCCGCCGACCTCCGGGCCAGCCTGGCGCGGGCCGGGCAGGGCTTCGCCTACGGGGCGACGGCCGGGGTCGCGCTCGGGTTCCTGACCGGGCACCGGCCGCGCGTCGCGGCCCTGGTCTCCCCCGTAATGTCGTTCCTGCGGCCGATCCCGGCCATCGCGCTCGTCCCGCTCATCACCGCCTGGTTCGGCATCGGCGAGCAGGCCAAGCACCTCGTCATCGCGTACGCCGTCTTCCTCGCGGTGTGGCTGTACGTCCACGATGGCGTCGCCCGTATCCCCGCGGACTACCGGCGCGCCGCCCGCACCCTCGGTGTCCCGGCATGGCGCCGGCTGACGGAGGTACTGCTGCCGGCTGCCGCCCCGTCGGTCGTGACCGCACTGCGCCACGGCGCGGGACTGGCGTTCCTCGCCCTGGTCGCCGCCGAGTTGGGCGGGGCGCAGAGCGGGATCGCCTACCGGCTCCAAGTGGACGGGCAGTTCCTGCGCACCGACCACATGTTCGTCGGAATCATCGAACTCGGTCTGCTGGGCCTGGCCGCCGACGCCCTCATCGCCCTCACCGGCCGCCGACTCATCCACTGGAGCACCTCATGATCCGCCTGGAGGGTGTGGAGGTGCGGTACGGCGACGCACTCGCCGTGGCCGCCACGGACCTGGAGTTCGCCCAGGGCTCCTTCACCTCGCTGCTCGGGCCGACCGGCTGCGGCAAGTCCACGCTCCTGAACGTCGTCGCCGGGTTCGTACCGCCGTCGGGCGGGCGCGCCCTGATGGACGGCGCGCCGGTCACCGGTCCGGGCTCGGACCGGGGCATGGTCTTCCAGCACTACGCGCTGCTGCCCTGGTTCACGGCCCGCGGCAACGTCGAGTTCGCCCTCAAGCGGTTCGGCCTGCCGCGCGCCGAACGCCGCGCCCATGCCCTGCGCGCCCTGGACGACGTCGGTCTCGCCGACGCCGCCGAGAAGTACCCGGCACAGCTGTCCGGCGGCATGCGGCAACGGGTCGCGCTGGCCCGCGCGCTGGCCGCCGAACCCCGAGTCCTGCTGATGGACGAGCCGTTCGGCGCGCTCGACGCCATCACCCGCCGCCGGATGCAGCAGCTGCTCGCCGAGCTGTGGCGGCGCACCGGCACCACCGTCGTCCTCGTCACCCACGACGTCGACGAGGCGCTCGTCCTGTCCCAGCGGATCGTCGTCATGGCCGCCGGGCCCGGCCGGGTGATCGCCGACCACCGCATGGACGACGGCACCGCGTCGCCCGAGGACACCCGGCCCCGCATCGTCGCGCAGCTCGACACCGAACCCCGATGACCCACCCCTGCCCAGGAGCTACCGTGCAATTCCGCCTGCCCAGATTCCTCACCACGGTGGCCGCCGTCCTACCGGCGCTCCTCCTCACCACCTGCGGAACATCCACCGGCGCCGCCGACAGGACGACCGCCACCACCCCGGTCACCATCGCCGGCAGCGACTACCTCGGCGGCGCCCCCGTCTACACCGCCGCCCAGGACAAAAGGTGGGCCGCGAACGGCCTCACCTCGCACCTCCAGTCGTTCGCCACCGGCCGCGACGCCCTCAACGCCGTCCTCGGCGGCCAAGCCGAGTACGGAGTGGTCGGCGACCTGCCCGCCGTCTCGGCGATCCTCGGCGGACGGGACATCAAGGTGCTGGCCGCCCTGTCCTCCTTCACCGACTGGCGGCTGCTGACCACCACATCCGCGCGCATCACGTCGTTCGCCGACCTCAAGGGCAGGAAGGTGGGCCTGCCGGAGGGCACCAACGTCCAGTACGCACTGACCGGCATGCTCACCGAGGCCGGCCTGAAACCCGCCGACGTCACCCTGGTCAACCTCGCCCCGAACCAGATCACCGCCTCCCTCGCCCGCGGCGACATCGACGCCGGCCTCACCTTCCCCAGCTTCTACGACGCCACCGGGACGACCCTCGGCACGAAGTACCGCGAACTCCGCTACGCCGGCTACCCGTTCCGCACCCTCCTCATCGCCGGCCCCGGCGCGAACACCTCGACCTCCACCGCCGTCCTGCGCACCCTCACCGCCGCCACCGCAGCCGCCGCCAAAGACCCCTCCGCGGCCCGCAAGGCGGTCATCACCCAGGCCGCGGGAGCCGTCCAACCCGCCTTCGTCAACCGGCACTTCGCCTCCTACGACTACGACGTCACCCTCGACAGGCCGCTGCTGGACCTCCTCCTCGACGAAGGCACCTGGGCGAAGTCCACGCAGAAGCTCCCCGGCACCCCCGACCGGGCCACCTTCCTGAACCACATCGACCGCGCCCCACTCACCGCGGCCGCCGCCACCGCCGTAACCCTCCCCGCGAAGTGATTGAGAACAGGACAGCACTCATGACGTCGGACATCGACCAGAACACCCTGCGCCGCCGCGGGACCGGCCTGCGCGCCCACGACCCCGCACGTTCCTACGGAGGCCACACCCTCTACACGCCCATCGCGGGCGAGGGCGAGGTGTACCTCGTCGACATCCACGGCGAGACCGTCCACGAATGGCACCTGGCCCACCCACCCGGCCGCCACGCCCAGCTCCTGCCCGACGGAACGCTCTTCTACCAGGGCAAGGACACAGCCACCGACCCGCTGTTCCCGATCTGGGAGGTCTACCACGGCGGCATCCTCCAACTCGTCGCCCCCGACGGCACGGTGTTGCGCGAGGCCCGGCACCCCTTCCACCACCACGACGCCAGCGTGCTGCGCAACGGCAACCTGATCCTCCTGGCCGTCGAACCGATCCCCGACCACCTCGCCGCACGCATCCCCGGAGGCGTACCGGGCTCGGAGGCACCCGGCGGGCACGTCTGGGGAGACGTGATCTACGAGATGACCTGGGACGGCGAAGTCCTATGGCGCTGGGCCTCCTTCGAGCACCTGCCCCTCGAAGACACGCCCCTGAACCCCCACTTCGCCCGCGAGCACTGGCCCATGGCCAACACCGTCAACGAACTCGCCGACGGCAGCATCATGGTGGGCTTCCGCAGCGCCTCCACCACCGTGATCGTCGACCGCCCGACGGGCGAGATCACCTGGACCCTGGGCCCGAACGTCCTCGCCCAGCAGCACTACCCGCACGAACTGTCCTCGGGCACGATCCTCGTCTTCGACAACGGCTCCTACCGGGACACCACGTCCGTCCCCTACAGCCGTGTCATCGAGATCGACCGGACCAGCCACCGGATCCTCTGGTCCTACGAGGACAACCCGCCCCAGAACTTCTACAGCCCGTACATGTCCAGCGCCCAGCGCCTGCCCAACGGCAACACCTTCGTCGCCGAGGGCTCCTTCGGCCGCCTCTTCGAGATCACGCACGAGGGCGATGTCGTGTGGGAGTACGTCGTCCCGCACTTCGGGACCTTCGGCACGGGCGTCGGCCTGGAATCGTCACGCGGCGCCCAGAACGCCGTCTTCCGCGCCTACCGCTACGGGCCGGACCGGCTGCCCTGGCTGGAACGCTGAGGCCGGGACCTGGGCTACGGCGCCGCGGCATGTCCCGGCGGTGAAGACGTCGGCCGAGTGCCGTCACAGCTGAGGCACGGCGGATGAGCCGATCCGGGCAGCGGGCTGGAGCCGCGGGTGCCGCAGTGCGACGGAGGTGTTGATCCGCCGGGTGAGGCAGGGGGTGGCGGAGCGGTATGTCACCGAGTTGCGGCCCTGGCCGGAGGAGCGTTTCAGAGTGTCGGCAGGCCGAGCGCGATCATGGTGGACGACAGTCCGTGCCAGGTGCGTACGTCCCAGTCGGTGAGTTGCTGCCAGCGCTGAAGGCGGTACTTCACGGTGTTCGGATGCACGTGCAGGACGCGGGCTGTCGCGGTGAGCGAGAAGCCGTTCTCGGCGAACCTGAGCACGGTCTCTGCCAGGTCGGGGTGTTGTTGCGCGGCCTCTCGGCGCGGTTCGAGCAGCACCGCGAAGCGTTGCGCCGTGGGCGCCAAGGTGGCGAGCAGCCAGTGGTCTGCGAAGGATTTCACCTGTCCCGGATCCGTCAGGGGCAGCGCCGCTCTCGCGTCCGCCATGCTCATCGCGGCGCCGGGGAGCCCGGTCCGCGGCAGGCCGATGCCGAAGCTCGCGTCAGGGTTCTGCCGCTGGGCCGCTTCGACCACGGCCTGCGGCGAGATGTCCTGGACCAGGGCGATCATGAGGTTGCCGCGGGTCGCGCAGCGCAGCGTGCCCGGCCACCGGCGGTGCCGCAGATCCATCATGCGCTCGTCGGTCCAGGCCTCGGCCGGTGAGCACAGTGCCTGGAACCCGCCGGCAGGGTCGAAGGTGAGGGCAGCAGCCAGTTGCTCGAGGTCGACGCCGGCGGGCGCGGCGGTGGCAAGTCCGTCGAGGAACTGGTGGGTCAGCCTCAGGAGCGTGGCATCGGCAGCGCGGACGGCAACGCCGTACGCCTCGGCGGCCGCGCTGCTGGAAGCCTGCACCCACGTCCAGACCATCCCGACGATCGACAGGAGTTGCGCGCCGGCCCGGGTGTCGTGCGACTGAGCACGCGCGAGCAGCACGTTCCACATCTCGCGGTAGCCGACGTGGTAGGCCTCGATGAGGGCATGCAGCGGCAGGCCGGTGGCGGCGCGTTCGGCTCCGAGCGCATGTGCGGCCTCGACCTCTTCGCGGGTGGGCGAGCGGCGTGCGGCCACGCCGGTCAGCAGTCCCTGGTAGTGACGGGTGACGTCGCGTTCCTGCTGCTCGCGGTCCACGATTCTGTAGCTCGGGATCTCGAGCCGTATGCGGTCGACGATCCTCGGGATCACCGTGGGCAGTTCTGCGGCGAGTGATGCGCAGAGTTCGACGACGGGCTGCCACGCCGCGGCGGTGTCGCCCTGCGCCCCGGCCCCTTCGGTCACGGGCTCCACCATGGCCCCTCCCGATATGTGGATTTCGTAGTGCTCTCTCTCGCGATTGCATGGCAGCGGCGCTGCGACCACGCCTCGACGATAGGAGATCAAGAACTCGCACGCTGCACTTTTGTGGACTTCACAAAAACGGTGCGGGGAAGTTCTCGGATTCGGTTCTGGTCCCGCTGACCGGCCGTCAGCAGGCTGGAAGCGGACGCCGCAGGGGCCTGGCCTGGCCCCCGGCGAGGGGTCCTGAAGATCCGGGTGCACGGGAGGACGCGTGGAGACTCCGATGGAGTTCAGTCATGAATCGGTCGTGGTGCGACGCGGGCGGCGAAGCCGGCTGCCGATCGTCGTCGCAGTGCACTCCACTGCTCTCGGCCGTGCGGTCGGCGGCTGCCGGATGTGGGCGTACAACAGCTGGGAGGACGGCCTGCGCGACGCGCTGCGCCTGTCGGAGGGCATGACCCGTAAGTGCGCTGCCGCCGGACTGCCGAACGGCGGCGGCAAGACGGTCGTGGTCCTTCCCACCGGGCGGAGCCTCACCGCGGACGAACGCCGCGCGGCGCTGCACGATGTCGGCGACATCGTGGCGGAGTTCGGCGGCGCCTACGTGACCGGTCCCGACGCGGGGACCGGACCGGCCGACATGGCGGTCATCGGCGAACGGACCGAGCACGTGTTCTGCCGGCCGCAGGCCGCCGGCGGAAGTGGTGACCCCTCGCCGTTCACGGCCCTGGGCGTCGTCGCCGCGCTGCGCTCGACCTGCCTGGCGCTGTTCGGCTCGCCGGCCTTGGCGGGCAGGAAATTCGCGGTGATCGGTCTCGGACACGTCGGGGAGCAGATCGCCCGGCAGTTGGCGGCCGCGGGAGCCGGCCTGATCCTGAGCGACGTCGACCCGGCGAAGCGCTCCCTCAGCGCGGAACTGGGCGCGGTGTTCGCTGCACCCGACGTGGCGGCCACCGCCGAGGTGGACGTGCTCGTCCCCGCCGCGCTCGGCGGCCTGCTGACCCGGGATCTGGTGGCGCGGCTGCGCTGCGGCGCGGTGGCGGGCGCGGCCAACAACCAACTGGCCGATCCCGGCGTGGCGGAGCTGTTGCGGGAGCGCGAGATCCTCTGGGCCCCCGACTACATCGCCAACGCCGGCGGTGTCGTCAACGCGGTCTCCCGCGAAGTCCTGGGCGACGAACCGGAGGAAGCGGTCAAGCGTATCGAGTCGATCGCCGACACGCTGACCGGCCTGTTCGAAACGGCCGCGCGCACGAAGATCACGACCGCGCAGGCCGCCGACGACCTCGCGCGCCGGCGCCTTGCCGCACCGGTTCCCACCGCGCCGGAACCGGCATGAATCCCCGGGTATACGTGCTGGCCCTGGCCACTTTCACCGTCGGCACCGAGGGGTATGTCATCGCCGGCGTGCTGCCGGAGGTCGCGCACTCCATGCATGTGTCCGTGTCGGTGTGCGGGCAGCTGGTCACGGTCTTCGCGCTGGTCTACGCCCTGGGCGGGCCGCCGCTGATCGGCGCGTTCCGCAGAGTGCCGCCGAAGTCGGTGCTGATCGGGGCCATGCTGGCTTTCGCGCTCAGCAACGCCCTCGCGGCGTGCGCACTCGACTATGCCGTACTCGCCGCGGCGCGCGTGCTGGCCGCGTTGAGCGCGGCCCTGCTGGCCGCGCCGGCCGCCGCCGCCGCGGCGGCGCTGTGCCGTCCGCAGGACATGCCCAACGCGATCGCGGTCACCGCCAGCGGCAACGCGCTGGCGCTCACTCTGGGCGCGCCGATCGGCACCTTGATCGGCGGGCTGTTCGGCTGGCGGGGTACGTTCCTGTTCGTCACGGTCCTGGCGCTGGTCACTGCGTTGATGCTGGCGGCTTTGCTGCCGACGGTGCCGGTGGCTCCCGTCGGCACCGGCCGGGCCGAACTGCTGCGCAACCCGGCCGTCCGGTGGAGTCTGCTGACCACCTTCGGGGTCTTCCTCGCCGCGTACTGCACCTACACGTATCTTGCGCCGGTCGTCGAGCGGGCGACCGGGATGGGAAGCCAGGGTGTCGCTGCGCTGATGATCGTCTTCGGTGCGGGTGCGTTGCTGGCCGGGCGCACGATCGGCAGGATCCTGGTCAAGGTGCCCGTGGCACGGGTGCTGTGCGTGGCTCTCTCGCTGATGGCGCTGCTCCTCGCGGCCATTGCCGTCGGCACCGCCTGGCATCCCCGCACCACCGCGGCGATCGCCGCGTTTCCGGTGCTGTTCTGCCTGGGTGCCGCCTGGTGCTGCGGCGGGGTCTCCCAGCAGACACGGATCGCCGCCCTGGCGCCCGCGCAGCGGTCCCTGGCGCTGGGGGTGCACTTCTCCGTGCAGTTCCTGGGAGTCGCCGTCGGCGGTGCTGTCGGCGGCCTCGCCCTGTCGACGGGGGGACCGGTGGCCGTTCCAACCCTGTCTGCGCTGATCGCGTGCGTATCGCTGCTCTCCGTGCGGCGGACCGTTCCGGAACCGGCCGAGACGCCGGCTCGCGAGGCGCCCGCGACGATCCCGCGGTGATCACCACGCGGGAGTGAGCAGTGGGACCAGCCCGGAAAGTTACTCAGAAGCGCCTTCGCATGCGGAGGCGCTTCTGGTGTGTGAAGGGTTGCTCCTGGGGCGCGGAGGCTTCGACGAGTTGGCACCGCCGTTCGGTGAAATCCACAGAATGGCAAGCCTCAGATGTGCGAGAACTGCAACCGGCGATTACGTATTGCCTGCTCGGCGCGGACAAGATGTGCCGTGAAACAAGGACTTAATATCGACTCCGTTGTGCTGCCGAATGCGGCCATTGTCAAGTCGCCCGAGGGGCCTGTAAGTTCGAGTTGAACGAGCAACAAAGGGCCCGCGGCTCTCCTCATCCGAGCCGCGGCTGCCAATAGGGTGCGTCAGCCGCAGGTCAGGGCGTTCTGGGGGATTTCTTATTCGAAGTCCCCTCTGATTTGGGTTGACTTCAAAGCGTTTGGAGAGCTGCCATGCAAGTTTTGCGTGATGCTCGGTTGGATCACGTCGAGTTCTATGTCAAAGACATTGACGCGACCGTCAAAGATCTCGTGTCGAAATACGCCTTCCAGATAGCGGGAACGTCGAGCGCGAGCATCCAGTCCCACCGCTCGATTGCGTTGAGGCAAGGGGGCATCGTGCTCCTGCTCACCCAGGGGCTGACCGAGGATTCCCCGGTGTCCGCCTGGGTCCGCACCCATGGCGACGGCGTGGCCAACATCTGGCTGCGCACGCCGTCGGTCGATGCGGCCTTCGCGGAGGCCGTGGCCAACGGCGCCGAAGCCGTGCTTCAGCCGGTCGAGCGCGCCGGTGTGCTGGTCGCCGGTTTCGGTGCGTTCGGCGATGTCCAGCACGGCCTGGTCGAACGCCCCGATGATGCCGCACCTGGCCAACTGCCGCCGGGCATCGTCCCGGCACCGGAGTCTGCAGCGCAAGTGCCCGCGGAATTCGGTGTGCTGGACCACTTCGCCTACCTCGTCGGAGCCGGCGACCTTCGGAACGCGGTGAAGTTCTATGAATCCGTCCTGGGTTTCTCGGTGATCTTCGAGGACCGGACCATGGTCGGCGGTCAGGGCATGGATTCCCAGGTCGTGCGCAACGCCGCGGGCGACGTCACGTTCACCATCGTCGAGTCCGCCGCGAAGCCGGGGCAGTCCCTGGACTTCATCGCGGAGTTCGTGCAGAACCACGCCGGGCCCGGGGTCGAGCACATCGCGTTCAGCTGCGCGGACATCGTGACGGCCGTTCAGAAGCTGCGCGGGCGCGGGGTGGACTTCCTCGACACTCCGGGCGCTTACTACGACCTGCTGCCGGACCGCCTCGGCGGCGTAGCGCGTCACGAGCTCAAGCAACTGCGCGAACTGGGCATCCTCGCCGACCGGGACCACGGCGGCGAGTTGTTCCAGATCTTCACGCACTCCACGCATCCGCGCAACACCTTCTTCTTCGAGGTGATCGAGCGGGTCGGTGCCGAGACCTTCGGCAAGGGCAACGTCAAGGCGTTGTTCGAGGCCAGGAAGGCGGAGCGGAGCCAGCGGGAGGAACGGTGACGGAGGTGACGGAGGCCGGGCAACCGAGTCGGCCGCAATCCGTGGCCGAGTTCTCCGACGCGGCCTGCGACGTGATATCGCCCGCCGCCTGGGATTTCATCTCTGGCGGCAGCGGTGCCGAGCGGAGCGTGGCGGCCAATCTGCGCGCCTTCGACAACCTGTATGTGGCGCCGCGGATGCTGCGGGACGTATCGCATGTGTCGACCGCATCCCGCCTGGTCGGCACCGAAGCGAGCCTGCCGGTGGCCATCGCGCCGATGGCCTACCACGGGCTGGTACATCCGCAGAGCGAGGCGGCCACCGCACGCGCGGCGAAGACGGCGGGCGTACCGTTCACCGTGGCGATGCTCAGCGGGACACCGGTGGAGCGCATCGCCGAGTCGGGTGCCGACCTGTGGTTCCAGCTGTATTGGCTGCGGGACCGGGGCGCCACGAAGGAACTGGTGAGCCGGGCCGAAGCCGCGGGCTGCCAGGCGCTCATGCTCACCGTCGACGTGCCCCGACTGGGCCGCCGCCTCAAAGACCAGCGCAACGGCTTCGCGCTGCCGCCCGACGTCTACGCCGCCCACTTCCGCGGCGAGGCCGCGATCGGAGCGCAACGGGCCTCGGCCGAAGGTTCGGCCGTCGCCTCGCACACCACCGTGATGTTCGACCCCTCATTGGCGTGGAGCGACATCGAATGGCTGCGGGAGCGCACCCGGCTGCCGCTCGTCGTGAAGGGCATCCTGACTCGCGAGGACGCCCTCATGGCGACGCGCTCGGGCGTGGACGCGCTGGTGGTCTCCAATCACGGCGGGCGTCAGCTCGACGGAGCCGTGCCCGGACTCACGGTGCTGCCGGAGATCCGGGCCGCAGTGGGAGACACGGTGGAAGTACTCGTCGACGGCGGCATCCGATCAGGCTCGGACGTACTCAAGGCCCTGGCTCGCGGCGCCGACGGCGTCCTGCTGGGGCGGCCGATCCTTTACGGGCTCGCCGTCGGCGGCGAGTCGGGCGTCGACGCCGTGCTGTCGCTGCTGCGCGAGGAACTCGAGACGGATCTCGCCCTGTCCGGCTGCCGTACCGTCGGCGAGGCCGCCCACCTGACAACCTACGAATTCAGCGCTTCCAGCAGTACGGGGACTGCATCATGGTGAAGGGCATCATCAAGACGCTCGGACCGTCGGGGACGGACGCGCACGCGGAGGCCGTCCGCATCGGGGGCGAGAACATCGAGCTCTTCCCCTCCTTCCGCGCCGCCATCGACGATTCCGAGACACGCGGCGGCAGGGCGCTGGTCGCCGCCGGGTATCTGGACATGAACAACGGGTCATTGGTCGACTCCTGGGTCGACCTTCATTTCAGCAAGCTGCGTTCGATGACGATGGTCGGGGTCTGGGAGTCGCCGACCAAGCCCATGTGCGTCGCGGTCCATTCGGACTTCTCCGGCGGGATCGCGGACATCCGCTCGGCGGCGTCTCACCCGGCCACCCTGGAGTTCGTGCGCGAGCACATGCCGGTCGACGTGGTGGTCTCGACGGTGCGGGCGAAGCCGGAAGCCGCACGGCTGGTGAGCGAGCAGGCCGTCGATGCCTGCATCGGATCGGTGGACGTCGTCGAATCCATCGAGAATCTGAAGATCTTGAAGAAGCTGGAGGCGACGATGGTGTGGTGCCTGTATGAGCATCGCTGACGTCGCCGCGGACGCGCGGGTCCGGATCGGGGCCCTGCGGGTCGCGCGCGCGTTCCGGGATTTCGTGGAACGGGAGGCTCTCCCCGGCATCGGCGTGGCTGCCGGGGAGTTCTGGGCCGGGTTCGAGCAGCTGATCGACGACCTCGCGCCACGCAATCGCGCACTGCTGGACCGGCGCCGCGCACTGCAGGACAGCGTGGACGCCTGGCACACCGAGCACCGCGGCGAGGACCTCGACGCGGACGCGTATCGCCGGTACCTGACCGAGATCGGCTACCTGGTTGCGACACCGGAGCCCTTCACCGTGGACACCGCCGGTACGGACGCGGAGATCACGCGGATCGCCGGTCCGCAGCTGCTGGTGCCGGTGGTCGACGAGCCCTTCGTGCTCGAAGGGGTCAACGCCCGATGGGGGTCGCTGTATCGCGCCCTGTACAAGACCGACGTGCTTCCTCAGGGCGACACCGGTGAACGCCGCGAGGCGGTCATCGACTTCGCCCGAGGGCTTCTCGACGTGATGGCGCCGCTCGACGAGGGCTCGCACGCGAAATCGACGCGCTATCAAGTCGTCGACGGTGCGCTGCGCGTGCGGGTGGCCGACGGTACGTTCAGCACACTGGCCCCTGCGGCGCGGCTGGCCGGATTCCGCGGTGATCCCGCTCGGCCGTCGGTCTTACTGATCGAACATCATCACCTGCACGTCGAGATCCAGTTCGACCCGGATGGCGCGTTCGGCCGTCTCGACGCGGCCGGCATCCAGGATGTGGTCCCGGAATCCGGGATCTCCACGATCATGGACTTCGAGGACTGCGTCGCTGCCGTTGATGTCACGGACAAGATCGAGGTCTACCGCGCTTGGTTGCGTCTGATGCGCGGCAGCTACACCACGCGGCACGGTGGCGGCATGCATCCCGATCGCCGGTACACCGCCCCGGACGGCAGCCGCATATCGCTGCCCGGGCGGGCACTGCTGTTCGCCCGGATCGTCGGGCAGTTGATGACCACGGACGCGATCCTCGACCACGAGGGCGCCGAGGTGCCGGAAGTCATCGTCGACGCGGTGATCGCCACTCTCGCGGCGCTGCACGATCTGCGGGGCGACACCTCCCGCGTGAACTCCCGTGCCGGCGCGGTGTATCTGGCGGTGCCGAAACTGCACGGGCCGGACGAGTTCGCCTTCATCAATGAGCTCTTCGGCCGCATCGAGCGCTTGCTCGGACTGCCGGATCACACGGTGAAACTCGGTCTCCTTGACGAGGAGCGGCGCACCACCGTCAACCTGGCGGCGTGCCTCGAGGCGGTACGGCATCGAGTCGTCTCCACCAACAACGGCCTGCTCGACCGAACCGCCGACGAGATCCACACGTCGATGGCGGCCGGGCCCATGGTGCCCAAGGCCGCCATGAAGACCCAAGACTGGCAGATGGCGTACGAGCAGTGGCACGTCGACACCTGCCTGGCCCATGGCCTTCAGGGGCGGGCACTGATCGGGCTGGGCATGTGGCCCACCCCCGAGCGGATGAGCGACCTGCTCGCGTCCAAGATCGGCCAGCTCTCTCTGGGCGCGGGGATGACCTGGGTGCCGACCGCCGTCGCCGCGACTCTGCACGCCGTGCACTACCACCAGGTGGACATCGCCGACGTGCAGCGCGAGATCGCGGCGGCCGGACCGCGACGTTCGCTCGGCGAGCTCCTGCGCCCGCCGGTCGCCGAAACCCTCACCGACCTGCGGAGGGAGTTGGACGCCCACTGCTACACCGTTCTCGGCTATGCGGTGCGCTGGGTCGAGCGCGCCGTCGCCAGTTCCCCGATGCCCGCCTTCGACGGTGTCGTCGTACTCGAAGACCGCGCCACGATACGGATGTCGACCCAACTGCTGGCGAACTGGCTGCACCACAACGTGATCACCGTGCGGGATGTGGACGAGGGTCTACGCCGGACGGCGGCGGTCCTCGACGATCGCCTCCACGACGAACCGGGTTACCGGCCGCTGCTCCCTGCACGGGAAGCCTCCCTCGCGTGGCAGGCGGCCCGCGAACTGATCATCCGGGGCGCGACGGCGCCGAACGGCTATACCGAACCGGTGCTGTACCGATTCCGCCGCGAACAAAAGGCCCGGACAGCGTGATGCGGCCGAACCGACGAGAGCGAGAAGGGGAGACCTCGTGCACGCAGTAGTGGTGACCGAGCCCGGCGGCCCTGATGCCCTCCGTTACCGCCGGATGCCGGACCCGGTTCCCGGGCCGGGCGAGGTGCTGGTGCGGACCAGAGCGATCGGCGTGAACTACCGCGACGTGTACGTGCGCAGAGGGGAGTACCCCGCTGAACTCCCCGTTCCCGGCCTCGAAGGAGCAGGCGAGGTCGTGGCGGCGGGCGAGGGAGCCGAGGTCGCCGTCGGGAATCGAGTGGCCTGGGCGTACGGCAGGGCCGGCTATGCCGAACTCGTGGCCGTGCCGGCCGATCAGTGCGTGCCGGTGCCCGACGGGATCGACTGGCAGGTCGCAGGTGGGGCGCTGCTGCAGGGAATGACCGCGCACTACCTCTTGGAGTCGGTGTACCGACCGACGCCGGGAGACGCGATCCTGATTCACGCGGGTGCCGGCGGCATGGGCCAGCTTCTGGTGCAGTGGGCCGCGGCGCGAGGCGCCAAGGTGATCACCACCGTGTCCACCGACGAGAAGGAGAAGCTCGCCCGGGAGGCCGGGGCCTGGCACGTGCTGCGCTACGGTGACGATCTCGCCGATCGTATCCGGGAACTGACGGGCGGCGAAGGTGTCTCCGCCGTCTACGACGGCGTCGGTGCGGCCACCTTCGAGTCGAGCCTCGCCGCGCTTCGGCCGCGGGGCACACTCGCGTTGTTCGGATCCGCGAGCGGCCGAGTGCCGCCGTTCGATCTGCAGCGTCTCGCCGAACTGGGTTCGCTGTTCGTGACCCGGCCGGTGCTGCCGCACTTCGTCCGTACCCGCGCCGAGGTGCTGTGGCGCGCGAACGAGGTCTTCAGCGCGATATCCGAAGACATACTGCGCATACGGTTCGGTGGCACCTACGCCCTGCGCGACGCGGCGCAGGCCCATCGGGCGATCGAGTCCCGCGCCACAGCCGGTTCACTCGTGCTGCTGCCGGCATGATGGTGGACCTTGGCTTGACTCTGTTGGGGATCTTGGAGTTTCCCTGTGCGCCGACTTGGTCAGCGGGCATGCTCGGGGCTGTTTCGCAGGCCGATGCAGTTGCCGAGGTGTACGTTGTCGCTGTGCCTGCCGAAAAACTCATCCGTCCTGGTGGGGGCTGGTGTACGGGTGGTGTACGGGTGGTGTCGAGCGCGGGCGCCTGGGCGGGTGCTCTGGGCACCTGGTGAGTGCACCGGCAGGATGATCTGTCGTGCTGCTTCGACTCGCCCATCCGGGTGTGGCGAATGTGTTCGCCCTGCTGCGGCTGCTGCCGGTGAACAACCAGGACAAAGACGCGGAGACCCTCGCGCTGCGTCATCAGATCACCGTGCTGGAACGCCAGCTCGGCCGGGATCGGGGGCGGTTCGCCCCGAGTGACCGGGTGTTCCTGGCCGCGCTACTGCACCGGCTCCCGCGCGGTGTGCTGCGCCGGGCACGGCTTCTGGTGCGCCCGGACACTGTGCTGCACTGGCACCGTGACCTGGTCTCGCGCCGCCACGCGGCCCGTTCCCGGCCGGGGCGTGCGGGTCGGCCGCGTACCGTGCACTCGATCCGCGTTCTCGTGCTGCGTCTGGCGCGGGAGAATCCCGGCTGGAGCTACCGGCGCATCCACGGCGAGCTGCTGGTTCTGGGCGTACAGGTGGCCGCCTCCACGGTGTGGGAGATCCTGAAGGAGGCGGGGATCGACCCGGCACCCGAGCGGGGTTCCAGCACCTGGACGGACTTTCTGCGCTCCCAGTTCGAGGATGCCCGGACCGACGGCGAGAACGGCGAGAACATGGACGGCCTCGACGCCGGGTGGAGCGACGACGAGTCGGTCACCGTCGACGGACGCGGACCGGCCCGTTCGACGCTCACGCACCGCGCGTGCACGATGAACGGCACCACCACGATCGGCGACGACGCCCGCCTGCGCACCGTGCTGACGCTCGGCGACCGTGCCACCGTCGTCGAGTCGCGCGGTGGTCTGCGTACGGGCTGGTCGCGGCTGGACGACACGGTCACCGGGCACGCCACGTACACGACGGGCGTCCCGCGCGACCAGCGGCACGCGGTCGGCACGACGAGCGAGCGGTACCGACTGTAGGGCCGGGCGTGCCGCTACGACCGCTCCCTGGCGACCGTCAAGGGGGGTGCTCACGGAGGACCGGGACGGCTGCTGAGGCCGGTTGCGTGCGATGGGTCACTCCGGGCGTGATTTACGCGTCCGTAACGCGGAAGTCTCCGGCGGGATCAAGAGCACCTTGAGAGTGATCGTCACGGAAGCCACTTTCCGTATCGCAGAAGTCTCATCCCCGGCTTCTGCGTGTTCACGTCCCCTCTAGGAGTGCCCCGTGCCGCCGACTGCACCCTCCCTGCCGCGACGCGTCGCACGCATACTGCGTACCTCTCTCTTCGCGCAGGTCCTCTGCGCGCTCGTGCTCGGAATCGTCATCGGGAAGCTGTGGCCCGGCTTCGCCGCGGATCTCAAGCCGCTCGGCGACGGTTTCACCCGGCTCATCAAGACGATCATCTCGCCGCTGGTGTTCTGCGTGGTCGTCGTCGGCATCGCCAAGGCCGGTGACCTCAAGGCCTTCGGCCGGATCGGGCTCAAGGCCCTGATCTGGTTCGAGGTCGCGAGTACCGCGGCGCTGATCATCGGCCTGGTCGCCGCCAACGTTGTCCAACCCGGCTCGGCGATGCATGTCGACCCGTCCACCCTGAGCACCAAGGCGGTCGACGCAAAGACGGGCGGCGCCGCGCTGCCCTCGACGACCGAGTTCGTCGTCAACGCGCTGCCCACCAGTTTCATCGGCGCGTTCGCCGAGAACTCCCTGCTCCAGGTGCTCATCCTGGCCTGTCTGGTGGGCGCCGCGCTGCTCCACCTCGGCCACACCAAGGTGCCGAAGGTCCTGCCCGCCGTCGAGCAGGCCCAGGAGATCATCTTCGCGATCGTCGGCTTCGTCATGCGCCTCGCCCCGATCGCGGTGTTCGGCGCGATGGCCGTCCTCATCGGCCAGTACGGGCTCGGCGTGATCAAGACCTACAGCGAGCTGATCATCCTGTGCTATGTCGCCGCCGCGCTGTTCGTCGCGCTGCTTGCCGTCGCCCTGCGCATCGTCACCGGGCTCAGCCTCTGGAAGTTCCTGCGCTACATCCGCGAGGAGATGCTTCTCGCGCTGGGCACCGCGTCCACCGAGTCCGTCATGCCGCGCGTGATGCAGAAGCTGCGCGGAGCCGGCGCCCGCGACGACGCCGTGGGCCTGGTGCTGCCCACCGGCTACTCCTTCAACCTCGACGGCGCCTCGCTCTACCTCTCCATCGGCACCCTGTTCATCGCCCAGGCCGTCGGCGTCGACCTCAGCCTGAGCCAGCAGATCACCGTCGTCCTGGTGCTGATGCTGACCAGCAAGGGCATGGCGGGCATCCCCGGCTCCGCCTTCCTCGCCCTGTCCGCGACCGCCTCCTCGCTCGGTGCCATTCCCGCCGGGGCGGTGGCGCTGCTGCTGGGCGTGGACCGGATCATGGACTCGATGCGGGTGGTGACGAACCTGCTCGGCAACTGTGTCGCCGTCTTCGCCGTCTCCCGCTGGGAGGGCACGCTGGATGTGGAACGGGCGAAGACGGTGCTGGACGGTTCAGCTGTCGCTGCCGAGTCGGAGGCCTCGGTGCCGGAGCCGTCGGTGCGTGTCGCCCAGTAGCTCGGGGCGTGTTGTTTCGTGGGGGCTGCGGGTACGTGGGGGTTGCTCGCGCGGTTCCCCGCGCCCCTACTACGGCCTGCGTGATGTCGTGATCGATCGGCTGCCTGCAAGAGCTCTCCGACCCAGACCATCGAGGCACGGAGTTCGAGGCCGGCGACGTGGCTCTCGGGCGACTTGTCAAAGCGTGTGGCGATGCCGCGCCAGTGTCGATCCCCTCGGAACATGGAGACGATCTATGCGGCCAGTCCCTCGGCGAGGGTGGCTCGGTAGTCACGTTCGTAGTCGATCGGGCTCTTGAACCCGCACACGCTGTGCAGCCGCCTGGCGTTGTAGAAGTCGGTGATCCAGATGGCGATCCGGATCCGGGCCTCGGTGCGGGTGCGGAACGTGTGGCGGTGGACGGATGACACCGTCTTCGTCGCCCTCATCCGCCTTGCTGATGCCCTCGTATGACGCACCCTTACTAAACGGGCCATACATGGAAGTATAGGTGCGTCTACTGCTTCGCCCGCAAGACACACAGCTATCTGGACCTCGACACGGGCATCGGGTTCGACAGCCAGATCGTGGTCAAGGTGAACGCGCCCGAGGTGCTGCGCCGTCAGCTGGCCTCCCGCCGCTGGCAGGGCGACCACGTGGCGATGGGCACCAACGTCGACTGCTACCAGCGCGCGGAGGGCCGCTACCGGCTGATGCCGGGCATCATCACGGCCCTCACCGAGCACGCCAACCCGTTCTCGATCCTCACCAAGGGCACCCTGATCCTGCGCGACCTGGATCTGCTGGTGCGGGCGGCCGAGGTGACGGACGTGGGCATCTCGGTCTCCGTCGGCTTCGTCGACACCGAGCTGTGGCGCACGGTGGAGCCGGGGCACACCCTCGCCCGAGCGCCGTCTGGACGTCGTACGCGCCCTCGGCGAGCACGGCATCGGCTGCGGGGTGCTGATGGCACCGGTCATCCCGTTCCTGAGCGACCATCCGGACCGGCTGCGGGCCACGGTACGGGCGATCGCGGCGGCCGGGGCCACCTCGGTCACCCCGCTGACACTCCATCTGCGGCCCGGCGCCCGGGAGTGGTTCATGGCGTGGCTCGCCCGGCACCACCCGTATCTGGTGCGGCGCTACGAGCGGTTGTACGCGGAGGGTGCCTACGCGCCCAAGTGGTACCAGCGCCGGATCACCCGTCAGGTGCACGAGCTGGCCCAGGAGTACGGCATCGGGCCCACCCGGCCCGGTCTGGCCCGCCGGATCCCCCCGGCGCCGCCGGCCGGTCCGCCGGCCGCGACCGAACCGACCCAGCTCACCCTCCTGTGAGGGCGGCGGCCCCCGCCCTCCGCTGAAGACCGCGTCCGCCCTCCGCCGAGCGGCGTTCGAGGGCTTCGGGCGACCCAATCGGGTCAACTATGCCTATAAAACGTTCTTCAGGGCGCGGACGCCGGGACGATGCGGCGAAAGATGTGAACTTCAACGGTCCGCCGATACCTCTCCGTCCCGGGAGGACGCATGACACCACGCGCAGCCGTGCTGTGCGCATCCGCCGCAGTGCTGGCGGGCTCCGTCACGGCCCTGCCCGCCCAAGCGGCCCCGCCCGCTCCCGCCGCCCCGCTCGTCTGGAAGGCGTGCGGCACCAATGCCTATCCGACGCTCCAGTGCGCGTCCCTGAAGGTGCCGCTGGACCACAGCCACCCGTCGGGCCGGCAGATCACGCTCGCCCTCTCCCGCGTCCCGCACACCGCGCAGACCTCGCAGGGCCCCCTCCTGGTCAACCCGGGCGGCCCCGGCGGCAGCGGCCTCAGGCTCGCCGGATACGTCGCCTCGGCCCTGCCGGCGGACGTCGCCGCGCAGTACGACGTCATCGGCTTCGACCCGCGCGGGGTCGGCCAGAGCAGCCCCGCGCTGGACTGCGCGCCCGACCACTTCAAGACGGTACGCCCGGACACGGTGCCCGCCTCGGCCGCGCTGGAGCGGGCCAACATCGCGCGCGCGAAGTCCTTCGCCGCCGCCTGCTCCCGCAAGTACGCCGATGTGCTGCCGTACATCGACACCGTCAGCGCCGTACGCGACATGGACTCCATCCGCCAGGCACTGGGCGCGCCGAAGATCAACTACTTCGGCTACTCCTATGGCACCTACCTGGGCGCGGTCTACGCGAAGCTGTACCCGGAGCGGGTCCGCCGTCTGGTGCTGGACTCGATCGTCGACCCGACCGGCGTCTGGTACAAGGACAACCTCGCCCAGGACTACGCCTTCGACGACCGCCACCGCGCGCTGATGGCGTGGATCGCCCGGTACGACTCCGCCTATCACCTCGGCAAGGACCCCGCGAAGATCGAGGCCGCGTGGTACGCGATGCGGGCGGCCCTGGCGAAGAAGCCGGCCGAGGGCAAGGTGGGCGCCTCGGAGCTGGAGGACACCTTCATCCCGGGCGGCTACTACGACGGCAACTGGCCCTATCTCGCCGAGGCGTTCGCGGCGTATGTGCGCGACCGGAACACCGCTCCGCTGCTGGAGGCGTACGAGAAGTTCGGTGCCGTGGACGGCGCGGGCGAGAACGGCTACAGCATCTACGCCGCGGTGCAGTGCCGTGACACCTCCTGGCCCACCGGCTGGAGCCGATGGCGTACGGACACCTGGACGGTGTACCGCAAGGCGCCCTTCATGGCATGGAACAACGCCTGGTACAACGCGCCGTGTGCGTTCTGGCCGACCTCGAAGCACAGCCCGATCAGCGTCGCCAACAGCAAGCTGCCGCCGACGCTGCTCTTCCAGGCGACGAACGACGCGGCCACACCCTATCCCGGCGGGGTCACGGTCCACCGGCTGCTCGCCCGCTCCAGCCTGGTGGTCGAGGACGGCGGCGGCAACCATGGCATCACACTGAGCGAGAACAGCTGCCTGGACACGTATCTGGCCGCGTATCTGACGGACGGTACGGTGCCGCGTGGCCCGGGTGTCGCCGACGCGGTGTGCCGGAAGTCGCCGGATCCGAAGCCGCTGGCCACGAAGTCCGCGACGGCCCCCTCCGGCGGTGAGACCCTGCACGCCCTGCTGGGGATGCGCCGCTGAGCGACCGCGTGATACGTCGGGGGCGTTGTCAGTGGGACGGTCCGCCATGGAGCCATGAGCGTCAGCCCTGGCTCCATGAGTGGACCGACCCGGATCGCCACCCCCGCCGGCGTGGCCCGCGACACCCGCTCACCTGCGCCGATGAGGCACCGTCACTTTCCCGCGACCTGATCCGCCGGACAGGCCCTAGCCGCGCTTGTCACGCCGTCCACTGTGCGGCCGGCCGCGCTGGACGACCGCCGTGCGGCGGATCGTGTGGGCGCCGGCGCCGACCACCAGCAACAGCCCGATCCCGCACGGCAGTACGCTCTTTCCGACCCCCAGCTGCCCCTTCGTCCCGGCCATCGGGAGGACCACATGTGCCGGGTCGTAGACCACCGGCACCTGGCCGTCGACCAGGGGCGTCAGGCGCTTGCAGGTGCCGCTCGACGCCTCCAGCCGCCGCGTGTCGCCGCCCGGCAGGATGACCGTGCAGGTGTACGCCTCGCCGCCGCCGCGCGTGCGCGAGGTGCTCTGGTCGACGACGGTCGCCGTGCCCTCCTTGCCCCAGGTGTCGAGGTAGACCCGGGGAGTGGCATAGCCCGCGCCGACGACGAGTATCGCGTAGCCGAGCCCGGCGAGGATGCCGGCGGCCTTGTGTCCCGGCGCGCGCGGCATCCGCCGCCGGAGCCAGAAGACATACAGGACGGTGAACGCGACCCAGGTGGCGACGGCGGGCCAGCGCCCCACCCGCACCGCGACGAGAGAGCTGGCCGCCACCATGGCGAGGTCGAAGCCGAGCAGCTGCGACCATCGCCGTACGACGTGCCGCAGCGGCGGCTCCCGCTCCGACCGGGCGGGCCAGCGCAGTTCCTTGCCCAGGCGGCGGAACAGTTCCTCTTCCGAGGGGTCCGGGTCCTTCGGGCGGCCCGGGCCCTTGCCGCTCATATATCGCTCACGGCAGGGCACCCTAACAGCGCCCCGCCGCCCGCCCCCGAGGCGCCGCCCGCTCGGTACCGCGCCGCTGACCGGCGGTCACCTGGCCTGTTCCTCCTCCGGGATGCCCGCCAGCGCCCGCACCGCCGCCCTGGCCAGTACCGGATGGGCGAGGGCCTCCTTCAGGACACGGCGGGCACGGGGGTCGGCGAGGGCGCCCAGACCCTCGACACACGAGAGGGCGACCCGGTGGTAGGGGTCGTGCGGGCGCAGCCGCCGCTCCAGTGTGGTGATGAGCGCGGGGACGGACTCGGGAGCGCGCAGTTCCACCAGGAGCCGTACGGGGTGCAGGGCGTAGGCCACCCGCAGCTCGTTCGTCGCCAGCGCTGCCGCCGCCCTGGCCGTGCGCGGGTCGCCGAGCCGGGCGAGGGCATAGGCGGCGGAGGCGCAGCGCGGTGGGTCGCGGTGGTTGAGGAGCAGCACCAGGGACTCGAAGGCCCGCCGGTCGCGGGCGACACCGAGCCGGAACGCGACCAGCTCCCTGGCCCACAGCGGCTGTCCGGGCGCGGTGAGCACCTCCGCGAGTTCGTCGTGGTCCTCGGTCGCCAGCAGCCGGTCGAACGCTGCCGGGCCGCGCGACTCCTGCCGTAAGCGCTCCGTGAGCGATCGCAACTCTTCGTCCACGAAGTCCAGCGTAGGCGGGTCGTGGGGGCGGCGGGAGCTACATCACAAAGTCCGGTGCGACTCAGGTCTGGCGCGCTCGTTACTCGCCGGTTAAGCTCAGACGAGCGAGTTACCCACTCGCACTTCCACCGGCGGCGGTTTGGTGACGCAGTCGTCGTCGGGGACACCTCCCACCCTCTCGGGGCGATGGGAGACTCGGTCGGTTCGGTACGACGTGTACCGCAGTACGACCCGGCTCCGGGACAGGGCCGGTCGGAATCCCTGCCGTTCGCGGGCGTGTGCACGCCCGCGGCACCGGCAGCAGCACCGGGCGTGTGCGCTCGCAGCCCGGCAACACCCGCACTCCTTCCCCGCACCGTGGTGCGCCGCCCGGCGCACCCGGCGCGCTCCTCGTCGTCACCCTCATTCCTGGAGTCCCGCGATGGCCACTCCCCTGTCCCCCCAGTCCGGCACCCCGCTGTCCGCCTTCACGACGATCGCCGTCGTCGGCCTCGGCACCATGGGCACCGGCATCACCGAGGTCCTCGCGAAGGCCGGTCGCGAGGTGATCGGCATCGACGTCAGCGAGGCCCAGGCCGCGCGCGCCCTCGCCGCTCTGGAGTCCTCCACCGCCCGCTGTGTGGAGCGCGGCCGGCTCACCGAGTCCGAGCGTGCCGAGGCACTGGCCCGTGTCCGCACCACGACCGACCTGACCGCGGCCGCCGACGCCGACCTCGTCATCGAGGTGGCCCCGGAGTCGTACGAGACCAAGCACCAGATCTTCCGCGAGCTGGACGGCATCGTCCGCCCCGACACGATCCTCGCGACCGGCACCAACGCCCTGTCCGTCACCCGGCTCGCGGCCGACTCGGCCCGCCCCGAGCGGGTGCTCGGCCTGCACTTCTTCAACCCGGCGCCGGCGATGAAGCTGGTCGAGGTGGTCTCCTCGGTGCTGACCGCGCCGCAGGCCGTCGCCGCGGTCACGGACCTCGCGATCGAGCTGGGCAAGGAGCCGGTCGCGGTCGGCGACCGCCCCGGCTTCGTCGCCGACGGCCTGCTGTTCGGCTATCTCAACCAGGCCGCGGCGATGTACGAGGCCCGCTATGCCTCCCGCGAGGACATCGACGCGGCCATGCGGCTCGGCTGCGGTCTGCCGATGGGCCCGCTCGCACTGCTGGACCTGATCGGCGTCGACACCGCGCGGACGGTCCTGGAGGCCATGTACGCCGAGTCCCGCGACCGGCTGCACGCCCCCGCCCCGATCCTGAAGCAGCTCAGCGAGGCGGGCCTGACCGGCCGCAAGTCCGGGCGCGGCTTCTACAGCTACGCGGCGCCGGGCAGCGCCACGGTCGTGCCGGACGCGCTGACCCCGGCGGAGGGGGACACCAAGGCCGCCGGCCGCACCGTCCGCTCGGTGGGCGTCGCCGGCTCCGGCACCATGGCCTCGGGCATCGCCGAGGTGTTCGCCAAGGCGGGCTACGACGTCGTCCTGGCCGCCCGCAGCGAGGAGAAGGCGCAGACCGCCAAGGCCCGTATCGGCAAGTCCCTTTCGCGCTCTGTCGACAAGGGCCGGCTGACCGCCGAGGCCGCCGCGCAGATCCTGGACCGGATCGCCCCGGCCGGGTCCTACGACGCCTTCGCCGAGGTCGACCTGGCCGTCGAGGCGATCGCCGAGGACCTGGAGATCAAGCGGCAGCTGTTCGCCACACTGGACAAGGTCTGCAAGCCGGGCGCGGTCCTCGCGACGACCACCTCCTCGCTGCCCGTCGTCGCCTGCGCCCGCGCCACCTCACGTCCGCAGGACGTCATCGGCATGCACTTCTTCAACCCGGCGCCGGCGATGAAGCTGGTCGAGGTCGTGCGGACCGTGCTGACGGCCGACGATGTCCACGCGACGGTCCGCGAGGTCTGCGCGAAGATCAAGAAGCACGCGGTGGACTGCGGCGACCGGGCCGGCTTCATCGTGAACGCACTGCTGTTCCCGTACCTGAACAACGCCATCAAGATGGTCGAGGAACACTATGCGTCCCTGGACGACATCGACGCGGCGATGAAGCTCGGCGGCGGCTATCCGATGGGCCCCTTCGAGCTGCTGGACGTGGTCGGTCTGGATGTCTCGCTGGCCATCGAGAAGGTCCTGCACCGCGAGTTCCGCGACCCCGGCCTGGCCCCGGCCCCGCTCCTTGAGCACCTGGTGGCCGCGGGCTGCCTCGGCCGCAAGACCGGCCGCGGCTTCCGCGAGTATGCCCGCCGCTGACGGCGTCGGCGACTGGTCCCACGCGGAGGCGGACTGGGGCGGGCTGCTCGATCCGGGCGGTCTCGCGCCGCCCGGCCGGCCGGGCTCTCCCCCGCCCCCACCGGGCGGGGGAAACGGCACACCTGCGCATCGAGCTGCGCACATGCAGTACGTTCAGGTCATGTCCCAGCCCGCCAAGTCCTCACGTACACCAGCTACGCCCGACGCGCCGGAAAGTGCCGCAGGCAGTCGCGCCGCCGCCCAGCGGCTCAAGATGCGCCGAGAACTGGCGACCGCAGCCATGGAGCTGTTCGCGACCAAGGGGTACGAGGCGACCACCGTCGACGAGATCGCGGCCGCCGCCGGAGTCGCCCGTCGCACCTTTTTCCGCCACTTCCGCTCCAAGGAAGAGGCGATCTTCCCCGACCACGACGACACGCTGATCCGCGCCGAGGCGGTCCTCAACGCCGCCCCCGCGCACGAGCACCCGCTCGACACCGTGTGCCGCGGCATCAAGGAAGTCATGAGGATGTACGCGGCCGCGCCGGAGGTCTCGGTCGCCCGCTACAAGCTGACCCGCGAGGTGCCCACCCTGCGGGAGGCCGAGATCGCCTCGGTGGCCCGCTACGAACGCCTCTTCACCCGCTATCTCCTCGGCCACTTCGACGAGCACGCGCACGCCGACGACGCCAACGACGACCCGCTGCTGGCCGAGGTGGCCGCCTCCGCCGTCGTCACGGCCCACAACCACGTCCTGCGGCGCTGGCTGCGGGCGGGCGGCCAGGGCGATGTCGAGACGCAGCTGGACCACGCCTTCGCGATCGTGCGCAAGACCTTCGGCACGGGTATCGGGGCCGGGCGGGGTCCGGCACCCCGGTCCGCCGCCGGCACCGCCCCGGCGACGGTGTCCGCGCACGGCGAGGTGCTCGTCACGGTCGCCCGCACCGACGCTCCGCTGGACGAGGTCATGCGGACCATCGAGGAGGCACTGAAGGAGCGCTGAGACCCGCTCCCCCTGTGTGACGACGGCCACCCGCCCGGGTGGCCGTTTTGCCATGTCAGGGCCCGTTTTCCAGCAGATTTCAAGCCCCATTCGATCGATCATCGCTCATTTGTTACGTAAAGATTTCACCTGAGCTCAAGTCATGGCACTCAGTGCCTTGCCACCTGACACGCGGTGTCATACGTTGATGTTGTCCGGGCGGCCGGCGGACAGAGACCGATCGTTCGCCGGCTGTCCCCGAGGGCCCACGGCCCGCGCGCCCGGACGCCTGCGTCACAGGCAACCTCCCGCGCCACAAAGCGCTGCCGAAGCACCACCGAGCCGAACCGACGGCACCCTCGAAACCCTCAGCAGCACGCACCGCAGCACCGACGAACCCTCAAGGCACCCCCTCCCTCAGGGGTGCTCACCGCCGGAGGCAACACCGTGACCGTGAAGGACATCCTGGACGCGATCCAGTCGCCGGACTCGACGCCGGCCGACTTCGCCGCTCTGCCGCTCCCCGAGTCGTACCGCGCGATCACCGTGCACAAGGACGAGACGGAGATGTTCGCGGACCTTCAGACCCGCGACAAGGACCCGCGCAAGTCGATCCACCTCGATGAGGTGCCCGTGCCCGAACTCGGCCCGGGCGAGGCCCTGGTGGCCGTCATGGCCTCCTCGGTCAACTACAACTCGGTGTGGACCTCGATCTTCGAGCCGCTGCCGACCTTCGGCTTCCTGGAGCGCTACGGCAAGGTCAGCGAGCTCACCAAGCGGCACGACCTGCCGTACCACATCATCGGCTCCGACCTCGCGGGCGTCGTCCTGCGCACCGGTCCCGGCGTCAACGCCTGGAAGCCCGGCGACGAGGTCGTCGCCCACTGTCTGTCCGTCGAGCTGGAGTCCTCCGACGGCCACAACGACACGATGCTCGACCCCGAGCAGCGCATCTGGGGCTTCGAGACCAACTTCGGCGGCCTCGCCGAGGTCGCGCTCGTCAAGTCCAACCAGCTGATGCCGAAGCCGGCCCACCTCAGCTGGGAGGAGGCCGCCGCCCCGGGCCTGGTGAACTCCACCGCCTACCGCCAGCTGGTCTCCCGCAACGGCGCCCAGATGAAGCAGGGCGACAACGTCCTGATCTGGGGCGCGAGCGGCGGACTCGGCTCCTACGCCACCCAGTTCGCCCTCGCCGGCGGCGCCACCCCCATCTGTGTCGTCTCCTCGCCCCAGAAGGCCGAGATCGCGCGGAAGATGGGCGCCGAGCTGATCATCGACCGCAACGCCGAGGGCTACCGGTTCTGGAAGGACGAGCACACCCAGGACACCAAGGAGTGGAAGCGCTTCGGCAAGCGCATCCGCGAGCTCACCGGCGGCGAGGACGTCGACATCGTCTTCGAGCACCCCGGCCGTGAGACCTTCGGCGCCTCGGTCTACGTCACCCGCAAGGGCGGCACCATCGTCACCTGCGCGTCGACCTCGGGGTACAACCACGAGTACGACAACCGCTACCTGTGGATGTCGCTGAAGCGCATCATCGGCTCGCACTTCGCCAACTACCGCGAGGCCTGGGAGGCCAACCGCCTCATCGCCAAGGGCAAGATCCACCCGACGCTCTCCAAGGTGTACTCCCTGGAGGAGACCGGCCAGGCGGCGTACGACGTCCACCGCAATCTGCACCAGGGCAAGGTCGGCGTGCTCTGCCTCGCGCCCGAGGAAGGCCTCGGTGTGCGCGACGAGGAGATGCGGGCCAAGCACCTCGACGCCATCAACCGTTTCCGCAACGTCTGAGAGCCATAGATGACAGAGCGTCAGAAGGACCGTCCGTGGCTCATGCGGACGTACGCGGGCCACTCGACGGCCGAGGCGTCCAACGAGCTGTACCGGCGCAACCTCGCCAAGGGCCAGACGGGTCTGTCGGTGGCGTTCGACCTCCCGACGCAGACCGGCTACGACCCCGACCACATCCTCGCCCGCGGCGAGGTCGGCCGGGTCGGCGTGCCCGTCGCGCACCTCGGTGACATGCGCCGGCTGTTCCAGGACATCCCCCTGGAGCAGATGAACACCTCGATGACGATCAACGCCACCGCCATGTGGCTGCTGGCGCTCTACCAGGTCGTCGCCGAGGAGCAGGGCGCGGACATCACCCAGCTCCAGGGCACGACCCAGAACGACATCGTCAAGGAGTACCTGTCCCGGGGCACCCATGTGTTTCCGCCGGGGCCCTCGCTCCGGCTGACGACGGACATGATCGCGTACACGGTCTCCCACATCTCGAAGTGGAACCCGATCAACATCTGCAGCTACCACCTGCAGGAGGCCGGGGCCACGCCGGTGCAGGAGATCGCGTACGCGATGTCCACCGCGATCGCCGTGCTCGACGCCGTGCGCGACTCCGGCCAGGTGCCGCAGGAGCGCATGGGCGATGTCGTCGCCCGTATCTCCTTCTTCGTGAACGCGGGCGTCCGCTTCATCGAGGAGATGTGCAAGATGCGGGCGTTCGGCCGCATCTGGGACCGGATCACGCGCGAGCGGTACGGCATCGAGAACCCCAAGCAGCGCCGGTTCCGCTACGGCGTCCAGGTCAACTCGCTGGGCCTGACCGAGGCGCAGCCGGAGAACAACGTCCAGCGGATCGTGCTGGAGATGCTCGCCGTGACGCTGTCGAAGGACGCACGCGCGCGTGCCGTACAGCTGCCGGCCTGGAACGAGGCGCTCGGTCTGCCCCGCCCGTGGGACCAGCAGTGGAGCCTGCGCATCCAGCAGGTGCTCGCCTACGAGAGCGATCTGCTGGAGTACGAGGACATCTTCGAAGGCTCGAAGGTGATCGAGGCGAAGGTGGACCAGCTGGTCACCGACGCTCTCGCGGAGATCGGCCGGATCCAGGAGATGGGCGGCGCGATGGCCGCCGTGGAGTCCGGCTATCTGAAGTCGCAGCTGGTCTCCTCGCACGCCGAGCGCCGGGCCCGGATCGAGTCCGGCCAGGAGAAGATCATCGGCGTCAACGCCTTCGAGGGCACCGAGCCCAACCCGCTCACGGCCGACCTGGACACCGCGATCATGACGGTCGACCCGGCCGTCGAGGCCCGTGTCACCGCCTCGCTGCGGCACTGGCGCGACTCGCGGTACCAGCCGCCCTTCAACCACCCGCGCCCGTGCAAGGCGCTGGAGCGGCTGAAGGAGGCCGCGAAGGGCACGGACAACCTGATGGAGGCCACGCTGGAGTGCGCCCGCGCCGGGGTCACCACCGGGGAGTGGGCGGCCGCCCTGCGCGAGGTGTTCGGCGAGTACCGGGCGCCCACCGGGGTGTCCTCCGCGCCGGTGGCGGTCACCGCCGAGCCGGGCTCCCCGCTCGCCGAGGTCCGCGCCAAGGTCGACGCCACCGCCGGCGACCTGGGCGTCGGCAAACTGCGCTTCCTGGTCGGCAAGCCGGGCCTGGACGGGCACTCCAACGGCGCCGAGCAGATCGCCGTACGCGCCCGCGACGCCGGCTTCGAGGTGGTCTACCAGGGCATCCGGCTCACCCCGGAGCAGATCGTGGACGCGGCGCTCGCCGAGGACGTGCACGCCGTGGGCCTGTCGATCCTGTCCGGCTCGCACGCCCAGTTGGTCCCGGACGTGCTCCAGCGGCTGCGTGTGGCCGGTGCCACAGATATACCGGTGATCGCCGGTGGCATCATCCCCCATGGTGACGCCGAGCAGCTCAGGGCCGCCGGAGTGGCCGCCGTCTTCACCCCGAAGGACTTCGACATCACCGGAATCATCGGCGCCATCGTCGACGAGATCCGGAAAGCGAACAAGCTCGACCCCCTGGAGGTCCCCGCATGACCACGCCCGTCAACCGTCTGCGTCCGCGACGCTCCTGCCTCGCGGTCCCCGGGAGCAACCCCCGCTTCCTGGAGAAGGCGCAGGGCCTCCCCGCCGACCAGGTCTTCCTCGACCTGGAGGACGCGTGCGCGCCGCTCGCCAAGCCCGAGGCGCGGCACACCATCGTCAAGTTCCTCAACGAGGGCGACTGGACCGGCAAGACGCGTGTGGTGCGCGTCAACGACTGGACGACCGAGTGGACGTACCGCGACGTCGTGACCGTGGTCGAGGGTGCCGGCCAGAACCTCGACTGCATCATGCTGCCGAAGGTGCAGACGGCCGAGCAGGTCGTCGCCCTGGACCTGCTGCTGACGCAGATCGAGAAGACCATGGGCTTCGAGGTCGGCAAGATCGGCATCGAGGCGCAGATCGAGAACGCGCAGGGCCTGAACAACGTGAACGCGATCGCGCAGGCCTCCCCGCGCGTCGAGACCATCATCTTCGGCCCGGCCGACTTCATGGCCTCCATCAACATGAAGTCCCTCGTCGTGGGCGAGCAGCCGCCCGGCTACCCGGCGGACGCCTACCACTACATCCTGATGAAGATCCTGATGGCCGCCCGCGCCAACAACCTCCAGGCGATCGACGGCCCCTACCTGCAGATCCGCAACATCGAGGGCTACCGCGCGGTCGCCCAACGCGCCGCGGCGCTCGGCTTCGACGGCAAGTGGGTGCTGCACCCGGGCCAGGTCGAGGCGTCCAACGAGATCTTCTCGCCCTCCCAGGAGGACTACGACCACGCCGAGCTGATCCTGGACGCGTACGACTACTACACGTCCGAGGCGGGCGGCAAGAAGGGCTCCGCGATGCTCGGCGACGAGATGATCGACGAGGCCAGCCGCAAGATGGCCCTGGTCGTCTCCGGCAAGGGCCGGGCCGCCGGCATGCAGCGCACCAGCAAGTTCGAGATCCCGGAGGCCTGACGGTCATGCAGTTCGGACGCACCTACGAGGAGTTCGAGGTCGGGGCGACGTACAAGCACTGGCCGGGCAAGACGGTCACGGAGTACGACGACCACCTGTTCTGTCTCCTCACCATGAACCACCACCCGCTCCACATGGACACCAACTACGCCGAGAAGACGACGGACTTCGGCAAGAACGTGGTGGTCGGGAACTACATCTACTCGCTGCTGCTCGGCATGAGCGTGCCGGACATCTCCGGCAAGGCGATCGCCAACCTGGAGATCGAGTCGCTCAAGCACGTGGCGCCGACCTTCCACGGCGACACGATCTACGGCCAGACGACGGTGCTGGACAAGTGGCCGTCGAAGTCGAAGAACGACCGCGGCATCGTCTATGTCGAGACCAAGGGCTACAAGCAGGACGGCACCCTGGTGTGTGTCTTCCGCCGCAAGGTCATGGTGCCCACCGAGACGTACATCAAGGAGCGCGGCGGCGAGCAGCCGGGCCGCCCGGAGCTGACCGCACCCGCGGAAAAGAACACGGAGAAGTAGCGATGGCCCGTCTCGCCCAGACCGCCGGTCTGACCGACGTCCAGCAGGAGATCCTCTCCACCGTCCGGGACTTTGTCGACAAAGAGATCATCCCGGTCGCGACCGAGCTGGAGCACCGCGACGAGTACCCGCAAGCGATCGTGGACGGACTGAGGGAACTCGGCCTGTTCGGTCTGATGATCCCCGAGGAGTACGGCGGCCTGGGCGAGTCGCTGCTCACCTACGCGCTGTGCGTGGAGGAGATCGCCCGCGGCTGGATGTCGGTGTCCGGCATCATCAACACGCACTTCATCGTCGCGTACATGCTCAAGCAGCACGGCACACAGGAGCAGAAGGACCACTTCCTGCCGCGCATGGCCGCCGGCGACATCCGGGGCGCCTTCTCGATGTCGGAGCCGGGCCTGGGCTCCGATGTGTCGGCGATCACCTCGAAGGCGGTCAGGGACGGCGACGAGTACGTCCTGAACGGCCAGAAGATGTGGCTGACGAACGGCGGTACGTCCTCCCTCGTGGCCGTGCTCGTCCGCAGTGACGAAGGCCACGCCGAGGGCACGGCGCCCCACAAGTCGATGACGACCTTCCTGATCGAGAAGGAGCCCGGCTTCGGCGAGGTCCGCCCCGGTCTCACGATCCCCGGCAAGATCGACAAGATGGGCTACAAGGGCGTCGACACCACCGAGCTGATCATGGACGGCCTGCGCCTGCCGGCCGACCGGGTGCTCGGCGGCGTCACCGGCCGGGGTTTTTACCAAATGATGGACGGTGTCGAGGTCGGCCGGGTCAATGTGGCGGCCCGTGGCTGCGGTGTCGCCCAGCGTGCCTTCGAACTGGGCGTCCAGTATGCCCAGCAGCGGCACACCTTCGGCAAGCCGATCGCCCAGCACCAGGCCATTCAGTTCAAACTGGCGGAAATGGCCACCAAGGTCGAGGCCGCGCATGCGATGATGGTCAACGCGGCACGCAAAAAGGACTCCGGAGAGCGAAACGACCTTGAGGCGGGGATGGCGAAGTACCTCGCCTCCGAGTACTGCAAGGAGGTCGTGGAGGACGCCTTCCGGATCCACGGCGGCTACGGCTTCTCCAAGGAGTACGAGATCGAGCGCCTCTACCGCGAGGCCCCGATGCTGCTGATCGGTGAAGGTACCGCCGAGATCCAGAAAATGATCATCGGGCGCAGACTGCTCGAAGAGTATCGATTCCAGGGCTGAATGTCCGGATACGGGGTGTTTTCTTCGAGAAGAAGATCACACCCCGTAGATGGTCTTCGGCCGCCGACTCCGCTGCCTCGCTTGCCCAGTTGTAGCCCGCGACCGGTACGATCCCACGGAAAGCCGCCGTCCCCCGTCCTGCGCGGCATCATCCGCTACGAAGGTCATCCATGCCCCACAGCCAAACCTCTGCACCTCGCGACAGCCGAGCCGGCGTACGCCTCGCGCGCGGAGCATCGCCGTGGCTTCTCCCGACCGTCGCCACCGCAGCCCTCAGCCTGGCCCGGGCCCGCCGCTCCGGCGCGGCCAAGGCCGTGGCCGTACCCGCCACCGCGCTCGCGGCGGGCATGCTGTGGTTCTTCCGCGACCCCGAGCGCGAGATCGGCTCCGGCCGGGTGATCTCGCCCGCCGACGGTGTGGTGCAGAGCATCATGCCGTGGAAGGACGGGCGCACCCGCGTCGCGATCTTCATGAGCCCGCTGAACGTCCACGTCAACCGCGCGCCCCTCGCGGGCACGGTGACGTCCGTCGAGCACATCCCCGGCGGCTTTGTTCCGGCTTTCAACAAGGAGAGCGAGAACAACGAGCGCGTAGTCTGGCATTTCGACACCGAACTCGGCGACATCGAGATGATCCAGATCGCCGGCGCGGTGGCCCGCCGCATCGTGCCCTACATCCCTGAGGGTACGAAGGTCGAGCAGGGCGACCGAATCGGTCTGATCCGCTTCGGCTCGCGTGTCGACCTCTACCTGCCCGAGGGCGTGGAGGTCGCGGTCGAGGTCGGACAGAAGACCGTGGCTGGGGTGACTCGCATTGACCGTGATTGATCCGGAGACCCAGGCGGGCTGGGTGCCCGAGGCCGACGAGGTGGACGACGACGAGGAGATGCCCCTCTCGCTGCGCCTGTCGATAGCGGACACCCTCACTCTGGGCAATGCGACGTGCGGCTTCATGGCGGTGTACTTCACCACCACCGGCATCCTGATCCCGCACCTGACAGGCAATGACGAGTCCGCGGGCATGGCGCGGCACAGCGCCGCCACGGCCGTCATCCTGATGCTCTGCGCGGCCGTCTTCGACCTGTTCGACGGACTGGTCGCGCGGAAGCTGCGCTCCTCGCCGATGGGCGCGGAGCTGGACAACCTCTCCGACCTGATCAGCTTCGGCCTCGCGCCCGCCTACTTCGTGCTCGTCTACGGCATGGTCGCGGACGACGCGCACCAGAGAATGGCGGCGCTGGGAGCCATCGTGGTGCTCCTGGCGGTCGTGTTGCGGCTGGCGCGGTTCTCCTGTGTGACGATCAAGGACGGCATGTTCCAGGGCATGCCCTCGCCGTTCGGCGCGCTCACGGTGGTCTCCATCGTCCTGCTGGAGCTGCCCTTCGTGGCGACGCTGCTCGCGATCCTGGGTACGGCGTGGCTGATGGTGAGCCGGGTCGAGTACCCGAAGCCGCGGGGGCGCCTGGCCGGGGCCATGCTGGCCTGGATCGTGCTCTCGATGGGGCTGCTGGCCGCGTGGGCCTTCGACGCGCCCAGCGGGCAGCTGCTGCTGCAGACGGGCTGTGCGCTGCAGCTGGTGATGGGCGCGGTGATTCCGCTGTTCGCCACGGCTCGGCGAGTGAACAACTTCCGCGACAACCGGCGTGAGGCGCGGGCGACGCAGCTGCCGTAGCGGCGCTTCGGCGAGGGGCCTCGGACCGTTCTCCGGTCCGGGGCCCCTCGCTTTTGTGTTCCGGCCTGGGGGCGGAGCCCCCGGGGAGCTCAGCCCAGGTAGTCCTCGGCGATCCGCGCGGCGACCCGCTCCAGGATCGGCCCCGCGTCCGCGATGCACGTGGCCACGTCCGGCTCGACGGACGTCAGGGGGTAGGCCCGCTCGATGCCGGCCCCAAGGAGGGTCTCCTCCGGGAGGGCGAGCCGGCCGCACACCGCCACCACGCCCTTGCCCGCCGCACGCGCCGCCGCGGCGACACCGGCCGGCGCCTTGCCGTGCAGGGTCTGCTCGTCCAGCGAGCCCTCGCCGGTGATCACCAAGGACGCCCGCTCCAGCGCGGGCGCGAAGCCGAGGACGTCCAGCATGACCTCGATGCCGGGCCGGAAGCGGGCGCCCAGCAGCAGCGCGCCGTAGCCGATGCCGCCCGCCGCGCCCGCGCCCGGCGCCGCCGCGTACTCGGCGGCCCGCGACCCCACGGACGCCTCCAGCACCTCGGCGAAGTGCGCGAGGGCGGAGTCCAGGGCCGCCACGTCGTCCGGCGAGGCGCCCTTCTGCGGGCCGTACACCGCCGGCGCGCCCTTCGGGCCGGTCAGCGGGTTGTCGACGTCGCTCGCGAGCACCAGCTCCACCTCGGAGAGGCGGGGGTCCAGACCGGACAGATCGGCGCGGGCCAGCCCGGCGAGGCCGCCGCCGCCCGGGGGCACCGGCTCGCCGTCCTCGTCGAGGAAGCGGGCACCCAGCGCCGAGAGCATCCCGGCGCCGCCGTCCGTCGTGGCGCTGCCGCCGACGCCGAACACGATCGTCCGGGCGCCCGCGTCGAGCGCGGCCCGCAGCAGCTCACCGGAGCCGTACGTCGAGGCCGTCAGGGGGGCGAAGACACCGGCGGGGAGGCGCTGGAGGCCGCTGGCCTCCGCCATCTCCACGACCGCGGTCGAGCCGCGCAGCGCGTACGCGGCCGTCACCTCCTGGCCGAGCGGCCCGGCGACCCGCACCTCGCGCCGCTCGAAACCGGCCGCGACCGCCGCGTCCACGGTGCCGTCGCCGCCGTCGGCCACGGGCAGCGCCTCGATCTGGAGGTCCGGCACGACCCGGCGCAGCCCGGCCGTGACCCGCTCGGCGACCTGCACGGCCGTCAGCGAGCCCTTGAACTTGTCCGCGGCGATGAGCACCCGACGGGTCTCGTTCATTGCAGCGTCCGCCACCTTGCTTTCCCCTTGCTCTCCGGGCCCCGCGCACGTCAGGGCCAGTCGCGCCGCTGCGACCTTAACCTCAGCAGGCCCCTGTCGTCATGCTCCGACCGAAGGCTGGGAAGCGGCTGGGAGCATCCCGGGGAAAACGGGTAGACCCCAGCCATGACCAGCGAGCACCCCGGATCCGCCGATCTCGCCGACCGAATCCATGGCGGCTGGCTCGGCCGGATCGCGGGCAACATGCTCGGCAAACCGGTCGAACAGGGCGAGGTGTGGACCCGCGAGCGCATCGACCGCTATCTGCGCAGGGCGGCGGCCCTGCCCCTCACCGACTATCTGCCCGAGCCCGCCGACCCGGCCGACGGCGCCGTACTGCGCCCGGAGTGGCGCCGGTGCGTCCGCGGCCGGATCCACGGCAGCTGCCGGGACGACGACGTCGACTACGCGATCCTCGGGCTGCATCTGCTGGAGACGCACGGCTTCGGCTTCAGCACCGAGCAGGTCGGCGAGCTGTGGCTGCTCAGACTGCCGTATCTGCAGACCTTCACCGCGGAGCGGGCGGCGTACCGCAATCTCGCGAACGGGCTGAAGCCGCCGCTGACGGCGACGTACGACAACCCGTACCAGGAGTGGATCGGCGCGCTGATCCGGGCCGATGTGCACGGCTGGACGCGCCCCGGCGACCCGGCCCGCGCCGCCGGCCTCGCCCGCCGGGACGCGGTGCTGTCGCACACCGGCAACGGCGTCTACGGCGCCATGTGGGCGGCCGCGCTGATCTCGGCGGCGTTCACCGCGCCGACCGTGCGCGAGGCGCTGGAGAGCGCACTCGGGGTGATCCCGGCGAGCAGCCGGCTCGCCCGTACCGTGCGGCGGGTCATCGCGCTGCACGAGACGCGGCTGGCCTGGGAGGAGAACGTGGCCACGCTGACCGCGGAGACCGCCGGCCTCGGCTGGATCCACACCGTGCCGAACGCCGCCGTCCTCACCGCCGGGCTGCTGTACGGCGAGGGCGACTTCACCCGGACCATCGCGCTGACCGTGCGCGGCGGCCTGGACACCGACTCCAACGGGGCCACGGCCGGCTCGGTGGCCGGGGTCCGCACCGGCGCGGCCGCGATCCCCGACCGGTGGAAGGATCCGCTGGAGGACACCGTCCGGAGCGCGGTGTTCGGCTTCGACGGTGTACGGATCAGTGCGCTGGCGGAACGCACCCTGCGCCTGGCGACGGCCGCGGCGTGAGGTGCCGTGGCTGGTTACCCTTCCTCAATGACCACGACTCCTGACTTCGCCGCGTACATCGCGAGCCTGCCCCGTGTCCTCGCCGGCGCCGCCGCGCTCTTCCGGGACGCCGAGGGGCGCGTGCTCCTCGTCGAGCCGAACTACCGCGAGGGCTGGGCGCTGCCGGGCGGCACGATCGAGTCGGACGACGGGGAGAGCCCGCGCCAGGGCGCCCGCCGCGAGACGCTGGAGGAGATCGGGCTCGACCGGGAGCTGGGCCGGCTGCTGGCCGTGGACTGGGTGTGCGGCACGGGCCGGCCGCCGCTGGTGGCGTACCTGTACGACGGCGGTGTCCTCGACGAAGCCGACTTCAAGGCGATCCGGCTGCAGGAGGAGGAACTGCTGTCCTGGCGGCTGGTGGCGCGCGAGGAGATCACCAGCCATCTGCCCGGCGCCCTCGGACGGCGCGTGCTGACCGCCCTGGACGTCCTCGCCGACGGCTCCGGCACCGCGGAACTGGAGAACGGCCACCGGGTGGCCTGACCGCCCCCGGCTGCCGCGCGGCTCGGCCCCGACCGCCCGAAACCCACTCGCCGCGGGCCGGGCGGCGTCCTAGTCTCGGCCCATGGACAGGCCCCTCGTAGCCCTTCTCAGTGGCGCAGGTATCTCCACCGATTCCGGGATCCCCGACTACCGCGGTCCGAACGGGCTCTGGCGGCGCGATCCCGAGGCCGAGAAGCTCGTCACGTACGAGTACTACATGGCGGACCCGGAGATCCGGCGGCGGTCCTGGCAGATGCGGCGCGGGAACCGGACGCTGAAGGCCGAGCCGAACGCGGCGCACCGGGCCGTCGCCGAGCTGGAGCGGTCCGGCGTCCCGGTGCGGGTGCTCACACAGAACGTGGACGGGCTGCACCAGCTGGCCGGGATGCCCGCCCGCAAGGTGCTCGAACTGCACGGCAGCGCGCGCAGTGTCGTGTGCACGGGCTGTCATGCGCGCGGGCCGATGGAGGACGCCCTCGCCCGGGTGGAGGCCGGCGAGGAGGACCCGGCCTGCCGGGAGTGCGGGGGCATCCTGAAGTCGGCGACGGTCATGTTCGGTGAGCAGCTGGATCCGGTGGTGCTCGGCGAGGCCCTGTCGGTCAGCAAGGCGTGCACGGTGTTCCTCGCCGTCGGCAGCAGCCTTCAGGTGCAGCCCGCCGCCGGACTGGTCGGTGTCGCCGCCGACAACGGCGCGCACCTGATCATCGTCAACGCCGAGCCGACGCCGTACGACGAGCTGGCCCACGAGGTCGTACGCGAGCCGATCGGCACGGCGCTGCCCGCACTGCTGGACCGGCTGCGGCGGACCGGCCGGTGATCCGGTCATCCATGTCTGTGCGGCATGGTCGCGGCCTGACCGGCATTTCACCGGGCTCAGGGCGGTGTCTAGCGTGGCGGGAGGAACTCATGTGAAAGGAGAGGATCTTGCCCGCGATGCTCCATGAGGGTTTCGGCCTGGTACAGAGGTTGCGGCCGGAGCACCTGACGTCGTTCATCACGGCGGAGGCTGATCTGTTCTCGGTCTGGCACCTGGGCATCCCCGATGTCGGCCCCGACTCCTGGACGTTGCGCGTCGGCGGGCTGGTCTCCCACGAACTGACCCTGTCCCTGGGCGACTTGAGAGGGATGCCGCAGACCGAGATCGTCTCCGTGCACGAATGCGCCGGCAGCCCGCTGGCACCCACCGTTCCGCAGCGGCGGGTGGGCAACGTCCGCTGGAGGGGTGTGCGGCTCCGCGACCTCCTCGACCTCGCCGGGGTCGAGGATGACGCCCGCTATGTCATCTCCACCGGCCTCGACCACGGTGTCTACGACGGCACCCACCACGAGCGGTACGAGAAGGACCTTCCCCTGGCGAAGGCCCGGGACGGCGACGCCCTGGTGGCCCTCTCGGTCAACGGCGCCCCGCTTCCCGTGCGACGCGGTGGTCCGCTGCGACTGGTGGTGCCCGGCTACTACGGCACCAACTCGACCAAGTGGCTGGACTCCCTGACCGTTTCGGCGCACCGCAGCACGGGGGCGTTCACCACCACGTACTACATGGACCGGCCCGAGGACGGCTCCGGCGCCGCCGTTCCGGTGTGGGAGCTGGCCCCCAACTCGTGTCTCGTGGCCCCCGTCGACGGAGCCGTGCACGCCGGCGAACCGGTGGAGATCTGGGGGTGGGCCTGGGCGGGCGAGCCGGTCAGCTCCGTGGAGGTCACGACCGACGGCGGCCGGCACTGGACCCCGGCCCGCGTCGCCCGGCGCCGCGGGTACGGATGGCAGCGGTTCAGCTGCTCCTGGACGCCGGGCACGGTCGGGGAACACGTCCTCGCCTGCCGCGCCACGACGGGCTCGGGGGCGACCCAGCCCACCACGCCGCGCCGCAACCGGGTGCATCAGCGCGTCGTCTTCGTGGAGCAGGCTCGCTCACGCTGAGAACAGCGCCGCTCCGCGTTCGAGGTCCAGCAGCCGGCGCTTGCGGTCCAGGCCGCCGCCGTAGCCGGTGAGGCTGCCGTCGGAGCCGACCACGCGATGGCAGGGGACGATGATGCCGACCGGGTTGCGGCCGTTGGCGAGGCCGACCGCGCGGGAGGCCTGGGGGTTGCCGAGAGCGTCGGCGAGCTGGCCGTAGCTGCGGGTCTCGCCGTAGGGGATGCGGGTGAGTTGCTGCCAGACGCTGCGCTGGAACGGCGTTCCCTGAAGGGCGAGTTCGAGGGTGAAGTGCCGCAACTCGCCGGCGAAGTAGGCCGACAGCTGCTCCTGCGCCGCGGCGAAGCAGGGCAGGCCGTCGTCGCGGGGGCCGAAGTCCTCCTCGGGCGGGCGGTGCCGCTGGCCGGCCATGTACAGGCCGCACAGGACGCCGTCGGCGGCGCCGTCGGTGTCGGCGACCAGGGTGAGCGGGCCGTACGGGCTGTCGATCACGGTGTGGAACGTGGATGTCACGGGAGGAACCTTCTTCCACCGGCTGGTGCGGGCTTACACGGGCAGGAAGTTGACGGGGTGGCTGTCGGTCGCCCACAGGTACTGGACGGCGTACGCCCGCCAGGGCCGCCAGGCCTCCGCGCGGGCGGTCAGCGCGGCCGGCGTGGACGGCAGGCCCAGCTCCTGGGCCGCGCGCCGGATGCCGAGGTCGGTGGCGAGGAAGGCGTCGGGGTCGCCGAGGGCGCGCATGGCGATGACGTCGGCCGTCCAGGGCCCGAAGCCGGGCAGGGCCAGGAGGCGGGCGCGGGCCTCGGGCCAGTCGGACTCGACGCCCAAGGGGAGGGTTCCGTCGGCGAGTTCACGGACGAGGGTGGTGAAGGTGGTGCGCCGGGTGCGGGGCATCGCCAGGGACTCGGGATCGACCGCGGCCAGCGCCTCGGGCGCCGGGAAGAGATGGGTGAGACCGCCCTCGGGGTCGTCCAGGGGCTTGCCGTGCGCGACCACCAGCCGGGCCGCGTGGGTGCGGGCGGCGGCCGTGGACACCTGCTGTCCGAGGACGGCGCGGACGGCGAACTCGGCCTCGTCGACCGTGCGCGGCACCCGGCGCCCCGGGGCCTTGTCGACCAGGGGCGCGAGGAACGGGTCCGCGCGCAGATGGTCGTCCACGGCGACGGGGTCGGCGTCCAGGTCGAGCATGCGGCGGCAGCGGCTGATCGCCACGGTGAGGTCGCGCAGATCGCTGAGGGTGAGCCGGCAGGCGATGTGGTCGGGGCGCGGGGCGAGGGAGACGATCCCCTGGCCGTACGGCAGCCGTAGCGTGCGCCGGTAGGCGCTGTCCCGCCACTCCTCGACGCCGGGTACGGCGGTGGCGGCGAGGTGGCCGAAGAGGTTGGAGGGGTTGAGCGGGGCGCGGAACGGCAGCCGCAGCCTGAGCCCGCCCGGGGTGCCGGCCCCGGACTTCGGAGCGCGGGCGCGCAGTTCGCTCGGGGTCAGGGCGAAGACCTCGCGGACGGTGTCGTTGAAGGTGCGGATCGAGGAGAAGCCGGCCGCGAAGGCGATCTCGGCCATGGGCAGCGTGCTGGTCTCGATGAGCAGCCGCGCGGTCTGGGCACGCTGGGCGCGGGCGAGCGCGAGCGGTCCCGCGCCGAGTTCGGCGAGCAGTTGCCGCTCCACCTGGCGGGTGCTGTAGCCGAGCCGGGCGGCGAGTCCGGGCACGCCCTCGCGGTCCACGACGCCGTCGGCGACGAGCCGCATCGCGCGGGCCACCAGGTCGGCGCGCTGGTTCCACTCCGGGGAGCCGGGGCTGGTGTCCGGGCGGCAGCGTTTGCAGGCCCGGAACCCGGCCTGCTGGCAGGCGGCCGCGCTCGGGTAGAACGTCATGTTCTCCGGCTTGGGCGGGACGACGGGACAGCTGGGCCGGCAGTAGATCCGGGTGGTCAGGACGGCCGTGAAGAACCACCCGTCGAACCGGGCGTCCTTGGACTGCACGGCGCGCACACAGTGCTCCCGGTCGAGGTGCGTCGTCGCTGTCTGCATGCCTCCAGCATCGTCCACCCGGGGCGGCGCCCGCTGGCGGAAATCCGACACCAGCGTCCACGGGCCTGCCGGGTTCCCGATCCGGGTCAGGGCTCGGGCGTGGTGGGGGCGGTCTGCCGGAAGCCGCTGATCCACTCGGCGGTGCGGCGCAGTCCGCCGAAGGTGTAGAAGTGCACCTTCACCGCGCCGTGCCGCTCGGGGTCGTAGCGGTGGGCGAGGGCGTGCAGGAAGCGGTCCGGGCCGGTCGTGCCCATGAGGTTGGTCAGCGAGAAGCCGTACTTGCGGGCGACGGAGGCGCTGGTCGCGACCCCGAACCGGGTGGCGTAGCCGAGCAGCCGGCGGACGCCCGCCGGTCCGGGCACGCCGATGCGGACGGGCAGGTGCACACCCCGGGCGCGGGCGGCCTCCAGCCAGGTGAGGACGGGGTCGACGTCGAAGCCGAACTGGGTGATGACATCGCCGCCGAACCGGTGCGCCGCGATAGCCGCCGTCTTGTCGGTGAGCGCCGACCACAGGGTGCGGTCGGTGATCGCGGGGTGGCCCTCCGGGTAGCCGCTGATGCCGATGTGGCGGACGCCATGGCCCTGGAGCAGCCCGGTGCGCAGTACGGCGAGGGCGTCCGCGTAGGGGCCCTCGGGCCGGGCGGGGTCGCCGCCGACGACGAAGACGTTCTCGGCGGTGCCGTCCGCGGCCAGCCCGGACAGGAACTCCTCCAGGGCGGCGCGGGAGGGCAGCCGGCGCGCCGAGATGTGCGGTACGGGGACGAAGCCGAGCCGCTTGACCGCGCGGGCGGCCGCCAGCCGCATACCGAGGTCCTCACCGGCGAGGAACGTGATGTTGATCCGGGTGCCCGGCGGGATGCTGCCCCGCGCCTCCTCCAGCCGCGGCACGTCCTTGCCTGTCATCTCCAGGGAGAAGTCGTCCAGCAGTGCGGCACGGACGGCCGGGGTGGCGGTGAGAGCGGGGTTCATCGTGTTCCTCGTACGGCTGCGTTCCTGACCTCGGCCGATGATGCCACGCGGGCCGGGGAGGGCCCGGCGCAGGGTCCGCTACGGCGCCGGGTTGAGGGGATCGTCGACCACGCCCGCCAGCCGGCCCGCCTCCTCGGACGGGGTGAGTCCGGGATCGAGGTCGCCGGCCACGGCCGTCAGGGCGGTGAGCGCGGGGACGAGACCGGCGCGCGCTTGCGCGGGCAGCCGTTCCACCAGCGCCCTGATCTCCGCGCGGCGATGGCTCAGCACCTGGTCCACCAGTTCCTCGCCGGCGGTGGTCAGCCGCAGGACGACCTCACGGCGGTTGTCCGGGTTGACCCGCCGGTCGGTGAGTCCCAGGGCCTCCAGGCGCTCGGCCATGCGCAGCGCGGTGGACGGCGTGACGCCCAGCGTGGCGGCCATGGCGGCGAGTTTGATCGGGCCGCAGGTGTGCAGCGCGACCAGGGAGCGCAGCTGGGGCAGGGTGAGCGGCACGTCGACCGAGGCGAGGGCGCGGGCGGAGAGGGCGACGACCAGGCGGGAGGCCGCCATCACCGCGAGGGTGACCGCCTCGGCCTCCCGGTCCAGCTCCTCCTCGGCCCCCGCCGCACCGGCCGGCACACCCTCGACACCCATCGCCCCTCACTCCGCTGTCCACTGTCCGGCTGTGTCCGGCTGTCCGGCTGTCCGGCTGTCCACGATCCGGATGCCATCCGTCACCCATGGTGACCATTGCAGACTGCAATGATAAGCTGCGGGCAACCGGACCGAGCGGGCGCGACGGCTCCGGTGCCGAGGGTGATGACGATGAGATCCGAGCCGATGCGCGAAGCCTATTCCTTCGTGTCCTTCGTGTGCCCGCGTTGCGGGCACGCCCTGGAGGGCGCCTACGACATCCGGCGCCCCGGGCGCGTCGACTCCGCGCGCGCCATGCCCGGCTGACGGCTCCGGCCGCACCGCACCGCACCGCACACCGACGTCCGCCGCCTTTCCTCCCTCCCCCGCCGCACTCCCCTGACTCATGCACGGGTCCCCTGACTCATGCGCGGGCGACCTCGCCCGCGCTCAGCGCCGCCCCGGCCCGCCCGGCCCTACCCCTGTCCGCCTCTGTCAGCCCCTGTCGCCGTACCCCTTACGGAGCCACCATGCCGCCGCAGTCACCGACGCCCGCCGATCCCCGCAGCCCTGTCCGCCGCCGTCCCCCCGCGCCCAAGGTCGCGCACCTGGGCGACTTCCATGTACCGCCGCGGGTCGTCGTGATCACGGCGCTCGCCGTCCCTGTCGGCGCCGTCGCCGCACTCGTGGCCGCCGGTCTGCTGAAGCTGATCGCGCTGATCACCAACCTCGCCTTCCTCGGCCGCCCCGGTTTCGGCTCCGCCGTGCCCGCGGACACCCCGCACCGCTGGCTGCTGGCCGTGATGCCGGTCGTGGGCGGGCTGGTCATCGGGGTCATGGCCCGCTACGGCTCGGAGAAGATACGGGGCCACGGCATGCCGGAGGCGATCGAGTCGATACTGGTCGGCGGCAGCCGGGTGCAGCCGCGGGTCGCCGTGCTGAAGCCCGCCTCGGCCGCGATATCCATCGGCACCGGCGGGCCGTTCGGCGCGGAGGGCCCGATCATCATGACCGGCGGCGCCGTCGGCTCCCTGTTCGCCCAGTTCCTCAAGGTCACCACGGACGAGCGCAAGGCGCTGCTGGTGGCGGGGTCCGCCGCGGGCATGGCCGCGACCTTCAACGCGCCTCTCGCCGCCATCCTGCTCGCGGTGGAACTGCTGCTCTTCGAGTGGCGGCCGCGCTCGTATCTGCCGGTCGCCGTCGCCGCCGTGACCGCCACCCTGGTGCGCGGGCCCCTGCTCGGCACGGACCCGCTCTTCGGCGGCGCTCATGTGCCCGAGCGGATCGGGCTGCCGGCGTACGGTCTGTGCGTCGTCGCCGGGGCGGTGGCCGGGCTGCTCGCCCTGGGCGCCACCGCCCTCGTCCACGTCTCCGAGGACCTGTTCTCGCGGCTGCGGATCCACTGGATGTGGTGGCCGGCGATCGGCGGCGCGATCATCGGTGCGGGCGGACTCGTCGAGCCGCGCGCCCTGGGTGTCGGCTACGACGTCATCGGCGCGCTGCTGACGGGCCGTGCCACGGTCGGCCTGATCGTCGGCATCCTGGTCGTGAAGACCCTGATCTGGGGTCTGTCGCTGGGCTCGGGCACCTCCGGCGGCGTCCTGGCGCCCATGTTCATGGTCGGGGGCGCGCTGGGCGCGGCCGAGGCCCTGGTGTTCCCGCACGTCAGCCCCGGTTTCTGGGCCCTGGTCTCGCTGGCCGGGGTGCTGGGCGGCGTCATGCGCTCCCCGCTCACCGGCATCGTCTTCTGCCTGGAGCTCACCCATGAGGTCAACGCCCTGATCCCCATGGTGATCACCGCGTCGGCCGCCTATCTGCTGTCGGTGGTGCTGCTGAAGCGGTCGGTGCTCACCGAGAAGCTCGCCCGGCGCGGCCTGCATCTGACCCGCGAGTACTCCGTCGACCCGCTCGAAGTGCACCTCGTACGGCAGTTGGAGACGCCCGCCGGGGTCACCTTCGCCGCCGGCCGCCCCGCGGGCGAGGTCACCGCCCTGCTGCGGGCCGCGCACGACGCGGGCGACCCCGAGGGGCTGCTCGCCCAGCGCCTGTACCCGGTGCTGGACGCCGCCGGGGAGCTGGCCGGTGTCGTCACGCGCGGCGCGCTGGTGCACGCAGACCCCGGCGACCCGACCCCACTCGCCGAGCTGGCGCGGCCGGCGGTGACCGCCCATCCCGACGAGACCCTGCGGACGCTCGCCAACCGCATGGCCCAGCAGGAGGTCACCCGGCTGCTGGTGGTCACCCGCGAGCCGCGGCCCCGCGTCGAGGGCATCGTCAGCCTGCGGCATCTGCTGGCCGCGCGCCGGATCGACCTGCACGAGGAGCAGCACGCGGAGCGCGTCCTGGCGTTGCGCACCCGGGGGCGCGCCCCGGCCCGGGCGCAGGCGGCCAACTGAGTCCGGGAAGCGGAACGCGTGGCGGCCTGTGCCGCCGATCGGCTGCGGCGGACCGCGACCACACCGGACCTGAGAGCGGTCTACCGCACCGACCAGGACGAGCCGCGGGGCTGTCCGCGCGGCGCCTCGTTCTCCTGGCACACCTACTCGCCGACGCGCGTGCGGTACCCCCATGTGCGACGGTACGTCGTCCCCACCGCGTACGCCGTCGACACGGGCGGTGCCGGTCCCGCCGGCACGGGGTGCAGCCATGAGGGGGCCGGAGGGCCGGAGGCGTTCCACGGCGTCGGCGGAGGCTCGGGCGGCGGCTCGCTGCGCGGCCGGCGCCCTCGACCCGGACGTCGGCGTGATGGCCCACGCCCCGCTCGTCCACCGGCTGCACGCGCTGTTCGCCCTCGCCCTGTTCGCGCTGTGGCCGTTCGGCCGTCTGGTGCACGCGTTCGCCGTCCCGCTCGGCTATGCGGTCCGCCCGTACGTCGTCTACCGCTCGCGGGGCGGCGCCGTTGCCCGTGGCTCGGTTATGGACCGGTGAGACGCACCGGGTTTGGCCCTGGTGACCGGACCACTGCCCCGGCAGGGTGGTGATCCCGAACCCGAGGAGAACCCGAGCATGCGATTCCGGCACGCGGCGAGCATCTGGTCCACGTACCCCGAACTGACCTGTGGCGCGCTGTACGCCACCGGTGTCGACGCCCGCGTGGACACCGGGCCGCGCGCCGCCGTGTACACCGCCCGCGCCCTGGACCGGCTGGCCGGTGCCACCGAGGGCGAGTTCCCCGAAGTGCTGGCCTGGCGGCGGACGTTCAGCCGTATGGGGCTGAAGCCGACGCAGGTGCGGTGTGCCGCGGAGTCGCTGCTGCGCCGGCTGCGGAAGGAGGGGACGCTGCCGTGTATCCATCCCCTGGTCGATCTGTGCAACGCGCTGTCCGTGGCGTACGCGGTCCCGGTGGCCGTCCTCGACGTCGACCGGGTCGCCGAGCCACTCCTGGAGGTGCGGCCGGCCGCCGGCGACGAGACGTACACGGCGTTCGGCGGGGGCGTCGAGCGGCCCGCGCCCGGCGAGGTGACCTTCGTCGACTCCACTGGCCGGGCGCACGCCCGGCGCTGGACCCACCGGCAGAGCGGCCACTCGGCGGTCGGTGCGCCCACCCGCCGGGTGCTCGTCGTGGCGGAGGCGATGCACGAGGGCGGCGCGGAGATCGTGCCCGAGCTGCTGAAGACGGTGCAGGAGGAGGTGACGGCGCACTGGGGGGCCGTCACGGAGCAGGCCGTGCTCAGCGCGGCCGTACCGGAGTTCGTCTTCGGTGGCTGAGCCCGGCTCATGACAGCATCACCCGCGTGGACGAGGAGCGAGAGATGCCGGTCGGCGCGGGTGCACTCCCCGCCCGTGGCTCGGACTTCCTGCAGCTGGCGGTCGGCGACCTGCCCGCCGGCGGGAAGGCGGAGTGGCTGGCCGGCCGGCTGCGGCAGGCGATAGCGGACGGCCGTCTGGCGGTGGGCAGCAGACTCCCGCCCACCCGGGTGCTCGCCGCCGAACTGCGGGTCTCCCGCGGGGTGATCACCGAGGCCTACCGCCGGCTCGCCGAGGACGGCCATCTTCAGGGGCGCCGCCGCGGGGGCACCGTGGTGGTGGCGGCACCCCGTGCCGCGCGGGGTGCGTCCGAGGGCGGGCCGGAGCGGGGCGGGGCGTCGCCCTTCTCCCGCGCCCCCGGTCCCGATGTCTTCGACGCGTTGCGAGATGCCCCGGCCGACGTCGACTTCACTCCCGGGCGGCCGGATCTCACCACCTTCCCGCGTACCGCCTGGCTGCGGGCCGAACGTGCCGTGCTCGCGGAGCTGTCCGCCGAGCACCTCGGTTACGGCGACCCCCGTGGCGCTCCCGCGCTGCGGCGGGCCGTGGCCGACTGGCTGGCGCGGATGCGGGGGGTGCGGGTGGCACCGGACGAGGTGCTGATCGTCGCGGGCACCGCCCAGGCGCTCACGCTGCTGCACCAGGTGCTGCGGGCGGACGGCATCGACGCCGTCGCCGTGGAGGACCCGGGCTCGCTCGGCGGCCGCCAGCATCTGGCGAACGGCGGCCTCGCCACCCCGCCGGTGCCGGTCGACGAAGAGGGGGTGCGGGTGGACGCGCTGCGTGCGACCGGTGCCCGCGCGGTCCTGCTCACCCCGGCCCATCAGTTCCCGACCGGCGTGGTGACCAGCGGCGAGCGCCGGCGTGAACTGCTCGGCTGGGCCCGGGAGGGCGGGCTGATCCTGGAGGACGACTACGACGCGGAGCACCGCTACGACCGGGCCCCGGTGCCCGCGCTGCGGGCCCTGCTCGCCGACCGGGTCTGCTACCTGGGCAGTGTGTCGAAGCTGCTGGCCCCGGCACTGCGGATCGGCTGGCTGGTGGCGCCGTCCCGCCATCGCGCGGCCCTGGTCGACGCCAAGCGTTTCAACGACCTCGGCAACCCGGTGCTGCCGCAACTGGTGCTGGCCCGGCTGATGGAGTCCGGCGGGCTGGAGCGTCAGCTGAGGCTGCTGCGGCGCCGGCACCGCGACCGCCGCGACGCGATGATCGCCGCGCTCGCCGAGCACCTGCCCGGCGGGAGGGTGCACGGCGCCGCCGCAGGCCTCCATCTGACCCTCACCTACGCCGCGGATGTGCCCGACACCGCGGTCGCGGCCGCCGCGCTGGCCCGCGGGGTGAAGTGCCAACCGCTGTCCTGGCACCGGCAGTTGCCCGGCCCGCCCGGTCTCGTCCTCGGCTATGCGGCCACCCCGCCGGGCGTCATCGCCGGGGGCGTGGCGCTCCTCGGCCGCACCCTGCGCGAGCTGTCCTGACCGCTCGCTGCGCGACGCGTGTCACGGGGGGTCTCCCCCCATGAGGCACGGGTGCTGTCCCCCCGCGGCGAGCCGCCTGCCTCCCACAGCTACTTCACCGCCGGGGACGGCCGCCGCCACGACGGCACACGCTGGAACATGAGCTTCGGCGGGGCCGGCGGGGCCCTGGTGGGGTGGGGGTCAGACGTCGCGGTGGCGCACGGCGATCAGTGCGGCGAGGAGGGTGAGAAGCGGCCAGAAGGCGAGCGCGGTCCAGGACTGGAGTGCCGTGGGAGGAAAGGAACCGACGTCGTCCCACTCGGTGCCGAGGCTGGTCAGGGCGCTCCACGCGTTCTGGGGTGCCGAGTTGCTGAGAGCGGCCGTCAACTGGTCGCTGCCGGAAGGGACGGCGCCGAGCAGGACCGGGGCCAGAAGGGCCGTGAACAGGGCAGCCACGGAGGTCCGGATGAGTGTGCCGACGGCCATGCCGACGACCGCGCATACCGGCAGGATCACGGCGGATGCCACGAAGCCTTGAAGGACAGCGGGCCGGCTGACCGAGATGCCGAGGTGCTCGCCGGACAGGATCGCCTGGGCTGTGACGAACGAAGCGATCGCGGTGACCAGGCCGACGACGGATGTGACACCGGTGACGACGACCGCCTTGGCCAGTACGACACACCGGCGGTTCGGAACGGCGAGGAAGGTCGTGCGGATCAGGCCGCTGGAGTACTCGCTGCTCATTGCGAGGACACCGAGAATGCTGGCGCCGACCATGAGGAAGCCCCACGTGCCGGAGTTGAAGGAGCCTCTCAGCGGATCGTAAGCCGCATGCGCCGACGCGCCGGCAAGGTGAACACCCGAGCAGGTGAACCACTCACCGCAGACGGTGATCACCGGAGCGAGTACCAGCAGGATGTGGGTCGAGCGCTGCGAGAGGAGTTTGATCCGCTCTGCGGCGAGCAGGTCGCCGAAACGGCCGTGGAGTTCGTCGCGGGCTGTGACTGTTGTCGGTTCGGTGGTCGTGGCCATCAGGGTTCCTTGTCGCCATGTGTCGGTCCGGGTGGGTGTGCTGGGTCGGGTGTCCGGCGTCGGCGCCGCCGTCACACGTCGCGGTGCCGCAGGACCGTCACGGTGATGGCAACCGAGACGAGGGCCCAGAGGGTGAGCGAGGTCCAGGCCGCCGGGATGGAGGAGACGTGTTCGACGAGCCGGCCGTGGCTCATGATGGTGAGGCGGCCCCAGGCGTACGCGGGAAGGGTGTTACCCAGGTCTGCCCGCTGGTTGGCGGACAGCAGGGGGAGGGGCGCCTTGACGGCCAGTGGACCGACGAGGAAGAAGGCGAGGACGGCGAAGACGGTGCCCGCCGTGTTGCGGATGAGTGTGGCGACGGCCATGCCGATCAGGCCACAGACCGGGACCACGACCGTGGTGCCTGTGATGACGCGCCAGATGCCGGGGGTGGTGAAGGAGAAGCCGGTGATCCGGTCCGAGACGACGGCCAGGGTGATGCCCCAGCATCCGACTCCGATGAGCAGACCGAGGACGGCCAGCACGACACTCACCACCGTGACCTTGGCGAGCATCACGCGGCCTCGGGCCGGCACGGCGATGAGGGTGGTGCGGATCAGCCCGCTCGCGTGTTCGCCGGCCACGGTCATCGCGCCGATCGTGCCGGCGGTGGCCATGAGCAGGAGGAACTTCGGGAAGTCGAAGGCGTCGTGCGCGGGGTCGGGGTCGAGCTTGGCGAAGGCGGGCCACGTCGGGTAGGAGTCGTGGGCGAGTTGGGCGGCATGGTAGGCCAGGTAGAGGTAGGAGACGAGGAGGACGCCCAGCACGACAGGGGTCGAGCGCAGCGACCAGAGTTTGATCCATTCGGCGCCGAGCAGGTCGCGCCGGCGGGCAGGTCCGGCAGCACCGCGTCGGGTGGCGGCTGTGGACGTCGTCGCGAGAGTGGTCATCGGTCCTTGCTCCTTGCGGGAGTGGCTGAGGCGCGGTACCGGACGCTGGCGGCGGTCAGTTCCATGAAGGCGTCCTCCAGCGTTCCGTCGTGCGCGCTGACCTCGTGGACCAGGACACGACGGGTGAAGGCGAGTTCGTTGATGCGGGCCGCGGTGAGGCCGGTGACGGTGAGGGCGTCATGGCCCTCCGCCAGCACCGAGGCTCCCGCGTTGCGCAGCACCTCGGCCAGCACAGCCGGGTCGGGGGTCCGCACGGTGACGCCGGCGGTGGTGGCCCGGGCGGCGAAGTCGGCGAGGGGCTCGTCGGCGAGCAGCCTGCCGCCGCCGACGACGACCAGGTGGTCGGCGGTGTGCTCCATCTCGCTCATCAGGTGGCTGGAGACGAACACGGTACGTCCCTCGGCGGCCAGGCGACGGAACAGCTCGCGGGCCCACCGGATGCCCTCGGGGTCCAGGCCGTTGATCGGTTCGTCGAAGACCAGGACCGGCGGATCTCCGAGCAGCGCGGTGGCGATTCCCAGGCGCTGGCGCATTCCGAGCGAGAACCCGCCGACCCGCCGACGGCCCGCCTCGCCCAGACCCACCGTCTCGAGGACCTCCTGAACCCGGCGGCGGGGCAGGCCGTTGCTGCGGGCCAGTGCGGCCAGATGCGCGTTCGCGGTGCGCCCCCGGTGGACGTCGCCCGCGTCCAGCAGGGCGCCCACATGGCGCAGGCCGGTACCGAACGCGAAGAAGGGACGACCGTTGATGGTGGCGGTGCCACCGGTGGGGGCGTTCAGGCCGAGAAGCATGCGCATCGTGGTGGTCTTGCCGGCGCCGTTGGGGCCGAGGAACCCGGTCACCTGCCCGGGCCGGACACAGAAGGTCAGGTCGTCGACGGCCAGTACGCTGCCGTAGCGCTTGGTCAGCTGGTTGATTTCGATCACGCCGTCCAGGCTGCCGGTGACCGGATCGGTGTCACATCGGTCCGCGGGCTCCCGCCTTGTCAGCCCAGGGGATGCAGACCACGGTCCGATACCACCGTCGACCTCGGTGGATAGCATCGCCGGGTGCGACCCCACCTCCTGACGCCCGCCGCCCTGCTGCGCCGGTTGTCGCCGGACCCGCTGGCAGCCGTCGGCTGGTGCGCCGTCCCCGTGTTCGCTCTGGTTCTGTACACAGCGATGCCGCAACCCGCGCACCCGGTCTTCCTGTCGGCCGGTCACTTCGTTCGCATCGGGCGCTGGGCCTTGGTGGGGCTGGCCTTCCTGGTGGCATGGCCGGTCGGCTGGGCGAGCCGCCGACCGTCGCCGGTCCTTGCGGTGCTGCTGGCCGAGGCGGTCGTGGCCCGGGTGTGCGGGGACGCGACGTGGCCGTTGTTCCTCGCGGCGGACGTGCTGGTCTTCTACATAGCCGTCACCCGTTCGCGCCGGGCCGCCGCCGCGGCGGTGGTCGCCGTGCTGGCCGTCTGGGCCCTGGCCGCGACGGTCTTCGTCCCTGGGAGGGCGGCCTTCGAGGTCCTCACCGGTCCGTGGTCGGTCCTCGTCGTGACCACCACGGTCGCCTGGATCCTCGGCAGCTGGATCCGACTGCGGCAGGACCACGCCGGGGCCCTGCGAGCACAGGCCGCGACGCAGGCGGTCCAGGCCGAGCGGCTGCGGATCGCCCGGGAGATGCACGACATGGTGGCCCACAGCATCGGCGCCATCGCGATCCAGGCCGGAGCGGCGAAGCGGGCCGTCGACAGCCAGCCGGACGGCGTGCGCGAGGCGCTGGGCAGCATCGAGCAGACCAGCCGGGAGACGCTCACCGGGCTGCGGCGCATGCTCGGCGTCCTGCGCGAGGCCGAAGCGGAACCGGCGCCGTCCACCCCGGCACCGGGCCTGGCGGACGTCGACCGGCTGGCCGCGACGGCGGCGGACGCCGGAGTGCGGCTCGAGGTGCGATGGCATGGCCGACGACGGACGCTCACCCCCGAGATCGAGCTCGCGGCCTACCGCGTCATCCAGGAGTCGGTGACCAACGTCGTACGTCACGCGGGCGCCGCCCACTGCCTCGTCCGCGTCGAGTACGCGGACGAGGAGCTGTCCATCGAGATCACCGACGACGGACGCGTGGGCGCGACCAGGAACCCGCGCAGCGGCTACGGGATCACCGGAATGCGCGAGCGCGTCGCTCTGCTCCACGGCCACTTCAGCTCCGGACCGCGGGCCGAAGGCGGCTTCCTGGTCGCAGCTAGGCTGCCGATATGACGATCCGTGTGCTCCTCGCCGACGACCAGCCGATAGTCCGCGCCGGACTGCGCATGCTGATCAACGACATCGCGGACATCGAGATCGTCGGTGAAGCCGGAACGGGCGCCGATGCCGTCCAGTCGGCCACCGATCTCCGCCCCGACGTCGTCGTGATGGACATCCGGATGCCCGTCATGGACGGCATCGAGGCCACCCGGCTCATCACGGTGGAGACCGGGGCCAGCGTGGTCATCCTCACCACCTTCGACGACGACGAGAACGTCTACGCCGCGTTGCACGCCGGCGCGAGCGGCTTCCTGATCAAGGACATGGTGCTGGACGACATCGTGACGGCGGTCCGCGTCGTCGCCGCCGGCGACGCGCTGATCGCGCCAGGCGTCACCCGCCGTCTCATCAAGGAGTTCACTGGCCGGGGCGTCCTCCCTGCACGACGCCGGCGTGACATCAAGGGGATCACCGACCGCGAACGCGAGGTACTGACCCTTATCGGACGCGGCATGTCAAACGCCGAGATAGCCGCCCACCTGTACATCAGCATGGCCACCACCAAAAGCCACGTAGCCCGGCTGCTGACCAAACTCGACGCCCGCGATCGAGTCCAACTGGTGATCGCCGCCTACGAGTCAGGCCTGGTCTGACCATCCGAAGTAAAGAACGTGTGGTTCCGTCAGCGAAGCTGCGCGGCGAACGCCTCGTACGCCCGCTCATCGAAGAGCACGAACCGGACCTCCTCGACCGACGTCTCCACCGCCCGCACCGTTTCCACCGCGATCCGGGCCGCGTCCTCCATCGGCCAGCCGTAGATACCGGCGGAGACGGCGGGAAACGCGACCGTGCGAGCACCGAGTTCGTCCGCGACCCGCAGCGACTCCCGATAACAGGAGGCCAGCAGCTCCGACCGGTCCTCATCATGGGTGAACCGGGGGCCGACGGTGTGGATGACCCAGCGGGCGTCGAGTGCGCCCGCCGTCGTGGCGACGGCCTGGCCGGTGGGCAGGCCCTTGCCGTACCGGGACGCGCGCAGGGCGCGGCACTCCTCCAGGATGGCGGGGCCGCCGCGCCGGTGGATGGCGCCGTCGACTCCTCCGCCGCCGAGCAGGGAGGAGTTGGCGGCGTTGACGATCGCGTCGGCGCTCTGCCGGGTGATGTCGCCCTGGACGAGGGTGATGGTGGTCATGTCTGCCTCAGTCTTCGCCACACGGCCTTGGCCGCGTTGTGCCCCGACATGCCGTGCACACCGGGGCCCGGCGGGGTGGCCGAGGAGCAGATGAAGACGGCCGGATGCGGGGTGTGGTACGGGAACAGGGACAGTCTGGGGCGCAGCAGCAGCTGGAGTCCGGACGCCGCGCCGCAGGCGATGTCGCCGCCGACGTAGTTGGCGTTGTGGGCGGCCATCTCGGCGGGCCCGGCGACGGCGCGGGCGAGTACGCGGTCGCGGAACCCGGGGGCGAAGCGCTCCAGTTGGCGCTCCATGGCATCGGTGAGATCGCCGGACCAGCCGTTCGGGACATGGCCGTACGCCCAGAAGACATGCTTGCCCTCGGGTGCGCGGGTCGGGTCGACCACGCTGGGCTGGACGGTGATCAGGAACGGACGCTCGGGGGCGCGGCCCTCGCGGGAGGCGGCGTCGAGGGCGGCGCCGATCTCGGCCTGGCTCGCGCCGATCTGGACGGTCCCGGCGGTACGGGCCTCGGGCGCGGTCCAGGGCACCGGGCCGTCCAGCGCGTAGTCGATCTTGAAGACGCTCGGGCCGTACCGGTAGTGCGCGTAGTGGTCGCCGAATCCGGCGATGCGGGCGAGCGCGGTGGGCGAGGTGTCGAAGATGTACGCCCGTGCGGGCGGCAGGTCGTCCAGGCGCTTGATCTCGTAGTCGGTGTGCACGGCGCCGCCGAGGTCCGTGAGATACCCGGCGAGGGCGTCGGAGATCGCCTGGGAGCCGCCGCGGGCCACCGGCCAGCCGCGGGCGTGCGCGGCCAGCGCGAAGACCAGGCCGATGGCGCCGGTGGCCAGGCCGCCGAGCGGCGCGATCACATGCGCGACCAGGCCGGCGAAGAGGGCCTTGGCCCGCTCGTCCTTGAAGCGGCGCAGCAGCCAGGTGGACGGCGGCAGCCCGGCCAGCCCGAAGCGGGCCAGGGTGACCGGGTCGCGCGGCAGCGCGGTCAGCGGCAGCGACATGAAGTCCCGGACGAGCGTGTCCCAGTGGCCGAGGAACGGGCCGACCAGCCTGCGGTACGCGCCCGCGTCGCGCGGTCCGAAGGAGGCGGCCGTCTCGGCCACGGAGCGGGACAGCACGGCCGCGGTGCCGTCGAGGAAGGGGTGCGCCATCGGCAGCTCGGCGTGCAGCCACTCAAGGCCGTAGCGGTCGAGGGGGAGGGCGCGGAACGCGGGCGAGTTGATGCCGAGGGGGTGGGCGGCCGAGCACGGGTCGTGCCGGAAGCCGGGCAGGGTCAGCTCCTCGGTGCGGGCGCCGCCGCCCACGGTGGACTTCGCCTCGAACAGCGCGACCGAGAATCCGCGGCGGGCCAGCTCCACGGCGGCGGTCAGTCCGTTCGGCCCCGCACCCACCACGACGGCATCGAGCATCGACGGCACCTTCGGACCCCTTCGTCAGCCGATGGTCACTCGAGGTTCAGGATATGCCGGAGGACCGACACTCCCCGGGCCCGGGTGGCCGGAGCCCGGCGCCGGGGCGGCGCGGGCCGGGGTCTCAGGCCCCCGTGCGCAGCCGATCGGACACCCGGCGGGCCGTCTCGGCGTCCCGGGCGGCGGTGAACGGCAGGGCGTTGCCGCCGGTCACACGGAACGGCTCGCCGGTGAGCGTGAGGTGCGCGCCGCCCGCCTCCTCGACCAGGAGCAGACCCGCCGCGTGGTCCCAGGCGGCCTCCCAGGAGAACGCGACGGCGTCCAACTCGCCCCGGGCGACGGCGAGATACTCCAGGCCCGCCGATCCGCACGCGCGGGGGGCGAAGCCGTCGGTCCACAGGGGGCTGAGCGCGCGCTTCTGCTCGTCGGTGGTGTAGTCCGGGTGGGAGTGGGCGACGGCGAGGTCCCGGCCGGGCGCGGGCGGGCCCGCGAACAGCCGCTCGCCGTCGAGGAAGGCGCCCCGGCCGCGGACCGCGGTGGCGAGCTGGCCCCGCGCCGCGGCATAGGTCCAGGAGGCGAGGACGACGCCCCGGTGGGCGAGCGCGACCAGGGTGCAGAACCCGTCGTCGCCGTGCACGAACTGGCGGGTGCCGTCGACCGGGTCGACGATCCACACCGGTGCGTCGCCCTGGAGCGCCAGGTAGCCGGCCGGGTCGGCGTGCACCGCCTCCTCGCCGACCACGACCGAGCCGGGCAGCAGGGCACCCAGGTCGTGGGTCAGCCGCAGCTCGGCGAGCCGGTCGGCGTCCGTGACCAGGTCGTGGGGGCCGCTCTTCTGGTCCACCTCGTGCTCGGCGAGGCGGCGGAAGCGGGGCAGGATCTCGGCCGCGGCGGCCTTGCGGACCGCTTCCTCCACGTCGGCCGAGCAGCGCGCGAGAAACTCGTCGATGGTTTCCGTGTCTTGGATCATGCCTCCATGAGAACATGTCGCACTGACATTCCCCGCCCGCCCGGTGCACCCAGGGTGGAATCGGGATGAAGAACGGGGGTCGCCCCTCGCCCCTCGCCCCTCGCCCCTGGGCGTCGCTCAGCGGCCCACCGCGTACCCCTGCATCCCGCGCGGATTCGCCGCCGCCGACAGCACCCCGGTCTCCGGGTCCCGGGCCACCGCGCACAGGCGCCCCTCGGACCAGGCGGGGCCGACGGTGACGTCATGGCCGCGCCGCCGCAGCTCCTCGATCACGTCCGCGTCCGTGCGGGACTCCACGGTGACGCTGCCGGGGCGCCGGCCGCGCGGGTGGAAGGAGCTGGGGAAGCTGTCGTTGTGCCAGTTCGGGGCGTCGATCGCGCCCTGCAGGTCGAGGCCGCCGCGGACCGGGGCGCGCAATGTGGCGGCGAGCAGGAAGTGCAGCTGCCACTGGTCCTGCTGGTCTCCGCCGGGCGTGCCGAAGGCCAGGACCGGCACGCCGTCGCGCAGCGCGAGGGACGGGGTGAGGGTGGTGCGGGGGCGGCGGCCCGGGGTGAGGGAGTTCGGCAGGCCCTCGTCCAGCCAGGCCATCTGCAGCCGGGTGCCGAGCGGGAAGCCCAGCTCGGGCACGACCGGGTTGGACTGGAGCCAGCCGCCGCTGGGCGTGGCCGCGATCATGTTGCCCCAGCGGTCGACGACGTCCAGGTGGCAGGTGTCGCCACGGGTGGTGCCGTCGGCGCTCACGTCCGCCTCGCCGGGGAACTCCGCGACGGTCGGCTCACCGGCGCCCAGCGGGTCGAAGCCGCTCTCCACGCGCGCGTACTCCCGCGCCGGCAGCCGTGGGGAGCGTCCGCCGGGGCTGCCGGGCCGCAGCTCCCAGGAGGCCTTGGCACCGACCAGCGCCCGTCGCCCGGCGTTGTAGTCGTCCGAGAGCAGTTCGGCGAGCGGCACCTCGGCCGCGTCCCCGTACCAGGCCTCGCGGTCGGCCATGGCGAGTTTGCAGCCCTCGATCAGCAGGTGGACGTAGTCGGCGGAGCCGTAGGCCGGCAGGTCGGGCGGGAGCAGGGCGAGCTGCTGGAGGAGGGCGGGGCCCTGGCTCCAGGGGCCGGCCTTGCACACGGTCCAGCCGTTCCAGTCGTAGCTCACCGGGCTCTCGTAGGTGGCCGTCCAGCCGGCGAGGTCGGACTCGGTGAGTGTGCCGGTGTGGCGCGTCCCGCTGGTGTCCATCGTGGGCCGCCGGGACTGCCGTACCAGCGCCTCGGCGATGAAGCCGGAGCGCCACACCTCGCGCGCGGCGTCGATCCGCGCCTCACGGCCGCCGGCCCCCGCGCTCTCCGCGAGCAGCCGTTTCCAGGTGGCGGCGAGGGCGGGATTGCGCAGCAGCGCCCCGGGCCGGGGCGCTCGGCCCTCGGGCAGGTACAGCGCGGCCGACGACGTCCACTCCGTCTCCAACAGCCGCCGTACGGCCGCCACGGTGGCGCCGACCTTCTCCACGGGCGCGTGCCCGTGCTCGGCGTATCCGATCGCGTACGCGAGGACGTCGTCCAGGGACTTCGTGCCGTGGTCGCGCAGGAGCAGCAGCCAGGCGTCGAAGGCGCCGGGCACGGCGGCCGCGAGCGGCCCGGTGCCGGGTACGAGGTCCAGCCCGAGCCCCCGGTAGTGCGCGACGGTGGCGCCGGCCGGGGCCACGCCCTGCCCACACAGCACCCGTACCTCGCCGCCCGCCGGGGCGAGCAGGATCGGCACCTCACCGGCCGGCCCGTTCAGGTGCGGCTCCACCACGTGCAGGACGAAGGCTCCCGCGACGGCGGCGTCGAAGGCGTTGCCGCCGTTCTCCAGGACCGCCATCGCCGACTGGGATGCCAGCCAGTGGGTGGAGGACACCATGCCGAACGTTCCCTGCAAGGTGGGCCGGGTGGTGAACACGGGCGGGCTCCTCGGCTCGGGTACGTCTTCCGGGTGATCGTACGAGCGTGATCACTGTGCGGGAAGGCCGGAAAGCCAGTGTGGGCCGCCGCCCCGAGGGGGGACAAAACAGGGCGGGACGGTATGTCGGGCCCGTATCGCCGTGACCGCCCGGGTGCACAGCGGAGTTACCACTTCCGCCCCACAGTGAGTCGTGTGACACTGGCGTCCCCGTCCACCATGCGGACCTTCCCCACCCCCTTCCCCCACGAGAAGTGCGCCGTGCGTTCTCTTCCTCTGCCGCTCGCCCTCACCGCGCGGATCTCGCCGGTCGCCGTCCTCGCCTGTGCCGGCTGGGTGCTGACATCCGGCCCGGCAGCGCCGTCCGCGGCGGCCGGGCATCAGAAGGACCGGTCGACGTCCACCCAGTCCTCCTCCGGCTCCTCCGACCCGTCGTCCGCGGCGGCGGCGAAGGCGTTCTCGGCCGCGCCCTCGCCGTGCGGCAGTGTGCCCGCGGCGGCCGTCAAGTCCCTGGTGCCCGGGGCGAAGACGGCCGGCAAGGAGATCCCCTCCACGGACGCCCGGCTGCGCCGCACCTGCTCCTGGAACGCGCTGCAGGGCTACGACTACCGCTGGCTCGATGTGTCGTTCGAGGTCAGCGGGTCGCAGCAGGAGGCGCAGCAGGAGTATCAGCAGCGGGTGAAGGAGAAGAGCGGCGGCGGGGCCGTGCCGGGGCTCGGGGACAGCGCCTACTCGGTCGTGAACCTCACCACGGAGGACAAGCAGCAGACCCGTGAGGGCGTGGTGATGGTCCGGCTGTCCAACGCCCTGGTGATCGTCACGTACAACGGCAGCGACTTCGAGACCAAGAAGGCTCCGGACACGGACGAGATCAACAAGGGTGCCATCCAGGCGGCGCGGGCCGCGGTCGGCGCCCTCGGGGGCGGGCAGTCGCAGTCCGGCTGACCGCCCACCCCCGGCGCCCTTACGCCAGGGCCGCCCTGCGCCCCGTCAGCAGCGTGAGGCCCAGATACAGCACCGAGGACGTGCCGAGGCCCACCGCCCAGCCGTAGTCCGCCAAAGGCGCCAGGGCCGGGATGGGGCGGCCGTCGATCAGCGGCTTGAAGTCGGCGCCGCCGATCGCGAGGACGCCGCCCGCGAGGAAGGCGACGACGGCCCGCCAGTTCCAGCCGGCCGCGTACCAGTAGCGGCCGCCCGTGCGGTAGAGGTCGGCAAGGTCCAGGCGGGTGCGGCGCAGGAACCAGTAGTCGGCCACGAGGATGCCCGCGACCGTGCCGAGCAGGCCGCCGACCAGGCCGAGCCAGGTGAAGATATAGCCCTGCGGGTCGGAGTACAGCTTCCAGGGGAAGATCAGGACCGCGAGGACGGCCGTGATGAGCGCTCCGGTGCGGAAGCTCACCTTTCTCGGCGCCACGTTGGAGAAGTCGAAGGCCGGCGAGACGAGGTTCGCCGCGATGTTCACCGACAGGGTCGCGACCAGGACCGTCACCAGCGCGTAGAGCAGCCCGGCCGCGTTGTCCGTCTTCGCCGCCAGCTGCACCGGGTCCCAGACCGGCTTGCCGTACACCGCCTGGGAGCCGGAGGTGACCAGGACGGACAGGAACGCGAAGAGGGTCATCGTCGTCGGCAGGCCGAGGGCCTGGCCCCAGGTCTGGGCCTTCTGGCTGCGCCCGTAGCGGGTGAAGTCGGGAATGTTCAGACTCAACGTGGACCAGAAGCCGATCATGCCCATCAACGAGGGCCAGAACAGCTTCCAGAAGTCCCCGCCCCAGCCCAGCCTGGAGGGCTGATCGAAGAGCGGGCCGACGCCGCCGGCCTTGCTGCTCATCCACCACAGCATCACGAACGCGCCGACGAGCACGAAGGGCGCCGCCCAGTTCTCGAAGCGGCGGATGGTCTCCATGCCCCGGTAGATGATCGCGACCTGGATCGCCCAGAAGATCGCGAACGACAGCCACATGGTCCAGGCGTAGCCGCCGACGTGCGCCGCGTTCGACCAGCTGTCGCCGATCAGCTTTCCGGCGAGGAAGTAGATCGCCTCGCCGCCGATCCAGGTCTGGATGCCGAACCAGCCGCAGGCCACCAACGCCCGTACGACGGCGGGCAGGTTGGCGCCGCGCACCCCGAAGGAGGCGCGGGCGAACACCGGGAACGGGATGCCGTACTTGGGGCCCGCGTGTCCGGTCAGCAGCATCGGCACCAGCACGATCAGATTGGCGAGGGCGATGGTGAACACCGCCTGCTTCCAGTCCATGCCGACGGCGACCAGACCGGAGGCCAGCGTCCAGGAGGCCGTGTTGTGGGCCATGCCGACCCAGAGTGCGGAGAAGTTGTACGTGGTCCAGGTGCGCTTCCCGGCCGGGACCGGGAGCAGGTCCTCGTTGGCGTAGGGACCGCTGGGCGGCGGGGTGCCGGGAGCGAGTTCCACGCGCCCGTCGGGGAGGGTGACCTGTCTGGAGAGGGGTATGGCCGAGGGAGCGGTGTCGGTCATGGGCTGGCCAATCGGGTGAGATGGGAGGGGAGTTGGCCGTGCGGGCACCAGCCCCCTCCCCGGGACGGCGGGGAGGGGTGACCAGGAGGGGCGGTGGGGGAAGCCGGACGAGGGGAAGCGGTCAGGTGTTGATGGCCGGGATCACCTGTGTGCCGTAGGCGTCGATGGTGGCTTCCTGGGCGTCGTGCATGTCGTAGACCGCGAACTGGTCGACGCCCAGCGCGCGGAGGGCGTTGAGTTTCTCGATGTGCTTCTCCGGGGGGCCGATCACACAGAACCGGTCCACGATCTCGTCGGGCACGAACGCGGTGTCCGGATTGCCGCTGCGTCCGTGGTGGGCGTAGTCGTAGCCCTGTCGTGCCTGGATGTAGTCGGTGAGTTCCTCGGGGACCTGGGCGGAGTGCGCGCCGTACTTGGCGACCAGGTCGGCGACGTGGTTGCCGACCATGCCGCCGAACCAGCGGCACTGCTCGCGGGCGTGGGCGAGGGCCTCGGGCGAGTCGTCCTCGGTGACGTAGGCGGGGGCCGCCACGCAGATCGTCACCTGCGACGGGTCGCGTCCGGCGGCGACCGCCGCGTCCTTGACGGCCTTCACCATGTACTCGGTCAGATACAGGTCGGACAGCTGGAGGATAAAACCGTCGGCCTCCTCGCCGGTCATCCTCAGCGCCTTCGGGCCGTACGCGGCCATCCAGACGGGGAGTTCGGCGCCCTCCTTGATCCAGGGGAACCGGATCTTGGTGCCGCCGAGGTCGGCCTCCTCGCCCCGGGCGAGCGCCCGGACGACCTTCATGCACTCGCTGATCCGCGCGAGCGTGTTGGGTTTGCGGCCCGCGACCCGCATCGCGGAGTCGCCGCGGCCGATGCCGCAGACGGTGCGGTTGCCGAACATGTCGTTGAGGGTGGCGAAGGTGGAGGCGGTGACCTCCCAGGTGCGGGTGCCCGGGTTGGTGACCATCGGGCCGACCGTCAGACGGTCGGTGTTCGCCAGGATCTGGCTGTAGATCACGAACGGCTCCTGCCAGAGCACGGCGGAGTCGAAGGTCCAGCCGTAGGTGAAGCCGTTGCGCTCGGCCCGCTTCATCAGGCTGACGACACGGGAGGCCGGCGGGTCGGTCTGCAGGACGAGTCCGAAGTCCATGGGCGCCACTCCTAGGTGAGGTACTGACAGGTGGAGCGCGGGGTGAACACGCCGTGGCCGGCGCGTCCGGTGTACTCCCGCTCGGTGATGACGGGCACGCCGCGCGAGAGGACCGTCTCGACCCGGCCGGTGGTGCGCTTGCCCTCGTAGGCCGAGTAGTCGACGTTCATGTGGTGTGTCCGGGCCGACATGACCTGCTCGGCGTGCGGGTCGTAGATGACGATGTCGGCGTCGGCGCCCGGGGCGATGGTGCCCTTCTTCGGGTACAGGCCGAACATGCGGGCCGGGGTGGCGCAGGCGATCTCGATCCAGCGGCGGCGGGAGAGGTGCCCGTCGACGACGGCCTGGTGGAGCAGGTCCATCCGGTTCTCCACGCCCGGCAGACCGTTGGGGATCTTGGAGAAGTCGCCGCGGCCCAGCTCCTTCTGGCCGGCGAAGCAGAAGGGGCAGTGGTCGGTGGAGACCACCTGCAGGTCGTTCGTGCGCAGCCCCTGCCACAGCTTGGCCTGGTGTTCGCGTGGCCGGAGCGGGGTGCTGCACACGTACTTCGCGCCCTCGAAGTCCGGCTCGGCGAGGTTGTCGGTGGACAGGAACAGATACTGCGGGCAGGTCTCGCCGAAGACCGGGAGCCCCTCGTCACGCGCCCGTGCCAGCTCGGCCACTGCCTCCATGGCCGAGACATGCACGACGTACAGCGGGGCGCCCGCGACCTGCGCGAGCCGGATGGCGCGGTGGGTGGCCTCGGCCTCCAGCAGGGCCCTGCGGACCTCGCCGTGGTAGCGCGGGTCGGTCTCGCCCCGGGCGAGCGCCTGCCCGACCAGGACATCGATGGCGATGCCGTTCTCGGCGTGCATCATGATCAGCCCGCCGTTCTCGGCGGAGCGCTGCATGGCGCGCAGGATCTGGCCGTCGTCGGAGTAGAAGACGCCCGGGTACGCCATGAACTGCTTGAAGGAGGTCACCCCCTCCTCCACCAGGAGATCCATCTCCTTCAGCGTCTCGTCGTTGACGTCCGAGACGATCATGTGGAAGGCGTAGTCGATCGCGCAGTTGCCCTCGGCCTTGGCGTGCCAGGTGTCCAGGCCCTCGCGCAGGGTGTGGCCGACGCTCTGCACGGCGAAGTCGACGATCGTCGTCGTACCGCCCCAGGCGGCGGCCCTGGTGCCGGTCTCGAAGGTGTCGGAGGCGAAGGTGCCGCCGAACGGCAGCTCCATGTGGGTGTGCGCGTCGACGCCGCCCGGGATGACGTACTTCCCGGTGGCGTCGATGACCCTCTCGGCGGTGAACGCCCCGGCGGCGGGCGTGCCCGAGGCGGCGAGGGCGGCGACGCGCCCGTCCTCGATCAGGACGTCGGCGTGGATCTCGTCGGAGGCGGTGATGACGAGACCACCGCGGATGATGGTTCGGCCGCTCATTGGTTCTCCTTCGTCGTCACGTGCGGGCCGTCTGTGGCTGGTCGCGCAGTTCCCCGCGTCCCTTGGCGCGCCTTACGGCGCCGTCAAAGGCTCGTACGCCCCCGGTGCCCGGTCGCGGTAGAACTGCCAGCGGTCGCGGACCTCGCGGAGCCTCGCCAGGTCGAGGTCGCGGACCACGAGTTCGGTCTCCTTGTCGCTCGCGACCTCGCCGACGAACCGGGCCTCCGGGTCGACGAAGTAGGTCGTGCCGTAGAAGTCGTTGTCGCCCAGGTCCTCCACGCCGACGCGGTTGATCGCGCCGACGAAGTACTCGTTGGCGACGGCCGCCGCCGGCTGCTCCAGCTGCCAGAGGTAGCGGGACAGACCGCGCGAGGTCGCCGAGGGGTTGAAGACGATCTCGGCTCCGGCGAGGCCGAGTGCCCGCCAGCCCTCCGGGAAGTGCCGGTCGTAGCAGATGTACACGCCGATCTTCCCGGCGGCCGTCTCGAAGACGGGCCAGCCGCTGTTCCCGGGGCGGAAGTAGAACTTCTCCCAGAATCCCTGCACTTGGGGGATGTGGGTCTTGCGGTACTTGCCGAGGTAGGAGCCGTCCGCGTCGATCACGGCGGCGGTGTTGTACAGGACGCCCGGCTGCTCCTCCTCGTACATCGGCAGGACCAGGACGATGCCCAGCTCGCGGGCGAGGGACTGGAAGCGCCGGACGGTCGGACCCTCGGGGATCCGCTCGGCGTACTCGTAGAAGGCCTTGTCCTGGACCTGGCAGAAGTAGGGGCCGTAGAACAGCTCCTGGAAGCAGAGGACTTGGGCGCCCTGCGCGGCGGCGTCGCGGGCCGCCTGCTCGTGGACCTGGATCATGGATTCCTTGTCGCCGGTCCACGCGGTCTGGAACAGGGCGGCACGGATCACTCGGCTCATCGGGACCTCCGGTAGCTCGGTGTTCCGTGAGCCTAGGAAGCCCGCGAGGGCCGTTCGACTGGCAGCGTGTCACGTCTGCGGGCCGTGCGCGTGCCACCGTGTCACATGTTCGCTGGCCCATGTTTCACCGCCGTTTTCCCAGGTCGTCGGAAGTTTCACCCCTGTTGCGCATCGTGCGCGAGGAGCGCGATGTGGACGGAGGCCGCCTGTTCGAAGTCGTCCAGGTCGACGCCGAGGCGGGCCTGTATGGACTCCAGTCGGCGGTAGAGGGCGGGCCGGGAGACATGGTGGAGCCGGGCGGTGCGGGACTTGTTGCGGCCGGTCGCGAGATAGGTCCGCAGGACGTTCAGCAGCTCCGGTTCGGCCTCGCGGAGCAGCCCGTCCAGCTCCCGCTCGGCGAAGGACTGCACCTGCGGGTCGTCCCGCAGCAGCCGGATCAGCCCGCGCAGGTGGACGTCCTTCAGCCGGACCACGGCCGGCAGTTCGCGGCCGGCCGAGGAGTCGGCGACGGCGTCGGCGACATGCCGGGCCTCGCGCAGTCCGGCGGGCACGTCCTCCCAGGCGCCACGGGGAGCGGCGGCGGCGATGACGCCCCCTGCCCCCGCGTGCAGCCGGGCCGCGAAGTGCCCGGTGAGGGCCTCGGCGTCCTGGTCACGGGGGAGGCTGAGCAGGACGGCGGCCGCGCCGTCGGCGAGTTCGGCGACCAGTCCGGACATCCCCAGCAGACGCAGCACCCGGTCGAGTTCGTCCGCGGCGCGGCCCGGGACGACGAGCGGGACGAAGGTGCGCCGGTTGACGGGCAGTCCGGCCGCGCGCGCCCGGGGCAGCAGCTGACGGGCCGGTACGGCACCGGAGACCAGGTCGGTCAGCAGGCTCTGCGCGGACTCCTCCTCCCAGCTGGGCCCGGCGCCGCCGCCGAGCATGCGGTGCAGGACCAGCGCCTCGGCGGCCCGGTCGGCCAGCAGCCGGCCGGTGGCCGGCCCGCCCCGGTAGCCGCACAGCAGCAGCCGGCCCCAGCGCTCCCCGCGCCCGCCGAGTTCGGCGCTGATCCAGCCGCCGCCCGCGCCGGCCCCGGCCTGCCGGGCGATGCGCTCCCAGTCGCGCAGCACATCGTCCACCGAGGACCGCTCCCCCGCCGTGGCGAGGACGCGGTGGGCGAGGTTGGTGAGGACGACCGGGCAGCCGCTGTGCCGGGCGACCTCGTCGAGCAGGCGCTGCAGGGGGCTGCCTGCGGTGATCAGGGCGGTCAGCTCGGTGCGTACGGTCTCGGAGAGGCTGACGGCGGCGAACTTCCGCCGCACCAACCGGCACTGGACCTCTTCGGTCAGCTCGGCGAACGGGAAGGGCCGGTGCAGCACGACCATCGGCAGTCCGCACCGCTCGGCGGCCCGGCGCATCACCTCCGGCGGTGTGGGAAAGGCCCGCCCGAGGCCGAGCACGACGGCGGCGGCCTCCGCCCGGTGCAGCGACTGGATGTACTCGGCCTGCTTGGCCTCGTCACCGGCCAGCAGCACACCGGTGGTGAGCACCATCTCGCCGCCACTGAGCATCACCCCGACGTCGGCGGCCTCGGCGACATGCACCCAGCGCACCGGCCGGTCCAGGTGTCCGGCGCCGGCCACCACCTCGGGTTCCCCGGCCAGGACCCGTTCCAGGGCCAGCACATGGCGGACGGAGAGCGCGGGTTCCCCGCCGTGGCGGGGCTCCGAGGCGGTGGTCATGGCCGTACACCTGTTTCTCTAGTACGTACTGCGAAGCGCCCGTTCCAGGATCGTCGCGCCCTCCTCGGCCTCCGCGACGGTGAGCGACAACGGCGGGGCGACGCGCAGGGCGCTGGTGTTGTGGCCGCCGCCCTTGCCGATCAGCAGGCCGCCCTCGCGGGCCGCCTCCAGGACGGCGGAGGCCGCCTGCGGATCGGCCTCGTCGGTCCCCGGCCTGACCAGCTCGATACCGATCATCAGCCCGCGCCCGCGCACCTCCCGCACCCCGGGCAGCTGGGCGGCGACGGCCCGCAGCCGCTCGATGAGCAGGCCGCCGACCCGGCGGGCGTTGCCCTGCAGGTCGTGCTCCAGCAGGTAGTTGAGGTTGGCGAGACCGGCGGCCATGGTGAGCTGGGTGCCGCCGAACGTGGAAATGCTGTTGGCGTCCAGGCAGTTCATGATCTCGGCGCGGGCGATGACCCCGCCGATCGAGGAGCCGTTGCCGATGCCCTTGGCGAAGGTGACGAGGTCCGGGGGGCCGCTTCGGGCATGCGCCTGCCAGCCCCAGAAGTGCTCGCCGGTGCGGCCCCAGCCGGTCTGCACCTCGTCGGCGATCCACAGGATGCCGTGCTCCTTCAGGACCTCGCGGAAGGCGGCGTAGAGCCCGTCGGGCGGGGAGGTGAAACCGCCGACGCCCTGGATGGGTTCGGCGATCAGCGCGGCGGGCGGGCGGGTGTGTCCGAGGAGGTCCGACAGGTCGGCGACGCACGCGTCGATGAAGGCGCGGTCGTCCAGCCCGGCGAACGGGCCGCGGGTGCGGACGCCGCCGTGCACGTACAGGGTCTGCAGCGGGGACAGCGAGGTCGGGGACCAGCTGCGGTTGCCGGTGATGCCGACCGTGCTGAAGGAGCGGCCGTGATAGCTGTTGCGCATGGCCAGCACGGTGTTGCTGCGCCGGTGGGCGGTGGCGAGCAGCAGGGCGGTGTCATTGGCCTCGGTGCCGGAGGTGGTGAAGAAGACCCGGGCGTCCGGGATGCCGCTCACCTGGGCGATGCGCTCGGCGAGTTCGACCATCGGCCGGTTGAGGTACAGCGTGGACGAGTGGATGATCCGCCCGGCCTGCTCGGCGACCGCCTTGGTGACCTCGGGCAGCGCGTGCGCGGTCATCGTGGTCAGGATGCCGCCGAAGAAGTCCAGGTACTTGTTGCCCGCGGAGTCCCAGACATGGCGGCCCTCGCCGTGGGTGATCTCGATCGGCTCGTCGTAGTAGAGGGCGAGCCAGTCGGGCAGCACCTGGCGGTGGCGGGAGTAGAGGTCGTTCACGGCTGCACCAGCCCTTCGTAGGCATCCGGGCGGCGGTCGCGGTAGAAGGCCCACTGCTGCCGCACGTGCTCGATCAGGTCGAGATCGAGGTCACGGACGAGGAGTTCCTCGGACTTGTCGCTCGCGACCTCGCCCACGAACTGCCCACGCGGATCGACGAAGTAACTGGTCCCGTAGAAGTCGTTGTCGCCGTACTCCTCCTGCCCCACCCGGTTGATGGCGGCGATGAAGTACTCGTTGGCGACCGCCGCGGCGGGCTGCTCCAGCTGCCACAGATGGGCGGACAGCCCACGGTGCGTGGCCGACGGATTGTAGACCAACTGGGCGCCGTTGAGCCCGAGTTGCCGCCAGCCCTCCGGGAAGTGCCGGTCGTAGCAGATGTACACGCCGACCTTGCCCACGGCCGTGTCGAAGACGGGCCAGCCCAGGTTCCCGGGCTTGAAGTAGTACTTCTCCCAGAATCCCTTGACCTGCGGGATGTGGTGCTTGCGGTACTTGCCGAGGCAGGTCCCGTCGGCGTCGATCACGGCGGCGGTGTTGTAGTAGAAGCCGGACTGCTCGATCTCGAAGACCGGGACGACGATCACCATGCCGGTCTCGCGCGCGAGGTCCCGCATCCGGCGCACCGTCGGCCCGTCGGGCACCGGCTCGGCCCAGCGGTAGTGCTCGGGCTCCTGGACCTGGCAGAAGTAGGGGGCGTTGAAGACTTCCTGGAACCCGATGATCCTGGCACCCTGCCGGGCGGCCGCACGGGCGTGCTCCTCGTGTTTCGCCACCATGGACTCGGTGTCGCCGGTCCAGGTGGCCTGGACCAGTGCGGCTCGTACGACGTTGGCCATGAGCTGCTCCTTCGACGGGACCGTCAAAGCCTCTACGCCCGTAGAGCAGGCGGTAGAGGGTCGAACGTAAGCCTCCGGGAGGCCCTTGCCAAGACCATCGTCGTCATCCCGCGGAGATGATCACGTGTCACACCCCCGCGAGTGAGGGAAGGGACCGCTCGAAGGGATGAACCGGAGCATACCGGGACGGGATGGCCTACCCGTCGGTCACGTCGCGTGTCCGGCCACCCGCAAGGCGTGTAAGAGATCCCAGTGCCGCTCGTCGGAGACGGCCTGCGCGGCCCGCAGCAGCAGCGGCACGAGCCGGGGCGGATCGGGTACGACGCTCCGGGCGGCCTCCTCCGCCGTGCGCACCCGCACACAGGCCTCCACCAGGGCCTCCGCCTCCCGCCGGCGCCCCGCCTCCGCCAGCCGCAGCACGGCGGCGCCGATCTGCTCCGCCGGGCGGGACACGCCCTGCCGCAGCAGCTGCCGTCCATCGGCGTCCCGGCCGGCGGCGGCGAGCGCGTCGGCGACACCGGCCAGCCGCTCGGCGGGCAGCGAGGCTGCCTCCCACAGCAGTGTCGCCCAGTCGGCGCCGAGCCCCGCCCGGTGCATCGCGTGCGCGAGCGAGGGGAACCGGCCGGGCGGCCACTGCGCGACCTCGGCCAGCAGCACATGCGCCTCCCCGCTGCGTCCCCCCGCCCGCAGCCACGCGAGCCGCTCCACGACCGCGGCCACCGCGGCCGCCGCCTCGGCGTCCACGGCCTCGACGGGGGCCGCCACGGGCTCCGCCGGCGGCTCCCCGGCCCCGGCGAACCGGGCCCCACGCGGCGTACGGCCCACGGGCCGGTCCGCGGGCACGGCCGGCCGCGGATCCTGCGGTACGACGACAGGAGCGGCCACGTCCTCCGCCATCCCGGCGAACCGCGCACTGCCCCGCCGACGCTTGCGGGACTTGTCGGGAGCAACGGGAGCAGCGGGAGCAGCGGGAGCAGCGGGAGCAGCGGGAGCAGCGGGAGCAGCGGGAGAGCCTGCCTCGGGTCCCGAGGCGCCGAGTGTCGGCGCAGGCGACGCGCCCGCCCGGGGGGCGGCGGCCGGGGCGGAGGGTGCGGCGTCGAAGGCGGGCGCGGGGGAAGAAGGGGCGAGGGCCGTGGGCCAAGGTTCCGGGGCCGGCGTCGGGAGGCCGGCGGACTCGGGGCGCGGGGAGGCGTGGCCGGAGGCGGAGGGTGCGGCGTCGAAGGCAGGCACAGCGGAAGAAGGGGCGAGGGCCGTGGGCCAAGGTTCCGGGGCCGGCGTCGGGAGGCCGGCGGACTCGGGGCGCGGGGAGGCGTGGCCAGGGGCGGAACAGGCCGGGCGCCCGGCGCGCTCGCGGTCGGCGCCGTGGAAGCGCGACGGCATCCCGGCGGACGCCGCCCGATCCGCCGCGCGGCCCCCGCCATCGGGGCCCGCGAGGCGCGGCGGCGCGTCAGCGGCGGCCGCGGGTCCCGGTGCCTGCGCTTCCCCGGCCTCGCCCCACACCGGCCCGGACCCGCCCGCTCGCCGCACGCCCAGCACGTCCCCCGCTCCGCGGCGGTCCAACTCGGCCAGGCGGAACCGCAGTTCCGCACACCTCGCGGTGGCGCGTTCATGGTCGTCCTGGGCCCAGGCGAGGTCGAGGCGGAGGGCGCCGGCGTCCTCGGCGGAGGCCGGCGCGGCGAGCAGTCGGGTCAGTCCGGCCTGGCGTTCGGCGGCGTAGCGCTGTTCCCGGAGCATCACATCGAGACGGTCGGCCAGGGTGTCCCGCGCGCCGGGCCGCGCGTCGTACGCGAGGAGGGCGGCCCGGTGCAGGGCGCGGGCGCGCTCCCGCTCGGCCACCGCGGCGGCCCGGCCGTACACCCCCGCGAGGTCCTCCAGCAGCGCCTCCACCACGTCCCACGGCGGCACCTCGCGCCCGTCCAGGCAGGCCCGCATGCCGTCGGGATCGCGCTGCCAGAAGACCCCGCTCCAGCCTCCGCCCTGGTCCAGGCGCGCCAGCAGACCCTCCAGACAGCTCGCGAACTCCCGTACTCCGTCAGGGAGTTGATCCCCTGCCATCGCTCAGCTCCCGCCCGGCCGCCGGCACTTCCTCGTCGGCCAGGCAACACCAGTCGTGTTACGGCGTTGCTACACAGAGTTTTCCGACAGTGCGCGGACAGCTCAGCGCGGGTCCGCGGCCGCTGAGCGGGCCGGGCGGTTCACACGGGCACGAGCACACAGTGCGCGACCAGCTCGTCCATCGACAGCCCGAGGGCGCCGGCCAGGGCGGCGACGGTGAAGAAGGCGGGGGTCGGTGCCCGGCCCGTCTCGATCTTGCGGAGCGTCTCGGCGGAGACACCCGCCTGCGCGGCGACCTCGACCATGCTCCGGCCACCACGCGCCTCGCGCAGCAACCGCCCGAGCCGCTCGCCGCGTTCGCGTTCTTCGGGGGTGAGAGGGGTGCGCACCATGCCACCCATTCTAATACCGGCCGCCGCCCCAAGGGGCGCGGGTCTGTGCGGTAGGCGGCTCCGCCGCGGGGCGCGGACGAGCACGACGCTCCCGCAGGCCGCCGGCGCCCAGGGCCCCCACCCCCACAGGCGAACATGCCCACCCCCACGGATCGTGTCATCGTGGGCATGAACAGCCAGCGAAGGAACGGAACGCCATGACCAACGGCTACCCTCCTGATCCCTTCGGCGATTTCCTGGGCCGCTTCTTCAGCGGAGCCGCCGGCGGAACCGGCGGAGCCCCCGCGCCCCGGCACATCGACATCGGCCGGCTGCTCAGCCAGCCGGCCCGGGAGCTGGTCAGAGGGGCCGCGCAGTACGCCGCCGAGCACGGCAGCCGGGACCTGGACACCCAGCACCTGCTGCGCGCCGCCGTGGCGGCCGAGCCCACCCGGAGCCTGCTGAGCCGGGCGGGCGCGGACCCGGACTCGCTCGCGACGGAGATCGACGAACGGGCGGGCCCCGTCCAGCACCCGCCCGGCGAGGCGCCGCCGCCGACCTCGCTGTCCCTGACCCCGGCCGTCAAGCGGGCCCTGCTGGACGCGCACGACCTGGCGCGGGCGAGCGGCGCCGGGTACATCGGCCCGGAGCATGTGCTGAGCGCGCTGGCCGCCAACCCGGACTCGGCGGCCGGCCACATCCTGCACGCGGCCCGGTTCCCGGCGGCCTCCGTGCCGCCCGAGGCCCCGGAGATCACCCAGACCCGCCCGGAGCGGCAGCGCGCCACCGGCACGCCCACCCTGGACAAGTACGGCCGCGATCTGACCGACCTGGCCCGGCGGGGCCGGATCGACCCGGTCATCGGCCGGGACACCGAGATCGAGCAGACCATCGAGGTGCTGTCCCGGCGTGGCAAGAACAATCCGGTGCTGATCGGGGACGCGGGGGTCGGCAAGACGGCCGTCGTCGAGGGCCTCGCCCAGCGGATCGCCGACGGGGACGTGCCGGACGGGCTGGCGGAGCGCCGGGTGGTGGCGCTGGACCTGACCGGGGTGGTCGCCGGCACCCGCTACCGGGGCGACTTCGAGGAGCGCCTGAACTCCATCGTGGAGGAGATCCGCGCCCACTCCGACCGGCTGGTCGTGTTCATCGACGAGCTGCACACCGTGGTGGGCGCGGGTTCCGGCGGCGAGGGCGGCGCGCTGGACGCCGGCAACATCCTCAAGCCCGCTCTCGCCCGGGGCGAACTGCACATCGTGGGCGCAACCACGCTGGAGGAGTTCCGCAGGATCGAGAAGGACGCGGCGCTGGCCCGCCGCTTCCAGCCGATCCTGGTGCCCGAGCCGACGGTCGCGGACACCATCGAGATCCTGCGCGGGCTGCGCGACCGGTACGAGGCCCACCACCAGGTCCGCTACACCGACGAGGCGCTCGTGGCGGCCGTGGAGCTGTCCGACCGGTATCTCACCGACCGGCGGCTGCCGGACAAGGCCATCGACCTGATCGACCAGGCGGGCGCCCGGGTGCGGCTCGGCGCGCGCACCAAGGGCACGGATGTGCGCGCGATGGAGCGGGAGGCCGAGCAGCTGGTCCGGGACAAGGACCAGGCGGTCGCGGACGAGGACTACGACAAGGCCAAGGAGCTGCGCGACCGGATCGGCGAGCTGAAGCAGCGGATCACCGAGGCGAGCGGTGACGAGAAGGCCGACGAGGGCCTGGACCTGGAGGTGACGGGGGAGGCCATCGCCGAGGTGGTGTCCCGGCGGACCGGCGTCCCGGTCAGCCGGCTCACCCAGGAGGAGAAGGAGCGGCTGCTCGGCCTGGAGGAGCATCTGCACCAGCGGGTCGTCGGCCAGGAGGAGGCCGTGAGCGTGGTCTCCGAGGCCGTGCTGCGCTCCCGGGCGGGGCTCGCGAGCCCGAACCGGCCGATCGGCAGCTTCCTGTTCCTCGGTCCGACCGGCGTCGGCAAGACCGAGCTGGCCCGGGCGCTCGCCGAGGCCCTGTTCGGCAGCGAGGACCGGATGGTCCGCCTGGACATGAGCGAGTACCAGGAGCGGCACACCGTATCCCGGCTGGTCGGCGCCCCGCCCGGGTACGTCGGTCACGAGGAGGCCGGGCAGCTCACCGAGGTGGTGCGCCGGCACCCGTACTCGCTGCTGCTGCTCGACGAGGTGGAGAAGGCGCACCCGGACGTCTTCAACATCCTGCTGCAGGTCCTGGACGACGGCCGGCTGACCGACTCCCAGGGCCGGACGGTGGACTTCACCAACACGGTCATCGTGATGACGAGCAACCTCGGCTCGGAGGCGATCACCCGGCGCGGCGCCGGGATCGGGTTCGGGCCGGGCGGCGCGGACGCGGACGAGGAGGCGCGCCGCGAGCAGATCCTGCGGCCGCTGCGTGAGCACTTCCGGCCGGAGTTCCTCAACCGCATCGACGAGATCGTGGTGTTCCGGCAGCTGACGAGCGAGCAACTACGGCAGATCACCGACCTGTTGCTGGAGGGCACCCGGCGGCTGCTGGACGGGCAGGGCGTCTCGGTCCGGTTCACGGACGCGGCCGTCGACTGGCTGGCCGAGCGCGGCTATCAGCCGGAGTACGGTGCCCGGCCGCTGCGCCGCACCATCCAGCGGGAGGTCGACAACCAGCTGTCGAAGCGGCTCCTCGACGGCACGATCGGCGAGGGCGGCCGGGTGACGGTGGACGTCCGGGACGGGCGGCTGGACTTCCGCACGGACGCCCCTGCCCGGGATGCCCGCGCGGACCAGACGCGGCCGCCCGCGCCCGATCAGTGACGGTTACGGCTCCGGGTCCGGGTCCGGGTCCGGGTCCGGGTCCACCACCATCGCCGAGCCGCCGCCCCGTCGTACCTTCTCGGCGGCGGCCAGCCACTTCCCGCCCGGCAGCCGTTGCACTCCGGTCGCCGCGCCGATCTCGGGGTTCAGTTTGAAGCGGTGCCCGATGGCCTCCAGCTGAGACCTCAGATCGCTGTTGTACAGGGCCGGTTCGAGTTCGGTCTGGGCCGCGTTGCGCTGGCTGGCGCGTGGCGCGGCGATGGCGTCGACCAGCGGCAGATGCCGGTCGAGGAACTCGGTGAGGGTCTGCAGCACGGTGGTGATGATGGTCGCGCCGCCGGGCGAACCGAGCGCCACGACCGGCCTGTTGTACGGGTCGAGCACGATGGTCGGGGAGATCGAGGAGCGGGGCCGCTTGCCCGGTCCTGGCAGGTTCGGGTCGTGCACGGCCGGGTCGGCCGGGGTGAAGGAGAAGTCGGTCAGCTCGTTGTTGAGCAGGAAGCCCCGGCCGGGCACGGTCATGGCGCTGCCGCCGGTCTGCTCGATGGTGAGCGTGTAGGAGACGACATCGCCCCATCTGTCGGCCACGGTCAGATGCGTGGTGTTGTCGCCCTCGTACGTGGTCGGGGCCGCCTTGCCGCCCTCGTCGCAGGCCTTCGGGTGACGCGGGTCGCCGGGGGCGAGCGGGCTGGTGAGGACCGCGTCGTCCTTGATCAGACAGGCGCGCGAGTCGGCGTACCGCTGTGCCAGCAGCTGCCTGGTCGGTACGTCCTCGAAGGCGGGGTCGCCGACCCAGCGCCCCCGGTCGGCGAACGCGATCCGGCTCGCCTCGATGAAGTGGTGCAGATACCGCACCTCGCTCGCCTTCGACAGGTCGGCCCCCTCAAGGATGTTGAGCGCCTCGCCGACCGTGGTGCCGCCCGAGGAGGAGGGCGCGATGGAGTACACGTTCAGACCCCGGTACGACGTCCTGGTGGGGGCCTGGAACTCGGCCCGGTAGACGGCGAGGTCCTTCTCGGCCAGTTGGCCGGGGCGGGCCTTCCAGCCGGAGGCGGGGTCGACCGGCGGATGTTCGGCCGTCTCGACGATGTCGTCGCCGATGTCCCCGCGATAGACGGCGTCCGTGCCCTCCCGGCCCAGCTCCTCGTAGGTACGGGCCAGTTCGGGGTTCTTGAAGGTGGATCCGACGACCGGCAGCTGTCCGTTCGGGAGGAACAGCTTCGCGGTGTCCGGGAAGTAGCGGAAGCGGGTCTCGTTGGACGCGGTCTGCGCGCGGAAGGTGTCGTCCACGGTGAAGCCGTCGCGGGCGATCCGCTCGGCCGGCCTCAGGACCGAACCAAGGCTCCTGCTGCCCCACTCGTCCAGCGCCTGCTGCCAGGTCGCGGGCGTGCCCGGGGTGCCGACGCTCAGGCCGCTGCTGACGGCGTCGGCGAAGGCGAGCGGCTTGCCGTTCTCGACGAACAGGTCGGAGTCGGCGCTGAGCGGCGCCGTCTCGCGGCCGTCGATGGTGTGCACGGTGCGGGACTTGGCGTCGTAGTAGACGAAGTAGCCGCCTCCGCCGATGCCGGAGGAGTAGGGCTCGGTGACGCCGAGCGCGGCGGCCGTGGCGACGGCCGCGTCGACCGCGTTGCCGCCGTGTCTGAGGACCTCGATGCCGGCGGCGGTGGCATCGGCGTCGACGCTGGCGACGGCACCGCCGTAGCCCACGGCGACGGGAACCTTGGTGACTTTCTCGCTCGTTGTCGCGGCGGGCGGCGCCGCCGCCCCCATCGACACCATGGCGGCCGAGACCGCCAGAACCGCCAGCTTCCGCATGCCAGGACGATCCATCCGAACCTCCCGTCGGGACAGTCCGCGCAGCGTAACCAGAGCATCGTCATACCGACAGTACGCCGGGGTGCCCTGCCACACGAACGTCACGCGTCGAACACCGGTACGCACCCGTCGCCCGGGCCCGCTACCATGCGCGGCCATGAACGACGACGTGCGCAACATCGTCCTGGGCCTGGTGGGGACCGGCATCTCGGCCTCGCTGGGCTGGCTGGCCCGTACGTATCTGTGGCGCCGCAAGCTGCGACGCAAGCAGGCGTTCTTCGGGCTGCCGGAGAACTCGGAGTCGCTGCTCGTCGTCAGCCGCGATCCGGCCGCCACCGAACCGGCCGTGCACCGGTACGACGTGTTCGCCCTGCTGGAGCTCTCCGCCCTCATCAAGGAATGCGGCGCGCACGCCCGGGTGGTCACCCAGGACGCGGTCCAACAGGGCTTCGGTGAGCGCACCGAGTTCTGTGTGGGCGGTCCGGCGGCGAACCGGCGCATGGCTGCACACATATCGGCGATGCTGCCCGGTGTGTGGATCAACACCGACCCCGAGCCCGGGCCCGAACGGGCCGCGTTCCGAGTCGGCAGTGAGCACTACCCCATGGAGCGGGGCACGGCCGAGTACGTGCTCCTCGCCCGGGTCACCGGCGGCGGCCAGGCGCGCCCGGTGTACCTCTTCTGCGGCCAGAGCGCCATCACCAACCAGGCCGCCACCCGCTATCTCGCCCGCCACCACGAGCGGCTGCACCGCAAGTACGCCACGGGTTCCTTCGTCCTGCTGCTGAAGGTGGTCAACTCGCAGGCGTACGGCCCGGACGTGGTCGAGCTGGTGGCCGACGTGACACGGGCGGCGCGGACACCCCTCCCGGAGACGGCTTCCGCCGACACGGCCACGTAGCGGTTCAACAATCTTTACTGGTACGTAACTTACCGACGGGTTACTTGCGGTAAGGGCGCCCGGTTACCGTCGGGTCACTTTTCTTTGCAACAGTTGAAGGAGTGACCCATGGGACACGGTCGCACCACTTTGCGCACCGCAGCCGCCACAGCCGTCTCGGCGGCGCTGATCGCCGGCACCGTCGTCGGCCTGGCACCCTCGGCCCAGGCCGCCGCCCCGTCCGTCCGTTTCGTCGACATCACCGGCGACGGCGGCACCGTGCTGAAGGCGAACGTCGTCACGCCCGCCGGCGCGGACGGCTCGCAGCGCTACCCGCTCATCGTGCTGCCCACGAGCTGGTCCCTGCCCCAGGTGGAGTACCTCGCCCAGGCCCAGAAGCTCGCCGACGCCGGTTATGTGGTGCTCACCTACAACGTGCGCGGCTTCTGGCAGTCCGGCGGCCGGATAGAAGTGGCCGGTCCGCCGGACATAGCGGACGCCTCCAAGGTCATCGACTGGGCCCTCGCCCACACTCCGGCCGACCCGGCGCACGTCGGCATGGGCGGGGTGTCGTACGGCGCCGGGATCAGCCTGCTCGCCGCCGCGCACGACAAGCGCATCAAGGCGGTGGCGGCGCTCAGCGGCTGGGCGGACCTGGTCGCCTCGATCTACTCGGGCCGCACCCAGCACGTCCAGGCGCTCGGCGTACTGGACGGCGCGGCCACCCTCACCGGCCGGGAGAGCCCCGAACTGCGGGACATCTTCGACAACCTGTACTCGTCGAACCTGGCCAAGGAACAGCAGATGATCGACTGGGGGCGGAAACGTTCCGCCATGACCTATGTCGACCAGCTGAACAAGAACGGCGCGGCCGTCATGCTCGCCAACGCCTGGGGCGACACCATCTTCCCGGCGAACCAGTACGCCGACTTCTACGAGAAGTTGAAGGTGCCCAAGCGCCTGGAGCTGCGCCCCGGCGACCACGCGACCGCCGAGCTGACCGGCCTGTTCGGGCTGCCCAACGACGTCTGGACGGACACCGAGCGCTGGTTCGACCACTATCTGAAGGACGCCGACAACGGCATCGACCGCGAGCAGCCGGTCCAGCTGAAGTCCCGTAGCGCGGGGGGATACGAGGGCTACCCGGACTGGAAGTCGGTCGCCGCGACCCGCCGGAAGATCGCGCTCGCGGGCTCCACCACCATCCACGCAGGCGTGGACTCGGGCGCGGACGGCGGCATCGTGTTCCTCTCCAGCATCCTGGACCAGGTGGCCCAGCTGCCGCCCATGGCCGCGATCCCGCTGCTGCCGCGCCGCTGGGCCGCCGTCTGGCAGTCGCAGACGTACGGCAGCGCCCAGCAGGTGCGCGGCACGGCCGCCCTGCACACCACGCTCACCCCGAGCGCGGAGAGCGGCACGCTCGTGGCCTATCTGTACGACGTGGGGCCGCTCGGCGTCGGCAAGCTGGTCACGCACGCGCCGTACACCTGGCACGGGCGGACGCCCGGCGAGCCGTTCGACGTCGACCTGGATCTGTTCTCCACAGCCTACGACGTTCCCGCGGGGCACCGCCTCGCGGTCGTGGCCGACACGGTCGACCCGCTGTACATCGAGCACAACCCGTCCGGCGCGCAGCTGACCTTCTCCTCGCCCCCGGACGACCCGTCGTACGTGTCCGTCCCCGTGCGCGAGCAGTGATCTCCGGCTGCCGCCGGACGAGCCTGGCCCGTGTGAACTGCTGCCCCCTGGGGGCCGGGACCTAGGGTCTCGGGGCCGTGGGGGGCTCCCCACCCGGCAGCAGCGTCCCAGGCTCGGCCGCGGCGACAGCCACGGCCTCGGTCTTGGGACTGCGCTGCTCACGGCGGGACACCCAGCCGGCGAACCACGAGAGCAGCATGCACATCCCGATGTAGATCGGCGAGATCACCATCACCACGGGGATGAACGGCAAATCGTAGTCGAGGTTGGAGGCGATCAGTTTCCCGGCATGGAGGAACTCCTCGTAGGTGATGAGATAGCCGAGGGAGGTGTCCTTCAGGGCGACCACCAACTGGCTGATGATGGCGGGCAGCATGGCGCGTACGGCCTGCGGGACGAGGACGTGCGCCATGACCTGCGTCTTGCGCATGCCGAGCGCGAACGCGGCCTCGCGCTGGCCGCGTTCGACGGCGTTCACCCCGGAGCGGAAGACCTCGGCGAGCACCGAGCCGTTGTAGAGGGTGAGCCCGGCGACCAGCGCGGGCAGCGGCTGCACCTTCAGCGCCACGAAGATGAAGAAGATCATCACCAGTACGGGCATGGCGCGGAAGAACTCCACGACGACCGTGGCCGCCCAGCGCACGGGCCGGTGGTCCGACAGCCGGCCCGTCGCCAGCGCCCCGCCCAGGACCAGGGAGAAGGCGGCGGCGAGCCCGAAGGCCCTGAGCGTGTTGCCGAGGCCGCGCAGCAGCAGTTCCTGGATGCCCTTGTACGCGAAGGGCATCCACTTGGTGTACGTGAACTGCCCGGTGCTGAACAGGAGATACAGCACCCAGGCGAGCAGGCCGAGGAGCACGGCGGTGGCGAGGACGCCGTAGCGGCGGTGCCGCCGCCGGGTGCGGGGACCGGGGACGTCGTACAGGGCGGTGGCGCCGGTCATCGCGCCACCCCCCAGGTCCGTTCCAGCTCATGGAACAGCGCGCTGATGGCGAGCGTGACGACGAGGTAGCCGAGGGCGATCCAGGCGAACGTCCAGACGATGTTGTAGCCGAGCTCGCTCATGGTCTTGTAGGTGCCGAGCAGTTCGGTGACGCTGAAGGCGCCCGCGATCGCGGAGTTCTTGGCGAGCGCGATGAGTGTGGAGCCGATCGGCGGGATCACCGAGCGGAAGGCCTGCGGCAGCACGACCGCGCTCAGCGTCTGAGCGAAGGTCATACCGAGGCTGCGGGCCGCCTCGCCCTGTCCCGTCGGCACGGTGTTGATGCCCGAGCGCAGCGCCTCGCAGATGAACGAGGAGGTGTAGCAGCCGAGGGCGAGGACCGCGAACACCTTGAAGGGGAGGACGAGTCCGAACCGCGGCAGTCCGAGCAGCACCGCGAAGAAGAGCAGGGTGAGCGGGGTGTTCCGCAGCACCGTGACCCACACCGTGCCGAAGACGCGCAGCGACGCGACGGGCGCGACCCGGAAGGACACCATCACGAAGCCCAGCACAAGGGCCAGCAGGGAGGAGTAGACGGTCAGTTCGACCGTGCCGAGGAAACCTTCCCAGTAGGTCGAGAGGTTGTCTGTCAGTACGTTCATGCCGTCCTCGTCAGCTCGCCGGGTAGCGGTCGATCGCGGGCGGGGCGGGGGCGGGCACGCCGGACAGGCCGAGCGTGGCCTCGTACGCCTTCTTCCAGTCGCCGTTCTTCTCCCGTGCCTCCAGCGCGTCGTCCAGGGCGAACCGCAGGGTGGTGTCGCCGTGCGGGACGCCGATGCCGTACGGCTCCGCGGAGAAGGGCCGGCCGACGACCTTGAGCTCGCCCGGGGCCTTCGCCGCGTAGCCGATGAGGATGGCGTCGTCGGTGGTGACCGCGTCGACCTGGTAGGTGAGGAGGTTGTCGACGCACACGGAGTAGGTGTCGTAGGCCACCAGGTCCGCCTTCGGGTAGTCGGCCCTGATGCGCTGGTACGGCGTCGAACCGGCCGCCGAGCACACGCGTCTGCCGTCGAGGTCCCGGGGGCCGTGGATGTCGTTCTCGTCCTTGCGGACCAGCAAGGACTGGCCGGCCAGGTAGTAGGGGCCGGCGAATCCGACGAGCTTCTTGCGGCCCGCGTTGACGGTGTAGGTGCCGACGTAGTAGTCGATCTGGCCGTTCTGCAGGGCGGTCTCGCGGTTGGCGGAGGCGATGGTGCGGAAGCGGACCGACTGCGGCGAAAAGCCGAGGGAGGCGGACATCATCCTGGCGATCTCGATGTCGAAGCCGGAGTAGGTGCCGGTCGCCGGGTCCTTCTCGCCCAGGTAGGGCTGGTCCTCCTTGGCGCCGACGACGAGGTGGCCGCGCCGCTTCGCCCGCTGCCAGGTGGCGGACGCGGGCAGGCGGTAGCCCTGGGCCACCTGGTAGTGCGGGAGCTTGTCGGCCGCCGGGCCCTTGCCCGGCGGGCTGCCCTCCTTGCCGCAGGCGACGGCGAGCAGCGCGAGCGCGGCGCACAGCGCGGCGCGCGGTCCGAGGGGCACCCGGGTGGTACGGAACATGGGTCGCACTCCCCCGGTCAGTGCTTGAGGATCTTGGAGAGGAAGTCCTTGGCGCGCTCGCTGCGCGGGTCGGTGAAGAACTCCTCCGGGGCGCGGTCCTCGACGATCCGTCCGTCGGCCATGAAGACGACCCGGTTGGCGGAGGCGCGGGCGAAGCCCATCTCATGGGTGACGACGACCATGGTCATGCCGTCGCGGGCGAGCTGCCGCATGACCTCCAGCACCTCGTTGATCATCTCCGGGTCGAGGGCGGAGGTGGGCTCGTCGAAGAGCATCGCCTTGGGTTCCATGGCCAGGGCGCGGGCGATGGCGACACGCTGCTGCTGACCGCCGGAGAGCTGGGCGGGGTACTTGGCCGCGTGGGCGCGGAGACCGACGCGTTCGAGCAGTTCGCGGGAGCGGCGGTCGGCCTCGTCCCTCTTGCGTCCTCGGACCTTGACCTGGGCGAGGGAGACGTTCTGCAGGACCGTCTTGTGGGCGAAGAGGTTGAAGGACTGGAAGACCATGCCGACCTCGGCGCGGAGCCGGGCGAGGGCCTTTCCCTCCTCGGGCAGCGGCCGTCCGTCGAGCGTGATGGTGCCGGACTGGACGGTCTCCAGCCGGTTGATCGTCCTGCACAGCGTGGACTTGCCCGATCCCGACGGGCCGATGACGACGACGACCTCGCCCCTGCCGACGGCGAGATCGATGTCCTTGAGGACGTGCAGTTCTCCGTAGTACTTGTTGACGCCCTGCAGCTCGATCAACGGATCGACGGCCATAAGCAGCCCTACCCACTCTCCGCTGTGTCGTGGTCGCCGCAAACTATCCAGCGGCCGACGGAGTTCAGGGACGACACGCACTTTTCGGGCATAAGCCGTATTTAAGCCCGGTAGGGGGCGGCAGGAGGGGGCTCAGGGCTCGGCGATCTCCGCGTACAGCTGGGACAGCTCGGGGACACCGCTCGCGGCCCAGTCCCGTCCGGCGCCCGCGACCTCGACCTCACGGCCGGAGGCCAGCCGGAGGACGGGCTCGCCGTCGGGGCGGATCAGCCAGGCGGCGCCGGGCACCGTGCGCACCACGACCGTGCCCAGATACAGCCCCGCGTCATGGCCCAGCCAGGGCAGGGTCTCGGCGTCGTCGCGCCAGCGCGGGACGAGCTGGTCCAGGGCCTCCAGGGAGGCCGGGGTGTCATCGAGGCCGACGCCCGCCTCGGCCGCCTGCGAGCGGAGCAGTTCACACTCGGACAGCAGCGCGGCCACCGCCTCGGGGTCCGAGGGGAGCGCCGTGTCACCGTTCTTCTTGTGCCGGTGGCCCAGGAACGGAAGGTTCATGGACCCAGCGTGGCATCAGACGTCGAGGTCGACCACCACCGGAGCGTGATCGGACGCGCCCTTGCCCTTGCGCTCCTCGCGGTCGACGTAGGCGTCCTTGACGGCCTTCGCGAACGGTTCGTTGCCGTACACCAGGTCGATGCGCATGCCGCGGTTCTTCGGGAAGCAGAGCTGGCGGTAGTCCCAGTAGGTGTACGGGTGGTCGTACTTCAGGGGGCGGGGCACCACATCGCTCAGGCCCGCCTCGCGCAGGGCGGCCAGGGCGGCGCGCTCGGCGGGGGTGACGTGGGTGGAGCCCTCGAAGGCGGCCACGTCATAGACGTCGTCGTCGGTCGGCGCCACGTTGTAGTCACCCATGACGGCGAACGGGCGGCTGTCGCCCGCGTCGCCGGCGACGGCCGCTCTGAGGGCCTCGAACCACTGGAGCTTGTACGCGTAGTGCGGGTGCTCCACCTCGCGGCCGTTGGGGACGTACACCGACCAGACGCGGAGCGGGCCGCAGGTGGCCGAGAGGGCGCGGGGCTCCTGGGCCCCGTCGTAACCGGGGTCGCCGGGCAGGCCCCTCACGACGTCCTCGATGCCGACCCTGGAGAGCACCGCCACGCCGTTCCACCGGCCGGTGGCGTGGACCGCCGATTCATAGCCCAGTTCGCGCAGCTCGTCGAACGGGAACTGCTCCTCGGCGACCTTGGCCTCCTGCAGGCACAGCACATCGGTGCCGCTGCTCTCCAGCCAGGCCAGCAGCCTCGGAAGGCGGGCGGTGATCGAGTTCACGTTCCAGGTAGCGATGCGCATGTCTCACAACCTACCCGGAGGGTCTGACAACGGGCCTCAGAGCTCCGCCGAGGCGCCCGGGGTCAGCCGCTGGTGGTCGGTGCCGCCGAGGGCGCCGATCTGGCGGTCGTAGATCGGGCGGGCGAGGTCGGTGAGCAGGGCGTCGTGGACGTCGTAGGCGCGCTGCGGCCTCAGCTCCCGGACATAGTCGATGACCTCGGAGATCTTGTTCCATGGGGCCATCACCGGAAGCATCAGTGTCTGAACCGGCCGGTCGGGGACCGTGAGGGCGTCACCCGGGTGGAAGACCCGGCCGCCGTCGATCAGATAGCCGACGTTGGTGATGCGCGGGATGTCCGGGTGGATCACCGCGTGCAGCTCGCCGTGGACCTGGACGTCGAAGCCGGCGGCGGTGAAGGTGTCGCCGTGGCCGACGGTGTGCACCCGGCCCGGGAAGGCCGCCGTGAGCTGGTCGGCGACGGACTTCAGCGTCCAGATCTCGGCGGCCGGGTTCGCCTCCAGGGCGGCCCGCAGCCGGCCCTCGTCGAAGTGGTCCGGGTGCTCATGGGTGACCAGGACGGCGTCCGCGCCGACCGCCGCGTCCTGCTCGCTGAACCCGCCGGGATCGATGACGAGCGTCCGCCCGTCCTTCTCCAGCCGCACACAGGCATGGGACTTCTTCGTGAGCTTCATGGCTCCCCATCCTGCCCCGTGCGGCGGCGGACGGCTCACTCCGCGGGGGTGGTCTCCTCCTGTATGACCTGCCGGGCCACCCGGAACGCGCTCTGCGCGGCCGGCGCTCCGCAGTACACGGCCGTCTGCAGCAGCACCTCCTTGATCTCGTCCGGGGTGAGCCCGTTGCGCAGGGCGGCCCGGGTGTGCACGGCCAGCTGCTCCAGGTGGCCGCCCGCGACGAGCGCGGTCAGGGTGACACAGCTGCGGGTACGGCGGTCCAGACCCGGCCGGTCCCAGATCTCGCCCCAGGCGTAGCGGGTGACGAGGTCCTGGAAGTCCCCGGTGAAGCCGTCGGACTGCGCCAGCTGCCCGTCCACGTGCGCGTCGCCCAGCACCTCCCGGCGGATCCTGAGCCCGTTCTCGTACCGGTCGGCCCGCGCGGCCGGCTGGGCCGGTACGGCGAGCGGGGCTATCTCGGCGCGCGGCATGGGCGCGGGCGCCACCGCGGGGACGGGCAGGGCCGACGCCGTCGGCAGGACCGTCTGGCCGGTGTCGTAGGGCTGCTGCCAGGCGGTGGCGAAGTGGTGCGCCAGCAGGTCGGTGACGGCCGCGGGCTGCTCGACCGGGACCAGATGGGAGGCCCCGGGGACGACCGCGAGCCGGGCGTCCGGGATGCCCGCGACCAGGGTGCGGGCCTCGGCGGGCCCGGTGACCTGGTCGTCGGAGCCGACGAGCACCAGCGTCGGTACGCCGACCCGGCCCAGCTCGGGCCGCACGTCGAAGGCGGCGAGGGCCTCGCAGGCGGCGATGTAGCAGCCCGGGTCGGTGGTGCGGACCATCTGCACCGCCCACTCGGTGATCGCCGGCTGGGCCGCGGCGAACCCGCCGGTGAACCAGCGCTCCGGGGCGGTCCGGGAGATCGGCTCCAGGCCGTTCGTACGGACGATCACCCCGCGCTGGCGGAACTCGTCGGCGGTCCCGAACCGGGGCGAGGTCGCGACCAGCGCCAGCGAGGCGAGCCGCTCGGGGTGGCGCAGGGCCAGCTCGACGCCGATCGCACCGCCCAGCGCGCAGCCCGCGTAGCCGAACCGCTGCATGCCGAGGGCGTCCAGCGTGGCCAGCAGCCGGGTGGTCAGCTCGGCGACGGAACCGGCCGGGTGGGCGGGGGCGCCGCCGTGGCCGGGCAGGTCGAACCGGAGGACTCGCCACTGTTTGGTCAGTTCCGGCACCTGACGGTCCCACATATGGCGTGTCGTGCCGAGGGAGGGTCCGAGAACCAGGACCGGGGCGCCGTCCGGCCCGTCAAAGCCGTATTCCAGGGGTTTGGTCGTCGTCGTGCTCACCCGCTCACGGTGCCACATCTGACGGCCGGGCCTGCGCCGGGGGCGGGAGGCCGTGGGGTGAACACGTCACGCGCGCCGTTTCACGTGTCCTTCGCCTTCTCGTTCTTGTCACCGGCACCTCGCATTGATCCCGGCCGCGGGGATCAACTCCGTGGAATTCTAAGGGAGTTCAATGCCACAGCCAGGCCTCGGAGTCCTCCACCACGGGGGCGCAGTTCTCCTCGTGAAGGGCCGCGAGCCGTGGGTACGGGAAGGGCGTGGGCGTGCCGTCGGGTGCGACGGCCCAGGCGACCCCGGCCCTCGGCCGGGCGACGGAGACCTGCCGGGCCGGGCAGGACGGCGGCTCGGGTGCCGGGACGGGGGACGTGGACACGGGCGGTGGGCTGTAGACACAGAAGACGAGGAGCGTCGCGTCCGGCAAGGGGGGCATGGGTTCCTCGTCGCCCTCGCTCGGCTCTGTCCGCGCGGCGAGGGTTCTCGCCGCGCCCGTCCTCGCGACGGCCTGGGCGGCCGGCGGAGCGCCGCCGCCGGTTCCGGGCGGTCCGGCCGGCTCGGCGCAGAGGGAGGTGAACTCCTCGGTGGCTTCCCGCACGGCCTCGGCGTTCCAGGGCGATCCAGCGGCCGGGGGTTGTGCGGCGGTGCAGCCGGTGAGGGTGGCGGCCAGTGCGACGCCCGTCGCCAGGAAAGTTCTGCGCATTCCGTCCGTCTCTCGAAAGGTCTTCGGCAAGAGGCCCAACGACGTGGTCCCTACGGCGATTCAGGCGCACTGGGGTACGAGTCCGTGCCGCTGCGGAATCGGCCGGAGGGTGCGTATCGCGTAGTGGGTGCGGGATTTCACCGTGCCCACGGGCACCCCGATGTGGTTCGCGGCGATGCGGTGGGCACGCGGAGAGCGTCATCTGCCGCGGGACAGCCGCCTCCTACCAGGGCGACAAGGACACCGCGCGCGTGCTACGAGCGGGCCGTCGAACTGGGGCGCGCGCACCACAGCCGCTGGACCGTGGCCGACGCACAGGTCTCGATCATGGTGAATCCGCACCGGGTCCGGCCCGGGGCAGCCCTCCGGGCCGGCCGCGCCGCCCTGCGCGCGTTCGAGGAACTCGGCGACCCCCGCGGCAAGTGCGCCGCGCTGCGCGGCCTCGCCGTCACCGCGCGGGTCCTGGGGCGGCTGGAGACGGCGCTGGATCTGCACGCCGAGAGCCATCGGCTGGCCGTGTCGCACCATCTGCCCCTGCTGGAGTTCGCCAACCGGGTCTCGGAGGCCGAGTGCCGTCTCGCCCTCGGCCGGGCGCCGGAGCAGACCGGGGCGGTGGAGGAGACGGAGGGACGACCGGGGTAGACCGAGAAGCCCCGCTTCCCCGCTCCGCCGTACGCGAAAGCCCCGCCGGAAGATTCCGGCGGGGCTTCGTGGGCGCGGCCCGGGCGTGGGTGTTATCGGGCCGCTTCGTCCTGGTGGGCGTCCTGGTGGGACAGTTCGAGGTCGAAGCCGGTGGTGCCGCCGCCGTCCACGCGCAGCGACGCGGCGACCGGGGCGTAGCCGCTGGCGATGACGGTGTACTCGCCGCCGTCCAGGTCGGTGAAGCCGTAGGCGCCGTCGGGGCCGGTGATCGCGGTGCCGACCACGTTCCCGGCCGAGTCCAGCAGGGTGACCTTGGCCTCGTCGAGCGGGTCGCCGGTGGCGGTGCTGACCACGCCGCCCAGCCGGGCGCCCGGTTCGAGGCGGACCTCGCAGGCCTCGCCGGTTCCCGGTGCGACGTCGGCCGCGAGGGCGGCCGGGCGGTATCCGGGCGCGTTCACCACGAGCGTGTAGCCGCCGGGGACCAGGTCGCTCAGCGCGAAGGCGCCGTCCGCGGCCGACGTTCCGGAGGACACGACCTCGCCGCGTACGTCGGTGGCGACGAGCAGCGCTCCCGGCAGCGGGCGTCCGTCGACGGCGTCCCGCACGGACCCGGTGAGGGCCACGGTGCCGCTGAGCGCGAGGTCGCACTCGACCGGCTCCTCGCCGACCAGCACCGTGACGGCCTGCGGCTGCCGGGCACCGGCGGCGCCGATCAGCACATAGGTGCCGGGGCCGCCGACGGCCAGGGTGTAGCCGCCGTCCGCGCCGCTGACGGCACGGCCGAGCTGCCGTCCCTTGACGTCGATCAGGGTGACGACGGCCTGTGGCACCGCGGCGCCCGTGCCGTCCAGCACCCGGCCGTGGACGCTGTGCCGCCCGGCACCGGGCACGGGCTCGAACCGGTCGGCCACCGGGCCGGATGGGGGACGGCTCCCGCCGGGTGCCGATTCGGCGGCGGTGCGCGCGGGCGCGGCAGGCTCGGCGGCGACGGACTCGGCCGCGGCGGACTCGGCGACGACCGGATGGGCGACGACCGGCTCGGCGGTGGTCGGCTCGGCGGTGGTCGGCTCGGCGGTGGTCGGCTCGGCGGTGGTCGCCGCCGGCGCCGGCGCCGGGGTGCCGTTCTCCTCCGCCGCCCGTGCCTCCAGTCCGGAGACCTGGCGCAGCGGCACCTCCTTGGTCCACACGGCGACCAGGAAGCCCAGGACCATCACGGCCGCCGCGATGAGGAACACGAGCTGCATCGAGTCGGTGAAGCCGGCCTTGAACGGCTGGGCCAGCCGCGGGTCGAGCCGCTGGATGAACGAGGAGTCGTCGAGGACGCCCGAGCCGCTGCCGCCGCTCGCCCCGGGGTGCGACAGCATCTGCAGCACCGGCTTGTTCGCGGGGTCGGCGCGCACGGCCGGGTCATGGAGCGCGGCCTGGAACGCGGGCGTCCGCGCGGCGTCCCGGAAGGCCGAGCCGATCTTGTCGCCGACGGTGCTGAACAGCACGGAGAGGAAGATCGCCGTACCGGCGGTGCCGCCCATCTGCCGGAAGAAAGTGGCCGAGGCGGTCGCCACGCCCATGTCCTTGGGCTCGACGTCGTTCTGCACGGCCAGGGTCAGGATCTGCATACAGCCGCTGAGGCCGACGCCGAACAGCGCCATGTAGGCCATGGTCTCCGGCAGCGCCGTGTCCCACTGCACCCGGTAGTGGAACAGCAGCAGCGCGGCGATGATCAGCAGGGTGCCGATGACGGGGTAGACCTTGTACTTGCCGGTCTTCTGGATGATGCCGCCGACCACGACGGTCCCGGCGATCATCCCGATCATCAACGGGAGCATCAGCAGACCGGACTTGGTGGGGCTGACGCCCTTCACGATCTGCAGATACAGCGGGACCATCATCAGCCCGCCGAACATGCCCATGCCGACGATCACGGACAGCAGGCTCATCTTGCTGAAGACCGGGCTGCGGAACAGCCGCATCGGGATCAGGGCCTCCTCGCCCATGGCCCGTTCGATGAAGACCCAGGCGATCAGGCCGACCACGCCGACCCCGTAGCAGACGCAGGCCTTCGTGGAGGTCCAGCCCCAGCTCTGGCCCTGCTCGGCCACCAGCAGCAGCGGCACCACGCCGATCGCGATGGTGAGCGCGCCCCACCAGTCGATGCGGTGCTCGCGCCGGGTGTGCGGGAGGTTCAGCACCTTGGCGACGACGAACAGCGCGATGATCCCGATGGGCACGTTGACCAGGAACACCCAGCGCCAGCCGGAGATGGCCAGGATGCTGCTGCGGCCCGCCAGGAAGCCGCCGATGAGCGGGCCGAGCACGCTGGAGGAGCCGAACGTCGCGAGCATGTAGCCCTGGTAGCGGGCCCGCTCGCGGGGCGGGACGATGTCCCCGATGATCGCCAGCGCCAGGGACATCAGACCGCCGGCGCCGATGCCCTGGAAGGCCCGGAAGGCGGACAGCTCCGTCATCGAGGTGGCGAACGAACAGGCCGCCGAGCCGATGACGAAGATCGTGATGGCCGCGAGGAAGTAGGGCTTACGGCCGTAGAGGTCGGAGAGCTTTCCGTACAGCGGCGTGCTGATGGTGGAGGTGATCAGGTACGCGGTGGTGACCCACGCCTGTGCGCTCAGGCCGTGCAGATCGTCGGCGATGGTACGGATCGAGGTGCTGACGATCGTCTGGTCGAGCGCCGCAAGGAACATCCCCAGCATCAGGCCGCTGAGGATCGTCATGATCTGACGATGGGTCAGCCTGCCGTCGGCCGGCGGCGCCGACCCGGATATCGCTACGGTTCCCCCGCGGGCCGGGGATGCGGACGTGGTCATGCGTGCGGATCTCCTTGCCTCGCCTCGCCGCCCGAGCGCTGCCCGGCCCCGAGGCTCGTGTTGTGCGGTGAACTCGTGTGCTGCGGTGAACCGGTCGTCGTGGCGACCCCGCCGCGGCCGCGCCACATTCTGTTGCTTGCGGCTACCAAGTGAGTGTAGGCCCGGCCGGCACGGGCCGCGTCACCCCTCTGCCGACAGCCGAGAGCGACGAGGTCACGGCCGCGGCGGCGGGCCAGGAGCCCCTTCCTCGGGGGCATTTGGCCGTGGTCGTGGGTCGCTCAGGTGTCGTCCGGGGTGCCGAGGCCGGTCAGGGCGCCGACCGGGTCGAGGTCCGGGGTGCCGCGGGGCCACCAGTCGTCGCGGCCGGGTTCCGACTCGTACGCATACCACAGGCCGTCCCGGCCGAGGCGGAGCTGGACATGTCCGCGCGGGTGGGTGAGGTGGTTGCGCCAGGGGCGGAACGCCGGCAGGTCGGCGGCGAGCAGCAGCGGGCGGGCCCGGTCGAAGCGCCCGGCCGGCGGGTCCCACGCCTCCTCCAGGACCGCGAGCCCCGCGCTCCCGCCCTGCCGCCAGGCCGCGACGGCACGCGCGAGGTCGGCGGGGGTGCGGCCGACGGCCGTGGCGAGCGTGGCGTACAGCGTGCGGGTGGCGGCCGTGAGTCCGGAACCGGGGCGGGCGGCGGCCAGTCGCACGGCGTCCTGCCACAGGGTCAGTTCGCCGACCGGGTCGGCTCCGGTGGTGAGCAGGGCGTGGGCACGGCCGGCGGCGTCGGTCGCCAGCTGGTCCAGCGCAAAGGGGTCCGGGCCGCCGGGGGCCGCCGGATACACCGGGGGCTGCTCGGGGTGCGGGGGCGGCGCGGGCGGCGGTGGCAGCGGGGGGAGTTGGCGCGGGGCGAGGGCGTCGGCGGCGCGTACCCCGGGCAGGGAGCGCGGCTGCCGCTCCTGGGCGGCCCGGGCCGCGCGGGCGGCACTGCGCCGGGACAGCGCGTCCAGCAGGTCGTTCTCGCCGCGGCCGCGCAGCAGGAGCAGCACGAACGGGTCGGTGTCGAGCAGTCGTGCCGTCTGGTAGCACAGCGCGGCCGCGTGCTTGCAGGGGTGACCGGAGTCGGGGCAGCTGCAGCGCGGGGCGAGGTCGCCGGGGCCGGGCAGCAGCGGGACACCGCAGTCGGCGAGGGACTGGGGCAGTTCCTTGTCGAGCAGCGCGGCGATGTCCCCCGGCCGGTCGGCGGCCGCGTCCAGGAACCGCGCCCAGTCCTCGCCCTCCAGCGTGCGCACCCGCATCTGCACGCGGTACGGGCGGGGCCGGCTCCCGCGCACGTACGCCAGCACGAGCCCCGGTGTCACGGTGATCGCGTCGACATGCCCCTGGTCGGCATAGCCGCGGCCCCGGGCCACCCGCTTGGCGTCCAGCGCGCCCCGCTCCAGCGCGGCCGTCCATGCGTTGCCCCACCAGGTGGCGGCGAACGGCGCATCCTCGGCACCGGCCGCGCGGGGCGGGAACGCCGGGAAAGTGCGGCGCAGTTCGCTGTCGCGGTGAGGGGAGGCCATGGTGGACGGCACGTGCGGGGATCCGACGGTCGCGGTCTCGGTCACGGGGGGCGGCTCGGCTGTGTCGGTGGCGCCGGTGCTGTCGGTGGTGCCGGTGCTGTCGGTCCCGCCGGTGGTGCCCGTGCCGTCGGTGGTATCCGTGCCGTCGGTGGCGGCACCGGTGGCGACGGGGTGTGGCTCCTCTTCCGGGGTGTCGGAGCAGGCCGGCATGCGGAAGGCGTTCGCCAGGTACTGGCGCATGTCCTGGGCGGCCTTGACGCGGGCTGTCGGGGAGCCCGGTCCAGGGGCGGGTGTCACGCGCGGCGCGGGAGCGGGACTCCCCGTGGCGCGGGGGCCGCGCCGCCTGCCCGGCTCGGCCGTCTGCTCGCCGCGCGCGGCGGCCTCGGCCTCGGCGCGCAGCGCCTCCCGCCGGGCGGCCCGGAGCGCCTCTCGGGCCCGGTCGGCAGGGCTCCCGGTGAGCCGTTCCGCACGAGCGGCTCCGGGCGCGCCCCGATGATCCGCGCGACCGCTCCCGGGCGCCTCCCCGTCATCCGCACGAGCGGTCCCTGGCACGGCCCGGTCATCCGCACGAGCGGCCCTGGGCACAGCCCGGTCATCCGCACGAGCGGCCCCGGACACGGCCCGCTCATCCGCACCAGCGGTCCCAGGCACAGCCCTGTCAACCACACCAGCGGCTCCGGGCGCGCCCCCGTCACCCGTGTCCGCGGACTGTGTCGTGGCACCGGGCCACACACCGTCAACAACGTTCACGGGGTGCGCGGGGTGCGCGGGGTGCGCGGGGTGCGCGGGGTGCGCGGGGTGCGCGGGGTGCGCCGAAGCGTCGGTCGTGTCGCCGTCGCCAGATGCGGCGGACTCTCCGCGCTCGTCCGCCGCGCCGGCCGTCTCCTCCGTCGCGCCGTCCCCGCCCGGCCGGGCGGGCAGTGCCGATACGGCCGACCGGAGAGCGGCCCGGACGACATCCGCGGGCCTCGGCCCCACGGTGCCGGCCCGCGGTGCCGCGTACCCGGACGCCGCCCTCGCCTGCCCAGGCTTCTTCCGCCCGGTCTCCGCCCGCTCGGCACCCGGCTGTTCCGACCCCGGCGGTTCGCATCCCGGCGGTTCGGTCCCCCGCGGTTCGGATTCGGCGCGTTCGGCCTCCGCCCGCTGCCGGGCCTCCCGCAGGGCCCGTCGGGCGGCGTCACCGGGGCGTTGTTCCGCGCTCGTCATGACGGCCTCCGCAGCGAGACGAGGTCGGACAGCTCACGGTCGGTCAGTTCGGTCAGGGCCGCCTCGCCGGAACCGAGGACGGCGTCGGCCAGGGCGCGCTTGGCGATGAGCATCTCGGCGATGCGGTCCTCGACCGTGCCCTCGGTGATCAGGCGGTGGACCTGGACCGGCTGCGTCTGGCCGATGCGGTACGCGCGGTCGGTGGCCTGCTCCTCCACGGCGGGGTTCCACCAACGGTCGAAGTGGACGACGTGGCCCGCGCGCGTGAGGTTCAAGCCGGTGCCGGCGGCCTTCAGGGAGAGCACCAGGACGGGGGTCTCGCCGCTCTGGAAGCGGTCCACCATACGCTCGCGCTCCGGGACCGGGGTCCCTCCGTGCAGCAGGTCGACCGGGACGGCGCGGGCGGAGAGGTGGGCGGTGATCAGGCGGGCCATGCCGACGTACTGGGTGAAGACGAGCGCCGAGCCGTCCTCGGCGAGCAGGGTGTCCAACAGCTCGTCCAGCAGGGCGAGTTTGCCGGAGCGGTGGGCCGCCCGGGAGATGTCGCCCTCCTCCTTCAGATACAGCGCGGGGTGGTCGCAGATCTGCTTCAGGGCGCCGAGCAGCTTCAGGACCAGGCCCCGGCGCGCGATGCCCTCGGCGGTCTCGATGGCCAGCATCGACTCGCGCACCACCGCCTCGTACAGCGCGGCCTGCTCGCGGGTGAGGGGCACCGGGTGGTCCGTCTCGGTCTTGGGGGGCAGTTCCGGGACGATGCCCGGGTCGGACTTCTTGCGGCGCAGGAGGAAGGGGCGGACCAGACGGGCGAGGCGCTCGACGGCTTCCTGGTCCTCGCCGTTCTCCACCGCGCGGGCGTGGCGGGCGCGGAAGGACTTCAGGGGGCCGAGGAGTCCGGGGGTGGTCCAGTCGAGCAGGGCCCACAGTTCGGAGAGGTTGTTCTCCACCGGGGTGCCGGTGAGCGCCACCCGCGCCGGTGCCGGGACGGTGCGCAGCGCCTTGGCCGTGGCGGAGTAGGGGTTCTTCACATGCTGGGCCTCGTCGGCGACGACCATGCCCCAGGGCTGTTCGGCCAGGCGGGCCGCGGTGGAGCGCATGGTGCCGTACGTGGTCAGGACGAAGCCGCCGTCGAGGCCGTCCAGGGTGCGACCCTGGCCGTGGAAGCGGCGGACGGGCACGCCGGGCGCGAAGCGGCTGATCTCCCGCTGCCAGTTGCCGAGCAGGGAGGCGGGGCAGACCACCAGGGTCGGCTCGGGACGGGCGCGCTGGAGATGCAGGGCGATGACGGTGACGGTCTTGCCGAGACCCATGTCGTCGGCGAGGCAGCCGCCGAGGCCGAGGGAGGTCATGAGGTCCAGCCAGGCGAGACCCCGCAGTTGGTAGTCGCGGAGGGTGGCGGCGAGGCCCGGGGGCGGGGCGGCGGGGCGCAGGCCCGCGGTGAGCCGGTCGCGGAGCACGGCCAGCGCGCCGACCGGGACGGCCTCGACACTCTCACCGTCGACGTCGGCGGTGCCGGTGAGCGCGACGGACAGGGCGTCGACCGGGTCGAGCAGGCCCAGTTCGCGTTTGCGGGCCTTGCGGACGAGGGCCGGGTCGACCAGCACCCAGCGGTCCCGGAGCCGGACGACCGGGCGGTGGGCCTCGGCGAGGGCGTCCATCTCTGCCTCGCTGAGCGGATCCCCGCCGATCGCCAGCTGCCAGCGGAACTGCAGCAGCTCCTCGCTCTCGAAGGAGCCGGTGCCGTCGGTCGCCGAGCCGGGGGCCGGGCGGACCACCGCGGCGGCCGTCAGATCGTGGGCGAGGTCCCGCGGCCAGTGCACGGCGACCCCGGCGGCGGCCAGCCGGGCGGCGCCGACACCGAGCAGTTCGCCCACCTCCTCCTCGGACAGGGCGAGAACGTCCGGCACCTCGTGCTCGGCGAGCCGGTCCAGGGGCGGCCAGACGCGGGCGGCGCGCCGTACGGCGAGGGCGGCGTCCACACGTGCGCGGGGCCCGAACGCGGCGCTGGCCTCCCGCGCCCACAGGGCCGCCGCGTCGGCCACCAGAGTGGGGTCGGCGAGGCTGTGCACCTGCACGACGGCGGCTCCGGCGGCACGGGCGCCGTCGAGCGCACCGGCGTCGAAGACGTCGTACGCGGACAGGTCCAGGCGCAGTGAGATCCGCACGCCCGCGTCCATGCCGGCGGCGACCTCGGCGGCCCACTCATGGGCACCCGGCAGGGCCACCGGCTCCCGGGCGGCGAAGGGCCGGCCGGAGGAGTACGGGGCGGCCGGGGTGCGGGGCAGGGTGTCGGCGACCGCGTCCAGGAAGGAGCGGACCAGGGCCTCCGGCTCGGGCAGCCGGAGCGGGCCGGGGTCCGGCAGCGGCACGGCGTGGCCCTCCGGGGGCAGCGCCGCGGCCACCGCGCGCAGATGGGCGATGTCGTCGGGCTCCAGTGGGCCGGCCCGCCAGGCGTCCTGGCCCGCGGGGGTCAGGCCCGGCAGCAGCCGGCCGCGCGCGACCAGGCGCAGCGCGTGCAGCGCGGCGGCTCCCCAGCAGGCCGTGGCCGGATGGGCGGACGGGTCGCGGCGGGCCCGGACCAGCAGCGGCAGCGCCTCGGCGAGCGGCAGGGTCAGCGCGGGCACCTGACGGCGGCGCACACCGGCTCCATGGCGTCGTACGACCGTCAGCTCGGACCTGTCGCCTTCGGGGCCGGCCTCGGGGCCGGCCGCGGCGGGCAGGGCGCCGCCTTCGGGGTCCCAGAAGGCGATGCGGCCCTCGCGCGGGAGGGGCGCGGGAAGATAGACGGACGCGAGGCGCACGGGGACCGCGCTCCCGGTCCGCCCGGACCCTCCCCTGCGCTCGGCCATCACCGCCGAGCCACTGCTCATCACGTCCTGCCACCTCCCGCCCCTGTGCCGATCAGCCGTCTTCGACTCTACGGGCGGGGTCTGACAATGGGCCCCGGAGACCGGTCGGGGCCGGTGCTCACGGCACGGTGCGGGAGACGACGTACACCATGGGGTTGCTCGGGTCGGACATGTTCACGACCACGTCCTGGGTGGGCGCCGGGTTCTTCTGCGCGTGGGTGAGTCCCCACCAGGGGCCGGGGCCGGTGAAGTGCCAGCCGCTGACCTTCTGGTCGCGGGCGCCGATGCTGATGTCGTCCTTCTTCAGCTTGTCCCGGCCGGTGCGGATCGTCTGCAGGAAGCTGTCCAGGCCCGCGGCGTTGGTGCGGAACTGCACATAGAGCCGGCTGGTCTTCCAGTTGTTGGTCTCGTAGAAGGCGACGTAGTCGGCGGGGTGCGGGACGCTCACCTGGTAGAGGCGGCGCTGCACCTTCGACGGGTAGCCCGCGACGAGGCCGGTCGCCGAGTACTTCGCCTCCTTGTCCTTGCCGCTGTTACGGCTCTGGTTGGCGGAGATCACCAGATAACCGGCCGGGACGCCGATCAGCAGGCCGATGATCAGCAGCGTGAGCGCGCGCCGTCTGGCCTTGTGCCCCGTGCCCTCTGCGGGGCGGCGCGGCTCGTCCGGCGGGGCGGCCTGGCGGGGCAGTGAGGCGATCATGCGGAGTCCCTGTCGCGGCGGGCCTGGGCGTACCGCTCGTAGCGCTCGAACCGCTCCACCCGGCGGCGCTTGGCGCGGCGGAACCGGCGGGCGACCAGCCGGGCCAGGTCGGCGGCGCCGACCATGCCGGCCTCGGGGCCGAGCTGGGCGCGGGTGATCCGGGCCTCGGGGCGGTAGCCGCGGCCGGTGAGATGGCGTTTGAAGGCTTCCCGGGCCGGTCCGATGAGCAGGTCGTCGGCGGCCGAGACCCCGCCGCCGATGACGAAGCAGGAGGGGTCGAGGGCGGCGGCGAGGTTGGCGATGCCGACGCCGAGCCACTGGCCGATGTCCTGGAGCAGCTCGATGCACATGGCATCGCCCTCGCGGGCCAGCTCGGTGATCATCGGGCCGGTGATGTCGCCGATGCTGCCCTTGACGTGCTCGATGATGCCGTAGGCGACGGGCGAGTCGGCGGCGGCCAGCTCCCGGGCCTCGCGGACGAGGGCGTTGCCGGAGCTGTACTGCTCCCAGCAGCCGCGGTTGCCGCACGGGCAGCGGTGCCCGCCGGGGACGACCTGCATATGGCCGAACTCGCCGGCGACGCCGAACTTGCCCCGCTTGACCTGGCCGTCCTCCAGGATGGCGCCGCCGATGCCGGTACCGAGGGTGATCATGACGAGGTGGTCCTCGCCGCGGCCGGCGCCGAAGCGCCACTCCGCCCAGGCGGCGGTGTTCGCGTCGTTGTCCACGAGGACCGGCACGGACAGGCGGCCGCTCAGCCGGTCGCGCAGCGGTTCGTTGCGCCAGGACAGATGGGGTGCGAACAGGACGCGGTTGCGGTCGGCGTCGACCCAGCCGGCGGCGCCGATGCCGACCGCGTGCACATCGTGCCGGTCGGAGAGGTCCAGGACCAGTTCGACGATGGTGTCCTCGACGACCTTGGGGCTCTTGGACTTGTCCGGGGTCTCCGCGCGGAGCTTCTCCAGGATGTTGCCGTCGGCGTCCACGACGCCCGCCATGACCTTGGTGCCGCCGATGTCGATGCCGACCGTGGGCACGCGGGGTGCGGTCAGGTGGGAGCGGCGCTCGCGCGTGCCGACGGTGCGCAGGACCGGGGCGCGGCGGGAGCCGATGGGGGCGGTGAGGTCGCGGTAGGTGCTCATCGTTTGTCGATTCTGCCTCACCGCCGGTAGGGGTGCTGTACGGGCAAGGAGAGGGGGCGCGCGAGCACGGCCGGCTCGCGGGTGCGTCGTGGCTCGTCGCGCCCCGCTGCGGAGCCGCACATCGGCACAGCCCCGCGCCCCGTCAGCTTCGCCGCAGTTCGTGGACCAGAGCCTCCAGGTCGGATCCCCCGGCCATCTGCTTCGTCAGCTCGTCCAGCGTGATCTCGTCCCGCGTGTAACGGCCCACCATCGTGCCCCTCCGCAGGAGTACGAAGCGGTCGCCCACCAGGTACGCGTGGTGAGGGTTGTGGGTGATCAAGACAACGCCCAGGCCCTCGTCGCGTGCTGCGGCCACATATTTGAGGACCACACCGGACTGCTTCACGCCCAGTGCGGCCGTCGGCTCGTCGAGAACGAGGACCTTCGCGCCGAAATGGACCGCGCGGGCGATCGCCACGCACTGGCGTTCGCCGCCGGAGAGGGTGCCGATGGGCTGGTCGACATCGCGGAGGTCGATGCCCATGCGCAGCAGGGCCTCGCGGGTGGTGCGCCGCATGAGGCCGGTGTCCAGGCGCTTGAAGGGGCCGACACCCTTCCTGGGCTCGGAGCCCAGGAAGAAGTTGCGCCAGACCGGCATCAGCGGGACGACGGCCAGGTCCTGGTAGACCGTGGCGATGCCGCGGTCCAGGGCCTCGCGCGGGGAGTCGAGGCGGGTCTCCTCGCCCTCGATGCGCAGGGTGCCGGCGTCGTGCCGGTGCAGGCCCGCGATCATCTTGATCAACGTCGACTTGCCGGCGCCGTTGTCGCCGAGGACGCAGGTGATCTCGCCGGCGTGGACCTCCAGGGAGACGCCGTCCAGGGCGCGGACGTTGCCGTACTGCTTGCCGGCGCCGGTCAGCTCGACCAGCGCTGTGCGCTCGGTGGTCTCGGTCATGTCGTCGCCTCCGCGCGCTTCTTGACCCAGGCGTTGAGCAGGGTCGCGAGGAGCAGCATCGCTCCGAGGAAGAACTTGAACCAGTCGGGGTTCCACTCGGCGAAGACGATGCCCTTGCTGGTCATGCCGAAGAGGAGGGCACCCACGGCGGAGCCGATCGCGCTGCCGTAGCCGCCGGTGATCAGACAGCCGCCGATGACGGCCGCGATGATGTAGATCAGCTCGTTGCCGACGCCCTCGCCGGACTGGACGGCGTCGAAGGAGAAGAGCAGGTGCTGGCCGGAGATCCAGGCGCCGAACGCGACGCCCATGTAGAGGCCGATCTTGGTCTTGGCGACGGGGACGCCGACCGCGCGGGCCGCGTCCTCGTTGCCGCCGACGGCGAAGATCCAGTTTCCGGCGCGGGTGCGCAGCAGGATCCAGGAGGCGAGGGCGACCAGGACGAGCCACCACAGGATCGTGACCTTGACGTCGACGCCGCCGACGGTGAGGGTCGAGGCGAAGAGGGCGTGGGCCGCGGGGAAGCCCTCCATGTCTGCGATGGTCTTCGTCGACACCGTGCCGTCGATCAGCTTGGTGAAGCCGAGGTTCATGCCGGTCAGCATCAGGAAGGTGCCCAGCGTGATGATGAAGCTGGGCAGCTTGGTGCGGGTGAGCATGAAGCCGTTGAAGGCGCCGACGGCGAGGGTGACCAGGAGGGACACGCCCACGCCGACCCAGGTGTTCGCCGTCAACTGGTAGCTGAACATCGAGGAGATCAGCGCCGAGGATGTCACGAGGACACCGGCCGACAGGTCGAACTCGCCGCCGATCATCAGCAGGGCCACGGGGACCGCCATGATGCCGATGGTCGAGGAGGCGTACAGGACCGTGCTGAGGCTGGAGGCGTTGAGGAAGCCGTCGGCGGCGAAGGCGAAGAAGAGGAAGACGGCGAGCGCGCCGACCACCGAGCCCAGTTCCGGCCGGGAGAGCAGCAGCTTCCGCAGCGGCGAGCTCCGCAGAATCCTTTCATCGGCGGCTGTGCTCATCGGGTGCCCCGCTCGGTGTACGCGGCCAGCGCGGACGCCTGGTCCTTGGTGATGGTCTGCGGGCCGGTCAGGACCGGCTTGCCGCCGCCGAGGACATCGCCGTTGTACTTGTAGGCCCACAGCAGGTCGACCGCCTCATAGCCCTGGAGGTACGGCTGCTGGTCCACGGCGAAGCCGAGGGTGCCGTTCTTCAGCTCGGCGGCGACCTGGGCGTTGAGGTCGAAGGTGTCGATCTCGGCCTTGCTGCCCGCGTCCGCCTTGGCCTTCACGGCGGTGTCCGCGTACGGCGCTCCGAGCGTCACCACGGCGTCCAGGGACGTGTCGGCCTGGAGCTTGGCCTCGACGGAGGACTGGACGTCGGGCATGTTGGTGCCGTTGACGTAGAGCTTCTGCAGGGTGCCGTGGAAGGTCTTGGCAACGCCGTCGCAGCGCTGCTCGTGGCCGACGTTGCCCTGCTCGTGCAGCACGCACAGGGCCTTCTTCTTCCCGCGCTTGTTCAGCTCGTCGCCGACGGCCTCGCCGGCGATGGTCTCGTCCTGGCCGATGTGGGTGAGGGCGCCGAAGGTCTTGGACTCGGCGGAGCCGGAGTTCACCGTGATCACCGGGATGCCGGCCTTCTCGGCACGGGCCACGGCGGCCTTCATGGCGTCCGGCTTGGCGAGGGTGACGATGATGCCGTCGACCTTCTTGTCGACCGCCGCGTCCACCAGCTGGGCCTGCTGCTGGGCCTCGTCGTCGTGCGAGTACAGGAAGTTGATGTTGTCCTTGACGGCGGCCTGCTTGGCGCCGCTCTGCACGATGTCCCAGAAGGTGTCGCCGTCTCCCGAGTGGGTGATCATCGCGAAGGTCCAGCGCGGGGTGTTCACCGCCGCCCTGCCCTGGGCCGCGGCGGCCTTGCGGGCGTCCTCCGCCCGCTTGCCCCCGGTGCTGCTGCACGCTCCCAGGGACAACGAAAGTGCCCCGGTCAGCGCGATGACTGCCCAGGTCCGAAACCGTGCCACGAGGCGGTGCCCCTTCTTGCTGTGTTCCAGCTCGCTGTGTTCCAGCGGATCGCTGGGTGCCGACGGACGAGAGGGGCCACCGCATTTCTCGGCAGCCCCAAACGCTCCAGTATCGAACACGGGTAACACCCATGACACAGCCGGGGAGCGCCTGCCCGTTCGATTGTCCGGACATTGCGACGAAATCGGGGGCGGCGGTCAGGGGCGGACGAGCAACTGGAACTCGAAGGAGTAGCGCGTCGGACGGTAGATGTGGTCGCCGAACTCGACCGCGCGGCCGGTGTCGTCGAAGGTCGTGCGCTGCATGGTGAGCAGCGGGGCGCCCTCGGCCTCGGCGAGCCGCTCGGCCTCGGCGGCCGTGGCCGAGCGGGCGCCGATGGACTGGCGGGCGCTGTGCAGGGTGATGCCGGCGGAGCGCATCAGCCGGTACAGGCCGGTGGCCTCCAGCTGCTCGGTGCCCAGGTCGAGCAGGCCCGTCGGGAGGTGGTTGACCAGGTACGCCATCGGCTCGCCGTGGGCGAGGCGCAGCCGCTCGACGCGGTGCACATCGCCGCCCTCGGGGACACCGAGCGCGGCGGCGACGGCGGCGGAGGCCGGCAGCACGGTGTTGACCAGCACCTTGGTCGCGGGGCGCTGGCCGGCCGCCTCCAGGTCGTCGTAGAGGCTGCTCAGCTCCAGCGGGCGCTTGACCTGGCTGTGCACCACCTGCGTACCGACGCCGCGGCGGCGCACGAGGAGCCCCTTGTCGACGAGGGACTGGATGGCCTGGCGGACGGTCGGCCGGGACAGACCGAGCCGCGCGGCCAGCTCGATCTCGTTGCCCAGCAGACTGCCCGGGGTGAGGTTGCCGTGCTCGATGGCGGCTTCCAGCTGCTGGGAGAGCTGGAAGTACAGCGGCACCGGGGAGCTACGGTCCACACTGAGGTCGAGCGAGACGGTCGGGTCCACATCTGGTTTCGGCACGGACTTGAGCGTAGCCGTGTGATCGGTTGACGGGAAGTTGTGTAGTCCGATTGTCCGGACATACGCATTGACAGCATGCGGGCTTCGCCCTCACTTTGATTCCATGCGCATCGGGGTCATCGGTACGGGCCGCATCGGCACCCTTCACGCGAGAACGCTCAGCCGCCACCGTGATGTCGGATCGCTGATCCTGACGGACGCGGATCCGGCACGGGCGCAGGGCCTGGCGCACCGGCTGGGCGAGACGGCGGCGCCAGGGATGGACGAGATCTTCACCTGGGGCGTGGACGCGGTGGTGATCACCACGGCGACGTCGGCCCACGCCGAACTGATCGGTCGGGCAGCCCGCTCGGGACTGCCGGTCTTCTGCGAGAAGCCGATCGCGCTCGACCTGCCGGGCACCCTGCAGGCGCTCGCCGAGGTGGAGAAGGCCGGAACAATTCTGCAGATGGGGTTCCAGCGGCGCTTCGATCCCGGATACGCGGGCGCGCGCGAGGCCGTGCGCGCGGGACGGCTCGGCCGGCTGCACACCGTGCGCGCGCTGACCTGTGACCAGTCCCCTCCCCCGGCCGAGTGGCTGCCGCTGTCCGGCGGGCTGTTCCGGGACACCCTGATCCATGATTTCGATGTGCTGCGGTGGGTGACGGGCCGTGAGGTGAGCGAGGCGTACGCCACCGGGTCGGACCGCGGGCCCGCGATGTTCCGCGAGAGCGGCGACGTCGACACGGGCGCGGCGCTGCTCACGCTGGACGACGGCACGCTCGCCTCGGCCTCGGCGGCCCGGCTGAACGGCGCCGGCTACGACGTACGCATGGAGCTGGCCGGGGAGCGGGACACGATCGTGGTGGGCCTGGACGACCGTACGCCGCTCGCGTCCACCGAGCCGACCGGGCCGCCGCCCGCGGACAAGCCGTGGACGGGTTTCCTGGAGCGGTTCGGGCCCGCGTACGAGGCCGAGCTGAACGCCTTCGTGGACGTGGTGCGCGGCGAGCGCCCCAACCCGTGTGACGGCCGGGAGGCGCTGCAGGCCCTGCGGATCGCCGAGGCCTGCGAACGCTCCCGCCGCGAGCACCGCCCGGTGGCACTCGCGGAGATCCCGGACCGGGCGCGGGCGTCGCACGGCTGAGCACGCCGCGGCCGGCCGCCCCGGCCCGCCGCCTCGGCGGCGCCGGCGGAGCACCTGCGGGCCGGCCGGTGTCACCAGCGGAGCCGGAGGGTGCGGGGGCCTCTCATCAGAAGGCCGGGGAGCCAGTCCTCGGGGTGGGTGTCGAGGGCCAGGGCGGGAGCCCGGCGCAGCAGGGTGCCGATGGCCGTGCGGCCCTCCAGACGGGCCAGAGGCGCGCCCAGGCAGAAGTGGATGCCGTGGCCGAAGGCGAGATGGCCGCGCGGATCGCGGCGGATGTCGAAGCGGTCCGGTTCGGCGTAGCGGGCGGCGTCCCGCTGGGATGCGGTGAGGCCGACCATCACATGGTCGCCCTGTTCGATCGGGACACCGGCGATCTCCAGGGGCTCGGCGGCATAGCGGAACGTGGCGGTCTGCACCGGGCCGTCGTAGCGCAGCATCTCCTCGATCGCGCCGTCCAGCAGGCCCATGTCTGCGTGCAGGGCGGCGAGTTGGTCGGGGTGGGTGAGCAGGGCCAGGAGGCCGTTGCCGATCAAATTGACGGTGGTCTCGTGGCCGGCGACCAGCAACAGGAAGGCCATGCCGCGCAGTTCCTCGGGCGAGAGCCGGTCGCCGTCCTCGGCGGTGGTGCGGATCAGGTCGCTGAGCAGGTCGTCGGCCGGACCGGAGGACCGCTTGTCCGCGATCAGCTCCGTCAGGTACTCGGCGAGGCGGACGACCGCGGCCTCTCCGCTCTGCGTGGTGGTCGGGGCGACCGTCTCCGTCGAGATCTTGCGGAACTCCTCGCGGTCGATCTCGGGGACGCCGAGCAGCTCGCAGATGACGGTGATGGGCAGTGGGTAGGCGTAGGACGCGATGAGGTCGGCGCGGCCGGCCGGGAGCATCTCGTCCAGCAGGTCGTCGGTGATCTGCTGGACGCGCGGGCGCAGCCGCTCCACCCGCCGCATCGTGAACGCGCGGGTGACGAGGGCGCGCAGGCGGGTGTGGTGCGGCGGATCGACCGTCAGCAGGTGCGGGCCGATCAGGTCCTCGGTGAGGAAACGCACACCGATCTTGCTGTCGTCCTTGGAGAGGCGGGGGTCGGCGAGTGCGGCGCGGGCCTCTTCGTACCCGACGACGAGCCAGCTCACGTAGTCCGCGTCGGCGCCCGGTGGCCGGACGAGGTGGACCGGACCCTGCTCGCGCAGACGCGCGTACACCGTGTGCGGATCGCGGCGCAGTTCGTCGCCGTACTCCCCCAGATCGATCCGTTCCATGACCTTCCCGTCCTCCCCTAGGGCGTGTTGCGACAACGTCCGGGGCGCGCGATCAGTGCCCGTCGTCCTCCAGGAGGCCTGCGTCGTACGCGAGCAGGGCGATCTGTACGCGGTTGTCGAGGCCGAGCTTGGCGAGGATGCGGGAGACATGGGTCTTGACGGTGGCCACGCTCATGTACAGCTCGGCGGCGATCGCGGCGTTGGCGAGGCCACGGCCGACGACGACGGCGACCTCGCGCTCGCGGTCGTTGAGGACGGCGAGGCGTTCACGCGCGCGTGCCTGGCGCGCGTCGGCGGCGCCGCCGGCCGCGTGCCGCATCAACTGCCGGGTGACGGCGGGCGACAGCACGGGGTCGCCGGCCGCGACCCGGCGCACGGCGTCGACGATCTCGGCGGGCGGGGTGTCCTTGAGGACGAATCCGGCGGCTCCCGCGCGCAGGGCGTGCAGCACCTGTTCGTCGGCGTGGAAGGTGGTGAGGACCACGACCTGCGGGGCGTCGGCCCGTGCGCGCAGCCGCTCGGTCGCGGTGAGGCCGTCCACCGAGGGCATCCGGATGTCCATGAGGACGACGTCGGGCCGGGTGCGCGCGACGAGTTCCTCGGCCTCCCCGCCGTCCGCGGCCTCCCCGACGATCTCGATGTCGGCGGCTCCGCCGATCATGAGGGCGAGCCCGGCCCGGACCAGCGGGTCGTCGTCGACGAGGAGGAGTCTGATCGGCGTCATGGGCCTTACGTAATCACGGTGCGGGCGGCGCGTGGGGGGCGTATCGGCGTACTGAGGCGTCGTCAGGGTGCCGCGCCGGACTGTGCCCAGGGCAGCCAGGCCCGGACCTCGAACCCGCCGTCGGCCGTGCCGCCGTGCTCCAGCCGGCCGCCGGTGAGGGTCGCGCGCTCGGTGAGACCGATCAGGCCCTGTCCCGAGCCGGGGACGGGCGTGGGCGGGGCGGTGGGCGCCGGGTTGCTGATGGTGAGGGTGAGGCCGTCGCCGGGGGCACCGGTGAGGGTCAGGGTGACCTCGGCGCCGGGGGCGTGTTTGCGGGCGTTGGTCAGGGTCTCCTGGGCGATGCGGTAGGCGGTGCGGCCGACGGAGGCGGGGACGGCGGCCGGGTCGGCGACGCGGTGGTCCAGGCCGACCTTCATGCCCGCCTCGCGGCATTCGGCGACGAGGGCGTCCAGAGCCGCGAGGGTCGGCTGGCGGCGCTCGTCGGCCGGGTCCTCGGATTCCCCGGCGCGCAGCACGCCGATGATCTCCCGCAGGTCCTGGAGGGCCTCGTGTGCGCTCTCCCGGATCACGCCGGCGGCCCGCACGATCTCCTCGCGCGGCGCGTCCGGGCGGAATTCCAGGGCACCCGCGTGCACGCTGAGCAGCGTCAGCCGGTGGGCGAGCACATCGTGCATCTCGCGGGCGATGGCCTCACGGGCGAGTCGCTGCGCCTGCTCGGCACGCAGCCGTGCCTCGGTCTCCGCGCGGTGGGCCCGCTCGCGCAGGCTCAGCATGAGGAGCCGCTTGGAGCGCACGAACATGCCCCAGCCGATGACGGAGACGGCGAGCAGGACGGCGAACACGACGGAGCCCGCGTAGGGCAGGTCGTTGTCCGGGCGCACCCAGTAGTAGAGGGGGACGAGGGCGAGGTTCGCCCCGCCGATCCAGGCGACGTACCGGAAGGGCCGGTGCACGGCCAGGGTGAACAGGGCGACCAGGCCCGCGCCGCCCGCGGTGGAGGACACGAAGCCGACGGCGACCATCGCGACGGCCAGGGCGACCGGCCAGCGGCGGCGCAGCCAGACGGTGCAGCAGGACAGGGCGCCGAGCACCACGTCGGCGACGGCGAAGCCCTGCGGCACGTCCGGGTGCTGGAGCAGGGCGGTGGCGGTCGCGAGGTACAGCAGCACGGCCAGCAGGAAGCAGCTGGTGTCGACGACCCAGTCCCGTGCGGTGCGCCGGGGCGGCCGGCCGCCCTGGCCGGAGTCCGGGTCGAGCCCGTGCAGCAGGGCCGAGGGCAGCATCCACCGGCGGGGTCCCGCCTCGCTCGCCATGCTGTGGCCCAGCCCGTTCTCCGTCACGGTCGACCAATCTACGCAGCGCGCGGGGCATGGGCCGCATCCTGCGGGGTATCGGCTACCAAAGTCGCGGCCTCATGGACTTTCGACGGCACACCCCACGTTCCCCGTGCCCACGCTGCCCGTGTCCCGCGCTAGGCCGGTGTGCCGAGCCACCGGGTGAGGGCTTCGGTCAGCTGAGGGGCCCGGGTGGTCCGGTGATCGGGGGCGCTCCAGAGGATGTAGCCGTCCGGGCGGACGAGGAGGGCCGGGGCAGGGAGCGCGGAGGAGGGCTCCGGTACCGCCTCCACGACGGACAGCCGGTCCGACCAGGGCGCGGCCGGGGTGACCTGGCCGGCCGCCTGGGGCGTGTGGATCAGCAGCGGGCGCCCGTCGTGCAGCAGGGCGGCCAGCGTCGTGGCCCCCTGGCCGGTCTTCAGCCGCAGGTCGGGGGCGAACGTCCCGGCGAGGGCGTCGCCGGGCGCGGAGACGTCGTAGCGGATGTCGGTGGCGCTGAGCATGCCGGTGAGGAAGTCGTTGACCTGCGGCAGGTGCATCAGGTCGCGGAAGAGGTCCCGCAGGGAGTCCGTGAGCACGCCGGGGTGCATGAGGGCCACCTGGGCGCGGACGTTGTACAGGACGCGTGCCGCCACCGGATGCCGTTCGGCGTGGTAGGTGTCCAGGAGTCCGGGCGGGGCCCATCCCCTGACCTCGGCGGCGAGTTTCCAGCCGAGGTTCATGGCGTCCTGCAGGCCCGTGTTCAGGCCCTGTCCGCCCATCGGGAAATGGGCGTGGGCGGCGTCTCCGGCCAGCAGCACGCGGCCGCTGCGGTACTGCTCGGCCTGGAGGGCGGCGTCGCTGAACCGGGTGAGGTCGTGCGGGTCGGTCATCGGCACGGGGCGCCCCGCGATGCGGTCCATCTCCTGTTGCAGTTCCTCGAAGGTCACCGGCGCCTGGCGGTCGGGCACGGGGCCGCGGAAGTCGTAGGTGCACACCCGGCTGTACCCGCCCGGGTTCAGCCAGACGAGGGTCCAGCCGCGCGGTGTGCGCTGCCAGCCGGCCGGGGCGGACCAGGGGTCGAGCAGCCGTACCTCGCCCATCAGGGCCGACACGGTCGCGGGTGTGCCGGTGAAGGGGATGCCCGCGGTGCGGCGGACGGCGCTGCGCACGCCGTCGCAGCCGACCACCCAGTGCGCGGTGACCTCGTGCCGGGTGCCGTCCGCGCCCTGGAGGCCGACGCGCACACGGTCCCCTTCGTCGTGGACGCCGGTGCACTCCTGGCCGCGCAGGATCCGTGCGCCCAGCCGGGCGGCCCGCTCGGCGAAGATGTGCTCGGCGTACGCCTGGGGACTGCCGACGATGACCGGGCCCTCCGCGCTCACCTCGGCGAGGTCGAGGTCGAACATGCCGGCGAAGTGGAAGGGGACGCTGCTCTGTCCGCCGCGCGCAGGCCGTGGCTGTACGGCTTCGCGCAGCCCCCGGCGGTGCAGGCTCTCCACGGTACGGGCGTGCAGCGTGCCGGCCTTCGACACTCCGGAGGGGGCCGGGAGTTTCTCCACCACCAGCGGCCGCAGGCCGTGCAGTGCGAGTTCGTGCGCGAGCAGCATCCCCACGGGACCGCCGCCCACGATCACCACCTCCGCGGTGACCGGTTCCTCCGCCTCGCCCCCGGCGTGGGGTGACTGTCGGGCCACTGGGCTTCCTCACCTTCCCGCGTCCATTCCTGAAGATACGTATTTACTCGTACCATCGTAGACAAGGAGGCCGCAAGGCGAGCCGGTGCACGGTCCGCGTACGTTCGTAATATGGCGGCATGGGACTCCGTCACCCGCAGACCGACCAGATCCGGCTTGAGGACGTGTTCACCGCGCTCAGCAACCCGATGCGCCTCAAGGTGGTGCGCACCCTCGCCGAGTCCGGTCCCACGCCGTGCGGAAGCCTGCTCGACGGTGTCCCGAAGTCCACCCTCACCCACCACTGGCGGGTGCTGCGCGAGGGCGGGCTGATCCGGCAGGAGGCCCTCGGGCGGGAGTACACGCTGACGCTGCGCCGGGCCGACCTGGACGAGCGGTTCCCCGGGCTCCTGGACGCCGTGCTGCGGGCCGCCCGGGTGCCGGCGCCCGGGTGAGGCCCGCCTGGTCCCCGGGCACGCCTCGCCCCTGGTCCGGCCGGACCAGGGGCGAGGGGCGGTGGTACGTCAGGGCAGGCGGACCGACTGTCCGTGGCGGAAGAAGTCGGTCGGGTCCCAGTACGCCTTGACCTGCTGCAGGTGCGGGTAGTTGGCGCCCCAGTACAGGTCGTGCCAGGGCACCTTGGATGTGTTGTACCTCGCGTCGCCGAGGTCGATGTCGCAGTAGTTCACGAAGCACCCGGAGGTCTGCTCGTCCGGTACCGGCACCCCGCCCTTGTCCTCGTACGTCTCCTGGTACAGGGCGCGCAGCCAGGCGAGGTTGACGGCGTCGTCCTCCGCCTCGGTCCAGTTGGTCTGGTACAGCACCTTGAACACCGAGTCGCGGTGTCCCTGCGCGGTGGCCGCGGACGGCACCGCGTTCACCTGGGCGCCGTAGGAGCTCACCACGACCTGGGCCATCGGATTGTCCAACTGACCGGACCGCAGGTGCTGGTAGAGGGTGGCTATCTGCCGGTCGGTGAAGGCGCGGCGGTGGTAGGCGGACTTCTCGTCGCCCCGCAGCACGGGGTTCGTCATCACCTGGTTGCTCGTGCCGAGGTAGTGCGTGGCCTTGAGCCAGCTCCAGCGCCGGGGCACGAAGAAGTTGGCGAGCGGACCGTGTTCGCTGGAGTTCTCCGAGGGCCGCTCGGGAGCGACCGTCATGCCCCGGCCGATGAAGTCGAGGTAGTCCTGCAGCACGCCCTCGGCGTTCGGGGTGTCCCCCGTCACCTGCGTGAGCAGCCCGATCTCCCCGCCTGAGCGGTGGTTCAGATTGAGCAGGGAGACCAGCCCGCCCGTGTCGCCCGGTGCGCCATGGGCCTCGTGCCAGGCGCCGAAGTTGCGCACCAGCGTGGTGAAGTCGGCCTGTGTCATCTTCGCCCACGGCCAGGACAGGGCGCTGACGAGGACCTCTGCCGGCGGCTTGGGCAGCAGGCCAGAGGGCTCGTCGCCCTGGGCCTTCGGGGAGCGGAACCAGTAGCGCGTGACGATCCCGAAGCTTCCGCCGCCCCCGCCCGTGTGCGCCCACCACAGGTCGTGGAGGTGTCCGGTGTCCTCGCGCGTGGCGATGACCGCCTTGGCGGATCCGGTGCCGTCCACCGTCACGACCTCGACCGCGTACAGATGGTCCACGATCAGTCCGTCGCGGCGGCACAGCAGCCCCCAGCCACCGCCGGCGACATGTCCGCCCGCGCCCACCGAGTAGCACATACCGCCGGGGACGGTCACGCCCCAACCGCGGTACAGCCGGTCGTAGACCTCGCCGAGCGTGGCGCCGGGCTCGACCGCGAACGCCTTCATCTCCGCGTCGAAGTACACGCGGTTCATCTCCGACATGTCGACGATCACGTCGATGCCGGCGTTGTAGACGAAGTCCTCGTAGCAGTGTCCGCCGCTGCGGACCGACACCCGTCTCTTCGCCGCCGCGGCCTCGGCGACGACGGCGACCACCTGCTCGGTGCCGGACACGAGGTGGACGCGGTCCGGGGCGGCGGTCCAGCGCTGGTTCAGGCCGACCGTGAGGTCGGGAAAGCGCGCGTCGCCCGGGCGGACCGCGGGGGTGACGAAGGGGGGCTGCTCCGCCGCGGCACCGGCCGGGGCGGCCACGGCCGGCTGTGCGAGGCCGAGCGCGGAGGCGCCGGCCGCCCCGCCCGCGGCGGCGAGGACAGTGCGGCGTGAGGGCTGTTTTCCATGACGTGACATTGACACTCCCGAATCGACCGACCGATCAGCTGTGCGCGCCTGTACCGCCCGCGGCGCCTATTCCAGGTACTCGTCACCGAATTCAGGGCCCATTTCATAGCCGTAGGCCACATCCTTCAGGCGCTGTTCCTCCGAGGGCGGCGGGGTGTCCTTGTCCGCGGGGACCCCGACGTTCAGGAAGAACCTCTCCTTGCCGCCGGGAACCGTCATGAACAGCATCTTGGCGGGCTGCTCGGAGACGTTCTTGAACGCGTGCTCCGTGCCCCGTGGGACGAAGACGAAGGATCCCGCCGGGGCCGTGTGGATGCCGTTCCTGTCCCGGAACTCCACGCTGCCCTCCAGGACGTAGAAGGCCTCCTCCTCCCAGTGGTGCACATGCAGCGGGGGGCCGCCGCCCTCGGGTACGAGTGCCTCGATGAGGAAGAGCGACTTCCCGGTGTTGTGCTCACCGGACTTGACGGTGTATCGGTCGCCGAAGGCCCATCGGCTCGGCCCTTCCCCGGGGGGCACGATGACGACCTCGTTCTTGTTCTGACCCGCGAAGAAGCCGAGGCTCACCGGTCACCGCCCTCGTGGAGCGCGTCCAGCTCCTTCACATCGGTGTCCGTCAGGCGCAGTCCGGCCGCGGCGATGTTCTCCTGGAGGTGGTCCGGGCTGGAGGTGCCGGGGATGCAGCAGATGTTCGCGGAGTGCCGCAGCAGCCAGGCGAGGGCGACCTGGTAGGCGGTGGCCCCGTGGCGCTCCGCCACGGCGTGGATGACCTGGGCGTCCAGCGGCACCTGCCGCGGCACCTTGGTGTCCGTCGCCGGGTCCTTCTCGTGCTGCAGGGTGAACGTGCCCAGCGGGAAGAACGGCATGAAGGCGATCCCCGCCTCGGCGCAGGTGCGCACCAGGTCCTCGTGGCGGCGGCGTACGACGTTGTACTCGTTCTGCACACAGACGACCGGGGCGATCTCGCGGGCCTCGGCGAACTGCTGTGCCGTGACGTTGCTGACGCCGAGGTGCCGGATGAGGCCCTGCTCGCGCAGTTCGGCGAGGGCGCCGAAGGGTTCGGCGATCGAGTCGGACGGGCCGAGACCGCCCGCCTCCTCGACGATCCGCAGGTTCACCACGTCGAGATGGTCGCGGCCGAGGCCACGGAGGTTGTCGTACACGGCCCGGCGCAGCTGCTCCGGCTTCAGGGCGGACGGCCAGGCCTGGTCCGGGGTGCGGAAGGCGCCCACCTTGGTCACGATGACCAGGTCGTCGGCGTAGGGGTGGAGGGCCTCGCGGATGACCTCGTTCGCGACGTAGGGGCCGTAGTAGTCGCTGGTGTCGATGTGGTTGACGCCCAGTTCCACCGCGCGCCGGACCACGCTCACCGCCCGCGCCCGGTCCTTCGGCGGGCCCCAGACGCCGGGGCCGGGCAGCTGCATGGCGCCGAACCCCATCCGGCGGACGGGAAGTTCACCGGCCAGGACGAACTCGCCCGCCTCGGCAGCGGACACGGCGTCGGCGGTCGTATCACTGGAAGGCATGGATGTGCTCCTCGAACATGAAGGGGGGACTGTGGTCGGGGGTGTTGATCAGCCGCGGATGACGGTCTTGCTGTGCATCAGGAACTCGCCGAGATATCCGTCGTGCGGCACGCTGCGGTCCATCCAGTGGGTGGGGTGGTCACCGACGTGGACATTGCGGATGGTGCGGTCGGCGACCAGCTCGTCGATCAACTCGGCGTCTGTGTCGTCGAGTTCATCGCCGGTGAGCACGCCGAGCACGAGCGAGTCGCCGAGCGGCGCGGTCCCGTCGGAGCGGCTCCAGGGCGCCACCCAGACGCAGGGGAAGGGCAGTTCGACGGTGTGCCAGTCGCCCGACAGATGCGGCACCTCGAACACGGCGGGGCGCAACACCGCGCCCTCGCCCACGAGTTCGTCCACGACGCCTGCGCCGCCGAGGTGGGCGGTGGTGCCCTCGGCCCGCGCCAGCAGATGCCGTTCCAGGGTCCGCGCCCGCTCGACCGGCTGCACCGGCAGCCCGGCCTTCTCGTCCTCGGCCGGCAGGCTGGGCAGCGCCGCGAGCCGCTCGGCCAGCGCCCGCGCCACCGGCGCCGGGTCGCCCTCGACGAGGACCGCGGTCGCGTTGACGCACTTCATGCCGCCGTGGTGGGCGATGGAGTCCACCATCGTGTCCAGGTGTGCGCGCCAGTCCGCCCCGGCCGTGACCAGGATCTTCGCGCGGCCGGGCCCCTGCACCAGCACATCGGGGTCGGCGGCGTACCTGCGTACGACGTCGTCGCCGCCGTACACGAGCGAGAGGTCGGCGCCGGTGAGCACCTCGTCGGCCACCGCGTGGTCGGTGGGCAGGAGCACCACGTGATCGTCCGCGAATCCGGCCGTGCGCAGCGCGGCGACCAGCCGGTGCGGGGTGAACGGCTCCCGGCGTGAGGGCCGGATCGCGATGCGGTAGCCCAGTGCGAGGGCCTCCAGCCACAGGGCGTGCGGGGCCGGGTGGTTGCCCGCCGCGTTCACGGCGAGCACCTCGCCGCGGCGTGTCCACACCGCGCTGCCGGTGCGGGTGCGGGCGTCCTGCCAGTCGAGCACGGCGCCGCCGGGCAGCGCGCCGTAGGCTCCGGCCAGGGCGCGGCGCGCGGAGTCGGCGATCTCGTCGGCGGCGGAGCGCACGGCGGGCAGTGGGATGCCGGAGACCCGGGCGACGGTGCGTTCGTACGCCTCGTACGTCAGCCCGTGCACCTCCTCCTCGCGGAAGACGCGCGCCGCACGGGCGAGGGCGGTCAGGCGCCGTTCACGGGGCAGCGGGGTCGCCCTGCGCAGCGCCGTGAGCGCCCGGGTGACGAACAGCCGTGGGACGAGGCCGAGTTCGGCCACCGTGCGGCCGGCGGTGTCGGTGACGGTCTCGCGGTTGCGTGCGCGGTACGGGCCCTGGGGGCCCAGCGCGTCCAAGGGGTACGGCTCGGCGGCGGGCATCAGTACACCCCCTCGATGACCTTCTCGTCGTCGAACTCGCGCACCGGCGCGATGTCCGCGACCGAGTCACCGACCTGGCCCGGCAGCGGGCGGATGCGGGTGGCCTCGTCCCGTTCCACGTTGTTGGGCAGGAACAGGCTCTTGCCGACGTAGTGCATGACCACGCGGCCGCGCTCGCCGTACTCGACCGGCCGGCGCGCCTCCAGGTCGACCACGTTGTAGGTCATGTACGGCGAGAACGGGTCGTAGACACAGGGGTCGTCGTCGCCGAGGCCCGGCCGCTCGGTGACATGGCCGAGCGTCATGGTGTTGCCGAAGCCGCTGCACAGCACGGTGTCGGGGAACAGCTCGGTGCGGTACAGGTGCCGGGTGTCGGGGTCGAGTTGGGTGCCGACCCACATGATGGCCCTGACCTTCTCGCGGACCAGCTCGACGAGTTCGTCGCGGCGGCACAGCCGCTCCAGCACCGGCGGGGTGAGCATCAGCACGCCGATGTCCTGGGAGCGCAGCGGATGCTGCAGCTGGTCGACGAGGTGCTCGGTGTAGGCGTCGGCCTCCGCCCGGTCGCCCCGCGCGATGATCCGCTTCACCCAGCGCGGGTCGATGTCGACGGCGAAGGCGAGGCCGCCGCGCCCGGCGACCAGCTGCTGGAAGGAGGCGCCGACCATGTGCGGTCCGGACGGGATGGCCAGCAGCCAGTTCGTCCCGCGCGGCACACCGTGCGCGTCCAACTGGGCGTCGCTGTGGGCGAGCAGCATGTCCAGCCACTCCTGGAGCATGACGACACGCTTGGGGGCGCCCGTGGTGCCGCCGCTGTCGAAGACGCCGACGATCTCCGGGCGGGCGCCGTAGCCGCGCGGGATCAGGTCCTCGGCGCGCACCTCGCGCAGTTCGTTGGCGACGTTCGGGAAGCGTTTGAGGTCGTCGAAGGTACGGATGGTCTCGATGGGGTCGAAGTCCAGCCGGCCGACGCGGTCGAGCCAGAACGGCGCCCCGGTCTCCTTGGAGAAGTGCCAGCGGATCGCGGCCCGGAGGAACGCGTCGGGGTCGGGCACGGTGCCGTAGGGCAGTTCGAGAAGGGGATCAGCGGCAGACATCGGAGGGCTTCCTTTCGGCCAGGTCCGGCAGGGTGGCGTGCGCGTGGCAACGGTGCCGGCCGCGACGGTCATGGGGGGAACGCTCCTGCTGGTCGGTGCACGGGGCGGTGGGATCGGCCTGCATTCTGGGCACAGGGCCGGCCGTCCTCGCAGGTCGGGCCGCGGACTCTGTCATCCGCGGCAGACTTCGTCACAAGGGCGCCGACGACCTGACGAAGTCGGCCACCGCCGTTCGACGCCCGGCACCCCGCCGACGGATCATCCCGCCCCCGCCCGGGGGCGCCGCACGCGTACGGCAGCGACCATCGCGAGGGAAGCGGACCGGCTCCGCCCCGCGGCCGGACCGGGTACGGGGGCCCTGCACGCGCCGCATTCCGGACCGTGGTGGCCGTACACCGGGCAAAGTGACGGACTACCGGCCATCGCGACGGACTACGCGTCGGTGCGTTGCGGCCACGGACACTCCCCTCGACAGTGGTGTCCGCCCGGCCGAGCCGGATGCGAGCCCACGGGACGACACACGTCACCACCGGGCCGACACCTTGCCCGCGAGCACGGACACCCGTGCCGCCGCACACACGGCCAAGCCCGCCATCAGCCGGAGTGACTCCGGCACGCCCCGCCGAGGGAATCCGATGACCGACATTGAGTCCTACGTCCGCTCCCTGCCCGCTCTCCAACAGCCCGACTGGACCCACCACCCCCGCCTCGCCGAGGCCCGCGCCCATCTGCGGCGCATGCCCGCCCTCGTGGACATCGAGGCCGTACACCGCCTCAGGTCCCTGCTGAGCGAGGCCGCCGCCGGCCAGCTGCAGATCGTCCAGGCCGGCGACTGCGCCGAGGACCCGGCCGAGGCCACCCCCGAGGACGTGGCGCGCAAGACGGCGCTGCTCGACGTACTCGCCGGGACGATGAAGCTCGCCTCCGGGAAGCCGGTGCTCAGGGTGGGCCGCCTCGCCGGGCAGTTCGCCAAGCCCCGCTCGAAGCCCACCGAGTCCGTGCACGGCGTCGAACTGCCCGTCTACCGGGGCCATATGGTCAACCGCCCGGAGCCCGACCCCGAGCTGCGCCGCCCCGACCCGGCCCATCTGCTCTCCGGCTACCGGGCCGCCAGCGACACCATGCACTACCTGGGCTGGCGCGGCACCGCCGGTCTGCGCTCGGAGTTCGGTGTGCCCGTCTGGACCAGCCACGAGGCCCTGCTCCTCGACTACGAACTGCCCATGCTGCGCCGCGAACCCGACGGCTCGCTGCTGCTGGCCTCCACCCACTGGCCGTGGGTGGGCGAACGCACCCGGCAGCTGGACGGGGCCCATGTCGCGCTGCTCGCCGCCGTGTCCAACCCGGTCGCCGTCAAGGTCGGGCCGGGCATGACGAGCGGGGAACTGCTGCGGCTGTGCGAGCTGCTGGACCCCGAGCGCATCCCCGGCCGGCTCACGCTGATCGCGCGGATGGGCGCCGAGAACGCCCCGCACAAGCTGCCCGCCCTGGCCGAGGCCGTCGCCCACGGCGGCCATCCGGTGCTGTGGCTGTCGGACCCCATGCACGGCAACACCGTCAGCGGGCCCGAGGGGCTGAAGACCCGGCTGCTGGAGACCGTGGTCTGCGAGATCCAGGCGTTCCAGCAGGCGGTGCGCGCGGCCGGCGGTGTCGCGGCCGGCCTGCATCTGGAGACGACTCCCGAGGCGGTCACCGAGTGCGTCTCGGACGAGGTGGACCTGCGGCGCATCGGCGACAAGTACCTGAGCTTCTGCGATCCGCGGCTGAATCCGCAGCAGGCCGTCGAGGCGGCCTCCGCCTGGCGCGGCTGACCGGCGCGGCCGAAGTGCGTGCCGATACACCAACTCACCGATCTCACAAGGAGGTTGGCAACATGAAAGGAACCCTCGCCCTGGTCACCGGGGCGGCCGGCGGCATCGGAGAGGCCGTCGCCCGGCTGCTCGCCGCGCGCGGAGCGAAGGTGGCGGCGGTGGACCTCGACCCGCGGCGGATCGCCGGCACCGCCGCCGCCCTGCGCGTGGAGGGACTCGATGTGACCGGCTTCGCCGCCGACGTCACCTCCAGTGCCGCCGTGGAGGCGCTCGTCGACGAGGTCGAGAGCCGGCTCGGCCCGGTGCGGCACCTGGTGAACGCCGCCGGTGTGCTCCGCCTCGGCCAGGCCCGCGCCCTGTCCGACCAGGACTGGAACGCCACGCTGGCCGTGAACGCCACCGGTGTGTTCCATGTGTCGCGCGCCGTCGTCAACCGCATGATCCCACGCGGCACCGGCGCGATCGTCACCGTCGCGTCGAACGCCGCGGGCACCGCGCGCGCCGAGATGGCCGCCTATGCCGCGTCCAAGGCCGCCGCGACCGCGTTCACCAAGTGCCTGGGCCTGGAGGTGGCGCACACCGGTATCCGCTGCAACGTGGTGGCGCCCGGCTCCACCGACACCCCGATGCTGCGCGGCATGCACACCGCCGACACCGCCGCGAAGGCATCCATCGCCGGCAACGCGGAGCAGTTCCGGGTCGGCATCCCGCTGGGCAAGGTCGCCAGCCCCGAGGACGTCGCGCGGACCGTCGCCTTCCTGCTGTCGGACGACGCCGGGCACATCACGATGCACGAACTGACCGTGGACGGCGGAGCCACCCTCGGTGTCTGAGAACGAAAGGAACCGGCTGATGCCCGGCATCCCCCCCATCGCGCCCTATCCGCTGCCCACCGCGGAGCAGCTCCCCGAGAACACCGTGGACTGGCGGCCGGACCCACGGCGCGCGGTGCTGCTCCTGCACGACATGCAGGAGTACTTCCTCAAGCCGTTCCCGCGCACCACCGAGCCGGGCCGGGGCCTGGTCGAGCACACGGCGCGGCTGCGCGCGCGGGCCAGGGCGCTGGGCATCCCCGTCGCCTACACCGCGCAGCCCGGCAGCATGACGCCCGAACAGCGCGGACTCCTCGCGGACTTCTGGGGACCCGGCATGCGGGCCACGCCCGAACACCGCCGGGTGGTCCCGCCGCTGGAGCCCGAGGACGGCGACTGGACGTTCACCAAGTGGCGCTACAGCGCCTTCTTCAAGTCGGACCTGCTGGCCCGGATGCGCGAGCACCGGCGCGACCAGCTGATCCTGTGCGGCGTGTACGCGCACGTGGGCGTCCTGATGACCGCGGTGGAGGCCTACACGAACGACATCCAGGCGTTCCTGGTGGCCGACGCCGTGGCCGACTTCTCCGCCGACTACCACCGACTGGCCCTCACCTATGCCGCCGAGCGCGCCGCCAAGGTCGTGACGGCCCAGGCGGTGCTGACCGAACTCGACGCGGCCACCGTCGCGGCGCGCTGAGCGCGCCCGAAGGCGAAAGGATCCCCATGACAACGCAGGACGGCGCGCTGCTGCTGACGCGTGTCCTCGACGGCGCCGCGGAAGGCTTCGCGCTGCTGCACCGCCCCGAGGCGGCCGGAGACGACGCTCTGGAAGTGCTGACCGGTGAGATCGCCGAGGCCGGCACCCTCGCCGACCTCGAACTCGACCACGGCCCGGGCATCGAGGCCGACGACAGGACGCGGACCGGCGCCCGGCAGGAACTGCTGGTGCTCATCCCCTACCGGCAGCTGGCCGAACGCGGCTTCGCGGCCCCGGACGACGGCAGCCCGCTGCTGACGATGCGGGTGCGCGCCCAGGCCACCCTCCCGCTGCGCGAAAGCCTCGCACTGCTGCCGAACGAGCCGGTGAAGGTGGCCGAGGGCCACTTCGACATCGACGACGACGCCTATGCCGAGATGGTACGGCGCGTCGTCGCCGACGAGATCGGCACGGGCGAGGGCGCCAACTTCGTGATGAAGCGGTCCTTCGTCGCCCAGCTGCCGGACTTCGGGGTACCGGCCGCGCTGTCGTTCTTCCGCCGGCTGGTCGAGCGGGAGGCGGGCGCCTACTGGACGTTCCTGATCCACACCGGCGAGCGGACGTTCGTCGGGGCCACTCCCGAGCGGCACATCAGCGTCCACGACGGCCGGGCCGTGATGAACCCCATCAGCGGCACCTACCGCTACCCCGTGTCCGGGCCCGACCTGAACGGCGTCCTGGCCTTCCTCGCCGACACGAAGGAAGCCGACGAGCTGTACATGGTCGTGGACGAAGAGCTGAAGATGATGGGCCGGATCTGCCCCGGGGGCGGCCGGGTGACCGGGCCGTATCTGAAGGAGATGGCGCGGCTCGCGCACACCGAGTACTTCATCGAGGGCCGCACCGACCGCGATGTGCGGGACATCCTGCGCGAGACCCTGTTCGCGCCGACCGTGACGGGCTCCCCGCTGGAGAGTGCCGCCCGGGTCATCAGCCGGTACGAGCCGGCGGGGCGCGGCTACTACAGCGGCGTGGCCGCCCTCATCGGTCGGGACGCCGCGGGCGGGCGCACCCTGGACTCCTCGATCCTGATCCGCACGGCCGACATCGACGCGGCCGGAGTGATGCGGGTCGGGGTGGGCGCGACACTGGTACGCCACTCCGACCCCGCCTCCGAGGTGCAGGAGACGCGCGCCAAGGCCGCGGGGCTGCTGGCGGCGCTCGGCGGCAGCGAGCCCACCCGGTTCGGCTCGCACCCGGCGGTGCGCGAGGCGCTCGACGCGCGCAACGAGGGCGTCGCCCGGTTCTGGCTGAAGGACACGGCAGGCGCCGGCCGGCCCGCCGGCCCGCTCGCCGGCCGCAGGGTGCTGGTGGTCGACGCCGAGGACACGTTCACCGAGATGATCGCGCACCAGATCCGCTCGCTGGGCTGCGCGGTGCGTGTGCGCCGCTTCGACGAGCCGTACGACATCGGCGCGTACGACCTGGTGGTGATGGGCCCGGGGCCGGGTGACCCGCGGGAGACCACGCATCCGAAGATCACGCATCTGCGTGCGACGGTGGCCCAACTCCTCGACGAGCGGCGGCCGTTCCTCGCCGTGTGCCTGAGCCATCAGGTGCTCGGCACGCTGCTCGGCCTGGATCTGGTGCGCCGTCCGGTGCCCAACCAGGGCGCCCAGCACGAGATCGACCTGTTCGGCACCGCGGAGCGCGTGGGCTTCTACAACACCTTCGCCGCCCACTGCGCCACCGACTCCTTCACCCACCCGGTGCACGGCACGGTCGAGGTGAGCCGGAACGCGGAGACGGGCGAGGTGCACGCGCTGCGGGCGGCCGGGTTCGCCTCCATGCAGTTCCACGCCGAGTCCGTACTGACCATGGACGGGCCGCGCATCATCGGCTCGCTGCTGACGGAGGTGTCCCGCACATGCACGCGGTGATCGTGTGGTGGGACCTGGCGCACTCGGCGCAGACCGTCGACTCGCTGCGGGGGTTTCTGCGCGACGAGGCGGTGGAGCGCTTCTCGCACATGCCCGGGCTGCGGCTGAAGTTCTGGATCTCCGACGCGGCGGCCGGCCGGTGGGGTGCGGTGCTGCTGTGGGAGTCGCGCGAGGCCGCGCAGGCCCCGCTGCCCCAGCGGGCCGCCGAGCTGATCGGCGCTCCGCCGACCGAGCGGTACGCCTTCGACGTGGAGGCGACGGTCGAGGGCGAGTTCCTGCGGTCCGCACTGGCCGGGCGCGGCCTGGCACTCGAACCGTCCGGCCCCTGACGCCCCATCACCCCCGTCCGCGACACCGATGACGACGGGGCACGGCCGGCCGGATCGCCCCCCTCACCCCGAAGGACCCCCGATGACCACCGCCGGCGCGCCGCCCCAGGCGTTCCACGCCCATGTCCCCGGCTCGAAATCACTCACCAACAGAGCCCTGCTGCTGGCCGCGGCGGCCGGCGGGAGCAGTGTGCTCGCCGCCCCGCTCGTCAGCGAGGACACCACCGCCTTCCGTGCCGCACTGGCCCAACTGGGCTGCCGTATCGTGTCGTTGGCCGACGGCAGCGGCTGGCAGGTCGACGGGCTCGGCCGCGGCCCGAAAGGCGCCGGCCGGATCTGGTGCGCGGACGCGGGCACGGCCGCCCGCTTTCTGCCGCCGCTCGCGGCCACCGGCCACGGCGACTTCGTGTTCGAGGGCAGCGCCCAGCTCACCGCCCGCCCTCTCGCTCCGCTCGCCGACGCGCTGCGCCGGCTGGGCGCCCGGGTGCACACCGCCGGGGGCGGGACGCTGCCGCTGCGGGTGGAGGCAGCGGGCCTCGACGGCGGCGGTCTGGAGGTCGACGGCGGGCTCAGCAGCCAGTTCCTGAGCGGGCTGCTGATGGCCGGCCCGCTGCTGCGCACCCCCCTGCTGATCAGGGTGCGGGATCTGGTCAGCCGTCCCTACGTCGACATGACGCTCGCGCTGATGCGGCACTTCGGCGCCGAGGTGAGCGAGGACGCGCCGGGCGAGTTCGCGGTCCGGCCCACCGGCTACCGCGCCACCGGGCTGCGCATCGAGCCGGACGCCTCCACCGCGTCGTACTTCTTCGCCGCCGCGGCCGTCACCGGGAGCGCGGTGACCGTGGCCGGGCTCGGCCGTGACAGTCTGCAGGGCGATGTGCGCTTCGTCGATGTGCTGGAGCGCGCCGGGGCCCTGGTGCGGCGCGGCTCCGAGTCGACCACGGTCACCGGAACCGGCGCCCTCAGGGGCGGGTTCACGGTGGACATGGGCGAGATCTCCGACACCTTCATGACGCTGGCGGCGATCGCCCCGCTCGCCGACGCCCCGATCACCGTGCGCGGGATCGCCCACGCCCGGCTGAAGGAGTCGGACCGGATCGAGGCCGTCGCCCGGAACCTGCGCGCGGCGGGCGTACGCACCGAGACCGGCCGGGACCGGATCACCGTGCACCCGGGCGAGACGTCTGCGGCGCGGATCGCCTGCCACCGCGACCACCGGATCGCGATGGCCTTCTCCGTGCTGAACCTGCGCACCCAGAACCTCACGCTCGACGACCCCGGCTGTGTCGCGAAGACGTTCCCCGGCTTCCATGCGGAGCTGCACCGGCTCTTCCCCCGACACCCGCTCCAGTGACCTCTGTTCACCACGTATCGACCCGAAGGGACCTCACGGACCATGGCACACACAGTGATCGCCGGGGGCGGCATCGGCGGACTCGCCACGGCGTTGTCGCTGGCCGGGCACGGACACCGCGTCACCGTGCTCGAACGCAGCGACACGTTCGCCGAGATCGGCGCCGGCATCCAGCTCGGACCCAACGCCTTCCACGCCCTGGACCGGCTCGGTGTGGGTGAGCGGGTGCGCGAGCGCGCGGTGTTCATCGACGAGCTGCGGTTCATGGACGGCACCAGCGGTGAGAAGGTCGCCGCGATGGAACTGACCGGCGCCTACCGCGAGCGCTTCGGCAACCCGTACGCGGTGGTGCACCGGGGTGACCTGTACCAGCCGCTGCTCGCCGCCTGCCAGGAGCTGGACGGCGTCGAGCTGGTCGCGGACGCCGCGGTGAGCGAGTACGAGCAGGACGCCACGGGCGTCACCGTGCTCACCGTCGACGGGCGGACCGCCCGCGGCGCGGCGCTGATCGGGGCGGACGGCATCCGCTCCACGGTGCGCGCGGCGATGCTGGGCGACGGCGAACCCCGCGTCTCGGGTCATACGATCTACCGCTCGGTGATCCCCATCGAGAAGGTGCCGCAGGAGCTGCGCTGGAACACGGTCACCCTGTGGGCCGGACCCAAGTGGCACTTCGTGCACTACATCATCGGCGGCGGCGAGTACCTCAACCTGGCGGTCACCCGTGATGACGGGGCGACCGTGCCGGTGGCCGGGCCGGAGGCCGAACGCGGCCATGTGCTCGCCCAGTTCCCCGGCATCGGTGCCACCGCCCGCCGGCTGCTGGAACTCGGCGAGGGGTGGCGCGAGTGGGTGCTGTGCGACCGCGACCCGGTGCGGACCTGGACCGACGGGCGGGTCGCCCTGCTCGGTGACGCCGCCCATCCCATGTTGCAGTACGCGGCCCAGGGCGCCTGCCAGGCGCTGGAGGACGCCGTGGTCCTCGGTGATCTGCTCGACGGCATGGGCGAGGACGATGTCGTCCAGCGGCTGGAGAAGTTCAACGCCGTGCGCCACGAACGCGCGGGCCGCGCCCAGCTCATCGCCCGGCTCATGGGCAGCGAGCTGTACCATCCGGCGGGCGAGCGGGCCGAGGAGCGCAACGCGATGCTCTCCGGGCTGTCGCAGCGCGAGCTGCAGGACAAGGTGTCCTGGCTGCACGGTGACCGCGACTTCACCGACAGCGGTGTCGCGGGCGTGCGCTGAGCAGGCTGTGCCTGAGGCAGAAACGGGCCGGTGTGGGGTGCGACCCCACACCGGCCCCTTGTCGACTGTTGTCCGAACACACCCCGTATCGACAGCGCAGTGCGCCGTACAGGGTGCGTCAACCGGCTGGGTCATATGCAGTTCACATACGCCGACACCAGGTGACCACCGGCGCAGTGAGGCACATATTCAGGTGTCCGGAGCACCTCGTGGGACGGGGGCGGGCCCGCGATGGTGGACAGGTAACCCAACAGTGCCGCCCACACGGCTGGAGCATCGTGAACACAGTGATCCTCGATACGGACGACTCTGCCGACATACTGACCATGCCTCACCAGCGCGGCCTCCCCTGCGGTGCCGAGGTGTCCGACGACGTCGTCACCGAGCTGTGCGCCGTCCTGTTCTCCCTGCTGGGCCGCAGGGACCGCCGGCTGCGCGCGGAGCAGTATCTGCGCGGTCTGCTGGCCACCCGCGGCCGCAAGTCCATCCGTAACATCGCCTCCCATCTGGGCGCGGCGGGCGTGGAACAGAGCCTGCATCACTTCATCTCCAGCTCCGCCTGGGACTGGCGGCCCCTGCGTATCGCCCTGGCCGGCCACCTGGAACACACCATGGCACCGCAGGCGTGGGTGGTGCGTCCGATCCACATCCCCAAGGCGGGCAAGCACTCGGTGGGTGTGGACCAGCAGTTCGCGCCCCATCTGGGTCAGGTCTTCCGCGGCCAGCAGGCGCTCGGCGTCTGGCTCGCCTCGCCCGAGCTGAGCGCGCCCGTCAACTGGCGGATGGTGCTGCCCGAACCCTGGATCAACGATCCCGAGCGGCGCGAGCAGGCCGCGCTGCCCGACGGACTCGGCGCGGAGAGCGCGGAGGAGTGCGCCGTGTCGGCCGCGGTGGAGATGGCGCAGCGGTGGGGCGTGCCGCGCCGGCCGGTCCTGCTCGATCTGCGGCGCGGCGGCATCGCGGCCGCGGCCGGCCGGCTCACGGCGGAGGGTGTGCCGTTCCTCGCGCGGATCAGTCCGTCGTACCGGATGGCCGTCGCGGACCAGGCGCTGCCCGGCCACCGGGCCGGTTCGCTGCCCGCCCAGCGGATCCTCGAACTGGTCAAGGGCATACGGACCCCCGTCTCCTGGCGCGACGCGGCCCACGGGAACACCCCGCGCACCACCCTGGCCGCAGCCGTCCCGGTCGCGCTGCCCGGCCCCGCCGGAGCCGGCCCCCGGCGGCTGCTCCTGGTGGGTGAGTGGACCAACCCGGCGCAGCCGCCCGCCCAGCTGTGGGTCACCGGCATGACACGGGCGTCGGCCGGATCACTGCTGCGCATCGCGAAGCTGAGCGGCCGGGTGGAGTCGGACTGCGCGCGCATCGGCGACCGGGCCGGGCTGCGCGACTTCGTCGGCCGCTCGTTCCGTGGCTGGCACCGCCATATGACGCTGGCCTCCGTGGCCCATACGGCGATCGCCCTGGGCGCCGCCGAGTGAGGCCTCCCGGGGGCACGGCCGCCGGTGGCCGCGGGCCGGCGGCTCAGAGCGGTCGGCGGCTCAGGAGCGGTCTGCGGCCGAGGAGCAGCCTGCGGTTCAGGAGCGGTCGGCGCTCGGCACGCCGAGGCGCAGTACGGCCCGCATCCGGTGCATCCGCAGGGCCAGTTGGACGTCCAGCACCCGGTCGGGCTGCTGCCAGGTGGCGCCGAGCAGCGCGGTGATGCGCTCCAGGCGTCGAGAGACGGTGTTGGCGTGGACGTGGAGCGTCTCGGCGGCCTTGCTCGGGCTCGCGCCCGTGGCGAAGTAGGCCTCCAGCGTCTCGGTGAGTTCGGTGGCGTGCGTGCGGTCGTAGTCGAGCACCGGCCCGATGGCGGTGGCGACGAAGCCGCTCACGTCGTGCGCCTCGGACAGCAGCAGCCCCATGAAGCCGAGGTCCTCCAGGGCCGCGGTGCTTCCGCTGGCGTCGAGCGTCGTCAGCGCCTCCAGACAGCGCAGCGCCTCGGCGTGCAGGCGGCCGACGTCGCCCGGGTCCCGGCCCGGACCGGCCGCGCCCACGGTCACCGGATGGCCGAGCAGCGCCGTCAGCTCGCCGCCCACCGAACGCGCGGCGGCCGAGGCGTCCGTACCGGGCAGCAGCAGCATGATGCAGCCGTCCTGGACGGTCTTGAGGCCGGCCTGCCCATGGGCGTAGGAGGAGGCCCACACGATGGCCCGGCCATAGCCGCCGCCCTCGGGGCGCACCGCCAGCAGGACATGCGGCTCGGTCAGGTCCAGGCCGATGCCGCTCAGCCGCTGTTCCAGGTGGCGGGCCTGCTGGGGGCCGCGGGAGGACAGTGCGAGCAGTTCGTCGAAGAGGGCGTCGTGGACGGGGGCCTGGGTGACGGCCGCGCCACGCTGCAGGAGCAGTTGGAGCGCGAAGGACTGGGTGGCCAGGCGCAGCAGCTGCTGGTCCACACCGACCAGCGCGGTGCTGGGGCGCAGCACGACGAACCCAAGGTTCTCGGCACCGGCCAGCACGGGCGCCACCCACGTTCCCTCGCCGTGCGGTACGGGGGTGCGGTACGCGTGGGCCTCCCAGGACGTCCTGGCCACCGCCGCCTCGTCCAGGTCCGCCAGCTCGGCCGTGGCCGCCATGATCCGGCCGGCCGGGTCGCGCAGCTGCACGGTGCTGTCCAGCGCGTCGGCGGCGGCCTGCGCCACGGTGGCCAGATCCGCCCCGGACAGCAGCAGGCTCATCATGCGGCCGTGGGAGTCCCCGAGCTGCTCCAGCCGCGCCATGGTCGTACGGGCGCGAAAGCCGTCCAGTTCGAGTGCGCTCACCTCGCTCCTGGCGTCCTGCAGCCGCTCCGCGCGTTCGATCGCCACGGCGCCGAGCGCGGCCAGCGAGCACACGAGGCCGATCTCGTCCGGGGTGAGCCGGCGCACCGAGCGCGAGGCGCAGAACAGCACGCCCAGGGCGCTGTCCCCATGGATCAGGGGCACGGCCAGCAGCGACTTGACGCCCTCCGCGCGGATGACCTCATCGGCCTCCGGGCAGTGCTCCAGAGCGGGGTCGCGCAGATAGTCGGCCGTCCACAGCGGGGCGCCCGTGACGATGGCCTGGTGCCCGGGGCCGCCGTCCAGGTGCATGCCCGGGGTGATGGCCGTGGTGGCCCCCTCGGCGGCGCGCAGCACGAGATGGTCCTCGTCCTCGCGCAGGCAGATATAGGCGAGGTCGGCGTTGATGATCCGTCTGAGCCGTCGGGTGATGACGGACAGCAGCTCGTTCAGGTCGTGCGGGTGGGTCATGTCGCGGGCCGTGTCGACCAGTTCGGCGAGGGCGTCCTCGCGCTGCCGGCGGCGGCCTTGCGAAGCATGGATGACATAGGCCAGTCTGACGGCCTGTTCGAGCCGGAGCCGCTCGGCCGCGGTGCACTCCTGGCCGGCGCGCAGAAGCAGCTCCTCGTAGCTGTCCAGCGGCGCTTCCTCGGCGAGGAGGCGGAGCACGGTGAGCAGGCCGAGGCCATGTGTGTCTGCTTCGTCTGCCATGCCCCTGCCCCCCTGGCTGTGCGGCACTGCTGAACCTAGACAGTCCAAGATCGGCCAGTCAAGCGCGTGCCCACCGCACAGCCGGCCCCCGGGAACGCCCGAAATGCCCGGCCGGGCAGAGTCCGGAGGTCAACTCCGCGCCGGGCGCGCACCGATGACGCGTTCGACCGCCGCACGCATGGCGCGCAGCGGTCCGGGGGACCGTCCCGTCACCACCTCCACCTGCAGCGCCGCCTGATGCACCAGCAGGCCGAGACGACGAGCGGCGCGCTCAGCATCTCCTCGGCCCGCGCCGCGCCACGGACGCAGGCAGCGACCTCGCGGGCGCCCATGCGGGCCGGCGCGGCCAGGGCGGAGGCGGCGGTCGCGCCGCCGCCGAGCAGCACCGCCCGCTTCGGCGGCATCGTCATCGACAGCCTTGTCCAGCCGGTGTCCATGGCGTCCACCGCGGCCTTCCTGACGATGCTCAACTCCGGTCCTTCCTCGGGCTCGTACGCGCACCATGCTGGTGGGCCCGGCCGGCTCCCGCCAGGGCCCTCGGGACAGCTCGTCAGGTCGGCCGGCAGTCCATCAAGTCCGTTGGAGTACCCGGCACTTGGCATCCACCGGGACCGTCAGATCCGCTGCAGCAGCGCGGCCCCGCGGGCGGCCGTACGGCTGCGCGTCCGCTCGCCGCCGCACGGAGTGCGCGCCCCGTCCCGGCCCACCACGACGCGAGGGGCCGCGGGGGCCGGCGAGGTGCGGCGGCGGCGCAGATACCGCCGGATCACCTCGGGATCCTGGCCCCTGTCGTCCAGATCCGCCTTCAACTGGGTGTACAGCAGCGCCGGTGACCGGAAGCGGGTGAGGACCTCGGCGAGGTCCACGCAGAGTTCGCGCCAGTGCCCGAGCCGGAAGTCCGCGTCGACCCACTGGTCCACGGCCCGCTGCCAGGACTCGGTGAGCTGGGCCGCCTGGGCACGCAGGTGCGGCCCTTGGGTCACTCCCGTGAACGGGGCGGCGGTCCACAGGTCCAGCGCCTCGCGCAGCCGCAGGCTCGCCAGCTGGAGATCTCCCGCCTCCATGGCGCGGTAGCCCGCTCCGGCCGTCCGCTCGAAGGCCCGTGCGTCGCTGGAGCCGCCGCCGGTGTCCAGCCGGTATCCGCCGGGCGCCCAGGTCAGCACGTCCTCGGCGGACCGGGTACTGCCCTGCGCCTGGAGCGCGGCGCCGATGACGGCCCGCAGCTGACGGACGTGCGTGTCCAGCAGCAACTCGGCCTCCGCGGGCGACCCCTCCGGCCACAGCTCCTCGGCGATGGCACAGGTGGGCACGACGCGGTCGGCGGAGGCCGCCAGCAGCGCGAGCACCTGCCGGGTGGGCGCCGTCGGCGGCGAGATCGGAACTCCCGCCTCATACACGGTCAGCCCGCCAAGCACCCTCAGGTCCATGTGGTCCCCCTCCCACTCGAGCCTCGCGATGCACCGTTCACACGCCGCGTCACGAGACACGCATGTCAACTCCGGCCCGACCGTTGCCAGCTCAACAAAGAGTAACATAGTCATTTTTTTGTTTTTGCCTTCTGCTGGCTACCCTCGAACAGGGCTAATCTCGCGGGGCGTTCGTCACCAGCCACAAGCGGCGTCGGTGTGCTGCTCCGAGGAAGGGCGATGATGAAGCAGGAGAGGGCCAGCCGCACACGTCAGGCCTTGCTGACAGCGGCTGCGGGAGAGTTCGACCGCCGAGGCTACGCGGGAGCCTCGCTCGCCCGGATCGCCCGCGCCGCGCAGATCTCGACAGGCGCGCTGACCTTCCACTTCGCGTCGAAGGAGGCCCTGTCGACGGCCGTCAGGGAGCAGGGCAACGCCGCCACCCAGGCGCTCGTGGCTCGTACGACCGCCCGCCGGGAGCCTCCCGTCCAGTGCGTCGTGTCCCTCACGCTGGGCCTGGTCGAACTGCTGGAGACCGACGCCTCGGTACGGGCCGCCGCCCGGCTGGAGCGGGAGGCGGCCGACGCGCGGCACAGCTGGCGGGGCGTCTGGGCGCCGCTGATCCGCGAGCGCCTGCGGGCGACGACCGACGCGGAGCTGTGCCCGGGGACGGACACGACCGCGCTCACCGCCCTGGCCGAGCACCTGGTCTGCGGGATGGAGGCGACCCTCGCGCACCGCGGCCGCCCCGACAGCGACCGCGGCAACTCCGCGCTGCTGGCCCGCATCTGGCACCAGGTCCTGCACCGGTCGGCGCCGCTCGGGTGCGACGGCGGACGGCGCTGAGCCCCCCCGGCACCCGCCTGAGAGCGCTCCCCCGCACCCGCCGTCGCGGCACCGCCCTCACACGGCGCTGCATCCCCCGTCCACGGGCACGCCGGCTCCCGTGACGAACGAAGCGTGGTCGCTGCAGAGCCAGAGGGCGGCCTGCGCCACTTCCCTCGGATCGGCGAGCCGCTGCTGCACGGCGCGCGCGACGGCGGCCTGCTCCAGCTGCGGGACCTGCTCGATCACCGTCTCCATCAGCTCGGTCCGGGTGGCGCCCACCATCAGCGCGTTGACGCGGATGCCGCGCGGGCCGTACTCGGCGGCCGCGGCCCGGGTCAGGCCGAGCACCGCGTGCTTGGCCGCCACATAGGGGGCGATCGCCCCGGTCGCGAACGACCCCGCCGTGCTGCAGGTGTTGACGATCGCCCCGGTCCGCTGCGCCAGCATGACCGGGATCTGCTGCTTGAGGCAGTTCCACACACCGCGCACGTTCACGTCCATGATCTGCTCATAGACGGCGTCGTCCGTCTCGTGCAGCGTGGTGCCGACACTCCCCCAACCGGCGTTGTTGAAGGCCGCGTCCAGCCGGCCGTACGCCGTGACCGTCTCGGTCACGGCCCGCTCCACGTCCTGCGGTGACGTCACGTCACCCACCGCCACCAGGGCTCTGCCGCCGGCGGCCGCGATGTCGTCCGCGAGGGCGCGCAGCCTGTCCTCGCGGCGTGCCATGACGGTCACCGCCGCCCCCTGCGCGGCGAACAGCCGGGCCGCCGCCTCTCCGATACCGCTGGAGGCTCCGGTGATCATGACGGCCTTGCCCTGGAGCAGACCGTGCGCAGACTCCGCCACGCCGTTCCCTTCTCACGTTTCCGATCAAGCAGTGATCAAGCAATGGTCAAGACCGTACGGGTCGGGCCGCCCGTACGCACGTGCGCCCCCTCACGCGCCGCGCGCCCGGGACACGCCGAACTCCACGCGGTCGAGGACGCCCGGCTCCGCCATCGCCAGCAGCAGGCAGTGCCACATCTCCTCCACCCGCATCGGCAGGTCACGCCGGCTGGTTTCGAGGTGGGAGTGCATCTGCGCCCCCGTGCAGGCGTTGACCACGATCCGGGAGAGCGCCTCCACATCGACGTCCGCCCGCAGTTCGCCGCGCCGTCGCGCCTCGTAGAGGTCTTCGGACACGACACGCGTCCACTGCTGATGGGAGTTCTCGCTGGGCTCGACGAAGTGCTCCTGCTCCATCACCAGCCGCGCCCCGGCGAGCAGCACCGGGTTGTCGAGCAGCCGGTAGGCCCAGGTGAGGGTGACGTCCACGGCGTGCTGCAGGCCCTCGGACTTGTGCGGCGGCACCACGAGCCCCGGCTGGGAGAGCACGATCTCGCGGGCGAGGTCCCCCTTGTTCCGGAAGTGGAAGTACAGGGCGCCCAGCGTGAGTCCGGCGCGATCGGCGATGGCCGAGACGTTCGCCCCGGCGTACCCGGACTCGGCGAACACCTCCGCGGCGGCACGCAACAGCGTCGCCCTCGTCCGTACCGCCCTCTCCTGTCTGACCACTCGCCCGGCCATGTCACCTTTCCCGGTCTCTCGATGTCCCTCGACAATGAAAAGAACAACATTTATTTTTTACCCAAGGATGACCCGAACAAGGGATCGATCCCGTTTCCCGCTGTTTGCCTTCCGCACCTCGACATCGCAGGGGGAAAGGACACCCATGCCCCGCCCGCACCCCGGTCTGCCCGCCGCAGCACTGCAGCGGTTCGCCCGCAAGTCGAAGCCCGGCGAGGTCTTCGTCCGCCACTGGCACGAGGAGTCCCCACAGACCCATGTCGTAGCCCTGAGCTGGCCACGTTCCCACGTTTTCTACACGCTTCGCAGCGGCACCACCAGCCCGCTGCTCCTCGTCGAGTCCGCCCGGCAGGCCCTCGCGGTCCTGTCCCACACCACCCAGGAGATACCGCTCGATCATCGCCTCGGCTGGGAGTACGCCCGCTGCGCATTCGCTCCTGCACTCTTCCGGGAGCGTACGGCACCCGTGGACATCCGACTGCGCGTCACCCACAGCGACATCACCCGGCGCCGGCTGGGCACGGTCCGGCTGACCGCCCGGATCGAGGCGAGCTGTGACGGCGAACCCCTCGGATCCTCCGAGATCAGGTACGTCACCCATCCACCCGCCATCTACGACCGGCTGCGCAAGGAGTACGCCGACGCACAGAGCGCGTTCGCCGCCGCGCTGCCGCCGGGCCCGCCCGTCCCACCGCTCCTGGTCGACCGCGCCGGCCCCCGGGACGTCGTCATCGCACCCACGTCCAAGCCGCACCACTACCAACTGCGCACGGACACCTCGAACTCGGTGCTGTTCGACCACCCGCACGACCATCTGCCGGGCATGGTGCTGCTCGAAGCCGTGGTCCAGGCCGTGCGCACCTCGGCATCCGGGCGGGCACCGCTCGCCGCCCTCGACACCGCCTTCCGGCGCTACGTCGAGTTCGACGCGCCCTGCTGGATCGATGTCGTCCAGAAGTCGCCGGACGAGCAAGGCCGTTCACGACTGCTGGTGACCGGCACCCAGAACGGCGCGGAGGCCTTCTCCACGACCGTGACCTTCGACTCCCCGTCCATCGCCCTCGACCCCACCGCCACGACCACCACCACCGCGGGACGGGCGGCACCGGCCGCCTGCCGGGCCTGCTAGGACTGCCGGGCCTGCCAGGAGCGCACGACACGCACGACAGCGGGCCGCCGGGACGGGTTCCCGGCGGCCCGCTGGTGACGTGGAACTGCCGCCCCGCCCGCGGGCGTCCGGTGGGGGGAGACGGCCGCGGACGGGGTCCGTGTGTCACATGTACCGCTGTGCCGCGCTGTTCTTCATGATCCTGCCGACCGGTTCAGCAGCTGAAGTCGACCAGGTTGAACGTGGCGTAGTGGTCGGAGGTGTAGTAGTCCTCCTGGTTCTGCTCACCGGTGACGATGCGTCGGGCACCGCGGGTGGGTGAGCCGGGGGTGATCACCGTGTACTCGTGGTAGTAGCCGCTCGACTGGCTGGGCAGGACGCCTTCACGGTTGGAGAAGACGACGCCGTCCTGCGAGTACGGGTAGGGACCGCCCTGGGCGATGAGGTCCAGCGTGTCGTGAGCCTGCGACGGGAGGTCGCCGTAGCAGATGCTGCCGACCGACTGGGCGGAGGCGTCCGCCGTGGTGGCGGAGACGGTGCCGCCCACGAGAAGGGCGGACAGGAGCGCTGCTGCGGCGCCGATGCGAGTGGCGCGTGGGGGGAATCTCATGCACTCATGATGACGCGCGTAGACCTTGACATGTCAACGACAAAGTTGAAGATTTTCCCTTCATGTCAGATCAGTTTTCGGGGATTTAACCTGCCGATCCGCACCCCCACGCGGCCCCCACGAGCGCCGATCCCGGTCAGGCGCGGTCCGTCAGTTCCTCGGCGAACACCTGTGACAGGGGCTGCGGACCCACGTACTGCTGGCAGTTGCACTCGCCGGCCTCGTACCGCAGCGGCTTCTTGTTCTCGTCCCAGGCCGTCGGCACCTCGACCCGTTCGTGGCACCGGCCCTGCTTGTCGTGCTTGGCGAGATGGTGGGTGCACCCGCACACGGGCTCCGGGGCCTTGTTCGCCGCCTCGACGGCCAGGCGCTCCTGTTTCGCCACCTCCAGCAGCTCCATCTTACGCTCGTGCCGATTGCGCAGTGCGGTACGGACGTTGTCGGCGGCCCATCCGAAGCCACCGGTCCCGAAGACGATGAGCACCCACCAGAACGAGTCCACCAGCTGTCCTTTCCCCGTGTGCCACTGCGGGTCAGCATAGATGGCACGGCGAGCCGCCCACGGTCCACGAGGGCGGGGCGGGGGGGGCGGGGGCTACGCGTCCGGGAGGTCGTAGGAGCCGTATTCCGGGCTGCCCGCGAGGTCGTACGTCTGGAGGGAGACACCCGCAGGCGTGACGCGGCCGCCGGTGTGCCGGAAGCCGGTGGGGACCATGCCCTCGGTGAACAGGCGGTGGCCGGTGCCGAGGACGACCGGGAAGGTCACCAGGTGGAGGGTGTCGAGGAGCCTCAGGTCGATCAGGGAGCGGACCAGGGCGCCGCTGCCGTGGACCTGGAGTTCTCCGTCCGTGTGCTCCTTCAGGGCCTGCACCTTCTTGACGAGGTCGCCGTCGACCACGGTGGTGCCGGACCACTGCGGGGCCTGGAGGGTGGCGGAGACGACGTACTTCGGCAGTGCGTTGAGCCTGGCGGCGATCAGATTGGCCGGGTCGGTCATCTTCGGCCAGTAGGCGGCGAAGATGTCGTACGTACGGCGGCCGAGCAGGAAGGCTCCGGCGCGGTCGAAGACCTCGGTGACGAAGCGGCCGAAGTCCTCGTCGCCGTACACGAAGCTCCAGCCGCCGTGGGTGAAGCCGCCCCTGGTGTCCTCCTCGGGGCCGCCGGGCGCCTGGTACACACCGTCCAGGGTGACGAAGATGGTGGAGACGAGCTTGCTCATGGCGGGTGCCTTCTTCCGGGTGCGGGGTCTGCGGTCATCGGTGCAGACCCCGCGGGCACCCGGAACTCATCGGTTCAGCCGGCGTGGGTGGAGAAAAGTCCGCCGGTCGGGCCCTGCTTGTCGCCGCCCTGGGCCTTCTTCAGGGCGTTGGCGAGGCTCTCGATGGTGAGGGACTGGAGGATCACCCGGCCGTTGCCTTCGAGGGTGGCCAGGGACAGGCCCTCGCCGCCGAACACGGCGTTCATCAGCCCCTGGCGGTTCAGGCCGCCGATGCGCTGGACGCCGTACTGGATGCCCTCCTCGAAGGCGACCACACAACCGGTGTCCACCTCGATGCGGCCGCCGAAGTCGGCCGGGTTGAGGTCGATGAAGTTGCCCGCGCCGGCGATGATCACCGTGCCGTGCCCGGTGAACTTCTCCAGGATGAAGCCCTCGCCGCCGCTCATGCCGGTGCGGGCGCCGGCGAAGGCGATGCCGAATTCGACGGTGGACTCGGCGGCCACGAAGGCGTCCTTCTCGGCGAACCACGCGCGCGTGCCGTCGAGCTCCAGGGCCCGCATCTCGCCGGGCAGGACACCGGCGAAGCCGACCGTGCCCTCACCGCCCTGGGAGGTGAAGTACTGGAACGCCAGCGACTCGCCCGCCAGGGCGCGCTGGCCCACCTGCATGGCGGTGCCCATGGCCTGGCGCAACAGGCCGCCCATGCCCCCGCCGCCCTGCCCCTGCTGGCCGCCGCTGCCGTTTCCGGACGGACCGGACAGGCGCGTCTCCATGGTCACGTTCGTCGTCTTGAACAGGAACTTCCCGGCCTCGCAGTACACGGTCTGGCCGGGGTACAGGTTGACGACCGCCATCTGCATGGCGTTGCCGACGATCTCTTGCTGAAGGGTCACGTGGGGAAGAACGCCGGACACGGACCGGTAAGTTCCAGGCGGCCGGAAACAGGTCCGTGCGGGTGACACGCGGGGCGCCCGGTGCTGTCCAGGCCGGGGCGCCCCGCGCGCGTTCGGGGTGGGTCAGGCGCCCAGTTCCTGGTGCCGGGCGGCGAGGCCCGCCGCGCCCTGCTCGGTCAGGGAGCCGAACAGCCGGAGGCGGGAGATGCCGCCGTCGGGGAAGATGTCCACCCGCGCGTGCGTGCCGACGGCCGGCGCGGGCAGCACGAAACGGTGGTTGGTGTCGGGCTGCAGGCGGGTGCGCGGAAGGATCTCCGTCCACTCGCCGACCCCGTTCTCGTCGACATCCTTCACGGAGACCGACGCCCAGCCGGCGCTGTTGCCCTTCAGATAGGCCGTGTCGATCTCGATCGCGCGGATCTGGGACTGGGCCACAAGGCCGTAGCGGATCCAGTCGTTGCCCTGGTCACGGCGGCGGCGGGTCTCCCAGCCGTCGTCCATCTTGCGGGAGCGGCCCGGCTGGATGGTGTTGGTGGCCGGGGAGTAGAAGAGGTTGGAGGCGTCCTCGACCCGGCCGCCGTTCTCCAGGGCGACCACGTCGAAGGTGCCGAGGACCGCGAGCCACTCGGGGTCCGGGACGACCTCGCCGTACACCCGCAGCCGGGCGATGCCGCCGTCGGGGTGCTGGTTGACGCGCAGGTGGGTGAAGCGCTGCTCGACCGATACGGCGAAACCGTTCGCCGCGTGGCCGCCGACCGGGGTGCGCGGGACGAGGGTCGTCCACTTCACGTCGTCGCCCAGCAGCTCCTCCGGGGACGGGGAGCCGGCGACCGAGGTGCCCTCGACGGAGACGGCCTGCGGGTAGTTGCCGCGGAAGTGGGCGGTGTCGACGACGATCCCGCGGATCACACCGGGCGCGCCGAGCCGGACCAGCGCCCAGTCGTGGTCGTCGGCGGTCGGCCACGGGTGCTCGGCACGGGCACCGCGCCGGCGGCGGGTCTCCCAGCCGTCCATGATCTTGCCCTTGTGCCCGAAGTGCTCGGGGTCGAACTCGGCCGGCCCGGGCACCAGCAGGTTCTCCCGCTGGGCGAAGAACTCGTCGTTGGCGGCGATGACACCGGCGCCGAGCTGCCGGTCGGCGAGGTTGGCGTACTGGGTGAAGGGGAAGTCGGCGGTGCGGTAGTCCGCGTACGGGTCGCCGCCTCCGTAGGGGTTCGCGTCGCCGGTGAAGCTGGGTGTCGTCGCCGTCACGGTGATCAGGGGTTCCTTTCTGGGCGTCGGCCGGTTGCGGGAGCGGGGGTGGCTTACTGGGGGCGGGTGAGCAGGGTGCCCTTCGGCTCGGTGAACGCGCCGTCGACGGCGATCCGCTGCCCGCGCAGCCAGGTGGACTTCACGACGCCGGAGAGGGTCTTGCCGGCGTACGCGGTGACCCGGTTGCGGTGCTGGAGGCCGGCCGGGTCGACGGTGAAGGTCTCGTCGGGGGCGAGGACGGCGAAGTCGGCGTCGTGGCCGGGGGCGATCGCGCCCTTGGAGGCACCGAGGCCGACGAGCGCGGCGGTCCGCGTGGACATCCAGCGCACGACGTCCTCAAGTCCGTGGCCACGCGCGCGTGCCTCGGTCCATACGGCGGACAGGCTGAGCTGGAGGCCGGAGATACCGCCCCAGGCGGTGGCGAAGTCGTCCGTCTTCAGGTCGGCGGTGGAGGGCGAGTGGTCGGTGACGACACAGTCGATGGTGCCGTCGGCCAGCGCCTCCCAGAGCAGGTCCCGGTTGGCGGCCTCACGGATGGGCGGGCAGCACTTGAACTCGCTGGCGCCGTCCGGGACTTCCTCGGCGGTGAGCGTGAGGTAGTGCGGGCAGGTCTCCACGGTGACGCAGACACCCTCGGCGCGGGCGGCGCGGATCAGCGGCAGCGCGTCGCTGGAGGACAGATGCAGGATGTGCACCCGGGCGCGGAGCCGCCTGGCCTGCGCGATGAGGTTCGCGATGGCCGTGTCCTCGGCGTCGCGCGGGCGGGAGGCGAGGAAGTCGGCGTACCTGGGGCCGCCCTGCTGCGGGGCGGCGTCCAGGTGGTGCGGGTCCTCGGCGTGCACGATCAGCAGGCCGTCGAAGCCGGCGATCTCCGCCAGGGACTGGGCGAGCCGGTCCTGGTCGAGGTGCGGGAACTCGTCCACGCCGGACGGGGACAGGAAGGCCTTGAAGCCGAAGACACCGGCGTCCTGCAGCGGGCGCAGGTCCTTGACGTTGTCGGGCAGGGCGCCGCCCCAGAAGCCGACGTCGATGTGCGCCTTGTCGCGGGCCACATCCTGCTTCACCCGCAGGCTGGGCACGGTCGTGGTCGGCGGGAGGGAATTGAGCGGCATGTCGATCAGCGTGGTGATGCCGCCGGCCGCCGCCGCGCGGGTGGCGGTCCAGAAGCCCTCCCACTCGGTGCGGCCCGGGTCGTTGACGTGCACGTGAGTGTCGACCAGGCCGGGCAGCAGGACGTGGTCGCCGAAGTCCTCCAGCCGGGCGCCGGCCGGGATCTCCGCGTCGTACGGCAGGACGGCCGTGATCTTCCCGGCGGAGACGGCGACCGAGGCGGCCCGCGTCCCTTCCGGAGTGATGACGCGCGTCGAGCGCAGGACCAGTTCAGCGTCGGACACCCGAACCCCTCTCTGTACCGCCGTTTTACGCTCCAGAAACGGGATTTACACCCACGTAACGGATTTCAACGTTCTGTTGAAGGAGTCTTCACTCCCACTTCTCCGTCGTCAAGGGGCACACTTCCGGACAGCATGCACCCCGCACACACTCTGGACGTTTCCACAAAGCGGAATTAGAATTCCAGCAAGCAGAACGTAGCTACGTACAAGCAGGGAGTCAACCGACCGCCGGGTAGGCTTCTTCCCCCTGCCAGCCCCGAAAGGAACGTGCCGTGCCGACGTCCAGCGCCAGCACCACCGACTCCACCAAGCCCTCCGCCGGGGGCGGTGTCCAGTCCCTGGAGCGCGCCTTCGACCTGCTCGAGCGGATGGCGGACGCGGGCGGCGAGGTCGGCCTGAGCGAGCTGTCCGCGACCAGCGGACTGCCGCTGCCGACCATCCACCGGCTGATGCGCACGCTCGTCGCCTGCGGCTACGTCCGCCAGCAGCCGAACCGGCGGTACGCACTCGGCCCCCGGCTCATCCGGCTCGGCGAGTCGGCGTCCCGGCTGCTCGGCACCTGGGCGCGGCCGTATCTCGCCCGGCTGGTCGAGGAGACCGGCGAGACCGCGAACATGGCGCTGCTCGACGGCGACGAGATCGTGTACGTGGCGCAGGTGCCGTCGAAGCACTCGATGCGGATGTTCACCGAAGTGGGCCGACGGGTGCTGCCGCACTCGACCGGGGTGGGCAAGGCGCTGCTGGCAGGAGTGCCGGACGACGACGTGCGGGCGCTGCTGTCCCGCACCGGGATGCCCGCGGCCACCGAGAAGACCATCACCACGCCCGACGGGTTCCTCGCGGCGCTGGAGGACGTACGGCGGACGGGGTACGCCGTGGACGACAACGAGCAGGAGATAGGAGTGCGGTGCCTCGCGGTGTCCGTACCGGAGTCGCCTACCGCCGCGGCGATCTCCATCTCCGGTCCGGCCGGCCGGGTCACCGAGGCCGCGACGGACAAGATCGTGCCGGTGCTGCAGCAGATCGCCCTTGAGCTGTCTCAGGCGTTGGCCAGTTCTGGCACCTGAGGGCTCGAAGGCGCGTTCACCGTCGCCGGGTGGGCACACCTAGCCCCTCTGAGTCGGTTCCCCGAAGAGGTCCACCGCGTCCCGGACGCCGGTCAGGCCCCTCGCCAGGGCGCTGACCGAGCCGATCGCGCCCGCGATCAGCAGCAGGGAGTTACGCAGACGGGGGATCTCCGGGGAGCCGCCGGAGGCCATCGCGGCGAGGGCGGCCAGTTCGTCCTCGGCTATGGCACGGTCGGGGAACTCCGAGGGAAGCGCGGCGAGTTGGCGGCGCAGCTGGGACACCGCGGTCCGCAGTTCCGCCACTCTCGGGTCCTCGTAGCTGCCGGTCACCGGTCTCTGCCCCAAGCTCCGCAACACAGCCCTCCCCCTCACACGCCGTCGTGCGCGGGCCAGTAAACGCCTCCGTGCCCGGGAGCGCCACAGCGCGGACCGAAATTCAGCCCAAGGGGATCGGGCCGCTTGCGCTCCCGTCAGGTATGCAGGACACATGACGGACAACCATCACGAGGAGGTCGCCGGGCTGCTGCTCGCGGCCGGCGGGGGCAGACGGCTCGGCGGGCGGCCCAAGGCGCTGCTGGTGCACCGGGGACGGCCGCTGGTCGAGCACGCGGTCGGGGTGCTGCGGGCGGCCGGATGCACGCGGGTGCACATCGTGCTGGGCGCCCGGTCCGACGACGTGCGGGCACGGGCCGACCTGGGCGACTGTGTACTCGTGGACAACCCCGACTGGGCCGAGGGCATGGGTTCCTCGCTGCGGGCCGGACTGGCCTCGCTCGACGGCACGGGGGCGCGCGCGGCCCTGGTGAGCCTCGTCGACCAGCCGGGCATCGGACCGGCGGCCGTGGCGCGGGTACTCGGCGCCTACGAGGACGAGAAATCACTGGCCTCGGCCGCCTACGACGGCACACGCGGGCATCCGGTGCTGTTCGGCGCGGCCCACTGGCCCGGGATCGCGGCGACGGCCACCGGGGACCGCGGGGCCCGCGCGTATCTGAAGGAGCACGCGGCGGGGATCCGGCTCGTGGAGTGCGCGGATGTGGCCGAGCCGTACGACATCGACACCGAGGCCGACCTGCGCCACCTTGAGTGAGGGGGGTGGCACTGGGCGCCACCTTGCCTCGACCCAGAGAATCTCGACATCAACAAACCATTGAAGTTCCACAATGAGGAAACTAGTATCCACTGTTCAGAAGCGCCTGACCGCACAGCTGGCGCTGTTTGCCCTATTTGTAACGCTAGACACCCGGTGCCACCGCTGAAGGAAGTGACAGCTCATGTCCGCACCAGCGCCGTCCCCGCTGGCCATCGTCGACGCCGAGCCCCTGCCCCGGCAGGAAGAGGTCCTCACGGACGCCGCGCTCGCCTTCGTGGCGGAGCTGCACCGGCGGTTCACCCCGCGCCGTGACGAACTCCTCGCCCGCCGGGCCGAGCGCCGCGCCGAGATCGCCCGCACCTCCACGCTCGACTTCCTGCCCGAGACGGCCGCGATCCGCGCGGACGACTCCTGGCGGGTCGCCCCGGCCCCGGCCGCGCTGAACGACCGGCGCGTCGAGATCACCGGCCCCACCGACCGCAAGATGACCATCAACGCGCTCAACTCGGGTGCGAAGGTCTGGCTCGCCGACTTCGAGGACGCCTCCGCACCCACCTGGGAGAACGTGGTCCTGGGCCAGATCAACCTGGCCGACGCCTACACCCGGAACATCGACTTCACCGACCCGAGGTCCCAGAAGTCGTACGCCCTGCGCCCGGCCGAGGAGCTGGCGACGGTCGTCATGCGCCCGCGCGGCTGGCACCTCGACGAGCGGCACCTGGTCGACGCCGACGGCAGGGCGGTGCCCGGCGCCTTCGTCGACTTCGGTCTGTACTTCTTCCACAACGCCCGGCGGCTGCTGGACCTCGGCAAGGGCCCGTACTTCTATCTACCGAAGACCGAGTCGCACCTTGAGGCGCGGCTGTGGAACGAGGTGTTCGTGTTCGCGCAGGACTACGTCGGCGTGCCGCAGGGCACCGTCCGCGCGACGGTCCTGATCGAGACGATCACGGCCGCGTACGAGATGGAGGAGATCCTCTACGAACTGCGCGAGCACGCCTCGGGCCTGAACGCGGGCCGCTGGGACTACCTGTTCTCCATCGTCAAGAACTTCCGTGACGGCGGACAGAAGTTCGTCCTGCCGGACCGCAACGCGGTGACGATGACCGCCCCGTTCATGCGCGCGTACACCGAACTCCTCGTCCGCACCTGCCACAAGCGCGGCGCGCACGCGATCGGCGGCATGGCCGCCTTCATCCCGTCCCGCAAGGACGCCGAGGTCAACAAGGTGGCCTTCGAGAAGGTCCGCGCCGACAAGGACCGCGAGGCGAACGACGGCTTCGACGGCTCCTGGGTGGCCCACCCCGACCTGGTCCCGATCGCCATGGAGTCCTTCGACAAGGTCCTCGGCGACAAGCCGAACCAGAAGGACCGGCTGCGCGAGGACGTCCATGTCGAGGCGGCCGACCTGATCGCGATCGACTCGCTGGACGCGAAGCCGACGTACAACGGCCTGGTCAACGCCGTCCAGGTCGGCATCCGTTACATCGAGGCCTGGCTGCGCGGGCTCGGCGCGGTCGCCATCTTCAACCTGATGGAGGACGCGGCCACCGCCGAGATCTCCCGCTCGCAGATCTGGCAGTGGATCAACGCGGGCGTCGAGTTCGAGAACGGCGACAAGGCGACGCCCGAGCTGGCCCGCAAGGTCGCCGCCGAGGAACTGTCCAACATCCGCCAGGAGATCGGCGAGCAGGCCTTCGCCGCCGGCCACTGGCAGGAGGCCCACGATCTGCTGCTTCGGGTCTCCCTGGACGAGAACTACGCCGACTTCCTGACCCTGCCGGCGTACGAGCAGCTGCGCGGCTGACCAGTCATCGCGTGCGAGCGGCTCCGGGACCACACCGTCCCGGGGCCGCTCGGTTCGTCCCTCAGCCCAGATGGGCCGACCAGTCCTGTTCCGCCGCGGGCTTGCCGTGCAGGTCGGGGACCTGCTTGAGCCAGGCCGGGCGGCTCTGCCGGGTCTTCGCCGCGCGGGCGCTCTCCTCGGCGGCGAGCTGCTCGGGGCTCGGGAAGTCGGCGGGCAGCCACGCGTGGGACAGGCGGACGCGGGCCAGCAGGTAGTCGACGTAGGCGGCGCGGACGTCGTCCGGGGTCGCGAAGCCGGCGTCCTCGGCGAGCCAGGCGTCCGGGACCTCGGCGACGATCCCGCGCAGCAGTTCCCCGGTCACCCGTGGGGCCAGTTCGGCGTCGGCGGCGCGGACGTCGGGGCCGTAGTGGCCGAGGGCGTGCTGCCGGAAGTCGTACCGCTTGCCCGGGGCCGTGGTGTCCCAGCGGTGGTGGAAGACGAGGGCGGCGCCATGGTCGATGAGCCACAGGCGCGGCGGCGCGGTACCGAGGGTCGGCCAGATCATGAGGTTGGAGCTGTGGACGGTGCGGTCCACGTTGACGGTCAGCGCGTCCAGCCAGACGATCCGGCCGGCCTCCAGCGGATCCACGGGGAAGGTCTTCGCGAGCTGCGGAGTGAAGTCACGGGCGCCCGGCAGATAGTCCATGCCGAGGTTGACGCCCGCGCTCGCGTCGTGCAGCGCCCGCACCTCCTGGTGCGGTTCGGCGGCGGCGATCGCGGGGTCGAAGTGGACGAGGACCAGCTCGGGGAAGCGCAGGCCGAGCGCGCGGGCGAGTTCCCCGACGATCACCTCGGCGACCAGCGCCTTGTGTCCCTGCGCCGAACCCGTGAACTTCACGACATAGGTGCCGTCGTCGTCGGCCTCGACGACTCCGGGCACGGAGCCGCCGGACCGCAGCGGGGTCACGTATCGAACAGCAGTCACGTCGCGCAGCACATCGATCAGCGTAGGCGTTCCACGGGGAGGGCCGGGCCGGTTGCCCTTCCCGGCGTGACATCCCTCACATCCCACTCGGCAACTAGGCGTGTCGCATAGTAGAAACGGCTCCGATGACATATGGGATTTGTCCGGCTTGCCGTGCGGACGGGGTGCACCGCGGGTGCCGAAGACCCTTCCGCCCGGCACCCTGCCCGATTCACGGCCTACCACCTTCTCCTGACGGGGCACCAGGCCTGACGCAAACATCGCGGGAGCGAACGCGGCATCTCTCCGCCCGCCTGGCAAGAGTCATGGAAGTCTACGAGGCGAGGTAGTAGAAGGCGCCTTTGCGCTCCATGTGAAGCCGTTCCGAAAATGAGTGCTCGGCGATCACCGAGTGAGGTTCACGCATGGCCAAGCACCGCAAAACGCAGCGTTTCCGGCGAATAGTCGTCGCCGCCGTCGCCATCGGCGCCGTGGGCATACCGTCCGTCGCCCTGGCCTGTTCCGACTGGCCGGGAGACAAGGCGGACCAGGCGGCCCCGTCCGACGTCGCCGCGACGGTCACGCCCCAGCAGCGTGAGCACCACGCGCACCGGCATCACCATCGCAATCACCACCACTCCCCGCGGCCCACCGCCCCGGCGAAGCCCACGGCCGGCGCCCACCCGAGCGGCACCGAGAAGGCCACGGCCCACCAGCCGAAGCGGACCGCCGCCCCCAAGCCCGCCGCCACCGCGTCCCAGGCCCCCGCCGCCCCGAGCGCCCCGAAGCCCACCGCCACGGCGTCCGGCGTGATCGCGCGGATCCTGCAGCTCGTCAACGCCGAGCGCGCCAAGGTGGGCTGCCACCCCCTGATCCTGAACTCGGTGCTGACCAAGGCCGCGCAGGCCCACAGCGCGGACATGGCGGCCCACCGGAACATGTCGCACACCGGCTCCGACGGCTCCTCCCCGGGCGACCGCATCACACGGGCCGGCTTCGACTGGAGCGCCTACGGCGAGAACGTCGCCTACGGGTACAGCACCGCCGACCAGGTCATGGCGGGCTGGATGAACAGCCCCGGGCACCGGGCCAACATCCTCAACTGCTCGTTCAAGGAGATCGGCGTCGGCCTCGCGCAGCCGGGCAGCTACTGGACCCAGGACTTCGGCACGGCCCGGTGATCCCCCCGGCCACGACAGGTCAGTGGCCGCCCGCCAGTGGGTTCGGCACGGGCAGATAGCGGGCGGCCGCGCCGTCCGCGCCGGTCCAGCGCAGCAGCAGGTTGGTCTTGCCGGGCAGGGTCGGCGCGCTGAGCAGGGCCGGGATCTCGGGCAGCGCGTGCCGGGCCAGTTCCCGGCGGGCGGCGGGCCAGGCGTCGAAGCCCGGGTGGTGTTCGGCGAGGGCGGCGGCGATCTCGGTGAGATGGTTGACGACCAGGCAGTACACCAGCCGCTCCCAGCCCGCCGCCCGGGTCACGTCCGGCAGCGCCTTGGCGCCCTCGGCGTCCCGGAACAGCGCCTGGACGGGTGTGCCGGCCGCGTCGACGGCGACGAGCGTGTTCTGCAGATGAGCTTCCAGGACCACCCCGTGGTCGTCGAACGCCTTCAGCGCGGGCGGGACGACCTGGCGCAGATACGCCTCCCACCACGCGCCGGGGTCGGCCGTGGCGGCCAGCGGGCTGCCGTCGAAGCCCTCGGCGAGGCCGGCCGCGAGCAGCGCGGTGGCGCCCGGCGGCAGATGGCCGCGCAGCCCGTCGCGGACGAGGACGGCCAGTTCCTCGAAGGCGAAGGCGGCCGTGCGGTAGCCGCGGTCGCTCAGCCAGGCCGCGGACGCGGCACTCCCCCGCCGCAGCGCCGCGAAGGCCTGCCCGACGGCCATGTCGGTGCGGCGCAGCCGGCTCAGGTCGTGGCGCCACAGCCGGCGGATGTCGTTGGTGATGCGCACATCCAGGCTGAACTTCAGGAACAGATCGCGCCGGGGCTCGTACACCGTGCGGATCGCGGCCGTCGGCCAGCTGTCGAAGGCGGTCGTGCCCAGGCGGAGCAGCCGGCCGTCCGCGAAGGCGTCCGCCAGCTCCCGGCCCACCAGGTCCAGCTGCCAGGGGTGGGCCGGCAGCAGCCGGTAGCCGGGCGGTGCCGTGCCGAGCGCGTCCAGGGCGCCGGTGTCGCCCTCCTCGACCAGCTGGTCCTCGCGGACGCCGAGCAGCACCAGCGGGAAGCGGGCGTAGGCCTCGGGGGCGAACGGCAGCCAGGAGGCGACCGGGCCGCCGCCGCGGGCCTTGGGCGCCGGATGGTACGGATGGCCGGTGATCAGGGACTGTTCGGAGCGCAGATAGGGGTCCGCGGGCGCGGTCGCCCGCGCGCGGGCGGTGAGCAGTGCGGCGACCGCGTCCCGGCTGTCGACCATCTCGGCGGGCAGATCGCCGCCCGGCAGCCCGGTGTGCCGGCGCAGTTCCTCGGCCACCAGTTTGACCAGTTCGGTGTGGCCGACGCGGTGCCAGGTCCCGGCGGCGCACACCTCGGGGTCGGCGGGGCGCCGGCCCGCCCGCACCCGCAGGCGCCGTCCGCTCGGCAGCCGGTGCAGGCGCAGGTCACCGTCGGACGCGAGCGGCTCGGCCACCTCGCGCAGCAGGCAGTTCAACAGGGGCGCGGCCGCGTAGGCGTCGGCGCGGGGGCCGACGGCGTCGGTGGCGGGTGTGGGGTCCACGCGTTCCGTTCGTTTCATCGGGGGTCGTCGCGCCCAGTATGTCTCTCGTCCCCGACAATCGTCCTTCGCCCAGCGCCCCGCGCAGCCCCGCCCCCGAGGAGCCGACCGTGCACCGTCCCCCCGCCGCCGAGGCCGAGGTCGCCGAGGAGCTGGCCGCCGTCCGGCCCGCGCTGCTGCCCCGGTACACGGCGGAACTGCCGGGCGCCCGTGCCGCCGTGCTGACCCGGCTGTGGCGGGCGCTGGCGCACGAGCCGCTGCCCTGGATCACCGGCCGGACACATGGTGCGCACAGCCTCGCGCTGCGGCTCGGCGACGGACGGACGCTGTACGGCCCGCCCGCCGACCCGTACGCCACGAGCGCGTATGTCACCGGGGTCCGCCTCGGCCGGGAGCGCCAGGTGGATCCGGCCGCGCTGATGACCGCGCTGGCGGTGCCGCACGCGGCCGAGTTCGCGGCCGAACTGGCCGACAGTGCAGCCTCGTTGGCGTTGTCCCGGGCCGACGCGGATCACTCGAAGGAGTGGCCGGTGGGGGTCCCCCCGGCCGAAGGCTGGGGGAAGGACTGGGCGTGGGAGCAGCGGGTGACCGACGGGCATCCGTTCCACCCCAACTGCCGTTCCCGGCCCGGTTTCTCGGTGGCGGAGCAGCTGGCGTACGGCCCCGAGCACCGGCCGGTGGTGGAGCTGGGGACGGTGCCGGTGCCGGCGGACGGATGCCTGGTCGCCGGGGACTGGCCGGCGGAACTGCGCGACGGCGAGCGGGTCCTGGTGCCGGTCCACCCGTGGCAGGCCCGCCATGTCCTGAAGCGGTCGTACGACCCCTGGCGCCCCGCCCGTCCTCTGCTGTCCCTGCGTACCCTCGCGCTGCCGGACGGCTCGCATGTGAAGACCACGCTGAGCGCCCGGCTGACCTCCTCCGTGCGGGACATCTCCGCGTACTCGGTGCGGGCCGCCGTGCCGTTGAACGCGCTCGCCGAGGAGTTGGCGGCGCGCGCGGACGGTCTGCTGCACATCACCCGCACACTGGGCGCGGTCTCGGCCCGCTCCCCCGGCCTGGCGGCGCTGCTGCGGGAGTCGCCCGAGGTGTACGCGGGTCCGGGCGAGCGGGTCCTTCCGGTGGCCGCGCTGCCCATGACCGGGCTGCCGGGCGCGCCGGGGTGGCTCGCCGCGTTCACCCGGCTGGCGCTGGCCGTGGGGCTGCGGCTGCTCGACCTCGGTGTGGCGCTGGAGGCGCACGGCCAGAACCTGCTGGTGGTCCTGGCGGCCGACGGCTCCCCGGTGCGGCTGGTCTACCGCGATCTGGCCGACATCCGGATCAGCCCGGACCGGCTGCGCCGGCACGGCATCGCCCCTCCGCCGCTGACCGGACGGCTGATCACCGACGAGGAGACGGTGCTGCGCCGCAAGCTGTTCGGCTCCCTGGTGGCGGGCGCCCTGGCCGGTACGGCGGGTTCGGGCCCGGCGCTGGCAACGGCCCTGTCGGCCGCCGTACCGGACCTGCCGGACACTCCGGATCTGCGTGCCCTGCGCGAAGGGCCGCTGCCGGCGAAGGCGTTGACGCTGATGCGGCTGTCCCCGCACACGCCGGGCGACCAGTGGGCGTCCCTGCCGAATCCGCTCGTTTTGGAGCCCGGCCCGTCTGATCAATAGGATCCGGCGATGATCACAAGACAACGGCTGGCGGCGGGAGTCTGTGCTCTGCTCGCCGCCCTCGCGGCCGGGATCGCGTTTCCCGGCGGAGCCGTCGCCGACGAGACACAGACGGCCGCTCCGAAGGTCGAACTCGTGCTGGACGTCAGCGGTTCGATGCGGGCCCGGGACATCGACGGCGACTCCCGGATGGCCGCGGCGAAGCAGGCGTTCAACGAGGTGCTGGACGCGACCCCGCAGGAGGTCCAGCTCGGCATCCGCACGCTGGGCGCCAACTACCGCGGCAACGACCGCAAGGAGGGCTGCAAGGACACCGCGCAGCTCTACCCGGTGGGCCCGCTGAACCGGACCGACGCGAAGACCGCGGTGGCCACGCTGCAGCCCACCGGCTGGACGCCGATCGGGCCGGCGCTGCTGAAGGCGGCGGACGATCTGAACGGCGGTGACGGCACCCGCCGTATCGTCCTGATCAGCGACGGCGAGGACACCTGCCAGCCGCTCGACCCGTGCGAGGTGGCCCGCGAGATAGCCGCCAAGGGCATCGGGCTGACCATCGACACGCTCGGTCTGGTGCCGGACGCCAAGACCCGTGACCAGCTCAGCTGCATCGCGGACGCCACCGGCGGCACCTACACCGACGTACGGCACAAGGAGCAGCTGAGCAGCCGGGTCGGGCAGTTGGTCGACCGGGCGGCCGATCCGGTGGTGACGCCGGTGGCCACCGAGGGCGCCGCCCAGTGCGAGAAGGCGCCGGCACTGAAGTCCGGGCTGTACACCGACCGCGAGGAGTTCGGTCAGCAGCGCTGGTACAAGGTCGCCGTCGACCCCGGCAAGGAGCTGCGCGCCTCGGTGAGCGTGGCCGACGACCGTGCCGTGGGACCGAATTACGGCGTGCTGCTGCGGGCGGTGACCGAGCACGGACGCGAGATCGTCCGCGGTGAGGCCGCCGGCACAGGCCGTACCGATGTGATCTCCACGGGTCTGCGCTATCCGAAGGCCGGCAGCGACGACGACAACGCGCCCGCGGAGACGGTGTGTCTGCAGGTCACCAACTCCTTCGCGGCCGCCGCCGGAGTCAAGACCACGCCGGGCCTGCCGCTGGAGCTGACCGTCGACGTCGTCGACGGGCCCTCGGGCCATCATGACGTGGCGTCCTTCGGCCTCGGCCGCGGCTGGTGGCTGCTGGGCACGCTGGTGCTGATCGGCTTCGTGGCGGGTGTGCTGTGGGGCTGGCTGTCGCGCTGGCGGGTGGCGATCTGGAGGACGAACTGATGCGGATCACTCGTGTACTGGGCGGCGCGCTGCTGGCGCTGGGCCTGGGGGCCGGGCCGGCCGCCGCCGACACCCCGAGCCCTTCGCCGAGCACCTCCGCCGACGGCTCGGCGCCCACCAAGGCGGGCACCTCCTTCCGGACGGCGACGGAGCTGGAGCAGGGGCAGCAGGCCACCGCGTCCGCCTCCACCGGTGACTACATGTACTGGTCGTTCCCGGCGGACATCGGCCGGCGACCCACCGTCAAGGCGACGGTGAAGCTCCCCCGGACGCACGGCGCGCAGACCTGGCAGCTCGACGTGTACGACGGGCTGCGGCGCCGGCAGGCCTGTCAGTACGGCGCCAACACCCGTACCGCCGTGCAGGACGCCCCCTCGGCCGAGCTGACCTGTGTGCTGCGGACGGTGCGCGGCTGGGCGGAACCGTGGGCCGATGACCCGTTGCCGGGCACGTACTACATCCGGCTGACCGTCGTGGATCTCGGCGCCACCGACCTCGGTCAGCCGGTGAGCGCCGAGGTGCGCGCCGACACCGTGGACATCGGCGGTGCGGCCGCGGCCGACGGCTCGCTGGGCAAGCCGCTGGTGCCCGGTATCGCCGTCACGTCCGCGGAGAAGACGGACGGTTCGAAGACGGCCGTGCTGTCGAGCTTCGGCTCGCACGACGGCTGGTCCTCCGGCTGGTGGTCCGACCGGTGGGTGTGGACCGGGATCGGGGCCGTGCTGGCGGCGCTCGCCGGGATCGGCGGCTATGCGCTGACGCGGGGCTCGGGACGGCCGTCGCGGGTGCCGCCGGGCGTCTGACCCGACCGCGTCGAAGGCCCGCCTGCCAGGCGGGCCTTTTCCGTTCTCACGCCTCTTCCGCTCTCACGCCTCTTCCGTTCTCATGCCTCGCGCAGCGCCTTGGCCAGGGTGCCGTCCCCCGTCACCGTCACCCGCCCGAGCCGTACCGCCTCCGTCAGGTCCAGCTCGCCTGTGGCCACCGCCGCGCAGGTCGCCGCGTCCAGCGTCAGGCGGGCGTCGGCCTCGCCGGGCGCGGGTCCGTCGCCGTACACCGGGCCCTGCTCGGCGCCGACCCGCAGATGGAAGTCCCCCTCCTCCAGCCGGACCTCGACCAGCCCCTGCCCGTCCAGGCCGCGCAGCAGCGGCAGCGCGAACCAGTGCGCGCGGACCGCGTCGGTCGGCCGCCGCTCCCCCAGCTCGCTCTCGCCCCAGCGGCCCAGCGCCTGCAGTACGGGCAGCAACTCCCGCCCGCGTCCGGTCAGTTCGTAGACGTAGGCCGCGCCCGGCGGGGGCAGCCGGCGCCGGGTGGTGAGGCCGCCCTGCTCCATGTCCTTCAGCCGGGAGGCGAGGACGTCCGTGCTCACGCCGGGCAGGTCCGCGTGCAGGTCCGTGTACCGGCGGGGACCGGCCAGCAGCTCCCGGACGATCAGCAGGGTCCAGCGGTCGCCCACGAGGTCGAGGGCGCGGGCTGCGGAACAGTACTGGTCGTAGCTTCGGCGTGATGGCATGCGACGCAGTCTAGACATGTTGTTGGACTTTCCAAGCTCCCACTTGGTAAAACCAAGCAACACGAGTTTCCGGAGGGACGCATGGAGTTCCGGCAGTCGAACAAGCTCAGCGAGGTCTGTTACGAGATCCGCGGCCCGGTGATCGAGCACGCCAACGCGCTGGAGGAGGCGGGGCACAGCGTGCTGCGCCTGAACACCGGCAACCCCGCGGCCTTCGGTTTCGAGGCGCCCGAGGAGATCCTCCAGGACATGATCCGGATGCTGCCGCAGGCCCATGGCTACACCGACTCGCGCGGCATCCTCTCCGCCCGCCGGGCGGTCGCCCAGCGCTACCAGAACCTGGGTCTGGAGGTGGGCGTCGACGACGTGTTCCTCGGCAACGGCGTCTCGGAGCTGGTCTCCATGGCCGTGACCGCGCTGGTCGACGACGGCGACGAGATCCTGATCCCCGCTCCGGACTTCCCGCTGTGGACGGCCGCGACGACGCTGGCCGGCGGCAAGGCCGTGCACTACCTGTGCGACGAACAGGCCGACTGGAACCCGGACCTGGCCGACATGGCCTCGAAGATCACGGACCGCACCAAGGCCGTCGTCATCATCAACCCCAACAACCCCACGGGCGCGGTGTATCCGAAGGAGGTCGTCGAGGGCATCCTCGACCTGGCCCGCCGGCACGGCCTGATGGTGTTCGCCGACGAGATCTACGACCAGATCCTGTACGACGATGCCGTGCACCACTCGGCCGCGTCCCTCGCCCCCGACCTGGTCGTCCTCACCTTCTGCGGCTTGTCGAAGACGTACCGGGTGGCCGGCTTCCGCTCCGGCTGGCTGGTGGTGACCGGCCCCCGGCAGCACGCGAAGGACTATCTGGAGGGTCTGACCATGCTGGCCTCCATGCGCCTGTGCGCCAACGCCCCCGCCCAGTACGCCATCCAGGCCGCGCTCGGCGGCCGCCAGTCCATCCGCGACCTGACGCTGCCCGGCGGCCGGCTGTACGAGCAGCGCGAGGTCGCCTGGGAGAAGCTCAACGAGATCCCCGGCGTGTCCTGCGTGAAACCCAAGGGCGCGCTGTACGCCTTCCCGCGCATCGACCCCAAGGTGCATGCGATCCACGACGACGAGAAGTTCGTCCTGGACCTGCTGCTGCGCGAGAAGATCCAGGTGGTCCAGGGCACCGGTTTCAACTGGCCCTCCCCCGACCACTTCCGCATCCTCACCCTGCCACACGCGGAGGATCTGGAGGCGGCGATCGGCCGGATCGGCCGGTTCCTCAGCGGATACCGGCAGTAGCGGCGACGGCGAACGGCGTCGATGGAGGTACGGACCGCGCACTTGTGCGAAGATCGCCCCTCATGATCTGACCACGGGGAGCAAGTGTGTTGTCGTACCGAATGCGTTGGACGGCCGTGGCGGTGGCCGCGCTGTGCGGGGCCGCGACCGGACTCGCGGCCCCGGCCGCCCAGGCGGCGTCGCCCGTGCCGCCCGGCCCCTCCGCCGGACAGGAGGCCCGAGACGCGGCCCGGTTCTGGACCGCGCAGCGCATGGCCGGCGCACGGCCGCTGGACGGCCTGCGCAAGGCACCGGACGGTGGCCGGCAGTCGGTCGCGGCCGCGGGCCGGCCCCAGGGCACCCTGTTCCCGGGGACGCGGCTCGTCGGGACGTTCTTCGGATCCGACGGCCCCAGCGGCACCACCTGGCACTGCACCGGCAGCGTGATCGACACCAAGGCGCGCAACATCGTCCTCACGGCCGCCCACTGCGCGCTGAGCATGAAGGGCGACTACGTCTTCGTCCCCAAGTTCGTGAAGGGCGCGAGCCCGGACCGGCAGCCGTACGGGATCTTCCACATCCAGCGGCTGTTCACCGACCCCCGCTATGTGCCCGACAAGGGGTCGAGCACCACGAAGAAGCCCGTGTCGGACCTGGACACCACGTTCGCCAGGGTCTCGGCCAACCAGCGCGGCCAGTCCCTCCAGGACGCGGTCGGCGGCGGACTGACCTTCACCCCCGCCGGCGGCTACACCCACAAGAACGTGACCGTCGTCGGCTACCCCTCCTCCAAGCACAACAGCGCCGGAAGCGCCGTCAAGTGCACGGTGCCGACCCAGCAGCTGCCCGGCTACCGGCAGATGTCGATGACCTGCGGCGGCTACTACGGCGGCGTGTCCGGCAGCCCGTGGATCACCGACTACAAGGACGACGCGCAGACCGGCCATGTCATAGGCAACCTCGGCGGCTACAACGGCGGCGGCAACGACGCCGACGTCGACTACATCAGCTACGCCCCCGCCTTCGGCGACGACGCCGCGAACCTCCTCGCCGAGGCGGTGGCGAACCAGACCCCGCGCACCGACCTGCCGCCCTACAAGGGATACCAGGACCCGCTGCCGGGCGGCGCGGCCCGGTGGCAGAAGGCCGCGCTGCTGACCAGTGCCGACTACACCGGCGACGGGCTCGGCGATCTGTTCGTCGTCTGGTCCGACGGCGGGGTCACCCTGTACGCCGGCGACGGCAAGGGCGGGTTCGGGGCGGAGCAGCGGCTGCTGAAGGCCAACACCACCTGGACACACGCCCGCACCCTCGCCGCCGGCGACTTCACCGGCACCGGCCACCCCGGCCTCCTGGTGCGCTGGTCCGACGGCGAGACCACCCTGTACCCGCAGGTCGGCACCTCCGGCCTGGGCCGGGAGATACAGATGGCCGCCCCCCGCTCCGCGTGGACGAACGCCGTACAGTTCGCCGCCGGGCAGTTCGACGGCGGCAAGGGCTCGACCGACCTGCTCGTCCGCTGGTCCGACGGCCGGCTGACCCTCTACACCGGGGTCGGCGCCGGCGGCTTCGGCACCGGACGGCAGCTCCAGGCGGCGAACGGCACCTGGACCAAGGCCGCCCTGCTGACCGGCGGGACCTTCGGCACGGCCGCCGGACTGCTGGTGCGCTGGACGGACGGCTCCCTCGACACCTACACCGGCACCTCCGCCGCCGGACTCGGCGTCAGGCACCGGCTGGCCGGCCCGAACGGCCTGTGGCCGCACGCCCAGGCCCTGACCACCGGCGACCTCACCCCCGACCACACCGGCGATGACCTGGCCGTGCGCTGGTCCGACGGCGAGACCACGCTGTACGCCGACACCGGCGCCACGTCCCTCGGCACCGAGAACACCCTGGTCACCCCCGGCACCTGACCCGCACGGGCACCGGGGAATGCCCGGCGCCGGCCGTCCGTTGACGATCTCCGACGGACAGTCCGTCACCGGACAGGGGGAACACAGATGACGATCGCCGTGCACGGAACGGTCGCGGAGGGATTCGAGGGCGTACGCGAGGAGTTCGCTTCGGTACTCGCCGGGGAACGGGACGATCCGGGCGCGCAGCTCGTGGTGTACCGGCACGGACGGCGCGTGGTGGACCTGTGGGGCGGCGACGGCATCGACGGGGATTCGCTGACGTCGCTGTACTCCATCGCCAAGGGCGCAGCCCACCTCGTCGTCGCGCTTCTGGTGCAGGACGGCGTGCTGGACCTCGACCGTGCGGTGGCCGCGTACTGGCCCGAGTTCGGCACCCATGGCAAGGACCGGCTGACACTGGGCGAACTGCTGGAGCACCGGGCCGGACTCGTCGGCGACGCCGAACAGCCCTTCACCGTCGAGGAACTGGCCGACGACCGGATCACCGCGGCCCGGCTGGCGGGGCGCAGGCCGCTGTGGGAGCCGGGCACCGCCTGGGGCTATCACGCGTTCGTCATCGGCGCCCTCACCGGCGAGGTGGTGCGCCGGGTGACCGGACGGTCCGTCCAGGAGCTGTTCGAGGAGCGGATCCGGGCGCCGTACGGCCTGGACTACCACCTGGGCCTGCCGGCGGCGGCCGAGGCACGCTGGGTGGACGTGCAGCCGCTGGTGCCGACCGCCGAGGAGGCCGCGCTGCTGAAGGAGCGGGCGGCGGCCCCGGACAGCATCCGGGGCATCGCCTTCAACGCGCACGCCCCGGCGCCGCTCGACCTGGTGGCCTTCGGCAATCACCCCCGGGTGAAGGCGCTCGGGCCGGCGTCGTCGGGCGGGGTGGGCAACGCGCGCGGTGTCGCCCGGATGTTCGCGGCCGCCGTCAGCACCGTGGACGGCAGGCCGCCGCTGCTCACGCCCGCGACCGCGGCCGACTTCGCCGCGCTGCGCACCCCGGGCGGGCCGGACCTGGTCACCGGCATGGACGACCACTTCGCGCGTGGCTTCGAGCACACGCCCGCGATCTTCCCGTTCCTCGCCCCCGGCACCTTCGGACACAGCGGCGCGACCGGCTCGCTGGGCTTCGCCGACCCGGCGAACGGCATCGCGTACGGCTACACCCGGCGCCGCTTCGGTTTCCCCTCGGGGGTGGGCGCGGCCCTGGAGAACGGCCGTCTGGCGCAGTCCGTCCTGCGGGCGGCCGCCGCCCTGTGACACCGTGCTGACAGGCGAGCGGGAAGGGCGCTGACGTGGGTGACCTCTTTCTCGTCCGGCACGGTGAGACCGAGTGGTCGCGGTCCGGACGGCACACCGGCTGGACCGACGTACCCCTCACCGAGCACGGGCGGGAGGAGGCGCGCCGGCTGGTGCCGCTGATCCGCTCGCACCGGATCGGGGCCGCGTTCGTCAGCCCCCTGCAGCGCGCCCGGGAGACCGCCGAGCTGATCGGGATCGATGACGCCCGGGTCGACACCGACCTGCGCGAATGGGACTACGGCGGGTACGAGGGCGTGACCACCGTGGAGATCCAGCGGAGCCGGCCCGGCTGGTTCCTGTTCACGGACGGGGTCGCGCCGGGGCCGCCGGAGCATCCGGGCGAGAGTCCGGAGCAGGTCGGCGAGCGCGCCGACCGGATGCTGGCCAAGGCCGACGCCGCCCTCGCCAACACCGAGGGAGTCGTCGTCCTGATCGCCCACGGCCACTTCCTGCGGGTCCTCACCGCCCGCCGCCTCGGCCTCCCGCCCCGGCACGGGGCGCTGTTCCAGCTGGCGACGGGGGCGCTGGGCCGGCTGGGCACGGAGCACAACCGGCCGGTGGTGGCGGGCTGGAACATCCGGCCGCCGGCGTAAGCGGCCGGACCGGGGCCCGCGTACCGCGTCCTGGGGCATTGTCAGACCCGGACCGTACTCTTCGGATGGGGCGTCTTCCGGGCGGCCCGGGTGAGGGGCGGGAGCGGAGGGAGCGCGCTGTGAGCCGACCGCCGAGCGCCGCGCAGCGGCGTGTGATCGAGGGCGCCGATCCGGTCACCGGGCGGCTGCGCGGCACCCCGGCGCAGCTGGCGGCGCTGGTGAAGCACGGGCTGGCCTTCCGGCACCCGCGACCGCCGCACGACCACTTCCTGACCCCGGCGGGCCATCGGATACGGCAGGCCGCGCCCGAGGAGAGCGCGCACCGGCCCGCGCCGGACGGGGGCGTGTTCGTGGCGCGGGCCGGCGGCGACGGGGAGCCGGCGGCGGACGGTGTGGCGCGGCCGCGTGAGGTGCACAGCGCCTGGCAGGGACTGCTGGAGCTGCGCCGGATGACCAATCCGGACGGCGCCGTGGACCGGCCGTGCGGCTGGGAGCGCACGCATCTGGTGCGGGCCGCCGCACTCGCCCTGGAGGCGGCCGGGCACCGTCCGGCGAGCGGGGACGCGGACGGGTACCGGGTGCGCGCGACCCCGCAGCCGGAGGCGGTCGCCGTGTACGCACCGGACACCGCGAGCCTCGCGGCCTGCGCGGCCACGCTGGAGCGCGCGGGCTGGCAGCCGGGCGAGTACACCGAGCCGCGGACGAGAGCCCGCTATCTGCTGGCCTCACCGCGCCGGGTGTGACGGCGTGCCAGGATCGGAGAGGCAGTGTGCCGTCCAGAGATGGGGGAGCTTGTGAGTGAGCCGTTTTCCGTGCCCGTGACCGTCCGCGGCTACGAGACCGATGTACAGGGTCATCTGAACCAGGCGGTGTACATCAACTACGCGGAGCACGCCCGTTGGACTTTACTCAAGGCGGCCGGACTGACCCAGGCCGAGCTGATAGGCCAGGGGGTCGGGCCGGTGACGCTGGAGACGACGATCCGCTATCGGCATGAGCTGCTCGCCGGTGACGAGGCCGATGTGACCTGCGGGTTCGAGTGGGGTGAGGGCAAGACCTTCCGGATCGTGCAGGAGGTCCGCAGAGCGGACGGCACGGTGGCGGCCGAGATCGTCGCGGTCTGCGGTCTGCTGGACCTCAAGCAGCGAAAGCTGGTCCCCGACCCGGGCAAGGCATTCAGGGAACTGGCCGCCGACCCGGGCCTGTTCGGCTTCTAGGGCGTGGGCTCGTCGCCGCGGAGGGGCACGGGTACCTGGTTGAAGCCGTAGTAGAGGGCCAGCAGGCCGTGGGCGGCCAGCGTGAGGGGGGCGGAGACGAAGGCAAGGGCCACGGTCAGGGGGTAGCCGAGGGAGCCCAGCGCGAACCGTGGCCGGGTCGCCCGGGCCGCCGTGGCGTCCACGCGCGGGTCGAAGAGGTGGCCGGTGCGGGTGAGGTGCCACCACAGGGCCTGGAAGGTGAGCGCCATGGCGACCATGACCAGGCTGTAGACCGCGGCGGCCGCGTGCGAGGCGGTGCCCTCGCGCAGATACTCGGCGAGCATGGCGGTCGGCCAGGGCACGGCGGCCACGACCAGCAGGAGCAGCAGGTTCAGGAACATCAGCGGCCGGTCGACCCGGACGACGTAACTGAACACCTGGTGGTGGTTCACCCACATGATGCCGATGACCAGGAAACTCACCACATAGGCGGCGTACGACGGCCACTGCGCGCCGATCGCCGTCCACAGGCCGCCGTGGTCACCGGCTTTGGGCACCTTGATGTCCAGGATGAGCAGCGTGATGGCGATGGCGAACACGCCGTCGCTGAAGGCCTCGACACGGCCGGACTCGTTCATGGGCATGTGCTCAAGACTGCCCGATCGACAGGCGCGGGGGCACGGCAGGTGTCGCGCCTGCCGTGTCCCGGGCGGGTGTTCAGTGGGCCGGTGTGAGTTCCTGGCCCGCCTCCATCGGATGGGTGACGTCCTCGGCCTCCTTGCTCCTGCCGAGGTGGTTGAAGACGAGGTTGAGCAGGACGGCGGTGACGCAGCCGGTGGAGATGCCCGAGTCCAGGACGATCCTGGCGGTCTCCGGGAAGGCGTGGTAGAAGGCCGGCGCGGTGATCGGGATGATGCCGACCGCGAGGGAGACGGCGACGATGAGGACGTTGTTGTCCTTCTCCAGTCCGGCCCGGACCAGGGTCTGGATGCCGCTCGCGGCGACCGAGCCGAACAGGACGACGCCGGCGCCGCCGAGGACCGGACGGGGGACGGCCGCGATGAGCGAGGCGGCCATCGGACACAGACCCATCAGGACCAGGAAGCCGCCGCCCACGGCCACCACGAACCGGCTGCGGATCCGGGTCATGGCGACCAGTCCGATGTTCTGGGCGAAGGCGCTGCACATGAAGCCGTTGAACAGCGGGCTGAGGGCGGAGCCGAGGGTGTCGGCGCGCAGGCCGGCCGCGATGGTCCGCTCGTCCGCCGGACGTTCGACGATCTCGCCGAGCGCCAGCATGTCGGCCGTGGACTCGGTCATGGAGACGACCATGACCACGCACATCGACAGGATCGCCGCGATGTGGAAGGTGGGGGCGCCGAAGTGGAACGGCGTCGGGAAGCCGATGACGTCGGCGTGCGCGACGGGGCTGAAGTCGGTGGCGCCGAAGGGTATCGCGAGGAGCGAGCCGAGGATCAGGCCGAGCAGGACGGCGATCTGCTTGACGAAGCCGCGGGTGAAGCGGCGCAGCAGCAGGACGATGAGGAGGGTGCAGCCGGCCAGGGTGAGGTTGGTCGTCGAACCGTAGTCGTGCGCGGCGGGGTTCGGGCCCTGGGCCCAGCCGAAGGCGACGGGGAGCAGGGAGACACCGATCAGGGTGATGACCGAGCCGGTGACGACGGGCGGGAAGAAGCGGACGGCCTTGCTGAAGAAGGGGGCGGCGAGGAAGCCGAGGAGGCCGGCCACGATGACCGCGCCGAAGATCATCGGCAGGGCGTCGGACTTGTCCTTGGCGGAGGCGACGATCGCCGTCATGGGGGCGACACCGGCGAAGGTGACGCCGTTGACGAAGGGCAGCCGGGCGCCGATCTTCCAGAAGCCGAGGGTCTGCAGGAAGGTGGCGAGCCCGGCGGTGAACAGACAGGCTCCGGTGAGGAAGGTGAGATCGGTGGCGGACAGGCCTACGGCCGCGCCGACGATCAGGGGTGGGGCGACGACTCCCGCGTACATGGCAGCCACATGCTGCAGTCCGCTGGTCGCCATTTTGAGGGCGGGGAGTTTCTCGTCTACTGGATGGGCGGCCACGGCGGCTCCTCCGGTCGGGTAACGCGTCGTCTACGCGGGTTTCATGGAGGTGGTGCAAGTGGTCTGGGGGCACCCCCGGCTCGAGCGAAGTCGAGAGTTGGGGGAGGGACCGGGGACGGGGTGGCGCTGAGCGGCGGAGCGGTGACCGTTCCGGGGCGCGTGTATCCGACACGCGCCCCGGAGCGGCTGCCGTGGACCCCGCTCGGGTCCACGGACCCCGGCCGAGAGCCGTCCCTCCCGGCCGGAGTGCTTTCCGGCGAGCCGCCCGTACCGGGCGACCGCCATGTTTTCCGGCGAGCCGCCTGTACGCGGCGACCGCCAGGTCTGTGGAGTTGGTCCGGTGGGCCGGCCGTGGGAGCGGCCGGCCTCGCGTCGGCGGGGATCAGGCCTGGGCGGCGATCCGGGCGAGGCGCTGGGCCTCCTCGCGGGTGGAGCGGGCGATGGCGTCCTCGTCGACGGTGACCAGACGGCCGTTGTCGACGATCTGCTCGCCGTTGACGAAGGACGCGGTGACGGGGGCCGCCGCACCGAAGACCAGCGCGGTCACCGGGTCGGCGATGGAGGCGTGGGCGAGGGTGTCCATCTTCCACAGCACCACGTCGGCCAGCTTGCCGGGCTCCAGCGAGCCGATCTGGTCGGCGCGGCCGAGGACCTGGGCGCCGCCGTGGGTGCCGAGCCGCAGTGCCTGGCGGGCGTTCAGAGCGGCCTCGCGGTGGGCGCCGAGGCGGTTGATCAGCAGCGCGTTGCGCAGTTCGGTGTGGAGTTCGCCGGACTCGTTGGACGCGGTGCCGTCGACGCCGAGGCCGACCGGGACGCCGGCCCGGAGCATGTCGGGGACCCGGGCGATACCGGCGGCGAGGCGGGCGTTGGACGAGGGACAGTGGGCGACACCGGTCCTGGTCCGGCCGAAGGCGGCGATGTCGGAGTCGTTCATGTGGACGCAGTGCGCCATCCACACGTCCTCACCGAGCCAGCCGGTGGACTCGAAGTAGTCCGTCGGGCCCATGCCGAACAGTTCGTGGCAGAACTTCTCCTCCTCCACCGTCTCCGAGCCGTGGGTGTGCAGCCGTACGCCGAGGCGGCGGGCCAACTCGGCGCCCTGCCTGAGGAGTTCGGTGGAGACGGAGAACGGGGAGCAGGGGGCCACGGCCACCTGGGTCATGGCGTCGAAGGAGGCGTCGTGGTGCTGCTTGACGGTCTCCTCGGTCGCCGCGAGCGCGCCCTCCAGGGTCTCCACGGCGAAGTCCGGCGGCAGGCCGCCGTCCTTCTCGCTGCGGTCCATCGAGCCACGGGCCAGCGTGAAGCGGACGCCCATCTCGGCGGCGGCGCGGATGATCGAGCCGGACAGGTCGCCGGAGCCGTGCGGGTAGACGTAGTGGTGGTCCATGGCGGTGGTGACACCGCCGCGGGCCATCATGGCGAGGGAGCCCTGCGCGGCCGCGTACGTCATCTGCTCGTCGATGCGCGCCCAGGTGGGGTAGAGCGCGACGAGCCAGTTGAACAGGTTGTGGTCGGTGGCCAGGCCCCGGGTGATCCACTGGTAGAAGTGGTGATGGGTGTTGACCAGACCGGGCGTGGCCAGATGGCCGCTCGCGTCGATCCGGCGCACCACGTTCTCCAGGCCCTCGGGGGCCTGGCCCGCGCCGATCGACTCGATGCGGTTGCCGGCGATGACGAGATACCCGGAGGCGTACTCGGCGTCGCCCGCGTCCACGGTGGCGATCGCGCAGTTCTCGATGACGATGCGCTGGGCTGCCGATGCTGCCATGGTGCTTCCTTGTCTTTCAGTGGCGGCCCGTGGACCGAAGGGGTGTCCACGAGGAGGGCACGGCAGGACCCTAGGAGGATTTGAGTGCCGGGGCGGGGCTGCCGCTCCGGGTGCCGAGATGATGGAAGAGCAGGTTCAGCAGGACGGCGACGAGCGCGCCCGCGCTGATGCCGGAACCGAGCACGGTCCGCGCCCAGGCCGGGGCTTCGGTCGACCCCTGTGCAGGCTGTGCCATGGGGATCCCTCCGGTGTTGCGAGTCCCCGGCCCGGGTGGCGGGACCGGGGACACGCGTCCCTCGTCAGAGGTTGGTCATGTCGACCGGGATCTTCGGCTCACAGCCGTCCCGGAGGATGGTCGCCTCGATCAGGCCGTAGGGCCGGTCGGCGGCGTAGTAGACCTCGTTGTCGTTCTTGAGCCCGAAGGGCTCCAGGTCGACCAGGAAGTGGTGCTTGTTCGGCAGCGAGAAGCGGACCTCGTCGATCTCGCTGCGGTTGTTGATGATGCGCGAGCCCATCTGGTACAGCGTCTGCTGCAGGGAGAGGGAGTACGTCTCGGCGAAGGCCTGGAGCATGTGCTTCTTGACCTGCTCGTAGGACTTCTCCCAGTTGGGCATCCGCTGCTCGTCGTCGGTCCAGTTGAACCGCCAGCGGCCGGAGACCTGGGTGGCCAGGATGCGGTCGTACGCCTCCTGGAGGGTCGTGTACTTGTCCTTGACGTAGCCCCAGAACTCGGAGTTCGTCGAGTTCATCACGACCAGGTCCTTGAGGCCGGAGACGACCTCCCACTTCGCACCGTCGTAGGTGACCTGGGTGACGCGGGTCTCCTGGCCCTTGCGGACGAAGGAGTGGTTGACCTCGTCCGCGCCGATGAACTTGGAGTTGGCGTCGGAGGTGGCGATCCGCTCCCAGGCGTACTCCTCGATACGGATCCGGGCCGTCTTGATCGGCTCCTGCGAGGTGACGAAGTGGCGGGCGAGATGGATGCCGAACTGCTCGGCGGACTCGATGCCGTACTCCTTGGCGAACGCGAACACCGTGTTCTTGGTGGTGTCGGTCGGCAGGACGTTGGCGTTGGAGCCGGAGTAGTGGACCTCGTCCATGTCGCCGCTCAGGGCGACGGAGACATTGAGGTCCTTGATGTGGTGGGTGGCGCCGTCCCGCGTGATCTTTACGACTCGGTTCTCGGCCTTGCCGTACTGGTTCTGTCCCAGAATGGTGGGCATTTAGCTAGCTCCCTCGGTAAACGGAGTAGCCGAACGGGTTGAGCAGCAGCGGCACGTGGTAGTGCTCCCCGGGCTGCACGGCGAATGTGATCGCCACCTCGGGGAAGAACACGTCACCGCTGTCCCGATTCGCGGGGGCGTCCTGCTGCGCATCGGCTTGCTTCTTCGCACTGTGTGCTTCGAAATACGACTCGACGGCGAAGTCGAGCCGTACGTGTGTGGTGCCCTGCGGCAGTGCCGGCAGGTCCTTGCACCGGCCGTCGGCGTCGGTCGCCGAGCCGCCGAGCGTCTGCCACTGCGCGTCACGCCCGCCGCGGGCGGAGAGCTGGATGGCGACGCCCTCGGCGGGGCGGCCGATCGAGGTGTCCAGGATGTGGGTGGACACGGAGGCGGTGGTGCTGGTGCTCATGGTGTCAGGCGTCCTCTTCGACGAGTCGGGCCAGTCGGATGCGGTTGATCTTGCCCAGCTCGGTGCGGACGATCTCCCGTTCCTGCTCCGGCGCGTTGCCGATCCGCTCCTTGACCGCGTCGCGCATCTGCTCACCGGTGCGCCCGGTGGCGCAGATCAGAAACACATGGCCGAACTTCTCCTGGTAGGCCAGGTTCAGTTCGAGCATCTCGGCCTTGAGCGCCTCGGCGGCGCCGGCCATGCCGGCCTGCTCCCGCGCGGAGGTGGGGTCGCCGGGCTTGGGACGGCCGATCGGCGGGTGCCCCGCCATGGCCTCCGCGAGGTCCGGCGTGGTCAGCTCGGCCATGGCGGCGTCACTGGCCGCGTAGAGGTCCTCGCGGGTGGCGTAGGGGCGGGCGGCGAGCAGTCGCCGGGCCCACTCGGCGGAGGCACACGCCTCATGGAGGGCGGCGAGAGCCGCGCGCTCCTCCAGATCATTGAACCGGGCCAGACCCGGGGGCGTGGAAGTCGAAGTCACGGGAGCCTCCGTGGCCGGATTCGGCCTTCGTGCTGAAGCGGGCTGCCGATAGCTAACGCTCCCGGAAACGCCACGTCAACACTTTGTTGAAAATTCCGCGTAACAAGCAGGGCGGCTCCGGGGCCCTCCCGTCGCCCCGCCGCCGTGGCCGATCAGGCGCCCTTCTCCCGGTTGAGATAGTTGTAGACCGTGAAACGGCTGACGCCGAGCGCGCCCGCCACGGTCTCCACACCGTGCCGTACGGCGAAGGCGCCCCGCGCTTCCAGCGTACGCACGATCCCCTGTTTGGCCTTGCGGTCCAGATCGGCCAGCGGCCGGCCCTGGCGGCGCTCCATGGCGGCCAGGATGTGATCGAGGGAGTCGGCGAGCTGGGGCAGGCGCACGGCGACGGCGTCGACGCCCTCCCAGGCGAGGACGACATCCTCGGGGCCGGCCTCGTCCGGCGGGATCAGCTCCCCGCCCATGGCGTCGACCAGCGGCTTCACGGCCGTGATGAAGGGCTCGTCCCCGGTCATCTCTCCCCCTCCCCGATGCCGATCACATTGACCTGGAGCGAGATCCGGGTGGCGCCGGCCTGCAGGCTCTTGCGCAGCAGCGCGTCAACGGCGTCGAGCACACGGTCGGCGCCGCCCTCGGCCGTGTTGCCGAACGGGCCGACATCGACGGCGTCCAGTTCGGCCGTCTCGATGACCTCCCGCGCCACCAGGGCGTGCGCGGGTGCCTCGTCCAGGTCGAAGGGTTCGGTCGTGAACTCCACTCTCAATCGCACGCGCACAACCTAGCGCCCGGCGGCACTTTTCGGGCACCCGGCGACCGACCCCCCTTGACAAGCGCCGACACACGACGGCAATCTTCCATTAAGCAGAAACGAACTTCCGCAATATGGAATCTCGACTACGGAAGGGAGCGCGGCCCGAATGGGATTCGCAGACCAGCGCTTCAACGTCAACCTGTCGATCCTCTTCACGGAACTCCCGCTCCTGGAGCGCCCCGCGGCCGCCGCCGCGGCGGGCTTCACGGCGGTCGAGCTGTGGTGGCCCTGGGTCGACGCCCCCACCCCCGAGCAGTCCGAGCTCGACGCCCTGAAGAAGGCGATCGAGGACGCGGGCGTCCGGCTCACGGGCCTGAACTTCTACGCCGGACAGCTGCCGGGCCCGGACCGCGGCGCCCTGTCGGTCCCCGGTGCGGAGTCGGACCGGTTCCGCGCCAACATCGACGTGGCCATCGCCTTCGCCCAGTCCCTCGGCTGCACGACGTTCAACGCCCTGTACGGCAACCGTGTCGACGGCGTGGACCCGGCCGAGCAGGACGCGCTCGCCCTGGAGAACCTGGTCCTCGCGGCCCAGGCGGTCGGCCGGGTCGGCGGGACCGTCCTGATCGAGGCCCTCAACCGGCCCGAGTCGCCGAAGTGCCCGATCGTGAGCGCGCCCGAGGCGATCGAGATCGTGGACAAGGTCAACGAGGCGACGGGCCTCGGGAACGCGAAGTTCCTGATGGACCTGTACCACCTGTCCATGAACGGCGAGGACCTGCCCTCGGCCATCGAGCAGTACGCCGCCAAGACCGGTCATGTCCAGATCGCGGACAACCCCGGCCGCGGCGCCCCCGGCACGGGCTCGCTCCCGCTGGAGGAGCTGCTCGACCAGCTGACGAAGGCCGGTTACGACGGCTGGGTGGGCCTGGAGTACAAGCCGGGCGACCGCCCGAGCGCCGAGTCCTTCGACTGGCTGCCGCGCGCAGCACGCGCCGCCCGCTGAACCCCCCGACTTTGCAGAGCAGTTGAGAGAGGCACCCCCATCATGAGCAACCTCGCAGATTCTTCCCGCGCGACCCGCCCGGCGATTGCGTGGATCGGCCTCGGCATCATGGGCTCCCCCATGTCCGAGAACCTGATCAAGGCGGGTTACAGCGTCACCGGCTTCACCCTGGAGCAGGACAAGCTGGACCGCCTGGCCGCCGCCGGCGGCACCGCGGCCCCCTCGATCGCCGAGGCCGTGCGCGACGCCGACGTGATCATCACCATGGTGCCCGCGTCCCCGCACGTCGAGGCCATCTCCTACGGCCCCGAGGGCATCCTGGAGAACGCCCGGCAGGGCGCCCTGCTGATCGACATGTCCTCGATCACCCCGCAGACCTCGATCGACCTGGCGAAGGCCGCCAAGGACAAGGGCATCCGGGTGCTCGACGCCCCGGTGTCCGGCGGTGAGGCCGGCGCCGTGGAGGCCGTGCTGTCGATCATGGTCGGCGGCGAGCAGGCCGACTTCGACATCGCCAAGCCGATCTTCGACGCCCTCGGCAAGACCATCGTGCTGTGCGGTCCGCACGGCTCCGGCCAGACCGTGAAGGCGGCCAACCAGCTGATCGTCGCCGTGAACATCCAGGCGTGCGCCGAGGCCGTGGTCTTCCTGGAGAAGTCGGGCGTGGACCTCGCGGCCGCGCTGGACGTCCTCAACGGCGGCCTCGCGGGCTCGACCGTGCTGACGCGCAAGAAGGACAACTTCCTCAGCCGCGACTTCAAGCCGGGCTTCCGCATCGACCTGCACCACAAGGACATGGGCATCGTGACCGACGCCGCCCGCAACGTCGGTGCCGCGCTGCCGGTCGGCGCCGTGGTCGCACAGCTGGTCGCCTCGCTGCGCGCCCAGGGCGACGGCGGCCTGGACCACTCGGCCCTGCTGCGGGCCGTGGAGCGCCTCTCCGGCGCCCAGGTCTGACCCACAGAGCTTCCGGGCGGCGTCGCCGCTGACACCTGTCCTGTCGCGCCCAGGCGCCGGCGCCGCCCGGAATCACCTTCAGATCCACTTCAACAAACTGTTGACGTTCGGATTGCCCACTTCTAGGCTCCACAAGACTTCTAGGCTCCACAAAGCGGAAGAAGATTTCCGCTGCCATCCGCACGGAAGGTCCACGATGTCGAAGCGCGTGCTCACGACAGAGGCCGGCGCCCCGATCGCCGACAACCAGAACTCCGCATCCGCCGGCGTCGGCGGCCCGCTCCTGCTCCAGGACCAGCAGCTCCTGGAGAAGCTCGCGCGCTTCAATCGCGAGCGGATCCCGGAGCGCGTGGTGCACGCCCGTGGCTCCGGCGCGTACGGCCACTTCGAGGTGACCGACGACGTCACCGGCTTCACCCACGCCGACTTCCTGAGCGAGATCGGCAAGCGCACCGAGGTCTTCCTGCGCTTCTCCACGGTCGCCGACTCCCTCGGCGGCGCGGACGCGGTCCGTGACCCGCGGGGCTTCGCGCTGAAGTTCTACACCGAGGAGGGCAACTACGACCTCGTCGGCAACAACACCCCGGTGTTCTTCATCAAGGACCCGATCAAGTTCCCCGACTTCATCCACTCGCAGAAGCGGGACCCGTTCACCGGCAAGCAGGAGCCGGACAACGTCTGGGACTTCTGGGCGCACGCCCCCGAGGCCACGCACCAGGTGACCTGGCTGATGGGTGACCGCGGTATCCCGGCGTCGTACCGGCACATGAACGGCTACGGCTCGCACACCTACCAGTGGACGAACGCCGAGGGCGAGGCCTTCTTCGTCAAGTACCACTTCAAGACGAACCAGGGCATCCGCTGCCTGTCCGCCGAGCAGGGCGCCGAGCTGGCCGGCAAGGACGCCAACTCGCACCAGACCGACCTGCTGCAGGCCATCGAGCGCGGAGTGCACCCGTCCTGGACGCTGTACGTCCAGATCATGCCGGCGGCCGAGGCGGCGGACTACCGCTTCAACCCGTTCGACCTGACCAAGGTCTGGCCGCACCAGGACTACCCGCTGCAGCGGGTGGGCCGGCTGGTCCTCGACCGCAACCCGGACAACGTCTTCGCCGAGGTCGAGCAGGCCGCGTTCTCCCCGAACAACTTCGTTCCGGGCATCGGCCCCTCCCCCGACAAGATGCTCCAGGGCCGGCTGTTCGCCTACGCGGACGCCCACCGCTACCGCCTGGGCGTCAACCACACCCTGCTCGCCGTGAACGCCCCCAAGGCGACCACCGCGCAGAACTACGGCCGCGACGGCTTCATGGCGGTCAACGGCCAGGGCCGCGGCGCCAAGAACTACGAGCCGAACTCCTACGACGGCCCGGCGGAGACCGGCCGCCCGCTGTCCGCCCCGCTGGCGGTGTCGGGCTACACGGGCAACCACTCCGCCCCGCTGCACACCAAGGACGACGACTTCTTCCAGGCGGGCGAGCTGTACCGCCTGATGTCGGAGGAGGAGAAGTCCCGCCTCGTCGCGAACATCGCCGGCGGCCTCTCGCAGGTCTCCCGCGACGACGTGATCGAGAAGAACCTGGCCCACTTCCACGCCGCCGACCCCGAGTACGGCAAGCGCGTGGAGGAGGCGGTCCGCGCCCTGCGCGAGGACTGAGACAGGTAACCCGCAAGCAGCGTACGGAATCTGACAGGAGGTCAGGATTCCGTACGCGGCCCGCGCGACATGCCGTACGGCCCGGATGAGGGGTGGTCTACGGCGGTGGGCGCGGGCAGGGCGAGGACCGCGGCGGCATGCGAGCCAGTGCGGTGGTGAAGGACCGAGGCCCCTTCTCGACCTGAGGGAAGGGGCTCCCGGTTCCGTCGCATCCGCCGCGGTCCCACCCAGTCCCCCGCAACGGGGGCCACACACTCCGTCCGGCGGCGCGAACGACCTGTCGCGCCCAGCCTCGTGCCGTCGGACGGCCATCACCCGAGAACGCTCCCTGCGCCGGCTCGACACCGCCGGCGAGGGAGCGTTCGGCGTTGCCGGGCGGTCCGGGTCCCGATGCCGCACTCCTCCCGGGTGCTCGTGCGGTGCATGTGACGGAGAACGGTGCGCTACACCACTGACAGTCACCGGCGTGCGCTTCGTCGCCCCGCGACGCACGCTGAAGGCATGGGCAATCCGACGCACTTCCCGCACATCGTGGTCCACTCCCCCGCCCTGGACGGCTCCCGGCGGGTCACCGAGGGGGACGTGACCCTGGGGATCGCCTCGCATCTGGACGACGTCGTGGAGATCCTGCGGCTGGCCGATCTGGACCGCATCGAGGTGGAGGAGAGCGATCTCATCGAGTGGCAGGGCGGCGGCCCCGACGACTGGCCGGGACTGTCGGAGCACGAGCTCTAGGGCGTCGGGCGGCAGGCGGGACTTTCGCAACATGCCCTAGCGGGTGGGCGGGCGAAGCGTCGCGGTTCACCCGGTATCGATTGCTAGTCTCGTCCCTCTATCGATCTTGATCGCAGGGGGAGCAGACTGTGCGCAGTGCCGCCGTGACGCCCGGGGGCGATCAGATCCGGTGGGTTGAGCTACCGGGGCAGGAGCCGCCGCGTGTCTATGTGCATGGGTTGGGTTCTACGTCGCCTGCCTACTTCACGGAGGTCGCGGTTCATCCTCTGCTGGCCGGCCGCCGTTCCCTGTTGATCGACCTGTTGGGTCATGGCATCAGCGACCGGCCGACGGACTTCGACTACACGCCGGAGTCACATGCCGATGCGCTTGCTGCGGCCTTGACCTCGGCGGGTGTCACGGGCGCCGAGCTGATCGCGCACAGCATGGGCGGCTCCGTGGCCATCGTCCTGGCCGCCCGCCACCGCCACCTGGTCTCCCGGCTGGTCCTGGTCCACGCCAATCTCGACCCGATCCCGCCCACGCCCGGCGCGACAGGCAGCAGAGGCATCGCCGCCTACTCCGAGGAGGAGTTCCTGGCGGGCGGCTGGGAAGAGGTCCGCGACCGGGCCGGTGCTCACTGGTGGTCCACGATGCGCCTGGCCGGCCGGGAAGCCCTGCATCGCAGCGCGGTCCACCTCGCCCGCGGCACCGTCCCCACCATGCGTGAGCTGTTGCTGGACTTGAGGATTCCCCGCACCTACCTGCTGCCCCAGGCCGACGGCCCGCTCCCGGGCGCCGATGCCCTCACCGAAGCCGGGGTGTCCGTCGTGGCGATCCCGGATTGCGGACACAACATCATGCTGGACAACCCGGAAGCCTTCGTGAGAGCCACCGTGGCGGCGCTCACGGACCGAGACCGGGATTGAGCAGGCCGCGCGCCGCGAACACTGCTCGGCGTCCCGCAAGCCATCCAGATCGCGGAGTTGAGCAGGGTACGCAAGACTGGTCGAAGGGCATCCTGACCGGCGCGGAGACAAGGAAAAAGACCATGTCTTTCGAACGTCAAGGAACTCTCGGGCATTCATTGCGACTATCAGTCGTCAGCGTCCTGATCAGCGCAGGAATAGCGGGCCTCACCCCATCTCCCGCCCAGGCGATAACCGGCGGCAACGCGGTCACCGACAATTCCTTCGACTTCGTGGCCAAGGTCTCCTATGTCGGAGGAACCTTTTGCACCGGAACCCTCATCAGAACCAACTGGGTGCTCACCGCAGCGCATTGTGTGGGCGGTGTCACCGATCCCGGCGACATGACCGTGCGTGTCGGCACTGATCTCAAGGACACCGGCGGGCAGGTGAGGAAGGCCATCGCGCTCTACTCCTATCCCGGATACACCGGCGGGCACAATGACATAGCCCTCCTGAAACTGGAATCTCCGGTGGCCGGCATCGTGCCGATCAGTTTGGCCGATTCCGGCCAGAGCTACCGGTGGGACGGCCAGCAGGGCGGTCCTTTCACGCAGTACGACGACGGCGTCATTGCCGGATGGGGCCAGAACGGTGCCGGGCAGCTTCCCGATCGGCTGCAGTTCAAGGGCGTGTCCATCATGCCGGCCGAACCGGACGGCGTGGGGCTGAAGTCGATCCCGACCAGTGGCGGCCCCTGCCCAGGCGACAGCGGGGGCCCGCTGATGGTGAGCATCGGCGGTGAGCTCTTCCAGGTGGGCGTCATGAAGGGCCAGAACTGCTCCAGCACCGCGAACTACAGCGAAGTGGGCGCCGGCTCTTTGCAGACCTGGATTCTGAGCCACCTCTGATCGACCCGACTGAGTAACGTGAAAGGGCGGCCCGTTCAGTGGACAGGCCGCCCTTGGTGTGCGTGGTGGTGTCAGACCTTCAGCGGCTTGATCGAGGTCGGCGCGTGGCCCGGCTCGGTGGCCAGGTCCTCGAACTCGGAGATGTCGCTGATGTCCATGGTGCGGCTCATCGAGATGTTGGTGATCCGCTCCAGGATCGCCTCGACGACGACCGGCACCTGGTGCTCGGCGGCCAGCTTCTTGGCCTGCTCGAAGGCCGCGCCCAGCTGGTCCGGCTCGGTGACCCGGATCGCCTTGCAGCCGAGGCCCTCGGCGACCTTGACGTGGTCCACGCCGTAGACGCCCAGCTCAGGCGTGTTGATGTTCTCAAACTCCAGGTTGACCTGGAAGTTGATGTCCAGACCGATCTGCGCCTGCCGGATCAGGCCCAGGTAGGCGTTGTTCACCAGGACGTGGACGTAGGGGATCTTGTGCTGGGCGGCGACCGCCAGCTCCTCGATCATGAACTGGAAGTCGTAGTCACCGGACAGCGCGACGACCGGGGCCTCCGGGTCGGCCTTGGCGACGCCGATCGCGGCCGGGATGGTCCAGCCGAGCGGGCCGGCCTGGCCGCAGTTGATCCAGTGGCGCGGCTTGTAGACGTGCAGCATCTGCGCGCCGGCGATCTGGGAGAGGCCGATGGTGGTGACGTAGCGCGTGTCCGGACCGAAGGCCTTGTTCATCTCCTCGTAGACGCGCTGCGGCTTCATCGGGACGTTGTCGAAGTGCGTACGGCGCAGCAGGGTCGCCTTGCGCTCCTGCGTGGAGGCGACCCAGTCGGCGCGGTCGGGCAGCCTGCCCTCGGCCTTCAGCTCCTTCGCCACCTCGACCAACAGCTCCAGCGCGGCCTTGGCGTCGGAGACGACACCGTAGTCCGGCGGGAAGATCTTGCCGATCTGGGTGGGCTCGATGTCGATGTGGACGAACTTGCGCTCGCCGCGGTAGACGTCGAGCTTGTAGCCGGTGTGCCGGTTGGCCCAGCGGTTGCCGATGCCGAGGACGAAGTCCGACTCCAGGAAGTTGGCGTTGCCGTACCGGTGCGAGGTCTGCACACCCACCATGCCGGCGTTCAGCTCGTGGTCGTCGGCCAGCGTGCCCCAGCCCATCAGGGTCGGGATGACCGGGGTCTGGGTCAGTTCGGCGAACTCCACCAGCAGCTCGGTGGCGTCGGCGCCGATGACGCCGCCGCCGGCGACGATGACCGGGCGCTCGGAGGCCAGCAGGAAGGAGATCGCCTTCTCGATCTGGGCGCGGGTCGCGGCCGGCTTGTAGACGGGCAGCGGCTCGTACGTCTCCGGGTCGAACTCGATCTCGGTGAGCTGGACGTCGATCGGCAGGTCGATCAGGACCGGGCCGGGACGGCCGGACCGCATCAGGTGGAAGGCCTGCTGGAAGACGCCCGGGACCTGGGCGGCCTCCAGGACGGTGACCGCCATCTTGGTGACCGGCTTGGCGATCGAGGCGATGTCGACGGCCTGGAAGTCCTCTTTGTGGATCACATGGGTGGGCGCCTGGCCCGTGATGCACAGGATCGGGACGGAGTCACCGATGGCCGAGTACAGGCCGGTGATCATGTCGGTGCCGGCCGGGCCGGAGGTGCCGATGCAGACGCCGATGTTGCCCGGCCTGGTGCGGGTGTACCCCTCGGCCATGTGCGAGGCGCCCTCGACATGGCGGGCGAGGGTGTGGTTGATGCCACCGCCCTCCTTGAGTGCCTTGTAGAAGGGGTTGATCGCAGCGCCCGGCACACCGAAGGCGTCGGTGACGCCCTCGCGCTTGAGGATCTCAACTGCCGCGCGGGCAGCGGTCATACGAGCCATCGAGTACTCCTGCTTCGGCTGTCGGATGCGTACTCCCGTCGCGCCCCGCGGTGAGCACAGTCTCCAGAAACTTCAAAATTCCGCATTGCGGAACTTAACTTCTACTATCTGGAATCAATGTAGAAGCGTGGGGCAATGGCGTCAAGAGAGGTTGAGACATGGCAAGCGCCGGACAAGCGGGGTGGAGGGGGAGGACGATGAGACCGCTGTCCCGACGCGACGCCTGGGAGTGGGCCATGCCCGAGAGCGTGCCGGTGCGCTGTCCGGCCTGTCGGCGCGAGCACGTCTATACCGCGCCGGTGTATCCGTGCGCGTGCGGGGCGCCCACCGCCCCACGACTCGATCCGGCCGGCGGCCCCGTCGTGACGGAGCACCGGGCCTGGGACGACGAGTGGCTCGCGCTGTCGTGCGCCGCCTGCGGCCGCCGCAACCAATGGCCGCACCCGGAGCTCGGCTGCCCCTGCGGGACGGTCCTGCGCATCCCGGTGGCGCCGGAGCCGGCCGCGACACCGGGAGCGGAGCCGGGAGCGGCACCGGCGCCTGCCGCACAGCCCTCGCCGGCGTCACCACCCCCACCGACGCCCACGTCACGTTCCACGCCCGCGTCACCGTCCGCGCCCACGTCACCGTCAGCCCCTGCGCCACCCTCCGCCCCGGCGCCGCAGCCCGCGTCAGCACCACAGTCCGCCGCGCCGTCGCCCACCCCGCCGTCACCCGCGTCGTCGGCGGCGGCCACCGGGCCCGGTACCCGTGCCGCCCGTCCCGCCTTCCAGCAGCGCGCCATCCGTACCGCGCGCGACGCCGTCACCACCGCCGCGCTCTATCTGCGCTGGCTCGGCTACCAGGACATCCGGCGCGCCGACCAGCGTCCGCCGAACGGCATCGGGCTCGCCGCCCATGGGCTCCTCGCCCAGGTGGACCCGACCGTGCGTCCGGCGGCGCCGCGGGACGTGGAGTGTCTGTGGCTGACGGCGATGACCGAGTCCGCGGACTGCGTGTACTTCTCCCTGGCCGGCTATACGCACGACGCCCGCGGCCGGGCCGACACCCTGCGCGTCCCCCTGTTCGTGCTCGACCTCACGGGCCTGCCCCGCCCGGTCAACACCCCGGCGGACCGGCTGGTCGCCGCGGGCGCCTGAGCACGCGGGCGGGGCCGACGAGGCGAGGTTCCTGAGCAGAGGCGAGGTTCCTGAGCACCCATTCCTGGGCACCCGTGCGCTATTCGACCGGCGTGTCCGGCGTGCCGTACTTCTCCCGCAGCTCGACCTTGCGCACCTTTCCGCTCACCGTCATCGGGAAGGCCTCCAGAACGCGCAGCCTGGTGGGGATCTTGTAGTGCGCGAGCCGGTCCTGGCAGAAGTCGCGCAGCTCCGCCAGGGTCGGCGGGCCGGCCACGTCCCGCGGGATCACACAGGCGAGGACCTCCTCGCCGTACCTCTCGTGCGGCACCCCGACGACCTGTACGTCCCTGATCTTCGGGTGGGCGTAGAGGAACTCCTCGACCTCGCGCGGGTAGATGTTCTCGCCGCCCCGGATGATCATGTCCTTGATCCGGCCGACGATCTCGACGTAGCCGTCGTCGCGCATCACCGCCAGGTCCCCGGTGTGCATCCAGCGCCCGGCGTCGACGGCCTCCGCGGTCTTCTCGGGCTCGTCCCAGTAGCCGAGCATCACGCTGTAGCCGCGGGTGCACAACTCGCCCGCCGTGCCGCGCGGTCGGGTGACCCCGGTGTCCGGGTCGACGACCTTGACCTCCAGGTGCGGCAGGACCCGGCCGACGGTGGCGGTGCGGTGTTCCAGGTCGTCGTCCCTGCGGGTCTGCAGCGACACCGGGGATGTCTCGGTCATGCCGTAGCAGATGGCGACCTCCGCCATGTGCATCTCGGCGACGACCCGCTTCATCACCTCCACGGGGCAGGGCGAGCCCGCCATGATGCCGGTGCGCAGGGTCGAGAGGTCGTACGACGCGAAGTCGGGCAGGTTCAGCTCGGCGATGAACATGGTCGGCACGCCGTACAGGGACGTACAGCGCTCGCGCTGCACCGCCTCCAGGGTGGCCCTCGGTTCGAAGGACGGCGCCGGGATGACCATGCAGGCGCCGTGCGAGGTGGCCGCGAGGTTGCCCATCACCATGCCGAAGCAGTGGTAGAAGGGGACCGGGATGCAGATCCGGTCCTGCTCGCTGTAGCCGACCGACTCCCCGACGAAGTAACCGTTGTTGAGGATGTTGTGGTGGGACAGCGTGGCGCCCTTCGGGAAGCCGGTGGTCCCCGAGGTGTACTCGATGTTGATGGGGTCGTCGCAGGACAGTTCCTCGTACGGGGCGTCACCGGTCCCCCGCCCGAGCAGTTCCGCCCAGCTCGGGTCGCCGATGTACACAGCCTCGCGCAGTTCGGGGCAGTTGCCCCGCACCTGTTCGACCATCGCCCGGTAGTCGCTGGTCTTGTGCCGCGGGGAGGCGAACAGCAGCGAGATCCCCGCCTGCCGCAGGACGTACTCGACCTCGTGCGTGCGGTAGGCCGGGTTGATGTTCACCATGATCGCGCCGATGCGGGCGGTGGCGTACTGGACCAGGACCCACTCCGGGCAGTTGACCGCCCAGATACCCACCCGGTCGCCCTTGGCGACGCCGGCCGCGGCCAGCGCCTGCGCCAGTTCCTCGACGTCCGCGCCGAATCGGGCATAGGTCCAGCGCCGTCCCGAGGGCACGTCGACCAGTGCCTCGCGCTCCGGCCACCTCGCCACGGCCCGGTCCAGATTGGCGCCGATGGTGTCGGCGAGCAGGACCGTCGGACTCGTCCCGTGCGTGTACGACAACTGAGGGGTCACCGGAAGTCCTCCTCGCGGTACTCGTTCGCCGAGCCGTGTGCCGTCGCCTCGCGCAGCTCGATCCGGCGGATCTTGCCGGAGACGGTCTTGGGCAGCGGGCCGAACTCCAGCCGGCGGATGCGCTTGTAGGGGGCGAGGACCTGGCGGGAGTGCTCGAAGACGACCTTCGCGGTGTCCGGGCCGGGCTCATAGCCCTCGGCGAGGACGACGTACGCCTTCGGCACGGCGAGCCGCAACTCGTCCGGCGCGGGCACCACGGCGGCCTCGGCCACCGCCTCGTGCTCCAGCAGCGCGCTCTCCAGCTCGAACGGGCTGATCTTGTAGTCGGAGGCCTTGAAGACGTCGTCCGCGCGGCCGACGTAGGTCAGATAGCCGTCCGCGTCGCGGGAGGCGATGTCACCGGTGCGGTAGTAGCCGCCGGCCATGGCGTCGGCCGTGCGGTCCGGGTCGCCGTGGTAGCCGGTCATCACACCGACCGGCCGCCCGGACAGGTCGAGGGCGATCTCGCCCTCGGCGGCGCCGGGCGCACCGGAGACCGCGTCGAGCAGTTCCACGCGGTAGCCGGGGCTCGGACGGCCCATGGAGCCGGTCTTCAGCACCTGGCCGGGGCTGTTGGAGACCTGCACGGCGGTCTCGGTCTGGCCGAAGCCGTCCCGGACGGTGACGCCCCAGGCCCGCCGGACCTGCTCGATGACCTCGGGGTTGAGCGGCTCGCCCGCGGCCACGGCCTCGCGCGGCGGGGTGGCGAGCAGGCCCAGGTCGGCCTGGATGAGCATGCGCCACACGGTCGGCGGGGCGCAGAAGGTGGTCACCCGGGCTCGGTCCATCTCGGCCATCAGCCGGGCCGCGTCGAAGCGGGTGTAGTTGAAGAGGAAGACGGTCGCCTCGGCGTTCCACGGCGCGAACAGATTGGACCAGGCGTGCTTGGCCCAGCCCGGCGAGGAGATGTTCAGATGCACGTCGCCGGGCTCCAGGCCGATCCAGTACATGGTGGCCAGGTGCCCGATCGGATAGGAGGCGTGGGTGTGCTCGACCAGCTTGGGGCGGGCGGTCGTACCGGAGGTGAAGTAGAGCATCAGCGGGTCGTCGGCCAGGGTGGGGCCGTCGGGGCGGAAGTCCGCGGGGGCGGCGTACACGGCCTCGTACGGCTCCCAGCCCGGCGCGGGCGCGGCGCCGACCGCGATCCGGGTGTAGGTGCCGGGCACGTCGGCGAACTTCGCGGTGTCCTCGGCCCGTGCGATCACATGCCTGACCCGGCCGCGCGCCACCCGGTCGCGCAGATCGGCGGGCCCCAGCAGCGGGGTGGCCGGGATGACCACCGCGCGCAGCTTCATCGCGGCCAGCGCGGTCTCCCACAGCTCGGCCTGGTTGCCGAGCATGACGAGGATGCGGTCCTCGGCGCCGACGCCCCGCTCGCGCAGCCACCGGGCGACCCGGTTCGAGCGCTCGGCCATCTCGGCGAAGGACAGCCGGGTCTCGGTGCCGTCCTCCTCGACGATGTGCAGGGCGGTCCGGTCGTTGCCGGCGGCGATCGCGTCGAACCAGTCCAGCGCCCAGTTGAAGTGCGCGGGCCGCGGCCAGGCGAAGCCCTCGTAGGCGGCGGTGTAGTCCGCACGGTGCGCCAGCAGGAAGTCCCGGGCGGTGCGGAACTCCTCGGTCGCCGTCGTCATCGCATACTCCTCGTGCTGTGGGTCGTTCCCCCGCGGGCGCGCTCAGCCGGTGTCGGCACCCTCGCGGCGCACTCTCTCTGTCCCGGACCATTGCCGGGTGGCTCTCTGTCATCGTCTAATCCGTGATGCAGGTCTCACTACCCCCGAACGGGGGTGGGGACGCGGAAGGGGCGCTCACGTGACGGCGGACGCGGTGGGGACGGTCGAGATCGGCGGCGCACTGGCCCGGCTGCGGCGGGCGACGGGACTTCCGGTGGCCTTCGGCGGGCTGGTCGAGTCCGGCCGGCCGCGGATCCGGATCAGCGAGCTGAGCGGCACGACCACCGCCGCCCTGCGCTCGCTCGCGGTGACCTCCGGCAACGGGCTCGGCGGCAAGGCGGTGATGCTGGCCCGGCCGTGCGCGGTGACGGACTACTCCAGCTCCCGGCAGATCAGCCACGAGTACGACATCCAGGTGGCCGCGGAGGGCATCCGCTCGGTGCTCGCGGTTCCGGTGGTGGTGCACCGCCGGGTGCGCGGGGTGCTCTACGGCGCGCTGCGCTCGGCGGACCCGCTCGGCGACCGCACGCTGGGCGCGGCCATGGCGGTCGCCCGGGACGTGGAGCAGGCGCTGGTGGTGCGCGACGAGGCACGGGGGCTGCTGGCGGCGGGCCGCCCGGAGCCGGGCGGCCCGGAGCGGGGTGCCGCCTGGGAGCAGGTGCGCGAGGCGCATGCGGCGCTGCGGGTCCTGGCCCCGCGGATCACCGATCCGGGCCTGCGCGCCGAACTGCTCGCGGTCTGCGGCCTGTTGACCGCGCCGCGGCGGGCCGGGGCCGTGACCCTGGCGCCGCGTGAGCTGGACGTGCTGTCCTGGGTGGCAGCGGGGGCGACCAACGCGGCGGTGGCCGAGCGGCTGGGGCTGCGCCCGGAGACGGTGAAGGGCTATCTGCGCTCGGCGATGCGGAAGCTGGGTGCGCACACCCGAGGGGAGGCGGTGACCGCGGCCCGCAGATCGGGGCTGCTGCCGTGAGACCAGGCGGTAAGGAAACCTGCCCATTCAAGCGGGACGTCTTGAATTTCCTGGTGCCTGACCGTTTGTTATTTCCCTCACCACGACTTCCGGCCGAATTTCAAGGATCGTTGCCTAGAATTTGGCCCGGACACGACACACGAGGGGAGCGGTGACCGTGCGACGGGACTTCCAGGAGCCTGCCAGGTGCCGCCCCGACCTGGTCATCGGCCGCGAGGAGCTGTTCGCCGGCGCCCGTGACCAACTCGCCTCGGGTGGCAGTGTGCTGCTCCACGGTCCCGCCGGAATAGGGAAATCCACCGTCCTGCGGGCATTGACCGAGGAATGCGGCGCCACCGCGCGGACCGTGTTGCGCTGCTCCGCCACCGAGTCCGAATCCCACCTTCCGTTCCTGGCCCTCGCCGATCTCCTCGGCCTGGTCCTCGACGAGGTCTCGCCCCGGCTGCCCGCCGCCCAGCGCACCGCCCTGGAGTCGGCGCTCACCGGACGCGGCGAATCCAGCCTCCAGCGCGACGGCCTCGCCCTGCGCCTCGCGGTGCTCTCCGCGCTGCGCGCGCTGGCCGCCGAGGGCGGGGTCCTCGTCGTCGCCGACGACCTGCAGTGGCTGGACCCGGCCAGCGCCGAACTGCTCGGTTTCGCCGCCCGGCGCCTGGAGGGCACCCCGGTGCAGCTGTTGTGCGCAGTGCGCACCGAGGGCCAGGAGAGCCAGGAGTACGACCGGCATCTGCGCGCCTGCCCGCCGGGCACCCTCGCGGTCCGGCTGGGGCCGCTCTCCCGCGCCCAGGTGGCCCAGCTGCTCGACCACCGCGGCCATGGCTCGCTGCCCCGCTCCACGGTTCGCGAGATCCACCGCACCAGCGGCGGCAACCCGCTGTTCGCCCTCGAACTCGGCCGCGCCCTCGCCGAGAGCCCCACCCCGCCCCGGCCGGGCGAGCCGCTGCCGGTGCCGACCAGCCTGCGCGCCCTGGTCCTGAGCCGACTGGACATGCTCTCCGTCGAGGCCCGCCGCACCCTGCTGGTGGCCAGTGCCGGTGCCCGTCCCACGCCGGCGCTGCTGCACGCGGCCGGCCGGGAGAACGCCGAGGCCGAGTGTGCCCAGGCCGCCGAACTCGGGCTGCTGGCCACCGAGGCCGACGCCCCGGCCGTACGGTTCGCGCACCCGCTGATCTCGGCCGCGCTGTACGCGGAGGCACCCGCGCACGAGCGACGCGCCGCGCACGCGGCCCTGTCCACGGCCGCCTCCGACCCGATCGAACGGGCCCGGCACCTGGCCCTGGCCAGCAGCGGCACCGATCCGGAGGTCGCCGCCCGGCTCGCCGAGGCCGCGGCCCTCGCCCGGGACCGCGGCGCCCCCTCGGTCGCCGCCCAGCTGGGGCTGCTGGCCGCCCGGCACACCCCCGCCGACGGCACGCCGAGCCCGCAGGAGCGCCGGCTGCAGGCCGCCGAGGACGCGATCACCGCGGGCGAACTCGACCTGGCCCGGGACATCGCCCGCGAGGTGCTCCTGCGGGCGAGCGTGCCCGCCGACCGGGTGCGCGCCTGGATCATCGTCATCGACAGCGCCGGCCACACCATGGCCGAGGTCGACGCGGTCTTCCCGCAGGCCCTCGCCGACGCCGGCGAGAACCCCCGGCTGCTGGGCCTGGTCCACTACCAGCTGGCCTGGCGGGCGCTGATCGTGGAGGGCGACTTCACGCAGGCCCGCGAGGCCGCCGCGCACGCCGCCGAGCTGGCCGCGCGCAGCCAGGACCGGCGCACCGAACTGCTCTCCCTCGCCTTCCAGGCGCAGACCGAGACCCTGATGGGCCATCCGGAGGCACCGCGGACCATCAAACGCGCCCTGAAGGAGCCCCAGGACCCCCGGGTCGCCTGGCACCACAACGGGGCGGGCAGCGCCCGGTTCCGCTGGCTGGTCATGGGCGACCAGCTGACCGAGGCGCGAGTGACGGTGACCGCGCTGCTGCGCGAGGTGCGCCGGCGCGGCTCGGTGGAGAGCGAGGTGCACTTCCTGCGCGGACTGGCCGAGACCGAACTGCGCGCCGGGCACTGCGGGCGCGCCCTGGAGCTGGCCCGGGACAGCCTGCGCCTCGCCCGGGACTCCGGGATCGGCGAGACCGCCTCGGCGATGCTCACCTCGCTCGCTGAGGCCTCCGGCGGCGATGTGGACCGGGCCCTGGCCCTCGCCCGGGAGGCCGTGGAGCACGCCGAGGAGGACGGCGACCAGATGTATCTCTCCCGGGCGCTGGGCGCACTCGGGTACGCCCAGTTGGTGGCCGGGGACCCGGCGGGCACGGTCCGCTCGCTGCGCCGGGTGCGCCGGCTGGAGCTGGGGCTCGGCATCACCGACCCGGCGCGCGGCCGCTGGCAGGCCGACCTCGCCGAGGCACTGGTCCGCATCGGTGAGCCGGCCGAGGCACAGGACGTCATCGACACCAGCCGCGAGCACGCCCTGCGGCTCGGCCGGGAGAGTGTCCTCGCCGTCCTGGACCGGGCCGAGGCCCTGGTCAAGGCCGCGCAGGGCGAGCTGGAGGCCGCCGTGGCCCAGCTGACATCCGCTCAGGACCGACTCGGCAAGCTCGGCTACGGCCTGGAGGAGGCGCGGGCCGCGTTCGCACTGGCGCGGCTGCGCGACAGACGCCCCGGTTCCACGGCCTACGAGGAGGCGACCCGGATGTTCCGCCGCTGCCGGGCGTTGCCCTGGTTGCGCCAAGTGGACGAATCCCTCACCACCGCCGAGCCGGAAGCGGCGCTCGCCGCGCCGGACGCCCTGGCGGGCCTGGAGGGGCTGCAGGTGCTGGCCGCGATGGAGCGTCAGGTCGCCGCGCTGGTCATGGAGGGCGCCACCAACCGGGAGATCGCCGCCCGGCTGTTCATCAGCGTCAAAACGGTGGAGGCGACGCTGACCCGGGTCTACCGCAAGCTGGGGATCCGCTCGCGCGTGGATATCGTCCGATTGGCGGCGGCTCGCCGCGCGAAGTGAGAACGCGGCCGGTTAACTGAACCGGACCGAGGGTTTTCCCTCACCCAACCCCCTAGGGGGTTCCCTCATTGGGAGCCAAGGGTTCCGGGTCCTAGCGTAAAGGGCGTGCCGCTCGCCCGGGCATACGGGGGTCGGTCCCGCGACCCCCGTGCACAGCCCCCACCCGTGCGACCCCCCACCGGTGCAACCCCCACTGAGGAGACTCATGTTCGGGCTCAGATGTGCCAGACAGACCGCCGCGATCCTGGTGGCCACCGCCGCCGCCGCGGCGACCGCGCTGTTCGCCTCCCCCACGGCCGGCGCCGCCCCGCAGCCCATCGTCGGTGGTACGACCACCACCAGCGCGGAGTATCCGTTCGTCGTGCAGATCACCGACGCCTCAGGCAACCAGTTCTGCGGCGGCACCCTGGTGGCCGCCAAGAAGGTCGTGACGGCCGCGCACTGCATGGCCGGCGAGTCCACCGGCAATGTCCGCGTGGTCGGCGGCCGGACCTATCTGAACGGCACGGACGGCACGGTCAGTCAGGTCAGCAAGATCTGGGTCAACCCGGACTACACGGATGCCACCAACGGCGACGACGTGGCCGTGCTGACCCTGTCGACGGCGATGCCGTACACCCCGGTGTCGTTCGTCTCCTCCTCGCAGACGGGCGTGTACGCGGCCGGCACCCAGGCCCGGATCCTCGGCTGGGGGACCACGTCGGAGAACGGCAGCTCCTCCAACCAGCTGCGGACCTCGACCGTCCCGGTCGTGGCCGACACCAGCTGCAAGACTTCCTACGGTTCGGACTTCGTCCAGTCCGACATGGTATGCGCCGGACTCACCACCGGCGGCGTAGACACCTGCCAGGGCGACAGCGGCGGTCCCCTGCTCATCGGGGGCGTCCTGGCAGGGATCACTTCCTGGGGCGAGGGTTGCGCGGAGGCCGGTTACCCGGGTGTGTACACCCGGCTGACCACCTTCTCGGACCTCGTGACCGCGCAGATCAACTCGTGACCCGGAAGACCTCCCGAGCACCCCTCGGGTAGATGCCAGGGGGGCGCTGCGAGCCACCACGAGCGGCCCGCAGCGCCTCCCTCTCCACCTCCGCCCCCCGCGCAAGCGGCGCGTGAAACCGGTGCTCACCCGTTTGCGCGATACCCGGGTCACCGTCCGGCGGGCCCGGAGGCGGGAGCGCCACCACCGGCCGACGTACCACGCTGCCCGGATGCCACGGGCCGGCCGTGCCGAGTGCCCGGATATCCTGCCGGCCTGGCCCGCTGAGTGATCAGGCGGGCGCAGGCTCGACGGAGAGGCGGCCGATGTCCGGGCGAGAGAACGGCAGGAACGGCGGGCGCAGGTCCGTCTGACGCCGCGCCGGCGTCCGCGTCTCCTCCCCCGCCACGCTCGCCGAGACCTACCGCGCGCTGCGCGAGCAGCCCTCCGGCATGGTCTGGATCGGCCTCGCCCGGCCCACCGGGGCCGATCCGCACTCGCTGGCCGCCGAGTTCGACCTGCGTCCCCTCGCGATGGGGGGACTGGCTCCGAAGGACCGGCGCGGTGGCCGGTCTCAGGGCCGCGGCAGCCAGCTGCCGACCTCGTCCATGGCGGCCGCGAAGTCCGCGCGGTCGGTGTCGAGGAATCTCCTGAAGAACCAGTTGGGCACCCGGGCCTGCGCCAGCCGGGTGCGCAGCAGCACGTCCTGGGCCTGCCGGGCGAGCAGCAGCAGCTGCGGCACCCGGTCCGCGGGCAGCCCCGTGTGCGCGTGCTCGCGCATCTCCCGCAGGACCACCAGCCGTGCCTGTTCGCGCGCGGCCGCGGTCTCGCGCTGTGCGCGGACGATGTCGACACCGAGCAGCAGCAGGCCGAGCGAGGGAATGAACCAGGTCGTGAGCAGGGAGGCGAGGGTCATACGGGTGGCCACGCCCACGGCCACCCCGGTGACGATCCACCCGATCACGCCGGCCTGGACCGCGGCGGCATAACGCCTGCGGATCCGCGCGCCCCACGCGAGGTTCTGCAGGATGCAGGACAACACGTCCAGGGGACGCGGCAGTTCACGGATCTCGTAGTAGTCCCGCAGCCGCTCGACCGGACCCGTGTAGCGCCGGGCCAGCCGGCTGATCTCGTCGGCGGACGGGGGGCTCCCGGCCAGCGTCTCGTTCCACGGGACGTCGTACAGCCGGGTGTCGAACGTCTCCTGCAGCAGTGCCGCCGTACGGAACTCGCTCTCCGTCCACGCCCCGGCCCCGACGGCGTACACGAGCGCCCACAGGAAGCCGATCGTCGTGAGCACGGTCTGCAGGGCCGGGACCACGACCGCGAGAACCGCGCCGGCGGCCAGCACCACGGACACGACGACACGGGCGGAGGCGAGCCGTCGGGCGCGGGCGTGCGAGGACTCTCCGGCGCGCAGCACGGTCAGCATGTCCTCGTCGTTCTGGCGTCGCACGATCGGAGCCGGTATGCCTTGACTCACGTGGTCCCCCCTGCTCACCCCTGGTCGTGCAGCACCCTAGTGCGGGGTCCACCGCGGTGCGGCGTCCCGGACCATCTTCCTACCCGCGAATCTCGTCGAACGTGTTTGGCTGTGCGGCCAATCCCCATACTCTGATCGGGTGTTGGAGCCGAGGCGCCAGGTAGGGCTGTGTGCGGGGGAGAGACGCCTATGCCACGGGGACTCGCTGTCCAGACCGAACAGCACCATCGGATCGTGCTCGGGGTCGTGGGAGTCCTGGAGGAGTCGTCGGCCCTGACGGACACGCGCGGCCGGCACCAGTGGCGGCGCGAACTGACGCGGCTTCTGGGCAGTCGCGGTCAGGCCCTGGAGGAGTTCCCCACCGCGCGGCAGGAGTTCCTGGAGGCGGTGTATGTGTGCGAGGGACTGCCGGGCGGGCTGGCGGTGCTGGCGGACGCGACCTGTTACGTGGCGCCCGCGCTGGAGCACCGTCTGAGGCCGCTCGTGGAAGAGCTCTGCGCGCTGCGGCTCTACGAGGGCCGGGACTGGACGGCACTGCGTGACGCCCTGTACCTCAGCCTGCCGGAACTCGACGCGACGGTCGCGGTGATCATGGGCGGCCGGGTGCGGCTGCCCAGGTACTGCACGACGGCCTGGCACGCGTTCCTGTACCTCTCCGGCCTCACGAGTGTGCCGGACACGGACCTGCCGCCCGGCATGCTGCTGCTGGAACACCTGGCACTCCACACCGAACTCGCCGCACACGTGGGCGAGTTGCACGGCTGGAACGACCACTTCGCGCGATGCTGGAAGCTGACCGACGGCGAGTACGGCCTCGCGGCGTTACGGGCGTCCCTGCTCGACGGCCGCCCGTCCCCGGCGGACCGCGCCGCCGCCGAGCCGGCCGCCCCGCCCGCGCCGCCGGCGGACCCGCCCGTCGTGCCGCAGCGGCCGGTGATCAGGCTGTACGTCAAACTCGTGCCGGACCTCACGCCGTTGCCCGGCATCGGCACCGGCCGACGGCAGGCACGCGGGAAACGCCGCTACTGGGTGTCCGCCCGGGTGAAGTACGCGGAGTCCCCGGAGCTGCATCACGCCAAGGAGGGCGAGGTCCAGCAGCCGGTCTCCCGCGCGCAGATACCGGCCGCGGTGGCAGGTCTGCTGAGACGCATGGCGTCGCTGTGGCACACCCGCGCCCAAGAGGTGGTGCTGGAGTTCTTCCTGCCCACGGAGTTGCTGAACGAGCCGGTCGAGTGGTGGGACCGCGATCCCTCGCTCGGCTATGCCAACCCGCTGTTCAGCAAGTATCCGGAGATCGTGCTGCACAGCCTGGAACGCCTGCACCGGCGGGACGCCCACCAGGTCTGGCGGCTGCGCTGGGCGCGCTGGAAGGACGACCCGGAGAACGAGGAGGCCGTCCACTGGTGCGATCAGGCGGGGCGCCCGCTGAAGGACCATCTCGAACGCCTGGACAAGACCGTCGGCGCGAAGAAGGACGTCGTCGCCATGGTGCTCAGCGAGCCGCCGGCCGCCGGGCGGGCGGCCGGCCTCGGAGAAGTTCGCGTGGCCATCGATCTGGGCATTCCTGTCTTCATACTCCACCGTGAGGCGACCTCCGAGCAGTTCCATGGCATGGTCCGGGACGGCCTGACCGAAGGCGGTCTGGCAGGCCTTACGTTCCATGCCCGACAGTGGAAGAGCGATTCCGCGACGCGTGCGGACGGCCGTTCACCGGCCTCGGCCCAGCATCTGTGTGTCGTCTGGGACGATCCCGAGCAGCTGCTGGACGGTGGTGCCGGCGCGCCTGCCGCGTTCATAGGGGGGATTGAATGAGTGCATCACCTCAGGCGGGCTTACCGGCGCCGGACAGCCGCCCGCCGGGCCGGCCGCTGTACACGGGTACCGGTACGGCGTTCACCGACCCGACGCCGTACGAGGACCGCGCCTGGCCGCCGGGCCCGCGCTGGCGGACCTTCGACGGGGGGCCGGTGCAGCCCGCGCCGCCCGAGGACGGCGAGGCGGACCGGCGGCTGGGACCGGCCTCGGCGAACCGGCGGCCGCCGGCGGCCGAGGTGCGGCTGGTCAACGCCGCCCTCCTGCTGAGGCGTCCGCTGCTGGTGACGGGACGGCCGGGCGTCGGCAAATCCGCGCTCGCCTACCGCATCGCGCGTGAACTGGGCCTGGGACGCGTGCTCCAATGGCCGGTCACCAGCAAGACGACGCTGGCCTCGGGGCTGTTCGAATACGACGTCCTCGGGCGGGCGCAGGCGGGACAGGCGTGGTTCGCGGCACAGGAGCGGGTGTCCGGACCGGGGAGGTCCGGACCGCGGGTGTCCGGACAGCAGGAGGCCGCCGACGACCGCGCGGTGACCGCCCTGGACATCGGCGACTTCATCCAGCTCGGTCCGCTGGGCACCGCCCTGCTGCCGCACCGGCTGCCTCGCGTCCTGCTGATCGACGAGCTGGACAAGGGAGATGCCGATCTGCCCAATGACCTGCTGTCGTTGTTCGAGGACGGCTGGTTCCCGGTGCAGCCTCTCGTTCGGGTGAAGCGGCGGATGGAAAGTGTCACCGTTTACACGGCAGACCCGGGCAGGACCGCAACCATCAATGACGGGATCATCAAAACTCGATCATTCCCGATCGTCATCATGACGTCCAATGGTGAACGTGAGTTCCCTGAGGCGTTTATGCGCCGATGCCTGCGACTTGATATACCGGACCCCACACCGGAGACGCTGGGCGAGTTGGTCGCCGCGCACTTCGGGGGCGGGTTGTCGGACATGCAAGAAAGGCTCGTCCAGGAGTTCATGACACGCAGTGCTCAGGTCGACGGACTGGCATCCGACCAATTACTCAATGCGGCACACCTGGTCACCTCGGGTGCCTACTCCTACGGTGAGGAGGACCACGCCGAGTGGCAAGCCGTCCTCGAAGCTATCTGGCACCCGCTGAACGGAGACGGAGCGGACTGGGGTGTCTGACCAACCGCCGAAGATCAACGGTCGCGTGGCGGCCGGCGGACCGATTCGAGCGTCCGCCGCCGCAGCCTCCGCCGTGCCCATCGGTGAACTGCACCCACGGGAGATCGCGGACGCCCTGTGGCTCGCCGCCCACCACCCGGAGATCGCGGCCCGGACCGACGACCAGGACGTCCTGACCGAGCACACGGCCGCGGCCGGACGGCCGCGGCAGACGCCCGCCCCGGCCCCGGCCGAGCAGAAGGCACCACCGCCCCGGTTCCCGCGCCGGCCGGCGGACCAGGACCCGCTCGCCCCGCACAGCGACCGGAAGACCCACCCGGACGACGGCCGGCCCGGCCACGCGGGTGGCGACCGCCGGCCCACCGAACCGGACCCGCTGCCCCTGATCCCGCTCACGGACGACCTCACCGACCTCACTGATCTGGGGGACCCGGGCAGCCTCCACCCGATCCGTGCGCTGCATCCGCAGCACGGCCCTCCGCTGCCTCAACTCACGCGTGCCCTGAGGCCGTTGCGCCGTCCGGCCCCGACCTCCCGGGCACCCCAGGTCGATCCGGACGCCACCGCCGAGCGACTGGCCGTGGACCCCGGACTGCCGCCCGCCATGCGCCCCGGACCGGGCCCCCGCTGGCACGCGGTGCTGCTCCTGGACGTCGCACCGCGGATGGCCGTGTGGCGCGACACCACCGAACACGCCGCACGCCTGTTCCGGCAGTACGGCGGCTTCGGCGACTTCCGGCTGCTCCATCTCGACACCAGCCGGCCCGATTCGGCGTCCGTGCACTGGCCGGGCACGGCGCACCCCGTCTCGCCCAAGCGGCTGCTGGACCCCGGCGGGCGCACTCTCGTCCTCGTCCTCACCGACGGTCTGGCCCCGGCCTGGCAGTCCGGTGCCGTCCAGGCGCATCTCGCGTCCTGGGGCCGCCATCAGCCGACCGCCGTCCTGTCCGTGGTCCCTCAACACCTGTGGTACCGCACCGCGCTGCACCGGCTGGAACGCGTCCGGCTGCGGGCGTCGGGGGACCGGCCCGGCCCCGGGTCATGGGAGTACGCCGAGCCGACCGGACGCACCCCGGCACACCGGGCCGACACCGTCGTCCCGGTCCTGGAACTGTCCGAGGAGTGGCTGCTGCCCTGGACCACGTTCCTGACCGGCACGGGCCCGCGCTGGACCGAGGTGGCGGCCCTGCTCCTGCCCCGTACCTCCCGGCGGCCCGCCGCGTCCGTGCGCCAGCCCCGTGAGAAGTCCGCGGCGGAACGCGTCGCCCTGTTCCGGGTCTGGGCCTCCGCCGACACCTTTCAGCTGGCCACCCGGCTCGCCACCGCGCCGCTGGACCTGCCGGTCATGACGGCCCTGCAACGGCGCACCCTGCCACGCACCGGTCCGGAGCATCTGGCCGAGTTCCTCATGAGCGACCTGGTGACGTCCGACCCGGCCGACGACGGGTATTTCTCCTTTCATCCGGGAGTCCGCGAGGAAGTACTAGCGGCAAGCAGCCGGCACGCCACCGAGCTGGCCACGAAAGTGGTGGCGGAGTTACTCGCCCCGCACAGCGCCGCCGCCCGGGAGATGCTGGCATACCTGGATGGAGCAACCGCCTCCAAACCGAAGGTCACCGAAGAGGACCGGCATTTCCGCGAGATCGAGTGCGTGGTTCTCCGATCGCTCTCCGGTGCCCATGCGCGCCGGGCCCGCTTGATCGGGCAACTCATTCGGGCGCACGAGGAATCAACACAGCAGATGAGCGAATCGACACGCGGCGAGCGACCCATCGCGCCACACACGGAAAGCTATGGCATAGTGACTGAACCGAACACCTCCGAGGCACCGGTGCTGGCCGAGCGGCTCGGCCACGCTGATACTGGCACCTCCCCAGGAGACGCCACCATGGTCACGGCTTACCCCGACACCGGGTCACGGCAGGAAATCACGCTGAGCCGCCCCGCTCCCCTTTCCACCGTGCGCCCCCTGGTGTGGGGAAACATGCCGCCGCGCAATCTTGTCTTCACCGGCCGGGAAGACCTTCTGCAAAGGCTGGAAAGGGAACTGCGGGGCGGTCCGACCGCCGTGCTTCCGCATGCCCTGCACGGCCTCGGCGGAGTCGGGAAATCCCAACTCGCCCAGGAATACGTATATCGCCAGGCAGGACAGTACGACATTGTCTGGTGGATTCCCGCCGAGCGCCCCACGCAGATCGCCCAGGCCCTGGTGGAACTGGCCCACCGGCTCCATCTGCCGGTCAGCAGCGAGGCGATCACCGCGGTGCCGGCCGTGCTGGAAGCGCTGCGCACCGGAAACCCGTACAGCAAGTGGCTGCTGGTGTTCGACAACGCGGAAAGCCCGGAAGCGGTCCAGGAATTCTTCCCGAGCAGTTCGGAGAACAGTTCGGGCGGCTCCATCATCATTACGTCGCGCAATCCGCAGTGGAACACCCTCGCCCGCCCGCTGGAAGTCGATGTGTTCGAACGCGCGGAGAGCATGCAGCTGCTCCAGCGCCGTAACCCCGACCTGTCCGACGAGGAGGCGGACCAGCTCGCCCATGTCCTGGGCGATCTGCCCCTCGCGGTCGAGCAGGCATCGGCCTGGCGGGCCGAGACCGGCATGCCCGCGGCCGAATACCTGCGGCTGTTCGCAGAGAAACGTGCAGAGCTCATGACAGTTTCCCGTCCGACGCACTACGAGCAGACCGTGGCAACGGCCTGGAACGTCTCGCTGGACCATCTGGCGAGCAAGAATCCCGCCGCCCTGCAACTGCTTCAGATCTGTGCGTACTTCGCCCCCGAGCCCATCGCGCGCTCGCTCTTCTCCGGGGCGCCGGTCCAGCCCATCGCCCCCGACCTGGACCGGGCGCTGACCGACCCGCTGCGCCTCGCGCGGGCCATCCGGGAAATCAACCGGTACTCCCTGGCCAAGATCGACCACCGCAACAACAGCATCCAGATGCACCGTCTGGTGCAGGCGGTGCTGATCGCCCGGATGACGGAGGAACAGCAGCAGCGCATGCGGCACGGCGCCCATCTGCTCCTGGCGGCCAACGCGCCCCGCGATCCCCGGGACCCGGACCACTGGAGCCGGTTCGGCGATCTGTACCCGCATGTGGTGGAGTCCGGCGCGATCGACTCGGAGGTCGGCAACGTCCGCCAGCTCGTCATCAACACCGCCGACTACCTCTACTACTGGGGCGACCACGAGAGCGCCCGCGAGTTCGGCCAGAAGGCGTACGAGCGCTGGCGGGAGCAGTACGGCGAGAGCGACCAGCAGACGCTGCTGCTGTGCCGCAGCCTGTGGTACGTCCTGTGGCGGATGGGCCGTTACGGCGAGGCCGCCGCGCTGAGCCAGCGCATGCTGGCCGCCGTACAGGCGCTGGGCTCGGACGCTGAGGAGGAGCTGCTGTCCACGATGGGCTCGGTCGCGGTGGACCGCCGTTCGCACGGCGATTTCCGCGGCGCCCTGGACATCGCCCGGGAGGTGCACGAGCGGGCCGTACGCGCCTACGGCGAGGAGGACCCGCTCACCTTGGACCACACGCACAACCTCGCCGTGGCCCTGCGCGCGTGCGGTCACTACCGCGAGGCGCTCGACCTGGACGAGGAGACCTGGCGCCGCAACGTCGTCATCTACGGCGAGGAGGCCTACGACACCCTGCTGTCCGAGATGGGACTGGCGCTGGACCGCCGGGAGGCGGGCGACTACGCCCTCGGCGCCCGGATGTTCGAGGAGATCGTCGACAAGTACCGCAATGTGTTCGGCGAGATGAATCCGCACACCCTGCGTGCCCTGGCCCGGCTGGCCGTGTCCCGGCGCAAGGCCGGTGACCACCAGGCCGCCTACGACCTCAGTCTGCAGGCCAGCAAGGCGCTCACCGACCGCTACGGAGAGCGCAGTCCGGACTCCCTGGTGGCCTCCCTCAGCCTGTCGATCGACCTCAGGCAGCTCAACAACCTGGACGACGCGCTCAAGCTCGGTGAGCGCACCCGCGATCTGTACGCCGAGGTGTTCGGCGCGCAGCACCCCGACTCGGTGGCGGCGGACATCGACCTCGCCATCACCCTGCGGCTGGTCAACCAGGTGGAGGACGCCCGCGCCCTCAACGAGAACGCCCTGGAGCGCGCCGTCCGGGCCCTGGGCGAGGACCACCCCACGGTGCTCGTGTGCGCGGCCAACCTGGCCAGCGACAGGTATGCGCAGGGAGACGCCGCCGGCGCCCTGGAGCTGGACCAGCGCACCCTGGAGCGGATCAAGACCACTCTGGGGGACTCGCATCCCACCGCGTTCGCGCTGATGAACAACATCGCCAGTGATCTGCGGGCGCTGCGCCGGACCGAGGAGGCCGAGGCCATGCATCTGGCCGCGGTGCAGGGACTGGGCGACAGGCTGGGAGCCGCCCACCCGGCCTGCACGGACGCCGAGGCCTGGCGGCGCTCCAACTGCGACGCCGACCCGATGCCCTGACGTCCCCGGCGGGGCCGGGCACCGACCGGGCCGGCCCCGCGGGCCGTCATCGGGGCACGGCCACCGTGCGGCCGAGCCATCCGGCCACGGCGACGGGGTCCGGCGCGTTGGCGCTCTTGAGGTTGACGGACGCGTAGACGTGCCGGACCAGTTCCGGGCAGACGGCGAGGGCACGGGCCGCCGCTTCGTGGTCCCGGCACCCTCGCAGCGTCCACGCCAGCCCGGCCCAGACGGTGCCCGGAGCCGGGCCGGCGTCGCTGTGGGCCCTGATCTCGGCGGCGTACAGCCGCTGTGCGGCGGCCGGCCGGCCGTCGAGCAACTCGACGTCCGCCGGTCTCGCCCCCAGCACGAGGTCGCCCAGGTCGTCCGCGTCCCGAACCAGTGCGGCGGTGGCCGGCGCCAGCCGCATCCGCATGAGCACGGCGCGGGCGTCCAGATGACGTACTGCCAGGTCCGGCACCAGGCGTGGGCGCGGATAGCGCCAGGCCCCTTCGGGCGTCGCCGCGTCGGCTCGCCCGTCGCCCCACTCCTGCACCAGGTCGGCCACCAGGTCCGGATCGGGCACCAGATGGTGGGAGCGCCAGCTCAGCCCGTGGTCGTCGACGGCCAGTTCCGCCCAGGCGAGTGGCTCCGGCAGCACCGGCTCCTCCTGCCACTCCTCTACGGTCTCCAGCAGCCGGCCGACCAGTCTGCGCCCCAGGGCGGTCAGTTCCGGCTCCTGCTCCAACGACGGCAGTACGCACAGCAGTTGGCGGCGGCGCAGCGCGAACTCGAAGGCCGCCAGGGGTTCCTCGTCCTGCGGGCATCCGTTGAGGAGGTGGCCGCGCCAGAACCGGGCCACTCCCGTGAAGGCGTACACCCCGTGGAGCACGCCCCGCAGGGGGCGCGGGTCGTCGCGCCAGGGGACCTGGAAGCGCCGTGTCACATCGGGCGTGTGCAGGGAGTACATGTGCAGCAGGGCGCTGAGCTTGCTGTGCTGCGCCTCGTGTGTGAGCACGGCGGCGAACTGGGCCGCGGCGGCGGGTTCGGTCCCGGACGGCTCGGACGCCGCCATGCCGCCCATGCCGTCCTCCATCGTGGCGCTGTGCCAGCGGAACGGCCGTGCCGCGGGCAGCGGTTCGATGGACCGCAGACACGCGGTGACGTCCTCGGCGCCGCTCGGATCCACCCGGGCGAGCAGCGGCCAGGCCCGCTGGAGGAGGTCGGTCCAGCGGTGCACCGCCGGTGCCGCGGCGGGGCCGCCGGCCCGGTCCGGGTCGTCCCACGCGCGCCCCCGCATGCGGTAGGGGCCCAGCTCGTGGAGCATGACCCGGCGGGGCCCGTCCGGCAGGTCCAGGGACAGCACATGCGGGATCTGCCAGTGCGAGGAGGGCTCCGCGAAGGGGCGCTCGATGCGTACGGGGTCGTGGCCGGCGGACGCCGTACCGCTCGGTGTCACGGTGAGCGTCGGGGACGTGAAGGCCGCCTCGGCCGTGCGCCACACCCCGGCCTGCGTCGGCAGCACGGCGCAGCCGAGCGTGGGGAACCAGACCCGTCCGGCCCGGACGGGCACCGTCAGCCGGAACGGGAGCCCGGTGCGCATCGCGGCCACGGCGGCCAGCAGATGCAGATGGCCCACGTCCGCCCAGAGCGGAGGGTCACCCGGCTCCCGCCCGGAGCCGGGGCTCTGTAATCGCCCGAGGCAGTGACGCAGCCAGTGTCCCGTCTCGGGCAGCAGGAGGATGTCGTCGGCTATCGCGGCGCTCTGCCGTTCGGCGGCGATGAGCAGATCCCAGGCCGCCTCGATGCCCGACAGGGGTCCCGTCGCGTCAGGGCGCCTGCTCGCGGTGCCGATGAGCAGGCCCAGCAGCACCAGCCGGTGGCTGCGCTCGGAGTCCCACAGATGGGCGACGACCGCGCGTCCGGCCCCGCCCCCGGCCAGGAGGTCGAAGTGCCTGGGAGGAAGCCCGTGTCGCGGGAGTCCTGGTGCCGACCACCCCGGGGACAGAGAGGAGCCACCCACCGATGAGCCTCCGTGGTCGCCGTCGGGGCCTCGACATCACACCGTGAAACTGCTCTTGGGATCACCGGCGAAGACGGCGGGGTTGCCGGACTCCGTCAGCAGCCGTCGCTCCGCCCGCTGCCACTCGCGGCCCCTCCGGCAGGCCGGTACGTCCTCCAGCGCGAGGTGTGAGAGATCGGGCAGTTCCGACTCGATGATCGCCCCAGCCTGGTCCATCCTCTGCGGCCCTCCCCGTCCCCCGGCGTTCGGCCCTTTCCCCTGTCATTTCATGATGTCCCCGCGACCCTTGTCCGGAAACCCCGAGTCGGGAAATCGGCCCTCGCGCCGTCCATTGTCCGTCAGGGGCCGAACTCGGGCATTGCCTCCAGAAGGCCGAAAACCACTCCGCGTTCCCTGGTGCCGGTGTCCACCGTCCGTATCGCCTCGCGGAGTTCGCGCAGCCCGTCGGGGAACGTGAGGCAGGTGTCGACCAGCCCGAGGACTTCCACCCGCAGAATGCTGGACCTCGGGATGCTCGTCCGCAGGGTCCTCGGCAGACCGCGCAGCAGGGCTTCGCGGGCGTCCTTGTCGTTCATGGCGGGCAGCGCTTCGAGGGCCTCCACCAGCGCTTCCCGCGGGTCCGGACAGGTGGCCGGGCGGGCGGCCGGGGCGGGATCCGGCGGGCTCACCGGGTCGGGCGGCGACGGCTCGTACGGCTGCGGGGAGGGCTCGTGCGGGCGTGGGCCCGGGCGGTGGGGCGCGGGCGGGGCGCCGGTGTGCGCCTCCAGGACGGCTGCGCAGGCCTGGGCGGCCAGCAGCAGGTACCAGCCGCGGGCGCGGTCGCCGAGACCGGTGAACGTCGTGTACCTCAGGGCGCCGGCGACGAGGGACAGCAGGAACTGGTCCGCCCACGGTTCCCGCCACCCGGCCATCAGGCCGTCGGCGGTGTCCCGTACGCAGTCGACGCGGCGCACCAGCTCGGCGGGCAGCCGGTCGGTGTGCTCCGGGCGCGGGGCGACGATGTGGTCGCGCAGCGCCTGCTCCTGCCGGGCCGGCAAGGCCCCCGAAACGAACGGCGCGAGCGCCGACAGCAGCAGCATGGCGATGTCGCAGGTCAGCGCGCCGTCGGTACGGAAGGTGCCGAGATCGATCAGCCGGTACGCCGCTTCCTGCGGGGCGCCTCGGCGCACCGGGACGATGACGTTGTCCACGTGCAGGTCCCCGTGGGTGAGTCCGGTGAGGACCGGTACCTCGGGGTCGGCCAGCTCCGGGTGCCCGCCCGAGAGCAGCAGATAGGGATTGGGCAGCAGGCGGTCCCCGGCGTCGAACCAGGGCTGGGAGGAGCCCGCCAGCCCTGCGCCGCGCCGCCATGGCTCCAGTGAGCGCAGTCCGCCTCCCTCGGGGTCCACCTCCCCGCGCACGTAGGCGGAGGCCGGCATCCGCCGCGGCAGCGTCCGCGCCGTGTTCCACTCGGTGAGCAGTCCGCGCACCACGTGTGCGCAGGTACGGGTGAACTCCTCGCCCTCCAGGGCGCCGAGCGGCCGGGCGTCGCGCAGTCCGTCGCCGGCCACGGCCTGGAACATCAGGGCGCCCCCGCCCCGTAGCGGACAGGGCTCGAAGGCCTGCTCGACGAGATGCTCCTGCGCGAACGTGCGCGGCGATTCCCGTAACGCCCTGCTGTGCCGGGCGGGTTCGGTCCGGTGCGGTCCCTCGGGCAGCACCTTCAGGATGACGATCCTCGGCGGTGGCGCCACCTCCAGCGCCGCCAGCACGGCTCCGGTGTACCCCTTGCCCGGCGGCAGCCAGGACGGCCGGAACAGGCGCACCTTCCGGTCGTTCAACTCCGCCCATTCGTACAGCGCTTGAGCCGCCTCCGGCCCCAACCGGTCGGCGGCCTCGGAGCGTTGGTCGGGGACCGTGGACACGCACGCCTCCTTGGGCCGCCGGGTGCGCACGGGTGCCGCATGGCACGGCGACGTTCGCATGTGCCAGTGTTCCATGCGCGCCGGGCACCGGCCAGAGTCCCGAAGCGACCGCGCACGGGCGGGAATACGGCGGGGAATGCGGGCGGGAATGATCGCGCCGCGGCCGGCGTCATTCATGGTGATCGTCGACTGTCGAGGAGGATGCGATGACCGAGGCATTGGTGCTGGGTGGCGGCGGAGTGGGCGGGATCGCCTGGATGACCGGGCTGCTGGCGGGGCTCGCGGATGCCGGGCAGGACGTCAGCGGGGCCGATCTGCTCGTGGGGACCTCCGCCGGGTCCGCCGTGGCCGCCCAACTGGGCAGCGGGCTGGGGCTGGAGGAGCTGTACGCCCGGCAGGTGGACCCCGCGCTGCAGGCCGCCGAGATCATGGCCGAGATGGACCTGGAGAAGTTCGCGGCGGAGATCGGCGCCGTCATCGGCTCCGCGGCCTCCGTGGCGGAGGTGCGCCGCGAGGTCGGGCGGGTCGCGCTCGGCTCGCGGACCGTGTCCGAGGAGGCGCGCCGCGCGGTGATCGAGTCACGGCTGCCGGCGCACGGCTGGCCGGAGCGCGCACTGAAGGTCGTCGCGGTGGACGCGGAGAGCGGCGAGCCGGTCGTCTTCGAACGCGCCTCGGGTGTCCCCCTGGTGGACGCCGTCGCGGCGAGCTGCGCCGTGCCGGGCGTGTGGCCGCCGGTGACCATCGGCGAGCGCCGGTACGTCGACGGCGGGGTGCGCTCCATCGCCAACGTCGACCTCGCCACCGGCGCGGACCGGGTCCTGGTGATCGTGCCGCTGGGCATCACCGAGCCCTTCCCCAGCGAGCAGCCGCTGGAGCGGACCGTCGGGGAACTGCGCGCCCAGGGCGCACAGGTGGTGGTCATCGCCCCCGACGAGGCGTCGGCGACGGCCATCGGCGACAACCCCCTGGACCCGGCCACCCGCATCCCGGCCGCCGAGGCCGGCCGCACCCAGGCCCACACCCTGACCATCCCGTGGACCACCCCCACGAACTGACTCCGCCCCACAGAACCCACCCAAGGGGCGCGAGGAACTGCGCGCCCAGCCACAACCCACCCGCACCCGGCAACCCACAAGGCCCCCACGGCGCCCAACCGCACTCACCATCAAGCCCGATGCAACCCCCTCCGCTCCAGTGCGGCCAGCACCTCCGCATCGGTGAGCTGCTCGAAATCCTCGTACCACTGCCCCACCGCACTGAAGCCGACCGGCCGATACGGGCACACGATCCTGTCGGCCTCACCGACGAGCAGGTCCAGGGAGTCGGGGGCACCGACAGGAACGGCCAGGACCAGGTGTGCCGGCCCGCGGCGCCGCACATGCCGCAGCGCCGCGCGGGCCGTCGCTCCGGTGGCGAGGCCGTCGTCGACGACGATCACCGTACGGCCCGCCGGATCCGGGGTGGGGCGGTCGCCGCGGTAGCGCTGCTCGCGGCGGCGCAGTTCCCGCCGCTCGCGCTCGACCGCCGGGGCGAGGGACTCCTCGGTCAGACCGAGCAGGCCGAGGGAGTGCGCGTCGAAGAGGGGCGGGTCGTCCGCGACGAGCGCGCCGACGGCGAACTCCTGGTGGTGCGGGGCACCGATCTTGCGGACGACGAGTACGTCGAGCGGGGCGCCGAGCGCTCGGGCGACCGGCTCGGCGACGGCGATGCCGCCGCGCGGCAGGGCGAGCACGAGGGGATCGACGAGGGCGCCCTGATCGCGCAGCTCGCTCAGCAGTCCGGCGAGTTCTCGCCCGGCTTCGGCACGGTCCCGGAAGCGCATGGCTGACCTCCTCCGCGGAACCCCTCCCTCCATGGTGCTCCCGCTTCGGCGTTCCCGGTGGTGAACCGGCAGAGAGACGGGCAAAAGGGACGGACAAAGAGGGCCGCACAGGGGCGAACAAATGATCTATACACTGAGTGTATAGTCGCCGCATGTCTTACTCGACCGGCAAGATCCCGATGCCGCAGCCGACCACCGGAACGGCCCATGCCACCAGGAAGATGCGCAGAACCGCCCGAAGGTTGCGTCCGGCCGCGCTCGCGTCGGCCGCGCTCGGGCTGGCGCTCACCCTGTCCGGCTGCGCCCAGGTCGACACGACCGCCCCGAGCACCGCGCGGACCGAGGCGGCGCACGGGGCACCGGCGAAGTTCGGGACCGTCGACTGCCGCAAGGCGAAGTGCATCGCGCTCACCTTCGACGCGGGGCCCAGCGAGAACTCTCCCCGGCTGCTGGACATCCTCAAGCAGAAGAAGGTCCCGGCCACCTTCTTCCTGCTCGGCAAGAACCACATAGAGAAGTACCCGCAGCTGGTCAAGCGGATGGCCGCGGAGGGCCACGAGGTGGCCAGCCACACCTGGGACCACAAGATCCTCACGCAGATATCGGACGCCCAGGTGCGCGAGGAGCTGAAGCGCCCGAACGACGCGATCGAGCGGCTCATCGGGCACCAGCCCACGCTGATGCGCCCGCCGCAGGGCCGTACGGACTCCAATGTGCACAAGATCGCCAAGGAGCTGGGCATGGCGGAGGTGCTGTGGAGCGTGACCGCCAAGGACTACACCACGAACGACTCGGCGCTGATCAAGAAGCGCGTCCTGGAGCAGGCCTCCCGGGACGGGATCATCCTGCTGCACGACATCTATGCCGGCACCGTGCCGGCCGTACCCGGCATCATCGACGCGCTGAAGGAACGCGGGTACGTCTTCGTGACGGTGCCCCAGCTGCTGGCGCCCGGCAAGGCGGAACCGGGCAAGGTGTACCGGCCCTGACACGCCCCGAGGGACCCGGTCCGGGCCGAACCCCCGGCGCGGCGGCGTGCATTGCCTACGATCATGCCGTGCCGACCTTCTCCTTCACCCGTACGGCCCCGCTCCCCCTCGACGAGGCGTGGTGCCGGCTCACCGAGTGGCCCCGCCACGCCGATATGGTCCCGCTGACCCGGATCAGGGTGCTCACGCCGGGGCCGACCCGGGTGGGTACGCGCTTCGTGGCCCGCTCCGGCATCGGTCCGCTCGCCTTCGACGACACCATGGAGGTGACGCGCTGGCGCCCGCCCACCACCGACGAGCCGGGCCTGTGCCGCCTGGAGAAACGCGGCCGGGTGGTCCTCGGCTGGGCGGAGATCGAGGTGGGGCCGGGGCCCGGGGGCCGCAGCCGGGTGCAGTGGCGGGAGGAGCTGCGGGTGCGGTTCGTGCCCACGGCTCTCGACGCGCTGGTGGAGCGTACGGCGCGTGCCGTGTTCGGTCGGGCCGTGAACCGTCTGCTGCGGGGGGCGCAGGCGCCCTGAGGGTCGTGGACCGCTCAGTCCGTACGCCCCGTGACCGCGACCGTCACCCCCAGCCCGATCATGGTCAGCCCGCCGATCCCCCCGACGGCGGACAGCCGCCGGGGCGAGCGCGCGAACCAGCCGCGGGCACCGGAGGCGAGCAGCCCCCAGACGCTGTCCGAGGCGAGCGCGATGGCGTTGAAGACCAGGCCGAGCAGCAGCATCTGCGCGGGGACGTGCCCGTGCGCGCGGTCCACGAACTGGGGCAGCACGGCGGCGAAGAACACCATCGTCTTCGGATTGGCCACGCCGACCGCGAAGCCCTCCCCCAGGGTGCGCAGCGCGCCCTGGCGCGGCCCGCCGCTCTCCGTCCGCCGGAACGCCGCCCGCAGCGAGCCGCGCCGCCGCCACGCCTTGACGCCGAGGTACACCAGGTAGGCGGCGCCCGCGAGCTTCAGCACGGTGAAGACGAGGACCGAGCGCTCCACGATCGAGCCGACGCCGAGCGCCACGGCGGCGACCAGCGCATAGGCGCCGATCGTGTTCCCGACGACGGTGGTGAGCGCGACGCGCCGGCCGTGGGCCAGCGCCCGTCCGACCACGAAGAGCACGCTCGGGCCGGGGATCACGATCAGCAGGAAGGACAGGGCGGCGAAGGCCGCCAGCCGGTCGGTGGACACCATGCGTGCATGCAAGCACGGGGTCCGTACCGCCCGGCAAACGGTTTTCTCGGCCAGGCCGCTTCAGGACCTGTCCGGCGGATCCTGTCGCGGACGCGGGGGCCGGCACGCCCATCTGGACGCACCAGCCCCCCGCTCACCTGCGCCGATGAGGCACCGTCACTTTCCCGCGGCCTGATCCGCCGGACAGGCTAGGCCACCGAGCCGATCCGCGCGGCCTGCCGCGACGCGGGGTCGTGGTGGATGGGGGTGTGCGCGCCGGTGAGCGCGATCCCGCTGCCGCCGCGCCGGTTGGCGACGATCTCCGCGCCGATGGACAGGGCGGTCTCCTCCGGCGTACGGGCGCCGAGGTCGAGGCCGATCGGCGAGCGCAGCCGGGCCAGCTCCAACTCGGTGACGCCGACGCCGCGCAGCCGTTCGTTGCGGTCGTGGTGGGTGCGGCGCGAGCCCATCGCGCCGACGTAGGCGACCGGCAGGCGAAGCGCCAGCTTCAGCAGCGGTACGTCGAACTTGGCGTCGTGGGTGAGGACGCACAGGACGGTACGGCCGTCGGTCTCGGTGCGCTCCAGGTAGCTGTGCGGCCACTCGACGACGATCTCGTCGGCGTCGGGGAAGCGGGTCCGGGTGGCGAACACCGGGCGGGCGTCGCACACCGTGACGTGATAGCCGAGGAACTTGCCGACGCGGACCAGCGCGGAGGCGAAGTCGATGGCGCCGAAGACGATCATGCGGGGTGCGGGGACGGAGGACTCGATCAGGACCGTGAGCGGGGCGCCGCAGCGCGAGCCCTGCTCGCCGATCTCCAGGGTGCCGGTGCGGCCCGCGTCCAGGAAGGCGCCGGCCTCGGCGGCGACGGTGCGGTCCAGTTCGGGATGGGCGCCGAAACCGCCGTCGCGGGAACCGTCGGGGCGGACGAGGAGGGCCCGGCCCCGCAGCTCCGCCGGCCCCTCCACGATCCGCGCGACCGCCGCCGCCTCCCCACGGGCGGCGGCGGCCAGCGCGGCCGCGGCCACCGGCCGGACGGGACCGTCCGCCCGGACCGGTGTGACGAGGATGTCGATGATGCCGCCACAGGTCAGGCCGACGGCGAAGGCATCCTCGTCGCTGTACCCGAAGCGCTCCAGGACGGTCTCGCCGTCCTCCAGCGCCTGCCGGCACAACTCGTAGACGGCTCCCTCCACGCATCCGCCGGAGACCGAACCGATGGCCGTGCCCTCGCTGTCGACGGCGAGCGCGGCGCCCGGTTGCCGGGGCGCGCTCCCGCCGACGGCCACCACGGTGGCGACGGCGAAGTCACGTCCCTGCTCGACCCACCGGTTCAACTCGTCGGCGATGTCCAGCATGTTCGGCCTCCTGATCAGGTCAAGGGATGCGTGGCGGGACCCGGGCGTCAGTGCACGCCCAGCGCCGCCCGGAGCGGATGCAGGGAGAAGTAGACGAGGAAGAGGACCGTCAGCCCCCACATGAAGGGGCCGATCTCCCGCCACTTGCCCTGGGCGAGCTTGATGACGACGTAGGAGATCACACCGGCGGCGACACCGGGCGTGATCGAGTACGTGAACGGCATGATCACGACGGTCAGGAAGACCGGGATGGCGACGGAGCGGTCACCCCAGTCCACATGACGGGCGTTCATCATCATCATCGCGCCGATGGTGACGAGGGCGGCCGAGGCCACCTCGCGCGGCACGATGGCCGTGAGCGGCGTGAAGAAGAGACAGAGGGCGAAGAACCCGCCGGTGATGACCGAGGCCAGTCCGGTACGGGCGCCCTCGCCGACGCCGGTCGCGGACTCGACGAACACGGTCTGCCCGGAGCCGCCCACCACGCCGCCGACGGCACCGCCGGCACCGTCGATGAACAGCGCCTTGGAGAGGCCGGGCATCCGGCCCTGGGAGTCGGCGAGGTTGGCCTCCGTGCCGATGCCGATGATGGTGGCCATGGCGTCGAAGAAGCCGGCGAGCACCAGCGTGAAGACGATGAAGGTCACCGTCATGTAGCCCACGCCGCCCAGGCCGCTGAAGGACACCTTGCCGATGAGCGAGAAGTCCGGCATCGACACGGCGCTGCCGTGCAGTGCGGGGCCCTCGCCGTTGGCCCAGGACTTGTCGTCGGCGAGGCCCGCCGCGTTGACGATCATCGCGAGGACGGTGCCGGTGACGATGCCGATGAGAATGGCGCCGGGCACGTTCCTGGACTGCAGCGCGAAGATCAGCAGCAGCGTGACGGCGAAGAGCAGGACGGGCCAGCCGACGAGTTCGCCCTTGTCGCCGAGCGTGACCGGGGTCGCCGTACCCGCGTGTACGAACCCGGCCTTGACCAGCCCGATGAACGCGATGAACAGACCGATGCCGATCGTGATGCCGTGCTTGAGCGGCAGCGGGATCGCGTTCATGATCATTTCGCGTAGACCGGTGACGACCAGTAGCATGATCACGACGCCGTAGGCGACACACATGGCCAGGCCCTGGGCCCAGGTCAGGTCCTTGGTGCCCATGACCAGACCGGCCAGCACTCCGGAGACGGAGAGTCCGGCGGCCATGGCGAGCGGCACCTTGCCGACCCAGCCCATGAGGAGGGTGGTGAACGCCGCGCCGAGCGCGGTGGCCGTGATGAGGGCCTTCTGACTCAGCGAGTCGCCGGACTTGTCCGCGCCGCTGAGGATCACCGGGTTGAGCAGGAGGATGTACGCCATCGCCATGAAGGTGGTGACGCCACCGCGAACCTCGGTCGCGATGGAGGATCCTCTTTCGGAAATGTGGAAGTACCGGTCGAGCCACGACCTGCCGGCCGGCGGACGCGAACCCGCGCCCGCTTCTTCGGCGGTGTTCGTGGGCTCCACTGACTGCTGGGTCATGGTGCCATCTCCCAAGGTTCACAGGGGCACCCGTGCAACCGCCCTGACGGTCACGGGATTTGGGAATGGACGACCCGGGGGACGGCCCGAGACGAACGAGTTTCCTGGTGCTTCAAGGACCGCGAGCGGTGCGGAACTCAAAGAGGGATCCTCCGGGCGGCGCGGCGGAGTGTGTGACGTTCCCAGCGCCGCCCGGAGAGTTGTGGGGTTGTTACACGGTTCCCGTCAGGTGCTCGGGCCGTACCGGAGTGCGGTTGAGCTCCAGCCCGGTCGCGTTCCGGATCGCCGCGAGGACGGCCGGGGTGGACGACAGGGTCGGGGCCTCGCCGATGCCGCGCAGCCCGTACGGGGCGTGGTCGTCGGCGAGTTCGAGCACGTCGACCGGGATGGTCGGCGTGTCGAGAATCGTGGGGATCAGGTAGTCCGTGAAGGAGGGGTTCCTGACCTTGGCGGTCTTCGGGTCGACGATGATCTCCTCCATCACCGCCACGCCCAGGCCCTGGGTCGTACCGCCCTGGATCTGGCCGATGACGGAGAGCGGGTTGAGCGCCTTGCCGACGTCCTGGGCGCAGGCCAGTTCGATGACCTTGACCAGGCCGAGTTCGGTGTCGACCTCGACGACCGCGCGGTGCGCGGCGAAGGAGTACTGGACGTGGCCGTTGCCCTGGCCGGTGACCAGGTCGAAGGCCTCGGTCGGCCGGTGCCGCCACTCCGCCTCGATCTCGACGGTCTCGTCCTCCAGGACGTCGACCAGGTCGCCGAGGACCTCGCCGCCGTCGGTGACGACCTTGCCGCCCTCCAGCAGGAGTTCGGCGGTCGCCCAGGCCGGGTGGTAGCTGCCGAACTTGCGGCGGCCGATCTCCAGGACCTTCTCGCGGACCAGCTCACAGGCGTTCTTCACGGCGCCGCCGGTGACGTACGTCTGCCGGGAGGCCGAGGTCGAACCGGCGCTGCCCACCTGGGTGTCGGCGGGGTGGATGGTCACCTGGGTGACGCCCAGCTCCGTGCGGGCGATCTGCGCGTGGACGGTGACACCGCCCTGGCCGACCTCCGCCATCGCGGTGTGCACGGTCGCGACCGGCTCGCCGCCTATGACCTCCATGCGCACCTTGGCCGTGGAGTAGTCGTCGAAGCCCTCGGAGAAGCCGACGTTCTTGATGCCGACGGCGATGCCGATACCGCGTACGACGTTCTCGCCGTGCGTGGTGTTGGACAGACCGCCGGGCAGCTGTCGTACGTCGGCGCCCTCGCTGGACTCCCACTGGCGCTCGGGCGGCAGCGGCATCGCCTTGACGCGGCGCAGCAGTTCGGCGACCGGGGCCGGGGAGTCGACCGGCTGCCCGGTCGGCATGATGGTCCCCTGCTCCATGGCGTTGAGCTGCCGGAACTCCACCGGGTCCATGCCGAGCTGCTTGGCCAGCTTGTCCATCTGCGCCTCGTAGGCGAAGCACGCCTGGACCGCGCCGAAGCCGCGCATGGCGCCGCAGGGCGGGTTGTTGGTGTAGAGGGCGATGGCCTCGATGTCGACGTCGTCGACGACGTACGGGCCGACGCTCAGCGAGGAGGCGTTGCCGACGACCGCCGGGGAGGCGGAGGCGTAGGCGCCGCCGTCCAGGACGATCTTGCACTTCATGTGCGTGAGCTTGCCGTCCTTGGTGGCGCCGTGCTCGTAGTAGAGCTTGGCCGGGTGCCGGTGGACGTGTCCGAAGAAGGACTCGAAGCGGTTGTAGACGATCTTGACGGGCTTGCCGGTGCGCAGGGCGAGCAGGCAGGCGTGGATCTGCATCGACAGGTCCTCGCGGCCGCCGAACGCGCCGCCGACGCCGGCCAGCGTCATCCGCACCTTCTCCTCGGGCAGGCCGAGGACGGGGGCGATCTGCTTGAGGTCCGAGTGCAGCCACTGGGTGGCGACGTAGAGGTGGACGCCGCCGTCCTCCTCCGGCACGGCGAGGCCGGACTCGGGGCCGAGGAAGGCCTGGTCCTGCATGCCGAAGGTGTACTCGCCCTTGACGATCACATCGGCGCGCTTTGCGGCCTCGTCGGCGTTGCCGCGGACGATCGGCTGGCGGTGGACTATGTTCGGGTGCGGGACGTGACCCGAGTGGTGGTCGTCGCGGCCCTCGTGGACGAGGATCGCGTCCGGCGCGGTCGCGGAGGCCTCGTCGGTGATGACCGGCAGTTCCCTGTAGTCGACCTTGATCTTGGCGGCGGCGCGGCGGGCCGTCTCCGGGTGGTCGGCGGCGACGAGCGCGACCGGCTCGCCGTGGTGGCGTACCTTGCCGTGCGCGAGGACCGGGGTGTCCTGGATCTCCAGGCCGTAGTTCTTCACGGCCGTGGGCAGGTCGTCGTACGTCAGCACGGCGTACACACCCGCCATGGCGAGCGCCTCGGAGATGTCGATGGAGACGATCTCGGCGTGCGCGACGGTGGAGCGCAGGATCTGGCCCCACAGCATGTCCTCGTGCCACATGTCGGACGAGTACGCGAACTCGCCGGTGACCTTGAGGGTGCCGTCCGGGCGGAGCGTCGACTCGCCGATGCCGCCCTTGGTCTGCGAGCCCTGCGTGATCTTCGTAGGAGCGCCGTTGGCCGGCATGTCAGACTCCCTCGGACTGGCGGGCGGCCGCGAGGCGGACCGCGTCCATGATCTTCTCGTAGCCCGTGCAGCGGCACAGGTTGCCCGACAGCGCCTCGCGGATGTCCGCGTCGGACGGGTTCGGGTTGCGCTCCAGGAGTTCGTCGGAGGCGACGAGCAGGCCCGGGGTGCAGAAGCCGCACTGGACGGCGCCCGCGTCGATGAACGCCTGCTGGATCGGGCTGAGTTCGGTGCCCTCGCCGGTCTGCGAGTCGGTGCCCTTGGCCCGCCACTGCTGGGCGTCCTGCAGGCTCGTGCCGCAGGCGCCGGTCGCGCAGCCGCTCTCGGAGCGCTGCTGGGCGAAGTCGGCGAGGCCCTCGACGGTCACGACGTCACGGCCCTCGACCTGGCCGGCCGCGACCAGGCAGGAACACACCGGCACGCCGTCCAGGCGGACGGTGCAGGAGCCGCACTCGCCCTGCTCACAGGCGTTCTTGGAGCCGGGCAGGCCCATGCGCTCACGCAGGACGTACAGCAGGGACTCGCCCTCCCAGACGTCGTCGGCTTCCTGCGGGCGTCCGTTGACGGTGAAGTTGACGCGCATTACGCAGCTCCCTCGATGGTGCGGCGGGTGCCGCGGTACGACTCCCAGGTCCAGGTGAGCGTCCGGCGGGCCATCACGCCGACCGCGTGGCGGCGGTAGCTCGCGGTGCCCCGGACGTCGTCGATCGGGTTGCAGCCGGCCGAGCACAGGTCGGCGAACTGCTTGGCGACCGACGGGGTGATGATCTTCCCGTTGTCCCAGAAGCCGCCCTCTTCGAGCGCCGCGTTCAGGAACTCCTCGGCCGCCTTGGCGCGCACCGGGGTCGGGGCGGCGGAGCCGATGCCGGTCCGGACGGTGCGGGTCTCGGGGTGCAGCGCGAGGCCGAAGGCGCACACGGCGATGACCATGGCGTTGCGGGTGCCGACCTTCGAGTACTGCTGCGGCCCGTCCGCCTTCTTGACGTGGACGGCGCGGATCAGCTCGTCCGGCTGGAGCGCGTTGCGCTTGACACCGGTGTAGAACTCGTCGATCGGGATCAGCCGGGTGCCACGGGCCGCGGACTCCGCCTCGACCTCGGCGCCGGCGGCGAGGAGGGCGGGGTGCGCGTCACCGGCGGGCGAGGCCGTGCCGAGGTTGCCGCCGACGCCGCCGCGGTTGCGGATCTGCGGGGAGGCGACCGTGTGCGAGGCGAGCGCGAGGCCCGGCAGCTCGGCACGGAGATTCTCCATGATCCTGGTGTACGGGACGGAGGCCCCCAGCCGTACGCTCTCCTCGCCGACCTCCCACTCGGTGAGGTCGCCGATGCGGTTGAGGTCGAGCAGGTACTCGGGCCGGCGGTGGTCGAAGTTGATCTCGACCATCACATCGGTGCCACCCGCAATCGGCACAGCGGTGGGGTGCTCGGCCTTCGCGGCGAGCGCCTCCTCCCAGCTGGCGGGGCGAAGGAAGTCCATGACCGGCTCTCTTCTTCTTCGTCTCGTGGGTCGTACAGATTGAGCCAATCCGTGTGCGGCGGGCCCGGCTCGTTCATGTCCTGTTAACGCGGAGTGGACTCAGTACACCGCCCACGACTCCCAAGGGGTCAGTCACCGAAACCATGAAGGAGTTGGCTGGCCACGGCGGGCATCTTGTAGATTCGTATGAACGGAGGTCATCGGTAACCTCTCCGCTTTCCTGAGGAAACGCAGGAAACAGTGCGGAGACTCCGGAGAGCGCCCTGTGCGGCCCCGTGTCGGGCCCATCCCGTCACCCTCCATGATCCATCGTAGGTTTCGAGACAAAGAACGGCGGCGACGAGATGCGGCTGCGCGCACTTCTGGACACCGATGCGCTGGGCCTGCGGCTGCTCGGCGGCGAAGACGAGCTGGACCGCTCGGTACGCGGGGTCATGACAACCGACCTGCGCGACCCGAGCCGCTACCTCTCCGGGGGCGAGCTGGTGCTGACCGGCCTGGCCTGGCGCCGGGACGGCGCCGACTCCGAGCCGTTCGTCCGGATCCTGGTGCAGGCCGGGGTGGCGGCGCTCGCGGCCGGCGAGGCGGAGCTCGGCGATGTGCCGGACGACCTGATGCTCGCCTGCGCCAAGCACCGGCTGCCGCTGTTCGCGGTGCACGAGTCGGTGGCCTTCGCGACGATCACCGAGCACGTCGTACGGCAGGTCTCCAGCGAGCGGGCCGGCGATCTGGCGGCCGTCGTGGACCGGCACCGGCGGATGATGACCTCGGGCCCGGCGGGCGGCGGCCCCGACGTGGTCCTGGACCTGCTCGGCACCGACCTGGACCTGCGCGCCTGGGTGCTCTCGCCCACCGGCCGGCTGATCGCCGGCTCCAAGGTCACGGGCCCGGAGCTGCCCCCGGAGGCCTGCGCCCGGCTCGCCGCCGAGCACCTGGCGGCCACCCGCACCGGCCGACGCGGCCCGCACCGGGTCCTGCTGGGCGGCACGACGTACTCGCTGTTCCCGATCCGCTCCTCCGGCCGCTCCCCGCAGGCCGCCCGCGATGTGCGCCAGTCGGTGCTCTCGGACTGGCTGCTGGCCGTCGACGCGGACGCCGGCGACTGGCCCGAGGAGCGCCTCGACCTGCTGCAGGGCGTCACCCAGCTGATCGCGGTCGAACGGGACCGCCGGGACGCGGCGCGCACCGTGCGGCGCCGGCTGGCCCAGGAGGTGCTGGAACTGGTCCAGACCGGTGCCGCGCCGGCCGAGATCGCGGCCCGGCTGCGGGTCGCGGCCCCGGTGCTGCTGCCCGGGCTCGGCGCGGCCCCGCACTGGCAGGTCGTGGTGGCCCGCGTGGAGTGGGACGGCAGCGAGATCGAGGGCGGCCCGGTCGCCCAGTCGCTCCTGGAGGAAGTGCTGGTCGACCCGACGGCGACCGGTCCGGAGCCGTCCGACCGGATCGCGGTGGCGCACACCGGCGACGAGGCGATCGCCCTGGTGCCGCTGCCGGCGGTCTCCTCCGAGCACGACGGCCCGGAGACGGGATTGTTGGCCGATTCTCTACTGCAGTCGGTGCGCGAGACGCTGTCGGCGGGTTTGAACGACGACGGACGGCTCACCCTCGGCGTCAGCGCGGCCGTGCACTCGGCCGAGGGCCTGCGCGGCGCCCTGGAGGAGGCCCGGCACGCCCGCCGGGTGGCCGCGGCCCGCCCCGGCCGGGTCTGCGCCGCGGGCCACCAGGAGCTGGCGTCGCACGTCCTGCTGCTCCCCTTCGTCCCGGACGACGTCCGCCGCGCCTTCACGGCCCGGCTGCTGGACCCGCTGACGGACTACGACCGCCGGCACCGGGCCGAGCTGATCCCGACCCTGGAGGCCTTCCTGGACTGCGACGGCTCCTGGACCCGCTGCGCCACCCGGCTCCACCTGCACGTCAACACGCTGCGCTACCGGGTGGGCCGGATCGAGCAGTTGACGGGACGGGACCTCTCCCGCCTGGAGGACAAGCTGGACTTCTTCCTCGCACTGCGGATGAGCTGAGGCCGGCGGGGGCGCGCAGGGGCCAAACCCGGTCACGCCGGCGCCCCACTACTTTGTGAAATCTTTCACCCACCCTCTTGGCCCCGCCGGGCGATCGATGCTGGAATGCCGCCACCACTCAACAGCTCGATGGCGTGCTCGGGGAGGGCAACGTGGCGCATACCGCCATGTCTGGTAACGGAACGACCCCTGGTGACGATCCGCTCCAGACCGCGGTATGGCGGCTGCGTTCGCGGGCCTGCTGGGCGGACGCGGCGGCCCTGCTGCCGCCCGACAGCCCCGCCACGGCCCTGCAGCGGGCCGCGCTGCTCGTCGAACGGTGCCTGTACACCGAGCGGGGCTGGGCGGACGCGGAGGACGCCCTGCGGACGGCGGAGGCGCTCGCGCACGGCGACGAGGAGCGGGGGGCCGCCGCCTGCGAACGGGGCCAGCTGGCCTACACGGCCACGCTGCACGGGGTGCGCGACCGCGCGGACGAGGCGCGGGCCGCGCTGGGCCGGGCGGCGGCGCTGATCCCTCCGGGGGCGCCGGGCCGGGCCCTGCTGGACTTCCGCCGGGGGCTGATCGCCGAGAACCTGACCCGCTCCCCGCAGGCGGCGCGGGCGGCGTACCGCCGCGCCCACGCGGGCGCCACGGCGCACGCCGACCCGCTCCTGCTGTCCTTCACCTGGCGCCACCTCGCCGGACTGGCGCTGCGTGACGGCGAGTTGGCGGAGGCACGGCAGGGCTTCGCCGAATCGCTGCGCATCCGGGAGGAGTTGGGCTATCTGGTCGGTACGGCGCCCGCGCTCGCCTCGCTGGCCGACGCGGAGTCCGAGCCGGAGGCTTCGCGGCTGCGGGAGGAGGCGCGGCGGTTGTTCCGGCTGCTGGGCGGCGTCCCGACGTGGCTGGCACGGCAGCTGACTCCGCCGGGGCCGGGGGTGGCTACGGCGTAGGGGCGGGCGGGTGCCGACTCATTGCCGAGTGCGGGCCGGCGGGGTCTGGTCGCGCGGTTCCCCGCGCCCCTCGGGAGTTGCGGCTGACGTCGGCCGCATGATCCCGCCGCCGCGCCCGGCCCGCCCGGGCATACCACCGAGCGCCCCTCAGCCGACGCCGGCGAAGTGCCCGGTCACCAGCCCCCGCACCACATCCACGTCCCCGGCGATCAGCGCGTCCAGGAGAGCCATGTGTTCCGCCGCGTCCGCGACCAGATACGCCCGGCCGTGCCGGACCGGGGGCCACTGGGAGCGGCGGTGGAGGTCGGCGGCGACCCCGACCAGCTGGTCGTTGCCCGACAGGGCGAGCAGGGCGCGATGGAAGGCCCGGTCGCACTCCGCGTACGTCGCCGGGCAGCCGTCGGCCGCCGCGCGCACCGTCTCCTCCGCCAGCGGACGCAGCTCGGCCCACCGCTCGCCCGGCACCGTCCGGGCGAGCCGCAGCATCACCGGCACCTCGATGAGCGCACGGACCTCCGCCAGCTCGGCCAACTCCCGCGCCCCCCGCTCGACCACCCGGAAGCCCCGGTTGGGCACGACCTCGACCGCGCCCTCCAGGGCGAGCTGCTGCATGGCCTCCCGCACGGGCGTCGCCGAGACGCCGAACCGTTCGCCGAGCACCGGCGCGGAGTGGACCTCGCCCGGCTTCAGCTCCCCGGTCACCAGCGCCGTACGCAGCGCGTCCAGGATCTGCCCGCGCACCGAGGAACGCTGCACCGCCGATCGCGGACCGGGAACCGGCCGCTCACCGTGGGTGTGCTCGCCCCGCGCGGCGGGCAGGGCGGCGCCCCGCTCACGGACGGCGTCGAGGACGTCCGCCACGCGCGCCTGGGCGGGCACCCGGCCGCCGCCGGTACGGCGCTGCGGGGTCCCCGGCCCGGCGGAGCCCTGCGTGCTCTGCTTCACGGGTCCTCCTGGCGGCTTGTCGGCACTTGGGTCATTAACGGTGAGTTGTCACTTGTCCGTCAAGCACCATAGGCGCCCGGGGCGACAGTTCAAACTCCAAGAAGATCGGGCGAGGTTAGCCTTGCCTAATCACGGCGCCCGCGATCAAGGATCGGCGGTGCCGCCGGACCCGCCGGGTCCACTAAGATCATCATCGGCTACGGCCACCATGCGCGGACGGCTCCCGCAACAGCACGTCACACCTTCCCCACCAGTCGCAGGAAGTTTCCACGGAACCGCCCGTCCGGGTAGTCTTATTCGAACTCAACTCCCGCCCCTCAAGCGGCAGTTCGAGCAGAACGCCGTCCTGGGCATCCCCTTGCACTTCATTGGCGGCCTCTTGCCCCGAAACCCCCTGAGGGCCATCGGGAGTGGGCCACTATGGCGGGCGTTACGCCCTATCCCAATGCAAGGGACCCCTGATGAAGCTGACCGACATATCGCTGAACTGGCTGCTTCCGGGCGCCGTACTGCTCCTGGGCATGCTGGCAGCGGTGGCGGTGCTCGCGCGCGGCAAGCGCTCCTCCGGGGAGAACGCGAGCGCGGATGACTCCTGGGAGCGCAGCGAGGAGCGTCGCAGACGCAAAGAGGCCATCTACGGCACGGCCTCCTATGTGCTCCTGTTCTGCTGTGCGGCGGTCGCCGCCGCCCTCTCCTTCCATGGCCTCGTCGGCTTCGGCGAGCAGAACCTGGGGCTGACCGACGGCTGGCAGTACCTGGTGCCGTTCGGCCTGGACGGCGCGGCGATGTTCTGCTCCGTCCTCGCGGTGCGCGAGGCCAGCCACGGTGACGCCGCGCTCGGCTCCCGGATCCTCGTGTGGATGTTCGCCGCGGCGGCGGCCTGGTTCAACTGGGTGCACGCGCCCCGGGGAGCCGGCCACGCGGGCGCCCCGCAGTTCTTCTCCGGTATGTCGCTGTCCGCGGCCGTCCTGTTCGACCGCGCGCTGAAGCAGACCCGCCGGGCCGCGCTGCGCGAGCAGGGCCTGGTGCCGCGCCCGCTGCCGCAGATCCGCATCGTGCGCTGGCTGCGCGCCCCCCGCGAGACCTACAAGGCCTGGTCGCTGATGCTGCTGGAGGGTGTGCGCAGCCTGGACGAGGCCGTCGAGGAGGTCCGCGAGGACAAGCGGACCAAGGACGAGACCCGGCAGCGCCGGCGTGAGCAGCACCGCCTGGAGCGGGCTCAGTTGAAGGCGATCAGCCGGGGCCATCGCGGGTTCGTCGGGCGTGGCGCCCGGCAGGTCGAGGTACAGGCGGTGGAACGTGGCTCCGCCGAAGTCACCGCGGAGCCTGCCATATCCACCGCGGAACAACTGCCCGTCCGCGCCCGTCCCTCCCTGCAGCCGGTCCGCAGCGGATCCGCTGAGCACACGACGGTCGACCTCACCGCCGAGGACGACACCATGGCCCTGCCCCGTCTGGACTCCCTGGAGCGCAAGCTGAAGGATCTGGAGCAGCAGTTCGGCTAGGAGCACCGCTCATGACGGGTCGGGGCGTGACCACGCGGGTCACGCCCCGACCCGTGTCCTGGCCTTCCTCCTGCACACCCTGTCCCGCCGAACCCTGAGAGCACCCTGTCCCGCCGTACCGTGCGGGCCCGCGAGGCCCGCGGAGCGTCACGCGGCCTCGGCGCCCAGTTCGAACCACACCGACTTGCCCACCCCGTGCGGCCGTACGCCCCAGGCGTCCGCGAGGGACTGCACCAGCACCATGCCCCGCCCATGGGTGTCGTCGTCGGTGTCCGGGCCCGTCAGCGCCGGTCTGCGGGCCACGAAGTCCCTTACCTCCACGCGGAGTCCGCCCGGCTCCACGACGGCCGTGAGGACCGCGTCGTGCTCGGTGTGGACCAGCGCGTTGGTGACCAGTTCACTGGTGAGCAGTTCGGCGATCTCCGAGCGGCCGGGCTTGCCCCAGTGCCGCAGCAGTTCGCGCAACTCCCGGCGGGCCTCGGGCACCGCCCTGAGATCCGCCCGCCCCAGTCTGCGCCGGAACCGGTGCGCGTGTTCCGTGATGGTGCCGGTCACTTCCCCCGTGGACTCCCCCACCGTCTCCCCCGTCGCCGCCGAGGAGCCTTCGGCGACCGCGGGACCGCCCCCTCGTGCCTGACTCTTCATGACCCCCGCCCGCACGCCGCCGGACCCTGCCCCCTGGTCGAACACGTTCACGGGGGATGCTTGCCCAGCCCGCACACAGGCAGTCATGACCCAGGCCCGATGACCGGCGGTTCGGCCACGGCGGTACGGCGTCCGGGCCGCCCGGCGATCCATCCCGTACCGGGATCACCGGCCTCCCACCGGGCACTGGGCGCCACGGACCCCGCGAAACGGCAAGGCAGATGCGCCCGGCACCAGCCGTCGGCACACCGTCACGCGCCGTGAAAGTGGCCGAAATCCACTCCCTTACGGGCCAGTACGCGTCCTTGCATGAACGGCGCCCGCGGACAGGGCTCGGACAGAGCCTACGGACGCGGCACGTTGCGCAGGTTGGAGCGGGCCAGTTGGAGCATCCGGCCGACGCCGCCGTCCAGGACGATCTTGGAGGCGGACAGAGCGAATCCGGTGACCATCTCGGCGCTGATCTTCGGCGGGATGGACAGCGCGTTGGGGTCGGTGACGATGTCCACCAGCGCCGGTCCCTTGTGCCTGAAGGCGTCCTTGAGGGCCCCGGCGAGCTGCTTGGGCTTCTCCACCCGCACCCCGTGGGCACCACAGGCGCGGGCCACGGCGGCGAAGTCGGGGTTGACGTTGGTGGTGCCGTACGAGGGCAGTCCGGCCACCAGCATCTCCAACTCGACCATGCCGAGGGAGGAGTTGTTGAACAGGACGACCTTGACGGGGAGGTCGTACTGCACGAGCGTCAGGAAGTCGCCCATCAGCATGGCGAAGCCACCGTCGCCGGACATCGACACCACCTGCCGGCGCATGTCGGTGAACTGGGCGCCGATCGCCATGGGCAGCGCGTTCGCCATCGAGCCGTGCGAGAACGAACCGATGATCCGGCGGCGCCCGTTGGGCGAGATGTACCGCGCGGCCCACACATTGCACATGCCGGTGTCCACGGTGAACACGGCGTCGTCGTCGGCCAGTTCGTCGAGGACGGCGGCCACGTACTCGGGGTGGACCGGGATGTGTTTGTCGACCTTGCGGGTGTAGGCCTTGACCACGCCCTCCAGCGCGTCGGCGTGTTTCTTCAGCATCCTGTCGAGGAACCGCCGGTCGGTCTTCTCCCTCACCCGCGGGATCAGACAGCGCAGCGTCTCGCGCACATCGCCCCACACGGCGAGGTCGAGCCGGGAGCGGCGGCCGAGCACCTCGGGCCGCACGTCGACCTGGGCGATCCGCACGTCGTCGGGCAGGAAGGCGTTGTACGGGAAGTCGGTGCCGAGCAGGAGCAGCAGGTCGCACTCGTGGGTGGCCTCGTAGGCGGCGCCGTAGCCGAGCAGTCCGCTCATGCCGACGTCGTACGGGTTGTCGTACTGGATCCACTCCTTGCCGCGCAGGGCGTGCCCCACCGGGGACTTGATCCGCCCGGCGAACTCCATGACCTCGGCGTGCGCGCCCGCCGTGCCGCTGCCGCAGAAGAGGGTCACCCGTCCGGCCTCGTCGATCATCCGGGCGAGCGCGTCGATCTCGGCGTCGCCGGGCCGGACGGTGGGCCGGGAGGTGACGAGGGCGCTCCGCGCGGCCTTCTCCGGGGCCGGTTCGGCGGCGATGTCGCCGGGCAGCGCGACCACGCTGACCCCGCTCTGTCCGACCGCGTGCTGGATGGCCGTCTGCAGCAGCCGGGGCATCTGCTTCGGGTGGGAGATCAGCTCGCTGTAGTGGCTGCACTCCGTGAACAGCCGGTCGGGGTGGGTCTCCTGGAAGTAGCCGAGGCCGATCTCGCTGGACGGGATGTGCGAGGCGAGTGCGAGCACCGGGGCCATGGAGCGGTGCGCGTCGTACAGACCGTTGATCAGATGCAGATTGCCCGGGCCGCAGGAGCCGGCGCACGCGGTCAGCTTCCCGGTGAGCTGGGCCTCGGCGCCGGCCGCGAAGGCGGCGGTCTCCTCGTGGCGTACATGGATCCAGTCGATGGCGGAGTTGCGGCGGACGGCGTCCACGACCGGGTTGAGGCTGTCGCCGACCACGCCGTACAGACGGCGTACGCCGGCGCGGACGAGGATGTCGACGAACTGTTCGGCAACATTCTGTTTGGCCATGTTCTCTCGTCTGCCCCTTCGATGGTCCCGGCTACCGCGACGACCTCCGTGGTCCTCGGTCCCATCAATCCACAGGGGCGGCGGTTACGCCTCCCACACGGCCGCCACCGTACGGTCGTCGGCGTAACCCTTCACCCGTACCTGGGTGTCGGCGAGGAACGCGGCGAGGCCGGGCGGGGTACGGCCGGACCAGCGGCGGGCCAGATAGGCGCAGAGCGCGGCCTCTCCGCGCAGCGGCTCGGCCAGACCGGCGCTGCACATCACCAGCGCGTCCCCCGGGCGGGCCGGCGAGGCGTGGAACCGGAACGGCGCGCTCGGCGGCTGTGGAGCGGGCTCGTAGGGGCTCGGCGGGGTCGGGATGCCGAGGTCCAAGGTGAACCGGTCACCCTCGCCGCCGCTGTTGTCGGAATCGACCCGCGGCTCGATGTCCTGCCACTCCCCGGCCCGCAACCGGAACAGGCCGCCGTCGCCGACACCGAAGAACACGCGGGTACGGCAGTCGGGGTCGGCGGGCAGCAGCAGACAGCGCAGGCTCGCCGTGTACATCCCGGGATCGACGCCCTGCTCGACGGCGCTCGCCCGCAGCTTGCCGAGGCTGCGGTCGGTCAGCCGGTGCAGCCCCGCCTTCAGCTCGCCGCGCCGGGCGGCCCGGATGTCCTCCGCGAGCCCGTGCTGGCTGTGGCCCACGGCGCGTGCGATCCACCGGCACGCCTCGGCCGCCGCGAGATGCGCGTCCGGCGTGCCGCGCACCCCGGTCGCCATCGCGACGAGCACCAGCGCCTGCCGCCCCGTCCCGAACCGGGCGGTGAGCAGCGAGTCCCGGCGCGGCTCGCCCCGGTACCGCGCCGAGTCCCCGCGCATCGACACGGCCCGCAGTGTGCACGTCCCGTACCGCGCGCCGTCCAGCACGGTGTCGGCGACCAGCTCGCCCAGCCCCTCCGGATCGACCCCGGGCAACGCGGTCGGCTCGGGATCATAGGTGGGCGGCCCGGACCCGACATAGTCGGCGCCGAAGGGCGAAACGGGTGTGACGGGTGGAACGACCGACGTCACCGGACCACCCGGGCCGGCCGCGGGACCGCCCGCGGCGGGGTCGGACCGGGTGGCCTCGGGCATGTGCGGAGGCGGGACGGGGGCCGGCGCGTCCCGCGGCTCGGCGGGGGTGGGCGGGGCCGGGGCGGGCGAGGTGTCGGTGACGCGTTGTGGCGGTACGGCGGGCCGGTCGGGCCGCGCTCGGCGCGGGGTGTCGTCCCCGCGTGCCACCGTGCCGGGTCCCCTGCCCGCGATCGGGGCGGGCGTCACCGTGTGCTTCGCGGAGGCGAAGCGGTCGTCCAGGGTGTCGTGCGCGGCCGTGGCGCCCGTGTCCTCGGTGGAGTCGTCGTACAGCTGTCCCCACCAGTCGTCCTCGGGACGGGCGGGCCTTCCCCCCTGCTGGCTCATGCCCTTCATTGTCCACCGCGCGGGCCGCGGGAAAACGGGGCATCGGGAAAATCCGGCCCACCTGGTCGCCTCGAACGGCGTGGCGAGTGAGGGACTGAACAGCCGTACGAAGGGCGGCAGATGGTCGCCGGACGGCCCCACCCCCCACGGGAGGACCGCCCGGCGACGTCCGAAGTGACCCGGCCCCGGATCCCCTTCGCGTGGTTCGCACACGTCCGGGCCCGGGCCACGTACCGGGCGGCCGGGCCTCGATACGGCACCGGTCGGATGGCCGGATTGTGGCTTGGTTTCCTGGGACGCAGCTGTGAATCGAAAACACCCTGCGCCTCCCGCGGTGCTGCCACCTTGGCAGACTCACCTCCGCTACGGCGATGATGTTCCGCGGCGGGTTTGCGCCGTGGCCGGTTCCCGCCAGGCCGCAGCCGTCGTGGCGGCTTGTCGGTGGCGTGTTCCCGGGCCTGACCGAAGGCCCGTCGCAGGGAGGGACGAGAGGCCGGTGCTGGCAGCGATAGGGCTGGACGAGACGCACGAGGCGGCGTACCGGGCGCTGGTGTCCGTGGGCGCCGCCGACGTGTCCGATCTGGCGCGGCGCCTGGCGCTGGCCGAACGGGACGCCGAGCGGGCGCTGCGCCGGCTGGAGGGGCACGGGCTCGCCGCCCAGTCACCGGCCCGGCCGGGCCGCTGGGTGGCCGCGCCGCCCGGGGTGGCACTGGGCGCGCTGCTCACCCAGCAGCGGCACGAGCTGGAGCAGGCGGAGCTGACGGCGGCGCTGCTCGCGGAGGAGTACCGGGCGGCCGCGGCGGAGCCGGCCGTGCACGACCTGGTGGAGGTGGTGACCGGCGCCTCGGCGGTCGCCCAGCGTTTTCTGCAGTTGCAGCTGGGGGCGGCCCACGAGGTGTGCGCGCTGGTGACCGGCAATCCGGTGGTCGTGTCCGGTGTGGAGAACGAGGCGGAGGAACAGGCGGCCGGGCGCGGTGTGGGCTACCGGGTGGTGGTGGAGCGTGCGGTGCTGGACCTGCCGCACGGGCTGACCGAGCTGGCCGCGGCGCTCGCCCGTGACGAGCGGGTGCGGACGGTGGACCGGGTGCCGACGAAGCTGGTGATCGCCGACCGTTCGCTCGCCATGGTGCCGCTGACGTCGAGGACGGCGGAGCCGGCCGCGCTGGTGGTGCATGCCAGCGGGCTGCTGGAGCTGCTGGCCGGGCTGTTCGAGTCGGTGTGGCGGGAGGCGGTGCCGCTGCGACTGGGCCCGGCGGGGGTGGCCGAGGCCCAGCCGGACGGCCCGGACGCCACCGATCTGGAGGTGCTGTCGCTGCTGCTGGCCGGGCTGACCGACGCGAGCGTGGCCAAACAGCTCGATCTGGGCCTGCGGACCGTGCAGCGCCGGGTACGGCGGCTGATGGAGCTGGCCGGGGTGACCACTCGGCTCCAGCTGGGCTGGCACGCGTACGAACGGGGCTGGGTCACCCGCACCTAGGGCGTGTCATGGGGCACTCTGGGCAGATGGGAGTGTGGGAACTCCTGCTGGTCGGCGTGGTCATCGTGCTCGGCCTGTGCGGAGTACTGGTGCCCGGGGTCCCGGGGTCGTGGCTGGTGTGGGCCGGGGTGCTGTGGTGGGCGCTGACGGATCCGCGGCCGTCGGCCTGGGCGGTGCTGGTGGGCGCCACCGGGGTCCTGCTGCTGTCGCTGCCGGTGCGCGCCGCCCTGCCGCCGCGCAGGCTGCGGCAGAGCGGCGCCACCTTGGCGATGGGCGCGTACGCGGGTGCGGGCGCGTTCGTCGGGTTCGTGCTGCTGCCGGTGCTCGGCGCGCTGCCCGGGTTCATGGCCGGCATCTATCTGCACGAGCGGCTGCGCCTCGGCCGCCACGGCGAGGCGATGGCCTCCCTGCGTACGGCGATGCGCTCGGGCGGTTCCCGTGTGTTCACGGAACTCTTCGCCTGTCTGCTGATCGCTGGAGCCTGGCTGGGGGCGGTGCTGTGGCACTGAGCGCCCACCGGGCCCGTCCACCGGCCGTCGGACCACCGGCCGTCAGCCCGCCCGTCGGCCCGAGCGCCCGGCGCACCGCGTCCGCGATCCTGGCCATGCCCGTGTCGTTGAAGTGCAGATGGTCGCCGGGGTCGTAGGCGGGCAGCAGCCGGGTGGCGTCGCCGGGGTCGCGCAGGGCGGCGTCGGCGTCGGCGATCGCGTCGAAGGCGCCGCCGGTGCGGATGAACGTGTTCACCCGCTGCCGTACGGCCTCCCGGGCGGCGGTGTAGGCGGAGAAGCCGCGGTACGGGGTGAGGGTGACGCCGACGACCCGGACGCCCCGGGCGTGGGCGCGGTTGACGAGCGCGCGGTAGGCGTCGGCGTAGGCGGCGACGTCGTCGGCCGTCGGCGTGCCCTTGATGTCGTTGATGCCCTCCAGGACGACCAGGACCCGTACCCCGGTCCGCTCCAGGGCGTCGGCGTCCAGGCGGGCGAGGGCGTTCGGTCCCGTGCCGTCGTGCAGCAGCCGGTTTCCGGAGATTCCGGCGTTGAGGACGCCGAGCCGGCCGGTGCGGAGCTGTTCGGCGAGCCGGTCGGGCCAGCGGTGGTTGGCGTCGGGAGTGGAGCCGTTGCCGTCGGTGAGGGAGTCGCCGAGCGCGACGACGCTGCCCGCGTTGTCGCCGAAGACGTCGACGCCGGTGACGTAGTACCAGCGGTTGACGGTGGTGGTGTAGCCCGCGCCGCTCTCCTGGGCGGCCCGGCCCGCGCCGGCCGGGGCGACGTAGTTGGTCTGCAGCGCGGTCTGGTGGTAGGTCGCGGGGCCGTCGTCGCCGGGGGTGTACACGGTGACGAGGAGGTCGGCGGCGGCCGGCACGGACAGCGTCACCGGATCGGTGAACGTGTCCTGGCCGGGCGGGACCGTGACGGTCGGGGCGCCCTTGAAGGTGGCGGTGCGCAGGGTGCCGGGTACGGCGTCCGGGCCGGCCGCCCGGCGCAGCGCGACGGTGACCGCGCCGAGCCGCAGCGGTGCGGTGCCGAAGCGGTTGCTGAGCCGGATGCGCACGGCCGTGCCGCCGACGCTGAGGTGGACGACGTTGCGGACGGCGGCGCCGGGCAGTGCGGCGGCGGTTCCCGACGGCGCGGTCTCCCAGCTGCCGGTCCACACCGGCGGCGCCTGCGCCGCGACCGCCGACGTGCTCGTGCCCGGCAGCATCGCCAGCAGCACCACCGCGAGGACCCGTCTGACCCCGGCCATCTCCGAACCCGCCCTTCCCCGTTGCTCGTCGGAGCAGACCGTGCCACACAGCCGGCCCGCACAACCGCACCTTCGGCCGGGGTCCACCCGCTCGGCGCAACCGCGAGGAGGACGGCGGGACCGGGGGGCGCGGAGCCGATGCGCGGGCGTGGCGGAGGGGGTCAGGGCTGTGGGGGAGGAAGGGGCAGGTGTGTGCGGCGGGGCGGGCGGGGCAGATGCGCTGGGGCCTGTCCGGCGGATCAGGTCGCGGGAAAGTGACGGTGCCTCATCGGCGCAGGTGAGCAGGGGCTGGTGAGTCCGGCTGCAAGGCGGAGGAGGGCGTCGACGCGATGGGCGTGCCGGCCCCCGCGTCCGCGACAGGATCCCCCGGACAGGCCCTGGGCCGCCTGGCCACCGTCGCCCCTCGCGCCCCGGCCTAGAGAGGCGAAGACAGGCCGCGTTCGGCGGAGTTCATGAAGTCCAGCATCAGGCCGTTGGCCCGCTCCGCGTGATCGATCTGGGGTCCGTGGCCGGTGCGGGAGATGATCTCGGCCCTGGCGCCGGGGACCAGCCGGGGTACGCGCTCCACCTGCCGCTCCGGGTGCACCAACAGGCTGCGCCGGCCCAGCACCAGGTACAACGGGGTGCGGATGGCGGACAGTTCGGCCTCGGTCAGCGGCTGGGGCACGGGCCGGCGGATGCGGTAGGCGCGCACACCGGTCCTGATCATGGCGCGCAGCTCCGGCACGACGAGGACCGGCTGCTCCAGCCAGGACGCGAGGCGGGGCCTCAGCCGCTTCGGGGCGAAGGTCGCGAACAGGCTGGCGAAGATCCAGACGAAGAAGCGCAGCCCCACCTTCTCCAGACCGCCGGGATCGAGCAGCGTGACGGAGGCGAGGCCGTGGGTGCCGCGGTACGCCTGGTTCAGCGCGAGCCATCCGCCGTACGAGGAGCCGACGAGGTGCACCCGGTCGAGCCCGAGCCCGGCGAGCGTCTCGTCCAGCCAGCGCGCGGCGTGCTCCGGCTCATGGATGGGCGCGCGCTGCACGCTGCGGCCCGGGTCTCCCGGGGTGTCGATGGCGTAGACAGGCCGTTCGGCGCCGAGGGCCGGGGTGTTGGGGTACCACATGGCGGAGCAGGAGCCGGCGCCGTGGACGAGGACGACGGGGGTTCGCTCGCGGGCCGCCGGGTCCTCGGGGTCGTGGCGGTAGACGTGCGTGGTCCCGTACGACGTCTCCACGTCCCGCTCCCAGGAGATGGGCGCGCCCAGGGCGTACAGCGCGTCGCACGCCGCGAAGTAGCGCTCGCGCCAGGCGTCGCTGACGTAGCGGCCGACGTCGGGGCGGGGACGGGTGCTTGCGGACTCGGGCACGGCAACCTCCGGGACAGACGGTCTTTGTGATACGAACGTACCACGTTGGTGGTACGGCTGTATCATCAACGGTGGCCGGCCCGCAAGGGGCCGCCGGAAGCGGAACCGGCCGACGGACGCCGGCGAGGAGCGGAGCAGCGGACGATGCCCAAGCGCGTGGATCACGCAGAGCGGCGCACCGAGATCGCACAGGCCCTGGTCCGGGCCGCCGGACGGCTCGGCCTGCACGCGGTGGGGATGCGGGACGTGGCGGCCGAGGCGGGGGTGTCGCTCCGGCTGGTGCAGTACTACTTCGAGTCCAAGGAGAAGCTGCTGCTCTTCGGGCTGCGGCAGCTGGCAGCGCAGTTCGGGGCGCGGGTGGCCGCCCGGGTGCGCGCGGCCGGCGAGGATCCCGGGCCGCGGGCGGTGATCGAGGCGGTGCTGACGGCGGCCCTGCCGGTCGACGACGAGAGCCGGCTCTTCCACCACCTCTACACCTCGTACGCCGTCCTGTCCGTGACCGACGAGGCCCTCGCCGCCCAGCCGTTCATCAAGGACCCCGACGCCGCCGAGGCCACCCTGAGCGGGCTGCTGCGGCAGGCGGCGGACGCCGGGCTGCTGCGGCCCGGCGTGGACGCCCGCGCCGAGGCGGTCGGGCTGCTGGCCATGTCCGCGGGGCTCGGCACCAGCGTCCTGGTCGGCCAGCGCGACGCGGACTCCGCCACCGCCGTTCTCGGCTACCACCTGGACCGGATCTTCCGGGACCGGCCCACCGGCCCGTGACAGGCTCTATCCGGCGAGCGCGCCCTCCAGGGTCAGCAGTCGCGCCTTCCGCTCGACGCCGCCCGCGTACCCGGTCATCGACCCGTCCGCGCCGATGACCCGGTGGCACGGGCGCACGATCAGCAGGGGGTTGGCGCCGATCGCGCCGCCGACCGCGCGAACGGCCGCACGCGATGCGCCGATCCGCGCGGCGATCTCTCCGTACGTCACGGTGGCGCCGTACGGCACCTCGTCCAGGGCCGCCCACACCCGCTGCCGGAACTCGGTGCCATGCGGGCTCAACGGCAGCTGGAATTCCTTGAGTTCAGCGGCGAAGTAGGCGGCGAGCTGATCCGCGGCGGCGCGGAACGGCCCGGCGTCGTACCGCCATCCCTCCGCCTCGGCGCTCTGCACGCTCCGCCCGCCCTTCTGCCCGGGCACGGACAGCGAGGCGAGCGCTCCGCCCGCGTCTGCGGTGAGCAGCAACTTCCCTACAGGGGAGTCGAGTTGGGTCCAGTACATGGTCGTCATCACTTCCGTGGTCATCGCTTCCGCAGTCATCGGTTCCACTCCCCTGCCACCCGCAGATGCTGTACGGCGTACGAGCGCCAGGGCCGCCAGTCGTCGGACACCTCGGCGCCGGGCGGGGCCACGTCCGGATCGCCGAGGGCGCGCGTCCGCAGGGCGGCGACGGCGTCCGGGTCCATGCCGGGCAGGGCGAGCAGGGCGTGCTGCGCGTCGTCCCGGTCGGCGCCCGGGTCCAGCCGCACGGTGCCGTCGGCGAGGGCGGCGGCCAGCGCCCCGAGCGGGCCGTCCGGTGCGGCCTCGGCGAGGGCGGCGGGCTCGGGGAAGAGATGGGTGAGGGTGCCGCAGGGCGCGTCGAGCACCTTGCCGCACCGGCGCACCAGTTCCGCCGCGCCGGCCCGCCCCGCCAGGGCGCGGACGGCGGGCTCCAGCGGGTCCACGGCGCCGGGCGAGCGCAGCCCGGGCCGGGCGGCGACCAGCGGCCCGAGCCGCGGGTCGGCACCGAGCCGCTCGTCCACGGCGTACGGGTCCGCGTCGAGGTCGAACAGCCGCCGCAGCCGCTGCACCGCCGTGGTGAGGTCCCTGTGGTCGGTGAGGTGCAGCCGCGCGTCGAGCCAGCCGCCCGGGCGGGTACCGGCAGCGGCCCGCACCGCGTGCGTGCGCTCCCGGACGGCGACGATCCCGGTGCCGTACGGCAGCCGTAGCGTGCGCCGGTAGGTGCGGCCGCCGGGCGGGCCGGACACCTCCTCGACCCCGCTGACCGCCTCCCGGGCGAGCTGGTCGAAGACGGCGGCGGCCTGGTAGGGGCCGCGGTGGGCGAGCCGGAGCGGTATCCCGGCGCCCGGGGCGGCCCGACGGGCACCGCGCCCGCGGGCGGCACCCCGGCCGCCGGGAGCCGCGGTCCGCAGCTCTGTGGGCGTCGAGGCGTACACCTCGCGGACCGTGTCGTTGAACTGCCGGACGCTGGCGAATCCGGACGCGAACGCGATCTCGGTGACCGGCAGGTCGGTGGTCTGCAGCAGCACCCGCGCGGTGTGCGCCCGCTGGGCGCGGGCGAGTGCCACCGGCCCGGCGCCGAGTTCCGCGGTGAGCTGCCGCTGGACCTGCCGGGCGCTGTAACCGAGGCGCGCGGCGAGCCCGGCGACGCCCTCGCGGTCCACGACGCCGTCGGCGATCAGCCGCATGGCCCGCCCGACGGCGTCCGCCCGTACGTTCCACTCGGCCGAGCCCGGCACGGCGTCCGGCCGGCACCGCCGGCAGGCCCGGAACCCCGAGCCCTGCGCGGCGGCGGCCGTCGGGAAGAACCGCACGTTGTGCCGCTTCGGCGTCACCGCCGGACAGCTGGGCCGGCAGTAGATCCCGGTGGTCTCGACGGCGAAGAAGAACACGCCGTCGAACCGCCCGTCACGGCTCCGCACCGCCTCGTACCTGGTGTCCTCGTCCATCACATGTACCAGTGTGGGGCCCTGCCGAGGCGCCCTGCTGGCGGAAATCGGACGTGCAGCTGACCGGTGCCTCCCGCGCGGCTGACCTGCGCCTTTCCGGCTAGAAGCGCCCTCGCTTGAACTCCATCGCCGCCCTCCCTTCCGCGCCCTTGCGCTTCCAGTCCCGGCGAAGCTCCGCACGGATCCGGGCGTCGGTCTTGGCGACGATCCGCTGGTTCTCGCGCACCAGCTTCCGGTAGCTGTCCAGCCGCCGCACCGCGAGTTCCCCGTTCTCCACGGCGGAGCGCACCGCGCAGTCCGGCTCGGACTCATGGGCACAGTCGTGGAAGCGGCACCGCTTCGCCAGTTCCGCGATCTCGGCGAAGACCTGGCCGACCCCGGCCTCGGCGTCGTACAGGCCGACACCGCGCAGCCCGGGTGTGTCGATGAGGACCCCACCCGAGGGCAGGGCGAGCAGATTGCGGGTGGTCGTGGTGTGCCGGCCCTTGCCGTCGACGTCCCGCGCGGCCTGTACGTCCATGACGTCCGCGCCCACGAGGGCGTTGGCCAGCGTGGACTTGCCCGCGCCGGACTGGCCGAGCAGCACGGACGTGCCGGAGCCGACGAGCGCGACGAGGACGTCGAGTCCCTCGCCGTGCAGGGCGCTGACGGTGAGCACGGGCACGCCGGGCGCGCTCGTCTCGACGTCCTGCACCAGATGGGCGAGGGTGACCGGATCCGGCACGAGGTCGGCCTTGGTGAGGACGACGACGGGCTGGGCTCCGGACTCCCAGGCCAGGGCGAGGAAGCGCTCGATGCGGCCGAGGTCGAGATCGACGGCGAGCGAGAGGGCGACGACGGCGTGGTCGACGTTGGCCGCGAGGATCTGCCCGTCGGACCGCTTGGAGGAGGTGGAGCGCACGAACGCGGTGCGACGCGGCAGATACGCGCGGACGTAACGCGGATCACCGTCGGCGTCGACGGCGACCCAGTCCCCCGTGCACACGACCTTCATCGGGTCACGGGGAACGACGAACTCGGTGTCGGCGCGGACGATGCCGACGGGAGTGACGACGTCGCACTGGCCACGGTCGACCCGTACGACGCGCCCGGGCAGGAGGCCCTGCTCGGCATGAGGAGCGAACTCGGCTTCCCAGCCCTCGTCCCAGCCGTACGGGGCCAGAGGGTGCGACGAAGCGGAAGAAGCCGAAGAAGCCGAAGGAGAAGAGAGATTCAAGGGGAACCCTTCACAGGGGCGGCCCCGGCTCTGCGCACGTGTGCGCTGTGAGAAAGGTCAGCCGGCGGCCACGGAGGTGGAGTGGATGATCTTCTGGTTGCGGGCAGTGCCCGTCACAGAGACAGCCATCGGTCACACCTCCCGTTCCTCACTCAGCCGACAACAGCGGCGGACAGCCACTGCGTGAAGTGGACCTCACCCTAGAGGCGCGCGTATTCGAGCGCCACCGATTTTCCGGCGGTGTCACAGGTCGTGCTGGACGAGCAGCCTCATCAGGTTCCGCTTGCGCTTCTGGCTGGCACGCAGAGCGGCGAGGTACACGGTGAACTCGTCTTCGGTGCCCAGGCGCCGATGGCAGTCGCGCATGCTCAGCAGCAGGCCGGTCAGTCGCGCGTAGATGGCGTTCCCCGTCTGTGTCATGAGGGGTTCGGCCAGCCTGAGGTAGACCCCGAGCGCGTCGGCAGGGCGGTCGGCGCGGGCCTGGTCGGCGAGGGCGAGCCACTGTCGGTCATGTGCATGCGTTGCGGCCGCGGCCCGCCAGGCGGCCTCGACGTCGCCGTCATCGAGCAGGGCATCGACCAGGACCGGGCCGCCGTACCAGGACTGCTGCTGCCCGGCGTCGGCGCGCAGCAGCACGAGCGCCTGCTCCCGCTCGGCCTGCCAGCAGCCGGCCGCCTGTGCCGTCGTACGCAACTGCTGGTACGCGACCAGGGAGCGGCGGGCGGTGAACTGGACGCGACGCAGGGCGACGCCGTCATGGAGCCGGTTGGCGCGGGTGTAGCGGTCGCAGAGGTAATCGATCAGAGCGTGGTCGGGGGTGACATCGTCGTGTGCTTCCTCAACGCCGCGTTCCGCCCACCGCAGGGCCTCGTCCGGACGACCGGCTGCGTCCAGTTCGCGGGCGACGCTCAGGTGAGTGCTGCCGTCCGGGGCGAGATCGGCCGCGTGCACGGCGACCCAGCCGTCCACGTCTCCTTCCGCCCTGGCCAGCCGTTCCATCAGGTACTTCTCCGCCCAGCCGGTGCGGTTGCCGCGCCAGGCCGTAACCGCCAACTCCCTTACCCGGCACATTCCTTGAGCGCCGAGGACATCCGCGTAGTCGAGGGGATCGATGCCGGTGAGGTCGTCCACGTCACTGAGCAGGTGACCGACCAGCCATCGCGCGGTCTCGTCCGGGTCGGGGCGTGCTGCGCGGCACGCGTTGAGGTGGGCTTCGGCAAGCGCAGCCCCGATTCGGCCCAGGTGACCGTCGGAGTCGTCGATCGCGTCCTGCCCCTCGCTCAGCAGCCGCATCGCCTCCCGGCACAGGGATGTCGCGTCCGCGGGCCGCCCGGCGGCGGTCAGCGCGGCGATCGCGGACACCGCCTGAGAAGCCTGCTCGCCGTAGGCGTGGGCATCGGCGTACTCCACGTAGCCGTACCGTGCGAAGGGTGCGGTGTCGAGGAGTTCCCGAATGCGGGCGCGGACCTCGGCCAGGTCCCCATGGGCACTCGCCGCCCGTAGCTCCAGTCGGCGCGCCAACTGCCGGTCGTCGGCAATCTGTTCCCGTACCAGGGCGAGCAGCTCGTCCTTGGAGCGCGCAGCCAGCCACGCATCCAGCTCCTGGGCACGAGTCCTGGCCCGGCCGCGCTGCCTGGGCACCGCCTCGGGCTCGGCGAGCACGGTCAGGCCGAGGGCGACCAGATGCTTGCAGAAATTGCCCTCCACGCCGTACGGGCAGTCGCACTCCCCAGCGAGGCCGTCGGGCCCGTCCAGGGTCAGCTCCGCCTGATAGGCCTCCGTCCCGTGCACGGTGGCCGTGATCCAGCCGTCGCCGACCTCCACGGCGGTCACCTCGGCCAGATACCCTCGGCCCCGCTCGAAGGAGCGTGGCCCGGCCAGCGCCCGCAGGTCGTCCTCGTCGAAGTCCAAGTCCTGTGCCACATAGACATTCAACCGGAGGAGCGGAGCGGCGGCGCCCACAGTTTGGCATCGCCGTGTCGGTGGGCGCCCCCCCGAGTCGATCGCTGCGCGGACCAGGATCTCGTTGATCACAGATCAAAGGTAGTCGGCGGGGGCGTATCCGGCTTTTTCGCACCACGTCTTGGGGCAAGCCGCCGTAGAGCTACCTGAACACACCGCACGAGACGTCAGCCTGAAGGGGCTCAGCGCGCCGGCAGAGTGGCCAGCATGGTAGAGGCGAGTTCCCGCACCTCCTCGTCCAGCGCCATGCCCCGCCAACCGCCGCTGTCGCTGATCCGCTCATCCCTGTCCAGGCATGCGTGCAGCAGCGGTGCGAGCGCACGGGCCTCGGATCTCATATCGGTGACCCTTCGCAACGCCGCCAGTTCGATCGGGCCGTAGGCCGCGCCCGGCCGCGAGTCCAGGACGCGTTGGAACACCTGGAGTGCCAGGCCGCTGTCGCCGGTCACCCGCCAGTGCGCCCAGGCGACGAGGACGGCCTCGTGACTCCTCCACCACCGCTCGTTCGCACGCAGCCACTGTTCGGGCCAGCGCATCCGGCTCGCCCCGGCCCCTGGTCCAAGTACGGAGAGACAGCGGGCCACGGTGCTCGCGAGCGTCGCCGCGTCACGCGCCGCCAAAGCCGCTGTCGCGGACTCCGGAAGGCTGTCCTCGCGCCCCGCTTCAGCGCCCTGGCGCAGAGGAGCCGTCATGGTGAGCACCTCGTCCACCGTGCACAGCAGTGCCGCCTCGTCGCCGACGACAGCAAAGCGGGTCCAGGCGGCGGTGAGCGCGGTGACCCAGAGGTCCGCCGGTCCGGGTACGCGCTGTCGGCCGGGCGATGGGTGGGCCGGGGTCTCTTCGCCGGTGGGAGAGGTGTCGTGTGCGCGGCGCGCGGACATCTGCGTCGACGACGCCTCCAGAGCCAAGCGCTCCACTCGCTCCAGGTGCGGGACGCAGTGTGCGGCAGCGGGCCCCACGGCCTCGATCACGGTGCAGGCCAACCGGGGGTGCGCGGAGTCCAGCAGGGCTTCCAGTTCGGGCACCGCCTCGGCTGCCGCGGGCCCGCATGCCACAAGGGCCTCGCAGAGCAGGTGGATTCGCGGCAGGCTGTCCGTCCGCAGACCGTTTGCGGCGCCGTCCTCGGTGCGGGCCTGCGCCAGGCATCGAGCGAGCGCAGACCGCAACGCGGGGGCCAGCAGCGCTCCGTGCCGTGCGGCGCACGCGACCAGGGCCTCACGCAACGGAGGTTGCGCGAACCAGTAGGAGCGCCCGTTGTAGTGGGCGGACGGCCCGAACCCCTCGTTCTCCTCGTGGTCCAGGCCGTGCACCAGCGTGGGGACGGCACGTACGTCCCCGTGCCGGGCCAGCGCCCAGGCGGCCCGGATCGCAGTCGGACGGTGCGGATCGCCGAGCGCTTCGGCGAGGCGGTCGTCGAACACGGCGCCGGCGGTGCCCGCTGCCGCGAGCAGATCGGCGGATCTCATGCGGTTCTCCGGCTCGGAATCCGTCAGCGTGGCTCCGATCAAGGGGATCAGCGCCGAGGCGGCCGATCGCCATCGTCTCATCGCGTCACCGGCCGCCTGCAGTGCGCCGGTACGAACCTGCGCCCGCTCATCTCTGATAAGAACACGGATGACGTTCAGCCATGCGGCCGCATCGTCACCGCACACGGCGCACAACGCCCCGGCCAGGCGCGAACCGTTCTCGCCCCACGCCGAGTAGGCCTTGTGAGGAGTGGCCGGCGCGAGGGCTGCGTCGAGCAGATCCCGCCAGCTCACGGCGGCTGGGTCAAGACGTTTGTCCGCCGCCAGACAGGCGAGCCTGAGTGCGTCCGTGTTCCGGTCCGGTGCCGCCGTGAGGCGGCGCACCGCCGCCGCGAGCGCGGCGGCCGAGGAAGTGTTCGACTCACGCGCCTTGGCCGCCGCCCGCGCGCCGTCCAGTCTCAGCGACACGCGCAGAGCGAGGTCCGGCTCCACCGCATCGCGGCCGACCAGTGCCTCCATGGCATCATCCGTGCGCGGCGACCACAGAGCGTACTTCCACAGCAGGGCCGCCGCCGCGGTCCGCACTGAGTGGTCGGCATCGTCCAGCAGCGCGACCAGAATGTCGTGCCCGGCAACCAGCGCCGCACGACAGGACACCGCATGCCCGGCCGAGCGCCATGGCTCACGCATCTCGTTCTGCAGGGCCGCGAAACGGCCGACCAGCTCCACGATCGCGGCCCGCATGGGCAGACCGGGCGTGGCTGCGAGTTCGACAAGGAAAGGCACGGCCGCCGCACCCGCCGCATACACGGCGCCGCCCTGGTGGTAGATCGAGGCGTCCAGGTGATCCAGCCGCTCTTCTCGTTCGGGATCCTCTCCGGCTCGCGCCAGCAAGCGGAGCGTGGCCGGGACATCGTCAGCGGCCCCGTACGCGTGCCCCAGCTCCGCCCACGGAATGTCATCAAGGCCGTTGAGCGGCGCGAGAACCTCGTCCGTTGCCGGTGAGGACACGGACGCGGCACATTGATCCGCGCCGCCGGAATGTGCGAAGCGACTGGCTGTCACGGGAGCTTCCCTCAGGAGCCGAGGTCGTCCGCCCCGGGAGCTTCACAGGTATCCGATCCATCCGGGATCCGCAACAGGTTTCGTGCCGTGGCAACGCCCCTTCCCCGGACGTCACGCGGATCACCGCCGGCGTCGATGAACTCCTGGTTGCGGGCAACGCCCGTCACAGAGACAGCCATCGGTCACACCTCCCATTTTCCGGCGGGGGCACGGTCGGCGGCGTCGGCCGGCTGACGGCCGGTAGGGCCGTGGTGCCGGCCCTGGAAGGTACGGCGGTACGCGGCGGGTGAGACGCCGATCGCGGCGGCCAGGTGCTGGCGCAGCGAGGAGGCGCTGCCGAACCCGGCCTGCTCGGCGACCCGGTCCACCGGCAGATCGCTGGACTCCAGCAGTCTGCGGGCGAGTTCGAGCCGCTGGGCGGTGAGCCACTGGCCGGGGGTCTGGCCGGTCTCGGCGAGGAAGCGACGGCTGAAGGTGCGCACGCTCATGCCCGCCTGGGTGGCCAACTGGGCCAGCTGGATGGGCTGGTGGAGCTGCCGGAGGGCCCATTCGCGGGCCCCGGCGGTGTCGCTGCCGGTCGCATCGGGGACGGGTCGGGCGATGTACTGGGCCTGTCCGCCGTCACGCCATGGCGGAACGACGCACAGGCGGGCGACCTGGTTGGCGATCTCGCTGCCGTGGTCGTGACGGATCAGGTGCAGGCAGAGGTCCATGCCGGCGGCGGCGCCGGCCGAGGTGAGTACGTCGCCGTCGTCCACGTAGAGCACGTCGGGGTCGAGCGGGGTCCGCGGGTACAGCTCGCGGAAGCGCTCGGCGTGCGCCCAGTGTGTGGTGGCGGGTCGGCCGTCGAGCAGCCCGGCGGCGGCGAGGACGAAGGAGGCCGTGCAGATCGACACCAGGCGGGTACCGGGCCGGAGTCGGGCCAGCGCGGCGGCGACCGGCCCGGGGAGCGGCTCGCTGCCGCCGGTCGGGTCGGCGACGGCCGCCACGATCAGGGTGTCGGCGGTGGCGATCACGCCCGCGTCGTGCTCGACGGCGATCGAGAAGTCCTCACTGGTGCGCACCGGCCGGCCGTCCGGGGTGCAGGTGATCACCTCGTAGAGCCGGTTGCGGTCCGGGCCGCGGGCGAGGCCGAACGCCTTGGCGGGGATGCCGAGTTCGAAGGGGACGACGCCGGGGAGGGCGAGGACGACGACGCGGTGCATCGCTTGCGGCACGGCTTGCTGCATGACTCGCTGCATGGCCGGATTCTCTCACTTATTGGCAATCTGGCCACTCGTTTCGGTCACTGGGTGGCGCCAGGCTGTGGATCAATCGCGAACGAGACGGGGAGTGCATGCGGATGGCGGAGAAGATGCTGGCTGTGGCCTTCGAAGAGCCGGGCGGGCCGGAGGTCCTGAAGGTCGTGGAACGGGAGCGGCCGGTGCCCGGCCCGACGGAGATCCTGGTCCGGGTGCACGCGGCCGGCGTCAACCCGGTGGACTGGAAGACCCGGGCGGCCGGTGTCCTGTACGTCCCTGGCGACGGCGTCGTGGGGTGGGACGTCTCGGGTGTGGTGGAGGCGGTCAGCCGCGGCGTGACGCTCTTCCGGCCGGGCGACGAGGTGTACGGCATGCCGGGCTTCCCGCGGATGGTCGGCGGCTACGCGCAGTACGTGGCCGCTCCGGCACGCCACTTCGCCCCCAAGCCGGCCGCACTCGACCATGTGCGGGCGGCGGCCCTGCCGCTCGCCGCGCTGACGGCCTGGCAGGCCCTGGTGGACATGGCGGCCCTGCGGGAGGGGCAGCGGGTCCTGGTGCACGCCGCGGCAGGTGGCGTGGGGCACCTGGCGGTGCAGATCGCCAAGGCGTACGGCGCGTACGTCATCGGCACGGCCAGCGCGGGCAAGCACGACTTCGTGCGCGGGCTGGGTGCGGACGAGGTGATCGACTACACGGCGGTCGACTTCGCCTCGGTGGTCTCCGATGTGGATGTGGTGATCGATCCGATCGCCGGGGACTACCAGGAGCGCTCGCTGTCCGTGCTGCGGGACGGTGGCACGTTGATCACCCTCCCGGCCCGCGAGACCGAGGCGCTCGCCTCGGCTGCGGCAGCGCGTTCCGTCCGCTCGGGCTTCATGCTGGTCGAGCCCGACCGGCGAGCGCTGCTGGCCATCACGGAGTTGGTCGAGACCGGCAGGCTGAAGGTGCACGTCGACGCCGTCTTCCCGCTGGCGGACGCCGCCAAGGCCCATGAGCTCGGTGAAACCGGGAGGACCACGGGGAAGTTGGTGCTCACCTGCCGTGGCAACTAGTCAGCAGTCGGCCGGCCCGGCGGCGGTGGCCTCGCAAGCTGACGCCGTTCCGTGGATGACGATCACGGTTGTCCTGGCCGCCCTGTTCATGGCGGTGCTCGACTCGTTCATCGTGGTGGTCGCAGACCCCGCGATCGAAGCGGATCTGCATGCCTCCGCCGGTGATGTCCAGTGGATTCTGGCGGGTTATCAGCTGAGTTACGCGGTCTTCATCATCACCGCCACACGCCTGGCCGACCTGTACGGCCGCAAGCGGATCTTCCTTCTCGGGGTGGCCCTGTTCACTCTGGCATCGGTCGCTTGCGCGCTGTCACCGGGCGCGGGCAGCCTCATCGCCGCGCGTGTCTTCCAGGGTCTGGGGGCCGCCCTGATGGTTCCCCAGGTGTTCGCGTACGTCACGGTGCTGGTGCCGGCGGCGCGGCGGCACAGCGTGTACGGCGTGCTCGGCATCGTCATGGGTACGGCCACCATCGGCGGACAGCTCATCGGCGGACTGCTGATCGGCGCCGACCTGTTCGGCTCCGGCTGGCGCCTGGTGTTCTGGGTGAACGTGCCGATCGGAATCGTCCTGTTCCTGCTCGCCCTGCGACATGTTCCGAAGACAGGCTCGGCCGCCTCGCGCAAGCTGGACATGCCCGGCGTCCTGGTGCTCAGCACGGCCCTGTTCCTCCTGGTGCTCCCGCTGATCCAGGGGCAGGAGGCAGGCTGGCCATGGTGGGTCTGGGCCTGCTTCGCGGGCAGCGCGGCCGCGTTCGGCTTGTTCGTCGCGATCGAGCGGGGCCTGGAACGGCGGGGCGGGGATCCGCTGGTACCGCTGACGCTGTTCGGGCAGCGCTCGTTCTCGCTCGGGATCATTCTCGTCCTCGCCCTGTACGCGCTGATCTACTCGTACTACCTGGCCCTGTCGGTGACGATGCAGCAAGGCCTCACCATGTCGGCGCTCGGCGCGGGCCTGGTCTACGCGCCGGCGGCCACCGCGTTCTTCGTGTTCAGCATCGTGGCGAGCCGGACCATCCCGAAATACGGACGGCGTGTCCTTGAGATCGGGGCGGTCATCCTGGCGAGCGGTTACCTGGCGACCGGCCTCCTGCTGGTGTCCGGCCCGCGGATCACTCCGCTGCTCGTGATCCCCACCCTCGTGCTGCAGAGCGTCGGTGGCGGACTGGTCATCACGCCGGCGCTCAACGCGGTGCTGAGCCGCGTCGAGCCGGAGTCGGCCGGTGTCGCGTCAGGGGTCCTGTCCACGGCCCAGCAGTGTGGCGGAGCGCTGGGCGTCGCGGCTGTGGGTGCGGTCTTCTTCGGCTCGTTCCGTCCCGCGGCGGTCGGCCGGGTTGCCGCCGCCGGCCACGCCTTCGCCGTCGCGTCCTTCGCGGTGTTCGTCATCGCTGTCATCGCGGCCATGATCGTCTTCCTTCTGCCGAAGGAGCCGACGGCAAAGGCCTGAGCGCGAGGATCACCGGCTGCGAACGCGTCGTCCTGTTGATGCGCGCGCTTCGGTGATCCGCCGCGGTCCGCCGGGCTGTGCTACGGTTCCGGGGTTGCAGTTGTGGTACCCATGAACCTATGTGCGCCTGACAGGAATGTTTCCCCTTCAGGCGCATTATTTGTTTCCGGCATCTCCGGATGGGGCCTCTGCCTACAGATCGGAGAAAGTCATGGCACAGGGAACCGTGAAGTGGTTCAACTCTGAAAAGGGTTTCGGCTTCATCGCGCAGGACGGCGGCGGCCCCGACGTCTTCGCCCACTACTCGAACATCGCGACCCAGGGCTTCCGTGAGCTGCAGGAGGGCCAGCGGGTCTCCTTCGACGTCACGCAGGGCCAGAAGGGCCCGCAGGCGGAGAACATCCTCCCCGCCTGATCGCCGGACGCGTATCCGCTCACCGGGGTCCGCACCGTCACGGTGCGGACCCCGGTTTGTGCTGTTTCCAGGAAGGCAGAGACAACCGCATGTCCCGCAGACCCCAGAAGTCGAACCGGCGCGCCTCGTCGCCGCCACCGTCCGCGTCGTCACCCAGGGAATTCCGGCTGCCGGAAAGCACGACGCCCGCGCTTCCCGCCGTCGAGGACTTCGCCGGTCTGGACATGCCCGCAGGACTGCTCAAGACCCTCACCGCGCAGGGCGTCACCACGCCTTTCCCCATCCAGGCCGCCACGCTGCCGAACTCGCTCGCCGGCCGTGACCTGCTGGGCCGCGGACGCACCGGCTCCGGCAAGACACTCGCGTTCGGGCTGGCGCTGCTGGCCCGCACGGCCGGACTGCGCGCGGAGCCCAAGGCACCCCTCGCCCTCGTCCTGGTGCCCACCCGCGAACTCGCCCAGCAGGTGACGGACGCGCTGACCCCCTACGCGACGGCGGTGAACCTCAGGCTGGCCACCGTGGTCGGCGGCCTGTCCATCACCAAGCAGGCCGCCACGCTCCGGCGCGGCGCCGAGGTGCTCGTGGCGACTCCGGGCCGGCTCAACGACCTCGTGGAGCGTGGGGACTGCGTACTCGGCGACGTACACATCACGGTGCTGGACGAAGCCGACCAGATGACCGACATGGGCTTCCTGCCGCAGATCACCAAGGTGATCCAGCAGGTACGGCCCGACGGGCAGCGCATGCTCTTCTCGGCCACCCTGGACCGCAACATCGACCGCCTGGTGCAGCGCTTTCTGACCGACCCCGTGGTGCACTCCGTGGACCCGTCCGCGGGAGCGGTGACCACGATGGAGCACCATGTGCTCCACATCCAGGACGAGACCGACAAGAAGGCCGTCACCACGCGCATCGCGGCCCGTGACGGCCGGGTCATCCTCTTCCTGGACACCAAGAGGTCCGCCGACCGGCTCGCCAAGCGGCTGCTGGCCGTCGGTGTCCGTGCCGCGGCACTGCACGGCGGCCGCTCCCAGCCGCAGCGCAACCGCACCCTGGAACAGTTCAAGAACGGCCAGGTCACCGCGTTGGTGGCGACGAACGTCGCGGCCCGGGGCATACATGTCGACGACCTCGACCTCGTCGTGAACGTCGATCCCCCCGCCGACCACAAGGACTACCTCCACCGGGGCGGCCGCACGGCCCGTGCCGGCGGCTCCGGCAGCGTGGTCACGCTGGTCCTGCCGGAGCAGAAGCGGGACGTCACCCGGCTCATGTCGGACGCGGGCATCCGCCCCCGCACGGCCCGCGTCACATCGAGCGACCCGGAACTGGCCACCATCACCGGCGCCCGCGAGCCTGCCGGCGTCCCCGTCACCATCGAGGTCCCCCAGCCGACGACGGCGCCGGGGGACCGCCCGGACCAGAAGGCCGGCGCCGAGCGCGGCAGGCGGTCCGGCCGCCGACGCCGAAACGGCGGCGGGCCCGCAGCCGCGGCAGGCGCCGCCACCAGGACGGGTGGCCGGGGCCCGGACTCCCGGTCGGCCGCCGGAGCGGCAGCGGCCGGTGGTACGTCCGCGAGCGGCGGTGGCCGCGGTTCTGCCCGCCGGGCGGGAACCGCCGGGGCCACGGGTGGCGCCGGCGGCGCGGGCGGCCGCGGCTCCGACCGCCAGGCGACGGCCGGTGCGGCCGGCGGAGCCTCGGGCGGCAAGGACGCGCGCGCATCCCGCCGGCGAACCGCGGGCGGCGGAGCCTCGGGCGGCGCTGCCGGCACCGGCGGCCGCGGCTCCGACCGCCGCGGCGGCCGTGCACGGGGACGGGTCGGCAACTGACCGGCCGTGCGCCACGCAACGACAGTGCCGGTCGCAGCCCGCAACAAGTGGCTGTGACCGGCACTTTCGTCTTCAGGTGCAGGTAGACCGACCGCAGGTGTTCCGCTCGGCTTCGATCTACCCGGCGCCGATCCGCTCGGCTTCGATCCGCTCGGCTGTCAGCCGTGCCGCCGCAGCCCGTCGCGCAGCAGGTCGAATGCCCGCTCGGCCGCGCGGACGGCCTTAGGGTGGTGCTCTTCGGCGGTGGCGCCGTCCGCCAGGAACTCCTGGTTCATGACCGCCAGTTCCCGCTGCACCACGATCACCTGGGCGGCGACGAGCCGCGCGTCGAGCGGATCCAGCCCCGCCTCCCGCAGCGCCTCGGTCAGCGCGTCGGTCCCGCGTGCCGTGTACCGGGTCAGCCGCGCCGCCAGGCTCTCGGTCTCGAAGACCATCCGCAGGAACGCCATGACCTCGGGGTCGTCGCACAGGCCGGTGTTCGGATCGCGGCGCGCCAGGGCGTCGAGCAGGGCCGCCCGCAGCGCCTCCAGCGGCGGCTGTCCGGCCGGCCGGGCGCGCACGATCCGGGCCGCTTCGCCCTCGTGGTCGGCGAACCGGTGCAGCACGAGGTCTTCCTTGCTCGGGAAGTACGCGAAGAGGGTCCGCCGGGAGACCTCCGCCGCCTGAGCGATCTCGGTGATCGAGACCTGGTCGAAGCCCTTGTCGAGGAAGAGGCGGATCGCCGTCGCCGAGACCGACTCCCGGGTGCGTTCCTTCTTGCGTTCCCGCAGGCCCATCTGCTGATCCATGCGCTCAGTCTACCCCGTGGTAGACTGAGTGCAGATTTGCACTCAGTTCCCTTTCTTATCGGAGGTCGTCATGCGGACCGAGGTCGTCGTCGTGGGAGCGGGCCCGACCGGGCTGATGCTGGCGTACGAGCTGACCCTGGCCGGGATACCGGTCGTCGTCATGGAGAAGCAGCGCACCCCCGGCACCCAGTCCCGGGCGGGCGGACTCCAGCCGCGCACCGCCGAAGTGCTCGATCTGCGCGGCCTGCTGGAGCCGCTGCTCGCGCGGGAACCGTCCGGGAAGACCAGCGGCGGGCACTTCGCCACCCTGCCGGTCGAGCTGGACTGCCGCCCCTGGCGCACCCGCTACCCCCACCCGGTCAGGCTTGCGCAGAAACGGCTGGAGGCCCACCTCGAAGGGCTCCTCGGCGAGCGGGGCGTGCCCGTGCTCCGCGGCCATGAGCTGACGGCGCTCGCGCAGGACACGGAGGGGGTCACGGCTGAGTGGCACGCGGACGGCACCCCGGGCGGCGGTGAGATCCGGGGCCGCTACCTCGTCGCGTGCGACGGCGGACACAGCACGGTCCGCCGGCTGCTGGGCGTCCCCTTCCCCGGCCGGGGAAGCCGGACGTCCATGGTGGCGGCGGACCTCACCCTCGCCGCCCGGTCCGCGGCGGTTCCCACCGAGGAGGGACACTTCAGCCGGTACCCCCGGTCGGCCGGCGGCTTCCTCACGATCCTGCACCCCATCGGGCCGGACCAGTACCGGCTGCTGTTCGGCAGGCCCTCCGGAGACGGTCCGGACCGCGAGGCGCCGGTCCGCGCCGACGAGGTCCGCGAGGCGCTGCACGCGGTGTACGGCCCCGAGACGGAACTGGGCGAACTGCGCGCCGCCTCCCGGTTCGGCGACGCCGTGCGCCAGGTCGAGCGCTATCGCGAGGGCCGGGTGTTCTTCGCCGGGGACGCGGCGCACATCCACATGCCGATCGGCGGCCAGGGCATCAACCTGGGCGTCCAGGACGCGGTCAACCTGGGCTGGAAGCTCGCCGGCACCCTTCGCGGCTGGGCGCCCGCCGGTCTGCTCGACACCTACCACGAGGAACGGCACCCGGCCGCCGCACGCGTGCTGCGCTCCACCCGCGCCCAGGGCGTGATCATGAACCCCGGCCGGGACGAGGAGATCGGCACGGTCCGCGAGCTGGTGACCGAACTACTGCACCTGCCCGATACCAACCGGTACATCGCAGGCATGATGTCCGGCCTGGACCTCCAGTACCCCGGCGTCGGCCCCCGGCTCATCGACGTGGACCTGACCACCGAGGACGGTCCGACCCGGGCCAGCCGGCTGATGCACTCCGGCCGGGGCCTGCTGCTCTCCCTCGACGGCAGGCGACGGTCGGTCGGCGACCGCACCGACCGGGTCGACCACATCATGGCGAAGACCGACGAGGACCTCGACGGCGCCGGCGCCCTCCTGATCCGCCCCGACGGCTACCTCGCCTGGGCCGACACCGCCGACACCCCCCTCGACACGGCCCTCACACGCTGGTTCGGCTAGGGCGTGTTGCGAAAGTCCCGTCGTCCGCCCGGAGGGCGGGCCGAGCGGCGTCCGGTGCGTGCTCTGGGGGTCCCCCCGGCCGGAGGCTGGGGGAGTGTCGGGCGGAAGCCCTCGTACGGGTTGTACGTGGGTTATCGCCCGGTGCGGCGAGAGTGCGTGCCAGGCGTCGGGCGGCAGGCGGGACTCTCGCAACACGCCCTAGGCCTCACCGGATCGGCCGCGAACGGACAGGCGGCCGGTCGGGATCACCCGGCCGCGCAGGACGCTCCGTTGAGGGTGAAGGCTTGGGGTGGGCGGTTCTTGTTCTGCCAGGTGCCGATGAAGCCGAAGGAGACGGTGCCGTGGGCGGCGACGGTTCTGTTGTAGTCGGCGGCGGTGGCGGTGACGTCGGGGCCGTCCTGGTGGGCGGTGGCGTCCCAGATCTGGCCGAGCTGCTGGCCGTCGGGGAAGGCCCAGGAGACCTGCCAGTCGCGCAGGGGCCGGTCGGTGGTGACGTTGACGGTGGCCTGGAAGCCGTCGGGCCACTGGTTGACGAGTTCGTAGGCGACCCGGCAGGTCGCGGCGGGGGCGGCGCGGGTGCTGCCGGGGCCGGGCCCGGGTGTGGGCGAGGAGGTGCCCTGCGGCTCGGGGTCGGGGTCCCGGCGGCCGGAGCCGGCCGTCGTACGGGCCGCGGAGGGGGTGGGGGCGGAGGCCGGCGGCGCGGCGGACTGCCGGGGGGTGGTGCGGGGGACGCTCGGGTCGGCGACCGGCTGACTGTCGTCGTGGGCGACGGTGTCGTCGCGGGCGACCGCGGTGTCGTCGCCCGAGCCGCCGAACGGCATCATCGACACGCCGAGGGCGAGCGCGGACAGCAGCACGGCGGCGGCGAGCAGCCCGCCGCGCAGGACGCGGCTGCGACCGGTGCCCTCCGCCGGATCGTCGGGGCCGGCGGCGGCACCGGCGGGGCGACCCGCGCCGAGCCGGACCTCGGCGGCGCGGCGCCGGCGTTCCAGGTAGGCGAGTCCGCCCCAGCCGATCACCCCGCCGGCCAGCGCGGCGGGCAGCCCCCCACCGTGCAGGCGCAGACAGGCGGCGGCCTCGGCGCAGGGCACACAGGTCGCGAGGTGCCGGGAGAGGTCGTCGGGGGTGTCGGCGGCGGGCGAGCGGGTGACCGCGTCCAGCAGCCTTGCGTAGGGGCGGCACCGCTCGTCCAGCGGGCTGTCGAGGTGGGCGCGGTGACAGCGGTCCCGGAACAGGGTGCGCACCTGGGCGAGTTCGCCGGCGGCGGTGGCCGGGTCCAGGCCGAGCCGGCGGGCGACGGCGGGCAGGGGCAGCGCCTCCACCTCGGCCAGCCACAGCAGCGCGGCGTCGGCCTCCTGCAGATCCCTCAGGCCGCGCAGCGCGACCGGGCGCCCCAGCGGCCGGCCCGTATAACGGGCGGCGTTGCCGGAGTTGAGCCACAGCCGGAGGTCGGGGTCGAGCGTGTGGCCCCGCCCGTCGGCCTCCCAGGCCGCGGCGGTGTCGCGTACGGCGGTGAGCAGCGCCGGGATGGTGGGCAGCCGGGAGGTGCGGCGGCCCGCACCGCGCACATGGGTGCGTGCGGCGGCGCGGACCTCGCGCATGCCGAGCGTGAAGGCCTCGGTCGCCAGTTGATGGGCTGTCAGGGACCCGGAGGTGCACAGGTCCGCGTAGCTGAGCACCGCGTCCCAGCCCTCCGAGAACAGCGCGGTCTCGGTGGCGTCCTTGGGGGTCGGCAGGTCGGGCATGGGACTCCTGCATCCACGAGCGAGGTCAACTCACCACAGGGGGAAGGGAGTTGCAGGGAACCTCGCGGCGGCACAGAGCCTTTCACGTCCTCGACACAACTGACAAGCGCCCTGTTCACATCCGGTTACCGTTGGTGGTGACGCGGATGCCTGACGCGACGGGCCGGCGACTCCGCCCTGGAGTACGGACGCGGGCGCCGTCGCGCTCAACGTCCCACCGGCCCGGTGCGCGGGCTCAGCCGGGATCAGGATGGATCAAGCTGGATCAGTTCCGGGCCGGCGCCTCGGTGGCCTCCGCCGCGGGCAGGCTGTCCATGAAGGAGCTGACGGAGAAGACCGCGCGGCCGGGTCCGGGCAGGCCGTAACCGGGCGGGGAGGAGAGCCCGAAGTCGTCCATGGTCTGACGGTAGGCCTGCAGCAGCCGGATGTGGTACTCCAGCGGCGCCCCGTGCGGGTTGGCCTTGCCGAGCGGGGTGGTGGGCTCCGGGCACCAGGTGGTGAAGCGGGGCGTGATGCCGTGCGACATGAAGAAGCGCAGCCCCTCGGTGGTCGACTCGATGGCTTCGTCCACCGTCGTGAACCCGAACGGCTCGGCCATCTCCACGCCCGCCACGAAGTTCGGGATCACATTGCGCGCGCCGAAGATCTCCGCCGAGTCCAGGATCCGCTTGTGCCACTCGTCGCGGCCGACGTAGCGCTCCTTGCCGGGGCAGTACAGCTCGAACAGCCGGCGGTCCCACACCTCGAAGTTGGGGTGGTAGATCTGGACGCCGTAGTCCTTGAACCGCTGCACGTCGTCACGCGGCAGCGCCTGGGCGACGACCTTGCCGATCCAGCGGCCCGGGAAGCGCTCCTCGATGGCCTTGGCGTAGTGGCCGTAGAAGTCGGCCTCGTCCCGTCCGGCGACCGTCTTCGTGATCGCGCCGCCGGTCAGCGTGTACGCGGTGGACGCCTTCTGGGTGTCGTAGCGGTCGATGATCTCCAGCGCTTCCAGGACCTCCTCCACGTCCTTCACGCCGGTGTACGGCCGCCCCGCCGCCTTGTGCTGGCGCCAGTTGTGGTTGATGTCGCAGTACTGGCACTCCTCCTTGGCGCCGAAGTACTGGCAGACCCGGAAGACGGTCAGGTAGATCAGATAGCCCCACTGGATGGTCGGGGCGACCTCCATCACGGACTTCCCGTTGGAGAGGGTGTGCCGGTAGTACTCGGGCATCGGCGGCACGCCGACGTCGGCGATGCGCTTCCCGTCGAGGTAGAGCCCGAGCAGCCCCTCGTCGTCGGCGGCCACCCGGTACGGCGAGGCAGGGTTCACCCGTACGGAGACGACGGTGCGGCGCAGGTCGTACGGACCGCCGGTGAGGATGATCTCCTCCGGCGGGCGCCGCAGCGCCGCCTCGCCCAGTTCGGGCAGGGTGCCGTGGTCGAAGGAGAAGATGAAGTACGACTTCGGCTTGACCTCACCGTTCTCGTTGTCGCTGAGGGCGGACGGGTCGAAGGCGACGCCGCCGCGGAGCAGGTCCTCCTTGAAGACGGCTTCCCTCGGCACCTGCGGGAACCGCTCCATCAGATCCTCGACCAGCGCGGTACGACTGCCCATCCGTCTGTCTCCTCCCGGTTCAGGCGTACGGCTTACACCGTATGCCCCCGCCTGCGGCTCACCCGTGCCGGGTCCCCGCACGGCGCGCGATGTGCTCCGGTACGGCGGTTCCGGCCGGCAGCGCCGGGTCGGGCTCCGGGGTGCCCCAGACCGTGGTCAGCGGCAGGACGCCGGCCCACAGGCCGAGGGCCGCGTCGGGGCCGTCGCCGTCCTCGGGGGCGCCGGTACGGATCTTGACGGAGGCTTCCGCCAGGGAGAGGGCGAGGAGGGTGGTGGCGGCCAGCTCCTTGCGGCTGGGGAGGCGGGCGTACGACCACTGGCCCGGCGCGGAGTGCTCGGTGAGCAGGCGCAGGCCCGCGAGCTTCTCCTCGGGATCGGTGACCTTGCGGGCGGTGCCGTGGATCATGGCGCTGCGGTAGTTGACGCCGTGCTCGAAGACGGACCGGGCGAGCACGAGCCCGTCGACGTGGGTGACGGTGACACAGACCGGGGTGTCACCTGCGAGGCTGCGGCTGGCCACCGACCCGTGGAGATACAGCCACCGCTCGTCCCGCCCGTACACCGTCGGCACGACGACCGGCCGGCCGTCGACCAGCACGCCGAGATGGCAGACGAAGGCGGCGTCGAGGACCGCCTCCAGCTCCGCCCGCTCCAGGCTGCCCTGTTCGCGCAGCCGGCGGTGCCGGGTGCGGTCGGTGACGGGCAGCTCGACGGGAAGCGGTTCCTGAGTCATACATCGAAAATTTATAGATATCGCAGCCAGAAGGCCAGAGAAATATCGAATACGTCGATCGAGATAATCGGAACGACGAAATCCGCAGATGATCTCCCCGGCGGCGCATACCGGATGAGAGGCTCGGCGCACAGGGACTCATCTGGAGGGACGCGACGATGACAGGGACGGCGGAGACCGGCGGGACGGTCGGCAACTGGGCGCACACCTTCACGTACACCGCCCGCGCGTTCCACCGTCCGGGCACGCTCGACGCGCTCGCGGCACTGGTGGCGGACAGCGCGCGGGTGCGGGTGCTGGGCAGCGCGCACTCCTTCAGCCGGATCGCCGACCCCGGCCCGGACGGGGTGCTGGTGTCCACCGCCGCGCTGCCGCCGGTGATCGAGGTCGACCCGGCCGCGCGCACCGTCCGGGTGGCGGGCGGGGTGCGCTACGCCGAACTGGCCCGCGCGGTCCATGCGCGAGGGCTCGCCCTGCCCAACATGGCGTCCCTGCCGCATATCTCGGTGGCCGGTTCGGTGGCGACCGGCACCCATGGCTCGGGCGTCGGCAACGGACCGCTGGCCTCGGCCGTGCGGGAGGTGGAACTGCTCGTCGCGGACGGCTCGACGGTGCCGATCGGCCGCGGTGAGGCGCGGTTCGACGGCGCCGTGACCTCGCTCGGCGCGCTCGGCGTCGTCACCGCGCTCACGCTCGACCTGGAGCCGGCGTACGAGGTGGAGCAGCATGTGTTCGCCGAACTCCCGCTGGACGGGCTGGACTTCGCCGCCGTGTCGGCCGCCGGATACAGCGTGAGCCTGTTCACGGACTGGCGCGAGCCGGGCTTTCGGCATGTGTGGGTCAAGCGGCGCACCGATGGGCCCGCGGTGCGCTTCCCGTGGGCGGCGCCCGTCCGGGAACCGGTGCACCCGGTGCCGGGGCTGTCGGCGGCCCACTGCACCGAGCAGTTGGGCGTGCCGGGACCGTGGCACGAGCGACTGCCGCATTTCCGGGCGGAGTTCACCCCCAGCAGCGGGGCGGAGATCCAGTCGGAGTATCTGCTGCCGCGGGAGACGGCCGTCGACGCGCTGTGGGCGGTCGACGGCATCCGGTCGGCGGTCGCCGGCGCGCTGCAGATCTGCGAGGTGCGCACGGTCGCCGCCGACCCTCAGTGGCTCAGCCCGGCCCATGGCCGGGACTCGGTGGCGCTGCACTTCACCTGGGTGCCGGACGAGGCGGCCGTCCTGCCGGTGGTGCGCCGGCTGGAGGAGGCACTGGCTCCGTTCGATCCGCGCCCGCACTGGGGGAAGGTGTACGAGATGCCCTCGGCTCTCGTCCGTGGACGGTATGCGCGCCTCGACGACTTCCGGGCGCTGGCGCGCTCCCTGGATCCGGCCGGGAAGTTCACCAACGCCTTCGTGCGGGATCTGCTGGACGGCTGACGGCCGCCGCCCCGCGACTTTTTCCAGCCCCTTTCCTAACCCCTTGTCGAAAGCCGCTCCCTGCCCCTAGCCTGGCGCCCGCGACGGTGCCGGTACCAGTGCCGGTGCCAGGACGGGACCGATGGGAGGGGCAGCCGTATGAAGCGCACATCACGTGACATCCGCACCGCGAACCGCTACGAGGTGCTGCGCCAGATCATCGCCGAGTCCCCCACCTCCCGGCAGGAGCTGGCCGCCGCCACCGGCCTGAGCCTGGCCACGGTGGCCACGCTGGTCGGCGAGCTGCTGGAACTGCGCATGATCACCGAGGTGGGGTTCGAGGACTCCGCCGGCGGCCGGCCCCGGGGCCTGGTGGCCGTCCACGCGTCGGGGGGCGCGCTGATCGGCGTCGACATCGCGGAGACCTACGTCCATGTCGAGCTGTTCGACCTGGCGCTGAACGTACTGGCCCGCGCCGATGAGGACATGCGGCCCGGGGAGAGCCACCCGGAGCAGGTGGTCGGCCATGTCGCCGCCGCCGTCGGCTCGGTGGTGGCGCAGGCCGGGGTGGCGGCGGCCCGGGTGCTGGGCGTCGGGGTGAGCGTGCCGGGCCAGGTGGACCGGGACACCGGTGTCGCCGAGTACGCGCCCAACTGGAACTGGCACGACGTACCGCTGCTCGATCTGCTCGCCGACCACATCGCGTATCCGCTGTACCTGGACAATCCGCTGCGCGCGTGCGCGGTGGCCGAGCTCTGGTTCGGGGCCGCGCGGGGCCGCGGGGACGCGGTCGTGGTCAACCTGGGCACCGGCGTCGGCGCCGGTCTCGCCTTCGGCGGGGGGCTGCACCGGGGCGTGAGCAACAGCGCCGGCGAGTGGGGCCACACCACGCTGGTGCTGGACGGGCGGCTGTGCCACTGCGGCAACCACGGCTGTGTCGAGACCTACGTCGGCGCGCCGGGCATCATGCGGAATCTGCGCGAACTGAGCCCGCGCTCCCCGCTGTTGTACCCCGAGGACCAGACGGCCACCATCGACGCGCTCGCCCGCGCGGTCGCCGCGGGCGACCCGGTGGCGGTCAAGGTGGTCCAGGACACCGCCCGTTACCTGAGCGCCGGTATCTCCGATCTGATCAACCTCCTCAACCCCGAAGTGGTCGTGCTCAGCAGCTGGGTGGCGGCCCGGCTGGGCGAGCCGCTGCTCGGCGAGGTCCGCCGGGCCGTCGCCCGGCACACGCTGCGCCGCCCGCTGGCGGCCACCGAGATCGTCCTCTCCCCGATCCCCACCGACCCGGTGTCCCTCGGCGCGGCCACGTTCGCGCTGGAAGGGGCGCTGCAGTCCGTCGGCCACCGGACCGGCGCCGCCCAGCGCGCCACCGTCCCCGCAAGGAGCCGTACCGCACCGCCTTCATGACGACGGAAGGGATGCACGTGTCTCACCCCCTGCCTCACCCGCGCAAGAGATCCCTGCTGCCGGCGGCCTCCGCCGCACTGGCTGTCACCGGAGCCCTGCTCGCCTCCCCGCCCACGAGTGCCACCGCCGCCCCGGCCGCCGCCGAGGTCTCCCCGCACGCCGCCCAGGCCATCGACGACATCGGCGCGTCCGGCGCCTGGTGGGTCGACGACCTCCAGCACTTCGACCCGAAGGTGCAGGCCCGGATCGCGCAACTCCTGTTCTCCCGGCAGGGGTTGCACCTCAGCTCCTACCGCTACAACATCGGTGGCGGCGGCACCGGGGTCACCACCCCGGCCCGCGCCGCCGAGGACTTCCTGGGGGCCGACGGCTCCTACGACTGGAGCAAGGACAAGGGCGGCCGGACGTTTCTGACGTACGCGGCGAAGTACGGGGTCAAGGACCTGATCGGCTTCGTCAACAGCGCGCCCGCGCGGTGGACGACCAACGGCAAGAGCTGCGGCGGGCAGCTGAAGGCCCAGAACGAGACCGACTTCGCGAAGTACCTCGCCGACGTGACCGGTCACTTCGCGCGGCAGGGCGTACGGCTCGACTACATCAGCCCCTTCAACGAACCGGACAACAGCTTCGCCGACTGCGGCCAGGAGGGCATGCCGGTACCGGTCGACCAGCGCGACGACATCGTGCGCGCGCTCGGCGCCGAGCAGCGCGCCCGGCACCAGAGGACGTCGGTCATCGCGGACGAGTCCAGCAGGACCACGCAGTTCACCAGCGAAGTTCCGCAGTGGATCAGCCGGCCGGGCACGGCCCGGTACGTCGCGAGGCTCGCCCACCACACCTACGACAACCCGGACGACGGCCGGCTCGGCAAGGTCTACGAGACATCGAAGTCGCTCGGAAAGACCTCCTGGGCCACCGAGATCTGCTGCTTCGGCAAGGGCACCACGGGCTGGAACCAGGAGTACGACCCGACGATCGACAACGCCCTGCTGATGTCGAGGATCATCTACAAGGACTTCGCGGTCTCGCACGACTCGGCGTTCCAGTGGTGGGTGGCGCTCGCGAGCGGCTACGGCACCGATCCGACCGCCCGCAACGACCAGGGCTGGAACGACGGCCTGCTCTACTACGACCCCGACTACGCGACGAACGGAAACCAGAAGCTGTACTTCACCAAGCGCTATTACGCGCTGGGCCAGTACAGCAGGTTCGTCCGGCCGGGCGCGGTCGCGCACAACGTGACGGGGGCGCCGGACGGCGTCGAGGTGTCGTCGTACGAACGCGGCGGCCGGTGGGTGGTCGTGGTGAACAACCACAACACCACCGACACCGCGCTGAACCTGCGCTTCACCAGCGAGGCGCCGGTGCGGGCCACGCAGGCGGTGCGAACCTCGGCAGACGAGAACTGGGCGAAGGTCGCGAAACCGGCCGTCGACGACGGAACCGTCGCCGCCACCCTCGCCGCCCGCTCGATCACGACGTACGTCTTCGACCGGGCGTAGCCCCCTCCCAAGGAGACCGATGTCCTTCCGCACGCACACCGTCACCGACTACGTCGAGGACGTCTCACCGGGCTCCGGGGCGCTGCCACCCCGTGCCTGGTACGCCTCCTCGGACGCACCGTCCCTGTCCCTGAACGGAAACTGGCGCCTGCGGCTGTCGCCGACCGCCGACGCCGAGGACGACTCCTTCGCCGCGCCGGGGTACGACGCCGGTGCCTGGGCGCGGATCCAGGTCCCCGGCCACTGGGGCCTGCAGGGGCACGGCTCCCCGATCTACACCAACCACCTCTACCCGTTCCCGGTCGACCCGCCGCGGGTGCCGACCGAGAACCCGACCGGCGACCATCTGCGGGTCTTCGAACTGCCCGAGGTCTGGCCGGACCTCGCCGAGGGCGGTGCCGTCCTGCGCTTCGACGGGGTGGAGTCCTGTGCCCGGGTGTGGCTGAACGGCACGGAACTCGGCGAGTTCAAGGGCTCCCGGCTGCCGCACGAGTTCGCGGTCGGGCAGTTGCTGAAGCGGACCGGCAATGTGCTGGCGGTCCGGGTGCACCAGTGGTCGGCCGGTTCCTATCTGGAGGACCAGGACCAGTGGTGGCTGCCGGGCATCTTCCGTGACGTCACCCTGCTGCACCGCCCGGCGGGCGCCGCCCTCGACTTCTTCGTGCACGCCTCCTACGACCACCTGGCCGGCGCCGGCACCCTGCGTGTCGACTCCGACGTGGCCGGCCGGGTCACCGTGGCCGGGCTGGGCATCGACATCGCGACCGGCGAGAGCGTGACCGTGCCGGTCGAACCGTGGTCGGCGGAGACGCCCACGCTGTACGACGGCGAGCTGACCACCGAGGGCGAGCGGGTGCCGCTGCGCATCGGTTTCCGTACCGTGGAGCTGTCGGACGGCCTGATCAAGGTCAACGGCAGGCCGGTGCTGTTCAAGGGCGTCAACCGGCACGAATGGCACCCGGAGCGGGGGCGCGCGCTGGACCTCGCCACGATGCGCGAGGACGTGCTGCTGATGAAGCGGCACAACATCAACGCCGTGCGCACCTCCCACTACCCGCCGCACCCGGCCTTCCTCGACCTGTGCGACGAGTTCGGCCTGTGGGTGATCGACGAGTGCGATCTGGAGACCCACGGCTTCACCGAGCAGGGCTGGCGGGACAACCCCGTCGACGACGACCGCTGGACCCCGGCGCTGCTGGACCGGGCGTCCCGCATGGTCGAACGGGACAAGAACCACCCGTCGGTCGTCATCTGGTCCCTCGGCAACGAGGCCGGCACCGGCCGGGGCCTGACCGCGATGGCCCGGTGGATCAAGGGCCGTGACTCCTCCCGCCTCGTCCACTACGAGGGCGACCCCACCTGCCGCGACACCGACATGTACTCGCGGATGTACGCCGACCACGCCGAGGTCGAGCGGATCGGCCGCGAGCTGGACGGCGGCAGCCTCAAGCGCCGCCGGCTCCCCTTCGTTCTCTGCGAGTTCGCCCACGCCATGGGCAACGGCCCCGGTGGGCTCGCCGACTACCAGCGGCTGTTCGAGTCGTACGGCCGGCTGCAGGGTGCCTTCGTCTGGGAGTGGATCGACCACGGCATCGCCCATCCCGGGCTGGGGTTCGCCTACGGCGGCGACTTCGGCGAGGAACTGCACGACGGCAACTTCGTCTGCGACGGACTGCTCTTCCCGGACCGCCGGCCCTCCCCCGGCCTGGTGGAGTACAAGAAGGTGATCGAACCGGTCGGCATCGGCGGTGACGCGGGCGACGGCACGGTCCGGATCACCAACAAGCAGGACTTCGCCGGTCTGTCGGCGCTGGCGTTCTCATGGGCGTACGAGGTCGACGGGGAGCCGGTCGAGACCGGCGTCCTGTCCGTGCCGGCGCTGGCGGCCGGCGAGTCCGCCGACGTCAAGCTGCCCCCGCCGCCCGCCGGCGGACCGGCCGGCGAGGCCCGCTGGACGGTCCGGGCGGTACTCGCGACCGACACCGCGTGGGCGCCGAAGGACCATGTCGTGGCCTGGGGCCAGGTGCCGGTGTCGGAGCCCCGGGTGCCGACGGTCGCGGCGACCGCCCGCCCCGCCGCCGGCGACGACGGGGTGATCACCCTCGGCCCCGGCGTCTTCGACGCCCGCACCGGCGCCCTGACGGCCGTCGGGGACGTGCCCGTCTCCGGGCTGCGACTGGATGTCTGGCGGGCCACCACCGACAACGACGACGGCGCCCCCTGGCAGCCCGACCTGCGCTACGGACTGCTGTGGCGCCGGCTCGGCCTGCACCGGATGCGGCACCGGCTGGACGCGGTGGAGACCGGCGAGCACACCCTGACGGTCCGTACCCGGGTGGCGCCGGCCGCGCGGGAGCTGGGCCTCGCGACCGTGTACCGCTGGACGTCGGACGGAGAGCGGCTGCGGCTGACCGTGTCCACCGTCCCCGAGGGCGACTGGACGGTTCCGCTGCCCCGGCTCGGCATCCGTCTGGCGCTGGCCGCGGCCGACGGTGTGCGCTGGTTCGGCGGCGGCCCCGGCGAGGCGTATGCGGACACCAGGGCGGCGTCGGCGGTGGGCCGCTGGCAGTCGACCGTGGACGAGCTGCAGACGCCCTACGTCCGCCCGCAGGAGAACGGGGCCCGGATCGACGTCCGCTGGGCGGAGCTGGGCGGACTGCGCATCGAGGGCGACCCGGTGTTCTCCCTGACCGCCCGCCGCTGGACCACCGAGCAGCTGGACGCCGCCACCCATCTGACCGACCTCGTCCCCGCCGACTCGACCGTCTGGGTCAACCTGGACCACGCCCAGCACGGCATCGGCTCCCAGTCCTGCGGTCCGGGCCCGCTGCCCCGTTACCGGCTGCAGGCCGAACCGGCGGAGTTCTCCTTCGTGTTCTCCGTCAGGCCCGGCGGATCGGCGTGACGAGGGCGATGAGGGCGATGAGGACGCAGACGGTGCCCGCGGTGAGGGCGGCCGGTGTGGTGCCCCAGCGTCCGGCGGCCCAGGTGAGGAGGGCGGCGCCGGCCGGGGCGGCGGCGTACTGCAGGGTCCAGTAGGCGGAGGTGACCCGGCCCAGCAGATGCTCGGGGGTGACCTCCTGACGCAGGGACATCGAGCAGGTGCCCGCGATGCCGACGCCGGCCAGGAAGCCGGCGGCGAGGACGGCGATCGCGGGCACGCTGCCGACCCGGCCGAGGCCGGCGCAGGTCAGCCCGCACAGGACGACCGCGCCGATCCAGGCGGCGCCGAAGCCGAACACCCGGCGCAGCCGGGCGACGAGCAGGGACCCGGCGATGGCGCCGAGCGCGCCGGCCGCCAGGACGGTGCCGACCGTGCCGTCGTCGTGCCCGAGGTCGTGCTTGAGGTGGTAGATGACCAGGTCGTTCAGGCCGAGGGTGAGAAAGCTGAAGCCGAACAGCAGCGCCGTGAGCGAGCGCAGCAGGGGGTGGCGGTAGAGGAAGGCGACGCCGGTGCGCAGATCCTGCCGGACGGTGCCACGGCCGGGCGCGGGGGTGTCGTCACCGGTCCGGGGGCGCAGCCGTACCCAGCGCAGACACCCGGCGGAGGCGGCGAAGCTGGCCGCGTCCACGGCGACGGCGGCGGCCGGGCCGGTCCAGGCGGCGACGAGCCCGGCGCACAGCGGTCCGAGCACTCCGGCCGCGGCGGCGGTGGCGTTCAGCAGGCCGTTGGCCTCCGTGAGCCGGCCGGTGCCGACCAGTCCCCGGACGACGGTGACATAGCCGACGGCGAAGAACATGCCGACGGCCTCGCAGACCGGCAGCACCGTGTACAGCAGCCAGACGCGCGGGCCGAAGCAGGCCCAGACGAGCGGGATCACGCCGTACAGGACCATGCGCAGGAGGTCGCAGGTGATGAGGAGCCGGCGCCGGTCCACCCGGTCGGCCACGCTGCCGGCGAACACGGCGGCGAGGACGGAGGCGGCTGCGCCGGCGGCGGTCAGCAGCCCCATCCGGGCCACCGATCCGGTGGCCTCCAGCACCAGCAGCGGCAGGGCGATCAACGCGAAGGAGTCACCGAGGACGGAGAGGGTCTGGGCGCCCCAGAAGACGGCGAAGTCCCCCTGCCGCCACAGGGGTCGCCCCGCCGCGCCCTCCCGCGCCGCCGCCCCGCTCCGGCCTGTCTTGCGCATCCACCGCCCCGTCATGCATTAATGTTGAACAGTTTTCTCAACTACCCTTTGAATATAGCCCTGTTGAGATCAACATGGGGTGCATGCGACCCATGAGACGACTTCTCGGCGCCCTTGGCGCCGGTGCGCTGGTACTCGCCGGGCTCGGCCTGTCCGGCGGGCCGGCCCAGGCCCAGGCCGCCGACTCGGGCACCTTCACGGTGCTGACGTACAACGTGGCGGGCCTGCCGGAAGGGCTCAGCTCCAGCCATCCGGCCACCAACACCCCGCTGATCTCACCGCGGCTGGCCGGCTACGACATCGTCAACGTCCAGGAGGACTTCAACTACCACGCGGCGCTGTACGCGGGCGACGACCACCCCTACCGCACGGCGACCAGCGGCGGCGCGGGCATCGGCGACGGCCTGAACACCCTGTCCCGCTACCCCTTCGACGACTTCGAGCGGGTGAAGTGGAACGACTGCACGGGCACCAACTGCCTGACGCCGAAGGGCTTCACGCTGGCCCGGGTGCGGCTGGCGGAAGGCGTGTACATCGACCTGTACAACCTCCACCCCAACGCCGACGACACCGACGACGCGCTCGCCGCCCGGCGCGCCAACATCACCCAGCTGTCGCGGTTCATCCAGGCCAACTCGGCGGGCAACGCGGTGATCGTCATGGGCGACACCAACACCCGCTACACCCGCACCGGGGACAACATCCGCACCCTCGTCGACGGCAACCACCTCACCGATGCCTGGGTGCGGCTGGTCAAGGGCGGTACGGCTCCCGCGCAGGGCGCCGACCCGTTGCTGTGCCCGACCTCGGCGCCGGCCGACGACTGCGAGGTCGTCGACAAGGTCCTGTACCGGAGCAGTGACCTCGTCTCGCTCACCGCGAACCGCTACCACGACGAGTGGGCGAGGTTCCTCGACGCCGGCGGCGGCAACCTCTCCGACCACTTTCCGCACACGGTCGGCTTCTCCTACACGGTCAGTCCGAAGCTGCGCGCGAGCGACTTCCTCGGCGGCCCGCACGGTACGGCCTTCAACGACGCCGACGACCTCCCGGCCGCCCTCGCCCCGCGCACCCTCACCCTGCGCGGCGACGCCCGGCTGGACGCGGTGTCCCTCACCCACGACGACGGCACGGTCCTCACCCACGGCGGCAGCGGCGGTACGGCCGCCTCCCTCACCCTCGCCACCGGTGAACATCTCACCTCGGTGAAACTGACGGAGGGCCAGAAGGACGGCCGCACCCGGATCTTCTCCGCGGCCTTCGCCACGGACCGGGGCCGGTCACTGTCCGCCGGCACGGCGACCTCGGACGCCGCCACCTTCACCGCCCCGTCCGGCTGGCAGATCGTCGGCTTCACCGGCCGCGCGGGCGACGAGATCGACAAGCTGGGCGTGCTGTACGCGCCGATCGGCTGAGCGGCACCCTTCCAACCTAGGTACCCTAGGATTGTTACTAGGTACCCAAGGAAGAGGTGTCGGATGGCCCGAGCGGGTCTCTCCGCGGACCGTGTCGTCACGGCCGCCGCCGAACTCGCCGACGAGGCGGGCTTCGACAACGTCACCCTGACCGCGTTGGCCCGCCGCTTCGGTGTGAAGGACGCCAGTCTGTACTCGCACCTGCGAGGCCTCGCCGACCTGCGCACCCGGCTCGCGCTGTACGCGGGCGGCGAGCTGATCGACCGGATCTCGGCGGCGGTCGCGGGCCGTGCCGGCAAGGACGCGCTGGCCGCCTTCGCCGGCGCCTACCGCGCCTACGCCCTGGAGCACCCCGGCCGCTACGCGGCCACCCAGATCCGCATCGACCAGTCCCTGATCGCCGGCTCCCCCGAGATGCGCCGCACCGCCGAGATCACCTACGGCATGCTGCGTGCCTACGGCCTTCGGGAGCCCGACCTGACCGACGCCGTACGCCTGCTGCGCAGCACCTTCCACGGCTACTGCGCCCTGGAGGCCGCCGGCGGCTTCGGCGCGGACCGGGACGTACAGGCCTCCTGGGACAAGGCGGTCGAGGCCCTGCACCTGGCTCTGACCCACTGGCCCCGGGAGACCGAGAACGATGACTGAACAGCTTCACCACGACGTCCTGGGCCGCGGTCCCGTGCTGCTGGTCCTGCCGGGCGGCGCCGGGCATCCGATGGGGCTGGGGCCGCTGACCGAGCGGCTGGCCGCGCGCTTCACGGTGGTGACGTACGACCCGCTCGGGCTCGCGCACGGCCGGCTCGGCCTGCCGGTGCCCGAGCAGCGGGTGGCGGACTGGAGCGAGGGCGCGCACCGGGTGCTGGAGGCGGTGCTCCCGGCGGGCGGGCGCGCCTGTGTGCTCGGGACCAGCTCCGGCGGGATCGCCGCCCTGGACCTGCTGGCCCGCCACCCCGCGCGGCTGGCCCACGTGGTGGCACACGAGCCGCCGTGTGTGACGGTGCTGCCGGACGGGGCGGAGCGGCGGGCCGAGCTGATCCGACAGCTGGACGGCCCCGGACGCCCGCCCGCGGACGGGGCGCCGGCCACCCCGTTCGGGGTCTTCCTGGCCCATGTCCTGCGCCCGTTCACGTCGTATCTGCCGTCCTTCACCGCTCCCCCGGGCGGCCTCACCGTCGCCGCGGGCACCGACTCGCGCGGCCAACTCCTGTACCGGACGGCCGCGTTGCTCGCCGAGCGGCTCGGCGGCGCGTTCGCGGAGTTCCCGGGCGGGCATCTGGGTGCGGTGGATCACCCGGTGGCGTTCGCCGACCTGCTCGCCGACACACTGCGCTCCAGTGCGCGGACCTCGGCGTAGGCGGGCGTGGGGCCGCCCGGGGCGCGGCCGGCGGCGATGCCGGCCGCCGCGTCCAGGGCCGCGCCGAGCGCCCGCCGGTACAGCAGCGAGCCGAGGCTGATCCGGCGGACACCGAGGTCCGCCAGCTGGGCGACGGTGGGTCCGGTGGGCGCGTAGAGGGCGTTGAGGGGGATGTCGAACCGCCGGACGAGGGCGGCGATCCGCCCGGGGTCGGTCAGTCCGGGCACGAACACCCCGTCGGCACCGGCCTGCCGGTAGGCGTCCAGCCGGCGCAGGGTGTCCCGCTCGTCGCCGTCGCCGGACCAGTACGTGTCGGTGCGGGCATTGACGAACAGACCGGGTACGGCGGCCTTCACGGCGGCGATCTTCGCCGCGAGGCGCCCGCTCGGCCCCAGCCCGTCCTCCAGGTTGATCCCGACCGCCCCGAGGACCCACAACTGCCGTGCCAGTTCGGCCACTTCGCCGGGGTCCCGGCTGAATCCCTCCTCGGCGTCGACCGAGAGCAGATACGGTCCCGAACCGAGGGTCAGCGCGAGGTTCAGCGTCTGCTCCCGGGTCGCGCCCGCGCCGTCGGGCAGGCCCGCGGCCGCCGCCACGGCCAGGCTCGTCGTGCCGATCGCGGGAAATCCCCGGGCGGCGAGGGCGGCCGCCGAGGCATGGTCCCAGGCGTTGGGCAGCAGCAAGGGAACACCGGGCCGGTCGTGGAGCCCGGCGAACGCGGTCAGGGGGGTCACGGGGGTCGGGGCGGTCTTCGTCACAGGGGGCTGTGCGGTCATACGGTCACGCTAGGCACCGGACGCTTCGGCACCCACCGAACGATGGAGGTGGGCAACCTTTCCCGCGCCCGCGGCGACCACAGGGCATGACGCTCGCACGACGTATCTCAGGTCACCGCCGGGGCCGCGCGGCCCGCAAGCCCGCGATCGGCGCTCTCACCGCCGCCGGAGTGCTCGCGGGCGCGTGGTACGCCACGGCCGGCGCCGCCACACCCGCCGCGCCGGACCTGACGCCCGCCACCACGACCGTCCCCCCGCCCGCCAAGTTCCCTTGTCTCCAGGCCGGTCACCACAACGCCCGGCAGTGGAGCCGCACCGCCACCCGGCCGCGCCGCACGGCTCCCTCCGGGTCGCCCGGACGGCGGCGGACGGCGTCCATGTCACCCCGCTGACGGCCGCCGGGAGACGCGCGGGTGCCGACACGGTCGTGCGGGGCCCGGGAGGTCGGCGGGCGGCCGGTACGCGACCGCGTTCGCCTCACGGGGTGCCGCGTCCGCCAGGAAGAATCCGGCCGACTCCAGCGGCCGCGGCTGGACCGTCACCCCGCAGACCGCCACGCACCACGGAAGGTTCGCGAGCGCCGACAAGGTGGTGAGCGCGCGGATCACCGGTAATGTCGCGGTCCTCAAGGACGGGACCCTCACCTGGGCCTAGGCGCCCGTCACCCCGTCCTACGCCACCCCACTCAACGGGGCGTCACCGACCACGACGAGCCTGCGGATCGCCCGTCTGAAGCCGTGAACCGAAAGGCGTGCTCCACGCCGGACGCCCAGCGGACCCGCACTTCGCGATCCTCCCCCACCGTGACGGAGACCAGCTCCGCGAGCGGCCGCGGGTCCGGTTCGCCGGTGAGCCGGGCGAGCGCCACGAACAGCGTGGCCCCGCCCGGCCCGGCACCCGGCCCGGTCTCTCCGGTCAGCTCTCGCGACAGGCCCGACACCGGCACCAGTTCGGCCCGCAGGCCGGTGCGGGGGCCGGTGCGGAGCCCGTCCGGTGCCCGCCAGCCCGTGATCCGCACCGGTGTCCCGGGATCCGCCCCGGCCACGAGATGGGCGCGCACCTCCACCGCGCCCTCGGCGAGCACGAGGCTGGTGACGGTGATCCCCTCGCACACGGTGTGCCGGGAGGCGATCCACCCCGCACCGGTGCCGAGCGGCACGATCCGCGTCCGGCCCGGATCGCCGCCGACGATCACACTGTTGTCGTACGACACAGGGTCGGGCGTCGTCGCGGTCGAGTAGGCGAGCCGGGTGTAGTAGGGGTCGTAGCGGACGTCCTCACTGCCGTGGTTGTGCAGCCGTACCAGTCCGTCCGCAGACGTGGACTGAAGGAGCCAGCCGGGGACCGGGACGAGCCGTACCGTGTCGGCGTGTTCGGCCGGGCCGGGTTCCTCGGTCGCCGTCCACACCTCGTGCTCCGGCGGCAGCAGCAGGCCGAGAAAGCCTTTGGCCGCCCAGTAGGGGGAGGCCGGGCCCGAGTAGTCCTGTACGAGCGACGCGTCGGGGCCGAGCCAGCCCAGCGGAAGCAGACCGCGCTCGTCGAGGGCGCCGCCGTCGAGGAAGTATCTGAGGGTGCCGGAGGCCAGCCGCCGCGTCCGACCGGGGGTCAGCGGGGTCCGGCCGGTCAGCGCGCCGAGCCAGAGCGGGGCGGTGGTCGCGAACCGGTAGGTCAGGGAGCGGCCCTGGCGGAGCGGGGCGCCGTCGCCGCCGAACAGGTGGACGTAGTCGTCGAGATGGCGGGCCAGCCGTGCGCCGTACACGGAGAGCAGCTCGGTGTCGCCGGCCAGCCAGGCGTGCAGGACCGGGTACAGGTGCATCGCCCAGCCGTTGTAGTAGTCGAACTTCCGGCCGTCGCCGTCGGTGTACCAGCCTTCGCCGCGGTACCAGCCCTCGATCCGTTCCAGGCCGCGGTCGACCGCCCTGCGGGCCGCCTCCGTCCGGTGGCCGATCTCCTGGAGGAAACCGCCCACGGTGACGGGGAACAACTCCCAGTTGCACGGCCAGGGTTCGGCGGTGAGGGCGTCCGCCAGCCAGTCGGCGGTGCGCTGTCTGACCCCCTCGTTCAGCCGGTCCCACAGCAGTGGCCGGGTCAGCCGCAGGGCGAGGGCGACGGACGCGGCCTCGACGAGCGGCTGACCGCGGTGGCCGATGCGCGGCCAGACCCCGCCGGGGCCGGTCGCGAGGCCGTCGGCATAGCGGCCGAGCGCCCTCTCGTCGCGCCGGAAGGCAGCGAGCAGCAGCGTACGGGCGTACCCCTCCAGTCCGTCGGAGAGGTGACCGGACCGGCTCACATGGTCGCCGGGGAGGTGGTAGAGGGCGCGGTCGGGGGTGGCGTAGGGCTCGACGGCGGCCAGCAGGGCATCGGCGGCGGCCTCCCAGTGGGCGCGGGTGTAGCCGGTGTACGGGCTCGACGCGCGGTCGTCGGCGGGCAGTTCGATCACGACGGTGGCTGTCCTTCCTGGCGGGTCCTGCGGGGAGAAAGCCCTTTCGCGAAATCGATTCGACTGTCACCCTGCCAGACACGCGCACTCCCCGGACCTCCCGAAGGAGGCACCCCCATGTCCGGATCCCCGAACGGCGCGGTCGACCGGCGCGCCTTCGTCCTCGGCACCGCTGCCGCCGCCGGTGCGGCGGCCCTCGCCGGCCCCCTCGCCGGCTCCGCGGCGGCGGCCGGCTTCGGCTGGAGCGACGACGGCTCGGACTACGTCGTCGACACCGGCGCGGGCCTGGTCCTCAAGGTCAGCAAGACCGATGGCGACCTGACCTCGCTGGTGTACAAGGGCACCGAGTACCAGGGCTACGGCGGCAAGAACTCGCACATCGAATCCGGCCTCGGCGCCTCGACGGTGACACTCGCCCGGTCCGGCCCGACCATTCTGATCTCCGTCGCCCATGGCACGCTGCGGCACTACTACGCGGCCCGCAGCGGCGAGAACAACATCTATCTGTGGACGAACAAGGCCGACTCCTCGGTCACGGCGACCCGGTACATCGTGCGCGTGAAGGCCGGCCTGTTCCGCGACGACGAACCGGACTCCTACACGTACACCACCAGCACCGTCGAGGCTTCCGACGTGTTCGCGAAGTCCGACGGCCAGACCCGCTCCAAGCACTACTCGAAGCGCCGCGTCATCGACTACGACTACATCGGCTGGACCGCCGGCGGCGTCGGGCTGTGGATCGTCCGCAGCAACCACGAGAAGGCCTCCGGCGGCCCCTTCTACCGCTCGCTCCTGCGCCATCAGGGCACCGACGGCGGCGGCCTGTACGAGGTCCTCTACTACGGCGAGAACCAGACCGAGTCCGAACGCTTCGGCCTGCAGGGCCCGTACGTCATCGCCTTCACGGACGGCGGCGCGCCGTCCTCCGCCTTGTACCACGGCACCCTGACCACTGCGTGGGCCGACGCGCTCGGCATCTCCGGTTATGTCCCCGACAACGGCCGGGGCCGGGTCGCCGGCGTCGGCATCACCGGCCGGGACACGGCGTACACCTACACGGTCGGGCTCGCGGGCCCGGCGGCCCAGTACTGGGGTACGGCACGCGCCTGCGACGGCTACTTCTCGATGTCCAGGGTCCTGCCGGGCAGCTACACGCTCACGGTGTACAAGGGCGAGCTGGCGGTCCGCACCGCTCAGGTGACCGTGTCCGCGGGGGCGACGACCACCCTCGGCACGATCGCCGTCCCGTCGTCCAACGACCCGTCGAACGCGAGCGTCGTCTGGCGGATCGGGGACTGGGACGGCACACCGGGCGGGTTCAAGAACGCGGACCTGATGACCTACGCGCACCCCTCGGACGCACGGGCCTCGACCTGGACCGGGAACGTGGTGATCGGCAGCGGTTCCGAGACGTCCGCCTTCCCCTGTTACCTGTGGAAGGACGTCAACAGCGGTCTGCTGGTCTACTTCAGGCTCACCGCCGCCCAGGCCGCCGCCGCGCACACCCTGAGAATCGGCGTGACGACGGCGTACGCGAACGGCCGCCCGCAGGTCACGGTCAACGGCACCTGGACCTCGGCGGTCCCCTCCCCGCCCGCCCAGCCGAGCACCCGGTCCCTGACGGTCGGCTCGTACCGGGGCAACAACCACACGTTCACGTACAGCGTCCCGGCGAGCGCGTGGCTCACGGACACCGGCCGGTACAACGTGCTGAGGATCGACGTGGTGAGCGGTTCGGGGACCACCGGCCATCTCAGCGCGGGCACGGCGATCGACGCCATCGACCTGCTGATGTGACGGCGGTGGCCTGGGCGACCTTCACTCACGCGCGCTCCGCCTCACGGTGCCGTGTCGGCGACGGGGATCCCGAAGTCCGGGGTACCGTCCGGCTTCCAGCCGAGCCGCTGGATCCGGGTGTGGCGGTTGGGGTCGTTCAGCGGGTCTCCGGTGATCTCCTTGTAGGGGCGGGCGTGGTAGACGAGGATGTCGGTACGGCCGTCCTCGGCGACGGTGAAGCAGTTGTGGCCGGGGCCGTACTGACGGGTGGCGTCATTGCTGGTGAACACCGGGACCGGGGACTTGGACCAGCTCCGCGCGTCCAGCAGGTCACTGTCCGCGTCGGCGGTGAGCAGGCCGACGCAGTAGTGGTAGTCGGTGGCGCTGGCCGAGTAGGTGAGGAAGACGCGACCGCCCCGTTGCAGCGCGTACGGGCCCTCGTTGACCTTGAAGCCGACACACTCCCAGTCGAACTCGGGGGTGGACAGGCGCACTTGGGGGCCGCTCAAGGTCCAGGGGTCGGCCATCGCGGAGATCCACAGCGCGGTGTTGTTGTCCATGCCGGGCTCGTGCTGGGCCCAGACCAGATAGCGGGTGCCGCGGTGCTCGAAGGTGGTGGCGTCGAGGGAGAACGTCTCCCAGGCGGTGCGGATCTGGCCCCGCTCCACCCAGGTGCCGCTGAAGGGGTCGGGGTGCGCGTTCTCCAGCACCCAGATGCGGATCGCCCACACGTCCTCGGCGGGGGCCGAGGCGAAGTAGATGTACCACTTGCCGCCGATGCGGTGCAGCTCGGGCGCCCAGATGTGCGCGCCCATCGGGCCGGTCGTATGGGCCCGCCAGATCACGGACTCGGCGGCCGTGGCGAGGCCGTTCAGAGTGCGCGAGCGGCGCAGGATGATGCGGTCGTACCCGGGGACCGTGGCCGTGAAGTAGTAGTGGCCGTCGGTGTGGCGGGTGATGTGCGGGTCGGCGCGCTGCGGGGCCAGGGGGTTCCTGAAGGCGCGCGCTCTCGGGGTGCCGGCGGCCGGGGTCGCCGCCCACGCCGCGCCGGGCGCGGCCGCCAGGGCGCCCGCGGCCAGCGCGGCGCCCTTCAACATCAGTCTGCGGCTGGGGACTTCGGGCAGATCGTGCTCGCGGCTCATACGGACTGCCTCTCGGCCGGTGTCGATGAATGCCGCTCATTTTCGATATCCCGAACGGCATCTGTGATTCCGAACGTCGAAAAGGTAAGGGTGTGCCGGTGCGGGGTCAATGGGTCGGGTCGTGCGAGCATCGGCACGTTCCCGGTCATCGCTCCGACCCGCAGATTGACCACGCGGCTGCGCTCGTCCTCCCCGCGCCCGCTGAGCTGCGCGGCGACATCGCTGCGCCCCGCGGCCACGCTGACCGTGAGCCCGTCGGCGACGGCGATCATTTGGCTTTGCCATGTTTTGATTTAGCTCTCAGGTTGATCCACTGTGTGTGGCATGACCAGCGACACCTCCTCCGGCCGCACCGACTCCCCCGGCCTCGCCGACGCCCTCGCCGACAGGGTGCTCGTCCTCGACGGCGGCATGTCCAACCAGCTGGAGTCGGCCGGACACGACCTGAGCGACGAGCTGTGGTCGGCACGGCTGCTCGCCGAGCGGCCACAAGCGGTGACCGAAGCGCATCTCGCCTACTTCCGGGCGGGCGCGGACGTGGCCATCACCGCGAGCTACCAGGCCACCTTCGAGGGGTTCGCGCGGCGCGGCATCGGCCATGACGACGCGGCGCGGCTGCTCGCGCTGAGCGTGGACCTCGCCCGTGCGGCCGCCCGGCGGGCCAGGGACGAGGGCATCGACCGGCCGCTGTGGGTGGCGGCCTCGGTCGGGCCGTACGGGGCGATGCTCGCGGACGGCTCCGAGTACCGCGGCCGGTACGGACTGAGCGTGGCGGAACTGGCGCGCTTTCACCGGCCGCGCATGGAGGTGCTGGCCGCCGCCGCGCCGGACGTGCTCGCGCTGGAGACGGTGCCGGACGCCGACGAGGGCGCCGCACTGCTCGAAGCGGTGCGCGGGCTGGGGGTGCCGGCGTGGCTGTCGTACACCGTCGAGGGCCGGCACACGCGGGCCGGGCAGCCTCTGGAGGAGGCCTTCGCCCCGGCCGCGGAGGTGGACGAGGTGATCGCGGTGGGCGTGAACTGCTGTGCGCCGCGGGACGTGACAGCCGCGGTGGAGATCGCGTCCAGGGTCACCGGCAAGCCGGTCGTGGTCTATCCGAACAGCGGGGAGACCTGGGACGCCGAGGCGCGCGCCTGGACCGGGAGGACGACGTTCGACGCAGGGCAGGTCGAGGCGTGGCGGGCGGCGGGCGCCCGGCTGATCGGGGGGTGCTGCCGGGTGGGGACGGAGGGCATCGCGGGGATCGCCTCCGGCGGCCGGTGAGGTTCGCCGGCTCGCCCTCACACCTGTGGCGGTGCTGCGCGTCAGCGGCGCCTGGCGGCGACCGACCTCCGCAGGCGCCGTACCGCTGCCGTCAGTTCCGTTCTCGGGGGGCGGTCGTCGGTGTCGGTGGCCGGGGCGGGTTCGGGGACGGTGGTGGCGGGGGACCAGAGGGCGAACTCCGCGTCCCGTGGGCCGTACGCGGTGTACGGCCCACCGTCGCCGAAGATGCGCACGGGGTGCGACGCGTCCCAGGGCTCCCAGCCGGGGTCGCCGGTCGCGGCGAAGCGGACCCAGGCCCCGTGCATCGCTGCGCACAGCTCCGGTGGGGCGCCCTCGCCGGCCAGCTTCTGTGATGCGGGTATGGCGCCGGAGTCGAAGACGAAGCCCAGTTCCAGGGCGTGGCAGGCGCCGAGGGACGGGAGGCCGGAGGGCCAGGCGAACTCGTAGAGGTGGCAGGTGCCGGGGCGGGAGTCGGCGAGGCGGTGCAGGGGGATGCGCAGCAGATGGTCGGTGACCATCTGGCCGACGATCTCGGCGGTGCCGGCGTTCGGGTGCAGGGCGCGGTAGCCGCGGGGCACCTCGTGGCCGGTGCGGCAGCGGGCCATGGCTCCGGCCAGGGAGACGGGGCCGAGCCGGTCGACGTGTTCGAGGAGTCCGCCGGGCACCAGCCACAGCCGGTACTCGTCCCGGGTCCAGCCCATGAGCAGTTCCACGCCCGGGGCGGCGTCCCCGTCGATCAGTGCCTGCAGCGGGTCGCCGGGCACGAGATCGCCGTCGACGACGATCCCGAAGGCGGGTCCGCCGAGCACCGGGCTGCTGAGCCGGCCGACCTCGGCCTGGGTGTGCAGCAGCAGATCACGGTCGACGGCGGCGAAGGCCTCGGCGGTGGCGGGGATCCTCAGCCGGGTGGCCATACGACGCACCATGCGCCGTACCTTGTCGCGGTCGAAGACCTCGGGCGGGCCGCTCTGCAGCACCGCCCGCCGGATCAGCCCACGGGCCTGCGGGGCGGCGAGCAGGGCGCCGGCGCTGATCGCACCGGCCGACTGGCCGCACAGGGTGATCCGGCCGGGGTCGCCGCCGAAGGCACCGATCGCCTCGTGGACCCAGCGCAGGGCGGCGAGCTGGTCGCGCAGTCCGGAGTTGGGCGGTGCGTCGGGGAACAGTCCGTAGCCCTCGATCCCCAGCCGGTAGTTGATCGAGACACAGACCACGCCGTCCCGGGCGAAGGTGCTGCCGTCGTACACGGGCACCGCGGAGGATCCCCTGGTCAGGGCGCCGCCATGGAGCCAGAGCAGGACGGGCAGACGGGCGCCTGGGTCCGGTTCGGGGGTCCATACGTTGAGGTTGAGGCAGTCGTCGCCGGGGATCTCGGGGTCGGCCAGATACTGGGCGAACGCCTCGGAGTACGGCGGTTTCGGCGCGGTCGGACCGAAGGCGCCGGCCTCGCGCACACCGTCCCAGGACTCGGGCGGCTCGGGCGGCCGGAACCGCAGGGGGCCGACGGGCGGGGCGGCGTACGGGATGCCCCGGAACACCGCGATGCCCTTCTCGTAGCGGCCGCGTACGGCCCCGTGGGGCGTTCTGACCACGGGGCCTGTCTGGTCTGCCGTCATCGCCCACCAGCCCTTCACCGTGCTCCTGCGTTCTGCACCGCCACGCCGACTGCACCGTCAACATCAGAGCATCACAGTGCGCCGATGTATTCCGGCGCACAGGCCCGGCACTGGGCCGTTCGGCGTACCGTCCGGTGAATTCCCTTGTCCTCACGTCCGTGTTGCCTCGCATCTATCACAGGAAGCGCTTTCTGCGCCGGTGGGCGGGCCCCGGAAGAGGGCAGGCCGGAGAGGCTGTTTCCGTGGTCCGTGCGGGGAGTACACACGTGCCGGCCGGGCCGACCCTGGCGGTGCTGGCCCGGGAGGCGGGGGTGTCGGTGCCCACCGCGTCGAAAGTGGTCAACGGCCGCGAGGACGTGGCGCCGGAGGCCCGTCGCCGGGTCATCGAGACCCTGGACCGGCTCGGCCATGTGCGGCGCCCCGCTTCGACACCGCGAAGGCCCGGCCGTCCTCGCTCCCGGTTGTTATCGGGGATCACCGGCCGGTCAGCCCTCGCCGTGGTGACCGGCGGCGCCCATGAAGGCCTCGACCACGTCGACGGCGCTGCCGTCGTGGTCACTGCCGGCGGTGCCGCTGCCGGCCTGGACATTGGCCGCGCGGTCGACCTCCAGCCAGGAGTCGGCGTTCGAGTTGTCGATGACGGTGATCAGGCTCTTGTCCGCGCTCGCGCCCGAGGGCGCGGCAGCGGCCCCGACCAGCGCGGCGGCGGCCGCCGCGGCAAGCCCCCACCGGGGTACGGCACCGTTCACACGCCCACGCCCTCGGGGGTGCGTCGCTCGCGGGCGATATTGCGCTCCAGCAGCGCGGTGGAGGCCTTCACGCCGATCCCTCTCGTGGGGTCCACCTCCGGCAGCCGGCCGTCGGCCGCCTTCAGGCCGGCCAGCGCGGAGTCCATCGCCTCGTGCGCGGCGAACAGACACGGGGTGCTGTAGATCGCCACATCGACGCCCAGGTCGGCCAGTTCACCGAGCGACAGACGGGGTGACTTGCCGCCGGCGATCTGGTTGAACAGCAGCGGCTTGGCACCGACGACCGTACGGATGCGCTTGATCCACTCGATGCTGCGCACCCCGTCGACCAGGATCACATCGGCGTCGGTCGCGGCCAGCCGTTCGGCGCGGTGCAGGATGTCCTTCTCGTCCGTGGCGTCCGTCCGGGCGACGACGACCAGGTCCTCACGGGTCTCCAGGACCTGGTGCAGCTTCTCCAGATACTCCTCCAGCGGCAGCACCTGCTTGCCGTCGGCGTGCCCGCAGCGCCGGGGCCGCTTCTGGTCCTCCAGGATCACGCCGGAGGCGCCGATCCGCTCCAGCCCCTCGACGACGTGACACGCCACCTCGGCGTCGACATACCCGTCGTCGATGTCGACCAGCAGGTGATGGTGCGGGAACGCGCCCCGCAGCCGCTGGACGAAGGCCACCATGTCGGGCCAGGCGATGAATCCGATGTCCGGCAGCCCGTAGTACGAGGCCGCGAAGCCGAAGCCCGAGACGAACATCCCGTCGTAGTGCTTGGCCGCGATCGACGCCGAGTACATGTCGTACACGCCGATCAGCGGTGTGGTCCCGGGCCCGGCGATGCGCTCGCGCAGCTTTTTGCCGTAAGTCATGGCCGGCTCCTCCTGTTGGGTGGGGGGCGCGGGGCCGGATGGCCGACGCGTCTCGACGTCCTTTACCAAGACATGAGTATCTATAGATATTCATGTGACCATCCATGTACGCCAGCTTTACTCACCTCAATGGCGCAACGGGTTCACCGCAGAAACGTCACGCCCGGCACGGTGCGGGGCGGGCCACCCGAACAACTCCCTTGAAAGGCCCCGCCGGTGACCGTAGCCTCGCCGGGCATGAATGCCGTTCCCCCGCTCCTGGACCATCTCGTCCTGGCCACGCCCGACCTGGTGACGACGGTCGCCGACTTCGCACTGCGGACCGGTGTGACACCGGCGCCCGGCGGTGCGCACCCCGGCCTCGGCACGCGCAACCATCTGGTGGGGCTGGGCGGCCGGAGCTATCTGGAGATCATCGGCCCCGACCCCGAGCAGCCCGAACCCGCCGTGCCCCGGCCGTTCGGGATCAGCCGGCTGACCGGGCCACGCACGCTGACCTGGGCGATCAGCCCGCCCGACCTGGAGTCGGCGATCAGGACGGCCCGCGCCCGGGGCTACGACCCCGGGCCGGTGCGCCCGATGAGCCGCCGTACGCCGGACGGCACCGTGCTGCGCTGGCGACTGACCGACGCCGACCACGCACACCCCTCCGGCCTGGTCCCCTTCCTGATCGACTGGGGCGACTCCCGCCACCCGACGGACTCGGGTCTGCCGGTCACCCCGCTGCTGGAGGTGGCCGCCACCGTGCCGGACCCGGCGCAGGCACGCGGACCGCTCGCGGCCCTCGGCACCGGGCTGGCACTCACCCCGGGCCCGATCGCCCTGTCCTTCACCGTGGACACCCCCAACGGGCCGGTCAGCTTCGGCTGAGGCGCGAGCCGGGGGCGTGGGCGGGCCCGGGAGCGTGGGCCGTGGACCACGCGGCGCGCCCCCGAGGTGTCCGATTCCTTCAAGACCGGCCGGCGGCCGCCCCCCTACGGTGATCGCATGACTGCACGATTCGCCGTGATCGGCGTGGTGGCCTCCGATCTGGCCGCCTCGCTCGCCTTCTACCGTCGCCTCGGACTGGTCTTCCCTCCCGGCGCCGAGGAACAGCCGCATGTCGAGGCCGAGTTGCCCGGCGGACTGGTGCTCGCCCTGGACACCGAGGACACCGTCCGCTCCTTCCACTCCGGCTGGCGGCCGCCCGAGGGCGGTGGGCGCGTGGGGCTCGCCTTCCGATGCGGCTCGCCCGCCGAGGTCGACGCGCTGTACGCGGACCTGGTGGCCGCCGGCCACCACGGGGAACTGAAGCCATGGGACGCGTTCTGGGGGCAGCGGTACGCCACCGTGCACGACCCCGACGGCAACGGTGTCGACCTGTTCGCCCCGCTACCCGGCGCCGAGTAGCTCCCCGAGCGGCATCCCCGTCAACTCCCGTACCTCACGGGAGAGATGGGACTGGTCCGCATACCCGGCACGCACCGCCGTCTCGGCGTACGGCGTCCCGGCGCGGGCCAGCGCCAGCGCCCGCCGCAGCCGCAGGATGCGGGCCAGGGTCTTCGGGCCGTAGCCGAACGCGCCCAGGCAGCGGCGGTGCAATGTGCGCGTGCCGATGCCGAGTTCGGCGGCCGTCGCGGAGACCGGGCGGCCCTCGTCCAGGCGCTCCACCAGCCGGTGCAGCAACGGGTCGGGAGCCATGGTCCGCGCGGCCTGTTCCAGGGCGATGTCCTCCAGTGCCGTCGCCGGGTCGGACGCCGACCCGACCCGGTCGGCCAGGCGCCGGACCCGGTCGGCGGGCCAGAGGTCTTCCAAGTCGACCCGAAGATCGCGCAGTTCGTGCGCGGGGACGCCGAGCAGTGCGGGCGCGGTGCCGGGGAAGAAACGGACGCCGGCCCAGGAGCGGGGCGGTCCCCCGGGGACGTAGGGGCGGGTGTCGGGGCCCGCGACCAGCAGCCGGCCCTCGCTCCAGAGCAGATCCATGCAGCCGTCGGGCAGCACGGGCCCGCCGCCGGCCCCGTCCGGGGTGTTCGTCCACACGACCGCGCCCGTCAGCCGGGACATCCGCTCCGCGTACACAGGTGCCAGCCTATGTCGCCGGCCGGCCAGGACGCCCGCCCCGCGTCCCAGTGCTAGGCGGCTGTCCCACGAGCACCTGTCCTGTGCCCCGTCCCCCAAGCACCTTTCCTGCGCTCCGTCCCATGAACACCCGCGCCGTGAACACCCGCCCCGAGCGCCTCGTCGTCCGAGCGCGCCTCGCCCTCCGAGCGCCGCGCCCTACGACCGCCCGCTCGGCTCTGGTGCCGCCCCGTGGGAGGCCGGACGCGGTGATCCCGGGGTGGACCATATGCCGCCGTCGGGGACGCCGAAGAGCGGGAGACCGTGGCGGGTGCGGAAGCGGCGGGCGTAGGCGGCGGTGACCGCGACGGTCAGGGCCAGCAGCAGGAGCGAGACGACCCGGGTCAGCAGCGGCACGCTGTCGGTGGGCAGGGTGGCGGCGGCCAGTGTGCCGACGCCGCCGTCGAGCACCTGCCCGGCTCCCCAGGTCACGGTCAGGACGCGCAGTCCCCGGCGGAACTCGGCGGAGTCCCGCCATATCCGCTCCCGGGCACCGGGCACCGGACCCCGGTGCAGTCGCTGTCCGAGCTGGAAGGCCAGCGGCCTGCCGGTGAAACCGGTGCCGAGCATCCAGCCGCCGACCACGAGGGACAGCACCGCGTCCTTGAACAGCAGGATCCGGGGGCCGCCGCCGATCAGTGTGGCCAGCGCGGCGGCGGCCAGCAGCACCGTGAAGAACAGGTCGACCCCGTCGATCCGGCGCCGGCGCACCGCTCCGGTCACCAGCCGCAGAGCCGATGGCGCGCCGCTGAGCAGAAGCGCCGGTCCCTGTCCGGCACCGAGGGCGCGGGCCGCGTAGTACACGAGGAGCGGCACGACGAGGTCGATGGCGATGGAGAGCAGCGGGCCGTAGGCCGCCGTACCGCTCTTCGGTTCCGCGTCGCCCTCCCCCACGCCCGGCCGTCGTAACCGGCTCGTCGTGTCCGCCGTATCCGCCACATCCGCCATGTCCACCACGTCCGCCACGTCCGCCACGTCCCTCGTCTCCTCGCGTCTCCGGCCGCACCGCGCCGGCCTGCGGAAAACGCTAGATCCGCAGCGGTGCCGGGCGGATCGGAGCACGGGTGGAGAGCCGGGTGGAAAGCAGGTGGAACCGAGGGTGGAGATCTGAGGCGCTGCCCTCAGGGCCGTCCCCCATAGCCCCCGTCGCCCCCGGGGCCCTCGTGGCCCCCATGGCCGCCGCGGCCCGCCCGGTGCTCCTGCGGGCTCACGCCGTACACGCGCTTGAAGGCGGTGGAGAGGGCGAAGGCGCTGCCGTAGCCGACATGGCGGGCGATGGCGTCGAGGGTGAGGTCCGTGTCGCGCAGGCGGTCGGCGGCGAGGGCGAGCCGCCAGCCGGTCAGATAGGACATCGGGGGTTCGCCCACGAGGTCGCGGAAGCGGCGGGCGAGGGCCGCGCGGGACACCCCGGCCTTGACGGCGAGCGCCGCCACCGTCCACGGGTGGGCCGGATCGTCCTGCAGCAGGCGCAGCGCGCGGCCGACGACCGGGTCGGCCAGCGCCCGGTACCAGGCGGGGGCCGCCGCCTCGGGGCGGGAGAACCAGACCCGCAGCGCGCTGATGAGCAGGAGGTCCAGCAGGCGGTCCAGGACGACCTCCTGGCCGGGTTCGTCGCGCACGATCTCCTCGGCCAGCAGGGGCGTGAGCGGGCAGTCCCACACCTCGGCGGGGAGGGTCACGAGCGGCGGCAGGGCGTCGAGGAGGCGGCCGTGGATCTCACCGCGCATCAGGTAGGTGCCGATCAGCTAGGTGCCGATCAGCATGACCGTGGCGGCGTCGGGGCGATCGCCCCAGGTGCGCACCCCCAGGTCCATGGAGCCGTTCAGGGAGGTGCCGTCGGGGTAATGGCACTCGCCGCCGGGCAGGATCAGCGCCTGCGGGGCGGTGTCCGCCTCGTCGCCGCAGGTGTACGGGTCCGGACCGCGCGCGATGGCCAGGTCGCCGGGGCCGAGCCGCACGGCACGTGGTCGCCGTCGGGGGTGATCCAGGCGGTGCCGCGCGCCATGAGCATCACGGTCAGCGGCGCCTCGTCCGCCACCCGCACGGCCCACGGCGGATCGAAGCACGCCCGGATCATGAAGGCGCCGTGCGCGCGTGGACCGTCCAGCAGGCCTGCGAGTGCGTCCATGAAGGCAGCGTAGACACGTAGACGCACGCTTATGGGCGCGAGCGGCTCGGCGATGTCGCCCGTCCCCGCACGGCAGTTGACTGACGGACATGACGCAGAACACCAAGAACATCCAGGACACGCAGGGCGGCCCGGACACTCGCCGAGGTCGCGACGGCGACAGGGCGGGAGCTGACGTACCGGGCGGTGTCGCCGCGGGAGTACGGGGAGCGGCTGGCCGGGTTCGGGGTGTCGCCCGAGGAGGTGGAGTTCCTGGTCGAGCTGTTCGCGTCCCTGCTCGACGGGCACAACGCGCACGTCTCGGAGGGGGTACGGCAGGTGCTGGGGCACGCGCCACGGGACTTCGGGGACTACGCGCGCGAGGCCGCGGCGGCCGGTGCGTGGGCGGTCTGAGGCGGCGCAGGGTCCCGCTTGAGGGCCGGGGCCGGCCGTGACGCCGCACAGGTCACGTCTGCGGACGGCGCACAGGTCACTTCTCCGGGTGTGCCGTCCCCCCCGTCCCGCCCGTCTCGTGCGGATGCCGGCCGTCGTCCTCGTGCGGATGCCTGCCGTGCGCCTTGTGCGCGTGTTCCACGTGTTTGGCGTGGGTGCGCAGGCGGGCCGTGACGTCCTCCGGGGGCAGGAAGCGGGACCAGCGTTCGGGGAACTCGGACGGCATGTCGGGGTCGTCGGGGTCGGCTTCGCGGGCCGCCGCGGCGCGGGCGACGTACTCGACGACCTGGGCCTCGCGCATCCGCTCGTTGGCGGCGCGGGCGGCGGCCGTGGCGGCGGCGGGCCAGACCCGGTCGATGGCGGCGTTCACGGCCGCGCCGACGAGGACGGCGAAGGCCGACACGCCGATCCACAGGAGTACGGCGACGGACGCGGCGAGTGAGCCGTAGATGGTGGCACCCTCGATGGTGTGCACGAGGTAGATCCGCAGGAGGATGCTGCCGAGCACCCACATGGCCAGCGCGACCAGGGCGCCGGGAACGTCCTCGATCCACGGGGAGCGGACGGGCACGGAGACGTGGTAGAGGGTGGTCAGGAAGGCGACCGACAGGACGATGACGACCGGCCAGTACAGGACCTGCACCACCGTCGCCGACCAGGGCACCACCCGGACCACGGCGTCCGGGCCGGCCACCATCAGCGGCAGCGCCACCGAGCCGATCAGCAGCGCCACGATGAACAGCAGGAACGACATCATCCGGGTCTTGACGATGCCCCGGACGCCGTCGAGGCCGTACATGACGGTGATGGTGTCGATGAAGACGTTCACCGCGCGGGATCCCGACCACAGGGCGAAGACGAACCCGATGGAGATGACGTCCGGCCGGGTCTTCAGCACGTCGTGCAGGATCGGCTCGGTGATCTCCTTCACGCCCTTGTCGGACAGGATCGTCCGCGAGGCGTCGAGGATGTTGGTCTCCAGGCTCCTGATGGTGTGGGCACCGGTCCAGGTGTCGACGTAGGCGAGCAGTCCGATGAGGCAGAGCAGCAGCGGTGGCACGGACAGCAGCGTGAAGAACGCGGCCTCGGCGGCGAGGCCCAGGATGCGGTACTCCATGCAGGAGTTGACGGTGTCCTTGAGCAGCAGCCAGGCGGTCCTGCGCTTGGAGACGTTCCGGTAGAGGGCCCGGGCCCGGTGGAGGCGACCGGCGGACTGCTCGGGGGGTTCACTTGCTGGCTGCACGACCCAAAGGTATCCGCAGCGCCGGACCGCCCTCACCTTCCGGGGCGCCCGACCGCGTCCGGCGCCGCCGGCGGGGTCGCTGTGCCACTCTGGAGGCCTTCACCACCGCCTTCCCGGGTAGGTTCGCAATCATGGCAGGCACCCCCACCCACACCGTGACGAACCAGCCGCCCCCGCTGGTCGGCCACGACCTCTTCGCCACCGACCGGGCCCTGGTGGCGGCCGTCGAGCGGCACACCGGTGCGGATGTGCTCGACGAGGTGCGCGCGGAGCTGTCCCTGCTGGGCCGCGCGGCGGGCTCGGCACAGCTGCAGGAGTGGGGCGTACAGGCGAACGAGCACCCGCCCCGCCTGCGCACCCACGACCGCTACGGCCACCGGATCGACGAGGTCGACTTCCATCCGGCCTGGCACCGGCTGCTCGGCAAGGGTGTCTCCGCGGGGCTGACGGCGGCCTGGACCCGGCCGTCCGGGCATGTCCGGCGCGCCGCCGGATTCCTGGTCTGGACCCAGGTCGAGGCGGGCAACTGCTGCCCGCTGTCGATGACCCACGCCGCCGTGCCCGCGCTGCGCGCCGACCCCGCGCTCGCCGCCGAGTGGGAGCCGCGGCTGACGTCCACGCTCTACGACCGTGCGCTGCGGCCCGCCGCGCGGAAGCCCGGCGCACTCTTCGGCATGGGCATGACCGAGAAGCAGGGCGGCAGCGACGTCCGCGCGAACACCACCGAGGCCCGGCCGCTCGCCGAGGCGGGCACCTACGCGCTGACCGGGCACAAGTGGTTCTGCTCGGCGCCGATGTCGGACGCCTTCCTGGTGCTCGCCCAGGCCCCGGAGGGCCTCACCTGCTTCCTGGTCCCCCGCGTCCTGCCCGACGGCGCCCGCAACGTCTTCCTCATCCAGCGGCTGAAGGACAAGCTGGGCAACCGCTCCAACGCCTCCGCGGAGGTGGAGTTCGCCGGCACCTGGGCGCGCCGGGTCGGCGAGGAGGGGCGCGGGGTGCAGACGATCATCGGGATGGTCGCGGCTACCCGGCTCGACTGCGCGCTCGGCTCGGCGGGCCTGATGCGGCAGGCGGTGTCGCAGGCGATCCATCACTGCACCTACCGGGAGGCCTTCGGCGGCCGGCTGCTCGACAAGCCGCTGATGCGCAACGTCCTCGCCGACCTCGCGCTGGAGTCGGAGGCCGCGACCACCCTCGCCCTGCGGCTCGCGGCCGCCTACGACGACGGCGGCGAGCAGGAACACGCCTTTCTGCGGCTGGCGGTACCGGCCGCCAAGTACTGGATCACCAAGCGCTGCGCGTCCGTTGTCGTCGAGGCCGCGGAGTGCCTGGGCGGAAACGGGTACGTCGAGGAGTCGGGCCTGCCCCGGCTGGTACGGGAGTCGCCGCTGAACTCCGTCTGGGAGGGCGCCGGAAACGTCCAGGCTCTGGACGTACTGCGGGCGCTGCGGCGGGAGCCGGGCGCACTGGACGCCTGCCTGACCGAGATCGGCCGCTCGCACGGCGCCGACCACCGTCTCGACCGTGCCGTGAAGGACCTCTTCACCGAACTCGCCGACCTGGACGCCGTCGAGGGCCGGGCCAGGCGCCTGGCGGAACGTCTCGCACTGGTGCTCCAGGGCTCACTCCTGGTCCGCCATGCCCCGCCGGAAGTGGCGGACGCCTTCTGCGCCTCCCGCCTGGGCGGCGACCACGGTTCGACGTTCGGCACGCTGTCAACGGGCCTGGGCCTGAAAGCGATGGTGGACCGAGCGCACCCGGGCTCTTGAAGCGCAGGCAGGCTCTTCATGTAGCACATTCGGCTGAATCCCCGGAGGGGGTGGTGCTGCGCCGACACGGCACCACCCCCACCACCTGGGCCCGTTGAGCCCGCGGACCCGACCAGTCTCGGCCACCCTCCGGCCGTCCACCAGGGTTGCAGGGGGTTGCAACTTGTCGGGGCACGTGCGCGGAGTGTGTGCCTCCGGCCTGCCCGGAGCGGCAGTATGGAGAGACACAGCCGGACCGGAAACCGCCGCCCGGACGGCTTGACAAATATGTTCGATGCCTTTCCCGGGAGGCCTCCGTGGTGAACCCGCCGATGAACATGGCGCGCCTGGCCGCCGTGGACGCGACACAGGCGGCGCGGCTGCTGAGCGAGGCACGCGACGCCACACTCGCCGGTCAACGTGCGAGGATCGCGCCGCGTCCGGTGATCGAGCAGTCCTGGGGACGGATGCTGCGCAGCGGTGTCGATCCCGATCACGACTTCAGATCCGGCCTGCTGTCCTCCGACGAAGTGCGCCGCCGGCGTGAGGAGTCACGGCTGCGGCATGTGCTGCCGGTGCTGCGCGAGGGCCTGCTTTCGGTCGCCGATGTCGCCCAGCACATCATGGTCGTCGCGGACGCCGACGGGCGGGTGCTGTGGCGGGAGGGGTCCTCGCCGGTGCTGCGCAAGGCGGACGGCCTGGGCTTCGAACTCGGCGCGGACTGGCGCGAAGACGTCGTCGGCACCAACGGGGTCGGCACTCCGGCGGTGGTACGGCGGCCCGTCCAGGTCTTCGCCGCCGAGCACTTCGTCCGCACGCACGCCTCCTGGACCTGTACGGGCGCACCGATCACCGACCCCAGGGACGGGCGGCTGATCGGTGTCGTGGATGTCAGCGGTCCGCTGGAGACCATGCATCCGGCGACCCTCGCCTGGGTGAACTCGGTGGCCAAGCTGGCCGAGGCGCGGCTGCGGGAGCTGCACCGGGACTCGCTGGAGCGGCTGCGGGCGGTGGCGGCACCGGTGCTGGCCCGGCTGGAGGGACGGGCGCTGGTGGTGGACCGGGACGGCTGGTCGGCGGCCGTCACCGGGATGCCGTACGTGCCCCGTGTCGCGCTGCCCAAGTCGCTGGCGCCGGGCCGTCGCTGGCTGCCGTCACTGGGGTCGTGCGCGGTGGAGCCGCTGGCCGGGGGCTGGTTGCTGCGGGCGACCGAGGAGCCGCTCGGCACCGTGACCCGCATCGTGCTGGACCTGGCGAGGCCGGGTCGCAGCACGCTGACGGTGGCCGGGGCCGCGGGTCCGTGGTCGCGGGAACTCAGTCCCCGGCACGCCGAGTTGCTGTATCTGCTCGCCACACACCGATCGGGACGGGGTGCGGCGGCCCTGGCCGGGGATCTGTTCGGGGATCCCTCACGCACGGTCACGGTGCGGGCCGAGATGTCACGGATCCGGCGGTACTCGGGGGAACTTCTGCAGCATCGGCCGTATCGTTTCCGCGAAGACGCGGAGATCGAGGTGCTGCTCCCCGACGACCCTCGTGACCTGCTGCCTTCCTCGACGGCACCGGCGATCTCGCGGATCCGTTCGATTGCTCGGAGCGGCGGACCGGCCGCCCGGTGAGCGTGTCTTCCCCATATTTGCGGGGTCTCGGCCCTGCACGGGCCGTTGCTGCCGTAGCATCCCCTACGGGCCTTCCCATCTGCTTCTCGCGTCAACGTACTGATCGGCAGGCGCAGTTGACGCGCCGCCGGCAGGCGCGTCCCGGCGGCGGAGGGGCCCTGGAAGAGGGGACGAGATGAAGCATCGCGGCAGACACCGTCGGCGCAGACGCGGTGCCGCGCTGCGCGCGTTCCTCACCGGGACCGCGCTCGCGCTCACTGCCGCCGCCACTCTGATCAGCGTGTCCCAGGCGGACGTCACCGACAGCCCGGGCGCGCTCAGGCCGCTCTCCGCCCCGGCGGACACCGCCCCGCTCGGGCTGCGGGAGCGACTGGTCCCCGCCCGCACCCTGGACCGGCTCGCGGCCGCGATGGGCCGCCCGGTCGGTGTGGACGACGTCCTGGCGAGCGCCGACCGCGAGACGAACGCGTCCGCCGACTGTTCCGCCACCGACCGCGCCACCCTGCCCGTGACCCCGGCCCCCGCCCGTGCCTACTGCTGGGACCCGGCCGACACCGCCGGCGACTGGCGGCCGGCATCGGTGACCACCTCGGGGGACGCCGACGACGACGGTGTCTGGGGCGCCCACCGGGTCGTCCTCGCCGGCTGGACCCACAGCACCACCAGCGGCCGCGCCGCCGAGCGGGGTCTGGCCAGGGTCGCCTTCATGGACGCGGGCGACCCCGCCCGCCTCGCCTACCGCTGGGTGCTGCTGGTGGTGCCGGTCGACGGCGGCCGGGACTACCGGGGCCTGTCCTCGGCGATCTCCGGCATGGTCTGGTACCAGGACAAGCTGCTGGTCACCACCAGGACCGGCAGCGCCGACGCGCTCTACGTCTATGACCTCGACCGGATCCAGCGCACCGATGTCGACGGCAGCGCGATCGGCCGGGTGCCCGGCGGCTGGTCCGCCGACGGCTATCGCTTTGTGATGCCCGCGGTCGGGTCGTACCGGTTCACCGCCGGCCGCTGCGCCCGCTCCGGCCCGCCCTGCCCCGGCGCGCTCTCCCTCGACCGGGGCTCCGCGCCGGACAGCCTGGTCGCCGCGGAGTGGACAGCGCCGGACGGCGACCGAGGCGCCCGGCTGTGGCGGTACGCCTTCAGTACGGATCCCGCGCGCGGCGGGCTGCTCGCCACGGACGCCGGGGGCCGGGCGAAGGCGGTTCAGGCGTACCGGACCCGGGCGGCCGGGATCCGGGGCGTGCTGTCGTACCGCCAGCCCGGGACGGGCCGTGTGTCCTGGTATGTGGGACGCCTGCCCGGGTCACGGGACGGACATGGCGCACTGTGGCGGCAGGACGTCGACGGGGCGACGGCGGCACGCTGCGGCTCGGACGGCTCGCACCGCTGCTGGGCCGCGGCGGCGGGGTCCCTGTCCTACTGGCAGGAGACCGGCGAGGTGTGGTCCCTGTCGGACCGGATGCTCTTCACGGTGCCACTGGCCGCGCTGGACCGGTCGGTGGGGTGACCGGGGCCCCGGCTCAGGGGTGACCGGGGCCGGCGCCGGGGTGAGCCAGTCGATCGACAGACCGGGCGACGGGATGGTTCCCTGGCCCGCATGAGCAGCGTCCCCGTCACCACCTGGTACCTGGAACAGACGTCACCGGGTGATCTTCTGCCCGCCGCGGCACCCGAGGGTGATGTCCGGATCGTCCGGGCCGAGGTCCCCTCCCCCGAGTTCAGCCGCTTCCTGTATGCCTCGGTCGGCGGTGACATCCGCTGGACCGACCGCCTGGGCTGGACGTACGCCCGGTGGCAGGAGTATCTGGCCCGGCCCGGCGTGGAGACCTGGGCGGCCTACGACCGGGGCACCCCCGCCGGCTTCATCGAGCTGGCGGCTCAGGACGAGGGCTCGGTCGAGATCGCCTACTTCGGGCTCCTCCCCGCCTTCCGCGGCCGACGCATCGGCGGCCATCTGCTCGCCTACGGCACGGCGCGCGCCTGGGACCTGGCCGAGCGGTGGCCGCAGCGGACCCCGACCAAGCGGGTGTGGGTGCACACCTGCAGCAAGGACGGCGAGTTCGCCATGGACAACTACCAGCGGCGCGGCTTCACCCTGTTCGAGACCAAGGTCGAGCCGGAGCCGGATGTGGCGGCGCCGGGGCCCTGGCCCGGGGCGTACCCCGCGTGACATCCCGCTGGTAGCCCACCTGACCTGCCGGGACAAGCCACCCGGCGACACATGTGAGCGATGACACTCTTGTCTCACATTCCGGGACAAGGGTGTCCGCATTTTGGATAACTCTGGACTGTGTCCAGATCGCCATGACACGCTTCCGTCATGTCTGGAACTGGAATTGCCTTGGTGAGTCGGCGGCACGTCGACCTCGGCCGCATGTCCAGCGCCATCTGTCCGGCGAGCTGACGCCCCAGCACCGCCGCACACCCCCCGCACCTGATCCCTCTTGCGCAATGCCGCGCACGCCTGCCCGCGTGCGCGCCTTTACGCAGGTCAGAGCTGATTCCCACCGGTCCCGAAGGACGTAGAACCATGGCCGCCACTCCGCCGAACCCTGCCGCCTCCGCGCCCAGCCGCAAGGTGAGCCGTCACCGTGGTGAGGGTCAGTGGGCCGTGGGTCATTTCACCCCGCTCAACGGCAATGAGCAGTTCAAGAAGGACGATGACGGTCTCAATGTGCGGACACGCATTGAGACGATCTACTCCAAGCGCGGTTTCGACTCGATCGACCCGAACGACCTGCGCGGCCGGATGCGCTGGTGGGGGCTGTACACCCAGCGCAAGCCCGGCATCGACGGCGGCAAGACCGCCGTGCTGGAGCCGGAGGAGCTGGACGACAAGTACTTCATGCTCCGGGTGCGCATCGACGGCGGCGCGCTGACCACCCGGCAGCTGCGGGTGATCGGCGAGATCTCGCAGGAGTTCGCGCGCGGCACCGCGGACATCACCGACCGGCAGAACGTCCAGTACCACTGGATCCGGATCGAGGACGTGCCGGAGATCTGGGAGCGGCTGGAGGGCGTGGGCCTGTCCACGGTCACGGCCTGCGGTGACACCCCGCGTGTGATCATCGGCTCCCCGGTGGCGGGCATCGCCGAGGACGAGATCATCGACGCCACCCCGGCGCTGGAGGAGATGAAGCGCCGCGTCCTGAACAACAAGGCGTACTCGAACCTCCCCCGGAAGTTCAAGACGGCGATCTCGGGCTCGCCGCTGCTGGACGTCGTGCACGAGATCAACGACGTGGCGTTCGTCGGCGTACGGCACCCCGAGCACGGCCCCGGCTTCGACGTCTGGGTCGGCGGCGGCCTGTCCACGAACCCCAAGCTCGGCGTGCGGCTCGGCGCCTGGGTGCCGATCGACGAGGTCCCGGACGTCCACGAGGGCGTCATCTCGATCTTCCGTGACTACGGCTACCGCCGGCTGCGCACCCGCGCCCGGCTGAAGTTCCTCGTCGCCGACTGGGGTGCGGAGAAGTTCCGGCAGGTGCTGCAGGACGAGTACCTGGGGCGCAAGCTGGTCGACGGGCCCGCCCCCGAGCAGCCCGCACAGCAGTGGCGCGACCACATCGGTGTGCACCGGCAGAAGGACGGCCGTTTCTACGTCGGCTTCGCCCCGCGGGTCGGCCGTGTCGACGGCGCCACGCTCACGAAGATCGCCGATCTCGCCGAGGCGCACGGCTCCGGCCGGGTGCGGACCACGGTCGAGCAGAAGATGATCGTCCTCGATGTCGAGCAGGACCAGGTCGACTCGCTGGTGGAGGGCCTTCAGGCGCTGGACCTCACCGCCCGGCCGTCCAGCTTCCGGCGCGGCACCATGGCCTGCACCGGCATCGAGTTCTGCAAGCTCGCCATCGTCGAGACCAAGCAGCGCGGCTCGACGCTGATCGACGAACTGGAGCGCCGTCTGCCGGACTTCGACGAGCCGCTCACCATCAACCTCAACGGCTGCCCGAACGCCTGCGCCCGGATCCAGGTGGCGGACATCGGTCTCAAGGGCCAGCTGGTCCTGAACGACAAGGGCGAGCAGGTCGAGGGCTACCAGGTGCACCTCGGCGGCGCACTCGGCCTTCAGGCCGGCTTCGGCCGCAAGGTACGCGGTCTGAAGGTCACCGCGGAGGAGCTGCCCGACTACGTCGAGCGGGTGCTGAAGCGGTTCCAGGCCGAGCGCGAGGCCGGCGAGCGGTTCGCGACCTGGGCTTCCCGCGCCTCCGAGGAGGCGTTGTCGTGAGCGAGCGTGCCGCGCCTTTCTACTGCCCCTACTGCGGCGACGAGGACCTGCGTCCGCATGAGCAGGGTCACGGTGCCTGGGAATGCGCGGCCTGCAACCGCGCATTCCAGCTGAAGTTCCTCGGGCTGCTCGCCCGGGGGCTGCAGCGAGCCGACCACGGAGGGGACGAACGGATATGACGACGGCTCAGGAACAGCGTACGACCGGTGAACTGAAGGCGCTCACCGAGCAGGCCGGCCGCGACCTGGAGGACGCCTCCGCCCTGGAGATCCTCCAGTGGGCGGTCGACACCTTCGGCTCGAAGTTCTGCGTCACGTCCTCCATGGAGGACGCCGTCGTCGCCCACCTCGCCTCGCGCGTGCTGAAGGGCGTCGACGTCGTCTTCCTGGACACCGGGTACCACTTCCCGGAGACCATCGGCACCCGGGACGCCGTCGCGGCCGTGATGGATGCCAACGTCATCACGCTCACGCCACGGCAGACGGTCGCCGAACAGGACGCCGAGTACGGCCCGAAGCTGTATGACCGCGACCCCGACCTGTGCTGCGCGCTGCGCAAGGTCAAGCCGCTGGAAGAGGGCCTGAAGGGCTACCAGGCGTGGGCGACCGGCCTGCGCCGCGACGAGTCCCCGACCCGGGCGAACACCCCGGTCGTCGGCTGGGACGAGAAGCGGCAGAAGGTCAAGATCTCCCCGATCGCCCGCTGGACGCAGGACGACGTGGACGCCTATGTCGCCGAGCACGGCGTCCTCACCAACCCGCTGCTGATGGACGGCTACGCCTCCGTCGGCTGCGCCCCGTGCACCCGCAGGGTCCTTGAGGGCGAGGACGCGCGGGCCGGCCGCTGGGCGGGCCGCGCCAAGACCGAGTGCGGACTGCACGGATGACGAACGACCAGATTCAGGAGAACGACGTGACGACCGGAGCCACCGTCTGGCTCACGGGTCTGCCGAGCGCCGGCAAGACCACCATCGCGTACGAGCTGGCCGGCCGGCTGCGGGCCGAGGGCCGGCGCGTCGAGGTGCTCGACGGCGACGAGATCCGCGAGTTCATCTCGGCTGGCCTCGGCTTTTCCCGCGAGGACCGGCACACCAATGTGCAGCGCATCGGCTTTGTCGCCGAACTGCTGGCCCGCAACGGCGTCACGGCGCTCGTCCCGGTGATCGCGCCCTACGCGGACAGCCGTGCCGCGGTGCGCAGGCGCCACCAGGAGAACGACACGGCGTACGTCGAGGTGCATGTGGCCACCCCGGTCGAGGTGTGCAGCGTCCGCGATGTGAAGGGGCTGTACGCCAAGCAGGCCGCGGGTGAGCTGACCGGGCTGACCGGGGTCGACGACCCCTACGAGGAGCCCCGGACGCCGGATCTGCGGATCGAGTCGCAGGACCAGACGGTTCAGGAGTCCGCGGCGTCGGTGTACGCGCTGCTCAGCGAGAGGGGACTGGCATGACGACCGTCGCCGAGGCCGCGACCGGTGGCGAGGGCACGGACAGCCCGTACGCCCTGTCGCACCTGGACGCGCTGGAGTCCGAGGCGGTGCACATCTTCCGCGAGGTGGCGGGCGAGTTCGAGAACCCGGTGATCCTGTTCTCCGGCGGCAAGGACTCCATCGTCATGCTGCATCTGGCGCTGAAGGCATTCGCCCCGGCCCCGGTGCCGTTCTCGCTGCTGCATGTGGACACGGGACACAACTTCCCCGAGGTCCTTGAGTACCGGGACCGTGTGGTGGCCGCCCATGGGCTGCGCCTCCATGTGGCCTCCGTACAGGACTACATCGACCGCGGTGTGCTCAAGGAGCGTCCCGACGGCACCCGTAACCCGCTGCAGACGCTTCCGCTGACGGAGAGGATCCAGAGCGAGAAGTTCGACGCGGTCTTCGGCGGCGGCCGGCGCGACGAGGAGAAGGCCCGCGCCAAGGAGCGGGTGTTCTCGCTGCGCGACGAGTTCTCCCAGTGGGACCCGCGCCGCCAGCGCCCCGAGCTGTGGAACCTGTACAACGGCCGGCACGCGCCCGGCGAGCACGTCCGGGTCTTCCCGCTGTCCAACTGGACCGAGCTGGACGTCTGGCAGTACATCGCCCGCGAGGGCATCGAGCTGCCGCAGATCTACTTCGCGCACGAGCGCGAGGTGTTCGCCCGCAGCGGCATGTGGCTGACCGCCGGCGAGTGGGGCGGCCCGAAGAACGGCGAGACCGTCGAGAAGCGGCTCGTGCGCTACCGCACGGTCGGTGACATGTCCTGCACGGGCGCCGTCGACTCCGACGCGACCACGCTGGACGCCGTGATCGCCGAGATCGCCGCCTCCCGGCTCACCGAGCGGGGCGCGACCCGTGCCGACGACAAGATGTCCGAGGCCGCGATGGAAGACCGCAAGCGCGAGGGGTACTTCTAGCCATGAGCACGACCACTACCGAGGCGCTCTCGGCCACCACGCTGCTGCGGTTCGCCACCGCCGGCTCCGTCGACGACGGCAAGTCCACGCTGGTCGGGCGGCTGCTGCACGACTCCAAGTCGGTCCTCGCCGACCAGCTGGAGGCCGTGGAGCGGGCCTCCGCGAGCCGCGGCCAGGACGCACCGGACCTCGCGCTGCTCACCGACGGCCTGCGCGCCGAGCGGGAGCAGGGCATCACGATCGACGTGGCCTACCGCTACTTCGCCACGCCCCGCCGCCGCTTCATCCTGGCCGACACGCCCGGCCATGTGCAGTACACCCGGAACATGGTCACCGGTGCCTCCACCGCCGAGCTGACCGTGATCCTCGTCGACGCCCGCAACGGCGTGGTCGAGCAGACCCGTCGGCACGCGGCGATCGCGGCCCTGCTGCGCGTCCCGCACGTCGTCCTCGCCGTCAACAAGATGGACCTCGCCGGGTACGAGGAGGAGGTGTTCGCCGCGATCGCGGAGGAGTTCACGGCGTACGCGACCGAGCTGGGCGTCCCCGAGGTCACCGCGATCCCGATCTCGGCGCTCGTCGGCGACAACGTGGTGGAGCCGAGCGCGAACATGGACTGGTACGGCGGCCCGACCGTCCTGGAGCACCTGGAGACGGTGCCGGTCAGCCACGACCTGGCACACTGCCACGCCCGGCTGCCCGTGCAGTACGTGATCCGGCCGCAGACCGCCGAGCACCCCGACTACCGGGGCTACGCGGGCCAGATCGCGGCGGGCACGTTCCGCGTCGGCGATCCGGTCACGGTGCTGCCGTCCGGTCGTACGACGACGATCTCGGGCATCGACCTGCTGGGTGAGCCGGTCGACACGGCCTGGACGACCCAGTCGGTGACCGTGCTGCTCACGGACGACATCGACGTCTCGCGCGGCGATCTGATCGTGCCGACGAAGGACGCGCCCGCCACCACGCAGGACGTGGAGGCCACCGTCTGCCATGTCGCCGACGCCGCGCTGACCGTCGGCCACCGGGTGCTGCTCAAGCACGGCACCCGCACGGTCAAGGCGATCGTGAAGGACATCCCGTCCCGGCTGACGCTGGACGACCTGTCCCTGCATCCGCACCCCGGACAGCTCGTCGCCAACGACATCGGCCGGGTGAAGATCCGTACCGCCGAGCCGCTGCCGGTCGACTCCTACGCCGACTCCCGCCGCACGGGCTCCTTCATCCTGATCGACCCGGCCGACGGCACGACGCTGACCGCGGGCATGGTCGGCGAGTCGTTCGCCGCGCCCGCGCCGGTCAAGGACGCGGCCGACGACGACGGCTGGGACTTCTGAACATGAACCCGACCGACGCCTATTCGACGTTCGCCAAGGAGGGCGGCCGCATCGGCAGCGGTGTCCTCGGCAGCGGGCAGGGCGGGGTCGCGCGATGTGTGCGCTGACGTACGCGCACCGCTTGCGCGCCCTCACCCCCCACCCGACGTCCCGGCTGCGACGAAAACCCTTGCCGAACACCCGGCCACGACCTGAAAGACCGTGACCGCCGGGCCAACGAGAGGAACACCTCCCGTGCCTGCCAACCGCTCCATCCGCCGCGGCCTCGCCGTGGCCGCCGCACTCCCCCTGCTCACGCTCGCAGCTTGCGGCTACGGGTCCGACGCCAAGAACGACACCTCCGACGCGAAGATCGCGGCCGGCGCCAAGAAGATCGACGGACTGGACTCCGTCAAGATCGGCTACTTCGGCAACCTCACGCACGCCACCGCGCTGGTCGGCAACCAGAAGGGCTTCTTCCAGAAGGACCTGGGCGCGACCAAGGCCGACTACCAGCTCTTCAACGCAGGCCCGTCCGAGATCGAGGCGCTCAACTCGGGCTCCATCGACATCGGCTGGATCGGCCCGTCCCCGGCGATCAACGGCTTCACGAAGTCGAACGGCAAGAACCTGCGCATCATCGGCGGATCGGCCTCGGGCGGCGTGAAGCTGGTCGTCGACCCCAAGAAGATCAAGTCCCTGCAGGACGTCAAGGGCAAGAAGATCGCGACGCCCCAGCTGGGCAACACGCAGGACGTGGCGTTCCTCAACTGGGTCGCCGAGCAGGGCTGGAAGGTCGACGCGCAGAGCGGCAAGGGTGATGTCTCCGTCGTCCGCACGGACAACAAGGTGACCCCGGACGCCTTCAAGTCCGGGTCGATCGACGGCGCCTGGGTGCCGGAGCCGACCGCGTCGAAGCTGGTCGCCGAGGGCGGCAAGGTGCTGCTCGACGAGTCGTCGCTGTGGCCGGACAAGAAGTTCGTGATCACGAACATCATCGTGCGCCAGAGCTTCCTGAAAGAGCACCCGAAGGCCGTCGAGGCGGTCCTGAAGGCCTCGGTCGAGACCAACAAGTGGATCAACGCCAACCCGGACCAGGCCAAGGCCGCCGCGAACAAGCAGCTGGCGACGGACGCCGGCAAGGCCCTGCCGGCGAAGGTGCTGGACCCGGCCTGGAAGTCCATCCGGTTCACCGACGACCCGCTGGCCTCGACCCTCAACACCGAGGCACAGCACGCCGTCAAGGCCGGTCTGCTGGAGAACCCGAAGCTGGACGGCATCTATGACCTCACCCTCCTGAACCAGGTCCTCAAGGCCGAGGGCGAGAACACCGTCAGCGACGCCGGTCTCGGCGTCAAGTAAGTCCCGCAACCGGTGAGTTCCCAGGAGGTGACGACCATGTCCACGACTTTCGCCAAAGCGGCTGAGGCCGTCGAGCACGCGGCACGCCTTGAGCACGTCTCCAAGTCCTTCGCGGGACCGGGCGGACAGCAACTGGTCCTGGACGACATCAGCCTCGATGTCGCCCCGGGCGAGTTCGTCACCCTCCTGGGGGCCTCGGGCTGCGGCAAGTCGACCCTGCTGAACCTGGTGGCGGGGCTGGACAAGCCCTCCGCCGGCAGCATCACGACCCAGGGGCGGCCGGCTCTGATGTTCCAGGAGCACGCCCTGTTCCCGTGGCTGACCGCGGGCAAGAACATCGAACTCGCCCTGAAGCTGCGGGGCGTCGCCAAGCCCGAGCGGCGGGAGCGGGCCGAACGGCTGCTGGAACTGGTGCGGCTGCAGGGCGCGTACGGCAAGCGGGTGCACGAGCTGTCCGGCGGTATGCGCCAGCGCGTGGCCATGGCCCGCGCCCTCGCCCAGGACAGCCAACTGCTCCTGATGGACGAGCCGTTCGCGGCCCTGGACGCCATCACCCGTGATCTGCTGCACGACGAACTGACCCGGATCTGGGCGGAGACGGGCGTGTCGGTGCTGTTCGTCACGCACAACGTGCGCGAGGCGGTACGGCTCGCGCAGCGGGTCGTGCTGCTGTCGTCCCGGCCGGGCCGGATAGCGCGCGAGTGGCGGGTGGACATCCCGCAGCCCCGGCGCATCGAGGACGCGCCGGTCGCCGAACTGTCCCTGGAGATCACTGAAGTACTGCGTGGGGAGATCCGCCGCCATGGCCAGCACTGACACGGCGAAGACCGTCCTCGGCAAAGCCGGGAGCATCGAGGCCGGGAGCGTCGAGGCGGGCCTGGACGCCCTGGAGACCACCGTCACCTCCCGGGCCTCGTTCCGGCAGACCTTCACCGCCAAGATCCTGCCGCCGCTGGTCGCCACGGCGGTGGTGCTGCTGGTGTGGCAGGCGCTGATCTCCTTCAAGATCGTCGACGATCCGACGAAGCTGCCCTCGCCCGCCGACGTCGGCAACGAGTTCAAGGACGCCTGGCTGCAGGGCACACTGTTCGACTACATCTGGACCTCCGTCTCGCGCGGTCTGCTGGGCTTCCTGTTCGCGCTGGCCATCGGCACTCCGCTGGGGCTGGTGGTGGCCCGGGTGAGGTTCGTGCGCGCGGCCATCGGCCCGGTCCTGTCCGGTCTGCAGTCGCTGCCGTCGGTGGCCTGGGTCCCGCCCGCGGTGATCTGGCTGGGCCTGAACAACTCGATGATGTACGCGGTGATCCTGCTCGGCGCGGTGCCGTCCATCGCCAACGGTCTGGTGTCCGGCATCGACCAGGTGCCGCCGCTGTTCCTGCGGGCGGGCCGCACCCTGGGCGCGACCGGGCTGAAGGGCGCCTGGCACATCGTGCTGCCGGCCGCGCTGCCGGGCTATCTGGCCGGGCTCAAGCAGGGCTGGGCGTTCTCCTGGCGCTCACTGATGGCCGCGGAGATCATCGCTTCCTCCCCCGACCTGGGCATCGGTCTGGGCGCGCTGCTGGAGAACGGCCGCAACGCCAGCTCCATGGCGGCGGTGTTCGAGGCGATCTTCCTGATCCTGTTCGTCGGTATCGCCATCGACCTGCTGATCTTCAGCCCGCTGGAGCGGTGGGTGCTGCGCAGCCGCGGTCTGCTGGTGAAGGGCTGAGGCACACCATGCACCGTCCGGTCCGCCCCGTCCTCGTGGTCGTCGCGCACGGCAGCCGTGATCCGCGGCATGCCGCGACCGTGCACGCCCTGGTGGAGCGGGTGCGGTCGCTGCGGCCGGGGCTGCGGGTGGAGACCGGTTTCCTCGACTTCAACGTCCCGTCCGTGCACGGGGTGCTGGAGTCGCTGGCGGCGGAGGGGGTGCGCGACGTCGTCGCCCTGCCGCTGCTGCTGACCCGTGCCTTCCACGCCAAGGCCGACATCCCCGCCGTGCTGCGCGAGGCACCGGCACGGCTGCGGATCCGGCAGGCGGATGTGCTCGGCCCGTCGCCGCTGCTGCTGTCGGCGCTGGAGCGGCGGCTGTACGAGGCGGGGCTGACGCCCGCCGACAAGTCCTCGACCGGGGTCGTCCTGGCCTCGGCGGGGTCCTCCGACCCGGAGGCGATCGCGGTGATCACCGATATCGCGCGGGAGTGGTGGCACACCGGTTGGTGCGCCGTGCGGCCCGCGTTCGCCTCCGCATCCCTGCCCCGCACCGAGGACGCCGTGGCCGAGCTGCGCGCCCTCGGCTGCGAGCGGGTCGCCGTCGCGCCGTATGTCCTGGCCCCCGGTTACCTGCCGGACCGCATCGCGCGGGGCGCGGCCGGGGCGGACGTACTGGCGGACGTGCTGGGACCCGCGCCGGAGGTGGCGCGGGTGCTCCTGGACCGCTACGACACGGCACGCCGGCCGACGCTGGCGGCGCTGGGCGCCTGACCGACCGGGCGGAGCCCCGCGGTGACGGGGCTCCGGTGGGTCACAGGTCGAAGGCGTGCGTGAGCTGGCGGGTGAAGTCGAGGCTGCCGGTGCCGGCCCCCGCCGCGATGGCGATGTTCTCCAGCGCGGTACGGATCCGGCCCCGGTTGGGCGGCAGACCGTCCTCGGCGGACAGTGCCAACTCGGCCTGGATGACCTCCCCGTACCCGATGATGCCCGGGTACTCGGCCCGCAGGGCCGCCGTGAGCCGGTCGGCGACGGCCATGAGGGTCTCAAGGTCCGGTGTGCCGCCGTACTTCATGTCGATATGGCCGAAGTCACCGAAGTTGGCCGGGCCGCCTGTATTGCCGAAGTTGTAGGTGCTCATGTCCTGTCCTTGCTCGTGGACCCAAAGAGCCTGCGGGTGTGGGGGGTTCGCTGCGGTTTCGGCACGGGCGGCCTCGGGGGCCGGGTGCGTGCGTGCCGCCCGGGGCGATCGGGCGCCTGTTGCCGAAGACGCCGGGGCTGCTGACGTTACCGATGTTGCGGGTGTGTGCGCCGAGAACCTGAACGCCTTGCCGACGCGACCGACACCGATGGACGGCGTCGCGGTCACGGCCAACTTCCCTGTGGGAAAGGGCTGGTTCATGGCCGTGCTGTCGGCGTACGGCCCGGTGTGGCCGCTCTCGTCGGCACGGCGCCGCAGGTTGGCGTATCCACGCCGGTGCGCGGTGGTCGCTGCGGCCGGTTCCGCCGGAGGCGCGAACGGCTCGGACGGGCCGGCCGAGCGGGCCACGACGGCACCGATCGGTCCGAAAATCGCCACCCATCCGGGTGAACGGTGTCCGTTGACCATGGCGCAGGGGCCGTAGAGGAGCGCGATCGGTACGACCGCCACGGGGCGGGCGGGCGTCACGGGGCGGGCGGGCCGACGGCCGAGGGCCGCACGGCGACGCACGGCCGCGCGCGCGTGCCGAACGCGGGCCAGGAAGCCGACCGCCGGGCGCGGCCGCCGAGGCGCCTCGCCCGCGCGGTACCCCGGCAGCGCCGGTAATGGTCTCCCCACCACGCTCATCCGCCCCCTCTACGGCCATCTGCGCGCTTCACCCTAGGGACGCCTCATGCGTTTGTCGCGAACTTCGGTGAGCAGTCGTCCCGGAGACCGGACGCGTGGTAGAGGGGCCGCCGGGTCCGGCGCTCCCCTGTGACGTCGGACCGCGGCGGCTCTCCGTTCTGCGCCTGTCGCGGCCCACGTGTCACACGCTCGGCGGACCGGGCGTACGTGAGGGGCTCTTATCGGCCAACGTGACTCTTGGTCAGTCGAAACGGAGGCCGCCGGTGCGGGTGCGCTTGAGCTCGAACAGATCGGGCTGGCGGGCCAGCACCCGGAAACTGTCGAACAGTTCGGCCGCCTCGGCACCACGCGGAATGGCGCGCAGCACGGGGCCGAACCACACCGTGCCGTCGACATGCAGGGTCGGCGTGCCCACATAACCGCCGGACTCCGGCTCGGCGCCCGCCTCGTGGCTGCGGCGCACCGCGTCGTCGTACGACGGGTCGTCAGCGGCCGCCGACAGGTCGGCGGGCAGGGCGAGTTCGGCCAGCGACTCGGTGATCACCTGGTCGAAGTCCTTGATCTCGCGCTCGTGGATCCGGGTGCCGAAAGCGGTGTAGAGGTCGCGCAGCACCGTCGCGCCGTGCCGCTCGGCCGCGGCCACCGCCACCCGCACCGGGCCGATCGAACGGTCCACCAAGTCCCGGTACCAGTCGGGGAGTTCATTGCCCTCGTTGTGCACGTACAGGCTCATCACCCGGAACCGGAGGTCGAGCGGGCGCAGTCGCTCGACCTCCAGCAGCCAGCGGGAGGTGATCCAGGCGAAGGGACAGGCCGGGTCGAAGAAGAAGTCGACACGGGTCGGGGCGGGCTCGGTGGAGGACTCGCCGGAGGGCTCGGTCGCCGGCTCGGTGGTGGTCTCGCGGTACGTCATGACAGCGAGACTAGTCACCCGGTGGCACAGTGTCCCGGCCCAATCCTCCCCTCCCTCACTGGTCCACTTCGCCGGACCCGTCGGCTTCCCGGTGCGGTGGGTCCACAACGGCGATCTCCGTGCCGCGCAGCCGCTCCGGCTCCGCCACGATGTCGATCCCGGTGATCCGGCCATCCGCGCCGAAGGCGAACGCAAGCACCAGGCGCGGCCGCCCGTACGGCGCCATGACCAGGCCGAACTCGCCGTCCAGCAGAGCGAGTCCGGTGACCTGGGCGCGGGCCACGGCCGCCATGGCGCCCTGGGCGACGGGCACGGCGCCCCGTACGGTGAGGGGTTCGGGCGTGGGTACGACTCGTGCGTCGGCGTGCAGCACCACGTCCGGGTCGAGCAGGGCGAGCAGGGCCGTGAAGTCGCCGCCTCGGGTGGCGGCCAGGAACGCCTCGACGGCCCGGCGACGCTGTACGGCGGCAGCGGGCGCGGGCGGCCGGCCCTGCACACGGCGGCGGGCCCGGCTGGCCAGCTGGCGGGTGGCGGCCGGGGTCCGCTCGACGAGCGGGGCGATCTCCTCGAAGGGCACGGCGAACAGGTCGTGCAGCACGAAGGCGACCCGCTCGGCCGGGCCGAGGGCGTCGAGGACGACCAGCAGCGCGACCCCGACCTCATCGGCCAGCAGCGCCTCCCGCGCGGGATCACCGGCCTCGGCCGGCAGCGGCGGTGCGTCGCGGGCGTGGTCGTACGCCTTGTCGTAGGCGTGGTCGTGCGCGTGGTCGTGGTCGTGGGCGTCGAGGAACTCCTCGCGCCGGTTGCGCCGGGCCCGCAGCAGGTTGAGGCAGACCCGGGTGACCACGGTGGTCAGCCAGCCGGTGACATTGCGCACCTCGTCGAGGTCGGCCTCGCTCGCCCGCAGCCAGGCCTCCTGCAGCGCGTCCTCGGCCTCCGCGGCCGATCCGAGCAACCGGTAGGCCACGGCGGTCAGATGCGGCCGGTCCGCCTCGAACCGCGCCGCGAGCCGCCGCCCGGCGTCCCCCGTGATGTCGTCCCCCGTGAAGTCGTCCACCGTTCCCCCGTCCTCCTCCCGCACGCCCCGCCCCGAGCGGCTCGCGCGCGTCCGGAGCCACGAAACCCGAATCCCGGCGGAAGATCAATGGCTGATCAACGGGCCGCGTCCGCCGCCTCGTCCGCCAGGCGTGCCAGTTCCTTGACCGGCATCGAGCCGGCGGCGCGGCGCTCACGCGCGAACCGGTCGGCGAGCCGCTGGAGCAGTTCGTTCAGCGGGGTCGGTACGCCGTGCAGCCGGCCGAGGAGGACGATCTCGCCGTTGAGATAGTCGGCCTCGATGGTGCCGGTACCCCGGGCGAGGGACTGCCAGGAGGAACCGCCGCCGCGCGGCGCCCCGTCCAGCGGCACCAGGGTGACCTTGTCACCGCGGGCCGCGCGCTGTTCCTCGGCGCTCGTGTGGGCGATGCCGGCCGCGTCGAGCACCGCCTCGCCTTCGGCCCGCACGCGCGCGAGCAGGGCGTGCGCCGCCTCGTCGGCGGCGGGCCCGCACACCGCTTCGAAGGCGGTGCCGAGGTTCCAGAGCAGCTTGGCGTACTGCCAGCGGGCGATGTCCGGCACGACCGGCGCCTCGAAGCGGGCGTCCGCCAGGTCGGCGCCGATCCGGCAGGCGGTGTCATCGGTGCCGTCTGGGTCGTCTGCGCCGTCTGTGCCGTGTGGCAGCCGCCCGAGGTGCAGGATGCCGGTGAGCGGGGTGCCGGCGGCGGAGACGACGCCCGGTTCCACGAAGGTCGAGGGCAGCCAGACGCAGACGCCGTACACCCGCCGGAAGCGGCGCAGCGCCAGCCGGCCGCTCTCCATGCCGTTCTGCAGGCACACGAGCGGCAGTCGCTCAGTAGCCGTGCCGCCTCCCGTGACGGGCACCTCGGCCCACGTCTCCAGGGCGGCCACAGTGTCCTGCGTCTTCACGGCGAGGACGAGGACGTCGTCGGCGCGCAGTGCGCCGAGCGGGCCGGGCCCGTCGACGACGGGCAGCCGGTACGTCAACTCCCCTTCCGGTACCCGCAGTCGAAGCCCGTGTTCCGCCAGGGCTGTCAGATGCGGGCCGCGGGCCACGAGGACCACCTCGCGCCCGGCCTGGGCCAGCCGCCCGCCGACGGTTCCGCCGACCGCTCCGGCCCCGATGATGATGTAGCGCATGGGGCAGAGCCTCGCACACGCGTGCGTGGCCCGGTCCTCCGGACGGCGGACCGTCACGCCTCTGGGGACGTCAGCTCGACCAATTTGACCACGGTGTTCCAGTTGCGGCTCGTGGCGATCAGGCCCTTGGTCAGGCGCTGGCGGAACAGCGCCTCGCCGAGCTTGGAGCGGCCGAGGCCGTTCGGGGCGTAGAGGTACAGACAGCGGTCGCCGAGCCGGAACTCCTCGGGGAGATGGGCGGCTTGGTCGATCTCCGCGTAGCGGTCCGGGGTGACGGACGCGGAGAAGTAGGTGACGTGCAGCTGCTTGGGTTCCAGGTCGGCGGCCGGGAACGGGCAGTCCTCGACGACCGCCCGGAGGTAGGCGTGGTCGCGCACGAGCACGTCGACCGGGAAGCCGAAGCGCTCCTCGATCGCCCGGCTCAGCTCCGCCGCCAGCGACTCCTCGTCACCCTGGCCGGCGGTGAAGACGGCTTGGCCGCTCTGCAGATGAGTCCGTACGCCGGTGAGGCCGAGGCCGGTCAGCAGCGTGCGGAGCTCGGCCATGGGCACCTTCTTGCTGCCCCCGACGTTGATTCCGCGCAACAGCGCCGCATAGGTCGTCATCCGGCCAGCCTAGAACGGCCGTCGTGCCCCGTGGGGGCGGGCACGACGGCCGGGTCCGCGCAGGGCGGGACTGCGCGAAACTCTCGCCGATCGGCGGGCATCGGATCAACCTCTTCACGCACCTGTGACTTGTTCAACAAATCTTCGTAATCACAAAACGCCGAGCCGTCGGCAGAACGGACAACCCATGTCCTGCCGTTGCGGCCACGGCGCGAGAACCCCGAGACGTGTCCCCGAGACATGTGGATAGGTGTAGGGGGCCGCCGTCCTCCCCAGTGGTGACCGACGCGCCGCCGACTTCACCGGGCAGCACGACGAGAGACGTTCGTCCGGCTCATACGGTCGAACCGGAGCAAGCGCAGACGTGGCGGCAGGGGGCCGCCACCGCACACGAGGGGGAAGACCCGCGATGGGGAACAGGGATGTGCGGGTACGGGGGCTGGCCGCCCGCGCCGGCGGCTGGAGCGCCCGGCACCGCTGGGCGGCCGTCGGCATATGGGTGCTGTTCGTCGTGCTGGCGATGGGGCTCGGTTCGGCGGCGGGCCGGGTCGATGTGGACGAGAGCAACCAGCTCAAGGGCGAGACACACACCGCCGCCCGGATCATCGACGACGCGGGGATCAAGCAGCCGGCCGGCGAGACCGTCCTGATCCAGTCCAAGGACGCCGCCGCGACGGCGACCGGGCCGGAGTTCCGGGCCGCCGTCGCCGATGTGGTGAAGGCCGTCGGGGGCACCGGGCAGGTCACGCATGTGACCTCGCCGTACGACACGCACACCATCTCCCGGGACGGCCGCAGCGCGCTGGTGCAGTTCGACATGCGCGGCGACGCGAAGACGGCCGTCGACCGGGTCGCGCCGGTGGTGGACGCCGTCGCCGGGGTGCAGAAGGCGCACGGCGGCCTGCGGATCGAGGAGATCGGCGGCGCCAGCATGCAGAAGCAGTACAAGGACGCCTTCGGGGACGACTTCCAGCAGGCCGAGTACTCGGCGGTGCCGGTGGCGCTCGGCATCCTGCTGATCGCCTTCGGGGCGCTGGTGGCGGCGCTGCTGCCGGTGGCTCTCGCGATCACCGCGATCATGGCGACGATGGGCCTGATGGGCCTCGTCAGCCATCTGCAGCCGATGAGCGACACCGCCAACTCCGTGATGCTGCTGGTCGGTATGGCCGTCGGTGTCGACTACTGCCTGTTCTATCTGCGCCGGGAGCGCGAGGAGCGGCAGGCCGGGCGGGACGCGGACAGCGCCCTCAGGATCGCCGCCGCCACCAGCGGCCGGGCGATCATCGTCTCCGGTGTCACGGTGTGCGTGGCGATGGCGGGCATGCTCTTCACCGGGCTCGCCCAGTTCGAGGCGATGGGCCTGGCCTCGCTGATGGTGGTCGCGGTCGCCATGGTCGGGTCGGTCACGGTCCTGCCCGCGCTGCTGTCGCTGCTCGGCGAGCGCGTCGACAAGGGGCGGATCCCGTTCCTCGCCCGCCGGCGCCGTCGGCACGGCGTCCAGGAGGGCAGCCGGTTGTGGACGGCCGTGCTGCGCGGTGTGCTGGCCAAGCCGCTGGTCGCCGTCCTCGTGGCGGGCGGCGCGCTGCTGGCGGTCGCCGCGCCCGCGCTCGGTATGAAGACCCAACAGCTCACCCTGGACCAGGAGTTCGGCAAGTCGCTGCCGATCGTGCAGACGTACCTCCGGATCAACGAGGCCTTCCCCGGTGGCAGCGAGCCGGCCCAGGTCGTCGTCAAGGCCAAGGACATCGAGGCTCCCGAAGTGCGCCGGGCGCTGGCCGACTTCAAGCGGCAGGCACTCTCCTCCGGGGCCTCGCGCGGCCCGGTCGACATCCGGCTGCACGACGCGCAGAACGTCGCGCTGGTCTCCGTGCCGCTGGTCGGCGGTTCCGACATGGACCAGGCGGTCAAGAGCCTGGCCACGCTGCGCGACAAGGTGCGGCCCGCGACCCTCGGCAAGGTCGACGGCCTCCAGGCGCCGATCACCGGTCAGGTCGCCGGCAACCACGACTTCAACGACCAGTTGCTCGGCTCCGTCGTCCCGGTCTTCGCGTTCGTGGTGGTCTTCGCCTTCCTGCTGATGCTGCTGTCGTTCCGCTCGCTGACCGTGGCGCTCACCTCGATCGTGCTCAACCTGCTGTCGGTGGGTGCCGCCTACGGCGTCCTCGTCGCCGTCTTCCAGCACGGCTGGGGCGCTTCGCTGGTGGGCGCGGCAGGGGTCGGCGCGATCGTCACCTGGCTGCCGCTGTTCCTCTTCGTGATCCTGTTCGGGCTGTCGATGGACTACCACGTGTTCGTGGTGTCCCGGATCCGCGAGGCCAGGATGCGCGGGCGCACCACGACGGACGCGATCCGGCACGGCGTGGTCACCACGGCCGGCGTCGTCACCAGCGCCGCGGTCATCATGGTCGCCGTGTTCGCGATCTTCGGGACGCTCTCGATGCAGTCCATGAAGCAGATGGGCGTGGGCCTGGCCGCGGCGGTCCTCATCGACGCGACGGTCATCCGCGGGGTGCTGCTGCCGGCCGTGATGGCGCTGCTCGGTGAGCGCAACTGGTATCTGCCGAGGTGGCTGCACCGGCTGCCCGACCTCACCCACGATGAGGGCCCGCAGCCGCCCGCGCCGCGTCCCGCACACGAGCAGGGCGAGCGACTGCCCGTCTGATCCCGCCCGCCGCCGGCCCGCCGGTTCCCTCGGGAATCCGGCGGGCCGGCCGGTGCTTCTCCGCCCGTCCGGTCAGCGGCCAGGCCGCGCCGTATCTGCCGTGCCCGCTGAGCCGCTTCGTCACCTGCCGTAACTCCGCCCAGGTCCAGGCCTTGTCGGCGGCGGACTCCTGCTGCCAGGCGAGGACACCGCCCGACCTGTGCGAATGCGAGACTGGCCGCAGACGGGACGCGAGCGCGGCACGGAGGCACGATGGACGAGGCACGGGCACGGGACGTACTGGCCGCGGCAGGGGTACTGTCGGGCCCGGCCCGGGACGCGGCTCTTCTCGCCCTCGGTGAGAACGCGGTGTTCGCCGCCGGTGACCTGGTGGTGAAGGTGGGCCGCGACGCCGAGCTGCTGCGGCGGGCCCGCCGTGAGCTGGACATCGCCGGCTGGCTGGCCGAGGCGGGCGTGCCGGCGGTCCGCGCGGCCGAGCCGGAGCCGCGGCTGGTCGAGGGCCACCCGGTGACCGTGTGGCACCGGCTGCCGGAGCCGGTACGCGCGGCCGAGCCGCGCGATCTGGCACAGCTGCTGCGGCTGGTGCACGCGATTCCCTCTCCCCCTTTCGTGCTGCCGCCCCGCGAGCTGCTGGGCGGCGTGGAGCGCTGGCTGCGGCTCGCGGGCGACGCGATCGACCCCAGGGACGCGGACTGTCTCCGGGCGCGCCGGGACGGTTTCGCGGCGGCCGCGGCCGCGCTGACCCCCCATCTGCCGCCGGGGCCGATCCATGGCGACGCGCTGCCCCGCAATGTGCACATCGGGCCCGACGGGCCGGTCCTGGTCGACCTGGAGACCTTCTCCACGGATCTGCGTGAGCACGACCTGGTGACCATGGCCCTCTCCCGCGACCGGTACGGGCTGCCCGCCGAGGCCTACGACTCCTTCACCGAGGCGTACGGGTGGGATGTGCGGGAATGGGAGGGCTGTGCGGTGCTGCGGGGCGCCCGGGAGACGGCCAGCTGCGCCTGGGTGGCCCAGCATGCGCCGAGCAACCCCAAGGCACTGGCCGAGTTCCGCCGACGCGTGGCGTCCCTGCGGGACGGGGACGAGTCGGTGCGGTGGTATCCGTTCTGAGGACGGTGTCCCCTTCGGACGGCTACGCAGGCTGGCTCTCGGTCAACTCCCGTAGCGGCCACGCCCCGTCGACCACCGCTTCCGTGTCCCCCTTGCGGCGCAGAAAGGCCTGGAAGTCCGCCGCCCACTGCGCATACCACTCGATCTGCCGCAGGTGCAGCTCCGCCGGGCTCAGGGCCGCGATCTTCGGGTGGCGGTCGGCTATCGCGCCGGCCAGGCGACCCGCGGCGAGGGCGTCGGCCGGAGCGGTGTGGGCCGCGTCGAGGACTATGCCGTACTCGGCGCAGACCGCCTCCAGATTCCGCTTGCCGCGGCGGTAGCGGTCGACCCAGCGGTCGATGGTGTAGGGGTCGACGACCGGGGCGGGCGGGGCTCCGCCCAGTCGGTCGGAGAGCGACGGCAGAGCGTGCCGGTGCAGTTCGGCGGAGAGCAGGGTGAGGTCGAACACGGCGTTGTAGGCGACGACCGGGACGCCCGTCTTCCAGTACCCCACCAGGACGTCGGCGATGGAGTCGGCCACCCGGTCGGCGGGGTGGCCCTCGGCCGTCGCCCGCTCATTGCTGATGCCGTGCACCGCCACCGCGTCGGCGGGGATCTCCACGCCCGGATCGGCCAGCCATTCCTTGCGGCCTCTCGGCTCACCGGCCCTGACCTCGATCACCGCGCCGGTGACGATGCGCGCCTCCAGCGGATCGGTCCCGGTCGTCTCCAGGTCGAAGCCGATCAGCAGCTCCTGGTGCCAGCCCATGGGCGGCCCCCCTTCTCGGTGGTGCTTTCCCCCAGTGGCTTCCACCATCGCACGCGGCACTGACAATCCGAGGATCGCGTTCCGCTTGCGCCCGTCTTGCGCCCGTCGACGGCTCAGGACACCGGGCGGGAATCCGCCCACGACTGCTCGAATTCCTCGCGGTATGTCGGGAAGAGACCGTTTTCTACCACATCATCCGACTTGACCAGCTTGCTGCCGTTGCGCAGCACCAGCACCGGCGACTCCATCCCGCGCGCCCCGCGCAGATAGGACTGCACCACGGCGATGCCGTCGGCGCCGTCGCCGTCCACCAGGTAGGCGGTGAACCGCGGTGTCTCGTCGTAGACCTGGATCTCGAAGGCGCCCGGGTCGCGGAGCCGGGAGCGGACCCGGCGCATGTGCAGGATGTTCATCTCGACGGAGCGGCTCAGTTCGCCCCGTTTCATCCCCAGTTCGCGCTCGCGGCGCTTGACCGAGCTGGAGGCGGGGTTGAGGAAGAGCAGCCGCACCCGGCAGCCGGACTCGGCGATCCGGAGCAGCCGGCGGCCGGAGAAGTTCTGCACCAGCAGGTTGAGGCCGATACCGATGGCGTCGAGGCGGCGGGCGGAGCCGAAGATGTCCTCGGCCGGGAACTGGCGCAGCAGCCGCACCCGGTCCGGATGGACGGCGACCACGTCGGCGTACCGGTCGCCGACCAGGTCCTCGACCGCGTCCACGGGCAGCCGGCGCGCGGAGGGCACGTCACCGCCGGCGCCGAGCATCTCCAGCAGCCGGGCCGAGGCCCGCTCCGCCTGGCTCAGCACGGCCTCGGACAGCGCCCGGTTGCGGGAGACGACATTGCGGGTCACCTCCAGCTCGTCCAGGGCGAGTTCCAGGTCGCGGCGTTCGTCGAAGTACGGTTCGAAGCACGGCCAGTGCTGCACCATCAGCTCGCGCAGCTGAGGCAGGGTGAGGAAGCTGAGCACGTTGTCGTCGGCCGGGTCGAGCAGATAGCCCTTGCGGCGGCTGACCTCGCGCACGGCGACCGCGCGCTGCACCCACTCCTGTCCGGCCGGGCCGGCTGCGGCGACCACCCAGTCGTCCCCGTGGACGGGTTCGTAGATGGGGCGCAGTACGGCGGCCACGACCGCGCGCAGCCGCTGTTCGACGAGGTTCAGCCAGATGTAGGCCCGGCCCGCCCGCTGGGCGCGAGTGCGCACCTCGCGCCAGGCGTCGGCGTTCCATTCCAGCTCCGGCCCGATGGATCCCGCGTCCATCGGCCTGGCCAGGGACACCGCGCCGGGCGGGACGTCCGTGGAGTTCCCCTCGTGACCCTCGTCACCAGGAGGCAGCTCCAGCCCTCCCGAGCCCACCCGTGCACCGCCTTCCGCCCCCCGGGCCTTTCCCGTCTCAACGATCAAGGAAGGGTACTCCGCGAGAGGTCGGCGGTGCAGCCGGATGGACAGGTCGGTTTCTCAACTGTTTTCCTCAACTCGGCCACCCCCAATGGCCGTTCTGCCACGTCGGGTCACGGGGAGTGAGCGGATTCATAGCGGTGACGTCCCTCGGTGCGATGGCGAAGCCCTGCCAGTGCACCGGCAGGGGCTGTTGGTCCTCGTCCCGCGCGATGTGGTGGAAGCCGACGTTCATCCAGATCACCGGGTGGGTCAGGGTCTGTCCGTCGACCCAGTTGTCCACGGACGAGGGATGTCCGTGGCCGCACCTGGGGTTGTCACTGGCGATGGTGCCGTCGTCCTGGAAGCGCCACTCGGTGATGTACTCGTACCAGCCGACCTGGTGGACGGTGCAGACGAGGAAGTCCTTGCCCTGGGTCTGATACACCCTGTCGGTGCCGGCGTCGTGCATGCGGTAGGGGTGGCCGCGCGAACGGGTGGTCGCGCACAGTCCGTTGACGGTCGCACGGGCCGGGTCGACGGGGTCGGGCAGCTTGACGGACTTGAGCATGCCGCCGGGGTGGTGCCGCCGGAGAGCTTCTGTTCGAGGCGGTGGGCGGCGCTGCAGTCGGGTGCGGGTGCGCCGGTGGCCGCTCTCGGCCGGGCGGCCGCCGGGCCCGCCGTGGTCGTCGCGCCGACGGTCAGCGCGGCCACGGCCAGTACGGCGGCCGCCACCGCGCGGACCCGGCGGACCCGACGGTCGGAGACAAGACGCATATCGAGCCGCACGGGCATGTCGAGCCGCACGGGCATGGCGGGCTTCGCGGGCGTGCCGGGCTTCACAGGCATGACGAGATGACTCCCTTGCCGAAGGCGCTTGGAGCTGCGAGTGGGCGGAACCGGCCGGTCAGCCGTGGTCGAGGGCGGCCACCTGGCGCGTGCTCAGGTCGATCACCAGGGACCTGGTGTCGATCCAGGGCCCGTTCCTGCCCTTGGTGAACAGCCGGACGCACCGGTGCGCGCCGCACCGGTCGAGGACCGCGGGACCGCGGGCTGGGCGCCCGGAGCGGCCCGGTAGACACCGCCGCTCAGCAGCAGCTGGTCCGGGGGGCTGAGTTCCCTGCCGGTGGCGTCCTTGTAGTCCGCCTTCAGGCCCGCGCCGAGCGGAGCCGCGATCAGCAGCCGGGCGGCCTCGGTGTTCTCGGCCCCACTGGGCGGCGGCCGGACGCCCCGCTGCGTGTCGCTCCGCTCGGCCTTGCCGGTGTCCAGGTCGACGGTCGTGGTGACGAGGGTGTCGTCCTCGTAGTCGTGGAAGGTGACGGCGGCCCGTCGGGGCGCGTGGGGTCCGTCGCTCTCGCCGGCCTCGGGTTCGGCGAGGTCGACGCTCAGCCGCTGCGGCCCGCGGCCGCCGTCGGCACTCTCGCCGGTGTTCGGCGGCTGCCGGTTCAGGGCGATCTTCTCGGCCCGCCGGATCCCGTCGTCGGTCAGCGGATCCCGGCCGGTGCCCCTGGCGCCCTCGGCGGGCGCCCGTTCGACGACCGCGGGCCGGACTCCGTCCGGCCCCTGACCTGCCTGTGTCCCCCCGCTGCCCGCCCCTGGTGGCGTTTTTGCCCCCGCCGTGCCCGGCCGGGTGACCGCGGCCATCGCGGCGGTCCCCACGGCCGCGACGGCCACTGACTTCCCCAGATGGCGGTGCACTGTCTCACGCACGCTGTCCCCCTACTCCCCGTGGTCCTCGGGGAGTAGGTGTTGCCCCACTGGTTCGGCACACGGCGGCCACAAGAACCACCGCGTGCGCCGGTCGGTGGGTAAGAGGGACGTAAGTCAGGGGAGGTTCCGTCACTTTCGGGCAGACTCGGGGCCAAGGCGGCCCCCGCGCGACGGCACACCTGGGAGAGTCGTATCCATGCAGGTCTGGCCTGGACAGGCGTATCCGCTCGGCGCCACCTACGACGGCGCCGGAACGAACTTCGCGGTCTTCACGGAGGCCGCTGACCGAGCAGAGCTGTGTCTGCTGCACGACGACGGCTCCGAGACGGCGGTGGAACTGCGCGAGAGCGATGCTTTCGTGCGGCACGCGTACGTGCCGGGCGTGATGCCGGGGCAGCGCTACGGGTTCCGGGTGCACGGCCCGTACGACCCCGGGCGCGGGCTGCGCTGCAACTCCGCGAAGCTGCTGCTCGACCCGTACGCGAAGGCGATCAGCGGCGCGATCCGGTGGGGCGAGGAGGTGTACGGCTACCACTTCGGCGCCCCGGACAGCCGCAACGACCTGGACTCGGCGCCGCACACCATGGCCTCGGTGGTGATCAACCCGTACTTCGACTGGGGCGACGACCGGCCGCCGCGCACCGAGTACCACCACACGGTGATCTACGAGGCCCATGTCAAGGGGCTGACCATGCGTCATCCGGGGCTGCCGGAGGAGCTGCGCGGCACCTATGCGGCGCTCGCGCATCCGGCGATCGTCGAGCATCTGACGAAGCTCGGGGTGACGGCCCTGGAGCTGATGCCCGTTCACCAGTTCGTGAACGACCACCGGCTGGCCGATCTGGGCCTGAGCAACTACTGGGGCTACAACACGGTCGGTTTCTTCGCCCCGCACAACGCCTACGCCTCCTGGGGCGACCGCGGACAGCAGGTCCTGGAGTTCAAATCGGCGGTCCGGGCGCTGCACGAGGCCGGGATCGAGGTCATCCTGGACGTCGTCTACAACCACACCGCCGAGGGCAACCATCTGGGCCCGACGCTGTCCTTCAAGGGCATCGACAACCCGCGCTACTACCGGCTCACGGACGATCCCCGCTACTACATGGACACCACGGGCACCGGGAACTCGCTGCTCATGCGGTCCCCGCACGTGCTCCAGCTGATCATGGACTCGTTGCGGTACTGGGTGACCGAGATGCATGTCGACGGCTTCCGCTTCGACCTCGCGGCGACCCTGGCCCGGCAGTTCCACGAGGTGGACCGGCTGTCGTCGTTCTTCGACCTGGTGCAGCAGGACCCGGTGGTCTCCCAGGTGAAGCTGATCGCCGAGCCCTGGGACGTGGGCGAGGGCGGCTACCAGGTGGGCAATTTCCCGCCGCTGTGGACCGAGTGGAACGGCAAGTACCGGGACACGGTACGGGACCTGTGGCGGGGCGAGCCGCGCGCGCTCGCGGAGTTCGCCTCCCGGCTGACCGGCTCCTCCGACCTCTACCAGGACGACGGCCGCCGCCCGCTGGCCTCGATCAACTTCGTCACCTGCCACGACGGCTTCACGCTGAGCGACCTGGTCTCGTACAACGACAAGCACAACGCGGCCAACGGCGAGGACAACCGGGACGGCGAGAGCCACAACCGGTCCTGGAACTGCGGGGCGGAGGGCGAGACCGACGATCCGCAGGTGCTGCGGCTGCGTGCCCGGCAGATGCGCAACTTCATGGCCACGCTGATGCTGTCCCAGGGCGTGCCGATGATCAGTCATGGGGATGAGTTCGCCCGCACCCAGCGCGGCAACAACAACGCCTACTGCCAGGACAACGAGATCGCGTGGGTGGGCTGGCCGGAGGACGACCGGGAGCTGCTGGAGTTCACGCGCGCGATGGTGTGGCTGCGCCGGGACCATCCGGTGCTCCGCCGGCGCCGCTTCTTCCACGGCCGTCCGGTGGAGGGCACCCATGACGAGCTGTCCGACATCGCCTGGTTCACCCCGGAGGGTTCGGAGATGACCCAGCGGGACTGGGACTCGGCGCCCGCGTCGGCGCTGACGGTGTTCCTGAACGGCAACGCGATCTCCGAGCCCGGTCCGCGCGGGGAGCGCATCACCGACGACTCCTTCCTGCTGATGTTCAACGCCTCCCCCGGCCCGCTGGACTTCCTGGTGCCGGTCAACCACGGCCGGCAGTGGCAGGTGGTCGTCGACACGGCCCATCCGGAAGAGGTGGCGGCGGGACCGGGCACGAAGGTCGCGGCGGGCGACCGGATCACCTTGCCCGACCGGAGCCTGACGGTGCTGCAACGGCCGGCCTAGGGCGTGTTGCGAAAGTCCCGTCGTCCGCCCGGAGGGCGGGCCGAGCGGCGTCTGGTGCGTGCTCTGGGGGTCCCCCCGGCCGGAGGCTGGGGGAGTGCCGGGCGGAAGCCCTCGTACTGGTTGTACGTGGGTTTTCGCCCGGCACGCCGAGAGTGCGTGCCAGGCGTCGGGCGGCAGGCAGCAGGCAGCAGGCAGCAGGCGGGACTTTCGCAACACGCCCTAGGGGTGTCCCCGTGCCGGCACACGTGGGTGCGGGCGGGGGGCGATGACAGGAAAGGCGGCGGGCTGGGTACGTAGGACTGCATGACGTCTGCGCGACCCGGTCCGGAGGTGCCCACGGCCACCTACCGGCTGCAGCTCCAGCCCGCCTTCCCGTTCGCCGCCGCGGCCGCGGCCGTACCGTACCTGGCGTCGCTCGGGGTCTCGCATCTGCACCTGTCCCCCGTCCTGGAGGCCGTGCCGGGTTCCCCGCACGGCTACGACGTGGTGGACCACGCGCGCGTGCGCGAGGAACTGGGCGGCGAGGAGGGCCTGCGGTCGCTGGCGCGGACCGCGCGGGAGCACGGTCTGGGCCTGGTGGCCGACATCGTGCCGAACCACATGGCGATGTCGCCCCGGCACAACCACGCCCTGTGGGAGGTGCTCCGCGAGGGGCCCGGCTCGCCGTACGCACGCTGGTTCGACATCGACTGGGAGGCGCGGGACGGGCGGGTGCTGCTGCCCGTGCTGGGCGGTCCGGTCGGCTCGCAGCTGACGGACCTCGTGGTCGACGGTGACGTGCTGCGCTATCACGAGCATGCCTTCCCGCTGCGCGCCGGCACGGCCCGGCTGCCGCTGCCGGAGCTGCTGGACGCCCAGTGGTACCGCCCGGTGTGGTGGCGGCTGGCCCGCACCGAGCTGAACTACCGGCGGTTCTTCAGCATCTCGGAGCTGATCGGGGTGCGCGTGGAGGATCCCGAGGTGTTCGACGCCACGCACACCAAGATCCTCCAGCTGCTCGGCGAGGGCGTGCTCGACGGGCTGCGCGTCGACCACCCCGACGGCCTCGCCGACCCCGACGGCTATCTGAAGCGGCTGCACGAGGCGGCCGGCGGGCGCTGGACGGTGGTGGAGAAGATCCTCGCCGACGGCGAGCGGCTGCCGGATTCCTGGCCCGTCGCGGGCACCACCGGCTACGACGCCCTGCGCCAGGTCGACGGCCTGTTCACGGACCCGACCGGGGCGTACGAACTGCTGGGCCGGTACCGGGCGTTCGCGGCACCGCAGACGGACCGGGGCGGGAACTGGGAGGCGACGGTACGACGGGCCGCCTACAAGGTGCTCACGCACGAGCTGGCCGCCGAGACCGACCGGCTCACCCGGGTCGCCACCCGGCTGTGCGCGGCCGCGCCGGACCTGGCCCTGCGCGACCGCGCTCCCTGGGCGCTGCGCACGGCCGTGGAGGAGCTGCTGGTCCGGATGCGGGTGTACCGGCCGTACCCCTCGGGTGACGCCGCCGCCGTGGTCACCGAGGAGGCCGCCGAGGAGGCCCGGCTCGCCTTCGCGGTGGCCGAGGAGGCGGGGGCGGTCGGCATCGTGCGCGGGCTGCTGGTCGAGCCGCCCGGTGACGGATCGGCCGCGGATCACGCCGACCGGGTGGAGTTCCGTACCCGGTTCGCGCAGACCGCGTCGGCCCTGCGCGCCAAGTCGGTGGAGGACACCGCGTTCTACCGGTACGTGCCGCTGCTGTCGGCGACCGAGGTGGGCGGCGATCCGGGCCGGCCGGGGGTGTCCCCGGAGGACTTCCACGCCCACTGCGCGCGCGTGCAGCGCGACTGGCCGGTCACCGGCACGGTGGTCTCCACACATGACACCAAGCGCAGCGCCGATGTCCGCGCCGCGCTGGCCGTGCTCACCGAATGCCCGGACCGGTGGGCGGAGCTGCTGGCCGAGGTGGGCCGCTCCGAGGAGGAGCTGGGCGTGCCGGACGGGCAGCTGACCTGGGCGGCCTGGCAGACGGTGTTCGGGCTGGGGCCGGCCGGGGAGGAGCGGGTCCGGCGGGCGCTGCTGAAGCATGTGCGCGAGGCGGGCATGTACACCAGCTGGACGGAGCAGGAACCGCCGTACGAGGAGGCGGTGGCCGCGTTCGTCGCCGCCGGTCCCTGCGGGCCGCCAGGGGAGCGCGTGGCCGCGTTCCGCAAGGCCCTGGAGCCGCACATCCGGGCCAACGTCCTCGGCACCGCCCTGGTCCATCTGACGATGCCGGGGGTGCCGGACCTGTACCAGGGCACCGAGGGCGAGTACCGGGCGCTGGTGGACCCGGACAACCGGCGGCCGGTGGCGTTCCCGCCCGAGGCGCCCGGCGAGAAGGACGCGCTGACGGCGGCGGCGCTGCGGCTGCGGGCCCGCCGGGCGGACGTCTTCGGCGCGGGCGCGTCGTACGACCCGCTGCACGCCGAGGGCGCCGCGGCCGGGCACTGTCTGGCGTTCGCGCGCTCCGGCGAGGTGGTCACGGCGGTGACCCGGCTGTCGCTGCGGCTCGCGGAGGCGGGTGGCTGGCACGACACACGGCTGGCGCTGCCGCCGGGGCGGTGGGCGGATCTGCTCACGCCGGAGCGCGAATTCAGCGGCCACGCACGCGTGGCGGACCTTTTCGACCGGCTGCCGGTGGTGTTGCTGGAGCGCGGCCGGGAGGAGTAGGCGGCTCGGAGCAGGCGGCCTCGGAGCAGTCGGCGGCTCAGCGGGGGCCGGTGGACAGCCGGCACCGCTCGTACGGCCGTTGCGGCGGTGCTCCCAGCTCGGCCCAGGTGGCTCGCAGGAGGTCCACGAAGGCCTCGGCCGCTCCGGTGGGCGGCACGCGCGCGTAGACGGCCAGGGCGCGCTTCCAGGCCGGGTCCGGGGTGAGGATCACACAGTCCTCGCCGACGGCACCGCGTACGAGGTGGGCCGGGGCCGCGCACACCCCGACACCGGCGGCGGCCATCCGTACGGCCGTCGACGTGTGCTCGGTCCACACGGCGGTCCTCGGCCCGAACCCGGCCCGGCCGCAGGCCCAGTCGAGGAAGCGCGCACCGTGGACGACGGGTTCCATGGCGCAGCGGACCCAGGGCCGGTCCGCCAGTTCGGGGAGTGTCACCGTCGTACGGCCCGCGAGCCGGTCGTCGAACGGGACCACCAGGACGAGTTCCTCCTCCCCGACCGGGACGACGGTGCCGGGCCGGTCGGCGGGCTCCGGGCCGAAGGCCAGGTCGGCGGTGCCACGCTGCACGGCCTCCTCCAGTGCTTCGGCGGTGGCGTACTCGTGCAGGCGCAGCAGGACGCGGGGGCGGGCCGCGCGCCAGCGGGCGAAGACGTCGGGCAGGACGCCCACGGCGAGGGAGTGCAGGGTGGCGACGTGGAGTTCGCCGCCCTCGGCGCCGGCCGTGGCGCGGGCCGCGCGGCGGGCCTGCGCGGCGCTGCGGACGGCGAGTTCGGCGTGCGGCAGGAAGGCCCGCCCCATGGCCGTCAGGCGCACGCCGCGGGCCATGCGCTCCAGCAGGGCGCCGCCCACCGACTTCTCCAGGGCCTTGATCTGGTGCGAGAGCGCGGGCTGGGTGACGTGCAGGGCCTCGGCCGCGCGTGTGAACGACGCCTCATGGACGACCGTCACGAAGTACTCCATCTGCCGGAGGCTCAACTCCCTGCCCTCCCCGTCCATCCATAAATATCCTGCATGACTTCCACAAGAACATTGCCTTGGACTCATGACAAGGGGTGGACGGAAGGTGGACGCATGAGCACACGGACCACGAACACGACGGACGTCCTCGTCATCGGCGGCGGCACGGGCGGGTACAGCACCGCCCTGCGCGCCGCCGCCCTCGGTCTGGACGTCGTCCTCGTCGAACGCGACAAGGTCGGCGGCACCTGTCTGCACCGGGGCTGCATACCGAGCAAGGCGATGCTGCACGCCGCCGAACTGGTCGACGGCATCGCCGAAGCACGCGAGCGGTGGGGCGTGAAGGCCACGCTGGACTCGGTCGACTGGGCGGCGCTGGTGGCCACACGGGACGACATCGTGGCGCGCAACCACAAGGGGGTCGAGGCGCATCTGGCGCACGCCGGGGTACGAGTGGTGCGGGGCAGCGCACGGCTGACGGGTACGCGTACGGTGCGCGTGGAGGGCGTGCCGACGGATTCCACGCCCGGCGCGCCGTCCATGCCCGCGCCCGGCGCGCAGCACGAGATCGCGCCCGGCGTGCACGACTTCACCGCGCGCCGCGGGATCGTCCTCGCGACCGGCTCGCGCCCGCGCACGCTCCCGGGCTTCGCCCCGGACGGGCGCCGCGTGGTGACCAGTGACGACGCGCTGTTCGCGCCGGGGCTGCCCGCGTCCGTCCTGGTGCTGGGCGGGGGCGCGATCGGTGTGGAGTACGCCTCCTTCCACCGGTCCATGGGCGCGGAGGTCACCCTGGTCGAGGCCGCGGACCGGATCGTGCCCCTGGAGGACCCCGACGTGAGCCGTCATCTGACGCGTGGTCTGAAGAAGCGCGGGATCGACGTGCAGGCGGGCGCACGGCTGCTGGACGCGGAGGTGCGGGAGAACGGCGTACGCGCGCGTGTGCGCACCGCGCGCGGCGAGACGCGCGCGGTGGAGGCGGAGCGGCTGCTGGTGGCGGTCGGCCGGGTGCCGGTCACCGAGGGGCTCGGGCTGGAGGCGGCCGGTCTGACGACGGACGAGCGGGGGTTCGTCGTACCGGCCGACTGGGGGCGGCTGGAGACGGCCGTGCCGGGCATCCATGCCGTCGGGGATCTGTTGCCGCCGCCGTCGCCGGGCCTCGCGCACGCCTCGTTCGCCGAAGGCCTGCTGGTCGCCGAGACACTGGCGGGCCTGGCGTCGGCCCCGGTGGACTACGGGGCGGTGCCCCGGGTGACGTACTCGTCGCCGCAGACCGCCTCGGTGGGGCTGAGCGAGACGGAGGCACGCGCACGTGGGTCCGAGGTCGAGGTGAACACGATGCCGCTGACCGCCGTGGCCAAAGGGATGGTGCACGGCCAGGGCGGCATGGTGAAGGTCGTCGCCGAGGCCGGCGGCGGACAGGTGCTCGGCGTGCACCTGGTCGGCCCGCACGTGTCCGAGATGATCGCCGAGAGCCAGCTGATCGTCGGCTGGGACGCCGAGCCCGCGGACGTGGCCCGGCATGTGCACGCGCACCCCACGCTGTCGGAGGCCGTCGGCGAGGTGTTCCTGACCCTCGCGGGACGCGGTCTGCACCAGCAGTGAGCGCACGGCACACACCGCCCGGAACGCGCCCCGCGCCTGTGTCCGGGCGCCCCCGGTAGCCTCCCCCGCCGGATGCTTGACAGTTCACCCGTCGCGTGCGGGACTTGGAGGGCGAAGCCGGGCGGAACAAGTCGGGGGTGAGTCTTCTGCCGGAGCTGCGCTACCCCAGTGTTCCCGAACTGATCGCCTCCGCACAGGCGTTGGCCGCTCAGGGACCAGGGCTGTGCTCGCTCAGGCAAGTGGGCGTCTCACGCGCGGGAAGACCCTTGCACCTGCTGTCGGTGGGGCACGCCCGGCGAGCGGTGCTGGTGGTGGCCGGCGCCCATGCCAACGAACCGACCGGGGGCTCCACCCTGCGGGTGCTGGCCGAACGCGTACTGGCCGAGCGGGAGTTGCGGACGGACACGTCCTGGCATTTCCTGCTCTGCGCGGATCCCGACGGCGCGAGCCTGCATGTCACACCGGCGCCGCGCAGTCTGCTCGACTACCACCTCGGCTTCTACCGGCCGACGGGCGCGGAACAGCCGGAGTGGTCGCCGTCCGTGCTGCCGCCGGACCGGCTGCCGCCCGAGACCCGGGCCCTGACCGGGGTCATCGACGAGTTGCGGCCCTACCTCCAGGTGACCCTGCACGGCACCGATCTGGGCGGCAGCTGGGTGCAGTTGACCCGGGACGTGCCGGGGCTCGCCGAGCCGTTCGCCAAGTCCGCCGCGCAACTGCACATCCCGGTGGAGACGGGTGCCTCGGACGCCGCCGGCTGGCCGGCCTCCGGCCCCGGGGTGCATGTCATGCCCGGCCCGGAGACCGGTGCGGCCTACCCGAGCATGCCGGACGACGCGCGGCACAGCACCTGGTACCACGCGCACCGCTACGGCGGTCTGACGGCCGTGGTGGAGGTGCCGATGTGGGCGAGCGACCTGGTGGACGATCCGGCACCGCACCCGGCGCCGGCGGCGGCGATGCGGCGTCTGGCGCAGCGGCTGCTGCGGGACGCGCTGGAGGTGGAGGGGGTGCTCACCGAGGCGCTGCCCCGCCTCGACGGCGTGGACGGCCCGCTGCTGCGGGCGGCGCGCTGGGCACTGGAGCTGATCCCGGGCCTGGCCGAGGACTGGACCCGGACGCCGCCCGCCGGCTCGACCATGGCGTACGTCGGCAGTGTGGACGCCTTCGGGCGGCGGCTGCCGCTGCGGGCGGCGGCGATGCTGCTGCGGGTGCTGCGCGAGACGGACGACCGGGCGGCGCCGGGCCTGGAACAGCTCGTCGCCGCGTGGTGCGATGCCTTCGCGGCCCGCTTCAGGGCCCGCTGGGTGCCGTTGGAGCACCAGGTGGAGCATCAGTCCCGTACGGTGCTCGTGGCGGCGCAGCAGGCCAGGGAGCGGTTCGTATGAGCCCCCCGCGCCCCGGCACCCGGCGCCCCGCGCCGCCCGGCAGCCGGGCTCAGTGCTCCGTGGCGAACACCGCTCCCGTGCGTGCCTCCATGGCGCACTTGTTGGAGAAGGTCTTCTGGTAGTCGACCGGCCGGCCGTTCCACTGTCCGTGCGCGTGGACGGTCACGGGGGCGTAGATCATCGAGCAGATGACCTTCTTCTGCTCGATGCGCGTGATGTCGCCGTCGGCGGCCGCGAGTTCGCCGCAGGCCTCGGCCGCGCGCGCGTACCCCAGGGGCAACGGGTCGCACAGCAGCAGCGTGCCGTGCCGGTCGCCGCTCTGGGCGGTCTCACCGCGGACGACGGTGAGGTAGAGCCAGTTGTCGGTGAGCGGGAACGCCGTGCGGGGTGCCGCCTGGGCCGGGGCCGCGGCGAGGAGACCGGCACAGGCCAGCAGGGCGCCGGCGGCCGTGGTCAGTCGGGTGATGTACGTCATGACCGATGCATCGGCACACGGGGCGGCGTTCCACAGCCCGGCTCACCCGATCGGTCCGGCGCGCGCCCGTGCGGGTGAGCCGGTCCGGGCCCGGCCGGCCGGCGCCGCTCAGCTCATGGCGAGCCGGAACGCCATCCGGCCGAACGCGACCTGGTCGCCCTCGCGGACGACGGCCGAACCGATCACGCGGCGGCCGTTGACCGTGGTGCCGTTGGTGGAGCCGAGGTCGCGCAGGACCCACATGCCGCCCTGGCGGCTGAGTTCGGCGTGCACGCGGGAGACGGTCTCGTGGTTCAGGCGCAGCCCGTTGGCCGGGTCGCGGCCTATGCGCAGGGGGTGGGTGTGCGCGGGGCTCGGCAGCAGCAGTTTGGGCAGCCGCTCGGCCTGCCAGGCCCGGCGCAGCCGTACGGTGAACCCGGAGACGGCCTCGACGCTGCCGAGGACCACGCGGGAGAAACGGTTCTCGCGGGGCAGGTCGGCGACGAGGGCGGCCAGTTCGTCGCTGCGGCGGGCGGCCAGCGCCAGCTCCATGCGGCGCACGAACGTGTCGTGCGAGAGCCGGCCCATGGCGACGCCGTCACGCAGCACCTGGAGCGCCTTGTCACGCTCCGCGTCGGACAGCCGCGCGGGATAGGTGGAGAACTCGAAGGACGACGTCACGCAGGTGATTGTCGGGCAGTGAACCCCGGGTGTCCAGAAAACGGGGAATCGGCGCCGAACGGCGCGTACACCCACGACACCACCGGGAAAGGGCGCAATCGGAATGCGGATCGATCGTCCGGGCGGGCACGATGGGGACGCGGGACATCACGGTGAGCAGGCGATCCGTCGCAGACGAAGGGGAACCGTCCGTGCAGTTCGAGGTGTGGGCACCGCAGGCAGACCGAGTGACGCTCCATTGCGGGGGCGGTACGCGCGCGTTGACGCGCGATCCCGAGCGCGCGGGCTGGTGGACGGGGGAGGCGGAGGCCGAGGACGGCACCCGGTACGGGTTCGCGCTGGACGACTCCGCCGTGCTGCCCGATCCGCGCTCGCGCCGCCAGCCGGACGGCCCGGACGGGCTGAGCGCGGTCGTGGACCACGGGCGCCACGCGTGGCGGGCGCGATGGGCGGGCCGCGGACTGCCGGGTGCCGTGCTGTACGAGCTGCATGTGGGCACGTACACCGCCGAGGGCACCCTGGACGCGGCGGCCGCCCGGCTGGAGCACCTGGTGGAACTGGGCATCACACATGTGGAGTTGATGCCGCTGTGTCCGTTCCCCGGACGGCACGGCTGGGGGTACGAGGGTGTGTCGCTGTGGGCGGTGCACGAGCCGTACGGCGGCCCGGAGGCGCTGAAACGCTTCGTCGACCGGGCGCACGAACTCGGTCTCGGCGTGGTCCTGGATGTCGTGCACAACCACCTGGGCCCGTCCGGCAACCATCTGCCCGCCTACGGGCCGTACTTCACCGACACGCACCACACCCCGTGGGGTGCGGCGGTGAACCTGGACGCGCCCGGCTCGGACGAGGTGCGCGCCTTCCTCGTGGGCAGCGGGCTGGCGTGGCTGCGGGACTACCGGATCGACGGGCTGCGGCTGGACGCGGTGCACGCGCTGTGCGACACGCGCGCGTGCCATTTCCTGGAGGAGCTGTCGGCGGCCGTGGACGGGCTCGCCGGTGAGCTGGACCGGCCGCTGTTCCTGATCGCCGAGTCGGATCTGAACGACCCTCGGATCATCACCTCGCGCGCGGAGCACGGCCTCGGGCTGGACGCGCAGTGGAACGACGACTTCCACCACGCCCTGCACACCGCCCTGACCGGCGAGTCGCAGGGCTACTACGCGGACTTCGCCGAGGCTCCCTTCGCCGCCCTCGCCAAGACGCTGACCGGCGGGTACTTCCACGACGGCACGTACTCCAGCTTCCGGGGCCGGCATCACGGCCGGCCGCTGGACCGCGCGCGGACGGCCGGGCACCGGCTGCTCGGCTACGGCCAGACCCATGACCAGGTCGGCAATCGCGCCCGCGGCGACCGGCTCTCGGCCCGGCTCTCCCCCGGGCTGCTGGCCTGCGCGGCGACGCTGACGCTGACCTCGCCGTTCACGCCGATGCTGTTCATGGGCGAGGAGTGGGCGGCCGGCACGCCCTGGCAGTTCTTCACCGACCACACCGATCCGGTGCTGGCCGAGGCGGTACGGCGGGGCAGGCGCCGGGAGTTCGCGGCGCACGGCTGGGCCGAGGAGGACGTACCGGATCCACAGGACCCGGCGACCAGGGACCGCTCCGTCCTGGACTGGTCGGAACCGGCACGCGAGCCCCACGCGCGCGTGCTCGCCTGGTACCGGCGCCTGATCGCGCTCCGGCACGAGCAGCCCGACCTCACCGACCCGGACCTCGTGGACACGAGGGTGGCCTACGACGCGCAGGCCCGCTGGCTCGCCTTCCGGCGCGGTGACGTACGGGTGGCGGTGAACCTCGCCAAGGAACCGGCGGCGATCCCGCTGGGCTCCCGGCCCGCGCTGGTCCTCGCGGCCTGGGACCCGGTCGGCCCGCCGGGTGACGCCGGCCTTCTGCGGCTGCCCGGCGAGTCCTGCGTGATCCTCACCCAGCCCTGAGCCGGCGGAGGACGCCGTGCTACGGCTCCTGCTCGCTCTCCGTGAAGTCCGTCAAGCGCTCCAGCAGGATCGGCTCCCAGGCGCGCTCCAGCTGGGTGCGCAGGAGCGGCAGGGGGCTGTCGTCGCGGCCCTCCAGACGGTCGGCGAGCCGGACGACGGTGTCGCAGCGGGCCAGCCACAGGCCGCGCAGACAGGGGCGGGCGCCGTAGCCGGCGAGGGTGGCCGCGCGAACCGCCGCGCCGGAGCCGACCGCGAGGACGAGTCCGGCGATGTCCTCGGCCGGGTCCGCGACGGCCGCGTCGGTCCAGTCGAGGACGCCGCGCACCCTGCCGTCGGCGCTGACCACCAGATGCTCGCCCTTGAGGTCGTGGTGGACGAGGACGGCGGTGCCGGGCTGCGTGGCGAGCTGGGCCGCGGCGGGCGGGGTGAGCTGATGCATACGCGCGGCCTCGAACTCGTCGGCGGCGGCGAGGCGTTCGGCCGCGTGCACGGCCATGCGGCGCAGTGCCTCCAGGGAGCGCGGGGCGGTCCGTGGCACGCCGAGCGTCTCGGCCTGCCGTACCGGCACCGCGCGCAGCCCGCTGAGCAGCCCGGCGAGGTCGGCCTCCCCGACGGCCGAGACATCGTGCTCCTCGGCGCTGCCGCCGGGGATCGCGGTGTCGAGGGTGTAGCCGAGGCCCGGCGCCCATTCGCCGTGCGCCGCGCTGGCCGGCACGGTGACGGGCAGATGCGGCCGTACGAGATCGCGCACGCGCAGTTCGCGGCGCTGGCGTGCGGAGGCCTCGCGGTCGGTGGCGAGGCGCAGCACATGACGGGTGCCGACCCACCATGTGGAGTGCTCGCCGCCCTCCGTCACGGGCCGCACGTCGGGTCCCGCGGTACCGGCGCCGCCCTCCTTGAGCAGCGAACGGACCAGTCTGCGGACCGTGTCCGCGGTGGGTGTCGGTGCCTGGGTCATGGGTCGCGCGTCGCCGTTCCGGGATGTCGTCGAGTTCCGGGATGTCGTCGAAGAGGTGTCTCCTGAGTCGCCGTGTGGTCGCTCAGTCCACTATGACCATCTCGCGCGTGGTGGTGTTGAGGCGACGGCCGCCGTCCTCGGTCACCGTGACGATGTCCTCGATGCGCACCCCGAAGCGGCCGGGCAGATAGATGCCGGGCTCCACGGAGAAGCACATGCCGGGCACCAGGGGCTGTTCCTCGCCCTCGATCATGTACGGCGGCTCGTGCGTGGTGACGCCGATGCCGTGCCCGGTGCGGTGGATGAAGTACGTGCCGTACCCGGCGTCGGTGATCACCGCGCGGGCGGCACGGTCGACGTCCTGACAGGCCGCGCCGGGGCGTACGGCCTGGTAGCCCGCTTCCTGGGCCGCGCGCACGATGTCGTGCACCCGGCGCTCCTCCTCGGTCGGCTCGCCCACGTGGACCGTGCGGGTGGTGTCGGAGCCGTAGCCGTCCTTCAGGCCGCCGAAGTCCAGGACGACCATGTCGCCGTGGCGGATGAGGCGGTCGCCGACCTCATGGTGCGGATTGGCGCCGTTGGGGCCCGAGCCGACGATGGTGAAGTCGACCTGGGAGTGGCCGAAGCGGCGCAGCAGCGCGGCGAGGTCCCGACCGAGGTCGGTCTCGTGTCGGCCGGCGAAGGGAACTTTCCGGATCTCCTCGAACGTTGCGTCGGCAGCGGCTCCGGCCGCCGCGAGGAGTTCTACTTCGGCCGCGTCCTTGACGGCGCGCAGCATGGGGAGGGCGTCGGTGAGAGAGGCGTAGGACGTGTCGGGCAGCGTTCGCTGGAGGCCCAGCAGGTGCATGGCCCAGGTGTTGTCGCTGATGCCGAAGCGGCCCCGGCCGTCGAGGAGGGCGGCGGTGACGGCGTAGGGGTCCTTGCCGTCGGTCCAGTCGCGCAGGGCGAGCGCGGACGCGCCGGCCGCGTGCTCGGCGTCCGGGGCCTCCAGGGTCGGCACGACGAGCACGGGCTCGTGGCCCGGGGTGAGGACCAGCACGGTGAGCCGTTCGGTGACGGCCGTGGGTGTGTAGCCGGTGAGCCAGACCATGTCCGGTCCCGGTGCCACGAGCAGCCCCGCGAGGCCGGCGTCGGCCGCGGAGCGCACGGCACGCTCCATGCGGGCCTTGTAGTCGGCGGCGGTGAAGGGCGCGGGCGTACTACCGGTCATCCGGGCCTCCGGGCGCGGGTGCGGGAACGGGCGACGGCGTCTCGGGCAGCATCCTGCCCGGCCGGACAGGGGCGCGCGAGCCGGTCGCCGCTGCGTCCCGCGGAATACGGTCGGCGCGGAGGGGACTCGGCATGGGGCCATCATCGCGCGCGGCGCGGATGGTGACCAGCGGGTTTCCCAGAGCCACCGGAACGGCGGGGGCGGGGGTGACCGGGACGTCGCACGGCAGGGGCGCTCCCTGGTCCGCGCCTCACCCGGTCCCACGCCTCACCTGGTCCGAGTTGCCCAGCCCGTGCGTCGCACCGCCCGCGCGTCGCACCGGCTCAGGTCACCACGCCGGGGACGACCGCCAACTGCTGGTAGCCCCCGCTGCTGTGACGCACGGTGAGGACCACCGCCTTGCCGAGCCGGGCCCGGGCCACTGCCCGGGCGAGGTCGGCGGCGGTGTCGACACGGGCGGAGCCGAACTGCAGCAGGACGTCCCCGCGGATCAGACCGGCCGCGTAGCCGGGTCCGGGCACATGCACGCCCACGACCAGCGCGCCCGCCTTCCGCGCGTCGACGGCCTCGATGCCCAGGGTCGCCGCGGGCAGCGCGGCCGCGGCGGGGCCCGGGGTGCCGGCCGGTGCGGTGGGCGTGGCCCTCGCCGACGGCGCGGCCGACGGGGCCCGGCGTTGCAGCTCGGCCAGCCTGCTCATGCCGATCACAGTGGCCCCGACCGTGCCGATGCCCACGCCGGACAGCACCAGCACGGTGCCGGTGATCAGGCCGAACAGCGCGGTCCACAGCCGCCGTCCACGTCGGGGCGCGGCATGCGGGCGACGGGTGGGGCCCGGGGTGGTGCCCTCCCGTCGGTCCTGTCCTGGCATGGGCTTGGGACGCAACGCAGTCTGTTCCATGGTTCGCTCGCCTCCTGCTGGTGCCTACCCGGGGCGCCGGGCCGCGACGAGACACGAACGAGTGAGACTGGCCGGAGGGTGGCGCAGGGTAGTCATCACCCTTAGGGGCGAGAGCCGGCATCCTCAGGGGCGGGAACCGGCGTCGCCGTCGGCGCCGGGACTCACGGCCGCGCCACCCCGCTCACCCCGCCCCCACTCACCCCGTCCCCACCAGCCTGCGCGCCACCTCGGCCGGGCAGCGGTCGGCGCCCAGGGCCGGCGGGGCGGGCGCGCGGTCGGGCAGGAAGCCGTGGGAGCGGCGGGCGAGCCACTGGGCCTTGTAGCGGTCGGTCTCGCGGTGCCAGTTCATGACCCCGGCGAGCCAGTTCCGCAGGTCGCGCACATAGTCGTCCATGACGGCGCGCTCCTCCCGCGTCAGCGCGAAGTCGTCGCAGAGGACGGGCAGTTCGTGTGCGACGATGTGCTCGAACTGCTGCATACGCTGGGTCGTCAGATCATGGACGACGCCGAGCGCGGTCGGGTAGTCCACGCCGAAGAAGTTCTGCACCACGAGGACGGCGTTGTGGAACTCCCCCTCGTACTCGATCTCCTTCTGGTACGAGAAGATGTCGTTCACGAGGCCGCCGTAGTCGATGGCGGCGTTCTCCAGTGAGCGCACCGGACCGCTGCGGTACACCTCGGGCGGGATCGCGGGTCCTTGGCCCATCCGGCACAGGCTCAGGGTGAGGTCGGAGCCGAAGGTGGCGCGCCGCATCTCCAGATAGTCGACCGGGTCGGGGACACGGTTCTGCAGCTGGTTGGACAGCTCCCACAGCCAGCTCTCGGTCATCACGTCCACGGAGTCCTTGACGATCTGCCGCTGCTCCGTGGTCATCCCGGCGGTCATGCGCGCCCACAGGTCGGTCAGGCCGCGTTCCATGGCGTTCGCCGGGACGACCGCCGATTCGCCGTCCAGGGGCATGCACTGCGACAGCCGGGCCGTGCTCAGCCGCGCGCCGGCCAGGTCCCGGCGACGGCCGTACACCAGCGGGTAGTAGTCGTCGGCGTACGTCCCCCAGGCGAGCCACTGGGTGCTGAGGTCGAGGGCCTCGGGGGTGGCGTCCGGGTCCAGTCCGGCGGCGCACAGCGCGAGGTCGGCGGCGGCGAGCTTGTCCTCGTCCCAGACGCCTTCCTCCAGGATGCCCGTGCGGTGCGACCAGGCGAGCAGATGGCGGCGTGCGCCGTCCAGATGAGGGCTCAGGCTCACCTCGTACGGCATGTGGAACTCGGGCAGGACCGAGGGGCCGACCTTCTGGTGGGGCACATGGGTGTAGGCGCGCAGGCGTTCCTGGGCGGCGGAGGCCAGCAGCGCGCCGACGTCGGCGGCCGAGGTGCCGGGGTGGCTCAGCAGCTGCCAGGGGGAGCCGGGGCGCGCGCCCTTGTTCATATAGCGGCTGGAGCGCATGTGCCATTCGTGGCCGCCGGCCTGCCAGTCCTGAAGTCCCTTGGTGTAGGCGGCGACCGCGGCGATCTGGTCCGGGGTGAGGCCCTTCTCCAGCGCCACGGCGGGGACTTCGGTGAACGCGGTGTGCTCGAACTGGTGCAGACGCGAGGTGAGGATGTCGTTGACGCGCTCGGCGGCCTCCTGGGTCGTACAGCCGAAGAACTTCTCCAGCACGAGGACGCCGTTGCTGTTCTCGCCCTCGTCCTCGACCTCGCGCTGGTAGGAGAACAGGTCGTTGCGCAGATGGACGGCGTCGGAGAACGTCTCCATGAGGACCCGCAGCGGCCGGGTGCCGGAGACGGCGGCGGGCACCTCGGCGGTCGCGTACTCCACGAGCCCCGACGACCAGGGGGCGCCGCCCACCTTGCGGCGCATCTCGATGTACTCGACGGGGTTGGCGATCCGCCCCTCGTCGATGTTCGACAGCTCCCACATCGACTCGTTGAGCAGATGCTCGGTGGCCAGGGAGAAGCGGCGGCGCCAGTCCACGGACATCGACGGCACCGTGCGCGCCCACAGATCCTTGAGGCCCGCCTCGACGGGGTTCGCCGGCTCGGGCACGGGGGTGGCCGGGTCGAGCGGCATGAACAGCGGCAGCCGGTCCAGATGGGCCTTTCCGGCGGCCCGGTCCGGGGTGCGCTTGAACATGTCGAGGAAGTGGTCGTCGAAGAAGAACACCCACACGTACCAGTCGGTGATCAGGGAGAGAGCGGGTCCGTCGCAGTCGGGGTGGGTGTAGGCGCACAGGAGCCCGTAGTCGTGCGCCTCCAGGTCGGCCTGCTCCCAGATCCCGGAGCCTTCCAGCATGCCCATCTCGCGCGCCCAGGCGGTCGAGTGGGCACGGGCCTCGTCGAGGTGCGGGTTGAGCCGCGCGGGATACGGCATGTAGAAGCGCGGGAGTTCGAACGGCTGCGTCATGGCCGGGGCCCTACCCGCGGCCTCCGACCGCCATCCGCGGCGCGGGAGATGATCACACCATCGCGTGAACCGCCCCCGAAACGTGGAACGTTCACCGCTGTCCGTGAGCATCGGTGCGAGCATGGGCGGGTGCCTCGCGTGTGCCCTTGCCGTGTTCGGGGACGCGGGCCACGGTAGGCGCATGACCTCCTTTGTGCTGCCCCATGAGGTGCACGGCGACGGCTCCCACAAGGTGTTCGCCGTGCACGGCTGGTTCGCCGACCGGTCCGCGTACGCCGCCGTCCTGCCCGACCTCGACCGCACCGCGTTCAGCTATGCGCTGGTCGACCTGCGCGGCTACGGCGAGGCCCGGGACGCGGCGGGCGCGTACACGACGGCCGAGGCGGCCGCGGACCTGGTGGAGCTGGCCGACCGGCTGGGCTGGGAACGGTTCTCGGTGATCGGGCATTCCATGGGCGGCGCGGTCGCGCAGCGGCTGGCGGCCGTCGCACCGGACCGGCTGCGCCGGATCGTGGGTGTCTCCCCGGTGCCCGCCTCGGGCCTGCCGCTGGCCGGCGAGCAGGCCGCGCTGTTCACCGACGCCGCGCACCGGCCGGAGAACCGGCGCGCGATCATCGACTTCACCACCGGGGGCCGGCGGCCCGCCGCCTGGCTCGACCGGATGGTCGCCCTCTCGCTGGAGCGCAGCGACGCGACGGCGTTCCGGGCCTGGCTGGAGTCATGGGCGGGCGAGGACTTCCACGCCGACGTCGAGGGCAGCGAGGTGCCCGCCCTGGCCGTCGCCGGCGGACTCGACCCGGCGCTGTCGCCGGAGGTCATGCGGCAGACCTGGCTGTCCTGGTATCCGCGGGCCGAACTCGTGGCCCTGCCGTTCGCGGGGCACTACGCCATGGACGAGTGCCCGCTGGAGCTGATCCGTGTGGTCGAGGACTTCCTGCGGGCCGACGCCGGACATCCGCCGTGGACCGCGGCCGCCACGGACGAGCCGGACCCGGCGGCCACGGATGACCCGGCCCCGGCCGGAGAGGGCGACCGGGCCCCAGCCGCAGAGGACGACCGGGCGCCGGCCGGCGAGGGCGAGCCGGCATGAGGGTGCCCGACGGGGTGCGGGTGCGCGAGGACCCGCCGGTGCCCGATGTGTTCGACCCACGCCGGTACGCCGCCGGTGTGCCGCATGCCGACTACCGCGTGCTGCGCGATCACCATCCGGTCGCCTGGCAGGAGGAGCCGGAGGTACTGGGCTGGCCGGCCGGGCCGGGGTTCTGGGCGGTGACCCGGCACGCGGACGTCGTACGGGTACTCAAGGACGCGACGACGTACTCCTCCCACCTCGGCGCGACCCAGATCCGTGATCCGGACCCGGAGGACCTGCCGTTCATCCGGGGCATGATGCTCAATCAGGATCCGCCGCGGCACGGCCGGTTGCGGCGGCTGGTGAGCCGCGCGTTCACGCCGGGCCGGGTCGACCGGTTCGCGGCGCTCGCCCGGGAGCGGGCGCGGACCCTGCTCGCCGGAGCACTCCGGCAGGCACGCGAGGGCGACGGCACGGTCGATCTGGTGGCGGCCGTCACCGACGAGTACGCCCTGCTCAACCTGGCGGATCTGCTGGGCGTCCCGGAGAGCGACCGGCGGCTGCTGCTGCACTGGACGCAGCGGGTCATCGGCTACCAGGACCCCGACGAGGCCGGCCCCCCGGTGCGGGACGAGGCGGGCAGGCCGGTGAACCCGCGCTCCCCGGCGATGCTGGCGGACATGTTCGCCTATGCGCGGCAGCTGGCCGCGCACAAGCGGCACCACCCGGCGGACGACGTCATGACCACGCTCGCCGGGGACGCCGAACTCGCGGACGCCGAGCTGGAGATGTTCTTCTTCCTGCTCACCGTCGCGGGCAACGACACCGTGCGCAGCGCGGCGCCCGGCGGACTGCTCGCGCTGGCACAGCACCCGGAGGCCTACGCGTCGTTGCGTGCCGGAAAGAGCGAACTTCCGCTGGCCGTCGAGGAGTTGCTGCGCTGGCATCCGCCCGTGCTGACCTTCCGCCGGACCGCCGCGCGGGACACGGAGCTGGCGGGGCGGCGGATCCGGGCCGGTGACAAGGTCGTGGTCTTCCATGCCTCGGCCAACCGGGACGAGCGGGTCTTCACCGATCCCGCCCGGCTCGACCTCGCCCGCTCCCCCAACCCGCATGTGTCCTTCGGCGACGGCCCGCACGTCTGCCTGGGCGCCCACTTCGCGCGGCTGCAACTACGGCTGCTCCACACGGAGCTGCTGGGCGCGCTCCCCGAGCTGCGGCTCGCCGCGCCCGCGGAGCGGCTCGTGTCGAACTTCATCAACGGCATCAAGTCGCTTCCGCTCCGGGCCACTTGAGAGCGACCTGGACCAGCGCATGGGCGCCGCTGGTGCGCCAGCGCCGGCCCTCGGCCGCCACCAGCGCGGACTCGGTCGCCGGGGACAGGCCGGTGATCACGTCCGACTTCAGGGTGCGCAGCGCGGCGACCGGGCCGGGGAAGTACCGGGTCGTCTCCGCGAACGGCGTGGTCGGCGGCCACCTCCGGTCGCCCACCAGACGCCGGTAGTTGAGGTCCCCCTTGAACACGGTCAGCGTGGCCGCCGCGAACTCGGCACGCAGGTCGTCCGGCATCCGGTCGTACGGCAGCGGGGCGCAGGAGAAGGGGTGGGCGCGCACGGTGAGCCGGCCGTCCGCCATGGCCGACCAGAGCACGCGCGCGTAGTCGCCGGCCACGCCCGGCGCCGCCCGGAGCCGGTGCAGCGCGTCGACGACGTCGGCGGTCGTGGCGTCGGAGACGTAGTACGGGTACGGCTTGATGTGCAGCACGGCGCGCGCGGCCCGGCCCTCGGCGAGGAGATGGGCGATCAGCAGCAGATCCGGGACGAGTTCACGGCCCGCGTTGTCCGCGACCAGGACGAGGGTGGCCGCACCGCCGGGCGGCAGCTGCGACCACAGGGCCGCACTGTCGTCGGCCACCAGCGCGGGCACGGGGTCCTGGGCCTCGGCGCCTTCGGCGGAGAGCCGGAAGCCGAGGTCGGCGCGGTTGCCCCACAGCGAGCCGTGCAGCAGGGCGCATGCCCGCTCCGGCTCCGGCAGGGTCGGCAGGGCGTCCAGCGCGGCCAGTTCCGCGTCGGTCTCCGGAGCGTCCGGTTCGGCGCGCTTGAACGGGCGGAAGGGGTCGATGCCCTGCCAGGCGCCGGGGTCGAACCAGCCGACGGCCTGGAGCAGCCGGCGGTAGAAGTAGCTCTCGGACCACAGCCACGGCACGTCGTACCAGGGGCGTCCGACGCGGTCGGGCAGGCCCCACTCCCGCCACCGCTCCCGGTCCGGGGCGCCGGAGGGCAACGGCCCGATCGTCCCCTCCGTGCAGCTCTTCAGCAGCTCGTCCAGCGCCTGGCGCTGGCCGGGGCCGTACGGGAAGGCGCCCCGCACCTGTCTGATGATCGCGGGGTGCCTCCCCCACTGCCTGACGGGCGTGGGAGGTACCCCCGGGCGAGCACGCTGTGCGGGAACGAGCCGGGTTCGTTGCCGAGGATCACGGGGGCGGACGGGGTGTCGGGCATGTCTCCAACGTATAGCGCGGGTCAGGCGGTTCTGATCTCCCGCTCCAGCTGCGTGGCGAGTGTGACGTAGCGGGGGCGGCGGTGCACCGGGACCAGGCCCCGGATCAGCAGGTGCCACATCTCGGCGACGCGGCGCGGCAGCCGTCCGACCGGTTCGAGGGAGCGGCCCGCGACCCGGGTGCCGACGAAGAAGGAGACCAGGGAGTGCGCGACGATGCCGACGTCGAGATCGCCGTGCAGATCGGACTCCCGGACGGCCGCGGTGAATTTGCGTGTCGAGAATTCCAGCCATTCTGTGAACGGGTGCCTGAGCGGCGGCCGTACGGCGATGTCGGCGGTGGCGAGTCGGAGGGCGGCACGGGGCACCGGGTCCTCCACAGCGAGCCGGGCGACCCCGAAAGTGGTGCGCATCAGGGACTCCAGCGAGGAGTAGCCCCGGCTCTCGACCTCGGCGACGAGCTGTTGCCCAGCCCTGGCGTTGAGTTCGAGGATGGCCTGGGCGAGGTCCTCCTTGGCGGCGAAGTGGAAATACAGCGCGCCCTTGGTGACCTTCGCGTGTGCGACGATGTCGCTCAGGCTCGTTGATTCATAGCCGTGCCGGTCGAACAGATCGGCGGCGGCCGTGATGATCGTTGCCCGGGTCTGCTCAGCGCGTAACTGCCTCGCCATCCTGGACCCCTCCTCGCGGCTCTAAACGAACGGGACATGCGGTTTTTTCTTAACCCCTCGCACACGATATCTCACCGAGCGGCAGCAGGAGCCCTGGGGTGCGGGCCGAAATGACGACACGTGTCACCCATGGATCCGGCACCTGACGGCCCCTCGGCGGTCCTTGGGGCGGGGCGAGACCGGACGAGACCAGAGACAAGACCAGAACGGTTCCCCCTTCGTCGCCCGACCGTTCGCGGCAGCTGCGGGGTGACGGCGCCGGACCCATGATCGCCACGATACGAGGCCGACCGCCGGCTCCTCAACGGGTCCTCGAAGCAGGCGCGAAACATCCCAAGCGGTCGGTGCTCGCGCGCCCCCGCGTCACCGATGCGCCGCTCCGCCCGGCGGCGTCGACGCGAGGTCGAGAAGGGGCGGGGGCGGGAGCCGGGGGCGGCGCAGGCCGCGGACGCGCGCACCACGGACGGGCACGGCGTGGACGGGCACGGCACGGACGGGCGTGGCGTGGACGGGCACGGCACGGACGGGCGTGGCGCGGGCTCGGGGCCCTCGGCGCACATGCCGACGGGCGGCGCCGCCGCGGTGCTGGTGTGCACCGGGGGCGCCGCCCAGGTTCCGCGGCTACGACGGCCGTGAACTCGCCGTCATATCGGTTCAGTTGTCGGTTCAGTTGTCGGTTCAGTTGTCGGTTCGGTTATCGGTTCGGTTATCGGTGCAGTTGTCGGTTCAGCTAACGATTCAGTTGACGTAGACCCGGGCACCGCCGTCCGTCACCGGTGCGTACTTGGCGGTGAAGTAGCCGTTGGCGAAGCACAGCGACGAGCCGGAGGACTTGGTGAACTGCTGGTTGGTGAAGCTGATGCTGCTGTCGGCGTTGTCCGCCTTCCCGGTGAGGGAGGGCGCCTGGTAGACGCAGGTGATGCTGCCCAGCAGGGTCTTCAGCTTGACCGTGGTCTGGATGGTCGAGCCGCTGGCCGGAGAGACCGTGAGGGTGCCGGCGGAGGCGACCGTCGCCGTGTACGGCAGGTTGTCGACGGTGATGCTGCTGACGCCGGTGACACCCGGGACGTTGCTGGTGCAGGACGCGGCGTCGAAGGTATGCCCGGTGACGGACTCGGTGGCCGTACCGGGGGCGGTCGGGTTGCCGGTGACCTTGGCGGTGAACTGAGAGGACGTGCAGGTGACACCGCTGGTGCCGGTCGCGCTGGAGTAGAGCGTGGCGGAGGTGCCGGAGGCCAGGGGCGCGATGAGGGTGTCGCCGGTCGCCGCGGCGGTGCCGCCCGCGCTGCCGGTGGTCAGGACGGCGCTGCCGTCGGCGGAGGCCGGGGCGGCCACCGCCAGGGCGAGTGCGGTGGCGGTGCCGGCGAGGGCGAGGAGGGAGCGCGTACGCATGCGGGTGCCTCTTTCCTGGGTGGGGTCCGGACGAGGTGGGGTGGGGGGTGGCGGACGGGGGCCGTGCGGCAGGGCACCGAGGCGCGCGGGAGGGGGTGCGGTGCCGCCGGCGCCGGGCCGTTGTGCCTTCTCCGTACGCGACGGACCGGCGACGGCGGCGGACCGGGCACCGGCCGAAGACCTCGAGGGAAGGCCTTCGGCCGGGCCGGCGGAGGCGGGCGGGCACGGCCTGGGGGAATGGGCCGTGCGCGGCCGCGGTGGAGAGAACGGTTTCCGCGAGCCGAGGTGAGCGGCCGACATGAGAGGGCCGGCAATCGCGGCCGGTGCCGCTCGTCGGATCCGGCGCCACGGATCCGTGAAGCAGGGCAAGTTGTAGACCTGATCAAGCGTCAACGTCAAGGCGTTTCAAGGGAGTTGCGGGTCCAGGTCGCGGTCCGGGCACATCCGACACCCTTTTTTCACATCTCCCTTGACCCTCCGAAGTAACCGGCGGTAACTTGCTCGGAAGGCTACTGTCGCGTAGCGAGAAAGCCCTTGCTCCGCCGGGGTGCGAGGAGGCGTACGCGACGGTCGCTGTCCGCGCCAGGACATCGCGCCGCTGAAGCCCAACCCGCATTGATCCATGCCCATGGGAGCAGACATGGCCTCGTCCCCGGACGTCCCGTCCGCCGGCAACACCCCCGAGAACCCGGGAAACGGTTCACCCTCCGAAGCGCCGCAGACCGCCGGGACCGCCACCGGCGGCGAGCGACGGGGCCGGGTCCGGGCCCGCCGGGCCGCGGTGATGGCGGTGCCCGCCACCCTCGTTGCCGCCACCCTCGCGGTCCTCACCGCGCAGGGGGCGCTCGGCGTGCAGTTCGCGATCTCCGGCATGCCGTTCACGGTCACGGCGACGGAACTCGACGGAACCGGTTTCGAGCAGTTCGGCGGCCTCGACAACATGGCGGAGGGCAGCCCGAACGCCGGGGACACCGGCGGGCAGGAGCTCGTCGTCACCTCCGCGATCAAGAACGCCACGCTCGACCATCTGTGCCAGAGCGTCGACCTCGGCGGCACCAACCTGCTCATCACGGCGGGCAGCGGCGCCACCAAGGTGACGGCGAGCGACCTGGCCACCGATTCCACCCAGCTGTCCGGCGACGCGGCGTTCAACAACATCGAGATCGGCAACGACGCGAGCACGCTGACCAAGGCGGGCGTGAAGGGTCCGATCGGGGTCTTCAGCCAGCAGGCCGACACCGTGCGCATCGCCCATCTGCGGCAGACCAACTACGCGACGACAGCAGGGGTGTTCAAGCTTCCCGGCCTCAAGCTCCGCTTCAGCGGCTCGGGTTGCTGAGAGCGGTGTCCGAGCGTCCACGCCAGGGAGCGCGGGCCGCGTTCCGCGGCTGGCGGGCCCGCCGGCCGTTCTGGGGCGGGCTGCTGCTCGCCCTGGCCGGTGGTGAGATCCTGCTGACCGAGAAGGCCTCGCTGAAGGTCGTGATGCACATCGGCATGCAGGGGCTCGCCGGCTATCTGCTGCCGACGCTGATGGCGCTGCTGGGTCTGCTGGTCCTGTTCAACCCCGCGCAGCGGCTCTTCTACTCCATCACCGGCGTCCTGGTCTCGCTGGGCACCTGGATGACCTCCAACCTGGGCGGCTTCTTCGTCGGCCTGCTACTGGGCGTCACCGGCAGCTGCCTCGCCTTCGGCTGGCTCCCCGACCAGGAACCGCGCGTCAGCCTCCGCGAACGCCGCAGGCAGGCGAGGGCGGCGGCACCGGCCGCGCCGGCCGAGGGGGCGGAGGGCACGACGGCCTGACCCGCGCCGGCAGGCAGCACGGCGGCCTGACGGGCACCGGCGGGCAGCACACGGCGGCACCACCGGGCAGCACACGGCAGCCCGACCAGCGTCACCAGGCAGCACACGGCGACCCGACCGCCACCACCGGGCAGCACACAGCGGCCCGACCAGCACCACCAGGCAGCACACAGCAGCTCGACCGGCGTCGCCGGGCAGTGCCGCGGCGGTCTGCCGGGCGCCGCAGTGCCACGCGCGGCGCCCATCGGCTCCCGCTGTCAGCCCGCGGTGACCGGCGGCTCGGCGGACGTGGGCGCCGCCGGCTGCCGGGTCGTACCCGCGTCCGCCGTCGTGCGGACCTCGCTCGCCCGCAGGACCTGCGACGGCTCCACGGTCGAGGCCCCCTCGCCCGGAGCGGCGCTCTCGTCCTTCATCGCCTTCGCCTCGCTCTTGAGGATGCGCATCGACTTGCCGAGCGCCCGCGCGGTGTCCGGGAGCTTGCGGGATCCGAACAGCACGAGGAACACGACCGCGACGATCAACAGGTGCCAGGGCTCGAGTCCGTTGCGGAGCATGGCCGCCCCCTTCTCATGAATGCTTGCCGTCTTGCGCAACTGTACAACCTGCTGGGTCAGACTTCGGAGCGGACCTTCGCCACAGTGAGTGCCAGCGCGTACAGGCCGAGGACGGCGGCGAGCAGCAGGTGGTACGCGGCGGGCAGGGCGGTCATGCCGAGCGCGGCGCCGAGCGGACTGGGCGGTACGGCGAGTCCGACGACGGCGAGCAGGACGGCGGCCCAGCCGACCGGTCCGGGCCGGCCGCCACGCGCGAGGCGCCGGCCGTCGCGCAGCAGCAGCATCACGAGTGCCTGCGTGAGCAGGTTCTCGGTGAACCAGGCCGAGTGGAAGACCGCCTCGTCGTCCAGGGCGTCGGGACCGTCCAGGGCGAGCGCGAGGACGCCGAAGGTGGCGAGGTCGGCGAACGCGTTGAGCACGCCGAAGCCGGTGATGAACCGCAGGAACGCGGGCGGCCGCAGCACGGTCGGCCGGCGCAGTTCGCGGGGAGCGGGGCGGTCGTGGGCGAAGGCGAGCTGGGCGGCGTCGAAGCACAGGTTCTGCGCGAGCACCTGGACCGGGAGCATCGGCAGGAAGGGCAGCAGCAGTCCGGCGGCGAGCATGGCGAGGACGTTGCCGAGGTTGGAGGAGAGGGTCACGCGCAGATAGGCGGCGATGTTGGCGCTGCTGCGCCGGCCGGCGGTGACGGCGTGTCCGATGGCGGTGAGGTCCTTCTCGGCGAGCACGACATCCGCGCTCTCCCGGGCGACCGCCACGGCCCCGCGCGGCGCGATCCCGACGTCGGCGGCGAGTAGCGCGGCGATGTCGTTGACGCCGTCCCCGAGGAAGCCGACGGTGTGCCCGGCGGCCCGCAGCCCGGCGATCACACGGGCCTTGTCCTCGGGCGTGCAGCGGGCGACGACCACGGTGCCTTCGGCAGGGAACACACCACCGCTGCCGTCTGCCCCACCGGCCCCGGAGCCACCCCCCCTTGCCACGCCGGCCCCGGTCTCACCGCCCCCTGCCTCACCGGCCCAGGACCCTCCGACCGCTGCATCGCCGGCCGAGGACTCGCCGCCTCGTGTCTCGCCGGCCCCAGCCCCTCCGACCCCTGCCGCGCCAGCCCGTGTCTCACCACCCACTGTCCCGCCCGCCCAGGACTCACCGACCCCTGCCTCACCGGCCCCTGAATCGCCTTCCCCTGCCTCGTCCGCCCCGAGGCGGGTGACGGTGGTGTCGGCCGGGGTGGAGTCGGTGGTGTGCGGGGCCTTGTCCGGGGGTGCCGTCGCGGTGCGTATATCGGCGGGTTCCAGGCCCAGTTCCCGGCAGACGCGGGCCGCGGTCGCGGGGTGGTCGCCGGTGAGGAGGTGGACCTGGATGCCGAGGCCGGCGAGGGTGCGCAGGGACTCGGCGGCGCCGGGGGCGATTTCGTCGTGGAAGGTGACCAGGCCGCGGAAGGTGAGGCCGCGTTCGTCGGCCGGAGTGTACGGGCGGGTGCGACCAGGGCGGTCGGCGGTGGCGACGGCCAGCACACGCTGCCCTGACTCGGCCTCGCGCGCGGCGAGCGCGAGCAGCCGCGCCCGCTCGGCGGCCGGCAGCTCGCAGCGCTCCAGGACGTCCTCGGCGGCCCCCTTGGTGATCAGCAGATGGTGGCCGAGCCGGCCGGCGACCACGGCGGTGGCAAGGCGCCGCCCCGGAGCGACGGGCAGCGCGGCGAGCCCGTCGTACTCCTCGCCGGCGTCCTGGACGAGGTCGAGCAGGGCCTCGTCGAGGGCGTCGGGGGCCGGCAGTTCGGCCAGTTGCAGGGTCCACCAGGCGCCGGCGGCCGCCCAGCGCAGCACCTCCGGATCGTCCCGGCCGTCGGGTCCGAGGGAGCGGGCGACGACGGGCCGGTCCTGGGTGAGGGTGCCCGTCTTGTCCACGCACAGCACGTCGATCGCGCCGAGGTCGTGCAGCGCGGGCAGCCGCCGTACGACGACCCGGCGGGTGCGGGCCAGCAGCGCGGCGCTGCGGGCGAGGCAGGTGGTGACGATCACCGGGAGCATCTCGGGGGTGAGCCCGACGGCCACCGCCACGGCGAACGGCAGGGTCTCCAGGCCCCGGCCGCGCACCGCCGCGCCCGCCATGAGCACCAGCGGCGGGGTGAGCAGCATGAACCGGACCAGCACCCAGGCGATGCCGTGCACGGACCGGTCGAAGGCGCTCGGTCCGCGCGGCGGGGCCGTCCGCCCGGCGGCGGCGAACCGGGTGTGCGGCCCGGTCGCCACGACGACGGCGGTGGCGCTGCCCGCGACGACGGCGCTGCCCTGGAAGCACAGCGCGGACTCGGCATCCGGCTCCGGCCGGTCGGCGGCCTCCTTCGGCACGGGTGCGGACTCGCCGGTGAGCGTGTCCTCGCGCACGGTCAGCGCGCGGCTGCGCAGCAGTCGTACGTCGGCGGGGACGAGGTCGCCGGGGCAAAGCCGTACGACGTCGCCGGGGACCAGGTCGGCCACCGGGACCTCGTGGGTGCGCGGGGCGGCGGCGCCGTCGGTGCGGCGCAGCACGGTGGCCGTGCCGGTGACCAGTTCGCGCAGGGCGGCGAGCGAGCGGTCGGCGCGCCGTTCCCCGGCCGCGCGCAGCACACAGCTGACGGCGACCAGCGCGAGGATCACCGTGGCGGTGCCCCAGGAGGCGACGAACGCGGAGACCAGGCCGAGGGTGAGGAGCACGGCCGTGAACGGGTCGCGCAGACCGGCGAGGCCCCGCCGCAGCACGGAGGGGGTGCGCACAGAAGGCGGGCTGTTCTCGCCGTGGGCGGCGAGCCGGCCGGCGGCCTCGGCGTCGGTCAGTCCGCGCGGACCGGTCTCCAGGCGCCGCAGCACCTGCAGAGACGTCCCGGTCACCGGCTCAGAGGCCATGGAGGCGGCGGGCCGGCGCCGGGGCGGCCGCGTCCCGCTCGGCGAGCCGGCCGACGAGCAGGCGTACGACGTCGACGACGGCGGCCTGTCCGGCGGCGTCCACGAAGTACACCTGGCGGCGGCCCTCGCGACGGGAGCGGACGAGTCCGGCCAGCTTCAGCTTGGTCAGATGCTGGCTGACGGCGGGCAGCGCGCCGCCGACCCGCTCGGCGAGCCCGGTGACATCGCTCTCCCCGTGGATCAGCGCCCACACGATGTGCAGCCGGGCGGGCGAGGCGAGCAGTCCGAAGGCGGCGGCCGCCTCGGTGAGCACCTCGGCGGAGGGATCCTGATGGCCGGTGCCGGGCACTGTCACCACTGTCGTCTTCCTCTGTTTCCTCTGTGTCCGGTAGGTCGCGCGTGTCCGGTAGGTCGTGCCGAGTCTCGGCCGGGTGGGGTGCGGATGGGGTGTTCGGGCTGTGTGCGGGGAATCAGTCTAGGTCGGCCGGAACTTCCCGGCCGTCCCGTTAGTTTCTACGGTGCTGTAGAAGTTGCCGCCGGTGTGCTGGGGGAAGCCGCCGGCCGTTGATGACGAGGAGTACGCATGGCCCTGTGGGACCGCATCAAGGAGTCGGCGTCGCAGATGCAGACCCAGCTGGAGGCGAAGAAGAACGACCTGAAGAGCGGCGCGTTCCGCGACGCGAGCATGGCGATGTGCGCGCTCGTGGCCGCGGCGGACGGGACCGTCGACCCGTCCGAGCGGCAGCGGGTGGCCCAGCTCATCGCGACGAACGAGGTGCTGCAGAACTTCCCGGCGGACGACCTCAGGCGCCGCTTCGAGGAGAATCTGAACAAGCTGACGACCGACTTCGCCTTCGGCAAGGTGAGTGTGCTGCAGGAGATCGCCAAGGCCAAGAAGAAGCCGGCCGAGGCGCGGGCCGTGGTCCAGATCGGCATCGTGATCGGCGGTGCGGACGGCGACTTCGACAAGACGGAGCAGGCCGTGGTCCGCGAGGCGTGCTACACGCTGGACCTGCCGCCGCACGAGTTCGACCTCTGAGCCGACGGACCCATCGGTGCCGTACCGCGCGAGGATGGGGGCATGCTCGACGATCTCGACCGTGCCCTCATCCATGCCCTGCACCTGGACGGCCGGGCGCCGTTCAGCAGGATCGCCGAGGTGCTCGGGGTCTCGGCGCAGACCGTCGCCCGGCGATATCGCCGGCTGCGTACGGAGGCCGGGCTGCGCGTGGTGGGCCTCACCGCCCCGGACCGGACGGGCCGCGCGCAGTGGCTGGTCCGGCTGACGGCGACGGCGCGTTCGGCGCAGGACATCGCCGGCGCGCTGGTGCGGCGGCCGGACACGTCCTGGGTGAAGCTGACGTCCGGGGGCACGGAGATCACGGCAGTGATCCACGCCCCGGCCGAGGACGCCTCCCCCGGCTCCCTCCTGCTGCGCGACATCCCGCGCACCGGCGGCATCACCGCCGTCTCCGCGCACTGCCTGCTCCACACCTATCTGGGCGGCCCCGCCGGCTGGCGGGGCCGCACCGAGGCCCTCGACGAGAGGCAGCAGCGGGCGCTGGAGTACCGGACGCCCGCGGCCGGGGCGGGGGACGGGGAGCCGCCCGGCCCGTCCGCGCCCTCCGGCCCGGAGTACGTCCATGACACCGACGGGATACGGCAACCGGGCCGGGAGGACGCCGAGCTGCTCGCCGTGCTGGCGCGGGACGGCCGGGCCGGACAGGGGGAGCTGGCCGACGCGACCGGCTGGTCGCCCACGACCGTGGCCCGGCGGCTGGCCGAACTGCGCGCGACGGGCGCGCTGTTCTTCGACGTGGAGGTGGACGCGGCGCTCTTCGGCGTCCGGACTCAGGCCCTGCTGTGGCTGTCGGTGCGCCCCGCGGACCTGGAGCGGGTCGCGCTCGCCCTGGCCGGCCATGACGAGCTGGCCTTCGTGGCCGCGACGACGGGCCGCACCAACCTGGTGGCGCAGGCCCTGTGCCGCGACCCGGCCGATCTGCACCGGTACCTCACCCGACGGCTGGGTGCGCTGCGGGAGATCGACGCGCTGGAGACGAGCCCGGTGCTGCGCACGCTGAAGGCGGGGAGTCCGGCGGGGGTGTTCAGGCCGCGCACGCTCCTCCCCTAGGGCGCAACACCCTAGGCCGTTGAAGCCGTACGCCCACCCGGCGCAAAGAGCGCGCCGCCGCTTACGGCCTCTCCTCCGCCCCCACTCTCCTGCTCGCCGCCCACGCCACCGTCAGCAGGGCCGCCGCCGCCCAGCAGGCGGTCTGCGGTGTGTGCCCTCCCGTGCCGGACAGGTACACGCTGCCGAGTGTCGCCACCCCCAGCGTGGCCCCCAGTTGCTGGACGGCGTTGAGGGCGCCGGCCGCCGAGCCGGTCTCGTGCGGGCGCAGGGGATGCAGGGCGAGGGTGAAGAAGGCGGGGGTGAACAGGCCGGCACCGAGGCCGACGAGGGCGAGGGCGGGCAGCAGCGCGAGCGGGTAGTGGCCCGGCGCGGTCGTCCGGTAGGCGGCCACGGCGGCGAGCAGTCCGGCCAGCAGCGTCCCGAGCCCGCACGGCATGACCCGGCGCCCGTACCGCCGCACCAGCCGCGAGCCCGCCCACCAGGACGCCAGGGCGAGCCCCGCGGACCAGGGCAGCAGACTCAGTCCGGCCGCCAACACCCCTGTTCCCGCGTCGAGTTGTAGCTGGAGGACGACCACGACGGTCAGTCCGTTGGTGACCGCGAAGAACGCCGTGGAGGTCACGAGAGCGGCGGGGAAGCCGCGCCGCGTGAACAGGCTGCGCTCGAGCAGAGGGCGGGCCGTACGGCGCTGCCGGCGGGCGAAGCCGGCCAGCACGAACAGCCCGGCGAGCAGCGACAGCCAGTCGCGCAGCGGGAGTTGGCGCAGATCGCCGCCGATCAGCGGAAGCACCAGCAGCCCGGTGCCGAGTGCGGCCAGCGCGGTGCCGGGCCAGTCGAGGGCCGGGCGGTGCGGGGCGCGGTCCTCCGGCAGGTTCCGGGCGAGGGCCAGCACCACCACGGCCACCGGCACGTTCACCAGGAACGCGGACCGCCAGGACGAGCCGAACAGGTCGGCGTGGGTCAGCACACCGCCGACGACGGGTCCGCAGACGGCGGCGAGGCCCATCACCGGCCCGATGCTGCCGAGCGCCTTCGCCGTCTCCTCGCCCTTGAACATCGCCTTGATCAGCCCGATGGTCTGCGGAACGATCAGGGCGGCCGCGGCGCCCTGCACGGCCCGGAAGGCGATGAGCGGGCCCGGTGCCGGGGCGAGGGCACAGGCCACCGAGGCCGCCGTGAACACCGTGACGCCGAGGAGGAACATCCGGCGCCGGCCCGCGATGTCCCCGAGCCGCCCGCCGGTGATCAGCAGCACGGCGAACGGCAGGGTGTAGGCGGCGGCGAACCACTGGATGTCACCGACCGGCCCGCCCAGGTCGGCGTGGACGGCCGGCGCGGCCACCTGGACGACGGTCGCGTCCAGCAGGTTCATCGCCTCGCCGAGCAGCAGGGCGGCCAGTGCGGGCCAACGCCCGCGGTGGGCGGCGACAGCCGTGGGGTGCGTGGTCATGGAGTCCCTCTCGACGCTTGCCACGGGACCGGAAGCGGCCCCGGGCCAGCGTGCGAGGACAGGACGGACCGACTCCACCAGGAGCGGTGCACCTGAGGATTTCTTCCACCACCACGGCTGTCGGTGCGGAAATCTCACATGGCAGCGGGCGTCAGACGAGGCCCGCGGACTTCAGCCAGGTCTTGGCGACGTCCAGCGGGTCCTTGCTCTGGGCCTGCACCTGGGTGTCGAGGCTCAGCAGGGTCGCGGTGTCGAGCTTGGCCGAGACCGCGTCGAGCGCGTCGACGCCCTTCTGCGGCAGGGCGTTCTTGTGGACGAGCGGCTGGACGTTCTCGAAGCCGAAGAGGTTCTGCGGGTCCTGCAGCACGACGAACTTCTGCGTGGAGATGGTCGGTTCCGTGGTGAAGATGTCCGCGACCTGCACGGCGTCCTTCTTCAGCGCCGCCTGGGTGAGCGGGCCGCCCGCGTCCAGCGCCCGGAACGACTTGAACTGAAGGCCGTAGACCGACTTCAGGCCCTCCAAGCCCTGCTGCCGGGTCTGGAACTCCGGTGAGCCGCCGATGACGAGGTCCTTCGCGATGTCCTTCAGATCGGCGATGGAGGACTTCTCGGTCAGGTGGTACTTCTTCGCGGTGGCCGCGTTGACCGTGACCGAGTCCTTGGACTGCGCCGCCGCCGGCTTGAGCAGGGTCAGCTTGGAGTCCAGCTTGGCCTCGATGGCCGTCGTGGTGGCCTCGGGCGTCTTCGGCTTCGCCTTCTGGTCGAGGTAGGCCAGCAGCGCCCCGTTGTACTCGGGCAGCACCTTGATGGAGCCGTTCTTGATCAGCCCGTAGGTGGTCTCGCGGCTGCCGATGTTCGGCTTGTAGGTGACCTTGATCCCCTTGGCCTTGAGGGCCTCGCCGTAGATGTCGGCGAGCAGGGTGCTCTCGGGGAAGTTGTTGGATCCGACGACGACGGTGCCGTCCGCGGCCTTGCCGTCGTCCGTCAGGGGGTTGCCCGACGAATCGCCCTTGGAGGAACAGCCCGCCAGCAGAGCCGTGGCCGCCGCGAGGGCGACCACCGCCGCGCCTCGGTTTCTCCGGATGGACCTGCTGATGCGGTTGGTGGAAGTCACCCACTGATCCAATCCAGCCAGTTCTCCACCAGTCAAGGGCCACGGATCACCGATTGGCTTCGATCTGCGATCAGTTGTGCACGGACAGCGCTCGCTTCGTAACTGATTCTTGATGAAAGGCACGCCGACCGGACTCCCAGGAGCACGTAATCTCAGGGTCGTTGAGATCGGCCACAGGGGCCTCCAGGGTCCGCGGGGTGACGACCGCCCCACCAGACACACCCCCGAAGGAGGCCCGGTGTCCACGAAGCAGGTGGACGCGCCCGCCCGGCATGATCCGGCACGGGGCGGCGCGGGGGGTTTCGCCGACCGCTGGCCCTTCAGACGCAAGCTCAACCTGCTGGTCGGCATCCCCCTGGCGGTCATCGCCGCCCTGCTGTCCTACCTGTTCACCGACCAGGTCCAGGCGGCGAACGGCGCCGCCTCGGCGGCCCGGCTGGTCCGCGACAGCGCGCAGGTGGCGCGGCTGGTGGACCGGGTCGAGGCCGAACACCAGCAGGCCATCCTGCTCTCGGCGCGCCACGAGTCCGGTTCCGCCGGGCCCTCGGTGTCCGCCTACCGCGCGGCACAGCGGGCGGTCGACGACCAGATGACGAAGGTGCGCGCGGCCTTCGGCGACCGGCTGCCGGACCGCGAGGCCCAGGCGCTGCGCGAGGTGGCGGGCCTGTCCAGCCTGCGCACCACGGTCGAGCAGGCGTATCTGCCGGCCGACGCCATCGACCCCGCCTACACGAGCGCCGCCGGGCGGCTGATCGACGGCCTCGGCCTGGACCGCGACGCGGACCTGGCGGCCACGTTCACCGGCAATCTGCTGGACTCACTGCTGCGCGCGGACGCCGCCCACGGCGCCTTCGAGACCAATGTGTTCGCCGCGACCACGGGCGACACCAACGCGCTGATCGAGTTCACCAACGCGGTCGGCGCCTATGACCAGTACACCCACCAGGCCGACCGGTTCACCCGGTTCGCCGCCGAGGCGCAGGCCGAGCTGCTCGACGGCATCGAGCACAGCGCGGCGCAGCGCCGCATCGCTGATTCCTACGCCGAGCTGCAGGTCGACGCGGGTCAGCTGCAGGCGGACACGCCGGCCGAGATCCAGCGCGCGGTCCGGGGCGCGCTGGACGACTATCCCGACTATCCCGCACAGGCCACGGCCCGCCTCGCGATCACCACCGCGCTGATCGGGCAGATCGCCGACCGCGCCGACGCCGCCGCCGGCTCCGCGCGAACGCGGGCCGCGCTGTTGCTGAGCGCCGCGCTGCTCGCGTTCGCACTGTGGATCGCGTTCGCGGTGCTGGTACGGCGCTCGGTGATCCGGCCCGTACAGGCGCTCACCGGAGCCGCGCGGGAGGTCGCCGAGGTGGCGGGCCGCGAGCTGGCCCGGGTGGCCGACGACGACGCCGAGGACGACGGGCCGCCCCGGCTGCGGGACATGCCGGTCACGGCGCGCGACGAGATCGGCGACCTGGCGGGGGCGTTCAACCGGGTGCAGACCACCGCCGCCGCGCTGGTGGAACGCCAGGTGCTCAGCCGGCGCAACACCGCCGAGATGTTCGGCAACGTGGGCCGCCGCGTCAGCAATCTGACGACACGTCAACTTGCTCTGATCGACGCCGTGGAGCGCGGCGAGACGGATCCGGCCCTGCTGGAACGCCTCTACTCCATCGACCACATCGCCGTACGACTGCGCCGCAACGCCGACAGCCTGATGCTGCTGGCCGGGATCCGCGAGACGGTCCTGGACGCGGGGCCGACGGCGCTGTCCACCGTGGTCCGGGCCGCGCTCGGGCAGATCGAGGGCTATCGGCGGGTACGGCTGTATGCCGCGTCGGACGCCATGGTCGAGCCCGACATCATCGGCGACCTGACCCTGATGACGGCCGAACTGCTGGAGAACGCGGTGTCGTTCTCGCCCGAGAGCAGCCCCGTGGAGGTGACCGTCCGCTCCGGGGCGCAGGGCGCGCATGTGGTGATCACCGACCATGGGCTCGGGATGAGCGCCGAGCGGCTCGCCGAGGAGAACGCCCGGCTGATCCGCCGTGAACGGCTGGACCTGGTGCCGACGAAGGTGCTCGGCCTGTTCGTGGTGGGCGCGCTGGCCCGCCGCTGGGCGATCGGGGTCGAGCTGACCCGTACCCCGGGCGGCGGTGTCACGGCGGAGGTGACCCTGCCGGCCTCGCTGCTGCCGGCCACGAGCCCGGTGGCCGGTACGCCGCTCACGGTGACGCCACCGGACACCACGGCGGTGTCGGGGCCGACGCCGGCGGACAGCGAGCCGGATCCGGACCCGGCGGCGGACACCGCCCCGGTGACGCCCCCTGCCCCCGCGGCCCGCGCCACGGCCACGGCCACGCCGACCGTCCCGGTCACGCCCGAAACAGCGGACACGGCACCGGAGCCGGCGGGCACCGCCCCCGCGCCCGCCGGCACCACCGGGCCCGCCCGCACGCTGCCCCGCCGCGTCCCCCGCCGCGCGGCCGAGCCCGGCACCGGACAGGCCGACGCCACCGGCCCCGGCGCTCCCGCCCCTTCGGACGCCGGCTCCGCCCGTCCGCTGCGCCGTCGGGTGCGGGGGGCCTCGCTGCCCGCCACCGCGGGTGCCGCGCAGGCCGTGCCGGCGGCCGCCCGCACCCGGGACGCGGAGGCCGAGCGCCGGGCGCTGGAGGAGTTCGAGGCGGCCGTGGCCCGGGCCCACCGGGACTGCGACACCGGGGAGTTCGCCCGCCCCGGGGACCCCGCCGGAGCGCCACCGCGTGTCCTGCCCCGCCCCACGGGCCCGACCGGCCCGTCGTACGACCCGAACCACCTTCCGGAAGGAGCCGAGAGTGAGCACGTCGACAGGTGACACCCCGACGGGCGGCACCGCGCCGGCCGATCTGCAGGCCGCCGCGGCCGACTTCACCTGGCTGCTGAATCGTTTCGCGACCGAGACCGCGGGCGTCGTCGACGCGATCGCCGTGTCCTCCGACGGCCTGCTGATCGCGGTGTCGGAGCTGCGCGAGAGCACCGGCTCCGAGCGGCTCGCGGCCATCGTCTCGGGCATCACCAGCCTGGCCGCGGGCGCCTCCGGCAACTACGGCCTGGGCGGCCTCAACAAGGTCATCATCGATCTGGAAGGCGGCCATGTGATCGTCTCCGCGATCGGCAGCGGCGCCGTGCTCGGTGTCGTCACCGGCAAGGAGGCCAAGCTCGGCAACATCGCCTACGAGATGACCCTGTTCGCCAACCGCGCCGGTGCCGCGCTCAGCCCGCAGCTGGTGCTGGAGCTGAAGAACAGCGTCGGCGCCGCGTCGGCCCGCTGAGGGAGCGTGGCGAGGCATGGCGGACGGCATCGCGGGGCCGGACCCGGTCGGCCCCGCCCCCGCCGTACGGCCGTTCCTGGTCACCGCGGGCCGGGTCGCGGACGCGGGCGGCGGCCGGGCGCTGCCCCTGGAGACCCAGGTGGTGGCCACCGCCGCCGGGCTCGACGCGCTCGGCCGGCTCTCCTTCGAGCGGCACGACATCGTCGCCGCCTGCCGGCTGCCGCAGTCCCTGGCAGAACTCGCGGCCCGGCTGCGGCTGCATCTGAACGTGGTCCGTGTCCTGGCCGAGGACCTGCGCGAGGCCGGCCAGCTGGCGGTGCACGTGCCCGACGCCGAGGCCACCCATGACGTATCGGTCCTGCGCAGGCTCATCGATGGCCTCAGGGCCGTCCCCGACTCCCGAGGGGTATCGAGTGACACCGACTGAACCGCTCGTCCGGGGCGGGGCCGCACCCACCGTACGGCCGCCGCTGCCGGTGAAGATGGTGATCGCGGGCGGCTTCGGGGTGGGCAAGACCACCGCGGTCGGCGCGATCTCGGAGATCGAGCCGCTGACCACGGAGGCGGCCGTCACCGAGGTCGCGGCCGGCGTGGACGACCTCACGCACACCCCGCGCAAGACCACGACGACCGTCGCGATGGACTTCGGCTGTCTCACCGTCGACCCGACGCTGAAGCTGTATCTGTTCGGCACGCCCGGACAGGAGCGGTTCGGGTTCATGTGGGACGACATCGTGGAGGGCGCCCTCGGCGCGCTCGTCGTCGTCGACACCCGCCGGCTGGGCGACTGCTACCCGGCCGTCGACTACTTCGAGCACAGGGGCATCCCGTTCGCCGTCGCCGTCAACGCCTTCGACGGCACGGTGGAGCACACCCTGGAGGAGGTCCGCTGGGCGCTGGACGTCTCCGCCGGCGTGCCGGTGGTGGTCTTCGACGCCCGGGAGCGCGGCTCGGTGCGGGACGCCCTGCTCGTCGTACTGGAGCTTGCGCTGGCCCGCACCGAACGGTAGCCCTCAGCCGCTGCGGCGCACCCCCGGGGAGACCGTGATCCGGGACAGTGCCCAGAAGATCACCAGGGTGGCGAGGGCGAGGCCGGCGACCAGGGTGGCGCCGCCGACGACCTTCTCGTAGTTCTTCTGGTAGAGGCCGTCGATGATGTACCGGCCGAGGCCGCCGAGGCTGACGTAGGCCGCGATGGTGGCGGTGGAGACGATCTGGATGGCCGCCGTGCGCAGACCGCTCAGGACGAGCGGGAGCGCGACCGGCACCTCCACCTGGAACAGCACCCGTGCCTCGGGCATGCCCATGCCCCGGGCGGCGTCCACCGGCGAGGGGTCCATGGAGCGGATCGCCTCGTAGGTGGTGACCAGGATCGGCGGTACGGCGAGCACGACCAGCGGGATCATCACCGGCAGCAGCCCGAAGCCGATCCAGATGAACATCAGGACGAGGAGACCGAAGCTCGGCAGGGCCCGGCCCGCGGTGGCGATCATCGCGAGGGCGTTGCCGCCGCGGCCGTAGTGCCCGGTGACCAGGCCGATGGGCAGCCCGATCAGGGCGGCGTACAGCAGTGCTTCCAGGGAGTAGGTGATGTGCTCGACGAGCCGGGTGGGGATCCCGTCGTAGCCGTGCCAGTGGGCGCTGTCGCCGAAGAAGGCGTGCGCGAAGTTCAGGACGTTCACCGGGTGGCACCCTTCCTCGGCATCCAGGGAGTCAGGAGGCGGCGGACGAGCACCAGCAGGGCGTCGGCGAGGATGCCGAGCAGCGCCGTGGTCAGCACCGAGTTCACGGCCAGGGCGGGCCGGTGGTAGGTGGTGGCGGCGTACAGCATGTTGCCGAGCGCGCCCTGGTTGCCGATGAGCATGCCGACGCTGACCAGGGAGAGACTGGACACGGTCGCCACCCGCAGGCCCGCGATGATCGCGGGTACGGCGATGGGCAACTGGACCTGGAGATAACGGCGTACGGCGCCGAGGCCCATGGCCTGCGCGGCGGCCAGGGTCTCCTGCGGCACCGAGCGGACGCCGTCCACGATCGCCGGGACCAGCACCACCAGGCTGTAGATCGCGAGCGGGATCATCACCGTGGTCTCGCTCTGCCCGAAGTAGTCGATGAGCACGACGAAGAAGGCCAGCGACGGGATCGAGTAGAGCACGGTGGTGACGCCGAGGACGGGCGGGTAGACCCAGCGGAAGCGGACGCACAGCTGGGCCACGGGCAGCGCGACGAGCAGCCCGACGAGCACCGGCAGCAGGCCTTCGCGCACATGCAGCCCGACGAGGCCGAGGTAGCTGTACTCCAGATCGCTCGGGAGGTCGAAGAATCCGTTCATCGGACGGCCTTGACCTCGGCGTCGTCCGCGGCCCGGCTGTGGGCGGCGCGGATGGCCTCGCCGATCACCTGCTGGGAGACGACGCCGACGGCGCGTCCCTCGCCGTCCACCGCGACGGCCCAGCCGGTGGGCGAGAGCACGGCGCCGTCGAGCGCGGTGCGCAGCGAGTCGGCGCTGGGCACGAACGGCCGCCCGTGGTCGAGGAGTTGGTCACGCCCGATGGCCCCGGCGGTGAGCCGGTCCGGCTCGCTCCAGCCGAGCGGACGGCCGTCGAGGTCGGTGACGAGGAGATAGGGGGCGTCCGCGCGGGAGGCGAGCTGGTCGGCGTCGGCGTCGATGCCCACGATCGGCGCGGTCTGCAACTCCAGGCCGGCGGACGGGAAGAAGGAGAGCCGGCGGATGCCGCGGTCGGCGCCGAGGAAGTCCTCCACGAAGGCGTCGGCGGGCGCGCTGAGCAGGTCGGCGGGCGGGGCGAACTGGGCGAGCCGGCCGCCGGTGCGCAGCACGGCGACCATCGTGCCGAGCTTGATGGCCTCGTCGATGTCATGGGTGACGAAGACGATCGTCTTGCCCAACTCGTCCTGGATGCGCAGGAGTTCGTCCTGGAGTCCCTTGCGTACCACCGGGTCGACGGCGGAGAAGGGCTCGTCCATGAGCAGCACCGGCGGATCGGCGGCGAGCGCCCGGGCCACGCCGACGCGCTGCTGCTGGCCGCCGGAGAGCTGGTACGGGTACCGCTTGGCGAGCGCGGCGTCGAGCCCCACCCGCTCCATCAGTTCGGCGGCCCGGACACGGGCCTCCTTCTTGGGTGTGCCGAGCAGACGGGGCACGGTCGCGATGTTGTCGAGGATGGTGCGGTGCTGGAAGAGACCGGCGTTCTGGATGACGTAACCCATCGAGCGGCGCAGGGTGTTGACCGGCTGCTGCCGGATGTCCGTACCGTCGAGCAGGATGCCGCCCTCGGTGGGCTCCACCATGCGGTTGATCATCCGTAGGGTCGTCGTCTTGCCGCAGCCGGAGGGCCCGACGAGGACGGTGATCGCGCGGTCCGGTATGTCCAGCGACAACCGGTCGACCGCGACCGTGCCGTCCGGGTACCGCTTCGTGACTGAATCTATCCGTATCAAAACGCCGAACACCCTTCGGGTTTGGCAGCTTCCGCCCGTTTTCGGCCAAGGTCGTCGGTGCGCAGGCCGTTGCGGAGGAGAGTCTAGACCGCGAGTGTTTCAGCGTTCTGGCGGGTGAATTGCCAGATCCCGTCCAGCGGATCAGGCCTACGGCAGGCCCTGGGCCACCGGAAGTCCCCGGGTACGGAGCACCTGGCGGGCGGTGTCGATCGCGAAGACCTCGCAGCCGGTGCGGGCGGCGGCCCAGGCCGGGCCGTCCGCGCCCAGGGCGAAGGCGGCCGTGGCGGTCGCGTCGGCCTCGGTCAGGGTCGGGGCCACCACGGTGAGGCTGAGCAGTCCGGTCGCGGGGCGCCCGGTGCGGCCGTCGAGGATGTGCTCGCCGCGCTCGTACCCCCCGGATGTCGCCACCGCCGCGTCGGTGACCGCCAGCACGGCACACACCTGGTCGGCCTGTTCGGGGTGCCGTATCCCGACCCGCCAGGGCCCGCCGGAGACGAACACGTCGCCGCCGGCGTTGAGGCAGAACCGCCTGGCCCCGGCGGCCGTCAGCAGCCCGGCCGCCCGCTGCACGGACCAGCCCTTGACCACCGCGCACGGATCGAAGCCCCGGCCGGGCAGCCGGGCGTCGAAGGCGCCGCCGGTCGCGCCGCGCAGGTCCGCGCAGAGGCCGAGCACCTCCGTCAGGTCCGCGCTCAGCTCGCCGTCCGCCAACGCGCCGCGCCCGTACCGGGACACCTCGCTGTCGGGCTTGAACGGGCTGAAGCGGACGTCGGCCTCGCGCAGCCAGGCGAAGACGGCGTCCGCGGCCCCGGTGAAGTCCCCCTCGTCGTCGATCCGCAGCGAGACGGGAAACCCCATGACGTGTTCGACATGCCGCACGTCAGTGGCCCTTGGCGTCGATCGCGGCCTGGAGGGACTTCGTGTATCCCTCGCTCGTGACCGTGGCCCCGGACACCGAGTCGATATGGGCGCTCTGTGCCTTGAGCGTCTCCGTGACCAGTTCCGGTATGGCCCACTTGGTCTGCGGATGGTGCGGCGCCTGCAGCATCCGCACGGAGGCTATCCGGTCGCCCCGGAAGGTCACCTCGACCTGGAAGACGCCCTTCACGGTGTCCACCGCGGTGCCCGGAACGACCTTCGTGGAGGCCACGGTGGACGACGGGGAGGACGAGGAGGCCGGGGAGACCGGGGCGGAGGAGGCGGGTGAGGGGGGCGCGGAGGGCTCCGCGGCCTGCGCCGTGGTGGTCGTGGACCCGGTGGACGGGTGGTAGCGCCACACCGGGATCAGACCCGCGACGGTCAGCAGGAAGACGGGGATGACTCGCTTCACGGTGGGATGCCCTCTCTCAGCCCGCGAGGCTGAAGCGCTCGAAGTGGATCTGCCGCTTGGGCACGCCCAGGTCGGCCAGACTGCGCAGCACCGCGGCCATCATTGCGGGCGGCCCGCACAGGAAGATGTCCCGTTCGTCGATGTCCGGCACGAGCCGCGCCAGCTCGCGCGGCGCGAGCCGGTCGGGGACGATCGGCCCGGTCACCAGGTGCAGCTCGGCGCCCTTGGCGAGGGCGAGGTCGCACAGCTCGTCGTAGAGGACGGCGTCGCGGTCGGTGGCGACCCGGTAGATGACCACGGCGTGGCCGTCCAGGTCCTCCAGCAGCGCCCGGATGGGTGTGACGCCGACGCCGCCGGCGATCAGCACGGCATCCGGCCGGGTGCGGTGCAGCGTGGTGAACGCGCCGTAGGGGCCCTCGGCGAAGACGCGGGTGCCGACCTTGAGCCGGCGCAGGGCGGCGCTGCCGTCGCCGGCCGCCTTGGCGGTCAGGCGCAGGGTGCGGCCGTCGGGGGCGGCCGACAGCGAGAACGGGTTGGCCTGCCACCAGCGGTCCCGGGTGAGGAACCGCCACAGGAAGAACTGGCCGGCCTGCGCGGGCAGCCGGTCCAGGTCGCGGCCGGTGACATAGACGGAGACCACGTCGTCCGACTCGGGGACGACCGCCGACACCCGCAGCCGGTGCCGCAGGTTCCGCCACAGCGGCAGCGCCAGCCGGCCCAGGAACACCGCGCTGAGTGCCAGGCCCCACACCGTGTACCAGTACGTCCGCGCGGCCTGCGACGAGGTGAAGGTCGTACCGACGGAGACCTGGTGGGTGAAGGCGAGGACCACGGCGACGTAGGTGTACAGATGGATGAAGTGCCAGGTCTCGTAGGCGAGCCGACGCCGGGCCCAGCGGGCCGAGACCGCGCCGACCAGGACGATCAGCCCGAGCGCGACGGCGGCGCGCAGCACGCCCTCGGTGGTCTCGGCGAGGTTCACCAGCTGGTTCACCGGGTCCAGCGAGGACGCCTCGGCGTACCCGAAGGTGATGAACACGGCGTGGGTGAGCAGGGCCCACAGGACACCGAAGCCGGTGCGCCGGTGCCAGGAGGTCAGCCGGTCCATGCCGATCCGGCGGTCCAGCCAGGGCAGCCGGGCCACCAGCAGCAGTTGGAAGGCCATGAGGAGGGCGCCGTACAGGCCGGCGAGGCGGCCCAGCACGATCAGCGTGTTCGAGGCGAAGCCGGCCTGGGCGAAGAACCAGCCGACCGTCGCCGCGTTGGCGATCAGCAGGATGTGGAGGCCGGAACGCGCCATGACCCGGGGGCGGATGGCCGTGGGGGGCGCGGGACGGGTCTGGAGGGTCGTCACGGACGGCAGCTCCTTGATCGGGTCCTGGGTGACGAGCTTCGCCCGCGGATGCTGTCGTTCTCCTGTCGGACGACTGTCACTCGAGTATCGAAACGGCCGCAGGGGGACGGCAGCTCGGACGGGGCCGAACGGGTGACGCGGGAGGGGCGGGCGGAGAAAGTACGGAGCCGGCGCGCGAGGCGGCGGACGCGTTCCGCGCGGCCCGGGGCCTGCCGGTGGCGAGAGCGCCGGCGCAGGCCCATGGCGGGAGCCTGCCGCCGGCCGCCGGACGACAGCCGCCCTTACGGTGATTCCGCGCCGGCGACCGGCCCCTGCCGCACATGCGGCCGAGCCGCCAGCGCGGCCACGTCGTCCTCCGCGTGCCGCGCGTCCAACTGACGGAGGATGGCGTCCAGAACATTGTCGAGCCCGCCCCCGGCAGGGAAACGGACGGCGGACAGCCGGGCCAGAGAGACGTCGATGTCCTCTCCGCGGCGCTCCACCAACCCGTCGGTGAAGAGCACCAGGGTCTCCCCCTCGGCCAGCGAGTGTGTGGCCGACTCATAGCCGCCGAACCCGGTGCCCAACGGCGGTCCGACGGGAACCGGCACTATGGAGGCCCCGCCGCCGGCGGCGATGCGCACCGGCGGCAGATGCCCCGCGCTGGCCAGCGTGACCTGATGGCGCCCGGGGTCGACACGGGCGAGCAGACAGGTGGCGGGCCGCAGCTCGGCCTCCTTGGAGGCGATCTCGTCCATCTGCCGCAGCACCCGGTGCGGGGGCAGGTCGGCGGAGGCTATGTAGCGCAGGGAGGAACGGTAGGCGTTCATGTCGACGGCGGCCTCCAGGCCGTGCCCCATGACATCGCCGACCACCAGCAGGGTCCGTCCGAAGTGCAGCCGTACCGTCTCGCACCAGTCGCCGCCGACCAGGACGCCGCCGCCGGCCGGCAGATAGCGGATGGCGATGTCGAGGTTGGGGTGCGGGCGGCCGGGCTCGGAGAGCAGGGCGCGCTGCAGATCACCGGCGGTGCGGTTGACGGCCTCATAGGCGCGCGCATGCCGGATGTGGGAGGCGGCGCGCTCGGCGAGCAGGCTGAGCAGCTCGCCCTCCGCGCGGCGCAGCGGCGGCCCGGAGCGCGCCCACACCAGGACGCCGTACACATCGTCACCGCTGGTCAGCGGCGCGCACACGGCGACCTGGGAGCGGGGTGAGCTCACCGGTTGCAGCCAGGGTTCCAGCTGCTGGCCGAGTGCCGGTACGGCGGCCTCGCGGGCCACCGCGGCGGCCCAGCGGGCATCCGGCAGCGCGTCGGCGTCCCCGGTGATCGCCTCGTACCCCGAGATGGTCTGGCCGGTGCGGCGCATCACGGCGGCCGTGCCGTCGGCCAGCCGTACGACGGCCCGGGTCAGCTCGGCGCAGGTCGCGGCCTCGTCGAGGGTCCTGCCTATCCCGGCCAGTGTGTCCCGCAGCATGCTCAGCCGCGCCCCGGCCGCCTCGTCATCGGCAGTCGGCACGCCTTCCGCCGCCTCCGCGGTTCCCGCGGGGTCCTCGGACTGCGCGGACGTCGCAGTTCCGTCGTGCCCGGTGCCGGTCTCGCGGTGCCGGCCGCTGTCGGCGGGCACAGGCCTGCGACGAGACTGAATCCAGCGCGCCACACCCAACATCCTCACAGAATCTCAAACCGGGGCGAACGGGGCACAAGCCTCATCCATCCCAGCGGGTGCGCCGGGCGGGCAGCCCGGTACCCGGATCGAGGCGACCGTCCCTGCCCACGCTCCGCCGCCTCTCCCCCTCCGATTTCCGACGGCGTTCATCTTCGACCGGTCGGACCCTGTCCAGCATCTCTTTTGCCAGATTCGGAGTGTCGATCGATCGAGGATGACTCGACCGATCGACGGGGCGCTCTCCGGGCGGGCCCGGCGGGGAGCGGTTGACCTGGGCGGTCAGCCCTCGTCGGGCGTCAGCCGCAGGGAGATGGAGTTGATGCAGTAGCGCTGGTCGGTTGGGGTCGGGTAGCCCTCACCCGCGAAGACATGCCCGAGATGGGAGCCGCAGCGGGCACAGCGCACCTCGGTGCGGACCATCCCGTGGGAGCGGTCCTCGATCAGCTCGACGGCGTCGGTGTCCTTCGGGTCGAAGAACGACGGCCAGCCGCAGTGCGACTCGAACTTCGTGTCCGAGGTGAACAGTTCGGCGCCGCAGGCACGGCAGGAGTAGACGCCCGTGGTCTTGGTGTCCGTGTACTCACCGGTGAAGGCCGGCTCGGTGCCCGCCTGGCGCAGCACGGCGTACTCGGCCGGGTTCAGCTCCGCGCGCCACTGCTCGTCCGGCTTCTCGACGTCGTACGACATGAGCGTCAGCCCCTTGTTCACTGCGAAAGGCGGTCCAGGATCAGCGGGCCCAGGTCGGTCACGTCGCCCGCGCCCATGGTGAGAACGAGATCACCGGGCTTCGCCATTCCCGCGATCACGGCGGGAATGGCGTCCTTGTCGTGTACGGCGGTGACGTCGGCGCCGGCGGCGCGCGCGGCCTCGATGATCAGCTCGCTGGTCACGCCGGGGATCGGGTCCTCCCGGGCCGGGTAGATGTCGAGGACCACCGAGGCGTCGGCGAGGGCCAGCGCCTGGCCCATCTCCTTGCCCAGCTCCTGGGTGCGGGAGAACAGGTGCGGCTGGAAGACGACGAGGATCCGGGCGTCACCGGCGGCCGCGCGCATGGCCTCCAGGTCGGCGGTCATCTCCGTGGGGTGGTGGGCGTAGGAGTCGATGACCTGCACCCCGGCGGCCTCGCCCTTGAGCTGCAGGCGCCGCTTGACCCCGGTGTAGGCGGCGATCGCGGGCGCCAGCTCCGCGGCCGGGATGCCGAGTGCGGCACCGGCGGTGAGCGCGGCGACGGCGTTGAGGGCGTAGTGCCGGCCGGGCACGGACACCGCGAAGGTCAGCTCCTGCCCGTCCAGCAGCGCGGTGACCCGGCTCTTGAGCCCCTGCGGCTCGATGGCCGTGACCCGCACATCGGCGTCCTCGGCCGCGCCGTAGGTCACGGTCCGCACCGAGCCCGCCAGCCGCCGGGTCAGCTCCCGCGCCCCCTCGTGGTCGGCGGAGATCACCAGGGTGCCACCGGGGACGATCTTCCCGGCGAAGATCTCGAAGGACTCGTAGATCTCGTCCATCGAGGCGTAGTTGGCGTGGTGGTCCAGCTCGACGTTGAGGACGATGGCGACCTCGGGCGCGTACTTGTGGAAGCTGCGGTCCGATTCGTCCGCCTCGGCCACGAAGATGTCACCCTCGCCGTGCAGCGCGTTGGAGCCGGGCGCGTCCAGGTCGCCGCCGATGGCGTACGAAGGCCCGAGGTCCAGCTCGGCCAGGGAGACGGCCAGCATCGAGGTGGTCGTCGTCTTGCCGTGGGTACCGGCCACGGCGATCGGACGCAGCCCCTCCATCAGCGCGGCGAGCGCGTCGGAGCGGTGCACCACCGGGATGCCCAGTTCGGCGGCGCGGGCCAGCTCGGGGTTGTCCTGGCGGATCGCCGACGACACCACGACACAGCTCGCGTCGTCGGCGAGGTGCTCCGTGGCATGCCCGATGTGCACGGTGACCCCGAGCGCCCGCAGCGCCTCGGCGGTCGCCGACTCCTTGGCATCACTGCCGGCCACCTTCGCCCCGCGCTGCGCGAGGATCTTGGCGATCCCCGACATCCCGGCGCCGCCGATGCCGATGAAGTGCGGTCGGTCCATGGCGGCAGGAAGGCCGGGTGCCATGTGTTTCTCCCCAGAGACGAATGCGAGCGGAAGCAGGCCTAGCCTATGCCGAGCCCCGTCCTTCCTCCGACAGCCGAGGTCACTGCACCTTGCTGTGCGAGAACAGCTTCAGCACCGGCACGCCCACCCTGTGCCGGGCCCGGGAAGCCCAGTCCCGGTGGAAGAACTCCTCCACATAGTGGGGGTCGGTGAGCACGATCACCTCATCGGCGGACACCTCCGCCACCAGCGACTTCAGCGCGTCCAGCGGATGGTCCTCGACCAGCCGCCCCTCGGCCCGGCTCCCCGCGGAGCGCAGCGCCCGCAGGGACACGTCGAGGGCCTGCTGTCCGACGCTCCTGGCGTCCTCCCCCTCCGGGGTCTCCCGCTCGCGCACCGCCTCGTCCAGTTCGCCGAGCGCGATGTCGTCGATGGCCCGCAGCAGGCGGTCCGCCTGGTCGCCGCGCGGCTGGAGGAGCACATGGAAGGCGACCGGCTCGTCCCCGTGCAAGGTGCTGACGAACTCCACGTCGGCGGACGTCAGGGCCTTCTCGATCATCAGAACGCTCGTGAACACCAAACGCCTCTTCTCCTCCGTGGGCCCGGACGAGGCCCCTGCGGAAACCATCCTGCCCCGTGATCACACGGTTCTGCCGGACTAAGTCTGCCCTCCGGAAGCTAACCGGAACGGCATATTCCGCCGATTTCAGGACCGACGGTAACGGCCGAACAGAAATCCGGCCTCCTCAAGGAGCGACACGAGCGCGAACCGGTGCGGCACGGCGACCGCCGGCCCCCCGGCGATGCGCTGGGCGTCGCCGGCGGTGAGCAGGGGCGCGAGGGTCAGACACATCTCGTCCAGCACATCGGCGGCGATCAGCCGGCCGAGCAGCCGGGGACCGCCCTCGGTGAGCAGCCGGGTGTGGCCGAGTCCGGCGAGGGCGCGCACGGCGCGCTCGGGGTCGACGCCCGCGCCCTCGCCGGCGGTCACCACCGTGGCGCCGGCCCTCTCGGCGGCGGCGACCCGGCCGGGGGCGGCCGCGGCCCCGGTCAGGATCAGCGTGGGCACCACGGGCGAGGTGAACAGCGGGAGCGAGAAGTCCAGCTCCAGACTGGCGGAGACGACCGCGATCGCCGCGGCCGGGGCCTGTCCGGCGGCCTCGCGGGCGGCGGCGAACTCGGCACGCGCGCGTGCGGGCCGGTACCCCTCCCGCCGTACCGTTTCCGCGCCCACCACGATCACATCCGCGAGCGCCCGCAGCGTGCCGAAGATCCGCATGTCGGCGGCGCTGGAGATGGGCTGCGAGCGCCCCTCGTGCTGCGCGGCGCCGTCGAGCGTGGAGACCATGTTGGCCCGCAGCCATGGCACGGGGGCGCCTGCCGCGGGCTCCGGGTAGGCATAGGCGGCGGCCAGCTCGGCGAGGCTCCACTCACGATCGACGAACGCACCGGCAACGGCACCAGCACCAGCACTGCCACCGGCACCGGCACGGGGCGCATCCGCCCCGGTGGCCCCCCTCGTCTCCCCCTCGGGTGTTCCGCCGGAGGCCTGGGCTGCTGTTTCGTCGGTCACAGGGAACAGGCGTCGCATGTCGTGCAGTGTGACACGGCGCTTAGCATGGGTAACCGTGTCGTCCTCCACCGCCGCCCCCGGTTCCAGCCCCCTGACCGAAGCGGGCCCCCTCTCCCTGTGCGCCCGTGAGCCGCGCGTCCCCGCGGACCGGCTGGTCGCCGAGATGGTGCCGCCGCCGCGCTTCGACTCGGTCCGCTTCTCGACGTACATACCGGACCCGAACCAGCCCAGCCAGACCGAGGCGGTGCGGGTGCTGGAGGGCTTCGCGGCCGGACTCGGCGGGGCGCACGCCTCCGGCGCCGGCAAGCGCGGCTTCCTCGGCTTCGTCAGGGCCAGGGCCCCCAAGACCCCGGCCGGCCCGCGCGGCGTCTACCTGGACGGCGGCTACGGCGTCGGCAAGACCCATCTGCTCGCCTCCCTGTGGCACGCCACCCCCGCCGAGCCCTCCCGCAAGGCCTTCGGCACCTTCGTGGAGCTGACGAACCTGGTCGGCGCCCTCGGCTTCCAGCAGACGGTGCAGACCCTCTCCGGCCACAGCCTGCTGTGCATCGACGAGTTCGAGCTGGACGACCCGGGCGACACGGTCCTGGTGTCGACCCTGCTCGGCAAGCTGGTCGACGCGGGCGTCGCGCTCGCCGCCACCTCCAACACGCTGCCTGGCAAGCTCGGCGAGGGCCGGTTCGCGGCCGCCGACTTCCTGCGCGAGATACAGGGCCTCGCGGCCCGCTTCCGCCCCCTGCGCATCGACGGCGAGGACTACCGCCACCGCGGTCTGCCCGAGGCTCCCAAGCCCTTCACCGACGAAGAGGTGACCAAGGCGGGGTACGCCACACAGGGCGCCTCGCTCGACGACTTCCCGCATCTGCTGGAGCATCTGGCCAAGGTGCACCCGAGCCGGTACGGCGCGCTGACCGAGGGCGTGACGGCGGTGTGCCTCACCGATGTGCGCCCCGTGCCGGACCAGTCGACCGCACTGCGGCTCGTGGTGCTCGCGGACCGGCTCTACGACCGCGAGGTTCCGGTGCTGGCCTCGGGGCTGCCGTTCGACAAGCTGTTCAGCGAGGAGATGCTGAACGGCGGCTACCGCAAGAAGTACTTCCGCGCCATATCCCGGCTCACCGCACTGGCCCGCGACGCGAAGGGGCTCGTGGCCTCCTAGTCAAGGGCTGGATCGCGCCAGGCGACCGGCACTTTCCACGCTCCCTCACCCTTGTAACGCGCTATTAACCCCGCAAAGGACTTTGCGGGGTTAAAGTGTTTCTTGACCATTCATTGACCAGTGTTTGGTCCAGACAAGAGGTGCGAACATCCGGAGGGAGGGCGCATGTTGCGAGGTACGACGGCCCGCACCCGCTCCCCCCTCTTCTTCCCTCTCCTCGCGGTACTCCTGCTGGCGCTCCAACTCTTCGCACCCGCAGGATCCTTCGCACCCGCGCACACTTTCAGTCAGGCATTGGCCAAGACCGAGCCTGTCATTCCCTCCTCCGCACCGCCGGTGCACGAGGAGAAGGACTCGGTCCGCACCCCGAGCCGTCCGGGCGCTCCCGTGGGCACCCCCCACCTCCGCGACCGGCAGCGCGGCCCGGCCTCCGGCCGGCCGCAGCACCCCGAGCCGATAACCGGCCGTGCGGCCGGTGCGGACGCACCGGGCACCCCCGGCGCACCGCACCGCCCCACCGCGAGAACCTCAAGAGCCCACACCCCGGCAGCGCTTCAGGTCTTCCGCTGCTGACAGCCCGTGCGGCACCCCGCCAGGGAGCCGCACCGGGCCCGGGATCCCGGGCTCTTGCCCCCCCACAATGTCGTTCAAGTCCGACGCGCCCGTGCAGGCGCGCCAGGAGGAACCCATACCTATGCAGCCCCTCATCGACAACGCCCGTACTTTCGGACAGCGCCCTGAGGAGTTCGCCAAGCTCGCCCAAGGCCAGTCCCCGCAGGTGCTGTTCATCACCTGCTCCGACTCCCGGGTCGTCCCGGCCCTGATCACGGGCGCCCGTCCCGGCCAGCTCTTCGAGCTGCGCACCGCGGGCAACATCGTCCCGCCCCACACCTCGCTCCACCCCACCAGCGAGGCCGCCACCATCGAGTACGCCGTGGAGGTGCTCGGTGTCCGCGACATCGTCGTCTGCGGTCACTCGCACTGCGGTGCCGTCGGCGCGCTGGTGCGCGGCGACGACCTCACCGCCGTACCTGCCGTGCGTGACTGGCTCGCGCACGCCACCCCGCGCCCGGCAGGCGCGGCCGAGGATCCGGAGGTTTCCGAGGGCGTGCAGGCACACGTCCTGACCCAGCTGCTGCGGCTGCGCTCGTACCCCTGTGTCGAGCGGAAGCTGACCGAGGGCCGGCTGGGCCTGCACGCCTGGTACTACGAGGTGCACACCGGCGCCGTACGGACGCACCGCCCGCAGACCGACACCTTCGAGTCCCTGTGAGCGCGCCGATGACCAGCAAGAACACCAGCCTCATATCCCGCTTCCCGTATCTGCGGCAGGACTTCGCCGCCTCTCTCGTCGTCTTTCTGGTCGCGCTGCCGCTGTGCGTGGGCGTGGCCGTCGCCGCCGGAGTCCCGGCCGAGCTGGGCATGATCACCGGTATCGTCGGCGGACTCGTCACCGGGCTGATGCGCGGCAGCAGCCTTCAGGTGTCGGGGCCGGCGGCCGGCCTGACCGTGCTCGTCTTCGAGGCGGTCAAGGAGTTCGGGCTGCCGGCGCTCGGCGTCATCGTGCTCGCCACCGGACTCCTCCAGATGACCATGGGCCTGCTGAAGCTGGGCCGTTACTTCCGCGCCATCTCGGTCTCCGTGGTCGAGGGCATGCTGGCCGGAATCGGACTGGTCCTCATCGCCGGGCAGTTGTATCCGGCGCTGGCGGCCAAGGCCCCCGACTCCGGGCCGGCCAAGATCGTCGGGCTGCCGGGGGCGTTCTGGGACGCCTTCGGCGACGGCACGGCGGTGGCCTCGCTCGCGGTGTGCGGGGGCACCATCGCAGTGCTGCTGCTGTGGAAACACGTCCCGGCGAAGGTGCGTACGCTGCCGGGCCCGCTGGCCGCGGTGGGGCTCGCCACGGTGGCCGCGTTCGCGCTGGACCTGCCGGTCGCCACGGTCAAGGTGCAGGGCCTGCTGGGCGCCGTACAGCCGCCGCCGCTCAGCGCGTTCGGCGAGCTGGCGAGTGTCGGCCTGCTCGGCACGGTCGTCGCCTTCACGCTGATCGCCTCCGCCGAGTCCCTGTTCAGCGCGGCCGCCGTGGACCGGCTGCACACCGGGCCGCGCACCGCGTACGACAAAGAGCTGCTCGCCCAGGGCGCCGGCAACACGGTGTGCGGGGTGCTGGGCGCGCTGCCGATGACCGCGGTGATCGTGCGCAGCGCGGCCAACGTCCAGGCGGGCGCCCGTACGAAGGCCTCCCGCGTGCTGCACGGGGTGTGGCTGCTGCTGTTCGCGGCGCTGCTGCCGAACGTGCTGGCCTACATCCCGATCCCGGCGCTCGCGGGCATCCTGATCCACTCCGGCGCCAAGCTGGTCCCGGTGCGGGCACTGGCCGGGCTGTGGCGCGAGCACCGGGGCGAGGCACTGATCCTGTCCGTCACCGCCCTGTCCATCGTGGCGGTCAGCATGTTCGAGGGGGTCCTGATCGGTCTCGCGCTCGCCGTGGTCAAGACGGCCTGGGAGGCCTCGCACATCAAGCTGGAGGTGATCGACAAGGGCGCGGGCCCGGTCGACGCCTACCTCACGGGCAACGCGACGTTCCTGCGGCTGCCGAAGATCCTGGACAGCCTGGAGTCGCTCCCCCAGGACCGCCCGGTCCGCCTCGATCTGTCCGGTCTGCACCATCTCGACCACGCCTGTCGTACGGCCCTGGAGAACTGGGCCGAACGGCACAGCGCGGCCGGGACGGAACCGGTGAAGGTCACGACGGTGAAGGTCACGGCGGCGCAGGCCGTCTGACAGCTCCTGCCCGAAGGCCGCCGACCGGCGGCCGCTGTCTCCGGGCCGGGATGCCGAGGGGCGTCGGCATCCCGGCCCGGTCCCCGCCGGGACCGTCCGCGGCCGGGCCGGGACCGTCCGCAGCTGGGCTTATGGCTTCCGCCTCATCCCGGGCATATCGTTACAGCAACGAACAGAAGCGGACCTCTTCGTGAGGAGGTCACCATGCTCCAGGAGCTGCTGGGCGCCATCGCGGCGGCGGGTTCCGCCGGTGTGATCTATCTGGCGATGGCGGCACGGGTGGTCAAGCAGTACGAGCGCGGAGTGCTGTTCCGCCTCGGGCGCGTCACCGGCGAGTCCCGGGCGCCGGGCCTGACGCTGATCATCCCCTTCGTGGACCGGCTGCAGAAGGTCAACATGCAGATCGTGACCATGCCGATCCCGGCCCAGGAGGGCATCACCCGCGACAACGTCACCGTGCGCGTGGACGCGGTCGTCTACTTCAGGGTGGTCGACGCGGAGAGCGCCGTGGTGCGGGTCGAGGACTACAAGTTCGCGGTGTCGCAGATGGCCCAGACGTCCCTCAGGTCGATCATCGGCAAGAGCGATCTGGACGATCTGCTCTCCAACCGCGAGAAACTCAACCAGGGCCTGGAGCTGATGATCGACAGCCCGGCCATCGGCTGGGGCATCCAGGTCGACCGGGTGGAGATCAAGGACGTCTCCCTGCCGGACACCATGAAGCGGTCCATGGCCCGCCAGGCCGAGGCCGACCGGGAGCGCCGGGCCCGGATCATCAACGCCGACGCCGAACTCCAGGCCTCCAAGAAGCTGGCCGAGGCCGCCCAGCAGATGGCCGACACCCCCGCCGCCCTCCAACTGCGGCTGCTGCAGACGGTGATGGCGGTGTCCGCCGAGAAGAACTCCACGCTGGTCCTGCCCATCCCGGTGGAACTGCTGCACTTCCTGGAGCGAGGCAACCAACTGCCCGCGCCGAACGGTGACCGAGAGCCCCGCTCCGGCTAGCGTGCCCGGCATGCGCAGGAGTTGGGTGACCGCTGTGAGCGGGGTGACGGCCGTGGCCGCGATGGCCCTCGTGACGGGCTGCGGGGACGGCGGCGGGCCGGCCGCCGCGCCCCCGACCGGCGCCGCCCAGCGGCTGACCGTCACCAGTCCCGCGTACGGCGACGGCGGCACCATCCCCCGGCGCCACACCTGCGACGGCACGGACGTGTCGCCCCCGCTGGCCCTCACCGCCGTACCCGCGCGCACGGCCGGGCTGGCCCTGGTGCTGCGGGACCCCGACGCCCCGCACGGCGCGTTCACGCACTGGCTGGTGTGGGACATCGACCCGCACACCCGGCAACTGCCCGCCGGGGAGCGTCCGCAGGGGGCGACCGAGGGCCGCAACGACTTCAAGAGGCCCGGCTACGGCGGCCCCTGCCCGCCGCGCGGAGACCGCCCCCACCACTATGTGCTCACGGTCTACGCCACCGACCGCCGGCTGTCGCTCGCCCCGGACGCCTCCGTCTCCGACCTGCTGCGAGCCCTGTCCGGGCACACCCTCGCCACGGGCTCGCTCACGGGCCGGTACGGCCGCGGTTAGCACCGCGCCCGGTGGACTCGCGAAGCGACTGCAGAACGAAGATTGATTTACGGCGCGTCGTTGTCCGTTTTGGGCGATTTTAATATTAATCTCCGTGTCTGTAAGAGGTCGATCTGCTGCAGACCGCTTCCACACTCACACCATGGAGATGACATGCACAGACTTCGCAAGGCTGCCGTGATGGTCGCCGCCGTCGGCACCATCGGGCTCATGACCAGTGGCACCGCCTTCGCCGGCGGCGAGCACGGCGGCCATGTGTGGCAAAGCTCCAACTGCAAGGACCACGACCTGAATCTCGACGTCATCGGCAACCTCGGCCTGCTCAACGGCCTGCTGGGCAATGCGCTGAACGGCGAGGGCGACCCGGGCGCCCAGAGCACCCACGTGGGCTCGGTCATGGGCTGCGACAACTCGGCCGGCCGGTAACAGGCCCCTCAGAACCCCTTGGCGGTGGCAGGCGGCGGCTGGACCGGCGTCCGGTGGGCCGGCCGGCCGCCCCACCGCCGACAAGGGAACGCGTGGTGACCGCACGTGCGCGCGGACAGGTCCGTGAGCGAGATCCGTAGGTGCGTGCGAGGTCCCCGCGTCGGCGACGGCAGCGGAGCGGCGGTGTGCTCTCCGCTGCCGTTCGCATGTCCGCACCGGCGAGCGCCGGGCAGACGGCGCGGACGGCCGGGGCCGCCGCGCGGGTGATCCCGACGCCGTGCCGCCGGGCATATCGACATACAAGCCGTCATTCAGTCCTACTTTCATACGGTGATCCCACGAGTACGTCGCATCACCGCCGTCTGTGCCCTGGGCGCGGCTCTCGCCGCCTGCGGCAGCCCCGACCCCGCGGGCCCCGCCCGCCCGGCCCCGGCCAAGTCCCCCGTCTCCGCCTCCCCCGCCGCCTCGCGCCCGCCGGTGCTGGCCCCGGGCCCCGGCGGTCTGACCCCGGTCTTCGAGCACGGCCCGCGCACCCTGGGCAAGACCGTCGCGCTGACCTTCGACGCCGACATGACCGCGGACCAGGGCCCCCGCGCGGCCGCCGGGGAGCACTTCGACAACCCCAGCCTGATCGGCGCCCTGCGGGAACTGAAGGTCCCGGCGACGGTCTTCATGACCGGCCGGTGGGCCGACGAGTACCCGACCGAGGCCCGCGGTCTCGGCCACGACCCGCAGTTCGAGGTCGCCAACCACTCCTACAGCCACTACGCGTTCACCGATGACTGCTACGGCCTGCCGAGGGTCGACGCGGGCAGGATGCGCTCGGACGTGGAGCGGGCGTACGCCTCCCTGCACCAGGCGGGCGTGCCGCACGCGCTGCCCTACTTCCGCTTCCCCGGCGGCTGTTACGACCAGCCCGCGCTGCGCGCGCTGAGCGGGCTCGGGGTGACCGCGGTGCAGTGGGACGTGGTGAGCGGCGACGCGTTCGCCACGGACGCCGACGCCGTCACCCAGCAGGTGCTGGACGGGGTGAAGCCCGGCTCGGTGGTCGTCATGCACTGCACGCGCAGCGCGGCCCCGACCACCGAGCGGGTCGTCCGCACGGTCGTACCGGAGTTGCGGGGGCGCGGCTACCGGTTCGTGAAGGTCTCCGAGTTGATCGGCGAGAGCACCGGGCACCGCTGAGCGGCGGGCGCCGGCCCGCCGCCCGCCGCCCACTGCCCATGCCGGCCGCCCGCTGCCCACTGCCGACTGCCCGCTGCCCACTGCCGACTGCCCGCTGCCCGCTGCCCGCTCAGGGGGAGCGGCGGTCGGTGAGCCGGGCGGCCGCGGCGAAGGCCGCCGCCGTGAGCAGGACCGCCCCCGCCAGGGGCAGCAGCGGCAGCGGCGCCCGGCCGGTCTGCGAACCGGTGACCAGGCCATGGACCGCGGCCTGCGCCGGGGAACCGGTGAGCACCACCGCGAACAGCGCGCCCAGCAGCATCGCGGGCACGGCACGGCCGGTGGAGCGCAGCAGCGGCCGGCTGGTGAGCGCGCCGACGGCCGCGCCGAGCAGCGCGCAGGTGAGCGTGGCCGGCAGTCCGGCGGCTCCGGCCCGCAGCGGGGCCACATGGACCCGGTGGCCGTTGCTCGCCGGATCGCTGATCAGCGTCACCACCAGGGTCGCCACCACCCCGAGCGTGACCGACGCCAGCAGGGCCGTCAGCAGACAGGCGAGGTGTGCGCGGGCGGGACCGCGCGCGGCGGCGACACAGGCGCGGGCCGCGTCCGGCTCGCCGGTGACACAGATCCGCACCAGCCAGGCGGCCACCGGGAGCAGGCCGGCGGCCGTGTAGCCGAGCGAGTCGAGAACGGGCTGGCCGCTCTGCACTCCGATCCCGAGGAACGCGACGTACAGGATCAGCGGCGGCAGCCAGCGCTGGGAGCGCGCCAGGAGGTCGGCCTGGTAGCGCAGGAGTGCGGTCATGGGCGGCTTCCGGGGTCGGCGGACGGGGTGAGGCCGGCGGACGGGTGGGGTGCGGCCTCGGCGGGCGGGGCGACGCTCACCACGTGCCAGGGCGGGCGGGCCGTGAGCAGAGCACGCAGAACGACGTCGGAGTGCGAGGCGGGAACGGCGAGACGGTGGCTGCCGGGCGCGGTCTCCTCGGCGGCGGCGACGGTCCGCGCCGCCTCGGGCGGCAGCTGCCCGCCGGCCGGCCCGCGGGCGATGATCAGCGTGAGCGGCCCCTGCGGCGAACTCCCTTCGCCCGTACGGAGCTTGAGGCCGCCGTCGCGCACCGCGTACGTCGCGTCCGGCGCCCCGGCCAGCCGGCGCGGGTCGTGGTCCACGAACACCACGGCACCCCCGGCTGCGGTCCGCTCGGCCACGGCCCGCTCCAGTTCGGCCCGCGCCGCCGCGTCCAGGCCGGTCCAGGCCTCGTCCAGCACCAGCAGCTCCGGATCCCCCAGCAGGGCCTGGGCGACGGCCACCTTCTGGCTGCTGCCCTTGGACAGCTGCGCCATGGGCGTACCGGCGTAGGCGCCGGCACCGAAGCGCTCCAGCCAGGTGCCCGCCGCGCGGCGTGCGGTCCCTCGACCCAGGCCGTGCACCGTGCCGAGGTGGGTGAGGTATCCGAGGGCGGTGAAAGGCAGCGCCGAGGGGAACCGCTCGGGTACGTATGCCGTACGGAGCCGGCCGGTGACGCGGCCCTCCGTCGGCGCGTCCAGGCGGGCGAGAAGGCGGAGCAGGGTGGACTTTCCGGTGCCGTTCGCTCCTTCTACGCGGGTCAGAGTGCCGGGCGCCAGCGCCAGGTCGAGGCCGCGCAGGACCCAGGGGCCGCGGATGCCGTAGCGCCGGCCCACGCCGGTCAGTCGTAGGTCACGTTGCATGGGGAGATTGTGTCCGGTCTCGCCGTAGGGGCTGATCACGAGTCTGATGTGCGGGACGTCGTGGGCGGGTCGCGTCCGTGCGGCGCAGCCGCGGAACACACAGCCCCGCGCCCCTTAAAGTTGGCTGGTGTGAGCCATGTTCCAGCCTCCCCCAGCGACAGTCCCTTCACCTCCGAGCGCAACCCTCGCGACGAAGCACCGCAGTTCGTGCTGCCCCTCGTCGTACGGATGGAACGCGGCGCGCCGCCCGCGCGTACCGATGCCCTGGAGACGGCCGCCCGCGCGGTGCTGGTGCTGCTCGGGGACGAGCGGGCACAGGGCGACGGTGAGTGGGCCGAGGCCGTGCGGAACTGGGAGGACGCGCGGATTCGCAAGGTCGTGCGGCGGGCCCGGGGTGCCGAGTGGCGGCGGGCCGAGGCGCTGCCCGGGATCACGGTGAGCGGCAAGTCCGCCGAGGTACGGGTCTTCGTGCCGATCCCGCTCGACGGCTGGCCCAAGGACCTCGCCAAGCTGCAGGTGTCGGGCACCGAGCTGGACGACCCCGAGCCGCCCGTCGCCGCGGATCCGACGCAGCCGGTGCTGTGGCTGAATCCGGAGCTGGAGATGTCGGCCGGGAAGGCGATGGCCCAGGCCGGGCACGGCGCCCAGCTGGCCTGGTGGGCGCTGTCCGACGCCGAGCGCACCGCGTGGCGGGACACGGGTTTCGCTCTCGCCGTCCGCACGGCCGACCCCGCCGACTGGCCCCGGCTGACCGGCAGCGGGCTGCCCGTGGTGCGCGACGCCGGCTTCACGGAGATCGCGCCGGGCTCCTGCACCGTCGTCGCCGGCCATCCCGCGCTGCGCTAGGAGAGGCGGATGACGCGGGTCGACGGGCGGGTCGAGCGGGGCAATCGCACCCGCCGGCTGGTGCTGCGCCGCACGGTGGACATCGCCTCGGTCGAGGGCCTGGAGGCGCTCACCGTCGGCCGGCTCGCAACCGAGCTGGAGCTGAGCAAGAGCGGGGTGTTCGCGCTCTTCGGCTCCAAGCAGGAACTGCAGCTGGCCACCGTGCGGGAGGCGGTGCGGATCTTCACGGAGCGGGTGATCCGGCCTGCGGCCGAGACCCCGGCCGGCCTCGGCCGGGTGTGCCGGCTGTGCGCGCTGTGGCTGGAGTACTCGCACGGCCGGGTCTTCCCGGGCGGCTGCTTCTTCTACGGCGCCATGGCCGAGTTCGACGCGCGCACCGGGCCCGTGCACGACGCCGTGGTCCGTGCGCAGCGCGACTGGTCGGCCCATGTCGAGCTCACGATCGAGGAGGCGCGTACGGCGGGCGAGCTGCGCGCCGGCACGGATGTCCCGCAACTCGCCTTCGAGCTGGTGGCGTTGCTGGAGACGGCGAACGCCCTGTCGGTCCTGCACGACGAGGAGAGCGTGTACCGCAGGGCCCGGACGGGTATCGCGGAACGGCTGCGCGCCGCAGCCGCGGACGGAGTCCCGCTCCCCCAAGTCCCCTGACCGGCAGCCTGGTTGAACCCATTCTCCCCTCCGACTACTCCTCCTCCGATCGCTCAAAATAATAAGCACGATCGTTCGCCTTGTTTTACGCTGAGGCCATGACTGTGACCGGAGCGGACTTCGTGGAACTCGATCGGATCGCCGTCGAGGAGGCCGTGCGCGTGGTGGACCTGGCCACGGCCGCGGACTGGGCGCGGGACACGCCCTGCGCGGGCTGGACCCTGCGCCGGCTCGTCGCGCACATGAGCGCGCAGCACGTCGGGTTCGCCGCCGCGGCACGCGGCGCGGGGCGGGAGCCGGAGTACTGGCGAGAACCCGAGGACATGAGCGAGCCCGCCCGTACCCATCGGTCGGCCGCCGCCGCGGTCTTGTCCGCCTTCGCCGAACCGGGCGCCACGGAGCGGGAGTTCACGCTGCCGGAACTGGGCGGCGGCTTCCCGGGCGGTCAGGCGGTCGGCTTCCACTTCGTCGACTACGTCGTGCACGCCTGGGACGTGGCCGCCACCCTCGGCAGCGCCGTGGAACTCCCCCAGCAGGTGCGCGTCGCCGCGCTCGCCGTGGCCCGTCAGGTGCCGACCGACCCGGCCCGGCGCGGCCCGGGGTCCGCCTTCGCCCCGGTGCTGGAGGTACCGGTGGGCTCCGGCCCGCTGGAGGAGGCGCTGTATCTGCTGGGCCGTGACCCGGGACGTTGGCCGGCGCGCCGCCGGACCCGCTGAACCTGCCGGACCCGCTGAACCTGCTGAACCTGCTGAACCTCAAATGTTGCTCTGAACACGCCACGAAGGCGGTTCGGGGCCGAGGGGCGGGGCCATACCCCCGTCATTCGACGGGAGGGGAGGAGCCATGCGGCGACTCGGCACGGGGATCGGCTGGCGGCCGGAGATCGCGGACGCCGTGGAGCGCATGCCGGGCATCGACTGGGTGGAGGTCGTGGCGGAGAACGTCTGCCCCGGCCACCTCCCCCAGTCGCTGCTGCGGCTGCGCGAGCGCGGGGTGACCGTGATCCCGCACGGCGTCTCCCTCGGGCTGGGCGGCGCCGACCGCCCCGACGAGGACCGGCTGAGCTCGCTCGCGGAACGCGCCGAGGCCCTCGGTTCCCCGCTGGTCACCGAGCACATCGCGTTCGTCCGCGCGGGCGGCCCGCTCACCGCCTCCCCGCGCCTGGAGGCCGGGCATCTGCTGCCGGTGCCGCGCACCAGGGACGCGCTGGACGTGCTGTGCGAGAACGTACGCATCGCCCAGGACGTCCTTCCCGTGCCGCTCGCCCTGGAGAACATCGCCGCGCTGTTCTCCTGGCCGGGCGAGGAGCTGACCGAGGGGCAGTTCCTGTCCGAGCTGGTCGAGCGCACCGGCGTACGGCTGCTGATCGACGTGGCCAACCTGCACACCAACCACGTCAACCGGGGCGAGGACCCGGCTGAGGCACTGGCCGCGCTGCCCGTGGAGGCGATCGCCTACGTCCATGTCGCGGGCGGCTTCGAGCGCGACGGCGTCTGGCACGACAGCCATGCACACCCCGTGCCGCGCCCGGTCCTCGACATCCTCACCGACCTCGCCTCCCGCACCACCCCGCCCGGCGTCCTGCTGGAACGCGACGAGAACTTCCCCGACCCGACCGAGCTGGAGCAAGAGCTCACCATGATCCGGACCGCGATCCACACCGGCCGCGAGCGCGCCGCCGGGGGGCCGCGGGGGGCTGGAGCGGGTGCCGAGGGTTCGCGTGGGGCCGCAGGGGCGGCCGCCGAGCCGGTGGATGGCGGGGGCGCCGGCCTGACAGGCGGAGAGACCGCCGAGCCGGCGAACGCAGGGGGCGCCAGGCCGACGAGCAGGGCGGCCGCCGAGCCGGTGGATGGCGGGGGCACGGCGCCGACAGACGGCGAGGGCGCCGAGCTCGCGAGCGGACGGGATGCCAGGCCGACGAGCAGGGCGGTCACCGACCCGGTGAACGGCACGACCGCGTGGACGGCAGGCGAAGAAGCCGACGAGCCGGCAGGCGGACGGGGCGCCGGGGCGGCGAGCGGGGCGAGCGCCGGGCCGGCAGGCGCAGGGGGTGTCCGGACGGGCACGGGTCCGGCGGGCGGCGTAGGCGCACCGGCGGGCGACGCGGGCGCAGGCCCGGCCGATGGCGCGGGCGCAGGCCCGGCAGGCGGGGATGCCGGGGTGCTTGCGCCGTCGGGGGTCCGGGGGCGGGAGCGGGTCGGGGTTGCGCAGGCTGCCGTGCTGTCCTCGCTGGTGGCCGGGACGCCGGTGCCGGAGGGCTTCGACCGGGTCCGGATGGGGGTGCAGGCGCGGGCGCTCGCGGCGAAGCGGGCGGACGTTGTGGCGAAGGTCGCACCGGAGCTGCCGGTGATCCTCGGCGACGGGTACCGCGCGGCGTTCCTCGACTACGCGCGGGAGCGGCCCATGAGCGGGGGCTACCGCCAGGATGCCCTGACCTTCGCCGCGCATCTGCTCAAGGCCGGCCCGTCCACGGACACGGGCACGGGCACAGACACGGGCACCCACCGTGCCCTGCGCGCGTGGTGGCTGGACCGAGCCGGCCCGGCCCCCAGGTCCGGCGGGCGGGTGGCCCGCGCGACACGGCGGGTACTGCTGCGGCACCGGGGCTGAGCCGGGGCCGCCGGCGCGCACGGCAAGCCGTCGGCGGCCCTGCGTATCCCATCTCCCATCCCGCCACCTGCGCCGACGCACCGCAGCGAAACAGCCACCCTGCGTATGGGCCACAGCCTCCGCCGCGAACGCGAAGTAATATGCCGCCCGCACCCACCCCCCAGGCACACTCGCGTGCGGTGCGCTACAGGAGGCGCCATGCGACCCCGACCCCCGATCAAGGGCCGAGGCATATTCAGCGGCACAGGCCTCGTCATCGCGGCCCTCGCGGCGACCGCGTCGGCGCTGCTCTACCCGCTCTGGTCCTACGCCGGCCACCAGGACGCGGCCGACGCGACCGCGGCCGTACTGAGCGCACAGACCGTGACGACCCCCTACGGTCCGCTGTCCACGCAGGACCGCGACTTCATCACCAAGGTCCGGCTGGCGGACCTCTGGGAGCTGCCCGCCGGCGAACTGGCGGAGCACAAGGGCACCACCGCGGCCGTCCGCACGGCGGGCCAGCACCTGGTCGACGGACACACCTCGCTGGACGCCCACGTCCGCACCGTCGCCACCCAGCTCGGCACCCCGCTGCCCAACGAGCCGAACACGCAGCAGACGCAGTGGCTGGACACCCTGACCGCGACACAGGGCGAGGACTTCGACCGCACGTTCGCCGGCATCCTGCGGCTCGCGCACGGCCGGGTGTACACACTGGCCGCGCAGGTCCGGGCCGACACCCAGAACTCCCTGGTCCGCGATCTCGCCGACGACACCAACGCGACCGTCCTGGACCACATCAAGGTCATGGAGGCGACGGGGTACGTCGACTTCGCCGCGCTCGCGAAGGAGCTGGCCGCCTCCCCCACCCCCGTGGCGGCCCCGCCGGCCGTCGCCCCGAGCGCCGCCGTGCCCGTCATGCCGTCACCGAGCGACTCGTACTCCATGCCGCCGGCCACCGCCAGCCCGCCGCCGGCCACGAGCAGCCCCTGACCGGGCCCGAACCGCCCCGCCCCGACCTGGCCTGGCCTGGCCCGGGCGGGAAACGGAACGTCACAGGCCGCTAACACTGTGTCCGGATGATGAACAGGGCATGGCGTCCGACCAGACCTCTGGCATAGAAACTTGTCATGTTCTGGGTCCTTCTCCTCTTCCTGGCCTGGGCCTTCGCCGGTACGGCGTGCACCCGGCTGTGCCTGACGGCGGCCCGTACGGCCGCCCTGGACGCGGATACCGCGCCGGCGGACCCCGGGCGCGGTCTGACGCTGTACGAGGCGGCCTTCCTCTCCGGCGGGCCCGCCCGGGTCGCCGATGTGACCTTGGTCTCCATGGCCCGCCAGCGGCGCCTGCTGCTCGCGCACACCGGCTGGGCCACGGTGGTCGACCCACGGGGACGCGACGAGATCGAGCAGTCCGTCATAGGGGCCATAGGCCCGGACGGACAGTCGCGGATCGCGCCGGTGCGCGCCCGGGCGGCCGGCACCGAGGCCGTACGGCGGCTCGCCGACCGGCTGGTGCACGCCGGTCTCGCCGTCCCCGACGGCGCCGGCGGCACCGTGGGGGCCGCCGTCCGCCAGGTGCGCGCCGCCGCGCTCGCCGTGGCCGCCCTCGGTGCGACCGCGCTGCTGCTGCCCGTGCAGACCGGCACACCGCGGCTGCTGGTCGGTCTGTGGTTCGCCCTGCCCCTCACACTGTCGCTGAGCTGCCTGGCCATCGCCCGGTTCGAGGTGCACCCGTACTCGCGCTGGGCCTCTCCGGCCGGGCAGCGGCTGCTGGGCGCGCTCGCCCGCAGGCCGGCCGGCGACGAGCGGTCGCTTCTCACCACGGTCGCCGTACGCGGGATCCGCGCGATCGGCGAGCCGCAGCTGCGCGCCGCCTTCGCCCATCGCGACCAGCCCTGGCGGGAGTGACACGAAGCCCTGGCGGGAGTGACACGACCGGCTCGGGCGGGAGTGTCGGGACGGCTTCGGGGGCGCATCGGGGGCATTGACGACGACACCGGCCGGACGGTGCTTGCCTTCACCCACGGCCGTACGAAATATCCCTTTTGTTGTCGCCGGGCGTGGCAGTCATGCCATCGCCGCCGCACCGAAGGGATACGCCATGAGAGCTGCCGCTCTGTATTCGGCCGCCGGGACCCTGCTCCTGACCACCCTGGCCGCGGCCCCGGCGGGCGGCGTGCCCGCCGCCGGAGCGCCAGGCAGCGGCCCCGGCGCGGCCGAGCTGCGCGGCACCGAGGTGGCCGCGGCCCGCGCCCACGCGACCGGCATCGCCTTCGGCGCGTGTTCCGCCGCCGAGGTGCCGAAGGCACCGAGCGCCGTGCGCTGCGGCACGGTGACCGTCCCGCTCGACTACGCCCACCCGAACGGCCGGCAGATCAAGCTGACCGTCAGCCGGGGCCCGGCGACCCAGAAGGACCCGCGCAACAGCAAGCGGAAGGTTCCCCGGCAGGGCGCCCTCGTCTACAACCCGGGCGGCCCCGGCGCGTCCAGCATGTTCTTCCCGCTGGTCGCCGCGGTCCCGGAGTGGCAGCGCATCGCCTCCGCCTACGACCTGGTCGGCTACGCCCCGCGCGGTGTGGGCCGTTCGGCGCCGCTGTCCTGCCAGGATCCCAAGCGCTTCGTCGCGGCGCCCACCGCGTCGCCGACGCACCCCTCGGAGTCGTACAAGCAGCAGCGGATCGCCCAGGCCAAGGCGTACGCGCACGGCTGCGCCCAGCACGCCGGCAGCACACTGCCCTTCTACACCTCGCTGAACAACGCCCGGGACCTGGACGTCCTGCGGGCCGCGCTGGGCGAGGACCGGCTGACGTTCATGGGGGCGTCGTACGGCACCTACTTCGGCGCGATGTACGCGACGATGTTCCCCAGCCATGTACGGCGCATGGTGCTGGACGCGGCGGTCGATCCGGACCCGGAGAAGATCTGGTACCGCAACAACCTGGAGCAGTCGGCCGCGTTCGAGGAGCGCTGGGCGGACTTCCGGGACTGGATCGCCCGGCACGACGACGTCTACCGGCTCGGTGACACCGCCGAGAAGGTGCAGCGCGGCTACGACACCGCGCGCAAGCGGCTGGCCGGCAAGGCTGCCGGCGGAACGGTCGGTCCCGGCCAGTTGCAGAGCACGCTGCTGAAGGCCGCCTACTCCGACGCCTACTGGCCGAGCCGGGCCCAGGCCCTGTCCGCGTATCTGCACGGCGACCCGAAGCCGCTGGTGGAGATGGCGGCGCCGAGCCCGAAGGCGGCCGCGGAGGCGGAGAACCTCAACGCGGTCTACACGGCCGTGGAGTGCAACGACGCGCCCTGGCCGACGGACTGGAAGGTGTGGGACCGGGACAACACCCGACTCGCCCGGATGGCCCCCTTCGAGACCTGGGACAACGCGTGGATGAACCTGCCGTGCGCCTACTGGCCGGCGCCCCGCCAGCAGCCGCTGGACGTACGGACCGGGCGGGGTGAACTGCCGACGGTGCTGATCCTGGCGGCCGAGCGGGACGCGGCGGCGCCGTACCCGGGCGCGCTGGAGATGAACCGGCGGCTGGCCGGCTCGGTGCTGGTGACCGAGCGGGACGCCGGCACGCACGGCATCGGGGGCGGCCCCAACAAGTGCGTCGGCGGCCACCTCGACGCCTACCTCCTGGAGGGCCGGGTCCCCGGGCGGCGCGCGTCGTGCGCGCCGCACGAGTTGCCTTCGGCGGCTGCGCCGGCGAAGGCGTCGCCCCGGCAGGGGGTTCAGGCCAGGCCGGCCACCAGGTCCGCGATGTCCTTGCGGCGGCCCGTGTAGAACGGGATCTCCTCGCGGACGTGCCTGCGGGCCTCGGAGGCGCGCAGGTGGCGCATGAGGTCGACGATGCGGTAGAGCTCGTCGGCCTCGAAGGCCAGGATCCACTCGTAGTCGCCGAGGGAGAACGAGGCGACCGTGTTGGCGCGCACGTCCGGGTAGCCGCGGGCCATCTTGCCGTGGTCGGCGAGCATACGGCGGCGGTCCTCGTCGGGCAGCAGATACCAGTCGTAGGAGCGCACGAACGGGTAGACGCTGACGTAGTTGCGGGGCGTCTCGTCGGCGAGGAACGCCGGGATGTGCGAGCGGTTGAACTCGGCCGGGCGGTGCAGCGCCATGTTCGACCACACGGGCGTCAGGGCGCGGCCCAGCTTGGTGCGGCGGAAGAGGTTGTACGCCTCCTGGAGCTGGTCGCTGGTCTCGGCGTGCCACCAGATCATGAGGTCGGCGTCGGCGCGCAGACCGGAGACGTCGTAGGTGCCGCGGATCGTCACGTCCTTGGCGGCGAGCTGGTCGAACAGCTCCTGGACCTCGTCGGCGTAACCCGCGCGGTCCTCCGGCAGCGCGTCCTTCAGCTTGAAGACCGACCAGAGGGTGTAGCGGATGACCTCGTTGAGGTCCTTGGCCAGCTTGCCCTTGTTCGGGATCTTGCCGGACGGGGTGATGGGGGCGTCGTCACTCATGGTCCCTATTCTCCTGCTCCGCCGTGAAGGCTGTGCACCGGGTTGGCCGCAAGCGCCCGGATTCCGCTCAGGTCGCCGTCCAGCTGGTCCGCCGCCGCGTACGCGCTCGCGATGCAGGCGGGGATGCCGACGCCGTCGTACTGCGCGCCGCACACCGCGAGCCCGGGGAGCCTCGCGACGTGCTCGCGGATGCGGGCCACGCGCGCGTGATGCCCGACCGGGTACTGGGGCAGGCCGTCGGTCCAGCGGGTGACCCGGGTAGCGAGGGGCTCGGCGTCCAGGCCGGTGGCCTCCCGCAGGTCGTGGCGGGAGACGTCGACCAGGGCGGCGTCGTCCCGCTGGAGGATCTCCGTCTCGCCGTGGCGGCCCACGGAGGTGCGCAGCACGAGCACGTCCGGGTCCTCCTCGGCGATCCAGCCCCACTTGTGGGAGGCGAACGTGGACGCCTTGATGGTGCGGCCGTCGACGGGCGGGACGAGGAAGCCGCTGCCTTCGGGGAGGGTGAGTCCGCGGCGGCGGTAGGCGAGGGTGACCAGCGCCATCGACGCGTACTCGACGGCGGCGAGCTCGGCGGCGGCCTGCGGGGACTCCTCGCGCAGCAGCCGCGCGGCGGCCGGGGCGGGAACGGCGACGACCACGGCGTCGGCGTGCAGCACACGCTCTCCGGCGGCGATCCGCCAGCCGCCGGCGGCCTCGACGCGCAGCTCGGTGGCCGGTGTCCCGGTGAGGATCTCGCCGCCGCGCGCCCGGACGGAGCCGGCGACAGCGAGCGGCAGGGTGCCCACACCGCCCTCGATGCCCATGAACACCGGGCCGGTCTGCTGCCCTGCGGCCGCCTTCGCCTGGATCTCGCGGACCCCCTCGGTGAGAGAGGCGTGGGTGCGGGCGGCCTGGAAGAGCTGGGGGACGGCCGAGCGCATCGAGATGCGGTACGCGTCGCCCGCGTACACCCCGCCGAGCAGGGGCTCGACCAGGCGGTCGACGACCTCGCGGCCGAGGCGGGCGGCCACGTACTCCCCCACGGCCACGTCGTCGCCGACCTCGGTGCGGGGCAGGTCGGCGTCGCGCTCGATGCGGGCGAGGCCCTCCTCGGACAGCACGCCGGCGAGCGCGGCGGCGGTGCCGGGCACGCCCATCACATGGCCCTTGGGCATGGGGCGCAGGGCGCCGCGGGTCCAGATCGAGGCGGACGCGGTGGCCGGCGGCTGCAGGCGCCCGTCGAGGCCGACCTCGCGCGCGAGGGCCACTGCCTCGGGGCGGCGGGCGAGCATCGACTCGGCGCCCAGGTCGACCCGCACGCCGGCGATCTCGCCGGGCAGCAGCTTGCCGCCGACCCGGTCCGCGGCCTCCAGCACGGTCACGCGCGCGCTGCGTCCGAGCAGCCGGTGGGCGGCGGCCAGCCCGGCGATTCCGGCTCCGATGACGACGACATGCCCTGTACGCGAACCCGTTGCGCTCATGTCCCCCACTCTCTCAGACCCCACTGACACTCCCGCCAGGGCCCGAAGTACTCCGCGTACTCCGCTGCCGCGGCCCGGGGATCGCGGCGAGTCCGGACCGTGACCGCTTCGCGACCCCGGACGCCAAACGTCCCCGCCCGCCCCGCCGTCGTAGGACCGTCACAGCTCACCGTCCCCGGGGGTACCGCCCATGCGCACGCCAGGTTCCGTACGACGTTCCGTGCGACCGCCGAGAGCGCGGGCGGCTACGTCGGCCAGGAGGACACGAGCCGGGACGCCGACGGCCATGAGCACACCCGGGTCGTGCTGCGGGTGCCCGGCGCGTGGTACGACGAGGTCCTCACCGGCCTCCAGGGCACGGGCCGGGTGATGGACCGCACCGCCAGGGCGGAGGACGTCACCGACCAGGTGGTCGACGTGGACAGCCGCGTCAGGTCGCAGCGGGCCGGCGTCGACCGGATCCGCGCGCTTATGAACCGGGCGGACCAGGGCCTGTCCGGCGGATCAGGTCGCGGGAAAGTGACGGTGCCTCATCGGCGCAGGTGAGCGGGGGGCGGAGCGTCCAGCTGCAAGGCGGAGGAGGGAGTCGACGCGATGGGGGTGCCCCCGCGCGAGCGAAGTCGAGCGTGGGAGAGTCGGCGACCGACGACAACGCCGCAGATGGGCGTGCCGACCCCCGCGTCCGCGACAGGATCCGCCGGACAGGCCCTGGCTGAGCGATGTCGCTGTCCGGGACGCCGGTGCGGAAGGCGGCCCATGGCGACTCCCCCGGCATCGGGGACGCGCCGGCGGGTGGCTGGCATGTGTTCGTCACCGGGCTGCGCTGGATCGCCCTCGCGCTCGGCGCCGCCCTGCCGTTCGTGGCGTTCGCGGCCCTGCTCGCGCTGGTGTGGCTGCGGGTCGTACGCCCCCGGCTGCCGCGGCGTGGGGAGGCCAGCAGGGACTGAAATGCCGTGGCCCCGTAGCGTGTTCCCATGACCATGACCATGAGTGGTGGGCAGGGTGGGACGGAACGGCTGGTCGTGATCGGCGCGGACGCCGCGGGCATGTCCGCGGCGTCGCAGGCACGCAGGCTCAAGGGGACCGGAGAACTGGAGATCGTCGCCTTCGAACGCGGCCACTTCACCTCCTTCTCGGCCTGCGGCATCCCCTACTGGGTGGGCGGCGACGTCCCCGAACGGGACGACCTGATCGCCCGCACCCCCGAGGAACACCGCGCACGGGGAATCGATCTGCGGCTGCGCACCGAGGTCACGGAGATCGATGTGCCCGGACGGCGGGTACGCGCGCGTGATGTCGATTCCGGCGCCGAGTCCTGGACGCCGTACGACAAGCTCGTCATCGCGACCGGGGCGCGCCCGGTCCGTCCCGACCTGCCGGGCGCGGACGCTCCCGGGGTGCATGGCGTGCAGACCCTGGACGACGGCCAGGCCCTGCTGGAGACACTGGCACGCACGCGTGGTCGCAGGGCCGTGGTCGTGGGCGCCGGCTACATCGGTGTGGAGATGGCGGAAGCGCTGATCCACCGCGGTTTCGAGGTGACGGTCGTCAACCGCGGCAAGGAGCCCATGTCGACGCTCGATCCGGACATGGGCCGACTGGTGCACGAGGCCATGGAGGGCCTCGGCATCACCATGGTGAACGACGCCGAGGTCACCAAGATCCTCACCGGTGCGGACGGCCGGGCCCGCGCGGTCGCCACCCAGGACGCCGAGTACCCCGCCGACGTGGTGGTCCTCGGCATCGGGGTCCGCCCGGAGACCGCGCTCGCCGGGGCGGCGGGCCTGCCGCTCGGCGCGCACGGCGGTCTGCTCACCGACCTCGCGATGCGGGTGCGCGGACATGAGGACATCTGGGCGGGCGGCGACTGCGTGGAGGTGCAGAACCTGGTCTCCGGCCAGGAGCAGTACGTCCCGCTCGGCACCCATGCCAACAAGCACGGCCAGGTCATCGGCAGCAACGTCGGCGGCGGTTACGCCACCTTCCCCGGCGTGGTCGGCACGGCGGTCAGCAAGGTCTGCGACCTGGAGATCGCCCGCACCGGCCTGCGCGAGAAGGACGCCGACCGGGTGGGCCTGCGGTACGAGACCGTCACCATCGAGTCCACCAGCCGCGCCGGCTACTACCCCGGTGCCTCCCCGATGACGGTCAAGATGCTCGCCGAGCGCCGCACGGGCCGGCTGCTGGGCGTCCAGATCGTCGGCAGGGAGGGCGCCGCGAAGCGGGTCGACATCGCCGCGGTCGCGCTGACCGCGCGGCTGACGGTGGAACAGATGACGGCCCTGGACCTGGGCTACGCCCCGCCGTTCTCCCCGGTGTGGGACCCGGTCCTGGTGGCGGCGAGAAGGGCCGCGTCGAAGGTCCGGGCAAGGTGACCGGCCCCAAGGGACGCGGCACACCCCGCGACGCGGCTAGGGCCTGTCCGGCGGATCAGGTCGCGGGAAAGTGACGGTGCCTCATCGGCGCAGGTGAGCGGGGGGCGGTGCGTCCAGCTGCAAGGCGGAGGAGGGAGTCGACGCGATGAGGGTCCCCCCGCGCGAGCGGAGTCGAGCGTGGGGGAGTCGGCGACCGACGACAACGCCGCAGATGGGCGCACCGCCCCCCGCGTCCGCGACAGGATCCGCCGGACAGGCCCTAAGCCGTCCCGCTGATCCGCGGCAGAGCGGAGACGGCGGCCGGCTGCTCCCCGGCGGGCTTCGCATGCGTGGCGGACGGCCGGGTGGACCGCAGCCGGTAGCTCACGGCCTCGTCCAGGGTCACGGGCCGCTGCATCTGCGCGGCGAGCCGGCCGGCCTCCTGGCCGAGCCGCGCGACATCCTCCCAGGGGATCCGTACCACCAGCGCCAGCTCGGCCTCGCCGTCGGGGAGCGCCTGCATCGCCTGCGCCTGCGGAGCGTTCGTCATCGCCTGTCCTCACGTCGGTTGAGAACACATACGCGCGCCCGGCTCCGGGCGTTCACCGATGCGCCGGCCGCCGGCCCCGCACGCCGGGCGGGTCAGCGGGCGGTCGCGGTGTGGACGTAGTCCACGAGGCGGGTCAGCGCGTCCGGGTCGGTGTTCGGCATGACGCCGTGGCCGAGGTTGAAGACATGGCCGTCCAGGCCGGCGGCCGCGTCCAGCACCTCGCGGGCCCTGCGCTCGACGGTGTCCTTGTCGGTGAACAGGACCGTCGGGTCGAGGTTGCCCTGCAGCGCCTTGCCGGGCCCGACGCGGTGCACCGCCTCGTCCAGCGGGACGCGGTAGTCGACGCCGACGACGTCCGCGCCGGCCTCGCCCATGAGCTTCAGCAGCTCACCGGTGCCGACACCGAAGTGGATGCGCGGGACGCCGTAGCCGGCGACGGCGTCGAAGACCTTCGCGGAGGCCGGCATGACCGAGCGCCGGTAGTCGGCCGGGGCGAGGGCGCCGACCCAGGAGTCGAACAGCTGGACCGCGCTGGCGCCGGCCTCGATCTGCACCTTCAGGAAGGCGGCCGTGATGTCGGCGAGGCGGTCCAGCAGGTCGGCCCACAGCTCGGGGTCGCCGTACATCATCGCCTTGGCGTTCTCGTACGTGCGAGAGGGGCCGCCCTCGACGAGGTAGCTCGCGAGGGTGAAAGGCGCGCCCGCGAAACCGATCAGCGGGGTGGCGCCCAGCTCCTTGGTGAGCAGGCCGATCGCCTCGGTGACGTAGGAGACGTCCTCGGGCGTGAGGTCGCGCAGCCGGGCCAGGTCGGCGCGGGTGCGGATGGGCTCGTCGACGACCGGGCCGATGCCGGGCTTGATGTCGAGGCCGAGGCCGATGGCCTTCAGCGGGACGACGATGTCGCTGTAGTAGATCGCCGCGTCCACGTCGTGCCGGCGCACCGGCTGCAGTGTGATCTCGGTGACCAGCTCGGGCCGCGTGCAGGACTCCAGCATGGGGACGCCCTCGCGCACCTTGCGGTACTCGGGCAGGGAGCGGCCGGCCTGACGCATGAACCACACCGGCGTGTGCGGCACGGGCTCGCGCCTGCACGCCTTCAGGAAGGCGCTGTCGTAGGTCGCTGTCGGCTGCGGGCCCGTCGGGCTGTCATTGGCGGTCACGGGCCAAGTTTCGCATGCCCTCCGCACCGGGCTCACCCGGTGTGGGGGTTGCCGTCGAGGCGGCTCGCCCGCCCGCGGCCGCGCGCCTCGTCGTGGTGTCTTGCCTGCACGAAGGCCCCGTTCCCCTTACTCTTCCCCGCATGGCTGCGGCTCACGGACAAAGGTCGGACAGTGCTGACGGATTGGACGACGTGAAGGACACCGAGGAGGCTGACCGGCGCTCCGGCACCGGGGGGCCGCCCGCTTTCCGGGCCGCGGTCGACGCCCTGCGCAGCACCCGGCTTCGGCCGCAGGTCGAGGTGGAGCCCACGCCCGCCCCGCAGCGGCTCGCCCCGCACGCGTACGCGCTGGAGGCCGTGGTGGTCGACGGCGACCAGGAGCTGGCCGACGGCCGGCTGGTGCTGCTGCACGACCCGGCGGGCCATGACGCCTGGCAGGGCACGTTCCGGCTGGTGACCTTGGTGCGCGCGGAGCTGGAGCCGGAGATGGCGGCCGATCCGCTGCTGCCCGAGGTGTGCTGGTCATGGCTGACCGGGGCGCTGCAGGCGCGGGGGCTCGGTTACGGCGAGCCGAGCGGCACCATCACGCGCGCGAGTTCGCACTACTTCGGCGGGCTGGCCGAGCGGCCGCCCGCCTCGCAGATCGAGATCCGGGCGTCCTGGACGCCCCGCGAGGGCCTCGGCGGAGTACCGGACACGGCCTCCCATCTGGCCTCCTGGTGCGATCTGCTCGCGCAGGTCGCGGGGCTGCCGCCGGCCGGTCCGGGGGACGCCTCGGTGGTGACGCTGCCGCAGCGCAGGGGCCCGCAGCCGCAGTGAGCCGGCCGCCGGTCAAGGGTGGGGTCCCCCGCATGGGCCCCTTATTGACCATCCCTTTGTCGATACGGCCACTTTCCGACCCGAATCGCATCCGCTCGGACCGACTCGATCTTCGGATGATCGATCGCGTGTCCGAATTGCGCAGATTGTTACTCACTAGATCGTGATCATTCTCTAAAGGCGGACGAGTTTGCTGCCGAAGACGACTGTGACCTTGAAAGCACGGTTCGTCCCGGCTTCCTCCCCACAAGCCGGCCCCGTCCCCCCACCCAGGAGGCCTGGTGTCCGTTCTCCTCGAGCAGCCCGCAAGCCTGGTCGCCTACCGCCCGAACAAGCCGACCGCCATGGTGGTCGTGGCCGACCCGCGCGTCCGCTCCACCGTCACCCGCCATCTGTGGGCGCTCGGCGTGCGCGATGTCATCGAGGCCTCGTCCATCGCGGAGGCTCGTCCCCGCATCGGCAACCCGCGCGACATCTGTGTCGCCGACGTCCACCTGCCCGACGGCTCCGGCCTGACCCTGCTGTCCGAGACCCGCGCCGCGGGCTGGCCCAACGGGCTGGCGCTGTCCGCCGCCGACGACATCGGCGCCGTGCGCAACGCCCTGGCCGGCGGGGTCAAGGGCTACGTCGTCACCGGCACCCGCACCAATATCGGCCTGCCCTCCCGGCCCGGGGCCGCCCCCCTCGGCGCCGCCCGTATGCACCGCCGCCCCCCGGGTGCCCCGAGTCACCCGGGCGGCTACCGCGAGCTGTCCGGGCGCGAGGTCGAGGTGCTGCGGCTGGTCGCGGAGGGGCAGTCGAACAAGGCGATCGGCGTCTCCATGGGCCTGTCCGCCCTGACCGTCAAGAGCCACCTCGCCCGGATCGCCCGCAAACTGGGCACGGGCGACCGGGCCGGCATGGTGGCCGTGGCGCTGCGCACCGGAATCATCCACTGAGCCACTGGGCCGTTCGGAGCAGCGTCCGGCTCACCCGCCTGAACCGCGGCTTTCACCGACCTGACTGGTTTACGACCCTCCCGCGCCCGTCGACGGAACGTTCCGTCGACGGGCGCCGTCCACACACGGATACCCTTGACAGGTGACCGACGCCCAAGACACCGCAGCAGACAGCTCCCTGCGCATCACCGGAGGCACCCCTCCGGACGACGCCGGATCTTCTGTGACGGGGGCGCCGACTCCGCTCCTCGAACCCCGCGAGGGCATTCCGCCCGTGATCACCGACGAGGCGGCCCTCGCCGAGGTGATCGCCGCCTTCGCCGCGGGCTCCGGCCCGGTGGCCGTCGACGCCGAGCGCGCCTCCGGTTACCGCTACGGCCAGCGGGCCTATCTGGTGCAGCTGCGCCGCCAGGGCGCCGGGAGCGCGCTGATCGACCCCGTGACCTGTCCCGATCTGTCCGGGCTCGGCGAGGCGCTGTCCGGTGTCGAGTGGGTGCTGCACGCCGCCACCCAGGACCTGCCCTGTCTGCGGGAAATAGGCATGGTCCCGAGCCGGCTCTTCGACACCGAGCTGGCCGGCCGGCTCGCCGGGTTCCCGCGGGTCGGCCTCGGCGCCATGGTGGAGAACGTCCTCGGCTTCGTCCTGGAGAAGGGGCACTCCGCCGTCGACTGGTCGACCCGGCCGCTGCCCGAGCCGTGGCTGCGCTATGCCGCGCTCGACGTGGAACTCCTCGTCGATCTGCGCGACGCCCTGGAGAAGGAGCTGGACCGGCAGGGCAAGCTGGAGTGGGCGCTGCAGGAGTTCGACGCGATCGCGGCCGCACCGCCGGCCGAGCCGAGGAAGGATCCCTGGCGCCGTACGTCCGGGATGCACAAGGTGCGCAGGCGCCGGCAGCTCGGTGTCGTACGGGAGCTGTGGGAGACACGGGACCGCATCGCGCAGCGGCGGGACGTGTCGCCGGGCAAGGTGCTCGGTGACGCCGCGATCGTGGAGGCGGCGCTCGCCCTTCCGGCCAACGTCCACGCGCTCGCGGCGCTGAACGGATTCGGGCATCGGATGGGGCGCCGGCAGCTGGAGCAGTGGCAGGCGGCGGTGGATCGGGCGAAGGCCCTGACCGAGTCGCAGCTGCCGCAGCCGGGACAGCCGGTCACCGGGCCGCCGCCACCGCGGGCGTGGGCCGACAAGGATCCCGTCGCCGCGGCGCGGCTGTCCGCGGCGCGCACCGGGGTGACGGCTCTCGCCGAGCAGGTCGCCATGCCGCAGGAGAACCTGATCTCCCCGGACACGGTCCGGCGGGTCTGCTGGGAGCCGCCGAAGGTGATCGACACCGAGTCCGTGGGTGCCGCGTTGGCGGGCTACGGCGCGCGGCCGTGGCAGGTGGAGCTGGTCACGCCGGTCCTGGTCGCCGCGCTGACCGAGGGCCAGGGTGCCTAGAGCGGGCCTGGCCGACGAGATCAAGCCATACCTCCTCACCGGGGGGCCTGCTCGGCGCCGCTTCACGGGTGTGACGTTCACCGCTCCACCCGACAGGGCTGTGCAGCTACGTTACTCGTAAGTAGCATGGGTCCTGAGCGCACGCTCAGTGCAGCGTCGCGCAGCAGTGCCATCCCGCACCCTGGAGGAGAGCCATCGTGCCTCGTACCGTCAGGGACGTCGTCTTCGTCGACGGCGTCCGCACCCCGTTCGGCAAGGCGGGCCCGAAGGGCGTCTACCACGAGACCCGCGCCGACGACCTCGTCGTGAAGGCGATCCGGGAGCTGCTGCGCCGCAACCCCGGTCTGGACCCGAAGAAGATCGACGAGGTCGCCATCGCCGCGACCACGCAGATCGGTGACCAGGGTCTGACCCTCGGTCGTACGGCCGGCATCCTCGCCGGTCTGCCGCAGTCGGTCCCGGGCTACTCGATCGACCGCATGTGCGCCGGCGCCCTGACCGCCGTGACGACCACCGCCGGTTCCATCGCCTTCGGCGCCTACGACGCCGTCATCGCCGGTGGTGTCGAGCACATGGGCCGCCACCCGATGGGCGAGGGCGTCGACCCGAACCCGCGGTTCGTGAGCGAGAAGCTGGTCGACGAGTCCGCCCTGTTCATGGGCATGACCGCGGAGAACCTGCACGACCGCTACCCGCAGATCACCAAGCTGCGCGCCGACGAGTACGCGGTGCGCTCGCAGGAGAAGGCCGCCAAGGCGTACGCCAACGGCAAGATCCAGCAGGACCTGGTGCCGATCTCGGTGCGCCGGACGAGCCCCGAGGGCGGCGAGACGGGCTGGGGCCTGGTCACGGCCGACGAGCCGATGCGCCCGGGCACGACCCTGGAGAACCTGTCCGGCCTCAAGACGCCGTTCCGCGTCCACGGCCGGGTCACCGCCGGTAACGCGGCCGGTCTGAACGACGGCGCCACCGCGTCGATCATCGCGAGCGAGGACTTCGCCCGCGAGAACAACCTGCCGGTCAAGATGCGCCTCGTCTCGTACGCCTTCGCGGGCGTCGAGCCGGAGGTCATGGGCTACGGCCCGATCCCGGCCACCGAGAAGGCCCTCGCCAAGGCGGGTCTGGGCATCGGTGACATCGGTCTCTTCGAGATCAACGAGGCCTTCGCCGTGCAGGTGCTGGCCCTCCTCGACCACTACGGCATCGCGGACGACGACGCGCGCGTCAACCAGTACGGCGGCGCGATCGCCTACGGCCACCCGCTGGCCTCCTCCGGCGTCCGGCTGATGACGCAGCTGGCCCGCCAGTTCGAGGAGCAGCGACACGTCCGCTACGGCCTGACCACCATGTGCGTGGGCTTCGGCATGGGCGCGACGGTCATCTGGGAGAACCCGCACTTCGACGGAGGCGACAAGTGAGCACCACCGCTGAACTCCTGAAGGGCGCGGCCGAGCTGTTCCCGGACGAGGTCGTGACGCAGGCGCACGTGCGCCACTTCGACCTGCCGTTCGGCGCCGGGCGCTTCGCCCTGATCACGCTGGACAACGGCCTGGACCACACCAAGCCGACCACCTTCGGACCGGCCTCGCTGGCGAACCTGAACGCCGCCGTCGACCAGGTCGAGAAGGAGGCCGCCGAGGGCACGATCGTCGGCGCCGGTGTCACCGGCAAGCCGTTCATCTTCGCCGTCGGCGCCGACCTCAAGGGCGTCGAGCTGCTGACGAGGCACGAGGACGCGCTGGCCATCGGCAAGGGCGGCCACGAGGTCTTCAAGCGCCTCGCGGGCCTGGCCGTGCCGACCTTCGCGTACTACAACGGCGCGGCGATGGGCGGCGGCGTCGAGGTCGGTCTGCACTGCACGTACCGGACCGTGTCCAAGGCCATCCCGGCGTTCTCCCTCCCCGAGGTCTTCCTGGGCCTCGTCCCGGGCTGGGGCGGCTGCACGCTGCTGCCGAACCTGATCGGCGCCGAGAAGGCCGTCTCGGTCATCATCGAGAACAGCCTCAACCAGAACAAGCAGCTGAGGGGCCAGCAGGTCTTCGACCTCGGCATCGCGGACGCGATCTTCGAGGGCGCCGACTTCCTGGAGCAGTCGCTGCTGTGGACCGCGCAGGTCCTCAAGGGCGACATCGAGGTCGAGCGTCCGGTGATCGACCGCGGCGAGGCCTGGGACCAGGCCGTCGCCAAGGGCCGCTTCATCGCGGACGGCAAGGTGCACGGCGCGGCCCCGGCCGCCTACCGTGCCCTCGACATCATCGCGGCCGCCAAGAACGGCGACCTACAGCAGGGCTACGACGCCGAGGACCAGGCCCTCGCCGACCTGATCATGGGCGGCGAACTGCGCTCCGGCATCTACGCGTTCAACCTGGTGCAGAAGCGCGGCAAGCGTCCCGCGGGCGCCCCGGACAAGAACCTGGCCCGCCCGGTCACCAAGGTCGGCGTCGTCGGCGCCGGTCTGATGGCCAGCCAGCTCGCGCTGCTCTTCCTGCGCCGCCTGGAGGTGCCGGTCGTGCTGACCGACATCGACCAGGAGCGCGTCGACAAGGGTGTGGGCTACGTCCACGCCGAGATCGACAAGCTGCTCGGCAAGGGCCGTATCAACCAGGACAAGGCCAACCGCCTCAAGGCGCTGGTGAGCGGCGTCCTGGACAAGGCCGAGGGCTTCTCGGACGCGGACTTCGTCATCGAGGCCGTCTTCGAGGAGATCGGCGTCAAGCAGCAGGTGTTCGCGGAGGTCGAGGCGGTCGCCCCGGCGCACGCCATCCTCGCGACCAACACCTCCTCGCTGTCGGTCACCGAGATGGCGTCGAAGCTCAAGCACCCCGAGCGGGTCGTGGGCTTCCACTTCTTCAACCCGGTGGCGATCCTCCCCCTGCTGGAGATCGTCCGCGGCGAGCAGACCGACGACGCCTCCCTGGCCACGGCGTTCGCCGTCGCCAAGAAGCTGAAGAAGACCGCGGTCCTGGTCAAGGACGCCCCGGCGTTCGTCGTGAACCGCATCCTGACCCGCTTCATGGGCGAGATCCAGAACGTCATCGACGAGGGCACCCCGGTCGAGGTCGCCGAGAAGGCGGTGGAGCCCCTGGGCCTGCCGATGTCTCCCCTCGTCCTGCTGGAGCTGGTCGGCCCCGCGATCGGTCTGCATGTCTCGGAGACCCTCAACCGGGCCTTCCCGGACCGCTTCACGGTCTCCCCGAACCTCGCGGCCGTCGTCAAGGCGGGCAAGCGCGGCTTCTACGTCTACGACAGCGGCAAGCCGGAGCTGGACCCGGAGGTCGCCGCGCTGCTGAAGCAGGGCGACTCCGTCCTGACGGAGGAGCAGGTCCGTGCCCGGGTCCTCGACGCGGTGGCGCAGGAGATCGGGCTCATGCTCGACGAGGGCGTCGTCGCCGAGGCCCAGGACATCGACCTGTGCCTGATCACGGGCGCCGGCTGGCCCTTCCACCTGGGCGGCATCACGCCGTACCTGGACCGTGAGGGTGTCTCGGAGCGCGTGAACGGCAAGACGTTCCTGGCGCAGGGCGTCGCCAGCGTCCCGGCGTAACACCGGATGCGTACGGGAAGGGCCCCCGCGGCGGCGGGGGCCCTTCTCGCATGCTCAGACCTGCCGCCAGGCCTCCAGGGCCAGCCCCGGCTCGTCCTTGCGCCGGGTCAGCAGGAGCCGGCCCGTGGACGGGGACAAGGTCGCGGCCGTGACCCGGCCCTGGGCATCCGTCGTGAGGGACACCCGTGCGTCCACCGGCAGTCGGGGGCCCGACTCGGTCCACCAGGCGCCCGCCGACTCCTGTTCGGTCGGGTAGGCGGCGAAGCCGACGCGGCCGCTCGCCGAGCGCTGCGCGAGCAGGGTGCAGTCATGGCCGTCGAGATCGCAGCGGACCGCGCAGACCGGCCCGGATCCGGCCGGGGACAGCAGGGTGACCGGCGCTCCGCCCGGGCGCCAGGCGCACAGGTCTCCGGAGGCGCTGGTGAAGTACAGGGTCGTGCTGTCGGCCGAGGTGGCGAGGGCGTGGAGGGTGCCCGGGCGGACCGGGGCCGCGACGGACTCCTGGAGGACCGGCGGGGCGCCCGCCTCCTCCTGGCGCCAGTGCGCGATCCCGTCGGCGACGGCCGCGTACAGCTCGACCAGGCCTGACTCCCCGGTGACCGCCGCGAGTCCGTCCCGTACCCCGTGGCCCTTCAGGTCGCGCCAGGCCGCCCAGCCGCCCTTCGCCTTCTGCGCGAGCAGCCGCACCCCGCCCTGGCCGTCGGGCACGAAGACATGGGCGCGGCCCTGTGCGTCGACGGCGACCGCGGGCGTACCCGTGCGGTCGCCCTTCTTCAGCGGGTGGCCGAGCGGGTTCCAGTCCAGGGCGGCGAGGCGCGGGCGGAAGTGGGTGGAGTGCACCAGCCCCGACTCGCCCTTGACGGTGGGCCGCCAGGAGACCAGGTGGGCGTAGCCGTCGGGGCCCTGGCCGATCGCGAGGACGGGGTGCAGTGTCTGCTCGCCGCCCACCGTGCGCGGGGCGGTCCAGGGGCCGCCGGGCTCGCGCTCCGCCCGGCACCGGACGGCGTCGCCCGACAGCTGGTAGACGCTGAGCCGGCCGTCGCGCCCGCGCAGGAGCCAGCCGCCGTTCACCGGTTCGCCCTGTGCGGTGGCCCGGCGGCCGCCCGCGGCCGTCCGTTCACAGCCGCTTCGCGCTGCGGAACAGCTTGGCGTAGAAGCCGTTGCCGTCCAGGCGCGAGACACCGCCCTGGTCGCCGATGGTGGGGCCGTTCTGCTCCTTGCGGCTGGAGATGAACACCTTGTGGCCCTCGGTGTCCGGCCCGAGGTAGATCGCGGAGTGGTCCATGTGGTTGCCGGTGCGGTGGTCCATCTTGAAGAACAGCAGATCACCCGGTTGCAGGACGTCGATGTTCTGCGGCTGTACGTACCACGGGCTCGGGCCCCGGAGCTTGATGATGTCCACGCCCTCCTTGCCGCGGGCCATGCCGTCGGCGGTGCGGGGCAGCCCGTCGCCGTGGATGTTGTCGGACATCAGCGGGAAGCGGGCCCGGTAACCGTAGACAAGACGCAGATAGCCGGAGCAGTCCACGGCGCGCAGGCGGTCCTTCTGCGGGTACACCGTGACGCCGTCCCGGAAGGTGTACGGGATGCCCAGGTAGTCGTAGAAGTCGGTCTGTTCGTAGCGGTCGACGCCGTCAGACTTGAGGGGGCCGTAGGTGGCGTGTCCCTCGTACTGGATGCCCTGGTCGTCCTTCTTGACCGGGGCGCCCTGGATGTACTGGAAGGCGAACGCGAAGACGTCGTCCTCCTGGCTGCCGTAGTACTGCTTGAACCAGTCCTTGAACCACTGCTGCTTCTCGGACCCCTTGGTCCAGGTCTCCGGCATGAGACGGACCCAGTCGTCGGTGACGACCTTGGTGGTGGTGTTGACGGGCTCGCTGAAGGTGCGCGTCGGGCCCTTGAGGGTGGCCGTGCGGGCGCCGTCCGTGAAGGTGGCGATGACCGCGCCCTTGCCGTCGCGCAGCACCGAGCGCGCCGGGTTGTTCAGCCGTTCCCAGGTCTCCTTGCCGGGCGCCCCGCCCGAGGTGTGCAGGTTCTCGGTGACCGACTGGCCGGCCGGGAGCTTCGCCTTCGCGTCGTGACGCAGCTCGTAGGTGAAGTAGGCGCTGCCCGCGAGCAGGGCCAGGACCGTCACCGTGTGGACGACGGGGCGGCCTTTGCGCTTCGGCATGGTGGAGGCTCCAGGAGTGCGACGGAGACGGGCGGGGTCAGGCGGTCGGGGTCAGGCGGTCGGGGTCAGGCGGTCGGGGTCAGGCGGTCGGCATGGCGCCGAGCAGAATGCCGGCGGTCAGCACCACATACGTGGCGAGGGTGACCGAGCCGACGGACAGCAGGGTGGCGCCCTTGGGCTGGCGGACCAGCTGGTAGCCGATCAGGCCGGGGACGATGAAGCCCAGCGTCTGGTTGGCGTACAGCAGCGGGAACTCCATCTGCAGCACGATGATCACGGTGGCCTGGATGAGCACGCCGCTGAGCACGACGGCCGCGAAGAGCCGCTTGCCGTACAGGATCACGAACTTCTGCATGAGCAGGGTGGCGAGGTACGTCAGGACGGTCACGCCGACGACGAGCGCGGCGCGCTGCAGGTCCTCGATGAGGGTGAGCGCGAGCCAGCCAGGGGTGATCATGCCGCCCGGCGACAGATTGGTCGTCAGGTAGCACATGAGCGAGAACATCAGGCCCAGGCCGATGCCTATCGCGGCGATCTCGGGGGTGAGGACGGAGGGGATCAACGCGGTTCTCCTGGGCTGTGCCACTGCTGGCTGTCGTCGGCGGAAGGCTGGGGCGCGCGGCGGGGTTCGAACATGCCGCGGGACTCGGGCGGTTCGGCTGCCCGGCCGTCGTCGGCGGGCGGGAGCGCGGCGGGGCCGGCCTGGCGTCCCGGCTCCCCGTGCGGATAGGGATGGGCGGCGTCCCGCTGTGCGGGGAGCTGCGGGACGTGCGGCTGGGTCTGCGTGTACCGCGCCTCGTACGCCTCCGGGTAGCGCTGGTAGGGGTCGAGGCGGGGCACGTAGAGCTGCATGGTCTCGGACGGGTCGACCACGGCCGGTGCCTCGTCGGAGCGCCGGGCCGGGGCCTCGGCGGCCGGCTCGTCGCCGCTCTCGTCCGGGGGCAGTTCGGCGAGGTGCTCCAGCAGGATCTCGCCCTGGCCGTGGATGTTGCCGATCGCGACCATCGACGAGTCCGGGCCGAGCATGTCCAGCATCTTGCCCATGAACTCCTCGGGGTCGCGCTTGTCCCCGCCGAGGTCGACGGCGCGGGAGCGGAACTCGGCGGGGATGGCGTCGATGGCGGACTTGGCCGGGTGGCCGATGACGAAGACGCGCTCGGGGTCGAGGTCGGGGATGATCTCGCCCATCTGGCCGTTGCGTTCGACGCGGTCGGGGCGGCAGTTGATGACCACGTTGAGCGGGCGGTGGATGGCGCCGAGGTCGAGGAGCTGGTTGATGTTCATCAGCGTCGACTCGGGGTCGTTGGCCGCGAAGACGTTGGCGAAGCGCAGCTTCTTGTTCCCGGGCGTGAGATAGCGCTCGACGGAGAGGACACCGGGGTCCGGCGGGGCGTCGTACATGCCCTGCAGGGCCGTCTCGCGGTCGACGCCGAGGAGTTCGGCGACGGCGAGGGCGATGGCCACGTTCTCCTTGAAGGTGAACCAGCTGAAGCCGCGCAGCTCCTCGTCGGTGACCGTCTCGGGGTCGGCGTAGATGAGCTTGCAGTTCCGCGCGTTCGCCTCCTCCTGGAGGATGTGGTAGCGGTCCTTCTCGGCGGTGACGCAGATGCCGTCCTCGGGCATCGAGCGGCACAGCGAGCGCGCCACGTCGTCCAGGGTGGGGCCCATCTCGGCGAGGTGGTCCTCACGGACGTTGCACAGCACGCCGATGGTGGAGCGGATCAGCTTGGACTGGTTGATCTCCTGCAGGGCCGGCATGACGGCCATGCACTCGATGACCAGCGCGTCCGGCTTGTACGCGGCGGCGCGCCGCACGATGCCGATCTGCTCGACCACGTTGGCGATGCCGAACTTGCGGTAGACCGGCTCCTCGGTGGCGTCCGGGTGGATGAAGCGGGCCGCGGTGCCGGTGGTCTTGGCGACCGTGACCAGGTCACCGCCGCGCAGGGCGCCCGCGCACAGCCGGGTGATGGAGGACTTGCCGCGGATGCCGTTCACCAGGACCCGGGTGGGTATGTGGTCCAGGTTGGCGAAGTGCCGACGCTGTTCCACGATGCCCGCTATGAGCAGAATCGCGCAGCAGATCAGCAGCACGGTGTAGAGGAAGAGCACGGGTGATCAGTTCCTTGTGTACTGCTCGGGCGGGGACGGCTGGGCCGTGGGCCGCGGGGGCTGCGCACGGCGGGGCTGGCGGCGGTTCTGGTCCTGCAGTTGCTGCCGGATGAGTTCCAGGGAGCGGGTGACGGCGCCGACCTCGTCGTGGTGCTGCGGGAACAGCACGGTCTTGCGGTCGCCGCCGGCCAGCGCGTCGGCCCGGTCGGCCAGGGAGCTGAGCGGCCGGGCCACCACGATGTGCAGCCAGCCGAGGCAGGCGACGGCCGCGGCGGCGCCGAGCAGACCGGCGAGGACGGTGCGGTTCTGGGCGTCGTACTCCGGGATGGCGAGCCGGTCGACGGGCTGCCAGCTGACCACGCTCCAGCCGAGCGACTCGGCCGAGCCGCTGCCGGAGAACGGCGCGGCGGCCGCGATCCGGATCCCGTTCTCGCGGTACAGCACGCCGTTGGGGCGCGGCTTCTTGCCGAGCCGCTGGGAGCTGGCCGCGACGAGGTCCCTCAGGTGCTGGTCGGGCAGCGACTGGAAGGCGAGGAAGCCGGTGTTGCCGCCGATGATCTGGTGCCGGTCGTCCACGAGCCGGACCACGCCGAGGCCCGGCCGGGTCAGCAGCGCGTTGAAGAACTCGACGCGGAACTCGCCGACCAGCTGGGCTCCGCTGCGGCCCGGGATCTCGGCGGAGGCGACGACCACGGGCTCCTTGCCGCCGCGGCCCAGCAGCCGGATGGGCTTGCCGGAGACCCGGTCGGAGCGGACCACCTTCGGGTCCTTGCCCTCGCGGGCCTGGATCTCACCGTGGGAGTCGACGACGTAGAGGGAGCGGTAGCGCTTGTTCTCGCTGTAGGTGTGCTCCAGCACCGTCTCCATGGCCTCGGGCGAGGTCTTGTCGCCGATGAGGGAGGCGACCGACTGCAGGTCGGCGTCGCCCTCGTTGAGCGCGCGGCGCACCCGGTCGCTCAGCGTGTCGGTGCGTTCGCGCTGGTCGTTGACGAGCTGGCGGGGGACGTCGGCCGTGCTGTCCGCGCGGTTGACCAGCAGCATCAGCGGGGCGGACCAGGCCAGCAGCAGTACGGCGCAGACCGCGAGGAGGGCGCTGGTGCCCACCCGGCGCACCCCGCGCGGCTGCTCGGCCGGGCCGGCGGCCTCGGCGCTCTCGCCGAGCAGCTGCCGGCGCAGCCGTTCCAGGGCGCCGCCGATGCGGTGCGCCTCGCCGTAGCCGGGGACGGTGACGGGCCGGGTCAGATCGCCGCGGGTGAGCCGGCGGGACTCCAGGAACAGCCGGATGAGCGGGCGCTGCACGGTGCCCAGCAGCACCGCCACGGCCAGTGCGCCGACGATGAGCAGCGCACCTCCCGCAGCCAGTCCGAACACCGGGGAGAGGGTCGTGCCGGACTTCTCGGTCACCTTGACCATGGCGACCACGGAGAGGCCCAGGCCGCTGGCGGTGGTGGACTCGCCGGACTCGGGCGCGGCGAGCGTGGCGTATCCGGCGACGGACCGGTCGTCGGTCAGCTTTCCGCCGAGCAGGCTGCCGCTGACGCCCTGGTAGCCGCCGATGCCGGGTTCCTTGCTGCTGCGCGGATCCTGCCGCGCCTTCTCGGCGGCCCGCCCGGCGAAGTCCTTCAGCTGCTTGGTGGAGTCCTTGATGTCCTTGCGGTCGATGCTGTTGCGGGCCGACTCCGGTTCGGCGATGCCGTCGCTGCTGAGGATCGCGCCGGCCGAGTCGACCACGGCGATCGAACGGAACTGGCCGAGACTGATGCCCGGGAACTTCAGGTTCCGGGAGGCGACCAGCAGCAGCTGCGGTTTGCCCTGCCAGGTCAGCAGGCCGAAGGACAGCAGCCGCACCTCGCCGTTCTTCAGCCGCACCATGCGCGGGGCCAGCCCGTCCTCGCCGTTGAGGCCGGAGAGGTCCACGTCGGTGAGCGGAACCGTCTCGCCGCGGGCCGCGGCCAGCTTGCCGGTGCGGATCTCGACGACGGCGATGCCCGTCCACTTCTGGTACGTGCTGCCGAGCTTGTCGAGGACCGCGTCACCGGAGACCGGCTCCCCGGCGCTGAACAGCGCGGCGGAGCGGGTGACATCGGTCACGGACTCGTCGATGGAAGCGCGCAGTGCGACGGCGCCGTCCTCGGCGAAGTGCTGCTGGGAGGTCAGCACCGCCTTCGGCACACCGGCGCCGTCGACACGGCCCAGGACGAGTGCGGTGATGCCGGCGAGCGTCAGCAGCAGCGCCGAGAGGACCGCGATCGGCGGGCGTATGCCTCCGATCAGCGACATATCGGCTCGACGGCGGGCTCGGTGCTGCCGCGCCGGGGGCGGTGACGCCACAGGACGGTCCTCTCTTGAATATGGTCCGGGCGCGCCGATGGTAAGACCGCACCCGGAAACCTGAGACAGATAAGAGGGCGGTTAAGTTGCCGTAAGTCGGACGTGATCTAGGCAACATCGCGCAACCTGCAGACAAGCACGGACAAATACGTGTCCAGTCCAGCTCTGGTTCAGCCTTCGTTCGCGTCTTGTACGAAGTCTTACCCAGGCAGCGAGGTCAGCGGCTTCAGCCCGTCCGCACCCGCACCCCGGTTCAGCAGCGTACCCTCCGTCCGTTCGAACGCCAGCCGCAATCGGGCCTTCTGAGTGTCCGTCAGGTGGTGGTCGTCGCGCAGTGCGGCCGGCACGTCCAGCAGGCGGTAGTCCTGCACGTCGTCGTCGCCGTAGGCGGCCTTCCCACCGTCGCGGACGTTCTCGGCGTCCGGCGGGATCGTCAGCAGCGTCGGCTCGAAGCGCGGCTGGACGTCCCAGCGCCCCTTGCCGCGCTCGGTGAAGGTGAACCAGGCGATCACACCCTCCTCGGTCAGCCCCGTCGGCTGCTCGTGCCGGGCGATCTGGTTACCGAGCCCGTAGCTGATCCAGGTCCCGTGGACCTTCTCCATCGGCTCCACGACATGCGCGTGATGACCGATGACCAGGTTGATACCGGTGTGCCGGGCGATCTGCCGGGCGAAGGAGATCTGCCCGCCGGACGGTTCGGGATGGTGCTCACGACCCCAGTGCAGGGAGAGGATCACCACGTCGGCGCCGGCCTTGCGGGCCCGCTGCTCGGCGGCCTTGATCCGGCCGAGGTCCTGCTGGTTGGCCAGCCACGGCTTGCCCTTCGGCAGCCGGTGCGGCTCGTTGAAGCCGTACGCGAAGGATATCTGGGCCACCTTGACGCCCTTGACGTCCATGACCAGCGGGGTCTGCGCCTCCTTCGCGGTCCGGAAGGAGCCGGTGTGCTTCAGCCCGGCGGCGTCCAGCGCGTCCAGGGTGCGCTTCACACCGTCATAGCCGTGGTCGAGGGTGTGGTTGGAGGCGGTGGAGCAGGTGTCGTAACCGATGTCCTTGATCGTCTTCGCCTGCTGCGGAGGCACCTGGAAGTCCGGGAAGCCCTCGAAGGGGCCCTTCGCCGGGCCCATCACCGGCTCGAAGTGGCAGATGGCCAGGTCCGCCTTGCTGATCAGCGGCTTGATCCCGGCCATCATCGGCCCGAAGTCCAGCCCGTCCACGCCCTTGCCGGTGCGCCCCGCGTCCTTGCGTGCCTGGTCGACCAGTTCGGGGTGCATCAGGATGTCCCCGGCCGCCGCGACGGTGAAGGAACGTCCGCCGCCCTCGGGTGAGGCGTCGTCCGACAGAAGACCACAGCCGGAGACTGCGGCGAGCAGGGAGAGCGGGGTCAGCAGGGACAGCAGGGTCCGGCTACGGCGTGTGTTCACCAAGATATCTTGATACAACCATGAGAGCCCATCGCTCACGCGTCATAACGATCGCAACAATTCTGCTGGCCGTCGCCACCCTGGCCGCATGTCTGACCGTCCTGCTCCGGCGCACGGACGGCGGCTCCGACGATGCCGGCCGGCCCGTCCCGCCGGGGGTCGCACCGATCGACCTGGCGCGCGAGGTGGCCGACTACACCGGCCGGTTCGGCCCCGGCCACGGCTATCGGCAGCCCGGCCGGGCCGACCGCGAGGACATCGCCTCGGCCATCGGGATGTTGCTCGACGGCCAGCGCAAACAAGCGGAACAGCGGCTTTCACAACGCGATTTCACCGTGCGCACGGTCGTCGACCGGCCCTCCGGCCGCCGTCTCGTCGAGGTGGCGGACCGTACCGACGCGGCCGTGACACCGCGCGGCTGGGGCCGGGTCTACCTCGACCTGGACCACCACCCGAGCTGGTCGGTCCAGGTTCCGCATCCCGGCTTCGACCTGGGTACCGAGCAGCTGGGCGTGCGGGTGCTGCGCGGCTCGCCCGGCGGGATCCTGGTGATAGCAGGAGCACATCGCAAAGCCGGGGTCGGCAATTCCGCGGATGTGGCGCACCGCACGGACACCGTCTTCCACGCCATCTGCGCCGAGCTGGCCCGCCGCGGGATGCCCGGGATCCAGCTGCACGGCTTCGCCGCCTCCGCCGCGCCCGACTATGACGTGATCGCCTCCACCGGTGCCGGGACGGCGGCCCAGCCGGAGGGCCGCGAGCTGGCCGACGCCCTGCGCGGGCACGGTTTCGCGGTGTGCCGGGCCTGGGTGCGCTCCTGTCCGCTGGAGGGCAGGACGAATGTGCAGGGGCACGCGGCCGACGCCGACCATGTGCCGTTCCTGCACGTCGAGTTCTCCCCCACGGTCCGGGCCGGAGGACAGCCCGCCGAGCGGGCGGCCGCCGCGATCGCCGAGATCACCCGCCGATGGGCGGCGAAACCCGTGAAAGACTGAGTGCGTCACACACGCGCTACCACGGGGCTGTTACCGGACATGACGGACACTTCGGGTGTGGCGGACGAGCCCCTCCCCCTGCTCATCGTCGACGGTGCGAACGTCGTCGGGTCGGTGCCCGACGGCTGGTGGCGCGACCGCCGCGGCGCCGCCGAGCGCCTGCGCGACCGGCTGGTGCCCTTCGCCCGGTCCGGTGTGCCGGGACTGCCCGGTCCGGTGGAGCTGGTCCTGGTGGTGGAGGGTGCCGCCCGGGGCGTGGCCCCGGTGCCCGGGGTGCGGGTCGCGGACGCGCCCGGCAGCGGCGACGACCTGATCGTGGACCTCGCGGCGGCGGCCGGCCGCGCATGCCTGGTCGTCACCGCCGACCGCGAACTGCGCCGCCGGGTCCAGGAGCACGGCGCCCAGGTCACCGGCCCGCGCTCGGTGCTGAGCTGAACTGAGCTGAGCCGGGCTGAGCCATCCGTACGGTGGCGGGCGAGCCCGCCGTCACTCCCCGGGCACCCGGGTGTACAGCACCGCTCCGTCCACGGTGCCCGTCTCCTCGTACCGGGCGGCCAGCCACCGGCGCAGGGTCGGGACACGGCCCGGGGCGTACGGCTTGCCCCGGGAGTCGTCGACGACCAGGGCCGGTGCATGGCGGTCCAGCTCCCCCCGGAAGACCGGCCAGGCGCCGGCGACGGCGTACTTCTCGCCGACGCCGGGGCCGCCCCGGCCGCCGCTGTAGTTGGTGAGCAGGCCCGCGGTGAGATAGCGGGTGGCGGGGGCGCGGCCGGCCAGCCAGTACGTCTCCGGGTGCATGCCCCAGACGAGGACCCGCTCGGCGGTGGTGGTGCGCCGGTCGAGGGCGGCCGCGAGCCGCTGGGCGTGGGCGAGTTCGGGGCGCGGGGCGATCAGGCCCCAGACCAGGAAGAGGGCACAGGCCCCGGCCGAGGTGCGGACGGCCCGCGCACGCCGTCCGGCGGGCAGCGCGTGCAGCGCGGCGGTCGCCGACAGGGCGAGCGGCGGGGTGAGCTGCAGAAAATAGTGGCCGAAGAAGTGGCAGCCGGGGGTCACCGCGACCACCGAGGAGGCCAGCCACAGCCACAGGTCCGCCGCGGACGCACGGGTGACGCGCAGGGTCCGTACGACGGGTGCGAGCAGGCCCGCCGAGGCCCCGGCCAGGAGCGCGCCGTTCGCCGACGCACGGGCGAGGACATGGAGCTCGGAGCCGGCGAAGGAGGCGTAGGCGGCGGAGCCGGTCACCGTCCAGAACAGGAATCCGGCCGGGTCCGTCAGCAGGGCCGCGCCGAGCACCGGCAGCAGAGCGCCGGCCGCGAGCCGCAGCACGTCCCGACGCGGGGCGCCCCGCCGGTGCAGCAGCCAGGCCACCGGCAGCAGCACCGCGCCGCCGGTCTGCTTGGCGAGGAACGCAGCGGCCACGGCGCACCCGGCCGCACCCCAGCGTCCGCGGTCCGCGCACCACAGCGCGGCGGCCGTACCGGGCAGCATGAACACCTCGAAGCCGACCGCCTGCGCGTCCTCGGGGTTGAGCCCGACCGAGACCAGCAGATACAGCACCCCGGCGGTGCGGCCCGCGCCGTCGCCCCAGCGGCGCCGGGCGAGGGCGGCGACCGCCACGGCCGTGAGCAGATGGGCGAGGACCGCCAGCACCCGAAGCGGGGTCAGCGATCCGGAGCCGCACACCGCGAACACCGCCTCGTACAGCCAGGGCAGCAGCGGCGGTTTGCGGTCCACCACCGTGTCGTAGAGCTGCCCGCCGTGGGCCAGCAGCCGTGCCTGGACGGCGAGGTAGCCCTCGTCCGGGTTCCACAGCGGACGGACGAAGGACGGCAGCCGGGTGACACCGGCCAGGGCCGCGAGGAGGGGCAGCAGCCGCGTCCAGTACGCCGTCCGGGTGACGGCCCTGATGACTACGGTCCGTACAGGGGCGAGCGGGGCGGCAGACATGGCCTGCACGCTATCCGGCCCCGCCATTCCCGCCGAAGCGGGACATACGGGGCCGGGCGAGGTGATGAGTGCGGCTACGGGTTGTTACCGGTGGCCTGTCGGGCGGCCTGGTCCGCCTGGGCCAGCCGGCTGTGGGAGCGGCTGTAGAGGAAGTAGACGACGAAGCCGATCGCCATCCAGACGGCGAACCGCAGCCAGGTCTCGGCGGGCAGGTTGAGCATCAGCCAGAGCGAGGCGAGCACGGAGAGCACCGGGACGACGGGCACCAGCGGGGTCCTGAAGGCGCGGTGCAGGTCGGGACGGGTCCGGCGGAGGATGATCACGCTGATCGCGACGACGACGAAGGCGAACAGGGTACCGATGTTCACCAGCTCTGCCAGCTCGCTCAGACTGGTGAAGCCCGCCACGATCGCGATGACCACACCGAGCAGGATCGTCGGCCGGTAGGGGGTACGGAACCGCGGGTGGGTGTGCGAGAAGAAGCGGGGCAGCAGGCCGTCGCGGCTCATCGCGAAGAAGACGCGGGACTGGCCGAGGAGCAGGATCATGCACACCGTGGTCAGGCCGATGGCCGCGCCGAAGCTGATCAGGCCCGCGAACCAGGGATGGCCGGTGGACTTGAACGCGTCGGCGAGCGGCGCGTCCACGGACAGCGAGCTGTACTTCTCCATGCCGGTCACCACGATGGCCACGGCGACGTACAGCGCGGTGCAGATGATCAGCGAGCCGAGGATGCCGCGCGGCACGTCGCGCTGCGGGTTGCGGGTCTCCTCGGCGGCGGTGGCCACGACGTCGAAGCCGATGAAGGCGAAGAAGACCACGGAGGCGGCGGTGAAGATGCCCATGACGCCGAAGTTGGAGGGGGCCCAGCCGAACATGAGCTGGATGAGGGGCGCCTTGAGGCTGCCGCCCGCCGGGACCGGCTGCTGCTTCGGGATGAACGGGTCGTAGTTGCCGCTCTTGATGAAGAAGGCGCCGGCGATGATCACCACGAGCACGACCGCCACCTTCACGGCGACGACGACGGTGGTGACCCGCGCGGACAGCTTCATGCCGACGACGAGGATGGCGGTGAGGACCAGCACGAGGAGCGCGGCGAGGATGTCGAAGCCGAACCCGGAGGCACCGTCCCGGCCGCTGAGGTACGCCGGCAGGTGCCAGCCCGCGTTGTCGAGCAGCGAGTGGATGTAGCCGGACCAGCCGACGGCGACCACCGCCGTGCCGAGCGCCAGTTCCAGGACCAGGTCCCAGCCGATGATCCAGGCGGGGAACTCGCCGAGCGAGGCGTAGGAGAAGGTGTACGCCGATCCGGCGACCGGCACGGTGGAGGCGAACTCGGCGTAGCACAGCGCGGCGAGCGCGCAGACCACACCGGCGACGACGAACGACAGGGACACCGCGGGCCCGGCGGTGTTCTTGGCGGCCGTGCCGGTGAGCACGAAGATGCCGGTGCCGATGATGACGCCGACGCCGAAGACGGTCAGATCGAGGGCGGACAGGGACTTGCGCAGCGCGTGCTCGGGCTCCTCCGTGTCCCGGATCGACTGCTCGATGTTCTTCGTCCGAAACAGCGCATTGCTCACGGGCCTACCTCCCACGCTTGTCGCCTCGGCCTGGCTCGGCATGATCGAGAGGGCTGGGGATGCGTATGCCCCGGCACTGGCAGGTTCACGCAAGAGAGCCGGTTCCGCCACCCGTAGGAGGTGACGGAACCGGCCCTTTTCGGATCAGGGTGCCGCGGGTGTCAGTCGCGCGCGGGCTCCACCGAGTCCACGTCGGCGGCGGTGCGGTCGTATCTGCCGTCGAGCTTGGCCACCAGCCCGGTGACCTGGCGGGCGATGTCGGGGGCGGTCAGGCCGATCTCGGCGAGGACCTCGCCGCGCGAGGCGTGGTCGAGGAACCGGGGCGGGATGCCGAAGTCGCGCAGCGGCACGTCCACGCCCGCGTCGCGCAGGGCCTGGGCGATCGCGGCGCCGACACCGCCGACGCGGCTGTTGTCCTCGACGGTGACGACGACCCGGTGCCGCTCGGCCAGCGGGGCCATGGCCTCGTCGACGGGCTTGACCCAGCGCGGGTCGACGACGGTGGTGGAGATGCCCTGCTTGTCGAGCAGGCCGGCGATCTCCAGGCACATCGGGGCGAGGGCGCCGACCGAGACCAGCAGCACATCCGGCCGGTCGGTGCCGGGCTCGCGCAGCACGTCCATGCCGCCGACCCGGCCCACGGCGGGTACGGCGGGGCCGACCGCGCCCTTGGAGAAGCGCACCACGGTCGGCGCGTCGTCGACGGCCACGGCCTCCCGCAGCTGGGCCCGCACCTGCTCGGCGTCGCGCGGCGCGGCCAGCCTGAGCCCTGGTACGACCTGCAGGATCGACATGTCCCACATGCCGTTGTGCGAGGCGCCGTCGGTGCCGGTGACGCCGGCCCGGTCGAGCACGAAGGTGACCCCGCACTTGTGCAGGGCCACATCCATGAGGACCTGGTCGAAGGCGCGGTTGAGGAAGGTGGCGTACACGGCGAAGACGGGGTGCAGCCCGCCGTGCGCGAGGCCGGCCGCGGAGACGGCGCCGTGCTGCTCGGCGATGCCGACGTCGTAGATCCGGTCGGGGAAGGTGTCGGCGAACTTCTTCAGGCCGACCGGCTGCAGCATGGCCGCCGTGATCGCCACGATGTCGTCGCGTTCCTTGCCGAGCCTGACCATCTCGTCACCGAAGACGGAGGTCCAGTCGGCGCCCGAGGCCTTGACCGGCAGACCGGTGTCGGGGTGGATGGGCCCGATGCCGTGGAACCGGTCGGCCTCGTCCTGCAGGGCCGGCTGGTAGCCGCGGCCCTTCTCGGTGAGGCAGTGCACGATGACCGGCCCGCCGAACCGCTTGGCGCGGGCCAGCGCCGACTCCAGCGCCTCGATGTCATGGCCGTCGATCGGGCCGACGTACTTCAGCCCCAGGTCCTCGAACATGCCCTGCGGGGCGATGAAGTCCTTCAGGCCCTTCTTGGCGCCGTGCAGCGTCTCGTAGAGCGGCCTGCCGACGACGGGCGTGCGCTCCAGCAGATCCTTGCCCCGGGCCAGGAACCGCTCGTACCCGTCGGTCGTCCGGAGCGTGGCCAGGTGGTTGGCGAGGCCGCCGATGGTCGGGGCGTACGACCGCTCGTTGTCGTTGACGACGATGACCAGCGGGCGGTCCTTGGCGTCGGCGATGTTGTTCAGCGCCTCCCAGGCCATACCGCCGGTGAGCGCCCCGTCGCCGATGACGGCGACGACATGGCTGTCCCGCTTCTTGAGCTGGTTGGCCTTGGCGATGCCGTCGGCCCAGCCGAGCACGGTCGAGGCGTGGCTGTTCTCGATGACGTCGTGCTCGGACTCGGCCTGCGAGGGGTAGCCGGACAGGCCGCCCTTCTTCTTCAGCTGGGAGAAGTCCTGCCGGCCGGTGAGCAGCTTGTGCACATAGGACTGGTGGCCGGTGTCCCAGAGCACCTTGTCCTTCGGCGAGTCGAAGACCCGGTGCAGGGCGATGGTCAGCTCCACCACACCGAGGTTGGGGCCGAGGTGGCCGCCGGTCTTGGAGACGGCCTCGACGAGGAAGCTCCGGATCTCCCCCGCCAGCTGGTCCAGCTCCTCCTGGCTGAGCCGGTCCAGATCGCGCGGTCCCGTGATGCGGGTCAGCAGCGGCACCCGTGCCTCCTTGCAGTAGAGCTGATCGAGCTTTCGCCGGGCTCGCCCGAGTCTAATGTTCCGGCTTTCCACGACACGACAGTGCCCGGCACGTTGAGGCGCCGGGCACGTCGGGTGAGCGAGGACAGGCGGCGCCTTTACGCGCGGCCGGCCGTCTTCTGCGTCTTGCGGGTGATGGAGTCGATCACCACCGTGGTCAACAGCACAGCCGCGGTGATCATGTACTTGACCGGCTCCGCGATGGACTCCAGCTGCAGCCCGTACTGGATCGAGACGATCACCAGCACACCGAGCAGCGCGTTCCATGTACGACCGCGCCCGCCGAACAGCGACGTACCACCGATGACGGCCGCGGCGATCGCGTTCATCAGCAGGTCACCGGTGCCGGCGCTCTGGTTCGCCGAAGCGATCTTCGACGCCAGGAACAGGCCGCCGATCGCCGCGAAACCACCCGAGATGGCGAACACGGAGATCCGCACCGCGGTGACGTTGATACCCGCACGGCGGGACGCCTCCACGCTGCCGCCGAGCGCGAAGATCTTGCGGCCGTAGGCGGTACGGCGCAGCACGAAGTCCGTGCCGATCAGGAAGACCAGGAAGATCACCGTGGCCAGCGGCAGGCCCTTGTACTGGTTGTACATGTAGGCCGCGGCGAAGGAGATCACGGCCAGCAGCACGGTCCGCAGGATCGTGTCGCTGAGCGGCCGGGCCGGGATGCCCGCGGCCTGCCGGCGCCGGTTGCTCAGGAAGGAGGTGAGGAAGAACACGGCCACCACGACGACGGCGAGCCCGTAGGCGGCGGCCACGTCCGAGAAGTAGTACGTGGTCAGCCTGCCGACCAGGCCGTTCGGGTCGAGGTTGATCGTGCCGTCCGCGCCGAGCACCTTCAGCATGAAGCCCAGCCAGAACAGCAGACCGGCCAGCGTCACGGCGAAGGCGGGGGCGCCGAGCACCGCGAAGAAGAAGCCGTGCAGCGCGCCGATGGCGATGCCGGCGCCGACGGCGACGAGTACGGCCGCCCACTCGGGCCAGCCCTGGTTGACCGCGAGGACACCGGCGAGGGCGCTGGCCGCACCGCTGACCGAGCCGACCGACAGGTCGATCTCGCCGAGCAGCAGCACGAACACGATGCCGACCGAGATCATGCCCGTGCCGACCATCGTGATCGTGATGTCGTTGATGTTCTGCGCGGACAGGAACTGCGAGTTGAGCACCTGGAAGATGATGCAGATGATCGCGAGGCCCACGACGACCGGCAGCGAGCCCAGCTCGCCGGCCTTCATCTTGCGCTTGAACTCGTGCCAGTAGCCGAGCAGGCCCTCCTGCTGGACCAGCAGGCGCGGGTCGACCGCGGTGACCGCGGCGGCCGCGGCCTCGGGGTTCTCGACGACGGTCTCGTCCTGCGAGGGCGTCTCGTCGACGTTCGCGGAGGTCTTGTCGATGCTCACTGGGAAGCCTCCCCGTTCGCGCCGGAGGTACGGGCCGCACGGCGGGTCACGGCATTGTCGGTGGCGCCGGTGATGGCGGAGATGATCTCCTCCTGCGAGGTCGTCTTGACCTCGAAGACGCCGTTGTTGCGGCCGAGGCGCAGCACGGCGACCTTGTCGGCCACCGCCTTCACGTCCGCCATGTTGTGGCTGATGAGGACGACGGCGTGACCGCGCTCGCGCAGCCGCTCCACCAGGTCGAGGACCTGGGCGGTCTGCTCGACGCCGAGGGCGGCGGTGGGCTCGTCGAGGATCACCAGCTTGGGCTCGCCGAGCATGGAGCGGGCGATGGCCACGGTCTGGCGCTGACCGCCGGAGAGCGAGGCGATCGGGATCCGGACGCTCGGGATGCGGATCGACAGGGTGGTCAGCAGCTCGCGGGAGCGGCGCTCCATCTCGACCTCGTCCAGGACGCCCCACTTCCGCAGCTCACGGCCGAGGAAGAGATTGCCGACGACATCGATGTTGTCGCACAGCGCGAGGTCCTGGTACACCGTCGCGATGCCCAGGGCCTGGGCGTCGTGCGGCCTGCTGATGGTGACGGGCTTGCCGTCCCACTCGATGACACCCTCGTCGATCGGGTGCACGCCGGCGATCGTCTTGACCAGCGTGGACTTTCCGGCGCCGTTGTCGCCCACCAGGGCGACCACCTCACCGGCGTGGACCTCAAGCTCTACGTCGGTGAGCGCCTGAACGGCACCGAACCGCTTGGAGACCCCGCGCAACGCCAGCACGGGCGTAGCGGACACGTGAACCATCTCCTTCGCCGCCTGACCCGGCGGGAGGTTGTGCAGAAATTCTGGGTGGGTGGGTTGGGAGCAACCCGGTGGGGAGTTCCGTCCGGCGCCCCGCGTCGAGCTTGCGGGGCTGTGTGATCACGGGACGCCGGAGGAGTTCCGGGGAGCGCTCAGTCGGCTTCCCTGAGGGCATTCAAGGACGAACGCCCTTTTGCGGGAAGGGACTTGACGTCGACTACTTCAGGCCGATCTTGTCGCAGGCCGCCTTGTAGTCGGCGGTGCAGATGTCGGCGACGGTGTAGTAGCCCTGCTTGATGACCGTGTCCTTGATGTTGTCCTGCGTCAGCGAGACGACCGGGACGAGGACCGAGGGGACGTCCTTCTGGGAGGTGCTGGAGACCTTGTCCTTGGCGATGGAGTCCAGCGACTTGCCCTGGGCGAGCGCGACGGCCATCTCCGCGGCGACGTTCGCCTCCTGCGGGTAGGACTTGAAGACGCTCATGTACTGCGTACCGGCGACGATGCGCTGCACACCGGCCAGCTCGGCGTCCTGGCCGGTGACCGGGACCTTGACGCCCGCGGCGTTGAGGGCGGTGATGATACCGCCGGCCATGCCGTCGTTGGCGGAGTAGACACCCGCGATCTTGTCCTTGCCGACCGCGGAGATCGCCGTCTCCATCTCGGAGTTGGCGTTGTCCGGCGACCACTCCTTGGTGTCGTACTCCTTGGCGATCGTGACCTTGCCGTCGAGGACCTCGTGGGCGCCCTTCTTGAACTGGGCGGCGTTCGGGTCGGTGACCGAGCCGTTGACCATGACGATCTTGGAGGACTTGGTGGCCTTGCTGCCCAGCGCCTTCAGCAGGGCCTGGCCCTGGGTCTTGCCGACCTCCTCGTTGTCGAAGGAGGTGTAGGCGCTGATCGGGCCCTCGGCCAGGCGGTCGTAGGCGACGACCTTGATGCCCTGGTCCACGGCCTTCTGCACGGAGTTCTGGATCGCCTTGGCGTCGACCGCGTCCACGATCAGGACGTCCACCTTGTTGGTGATCATGGTGTCGACCTGCTGCGCCTGCAGGTTCGCGTCCTGGCGGGCGTTGTTGTACTCGACCTCCGCCTTGTTGTTCGTCAGCTCCTTGATCTTCTTCTCGATCAGCGGCTTGTCGAACTTCTCGTAACGCGCGGTCTTGTTCTCCGGGAGCAGGAGACCGACCTTGATGTTGTCGCCCTTCTTGGACGACGAGGAGGACGAGCTTCCGCCCTTCGACTCCTTGGCACTGCCACAGGCGGCCAGCGAGACCGCCATCGCCCCAGCGGCCACGGCAACGGCGGCACGACGCATACGTGCGTTCACTTCACAAACCTCCCTGACGAGGCCGCGTCGTTGCGGCCGAGGTGGCTGGAAGTCAACTCGGCCACACGTGCGACGTCAAGAAGTAAATCCTTAACGAGATGGCAACGGTGCCATCCGTTCTCTAAGTGAAGGCAGGGGCTGCCACCGGCAGCGACCCGTCCAAAAGAGTCGAATCACCCATCTCGCTCAGGGCGAGAGCGAGCGCTCCGAGCACCTCGGCACGGCCGCCAAGTGCCCCCGGGAGAACGGAGAGTTGGCGCGCCGCGCTGGGAATGGCGTAGCGGCCGACGGACTCCCTGATCGGCCCGAGCACCAGCTCACCGGCCTCGGCGAGATCACCGCCGAGGACCACCCGGCTCGGGTTCAGCAGATTGCAGAGATTGGCCACTCCCGAGCCGATATGGCGGCCGACGTCGGCGATCACCCGACGGCAGCCCGGGTCTCCGTCCCTGGCCAGCCGTACGACGCCTTCCATCGTGAGGTCGGCGCCATGGCTGGGCTGGAGCAGCGGGAGCACATACCGCGCGGCCGCGAACGTCTCCAGACAGCCGCGGTTTCCGCAACGGCAGACCGGGCCGGATTCATCGAGTGTAATATGCCCGATTTCTCCGGCCGTGCCGCCCGGGCCCCGGTAGATCTTCCCGTCGATCACCAGACCCGCGCCGACACCGCTCGCGACCTTGATGTACGCGAGGTCCCGTACGCCCTTCCCGCTGCCCCAGACCAGCTCGCCGAGGGCACCCAGGTTGGCGTCGTTGTCCACGTGCACGGGCACGCCGAGCCGCTCGCGCAGCTCCTCGGCGGGCTTGGCGCCGGTCCAGCCGGGCAGGATCGCGGTGGAGCCCAGCGTCCCCGACTCCACATCGATGGGACCGGGCACGCCGAGGCCCACCCCGGCCACCTTGGACGGGTTCACCCCGGTGGCCGCGATCAGTCGGCTGACCAGCTGTTCCGCCCGGTCGAAGCCCTGTGCGGCGGAGGCGTCCACGTCCAGCGGCTCGGACTCCTCGGCCAGCACCTGATGGGCGAGGTTGCCGATCGCGACGCGCATGTGCGTGTGTCCGAAATCGACACCGATCACAATGCCGGCGTCGCCGCTGAGGCTGACGCTGCGGGCCCGCCGCCCGCCCGCCGACGTGGGCGTGACCTCGACCGTTCCGCCGTCCTTCAGCTCCCGCACGATGTTGGAGACGGTCGCGGCCGACAGACCGGTCGTCCGCGCGATCTCCGCCTGCGTGAGGGACCCGGCCAGGCGCACGGCCCGTACAACCCGCTCCAGGTTGGCTCGGTGCAGCGACGACTGCGACCCTGGAGTCTCCACGACGACCTCCTGAGCGCGAGGCCGCTTCGGCGAGGCCCCGCGTATGTCCAACTAGTGAACTCTAAGCTGAGCCGTTCGGGGCTGCTTACGTCAAGAGGTTGAACCGTTTCCGGGTGCCTGAGGGTCCCCGGTACCACGTGCGCACGCCGCCCCCGGGAGGGGGAGCGGCGTGCGCACGGAGACATACGGAGCGTCACTCCGGCGAGGTCTGCGGGCTATTTCAGCGCCCCCGCGGTCAGGCCCTGGACGACCTGGCGCTGGAAGACGATGTACGCCCCGAGCACCGGCAGCATGGCCATCACCAGGCCGGCGAAGAGACCGGACCAGTCCCCCTTGTAGCCCTGGCTGACCGCGAGCTGGACCAGGCCCTGGGTGAGGACCTTCTTGTCCGGGTCGGTGTTGAGGACCGTGGGCAGCATGTACTGGTTCCACTGGCCCAGGAAGTTGAAGATGCCCACGCTGATCAGGCCCGGCTTGGCCATCGGCAGCATGATCTGGAAGAACGTGCGGGTGTGCGAGGCGCCGTCCACAAAGGCCGCCTCCGCCACCGAGGTGGGCAGTGTGCGGAAGAAGGCCGTGAGGAAGAAGACCGTGAAGGGCAGCGAGTACGCGATGTAGACCAGGATCAGGCCGTGGATCGTGTTCAGCATGCCCATGTTGTTCACCACATAGAACAACGGGACCAGCGCGAGCATGATCGGGAAGCTCATGCCGCCGACGAACAGGTAGTAGATGAAGCGGTTGCCCGGGAAGTCGAAGCGAGCGAGGACATAGGCCGCCATGGAGCCGAGCACCAGGGTGCCGATGAGCGAGCCGCCGACCACCAGGACGGTGTTCAGGAAGTAGTCGCTCATGTTGGCCTGGGTCCAGGCCCGCGACCAGTTGTCGAAGTGCAGCCTGTCCGGCAGGGACCAGGGCGAGCCGAAGATCGAGCTGTCCGACTTGAAGGAGGTCATCACCGCCCACAGCAGCGGCGTGACCACCATGATCGCCCAGATGATCAGCACCCCGTGCGAGAAGACGTTGAGGACACCGCCCTCCTTCTTCTGCCGGGCGCGCTTCGGGGCGGGTGCGTCGACCTTGGAGACGGTGGCGCCGGACTCGGCCGGCAGCGGTGCGGAGGTCTCGGTCGTCTTCATCGGTTCAGAACTCCAGCCGCTCGCGACGGCCCAGCCGCATCACGATCGCCGCGAAGGCGAGCGTGACGATCAGCAGGGCGACGCCGATGGTGGTGGCGTAGGCGGCCTGACCGTCCCGGAACGCCTTCTGGTACACGTACAGGACCATCACCGTGGTCGAGTAGTCGGGCCCGCCCGGTCCGGTCGTCATGATCTGGACGACCGCGAACGACTCGGCGCCGAGCGCGAGGATGCCCATGTAGACCCAGCCGGACTGCACGGTGTCCCACAGCAGCGGCAGGGTGATGCGGAAGAAGGTGGTGGCCCGGCCGGCGCCGTCGAGCAGCGCCGACTCGTACAGCTCCGTCGGGATGGAGGCCATGCCGGCCGAGAACAGGACCACGAAGAAGCCGACCGTGGACCACACCAACACCGCCATCACACACCACAGCGCAAGGCTCGGGTCGCCCAGCCACAGCGGCTGAATGTCTCCGAGGCCGATACCGCGCAGCAGTGAGTTGATCGCGCCGCTGTCCGGGTTGTACGCGAAGGCGAACAGCAGCGAGACGATCGCGATGGACAGCACCTGCGGAAAGAAATACACGATCTTGTAGAAGGACGAGCCCCGGACCCCGGAGATCACGGGGCCGCCCTTCCTCCGGCGTCCGCCGACATTGATCATGAAGGCGAAGAACAGCGCCAGACTGATCGTCACCAGTGGGAGCACCAGGGCGAACAGCAGACTGTGCTGCAACGACTTCCAGAAGATGTCGTCATGGAGCATCCGCTGGTAGTTGTCGAAGCCGACCATCTTGAATTCGGGGCTCAGGCCGGTCCAGTCCGTGAACGAGTAATAGATGGACTGGATGAACGGCCACACCACGAAGAGCGCGTACAGTCCCAGGGGCAGAACCAGAAACCCCACGATGAACCGGTACTTGCCGTGCTGCATCGCCACTCCGGTGCGTTGATGAGGGTGCTGGTTACTGGTGCTTGTAGTGCTTGATCGTGGTGTCCTTGGCCGCCTCGTCGGCGAAACCCTGGATCTTCTTGATGGCCTCGGCGGGAGTGAGCCGGCCGGCCATCATCTCCCCGAGACCGGCCACACCGATCTTCTCCTTCTGCAGCTGCACATACCAGTCCTGAAGCCGCGGATTCACCACGTTGGATCCGGCCAGCTTCAGCGCCGCCACACCGGACTTCAGACCCGGGGTGAGGGTGATTCCGGTGGTACCGCCGTTGTACGCGGTCAGCGACTTCACCTTGGCCGTGAAGTTCTTCGAGGACGCCTCGGAGAGCATGATGCGCAACTGCTCCATGCCTCCCTCGGCGTTCGCGGCCTTGGCCGGGACGATGAAGGGCTCACCGCCGGAGGCCCAGATGGTGCCGAAGGGCAGCTTGTCGGACGCGTCGATGCCGGAGGGCGCGGAGACGGCCAGGTCGAAGTCCTTCGGGATGACGTTGGCCGACTCGTTCTCCACCCAGGAGCCGTTCGGGATGAACAGCGCCTCGCCCTTGGCCCAGGCGGTCTGCGACTGGATGTGGTCCAGGCCCGGGGTGCCCTTGAGGATGTAGCCCTTCTTGTACAGCTCGTAGTACGCCTCGAAACAGGCCTTGACGGCCGGGTGCTGCCAGGCGTTCGGCTCCAGGTTGTCGATGGCGTCGAGCACCTCGCGCCCGCCGACCTTGCCGATCATCGGGTACAGCGAGAAGGGGAGGTAGTACGGGTACTTGCCCGCGTACGTCCAGCCCGCCATCCCCTTCTTCTTGGCCTTCTCGCAGACCTGGAGCATCTCGTCCCAGGTCTTCGGGTACTCCGTGCCGAGCGAGTCCAGCGCCTTCTGCGAGTACCAGACGCCGTACACCGTGTAGGCGTAGTAGAAGATCCAGACCGGCTTGCCGTCGAACTGGCCCATTTCCACGATGCCCGGGCGCAGGGTGTCGCGGACCTTCTTGTTCGGGTCGTCGTACGACGGCGCGTCCAGCAGCGGGGTGAGGTCGGCCAGCTGGTTCTTGCCGACCAGGACACCCATGTCCATCTGCTCCGCGCCGGAGTTGTCGATGAGGTCCGGCGGGTTGCCCTGGTTGAAGCGGGGCTGGAGGGTGGACTGGATCTTCTGGGTGGCGGAGAACTTCACATGCGCCTTCGGGAAGTCCTTCTCGTAGATCTTCACCGCGTCCTGGGCGTACTCCTTGCCGAAGCCGCCGTCGAAGAGGACGAATTCCATCTGGGCGCTGTCGTTGACGCCGAGCGGGTTCTTGGCGGTCTTCTTCCCCGCCTTGTCCTTGGTCTGGCCTCCCCCGCCGCTGCTCGCACAGGCGGACAGCAGCCCCATCCCCGGGGCCGCGACCAGGCCGAGCGCGGCGGACCGCTTGATCAGATCACGACGGCCGACACCTTCGCCGCCGTGGTTCGAGATGGATCCCATGCTCAAGTCCTCGCCTTCTCCAGGACTCAGGCGGTGAACCGGATCCTCCCCGGCACCGCGGTCGGGTAGTGCTGGGTCGTGCAGGGTCGTGCTGGAAGTGCCGACAGGTATAGTCCACTTTCGGTCGGCTGAGCAAGATCGAATGCAGGGTTCGCGATGGGTCTTTTCCGAGTTGAGACCTCGGGGAAATATGTGCCCCCGGTGGTCCGCCTGGCACAAATATTCGCGACATATGTCCCTGAATGCCACACCCAACACCCTTGACATCACGGGCCACTTGACGCCCTACTGGTTCCTGCGTCTCGTTAGTTGACAACGTTGTCCGGAGGGGGCGCAGGAGGGGAATCCGTAGATGCAGCGGAGAACTCGGCACAGATGGGGTCCGGCGGTCGTCCTCACGGCCGCCTTTGTCATGGCCGCCGGCGCGCAGGGCGCGGCGGTCGCCCTGCCCGCCAAGGCTCCGGCCGCGGGCCAAGAGTTCGCATCCTCGTTCGAGCCGGGCGACCCGGCACCCGACTGGCTGAACACCGTGGACACCGGCCCGGACGGCACGAAGCGCGCCTCGGGTGTCGACGGCGGCTACAGCACCGGCATCCCGGGCAATGTGACCGACCATGTCACCGATGTCCGGGCGAGCGGCGAGAACCCGGGCGCCGGCGAGGTGAAGGAGAACCTGGTCGACGGCGAGCCCGGCACCAAATGGCTGACCTTCGCACCCACCGGCTGGGTCGAGTTCGACCTCGACCAGCCCATCAAGCTGCACACCTACGCGCTCACCTCGGCCAATGACAACGCCCAGCGCGACCCCAGGGACTGGACGCTGCTCGGCTCCGCCGACGGCAAGGACTGGAAGACCGTCGACACCCGCTCGGACCAGGCCTTCTCCGAGCGCTTCCAGACCAGGTCCTACGGCCTGGCCGAGCCGGCCGAGTACCAGCACTTCCGGCTGGAGGTCACCCGGAACAACGGCGCCGACGACATCCTGCAGCTCGCAGATGTGCAGTTCTCCACCGGCGGCGGGGGCGGGCCGGTGCCGCAGGACATGCTGACGCTGGTCGACCGGGGCCCGACCGCATCGCCGACGGCCAAGGCACGGGCCGGGTTCACCGGAACGAGGGCGCTGCGCTACGCCGGACGGCATACGGCGGACGGCCGGGCCTACTCGTACAACAAGGTCTTCGACGTGAACGTGAAGGTCGGCGCCGACACCCAGCTGTCGTACCGGATCTTCCCGTCGATGGCCGACGGCGACCGGGACTACGACGCCACCGACGTCTCTCTCGACCTGGCCTTCACCGACGGCACTTATCTGAGCGATCTGGGCGCCCCGGACCAGCACGGATTCCCGCTGTCGCCGCGCGGACAGGGCGCCTCGAAGTCGCTGTACGTCAACCAGTGGAACAACGTGGCCGCGCGGATCGGCTCGGTCGCGGCCGGCAAGACCGTCGACCGGATCCTGGTGGCGTACGACTCCCCCGACGGACCGGCGAAGTTCCGGGGCTGGATCGACGACGTGGCCCTGAGGCCCGCAGCGCCCGAGAGGCCGAAGGCGCATCTGTCGGACTACGCGCTGACCACCCGCGGCACCAACTCCAGCGGCAGTTTCTCGCGCGGCAACGACTTCCCGGCGACGGCCCTGCCGCACGGGTTCAACTTCTGGACGCCGGTGACCAACGCGTCCTCGCTGAGCTGGCTGTACGAGTACGCGCGCGCGAACAACGACGCCAATCTGCCGACGATCGAGGCGTTCAGCGCGAGCCATGAGCCGAGCCCCTGGATGGGCGACCGGCAGACCTTCCAGGTGATGCCGTCGGCCGCGTCCGGCACCCCGGACACCGGCCGCGAGGCGCGCCGGCTGCCGTTCCGGCACGAGAACGAGACCGCGCGGCCGTACTACTACGGGGTCCGGTTCGAGAACGGTCTCAAGGCCGAGATGACCCCGACCGACCACGCGGCGGAGCTGCGTTTCACCTACCCCGGCGACGACGCTAGCGTGGTCTTCGACAATGTCACCGAACAGGCGGGCCTGACCCTCGACAAGGACAACGGGACCGTCACCGGCTACTCGGACGTGAAGTCGGGCCTGTCGACCGGCGCGACACGGCTGTTCGTGTACGGCGAGTTCGACAAACCGGTGACCGACGGCGGATCGAGCGGGGTCAAGGGGTACCTGCGCTTCGACGCGGGCGCGGACCGCACCGTCACTCTGCGCCTGGCGACCTCGCTGATCAGCGTCGACCAGGCGAAGGACAATCTGCGTCAGGAGATCCCGGACGGCACCTCCTTCGACACCGTGAAGTCCCAGGCGCAGCGCACCTGGGACAAGCTGCTCGGCAAGGTCGAGGTCGAGGGCGCGAGCCCGGACCAGCTGACCACGCTGTACTCCAGCATGTACCGGCTGTATCTGTACCCGAACTCGGGCTTCGAGAAGGTCGGGGACACCGACCAGTACGCGTCCCCCTTCTCGCCGATGCAGAGCCAGGACACCCCGACGCACACCGGCGCGAAGATCGTCGACGGCAAGGTGTACGTCAACAACGGTTTCTGGGACACCTACCGGACGACATGGCCGGCGTACTCCTTCCTCACGCCCTCGCAGGCCGGCGAGATGGTCGACGGGTTCGTGCAGCAGTACAAGGACGGCGGCTGGACCTCCCGCTGGTCCTCGCCCGGTTACGCCGACCTGATGACCGGCACCTCCTCGGACGTGGCGTTCGCCGACGCCTATGTCAAGGGCGTGCCGTTCGACGCGAAGGCGGCGTACCAGGCCGCCCTGAAGAACGCGACCGTCGTCCCGCCGATGTCGGGCGTGGGCCGCAAGGGCATGAGCACCTCGCCCTTCCTCGGCTACACCAGCACCGCCACCACCGAGGGCCTGTCCTGGGCGATGGAGGGATACGTCAACGACTACGGCATCGCGAAGATGGGCGAGGCCCTGTACGGGAAGACGGGCGAGAAGCACTACAAGGAGGAGTCCGCGTACTTCCTCAACCGCGCCCAGGACTATGTGAACCTCTTCGACCCCAAGGCGGCGGGCGGCTTCTTCCAGGGCCGCGACAGCCAGGGATCCTGGCGTGTCGACTCCTCGAAGTACGACCCGCGCGTGTGGGGGTACGACTACACGGAGACCAACGGCTGGGGGTACGCGTTCAGCGTCCCGCAGGACAGCCGGGGCCTGGCCAACCTCTACGGCGGCCGGCCGGCCCTCGCGAAGAAGCTCGACACGTTCTTCTCCACCCCGGAGACGGCCTCACCGGACCTCGTCGGCTCCTACGGCGGCGTCATCCATGAGATGACCGAGGCCCGGGACGTCCGGATGGGCATGCTCGGCCAGTCCAACCAGGTCGCGCACCATGTGTCGTACATGTACGACGCGGCGGGCCAGCCCTGGAAGACACAGGCGACGGTCCGCGAGATCCTCTCCCGGCTGTACGCCGGCAGCGAGATCGGGCAGGGCTACCACGGCGACGAGGACAACGGCGAGCAGTCGGGCTGGTACCTCTTCTCCGCGCTCGGCTTCTATCCGCTCGTCATGGGCAGCGGTGAGTACTCCATCGGCTCCCCGCTGTTCAAGAAGGTCACCGTGCATCTGGAGAACGGCCGGGACCTGGTCGTCAAGGCGCCGCGGAACAGCGCGAGGAACGTCTATGTGCAGGGCGTGACGTTCGACGGCCGGCCCTGGAACTCGACGTCGCTGCCGCACTCGCTGCTGTCGAAGGGCGGGGTGCTGGAGTTCTCCATGGGCGCCGAGCCGTCGGCGTGGGGCACGGGCAAGGACGCGGGCCCGGTCTCCGTCACCCAGGACGACAAGGTGCCGGCGCCCCGCTCGGACGTGCTGAAGGGGGACGGACCGCTGTTCGACGACACCTCGGCGACGGACGCCACGCTCACCTCGGTGGACCTGCCGGTCGACCACGCCGTCAAGCCGGTCCAGTACACGCTGACCTCGTCGGCCGACCACACCAAGGCGCCGACCGGCTGGACCCTCCAGGGCTCCACGGACGGCACTGCCTGGAAGACCCTGGACCAGCGCTCCGGGGAGTCCTTCGCCTGGGACCGCCAGACCCGGGCGTTCACCGTCGCCGCCCCGGGCACCTACGCGAAGTACCGCCTGGTGCTGAACGGCGCCGCGACGCTCGCGGAGGTGGAGCTGCTGGCCTGACGGACACCCACCGGGGTTCAGTCCGTGGCCAGGGTGAACACATGCAGATCGTGGTCGTCGGGCAGCCTGACGCTGCTGATCAGCTTGCCTGCCGGGGCCCGGTAGGGCCTGGTGGCGAAGACATAGGTCGCCACCGGGTCCCGGCCGGCGCCCGCGGCGTTGCGGTACGGCGTCCGGGCGACGACCTCGTTGCCGTACCGGACGCCGCCGCCCCCGCCGCCCGCCGTCCAGTCGGTGAGGGACAGGTCGACGGTGCCGGTCGTGCCGTCGGTGTAGGTGACGGTCGCCCGGCCTTGCCGGTCGCCGTTGACCGCGCTGCCGATGAACGACAACGCGCCCGAGGGCGTGGGAAGCCGGACGGTCTGTCCGGCGCCCGAGGCGTTGTCCGGGCGGCCGTCGGGTGAGTTCGGCCAGGTGAAGGGCAGGCCGAAGGCCGAGGACCGCCCGCCCGGGGTCAGGCCGGCCGCGGCGAGGGCCTGACGGGAGTAGCTCCAGCCGCCGCCGTCGTAGTCGGCCTCGTCGTGGCCGCCCGTGTCGTCGCAGACACCGGTGTTGTCGTAGGCGGCGAGCAGGGTGCCGGGGGCGGCGACGGTGAGGGCGACGGGCTGCCGGTAGGAGGTGCCGGCGGAGGTCACCGTGACCCCGGCGTCCGCGAAGCCCTGCGGGGCGTCCGCGGCGGCGGTGAGGGTGATCTCCCGGGCGCCGCCCGTGACCGTGCCCGCGGCGGGCGTGGCCGTGACGCCGGCCGGGGTGTCCACGCGGAAGCGCACGCCGGGGCCGCCGCCGCCGTTCAGCGACAGCGCGCGGACGACGGTCCAGGTGCTGTCACCGGGTGCGAGCACGGCGGCGGTGGGGCCGACGCCGGTCTGGTACGGCTGCTCGCCCTCGCGGAAGGACGGCGGCGGGCTGTCCGCGCCCCAGCCGCGGTCCGGCGCGGCGGACAGGGTGTAGTCGAGCCGGCCGCCGTCACGGACGAAGGACGCCGGCAGCCAGGGACGGTCGCTGGTACGGCCGTCCACCTTCAGGGACCGGACGTACGGCGCGCCGGCCGCCGCCCCCCTCGCGCGGATCGAGATGTCGTTGCCCTGCGGGCGGCTGATCTCCACGCGCGCGAACAGCGGGGAGGCGAGGACCAGTTCGGCGCGGGAGGGCACCTGCGGATACATGCCGAGGGCGGCGAAGACGTACCAGGACGACATCGCGCCGAGGTCGTCGTTGCCGGGGATGCCGCCGGGCCCGGCCGACCACAGCCGCCGCATCGCGGCCCGCACGGTCGCCTGCGTCCGGTAGGGGGCGCCCGCGTAGTCGTACAGGTAGGGGACGTTGATCGACGGCTCGTTGGCCAGCTCGGCCCTGGTGCCGCCGTGGCCGGTGAGGGCCCAGTCGCCACCCTTGTCGTGGAAGAAGTCGTCGAGCCGGGCGAGTGCCCTGTCCCGGCCGCCCATGGCGGCGAACAGGCCCGCCGGGTCGTGCGGGACCATCCACGTGTACTGGGCCGCCGTGCCCTCCACGAAGCCGTTGCCGGTGTCCGGGGTGAAGCCGGTGACCCGGCTGCCGTCGGCCTTGCGATCGGCGGCATAGCCGCCCCCGGGGTCGGCCGCGACATCGAAGACGTTCTGCCACCACTGGGCGCGCCTGGCGAAGGCGGCGGCGGTCCCCTTCTCGCCTGCGGCGCGGGCGAGCTGGGAGAGGGAGAAGTCGGCCGTGGACATCTCCAGGGTCTCGGCGGCGCCGCCCCAGGCGTTGGAGACGCTCGGCATGTAGTGCAGCTTCAGGTACACGTCCAGCGAGGGACGCTGGCCGGCGGACAGCACCGGACGGCCCGCCGGGGAGAGGTCCTGCGCGGTGGGGACGGTGGCCGCCCGCACCAGCGAGCGCAGCGCGCCGCGCAGGTCGAAGCCGGTGCCGCCGAAGGCGCGGATGCCGGCCAGCGCGGTCGGCGAGGGGTCGCCGTTCATGACATGGGTGCCGCTCGCGCCGTGCAGCCAGCGGTCCCAGGTGCCGTCGTTCTGCCGGGCCAGCTCGTACAACGACTGGGCGATGTCGGAGCCGGTGCGCGCATCGAGCAGGGTGAGCAGCTGCAACTGGTTGCGGTAGACGTCCCAGCCGGAGAAGGTGCCGTACTGGGCGCGGTGCCCGGGGCCGACCCGGTGCACCGTGCCGTCGGCGCCCCGGTAGCGGCCGTCGGCGTCGCTGATGACGTTCGGATGCAGCAGCGCGTGGTACAGCGCGGTGTAGAAGGTGGTGCGGTCGGTGTCCGTACCGCCGCCGACCCGTACGGCGCCGAGCCGCTCGCGCCAGGCCCGGCGGGCCGCGCCGCGCACCGCGTCGAAGGAGCGGCCGGGCGGGTTCTCGGCGGCGAGGTTGGCCTCGGCGGCTGCCTTGCCGACGTAGGAGATGCCCACCTTGACGTGCACCGGGCCGGTGCCGGGCGCGAACGTGACATAGCCGCCGGCGCCCTTGCCCGCGACGGGCCGCCCGCCGTGCGCGAAGCCCCCGGTGCCGCCGGCCGCCGTCAGTGAGCCGGGGCTGAGCCGGTCGTCCCGCCAGGTGCCGGCGCTCGTGAAGGCGCGGTCGAAGCGGGCGGTGAAATACAGCGTGTAGTAGGCGCGTCGGCCCTCGGGGTCGAGATGGCCGCAGAAGTCGCCGGAGGTGACCGAGCCGGAGACGGTGCGGTGGGCGGGGTCGATCGTGACGGCCGAATTCTCCGAGCCCACCTCGGAGTTGGCGGTGCGCACCAGCAGCGAGGCGGGCTTGCCGGCGGGGTAGGTGAAGCGGGCCGAGCCGGTGTGTGCGGTGGCGGTGAGGTCGGCGGTGACCCCGGAGGCCAGGCCCACCGCGTAGTGACCGGGCTCGGCGCTCTCGTCGGCGTGCGCGAAGCCGGAGGCGTAGACGGCGTCGGCGGTGTCGCTCGCCGGGGAGGAGGTGACCTCGCCGGCGTAGGGGAAGAAGGGGATGTCGCCGCTGCCGCCCGCGCAGCCGGTGCCGGACATATGGGTGAGGCTGAAGCCCCGGACGCGGGTGGCGTCGTACCGGTAGCCGCCGGGCGCGGCGGTGCGGGTGGCGTCCCCCGTGGTGTTCTCGGGGCTCCAGGAGAGCATGCCGAAGGGCACGACGGCACCCGGGAAGACATCGCCGCCGTTCGCGGTGCCGATCAGTGGATCGACGTAGCCCGTCGGATCCTTGACTAGTGCCCCGGCAGGCAACGTTTGCCCGTCAAGGAGCGGCGTCCGGTGCGTGCTCTCGGCGTGCCGGCCGGAAGTCCTCGTACTGGGCGTACGTGGGCTTTCGGCCGGTGCGGCGAGAGGGCGTGCCGGGCGTCGCGACGGGGCGAACGTTGCCTGCCGGGGCACTAGCTCGCCGGGGGCGGCGCCCGTCGCAAGGGCGGGGGTGACGCCGAGGGCGGGGGTGGCGCCGCCGAGCGCGAGCGCGGCGGTCAGCAGCAGCGACAGGAGTCTGCAACGCATGACGCGGCCCTTCCTCCTGACGGACGGGTCGCGCACCACGGGTCGCACAAGCCGCAGGGACAGTAACGTGCGCCACCGTTACCACGGAAGACCGCCCACGCACCGGCAGCCACACGCTGACTTCACCCGGTCGGACTACCCCAAATGGGTTGACATCGTTGTCGGTTGAGGAGGTAGAGTCAGGTAAATAAAAGACAACGTTGTCGCGCAGGTCGGTCCACACCACAAGCCGGCACCACCCGGGCGGATGTCCACCAACCCCCCTCAGCCGCCCGGCTCGCGGACCCGGTGCGCACGACCACCGGGTCCGCCCAGAGCGTCCGCACACAGCGGAACAAACCCACCGCGCATGTGACCTGAGGGGCGAGAGTTTCCTCGCGTGAAGCGCGAGGCGGCGAAAATGTGTCCGTTCCCCGGACCAGCCATAGGCAGCAGAGCCATCCAGTGCTACAAATACCGCATGTCGGACGCATTCGCCCGATTCAGGCGTTTCATCTGGCGCTTCAGGGCCGGCAGGAGCCCACGCAGCGTCGCCGGGCAGGTTTTCCTGCTGCAAGTGGCACTTGTGGTGCTGCTCGTGCTGTGCGGCGTCATCGCGCTCGTCCTGCAGTCGGAACGCGACACCAGCAGTGAGGCACGGCGCAGGTCCATCGCCGTCGCGCAGACCTTCGCGCACTCCCCCGGCATGCTGCAGGCGCTGCGCTCCCCCGACCCGTCCAAGGTGCTCCAGCCGCTGACCGAGGCGGGCCGCAGGTCCGCGGGCGTCGACTTCATCGTGGTCATGAACACCAAGGGCATCCGCTACACCCACCCCATGCCGAGCAAGATCGGGCACCGGTTCGTGGGCCGGATCGGACCGTCACTGGCCGGGAAGATCTACACCGAGACGGTCCACGGGCCGCTCGGCCACGAGGAACAGGCGACCGTGCCCGTCTACGACGAACACGGCAAGGTCACCGCGCTCGTCTCGGCCGGGCTCAAGGTGAAGAACGTGACCAGTGAGGTGGACCGGCAGCTGCCGATCATCGTGGCCGCCGGGGCCGGCGCGCTCGTGGTGTCGACCGGCGGCACGGCGCTGGTGGGCCGGCGGCTGCGGCGGCAGACGCACAGCCTGGCCCCGGACGAGATGACCCGTATGTACGAGCACCACGACACGGTGCTGCACTCGGTGCGTGAGGGTGTGCTCATCATCGGCGAGGACGGACGGCTACTGCTGGTCAACGACGAGGCGGCACGGCTGCTGGAGCTGCCGCCCGACGCCGAGGGGCACACGGTGCGGGAGCTGGCGGGCCTCGACCCCGCGACCGTGGACCTGCTGGTCTCCGGGCGCGAGGCCTCCGACGAGGTGCACTTCGCCGGCGGACGGCTGCTGGCGGTCAACCAGCGGCACACACATCAGGCGGCGGGTCCCTGCGCGGCCGTGGTGACGCTGCGCGACTGCACCGAGCTGCAGGCCGTCTCCGGCCGGGCGGAGGTGACCCGGGAGCGCCTGGAGCTGCTGTACGACGCGGGCCTGGGCATCGGCAGCAGCCTCGACGTGGTCCAGACGGCCGACGAACTGACCCGGGTCGCCGTCCCCCGGTTCGCCGACTTCGTCACCGTGGACCTGGCCGACGCCGTGCTGCACGGCGAGGAACCGGCCCCCACGGCGACGGACATGCGGCGCGTCGCGGTCGGCGGCATCCGGGACGATCACCCGCTGTACGAGAAGGGGCGGCTGATCGACTTCCTGCCCTCCACCCCGCAGGCCCGCGGCTACAGCGCCGGCCGCTCCGAGCTGGTGACCGATCTGTCGACCGCCGACGGCTGGACCGAGCAGGATCCGCAGCGCGCCCGGCAGATCCTGGACTACGGCATCCACTCGCTGATCTCCGCCCCCATCCAGGCCCGCGGCACCGTGCTGGGCATCGCCAACTTCTGGCGTTCCAAGCGGGAGCCCTTCGACATGGAGGAGCTGTCGCTGGCGGAGGAGCTGGTGGCCCGCGCCGCGGTCAGCATCGACAACGCCCGCCGGTACACCCGCGAGCACGCCCTGGCCGTGACGCTGCAGCGCAGCCTGCTGCCGAGGGCGCTGCCCGCGCAGAGCGCCCTCGACGTGGCCTACCGCTATCTGCCCGCCCAGTCGGGTGTCAGCGGCGACTGGTTCGATGTGATCCCGCTGCCGGGCAGCCGGGTGGCGCTGGCCGTCGGCGACGTGGTCGGGCACGGGCTGCACGCCGCCGCGACAATGGGCCGGCTGCGGACCGCGGTGCACAACTTCTCCACCCTCGACCTGCCGCCCGACGAGCTGCTGAGCCATCTGGACGACCTGGTCGGCCGCATCGACCAGGACGAGGCCTGCCCCGAGACGGCCGACGAGATCGTGGGCGCGACCTGCCTGTACGGGATCTACGACCCGGTGACGCGGCGCTGTGTGATGGCCCGTGCCGGGCATCTCGCGCCCGCGCTGGTCTCGCCCGAGGGCAGCGTCGTCTTCCCCGATCTGCCGGCCGGGCCGCCGCTCGGCCTCGGCGGTATGCCGTTCCAGTCGGCGGAGTTCGAGCTGGCGGAGGGCAGCCAGCTCGTGCTGTACACCGACGGCCTGATCGAGGACCGCTCGCGCGATCTGGACGTCGGCATGGAGTTGCTGCGCCGGTCGCTGGCGGGACACCCCGACCGGCCGCCGGAGGAGAGCTGCCGGGCGGTGCTGGAGGAGCTGCTGCCCGAGCGTCCCGGGGACGATGTCGCCCTGCTGATCGCGCGCACCCGGGCACTGCCGGCCGAGCGGGTCGCCGACTGGGACGTGCCGCGCGATCCGGCCGCCGTGTCGGGGATGCGCGCCGCGGTGTCCGACAAGCTGGCCGAGTGGGGCCTGTCCGAGCTGGGCTTCGGGATGGAACTGGTGCTGAGCGAGCTGATCACCAACGCCATCCGCTACGGCTCCGATCCGGTCCATGTGCGGCTGATCCACGACCGCTCGCTGATCTGCGAGGTGGCCGACGGCAGCAGCACCTCCCCGCATCTGCGCTACGCGGCGACGACCGACGAGGGCGGCCGGGGCCTGTTCCTGGTCTCCCAGCTGGCCGAGCGCTGGGGCACCCGGTACACCCCGCAGGGCAAGGTGATCTGGGCCGAACTGACGGTGCCGGACCTGGACGCGCTCCTGGCGGAGTGAGGATGCGCGCGCGGTGGACGCCGAGGCCGGGGACGGTGCGGGTGTGGGCCGCGCCGTCGTCGGGGACGCCGGTGAGGGCGGAGCGCTGGGGTGCGGTGAGCGCGCGGGGGCTGTCGTCCCGGCGGACGACCGCACCGGCCGGCACCTCGCCGCCGGTGTCGAACCGGGCGGCGAGCAGTCCGGCGGGATGACCGCCGGTGCCGAGGAAGGTGAGGTCGGCGGGTCGTTCGGGGTGGCTGGCGGCACCGGTCATCCCGTGCTCGGCGGCGTCGTTCACCCGACCGTCCAACTCGACTGTCAGACAGGCGCGTTGAGCGAGGGCGATGGTGAGCCCGAGCCCGCCGCCGACGCAGACGAGGATCGCGGTGAGCAGGAGCGGCAGGCGGGTGCGCAGGGGGCGGGGTGCACGGCGGGTGCGGGGTGCACGGCGGTGCGGGGTGCGGGCCCGGTGCGGGGCAGGAGACGGCGAGTCAGCACGGTGTTCCTCTTCGCGCGCTGGTCGGCACCCTGCCCGGCGCCGGCCTGTGCGGCCTCGACGGCATGCCGAGCGGCGCCCGGGCCGGGACGGTCGGTGGGCGAAGGTGGCCGGTGCGGGACCGGGAGCGCCAGACATGGAGCAATCCTGTGCCGGTCCGCTGGGGGAAGGCTGTGTCCCACCTGAGCCGGGGGGGATGACCTGGTCACGGCATGGCGGAGGGCCGCACCCCCGGCTGACGGGGATGCGGCCCTCGGGATCTGCGGTGCCGCGGTGCCGCTTACTTGCGGATCAGGTTGCGCAGCACGTACTGCATGATGCCGCCGTTGCGGTAGTAGTCGGCCTCACCGGGGGTGTCGATGCGGACGACCGCGTCGAACTCGACGCCCGTGTCGGTGGTGACCTTGACCGTGCTCGGCGTGGTGCCGTCGTTGAGCTCGGTCACGCCGGAGATCGAGAAGGTCTCCTCGCCGGTCAGGCCGAGCGAGTCGGCCGACTGGCCCGCCGGGAACTGCAGCGGCAGGACGCCCATGCCGATGAGGTTCGAGCGGTGGATGCGCTCGTACGACTCGGTGATGACGGCCTTGACGCCGAGGAGCGCGGTGCCCTTGGCGGCCCAGTCACGGGACGAACCGGAGCCGTACTCCTTGCCGCCCAGGATGACCAGCGGGGTGCCGGCGGCCTGGTAGTTCTGCGAGGCGTCGTAGATGAACGACACCGGGGCGTCGGCCTGGGTGAAGTCGCGGGTGTAGCCCCCCTCGGTGCCCGGCGCGATCTGGTTGCGCAGGCGGATGTTGGCGAACGTGCCGCGGATCATGACCTCGTGGTTACCGCGACGGGAACCGTACGAGTTGAAGTCGCGGCGCTCGACGCCGTGCTCCGACAGGTACGTGCCCGCCGGGGTGTCGGCCTTGATCGCACCGGCCGGGGAGATGTGGTCGGTGGTGACCGAGTCGCCGAGCTTGGCGAGGACGCGGGCGCCCGCGATGTCCTGGACCGGGGCCGGCTCCATCTGCATGCCCTCGAAGTACGGGGGCTTGCGGACGTAGGTCGACTCGCTGTCCCACTCGAAGGTGTTGCCGGTGGGGACCGAGAGGGCCTGCCACTGGGCGTCACCGGCGAACACGTCCGCGTACGACTTCGAGAACATGTCCTCGCCGATGGCGTTGGCGACGACGTCGTTGACCTCGGCCTCCGACGGCCAGATGTCGGAGAGGAAGACCGGCTTGCCGTCCTGGTCGGTGCCCAGGGCGTCGCGCGTGATGTCCACCTTCATCGAACCGGCGATGGCGTACGCGACGACCAGCGGCGGGGAGGCCAGGTAGTTCATCTTGACGTCGGGGTTGATACGGCCCTCGAAGTTCCGGTTGCCGGAGAGGACCGAGGTGACCGCGAGGTCGTGGTCGTTGACGGCCTTCGAGACCTCCTCGGGCAGCGGGCCCGAGTTGCCGATGCAGGTGGTGCAGCCGTAGCCGACGAGGTTGAAGCCGACCTTGTCGAGGTACGGGGTCAGACCCGACTTGTCGAAGTAGTCGGTGACGACCTTCGAGCCCGGGGCGAGGGTGGTCTTGACCCACGGCTTGCGGGTCAGGCCCTTCTCGACCGCCTTCTTCGCGACGAGGGCCGCGGCCACCATCACATACGGGTTCGAGGTGTTGGTGCAGGACGTGATCGCGGCGACGGTGACGGCGCCGTGGTCGATCTCGTACGTCGAACCGTCGGGGGCGGTCACGGTGACCGGGTTCGACGGAACGCCGTTGGTGGTGGCCGGGGCGTCGGAGGCCGGGAAGGACTCCTTGCCGGCCTCGTCGGCGGTGTCGACGTAGTTGCGGACGTCGAGCGCGAACTGCTGGGCGGCGTTCGCGAGGACGATGCGGTCCTGCGGGCGCTTCGGGCCGGCGATGGAGGGGACGACCGTGGAGAGGTCGAGCTCCAGCTTCTCGGAGAAGTCCGGCTCGGCGGCCGGGTCCAGCCAGAGGCCCTGCTCCTTGGCGTACGCCTCGACCAGCGCGACCTGCTGGGCGTCGCGGCCGGTCAGGCGCAGGTAGTTCAGCGTCTCGTCGTCGATCGGGAAGATCGCGGCGGTGGAGCCGAACTCCGGCGACATGTTGCCGATGGTGGCGCGGTTCGCGAGGGACGTGGCGGCGACGCCCTCACCGTAGAACTCGACGAACTTGCCGACGACACCGTGCTTGCGCAGCATCTCGGTGATCGTGAGCACGAGGTCGGTGGCGGTGGTGCCGGCCGGCAGCTCGCCGGTCAGCTTGAAGCCGACGACCCGCGGGATGAGCATCGAGACCGGCTGGCCGAGCATGGCGGCCTCGGCCTCGATACCGCCGACGCCCCAGCCGAGCACGCCCAGGCCGTTGACCATCGTGGTGTGCGAGTCGGTGCCGACCAGGGTGTCCGGGTAGGCCTGGCCACCGCGGACCATGACCGTACGGGCCAGCTTCTCGATGTTGACCTGGTGCACGATGCCGGTGCCCGGCGGGACGACCTTGAAGTCGTCGAACGCGGTCTGGCCCCAGCGCAGGAACTGGTAGCGCTCCTTGTTGCGGCCGTATTCGAGGTCGACGTTCTGCTTGAAGGCGTCGCTCGTGCCGAACTTGTCGGCGATGACGGAGTGGTCGATGACCATCTCGGCCGGGGACAGCGGGTTGATCTTCGCCGGGTCGCCGCCGAGGGCCTTCACGGCCTCACGCATGGTCGCGAGGTCCACGACACAGGGCACGCCGGTGAAGTCCTGCATGATCACGCGGGCCGGCGTGAACTGGATCTCCTGGCTGGGCTGGGCCTGGGAGTCCCAGCTCCCGAGGGCGCGGATGTGGTCGGCGGTGATGTTCGCGCCGTCCTCCGTGCGGAGCAGGTTCTCCAGCAGGACCTTGAGGCTGTACGGCAGGCGGGCCGAGCCCTCCACCTTGTCCAGCCGGAAGATCTCGTACGACTCGTCGCCCACCTGCAGCGTGCTGCGGGCGTCGAAGCTGTTCGCCGACACGACAGTCTCCTTCATTGATGTGCGCGTACCACCGTCAATCGTGCCGTCACCCCGGTCTGGCCAATCCGCTAAGGTAAGGCTAAGTTAGGTAACCCTTAGTGGGTGACGGGCTGCGGTGCGCCTGGCAGATATCTCGATGTCGAGATAACTCTAGTACATGGGCGCGCGATGGTCATGCGCGGGCGGGGGTGCGGCGCCGGTGGCGCGTCACTCCGGCATGCTCGTCGGTGCGCCTGTCGCTGTGCCCGTCGGTGCACCCGTTGCCGTGCCGGGAGCGGGGAGCCGGGCCAGTTGGGTGCCGACCAGGACCGCCGCGCGGCGCAGGGCCTCGGCGAGCGGGGGGAGCCGGCGCGGGTCGAGGACGGTGGCGTTGATCGCGGCGACAACGTTGCCAGACGGGCCGCGCACGGGCGCCGCGACACAGAACAGGCCGGGGACGCACTCCTCGTGGTCATAGGCCACGCCCTGGTCCCGGGCCAGCGCGACCCGGCGGGACCAGGCACGGCCCGACAGTCCCGGCGGTGGCGCGGCGGGCGCGAAGAGGACTTCCGGGGCGGTGCCCGGCGGCAGGACCGCGCCGGCCCGCAGCGTGAACAGCTCGTCCACCTCGCCGCGTATCCCCGCGACGAGCAGCGGACCGCCGTCGTCCGGCACGGCCACGCTCAGGCCCACGCGGGCGTACTCGACGGTGAGCCGGCGCAGCGGCTGGGCCGCCGCGGTGCGCAGCAGCTGGGCGGGCTGCCAGCACTGACCCAGCCGGAAGGCGAGGGGCCCGACGCGGTAGCGCCCGGCCCGGCGCTGGACGGCACCGAGCGTGACCAGTTGGTCGAGGAGCCGGTGCGCGGTGGTCTTGGGCAGACCCGCGCACGCCGCCAAGCGTGTCAGGCCCAAGTCCTCGTCATGTGCCGCGAGTGCTTCCAGGAGGGCGAACGCGCCGTCGAGGACGGGCCGCCCGCGAGGCGGCCGCGCGTCGGGCCCTCCAGGGACAGTGCCGGCCATCGGCCGCCCCCTTCGTCTCCCGAGCAGTTCAGAGCACCTCGATAAACGCGCGATGAATGTCCGCTCAACGCGCCCGACGCACGGGCGGACCGGCTCGACGCGGCACGAAGTCCCGCAAGACCACGGCGACTTGGTGCCGCCACGCCCCCTATGCTCAATTCGGGCATAAGTGGCCGGATACCATCGACACGACACATCACCCGAATGGACCCCCCTGGCGGGTGCCATCTCATATCTGAGATAGCCTCAGCCTCATGGCAGACGACTACCTCGTACGCATCGGCAAGCTCATCCGTGACGCCCGGCAACACCGAGGCTGGACTCAGACGCAGCTCGCGGAGGCGCTCGGCACCAGCCAGAGCGCGGTCAACCGCATCGAGCGCGGCAACCAGAACATCAGCCTTGAGATGATCGCCCGGATCGGAGAGGCCCTGGACAGCGAGATCGTGTCGCTGGGGTACGCGGGTCCGATGCATCTGCGAGTCGTCGGCGGTCGCCGGCTGTCCGGCGCCATCGATGTGAAGACCAGCAAGAACGCCTGCGTGGCGCTGCTGTGCGCCTCGCTGCTCAACAAGGGCCGCACCGTGCTGCGCCGGGTCGCGCGGATCGAGGAGGTCTATCGCCTGCTGGAGGTGCTCAACTCCATCGGCGTGCGCACCCGCTGGATCAACGACGGCATCGACCTGGAGCTGGTGCCGCCCGCCGAGCTGGAGATGGCGGCGATCGACGCGGAGGCCGCCGTACGCACCCGCTCGATCATCATGTTCCTGGGCCCGCTGCTGCACCGCATGGACACCTTCAAGCTGCCGTACGCCGGCGGCTGTGACCTCGGCACGCGGACCATCGAGCCGCACATGATCGCGCTGCGCCGGTTCGGCCTGGACATCGCGGCCACCGAAGGGCAGTACCACGCGCAGGTCGACCGCACGGTCCGCCCCGACCGCCCGATCGTGCTGACCGAGCGCGGCGACACCGTGACCGAGAACGCGCTGCTGGCCGCCGCCCGGCACGACGGCGTCACGGTCATCCGCAACGCCTCCTCCAACTACATGGTCCAGGACCTGTGCTTCTTCCTGGAGACGCTGGGGGTCAAGGTCGAGGGCATCGGCACCACCACGCTCACCGTGCACGGCGTGCCGAACATCGACGTCGACGTCGACTACTCCCCCTCCGAGGACCCGGTCGAGGCGATGAGCCTGCTGGCCGCCGCCGTGGTCACAGAGTCGGAACTCACCGTCCGCCGCGTCCCCATCGAGTTCCTGGAGATCGAGCTGGCGGTCCTGGAGGAGATGGGCCTCGACCACGACCGCAGCCCGGAGTACTGCGCGGACAACGGCCGTACGCGCCTGGTGGACCTCACGGTCCGCCCCTCCAAGCTCGAAGCGCCCATCGACAAGATCCACCCGATGCCCTTCCCGGGCCTGAACATCGACAACGTCCCGTTCTTCGCGGCCATCGCGGCGGTCGCGCAGGGCAAGACCCTCATCCACGACTGGGTCTACGACAACCGCGCGATCTACCTCACGGACCTCAACCGCCTCGGCGGCCGCCTCCAGCTCCTGGACCCGCACCGGGTCCTGGTCGAGGGCCCGACCCGCTGGCGCGCCGCCGAGATGATGTGCCCGCCGGCCCTGCGCCCCGCCGTGGTCGTCCTGCTCGCGATGATGGCGGCCGAGGGCACGTCGGTGCTGCGCAACGTCTATGTCATCAACCGGGGTTACGAGGACCTCGCCGAGCGCCTGAACTCGATCGGGGCGCAGATCGAGACCTTCCGCGACATCTAGGAATCCTCACCGCCGGCAGACCTGCGACCGGTGCGTACCCTTCGGGGTATGAGGGCACCCGACACGTCCGAGATCACCCGCACCGAGTGCCAGAAGTGCGGCGCGGAGATCCACGGCCTGAACGGCCGCTACTGCTGTGCCCTGTGCGGCTGGGTCAATCACTGGTCCGAGGGGCACCGCGACCTCCCCGACCTGGAGGACGACCCGGACTACCCCGGCCAGTGACGCACGATCCGCAACCCCTGCCCCTGTGGCGGGGGCTGCGGCCGCTCCCACCGCGGGCTTGTCTCGTACGCAGATCTGGACAGACGGCTGATCTTTTGTGGTTTATGCCAATACGGCCTGCCGCCCGGATCCGTAGAGACTGCCAGGCACAACGAGGGGAGCATTCCATGGCTGACGCACAGCAACAGTACGACCGGATCGGGGAAGCGTTCGAGGGCTTCAAGGCCCTGCCGCTGGCGCGGTACGGGGAGGTGCCCGGCTTTCTGGCCATGGTCGGGGACGTCGCCGGGAAGTCGGTGATCGACCTGGGGGCCGGTACGGGCTTCTACGCACGGGAGTTCAAGCGGCGCGGGGCGTCCGATGTCTTCGCCGTCGACGTGTCCCCCGAGATGATCGCTGTCGGCGAGAAGCTGGAAGAGGCGGCTCCGCTGGGGGTGCGGTACGCGGTCGGCGACGTCGCAGGCGTGGCGGACCTGACCGGCTCGGCGACCCGTTTCGACATCGGCGTAGCGGTTCAGCTGTTCAACTACGCCGAGGATGTGGCCACGATCGAGCTGATGTGCCGCAACATCCACGCCCTCCTCGACGAGGGCGCCCCGCTGTACGTGTTCGCACAGAACCCGGCGTACCGGTTCGACGGTCCGCCGCTGGACAAGTACGGATTCCGCTGTGAAGCCACCGGCGAGTCCTCGCCCGTGGGGACGCCGGTCAGGGTCACCGCCCTGATCGACGGTCACCCGGTCACGTTCACGGCGATCCCGCCGAGCCGCACGACGTACGAGACATGTCTTCAGGCGGCCGGGTTCACCGGTATCGAGTGGGTGCCGCTGGAGATCTCGCCGGCCGGGGTGGAGAAATTCGGTCAGGAATTCTGGGCCGACTTCTACGGCAACCCGCCGCTGGCCATGCTCCGCTGCCGCGCCTGACGGCCGGTCCCGAGCCGCGTGACCCGGGCCACACGGGCCCGGTGTCACGTTTTTGGCGGCTGCCGTGTCCTGTGGACGGAACGCGGCACTCGCGTACACGGGAGGAACGGCATGACGAGGACTCTGATCATCTGCACGTCGGTGTCACACGGCAACACCCGACGGGTCGCGGAGGCGATGGCGGAGGTGCTGGGGGCGAAGGTGGTCGAGCCGGACCAGGTCGAGCTCGCCGAACTGGGCGACTACGACCTGATCGGCTTCGGCTCCGGGATCTTCAACCGGAGGTTCCATCCCGACCTCCTCCGATTCGTCTCCGCCCTGCCGGGGGCGCACGGCAGCGCGTTCGTCTTCGCGACCAGCGGCCTTCCGGGGGTCCGATTCGAGCCGCTGCTGCGCGCCCTTCAGGACAAGGGCTTCAAGACGGCGGGCACGTTCTCCTGCCGTGCCTTCGACACCTGGGCCCCGTTCAAGCCGGTCGGCGGCATCCGTAAGGGACGGCCCGACCGGAGTGACCTCCAGGCGGCGCGGCAGTTCGCCGAGGGACTGCGAGGCCGGTGACGGAAGGCTGTTGACTTCCGGTCAAACACTGGCCGACGCGCCGTATGCCTCTTCCCACCCTTCGACACGGCGGGTGATGCTCTGCTCACCGGGGGACATCAGGAGCTTCACGACCGACCCACGGAGGACAGGACGATGCCGCTCGGAAGGATCGCCGTGTACAACGACGCGGACTGCTTGGGCATCATCACCGGCGAGGACGGCGAAGTACGCCCGTTCTCCGGGATGGAGACGCAGACCACGCGCGAGGGGCAGCGGGTCCTGTTCGACGTCGTCGGCGAGAAGGCCACCAATGTGATCGCCGTTCGGTGACGCCGCCGGCTCGCTCTACGATCGGCTCATGCGAGCGTGGACGAAGAGCCTGGACGCGGCCGGTGTCCGGGAGCCCGGGTTGCGTACGGACTACGACCGGCAGCGGCAGCTGGTACGGCGGTACCGGCGCACCGCGTACCTGGCCGTCAGGCTGCTGCTGCGGGGGCCGGCGCTGGCGCACGTGGTGGCGATGACCGCCGTGATGCATCACGGGGACAACCTCCTGGACACCGGTCCGCTGCCCCGGCGCGAGGCGGCGTGGGCCGACTGGGAACGGCAGGTGCGCAAGGCGCTGGAGACCGGGACGAGCGACATCCCGCTGCTGCGCACGCTCGCGCACACCGTGTCCGCCCGGCCGCGGCTGCGCGAGACCGTGGCGGCCTATCTGTCGACCGCCACGGCCGAACTGCACTTCGCCGGCTTCGCCACCGAGGCGGAGTACCAGACCTATGTGGACGCCTACTCGTTCCCCGCCTTCATGCTGATCGCGGACCTGCTCGGGCCGGAGGGCGACGACGCCGCGTACCGGGCCGCATGCCGGACCTTCATCGACGGCAGCCAGCGGCTCGACTTCGTCAACGACCTCGCCGAGGACCTGCGGGAAGGGCGCATGGGCATCCCTGCGGCGACGCTGGAGCGCTTCTCGCTCGGCGCGGCCGAACTGGCGGCCGGCCGCGGCGGCGCGGACCTGGAGGCACTCGTGAACGACCAAGTCACCGCCGCCCGCGCCTCCTTGAGGGCCGCCCTGGAACTGCCCGACCTGATCCCCGCTCCCGGCCGGCGGCTGGTGCGCGCGCTGGTCGAGATCGAACTGCTCACCGCGGACGCGGTACAGGCGCGCGGCGCCGGGGTACTGCACGGTTCCGTGAGCCCGCCGCCCACTCGGGCCCTACGCGTTCTCATGGGCCGCTGACGAAGCCCCGGCGGCGGCCGGCACGGGGGCGCGGCCGGCCCAGGGGATCCGGAACGCGGTCAGTGTGACGACGAGGGCCGAGACGGCGACCGTGGTCATGCCCAGGGTCAGATTCGTCGCGCTCGCCACGAAGCCGATCAGGGCGGGGCCCGCCAGCAGGCCCGTGGTGCCCATCGCGGCGACCAGGGCCAGGGCGTCGGAACCATGGCCGGCGGCCGCGACGTAGACGCAGGGGGTGACGGCGGCCGCGCCGAGACCGACGCAGGCGAAGCCGAGGAGCGTCGGGACCACCCCGCCGGCCGCGAGGGCGAGGGCCAGTCCGGCGGCGGCCACCGCGCTGCCGGCGCGGACCACCGGGCCGTCGCCGAAGCGGGTGCGCCAGCGGTCGGCGCGGAGCCGGGCCAGCAGCATCATCACGGAGACGACCGCGATACCGAGGGGCGCGACGGACGCCGACGCCCTGACGACGTCCTTCAGATAGAGCGTCGACCAGTCGTTCATGGCGCCCTCGGTGATCGTGCCGAAGGCCATGGCGCAGCCCAGCAGCAGGGTCGTCCAGGAGGGCAGGCTCCAACTGCCCCTGTTTTTCGGCTCGTTGGGCTTGTCCGGTTCGCTGTGGGTCATGAGGCCGGGGCGGGCGCCCGCGAGCAGGAGCAGCAACAGGGCCCCGGCCACGGTGAAGTGCGCCGGGACGGACGCGGTCAGGCCGGTCACACCGGAGCTGAGCAGCGCGGCGGCGAGCAGTCCCGCGCTGAAGGTGGCGTGCAGCTGGGACATGGCGGTGCGGTCGTACGCCTTCTCCAGCGCGGCCCCCTGCGCGTTCATGGCGACGTTGAGGCAGCCGACCGCGACTCCGTCGGCGCACACGGCGAGCAGGGCGAGCGGATAGTCCGGGACGGCGGACAGGGCCGCGAGGACGGCGATCAGGCACCCGGCCGAGGCCAGCGACAGCCGCCGGGAGCCGAGGCGCCGCATCAGGGCGGCGACGAGCGGGAAGGAGGCCGCCGCGCCGGCCCCGCAGGCCATCAGCAGCAGGCCCACCTCCCCGGCTCCCAGATCCAGCCGGGTCTTCAGCGCGGGGAGGCGGGAGACCCAGGTGCCGTACTGGAAGCCGAGGAAGCAGAAGAGCGCGGCGATCGACCACTTGGCCCGGCGGAAGCCGGCGGGATCGGGTGCGATGGTCATCGGCTCGCCTTCCGTACGGCGGCCACCTGCGCCGACATGTACACCGCGCCGTCGCCGTAACCGGCCGGCAACCGGGCCTCGTGGTGGGGCCGGTAGCCGTTGGTGCGCCAGAAGGGCTCCTTGCCGGCGACCGCGATCAGCGACATGGTCGCGAAGCCGCGGACGCGGGCCACGTCGGTCAGGTGGTGGACCAGGCGGCTGCCGAGCCCTGTGCGCCGCAGCGGCGCGGTGACGACCAGGTCGTGCAGATGGAGGTTGGCGGCGGAGCGGTGGACGGCCCGCTCGGGCCGGTTCAGGTCGGGGCAGCGGAACCTCGGGTAGGGCAGGGCCAGTACATAGCCCGTGATCCGGCCGCCGCGGTCCAGGACGAAGCAGGTGCCCGCCGCGGCCCGGGACCGCAGGCCGGCCTCGCCCTCGGTGAGCGAGGTGTCCGCGTACGCCTCGGCCTCCAGGGCCGCGACCTGGGGCCAGTCGGCCTCGGTGAGGCCCCGGATGTGGTCGCTCATGTCAGTGCTGTCCTTCCTGGCCGCGTACGCAGACGCACGGCAGCGGGCGGATGCCGTTGAACCCCTGGGTCATATAGCTGGTGGCGTAGGCGCCGGCGGAGAGGATCCAGACCGGGTCGCCGGAGGTGACGCTCGCCGGGACGCGGACCGTGTGGCGGCCCTCGCCGTAGGCGTCGTCGCTGTCGCAGCTGGGGCCGGCGACGACGGCCCGGACGTGTTCCGCCGCGTCGAGATGGCCGGGGAAGACCATCCGGTGTGTCAACTGGTCCATTTCATAGAGCCCGTTGAACTTCCCGCAGCTCAGGTAGAGCCAGTGGACATCGGTTCCGTCCGGCTGCCGGCGCCGGGTCAGCCGGGCGACATGGGCGCGGACGGCGCCGTGGTCGGCGACCAGATGGCGGCCCGGTTCCATGACGAAGGCCAGCGGGGCGGGTGAGAGGCCGCGCAGGTGGTCCATGCCCTCGCGGAGCACGGTGAAGATCTTGTCGAGGGGTGGGTCGAGGGGGTTGCCGTGGCGGTCCTGGTAGCCGAGCGCGGGCAGACCGCCGCCGAGGTTCACATGGTCGAGTACGATCCCCCGCCCGGCCAGCGCCGTCAGGGTCTCGGCGAGGGTGTCGAGGGCCTGCTGCCAGCCCTCCGTGGTCATCTGCTGGGAGCCGACGTGCACGGACAGGCCGGCCGGGGTGAGACCGGCCGCGCGGGCCGTGGCCAGCACCCGGACGGCGTCCTCGGGCGCGCAGCCGAACTTGCGGTTCAGGCCCCACAGGGCGCCGTCCCCGCTGGTGGCGAGGCGGCAGAACACCCGGGCGCGGGGCGCGTGCGCGGCGATGGCGGTGACGTCCTCGACGCTGTCGGTGGCGAAGGTGCGGACACCCAGGCGGTGGGCCGCGGCGATGTCCTGGTCGGACTTGATGGTGTTGCCGTAGTGGACGAGGCCGGCGGGGGCGCCGGCGTGGAGCGCCTGCGCGATCTCGGCGGGGCCGGCGGCGTCGAATCCCGCTCCGCGGGCGGCCAGGCAGTGCAGGACGTCGTCGACGGGGCAGGACTTGAGCGCGAAGCGGATGTCGATTCCGGGCAACTCGCGGAGCAGGGTGTCGTATTGGTGCTCGATGCCGGTGAGGTCGTAGACGATGCGGTCGGTTTCGGCCGCGGCCAGGGGCTCGCGCCCTTTGCGGGCGTTCATGTGCGGGCCGCTTCGATGAGTGCCGGCCAGACGTCGGCCAGGTGGGCGAAGTCCTCGATGTCGGATGCGGCCTCATCGAGCAACTGCGCGCGTTCTTCTGCCAGTTGCTCGGCGAACGCCGCGTACCGTCCGCCCAGTTTGCGGTAGGCGGTGTCGATCCGGTCCAGGCGCCAGACGTTCTCCGTGCGGTCCAGGGCGGTGCTGTCCCGCAGGAACCCGACGATGCGGTCGGGGCGGACCTGCTGCCGGTCGTCGAGGAGCCGGTCGCCCTCGGCCGCCATGCGGTCGTAGACGTCGTGGAAGTAGAGCATCGACAGCAGGAACTTCACGAACCGCCGCTGATAGGCCGGGAACCCGGTGTCGCTGCGGCGTTCGGGGGTGTGGAAGTTCTCGATGTGGCGGTTGTGCAGGATGCCGGGCAGGCGGGCGTCGTGCACCAGGTGGAGGAGGAAGTAGTCGCTGCCGATGGTGTCGGTGGCGGGCGGCAGCGGGATCCGTTCGTACACCGCGCGGTCGAAGGCGATGTTGCACATGTCGACGCGCATGGGGTCGACCAGGGTGAGGGTGGAGTGGTCGCCGGTGAAGGGGGCCGTGCCCGCGCCGGTGAAGGATTCCCCGACCAGGTCGCGTCGGCGCTCCTCCGGCCAGTCGCCCGGCGCCCAGAGGCCGACGACGTCCCTGTAGACGCCTTCGTCCAGTCGTCGCATCTCCCCGATGTCGACGGAGAGTTCGCCGATGAAGGAGGCGCCGGCGAGGGAGACCGGACGGTGCAGCAGGTTCAGGGCGAGCTCGGTGCGGGTGACCGTGCCGGTGGCCTCGGCGGCGGGCCTGCCCAGCCAGGGCAGTTCATGGTGGATGGGGAACACCGGTTGTCCGGCGTGGAGTTGGTAGGAGCTGTCGGAGTCGCGGCGGTGCACCGAGGTACAGCCGAGGGCGGCCGCCAGCAGGAAGGCGCGGTTGGTGCAGGCGCCGTAGGAGACGGCGGGCGGCAGCATGAGACGGACCAGCCGGTCGGGCTCGGGCAGCCCGGCCTGCTCGACGGCCCGGCGCAGGACGTCCCGCTGCGCGTCCTCGTCGAGGTGGTGGACGGTGACGTGGCGGGCCGGGGGCAGGGCGGCGAGGACCCGGGCGTGTGCGACACGGGTGCGCTCGCCGGAGGAGTCGAGGATGAGCAGCTGGACGTCGGCGCCGAAGTGCCGGGCGGCATAGGCGGCTTCGGCGTGGATCGCGGTGAGCGTGGCGGAGCAGGCCCGGTTGGTGGGCAGGCACAGGCAGATCCGGTTCACTGTGCCTCTTCCGCGGTGGCCCAGGAGTCCAGTCCGAGCAGCCTGCGGCCGAGCGGGGTGAGCGTGGCCGGTCCGTAGCGGTCGGCCTCGGGCTCGCGGGCGTCGCCGAGGAGGGTGGCGTTCCACTCGGGGGTCGCGAGGGTGCGCCAGGAGGTGACGCGGGAGTCGCGCAGCGCGGTGTGCTCCTCCAGCGCGGGCATCATCGACAGGTACTGGACGGCTCGGACACCGTTGTCAGAGAGGTTCGGTGCCACGCCGTGCGCCAGCATCCCGTTGAAGATGAGCAGGTCACCGGCCTGGAGGTCGGGGCGGATCACCGGGAACTCGGCGCGGTCGGCGCCGGGGCGGACGGGGTCGCGGCCGGGCGGCCGGGTGATGCGCCACTCCTCGAAGCGGCGGAAGAGTTCCGGGGCGCACTGGAAGCCGCCCAGTTCGGGCCGGGTGTCGTTCAGGGCGATGATGCCCTGGACGCGCTGCGGGAGGACGGCGAGGGTGGTGTCGACGTCCCAGTGCAGTTCGATGTCGAAGCCCTCGTCGGTGGGCTCGATCAGGGAGCGCGAACGGGTGCGTATGTTCGGCGGGTTGAGGTTGAGCCGGTCCAGGGTGACCCACAGCTGCGGGCAGTCCCAGACGTCCACGAAGGCGTCGTAGACCCGCTGGGTCTGGCGGCTGTCCCACAGGAGTTGATGGTGGTAGGCCTCGACGAAGCCGTAGATGAACAGGTGCTGGTCGAGTTCGGAGCGGAACTCCGGCTGCTCGTACCAGGTGTCGGGGCGGTCCGGGTCGAGGTCCTGGAACTGCCAGGCGAAGTCCAGGAGTTGCTTGGCCTCGCCGGGGGTGATGGCCTCGCGGACGACGACATAGCCGTACGACTGCCAGAAGGCGAGGTCCGCCTCGGACAGTACGCGCAGGGGCTCGGACTTCTCGATGTCGCGCAGCGGGGTCGGGGTGAGGTAGGTCTCGGCGTCGGCGCTGAAGTAGGGGCGGGCGGAGGCCGCCCGGTGGAGGAAGGGGTGGGGCGTCTGCATGCGATTCCTCTGGAGCACAAGTGCGGTTGAGATCCGGGAAAAGAGCAAGATCGAGCGGGCCGCCCGCGTCGGCGGGCGGCCGGTGACTCACGCGGGTCAGCCCGCGACGACGGCCTCGGCGGCCGCGACCCCGCAGACCCGGGCGGCGCCGTAGGTGGCGAGGTGCAGGGCGCCGCGCGGGGCGGCCTGCGGCAGGCCCATCTCCACGACCACGGTGTCGGGGCGGGCGGCGAGCAGGGTGTCGAGGGCGGCGCCCATCCAGGGGTGCCGGTGCTCGTCGCGGACCACGGCGACGATCCGGCGGCCCTTGAGGGCGGCGAGGGCGGCTTCACCGGCTCCCTCGCCGGAGAAGGCGGCGGACTCGGTGCCGGGCAGCAGCCGTTCCAGCTCGGCGGCGACGCCCCACGGGGTCTGGTCGCCGACGGCGATGTTGCGCTCCGGCTCGAACTGGGCGACGAACACAGGGGCGTCGAGCGGCGCCGCGGCGCCGGCGCGGGTCACGCGCAGTGCGCGGCGGGCCGCGACCAGGCCGATCTCCGGCTGCGGCGCGGTGTCCGCCCGGCCGCGCGCCCGGGCGGTCCACGCGGCGAGCGCGCGCACCCGTGCGGCGGCGTCGGCGAGCCGCTCCTCAGGCAGTTCGCCGGAGCGTACGGCGGCCACGAGGGCGTCCCGGAGCTTCAGCACCGTGCCCTCGTCGCACAGTCCGCCGCCGACGCAGATGGCGTCGGCGCCGGCCGCGATCGCGAGGACCACGCCGTGCTCCAGGCCGTAGGTGCCGGAGATGGCGCGCATCTCCATGCCGTCGGTGACGATGAGGCCCTGGTAGCCGAGTTCCTCGCGCAGCAGCCCGGTGAGGATGCGGCGGGAGAGGGTGCCGGGGCGGTCGGGGTCGAGGGCCGGGACGAGGATGTGCGCGCTCATGATCGCCCGGGTGCCGGCGGCGATGGCCGCGCGGAACGGGGGCAGTTCGCGCTCGTAGAGGGTGTCGGCGTCGACGTCGATGCGGGGTACGGCGTGGTGGGAGTCGACGTTGGTGTCGCCGTGGCCGGGGAAGTGCTTGGTGCAGGCGGCGACGCCGGTGGACTGCAGGCCCTCCACCCAGGCGGCGGTGTGCCGGGCGACCAGGCCGGTGCTCGCGCCGAAGGAGCGCACACCGATGACGGGGTTGTCGGGGTTGGCGTTGACGTCGGCGGAGGGCGCCCAGTCGAAGTTGACGCCGCAGGCGGCAAGGCGCCGGCCCAGTTCGCGGGAGACGGCCCGGGTGAGGTCGGGGTCGTCGACGGCGCCGAGGGCGTGGTTGCCGGGGAAGGAGGAGCCGGTGCGTACGTCGAGGCGGGTGACGTCGCCGCTCTCCTCGTCGATGGCGACGAGCAGGTCGTCCCGTTCCGCCCTCAACTGTGCGGTGAGATCGGCGACTTGGTCCTCGGTGACGACGTTGCGGCCGAACAGGGCGACGGAGGCGAGGCCCTCCCCGAGGCGGCGGCGCACCCAGTCGGGGGCGGTGGTGCCGTCGAACCCCGGCTGGAGGACGGCGAGGGCGTCGCGGGTGAGGGTGTCGCCCGCGGCGGAGCCGCTGTCAGACCCGGTGGTGGTGAGTGTGGTCATCGGCGGGGTCATCCCTTCACGGCGCCGTCGGTGAGACCGCTGACAGCCTTGCGTTGCAGGAAGATGAAGAGGATCAGGATGGGCAGCGCGAACAGCGACGAGGCGGCCATGGTGGCGCCCCAGTCGTCACCGAAGGCGGTCTGGAACTGCGACAGCCACAGCGGCAGCGTCTGCTTCTCGATGTCCTTGTTGAGGATCAGGACGAGCGGGAACTCGTTCCAGGCGGTGATGAACCCGAACAGCGAGGTCGCCATCAGGCCGGGGGCCAGCAGCGGGAAGATCACCTTGCGGAAGGCCTGCATACGGGTGCAGCCGTCGACCATCGCCGACTCCTCCAGCTCCTTCGGCACGGCGGCGACGTAGCCGCGCAGCGTCAGGATGGTGAGGGGCAGCACCATCATCGTGTAGAAGACGGTGAGCGGGACCAGGCTGTTGAGCATGTCGTCATCGCGGACGATCATGTAGATGGCGATGATCATGACCTCCCAGGGGGCCATCTGCGCCAGCATGAACGTCACGATGAGCCCGCGCCGGCCCCTGAACCGCATACGGGCGAGCGCGAAGGCCGCGAACAGGGCGATGACGAGCGAGAAGACGACCGACAGGACCGTGACGGTGACGGAGTTGACGACCAGGGTCCAGAAGTGGTCGGCGTGGATCGCCTTCTGGAAGTGGCTGAGGGTGAGGTTCGTCGGGAACCACACCGGGTCCTCGGAGATGATGTCGTTGGTCGGCTTGAAGGCCGTCGCGAACATCCAGTAGACGGGGAACACGAAGCCGACGAAGAGGATGACGGCGGTCGCGTTGGGCCAGATACGGCCGAAGAGCGAGCGCTTCACAGCTCGTCCTCCTCTTGTTTGAGCACCATGCGCAGGTAGTACGAGGTGATGATGAGCAGCGCCAGGATGGTCAGGAAGGAGATCGCCGCGCCGACGCCGAAGTGCTGGTTGCCGACGCCCTCGACATAGGCGTAGATCGGCAGGGTCTCGGTGAGGCGGTCGGGGCCGCCCTCGTTGATGGCGAAGACCTGCGGGAACGCCTTGAAGACCCAGATGACCTCGAGGAAGGTCGTGGCGTAGAGGAACGGCCGCAGGAAGGGCAGGGTCACCGAGGTGAAGCTCTGCCAGGCGCCGGCGCCGTCCAGGGACGCGGCCTCGTACAGTTCCCGGGGGATGGTGGTGGTGGCGGCGTACAGGTTGATGGCGACGAACGGGACCGACTGCCACACGATGAGCAGGATGATCACGGAGAAGGTGGAGAACTGGCTGCCCAGCCAGTTGTAGTCGGCCATGGAGTGCCAGCCGAGCTTGTCCAGGACCCAGTTGACGACGCCGAAGCGCTGGGCGAACAGCCACTGGTAGACGGTGGTGGCCGCGATGTAGGGCATGGCCCAGGCGAGGACGAGGCCCACCAGGAGGGTGAGCCGCATCTTTTTGCCGAGGCGGGCCAGCAGCAGGCCGATCAGGGTGCCGAACGCCATGATCAGGACGACGTTGACGGCGGTGAAGAAGACCGAGCGCTCGACGACCTTCCAGAAGTCCGGACCGGTCAGGACCTCCTTGTAGTTGTCGACGCCGTTCCACTCGGTGAGATGCTGGATGAGCTGCCGCGGGTTGAGGTTCTGGAACGACAGCATGCCGTTCTTGACCAGGGGCCAGCCGAGCAGGACCACGGTGGCCAGCAGTGCGGGCAGCAGGAGCAGGTAGGGGGCGGCGACGCCGCGGCGGGACGGGGACCCGGAGTCACGGTCCGCACCCCGTGGCGGCCCCGGTATCCGGGCCTTGCGGACAGCGGGCTCCCCGGCCGTGTCCGTGCCTTCGGTCTGCACTGACATGAATTGCCATCTCTTCCGTGGCCGTACGAACTCCCCGTGCCGAACGCGCGGACGGCACGGGGAGCCGGGGGCGCCTCGGCGGCGCCCCCGGCGGGTCATCAGTTCTGCTGGGCCAGGCGCTTGTTGATCTCGCCCTCGACGTCCTTGGCGGCCGCCGCGGGGTCCTTGCCGTTCAGCACCGCGGTCATGTACGACTTGATCGGGTTCGGGGTGTTCTCCACCGCGGCCCACTCCGGGATCAGCGGGGTGGTGCCGCCGCCCGCGGCGGCGGGCGCGGCGGCCTCGGCGGCGGCGTTGCCCTTGAGGTTGGTCTGGAGCGACGTCTTGTTCGGGACGATGCCGTTGAGCTTGGCCAGTTCGCCCTCGTAACTGTCGGACAGGGCGACCTTCAGGAACTCCTTGGCCAGGGACTGCTTCTTGCTGTTCTGGGCGACGGCGAGGTTGGAGCCGCCGAGGAAGACGCCCTCCGGCTTGCCGGCCGTCTGGCCCGGGATGGTGAAGTAGCCGAGGTCCTTCTCGATGGACTTGTCGGTCTGGATGGCGGTGCCGGCCTCCCAGCCCATGCCGATCATGGCGCCGGTCTTGCCCTTGGCGAAGATGGTGGCCTGCTGCGGGGTGGCCTCGTCCTTGTCCTTGGGGGCCTTGGAGTAGGCGGCGTACTTCTTGTAGGTCTCCATGGCGGCGGAGACCTTCGGGTCGGCGAGGTTGGAGACGTACTTACCGCCCTGCTTCTTCACCAGGTCGCCGCCCTGGCCGATGATCAGGCCGTCGAGGAAGTACCAGTTCTGGCCCGGCAGGTAGAGGGGCTCGGCGTCGGTCTTCTTGCCGATGGTCTCCAGGTCCTTGAAGAACTCGTCGCGGGTCTTCGGGGTGTCCTTGATGCCGGCCTTCGCCCAGATGGCCTTGTTGTAGATGACGACGCGGTTGGCGAAGTACCAGGGGGCGGCGTACTGCTTGCCCTCGAACACGGAGGACTGGGAGACCGACTGCGTCCAGTCGGCGCCGATCTCCTTCTTGACGTCGGCAAGGTCGGCGAGACCGCCGGTGGCGGCGTAGGCCGGGGTCTGGGTGTTGCCGACCTCCAGCACGTCCGGCGGGTTGTCCTCGGAGAGGGCGGTGGTGATCTTCTGCTGGATCCCGTCCCACTTCTGGATCTCGAACTTCACCTTCGCGCCGGTCTTCTTCTCGAAGGCGGCCTGGACGTCCTTGGTCCACTGCGGCGGCGCGGAGCCGTCCATGGTCCAGACGGTGAGCGTCTGGCCCTTCCAGCTGCCCGGTCCCGCGTCCTTGGAGTCGTCCTTGCTGTTACCGCCACACGCCGCAACGGAGACCATCATGCCCGCGATCGTGATCGCGGCAGCGAGCTTGCGCTTCACGCCACCCTCCTCAGGGATGCCTCTAACCCCCCACGCCCTCGGCGGTGACCTGCGTACGACGCTGTTGCACGTAGGGCTCGGGACCTGGCCGCTAATGGTGTAGACCAGTACGGTGGAGCTTGGCCTAGACCTTTCAGGGTGTCAAGGGTGGCCCGGGAAGCCGATTCCGGCCGTTACGAGAACGTCACCGGAGCGCGTCCGTCCGTATCCGCCCCTTTCGCCCGACCCTCGAATGGACCGGACCTGCACCGGCGGGTTGGACTAGACCATAGGGCAGTTGGTCGCTATAACGGGAGACCGTCGACACAGCCGGGAAGGCAGGCATGACCACCGACGTCAGCAGCGCCCAGCCGCACAGAGGGGCGTCCGGCCGCATCGCGCGCGTGCCGAAGTACTACCGGATCAAACAGCGGCTGCTCGCCATGGCCGAAGAACTGCAGCCCGGCTCGGCCATGCCGGCCGAGCGCCTGCTCGCCGTCCGCTTCGACACCTCACGGACCACCATCCGGCAGGCGCTCACGGAGCTCGTGGGAGAGGGCCGCCTCGACCGCGTCCAGGGCAAGGGCACCTTCGTCGCCCAGCCCAAGCTGTACCGCACGCTCCAGCTCACCTCGCACACCGAGGACATGCGGGCCCAGGGCCTCACCCCCGCCTCACAGATGCTGGACATCGGGGAGGTGCCGGCGGACGAGCGTCTCGCGGGGCTGCTCGGCATCGCGATCGGCGAGCGGGTGCTGCGCATCGAGCGGCTGCGGCTGGCCGGCGGCGACCCCATGGCCATCGAGACGACCCATCTCTGCGCCCACCGCTTCCCCGGCCTGCGCGCCTCCCTGGCCACGTATCCCTCGCTGTACACGGCGCTCGCCGAGGTCTACGGCGTCCACCTCGCGGAGGCCGACGAGACCATCGAGACCTCGCTGTCGACCCCGCGCGAGGCCCAGCTCCTCGCCACGGACGTGGGGTTGCCGATGCTCCTGCTGTCCCGGCACTCACGCGACGCGGAGGGCAGGCCGGTGGAGTGGGTGCGGTCGGTGTACCGGGGCTCGCGGTACAAGTTCGTGGCAGCACTCCGCCGGCCGGCGGGGGGAACGGTGGTCCGGCGGGGGCAGGGGGCGGGCGGCTAGTGCCCCGGCAGGCAACGTTTGCCCGTCAAGGAGCGGCGTCCGGTGCGTGCTCTGGGGGTCCCCCCGGCCGGAGGCTGGGGGAGTGCCGGCCGGAAGTCCTCGTACTGGGCGTACGTGGGCTTTCGGCCGGTGCGGCGAGAGGGCGTGCCGGACCTCGCGACGGGGCGAACGTTGCCTGTTGGGGCACTAGGGAAGCGGTGCGGTACTGCGGGAGCGCACCCGGTGCGGTACCGCGGGAGCGCGCACCCGGTACGGACCCGCTCCCCCGGCGCGGCCCCGGCCCTCACTCCGTGTCGAGCGTGATGTCCTGCTCCTTGGTGGCGTGGAAGTCCGGGAGCAGGAGCAGGCCGCCGGAGCGCAGTTCCGTGACCGTCGCCTGCACATGGGCCTTGCCGGACTTGAAGGGGCTCGGCGAGAAGGTGCTGGTGTTCTCCCAGTGGTGCTCGGCGCCGTCGCACTGGGCCGCGCTGCCGCCGATGCCGTACACGAAGCTGCGGTCGCCCTGGCTGACCGTGGAGCTGACGAAGGCCGGGCCGGTGGCGCCGGTGCAGCGGTAGGTGCCGGTGAGCGTGATGGCGCCGTCCTTGGTGACATGGCCGGTCTTGTCGACGGTCACGGTCTCGGAGGAGTCGGCGGCGGCCGGCGCGACGGCGGCGCACAGCAGGGCGGCGGCACCGAGGGCCGCGGCGAGGACGGGGCGAGCTGGCATGGAGTACTCCCGGTGTGATGGTGCTGAGGGCTTCCACTGGTACCGGGCGGCCGGGCCGCGGGGCGTGACCGTCACTCCTTCGGTGGCGCGTCATGGCGGCGTCCGGGAGTTGTCCGGGTGTTGTCACGCTTCACGACGCGCGGTTCCGGGGCGTTCACGACGGGAGCATGGTCTGGGTATGACGGGCGGCGGCCGCACCCGCCGGCCCCTCACATCCCGATGTGGAGGTGCGCCATGTGCTCCAACCAGTCCTCGTGCCCCGCGTCCGACCCTGCCCCGCGGCACCCGGTGGCCGCTCATCCCGAGCAGGGCTGGACCCTGCTGTGCGACGGCTCGATCGTCTTCGACGACAGCGGGGAACTGCACCCGGACGGCAGTGTGGTCCCGCCGTGCCGGCCGGGCTACGGCAGTACGGCGAACCCGTCCAGTTCCACCAGCGCCTGCCGGTCCCACAGCCGTACGACCTCCACGACCGCCATCGCCGGATAGTCCCGGCCCGCCGCGTCCCGCCAGAGCCGGCCGAGCTGTCCGGCGTGCTCGCGGTACGCGGCGACGTCCGTGGCGTAGACGGTGACGCGGGCGAGGTCGGCGGGGGTGCCGCCGGCCGCGCGCAGCGCCGTGAGGAGGTTGCCGAGGGCCCGCTCGAACTGCTCGGGGAGCGTGTCGCCGACGACCTTGCCGTCGCCGTCGAGGGCGGTCTGCCCGGCGAGGAAGACCACGCGGGAGCCGGCCGCGACGACGGCGTGCGAGAAGCCCGTGGGCGGGGACAGCTCGGGCGGGTTGACGCGCTCGGTCGTCACGGGGCCTCCTGATGGTGGGTCCGGGCGTACAACTCCTTGGCGATGATGCCCCGTTGGACCTCGCTCGCGCCCTCGTAGATGCGCGGGGCCCGCACCTCGCGGTAGAGGTGTTCGAGGAGGTGGCCGCGGCGCAGGGCGCGGGCGCCGTGCAGTTGCACGGCGGTGTCGACGACGTACTGCGCGGCCTCGGTGGCGAGCAGCTTGGCCATCGCCGCGCGCCCCGGCACATCGGCGGCGCCCCGGTCGTACGCGGTCGCCGCCGCGTACACCATCAGCCGGGCCGCCTCCGTGCGCAGCGCCATCTCGGCGACCTGGTGGGAGACGGTCTGCAGGTCCTTCAGTCGGCCGCCGAAGGCCTCGCGGCGGCCGGTGTGGTCGAGGGTGGCGTCGAGCGCGGCCTGGGCCATGCCGACCGCGAAGGCGCCGACGCTGGGGCGGAACAGGTTCAGGGTGCCCATGGCGACGGCGAAGCCGCGGTCCGCCTCGCCGAGCACATCGGCGGCGGTGACGGGCACGGCGTCGAAGCGCAGGGCCCCGATGGGGTGCGGCGAGAGCATCTGAAGGGCGCTGCCGGTGAGGCCGGGGCGGTCGGCCGGGACGAGGAAGGCGGTCACACCGCGGGCGCCGGCGCCGGGGGTGGTGCGCGCGAAGACGGTGTAGAAGTCGGCCTCGGGGGCGTTGGAGATCCAGCACTTCTCGCCGGTGAGCCGCCAGCCGGCGCCGTCCGGTTCCGCCGCCAGGGCGAGCGCGGCCGCGTCCGAGCCGGCGCCCGGCTCGCTCAGCGCGAAGGCCGCGACGGCGCCGCCCTCGGCGACCCCGGGAAGCCAGCGCTCCTTCTGGGCGGGGCTGCCGTGGGCGTGCACCGGATGGGCACCCAGGCCCTGCAGGGCGAGAGCGGTCTCGGCCTCGGTGCAGGCCTGGGCGAGGGACTCCCGCATCAGGCACAGCTCCAGCGCTCCGGAGGCGAACAGCCGCGCCAGCAGGCCGAGCCGACCGAGTTCGGCGAGCAGCGGGCGGTTGACGTGTCCTGGTTCTCCCTTGTCGGCGAGCGGCCGCAGCCGCTGCGCGGCCAGCGTGCGCAGTTCGGCACGCCAGGCGTGCTGTTCCGGTTCGAGTGAGAATGCGGGCACAGCCGGTCCTCCCTCCGGGGCGAGCCGTCACGACTCTTCCCGTCGCCGTCCGGGGGGCCTTGGGCGTACCCCCATCGCTCCCCCGAGGCTATCGCGCAAGGTTGACTGCCGTCACGAACGCGATACGCTCGATTGGCGAGCCCACCAGGACGCCGGTGCCCACCACGACGCCCGTTCCGACGTCTGTCACGGCAAGGGGGCGAACCGCCATGCATCGCTCGGCCCACGTCGACACCTTCGCGCGTGACCGGCTGCCGGCCCCGGACGAGTGGCCCGAGCTGCGGTTCGATCTGCCGGAGCTGCGCTACCCGGCCCGGCTGAACTGCGCCGCGGAGCTGCTGGAGCACGCCGAGGAGGCCCGGCCGGTCTTCCACACCCCGGACGGTGCCACCTGGACGTACGGCGAGCTGCGGGCCCGGGTCGACCGGATCGCGCATGTCCTCACCGGCGATCTGGGCGTGGTCCCCGGCAACCGGGTGCTGCTGCGCGGCCCGACCACGCCCTGGCTCGCGGCCTGCTGGCTGGCCGTGCTGAAGGCGGGCGCGATAGCCGTCACCGTGCTGGCCCAGCAGCGCCCGCAGGAGCTCGCCACCCTGGGCGAGATCGCGCTGGTGCGGCACGCGCTGTGCGACATCCGGGCGGTGGACGACCTGGCCAAGGCCGACATACCCGGGCTGCGGATCACGACGTACGGCGGTGACGGCCCCGACGACCTCCTCGGCCGCCCCGCGCCGGACACCCCGTACCCGGCGGTCGACACCGCGGCCGACGACGTGGCCCTGATCGCGTTCACCTCAGGGACCACGGGTCGCCCGAAAGGGTGTATGCACTTCCACCGGGACGTGCTGGCCGTCGCCGACACCTTCTCGAAGCATGTGCTGCGCCCGCGCGCCGACGACGTGTTCACGGGCAGTCCCCCGCTGGGCTTCACCTTCGGCCTGGGCGGGCTGGTGGTCTTCCCGATGCGGGCCGGCGCCAGCTCCCTCCTGCTGGAGCAGGCGGGCGCCCGGCAGCTGCTGCCCGCGATCGCCGAGCACCGCGTCTCGGTGCTGTTCACCGCCCCGACCGCCTATCGCGCCATGCTGGAGCGGCTGGACGGCCACGACATCTCCTCGCTGCGGCGCTGTGTGTCGGCCGGCGAGAACCTGCCCGCGGCCACCTGGCGGGCCTGGCACGAACGCACCGGCGTCCGCATCATCAACGGCATCGGCGCCACCGAGCTGCTGCACATCTTCGTCTCCGCCGCCGACGACGCGGTCAGACCGGGCACCACGGGGGTGCCCGTACCGGGCTGGCAGGCGCGGGTCCAGGACGCGCACGGCGCGCCGGTGCCCGACGGGAAGCCCGGGCTGCTCGCCGTGCGCGGCCCGGTCGGCTGCCGCTATCTCGCCGATCCGCGCCAGCGCGGCTATGTGCGCGACGGCTGGAACATCACCGGCGACACCTACGTCCGTGAGCCCGACGGGTACTTCCGCTATGTGGCCCGCGCCGACGACATGATCATCTCCGCCGGGTACAACATCGCCGGACCGGAGGTGGAGGACGCGCTGCTGCGGCACCCGGACGTGGTGGAGGCGGCGGTCGTGGGACGGCCCGACGAGGCGCGCGGCCAGGTGGTCGTGGCCTGCACGGTGCTGCGCGAGGGAGCCCCGCGCGACCCCGAGCGGCTGCGGGCCTTCCTCAGGGCGGAGCTGGCGCCCTACAAATGCCCGCGCGAGTTCGTCTTCCTGGACGCCCTGCCCCGCACGGCCACCGGCAAACTCCAGCGGTTCCGGCTACGCGACGAAGGTGACCGGCAGTGATGCCGACGACCTAAAATGATCAACGTGTCCGAGCAGCACGCCCCCAGGTCCCTCATCGTCACGCTCTACGGGGCGTACGGCCGCTCCATGCCCGGCCCGATGCCCGTCGCCGAGCTGATCCGGCTGCTGGCCGCGGTCGGCGTGGACGCACCCTCGGTCCGGTCCTCGGTGTCCCGGCTCAAACGGCGCGGCCTGCTGCTGCCGGCCCGTACGGAACAGGGCGCCGCCGGCTACGAACTCTCCCCCGAGGCGGTCCAGTTGCTGGAGGACGGCGACCGGCGGATCTACACGACCGCGCCGGTGGCGGACGCGGGCTGGGTGCTCGCGGTGTTCTCCGTGCCCGAGTCGGAGCGGCAGAAGCGGCATGTGCTGCGCTCCCGGCTGTCGGGCCTGGGCTTCGGCACGGCCGCCCCCGGGGTGTGGATCGCCCCGGCCCGCCTCTACGAGGAGACCCGGCACACGCTGTGCCGGCTGCGCCTGGATCCGTACGTCGACTTCTTCCGCGGCAAGCACCTGGGCTTCGCGCCGACGGCCGAGGCGGTCGCCCGCTGGTGGGACCTGGCCGCGATCGCGAAGGACCACGAGCGTTTCCTGGACGCGCACGCCCCGGTCCTGCACACCTGGGAGCGCCGCACGGACACTCCGCCCGAGGAGGCCTACCGCGACTATCTCCTCGCCCTCGACTCCTGGCGCCATCTGCCCTACACCGACCCCGGCCTGCCCACCCGGCTGCTGCCCGCGAACTGGCCGGGCGGACGCTCGGCGGAGGTGTTCCGGGGGCTGCACGCGCGGCTGCGGGACGCCGGGGCGAGGTTCGCCGGGGTGTGACACGGGCGCCCGGTCAGGCGATCGTCCGGCAGTACAGATGCTCCCCGGCCGTCCGGGCCCGGCGGGCCAGGCCCACGAAGTCACGGACGCTCTCCTCGGCGTGCCGGTAGTCGGCGAAGTCCAGCTCCGCTATGTCCCACCAGCGCAGGGCCAGCATCGGCACGGCGTCCTCCACGACCTGGGCGAGGGCGTCCCGCCAGGCGTCGGGCAGTTCCTGCAGGGTGATCCCGGAGTCCCAGGCGGTGCCGGCGGCGGGCAGCGCCTCATGGACGTACGGCACCTCGTCCGGGTCGGGCCAGACCAGGGCGGGCGTGTCCACGTCGTCGAAGCGCAGGCCCGCCGCGAAGGCGACGAGCTTGGCCACCACCACGTTCGGCTCCGTGTGCTTCGTCGCGAGCCAGTCCGCCTCCGTCTCCCGCGGCGAGGGCTCGCTCATCCAGTCGCCGCCCGGTCCGATGGCCCCGCTCCACCGCCGTATGCCGGTCAGCGGTGTGGAAGTAGTCGTACAGCACGCCCATGATGTCTCCGTCCGCCTCGCCTCTCGCCTCCGAGTAGAGCAGACGGCGGTGACGGCTCAGCGGCCGAGGGTCAGCCGGGGCTTCGGGGCGTCCGTGCGGCCGGTCTGCGGGCGCCGGCTGCCCGCCCGGTAGGGTGCCGGCCAGGCGACGCCCGGACCCTCGTAGCCCTGCTCGGCCGCCGCGTGCAGGGTCCAGTGCGGGTCGTACAGATGCGGACGGCCCAGTGCGCACAGGTCCGTACGCCCGGCGAGGATCAGGGAGTTGACGTCGTCCCACGAGGAGATCGCGCCGACGGCGATCACCGGGACGCCCGCCCGGTGCCGGACGCGGTCGGCGAACGGCGTCTGGTACGACCGCCCGAACTCCGGCCGCTCCTCGGCCACGACCTGCCCGGTGGAGACGTCGATCGCGTCGGCCCCGTGCGCGGCGAAGGCGCGGGCGATGTCCACGGCGTCCTCGGCGCTCGTGCCGCCCTCGGCCCAGTCCGTGGCCGAGATGCGGACCGTCATGGGCCGCTCGGCCGGCCACACGGCACGGACGGCGTCGAAGACCTCCAGCGGGAACCGCAGCCGCCGCTTGGGCGAGCCGCCGTAGGCGTCGGTGCGCCGGTTGGTGAGCGGGGAGAGGAAGCCGGAGAGCAGATAGCCGTGCGCGCAGTGCAGTTCCAGCAGATCGAAGCCGGCCCGCGCGGCCCGCCAGGCGGCGGCCGTGAACTGCTCGCGGATATCGGTGAGTTGGGCCCGGGAGAGCTGACGCGGGGTCTGGCTGCCCGGTTTGTACGGCAGCGGGGAGGCGGCGACCAGGGGCCAGTTGCCGCGGGGCAGCGGCTCGTCCATGCCCTCCCACATCAGCTTCGTGGAACCCTTGCGGCCGGCGTGGCCGAGCTGGACGCCGATCGCGGTGCCGGGCGCCTGGGCGTGCACGAAGTCGGTGACGCGCCGCCATGCCTCGGCCTGCCGGCCGGTGTAGAGACCGGCGCAGCCGGGCGTGATGCGTCCCTCCTCGCTGACGCACACCATCTCGGTCATGACGAGCCCGGCCCCGCCGAGGGCGCGGGCGCCGAGGTGCACGAGATGGAAGTCACCGGGGACGCCGTCGGCCGCGGAGTACATGTCCATCGGCGACACCACGACCCGGTTGCGCAGGGTCAGACCGCGCAGCCGGAACGGCGTGAACATCGGCGGCGTGCCGGACGGGCAGCCGAACTCGCGCTCGACGGCCCGGGTGAAGCGGGCGTCGCGCAGCCGGAGGTTGTCATGGGTGACGCGGCGGCTGCGGGTGAGCAGATTGAAGGCGAACTGCCGTGACGGCCGGCCGAGATACAGCGGCAGGTTCTCGAACCAGTCGAGGCTGGCGCGGGCGGCCCGCTGGGTGGAGGCGACGACCGGCTTGCGCTCCTCCTCGTACGCCGTCAACGCCTGTGCCGTCGTGGGCTGTTCACTCAGACAGGCGGCGAGGGCGAGGGCGTCCTCGACGGCGAGCTTGGTGCCGGAGCCGATGGAGAAGTGGGCGGTGTGCGCGGCGTCCCCGAGGAGGACGACATTGCCGTGCGACCAGCGGTCGTTGACCACCGTACGGAAGGTCGTCCAGGCGGAGTTGTTCGAGTGCAGGGGGCGGCCGCGCAGCGCTTCCGCGAAGACCTTGGCGCAGCGTTCGACGGACTCCTGGGGGGTGACCTCGTCGAGTCCCGCCGCCTTCCAGACCTCCTCGCGCATCTCGACGATCACGGTGGAGGCGTCGGCCGCATAGGGATAGCCGTGCAGCTGCATCACACCGTGTTCGGTCTCGGCGATCTCGAAGCGGAAGGCGTCGAAGGCGAAGTCTGCGGCGAGCCAGATGTAGCGGCAGCGGTGCTCGGTCAGCTGGGGGCGGAAGACATGGGCGTAGGCCTCGCGGATGGTGCTGCGCACACCGTCGGCGGCGATGACGAGGTCGTGGGCGGCGCAGAGGATGTCCGGCTCGGGGGCCTCGGTACGGAAGTGGATCCGCACGCCGAGGGAGCGGCAGCGCGTGTGCAGGATCTCCAGGAGGCGTTTCCTGCCGAGGGCGGCGAAGCCGTGGCCGCCGGAGCGGTGGGTGGTGCCGCGGTGCACGACGTCGATGTCGTCCCAGCGGACGAAGTGCTGTTGCAGGGCTTCGTAGACCACGGGGTCGGCGTGTTCGATGCCGCCGAGGGTCTCGTCGGAGAGGACCACCCCGAAACCGAAGGTCTCGTCCGGGGCGTTGCGTTCCCAGACCGTGACGTCCCTCGCGGGGTTCAGCCGCTTCAGCAGGGCGGCGGCGTAGAGGCCGCCGGGGCCGCCGCCGACGATCGCGATGCGTGGGGGGTGGTCTCGGTCGGACGGCGGCTGCGGGCCCGTCGTGGCTTGTCGCGCAGTTCCCCACGCCCCTTGGGTCGGCGCACCTGATGCCGGCATCGAAGCTCACCTCCCCCGCCACTTCGGCGGGCGCTTCTCCGTGAAGGCCGCGTGGAACTCCGCGTAGTCCTCGCCGTTCATCAGCAGGGCCTGGGTCGAGGCGTCCAGTTCGACCGAGGCCGCCAGGGGCATGTCCAGTTCGGCCGTCAGCAGGGCCTTGGTCTGGGCGTGGGCCAGGGCGGGGCCGTCGGCCAGGCGGCGGGCCAGGGACGCCGCCGTCTCGTCCGCGCGGCCCTCCTGGGTCAGTTCGCTGAGCAGACCGATGCGCTCGGCCTCGGGGGCGCGGACCGGTTCGCCCAGCATGAGCAGCCGGGTGGCGTGGCCGAGGCCGACGACCCGGGGCAGCAGATAGGCCGCGCCCATGTCGCCGCCGGACAGGCCGACGCGGGTGAAGAGGAAGGCGAAGCGGGCCGTCGGGTCCGCCACCCTGAAGTCCGCCGCGAGGGCGAGGACCGCCCCCGCGCCCGCCGCCACTCCGTGCACCGCGGCGATCACCGGGAACGGGCACTCGCGGATCGCCCGTACGACCTGGCCGGTCATCCGGTTGAAGTCGAGCAGCTGGGCGGTGTCCATGGCGAGGGTGGCGCCGATGATCTCGTCGACGTCGCCGCCCGAGCAGAAGCCCCGCCCCTCCCCGGCCAGCACCAGGGCGCGTACGGCGCGCTCCCGGGACAGCTCGGCCAGCAGATCGCGCAGGTCGGCGTAGGCGCCGAAGGTGAGCGCGTTCAGCTTCTCGGGGCGGGAGAGGGTGACGGTGGCGACCCCGTCGGCGAGCTGGACCCGCAGGTGCTCCCAGTCGAAGGTGCGGACGGCGGAGCCGGTGAAGGGACTCATGACGTGCGGCCTCCTAGGGCGGCGGTGCCGTAGGTTGCGCTGTCCCTCGAAGTTATCACCTGTTTGTGACTGTCGTCACGAGTGCGCGACAGATGTCGGCCGGATTGGCCGAGTCAGGTCACGTGCGTCACCGGTCCTCGACAGCGCCGTAACAAGGGGCACCGGCAGGCGAGGCGGACCGTTCGCCGGGGTAGACAGCCCGGTACCGGGGCCGAAGGTCCCGGGCGAAGCCCGCCGACCGTCCCTGGGACCGGGCCCGTACCATTCCTACAGTCGAAAGCAGGACAGCCTGCTCCATGAACGGACTCACCTTGCACGAACGCCCCACCGAATCGGCCTCCTGGCGCATCGCGCTCCCGCACACCGCGGCGGCGGTGCCCGTGGCCCGCGCCCTGGTGCGCACGGCCCTCGCCGAGGTGGAGCACACGGCCGACAGTGACACCGCCGAGCTGCTGACGGCGGAGCTGGTGGCCAACGCGGTGGAGCACGCCGTCGGGCGCGGCCCGATCGAGCTGGTGGTGGAGCTGTTGCCGACCGGCTGCCAGGTCGAGGTGCACGACCCGGACCCGGCGCCGCCCGGCCGGCTGGGCCGGCAGGTGATCGAGCCGCCCGACCCCTGGCAGGAGGGCGGGCGCGGGCTGCTGCTGATCCGCGCCCTCAGCTCGTCCTGCGGTCACCGCCCCACCTCGTCGGGCAAGGCGGTGTGGTTCACACTGCCTGCGGTTCCTTCTCAGCGGCGGCGCTCGCTGTGACCTCGGGGGCCGCCGTGGCCAGCGTGGAGTGCCGGCGGCCGTAGCCGTAGTAGATCAGCAGGCCGACCGCGAGGAACACGGCGAACTGCAGCCAGGTCTGCCAGCCGGTCTCGTACATCAGGTACAGACAGAAGACGACGCCGAGCAGCGGGCCCACGGGGTACAGGGGCACCCGGAAGCTGCGGGCGAGGCCCGGTTCGCGGCGGCGCAGGGCGATGACGACGATGTTGACGACGGCCATGATGGCGAGCGTGCCGATGGTGCACAGGTTCATCACGGCGTCGAGCGAGGCGAAGGCCGCCGGGAGGGCGAAGACGACGGCGACGATCAGGGTGCCGGCGACCGGGGTGGAGGTCTTCGGGTTCACCTTCTCGAAGACGCGCGGGATCAGGCCGTCCCGGGACATCGACATCAGGATGCGGGTCTGGCCGTACATCACCGCGAGGACGACGGAGGCGATGGCGACGACCGCGCCGAAGGCGATCACTCCGCCGCCGACGGCCGAGCCGGTGACCTCGTTGACGACATAGGACAGGGCCGCGGGGCGGCCGGCGACCTGCTTGCCGCCGATGGCGCCGATCGCGGCCAGCGCGACCGCGCAGTACAGCAGGGTCACGATGCCCATGCAGACCATGATCGCGACCGGGATGTCCCGGCGCGGGTTCTTCGCCTCCTCGCCGGCCGTGGTGATCGCGTCGAAGCCGATGTAGGAGAAGAACGCGGCGGTGGTGCCCGCGCCGATGCCGCCGAGGCCGGCCGGCGAGAACGGGGTGAGGTTGCCGTGCTTGAAGGCGCTGTAGCCGATGGCGCAGAAGGCCAGCAGGATGACGAGCTTCACGGCGGCCATGGCGGCCGTGGCCCGCGCGCTCTCGCGCACTCCGCGCACCAGCAGCACGGAGGCCATGGCGATGACGATCACGGCGGGCAGGTTGACGATGCCGCCGTCGCCCGGACCGGCGGACAGCGCGGCCGGGAGCTGGACGCCGGTGATGCTGTGCAGCAGTTCGTTGACGTACTGGCTCCAGCCGACGGCGACGGCCGAGATGGAGATGCCGTACTCCAGCAGCAGGCACCAGCCGACCAGGAAGGCGGTGGACTCGCCGAGGCCCGCGTAGGCGAAGGAGTACGAGGAGCCGGAGACCGGGATCGCGCCGCCCAGCTCCGCGAACGAGAACGCGGTGAAGACGCAGGTGATCGCGGCGAGGATGAAGGAGACGACGACGGCGGGGCCGGCCTGGGCGACGGAGTCGGAGAGGCCGACGAAGATTCCGGTGCCGACGATGGCGCCGACGCCGAAGCAGATGAGCTGGAAGAGGCCCATCGTGCGCTTCAGGCCGTGTCCCTCGCGGTCTGCGCCGGACTCGGCGACCAGCAGATGCGGGGACTTGATACGGGGAGCGGGCATACGGGTGGTGCTCGTTTCTGGGTGGTGCGGGCGACCGGGTGGGCCGCGGCGGCGGCACCGGGCGGGGTGGTCCCGGGCCGCCGGTCAGGATAAGGCCTGGTGGCGCGGGTCAGGCAACGCTGTGTGACGTACCCGCCAGAGTGGCCACGAGGATCGCCTTGATCGTGTGCATCCGGTTCTCCGACTCGTCGAAGACGACGGAGTGCTCGGACTCGAACACCTCGTCGGTGACCTCCAGCTCGGTGAGCCCGTGCCGCTCGTGGATCTCGCGGCCGACGGCGGTGCCGAGGTCGTGGAAGGCCGGCAGACAGTGCAGGAACTTCACATCCGGGTTGCCGGTGGCGTCGAGGACGTCCATGGTCACGGCGTACGGGCCGAGCAGGGCGATGCGCTCGTCCCAGACCTCCTTCGGCTCGCCCATCGAGACCCAGACGTCGGTGGCGATGAAGTCCGCGCCGCGCACGCCCTCGCGCACATCCGCGGTGAGCGCGATCCGGGCGCCGGAAACGGTGGCGAGCTGCCGGGCCAGCGCGATGATCGTCTCGTCCGGCCACAGCAGCCGGGGCGCGACGATCCGTACGTCCATGCCGAGCAGGGCACCGGTGACCAGGTAGGAGTTGCCCATGTTGTAGCGGGCGTCGCCGAGGTAGGCGAAGGCGACCTCGGTCAGCGGCTTGTCGGTGTGCTCGGTCATGGTGAGCACGTCGGCGAGCATCTGGGTGGGGTGCCACTCGTCGGTGAGGCCGTTGTAGACGGGGACACCGGCGTAGGCGGCCAGCTCCTCCAGCACGCCCTGGCCGTGTCCGCGGTACTCGATGGCGTCGAACATCCGGCCGAGGACCCGGGCGGTGTCCTTCACGGACTCCTTGTGCCCGATCTGCGAGCCGGCCGGGTCGAGGTAGGTGGTGTGGGCGCCCTGGTCGGCGGCGGCGACCTCGAACGCGCAGCGGGTGCGCGTCGAGGTCTTCTCGAAGACCAGGGCGATGTTCTTGCCCTGCAGCTGCCGGGTCTCGGCCCCGGCCCGCTTGGCGGCCTTCAGCTCGGCGGCCAGCTCGACCAGGCCGCGGAACTCCTCGTCGGTGAAGTCCAGCTCCTTGAGGAAGTGGCGGCCGGCGAGGGCGGTCGGGACTGTCGCCATGGGGGCGCTCCAGAGGTACGGGTGCACTGACTATGGAATTCTATACGACAGTCAGCATTCTTATACAGAGGGCTGGCCCACAGGACCGCCTCACACCGCCTCCCGCTCCAGGGGACAGCTCATACACCGGGGTCCGCCCCTGCCCCGGCCCAGTTCGCTGCCCGGGATCTCGATCACCTCGATGCCCTGTTTGCGCAGATGGGTGTTGGTGGTCGAGTTGCGCTCGTAGGCGACGACGACGCCCGGCTCGACGGCGAGCACATTGCAGCCGTCGTCCCACTGCTCGCGCTCCGCCGCGTGCACGTCCTGGGTGGCGGTCAGCACCCGGATCTCACCGAGGCCGAGGGCGGCGGCGATCGCGCGGTGCATGTGCTCCGGCGGATGGTCGGTGACCTTCAGCTCCCGCTCGCCGTCCCCCGGCTCGATGGTGTAGGAGCGGAGCATGCCGAGCCCGGCGTACTGGGTGAAGGTGTCGCCGTCGACCATGGTCATCACGGTGTCGAGGTGCATGAAGGCGCGCCGCTTGGGCATGTCGAGCGCGACGATCGTACGGGCCGAGCCGGCCGCGAACAGCTTGTGGGCGAGCATCTCCACGGCCTGCGGGGTGGTCCGCTCGCTCATGCCGACCAGGACGGCGCCGTTGCCGATCACCAGCACATCGCCGCCCTCGATGGTGGAGGGATGGTCGGCCTGTCCCTGGGACCAGACATGGAACGTCTCGGCACGGAACAGCGGGTGGTGGCGGTAGATCGCCTCGAAGTGGACGGTCTCGCGCTGCCGCGCGGGCAGCCGCATGGCGTTGATGGCGACCCCGTCGTAGATCCAGGCGGAGGTGTCGCGGGTGAACAGGTGGTTGGGGAGCGGGCCAAGGAGGAAGTCGTCGAGGTCCATCACATGGAAGCGGACCGAGGTCGGCTCCGGGTACGCCTCAAGGAACTCCCGCTTGGTCATGCCGCCCACGAGCGCCTCGGCCAGCTCGCGCGGGGGCAGGGCGGCGAAGGCGGCGCGCAGGTGGTCGGCGGCCAGGGGGCCGTACTCCTTCTCGTGGAAGACCCGGTCGAGGACCAGGGTGCGGGCCTCGGGCAGCTCCAGGGTCTCGGCCAGCAGGTCCCCGAAGAGGTGGACGGCGACCCCGCGGTCCCGCAGGACGTCGGCGAACCCGTCGTGCTCGGCGCGCGCCCGGCGCACCCACAGCACGTCGTCGAAGAGGAGGGCGTCCTTGTTGCTGGGAGTGAGCCTTTTGAGCTCGAGATCGGGCCGGTGCAGGATCACGCGGCGCAGCCGCCCGGCCTCGGAGTCGACGTGGTATGCCATGCCTCCATCCTGGCCGTCACCGACCGTCTTCACCCCGCTGTCGACCGTTTCTGCTCTTTCCTGTTTTCGTCCCGTTGACGAGAAGTGGAGTTTCTGATTATCGTCGCAATGACGAAAAACGGGGCCGAAAAACGAGGGGGACTCCATGGCCGACATCACCCGGCGCCTGGGCCTGCGCCATCTGCGCGGCGCGCCGACCGCACACATCCGGCACCACCGCTCGGGCACGCTGGTGCACGACGGACCCGGGCTCAGCTTCTGGTTCCGGCCGCTGACGGCGGCCCTGTCCGAGGTCCCGGTCGACGACCGCGAGCTGGCGATGACCTTCCACGCCCGGACCTCGGACTTCCAGGACGTGTCCGTACAGGCGACGGTCACCTACCGCATCGCCGACCCGGCCGTAGCCGCCGCCCGGCTGGACTTCTCCGTCGACCCGGACACCGGCGCCTGGCGCGGCACCCCGCTGGAGCAACTGGGCACCCTGCTCACCGAGACGGCCCAGCAGCACGCGCTGGACGTCCTCGCCCGTACGCCGCTGTCGGCGGCGCTGGCCGACGGCGTCACGACGGTGCGCGAGCGGGTCGCGGCCGGACTGGGCGCCGAGCCGCGGCTGCCGGCCACCGGCATCGAGGTGGTCGCCGTACGGGTGATGGCGCTCCGGCCGGAGCCGGAGGTGGAGCGGGCCCTGCGCACGCCGGCCCGGGAACAGATCCAGCAGGAGGCCGACCGGGCGACGTACGAGCGGCGGGCCGTCGCGGTCGAGCGGGAGCGGACCATCGCCGAGAACGAGCTGGCCAGCCGCATCGAACTCGCCCGCCGCGAGGAGCAGTTGGTGGAGCAGCGGGGCACCAACACGCGCCGGGAGGCCGAGGAGCAGGCGGCGGCGGACGCGGTGCGCGCCCGCGCGGAGGCGGCCCGGTCGGTGCGGCTGGCCGAGGCGGAGGCCGAGCGGTCGGTGAAGCTCGCCGACGCCGAGGCGGCGCGCTCGCTGAAGCTCGCGGAGGCGGAGGCGGCCCGCTCACGGCAGCTCGCCGAGGCCGAGGCCGCGCGCACGGCGCTGCTGGCGGACGCCGAGGCGGCGCGGGCGGTACGGGTCGCGCGCGCGGAGGCCGAGGGCGCGCGGGAGCTGGGCGAGGCGCGGGCCGAGGCCCAGGCGGCCTGGCTGCGGGTGCACACGGAGGCCGGCGTCGACGGGGCGACGACCCTGCGGGCGCTCACCGCCACCCGGCTCGCGGAGAACCTGCCGCGCATCGACAGCGTGACCGTCTCGCCGGACGTGCTGACCGGACTGCTCGCCAAGCTCGGTACGGGGGCGGGCGAATGAGCCTGGCCCCGCGCGCCGTGCTGGTCCACCGCACCACGGAGTACGCGGAGCTGGTGGCCCGGCACGGCACGCACGGCCAGGCCGCGTTCTTCCTCGCCTCCCGGGGCCGGGACATCGAGGAGGTCGCCGAGCGCCACCGGCGCGCCCGCCGGGCGCTGGCCGAGGTGACGGCGGCGGTGCCGCTGAGCTGGCGGCAGGCACAGGTGGAGCGGGGCGACCTGGACCGGTTCCTGTTCGCGCCCGAGGACGTGGTCGTGGTGATCGGCCAGGACGGGCTGGTCGCGAACACCGCCAAGTACCTGACCGGCCAGCCGGTCATCGGCATCGACACCGATCCCGGCCGCAACCCCGGTGTGCTGGTCCGGCACCGTCCGGACGACGCGGCGACGCTGCTGCCGGCGGCGGCCGGCACCGCGGCGGACGAACTCACCATGGTGGAGGCCGTCGCCGACGACAGCCAGCGGCTGCTCGCGCTCAACGAGATCTATCTGGGCACCCCCGGTCATCAGACCGCCCGGTACCGCCTGGGCCTGGAGGACGACGGGGGTGTCGTCGAGGCCCAGGCGTCCTCCGGGGTGCTGGTGGGGACCGGCACCGGCGCGACCGGCTGGCTCCGCTCCGTGTGGCAGGAGCGGGGCAGCCGGATCGCGTTGCCCTCCCCCACCGAGGAGCGGCTGGTGTGGTTCGTCCGGGAGGCCTGGCCCTCGCCCGCCACCGGGACGAGCCTGGTGGCGGGCGAGCTGGGGGCGTCGGCGGCGCTGGCCCTCACGGTGGAGTCGGACCGCCTCATCGCCTTCGGCGACGGCATCGAGACCGACGCGCTCCAGCTCACCTGGGGGCAGACGGTCCGGCTCGGGGTGTGCGGACAGCGGCTGCGGCTGGTCGGCTGACCGGTCTCACAGCCGCGGGTCCACCGGCTCCGACTCCAGGGCCAGCACCCCGAACACCGCCTCGTGCACCCGCCACAGCGGCTCCCCGTCCGCGAGCCGGTCCAGGGCCTCCAGGCCGAGGGCGTACTCGCGCAGCGCGAGGGACCGCTTGTGGTTCAGGAACCGCCGGCGCAGCTTCGCGAGGTTGTCCGGCCGGGTGTACTCGGGACCGTAGATGATCCGCAGGTACTCACGGCCGCGGCACTTGATGCCGGGCTGCACCAGCCGGCCCTCCGCGTTGCGGACCAGCGCGCCGGCCGGCTTGACGACCATGCCCTCGCCGCCGCGGCCGGTCATCTCCAGCCACCAGTCGACACCCGCGCGCACCGACTCCGGGTCGCCGGTGTCGACGTACAGCCGCCGGGTGGTCTGCAGCAGTCCGGTGCCGTCGTGCTCCACCAGCCGGTCGATCAGGGCCAGTTGCTCCTCGTGCGGCAGCGCGGCGAGGCTGCGGCCCTGGACGGCCAGCAGCTGGAAGGGGGCGAGGCGTACGCCGTCCAGGCCGTCCGTGGTCCAGCAGTAGCGCCGGTAGGCAGTGGTGAACGCGGCCGCGTCGGACGCGCGTTCCCGCTGCCGGTCCAGCAGGGCGGCCACGTCGGTGCCGCGTGCCGCGGCGGCCTGCAGGGCGGCCAGCGCCCCCGGGAACACCGCGCCGGACGCGGCGCCGACGGCCGCGTACTGGCTCCGCAGCAGCCCCGAGGCCTTCAGCGACCACGGCATCAGCTCGGCGTCCAATAGCAGCCAGTCGGTGGCCAGTTCGTCCCACAGTCCGGCGTCCTCGATCGCCGAGCGCAGCCGGCCGAGGATCTCCTCGGTCACCGACTCGTCGTCGAAGAACGGCCGCCCGGTACGGGTGCACAGCGATCCTGTGGGCCCCTCCACACCGAACCGCTCGCGCGCGGCCGCCGCGTCCCGGCACACCAGGGCCACGGCCCGCGAGCCCATGTGCTTCTCCTCGCACACGACCCGCTCGACGCCGTCCGCCGCGTACTGCGCGAACGCCTCGACGGGGTGCTCCAGGTAGCCCTCGATCCCCGAGGTGGCCGTCGGTGCCATGGTCGGCGGCAGATAGGGCAGCAGCCGCGGGTCGACGGCGAAGCGGCTGATGACCTCCAGGGCCGCCGCCGCGTTCTCCTCGCGGACCGCCACCCGGCCGGCGTGCCGGGTCTCCACGGCCCTGCGGCCGTACACGTCCGCCAGGTCCAGCGGCCGGCCGTCCTGTCCGCCGGGCGCCTCGGAGCGCAGCGGGCGCGTCGGCTCGTACCAGACCCGCTCGGCCGGTACGTCGACCAGTTCCCGCTCGGGCCAGCGCAGCGCGGTCAGCTTGCCGCCGAAGACCGCGCCGGTGTCCAGGCAGATGGTGTTGTTCAGCCAGGTGGCCTCCGGGACCGGGGTGTGGCCGTACACGACCGCCGCCCGGCCCCGGTAGTCCTCCGCCCAGGGGTAGCGCACCGGCAGCCCGAACTCGTCGGTCTCGCCGGTGGTGTCGCCGTACAGGGCGTGCGAGCGGACCCGGCCGGAGGTGCGGCCGTGGTACTTCTCGGGCAGACCGGCGTGGCAGACGACCAGCTTTCCGCCGTCGAGGACGTAGTGGCTGACCAGTCCTTCGAGGAACCTGCGGACCCGCCCCTTGAACTCCTCGCTCTCGCCCTCCATCTGCGCGACGGTCTCGGCGAGCCCGTGGGTGTGCTGGACCTTGCGGCCCGCCAGGTGACGGCCGTACTTGTTCTCGTGGTTGCCGGGCACGCACAGTGCGTTGCCCGTCTCGACCATGGTCATCACCCGGCGCAGCACACCGGGGGTGTCCGGGCCGCGGTCGACCAGGTCGCCGACGAAGACGGCGGTACGGCCCTCGGGGTGCACGCCATCGGCGTATCCCAGCTTCGCCAGCAGCGACTCCAGTTCGGCGGAGCAACCGTGGATGTCGCCGATGATGTCGAAGGGGCCGGTGAGGTGGGTCAGGTCGTTGAAGCGCTTCTCGGTGACGACGCCGGCGCTCTCCACCTCCTCGACCCCGCGCAGGACGTGCACCTTGCGGAAGCCCTCGCGCTCCAGCTGCCGCAGGGACCGGCGCAGTTCGCGGATGTGCCGCTGGATGACCCGGCGGGGCATGTCGGCGCGGTCGGTGCGACCGGCGTTGCGCTCGGCGCACACCTCCTCCGGTATGTCCAGCACGATGGCGATGGGCAGCACGTCGTACTGCTTGGCCAGCTCGATCAGCTGACGCCGGGCGTCCTGCTGCACGCTGGTGGCGTCCACGACGGTGCGGCGGCCGGCGGCCAGCCGCTTGCCGGCGATGTAGTGCAGGACGTCGAAGGCGTCCCGGGTCGCGCTCTGGTCGTTCTCGTCGTCGGAGACGAGACCGCGGCAGAAGTCCGAGGAGATCACCTCGGTCGGCTTGAAGTGCCGGCGGGCGAAGGTGGACTTGCCGGAGCCGGAGGCGCCGACGAGGACGACGAGGGAGAGGTCGGTGACGGGCAGGACCCGTCCCCTGTGCTGCGTCTCGGTCATGCCGCCTTCGCCTCCTTCTCGGTGTCGGCACGGTGGAACACGGCCATCTGGGTGGGCGGCCCGACCTCGGGGTCGTCCGGCCCGACGGGTACGAACCCGGTCACGTATCCGTGCCGTTCGGCGACCGTCGCCGCCCAGCCGCGGAACTCCTCGCGGGTCCACTCGAAGCGGTGGTCGCCGTGCCGGACATGGCCGGCGGGCAGGGTCTCCCAGCGGACGTTGTACTCGACGTTCGGGGTGGTCACGAGGACCGTGCGCGGGCGGGCGTGCCCGAACACGGCGTACTCCAGGGCGGGCAGCCGGGGCAGGTCGAGGTGCTCGATGACCTCGCTGAGCACGGCGGCGTCATAGCCCCTCAGCCGGTTGTCGGTGTAGGCGAGCGAGCCCTGGACGAGCCGGATGCGGGAGGCCTGCCGCTCGCCCATGCGGTCCAGCCTGAGCCGCCGGGAGGCGATGGTGAGCGCGCGCATCGACACGTCGACGCCGACGATCTCGGTGAACCGCACGTCCCGCAACAGCTCCTGCACCAGCTGGCCCTGCCCGCAGCCCAGGTCGAGCACCCGGGCGGCACCGGACTCCCGCAGGGCGGCGAGGATCGCCTCGCGGCGCTGCACGGCCAGCGGGGCCGGCTTCTCCTCGGCCGCCGCCTCGGTGTCCTCCGGGACCGCGTTGTCGATCGCCTCGACCTCGCTGTCGTCGGCCTCGGCCAGGCGCACCAGCTCCAGTCGCTCCATCGCCTGCCGGGTCAGCGACCAGCGGCGGGAGAGATACCGGCTGGTGATCAGCTTCTGCTCCGGGTGCCCGGGCAGCCAGCCCGCACCGGCCCGCAGCAGCTTGTCGACCTCGTCGGAGGAGACCCAGTAGTGCTTGGCGTCGTCGAGGACCGGCAGCAGCACGTACAGATGGCGCAGCGCCTCGGCGAGGGTCAGCTTCTCCGACTCCAGCACCAGGCGGACATAGCGCGAGTCGCCCCACTGCGGGAACTCGGTGTCGAGCGGCACGGGGTCGGCGCTCACCGACCAGCCGAGCGGCTCGAAGAGCTGTCGTACGAGGTCCGGGCCGCCTCGGGCGGGCAGCGCGGGTACCTCGACGCGCAGGGGCAGCGGGGTGGCGGCCCGCTCGGGGCGGGCGGTGCACACTGCGCGCAAGGCGCTGGAGAAGACGGCGCTGAGCGCGACCGCGAGCAGCGAGGAGGCCGCGTACGGGCGGTCGTTGACGTACTGCGCGAGCGCCGCGTCCGGCGCGCCGCCGCGGCCCTTGCCCTTGCCCCGCCGCACCAGCGCGACCGGATCGATCTCCAGCAGCAGCGCGGCCGTGCAGCGCCGGTCGTCGGCCTCCGGGTAGAAGACGTGCGCCGTGCCGTAGGACGTGGAGAACTTCTGCGCCTTGTCGGGGTGCTTGTGCAGCAGATACCCGAGGTCGGTGGCCGGGTGGGCGGCGTCGCCGCGTGTGGAGATCGTCAGGAACACATGCCCGAGTCTTCCGGTATCAGGCCTCGCTGACCACCGGTTTTCCCGCAGCGCCCCGTTTTCCTTCCGGTGTCACCGGCGGCCGCTGTCCCGCTTCCACGGCCCCACGCCGAGCTTCCCTGTCGTGCCGAGGTCCAGCTCCGGGGTCAGCGTCACCGGACGGGCGCCGGGCCGCGGCCGCACGCGGACGTACGGCGCGTCGACGGGGTCGCCGGCTTCGGTGGTGTTGCGCCAGACCAGGACGGTGTAGGCACGCTCGCCGGGCTGGAGGGTGACGGGCCGGGACGTGCCGTCGGCGCCGGTGCCGGTGCCGGTGGCGATCCGGTCGCCGGGGACGACCTCGACGCCGGGGACCGGCGCATGGCCAGCGTCGAGGACGCGCAGCTCGGGGCGGCCGTCGAGGCGGTAGGCGCGCGTGCCGCAGTTCTCCAGGTACAGGCTCAGTACGCGCAGGCCCATGGCGGCGTCGCCCTGGTCGGTGTAGGCACGGACTCCGGAGGCGGGGCACGCGCCGCCCGCCGAGGGAGCCTCGTCCACGGGGACACTCCGTACCTTCAGGACGGACACGTCCGTCACCGTCGCCGCCGGCCCAGGCAGCTCGCCGGTGACGGCGGTGCCCCGCACGGTCCGGCCGGGCTCGACCGAGGGGACGGTCTGGGTCACGGTGTGGGCGGCGCCCTGGGACTCCGTCCGGAAGCCGAGGGTGATCGCGTATCTCATCGCCGTCTTCCCGTGGTTGGTGACCGTGAAGTCGGCGGAGAGGCGGGCGGGTGCGCAACCGTCGCTCCGGGGCACGCCGTACAGGCCGGTGACCCGCACCCCGTCCCGGGCCGGGGTGCCGGCGGGCAGGGGCAGCGGGGTCCGGGAGGTGTGCGGAGGCAGGGTCGCGGACGGGGCCTCGGTGGGCGGGGCCTCGGTGGGCGGGGCGCCGTACCGGGGCGTGCCGGACGGGCACAGAGTGTCGGTGCCGACCGGGCCGTGACCGGCATCGGTGTCCGTGTCTGCCCGGGAGCCCGGCCGCTGTGTGCCGCAGCCGGCCAGGGCGAGGACGGCCGCCGCGCCGAGAGCGACCGGCACGGCACCTCTGCCGCGCCTCATGACACCTGGCCCACGATCGTCCGCGCCTTCCTGACCGCCCGCTCGTACGTCGTCCGCATCGCCTCCAGGCTCTCCTTGTCCCGGCCGATGAGGGTCTTCTGGGCGCGCGCCTCGACGGCGTGCACGGCCGGGACGTAGCCGGTGTCGAGTTTGCACCGGGCGTCGGCGGCCGCGGTCTTCCGCTCCTTGTCCGACGGTTTCACCTGACCGAACCAGTCGGAGTCCAGGGACGCCTTGTCCGGGTCGGAGTAGGCGAAGCCCTTCTTCTTCATGCAGGCCGACCACGCGCTGTCCGCCTTCTTCCAGGCCGGGTCCTTGCTCGCCTGCTTGTGGGACTCGTACCACAGCTGCATGGCGCGCGAGTAGTAGCCGGACAGCTTCAGGCCGTTGACCGTGGTCACCTTGGGCGGCGGGCCGTAGATCCGCCGTGCCGCCTGGCCCAGGCAGCCGCCCTCGGGGATGCGGTGCCCGTGCGCGCTGCGGCTGTCCGAGGGCTCGAAGACACCGGTGAGGGCGGTGTACTGGTCCGCGGGCCACTCCTGGGGCTGGGCGGAGGCGTCCGGTTGGCGGTTGTGGTAGCCCTGCTCGGACGCCAGGTCGGGGTCGACGACGCCGTAGGGGCTGTCGTCGCCCAGCGTGTCCCGGCTCGTGAACCCTCCCTGCCGGACGGGGTACGTCGACTCGACCGCCTCGGTCCTCAGCATCCGGAAGCCGGTGAAGCCCAGCCGGACCATGCACTGCTTGCCGAGGACCCACTGGGCCCTGTCGATCACCTTCGCACCGTCCGACGCGGGGTCCGGGAGGTAGGCGTGCAGCGGGAGCGCGGCCATGGTGTTGAGGCTGCGGGAGGTGTCGACGGGGTCGTCCTGACCGGCGAGCCGGCAGGCCGACAGCGCGAACAGCCCGGCGAGGGCGAGAGGAAGGATTTTGCGCACCGGGTCATCCGATCAGGCTTGGATCACGGGCGCTGTGATCGAGCCCACATTTCTGGCACGCGATGTCCATAGGAACAGCGCAATTCATCCTTGTGATCTCCACCATGGCCCCGAGTCCGTGGACCTGATGAAGTGACTTCTCGTCAACTGACCACTGACTGAAGGCGGAACGATGACTTACAGCCATGGCGTGCGCGTCCGCAGACGAACCGTCGTCGCGGCACTGGCGGGTGCGGTCCTGACCACGGGGGTCCTGGCGGCCGCTCCCGCCGGGGCGGCCACCGCACCGCAGGTGTCGGCCCAGGGCGCGTACGCGCTGAACCCGGCCACGGGCAAGGCGCTGTTCGGCAAGGCGGCGGACGGACGGCTGCGGACCGGGTCCACGACGAAGATCATGACCGCGCTCGTGGTGCTGTCCCAGCCGCACCTGGACCTCGACCGCAAGGTGCAGATCAAGAAGGAGTACACGGACTACGTCATCGATCCCGCCACGGGCGCCCAGCGCTATTCGAGCGCCCGGCTGATCCTCGGCGACTCGATGAAGGTGCGCGACCTGCTGTACGGCCTGCTGCTGCCGTCGGGCTGCGACGCCGCCTACGCGCTCGCCGACACCTACGGCACCGGTTCGACGACGGCACAGCGGACCACGTCGTTCATTGCCAAGATGAACGCCGAGGCACGTGAACTGGGCCTGACCAACACCCACTTCGACTCCTTCGACGGGATCTCCAACGGCAATAACTACGCCTCGCCGCGCGATTTGGCGAAGCTGGCCGGGACCGCGCTGAAGAACCCGACGTTCAAGAAGGTCGTCGGCACCAAGGTGTACAAGGACATGCAGTCCTACCGGCCGGGCGGCGGCACGCACGCGATGGAGCCCTGGGAGAACACCAACAAGCTCCTCAGCACCTACCAGGGCGCGATCGGCGTCAAGACCGGCTCCGGGCCGGAGGCGCAGTTCTGCCTGGTCTTCGCGGCGACCCGCGGCGGCCGCACGGTCGTGGGCACGGTACTCGCCGACACATCGGTGGACCAGCGCTTCCAGGACGCGACGAAGATCCTCGACTACGGGTTCGCGCAGCGCGGCTGAGGCGGGCGGGCTGCCGCCGGCGCCGTGCGCCGGCGGCAGCCCTTCCTCGCTCCGACGGGCGCTGCGGCGGGAAATTCGTGTGCCCCGAGGGCGGCGGCGCGTTACCGTCACCCTTATGAACGTCATCGGCCGAAGCACCACCGCGACCGCGCGAGCGACCAGCTCGCCGGTTGCCGCCGTCTGACCTTCCCCCTTTTCCACCGGCGACCGGAAACGGCCCGTCGGTGATCCGTGGCGTTCTCGTCCTCCTGCCCGGTGTGGTGACCCGGCGGTGCCGTTGTCCGGTGCCTCCCCCGCTGTGACGCGAAGGAGCCACCCTCATGAACACCGGCATGAACACCGGCATGAGCACCGACCGTGTAGTCCGTACATTCATCGAGTACTTCGAAGAGCGCGGTCATCGCCGGATCACCGGCTCGACCCTCCTGCCACCCCCCGGTGACCCGGTGCTGTTCACCACCTCCGGCATGCATCCCCTCACTCCGTATCTGGAGGGGCGCCCGCATCCCCTGGGCCGACGGCTGGTCAATCTGCAGCGCTGTCTGCGCACCACGGACCTGGAGGAGGTCGGGGACACCACCCATCTGACCGTGTTCGAAATGCTCGGCACCTGGTCCCTCGGCGACTACGAGGGCCCGCAGAGTCTCGACTGGGGGTACGACCTGCTCACCGAGGGGCTGGGGATCGATCCGGGCCTGCTGCACGCCACCGTCCACGGCGGCGACGAGCAGGTCGGCCCGGACACCGCCTCCCTGCGGGTGTGGCAGGACCGCGGCGTTCCCGTCGAGCTGACCGAGGAGGACAACTGGTGGTCCAACGGCCCGGTCGGCCCGTGCGGACCCGACTCGGAGATCTTCCTGTGGACCGGCGACACCCCGCCCCGGTCGACGCCCACACGTGACGACCGCTGGGTCGAGGTGTGGAACCACGTGACGATGCGCTACCGCCGGCTCGACGACGGTTCCCTCGTGCCGCTGCCCCAGCGCAACATCGACACCGGGCTGGGCCTGGAACGGCTCGCCTCGCTGCTCCAGGGCAGGTCGTCGGTGTTCGAGTGCGATGTGTTCGACCCCTGGCGCCGTCTCGTCCCGGCCCTGTGGCCCCTGGACGAACTGTCGCTGCGCCTGGTCTACGACCATCTGCGCTCGGCCGTCGTGGTCATCGGCGACGGGGTGACCCCGGCCGCCACCGGACGGGGCTACGTCCTGCGCCGCCTGGTCCGCCGGGTGCTCACGGTGCTGTGGCGGGACGATCCGTCGCGCAGTCTCCACGACCTGCCGGACGAGCTGCTCACGCACACCCTCGACCACTTCCGGCAGAACGGGGAGACCGCCGGCGTACGCCGCCTGCTGCTCGACGAGGAGCGCCGGTTCCGCGGCCTCCTGGAGCGCGGACGGCAGGTGCTCGCCCGGCCCCGCTTCCACGGCCCGCTGACGGGGGAGGACTTCCGCTATCTCCATGACACCCATGGGCTGCCGCGCGATCTGGTCATGAGCCTGCGAGAGAGGTGACGGCGACCGTGTCCCGCCCGGTCCGGCGTGCCGCACGGACCGGGCGGTCCGCCAGTCCGGCAGCCCGGGCGGGACATGGTCATGTGCCGTGTGTCCGCGGGTGCTTGTTCGCGTGCGCTCTACGCCGGCTGCGACTGGACCTGGGCCGAGATCAGCTCCAGGTGGTCCAGGTCGTCGAGGTCCAGGATCTGCAGATAGATCCGCCGGGAGCCGGCCAGGCCGTTGGCCTTCAGTTCGGCCGCCTCACGACCGATCACGGCGGCGCGCCGGGCGACCTCCTGGTCGTTGCGGCCGACGCAGACGACGAGCGCGTTGGAGTACGTCAGCGCGTCCGCTCCGCGGCCGGCCTCCTCGGCGGCGGCACGCACCCGGCCGAACTGCCGCTCGCTGTCCTCGACCGAGGCGAACGGGATGTTGAACTCGTCGGCGTACTTCGCGGCCAGCCGCGGCGTGCGGGTCGCGCCGTGGCCGCCGATGAGCACCGGGACCTTGCCCTGGGCGGGCTTGGGCAGCGCGGGCGACTCGGTCAGGTCGTAGTAGGCACCGTGGAAGTCGAAGGTCTTGCCGGCCTCGGTCGCCCACAGCCCCGACTCGCCGACCCCCGCCGCGCCCTCCACGCGCCGGACGCAGCGGCGCCCAACGCGCCCTAGGGGGCTATGGCGGGTCGCTCCCGCCAGTAGTGGACGCCGACGCGTTGTCCGTCGCGGATCACTTTTCCGGCGTGATCTACGCCCTCGTTATGCGGCTCCGACGAGCACTTGACGCCGCTGCCGTCCTCCGTGGTGCCGGCAGAGCCACATATGGGGCGATCCTCTTCGACGGTGAACCGCGTCATAGTCACCAGCCGGAACCGCGTTTCCCATGGCCGGCTCGCCGTGTGCGCCTGCGCCACCTCGAAAGGGTCGTCTTCCATGCGGAGGCGGATCGCCTTGAGTCTCCCGGCCACCTCAAGGAAGGTGTCGGTCGGCAGGGCGTCCAGGGCGTCAATGCGTGTCCCCGTCACCAACGTCCCCGAACAGCACACCTAGAACGTCGTGCAGCCCCGTCGCAGGAACTCTCCTCCGCGGCGGGGGCTGTGCTGTGGTCGGGACGGAAGGATTCGAACCTTCGACTCCCCGCTCCCAAAGCGGATGCTCCGACCGCTGAACTACGTCCCGTTGCAGTGGAGTTGGTCTGACCTCTGGAGACTCCGTCACCCCACGCAAGCGCGCTTCGACCGGTGTTCGGCCGGTTGCGGGCTCCCTAGCCCGTCACTGCGCGCCACCTACCAATCAGCGACCGACCTCGGTCAGTCGTGCCCGATCGCAGGTGAGCGAATCAGTCTGAGCTAAGGAGGCATGCCCCCGGTGTCGTCGCCCGCCGGGCCGTCGGGGCTTTCGCATGCATGATTGATACATGGATCTTCGAGTTTTCACTGAACCCCAGCAAGGTGCGACGTACGAGACGCTCCTCCGTGTCGCGAAGGCTGCCGAGGAGCTGCACTATGGGGCGTTCTTCCGGTCTGACCACTACCTCCACATGGGCAGCGTCGACGGTCTCCCCGGGCCTACGGACGCTTGGATCACGCTTGCGGGCATTGCCCGCGAAACGAGCCGCATCCGTCTTGGGACGCTGATGACGGCAGGCACCTTCCGCCTCCCCGGCGTCCTGGCGATCCAGGTCGCGCAGGTCGACCAGATGTCCAGCGGCCGGGTGGAGCTTGGTCTCGGGTCCGGGTGGTACGAGGAGGAACACAAGGCGTACGGCATCCCGTTCCCGAAGGAGAAGTTCGCCCGGTTGGAGGAGCAGCTCGCCGTGGTGACGGGCTTGTGGAGCACTCCCGTCGGGCAGCGCTTCACCTTCGACGGCAAGTACTACCAGCTTCAGGACTCCCCGGCGCTGCCGAAGCCAGTGCAAGGCAAGGTGCCCGTCCTCATTGGTGGCCATGGCGCGAAGCGGACGCCAGCACTGGCAGCGCAGTACGCCGACGAGTTCAACATCCCGTTTGCCTCGGTCGAGGACAGTCAGCGTCAGTTCGGCCGTGTCCGCTCCGCCGCTGAGGAACGCGGCCGAAAGGGTGACGCCCTCGTCTACTCCAATGCCCTCGTCGCGTGCGTCGGAAAGACTGACGCCGACGTGAAGCGTCGAGCCGGCGTCATCGGCCGAGAGGTCGACGAGCTGAAGCTCAACGGTCTCGCGGGGTCTCCGGCAGAGGTGGTGGAGAAGCTGGAGCAGTACAAGGCTGTCGGATCGCAGCGCGTGTATCTCCAGATCCTGGATCTTGACGACCTGGATCAGTTGGAGCTGATCGCTGCGGAGGTCATGCCACACGTAGCTTGATCTCGTCATCCGCCCTGGGGGGTCGACGGGAAGCCTTTGGACGGCCGGACCGCTGCAACCGCGCTTCTACCCGGAGGAGAGAGCGGGGAGCGCAGGAGCGGCGCCGGCCGTCGTGGAAGGGAAGCGGGGAGCGCAGGAGCGGCGCCGGCCGTCACGGAAGGGAAGCGGGCCGCGCGCTACTCGCCACGGCTCTCACGCCCTCCCCCTCCTACCTACTGTTGTCGGGCGCGTGTGACGCGGGAGCGATCTTGAAACGTCCTCCGGCGGGCCTGCGCCAAACTGCCAAACCAACCCCCTTTTTCCATCCCCCCTTAAAGCGGCTGACACAATGAGCCGAGTGGTCAGTGGCTGACCAAGCGGCAGCCAAGGTCGGAGCAATAGTCAAGACCTGTGGACGAGATGACGTGCGAGCAGGCTGCGGTGATGGGCCTCTTTGAATTGAAATTCCTCACCCCCGCTATGGGTGCGGACAGACCTGCTCACCCAACTTCCCCACCCACCACACTGACTCGTGGACAGGCCCGTAAGGGCTCGCGCGTGCCGCCGTCCGGATGATGAGGTGGTGGCACGATGACCAATCATGATGAGGCGGCGGCTGTCCGACCGTTGACACTGGCCTGGGTGCGCCGGCACCTGGAGGCCGGCGAGCGGATCGTGAGAACCGAGGCGCTGCACGGCGGAGCCACCGCCGACATGCGGAGGCTGACCATCGGCATGCGCGACGGAGGCGCCCGGCACCTGGTGCTGCGCTCCTTCGTCGACCCGACCCGGCAGGGGCCGGCCGAGGACCTCCTGCACAGGGAGGCCCACGCCCTGACCACGCTCACCGGCACCGGCGTGCCGGCTCCCGGACTCGTCGCCGTCGATCCGACCGCCGCGCACTGCGAGTACCCCTCGCTCCTCATGACCCATCTGCCGGGCCGGACGGTCCTCGACGACGAAGGGCTGGAGACGCGCCTGCCCATGCTGGCCCGTCAACTCGTGGCGGTCCACGCGGTGCGGCCGGCCGTCCGGCCCCGGGAGTACGTGGCGCTGACGACCGCCGACACGGTCGTGACCCCCGAGCGCGCCGACGCCGCGGTCTGGGCGGCCGCGATCGACGTGATCCGCAATCCCACGCCGCGCTACGAAGGGCGGTTCCTGCACCGGGACTTCCAGCCCGGAAACGTGCTGTTCGACCTGCCGCCCGAGGACCCGGCCGATGCCGCCGGCGCCCGGATCACCGGCGTCGTCGACTGGGCGGCGGCCTCCTGGGGCCCGGCGGACCTCGACGTGGCGCACTGCTCCACCACTCTCGCGCTGCTGCACGGCCCGGCGTGGGGCCTGCGCTTCACCGAGGCATACCAGGAGGCCGGCGGGATGCTGGCCGCGGCCGCGGACGAGCGGCTGTACTGGCAGGTGCGGGAGCCACTGGCGTTCTCGGAGGAAGTGCGGTGGGTGGCGCTGCCGTGGCGGGAGGCAGGACGGACCGAGCTGACGACACGAACTGTGGAGGAGCGGCTGGATGCCTATGTCACCTCCCTGATGGACGCGCTGGGCTGAGCCAAGGCGGTCCGGGGCGTGGCCCCGACCTCATCATTTGCTGCTCAGCCAAGTGAGGGGTCGAGCAGACCCTGGGGAATTTCCGCCGGGCATCCCCATCGGCGGTGCCCAGCCGGGTCGGTCCTATGCTGACGGTCGTGCAGGTACTGGGTGTGAGCAGTGAGGACGAGATGGTCGCCTGCTTCTTGAGCGGCGAGCTGGCCAGCCGGAGGTTCGGCCAGAACCTCCGGTCTCATCTGGCGGCGGCCGGGCAGGCCGAGCAGTTGCTGACGCATCCGGACCTCTCCGACGCTGGAGCGAACTTCGCACGTCGCGCTCTGCTCGCCGCGACGCGCGGGTACGGCGAGAACCGTGACCTGTTCGAGAACTTCCCCGCCCACGTCACGTGGACCAGGGCACTCCTGTCCGCCGACGAGGCAGCCGGCGTGCGCTACCTCGACTATTCCTACTGGGTCGAACTGTCGGGTGGCAGCCGCCGGCCGGCCGACGCGGCCGCACGCATCAAGGCAGGTCTACGGGCGTTCGACGTGCCCAACGAACCGTTCGTCGACGCGGCCCACGCGTTCATCAGAGGTGAGCGATTTCCTCCGCTCATCCTCGTCGGAGAGAGGCAGGACAAGCTGGTGTGCCTTGAGGGCCACCTGCGTCTGACCGCCTATGCCCTCGGCGGCTTCTCGACCGGCATCGAGTGCCTGATCGGCACCGCGCCGGCCATGGGACGCTGGGCACGGTAGTCCAGTCGCACCAAGCTCTCGCCGCCCCGAATCAGCCTGGCTGATGACAGGTCAGCTCAGCCACGAGTCGGCTGGCGGCTCCTTCAGCCGATCAAGCTGCCTCCTCGCGTTCGACGAGGACGCCGTTCTCGAAGCGTGCGCCGGCCCGGACCAGGGGCACCAGATGGGCACCGGTGATCGCACGCCATCGAGCCCGAGCTGACTCGACCAGCTTGAACACCATCGCGAGCGCGGCCGCCGGGCTGCCCGCACCTCGCGTGACCTTGGTCCGGAGCTTGCCCGTCGAGAAGGTCGACTCGAACGACGTCGAGCCGGTGGCGACGTGCCCGACCGTGGCCCTCGCCGGAGGAGACGGCCAGCGGAGCGGCACCGCACCAGCGGGCGAACTGGGCCTCGGTTCGGAACCGGCACGGGTCTCCGACGTCGACCAACAGCTCCATGGCGGTGACCGGACCGAGGCCGCAGATCTCGGTCAGCGTGCAGCCCGGCGTGGCCAGCAGTGCGGGGACCTTCTTGTCGAGGTCTTTGATCCGCCGGGTCAGCCGACGGATATCGTTGAGGGCGGCGACCAGCGGCTGGTCGCCGGAAGCTCGGCCCGGATGCTCACGGGCAGCGCGACCAGGACCGCCTCGGCCTCCGTCAGCTGGCGTGTCCGCTGCAGGACCAAGGAGGACCGCCAGTCATGGACGGCGGTGAGCTCGTCCCAGACAGCATCCGGTGCGGAGTGCTTGCCGGCCGGTGGTAGGTGCGGTTCGGCTGCACCTCACGCACGTCGTAGCCGGCAGCAGCCAGGGCGAGGGCGAGCGGCTGTCCCAGACCGGATGATCCCTCGATACCGATCCGGTAGATCACCAACTCACTGTCGCCGAGGAACTGCTCCAGCGCGGGCACGAAGTCCCCGGAGGAGAGTCCGTGCAGGTAGAGCGGAGGGAGCGCCTCGGAGATCTTCGGCGACTTGCGGCACCAGGGCGCGAGGAGCACCTGTGGGTGAGTCTCTGAGCGTTCAGGACCGCTCCGTGCAGTCCGGACCGGTGAGGCGCTCGGCGAAGCGTGCCCCTACTGCCAGGACCATGAGAACCGCGGTGCAACCGCCTAGCAGCATGACCACGGATGGAGAGGTGCGGTCCAGGGTGACTCCCCCTACCAGTGCACCGATAGAGATCGTCGCCTGGAAGGAGGCGGTGAACAGGACCGATGCCGCTTCTGGGGCATGCGGCGCCGTCTTGGAGAACCAGGTCTGCGACGCGACTGGTACGGCGCCGTACGCGATGCCCCACACGAGCAGCAGTATCACTGCGCCCGTCTCCCAGCGGCCCAACGCTGGAAGCAGGAGGGTCACCGCGGCGATCAGGCCGGCCGCGAGCCCGAAGGTGGTCCGCGGATACCGGGCCGCCCAGGCGCCGCCCAGGAAGTTGCCGAGGATTCCGGCGGCACCGTAGAGCAGCAAGAATGTAGTGACCACACCGTCGCTGGCGTGCGTGACCTGTTCCAGGAATGGTGTCACGTAGGTGTAGGTACCGAAGTGAGCCAGCACAACGAGGAACGTCAGCAGGAGTGCGAAGCGGGTGCTGGCGCTGCGGAGCATGCCGCCGAGCATGCTCAGTCGAGTGGCCTGGATCGGAGGAAGCGGCGGCACGAACAAGAGCAGCATGACCAGTACGCCGACCGTCAGAGCTCCCATGACAGTGAAGGCCGTTCGCCATCCGGCGAGATCTCCGATGAGGGTGCCTGACGGTACGCCGAGGACGGATCCCAGCGGAACGGCAGAGAAGATCACAGCAGTTGCCCTGCCAACTGAGGCCGGCGGCACCAGTCGTTCGGCCAACCCCACCCCGATCGGCCAGAAGCCGCCGATCGTGATCCCGACCATGATGCGGGCGGTCAGTACGAGCCAGTAGTCGGGTGCCGCGGCGGCAAGGAAGTTCGCCAGTGCCAGCAGGAAGATGAAGACACAGAGCATCAGTCGGCGGTCGAAGCGTGCCGTGGCCGCGGTGACCAGTGGAGCGGCGATCGCCGCCAGGAGGCCGGGCATGGTCATCGTCAGTCCAGCCATCCCGTCCGAGACGGTGAAACTGGATCCGATCGAGGTCAGCAGACCGATCGGCAGGATCTCGGTGGTGACGATGGCGAAGATTCCCAGCATTACCGAGACCACGGCCAGCCACCCCGTCAGCGGGGACCGAGAGGATAGGAGTTGGCCGTTGACTGAAGCGGAGGTCGTTGCCGGCATGGTGTTCCGTCCTGTGAAAGGCAGCGCGTTTCGCGATCAGTCCAGCAGGTCTCATCGAGAGGTGGCTGGCGGATCCGCGACTGCACCCCTGCCCTTCGTGGGTGATGTCGCATTCCTGCCCGCCGAGATGGGCTTCGGGTCAGGCATGACCTGTTGGAGACGACTTCGGGACTGGAACGAGGCCGGAGTCTGACAACGACTGCGGGTCCATCGCCGGTCGACCGGGGCCGGGCAGGCTCCAAGCACCACTCGGTCACTGACGGGCACGGCACCCCGCTCGCGGTCATCCTCACCGGAGGCAACCGCACCCACGTTACCCAGCTGTTGCCACTGCTGGACGCTGTCCCACCAGTCCGCGGCCGGGTCCGCCGTCCCCGCCACAAGCCTGACTCACAGTTCGCCGACCGCGGCCACGACCACGACATCTACCGCGACATGATCCGTGCCCGCCGGATCATGCCCGCCATTGCCCACCGCGGCACGCCCCACGGCAGCGGACTGGGTGTCCACCGCTGGGTGGTAGAGCGCACCTTCGCCTGGCTGGCTCCGCGGGACGCGCCCAAACCACCGCCCGGTCGAAGGCAGTTCCGCGCTTGTCGGGTACGTCCCGGCGCTCCCAGAGGCCTCCCGGGGCGAGCGGATCCCCGTTCTCGGAATCGGTGGACCATTCGTCGCTTGGTAGCTTCGAGGCGACCGTTGCGGCTGCCTTCAACTCGTCGATGCGCTCCATACAGCGCTTCTCGTGCTGCTGGTACTTCAAGATGGTGTCCCTGAACGCCGCGCGACCAGTGGAGCCCTCGTAGAGGCCGTCCTTACGGTCCTGGCACAGCTCCGTCATGCTCTGAGGGCGCCCCATGAACCGAGGAACGTCAGTGTCCCCGCCCGGTCCATGTTCCGCTCGCGCTCGCGGCCGTCGAGGATCGCTTGTAGGTCGTACCCGCGCTTTGGTTCGATGAATCCCTGATGTGGCCTCACCGGCTGCCCGTCCTCGTCACGGAGGATCTCCCGGCGCTTCGTCCTGGGATCGACAGGGCCGATGGCGAAGCCAGCAAGCCGCGGGGCGCGGAGGATGCGACGTACCACGGTCGACGACCACTCATTGCCAGCCCCGTCAGACCCTCCGCCTTTACGACGCTTCCGTGGCCGGTGTTGTCGACCTGCACGGGTTCAGCCTTGAAGCCATACGGGACCGGGCCAAAGGAGTGAGAGCCCTTCGCCTTCAGCTCCGCAAAGGCGTCACGGATGAACTTGCTCTTATTCTTGGACTCTTGGTGAGCTGGTCCAGCAATGAGCGCGTCGAGACGATGGCGACGCCGTATCGCGCCAACTCCTCTTGGATCTTCAGCGCTTCAGCGGCGCCCTGACGCGTCAGTCGCGACAGCATGTAGATCACGACGACGTCAAACTTTCACTGTCGAGCGTCCTCCAACATCCGTTCGAAGTCCGGCCGGTAGATGTTGGGGTCGTAACCCGACAGACCGACGTCTTCGTAGTGCCCGACGTGTCGCCGGTTCTCCTGAGAGTGGATGTACGCGTCCTTGGCCACGGTGAGCAAGGTGTCGTAGGTGGCCCCTTGCTGGGGCTCGGTGAAGATGCGAAGGTCCATGCATCCATCCTGCATGGGCCGCGCCGCGTCAACCGCGCCGGTTGCGCCCGGCGGGGCCGTCCCCGGTCGGGTGAAAATCCCCCGCGGGGCGCGCCGGGCGCCGTGCGGGCCAGTGACCGGCCCCGGTGATGATCGTTGGGCCGTCGGAGCCGGACCGTCCGGCACCCGCGCCGGACGGTGGTCGCCGTCGCGCGTCACTGTGTCGGCCCTGACGGGCCGGGGGGCCGAGGAGGCCGTCATGTCCGAAGAGAGTGGCTCAGGGGTGGGCTCCGCCGGTCAGCCGAAAGGGCTGCTGCAGCAGATGGAGGAGCTGATGGCCGCTCTGAACGCGGAGCTGTCGGAATTGGCCGATCTGCAAGGCGGTCAGGGCGATGCCGAGGAGGCCGGGCGGAGCTGACCTCGCAACACGCCCTAGAGGGCGCCCGTCGGGCTGTTCCGGTTGTCGTCCTCCTGTAAGGCCTCCTCGCGTGCCGCCAGCTTGCGCAGCATCTCCAGGACGCGGTCGCGGGACTCGTCGGCCGCGTCGATGGCCTCCATGCACTGCCAGTACGTCGTCTCGTCGGCCGCGGCGCTGGCCATCCCGACCAGGGCTATGCCGACCTCACCGAGCAGACCCCCGAGGCAGAGCAGGGTCTCGCGGGCGTCGTCCAGCTCGGTGAGCTGGGCGGCGCGCAGGTCGCCCAGGTCGATCTCGGGCGGGTCCAGGACTCCGCAGCCCCGGCCGGCCAGTTCGGTCAGGCCGAGCGCCTCGCCCCGCAGCTCCGGCGGGCCGGAGACGGCGAGCCGACTGCCGAGCGCCTGGGCCAGGGCCTGTGCCTGCCACACCTCCGCCATGATCTCGCCCGCGTCGGCGGCGCCCGCCAGCGCTCGCCTGCTCGTGAGTATGAGCCGAATCGCGTCCATGGGTCGCCCCCGTCCTTCCGCGTGCGTCGCGCACGCCCGCTCGAACTTCCCTGTCCACTACCCAGAGTGAGGGTACATGGGGCGAAAAGCCAGAGGTGAACGGAAATTTGTGGACAACAATTCGGATTCGACAGGCGAATTGACTGCGTAGAGTGATAACGGACTTCAGGATTCCGATCGTTCACGGCCGGCTGACCCGTCGTCCGGTCCGGGCACCGGAAAACGTCTCTCGTTGCGGGCGATCTTGGCGTCCAGAGCAGCCAGCGGGTCGATGCCGAGGACGTCGCAGAACTGCAGGAGATAGGCGAGGACATCGGCGACCTCGTCCGTGACGCGGGGCGCGGCGGAGGGGTCGGCCATCACCCGGGCCGACTCCTCCGGGGTCAGCCACTGGAAGATCTCGACCAGTTCGGAGGCCTCCACCGAGAGGGCGGCGGCGAGGTTCTTGGGCGTGTGGTAGGGCTGCCAGTTCCGGGCGGCCGCGAACTCGGCGAGCCTGCGCTGGAGTCCGGTCAGATCGAGAGGTTCCGTCACACGTCCAGATGTACCACTGTGACACCCGGGACCTCCGCGGCCCACGAGGCATCGCTCACCGCGCCCACGCACCGGATGTGCCCGCGCTCGCCCATCCGGGCCGCCGTCCGCAGCAGTTCCCCGCGCTGACCCGGATCGAGGCAGCGGTCGAAGCCGTCGGCGAGGACGGTGAGGGTGCGCAGGGCGTCGGGCACCTCGCCCGGCACGTCCAGGTCCAGGACGCCGGGTCCGGTCAGCAGCACCAGGGTCAGCGCGAGATAGCGCAGTTCGCCGTCGCCGAGCCGGGCCAGTTCGGTGCGCGGGCCGGCGCCGCGGTCGAGCAGGGCCCGTACCGTGCCGTCCGGCAGCGGTTCGGCGGCCAGGTCGGTCACCGGCCCGGCGCACCCGGCGTGCAGCGCCTCGACCAGCAGGCCGTGCCGGCGGCCGCACTCCGCGCGGGTGCGCCACAGCACATCGGCGAGGTTGTCGCAGCCGGGCAGCAGCCGGCCCGAGCCGGTGGGGACGGGGGCGCGCATGTACTCCGGGCGGGGGTCGCACGGGAAGACCGAGCGCAGGGCGACCACCATCTGCTCGGCCGCGGCGAGCACATGGCGCTGACCGTCCGTCTTGCCGGCCACGCGCAGCGGCAGCAGCGCGGTGCCGAGGCGGTCGTCCGGGAGCGGGGCGCGGGTCACCGGGGCGAAGCCCGCGGTGTGCCAGGCGGCCTGCACCGTCCGCCGCCCGGGGTCGCGCAGCGCGGTCTCCAGCAGGACGACCCCGCCCGCGGTCAGCCGCTCCCCCACGATCCTCAAGGCAGGCTCGGCCTGTACGGCGACGTCGAGCCGGACCGGCCCCTCGGCGCCGTCGGCCGTACATCCGATCCGGAAGCCCCGCCGCCCGCCTGCATCGGGGCGGGCCCGCTGCGGCACACAGGCGACCGGGTCCGGGAACGCCTCGAAGAGCGATGCTCCGCCGCCGAGCCGGGCGAGCGCCTCGTACGCCCCGAGCGCGGTCGTCTTTCCCGACCCGCTGGGCCCCGCGAACAGGGTGACGGGCCCCAGCGGAAACTCGGCCCGCCGATGCCCGGCGAAGGCCGACAGCCGCAGCTCGGTGATCCGGGCACGCACATCGGCGGACGCGTCGCACGCGCGGGACGCCCGGGAGCCACCGGACTCACGGGACTCCCGTGTCTCGCGGGACTCGTCGGACTCACGGGACTGCGCGGGAACGGTCGCAACGGACGCGTCGGCCGCCGCAGGCCCGGCGGACACGGAAGGCACGGCCATACCCGGACGGTAGAACCCGCCCGCGGCGGCGAACCGTTTTGCCCTCCGGGCGTTCCTACGATCGGGGGACAGTGCGGAGGCGGAGGGCCGGGCCCGCCGCCCCGGCTCAGCCGCCCGACACTCCCACGCCCTCCATCAGCCCGCTCACCTCGGTGCCGGGCGGAGTGAGGAGGAACACATTGCGGTCGACCCGGTGCATGCCGCTGCCCAGACCGAAGACCACGCCCGTGCTGAAGTCGAGGACCCGCTTGGCGACCTCGGTCTCGGCACTGGACAGATCGAGCAGGACCGGCGCGCCGGCCATCAGGGTCTCGGCGACCTCACGGGCGTCCGCGAAGACATTGACCCGCAGCACCACGAACCGGCGCCGGGTCTCCGTCTCGGCGTCGGGCAGCGAGCGGTGGTTCACCGCGGACGGCCAGGCGTCCCTGCCCCGCAGCGGCACGACCTGGGCGAGCCCCTCCCACTGTTCATCGGTGACGTCGTAGCGGTTCACCGGCTCCCCCCGAACTGACTCGTACTCCATGCCTGCACCAGCCAATTCTTACGCCAAGTCACCCGTTCGGCCCAACAACGACACACTGCGCCACCGATCCCGGTGCCCTGCGCCGAAAGGAGCCTGCGCCACATGTACGATTACGCCCGCTTCTTACTGCCCTCTTACCGGACTCTTCACATGCCGCCACGCCGCGCTCACCGGGCGCCATTACCGTCCACTGACGTGCACTTGGCAGAATCACAGCAGGTGACACCCGGCCGGCGGACGCAGTCGGCGGTGTCCGCCGTACCGGTCGCCCCCGCGGAGGTCCACGAAGCTCCCGCCCAATGGCATCGCGTGCTGACCCTGCTCGCCGATGTGAGCCTGTTCATCGGGACACGCACGGTGTGGACGCAGGCGGCGACCCACAAGCTGATCCTCGCCGGGATCATCTCCGCCTGTTACGCCTCGATCCTGGTGACCGGCGTGCTGACGCTGACGGTCCGCCGGGCGCGCTCGCTGGCGCGGCTGGACGTGATCGTGCTGGTGACCGCCATCGCCCTCACCGCGTGCACCTGGGCACTGAACCACGCGGGCGGCGACGAAGCGGTCCTGACCACGCAGGCCGCGAAGGAGATGATCCACGGGAACCAGGTGTACGACCACGCCTGGCCGTGGCTCTTCCGCATCAAGGGCGTCGCCCTGACGGCGACGACGACCGGCGGTTACGACTTCACGTACGGCTACCCGCCGCTCACACCGCTGCTCACCGCCCCCTTCCTGTGGCTCGGCCACAACGGCGCCCCGGCGACGGCGGCGGTGACGGTCGTCCTGATCGTGGGCACGGTCATGCTGTGGCGGCTGCTGCCGACCCCGTGGCGCTCCGCGGCCACGATGATCTGCCTGGGCTTCAGCTTCCTGCCGATGTACGCGCGCCAGGGCTATCCGGCGATCATCGGCCTGGTCCTGCTGATGCCGGTGGTCGTGTGCTGGTCGCGGTTCGGCGCCGGGGGCCGGCTGGGCGCCGCCGGGATCGCGCGGGCGGCCTGTCTGGGCGCCGCGTGCGCGGCCCAGCAACTCCCCTGGTTCGTCACCCCGTTCCTGCTGGCGGGGATCTACGCCGTGCGCCGTGGTGAACTCGGCGGCCGTGAGGCCGTGCGCGTGGTGCTGCGGATCGCCGGGATCGCGCTCCTGACCTGGCTGCTGATCAACGCGTACTTCATCGTGACCGAGCCGGGTCCGTGGCTGGAGGGCATCGCCCTGCCGCTGACCCAGGGCGCGGTGCTGCACGGGCAGGGCCTGGTCGGCATCTCGCTGTACTTCACCCACGGCAGCGACCGGCTCGACTGGTACGGCCACGCGAGCATGCTGCTCGCCGCGGCCCTGCTGGCGCTGTTCGTGCTGTTCGTGCGGCGGCTGGGGCCGGCCGCGACCGTGCTGCCCTGGTGCGCCTTCTATCTGGCGACCCGGTCCCAGGACGGCTACTACCTGATGATGACGCCGCTGTGGCTGGCGGCGGCGATCACCGTGCCCCTGTCGGACTTCTCGCAGGCGTGGCAGCCACGGCCCCGCTGGCTCACCGGCCGGCGCCGCCGTCCCGCCCTCGCGGCGGCCGTGGTGGCGCTGGTGCTGCCCGCGCTGGTGAGCGCGACCCTGGCGGCGACGGGGAAGCCGCCGCTGAAGATGGACATCACGGCGGCCCGGCACGGCGCGAGGCAGACCCTGTCGACGCTGACCGTGAAGGTCGCCAACACCGGGAACGCCGCGCTGACCCCGCACTACATGCTGACGACCGGCCAGGGCATGAACCGGTACTGGTCGCTGGCGCACGGCCCGGCCACGATCCCCGCGCACGGCACGGCGACCCTCGTGCTGCGAGCGCCCGGCGGCGGGTTCCCGCTGCCCGCGAAGAAGAACACGCACATAAGGCTGCGCGCCTTCACGGCGACCCCGCAGACGCTCTCCACGATCGACGTGAGCGCGGCCGAGCTGGGCATCAAGGGCTGAGGCCGGCAGAGCCGGGACCTGTGGGGCCGGTACCGACAGGGCTGTGCGCGCCGCCGTTCAGGCCGCCGTACGGGTGAAGCGCAGCCCGGCCGTCACCGTGGTCAGGCCGCGCATCATGCCCAGCTGGTTCCAGCCCATGCCGAACTGCTCGCGGTCCACGGTGAACTCCGCGCCCAGGGTGAGTGCCCCGGCGCTCGCGTCGCTCACCCGCGCGGTGAAGGTGACGGGCCTGCTGATGCCGCGGACGGTCAGCTGACCGGTGACCCGCACGTCGTCGCCGCCGAGGCGGTCGGCGCCGCGGACGGCGAAGGTGATCTCCGGGTGGTTGTCGGCGTCGAAGAAGTCGGCCGAGCGCAGATGGGTGTCGCGTTTGGCGTGCTTGGTGTCGAGGGAAGCGACGTCCAGGGTCACCGTGCCGGCGGCCGAGCCGTCCGGCCTGACCTCGCCCCGGCCGCTGACGGCGGTGAATGCGCCCTTCACGGTGACCAGGCCCCACATGGTCCGGTGCCGCACCTCCACGGTGGACGCGGTCGGGTCGAGCTGCCAGGTGCCTGTTTCCACGGCGGCGGTCATGGTCGTACTCCCTGTTCGGGTGATTCAAATTTGGATGACTTCCGTGCGAGCCACACGCTAGCGCGTCATCCAAATTTGAACAACCTACTCGTCCAAATTTGGACGACAGGTAGACTCGACTCATGTCCGCACCCGACGCGCACTCCGCCGACCAGTTCGTATGTCCCGCCGCGGGAAACGGGCTGCTGCCCGCCGAGCTGCGCGCGTGGATGGTCCTCCTGGCCGCGACGGGCGCCGTCGAGCAGCGGCTGCGCTCGGTCGTGAAGGAGACCCTCGACGTCTCGCACGACGAGTTCCTGATCCTGTGCCTGCTGGCCGAACAGCCGCGCACCGGTCTGCGGATGACCCAGGTGGCCGATCTCCTCGGCCGCCCCAAGACCCGGCTCACCTACCAGATCGCCTGTCTGCAGCGGGCCGGTCTCGTCACCCGCACCTCCGTGTGCGGCGACAAGCGCGGGGTGCAGGTCGCCGTCACCGACAAGGCGCGCGCGCTGCTGTCCGAGACCTCCGTCCTGCTCGCCGGGACCGTGCGGCAGGCCCTCGCCGACTCGATGGGCGCCGAGCAGCGCGCCGCCCTGCGCGCGCTCCTTCCCGACCTGGCCGGCGAGCCCTCCGACAACTGAGCGGCGCAGATCACAAAGGCAAGTGGAGAAACCTCACAAGCAGTTTCCCGCGCTCGCTCAAGCGCCCTGCCCTAGCATCCGACCCATGACGGTCCTGCCTGACGACGGGCTCTCACTGGCCGCCGAGTTCCCTGACACGACGCACGAGCAGTGGCAACGCCTGGTCGAGGGCGTACTGCGCAAGTCGGGCAAGGAAGTCTCGGGCGCGGCAGCTGAGGACACCCTGTCCACGACGCTGGAGGACGGGCTGCGCACCCGGCCCCTCTACACCGCGCGCGACGACGCGCCCGACCCCGGCCTGCCCGGCTTCGCGCCGTATCTGCGCGGCGGCCGCCCCGAGGGCAACATCGCGGGCGGCTGGGACGTACGGCAGCGGCACACCGCGCTCGCGGAGCACACGGTCCTGGCCGACCTGGAGAACGGCGGCACCTCGCTGTGGCTCGTGCTGGGCGAGGGCGGCATCCCGCTCGACGGGCTGGGCCGGGCGCTGGAGGGCGTCTACCTCGACCTGGCGCCGGTCGTCCTGGACGCGGGCCGGGACACCGGGCAGGCCGCCGAGGCGCTGCTGCGGCTGTACGCCGACAAGGGCGTGGACGCGGCGGCCGTACGCGGCAATCTGGGCGGCGACCCGCTCGGGTACGAGGCGCGTACCGGCACCGCCCTGGACTTCGCGTCGTACGCCGCCCTGGCCGCGCGCTGCGCCGAGCGGTACCCGGGTCTGCGCGCCCTGACCGTCGACGCGCTGCCGTACCACGAGGCGGGCGGCTCGGCCGCGCAGGAGCTGGGCGCCTCGCTCGCCACCGGTGTGGCCTATCTGCGCGACCTCACCGAGGCGGGACTCGGCGTCGAACAGGCCGCGCGGCAGCTGGAGTTCCGGTACGCGGCCACCGCCGACCAGTTCCTCACCATCGCCAAGCTGCGGGCCGCGCGCCGGCTGTGGGCCCGGGTCGCCGAGGTCTGCGGGGCCCCGGGCGCGCAGGTGCAGCACGCGGTGACGTCGCCGGTGATGATGGCCCGCCGCGACCCGTGGGTGAACATGCTCCGTACGACCGTCGCGACGCTCGCCGCCGGGGTCGGCGGCGCCGACTCCGTGACCGTGCTGCCGTTCGACCACGCGATCGGGCTGCCCGACGCGTTCGCCCGTCGTATCGCCCGCAACACCTCCACGATCCTGATCGAGGAGTCCCATCTGGCCCGGGTCATCGACCCGGCGGGCGGCTCCTGGTACGTGGAGCGGCTCACCGACGAACTGGCCGAGGCCGCCTGGGAGTTCTTCCGGTCCATCGAGCGCGACGGCGGCCAGGCGGCCGTGCTGCGCTCCGGCCGGCTGCGCACCGATCTGGCCACGACCTGGGCGGAGCGCTCCAAGAAGCTGGCCAAGCGGCGCGAACCCATCACCGGTGTCAGCGAGTTCCCGCTGCTCACGGAGAAGCCGGTGGAGCGCGAGGCCGCGCCCGAGCCGCCGTCCGGCGGGCTGCCGCGGGTGCGCCGCGACGAGGCGTACGAGGAGCTGCGCGCCCGCTCCGACGCCCATCTCGCGGCGACCGGCGCCCGCCCCCGGATCTTCCTCGCCACGCTGGGCTCGGCCGCCGAGTACACCGCGCGCGCCACCTTCGCCGCCAATCTCTTCCAGGCGGGCGGCATCGAGCCGGTCACCGGGGGAAGCTTCGAGGAGAGCGGCGCCACCGAGGCCGTGCTGTGCTCCAGCGACGCCCTGTACGCCGAACAGGCCGAGCAGGCCGCGACGGCGCTGCGCGGTGCCGGTGCCCGGCAGGTGTTCCTGGCGGGCCGGGGCGACCACGCCGGCATCGACCGTTACGTCTTCGCGGGCTGTGACGCAGTGGACGTCCTGTCCGCGACCCTTGACCGCATGGGAGTGTCCTGATGGGAATCCCCGACTTCTCCGGCATCGAGCTGGGGACGCCGGCCGTCGACGGCAGTGCCGAACAGTGGCGTGCGGCCGTCGAGCGGGCGACCGGCGGCGAAGCCCCGCTGTGGGAGACCCCGGAGGGCATCGGGGTCAAGCCGCTGTACACCGGCCGTGACCTGGAGGGCCTGGACTTCCTGGGCACCTACCCGGGCGCCGCGCCGTATCTGCGCGGCCCCTACCCGACGATGTACGTCAACCAGCCCTGGACGATCCGCCAGTACGCGGGCTTCTCCACCGCCGAGGAGTCCAACGCGTTCTACCGGCGCAATCTGGCGGCCGGCCAGAAGGGCCTGTCGGTCGCCTTCGACCTGCCCACGCACCGGGGTTACGACAGCGACCACCCGCGCGTGACCGGCGACGTCGGCATGGCGGGCGTGGCCATCGACTCGATCTACGACATGCGCCGGCTGTTCGACGGCATTCCGCTGGACCGCATGACCGTGTCGATGACGATGAACGGCGCGGTGCTGCCGGTGCTGGCGCTGTACATCGTGGCGGCGGAGGAACAGGGCGTACCGCCCGAGAAGCTGGCCGGGACCATTCAGAACGACATTCTGAAGGAGTTCATGGTCCGCAACACCTATATCTATCCGCCGAAGCCGTCGATGCGGATCATCTCCGACATCTTCGCCTACACCTCGCAGCGGATGCCCCGCTACAACTCGATCTCCATCTCCGGCTACCACATCCAGGAGGCCGGTGCCACGGCCGATCTGGAGCTGGCGTACACCCTCGCGGACGGCGTCGAGTACATCCGCGCGGGCCGTGACGCGGGCCTGGACGTGGACGCGTTCGCGCCCCGGCTCTCCTTCTTCTGGGCGATCGGCATGAACTTCTTCATGGAGATCGCCAAGATGCGCGCGGCCCGGCTGCTGTGGGCGAAGCTGGTCTCCCAGTTCGAGCCGAAGAACACCAAGTCCCTGTCCCTGCGCACCCATTCGCAGACCTCGGGCTGGTCGCTGACCGCGCAGGACGTGTTCAACAACGTCACGCGTACGGCCGTGGAGGCGATGGCCGCGACCCAGGGCCACACCCAGTCGCTGCACACCAACGCCCTCGACGAGGCGCTCGCCCTGCCGACCGACTTCTCCGCGCGCATCGCCCGCAACACCCAGCTGCTCATCCAGCAGGAGTCGGGCACCACCCGGGTCATCGACCCGTGGGGCGGCAGCGCGTACGTGGAGAAGCTGACCTACGACCTCGCCCGCAAGGCCTGGGCGCACATCCAGGAGGTCGAGCAGGCGGGCGGCATGGCGCAGGCCATCGACGCCGGCATCCCCAAGCTGCGCGTGGAGGAGGCGGCGGCCCGCACCCAGGCGCGTATCGACTCCGGCCGCCAGCCGGTGATCGGCGTCAACAAGTACCGGGTGGACAGCGACGAGCAGATCGAGGTCCTCAAGGTCGACAACTCCTCGGTGCGCGCCCAGCAGATCGAGAAGCTGCGGCGGCTGCGCGAGGAGCGGGACGAGCAGGCCTGCCGGGATGCCCTGGACGCGCTGACGCGGGCGGCCGACGGCAAGGAGAACCTGCTGGAGCTGGCCGTCCACGCGGCCCGCGCCAAGGCCACGGTGGGCGAGATCTCCGATGCCCTGGAGAAGGTGTACGGGCGGCACGCGAGCCAGATCCGTACGATTTCCGGCGTGTACCGCAACGAAGCAGGCCAGTCCCCGAACGTGGACCGCACCCGTGCCCTGGTGGACGACTTCGAGGAGGCCGAGGGGCGCCGTCCGCGCATCCTCGTCGCCAAGATGGGCCAGGACGGCCACGACCGCGGCCAGAAGGTGATCGCGACCGCCTTCGCCGACCTCGGCTTCGACGTCGACGTCGGCCCGCTGTTCCAGACGCCGGAGGAGGTCGCCCGGCAGGCCGTCGAGGCGGACGTGCACGTGGTCGGGGTCTCCTCACTCGCGGCGGGCCATCTGACCCTCGTCCCGGCGCTGCGCGAGCAGCTCGCCGAGGAGGGCCGCGAGGACATCATGATCGTGGTCGGCGGGGTGATCCCGCCGCAGGACGTGCCGACGCTGCTGGAGATGGGTGCCACGGCCGTGTTCCCGCCCGGGACGGTGATCCCGGACGCGGCGTACGACCTGGTGAAGCGGCTGTCGGCCGACCTCGGCCACGAGCTGTAGCCGCGATGGCCGCGATCGATCTCGATACCTATGTGAAGGGTGTGCTGGACGGGAGGCGGGCCCTGGTGGCCCGGGCCATCACGCTGGTGGAGTCCACCCGCCCCGGGCACCGGGCACTGGCACAGGAGTTGCTGACGCAGCTCCTGCCGCACAGCGGCCGGGCGCGACGGATCGGCATCAGCGGGGTGCCGGGTGTCGGCAAGTCGACCTTCATCGACGCGTTCGGCACGCTGCTGACCTCGCTGGGCCACCGGGTCGCCGTCCTCGCGGTCGACCCCTCCTCGACCCGCACCGGCGGCTCCATCCTGGGCGACAAGACCCGGATGGAGCGGCTCGCGGTGGACCCGGCGGCCTTCGTCCGTCCCTCCCCCAGCGCGGGCACGCTCGGCGGGGTCGCGAAGGCGACCCGGGAGTCGATGGTCGTGATGGAGGCGGCGGGCTACGACGTGATCCTCGTGGAGACCGTCGGCGTCGGCCAGTCGGAGACTGCGGTGGCCGACATGGTCGACTCCTTCCTTCTGCTGACCCTGGCCCGCACGGGCGACCAGTTGCAGGGCATCAAGAAGGGCGTCCTGGAGCTGGCCGACGTGATCACCGTCAACAAGGCGGACGGCCCGCACGAGCGGGACGCGAAGGCCGCCGCCCGCGAACTGGCGGGCGCGCTCCGGCTGATGCACGGCAAGGACGCGTTCTGGACTCCGCCGGTGCTCAGTTGCAGCGCCCGGGAATCGACCGGTCTCGAACTGGTCTGGGAGCGTCTGGAACAGCATCGCGCCCTGCTGGACTCCGCCGGGCGGCTGACCGCCAAGCGGCGCGATCAGCAGGTCGGCTGGACCTGGGCGATGGTCCGCGACGAACTCCTCGGCCGGCTGCACGCCGACCCGGCGGTACGCGAGGCCGCCCCGGACCTCGAACGCCAGGTCAGGGAGGGCAGGTTGACCGCGACAAGAGCAGCGGAACGCATCCTGGAGACGTTCGAGGAACGTACGACTCCCCCGGCCGGAGCCTGAACGGACGGGCCCGGACCGCGACGCTGACCTACGCGGGGGGCGACCCGGGGGTTCAGCGGCCGGGCCCGGGGCCTCTCCCGGATCCGGGACCAGGGCCCTCGGCCCCGGATAGCGATGCCACGACTTGCCACCGCATGCCGCGGCCGCCGGCGCACGCCGGCCGCCAGGATCCGCCGCCCGACCGAGGCGGGGTGACCCGCCCGGCAGCCCCGACGCAAGGCCCCCGTGCGCGCCCCCGTGCACCCTGTCGCCGCGTTCGAACATCTCCCGCCGGCCGTCCGGCGCTCCGCGCGATCCCGGCGCCCGGTTGAGGGCCTCTGCGCTACGACACGGGCTGGTCGGAACACGAACACGCGCAACTCGACCTGACCATGCTGTCCGCGTTGCGCTCCATGCCGAAGCTGGTCGGGACGACCTTGCGGATGGCGTGGCACGCGGACCCGCGCGCCCTGCTCGCCGTCGCCTTCAGCGAGATCGGACAGGGCATCGCGGCAGCCGTCGGACTGCTCGCGGTGAATGCGGTCATGCACGCGCTGCTCGGCTCGGGCGGATCGGCACCACGCAGTACCTGGCCGCCGCTGCCTCGGTCGAACGGGAAGCCATCGACGACCCGGACTTCCGCAGGCTGATCGACGTCGCCCAGTACGGTGCGGCATCCGCCGGCACGCCGCCCGGAACCGGGCCGTCGTCCTGGTCACCCACCGCATGTCCGGCGTCCGGCACGCCGACCCACCGTCGTGGACCCCGCGTGACCCGTCGCCATCCACATGCGACCGGCTAACCCCCTCCTATCGGGCGATATATCTATCAATGGGGAAGAAATCATCCAGTCTCACGTCAATGCATGACTGAGGTGAAGAAATTGTGGCGATGCTGGCGCCTGATGCGGATTACATAATCATGCTTGACGCCCTGGAGCCCCCATGTGATGATCGCTTAATCCGCCAGTTGACGGAGTGGTGTAACGGGGCGGGTGCTGCGAACCAACGCAACGGGGGCACAAGAAATGCTGAGATATCTACCTGCCGCGCTTTCAGGTTCACTTGCCGGTGATAGGGCAGTCAGCCCCACGGCGTTTGTGCGTTCTCTGTCCGACCCAGGGCTGTGATCACGCCCCGCGAGCGTGCGGTCCCTCTTAATGAAGATGCCCGCATGGGCCGTCGGGGCTGAAATCGCCTTCATTGCACGATAGTCCCCGGCTAGTTTCAGCTCATCCATCCAGCTGACTTCGAGGGAATTTCATATGAAGAAGCGGGCGGTTGTCGTGGGCGGGGCCGGATTCGTAGGCTCGCACCTGTGCGAACGGCTCCTTGCGGAAAGCTACGAAGTCCTCTGTCTCGACAACTTCAGCACGGGTACGCGCGCCAACCTCTCCCACCTGCTCGACGTCGGCCCCATCGAGGTGGTCAGCCATGATGCGACAGAGCCGCTGCGCATCGACGGCCCTGTCGACGTGGTGCTGAACCTCGCGTCGCCGGCCAGCCCGGTCGACTATCTGCGGCTTCCCGTCGAGACACTGAAAGTCGGATCCATCGGCACCCTGAACACTCTTGAGTTAGCTCGGGAGCGAGGGGCGAAGTATCTGTTCGCTTCCACGAGCGAGGTGTACGGAGATCCCCAGGTCCATCCGCAGCAGGAAAGCTACTGGGGACATGTGAACCCGATCGGCGTGCGTTCTGTGTATGACGAAGGGAAGCGGTTCTCGGAATCCGCCGTCACGACGTATCGCAAATTTTACGGCCTCGATGCATCTATTTTCCGCATCTTTAACACGTACGGGCCACGCATGAGGCAGAACGACGGTCGGGCGATTCCCACGTTCATCACTCAGGCGCTCCGGTCCGAACCCATCACAATATCTGGAGACGGACAGCAGACCAGGTCGGTCTGCTATGTGTCCGATTTGGTCGAAGGAATTGTGCGGCTGCTGCGCTCGGAACACAACGGACCCGTCAATCTGGGGAACCCCGAGGAAATGACCATGCTCGATCTCGCGATGCTCATCAGGACGGAGTGCGGATCAGCATCGGAAATAGAGTTCATACCGCGCCCGCAGGACGACCCGGAGCGCCGCAAGCCAGATATATCGCTGGCCAAAGGCGTGCTCGGCTGGGCTCCCGAGGTGCCGACAGCAGAAGGTCTGAAGCGGACCATCTCGTGGTTCGCTGATTCAATTCGCTGATCCCGTGCGTTGAACAAGAGGCCCGGAGGCCCAGGAAAATGCGCGTATTACTAACCGGACACCAGGGGTACATCGGTACGGTGCTGGCGGATATGTTGAGGTCCGCCGGTCATGACGTACGGGGCCTGGACATCGGTCTCTTCGCCGACGCTTGGTGCGGCCCGGAGAAAGCGGACCCGGAAGGCATCCGTGCGGACGTCCGGGACAGCGATATCGCGCACTGCGCGGACACCGACGCGGTGATTCACCTGGCCGCCCTCTCCAATGATCCATCAGGGGCGCTCCGACCACGTCTCACCGAGGAGATCAATTTTCGGGCCACCCTGCGGTTGGCGACTGCCGCGAAGGCCGCCGGCGTGGAGCGCTTCCTCTTCTCGTCGTCCTGCAGCATCTACGGCAGCGGCTCGGACGCTCCTCGCACCGAGGACGACGAGGTGGCGCCGCTGACCGAATACGCCCAGTCCAAGATCCAGTCGGAGGAAGCACTGGGCGAGCTCGCCTCTCCCACGTTCGCCCCCACATATCTGCGCAATGCCACCGCCTATGGTTTCTCCCCTCGCCTGCGTACCGATCTCGTGGTCAACGACCTGACGGCCACGGCCTTCGCGACAGGACGCATACTCCTCAAGTCCGACGGAACCGCCTGGCGCCCCCTCATCCACGTCGAGGACATCGCGCACGCCTTCACCGTGCTGCTGGACGCGCCGACCGAGCTCATCACCCATCGTGCCTACAACGTCGGCATCGACGAGGAGAACTATCTGGTGCGCGATGTCGCGCAGATCGTCCAAGAGGAGATCCCAGGCTCCAGACTGGAGTTCGAGAGCGGAGCGTCAGCCGATCGGCGAAGCTACCGTGTCGATTTCGGCCGACTCGCTCGGGAGGTGCCCGCCTTCCGGCCCCGATGGACCGTACGCAAAGGCGTTCAGCACCTGGCGGAGATGTTCACGGCCCATGGCATCCCATCCGATCGGCTCCTCGGTCCGGATTACCGCCGCCTGAACACACTGCAGGCGTCCGTCGCCGCGGGCGAGGTCACACCGGACTTCCGGGTGCGCCATACCGAGGACGCGAGGTGACGGCCGAGCAGTGCAGGACCGCCGGCGGGATCGGCGTCACCGCGACCGACATCGACGGGCTTCTCCTCATCACTCCACGTCCACGGCGGGACGACCGGGGGTGGTTCAGCCGAACATACTGCGCGGTTGACTACGCCGCGCTGGGCCTCGACCATCCCCTGGTCCAGGAGAACCAGTCGCGTTCGCGCCGCGGTGTGATCCGGGGCCTACATGTACGCGCGGATCTCGACGAGGCCAAATTCGTGCGAGTGGTGCGCGGCTCACTTTTCGACGTGGTGGTGGACCTGCGGCCGCGTTCGAGGACATTTCTGCAGGTCCGCACATTCGAGCTGAATGACGAGGACCCACGTCACCTTCGTGTCCCGCCCGGGTGCGCGCACGGCTTCCAGGCACTCTCGGCCGAAGTGGACGTGCTGTACGGCGTGGACGTGCCGTACAACCCGGTCAAGGACGTGACCCTCGCCTGGAACGATCCGCTCCTGGGCATTCGCTGGCCGCTGCCCGGGCCCATCCTCTCCGAACGTGACCGCGAAGCGCCATCGGTGTCGGCTCTGCGGCCGCGATTCGACGATTGGTTCGGTGGATACGGGCCGGCTCCCGGTAGCTCATGACGACAGACAGCCATCCCACCGAGAGGGCAGAACTCGTGATCCTGGAGGCACAACCCGGAAGCGTGGTGACGTGGGGAGACGTCGGCGCCACGAAAGGCGGGCAGATCGGCGTCGTGTTGGGCGCGGTCAACGGCACGGATCAGTTGATCACGGCCGTCGGTCAGTGGGACGGCTCGGGCGACGGCATCGTGGTCATAGCGAATGACGAATTCGCCGAGTCCATTGAGGGGTTCTCCGCCCCGCTGGGAGTTCACACCCAGGACAGTGTGACGCTCAAGACCTCCGAACTCACCGTGCTGGGACGGATACAGGCAGACGCGTTGGCCCGCGTCCTGCGTGAACGCACCAAGGCGTCGGCCCGTTGGTTCCATGACGCCTACCATGTGCCGAGGCAACCCGACAAGAGCACCGCGGTCGCCTACTCAGGGCGGGTGTTCGACCACCAGGAGCTGGAGTTCGCGGTAGACGCCTCCCTTGACTTCTGGCTGACGATGGGGCGGTTCGCCGACCGGTTGCAGCGGAATCTCGCCTCGTATCTCGGTGTTCGGCGGACCCTGCTGGTCAACTCGGGGTCGGCCGCGAACCTTGTCGCGGTGTCCGCTCTGACCTCACCGCTGCTCGGGGAACGCGCGCTGCAGCCCGGTGACGAAGTCATCACCACGGCCTGCAGTTTTCCCACCACGGTCAACCCCATCCTGCAGAACGACTGCGTCGCCGTGCTCGTGGACACCGATCCGGTGTCCGGCAATATCGACGTGAGTCAGCTGGAAGCGTCGCTGAGCAGTCGTTCCAAGGCCGTCATCCTCGCGCACGCCCTGGGAAACCCGTTCGACCTCGAACGCGTGCGTGAGTTCTGCGATCGGAACGGCCTCTGGCTCATCGAGGACACATGCGACGCCCTGGGATCCCTCTACGACGGGAAACCCGTCGGCAGCTTCGGCGACTTGTCGACACTCTCCTTCTATCCGGCCCACCACATCACGACGGGCGAAGGCGGCGCTGTCAACGTCGTCTCCGAGCCCCTCTTCCAGCGCATCGTCGAGAGCGTGCGGGACTGGGGACGCGACTGCTGGTGCAAGTCGGGTCAGGACAATGTGTGCGGAAAGCGATTCTCGTACCCACTCGGCGATCTTCCACCGGGATACGACCACAAGTTCGCCTACAGCCACCTCGGCTACAACCTGAAACCCACCGACTGGCAGGCCGCGATCGGCTGCGCCCAGTTCGAGAAGCTGGAGGAGTTCAACCGTCTGCGCCGGCGCAACTGGAGTCTCATGCACGAGGTCTTCCAGGAGTACGAGGACCTCTTCGAGTTGCCGAGGGCGGAGCCGAAGTCCGACCCCAGCTGGTTCGGGTTCAAGGTGTTGCTGCGCGAGGACGCCCCGTTCGACCGGAACACCCTTGTGGCATATCTGGAGGCGGAGCGCGTACAGACCCGCATGATGTTCGCGGGCAACATCATGCGACAGCCCGCCTACCACGGTCGGCTGCGGGCCGACGGGATGCCGGCCACCCGGAGCATCGGTCCCCTCGAAGGCGCCGACCGACTGATGACCTCCTCCTTCTTCCTCGGTGTCTATCCGGGGCTCACCGAGTCGCACATCCAGCGGGTCGCGGATGTCCTGCGCCGGTTCGTCGATGACCTGGCCGGCGACGCGTCCCCCTCCGCAGCCGCGAACGCGCACGCCCTGCGGCTGGCCGCTCGTGATCTGTCGCCACGCCGCCAAGCGGTTCGGGAGATGCGCGCAGAGGAACTCAAGCACCAGGACTCGTGAGGCGGTACAGGTCGTATGATTCCGGTTTTCAAGCCTTTCCTCGACATCCCGGAGAAGCAGGCCGGCGTGGAGGCGCTGGACAACGGCTGGCTCGGGATGGGCAGTTACGTCGCCTCCTTCGAGCAGGCACTGGGCAACCTGCTCGAGGTCGGTGAATCGAAGTACGTCGCCGCCGTCAGCACAGGCCACGCCGCTCTGCATCTCGGTCTTCTGCTCGCCGGCGTAGGGCCCGGTGACGAGGTCATCACGCCCGCGTTCAACAACGTCTCGGACTTCCAGGCGATCCTTGCCTGTGGCGCGCGCCCCGTCTTCTGCGACATCGACCCCGACACGCTGTGCATCGATCTCGATGCGGCCGAGAAGCTGATCACGCCCCGGGTCAAAGCCATGATCGTCATGGACTACGACTGCCTGCTCTGTGATCACGACCGGGTCGCCGAGATCGCCGCACGGCACGGGATCCGTGTGGTGCATGACGCCGCCCACTCCCTGGGATCGCGACACCGGGGACGGATGGTGGGCTCTTTCTCGGACATCTGCATGTTCAGTTTCGACGCCGTCAAAACCATCACCACCATCGACGGCGGAGCGCTTGTGGTGAACAGCAAGGCCGAACTGGAGCAGATCCACGAGATGCGTCTCGTGGGCATGACGCAGCCATCGGCGACGTTGTACACCAACCAGCGGGCCTGGACCTACGACGTGACCCGGCTCGGCTTCCGGTATCACATGGCCAATCTGCACGCCGCGATCGGCCTCGCCCAGTTGTCGAGATTCTCCGAGATCTCACGGACCCGGCTGGACGCCTGTCACTACTACCAGGAGCACCTGAACGGTATTCCGGAAGTGACCCTGCCCAAGACGGACTTCAAGGGCGTGGTGCCGTTCCTGTATTACATCCGGGTTCCTGAGGAGAGCAGGGACGCCCTCCGGGCCCATATGCGCGAACGGGGGGTCGACAGTGGAATCCACTGGCAGCCGGGCCACTGGTACTCGCTGTTCAAGGACTGCCGTAGCGGCGATCTGTCGGTGACCGACCGAGTCGGCCGTGAGGTGCTCTCCATTCCGTTGCACTCCGGGATGGACCGGGCGACCCTGGAGACGGTCGTCGAATCCGTCACGTCCTTCTTCGGCAAGCGATGAGTGCCCCGCCCGGCAGCGGCCCGACGCTCGTCAGGGCGCTCAAGCACACAGGCGGGGTGGGGCATCCTTCACTGTCGCTGCAGGTCGACATGGCGGGACTGAGCCTCAGGCCGGTGACCACCGCTGCCGACCGGCTGCACGAGCCGGACGTCGTGCGACTCACGGAGTGGCGGAATCGTTTCGTTCAGGTCTTCCTGACGGAATTCGAGGCCACCGCGGAGCGTACGGCTGACTGGCTTCGCGAGGTGATAGGCCCCGATGACAGCAAGATCATTTTCATGCTGGACGACGCGGACGGTCGCACTGTCGGCTATATGGGGCTGGCGCAGATCGACTGGGAAAGCGGGCGTTTCGAAGTCGATGGCATCGTCCGCGGGGCGCCGCAGGCCAAGGGCGGAATATCTGCCGGACTGCGTACTTTGATGAGCTGGGCCCTTGGACAACTGGGGCTCGCAGAGGCACGGGTCAGAGTGCGTTCGGACAATCCGAGGGCCGTGGACTTCTATCGTCGGATCGGCTTTGTCGAGGATTTCCGCCGTCCACTCGTACGCACTGTCGAACCCGGCATGGTCCGCTGGACCGAGCAGGATGACGCGCCGGCCGGCGCGCCCACACTCATCCATATGACGTGGGTTCCGAACGCACGGTGAGATTCCGAACGCAACGGTGAACGGGTGGTCTTCGTGGTGAACAAGGGGCCGGAAGAGATGGGGCAGGAGAAGCGCGTGGCGGGCGGCGAAGAGGGTCACCGGGGCGGATCTGACGGTCTTTCCACGGCACGCCGTGAGCTGATGGAGCGGATACGCACGCGGACGGCCACCGCTGCGACGGTCACGGTCCCGCCGCGCCCCGGCATCGACGCCGAACTGTCCTGGTCGCAGCGCCGGATCTGGTTCGCCGACGAGACCACCGATGGTGCCGCCGCCCTGAATCTGCACCTGGCCAAGCGATTGACGGGGGCGCTCGACGTTGTGGCGCTGCGACGTGCCTGGCGCGCGGTCGTCGAGCGGCATGAGGCACTGCGGACGGTGCTCATTCTCGATTCCTCCGGTGAGCCGCGGCAGCGGCTGGCCGAGCATGTGCCGGACCTGGTGCTGGACGATCTGGCCGGGCGGTACGGCAGGACACCCACCGAGGCGGAGATCGACGTGTGCCTCGCCGATGAGGTGTCGGTGGGGTTCGGGGTGGGTGAGGTGCCGTGGCGTTGCCGGTTGGTGCGGGTGGGTGTGGATGAGCATGTGTTGTTGTTGACGGTTCATCATGTGGTTTTTGACGGGTGGTCCGCGGGGGTTCTGGCGCGGGAGTTGCGGGAGTTCTATTCGGCTTTCGTGGCCGGGCGTGAGCCGGTGTTGTCGGAGCTTTCGTTCGGTTATCTGGATTATGCGGTGTGGCAGCGGGAGGGGGGTGTGCCGGGTCGGGGTGTTGTGCGGGAGGAGGATTCTCGGTTTTGGCGGGACTGTTTTGATGTGGTGCCGGCTGCGGTGGAGTTGCCGTTGGATCGGCCGCGGGGTGGTGTGCGGGGTGTTCGGGGCGGGGTGGTGCCTCTGACGGTGGGTTCGGAGGTGGTGTCGGGGCTTCGGGTGTTGTGCCGTGAGCGCGGGTTGACGTTGTTCATGGTGCTGCACGGGGCTTTGGTGTCGTTGTTGCATCGGTATTCGGAGTCGTCCGATGTGGTGGTGGGGACGCCGGTCGCGAATAGGGGTGTGGCGGGTTCTGAGGATTTGATCGGGTGTTTTATCAATGTGTTGCCGTTGCGGGCCCGGGTGGAGTCCGGGTGGAGCGTGGGGGAGGTGTTGGAGCGGGTTCGTGAGGTGTGTCTGGACGCGTTCGGGCATCAGGCGTTGCCGTTCGAGGAGATCGTGCGGTTGGCGGGTCCGGAACGTGATCCGGCCCGGCACCCCCTCTTCGACGTCATGCTCGTGCTCAACGACCTCAGGAAGGACGAGGGCCTGGGCCTGGCCGGCATCGAGGATCGTGATCAGCGTGTGCCGGCGGTCGGGATCCAGTACGACCTCACGGTCTCGGTCGAGGACCGGGGCGGGTCTCTCGAGTGTTTCTTCGAGTACGACGCGGACCTCTTCGACGAGGCCACGGTGGAGCGGATCGCACGGCATTGGAACGCGCTGCTGTCGGGGTTCGTACGGACCCCGGACAGCCGCGTCGGCGACCTGGAGATGATGTCGTCCGAGGAACTGGCCGAGCTGCTGCGCCACGGCGACCGGACGAGCGATGCCGCCGATTTCGTACCCGTCAGCGAGCTGATACGGGAGCAGGTCGAACGTCGGCCGGATGCCGTCGCCGTGGAGTTCGGGGACGAACAGCTCACTTATGCAGAGCTGGGCCGGGGCGCGGCAGCCGTCGCACGATGCCTGGCCGAGTACGGCATCACCCAGGGTGACGTGGTGGGACTCGCCCTGGAACGTAGTCTCGAACTGATCACCGCAGTGGTCGGCGTCCTCGGGTACGGCGCCACATTTCTGCCGCTGGACCCCGAGCAGCCGCCCACGCGAATCGACGCCATGCTGTCCGACTCCGGTGCGAGTCTGGTGCTGGCCCACGACAGTGGCGCCGTCGGCGTGCGCAGCGAGGTCCCCGTGGTGGACCTCAGCGGTGTACTTGCCCCGCTGCCGGAGTCGTTGAGGCAGCCGTTCCCCCAGCCGAGTCGGCCTTTCCACGCCCAGGGCGCGGCCTATGTGTTGTTCACCTCGGGGTCCACTGGGCGCCCCAAGGGGGCGGTGAACACCCAGGCGGGCATCGCGAACAGGCTGGCCTGGATGCAGTCCGCCTATCCGATCGACGGCAGCGACCGGATCCTGCAGAAGACACCGATCTCGTTCGACGTCTCTGTCTGGGAACTGCTCTGGCCGTTGGCGGTGGGATCACGGATGGTCCTGGCCGCGCCAGGGGCGCACCGTGATCCGTCCGCCCTCGTGTCCGTCATCCGGAAGCACGGTGTGACCGTCACCCACTTCGTGCCCTCCATGCTCCGTCTCTTCCTGGAGGAGGAGAGTGCGCCGGAGTGCCGCACCCTGCGCCATGTCATCTGCAGCGGGGAGGCCATGACGGCTTCTCTCGTCGACGCGGCCGCCGCCCTTCCGGGCGAACTGCACAACCTCTATGGGCCGACCGAAGCCGCCATCGACGTGTCGTCGTGGGTGTGCGGGGGTGAGGATCCGGTGCCGATCGGTGGGCCGATCGATGGGGTGCGGTTGGTGGTGGTGGACGAGTGGGGTGCTGTGGTGCCGGTCGGTGTGGCGGGTGAGTTGTGTGTGGGTGGGATCGCGCTGGCGCGGGGATACGCGGGGCGGGCCGGTCTGACGGCGGAACGGTTCGTGCCCGATCCGTTGGGTGGTGGGGAGCGTGTGTACCGGACGGGGGATCGGGTGCGGTGGCGCGTTCCTGGCGTTCTGGAGTACGTGGGGCGCCTTGACGATCAG
>NZ_BMVG01000004.1 GCF_014650595.1 Streptomyces alanosinicus
CCGCGGACCGCGTCGCGACGACCGCGGCGGTCGGCCCGGTGGCTTCCGCCGCGACGACCGGCGGGACGACAGGCGTGGCGGCGGCCGCTTCCGCGACGAGCGCGACCGGGACCGGGACCGTGAGCCGATCAAGCGGCTGCCGATCCCGGAGGAAGTCACCGGTGACGAGATCGACAGCGACGTCCGGCAGGAGCTGCAGAGCCTGCCCAAGACGCTCGCGGAGGACGTCGCCAGGAACCTGGTGATGGTCGCCCGGCTCATCGACGAGGACCCCGAGGGCGCCTACGGCTACTCCAAGGTGGCCCTGCGGCTGGCGTCCCGCGTGGCCGCCGTACGCGAGGCCGCCGGGTTCGCGGCGTACGCCAACCAGAAGTACAGCGAAGCTCTCGCCGAGTTCCGGGCCGCGCGGCGGATGACCGGCTCCGTGGAGCTCTGGCCGGTGATGGCCGACTGCGAGCGCGGGCTCGGCCGGCCGGAGAAGGCGCTGGACATGGCCGGTGCCCCGGAGGTGCACAAGCTGGACAAGGCCGGTCAGGTCGAGATGCGGCTCGTCGCGGCCGGTGCCCGGCGTGACATGGGCCAGCTGGACGCCGCCATCGTGACCCTGCAGAGCCCGGAACTGGCCTCCAACTCGGTCCAGCCGTGGACCGCGCGGCTGCGGTACGCCTACGCCGACGCGCTGCTGGCCGCCGGCCGTGAGGGCGAGGCCCGGGAGTGGTTCGCCAAGGCCGTGGAGGCCGACCGGGACGGCAGCACGGACGCCTCCGACCGGCTCGCCGAGTTGGACGGTGTCGAGTTCGTGGACGCGCTGGACGAGGGCGACGCCGAGTCCGAGAGCGCGTCGCAGGACGACAGCGAGGACGACGGCGACAGCCACCGCGACGCCGACAGTCACCACGACGGCGACAAGGACTGACGTCTCCCGCAGGGACTGACGTCTCCTCGGTGAGACGCGAAGAGGGCAGGATCCCCATGGGGCCTGCCCTCTTTCGCGTTGCTCGGCCGGGACGGCTCAGATCTCCAGTGTCCGCAGCACCAGTCCGGACGCCGGTTTCGGGCCGAACGACGTCGACTTGCGGGGCATCATCACGCCCTGGCGGGCCAGGTCGCGTACGACCTCCTCGCGGACGGGGTGCATCAGGACGGCCGTACCGCCGTCGCGTTCCGCCTTGGCGACGGTCGCGGCCGTGTCATGGATGTAGGCGATATGGGCCGGGGAGTCCTCGGGGATGTGCCAGACATGTTCGAGGAGCGTGGCGTGCAGGACCGTGGCGTCCAGGGAGCGCCAGGCGGCCGGGCGGTCGGCCGGGATGGTCCGGGCCAGCAGGTCCGGGTCCGGACGGTCGAGCAGGTGGAAGGCGCCGTCGCCGGCCAGCAGGAAGGCGTTGCCGGCGCAGGACGTGTCCGCCAGTGTCTCCAGCGCCTCGGCGAGCGGTGTGTCGAGGCGTCGTACCCGGAACAGGCCGTGCACCGCCGCGAGCGCGTCGGCGACCGGCAGGCCGTGCAGCAGACGGTGGATGGCGCGCACGCGCAGCGGGTAGCGGGCGGTGTCGACGAGCAGGACCAGGCCGTGGTCCCAGGGGCTCGGGGAGGGGTGCTCGGCGCGCAGCCGCAGATAGGTGGCCCAGCGGTGGTGGCCGTCGGCGATCAGGGCCTCGGTGCGGGCGAGGTCGGACTGGACGCGGGCCACGTCGGTGGGGTCGGTGATGGACCACAGACGGTGCTGGAAGCCGTCCTCGGTGGTCGTGGCCAGGAGCGGGGGCTTCTCCGCCGTGCGGTCGACGACCTCGGCCGCGGTGCCGTCGCCGCGGTAGGTGAGCAGCAGCGGTTCCAGGTTCGCGCGCGTGGCGCGCATGAGGGCGGCGCGGTCGGCGACCACGGGCGGCATGACGTCCTCGTGCGGCAGTACCAGGCCCTCGGCGGGCTCCGAGATCCGCAGCGCGCCGATGATGCCGCGCTGGAGCATGCCGCTCTCGTCGTGCTGTTCGTAGACGTAGAGGCCGGGCTCCGGGTCGGCGGTGAGGATGCCCTCGGACAGCCAGCGGCGCAGGGTGTCGGCGGCTTGTTCGGTGCTCGCGCTCGGCGTGCCGGCCTGGGGGAGGATCAGGCGGACGATGTTGTGCGGGTCGGCGGACTGGAGGTGGTGCACCCCGTCGGGCCGTACGACGACGTCGTACGGCGGAGAGGTGACGGCGGCGAGGCTGCCGACCCGGTCGGGGTCGTACCGAAGGCCGCGGAACGTGGTGAGTTCCAGGCCTCGGGGCGCCGTTGCTTCCGAGTGACCTGCAGTGTTCATCCCGGCATCGTACGTGTGTCAGTGCCGTGCGGGATGATCGGGGGAAAGGTCTTCGAACGAGGAGCGATGTGGAATGAGCCAGGCGGTCAGGACGAGGCCCGAGGGCAGTGGGCAGCCCCTGAGCGAGGCGTACGACACGGCGCTGCTCGATCTCGACGGGGTGGTGTACGCGGGCGGGAGCGCCATCGCGCACGCGGTCGACTCGCTGGCGGTGGCGCGCGCCGGCGGGATGCATCTGGCGTATGTCACCAACAACGCGCTGCGGACCCCGGACACGGTGGCGGAGCATCTGACGGAGCTGGGCATACCGACGGGTGCCGATGACGTGATCACCTCCGCGCAGGCGGTCGCGCGGCTGATCAGCGAGCAGGTGTCGGCCGGGGCGCGCGTGCTGGTCATCGGCGGCGAGGGGCTGCGGGTGGCGCTGCGTGAGCGGGGGCTGACTCCGGTGGAGTCGGCGGACGACGATCCGGCGGCGGTCGTGCAGGGGTTCGGTGGGCCGGATCTGGCCTGGGGGCGGTTCGCGGAGGCGTCGTACGCGGTGGCGCGTGGTGTGCCGTGGTTCGCGTCCAACACCGATCTGACGATTCCGAGCGGGCGGGGCATCGCGCCGGGCAATGGCGCGGCCGTGGAGGTCGTACGGATCGCGACGGGTGCGGAGCCGCAGGTGGCGGGCAAGCCGCTGCCGCCGATGCACCGCGAGACGATCATCCGGACGGGTGCGAAGCGGCCGTTGGTGGTGGGGGACCGGCTGGACACGGACATCGAGGGGGCTTTCAACGGCGGGGTGGACTCGCTGCTGGTGCTGACCGGTGTCACCGACGGCGCCCGGCTGCTCGCGGCGCCGCCGCGGCACCGGCCGACGTTCGTGGACGCGGATCTGCGCGGGCTGCTGACGGGACAGCCGGAGGTCACGGCGGACGGTGCCGGTTTCCGCTGCGGCGGGTTCACGGCGACGGCCGCTGCGGACCGTTTGGAGCTGGAGGGTGACGGGGAGGCGCTGGACGGGCTGCGGGCGCTGTGCGCGGCGGCCTGGACGGCGGCCGGGGACGGCTCCTGTGCGCTGGACGGAGGCAAGGCGCTGGCGCGGCTCGGGCTGTGAGGCGGACCCGGGGCCCCGGGGATCGAGATTGAGAGCGAGGGTAGGCTAACCTAACCTCGTGTTGGTCGACAGTCCTCCGGAACAGCGCGCGGAGACCGCCCCCGCGCCCCCAACCCGCCAGGCGGCAAGGGCCCTTGGGCTCCTGGGCTCCGTCGCGATCCTGGTGCTCGTCGCTGTGGCGAGCATCGCGATCGGGGCGAAATCGCTGTCGCTGGACCAGGTCTGGCACGGCCTGTTCCATGACACGGGGACCTATGGCGACGTCGTCGTGGACGAGCGGCTCTCGCGCACGGTCCTGGGGCTGCTCGCCGGTGCCGCGCTCGGTCTGTCGGGCGCGGTGCTGCAGGCGCTGACCCGCAATCCGCTGGCCGACCCCGGACTGCTCGGGATCAACGCGGGTGCCTCCGCCGCCGTCGTCACGGCGATCACCTATTTCGGCGTCACCAGCCTCACCGGCTATGTGTGGTTCGCCTTCTTCGGCGCGGCGGCGGTGGGCGCGCTGGTGTGGTTCCTCGGCGGCAGCCGGGGCGCCACCCCGGTGCGGCTCGCGCTCGCGGGGACGGCGATCAGCGCCGCCCTGTACGGCTATCTCCAGGCCGTGATGATCATGGATGACGCGGCGCTGGGCAAGATGCGCTTCTGGACGGTGGGTTCGCTGGCCTCGGCCACGAACTCGACGATCCTGCAGGTCCTGCCGTTCCTCGCGGTCGGCGTGGTCCTGGCGCTCGGGCTGGCCCGGCCGCTGAACGCCGTCGCGATGGGCGACGACACCGCCCGCGCCCTCGGCGCCAACCTGGGCCGCACCCGCGCGCTCGCCATGCTCGCCGCCACCGTGCTGTGCGGTGCCGCGACCGCCGCCTGCGGTCCGATCGTGTTCGTCGGTCTGATGGTCCCGCACGTCGTGCGCTCCTTCACCGGCCCCGACCTGCGCTGGATCCTGCCGTACGCCACGGTCCTGTCGCCGGTGCTGCTGCTCGGGGCCGATGTCATCGGCCGGGTCGTGGCCCGGCCCTCGGAACTCCAGGTCGGCATCGTCACCGCGATCATCGGCGGTCCGGTCTTCATCTTTCTCGTACGACGGCGGAGGACGGCCCAGCTGTGAAGACCCGATCCATGAACCGGGCCGTACGCACGCCGGGCGGGCTCTCCCTGCGTCTGGACCTGCGGGCCCTGATCGTCGTCGTCCTGCTGCTGGCCGCCGCCTGCGCCGCGGGCGTCGCGCTGATCGGCACCGGGGACGCGAAGATCCCGGCGGCCGACGTGCTCAGGACGCTCGCCGGCAACGGCAACGCCTACCAGGACTTCATCGTGGGCGAGCTGCGGCTGCCGAGGGTCCTGGTCGGTCTGCTGGTCGGTGCCTCGCTCGGCCTGGGCGGCGCCCTGTTCCAGTCCGTCTCGCGCAATCCGCTCGGCAGCCCGGACGTCCTCGGCCTCTCCCAGGGCTCGACCGCCGGGGCCCTGATCGTGATCGTGCTGCTGTCGGGCAGCACCACTCAGGTCACCGTCGGCGCCCTGGTCGGCGGCCTGGTGACCGGACTCGCCATCTATCTGCTCGCCTGGAAACAGGGTGTGCACGGATACCGGCTGGTCCTGGTCGGTATCGGTGTCTCCGCGATCGCCACGGCTGTCAACGGCTATCTGCTCACCAAGGCCGACCTGGTCGACGCGGCCCGCGCGGTCGTGTGGATGACCGGCTCCCTCAACGGCCGTGACTGGGACCAGGTCCGGCCGCTGCTCGCGCTGTGCGCCGTCCTCGTGCCGCTGGTCCTCGCCAACGCCCGCGGCCTGCGGATGATGGAGATGGGCGACGACGTCGCGAACGCCCTCGGGGTGCGGGTGCAGCGGGTGCGGCTGGTGCTGATGGTCTGCGCCGTCCTGCTCGTCGCGGCCGCCACGGCCGCCGCCGGACCGGTCTCCTTCGTCGCGCTCACCGCGCCCCAGCTCGCCCGGCGCCTGACCCGCTCGCCGGGCCCGAACCTGGTGCCCTCGCTGTGCATGGGCGCCGCCCTGCTGGTCGCCGCCGACTGGGCCTCCCAGCGTGCCTTCGGCGCCGACCAGCTGCCCGTCGGCGTGGTCACCGGGGTCCTCGGCGGCGGCTATCTGCTGTGGCTGTTGGTCACCGAGCGCAGGGCGGGCCGGATATGAGCGCCGTCCCCGAGTCAGTCAGCAAGAGGAGCACTGTGAACCGCCTGTCCGCCGAGAACGTCACCCTCGCCTACGACCAGCGCGTCATCGCCGAGCAGTTGTCGGTGGAGATCCCCGACAACTCCTTCACGGTGATCGTCGGCCCGAACGCGTGCGGCAAGTCGACGCTGCTGCGGGCCCTGTCCCGGATGCTCAGGCCGAGCGAGGGCCGGGTGCTGCTGGACGGGCAGGTCATCCAGTCGATTCCCGCGAAGAAGGTCGCGCGGACCCTCGGTCTGCTGCCGCAGTCGTCCATCGCGCCCGACGGCATCACCGTCGCCGACCTCGTCGGGCGGGGCCGCTATCCGCACCAGGGCCTGCTGCGCCAGTGGTCGGCGCAGGACGAGCGGGTCGTCCAGGAGTCGATGCGGCAGACCGGGGTCGCCGAACTGGCCGACCGGTACGTCGACGAGCTGTCCGGCGGCCAGCGGCAGCGGGTGTGGATCGCCATGGCGCTCGCCCAGCAGACCCCGCTGCTGCTCCTGGACGAGCCGACCACCTACCTCGACATCCAGCACCAGATCGACGTCCTCGACCTGTGCGCCGAGCTGCACGAGGAACAGGGACGCACGCTGGTGGCGGTGTTGCACGACCTCAACCACGCGGCCCGCTACGCCACGCACCTCATCGCCCTGCGCGGTGGCGAGGTCATCGCCGAGGGCGCGCCGAACGAGATCGTCACCGCCGAGCTGGTGGAACGGGTGTTCGGGCTGCGCTGCCAGGTCATCGACGACCCGGAGACCGGGACCCCGCTGGTGGTGCCGGCCGCCAGGAAGGCGCGTACCGCGGCCCGGGAGGAGGCCGCTACAGCAGCCTCCTGAGCCGGAACAGATCCAGCAGGCTCGCCTCCAGCCGTACCCGGCCGGAGCCCCAGGCGGTCGCGAAGTTCAGCTCGCCGGCCACCAGGCCCACCAGGTCGTCCCCGGCCATGGCCAGCCTGATCTGCGCCTTCTCCCGCGGCGGACCGGGCTGCGTGTCGTCGACGTCGATCCGTCCGCCCGTCATCCGGCCGATGAAGGTGACGTCCAGATCGGTGATGTGACAGCTCACCGAGCGCTCCAGGGCGGCTGCCGCGCGGACGTCGCCCTCGGCACCCCGCATATTGTCCGAAAGCTTTCCCAGTGCGGCGCGGCACTCCTCGATCGTGGCCATCGGCCACGACGGTACCCCAGCGGTTCGAGGTAGCGTCGGGGCATGAGCGAGTCCGTGTCCGAGGCCGGGACCGTCAGCGCGGCCGAGCCCGCGTACGACCCCGCAGCGCCCGCCCCCCTGAACGTCCCGCGCACCCCCACCGGCAACGCCGAGGTCGACGCCCAATTGCAGCGGCTGGCCGATGCCGACCACCTCGCCACCGACGGACATGTGGAGGTGTACGAGGATGTACACGGGGGACTGCGCGACGCGCTCACCGCGCTCGACGCCCGCCCGGGACCTCCGGCCCCCGCACCGTCGTACCACCAGAGCAGGAGCTGAACCGAACGTGGCAGGAGTCGCACGCCGCCGTCTGGACGCGGAGCTGGTCCGCCGGAAACTCGCGCGCTCGCGCGAGCACGCCAGCCAGCTGATCGCCGCCGGCCGGGTCACCGTCGGCAGGACCGTGGCGACCAAGCCGGCCACGCAGGTGGAGACCGCCTCCGCGATCGTGGTCCAGGGCGACGACAGCGACCCCGACTACGTCTCCCGGGGCGGGCACAAGCTCGCCGGCGCCCTCGATGTCTTCGTGCCGCAGGGGCTCGTGGTCGAGGGCCGGCGCGCGCTCGACGCCGGCGCGTCCACGGGCGGCTTCACCGACGTCCTGCTGCGCGCGGGCGCCGCGCACGTCGTCGCCGTGGACGTCGGGTACGGACAGCTCGCCTGGTCCCTGCAGAGCGATGAACGCGTCACCGTCAAGGACCGTACGAACGTGCGCGAGTTGACGCTCGACGCGATCGATGGGGAAGCTGTGGATCTTGTCGTGGGCGATCTGTCCTTCATCCCGCTCGGGCTGGTGCTGCCGGCCCTCAAGCGGTGCGTGAGGCCGGACGCCGACCTGGTGATGATGGTCAAGCCGCAGTTCGAGGTGGGGAAGGAGCGGCTCGGCAGCGGGGGAGTCGTACGGAGTCCGCAGCTGCGGGCGGAGGCCGTGCGGGCAGTGGCCGAGAAGGCCTGGGAGCTGGGGCTCGGGGTGCAGGCTGTCACCGCCAGTCCGCTGCCCGGGCCCTCGGGGAACGTCGAGTACTTTCTCTGGCTTCGGGCGGGGGCACCCCAGGTGGACCCGGCCGACGTCGACCGTGCAGTGGCGGAGGGGCCGCGTTGACACAGAACCTGGCGCGTACTGTTTTCCTGCTCGCCCACACCGGGCGGCCCGCGGCGATCCGCAGTGCGGAACTCGTCGTCAAGGGCCTGCTGGCGCATGGCATCGGGGTGCGGGTGCTGGAGGAGGAGGCGCGCGATCTGCCGCTGCCCGACGAGGTGGGGCTGGTCAAGGAGGCGACTCCGCAGTGCCTCGACGGGTGCGAGCTGCTGATCGTGCTCGGTGGCGACGGCACGCTGCTGCGGGGCGCGGAGTTCGCCCGCGCCTCCGGGGTGCCGATGCTCGGCGTCAACCTCGGACGCGTGGGGTTCCTCGCGGAGGCCGAGCGGGACGACCTCGACCGGGTGGTCGACCGGGTGGTGGCGCGGTCGTACGAGGTCGAGGAGCGGATGACCGTCGACGTCGTCGTGCACCGCAACGGCGACATCGTGCACACGGACTGGGCGCTGAACGAGGCGGCCGTGCAGAAGGCCGGCGCCGAGAAGCTGCTGGAAGTCGTGCTGGAGATCGACGGGCGGCCGGTGACCGGGTTCGGCTGCGACGGGGTCGTCCTGTCCACACCCACCGGATCCACCGCCTACGCGTTCTCCGCGGGCGGGCCCGTGGTCTGGCCCGAGGTGGAGGCGCTGCTCATGGTGCCGATCAGCGCCCACGCGCTGTTCGCCAAGCCGCTGGTCACCTCGCCCGATTCGGTGCTCGCCGTGGAGGTGCTGCCGCACATTCCACCGGGCGTGCTGTGGTGCGACGGGCGGCGGACCGTGGAGCTGCCGCCGGGGGCCAGGGTGGAGGTACGGCGCGGGGCCGTGCCGGTGCGGCTGGCCCGGCTGCATCATTCGTCCTTCACCGACCGGCTTGTCGCGAAGTTCGCGCTGCCGACCACCGGGTGGCGGGGGGCGCCGCACCACTCGACGGAGTGAGACAGGCGGCCTGTGTGCACTCCCGACCCAAGACCTCGTATGGTCTGTTCCGTGTTGGAGGAGATGCGGATACGGTCGCTCGGGGTCATCGACGATGCCGTCGTCGAGCTGTCGCCCGGGTTCACCGCGGTCACCGGTGAGACGGGTGCGGGCAAGACCATGGTGGTCACCAGCCTGGGGCTGCTGCTCGGTGGACGGGCGGACCCGGCGCTCGTGCGGATCGGGGCCGGCAAGGCGGTCGTGGAGGGGCGGCTCACCGTCCCCTCGGGCGCGCCCGTCGTCGTACGCGCGGAGGAGGCCGGCGCCGAGCTGGACGACGGGGCGCTCCTGATCAGTCGTACCGTTTCCGCCGAGGGCCGCTCACGCGCCCATGTGGGCGGCCGCAGCGTGCCCGTGGGGCTGCTCGCCGAACTCGCCGACGACCTGGTGGCCGTGCACGGGCAGACCGACCAGCAGGGCCTGCTGAAGCTCTCCCGGCAGCGGCAGGCGCTGGACCGGTACGCGGGCGACGCCGTCGCGGTGCCGCTCGCCAAGTACACCGAGGCCTACCGCCGGCTGCGGGCCGCCTCCGCCGAGCTGGAGGAGATCACCACACGCGCGCGTGAGCGGGCGCAGGAAGCCGACATGCTGCGGTACGGCCTCGACGAGATCGCCGGGGTCGAGCCGCGGGCCGGCGAGGACGCCGAGCTGGCCGAGGAGGCCGAGCGGCTCGGCCACGCGGAGGCGCTGTCGTCCGCCGCCACGGCCGCGCACGCCGCGCTCGCGGGCAATCCCGAGGACCCCGAGGGCATCGACGCGGCGACCCTCGTCGCGGGTGCCCACCGGGCGCTGGAGGCCGTGCGCTCGCACGACCCGGCGCTGGCCGCCCTCGCCGACCGGATCGGCGAGATCGGGATCCTGCTCGGCGACGTCGCCGGGGAGCTGGCCGGGTACGCCGACGATCTCGACGCCGATCCGCTGCGGCTCGCCGCCGTGGAGGAACGCAGGGCGGCCCTCACCGCCCTCACCCGCAAGTACGGCGACGACATCGACACCGTGCTGGCCTGGGCCGAGCAGAGCGCCGCCCGGCTCACCGAGCTGGACGGCGACGACGAGCGGATCGGGGAACTGACCGCCGAACGGGACGCCCTCCGTGCCGAACTGGGCGGACTGGCACAGGCGTTGACGGATGCGCGGGCCGAGGCCGCCGAGCGGTTCGCCGCCGCCGTGACGGCCGAACTGGCCTCGCTGGCGATGCCCCACGCGCGCGTGTCCTTCGACCTCAGGCAGACCGAGGACCCGGACGGCGTCGAGGTCGGCGGACGCGCGGTCGCGTACGGGCCGTCCGGCGTGGACGAGGTCGAGCTGCTGCTCGCCCCGCACCCGGGTGCCCCGCCCCGGCCGATCGCCAAGGGCGCGTCCGGCGGTGAGCTGTCCCGCGTGATGCTCGCCGTCGAGGTCGTGTTCGCGGGCACCGACCCCGTGCCGACGTATCTGTTCGACGAGGTAGACGCCGGTGTCGGCGGCAAGGCCGCGGTCGAGATCGGCCGGCGCCTCGCGAAACTCGCCAGGACCGCGCAGGTCGTGGTCGTCACCCATCTGCCCCAGGTCGCCGCCTTCGCCGACCGGCAGCTGCTGGTCGAGAAGACCAACGACGGCTCGGTCACCCGCTCCGGTGTGAAGGTGCTGGAGGGCGAGGAGCGGATCCGCGAGCTGTCCCGGATGCTGGCCGGCCAGGAGGACTCCGAGACGGCCCGCGCCCACGCCGAGGAACTGCTGGCGACGGCTCGCGCGGACCAGTAGCGGAAGGGCTCGGGCGGGCCATCGGCGGGACGCCTGAGCCCCGGACTGCCGGCGCACGCCGTCGCGGTCGCGGTCGCCGTCGTGTACGGCGACCGGGTGAGCGCGTGGGCGCGCCCGCGGTGCGCGTCTGACCTCGTCGGACGGGGGCGCACAGCAGTCGGGAGGGCCGGGATTTTCCTCACCCGTGTGGGTGACGTGCTCCGGCGCATTGCCCCGGCCCGCCGCACTGTGCGCCCGCCGGATTTCCCGTAACGGCCCACCGCCCTGGCATGCTTGAGGAAGCACGGTCCGCGCGGCAGGCGCGCGGGGTACGTCCATCCGCCCCCGTGATCCCGCTACCTTCTGTACGTTTCCTCGTGACCGCCCACGTCGAACCAGGAGCCCCGGCCCCGTGAGCCCCCTGAGCAGCAACGCGCCGCACGGCCAGTCGACGCTGCGCACCGTGCAGGTGCTGGGCGGAGGCAACGCCGCCAGCAGCGCGCATGTGCGCTCGCTGGCCGAGGGGCTCGTGGCAAGGGGCGTGCGGGTCACGGTGTGCGCCCCCGTCGAGGCGGATCGCGCCTACGACTTCACGGGCGCCGGTGCCGAGCTGGTGCATGTGCCGCGCAGCAGCGACCCGGCGTCCGTGGCCGCGCTGCGGGCGGCCTGCACCCACGCCGACCTGGTGCACGCGCACGGGCTGCACGCCTCCTTCAGGGCCGTGCTGGCGCTCAGCGGCCGGCGCACCCCGCTGGTGGTGACCTGGCACGACCGGGCCCAGGCACAGGGCGCTCGGGCGCAGTTCCTGCGGGTGCTGGAGCGCCGGGTGGTGCGCACGGCGGCCGTGGTCCTCGGCACCAGCTCCGACCTGGTGGACCGGGCCCGTGGCACGGGGGCGCGGGACGCCCGGCTCGCCGCCGTCGGTCTGCCGGGGCAGCAGCGGCCGGTTCCGCTCGACGACCCCGACCGGCTGCGCCCCAAGGTCCGGGCCGAACTCGGCGCCACCGGCCGTCCGCTGCTCCTCGCGGTCGGCTCCCTCGACCGGCACCGCGGCTATGACGTCCTGCTCGACGCGGCCCGCGCCTGGCGGGACCTCGACCCCGTGCCGCTGGTCGTCATCGCCGGGGAGGGCCCGCAGCGGCCGGCGCTGCAGCGGCGGATCGAGGACGAGGCGCTGCCCGTGCGGCTGATCGGCCGCCGCGAGGACGTGCCCGAACTGCTCGCCGCCGCCGATCTGGCGCTGCTGACGAGCAGTTGGGAGTCCCGGTCCGTACTCGCCCAGGAGGCGCTGTACGCGCGCGTGCCGCTGGTCGCCACCCGGGTCGGCGGCATCCCCGACCTCGTCGGCGACGCGGCCGAACTCGTCCCGTACGGCGACCCGGAGGCGCTCGCGGACACCGTCGTACGGCTGCTCGCGGACCCCGGGCGCCGCGAGGAACTGTGCGACTCGGGGGCACGGCAGGCCGCCGGCTGGCCGACCGAGGACGAGACGGTCGCCCAAGTACTCAGCATCTACGACGAGTTGACCCAGCCACGGCCGCTCGCCTAGCGAGCGTCAGGGCACGTGCCGGCGGGCCCGCAGGGCCAGGCTCAACGCCAGGACCGTCTGGGGGTCGTCGAGGTCGGTGCCCAGCAACTCGCCGATGCGGGCGAGCCGGTTGTAGAGGGTCTGCCGGTTCAGATGCAGTTCGCGGGCCGTCTCCGCCTTGCGGCCCGCGTGTGCCAGATAGGTCTCCAGGGTCGGCAGCAGCGGCGGCCTGGAGCGGTGGTCGTGGTCGCGCAGCGGGCCGATGGCGCGGTCCACGAACGCGGCGAGGTCCGGGTGGTCGCGCAGCCGCCACAGCAGCAGGTCGATGTCGAGGCGGCGGGCGTCGTACCAGGGGCGGTCCGTGAGCCCCTGCGCCGCCGTCGCCGTCTCGGCCGCGTGCCGCAGCCCGGCCGACGCGGCCGCCCAGCCACCGGCCACGCCGACGACCACGACCGGCGGCGGTGAGCCCGGCCGGCGCATCCCGGCCCGCTCCACGCCCGCCCGCAGCGCCGCCGCCACCCGGTCCGCGACCGCCGAGCGCTCCGACTCCGAGCGCAGCCCGAGCAGCACCAGCACCCGGCCCTCCACCGGCCGCACACCGAGCAGCACCGGCACCCCCACCGCGGCCAGCTCCTCGGAGACCGCACGCGCCAGCACCGCCCAACCCCCGCCGGGCGAGAGGGAGTCGCCGATCCGCATCACCACCGGCAGCAGGGGGCTCTCGCCGGGCTTGAAGCCGAGGACCCGGGCCTGCGCCGGGGCGTCCTCGGCGGTGATCCGGCCCTCGGCGAGATCGGTGAGGAAGTCACCGCGCCCGCGCGCCGCCAGCTCCTCCTCCTGGCGGGCCTGCATCAGCACCACGGCCAGGATGCCCGCGGCCCGCTCGGCGGCGATCCGGTGCACGGGGGCCAGCGGCGAGCGCACCGGCAGCAGGACCAGCCGGGCGCGCACCGAGCCCGCCGTACCCGGGCCGCCGCCGGGCACGTCCACCAGCACCGAACCGGCGGGCGGCGGCGCGTCCTTGTGCGGGCCGCGCAGCCCCTCCCAGACCTGGAGCGGATCGGCGCCCTTCGGCCCTTCGCCTGCGGCGTACAGCAGTCGGCCGTCGGCGGTCTCCAGGAACACCGGGTTGCCGCTGAAGTCCGCCAGGATGCCCAGCACCTGCGGCACCCCGCCACCGCCCAGCAGCGCCTCGGTGCAGCGCCGGTGCACCTCCTCGGCCCGCTGCAGCAGGGCGTAGTGGCCGTTGACGATCTCGGTGTGGATCTCCTCGGTCACCGTCACGAACGGCACCTCGCGGTGCAGCTGGACCAGCGGCAGCCCGGCGGCGCGCGCGGTGTCCACGAGGGCGGCGGGCAGCCGGGTGAAACGCGGGCCCAGCTCCACCACCAGGGCGGCGATCCCGCGCTCGGCGAGGGTACGCACGAACGCCCGCTGCTCGGCCGGGCGGGTGCCGAGGCCGTAGCCGGTGGTGAGCAGCAGCTCGCCGCCCTTGAGCAGCGAGGCGATGTTCGGCACCTCGCCCGCGTGCACCCAGCGCACCGTACGCGCCAGCCGGTCCGCGCCCGCCACGATCTCCGGCAGCCCGCTGCGCAGCCCGGGCAGCTCCAGCGCCCGCTGAACGGTGATCCCGGCGCCCTGGGTGTCGAATCGGTGGTCCGTACGGCTGTCCATGCAGCGGACGCTACCTGCGTGGACGCCCACAGGACAGCTCCGGTCGCAGCCGAGCGCAAGCTGGGCACGAGCTGAGCGCTACACCGGTTTGATGTTGTGGTTGAAGCGGAAGACGTTGTCGGGGTCGTAGGCCCGTTTGACCTTCTCCAGGCGCAGCAGGTTCCCGGCGCCCAGTCCCGCCCGCACCCGTTCCGGGCCCTCGTCGCCGATGGAGTTGAGGTGGACGTCCCCGGTGCTCCAGGGCCGTACGTCGGCGCACGCGCTGCGCACCCAGGCCCGGTTCGGCTCGTCGTCGGCCGGGTCCGGCCAGAAGGCGACGGGGTGCACCGTCCAGGGCGCGCTGCGGTACGGCGCCGGGTACTCGCCGGGACCGGCGGCGATCGCACCGCCCAGCGGGTACAGGACGTGCCGGCTGTCGCCCGGTACCGGCATGGTGTCCCCTCGGGCGCAGAAGACGTCCACCAGAGCGTCGGGCAGGTCCGACAGACACTCGGCCGACCAGTGGCTCCTGAGGCCGGACGGGGGGTCCAGCATGCACTGTGCATCGGCGTACGGCAGCGTGGTCACGACGTCCCTCTCGTGCGGGAGGGCCAGCAGCGGCTCGGCGAGCTTGCGCAGGCCGGTCTCGCCGCCCACGTAGGTCAGCAGCGCACCGCACAGCGGGACGGACTCCGCCGGCGGACCGGTCAGGTACAGCACCGCACCGCCGACCTCGTCCGGTCCGTTGCGGATGATCTCGCGGAAGGCACGGACCACGTCCGGGCCGTACTCCGGCAGACACAGCAGCCGCGCGACGGAGAACTCCGGCAGCTCGTGCAGCTCCAGGGTGAGCGCCGTGGCGATGCCGAAGTTGCCGCCGCCCCCGTGCAGCGCCCAGAACAGCTCGGGGTTCTCGTCGGCGTTCGCGTGCACGCGCTCGGCGTCGGCGGTCACCAGCTCGACGGCGATGAGGTTGTCGACGGCGAGCCCGAAGGCGCGGTCCAGCCAGCCGGTGCCGCCGCCGAGGACGAAGCCGCCGACACCGGTGGTGGAGGCCCGGGCGCCGGTCGTCGCGAGACCGTAGGGCTGGGTCGCCCGGTCCAGCCGGCTCATCGTGGCGCCGCCCTCGACCCGGACGGCCTCGGCCGACGGGTCGACGGTCACACCGTGCATCCGGCGCAGGTCCACCACGAGCGCGCCGTCCGCCACGGCCGCCCCGTCCACACCGTGCCCGCCGCCCCGCACCGCGATGCGCAGATCCAGCTCCCGCGCGAAGCGCACCGCCCGCACGGCGTCGGTCACGTCCGCACACTGCGCGATCACGGCCGGGTGGCGGTCGATCGCCGCGTTGAAGACGGCCCGGGCGTCGTCGTAGCCGGGGTCCCCCGGGGCGAACACCTCGCCGGCCAGATCCTCACGGAGCGCGGCGAGGGCGGTGTGCGCCCGGGAACGGGAAGCCATGACGGCCCCCCTTCCGGTGAGGGGGTTCGGCCACTTCCAGCCTAGGCGGGCAGTGTGCCCCGGGCTCGCTCAGCCTCCGTAGGCCCCGGAAGCCGTGAGTCTCAGTGCCGTGTCGATCAGCGGGACGTGGCTGAACGCCTGCGGGAAGTTGCCGACCTGGCGTTGCAGCCGTGGGTCCCACTCCTCGGCGAGCAGGCCGAGGTCGTTGCGGAGCGCGAGGAGCTTCTCGAACAGCTTGCGGGCCTCGTCGACGCGGCCGATCATCGCCAGGTCGTCCGCCATCCAGAACGAGCAGGCGAGGAACGCGCCCTCGTCGCCGGGCAGGCCGTCGACGCCCTCGTCCTTGCCCTCGGTCGGGTAGCGCAGGATGAACCCGTCCGGGGTGGACAGCTCCCGCTGGATCGCCTCGATCGTGCCGATGACGCGCTTGTCGTCCGGCGGCAGGAAGCCCATCTGCGGGATCAGCAGCAGCGAGGCGTCCAGCTCCTGGGAGCCGTAGGACTGGGTGAAGGTGTTGCGCTCCTTGTCGTAGCCCTTCTCGCAGACGTCCCGGTGGATGTCGTCGCGCAGTTCCTTCCAGCGCTCCAGCGGGCCGTCCGCGTCGCCGGACTCGATCAGCTTGATGGTGCGGTCGACCGCCACCCAGGCCATCACCTTGGAGTGCACGAAGTGCCGGCGCGGGCCGCGCACCTCCCAGATGCCCTCGTCCGGCTCCTGCCAGTGGTCCTCCAGGTAGCGGATCAGCTTGAGCTGGAGCAGGGAGGCGTAGTCGTTGCGCGCCAGGCCGGTCATGTGCGCCAGGTGCAGGGCCTCGGTGACCTCGCCGTACACGTCCAGCTGGAGCTGGTGCGCCGCGCCGTTGCCGACCCTGACCGGCGCCGAGGCCTCGTAGCCCGGCAGCCAGTCCAGCTCGGCCTCGCCCAGTTCGCGCTCGCCGGCGATGCCGTACATGATCTGCAGGTTCTCCGGGTCGCCGGCGACCGCGCGCAGCAGCCACTCGCGCCAGGCGCGGGCCTCCTCGCGGTAGCCGGTGCGCAGGAGGGACGACAGGGTGATCGCGGCGTCGCGCAGCCAGGTGTAGCGGTAGTCCCAGTTGCGGACGCCGCCGATGTCCTCCGGCAGAGAGGTGGTCGGGGCGGCGACGATACCGCCGGTGGGGGCGTAGGTGAGGGCCTTGAGGGTGATCAGCGAGCGGACCACGGCCTCCCGGTACGGCCCGTGGTACGTGCAGTGCTCGACCCACTCGCGCCAGAAGTCCTCCGTCGCCTCCAACGAGGCCTCCGGCTCCGGCAGCGGCGGCGGCTCGTTGTGCGAGGGCTGCCAGGAGATGGTGAAGGCGATCCGGTCACCGGGGGCCACCGTGAAGTCGGCGTACGTCGTCAGCGACTTTCCGTACGTCTCCGCCTCGGTGTCGAACCACACCGAGTCGGGACCGGCGACGGCCACCGTGCGGCCCTCGTGCCGATGCACCCAGGGCACCACCCGGCCGTAGGAGAACCGCATCCGCAGGGCGGAGCGCATCGGCACCCGGCCGGTGACGCCCTCCACGATCCGGATCAGCTGCGGCGCGCCCTCACGCGGGGGCATGAAGTCCGTCACCCGGACCGTGCCGCGCGGGGTGTCCCACTCCGATTCCAGGACCAGCGAATCGCCGCGATAGCTCCGCCGGGCGGCCGTCGGCGGCTGGGAATCGGCCGCGTGCGCCGGGCCGAGCCGCCAGAAGCCGTGTTCCTCGGTGCCCAGCAGACCGGCGAAGATGGCATGCGAGTCGAAGCGAGGCAGGCACAGCCAGTCCACGGTGCCGTCCCGGCAGACCAGTGCGGCGGTCTGCATGTCTCCGATGAGTGCGTAGTCTTCGATGCGCCCGGCCACGTGCAACTCCAGTCGAACGGCCACGTCACCCCCGCGCAGGGGGGCAGTCGCTAGTGCGGTCAAGGGGTCGTTGTTGTGCGTCGTTGAGCGGTGAAGCAAAGCAGCCCGCCGAGCCCTGAGGCAAAACGACAGTCTTTGCTCAACGAACTGCCGCGCGCTCGTTGTTCCGGGGGATGCAGGCGGGGGTGTGCCCTGGTTCCGGCCGGGCTCGGCAGCGAGTGTCCGAGCAGGATACGACGCACGTAGATGATCTGCGTGCCGCTCCGGGCAACCCGTGTGAGCCGAATGGGTGAGCAGCGGGTGATATCCGTGTGACCTGTGCGTGCCTGTGGTGACACGTGAGGCGAGGTGATCCGTGCTGTGCGTCCGTGCGCGCTGGAATACGGAGCGTGGCCGGAAGCCATCTCGTCCAGGCGCTGATACCCTGGTAGCCCGTGGACCGGTGGGCCTGAAACCCCCGAACCGCAGCGACGGCGCCCCCGGAACCCTCCGGGTCGGCAGCCGCCCCGCATCACAGACAGCGACCACGGGAGCCCCCTCTTGGCCATGCCGCCCAAATCTACGACGACCAAGCACATCTTCGTCACCGGGGGCGTCGCCTCCTCGCTCGGCAAGGGCCTGACCGCCTCCAGCCTGGGCATGCTGCTCAAGGCTCGCGGGCTGCGCGTCGTGATGCAGAAGCTGGATCCGTACCTCAACGTCGATCCGGGCACGATGAACCCCTTCCAGCATGGTGAGGTCTTCGTCACCAACGACGGCGCCGAGACCGACTTGGACATCGGACACTACGAGCGTTTCCTCGACCGCGACCTGGACGGCAGCGCCAATGTCACTACAGGCCAGGTCTACTCGACCGTGATCGCCAAGGAGCGGCGCGGCGAGTACCTGGGTGACACCGTGCAGGTCATCCCGCACATCACCAACGAGATCAAGCACCGTATCCGGCGTATGGCGACCGACGAGGTGGACGTCGTCATCACCGAGGTCGGCGGCACGGTCGGCGACATCGAGTCGCTGCCGTTCCTGGAGACCGTCCGCCAGGTCCGCCACGAGGTCGGCCGGGACAACGTCTTCGTCGTGCACATCTCGCTGCTGCCGTACATCGGCCCGTCCGGCGAGCTGAAGACCAAGCCGACCCAGCACTCCGTCGCCGCCCTGCGCAACATCGGTATCCAGCCCGACGCCATCGTGCTGCGCTGCGACCGCGAGGTCCCGACCGCGATCAAGCGCAAGATCTCGCTGATGTGCGACGTCGACGAGGCCGCCGTGGTCGCCTGCCCCGACGCCCGCTCGATCTACGACATCCCGAAGGTCGTGCACACCGAGGGCCTGGACGCCTATGTCGTGCGCAAGCTCGACCTGCCGTTCCGCGATGTCGACTGGACGACCTGGGACGACCTGCTCGACCGCGTCCACAACCCCGATCACGAGATCACCCTCGCGCTGGTCGGCAAGTACATCGACCTGCCCGACGCCTATCTGTCGGTCACCGAGGCGCTGCGCGCCGGAGGCTTCGCGAACAAGGCCCGCGTCAAGATCAAGTGGGTCACCTCGGACGACTGCAAGACCCCGGCCGGCGCCAAGGCCGCCCTCGGCGACGTCGACGGCATCTGTATCCCCGGCGGCTTCGGTGACCGCGGTGTGCTCGGCAAGGTCGGCGCGATCAAGTACGCCCGCGAGAACAAGATCCCGCTGCTCGGTCTCTGCCTGGGCCTGCAGTGCATCGTGATCGACGCCGCGCGGAACCTGGCCGACATCCCGGACGCCAACTCCACCGAGTTCGACCCGGCCACCGGTCATCCGGTGATCTCCACCATGGCCGAGCAGATGGACATCGTCGCCGGTGAGGGCGACATGGGCGGCACCATGCGCCTCGGCATGTACCCGGCGAAGCTCGCCGAGGGCTCCATCGTGCGCGAGGTGTACGACGGCAAGGAGTACGTCGAGGAGCGCCACCGCCACCGCTACGAGGTGAACAACGCCTACCGCGCGGAGCTGGAGAAGAAGGCCGGAATCCTCTTCTCGGGCACCTCGCCGGACGGCAAGCTCGTGGAGTACGTGGAGTACCCGCGTGACGTCCACCCCTACCTCGTCGCCACACAGGCGCACCCCGAGCTGCGCTCGCGGCCGACGCGTCCGCACCCGCTGTTCGCCGGCCTGGTGAAGGCCGCTGTCGAGCGGAAGATCACCAAGTAGTACAAGAGCTGTACGGTGGCCGGGGCGCACACGCAAGGAGCGCCCCGGCCGTTGGCGCATGTGTGGAGGGCAGGGCATGACGATCAAGGACACCCCCGAGGAGTGGGAGATCCGGGCGACGGAGACCCCCTTCGTGGGCAAGAAGACCTCGGTCCGCACGGACGACGTGGTCATGCCCGACGGCTCGGTGGCCCGCCGCGACTACCAGGTCCACCCCGGCTCGGTCGCCGTCCTCGCGCTGGACGAGGACGACCGGGTGCTGCTCATCCACCAGTACCGCCACCCGGTGCGGCACAAGCTGTGGGAGATCCCGGCCGGCCTGCTCGACGTCCCCGGTGAGAACCCGCTGCACGCCGCCCAGCGCGAGCTGTACGAGGAGGCCCACGTCAAGGCCGAGGACTGGCGGGTGCTGACCGACGTCTACACCACGCCCGGCGGCTGCGACGAGGCCGTACGGGTCTTCCTCGCCCGTGGTCTGTCCGAGGCCGAGGGCGAGCGGTTCGAGGCCGAGCACGAGGAGATCGACCTGGAGTACGCGAGCGTGCCGGTCGACGAACTGGTGCGCCGCGTCCTGGCCGGGGACGTGCACAACAACGCCCTGGTCGTCGGCGTGCTGTCGCTGGCGGCCGCCCGCGGCGGCGACGGCCTCGACGCACTGCGCCCGGCGGACGCCCCCTGGCCGGCCCGGCCCTTCGCGTCCTGAGTCCCACCCGTTCGACGTACTGGTGTGACGATCGCCTGATCCGATCAGGGGATTCGTCCGCCGCGCTCCTCCCGGCACGCCGCAGAGCGTGAACTAGGCTCGTGCACGCCTGTTGCGGAAGATCCGGCGGGCTTGCGCGTGCGGTGGGACGGGAGTGTGGCCCGTGACGGATCAGGTGGTGGACACAGGCGGGGTCTGGCTGCGGGCGCACGAAGGTGCGGACGACCATTTCCTGGGCCGTACAAGGGAGTTGAAGGAGCTGCGCGCCGACATCGAGCGCGCCGGCCTGGACACCCTCTCCGGCCGCAAGGCACCACGCGCGCGTGTGCTTCTGATCGCGGGCCGCCCCGGCTCCGGCCGGACCGCCCTCGCCGAGGAGCTCGTGCGCGAGGTCGCCGGCCGCTACCCCGACGGCGTGCTGCGGGCCCGGCTCAGCGAGCCCGACGGCACCCCCGTCCCGGTCGGGCGCGCCGCCCGTGAGCTGCTCGCCGCGCTGGAGCTGCCGGCCCCGGCCGGCGCCGCCGAGGACGAGCTGGCCGAGACGCTGCGCGACGCCCTCACCGAGCGGCGCACCCTGCTGCTGCTGGACGACGCGGCCGGCGCCGAGCAGGTCGACGCGCTGCTCCCGCAGGCTCCGGACTGTCTGGTGGTGGCCGTCTCCGCCGGCCCGCTCACGGGCATCGCGGACGTCCGCCCCTGCACCCTGGGCGGCCTGGACACCAAGTCCGCGGTGGAACTGCTCACCCGCTACACCGGCGCGGTCCGCATCACGGTCGACCCGCGTGCCGCCGAGAGCCTGGTCGAGGCCTGCCAGGGCCATCCGGCCGCGCTCGTCCTGGCCGGCGGCTGGCTCGCCGCCCGCCCCAAGGCCGCCGTCTCCGACCTCGCCAAACGGCTGCGCACGGTCCCCGACGACGGTACGGACGCCACTCCGCTGGCCCGTGTCTTCCGGCATGTCCACGAGGAGCTGTCCGTCCTGGCCGCCCGGATCCTGCGGCTGCTCCCGCTCGCCCCGGCCGGCCTGGTCGACCCGCACACCGCCTCGTCCCTGGCCGGCTGCTCGGTGAGCGCCGCCCGCTCCGTCCTGGACGACTTCGTCGCCCTCGGCCTGCTGCGCCCGGTGGACTCCCCGCTGCCCCAGTACGACGTCCCCGGCTGTCTGCACGCGCTGATGCGCGCCTGCGCCGACAGCCAGGAGCGGCCGGCGGAGCTCCAGCTGGCGCGGGCCCGGATGCTGGAGCGGACGGTACGGCTGCTGCAGTCCTGCCGGGCGATCACCGAGACGGACAGCCCGCAGGCCCGGGAGAAGCTGAACACGATGCCCCGCGAGGTGCGCTTCCCCAGCCCCCGGGCGGCCGCCGACTGGCTGCGCATCCGGCGGCCCGCGCTGCTGGCCTCCGCGCGGCTCGCGGTGGCCGACGGCGAGCTGGACACCCTCGCCCGCCGGCTGATGTCCCAGCTGGTCAGGGCCATGGTGGCGCATGAGGGCACCCATGCCGCGGCCCCCGACCTGTACGACGTACACAGCCTCGTCCTCGATGTGGCGGAGCGTCGCGGTCTGCCCCGGGAGGAGGCCGCGGCCCTGCTGAACCTGGGCGACGTGGACGCGCAGACCGGCCGCACTCGGAGCGCGCTGGCACGATATCGGTTGGCCATGGCCGCCGGACGCAGAGCAAATGACCCGTACGCGACCGGTCGCGCAATGGAATCCGTAGGTGGCGCCTATCAGGAGCTGGGGGACTACGACCGGGCCGCCGACTGGTTCGGCCGGGCCCTGGCCGAGCGGCTGGCCCGGGGCGAGCGCGAGCCCGCCGCCCGGCTCTACGGCCGGATCGCAAGCGTCCACACCTACGCCGGCCGCTACGGCGAGGGGCTGCGCAACTGGCGGGCCGCCGTCGCGGGCTATCGCAAGAGCGGTGATGTCGGCGCCCATGCGCGGGCGTTGAGCGAGCTGGCCCGGGTGCAGGAGTACGCGGGGCGGCTCACCGAGTCGCTGCGCACCTGCCAGGAAGCGGTGGAGTGGGCGCGGCGCGCCGAGGACGTGCGGTTGCAGGCCGCGCTGCAGCTCCGGCTGGCCGACACGCTGGAGCGCCTCGGCGACGGCGCCGCCGCCCATCTGCACCGTGGCGCGGCCGAGCGCATGCTGGACCAGGAGGCCCCGGACGACGACGCAAGCCACAATCAGGACGCTCAGGACATGGATGCCTGCGAAATCCGTAGTACATCAAGTGAAGATTGATGCAATGAAAGGCTAGACAGCCGGAACGCCTTCATTAAACTGGCTCTGCCGCACGTTCTCCTGCGGTGTCTCCCGGTGTGCTCTGCATGCCTGGGTATGTCATGTAATGCACCCCCCCATACCCTCTGAGCCAAGGACCGTGATCGACGTGAAGGTCGGCATCCCCCGCGAGGTCAAGAACAACGAGTTCCGGGTGGCCATCACCCCCGCCGGTGTGCACGAGCTGGTGCGCAACGGCCACCAGGTCGTCATCGAGCGGGCGGCCGGCGTCGGCTCCTCGATCACGGACGACGAGTTCGTGGCCGCCGGTGCCCAGATCCTGGACACCGCGGACGAGGTCTGGGCCGCCGCCGACCTGCTGCTGAAGGTCAAGGAGCCCATCGCGGAGGAGTACCACCGCCTCCGCAAGGACCAGATCCTCTTCACCTACCTGCACCTGGCCGCCTCCAAGGAGTGCACGGACGCGCTCGTCGAGTCCGGCACCACGGCCATCGCCTACGAGACCGTCGAGCTGCCCAGCCGCGCGCTGCCGCTGCTCGCCCCGATGTCCGAGGTCGCGGGCCGGCTGGCCCCGCAGGTCGGCGCCTACCACCTGATGCGCGCGGCCGGCGGCCGTGGTGTGCTGCCGGGCGGCGTCCCGGGTGTGACCCCGGCCAAGTGCGTGGTCATCGGCGGCGGTGTCTCCGGCTGGAACGCCACCCAGGTCGCCGTCGGCATGGGCTTCGAGGTGACCCTGCTCGACCGCGACATCAACAAGCTGCGCGAGGCCGACAAGATCTTCGGTACGAAGGTCAAGGCGATCATGTCCAACTCCTTCGAGCTGGAGAAGGCCGTCCTCGACGCCGACCTCGTCATCGGCGCGGTCCTCATCCCCGGCGCCAAGGCCCCGAAGCTCGTCACCAACGAGCTGGTGGCCCGGATGAAGCCCGGCAGTGTCCTTGTCGACATCGCGATCGACCAGGGCGGCTGCTTCGAGGACTCCCACCCCACGACGCACGCCGAGCCGACCTTCCAGGTCCACAACTCGGTCTTCTACTGCGTCGCCAACATGCCCGGAGCGGTGCCCAACACCTCCACCAACGCCCTCACCAACGCGACGCTGCCCTACATCGTCTCCCTCGCCAACAACGGCTGGGTCGAGGCGCTGCGCCGCGACGCCTCGCTCGCCAAGGGCCTCAACACCCATGACGGCAAGGTCGTCTACAAGGAGGTCGCCGAGGCCCACGGCCTGGAGCACGTCGAGCTGGCGACCCTGCTCGGCTGACCCCGCCCGACGCCGGTGACCAGGTGAGTCACTAAGTCACCATCAGGTAAAAGGCGATTCGTCAACACGGTTCGTCAACACCGCGCACCCGGCCGGACCTTGCCCGACAAGGTCCGGCCGGATGTGTGTATGGTCACTTTGCGGCTCTCGCTCAACTCGCCTCGAACGTAACCCTTCGACCGATTCGCACACCGGTGAAACCTACTGTGCGACGGCCGTACGCCCTTGACAGCGAGATGTTTCATTGCCGACACATCGTGCCGGGTCCGGCGGATTGTGTTGCTGCGAACCGCCGACACGCCATAGAGTCGCCAACCGTCGGCATGGTGCCACGCTGACCTTGTCTAGAAGTTTCCTGGTCACCAAGGAGGTAAGACGACTTGTGAATGAGTCGACATTTTCTCCCGGGGGTGGTCAACCAGGAATGCCGGTACGGGGCCAGGGCTCCGCGGGATTCGAGGCTGTCGGCTCCGTAGCTGTGCGCACCTTCGCAGCCCACCAGAGTCCGGGTCCGCAGACCGCCCGGACAGCACACCAGAGCATGGATGGCCATCACGTGAACGCCATGGCCGGCGACGGAAGTGGCGCGCCCCACAACCAATTCGCCGACTACGACGAACTGCCCGAGGGGCACTTCTACGACCCCGACGCCGAGTACGAGCCCGATCCGGAGTACGCGGCCACGCTGGCGCCCGACGCGGCCCGCCAGCGCCGCGAGCGCATCGGTCCGACCGGACGCCCGCTGCCGTACTTCCCGATCCCGGGCCCGCTGACCGACCACGGCCCCGCGAAGATCATCGCGATGTGCAACCAGAAGGGCGGCGTCGGCAAGACGACGTCGACCATCAACCTGGGTGCCGCGCTAGCGGAGTACGGACGGCGCGTGCTGCTCGTGGACTTCGACCCGCAGGGCGCGCTGTCGGTGGGTCTCGGCGTCAATCCGATGGAACTCGATCTGACGGTTTACAACCTGCTCATGGAGCGGGGCATGTCCGCGGACGAGGTCCTGCTGAAGACGGCGGTCCCCAACATGGACCTGCTGCCCTCCAACATCGACCTGTCGGCCGCCGAGGTCCAGCTGGTCTCCGAGGTCGCCCGCGAGTCGACGCTGCAGCGCGCCCTGAAGCCGCTGATGTCCGACTACGACTACATCGTGATCGACTGTCAGCCCTCGCTCGGCCTGCTCACCGTGAACGCCCTGACGGCCGCTCACAAGGTGATCGTGCCGCTGGAGTGCGAGTTCTTCGCCCTGCGCGGTGTGGCCCTGCTGACCGAGACCATCGAGAAGGTCCAGGAGCGGCTCAACCCCGAGCTGGAACTGGACGGCATCCTCGCCACGATGTACGACTCGCGCACGGTCCACAGCCGTGAGGTCCTGGCCCGTGTGGTCGAGGCGTTCGACGACCACGTCTACCACACGGTCATCGGCCGTACGGTGCGCTTCCCGGAGACCACGGTCGCCGGTGAGCCGATCACCACGTACGCCTCCAACTCCGTCGGTGCCGCCGCCTATCGCCAGCTCGCCAGGGAGGTGCTCGCCCGGTGTCACGCCGAGTGAGTCTGCCGGGGGCCGACGAACTCTTCCGTACGACAGGGGGGACGGCGCTTCAGCCGTCGAGTCCCCGGCGCTCGGCCAACGGTGAGGCCCGGGTGCCGGCCCCCGCGGGGGAGAGCGACGATGTGGCGGCCGCCGAGGACGCACCGCAGTCGGTGCCGGTCCAGGGCGGTGACGGCGAGGGCGCCGAGCATGTCGCGGCGGAGGCCGAGTCCGAGGCCGGCGAGTCCCGCGCCCGCTCCACGCGCCGCCAGGCGCCGCAGGAAGGTTCTGGCGCCGCCCAGCAGCGCAAGAAGGGGCGGGCGGCGAACCGCCGGCCCAGCGGGCGGGAGCGGCACGACGAGAAGATCACGGTGTATGTGTCGGCCGAGGAGCTGATGGACCTCGAACACGCCCGTCTGGTGCTCCGCGGTGAGCACGGGCTGGCGGTGGACCGCGGGCGGATCGTCCGTGAGGCGGTCGCCGTGGTCCTGGCCGACCTGGAGTCACGCGGGGACGCGAGCATCCTCGTACGACGGCTACGGGGGCGGTAGGGGTAGCCTGCGGAGGCTATGACCTCGAACGACCTTCCCCTCCCTGGCGCCGGAGCCGGACGCCGGCGTGCCCTGGGCCGGGGACCGGGTGCGTCTGCGCCCGAGGTCGCCGGCCTGCCCGAGGCCGCCGGTCCGTCCGAGGCCGCCGGTCCGTCCGAGGTCGTGGGTCCTGCCGAGGTCGGTGGGTACGACGGCGCGGAACCGCGAGTGGCGCCCGAAGCCGCCCTGCCGGACGTGGCGCCCGAAGCAGCCTTGCCGGACCCGGCGCCCGAAGCCACCCCGCCAAAGGCCCCCCGACCCGCCGCCGAAGAAGTCCGTGACGGCGTCTTCAAGGTCCGTCTCGCGAACTTCGAGGGCCCCTTCGACCTGCTCCTCCAGCTCATCTCCAAGCACAAGCTGGACGTGACCGAGGTCGCGCTGTCCAAGGTCACCGACGAGTTCATGGCGCACATCCGGGCCATGGGACCCGACTGGGACCTGGACCAGACCACCGAGTTCCTCGTCGTCGCCGCCACCCTCCTCGACCTCAAGGCCGCCCGGCTGCTGCCCGCCGCCGAGGTCGAGGACGAGGCCGATCTGGCGCTGCTGGAGGCCAGGGACCTGCTGTTCGCGCGGCTGCTGCAGTACCGCGCGTACAAACAGATCGCCGACATCTTCAACCGGCGCCTGGACGACGAGGCCCGCCGCTGGCCCCGTACCGTCGGCCTGGAACCGCACCACGCCGAGCTGCTGCCCGAGGTCGTCATCAGCATCGGCCCCGAGGGGTTCGCCAAGCTCGCGGTCAAGGCCATGCAGCCGAGACCCAAGCCGCAGGTCTACGTCGACCACATCCACGCCCCGCTGGTCAGCGTGCAGGAACAGGCCCGGATCGTGGTCGGCCGGCTGAAGGAGCTGGGCGAGGTCAGCTTCCGCGCCCTCATCGAGGACACCGACGACACGCTCACCGTCGTCGCCCGGTTCCTCGCCCTGCTGGAGCTGTACCGCGAGAAGGCCGTCGCCCTGGAGCAGGAGGACGCGCTCGGGGAGCTGCTGGTGCGCTGGACCGGCGGGGACACCGACACGGCACCGATGGTCACCGACGAGTTCGACCGGCCGCCCGAGCAGCCCAAGGAGGAGCAGAAGACATGAGCGAGAGGACCGCCGGGATCCCGGCCGGGCTGCGCACCGTCGCCGACCTCGACCTCAGGCCCGCCCTGGAGGCGATGCTCATGGTCGTGGACGAGCCCGCGACCGAGGAGCATCTCGCGAAGCTGCTGGAGCGGCCGAAGCGGCAGATCGCGGACGCGCTGCGGGAGCTGGCCGACGAGTACACCGTGCAGGGCCGCGGCTTCGAGCTGCGGTTCGTCGCGGGCGGCTGGCGCTTCTACACCCGAGCCGAGTACGCCCCCGCCGTCGAGCGGCTCGTCCTGGACGGCCAGACCGCCCGGCTCACCCAGGCGGCGCTGGAGACCCTCGCGGTGGTCGCCTACCGTCAGCCGGTCAGCCGCAGCCGCGTCTCCGCCGTACGCGGAGTCAACTGCGACGGTGTGATGCGCACCCTGTTGCAGCGCGGTCTGGTCGAGGAGGCGGGCGCGGAACCCGAAACAGGTGCGATCCTGTACAGGACGACGAACTACTTCCTGGAGCGGATGGGCCTGCGCGGCCTGGACGAACTTCCGGAGCTCGCGCCCTTCCTCCCGGAGGCGGAGGCGATCGAGGCCGAGACCCAGGAGGGGGTCCCGTCGTTCGACCCGGACGCGCCCGACGCGCCCGGCGTAGAGGACGCAGACGACTAAGACGGAACTTTGATGCGAAGCAGCGGCAGCGGCAAGAGTGGCGGACGCGGTAACCACCGCGGCGCCGGCAACAACCGGGACGAGCGGCAGGGGCAGGGCCGGCCCCGCAAGCCCCGCCCTGAGGAGCGCCGCTACGACGTGGGTCCCGGCGCCTCCCCGGAGGGCCCGAAGTCCGGCCGCGGCGGTGCGGCCCGCGGCGGCGCCAAGGGCGGCCCGAAGCAGTCCCAGCAGCGCGGCGGCCGTTCGGCCCCGGCGCGGTCGCGTGAGTACGAGACGCGCGCCGAGGAGCGCAACCGGGACCGCTACGCCGACAAGAAGGACATCAAGCTGCCCAAGACCTTCCCGGGCGCCGAGCAGGAGGGCGAGCGGCTGCAGAAGATCCTCGCGCGCGCCGGCTACGGCTCGCGGCGGGCCTGCGAGGAGTTGATCGAGCAGGCGCGCGTCGAGATCAACGGCGAGATCGTGCTGGAGCAGGGCCGCCGGGTCGACCCGGACAAGGACGAGGTCAAGGTCGACGGCCTGACGGTCGCGACGCAGTCGTACCAGTTCTTCTCGCTGAACAAGCCGGCGGGTGTCGTCTCCACGATGGAGGACCCGGAGGGGCGGCAGTGCCTCGGTGACTACGTCACCAACCGCGAGACGCGGCTCTTCCACGTCGGCCGGCTGGACACCGAGACCGAGGGTGTCATCCTGCTCACCAACCACGGAGAGCTGGCGCACCGCCTCACCCACCCCAAGTACGGCGTGCGCAAGACCTACCTCGCGCACATCGTCGGTCCCATCCCGCGCGACCTGGGCAAGCGCCTGAAGGACGGCATCCGGCTGGAGGACGGCTACGCGCGCGCGGACCACTTCCGGGTGGTCGAGCAGACCGGCAAGAACTACCTGGTCGAGGTGACCCTGCACGAGGGCCGCAAGCACATCGTGCGGCGCATGCTGGCGGAGGCCGGCTTCCCGGTCGACAAGCTGGTGCGCACCGCCTTCGGCCCGATCACGCTCGGCGACCAGAAGTCGGGCTGGCTGCGCCGGCTGTCCAACACCGAGGTCGGCATGCTGATGAAGGAAGTCGATCTCTGATCGGCGCTCGCGTCTGAACCACCTGAGTCACCTGAGTCACCTGAATCACCACCCCCCTTTATGGTCTCTGTGACGATAAGGGGGGTGTGGTCTACGCGACTCGGCGACCTTTGGATCCACTCCCGGATCGAGTACCGAGGCGGCCTTTTGGCCCCGGGGGCGCTCTGGGACGCTTAGGTCCATGATCGAAGACCTCGACCTCGCGCCCGTGGTCGCGGAACAGCCCGACCCGCTGCTGTTCGCGACCGTCTCCGGAGCCCATCTGTACGGCTTCCCCTCGCGGGACTCGGACGTGGATCTGCGGGGCGTCCATCTGCTCCCGGCGGCCGACCTCGTCGGGCTGCGCGAGCCGGAGGAGACCCGCTCGCGCGCCTGGGTGCGCTACGGCGTCGAGCTGGACCTCGTCACCCACGATCTGCGCAAGTTCGTCCGGCTGATGCTGCGCCGCAACGGCTATGTGCTGGAGCAGCTGCTCTCGCCGCTGGTCGTGCACACCGGTGACGCGCACCGGGAGCTCGCCGCGCTCGCCCCCGGCGTCCTCACCGGCCATCACGCCCACCACTACCGGGGGTTCGCGGTGACCCAGTGGCGGCTGTTCGAGAAGACCGGCGAACTCAAGCCGCTGCTCTACACGTTCCGGGTGCTGCTCACCGGCATCCACCTCATGCGCAGCGGCGAGGTCCAGGCCCATCTGCCCACCCTCCTGGAGCAGATCGACGCACCCGGCTATCTGCCCGAGCTGATAGCCGCCAAGGCGGAGCGGGAGCACGGCACGGCGGGTGTCGACCACGCGCGCGTGGAGGTCGACGTGGAGCGTCTGCACGCCGTGCTGGACGAGGCCCAGTCCGCCTCAGCCCTGCCCGATGCGCCCACCGCGTACGACGCCCTGCAGGACTTCGTGATACGCCTGCGCCTCAAGGGCTGAGTCCCGGCGGACCCGGAACAGGAAGCCGGCGACCAAGGCCCGGTCCGGCTCGGACGGGAGCGGGCTGCGACGCAGGGCCCGCTCCGTCTCCGTCCCCAGCCGGCCCATCCACGTCTCGACCTCGGCCCAGGGCACCTCGCCCCGCTTCACCGCGAGCAGTTCCTCGCGTCGGTCGCCGACGTCGACGCGCAGCTCGCCGGTGCGCAGCAGGTCCCGGGCGCTCGTCAGCAGGCGCAGCAGATGCATGGCGTGCTTCCAGCGCGGGGCGCCCGTCGTACGGATGTCCGCGTCGAGCTTCTTGCGCTGGCCGAGGGCATAGCGGGTGAAGGTGTCGTAGGCCAGGCGGGAGAGGAACGCCTCGCGCAGGGACAGCAACTCCCGGCCAGTGTCGTCCAGTTGCTCCACCAGCGGCGAGTGCAGGCACTCCAGGATGTTCGGATTGCCCCGCAGCGCCAGCTCGCAGAACCGCTCCAGCTCCCAGGAGAACTGCTCCTCGCCCGGCCCCTCCACATGCGTCGGCGGCTTCTGGAACCGCCAGAACAGGGGAGTGGGGGCGAGGAACACGCCCCGTCGGTCGGTGTCGCTCGTGTCCGTCGCCAGACCGAAGGCCCTCGAACCCATGACACAGGCGTAGACGGTGTGGTCGCGTACCAGGGTCTCGGGCTGCATGCCCGGAGCGTACGCGGACCTCTCACGTCAGACGGATCGAATTCTTCTCCACCTTGATCGACTTCGCGGGCAGCGGCCTGGCCGCCGGGCCGTGGGCCACCGAGCCGTCGGCGACATGGAACTTGCTGCCGTGGCACGGGCAGTCGATCGTGCCGTCCGCGACCTTGTCCACCGTGCAGCCCTGGTGGGTGCAGATCGCGGAGAAGGCCTTGAAGTCGCCCTTCTTCGGCTGGGTGACGACGACCTTCTGGTCCTTGAAGACCTTGCCGCCGCCCTCCGGGATGTCGCTGGTGGGGCCCAGGGCCACGCTGGTGTCGCTCGGGGCCGTGGTGCCGCCGCATGCCACGACGGGGGTGACGAGCGCCGCGGCGCCCGTGGACAGAACCGTGCGCCGGGTCGTGCCCTCGGTCATGGTCAGCCTCCGCATAGATGTAGAAACAGGTAGATAACGGACTTTGCGCATCGTCTCAGCGATCGGGCGAACCGCACCCGTCGCGCGCGGGCTGACTACCCTGGACGGACCAAGAACAGATCCGCATGTCAACAGGGAGCAGCGCCGTGGCGGTACGAGCGGTCCGAGGGGCCGTCCAACTGGAGCGGGACGAGGCCGGGCACATGGACGAGCAGGTCGGAGCCCTGCTCACCGCCGTCCTGGAGCGGAACGCGCTGTCCACCGACGATCTGATCAGCATCTGGTTCACGGCCACCCCCGACCCGCACTGCGACTTCCCGGCCGCCGCCGCCCGGGGGCTCGGCATCCTCGACGTGCCGCTGATCTGCGCCCAGGAACTGGACATCGAGGGCGCCATGCCCCGCGTCGTACGGCTCCTCGCGCACATCGAGTCGGACCGGCCCCGCGCCGACATCAACCACGTCTACCTCGGCGCCGCGGCCGCCCTGCGCAAGGACATCGCCCAGTGAGAACCGCACTCGTCATCGGAACCGGCCTCATCGGCACCTCCGCCGCCCTGGCCCTCGCCCGGCGCGGCGTCAACGTCCACCTCGCCGACCACGACCCCGAGCAGGCCCGTACGGCCGCCGCGCTGGGCGCCGGCACGGACGAGGCCCCGGCCGGCCCGGTCGACCTCGCGATCGTGGCCGCCCCGCCCGCACACGTGGCCGGCGTGCTCGCCGACGCCATGCGCCGGGGAGTGGCCCGCGGCTATGTCGACGTGGCCAGCGTCAAGGGCGGCCCGCGCCGCGAGCTGGAGTCCCTCGGCCTGGACCTGTCCGTGATGTCGAGGTACCTCGGCACGCACCCCATGTCCGGCCGCGAGAAGTCCGGCCCGCTGGCCGCGACCGCCGACCTCTTCGAGGGCCGCCCCTGGGTGCTCACCCCGACCCGGGACACCGACACCGAGGTGCTGAACCTCGCCCTGGAGCTGGTCTCGCACTGCCAGGCCGTCCCGGTCGTCATGGACGCCGACGCCCACGACCGCGCCGTCGCCCTCGTCTCCCACATGCCCCACCTGGTCTCCAGCACGGTCGCCGCGCGCCTGGAGCACGCGGAGGAGGCCGCCGTACGGCTGTGCGGACAGGGCATTCGGGACGTGACCCGGATCGCCGCCTCCGATCCGCGCATGTGGATCGACATCCTGTCCGCGAACCCGGGCCCGGTCGCCGACCTGCTCGCCGATGTCGCCGCCGACCTCGGCGAGGCCGTCGCGGCCCTGCGCGCCCTGCAGTCCGCCGACGAGGCCAAGCGGCAGCAGGGCACCGTCGGCATCGAGGACGTGCTGCGCCGCGGCAACGCCGGCCAGGTGCGGGTACCGGGCAAGCACGGCAGCGCACCGCGCGTGTACGAGACCGTCGTCGTCCTCATCGACGACCAGCCCGGCCAGCTGGCCCGCATCTTCGCCGACGCGGGACGGGCCGGCGTCAACATCGAGGACGTGCGCATCGAGCACGCGACGGGGCAGCAGGCCGGCCTGGTCCAGCTCTCGGTCGAGCCGAAGGCCGCGGCCGGTCTGAAGGAGGCACTGCGGGAGCGCGGCTGGGCGCTGCGGCAGTAGCCGTATCCCGAGGGCCTCGGCGTCCGGACGAGTGACCCGCACCCAGTAACCTTGTGCAGGGCGCTCTCGCTCCCCGTACCCGCCCACACGCACCAGGAAGGTGTCCCTCCGTGGAAAACGGCGCCGCCCCGACCGCCCAGCCCGTGATCGTCGCGATCGACGGCCCTTCAGGCACGGGCAAGTCGAGCACGTCGAAGGCCGTCGCCGCCCAGCTCGGCCTGAGCTACCTCGACACCGGCGCCCAGTACCGGGCGATCACCTGGTGGATGGTGCACAACGGCATCGACCTGGAGGACCCGACCGCCATCGCGGCCGTCGCCGGCAAGCCGGAGATCATCTCCGGCACCGACCCGGCCCACCCGACCATCACGGTCGACGGCACCGACGTGGCCGGCCCGATCCGCACCCAGGAGGTCACCTCCAAGGTCAGCGCGGTCAGCGCGGTGCCCGAGGTGCGCACCCTGATCACCGAGCTGCAGCGTTCGATCGCGGCCGGCACGGAGCACGGCATCGTGGTCGAGGGCCGCGACATCGGTACGACGGTCCTCCCGGACGCCGACCTGAAGATCTTCCTCACCGCCTCCTCGGAGGCTCGCGCGGCCCGCCGCAGCGGCGAGCTGAAGGGCGCCGATGTGCATGCCACCCGCGAGGCGCTGATCAAGCGGGACGCGGCCGACTCCTCCCGCAAGACCTCGCCCCTCGCCAAGGCCGACGACGCGGTCGAGGTCGACACCACCGAGCTGACTCTCGCCCAGGTCATCGAGTGCGTCGTCACCCTGGTCGAGGAGAAGCGAGCGGGGAAGTGACCCAGCCGTCCGAGCCCTCCGCGAAGGGCGCCGAGGTCGGCCGGCGCATCGGCGTCGGCCTGATGTACGGCCTGTTCAAGCCGCGCGTCCTCGGCGCCTGGAAGGTGCCGGCCACCGGCCCGGTGATCTTCGCCGTCAACCACTCCCACAACATCGACGGCCCGATGGTCATGGGCGTGGCACCCCGGCCGACGCACTTCCTGATCAAGCAGGAAGCCTTCATCGGCCCCCTGGACCCCTTCCTGACCGGCATCGGCCAGCTGAAGGTGGACCGCACCACCGCCGACCGCACCGCGATCACCCGGGCCCTCGGCGTGCTGGAGGCCGGCGGAGTGCTGGGCATCTTCCCGGAGGGCACCCGGGGCGAGGGCGACTTCGCCTCGCTGCGCGCCGGACTCGCCTACTTCGCGGTACGCGGCGGGGCGCCGATCGTGCCCATCGCCGTCCTGGGAAGTTCCGACCGGCGAGGACGGTTGATAAAGGCGCTGCCACCGCTGCGCACCCGTGTCGATGTCGTCTTCGGCGACCCCTTCGACGCGGGCGACGGAACCGGGCGGCGCACGCGCAAGGCGCTGGACGAGGCGACCGAGCGCATCCAGAAGCAGCTCACCAGCCACCTGGAAAACGCCAGGCGCCTGACCGGGCGCTAAGCGACACTTGAGTAGTGGATCAGACCACGAGGGTTCACCCGCCGGGGCCTGGTTCACCGATCACCACGAAGAACGACGAGGTACGGACTACATGAACGACGACATCCAGCCCGGCGACTCGGCTGAGCACGAGTACGACCACGGGGCACTCGGCGACGCCGAGTACGCGGAGTTCATGGAGCTCGCCGCGGAAGAGGGCTTCGACATCGAGGACGTCGAGGGCGCCATCGAGGCGGCGGGCCACGGTCCGCTGCCCGTGCTCGCCGTCGTGGGCCGCCCCAATGTCGGCAAGTCGACCCTGGTGAACCGGATCATCGGCCGTCGCGAGGCGGTCGTCGAGGACAAGCCCGGCGTCACCCGCGACCGCGTCACCTACGAGGCCGAATGGGCCGGCCGCCGCTTCAAGGTCGTCGACACCGGCGGCTGGGAGCAGGACGTCCTCGGCATCGACGCCTCCGTGGCCGCCCAGGCCGAGTACGCCATCGAAGCGGCCGACGCGGTCGTCTTCGTCGTCGACGCCAAGGTCGGCGCCACCGACACCGACGAGGCGGTCGTCCGGCTGCTGCGCAAGGCCGGCAAGCCCGTGGTGCTGGCCGCCAACAAGGTCGACGGCCCGAGCGGTGAGGCCGACGCGGCCTATCTGTGGAACCTCGGCCTCGGTGAGCCGCACCCCGTCTCCGCCCTGCACGGCCGCGGCACCGGCGACATGCTGGACGCCGTCCTGGAGGCGCTGCCGACCGCCCCCGCGCAGACCTTCGGCGGCACCGGGATCGGCGGCCCCCGCCGTATCGCCCTCATCGGCCGCCCGAACGTCGGCAAGTCCTCCCTGCTCAACAAGGTGGCCGGCGAAGAGCGCGTCGTCGTCAACGAACTGGCGGGCACCACCCGCGACCCGGTCGACGAGATGATCGAACTGGGCGGTGTCACCTGGAAGTTCGTCGACACGGCCGGCATCCGCAAGCGCGTCCACCTCCAGCAGGGCGCCGACTACTACGCCTCGCTTCGCACGGCCGCCGCCGTGGAGAAGGCCGAGGTCGCGGTCATCCTGCTCGACGCCTCCGAGAACATCTCGGTGCAGGACCAGCGGATCGTCACCATGGCCGTCGAGGCGGGCCGCGCCGTGGTCCTCGCCTACAACAAGTGGGACACCCTCGACGAGGAGCGCCGCTACTACCTGGAGCGGGAGATCGAGACCGAGCTGGGCCAGGTCGCCTGGGCCCCGCGGGTGAACGTCTCGGCGCGCACCGGCCGCCACATGGAGAAGCTCGTCCCGGCGATCGAGACCGCCCTCGCCGGCTGGGAGACCCGCGTCCCCACCGGTCGCCTCAACGCCTTCCTCGGCGAGCTGGTCTCGGCCCACCCGCACCCGGTCCGGGGCGGCAAGCAGCCGCGCATCCTGTTCGGCACCCAGGCCGGCACCAAGCCCCCGCGCTTCGTCCTCTTCGCCTCCGGCTTCATCGAGGCGGGCTACCGCCGCTTCATCGAGCGCCGGCTGCGCGAGGAGTTCGGCTTCGAGGGCACGCCGATCCATATCTCGGTGCGGGTGCGCGAGAAGCGCGGCGCGAAGAAGAAGTAACGGTGGTACGACATGCGGGGCGGCCCCCGGAGACCCATGGTCCCGGGGCCGCCCCGCAGCGTCCGCCCGTCACATGCCCCGGCGCGGTCCCGGCGGCAGCGCCGCCGGGACATGGTGCATCCCGGTGTCCTCGTGCTGCCGCCCCAGCGTGCCGATCCGCTGCCACTGCGACTGCTGGCGCGCGTTGTACGCCCCCGCGCTGTAGGCGCTGTACGAGCTGCTGAACGACCCCGCGCGGTGGCCGCCGTAGGAGCCCGTGCGGTCCGGAAGCTGGCCGAACGGGTTGAACCGCAGCCCCTCCTCCCCGCTCCGGTCACCCGGCAGCGTGCGGAAGCTCTTGACCCATTCCTGGTAGAGCATGTCGTAGATCGGCGTGGGTGAGCCCCCACCAGACCCTTCCTGCCCTGTTCGCGCGGACGGAATGGGGGATGTGATGGGGGAGAACGATGACCGGCGGGGAGGAGTGTCGTATCCGTGCACGTATGTCCAAACGACGGCACCTTTAAAGAGATGCGGTTCCGCGACATGCCTTTAGGGGCGCGAGGAACTGCGCGACAAGCCGCAACGCACCCGCAGCCGCCCCCGCACAGCAGTCCCCGCCCCGTAGGCGCAAAAGTCATGTACCGGCAAGCGGCAGCGCCGCCCCCACCAGCTTCCCCCGCACGGCCGACTTGTCGAGAGAGTCCCGCAGCAGATCCTCCCGCGGCTGCCGCCCGATCGACCCCACCGGCGCCGCGAACATCAGCACCTGCTGATGCTTGTTCGCGGCGGACCGCCAGCCGTCCGTCACCTGCAGCGGCTGATGCGCCTGCCACCAGGCGACCGGCTGCCCGCCGGCCGCCGAGGGCTGCAGCACCGCGTGCAGCTGCCCCATGGCGAGCAGCACCGACCAGCCGTGCAGCACCGGCGGCACGGAGGTCAGCTCGGTCACCGGCAGGAAGCCCTGCTCGATGAGGAGCGGAAGGAAGTCGTCGCCGGCCCCGGTGGTGCCGGGGCGCACGATCGGGGTGGTCGGCTCCACGACGAGCGCCGGGTGCAACTCGCCCTCGATCAGGACGAGTCCGCTGGTCACACCCAGCACCGCCTGCTCGGGCGTGGAGTGCTGCGGGGTGCCCGCCGTGGTTTCGCGGGCCACGCCGTCGATGGACCGTACGGCGCCCTGCAGCTGCTCCTCGGTGACCTGGACGACCTGCGAGGGCAGACAGCTGGCGTGGGCGAAGGCGAGCACGGCGGTCTCGTCGCCGACGAACAGAACGGTGCTGGTGCGCTCCTGCTCGGAGTCGCCCGGGGTGCGGCAGGACGTGCAGTCGTAACTGCCCGGGGCATTCTCTCCGGCGAGCAGCCGGTCGGCTTCTTCGTCGCCGATCTCGGCGCGTACGGCGTCACTGACGTCGAGCATGCGCGGCACGGTGGCTCCCTCGGGATGCGGTCATGGGTCGGCCGGGTGGCTCCCGGCCGATGAGTCCCGGGGTTCCGGGCTCATGAAGAAGACAACGGACGTCCTGTGGTGGGAGTCACGCTCCGAGGGCGACCGGTTCGCACCAACCGACGCACACGGTCACATCATGTGCGTAATGCACTACGCACGGTCAACTCACCGCCGAGTCAAGGAACTTGGAGCGGTGAAGTGGCTCACAGATGGCTCGGATGAGTGGTTGATAAATCAGGAAATCCCGGGATGTAGTGGGTGGCCGAAAATTGCCGATACTCGCGGTAACAGGCAACTGGCCTGGAAAGAAGGTCAGTTGGTTGATTCCGGGCACTCGCACTCCCTAGATTCCTCCGCCGTGTGCAGCGAGCACCGCTCGGGAGCGTCCGAGGCCCGGCACCGGCGGAACGACAACGCCGGTACCGGCCATACGGACGGGGCGGGCACGAGGAACCGCGATTCTGCGCGGCGAGGCGTGCTCCGCCTGGGGGAGCCCGGGTTCGTGGAGAGGGATTTGCATGTCCGAGTGTGCCGATACGACCCGCAACACCACCCGTCACGACGGCGCCCGCAAGGGCCGTACGGCGGCCGCGCTCGCCGGAGCCGCCCTGCTGGCCCCGCTGGGGCTGCTGGCCGCCACCGGTAACGCCGCGGCGGCGGACAACGGGGTGTGGGACCGCATCGCCCAGTGCGAGAGCGGCGGCAACTGGCACATCAACACCGGCAACGGCTACTACGGCGGGCTCCAGTTCTCCGCCTCGACCTGGCGCGCGTACGGCGGCACCGCCTACGCCCCGACGGCCGACCAGGCCTCCAGGAGCGCGCAGATCGCCGTCGCGGGCAAGGTTCAGCAGGCCCAGGGCTGGGGCGCCTGGCCGGTCTGCTCCGGCCGGGCCGGAGCCTCCGGCGCCGCCCCCGCGGCGGACCGCACCGGATCCTCCGGTGCGACGGCCTCGCACGGCAGCGAGACGACGAAGTCCGCCCCGACCGAGTCCGCCCCGACCGAGTCCGCCTCGAACAGGTCCGTCTCGCACGCGAGGAAGTCCGCCCCGGCGGTTGCCCCGGGGCGCTCCGGGACCCCCTCGGGCCGCGGCGACGGGCGCGGTGACTACACCGTCCGCGAGGGCGACACCCTGAGTGCCATCGCCGCCCGGCATGGGACCGCCTGGCAGCGGATCTACGCCGCCAACAAGAAGGTCATCGGCGACGACCCGAACCTGATCGTGCCCGGCCAGCGCCTCGCGCTCTGAGCCCCGCCCGGTCCGCCCACGACAGCCGCTGTCCCCTCCGGGACGGCGGCTGTCCGCGTCTTGGGGCCCGCAGGTGCTCGATCCGGTGAAATTCCTATGCGGTGTCAGCTTCCCCGGCAGCGCCCCGGATTGCGCGGGGAATCTCTCTCCGGGGGCCTTCCGGTTCCTGGCGGCGACGCTTTCCGCCGGGTAATTCGAAGGGGTCCGCCGGAGCCCGTGAATTCCGTTCGATTACCCCGGCGAGCCCGGCAGAAACCCCCGTACGTGTGACGCCCCGATGCGGTGTCAACTCCACTCGCGGCACCGGAAACGAGGGCCGGGAAGCTGTGACAGAAATGTGACCGGAGCCGGATACGACTCTTACCCGGCCATGTCCGGCTACCGCCGCGGCGAGCCACGGCCTAGCGTGGCGGCATGGCACCGAATCCCACTCCGCCAGCGGAGCCCCAGGACAGTCCGGACGGGTACGTCGGCCTCGACGCCGCGCACGCCGAGCGGCTCGCCCGGCAGCGAGGATGGCCGACGGTGCGGTCGCTGCCGCCGGACGCGATCATCACCATGGAGTACCGGTCGGGACGGCTGAACTTCGAGGTGCGTGACGGCCGGGTGGCCCGCGCCTGGAAGGGCTGACCCGCGTCCGTACGACGACGGCCCCGCCTCCCTCTCCCGGGAGGCGGGGCCGTCGTCGTACGGACGCGGGGCGGCTTGTGCGTACCGGGCCCCGCTGCCGTCAGGGCGTCAGCCGCCGGTCAGGGGCCGGGCCGGCTGGGAGGTGCCGCGCGGGAGGCGGTCGGCATGCGGCGGGCGGCGGCTGCCCACCGGGGTGACCGGGGTGCGTTCCGAACGGGTCGTGTGCGGGCCCGGGGCCAGATGCGCCCCTCGGGGGGCGCGGGCCGAGGCGACGGGCTCGCGGGCCGGGGCCGGCTGCTCGGCCGGTGTGCCGCGCGGCCGGAGCGCCACCGGTGCGACCGGGACGGTCGGTTCGGGCACGGGCAGGCTGCGGCGGGAGCGCCAGCGGTCGCGCAGGTCGAACAGCACGGTCTCGGTCTTGGCGATCAGCGGCTCGAACCACGGCAGCGCGAGCAGGATCAGCAGACCCGCGGCCCAGCCCAGCAGGACGTCGCTCAGCCAGTGTGTACCGAGGTAGACGGTGGTGAGGCCGACGCCCAGCGCCGTGATCGCGGACAGCGCGGACAGCCAGCGGCGCGCTCTCGGGGTGGAGGCCAGATACGCCAGGATGCCCCAGGTCACGACCGCGTTGGCGGTGTGGCCGCTGGGAAATATATCGCCGCCCCGCATCATCTCGTTCGAGCCGATCACGGTTGCGTAGTGCGGACCGAGGCGCCCCATCCCGTACTTGGCGGCGCCGACCGTGATGTTCAGCAGGAGCAGGGAGGCGGCCAGGGTGAGCATCGGGCGCAGGGTGTGCTGCCGCCAGGAGCGCCAGCCGAGCCAGGCCGCGACCATCACCGCGGTGGGGCCGCGCTGGCCGAGCACCACGTAGTAGTCGAGGAAGGCGTGGATCTGCGGCCACTGCTGGTACGGCCGGAAGAACATGACCTGCCAGTCGAGCCGGACCAGCCAGGACGTGATCACCACGGCCCACACGATCGCGAGGTAGAAAGCCAGGGTCGCGGTGAAGAGAACGACCCGGTGCCGGCTCATCCTCGGCACATCGATGTGGGCCGGTCGTTCCGGCTCACGGTCGAGTCTGGCGAACACCCGGTCCAGACGCCGGGTGAGGTTTCGTTCGGTACGCACCCAATCGACGTTACAGCGAGTGAGCTGTGGACCCTGTCGAAACAGCGGCTTTGTGATGACGATGTGATGTGGCAAACCTCTCAAGGGCGGGTCGAATTCCAGGGATTCCGCAATCTTGTGAGGTGGTTCCGTTCAATTCCTTTGATCATGCCGCGCGTTGTTTATATGGCGCTTATGAATGCGTTAACCCGGTCCTGGCGCGGAATTCTCCGGAGCGTCATCGGCCGGTCGATGTTGATCATGGAGGTCCGGAACCGTTCAGCCAGAACGCCCCATAGATCGCCGAGATGATCGCCAAGAAGGCCGTGACCAGCACGGATCGGGTGGTACGCAGCCGGGCGAGGGCTTCGGCGAGCGGCAGCAGCACCGGGAAGGCGGGCAGCAGCAGCCGCGGCTTGGAGCCGAAGTAACTTGACGCGCACAGGGCGAGTGCGAGGACGACACCCGTGTACACCAGCAGTGCGACCGGCTGGCGCCGGCGGATGCCGGTGACGTACAGCCACAGCAGCAGGGCCACCCCGGCGATCAGGCCGATGCCCGCGAGCGCGGACGGGAATGACGTGAACTTGTCGGCCACGAAGCGTGCGAACGCGTAGCCGCCGTCGAACCCGTTGCGCCATCCGGCCTGGACGTCCAGGTACCCGAGGAGCCCCTTGCCGGTCCGGTGTCCGACCCAGAGCACATAACCGGCGGTCCCGAGCGGCGCGATGACCATGCCGAGCGCGCGGCGCCAGGCGGGGGCGGGCGGGGCGTCGGGTGTGCCGGGAGTGGGAGAGGGGGCAGGGGCGGGGGCTGAGGCGTGCGGGGCGTCGGATGCGCCGGGAGCGGGAGCCGCGCCCTTCGTGCCGTCCGGCGCGCCGAGCGTATGCGCCGGGGCGTGTGTGTCGTTGCGCGCGCTGGGCGTACACGTCGTGCTTCGGTCTCGCACGAACGAGATCACGCCCGCGACCCAGATCGCCGCGACCACCGCCGCTCCCACCGGCCGGGTCAGCCCCGCCAGTGCGGCCAGCGTGCCGGCGCAGAGCCATCGGCCGGTCAGCAGCGCGTACAGCGACCAGGCGGCCAGCGCCGTGAACAGTGACTCGCTGTATGCCATCGACTGCACGACGCCGACCGGCAGCACGGCCCACACCACAGCGGCGCACACCCCCACCCGGGGGCCGTACACCCGGTCGGCGACCGCGAAGATCCCGCAGGCCGCGGCGAGCGAGGCGAGCAGGCTGACGACGAAGCCGGCGTCCGCGTACGACAGCGGCGCGACCGTGTGCAGCAGCCGCTCCAGCCAGGGCAGCAGCGGGAAGAACGCCAGGTTGGAGTGGACATCGCCGTTCGGCAGCCGGACCTCGTAGCCGTACCCCAGCTCGGCGACCCGGGTGTACCACAGCGCGTCCCAGCGGGCGGTGAGCAGGGTGTACGCGCTCTTGCCGCGCGCGGCGCCCCACACCGCCAGCACGACCAGCCCCAGGGCGCGGACCGCCGCATAGCCCAGGAGGGCCGGGGCCGCCCGGCGCAGAAGCGGGGCGCGGGGTGGGGCCGCGCGCGTTTCAAGATCGGTCACGGACTCGATTATCGACCGGCGGTGGAACCGGACCCGCCCCCGGGGCATGGTCAAGGGGGAACGGTATGGCGTACGCCACAAGGGTTCCGTCTCGCGTGTGAGAGGTCCGCCACGTGACCCCGTGGCGGACTCGCGTACGCTGACGAGTCACCCGCGTGGGTTCGCGCGGGCCGGAGATCCCGCTCCTCTCCGGCCGTACGACAGGGAGTCCCCACCCTGTCGGTCCGCCCCATGCGAGGCACATCTGGGAGGTACGCACATGTCCGGGACGACCACGGCTGCCGTTCGGCCCCGCCGTCGGGCGCCCGGAGCCGGTACGAGCCGCTGGGTCGTCCTCGTCGTCCTCTGTGTCAGCCTGCTGCTCGTCGCCGTCGACGCGACCGTGCTGCATGTGGCGGTCCCCGCCGTCACCGAGGACCTCAGGCCCGGCGCCATGGAACTGCTCTGGATCGTCGATGTCTATCCGCTGGTCTGCGCCTCGCTGCTGATCCTCTTCGGCACCCTCGGTGACCGGATCGGCCGCCGGCGCGTCCTGCTGCTCGGCTACGGCCTGTTCGGGGTCGCCTCCGCCATGGCCGCCTTCGCGCCGACCGCCGAGACGCTGATCCTCGCCCGCGCCCTGCTCGGCGTGGGCGGCGCCATGATCATGCCGGCGACCCTGTCCATCCTGCGTCAGGTCTTCCCCGACCGGCGCGAGCGCGCGCTCGCCATCGGCGTCTGGAGCGCGGTGGCCGCCGTCGGCGCGGCCGTCGGCCCGCTGCTCGGCGGCTTTCTGCTGGAGCACTTCTGGTGGGGCGCGGTCTTCCTCGTCAACATCCCGCTGATGCTGGTCAGTCTGCCGGTCGGCCGGATCCTGCTGCCCGAGTCCCGCGGCGAGCGGGGCGGCCCCTGGGATGTCGTCGGCGCCCTGATGGCGGCCGGCGGTCTCTTCGGTGTCGTCCTCGGTGTGAAGCAGCTGGGCGGCGGAGCGGCCCCGGCGAGCCCCTTCACCGTGCTGCCGTTGCTCGTCGGCGCGACCCTCCTCCTCTTCTTCGTCCAGCGCCAGCGGCGGCAGCCGTATCCGCTGGTGGATCTGCGGATGTTCCGCCGGCCCGCGTTCAGCACCTCGGTGGGCTGCATCGTGCTGGCGATGCTCGCGCTCGTCGGCCTTGAGCTGATCGCCGCCCAGTATCTGCAACTGGTGCTCGGACTCTCCCCGCTGCAGACCGGCCTGAGGCTGCTGCCGCTGACCGCCGCGGCGATGGCGGCGGGCCTCGCGGGCGCGCGGCTGCTGCGCCGCTTCGGACCGCGCCGGATGGTGTGCGCCGGGTTCTGTCTGACCGCCGCCGCGGTCGTGATGCTCACCGCGATGGGCGCCGGCGACAACGCGCCGCTGCTGCTGTCGGGTTTCGTGCTGCTCGGCTTCGGTCTGGAGACCACGCTCTTCGGGGCGTACGAGTCGATGCTCAGCGAGGCCCCGGCCGAACAGGCCGGCGGCGCGGCGGCGATCGGCGAGACGTCGTACCAGCTCGGCGCCGGTATCGGCATAGCGCTGCTCGGCAGCGTGATGAACGCGGCCTACGCTCCGCAGCTGCGCTCGGTGCCGGGCGTCCCGCGCTCGGCGTCGGACGCGGCGGGACACTCGCTCGGCGAGGCCTATGACGTCGCCGGCCGCCTCGGCGGGGCCGCCGGGGCGGCGCTGCGCCGGGCCGCGCGGGACTCCTTCGTGCACGGGCTGCATCTGACGCTGCTGGTGAGCGCGGGGCTGTTGCTGCTGGGCGCGGTGATGGCGCTGCGCCTGCCGCGGGTGATGCAGTGCCCGGAGCCCGTGGCGACGGTGGAGCTGCCCGCACCGCGGGAAGTGGCGGAGCCCCGCGTCACGGCCTGACGTACTGGACGTGCGGGACAGCGCACCGTAACGTCGGCGGCAAAATAAGACTAGCGGTGCTAGTTTTCGCCGAGTTGCCGTGCCGGAGGGTGTCCGATGTCCGCGTCCTCGAAGTTGCCCCCCTTCGATCCCGCCGACCCGCTCGGGATCGACGACCTGCTGGAACCGGAGGACCTGGCCGTCCGGGACACCGTCCGCGGCTGGGCCGCCGACCGGGTGCTGCCGTATGTCGCCGACTGGTACGAGAAGGGGGAGCTGCCCGGCATCCGGGAGCTCGCCCGGGAACTCGGCTCCCTCGGTGCCCTCGGCATGTCCCTGACCGGTTACGGCTGCGCGGGCGCCTCCGCCGTCCAGTACGGCCTGGCCTGTCTGGAGCTGGAGGCGGCGGACTCGGGCATCCGGTCGCTGGTCTCCGTGCAGGGCTCCCTCGCCATGTACGCGATCCACCGGTTCGGCAGCGAGGAGCAGAAGCAGCAGTGGCTGCCGCGGATGGCGGCCGGCGAGGTGATCGGCTGCTTCGGGCTGACCGAGCCCGACCACGGCTCCGACCCCGCCTCGATGCGCACCCGTGCCAAGCGCGACGGCGGGGGAGACTGGCTGCTCAGCGGCCGCAAGATGTGGATCACCAACGGGTCGGTGGCCGGGGTGGCCGTGGTCTGGGCGCAGACCGAGGACGGCATCCGCGGCTTCGTGGTCCCCACCGACAGCCCCGGTTTCTCGGCGCCCGAGATCAAGCACAAGTGGTCCCTGCGCGCCTCCGTCACCAGCGAACTGGTGATGGATGACGTACGACTGCCCGCGAGCGCCGTACTCCCGGAGGTCACCGGCCTGCGCGGACCGCTCGGCTGTCTGTCGCACGCCCGGTACGGCATCGTCTGGGGCGCGATGGGCGCGGCGCGCAGCAGTTTCGAGGCGGCCCTGGAGTACGCGAGGACGCGGGAGCAGTTCGGGCGGCCCATCGGCGGCTTCCAGCTCACCCAGGCCAAGCTCGCCGACATGGCGGTCGAACTGCACAAGGGCATCCTGCTCGCCCACCATATGGGGCGGCGGATGGACGCCGGCCGGCTGCGCCCCGAGCAGATCAGCTTCGGCAAGCTCAACAACGTTCGCGAGGCCATCGAGATCTGCCGTACGGCGCGCACGATCCTCGGCGCCAACGGCATCTCCCTCGAATACCCCGTGATGCGGCACGCGACCAACCTGGAGTCGGTGCTCACCTACGAGGGCACCGTCGAGATGCACCAGCTCGTGCTGGGCAAGGCGCTCACCGGATTCGACGCCTTCCGGTGAGCCCGCGGGGAGGCAGGGCCGGCGAGCGGCCCTGCCTCAGCTCTGGTTGAAGAACCCGTCGTCGCGGTGGGCGGTCGCCTCGCCGCTGATGATCTCCGTGTCGGCGGGCGTCAGCAGGAACACCCGGTTGGACACGCGGTCGATCGAGCCGCGCAGACCGAAGATCAGGCCCGCCGCGAAGTCCACCACGCGCTTGGCGTCGGAGGGCTCCATCGCCGTGAGGTTCATGATGACCGGGACACCGTCCCGGAACAGCTCGCCGATGGCGCGGGCGTCCCGGAAGCTGTCGGGAGTGACCGTGCCGATGCGGCGCCCCTTCTCCTCGGCGGTATCCGTGGCCACCTTCACCCGGGGGTCCGTGACCCAGGCGCCCCCGGATTCGGAGCCCTCGGAGTACTCGTCGTCGTAGTAGCGCTCGTCATCGTTGTCGTCGACGAGGCCGAGCCACGCACTCGCCTTGCGTACCGATCCCATGGACGCCTCCTCTCACACCGGTCCTTCTTGCGTTCCGCATCCCTATGGTCATCCATGATGCGGACGGCGCGCCAAGCGGATAGACGCCGCACGGGGGGTTTGTGACGGTACTGGTGCACAGCCGATCCGTCGAGAGTCCTTGTGCCCCAAGGGTCGGGACTCGTACGGCTGCTGACTGAGAGTGAAATATGATTGTCGGCGGCGGATGGGTGATGCTCAGCGCGTACGGGTGAACGCCAACGTCGTACCACACCACGGGGGATCGTCGTGTTCGGAATCGTCAGACCGTGCTCTCATCGGCTCGGTGAAAGTCTCAAGACCGCGTGGCTGGCGCATTTGTGCGGACTCTGTCTCGCACTGCGCCGCGATCACGGCCAGTTCGCGCGGATCGTGACGAACTATGACGGGCTTCTCATCTCGGTCCTGACGGAGGCTCAGCTCGGACCGAGTGCCGACGGCCGCCGTACGGCCGGGCCGTGCGCACTGCGCGGCATGCGCACCGCGTCCGTCGCACAGGGCGAGGGCGCGCGGCTGGCCGCCGCCGTCTCCCTGGTGCTCGCCGCGGCGAAGGTCCGCGACCATGTCGCCGACAGGGACGGGCTGCTGGCCCGCAGACCCGTCGCCGCCGCCGCGCGCCGGGTCGCCGCGGGCTGGGGCCGGGCCGGCGCCCACAGCGGTGCCGCCGTCGGCTTCGACACCGGTGTCCTCGTCGACGCCGTCGACCGGCAGCTGGGCCTGGAGACCCTCGCCGGCCCGGGCACCCCGGTCCTCTCCGTCACCGAGCCGACCGAGACCGCGACCGCCGCCGCCTTCGCCCACACCGCGGTGCTGGCCGGACGGCCGGGCAACGCGGCCGCGCTCGCGGAGGCCGGGCGGCTCTTCGGACGGCTCGCGCATCTGCTGGACGCGGTGGAGGACCAGCACACCGACGCGGCGTCGGGTGCCTGGAACCCGCTGACGGCCACGGGCACTTCCCGGGCCGAGGCCCGCCGGCTCGCCGACGACGCCGTGCACGGCATCCGGCTCGCCCTGCGGGACGCCGAGTTCGCCGACGGCAAGCTCGTCCATCTGCTGCTCGTGCACGAGCTGGAGCGGTCCGTGGACCGGGCGTTCGGCACCTCCTCGTGCGGGCACGCGCCCGAGGCCTCGTTCGGACCGCCGCCCGGCCACCACGCCCCCGGCGCCCCGAACCACCCCTACGGCGATCCCTTCGGCGGACCGCCGCCGCCACCGGACAAGCGGGGCTTCTGGGCCGGCTGCGCGGCCGCCCTCGGCCTGTGCTGCACCTGCAAGGCGTGCTGCGCCGACGAGTTCGAGGGTCCCTGGTCGCGGAAGAGGCGCGAGGGCGCCTGCGCCGGCTGCGACTGTGACTGCGACACGTCGTGCTGCGAGGCCTGCCAGTGCTGTCAGTGCTGCGAATGCTGTGAGTGCTGCTCGGGCTGTGACTGCGGGCTGTGACCGCGGGCGTGACCGAGGCTGTGACCCGCGCGCTTCAGTTCTTCAGCTCGGGCGGTGAGATCCGCGACCGGTCGATCGCCGAACCCGTCGTCCCCCACTTCTTCAGGATCCTGGCGTAGGTGCCGTCGGACAGCAGCCTGTTCACGGCCGCCTGGAAGGCGGGGGCCAGCGCGGTGCCCTTCTTGAAGGCGAAGCCCACGTCCAGACGGTGGTATTCGTCGAGGAACCTCAGACCGGGCTGGTGGGCCACGGCGTAGCGCAGGCCGTTGATCGTGGACATCACGATGTCGCTGCGGCCCTGCTGGACGGAGGACCAGATCGCGCTCGGCTCCGCGTACGTCTGCACCTGGTACGGCTTCTTGCCCGCGTCGGTGCAGACGTGCTTGTTCTCCTCCAGGGTGGCCTCGAAGGTCGTGCCGGCGCCGGTGGCGACGTTCAGGCCGCACAACTGCCCAAGGTCGGTGATCTTGGAGAGCCTGCTGTCCTTGCGGGTGGCGAAGCCCTGGCCGTCGTTGATGTAGGTGACGAAGTCGATGGCTTTGCGGCGCTCGTCGGTGACACCGAAGTTGCTCGCGCCGAAGTCGTACTTGCCGCTGTCCAGCGCGGGCAGGATCGCCTCGAAACTCGCCTGCTCCACCCTGAGTCTGATACCGAGCACCTTGGCGACCGCCTGGGCGAAGTCGACGTCCTGGCCGGTCAGTGTCCTGCCGTCGGAGAGATAGGTGGTGCCGGGCGGCGTGCCGCCGACACTGATCGCGACCGTGAGACGGGTCGTGCCGGCGGGCAGCAGCTTCGCCGCCGCCCCGTCCTTCTTCTCGGCCGACACGACGTCCGTGGCGGGTACGCCGCCGGAGCCGGCCGCACCCCCTGAGGCGCCCGTCGCGCCGGAACCCGAGCCGCAGGCGGTGAGGAACAGCGTGGCCGACGTGATCACGGCATAGGGCAGCAAAAGGCGTGGACGCATGGGTGAGCGGTCTCCTGTGAGCAGGGGTGTGCGACAGCGCGAGGGGAGGGGTGCGCGTGTGAAGGCGTGGCGAAAGCCGTGGTGCCAGAAGGGAGAACGCGATCACGCCGGCCGACGGGCGGGCGCGCGCAGGGGGTCAGCTCAACAGGAACAGGACCACACGCGACCGAAGTCGATGTGGGAGCGGGTGACCAGCCACTGCTGTGGATGCATGGGCCAAGTGGAACAGGCATCCGGTTCCTCGTCAACTGACGTGAGACGTACGGCTCACAGTCCGGACAGCCTTGACAGGTGCCCGAAACGCCCGCGTACTCTCGACGGACGGCCCTGCTGAGGGGCTCGGCCGTGCAGCCGCGCCGCGAGGCGCGCCCGTGTGAAGGCACCACCCCGTTCTGACGACTTCAACGCGTCACGGAGCCTTCACATGTCATCCGACACCCTTGCCCACGTCCCCACCGCGCCGGAGATACCCGAGCCCGCGGACGTCCCCCGCGTCGTCCCGCAGCGCCGGTACGGCCAGTGGGCGGCGGCCGTCCTCGTCCTCGCGCTGCTCGCCCTCGCCGTCGACTCCGTCCTGCGCAACAAGGCGTTCCAGTGGGCCGTCGTCGCCGACTGCTTCACCTCGGACTCCGTGCTGCGCGGACTCTGGCTCACCCTGTGGCTGACCGCCGTCGTCATGGTCCTCGGCTTCGCCCTCGGCACCCTGCTCGCCGCCTGCCGGCTCTCCGCCAACCCGGCGCTGAGAGCGGTCAGCTGGGGCTATGTCTGGCTGTTCCGCTCGATCCCGATCCTGGTGCAGCTGCTGCTGTGGTTCAACATCGGGGCGCTGTACCCGCGGGTGTTCGGCGTGCGCACCGTCGACCTGCTCACCCCGGTCGCCGTCGCGATCGTCGGACTCACCCTGCACGAGGCCGCCTTCGCCGCCGAGGTCGTCCGGGCCGGCATCCTCTCCGTGGACCGCGGTCAGATCGAGGCCGCCCAGGCACTGGGCCTGAGCCGGTCACGGCGCTGGTGGCGGATCGTGCTGCCGCAGGCGATGCGCTCCATCGTGCCGCCCGCCGGCAACATGCTCGTCGGCACCCTCAAGGGCACCTCGATCGTCAGCGTCATCGCCGTGAACGACCTGTTGTTCTCCACCCAGTTGATCTACCACCGCACCTATCAGGTCATCCCGCTGCTGATGGTCGCGACCCTCTGGTACGCGGTGGTCACCTCGCTGCTCGGCCTCGGTCAGACGTACGTCGAGAAGTACTACGCGCGCGGCACGGAGACCGCCCGATGAGGCGGCAGCTGGTGATCGTGGGAGCCGGGCCGCGGGGGACCGGACTGCTGGAGCGGATCGCCGCCAACGCCCCGGAGCTGTACGCCGGTTCCGGCCTCGACATCCATCTGGTCGACCCGTATCCGCCGGGCGGCGGCCGCATCTGGCGCCAGGCGCAGTCGCCGCTGCTGTGGATGAACTCGCACGCCGAGGACGTCACCATGTTCACCGACGAGACGGTGACCATGGCCGGCCCGGTGCGTGAGGGCCCCACCCTGCACGAGTGGGCCGGGCTGGACGGCACCGCCTTCGCCGATCGGCAGCTCCAGGGCCGCTATCTGCGCTGGGTGTACGAGCGGGCCCGCGCCGAGCTGCCCCCGGAGATCACCGTCCGCCACCACCCCCGGCGCGCCCTGCGGGTCAGCGGCCCCCGCGAGGGCCGCCAGCGGGTGTGGCTGGAGGGCAGAGCGCACCCCCTCCTCGCCGACCTGGTGATCCTCGCCCTCGGCCACCTGGATGCCGAACTCGACGAGGAACAGGCCGAGTTGGCCGCCTACGCCCAGGAGCACGGCCTGGTGCACCTGCCGCCCGACTTCACCGCCGACAGCGACCTGTCCCCGCTGGCGCCCGGCGAAGCAGTCCTCGTACGGGGCTTCGGGCTGGCCTTCGTCGACCTGATGGTGCTGCTCACCGAAGGGCGCGGCGGACGGTACGAGGGCGGCACCTATCTCCCCTCCGGACGGGAACCGGTGCTCTACGTCGGCTCGCGGCGCGGAGTGCCGTACCACTCGAAGATCGGCTACGGCTGGACCGGGGAGCGGCCCCCGCTGCCCCGCTTCCTCGGGCCGGCCGAGATCGAGCGCCTCGCGGCCCGGCCGGGCCGCGTCGACTTCCGGCGCGAGGTGTGGCCGCTGGTGGCGAAGGAGCTGGGCTTCGCCCACTACCACCGGCTGTTCACCGCCCACGCCGAGCGTACGGCGCTGCCCTGGGCCGACTTCGAGGAGAGATACGCGGCCGCCGACGACCCCGCCGGACTACGGGCACTCGTCGCCGCCGCCGTACCCGATCCGGCCGACCGCCTCGACCTCGCCGCGCTCGACCACCCGCTGGACGGCGCCCGGTACGCCTCGCACGAGGCGTTCCAGGACGGCCTGCGGGCGTACATCGAGGCCGACCTGAACCGCCGTCACGATCCCTCCCACAGTGCGGACCTGGGGGTCTTCCTCGGGCTGCTCTCCGTCTACGGCCAGCTCGTGCGGCTCGGCGACACCGGTCCCCGGTGGCACGGCTTCTTCAGCTATCTGGCGTCCGGGCCACCCGGCCCCCGGCTGCGGCAGATGCTCGCGCTGTCCCGGGCCGGCCTGCTCCGCTTCCTCGGCGCCGACATGACCGTCACCGCCGCGAACGGGGTGTTCCGGGCCGCCAGTCCCACCGTGCCGGGCTTCGCCGTCGAGGCGCGGGCGCTGGTGGAGGCCCGGCTGCCCGAGCCCACCGTCGGCCGGGGGCGCGACAGCCTGCTGCGCGAACTGCACGCCGAGGGCGCCGCCGAGAGTCCCGAGGGACTGCTGCGGACCGACCCCGCCGACGGCCGGATCCTCGACGGCGTCGGGCGGCCGCACCCCCGGCGCTTCGCACTCGGCCCCTCCACCGACGCCCGTACCCCCGGCGCCTTCACCCGGCCACGCACCGGCGGAGCCGCGTTCCGGCAGAACGACGCCACCGCACGGGCGGTCCTGGCCTTCCTGACCACCCCACTCGTAAAGGAACTCGCGCGATGAGCGTCATGGTCGACATCAGATCGGTGCACAAGAGCTTCGGCTCGCTCGCCGTCCTCAAGGGCATCGACCTGCGGGTGCGTACCGGAGAGGTGACCGTCGTGCTCGGCCCCTCCGGCTCCGGCAAGTCGACGCTGCTGCGCACCGTCAACCACCTGGAGAAGGTGGACCGGGGCGAGATCAGCGTGGACGGCTCCCTGATGGGCTACCGGCGCGCCGGGAACAAGCTGTACGAGCTGCCCGAGCGCGAGGTGCTCAGACAGCGCACCCGGATCGGGTTCGTCTTCCAGAACTTCCATCTCTTCGGGCACCTCACCGTCCTGGACAACATCGTCGAGGCGCCGGTGTCCGCGCTGCGACGGCCCCGGAAGGAAGCGGTGGCGAGCGCGCGCCGGCTGCTGGAGCGGGTGGGGCTCGGCGACAAGGCCGACGCCTACCCACGGCAGTTGTCGGGCGGGCAGCAGCAACGGGTGGCCATCGCACGGGCCCTCGCGCTGGAGCCGAAGCTGCTGCTGTTCGACGAACCGACCTCGGCGCTCGACCCCGAGCTGGTCGGCGAGGTCCTCGACGTCATCCGGGACCTGGCGGCACAGGGCACGACGATGATCGTCGTCACGCACGAGATCGCGTTCGCCCGCGAGGTCGCCGACACGGTGGTGTTCATGGACGACGGCAGGATCGTCGAACAGGGCCCGCCGGCCGAGGTGCTGGACGCCCCGCGTGCGGAGCGGACGCGGGCCTTTCTGGCGAAGGTGCTGTGAGGACGGTGAGCGCCCGATGAGCGCACGGCACGGCCGTGGGCTGCCGCATCTCGCCGCCGCCGTCGATCTGCCCGGCTGCTTCGGCGCCGAGCCGTATCTGGAGCTGATCCGGCTCGCCGAGCGCGGCGGGCTGGACTTCGTGACGCTGGACGACTCCTTCGGCGGGCCGGGGCCCGACGCCGTCCGTGTGCTGTCCCGGGCCGCGCCCGTGACCCGGCGCATCGGCCTGGTCCCGGCCGTCACCACCGCCCACACCGAGCCCTTCCGGGTGCGGGCCGCCGTGGCCGCGCTGGACCGGGTCAGCCGCGGCCGGGCGGGCTGGCGGATCGACCTGTCCGCCGGTGAGGACGAGGCCGGGCCCTTCGGCCGCCGGCCCGCGGCGCCGCTCGGGGAACCGCGGTGGGAGGCGGGCGACTTCCCGGTCCGGGGGCCCTCGGCCGTGCCCCGGTCGCCGCAGGGCCGCCCCGTCCGGGTGGCCGACGCCACCGGGAGCAAGGCCCGTGCCGTCGCCGCCCGGTACGCGGACGTGGCCCTGGTCGGCGCCGCGACCCCGGCGCAGGCCGGTGCCGTACGCGAGGAACTGCGCACGCTGGCCGCCGCGTCCGGGCGGGACCCGGACAGTGTGCGCACACTGGTGAGCCTGCTGGTCGACCTCGGCGACGGAGAGCACGCGGCCGCGCCCGGACACGGCGGCGGCGGGCCGCGGCCCACCGTGCGGGGGCCGCTGTACCGGGGCGGCCCGGTCGATCTCGCGGAGCTGATCGCCGGCTGGCACGCCGGCGGTGTCACCGACGGCTTCCACCTCGTCCCCGTCGAACCGCGCCGTGATCTGGAGCGCCTGGTCAACGGCACGGTGGCGCTGCTCCAGCACCGTGGTCTGTTCCGCACCTTCTATCCGGGCAGCACCTTGCGCGAGCATCTGGGGCTGCCTCACCTGGTACGGCAGGGTTGATCACCGGTGAAGGCAAGGACCGGCCCGGGTGACCGAGGCCGATGGGAAAGCATGTGTGGCGATCGGGGCAGGGGAGCGCGAAGTGGGCGCAGGGCAGGGTGTGCCGAGCTGGTGCGCGTGTGTGTGGGGCCGGTGTCAAGACCCGCTGCGTAAGGGTGGTTTAAAGTGCTACGGCCGAAAGGCGCCCTTGTGGCGACCGGTCATTCGGCCGAATACTCCCCCTCAGCGCTTGTCAGGGGGCATGCGTGTTCGGAACCCGGCCGTTCCCCTGGCTGCGCCTCACGGGCCCCACCCCACGCGGGCCCCCGACTTCCCCTGGGAGGGAACGAAAAGTGAGGAACAAGCGCACCACTCCCCGCATCGGCACCGCGAGACGGACCCGGCTGATCGCCGTGGCCACAGGCTTGCTGGCCGCCGCCGCGTTCGCCGCCCCCACCGCGAACGCCGGCGACAACCACACCTTCAGCGCCGCCCAGCTCAACAGCGCGAGCGACTCCGTCGGCAAGGCCGATGTGGCCGGTACGGCCTGGGCGGTGGACAGCAGGAGCGACCGTGTCGTCGTCACCGCCGACAGCACGGTGTCCAGGACCGAGATCGCCGCGATCAAACGGCAGGCCGGCGCCAACGCGAACGCGCTGACCATCAAGCGCACCCCCGGCAGGTTCAGCAAGCTCATCAGCGGCGGCGACGCCATCTACGGCGGTCAGTACCGCTGCTCGCTCGGCTTCAACGTGCACAGCGGCAGCACCTCCTACTTCCTCACCGCCGGTCACTGCGGCCAGGTCGCCTCCACCTGGTACAGCAACTCCGGCCACACCACGGTGCTGGGCACCAATGTGGGCTACAGCTTCCCGGGCAACGACTTCGCGTTGGTCCGGTACACCAACTCCTCCATCGCGCACCCGAGCGCGGTCGGCAGCCAGAGCATCTCCAGCGCGGGCACGCCCCGCGTGGGCCAGACCGTCTACCGGCGCGGCTCCACCACCGGTACACACAGCGGACGGGTCACGGCGCTGAACGCCACCGTCCACTACGACAGCGGTGAGACCGTCAGTGGCCTGATCCAGACCTCGGTCTGCGCCGAGGGTGGTGACAGCGGCGGTTCGCTGTACGCGGGATCCGTGGCCTACGGTCTGACCTCCGGTGGCAGCGGCGACTGCACCTCCGGTGGTACGACGTTCTTCCAGCCGGTCACCGAGGCGTTGAGCTACTACGGGGTCACGCTGCCCTGACCTCCGGTCTGCCGAGTCCCCGTACGCCCCCGGGTGTGCGGGGACTCTTTGTGGGCGGGGATGGATGAGAACAAGCCATGCGCTGTCGTCACGTTCCGCAGAGGGCTACTTGCGCGTTGTGGTTGCGGTGTCAATTTCCTGGCGTGACCGTGGTCGGTCAACTTCCGAGGGAGTGTGCGCGTTCGTTCTACGCGCGTCCTGAAGTCAACCTTGTGTGCTCCCTGTGTCGTTCGGAAGAGTGGTCCCTCGTCAACCAGCCTTCCGGTCCGCCACCCCCACAAGCCGGCGGACCATCCCCCCACAGGAGGACGTGAGTTGAAGCACCGACGCATACCCAGGCGGCGGGCCGCCCTGGCCGGCGCGGGAGTCGTCGCACTGGTCGCCGCGGGTGTCACCTTGCAGAACGCGAACGCCAGTGAGCCGGCGAAGTCCGCTCCGCAGCCGAAGGTCCTGTCCGCTCCGGCGGCCGGAAACCTCGCCTCGACCCTGCTGAAGAGCCTCGGCTCCAACGCTGCCGGCAGCTACTACGACGCCCGGGCCAAGAGCCTCGTCGTCAACGTGCTCGACCAGGGCGCCGCGCATGCCGTCCAGGCGGCCGGGGCCAAGGCGAGACTCGTCACCAACTCGCTCGCCACGCTCGACGGCGCGCGGACGACACTGAAGAAGGACGCGACCATACCGGGGACGTCCTGGGCCACCGACCCGGTGAGCAACAAGGTCGTCGTCACCGCCGACAAGACCGTCTCCGGCGCCGGATGGGCCAAGCTGAGCAAGGTGGTCGACGCGCTCGGCGGCAAGGCCGAACTGCATCGGTCGAAGGGGGAGTTCAAGCCCTTCATCGCCGGCGGCGACGCGATCAGCGGTTCGGGCGGGCGCTGCTCGCTCGGCTTCAACGTGGTCAAGGACGGACAGCCGTACTTCCTGACCGCGGGGCACTGCACGGCCGACATCTCCACATGGTCGGACTCCAGCGGCAAGGAGATCGGGCAGAACGCGGAGTCCCACTTCCCGGGGACCGACTTCGGGCTCGTGAAGTACACGGCGGACGTGGACCACCCGAGCGAGGTCGACCTGTACAACGGGTCCACCCAGCAGATCACCGGTGCCGCCGAGGCGACGGTGGGCATGAAGGTGACGCGCAGCGGGTCGACGACCCATGTGCACGACGGCACGGTCACCGGTCTGAACGCCACGGTGAACTACCAGGAGGGCAGCGTCAGCGGGCTCATCCAGACCAATGTGTGCGCCGAGCCCGGTGACAGCGGCGGCTCGCTGTTCTCGGGGAGCAGCGCGGTCGGGCTGACCTCCGGCGGCAGCGGTGACTGCACCTCCGGTGGCGAGACGTTCTTCCAGCCGGTCACGGCCGCGCTGTCCGCCACGGGGGCGCAGATCGGCTGATCCGCCGCTCGCTCGTTCCCTCCGCTTGTTCCCTTCGCTCGTTCTCTTCGCTTGTTCCATGGAGTCCCGTCCCCGGGTGTCTGGGGGGCGGGACTCCGCTCGTCTGTCTGTGCTCGTGTGTCTGTGGCCGCCCGGTGCGGTGTTTGCGCAGGTGGGAGGCGATCGAATGGATGTCGTACACACGTTCGAGAAAGGGGGTATGGTGGGGGCGGGGAAGTTGGGAACTGGTGTTCGACTACGGATGAGTGTGGGAGGTGCGGATGCCGGGCTTCACGCATCTGCACACCGTCTCCGGTTACTCCCTGCGCTACGGCGCCTCGCACCCGGAGCGGCTGGCCGAGCGCGCCTGTGAGCGGGGCATGGACGCCCTCGCCCTCACCGACCGGGACACCCTGGCCGGCGCGGTCCGCTTCGCCAAGGCCGGCGCGAGGGCGGGGATCCGTCCCCTCTTCGGGGTGGACCTCGCCGTGGCCCCGGCGAGAGCGCCGCGAGAGGAGAGGCGCCGCACCCCGGTCCGCGGCGGTGCCTTCGTCGACGAGTCGGCACCCCGGGTCACCTTCCTCGCCCGGGACGGCGCCCGGGGCTGGGCGGACCTGTGCCGGATCGTCACCGCGGCGCACCGGAGCGAGGCCGCTTCCCGGCTGCCCTGGGCCGACAACCACGGCGACGGCCTGACCGTCCTGCTCGGCCCCGCCTCCGACGTCGGCCGCGCCCTGGCCGCCGGCCGCCCCGACCGCGCGGCCGGGCTGCTCGCCCCCTGGCGTGAGGTGTACGGCGCCGCGCTGCGCCTGGAGGCCGTCTGGCACGGCCGTACGGGCACGGGCCCCGGTTCCCTGCGGCTGGCCGCCCGTACCGTCGGCTTCGCCGCCGAGCAGGGGGTGCGGCCTGTGCTCAGCAACGCCGTCCGGTACGCCGACCCCGGCCAGGGGGCGGTCGCCGACGTCCTGGACGCGGCCCGCCGGCTGGTCCCGATCGACCCGACGAAGGAGCTGGACTCCCAGGAGGCCTGGCTCAAGGACGCGTCCGCCATGTCCGAGGTGGCCGAGCGGATCGTGGAGGCCGCGGGCTACCGGCGCGGCGCCGCGCACCGGCTGCTGGAGCAGACCCGGGCGGCGGCCGCCGAGTGCCTGGTCGACCCCGAGGACGACCTCGGTATCGGCACCGTCCACTTCCCCGAGCCGCACCTCGTCGGCGCCGGCCGCCGCACCGCCCAGCGGGCGCTCGCCTCGCGGGCGGCGGCGGGGATGGTGCGGCTCGGATACGACGGCAGACGTGCGTACTGGGAGCGGATGCACCACGAGCTGGACATCATCGGCCATCACGGATTCGCCTCCTACTTCCTGACGGTCGCCCAGGTGGTGGACGACGTGAAGGAGATGGGGATCCGCGTCGCCGCCCGTGGGTCCGGCGCGGGGTCGCTGGTGAACCATCTTCTGGGCATCGCGAACGCCGACCCGGTCGAGCACGGGCTGCTGATGGAGCGGTTCCTGTCGAAGGAGCGGATCGTCCTGCCCGACATCGACATCGATGTGGAGTCCGCGCGGCGGCTGGAGGTGTACCGGGCGATCATCGGACGGTTCGGGGAGGAGCGGGTCGCGACCGTCTCCATGCCGGAGACCTATCGGGTGCGGCACGCCGTCCGGGACGTGGGCGCGGCCCTGTCCATGGACCCGGCCGACATCGACCGCATCGCCAAGTCCTTCCCGCACATCCGGGCGCGCGACGCCCGTGCGGCGCTGGAGGAGCTGCCCGAACTCAGGCGGCTGGCGGGGGAGAAGGAGAAGTACGGGAAGCTGTGGGAGCTGGTCGAGGGGCTCGACGCCCTGCCGCGCGGGGTCGCCATGCATCCGTGCGGGGTGCTGCTGTCCGACGCCTCCCTGCGGGCCCGTACGCCGGTGGTGCCGACCAGCGGCGAGGGGCTGCCGATGTCGCAGTTCGACAAGGAGGACGTGGAGGACCTCGGGCTGCTCAAGCTCGATGTGCTGGGGGTGCGGATGCAGTCGGCGATGGCGCATGCCCTCGCCGAGGTGGAGCGGGCGACCGGGGAGCGGATCGACCTGGACGCGGTGCCGGCGGGGGATCCGGCGACCTATCGGCTCATCCGGTCCGCCGAGACGCTGGGCTGCTTCCAGATCGAGTCGCCGGGACAGCGGGACCTGGTGGGGCGGCTGCAGCCGAGTACTTTCCATGATCTCGTCGTGGACATCTCACTGTTCCGGCCCGGACCCGTCGCCGCCGACATGGTGCGGCCGTTCATCGAGGCGCGGCACGGGCGGGCGCCGGTGCGCCTTCCCCATCCGGATCTGGAGGAGCCGCTGAAGGGGACGTACGGCGTCGTCGTCTTCCATGAGCAGATCATCGACATCGTCGCCATCATGACGGGGTGCGGGCGGGGCGAGGCCGACCGGGTGCGGCGCGGGCTGTCCGACCCGGAGTCGCAGGGGCGGATCAAGGTGTGGTTCGCGCAGCAGGCGGCGGCCCGGGGATATGGGGCGGAGACGATTCAGCGGACCTGGGAGATCGTGGCGGCGTTCGGGTCGTACGGCTTCTGCAAGGCGCATGCCGTCGCCTTCGCCGTGCCGACGTATCAGTCGGCCTGGCTGAAGGCCCATCATCCCGCGGCTTTCTACGCCGGGCTGCTCACACACGATCCGGGGATGTATCCGAAGCGGCTGCTGCTGGCCGATGCGCGCCGGCGCGGGGTGCCGATCCTGCCGTTGGACGTGAACCGGTCGGCGGTCGCCCACTGTATCGAACTGGTGTCTGAATCACCCCCGCGCTGGGGGCTCCGGCTGGCCCTCTCCGATGTGCACGGCATCAGCGAAGCCGAGGCGGCGCGGATCGCGGACGGACAGCCGTACGCTTCCCTGCTGGACTTCTGGGAGCGGGCGCGCCCGAGCCGGCCGCTGGCCGGGCGGCTCGCGCAGGTCGGTGCCCTGGACGCCTTCGGTGCCAACCGGCGGGATCTGCAACTGCATCTGACCGAGCTGCACCGGGGTGCCCGGGGCGCCGGTGGCGGTCAACTGCCGCTGGCCGGAGGGCGGAAGACGGCTTCGGCCGGGCTGCCCGACCTCACCTCGGCGGAACGGCTCAGCGCCGAGCTGGGCGTGCTGTCCATGGACGCCTCGCGCAATCTGATGGACGACCACCGGGAGTTCCTGGGCGAACTGGGCGTGGTCTCCGCACGCCGGCTGCGCGAGGCGCGCCACGGTGAGACCGTGCTGGTCGCGGGCGCCAAGGCGGCCACCCAGACCCCGCCGATCCTTCACCGCACCAAGTCAAGCCCGTACGGAGAGGCGACCCCGCGCGAGCCCCAGCGGATCATCTTCGTCACCCTCGACGACTCAACCGGCCTGATAGACCTGGCTTTCTTCAGCGACAGTCAGGCCGACTGCGCTCACACGATCTTTCACAGTTGGCTGCTGCTGGTCCGCGGGAAAGTCCAACGCCGTGGGCCGCGTTCGCTCAGCGTTGTCGGCTCTGCCGCGTGGGATCTGATGGAACTGGCGGAGTTGCGCCGGTCCGGAGGTCTCGATGCTGTGGCGGACCGATTGGCGGAGCGTGAAGAGCGCCCTGCCCCTGAGGCGAGAAAGCTTGGCCGAACGATTCAAGTGGCCAATGGCGTCGAAATGGATCCATGGGCGGATCTCAGGCCCGCAGGCGGTGACTCCATGGGAGGCGGAAAGCTCTGGCATTCCAGTCCTGGAAGCGCAGGGTGATCGAGATGGCCATTATCTATGTTCAGGCGCCAGGACCGCCTCGGGAAACATGGGAGACACTTCTTCAGGTACTGGGCGACATCACCCCGGTTGTCGAGGCCGTTCCCCCCGACGCCGCACTGGCGGATGTGAGTGGGAGCGTTCGCTATTTCGATTGCGACGCTGTTGAGATTGCGCGACTTGTGCGTGTGCGAGTGTTGGCGTTGTACGGCCTTGACTGTGCCGTCGGTGTGGCCTCCAATCCCATGCTTGCCAGGATGGCCGGGCATCACGGACCGCCAGGTGCCGTTCGCTGCATCCCGGATACCCCACAGGGAATCTCCGGCTTTCTGAATCCAGAGCCGGTAGCGGTCCTGTACGGAGTGGGGCCGAAGACGGCTCGCGTGCTCTGTGAGTACGGGTTGGACAGCATAGGCAAGGTGGCAGGAACTTCTGAGGCCACCCTGCAGAGGATCCTGGGCGCGAAGATAGGGCGTCTTGTGCACGAACGGGCCCGTGGCATCGATCGGACACGTGTGGTACCGCATGCTCCGCCCAAGTCGACCAGCGCTGAATTGCGATTCGACAGGCATGAGGTCGATGGGTCCGTGCGTCGCGGCGCGCTGCTTGGACTTGCCGTTGATATCGGTAGGCAATTGAGAGCGGACGGCCAGGTGGCCCGCGCGCTTACACTCACAGTCCATTATGCGGATCGGTCTACGACCACCCGGACACGAGTGCTTCCAGAACCCACGGCCCACACTCCGGTACTGGCGGGCACCGCACAAGCGCTGCACGATGCCTTGGGACTTCAGCGGGCACGGGTAACAGCCCTTTCCCTGAGAGCCGAGGATCTGACGACCGTTCGGCTCTCCGGCCAGCAGCTCACCTTCGATCGGCAGACGGAAAGTGCCCGTCGACTTGAACCGGTCCTCGATCGTATTGCCGCAAGATGGCCTGGCTCGGTGGGGCCGGCGACCTTCGCGCGCCCTTGACCGCTGAGCGCCGCCGGACGCGTCCAGCGCAGGTGGCCGCGGCGACGTTCGCGGCGGTAGTCGTCTCACCTTCGGCGGCCGACAGAGCCGGAGATCCCTGGAGACATGAGGCTTGACGGTGTTCCGCGGCTGGGCCATGCGATGTCGTCAACGGCGAGAAACGGCTCGCCGGCCACGGTCGCGGGGGTTGCCCCGGTGAACGCCATGACGTCCCGATGCAGGTGGGACTGGTCGGCGTAGCCGGCGTCGGCCGCGACTCGGGCCGCGCCGTCACCCGCGACCAGGCGGTGGACGGCATGGTCGAAGCGGACCAGCTTCACGGCGCGCTTGGGCGGCAGGCCGAGCTGCGACCGGAACCGGGACCACAGGCGCTTACGGCTCCACCCCACCTCGGCCGCGAGTCCATCGACCCGGGCCAGGCCACGGCTGCCGATGATCCGGTGCCACGCCCAGGCCACCTCCGGGTCTACCAGCGGCCCCGCCTCATGCCGGCGGGCGAGCAGTGCGTCCGTCAACGCGAAGCGATCCTGCCACGGCGAGACATCGCCCAGTTGCTCGCGGATCCGGGACGCCTCCCGGCCCCACAGGTCCTCGAGGGACACGACGGCGCCGTCGAGGTCGGCGGGGGAGGCGCCCAGAACCGCGCGTGCGATCACCGGGGACAGGCGTACCTGCACGCACTCGACGTTCTCTCCCCGCGCCCGGACATCGCCTCCGGACCCGAACCCGGGCCCGGCGGCGATGCTTCCCCGCTGCTGCCGCCCGGCGGCACGGTCGAGGACGGGCGAGCCGGCGCCGAACTCCAGGAGCAGCGTCACGGCCGGGTGCGGGACCATCCGGAGCGCGTCCAGGTCACGGATACGGAACCCGGCCATGGTGACACCGGCCACCTGGCTGGGCCGCTGCGGGCATGCGACGTCCCACACAGCCCCACCGTGCATGAAAGTCCGCACCGTCCCATGCTAAAGGGGCCGATCCGGATGAGGGGAACATTTATCCAATCCGCCGACGGGGACCGGCGGCGACAGTGGGCTCATGACTGTTTCTGACGGCGGACCGCACGTGAACGGCGGCGCCGAGGCCACCCAGAATTCGACCCTGTCGCTGGACGACGGCGACATCCACGTGTGCCAGGACGGCCCCCGCGACGCCCCCGCACTCCTGCTCATCCACGGGTCCGCATCCTCGACCCGCTCGTGGGACCCGCTGGTTCCGCTGCTGACCGGATCTCACCGCGTCATCCGGATCGACCTGCTCGGGCACGGCCGGTCGGCCAAACCGGCCGACCGCAGCTACGCGCTCCCGGACCAGGCACGCCGGGCCGGCGTGGCACTGGACCGGCTCGGCGTCGAGCATGCCGTGGTCGTAGGTCATTCCAGTGGCGGCGTGGTTGCCACCGCCCTCGCCGAACAGCGACCCGACCTGGTGACTGCGCTCGCGCTCATCAACACCGGCCCCAGCCTGGACGCCTTCATCGCACCGCAGTCCGCCGCAATCGGACTCTCGCAGTGGCCGCCGACCGACGAGCAGCTCCGCCAGTTCGCGAGCACCGCCTTCAGCCGCGCGGGCTACCGGATCCCACCGGAGCTCCTGGACGAGGTGCGCTGTATGACCCCCCACACGCTCACCGCGACGATGCAGGCCACCCACGACTACCTGGAGCAGCAGGCGCTCCCGGACCGGCTGACGGCCCTCGGCAAGCCGCTCCTGGTGGTCTTCGGCGAGGACGACCGCAGGTGGCGATCCTCATCCGCCGCCGACTACCGCGCCGTTCCGGGCGCGAAAGTCGAGTTGCTGCCCGGTCTCGGACACTCACCCATACTCGAGGATCCCCCGCGGACCGCCACCCCCCTGCTGGCCTTCACCACGATCCACGCCGTACGCGTGGACTGAACGACAAGGAGGGTTGCCATGCGGATTCTCGTCTCCGGCGCCAGTATCGCCGGTCCGGTGCTGGCGTACTGGCTCACCAGGCACGGCTTCTCTGTCACCGTCGTCGAGCGCGCGCCGACTCCGCGCAAGACTGGTGGCCACGCGGTCGACCTGTTCCGGCCCGCGATGAACATCTCGGAGAAGATGGGCGTGCTCCCGCGCATCGAGGAGCGGGCCACCGGCACCAACCGGATGACTGTCCACCAGGAGAGCGCACGGCGTCCCGTCCGGGTGGACCTCTCCAAGATCTTCAGTGCCGCTTCCGACCGGCACGTCGAGGTCATGCGCGACGACCTGAGCGAGATCTACTACGACGCCGCGCGCGGCGACGTCGAGTACATCTTCGACGACTCGATCACCGCCATCTCGCCCGACGGCGAGGTGCGGTTCGAGAAGGCCGCACCGCACCGCTTCGACCTCGTCGTCGGCGCGGATGGGCTGCACTCCAACGTGCGCCGCCTCGTGTTCGGAGACGAGTCCCGCTTCAGCGCCTTCACCGGGGCGTACCTCGGGGTACTGACCCTGCCGAACATCTCCGCGCTCGATGGCGAGCTCCTCATGCACGTCGGCGTCGGTCGCACCGTCGGCATGTACGGCGCGCGGCATCTCGGCGACGCGCGGGCGTTGTTCCTGTTCCGGAGCGAGCGCGAGCTCGACTACCACCATCACGACGTGCCCCGGCAGAAGGAGCTGCTGCGCGGTGCGTTCGGCGGAATGCACCCTGACGTGGACGACTGGCTGGACGAGCTTGACCGCACCCCGGCGTTCTACTTCGACTCGATCACCCAGCTCCGCATGGACACCTGGTCGCGGGGGAGGGTGACGCTCGTCGGCGACGCGGGCTACTGCCCCGGCCCGGCCGTCGGCGGCAGCACCAGCCTGGCAGTCGTCGGCGCGTACGTCCTCGCCGGGGAGCTGGCGAGGGCGGGCGGTGACCACGAGCGCGCCTTCCCCGCCTACGAGCGCGCGATGGCGCAGCACGTGCGCGGCAGCTGCGCGGCCGCGCTCAGCGCGGCGAAGACCCTGATCCCCACCTCACGCCTCGGCGTGCGGGGACTGGCCCAGGGCGCCCGCCTGATCTCCGCCCTGCCCGCGGGGCCCAGCCGCGCCCTCCTCCGTCTCACCGCCAAGAGCGCACGCCTCTACAACTCCATGACCGTCGACGACTACCTGCCGTTGCCCACCGCATCGCGAGGCCGGGACCGCCTCGCGGGCGACCCCGGAGGCGGGCTCGGGGTGGGGTGAGGAGTGCTCGCCGCCTTGCTGCCAGCCCGGGTGGGTTGGGCAAGGGCAGTGTTGCTTGGACGTGGGGCAGAGCCCTGATCAGGGACGAGGTAGGAAAGAAGGGATCCCGAGGTCGACTGAGCGGCCCGGTTGCTCAGATCTCAGGGCCTGCTTCCGTTTTTCGCGCAGGAACTGCAGCGTGAGGTCGATGCCTTCGATCTCACCCAGCCAGCCCTCGGTCTCTGCTTGCTTCCGGCGGGCTTCTAGATCCTCTTCCAATTCGTTGAGACGTGACAGCATCTTGGGATTCACCTGAAGCATTGGGCACCGCAGACAAGCGTGCTCATGCTGGCAAGGGGTGCCGTAGGGGCGGGCGCAATTTCCAAGTTCGACCTTGCGGCGGTCGAAGTGCTCTTGGAACTCGTCCCACTCATCGGACGTTGCCGATCGGTACTCTTCGACAGGGCGTACGGCCCGACGGCGAGCCAGGTATTCCTGATAGTGGCGTACGACATCCTCGTTGAAGACGGCTACATAGCCGCCGGTGGTCTCGATGTTCAAGTGGCCCAGCAGTGCCGCACCGATATGGATGGGGAGCCCGTTGTTGACGATCTCGGTGGCGAACAGCCGGCGGAAATCATGGGGGGCGAACGTCAGGCCGACGAAGGCCGGGTTCGACTCGGCGAGTTCGCGGCAGAGCGTCCTGATCCGATTGGCGATGGTGTTAGGGCTGATCACGCCTCGGCCGCCCCGTGAGCCACGTTGGAACAGGAAAGGCATGGATGCAGACCACTGTCGCTCGTGCGCATCATAGCGCTGAGTAAGAGGAACAGACCTTCGCTCTTCGGTGATATGGCGGCGAATCACCGATGCGATCACATGGAAAAGCTCTGCCGACATGGGGATGACGCGCTCTCGGTCGGTTTTCGATGGCGCGATGACCAGGAGGGCGACCACCTCGCCGTTCGGCCTCTGGTACTGCCGGATGCTGAGCTGCGTCAGCTCGACAAGTTCCTCGATCCGGACCCCGCTCAGCCTCAGTGTCTCCACGTAGGCCCAATCCCAGCAGGCGTCCTCTTCTGCTCCTTCAGCATGGATTATTTCGCCGGTGGCGAGGTCCTCCACACGCACCGGCGCTTTGGAATGGCGAGCCTTTGCCTGGTCAGCTTGGCTGTTCGTCCGGCGGTAGGAGCGGCCGGCATGAGTGAACTCCTCGCCGAGCGGGATAGCCGCTGCGGCCTGGAGCAGGGCGCGCGACTTCCTGTGCTTCTCCTCCACATGCTCAACCAGCGTGGGCAGAAGCGGCTGCCGTTCACGAATGCGGTTGTCGGTCCGTTCCTTCGCCCTGCGGCGGCCGCTTCGCGCGGACCGCACCTCGTGCCGGGGGACAGGGCACGGTACTGCCCAGACGCCCCACCGTTCCGGCTCTTCAAGAGCCCAGCTCTGCAGATCAAGGTAGAAACCCCGGACCTGGAGGAGGAGGGAGTCCAGGGTCCGGCGCGGTTGATCCCGCTCCTTCCCGACAAAGCTGACCTCTTCCCTCCACTTCTGGTAGACATCGTTTGACAAGCTGAGGTCGGCTTGCTCGGGCGCGATCGCCTCGATTTTCTGCCAGAACACAGAGACCAGAAGCTGTGCCAAGCCGGTCAGCGCGCTGTAGTCGAGCTCGGTTCGACGTCGCTCGAGATAGTCGATGAACAACTGCCGCACCCCACCGCACCGGATGGGATAGCTGTCCACCAGCTCGGTCACGGACTTCTGTCCGGAGACCAGCACAGCGCGGAGTTGTTGGGGCGTCCCGGCGGGGAAGACCCCCATGCCGTGCAGTGTTTCCCAGGCGGAGTGGCCGGCGAAACGGCTGCTTCCAGGTGACGCACCCCGGGTCAGTCCGTACTTATGACACTCGAGCGAATAGTGCAGCAGCCCTTCGGGAGTCAGATCTGACAGGGCGATCCCCTGAGTGATCAGAGCGAGGGTCACGTCGAACAACGAGGTCCGCTGCTGGCCAAGGCTGTGGGCGCTGGCCGACTCCGCCGCGAAGAACTCGTCCAGACTCTTATCCCCCTGAACATGCCTGAACTGTTCCGCAAGCCCGACGAAGTCGTTCGAGCGGACGGCGCGGAGCGACGGCTGGATGACCCGGAGACAGATCAGACAACGCAAGCCGAGTGCTGCTTGAGTTTTGTGGGGACCGAATTCGAACCGCTCTCGCAACGGGTTCCCGGGTTCGTCGAGACCGCTGGCAACCCAGCGATCCTGCCAAGTCTTCCCCGGAAACTGAGCCAGATACGTAAGGACCCGCCGAGTTGCGATCCTGCGTGTTTTCCTTCCGCTGCTGTGGGTGACGGTCTCCCAGGCGACGGCCGCACAGTCGGCGATGTCCTCCACGCCTGCCTCGCTCAGGTCGCCGTAAGGGCGAGGAGCGGAACGTGCGGTGGACGGCGCGGCTACGAGTTTGCTGACGTCGTGCTTGAGACGCTTTCCGGACTGCGCCAGAACATGGTCGATCCGGCGATGCCGCAGAGTGCTGTCAGCCACCGAACACCGCCCGGACGTCCTCGGGGTCGTAGCCCGGCGCGAACTTCGGTACCTGGCGTGGACGCGTATAGAGGTCCTGAAGCTTCTCGGTCATCTCGTCCAGGCGGACCGTCAGGTAGATGCCCGTTGTGTCGAGTTTTGCGTGGCGCATCACCCGCTGGACCTCGGGGAGAGTCATCTTCGGGTCGTTCGCCATGCGAGTCGCGGCGGTATGCCGGAGATCATGCAGAGTCCAGTTAGTCTGAAGCTTTGCGTTCGCTCGTTGCAGGACCCGGCGCATGGCCGAATACGTGAGCGGCCTCGGATCGCCACGCAAAGCCCTCCAGAGCTTCTCGCCCGCTTTGGGCACTCCAGCCTGGGAAAGGTATGCGGCGAGGTACCGAAAGGCGTCGGGCGACGCGGGGACCGGCTCCCGGTTCTTCGTCCCCTTGGAGACGACGTAGATCTGCTGACCGGCCCAATTGACGTCCCCGATCTCGATACCCAGGAGTTCTTCTGCACGCGCGCCGCTTGAGACGTAGCAGGAGAGGAGCGCCCTGTCCCGGTCGTTCTTCATCGCCTCGAACAACTCGTCCCACATGCCGTCCGGAAGCGAGCGGGGGAGCTGCTTGGGTACGCGTTGCCGGAGTCGTGCCCGTCGTACATGGATTGGCGCTTCCATCGGGCTCCGGTGGGACAGTTCTGCACGGCGGTCCTTGGACGCCGGCACCGGATTCACCACAGGACCGGCGCCGTTCCCGGCATGGAATTCGTAGAAACCGGAGATCACGGTCAACGCGTGGTTGATGGTCCGAGGCGCGTACCCCGGGCCGAGCGTCTGCTTTCCGGTCCGCAGGTTCACGGATCCAGGCGGAGACGAATCCGGGCTGCGCCTTTCACGCTGTGGGTTGGCCGCGGTCCTCATCCACCCCACCAAGCACTCCACCTCGCTGACCGTCGCCCGGTCCCAAGCGATCCCGAGCTGCCACAGGACCCGAAACCACCTCAACAGGTCATAGGCATAGCTACGACAGGTTGACGGGCTTGATGAACCCAGGGCCAGGCTCCTCAAGTAGTCGACAACCACCCCGACTGGCATGCCACTTGAGTCCAGCACTGTCCAGGGCGGAAAAGCCTGGTCAGTAGCCACGACGCTGCCGATTCGCTGCAGGTCGACACGCCCCTCTCGGAGCTCGGTCCGCATGCTCTGCACACCACACCTCTCAGTCCCGGGGCCTCCTGGCCCTCACGAGCAGGTGCAGTCAACAGGACGCTCCGGCAAGCGGGTCATCTTCTCCACGCTGGACGACGGCACGGGCCTGGTCGACCTCGCCTTCTTCGACGACTCGCACGATGCCTGCGCCCACACCGTCTTCCACTCCTGGCTGCTGCTGGTGCGGGGCGTGGTGCAGCGGCGCGGCCCGCGCAGCCTGAGCGTGGTGGGATCCGCCGCCTGGAACCTCGCCGAGCTGGTGGAGCTGCGGGCCGGGGGCGGCCTCGACGAGGTGGCGGCGCGGCTTGCGGAGCCGGTGGCCGAGGGCGCGGGCGGCGATCCGACCGGTGGGCGGCGGATCCGGCTGCCGACCGGATACGAGATGCATCCGTGGGCCGATCTGCGGCCCGCGGGCCAGGAGGCCGCACAAGGGCCTTCGGCGACGAAGAAGTTGTGGCACCAGAGTCCGGGGAGTGCGGGATGACCATCCTCTGCGTACGTTTCCAGCTGCCGCCGATGTACGAGGCGGCCCTGCCGGGACTGCTCGGCCTGCTGGAGGACTTCACCCCGGTCGTCGAGGCACTGCCCCCGGACGGGGCGCTGGCCGATCTGCGCGGTGCCGAGCGGTACTTCGGGCGCGGCGCCGTGGAGCTGGCCTCGGTGATCCGGGTGCGGGCGCTCGCGCGGTACGGCGTCGACTGCGTGATCGGCGCCGGACCGGGCCCGATGCTGGCCCGCGTGGCGCTGCGCGACGCCCGGCCCGGGGTGACCTGTGCCGTGCCCGAGGACCCGGACGCCGTCGCGGAGTTCCTCGCTGAACGGCCCGTCGCCGCGCTGCCCGGGGTCGGCGCGGCGACCGCCCGCACCCTGGGCGAGTACGGCCTGGACACCCTGGGCCTGGTCGCCGGCGCGCCGCTGTCCACGCTCCAGCGGCTGATCGGCGTGCGAGCGGGGCGCGAGCTGCGTGAGAAGGCGAGCGGCATCGACCGGGGCCGGGTCGTGCCGAACGCCGTCTCGCGGTCACTGGCGGCGGAACGGGCCTTCGCGCTCGACGAGCTGGACCCCGACCGGCACCGCAGGGCGCTGCTGTCGGCCGCCGAGGAGATCGGCGCACGGCTGCGCGCGGTGCGGAAGAGCTGCCGCACCCTGACCCTCACCGTGCGCTACGCCGACCGCTCCTCCACCACGCGCACCCGCACTCTGCAGGAGCCGACCGCGCGCTCGGCGGCCCTGACGAGGGCGGCCTACGGCATGTACGGGGCGCTCGGCCTGCAGCGGGCCCGGGTCCGCGGACTCGCCCTGCGTGCAGAGGGCCTGGTCTCCGCCGACCAGGCCTCCCACCAGCTCACCTTCGACCCCGTGGACGAGAAGGTCCGCCGGATCGAGGAGGTCGCGGACCGCGCGCGGGCGAAGTTCGGGCCCAGGGCGGTGATGCCGGGGACCCTGGCGGCGTGACTCCGTTCAGGCGCCTGATGACGGTCCGTCAGTGATCAGCCGGCGCTCTGGTTATCACTGGAAGTTTTTACTGACGCGTAACTTCACAGTTGTGCTACTCGCCCGTAACTTGACGAGTGAACAGCATCCTCGTGATCCGGATCACAGGGTAAAGCCCCCACCTCCCTTGAGCCGCAAGGAGATCACACGATGCTGCCCTGGAAACGAGTGCTCAGACCCCTCGCCGCGCTGATCCTCACCGCCGCCGTGGCCACCGTTCCCGCCGCCGCGGCGCACGCTGCGGACACAGGGCCGAGCTGGGGGTCCCCCCGCTCGAGCGAAGCCGAGAGTGGGGGAGGCTGGAACGACTTCTCCTGCAAGCCCTCCGCCGACCACCCCCGTCCGGTCGTCCTGGTGCACGGCACCCTCGGCAACTCGGTCGACAACTGGCTGTCCCTCGCCCCGTATCTGAAAGACCGCGGATACTGCGTCTTCTCCCTCGACTACGGTCAGCTGACCGGCGTCCCGATCTTCTACGGCCTCGGCCCCATCGACAAGTCGGCCGGGCAGCTTTCGGCCTTCGTGGACAAGGTGCTCGCCGCGACCGGAGCCGCCAAGGCCGACCTGGTCGGACACTCCCAGGGCGGCATGATGCCCCGCTACTACCTGAAGTTCCTCGGCGGAGCCGCCAAGGTGAACGCCCTCGTGGGGCTGGCCCCCGACAACCACGGCGCCACCCTGAGCGGCCTCACCGACCTGCTGCCGTACTTCCCCGGCGCCGCGGACCTGATCAAGGCCACCACCCCCGGCCTCGCCGACCAGATGCCCGGCTCGGACTTCCTCACCAAGCTCAACGCGGGCGGCGACACCGTCCCCGGAGTGCACTACACGGTCATCTCCACCAAGTACGACGAGGTGGCCACGCCCTGGCAGAGCCAGTACCTGAGCGGCTCGGACGTGCACAACGTGCTGCTCCAGGACCTGTGCTCGCTCGACCTCTCCGAGCACGTCGCGATCGGCCTGTTCGACCGCATCGCCTTCCATGAGGTGGCCAACGCGCTCGATCCGGCCCACGCCACCGCCACCACCTGCGCCTCGGCCTTCAGCTGACCTGCCGCCGGGGCCTGTCCGACCTGAGCCGCCGGACAGGCCCCGGAAGTCTCCCCGGCGCTCTCACCGGCGGTGGGCGCCGCCCGCCGCGCGCCGTCGCACCGACAGGAACAGCGCCGCCGAACCGAGCGCCAGCGCGCTCGCGCCGCCGATCGCGACGTACGTGACGCCGGTGGAGGCGCCGGTCTCCGCGAGGTTCTTCGCGGCACCGGCCGCCTTCGGCGCGTCGGCCGCGGCGGCGGTGCCGGGCCGCCGGGCGGGCTGCCCAGCCGCTTGCCGGGCGGGCCGCTGGGCCGGCGCGCTCGCGCCGTCGCCGGCGTTCTGGCCGTGGCCGTGGTGCCGCATCGTCATCGTCGACCTGTCGGCACCGGCCGCTATCTGCCGGTCCGAGGGCGCGGAGGCCGTGGGCGCCGGGGTGCTGCCCGTACCGGCCGTGCCGGCGCCGCCAAAGTCCACGTCCGAGCAGGAGTAGAACGCCTCCGGACTGTCCGAGCGTTGCCAGATCGCATACAGCAGCTGCTTGCCGGACCGCTCGGGCAGCTTGCCGGAGAACGTGGAGAAGCCGCCCGAGGCGACCGGGTCGGTGACCGTCGCCACCGGGTGCTCCATATCCAGCCCGGACCAGGCCAGCGGCTTGGCGGGGTCATAACCGGGCCGGGTGAGATAGACCTTGAAGGTCCCCTTGTGCTGGGCGGTCACCCGGTACTTGAACGTGTACGCCCCACTGTGCACGCTCGTCGCCGGCCAGTCGGCGCGGGCCAGGTCCAGGCCCTTGAACTCCTCGTTGTTCGCGCTGCACAGCTTGCCGTCCGGGATCAGCTTCCGGTGCTGTCCGGCGGCGTCGCCGATCCGGATGCCGTTCCAGTCGTACAGCGCCTGCGCGCCGCCGGCCGCCACGGCCGCCTTGCACGCGGCCGACTTCGGGCTCTGCGGACCCTCCGCGTAGCACTGCGAGACACGGCTGACCGGATCGCCCATCGAACCGTGCGCGGACGCGGGTGCGGCGGCGAGCACGGTCAGGGCGAGCTGCGGCAGACCGAGCACGGCGACGACGGCGGCCGTGCGGCGGGCGCGAGCGGACATACGGAACTCCTCGGAAGACGGTCCTGCGGTGGGGCTGGATCCCGTGGGGGTGTTCCGAAACTAGCCCTGAGAAACCGCGAAATCGCCTGCTGGAGGAGGGTGGAGGAGATCCTTATGGTGCCCTTAAGGGGGTACTCAGACTGCGCTCAGGCAGACGGCGACGGCGGACGGCGACGCACGGCCTCGGCGCGGTCAGCCGTCCGGCCACCAGGTGCGGGCGATGTCCTTGCGCACCTCGGGGCGGGACGTGGGACGCTCCTCCGCCTTTTCGCGGATCCGGCGGCTGTCCGTCTTCTTCAGGGGCTTCTGCACGGTTACGCGGCGCATGGCTGCCTCCTTCGGTGCCTGCCGGAGTCCGTGGTGTCACGGAGGCAGACCCTTTTGGGGAGAGTTCCTCATCGGAGCCGGGTTGTCAGTGGCGGGTGTCACTCTGTGGGGATGACGAACGTGAACGACGACACGGTTGCGCCCCTCGCCCCGGACATCGACCACACCCCCGGCATCGACTGGGACGCCGCGGCCGGCGCCTTCGACGACGAGCCGGACCACGGTCTGCGCGACCCCGGGACCTGCGCCGCCTGGGCGGCCAGGCTCCGCTCCTGGCTGCCCGAGCGGCCCGCCGACGTCCTCGACCTCGGCTGCGGCACCGGCAGCCTGTCGCTCCTCGCCGTCGAACAGGGACACCGTGTGACAGGCGTCGACTCCTCCCCTGCGATGGTCGAGCGGGCCCGCGCCAAGCTCGCCGGGCGCGACGCGGTGGTCCTGCGCGGGCAGGCCGACGCCCCGCCGGTGGGCGGGCAGCGCTTCGACGTCGTCCTCGTCCGGCATGTGCTCTGGACCCTGCCGGAACCGGACCGGGTGCTGCGGCACTGGCGGGACCTGCTGCGCCCCGGGGGCCGTTTCGTCCTGGTGGAGGGCGTCTGGGGCACCCTCCACCCGGTCGGCATACCCGCCGGCCGGCTCACCGCCCTCCTGGCACCGCTGAGCCCGGACGTGCGCGTGGAGCGACTGTCCGGCGACCCGGTGCTGTGGGGGAAAGCGGTGGAGGACGAGCGGTACGCGGTGGTGGCGACCGTGTGAGACGCCGGGGGCGTCAGGCCAGCAGCCGCGTGAAACCCCCGGCGCGGGCCAGCGCCTCCAGCTCCGCGAGCGCGGCCAGCGCGGCGGACGCGGCCCCGGGGTCCGACTCCGCCAGCCCGCTCGCGGCGAACTCGTCCTCGTCCAGCCGCCGTACGTCCGTGCCGTCGGCGGAGCGCCACAGGTCCAGGTCGAGGTCCTCCACGACCAGTTCACCGCGGTCGCGCACCGCCGGGCGGGTGATGTCGCAGTACCAGCCCTTCACCGTGCCGTCCGAGGCGCGCACCTCCTTCACCGCGTACCAGCGGTCGCGCCAGTAGTACTCGGTGAAGAGGTCGCCCGGCTCGAAGCGGACGAAGCCGAAGTCGCGGACGCCCGCACCTGCCCAGGGCGCGCGCACGACGACCCGGGTGCCGTCGTCCTGGAGCAGCTCGGCCGGATAACGGATCTTCGTCCGGCCGGCCTTGACCAGGACGACCTCCACCGACCGTGCTGCGTCAGCCGAGTTCACGGACATGGCGTACCTCCGTCGCACAGATCTCGTACCCCAGCCACTTGTTGATCGCGATCATCGGGGCGTTCCCGCCGTCGTTGCCCGTGAACGCCTCGGTGACACCGGCCGCCCGTGCCCGGTACAGAGAGTGGATCTTGGCGAGCTTGGCCAGCCCGCGCCCGCGAAAGGCCTGGGCGGTGCCGGTCATCGCGGTGGAATATCGCGTGCCGCCGTCGCTGTAGGCCACGCTGAAGGCGACCGGACGGCCCTCGACACACGCGGCCACCGTCAGGTCGAGGTCCAGCAGCGGTTGCTTCCAGTGCTGCTCGACCCAGGCCTCGTAGTCGGTCAACTCGTAGTCGACGTCGCCCGGTTCGTCCAGCATCGTCTCCGCGTCCAGCTCGAACAGCGGGCGCGGGTCCTCCGCGAAGTCCCTGGCCGTGCGCAGTTCGACGCCCGGCGGCGTCCTCGGGACGGGCGGCAGGACGGAACCCGCCAGGTCGAGCCGGAGGAAGTGGGCGCGGCGGCTGCCCCGGTAGCCGTGCCGTTCGGCGAAGGCGCGGTGGGCCGGTTCGTCGAGGACCCAGCTCAGCAGCCTGGTCGCGCCCTGGCCGGTCAGGTACTCCTCGGCCGTGCGCACCAGCAGCCCGCCGGCGCCGCGGCCCGTTCGGTCCGGCCGGACGTAGACGTTCAGCAGGCCCTGGCCCGGCGTGCTGCTGTCATGGGCCAGATGGACCTGTGCCGTGCCGATCACCTCGCCGTCCTCCTCCGCGACCAGCGGGCGGTAGCGCGCCCCGGGCGGCATGCGGAGGACGTCGTGCCGGACCGAGTCCGGGGTGAACAGGAGGTACGGAAGGGCGAGATGCCGGACCCGGGCGAAGCCTTCGAGGTCGGCCGGGACGTCGGGGCGGAGGTCCCGCACGATCACAGTCATGGAGATGCACCGTAGGGGGATCGGGTGGGGGGTGCCTCTCATTTTCCCTCCGGTGCGGGACAATCGGCCCGTGAGCCTGAAGATCCGCATCGATGACAGCGCACCCCCGTACGAGCAGGTGCGGGCGCAGATTTCCGAGCAGGCACGGTCGGGGGCACTGCCGGTGGGGTACCGGCTGCCGACCGTACGGGGGCTGGCCGAGGGCCTCGGCCTCGCGGTGAACACGGTGGCCAAGGCGTACCGGGCGCTGGAGAGCGACGGGGTGATCGAGACGCGGGGGCGCAACGGAACGTTCGTGGCCGCCGCCGGCTCGGCCGCGGAACGGGAGGCTGCCGCCGCGGCTCAGGCGTACACCGAGCGGGTCAGGCGGCTCGGACTCACCGAGGTCGAGGCGCTGGCTGCCGTGCGGGACGCCCTGCGGGCGGCCTACGGGGGATAGCCGGGCGGCCTACGGGGGATAGCCGGGCGGCCTACGGGGGACAGCAGGGTCCGCGAGGGTCACCGTTGCCCGGACAGTTCCGGTGTCCGGGTCACCGGCAGGCCGGCCCGTCCCGCCGCCCTCCCGAACGCCACCGCATCCCGCACCGCCGCGCCGCCCGGGTCGTTGTTGAAGTACGCGTACACGTCCTGCCCGCGCGTCCAGGTCGTCGCGATGCGGTCCACCCAGGTCTCCAGGGAGCGGTGGCCGTAACGCGGCCAGGGCCGGGCGCGGCCCTCGTGGAAGCGGACGTAGCCCCAGTCGGTGGTGCGCCACAGCGGGGTGACCGGGCGGGCCTGGACGTCCGCCCAGCACAGGGCCGCGCCCCGGGCCGACAGCACCGCGCGGACCTCGGGTGTCCACCAGGAGTCGTGGCGGGGTTCCACGGCCACCCGCGCACCGGACGGGAAGCAGGCCAGGCAGGTGTCGAGGAGGGCGGGGTCGGCGCGCAAGGTCGGCGGGAGCTGCAGGAGGACCGGGCCCAGGCGGTCGCCGAGGCCCGCCGCATGGGTCATCAGGCGGTCGACCGGTTCGGCCGGGTCCTTCAGGCGCTTGATGTGGGTCAGATAGCGGCTGGCCTTGACCGCGACGACGAAGTCCGCCGGGACCCGCTCCCGCCAGGCCGCGAAGTTCTCGCGGGAGGGGAGACGGTAGAACGCGTTGTTGATCTCCACCGTCGCGAACAGCCGGGTGTACTCCTCCAGCCACAGCCGTGCCGGGACCCCGGCCGGATACACGAGGTCCCGCCACTCCTTGTACTGCCACCCGGAGGTGCCGACGAACAAGGTCACAGCACCATCAAAGCACTACAGGTACAGCCCCGCGTCCGCGCCGTCGCGCGCCCCCGGTACCGAGGTCGGCGTCGTGCCCCGGCGCAGCGCGTACAGCTCGGCCAGCGTCGCGCCCTCGCGGCTGACGCCCTCCTCGCTGCCGAGCCAGTTCACCGCCTCGCGCCGGGTCAGCGGGCCCACCTCGATCCGGGCCAGACAGCGGCCGGGGCGGACCACGGCCGGGTGCAGGCGCTCCAGGTCCTCGTTGGTGGTGACGCCGACCAGGACGTTGCGGCCCTGGCCGAGCAGGCCGTCGGTGAGGTTCAGCAGCCGGGACAGGGCCTGGCCCGCCGTGTGCTTGGCCTCGCCGCGGATCAGCTCGTCGCAGTCCTCCAGCAGGAGAAGACGCCAGCGGCCCTTGCCGGGGCCGTCCTCCTCGCCGATCGCGATGTCCATCAGATAGCCGACGTCGGAGAAGAGGCGTTCGGGGTCCAGGACGCAGTCCACCTGGCACCAGTCGCGCCAGGAGCGGGCCAGCGTGCGCAGGGCCGAGGTCTTGCCGGTGCCGGGCGGGCCGTGCAGCAGGAGCAGCCGGCCGGCGATGTCCTCGGGGGTCGTCCTCATCAGACGGTCCATGGCGTCCGCCACCGGCGCCGTGTAGTTGGGCCGGACCTCGTCCCAGGTACCGGCGGAGATCTGCCGGGTGGTGCGGTGCGGGCCGCGCCGGGGGGAGACGTACCAGAAGCCCATCGTCACGTTCTCGGGCTGGGGCTCCGGCTCGTCGGCCGCGCCGTCGGTGGCCTCGTCGAGGACCTTCTTGGCCAGTTCGGCGCTGGTCGCGGTCACCGTGACGTCCGCGCCGCGGTTCCAGCGGGAGATCAGCACGGTCCAGCCCTCGCCATCGGCGAGGGTCGCGCTGCGGTCGTCGTCACGGGCGACCCGCAGCACCCGGGCGCCGTCGGGCAGCAGGGTGACGCCGGAGCGGACGCGGTCGATGTTCGCCGCGTGCGAGTACGGCTGCTCGCCCGTCGCGAAGCGGCCGAGGAACAGCGCGTCGACGACGTCGGACGGCGAGTCGGAGTCGTCGACGTGGAGCCGGATCGGCAGAGCGTCGTGTGGGTTCGCAGACATGCGGCCATGATCCGGCAAGGGCGGTCGGCGTGCACAGCATTTCCGTCGCTCGTCCTGGGTGTGCCAAGACTGTTCCCGGTGTTCCCAAGACCTGCCGGACGCGCCGCCTCCGCCGATAGTGTTGCCCTTGATGGGACGACATGGGTGGGATTCGGATACTCGGCGGTGGCGGCTCACCGCCCTGCTCGGTGTCGGCGCGGCCGCGCTGGCCCTCGTGGTGACCCTGTTCGGCACGCTGACCGGCGGACCCAGCACGGCCGGCACCACACGCGACGGCGCCACGGTGCACGGCACCCCCGCGAGCCCCGGCGGAACACCGGAGCCGTACGTCGGCTGGGGCTTCACCCACACCCAGTACAGCGCCGACGAAGGCGCCGGCGCGGCCACCAGGAGCGTGCAGCAGCTGCTGGGGCACGGCGGCGGGCTGGCGCAGAACCAGCACATCATGGGCTGGGGCGCCGACAATCCCGAACCGGTGAAGGGGCACTACGACTTCGGCGCCCTCGACCGCCGTATCGACTTCATGCGCGCCTCCGGCGGCACCCCCGTGATCACCCTGTGCTGCTCCCCGGACTGGATGAAGGGCGGCAGGGCCGGGGTCGACCACACGGACTGGAGCAAGGCCGCCCTGGAGACGGCCCCCACCCCCGACCACTACCAGGACTTCGCCGACCTCGCCGCGACCGTCGCCCGCCGCTATCCCGACGTGAAGCACTTCATCGTCTGGAACGAGTTCAAGGGCTTCTGGAACGACGCCAGGTCCCGCTGGGACTACGAGGGATACACCCGGCTGTACAACCTCGTGTACCGGGCGCTGAAGAAGGTCGACAAGGACATCATGGTCGGCGGCCCCTATCTGGTCATGGACAGCGTCGACCCGCGTGACGCGAACGCCTCCACCGCGCTGAAGGGGCCCTGGGGCGCCATGGACCAGCGGGTGCTCGATGCCTTCTCGTACTGGAACGCCCACAAGGCGGGCGCCGACTTCACCGTCGTCGACGGCTCCAGCTACACCCGCGACGACGATCTGCTGCCGGACGAGTTCGCGGCCACCGACAAGCTGACGGCGGTCGGCCAGTGGCTGCGGCGCCAGACCCACGATGTGCCGCTCTGGTGGGCCGAGTACTACGTGGAGCCCGGCGACGGCAACGGCGACCGCACGGGCTGGACCGAGCCGCACCGCCTCGCCGTGCAGGCCACCGGAATGATCGCCATGGTCCGGGGCGGAGCCGGCTCCGGCTTCTACTGGAACCCGGAGGACAGTTCCGGCTCCGGCTGCGCCGGCTGTCTGTGGACGCCGACCGACAGCTCCGGCGGGGGCAGGGCCCTGCCCATGTACGACCTGGTGTCCCGGTTCGCCAAGGCCTTCCCGCCGGGCACGCGGTACGAGAACGTGCCGGTCGCCGCGGACGACGTGCCGAACGTCCGTGTCCTGGCCAGCGACAGGACCGTCCTCGTGGTCAACACGCAGAACCGGACGATCAGCGCGCAGGTCGACGGCAAGCGCTTCGACATGGGGCCCTACGAGGTGAGGTGGCTCGACCGCTGAGCGGCCGGGCCACCACCCTCACTTCATCGTCAGGAACCGCTGCACCAGCGAGGCCAGCACCACCGCCAGCAGCGGCAGCGCGAACCAGAACGTGCCCTGGAGCAGCCGCAGTTGACGCACCCCGGGGCGGGCCGCGACCCGGACCACCTCCCGGGCGGCCAGCAGCAGGACCAGTACGACGGCGGCCAGCGCGCCGACCACCGACCACGGGGTCCAGGTCACCTGCGGCCCGATCGGCCCCGGGTGCGGCTTCGGCACCGCGCCCGCCGGCTGCCTGCGCAGCGCGAACACCGTGACGTCGTCGTTGACGAGGACCTTCGTCAGCTCCTGCCGGTCGTCCAGGTTCCCGATCAGCCGGGACTCCCAGGTCGCGGGGTAGCCCGCGTCCAGCCGCAGATAGGTCACCTGACTCCGGTCGACCATCAGATAGGAGTGCGGGCCGGCGTCCTTCAACGCCTTGACCAGGCCCGACACCAGCACCGGGTCGGTCGGGGCCAGAGTGGGCACATAGGTCACCCGCTCCATGTCCCTCGACCCCCACGGCAGCGCCGGGGTCACGTCGTTGACCGTGTCCTGGGTCAGCCACAGCAGCCGCAGGGTCGGCTTGTCATGGGCGTACACCCAGTTCATGGCGGCGACCTCGCCGGGCCGGGTCCGCTCGAACGGCTCGTTGCCCCAGCGGGCCACCAGGAAGCCGCCCATCAGCAGCAGCCCGGCGAGCAGCGCGGCCAGCGGGGCGAGGCTCACCCGGTCCTTCTCGCGTTCCTTCGCGGTGACACCGGCGCGCGGGAACAGGGCGAGCGCGCCGAGCAGGGCCGCGCCCGGCACCGCGAACATGAAGACGCGCAGCGCCATCTCACCGCCGTACGACTGCATGCCGAAGCCCAGGAACGGCACGAAGGTCAGCACCAGCAGGGAGCGTTCGCGGTAGCGGTGGAAGCGCCGCCGCCACCAGCCCCAGCAGGCGAACGCCAGCACCGAGCCGGCCAGCAGCACCCGGGTGTACAGCACCAGCTTGTGGGTCGAGCTGCCGCCCTGGATCCGGCCGGACACGGAGGTCGAGACATTGCTGCCGACCCCGCCGACCCCGCCGAACAGGTCGTTGAAGTGCCCCGACCAGTACGGCTCCGCCATGAAGCCGACCCACACCGCGACCAGCACCGCGCACAGCAGCGGCAGTCCGCGCAGTTCGCAGCGGCCGAGCAGGACCAGGGCGGCGAGCACGCCGAGCATGATGAACGGGGTGAGCTGGTGCGCGGGCACGCTCGCCACGTACAGGCCGACCAGTACCAGGAGCAGCACGGCCCGCCCGCGCCGGTCGACGGGTTCCACCTCCGCCTCGCCCGGCCGGAACGTCGTCCAGACCATGCGCGGCGGGCGGAACCAGACCAGCAGGATCGCCGCGAACATCAGGTACAGCAGATAGGTGAAGCCCTGCGGCGAGAAGTAGTCCTGACCGACCCAGCCGCACAGCACGAACAGCCAGACACCGGTCCACCTCGCCCGCCAGCTCGCCCGCAGCGACCGGGTGAGCAGGAACATCGGTGCCAGATAGGCGAGTTGGACGGCCGCCGGCCACCAGCGGATGACCTCGGTGAAGTCGGTGACCCCACAGGCCCGGCCGACGAACGCGGCCACTGCGAAGAAGCCCGGCCAGCTCCAGCGGGCGTCCAGGTCCGGTACGGCGGACCCGGTGCGGTCGATGTAGTCGATGAAGCCGAGATGCTGCCAGGCCGTCGGGAACCGTGGCTCGGTCTCGATCACGGCCGGCAGCGCGTGCAGCGATACGACCGTCGCCACCAGGGTGAGCAGCAGCAGCGCCCGGTGCTCGCGGCGCAGCCAGAGCAGCGCGGTGAAGACCACGACCAGCAGGGCCGCTCCGACCAGGGTCGGCAGCGGCAGCACGGAGATCAGTCCGAGCCCGCCCATCCGGTCCAGATCGGCCTCGCCGAGCCGCAGCGCGGGCACCCAGTACAGCAGCAGCGCGGCGATCAGCAGACAGCCGAGGACGACACCGGTACGGGTGGGCGGCAGCCGCCTTGCGCGGGGCTCGGGCGGCGGTGGATCCTCGGGCATGGTCTCGTCCGGTACGGCGGTGCGGGCGCCGGGCGCGGGCGCGTCGGTCCTGGCCAGGGACGCGTCCAATTCCTCTGTCGTGAACGGCGCGTCGATCCGGGCCGCCTCCGCCTCGCGCAGCAGCGCGGCCTCGGCCGGGCCCAGCGAGGCCTCGCTGCCCGGCTCCCGCCAGTCCCGGCTTCGCTCGACGGGGGGCACCCCCACGTCCACCGGGAGTCCCGTCGGGAGCCCCACCGCAGGCCGCACCGGAAGTCCCGGCGGGAGCAACGGCGTACCGGCGGGCGGGGTGCCGGGGCCCGGGCGGACGTCCGGGCGGCGCTCCACATGGTCGAAGTCGACATGGATGCCGAGGGCGAGGGTGTCGGAGTCCAGTGCCCAGGCCGGGCTGTGGCCGTGCCGACGGAGCGGCACGCCGGTGGCCGGGGCCTCGGGCGCCCCGAGGTCGGCGAGGTCCCCGTCGGGTGCCGTCGCGTCCGCCATGGCGCCCGGTGCGGCCCGGATCGTCCGCCACAGCCTCGGGGTGGCGATCGCCGCGACCACCGCGAGGCTGCCGGCCTCGGCCGCGCCCGCGCCGGTCAGCCCCATCCGGGGCAGGAGCAGCAGGGTCGAGCCCAGCACCAGGACGCACAACAGGCCCTGGAACAGGGCGAGTCCGGCGGTGCGGCTGCGGGCGCGCAGCACCGCGAAGTACGTCTCGATCACCACCCGCAGCACCGAGCCGACCGCGAGCCAGCGCAGCAACGGGGTCGCGGCGTGCGCGTACCCCGCGCCGAACACCCCGAGGATCCAGGGCGCGCCGATGATCAGCAGCCCCGCGATGGGCAGCATGATCCGGGCCATCCGCCCCAGCGCGGCACGGGTGTTGGCGGCCAGCCGGTCGGGGTCGTGCGAGCCCTCGACCGTGAGCGAGGCACCCATGTTGATGGCGAGGAGGTCGGTCGTGCCGCCGATGGTGGCGGCGATGTAGAAGTAGGCGTTCTCCGCGGAGCTGACCTGGGCGGCGACGATCACCGGCACCAGATAGACCACGGCGAGCGAGAACAGCGAACCGGTGTAGTCCCCGGCCAGGAACCGCCCGACCTGCTTGAGCGTCGGCGGCTGCGTACGGCCCTCGGTCGCCCTGACATGCCGGGGCACCAGCCGCCGGAACACCAGCCAGCCCAGCGGCACCACCGAGGTGGCGATCGCGGCCACCCAGGAGACGAAGACACCGGCGGTCGGGACGGCGACGGCGAGCGCGACGAGCAGGGCCAGTTTCACGGCCGAGAACACGGTGTTGCCCACCGGCACCCAGGTCGCGCTGCGCAGCCCGGTCAGCACACCGTCCTGCAGGGTCAGCAGATTCCAGGCGACGACGGCCACGACGAAGCCGAGCCCGTTGACGGTGCCGTGCAGAAACCGGTACGACGGCCCCCAGGCGTCCAGGGTCAGCAGGAAGACGCCCGCGGCGAGCGCCACCACCAGGCAGCTTCCCGCGTAGGTACGGAAGATGAGGGTGCCGGTGCGTTTCCCGGACACCGGGATGAAGCGGGCCAGGGCCCCGGTCAGGGTGACCGCGGTCAGCCCGGCGAGGAACTTCATGGCGGCGATGGCGGCCGAGCCCTGCCCGACCGCCGACTCGGAGTAGTAGCGTGCCGCGGCCAGCCAGAAGCCGAGCCCGAGGACGGCGGAGATGCCGGTGTTGAGCATCAGCGCGTAGGCGTTGCGGAACAGCGGGCTGCCGTCGGAGGACCGGCCCGTGCCGGGCAGCCGCAGCCGGCGCCCGGACTTCTCGGGCGCCGCTGCGTCGGTCGTCGCGGCCTCGGTGGTGGTGGTCGTGTCAGACACGGGAACGGATGGCCTTCCGGCGGACCTGACGGGATCTGCGGACCAGGGCGTACCCCTTGGTGAGGGCGCGGTCCCGGGCGAAGGTGCGGGCGAGGGCTCGGCCGTCCAGCAGCCGCTCGAACTCCGCCACGCCCGTGCCGCGGCGGACCGTGACCCGCTCCAGGGCGTACGGCCCCTGGTGGCGGCGGGCGAGTGCGTTGCCGACGGCGAGCGCCTGGGCGTACCCGTCCTCGCGCACGGCCTGCCGGACCCGGCGGCTGGAGTAGCCGTAGGGGTAGGCGAACGACACCGGGCGGGAGCCGAGTTCGGCGGTGACGATCTCCGTGCAGCGGGTCAGTTCCGTACGCAGCGCGCCGTCGTCGAGCTGGTCGAGCTGCGGATGGGTGTGGCTGTGCCCGCCGATCTCGACGCCGGCGGCGGCCAGTTCGCGTACCTGCCGCCAGTCGAGCATGGTGTCCAGGCCGCCGCCGGTGTCGTACCCGCCCCTGATCCAGCCGGTGGAGACGAACAGCGTGGCGGCGAAGCCGTGCTTGGCGAGCACGGGCAGCGCGTGCCGGTGCACGCCCTCGTAACCGTCGTCGAAGGTGATCAGCACCGGCCGGGCGGGCAGCGGACGGCCGGCGCGCCAGCGGGCCGCGAGGTCGGCGGTGGTGACCGGGGTCAGGCCCCGGTCACCGATGAGCGCCATCTGCTCCGCGAACGCCTCCGGTGCGACCGACAGGGCGCGGGTGGCGTCGTTGGGCGCGGTGGCGACGGAGTGGTACATGAGGATGGGCACCGGCCGGTCACTCATGGGTGCCTCCCGCCGAACCGGCGCGCGCCCGGGCGTCCGCCCGGCTCATGGGTGCGCCCGGGACCGGCGCCGACGAGAACGTCGCACCGCCCCGACGCGCCCGCACACGGCCCACCACATAGCCCCCCGCGGCGGTGAGCACCCCGGCGACGATCGCCCCCGCGCGTCCCGCGCCGCCCGGCCGGGCCAGCAGGGCGTCCCGCAGACCATGGGCGACTCCGGCGGGCAGCACCCGGGTGGTGTACCGGCGTTCGGACTCCAGCCCCTTGCGCGCGCCGACGCTGCGGGCGACCAGGGCCTTGGACAGGCCCTCGGCGTAGGCGCGGGTGCGGAAGTACGCGAAGTGCTCGCGGGGTGCCGGCACCCGGTGGTGGATGACCGCGCGGTCGTCGATGAGCAGGACGGCGTCGGGGCGGGCCCGGGTGAGCCGGATGCACAGCTCCGTCTCCTCGCAGCCCAGCGGCCGGCGGTCGCCGTCGCGGCCGATGCCGGTCGCGAAGCCGCCCGCCGCCTCGAACGCCGTACGCCGGAAGGAGGCGTTGCCGCCGAGGACGTTGCGCACCCGGACCCGGCCCGGCGGCAGCCCCTTGTAGGTGCAGCCGACCACCCAGTCGAACTCCTCCGGGAACCAGGCCGGGCGCCGGCCCGACGCCCAGACGGGTTCGGTGCGGCCGCCGACCGCCATGACGCGAGGGTCGGCGTATCCCTCGGCGAAGCGGCGCAGCCAGTCGCGTTCGGCGACGGCGTCGTCGTCCAGGAAGGCGATGACCTCGCCGAGGCTTGCGGCGATGCCGGTGTTGCGGCCGGCGGACAGGCCGCGCGGGCCCGCGTTGGGCAGCACCCGGATGCCCTCGGTCTCCTTGTACTCGCGGTCCAGCCGGTCCTTGAGGGCCGGGTTGTGGTCCACGACGAGAAGTGTCTCCAGCGCCGGGTACGACTGCGCGCGCACCGAGGAGACCGCCGCGAGGATGTCCTCCCAGCGGTCCTCGGTGTACACGCAGATCACGACGGAGATGCCGGGATCTGTCAAGACGCCTCTCCCCGGACCGTGTCGAGCATCGGCGACTGGCGTTCCTGGCGGCGCAGTTCACGCCGGTTGGAGCGCTCCTTGAGGATGACGTTCAGCACCCGGATCCCGTCGCGTACGGCCCGCAGGTTGCTGGTGCCGTGGATGCGGAGGTATTCGTGGCTGGGTATCTCCTGGACCTTCAGACCGGCCTTGACCACTCTGATGTTCATCAGTGTCTCCACCTCGAAGCCGGTGCAGTCGAGGTCGATCTTGTCGAGGCAGTGCCGCCAGAAGGCGTTGTAGCCGTAGCACAGGTCGGTGTAGCGCGCCCCGAACTTGCGGTTGACCACGGCGCACAGCGCCCGGTTGCCGAGCTTGCGGATGAAGGTCATGTCGTCGGTGCCGCCGCCGTTGGCGAAGCGCGAGCCCTTGGCGTAGTCGGCGCCGGAGACGAGTGCGGAGACATAGCTGACGATCTCGCCGCCGTCGGCCGAGCCGTCCGCGTCGACCATCACGATGATGTCGCCGCTGCACGCCTCGAACCCGGTGATCAGGGCATCCCCCTTGCCCTTGCCGTGCTGGCCGACGACCTTGACGCCCGGCCACAGGGAACGGGCCACCTCGACGGTGTCGTCGGTGGAATTGCCGTCCACCAGAACGACTTCGTGTATCCAGTCCGGAAGTGTCTTGAAGACGTAGGGCAGATTCTCCGCCTCGTTCATCGCGGGAATCACCACGCTCACCGGCGGAGTGATCGCGAGATGTGAGGAGATCGGCCGGTAGTGCGCCGCGATGAATGGATCTTCTTGCCCTGAACTGGGCGGGCGAAGAACGGAACTCATGAGTCTTTTCCCTCTCGTCCGGTGGACCGCCCACCCCCGGGCGGCCCGGCTCTGTGTCCGGTTCGAAAGGGGGGTTCTCATCTTCGGCACGGCGAATTGATCTCTGGTAGATCGATCTCTGGCAAATCGATCTCCGTGCACACAGACGAGCTGGCAAAGCTGGCCGGCCTGCCGGAGAAAAACGGCAGCCGGTCGCGCGGCACGGCTCGGTCACCGTTGCGGTCACCGAGCACGGCACCCCCCTACCGCGCCCCGCGCCGGTGAACGCCGTGGCCCTGAGCCCTCCCCTGGAGCCATGTGCTGACGTGCCGGTGCGGGTGAGATGTACGACGGTATTGACAATTGAACCCGAAAGGCAAGACCTGGACGGCTCTCTCGCAATTTTGTTGGTTCGGCCGTTACACAACTTTGGCTGGTGTTCCTCAGTGTTGTGGGTGTTTTCCGGAAATTTGTTCCCGGAGTAGCACCAGAAACAGAAGCAACAAACTGAGCACGGTCACCGCGACCACTCCGCCGCGGACCGACCAGTGGTGGACCGCGAGCATGCTCTGGGCGATCAGCATGTCGGCGACGACCGCGCCGGCGAGCGCGCAGAGTGTCCGGCCGAAGGGGTCCAGCCCGCGCAGCGCCACGCCGATCGCCGCGGCCGGCGCCGCCAGCAGGAAGAACAGGGTGCACGGGCCGCGCAGCGGAGAGTCGAGGTCGCCGAGGGCGAGCAGCGCGCCGACCGCCGTCACGGCGGTCGCGGCCCCCGCGAACAGCGGCAATGAAGATGTCTTGATACGTATGGTCTGCATGCGCGACTTTGCCCCCCGACGCGCCGGATGCCGGGCTTCAATGTGGCGCAGCCCGAGCGGGGCCGTCAAGACGAGGGTTGTCGAACCGTCATCAGAGATGACATGTACGCGCAATAGATGAACGGTGAATGTTTCTGGTTGTTCCTGTTGAGGCCTCAAAAGTCTTGGCATGGACACTTCCCGTCAACACGCGTAGTTGGTACGACAGTTGCGGCAGAGATCCTGCTAAAGGGAGGTTCCATGAGACGTTCCCGACTTACCGGACTCGTTACCTCACTCCTCCTCGCCGCCGGCCTCGGGCTCACCGGAGCCGCGTCGGCGCAGGCGTCCTCGGCGGCCGCGACCGGTGGCTATGTCGCCCTCGGCGACTCCTACTCGTCCGGAGTCGGCTCGGGCAGCTACATCGGCTCCAGCGGCAGCTGCGACCGCAGCACCAAGGCGTACCCGTACCTGTGGAACGCCGCCCACAGCCCGTCCTCGTTCGCGTTCAACGCCTGCTCCGGCGCCACGACGGACGACGTGATGGCCAATCAGCTCGGCTCGCTGAACTCCTCCACCTCACTGGTCTCCATCACCATCGGCGGCAACGACGCCGGTTTCTCCGACGTCATTACGACCTGTGTGATCCAGTTCGACAGCGCCTGCCTCTCCAAGATCAACACCGCCAAGGCGTACGTCGACTCCACGCTCCCCGGCAAGCTGGACACCGTCTACGACGCGATCAGCGCCAAGGCCCCGAACGCCCGGGTCGTCGTGCTCGGCTACCCCCGCTTCTATCTGCTCGGCCAGACCTGTCTCGGCCTCTCCGACACCAAGCGGTCCGCGATCAACGGTGCGGCCGACTACATCGACGCCGCCGTCCAGAAGCGCGTCCAGGCCCACGGCTTCGTGTTCGGCGACATCCGTTCCGCGTTCTCCAGCCATGAGATCTGCTCCGGCGACTCCTGGCTGCACAGCGTCAACTGGCTTGACATCAGCGAGTCGTACCACCCCACCGCGGCCGGCCAGTCGGGCGGCTATCTGCCGGTGTTCTCCAGCAACACGTGACCCGTACGGGCTCACTCCTCAGGGTGAACTTCCCGGTGAGCCCGACGCCGAGGCGGAGGCCCCGTCCGACGGGGTCTCCGTCGTCGTGTCCGTACAACTCACCGCGAACGGCACGGCGTTCGACGTGGCCGGCACCGGACCGCGCACCTGCACGGCGATCCGGTCCCCGGCGCTCGCACCGCCGGAGTCCACCGTCAGGGTCACCCGCACCTGCCGGGACTTCTGGCCGCCGCCCGGGAAGGACAGCGTCCGCCATCCCGGATCCGACACCGACCAGTGCGCCGTCACCCACCGGTACTCCACCTGGGCCGGCAGCCGCCCCACCGTGAACGTCGCCGTGAAGGCGGGCGCCTGCCCGGCCGGCGGGGGACAGGCACCCGAGTACGTCGTGTGGGCGCCGGCCACGGTGACCCGCACGGACTGCGCCGGCGGCGGGCTCGACGAGGCGCTGCCGCTCGTGCTCGGCCGGGTCCCGGTGCCCGAGTCTGTGCTGCCGTGCACGCTCGGCGTCGGCGTCGGCGTCGACGCACGGCCGCTCGCCGGCGCGCCGCCCGTGTCCCCGCGGCCGCCGTTGTCGTGGTGCAACAGGGCGTATGTCAGCCCCGCGAGCGCGAGCACGACCGCGAGCAGCCCCGCCGGCAGCACCGCACCGGCCCGCCGCGAGCGCTGCGGCGCCCCGGGCGGGCCGGGCGCGGTGGTGCCGGGCCGGGGCAGCGGCGCGGTGGCCGCGCCGGGTGTTCCTCCCCCGGAGGGGGCGCCCCCGGCCGCGACGAGCCGCAGCTCCTGCTCCGCCCGCTCCGCGGCCGGCCGTGCGGCGGGGTCCTTGCGCAGCAGCGCCGCGATGACCGGGGCGAGCGGGCCGGCTCGCCGCGGCTGCGGCAACTCCTCGTCCACGACGGCACGCAGCGTGCTGAGCGGGGTGTCGTACCGGAACGGGGAGACGCCCTCCACGGCCGCGTAGAGCAGCACCCCGAGCGACCACAGGTCGGACCCGGGCCCCGGTGTCCGCCCCAACGCCCGCTCCGGAGCGAGGAATTCGGGTGAGCCCACCACCTCGCCGGTCATCGTCAGCGTGGTACTGCCCTCGACCGAGGCGATCCCGAAGTCGGTCAGCACCACCCGGCCGTCGTGCGCGAGGAGCACATTGGCCGGCTTCACATCCCGGTGCAGCACTCCGACGGCGTGCGCGGCGCGCAGCGCGGACAGCACCTCGGCGCCGAGGTGCGCCGCCCGCTGCGGCGACAGCGGACCCTCCGCCTCCAACCGGTCGGCCAGCGACAGCCCGCGCACCAGCTCCATCACGATCCACGGCCGGCCGTCCTCCAGGGCCACGTCGTACACCGTGACCACATTGCGGTGGGAGATCCGGGCGGCCGCCCACGCCTCACGCTCCAGGCGCGCGTACATCCGCTCCACTTCGGAGGCCGGCAGCCCGGCGGGTGCCCGCACCTCCTTGACGGCCACCTCGCGGTGCAGTACCTCGTCCCGGGCACGCCACACGATGCCCATGCCGCCCTCGCCCAGCGGGGACAGCAGACGGTAGCGGCCCGCGATCACACGTTCACGGCCCGGTTCCTCGGACACGGGCGCCCCCCAAGGCATGTCATGTGATTTCTCCATAAAAGTAGCTCAGCGGAGCAGTTCAGCCCAGCGCCGAAGCGGCCCCCTTGAGCACCAGTCCGGCGCCCAGGGCCATGACGACCAGCGCGGACGCGAGGGGCACGGAGCGGCGCACCAGCGCGGTCACGGGGTGGGCCGTCCAGCGCGGACGCCGCTGAAGCACCCGGGTCATCCCCGAGCCCAGCCGGACCACCGCGAACCCGGCCGCCGTGAGCGTCAGCGCGAGCCCGGCACCGTAGGCCACGACGAGCAGCAGCCCGAACCAGGCCTTCCCGAGCGCGGCGGCGCCGACGAGGACGACCACGGCGGACGGACTGGGCACGAGCCCGCCGGCGAAGCCGAGCAGGAGCGTGCCGCGGAGGGTGGGGGCGACGGGGTGGGTGTGCGGGCGCCCGCCGTGGGTGTGGGTGTGACCGCTATGGGTGTGGGTGTGCCCGTCGTGGCTGTGGGCGTGTTCACCATGGGCGTGCTCGACATGGGCGTCCTCACCATGTGCGAGTTCACCATGTGCGAGTTCACCATGTGCGTGTTCACCATGGTGCGCCGGCTGATGCCGGTGGGCGGACCACACCTTCCGTACGAGGCCCGCGCCGGTCGCGAGGACCAGCGCGCCGCCGGCGATGCCCAGCCAGGCGATCACCGAGGGCGTGGCGGCGGAACCGGCCGTGACCAGCAGGCCCAGGGCGACCACGCCGAGTGTGTGGGTCACGGTCACCGCGGCGGCCAGCGGCAGCACGTCCCGTGGCCGGGCCCGGCCGCCGCGCGCCGCCGCTGCCGCGGCCATCAACGTCTTGCCGTGGCCCGGCGCGAGCGCGTGCAGCGCGCCGAGAACGAGCGCGATGAGCAGCGCGAGCGCGGCGAAACCGACGGTGAGGTCCTGACGGGCCACGAGGCCCTCCAGCGCGCGGGTCCAGCGGTCGGCGCCGCGCGGCAGGACACCGGCGCCCGGTGCCGCCCGCGGTTCCTCGACGAGGGCCGGGCCGCCGGGGCGCAGCCGTACGGAGGCGGTGGTGGTGTCGGCCGGCGAGGACAGCAGGTCCTTCGGGTACATGGTCAGTTCGTGCGTCACCGACGCCTTCGGTACGTCCGTCGCGGTGAGCGTCATACGATCACCGCGCGCGGTGATCTCCCGCCAGCCGGGCCCGGACCAGTTCGTCGCGCCGCGGAAGCCGAGGGCGACCGAGCCGGCCCGGGGGAGCGGCGCCGTCCAACGGCATTCCACGCGCAGGGTGTTGAGGCCCGCCTGGCCGGGGCGCAGAGCGGCCCGGCCGTCCCGCACGGTGAGCGGGACCCGGCGTCCGTTCACGGTCGCCTCGCTGCCCCGGGCGGCCTGTGCGCAGCGCTGCCGGGCCCACTGCGCCGTGCCCAGCCGCGCCATGTCCGGCCTGGCCTGGGTCGCCGGGATCTCGGCCAGGTCCTCGACATGGTCGACCCGGAGCCGGCCCGGCGCGGCGACGAGACCGTCGTACCGGTTGACGGTGAAGTTGCCGAGGGGATGCGCGCTCGCGCCGGTGGCCGGCAGGAGCACGAGGGCGCACAGGGCGCCGAGGACGAACACCGCGCGCAGCCTCACTTCGCCGCCTCCAGCGCCTTACGGGCCTCGGCGGTGCCCAGGGGGGAGAAGCCCGGGTTCAGCCGCAGGGCGGAGGTCAGCGAGGCACGCCCCCCGGACCGGTGGCCCGTGGCCAGCTCGATCATGCCGCGGTGGTACAGGAAGGCGGCGCTCCGGTAGCCGGTGGCGGTGGCCCGGCGGGCGTACGGCAGGGCCTCCGTGTCACGGCCGTTGACGTGCAGGGCCCAGGCCAGCGCGTCCGCGGTGTGCACGGTGTGCCGGCGGGCCCATTCGGCGCGGGCCGCGCGCAGGGCGGCCGTCCTGTCGCCGTGGTCGGCGGCGGCCAGCGCGGTGTCGAGGTCGGCGTCGACGCCGTTGGCGCGGGCCAGTCTGATCCAGGCGTCCACGAGGGCGTACTGCCGCTGTGCCCTGGCCCGGTCGCCGGCCGCGCCCCGCGCCTCGTACAGTTCGCCCAGTTCGACGAGCGGGCCCGGCAGCGGATAGCGGGACACCACCGTCTCCATCCCCTCGATCGCCGCCGCGCGGTCGCCGCTCGCGGCCTGTGCCCGGGCCCGGCCCTCCAGCGCCGGGAGGTAGCTGTCGTCGGCGGCGAGAGCGCGGGCGTAGGAGGTGAGGGCGGACCTGTAGTCGCCCTGGTTCCAGGCGAGTTGTCCGAGCTGGGCGGCCACGTACGCGATGTCGCCCGGGGACGCGGCGCCCGCCAGGGCCTGCTCCAGGACCCGGCGTGCCGTGCTCACGTCGCCGCGCAGCTCGTGCACGTACGCGTACCGCGTGAAGACCGGTACGCCCGGCCTGCGGGCGTCGGCGGTCTCGGCCGCCCTCGACGCCTCGGGGTACCGGCCGAGTTCGACCAGGGCGTCGATACGGGAGGACAGCGCACGCTCGCTGTACGGGTTCTGGCGCAGGGCCGCGTCCGCGGCGGTCAGGGCGCCCTGGAAGTCGTGCCGGGCGGCGGCGAGGGCGGCGCGGCCGGCCAGGGCCTGGTCGTTGTCCGGGGCCAGCGACAGGGACCGCTTGAGCGCCTGCTGCGCCTGCGGGTAGCGGGCGGGGTCGCCCTTGGTCCGCGCCTGCTCGACATAGGCGAGACCCAGCGTGGCCCAGCTGCCCGCGTCCCTGGGCTGGGTGCGCAGATGTGTCTGGAGCGCGGCGACGGAGGCGTCCAGGTCTCCGCCGCCCAGGACACCGGGGTCCACGGCGCTGGAGGCGACCGGCACCGAGGCGGGCGCCCGGTCCGCGCCGACGGCGATCGCCCCGCCGGTCAGCGCCACGGCCAACAGGGCCGCGCACCCGGTGAGCCGGGCGGCCCGCGAGTGCCGGCCGGCGGCGGCGAACCGCCGCAGCGCGGCCACGCGCGGCTCGACGGCGGGCGGCGGCCCGGCAGAGCCCGGAGCCGTGTCGGAGCCCGGCGCCGTCCCGGCAGGCTGCGCCGTCTCGTCGGGCGGCGCCGGCTGAGCGGGCGGCGCCGTCCCGGCCCGCTCCGGGCGCACCTGCCGCTCGCCGGTCTCGTCGTCGTTCGTACGCGCAGGCATGGCCTCTCCTCGGTCGCCTGGTGCCGGTCGGAAGGGGAGGGCGCGGCCCGCCGTGGGGGAAGGGGATGCGGGCCGCGCCGGTCTGGGGGGTGGGGCTGGGGTCAGTACGGACGGCGGATGCGGCGGCGCCACCAGCCGACGGCGGTGCCGATCAGCAGGATCCCGGCCGCGCCCGAGGCCGCCGACGCGGCGATCAGCACCGTGTCGCCCGAGCCCCCGGAGGAGGAGCCGGCCGGCTGGAGGGCGTCGCCCAGCTGGCTGCGTACGTCCGTGCCCGCGGTCGTACCCTTGGCCAGCGGGCCGCGGGATCCGGAGGTGGGCTCGGCGACGTACGGGAAGTACTTCTCGAAGCCCTGGTCGTTCTTGTCCACCGCATCGCCCAGGTCGTTCTTGGAGCCGACCAGTTCACCCTCGACGACCTGCAGCGCCTCGTCGATCACGTCGTCGGTGAGCCGGCGCCCGTTCGGGAAGCCCGCGTTGTCGCCGTCCAGGACGCCCAGCCGCTTGGGATGCGTGCTCGGCTTGATCGAGGTGTTCAGCCGCAGCTCCTCCGAAGGCCGCACGTTCGGCGGCTGGTTGAGGCCCTTCACGCCCTTCAGGAACACATCGACCAGGTCGTTGCGCGGCTCGGCCGGTGCCTTGATCTTGTAGATCGACTCGATGAGCTTCGGCAGCTCCGGGTTGGTGACGTTCTTCAGGAACTGGGCGTCGTACCAGGGCTGGGACGCGTTGAACCTGTCCTTGTCCTTCTGTGGGTTGACGACCTCGTTGACCAGCGGATTGCCCAGGCGTGAGACCTGCGTGTACGAGCCCTGCGCGGTGCGGCGCTGGGTGGTGGACCAGAGCCCGACGACGGGCTGCCCCGCCGACTGGCGGATCAGGTCGTTCGGCACCTGCAGGGCGATGGTGTTGACGTTGTAGCCCTTCAGCGTGTCCCGGCCGACCTCGCTGAGGTTGCCGCCGTACAGCAGGTCGAAGACGCGCAGATCCGCGAAGAACGGGTCGTCCGCCTGCCCGGCGAAGGTCGCGGCACCGCCCGCCGTCCTGTACACGGCCTGTGCGCGCAGCTTGCCGTAGTCCGGCATGGACGCCTTGCCGACGTTCGACGGAGCCACGGGTACGTCGTCCGCGAGTTTGGTGTCCGTCACCACGTGCTGGTTCTTCAGCCGGATCAGATCGATGTCGTACGTCTGTGTGATGTTGAGGTCGGGGTCGTCGAGGCTGGTGACGGGACCGGTGTTGTAGAGGAACGTGTTCCCGTTCTTCGTGTGCGTCTTGAACGTGTAGCGGAAGAGCAGCTCGCCCTGGGCGTCGCCGTTGTTGTCGACATGGATGTCGTACTGGGCGTCGTCGGCGAACGTATAGAAGTTGGGTCCGCCCGCCGGTTCCTCGAACGGGATCCAGTCGGCCACGATCGTCGTCGTGTCGGGCTTGTCCGGGCTGACGAACGCGTACAGGTCGGTGTTGTCGTACTGCGGGGTCCCCGAGATCAGCGGCGCCTCGCGGTGGGAGGAGGCGGAGGCCGCCGTGGGGGTCAGCGCGGCGACGCCGGCGGCGGTGAGCCCTCCGGCGGCCAGCGCACCGCAGACGAGGGTGACCAGGCCCGTGCGGGCCGAGCCGCTCCTGGAGAAGGGGCCTCTGGAGAAGAGAGGTGTCATGCCGTCCGTCCTCAGTGCCGACTTGCCTTTGACGGACGGGTCTTCGGAGCGGGGCCACGGACCGGATTGGTCGGCCGGGGAAGAATTCCCGGACCGGCGGAGAAAAACTTTTGGACATGCCCCGACCCGCGTTTTCGGCCCGCCGATCCGTATCACCCGCCGGAGGTGTGCGTTCGTGCGGATGCGTGGAGTGCGCAAGAGAGCCGGCTGCGGCCATGGAGAGGGGGCACGCATGCGGGCGGACGAGTTGCTGCTGCTCGTCGCGGGCGGCGACCACAGGGCGTTCGAGGAGTTGTACGCACTGGTCTCCGGGCCGGTGTACGGACTCGTCCGAAGGGTGGTGCGCGATGCCGCCCAGTCCGAGGAGGTCGCCCAGGAGGTACTGCTGGAGTTGTGGCGCTCGGCCGCCCGGTTCGACCCCGGCCGGGGCAGCGCGCTGTCCTGGATCCTCACCCTCGCCCACCGCCGTGCCGTGGACCGGGTCCGCAGCGCCCGCGCGGCCGGCGAACGCGAACAGCGCGAGGCCCTGCGCGCCGGGGAGCCCGCCTTCGACCAGGTCGCCGAGGAGGTCGAGGCGGGCATGGAGCGCGAGTGGGTGCGCCGCTGTCTGCGCCGGCTCACGGACCTGCAACGCCAGTCCGTGACCCTCGCCTATTACGACGGCTACACCTACCGCGAGGTGGCCGAGCGGCTCGCGCTGCCGCTCGGCACGGTCAAGACGCGGATGCGCGACGGGCTCACCCGGCTCCGCGAGTGCCTGGGAGGCGCCGTATGAGCATCCTCGGCACCCTGCTGCGCCGCCAGGACCTGCACTCCCTCGCCGCGCCGTACGCGCTCGACGCCCTTGAGGCGGGCGAGCGGCGCCGGTTCGAGAAACATCTGCGGGGCTGCGCGCGCTGCGCCGCCGAGGTGCGGGAGCTGGGCGAGGACGCCGTACGCCTCGCCTGGTCCACGGCGGCCCCGGCGCCCGCCGCCCTGCGCGAGCGGGTGCTGGCCGCCGTGCGCACCACCGCGCAGGAGCAGGCCATGGACCGGACGGCGGCGCGGGAACACGCGCCCCAGCTGCCGCCGCATGTCTGGGGCGCCCAGCCCCCGCCGGGACGCACCCGTACGCCCCGCACGCGCTCGCTGTTCGTGCCGCTCGCCACGGCCACCGCGGCGGCGGCCCTCGTCGTCGCCTCCCTCTTCGCCGTCCAGGCGCACCGCACCGAGGACCGGCTCGACGCGGAGCGGTCCCGGGCACGTGAGATCGCCCACGTTCTGGCCGCGTCCGATGCCCGGGCGGTCACCAGCGAGGACGCACGGGGCCGCGGTATCGGAGTGATCGCTTCCGCCTCCGCGGGGGAAGCCGTCGTCACCCTCGGCGGATACGGCGCCCCGCCCGGTGGCCGTGTCCGCCAGCTCTGGCTCATGCGCCCCCGTGTGCAACCGCGCTCCCTCGGGCTCTTCGCGGCCGACACGCCCTTGGTCGCGAAGGGCCTCGACGCCTCGTCGACGTCACTCGCCGTAACCGTCGAGCCCGCTGGCGGCTCCGCGCAACCCACCGGCCAGCCCATTGTCCAACTCACCCTGAAATCGGTCGGATTCGGAGAGTAGTCAATGCGGGACGGTCAACAGCCTTGCGGGGAAGGTGAATCCTGCGCCCGAGATACACGCGTGCCCCGGTGGGGCGATAGGGTTACCCTGCCCGGGCCGGGTGGACTCGTACGGGTGGGGAGTGACATGGATCAGATAACGATGCGCAGCAGGGCCAGGGTCCCTGCGATCACCTGCGGGAGCAGCGCGACCAGTTCGCGCCTGGACCGCCATCTGTCGGTGCTGGCGGGTCCCGCCATACCGCAGCGCGAGACGGTCGAGGCGACCTCGCTGATGCTCGAACTGACGGCGCGTGACACCGCGCACCAGCGCAGCGACCGGGGCAAGCGGGTCAGCCGCGTCTCCCTCTTCGCGCCGCTGCGCCGGCTGCGTCGCTCGCTGTTCGGCGGCCACTGAGCGGCCCATGGGCGGCCGCCGAGCCGCCACTCACCGACCAGACGGCCCCCTGAGCCCTTCCGGGGTGTCCGCGCTCAGGCCGCCACACCGTCCCGGCGCATCGCTGCGATCTCGTCGTCCGTCATCCCCACGGCATGCAGCAGCGCCTCGGTGTGCTGCCCGAGCGCGGGCACATCGCCCATCCGTGCCTCGTCCCCGCCCGGCAGCGTGATGGGAGGCAGTAGCGCCTTCAATGGCCCGACCGGCGACCCCACCACACGCCACCGCTCCCGGGCCGCCAGCTGCGGATGTCCGGCCAGTTCCCGCAGATCCCGCAGGCGGGCACAGGCGATGCCCGCCTTCTCCAGCCGGGCCAGCGCCTCCTCGGTGCCGAGCGCGCCGAGCGCCCGCGCCACCAGTTCATCCGTCTTGTCCCGGCGCGCGACCCGTGCCGCATTCGTCGCATATGCCGGATCTACCGCCAATTCCGGGCGCCCTATGACCTGTTCGGCCAGCCGCCGCCACTCCCGGTCGTTCTGCACGGACAGCAGCACCCGAGCGCCGTCCGCCGTCGGATAGGCGTCGTACGGCGCGATGACAGCGTGCGCGAGACCGGTGCGCGCCGGGGGCTCACCCCCATGCATCGTGTGGTGCAGCGGATGCCCGAGCCACTCGGCGAGCGCCTCCAGCATCGACACCTCCACCGGCCCGCCCCGCCCGGTCGTCCCCCGCCGCACAAGCGCCGCAAGGACGCCGGAGAACGCGTACATGGCCGCCGCGATGTCCGCCGCCGGGACCCCCGCCTTCACCGGCTGCTCGGGCGTCCCGGTCACCGACACGAGCCCCGCCTCGCACTGCACGAGCATGTCGTAGGCCCGCTTGTCCGCGTACGGCCCCGAGGAGCCGTACCCGGAGATGTCCACGGCGATCAGCCGCGGATGCGCCGCGCACAGGGTGGCCGCGTCAAGCCCGAGCCGGGCCGCCGCCCCGTGCGCGAGGTTCTGCACGAACACGTCCGCGTCCGCGATCAGCCGTCGTACGGCGTCCAGGCCGCGCGGGTCCTTCAGGTCCAGCGCGAGGGACTCCTTGCCGCGGTTGCACCACACGAAGTGCGAGGCGAGACCGCGGGCCGCGGTGTCGTAACCGCGCGCGAAGTCGCCGCCGTCGACCCGCTCCACCTTGATGACCCTGGCCCCCAGGTCGGCGAGCTGCCGGGTGGCGAAGGGCGCGGAGACGGCCTGTTCGACGGCGACGACGGTGATGCCCGCGAGGGGCAGGGGCTGCTGTTCCATGGGCGGGATCATGCCCCTGAGCGGCGGCCTTGTCAGCAGTGCCGGTTCAGCCGCCGCGGTTGTACCGGCGCACGGCCAGCGGCAGGAACACGGCGACGAGGGCGAGGCTCCAGGCGAGCGCCCCGGCGACCGGGTGCGCCACCGGCCAGGCGGAGTGAGGCGGCACGGAGGCGTTGCCGAAGAGATCCCGCAGGGCGGTCGTCACCGCGCTGATCGGGTTCCACTCGGCGAGCGTGCGCAGCCAGCCCGGCAGATTGCCCGTCGGGATGTAGGCGTTGGACAGCAACGGCAGCACGAAGGAGGAGGCGCCGAGCTGCCCGGCCGCGTCCTCGCTGCGGGTGAGCAGCCCCAGGAAGATCCCGGCGCAGGTGCAGGCGAACCGGAAGAGCAGCAGCAGGCCCACGGCACCGGCCGCGTCGACCGCGGACCGCTCGATCCGCCAGCCCACCGCGAGCCCGACCAGCAGCAGCGGCACCGTGCCCACGGCCGTGACGACCAGGTCGGCGACGGCCTGCCCGAGGGGTACGGCGGCCCGGCTCACCGGCATCGTCCGGAACCGGTCCATCACACCCCGGTGGGTGTCCGCGGCGGCCTGGAACATGCCGGTCATCAGCCCGCCGGCCGCGGTCGCCACCAGCAGCCCCGGCACCAGGAAGGCCCGGTACTCACGGCCGGGCATCGCCAGCGCGCTGCCGAAGACATAGCCGAAGAACAGCAGCATGTTGATCGGCATCATCTGGGTCAGGATCGCCAGGCCCGGGCTGTTGCGGACCCGGCGCAGCTGCCGGCCGGTCATCGCCAGACCGTCATAGGCCAACGCGCTCATACGGCAAGCTCCTTGTTCTCCGTGCTTTCCGTGCCCTCTGCGCTTTCCGTGCCCTCTGTGTTCTCCGTGCTCTCCGCCGGCTCTCCGGTGAGCCGGAGGAAGACGTCGTCGAGGGTGGGCGGGCGCAGGCTCGCGTCGAGCAACGGCACGCCCGCCGCGTCGAGTTCGCGCACCAGGCGCGGCAGGGTCAGGGTCGGGTCGGTGGTGACCGCGCCGACGGTATTGCGTTCACGGTCGAACACCGGCTTGCCGCCGGTGAGTTGGTCGAGCACGGCCGCCGCCCTCGGCAGCGCGTCGCTGTCCGCGACCACGGCCTGCGCGTGCGACCCGATGAGCGCCTTGAGCTCGGCGGGCGAGCCGGTGTGCGCGACCCGGCCCCGGTCCACCAGGGCGATGTCGTCGGCGAGTTGATCGGCCTCCTCCAGATACTGCGTGGTCAGCAGCACCGTCGTACCGTCCGCCTTCAGCTCGCGCACCGCCTGCCAGATGCGGGTGCGGCTGGCCGGGTCGAGCCCGGTGGTCGGCTCGTCGAGGAAGAGGACCTGGGGCCGGCGGATGAGGCTCGCGGCGAGGTCGAGGCGGCGCCGCATACCGCCCGAGTAGGTGGCGGCCCTGCGGTCGGCGGCCTCGGTCAGCCCGAAGCGCTCCAGCAGTTCCCCGGCCCGCCCGGCCGGTCCGCGCACCCGGTGCAACCGGGCGAACAGCCGCAGGTTCTCGCGGCCGGTGAGGTCGCCGTCGACCGAGGCGTACTGCCCGGTGACCCCGATCCGGGCGCGCACCGCGGCGGCCTCCCGCACCAGGTCGTGCCCGGCGACCCGCGCCGAACCGGCGTCCGGCCGCACCAGCGTCGTCAGCAGCCGTACGGCCGTGGTCTTCCCGGCGCCGTTCGGGCCGAGCAGCCCGCAGACCGTCCCCCGCGCCACCGCCAGATCCAGCCCGCGCAGGGCGTTCACCTCGCCGAAGCGCTTCTCCAGCCCCTCACTAAGTACACCGTACGTAGTAGTCATGCGGCGACCATACCGCACTACGTACGCTGTACGTAACTAGGATGGTGGCCGAGGTGATGACCGATGGCAGTCCGAGGGGCCGTTCCCGAGGTGATCTGGGCGCGTCCCGGGCGCACCGGGCGGGGGCCGAAGCCGGCGTACAGCCGTGACGACATCGCGGCGGCGGCCGTCCGGATCGCCGACGCGCAGGGGCTCGACGCGGTGTCGATGCGGCATGTCGCGGCGGAACTGGGCTGCGGCACGATGTCGCTGTACAACTACGTCCCCCGCAAGGAGGACCTGTACGAGCTGATGGTCGACGCGGTCAGCGCCGAGCACGACCTGTGGGAGCCGAGCGGGGACTGGCGGGCCGACATGCTCCGGGTGGCGGGCCAGACGCGCGCGCTGATGCGCCGGCACCCGTGGATGCCGGCCGTGCTGTCCCCCGTGCACGGCTTCAGTCCGCACGCGCTGCGCTATCTGGAGCACTGCCTGGCCTGCCTGGATCCGCTGCGGGCGGGCTACGGCACCAAGCTGGAGCTGATCGCGATGCTGAACGGCACCGTGATCACCTTCGTCCGCAATGAACTCGACACGGCGGAGCGGGTGCGGGACCTGCCGTGGTCCGAGGCCGAGGAGAACGCGGTGCGCGGGGCCTACCTGGGCCGGCAGCTGGCTTCCGGCGCGTATCCGAGGATGGCGGCGGCGTTCGGCGAGGAGACGGGACCGATCGACCTGGAGGCGGCCTTCGAACGGGCCCTGGGGCGTGTGCTGGACGGGTTCGCGCCGCGCTAGCCCCGCCTGCGTGCGGCCGTGCTTGGCCCGGCCTGTGTGTGGTGGCTCGGGCCGGCTGAAGTGCTGTCAGAGCAGGGTGAACTGGCCCTCCGGGCCCTCCTCGTGGTGGTCCAGGACCGAGGCGGGGCGGCGGGCGGTCCGCGGGGGCGGGAGGATGCCCGCGTTCCGGAGGTCGGTCGCCGTGATACCCGAGGTGATCTTCAACTCGGCGCGCTGTGGGCGCAGTTCGGCCAGCAGGGTCAGGACCGTGATCAGTTCCAGCAGCTCCGATGTCCAGCTCTGCGGCCAGGTCGCCGGGCGGATCGCGGTGAGCGTGCCCGGTTCGGGCGGAGCCGTACGCGCCGTGAACCAGGATTCGAGGACCCGGGCCCCGGCCAGCTCATAGGCCCAGGCGTCCGGCGGGACGGGGGAGATACGGCCCTCGTCGAGGTGCAGGGTCTCCTCGTCCTCGTCGTAGTGCAGGGTGACGGGCCGGGCCGGCAGCGGTGAGCGGACGTAGGGGCGGCGGCCGCCCGGCAGCCTGGGGCGCTCGCCGTCACGGCGCATCAGCCACAGCATGCGGCGGCCCAGTTCGACGCCCGACGACCAGAGGCCGGGGTCGTCGGTGAGCGGCACGGTCAGAGCGGGGCCGGTGGCCACCAGGATCCAGGAGACGACGTCCGCCGGGGCGGGGGCACTGCCCAGCCGGTCGGCCAGCTGGGCCGTCAGGCCCGGCGCGAGGTTGGGTTCCGTGCCGCCGGGGCGGCGGTACACCGGGCGGACGCGGCCCGTGCGGAGGGTGGGGAGCAGGGAGGTGGCCAGCAGGGGGTCGTCCTCGTCGCCCGACTCCACCATGAAGACCTGGCGCGCGTCCGTCACCCGCCACAGCTCCGGCCGGGCGGTGTCGATCAACCGGTGGTCCGGGATCAGCCACTGTTCGTCGAAGGGGGCCGCCAGCACCCGTACCGGCTCCGCGCACGGGCCCTCGGCGCGGGCCAGCCGCCCGGTGCCGGTGGACTGGCCGGGCAACTGGCCCACCGCGGAGGCGGGCGTACGGGCGCGGGTCGGCTCGAACAGGGCCTCCCGGTCCGGGCCCTCGGCCTTCAGCAGGGCGTCCCACCGGGCCTTCAGCGAACCGGGGTCGGGCGCCGTCGGCCAGGCGCGGCCCGGCCTCAGCGGTGCGACGGACCACGGCATGAGGTCCGCCAGCAGCGGAGCGTCGTCGTACGTCACGCACGGCATGGTACGGCCTGACCCGGACCCGGCATCAGGTCGCCTCCAGGGTCACCGTGAAGGAGAAACGGTCCCCCCGGTAGTGGATGACCGCCACATCCAGCACCCGGCCCCCGGCGTCGTACGTGACTCCCGTGTAGTGCAGGATCGGGCTGAGCAGCGGTACCTGGAGGAGGCGGGCGGTCTCCGGGTCGGCGAGCCTCGCCTCCACCGTGTCCGTGATGCGGCTGATATCCGCCTTGACCACGTCCCGCAGCACCTTCGTCATCGGCCAGCGGACCAGGTCGTCCAGGTCGATCCGCGCGGCGAGCTCGGGGCGGACGTGGTTGACGGCGTGGTTGGTCGGCTCGCCGGTCTTCTCGTCGTGACGCAGCCGGTGGTACGCCGCCACCTGGGCCAGGTCCGGGAAGTACTCGGCGAGCCCGGCCGGCACGGGCACACTGCCGTGGTCCAGCAGCTCGGTCGTCATCCCGGACTGCTGGGCCACGATCGCGTCCACCGAGCCCAGCAGCCGCACCGGCGCCCCGCGCCGCACCCCGGGCTCGATGAACGTGCCGCGCCGCCGGTGCCGGCTGATCAGCCCCTCGTCCTCCAGCTCCTTCAGCGCCTGGCGCATCGTCAGCACACTCACGCCGTAGTGCTCCGCCAGCTGTTCCTCCGTGGGCAGCCGGAGCGGGTCCTCGGGGGAGCGGCCGAGTATCGAGGCGCGCAGCGACTGCGACACCTGGTACCACAGCGGCAGCTTGCGGTTCAGGACGATCGAATCCGGAGCGAAGGAGGTCACGCGGCTATCCGTACCTGTCGATGAACGTCCGGCGCAACGCGTGTGTCATGCCCGGAAATGCGGCTGGAGGCCCTGCCACACGTCGTCGTAGCGCTGCTGGAGGTGGTCGGCGCCCGCCGCGTGCCCGGTGAGCGTCACCGGCCAGCGGGTCTCGAACATGAACGCCAGCCCGTCGTCGATCTTCTGCGGCTTCAGCTCCGCCGCGCTCGCCCTGTCGAAGGTCTCCTGGTCCGGGCCGTGCGCGGACATCATGTTGTGCAGCGAGCCGCCGCCCGGTACAAAGCCCTCCGCCTTGGCGTCGTAGGCGCCCTCGATCAGGCCCATGTACTCGCTCATCACGTTCCGGTGGAAGTACGGCGGCCGGAACGTGTCCTCGCCCACCAGCCAGCGCGGGGCGAAGACGACGAAGTCGACACCGGCCAGGCCCGGGGTGTCCGAAGGGGAGGTCAGGACCGTGAAGATCGACGGGTCAGGGTGGTCGTAGGAGATGGTGCCGATCACATTGAAACGGCGCAGGTCATAGATGTACGGCACATGGTTGCCGTGCCAGGCCACCACATCGAGCGGCGAGTGGTCGTATGTGGCCGTCCAGAGGTTGCCGCAGAACTTGTTCACCACCTCCACCGGGCCGGTCACGTCCTCGTACGCCGCGACCGGCGCGCGGAAGTCCCGGGCGTGGGCGAGGCCGTTGGCGCCGATCGGACCGAGGTCGGGCAGCTGGAACGGCGCCCCGTAGTTCTCGCACACATAGCCTCGGGCGGACTCGTCCAGGAGCAGTACACGAAAGCGCACCCCACGCGGGATCAACGCCACATGGGAGGGCTCCACAGGGAGCAGACCGAACTCCGTGTGCAGCAGCAGTCCGCCGCGCTCCGGGACGATCAGCAGCTCGCCGTCGGCGTCGCTGAACACCCGGTCCATCGAGGCGTTGGCGTGGTACAGGTGCACGGCCATGCCGGTGCGCTGGGTGGCGTCGCCGTTGCCGCCGAGCGTCCACAGGCCGGCGAGGAAGTCGGTGCCGGCCGGCGGCTCGGGCAGCGGGTTCCAGCGCAGCCGGTTGGGGTCGGGCACGCTCTCGGTGAACGGGGCCGTACGGATCGCGCCGTTGCCGGCACGGGAGAACGCGGGGTGCGCGGCCGACGGGCGGATGCGGTAGAGCCAGGAGCGGCGGTTGTGCGCGCGCGGCTCGGTGAACGCCGTACCGCTCAGCTGTTCCGCGTACAGTCCGAGAGGGGCCCGCTGGGGCGAGTTACGGCCCTCGGGCAGGGCGCCCGGCACCGCCTCGGAGGCGTGTTCGTTGCCGAACCCGGTGAGATACGACAGTCCCGCGGCGGTCTTCCGCGCTCCCCCACGCTCGAATTCGCTCGCGCGGGAGGTACCCCCATCGCTCATGATCGCTCCCTTGCGTCCTGATGCACTCCCGATTCCTATGTATCACCGTAGGAATAGCTGGCGGCGTGCGCAAGGGGGCCCTGAGTACTCCGACCGGGGGACTGTGCCGGGTGACCGGAACCCGACTTCAGACGGATTCGCGGGGCCGGAACGTTGTTCTAGTCTCCTGGGCATGCCCATGACGCCGCGGATCCGCAGGACGCTCGCCGCGCTCGCGGTCTCTGTCGTGCTGCCGCTCGGCGCGGCCGCCTGCGCGGTCGGCCAGGCCCACGGTGGCGCGGACTCGCCCTCGCCGATAGGCAAGGTCCTGGACGACACCGACTCGACCGGCCGGCATCTGCGCGAGGTCGACACGAAGAACGCGCCCGAGGTCGAGGTCGAGGTGGCCCCGCACTCCGGCGGCGGCTGGGACGTCCGGCTGGCCTTCCGTCACTTCCGCTGCTCGGCACCCGGTGCCGGCAGGCGGGCGGTGCCCGGGCGCGGGTTCGTGCACCTCCTCGTCGACGGCCGCGAGGTGACCGCGCTGCGCACCCGCGCGTACCGCCTGCCCGACCGTCTCGTCCCGCACGGCACCCACCACGTCACCGCGCGCCTGTACGCCGACGACGGCACCGTGTGGGCCGTACGGCGCCAGCCGGTGCAGGGCGCCGCCGACATAACGGTGTCCGACGCGGCGACGGCGACGGACGAACCCTCGACGGCCACGGACGAACCCTCGGTGACCACGACGACCTTGGTCGTCATGAAATGAGTGCATCGGCCACAGTTCTCCGTACGGGAGGGCGAGGTTCACCGGACCGAGGGCGGAGAGGCATCATGAAACCCGTGCCCCATGCGACATCGCTCCGCCGCGCGCCCGTTCAGCGGCGCAGTGCCGAACGGCTGACCAGGATCCTCGACGCCTGCGCCGAACTCCTCGACGAGGTCGGTTACGACGCCCTGAGCACCCGCGCCGTCGCGCTGCGCGCGGGTGTCCCCATCGGCTCGGTCTACCGGTTCTTCGGCAACAAGCGGCAGATGGCCGACGCCCTCGCCCAGCGCAACCTGGAGCGGTACACCGAGCGTGTCACCGAGCGGCTGAAGCAGACGCGGCAGGGGGACTGGCGGGCGGCGATGGACGCGGTCCTCGACGAGTACCTGGCCATGAAGCGCACCGCGCCCGGCTTCTCCCTGGTCGACTTCGGCAACCAGATACCCGTCGGCGCCCGCCACGGCGAGCCCAACACCCGTGTCGCCGACCGGCTCACCAAGCTGCTCTCCGGCTATCTCGACCGCACACCGGACGACGGGCTGCGCCGGGTCTTCCTGGTCGCCGTGGAAGCCGCGGACACCCTCGTCCAGCTGGCCTTCCGGACCGACCCGGACGGCGACGAGGCGATCATCACGGAGACGCGGGAGCTGCTGCGGGCGTATCTGGGACGCGTGCTCGACTGACGTTCCCCGGTCATCGCTCACCGAAGTCGCTGACCGAAGCCGCTCGACGAAGTCGTTCACCGAAGTCGTTCACCGAAGAGGCCTCCCCTCCGTGCATACCGGTCGGTATGCTCGCCCCGAGCCCTCCGTGCTCGCCCGGCACTGCCGCCGACCCTCCGGGAGGACCCGTGTCCCGCACCGCCCTGCGAATCTGTCCCCTGTGCGAGGCCACCTGCGGGCTGGCCCTCACCGTCGAGGGCACCCGGGTCACCGGCGCCCGCGGGGACCGCGAGGACGTCTTCAGCAAGGGGTTCATCTGCCCCAAGGGCGCCTCCTTCGCGGCCGTCGACGCCGATCCCGACCGGCTGCGCACCCCGCTCGTACGCAGGGACGGCGAGCTGCAGGAGGCCACCTGGGAGGAGGCCTTCGACGCGGTCGCCGCCGGTCTGCGCACGGTCGTGGCGGGGGCCGGCTCCGACGCCGTCGGCGTGGTCCTCGGCAACCCCAATGTGCACACCGTGGCCGGCGGCCTCTATCCGCAGGTCCTCCTCGCCGGCCTGCGCAGCCGCAGCGTGTTCACCGCCTCCACGGTCGACCAGATGCCCAAGCACGTCTCCAGCGGGCTGCTCTTCGGTGACGCGAACGCCATCCCGGTGCCGGACCTGGACCACACCGACCATCTGCTTCTGATCGGCGCCAACCCCCTGGAGTCCAACGGCAGTCTGTGCACCGCGCCCGACTTCCCCGGCAGGCTCAAGGCGCTCAAGGCCCGCGGCGGACACCTCACCGTGGTCGACCCGCGCCGCACCCGCACCGCGAAGCTCGCCGACCGGCATCTGGCGATCCGTCCCGGCACCGACGCCCTGCTGCTCGCGGCGATGGCGCACACCCTCTTCGCGGAGGACCTGACCGACCTGAAGGCCCTCGCCCCGCATGTCCAAGGAGTGGAGGAACTCCGGGACGCCATGGGTGACTTCACCCCCGAAGCCGTGGCCGAGGCCTGTGACCTGGACGCCGGCCTCATCCGCACCCTCGCCCGCGAACTCGCCGCCGCCCCCGCCGCCGCCGTCTACGCCCGCATCGGCAGCTGCACCGTCCCGCACGGCACCCTCGCCAGCTGGCTGGTCGACGTCCTCAACGTCCTCACCGGCAACCTGGACCGGCCCGGCGGCGCCCTCTTCCCACAGGCCGCCACCGACCGGACACCCCGCCCGGCGGGCCCCGGGCGGGGCTTCGCGCTCGGCCGCTGGCACTCCCGGGTGCGTCGACTGCCGGAGGCGAAGGGCGAGTTGCCGCTCTCCGCGCTCGCCGAGGAGATCGACACCGCCACCGCCGAGGGCGAGCCGGTCCGCGCGCTGATCGTCGTGGCCGCCAACCCGGTGCTGTCCGCGCCCGACGGCGACCGCCTCGACAAGGCGCTGGACTGCCTGGACTTCATGGTCAGCGTCGACCCGTACCTCAATGAGACCTCGCGCCACGCCGATGTCGTCCTGCCCCCGCCGCCGCCCTCCCAGAGTCCGCACCACGACTTCGCCTTCAACACCCTCGCTGTGCGCAACCAGGTCCGCTACACCCGCCCCGCCGTCCCGCTGGAGGCGGGCCGGATGGCCGAGACCGAGATCCTCGCCCGGCTGATCCTCGCGGCCACCGGCCTGCACGGCGCCGACCCGGCCGCCGTCGACGCCATGGTCGTCGACCAGACCCTCGGCAAGGCCGTACAGGAGAAGCACTCGCCGGTGTACGGCCGCGACCCGCGCGAACTCGCCGGGCAGCTCACCGGCGAGACCGGCCCCGAGCGACGGCTGGACCTGATGCTGCGCCTCGGCCCGTACGGCGACGGCTTCGGCGCCCGGCCGGACGGCCTGACCCTGGCCCGGCTGCTCGCCCACCCGCACGGCATCGACCTCGGCCCGCTGCGCCCGCGCCTGCCGCAGCCGCTGAGGACGGTGAGCGGCAAGGTCGAGCTGCTGCCCGCGCCCATCGCCGGCGACCTGCCCCGGCTCCGCGCGGCGCTGCGTGAACGCCCCGCAGGACTGGTCCTCGTCGGCCGCCGCCATCTGCGCTCCAACAACAGCTGGATGCACAACGTGCCCGCCCTCACCGGCGGCTCCAACCGCTGCACCCTGCACATCCACCCCGAGGACGCGGCCCGGCTCGGCGTCCGGGACGGGGCGGACGTCCGCGTCAAGGGCGCCGGGGGAGAGGTGGTGGCGCCCGCCGAGGTCACCGACGCCGTACGGCCCGGAGTGGTGAGCCTGCCGCACGGCTGGGGCCACGACCGCCCCGGCACCCGCCTCGGCCACGCGGCCACGGCGCCCGGAGTCAATGTCAACCAGCTCCTCGACGGCTCGCTGCTGGACCCGCTCTCGGGCAACGCGGTCCTCAACGGTGTCCCCGTCGAGCTCGTGCCGAGCGGCTTTTCCCGCGGTATCCGCTGAATCTCCGGATTGCGCCGCATGAGCGATCTCTGACGACGCACCGGGTGTCGGTTCGTCAGGATCGGCGTGCATCACGCACAGTTCCATCGAAAGAACGATTTGTATGAAAATCGTCTGACTCGGAGGAGTGTGCATGCCGACCACGACCTCACCACGTGCCCTCGGCTCCCGTGCGGGCGCCACTGTCGTCCTCACCGTCCTCGCCGCGGTGGGCGCGTCGTGGGTGGCGGCGCCGAACGCGGCGGCCCAAGGGGAAAACGGCGACATCAGGGTGCACAGCGTGGGCGTGCCCTACGGGGTGACGAAGGACGAGCCGACGGTCTGCAAGTTCTACCTCGACGCCGTCAACTTCGACATCCTCCCCAACATCCCGTACATCATCCAGGCCCAGCCCCCGCTGCCCACCGCGGCCACCGTCACCGGCGTCATCCAGCTCGCCGCGGGCGCCGGACACACCGACGCGATCGGTCTGACCGACGGGCAGTACAAGCTCACCTGGGTCGCGGCGGGTGCCGTCAAGGAGAAGCTCTTCCGCGTCAACTGCCACGACGGACGGCACGACGGGGCGAACGGTCCGGGCGGCCCGAACGGGCAGATCGAGGATCACCAGGATCACGGGGGCCGCCAGGAACACGGGGACCACGACGACCATGGCGACCGCGGTGACCGCGGTGACCGCGGTGACCGTGACGAGCACGGGGACCGTCGAGACCAGGACGGTCCGGGCTGGGGCAGGAAGGACCACGACGATCCGCCGAGAGGCGGTGTGCACGCGGGCGGCGGCGGCCTCATCGACACCGCCGCCGCGTACGCGCCGGTGGCCGCCGCGGGTGCCGTGGGCCTGACCGCGGTCGGCGGTGCCGTGTACATCCGGCGCGGCCGCCGTCGGCCTCATGGCGCCGCGTAGGCGCAGACGCAGGCCCTGGTACCGGACCCGGATCTACCGCCTCGCCAGGACGGCCCTGCTGGTGACCGTCCTGGTGACGGTGGGAAACCGGTGCATGGGCTTGTACTCCGGGCCCGGCCGGGCCGACGACCCGGACGCCGCGCTGGCCGTCGGGGCAGGGGGCGCGAGCGGGCCGGAGTCCTGCGAGGCCCCTCCCGCGTCCTCGCCCCGTCCGCTGCCCCGGTCCCGGCCGACGTCCTTCCGTATCCCCTCGCTGGGCATCGACGCCCCGATCACGGCCCTGCGGCTCTATGGGGAGCGGCAGTTGGAGTCCCCGCCCGTCGGCCGGCCCAGGCTGGTCGGCTGGTACGAGGGCGGTCCCACGCCGGGCGAGGCCGGCACCGCGATCGCCGTGGGGCACCGGGACACCCTGACCGGCCCGGCCGTCTTCGCCGGGCTCGCCCAGGTCAAACCGTGCAAACTCATCGAGGTCAAGCGCGCCGACGGCCGTACCGCCGTCTACACCGTGGACCGGATGAAGGTCTACGACAAGGCGGGCTTCCCGGACAAGGAGGTGTACGGCCCGGTGCGGCGGCCGGAACTGCGCGTGCTGACCTGCGGCGGCCTCTACAGCCGGCGCACCGGCTACACCAGTAACGTGGTGGTCTTCGCGCATCTGACCGCGACCAAGTGACCATGCGCGACCCGGCGGCACGTCTGGCGCCAAAAAACTAACGCCGCTAGTTTGTGTGTCGGACGATGCTGACCCGCCGGGAGGAAAGCAGTATGAAGGCACACGACGGCCTGTACATCGACGGCGCCTGGCGCCCCGCCGGGAGTACCGATGTCATCGAGGTCGTGAACCCGGCCGACGAACAGGTCATCGCCCGGATCCCGGCGGCCGGTGCCCTGGACGTCGACACCGCCGTCCGTGCGGCCCGCGCCGCGCTTCCCGGCTGGGCGGCCACACCGCCGGCCGAGCGCGCGGCGCGCCTCGCCGCCCTGCGGGACGTCCTCGTGGCCCGCAAGGGCGAGATCGCCGAGACCGTCACCGCCGAACTGGGCTCCCCGCCACAGTTCTCCCAGGCCGTCCACGCCGCCGTACCCATCGCGGTCGCCGGCTCCTACGCCGAACTCGCCGCCACCCACTCCTTCGAGGAGAGGGTCGGCAACTCCACCGTGCTGCAGGAGCCCGTCGGCGTGGTCGCCGCGATCACCCCCTGGAACTACCCGCTGCACCAGATCGTCGCCAAGGTCGCCCCGGCACTCGCCGCGGGCTGCACGGTCGTCCTCAAGCCCGCCGAGGACACCCCCCTCACCGCCCAGCTGTTCGCCGAGGCGGTGCACGAGGCGGACGTGCCGGCCGGGGTGTTCAACCTGGTCACCGGCCTCGGCCCGGTCGCCGGGCAGGCCCTCGCCGAGCACCCCGGCGTCGATCTGGTCTCCTTCACCGGGTCCACGGCGGTCGGCCGGCAGATCGGCGCGGTGGCCGGCGCGGCCGTGAAGAGGGTCGCTCTGGAACTCGGCGGCAAGTCGGCCAATGTCATCCTGCCGAGCGCCGACCTCGCCAAAGCCGTCAACGTCGGCGTGGCCAACGTGATGTCCAACTCCGGCCAGACATGCAGCGCCTGGACCCGCATGCTGGTCCACCGCGACCGGTACGACGAGGCCGTCGAGCTGGCCCGGACGGCCGCCGCCAAGTACGCCGACCGCATCGGCCCCCTCGTCAACGCCAAGCAGCGGACCCGGGTGCGCGGCTATATCGAGCAGGGCATCGCCGAGGGCGCCCGCCTGGTCGCCGGCGGCCCCGAATCCCCGCGCGAGAAGGGCTACTTCGTCAGCCCCACCGTCTTCGCCGACGTGAGCCCCGAGATGACCATCGCCCAGGAGGAGATCTTCGGCCCGGTCCTGTCGATCCTGCCCTACGGCGACGAGGACGACGCCCTGCGCATCGCCAACGGCACGGTCTACGGCCTCGCGGGCGCCGTCTGGGCCGGCGACGAGGCCGAGGCCGTGGCCTTCGCCCGGCGCATGGACACCGGCCAGGTGGACATCAACGGCGGCCGGTTCAACCCCCTGGCCCCCTTCGGCGGCTACAAGCAGTCCGGAGTCGGCCGGGAACTCGGCGCGCACGGACTGATCGAGTACCTCCAGACCAAGTCCCTCCAGTTCTAAGGAAGTACGCGACCCATGGCCGTACGAGCCGCCGTCCTGCCCGCCATCGGCGCCCCCCTGGAGATCACCGCCGTCGATCTGCCCGACCCGGGCCCGGGGCAGGTCCGCGTCCGCCTCGCCGCGGCGGGCGTCTGCCACTCCGATCTGTCCCTGTCCGACGGCACCATGCGCGTACCCGTCCCGGCCGTCCTCGGCCACGAGGGCGCCGGCACGGTCGTGGCCGTGGGCGACGGCGTCGCCCATGTCGCCGAGGGCGACCCCGTCGTCCTCAACTGGGCGCCCTCCTGCGGGAGTTGCCACGCCTGTACGCTCGGCGAGGTCTGGCTGTGCGCCAACGCCCTCAACGGCGCCGCCGACGTCTACGCCCGCACCGCCGACGGCACCGACCTCCACCCCGGCCTCAACGTGGCCGCGTTCGCCGAGGAGACGGTCGTCTCCGCGTCCTGCGTGCTGCCCCTTCCCCAGGGGGTGCCGCTGGTGGACGCCGCCCTCCTCGGCTGCGCCGTCCTCACCGGCTACGGCGCCGTCCACCACTCGGCGAAGGTCCACCCCGGCGAGAGCGTCGCGGTGTTCGGCGCGGGCGGCGTCGGACTCGCCACCCTCCAGTCGGCCCGTATCGCGGGCGCGTCCCGGATCATCGCCGTCGACGTCACCCCGGAGAAGGAGGAACTGGCCCGCGCGGCCGGTGCCACCGACTACGTCCTCGCCTCCGAGAACACGCCCCGCGAGATCCGCGCCCTCACCGACAAGCAGGGCGTCGACGTCTCCGTGGAGTGCGTGGGCCGTGCGGTGTCGATCCGGGCTGCCTGGGAGTCCACCCGCCGCGGTGGCCGTACGACGGTCGTCGGCATCGGCGGCAAGGACCAGGAGGTCACCTTCAACGCCCTGGAGATCTTCCACTGGGGCCGCACCCTCTCCGGCTGCGTCTACGGCAACACCGACCCGGCCCGCGACGTGCCCGTGCTCGCCGAGCACGTACGCGAAGGCCGCCTCGACCTGTCGGCCCTGGTCACCGACCGCATCACCCTGGAGGACATCCCGACGGCCTTCGACAACATGCGCGCGGGCAAGGGCGGCCGCGCACTGGTGGTCTTCTGAGCGGGCCGCCGCCCCCGTGGCCGGACTCAGCGCAGGGAGCCGGCCGGGATGCCGAGCAGCGATCCCAGCTCCCGCTCCCCCTTCGGAGTCACCTTCACCGCCCGCTCCGAGCCGATCCGCACGCACCACCCGGCATCCAGCACATGCCGGCACAGCGCCGCCCCGGCGGCCCCTGCGAGATGGGGCCGCCGCTCGGTCCAGTCCAGGCACGCACGGGCCAGCGGACGCCGGCCCGGAACCGTGAGCGCGATACCCGCCGCACGGAACCACTCCACCCCGGCGTCCGTGAGCGCGAACCCCGTGTCCTGCCGCAGCAGGCCCCGCAGGGTCAGCGCGTCGGTGAGCGCGATCCCGAGCCGCCCGGCGAGATGGTCGTAACAGGTACGCCCGCGCGCCATCGCCGAGTCGGCACTGGATTCCCGCAGCGTCCGCGGAGGGCGCCGTACCGCCGCCGCAGGCACCTGCGCGGCGAGTTCCTCCACGAGCCCCGCCGCCCCCGCGTCGGCCAGCCGCACATACCGGTGGCGTCCCTGGCGTTCCTCCGTGAGCAGGCCGCCGGCCACCAGCTTGCCCAGGTGCTCGCTGAGCGTCGACGCGGCGACGCCGGCGTGCCGGGCCAGCTCACCGGCGGTCCAGGCCCGCCCGTCGAGGAGCGCCAGCAGACACGCGGCCCGTGTCTCGTCGGCGAGCAGGGCGGCGAGCGCGGCGAGAGGGGCGGCCCGGGAGTCCTTGGCGGTCATGGGTCCCAGCATGCGGCAAGGACACTTCGGCGCCCGCCGAACTATGGCCGCGCGCTCTGCCGTACCTGCTCGTACTGCTGCGCCAGCCCGTCCAGCAGCGCCGTGAGCCCCGTCTCGAAGGCCCGCTCGTCGATCTTCTCCTGCTGCTCGGCGAGCAGATGGGCCTGGCCGAGGTGGGGATAGTCGGCGGGGTCGTACGCGCTCGCGTCGTCCACGAAGCCGCCGGCGAAGGAGCCGAGCGCGGAGCCCATGATGAAGTACCGCATCAGCGCGCCGATGGAGGTCGCCTGCGCGGGCGGCCAGCCGGCCTCGACCATCGCGCCGTAGACCGCGTCGGCCAGCCGCAGGGCGGCCGGGCGGCGGCCGGGCCCGCGCGCCAGGACCGGGACGATGTTCGGGTGCTCGCGCAGGGCGGCCCGGTAGGAGACGGCCCAGTCGTGCAGCGCGGTCCGCCAGTCGCGGCCGTCCTCGAACATCGCCAGGTCGACCAGCCCGCTCACCGAGTCGGCGACCGCCTCCAGGATCTCGTCCTTGGTGCGGAAGTGGTTGTAAAGCGAGGGCCCGCTGACCCCCAGCTCGGCGGCGAGCCGGCGGGTGGACACGGCCGCCAGGCCCTCCCGGTCCACGAGTTCCCGGGCCGTGGCGATGATCCGGTCGGTGCTGAGGAGGGGCTTGCGCGGTCGGGCCATGGCGCACATAGTAGGGCTGCGAACAGAAACTAGCAGTGCTAATTTAAATGTACGGCTTTCAAGCTACATCTGGTGTGGGGTGATCGCGTGGTGAACCTGGAGCTGAGCGAGGAGCAGGCCGCCGTACGGCAGCTCGCCCGGGACTTCGTGGAGCGCGAGATCGCCCCGCATGCCGCGGCCTGGGACCGGGCCGAGGAGGTGGACCGGGCGGTCGTGAAGAAGCTCGGCGAGGTCGGCTTCCTCGGACTGACCGTCGACGAGGAGTACGGCGGCTGCGGCGGCGACCATCTCGCGTACTGCCTGGTCACCGAGGAGCTGGGGCGCGGCGACTCCTCCGTGCGGGGCATCGTCTCGGTGTCCCTCGGGCTCGTCGCCAAGACGATCGCCGCCTGGGGCGACGAGGAGCAGAGGCGGCGCTGGCTGCCGGGGCTGACCGCGGGCGAGTACGTCGGCTGCTTCGGCCTGACCGAGCCTGGCACCGGCTCCGACGCGGGCAACCTCATCACCCGTGCCGTGCGCGAAGGCGACGAGTACGTCATCAACGGCACCAAGATGTTCATCACGAACGGCACCTGGGCGGATGTCGTCCTGCTCTTCGCCCGCTCCACCGACGCCCCCGGCCACCAGGGTGTCAGCGCCTTCCTGGTGCCGACCGACACCCCCGGTCTGACCCGCCGTGCCGTCCACGGCAAGCTCGGCCTGCGCGGCCAGGCCACCGCCGAACTCGTGCTGCAGGACGTCCGGGTCCCCGCCTCGGCGATGCTCGGGGAGGAGGGCAAGGGCTTCTCCGTCGCCATGTCGGCGCTCGCCAAGGGGCGGATGTCGGTGGCGGCCGGCTGTGTCGGCATCGCCCAGGCCGCGCTGGACGCGGCCGTCGCCTACGCCGGTGAGCGCGAGCAGTTCGGCAAGCCGATCGCCCGTCATCAGCTGGTGCAGGAGCTGATCAGCGACATCGCCGTCGACGTGGACGCCGCCCGGCTGCTCACCTGGCGGGTCGCCGATCTGATCGACCGCGGGCGGCCGTTCGCCGTGGAGTCCTCCAAGGCCAAGCTGTTCGCCTCGGAGGCCGCCGTCCGCGCGGCCAACAACGCCCTGCAGGTCTTCGGCGGCTACGGTTACATCGATGAGTACCCCGTCGGCAAACTTCTGCGCGACGCCCGCGTGATGACCCTCTACGAGGGCACCAGCCAGATCCAGAAGCTGCTGATCGGGCGTGCTCTGACCGGGGTTTCGGCGTTCTGAGCCCCGATCCCGCGCACCTGGCTCCGAGAAGGTCCGAAAGCGCTCGGCGGCTGCGCTAAGCGCTCGCTCACCTTGGGCGGTATGGTGGTGCTCCTGACCGAGAGGGGCGAACGAGCGATGAGTACGGCGGAGGAGACGACCGGCGGCGAAGTGGAGCCGTGGGAAGAGGTCACCCCTGACGCGGCCCGGCGGCTGCTGGTCGCCGCCGTGGAGGCCTTCGCCGAGCGCGGCTACCACGCGACCACCACACGCGACATCGCGAGCCGGGCCGGCATGAGCCCGGCCGCGCTCTACATCCACTACAAGACCAAGGAAGAGCTGCTCCACCGGATCAGCCGGATCGGTCACGACAGGGCGCTCGACATCCTGCGCACGGCCTCGCGGCGCGAGGGCACGGCGAAGGAACGGCTGGCCGACGCGGTCGGCTCCTTCGTCCGCTGGCATGCGGGGCGGCGCACCACCGCGCGGGTCGTGCAGTACGAACTCGACGCCCTCGGCCCCGAGGCCCGCGCCGAGATCGTCGCACTGCGCCGCCAGGTCGACGCCGAGGTGCGCGGGATCATCGAGGACGGTGTGGCCTCGGGCGAGTTCGACGTACGGGACGTCCAGGGCACCACCCTCGCCGTGCTGTCGCTGTGCATCGACGTGGCCCGCTGGTTCACCGTGAACGGCCCGCGCACCCCCGAGGAGGTCGGCGCGCTCTACGCCGACCTCGTGCTCCGGATGGTCGGGGCCGGCTAGCCGGCCCCTCGGCTCACAGGTAGTAGCGGGACACCGACTCCGCGACGCACACCGGCTTGTCGCCGCCCTCGCGCTCCACGGTGAAGGCGACGGTCACCTGGACGCCTCCGGTGACGTCCGCCACGTCGGTCATCTTCGCGGTGGCGCGCAGCCGGGAGCCGACCGGGACGGGGGAGGGGAAGCGGACCTTGTTCGTGCCGTAGTTCACGCCCATCGTCACGCCGTCGACCCGGATCAGCTGCGGGCCGAACAGCGGGAGCAGGGACAGCGTGAGATAGCCGTGCGCGATGGTGGTCCCGAACGGTCCTGCCGCCGCCTTCTCCGGGTCCACATGGATCCACTGGTGGTCGCCGGTGGCCTCGGCGAACAGATCGATGCGCTTCTGGTCGACCTCCAGCCAGTCGGTGTACCCCAGCTGCTCGCCGACGGCCGCCCTCAGCTCGTCGGGGGAGGTGAAGGTCCTCGGTTCTGCCATGATCCCGGCCTCTCGCTCGCGTCTCTAAGCAACTGCTTAGCATGGTCGGATGGAGGGCGCCTGTCAACGGACCGCGACGGGTGCCGGGCGGCGGGAATGCGACGGCAGGGCCTAGGCTCTGGGGAGTGCCCCAGATTCCCGAGACGGTCCATGAGCTGACCGTCGGCCAGCTCTCCTCGCGCAGCGGTGCCGCCGTGTCCGCCCTGCACTTCTACGAGGCCAAAGGCCTGATCAGCAGTCGCCGCACCACCGGAAACCAGCGGCGCTACAGCCGTGACACCCTGCGGCGGGTCGCCTTCGTCCGCGCGGCGCAGCGGGTGGGCATCCCGCTGGCCACGATCCGGGACGCCCTGGCGCAGCTGCCGGAGGAACGGACGCCGACCCGGGAGGACTGGTCACGGCTGTCGGAGACCTGGCGCTCGGAACTCGACGAGCGCATCAGGCAGCTGAACCGTTTGCGCGATCACCTGACCGACTGCATCGGGTGCGGGTGCCTGTCCCTGGAGAACTGTGTCCTGTCCAATCCGGACGATGTGTTCGGCGAACGGCTGACGGGGTCCCGGCTGCTGGCGGAGGGGCGCTGAGCCCGGCCGCCGTTCCCCGCACGCCTGGGGGAACGGCGGCGCCGTCGCCTCACTCGTACTCCGTGCCGCCCTTGCGCGTCAGGTATGCCGGGCTCACCGCCTTGGCGATGGCCCGGCCCGCGGTCACCGCGCTGTACCGCTCGACGGCGGGCCGTATCACCACGCCCTCCCGCAGATGCAGCCCCCGCCCGGACACGGTCTCCCGTCCGCTCGCGAACTCCAGCACCCGCGCGATGTCGTAGGGGCCGGTGAACAGCCGGGGCACCAGCGGCAGTTCCCCGGCCAGCACCTCGGCCGCGTCCAGCCACCGCACGACCCCGTCGATCTCCGCCGACACGTCGAACGCCGCGTACCCGAGCGTCTCCCGCCGCCCGTCGGCCCCGTACGACAGGTCCTGCACCCCCGCGCCGAACACCTCGCCGAAGACGCCGACCCGGGTGGCGCCCAGCCGCGCGCAGAGCCGTGCCGCCGCCTCGGCGACGCCGTGCCCGCGCACCGCCCGCCAGTACAGGTTCCGCGGATCCTCCTTCAACGCCAGCGACTTGGCGCCGAAGCCCTTGGAGGACACGTACGCCCGTCCCTCCTCGGCGGCATACGTCAGCAGGCAGGCCGAGCCGTGGAGCTTCTCCGTCAGGACGACCGGCTCGCCCGGCGTGAAGATGTCCGGGTAGCGCTGGATGTTCTCGATGTCGACCCAGGGCAGCAGGCCGGGCGCGGACTCCACCTCGCCGTTCATGGTCGGCGGGATCTCCGGCACCCATTTGGTGATGCCCAGCCGCTCGGCGAAGTCCGTGCCCTCGGCCGCCGCGCGCGCCAGGTCGATGTCCGCGAGCGCCTTCGGCCGGCACACGATGCCCTGGGACAGCTCACCACGCAGCCGCACCGCCTTGACCCGGTTGGCCTCACCGCCCGCCAGCCGTCCGGTCAGCCCCAGCTCCTCGATCAGACCGGCCGGCAGCACGGACTGCTCGGGGATGTAGACGGCGGCCTCACCGGTGCGGTACGCGCCCTTGGCCACGACGGCTCGGTACAAGCCCACCTGGGCCAGTTCGAGCGCGTCGGCGTTCGGGTGTTCATGGACGGTCAGCACTTCGGCGGTGACGCGCAGCGTCGACATCGCAACTCCTTTGGCGTGCGGGCACACAGATGCCCGTCAGCTGTGTTTCATCGCCTCCTACTGTCCGCACGGGAAAGCGCTGGAGCCAGCGGATTCGGCTCTGCTAGCGTCGCGCTTTTCGGGGCCGTCTCCCCCCCCGCTACGAGGCGTGCGGGAACGACCCGTACCGGACCAACCCCTCGGCCACCAGACGGGCGTTGCCGTCCGCGTGTCGGCCGTCCGGCAGGAACAGGGTGTCCTCCAGGCCGATCCGGGTGGCGAGGCCCAGCCGGCCGGCCAGACGCAGCACCGGCCAGGCGCCGCCCTCCTCGCCGTGCAGCAGGACCGGGCGTGCGTGCGCCGTGCCGAGGCCGGCCAGCAGGGTCCGTGCCGAGGCCTCGGCGGTCGCCGGATCCGGGTCGGTCACCTCCGCCAGCACGCGCAGCACCTTCGGCCCGAGCGGCGAGGCCGTGAACCGGGCCGCGCCGTCGGTGCCGGACCAGATGCCCGCCTCGACGCCGACCCCCATCGAGAGCAGCTGTGCGGCGACCGCCTCGGCGCCCGGCTCGTGCCAGTTGACCGAGGCGAAGTCGGGCAGCGCCGACCAGCTGCGCACCCGGGCGAGCCGGGCCGCCGGTTCGGGCTCGGCCCAGGCACCGGTCGTCACCCCGACCGGCACGGACACGCTCGCCCGGATCGCCTCCAGCGCCGGGGCGAGCACACGCGGGGAGAGACTGTCGTGCCCGCACGGCGTCTTCGGGTGGACATGCACGGCCGTGGCCCCGGCCGCGACCGCCTGCGCGGCGGAACGGGCCATGTCCTCGGGCGACATCGGCACGGATGGGCTGTCCGCCGGGGATCGGCGGCCGTTCAGACATGCCTGCATGGTGCTCCATCGGGAGTGCGGGAAATCCCTCGCGCCACCCTATGTCTTCGGTCGTCTGCTGCGTCGCCCCCGAGCCGACAGGGGTGCGGCATCCCCCTACGCACCCCCCCGGTGATCCCCCCCAACACTCAGGCCGACATCAGCAGTTGCCCCCGCCTGGCGGATGCCAGCGCCCTTGAAGTGAGCACGGGGCGCGGCACGAGAATGCCGCAGGCCGTGCAGACCGGTCCGGACGACGGTGCGTGGTCCAGGCCGTATCGCCAGATCATTCGGTCACCGCCGCACACCGGGCACCCCGAGCCCGGTTCCCGCTCCAGGGCGGTGATCAGCCGGCGCAGCACCTCCGCCAAGGGCTCGCCGGGGTGGACGCGCGGGTCGTCGCACCAGGCGACCCCGAAGCCGCCCCAGGTCAGCCGGTGCCAGTCGTCCACCGTGCCCGGCCGCCGCAGCCCGTCGTGCTTCTCCTTCCTGCGCCGCTCGGTGAAGTCGGTCTCATAGGCGAGCCAGACGGACCGCGCCTCCTCCAGCTCCTCCAGTGCGGCCACGAGCCGCGCCGGGTCGGGGGAGCGGTCCTCGGGGCCGAAGCCCGCCCTGGCGCACAGATGGTCCCACGTCGCCCGATGCCCGTAAGGGGCGAACTTCTCAAGGCACTTGCGCAGTGAGTATCGCCGCAGTGCCAGATCGCAGCCCGGATCGCGTACCTGTCTCGCCAGACTCCGGAAACCGGCCATCGCCCTGCACCTCCGTCACACCTGCACCTGTACTTCGGTCACTTCGGCGTCGTCGCACGGACGTCGCCGAATAGACGTATCGACAGGCGATTCGGCTCCATCTCATCTCATGGTTCTGCTTGCTGACTCCAGAAAGTGACGCATGTTCATCTTTAAAGCTGGGGATACCGGCGGTAACGTTCGGCCACCCCTGTCGCTAGGAGCTGCCATGCCACGGCGAACCCCACGTACCGCCTTTGACAGACTGAGAACGTCCCGCCGCTTCACCGGGTTCCTGAAGACCGCCTCGATATGCGTTCTCGTCGGCGGACTTCTCTCCCCGCTCACCCAGCAGGCGGCCGCCGCCGAGGCCGCCACCTCGAACGACTACTGCGGCGGACAGTGCTCGGACATCCTGCCGCCCGGCGAGAACGGCAACGCGACCCTCGCGCAGATCCTGCTCGACCAGGCCTTCGGCACCCAGCCCTCACACGCCGAGGACCAGCTCGGGCCGTACGCCAACCTCGCCACCGGACATTCCGGACTTACCGATTCGACGATCAACAATTTCTTCAACGACGCCTCGTTCGGCGTCCCGTCCGACCAGGTCGCCTCCACCGAGAAGCCCAGCGGGCGCAGCGATGTGACGATCGTCCGCGACAAGAAGACCGGCGTGCCGCACATCACGGGCACCACCCGCTACGGCACCGAGTACGGCGCCGGGTACGCCGCGGCCGAGGACCGGCTGTGGCTGATGGACGTCTTCCGGCACGTCGGCCGCGGTCAGCTGACCTCCTTCGCCGGCGGCGCCGCCGCCAACCAGGGCCTGGAGCAGGAGTTCTACCGCAACGCGCCGTACACCGAGGCCGATCTGCAGGCGCAGATCGACAACGCGGTGGCGAACAACGGCGCCCGCGGCCAGCAGGCCCTGGCCGACGCCAACGCCTACCTCGCCGGCGTCAACGCCTATATCGACGCCTCCGACAGCGGCCGTTACTTCCCCGGCGAGTACGACCTGACCGGTCACAAGGACCCGATCACCAACGCCGGCACCATCGACCACTTCAAGATCACCGACCTGGTCGCGCTGGCCTCCGTCATCGGCTCGCTGTTCGGCTCCGGGGGCGGCGGCGAGGTCGACAACGCGGTCTCCCTGCTGGCCGCCCAGGACAAGTACGGGGTCGAGGAGGGCACCAAGGTCTGGGAGTCCTTCCGCGAGCGCAACGACCCCGAGGCGGTCCTGACCGTCCACGACGGCCAGAGCTTCCCCTACGGCACCAAGCCCGCCGACGCCAAGGGCGAGGCCCTGCCCGACCCCGGCACGGTCGCCCAGGAGCCGCTCGTCTACGACCGCACGGGCAGCGCGGGGACCGCGGCCGCCAGGAACACCTCCGCCTCGGCCGCGAGAACCACGCTCGGCTCGGCCCACCGAGGGATGTCCAACGCCCTTGTCGTGAGCGGCGAGCACACCGCGAGCGGGCATCCGATCGCCGTCTTCGGGCCGCAGACCGGGTACTTCGCCCCGCAGCTGCTCATGCTCCAGGAGATCCAGGGTCCGGGCATCAGCGCGCGCGGCGCCTCCTTCGCGGGCCTGAGCATGTACGTCGAACTGGGCCGCGGCCAGGACTACTCGTGGTCCGCGACCACCTCGGGCCAGGACATCATCGACACTTACGCCGTCGAGCTGTGCCAGGACGACTACCACTACCTGTACCACGGCAGCTGCACGGCCATGGACAAGGTCGAGCAGAAGAACGCCTGGTCGCCGACCACGGCCGACAGCACCCCGGCGGGGTCGTACACCATGCGGGTGTGGCGCACGAAGTACGGGCCGGTGGAGTACCGCGCGACCGTGGGCGGCAAGAAGGTCGCCTACACCACGCTGCGCTCCTCGTATCTGCACGAGGCCGACTCGATCATCGGCTTCCAGATGCTGAACGACCCCGGCTACGTCAAGGGCCCGAAGGACTTCCAGAGCGCGGCCCAGCACATCAACTACACCTTCAACTGGTTCTACGCCGACTCCCAGCACACCGCGTACTACAACAGCGGTGACAACCCGGTCCGGGCGGCCGGCGTCGACTCCGAGTTCCCGGTCTGGGCGCAGTCCGCGTACGAGTGGCAGAACTGGAACCCGGACACCAACACGGCCGCCTACACCCCGGCCTCCGCCCACCCCAACTCCGTCGACCAGGACTACTACGTCTCCTGGAACAACAAGCAGGCCAAGGACTACACGACCGCGTCCTGGGGCGACGGCTCGGTGCACCGCGGCAATCTGCTGGAGGACCGGGTGAAGAAGCTGGCCGCGGCCGGCGGGGTCACCCGGACCCAGCTGGTCAAGGCCATGGCGGACGCCGCCCTCGCCGATCTGCGCGCCGAGGACGTGCTGCCGAAGCTGCTCAAGGTGATCAACTCCTCGCCGGTGACCGACTCCACGGCCGCCGACGCGGTGAAGAAGCTCCAGGCCTGGATCGGCGCGGGCGCGGGGCGCACGGAGACGTCCGCCGGTTCGAAGACCTACGCCGACGCCGACGCGATCCGCATCCTGGACGCCTGGTGGCCGCTGCTGGTCAAGGCCGAGTTCGAACCGGGCCTCGGCAGCGACCTGTACACCGATCTCACCGGCAACCTGTCGATCGACGAGGCACCGTCCGCCGGACACGGCCCGACCGGCTCGCACGCCGGCAGCTCCTTCCAGTACGGCTGGTGGAGCTATGTCGACAAGGACATCCGGGCGGTGCTCGGCGAGAACGTGCAGGGCGCTCTCGCCGAGAAGTACTGCGGCGGCGGCAGCCTCAGCTCCTGCCGGGACCTCCTGATCAGCACGCTGAAGACGGCGGCCGGCACCGGCGCGTCGACGGTCTACCCCGGGGACTCCCTGTGCTCGGCGGGCGACCAGTGGTGCGCCGACTCGATCGTCCAGCGCACCCTGGGCGGCATCAAGCACTCCAACATCAGCTGGCAGAACCGGCCGACCTTCCAGCAGGTGGTCGAGTACACCGCACACCGATGAGGCGACCCGCGAGACGGTGACGGCGAGGTACGGGCGGCGGGTCAGCCGATGCGGCCCGCCGCCAGTACCAGGCGCGCCAGTTCGGGGTGCACGATGTCGCTGTGCGCCCCGGTCGGCGGTCCGCCGCGCCGGACCACGGCCGCCGCGTCGACGTTCACGCAGCCCGACGCGGGCAGCGGTCCGGTCAGGGCCGCCGCCAGATCCAGCCGGGCGGTCCCCGGCACCGCCTGCACCCCGTCGTGCCCCAGGGCGCCCCACTCCGGTCCCAGCACGGCCGCGATCTCGCTGCCCACGCACGAGCGGTCGTCCCCGGCGAGCCGGGAGGCCAGCGGATAGAACGTGCCGAGCGCCGTGTCGAAGTGCGAGTAGCAGCACACCAGCGGCCCGTCGATCCGCCCCTGCCGGTCCTTGAGCGCCCCCGACCTGTCCGGGGCCTGCGGCACCCGCCCCGCGAACGCGTAGTGCGAGAAGGCGCCCTGCAGGAGGGTCACCGACTTCACCGAACGCACCCCGTCGGGCAGCCCGCGCAGGCCGAACGACACCAGCCGGCCGCCGAAGCTGTGCCCCGCCAGATGCACCCGCACCCCGGGCGCCGCACCGGCCAGCGCGCCGAGCACCGGCCCGAGCCCCCGCTCGCCGACCGTCCCGGCCCGCCGTTTCATCGTGTAGTACGTCGCCTGCCGCAGCAGTTCCTTGGCGCCCTCCCACGGATTCGGGATGCTGAACGCCGGCGCCGGCGCGCCCGCGGACCGCACGGCCGCGAGCGCCCCGGCGAACTCCTCGCACGCGGCCGCCGGATCCTGGGTGAACACCAACGGCTCGCCCTCCTCCTCCGTGTCGGCCACGCCGGGATGCGGCTCGGTGTCGATCAGCTGCCGCACCAGCCGCCCGAACTCCGTCAGTCCCTGGGCGCCGCCCGGCCGTTCGTCCAGCATCCCGGCGAGCCGGCCGATCAGGTCCGCCCGGTCCGGGAAGACCGCGACCAGTGCCTGCCGGGTGTCCGCGTCCAGCCCCGCCGTCGCGGGCGCGGCGGCCGCCACCGACCTGGGGAAGTCGGGGATCGGCTCGTCGCTGAACCGCATCGACGGCCAGATCACCCCCACATAGCCGACGCGGGCCTTCGGGGCGAGGTCCGGGATCGGCGCGAAGAAGCCGCGGTACAGCGCGGTCGCGCCCGAGCGGTCGCTGTTCCAGCCGTGCGCGAAGACGATCAGGTCGCGCACGCCGTGCTCCGTGACCTGTGCCATCAACCGGTCGCGTTCGGGACCGTCCACATCCCCGTCCGCGTCGAAGGTCAGCTCCCAGTAAGGAGTGACGCTCATCCCAGGATCCGCCATGCCAGGCTCCCTCGTCCCCCCAAACGATGCGTTGGGCCCGCATCGTCCTGCTCCGGGGCGTGGTTGGCCATACGCCGTGCCTCACGGGTAGAGGAGATATTCCTTTCGAACCCGGCGGAACGCGGCCAGCTCCTGCTGCCAGGCGCCGGTCACCTCGTCGGTGCCCGCCCCCGCGTCGATCATGGTGCGCACCCGTGCGGAGCCGGTGAGCCTGTCGATCCAGTCGTCCGACCGCCACGCGAACCCCTTCCAGACCTTCTTCGCCGTCACCAGCAGCGCGATTCCGGTGCGTACGGGGTCGTAGGCGGCCCGGTCGTGCACATGGATCTGCACCCCGCCGACCGTCCTGCCCTCGAACTTGGAGAACGTGGGCGCGAAGTACGCCTCCCTGAACCGCACTCCGGGCAGCGCGAGCGCGTTCGCGGCGGCGGCCCAGCGGCCGTCGACGCCCTCCGCGCCGAGCAGTTCGAAGGGGCGGGTCGTGCCCCGGCCCTCCGAGACGTTGGTGCCCTCGAACAGACAGGTGCCGGAGTAGACGAGGGCCGTGTCGAGGGTCGGCATGTTCGGGCTCGGCGGCACCCACGGAAGCCCTGAGGCGTCATAGAACCGATCGCGCTGCCAGCCCGTCATCGGCACGGTCTCCAGCGGTACGGGGCTGCCCAGGAACTCCCCGTTGAACAGCCGCGCCAGCTCCGCGGCCGTCATCCCGTGCGCCTGCGCGATCGGCTGCCGGCCCACGAACGAGGCGAACTCCTTGTGCAGGACCGGCCCTTGGGCCTCGCGGCCGGTGACCGGGTTGGGCCGGTCGAGGACGACGAACCGCTTGCCCGCGAGCTGTGCGGCCTCCATGCAGTCGTAGAGCGTCCAGATGTAGGTGTAGAAGCGGGCGCCGACGTCCTGGATGTCGAAGACGACCGTGTCGACGCCGGAGGCGGTGAACACGTCGGCGAGGGCCTTGCCGCTCTTGAGGTAGGTGTCGTACACCGGCAGCCCGGTCGCCGGGTCGGTGGAGCGGCCCTCGGAACCGCCGGCCTGCGCGGTGCCGCGGAAGCCGTGCTCGGGACCGAAGACCGCCGTCAGCCTGACGCGGGTGTCGCGGTGCATGACGTCGACGATGTGCTGGACGTCGCGGGTGACGCCGGTCGGGTTGGTGACGATGCCGGTGCGCCGGCCGCGCAGTGCGGAGTATCCGTCGGCTGCGAGTCTTTCGAACCCGGTCTGCAGGGGTTCGTCGTGTCGGTGCGGGGCCGGCAGGGCTGCCATCGTGGCCGATGCGAGCAGGTTGCGTCGGGACAGGTGCATGGGGTGGCCTCCGTCGTGTGGGACGTGCACGCCGTATGTGGTTGCTCGCGCAGTTCCTCGCGCCCCTTAGGTTGGTGCAGGCACCCTTCCTTTTACACATACCGACTGGTTAGTCTGGGCCGGATCAGGGCCGGTGCGCGCCGTGCGAAGTCGTGTCGAAGGGGACCGATGGTGGAAGCCGTGCAGGATGCGGGAGTGGTGGTCACGGGGGCGGGCGGGGGGATCGGGGCCGCGCTGGCCCGGCGGTTCGCCGCCGAAGGGGCGCGGGTCGTCGTCAACGACCTGGACGCGGGCAAGGCGAAGGCGGTGGCCGAGGAGATCGGCGGGATCGCCGTGCCGGGTGACGCCTCCGCGATCGTCGGCGACGCCCGCGACGCGCTCGGCGGCACCGTCGACGTCTACTGCGCGAACGCCGGTGTCGCCTTCGAGGACACGGGCGCGGACGGGCCGCTCGACGAGAAGTCCTGGGCGCTGTCGTGGGACGTCAATGTCATGGCCCATGTCCGTGCCGCCCATGAGCTGCTCCCGGACTGGCTGGAGCGCGGCGCCGGGCGGTTCGTGGCCACCGTGTCGGCCGCCGGGCTGCTCACCATGATCGGCGCCCCCTCCTACAGCGTCACCAAGCACGGCGCCCACGCCTTCGCCGAGTGGCTGTCGCTGACGTACCGCCACCGGGGGCTGAAGGTGCACGCGATCTGTCCGCAGGGCGTGCGCACGGACATGCTGGCCGCGACCGGCAGCGCCGGTGACCTGGTGCTCCAGTCGACCGCGATCGAACCGGAGGATGTCGCCGACGCCCTGTTCCGGGGCATCGAGGAGGACCGCTTCCTGATCCTGCCGCATCCTGAGGTGGCCGAGTACTACCAGGCACGGGCCGCCGGACCGGACCGCTGGCTGAGCGGCATGAACCACATCCAGCGCACGTGGGAGGAGGGCAAGTGACCGGCTCCCGGTACGCGGCGCAGCCGTGGCTGGCCCTGTTCAGCGACTCCCAGCGCACGCCCGTCAGCCCCCTCGCCTCGCCCGTGCATGCCCTGCGCCGGGCGGTCGCCGACTCCCCGGACCGCACGTTCATCGCCTACTTCGACGCCCGCCTGAGCTATCGCGAGGTCGACGAGCTGAGCGACTCCATCGCCGGTCACCTGGCCGCCCGGGGTGTGGCACGCGGAGACCGGGTCGCCGTCCTGTTGCAGAACTCACCGCACTTCGTACTCGCCGCGCTCGGCGCGTGGAAGGCGGGCGCCACGGTCGTCCCGGTGAATCCGATGTACAAGTCGGCGGAGGTCCGTCATGTGCTGCGGGACGCCGAGGTGGCCGCACTGATCTGTGCCGACCGCGCCTGGGAGTCGTATCTGCGCGAGACGGCGGCCGACTCACCTGTGCGGATCGCTCTCACGGCCTGCGAGCTGGACTTCCAGACGCGCAACGACGCGCGCGTGCTCAGCTTCGAGCGCCTGCCCGGGGCCACCGACGCGGACGACCTGGTCGCCGTCGCCCGGGCGGGGCACCTGGCTCCCGAAGGCCGCGAGCCGGTCGCCTCCGACGTCGCCCTGATCAGCTACACCTCGGGCACCAGCGGCACCCCCAAGGGGGCCACCAACACGCACGGCAACATCATGCACAACGCCGAACAGCAGTGCACCGGGCTCGGTCTGCCCGAGGCGCCCGGCTACTTCGCGATGGCACCCATGTTCCACATCACCGGCATGGTCTGCCAGTTCGCCGCGTGTCTCAACAGCGCCGGCACGCTCGTGCTCGCCTATCGCTTCGAGGCGGGCGTGGTCCTCGACGCGTTCGCCGAGCACCGGCCGGTCTACACGGTCGGCCCGTCGACCGCCTTCATGGCGCTGGCCGCGCATCCGGCGGTCACCCGCGACCACTTCTCCTCGTTCCAGATCATCTTCTCGGGCGGCGCGCCCCTGCCGCCCGCCCTCGTGCTCAAGTTCCGGGACGACTTCGGGCCGTACATCCACAACGGATACGGACTCACCGAGTGCAGCGCGCCCTGCGCCTCCGTACCGCCGGGCTGGGAGGCGCCCGTCGACCCCGTCTCCGGGACGCTGGCCGTCGGGGTGCCGGTCCGTGGCGCGATCGTGCGCATCGTGGACGACGAGGGCGCGGAGGTGCCCTTCGGGGAGCAGGGCGAGATCGTCGTCAGCGGCCCGCAGGTCGTGCCCGGCTACTGGCGGCGCCCCGACGCCACCGCCGAGACCTTCCCCGAGGGGGAGCTGCGCACCGGCGACATCGGCTTCATGGACGCACAGGGCTGGCTGTATGTCGTCGACCGCAAGAAGGACATGATCAACGCGTCCGGCTTCAAGGTGTGGCCGCGCGAGGTCGAGGACGTGCTGTACACCCACCCGGCGGTGCGCGAGGCGGCTGTCGTGGGGGTCCCCGACGGCTATCGCGGCGAGACGGTGAAGGCGTATGTCAGTCTGCGTCCGGGTGCCGAGGCGGCCCCCGACGACCTCGCGGTCCACTGCAAGGAGAGACTGGCGGCCTACAAATACCCGCGCCAGGTGGAGATCCTGCCCGAACTGCCCAAGACGGCGAGTGGCAAGATCCTCCGTCGGGAACTGCGTTCCCGCGTGCAGGACGCTCGATAAGCATCACGGAAAGGCAGGTGGCGGCAGTGGCCAGGACGACGGAGGGGGACGGGGCACCCGTTCCGCAGCGGCTGCTGGCCGCCGCCACCCGGCTCTTCGCCGAGCAGGGGTACGACCGCACCTCCGTGCAGGAGATCGTGGAGGCGGCGGGTGTCACCAAGGGGGCGCTGTACCACTACTTCGGCTCCAAGGACGACCTCCTGCACGAGGTGTACGCGCGTGTGCTGCGCGTCCAGCAGGAGCGGCTCGACCACTTCTCCACCATGGACGCGCCGGTCGAGCAGCGGCTGCGGGGCGCGGCGGCGGACGTCGTCGTCACGACGATCGAGAACCTCGACGACGCGATGATCTTCTTCCGCTCGATGCACCATCTGAGCCCGGAGAAGAACAAGCAGGTCCGCGCCGAGCGCCGGCGCTATCACGAACAGTTCCGCGCGCTGATCGAGGAGGGCCAGCAGGAGGGCGTGTTCTCCACGGCCACCCCGGCCGATCTGGTGGTGGACTACCACTTCGGCTCCGTGCACCATCTGTCGACCTGGTACCGCCCCGACGGCCCGCTCACCCCGCAGCAGGTCGCCGACCACCTCGCCGACCTGCTGCTGCGGGCGCTGCGCCCCTGACCCGGCCGGTGTAAGGGGCGGCCCTCCGGAGGGCCGCCCCTTACGCATGGTCCCTTACAGGTACTTCTTCAGCTCCCGTCGCGCCAGCGACCGCTGGTGTACCTCGTCCGGCCCGTCGGCCAGCATCAGGGTCCGGGCGCTCGCGTACAGCTCGGCCAGCGGGAAGTCCTGGCTCACCCCGCCCGCGCCGTACAGCTGGATGGCCCGGTCCAGGATGCCGACCACCGCGCGCGGGGTCGCGATCTTGATGGCCTGGATCTCCGTGTGGGCGCCCTTGTTGCCGACGGTGTCCATCAGCCAGGCCGTCTTCAGCACCAGCAGCCGCAGCTGCTCGACGGTGACCCGCGCGTCGGCGATCCAGTTCTGGACCACTCCCTGCTGGGCCAGCGCCTTGCCGAAGGCGGTACGGTCCACGGCCCGGCGGCACATCAGCTCGATCGCCCGCTCGGCCATGCCGATCAGCCGCATGCAGTGGTGGATCCGGCCGGGGCCGAGCCGGGCCTGGGCGATGGCGAAGCCGCCGCCCTCCTCGCCGATGAGGTTCGTGACCGGCACGCGCGCGTGGTCGAAGATCACCTCGGCGTGGCCGCCGTGCGAGTGGTCCTCGTAACCGAAGACCTGCATGGCGCGCTTGACGGTGACGCCCGGTGTGTCGCGCGGCACCAGGACCATCGACTGCTGGCGGCGGATGTCGGCGCCGTCCGGGTCGGTCTTGCCCATCACGATGAAGATCCTGCAGTCCGGGTTCATCGCGCCGGAGATGTACCACTTCCGGCCGGTGATGACGTACTCGTCGCCGTCCCGCTCGATGCGGGTGGTGATGTTGGTGGCGTCCGAGGAGGCCACCTCGGGCTCGGTCATCGCGAACGCCGAGCGGATCTCACCGGCCAGCAGCGGCTCCAGCCACTGCTTCTTCTGCTGCTCGTTGCCGAACTGCGCCAGCACCTCCATGTTGCCGGTGTCGGGCGCGGCGCAGTTCGTCGCGGTGGGCGCGAGATGCGGGGAGCGGCCGGTGATCTCGGCGAGCGGCGCGTACTGGAGGTTGGTCAGCCCGGCGCCGTACTCGCCGTCGGGGAGGAAGAGATTCCACAGGCCCTGCCGGCGCGCCTCGGCCTTCAGCTCCTCGACCACGGCCGGGGTGTCCCACGGGGAGGCCAGCCGCGCCCGCTGCTCCTCGGCGACCGGCTCGGCGGGGTGGACGTACTCGTCCATGAAGGCGAGCAGCTTGGTACGCAGCTCCTCGGTGCGCGCGTCGAACGCGAAGTCCATGTCCGGTCAGCCTTCCTGAAGAGTGGTCAGTCCGTGGTCGATGAAGACGGGCACGAGCTCGCCGATCCGGTCGAAGCCGCGCCCGACCGTCTGGCCCTGCGTGTAGCGGTAGTGGATGCCCTCCAGGATCACGGCGAGCTTGAACCAGGCGAACGCCGTGTACCAGGAGACGGCGGACACGTCGCGCCCCGAGCGCGCGGCGTACCGCTCGATCAGCTCCTCGGGGGAGGGATGCCCGGCCGCCGTGGCGGTCGTGGAGATGGGGGAGTCGGGCAGCTCCAGCGGGCGGCTGTACATCACCAGCAGGCCCAGGTCGGTCAGCGGGTCCCCGAGGGTGGACATCTCCCAGTCGAGGATCGCCTTGATCTCGTCGTCCTCCCCGATCAGGACGTTGTCGAGCCGGTAGTCGCCGTGTACGACGGCCGGGGCGGGGGAGGCGGGCAGGGACCGGCCCAGGGCCGCGTGCAGCTCGTCGATGCCGGCCAGCTCGCGGTTGCGGGAGGCGTCCAGCTGCTTGCCCCAGCGGCGCAGCTGCCGGTCCAGGAAGCCCTCGGGGCGTCCGAAGTCCGCGAGGCCCACCTCGGCGGGGTCCACCGCGTGCAGCTCGACCAGCGTGTCCACCAGGGACAGCACCGCGTTCCGGGTGCGCTCGGCGCCCAGCGGGGCGAGCTGCTCCGCGGTGCGGTACGGGGTGCCCTCGACGAACTCCATGACGTAGAACGGCGCCCCCAGCACCTGGGCGGCCTCGGGGTTCTCGCACAGCAGCACCGGGCGCGGGACCGGCACCCCGGTCGGGTGCAGGGCGCTGATCACGCGGTGCTCGCGCTTCATGTCGTGCGCGGTGGCCAGGACATGGCCGAGCGGGGGCCGCCGCACGACCCATTTCGAGGTGCCGTCGCAGAGCGCGTAGGTGAGGTTCGACCGTCCGCCCTCGATCAGCCGGCCGGTCAGCGGGCCGGTGACGAGACCGGGGCGCTCGCGGTCGAGCAGGGCGCGCAGCCGGTCCAGGTCGAGTCCGGGCGGGTGGTCGACGCTCATACGGCACTCCTACGAACGGGTGAACAGGACCCGTTCATGATGCCGACCGGTCGGTATGCCGTCCAGTGTGCAAGCCGGACACAAGGCCGAACGTGATCGGGGCCACGATAGGCCGACGGCTGCCCGCCGCGCCGCCCCGGGCGCCGCCGGCCCTGTTCCCGCTGGGGTCAGTGGTCGTCCCAGTGGCCGTCGTGCTCGGCGTGCCGGTGCCCGTCGTGCAGATAGTCGACGTGGTCGCCGTGCCGCACCTGGGCGTGTCCGCACTCGTCGTAGTGCACATGCTCGTGGTCCTGGTGGACGGTGTGCCCGGCGGGCTCGCACTCGTCCCAGTGGCCGTCGTGCTCGCGGTGCAGATGCCCGTCGTGCGCGTAGTCCAGATGGTCGCCGTGCCGCACGGCGTCGTGCCCGCAGCCGGGACCGTGGCTGTGTGTGCCGTGCGCGGTGTGTTCCTGGTGAAGCGTGGTCATGGTGCTCACCTTCGGGGGGTACGGGGGTCTGACGGCCGAAAGGCTACGCGTGAAATCGTATATATCCGTGCATACCACTCGCGTGGCGTACGAGTACCCCGGACGTCACGGCGCCTCAGCGGCCGTCGCGGAACGCCCTCAGCCGGTGGTACGCCGCGAGCCCGTCCGGCACCCACTCCCATGTGCCGAGGCGCCGCTCGACCTCCTCCTCGGACAGGAAGTCGTGCCACTGGACCTCCTCCGCCTGGGGCTGTACGGGCAGCTCGCAGCGCACCTCGTACACCGCGGACCACCAGCTGCGTCCGGCCCCGTCGTCGTACAGGAACGTGAAGCGGAACTCCGGCTGGGGCAGGCCGCTCACGCCCAGCTCCTCCTCGGCCTCCCGCAGCGCCGCCTCGTCGTAGGACTCGCCCGCCCCGACGACCCCGCCGACGAACATGTCGTACAGGGCCGGGAAGACCAGTTTGGTGGCCGTGCGCCGGTGCACGAAGAGCCGGCCGGCCGCGTCCCGGGCCTGGACGAACACGCAGCGGTGGCGCAGTCCGCGGGCGTACACCTCGCCCCGCGGGTACTGGGCGACGACCTGGTCGTTCTCGTCGACGACGTCGAGGATCTCGTCAGCAGGGTTCATGCCCCCATCCAAGCAGGGCCGCCCTCCGGGGCAGGGGCACCTTCCGGCCCGGGGCCGGCGGCTCAGCGGCGCTGGAGGTCGCGGGCGGTGGGCTCCGACTCGGCCGTGCCGCACGGCATCGCCGGGTGCAGTCCGAGCAGCACGATGCCCGCGACCACGGCCGCGAGTCCGGCCGCCTCCCAGGCCAGCGCCCCGGTGTCGGTGCGCAGCCGGTCGCCGAGGAAACCGACGCCGCACAGGATCCCGGCGAGCGGCTCGGCGGCGGTGAGCGCCGGCAGCGACATACGCAGCGGGGCGGTCTCGAAGGCGCTCTGCACCAGGACCAGCCCGGTGACCCCGCACGCCAGCACGCCGTAGGGCTGCCAGCTGGTGAACAGCTCGGTGAAGCCGCCCTCGGCGAACCGGATGCCGCTCACCCGGGTCAGCGCGTCCTGCACGCCGTAGAGCAGCCCGGCCGCGGTGGCCAGCAGCACCGGGCCCCAGCTCAGCCGGGAGCGCTTGCCGTACGTCGTGAGCACCAGGGCCGCGCCGACCATGGCGCCGATGATCAGCCAGTGCCGCAGCGGATCGGATACGGCGTGCCCGGCGCGGGGTTCGCCCGCCGTGATGAAGGCGCTCACCCCGCCCGCGAGCAGCAGCAGCCCCGCCCAGCCCTGGCGGCCCAGGGGCTGCTTGGTCCGGTACCGGGACAGGGCGAGCGCGAACAGCAGATTGGTCGCGAGCAGCGGCTCGACCAGCGAGATCTCGCCCTTGCCTAGGGCGATCGCGCCGAGCACCATGCCGGCCACCATCAGCGCGAGCCCGCCCAGCCAGCGCGGCACCCGCATCAGGTCCAGCAGCAGCCGGAAGGACAGGAAGTCGCTGAGCGGTGCCTGCTGCGCGGCGTCCTGCTGGAGCACGAACCCGAAGCCCAGACAGCAGGCCGCGCTCACGGCGAGAAGGAGAACCAGAACGGACACGCTGCGTACCTCGATCATCCGGCCGGACCACGGGCGCGTAGTGGCCGACTGTAGCGCTCCCGGGTCCACATTGACCCGGAAGTACGCGGAACAGGGCAGTTGACCCGCCATGCTCCGTGGCCCGGCCGCCCGGCGCCATGGTGTACGCCACACAGGGCCGTCGGGCACCCCCGCTCCCGCGCCGGTCCACCTGCGCGGAGTTCCCCAAAGTCCCTATGGAGCACGGTAGTTGAACCCAGCATCAGCCTTGTTCGGCTTGACGCAAACCTTGGCTGAGGGTTTGCTGTGCGTGATCGGTCGATGGCAGCCCGAGAAACAGGAAGTTCCGCGGTGCCCCCACTCACACCCCTGCTCGGCGCGCGTCCTGCCGCCCCGGACCGGTCCGGCGGCACCGCCCGGGACGACTCCGGCGCCTTCGACGACGCCCTCGACGACAGCGAACTGCGCACCGCGCGCGCCGCGTTGGCCCAGGGCCGACGGCAGGCCGCCCGCTCCCTGCTGCTGCACACGGGCGACGACTGGGACCGCCGCGACCACCGTCTCACCGCGCTCGCCCGCGAGCCGTACGCCGCGGCCTGGGCGAGTGACTGGCTGCAGGCCGAACCCGGCTCCGCCGACGCCGCCGCGCTGTACGCCCTCGCCCAGGTGCAGCGCGCGCTGCGCGGCAAGGAGGCACCCGACCTGGCCCGCGCGGCCTGCGCCGACGCCGCCGCGCTCGCCCCCGCCGACCCCACCCCCTGGCTCGGCCTGCTGCTGCTCGCCCGCACCCTCGGCCCGGAGCGCGAGGTGCTCGGCGCCTTCGCCGAACTGCGCCGCCGCCACCCCGAACACCACCACGCCCACCATCTGCTCCTCGCCCGCCTCGCCGAGCGGCCCGCCGGCGGCCGGGCGGCCGAGGACCACGAGGTGTACGACCTCGCCGAGCGGGCCGCCGCCGAGGCCCCGGCCGACTCGCCTCTCGCCGTGCTGCCGGTCGTCGCCTTCGCCGAGCGCTACCGGGTCCTCGCCGCCACCGGCCTCGCCGCCGCCGACCCCGTCGCCTCCGGCCACTGGTCCGGCCCGCGGGCCCGGCGGATCCTGCGCGCCGGCTTCGACTGGTGGCTGGAGTGGGAGCACGACGAACACCCCCGGCGCCACATCGACCTCAATCACCTCGCCTTCGCCCTGTACTGCGCCGGGCGCCCGGCCGAGGCCGCGCCCCTGTTCCAGCGCATCGGCCGGCACACCACCCCGGCCCCCTGGTGCTATGCGCACCGCGACCCCCGCGCGGCCTTCCGGGCGGCCCGCACCCACGCGCTCGGGCATTGAACGGCCGGGCCCGCGCATCCGTATGCATCCGCATGAAGGTCCGAGACCGGCGTAGGAAGTGATGACGGAAGTCTGACGGAAGGCCGGATCCCCTGGCCCCACGGGGCCCCGAGTGCTCGAATTGATTGCGTGAACTCTGAACAATCCGAGGACCACGACGGCAGGCCCATCGGCCGCCGCGTCTTCCTCGGCACCCTCGGCCTGGGGGCGCTCGGCGTCGTCGCCGCGCCCACGCTCCAACGCGGCCTGGAGGGCTTCCTCGGCGCCGTCGCCGGCAACGACCCCACTGGCCTGACCGGACTGCTGCCCAACGGCGGCGGCTTCCGCTACTACTCCGTCGCCGCGTCGGTGCCGCACAAGGACGCCACGGACTACCAGCTGAAGATCGACGGCCTGGTCGACCACCCGCGCACCTACACCCTCGCCGACCTGCGCGCCCTGCCGCAGACCCGGCTGGTCAAGGACGTCCAGTGCGTCACCGGCTGGCGGGTGCCCGGCACCCCCTTCGAGGGCGTACGCCTGTCCCGCCTGCTGGACGCGGCCGGAGTGCGCGACACCGCGAAGGCGATCCGCTTCACCTGCTTCGACGGCACCTACAGCGAGAGCCTCACCCTCGACCAGGCCCGCCGCCCGGACATCCTGGTGGCCCTGCGGATGCAGAACAAGGACATCGGCCACGACCACGGCGGCCCGGTCCGCCTCTATGTCGCCCCCATGTACTTCTACAAGTCCGCCAAGTGGCTCTCCGGGATCACGGTCACCGACCGGGTCCAGCCCGGCTACTGGGAGAACCTCGGCTACGACGTCGACGCCTGGGTCGGCAAGTCGAACGGACGGACCGATGTCCCTACAAGCTGACACCCCCGCCCCGCCGGCCGCCCGCGTCCACCGCTTCAGCCGGGCCGAACGCTGGGTGCACCGCACCACGGCCGCGCTGATGGGCCTCTGCGTGGCCACGGCGGCCGTCCTCTACATCCCCCAGCTGGCGATCATGGTCGGTCGCCGGGAACTGGTCGTCCGCGTCCACGAGTGCGCCGGGCTCGCCCTGCCCGTCCCCGTCCTGCTGGGCCTCGCCTCCCGCGCCTTCCGCGCCGACCTGCGCTTCCTCAACCGCTTCGGCCCGCACGACCGGACCTGGCTGTGGGCGGCGGTCAGCCGGGACAAGCGCCGCTCCTCCCGCCCGGCCGGCAAGTTCAACGCCGGCCAGAAGGTCTATGCCGCCTGGATCGCCGGCGCCACGCTCGTCATGCTCGGCACCGGCCTGATGATGTGGTTCACCCACCTCACCCCGCTGATGTGGCGCACCTCGGCGACGTTCGTCCACGACTGGCTCGCCCTCACCATCGGCGTGGTCCTGGCCGGCCACATCGGGATGGCTCTCGGCGACCCGGAGGCGCGAAGAGGTCTGCGCACGGGGCGGGTGAGCCAGGAGTGGGCGAAGCGGGAACACCCGCTGTGGCGTCCCTGATCACGGTCGGCACGGGCCCGGGGACGGGCACCGGCAGCTCCGTCACCGGCGGCTATATGACCAGGGACAGCAGCAGGACCAGGCCGCCGGCGACCACCGAGATGATCGTCTCCATCGCCGACCAGGTCTTGACGGTCTGACCGACGCTCAGCCCGAAGTACTCCTTCACCAGCCAGAAACCGGCGTCGTTGACATGGCTGAAGAAGAGCGAGCCGGCGCCGATGGCGAGGACGAGCAGGGCGGTGTGGGTGGTCGACATGTCGGCCGCGAGCGGTGCGACCAGGCCCGCCGCCGAGACCGTCGCCACCGTCGCCGAGCCGGTGGCCAGCCGGATCGCGACCGCGATCAACCAGGCCAGCAGCAGCGCCGGGATCGACCAGCTCTTGGAGACGTCCAGGATCATCTGGCCCACACCGCAGTCGATCAACGTCTGCTTGAAGCCACCGCCCGCGCCGACGATCAGCAGGATGCCGGCGATGGGCATCAGGCCCTTCTCGACGGTCCGCTGAAGCCGGTCCTTGGTGAAGCCGGCGGGCCGGCCCAGCGTGAAGAAGCCGGTGATCACGGCGGCGAGCAGGGCGATCAGCGGGGAGCCGATCACATCGAAGACCCGCTGGATCCGGTCGGCGGGGTCGTCGACGACGATGTCCACCAGCGCCTTGGCCAGCATCAGCACCACCGGCAGCAGCACGGTGGCGAGCGTCGCCCCGAAGCCCGGACGCTGCTCCAGCTCGTCCGAGGCACGCTGCGGCAGCATCCGGTCGGGCGCCGGGACGTCCACCCAGCGGGCGGCGACCTTCGAGAACAGCGGACCGGCGATGACCACCGTCGGTACGGCGACCAGGATGCCGAGCGCCAGCGTCACGCCCAGGTCGGCCCTGACCGCGTCGATCGCGACCAGCGGGCCGGGGTGCGGCGGGATCAGACCGTGCATCACGGACAGGCCGGCCAGTGCCGGGATCCCGATGCGCATCAGGGAGTAGTTGCCGCGCCTGGCGACCATCAGCACGACCGGGATCAGCAGCACGATGCCGACCTCGAAGAACAGCGGCAGACCGATCACCGAGGCGATCAGCACCATCGCCCAGGGCATCGCGCGACCCCCTGCCTTGGCGAGGATCGTGTCGACGATCTGGTCCGCGCCGCCGGAGTCGGCGAGCAGCTTGCCCAGGATCGCCCCGAGCGCGATCAGGACGCCGACGCCGGCCACCGTGGCGCCGAGCCCGGTGGTGAAGCTGGTGATCGCCTTGTCGAGCGGTGCCCCGGCGGCCGCCCCGAGCGCCAGTGACCCGACGGTCAGCGCCAGGAAGGCATGGAGCTTGAACTCCGTGATGAGCAGGACGATCACGGCGATGCCCACCAGGACGGCGATGCCCAGCTGGGCGTGTCCGGCGGAGGTGATCGGGGCAGGCGCGTCCGCTGCCAGCATCTCGACGCTGAGTCTGGTCACGGTGGTTCCCTTGCGGTGTACGGGGACGAGGGGGAGGGGGAGTGCGTACTACTCGGTGGTGTCGGGAAGCGCCTCAAGTGCCTTCACGGCGCGCTCGGCGATCTCCTCGGGGCCGCCGCTGATGTCCACGGCGACTCCCGCCTCGTCCGGCTCCAGGGGCTGGAGCGTGGCGAGCTGGGAGTCCAGCAGCGCGGTCGGCATGAAGTGCCCCCGCCGCTGTGTCATCCGGTCCTCGATGAGTTTCCGGTCGCCCGTGAGGTGCACGAACACGATTCCGGGAGCCGCCGCCCTGAGCCGGTCGCGGTACGACCGCTTCAGCGCCGAGCTGCTGACCACCCCGCCCAGTCCGGCTCGCCCGTGCGCCCACTGACCGATGGCGTCCAGCCACGGCCGGCGGTCACTGTCGTCGAGCGGGACGCCGGCCGACATCTTGTCGATGTTGGCCCGCGGGTGGAAGTCGTCGCCCTCGGCGTACGGGACGCCCAGCCGCGCGGCGAGCAGGGGACCGATCGTGGTCTTGCCCGTCCCCGCGACGCCCATCACGACGACGACCTGGGGGGTTCGCATGACTGCCTCGCTGTCTTCCTCGACATCCGACGCCACATCGACGTCGCCACACTGAAACCCATTAGGTACGACTAATTCAAGAGAGTGTGATGTATAAGTCTGACTTTTGCCCTCGGTGATCCACACCGTACGCTGAGTGCATGACCACACCGGGCAGGGGGCTGCACGGCCGTGTACTGGACACCCTCGGCCCCGCGATCACCGCGGGCGAGTACCCGCCGGGCAGCGTGCTGCGCACCGACGAACTCGCACAGCACTTCGCCGTGTCGCGCTCCGTGATGCGCGAGGCGGTCCGGGTGCTGGAGTCCATGCACCTGGTCGAGTCCCGCCGCCGGGTGGGCGTCACCGTCCGCCCCGAGGCCGAGTGGAACGTCTACGACCCGCAGGTCATCCGCTGGCGCCTCGCGGGCGCCGACCGCCCGCGGCAACTGCGCTCGCTGACCGTGCTGCGCTCGGCGGTCGAACCGGTCGCCGCCCGCCTCGCCGCCACCCACGCGACGGCCGGGCAATGCGCCGAACTCACCGAGTGCGCCCTCGGCATGGTGGCCAACTCACGCGGCCACAGGCTGGAGGACTATCTGACCCACGACGTGGCCTTCCACCGTGTCATCCTCACCGCCTCCGGCAACGAGATGTTCGCCCGCCTCGGCGATGTCGTCGCCGAGGTCCTGGCCGGCCGCACCCATCACGAGGTCATGTTCGAGGACCCCGACCCGGCCGCGGTCACCCTGCATGTACGGGTCGCGGAGGCGGTCCGCGAGGGCGACGCGCGCCGCGCCGAACAGCTGACCAGGGAGATCACCATGGGCGCCCTGCAGGAACTGGACATCCTGGCGCCCTGATCGGCCAACGCGGCGTACCCGGTGTGTGCGACGTACCGGGCGAACGTCAGTCGAGGAAGTCGCCGTCCACGTACACCCACGCCCCGTCCACCCGCTCGAAGCGGCTGCGCTCATGCAGTGAACCGCCCCGGTAGGAGGCGCGGAAGGTCACCGTGCCCGCCGTGTGGAAGGCGGATCCGTCCGTGGTGCCGAGGATCTCCAGCCCCGTCCACCGCATCCGCGGGTCGAGGTCCAGCCGCTCGGGCCTGGTCCGCGGATGCCAGGTCCGCAGGAGATATCCGGCGTCCCCCGTCACGAACGCGCTGTAGCGCGAGCGCATCAGCAGCTCGGCGGTCGGCGCGGCGCCCGGTCCCGTGTGGAAGCGGCCGCAGCAGGCGTCGTAGGACTCGGGGCGTCCGCAGGGGCAGGTGCGCGAGGTCATGCCCCACATTCTGCCCGCACCAGGGGAGGCGTCCGGCCCGCGCGGGATGCACAGTGGAAGAGCAGCGCAGCGCAGTGAGGAGTGACGGATCATGACCCGACCCACGACCAGCCGTCCTCCGGCCGTCAAGGAGTGGCGGCTGAACCTGTACCTCTCCGAGCACGACCCGGACACCACCGCCCGGATCGTCCTCGACACCGGCGACAACGTCCTGGAGAGCTGCGCCGAGGCCCGCCGCAGCCCGTACGACCCCGATGTACCGGAGATCGGCGACGAACTCGCGGCCGGACGTGCCCTGATCGCCATGGGCCGGGTCCTGCTGCGGGCCGCCGACGGGGACATGAAGGCCGTGGGATCGAACGAGACGGACGACCCCTCGCCGCTCTGGATGGACCGGGAGTGACATCCCTCACCTGCGACGCCCCTCATCGCCCCTTGCGCAGGAACCGGCGCAGCCGGGTCAGCGGCCAGGTGTTGATCACGTCGTCCGGGGTGAGCCAGCCGCGCTGCGCGATGCCGACGCCGTAGCGCAGATACGCCAGGTGCGGCACGGCATGGGCGTCGGTGTTCACGGCGAACCGCACACCGTGCTCCCTGGCCCGCAGGATGTCCTCGTCGCCCAGGTCGAGACGGTCCGGCTGGGCGTTGACCTCCAGCGCGGTACCGGTGCGCGCGCACGCCGCGAACACCGCGTCCCAGTCGGCGTCGACCCCCTGCCGCCTGCCGATCAGCCGGGTCGTCGGGTGCCCGAGGATGCTGACGTACGGGTTCTCGCAGGCCCGCACCAGCCGCCGGGTCATCGCCGCCCGGCCCAGGTCGAAGTGCGAGTGCAGGGAGGCCACGCACAGATCGAAGCCGGCCAGGAACTCCGCCGGCCAGTCCACCTCGCCGTCCGGGCCGATGTTGAGTTCCGTGCCGTGCAGCAACCGCATCCTGCGCCGGGTGCCGTCCAGCTCCCGCAGCCGCTCGCGCTGGGCGAGGATCTTCTCGTCGGTCATGCGCTGCATGGACAGACCGGGCGCGTGGTCCGTCACCGCGTAGTACCTGTACCCGCGCTGCGCGGCCGCCTCCACCATCTCCTCCAGCGGTGCGAGGCCGTCGGTGAGGTCGGTATGGGTGTGCAGGTCACCCCGGATGTCCTTGTCGGTCACCACCTCGGGCAGTTCGCCGTGCAGGGCCGCCTCGATCTCGCCCCGGTCCTCCCGCAGCGTCGGCGCGATCCACGGCAGCCCGAGCCGGGCATAGACCTCCTCCTCGGTGCGGGAGGCCAGCGACCGACCGCTCTCGGTGTCGAACAGGCCGTACTCGGAGAGCTTCAGCCCCTGGTGCACGGCGATGGTGCGGGTACGGATGTTGTGCGCCTTCGCCCCGGTGAAGTACTGCATCGCGGCACCCCACGACTGAGGCGGCACCACTCGCAGATCCACCTGGAGCCCCTTCGCGGTGCGCACCGACGTCTTCTTCGTGCCCCGCGCGATGACCTCCGCGGTGGCCGGCAGCTCGCTGAGCGCCGCCATGAACGCGTCCGACCGCTGCGCCGCGACCAGCACATCCAGATCCCCGACGGTCTCCCGCATCCGGCGCAGCGAACCCGCGTAGGCGCAGCGCCGGCAGCCGGTCACCCGGGACAGCTCGGCGACGATCTCCTCGGCGGTGTCCAGGGCCACGGACAGCGGCACCCGGCCGCCCGCCCGCCGCAGCAGCTCGATGCCGTGCCGGATGTTCTCCTGGGTCTTCTCGCCGAAGCCCTTCAGATCGGCCAGCGCGTCCGCCTCGATCGCCGCCGCCAGCTGGCTCACCGACGCGATGCGCAGATCCTCGTAGAGCCGCAGCGCCTTCTTCGGGCCCAGCCCGGGAATGGCGATCAGCTCCCGGACCCCGGCGGGGATCTTCGCCCGGCGCTCCTCTACCACCGTCATCTTCCCCGTACGCAGATACTCGGTCACCTTGTCGGCGATCGACCGCCCCACGTTCGGGATCTCCCTGAGGCCGGCCGCGTCCAGCGTGGCGATGTCGGCCGGATACCCGCCGATGGCACGCGCGGCCTTCTCGTAGGCGCGCGCCTTGAAGGCGTCGCCTCCCGTGATCGCGACGAGGTCCGCGTACTCCTGCAGGAGCGCCTGGACCTCGTCATTGGGCCGGGCCACCCCTCCAGTCTAGAAAGAAGCCCGTCTAGAAGGACGTCTCCGGTCCGGGAGAACGTCGCCGGCCCAGAAAGAACGTCCGGGGTGCGTCCTGGAGCGTCGGCAGCGGCGGCAGCTGCGCCCCGTACACCCACGCCTCGAACAGCGCGGCCGGCGACTCGTCGGCGAACTGCGTCACATGCTCGACGAACGCCGCCGTCGTCACCGTCCCGTTCCGGTGCGACCGCACCCAGCCGCGCAGCATGCGGAAGAACGCGTCGTCGCCCAGCGCACAGCGCACCGCGTGCACGGCCAGCCCGCCCCGCTCATAGAGCCGGTCGTCGAACATCGACCTGCGTCCCGGATCCGCCAGCCGCAGATCCTGCGGCAGCCCGGCCAGCAACCGGTGTGCCGCGGCGGCCAGTTGCTGGGCGCTGCGGCCGCCCGAGCGCTCGGACCACAGCCACTCCGCGTACTTGGCGAAACCCTCGTTCAGCCAGATGTGCCGCCAGTCGGCGATGGACACACAGTTGCCGAACCACTGGTGCGCCAGCTCGTGCGCCACCAGCCGCTCCGAACCCCGGGCGCCGTCCACATGGTTGGCGCCGAACAGCGACAACCCCTGTGCCTCGACCGGGACATCCAGCTCCTCCTCGGTCACCGCGACCGCGTACTCCTCGAACGGGTACGGCCCGAACAACTCCTGGAACAGCTCCATCATCGCGGGCTGCCGCGCGAAGTCCCGGGAGAACTCCGGCAGCAGATGCGCCGGGATATGCCCGTGCTGCGGCACCCCGCCCGGCCCGGGATCACCCAGCAGCACCGTCTGGAACTTGCCGATCGCGAGGCCGACGAGATAACTGGAGGTGGGCGCGGACTGCTCGTACACCCACGTCGTCGTCGACGCCTTCGTCGTCCGGGTCAGCAGCCGCCCGCCCGAGACCACCGCGTACGCCGACGGCGTGGTGACCGATATCAGATACGACGCCTTGTCCGCGGGCCGGTCGTTGCACGGGTACCAGGACGGCGCCCCGATCGGCTGGCTCGCCACCAGCGCACCGTCCGACAGTTCCTCCCAGCCGATCCCGCCCCAGGGGCTGGTCACCGGCTTGGGATTGCCCGACCAGTGCACCTCGACGGTGAACGCGGCCCCGGCCCGGATCGGCTTGGCCGGCTTCACCCGCAGCCTGCCGCCCCGGTGCGTGTAGTGCGGCTGCCGGCCGTCCACCCGGATCCGGCCGATCCGGAAGTCGGCCAGATTGAGCATGAACTCGGTCAGCGGCACCCTGCCCGCGATGGCGTTGATCCGGGCGGTGCCGGCCAGCCGGTTGGGGCCGGGCCGGTAGTCCAGCATGAGTTCATAGCGATGCACCCGGTACCGGGAATCGCCGTTGTCCGGGAAATACGGGTCCGGACCCGCAGACTGCTGCACTGCCACTTCCGCGTTCGCTCCCTGCGCCTTGCTCGAACCGTCCCTCCGTGCACCGGTGCCCGCAGGCACCGAGTGGCCCGCGCTCAGGGACGCCATGCCTCGATCGGGTTGCCGAGCCAGCGGGTGTCGTCCGGGACGGACTCCGCGGCCATGACGAGCGAAGCGGGCCCCAGGGTCGTACGGGCCCCGATCGCGCTGCCGGGCAGCACGATGCCACCAGGGCCCAGTGTGGCGCCCGCACGGAGGACCACAGTATCCGTCCGCAAGATCCGGTCATGGAAGAGGTGTGTCTGCAGGACGCAGCCGCGATTGACGGTGGCGCCGTCCTCAAGGGACACCAGGTCCGTCTCCGGCAGCCAGTAGCTCTCCACCCACACGCCCTTGCCGATGCGCGCGCCGAGCCCGCGCAGCCATGCCGTCATCACCGGCGTCCCCGGCACGGCCCCGGCCAGCCACGGCACGGCCAGCACCTCGACGAACGTGTCCGCCAGCTCGTTGCGCCACACGAAGGAGCTCCACAGCGGATGCTCCCCGGCCCGGTGCCGCCCCACGAGCAGCCACTTCGCGACGACCGAGACGACCGCCGCGGTGACACCCGCCCCGAGCAGCACCACACCCGACAGCGCCCAGGCCCATGGGCCGAGCGCACACAGTGCCGCCACCGTCCCCGCGGCCACCGCGGCCGAGCACAGCACCGGCACGATCCGGCACAGCTCCACCAGACCGCGGGCCCACAGCAGCCGGGCCGGCGGGTCGTACGTACGGCTCTGATCCGAGTCGGCGGCGCTGCGCGGCAGCTTCACCGGCGGCAGCCCCAGATACGAGGTGCCCTTCTTCGCCTTCTTCGGCGTCGCCGACAGCACACCGACCAGACCGCCGTCCGGCACCCGCCGGCCCGGCGCGGTCATCCCGGAGTTCCCGAGGAAGGCCCGCCGTCCGATCCGCGCGTGCCCGATCCGCACCCAGCCGCCGCCCAGCTCGTACGGCGCGGTCAGGGTGTCGTCCGCGAGGAACGCGCCGTCGCCGACCGTGGTCAGGCTCGGCAGCGCGAGCACCGTCGACACCTCGGCGCCCCGCCCGATCCGCATCCCCAGCATCCGCAGCCACACCGGTGTGACCAGCCCGGCGTACAGCGGGAACAGGGTCTCCCGGGCGCGGTCCATCAGCTGGGTCACGGTCCACGCCTGCCAGCCGACCCGGCTGTGCGTCGGATGCGTCCCCTCACGCAGCCCCAGACTGAGCGCGCGTACGCCGACCAGGATCAGCAGCGCGTACACCAGCCCATAGGCCAGCGTGGCCGGGACCAGCCCGAGCGCGGCCCCGCGCAGGGCCTCGGCGAGGGAGTGGCCGGGCACCACGAAGCGCCGGGCGACCAGCAGCGCGGCCACCCCCGCCACCAGCGGCAGCGCACTCAGCGCGAGCCCCGTGAGGCCGTACATCACCCGCCAGTACGTGCCCCGCTGCGGGCGGTCCTTCGGCCAGTTGCGCTTGGCCTTGCCGAGCTTGACCGCGGGCGCGCCCGCCCAGCGCTGACCCGTCGGGACCTGCCCGCTCACCGCCGAGCCCGGCGCCACCTCGGCCCGCTTGCCGACCCGGGCGCCCGGGAAGAGCATGCTGCGGGTGCCGACGACGGCGTGCGCGCCGACCTTGACCGTGCCGATCTCCAGCCGGTCCCCGTCCAGCCAGTAGCCGGACAGGTCGACCTCGGACTCCACGGCCGCGCCCCGGCCCACCTTGAGCATGCCGGTGACCGGCGGCAGCGAGTGCAGATCCACGTCGGGCCCGATCTTCGCGCCCAGCGCCCGCGCGTACCGCTCCAGCCAGGAGCCGGTCAGTGTGGTCGCCCCGCTGAACTCGGCCAGCCGCTCGGCCGTCCACAGCCGCAGATGCACGCTCCCGCCCCGCGGGTACCGGCCGGGCGTGAGGCCCCGCAGCAGCAGCCGGGCCCCGCCCGCCGCCACGGCGATCCGGCCGGGCGGGGTGAAGAACAGCAGCGCGCCGGCCGCCAGCAGCCACCAGGGGGCGGTCGGCAGCCAGGCGTAGCCGGGCAGCAGATTCCCGGCGGCGGCCAGGACCAGCGTCCAGCGCAGCCCGAGCAGCGTGACCAGCGGGAGGAGCAGCAGCAGCTGAAGGGCCTGGGCGCGGACCGGGACCGGCGCGACCGTCCGCCGGGCGCCGTCGTCCTGCACGGACGCCTCCAGCCGCCGGGCCAGCTTGCGCAGCACGGGCTGCTGGTAGATGTCGAGGACGGCCACGCTCGGGTAGCGGGTGCGCAGCCGGGTGGTGAGCTGGGCGGCGGCCAGGCTGCCGCCGCCGATGGCGAAGAAGTCGTCGGAGGCGCTCGTCACCGGGATGCCCAGGACCTCCGCCCACTGCTCGGCGAGCCAGGCCTCGGTGCCGTACAGATCGGCCTTGGGGGCCTGAACGCCCTCCAGCGGCCAGGGCAGGGCGTTCCGGTCCACCTTCCCGGACGTCCGGGTCGGCAGGTCGGCGACGGGCGCGAGCAGCGGCACCAGCGCGGCGGGCAGCGCGGCCCGCAGCTTCTCCACGGCCGCCGCCTGGTCCCAGCCGTCCTGTGTGACGACGTAGCCGACCAGGAGCTGGTTACCGCTGCGGGCGGTGCGCACGGCGGCCGCGGCCCCCGCCACCCCGGGCAGGGCCTGCAGCGCGGCATCCACCTCGCCCAGCTCGATCCGCCGCCCGCCGAGCTTGATCTGCTCGTCGGCCCGCCCGAGGAAGATCAGCCCCTCGGGATCGGCCTTGACCAGGTCACCGCTGCGGTACGCCCGCTCCCAGCCCAGCGACGCGAGCGGCGCGTACTTCTCCGCGTCCTTCTCGGCGTCGAGATACCGGGCGAGCCCGACCCCGCCGATCACGAGCTGCCCGCTGCCGCCCATCGGCACGGGCTCACCGGCCTCGTCGACGACGGCCAGCTCCCAGCCGTTCAGCGGCAGCCCGATCCGGATGGGCTCCTCGCCGGTCAGCAGCGCCGCGCAGGCCACGACGGTCGCCTCGGTCGGCCCGTAGGTGTTCCACACCTCGCGCCCCTCGGTGACCAGCCGCTGCGTCAGCTCGGGCGGGCAGGCCTCACCGCCGAAGATCAGCAGCCGTACGTCGTTGAGGGTCTCGGGCTCCCACAGCGCCGCCAGCGTCGGCACCGTGGACACGACGGTGATCTCCTGCTCGACCAGCCAGGGCCCCAGATCGGCGCCGCTCCTGACCTGCGAGCGCGGCACCGGCACCAGACAGGCGCCGTAGCGCCAGGCCAGCCACATCTCCTCGCAGGACGCGTCGAAGGCGACGGACAGTCCCGCCATGACCCGGTCGCCGGGCCCGATCGGTTCCTCCGTGAGGAACAGGGCCGCCTCGGCGTCCACGAACGCGGCGGCGCTGCGGTGCGTCACGGCGACGCCCTTGGGCTTCCCGGTGGACCCGGAGGTGAAGATGATCCAGGCGTCGTGCTCGGCGCCGGGCCGTGCGGCGGTGGAGCCGGACGTGGCCGCCGCGGTGGCGCCGGGGTCGGTGCCCTGGACGGCGATGGCGTGCCCGGCGCCGACCACGGCCCGCACCTCCGCCTCGCCGAACACCAGCTCGGCCCGCTCGTCCGGGTCCTCGGCGTCGACGGGGACATAGGCGGCACCGGCGGCCAGGACGGCGAGGATCGCGACGTACAGCTCGTTCGTGCCCGAGGGCACCCGCACCCCGACCCGGTCGCCGAGCCCGACCCCCGCGCCCGCGAGCCGGCGCCGCAGCCGCTCCACCTCGACGGCCAGCGCACGGTAGGTCAGACACGTCGTACCGTCGTCCAGGGCGGGCTCGTCCGGATGGGACCGCACGGTCGCGTCGAACACGTCGACCAGGGTGCGTGGCGAGGCGGCGGGCCCCGCGGAGAAGCGCGCCCGGTCGCCGAACTGCGTGCGGATCTCTTCGTCGAGCAGGCCGAGAGCGCTGCTCTCGTCTATGGCTGCCATCAGGTCCTCACGTCGGTCCGACTGAAGTAACAAGCCGGATATTTTAGTACGACGCTAGGCTTCGCCTCTCCGTCCAGCCGCCCGAGCGGGCCGTCCGGGTGACCGAGGCCGCTCGCCTCGGGTCGCTGACCTGCCGATCTTCGTATCGCGGGAGACATGGCCCACACACGACGAAGGGCCCCTGATGAACAGGGGCCCTCATTGGTGGTGTCCGAGGGGGGACTTGAACCCCCACGCCCGATAAAGGGCACTAGCACCTCAAGCTAGCGCGTCTGCCATTCCGCCACCCGGACAAGGTGTGTGTCGTGCGGAGGATTCCCTTGCGGCGGGGTTTCCCTCGCGGCGACGAAGGAAACAGTACCAGGCTTTCCGGGGTGGCTGATCACCCCCCGCTTCCGGCGGCCGGTCGCGCGTGAACGGTGTGTGACGGGCCGGGACCGGTCTTGGGCCGAGGGCGGTGGCGGAGAGAGGATGAAAGGACCACCAGCAGTGACAGCGGGAGGAAGCACGTGAGCGAGACGGACACGGCCAGGGGCGTCACCGGCGAGGACGAGGTCGTGGACCTCTGCCGCGAGCTGATCCGGTTCGACACCAGCAACTACGGCGACCACTCCGGCCCCGGCGAGCGCCGGGCCGCCGAGTGGGCGGCCGAGAAGCTCGCCGAGGTCGGGCTGGAGCCGAAGATCTACGAGTCGCACCCGGGCCGCGCCTCCACCGTGGCCCGCATCGAGGGCGAGGACCCCTCCCGGCCCGCGCTGCTGATCCACGGCCACCTGGACGTCGTACCGGCCAACGCCGACGACTGGACCCACCACCCGTTCTCCGGCGAGGTCGCCGACGGGTGCGTGTGGGGGCGCGGGGCCGTCGACATGAAGGACATGGACGCCATGACCCTCGCGGTGGTCCGCGACCGGCTGCGCAGCGGCCGGCGTCCGCCGCGGGACATCGTGGTCGCCTTCCTCGCCGACGAGGAGGCCGGCGGCACCGACGGCGCCCGCCACCTGGTCGACAACCACCCGGACCTCTTCGAGGGCGTCACCGAGGCGATCAGCGAGGTGGGCGGCTTCTCCTTCACCGTGGACGAGCAGCGGCGGCTCTATCTGATCCAGACGGCCGAGAAGGGCATGCACTGGATGAAGCTCACCGTGGCCGGCACCGCGGGGCACGGCTCCATGATCCACCGGGACAACGCGATCACCGAGCTGTCCGAGGCCGTGGCCCGGGTCGGCCGGCACAGGTTCCCGGTGCGGGTCACCAAGACCACCCGGGCCTTCCTCGACGAACTCGGCGACGCGCTCGGCACCGAGCTGGACCCGGAGGACATGGAGTCCACCCTCGCCCGGCTCGGCGGCATCGCCAAGCTCATCGGCGCGACCCTCAGCAACACCGCCAACCCCACCCAGCTGAACGCCGGATACAAGGTCAACGTCATCCCGGGCGAGGCCACCGCGCACATCGACGGCCGGTTCCTGCCCGGCCACGAGGAGGAGTTCCTCACCGACCTCGACCGGCTGCTCGGCCCGAATGTGCGGCGCGAGGACGTGCACGCCGACAAGGCGGTCGAGACCGGCTTCGACGGGGCGCTCGTGGAGGCCATGCAGTCCGCGCTGCTCGCCGAGGACCCCACCGCCAAGGCGATCCCCTACATGCTCTCCGGCGGCACCGACGCCAAGTCCTTCGACGACCTCGGCATCCGCGGCTTCGGCTTCGCCCCGCTGAAGCTGCCCCCGGAGCTGGACTTCGCCGGCATGTTCCACGGCGTGGACGAGCGGGTACCGGTCGACGGGCTGCAGTTCGGCGTGCGCGTACTGGACCGGTTCATCGACGCGTCGTGAGGCTTTGGGCCTCGGTATTCGGGCGCATGTACGGGGATGACTGGAACGGGTGAATGCGACGATCGGTTCGTAGCTTCATTAGTTCCTCCTCGTTACAGGTGATGTGACTCCGCACCTTGGGGTCGCATTGCCAACAAGGAGGAACAATGATCAAGAAGGTCGTCGCTGCTGCGGCTGCCACCGGTGGGCTGGTTCTCGCGGGCGCGGGCCTCGCCGTCGCAGACTCCGGAGCCCAGGGTGCCGCTGTGCACTCGCCGGGCGTTGTCTCCGGCAACGTCATTCAGGTGCCCGTTCACGTCCCGGTGAACGTCTGCGGCAACACGGTCAATGTGATCGGGATCCTGAACCCCGCCTTCGGCAACACCTGCATCAACAAGTGACGACGACCTCCTCACGGGGGGGACGTCATTTTTGAGCCGTCGGCCCCGGAGCGCGTGCCATGCGCTCCGGGGCCGACCGGCCTCTTGCGCAAAGACGCGACCCGCGAGGGTCGCAACGCAATTCGCGAGGCACAGCAGGATTGAAGGCAGGGGAAATCAGAAGATGCGACAGGGCACCCGCAAGGGCCTGATGACGATGGCGGCGGCCACCGGTGTGATCGCCGCCGCGAGCGGCTATGCCCACGCCGACGCGGGGGCGTCCGGCTTCGCCGCCGGCTCGCCCGGCGTACTGTCCGGCAACACCGTGCAGGTGCCGGTGCACGCGCCGGTCAACGTGTGCGGCAACACCGTGAACGTCGTCGGGCTGCTCAACCCGGCGATGGGCAACAGCTGCGCCAACCACGGCGGTACTTCGGGGGGTAGCGGCGGCTCCGGCGGCTCAGCCGGCTCCGGCGGCTCGCACGCGGGCGGACACACCAGCGGTTCGCCCGGCGTCGGTTCCGGCAACACCGTGCAGGTGCCGATCGATGTGCCGGTGAACGCCTGCGGCAACAGCGTGGACGTCATCGGGATCGGCAACGCCACCACGGACAACGACTGCACCAACGGAGGCGGCGGGGACCACGGCCAGCCGCCGGGCGGCGGCCACGGAAACCCGCCCGGAAAGCCGGGTCACCCCGGACACCCGGGCCACCCCGGTCATCCGGGGCACCCTGGTCACCCCGGACACCCGGGCCAGCCGGGTCACCCGGGCAAGCCGGGGCACCCCGGGCAGCCCGGTCACCCGGGGCACCCGACGACCCCGCCCGGCAAGGGCGGGCACACGCCCCACGGCCCTGGGGGAACCCACGGGTCCACGCCGGTCGGGCAGGGTGGCCGCTCCACCCCGCCCCTGACCAACGGCCAGCTGGCGCACACCGGCAGTGATCTGCCGGTGGGCCTCGCGCTGCCGGCCGGTGCGGGCGCGCTGCTCGCGGGAGCGGTGCTCTACCGCAAGGCGCGGCCCACCGTGTAACCGGCCACGCCGAGAACACCGCGACCACCGGACCCGGGGAAGCCGGGCCGGCGCGGTGAGCCGTCATCCGCGGCAAACGGAGCGGGCCCTGCCATGTCGGCGGGCCCGCTCCGTTCAGCTCTCCAGGATCACCATGTGGCACGCACCTGGCGGATGATCCGCCGGCGCAACCGCACCTTGCGGCTGCCGTCACGCAGCAGACTCAGTCGGTCCAACTCCCAGTGTCCGTACTCGGCGTGGTCTGTCAGTAGACGTGTGGCTTCCTTGCGGGACACCCCGCGCGGCACATACACGTCGACAAATTCGTATTCCGGCATCGCATCTATTGTGCGGGCTGGGCCCCGGTACGGATAGCGTCTGCACTATGTCTGATGCTGCGCAGCCCACCGCTGCCGAGGTACGCGCCGCCGCCGAGGCGGTCAAGACCGCCCTCGATCGTCATCTGGCGGCCGTCGAACGCAGGTCGGGGGAGGACGACCCGGCCGTCTTCGAAGCGTTCAACCAGCTGGCCGCGGCCGCCGAGGCGTACGACGAGCTGCTCTACGACCGCTACGACGAGGTCACGCCCTTCGAGATCCCCGGGTCCGAGGAGCTGCCGCCGTACGCGGGTCCCGAGGAACCGAACGCGGTCAGCGTGCTGATCCGCCGCGACTACTCCGTGGCGGAACCCCAGCGGCTGCTGGCACAGGCCGAGCGGATCGAGGCGGCGGAGTACGACGCCGCCGGCGGCCTGGCCGAGAACGCCGCGGGCACGGTTCCAGGGGCGCTGGGCGTGCTGTTCGGCGAGTTCGAACCGGACGAGATCGCGTCCCGGCACAAGGAGTTCGGCCTGGAGGAGGGCGACTCCACGCTCTGGGTGACCGCGGCGGACGAGTCCCCCGAGGCGGGCGAGTGGCTGGAGGCGCCGTTCGACCACGTCGATCCGCAGCGGGTGGTGTGCCGCTTCGATGTGAGCGCCGTGTTCGACGACGACGTCTCCGACGAGGGCGACGAGGACGACGACCTCGAGTTCGTCGAGGACGAGGCCGAGGACGGGGATCTGGAGCCGCTCGACGCCGAGAAGTGACGGAGTCCGGCGGTGCCGAGCCCGGCGGTGCCGGTGGCCAGGGGCCGGTTCGGCACCGCCGGACAGAGCGCTAGTCGTTCGTGACCTGCGTGCGCAGCAGTGTTTGCAAGCGGGTCGTGCGCGGCTTGGCCGACGTCTCCGCCACCGCCTTCGGCAGGGCCTGTTCCAGTCCGTGGACCACGGACAGATGCCGCTCCGCCCTCCCGAACGCCGTGTACACCCAGGGTCTGCTGAGCGCCTGCGCCGCGTCGCCGGGCAGCACCACGACCACCGCCGGCCATCGCGCGCCCACCGCCTGGTGCGCGGTCAGCGCCCAGCCGTGCCGCACGGCGCCCTCCACCCGCTCGCGCGGTACGACCACCGGGGCGCCCGCACACGACAGGTGCAGCCCGTCCGCGTCGGCCTTGACGACCGAGCCCGGCACCGCAGTGCCCGGGGCGGGGGAGTAGGCGATCCGGTCGCCGGGGTCGAAGCCGCCGAAGCGGCCGGGGCCGGGGTTGAGGCGTTCCTTCAGCGCGGAGTTGAGGGCCCTGGTGCCCGCGGCGCCGCCGTGTCCCGGGGTGATCACCACGGTCTGGTCGGCCGGCACCCCGATCGCCCGCGGCACCGAGTCCGCGACCAGCTGGACGGTCCGGTGCACGGCCTCGCCCGCGTCCCGCACCGGGACGATGACGATCTCCTTGCCCGGGGCCTCGACCTGGTTCAGCTCGCCGATGCCGACGCCCGAGACCAGCTCGCCGATCGGGCCGGGGTCGGGGATCCGGGAGGCGATCTGCGGGCAGACACGGGCGGCGAGCAGATCGGCGAAGACCCGCCCGGGACCGGCCGACCACAGCACCGCCGGGTCGCCGCTGAGCACCAGCCGGGCCCCGTCGGGCAGCGACTCCACCAGCATCGCGGCGCTCTCCACGTCGAGCTGCGGCCCGTCCAGCACGATCAGCAGATCCAGCTCCAGCGCGCCGTCCGCGTCCCGGCCCGGCCCCTCGGCGCCGGACAGCAGTCCGGCGACCGTGCCCACGCCGTGCTCCGCCGGGTCCGCCCCGGGCCGTGCGGCCAGGCGCCGGCGTCCGTCGGGTGTGTGGCACACGGCGAACGCCCGCAGGCCCGCAGCGCGCGCGGCACCGAGCAGAGCGGCCGGTTCGGCGCGGGCCGCCTCCCCGCCGGTGTGCAGCACCAGGCCGTGCCCGGCCACCGCGCGGGCCAGCTCGGCCGCGCCGTCGGACACCGTGCCGGCGGCCGACTGCCAGGCCCGGTCGGTCTCCTTCGACAGTGAGTTGACCAGCCGGGCCAGGCCGTCGGCGAGGCTCTCCTCGGCCAGTGCGTACCGCTCCAGGCCGACCAGGACCCGGACCGGGCGCTCCTCCTCCTGCTCGCCCTCTTCCGTCTGCCGCGGGGCAGCGGCTCCCGGCTCCTCCAGGGCGTCCTGGAACGCCAGCGCCTCGCCCTCCGCGAGGGTGCTCTGCACCGCCGCGTCCGGGTCCGGCACGTTCTGCCGGCCGAGCGCCGCGATGAGCGTGGGCAGTTCCAGCGCGGTGTGCCCGGCCAGGGCCGCCTGCTCCAGCAGCCAGACGGTGACCGCGCGCCCCCGCCGCTCGTCGCCCGGACCGCAGGCGGTGCCGAGCAGCGCCCGCGCGAACCCGTCGGCCTGGTCGGGCCGTACACCGCCGATCCGTAGCAGCTGCCAGGGGTCCTCGCGCAGCGCCGCGTCGGCGCCCTCGCCGAGCGCGGCGGCCACCTGGGGCGCCAGGGCCTCGGGGGCGCCGCCCTCGGCGAGCACACCGCGGACGCTCTCCACCGTCTGCGGCGCGGGGGCGCCGGGCGCCCTCGGGGCGGGCGCGGTCTGCGGCCGGCGCACGGGCTCCGGGGCCGGGCGGCGCGGCGCCGGAGCCGGCTCGGCGAACGCCGGGGCGGCCGGCTTGTCGCCGCTCTCCACCGCGCGCACCGCGGCGAGCAGGTCGGCCGCCTTGCCGCTGAGCTTGGCGCCGCTTGCGATCGGGCCCTGCTTCTCCGCCTTGCGCCGCTCGATCCGCTCCCGCTCGACCCGCTGCGCCGCCAACTCGGCATCCGCCTCGGACACCTGGGCCGCCGCGCCGTCACCGCCCTCGGCCTCGCCCGCGGCCTCACTGCCGCCGTCCGCGCGGCCGTCCTCCGGCGCGGGCGTGGTGTCCCCGCCCGGGGCCTCGGGTGTGTCCGGCGTCCCCGGCCCGGCTTCCTCCGTGGTCTCCGGCTCCGTGCTCACAGCGTGCTCCAGTGGTGATCGGGATAGCGGTGCACGGGCGCCGACACATCGTCCAGCGCCCGGCAGATCTCGTCAGGAAGACTAAGGGCCTCCACTGACAACGCCGCCGAGAGCTGCTGCGCGTTGCGCGCGCCCACGATCGGCGCGGCCACGCCCGGCCGGTCCCGGACCCAGGCGAGGGCCACCTGCAGCGGGGTGACGGCGAGCCCGTCGGCGGCCGTCGTCACCGCATCCACGATGCGGGTCGCCGTGTCGTCGAGGTAGGGCTCCACGAAGGGGGCCAGATGCTCGGAGGCGCCGCGCGAGTCGGAGGGAGTGGTGTGCCGGTACTTCCCGGTCAGAACGCCCCGGCCGAGCGGGGAGGAGGGCAGCAGACCGATGCCGAGATCGAGCGCGGCCGGCAGCACCTCGCGCTCCGCGCCCCGCTGCAGCAGTGAGTACTCCAGCTGCGTGCCGGCCAGCCGGGTGCGGATGCCGGGCGCCGCGAGCTGCCAGGTGGCGGCCTTGGCGAGCTGCCAGCCGCAGAAGTTGGAGACGCCGGCGTAGCGCGCGCGGCCGCTGCTCACCGCTATGTCGAGGGCCTGGAGGGTCTCCTCCAGCGGGGTCTCGGGGTCGTAGGCATGGATGTGCCACAGGTCGACGTACTCCGTGCCCAGGCGGGCGAGGGAGGCGTCGAGCGCGGCGAGCAGATGGCCGCGGGAGCCGTCGAAGCGGCGGTCGGGGTCGGGGACGCTGCCCGCCTTGGTGGAGATCACCAGGTCCCGGCGCGGCACCAGGCCGGCCATCAGCTGTCCGAGCAGATACTCCGACTCGCCGTCGCCGTACACGTTCGCGGTGTCGACGAGGGTGCCGCCGGCCTCCCAGAACGCCTTCAGCATGTCCGCGGCGTCATGCTCATCGGTGTCCCGGCCCCAGGTGAGGGTGCCGAGTCCGATCCGGGACACACGCAGGCCGGTACGGCCGAGATGCCTCTGCTCCATGCGGGCGAGATTACTGGCCAGAACCCGTGCGGTGGGTGGCCTGTGGACAACCGGCGTCGCCGGGCGCCCGACGCGACTGCCCGCAGCCGTCCATCCACGCTATGGTCACCCCCACAGGGACGTTACTCATGGGTAAGGGGAATCGGCCATGCAGCTCGGACTCAACCTCGGCTACTGGGGTGCCGGAATGGACGGGGACAATCTGGCCGTCGCGCAGGAGGCCGACCGGCTGGGCTTCTCCGTGTGCTGGGCCGCCGAGGCCTACGGCTCCGACGCGGCGACGGTCCTGTCCTGGGTCGCCGCGCAGACCGAGCGCATCGACGTCGGCTCCGCCATCTTCCAGATCCCGGCCCGGCAGCCCGCGATGACGGCGATGACCGCGGCCACGCTGGACTCGCTCTCCGGCGGCCGCTTCCGGCTCGGCCTCGGGGTCTCCGGCCCGCAGGTCTCCGAGGGCTGGTACGGCGTCAAGTTCGACAAGCCGCTGGCCCGCACCCGTGAGTACGTGGAGATCGTCCGCAAGGCGATGACCCGGGAGCGGCTGTCGTACGAGGGTGAGCACTGGACGCTGCCGCTGCCGGACGGTCCGGGCAAGCCGATCAAGCTGACCGTGCACCCGCAGCGCGAGCACATCCCGCTCTACATCGCCGCGATCGGCCCGAAGAACCTGGAGCAGACCGGCGAGATCGCCGACGGCGCCCTGCTGATCTTCCCCTCCGCCGACCACCTTGAGGACACGACCCTCACCTACCTGCGCGCGGGCCGCGAGAAGGCGGGCCGGACGCTCGACGGGTTCGACGTCTGCCCGACCCTGCCGCTGGCCGTCGGCGAGGACAAGGACGTGGCCCGCCTCGCCGACACCTTCCGCCCCTACACCGCGCTGTACGTCGGCGGCATGGGCAGCGCCAAGCAGAACTTCTACAACCAGCTGGCCCAGCGCATGGGATACGGGAAGGAGGCCGCCGAGATCCAGCGGATGTACCTGTCCGGAGACAAGCAGGGAGCCGCGGCCGCGGTCCCGCAGGAGCTTATCGACAAGACGACACTGCTGGGCTCCGTCGACCGCATCGCCGACCGGATGAAGGCCTACGCCGCCGCCGGTGTCACCACCCTCAGCCTCGCCCCGGCCGGCTTCACCCTGGAGGAGCGGATCGCGTCCCTGCGCGCCGGCAGCGAGGCCCTGGAGCGCGCGGGACTGGCCTAGGGGGAGGCCTAGGGACGGCCTAGGGGCTGTCCGAGGAGGCTTCAGCGGCCGTGGTGGGGGCTCGGGGGTCTTCCCCGCCACGGCCGTCGCCGGGAACAACGCGCCGGGCGGCGCCCGGTTACGACCCCGGTGTTCCTTCTTTCGGCCGAGTCTTCAGACATCCGTGTTGCGCCTCACCTCCGCCCGCATTTGACTCGTTCTTTGCGGAATAGTGCGGAATGGCGCGGAATGCCGTGGAACATACGCGGAAGCCGCGGAGCCGTGGAGAGGTGGCGTCCATGCTGTCGGCCAGGAGTCTGTTCCAGGAGATCCTCGACAACGACGAGTCGTTCCGGCTCTTCTGCTCCATCGCCGCCGGCGGGGAGTCCCAGGGCGGCTGGGAGAACGCACGGATCGCGTCCCTGGTGCCGAGCGCCGAGCGCGCCCTGGCCCCGAAGATCACCCGCCACGGCGCCGACGAGGACAAGCACGGACGCATCTTCGGCGCCCTGATGAGCAGGCGCGGGCTCACCCCCGTCGCCGTACCGCCCGAGACCGACTACACGATGCTCCTGGAGCACGGCGGCATCGGACTCGCCCACGACCGGCTGCGCCGCGACGAGCCGCTCACCGTGCGGGACATCATCGTCTACCTCTCCCACAGCCGCGTCACCGAACAGCGCGCCGCCGACCAGATGGTGATGCTCCGCCGGTACTTCGGCGACCACCCCGAGGTCGGCAAGGCCGTACGCATGATCGCGGACGACGAGGACAACCACCTCGCCTACACCCACGAGGAACTGCTGCGGTTCGCCGCCGCCGGGCACGGCCGGCTGATCCGGTCCACCCTGCGCCGCTACGCCCTCGCCGAGATCCGCGTCTACCGGGACGTCAGCCTCGCCGTGATGGCCCGCATGGGCCGCATCCTGGGCTGGCCCAGGACCAGGTCCGCGCTGCTCGCGGCCGGTATCCACGCCGTGTACGGCTATGAGCGCCTCGCCGGCTGGCGTCGCATGGTCGCCCTCAGCATGCCCGAGCGCCGCGACGCCCTCGGCGGCCCCGGCGCCCCCGCCCACGGGTTCGCCTGAGCGGTACAGGCCCGTACAGGCCCGTACAGGCCCGTACGGCGGGCCTCACAGCCAGCCGCGCCGCTTGAACAGCTGGTACAGCAGCACCTCCAGCGCGGCCATCAGCAGGATCACCGCCGGATACGACCACAGCCAGTGCAGCTCGGGCATGTGGTCGAAGTTCATGCCGTAGATCCCGGCGATCATCGTGGGCACCGCGGCCATCGCCGCCCACGCGGAGATCTTCCGCATGTCGTCGTTCTGCCGCACGCTCATCTGCGCCAGATGCGCCGCGAGGACGTCCGACACCAGCCGGTCCAGGGCCTCCACCGACTCGTTCACCCGCAGCAGGTGGTCGCCGACGTCCCGGAAGAACGGGCGCGCCTTGTCGTGCACGAAGGGAATCGTGCCGCCGAACGGGCCGGAGCCCGCCAGCCGGGTCAGCGGCAGCACCAGCGGGCCGGTGGCCCGGCGGAACTCCAGGATCTGCCGTTTGAAGCCGTAGATCCGCGACGCGGTGTGCCGCGAGCCGCCGCCCTCCGGCCGGAACACCTCCGCCTCCAGCTCCTCCAGATCGTTCTGCAGCTCCGTCGCCACCTCCAGATAGTGGTCGACGACGGCGTCGGAGATCGCGTACAGCACCGCGGTCGGGCCCTTGTCCAGCATCTCGGGCTCCTCCTCCAGCCGGTGCCGTACGGCGGCCAGGGGCGAGTGCTCGCGATGGCGGACGGTGACCACGAAGCTGTCGCCGATGAACACCATGATCTCGCCCGACGAGACGGTGTCGTGGTCCGCGTCGTACAGGACCGGCTTCAGCACCATGAACAGCGAGTCGTCGTACACCTCCAGCTTGGGCCGCTGATGCGCGTTCAGGGCGTCCTCGACCGCCAGCGGATGCAGCACGAACTCCTGGGTGACCAGGTCGAACTCCCGCTCGGAGGGCTCGTACAGGCCGATCCACACGAACCCGCCCGCCGCCCGCGCCTCGGCGAGCGCGTCGGACAGGTCCTCCGGGCCCTCGGTGCGGTGTCCGTGCCGGTAGACGGCGCAATCGACGATCACGGAGCGCATTCTCCCCTCGCCCGGCCGCCGTCGCATGTGCTGATACGCCTACCCTGGGCCGCATGCCCACGCTGATCCTCGTCAGGCACGGACGTTCCACCGCCAACACCTCCGGAGTGCTCGCCGGCTGGACGCCCGGCGTCGCCCTCGACGAGCGCGGCGCCGCGCAGGCCGCCGCGCTGCCCGCACGGCTCGCCGCGCTGCCGCTCAGCGAGGTCGTCACAAGCCCGCTGCAGCGCTGCCAGGAGACCCTGCGGCCGCTGCTGGAGGCCCGCCCCGGGCTGCGCGCCCACACCGACGAACGGATCGGGGAGTGCCACTACGGCGACTGGTCCGGCCGCAAGCTCGCCGAGCTGACGGACGAGCCCCTGATGGAGGTCGTCCAGGCCCATCCCTCGGCCGCCGCGTTCCCCGGCGGCGAGTCCCTGCGCGCCATGCAGACCCGCGCCGCCGAGGCCGTACGCGAGTGGAACGTGCGCGTGGAGCGCGATCACGGCGCCGACGCCGTCTATCTCATGTGCTCCCACGGTGACATCATCAAATCCCTGGTCGCCGACGCCCTCGGCCTCCATCTCGACCTGTTCCAGCGGATCTCCGTGGAACCGTGTTCGGTCACCGCGATCCGCTACACCCGCCTTCGGCCGTTTCTCGTTCGCCTCGGCGACACCGGGGATTTCGCTTCCCTCGTTCCGCGCGAGGAACCAGGTGAGGGCGACGCACCGGTCGGGGGTGGTGCGGGCGCACCGTGATCGTCGGCCGCAGTAGGGTGAAGCGGTCCGCACCGCCGCGGACCGGCCCGCTGAGACTCCCGTAACGCTCGAAACCCACGAATCCAATGGAGACAGGACGTGTCCCGTCAGGTGTTCCTCTACGACCCGCCGGACCGCTTCGTGGCCGGCACGGTCGGACTGCCCGGACGCCGTACGTTCTTCCTCCAGGCCACCGCAGGTACCCGGGTGACCAGCGTGGCTCTGGAGAAGACCCAGGTGGCCGCGCTCGCCGAGCGCATGGACGAACTGCTCGACGAGGTCGTACGGCGTAGCGGCGGCAGTGCCTCCGTGCCCGCCATGGCGCCCTCCGAGATCTCCGACACCGCCCCGCTGGAGACCCCCGTCGAGGAGGAGTTCCGCGTCGGCACCATGGCGCTGGCCTGGGACGGCGAGGAACAGCGCATGATCGTCGAGGCGCAGGCGCTCGTGGAGCTGGACGCCGACACCGAGGAGGACCTCGCCGAGGCCGAGGAGCGGCTGCTGCAGGACGAGGAGAACGGGCCCCCGATGCTGCGGGTCCGGCTGACCGGCGCGCAGGCCAGGGCCTTCGCCAAGCGTGCCCTCGACGTCGTCAACGCCGGGCGGCCGCCGTGCCCGCTGTGCAGCCTCCCGCTCGATCCGGAAGGACACGTATGTCCGCGCCAGAACGGATACCGCCGCGGAGCGTGACAGCCGCCGACACCGCCGAAACCGCCGACAGGGCTGCCGACGCGGCCGCCGCCGAACTGCTCGCGCGGGGTGAGCTGACCGTGCGCGGCCGGATCCGCGAGGCCTCCAACGCGGCACTGTTCTGCACGATCGCCCTGGACGGCCGGGAAGCCTCCTGCATCTACAAGCCGGTGGCCGGGGAGCGCCCGCTGTGGGACTTCCCCGACGGCACCCTGGCCGGCCGCGAGGTAGCCGCCTACGAGGTCTGCGAGGCCACCGGCTGGGGCCTCGTCCCGCCGACCGTGCTGCGCGACGGTCCGTACGGCGAGGGCATGTGCCAGCTGTGGGTCGACGTGCACGCCGAGGCGGAACTGCTCGCCCTGGTCGAGGCGGAGGAACCGGAACCTGGCTGGAAAGCGATCGGTCTGGCCGACGTCGGCGAGGGCCGTACCGCGCTCCTCGTGCACGCCGACGACGAACGGCTGCGCCGGCTCTCCGTCCTCGACGCGGTGATCAACAACGCCGACCGCAAGGGCGGTCATCTGCTGCCCACCGCCGACGGCCGGCTCTACGGCATCGACCACGGCGTCACCTTCAACGTCGAGAACAAGCTGCGCACGCTGCTGTGGGGATGGGCCGGGGAACCGCTGACGGCCGAGGCGGTCGACGTCCTCACGGGCCTGCGCGGGGCCCTCACCGGGCCGCTGGGCGAGCGGCTGGCCCCGCTGATCACGCCGGCCGAGATCGACGCCACACGCGCGCGTGTCGAGACACTGCTCGCCGCGGGAGTCCATCCCGAACCGGGCGGTGAGTGGCCGGCCATCCCCTGGCCGCCGGTGTGAGCCCGGCCCGGAACCCCCGGCCGGGCGCGGTAAGCACATCGGGTGCCGAAACACAACAGTGCCCAGCCGGTCATCAGGCCTGATCCCGTTCGTATTCGTATACGCGGCCGACGGCCGGTTAGGCTCATGTACATGCATGCCTGGCCCGCTTCCGAGGTCCCCGCCCTGCCTGGTCAGGGCCGCGACCTGAGGATCCACGACACCGCGACCGGCGGCCTCGTCACCCTCGACCCCGGTCCCGTCGCCCGTATCTATGTCTGCGGCATCACGCCGTACGACGCCACCCACATGGGACACGCGGCGACCTACAACGCGTTCGACCTCGTTCAGCGCGTGTGGCTCGACACCAAGCGGCAGGTCCACTACGTCCAGAACGTCACCGACGTCGATGATCCGCTGCTGCAGCGCGCGGAGCGGGACGGCATCGACTGGGTCGCCCTCGCCGGGAAGGAAACGGTTCTCTTCCGCGAGGACATGACCGCCCTGAGGATACTCCCGCCCCAGCACTACATCGGCGCCGTTGAGGCGATACCCGGCATCGTCCCGCTCGTGGAGCGGCTGCGCGAACTCGGCGCGGCCTACGAGCTGGAGGGCGACATCTACTTCTCCGTCGAGTCCGACCCGCACTTCGGCCAGGTCTCGAACCTCGACGCGGCCGCGATGCGGCTGCTGTCCGCCGAGCGCGGCGGCGACCCGGACCGTCCGGGCAAGAAGAACCCCGTCGACCCGATGCTGTGGATGGCCGCCCGTGAGGGCGAGCCCAGCTGGGACGGCGCCTCCCTCGGCCGGGGCCGGCCCGGCTGGCACATCGAGTGCGTGGCCATCGCCCTCGACCACCTCGGCATGGGCTTCGACGTCCAGGGCGGCGGCTCCGACCTCGCCTTCCCGCACCACGAGATGGGCGCCTCGCACGCCCAGGTGCTCACCGGCGAGTTCCCCATGGCCAAGGCCTATGTGCACGCCGGCATGGTGGCCCTGCACGGCGAGAAGATGTCCAAGTCCAAGGGCAACCTCGTCTTCGTCTCCCGGCTGCGCCGCGACGGCGTCGACCCGGCCGCCATCCGGCTCGCCCTGCTCGCCCACCACTACCGTGCCGACTGGGAGTGGACCGACCAGGTCCTGGCGGACGCCGTGGCCCGCCTCGGCCGCTGGCGCGCCGCCGTCTCCCGCCCCGACGGCCCGTCCGCCGACGCGCTCGTCGAGGACATCCGCGAGGCCCTGGCCGACGACCTGGACGCGCCGGCAGCCCTGGCTGCCGTGGACCGCTGGGCGCAGCGGCAGGAGACGGAGGGCGGCACGGACACGGGCGCGCCGGGCGTGGTGACCCGGGCGGTGGACGCGTTGCTGGGAGTGGCTCTCTAGGGCTTCTCCGGGGCCTGTCCGCCGGACAGGTCCTGGGCGCCGCGGTCGAACGACGGCGAAGGGGCGGTTCCTCGCAGGGGAACCGCCCCTTCCCGCACCCTCAGTCCTCCGAGTCGTCCTCGTCCTCGGTCTCACCGCCGGAGGCATCGGCATCCGGCCTGGGCGGCCGCGCCGGACGCGTCTTCCCGCTCGGGTTGTCCCGCAGCCAGGAGCCCGCGTCCCCGCCGTCCGCCGTCGCGTGCCCGCCCGGAGGGGGCGGGCCCACGTCCCGGCGCCGCAGATACCGCTCGAACTCGCGGGCGATCGCCTCGCCCGAGGCCTCCGGCAGCTCCGCGGTGTCCCGGGCCTCCTCCAGCGTCTGGACGTACTCGGCGACCTCGCTGTCCTCGGCGGCCAGCTGATCCACCCCCACCTGCCAGGCGCGCGCGTCCTCGGGCAGCTCGCCCTGCGGGATACGCAGGTCCAGCAGGTCCTCCAGACGGTTGAGGAGCGCCAGCGTGGCCTTGGGGTTGGGCGGCTGGGAGACGTAGTGCGGTACGGCCGCCCACAGCGACACGGCGGGGACCCCGGCGTGTGTGCACGCCTCCTGCAGCACACCGACGATGCCCGTCGGGCCCTCGTACTTGGTCTCCTCCAGGTCCATCCGCTGGGCCAGGTCCGGGTCGGACGTGACCCCGCTGACGGGCACCGGACGCGTGTGCGGGGTGTCACCGAGCAGTGCGCCCAGGATGACCACCAGCTCCACGCCCAGCTCGTGCGCGAAGCCGAGAAGCTCGTTGCAGAACGAGCGCCAGCGCATGGACGGTTCGATGCCGCGGACCAGCACCAGATCGCGCGGCTTGTCGCCGCCGACCCGCACCACGGACAACCGCGTCGTCGGCCAAGTGATCTTGCGCACTCCGCCGTCCATGAACACCGTGGGGCGGTTCACCTGGAAGTCGTAGTAGTCCTCGGCGTCCAGCGCCGCGAACACCTCGCCCTTCCATTCGCGTTCCAGATGCGCGACCGCCGTGGAGGCGGCGTCGCCGGCATCGTTCCAGCCCTCGAACGCGGCCACCATGACTGGGTCGATCAGCTCGGGAACCCCCTCCAGCTCGATCACCCAGTGCCTCCTTCCGACGTGCCCTCGCTTGACTCACCAACCTTACGGCGTCCGGCGGGGGCTCCCGCAGCCCCCTTGCGTGGGGGAGTGACCGGATCACTGCCCCGTTCGCCGCTGTCGGACACCCCGAGTCAACCGGGAGCCCGGACCGCCCCGCACAGGCGTTTCACAGCGTGCTGCGCAGCCACTGCTCCACGCTCGCGATGTGCACGGTCGCCCAGGAGCGGGCTGCCTCCGCGTCCCGGTCGCGCAGCGCGGCCAGGATCGCCCGGTGCTCGCGCAGGGTGCGGCCCACCGCGTCCTCCTGGGTAAGGCCCCGCCAGATCCGGGCCCGGGTGGTGGGCCCCGACAGCCCGTCCAGCAGCGAGCACAGCACCGAGTTGCCGGCGCCGCGCACGATGCCGCGATGGAACTCCAGGTCGGCCGCGACCAGCTCCTCCACCGAGGGTTCCTCGCCGAGGGCGTCCAACTGGGCGGACAGGGCGTCCAGTTGCCGCTCGCCGATCCGGAAGGCGGCCATCGCGGTCGCGGCCGGCTCCAGGATCCGGCGCACCGCGAGGAACTCCAGCACGGTGTCGTCGCGGTGGAAGTCCACGACGAAGCTCATCGCCTCCAGCAGCAACTGCGGATCGAGGCTGGTGACATAGGTGCCGTCGCCCTGGCGCACATCCAGGATCCGGATCAGCGACAGGGCCCGTACGGCCTCCCGCAGGGAGTTGCGGGACAGGCCCAGTTCGGCCGCCAGCTCGCTCTCCTTGGGCAGCCGGTCGCCGGGGCGCAGCGCGCCGGAGACGATCATGCCCTTGATCTTCTCGATCGCCTCGTCGGTGACTGCCATGCCCGGCCTCCTGCCGCCCGCCCCACGCCTCAGACATCGGATGTCTCAGCACATTATGGGGGTCGCACTGCGGGCCGTTCGGGTCAGCGCGCGAAGCCGGCGGAGCAGGCGAAGCAGACGGGGCGGCCCCACGCGGGTGGAGCCGCCCCGTCGCGCGGGCCGGGTCATCATGTCCCGGCCCACCGGGTCACTTCTTGTCGAGCATGTCCTGCACCTTCGCGCGGACCTCGTCCGTGGCCAGGCCCCGGATGGTCAGCGTGGTACGGCGGCGCAGCACGTCGTCCTGCGTCTCGGCCCACTCGTGGTCCCGGGCCCAGACGACCTGCGCCCAGATCTCCGGGGCGTCGGGGTGGACGCGCTCGGCCAGGTCCGGGTTCTCGTTGGCCAGGCGGGCGATGTCGAAGGCCAGCGAACCGTAGTGGGTCGCCAGGTGCTTGGCGGTGTCGGCGGCCATGCGCGGACCGGGCGCCGGGCCGTCCACCAGCAGCCGGTGCGCGACCGCGCGCGGGTTGGCGACACCGGGCAGCGGCAGCCGCTTGGGCAGCGAGGAGATCGGTTCGAAGTCGTCGCCGAGGGGGTGGCCCGGCAGCGCCTCCAGCTTCTTCATCACCGTACGGCCGATGTGGCGGAACGTCGTCCACTTGCCGCCCGCCACGGACAGCATGCCGCCCCTGCCCTCGGTCACCACGGTCTCGCGCTTGGCCTTGGAGGTGTCGCCGGGGCCGCCCGGCAGCACCCGCAGACCGGCGAAGGAGTAGGTGATGAGGTCGCGCTGGAGCTGCTGGTCGCGCACGGAGAACGCGGCCTCGTCCAGGATCTGGGCTATGTCCTTGTCGGTGACGGACACATCCGCCGGGTCACCCTCGTACTCCTCGTCGGTGGTGCCGAGCAGCAGCATGTCCTCCCAGGGGAGGGCGAAGGTGATCCGGTACTTGTCGATCGGGGTGGCGAGCGCGGCCTTCCACGGGGCGGTGCGCTTCAGGACCAGGTGCGCGCCCTTGGACAGACGGATGGACGGCGCCGCGTTCGGGTCCTCCAGCTTGCGCAGGTGGTCGACCCAGGGGCCGGTCGCGTTCAGCACCAGGCGGGCGTTGACCCCGAACTCCGCACCGGACAGCCGGTCCTTGAGCTCGGCGCCGGTGACCCGGCCCTTGGTGAAGCGCAGTCCGGTGACCTCGGCGTGGTTGAGGACGACCGCGCCCGCCTCGACGGCCGCGCGGACCGTCATCAGCGCCATGCGCGCGTCGTTCATCTGGTCGTCGCCGTACACGGCCACGGCCTTGAGGTTGTCGGTGCGCAGCTCGGGCACGTCCTGCGCCGCCCGCGCGGGGGAGAGCAGATGACCGACGCCGTCGCCGAACGCGGAGAGCGCGGAGTAGGCGAAGACGCCCGCGCCGAGCTTCGCCGCGCCATGCGGCCCGCCCTTGTACACGGGGAGGTAGAAGGTGAGCGGGTTCGCCAGGTGGGGGGCCACCTGGCGGGAGACCGCACGGCGCTCGAAGTGGTTCTCCGCCACCAGCTTCACCGCGCCGGTCTGCAGGTAGCGCAGACCGCCGTGGAGCAGCTTGGAGGAGGCGGAGGAGGTGGCGCCGGCGAAGTCGCCGGCGTCGACCAGAGCCACCCTCAGGCCGGACTGCGCGGCGTGCCAGGCGGTGGAGATGCCCAGGATGCCGCCGCCGATCACCAGAAGGTCGTACGACGCCTTGGAGAGCTGTTCCCGGGTCTCGGCGCGGCTCGGATTGGAGCCGGAGGCCGGGTGCGTCCCGAGGGCAGGCACGGACTGCAGGGTGGACTGACTGGTCATGTCGGGTACTTACTCCTCGTCAGAGTCAGAGCTGTCGTGGGGGCAGCTCAGCTCTCGTCCTCGATCCAGCCCATGGTCCGGTCGACGGCCTTGAGCCAGTTCTTGTACTCACGGTCGCGGGTCTCCGCGTCCATGCGGGGGGTCCATTCGGCGGCCCGGCGCCAGTTGGCGCGCAGTTCGTCGGTGCTGGACCAGAAGCCGACGGCGAGGCCGGCGGCGTAGGCGGCGCCGAGGCAGGTGGTCTCCGCGACCATCGGGCGCACCACGGGTGCGTCCAGGACGTCGGCGAGCTGCTGCATCAGCAGATTGTTGGCGGTCATGCCACCGTCGACCTTGAGGGCCACCAGCTCGTCGCCGGAGTCCTTCACCATGGCGTCGGCGATCTCCCGGGTCTGCCAGGCGGTGGCCTCCAGGACGGCGCGCGCGAGGTGCGCCTTGGTGACGTACCGGGTCAGACCGGCGATCACACCGCGGGCGTCGGAGCGCCAGTGCGGGGCGAACAGGCCCGAGAAGGCCGGCACGAAGTAGGCACCGCCGTTGTCCTCGACCGAGAGCGCGAGCGTCTCGATCTCGGCGGCGGTGGAGATGAGGCCCATCTGGTCGCGCATCCACTGCACCAGCGAGCCGGTGACGGCGATCGAGCCCTCCAGGGCGTACACGGTCGGCTGCTCGCCGATCTTGTAGCCGACCGTGGTCAGCAGGCCCGCGTAGGAGTTGATGATCTTGTCGCCGGTGTTCATCACCATGAAGGTGCCGGTGCCGTAGGTCGACTTGGTCTCGCCCTCGGCGAAGCAGCACTGGCCGAACAGGGCCGCCTGCTGGTCGCCGAGCGCGGAGGCGACCGGGATGCCGCCGAGCAGCTCGCCGAGCTTGCCGCCGCTGACCTCGCCGTAGACCTCGGCGGAGGAGCGGATCTCGGGCAGGATCTGCGTCGGGACGCCGATGGACTCGGCGATCTTCTCGTCCCACTGCATGGTGTGCAGGTTCATGAGAAGGGTGCGGGAGGCGTTGGTCACGTCGGTGACGTGCTTGCCGCCGTTGACACCGCCGGTCAGGTTCCAGATGACCCAGGTGTCCATGGTGCCGAAGAGGATGTCGCCGGCCTCGGCGCGCTCCTTGAGGCCCTCGACGTTGTCCAGCAGCCAGCGGGCCTTGGGCCCGGAGAAGTACGAGGCCAGCGGCAGGCCGGTCTCGCGGCGGAAGCGGTCCTGGCCGACATTGCGGCCCAGCTCCCGGCACAGGCCGTCGGTGCGGGTGTCCTGCCAGACGAGGGCGTTGTAGACGGGCTCACCGGTGTTCTTGTCCCACAGCACGGTGGTCTCGCGCTGGTTGGTGATGCCGATGGCCTTGATGTCGTCACGGGTGATGCCGGCCTTCTGGATGGCTCCGGCGACGACTTCCTGGACGTTGGTCCAGATCTCGTTGGCGTCGTGCTCGACCCAGCCCGGCTTCGGGAAGATCTGCTCGTGCTCCTTCTGGTCGACGGAGACGATCCGGCCGTCCTTGTCGAAGACGATGCAGCGCGAGGAGGTCGTGCCCTGGTCGATCGCGGCGATGAACGGGCCTGCGGTGTGGGCGTCGGTCACTGTGTGCTCCTGAAAGATCCGTGGTGAGGGGCTTTACGTACGGCGCTTGCTTCTGCGTATGACGCGTGCTTCTGCGTATTAAGCGAATGCGACGTTGTAGATGCCTGCAGCGATCGCGCCGCCGATCAGCGGACCGACCACAGGGATCCAGGCGTAAGCCCAGTCGGAGCCGCCCTTGTTGGGCAGCGGCAGCAGGGCGTGCACGATGCGCGGGCCCAGGTCGCGGGCCGGGTTGATCGCGTAGCCCGTCGGGCCGCCGAGCGAGAGACCGATCGACACCACCACGAACGCGGTGATGAGACCGCCGAGGATGCCGAGGCCGTTGCCCTTGTCGTTCAGGCCCTGGGTGAGGACCGCGAGGACCAGCACGACCGTGCCGATGATCTCCGTGGCGAGGTTCTGCGCCACGTTCCGGATCTCCGGGCCGGTGGAGAAGATGCCGAGGACCGGGCCGGCGCCCTGCTCCTGGGCCTCGACCGTCTTGGCCGTGGTGGCCTGTGCGCCCGGACCGCCGACGATCTCCTTGTCGGTGAGGTGGGCGTGGAACTGGCCGTAGTAGGTGACCCACACCAGGGTCGCGCCGATCATCGCGCCGAGCAGCTGGCCGGCGAAGTAGACCGGAACGTTGTTCCAGTCGCCGCTCTTGATGGCGAGGGCGACGGTGACGGCCGGGTTGAGGTGCGCACCGGAGAGCGGTCCGGAGATGTACACAGCCGTCATGACGGCGAAGCCCCACCCGAAGGCGATGGCGAGCCAACCGGCGTTACGGGCCTTGGAGGCCTTCAGCGTGACGGCCGCGCAGACGCCGCCGCCGAGCAGGATGAGTATGGCGGTACCGATGGTCTCGCCGATGAAGATGTCGGAGCTGGACACCCGCGACTCCTTTGTCCTTCGTCCAGGGATAGCCGAACCCCGGGTCCCGCCGGGGGTTCTGGCGCCCTCGGGGGTGAGAGCGATGCCGGCCCTTGGCGTTGTCACACTCTAGCGCGTATTGCCGGTAGGTGTTCGACAATGCCGACCGATGGACGGGAGTCTTGCTTCGGCGTTACGCGTGCGTCAAGGGTTCTGTTATTGAAAACAGGATCGTTATTGATCGCTGTCGGCTATCACTCTTCGCGCGCTGACGTAGGCCTTGGTCCGATATGTCCATATCAGGGTAGGGCGAGAAGCGGGACGCCGCCCGGCGTCCCCGGGGAGCGCGCAGCGCGTCCCAGGGGGAGTTCGCAGCGCGTCCCGGGGGAGTCCGCAGTGCTCAGAACCGACCGGCGCCCAGGTCCCTGGACACCGCGCGGGCGCAGTCGCGCACCGCAGCGATCAGCTCGGGACGCAGCTCTCCGTCCCTGCCCAGGCGCTCCACGGCGCCCGTGATCCCGACCGCACCCACGGGCATACGGCGCCGGTCGTGGATGGGCGCGGCGACGGACGCCACACCCTCCCAGGTCTCCTCCACGTCGGCCGCGTACCCACGCGCGCGCGTGATGTCGAGAAGGCGCTCGAAGTCCCCGGAGTCGCACACCGTGCGATCGGTGAACGCCTTCCGGTCGGTGTCCAGCGCCTCGCTGTGCGCCACCGGGTCGTACGCCGAGAGCACCTTGCCGAGCGCCGTGGAGTGCAGCGGCTGCATGGCGCCGATCTCCAACACCTGCCGGCTGTCGTCCGGCCGGAAGACGTGGTGCACGATCAGCACGCCCTGCTGGTGCAGCACCCCCAGGTACACGCTCTCCCCGCTGGAGCGGGCCAGATCGTCGGTCCACACCAGGGCCCTGGCCCGCAGCTCGTGCACGTCCAGATAGGTGGTGCCGAGGCGCAGCAGCTCCGCGCCCAGCTGATAGCGGCCGGAGGCGTCGTCCTGCTCCACGAACCCCTCCTGTTGGAGGGTGCGCAGGATGCCATGGGCGGTGCCCTTGGCGAGACCCAGGGACGAGGCGATGTCCGACAGGCCGAGTCGTCGCTCGCCGCCCGCGAGCAGCCGCAGCATCGCGGCCGCCCGTTCGAGCGACTGGATGTTCCGTGCCATCGCCGTCCTGCCTCCGTCCCCTTCGACCGCCGTCGAAACCGGGCGCGTCATCCCTCGGTGCCGACTGCTGTCGTACACCGTCGTACCGTCGGACGTCCCGTTACCCACCGTTCGGCAATGCCGAACACTACCGGTCCATGCCGACCTCCCGCTAATGGTCGGACGGCAACCGTTACATGACACGTGACCTGGCCGTGGCGCGCACGCCACCGCAGTCCGCCTCGTGGACGCCGCTGCCCATCCAACCCGAGTCCCGGTTACGCTGGCGCCGTGCGGCATCCCGGCCGGTCCGGGCACCGCATAGCCGACAGCCGTCGCAACCAGGGAGCCCCTTCATGGCCTCGTTGCCACCATCCCCTTCCGCCGACAGCCGGACCCGTGCGTCCGCGCTCCGCGAGGCGCTCGCCACCCGTGTGGTGGTCGCCGACGGAGCCATGGGCACCATGCTCCAGGCCCAGGACCCCACGCTGGAGGACTTCCAGCAGCTCGAGGGCTGCAACGAGATCCTCAACCTCACCCGCCCCGACATCGTCCGCTCCGTCCACGAGGCGTACTTCTCCGTGGGCGTCGACTGCGTGGAGACCAACACCTTCGGGGCCAACCACTCCGCCCTCGGCGAGTACGACATTCCCGAGCGCGTCCACGAGCTGTCCGAGGCCGGCGCCCGGGTGGCCCGCGAGGCCGCCGACGCCTTCACCGCCAAGGACGGCCGCCCCCGCTGGGTGCTCGGCTCCATGGGCCCCGGCACCAAGCTGCCCACCCTCGGCCACGCCCCCTACACCACCCTGCGCGACGCCTACCAGCGCAATGCCGAGGGCCTGGTCGCCGGCGGCGCCGACGCACTGCTGGTGGAGACCACCCAGGACCTCCTCCAGACCAAGGCGGCCGTCCTCGGCGCCCACCGCGGCCTCGCCGCCCTCGGCCTGGACCTGCCCGTCATCGTGTCGGTCACCGTCGAGACCACCGGCACCATGCTCCTCGGCTCCGAGATCGGCGCCGCGCTCACCGCGCTGGAACCGCTCGGCATCGACATGATCGGCCTGAACTGCGCCACCGGCCCGGCCGAGATGAGCGAGCATCTGCGCTACCTCGCCCGCAACGCCCGCGTCCCGCTGTCCTGCATGCCCAACGCGGGCCTGCCCGTCCTCGGCAAGGACGGCGCCCACTACCCGCTGACCGCGCCCGAGCTGGCCGACGCCCAGGAGACCTTCGTCCGCGAGTACGGCCTCTCGCTCGTCGGCGGCTGCTGCGGTACGACCCCCGAGCATCTGCGCCAGGTCGTCGAGCGCGTCCGGGACCTCACCCCGCCCACGCGCGAACCCCGCCCCGAGCCCGGCGCCGCCTCCCTCTACCAGACGGTGCCCTTCCGCCAGGACACCTCCTACCTGGCCATCGGCGAGCGCACCAACGCCAACGGCTCCAAGAAGTTCCGCGAGGCCATGCTCCAGGCCCGCTGGGACGACTGCGTGGAGCTGGCGCGCGAGCAGATCCGCGAGGGCGCGCACATGCTCGACCTGTGCGTGGACTACGTGGGCCGCGACGGCGTCGCCGACATGGAGGAACTGGCCGGCCGCTTCGCCACCGCCTCCACTCTGCCCATCGTCCTGGACTCCACCGAGGTCGACGTCATCCAGGCGGGCCTGGAGAAGCTCGGCGGCCGCGCCGTGATCAACTCGGTGAACTACGAGGACGGCGACGGCCCCGAGTCGCGGTTCGCGCGTGTGACGCGGCTCGCACGGGAGCACGGCGCCGCCCTGATCGCGCTGACCATCGACGAGGAGGGCCAGGCCCGCACCCCGGAGAAGAAGGTCGAGATCGCCGAACGGCTGATCGACGACCTGACCGGGAACTGGGGCATCCGCGAGGACGACATCCTCATCGACACCCTGACCTTCACCATCTGCACCGGCCAGGAGGAGTCCCGCAAGGACGGCATCGCCACCATCGAGGCCATCCGCGAGCTGAAGAAGCGCCACCCGGCGGTGCAGACCACGCTCGGCCTGTCGAACATCTCCTTCGGCCTCAACCCGGCCGCCCGCATCCTGCTGAACTCCGTCTTCCTCGACGAGTGCGTCAAGGCGGGCCTCGACTCGGCGATCGTGCACGCCTCCAAGATCCTGCCGATCGCCCGTTTCGACGGCGAGCAGGTCACGACGGCCCTGGACCTGATCTACGACCGCCGCGCCGAGGGCTACGACCCCCTGCAGAAGCTGATGGCCCTGTTCGAGGGCGCCACCGCGAAGTCCCTCAAGGCGGGCAAGGCCGAGGAACTGGCCGCGCTGCCGCTGGAGGAGCGCCTCAAGCGGCGGATCATCGACGGCGAGAAGAACGGCCTGGAGGCCGACCTGGACGCCGCCCTCCAGGACCGTCCGGCACTCGACATCGTCAACGAGACCCTCCTGGACGGCATGAAGGTCGTCGGCGAGCTGTTCGGCTCCGGCCAGATGCAGCTGCCGTTCGTCCTGCAGTCCGCCGAGGTCATGAAGTCGGCCGTCGCCCACCTCGAACCGCACATGGAGAAGTCGGACGCCGAGGGGAAGGGCACCATCGTGCTGGCGACCGTGCGCGGCGACGTGCACGACATCGGCAAGAACCTCGTCGACATCATCCTGTCCAACAACGGCTACAACGTGGTCAACCTGGGCATCAAGCAGCCCGTCTCGGCGATCCTGGAGGCCGCCGAGGAGCACCGGGCCGATGTCATCGGCATGTCCGGGCTGCTGGTGAAGTCCACCGTGATCATGAAGGAGAACCTGGAGGAGCTGAACCAGCGCGGCCTCGCCGCCCGCTTCCCAGTGATCCTCGGCGGCGCCGCCCTCACCCGCGCCTACGTGGAGCAGGACCTGCACGAGGTCTACGAGGGCGAGGTCCGCTACGCCCGCGACGCCTTCGAGGGCCTGCACCTGATGGACGCCCTCATCGGCGTCAAGCGCGGCCTGCCCGGCGCCAAGCTGCCCGAGCTGAAGCAGCGCCGGGTACGGGCCACGGCCTCCCTCCAGGTCGAGGAACGCCCGGAGGAGGGCCACGTCCGCTCCGACGTCGCCACCGACAACCCGGTGCCGGCCCCGCCGTTCTGGGACACCCGGATCGTCAAGGGCATCCAGCTCAAGGAGTACGCCGGCTGGCTCGACGAGGGCGCGCTGTTCAAGGGCCAGTGGGGCCTGAAGCAGGCCCGCACCGGTGACGGGCCGTCGTACGAGGAACTGGTGGAGACCGAGGGCCGCCCCCGGCTGCGCGGTCTGCTCGACCGGCTCCAGACGGAGAACCTCCTGGAAGCCGCCGTCGTCTACGGCTACTTCCCGTGCGTCTCCAAGGACGACGACCTGATCGTCCTGGACGAACAGGGCAACGAACGCACCCGGTTCACCTTCCCGCGCCAGCGCCGCGGCCGCCGACTGTGCCTCGCGGACTTCTTCCGCCCGGAGGAGTCGGGGCAGACCGATGTCGTCGGCCTCCAGGTCGTCACCGTCGGCTCGCGCATCGGCGAGGAGACCGCGAAGCTCTTCGAGGCCAACTCCTATCGCGACTACCTCGAACTGCACGGCCTGTCCGTCCAGTTGGCGGAGGCGCTCGCCGAGTACTGGCACGCGCGCGTGCGTACGGAGCTGGGCTTCGGCGGCGAGGACCCGGCCGACATCGAGGACATGTTCGCCCTGAAGTACCGGGGCGCCCGCTTCTCCCTCGGCTACGGCGCCTGCCCGAACCTGGAGGACCGCGCCAAGATCGCCGACCTGCTGCGGCCGGAACGGATCGGCGTCCACCTCTCCGAGGAGTTCCAGCTCCACCCCGAGCAGTCCACGGACGCCATCGTCATCCACCACCCGGAGGCGAAGTACTTCAACGCCCGCTGATCACTCCCGCGGGCATGCCGGAACACCCCGCTGGCCTGCGTCAAGGGTGTATCAGGGGTACCCGGATGCCCGCCTGATAAACGAGGCGCTCCGGGCGCAGGAGACGTACACTTGTCGGTCCACTGCAGGCCGGTTCCCTGTCCGGGAACCGGCCTGATCGTCCCTCAAGGAGGTGCGCCCGGATGACCAGCACGGTCCCCGCGCTCGGAACCCGTACGGCCGAAGGCTCCGCCCTGCAGGCGGTGCTTCTCGACATGGACGGCACCCTGGTGGACACCGAGGGCTTCTGGTGGGACGTGGAGGTCGAGATCTTCGCCTCCCTCGGCCACCCCCTGGACGACTCCTGGCGGCACGTCGTGGTCGGCGGACCCATGACCCGCAGCGCCGGCTTCCTCATCGAGGCCACCGGCGCCGACATCACTCTCGCCGACCTCACCGCGCTGCTCAACGAGGGCTTCGAGGACCGTATCGGCCGTTCCCTGCCGCTGATGCCGGGCGCCGCCCGCCTGCTCGCCGAACTCCACGAGAGCGGCATCCCCACGGCCCTCGTCTCGGCCTCCCACCGGCGCATCATCGACCGTGTGCTGAAGGTGCTCGGCCCGCACCACTTCGCCCTGTCCATCGCGGGCGACGAGGTCTCGCGCACCAAGCCCTTCCCCGACCCCTATCTGCTCGCCGCCGCCGGACTCGGCGCACGGCCCGAGCGATGCGCGGTCGTCGAGGACACCGCGACCGGTGTCGCCGCCGCCGAGGCCGCCGGCTGCCGCGTGGTCGCCGTACCCTCCGTCGCCCCCATCACCCCGGCCGAAAGGCGCACCGTGGTCACCTCGCTGGAAGAGGTCGACCTGGCATTCCTGCGCGGCCTGATGACGGAAATGCGCTAGCCGTTCACCCAGCGTGAAAAGGCCCATAGGTCTGGTTGGACAAAAGCTCGCAGGTTCGGTTGGACAAATGTCCAGGGAAGTACACCCGCGGGGAATTCCAGCCCGGCTCCGGCTGAATTCCGCTGACTCACCACACAGTTGGAAGTGTGATGTTCGCCACCTCGGCGGCCCTCGACGGGTCGCGCCGACTGTGCTGAACGCCCCTGTTCGAGACGGAACGGCGAGCCTTTGTGTCCCGATTGATGGGAAGCTGCACTAATCCTGCCGCTGTCGGGTTTTCGGTGTGTCCACACCCGGTTCCGCAGCGTGATGAGCGGTCAACTCGGGCGATTGTGAACCCTCCTGCGGGCGCGGACTAATCTCATCGCGAGAACCTCACCGCGTCCCCCCGTGATCTGCCGCACCACCCATGCATGCCGGATACACGGACCCGAACAGCTCTGGAGAAACGCCCGCATGAACCGCAAGACTTTGGTGCTGCCGGCGGTGGCCGGCCTGCTCACCCCGGTTCTCGCCGCATGCGGCGGGTCCGGCAGCGGGAGCAAGAGCGGTGACGCCATCGCCGTCGGCACCACGGACCGGTTCACGGCCACCAGCGACGCCCCGGCGCCCCTCGACCCGGCCTACGCGTACGACGTCGGTACCTGGAACATCCTGCGCCAGAGCGTGCAGACCCTCATGGCCCAGCCCAAGGGCGAGGGCAGCCCCGTCCCGGACGCCGCCGAGAGCTGCTCCTTCACCGACAGCGGCAGCGAGCGCTACGCCTGCAAGCTCCGCGACGGCCTGAAGTTCGCCGGCGGCGACCCGGTCACCGCCCAGGACGTCAAGTACTCCATCGAGCGCGCCCTGCGCATCAAGGCGAGCAGCGGTGTGGCCTCGCTGCTCAACACCATCGACACCATCGAGACGCAGGGCGACCGCGAGGTCATCTTCCACCTGAAGACCGCCGACGCCACCTTCCCGTACAAGCTGTCCACCCCGGTCGCGGGCATCATCAACCCGAAGGACTACCAGAAGGACAAGCTCCGGGACGGCTTCGACATCGACGGCTCCGGCCCGTACACCTTCCACGCCGACACCGACGGCAACGCGATCACCACCGCCACCTTCACCAAGAACCCCAACTACAAGGGCTTCGTGAAGGTGAGCAACGACAAGGTCGAACTGCGCTCCTTCGCCGACGCCGACGCCATGAGCGCCGCCATCGACAAGGGTGACATCGACGTCATGACCCGCACCATGTCGCCCGCCCAGATCCAGAAGCTGGACGCCGGCGGCGACGACAAGGTCGACCTCGTCGACATGCCCGGACTGGAAATCCGCTACCTGGCCTTCGACACCAACGCGCCCACCGTGAAGTCCAAGGCCGTACGCCAGGCCATGGCCCAGATCATCGACCGCGCGGAACTCGTCTCCAAGGTCTACGGCACTCAGGCCGAGCCCCTGTACTCGCTGGTCCCGGCCACCATCACCGGCCACTCCAACTCGTTCTTCAACAAGTACGGCAACCCCAGCGTCGACAAGGCCAAGGGCATGCTGGGCAAGGCCGGCATCACCGCCCCGGTGAAGCTGACCCTGCACTACACCACCGACCACTACGGCTCCGCCACGAAGAAGGAGTTCGAGGTCCTGCAGAAGCAGCTCAACGACAGCGGCCTCTTCGACGTCACCATCCAGGGCCACCCCTGGGACACCTTCCGGCCCGCCGAGCAGAAGGGCCAGTACGACGTCTACGGCATGGGCTGGTTCCCCGACTTCCCCGACGCCGACAACTTCATCGCGCCCTTCCTCGACAAGGACAACTTCCTCGGCTCGCCGTACTCCAACAGCGCCATCCAGCGCACCCTGATCCCGGAGTCCCGCCGCGAGGCCGACCGGCTCAGCGCCTCCAAGAGCCTGACCCAGATCCAGGACACCGTCGCCGAGGACGTCCCCGTCCTGCCGCTGTGGCAGGGCAAGCAGTACGTCGCCGCGCGGGACGACATCACCGGTGTCGCCTACGCCCTCAACTCCTCCTCGACGCTTCAGCTGTGGGAGCTCGGCCGCGGTGTGAGCGGCTGACGGCTCTCTCCTCCGGGGGCCAGGGACGGCTGCCCCGGTGACCCGGGGCCAGGACGGCGGCCCCGGAGTGACGAACCGACGAATAAGGCACACGCGAGTGAATATGCGTAACCAGTGGCCAGTCCTGCCCATCGTGGCGGGACTGGCCTCCGGCCTGTTGACCGGCTGCGGCTCGGAGACCGGTGGTTCCGGGGGTACCGGCTCCACCGTGGTGATGGGGATGTCCGACGACGTCCTCGCCACGGACCCGGCATCCGGCTACGACCCCGGCTCCTGGCTGCTGTTCGACAACGTCTTCCAGTCGCTGCTCAGCTTCCCCAAGGGCGCGACCGAACCCCAGCCCGAACTGGCCAGAAAGTGCTCCTTCAGCGACTCCCGCGCCACGGTCTACAGGTGCGAGCTGAAGGACGGCCTGAAATTCAGCAACGGTGACGCCCTCACCTCGAAGGACGTGAAGTTCTCCTTCGACCGCATGATGAAGATCAACGACCCCGCGGGGCCCGCGATCATGTTCCCGATGCTCGGCCGCATCGACACACCCGACGCGAAGACCGTGGTCTTCCACCTGAGCTCCTCCGACGCCACCTTCCCCAGCAAGATCGCCTCCGGCGCCGGCTCCATCGTCGACCACAGCCAGTACGACGCGAACGGCCTGCGCGAGGACCACCAGGCCGTCGGCTCCGGCCCCTACAAACTGGACTCCTTCGACAAGGACCGCGCGGTCTTCTCCGTCAACGACAACTACCGGGGCACCGCCAAGGCCAAGAACTCCGGCGTCACCCTGAAGTTCTTCCACGGCGACCGCACCGGCCTGAAGACGGCCCTCCTCGGCGGAAAGATCGACATCGCCTACCGAGGCCTGTCCGCCTCCGACATCGCCGGCCTCGACCAGCAGGACGGCAGCAAGGGCGTCGACGTCATCGAGGGCACCAGCGCCGAGGTCCAGCACCTGGTCTTCAACATGAAGGACCCGGTCGCCGGAAAACCCGGCGTCCGCAAGGCCATGGCCTACCTCATCGACCGCGACGCCCTCATCAAGAACGTCTACCAGGGCACCGCCACCCCGCTGTACTCGATCATCCCGGCGGGCATCGCGGGCCACAACACCGCCTTCTTCGACACCTACGGCGCCCGCCCCTCCCGTGCCAAGGCCGCCGCGGCACTGCACGCCGGCGGCATCACCGGCAAGGTCAAACTCACCCTGTGGTCCACGCCGTCGCGCTACGGCCCCGCCACCGACGAGGAACTGAAGGCCATCGCCGGCCAGCTCAACGCCAGTGGCCTGTTCGACGCCGACGTCAAGTCCATCGGCTACGACCAGTACGAGAAGGACATCGCCGCCGGCAAGTACGGCGTCTACGTCAAGGGCTGGGTGCCCGACTACCCGGACGCCGACAACTTCACCGCGCCCTTCTTCGGCAAGGGCAACGTGCTCGACAACAACTACAGCAACCGCACCATCACCGGCTCCCTCATCCCCGGCACCGCCGCACAGAGCGACCGCGGCGCCACCGACACGGACTTCGGCCGGCTGCAGAACATCGTCGCCACCGAACTGCCCGTCCTGCCGGTCTGGCAGGCCAAGCAGTACGCGGTCGCCCGCGACGGCGTCTACGGCCTGGAGTACTGCCTCGACGCCTCCACCGTGTTCCGGTTCTGGGAACTCAGCAAGAGCTGACACCCACCACCCCGCACACACCGAGGGGCGCCCTTCCCCGCACGGGAAGGGCGCCCCTCGGCGTCGTACCGGAAAACGCGACCGCTCACTGGGCGCCGGGGCGCACCAGACCGCTCTCGTACGCATACACCGCGGCCTGCACCCGGTCCCGGAGACCCAGCTTGGTCAGCACATGCCCCACATGCGTCTTCACCGTCGTCTCGCTGACGAACAGATCGGCCGCGATCTCCGCGTTCGACAAACCGCGCGCCACCAGCTTCAACACCTCCACCTCACGGTCGGTGAGGGTGTTCAGCGTGTCCGGCACCGGCTCGTCACCGGAGGGCAGATGCGTGGCGTACTTGTCCAGCAGCCGGCGCGTGATGCTCGGCGCCAGCATCGCCTCACCGGCCGCCACCACCCGGATCGCCTGCACCAGCTCATTGGCCGGCGCGTCCTTCAACAGAAACCCGCTGGCGCCGGCACGCAGCGCCTCCACCACATACTCGTCCAGATCGAACGTGGTCAGCACGAGCACCTTCGCCGGGCCGGACCGGTCGGGCCCGGTGATCTGCCGGGTCGCCTCCACCCCGTCCATCCGCGGCATACGGATGTCCATCAACACGACGTCCGGCTGCAGAGCCCGCACCTGATCGAGGGCCTGCAGACCGTCACCGGCCTCGCCCACGACCGCGAGATCCTGCTCGGCCTCCAGGATCATCCGGAAACCCGTACGCAGCAGGGGCTGGTCGTCGACCAGTAGGACACGGATGGCCACGGGACACTCCTTCGCTAGTCCGGGCCCATTCTGCCCTGCGACCCGGACCCCGACTCGTCCGCCCTCACCGGCAGCGGATACGGCGGGGGAGTGCCGCCGAACTCGGGGCAGTGCGCCTGGTGATCGCACCAGCTGCACAGCTTCGTCGGACGCGGCCGCCACTCACCGGTCCGCGTGGCCCGCTCGATCGCCTCCCACAGCGCCCGCAGCTTGCGCTCGACCCGCTCCAGATCGGCGACGACCGGGTCGTACGTCACCACGTCCCCGCTGCCCAGATACACCAGCTGCAGCCGGCGCGGGACCACGCCCTTCAGCCGCCACACCACCAGGGCGTAGAACGTCATCTGGAACAGCGCGCCCTCCGCGTACTCCGGCCGCGGCGCCTTGCCCGTCTTGTAGTCGACGATCCGCACCTCACCGGTCGGCGCCACGTCCACCCGGTCGATGATCCCGCGCAGCCGCAGCCCCGACTCCAGCTCCGCCTCCACGAACAGCTCCCGCTCGGCCGGCTCCAACCGCGTCGGATCCTCCAGCGTGAACCAGCGCTCGACGAGCCGCTCGGCCTCCTGCAGCCACCCGGCCAGCCGCTCCCCCTCCGGATCGTCGGCGAACAGCTCCGTGACCTCCGGCCGGCTCTCCCGCAGCCGGTCCCACTGGCCCGGGATCAGCGCCTTGGCCCGCGGCGCGGTCCGCTCCGCGGCCGGCGCGTCGAACATCCGCTCCAGCACCGCGTGCACCAGCGTGCCCCGGGTCGCCGCCGCACTCGGCTTCTCCGGCAGCCGGTCGATCACCCGGAATCGGTACAGCAGCGGGCACTGCATGAAATCGCCGGCCCGGGAAGGAGACAGGGAGCTGGGCGCGACAGCGGCACGCTCCCCACCGGACGCGGGCACATCCCCGGCGACAGTCGACCGTATCGAGGGGCTCGGCACCGGGGCCGGCGCGGCCGTCGTGGGCGCCGGCCGCGGTGCCTTCGCCGGATCCGTCTGTTCGGCGCCGCCCCCCGGGGCGCCCCCGTCCTCGATGCTGCTGTCCATGTCCACAGACCTTACGGCCCACCACTGACAGTGACCCGGCCGCCGCCCCCGTCCGACCGCTCGACAGCGGGGCAAACACAAGGGGTGCCGGGGCGAAACACGCCACCACGGCCGCATACCATCGACCACAGACCCTTCCGTCCGGCAGGTACGGAAGACGCTTCGAACGAGGGGAAACCGTGGACGTGAGCGGCGGGAGCGGGCAGCCGCGGTCCGGCAACCAAGAGCCGGCCGAGCACCCCGCAGGTCCAACGGCCCCGACGACCGGCCCCACCCGACAGACCGGCCCGGAACCCCGGCCCGACGCAGGCCACCACCAGGACGACGACACCAGGGACCCGGCCCCGGCCGACACAGCCGACACGGCGACCCCCCAGGACACGACCACCCCACCGGCAACCCCACGACCCGTCCCCACCGATCCCACCGCCCCCGGTGACTACGCGACCTCCGAGCCCCCGGCCAACGCCCCGGAGCCCACCGGCAGGGATCCCGAGTGCCAGGCCAACGCCCCGGAGTCCGCCGGCACGGATCCCGAGCCCCCGGCCAACGCCCCGGAGTCCGCCGGCAGGGATCCCGAGCCCCCGACCGGCGGCACGAAGTCCGCCGGCACGGACACCGAGGGCCTCACCCGCGACACCCCGGACCACGGCCGCCCCAGCGCACACGACGACCACCCCGAACACCGGTCCCTCGCCCACGCCGGCATCGCCAAGGGCGAGCCCCCGCAGCGGCCCAAGGAACCCGGCGGCGGCATCCTCATGGGCCGGCCCTTCGGCGTGCCCGTGTACGTCGCGCCCAGCTGGTTCCTCGTCGCCGCACTGATCACCTGGGTCTTCGGCGGCCAGCTCGACCGCGTGCTGCCCGAGCTGGGCGCCGCCCGCTACCTGGTCTCCCTCTTCTTCGCCGTCGCCTTCTACGCCTCCGTCCTGGTCCACGAGCTGGCCCACACCGTCGCCGCGCTCCGCTTCAAGCTCCCCGTCCGCCGCATCCAGCTGCAGTTCTTCGGCGGCGTCTCCGAGATCGAGAAGGAAGCCGAGACCCCCGGCCGGGAATTCGTCCTGGCCTTCGTCGGCCCCCTGCTCTCCCTCGTCCTCGCCGGGCTCTTCTACCTCGCCATGAAACCCGTCGAACCCGGCACCGTACCCGGCGTCCTGCTGGCCGGCCTGATGATCTCCAACCTCATCGTGGCGATCTTCAACCTCCTGCCCGGCCTCCCCCTCGACGGCGGCCGCATGCTCCGCGCCGTCGTCTGGAAAATCACCGGCAAACCCATGAGCGGCACCGTCGCCGCCGCCTGGGTCGGCCGCGCCCTCGCCGTCGCCGTCCTCATCGGCCTGCCGCTGCTCAACCAGTCCGGCGCCCTCGGCGGCGACAACACCGACGCCGGCGGCATGGACACCGTCACCGACGCCCTGCTCGCCGCCATCCTCGCCGCGATCATCTGGACCGGCGCCGGCAACAGCCTGCGCATGGCCCGCCTGCGCGAACACCTCCCCGAACTCCGCGCCCGCACCCTCACCCGCCGCGCCGTACCCGTCCGCACCGACACCCCCCTCTCCGAAGCCCTGCGCCGCGCCAACGCCGCCGGCGCCCGCGCCCTCGTCGTCGTCGACGCCCACGGCAGCCCCCTCTCCCTCGTCCGCGAATCCGCCATCGTCGGCGTACCCGAACACCGCCGCCCCTGGGTCGCCGTCAGCGGCCTCGCCCAGGAACTCACCGACGGCATGCTCGTCTCCGCCGAACTCTCCGGAGAAGAACTCCTCGACGTCCTGCGCGCCACCCCCGCCAGCGAATACCTCGTCATCGAGGAGACCGGCGAGATCTACGGCGTCCTGTCCGCAGCAGACGTGGAACGGGCCTTCGTCAGGGCCATGGCACGACCGGCCTGACAGCCGCCCGCGCAGCCGCACCCTCGGCCCGCCACTGGTCAAAGCCCACCGCAGGAACCCGGTACGCTGGTCACATGTCCGAACCGACCGGTGCCGCCCGCAGACGCGGCCCCTTCAAGGTCGGGGACCAGGTACAGCTGACCGACCCCAAGGGTCGCCACTACACGTTCACGCTCGAAGCCGGGAAGAACTTCCACACCCACAAGGGCTCCTTCCCGCACGACGAACTGATCGGCGCTCCCGAGGGCAGCGTTGTCCGCACCACCGGCAACGTCGCCTACCTCGCGCTGCGCCCCCTGCTCCCCGACTACGTCCTGTCCATGCCCCGCGGGGCGGCCGTCGTCTACCCCAAGGACGCGGGGCAGATCCTCGCCTTCGCCGACATCTTCCCCGGCGCCCGCGTCGTGGAAGCCGGCGTCGGCTCCGGCTCGCTCAGCAGCTTCCTGCTGCGCGCCATCGGCGACCAGGGCATGCTGCACTCCTACGAGCGCCGCGAGGACTTCGCCGAGATCGCCCAGGCCAACGTCGAGCGCTACTTCGGCGGCTCCCACCCCGCCTGGCAGCTCACCGTCGGCGACCTCCAGGACAACCTGTCCGACACCGACGTCGACCGGGTCATCCTCGACATGCTCGCCCCCTGGGAATGCCTGGAGGCCGTCTCCAAGGCACTCGTCCCGGGCGGCATCCTGTGCTGCTACGTGGCCACCACCACCCAGCTCGCCCGCACCGTGGAGTCCATCCGCGAGATCGGCTGCTTCAACGAGCCGACCGCCTGGGAAACCATGATCCGCAACTGGCACATCGAGGGCCTCGCCGTCCGCCCCGACCACCGCATGATCGGCCACACCGGCTTCCTGCTCACCGCCCGCCGCCTCGCCGACGGCGTCGAGCCACCCATGCGCCGCCGCCGGCCCGCCAAGGGCGCCTACGGCGAGGACTACGCCGGCCCCAACGCCGACGGCGGCACCGGCCGCTGACCCACCCCGCACCACACACAACGCAAGGGCGCCGTGCCCGAGTTCCCGACGAACGACGGGAACTCGGACACGGCGCCCGTCCGTTGACACACCACCAGGAGCCCCGCCCTCCAACGCAAGCTCCCCGCCTGCGGGAATCCCGGACCCCGCCGTTCCCCATGCACTGTGACGTGTGGCACCATGCAGGCCACCCCCACCGGCACAGCCCTCACAGGAGACACTCCTCGTGCAGCAATCCGCCGTTCCGGAGCTCGCCCACACCCAGACCCGGCCCATCCACTGGGTCGCGACCGCCACAGCCGTCGCCGGCGTCGTGGCCCTCTCCTCCGTCGTACAGCCCGGATCGGCCACCGCCGCCCAGTCCGCCCCCGCCGTCCAGAACAAGTCCGCCCCCGCGGCCACCCAGCCGCCCAGCACCACCGGCGTCGACTTCCCCCTGCAGTGCGGACGCGTCAAACCCGTGGTCGCCAAGAAAGCCACCGGTGACCTCGACGGCGACGGCCGGCCGGAAACAGTCGCCGTCGTGCACTGCGACTCCGCCATGGGCACCCCGCCCGACGGCGTCTACGTCCTCACCCGCGCCGCCGACAGCGGCAAACCCCGCGTCGTCGCCACCCTCGTCACCCCGAAGGACCGGTTCACCGTCACCGACTTCACCCTGCGCACAGGCACGGTCGCGGCCACCCTGCTCGGCTATTCCTCCGACGCCGTCCCCAACTGCTGCCCCGACCTGAAGACCCCCGTCAAGTGGCACTGGAACGGCACCGCGTTCACCCGCTCCACACCGGCCGACGCCCACAGCGTCTGACCCCGCCGGCGCCCGACCCCGAGACCGGGCCCCGAGAAGGGGCTCAAGACCAGGCCCCGAAAACAGCCGGCCGGGCCCGCACGGGCACACGACCCCGGCCCGGCCCGGACTCACACCGCGTCGGGCCCGTACACCTCGACCCTGTCCGAAACCCGGCGCACATGAATGCACTCGCCGGGACACTCCTTCGCCGAATCCACCACATCCGCCAGCAGCGGCAGCGGCACCGGCACCGTCGCCCCCACCGCCTGCAGCAGCTCCTCGTCCGCACCCTTCACATAGGCCAGCCCGTCGATGTCCAGCTCGAACACCTCGGGGGCGTACTGGGCACAGATCCCGTCGCCGGTACACAGATCCTGGTCGATCCAGACCTCCAGCGCCTCCCCGCCCGGGGCCTCCTGCTGCACGGTCACCTCTCCTGCCTTCGGTACACCGGGCGGCACCGGCACCACGAGGGCCAGCCCGGTCCGCTCCAGCGGCTGTTGAACACCCTCGACCCTACCTCCGGCCGCATTCCGGCCAGCCTCCACCGCCACCGGGTTTCCACCCCCACCCCCTCGGGTACCAGCGCCCGACCAGGACACAGGCGTCCCCACCAAGGAAACGACCGCTTCAAGCCGGGCCGGCGATGACACCCTCCGCCCGGACCGTCGCTCTGCGTAACAATCGCAGAAGCGCACCGCGGGCTGCCCGCAACCGGGCCCACCAGCCCGCAACGGACAACTCCGCCCACTCCTGAAGGGTTTTGACCACGCGATGCCTGGAACAAGCTGCTTCCACATCACGTTGAGTGGGTATCCCCTCCGTGCGAGGGAGAGCGCACCGGGTGACCGACGACACACCTTGACAGTCTTGGTGATCTAGGGGTTTCAATCGACACCCACCCAGGTAGGGTCTGGAAGCGTCCAGCTCCCCTTGGAGGAGGTGAGGACCGTGGCAGCCCACGACGACGACATGAACCGCGGCATCCGCCCGGGACGAGGGTCCGACGACCCGGCCGGGCAGATCGCCTACCTTGAGCAGGAGATCGCCGTCCTGCGACGCAAGCTCGCCGACTCTCCGCGTCACACGAGGATTCTCGAAGAGCGGATCGTCGAGCTGCAGACCAATCTGGCCGGCGTGTCCGCCCAGAACGAACGGCTCGCGAACACCCTCCGCGAGGCCCGCGACCAGATCGTGGCCCTCAAGGAAGAAGTCGACCGGCTCGCCCAGCCACCGGCCGGCTTCGGAGTCTTCCTGCAAGCCAACGAAGACGGCACCGCCGACATCTTCACCGGCGGCCGCAAACTCCGGGTGAACGTCAGCCCGAGCGTCGACCTCGACGACCTGCGGCGCGGCCAGGAAATCATGCTCAACGAAGCGCTCAACGTGGTCGAGGCCATGGAGTACGAGCGCGTCGGCGACATCGTCACCCTCAAGGAGATCCTGGAGGACGGCGAGCGCGCCCTCGTCCTCGGGCACACCGACGAAGAACGGGTGGTACGGCTCGCCGAGCCACTGCTGGACGTCACCATCCGCCCCGGCGACGCCCTCCTGCTCGAACCCCGCTCCGGCTACGTCTACGAGGTCGTCCCCAAGAGCGAGGTCGAAGAACTCGTCCTCGAAGAGGTCCCCGACATCGGCTACGACCAGATCGGCGGACTCGGCAACCAGATCGAAGCCATCCGCGACGCGGTCGAGCTGCCGTACCTCTACCCCGACCTGTTCAAGGAACACGAGCTGCGCCCGCCCAAGGGCGTCCTGCTCTACGGCCCCCCCGGCTGCGGCAAGACACTCATCGCCAAAGCCGTCGCGAACTCACTCGCGAAGAAGGTCGCCGAGGTCACCGGCCAGGCAGCCGGCAAGAGCTTCTTCCTGAACATCAAGGGCCCCGAGCTCCTCAACAAATACGTCGGCGAGACCGAACGACAGATCCGCCTCGTCTTCCAGCGAGCACGCGAGAAGGCCAGCGAGGGCACCCCCGTCATCGTCTTCTTCGACGAGATGGAATCCCTCTTCCGCACCCGCGGCTCCGGCGTCAGCTCGGACGTGGAGAACACCATCGTCCCCCAGCTCCTCGCCGAGATCGACGGCGTCGAAGGCCTGCAGAACGTGGTCGTCATCGGCGCCTCCAACCGCGAGGACATGATCGACCCCGCCATCCTGCGCCCCGGCCGACTCGATGTGAAGATCAAGATCGAGCGCCCCGACGCCGAGGCAGCCAAGGACATCTTCGGCAAATACCTCACCGAACGCCTCCCCCTGCACGCCGACGACCTCGGCGAACACGGCGGCGACAAGACCACTACCGTCGGCAGCATGATCCAGACGGCGGTCGAGCAGATGTACGCCGAATCCGAGGAGAACCGCTTCCTGGAGGTCACCTACGCCAACGGCGACAAGGAAGTCCTCTACTTCAAGGACTTCAACTCCGGCGCCATGATCGAAAACATCGTCGGACGCGCCAAGAAAATGGCGATCAAGGACTTCCTCGAAAAGAACCAGAAAGGCCTCCGCGTCTCCCACCTCCTCCAAGCCTGCGTGGACGAGTTCAAGGAGAACGAAGACCTGCCCAACACCACCAACCCCGACGACTGGGCCCGCATCTCCGGAAAGAAGGGCGAACGGATCGTCTACATCCGCACCCTCATCACCGGAAAGCAGGGCGCGGACACCGGACGCTCCATCGACACGGTGGCCAACACCGGTCAGTACCTGTAACACCAGGGCGGCTGCGGGTGCCCTCACCGGGTACCCGCAGCCCTCTGTTTTCCAGGCCACGACCGGAGCAGGCAATGACGCAAATGATCTCCCCACCAGCGCAAAGGCGTTCTAGGCTCGTTCCTACCGCCGAGGCGCGTAATGCGGGGACGGGCACCGCACACGCACCGGAGCACCAGCGGTACTTGAGCGGCGCCCACGACCGAGGGTGCCGCCCGGCAAGGAGGGCCGCATGACCGTACGGCGAGTAATGGGCATCGAGACGGAGTACGGAATCTCCGTCCCCGGCCACCCCAACGCCAATGCCATGCTCACCTCGTCCCAGATCGTCAACGCCTACGCCGCGGCGATGCACCGGGCCCGCCGGGCTCGCTGGGACTTCGAGGAAGAGAACCCGCTGCGGGACGCGCGAGGCTTCGACCTCGCCCGGGAGGCCGCCGACGCCAGCCAGCTCACCGACGAGGACATCGGCCTCGCCAACGTGATCCTCACCAACGGCGCACGACTCTACGTCGACCACGCCCACCCGGAATACAGCGCCCCCGAGGTCACCAACCCCCGCGACGCCGTCCTCTGGGACAAGGCCGGCGAGCGCATCATGGCAGAGGCCGCGGAGCGAGCGGCCCAGCTCCCCGGCGCCCAGCCCATCCACCTCTACAAGAACAACACCGACAACAAGGGCGCCAGCTACGGCACGCACGAGAACTACCTGATGAAGCGGGAAACCCCCTTCTCGGACATCGTGCGCCACCTCACCCCCTTCTTCGTCTCCCGCCAGGTCTTCGCCGGCGCCGGCCGCGTCGGCATCGGCCAGGACGGACACGAACACGGCTTCCAGATCAGCCAGCGCGCCGACTACTTCGAAGTCGAGGTCGGCCTGGAGACCACACTCAAACGCCCGATCATCAACACCCGCGACGAACCGCACGCCGACGCCGAGAAATACCGCCGCCTCCACGTGATCATCGGCGACGCGAACCTCTCCGAGATCTCGACCTACCTCAAACTGGGCACGACCGCCCTGGTCCTGTCCATGATCGAGGACGGCTTCATCGCGGTCGACCTCGCCGTCGACCAGCCCGTACGCACACTCCACCAGGTCTCCCACGACCCCTCACTGAAGCGACTGGTCACTCTGCGCAGCGGTCGCACCCTGACCGCCGTCCAGCTCCAGATGGAGTACTTCGAGCTGTCGCGCAAATACGTCGAGGAGCGCTACGGCGCCGACGCCGACGAACAGACCAAGGACGTCCTGACCCGCTGGGAAGACACTCTCACCCGGCTGGAGAACAACCCCATGAGCCTCGCAGGCGAACTCGACTGGGTCGCCAAACGCGAACTCATGGAAGGCTACCGCCGCCGCGACAGCCTCGACTGGGACGCCGCCCGGCTCCACCTCGTCGACCTCCAGTACGCCGACGTACGCGCCGAGAAGGGCCTCTACAACCGTCTCGTCGCCCGCGGCCGCATCAAGCGCCTCCTCGACGAGAGCGCCGTCCAGCAGGCCATGACGACGCCGCCGGAGGACACCCGGGCGTACTTCCGCGGCCGCTGCCTGGAGCAGTACGCCGACGACGTGGCCGCGGCCAGCTGGGACTCGGTCATCTTCGACCTTCCGGGCCGGGACTCCCTCCAGCGCGTCCCAACCCTCGAACCACTACGCGGAACGCGAAATCACGTCAAGGAGCTACTGGACCGCTGCCGCACCGCGGAAGACCTGGTCAGGGTCCTGTCAGGCGGCTGAGCGGGCCGAAGGGGCACCCGGCCCGCCCCGGGCGGACGGGGTGGAAATCCCACCGTCCGGGAATCATCGAGGTGGCCCCCGTACGTTGGAGAAACTGCGGGGCCGATGTCGGACCCGGCTTGTAGGGTCTGATCATCACCGATCGGCAGGCGAACTGAGCGGGGTGAGGGTTATGGCAACCAAGGACACCGGCGGCGGCCAGCAGAAGGCCACACGCTCCACCGAAGAGGTCGAGGAGCAGGCGCAGGACGCGCAGGCCTCGGAAGACCTCAAGGAGCGGCACGAGAAGCTGAGCGACGACGTGGACTCCGTCCTGGATGAGATCGATGATGTGCTCGAGGAAAACGCCGAGGACTTCGTTCGGTCTTTCGTTCAGAAGGGCGGCCAGTAGCCTCCGAATCGAAGGTTTTAGGGGCGCTAGGGGTGGAAATCGAAGGATGTGCGAAGCGCTGTGTGCGGTGCCGTGAGTCGAAGCCGCACGCGGCGTTCGCTCGCAAAGGGCCGCACAAGGAGGGGTCCGCTGTATATGCCTTTCGGCCCGCCCGTGCATGTGGATCACTGCCACAACACGGGTAGGGTCCGAGGCGTACTGTGCTTCAACTGCAACTCGGCCATCGGCAAGTTGGGTGACAACCCCGACGCCGTACGCCGGGCCGCTGCCTATCTGGAAGGAAACTCGTGGAAGCCAATACTCGTGGCACCGGGCGTCTACCAGCTGCCTTCCTGACGCCTGGGTCCTCCTCCTTCATGGACTTCCTGTCCGAGCACCAGCCGGAGCTGCTGCCCGGCAGGCGGCAGCTGCCGCCCGTGCAGGGTGTGATCGAGGCGCCGCACGGGACGACGATCGTCGCGGTGACGTTCCCCGGGGGCGTGGTGCTCGCCGGTGACCGGCGGGCGACGATGGGTAATGTCATCGCTCAGCGGGACATCGAGAAGGTGTTCCCGGCGGATGAGTACTCGGCCGTGGGTATCGCCGGCACCGCCGGTCTGGCCGTGGAGATGGTCAAGCTCTTCCAACTGGAGCTGGAGCACTTCGAGAAGGTCGAGGGTGCTCAGCTGTCGTTGGAGGGCAAGGCGAACCGGCTGTCGACGATGATCCGGTCGAATCTGGGGATGGCGATGCAGGGGCTGGCCGTGGTGCCGCTGTTCGCCGGGTTCGATGTGGACCGGGAGAAGGGGCGGATCTTCTCCTACGACGTCACGGGTGGCCGTTCCGAGGAGCACAATTTCGCGGCGACGGGTTCCGGTTCGATCTTCGCGCGTGGTGCGATGAAGAAGTTGTTCCGTCGCGACCTGACCGAGGAGCAGGCGACCACGCTGGTGGTGCAGGCTCTGTATGACGCGGCTGACGATGACTCGGCGACCGGTGGTCCCGATGTCGCCCGCCGGATCTACCCGATCATCACGGTGATCACCGAGGACGGTTTCCGCCGGCTGACGGAGGAGGAGTCCTCCGGGCTCGCTCGTGCGGTGCTCCAGGGGCGTCTGGAGGAGCCGGACGGTCCGAAGGCCGCCGTGCTCTGAGCGCGGGCCCCGGTTTCTTATCAAGGTGATCCAGTGACCAGGACAGAAAGGGACGGATAACCGGTGTCGACGCCGTTCTATGTCTCACCTCAGCAGGCGATGGCCGACCGGGCGGAGTACGCCCGGAAGGGCATCGCCCGTGGCCGCAGTCTGGTGGTCATGCAGTATGCCGACGGGATCGTGTTCGTCGGTGAGAACCCGTCCCGTGCACTGCACAAGTTCAGCGAGATCTATGACCGGATCGGTTTCGCGGCCGCCGGTAAGTACAACGAGTACGAGAATCTGCGTATCGGTGGTGTCCGGTACGCGGACCTGCGGGGTTACACGTACGACCGGGACGATGTCACGGCGCGTGGCCTGGCGAACGTCTACGCGCAGACGCTGGGCACGATCTTCTCTTCGGCGGCGGAGAAGCCGTACGAGGTGGAGCTGGTCGTGGCCGAGGTGGGGGAGACCCCGGAGGGTGATCAGATCTACCGGCTGCCGCATGACGGTTCCATCGTGGACGAGCATGGTTCGGTCGCGGTGGGCGGTAATGCGGAGCAGATCAGCGGTTTTCTGGATCAGCGTCACCGTGACGGGATGACGCTGGCCGAGGCGTTGAAGCTGGCCGTGCAGGCCTTGTCCCGTGACACCAACGGCAGCGAGCGGGAGATTCCCGCGGAGCGTCTTGAGGTGGCGGTGCTGGATCGTGGGCGTCCGCAGAAGCGTAAGTTCAGGCGCATCGTCGGTCGTCAGCTGTCGCGGTTGCTGGCGGCGGAGGGTGCGGCCGCGGAGGCGGAGAGCGCGGAGGAGGACGGCTCCGAGGAGGAGTGACCGACCAGACCTGCCTGCCTGCCTGCTTTTGTGTGCCCCGGCCGTTCTTCCGGCCGGGGCACATGGCGTTCGGGCGGGCTTTCTCCGTGGGGGGCTAGGCGGCCGGTGGTGGGGCTGTGGAGCCTCGTACGACGAGGTGGACAGGGATGTCCCCGCTCTGGGGTTGCCGGCCCTCCAGGACGGCGAGGAGGGCTTGCATGCCGCGTTCGCCGAAGAGTTCGGCGTCGAGTCGCACGGTGGTGAGTTCGGGGTCGATGGCGGTGGCGAGGCCGAGGTCGTCGACGCCGGTGACGGAGATGTCGTCGGGGATGCGCAGGTCGAGGCGGCGGAGGGCCTTGTAGGCGCCGGCGGCGAGTTTGTCGTCGTCGCAGACGATGGCGGTGGGCCGGGGGCCGGGGGTGGTGGTGAGGGCGGTCTCGGTGGCGGTGAGGGCGCCGTCGATGGAGATGGGTGCGCGGGTTGTTCGTAGCTCGGTGCCCGGTACGGCTGCGAGGTGTGCGGCGAGTTCTTTCGCGCGGATCTCGAAGGTCCATGAGGGGACGTCGGCGGCCAGGTGCAGGATGTGGCGGTGGCCGAGGTCCAGGAGGTGTGCGGCGACCTGGCGGATGGCGTCGGCGATGTCGAGGTTGACGGTGGCGGCGCCGAGGCTGCCCGCGGGGTCGCTGTCGAGCATGACCAGAGGGAGCTGGTCGCCGCGGATGGCGGTGAGGGCGTCGGCGGCCATGGAGGAGGCGATGACGCCGTCGAGGGCGGCCTGTGCGGAGGCGAAGGGGTCGCGGGCGGGGCCGATGCCTTCGGGGGAGGGGTAGAGGACGACGCCGAAGCCGTGCTCGGCGGCCACGCGTGCGGCGCCGGTGTAGACGCCGGCGAAGAATTCGGTGGTCAGGGCGGGTACGACGAGCAGGACGGTGCGGGTGCGGCCGAGGCGGAGGTTGCGGGCGGCGAGGTTGGGCCGGTAGCCGAGTTCGCGTGCGGCGTGGCGGACGCGTTCGGCGGTGGCTTCGGATACGCGGCCGCGCCATTTGTCGCCCAGGACGAGTGAGACGGCGGCTTGGGAGACTCCGGCCGCTTGGGCGACGTCCCGGCTGGTCGGGCGCGTGCTGCTGGGTGCCACCGTGGGCGTGCTCCTCTGTCGGGTCGTTCGTCTGGACGTGTGAACAGCGCACATGGTACGTATGGAGAGGGAAGTTATACGTAAAACGTAGGGTCGTCGCGGCGTCCCCGCCGAGCTGTCGAAGGGGAGCACATGGCCACGGGATATGGGGAGATACTCCGGGCGCGGCATGCGTTGCGGCTGCTCACCGGCACTCTGGTGGGCCGGCTGCCCAATGCGACGGCGGCGATCGCCCTGGTGCTGTTCGTCCGCGCGGAGGGTGGTACGTACAGCCTCGCGGGTGCGCTGGCGGCGGTGTACGGCGTCGCCAACGCGGTCGGTCAGCCGGTGCTGGGCCGGCTGGTGGACCTGTTCGGGCAGCCGCGTGTGCAGTTGCCGGCGGCCGTGCTCGCGGCGCTGTCGATGACGGTGTTCGCGTTCTCGGGTACCGATCCGCTGCCGCTCGCGTATGGGGCCGTGGCGGCGGCGGGTGTGTTCACGCCGCCGCTGGAGGGGGGTCTGCGTGCCCTGTGGCCGTCGGTGCTGAGCCGTGAGGAGCAGGTGCACATCGCGTACGCGATGGACGCGATCGCGCAGGAGGTCATGTTCACGGTCGGGCCGTTGCTGGTGACGCTGTGCGTGTCCCTGTGGGACGAGCGGGCTGCTCTGCTGGTGCTGAGTCTGCTGGGGGTGCTGGGTGCGCTGTCGGTGGTGACGTCGCCGCCTTCGCGGGCGTGGCGGTCGGCTCCGCGGGAGGCGCACTGGCTCGGTGCGTTGCGCTCGCGAGGGCTGCTGGCGCTGCTCGGGGCGTTCTTCTTCGTGGGTGTCGCGCTGGGGTCGATCACGGTGGCGTCGGTGTCGTACGCCGACGGTCATGGTGGTGACGCGGTCTACGGCTGGATGATGGCGGGGCTGGGTCTGGGTGCGCTGGTGGGCGGCGCGGTGTACGGGGCGCGTCGGTGGGCGGGGGCGCCGGAGCGGCGACTGCGGGTGCTGGTGGCGCTTCTGGCGGTGTGTTATCTGCCGTTGATGCTGATGCCGGGTGCGCCGGTCATGGTGGTGCTGGCGGTGCTGTCCGGGGTGTTTCTGGCGCCGTGTATCGCTTGTGCGTTCATCATCGTGGACCGGCATGCGCCGAGCGGGACGGTCACCGAGGCGTTCTCGTGGCTCGTGACGACGTTCACCGTGGGTGCTTCGGTGGGAACGGGGGTGGCGGGGCCGGTGGTCCAGGCCGGTGGCACGGTGTGGGGTTTCGCGGTGCCGGGTGCGGCGGGGGCCGTGTCGCTGCTGGTCCTGCTCGCCACGGGGCGGGTCCTCGCAGCTCCCGTGCGGGGCGAGGTCGTTGCGGCTTCATCGGAAACTGATCCAAATCGTGCTGTCGAACCCCGTTTCAGCTCGGGGGATCGGGCGTAATGTTCAGTCATGGACCGCCGCATTTTCGGGCTGGAGAACGAGTACGGCGTCACGTGCACGTTCAGGGGACAGCGGCGCCTGTCTCCTGACGAGGTGGCGCGGTACCTCTTCCGCCGTGTCGTGTCATGGGGCCGCAGCAGCAATGTGTTTCTGCGAAACGGCGCCCGGCTCTATCTCGACGTGGGCTCACATCCGGAATACGCGACACCCGAGTGTGACAACGTGATCGAACTGGTCACCCACGACAAGGCCGGCGAGCGCATTCTCGAGGGACTCCTGGTGGACGCGGAGCGACGCCTGCACGAGGAGGGAATCGCGGGCGACGTCTACCTGTTCAAGAACAACACCGACTCGGCGGGCAACTCGTACGGCTGTCACGAGAACTATCTGGTGGCGCGGCACGGCGAGTTCTCGCGGCTCGCGGACATCCTGATCCCGTTCCTGGTGACCAGGCAGTTGCTGTGCGGTGCGGGCAAGGTGCTGCAGACGCCGCGCGGTGCCGTGTACTGCGTGAGTCAGCGTGCCGAGCACATCTGGGAGGGGGTCTCGTCGGCGACGACGCGTTCGAGGCCCATCATCAACACCCGTGACGAGCCGCATGCGGATGCCGAGCGCTATCGCCGGCTGCATGTCATCGTCGGTGACTCGAACATGTCCGAGACGACGATGCTGCTCAAGGTCGGTGCCACGGATCTGGTGCTGCGCATGATCGAGGCGGGCACGGTGATGCGGGATCTGACGCTGGAGAATCCGATCCGGGCGATCCGCGAGGTCAGCCATGACATCACCGGGCGGCGCAAGGTGCGGCTCGCCAGCGGCCGGGAGGCCTCGGCGCTGGAGGTGCAGCGGGAGTACTTCGACAAGGCCGTGGACTTCTGTGAGCGCCGGGGGATCCGTACGGGTACGGTCGCGCGGGTTCTGGAGCTGTGGGGCCGCACGCTTGACTCGATCGAGTCCGAGGATCTGGACCGGATCGGCACCGAGATCGACTGGGTGATGAAGTACCAGCTCATCGAGCGGTACCGGGCCAAGCACAATATGACGATGTCGCATCCGCGGGTCGCTCAGATAGACCTCGCCTATCACGACATCCACCGTCGGCGTGGTCTGTACTACCTGCTGGAGCGGAAGGGGCAAGCGGCCCGGGTCTGCAACGACTTGAAGATCTTCGAGGGCAAGTCGGTTCCGCCGCAGACCACTAGGGCGCGGCTGCGGGGTGACTTCATCCGGCGGGCGCAGGAGCAGCGCAGGGACTTCACGGTGGACTGGGTGCATCTGAAGCTCAATGACCAGGCGCAGCGCACCGTGTTGTGCAAGGACCCGTTCCGTTCGGTGGATGACCGGGTGGAGAAGCTGATCGCCGGAATGTAGCGAAAAGCAGGTGAGTGAAGCGTTTCGGGCTGAATACGGAACGCCACACGGGCGTCGTACGTTTCTCGTACGGCGCCCTTCTCACGCCGTAGAGTTGCGCGCACGCCATCCGCAAGATCGACCGATTACGAGGCTCTTCCGTGCGCCGACGTTCGCTCATCCTCGCCGCTGTTCCCGCAGGACTGGTCACACTCGCCGCGTGTGGTGACAAAAAGTCCGCTTCCAGCAAGGCCAGTGTCCCGCCGTCGGCGTCGCCGTCGGTGTCGTCGGTGCCGCCGCCGAAGATCGTGGACGGGCCGTTGCCGGCGATCACGGCGGGTGCGAAGTTCGGTGAGAAGCCCACGGTGTCGAAGGGGCAGGGGGCGCCGTCGAAGAATCTGGCGGTGCGGACGGCGATCGCGGGCGGTGGCCGCGCGATCGCGGAGAACGACTTCATCCAGGCGAACTATCTGGGTCAGATCTGGGACACGGGCAAGGTCTTCGACAACTCCTACGACAAGAAGCGTCCGCTGGTGCTGCAGCTTGCCGAGGGCAGTGTCATCGACGGCTGGCGGTATGCCCTGACGGGTAAGAAGGCGGGCAGCCGCATCGAGATCGCGGTGCCGCCGACCTGGGGTTATGGCAAGGAGGGCGAGCCGCAGGCAGGCATCAAGGGCACGGACACGCTGGTGTTCGTCATCGATGTGATCGACACGTTCAACTCGAAGAGTTCGGTGCAGGGCAAGCCGGTCCCGCAGACCGATGCCGCGTTGCCGAAGGTCGCGACGAACACCGACGGTGGTGTTCCGAAGGTCACGGTCCCGAAGGCGGCCGCGCCGAAGAAGCTGGTGTCGACGTATGTCCTGGAGGGTGACGGGCCGGAGCTGAAGGCGGATCAGGCGGTCCTGTGCCAGTTCCAGGGGCTGGTCTGGGACAGTGGGAAGCCGTTTCAGCGGACGTACGGCTCGGGCCGACTCGCCCAGTTCCCGCTGCAGCAGATGCAACAGACGGTCAAGGGTCTGGCGCAGGGTCTGACCGGCAAGAAGGTGGGCAGCCGGGTGCTGATCGTGGTTCCGCCGGAGCTGGGTTACGGCGACACCCCGCCGAGCGGTGGCGTCATCAAGAAGGGCTCGACGCTGGTGTTCACGGTGGACATCCTGGCGGCGATGTAGCCGGTGTGCCCGTGACGGGCGGTGAAGGTGTGTAGATGAAAGACTGTCCGCGTTTCGTGTCGTACACATGCAGGAGCTTTTGACGTGAGCATCGACAAGCCCGAGATCGACTTCCCTGGCGGCGAGCCCCCGGCCGACCTGGAGATCAAGGACATCTGGGAGGGTGACGGGCCGGTCGCCGAGGCGGGCCAGAACGTCACCGTGCACTACGTGGGTGTCGCTTTCAGCACCGGCGAGGAGTTCGACGCCAGCTGGAACCGGGGCACCCCGTTCCGCTTCCCGCTCGGCGGAGGCCGTGTCATCAAGGGCTGGGACCAGGGCGTGCAGGGCATGAAGGTCGGCGGCCGTCGTCAGCTGACCATCCCGGCCCACCTCGCCTACGGCGACCAGAGCCCGACTCCGGCGATCCAGCCCGGCGAGACGCTGATCTTCGTGGTGGACCTGATCGCCGTCTGATTCCGGCCTGATCCATATCTGATCGCCCGTCGGTCCGGGCGGATCCGTGCCTGATCGTCCGGCCGGGTCCGACCGGATCCGATCACCTGGGGCCCATGCCTGTCCGGGCATGGGCCCTCGGCTTTTGCCACCGCACTCAGGAGCGGTACGGTCATCGCTCGGGAGTACCGGAGGAAAGGCGAAGGGCGTCGATGGCCATTGCCAAGGCCGAGCGGTTGATGAACCTCGCGCTGTGTCTGCTCGGCGCACGGCGGCCGCTCAGCAAGCGTGAGCTGCGGGCGTCCATCGAGGCCTACCTCGAAGCGGGCAGCGACGACTCCTTCAACCGGATGTTCGAGCGGGACAAGGACGATCTGCGCGAGCTGGGCCTGGTCATCGACACGGTGGAGAACCTGGACGGTGAGGTCGGCTATCTCGCCCGCCGGGACAGCAACCGGCTGCCGCCCATCACCCTGGACGCCGAGGAGGCCGCGGCGCTCGGCCTCGCCGCGAAGGTCTGGCAGCAGGCCCGGCTGGCCGGCGCGGCCAGCGGCGCCCTGCAGAAGCTGCGTGCGGCCGGACTGCCCGAGGACGTCGACCCCTATGAGGCGCACGGCGCCCTGGAGCCGCGCATTCCCGTGCACGAGGCCGCCTTCGAGCCGCTGATGCTGGCCTGCCGCGACCGCCGCCCGGTCGTCTTCGACTACCGCAAGGCCTCCGCCGCCCGCCCCGAGACCCGGCATGTGGAGCCGTGGGCGCTGGAGTGCTGGCGCGGCCACTGGTACCTGGCCGGCTTCGACCGGGACCGGGGTGCCGAGCGTGTCTTCCGGCTCTCCCGGATCACCGGCCGGGTGCGCTCGCGCGGTACGGGTTTCACCGCGGCCGTGCCCGACGTCGTCACGGTGCGGGAGACCGTCGCGAGCTGGGCGGGCGAGATCGCCGACGGTACGGCCATGATCCGGCTGCGTTCCGGTGCCGGGTACCCCCTTCGGGCGAAGGCCACCGAGGTCCGGGAACTCGGCGACGGCTGGGACGAGTTGGAGATTCCGTACGGGCACGGTCTGGACGCCTGGCTGGTGGAGTTCGGGCCGGACGTGGTGGTCCTGGAGCCGGCCGAGCTGCGCGCGGACGTGGTGGACCGGCTGCGTGCCGTGGCCAAGGGCTGAAGGGGGAGCAGGACTGTGGCAGGCAAACCGGCCAGGCCCGTGAACGCCATCGACCAGACCCGTCGGATGCTCTCCCTGGTGACGTATCTCCGGGAGCGCCCCGGCGCGCGGATCGCGGACGTGGCCCGCGCCTTCGGCATCACCGAGGACGAGCTGGTCGCCGACCTCGATCTGCTGCCCATGTGCGGCACCAGCTTCCGCGGCGGCGATCTGCTGGACATCGACACCGACGGCGAGCGCATCTGGTGGCACAACCCGGCCGCGCTCGGCGAGGAGGCCGCCGAGCCGTTGCGGCTCGCCGCCGACGAGGCCACGGCCCTGCTGGTGGCCGCCCGCGCGGTCTCGACCCTGCCGGGCCTGCGCGAGGGCGACCGGCAGGCGCTGCTGCGGGCCACCGCCAAGGTGGAGGCCGCCGCCGGTGAGGCGGCGGGCGCCAGCGCCCGGCTGTCGGTGACGTTCGAGTCCGAGGGCGGGGTCTTCGCCGACGTCGACCGGGCGATCTCCGAGCGCCGCCGGCTGTGGATCCGCTACTACTCCCCGGCCCGGGACGAGGTCACCGAGCGCGAGATCGACCCCATCCGCCTGGTCAGCGTCGGGCACACCTATGTCGAGGCCTGGTGCCGCCGTTCCGAGGCCCGGCGTACCTTCCGGCTCGACCGGGTCGCCGAGATCAGGATCCTGGACGAGCCGTCCGCGCCGCCGGAGATAGAGCTGCGTGACCTCTCCGAGGCGCTGGTGCAGCCGGCCGCCGAGGACCCGAAGGTTGTGATCGAGGTCGGTCCGGGCGGCCGCTGGGTGGCCGAGTACTACCCGCACGACAGCGCCGATGAGCTTGCCGACGGCGGGCTGCGTATCACTCTGCGCACCCCCGATCCGGCCTCGCTGCGCCGGCTGGCGCTGCGGCTCGGCCGGGACGGCCGGATCGTCTCCCCGCCGGAGCTGGCCGACAGTGCCCGCCGGGCGGCCGGCGAGGCCTTGGCGGCGTATGACACGGCCCGGTCGCAGTGAGTCACCGGGGTGCCGAGCGGGGCCGGTGAGGCCCGCGCCGGTTCGGCAGTGCCTGCAAGGGGCGCGGGAACCGAGTGACCGGCCACAACGGCGCCGCGGACGAACGACCAGAGACGAGGAGCGAGGGCTGTGAGTGAGTGTGCGGGTGAGATGACGGTGGCGGCCGCCTTCGCGGGGATGAGGAGGGTGGTCCCCGTGGTGTTCAAGGCGGGCTGCCCGGACTGCCGGGGCCGTTTCGAACTCGCCGCGAGCGCGCTGCGCCTCGCCATCGGCGCCAGCAGCCGGACCACGTTCTACTCCTTCACCTGCCCCGAGTGCGGCGCCGCCGTCCGCAAGCCCGCCGGGGAGCGCATCGTCGAACTGCTCACCGGCGGCGGCGTCAGCACGCTGCGGCTGCACCCCACGGTGTAGCCGCCCGCGCCGCCGGACCGGGACGCCGTACGCCCTGCTCCGTGGTGTGGGCGGCTGCGGGGCGGGGGCGGGGACGGTCTAGGCTCGACGTCATGTTCTGGCCGATGTTCGCGGTAGCGGTGGGTTTCCTGGGTCTCGCGGTGCTGGGGGTGCTCGCCGTCCGGGTCTTTCTGGAGGCGCGGCGCCTCGGCGAGCAGGTCACGGACTCCGCGCGCCGTATCAACCGGGCCGCCGAGGATCTGGAGCGGGCGGCCACCGGCGCGGCCCGTGCCGCAAAGGCCCTGTGAGCCTCGCCGGGTGATCCCTGTGTGAGCCCCGCGACGCATGCGCTTTGTGTCACTTCGCCCTGTCACGCCGCCCATCTGGACAGGTACGCTGCTTGTCGTGGTGCGGAGAACGAGGCCCGCACCGTGGACGGGCGTACGCACGGGGATTGCCTCACGTTTACCCCTGAGCGTTACGATCGCTGCGAGCACGACCATCGGACACATGTCCGAGCGGTCGGACAGCATCCCACCCCAAGCCGCCTCGGTGAGAAGGTAAAGACTTATGTTCGGAAGGCTCGGAGCCCCCGAGATCATTCTCATCCTCGTCGTCATCGTGCTGCTGTTCGGCGCGAAGAAGCTTCCGGACATGGCCCGCTCGCTCGGCAAGTCCGCGCGCATCCTCAAGAGCGAGGCCAAGGCGATGAAGGAGGAGGGCAACACCTCCGCCCAGGCGCCCGCCTCCGACGAGCAGCCTCCGGCCCAGCGCACCATCCAGGCGGCCCCCGGCGACGTGACCAGCTCGCGGCCGGTCAACGAGCCGACGGACACCACCCAGCGCTGACGCAGGGCCGGAACTCCCCGGCCTCCCGCACGAGATGAGGACGTGGGTTGCCCAAGCCTGCCCGCAAGAAGGAGAAGGATCCCGAGGGGCGCATGCCCCTTGCGGATCACCTCCGTGAGCTCCGCAACCGGCTCGCGAAGGCGTTGCTGGCCATCGTCGTCGTGACGATCGTCGCCGCCTTCTTCTACAACGACATCATCAACTTCCTGACCAAGCCGATCCTCGACTCGGTCGGTTGCGCACAGAGCTTCGAGCAACTGGCGAAGGCCTCGGACAAGCACCAGTGTGCGGAGATCACGATCAACGGGCTTCTCGCCCCCTTCACACTGGCCCTCCAGGTCTCGCTGATGGCGGGCGTCGTCGCCGCGTCCCCGGTCTGGCTCTACCAGCTGTGGGCCTTCGTCGCGCCGGGTCTGCACCGGCACGAGAAGAAGTACGCCTACGCCTTCGTCTTCACCGGCGCCCCGCTGTTCTTCGCCGGTGCCTTCTTCGCGTACGAGGTGCTGCCCACCACCGCGAAGGTGCTGATCGACTTCACCCCGAACGGCAACATCAAGAACCTGCTGCCGCTCGACGACCTGCTCCAGCTGGTCACCCGCATGGTGATCGTCTTCGGTCTCTCCTTCGAGCTGCCGCTGCTGCTGATCATGCTCAACCTCACCGGGATACTGACCGGCACGCGGATGCTCGGCTGGTGGCGCGGCATGATCCTCGGCATCACCATCTTCGCGGCCGTCGCCACGCCCAGCACCGACCCGCTGTCCATGCTGGCGCTCGCCGGACCGATCTGGGTGCTGTACTTCGGCGCGGTGCTGTTCTCCCTGGCGAACGACCGGCGCAAGCAGCGCCGCGAGGAGAGCGGTCCGGCCGACGACGAGGCCTCCGACCTGGACCTCACCCCCGAGGACATCGGCGAGGCCGAACCCGTCCCGGCCACCCGGGCGCTGTCCGAGCAGTCGGGCACGGACCGGGTCAACGGCTACGACGACGTGACCTGAGCCCCGCACCCCACCGAGCCGTGCACGATGCCCCCGCCCCCACCGGCGGGGGCATCGCCGTACGATCGGGATAATGATCGTCCGGTTGTCAGCGGGGCCCGGTACGCTCGAAAGCACGATGACAGAGGACCTCTCACCGGCCGAGCGGTACGCGGCAGCCCGCAGGCGGGCAGCCGAGCAGGCCACCGCGCTCGCCTCCTTCCGCGAGATGTACGACTTCGGCCTCGACCCCTTCCAGATCGAGGCCTGCGAGGCGCTCGAAGCGGGGAAGGGCGTGCTGGTGGCCGCCCCCACCGGCTCGGGCAAGACGATCGTGGGCGAGTTCGCCGTGCACCTCGCCCTCCAACAGGGCAAGAAGTGCTTCTACACGACGCCCATCAAGGCGCTGTCGAACCAGAAGTACGCCGACCTGTGCCGCCGTTACGGCAGCGACAAGGTCGGCCTCCTCACCGGCGACAACAGCGTGAACTCCGAAGCCCCGGTGGTCGTGATGACCACCGAGGTCCTGCGGAACATGCTCTACGCCGGTTCCCAGACCCTTCTCGGCCTCGGCCATGTGGTCATGGACGAGGTGCACTACCTCTCCGACCGCTTCCGCGGCGCCGTCTGGGAAGAGGTGATCATCCACCTGCCCGAGTCGGTGACCCTGGTCTCGCTGTCGGCGACGGTGTCCAACGCCGAGGAGTTCGGTGACTGGCTGGACACCGTCCGTGGCGACACCGAGGTGATCGTCTCCGAGCACCGGCCCGTCCCGCTGTTCCAGCACGTGCTCGCCGGACGCCGGATGTACGACCTGTTCGAGGAGGGCGAGGGCCACAAGAAGGCCGTCAACCCCGACCTCGCCCGGCTGGCCCGCATGGAGGCCACCAGACCGTCGTACCAGGACCGCCGCCGCGGCAGGGCGATGCGCGAGGCCGACCGGGAGCGCGAGCGCAGACAGCGCTCACGCGTGTGGACACCGGGCCGCCCCGAGGTCATCGAGCGCCTCGACTCCGAGGGCCTGCTCCCGGCCATCACCTTCATCTTCAGCCGTGCCGCCTGCGAGGCCGCCGTCCAGCAGTGCCTGTACGCGGGCCTCAGGCTCAACGACGAGGAGGCACGGGACGAGGTCCGTGCCCTGGTCGAGGAGCGCACCGCCGCCATCCCGTCCGAGGACCTGCACGTCCTCGGCTACTACGAATGGCTGGAGGGCCTGGAGCGCGGTATCGCCGCCCACCACGCGGGCATGCTGCCGACCTTCAAGGAGGTCGTCGAGGAACTGTTCGTACGCGGCCTGGTCAAGGCCGTGTTCGCGACGGAGACCCTCGCGCTCGGCATCAACATGCCCGCCCGCTCGGTGGTGCTGGAAAAGCTCGTCAAGTGGAACGGCGAACAGCACGCCGACATCACCCCCGGCGAGTACACCCAGCTCACCGGCCGCGCCGGCCGCCGAGGCATCGACATCGAGGGCCACGCGGTCGTGCTGTGGCAGCGCGGGATGAGCCCCGAGCACCTGGCCGGCCTCGCGGGCACGCGCACGTACCCGCTGCGCTCCAGCTTCAAGCCGTCGTACAACATGGCGGTCAACCTGGTCGAGCAGTTCGGCCGGCACCGTTCCCGCGAGCTGCTGGAGACCTCCTTCGCGCAGTTCCAGGCCGACAAGTCGGTCGTCGGGATCTCCCGCCAGGTGCAGCGCAACGAAGAGGGCCTGGAGGGCTACAAGGACTCCATGACCTGTCACCTCGGCGACTTCGAGGAGTATGCGCGGCTGCGCCGCGAGCTGAAGGACCGCGAGACCGAGCTGGCCCGCCAAGGCGCCAACCAGCGGCGGGCGGAGGCGGCCGTCGCCCTGGAGAAGCTCAAGCCGGGCGACGTCATCCACGTCCCCACGGGCAAGTACGCGGGGCTCGCCCTGGTGCTCGACCCCGGGCTGCCCGCCGGCCGTTCCAACGGCCACCGCGGCTTCGACCAGCACGACGGCCCGCGCCCGCTGGTGCTCACCGCCGAACGGCAGGTCAAACGGCTGGCCTCGATGGACTTCCCGGTGCCGGTCGAGCCGCTGGACCGGATGCGGATTCCCAAGTCCTTCAACCCGCGCTCGCCGCAGTCCCGCCGGGACCTGGCCTCCGCGCTGCGCAGCAAGGCCGGGCACATCCCGCCCGAGCGGGCCCGCAAGAAGCGCTCGCAGGCCGCCGACGACCGCGAGATCGCCCGGCTGCGGACCGCCATCCGCGCGCATCCCTGCCACGGCTGCAACGACCGTGAGGACCACGCCCGTTGGGCCGAGCGCTACCACCGGCTGCTGCGCGACACCTCACAGCTGGAGCGCCGCATCGAGGGCCGTACGAACACCATCGCGCGGACCTTCGACCGGATCGTGGCCCTTTTGACCGAACTGGACTATCTGCGCGGCGACGAGGTCACCGAGCACGGCAAGCGACTCGCCCGGCTCTACGGCGAACTCGACCTGCTGGCCAGCGAATGCCTGCGCGAGAGGGTCTGGGAGGGGCTCGACCCGGCCGAACTCGCCGCGTGTGTGTCGGCGCTGGTGTACGAGGCGCGGGTCGGCGACGACGCGATGGCGCCCAAACTGCCCTCGGGCAGGGCGAAGGCCGCGCTCAGTGAGATGGTCCGGATCTGGGGCCGGCTCGACGGTCTGGAGGAGGACTTCCGAATCAACCAGACCGAGGGCGTCGGCCAGCGGGAGCCGGATCTCGGCTTCGCCTGGGCCGCGTACATGTGGGCCTCGGGCAAGGGGCTCGACGAGGTGCTGCGCGAGGCGGAGATGCCCGCGGGGGACTTCGTGCGCTGGTGCAAGCAGGTCATCGACGTGCTTGGCCAGATCTCCGCGGCTTCTCCTGTGGAGGGCTCGACGGTGGCGAAGGCCGCGCGCAAGGCCGTTGACCAGTTGCTGCGGGGTGTGGTCGCCTACTCGTCCGTGGGGTGACCCGAGGGTTCGCGGGCGCGGGTGGACTGTGGCTGGTTGCGCAGTTCCCCGCGCCTCTGCGTGAGGTGGGCTTCTGCTCAGTCATCTTCTGCTCACTCATTACGGTGAGTAGTTTTCGCATGCCCGCGTGCCGTTACTAAATGTGTTCGAATAGAAGCTGAGTGTATAAATACGGCTGAGCGTACTACTGGCGCATGGGTGATTTCAGGTGCTCGCCGAATATGACACGGCGATGATCCGGTCGGACTAAGCTCGCCCGCGGCGCACCGAGTTGAGGCAATTCGTGCGCCTGTTCCCAAACATGCGATAGATCCCCACAGTTCCATGAACCTTCCCCCCAAAAGCTCTCCCGACACCCAGCCGATTCGTCTCAGAAGGCATCCATGGTGAGTGTTCAGAAGCCTCCCGGTCGCCGCCAACGTCCCTATGCGCGTGTGCTGTTGCCGCCGGCCATATTGATGGCCGGCGCGACCGGGGCCGCCGTCGCCCTTGCACCCGTGTCGGCCCGGATCGCCGTCGGCGCGGTCGGAGCCCTGGCCGTGCTGCTGGTCCTCGCCACCGGCGCCGAGGCCGCCCGCCGCGGCCGCAGGCTCCGCGAGGAACAGGACGAGCACGCCCGTCACGCCGCGTATCTGGGCCACCGGATCGCCGCCCAGGACGAGCTGATCGACAAGTTCGCCACCGACATCATCCCCACCGGTCTGCTGCGGCTGCGCGCCGGAGAACCGCTCCGCGACGTCCTGACGAACATCTACGACGCCGACCCCGAGCTGCGCGCCCTGCCCGACATGTACCGCGAGATGTTCCGGGTCGCGCTGCGCGGCGCGGACCACGAGATCTCGATGCGCGACGCCACCGAGCGCTCGTACGTGAGCATCGCCCGCCGCGTCCAGGCCATCGTCCACCAGCAGTCCAAGGAACTGCGGGAGATGGAGGAGGACCACGGCCGCAACCCCGAGGTCTTCGACGACCTGCTGCGCATCGACCACGGCACCTCGCTGATCGGCCGTCTCGCCGACACCATCTCCGTCCTCGGCGGCGGCCGCCCCGGCCGTCAGTGGCCCCTGCCGGTCTCCCTCTACAGCACGCTGCGCGGCGCCATGTCGCGCATCCTGGAGTACCGCCGCATCCAGCTGAACTCCATCGTCAACATCAACATCAAGGGCACCTCCGTCGAGCCGGTCATCCACGCCGCCGCCGAACTCCTCGACAACGCCACCCGCTACTCGCCGCCCACGGCCAAGGTGCATGTCACCGCCACCGAGGTGCAGACCGGCATCGTCATCGAGATCGAGGACGCCGGTGTCAGCCTCACCGAGGAGTCCCGCGCCCGCATCGAGAAGATGATCGAGGACGCCAAGAACCTCGACGACGCCCACAACCTCGGCGAGAACCCGAGTCTCGGTCTGGCCGTCGTCGGCCGCCTGTGCAAGATGTTCGACATGGAGGTCTCGCTGCGGGCCTCCGCCTACGGCGGCTGCCGCGCGATCCTCGTCGTGCCGCGCGTGATGACGACCACCGAGCCGGGCGTGGGCGCCGCCCATGGAATCGGTGCCACCGGCACCCCGATGGCCCAGTTGGGCGCCGTGGAGGGCCCCAAGCGCCCGCCGAAGAAGCGCCGCCCCACCAGCCCCAAGATCCCGGCCGGCATCTCCATGGAGGACGACGTCCCCGTGGTCACCGAGTGGACGGCGGGCGGCCTGCCACAGCGCCGCAGCCGGATGAAGACCCCGCTGAGCCAGCGCTTCGCCGAACAGGCCGAGGTGGAGCAGGCCGAGCGCGAGGGCAGGCCCAGCATCTGGTCGCAGCCCAAGCCCGAACCGGAGCCCGAGCTGGACCCCGAGATCAAGAAGCTCAGGGAGCGGCCGATCGGCTCGGGGATCGAGGACTTCTGGAACGGCCTGCGCAAGGGCATGCCCGAGGGCGCCACCGGGCCCGAACTGACCGACTTCACGCGGCACCCGGAAAAGTACCTGCACCTGCTCAACGACTACACGGACGAGCCCATCGAGGGCGCCACCGAGGCCGAAGACGAGAGGGACCTCACGTGATCCAGCAGCGAGGCAACATCGACTGGATGCTCAAGCAGCTCAACGACGGCGTGCCGGGCATCGAGATGATCGTGGTCCTCTCCGCCGACGGACTGCGCATCGCCCGCTACGGCGGCGACCCCGACGCCGCCGACCGGGTGGCCGCCGCCTGCGCGGGCGTACAGAGCCTGGCCGGCGCCATCATCCAGGAGCTCCCGGGCGCCGGCGACATGCAGGTCGTCGTCTTCGAGATCGACGGCGGCTACTTCTACCTCATGAACGCCGGCGACAACGCCTACCTCGCCGTGCTCGCGGACGTGACCTGCGAGCCGGGACGGATGAGCGGCATGATGCGCGACCTCGTCGTCCGTATCGGCGCCCATCTGACCAGTCCGCCCCGGCGGAACGGGCAGACCGTATGACTCCTCCACGACGTAAACGGCGCGAGCCGAAGCCTCCGCCGCCTCCCCGGCCACCGGCGCCCCAGCAGACGGACGGCGAGCCCCCGCCCAGGAACCCCGAACGGCTCTACACGGTCGCCGGATCCGAGGACGGCGCCCGCGCCGAACTCGACCTCGTGACGTTGATCGTGGCGCGCGACGTACCCCAGCCGGCCGCCTCACCCGAGCAGGCCGCGGTCCTGAGGCTCAGCGCCTCCCCGCTGTCGGTGGCCGAGCTGTCCGCCTATCTGAACCTGCCGTTCAGCGTGATGACCGTCCTGATCACCGAGATGATCACGGCGGAACTGGTGCAGGTGCGCTCCCCGATCGCCCGTCAGGCGGTTCCCGACCGTTCCATCCTCGAAGCGGTGATGCATGGACTTCAAAGGCTCTGACACCATCCCCGGCCCGCGCACCGAGGACCATCTGCCGCACACGGCCGAGACCGCGGTGAAGATCGTGATCGTGGGCGGGTTCGGCGTCGGCAAGACCACCATGGTCGGTTCCGTCAGCGAGATCAGACCGCTGACCACCGAGGAGACCATGACCCAGGCCGGTATCGGCGTGGACGACAACTACGGCTCCGAGTCCAAGACGGCCACCACCGTGGCCATGGACTTCGGCCGCATCAGCATCAGCGACAAGCTGGTCCTCTATCTGTTCGGCACCCCCGGCCAGGAGCGCTTCTGGTTCCTGTGGAACGGGCTGTTCGAAGGCGCGCTCGGCGCGGTCGTCCTCGTCGACACCCGGCGTCTGGAGGTCAGCTTCGACGTCATGGGCCGGCTGGAGGAACGCGGCGTGCCCTTCGTCGTCGCCGTCAACACCTTCCCCGACGCACCCCGTTACGCCGTCGAGGAACTGCGCACCGCACTCGATCTGACCCCGGAGATCCCGATCGTGGAGTGCGACGTACGCCGCCGGGCCTCCAGCAGAGACGTACTGATGACCCTGGTGCGCTTCCTGCACTCGATCGCCCTGTCCCGCGCCCTGACCTGATCCGAACCGCAGTCGTACGACCCTCACAACCTTCCCGTTCCGGAGCGACACCGTGACGTCTGATTCCTCTTCGCTGACCGACACCGACCCCACCTCCGGCCCGCCTCCCGGCTGCCCCGCGCACGGCCTCGGCGCCGGCGGTCCGCAGCGGCTCTACGGCCCCGGGGCAAAGGACCTGGGCGACCTCTACGAGCAGCTGCGGGAGCAGCACGGCACCGTGGCGCCGGTGCTGCTGCACGAGGACGTACCGATGTGGGTGGTCCTCGGCCATGCCGAGAACCTGCATTTGGTGCGCAGTCCCTCGCTGTACACCCGCGACAGCCGGATCTGGAGCGCGCTGGCGGACGGCACCGTCAAGCCCGACCACCCGCTCATGCCGCACATCGCCTGGCAGCCCATCTGCTCGCACGCCGAGGGCGACGAGCACCAGCGGCTGCGCGCGGCGGTCACCTCCGCCATGGCCACCATCGACCAGCGCACCCTGCGCCGCCACATCGGCCGCTACACCCAGGGCCTGGTCAACAGCTTCTGCGAACGCGGCCGGGCCGACCTGGTCTCGCAGTTCGCCGAGCATCTGCCGATGGCCGTGATGTGCGAGATCCTCGGCATGCCGGAGGAGTACAACGACCGGATGGTGCAGGCCGCAAGGGACGCCCTGAAGGGCACCGAGACCGCCATCCAGAGCCACACCTACGTCATGGACGCGCTGAGCCGGCTCACCACCCGGCGGCGCGCCCGGCCCGAGGACGACTTCACCAGTCACCTCGTCACCCACCCGGCCGGACTCAGCGACGACGAGGTCCGCGAACACCTGCGGCTCGTCCTGTTCGCGGCCTACGAGGCCACCGCGAACCTCCTCGCCAACGCACTGCGCATGGTCCTCACCGAGCCGGGCTTCCGCGCCCAGCTCAGCGGCGGCCAGATGACCGTGCCGGAGGCGATCGAGCAGTCCCTGTGGGACGAGCCGCCGTTCAGCACCGTGCTCGGCTACTACGCCAAGCAGGACACCGAGCTGGGCGGGCAGCGCATCCGCAAGGGCGACGGCCTGCTCTTCGCGCCCGCGCCGGGCAACCTCGACCCGCGCATCCGCCCCGATCTGTCGGCGAGCATGCAGGGCAACCGCTCCCATCTCGCCTTCGGCGGCGGCCCGCACGAATGCCCCGGACAGGACATCGGCCGTGCCATCGCCGACGTCGGCGTCGACGCGCTGCTGATGCGGCTGTCCGACGTCCAGCTCGACTGCCCGGAGCAGGAGTTGCGCTGGCGCTCGTCCATCGCCTCCCGGCACCTGGTGGCCCTGCCCGTGCGCTTCGAACCGAAGCCGCAGCAGGATGTCAACCTTCCGCCGCGGCCCGTGGCCGTCCCGGCGCAGCGCGCCACCTGGCAGGTCGGCACCCTGCGTTCCGAACAGGGCACGGCGCCCGAGCCGCGCCCGGCCACCCCGCCCCCGGCCGCGCCGGCGCCCTACCCCACGGCACCGCAACCGGCCCGCCCGCGCGGCATCCTGCGCCGCCTGCTCCACTGGTGGCGCGGAGAGTGACCGAACACCGGGCTCCGACAGGCCCTAGCCCTCGGCCCAGGTGTCGTGGGACGACCAGGCCTGGAGGGCGCGGCCGCTGGTGAACGCGTGGTCCGCGCCGGTGACCGGATCGGTGAACTCCAGCCTCCGCGCGAGCAGTTGGAGCGGACGCCGGAAATCGCCGGCCGGTACCGGGGCGGTCACCACCGGATACAGCGGATCGCCGAGGATGGGCACGCCGAGCGCGTTCAGATGGACCCGCAGCTGATGGGTCTGCCCGGTCGCCGGAACCAGCCGGTACCGGCACAGCCCGCCTCGGTGCCCGGCCGCCTCCACATAGGTCTCGGCGTTCGGCTCGCCCTCGACCTCCCGGGCCGCCGGCACTCCGCGCTCCTTCAGGATCCGGCTGCGCACGGTCCGGGGCAGGGCCAGCGCGGGGTCGTACGCGGCGATCGCCTCGTACTCCTTGCGCACCCGCCGGTCCCGGAACATGGTCTGATACGCCCCGCGCTCCTGCGGCCGCACGGTGAACAGCACCAGCCCCGCCGTCAGCCGGTCCAGGCGGTGCGCGGCGGTCAGTGTCGGGATGTCCAGCTCGCGTCGCAGCCGGGCCAGCGCGGTCTGCGCGACATGAGTGCCGCGCGGGGTCGTGGCGAGGAAGTGCGGCTTGTCGGCGACGACGATATGCGCGTCCCGGTACAGGACCTCCATGGGGAACGGCACCGGCATCTCGGCCGGCAGCTCGCGGTGGAACCACACGAACATCCCCGGCTCGTACGGCGCGTCCGGCCCCACCGCACGCCCGTCGGCGCCCACGATCAGCCCGGCGTCGAACATCGCCGAGACCACCCCCGGCCCGGCCCCCGTCAGCCGCTCCACCAGATGCTCCCGCACGGTGGCCCACGTCCCGCCGTACGGCAGCCGCACCCGCACCGGATCGACTCCCTCGCGCTGGGGGAGCGGGGCGGGCGGGGGCGGGGTACGGCGTCTCATCGGGGTCAAGGGTACGAGGCGGAAAACCGGTACGCCGCCGGGCGGGCACTCGGCAGGATACCGATCATGCCCTACCTCACCAGCCCGGTCGTGCCCGCCGGAACACTCGCCCGCACCGCCCAGCCCGCCCTGCCCACCGGCGACGGCCTGCTGCTGCGCCCCTGGCGGAAGCAGGACGCGCCCGCCGTGCACGCCGCCTTCCAGGATCCGCTGATGCACCAGTGGCACATCAGGGCCGCCGACTCCGAGGAGGAGGTCGCCGGATGGATCGCCGAGTGGCAGCGGGGCTGGCAGGAGGAGCGCGAGGCCCAGTGGGCCGTCGTCGACGCGGGCGAGGGCGAGTTGCTGGGCCGGGTCGCGCTGCGTCAGATCCTGCTCGGTGACGGCGTCGCCGAGGTCGCGTACTGGACGGTCGCGCGCGCTCGTGGCCGCGGGGTCGCGGTCCGGGCCACCACCGTCCTGTCCCGCTGGGCGTTCGACGAGATCGGCCTGCACCGCCTCGAACTCTCGCACGCCACCGCCAACGAGGCCTCCTGCCGCGTGGCCGTGAAGGCCGGCTTCGCCCCCGAGGGCACCAGGCGCAGCGCCCTGCTGCACCCCGATGGCTGGCACGACATGCACCTGCACGCCCGCGTCCGCGGTGACTGACCCGGCCCTCGCGCACCCCGACGGGCAACAACAGCAGCACGACGATCATGTGCAGGTCTGTCGGCGGTCGGTGTGAAGATGTGGTCCATGCCGGCCTACGAACTCGCGAACCGACTCGTCGTCGGTGTCGCCTCCAGTGCCCTGTTCGATCTGCGGGAGTCGGACGCCGTCTTCCGCGAGCAGGGTGAGGAGGCCTACCGGACCTATCAGGAGCAGCACGTGGACGACACGCTCCGGCCCGGAGTCGCGTTCGCGTTCCTGCGCAGACTGCTGTCGCTGAACGACCTGGGCGAGCCGGGCGATCCGCTCGTCGAGGTCATCATCCTCTCCCGCAACGACCCCGACACCGGCCTCAGGGTCATGCGGTCGATCCAGACCCATGAACTGCCCATCAGCCGGGCCGTGTTCATGCAGGGCAGATCGCCGCACGCGTTCATCACCGCGCTGAACATGTCCCTGTTCCTGTCCGCCAACGGAGACGATGTGCGCGAGGCGGTCGCCGCCGGGCTGCCGGCCGGGCATGTGCTCGGGTCGTCGTACGCGGACGACCCCGCCGACCGCGAGCTGCGGATCGCGTTCGACTTCGACGGGGTGCTCGCCGGTGACGCCGCCGAGCGGGTGTACCAGTCCGACGGTCTGGAGGAGTTCCGCGCGTACGAGGCCCGTAACGCGGCGACCCCGCACGACCCGGGGCCGCTGCGCGACTTCCTCGCCGGGGTGAACCGGATACAGAAGCGGGAGGAGGAGCGGCGCGCGGCCGATCCGCACTACCCGAGCCGGGTGCACGTCTCCCTGGTGACGGCGCGCAACGCACCGGCGCACGAACGGGCCGTGCGCAGCCTCAAGCAGTGGGGCGTGCGGGTCAACGGGGCCTTCTTCCTCGGCGGGATAGAGAAGGGCGCGGTGCTGAAGGTGCTCAGACCGCACATCTTCTTCGACGACCAGGTGACCCATCTGGAGAGCACGGCGCGGACCACGCCCAGCGTGCACATCCCCTTCGGGAAGATCAACGAGACGGCGCCCTGAGCGATCGTCAGGCCGCCGCCGCGTCGCCCTCCTGCTCGGCCTCGACGCGTGCGTTCCAGTCCCGCTTGGAGGCCTGCCAGCCGTCCTCGTCGTGGCCCAGGCGCCAGTAGCCGGAGATCGACAGGTCCTCGCGGGGGATGGCGAGTTCGACCCGCAGCATGCGGCGCAGCTCCTTCACGAAGCCCGCCTCACCGTGCACGAAGGCGTGCACCCGGCCTTCGGGGAACCGAAGGGCGCGTACGGCCTCCAGCAGTGCCGCGCCCACCGGCCGGTCCCCGCGGTGCAGCCAGACGACCTCCACCTCGGAGTCGATCTTCTGCTCCTCCTCGGGGCCTGACACCTCCACGAAGGCGTGGGCGCGGGCGCCGGGGGGCAGCGACTCCAGGGACCGCGCGATCGCGGGCAGCGCGCTCTCGTCACCGGCGAGCAGATGCCAGTCGGCCTCAGGGGCGGGGGCGTAGGCGCCGCCGGGGCCCATGAAGCGCACGGTCTCACCCGGCCGCACCCGGGCGGCCCAGGGGCCGGCCAGGCCCTCGTCGCCGTGGACGACGAAGTCCAGGGTCAGCTCGCGCTGTTCGGGATCCCAGGCGCGCACGGTGTACGTCCGGGTGACCGGCCACTGCTCCCGCGGGAACTCGGCGCGGATCCGCTCCAGGTCGAAGGGCTCCGGATAGCTCACGCCGGCGGGACCGAAGAGCAGTTTCACATAGTGGTCGGTGCAGGTGTCCGCGGCGAAGTCGGCCAGGCCTTCGCCGCCGAGCACCACCCGCTGCATGTGCGGGGTCAGTCGTTCGGTGCGGACCACCTGGGCGGTGCGGGGCTTGCGCGGCTGTCGTCCCGGGCGCTCTGCCATCACGGCCTCCTGCAGATTGGTTAGGTTTACCTAAGTTATCATCCTGGTTCTGGATAACACCTCTTCTCCGAGAGTGGAATAGGAGGCCTTTGCCGGAATATTCCGATCAAGGTCGTCCAGTCCTGGTCGAGATCAGGCGGAGAGCGTGGTCAGTAGCCGCTGCAGGGAGCCGCCGAGTCCCCATCGCCCGGCCAGCTTCCGCAGCGCCTCCGCGTCGCGCGGGCCGTGCGGCAGGGCGGGGTCGACAGCCGGCAGCGGCACATCATCGGCCACCCGCACCACCTTCGGCGCGACCGCGATGTACGGCTGGGCCTCGATGAGCCGCTTGCGCTGCGACGGCGTGAGCTTCGCCTTCGGGTCGTCCACCGCGGCCATGATCCCGGCCAGGTCGCCGAACTCGGCCAGCAGCTTGGCGGCCGTCTTCTCGCCGATGCCGGCCACGCCGGGCAGGCCGTCGCTCGGGTCGCCGCGCAGCAGGGCCAGGTCCGCGTACCCCCGCCCGTCCACCCCGTACTTCTCGCGCAGCACCGCCTCGTCGGTCAGCTGCAAAGTGCCGACGCCCTTCAGCGGATACAGCACCCGGATGCCGCGCGCGTCGTCCACCAGCTGATACAGATCGCGGTCGCCGGTGACGATGTCCACGGGGCCCGCGGCGCGGGCGGTGAACGTGCCGATCACGTCGTCCGCCTCGTACCCCGCGACACCGACCCGCGCGATCCCGAGCGCGTCCAGCACGTCCTCGATGACCGGCACCTGCGGGGAGAGGGTGTCGGGCACCTCCTCCTTGTCCGGGGCGCCCGTGTGCTCCTCGGCGACCCGGTGTGCCTTGTAGGTGGGGATGAGGTCCACCCGCCACTGCGGCCGCCAGTCGGCGTCCATGCAGGCCACCAGCTGCTCGGGCCGGTGGTCCTTGACCAGCCGGTCGATGAAGTCCAGCAGTCCGCGCACGGCGTTCACCGGCGTGCCGTCCGGTGCCTTCACCGAGTCCGGGACGCCGAAGTAGGCGCGGAAGTACAGCGATGCGGTGTCGAGGAGCATGAGTCGTCCGGTCACGCTCGCATCATGCCGTACACCACTGACAGGTGCCCTTCGTGTGACAGGTGCCCTTCGTACCGGAACGCGTTGCGCGATACGCATCGCCGTGAGCCCGGCCACGTAGGGGTTTGCCCGTTCTTGACCTGGGCATGCGCCGTCTCTGGGGCGAGAGTGGTTGCTCTTTTCAACCGTCGGCGACTCTTCGTCTCCTGTTCTGTCACCGAGACGAGAGGTACGCGTGCAACCGAGGCTTGAGACCGAGCACCTGTTCAAGGTGTTCGGCAGACGACCGGACGAAGCGGTGCAGCGCCTGCGGCAGGGCGCCGACCGGGAGGAACTGCGTGCCGACGGCATCACCGCCGCCGTGATCGACGCCTCCTTCCGCGTCGAGGCGGGCGAGATCTTCGTCGTCATGGGTCTGTCGGGCTCCGGCAAGTCCACCCTGCTGCGCACGCTCAACGGCCTGCTGGAGCCCACCGCGGGCAGCGTCCGCTTCGACGGCCAGGACCTGACCGAGCTGACCGCCCGCGAACTGCGCGAGCTGCGTTCGAGGAAGATCAGCATGGTCTTCCAGCACTTCGCGCTGTTCCCGCACCGCAGCGTCCGCGACAACGCCGCCTACGGCCTCGCCGTGCAGGGCGTGCCCCGCGCCGAGCGCGAGCGCCGCGCCGGCGAGGCGCTCGCCCTGTGCGGACTGGCCGGCTGGGAGGACTCCTGGCCCGACGAGCTGTCCGGCGGCATGCAGCAGCGCGTCGGCCTCGCCCGCGCCCTCGCCACCGACGCCGACCTGCTCCTCATGGACGAGTCCTTCAGCGCCCTGGACCCGCTGATCCGCCGGGACATGCAGGACCAGCTGCTGGAACTGCAGAAGACCCTGAAGAAGACCATCGTCTTCATCACCCACGACCTCAACGAGGCCATGCGCCTCGGTGACCGCATCGCCGTCATGCGCGATGGCCGCATCGTGCAGACCGGCACCGCCGAGGACATCCTGCTGCGCCCCGCGAACGACTACGTCGCCTCCTTCATCCAGGACGTCGACCGCTCCCGCGTGCTGACCGCGGGCGCCCTCATGGACACCTCGGTGACCGGCGACGCCCCCCTCTGCGCCTGCGAGACCGCCACCCGCGACACACCGTTCACGGAACTGTGCGCGATCAGCGCCCGGCTGTCGCACCGCGTCTCGGTCGTGGACGAGGCGAACCGGGTCATCGGTGTCATTCCCCGGCAGCGGGTGCTCGGCTTCCTCGGTGACGAGACGGCCGCTCCCGCGCCCTGCGACAACCCGGACGGCAAGGTGATCACCCGTGCCTAGGATCCATCTCGGCGACTGGGTCGACTCCGGCGTCAACTGGCTCGTCGACCACCTCTCCTGGCTCTTCGACGCCATCAAGGCCGTCATGGAGGGCATGTACAACGGCATCGACGCCGTGCTCGGCGCCCCCGCGCCGTTGCTGATGGCGGGCATCCTCGCCGTCATCGCCTGGTGGCTGCGCGGCCTGCTCGCCGGTGTCCTCGCCTTCGCCGGATTCGCCCTGGTCGACTCGCTCGACCTGTGGGACCAGGCCATGTCCACCCTCGCCCTGGTGCTCGTGGCGACCGTGATCGCGCTGGTGATCTCCGTCCCGCTCGGCATCTGGGCGGCCCGCTCCAAGGCCGTCAGCTCCACCGTGCGCCCCGTCCTGGACCTGCTGCAGACGATGCCGTCGATGGTCCTGCTGATCCCGGCCATGCTGTTCTTCGGCCTCGGCACCGCCCCCGGCGTCGTCGCCACCCTGATCTTCGCGCTCGCCCCCGGCGTCCGCATGACCGAGCTGGGCATCCGCCAGGTCGACGCCGAACTGGTCGAGGCCGCCGAGGCGTTCGGCACCACTCCGCGGGACATCCTCTGGCGCGTCCAGCTGCCGCTCGCCCTGCCGACCATCATGGCCGGCGTCAACCAGGTGATCATGCTGGGCCTGTCCATGGTCGTCATCGCCGGCATGGTCGGCACCGGAGGCCTCGGCGGCGCCGTGAACGAGGCCATCGGCCAGGTCGACATCGGCCACGGCTTCGAGGCGGGCGTCGGCATCGTCGTCCTCGCCATCTACCTGGACCGCATCACCGGCGCACTCGGCACCCACCTCTCCCCGCTGGGCCGCAGGGCCGCCGCCAAGGCGCCCACGCGCGCGTGGGCGTACCGGCCGCGCCCGGCCGTCGCCGTCATCGGTGTCGTCGTCCTCGCGCTCGTCGCCGGCGGCATGGGGATCTTCGGCTCCTCCGACGGCACCTCCGAGGCCTCCGGCACCAACGTCGGCAAGGGCAAGGAGATCAAGATCGGCTACATCCCCTGGGACGAGGGCGTCGCCTCGACCTTCCTCTGGAAGGAGATCCTGGAGGAACGCGGCTTCAAGGTCACCACCACCCAGTACGCGGCCGGACCCCTCTACACCGGCCTCGCCACCGGCCAGATCGACGTCGAGACCGACTCCTGGCTGCCCACCACCCACGCCGAGTACTGGAAGAAGTACGGCAAGCAGCTCGACGACCTCGGCTCCTGGTTCGGCCCCACCTCACTGGAGCTGAGCGTCCCGTCGTACGTGAAGGACGTGAACTCCCTCGCGGACCTGAAGGACCATGCCTCCGAGTTCGGCGGGAAGATCGTCGGCATCGAACCCAGCGCGGGCGAGATGAGCCTGCTCAAGAGCAAGGTCCTCAAGGAGTACGGCCTCGACGGCGCGTACGAGGTGATCGACGGCTCCACCCCGGCCATGCTCGCCGAGCTCCAGCGCGCCTACGCCAGGAAGCAGCCGGTCGTCGTCACCCTCTGGTCCCCGCACTGGGCCTACAACAACTACGACCTGAAGAAGCTCAAGGACCCCGAGGGCGCCTGGGGCAAGGGCGACGGCGTGCACACCCTCTCCCGCAAGGGCTTCGCCGGTGACAATCCGCAGGTCGGACGCTGGCTCAAGGACTTCTCCATGAACGAGAAGCAGCTCACCGGCCTGGAGGCGCAGATCCAGAAGGCCGGCAAGGGCAAGGAGCAGGACGCCGTACGCACCTGGCTGCGTGCCAACCCCGGCCTGGTCGACAAGTGGGCCCCGCTCGCCAAGAAGGCCGGCCGGGTGACCTGACCGGCCCGGACCGCCGCCCCGAGGGGCGGGCGCCGCCGTACGCCGTCGAGCGTCCGGTGCGTCCGCCCCTCGCGGCATTTCCGGTTCTTTGCGAGTACGGCAAGAATTCGGCCAACCACGTTCCGTGATGACCCTTGGCCCCGGCCGGGGTGCCCGGCCCGGCCGGTCGGCATATTCACCCCTGACCGGGGCCGGGTTCCGGGCCGGCCGGGACCTCCGTCACACTGGCGTGAACCGTGAGGTCGGGGGCTCGGCGGCATGTCGAGGATGTGACAGGCGCGTGAAACGGTTTGCCGAACATGCGTAGGGTGCAGAGAAGTCATCAGTAGGGGTGTGCCCCGGCCCGGGGCCCCCGGCGAGCGGCACGACGAGCGAGGGAGGGAGCCGGAGCGATGGGCGACCACAAAGAACAGCCCGTGCGGGTGGGCGCGGCCGTCCGGCGGCGTCGCCGTGCCCTGGAACTGACCCTCGCGGTCGTGGCCGAGCGCAGCGGACTCTCGGTGCCCTTCCTCAGCCAGGTCGAGAACGACCGGGCCCGCCCCAGCCCCACCTCGCTGGAGAAGCTCGCCGACGCCCTGCGTACCACGGCCGTCGAACTCCTCGCCGCCGCCGATCCGGCGGCCAGCGTGGACCTCGTCCGCGCCGACCCGGCCGCCGAGGACGACTTCGCTCCCCGCACCCGCTCCCTGGTGCGCGGCCACCACCAGCTGCACGCCTCCGAGATCACCGGCGACCACGACGCCGGCCGCGAGTTCCAGCACCGCAACGACGAGCTGATGTACGTCGCCGACGGCGCGGTGGAGATCGAGGCGGAGGGGCGTGCGTACCGGCTCGGCCGCGGGGACACGCTGTATCTGACCGGCGGGGTGCGCCACCGGTGGCGGGCGACGGTGCCGGACACGCGGGTCATCGTGGTGGCGGTCGCCGAACACATCGAGGCTGTGCAGGACAGGTCCCGCTGAGAGTTCCGCAGGGAGTGGCACATTTGGCCGTCGACCGCCGGCGGGTCGTCTCGTTGGTTCCCTCACTGACGGAAGCGGTGGCGAAGACGCTTCCCGGAGTCCTCGTCGGTGCCACCGACTGGTGTACGCACCCGGCGGACCTGGAGGTCACCCGGATCGGCGGCACGAAGAACCCGGACGTCGACCGGATCGTCGCCCTCGCTCCCGATCTGGTGATCGCCAATGAGGAGGAGAACCGCGCCCCGGACCTTGACGCCCTGCGAGCCGCGGGGCTTGCCGTGCTGGTCACCGAGGTGCGCACGGTGCCGCAGGCCTTCGCCGAGCTGGAGCGGGTGCTCATCGCGTGCGGGGCGCGGGGGCGGCCGGGCTGGCTGGGGGAGGCGGAGCGGGCCTGGACGGACCTGGCGCGGCCGCAGGACCGCAGGACGGCGGTCGTACCGGTCTGGCGACGGCCCTGGATGGTCCTCGGCCGGGACACCTTCGCGGGTGACGTCCTGGCCCGGCTCGGCGTCGACCACCTGTACGCCGGCCATCCCGAGCGCTACCCCCGCATCCCGCTGGAGGAACTGCGCGCGGCCGCCCCGGATGTGGTGGTCCTCCCCGACGAGCCCTACCGCTTCACCGCCGTGGACGGCCCGGAGGCCTTCCCCGAGCTGCCCTGCGCCCTGGTCAGCGGCCGGCACCTGACCTGGTACGGCCCGTCGCTGCGGACTGCGCCACGGGTGCTGGCAAAGGCGCTGCGAGCAGCTCGCCGCTGACCAGCGCGCGCACGGTGCCCCGGGCGGCCGCCAGCCAGGCGACGGCGAGGACGGCGTACAGCCCGACGGCCAGGCCGTCGTACACCACGAGACCGGTGTGCCGGGCCAGGGCCGCGGCGCCGGTGACACAGGTGCCCACCGGGAAGGTGAACGCCCACCAGGTCATCGCGAACCCCATGCCCTCGCGGCGGGCCCGCACCACATGCGCGCTCGCCAGCGCCAGCCACAGCAGCGCGAACCCCATGACCGGCACCCCGTACAGCACGGCGAAGACGCCGAGACCACGGTCGTACGGAGCCGGTACGACGCCGGGTGCCGCGTCCGCGATCTTGCCGAGCGCGGTGGTGGACTGCCCGAGCGGACCCAGGACCAGGAACAGGGTCGGGGTGAGCGCGAGGGGCAGCGGGACGGAGCCGATCAGCCGGGCGAAGACCAGCGGCAGCATCAGCAGCGTCGTGAGCAGGCTCAGCCCGAACATCGCGAGGCACGCCAGCAGCAGGGTCTCGCGGGGCTGGCCAGGCGGCAGACGCGGCACGAGCAGCGGGCCGAGCGCGGCCGACACCATGGGCGCGACCAGCGGCAGCAGCCACACCGGGGTCGCCTGCGCGGGGTCGACCCGATGCCGTACGGCCATCAGGTACGGAACGGCCACGGCGGCGACGAGCCCGACCGCCGTACCGGCGGTGAACAGGACGGCGTCCAGGGCCACGGCCGGGCCGGTGCCGATCAGGTCCCGCCCGGCCGTCAGGGCGCCGCCGCCGACCGCCAGCAGGGCCATCGACAGACAGCCGTAGAACGGCGCCACGGCCGGGTCGAGGAGATGGGCGCGGGCCTGGTCGCCGTGGTGCCGCCAGTGCAGGGCCCGGGCCGCCAGCAGGACGACCAGCATGCCCAGGGACAGCGCCCAGGCTCCCGCGAACACCGCGCGCAGGACGGCCGAGTGCGCGGGGAGCGCGACCCCGGCGGAGCCGAGGACGGCCGTGCCCATGACGGAGGCGTACCAGTTGGGGCCGAGGTGACGGACCCGGGCGGCGCGCGGGACGGGCGGGGCGGACAAGGGCGGGGCTGCGGTGACCATGACTCCACGGTCCCGCCGCTGCCCGCCCCTGACCAGGGAGTTCCTCTCTATGAGGGCATAAGCTGGTCTTATGAGCGAGGTGGAGGGGCAGCGAGAGCACACCGCGTCACTGGCGCACCGGGTGCCCGACCTGGCCGCGCTGGAGCTGCTGCTGGCGGTGGCACGGCTGGGCAGTCTCGGCGCGGCGGCACGCGAGGTCGGCATCACCCAGCCCGCCGCCAGCAGCCGGGTCCGTTCCATGGAACGGCAGCTGGGCGTGGCCCTGGTGGACCGCTCGCCGCGCGGTTCCCGGCTCACCGACGCGGGCGCCCTGGTGACGGACTGGGCCCGCCGGGTCGTGGAGGCGGCGGCGGCCTTCGACGCGGGTGCGCAGGCCCTGCGCGACCGGCGGGACTCACGGCTGCGGGTGGCGGCGAGCATGACCATCGCCGAGTACCTGCTGCCCGGCTGGCTCCTCGCGCTGCACGCCGAGCGGCCCGACACGGCGGTCTCCCTCCTCGCCGGCAACTCCGCGAAGGTCGCGGAACTCCTGCTGGCCGGCGAGGCGGACCTCGGCTTCGTGGAGGGCCTGACAGTCCCGACGGGCCTGGACTCCACCGTCATCGCCCACGACCGGCTGATCGTCGTCACGGCGCCCGGCCATCCCTGGGCCCGCCGCCGGCGCCCCCTGACGGCGGAGGAACTGGCCGCCACCCCGCTCATCCTGCGCGAGCGCGGCTCCGGCACCCGCCAGGTCCTGGACGCGGCACTCGGCGGCCTCGCGCGCCCCCTGATCGAACTGTCCTCCACGACGGCGGTCAAGGCCTCGGCGGTCAGCGGCGCGGGCCCCTCGGTCCTCAGCGAACTGGTGGTGGGGGAGGAGCTCTCGACGCGGCGCCTGGTCAGCATCCCGGTGGAGAACGTCTCCCTCCGCCGCGACCTGCGCGCAGTCTGGCCGACGGGCCACCGCCCGACGGGCCCCGCTCGGGAGTTGCTGTCGCTGACTCGGGGGTGAGAGTTGCCGCCGCCGGCCATAGGCCGGTATCTCGTTCGGCCGAGTCGGCGGTGCTGCCAGGCCGACGGCACTACAGCTTCCCAAGGGGCGCGGGGAACTGTGCGACCAGCCACCACGCAGCTGCCCCCGGCACCCGGCCGCAAGTCCCACGGCGCTGCCCCGAACGACCCCCCCCGCACCGCACCGAAAATCCCTGGCCGGCCGCCCGCAGGGCACGGCACCATGACCCGCATGACCACCCCCGCCCCGCCCGCCGCAGGCGTCCGCGCCCCCTGGGAAGCCCTCCCCGCCGCCGTCCGTGACGCCGTCGGCGAGGTGCTCGGCGCGCCGGTCGTGCGGTCGCAGACACAACGCGGCGGCTTCTCACCCGGCGTCGCCGCGCGGGTGCGCACCGCGGCGGGCGGCACCGGTTTCGTCAAGGCGGTGAGCGCCGAGGCCAACCCGCACAGCCCCGAGCTGCACCGCCGGGAGGCCCGCATCGCCGCCGCGCTCCCGGCCGCCGTACCCGCGCCCCGGCTTCTCGGGACGTATGACGACGGCACCTGGGTGGCGCTGGTCTTCGAGGAGGTGTCGGGGCGTCAGCCGGAGGTGCCCTGGCGGCCGGACGAGTTGCGCCGGGTGCTCGACGCCCTGACCGTGCTCGCCCGCACCGGTACGCCGTGCCCGCCCGACGTCCCGCCCGTCGCGCAGGAGCTGGCCGACGCCTTCAGCGGCTGGCGCCGGCTGCTCGACGGCGAGGCCGGTGACGTACGCGGTCGGCTCGGTGACCGGACCGCCGACCGGCTGCCCGGCCTCGCCGCGCTGGAGGCCCGCTGGGCCGCGGGCGCCTCGGGGGACACGCTGGTCCACGCCGATCTGCGCGCGGACAATGTGCTCCTCACGGCGGACGGTGGCGTCGTCCTCGTCGACTGGCCGCACGCCATGCGCGCCGCCCCCTGGTTCGATCTGCTCGTCATGCTGCCGTGCGTGCGGGCGCAGGGCGGACCCGATCCGGAGGAGGTGTTCACGGCGCACCCGCTGGGCCGGGACGCCGACCCGGACGCCGTGACCGCCGCGCTGGCCGGCCTCGCGGGCTACTTCGTGCGCAGCTCCCTGGACCCGGCCCCGCCGGGCCTGCCCACCCTGCGCCCCTTCCAGCGGGCCCAGGGCGACGCGGCCCTCGACTGGCTCAGCCGGCGGCTGTGACGCCCAAGTCCAAGGCAGCGCACGTCAGTTGACGGCTCGGCCCGCCGCCGTGACCAGCCCTCGCATCACCCGCAGGTCCTCGCCCATCTCCGGATGCCACTGGACGCCGAGCACCCAGCCGCGCGCCGAGGGCAGTTCCACCGCCTCCACCGTCCCGTCGGCGGTGTGCGCCGAGGCGACGAGCCCCCGGCCCAGCCGCTCGACGGCCTGGTGGTGGTACGTCGGCACGGCGCTCTCCTCGGGGACGAGTCCGGCGTACAGGGAGTCCGGTACCGGCTTCACCGGATGGTGTCCGAAGGCCCCGACCACCTCCGCGTGCCCGTCGAGATGCTGGACCAGCGTGCCGCCGAGGGCGACGTTCAGCAGCTGCATGCCCCGGCAGATCCCCAGCAGCGGCACCCCCGCCGCCAGCGCCGCGTCGATCAGCGCCAGCTCCCACGCGTCCCGCTCCCGCGCCGGCGGCCCGGTGCGGGGCGAGCGCTCGGCGCCGTAGCGGGCCGGGTCCACATCGGGGCCGCCCGCGACGACCAGCCCGTCCAGCCGGGCCACCGCCTCCGCCGCGCGCTCGGGCGCGTCCGGCGGCAGCATGCAGGCCAGCCCGCCGGCCCGCTGCACCAGCCGGGGATAGCCGGCCGGCAGCAGCGCCGCGTCCAGCTCCCACACGCCCCAGCGCGCACCCGACTCCAGATATGTGCTCACACCGATCAGCGGCCGTACGGTCATGCTGCCCTCCCCGGCAGTCAAAGGTTCACGCGCACACCTTTACAGAACGGGTCGTACGCCGGGAAGCCCGGCTACGCCAGGAAGCCCCGCAGCAGCGCCGCCGTGCCCGCGCAGTGCTCGCGCATCATCTCCCGCGCGCCGTCCGCGTCCCCCTCCAGCACCGCCTCCACCAGCGCGGCGTGCTGGCGCTGGGAGTGCTCCAGGTTGCGCACCAGCAGCGGGATGCAGTCCAGCAGGTCGTTCACCGTGGCCCGGACCGCCGCGTACTGCGCGGTCAGGGACGGGGAGCCGCACAGCTCGGCCAGCGTCAGATGCAGCAGGGTGTCCAGGCGCCGGTAGTCGGCGAGCGGGGCGTCATGGGTGCGGGCCAGCGCCTCGCGCAGCCGGTCCGCCTGCTCCTCGTCGAGTCCGTGCGCCGCGCACAGGCCGGCCGCGCCCACCTCCAGGACCTCGCGGAAACGCAGCACGTCCTCGATGTCGACCTCGGCGATCCGGCGCCGCAGCTCGTCCTCGCCGCCGGCGTCCGGGCGCGGCCGGACGAACGTTCCGCCGTAGCGCCCGCGGCGCGCCTCCACCAGGCCCTGGTCCTGGAGCACCTTCAGCACCTCGCGCAGCGTCACCCGGCTGATCCCGAGCCGCTCGGCCAGCTCCCGCTCGGCCGGCAGCCGCTCGCCGCCCGGCACCAGGCCGAGCCGCACGACCTGGAGGATCTGCTCCAGTGCCTCCTCGAAGCCGTTGCCCGCCCGCACCGGCCGCAGTACCGGAGCGAGCCGGTCGCCCACCCCCTGAGCCTCGCTCTCCCAGGACATCCGGTCGTACCCCCTTCCCAAGCAATGGTTCTGAGCAATACCTTATGGCTCCCGGCCCGGCCGAAAAAGCGCGAAGGCGCCGAAGGAGGCTCTCCCGTGGCAGACCGCACACCCCCGCTCGGCGTCGAGGAACTGCACGCCCTCGTCGCGAGCGGTGAGATCGACACTGTCGTCCTGGCCTTCCCCGATATGCAAGGGCGCCTGGCGGGCAAGCGGTTCGCCGCCCGCTTCTTCCTCGACGAGGTCCTGCACCACGGCACCGAGGGCTGCAACTACCTCCTCGCCGTCGACACCGAGATGAACACCGTCGACGGTTACGCGATGTCCTCCTGGGACCGCGGCTACGGCGACTTCGCCATGCGGCCCGACCTGTCGACCCTGCGCCGCATCCCCTGGCACCCCGGCACCGCCCTGCTCGTCGCCGACCTCGCCTGGAACGACGGCTCCCCGGTCGTCGCCGCGCCCCGGCAGATCCTGCGCCGCCAGCTGGAGCGGCTCGCCGAACTCGGCTACACCGCCCAGGTCGGCACCGAGCTGGAGTTCATCGTCTTCAAGGACAGCTACGAGGCGGCCTGGGACGCGGGCTACCAGGGACTCACCCCGGCCAACCAGTACAACATCGACTACTCCATCCTCGGCACCGGCCGCATCGAGCCCCTGCTGCGCCGGCTGCGCAACGACATGGCCGGCGCCGGCCTGACCGTCGAGTCCGCCAAGGGCGAGTGCAACCCCGGCCAGCACGAGATCGCCTTCCGCTACGACGAAGCCCTCGTCACCTGCGACCAGCACGCCCTGTACAAGACGGGTGCCAAGGAGATCGCCGCCCAGGAGGGCGTCTCGCTCACCTTCATGGCGAAGTACAACGAGCGTGAGGGCAACTCCTGTCACATCCATCTCTCGCTCGCCGACGCGGACGGGAACAACGCGATGGCCGGAGCCGGCCCCGGCGGCATGTCCGACGTCATGCGGCACTTCCTCGCCGGACAGCTCGCCGCCCTGCGCGACTTCTCGCTGCTGTACGCCCCGAACATCAACTCCTACAAGCGGTTCCAGCCGGGCTCCTTCGCCCCCACCGCCGTCGCCTGGGGCCTCGACAATCGCACCTGCGCCCTGCGCGTGGTCGGGCACGGCCGCTCCCTGCGCTTCGAGAACCGCCTGCCCGGCGGCGACGTGAATCCTCATCTGGCGGTCGCCGGCCTGGTGGCGGCGGGGCTGTACGGCATAGAGCAGAAGCTCGAACTCCCCGAGCCCTGCCCCGGCAACGCCTACGCCGCCGGTCTCGCACACGTCCCGACCACCCTGCGCGAGGCCGCCGAGCTGTGGGAGAACAGCCCCATCGCCCGGGCCGCCTTCGGCGACGAGGTCGTCGCGCACTACCGCAACATGGCGCGCGTCGAGCTGGAGGCCTTCGACGCCGCGGTCACCGACTGGGAGCTGCGCCGCTCCTTCGAACGCCTGTGAACCAGCCTGTGAGCCAGTCCGTGAAAGGTCAATTCGTGTCCGACTCAGCCGAGTTGAAGGTCCTCAACCCCGCCACGGAGGAGGTCGTCGCCACCGTCCCCGCCGCGAGCGAACAGGACGTGGCCGCCGCCGTCCTGCGGGCCGTACGCGCCCAGACCCGCTGGGCCGCCCTCGCCCCCGCAGACCGGGCCCGGCTGCTGCGCCGCTTCGCGGACGTGGTCGACGCCCACACCGAGGAACTCGCCCAGCTGGAGGTCCGCGAGGCCGGGCACACCGTGGGCAACGCCCGCTGGGAGGCCGGCAACGCCCGCGACCTGCTGCTGTACGCGGCCGGTGGTGCCGAGCGCCTGCTCGGCAAGCAGATCCCGGTGCCCGGCGGCTGGAACATCACCTTCCAGGAACCCCTGGGAGTGGTCGGTGTGATCGCCCCCTGGAACTTCCCCATGCCGATCGCCGCCTGGGGCTCCTTCCCGGCCCTCGCGGCCGGCAACGCGGTCGTCCTCAAGCCCGCCGAGACCACCCCGCTCACCGCGCTCCGCCTCGCCGAACTCGCCCTGGAGGCGGGCCTGCCCGAGCACGTCTTCCAGGTCCTGACCGGCTACGGCCACACCGCCGGACGCGCCCTGGTCGACCACCCCGACATCGCCAAGATCGTGTTCACCGGCTCCACCCGCACCGGCCGCGAGGTCATGGAGCGCTGCGCCCGCCTGGTCAAGCCGGTCACCCTCGAACTCGGCGGCAAGAGCCCCAACGTCGTCTTCGCCGACGCCGACCTCAGGGCCGCCCTCGACCCCTTCTCCTTCCTGGACAACGCCGGCCAGGACTGCTGCGCCCGCACCCGCGTCCTGGTCCAGGAGTCCGTCTACGACGAGGCCCGCGCGTTCCTCGCCGACGCGCTGGCCGACGTCGTCGTGGGCGACCCCGCCGACGAGAAGACGCAGATGGGCCCGCTGATCTCCCGTCAGCAACTGGACCGCGTACGGTCGTACGTCCCCGCGGACACCCCCGCCCTGCGCGGCAGCGCCCCCGACGGACCCGGCTTCTGGTTCGCGCCGACGGTCCTGACGGGGGAGCGGCACGACAGCGAAGCCGCCCGCGAGGAGATCTTCGGACCGGTCGCCGTCCTGCTCCCCTTCACCGACGAGGCCGACGCGATCCGCCTCGCCAACGACACCCCCTACGGCCTCTCCGGCTCCCTGTGGACCCGGGACCTCGGCCGCGCCCTGCGTGTGTCCCAGGCCGTCCGCGCGGGCAACCTGTCCGTCAACTCCCACTCCAGCGTCCGCTACTGGACCCCGTTCGGCGGCTACAAACAGTCCGGCCTCGGCCGCGAGCTCGGCCCCGACGCCCTGACCGCCTTCACCGAGACCAAGAACGTCTTCATCAGCAACGTCACCCCCAGCACGGAGGGCTCCGCACAGTGACCGCAGAATCTGTTTGCCGCCGCCTGGCCGGCCGTACCGCCGTCGTCACCGGAGCCGGCAGCGGCATCGGCCTCGCCACCGCCCGCCGGCTCGCCTCCGAAGGCGCCCACGTGGTCTGCGCGGACGTCGACGAGGCCCGCGGCAAGGCCGCCGCCGACGAAACCGGTGGACTCTTCGTCAAGGTCGACGTCACCGACCCCGAGCAGGTCGAGGCGCTGTTCAAGACGGCGTACGACACCTACGGCAGCGTCGACATCGCCTTCAACAACGCCGGTATCTCCCCGCCCGACGACGACTCCATCCTGGAGACCGGACTGGAGGCCTGGAAGCGGGTCCAGGAGGTCAACCTCACCTCCGTCTACCTGTGCTGCAAGGCCGCCATCCCCTACATGCGCCGGCAGGGCAAGGGCTCCATCATCAACACGGCGTCCTTCGTGGCGCGGATGGGCGCGGCCACCTCGCAGATCTCGTACACCGCGTCCAAGGGCGGCGTCCTCGCCATGTCCCGCGAGCTGGGCGTGCAGTTCGCGCGGGAAGGCATCCGGGTCAACGCCCTGTGCCCGGGGCCGGTCAACACCCCCCTCCTCCAGGAGCTGTTCGCCAAGGACCCCGAGCGGGCCGCCCGCCGCCTGGTCCACATCCCGGTCGGCCGGTTCGCCGAGGCCGAGGAGATCGCCGCCGCCGTCGCCTTCCTGGCCAGCGACGACTCCTCCTTCGTCAACGCCACCGACTTCCTGGTGGACGGCGGCATCGCGGGCGCCTACGTCACCCCCCTGTAGGCGCACGGCCCGTCAGAGGAAGGTGTGCCCCTCACCCCGGTAGGTCGGCACGGTCGCGGTCACCGCGTCCCCCTCGACGAGATGCAGCTTCTCGAACCGCTCGCACAGCTCGCCCGCCTTGGCGTGCCGGAACCACACCTTGTCGCCGATGAGGAGGTCGTCGGCGGGCGAGCCCAGCAGCGGGGTCTGCACCTCGCCGGGGCCCTCCTGCGGGTCGTACGCCAGCCCCTCGGGCAGATACGGCACCGGCAGCCGGTCGGGGCCGGCCGCGCCGGAGGCCGGATAGCCGCCGCCGAGCACGGTGACCACCCCGACGCCCGGCCGCCGCACGACGGGCTGGGCGAACAGGGCCGCCGGGCGGCCGGTGAAGGACGTGTAGTTGTCGAAGAGCCGCGGCACATATAGCCCCGAACCGGCCGCTATCTCCGTCACGGCCTCCTCGGCGGCGGTGTGCTGCACACTGCCCGTGCCGCCGCCGTTGACGAACTCCAGGCCGGGCACGACGGCCCGCACCGCCCGCACCACCGCGGCCCGCCGCTCGGCCAGCTCACGCCGTGCCGCGGCCTGCATGAGCCGGATGGCCCGGGAGCGCAGCGGCCGCCCGGCCAGCGAGTCCCCGACCCCCGCGATGTGCCCCTCGTACGCCATGATCCCCACCAGCCGGAAACCCGGCCGGCGGGCCACCGAGCGGGCCAGTTCGGCGAGTCGGGCGGGGGAGCGCAGCGGAGAACGCCGTGCCCCGACCCGGACCCGGCCGCCCAGCAGCTGCAGCGAGGTGTCCAACTCCAGGCAGACACGCACCACTTCACGTCCGCCGTCACGGGCGGCGTCGATGAGATCGAGATGCGCCGGATCGTCCACCATCACGGTCACCGCGGCGGCGAGCTTGGGATCGGCGGCCAGCTCCGCGAAACCGCCCCGGTCGGCGGACGGATAGGCCAGCAGGATGTCGTCGAACCCGGAACGGGCGAGCCACAGCGACTCGGCCAGGGTGAACGACATGATGCCCCGGAAGCCGTCCTTGGCCAGGGCGCGTTCCAGCAGCGCCCGGCAGCGCACGGACTTGCTGGCGACCCGGACCGGCTTGCCGGCGGCCCGGCGGACGAGATCCGCCGCGTTGGCGTCGAACGCGTCCAGGTCCACGATCGCGAGAGGGGCGTCGAGAAGGGCGGTGGCCCGGTCGTAACGGGCCCGATCAGCGGCGCGCGCAGTCATGACGGAAGCCTGCCAGACAGGATTACCGCAGGGTAGGGGGACGTTCCGGGCAGATGCCCCGGCGCCCCGGACTGGTTCTCTTACCGGCCCGGACAACCCGTAGAGTGACGCGCACGTACGGCGGAAGGCACCCGACGGCTTCACCTGAACCGGGATGCCCGTCCAGCCGTACGGGTATGCGTGCCCGGACGGAGCTTTCGCACCGGGCGCGGCCGAGCAGCGCAGCGGCCCGCGTACGTGAAGACGGCCCGGGGCACGAGGAAACGGGGGGTGCATGAGCACGGAAGCGCGCCACGCTCCCATCCCGCCGCGCCCCCAGGCCCCACCGCGTCCGTCCGTCCCGCCCCGCCCGGCCACCCCGCCCGACGACACCGACGACGAGCCGTCCGTCTTCACTCCGCGCACCGCGCGAGCCGGCACGTCCGGGTCCACGACCAAGGGTTCGACCGGCTCTGGGCGGCCCGCCAGTGGTGGCTCGCCGACCGCCGGGCGGCCCACTGGTGCCGGCCCGTCGTCCGCCGAGGCCACTGCGCGTGACGGCCGCTCCTCCCGTACGGGCTCCGGTGCCGGGCCGCTGCCGCGGGTCGAGGTGCCGCGTCCCGCCGGGCCCGAGGCCGGCGAAAGCCTCAGCCCGCCTCCGCCGCCCGCCTCCGCCCGGTTCCCCGACGCGCCGCCGAACGCGGGACGCGAGGCACGCCGCCCCGGGCGGGACCTCCCGCGCCAGGGAGCCGGCTCCCCGGGGGAGACCGCCACCGAGACGACGGCGCGCCTGCGCCCGATCACCGCGTCGCAGACCACGCCCCGGCTCCGCCCGCGGGCCGGCTCCCCGGGAACGCGGGGCACCGCCGACGCGTCCGGCCGTACGTCCGCCGGGCCCGGCCAGGAGAGCCGAGCTGCTGCCTCGACCACCGGTGCCTGGAGCCCCATGGCGCCGGTCCGGCCCGTCGGGCCGCCGGCCCCGGCCGCGTCTGTCCCGGACCCGGCGTCGTCCTGGAGCGCCGTCGCTGCCGTGCGGACCGTCCTGCCGGCCGGGACGCCGGCCCGTCACCGGGTGGGCCCCCGCACCGTCGCCGCGGCCGCCTGTCTCGTCCTCGGTCTCGGTCTCATCGGCGGTGCCGTGACCGGGAGTTGGCTCACCGGCGACGACGGGGACGACGCCACCGGCGACCACTTCGCCGCCGCCGGCGCCCTCTGGCACAACGTGCCCGTGGACCAGCTGTTCCCGCCCACCGTCGAGGGCACGGGCGCCGGACCCGGCGGCGCCGACCGCACCTGGACCCGGATCGCCGTGGCCCCGGACACCGGCTGTGCCCAGGCCTTCGACCCGCTGCTGGCCAAGGTCCTCGCCCCCGTCGGCTGCCAGCGGCTGCTGCGCGCCAGCTACACCGACTCCACGCAGAGCTATGTCACTACCGTCGGCCTGCTGTTCACCCGGGCCGACTCCGCCGCCATGGCCGCGCTCGCCCACCGCTTCCGCACCGAGCACCTGGACCGGCGCGCCGACCTGATGCCCCGCCCGTACGCGGCCGAGGGCACCGTCGCGGCCGGCTTCGGCAACAGACAGCGCGCCTCCTGGACCATCTCCGTCCTCACCGACGCCCCCGTCGTCACCTACGCCGTCTCCGGGTGGGCCGACGGCCGCGCGGTCGACGCGCCGCAGCCCGCCGCCGACGCCGTCAGCGCCGACGCCACCACCGCACAGGCCCAGGCCGGACTCGGCAACGAGGCCCAGGGCCTGGCCGACCGGATCGAACGGCGGCTGCGCCAGCACATCGGCACGGCCACGGCCACGGAGAATCCCTCATGAGGCGATCGATACGCGGCCGGCGCCGGGTGGACCGCGCCGGAGCCACGGTGAGCGTGCTGCTCGCCGGCGCCCTCGTCCTGCTGCCGTCCACCACGGCCCACGCCGACGGCATCCGCGCCCAGCAGTGGGCCCTGTCCGTCCTCGACCTGGACCAGGCCTGGCGCACCACCAAGGGCCACGGCGTCACCGTCGCCGTCCTGGACACCGGCGTCGAGGCCGACCACCCCGACCTCGTCGGCAACGTCCTGCCCGCCCAGGACATGATCGGTTTCGGCGCCAGGCAGGGCGACCGCGCCTGGGCCCGGCACGGCACGGCGATGGCCGGCATCATCGCCGGGCACGGCCATGGCCCCGGCGACTCCGCCGGCGTCATGGGTGTCGCCCCCGAGGCGAGGATCCTGCCCGTCCGGGTGATCCTGGAGGACGACGACCCCGCCCGCGCCAAGGCCCGCACCAGCCGCGGCAACGCGCTGGCCGACGGCATCCGCTGGGCCGCCGACCACGGCGCCGACGTCATCAACCTCTCCCTCGGCGACGACTCGGACTCCGCGCACCCCGAGCCGAGCGAGGACGAGGCCGTGCAGTACGCCTTGAAGAAGGGCGTGGTGGTCGTCGCCTCCGCGGGCAACGGTGGCGAGAAGGGCGACCACGTCTCCTACCCGGCCGCCTACCCCGGCGTCATCGCCGCGACCGCCGTCGACCGCTACGACACCCGCGCCTCCTTCTCCACCCGCCGCTGGTACGCGGCCGTCAGCGCGCCCGGTGTCAACGTGGTCATCGCCGACCCCGACCACAAGTACTACGAGGGCTGGGGCACCTCGGCCGCCTCCGCCTTCGTGTCCGGCGCGGCGGCCCTGATCAGGGCCGCCCACCCCGGCCTCGCCCCGGCCCAGGTCAAGAAGCTGCTGGAGGACACCGCCCGGGACGCGCCGGCCGGCGGCCGGGACGACTCCCGGGGTTTCGGCATGATCGACCCGGTGGCCGCGCTGAAGGCGGCCGACCGGATCCGGCCGGAGAGCCTGCGGGTGACGTCGTTCGACAAGAAGTACTTCGGCCCCGGCCCCGACGCCCCCAAGGCCACCTCCCCGGCCACCGGCTGGGCGGGCCCGCTGGCCGGCGGCACCGGCGGGGTGCTGCTGGTGGCGGGCGTCGTCCTGTGGCGGGGCCGCAGACAGACGGTCTGAGGGCGTGCGGGGCGGCGGCCGCCGACCGGCGACGTACTTGAATCTCCGGGTGGCGCGGCGAGGCGCCCCGCAACGACCACCGGCCCGTACAGCGCGCCGGGGACGTGCCGATAGGGTCGGTGACCGTGGCGAACAAGAACATTCCCGACCCCGGCTTCTCCGACGACGACGGCTCCGCCGACCCCCGGCTGAGCGCCGCCCTCGCCGCCTGGGCCGAGGACCGCGGCGCCCTCGGGCCCGTCCTTGAGGCGCTCAAGGGTGCCCGACTGCTGGTCCCGGTCGTCGCCGTGCTCGGCGAGGCGGAGGAGGGCGAGAACGGGCTGCGCCGCGAGAAGAGCAGCGACATGGCCGTACCCACCCTGAAGGCCGGTCACCGCACCGCCCTGCCCGCCTTCACCTCCACCGACTCCCTCGCCCGCTGGGACCCGGAGGCCCGCCCGGTCGCCGTACCGCTGCACCAGGCGCTGCAGGCCGCCGCGCACGAGAAGGCCGACACGCTCGTGCTGGACCTCGCCGGACCGGTGCCGTTCGAGCTGACGGGCCCGGCGCTGCTCGCCCTCGCGGAGGGCCGCACCAGCACCGACCCGCTCGCCGACCCCGCCGTCCGTGACGCCGTCCGTACGGCCGTGGCGGCGGAGCCCGCCGTGCTGCGCGCCCACCTCGGGCCCGGCCAGGCCGACGGCACCCTCGCCCTCGTGCTCGACCCGGCCGCGGAGCCCGCCCGCGCCGCCCGCGCCGTCGCCGAGCGGCTCGCCGCCGACGAAACGCTGAGGGCCCGCCTGACGCGCGGCCTCGACCTGGCGCTGCTGCCGGCCGGGACCACGCCTCCGGGCGAGCCCTTGTACGTGAAGGAATAGCCCAGCCGGAGGGAGCAGCCGGCTGGAGGGGACGGGTCAGCTGTAGACGGGGCCGGTGTACTTCTCGCCCGGACCCTGGCCCGGCTCGTCCGGGACGACCGAGGCCTCGCGGAACGCCAGCTGCAGCGACTTCAGGCCGTCGCGCAGCGGGGCCGCGTGGAAGGAGCTGATCTCGGTCGCGCTCGCGTCCAGCAGTCCGGCGAGCCCGCTGATCAGCTTGCGGGCCTCGTCCAGGTCCTTGTACTTCTCGCCCTCCTCGCTCAGCCCGAGCTTCACGGCGGCGGCGCTCATCAGGTTGACGGCGACCGTCACGATCACCTCGACGGCGGGGACCTCGGCGATGTCCCGGGTCATCGCGTCGAAATCGGGATTCTCAGGAGGGGTCTGACTCATGCCCCACACGATAAGCGGTGCGGTCCCGAGTCCTCCGATTAGCCCTTGCCCGACGGTGCTGCTAACCTTGTGTGACGACCGGCCGGACATGCCCTGCCACGCCAGAGCGCCCGGCCCACAAGTGGAGCTCCGATCTCCCACCCGACCGTCCCACGGGGCGGCGGGTCACCCCGGTCAGGCGGCCACCATCGTTCCGTACGGACGATGGAGTCGCCCGAAGCGCGCCCCGCGGCATCGCGGCGGTGCTCCGGTAGTGTTTTGGAGCCCCGCCTGTGATCGTCCGGGGCATTTTTTGTGCTTCGGCGCGGTTAGGTCTAACGAAAAGAGACATACGCGGCTGTCCGCCAGACAACCGTGTGGTGCTACCGAGGAGGATCCATCAGCGCCGAGCCCCGCATCAACGACCGGATTCGCGTTCCCGAGGTGCGACTTGTCGGTCCCAGTGGCGAGCAGGTGGGCATTGTCCCGCTCGCTAAGGCACTGGAGCTTGCGCAGGAGTACGACCTGGACCTGGTCGAGGTCGCGGCGAACGCCCGTCCGCCCGTGTGCAAGCTCATGGACTACGGGAAGTTCAAGTACGAGTCGGCCATGAAGGCCCGTGAGGCGCGCAAGAACCAGGCGCACACGGTCATCAAGGAGATGAAGCTCCGGCCGAAGATCGACCCGCACGACTATGACACCAAGAAGGGTCACGTCGTACGGTTCCTCAAGCAGGGCGACAAGGTCAAGATCACGATCATGTTCCGTGGTCGCGAGCAGTCCCGGCCCGAGCTGGGCTACCGACTGCTGCAGCGCCTCGCGGAGGACGTCCAGGACCTCGGTTTCGTCGAGTCGAACCCGAAGCAGGACGGCCGAAACATGATCATGGTCCTCGGTCCGCACAAGAAGAAGACCGAGGCGATGGCCGAGGCCCGTCAGGCGCAGGAGGCCCGCAAGGCCGATGCGAAGGCGAACCCCGGTAAGTCGCAGAACGCCGCGGACACCGAGAACACCGTGGACACCGAGGCGCCTGCCGAGGCTTCCGCCGAGGCGTGATCCCGGGGGACAGCAGTCCCCAGCGGATGTAACCGAATGAAGAACGACGCTCCACCGTGCCCGGTTTCGCGACCGGGCACCGGAGCGCCACCGACGAGGAGATAACGGCGCTATGCCGAAGAACAAGTCGCACAGCGGTGCCAGCAAGCGCTTCAAGATCACCGGCTCCGGCAAGGTGCTGCGCGAGCGCGCCGGCAAGCGCCACCTGCTCGAGCACAAGTCGTCCCGCGTCACGCGTCGCCTCACCGGCAACGCCGAGATGGCCCCGGGCGACGCCGCGAAGATCAAGAAGCTTCTCGGCAAGTGACGTGACCGGCGCTCGCCATCTCTGAGCGCCACACGTCAGGACCGGGACCCAGTCGTTTCCGGGTCGTGTGAGTACCCCCCACGACCCCGCTACAAGGAGTTAACAAGTGGCACGCGTCAAGCGGGCAGTCAACGCCCACAAGAAGCGCCGGGCGATCCTCGAGCAGGCCTCCGGCTACCGCGGTCAGCGTTCGCGCCTGTACCGCAAGGCCAAGGAGCAGGTCACCCACTCGCTGGTCTACAACTACAACGACCGCAAGAAGCGCAAGGGCGACTTCCGTCAGCTGTGGATCCAGCGCATCAACGCCGCTGCCCGCGCCAACGGCATCACCTACAACCGCTTCATCCAGGGTCTGAAGGCCGCGAACGTCGAGGTCGACCGCAAGATCCTGGCCGAGCTGGCTGTGAACGACGCCGGTGCGTTCGCCGCGCTCGTCGAGGTCGCGCAGAAGGCGCTGCCGGCGGACGTCAACGCGCCGAAGGCCGCGTGACGCTGCGCCGCCCTTAGGCCGACGTGACGGTGGGACCCGCAGGCTTTCATGGCTTGCGGGTCCTGTTGTTGGGGCGTGTCGCGCGATTCGTCCGGGTGAGTGGGGGCTGGTCGCGCCCACGCGGCGGAGCCGCATATCGACACGGCCCCGCGCCCCTGGGGGTTGCCGCCGACGGAGCCCAGGGATCGCCCCGCGTGGAAATTCTCGTGAAAGTGAAGACGATGCCCAGCCCCGAGCTGATCTCACCCCGGTCCGCGCGAGTCGCCGCTGCGCGGCGGTTGGCCAAGCGGAATTTCCGGGGGAAGGACCGGCTGTTCCTCGCGGAGGGGCCGCAGGCCGTGCGGGAGGCGGCCGGGCACGTGGTGGACGGCACTCCCACCCTCGTCGAGCTCTTCGCCACCCCCGAGGCCGAGGAGCGGTACGCCGACATCATCGGCGCCGCGCACACCGCCGGTGCCCGGGTGCATCTGGCCTCCGAGGAGGTCATCGCCGACATCTCCACCACCGTGACCCCCCAGGGAATGGTCGGGGTCTGCCGGTTCCTGGACACACCGTTCGAGGAGATCCTCGCCGCCCGGCCGCGACTGGTCGCCGTGCTCGCCCATGTCCGCGACCCCGGCAACGCCGGCACCGTCCTGCGCTGCGCCGACGCCGCCGGCGCCGAGGCCGTGATCCTCACCGACGCCTCCGTCGACCTGTACAACCCCAAGGCCGTACGCGCCTCCGTCGGCTCGCACTTCCATCTGCCGGTCGCCGTCGCAGTCCCCGTCGAGCGGGCCGTCGAGGGGCTGAAGAACGCCGGTGTGCGCATTCTCGCCGCCGACGGGGCGGGGGACCGCGACCTCGACGACGAGCTGGACAAGGGGAGCATGGGCGGGCCGACCGCCTGGGTCTTCGGCAACGAGGCCTGGGGGCTGCCGGAGGAGACCCGCGCCCTCGCCGACGCCGTCGTCCGCGTCCCCATCCACGGAAAGGCCGAGAGCCTGAACCTGGCCACGGCCGCCGCCGTATGTCTCTACGCGTCGGCCCGCGCCCAGCGCGCCACCGAAGGCTGCCGCACGGTCACCGAGAGCTAGTAGGGTGACCAGCGCGGGGCCCTGCGCCGTCTGAGAGGTGGGGTACGGGGATGAGTGTGGCCGGCACGAGCACCGCGCCGGAGGGACGGGACGCGCGGCGCACATCTGTGCCCGGGTGCGCAGACCATGCGGGCGTCGACCCCGACCAGCTGCCCGACGGTCTGGTCGTCGCCGACGAGCACGGCCGGGTCGTCTGCTTCAACGCCGCCGCCTGCCGGATCACGGCCGTACGCGCCGCCGACGCCCTCGGACAGCCGCTGGAGAAGGCACTTCCCTTAGAGGACCTGGAGGGCCGCCGCTGGTGGCAGCTCACCGATCCCTACGGGGGGCTCGCCATCCGGGTGCGGCAGCCCGAGCGCAATCTGCTGCTGCCGGGCGGGCGGGAGGTGCTCGTCTCCGCCCGGTACATCCGGGCCGAACCGCGCGGGCCCGTCCAGCGGGTCGTGGTCTGTCTGCGGGACACCGAGGCCCGGCGCCGTACCGAACGCAGCCATGCCGAGCTGATCGCCACGGTCGCCCATGAACTGCGCTCGCCCCTCACCTCCGTGAAGGGCTTCACGGCCACGCTCCTCGCCAAGTGGGAACGCTTCACCGACGACCAGAAGCGGCTGATGCTGGAGACCGTCGACGCCGACGCCGACCGCGTCACCCGGCTCATCGCCGAACTGCTCGACATCTCGCGGATCGACTCCGGACGGCTGGAGGTGCGCCGCCAGCCCGTCGACATCGGGGCCGCCGTCTCCCGGCACATCCAGGCCTACGTCGCCGCCGGCCAGCCCGCCGACCGCTTCCTGCTCCGCATCGAACAGCCGCTGCCCGACCTGTGGGCCGACCCCGACAAGGTCGACCAGGTCCTCAGCAATCTGATCGAAAATGCAGTGCGGCACGGCGAGGGAACCGTCACCATAGACGTGACGCCCTGCGCATCCCCGCGCGAGGGCGAGGAGACCGGCACATCGGTCACGGTGAGCGACGAGGGTCCCGGCATCCCGGAGGAGTCCATGAACCGCGTCTTCACCCGCTTCTGGCGGGGCAGCAAGCGCGGCGGCACCGGCCTCGGGCTCTATATCGTCAAGGGCATCGTCGAAGCCCACGGCGGCACCATCACGGTCGGCCGCGCCCCCGGCGGCGGTGCCGAGTTCCGATTTACGTTGCCCGTGGCGGCCCCGGCCTACCTGGCCTAGGTGCCCCGCGGGCGCATTCGCGTTCCTTCACCCCGTTAGACTCGGCCTTTGGCACCGTTGTGTCCTTCACGCGGCCCTCGCGAGTCGGTGACGGGGACCATCCGCCAGCCAATCGGAAGCACGGGAAGAGATGTCGGCACCCAATAAGTCGTACGACCCTGTCGAGGTCGAGGCGTTGAAACCGGAAGAGATCGAGCGCATGCAGGGCGAGGCGCTCGCCGCCTTCGCCGCAGCGAGCTCCCTCGACGCGCTCCACGAGGCCAAGGTCGCCCACACCGGCCCCGCCTCCCCGCTGGCCCTCGCCAACCGCGAGATCGGCGCCCTGCCCCCGCACGCCAAGGCGGAGGCCGGCAAACGCGTCGGGATGGCCCGCGGCGCCGTCAACAAGGCCCTCGCCGCCCGCCAGGCGGAGCTGGAGGCCGAGCGTGACGCCCGTGTGCTCGTCGAGGAGGACGTCGACGTCACACTGCCGTACGACCGGGTCCCCTCCGGCGCGCGCCACCCCCTGACCACGCTGTCCGAGCGGATCGAGGACATCTTCGTGGCCATGGGCTACGAGGTCGCCGAGGGGCCGCAGGTCGAGGCGGAGTGGTTCAACTTCGACGCCCTGAACATCGGCCCGGACCACCCGGCCCGCGGCGAGGCCGACACCTTCTTCGTGCAGGGCCCGCAGGGCGGCACCGAGTCCGGTGTCGTGCTGCGCACCCACACCTCGCCCGTGCAGATCCGCTCCCTGCTGGAGCGCGAGCTGCCGGTCTATGTGATCTGCCCCGGCCGCGTGTACCGCACGGACGAGCTGGACGCCACGCACACGCCCGTCTTCCACCAGGTCGAGCTGCTCGCCGTGGACGAGGGCCTGACCATGGCCGACCTCAAGGGCACCCTGGACCACATGGTCCAGTCCCTGTTCGGCGAGGGCATGAAGACCCGGCTGCGGCCGAACTTCTTCCCCTTCACCGAGCCGAGCGCCGAGATGGACATGCTCTGCTACGTCTGCAAGGGCGAGTCCGTGGGCAACCCCGACCGGCCCTGTCGCACCTGCTCCAGCGAGGGCTGGATCGAGCTGGGCGGCTGCGGCATGGTCAACCCGCGGGTGCTGGCCGCCTGCGGCGTCGACCCGGAGAAGTACAGCGGGTTCGCCTTCGGGTTCGGCATCGAGCGGATGCTGATGTTCCGCCACAACGTCGAAGACATGCGAGACATGGTCGAGGGTGACGTCCGGTTCACCCGGCCGTTCGGGATGGAGATCTGATGCGGGTCCCGCTTTCTTGGCTGCGGGAGTACGTCGACCTGCCGGCGACGGAATCCGGCCGCGACGTCCAGGAGAAGCTCGTCTCGGCCGGGCTCGAGGTCGAGACCGTCGAGCAGCTCGGCGCCGACCTCAAGGGCCCGCTGGTCGTCGGCCGGGTGCTGACGATCGAGGAGCTGACGGAGTTCAAGAAGCCGATCCGCTTCTGCACCGTCGACGTCGGCCAGGCCAACGGCACCGGCGAGCCCCAGGAGATCGTCTGCGGCGCCCGTAACTTCGCGGTCGGCGACAAGGTCGTCGTGGTCCTGCCCGGCGCCACGCTCCCCGGCGGCTTCTCCATCGCCGCCCGCAAGACCTACGGCAAGGTCTCGCACGGCATGATCTGCTCCAGCGACGAGCTGGGCATGGGCGACGACGGCAACCACGGCATCATCGTGCTGCCGCCGGAGACCGAGGTCGGCAGGGACGCCATCGAGCTGCTGGAGCTGGTCGACGAGGTCCTGGACATCGCCGTCACCGCCAACCGCGGCGACTGCCTGTCCATCCGCGGCGTCGCCCGTGAGGCCGCCATCGCCTACGGCCTGCCGCTGCGCGACCCGGCCCTGATCGACGTACCCGCCCCGAACGCCTACGGCTACCCGGTCCAGGTCACGGACCCGTTCGGCTGCGACCGCTTCACCGCGCGCACGGTCACCGGCCTGCGCCCCGAGGCCCGCTCCCCGATCTGGCTCCAGCGCCGGCTGCAGAAGGTCGGCATGCGCCCGATCTCGCTCGCCGTCGACGTCACGAACTACGTGATGATGGAGCTGGGCCAGCCGCTGCACGCCTACGACCGCTCCCTCGTCCAGGGCACGATCGGGGTGCGCCGGGCCGCGGAGGGCGAGAAGCTCGTCACCCTCGACGGCGTCGAGCGCACGCTGCACGCCGAGGACCTGGTCATCACCGACGACCGCGGCCCGATCGGCCTGGCCGGTGTCATGGGCGGCGCCAACACCGAGATCGCGGACCACGAGGTCACCGAGAACGGCGTGAACGGCACGACCGACGTCGTCATCGAGGCGGCCCACTTCGACGCCGTCGCGATCGCCCGTACGTCCCGCCGGCACCGGCTGCTGTCCGAGGCGTCGCGCCGCTTCGAGCGCGGCGTCGACCCGCAGGCCGCGGCGGCCGCCGCGCAGCGCACCGTGGACCTGCTGGTGCTGCTCGCGGGCGGTACCGCGGAGGCCGGGGTCACCGAGGTCATCGCGCCCTCCGCGCCGCACACCCTCACCGTCGCGGCCGACCACCCGGACAAGGTGGCGGGTGTCCGCTACGGCCGTGAGACGGTCGTGCGCCGCCTGCAGGAGGTCGGCTGCGACGTCTACGGGCAGGACGAGCTGATCGTCACCGTCCCGTCCTGGCGCCCCGACCTGGTCGACCCGAACGACCTCGCCGAAGAGGTCATCCGCCTCGAAGGCTATGAGAACCTGCCGTCCACGCTGCCCAGGCTCCCCTCGGGCCGCGGCCTGACCCACCGGCAGCGGCTGCACCGCCGGGCCGGCCGCGCGCTGGCCGGCGCGGGCTATGTGGAGGCGCCGAACTACCCCTTCGTCGGCGAGCAGATCTTCGACCAGCTCGGCCTGGCGTCCGACGACCCGGCCCGCCGCGTCGTCAAGCTGGTCAACCCGCTCAGCGACGAGGAGCCCGCGCTCCGCACCACGCTGCTGCCGGGCCTGCTCGGTGCGCTGCGGCGCAACGACGGCCGGGGCTCGCACGACCTGGCGCTGTTCGAGACGGGTCTGGTCTTCCACCCGCGCGAGGAGCAGCGCACCGCCGTGCACCTGCCGGTCGACCGGCGGCCCACGGACGAGGAGATCGCCGTGCTCGACGCCGCGCTGCCCGAGCAGCCGCGGCACGTGGCCGTCGTGCTCAGCGGCGCCCGTGAGCAGGCCGGCTGGTGGGGCGAGGGCCGTCCGGCCGGCTGGGCCGACGTGATCGACGCCGCGCGCGCCGTCGCCCGTGAGGCCGGTGCGGACCTGGTCGTGCGCAAGGGCCAGTACGGCCCCTGGCACCCGGGCCGCTGCGCCGAGCTGCTGGTCGTCGCCGACGGTACGGAGCAGACCGTGGGCCACGCGGGAGAACTGCACCCGCGTGTGGTGAAGGCTCTCGGTCTGCCCGAGCGCACCTGTGCGATGGAGCTGAACCTGGACGCCCTTGAGGCGGTGGGCGACGGTGTCCCGCAGGCACCGCGGATCTCCACGTTCCCGGTCGCCACCCAGGATGTCGCCCTCGTCGTCGAGATGCCGGTCCCGGCCGCGGACGTCGAGGCCGCGCTGCGCGAGGGCGCGGGTGAACTCCTGGAGTCCATCCGGCTGTTCGACGTGTACGAGAACGCCGAGCAGCTGGGTGACGGCAGGAAGTCGCTGGCGTACGCGCTCCGCTTCCGGGCCGGTGACCGGACGCTGACGGTGGACGAGGCGTCGGCGGCGCGGGACGCGGCGGTCGCCCTCGCGGGCGAGCGGACCGGAGCGGTGCTGCGCGGCTGATCGCCGTAGAGGTTCTGCGAGCGGCCGGCCACGGGCATTCCGTGGCCGGCCGCCCCCATGCGGGGAAAGCCCGGTCACCCCTTCGGCGAGCTGCATAAATGCGAGTTGACCGACGGAGGATCACTCGATCGGGTGGGAACTCATGGCGATCCGGTCTCCTCGGGCCATGGCGTAGACAGAATCGGACCGGCCTTTCGGGGTCGGTCCGTCTGCTCTGTCAGGGACTTCTCCATGGGGGACCAGAGGCATGATCCGCATCAAGGCACGGGCACCCACCGCACGGGGAGCCGTACTGCCCACCGTCTGGGGCGCCGCGGCGGTCGCCTACAAGTTCGGCTGTCCGCTCGCCCAGCAGAACGGGCTCGGGGCGCGCATCGTCACCAGCGCCGTGTTCCTCGCCGTCGGCACCGGGCTCATCTTCCACGTCCGCCGCGCGCTGCTGTGTGAGCTGCGCCAGGCCCGCCGGGTGGCGCGGGCCGCGCAGAGCGTCGTACTGCGGCCGTTGCCGCCGCGCCTCGACGGGCTGAACATAGCCGCGGCCCAGCTGTCCGCCGACCGGGGCGCCTGCGTCGGGGGTGATCTGTACGAGGCGATCGCCACCGAGCACGGGGTGCGGGTGGTGATGGGCGATGTGCGCGGGCACGGGCTGGCCGCCCTCGGCACCGTCGCCGCCGTCCTCGGCAGTTTCCGCGAGGCGGCCCACGACGAGCCCGAACTCGGCGGCGTCCTGCGCCGGCTGGAGCGCGCCCTCGCCCGGCATCTGCGCGAGCGGGCCCGCGCCGAGCACCCGTGCCACGGCGGCACGGACCCCGACCACCCGGTGGCCGAGGAGTTCGTCACGGTGCTCCTCCTGGAGATCGGCCGGGACGGCGAGCTGCGCGCCCTCAACTGCGGCCATCCGTGGCCGTACCGGATCAGCGGTGCACGGGTCGAGCCGTTGACGCGCGTCGATCCGCTTCCGCCGCTGGGTCCGTTTCCGCTGCCGTCGGTGCTGGAGGCCCACGCCTGCGGACCACTGCGGCGCGGTGACTCCTTGGTCCTGTTCACCGACGGTGTGGAGGACGCCCGGGATGCCCGGGGCCGTTTCTTCTCACTGCCGGAGGTGCTCCGCAAGGCCGTCAGCGATCAGTCCGTGTCGCCCCAGGCGGTCCTGCGCACGGTCTTCACGGCCCTGCTGCACCACACGGCCGGCAGCCCCACGGACGACATAGCGCTCCTGGTCCTGCGGAACGATCGAAGCAGGGAGGGGCGCAACTGCCCAGGGGCGCGGGGAACTGCGCGACCAGCCACATCGCACCCGCAGCCGACGACGCGCCGCTAGCCGCGGCCCGTTGTCGCCCCCGCCTGGCCGAGCCACCGCTTTTCGAGGGGGAGCCGGTGGCTCGGCCAGTCTCTTGCGAGGTTTCCCAGTGAACCGGCACCGCCACTCTCCGCGACAGTGTGCGTACGCAGCGGATGCGGGCACTCCGTTCACACCCCGTGTGAAGGCGGGCACACTACGCTGAACCGCACCAGGCCACTCGGGGGGCATCCCATGCAGCCCAACACTCTTCTCGACGCGATCCTGGACGAGGCGGGGATCTCGCACGCCGGTCTCGCCGCCCATGTGAACCAGGCCGGCCGCGGCCGGGGACTCGCGCTCCGTTACGAACACACCGCCGTGGCACGGTGGTTGAAGGGCCAGCGGCCGCGCGGCCAGGTCCCGGACCTGATCTGCGAGGTGCTCGCCGGCCGTCTGCACCGCCCCGTCACCCTCGACGACATCGGCCTCGGCGTACCCGGCGAGCCCAGCACCCCGCACGTCGGCTCGCTGAACGGCTTCGTGGAGCGGGCCACCGCCCTGTGGCGCTCCGACGAACAGCAGCGGCCGCATGTGCTGGGCGCGCCCGCCGTCACCGGGACCCCGGCCGTCATGCCGGTGTGGGAGTGGGAGAACCCGCCGGAGGACGTCGATGTCTCGCGCGGCGGCCGGCACCGGGTCACCACGGCCGACATCGAGATGCTGCGGGCCGCGCGGACGCACTACGAGCAGATGTACCGCAAGGCCGGCGGCATCGCGACCCGCACCCGGATCGTCGGCTTCCTCAACGCCGAGGCGGCGCCGCTGCTGCGCGGCAGCTACACCGACGCCACCGGACGCCAACTGCACCGGGCGACCGGCGGGTTGGTGGCCGTCGCCGGCATCTGCGCGTACGACTCCGACGCCCACGGTCTGGCCCAGCGCTACTTCCACCAGGCGCTGCGACTGGCGAAGGCCAGCGGGGACCGGGGCCTTGGGGCGTATGTCATAGCACTGCTGGTCAACCAGTCGCTGTTCATGCGGGAGTACCGGCAGGCCGTCGCCTTCGCCGAGGCCGCGCTGCGGGCCGCCGGCAAGCACATCACCCCGGCGCTCGCCTCGGACCTGTACGCGATGCAGGCCAAGGCGTACGCCCACCTCGGCGACTCCGGGGCCGCCCTGTCCTGCATCCGGCGCGCGGAGACGGCCGCCGAGCGGATCCGGCGCGGCTACGAGCCCGACGAGACCGGCTATGTCCAGCCGGGCCTGGTCAACGTCCAGGTGGCCGAGGCGCTGCTCAGCCTCGGCGAGCTGGCCGCCGCCCGGGAGCACGCCGCGGCCGCGGTCGACAACCCCGCCCATGACCGGGGGCGGGTGCACCGGCTCGCCATGCTCAGCACCATCGAGCTGCGCCAGGGCAACGCGGACAACGCGGTCGCCACCGCCGTGCAGATGGCCGAGCAGGCCCGCGGGATGGAGTCCCAGCGGCTGCGCGACAGACTCCGCGCGGTACGCGAACATCTGGTGCGCTGTGGCTCGGCCGGGACCGCCGAGGCCGCCGAACTCATCGACGGGGCACTGCGCGTACCGCTGTAGGCCCACTGTGGGTGCACCGTCCCTGCTGCGATATTGCCACTTACTCGGCGGAAGGTGGCAGAACCGTGCAGTGGACGAAACAGAACGAACAAACTGTGTATGCAAATCGCTGGTTCAGCGTCAATCTCGCTGATGTCGAGCTGCCGGACGGCCGGCACCTCGACCACTTCCTGATCCGGCTGCGGCCCGTGGCCGTGGCCACCGTGGTCAACGGCGCGGGCGAGGTGCTGCTGCTGTGGCGGCACCGCTTCATCACCGACAGCTGGGGGTGGGAACTGGCCGCGGGCGTCGTGGAGGACGGCGAGGACATCGCGAGCGCGGCCGCCAGGGAACTGGAGGAGGAGACCGGATGGCGGCCGGGACCCCTGCACCACCTCATGACCGTGGAGCCGTCCAACGGTCTCACCGACGCCCGGCACCACATCTACTGGTCCGACCGGGGCGAGTACATCGGGCATCCCGTGGACGACTTCGAGTCGGACCGCCGGGAATGGGTCCCCCTCAAACTCGTCCCCGACATGATCGCTCGTGGGGAGGTCCCGGCCGCCAACATGGCGGCCGCGTTACTCCTGCTGCACCACCTCAGGCTCTAGCGGGCCAGCGCCTGCCAGACCGTCACGACGAGGGCGCCGAGGGCCGTGAGCGCGGCGAGTGAGGGCAGTGGCCAGCGTGCGTGTTCCAGGGTGATCATCCGGGAGTTCAGCTCGTCCACTTCCTTGGCGGTCTCCTTGGCGCGGTGACTGAGCAGGGCCAGCCCTCCCTCGACGCGGGCGTAGGCGACGTCGAGGCGGCGCCGTAACTCTGCGAGTTCCTCGTGGGCCACGAAGTGATCGGAGTCGGTGGTCACGGGTTCATTCCTCTCTGTGGCCGAATGTGGTCCTCCACATCCGTTGCATGGGCATGGAGAGTCAACCCGCCTGGTAGGCGCACGGGGAGCGTGTGCGAAGGGCATATGCGAGCCCGGCGCGCACACGGGGAGTGAAACGCACGGGCCCGGCACCGAGAGCGGTGCCGGGCCCAGGCGTCGTGGCTCTGCGTGGTCAGCCGTATGTGTAGAAGCCCGAGCCGGTCTTCCGGCCCAGCCGGCCCGCCTCGACCATGCGCTGCAGCAGCGGGGGAGCGGCGTACAGCGGCTCCTTGTACTCGGCGTACATCGAGTTGGCGATGGAGACGATGGTGTCCAGGCCGATCAGGTCGGACAGCTTCAGCGGGCCCATCGGGTGGGCGCAGCCCATCTCCATGCCGTTGTCGATGTCCTCGCGGCTCGCGATGCCCGACTCGAACATCCGGATCGCGGAGAGCAGATAGGGCACCAGCAGCGCGTTGACCACGAAACCGGAGCGGTCCTGGGCGCGGATGGCGTGCTTGCCGAGCACCTTCTCGGCGAAGACCTGGGCGCGGCTGAGGGTGCCCTCGGAGGTGGTGAGCGCCGGGATCAGCTCGACCAGCTGCTGCACCGGGGCCGGGTTGAAGAAGTGGATGCCGACCACATGGTCCGGGCGTGAGGTGGCGACCGCCAGCTTCACCAGCGGGATCGAGGAGGTGTTGGAGGCGAGGATCGCGTCCGGGCGGGTCACCACCTGGTCGAGCACCTGGAAGATCTCCGTCTTCACCGCCTCGCTCTCCACCACGGCCTCGATCACGAGGTCACGGTCGGCGAACTCGCCGAGGTCCGTGGTGAAGCCCAGCCGCGCCTGCGTGGCCGCCCGCTCCTCCTCGCTGATCTTGCCGCGCTCGGCGGCCTTGGCCAGGGAGCTGAGCAGCCGGGTACGGCCGATCTCCAGGGCCTCGCCGGTGGTCTCGGCGACCTTCACGTCCAGTCCCGCGCGGGCGCACACCTCGGCGATGCCCGCGCCCATCTGGCCGCAGCCCACGACTCCGACGCGCGCGATATCTCCCGATGGGAAGCCTGTCACATCGTCCCCTTCGCTGGTTCTCCGGCTCGATGGCAGGACCTCCGGGTTCGGCGCCTGCTCCGATCGTGCACGTTACCGCCAAGTATCGATGATCGATCGGCCGGGTGGGGGCAAGCTGGGGCGCGAGACGATCCGTGATGGAGCGGATCCGGAGCGTATGGGGTGTGCAGATGGGGCATCTGTCACGGCGGGCCTTCGCCCTGGCCGCGCTGTCGACGCTGGCGGCGGCCCCGGACGCGGCGGCCGCAGCGGGTGGACGGCCGCGCGCCGACGCCGAGATGCGGGGTGTGTGGCTCGCCACGGTGTCCAACCGGGACTGGCCCTCCAAGCGCGGCCTTTCGGCGGCCGCGCAGCGCAAGGAGCTGATCGCCCACCTCGACAAGGCCCACCGTGACCGGCTCAACACGGTGATCCTCCAGGTGCGGCCCACCGCCGACGCCCTGTGGCCGTCCCCGCACGAGCCGTGGTCCGAGTACCTCACCGGCACCCAGGGCCGCAGCCCCGGCTGGGACCCGCTGGGCACCGCGGTGAAGGAGGCCCATGCCCGGGGCCTGCACCTGCACGCCTGGTTCAATCCGTACCGGATCGCCACGCACGGCGACCCCGGGCGGCTCGCCGCCTCGCACCCGGCCCGCAAACACCCCGACTGGGCGGTGCGCTACGGCGGAAAGCTCTACTACAACCCCGGTCTGCCCCAGGTCCGCGCCTTCGTCCAGCGGGCGATGCTCGACGCGGTCGCCAGGTATCCCCTGGACGGTGTCCACTTCGACGACTACTTCTACCCCTACCCGGTCGCCGGGCAGACCTTCGACGACGACGAGGCCTACGACCGGTACGGCGGCGACTTCGCCGACCGGGCCGCGTGGCGGCGGGACAACATCGACAAGCTGGTGAAGGAGACGGCCGCCGCCGTCAAGCGGGTCCGGCCCGGCACCCGGTTCGGGATCAGCCCGTTCGGGGTGTGGCGCAACGCCTCACGCGACGCGCGCGGCTCGGACACCCGGGCGGGAGTGCAGACGTACGACGATCTGTACGCGGACACCCGGGCCTGGGTGCGGGGGCACTGGATCGACTACATCGTCCCTCAGCTGTACTGGAACATCGGCTACGCCACCGCCGACTACGCGAAGCTCGTCGAGTGGTGGGCGGCGGCCGCCCAGGGGACCAGGACACAGCTCTACGTCGGCGAGGCCCTGTACAAGGCCGGGGCGGCCGGGCAGCCCGCGGCCTGGCACGACCCGGCCGAGCTGTCCCGGCACCTCACCCTCGCGGCCCGGCACCCGCAGGTGCGCGGGCATGTGTTCTTCGCCGCCAAGGACGTGGCGGCCGACCCTGTCGGGGCGATGTCACGGGTGATCGCCGACCACTACGGGCGATCGGCGAAACCGCCCCGCTGATCCGTCATCTGCTCGTTCCGGTGCTTGACCTGGCAGTCGGGTCCCGGGGACATGATCGCCTCGTGCCCGTCCTCGAACCGGACGCGGTACGGCGGATTTCCCTCGGTACCCAGTACTTCGACTACTTCGGTGACCTGGTCGTGTTGGCCGACCACCCTGCCGTGCTGGACAAGCCGGTCGCCCTTGGATGCGCGCATCTGCAGGCCCTCCTCGTGATCACGACCGCTGGGTGACGGCGATGCACACGAGCACTGCGGCAGCGGTCATGGGAGCGGCCGCCGTGATGTGCTCGCCCAGCAGCAGCGCCGACCACACCAGTGTGAGCAGCGGCTGGGCCAACTGCAACTGGCTCGCCCGCGGAACACCGATCGCCGCCATCCCCCGGTACCAGACGACCAGGCCGAGGAACTGCGAGCCCAGCGCCACCCAGAGCACTCCGGCGACGCCGTGCGGGTCGAGGTGCACGGGCTCGTACGACAGGGCCACCGCGGCGGCGGGCACGCTCAGCGGCAGACACATGACCAGCGCCCAGGCGATCACCTGCCAGCCGGGCATGACCCGGGCCAGTCGGCCGCCCTCGGTGTAGCCGGCCGCGCACACCAGCAGGGCCGCGAACAGAAAGCCGTCGGCGGCGGTGAGCGCGCCACCGCTCTGCGTCGCGGTGAAGGCGGCCACGGCGGCGGCACCCGCCAGCGAGGCCAGCCAGAAGCGGCGCGAGGGGCGGCTGCCGGTGCGCAGCGCCGACAGCACGGCGGTGGTCAGCGGCAGCAGCCCCACCACGACGGCGGCGTGTGCGGTGGTGGAGGTCTGCAGCGCGAGCGTGGTCAGCAGTGGGAAGCCGAGCACGACACCGCCGGCGACGACGGCGAGCCCCGGCAGATGACGGCGCTCGGGCGGCGCGACCCGCAGCACCAGCAGACAGCCGCCCGCGACGAGCGCGGCGAGGACGCTGCGCACAGCCACCAGTGACCAGGGCCCGAACCCCTGAAGGCCCCAGGCGGTGGCCGGGAAGGTCAGGGAGAAGGCGGCCACGCCGAGGGCGGCCAGTGCGGTGCCGAGGCCGCGCCGCTCGCCGGGAGCGGTGACCGCTATCGGGCTCGGTGCAGTAGCGCTACTCTGTGCTCTCATGAACCAGAGTAGCAGTGTCGCCGAACTGGCAGAGCGGCTCCGACGGGACCTCGACCGCTACTCCCCGGGTGGAAAGCTCCCGTCGAGCCGGGCGCTGGTCGAGCGGTTCCGGGTGAGTCCGGTGACCGTCTCGCGCGCTCTCGCCCAGCTGGCCGCCGAGGGACTGGTGGTCACCCGGCCCGGCGCCGGTGCCTTCCGGGCCCGGCCGCGCGCGACGCGGCCCACGGCCGGGGACACCTCCTGGCAGGAGGTCGCGCTGAGCGCCGACGGCGCCGCCGACCTCGTACCGCGCACGGTGGACGCCTCCGGGGTCACCGTCTCGCTGGCCGCGCCGCCGCCCGGCGTGCTGGAGTTCAGCGGCGGCTATCTGCATCCCTGCCTGCAGCCGGAGCGGGCCCTGGCGGCGGCCCTGGCGCGGGCCGGGCGGCGGCCGGGCGCCTGGGGGAGACCGCCGCTGGAGGGACTGCCGGAGCTGCGCGAATGGTTCGCGCGCGGGATCGGCGGCGCCGTCACGGCGGCCGAGGTGCTGATCGCGGCGGGTGGCCAGGCGGCCCTGGCCACCGCCCTGCGGGCACTCGCCCCGCCCGGCGCCGCGGTCCTCGTGGAGTCACCGACCTACCCCGGCATGCTGGCCCTCGCCCGCGCCGCCGGACTGCGCCCGGTGCCGGTGCCCGTCGATGCCGACGGCGTACGCCCCGAACTGCTCGCCGACGCCTTCCGGGCCAGCGGCGCCCGGGTGTTCGTCTGCCAGCCCCTGTTCCAGAACCCGACCGGTGCCGTGCTGGCGGCCGAGCGGCGCGCCGAGGTGCTGCGGATCGCCCGCGAGGCCGGCGCGTTCGTCGTCGAGGACGACTTCGTCCGCCGTCTGGCACACGCCGACGCGGGTCCGCTGCCCCGCCCGCTGGCGGCCGACGACCCGGACGGCGTGGTCGTGTACGTCGGCTCGCTGACCAAGGCGACCTCGCCCAGCTTCCGGGTGTGCGCACTGGCCGCGCGCGGCCCGGTACTGGAACGCCTGCGCGCCATCCAGGTCGTGGACAGCTTCTTCGTGCCCCGTCCGTTGCAGGAGGCCGCCCTGGAACTGGTCGGCTCCCCGGCCTGGCCCCGCCATCTGCGGGCCCTGTCCGAGGAGTTGAGGACCCGCCGGGACGCCCTGACGGCCGCGCTCGCCGCACACCTGCCCGAACTCGCCCTGCCGCAGGTCCCCTCCGGCGGCTATCACCTCTGGCTGCGCCTGCCCGACGGCGCGGGTGGCGCCTCCCGGGCGTTCGGCTCCGGGGGAGAGTCCGCGCTCGTCGCGGCCGCCCTGCGTGCGGGCGTCGCCGTCACCCCCGGCCGCCCCTACTTCAGCGCCGAACCCCCCGCCGCCCAGCTGCGCCTGAGCTTCGCCGCGGTCGCCGGCACCGGCGAGATCACGGAGGGTGTCCGCCGACTGCGGACGGCCTGCGACGAGGTGCTCTAGGGCCTGCGCGACGAGGTGCACCAGGGCCGGCGACGAGGTGCGCTAGGGAGCGACGAGGCGCTCTGGGGCAGCGCGTCCGGGGCGGCCCGATGTAAGCGGCCGCTCACCCGCCGTAGCTAACAGCGGTCACCCCTTGACCTGCCCTCACCCGCGGCACACCATCACCGCATGCAACTGAGGGTGACGTTCGTCGCCGCCGCGCGCAGCGCCCCGCTGCTCGCCGAGCGCTTCGAGGACGACCGGCCGCTGGACCAGGCCGGCTGGGACGAGGTGCAGCGCGCCGCCGGGGACCTGCTGCCGCTGGCGGCCGCCGAGCTGCGCTACTGCTCGCCGACCCCGCGCAGCCGGGCCACCGGCGACGCGCTGGGGTATGCCCCGCTGGTACAGCCGGCGCTGCGGGACTGCGCCATGGGCCGCTGGCGCGGACTGACCCTGGGGGAGGCGATGGCCCGCGAGCCGGACGCGGTGGACGCCTGGCTCGCCGACCCGCGCTCCACCCCGCACGGCGGGGAGTCCCTGCTGGCCTTCATCTCCCGGGTCGGCGGCTGGCTGGACACCCGCCCGGTGGAGGACGGCGGCCGGATCGTCGCCGTCGCGGAGCCCGCCGTGATCCGCGCGGCCCTGGTCTACGCCCTGAAGGCGCCGCCCTCGACCTACTGGAACATCGATGTGCGTCCGCTGTCCGTGTGCACGGTCACCGGCCGCGCGGGCCGCTGGAACCTCCGGCTGGACGGCGTCACCGGTCAGTCCGCGCGCTCGTAGTCCGTGGTCAGCAGCAGATCCTTCGCCGGGCCGCCGACCCGCCAGACCGTGCGCCAGCGGCCGGCGTCCTGGACGGTGAACTCGCCCCGGTAGAGATCGGCGGCGCAGGGGTGACCGGTGACGTACCGCCCCGAGGTGAGGTCCAGCTCGTGGAAGGGCCGCCCGTCCGCGAACCGCACGTCCGCCGTGCCCGCGCCGGGCCCCGGCAGAAACCGCAGCGTCCGGGTGGCGGGCCGGGTCACGCCCTGCCAGGTGAAGTCCCCGGACTCCTCGTGCAGCAGCCCGCCGTCCGCCAGCGGTCCGAAGCGGGTCAGCCCCGAGAAGGTTCCGGTGTCCCCGCTCGCGAGATCCCGCACGCTCCGCTCGACGCGCCAGCTCCCGGCCAGATACGCCAGCACATCGGCGACCGGCCAGTGCCGCGGCCGCGCATCCAGCTGCCGGTCCGGCTGCACATCCATGTGTCGAGCTTACGGGTCGCACCGGCGGCCCCATTGACGTGTTCATACCCGTTCTCTTACCGTGCGTTCGAAGTGCTGACCGCTGTCTGATATTTCGAACCAGCTTCGAAACCGCTATGTCGAACAGGCTGTCCCTCGGACACCTCAGAGCCGCGGAGTATCCATGTCACGCACCGCCCGCCTGCGACTCGGCCTGGGAGCGGGCGCCGTCCTGCTCGCGACGGCCGCTCTCCCCGCCCCCGCTCACGCCGAGGACGTCACGGACTACTCGATCACCGTCGACCCCTCGACCCGCGGCCCCGCGATCGGCAAGAGCATGTACGGCGTCTTCTTCGAGGACATCAACCGCGCGGCCGACGGCGGCCTGTACGCCGAGCTGGTGCAGAACCGGTCCTTCGAGTACTCGGCCGACGACAACGCGTCGTACACCCCGCTGACCGCCTGGACCGTCTCGGGCGGCGCGCAGGTCGTGAACGACTCCGGCCGGCTGAACGACCGTAACCGTGACTACCTGTCCCTGGGCGCCGGTTCGTCGGTCACCAACTCCGGCTACGACACCGGCATCGCCGTCCGGGACGGCGAGACGTACGACTTCTCGGTGTGGGCCCGCGCCGACGCCGGCACCACGCTCACCGTCACCCTGCGGGACTCCGGCGGCACGCTGGCGACCGCCCGGCGGATCGCGGTGACGAAGAGCGGCTGGGCCCGGTACCGGGCCGCCTTCACCGCCTCCCGCACCAGCGCCACCGGCCGGCTCACCGTCGCCTCCGGCGCCGCGGCCGCCCTCGACATGGTCTCCCTCTTCCCGCGCGACACCTACAAGCACGAGCCCAACGGGCTGCGCAAGGACCTCGCCGAGAAGATCGCCGCCCTGCACCCCGGCTTCGTCCGCTTCCCCGGCGGCTGTCTGGTCAACACCGGTTCCATGCAGGACTACAGCGCGGCCTCCGGCTGGCAGCGCAAGCGCGCCTACCAGTGGAAGGACACCATAGGCCCGGTCGAGACCCGCGCCACCAACGCCAACTTCTGGGGCTACAACCAGAGTTACGGCCTCGGCTACTACGAGTACTTCCGCCTCGCCGAGGACACCGGCGCCATGCCGCTGCCCGTCGTACCGGCCCTGGTGACCGGCTGCGGCCAGAACAAGGCCGTCGACGACCCCGCCCTGCTCCAGCGGCACATCCAGGACACTCTGGACCTCATCGAGTTCGCCAACGGCACGGCGACCTCGAAGTGGGGCAGGGTGCGGGCCGGGATGGGCCACCCCAGGCCCTTCGACCTCACCCACATCGAGGTCGGCAACGAGGAGAACCTGCCGAACGAGTTCTTCGCCCGCTTCACCCGGTTCCGCGCGGCGATCCAGGCGAAGTACCCGTACATGCGGGTCATCTCCAACGCGGGCCCGGACGCGAGCGGCACGACCTTCGACACCGCCTGGAAACTCAACAAGGACGCCGAGGTCGACCTGGTCGACGAGCACTACTACAAAAGCCCGCAGTGGTTCCTGCAGAACAACGACCGCTACGACTCCTACGACCGCTCCGGCCCCAAGGTCTTCGTCGGCGAGTACGCCTCCCAGGGCAACGCCTTCAAGAACGGTCTCGCCGAGGCCGCCTACATGACCGGCCTGGAGCGCAATGCCGACGTGGTCGAGCTCGCCTCCTACGCCCCGCTGTTCGCCGCCGAGGACTCGGTGCAGTGGCGCCCCGACCTGGTGTGGTTCAACAACCACGCCTCCTGGGGCTCGGCCAACTACGAGGTCCAGAAGCTGTTCATGAACAACACCGGCGACCGGGTGGTGCCGTCGACGGCCACCGGCACGCCGTCCGCCCAGGGTCCCCTCTCCGGCGCCGTCGGCCTCTCCACCTGGGCGACCAGCGCGGCCTACGACGACGTCACGGTGACCGGCGCCGACGGGGCGACGCTGCTGAGCGACGACTTCTCCGGCGACGCCTCGCGGTGGACGCACACGGGCGGCGGGAGCTGGACGGTCCAGGACGGGCAGTACGTGCAGACGGACACGGCCGCCGAGAACACCATGGTCCAGGCCGGCGCCCCGTCCTGGCACGACTACGACCTGCATGTGAAGGCCGCCAAGAAGTCCGGCAAGGAAGGCTTCCTCGTCGCCTTCGGCGTCAAGGACACCGGCAGCTACTACTGGTGGAACATCGGCGGCTGGAACAACACCCGGACGGCCGTCGAACAGGCCGTGGACGGCGGCAAGTCCACACTGATCGACAAGCCGGGCAGCGTCGAGACCGGGCGCGCCTACGACATCGACATCAAGGTGCGCGGCCGCCAGGTCACCCTTCTGCTCGACGGGCAGCAGTGGGGCAGCTTCACCGACGACAAGCCCGCCGAGCCCTTCCGCCAGGTCGTGACGCGGGACACGAAGACCGGTGAGCTGATCGTCAAGGTCGTCAACGACCAGTCCTCGGCGGCCCGCACGGCGATCGACCTCGGCACGTCCCGGGTCTCCTCCCGCGCCCGGGTCACCACGCTCACCGCCGCACCGGACGCGGTGAACACCGAGACGTCGACGGCGGTCGCACCACAGACGTCCACCCTCACCGGGGTCACCAGGAACTTCACCTACACCTTCCCGGCGAACTCGATCACGTTCCTGAGGGTCGGACAGGGCTAGTGCCGGGGGACTGGGGCCCGGGTGAGTCAACGGGGAGCGTGCCGGATGCATCTACTACGACGTGAGTCAACCCCCGATGTCGAGACAGATAGCCGGCTTCGTCCTGGTCGGCGGCGTCAACACGGCCGTGTACTACGGTCTCTACCTGCTGTTCCTCACCCGGCTGCCCTATCTGGCCGCGCACGTTCTCGCCTTTGCGCTCAGCATGGTCGGCTCCTTCTTCCTGAACGCGCGCTTCACCTACCGGGTCCGGCCCACCTGGCGGAAATTCCTGTTGTTCCCCCTGACCAACGTCAGCAACTTCCTGATCACCACGGCCGGCGTGTATGTGATCGTGGACGTCCTGCACGCCGGCAGCCGCTTCGCCCCGCTGCTCGCCTCGGCGGCGGCGATCCCCGTCACCTTCGTCGTGTCCCGCTGGGTGATGCTTCCCAGGCCGGCCGCATAGTCGTTGCATAAAACTGCAACGCTACGTATAGTCATGCCATCTAGAGGAGGATGGACATGGCGGTACGTGCGGCGGTGGCCGGAGCGAGCGGATACGCGGGCGGAGAGGTCCTGCGGCTGCTCCTCGCGCACCCCGAGGTCGAGATCGGTGCCCTGACCGGGAACTCCAACGCCGGCCAGCGCCTCGGCGGGCTGCAGCCGCATCTCCCGCCGCTGGCGGACCGGGTGCTGGCCGAGACCACGGCCGAGGCGCTCGCCGGGCACGACGTGGTCTTCCTGGCGCTGCCGCACGGTCAGTCCGCCGCCGTCGCCGAGCAGCTCGGACCGGACGTCCTGGTGATCGACATGGGCGCCGACTTCCGGCTGAAGGACCCGGCCGACTGGGCGCGTTTCTACGGCTCCGCGCACGCCGGCACCTGGCCCTACGGCCTCCCCGAGCTTCCGGGCGCCCGCGCCCGGCTCACGGGGTCCCGGCGGATCGCGGTGCCCGGCTGCTACCCCACCGCCGTCACCCTCGCCCTGTTCCCCGCCTACGCGGCCCGCCTCGCCGAGCCCGAGGCGGTGATCGTCGCCGCGTCCGGCACCTCCGGCGCCGGCAAGGCACCCAAGCCGCATCTGCTCGGCAGCGAGGTCATGGGCTCGATGTCGCCGTACGGCGTCGGCGGCGGCCACCGGCACACCCCCGAGATGATCCAGAACCTCAGCGGGGCGGCCGGGGAGCGGGTCGCGGTCTCCTTCACGCCGACGCTCGCGCCGATGCCGCGCGGGATCCTCGCCACGTGCAGCGCGAAGGCGAAGGACGGCGTCACCGCCGAGACCGTCCGCGCCGCCTACCAGAAGGCCTACGCCGACGAGCCCTTCGTCCGTCTGCTCCCCGAGGGCCAGTGGCCCGCGACGGCGTCCGTCCACGGTTCCAACGCTGTTCAGGTGCAGGTCGCGTACGACGAGGCCGTGGGCCGCATCATCGCGATCAGCGCCATCGACAACCTGACCAAGGGCACCGCCGGCGGTGCCGTCCAGAGCATGAACATCGCCCTGGGTCTCGACGAGACGACCGGGCTTTCCACGATCGGAGTCGCACCGTGAGTGTCACGGCAGCCAAGGGATTCACGGCGGCGGGGATCGCCGCCGGGATCAAGGAGAACGGCAACCCGGACCTGGCCCTCGTGGTCAACGACGGGCCCCGCCGTGCCGCCGCGGGCGTCTTCACCTCCAACCGTGTGAAGGCCGCGCCGGTGCTGTGGTCCGAGCAGGTCCTGGGGGGCGGCGAGCTGACCGCCGTCGTCCTGAACTCCGGCGGCGCCAACGCCTGCACGGGCCCCAAGGGCTTCCAGGACACCCACGCCACCGCCGAAAAGGTCGCCGAGTCGCTCAACACCGCAGGTCACGATGGGACCGGCGGCCATGCCCCCGGCCATGTCGCCGTCTGCTCCACCGGTCTGATCGGTGTGCTGCTGCCGATGGACAAGCTGCTGCCCGGCGTGGACCGGGCGGTGGCCCAGCTCAGCCCGCACGGCGGCGAGAAGGCCGCCATCGCCATCAAGACCACCGACACCGTCCACAAGACCTGCGTCGTGACGAGGGACGGCTGGACCGTCGGCGGCATGGCCAAGGGCGCCGGTATGCTCGCGCCCGGCCTCGCCACCATGCTGGTCGTCCTCACCACCGACGCCGACCTCGACAGCGGGGTGCTGGACCGGGCCCTGCGCGCCGCGACCAGGGTCACCTTCGACCGCGTCGACTCCGACGGCTGCATGTCCACCAACGACACCGTGCTGCTGCTCGCCTCCGGCGCCAGTGGCGTCACCCCCGGGTACGAGGAGTTCGCCGAGGCCGTACGGGCCGTCTGTGACGACCTCGGCCAGCAGCTGATCCGGGACGCCGAGGGCGCCAGCAAGGACATCAGGGTCGAGGTGGTCAACGCGGCGAGCGAGCAGGACGCCGTGCAGGTGGGCCGGTCCATCGCCCGCAACAACCTCCTCAAGTGCGCCATCCACGGCGAGGACCCCAACTGGGGCCGTGTGCTCTCCGCGATCGGCACGACCGGCGCCGCCTTCGAGCCGGACCAGCTGAACGTCGCCATCAACGGCGTCTGGGTGTGCAAGAACGGCTCCGTCGGCGAGGACCGCGACCTGGTCGACATGCGCTACCGCGAGGTGCACATCGTCGCCGACCTGGCCGCGGGCACCGAGACCGCCACGATCTGGACCAACGACCTCACCGCCGACTACGTCCACGAGAACAGCGCCTACTCGTCATGAGCACCACGCGTAAGCACACCGCACTGCCCAAGGCCCAGATCCTCATCGAGGCACTGCCCTGGCTGACCCGGCACCACGGCAAGATCGTCGTCATCAAGTTCGGCGGCAATGCGATGGTGAACGAGGAGCTGAAGGCCGCCTTCGCCCAGGACGTCGTCTTCCTGCGGCACGCCGGCCTCAAGCCGGTCGTCGTGCACGGCGGCGGCCCGCAGATCAGCGCCGCCCTCGACCGGCACGGCATCGTCAGCGAGTTCAAGGCGGGCCTGCGCGTCACCACGGAGGAGGCCATGGACGTCGTCCGGATGGTCCTCGCCGGACAGGTGCAGCGCGAACTGGTCGGCCTGCTCAACCAGCACGGGCCGCTCGCCGTCGGCCTGACCGGCGAGGACGCCCACACCATCACCGCCACCCGGCACCAGCCCGAGATCGACGGCGAACGGATCGACATCGGCCGGGTCGGCGAGATCACCGAGATCGACACGGGCGCCATCGAGGCCCTGCTCGCCGACGGCCGTATCCCGGTCGTCTCCTCGATCGCCCGTAGTCAGGACGACGGACATGTCTACAACGTCAATGCTGATACGGCGGCTGCGGCACTCGCTGCTGCACTGGGCGCCGAAACACTCATGGTCCTCACCGACGTCGAGGGCCTCTACGAGGACTGGCCGAACTCCGACGAGGTGATCAGCCGGCTCACCGCTTCCCAACTGGAGAAGCTGCTGCCGGAGTTGAGTTCCGGCATGGTGCCGAAGATGGAGGGCTGTCTGCACGCCGTACGCGGCGGTGTGACGACCGCCCGCGTCATCGACGGCCGGGTCCAGCACTCGATCCTGCTGGAGATCTTCACCGACGAAGGCATCGGCACCATGGTCGTGCCCGACGAACAGGGGGAGTCATGAGCAACCAGGAACTGACCCAGCGCTGGCAGGGCGCGCTCATGCACAACTACGGCACCCCGCGCCTGCCCCTCGTGCGCGGCGCGGGTGTGAAGGTGTGGGACGCCGAGGGCCGCGAGTACCACGACTTCGTCGGCGGCATCGCCACCAACGCCCTCGGCCACGCCCACCCCGCGATCGTCGAGGCCGTCAGCCGGCAGATCGGGCAGCTCGGCCACGTCTCCAACTTCTTCATGGCCGAGCCCACCGTCGCCCTCGCCGAACGGCTCCTGACGCTCTTCGGCCGCGAGGGCAGGGTCTTCTTCTGCAACTCCGGCGCCGAGGCCAACGAGGCCGCCTTCAAGATCGGCCGGCTCACCGGGCGCACCCACATGGTCGCCACCGACGGCGGTTTCCACGGCCGTACGATGGGCGCCCTCGCGCTCACCGGCCAGCCCGCCAAGCAGGACCCGTTCAGGCCGCTGCCCGCGGACGTCACCCATGTGCCCTACGGCGACGCGCAGGCGCTCGCCGCGGCGGTCACCGAGGAGACCGCCCTGGTGGTCATCGAGCCGGTCCAGGGCGAGAACGGGGTGGTGGTGCCCCCGGCCGGCTATCTGAAGGCCGCCCGCGCGATCACCGCCGCCACCGGCGCGCTGCTGGTCCTGGACGAGGTGCAGACCGGCATCGGCCGCACCGGGACCTGGTTCGAGTACCAGGCCCACGAGGGGGTGCTCCCCGATGTCGTCACCCTCGCCAAGCAGCTCGGCGGCGGACTGCCGCTCGGCGCCACCGTGGCCTTCGGCCGGGCCGCCGAACTGCTCCGGCCCGGCCAGCACGGCACCACCTTCGGCGGCAACCCGGTCGCCTGCGCCGCCGGACTCGCCGTCCTCGACACCATCGCGGCCGAGGGACTGCTGGAGAACGTCAAGCGGCAGGGCGAGAAGCTCCGCGAGGGAATCGAGGGGCTGGGCCACCCGTTGATCGATTTTGTACGAGGTGCCGGCCTGCTCCTGGGTATCGTGCTCACCGGGCCCCACGCACCGCAGGTGCAGCAGGCGGCCCAGGAGGCCGGGTTCCTGGTGAACGCGCCCGCCCCGGACGTCGTACGGCTGATGCCGCCGCTGAACCTCCACGACGACGAGGTGGGTGCCTTCCTCCAGGCACTGCCCGGCATCCTCGACGCGGCGAACCCAGTGAATGGGGACGGACGATCCGGAGAATGAGACGACGATGAGCCAGGCGCAGGACCACGAGCAGGCGGCGGGGGCCGGACCCGCCGTGCCGCAGACCCGTACCGCGCGGCACCGGCGGATCGTGGACATCCTCAACCGGCAGGCGGTGCGCTCGCAGAGCCAGCTGGCGAAGCTGCTCGCCGACGACGGGCTGAACGTCACCCAGGCGACGCTCTCCCGGGACCTCGACGAGCTGAACGCGGTGAAGATCCGCAACACCGACGGCGAGCTGATCTACGCGGTGCCGAGCGAGGGCGGCTTCCGCACCCCCCGCGCGCCGCTCGGGGAGTCGGCGAAGGAGGAGCGGATGCGGCGGCTCTCCCAGGAGCTGCTGATCTCCGCGGAGGCCTCCGCGAACCTCGTGGTCCTGCGCACCCCGCCGGGGGCGGCCCAGTTCCTGGCCTCGGCCATCGACCAGGCCGAACTGCACGACATCCTCGGCACCATCGCCGGTGACGACACCCTGATGCTGATCAGCCGCAATCCGACCGGCGGACAGGCCCTCGCGGACCACATGCTGCGACTGGCGCAGAACGGACACTGAGCGCGCAGAGCGGACACTGAGCCCGCGGAACAGGCGCTGAGCACGGCGAACGGGCGCCGAGCCCGCATGCGGCGGCCCGCCCGGCGGCGGAGAATGGGAATGTGATCTTCCGCGGCGGGCGGGCAGGTGGGCGGGCAATCCCCTGGCGGCCGTCGTCCGTATACAGAGGTGTGTCGGGTTTCCGGTCCCCCGTGGACCGTCTCCCGGACGAGGCTCTGCTGTCCGGGCTGGCCACCGGTGATCCGGAACTCGCGGTCGTCTTCGTACGAAGGTTCCAGCGCCGGGTCTTCGGGGTCGCCATGGCCGTCACCGGGGATGAACAACTCGCCGAGGACGTCGCCCAGTCGACGTTCGAGCGGGCGTGGCGGCACGCCCAGATCTACGACTCGCGCCGCGGCTCGGTCACCACCTGGCTGACGACCATCGCGCACAACCTCGCCGTCGACGCCGTCCGGGCGCGGCGGACCGAGCCGATGGCGCCCGAGGACCTCGACGCTGTCATCGGCGTCGTGACCGAGACCCCCGAGCAGTGGGCACTGGCCGACGAGACCGCCGCCCAGCTGCGGGCCGCCGTGGCCCGGCTGCCCCGGGAACAGGCGCGGGCCCTGGTGATGGCGGGCATCTACGGAATGACGGCCCAGCAGATCGCCGACGCGGAGCGGATCCCGCTCGGCACCGCCAAGACGCGGATCAGGGCCGCCATGGCGAAACTGCGCACCACACTCGCGTCTCCGAAGCGAGGCGACCATGTCCGGTGACATGAACTGCGGCAGGCTGCGGGAGATCGGCGCCGAGCTGGCGCTGGGTGTGCTGCCCGGCCGCGAGCGCGCCGAGGCGGTCGCCCATCTGGACCGGTGCGCGAACTGCCGGGAGTACGTCCGCCAACTCACCCTGGTCGGCGACCGGCTGATCGGCCTGCTGCCGGAGCGCGAGCCGCCCCCCGGGTTCGAGACCCGGGCGGCACGCCTGCCGGCCCGGCAGGCGCCGGCGCACGAGGCCCCCGCCGGCGCCGCCGACCGGGCCTTCCGGCACCTGCGCGGGCGCGCCCGGCGGGCCCGGCTGCGGCTCGCGGCCGTCGCCACCGCGCTCACCGTCGCCGTCGGCTTCGCCGGCTGGGGGATCGGCACGGCGGTCGAGGAGGTCCTCGCCTCGTCCGCGCCGGCCGCCGAGTCGGAGCTCATGCTGGTCGGGGACATGACCTCGACCGTGGGCGGCGAGACCGTCGGCGAGGTCTACGCCCACCCCGGAACCCCCGGCTGGATCTTCGTGTCCGTCGGCCTCACCGGTCCGCACGCCTCGTACACCGGCAAGGTCACCTGCCTGCTCGAACACGCCGACGGCAGGATCGTGCGGGTCGGCGACTTCACCCTGAACGGCGGACGCGGCGAGTGGGGCGTGGCCGCTCCCGGCGATCTCTCGACCCTCTCCGGCGCCCGGCTGACCATGCCCGACGGCACGGTCCTCGCCACGGCCCATCTGCAGAAGGGGCAGGTCGTGGAGCCGGAGAAGTGAACCGGCCGAGTGAAACGGTCGAGTGGACCGGCCGGGTGAACGGGACGAGTGAACCGGACGGGTGAGCCGGGGGCGGGCACCGGTCAGGGAAGCGGCGGCAGGGCCGACCCCAGCGCCGCGGCCAGCTCGGCGACCGTGGGCCGCGCCGCCGGGTCGGCCCGCAGACAGGCGTCGACGGAGGTGGCCAGCGCGGGCGGCAGCCGCCTTCGGGACGCGATCGGCGGGGCCGGTTCCGGCGCCTGCGGACACCGCTCGTCCGGGCCGGTGCCGCCGGACCCGGACCCGGACTCGGATTCGGATTCGGATTCGCCCGTGCTCTCCGCGTCGTCGAACGGCCCCGCACCGCACGCGACCTCGTACAGGGTGACGCCGATGCCCCACACGTCGGCGGCGGCCGTCAGCGGACCGCCACGCGCCTGCTCCGGCGCGAGATAGCCGCGCGTGCCCACCCCGGCGGGCGCCGGTCCGGGCGGCCGGGCGACACTCAGGTCCAGCACCTTGGCATGCCCGCGCTCCACCACCACATTGGCCGGCTTCAGGTCCAGGTGCAGCAGGCCCCGGCCGTGCAGATAGTGGACCGCCGAGCACAACTGCGTGCCGAGGAGCGCCACGTCGGCGGCGGCCGTCCGGCGCCGCAGCCGGTGCACGAGGTGGGCCAGCGTCTCCCCGGTCAGTGTCTCCAGGACGACCAGCGGCCTGGGCGAGTCGACGGTCTCGTACCCCCGGACCAGGTGCGGATGGCTGAACTCCCGTAGCCACCGCCCCTCCCGCAGCAGCCGCTCGCCGAGCCGCTCCGCGTCCCGCAGGTCCGGCCGCACGACCTTGATCACACACCGGCAGGCGCGTTCCTCGCTCCACGCGTCGTACACGTCGAGCCAGCCGGTGCGGGCCAGATGCGCGAGGACCTCGTACCCGGGCACCGGTTCCGTGCCCGCCGCGAGCGGCGCGGGGCCGCTCATGAGAGCACCGTGCCCGCGCTCAGCCGGTGCAGCGAGGCGTATGCTCCCCGGCCGCGCAGCAGATCGTCGTGGGCGCCGAGTTCCACGACCCGGCCGTGATCGAGCACCACGATCCGGGTGGCGTCGCGGACGGTCAGCAGGTTGTGGGAGATGACGACGGTGGTCCGGCCGGCCATGAGGCGGCGCAGCGGATCCATGATCCGTCGGCCGGAGCGCACATCGAGCCCGGTGGTGGGCTCGTCCAGCAGCAGCACCGGCGCGTCCCTGATCATCGCGCGGGCGATCGCCAGCCGCTGGCACTGCCCGCCGGACAGGGTGCGGCCACGCTGGCCCACCAGGGTGTCGTAGCCCTCCGGGAGCCGCTCGATGAACGCGTGGGCGTCCGCCGCGCGGGCCGCCGCGACGATGTCCGCCTCGCTCGCCCCCCGCCGGCCGTAGGCGATGTTCTCCCGCACCGTGCCGTGGAAGACGAGCGTCTCCTGCAGCACCACCGCGACGCTGTCCCGTACGTCGGACAGCCGTAGCTGCCGCAGATCGGTCCCGTCGAGCCGGACGGCCCCCCGGTCGGGGTCGTAGAAGCGCAACTGGAGCTTGGCGAGTGTGGACTTGCCGGCCCCGCTGGCCCCGACCAGCGCCATCGTCTCGCCCGGGGCCACATGGAAGGACACGTCCGACAGCGCCCACGAGGAGGCACCCGGATAGCGGAACCAGACGCCGTCGAAGTCCACCTCGCCCCGCGCCCGGCCGGTCCGCCGGGCACCGGGGACCTCGGCGACCTGCGGGCGCTGGTCCAGCAGCTCGATGATCCGTTCGGCCGAGGCGGCGGCCGCGTAGAAGGCCGTGCCCAGCCCGGACAGGCCGTGGACCGGGCCGTAGAGCCTGCCGATCAGCGCCAGGAAGACCAGCAGTCCGCCGAGCGTGAGCTGGCCCTGGGCCAGCTTCCAGGTGCCGAGGCCCATGACCGCGAGGGCCCCGGTCACCTCGATGATCTCGACGACGGGCCGGTAGACGGCCCGGATCCGCACCGAGGCCATCGCCGCCCGGAACCTGCCCAGGTTCTCCCGGTCGAACCGGGCCGCCTCCCAGCCCTGCCGGTTGTACGCCTGCACCAGGGCGACATTGCCGAGCGACTCCTCGGCGACGGCGCTGAGCGAGCCGCCGCGCCGCCGCCGCTCCCGCGAGGCCACCCTGGTCAGCCGCGCGAAGTGCCGTGCCGCGGCCCAGAACACCGGCACGACGACGAGGGCGAGCAGGGTCAGGTCCCACCGCAGATAGAACAACAGGCCCAGGAACACGCCCAGTTGGGCGACGTAGTAGAGGGCGTCCGCCACCCCCGAGAGCAGGAACGTCTCGACCGCGTCGACGTCCCCCGTGATGCGGGACAGCACATCGCCGAGCCGGCGGCGCTCGAAGAAGCCGAGCGAGAGCCCCTGGACGTGCCGGAACACAGCGGAGCGCAAGGAGAGCAGGAAGCGCTCGCCGACCCAGGTGGACGTCACCTCGTCGGCGAACCCCAGCACCCCGGAGCAGACGACGAGCCCGAGACAGACCGGCGCGATCCACAGCAGCGGGCGGAGGTCGCGCGGGACGAGCACACCGTCCACGAGGGTCTTGAAGAGCCAGATCTCCGCGGCGTCGACGGCGGGTCCGGCCAGGCTGAACAGGAGCACGGGGACGAGCCAGCGGCGGCCGCCGCGGGTGTACGGCCAGAACCGCCGGAACACCTCACGCGGCGGGACGGCGGGCGCGGCCGCGACGACACCGCCGCCGGCCTCGCCCACCGCAAGGAGACGGCGCAGCACGGGCACCATGGCACGCGTTCCTCGGAGATCGGCTGAGCGGACAGGGCCCAGGCCGCCGGTCCGCTCAGCCTGGTGTGCGATCTCAGTAGCGGTCGTGGTCGTGGTCGTGGCGGTCGCCGTGGTCGTGGCGGTGGCCGTGGTGGTGATCGTGATCGTGGTGGTGACTGTGGCGGTGGCCGTGGCCGTGCCGCGAGGTGTCCTTCCCGTGGTCACCGCGGAGGGCCGGCAGGAGAGCGTTGAAGACAGCCATGGTGTTCCTCCCGAAACTCGCTGTATCTGGGATACGTCCCGGGACGGGAAACGGATGGCTCCCCGGCGAAAAAAGTCGCCCGCAATGTCGTGGAGGTCATGGATGCCGTTCCGTCACCCTGGCCTCTCGTCAGCCCAGCCGCGCCGCCAACCCGCCGGTGCAGCGCACCTCGTCGCCCGCCGTGATCAGCAGGCCCTCCACGTCCGGCAGGGACTCCAGCCAGGCCAGCCCCGCCCGCGAGCCCATCGCGAACGCCGCCGTGGCCCAGCAGTCCACCCAGGTCAGCCGCGGCCCCACCACCGTCACGGAGACCAGGTCCGTCACCGCCGGCCTGCCCGTCCGCGGATCCACGATGTGCGCGCCCCGCTCGGCGGTGCCCGAGGTCGCCACCGACAGTTCGGCCGTGCCCGCCGCCGAGACCACCGCCGCCAGCCCGCCCGGCCGCAGCGGATCGGCCACGCCCACCCGCCAGGGCCGCTGCGGCTCCGGCGTGCCCAGCAACTGGACGTCCCCGCCCCCGTTGACACTCACCCCGCACACCCCGGCCACCCCTGCCAGCAGCCGCGCCGCCCGCTCGGCGGCCCAGCCCTTGACGATGCCGGTGGGATCCAGCGAGCCCTGGTAGCGGCTGCTGAACCAGCCCTCGCTCACCCGTTCCGCCTCCGCCGCGAGGCGCAGCACCTCGGCCACGTCCGGGGCGCACTCCGCCACGGTCAGCTCACCCCGGGCCAGCCGCGCGACCTCGCTGTCCTCGCGGTAGGTGCTGAACACCGCGTCCGCCGCGCGCAGTCCGGCGACCGCCTCGTCGAGGGCCGCGCGCACCGCCCCGGGTTCCCCGCCGCGGACGTCGAAGGAGAAGACGGTCCCCATGACCTCCTCCGCATGACGCACCGCGGCGGGGGCCTCGCCCGGCTCGGCCACCGTGTCAGCCACCGGCCTGGTCCAGCGCCGACTGCAGGGACTGCTGGTAGCCGGTGCTGGTGTAGGTGGCGCCGGAGACGGCGTCGATGTGCGCGTTGCCGGCCGTGACGGCCTCCTGGTTGAGTCTGGGGACGGCCAGCGCCGTCTTCTGGTCGCTCAGTCCGCCCTTGGGCGCCTGTACGGCCGCCGCCTGGGTGATCTTGCCGCCGCTGACCGTGATCCGTACCTGGACCGGTCCGTACTGGGTCTGCGCGACCTTCCCGGTCACCGTGCGGGCCTGCGCGGTACCGGAGGAACCGGTCTTCCCCGCGGAACCGGCCGGCTTCGCCTTGTCCAGCGCCGACTGGAGGGACTTCTTGTAGCCGGTGCTCGTGTACGTCGCCCCGGAGACCGCGTCGATCCGCGCGCTCTGCGCGGCGACGGCCTCCTGGTTGAGTCTGGGGACGGCCAGCGCCGTCTTCTGGTCGCTCAGTCCGCCCTTGGGCGCCTGCACGGCCTCCGCCTTGGTGATCTTCCCGCCCGCGACGGTCAGCCGCACCTGCACGGTGCCGTACTGCGTCTGCGCCGCGTCACCGGTCACCGTGCCGCCCGCGGCACCGGCCGGCTGCGCGCCGCCCTGGGACGGCTGCCGCGCCGCCGGCGCCTGCGGTGCCGCGCCCGCCGCCGACGCCGCGGCCGGATCCGACGCCGGCTTCAGCGCCAGCAGCAGGACGACACCGGAGACGGTGGCGGTGGTGGCCAGCACGACCCGTCGAATGGGATGACTCTTCCTCATGTGTCCGTATCTCTCCGTCGGTCCCGGTCTCTCCGTTGCGCCCGCTCACATCTCGAACGACTCGTGATGGATACGCCGGGCGGGAACCCCCGCGCCGCGCAGTGCCTCGAACACCGACTGCGCGAACCCGGCCGGGCCGCACATGAAGACGTCGTGCCGGTCGATGTCCGGGATCTTCCGCTGGAGGTTCTCCGCGGAGATGTCCGGCCGCTCGCCGTCCGGGCTGTTCACCGCGTACATCAGCCGGGCGCCCCGCTCGTCGGCGATCGCCGCCAGCTCGTCCCACAGCGCCAGGTCCTGGGTGCTGTTGGCCCGGTAGAGCAGGGTGATGTCACCGGCCGCGCCGGGCAGCGTCTCGAACAGCGCCCGCATCGGCGTGATGCCGACCCCGCCCGCGACCAGCAGCACCTTGCCCCGGCTGCGCCGCTGCGCGGTCATCGCCCCGTACGGGCCCTCCGCCCACACCCGGGTGCCGGGCGGCAGCTCCCGCAGCCGGGCGCTGTGGTCGCCGATCGCCTTCACCGTGATCCGCAGCATGTCCGGGCGGGGCGCCGCCGACAGCGAGTACGGGTGCGAGCTGAAGCGCATCCCGGGCGCGAGGAACCGCCAGCGGAAGAACTGGCCCGCCTCCGCGCCCATCCGGTGCAGCTTGCGCCCGCCGATCAGCACCGACACGATGCCCGGCGTCTCCTCGATCACCGCCTCCACCCGCATCCGGTGCTTCAGGTTCAGCCGGATCGGGGTGAGGATCCGGTACCAGATCACCAGCGCGCTGACCGCGCCGTACAGGCCGTACCAGAAGGTCCTGGCGACCGGCTCGACCGCGAAGTCGTTGCCGGTGGTGATCTGGTGCCAGAACGTCAGGAACACCGCCGCGTACGTCAGCAGATGCACGTGGTACCAGGTGTCGTACGGCATCAGGCGGCGGATCCAGCCGGTCGAGGTCAGCCCGATCAGCACGAACAGGCCCGTGCCGATCGCCGCCTTGCCCACATCGGGCAGCTGGTCGACGGAGTCGATCGTCTGCTGCACGATGTCGCCGAGCGACTTGCCCGCCTGCAGCGCGTACCCCCACATGGTGAGGAAGACATGCGCCGCGATCAGGCAGAGCGTGTAGCGGCCGCTCATCGCGTGCCAGCGGGCGACCCGGTCCGAGCCGACCCGCCGCTCCAGCGCCGGCACGCGCGCCATCTGGAGCACGACCAGCGCCATCAGATAGCCGGCGAGCAGCCCGGTGATCCGGCCCGCGTTGAGGATCCGGCCGGTGTTGTCGGCGATGGACGGGGTGTTGTGCCACCAGAGCCACAGCACGGCCGCCGCGCCCGCCCCGACGGCGAGCAGCAGCGGTACGGCCGGGCTGCGGCGCGGGCGGATGCGGCGCATCGTCTGGCGGCGGGCGGCACGTCCGCCTGCGAGCGTGGTGGTCACGGTTCCTCCGTGGGGACTCGGCCCTTGGCCCACAGATACGTGCCGGACGCGCCGCGTGTTCACAGCCCTGCCGAGTCCAGCGCGGACTGCAGGGACTGCCGGTACCCGGTGCTGGTGTACGTGGCGCCCGACACCGTGTCGATCGCGGCGCTCTGCGCGGCCAGCGCCTCGCGCCGCAGCTGGGGCAGCGCGTAGCTGTTGATCTCCTGGTCGCGCGGGTTGTCCCGCGGGTACCGCACGGCCGTGACGTCCGTGAGCCGGCCGCCCCTGACCGTCACCCGCACCTGGACCGGGCCCCAGCGGGTCTGGACCGTGTCGCCGGTGGTGGTCCCGGCGCCGCCGCCCGATGCGCTCGAACTGCTGGACACCGAGGGCGAGTCGGTGCTCGCCGTCACCACCGTGGGACTCGTGTGCGGCTTCAGCGACAGCAGCAGCACCATCCCGGAGACGGTCGCGGCACTCGCCAGCACGATGCGGCGCAGCGGACGGTTCTTCTTCAACGCGTGCACTTCCGGGCCCTCACAGCTCGAACGACTCGTGGTGGATCCGGCGGTCCGGCACCCCGGCCGCCCGCAGCGCCTCGTACACGTCCCGCGCGAAGCCGTGCGGGCCGCAGAGGTAGACATCGTGGCCGGCGAGGGCGGGGAAGGTCGCGCGCAGCGACTCGGCCGAGATGTCCGGACGTTCCCCGCCCGGCCCGTTCAGCGCGTAGAGCACCCGCGCGCCGCGCCACCGGGCGATCGCCTCCAGCTCCTGGCCGAGCGCCAGGTCCTCGGCGCGCCGCGCCCGGTACAGCAGGGTGACCTCGCCGGGCAGCGTCTCGAACAGCGCCCGCAGCGGGGTGACACCGACGCCGGCCGCGATGAGCAGGCTGCGGTGACCGGTGGCCCGGTCGGCGGTCAGCGAGCCGTACGGCCCCTCCGCCCACACCCGGACGCCGGGCCGCAGCGAGGCGACGGCCGCGCTGTGGTCGCCGAGCGCCTTGACCGTGATCCGCAGGCGGTCCGGGCGCGCCGGCGCCGACAGGGAGTACGGCGTCGACGTCCAGCCCATGCCCGCGCCGAGGAACCGCCAGCGGAAGAACTGCCCCGGCCGCGCCCCCAGTTCCGTCAGCCGCCGCCCGCGCACGACGACCGAGTACACCCCCGGAGCCTCCCGGTGCACCGACTCCACGCGCAGCCGGTGACGCCGGTTGAGGCGGACGGGGGCGAGGACCCGGAACCACAGCACCAGGGCCGCGGCGCCCAGGTACAGCGCGTACCAGAGGGCCGTCGCGACCGGCTTGCCATGGAACTCGTCCCCCAGTGTCAGCTGGTGGAAGAAGGCCAGGAAGACGGCCGCGTACGTCAGCAGGTGGACGTAGTACCAGAACTCGTGGCTGGTGCGGCGGCGCACGGCGCGGGCCGAGGTGATGCCGACCGCGAAGAGGATCACCGTGCCCGCACTCGCCTTGAGCATGTCCGGGTAGTCCAGGACGACGGTCACCGTCTCGTGCCACAGCGAGGCCCGGTCCTGGGCGGCGTACCCGGCGAGGACCAGCGCGATGTGCAGGAGAAGCAGACAGACCGTGTAGCGGCCGGCCATCGCGTGCCAGCGCGCCACCCGGTCCGAGCCGACCCGGTGCTCCAGCAGCGGCACCCGCGCCAGCAGGCCGACGAGCACCGCGCAGGCGTACCCGCACAGCAGCCCGGCGATCCGCCCGGCGCCGGTCAGCCAGCCGGCCGCGGCGACCACGGCCCCGGTGTCCGCCCACCAGAGCGTCACCACGGCCGCCGCCCCGGCCCACAGCACGGCCAGCACCGGGCCGGCGGGGGAGCGCCGTGCGGTCACCGGCAGCGGCGGGGCCGCCCGTCGCGCGTCCACGGTGGTCATCAGCAGCCGTCCCTTCGTCCGTCGTGCCAGGCCACTGTGCGGGGCGAAGTTCTCAGGGACCTCTGAGCGAGCCTGGGACCGGCTGTATCGAGAGCGAACTCAGAAGCGGTCCTCATCCGGCGTTCAGGAGGCCGGTGAGCGTACTCACAGAAAACTCAGAGCCGGGGCGGTACGTCCCACCCGTGCCCAGGGGTGATGCTGGTAGGCGCGATGAACACCACCCGCTCCGGCCGCCCGGCCCTCACCCGACCCGACGGCACCGCGCTGCGCGTCCTCGTCGTCGACGACGACCTCGATCTCGCGGAGGTCCTCACCGGCGCCCTGCGCTACGAGGGCTGGGAGGTGCGCGCGGCCGGCGACGGTGCCTCGGCCGTGGCCGCCGCGCACGAGCTGCTGCCGGACGCCGTCGTCCTCGACGTGATGCTCCCCGACACCGACGGCTTCGCCGTGCTGCGCCGGCTGCACGAGGTGAAACCGGACGTCTGTGTCCTCTTCCTCACGGCCCGGGACGCCGTCGAGGACCGGATCGCGGGCATCACGGCGGGCGGCGACGACTATGTCACCAAGCCCTTCAGCCTGGAGGAGGTCGTGGCCCGGCTGCGCGGTCTGCTGCGCCGGGCGGGCATGGCCCGGCAGCTGGAGGAGGGGCCGCGGCTGACCGTCGGCGACCTGGTCATGGACGAGGAGGCCCGCGAGGTCACCCGGGCCGGTGAGCTGATCGAACTCTCGCCCACGGAGTTCGAGCTGCTCCGCTTCCTCATGCGCAACCCGCGCCGCGTGCTCAGCAAGGCGCAGATCCTCGACCGGGTCTGGTCCTACGACTTCGGCGGCCGGGCCCATGTGGTCGAGCTGTACATCTCCTACCTGCGCAAGAAGATGGACGCGGGGCGTGAGCCCATGATCCACACGGTGCGCGGGTCGGGCTATGTGCTGAAACCGGTCAGCAGGTGACGTTCCTCCGGCGGCTGCCCCGCCCCCGCACCCTGCGCGCCCGGCTCATCGCCGGACTGGTCGTGCTGCTCGCGATCAGCTGTGCCGCGGTCGGGGCGGCGGCCGTCGTCGAACTGAACGGCTCGCTCGTCCGCCGGCTCGACCAGCAGCTGCAGCAGGCGGGCCCGGCCTTCCCGCAGAGCCTGGAGCACGGCACCTACAAGCCGTCGGACCATGACGGCGACGAGCACGGCGACACCCGCAGACAGGCCGCCGGGACGTTCGGCGCCCGGCTGCTGAACGGCCGGGTCACCAGCGCCGCGGTGGTGCCCGCGGGCAACGGGCGGGACCCCGGTGTCAGCCTGACCGCCGCCGACCGCAGGGCCCTGGCCGGGCTTGCGGTGGACGGCGCCGGCCACACCGTGTGCCTGTCGCACCTGCACGACTACCGGCTGATGGCATGGCCCGGCAGGGACGGCGACGTGCTGGTCACGGGGCTGCCGACGGAGCCGGTACGGGCCGTCGTGAAACGCCTCGGACTGGTCGCCGTGACCGTCTTCGGCCTGGCCCTGACCGTCGTCGGCGTGGCCGGGGCGCTGTGGGTCCGCTGGTCGCTGCGCCCGCTGAGCCGGGTCGCCGCGACCGCCACCAGGGTCAGCGAACTGCCCCTGGCCAGCGGTGAGGTGGCGCTGCCGTCGCGCGCCCCGGACAGCGATCCGCGCAGCGAGGTCGGCCAGGTGGCGGCGGCCTTCAACCGCATGCTGCGGCATGTCGAGAACGCCCTGACCAAGCGGCACGCCGTCGAGGAGCGGCTGCGCCGCTTCGCCGCCGACGCCAGCCACGAGCTGCGCACCCCGGTCGCCTCCGTCCGCGGCCATGCCGAACTGGCCCTCCTCCACCCCGGCCCGGTGCCGGCGGAGGTCACCCGGGCCCTGGAGCGCATCAAGGCCGAGTCCGTGCGGATGGGCGAGATGGTCGACGATCTGCTGCTGCTGGCCCGGCTCGACGCGGGCCGCCCGTTGGAGAGCGGCCCGGTGGATCTGACCCGCCTGGTCCTGGACGCGGTGACGGACGCACGGGCCGCGGGCCCCGGTCACCGCTGGTCCCTGGACCTCCCCGAGGACCCGGTGACGGTCCCGGGCGACGCCCACCGCCTCCATCAGGTGGTGGCCAACCTGTTGGCCAACGCGCGTTTGCACACCCCCGTGGGCACCACGGTGACGGTGACCCTGGTGGCGGCGCCCGACGCGGCCGAACTCTCCGTCCATGACGACGGCCCCGGTGTCCCCGAGGACGTCCAGCCGGACGTCTTCGAACGCTTCACCCGAGCCGACCACCGCCGCCGCCCGGACGCTCACGCTGCCGGCACCGGCGCGGGCCTGGGCCTCGCGATCGTGGCGGCGGTGACGGAGGCGCACGAGGGGACGGTGGGGCTGGAGAGCGGACCGGGCTCCACGACGTTCAGGGTGCGACTGCCCGGCCAGAGGGGCGCGGGGAACCGCGCACGGAACATCAGTACCGGATGATCGCCGTGGCACCGCTGTCGGTCCCGATGGCGACATGCGGGGCCCGCGCGGGCCTGGCCCACCGGAGAATCCGCCGCATCGCGTCCTCCGGCACCGACACACACCCGGCCGTGGCCCCACGCCCGTTGACATGCAGGAAGATCCCGGCGCCGCGCCCCCGGACGGGCCGGTCGTAGTTGAACCCGATGACGAGGCCGTACGCGTACTGGGCGGTGTAGGTGACCAGATGCTCGGACTCGGACGCCCGGCAGTCCTGCGGCAGCGGCTCGACCCACCGGTTGTAGGACCGTGAGTCATTGTCCTCGCACCACCACGAACCGTCCTTCACCGCACGGTATGTGACCCGGGTGCCGCCCGGCGCCGCCTTGATCCCGAAGCCGAAGGGAAGCGCGTACAGCCCGGTCGGTGTGGTGTCCGTCCCCTGCGTGCGCTTCGCGCCCTCCACCAGGCCCTTCGCCCCGAACCGCGCCGGCGCGGCACCGGCCCGCACCCACCGTCCGTGCCGCAGGTCCCACCAGGTGAGGGTCCCCGACGTCGCGTCGGTGCGCGGGGCCTGAGCGGTGATCAGCTGGGTGCCGCCGCCGGTGTCCGCCATGCGCGCGGGCAACGGCGCGCACACGGCGCCCGGGGTGAGCCCGAGCAGGGCGATCGAGGACGCGGACACGAGGGTGAGCACGACACCGGGGCGCATGGCTCAGACGGTAGACGGCGGGAGCGGCAACGGCAGCCCGGGTAGTCCGTCCAGGCTCGTCGCCACATGTTCCTTCTTCTCGAAGTACGCGCTCAGTGAGGCGTCGTCCTCCCGCCCGAACCGCTTCCCGTGCAGGTCACGGTCCTCCTCGTACGCCATGTAGGGGACCGCGTACCCGCAGCTGTCCCGGATCAGCTCCGCGTGCACGACGATGACCGCGCGCAGCCCGTGCGCGTCGGCGTCGATGTCCGGGAAGCGGGTGAGCAGCTCCGGGAAGCGCGGGTCGTCCCGGAAGACGGGCTCGCCCCGGCCGTGGACGCGCACGATGTTCGGCGGGCCCTGGAAGGCGCACCACATCAGGGTGATCCGCCCGTTCTCCCGCAGGTGGGCGATGGTCTCGGCGTTGGACCCGGCGAAGTCGAGATACGCCACGGTCCGCTCGTCGAGCAGGACGAAGGAGCCCTTGAGGCCCTTGGGCGAGAGATTGACCGTGCCGTCGCCGGAGAGCGGGGCGGTCGCGGTGAAGAAAAGGGGCTGTTCCTCGATGAACGTCCGGAGTCTGCCGTCGATGCGCTCATAAGTCTTTCCCATGCCTAACGATTATCAGGGAAACTCCTTCGCTTGTCTAAGGACAGGTTCAATTGACGAATCATGCAGAGCTCTGCATACTCATGCATGTCGGTAGACGCAGTGTGAGGAGAAACCCGTGACCGAGCGCGTCGTACTCGCCTATTCGGGCGGTCTGGACACCTCCGTCGCCATCGGCTGGATCGCCGAGGAGACGGGCGCCGAGGTCATCGCCGTAGCGGTGGACGTCGGCCAGGGCGGCGAGGACCTGGACGTCATCCGCAAGCGCGCCCTCGCCTGTGGAGCCGTCGAGGCCGAGGTCGCCGACGCCAAGGACGAGTTCGCCGACGAGTACTGCCTCCCGGCGGTCAAGGCCAACGCCCTCTACATGGACCGCTATCCGCTGGTCTCGGCGCTGTCCCGGCCGGTGATCGTCAAGCACCTGGTCGCCGCCGCCCGCAAGCACGGCGCCACGACCGTCGCCCACGGCTGCACCGGCAAGGGCAACGACCAGGTCCGCTTCGAGGCCGGCATCGTCGCCCTCGCCCCCGACCTGAAGTGCATCGCCCCGGTCCGCGACTACGCGATGACCCGGGACAAGGCGATCGCCTTCTGCGAGGCCAAGCGGCTCCCGATCGCCACCACCAAGAAGTCCCCGTACTCCATCGACCAGAACGTCTTCGGACGCGCCGTCGAGACGGGCTTCCTGGAGGACATCTGGAACGCCCCGATCGAGGACATCTACGACTACACCGCCGACCCGGCGATCCCGCGCGAGCCCGACGAGGTGATCATCACCTTCGAGGAGGGTGCCCCGGTCGCGATCGACGGCGAGCCCGTCACCGTCCTGCGGGCGATCCAGCAGCTCAACGAACGCGCCGGTGCCCAGGGCATCGGCCGGATCGACATGGTCGAGGACCGCCTCGTCGGCATCAAGTCCCGCGAGGTGTACGAGGCCCCGGGCGCGATCGCCCTGATCACCGCCCACCAGGAGCTGGAGAACGTCACCGTCGAGCGCGAACTCGCCCGCTACAAGCGGCAGGTCGAGCAGCGCTGGGGCGAACTGGTCTACGACGGCCAGTGGTTCTCCCCGCTCAAGCGCGCCCTGGACGGCTTCATCGACGAGGCCGGCCGGCATGTGACCGGCGACATCCGGATGACCCTGCACGGCGGCCGCGCGGTCGTCACCGGCCGGCGCTCGGCGTCGTCCCTGTACGACTTCGACCTCGCCACCTACGACACCGGCGACACCTTCGACCAGTCCGCCGCCAAGGGCTTCATCGACATCTACAGCCTGTCGTCGAAGATCGCCGCACGGCGCGACCTGCAGGCATAGCCTGACGCAGACCTCCCGCACACCGACCCAACCCTCTCAAGGAGCAGCCCAAGTGAGCAGCAGCAGCGGTGACGTTCGGCTCTGGGGCGGCCGTTTCGCAGACGGTCCCGCCGAGGCCCTGGCGAAGCTGTCCGCGTCCGTCCACTTCGACTGGCGCCTCGCGCCGTACGACATCGCCGGTTCGCGTGCCCACGCGCGCGTCCTGAGCAAGGCGGGGCTGCTCACCGAGGACGAGCTGCAGCGCATGATCGCCGGACTGGACCGGCTGGAGGCCGATGTCGCCGACGGCTCCTTCGTGGGCACGATCGCCGACGAGGACGTGCACACCGCCCTGGAGCGTGGCCTGCTGGAGCGCCTCGGCCCCGACCTCGGCGGCAAGCTGCGCGCCGGCCGGTCGAGGAACGACCAGGTGGCGACCCTCTTCCGGATGTATCTGAGGGACCATGCCCGGACGATCGGCGCACTGGTCGCCGACCTCCAGGACGCCCTGATCAGCCTCGCCGAGGCCCACCCGGACGTCGCGATGCCCGGCCGCACCCATCTCCAGCACGCCCAGCCGGTCCTGTTCGCCCACCATGTCCTCGCCCACGTCCAGTCCCTGTCCCGGGACGCCGAGCGGCTGCGCCAGTGGGACGAGCGCACGGCCGTGTCGCCGTACGGCTCCGGCGCCCTCGCCGGCTCCTCGCTCGGCCTGGACCCGGAGGCCGTCGCCCGGGACCTCGGCTTCGAGCACGGCAGCGTCGGCAACTCCATCGACGGCACGGCCTCCCGTGACTTCGTGGCGGAGTTCGCCTTCATCACCGCCATGATCGGCGTGAACCTCTCCCGGATCGCCGAGGAGATCATCATCTGGAACACGAAGGAGTTCTCCTTCGTGACCCTGCACGACGCGTTCTCCACGGGCTCGTCGATCATGCCGCAGAAGAAGAACCCGGACATCGCCGAGCTGGCCCGCGGCAAGTCCGGCCGACTGATCGGCAACCTGACCGGGCTGCTGGCCACCCTGAAGGCCCTGCCCCTCGCCTACAACCGCGATCTCCAGGAGGACAAGGAGCCGGTCTTCGACTCCTGCGACCAGCTGGAGGTGCTGCTGCCCGCCTTCACCGGAATGATCGCCACCCTCACGGTCCACCGCGAGCGCATGGAGGAGCTGGCCCCGGCCGGTTTCTCGCTCGCCACCGACATCGCCGAGTGGCTGGTCAGGCAGGGCGTGCCGTTCCGCGTGGCCCACGAGGTCGCGGGGGAGTGCGTGAAGGTCGCCGAGGCCGAGGGCAAGGAACTGGACGAGCTGACGGACGAGCAGTTCGCGAAGATCAGCGCGCATCTCACTCCGGAGGTGCGGGGCGTGCTCAACGTGCCCGGCGCTCTTGCCTCCCGCAACGGGCGCGGAGGTACGGCACCCAGCGCCGTCGCCGTCCAGCTGGCGGAGGTCAAGGCGGACGTGGCCGCGCAGCACGCGTGGGCGACGGCCAAGAGCTGACCCGGCCTGCGGGTTGCGTCGTGGCTGGTCGCGCAGTTCCCCGCGCCCCTCTGGGGCGCGGGGTACGTTGGTCGCAAGCCGTACCGGAGCCGACCGAACGGAGCCCGCGATGCCCTTCGCCCGTCTCGCGCACGCGACGACGCCGACCTGCCACATCGGCCTCGGCCTGGCCGCCGTCGGCCGCCCCGGCTACATCAACCTCGGCCGCGACGAAGACCTCGGAGAGAACCGCGGCGTCGACGCCCTCCGGGACCGTACCCACGAACTCCTCGACGCCGCCTACGCCCAGGGCGTGCGCTACTTCGACGTGGCCCGCTCCTACGGCCGCTCCGAGGAGTTCCTCGCCGACTGGCTGAACGCCCGCCCCGACATCGACGACGTGGTCGTCGGCAGCAAGTGGGGCTACACCTACACCGCCGGCTGGTCCGCCGAGGCCGAACAGCACGAGGTCAAGGACCACGGTCTCGCCACCTACGAGCGGCAGCGCGCCGAGACCGACGCGCTGCTCGGCGACCGGCTCGACCTCTACCAGATCCACTCGGTGACCCCGGACAGCCCGGCCCTGACCGACAAGGACCTGCACGCCCGCCTCGCCGAGGCCGCCGCCCAGGGCCTGACCATCGGCTTCTCCACCAGCGGCCCCGCCCAGGCCGACGCCGTCCGCGCCGCCCTCGCGATCACGGTCGACGGCGAGCCGCTCTTCCGCACCGTCCAGTCCACGTACAACGCCCTGGAGCCCTCGGCGGGACCCGCGCTCGCCGAGGCGCACGACGCCGGGCTCACGGTGATCATCAAGGAGGGCATGGCCAACGGCCGGCTGGCCGCGCCGCACGCTCCCCAGATGCTGAAATCCGTCGCGGACGAGACCTCGCTGGGCTGCGACGCGGTCGCCCTGGCCTGGATCCTGCGCCGGCCCTGGGTCGGCGTCGTCCTCTCCGGCGCCGCGACCGTCCCTCAGCTCTTCTCCAATCTCCATGCTCCCGCCGTCGACCTCGACGTGGACCAGATGACCCGTCTCGCCACGCTGGCGGAGGACCCGCGCGCCTACTGGGAGCGGCGCGGACAGCTGCCCTGGCACTGAGCCGCACTCGTTCCGACCAGCGGAGATGAGTCATGCATGCCCGTGATGAGACAAAGATGTCTCACATGGTCTATCCTTGTCTCATGGCTCTCGATCGTGACCAGGTGCTGCGCAGCGCGGCCGCCCTGCTGACCCGTAAATCCACCGCGACCATGGACGAGGTCGCCAAGGCCGCCGGGATCAGCCGTGCCACCCTGCACCGCCACTTCGCCGGGCGCGACGCGCTCGTGCGGGCGCTGGAGGCGCTCGGCATCGAGGAGTGCGAGGCGGCGCTGGCGGCGGCCCGGCTGGACGAGGGTCCGGCGGCCGAGGCCGTCCACCGCCTGGTCCGCGCCATCGAACCCGCCGCCGGCCTCCTCGCCTTCCTCTACACCGAGAACCAGCTGTTCGAGGGCGAGGAACAGAACCAGGGCTGGGCCCGTATCGACGAACGCCTCACGGCCCTGTTCCGGCGCGGCCAGGAGAGCGGCGAGTTCCGCATCGACCTCACCCCGGCCTGGCTCACCGAGGCGCTCTACGGCCTGCTGGCCTCCGGCGCCTGGGCGGTGGCGGAGGGCCGGGTGGCCGCCAAGGACTTCACCTACATGATCGTCGAGCTGCTGCTCGGCGGCGCACGACGTACCCACGCGTAAGAGCACGACGTACCCACGCGTAAGAAGAGAGGAACCATGACCAGCACCCTGCAGCCGGCGCGCGTGGCGGAGGCGGAGAAGCGTCCGGGCCGCTGGCTCGCGCTCTCGGTCCTCGTCCTGGCCGTGCTGCTGGTGGCCGTCGACGCCACCGTCCTCGGTCTGGCAACCCCCTACATCAGCGAAGACCTGAACCCGTCCGGCACCCAGCTGCTGTGGATCGGCGACGTCTACTCCTTCGTCATCGCCGGTCTGCTCGTCTCCATGGGCAGCCTCGGCGACCGCATCGGCCGTAAGCGGATCCTGCTCTGCGGTGCCACGGCGTTCGGCGCGATATCCGTGCTCAACGCCTATGCGACGACACCGGAGCTGATGATCCTGGCGCGGGCGCTGCTCGGCGTCGCGGGCGCGACCCTGATGCCCGCCACCCTCGCCCTGATCCGCAACCTCTTCCACGACCCGCGCGAGCGGAGCCTCGCCGTCGGCATCTGGGGTGCGACCGCCTCCGCCGGCACGGCCGTCGGCCCGATCGCGGGCGGCTTCCTGCTCGAACACTTCTGGTGGGGCTCGGTCTTCCTCATCAACCTGCCGGTGATGGCGGTCCTGGTGCTCGTCGGTATCCGCACCCTGCCCGAGTCCCGCAACCCGAACCCCGGCCCCTGGGACCTGATCAGCGTCGTCCTGTCGCTGGTCGGCATGATCGGTGTCGTCTACGCGGTCAAGGAAGCGGCCACACACGGCTTCACCGCTCCCACGCTCGCCGCGGGCCTGCTGGGCGCGGCCGCACTCTACGGCTTCGTCCACCGTCAGCTCACCATGGCGACCCCGCTGCTGGACATGCGGCTGTTCGGCCGGCGTGGCTTCAGCGGGGCGGTCCTCGCCGACCTGCTGACCGTGCTCGGCATGTCCGGCCTGGTGTTCTTCCTCTCCCAGTTTCTGCAACTCGTCCAGGGCAGGCGCCCGTTCGAGGCGGGCCTCGCCGAACTGCCCGCCGCCCTCGGCGCGGTGGTGGCCGGTCTGCTCGCGGGCCGCGCGGCCCGCCGGTTCTCCGTCCGTGCGGCGGTCTCGGGCGGTCTCGCGGCGGTCGGCCTGGCCCTGGCCGCGCTGACGACGGTCGGCCAGGCCACCGGCTACCCGGTGCTCGGCGCCGCGCTCCTGGTCGTCGGTGTCGGAGCGGGCCTGTCCTTCACGGTCACCGCCGATGTGATCCTCTCCAGCGTGCCCAAGGAACAGGCGGGCGCCGCCTCGGCGGTCTCCGAGACGGCGTACGAACTGGGCGCGGCCCTCGGCATCGCCCTGCTGGGCTCGATCGTGACAGGCGTCTACCGCGACTTCACCGGCCCGGCCGGCACCCCGCCCGAGGCCCATGAGTCACTGGGCGCGGCGGTCGAGGCGTCCAGGCAGCTGGCCCCCCACACGGCCGGCCAGATGCTCGACGCGGCCCGCGACTCCTTCGTCCACGGCCTCCACCTGGCCTCGGGCGCGGGAGCGGCGGTCCTGCTGGCAACGGCGGTGGCGGCCTGGTTCCTGCTGAAGGGCCAGAAACTGGAGAGCGCCGGGTGAGGTGAGTAGTCAAGGGGCGCGGGGAACTGTGCGAAGAGCGACCACGACCCGCGCCCGCAAGACGGCACCAAGCCCTACGGTGCTCAGGCCGCCTTTGCCTTCGTGGCATACATATCCACGTACTCCTGGCCCGACAGCCGCATGACCTCGGCCATCACCGAGTCCGTCACCGCCCGCAGCACATACCGGTCCCGGTCCATCCCTTCGTACCGCGAGAACTCCATCGCCTCGCCGAAGCGGACCGTCACCCGGCCGGGCCGCGGGATTCCGTTGCCGCCCGGCTGCAGCTTGTCCGTGCCGATCATGGCGAAGGGCACGACCGGCGCACCGGTCATCAGCGTCAGCCGCGCGATACCGGTGCGCCCCCGGTACAGCCGTCCGTCGGGTGACCGCGTGCCCTCGGGGTAGATCCCGAAGATCTTCCCCTCCTCCAGGATCCGCCGCCCGGTCATCAGCGCCGCCACACCGCCGTTGGCCCCGTCCCGGTCCACCGGGACCATGCCGACGCCGGTGAAGAACCAGGCCATCAGCCGGCCCTTGAGGCCCTTGCCGGTGACGTACTCGTCCTTGCCGATGAAGTGCACCTGCCGCTTGGTGACCAGCGGAAGCACGATCGAGTCGATGAACGTGAGGTGGTTGCCCGCCAGGATCACCGGACCGTCCCCCGGGATGTTCTCCACGCCCTCGACCTGTGGGCGGAACATCAGGCGCATGATCGGTCCCAGCACTGCCTTGATGAGCCGGAAGCGGGACAACGGGTCCTCCGATGTCGAGGGGCGTTATGAGTCTGTGCAGGTGAGGACATTACTCGCGGCCCCGGGGGAGACGCACATCGGGGAGGCCCGGTTCACCGAGGTCTTACGAAGAGTTGACGCGGGTTTACCTGCGGTGACGCACCGTAGACGGGGTGTGACCGCCCTGCGGCGATGTGACGGAGATCGCTCGGGTGCGGCTCCGACACGACGGCCGGCGGCACCCGTGCGTTCCGGCCCAGGACTCCCGCCGGTCACATCAACGCCCCTACGATCGGCCCGCACTTACGTACGGACGGGCAGGAGACGCTGATGGGCAGCGACCAGGTGAACGAGAAGACGCAGGGCACGGGGCGACGGGCGATCCTCGGCGCGGCGGTGTTCGGCGCGGCGAGCGGAGCGGTCCTCGGACTGCCGGGTGCGGCCGGCGCCGCCGAGACGGGTGCGGCCCGTGCGGTCGGTACGGCCGGACAGGGTGGCCGGGGGCTGAAGAGCCTGCCGAAGCCGACGATCATCGGTCACCGTGGCAGCAGCGGCTATCGCCCCGAACACACCTTCGGCTCGTACAACCTGGCCCTGGACCTCGGCGCCGACGTGGTCGAGGCCGGTGACCTGGTGCCCACCAAGGACGGCCATCTGGTGTGCCGGCACGAGCCGGAGATCGGCGGCACCACGGACGTCGCCGCGCACCCGGAGTTCGCCGGCCGCAAGACCACCAAGATGCTGGACGGCGTCGCCACCACCGGTTGGTTCACCGAGGACTTCACGCTCGCCGAACTGAAGACGCTGCGCGCGACAGAGCGGATACCGGCCAACCGGCCGCACAACACCCTCTACAACGGACGCTGGGAGATCCCCACGTTCGAAGAGGTCCTGAAGTGGCAGGACGAGCAGAGCCGCAAGCGCGGCAAGCAGGTCTGGATCTACCCCGAGACCAAGCACCCCACCTACTTCCGGGCGCTCGGCCTCGGCCTGGAGGAGCGGGTCGCCAAGCTCCTGCGCAAGTACGGCAAGGACGGCCGGAACTCGCCGGTCATCCTGCAGTCCTTCGAGCCCACCAGCATCCAGAAGCTGAACCAGCTGGTCGACAACCCGCTCGTCGTGCTGCTCTCCACGGCCGACAGCCGCCCCTACGACTTCGTCGCGTCGGGCGATCCGCGTACCGTTGCCGACCTGATCACGCCCAAGGGGCTGCGGGAGATCGCCGGTTACGCGCAGGGCATCGGCCCGACCCTGGACCTGGTCATCCCGAAGAACGCGGACGGCACCCTGGGCAAGCCGTCGACCCTGGTCTCCGACGCGCACAAGGTGGGCCTGGTCCTGCACCCCTACACCATGCGCAACGAGAACCCGTTCCTGCCGGCCGAGTACCGCAAGGGCAGCGCGGCCGACGCCTACGGCGACCCGTTCGGCGCGTTCAGGACGTACTTCGCGACCGGCATCGACGGCGTCTTCACCGACAACGCCGACACCGGCCTGCTCGCCCGCGCCGACTTCCTGGCGGGCTGACCCGGCGTTCGCCGACTCCCGCCGTCAACGAGCCGCCCGGCAGGGACCTCGTTCGAAGTGACTGTGCGCCGCCCCGGAAACCTGCCGCCGGGGCGGCACGTCGTTCCGCATATGACGCACGACTTGGTAGCCGACCTGCACCCGCTGCTCACCGCCGAGGCCGCCGCCGAGGCATATGCCGCCGGGAGTGAGCCGGGTGACCTGGAGCAGGCCGTCTGGCTCCGGCTGCTGGAGCGCCTGGAGACCGAAGGACCGCCACCGGATCCACAGGGCTGGCTGCGCAAGGCCGTTCGCGCCGAGGCCCGCCGCAGCCGCCGCACCACCCGCCGGGAACGCCCCTATGGCACCGAACCGGCCGACGACGCCCGCCTTGGCCCCGAGCAGTATGTGCTCACGGACGCCCGGTACCGCGCGCTGCGCGACGCGGTGCGCCGGTTGCCCGGCCGCTGCCCCCGGCTCATCGAGGCCCTGCTCTCCCCGAAGGATCTGACATACCGGGAGATCGCGGGGGAGTTGGGTATCTCACAGGGCAGCCTTGGGCCAGAACGTTCCAGATGTCTGGGATGTCTACGGCGTTTGCTCACACCGGAGGTTGCGGTCCGCGAAGTGCGGGGATAGGAGTGGGAACGACAGGTGATCAGGTGAGCGGGAGGCGTGCGCACATGGGCATGAGCGTGACCATCTCGGTGGCGACCGAACAGGACGCGGAGCAGATCTTCAGGCTTCAGTACCTGTGCTTCCAGAGCGAGGCGGCGCTGTACGGCAATTACCGCATCGACCCGCTCGTCCAAACCCTGGACTCCGTCCGGGAAGAGGTCACCGCCGACTGTGTCTTCGTCGCCAGGCTCGGTGAGGAAGTGGTCGGCTCCGTTCGCGGCAAGGTCACCGAGGGCGGCGCGGCCGCCATCGGCAAGCTCTGCGTCCACCCGCGCCTGCAGGGCCACGGCATCGGCGCGCGGCTGCTGCGCGCGGCCGAGGCGGCGCTGGTGCAGGAGCGGGGCGCCACCAAGTTCCGTCTCCTCACCGGCCACCGCAGCGAGGGCAACCTCCGCCTCTACCGCCGCGTGGGCTACGAGGCGGTGGGCCGCTCCAAGGGGACCGACGGCGTGGAGCTGATCGTCCTGGAGAAGCAGGCCGGGGCGTACGCGGCTACCGCGTGACCGCGCCGGCGCGTGCCTTCCGCAGCCAGTACAGGGCGGAGAGCGGCAGCAGCACGGGGATGAAGACGTACCCCATGCCGTAGTCGGACCAGACGGTCGCGTCCGGGAACGCCGAACGGTCGACCAGCGTCCAGGTGCCGACGATCAGGACACCCGCGAGCTCGGCGGCGCAGCACACCAGTGCCGCCCGCCGAGCGGTCTCCCCGCCCCGGACCAGCGTGTACGTGATGAACCCGTACACCACCCCGGCCACGGCCGACAGCGCATAGGCCAGCGGCGCCCGCTGGAAGTCCGTGCCGATCTGGTACGCGGAGCGCGACACGGCCCCGACCACCATCACACCGTAGAACCACACGAGCAGCATGCCCGGGCCACTGATCAAGCGGGCCGGCTTCTCCTCCACGGCCGTCACCTCAGCCTCCCCAGATGTCATAGAGCCGCACCTCCAGCACGGCCAGCACCACCGCGCCGGCGGCGGCCGTCACCGAGCCCCAGCGGGTCCGCTCGGCCAGTGACATGAACCCCGCCGCCGGAACACACGCGAACGCGCCCAGCAGATACGCCACGAAGATCGTCGTGCCCTGCTCCGGCTTCTCGCCCCGCGCCAGCTGCACGATCCCGACCACCAGCTGGACCACGGCCAGCAGGGACACCACGGCCATGCCGATGAAGTGCCAGTCCTTGGTCGGCTGGTCCCGATAGGCGGCCCAGCCGCACCAGGCGGCGAGCAACAGCGCGGCGACCCCGGTCACCAGCGTCAGGGCATTGAGCATGCGGTGACCTTATTACGGCCCGAACTTCGCGCCGAAACGGGCCCGGGCCGCCGACCCCGCCGTACGCCGTGCCGTACACCGTAGGGTCTAGACCATGACGATCCATGCGCGCGCCCTCCTCTTCGACAACGACGGCACCCTCGTCTCCTCCCTCGACTCCGTCGAGCGCTGCTGGACGCGCTGGGCGCGGGAGTACGGCATCACCGCACAGGAGTTCCGGCGCGTGCCACTGCACGGGCGGCCCGCGGCCGAGATAGTCGCCGACCTGCTGCCCGCCCGCCTCGTGCCGGAGGCGGTCGCGCGGGTCGAACAGCTGGAGCTGGAGGACGTACCCGACGGGGGCGTGCGGCTGCTGCCCGGGACACGGGAGCTCCTCGACGCGCTGCCCTCCCCCCAACTCCTCGGCTTCGCTCGGAGCCGGGGGGACCCCCATCCGCTGGGCCGTCGTCACCTCCGCCACCCGGCGGCTGGCCGAGGCCCGCCTGGACGCCGTCGGCATCCTGCCCAAGACGCTGATCGCCGCCGATGACATCACCCGCGGCAAGCCCGACCCCGAGCCCTACCTCCTCGCCGCCCGGCAGCTCGGCGTCGACCCCGCCCGCTGTGTGGTCTTCGAGGACGCCCCGGCCGGACTCCAGGCGGGCCGCGCGGCCGGAATGACCACCGTGGCGTTGGCCACAACCCACCGCCCGGACGAACTGGACGCCGACCTCGTGGTCAAGGACCTGTCGGCCTTGTCCGCACTGGTCACCGACTCCGGTGTGGAGATCTCCGTCCGCCGCTGACGCCCGGCCCCGACTGTCCGCCGCTGTCCACTATCCGGACAGCGGCGACCGGCCCGGACCATGGTTCTGCTTTACTGATCGCATGACCACGACGAGCTGCCGCACCCTTGCGACCGAGGCGACCATGACGCCCGGTGCTCGTTGTATGTGTCGCCTGATGTGCCGAATGTGCGCCTTCTAGAGGGCCCTCGCATCAGCTGAGCCTCGCGCCCCGAAGCGAGAGCCGTGGCATGTCCGTGCGCCGTAGGCCGTACGAGACGCAACCCCACTCCCCATGCCTGAACCTGCACCCGTGCCCGGGCACACCCACGCCCGCGCACTCGACAGTGACGGAAACCCACGTGATCACCACCTCGGGCCTCACCAAGGTCTACCGCTCCCGCGGCCGTGAGGTCACCGCCCTCGACGGCGTCGATCTTCACGTCCGCGAAGGCGAGGTCTACGGCGTCATCGGCCAGTCCGGCGCCGGCAAGTCCTCCCTCATCCGCTGCGTCAACCTGCTGGAGCGCCCCACCTCCGGCACCGTGACCGTCGCCGGCCAGGACCTCACCGCCCTCGCCGGGCGCGGCCCGCGCGCCGGCCGGGAGCTGCGCCGGGCGCGCAGCCGCATCGGCATGGTCTTCCAGCACTTCAACCTGCTGTCCTCGCGCACCGTGCGGGACAACATCGAGCTGCCGCTGGAGATCCTCGGCACCCCGGCGAAGGAACGGTCCCGCAAGGCCCTGGAGCTGCTCGACCTGGTCGGCCTCGCCGACAAGGCCGGTGCCTACCCCGCCCAGCTCTCCGGCGGCCAGAAGCAGCGCGTCGGCATCGCCCGCGCCCTCGCCGGCGACCCGAAGGTGCTGCTCTCCGACGAGGCCACCAGCGCCCTCGACCCCGAGACCACCCGCTCCATCCTCCAGCTGCTGCGCGACCTGAACCGGCAGCTGGGCCTCACCGTCCTGCTCATCACCCACGAGATGGACGTCGTGAAGTCGATCTGCGACTCCGCCGCCCTCATGGACAAGGGCCGGATCGTGGAGTCCGGCACGGTCAGCGAACTGCTCGCCACGCCCGGCTCCGAGCTGGCCGCCGCGCTGTTCCCGGTGAGCGGCGAGCGCACCGGCGAGGACCGGACCGTCCTCGACGTCACCTTCCACGGCGAGGCCGCCACCCAGCCGGTCGTCTCCCAGCTCGCGCGCACCTACAACATCGACATCTCGATCCTCGGCGCCGCCATCGACACCGTCGGCGGCCTGCAGATCGGCCGTATGCGCATCGAACTGCCCGGCCGCTACGAGGACAACGTGGTGCCGATCGGATTCCTGCGCGAACAGGGCCTGCAGATCGATGTCGTCGGTGCCGATGCCCAGGCGCCCGTGCTGGTGAAGGATGGTGCCAAGTGACCTGGTCCGAGATACAGCCGGTGCTCACCCAGGCGTGTTGGGACACGCTCTACATGGTCGGCTGGTCCACACTGATCGCCGTCGTCGCAGGTCTTCCGCTCGGTATCCTCCTCGTCCTCACGGACAAGGGCGGACTGCTGCAGAACGTCGTCGTGAACAAGGTCATCGGGCAGGTCGTGAACATCGCGCGCTCGATGCCGTTCATCATCCTCATGGTCGCGCTGATGACCTTCACCCGCTGGATCACCGGCACCACCATCGGCCGCGAGGCCGCCATCGTGCCGCTCGCGATCGGCGCCATCCCGTTCTTCGCCCGGCTCGTGGAGATGTCCGTCCGGGAAGTGGACGGCGGGCTCGTCGAGGCCGTCCAGTCCATGGGGGGCAGCACCTGGAAGGTCGTCCGCAGCGTGCTGGTGCCCGAGGCCCTGCCGTCGCTGATCTCCGGCGCCACCACCACGGTCATCGCCCTCATCGGCTACTCCGCCATGGCGGGCACGGTCGGTGCCGGAGGGCTCGGCGACGTCGCCGTCCGCTACGGCTACCAGCGCTTCGAGACCGGCGTGATGTGGATCACCGTGGCCATCCTGGCCGTCGTCATCTCCCTGCTGCAGATCGTCGGCGACGTCGTGGCCCGTTCCCTGCACCGCCGCAGCGGCGGGTCCGGCGGCCTGCTCCTGTTCAGGCCGCTGAGGGGCGTCCTCCCCGGCACGGTCGCCACCGAGGCCGTCAAGAAGAGCTGACGCTCCCGGCCCTAAAACTCCCCGTTCACCCGCACACGGGGTCGCACCACCCTTAAGGAAAGGCACTTTTCGTGCGTAACACCGCCAAGCTCACCACCGCCGTCCTCGCCGCCGGAGCCCTCACCTTCGGGCTCACCGCCTGCGGCTCCGGCAGCTCCTCCGGCTCCCACGACTACAGCGGCCCGCTGGTCGTCGCCGCGAGCCCGACCCCGCACGCCGAGATCCTCGACTTCGTCAAGAAGAACCTGGCGAAGAAGGCGGGCCTCGACCTCCAGGTCAAGGAGTTCACCGACTACATCACGCCGAACACGGCGACCGAGGACGGCTCGGTGGGCGCCAACTACTTCCAGAACCAGCCGTACCTGGACGACTTCAACAGCAAGCACGGCACCCACATCGTGCCCGTCGTCACGGTGCACCTGGAGCCGCTCGGCCTCTACTCCCACAAGGTCAAGAAGGCCGACGCCCTGAAGAGCGGTGCGACCGTCGCCGTCCCCAACGACGCCGTCAACGAGGCCCGCGCGCTGAAGCTGCTCGCCGCGGGCGGGCTCATCACCCTCAAGGCCGGCGCCGGCAACGAGGCCACCACGCAGGACATCGCCAAGAACCCCAAGCACCTCCAGTTCAAGGAGGTCGAGGCGGCGCAGACCGCGCGCTCCCTGGACGACGTGGACGCCGCCGTGGTGAACGGCAACTACGCCATCTCCACCGGTCTGAAGCCCGCCAAGGACGCCCTCGTCCTGGAGTCCGCGAAGAACAACCCGTACGCCAACTTCCTGGCGGTCGAGAAGGGCAACGAGAAGGACCCGCGGGTGAAGAAGCTCGCCAGGCTCCTCACCTCGCCCGAGGTCAAGAAGTTCATCGAGGACAAGTACCAGGGCTCGGTCATCCCGTCCTTCTGACGGGGCGTATACCGCGTATCGCCACGCACAGGGTCCGCTCCCTCACGGGGGGTGGACCCTGTCGTGCGGTTCAGTGGTTTCATGCTGCATGCTGGGCAGTTCAGCGGCCTGCCTCCGGCACGGCCCTGATGGTCTCTCAAGTTTTTCCGAAGGTTACGGAGCGGCGCATGACTAGCACCTTCCCCAACATCTCCATCAGCACGGAGCGGTTGGGCCTGCGCCCCCTCGACGAGGACGACGTGCCCGCCCTGGCCGAGATGATGAACGACGAGCAGATCGGCGCCTGGACCCCGGTCCCCCAGCCCTACACCGAGCAACTGGCCCATCGCTGGATCTCCCAGCGCTCCCCGGCCGAGCGCATAGCGGGCCGCGGCCTCGACCTCGCCGTCACCGAGTTCCTCACCCAGCGGCTGGTCGGCATCGTCCAGCTCACCCACACCGACTGGCATGTACGCGCGACCGAGATGTCGTACATCATCGCCCCCTGGGCCCGCGGTGAGGGCTATGCCTCCGAGGCCGCGCTCGCCACCGCCCACTGGCTCTTCGGCGACCAGAGGTTCGAACGCGTCGAGCTGCGCACCGCCGCCGACAACACCGCCGCCCAGCAGGTCGCCCAGAAGATCGGCTGCATCAGCGAGGGGGTCCTGCGCAACGCCTGCATGGTCCGCCACCGCGCCGACGACGGCAGCTGGACCGATGTGCGCAGCGACTACATCGTGTGGAGCCTGCTCCCGGAGGACCTGGAAGGCGCCGACGAGCAGCTCGCCGATTCCCCCGGCTTCACGTCGTACGCGGACTGGAACTGAGCCGCTGAGCCTCACCGGGTACGCTCAGGGAGCCCGGCACCGGGCCCGTACCCCTGACGAGCTGCGAAGACCTGGAGAGAGACGACGATGGCCGACCGCGTCACGGTGATCGGCTGGGACGGCTCGCCGCTGACCGCCGCGGCACGCGCCGCCCTCGGCGCCGCCACGCTCGTCGCCGGTGCGGCCCACCATCTGGCGCTGCCCGAGATCCCGCCCGCCGCCGAACGCATCCGCCTCGGCAGCATCACGCTCGCCGCCCGCCGGATCGCCGCCCACCGCGGCACCGCGGTCGTGCTCGCCGACGGCGACCCCGGCTTCTTCGGCGTCGTACGCACCCTGCGCGCACCGGAGTTCGGCCTGGAGGTCGAGGTCGTGCCCGCCGTCTCCTCGGTCGCCGCCGCCTTCGCCCGCGCCGGCATGCCCTGGGACGACGCCCAGGTGGTCGTCGCCCACCCGCGCACCCTGCGCCGGGCCGTGAACGTCTGCCGCGCCCACACCAAGGTCGCCGTCCTCACCTCACCCGGCGCCGGACCCGCCGAACTCGGACTCCTGCTGGAGGGCGTCCACCGCACCTTCGTCATCTGCGAGGCACTGGGCACCGAACGCGAACAGGTCACCGTCGTCACCTCCGACAAGGCCCCCGACCACACCTGGCGCGACCCCAATGTCGTCATCGTCATCGGCGGCCCCGCCGGCCGGGCCGGCGCGGCGGACAGCGCCGACTGGATCGCCGGCCGCGACCCCGGCGCCGGACCGCGCGGCTGGGTACAGCCCGACGCGTCCTACCGCTCCTACGGCGACGAGACCGGCGGCCGGCTCGGCGAGGGCGAGACGGAACTGCTGCGCGCCGCGCAACTCGCCCGCCTCGGCCCCCGGGTCGGCGACCTCGTCTGGGACATCGGCAGCGGCTCCGGCGCCTTCGCCGCCGAGGCGGCCCGCGCCGGCGCGGCCGTCATCGCCGTCGACCGGGACCCGGGGGCCTGCGCCCGCGCCGAGGCGGTCGCCCGCCGGTTCGGCGTCCAGCTCCATGTGATCCAGGGCACCGCCCCGCACGTCCTGGAGAACCTGCCCGAACCGGATGTCGTCCGGGTCGGCGGCGGGGGAGCGGCCGTGGTCTCGGCGGTCGCCGACCGACGCCCGCAGCGCATCGTCGCGCACGCGGCGACCCGGGACGCGGCCGAACTCATCGGGCGCGACCTGAGCGAGCACGGATACCGGGTCGAGTGCGCGCTGCTGCAGTCCGTCGAACTCGACACCCGCGCCTGGACCGAGACCGAACGGAGCGTCGCGTTCCTGCTCAGCGGCGTGCTCCCCGACCGCGCCCCGTGATCCGGTTGTCGTACTGCGCGCGGTAGGCTGGCCGATCGTTGTGCCACACCGGGCGGCCCGGAAATTCGTTCGCCAATGTCCGGAAAGCACGCCCGTTTTGGGGTCGGTGTGGTACTGCGGAACCGGAGGACGCGCAACGTGGCGCAGTCCACAGCGGACTGTCGCGGATCATGCTGTCGCGACGGCGGAACGGCCGGGACAATGCCACTGAATGGCTTTGTCGCCTTTTCCGGCGGGTCGTTCGTGCCGCTGGGCACGGACGCTCGTTCTTCATGACGGGCGGTCGGTGCGCCGTTCCGGGTGAGCTGGTCGTAGGAGCACGAAACCGATGGGCGAGGGGTACGCATGACCGACACCGGCCAGGTCCCGGGCGAGGGGCAGCCGGAGAGCGCAGGCATGGTGGAACAGCCGGGCGCCCCCGCGCACGGTGCGTACACCTACCTCTCCGAGGCACCCGCCGAGGACGAAGACCTGCTGCTGCCGGGTGCCCAGGGCGCGTGGGGCAACGAGGTGCCACCACCCGCTCCGGAACCGGTCGTCGAGGCCGTCCACGAGCCGGGCCCGCACGAGACGGCGGGCCGGGACAGCGGCTCCGTCGACCTCAGCGGCGTCCGACTGCCGGACCCGGCCCCGGCGTCCGCCCCGCCGTCCCCCATCCTCTCGGCCCCGCAGGACCAGCAGGCCGCTGCCCCGCAGCCGCCGCGCCGTCCGCTGCACCTCGGCCCGCCGATCCCCGACGCCTCCGCCAGTCCGGTCCGTTCCCTCGCCGACCGTGGTCCCGCGGGAGCGCCGGTACGGCAGCCCGGTCCGGCCGCGCCCGGCCCCGAGTATCTCGACGCGCAGCCGCTGCGCGACATGGCCCCGCAGAGCGCGGCCCCCTGGGGCGCGGCGCCCACCGCCCCGGCGGCCGAGGCCGGCGCACCGGCGGCGACGGCGGTGGCCCAGGTCGGCGCCCAGGCACCGGCTGCCGAAACGGTTGATCCGGCCGGCGTCCCCGTGGACGTCACCGCCGGGACCGAGCCGGCCGGCGCCGCTCAGGCCGCCGTCTCCGGCCCCGCCCACCAGGCGGCCGGGCCGGCTCCGGCCACGGCACAGGTGGTGCACGGACACGACGGGATGCAGCCCGCACACGGACACGACGGGGTGTACACGGCTCCCACGGGGCCCTCTTCGGACATTGTTGCCGAGGGCGCCGCGCCGCCCGTCGCGGAGCAGATGCCGGCGGGCGTCCCGCAGCCTTCCGCCGAGGGCGGCCAGGGCGTGCCCGCCGGGCAGCCCGCCGAGGGTACGGCCGTGGCGGACGGCGGAGTTGTCGCCGACGGCGGTGCCGCGGGCGACGGCGCCGTGGACGACGGCGCGCTTGTGGCCGAGCCGGTGATGGTGACGGAGACCGAGCCCGCCCCCGCGCCCGAGACCGAGACCGAGGCTGGTCAGGCCGCAGAGGGTGCCGTCGTGGTGCCCGAGGCCGTGCCGGTCGCCGCCGAGGAGGCGGACGCGACGGCCGCCGCCCCGGTGCAGGGGACGGTGGCGAGCCCGGCGGAGCAGGGCGAGACGCAGCAGGACGTTCAGGCGGGCGCCGCCGCCGAGCAGCCCGAGCCCGCCCAGCCGGACGAGGGCGCAGGCGTGCCGCAGGCACCGGGCGTGCCGCAGGCCGCCGATGCCGGGCAGGCCCCCGTGGCCGCCGAAGGTGCCGTCGCCGACGGAAGCGCGGAGACCCCTTCCGCATCGGAGACCCTTCCCGCATCGGAGACCCTTCCCGCGCCGGAGATGCCCGACGGCGCCGGGATCGCGCCGGAGGCAGTTCCGGCCGTTCCGGCCCAGGGCGAGCCCGTCGTCCCCGCGCAGTCCGACCCGAACGCCTCCGTCGCGGCCCCCGTGGAGCCGCAGCCCGGCGTGGTGGACGCGCAGTCGCAGCCGCAGCCGAGCGCGGTGGCCGGTCAGCCCGGCGCGACCGCCGCCGAACCGGTCGCTGTTCAGCCGGCGCCCGGTGCCGCACCCGCGAAAGCGCCCGACGCCACGGCCGTACCGGCCCCCGAGCCGGTGGCCGTGCCGGATTCCGGCATCCCGGCCCCCGTGACCGAAGCGCCGCGGACGGAGGCCCCCGCTGCCGCCCCGGCCCCGGTCCCGGACGCCGTATCGGCTCCGGCCACCGCGGCGCCCGAGCCGCAGCTCTACCCGGCCCAGGGCCCCCAGATGACCGAACCGGCCGTGCCTGTCGCTGTGGTCGCGGCTGCCGTACCCGCCGCCGTGGCCGCGGCCGGTACCCCGGAGGCCGGGGTCGTCGGCGCGCCGCAGGCCCCGCACGAGATGGCCGCCCACGGCGTCGTCCACCAGGCCGTGGCCACGGCCGAGGCGGTTCCCGCGCCCCAGCCCGGCGCTCCCGCCGGCCCGCAGACGCAGCCCGCGCAGGCCACCCGCACACAGCCCGCGCCGGCCGCGGAGGCCACTCCCGCGCCGGCCGCCGTCGTGGCCGGGCCGGCGCCGTCCGGCGGCGCCGACGATTCAGCCCCGCAGGCCGAGACGCCCGCGCACCCGCAGCCGTCCGCGCACCCGAGCGCGCCCGGACAGCCGGCCGCCGACGCTCCGGTCGAGCCGGCGCCGTCCGACGCTGCGTCGCAGGTGCACCCGGAGCCGCACGGGGAGCCGCACCCGGAGCAGCCGCTCGGACAGTTCGTGCCGGTCGAGGGCCAGGTGCCCATCACCCCGCACCTCGCCCCGACCCCGCCGGAGCCCCTGGTCCCTGCCCCGCAGGACGGGCGGCAGCCGGTGCCCACCGTGCCCGCGCCGCGTGAGGGCGAGCCGGCCACCGCACCCGCCGCACCCGCCGCACCCGCCGCATCGGGTGCCGAAGGCGCCGAGCACGCCCCCGATGTCGTACAGCAGGCGGAGGATCTGCAGACCAGGGCGGCCGATCAGGCCGATCAGGAAGAGGAGAGCGCGGCCGCGGTGGCGGACGCCCCGCAGCCCGTCGGCCCCGCCGCGCCCGGCTACGCCGACGCCGAGCGCGAGGCCGTCCTGAAGGTCATGCGCGAGCGCCGCGACATCCGCAACGGCTTCCGCAGCGACCCCATCCCGCACGAGGTGCTGCTCCGCGTCCTGGAGGCCGCCCACACGGCGCCCTCCGTGGGCCACTCGCAGCCCTGGGACTTCGTCGTCATCCGCTCCGCCGACACCCGGCGGACGATGCACGAACTGGCGACACGACAGCGCGAGGCCTACGCCAAGTCGCTGCCCAAGGGCCGGGCCAAGCAGTTCAAGGAACTGAAGATCGAGGCCATCCTCGACACCCCGGTCAACATCGTCGTCACCGCCGACCCCACCCGTGGCGGCCGGCACACCCTCGGCCGCTTCACCCAGCCGCAGATGGCGCCCTACTCCTCGGCGCTCGCGGTGGAGAACCTGTGGCTCGCCGCCCGCGCCGAGGGCCTCGGCGTCGGCTGGGTCAGCTTCTTCGACGAGCGGGAGATGGTCCGCGCGCTCGGTCTGCCCGAGCATCTGGAGGTCGTCGCGTACCTGTGTGTCGGGTACGTCGACGAGTTCCCGGACGAGCCCGAGCTGATGCAGGCCGGCTGGTCCAAGCGACGCCCCCTGTCCTGGGTGGTGCACGAGGAGACGTACGGCCGCCGCGCCCTGCCCGGAGAGGAACCCCACGACCTGCTTGCCGAGACCGTCGCACAGATCCGCCCGCTCGACGCCAAGGCCCTCGGCGAGGCCTGGGAGCGCCAGAAGCGCATGACCAAACCGGCCGGCGCGCTCGGCATGCTGGAGATCATCTCCGCGCAGCTGTCCGGGCTGTCCCGGCAGTGCCCGCCGCCGATCCCGGAGCCCGCCGCCGTCGCCATCTTCGCCGGTGACCACGGTGTGCACGCCCAGGGCGTCACCCCTTGGCCGCAGGAGGTCACCGCCCAGATGGTGGCCAACTTCCTCGGCGGGGGAGCGGTCTGCAACGCCTTCGCGGGCCAGGTCGGCGCCGAGGTCTGCGTCGTGGACGTCGGCGTCGCCGCCGACCTGCCCGCCACACCTGGACTGCTGCCCCGCAAGATCCGCGGTGGTACGTCCGACATGACCACCGGTCCCGCGATGACCCGCGAGGAGGCCAAGGCGGCCATCGAGGTCGGCATCGAGACCGCCCGCGACCTGGTCGCGGCCGGCAACAAGGCGCTGCTGACGGGCGAGATGGGCATCGCCAACACGACCGCGTCCGCCGCACTCATCTCGGTCTTCACCGGTGCCGACCCGGCAGAGGTGACCGGGCGGGGCACGGGCATCAACGACGAGACGCTGGCCCGCAAGACCGAGGTCGTCCGCCGCGCCCTGGACCTCCACCAGCCGGACCCGGCCGACCCCGTCGGCGTCCTCGCGGCGATCGGCGGCTTCGAACACGCGGCCATGGTCGGCCTGCTCCTCGGCGGCGCCTCGCTGCGTACGCCGGTGATCCTGGACGGCGTCAGCGCCGGCGCGGCCGCCCTGGTGGCCCGGGCGATCGCCCCCGAGGTCCTCGCGGCCTGCATCGCCGGCCACCGCAGCGCCGAACCGGGCCACGTGGCCGCGCTGAACAAACTGGGCCTGCGCCCCCTGGTCGACCTGGACCTGCGTCTGGGCGAGGGCACGGGCGCGCTGCTGGCGCTTCCGCTGGTCCAGAGCACGGCGCGGGCGATGCACGAGGTGGCCACGTTCGATTCGGCGGGCGTCACCGAGAAGTAGTCTTCCGCCGCGGGGTGGGGTACCTGCGCTCGACAGGCGTACCCCACCCTCGCCCGTACGCTGAACCCACATCTAAAATGCGCACGTCAGGGCCGCTCCAGAGCCGTAGCGCCCCTTCGTACCGCCGGGACGAGGAGCCGCCCCCATGGCCGAACACCCCGCCTACCCCGTAGGCCTCCGCCTCACCGGCCGCCGCGTGGTCGTCCTCGGCGGCGGCACGGTCGCCCAGCGCCGGCTGCCGGCACTGATCGCGGCCGGCGCGGACGTCACCCTCGTGTCTCCGGAGGTGACCCCCTCGGTCGAGGCCATGGCCGAGGCAGCCGAGATCACCTGGCAGCGGCGCCCCTACGCGGAGGGCGACCTGGCGGACGCCTGGTACGCCCTCATCGCCACCAGCGACCCCGACGCCAACTCCGCCGCCTCCGCCGAGGCGGAACGGCACCGCGTCTGGTGCGTCCGCTCCGACGACGCCGACCAGGCGACCGCCTGGACCCCCGCGACCGGCCACAGCGAAGGCGTCACCGTCGCCGTCCTCACCACGGACGCGCGCGGGCGCGACCCCCGCCACACCGCCGCCATCCGGGACGCGGTCGTCGCGGGCCTGCGCGACGGCACCCTGGTGGCACCCCATCACCGCACCCGCACCCCCGGCGTCGCCCTGGTCGGCGGCGGCCCCGGCGACCCCGACCTCATCACCGTGCGCGGCCGCCGGCTGCTCGCCGAGGCGGACGTCGTCATCGCCGACCGGCTCGGCCCGCGCGACCTGCTCGCGGAACTCCCGCCGCACGTCGAGGTGATCGACGCGGCGAAGATCCCCTACGGCCGCTACATGGCCCAGGAGGCCATCAACAACGCGCTGATCGAGCACGCCAAGCAGGGCAAGTCGGTCGTACGGCTCAAGGGCGGCGACCCGTTCGTGTTCGGGCGGGGCATGGAGGAGGTCCAGGCGCTCGCCGAGGCGGGCATCCCCTGCACCGTGGTCCCCGGCATCTCCAGCTCGATCTCGGTGCCGGGCGCGGCCGGCATCCCGGTCACCCACCGGGGCGTCGCCCATGAGTTCACCGTCGTCAGCGGCCATGTCGCCCCGGACGACGAGCGTTCCCTGGTCGACTGGCCGTCGCTGGCCAAGCTCACCGGCACACTCGTGATCCTCATGGGCGTCGACAAGATCGGGAAGATCGCCGAGACGCTCGTCGCCCACGGCAAGGCGCCGCAGACCCCCGTCGCGCTGGTCCAGGAAGGCACGACAGCGGCACAGCGCCGCGTCGACGCCACCCTCGCCACGGTCGCCGAGACCGTGACCGCCGAGGACGTGAAGCCCCCTGCGGTCATCGTCATCGGCGATGTCGTCACGGTCGGCCCGGAGCCGGTCGTCTGATCGCCGCTCGCCGCTCACCCACCCCTGGCTCGATGACGCGTAACCCGGGGTAACGCATCCGTTCCCAACCGTTGGCACCACACCCAGGACAAGGCAGTATCACCCTGTGGCCGATCTCATCACCGTCGAGGATCCCGACGACCCGCGTCTGCGTGACTACACGGGCCTGACCGACGTCGAGCTGCGCCGCAAGCGCGAGCCCGCCGAAGGCCTGTTCATCGCCGAGGGCGAGAAGGTCATCCGCAGGGCCAAGGAAGCGGGCTACGAGATGCGCTCCATGCTGCTCTCGGCCAAGTGGATCGACGTCATGCGCGATGTCATCGACGAGCTGCCCGCCCCGGTCTACGCCGTGACCCCCGACCTCGCCGAGCAGGTCACCGGATATCACGTGCACCGCGGCGCGCTCGCCTCCATGCAGCGCAGGCCGCTGCCCACGGCCGGCGAACTGCTGCGCTCCGCGCGCCGGGTCGTGGTCATGGAGTCGGTCAACGACCACACCAACATCGGCGCGATCTTCCGCTCGGCGGCCGCCCTCGGCATGGACGCGGTCCTGCTGTCGCCCGACTGCGCCGATCCGCTGTACCGCCGTAGCGTCAAGGTGTCCATGGGCGCGGTGTTCTCGGTGCCGTACGCCCGTCTGGAGACCTGGCCGAAGGGGCTGGAGTCGGTCCGCGAGGCCGGCTTCACCCTGCTCGCGCTCACCCCGGACGAGAAGGCCCGCTCGCTCGACGAGGCCGCCCCGCACACGATGGACCGGGTCGCCCTGATGCTCGGTGCCGAGGGCGACGGACTGTCCACGCAGGCCCTGGTCGCCGCCGACGAATGGGTCCGCATCCCGATGGCCCACGGCGTCGACTCGCTCAATGTGGGCGCGGCCGCGGCGGTCGCCTTCTACGCGGTGGCCACCGGCCGCCCGGAGTCCTGACCTGCCCGACCGGCCTTCCCGCCGGTCACGTCCGGGGAACGCCTGGCGCCCGGCGCCCGAGCGGCCGCCGGGCCGCCGGTCACCTCCCGAAGTCCCTGTTCCCCGTCGAGTTCTGCGCACCGGGCAGCGGCGGCACGTGCCCGTGGGGCGACGGCGGGAAGTATCCGTCGGCAAGTCGTGGGTCGATGCTCGACGGCTGGTCGGGGCCGGGCGTCGGTTCGGTCTGCGCCGACGGTCCGGTGCCGGCCGTCGGTTCGGTCTGTGCCGACGGATCGGTGTCCGCCGACGGGTAACCCTCCTGGGCGCGCTTCGGATTGCCTCCGATGTCGTCGCCGAGCCCGCGTGCGGGGCCCTGGCAGCCCTGCGCCACCGCGATGCCGAGCGCCACGAGCAGCGTCACGACCACGAACACGAACAGCCGCTGACGCAGCAGCCGGGGGTTGGCCGGCCGCCGCCCGGTGCCCGTCGTACGCGGCGCGGGCCGTCCGGACCCGCCACGCGCGGCCGGACGGTTCCCCGTGCCCGACCGCGCTCCGCCGCCGCGCTGGGCCGGCGGAGCCGGGCGGGTCGAGCCCTGCCGTGCGGGGGCGCCCGTACCGCCGGTGCGCGAGACGCCGCCGCCCCGCGAAGGCGCTGCACCGCGCGCCGGCGCGGCACCACGGGAGGGAGCCCCGGCGCGCGGCACCTGCGTGCCCGGGGAGGTGCGGCGCTGGGTGCGCTGCGGCTCGGGGTAGGTGTCGACGAGCCGCCCGGTGGGCCGGTCCGCCTCCGCGGCGCGCGGCGCGGGCGCCCGTACGTCGGCCAGGCCCTGCGCCTCCCGGGTGGCGATCTCCTTCAGCCGCAGCGACAGCTGCAGCGTGCTGGGCCGTTCGTCGGGGTCTTTCGCCAGACAGGCCCGCAGCAGCGGGGCGAGCGCGTCCGGCACACCGTGCAGCTGCGGCTCCTCGTGCACCACCCGGTACAGCATGACCTCGGAACTTCCGTGCCCGAAGGGCGAGTCGCCGGTGGAGGCGTACGCGAGGGTCGCACCGAGGGAGAAGACGTCCGTCGCCGGGGTGACGGCCGCGCCCCGTACCTGCTCGGGCGCCAGGAAGCCGGGGGAGCCGACCGCCGTGCCGACGTGGGTGAGCGTGGAGGCGCCGGTGGACCAGGCGATACCGAAGTCGATGATCCGCGGCCCCTTCGGGGACAGCAGGATGTTGGAGGGCTTCAGGTCCCGGTGGACCACTCCCGCCTCGTGCACGGCGACCAGGCCCTCGGAGAGCGCCGCGCCGATCGCCGCGGTGTCGGCCGCGCCGAGCGGGCCCTCGTCGGCGACCTTGTCGTGCAGGGAGGGGCCGGGCACATACTGCGTGGCGAACCAGGGCCGCTCGGCCTCCAGGTCCGCGGCGACCAGCCGGGCCGTGCACCCGCCCCTGATCCGCCGGGCCGCCGAGACCTCACGGGCGAACCGGGACCGGAACTCCTGATCCTCCGCCAGATCGGGCCGGATCACCTTCAGCGCGACCCGCTGCCCCTTCTTGTCGGAGCCGAGGTAGACCACACCCATGCCGCCCGCGCCGAGCCGTCGGTGAAGCCTGAACGAGCCGACGACGCGCGGGTCCTCGCGCCTCAGGCGCATCATCGCCATGTTCATCCCCGCTGCCCGGTCCCTGTGACGTGGCACAGCTTACGTTTCCACGGCCGCTGGCGCGCAGAGGCCGCGCCCTCCGGGCCGGACGGATTGTGCCGGTGCCCCTCGGGCCGTGAAACACGGTCAGGAAGACGGCGGCTTGTGGGGCATTGGACCCCGGATGTCCTCAACCGATCATGGGGACAAGGATGTTGAGGGAGTGACAGGAGAGGCGCGGCCGGGGTGTCCATGTGCCGGACGGGCGGCCGGGGCCGCCGGGTGACCCGCACACAGGACCGACCGTGAACCGGTCACAGCGTACGTCCCACCCCCGGGACGAGTGATCGAAGTCACTACTCCCGGCCCATCGGGGGCTGCCGTGACGACCGGGACGAGGTGCTCCTGGGCGAGGTGCTCCGACGAGGTGCTCCTATGTGTGGGACATGATCACGTGTGGAGCCCCGTACGCGGCCCCCGGATGTGTCGGACATGAACGGCCGCGGGTTCCCCGAATGCGTCGGACATGACGGACACAGCGGACGCCATCTCCGGGAAGACCCCGAGGCCCCGACCCGCTTCTCCACCCAGGGGAGTACTTCCCAGGTCATGGCTCATCCTCCGGGAGGCCCGGCAATCGGTACGAAGGCATGACGTCCGCAGCCCGCCCCGCGCCTAGATTTGAGGTCAAGCGGCGGGTGCAGCACTCGTCCCCCGAGGTCAGACACCCGCCGCTGCAGAGGACAACCGACACGGTCAGGAGAGGGACCATGGCCCACACGGCACCGCGACGCACCACGTTCGCACCCCGCCGGACGGGCCGTCGCCACCCCTTGGTGGCGACGCTCATGGCCCTTCCCCTGGCGGCCCTGCTCCTGCTCGTCTTCGACGGCTGGGAGACGGTGGCCACACAAGCGTCGTCCGTGGGTGCGATGCTGGGGCGCTGAGCGGCGACCCCAGGCCCGGAAGAGCGGTCCGGGTGGGGACATCGGTCCATGAAACCCCGTGGGGACGGGGGTACGGCGGACGGCACAAATGCCGGCGCAGCTGGGGAGCTGCGCCGGCATGCGCCGTTTGCGGGGCGTCTGCGGGACGACATCATCTGCGGGGCGAATCATGTGCGAGCTCGGCTGCGGTGCGCCCTGGGACGCGACACCTCTGCCACGGCACCTCCGTCACGGCACCTCGCCACGACACCTCCGCCACGAAACCGTCGTACGCTCACCCCCCTGACCCTGGACCGACCCTCCCCGGGCCTCCAGCCCCCCCCCCGTGACCGCAGAGGCTCCCGTTGACCCTCCTCCCCGCGCTCACCGCGAAGGTGAGAGCCGCTGTCCACCCGGACGACGGCGGAGCCGCCTGTGCCTGCGCCGCCGGTCCCGCCCCGCTCGCCGACCGCCCCGACGCCACCGTCGTACGGCACGCCGACACCGTCGCGAAGGCCCATGCCCCGGACACGGACCCCGCCGAGTTGAGCCGCCGCCTGGTCATGGCCGCCCGCCTCCCGGACGTCCTCCTGCCCCCGCTCGCCCCGGCGCCCACCCCGCTGCAGGACCGCCTGGTGACCTTCTGGCCGTACGGCGCCCCCGTGGACCCCGACGCCCCGGACGCCGCCCCCTGGGAGGCCACCGGAACCCTCCTCGCCCACCTGCACCGTGCGTCCCCGCTCGACGGTCTGCCCCCGATGCGCGGCCCCGCCAAGGCCGCCCGTGCCATCGCCCGGCTGCGCACGGCCCTGCGGAACGAGCCCCATCCGGCGGCCGGCCCCGTCCTCACGGCCTGGGCCGGGCTGCCCGCCTGGGCCCGTGCAAAGGCCCCGATGCCCGGCACACCCGCCCTCTGCCACGGCGACCTGCACCTCGGCCAGCTCGTCCGGCACCCCGCACCGGACGGCCCCTGGCGGCTGATCGACGTAGACGACCTGGGAACCGGCGTCCCGGCCTGGGACCTCGCCCGCCCCGCCGCCTGGTACGCCTGCGGTCTCCTCCCGCCCGGGGACTGGACCCGTTTCCTCGGCGCGTACCAGCGGGCCGGCGGCCCGGCCGTCCCCGCGACCGGCGACCCCTGGCCGGCCCTGGACGTCCCGGCCCGCGCGCTGACCGTGCAGACGGCCGCACTCGCCCTCGCCAAGGCGCTCGCGGCCGGCCGCCGGCTGGACGAGGTGCACCAACTGCTCATCGACGCATGTGCCCGAATGGCCCCGATTCCACACCAGTTGGCGCTCGAACGCACGGACTAAACTGCAACCGTTCAGGACCGGACGGAGTCTGTCCTGGGGAAACGCGAAGCAGTACCGACCGGCGAGGAGTTGAGCCGAGCATGCAGTGTCCGAAGTGCCATGCGCCGATGCACACCTACAACCGCAATGGCGTCCAGATCGAGCAGTGCAGCGGCTGCCGCGGCATCTTCCTCGACTACGGCGAGCTGGAGGCACTGACCCAGCTGGAGGCTCAGTGGTCCAAGTCCGTCCCGCCGGTCCCGCCCGCCCCGCAGCCGTACCCGGCCCCGCCCGCGCCCGCCTGGGGCGCCCCGCACGGTGGTCACCACGGCGGCCACGGGCACTACGACCAGCACGGCCACCATGGCCACCACGGTCACAAGAGCTGGGCGCACATGCTCTTCTCCAGCTGAGTGTGAGCCGAGCACACGAAGAAGCCCCCGGCCGTACAAGACGGCCGGGGGCTCTTTGATGTGTGGACGATACTGGGATTGAACCAGTGACCTCTTCCGTGTCAGGGAAGCGCTCTCCCGCTGAGCTAATCGTCCGCGGACTGTGACTCGGGAGTCACGGTCAGTGCGCGATACTGGGATTGAACCAGTGACCTCTTCCGTGTCAGGGAAGCGCTCTCCCGCTGAGCTAATCGCGCGGGTGGGGATCTTCGAGAAGCCCCGGGGATCTTGCGAGAAGATCCAGTGGACGATACTGGGATTGAACCAGTGACCTCTTCCGTGTCAGGGAAGCGCTCTCCCGCTGAGCTAATCGTCCTTGGAGGTGGAGACGGGATTTGAACCCGTGTAGACGGCTTTGCAGGCCGTTGCCTCGCCTCTCGGCCACTCCACCAGGAGTGTAGGGGATCAGGATGACCCCTTCTTCCTTCGAGCGGACGACGAGGCTCGAACTCGCGACCTCAACCTTGGCAAGGTTGCGCTCTACCAACTGAGCTACGTCCGCCTATCGTTTCGGTCCGCTTCCGCGTCCCGGCGACGTGTTGAACTCTAGCGGATTCCCGGGCCAGCACAAAAACGCGTTTGCGCAGCGTGCTGCGCCGTGTCCGGCACGGGACGGGGCCGGGGGCCCCTCGGGGTCATCCCGGCGCCACCTTTCGGACACCCGCCTAGACTCGTCCACGTGTTCCAGCACCCGCCCCCGTTCCCTGCTCTGGCCCGCTTCGGCGACCGTGTCGCCACCCGTCTCCTCGATGTCACCAGCGACCCCGCCGCCCTGGACTCCACGGGCTTCTGGGCCGTCTGCGCGGACTTCGAGGGGCGGCTGACCTGCGCCCGCTTCGCCGACGTACGCGAGGAGCCCGTGCCCGCGCCGGTGCCGGGCGGCTGGCGGGGCCCGACGGCGCGGGACTGGACGTCCTCCCTGGACCGGGCCGCGTACACGGCGGGCGTCCGCCGGATCCGCGAGCACATCGCGGCCGGCGAGGTCTACCAGGCCAACCTCTGCCGGGTGCTCAGCGCCCCGGTCGCCCCGGACGCCGACGTGGACGCCCTGACCGCGCTGCTGGCCCGCGGCAACCCGGCGCCGTACGCCGGGACGATCCGGCTGCCGCAGCACGGAGTGGAGATCGCCACCGCCTCACCCGAACTGTTCCTGCGCCGACGCGGCCGGATCGTGGAGTCGGGTCCGATCAAGGGCACCGGGCGCACGGAGGCGGACCTCCTGGAGAAGGACTACGCCGAGAACGTGATGATCGTCGACCTGGTCCGCAACGACATCGGGCGTGTCAGTACGACCGGCAGCGTGACCGTCCCCGATCTGTGCGCCGTCGAGAAGCATCCGGGCCTGGTCCACCTGGTCTCCACGGTCCGCGGCGAGCTGCGGGACGGGGCCGGCTGGCCGGAGCTGCTCGCGGCCGCCTTTCCGCCCGGCTCGGTGACCGGCGCGCCGAAGTCGAGCGCCCTGCGGATCATCGAGGCGCTGGAGCCGGCCCCGCGCGGGCCGTACTGCGGCGGCATCGGCTGGGTCGACGCCGACCGCGGCGTCGGTGAGCTGGCCGTGGGCATCCGCACCTTCTGGATCGACCGTGCCGAGGGCGTCCTGCGTTTCGGCGCCGGCGCCGGCATCACCTGGGGATCGGACCCCGAGGGGGAGTGGCGGGAGACCGAGCTGAAGGCCTCCCGGCTGCTCGCGATAGCGTCGGGAGTGTACGAGGCGAGCGGAGGGTTGATCGCATGAGGATCTGGCTGGACGGCGAGCTGCGCGACCTGGAGTCCGCCCGGGTCTCCGTGTTCGATCACGGGCTGACCGTGGGCGACGGCATCTTCGAGACGGTGAAGGCGGTCGACGGCACGACCTTCGCCCTCACCCGGCATCTGGACCGGCTCACCCGGTCCGCCCGTGGCCTCGGGCTGCCCGACCCCGACCACGCCGAGGTCCGCGAGGCCTGCGCGGCGGTCCTGGAGGCGAACCCGATGCCGCTCGGCCGGCTGCGGATCACCTACACCGGGGGCCACGGCCCGCTCGGCTCCGACCGCGGCGAGCACGGCCCGACCCTCGTCGTCGCCGTCGGCCCGACCGCCCGGCGCCCCGACACCACCGCCGTGATCACCGTCCCGTGGACCCGCAACGAGCGCGGCGCCCTCACCGGCCTGAAGACCACCTCGTACGCCGAGAACGTCGTCGCCCTGGCCCGCGCCCATGAACACGGGGCCTCCGAGGCGCTGTTCGGCAACACCGTCGGAGCGCTGTGCGAGGGCACCGGGTCGAACGTCTTCGTCGTCCTGGACGGCGAGATCCACACCCCGCCCGTCGCCTCCGGCTGCCTCCCCGGCATCACCCGCGCGCTGGCCGTCGAGTGGACGGGCGCCAAGGAGACCGACCTGCCCCTGGACGTCCTGAGCCGGGCCGACGAGGTCTTCCTCACCTCGACCCTGCGGGACGTCCAGGCCGTGCACCGGGTCGACGACCGCGAGCTGTCCGGCGCCCCGGGCCCGGTCACCGCCAAGGCCATGCGCGTCTTCGACGAGCGGTCAGGGCAGGACCTGGACCCCTGAGCCGGGCCTGGGGCCGGCCCGGGCCCCCGGGCCGTGCCCGGGCCGCCGGCCGTGCCCACCGCTCGGGAAAATGGGCTGACTGGGTGGTCGGCCGCGGGTAGAACACCAGTGATGACCACGACCCTGCGGCCGCTCGAGCCGCTCCAGCGGAACCCCGACGGCACCCGTTCGCGCCGCTACCAGGTGTGTGTCAACAGCCGTCCCGTCGGCGAGATCCGCCTCGGTACCTCGCCGTCCTTCGGCGAGGCGGTGGCCTGCGTCGACGACCTGCGGATCGCCGAGCCCGACCGGCGCCGCGGCCGCGGCACGGTGGCCGCGCTCGCCGCGGAGGAGGTGGCGCGGAGCTGGGGCTGTACCCAGATCGACACCGTCGTCCCCGCCTCGGCGGACGGCGCCCTGCGGCTCTTCGGCGCCCTGGGGTACACCCTGCGCAACCGCGGTATGGAGAAACGCCTCGGCACCACCCCGCCCGCGCTGCCGCCGGGCAGCAGCGCACGGCCCATGACGGGAGCCGAGTTCGACGCCTGGTACGAGCACGAGTTCGACGACTACGCACGCATGTGGATCGAGCGGGGGGTCCCCGAAGCCGCGGCGTACGCGAAGGCTCACAGCGACCACGAGAAGCTGCTGCCGCACGGGCTCACGACCGACGGCATGCTGTTCAGCGTCCTGGAGCACGAAGGGGCCAGGGCGGGCACGCTGTGGCTGAGCCTGCGGGACCCCGGGGAGGCCTTCGTGTTCGACGTCCAGACCGAGGTGGCCCGGCGCGGCAGGGGCCACGGCCGCACGCTCATGCTGCTGGCGGAGCGCCAGGCGATCGAGGCCGGCCGGCCGGTCCTCGGCCTCAATGTGCACGCGGGCAACACCCCGGCCGAGCGGCTGTACGAGTCCCTCGGTTACGAGACCACCGAGCACTCCCTCTCCAAGCCCCTCCTGTAGGACCTGGCGGCCTTGGGGCTACGCCTGCCCGCCGCCCAGCAGCCGGTCCGCGATCTCCTCGATGCGCTCGCGCAGACCCTCCTGGCTCTTGCCGCCGTCGAGGCGTTCGCCGCCGATGACGTACGTCGGCGTGCCGGTCACGCCGATCGCCTTGCCCTCGGCCTGGTCGGCGTCCACGATCAGGATGTGCCGTCCGTCGATCAGCGCGGTGTCGAACTCCTCGGCGTCCAGGCCCAGTTCACGGGCCACCTCGACCAGGAAGGGTTCCCCCTTACGGTCCAGCTCCTCGACCCGCTCCAGTACGGCCTCCACGTACGGCCAGCCGTTGCCCTGCTCCAGCGCCTCCTCGGCGGCCTGGGCGGCGGCGAAGGCGTGCTTGTGCTTCTCCAGCGGGAAGTGCCGCAGCCGCAGTTCCAGCCGGTCGCCGTAGCGGGCGCGCAGCGCGCGGAGGTCGTCCAGGCAGGTGCGGCAGTCGGGGCACTGCAGTTCGCACCAGACATCGAGGACGAGGGCGTCGGTGCGCGCGGGGGAGGAGTCGCTCATGCCGGCCAGTCTTCCAGGCGGGACGCGGGTGACCCAATCGGGACGGTACGACGGCCGCCCCCGGCCTCGCGTCGGGACCCCTGTAGCTCCGGGACCCCTGTAGCTCCGGGACTCCAGTAGCTCCGGGACCCCAGGAGGAGACGACCCGGAGATGTCCCTGATGTCCCGCTCGGGCATGGCATCGGAAGGGCGAGGCGGTGCAGGATGGAGGGGACGGAGGCGGTGTGTCGTGCCGGCGCGCCGCGTCCGCCGAGCAGTGCCTGCCACCCGCCCGAGCCCGCCAGGAGGACCGGATGATTGCCGAGACCGTCTGCTCCGCCGTGTCCGCGGCGGGCCTGGGGATCGCGGTGGTCACGGCCTACCGCAAGCGTTTCCTCGCGGCGACCCGCATCGCGGCCTACTCGCTGGTGCCGGTCGGCCTCGTGATGACCGGCGTCGTCGGCTGGCTCGCGGACACCGCCTTCAGCCCCACCGCCTGGGCGGGATTCGGGGTGCTCGGCGCGGCCTGGCTCCTGTTCGCGGGCACCCGCGCGGTCGAACGCCGGCGCGGCGGCACCCGCGCAGAGCGCGGAGCGGCCGGTGGCGAGCAGACCGGGGCCGTGGCCCCACGGGCCTCCGCACCCTCCCTGGGCGCCGGGAAACGACCCGCGGCCGGGCCCGCCAGCGCCCCGCGCGCCACCGGCTCCGGCTCCGGCTCCGGCGAGGACTTCAGCGACATCGAGGCCATCCTCAAGAAGCACGGCATATGACGAACGCATAGCGGCGCGAGGGCCCCACGGCCTCGACGACCCACCCGGACCGAAACGACACAGTGGGTCGCGCGCATGTCCGGAACCGTTCACAACCCGAAGCAAGTCGGACGAGACGGCGCGATATACGGCAACTCCCGCATATCGCTGGTGTGTTGATCGCGTACGGGGCCGGTCCTGCGTCATGATCTGCGCGAGATGCTGGACACGACCGAGAGCGAGGCCGCGCCGCCGAAGGACGAGCCGCGCGGGTGCCTCTTCGCCCTATCCCAGCCACCGCTGATGATCTTCCTTGCGGTGATCGGGTGTCTGCTCCTCATGGCTGCGCTGCACGACCTGCTGTTGCTGTGAGCCGTACACGTCCGTCCCGGCGTCACCCGCCGGGACCGACGTCGCCCGCCTCCTCCGCACGCACCCCCGGGCGAGCGCCGGGCCCCCGAACCCACTGGGTCCGCACCGCACCCCCGTAGTCCCGGAGTGCGCGATCGCCGCCTGGCCCGCCCGGTGCCGGTCAGCCCGTCGCTTCCTTGCGCCGGGCCCGGTAGGCGGCCACATGCAGCCGGTTGCCGCAGGTGCGGCTGTCGCAGTAGCGGCGCGAGCGGTTGCGGGAGAGGTCGACGAAGGCGCGCCGGCAGTCCGGTGCCTCACAGCGGCGCAGCCGCTCCTGCTCTCCGGCGACCACGAAGAAGGCCAGCGCCATCCCGCAGTCGGCGGCGAGATGGTCGGCCACCGAGGCGCCGGGCGCGAAGTAGTGGACATGCCAGTCATAGCCGTCGTGGTCCGTCAGTCGCGGTGTGGTGCCCGCCGCGGCGACCAGCTCATTGATCAGCCCGGCGGCGCCGCGGGCGTCCGGGGCGGCGAAGATCGCCGCGAAGCGCCCCCGGACCCTGCGCACCGCCGAGAGATCGAACTCCGACAGCACACCGACATCACTGATCTCGTGGTTTCGTACGAAATCCGCGAGAGCCGGGAGGTCGGGCAGTCCGTCGGCCGCCGCGTCGTCCTCCGGCGCGGTGTTCACCAGATCCACCACGGTGTCGAGCGCGCACCGGGTGTCGTGGGTGATCAGCACGTTTCGCTCCCTGGCCTGAGGGTCGGGCAGGCGCCCGCCGATGCTGGCCGATGGTAGCGACAACCCCGGCCGCGGCATCGTGGTCCGCCCGACACCGATTGCCGGTAGAACGCCGGGGCGCCCGCGTCGGTTCCCGCCGCGCGGCAGCCGCCACGGGACGCCACGGGACCTGCCTGCACGGCGGAGCCGGGCGCGCACAGCTCGGCGCCGTCCCGTGAGACGTGCACGGTGACGGCGCCCGGCTGTGCCGTATGCGGTTGTCCTGGCCCGAGCCGTCTCCCCGAGTGGACGGCGCCGGGCTGCTTTCGGGGGGCGCGACCTAGCTCTCCGCCAGGATGTGCGACAGCTCCTGATCCAGATCGAAATGCCGGTGTTCCGTGCCGGGCGGCACGGCGGCGTCGGTTCGCTTCAGGAAGGACTCCAGGGCCCGCGCCGGGGCCTCGAGCAGTGCCTCTCCCTCCGGAGAGCTGAGGGCGATGCATACGACGCCCTGACCGTGGCTACGCGACGGCCAGACACGGACGTCGCCGGTGCCGGTGGGCCGGTGCAGCCCCTCGGCGAGGAGGTCGCGGGCGAACACCCACTCGACGGTCTCCTCGGCTCCGGTGTGGAAGGTGGCGTGCACGGCGTAGGGGTCGGCCGTGTCGTACCGCAGGCCTGCGGGGACAGGCAGGGAGGACTCGCTCGACACAACGAGGCGCAGGTGCAGCTCGCAGCTGACCGTGGTGTTCATAAGCGCCAGGGCCTTTCGCTCAGTGTGCGCTCGGGGATTCGCACGTCGGCGAAATCGACATGCCACCTACGATGCCGTTGTAAACCCCTCTGAGGGTTTTGCGTGTCTTTACGTAACTCTTCCGGCCGAGAACTCGTACGAGATCTACGACCATTCCGGTGACTGGATTCACTCCGGTAGGGTTTGTCTGTATGAATACGGGGAGTGACGATCCGGGCGAGGTCGCCGTGGCACCGGACAAGGCGAGGACGGACCGGCGGGAGGCCGGGTCCGAGGGCAGGATCGGGGCCGGGGCCGGGGACAGCGCGGGGCTCGGCTCCCGTGCGCCGAACTTCATCAAGGCCCGTCGGCTGCTGCATCTGAGCTGGCAGGTCGGCGTCTTCGTGGTCGGTCTGGCGGTCGTCGGCGTGGGCATCGTCATGCTGCCGCTGCCGGGTCCCGGCTGGGTGGTGATCTTCGGCGGCATGGCGATCTGGGCGACCGAGTTCGTCTGGGCGCAGCTCGTGCTCCGCTGGACCAAGCGCAAGGTCACCGAGGCGGCCCAGCGGGCCCTCGACCCCAAGGTGCGCCGCCGCAACATCACACTGACCGTGATCGGGCTGGCGGTCGTGGGCGCGCTGGCCGGTATCTACCTGTCGAAGTTCGGCCTCGTCATGCCGTGGAAGATCAAGGATCAGTGATCCGGCTCCGCCGCCCGGCCGTCCCGCGGCCCCGGCCTCTGGTCGGAAGCACCCCCTGACATGGGGTAATGTTCTTCCTGCGCCCGGGCGATTAGCTCAGTGGGAGAGCGCTTCGTTCACACCGAAGAGGTCACTGGTTCGAACCCAGTATCGCCCACCCGGACCAACGGCCCACCCGCCACACTGCGGTGGGCCGTCGGCGTATCCGCCCCCGAGCCGCCCGCACTCCGGCGAGCCGACCGAGGGGCTCCGCCGAGGGCTGGCTGAGCGGCGGCGGACGAGCTGGCTGAGTGGCTCGGACGAGCCGTATGACGGGCGCGTGACGGGCTGTACGGCGATGAGCACGACGGGCCGAACGTACGGGCACCCCGCGCCGAGAATCGTGCGAGCATCCCGCCTTTTGCCGAACCGGCAACATCTCTCGTGCCCACCGGCCCGCCCACCGCACCATCGTCCACACAGGCCCTGCCCGCACCGCACCACCTCCCGGTCACGGAACCGCCGGCTCCCGACCCCGCACGAGCCGCACGAGCTGCCGCCCGCCCGTCTCGACCTGCCCCCACGCACGCCCTCTGGACCGACAGCCGGCCGACCCCGTACCCGCGCCCGGGACCACAGCTGGCCGACCCCGTACCCGTGCCCTGGACCACAGCGGACCGGCCTCGTACATCTGCCCCGAACCGACCCCGTCCGCCGACCCCCGCGCACCCAGCGCCCCCGCCCACCCCCAGGAGCCCTCGTGCCCGAAACCCCACCCCCCGTTCCCCTCCCCCCGACTGCCCCCCACCCCCTCATCCATCGCCTCGTGCCCTCGCCGGCCGGGCGGGTGCATCTCGTGGAGCAGGGGCGCGGCCCGCTCGTGCTGCTGGTGCACGGGTTTCCGGAGTCCTGGTACTCGTGGCGGCATCAACTGCCCGCCCTGGCCGCCGCCGGCTATCGCGCCGTGGCCGTGGACGTACGCGGGTACGGCCGTTCCTCCAGGCCGGCGGCCGTGGACGCGTACCGGATGCTCGACCTGGTCGCGGACAACGTCGCCGTGGTGGAGGCGCTGGGGGAGCGGTCCGCGGTGGTCGTCGGGCACGACTGGGGCGCCACGATCGCCGCCACCTCCGCACTGACCAGGCCCGACGTGTTCCGTGCCGTGGCCCTGCTGGGGGTGCCGTACAGCCCGCCCGGCGGCCCGCGGCCCAGCGAGGTCTTCGCGCGCATGGGCGGGGACGAGGAGTTCTACGTGGCGTACTTCCAGCAGCCGGGCCGCGCCGAGGCGGAGATCGAGCCCGACGTACGCGGCTGGCTCGCGGGCTTCCACGCGGCCCTGTCCGCCGGCACCATGCCCGCACCCGGCGCCCCCGACCCGCACTTCGTCGGCCGCGGCGGCACCCTGCGCGAACGCTTCCCCGCAGGCCCGCTCCCGGCCTGGCTGGGCGAGGACGACCTGGACTTCCTGGCCGGGGAGTTCGAGCGGACCGGCATGGCCGGGGCGCTGAATCGTTACCGCGTCATGGACCGGGACTGGGCGGACCTGGCCGACCGCGAGGGCGCCCCGATCAGGCAGCCCTCGCTGTTCATCGGCGGCGGCCTGGACGCCTCGCTCGCCTGGCTGGCGGACGCCGTCGCGGCGTACCCCGAGACCCTGCCCGGCCTCCTCGGCTCGCACATCCTCGACGGCTGCGGCCACTTCGTCCAGCAGGAACGTCCCGAGGAGACGAACCGGATCCTGATCGACTGGCTCGCCGCCCTGCCCGGCTGACCTCGCCGCGGCAAGAAAATCCTGTCCGTGTCATTGACGCACCTCAGACCCCACTGCACCTTACGCCGGCAAGCGCTTACTTGAAACGATTCATGAGCCGGTCCGTGAGGCCGATACATGAGGACGCTGCAGGGAGGGCCCGACCATGGGAACCGGCAGGAATCTTGAGAGGCGTACGCTCCTGAAGGCCGCCGGGGCCTCGGCGGCCGCGCTCGGGCTCACCGCGACCGCCGGCTGGGGCGGCGAAAGCGGTTCCGGGGACGGGACGGTGACGATCCGTTACTCGTGGTGGGGTGCCGAGGAGCGGGCCAAGAAGATCGACCGGACCATCGCGCTCTTCGAGAAGAAGTATCCGAAGATCAAGGTCAAGACCGACTTTCAGACGTATCAATCGTTCTGGGAGAAGTTCCAGACCCAGGCCGTCGGCGGAAATCCCCCGGATGTTTTCCAAAATGCCGTCACCTTCCTCCGGAAGTACGACAAGCGAGGAATTCTCCTCGATCTCACGGCACAGGCTCAGGCAGGTAATCTGACTCTGGATCACTTCCGGGACGGTGTGACGAAGGGCGGCGACGTCGACGGAAAGCGGCTCGGAATTCCCGTCGGTTCCAACACCATGGCGCTCGTCGTCGACAAGAAGGTCTTCCGGAAGGCGGGCGTCGAGCCGCACACCGGCTGGACGTGGGACGACTACTTCAAGGCACGGAAGACGATCCACGACCGGACGAAGGTCCCCGGGGACACCGGCTGCTTCAGCATCATGTATCTGTACGACCTCTACCTCCGCCAGAACGGCAAGGCGTTCTACACCAAGGACGGACTCGGCTTCGACAGGGCCGATCTGACGGAGTGGTGGACCGACGGCTACCAACCGGGTCAAGGCCGGCGTCATCACCGCGAGGATCGGCAAGAACGGCTCCACCCTGATCAAGTCCGTCACCCGCGGGTCCACCGAGATCGCCAAGGACGGAAGGCTCGTGCTGATCCGGCAGCCCGAGATCGAGGACGAGGACCAGGGCACGGTGCGGACCGAGCGGTTCGACGGCGCCGTCGAGGAAGTGAGCGTCGAACAGGACGGCCCGGTCCGCGCGGTGGTCCGCGTCGACGGCAAGCACCGCAAGGGCGACCGCGGTTGGCTGCCGTTCTCCCTCCGCCTCCACTTCTACGCCGGCGCCGACTGCTTCCGCATGGTGCACACCATCACCTACGACGGACAACAGGAGCCCGGCAAGGCGAGCGGCGACTTCGTCCGCGGGCTCGGCGTCCGCTTCACGGTGCCGATGCGCGACGCCGCGTACGACCGGCACATCCGCATCGGCGGCGAGGGCACCGGGCTGCTGCGCGAGGCCGTCCAGGGCGTCACCGGGCTGCGCCGCGACCCCGGCGCGGCCGTCCAGGCGGCCCAGTACGCGGGCGGGAAGCTGCCCGACCCCGCCGCCTGGGACCAACGCGTCACCACCCGTCTGCCGTACATCCCGCACTGGGGCGACTACACCCTCGCCCAGCTCTCCGCCGCCGGCTTCACCGTCCGCAAGCGCACCAGGAAGGGCTACGGCTGGATCGGCGCCGGCGGCGGCAGGCGGGCCTCCGGATTCGGCTACGTCGGCGGCGTGAGCGGCGGACTCTCCTTCGGGCTGCGGGACTTCTGGGAGAAGTTCCCCGCCCAGCTCGACATCCGCGACGCCCACACCGACGAGGCCACCGTCACCCTCTGGCTCTGGTCCCCCGAGGCCCGGCCCATGGACCTGCGCTTCTACCGCGACGGCATGGGCCAGGACACCTACGCCGAGCAGCTGGAGGGCCTCAACATCACCTACGAGGACCACGAGCCCGAGTTCGGCACCCCCTACGGCATCGCCCGCACCTCCGAGCTCCTCTTCTGGGCCAACGACTCCACCCCGGAAGCCGGGACCCTCGCCGGACAGATCGCGGCCGTACGGGTGTCGCCCCAGCTCGCCGCCCCGCCCCGGCAGCTGATCAGAGCCAAGGTCTTCGGCCCCGGCCTGTACTCCGAGCCGGACCGCTCCACCCCGGCCAGGGCGAGGATCGAGGACCACCTCGACTTCCTCTTCACCTACTACAAGGACCAGGTGGAGATGCGCCGTTGGTACGGCTTCTGGGACTACGGCGACATCATGCACACCTACGACGCCACCCGGCACGTCTGGCGCTACGACATCGGCGGCTACGCCTGGGACAACTCCGAGCTGTCGCCCGACCTGCGGCTCTGGTACGCGTATCTGCGCTCCGGCCGCTCCGGCATCTTCCGCTTCGCCGAGGCCATGACCCGACACACCGGCGAGGCCGACGTCTACCACCTCGGCACATGGGCGGGCCTCGGCACCCGGCACGGCGTACAGCACTTCGGTGACAGCGCCAAACAGCAGCGCATCGCCAACACGACGTACCGGCGCTTCTACTACTTCCTCACCGCCGACGAACGCGTCGGCGACCTCATGCACGCCAACGTCGACTCCGACGAGACCTTCCTCGTCCTCGACCCCCAGCGCAAGGTCCGCGCCGCCCCCTACACGCCCGACCGACACGCCCTGTCCATCGGCTTCGGCACGGACTGGAGCGGCCTGGTCTCGGCCTGGCTGACCGAGTGGGAACGCAAGGGCCCCAAGTGGGAGAAGGCCAAGGCGCGCGTGCTGTCCACCATGGCGGGCATCGCCGCCCAGCCCAACGGTTTCGTCCAGGGCAGCGGGCGGTACGACCTCGACACCGGCAGGTTCGCCGTCGCCGACAAGCCCGTGGTGTCTGTGTCCCACCTGTCCGCGGTCTTCGGCCTGGGCGAGCTGTGCGCCGAGCTGATCCACCTCGTCGACATGCCCGCGTTCCAGGCGGCCTACCTCGACTACTGCCGCTGCTTCAACGCCACCAAGGCCGAACAGACGGCCCGCCACGGCAGCGACTTCGGCACCCTGCTGCTCTTCCAGGGCCATTCACGACTCGACGCCTACGCCGCCGTACAGGCCGGTGACGCCACGCTCGCCCGGCGCGCCTGGAGCAAGTGCTACGGCTTCGACGGCTACACCGAGTCCTCGCCGTGGCGGACCGAGCGGCTGACCGGACCGGTCACCCTGGTCGAGGGCAGCGAGACGAGCTGGGTGTCCAGCAATGACACCGCGCTCTACGACCTCGCGGCCATCGAGAACCTGGCGCTGCTCGGCGACGGGATGCCCGACCAGCGGGGTGGGGGGAGCGCCGTCGCACGGGCGGCGGCGCTCGCCTCACGAGTGTGGCCCGCGCCACGGTGCGATGCCTGAGTACGCGTACTCAGATCGCCGCGTCCGGCCGGGCAGACTCCCCCCCATGGACCCGAACCGCCACCGCTTCCTCAGCCTGTGGTCCCTGCCCGCGCCGCCTGCGGCCGTGTACGCCGTACTGGAGCGGCCCGAGGACTATCCCCGCTGGTGGCCACAGGTGCGGGCGGTGAACAGGCTGGACGCCTCCACCGGCGTCCTCACCGTCCGGTCGTTCCTGCCGTACGACCTGACCTTCACCGCACGCGAGACGCGGCACGACCGGGACTCCGGCATCCTGCAGGTCTCCCTGTCGGGCGACATCGAGGGCTGGGCCCGCTGGACGGTCACCGCCGACGGGCCCGGCACCCTCGCCCGGTACGACCAGGTCGTGGACGTGCGCAAGCCACTGCTGAGGCGGCTCGCCGTGCCGGGAAGGCCGCTCCTGCGCCTCAACCACCGGCTGATGATGGCCGCGGGACGGCGGGGACTGACCAGGTACCTCGAAGCGGTTTGAAGGATCGGCGCCCGGACCTGTATTGTTCAGTGCGTTCCCGGGCGATTAGCTCAGTGGGAGAGCGCTTCGTTCACACCGAAGAGGTCACTGGTTCGAACCCAGTATCGCCCACCCGGAGAAGGCCGGTCCGCAGTCGCGGACCGGCCTTCCGCGTGTTCACGCCGCCGCCGGCATGTCCGGGCGCAGCGGCCAGTCCGTGCTGACGATCTCCTCCGAGCCGCTGCGCGCGAACCAGGCCTGCAGCCCACGGGCCTGTGCCGCGTGCCAGTTGGCCTGGAGTGTGTGCAGCTCGCCGGGGGTGAGACGCTCCAGCCGGCTCGCGAAACGCCGGCCCAGGGCCCGGACGACATCCAAGGCGGCCAGTGCGTCCGCCGCGGCCTCGTGCGCACCCTGCAGCGTCACCTCGTAGTGCGCGCACAGATCGGTCAGCGTGCGGCGGCCCTTGCGATAGCGGTCCAGGTGCTTGTCCAGCACCCGCGGGTCCAGCACCCGCAGCGGCACCGACTCGAACCAGCGGTCCAGCGACGACGCCCGGTGCCGGCGCAACTCCCGGTCGAGCAGCGTCAGATCGAACGGCGCGTTCATCACCACCAGCGGGCGGCCCATCGCCGCGTGCTCCGCCAGCTGTTCGGCTATCTCGTACATCACCGGCGCCGGCCAGCGGCCGTTGTGCTGCAGGTGCTCCTCCGTCAGCCCGTGCACCGCCGTCGCCGCCTCCGGCACCGACACACCCGGGTTGACCAGCCAACGGCAGACCCGCGGCCGGGTCCCCGGCGCGTCCTGGACGACGACCGCGGCCGACACGATCCGGTCGGTCTCGACGTCCACACCCGTCGTCTCCGTGTCGAAGGCCGCCAGCGGCCCCTCGTACCAGGTCGTCATCTGAACCCAACTCCTCGTTCACCTACCGCAGATGACGTTCCGTCTTCTGCCCGTTTGGTGATACCCGGGCCGTTTGCGCCGTACGCCGCAAGGAGACAACAGGAGTACGGGTCTTTGCAGTTCAGCGGCCCGCAGCGGGGACGCTCATTGCTTGGAAGGCTGTTGGTCATGGCCATAGCGCAGCCCGAGCGGGGCGGGCTGCTGCCCGATCGTCCGGGCACCGTCCGCGGCACGCTCGCCACCACGGCGTGCATGGAGACTTTGCAGGTCGGCTATCTGCACGCGGTCGCCGCCGCGGCGGGATGCTCGCTGTCCCAGCCCTTCCCGGACAACGGCATCGACTGGCACGTCAGCCACAGCGCACCCGGACACACCGTCGACGACGAAGTCACGATCAAGGTGCAGCTGAAGGCCACGTACCAGGTGGCGCCTAACCCACCCGGGCGCTCCTTCTCCTTCACCCTCGACAACGACCACCTGCGCAAGCTCGCCCGCACCCCGGTCTCGGTGCACAAGATCCTGGTCGTCATGCTCGTCCCGCGCTCGCAGGACGACTGGCTGCGCGCCAGCCACGACCGGCTCGACCTCAGGCACTGCTGCTACTGGGTCAACCTCGCCGGCCACGCCGTCACCGGCCGGCACCGGACCACCGTGCGCATACCGACCTCGCGCATCTTCGACGACCGGGCGCTCTGCGAGATCATGACGCGGGTCGGGACGGGAGGCAGGCCATGAGGATCCGCCCGCAGGAGGAGCTGCCGCGCCAGGTCCGGCCGCATCCCGACGACCTCTCCTGGCACCGGCCCCCCGACCCCGCACAGGTCGACCCCGCCGTGCTCGGCGCCCTGCTGCGCCGGCACGGCTGGCAGCGGCGCGGCGGCGCCCCGGGACGCTACGGCCGCTGGACCCCACCGGGGCCGGGCGGCGGCGGGACCAGCCTGCTGGTGCCGGAGAGCCGCGCCTTCCCCGACAGCGACGACCTGCTCGGCGAGGCCCTCGACGCCCTCGCCCGCAGCGAGACACCGGCCGCCCGCGAGGTGCTGATCTCCCTCGCCGTGCCCAGCGACGAGATCCGCTGGTGGCGTGAGTCGCCGAGCGGACCGGCCGGCGCCGCGCCCTGGACGGCCGACGAGCAACTGCGCGGCGCCGCCCGGCAGATGCTGCTGGCCGCCGCGCTCGCCACCCGCGCGCGGGCCGGGTACTACGGCGCCCGGCACCGCCGCGCCGCCGCCGCGCTGCTGGAGGACGTCCTCGTCAGCCCCGCCGCCGAGGGCCGCCACCTCACCGCCTTCGCACCCGTGCCCACCGGCCGGCCCCTCGCCGTCCGCCTCCACCAGGCCCTGTACGCCGCCCGCGAGGCCATCGACTACCAGCGGGCCACCGGCGGCATGGACGCCTTCGACGGCGCCGTCGAGGCCGGGGTCAGCCGCGAGCTGACCGAGGCGCTGGCCGCGCTCGTGAGGGGCACCGAGGGCGCCCGCGTCGCCGTCGCCTGGGCACCCGGCGAAGGCGTCCCCGAGGGCTGCGCCCCCTCCGCCGAACCCGTCGAGTTCTCACCCGGCGACCTGCCCGTCCTGCGCGAGGCCGCCGCCCGCTATCTGCGCGAGGAACCCTCCGTACCGGTCCGTGTCACCGGCGCCGTCGTCCGCATGCGCCGCTCCGGACCCGGCGGCGAGGGCACCGTACGGCTGCGCGTCCTCGCGGGCGCCGAGGTGCCGCATGTCCGCGTCACCCTGGACGAGGAGGACTACCGCATAGCCGGCCACGCCCATCTCGTCGGACTTCCGGTGCGGGTGCACGGCCGGCTGGAGCGCCGGGGCGGCTTCCGCCGGCTCACCGGCGCCTGCGGGGTCGTACCCGTGCAGGTCGACGAGGCCGAGCGGGACCGGCTGATGAAGGCCTTCCAGGAGACCGACAAGGAAGCGGCCTTCTTCGAAGAGGCGTGCGGGGAGGCCTACGAGGAGCAGGACTGAGGGTGTGCGCGCACCGGGGCCGCGGGTGACCGTTTCGCGGTCGGTGCCGTCGGGTCGGTACGATCGCCTGTGCGCGCGCTCCTGGTATGGCGCCGCAGCCCACCTTCAGTCAGGAGAGACCGGTGTCAGACGTCCGTGTGATCATCCAACGCGATTCCGAGCGGGAAGAACGCGTGGTGACGACGGGCACCACGGCCGCCGACCTCTTCGCGGGCGAGCGCTCGATCATCGCCGCGCGTGTGGCCGGCGAGCTGAAGGACCTCGCCCACGAGATCAAGGACGGCGAGACCGTCGAGGGCGTCGAGATCTCCTCCGAGGACGGCCTGAACATCCTGCGGCACTCCACCGCGCACGTCATGGCCCAGGCCGTGCAGGAGCTGTTCCCCGAGGCCAAGCTGGGCATCGGCCCGCCCGTGAAGGACGGCTTCTACTACGACTTCGACGTCGAGAAGCCGTTCACGCCCGAGGATCTCAAGGCCGTCGAGAAGAAGATGCAGGAGATCCAGAAGCGGGGCCAGAAGTTCTCCCGCCGTGTGGTCACCGACGACGCCGCCCGCGAGGAGCTGGCCGACGAGCCGTACAAGCTGGAGCTGATCGGCCTCAAGGGCTCGGCCTCGCACGACGACGGCGCGGACGTCGAGGTCGGCGCCGGCGAGCTGACGATCTACGACAACCTGGACGCCAAGACCGGCGAGCTGTGCTGGAAGGACCTCTGCCGCGGTCCCCACCTGCCCTCCACCCGCCTGATCCCCGCGTTCAAGCTGATGCGCAACGCGGCCGCCTACTGGCGCGGCAGCGAGAAGAACCCGATGCTCCAGCGCATCTACGGCACCGCCTGGCCGTCCAAGGACGAGCTGAAGGCGTACCTGGACTTCCTCGCCGAGGCCGAGAAGCGCGACCACCGCAAGCTGGGCAGCGAGCTGGACCTGTTCTCCATCCCGGAGCAGATCGGCTCCGGCCTCGCCGTCTTCCACCCCAGGGGCGGCATCGTCCGCCGGGTCATGGAGGACTACTCGCGCCGCCGGCACGAGGAAGAGGGCTACGAGTTCGTGTACACCCCGCACGCCACGAAGGGGAAGCTCTTCGAGACGTCCGGACACCTGGACTGGTACGCCGAGGGCATGTACCCGCCCATGCAGCTCGACGAGGGCGTGGACTACTACCTGAAGCCCATGAACTGCCCGATGCACAACCTGATCTTCGACGCGCGCGGCCGCTCCTACCGTGAACTGCCGCTGCGCCTCTTCGAGTTCGGGACCGTGTACCGGTACGAGAAGTCGGGCGTCGTGCACGGCCTCACCCGTGCCCGCGGCTTCACGCAGGACGACGCGCACATCTACTGCACCCGTGAGCAGATGTCGCATGAGCTGGACAAGACCCTCACCTTCGTCCTCGGCCTGCTGCGCGACTACGGCCTGACCGACTTCTACCTGGAGCTGTCCACCAAGGACCCGGAGAAGTTCGTCGGCTCCGACGAGGTCTGGGAGGAGGCGACCGAGACGCTGCGCCAGGTCGCCGAGAAGCAGGGCCTGCCCCTCGTCCCGGACCCGGGCGGCGCCGCCTTCTACGGCCCGAAGATCTCCGTGCAGGCCAAGGACGCCATCGGCCGGACCTGGCAGATGTCGACCATCCAGCTCGACTTCAACCTGCCCGAGCGCTTCAACCTGGAGTACACCGGCCCGGACGGTTCGAAGCAGCGCCCGGTGATGATCCACCGAGCCCTCTTCGGCTCGATCGAGCGGTTCTTCGCGGTCCTCCTGGAGCACTACGCGGGCGCCTTCCCGGCGTGGCTGGCCCCGGTCCAGGCGCTGGGCATCCCGATCGGCGACGGCCACGTCGAGTACCTGGAGAAGTTCGCGGCGGCGGCCCGCAGGAAGGGTCTGCGCGTCGAGGTGGACTCCTCCTCGGACCGGATGCAGAAGAAGATCCGCAACGCCCAGAAGCAGAAGGTGCCCTTCATGGTCATCGCGGGCGACGAGGACATGTCCAACAACTCGGTGTCCTTCCGCTACCGCGACGGCTCGCAGGAGAACGGCATCCCGTTCGACGAGGCCATCGCGAAGATCGCCCAGGTCGTCGAGGAGCGCGCCCAGGTCTGAGCCGGCGCCCGCTCCGTACGAGGACCCCCGGGGAGGTTTACCTTCCCGGGGGCCTTTCGTCGCCCTCGCGGTAGAACGTCCGCATCAGCCAGGACGAGAACGATCCCGTCACCGCGCCGAGCAGGGCGAGGCCGCAGGCCATCATCGCGATCGCGATCGCCCGGCCGAGGAAGGTCACCGGCACCACATCGCCGTAGCCGACCGTGCTGAGGGTCGAGGCGGCCCACCAGACGGCGTCCCCGAAGGTGTGCATGGTGGTGCCGGGCTTCCCGCGTTCCACCTGGTAGACGGTGAGGGCACCGGAGAAGCCGAGCAGCACGGTGGACAGGCCCGCGTAGGAGATCACCCGCGCGTACAGCGAGAGCCGGGGCTGTCCGCGCCGGCGCTGCACGACGTCGAACAGCGGGACGATCCGCAGCGGGCGCAGCAGTGGCAGCAGGACCACCGCCGTGTGCAGGACATGGGCGGTGACGAAGCGCGGCCCCAGCCCGCTGAGCCGCCAGCGCACCGCGTAGTCCACGGCGAACAGCAGCCACAGCACGAGCATCACCAGCCCGCACAGATCCCGCCAGAACGCGGGCAGGCCGGTGGCCAGGACCCGGACCGCGTAGGCGGCCAGGAAGACTACCGCCGCCGTGAAGAGCGGAATCTCGGTGCGCTGTTCCCAGCGGCCGTAGCGCCTGTCGTCGTCCACCGCCCAAGCTTGGCCGGAGACAGCTTTCCGGACGCCCCGGCGACACGCCGGGAACGGCCGAAGCCATATGCTGCCTAGCATGACGACTGAGCCGGAGCAGCAGATCGGAGTGGGGACGCAGGACGCGTTCCAGCGCCTGTGGACGCCCCACCGGATGGCTTACATCCAGGGCGAGAACAAGCCGAGCGGTCCGGGGGCCGACGACGGCTGTCCTTTCTGCTCCCTCCCGGCCAAGTCGGACGAGGACGGACTGATCGTCCGGCGCGGTGACCATGTGTACGCCGTGCTCAACCTCTACCCGTACAACGGCGGCCATCTGATGACCGTGCCGTACCGGCATGTCGCCGACTACACCGAGCTGACCGGGCCGGAGACGGCCGAGCTGGCCGAGCTGACCAAGCAGGCGATGACGGCCCTGCGCACCGCGTCCGGCGCGCACGGCTTCAACATCGGCATGAACCAGGGCACGGTCGCGGGCGCCGGCATCGCGGCCCATCTGCACCAGCACATCGTCCCGCGCTGGGGCGGCGACACGAACTTCATGCCGGTCGTCGGCCACACCAAGGTGCTGCCGCAGCTGCTGGCCGACACCCGGAAGATGCTGGCGGAGGCCTGGCCGGCGTAGGGCATCCCTCAGGCGTCGTACAGATCGGCCTTCCTCGGCGTCGGGTCCTGCACCAACCCGCTGAGGATGCCCGAACGCGTACCGAACTTCTCCGTGTCCACGCCGTTCTCGCCCAGCACCCTGATCGCCGCCGAGTGGACCACACGCAGCACGGGCGTGGCCGCGCGCAGCGCGTCGTCGGCCATGAAGCGGTGCCGCCACGGCTGGTCGGCCCAGGCGTGCCGCAGACCGAACGGCTCGGGCAGGGCCAGTGAGCCGCCGAGCCAGTTGAGCAGCGGCGGATACCAGGTCAGCGGGGCGCGGGTGGCGAGGCGCACCACCTCGTCGGTGCCGACCAGGGGCAGCTTGACCGTGCGGGTCTCCCAGGGCTTGAGGGACTTGGAGACCTCCTTGGTCGGCGCCTCCGGCTTGGAGGTGAACAGCGAGTTCACCGGTCCGAGCGCATGTCCCGTCACCTCGATCCGCAGCGTCTCGTGCAGCACCGTCACCGTGATCAGCATGGTGAGGATCAGCTGCCCGTCCCACAGCGTCCACTGCACGCCCAGGTAGTGCCGGTCGCCGCTGCCGAACTGCTGCTTGTTGCAGATCTCCTGTATCGCGTGCGGCTTGACCTGGAAGGCCTCGACATCGGTGCCCTCGGGCCGGGACACCGCCGTGGCCTTCTCGCCGATCGGCGTGACGATCCAGTGCTTGATGGACGGCTTGGGGAAGCCGCCGGTGTTCAGCGGGCCGCGCTCCAGCCGGGAGAGCTGGTCATGGATCGCGCGTACGACGTCCCAGCTGCGGAAGGGATGGATCTCCCGGGTCGGGTCGGCGGACACCAGGTCCTCGGCGAGCTGCCAGGAACCCCAGCGGGTGCCCATGCCGAGTATGCCCTTCGGGCCGGCGTAGAAGACCGCGTTGGACTGCTGCTCGGCGCTGAGCCGGGCCAGCGACTGGCGCAGCTCGTCGGCCGCGGTCTGGCCGGGGCCCTGCGGCACGGCCTCGGGGATCTTGGCGCCGACGCTGGTGCCCGAGAGCAGGCCGTCCCAGCGGGCCCGGAGGTCCTTGGCCGCGCGCTCGCAGATCTGCTTGGCCAGGAACCAGCCGAGCACGGGCAGCGCGACGCACGCTCGCGCATACCACGCCCAGAAGCCGTTGAACGGCATCTTGATCAGGAACAGCACGGCGACCACGCCGACGGCGAGCAGCAGGACGGTGGCGAGCGTCCCCGCTCGCTTGTCCTCGCGCTTGGCGACGAACGTGCGCAGCTGGAAGACGAGCAGCCAGCCGAGCAGGCCGGGCAGGAAGAGCACGCCGGACAGGACCGTCACCGCGGTCAGCCGGTTGTCGCGCTCCCGGCGGATGTTGTTCGCCGCGAGGCAGTGCTCGACCACGAACTGCGGCTCGGAGCCGAAGGACTGGATGAGCGGCTTGCGGCCGGGAGCGAGCATCCGGGCGACCACGGCACGCGAGAACGCCTCACCCAGATTGGGCCGCAGCAGCGCTATCTTGCCGGCCTTGACCGTCGACTGGTGCCAGTCGTTGTCGGCCTTCTTGATCTCCTCGATCGGGCTGTCCCGGTAGGCCGCGGAGGCCAGCGCGGAGGTCGCCGCCTGGCCCTCGTCGCCCGAGACGGGCACCTGCGGCCCGTCCCACTCCGTTCCCAACGACATTCCCGCCCCCTCGGCCGCCGGCGTCGTCTCTGCGGCCTTCCCGACTTCCATGCCCCGCACACCTGTTGAACAGGCCTTCGTATCGACGGCCTGTCCGACCGGACGGCTGCGGCACGACGCGATCAGGTGATCAGCGTATCCGCCGCCACCGACAACCCGCGGGCGGACGGCCGAAGCCGCCCGCCCGCACACCCGCCGAGGGCCGGTGAACTACGCGTTGTCGCCCGCCTGTTCGCGGATCCGCTCGGCGATCTGCGGCGGCATCGGCTCGTGCCGGGCGTAGGAGCGGTCGAAGCGGGCCGTGCCGTGCGAGAGCGAGCGCAGGTCGACGGCGTACCGGCCGATCTCGAACTCGGGCACCTCGGCCCGGATCAGGGTCCGTCCCGAGCCCACCTGCTCGGTGCCGAGCACCCGGCCGCGCCTGCTGGACAGATCGCTCATCACCGCGCCCACGTAGTCGTCGCCGACCAGCACGGACACCTCGGCCACCGGCTCCAGCAGATGGATCCTCGTGTCGGCCGCCGCCTCGCGCAGCGCGAGCGCGCCCGCGGTCTGGAAGGCGGCGTCGGAGGAGTCCACCGAGTGCGCCTTGCCGTCCAGCAGCGTGACCCGCACGTCCACCAGCGGATACCCGGCGGCGACGCCCTTGGCGGCCTGCGCCCGTATGCCCTTCTCCACGGACGGGATGAACTGGCGCGGCACGGCCCCGCCGACCACCTTGTCGACGAACTCGATGCCCGAGCCGCCCGGCAGCGGCTCCACTTCGATCTCGCAGATGGCGTACTGCCCGTGCCCGCCGGACTGCTTCACATGCCGCCCGCGTCCGGACGCCTTGTGCGCGAACGTCTCCCGCAGGGAGACCCGGTGCGGGACGACGTCGACCTGGACGCCGTAGCGGCTGCGCAGCCGCTCCAGGGCGACGTCCGCGTGCGCCTCGCCCAGGCACCACAGGACCACTTGATGGGTGTCCTGGTTCTGTTCCAGACGCATCGTCGGGTCCTCGGCCACCAGCCGGGACAGCCCCTGGGAGAGCTTGTCCTCGTCGGCCTTGCTGTGCGCCTGGATCGCGAGCGGCAGCAGCGGATCGGGCATCCGCCAGGGCTCCATCAGCAGCGGGTCGTCCTTCGCGGAGAGCGTGTCCCCGGTCTCCGCGCGCCCGAGCTTGGCCACGCACACCAGATCGCCGGCGACGGCGTGCGTCACCGGGCGCTGCTGCTTGCCGAAGGGCATGGCCAGGGCGCCGACCTTCTCGTCGACGTCATGGTCCTCGTGGCCGCGGTCGGCCAGCCCGTGCCCGGAGACATGCACCGTCTGGTCGGGGCGCAGGGTGCCGGAGAACACGCGGACCAGCGAGACCCGGCCGACGTAGGGGTCGGAGGCGGTCTTGACGACCTCGGCGACCAGCGGGCCGCCGGTGTCGCACGCCTTCAGCTCCCGTGGCTTGCCGTCGAGGGTGCTGACCCCCGGCAGCGGATGCTCGAACGGGGTCGGGAACCCGCCGGTGACCAACTCCAGCAGCTCGACCGTGCCCAGTCCCTGTCTGGCGCCCTCGGCCGCGGGGGCGGCGGCCAGGACGGGGAAGAAGGCGCCTCGGGCCACCGCCCGCTCCAGGTCCTCGATCAGCGTCTTGACATCGACCTGCTCGCCGCCGAGATAGCGATCCATGAGGGTCTCGTCCTCGCTCTCGGCGATGATCCCCTCGATCAGCCGGTTGCGCGCCTCCTGGATGTCCGGCAGCTGGTCCGCGCCGGGCTCGGACTCCTTGCGCTCCCCGCTGGAGTAGTCGAACAGCTTCTGTGACAGCAGCCCGACCAGCCCGGTCACGGGCGTGTGCCCGTCGGGGCCCTCGGACGCGCGCAGCGGCAGATACAGCGGCAGCACCGCGTCGGGGTCGTCGCCGCCGAACGCCTCCGCGCAGCGGCGGGTCATCTCCTCGAAGTCCGCGCGCGCCGACTCCAGATGCGTGATCACGATCGCGCGCGGCATCCCGACGGCCGCGCACTCCTCCCAGACCATCCGGGTCGAACCGTCCACGCCGTCCGAGGCCGAGACGACGAAGAGGGCCGCGTCCGCGGCGCGCAGACCGGCCCTCAGCTCCCCGACGAAGTCGGCGTATCCGGGGGTGTCGAGGACGTTGATCTTGATGCCGTCCCATTCGACCGGCACCAGGGACAGCTGTACGGAGCGCTGCTGCCGGTGCTCGATCTCGTCGTAGTCCGAGACGGTGCCGCCGTCCTCCACGCGGCCCGCCCGGTTCACCGCCCCCGCGCTCAGCGCGAGGGCCTCCACCAGGGTCGTCTTGCCCGAACCGGAGTGGCCGACCAGCACCACATTCCGTACGGATGCGGGCTGGTCGGCCTCAAGAGCCCTGCCGGCGGCTCCGGGGTGTGTCTGGGTCTTGTCGCCCATGATCCTGCCTCCCGTGCACGGTGAGGTCACTGTGGGCGCGGACACGCGGGACCCGCGTGGTGTGGCGGCTCCGTCGACGCCCGCGGTTATTCGAGCTTTCCACTCCCGTCACGTTGCGTCCATACGAACGACAGCCATGGCAGCCGTGCACGTCTCGCACGCCCCGCGCACGGCGGCGCACACCGGTTCACGCCATGGGCCGTGGGTGCCCGCCCGTCACGCACACGCGCGCGTGGCTACGATGGGCCAGCCGGAGGCCACCAGGGCCGAGGCGCCACAACCGTCGGGAAGGCCATGCTGAACAAGTACGCGCGTGCATTCTTCACGCGTGTCCTCACACCGTTCGCCGCGTTTCTCATCCGGCGGGGGGTGAGCCCCGACACGGTCACGCTCATCGGCACGGCCGGTGTGGTGGCGGGTGCGTTGGCCTTCTACCCCCGGGGCGAGTTCTTCTGGGGCACGATCGTGATCACCCTGTTCGTCTTCTCCGACCTGGTCGACGGCAACATGGCCCGCCAGCTGGGCCGCTCCAGCCGCTGGGGTGCCTTCCTGGACTCCACCCTCGACCGGGTCGCCGACGGCGCGATCTTCGGCGGCTTCGCGCTCTGGTACGCGGGCAACGGGAACGACAACGCCCTGTGCGCCGTCTCGATCTTCTGTCTGGCCAGCGGCCAGGTCGTGTCGTACACCAAGGCGCGCGGCGAGTCGATCGGGCTGCCGGTCGCCGTCAACGGGCTCGTCGAACGCGCCGAGCGGCTGGTGATCTCGCTGGTCGCGGCCGGTCTCGCGGGCCTGCACACGTTCGGTGTGCCGGGCATCCAGTGGCTGCTGCCGATCGCCCTGTGGATCGTCGCCGTCGGCAGCCTCATCACGCTCGTCCAGCGTGTCGTCACCGTCCGCCGCGAGTCCGCCGAGGCGGAGGAGGCGGCTCGGCAGAGCGCCGGCGAGGCCGCGAAGTGAGCGCCGCCGAACGGTTCACCGACGGGCTGTACGGGCTCGGCTGGAGCACCGTCAAGAAGCTCCCCGAACCCGTCGCGGTCCGTCTCGGCCGTGCGATCGCCGACGCCGCCTGGAAGCAGCGCGGCAAGGGCGTCCAGCGGCTGGAGTCCAACTACGCGCGCGTGGTGCCCGACGCCACGCCCGAGCGTCTCGCGGAGCTGTCGCGCGCGGGCATGCGCTCGTACCTGCGCTACTGGATGGAGTCCTTCCGGCTGCCGGCCTGGAGCCGGGAGCGCGTGAAGACCGGCTTCGACCCCAAGGACATCCACCACCTCACCGACGGGCTGGCCTCCGGGCGGGGCGTGATCCTCGCGCTGCCCCACATGGCCAACTACGACCTGGCCGGCGCCTGGGTCACCACCAAGCTCCGGACACCGTTCACGACGGTCGCCGAGCGGCTGAAGCCCGAGACGCTCTACGACCGTTTCGTCGCCTACCGCGAGGGCCTCGGCATGGAGGTCCTGCCGCACAGCGGCGGCTCGGCCTTCGGCACCCTGGCCCGGCGGCTGCGCGACGGCGGCCTGGTCTGCCTGGTCGCCGACCGGGACCTGTCCGCCTCCGGCGTGGAGGTCGGCTTCTTCGGCGAGACCACCCGGATGCCCGCGGGCCCGTCCCTGCTCGCCCAGCAGACCGGCGCACTGCTGCTGCCGGTCACGCTCTGGTACGACGACTCGCCGGTCATGAAGGGGCAGGTGCATCCCCCGATCGAGGTGCCCGAGGCAGGTACGCGGGCCGAGAAGGCGTCTGTGATGACACAGGCGCTGGCCGATGCCTTCGCCACCGGGATCGCCGACCATCCGGAGGACTGGCACATGCTCCAGCGGCTGTGGCTCGCCGACCTCGACCCCGCGAAAGGGCCCTCGTGAGAATCGGGATCGTCTGCCCGTACTCCTGGGATGTGCCCGGGGGCGTCCAGTTCCACATCCGCGACCTCGCCGAGTACTTCATCCGCCTCGGCCACGACGTCTCCGTCCTCGCCCCGGCCGACGACGACACCCCGCTGCCGCCGTACGTCGTCTGTGCCGGCCGTGCGGTCCCGGTGCCGTACAACGGCTCGGTGGCCCGGCTGAACTTCGGCTTCCTGTCCGCCGCGCGGGTGCGGCGCTGGCTGCACGAGGGTGCCTTCGACGTGGTCCACATCCACGAGCCGACCTCGCCCTCGCTGGGCCTGCTGACCTGCTGGGCGGCCTCCGGCCCGATCGTGGCCACCTTCCACACCTCCAACCCGCGCTCGCGCGCGATGATCGCCGCGTACTCCATCCTCCAGGCCGCGCTGGAGAAGATCAGCGCACGGATCGCGGTCAGCGAGTACGCCCGCCGGACGCTGGTCGAGCACCTCGGCGGGGACGCGGTGGTCATCCCCAACGGTGTCGACGTGGACTTCTTCGCCAAGGCCGAGCCCAAGCCCGAGTGGCAGGGGGACACGCTCGGCTTCATCGGCCGGATCGACGAGCCCCGCAAGGGCCTGCCGGTGCTGATGAAGGCCCTGCCGAAGATCCTGGCCGCCCGTCCGCAGACGCGCCTTCTGGTCGCCGGCCGGGGTGACGAGGAGGCCGCCGTGGCGGACCTGCCGAAGGAGCTACGCGCGCGTGTGGAGTTCCTCGGCATGATCAGCGACGAGGAGAAGGCCCGCTTCCTGCGCAGCGTCGACCTGTACATCGCGCCCAACACCGGCGGCGAGAGCTTCGGCATCATCCTGGTCGAGGCGATGTCGGCGGGCGCGCCCGTGCTCGCCTCCGACCTGGACGCCTTCGTCCAGGTCCTCGACCAGGGTGAGGCGGGCGAGGTCTTCGCCAACGAGGACGCCGACGCGCTCGCCGAGACGGCCGTACGGCTGCTGGAGGACCCGGCCCGCCGTGCCGAGCTGCGCGTACGCGGCAGCGCCCATGTGCGGCGGTTCGACTGGTCGACGGTCGGCGCGGACATCCTGTCGGTCTACGAGACGGTGACGGCCGGCGCGGCGGCGGTCGCCGCGGACGAGCGGACGACGGGCCTGCGGGCACGCTTCGGACTGGCCCGGGACTGACGGGCGTGCGGGCAGTCTTTGACTGGCCTGGGACTGACGGGCTTGGCGGCGCTGACGGGCCCCACGGGGCCGACGGGCCTGGCGGGACCGAACGGGCCTCGCCGGAGCGACGGGCCTGGCGGGTCCATGGGTGAGCGATGGGCTTCGTGGGACCGATGCGCCGGGAGCGACGGGCTTCGAGCGCGGCCGGAGCGTGCCGATAGCCTTCGGCCGTGACCGCAACCCTCATCTGGATCCTCGTCGCACTCGTCGCGATCGGCGTGTACCTCAGCTGGACGGCCGGGCGGCTGGACCGGCTGCATGTGCGCATGGACGCCGCGCGGGCCGCGCTCGACGCACAGCTGCTGCGCCGGGCCTCCGTCGCACAGGAACTCGCGACCTCGGGCGTGCTGGACCCGGCCGCCTCGATCGTCCTGTACGAGGCCGCGCACGGGGCCCGGCAGGCCGAGGAGGAGCAGCGGGAGGTCGCCGAGAGCGAACTGAGCCAGGCGCTGCGCGCGGTGTTCGAGGACCCCGCCCAGGTGGAGGCGGTGCGGGAGGCGCCGGGCGGCGAGCAGGCGGCCCGTGAGCTGGCCGAAGCCGTACGCCGGGTCCCGATGGCCCGCCGCTTCCACAACGACGCCGTGGGGGCCGCCCGCAGGCTGCGCGAGCACCGCAAGGTCCGCTGGTTCCGGCTGGCCGGGCACGCCCCGTTCCCGCTGGCCTTCGAGATGGACGACGAGCCCCCCGCGGCCCTGGTGGAGCGGGCTTCCTGAACCCCGGGGGAACCCTCTCTGCACGAAAAGGATCCACCGGCTTGCCATTGGCCCTTGCTGTGGCCTGGTCCACTCGCGTTTTCTCGTCGGTGCAGAAACCCTCTTTCACATCAGCGAGGTCACCCGTGTCCACCACCGAGAACCAGGCTCCCGAGACCGGCACCGCCCGTGTGAAGCGCGGCATGGCCGAGCAGCTCAAGGGCGGCGTGATCATGGACGTCGTCACGCCGGAGCAGGCGAAGATCGCCGAGGACGCGGGCGCCGTCGCCGTCATGGCCCTGGAGCGGGTCCCCGCCGACATCCGCAAGGACGGCGGCGTGGCCCGTATGTCCGACCCGGACATGATCGAGGGCATCATCGACGCCGTCTCGATCCCGGTCATGGCCAAGTCCCGCATCGGCCACTTCGTCGAGGCCCAGGTGCTGCAGTCCCTCGGCGTCGACTACATCGACGAGTCCGAGGTCCTCACCCCGGCCGACGAGGTCAACCACTCCGACAAGTGGGCCTTCACCACCCCGTTCGTCTGCGGTGCCACCAACCTGGGCGAGGCCCTGCGCCGTATCGCCGAGGGCGCCGCGATGATCCGCTCCAAGGGCGAGGCCGGCACCGGCAACGTCGTCGAGGCCGTCCGGCACCTGCGCCAGATCAAGGGCGAGATCGCCAAGCTGCGCGGCTGCGACAACAACGAGATCTACGCCGCCGCCAAGGAGCTGCGCGCCCCGTTCGAGCTGGTCAAGGAGGTCGCCGAGCTGGGCAAGCTGCCGGTCGTGCTGTTCTCCGCCGGTGGCGTCGCGACCCCGGCCGACGCGGCCCTGATGCGTCAGCTCGGCGCCGAGGGCGTCTTCGTCGGCTCCGGCATCTTCAAGTCCGGCGACCCGGCCAAGCGCGCCGCCGCCATCGTGAAGGCCACCACCTTCTACGACGACCCGAAGATCATCGCGGACGCGTCCCGCAACCTCGGCGAGGCCATGGTCGGCATCAACTGCGACACCCTCCCCGAGACCGAGCGCTACGCCAACCGCGGCTGGTAAGGCACCGACACACATGAACACCCCCGTCATAGGCGTCCTGGCACTCCAGGGCGATGTACGGGAGCACCTCATCGCCCTGGCCGCGGCCGACGCCGTGGCCAGGCCGGTGCGGCGCCCCGAGGAACTCGCCGAGGTCGACGGTCTCGTCCTGCCCGGCGGCGAGTCCACCACCATCTCCAAGCTGGCCGTCCTGTTCGGCCTGATGGAGCCCCTCCGCGCGCGCGTGCGGGGCGGCATGCCCGTCTACGGCACCTGCGCCGGCATGATCATGCTCGCCGACAAGATCCTCGACCCGCGTTCGGGCCAGGAGACGATCGGCGGCATCGACATGATCGTGCGCCGCAACGCCTTCGGTCGGCAGAACGAGTCGTTCGAGGCCGCGGTCGACGTGCGGGGCATCGCGGGCGATCCTGTGGAGGGCGTCTTCATCCGCGCCCCGTGGGTGGAGTCCGTGGGCGCCGCGGCCGAGGTGCTCGCCGAGCACGAAGGGCACATCGTCGCCGTCCGCCAGGGCAACGTACTCGCCACGTCGTTCCACCCGGAACTGACCGGCGATCACCGCGTGCACTCGCTGTTCGTCGACATGGTGCGCGCCGACCGGGCGCCCGAGTCCTTGTAGGATCTCTGGCGTTCCGTACAGAGATGGGTTACGCGAAGGAGACAGGCAGATGTCCGGCCACTCTAAATGGGCCACGACGAAGCACAAGAAGGCCGTGATCGATGCCAAGCGCGGCAAGCTCTTCGCGAAGCTGATCAAGAACATCGAGGTCGCGGCGCGCATGGGCGGCGTCGACATCGATGGCAACCCGACGCTTTACGACGCCGTTCAGAAGGCCAAGAAGCAGTCGGTGCCGAACAAGAACATCGACTCCGCGATCAAGCGCGGTGGCGGTCTCGAGGCCGGCGGCGCCGACTACGAGACGATCATGTACGAGGGCTACGGTCCCAACGGTGTCGCGGTGCTCATCGAGTGCCTCACCGACAACCGCAACCGCGCCGCCTCCGACGTCCGTGTCGCCATGACCCGCAACGGCGGCAACATGGCCGACCCGGGCTCGGTGTCGTACCTCTTCAACCGCAAGGGCGTCGTCATCGTCCCCAAGGGCGAGCTGACCGAGGACGACGTCCTCGGTGCCGTCCTGGACGCGGGCGCCGAGGAGGTCAACGACCTCGGCGAGTCCTTCGAGGTGCTCAGCGAGGCCACCGACCTGGTCGCGGTCCGCACCGCCCTCCAGGAGTCCGGCATCGACTACGACTCCGCCGAGGCCAACTTCGTCCCGACCATGCAGGTCGAGCTGGACGAGGAGGGCGCCAAGAAGATCTTCAAGCTCATCGACGCGCTGGAGGACAGCGACGACGTGCAGAACGTCTTCGCGAACTTCGACGTCAGCGACGAGATCATGGAGAAGGTCGACGCGTAACGCTGCCGCGCGCTTCGCAGGTCTCACGGGCCGACGGGACAACCCGTCGGCCCGTCGCCGTGCCGGGCGCCGGTGCACGGCGTTGTCAGTGCCAACCGATAGCCTGCACAAACAGGCGATCGAGGGGAGGGGGGCGCGGTGCGCGTACTGGGGGTGGACCCCGGGCTGACCAGGTGCGGTGTCGGCGTCGTCGAGGGGATCGCGGGCCGTCCGCTCACCATGCTCGGCGTCGGCGTCGTCCGTACCCCGGCGGACGTCGACCTGAGCCACCGTCTCCTCGCCGTCGAGCAGGGCATCGAGGAGTGGCTGGACGAGCACCGGCCCGAGTTCGTCGCCGTCGAGCGCGTCTTCAGCCAGCACAACGTACGCACCGTGATGGGCACCGCCCAGGCCAGCGCCGTGGCCATGCTGTGCGCCGCCCGGCGCGGCATCCCCGTCGCCCTGCACACCCCGAGCGAGGTCAAGGCCGCCGTCACCGGCACCGGGCGCGCCGACAAGGCCCAGGTCGGCGCCATGGTCACCCGGCTGCTGCGGCTCTCGGCACCGCCCAGACCCGCCGACGCCGCCGACGCCCTCGCGCTCGCCATCTGTCACATCTGGCGCGCCCCCGCGCAGAACCGGCTCCAGCAGGCCGTCGCCCGCCACACACTCAACGCAACGAAAGGCCGTACGGCATGATCGCCTTCGTCAGCGGCACGGTCGCCGCGCTCGCCCCCGACGCCGCGGTCGTCGAGGTCGGCGGCGTCGGCATGGCCGTCCAGTGCACGCCGAACACGCTGTCCACGCTCCGTATCGGCCAGCCCGCCAAACTGCACACCTCGCTCGTGGTCCGCGAGGACTCGCTGACCCTGTACGGCTTCGCCGACGACGACGAGCGCCAGGTCTTCGAGCTACTGCAGACCGCGAGCGGCGTCGGCCCGCGCCTGGCCCAGGCCATGCTCGCCGTGCACACCCCGGACGCGCTGCGCCGCGCCGTCGCCACCGACGACGAGAAGGCGCTCACCGCCGTCCCCGGCATCGGCAAGAAGGGCGCGCAGAAACTGCTGCTGGAGCTGAAGGACCGGCTCGGCGAGCCCCTCGGTACGGCCCCCGCGATCGGCGCCCCGGTCACCCAGGGCTGGCGCGACCAGCTGCACGCGGCCCTCATCGGCCTCGGCTACGCCACCCGCGAGGCCGACGAGGCGGTCACCGCCGTGGCCCCCCAGGCCGAGGCCGCGGGCGGCACACCCCAGGTGGGCCAGCTGCTGAAGGCCGCCCTGCAGACCCTGAACCGCGCCCGCTGACCCCCGCGACGCTGACCCACGACGATCGAGGCACACGCATATGAACTGGGACGACTCCACCGACACCCCCGCCCCCGAGCGGCTCGTCGGTGCGTCCGCCGACGGGGAGGACCAGGCCGTCGAGGCCGCCCTGCGCCCCAAGGACCTCGGCGAGTTCATCGGCCAGGAGAAGGTCCGCGAACAGCTCGACCTCGTCCTGCGGGCCGCACGCGCGCGGGGCGCCACCGCCGACCATGTGCTGCTCTCCGGCGCGCCCGGCCTGGGCAAGACCACCCTGTCGATGATCATCGCGGCCGAGATGGGCGCCCCCATCCGCATCACCTCCGGCCCCGCCATCCAGCACGCCGGCGACCTCGCCGCGATCCTCTCCTCCCTCCAGGAGGGCGAGGTCCTCTTCCTCGACGAGATCCACCGCATGTCCCGGCCCGCCGAGGAGATGCTGTACATGGCGATGGAGGACTTCCGCGTCGACGTCATCGTCGGAAAGGGCCCCGGCGCCACCGCCATCCCGCTGGAGCTGCCGCCGTTCACCCTGGTCGGCGCGACCACGCGCGCGGGCCTGCTGCCACCCCCGCTGCGCGACCGCTTCGGCTTCACCGCGCACATGGAGTTCTACGAACCACGCGAACTGGAACGCGTCGTGCACCGCTCGGCACACCTGCTGGACGTCGAGATCGAGCCGGACGGCGCCGCCGAGATCGCCGGCCGCTCCCGTGGCACACCCCGTATCGCCAACCGCCTGCTGCGCCGCGTCCGCGACTACGCGCAGGTCAAGGCCGACGGCCGCATCACCCGCGACATCGCGGCGGCCGCCCTCGCGGTCTACGAGGTCGACGCGCGCGGTCTCGACCGTCTCGACCGCGCCGTCCTCGAAGCCCTGCTGAAACTGTTCGGCGGAGGCCCGGTCGGCCTGTCCACGCTCGCCGTCGCGGTGGGGGAGGAGCGCGAGACCGTCGAGGAGGTCGCCGAGCCCTTCCTCGTCCGCGAGGGCCTGCTCGCCCGTACCCCGCGCGGCCGAGTCGCCACGCCCGCCGCGTGGGCGCACCTCGATCTGACCCCGCCCCGCTCGGCGACCGGGGGAAACGGACAACAGGACCTGTTCGGTACCTGATGGGGCAGTGACGGCTCCGTTGACGGGGCAGTGACGGCTCCGTGATGTCTCCGTGACGGCGAAGGCATTGGCCCGAGCAGGAACCCAGGTGCCATGCTGAGCGTTGTTCCATGCGCGCGGACTCGCTTAGACTCCGCCGATGCCGCCTTTGCGGGCGGTGCCGACCAGCCCCCATCGATCAGGCCGCTCACCCGCGCGGTCGCGCGAAGGAAATTCCGTCCCGTGAATGCCTATACCCTTCTCCCGTTCATCGTGCTCATCGCGGCCATGTTCCTGATGACACGCTCGGCCAAGAAGAAGCAGCAGCAGGCCGCGACCATGCGGAACGAGATGCAGCCCGGCTCCGGTGTCCGCACGATCGGGGGGATGTACGCGACGGTCAAGGAGGTGGGCGAGGACACGGTCCTCCTCGACGCCGGTCCGGGCGTCGAGCTCCTCTTCGCCAAGAACGCGATCGGCGCCGTCCTCACCGACGACGAGTACAACCGCATCGTCCACGGCATCGAGCACGACCTGAAGGCCGACACCGACATCGTCCCGGACGACGCCTCCTCCCTCACCGAGACCGACGAGTCCGACTCGCCCGCTGCCGCCGCCTCCGACGACAAGGCCGTCGACCTCGGTAAGAAGGACGTCGGCGAGGACGGCGCCGACACCGCCGAGGCGACCGAGGCCAAGGCGGAGGACGAGCCGAAGAAGACCGACGGCGACTCCGACGCGAAGTAGTCACGCCCCGGTGGTGCGCCGCGCGGCATAATCCGCCCCGCGCACCACCGGGCGCCTGTTTCCCGTACGGAACAGCCCGACACCATGTCATGGCCGACCGCGCCGACCGGGCGCGGAGCGGCCCGAGAGGGAGTACGAGAAGGTGGCAGCACCTAAGAGGGGCCGGAGTGCGAGCGCCCAGAGCAAGCCAGGGCGCTCGCTGGCCCTGATCCTGATCGCCATCGTGGCGCTGACCGGAGGCATGTTCCTCTCCGGGCACACCACTCCGCGTCTCGGCATCGACCTCGCCGGTGGTACGAGCATCACGCTCAAGGCGAAGGCCGACCAGGGGTCCGCGATCAACAAGGCCAACATGGACACCGCGGTCGACATCATGAACCGCCGTGTCAACGGCCTCGGCGTCTCCGAGGCGGAGGTGCAGACCCAGGGGAACGACAACATCATCGTCAACATCCCCAAGGGCACCAACTCCAAGGAAGCCCAGCAACAGGTCGGCACCACCGCCAAGCTGTACTTCCGCCCGGTCCTGGCCAGCGAGCCCAGCGTCCCCGCCTCCCAGAGCCCGTCGCCGAGCGCCTCCTCCAGCGGCGGCTCCTCGCCGAAGCCGAGCGCGAGCCCCTCCGGCGGTGCCTCCTCCAAGGAGAAGGCGACCTCGTCCTCGACCGCGTCCCCCAAGGCCTCGCCGACCTCCCAGGGCCGCGCCGTCACCGACGCGCTGAAGGCCGGCTCCACCCCCTCGCCGAGCGGCTCCGCCTCCGGCAGCCCCACGCCGAAGGCCACTCCGTCGGCCTCCTCGGGCGCTGCCGCGGCCGCCGCCAAGCTCCAGGCCCAGTACGCCGCCCTGGACTGCACCAAGCCCGCCGCGCGGGCCAAGGTCGGCGGCGCCGCCAAGCCCGGCGAGCCCACGGTGGGCTGCGGCCAGACCAAGAACGTCTGGTACAAGTACGTGCTGGGCCCGGCCGCCGTGGACGGCACCGAGGTGAAGAAGGCGCAGGCCGTCTTCGACACCCAGGGCGCCGCCGGCTGGCAGGTCCAGATGACCTTCACCAACAGCGGTGCCAAGAAGTTCGCGGACATCACCGGCGCCCTCTCCCAGAAGCAGGAGCCGCAGAACGAGTTCGGCATCGTCCTCGACGGCGAGGTCGTCTCCAGCCCGTTCGTGAAGCAGGCCATCACCGGCGGCCAGGCGGAGATCTCCGGCAGCTTCACCCAGCAGGAGGCCCAGGGCCTCGCCAACATGCTGTCGTACGGCGCGCTGCCGCTGTCCTTCCAGGAGCAGTCCGTCACCACCGTCACCGCCGCGCTCGGCGGTGAGCAGCTGCACGCCGGTCTCCTCGCCGGTGCGATCGGCCTCGCGCTGGTCGTCCTCTATCTGGTGGTCTACTACCGCGGTCTCTCGCTCGTCGCCATGGCCTCGCTGCTGGTCTCCGCGATCCTCACCTACGTGATCATGTCGCTGCTCGGCCCGGCCATCCACTTCGCGCTGAACCTGCCGGCCGTCTGCGGTGCCATCGTCGCCATCGGTATCACCGCCGACTCGTTCATCGTGTACTTCGAACGCATCCGGGACGAGATCCGCGAGGGCCGCTCGCTGCGCCCCGCCGTCGAGCGTGCCTGGCCGCGGGCCCGGCGCACCATCCTGGTCTCCGACTTCGTGTCGTTCCTCGCCGCCGCCGTCCTGTTCATCGTGACGGTCGGCAAGGTCCAGGGCTTCGCGTTCACGCTCGGTCTGACCACCCTGCTCGACGTCGTCGTCGTCTTCTTCTTCACCAAGCCGCTGATGACACTCCTCGCCCGCCGAAAGTTCTTCGCGGACGGCCACAAGTGGTCCGGCCTGGACCCGAAGGGCTTGGGCGCCAAGCCGCCCCTGCGCCGCACCCGCCGTTCCGCCGGCCCGGTGGCCGGCCCTGTCGACCCGAAGGAGGCCTGAGCGATGTCGAAACTCGGCAACCTCGGCGCTCGACTGCACCGCGGCGAGATCTCGTACGACTTCGTCGGCAAGCGCAAGATCTGGTACGGCGTCTCCATCCTGATCACCATCACGGCCATCGTCGGCCTGGCGGTGCGCGGCCTGAACATGGGCATCGAGTTCAAGGGCGGCGCGGTCTTCACCACGCCGACCAGCATGAGCACCTCGGTGGCCCAGGCGGAGAACTACGCCAAGGACGCCTCCGGCCATGAGGCGATCGTGCAGAAGCTCGGCAACGGCAGCCTGCGCATCCAGATCGCCGGCATCGACACCGGCCAGTCCGACAAGATCAAGCAGGAGCTGGCCAAGGACCTGAACCTCAACCCCGAGAAACTCGCCGCCGACCTGGTCGGCCCGAGCTGGGGTGAGCAGATCGCCAACAAGGCCTGGCAGGGCCTCGGCATCTTCATGGTGCTCGTCGTGATCTACCTGGCCATCGCCTTCGAGTGGCGCATGGCCGTCGCGGCCCTGGTCGCGCTGATCCACGACATCACCATCACGACCGGTATCTACGCCCTCGTCGGCTTCGAGGTCACGCCCGGTACGGTCATCGGTCTGCTGACGATCCTCGGTTACTCGCTCTACGACACGGTCGTGGTCTTCGACAGCCTCAAGGAGCAGACGAAGGACATCACCAAGCAGACGCGCCTCACCTACAGCGACATCGCCAACCAGTCGATCAACGGCACCCTGGTCCGCTCGATCAACACCACGGTCGTCGCCCTGCTGCCGGTCGCCGGCCTGCTGTTCATCGGCGGAGGCTTCCTCGGCGCCGGCACGCTGAACGACATCTCGCTGTCGCTGTTCGTCGGTCTCGCGGCCGGTGCCTACTCGTCGATCTTCATCGCCACACCGCTTGTCGCCGACCTCAAGGAGCAGGAGCCGGCCATGAAGGCCCTCACCAAGCGGGTCCTGGCCAAGCGTGCCCAGGCCGCCGCCGAGGAGGACCTCGCGGTCGACCGCGCCGGCGCGGCGGACGACGACCCGGAGGACGCCGCCCCCGCCGTCGTGGGCCCCCGCAACCAGCCCGCGTCCCGCAACCGGGGCCGTGGCCGACCCTCGGGGAAGCGCCGATGACCGAGCTCGCAGACACCACAGAGCTGCTGCTCAGCCGCATCCGCGACGTCGCCGACCACCCCGAGCCGGGTGTGATGTTCAAGGACATCACCCCGCTGCTGGCGGACCCGGCCGCGTTCACGGCGCTCACCGACGCGCTGGCCGGCATCGCCGCGAACACCGGGGCGACCAAGATCGTCGGCCTGGAGGCCCGGGGCTTCATCCTCGGCGCACCGGTCGCCGTCCGCGCGGGCCTCGGGTTCATCCCCGTCCGCAAGGCCGGCAAGCTGCCCGGAGCGACGCTGCGCCAGGCGTACGACCTGGAGTACGGATCGGCCGAGATCGAGGTGCACGCCGAGGACCTGACCGCCGGGGACCGCGTCCTGATCGTGGACGACGTCCTCGCCACGGGCGGTACGGCCGAGGCCGCGATCCAGCTGATCCAGCGCGCCGGCGCCCAGGTCGCGGGTCTCGCGGTCCTCATGGAGCTGGGCTTCCTCGCCGGCCGCGCCCGCCTGGCGCCGGCCCTCGACGGGGCCCCGCTGCAGGCGCTGCTCCAGATCTGAGCAGCTCCGCCCTCTACGCCGTACGGCCGTCCCGGTACCGCACCGGGGCGGCCGTACGCATGCGGGAGATACCGGCGAGCGCCACCGTGAGGACATCCCCCGCACGCCCTGGAAACACCCGGAATCCACCTCGTGGAATCCGGCGGGAGCCTCCCGTGTTCCACCAGTGAACAGTCCTCACTCCCGCCCGAAGGGGATGACCAGCCGCAGGATCGCTACCATGGGGTCTCCGGAGCCTGACCGGGGGACCCGGATCGCGCACGAGGAGCCCTCTTGCCAGACGAGGCCCAGCCACTGACCGCCGCCAAGCCCGAGCCCGCCTCGGCGCCCGCGGCCAAGCCCGCGCCGCACGCGTCCGACGCGAAGAACGACACCCGCGGGCCGATCGAGCACGCCCAGTCCGCGCCCGTCGAGAAGGCTGCCGAGGCCTCCCGTCCCAAGCCCTCGCCGGTGTCCGAGCGCCCGGTGCAGCCGCCCGTGGTGCGCCAGCCCGCCGGCCAGCCCGCCCGCAGCGGCTCCTCCAACCGCGTACGCGCCCGTCTGGCCCGGCTCGGCGTGCAGCGCGCGAACCCGTACAACCCGGTCCTGGAGCCCCTGCTGCGGATAGTCCGCAGCAACGACCCCAAGATCGAGAACTCGACGCTCCGCCAGATCGAGCGCGCCTACCAGGTCGCCGAGCGCTGGCACCGCGGCCAGAAGCGCAAGAGCGGCGACCCGTACATCACGCACCCGCTCGCCGTGACGACCATCCTCGCCGAGCTGGGCATGGACCCGGCCACGCTGATGGCGGGGCTGCTGCACGACACCGTCGAGGACACCGAGTACGGCCTTGAGGACCTGCGGCGCGACTTCGGCGACGTGGTCACCCTCCTCGTCGACGGCGTCACCAAGCTGGACAAGGTCAAGTTCGGCGAGGCCGCGCAGGCCGAGACCGTGCGCAAGATGGTCGTGGCCATGGCCAAGGACCCGCGCGTCCTGGTCATCAAGCTCGCCGACCGCCTGCACAACATGCGCACCATGCGCTACCTGAAGCGCGAGAAGCAGGAGAAGAAGGCGCGCGAGACCCTGGAGATCTACGCTCCGCTCGCCCACCGCCTCGGCATGAACACCATCAAGTGGGAACTGGAGGACCTCGCGTTCGCGATCCTCTACCCCAAGATGTACGACGAGATCGTACGGCTGGTGGCCGAGCGGGCACCGAAGCGTGACGAGTACCTGGCGATAGTGACCGACGAGGTCCAGGCCGACCTGCGCGCCGCCCGCATCAAGGCGACCGTCACCGGCCGCCCCAAGCACTACTACAGCGTCTACCAGAAGATGATCGTCCGCGGCCGTGACTTCGCGGAGATCTACGACCTCGTGGGCATCCGTGTCCTGGTCGACACGGTCCGCGACTGTTACGCCGCCCTCGGCACCGTGCACGCGCGATGGAACCCGGTCCCCGGCCGGTTCAAGGACTACATCGCGATGCCCAAGTTCAACATGTACCAGTCGCTGCACACGACGGTCATCGGGCCCAACGGCAAGCCGGTCGAACTGCAGATCCGCACCTTCGACATGCACCGCCGCGCCGAGTACGGCATCGCCGCGCACTGGAAGTACAAGCAGGAGGCCGTCGCCGGCGCCTCCAAGGTGCGTACGGACGTGCCCAAGGCGGGCAAGGGCAAGGACGACCACCTCAACGACATGGCGTGGCTGCGCCAGCTGCTGGACTGGCAGAAGGAGACCGAGGACCCCGGCGAGTTCCTGGAGTCCCTGCGCTTCGACCTGTCCCGCAACGAGGTCTTCGTCTTCACTCCCAAGGGCGACGTCATCGCGCTCCCCGCCGGGGCCACGCCCGTCGACTTCGCCTACGCCGTCCACACCGAGGTCGGCCACCGCACCATAGGGGCGCGGGTCAACGGCCGCCTCGTACCCCTCGAATCCACTCTGGACAACGGCGACCTGGTGGAGGTCTTCACCTCCAAGGCGGCCGGCGCCGGGCCGTCCCGCGACTGGCTGGGCTTCGTCAAGTCGCCCCGGGCGCGCAACAAGATCCGGGCCTGGTTCTCCAAGGAGCGCCGGGACGAGGCGATCGAGCAGGGCAAGGACGCGATCGTCCGGGCGATGCGCAAGCAGAACCTGCCGATCCAGCGCATCCTCACCGGCGACTCCCTCGTCACGCTGGCGCACGAGATGCGCTACTCGGACATCTCCGCGCTGTACGCGGCGATCGGCGAGGGCCATGTCTCCGCGCAGAACATCGTGCAGAAGCTCGTCCAGGCCCTCGGCGGCGAGGAGGCGGCCACCGAGGAGATCGACGAGGCGGTACCGCCCTCGCGCAGCCGCGGCCGCAAGCGCCGCTCCAGCGCGGACCCGGGTGTCGTCGTCAAGGGCGTCGACGACGTGTGGGTCAAGCTGGCCCGCTGCTGCACGCCCGTGCCCGGCGACCCGATCATCGGCTTCGTCACGCGCGGCAGTGGCGTATCGGTTCACCGCAGCGACTGCGTCAATGTCGACTCGCTGTCCCGCGAGCCCGAGCGCATCCTCGACGTCGAATGGGCGCCCACCCAGTCCTCGGTGTTCCTCGTCGCCATCCAGGTCGAGGCGCTGGACCGCTCCCGGCTGCTCTCGGACGTCACCCGCGTCCTGTCCGACCAGCACGTCAACATCCTCTCCGCGGCCGTCCAGACCTCCCGCGACCGGGTGGCCACCTCCCGGTTCACCTTCGAGATGGGCGACCCCAAGCACCTCGGCCACGTCCTGAAGGCCGTACGGGGCGTGGAGGGCGTGTACGACGTCTACCGCGTGACCTCGGGACGCAGCCGGTCGTAGGAAGGGTCCACGGACGGGGGAGCGGGATGGACGAGCAGGACCACGGCGGACCGGCCGCCGCGCGGACGGACCGTCCGGCGCACATCGTCGCCGGCCGCTACCGCCTCTTACGCCGGCTCGGCAGGGGCGGCATGGGCGTGGTGCACGAGGCCGAGGACGTCCAGCTGGGCCGCCGTGTCGCGGTGAAGATGCTGACGGCCGTCGAGGGAGTCAGCGAGGAGGATCTGGCCTGGGAACGCTTCCAGCGCGAGATCCGCGCGCTGGCCCAGATCGACCATCCCGGCGTCGTCACCCTGTACGACAGCGGAGTCCACGAGGGCGTCCCGTACCTCGTGATGCAGGTCCTCGACGGCAAGAGCCTGGCCGACCTGGTCGTGGCCTGCGGACCGCTGCCGAGCGCCGCCGCCTGCACGGTCGCGCTCGGCATCACCGACGCCCTGGAGGCGGTGCACGGCGCCGGCGTGGTGCACCGCGACGTCAAGCCGTCCAATGTGGGCGTCACCGGCGGCGGACGGGTCGTGCTGCAGGACTTCGGGCTGGCCCGGCTGGCCGGCGAGGCGGCGATCACCCGCACCGGCGCCCTCATCGGCACCCCGCAGTTCATGGCGCCCGAAGCGATGAGAGGCGGACCGCGCGAGGCCGCGGCGGACTGGTACGGCCTCGGCGCCTGTCTGTTCCTGATGCTGACCGGCGAGCTGCCCTTCGGCCCGACCGCGGACGTCGGCGCCATCATGGAGCGTGCCCTCGACGACGGCATCCGGCCGCTCACCGCGAGCGACGCCGTCCCCCAGCCGCTGGCCCACCTCGTGCGCGAACTGTGCAGCCAGGACCCGCAGTTGCGGCCGCGGAGCGCGGCGGCCGTACGGGAGACCCTCGTCCCGCTGATGTACGGCGGCACCCAGGACCTCGCCGACCTCGTGACCCGGCAGCTGCGCGCCGAGGCCGTGGACGTGGTCCGCAGCACCGAGGTCTCCGCCCGCGCCCTGCCCGGACTCCGGGACGAGCAGCCCGAGTACGTCTGGGACGCCGGGGACAGCTCGCTCGCGGCCGCGCCGGACCTCCTGCATCCCGCCACCCTCAGCGACACCACCCGGCTCATCGTCCTCGGCAGCATGACGCCGCAGGGCGCGCTGTCCCGTCAGCGCGAGGCCGTGTCCCTCGTACAGCGCGGCCAGGTGCGTGAGGCGGCGCAGATGCTCGCGGTCGTCGTCCAGGTCTGTCTGTCCAAGCTGGGCCCCGACCACCCCACCACCCTCACCAGCCAGTACTGGCAGGCCGTGTGCCGGGCCAGACTCGACGCCAGGGACGAGGCGCTGCAGATGCTCTCCCGGGTGAACAGACGTATCGGCGGACGAACAGAGCGAACGGACGCAAACGATGACTGACTTCGTCGTGGCCCTCCCGGCACCGGCCGGTGTCCCCGGGGCCGCGGCCGGGCATCCCGGCACCGAGGACGACCTGCGCTCCCTGCTGCGCTGGCTGCGCGACGACGAGTCGCTCGCCGTGCGCGGACAGGCCGGCAGCAGCGCGCCGCCCGCCCCGGGCGGGATGGGCGCCGGCTTCGACATCCTCCAACTTGCCCTCGGCGCCGGCCTGTCCGCCGGTTCGCTGGTGGTCTCGGTCCTCCAGTGGCAGGCGGCCCGGCGCCAGGCGCCGGCCGTCACCCTGCGCCGCGGCGAGGTGGAGGTCCTGCTGACCGCGCAGACCGCGCGGGACGAGGAGACCGTCAGACGCATCGTCGAGCTGCTCGACGGCACCTCGCCGCAGGGCGGCCTCCCGCATCCCCGGACCGAGGAGCCCGGAGGCGATGGCGTCACTGCCTGACCCGGCGCGCTCGCGGGCCGTCCTCGTCGGCACCGCCTCCTACCGCCATCTGCCTCAACTGCCCGCGGTCGAGGCCAATGTGGTGGACCTCGCGGCGGAGCTGTGCGACCCGGCCGTGTGGGGGCTGCCCGTCCAGCACTGCCGGGTCGTCGCCGATCCGCTCAGCCCGCAGACGATCCTGGACCCGGTGTACCAGGCCGGCGAGGAGGCCACGGACACCCTGCTGGTGTACTTCGCCGGGCACGGCATGCGGGACACCGACTCGGCCGACCTGTATCTGGCGCTGGGCGACTCCCGTGAGCACCTGGGCTACACCGCCGTCGCCTACCAGCATCTGCGCACCGCGCTGCGCTCGGCCCGCGCCCGGCGCAAGGTCGTCGTGCTCGACTGCTGCTTCAGCGGCCGGGCCGCACGGGCGCTGGCCGGCGGGGACGTGCTCGCCGCCGAGGCCGCGGTCGACGGCGCCTACGTCCTGACGGCCTCGCCCGGCGACCGGATAGCCCTCGCGCCCGACGGCGAGCGCAACACCGCGTTCACCGCCGAACTGCTGCGCGTCCTGCGCGAGGGCGTCGCGGAGGGACCCGAACTGATAGACCTGGACACGCTCTACCGGGTCCTCGAAGAACGCCTGCGCGCCAAGAGCCGGCCGCTGCCGCAGCGCTCCCAGGAGAACGGCGTGGGACGGCTGCCGCTGGCCCGCAACAAGGCGCGGGCCGGCCGTCACAGCCTCGCCGGACCGGTGCTGGCCGCCGAGGTGCGCGCCGCCGTCGTCGCCACCGGCCTCGCGCTGGCCCGGCTGCTGCGCTCCACCGGCAACACCCGTGATGCCCTGCCCGTGCTGCGCCTCGCGCTGCAGGAACAACAGTCGGCGGGGGCCCGGGGCGACCTGGTCGCCGTACAGCTGGAGCTGTCCGAGCTGCTCGCGGAGACCGGCCAGGTACGGGAGGCGATCGAGGTGCTGGAGCTGGCCTTCCAGCAGGTGCACAAGGGGTACGGCCCCGAAGCCGTGCTCGTCTGCCGGCGGCTGGCCGAGCTGCTGCAGGAGTCCGGCAACCACCTGCAGGCCTGCGAGGTGCTCAAGCACGCCCTGGACATCAGCGAGCAGGCGGGACCCGGCTGACACGACCCGGTGGCCGACGACCCGGTGGCCGAGACTCCCGGAAACGGCGAGGCGGCCCGGGGTGCGATACCACCGGGCCGCCTCGGCCGGGACAGCTCCAAGGCCGGCGGCCGTTCAGCCGCCGAACTCCTGCAGGCCCTTCAGAGCCTGGTCAAGGAGCGCCTGGCGGCCCGCCAGCTCGCGCTCCAGCTTGTCGGCCTTGGAGCTGTTGCCCTGGGCGCGGGCCTGGTCGATCTGCGCCCTCAGCTTGTCCACGGCGGTCTGCAGCTGACCGGTCAGACCCTCGGCACGCGCACGCGCCTCCGGGTTCGTCCGGCGCCACTCGGCCTCCTCGGCCTCCTGGATCGCCCGCTCCACGGCGTGCATCCGGCCCTCGACCTTCGGACGCGCGTCCCGCGGGACATGGCCGATGGCCTCCCAGCGCTCGTTGACCGAACGGAAGGCGGCGCGGGCCGTCTTGAGATCCGTGACCGGGAGGATCTTCTCGGCCTCCTCGGCCAGCTCCTCCTTCAGCTTCAGGTTCTCCGACTGCTCCGCGTCCCGCTCGGCGAACACCGAGCTGCGGGCGGCGAAGAACACGTCCTGGGCACCGCGGAAGCGGTTCCACAGGTCGTCCTCGTGCTCGCGCTGCGCGCGGCCCGCGGCCTTCCACTGGGTCATCAGCTCGCGGTAGCGGGCCGCGGTCGGCCCCCAGTCCGTCGAGCCCGACAGCGACTCGGCCTCGGCGACCAGCCCCTCCTTGATCCGGCGGGCATCCTCGCGCTGCGCGTCCAGCTGCGCGAAGTGCGCCTTACGCCGCTTGGAGAACGCCGACCGGGCGTGCGAGAAGCGGTGCCACAGATCGTCGTCCGACTTGCGGTCCAGGCGCGGCAGGCCCTTCCAGGTGTCCACCAGCGCCCGCAGCCGCTCACCGGCGGCCCGCCACTGGTCGGACTGGGCCAGCTGCTCGGCCTCGGCGACCAGGTCCTCCTTGGCCTTGCGGGCCTCGTCGGACTGCTTGGCCCGCTGCTGCTTGCGCTCCTCGCGGCGTGCCTCGACGGTCGCCACGAGCTTGTCCAGCCGCCCCCGGAGCGCGTCCAGGTCACCGACCGCGTGGTGCGCGTCGATCTGCTCGCGCAGATGGCCGATGGCGGTCTGGGCGTCCTTCGCCGACAGATCGGTGGTCTGTACTCGCTTCTCGAGGAGGCCGATCTCGACAACCAGGCCCTCGTACTTGCGCTCGAAGTAGGCAAGCGCCTCCTCAGGGGAGCCGGCCGCCCAGGATCCGACGACCTGCTCGCCATCGGCCGTACGCACGTACACGGTCCCCGTCTCGTCGACGCGGCCCCACGGGTCGCTGCTCACAGCGCCTCCTCCACATGATGCCCGCGGGGGGCTTCGGCGCCCCCGGGCATCGTCCACAGTTTCGTCACGGCCAACATAGGCGACCAGCGGGTTGCCTGTCCGCATCCAGCGCGACCGAAAATTCCGCAGCTGGCCGTCTTGAGTCTTACGACAGTGTCAGGACTTCGTCACCGTCGCCTTGTTGATCACCACGGTCGCGTTCGGAGCGGTGTTCTGCGTGGTCGGGTCCGGTGCCTGGGCACCCGCGGCGGCGATCTTCTGCAGCACCTTCATGCCCGCGTCCGAGACCGTGCCGAACGGGGTGTACTGGGGCGGCAGCGGGCTGGCCTTGTAGACCAGGAAGAACTGGCTGCCGCCGGTGTGCTTCTGGCCGGTGTTGGCCATCGCCACCGTGCCCGCCGGGTACGTGTTGCCCTTCAGGCTCTTGTCCTTCAGGTTCTCGTCCGGGAGCGTGTAGCCCGGACCGCCCATGCCGGTGCCCTGCGGGTCACCGCACTGCAGCACATAGATGCCGGTCGTGGTCAGCCGGTGGCACTTGGTGTGGTCGAAGAAGCCCTTGCCCGCCAGGAAGTCGAACGAGTTCACCGTGTGCGGGGCCGCCGCCGTCTTCAGGTCGACGCCGATGTCACCGCACGTCGTCGAGAGGTTCATCGTGTAGTTCGCCGACGTGTCGATCGCCAGCGCCGGCTCCTTCTTCCAGCTCAGCTTCTTCGCCACGCCTGCCGCGGGCTTCGCGCACGGGTCCGGGGCCTTGCTGGTCGGCGTGGCGCTGGGGGTGACGTCCGCGGCGGCGTTCTTCTTGTCGTCGTCGCCCTTCATCACGCCCGTCGTGTAGAGCGCGACGCTGCCGATCACGATCACGCCGAGTACCGACGCGATCACCGAGTTGCGCATGCGGGCCTTGCGGCGCGCCTGGGTGCGCCGCTGCTGCTGCCGCAAGAACTTCTCCCGGGCGAGCTGACGCCGCCGCTGCTCCTGGCTGACCACCGGGTTTTCTCCTCATGCGTGTCGTGTGCCGACCGGTACGCGTGCGGCTGCGTGGCTGTCGTGTGCCGACCGCTGCGTGTAGCCCCGTACCGTATATGGGTTCGCTGAGGAAACGGCAGCGCCGGTAGTCTCTGACTGCGGTTGAAGCCGCCAGTAGTCGACACAACGAAGGACGATCGTGCTCATTGCCGGGTTCCCCGCCGGGGCCTGGGGGACGAACTGTTATCTCGTCGCCCCCGCCGCCGGCGAGGAGTGCGTGATCATCGACCCCGGCCACCAGGCCGCCGAAGGCGTCGAGGAAGCGCTGAGGAAGCATCGGCTCAAGCCCGTCGCCGTCGTCCTCACCCACGGTCACATCGACCATGTGGCCTCGGTCGTCCCGGTCTGCGGCGCGCATGACATACCGGCCTGGATCCACCCCGAGGACCGCTACATGATGGACGACCCCGAGAAGGGGATCGGGCGGTCCATCGGCATGCCGCTGATGGGTGAGCTGACCGTGGGGGAGCCGGACGACGTCCGGGAGCTGAGCGACGGCACCACGCTGGACCTGGCGGGCCTCACGCTCTCCGTCGCGCACGCGCCGGGCCATACGAAGGGGTCGGTGACGTTCCGGATGCCCGAGACCGCCGACATCCCGTCGGTGTTCTTCTCCGGGGATCTGCTCTTCGCCGGCTCCATCGGACGCACCGACATGCCGGGCGGATCCATGGCGGACATGTTCGAGTCGCTGGCCCGTGTGTGCCTGCCGCTCGACGACTCCACCGTGGTCCTGTCCGGCCACGGCCCCCAGACGACCATCGGCCAGGAGCGCACCACCAACCCCTATCTGCGGCAGGTGGCGGCCGGCCAGGGAACCGCCCAGGCTCCCCGACGAGGAATGTGACGAGAGAGCTTTCCGTGAGTACCTTCCAGGCCCCCAAGGGCACGTACGACCTGATCCCGCCGGACTCCGCCGTGTACCTGGCGGTCCGCGAGGCGATCGCGGCCCCGCTGCGCAACTCCGGCTACGGCTACATCGAGACGCCCGGCTTCGAGAACGTCGAACTGTTCGCGCGCGGTGTCGGCGAGTCCACCGACATCGTGACCAAGGAGATGTACGCCTTCGAGACCAAGGGCGGCGACAGGCTGGCCCTGCGTCCGGAGGGCACGGCTTCCGTCCTGCGCGCGGCCCTGGAGGCCAACCTGCACAAGTCGGGCAACCTCCCGGTCAAGCTCTGGTACTCGGGCTCGTACTACCGCTACGAGCGCCCCCAGAAGGGCCGCTACCGGCACTTCTCGCAGGTGGGTGCCGAGGCGATCGGCGCCGAGGACCCGGCGCTGGACGCCGAGCTCATCATCCTGGCCGACCAGGCGTACCGCTCGCTGGGCCTCAGCGACTTCCGCATCCTGCTGAACAGCCTCGGCGACAAGGAGTGCCGGCCGGTGTACCGGGCCGCGCTGCAGGACTTCCTGCGCGGCCTGGACCTGGACGAGGACACCCTGCGCCGGTGCGAGCTCAACCCGCTGCGTGTCCTCGACGACAAGCGCGAGTCGGTCCAGAAGCAGCTCACGGGCGCGCCGCTGCTGCGCGACTACCTGTGCGACGCGTGCAAGGCGTACCACGAGGAGGTGCGCGACCTGATCACCGCTGCGGGCGTGGCTTTCGAGGACGACCCGAAGCTGGTCCGTGGCCTGGACTACTACACCCGCACCACCTTCGAGTTCGTGCACGACGGACTGGGCTCGCAGTCCGCGGTGGGCGGCGGCGGCCGCTACGACGGCCTGTCGGAGATGATCGGCGGCCCGGCGCTGCCGTCCGTCGGCTGGGCCCTGGGCGTCGACCGCACCGTCCTCGCGCTGGAGGCGGAGGGCGTGCGGCTGGACCTTCCGTCCAGCACGTCGGTCTACGCGGTACCGCTCGGCGAGGAGGCCCGCCGCGTGCTGTTCGCGAAGGTCACCGAGCTGCGCAAGACGGGCGTCGCGGCGGACTTCGCGTACGGCGGGAAGGGGCTGAAGGGGGCCATGAAGAGCGCCAACCGCTCGGGGGCCCGCTACGCGATCGTCGCCGGCGAGCGTGACCTCGCCGAGGGCGTCGTCCAGCTCAAGGACATGGAGTCCGGCGACCAGACGCCGATCGGGATCGACCAGATCGTCGCGGAACTGAAATCGCGGCTCGGCTAGGGTCTGTCTGGCAAAGGGCAGGGCGCCGGACCGGTCTGGTCCGGCGCCCTTCTCAGTGGTCGGGCAGCCCGTGCCGTTCCGGCTTCACGCGCGGCTGGTCCACCGGACGGGTCGCGACCCACGGGGCGAGTACGGTCTCGCCGCGCGCCGCCGGCCGCCGTCAACTCCGCGGGTGCCGATTCGTCCTGTCGGACGATTCCCGTACGGGACCTCCACGCGCGCGTGCCTCTCGCCGGGTCCGCGCCGAGTACCGACGCCTCGCCGGCGTCCAGCCACCCGTTGTCCTGGAGGATCTCCACCGCGCCTGCGTTCGCGTGTGCCGTCATGCCCTTGGGCATCGGCCGGAACCGAACGCTCCGGGGCCGCCGTGCGTACGTCCTTATGTCGTCCGAACGGTGGACGGACACGTGCGTGCGGCACAATGAGCCGTGCCCGAAGATGGTCCAACTCTCAAGTGACGGAATCGGCGAGATGAGCAAGACGACAGTCAACGACGTCTCCACTGACTCGGGTCCCGAGCGTGCAGCCGAGGGCCCGCGCACGGCGGGCGGCAGCCGTGCCTTCGCCCTGCTTCTGGTGATCACCGGCGCGGCCGGGCTGCTGGCCGCCTGGGTCATCACGCTCGACAAGAACAAGATCCTCGAAGCGAAGATCTCGGGGAAGACGTTCACACCGGGCTGCAGCGTCAACCCGATCGTGTCCTGCGGCAGCGTCATGGAGAGCAAGCAGGCGACGGCGTTCGGCTTCCCGAACCCCTGGCTCGGCCTGGTCTGCTACGGCATCGTCATCTGCGTCGGCATGAGCCTGCTGGGCCGTGCCCGCTTCCCGCGCTGGTACTGGCTGACCTTCAACTTCGGCACGCTCTTCGGTGTCGGCTTCGTCACCTGGCTGCAGTTCCAGTCCCTGTACCGGATCAACGCCCTGTGCCTGTGGTGCTCGCTGGCCTGGGTCGCCACGATCACCATGTTCTGGTACGTGACCTCGTTCAACATCCGCAACGGCTTCCTGCCCACGCCGGGCTGGCTGAAGCGGTTCCTCGGCGAGTTCACCTGGGTCCTGCCGGTCACCCACTGCGGTGTCATCGCCATGCTGATCCTGACCCGCTGGGGCAGCCAGCTCTGGGCCTAGGGCCCGTCCTTCCGAGCGGCCTCGCCCCCGGCCCCGCCCCCCGGGCCGGCCGCGTTGTCAGTGCGGTGATTTAGGGTTTTGGACGTGGAACCCGACCTGTTCACCGCCGCGGCAGAAGACCGCCAGGAGAAGGACCCGGCGGCCAGTCCCCTGGCGGTGCGGATGCGCCCGCGCACCCTCGACGAGGTCGTGGGCCAGCAGCATCTGCTGAAGCCCGGCGCCCCGCTGCGTCGGCTGGTCGGCGAGGGCTCCGGCGGCCCGGCCGGACCCTCCTCGGTGATCCTCTGGGGCCCGCCCGGCACCGGCAAGACCACGCTGGCGTACGTCGTCTCCAAGGCGACGAACAAGCGGTTCGTGGAGCTGTCCGCGATCACCGCGGGCGTCAAGGAGGTCCGCGCGGTCATCGACGGCGCCCGCCGCGCCACCGGCGGCTTCGGCAGGGAGACCGTCCTCTTCCTCGACGAGATCCACCGCTTCAGCAAGGCCCAGCAGGACTCCCTCCTCCCGGCCGTCGAGAACCGCTGGGTGACCCTGATCGCGGCCACCACGGAGAACCCGTACTTCTCCGTGATCTCGCCCCTGCTGTCCCGCTCGCTCCTGCTCACGCTCGAACCGCTCACCGACGACGACATCCGCGGACTGCTGCGCCGCGCCCTGAGCGACGAGCGTGGTCTGAAGGACGCCGTCGGCCTGCCCGAGGACACCGGGGAGCATCTGCTGCGCATCGCCGGCGGCGACGCCCGCCGGGCCCTGACCGCCCTGGAGGCCGCCGCAGGCGCCGCCCTCGACCAGGGCGAGAGCGAGATCAGCCTCCAGACGCTGGAGCAGACCGTCGACCGGGCCGCCGTGAAGTACGACCGCGACGGCGACCAGCACTACGACGTCGCCAGCGCCCTCATCAAGTCCATCCGCGGCTCCGACGTCGACGCCGCCCTGCACTACCTGGCCCGCATGATCGAGGCCGGTGAGGACCCCCGCTTCATCGCCCGCCGCCTGATGATCTCTGCCAGTGAGGACATCGGCCTGGCCGATCCGAACGCCCTGCCCATCGCGGTCGCCGCGGCCCAGGCCGTCGCCATGATCGGCTTCCCCGAGGCCGCCCTGACCCTCAGCCACGCCACCATCGCCCTCGCACTCGCCCCCAAGTCCAACGCGGCGACCACCGCGATCGGCGCCGCCATGGAAGACGTGCGGGGAGGCCTGGCCGGTCCGGTTCCGCCGCATCTGCGCGACGGGCACTACAAGGGCGCGGCCAAGCTCGGCCACGCCCAGGGATACGTGTATCCGCACGACCTTCCCGAGGGCATCGCCCAGCAGCAGTACGCCCCGGACGCCCTGAAGGACCGCGAGTACTACACCCCGACCCGGCACGGCACCGAGGCGCGGTACGCGGACGCGGTGGAGTGGACCAGGAAGCACCTCGGTCGCAGACGGTCCTGAGCGCCCTGTAGACTTCGCCGAAGTGCTGAGTCCCGCGCCGTCAGAGCGGGGCACCCAGCCGGAACCCCACGGCCGTAAGGACGCGAGGTTCCAGGAGCGTCGCGCACCGTCGAACGGTGTCGCGGGCAGCCCACCACCACCCGGAGCTCCGGGACGGCCGGTGGGCCACTCGCGTGCTGCACGTTGTGCCCAGACCAGGGGAGCGGCTGCCCGGCAGGTCCCATGCGGACCCGGCGGGTTTCCCCGGCTGCGGAGGCGACCTCCCTCAACTCTGACAAGCCGAAAACGACGAAAGAGATTAGAGACAGTGGCGAACCAGTCCCGCCCCAAGGTCAAGAAGTCGCGTGCCCTCGGCATCGCGCTGACCCCGAAGGCCGTCAAGTACTTCGAGGCCCGCCCCTACCCGCCGGGTGAGCACGGCCGCGGCCGCAAGCAGAACTCGGACTACAAGGTCCGTCTGCTGGAGAAGCAGCGTCTGCGCGCGCAGTACGACGTGTCCGAGCGTCAGCTCGTCCGCGCCTACGAGCGCGCCTCCAAGGTTCAGGGCAAGACCGGTGAGGCCCTGATCATCGAGCTCGAGCGCCGCCTCGACGCCCTGGTCCTGCGTTCGGGCATCGCCCGCACCATCTACCAGGCCCGTCAGATGGTCGTCCACGGCCACATCCAGGTCAACGGCCAGAAGGTCGACAAGCCGTCCTTCCGTGTCCGTCCGGACGACGTCGTGCAGGTCCGCGACCGCTCCAAGGAGAAGACGCTCTTCACGATCGCCCGCGAGGGTGGCTTCGCCCCCGAGGGTGAGACCCCGCGCTACCTGCAGGTGAACCTCAAGGCCCTGGCGTTCCGCCTGGACCGTGAGCCGAACCGCAAGGAGATCCCGGTGATCTGCGACGAGCAGCTCGTCGTCGAGTACTACGCTCGCTGATCCCAGCCCCGGCGCAGTAACCTCAGCCCGCCGTCTCCCCGCCCGGCCCTGCCGGGCGGTCGAGGCGGCGGGTTTGTGTTTCCGGCCGGGTCTGTGTGTGCGGCGTGTCAGCCTCGCGCGGAATCGGCGGCGCGCTCAGCGGCCTCGGCGTGGTCCGCGCCCGCGCCGCCCTGCGGCACCCCTCGCGGGGCCGGCAGCGCGTCCAGCGCTCGCCCCCCGGCACCACCCAGTGCCCGCGCGACGGTCTCGGCGCGGTCGAGCCGGCCCCCTTCTTGCACGCACTCCTCGTACCGCCCGTCCCCGAGGGCCTGCCGTGCCATCGCCTCGCACGCCTCGTGCGGGGCGTTGTAGTACGCCGAGCCGAACAGCGGGAGCCCCACCGCCGGCCAGATCCGGCCCGCCGCGCCCTGCAGCACCGCCGCCTCGGCCGGTTCGCCCCGGGCCGCCGTCACCAGCGCCAGCAGCTCCAGCACCAGCACCGAACCGAGCAGATCGTCGAAGGCGTGCGCGTTGCGCAGGCACTCCGCGAGCAGCTCACGCGCCGTGTCCTGCGCGCCCTCCTGCCAGGCCGCGTACGCCAGCACATACAGCGCGTAACTGCGAGCCCAGCGCTCCCCGTGGTCCTCGCACACCCGGCGCACGTCCTCGCACAACCGCACCGCGTCCGGCAGATCTCCCTGGAAAGCCCGCGCCATCGCCAGCTCGACCTGGCCCATCAGCACATTGCTGTTGAGTTCGCCGATCTCCTGATAGCGCTCCAGCGCCGACCGCAGCAGCGTTTCTGCACCGGCCATGTCATCGCTGACCAGGGCCAGACAACCGGTGCGGTGCTCGGCGTACGCCACCGCCGTCGCATCCGCGGCCCGCTCGGCCTGCTCCCGGCACTCCCGCAGCGCCGCCAGGGCCGGCACGGTGTCGCCCTGGAGGATCGCCACATAACCGAGCACCCACAGGGCCTTCAGCCGCGACTGCTCGTACTCCGAATCCAGTTCGACGCAGCGCACCAGCCAGCGCCGGCCCTCGGCGAGCCGGCCGCAGCCGACCCAGCAGAACCAGAGCGACCCCGCGAGGTACTGCCCGAGATGGGCCTCGTCCGGCTCCGTCGACGAGAACTCCAGCGCCGCCCGCAGATTGGGCAGCTCCACCTTGACCCGGGCGGCGACCTCGCCCTGCCGGGGCGAGAACCAGTCCAGCTCGCACCAGGTCGCAAGGCCCACGTACCAGTCCCGGTGCCGCCGGCGCAGCCGGCCCGCGTCCCCGATCCCCTCCAGCCAGTCGGCGCCGTAGGCCCGGACGGTGTCCAGCATCCGGTAGCGGGGGCCGGCCGGGGTCTCCTCGCGGGTCACGACCGACTGCGTCAGCAGCTCCGAGAGCACGTCCAGCACGTCCTCGGCGGGCAGCCCGTCCCCGCTGCACACATATTCGGCCGCCTCCAGCTCGAAGGTCTGCGCGAACACCGACAGCCGCGCCCACAGCAGCCGCTCGGCGGGCGTGCACAGTTCATGGCTCCAGCCGATCGCCGTGCGCAGCGTCTGATGACGGCAGGGGGGACCACCGGGGACCGGGCGCGGCGCGCTGTCCCGGCCGCCCGCGCGCAGCAGCCGGAACCGGTCGTCCAGCCGCTGCAGCAGCTGCGCCGGGGACAGCGCCCGCAGCCGCCCCGCCGCCAGCTCCAGCGCCAGCGGGATCCCCTCCAGCCGTCGGCACAGCTCGCGCACCTCGGGGCCGTCGGCCACCGTCAGCCCCTGCTCGCGGGCCCGGTCGGCGAACAGTTCCACCGCCTCGCCCTCGCAAAGCGGCGCCAACGGGAACACCCGCTCACCCGCCAGCCCCAGCGGACGCCGCCCCACCGCCAGCACCCGCAGCAGCGGCAGCCTGCGCAGCAGCTCCGCCGTCAGCTCGGCACAGGCCGCCACGAGATGCTCGAACCCGTCCAGCACCAACAGGGCCGGACGGCCGGCCAGATGCTCCAGGAGCGTCTCGCGGGGCAGCCGGGCGGTGTGGTCGGTCAGGCCCAGCGCCTCCGCCACCGCGTACTCCACGAACTGCGGATCGCGCACCGGCGTCAGCTCCACCCGGCCCCAGGCGTCCGCCCACCCGACGGCGGCCCGCGCGGCCAGCCGGGACTTGCCGACACCACCGACCCCGGTCACGGTCACCAGCCGCGCCCGGCCGAGCGCGGCCGTCAGCCCGGCGAGTTCGGCCGAGCGCCCGACGAACGTGGTCAGTTCCAGGGGAGGATCACCGTCGGTGAACGGATCAGGGCGCTGAGGACCTCGCATGGGACACGGAGCGTACTGAAGTGTGTTCAATGCGTACAATCGCTTCTCGCGACTCCGCCCCGCGACCCGGGTAATGCGGTACGGAGCCCTGGCCCCGGCGCGATAGGCTCGGACACGACTTTTTCAATGGTGAGGCACGTTTTCAGGGAGCGGGTGCGCACAGTGTCCGGTGGAGAGGTGGCCGGGATCCTGGTGGCCGTCTTCTGGGCGATCCTGGTCTCCTTCCTCGCGGTGGCTCTCGCGAGGCTGGCCCAGACGCTCAAGGCGACCACCAAACTGGTGGCGGATGTGACCGACCAGGCCGTCCCGCTGCTCGCCGACGCCTCCGCCGCCGTGCGGTCCGCGCAGAACCAGATCGACCGTGTCGACGCGATCGCCTCCGACGTCCAGGAGGTCACGTCGAACGCCAACGCGCTGTCGACCACCGTCGCCTCCACCTTCGGCGGCCCCTTGGTCAAGGTCGCGGCCTTCGGCTACGGCGTCCGCCGGGCGCTGGGCGGCCGCAAGGAGGACGCGCCCCCAAAGGCACCCCGGCGTACGGTGATCGTGGGTCGCACGGTCCCCGCCGCACGACGCAAGCGAAACCTCCGCGGGGAGAGGGACTGAGACCGAGCGATGTTCCGTCGTACGTTCTGGTTCACCACAGGTGTGGCCGCCGGTGTGTGGGCCACCACCAAGGTCAACCGCAAACTCAAGCAGCTGACCCCCGAGAGCCTCGCCGCGACCGCGGCGAACAAGGCCCTGGAGACCGGCCACCGGCTGAAGGACCGCGCGGTCGGCTTCGCGCTCGACGTCCGCGACAACATGGCCCAGCGGGAAGCCGAGCTGGAGGAGGCCCTGGGGATCCACGACAACCCCGAACTCCCCGGGCCCCGTCGGTACACCGCCATCGAGAACGACCGCAGCACACCGAAGTACATCGAAACGTCGATCTCTTCGCCAACGAAGTACTCGTACAACCGGAATGAGGACCACTGATGGAGTCGGCCGAGATTCGCCGCCGCTGGCTGAGCTTCTTCGAGGAGCGCGGGCACACCGTCGTCCCTTCGGCGTCGCTCATCGCGGACGACCCGACTCTGCTCCTCGTCCCCGCCGGCATGGTGCCCTTCAAGCCCTACTTCCTGGGTGAGGTCAAGCCGCCCTTCGACCGTGCCACCAGCGTGCAGAAGTGCGTGCGCACGCCCGACATCGAAGAGGTCGGCAAGACCACCCGCCACGGCACGTTCTTCCAGATGTGCGGCAACTTCTCCTTCGGCGACTACTTCAAGGAAGGCGCCATCACGTACGCCTGGGAGCTGCTCACCAGCGCCCAGGACAAGGGCGGTTACGGCCTGGAGCCGGAGAAGCTCTGGATCACCGTCTACAAGGACGACGACGAGGCCGAGCGTATCTGGCACGAGGTCGTCGGTGTGCCGAAGGAGCGCATCCAGCGCCTCGGCATGAAGGACAACTACTGGTCCATGGGTGTCCCCGGCCCCTGCGGCCCCTGCTCCGAGATCAACTACGACCGCGGCCCCGAGTTCGGCGTCGAGGGCGGCCCGGCCGTCAACGACGAGCGGTACGTGGAGATCTGGAACCTCGTCTTCATGCAGTTCGAGCGCGGCGAGGGCATCGGCAAGGACAACTTCGAGATCCTGGGCGACCTGCCGAGCAAGAACATCGACACCGGCCTCGGCCTTGAGCGACTCGCCATGATTCTGCAGGGCGTGCAGAACATGTACGAGATCGACACCTCCATGGCCGTCATCGACAAGGCCACCGAGCTGACCGGCGTCCGCTACGGCGACGCCCACGACTCGGACGTCTCCCTGCGCGTGGTCACCGACCACATGCGCACCTCCGTGATGCTCATCGGCGACGGCGTCACGCCGGGCAACGAGGGCCGCGGTTATGTGCTGCGCCGCATCATGCGCCGCGCCATCCGCAACATGCGCCTGCTCGGCGCCACCGGTCCGGTCGTCAAGGACCTGATCGACACCGTGATCGCCATGATGGGCCAGCAGTACCCGGAGCTGATCACCGACCGCGAGCGCATCGAGAAGGTCGCCCTCGCCGAGGAGAACGCCTTCCTGAAGACGCTGAAGGCCGGCACCAACATCCTCGACACCGCCGTCTTCGAGACCAAGCAGTCCGGTGGCACGGTGCTCTCCGGCGACAAGGCCTTCCTGCTCCACGACACCTGGGGCTTCCCGATCGACCTCACCCTGGAGATGGCCGCCGAGCAGGGGCTGTCCGTGGACGAGGACGGCTTCCGCCGCCTGATGAAGGAGCAGCGGGACCGCGCCAAGGCCGACGCCCAGGCCAAGAAGACCGGTCACGCCGGTGCCGGTGCCTACCGGGAGATCGCCGACAAGGTCGGCGAGACCGACTTCATCGGCTACGGCGACACCGAGGGCGAGTCCACGATCGTCGGCATCCTGGTCGACGGCGCCTCCTCGCCGGCCGCCACCGAGGGCGACGAGGTCGAGATCGTCCTCGACCGCACCCCGTTCTACGCCGAGGGCGGCGGCCAGATCGGCGACACCGGCCGGATCAAGGTCGACTCCGGTGCCGTCATCGAGGTCCGCGACTGCCAGAAGCCGGTCCCGGGGGTGTACGTCCACAAGGGCGTCGTCCAGGTCGGCGAGGTCATCGTCGGTGCCAAGGCCCACGCCTCGATCGACGTCCGCCGCCGCAAGGCCATCGCCCGTGCCCACTCGGCCACCCACCTGACCCACCAGGCCCTGCGGGACGCCCTCGGCCCGACGGCCGCCCAGGCCGGTTCCGAGAACCAGCCCGGCCGCTTCCGCTTCGACTTCGGCTCCCCGTCCGCCGTGCCCACGGCCGTGATGACCGACGTCGAGCAGAAGATCAACGAGGTACTGGCCCGCGACCTCGACGTGCACGCCGAGATCATGGGCATCGACGAGGCCAAGAAGCAGGGTGCCATCGCCGAGTTCGGCGAGAAGTACGGCGAGCGGGTCCGCGTGGTGACCATCGGCGACTTCTCCAAGGAGCTGTGCGGCGGCACGCACGTGCACAACACCGCCCAGCTGGGCCTGGTGAAGCTGCTCGGCGAGTCCTCCATCGGCTCGGGTGTCCGCCGTATCGAGGCCCTCGTCGGCGTCGACGCCTACAGCTTCCTCGCCCGTGAGCACACGGTCGTCAACCAGCTGACCGAGCTGCTCAAGGGCCGCCCGGAGGAGCTGCCGGAGAAGGTCTCCTCGATGCTCGGCAAGCTGAAGGACGCCGAGAAGGAGATCGAGAAGTTCCGCGCCGAGAAGGTGCTGCAGGCCGCCGCCGGTCTCGCCGGCTCCGCCAAGGACGTCCGCGGTGTGGCCCTCGTCACCGGACAGGTGCCGGACGGTACGACGCCGGACGATCTGCGCAAGCTGGTCCTCGACGTGCGCGGCCGCATCCAGGGCGGACGTGCCGCGGTTGTGGCTCTTTTCACGGTCATGGGCGGCAAGCCGCTGACGGTCATCGCCACCAACGAGGCCGCCCGTGAGCGTGGCCTCAAGGCCGGTGACCTGGTCCGCGCCGCCGCCAAGACCCTCGGTGGCGGCGGTGGCGGCAAGCCGGACGTGGCCCAGGGCGGCGGTCAGAACCCGGCCGCCGTCGGCGAGGCCGTCGAGGCCGTCGAGCGCCTCGTCGCCGACACCGCGAAGTGACATCCGAGTAAAGAAACGGTCGGAAAATGCGCAGAGGACGTCGACTTGCGATCGACGTCGGGGACGCCCGGATCGGGGTCGCCTCGTGCGACCCCGACGGCATCCTCGCCACCCCGGTGGAGACCGTCCCCGGCCGGGACATCCCCGCCGCCCACCGCCGGTTGCGTCAGCTGGTGGAGGAGTACGAACCGATCGAGGTCGTCGTCGGCCTCCCTCGCTCCCTCAAGGGGGGCGAGGGTCCGGCGGCGGTGAAGGTCCGCGCCTTCGCCCAGGAGTTGGCCAAGGGCATCAAGCCGGTGCCGGTCCGACTGGTGGACGAGCGGATGACAACCGTCACAGCCAGCCAGGGACTGCGCGCCTCGGGCGTGCGGTCGAAGAAGGGCAGAGCCGTCATTGACCAGGCAGCCGCTGTGATCATCTTGCAGCAGGCCTTGGAATCCGAACGGGTGTCAGGTAAAGCACCCGGCGAGGGCGTCGAAGTGGTCATCTGATCGCGATACGGTAACGTTCCGCGCGATGCGCCGGTGTTCGAACAGCCGACGCACAACAAGAGGCGGAGCGGAAGCGGGCCCACCGGCCGGCGACCGGTCGGCCTCGCGGCTCTAGGGGATCGATGACTGAGTATGGCCGGGGCCCACACCCCGAACCGTGGCATCCGGAGGACCCGTTGTACGGGGACGGCGGATGGGGAGGACAGCAGACCCACGCCGGTCAGCAGTCCCCCTACGGCGGCCAGCCGCAGCATTACCCGCAGCAGCCGCAGTACGGCGAATGGAGCCAGGAGCAGCAGTCCGGTTACGGCCACCAGCAGTACCCGTACTACGACGAACAGAGCCATCACCAGTACGCCGGCCACGCGCAGCCCCAGCCTCAGCAGCACTATCAGCAGCCCGGCGCCTGGGACGCGGCCGGCCCTCACGGCCAGGTGCCGTACGCCCCAGACCCCGGCGACCCCTACGGCCAGCAGCCCGCCGCCTACGGCGGAGAACAGCCCGACTTCTACGGCACCGAGGACGCCTACCCGCCGCCACAGCCCCCCGGCCACCGGCACCCCGAAGCGGAACCGGAATCCCAGGACCCGCCCGACGAGGAGGAGCGGCACCCCTTCTTCACGGGAGGCGGCGACGAGGATGACGACGACGAGGAGCATGAACTCCTCAGCCGCCGTGACCGTCGTGGCAAAGGCAAACCCGCGAAGAAGGGCAGGAAACGGCGCACCGGCTGCGCCTGCATGGTCGTCGTCCTGGTCTTCGGCGGCGGCCTCGCCGGAGCCGGCTACTACGGCTACAAGTTCTACCAAAATCGTTTCGCCCCGGCTCCGGACTACACGGGTGACGGCACCGGCCAGCAGATCACGGTCGAGATTCCCAAGGGCGCGGGCGGCTGGGACATCGGGCGCCGGCTGAAGGAGGCCGGTGTCGTCAAGAGCGCCGACGCCTTCGTGCACGCGCAGAGCGACATCCAGGGCGGCAGCAGTATCCAGGCCGGGGCATACCTCCTCCGCGAACACATGTCCGCCGCCAGCGCCGTGAAAATGATGCTGGATCCGAAGAGCCAGAACAATGTCGTGGTGACTCCGGGCGAGCGTAATGGGGGCGTCTACGAGGCGATCGACAAGAAACTCGAACTCGCCGACGGAACCACCCAGAAGGTCGCCCAGAAGGAGTACAAGAACCTCGGACTGCCGGTCTGGGCGCAGAATGTCAGCGAGGTCAAGGACCCGCTGGAGGGCTTCTTCTTCCCGGGCGACTACGCGGCCGCCAAGGGCATGAAGCCGGACAACATCCTGAAGCAGATGGTCGCCGCGGCCACGTCCAAGTACGACGCCTACGGCCTCACGGCGAAGGCCCGTTCGCTGGGCCTGAACGATCCGTTCCAGCTGGTCACCGTGGCGAGCCTGGTGCAGGCGGAGGGCAAGACGCACGAGGACTTCCGCAAGATGGCGGAAGTGGTCTACAACCGTCTGAAGCCGACGAACCACGAGACGAACCAGCTGCTCCAGTTCGACTCGACGTACAACTACCTCAAGGGCACCAGCAACATCCATATCTCCGAGAAGGAGATCAATGGAAACCGCAACCCGTACAACACCTACACCCACAAGGGACTTCCGCCCGGCCCGATCGGCAACCCCGGCGAGGACGCACTGAAGGCGGCACTGAATCCGACGCAAGACGGCTGGATGTATTTCGTGGCGACCGACGGTGTGAACGACACCGAGTTCGCCAAGACCCTCGCCGAATTCCAGCGACTCAAGGAAAAGTTCAATGCCACCTCGGGCAACTGACGCCCACCGGGCCGCCGTTCTCGGCAAGCCCATCGCCCACTCGCTCTCCCCGGTGCTGCACCGGGCCGCCTACGACGCGCTCGGGCTCGCCGAGTGGTCGTACGACCGCTTCGAGGTGGACGAGGCCGGTCTGCCCGGCTTTCTGGAGGAGCTCGGGCCGCAGTGGGCGGGACTGTCGTTGACCATGCCGCTGAAGCGGGCGGTCATCCCGCTGCTGGACGAGGTCAGCGAGACGGCCGCCTCCGTCGACGCGGTCAACACCGTCGTCTTCACCGAGGACGGCCGTCGGCTCGGTGACAACACCGACATCCCGGGCATCGTGGCCGCGCTGCGCGAGCACGGCATCGAACAGGTCGAATCCGCCGCGATCCTCGGCGCCGGCGCCACCGCCTCGTCCGCCCTCGCCGCCCTCGCCCGGATCTGCACCGGTGAGGTCGTCGCCTATGTCCGCAGCGAGGCCCGCGCCGCCGAGATGCGCCGCTGGGGCGAACGGCTCGACGTGGAGGTGCGTACCGCGGACTGGACGGACGCCGCGCGGGCGCTGAGCGCCCCGCTGGTGATCGCCACCACGCCGGCCGGCACGACCGACGCCCTCGCCGCCGCCGTACCCGAGCGTCCCGCCACTCTCTTCGACGTCCTCTACGACCCCTGGCCCACCGAGCTGGCGGCCCGCTGGTCCATGTTCGGCGGTGCCGTGGTCGGCGGTCTGGATCTGCTGGTCCACCAGGCCGTGCTCCAGGTCGAGCGGATGACCGGCCGCTCCCCGGCACCGCTGGACGCCATGCGCCGCGCCGGGGAGAAGGCGCTCGCCGAGCGCTGACCTGACATATCCGCGTCCGTCTGCTGGACCGGCGGCCGGGTTCGGCGCCCGGACGTGGGAGGATCGGAGGTGGCGGGCCGGGGTCGCGCATCCGGTCGCGCCGTCGCCGTACGCGAGGACGCGGGTACGGAGGGCAGTACCGGGCGCGAACACTGAGGAGCACCGTTGAGCAGGCTGCGTTGGCTGACCGCGGGAGAGTCCCACGGTCCCGCACTTGTCGCGACGCTGGAGGGGCTTCCCGCCGGCGTGCCGATCACCACGGAGATGGTGGCGGACCACCTGGCGCGGCGGCGGCTCGGCTATGGCCGCGGTGCGCGGATGAAGTTCGAGCAGGACGAGGTCACCTTCCTGGGCGGTGTCCGGCACGGGCTGACCCTCGGTTCACCGGTCGCGATCATGGTGGGCAACACCGAGTGGCCGAAGTGGGAGCAGGTCATGGCGGCCGACCCGGTGGATCCCGAGATCCTCGCCGGTCTGGCCCGCAACGCCCCGCTGACCCGGCCGCGCCCGGGCCACGCCGATCTGGCGGGCATGCAGAAGTACGACTTCGACGAGGCCCGGCCGATCCTGGAACGCGCGTCGGCGCGCGAGACCGCGGCCCGCGTCGCGCTGGGCGCCGTCGCCCGCTCGTACCTGAAGGAGACGGCCGGCATCGAGATCGTCTCGCATGTCGTCGAGCTGTGCTCCGTGAAGGCCCCGCAGGGTGTGTACCCGACCCCCGCCGACGTCGAGAAGCTGGACGCCGACCCGCTGCGCTGCCTGGACGCGGACGCGTCGAAGGCGATGGTCGCGGAGGTGGACCAGGCCCACAAGGACGGCGACACCCTCGGCGGCGTCGTCGAGGTGCTGGCCTACGGCGTCCCGGTCGGCCTCGGTTCGCATGTGCACTGGGACCGCAAGCTGGACGCCCGGCTCGCCGGTGCCCTGATGGGCATCCAGGCGATCAAGGGAGTGGAGATCGGCGACGGCTTCGAGCTGGCGCGGGTGCCCGGCTCCCAGGCCCACGACGAGATCGTCAACACGCCGGAGGGCATCCGGCGTGTCTCCGGCCGCTCCGGCGGTACCGAGGGCGGCCTGACCACGGGTGAGCTGCTGCGGGTGCGGGCCGCGATGAAGCCGATCGCGACCGTGCCGCGCGCCCTGAAGACGGTCGACGTCACCACCGGCGAGGCCACCCAGGCCCACCACCAGCGCTCCGACGTCTCCGCCGTGCCGGCCGCCGGTATCGTCGCCGAGGCGATGGTCGCGCTGGTCCTCGCGGACGCGGTCGCCGAGAAGTTCGGCGGCGACTCCGTGACCGAGACCCGGCGCAACGTGCGGTCGTACCTCGACAACCTGCGGATCCGGTGACCGCCGTGTCCGCCGTCGTGCTGGTCGGCCCGATGGGTGTCGGCAAGTCCACCGTCGGCCGGCTGCTCGCCGAGCGCCTCGGGGTCGAGTACCGGGACACCGACGAGGACATCGTCGCCACCGAGGGCCGCACCATCGCCGAGATCTTCGTCGACGAGGGCGAGCCCGTCTTCCGCGCGATCGAGAAGCGGGCCGTGCACCGCGCGCTCGCCGAGCACGAGGGCGTCCTCGCGCTCGGCGGCGGCGCCGTCCTCGACGCCGACACGCGCGCCCTGCTCGCCGGGCACCGGGTGGTCTACCTCTCGATGGACGTGGAGGAGGCCGTCAAGCGCACGGGCCTGAACGTGGCCCGCCCGCTGCTCGCGGTCAACCCCCGCAAGCAGTGGCGCGAGCTGATGGAGGCCCGGCGCCACCTGTACGAGGAGGTCGCCACCGCCGTCGTACCGACCGACGGCCGCGCCCCCGAAGAGGTCACCCAAGCAGCCCTGGACGCACTGGAGTTGAAAAAAGCATGAGCGAGGCAGTCACCCGGATCCAGGTCGCCGGCACGGCGGGCACCGACCCCTACGAGGTGCTGGTCGGGCGCCAACTGCTCGGCGAGCTGGCCGGGCTGATCGGCCCCAGGGCCAAGCGGGTCGCGGTGATCCACCCGGAGGCACTGGCCGAGACCGGTGACGCGCTCCGCGCCGATCTGGCCGAGCAGGGCTACGAGGCGGTCGCCATCCAGGTGCCGAACGCCGAGGAGGCCAAGACCGCCGAGGTCGCCGCCTACTGCTGGAAGGCGCTCGGCCAGTCGGGCTTCACCCGCTCCGACGTCGTCGTCGGCGTGGGCGGCGGTGCGACCACGGACCTCGCCGGCTTCGTCGCCGCGACCTGGCTGCGCGGGGTGCGCTGGATCGCCGTCCCGACCACCGTGCTCGCCATGGTGGACGCGGCGGTCGGCGGCAAGACCGGCATCAACACCGCCGAGGGCAAGAACCTCGTCGGCGCCTTCCACCCGCCGGCCGGTGTCCTGTGCGACCTGGCCGCGCTGGACTCCCTGCAGGTCAACGACTACGTCTCCGGGCTCGCCGAGGTCATCAAGGCCGGCTTCATCGCCGACCCGGTGATCCTGGAGCTGATCGAGTCCGACCCCGAGGCCGCCCGGACCCCGAAGGGCCCGCACACGGCCGAGCTGATCGAGCGCTCGATCCGGGTGAAGGCCGAGGTCGTCTCGTCGGACCTGAAGGAGTCCGGCCTGCGCGAGATCCTCAACTACGGCCACACGCTCGGCCACGCCATCGAGAAGAACGAGCGCTACAAGTGGCGGCACGGCGCCGCGGTCGCGGTCGGCATGCACTTCGCCGCCGAACTGGGCCGTCTGGCGGGCCGGTTGGACGACGCGACGGCGGACCGCCACCGTACGGTCCTCGAAGCGGTCGGCCTCCCGCTGCACTACCGCTACGACCAGTGGCCCAAGCTGCTGGAGACGATGAAGATCGACAAGAAGTCCCGCGGCGACCTGCTGCGCTTCATCGTCCTCGACGGCCTCGCCAAGCCGACCGTCCTGGAGGGCCCGGACCCCGCGGTCCTGCTCGCCGCGTACGGAGAAGTGGGCCAGTAAGTCCCCGGCTGTTCCGTCCGTCCGATTCCTGACCTCGACTTCCTTTGCGGAATGGGCACTTCGGGCCGCCCCAGACCGTTTCACCAAATGACGGCGGGGGACGGTACCGTTCGGTAGGCAGCGGGCTGCACCCCCGCTGCCAGCACGAACAGCCTTGTACGAGACGGAGTGGCCACGGATGCAGCACGCAGTCGGGTCTCCGCTGCCGCCCCATCAGCCGGGGCAGGTGCCGCACGCCGGCTGGGCGTCGGCCGCACACCACCCGGGCCCGCACCCGGGAGCGCCTCAGGGGTCCGCCCCGCTGTCCCCGCCGCCGGGCTTCCCGGTGCCGGCCGGCGCCGTTCCGCCCACGCCGCCGCAGCCCCCCGCGCCCCACCCTCCGGTCGCCCAGCCTCCCGCCCCGCAGCCCGTCGCGGTCCCGCCGGCCCCCGATACCACCGGCCATGTGCCGCTGCCGCCCGGCGGTCCGGTCGGCATGCCGGCGGCGCCCCCGGCTGCCATCGCGGTCCCCGACCCAGGGGCCACGACTCTGGCCGTCCTGCTGATCGGCCCGGCCGGCGCGGGCAAGACCAGCGTCGCCAAGTACTGGGCGGACCACCGCCGTGTGCCCACCGCGCACATCAGCCTGGACGACGTGCGCGAATGGGTCCGCTCGGGCTTCGCCGACCCCCAGTCCGGCTGGAACGACAACTCCGAGGCCCAGTACCGCCTGGCCCGCCGCACCTGCGGTTTCGCCGCCCGCAACTTCCTCGCCAACGGCATCTCCTGCATCCTGGACGACGCCGTCTTCCCGGACCGCCCGGTGGTCGGCCTCGGCGGCTGGAAGCGTCATGTCGGCCCCGGCCTGCTCCCGGTCGTCCTCCTGCCGGGCCTGGACATCGTCCTGGAGCGCAACGCCGAACGCACCGGCAACCGCCGCCTCACCGACGAGGAGGTCGCCCGTATCCACGGCCGCATGGCCGGCTGGTACGGCTCGGGCCTGCCGATCATCGACAACTCCCAGCTGGACGTCCCCGGCACGGCCCGCGTCCTGGACGAGGTCCTGGCCAGAGCGATAGCGAGCCCGCCGAGCTGGTGAGCAGGGGATGCCTGGTCCCACGTGAGGGGCGACCCGCACCCGGCAGACAACCCCACCACCCCACCAGACCCCACTCGGCCCCCTCAAATCGGCACAACCCCGACAAAACTCCTACGCTCATCTCATGTCAGAGGTGTACGCGACCCGCCGATCCCGGCTGAGAGACCATGTGACCGCGGCCGGCACCACGGCAGCGCTCGTCACCCGCCCGGCCAACGTGCGCTATCTCGCCGCAGCAGCCCCGCAGGGCTCCGCACTGCTGCTCGGCAAACGCGAGGATCTCCTCGTCTGCACGGGCCCGCCCGAAGACCGCCACGAGGGCCGCCCCGACGAGTCCCTCCGTCTGCACGTCCTCCCGTCGAACGGCGCCGGCGCCGGCGGGGACGCCGCGGTCGCGGCGGCGGACCTGGCCACGGCCCAGGGCGCCGACTCGCTGGCCGTCGAGGAACACCACCTCACGGTCGCCCGGCACCGGGCCATCGCCTCGGTCGCGCCCGGGCTCCGCCTCGGTGACCTGGGCGGAGCCGTCGAGCAGCTCAGGGTGGTCAAGGACGAGGAGGAGATCTCCTGTCTCCGTATCGGCGCCGAGATCGCCGACCAGGCGCTCGGCGAGCTGCTGGAGTCGATCCTGGTCGGCCGCACCGAACGGCACCTCGCGCTGGAGCTGGAGCGCCGCCTGGTGGACCACGGCGCCGACGGCCCGGCCTTCGCCACCTCCGTGGCCACCGGTCCGAATTCCGGCCGCCGCGGGCACCGCCCCACCGACCGGCGGGTGGAGGAGGGCGACTTCCTCACGGTGTGCCTGGGCGCGACCTATCGCGGCTACCGCTGCGAGATCGGCCGTACCTTCGTCATCGGCACCTCGCCCGCCGACTGGCAGATCGAGCTGTACGACCTCGTCTTCGCCGCCCAGCGCGCCGGCCGCGAGTCCCTGGCACCCGGCGCCGCCTACCGGGACGTGGACCGCGCGGCACGCCACGTCCTGGACTCCGCCGGCTATGCGGAGGCCCTGCCACCGCTGACCGGACACGGCGTCGGACTCGAAATCGACGAGGACCCGCAGTTGGCGCCCGCGTCCATGGGTAAACTGGACGCTTGCGTGCCGGTCACCGTCGAACCGGGGGTCCACCTCCCGGGCCGGGGCGGTGTCCGGATCGATGACACGCTCGTCGTGCGCCCCGAGGCGGACGGCGGACCCGAGCTACTCACCATCACGACCAAGGAGCTGCTCGCGCTCTAAGCGACCCGAGGGCCGCTGGGCGCGTGACCCGGGGTCGTACGTCAGTCCAGGAGATTCCGCAACCGTGGCTTCCACGAACGACCTCAAGAACGGCATGGTGCTCAAGCTCGAAGGCGGCCAGCTCTGGTCCGTCGTCGAGTTCCAGCACGTCAAGCCCGGCAAGGGCCCGGCCTTCGTGCGCACCAAGCTGAAGAACGTGCTGTCCGGCAAGGTTGTCGACAAGACCTTCAACGCCGGCGTCAAGGTCGAAACGGCCACCGTCGACAAGCGCGACATGCAGTTCTCGTACATGGACGGCGAGTACTTCGTCTTCATGGACATGGAGACCTACGACCAGCTGCACATCGAGCGGAAGGCCGTCGGCGACGCCGCGAACTTCCTGATCGAGGGCTTCACCGCCACCGTCGCGCAGCACGAGGGCGAGGTGCTCTTCGTCGAGCTGCCCGCCGCCGTCGAGCTTGTCATCCAGGAGACCGAGCCGGGCGTCCAGGGCGACCGCTCCACCGGTGGCACCAAGCCCGCCACCCTGGAGACCGGTCACCAGATCCAGGTTCCGCTCTTCATCACCACCGGTGAGAAGATCAAGGTCGACACCCGCACCAGCGACTACCTCGGCCGGGTGAACAGCTAACCGTGGCTGCCCGCAACACGGCCCGCAAGCGCGCCTTCCAGATCCTCTTCGAGGGTGACCAGCGCGGCGCCGACGTCCTGACGGTCCTCGCCGACTGGGTGCGGCTGTCGCGGTCCGACACCCGGCAGCCACCGGTCAGCGAGTACACGATGCAGCTGGTCGAGGGCTACGCGCAGCACGCGAGGCGTATCGACGAGCTGATCGCCCAGTACGCGGTCGGCTGGACGCTCGACCGGATGCCGGTCGTGGACCGCAACATCCTGCGGCTGGGCGCGTACGAGCTGATCTGGGTCGAGGAGACCCCGGACGCCGTCGTCCTGGACGAGATGGTGCAGCTGGCGAAGGAATTCTCCACCGACGAGTCTCCGTCCTTCGTGAACGGCCTGCTGGGCCGTCTGAAGGAGCTCAAGCCGTCCCTGCGCCGGGACGAGGCCTAGAAGGCCCCGTACGACACGCCGGAGGGCCCGCAGCATGTCTGTGCTGCGGGCCCTCCGGCGTGTGCAGAAGAGGCGCGAGAACGCCGCAGGGGTGGCCGGAACCATAGAGTTCCGGCCACCCCGGCGGCACGTTTCTGCTCAGATGTGGCGCGACTCAGGCCTCTTCGTGGGTGGCCACCGCGCGGCGGGCGTCCGCGTCGAGGACGCCCCAGCTGATCAGCTGCTCGGTCAGGACCGAGGGGGACTGGTCGTAGATGACGGCCAGGGTGCGCAGGTCGTCCTGGCGGATGGAGAGCACCTTGCCGTTGTAGTCACCGCGCTGGGACTGGATCGTCGCCGCGTAGCGCTGCAGGGGGCCCGCCTTCTCGGCCGGCACGGTGGCCAGCCGCTCCAGGTCCAGGACCAGCTTCGGCGGCGGCTCGGCGGCGCCGCCCGGCGTGGTGCCCGGCAGCAGCTCCTGCACGGGAACGCCATAGAAATCGGCCAGCTCGGCAAGCCGCTGTACGGTCACGGCGCGGTCGCCACGCTCGTACGAACCCACGACCACGGCCTTCCAGCGACCCTGGGACTTCTCCTCGACACCGTGGAGGGAAAGGCCCTGCTGGGTGCGGATGGCCCGGAGCTTGGCCCCGAGCTGTTTGGCGTATTCGCTGGACATATAGCTCCCCGGACACTGTGTCGACGCGACCGGAGGGTGTTCCCGTCGCGCGGCTGGTAACTCACTGTGAGGTTACGCAGCGTGACTCTTCTGCGTCAAGCCGAATGGTCCACACCGACTCTTCCGTGGTAGTGACGGCCGATTGGGCCAACCGGGTGAAGGGGGGTGCTGGAAGTCTCCCCATGGCCTGCTACGGTAGATGGCGCAAATCCGACGTCCTTTAAGATCCGTCCCGTGAGGCGGAGAAGGAGGTCCGTTTCCCATGGACAAGCAGGACTCGCAGGCGGCCCCGTCTGCGTCCGATGCGCGGCCCGTTCTCGAAGGCCCCGACATCGCGCGGGTGCTGACCCGTATCGCGCACGAGATCGTCGAGCGCGCCAAGGGCGCCGATGACGTGGTGCTCCTCGGCATCCCCACCCGGGGTGTCTTCCTCGCCCAGCGGCTCGCCGTCAAGCTGGCGCAGATCACCGACCGCACGATCCCGGTCGGCTCGCTCGACATCACCATGTACCGCGACGACCTGCGTATGCACCCGCCGCGTGCGCTGGCCCGCACCGACATCCCCGGTGACGGCATCGACGGCAAGCTGGTCGTCCTCGTCGACGACGTGCTCTTCTCCGGCCGCACCATCCGCGCCGCCCTCGACGCCCTGAACGACATCGGGCGCCCCCGCGCGGTCCAACTCGCGGTCCTGGTCGACCGGGGCCACCGCGAACTGCCGATCCGCGCCGACTATGTCGGCAAGAACCTCCCCACGTCGCTGCGGGAGACGGTCAAGGTCCAACTCGCCGAGGAGGACGGTCGCGACACCGTGCTGCTCGGTGTGAAGCAGACCGGCCAGTAGCAAGTCAGGCGCGCACGCTCGCTTCGGCGTACCTGCGTACGCGCCCGTTTGCCCCAAATCTCCTGCATGAACTGCCTTACGGAGCCTGACAGATGCAGCGTCATCTCATCTCGGCCGCCGACCTCACCCGCGACGACGCCGTCCTGATCCTCGACACCGCCGAGGAGATGGCCCGGGTCGCCGACCGGCCGATCAAGAAACTGCCGACCCTGCGCGGCCGCACGATCGTCAACCTCTTCTTCGAGGACTCCACGCGCACCCGGATCTCCTTCGAGGCCGCCGAGAAGCGCCTGTCCGCCGATGTCATCAACTTCACCGCCAAGGGGTCGAGCGTCTCCAAGGGCGAGTCCCTGAAGGACACCGCCCAGACCCTGGAGGCCATGGGCGTCGACGCCGTGGTCATCCGGCACGGCGCCTCCGGCGCCCCGTACCGCCTCGCCAACTCCGGCTGGATCGACGCGGCCGTCATCAACGCCGGCGACGGCACCCACCAGCACCCCACCCAGGCCCTGCTGGACGCGTTCACCATGCGCCGCCGGCTGATCGGCCGGGACGCCGGACTCGGCCAGGACCTGTCCGGCAGGCGGATCACCATCGTCGGCGACGTCCTGCACAGCCGGGTCGCCCGCTCCAACGTCGACCTGCTGCACACCCTCGGCGCCGAGGTCACCCTGGTCGCCCCGCCCACCCTGGTGCCGGTCGGTGTCCAGACCTGGCCGTGCGAGGTGTCGTACGACCTCGACAGCGTGCTGCCGAAGGCCGACGCGGTGATGATGCTCCGGGTCCAGCGCGAGCGGATGAACGCCGCCTTCTTCCCGACCGAGCGCGAGTACTCCCGCCGCTACGGCCTCGACGGTGAGCGCATGGCGCGGATGCCCGAGCACGCCCTCGTGATGCACCCCGGCCCGATGGTCCGCGGCATGGAGATCACCGCCGAGGTCGCCGACTCCGACCGCTGCACCGTCGTCGAGCAGGTCGCCAACGGCGTCTCCATCCGCATGGCCGTGCTGTACCTGCTGCTCGGCGGCAACGAGCCCGCCGTCACCAACGCCCGCACCAACGAGGAGAAGTAAGACCATGAGCAAGATCCTGATCCGTGGTGCGAAGGTGCTCGGCGGCGAGCCGCAGGACGTGCTGATCGACGGCGAGACGATCGCCGGGGTGGGCGCCGGGCTGAGCGCCGAGGGCGCCGAGGTCGTCGAGGCCGCCGGCAAGGTGCTGCTGCCGGGTCTCGTCGACCTGCACACCCACCTGCGCGAGCCGGGCCGCGAGGACTCCGAGACCGTGCTGACGGGCACGCGCGCGGCCGCCTCCGGTGGCTACACGGCCGTCTTCGCCATGGCCAACACGTTCCCGGTCGCCGACACCGCCGGTGTCGTCGAGCAGGTCTACCGGCTGGGCCGGGAACACGGCTACTGCGACGTCCAGCCGATCGGCGCCGTCACCGTCGGTCTGGAGGGCAGGAAGCTCGCCGAGCTGGGCGCCATGCACGAGTCCGCCGCCGGCGTCACCGTCTTCTCCGACGACGGCAAGTGCGTGGACGACGCGGTGATCATGCGCCGCGCCCTGGAGTACGTGAAGGCCTTCGGCGGTGTCGTCGCCCAGCACGCCCAGGAGCCCCGGCTGACCGAGGGCGCCCAGATGAACGAGGGCATCGTCTCCGCCGAGCTGGGGCTCGGAGGCTGGCCGGCGGTGGCCGAAGAATCGATCATCGCCCGGGATGTCCTGCTCGCCGAGCACGTCGGCTCCCGCGTCCACATCTGCCACCTGTCGACCGCGGGGTCCGTGGAGATCGTCCGCTGGGCCAAGTCCCGCGGCATCGACGTCACCGCCGAGGTCACCCCGCACCACCTGCTCCTCACCGACGAGCTGGTGCGGACGTACAACCCCGTCTACAAGGTCAACCCGCCGCTGCGCACCGAGCGGGACGTGCACGCCCTGCGCGGCGCGCTCGCCGACGGCACGATCGACATCGTCGCCACCGACCACGCCCCGCACCCGCACGAGGACAAGGACTGCGAGTGGGCCGCGGCCGCCATGGGGATGGTGGGCCTGGAGACCGCGTTGTCAGTGGTCCAGGAGACCATGGTCGACACGGGTCTGCTGGACTGGGCCGGCGTCGCCGACCGCATGTCCGTCAAGCCCGCGCAGATCGGACAGGCCACCGGGCACGGCCGTCCCGTCTCGGCCGGTGAGCCCGCCAACCTCACCCTCGTCGACACGGAATACCGTGGCCAGGTGGACCCCGCGGGCTTCGCCTCGCGCAGCCGCAACACCCCCTACCAGGGGCGTGAGCTGCCGGGCCGTGTGACGCACACGTGGCTGCGGGGCAAGGCCACGCTCGTCGACGGGAAGCTCACGTGACACCTGTAATCCTGCTGGCCGAGGCCAAGAAGTCGGCCGACGTCACCGACTGGCCGGCCCGCATCGGCTGGCTCGTCGGACTCGCCCTGTTCATCGCGCTCGTCTACTGGCTGATGCGCGAGGGCTGGAAGTGGCGTGGCACCCTGCAGAGCGACCTGCCGGCGCCGCCCAGCGCGCCGGAGGAGACCGGCCCGGCGAAACTTGAGCTGAGCGGCCGCTACCACGGCTCCACCACCGCGGGGCAGTGGCTGGACCGCATCGTGGCGCACGGCCTGGGCACCCGCAGCCGGGCCGAGCTCACCCTGACGGAGGAGGGCCTGCAGGTCGAGCGACCCGGAGCAAGCGACTTCTTCGTCCCCGCCGCCGCGCTGCGCGGGGCCCGGCTCGACAAGGGCATCGCCGGCAAGGTCCTCACCGAGGACGGCCTGCTGGTGGTGACCTGGGCGCTCGGCGGCAAACTGATCGACTCCGGCTTCCGCTCCGACCACGCGGCCGAGCACACCGAGTGGGTCGACACCCTGAACCAGATGATCAACGACACGGAAGGCGCACGATGACGACCTCCACAAGGGGAGCCGCAAGGGTTCCCGCCGTACTCGTCCTGGAGGACGGCCGCATCTTCCGCGGCCGTGCCTACGGGGCCGTGGGGGAGACCTTCGGCGAGGCCGTGTTCTCCACCGGCATGACCGGCTACCAGGAAACCCTGACCGACCCCTCGTACGACCGTCAGATCGTCGTCGCGACCGCCCCGCAGATCGGCAACACGGGCTGGAACGACGAGGACGACGAGTCGAGCCGCATCTGGGTCTCCGGTTACGTCGTGCGCGACCCCGCGCGCGTGCCGTCCAACTGGCGCGCCAAGCGCTCCCTGGACGACGAGCTGGTCGCCCAGGGCGTGGTCGGCATCTCCGGGATCGACACCCGCGCCCTCACCCGCCACCTGCGCGAGCGTGGCTCCATGCGCGCCGGCGTCTTCTCCGGCGAGGCGATCGCCCCCGAGGCCGAGCTGCTGGAGCGCGTGCAGGCCCAGCCCCGCATGAAGGGCCTGAGCCTGTACGAGGAGGTCGCGGCCAAGGAGGCGTACGTCGTCCCGGCGATCGGCGAGAAGCGCTTCACCGTCGCCGCGATCGACCTCGGCATCAAGGGCATGACCCCGCACCGCATGGCCGAGCGCGGCATCGAGGTGCACGTCCTGCCCGCCACCGCCACGGCCGACGACATCTACGCCGTCGCCCCGGACGGCGTGTTCTTCTCCAACGGTCCCGGTGACCCGGCCACCGCCGACGGCCCGGTCGCCCTGATGACCGCCGTCCTGGAGCGGAGGACGCCGCTGTTCGGCATCTGCTTCGGCAACCAGATCCTCGGCCGCGCGCTCGGCTTCGGCACCTACAAGCTGAAGTACGGCCACCGGGGCATCAACCAGCCGGTCCAGGACCGTACGACCGGCAAGGTCGAGGTCACCGCGCACAACCACGGCTTCGCCGTGGACGCGCCGCTCGACCAGGTCAGCGAGACCACGTTCGGCCGCGCCGAGGTCTCGCACGTCTGCCTGAACGACAACGTCGTGGAGGGGCTGCAGCTGCTCGACCAGCCGGCCTTCTCCGTCCAGTACCACCCTGAAGCGGCCGCGGGCCCGCATGACGCCGCCTACCTGTTCGACCGCTTCGTCTCCCTGATGGAGGGCCAGCGTGCCTAAGCGCACCGATATCCAGTCCGTCCTGGTCATCGGCTCCGGCCCGATCGTCATCGGCCAGGCCGCCGAGTTCGACTACTCCGGCACCCAGGCGTGCCGCATCCTGCGCGCCGAGGGCCTGCGCGTGATCCTCGTCAACTCCAACCCGGCGACGATCATGACCGACCCGGAGATCGCCGACGCCACGTACGTCGAGCCGATCACTCCGGAGTTCGTCGAGAAGATCATCGCCAAGGAGCGCCCCGACGCCCTGCTGCCCACCCTGGGCGGCCAGACGGCCCTGAACACCGCCATCTCGCTGCATGAGAACGGCGCCCTGGAGAAGTACGGCGTCGAGCTGATCGGCGCCAAGCCCGAGGCCATCCACAAGGGCGAGGACCGCGACCTGTTCAAGGCCGTCGTCGAGGCCGTCAACGCCAAGATCGGGCACGGCGAGTCCGCCCGCTCGGTGATCTGCCACTCCATGGACGACGTCCTCAAGGGCGTCGACGAGCTCGGCGGCTACCCGGTCGTCGTCCGCCCGTCCTTCACCATGGGCGGCGCCGGCTCCGGTTTCGCGCACGACGAGGAGGAGCTGCGCCGCATCGCCGGCCAGGGACTCACCCTCTCGCCGACCACCGAGGTGCTCCTGGAGGAGTCCATCCTCGGCTGGAAGGAGTACGAGCTGGAGCTCATGCGCGACAAGCACGACAACGTCGTGGTCGTCTGCTCCATCGAGAACTTCGACCCGATGGGCGTGCACACCGGCGACTCGATCACCGTCGCGCCCGCGATGACGCTGACCGACCGTGAGTACCAGATCCTGCGGGACATCGGCATCGCCGTCATCCGCGAGGTCGGCGTCGACACCGGCGGCTGCAACATCCAGTTCGCGGTGAACCCCGAGGACGGCCGCGTGATCGTCATCGAGATGAACCCGCGCGTGTCGCGGTCCTCGGCGCTCGCCTCCAAGGCGACCGGCTTCCCGATCGCGAAGATCGCCGCCAAGCTCGCCGTCGGCTACACGCTGGACGAGATCCCGAACGACATCACGCAGGAGACTCCGGCCTCCTTCGAGCCCACGCTCGACTATGTGGTCGTCAAGGCTCCGCGATTCGCGTTCGAGAAGTTCCCGCAGGCCGACTCCACGCTGACCACCACCATGAAGTCGGTCGGCGAGGCCATGGCCATCGGCCGTAACTTCCCCGAGGCCTTCCAGAAGGCGCTGCGCTCGCTGGAGAAGAAGGGCAGCCAGTTCACCTTCGTCGGCGAGACGGGCGACAAGGACGCCCTGCTGCGCGAGGCCGTACGCCCCACCGACGGCCGGATCAACACGGTCATGCAGGCCATCCGTGCCGGCGCCACCCCGGAGGAGATCTTCGAGTACACGAAGATCGACCCCTGGTTCGTGGACCAGCTCTTCCTGATCAAGGAGATCGCGGACGAGCTGGCGCACGCGCCGGAACTGACCTCCGAGCTGCTCGCCGACGCCAAGCGGCACGGCTTCTCCGACCAGCAGATCGGCGAGATCCGCGGCCTGCGCGAGGACGTCGTCCGCGAGGTCCGGCACACCCTCGGCATCCGCCCGGTCTACAAGACGGTCGACACCTGCGCCGCCGAGTTCGCCGCGAGGACGCCGTACTTCTACTCGGCCTACGACGAGGAGTCCGAGGTCGCGACCCGCGAGAAGCCGGCCGTCATCATCCTCGGCTCCGGCCCGAACCGCATCGGCCAGGGCATCGAGTTCGACTACTCCTGTGTCCACGCCTCCTTCGCGCTGAGCGACGCGGGGTACGAGACGGTGATGGTCAACTGCAACCCGGAGACCGTCTCCACCGACTACGACACCTCCGACCGGCTGTACTTCGAGCCGCTGACGCTGGAGGACGTGCTGGAGATCGTCCACGCCGAGCAGCAGGCCGGGCCGGTCGCGGGCGTCATCGTCCAGCTGGGCGGACAGACCCCGCTGGGCCTGTCCCAGGCCCTGAAGGACAACGGCGTACCGATCGTCGGCACGTCCCCCGAGGCCATCCACGCGGCCGAGGACCGCGGCGCCTTCGGGCGCGTCCTCGCCGAGGCGGGCCTGCCGGCCCCGAAGCACGGCACGGCCACCACCTTCGCGGGTGCGAAGGCCATCGCCGACGAGATCGGCTACCCGGTCCTGGTCCGCCCGTCGTACGTGCTGGGCGGGCGCGGCATGGAGATCGTCTACGACGAGACCCGCCTCGCCTCCTACATCGCCGAGTCGACCGAGATCAGCCCCTCCCGGCCGGTCCTCGTCGACCGCTTCCTGGACGACGCGATCGAGATCGACGTCGACGCGCTCTACGACGGCGAGGAGCTGTACCTCGGCGGTGTCATGGAGCACATCGAGGAGGCCGGCATCCACTCCGGCGACTCTGCGTGCGCCCTGCCCCCGATCACCCTCGGCGGCTTCGACATCAAGCGCCTGCGCGCCTCCACCGAGGCCATCGCCAAGGGCGTCGGCGTGCGCGGCCTGATCAACATCCAGTTCGCGATGGCCGGCGACATCCTGTACGTCCTGGAGGCCAACCCGCGCGCCTCCCGCACCGTCCCCTTCACCTCGAAGGCGACCGCGGTGCCGCTCGCCAAGGCCGCCGCCCGGATCTCCCTGGGCGCGACCATCGCCGAGCTGCGCGCCGAGGGCCTGCTCCCGGCGAACGGCGACGGCGGCGAGCTGCCGCTGGACGCGCCGATCTCCGTCAAGGAGGCCGTGATGCCCTGGTCGCGCTTCCGCGACATCCAGGGCCGCGGCGTCGACACCGTCCTCGGTCCGGAGATGCGCTCCACCGGCGAGGTCATGGGCATCGACTCCGTCTTCGGCACGGCGTACGCCAAGTCGCAGGCGGGCGCCTACGGCCCGCTGCCCACCAAGGGCCGCGCGTTCATCTCGGTCGCCAACCGCGACAAGCGCTCGATGATCTTCCCGGCGCGTGAGCTGGTCGCGCACGGCTTCGAGCTGCTCGCCACCTCCGGCACCGCCGAGGTCCTCAAGCGCAACGGCATCAACGCCACCGTCGTGCGCAAGCAGTCCGAGGGCACCGGCCCGAACGGCGAGCGGACCATCGTCCAGCTGATCCACGACGGCGAGGTCGACCTCATCGTCAACACGCCGTACGGCACCGGCGGCCGCCTCGACGGCTACGACATCCGTACGGCGGCGGTGGCCCGCTCCGTGCCGTGCCTGACCACGGTGCAGGCGCTCGCCGCGGCGGTCCAGGGCATCGACGCCCTCAACCACGGTGACGTAGGCGTCCGTTCGCTCCAGGAACACGCGGAACACCTGACCGCGGCCCGCGACTAGCAGCCCTGAGGGGGACACCGGAAACGGTGTCCCCCTCTTCATGAGGACACCATGTACAAGATCTTTTTCAAGCTCGTCTTCCAGCGCATGGACCCCGAGCAGGCCCACTACCTGGCCTTCCGCTGGATCCGCCTGGCCGTCCGCATCCCGGTGCTGCGCACCTTCGTCGCGGCCGCCCTCGCGCCCCGCCACAAGGAGCTGCGCACGGAGGCGCTCGGCCTGCGGATGCACGGCCCGTTCGGGCTCGCCGCCGGCTTCGACAAGAACGCCGTCGCGGTCGACGGGATGTCGATGCTGGGCTTCGACCACGTCGAGATCGGCACGGTCACCGGCGAGCCGCAGCCCGGCAACCCCAGGAAGCGGCTGTTCCGCCTTGTCGCGGACCGCGCGCTGATCAACCGCATGGGCTTCAACAACGACGGCTCGCTGGCCGTGGCGGCCCGCCTCGCCACGCGCCGGCCGGTCTTCCGGACGGTCGTGGGTGTCAACATCGGCAAGACGAAGGTCGTCCCGGAGGCCGAGGCCGTCGGCGACTATGTGAAGTCCGCCGAGCGCCTCGCACCGTACGCCGACTACCTGGTCGTCAACGTCTCCTCGCCGAACACGCCCGGCCTGCGCAATCTGCAGGCCACGGAGGCGCTGCGGCCGCTGCTGAGCGCCGTGCGCGAGGCCGCCGACCGTACGGTCGCGGGCCGCCGTGTCCCGCTGCTCGTGAAGATCGCCCCGGACCTCGCCGACGAGGACATCGACGCCATCGCCGACCTGGCCGTGGAGCTGGGCCTGGACGGCATCATCGCGACCAACACCACCATCGCGCGCGAGAGCCTCGGACTGTCCTGCGAACCCTCGCTGGCGAAGGAGACCGGCGGTCTGTCCGGAGCCCCGCTCAAGGCGCGCTCCCTGGAGGTCCTGCGCCGGCTGTACGCGCGCGTGGGGGACCGGATCACGCTCGTGGGCGTCGGCGGCATCGAGAGTGCCGAGGACGCCTGGCAGCGCATCCTGGCCGGCGCCACGCTGATCCAGGGCTACAGCGCCTTCGTCTACGAGGGCCCCTTCTGGTCCCGTGCCATCCACAAGGGCCTCGCCGCCCGTCTGCGCACCAGCCCGTACGCCACCCTCGCCGACGCGGTCGGCGCCGACGTGAGGAAGCCCCGATGACCCCGATGACCGGCATGACCTCTTCCGAGCCCTTCGGCGCCCGGCTGCGCCGCGCCATGGACGAGCGCGGCCCGCTGTGCGTCGGCATCGACCCGCACGCTTCCCTGCTCGCCGAGTGGGGCCTGAACGACGACGTGGCCGGTCTGGAGCGGTTCAGCCGCACCGTCGTCGAGGCTGTGGCCGACCGGGTCGCCGTGCTGAAGCCGCAGGTCGCCTTCTTCGAGCGCTTCGGCTCCCGGGGCATCGCGGTCCTGGAGAAGACCGTCCAGGAGGCGCGTGCCGCCGGCACCCTGGTCGTGACGGACGCCAAGCGCGGCGACATCGGCTCGACCATGGCCGGCTACGCGGAGGCCTTCCTGCACAAGGACGCCCCGCTGTTCTCCGACGCCCTGACCGTCTCGCCGTACCTCGGCTACGGCTCGCTCAGCCCGGCCGTCGCGCTGGCCCGGGAGAGCGGCGCCGGCCTCTTCGTGCTGGCGCTGACCTCGAACCCGGAGGGCCCCGAGGTGCAGCACGCGATCCGCGCGGACGGCCGCACCGTGGCCGCGACCATGCTGGCCCACCTGGCCGCCGAGAACGCCGGGGAGGAGCCGCTCGGCTCCTTCGGGGCCGTCGTCGGCGCCACGGTCGGCGACCTGTCGTCCTACGACCTCGCCATCAACGGCCCGCTTCTCGCGCCCGGTGTCGGCGCGCAGGGCGCCACGCCGGCCGATCTTCCGAAGGTGTTCGGACCGGCGTTGCGCAACGTCGTTCCGAACGTCAGCCGGGGCGTGCTGCGGCACGGCCCGGACACGGGGGCGCTGCGCACGGCCGCGGAGCGCTTCGCGGAGGAGATCCAGGTCGCCGTCGCGGGCGCCTGATTCCTCCGATGAACGCCCCTGGCGAGCGGCGGTCCGGCGACTTGAGTGTGAATACATCCTCAAATCGGGGGCATTATGTCTGAAATGTCCGTCCTGGTGGAGGCTGACCAGGACTTTTCCGCTGTTCTCGCTGACTCTGGCGGACTTGACCGCTAGTCTCCGAGCAGTGGGGATACCCCCACGCCCATTAAGTAGTGGGGGAGAACGGGCGAAGCGTGTTGCTCGTAGCTCCCCAGGTGTGGGGCGACTAGGTTCCTCACCGGTCCGTATCCGACAGTTCGACATCCGAGGTGACGTAGGCGTGGCTCTTCCGCCCCTTACCCCCGAACAGCGCGCAGCCGCGCTCGAAAAGGCCGCCGCGGCTCGCCGGGAGCGGGCCGAGGTCAAGAATCGACTCAAGCACTCCGGCGCCTCCCTGCACGAGGTCATCAAGCAGGGTCAGGAGAATGACGTCATCGGCAAGATGAAGGTCTCCGCACTGCTCGAGTCCCTGCCGGGCGTGGGCAAGGTCCGCGCCAAGCAGATCATGGAGCGTCTGGGTATCTCCGAGAGCCGCCGCGTGCGCGGTCTCGGTTCCAACCAGATCGCTTCCCTGGAGCGTGAGTTCGGCAGCACCGGCTCCTGAGGTCCCCTCCCCGGCGTCCGGGGAGTAGGACCGGGAGTCCCGGGCACTCCGGGATTGCTGGAATAATCGCTGCATGAGTGAACGTCCGCGGCTGACCGTGCTCTCCGGCCCCTCGGGGGTCGGCAAGAGCACGGTCGTCGCCCATATGCGCAAGGAACACCCTGAGGTCTGGCTCTCGGTGTCGGCCACGACCCGTAAGCCGCGCCCCGGCGAGCAGCACGGAGTCCACTACTTCTTCGTCACCGACGAGGAGATGGACAAGCTGATCGCCAACGGCGAGCTGCTGGAGTGGGCCGAGTTCGCCGGGAACCGCTACGGCACGCCCCGCGCGGCCGTGCTGGAGCGGCTGGAGAACGGCGAGCCCGTGCTGCTGGAGATCGACCTCCAGGGCGCCCGGCAGGTGCGGGAGTCGATGTCCGACGCTCAGCTGGTGTTCCTGGCTCCGCCCTCCTGGGAGGAGCTGGTGCGCAGGCTGACCGGCCGGGGCACCGAGCCGCCCGAGGTCATCGAGCGCCGCCTCGCGGCTGCCAGGACCGAATTGGCGGCCGAGCCGGAGTTCCATACGACCTTGGTCAACACCTCTGTCGAGGACGTGGCCCGCGAGCTGCTAGCCTTGATGGACGTTGTGTGACCGTGACTGATCTTTTTCCCTCTTTCGGAAGGTAGAGCGTGTCCTCTTCCATCACCGCGCCCGAGGGCATCATCAACCCGCCGATCGACGAGTTGCTTGAGGCCACCGACTCCAAGTACAGCCTTGTGATCTACGCCGCCAAGCGCGCCCGTCAGATCAACGCGTACTACTCCCAGCTCGGCGAGGGCCTCCTCGAGTACGTCGGTCCGCTCGTCGACACCCACGTCCACGAGAAGCCGCTCTCGATCGCGCTGCGCGAGATCAACGCGGGTCTGCTGACGTCCGAGGCCATCGAGGGCCCCGCCCAGTAGTCCCGCGCAGTCGTACTTTCAGACTGCGACCGACTTGTCCACAGGCCCGGCAGCACATTGCCGGGCCTGTGGTGTGTGATGGACCCGTACGTGTCGTCACGTACGTTGCCGAGCCGGGGAGAGATGGTGGACAAGCCGAGGGTGGTCCTGGGGGTCAGCGGCGGCATCGCCGCGTACAAGGCCTGTGAGCTGCTGAGAAGGTTCACGGAGTCGGGCCATGACGTCCGCGTGGTGCCCACCGCCTCCGCGCTGCACTTCGTCGGTGCCGCCACCTGGTCCGCCCTGTCCGGCAACCCCGTCTCGACGGAGGTCTGGGACGACGTCCACGAGGTCCCGCACGTCCGCATCGGCCAGCACGCCGACCTGGTGGTCGTCGCGCCCGCCACGGCCGACATGCTCGCCAAGGCCGCCCACGGCCTCGCCGACGACCTGCTGACCAACACCCTCCTGACCGCCCGCTGCCCGGTCGTCCTCGCGCCCGCCATGCACACCGAGATGTGGGAGCACCCGGCCACCCAGGAGAACGTGGCCACGCTGCGCCGGCGCGGCGCCGTCGTCATCGAGCCCGCCGTCGGCCGGCTCACCGGCGTCGACACCGGCAAGGGCCGGCTGCCCGACCCCGCGGAGATCTTCGAGGTCTGCCGCCGGGTGCTGGCCCGGGGCGTCACCGAGCCCGACCTCGCGGGGCGCCACGTCGTCGTCTCCGCCGGCGGCACCCGCGAGCCCCTCGACCCGGTCCGCTTCCTCGGCAACCGCTCCTCCGGCAAGCAGGGCTACGCCCTCGCGCGCACCGCCGCCGCCCGCGGCGCCCGGGTCACGCTGATCGCGGCCAACGCCGGCCTGCCCGACCCGGCGGGCGTGGACGTCGTACCGGTCGGCACGGCGGTCCAGCTGCGCGAAGCCGTCCTGAAGGCGGCGGCGGACGCCGACGCGGTCGTCATGGCCGCCGCGGTGGCCGACTTCCGCCCGGCGCAGTACGCCTCGGGCAAGATCAAGAAGAAGGACGGCCAGGAGCCCGAGCCGATCGTCCTGGTGCGAAATCCGGACATCCTCGCGGAGATCTCGGCCGACCGCGCCCGCCCCGGCCAGGTGATCGTCGGCTTCGCCGCCGAGACCGACGACGTCCTCGCCAACGGCCGCACCAAACTCGCCCGCAAAGGCTGCGACCTCCTCGTCGTCAACGAGGTGGGGGAGCGTAAGACGTTCGGTTCCGAGGAGAACGAGGCCGTGGTGCTGGGCGCCGACGGCAGCGAGACACCGGTGCCGCACGGCCCCAAGGAAGCCCTCGCCGACACGGTCTGGGACCTGGTCGCAGGGCGGCTCCGCTGAGCTCCGCGCGCCTTCGGCGTGGCCCGGTTCGTTCGCGAGGACCCGTTGACGGCGGGCCCGGCGAACGATCAAATCGGGTGTGGCGGCCCTGGTCAACGCCGCCCGGCATTGTGCAGAATGCCCGTGCCGCAGGTCACAGCGCTCCCGAGAGGCGAGACGGTGGCCCATCGGCCGAGTGCGACCGATAAACTGTTCACGGTCGACGCCGGGCGCAGCCCCGCGCGTCGCCGCAAATGATCAGCCAGCAGCCGCTGCAACCACAGGGAGCGTTGTGTCCCGTCGCCTGTTCACCTCGGAGTCCGTGACCGAGGGCCACCCCGACAAGATCGCTGACCAGATCAGCGACACCATTCTTGACGCGCTTCTGCGCGAGGACCCGACCTCCCGGGTCGCCGTCGAAACGTTGATCACCACCGGCCTGGTCCATGTGGCCGGCGAGGTGACGACCAAGGCCTACGCGGACATCGCGACCCTGGTCCGCAACAAGATCCTGGAGATCGGTTACGACTCCTCCAAGAAGGGCTTCGACGGCGCCTCCTGCGGTGTCTCGGTGTCGATCGGCGCGCAGTCCCCGGACATCGCGCAGGGCGTCGACACGGCGTACGAGTCCCGGGTCGAGGGTGACGAGGACGAGCTGGACAAGCAGGGCGCCGGCGACCAGGGCCTGATGTTCGGCTACGCGTCGGACGAGACGCCCACCCTGATGCCGCTGCCGATCTTCCTGGCGCACCGCCTGTCGAAGCGGCTGTCCGAGGTCCGCAAGAACGGCACCATCCCCTACCTGCGCCCGGACGGCAAGACGCAGGTCACCATCGAGTACGACGGCGACAAGGCCGTCCGTCTCGACACGGTGGTCGTCTCCTCCCAGCACGCGAGCGACATCGACCTGGAGTCGCTGCTGGCGCCCGACATCCGCGAGTTCGTCGTCGAGCCGGAGCTGAAGGCGCTGCTGGACGAGGGCATCAAGCTGGACACCGACGGCTACCGGCTGCTGGTCAACCCGACCGGCCGCTTCGAGATCGGCGGCCCGATGGGCGACGCCGGCCTCACCGGCCGCAAGATCATCATCGACACCTACGGCGGCATGGCCCGCCACGGCGGCGGCGCCTTCTCCGGCAAGGACCCGTCCAAGGTGGACCGCTCGGCCGCGTACGCGATGCGCTGGGTCGCGAAGAACGTGGTGGCGGCGGGCCTGGCCTCGCGCTGCGAGGTGCAGGTCGCCTACGCGATCGGCAAGGCCGAGCCGGTCGGTCTCTTCGTGGAGACCTTCGGCACCGCCAAGGTCGACGCCGAGAAGATCGAGAAGGCGATCGAGGAGGTCTTCGACCTCCGTCCGGCCGCGATCATCCGCGCCCTCGACCTGCTCCGCCCGATCTACTCCCAGACGGCCGCCTACGGCCACTTCGGCCGCGAGCTGCCCGACTTCACCTGGGAGCGCACGGACCGCGTGGACGCCCTGCGCACGGCCGTGGGCCTGTAGGCCCGCGCCTTCCTCTCGCCGAGGCCCGACTCCCGTTTCCCGGGGGCCGGGCCTCGACGTGTCGTATGTCACAGAACCTGAAGCCGGCCCGATCCGGAGACAAGGCCCTGGGCGCCGGGTATCCGTCGGCGGCCGCCGTTGTCCGAGGCGTTTGGTAAGAATGCAAGCGTGAGCAGCGAGAACGAGCCGGGGGGCGGCGGGGCCGAAGAGGCGCCGCCGGAGCAGCTCGCGCTCATCCGGGAGAGCGTGCGCGCGGCGAAGACGCCCCGCGCCAAGCCGCGGACCTGGCGGGGGGCCGCCCTCGCCAGGGAGCTGCCCGTCGCGCGGGTGCTGGTCGACAAGGGTGTGCTGCACCTCGACCGGTACTTCGACTACGCGGTGCCCGAGGAGCTGGACGCGCAGGCGCAGCCCGGTGTGCGGGTGCGGGTGCGGTTCGGGGCCGGGCGGCACCGGGTCCGCGAAGGGCGCCGTGAGGGCGGCGGGCTCATCGACGGGTTCCTGATCGAGCGCCGGGCCGAGTCCGACTACACGGGGCCGCTGGCCGCCCTCGCCCAGGTCGTCTCGCCGGAGCCGGTACTCAGCGAGGAACTGCTGGGCCTCACCCGGGCCGTCGCCGACCGGTACGCCGGCAGCCTCGCCGATGTGCTCCAGCTGGCCGTGCCGCCGCGCAGCGCGCGCGCCGAGCAGCGGCCCTCGCCCGCGCCGCTGCCCCCACCGAAGACCCCGGAGCCGGCCTCCTGGGGAAGGTACGAGCACGGCGGAGCGTTCCTCGCCGCGCTGGCCGACGGCGGATCGCCCAGGGCGGTCTGGAACGCGTTGCCGGGCCCGCTGTGGAGCGAGGAACTGGCCCGCGCCGTAGCCGCCACGCTCGCCTCGGGGCGCGGCGCCCTCGTCGTCGTACCGGACGGCCGGGCCGCCGCCCGCGTCGACGCCGCGCTCATCACGCTGCTCGGCACGGGGCGGCACGCGCTGCTCACCGCCGACGCCGGCCCCGAGAAACGCTACGCGCAGTGGCTGGCGGTGCGACGGGGTTCCGTGCGGGCCGTGGTCGGGACGCGGGCGGCCATGTTCGCGCCTGTACAGGACCTCGGGCTCGTCGCCGTCTGGGACGACGGCGACGACAGCCACAGCGAACAGCACGCCCCACAGCCGCATGCGCGCGATGTGCTGCTGCTGCGCGCCGCGCTGGACAAGTGTGCCTTCCTGCTCGGCGGATTCGGCTGCACCGTCGAGGCCGCCCAGCTCATGGAGAGCGGCTGGGCCCGGCCGCTGGCGGCCGGCCGGGAGCAGGTGCGCCGGGCCGCGCCCCTGGTCCGGACGGTCGGGGACGACGACCTCGCGCGCGACGAGGCGGCCCGCGCCGCCCGGCTGCCGACCCTCGCCTGGCAGACGGCCCGCGAGGGGCTGCGGCACGGGCCCGTGCTGGTGCAGGTGCCCCGGCGCGGGTACGCGCCTCGCATGGCCTGTGCCCAGTGCCGGGCGCCCGCCCGGTGCCGGCACTGCTCCGGGCCCCTGCAGGGGCAGGACGCGGGGGTTCTGCGATGCGGCTGGTGCGGGCGCGAGGAGAGCGCGTGGCACTGCCCGGACTGCGGGGGCTTCCGGTTGCGGGCCCAGGTCGTGGGCGCGCGGCGGACGGCCGAGGAGCTGGGGCGCGCCTTTCCCGCCGTCCCGGTGCGCACCTCGGGGCGGGAGCATGTGCTGGACACGGTGCCGGGCACACCCGCGCTGGTGGTGAGCACACCGGGCGCCGAGCCCGTCGCCGAGGGCGGCTATGCCGCGGCCCTGCTCCTCGACGGCTGGGCCATGCTCGTACGACCCGATCTGCGGGCCGGTGAGGACGCGCTGCGCCGCTGGATCGCGGCGGGTGCGCTGGTGCGGCCGCAGAGCGAGGGGGGCACGGTGGTCGTGGTGGCCGAGCCCAGCCTGCGGCCCGTGCAGGCCCTGGTGCGCTGGGACCCTGTCGGGCATGCGGTACGGGAACTGGCCGAGCGGGCCGAGCTGGGCTTCCCGCCGGTGTCGCGGATGGCGGCCGTGTCCGGGACCCCGACGGCCCTCGCCGAGTTCCTGGCCTCGGTGGAACTGCCGCCGGACGCCCAGGTGTTGGGACCGGTGCCGATAGCGCCGACGCCGCCGGGGAGGCCCCGCAGGCCCGGAGGGCCGCCGCCGGGTGAGCACTGGGACCGGGCGCTGGTACGGGTGCCGCCGGGCAGCGGAGCCGCGCTGGCCGCCGCGCTGAAGACCGCCCAGGCCGCGCGCATGGCGCGGGGGAGCGGGGAGGCGGTGCGGGTGCGGATCGATCCGGCGGACATCGGGTGACGTGCGCTGCCGCTGGATTGTGGGGGCGCGCGGGGCGTCGACAGCCGGTGGGTGGGGCGAGGCGGTGCAGCGGGCGCGCTGGGCGCTGCTGAGGGTGAGGGCGGGCGCGCCGGGCCTTCCGGTCACTTCAACCGCGTCTGCGTCCGGCCTGTCGGTGTCCGGGCCGCCGGTGTCCGGGCCGCCGGTGTCCGGGCCGTCCGGCGATCCGGCTCGTCCGTATGCCGCCCGCCCGCCCGTCTCGTCGGCTGGCCTGTGTCCGGCCCGGCAGGCTCCGGTCCCGGCAGGCTCCGGCCCGTCTCACTCCGGCCCTCCCGGACATCCCCGGGAGGGCAGCGCGGAGGGGTCAGCCGTTGCGTGGGCCGGGGAAGGCCGTGGGGCGGGCGTCGTCGCGCAGGGCGGGACTGCCCGCGGTCGGCTGCGTGGGCATCGAACGGGCCGCGGGGACCGTCGGGACCGTGGGCAGGGCGGCGTTCACATTGAGCGTGCGGGTGCCGGAGGGCTCCGGGGTCCGCTCGGCCTCGGCGGCCGCCTGGGTCGCCGCGCGGCGGGCGCCGTAACGGCGGTGCACCGCCTGCTTGGTGACCCCGAGCGCCGAGCCCACCGCGTCCCATGAGAAGCCGAGTGAGCGGTCGAAGTCCACGGCGGCCGTGACCAGGGTTTCGACGCTGTCCCGGAGTTCCTGGGCAAGGCGCACCGTCGGGGCGGGGGCCCGTCCGTAGACGACGAAGCCCGTGGAGGGGCCGGAGCGGCGCGGACGGTAGACGTTTCCCAGCTGGGCGGTGAGCGTGCGCAGCGCGTCCACCTGCCGGCGGACACGTTCGATGTCCCGCACCAGCAAGTGCAGGCTGGCCCGGGCCTGGGCGTCGTGGGTTGCGTGGTCGGCCATGAACAAGCCTCTCGAACCGGCGTTGAAAGGAATTGGGCCGCGACAGCGGCCCCATGCGGTCAACTCTTTCTTGACCAACGCGTGTGGGCTCCGCTGGTCACGGGGTGGGGGCGTACAGGCATATGCGTACGCCGGTTGTCCCGGTGTGCGCCTGCGTCAGTACTCCCGTCCGGGCACCGCCCGTCCGGCCGCCGGTTCCTCCGTGCGTGGTCATAGACTGGTGCGCTGCCCGTCCACCCCCGCCCGAGAGGCCCGATCCCGCCCATGAAGCTTGTCTTCGCCGGTACCCCCGAGGTCGCCGTTCCCGCTCTGGACGCCCTGATCGCCTCCGGGCGGCACGAGGTGGCCGCCGTCGTCACGCGGCCCGACGCGCCGGCCGGGCGTGGGCGCAGGCTGGTCGCGTCGCCCGTGGCCGAGCGGGCCGAAGAGGCCGGGATCGAGGTGCTCAAGCCCCTCAAGCCGCGCGACCCCGAGTTCCTGGAGCGGCTGGCGGAGATCGGCCCGGACTGCTGCCCGGTCGTCGCGTACGGCGCGCTGCTGCCCAGGGCCGCCCTCGGCGTCCCCGCCCAGGGCTGGGTCAATCTGCACTTCTCCCTGCTGCCCGCCTGGCGCGGGGCCGCTCCGGTGCAGCACTCCATCATGGCGGGCGACGAGATCACCGGCGCCTCCACCTTCCTCATCGAGGAGGGGCTGGACTCCGGGCCCGTGTACGGCACCGTGACCGAGGCGATCCGGGCCACCGACACCAGCGGCGACCTGCTGACGCGGCTCGCCTTCGCCGGCGCCGGGCTGCTCGCCGCGACCATGGACGGCATCGAGGACGGCACGCTGAAGGCCGTACCGCAGCCGGCCGAGGGCATCACGCTCGCACCGAAGATCACCGTCGAGGACGCACATGTCGACTGGGCCACGCCCGCGCTGCGCGTCGACCGGGTCGTGCGCGGCTGCACCCCGGCGCCCGGCGCCTGGACCACCTTCCGCGGCGAGCGGCTCAAGCTGATCCAGGTCACGCCCGTGCCCGAGCGCACCGACCTCGCGCCGGGGCGGATGGCGATCGGCAAGAACAGCGTCCACGTGGGCACGGGTTCGTACGCCGTCGAGCTGCTCTGGGTGCAGGCACAGGGCAAGAAGCCGATGCGGGCGGCCGACTGGGCCCGTGGGGTGCGCATCGCCGAGAGCGAGACGCTCGGCGGCTGAGGGCCCGGTCGAAGGAGCCGCGGGCGCGCCGACGTACGCTGGGAACCGCACTCCTTCCTGACATCCGGAGCACCTTTTTCGTGAGCGAGCAGTCCCGGCGGCCGCGCCGGCCCGCCAAGCCCTACCGCCGTCCGCAGAAGGACCCCGTCCGCATCCTGGCCTTCGAGGCGCTGCGCGCGGTCGACGAGCGGGACGCGTACGCCAACCTCGTGCTGCCTCCGCTGCTGCGCAAGGCCCGCGAGAAGGAGGGACCGGAGAACTTCGACGCGCGGGACGCGGCCCTCGCCACCGAGCTGGTGTACGGCACGCTGCGGCGGCAGGGGACGTACGACGCGGTGATCGCCGCCTGTGTCGACCGGCCGCTGCGCGAGGTCGACTCGCCGGTGCTCGATGTGCTCAGCCTCGGCGTGCACCAGCTGCTGGGGACGCGGATCCCGACGCACGCCGCCGTGTCCGCCTCGGTCGAGCTGGCGCGGGTGGTGCTCGGCGACGGGCGGGCCAAGTTCGTCAACGCCGTGCTGCGCAAGGTCACGCAGCACGATCTGGACGGTTGGCTGGAGCAGGTCGCGCCGCCGTACGACGAAGACCCCGAGGACCACCTCGCCGTCGTCCACTCGCACCCCCGGTGGGTCGTCTCCGCGCTCTGGGACTCCCTCGGCGGCGGGCGCGCCGGCATCGAGGACCTGCTGGAGGCCGACAACGAACGGCCCGAGGTCACCCTGGTCGCACGGCCGGGCCGGGCCACCACCGAGGAACTGCTGCGCGAGGAAGCCGCCGTACCGGGGCGCTGGTCGCCCTACGCCGTGCGGCTCTCCGAGGGCGGGGAGCCGGGCGCGGTGGAGGCCGTGCGCGAGGGGCGGGCCGGTGTGCAGGACGAGGGCAGCCAGCTGGTCGCCCTCGCGCTCGCCAACGCGCCTTTGGAGGGTTCCGACAACACCTGGCTGGACGGATGCGCCGGGCCCGGCGGCAAGGCCGCGCTGCTGGCCGCCCTCGCCGCCGAGCGGGGCGCCACGCTGCTCGCCGCCGAGAAGCAGCCGCACCGGGCGGGGCTGGTCGCCAAGGCGCTGGCCGGTAATCCGGGGCCGTACCAGGTGATCACCGCCGACGGGACCCGGCCGCCGTGGCTGCCGGGCAGCTTCGACCGGGTGCTGATGGACGTGCCGTGCACCGGGCTCGGCGCGCTGCGCAGGCGCCCCGAGGCCCGCTGGCGCCGCCGCTCGGAGGATCTGGACAACTTCGCGCCGCTGCAGCGCGCCCTGCTGCGCACCGCGCTCGACTCGGTGCGGGTCGGCGGCATCGTCGGCTACGCGACCTGCTCGCCGCACCTCGCCGAGACCCGCGCGGTCGTCTCCGACATCCTCAAGCAGCACCCGGCGACGGAACTGATCGACGCCCGTCCGCTGCTGCCGGGCGTGCCCGCGCTCGGCGACGGGCCGGACGTACAGCTGTGGCCGCATCTGCACGGCACGGACGCGATGTATCTGGCGCTGATCCGGAGAACCGGCTGAGGCACGTTCCGCCGCCGCACCGGCTCGGGCGGCTGGCTCCCGATGGTCATCCACAGGCGGTCGCAAAAGTATGATGAGCTGCCCTCGCCTGTGGACGACGCGAACATCAGTGCTCCGGACATGGCAGTCTTGTCGCATGGCCGTGCAGATCAACCCCAGCATCCTGTCCGCCGACTTCGCGCGCCTCGCGGAGGAGGCCAAGGCGGTCCAAGGCGCCGACTGGCTCCACGTCGACGTCATGGACAACCACTTCGTCCCGAACCTCACGCTCGGCGTGCCGGTGGTGGAGTCCCTGGCCCGTGCGACGGACACCCCGCTGGACTGCCATCTGATGATCGAGGACCCTGACCGCTGGGCGCCCCGGTACGTCGAGGCGGGTGCCTCCTCCGTCACCTTCCATGTGGAGGCGGCCGCCGCGCCGGTGCGACTCGCCCGGGAGATCCGCGCCAAGGGTGCCCGCGCGTCCATGGCGCTGAAGCCGGCGACGCCGATCGAGCCGTACGAAGACCTGCTCCCGGAACTCGACATGCTGTTGATCATGACGGTCGAGCCCGGCTTCGGCGGTCAGGCGTTCCTCGACATCATGCTGCCCAAGATCCGCCGCACCCGTGAGCTGATCGGCAAGCACGGACTGCAGCTGTGGCTGCAGGTGGACGGCGGTGTCTCGGCCTCGACGATCGAGCGGTGCGCGGACGCGGGAGCGGATGTGTTCGTGGCCGGCTCCGCCGTGTACGGGGCGCAGGACCCGGCGGAGGCGGTCCGTGCCCTGCGTACTCAGGCGGAGGCGGCCACCGCCAAGGCCTCCTGGGCATGCGACCACTGAGCCACGGCTACGTGAACGGTTAAGTGAACGCCCCCTATCAGGGCAGATCCGTAGCGCCGAATCTGCAAGGATGAACGGCGAATCCAGAGTGTGAACAGCAGTGAGGAGATCGCCGTGTCGGGTATGTCGGCGGGCCGGTCAGCCATGCGGATGGGACCCGCTGAGCTGGTGCAGGCGGCGGCCATGGCCCGCCGCTTCTACCTCGAGGGCAAGTCCAAGATCCAGATCGCGGAGGAGTTCGGCGTCAGCCGCTTCAAAGTGGCCCGGGTACTGGAGACTGCCCTCGAACGGGATCTCGTACGCATCGAGATCCGTGTCCCGGCCGAGCTGGACGCCGAGCGCTCCGACGCGCTCCGCGCCCGCTACGGCCTGAGGCACGCCGTCGTGGTCGAGTCCCCGGCCGAGGCCGAGGAGACCCCCGACCCCGAGAACCTCGGCGAGGTCGCCGCCGACCTGCTCGGCGAACTCGTCGACGAGGGCGACGTGCTGGGGCTGGCCTGGGGCCGGTCCACCATCCATATGGCGGCGGCGCTCGACCGGCTGCCGCCGTGCACGGTCGTGCAGCTGACGGGTGTGTACGACGCCGGGACCTCGGAGCGCGGCTCGGTCGAGGCCGTGCGCCGCGCCGCCCAGGTGTCGGGCGGCGACGCCCACCCGATCTACGCGCCGATGCTGCTGCCGGACGCGGCCACCGCGGCGGCGCTGCGCAGCCAGACCGGGATCGCCCGTGCCTTCGAGTACTTCGACAAGGTCACGGTCGCCTGTGTCTCCATCGGCTCCTGGGAGCCGGGCATCTCGACGGTGCACGACATGCTCAGCGACGAGGAGCGGGCGCACTACGCCTCGCTCGGCGTGGCCGCGGAGATGGCCGCGCACCTCTTCGACGCCGAAGGGCGCCGGATCGGGCGGGACCTGGGGGAGCGGTGCATCACGGTCAAGGCCGACCAGCTGCGCCGTATCCCGGAGGTCGTGGCGATCGCGGGCGGACAGCGCAAGGCGGCCGCGATCGACGCGGTGCTGCGGTCCGGGCTGGTCACCAGCCTGGTCACGGACACCTCCGCCGCGGACTACCTGATGACGGCCGGTCCGACGCCGAAGCCGACGCTCGGCCGGACGGACCCGGACGGAATCTGACCGGGCCGAAGGACGTGGTCCGGCCCGACCGCCTCGCACGGAGGGCGGCGGTCGGTGCCGGACGCGCGTCGGCGGGTCGTGGCGCCGTCGGGGCGGGACGTCCGTGGCAGCATCATCGGCATGCTGCTGCGGCTCGTCCCCCCGGTGCCCCGACGGTCGTCCGTGCCCCGGGCACCCGGGTGTTCCCTGCCCCGTGCCTTCGCCGGTCTGCTGGTCGTCCTCGCCGTCCTGCTGACCGGATGCTCGCCGGGACCGGGATCGGGCCCCGGCACGGGCGCGACCGCGAGCACCGGCTCGCGGCCCGGCGCGGCCACGCCCGCCTGGGCCGAGGGCATGGCCACCGTGCAGGCGTCCCGGCTGCCCGCCGAGGCCCGGCAGACCCTCGCCCTCATCGACAAGGGCGGGCCGTTCCCGTACGCCCGTGACGGGATCGTCTTCGGGAACTTCGAGGGGCATCTGCCCCGGCACGGGCGCGGCTACTACCACGAGTACACCGTGCGGACACCGGGCTCGCGCGACCGCGGGGCCCGGCGCATCATCACCGGACAGGGCGGGGAGATCTACTACACCGATGATCACTACACATCGTTCCGGGCGGTGCTGAGATGACCGAGGACCTGACCGGCTCGACCTACCCGATGGCAGGGCGGCTCGTCGTCACCCTGGACCTCGACGGCGTGACCGGCAAAGCCGGGCTGATGGACCGCATCGCCCGGGCGCTGGCACTGCCCGACTGGTTCGGCCGCAACTGGGACGCGCTGGCCGACTCCCTCTCCGACCACACCCTGTGGCCCGAGGGCGCCGTCGAACAGGGGCTGCTGATCGTCGTCCACGGCTGGCAGCCGTACGCCGAGGCCGCCCCGGGCGAGTGGCGGACGGCGCAGGACGTGTTCGCCGAGGCCGTGGACCGGACACCCGCGCTCGCCGTCGTACTGGCCCTGGGCGGCTCCCTCCTTGGAGGATCATCCTAGATGATCGCCGGCCACCCTGGAGGTTCTGTGGGGGCGTGACAACGGCGCCGACATGGGAGAATGAAGTACGTGCTCTTTCCCCCTGGCACACCTGTCCGGGGGTCGCCTCTGAACGACTGGGATGTGCAGCACGTGCGTTTCCTCAATGACATCCAGCCCGCGTACGACCTGACGTACGACGACGTCTTCATGGTGCCGAGCCGCTCCGCGGTCGGCTCGCGTCAGGGCGTGGACCTCACCTCGCCGGACGGCACGGGCACCACCATCCCGCTCGTCGTCGCCAACATGACCGCGATCGCCGGGCGGCGCATGGCCGAGACGGTGGCACGCCGCGGCGGCCTGGTGGTCATCCCGCAGGACATCCCGATCGACGTCGTCACCGATGTCGTCTCCTGGGTGAAGAGCCGCCATCTGGTGCTCGACACGCCGATCGTGCTCGCCCCGCACCAGACCGTCGCCGACGCCCTGGCGCTGCTGCCCAAGCGGGCGCACAACGCCGGTGTGGTCGTGGACGACGACCACCGGCCCGTCGGTGTCGTCACCGACCAGGACCTGACCGGCGTCGACCGCTTCACGCAGCTCGAAGTCGTCATGTCCAAGGACCTGCTGCTGCTCGACGCGGACATCGACCCGCGCGAGGCCTTCAACCGGCTGGACACGGCCAACCGCCGCTACGCCCCGGCCGTCGACAAGGACGGCAGGCTGGCCGGCATCCTCACCCGCAAGGGCGCCCTGCGCGCCACGCTGTACACCCCGGCCGTCGACGCGCAGGGCAAGCTGCGCATCGCCGCCGCCGTCGGGATCAACGGCGATGTGGCGGGCAAGGCGAAGCAGCTGCTCGACGCGGGCGTGGACACGCTCGTCATCGACACCGCGCACGGCCACCAGGAGTCGATGATCAGCGCGATCAAGCTGGTCCGCGCCCTCGACCCGCAGGTGCCGATCGCCGCGGGCAACATCGTCTCCGCCGAGGGCGTCAAGGACCTGATCGACGCGGGCGCGGACATCATCAAGGTCGGTGTGGGCCCCGGCGCCATGTGCACCACCCGCATGATGACCGGTGTGGGCCGGCCGCAGTTCTCCGCGGTGCTGGAGTGCGCCGCCGAGGCCAAGAAGTACGGCAAGCACGTGTGGGCCGACGGCGGCGTCCGCCACCCGCGCGACGTGGCCATGGCCCTCGCGGCCGGCGCGTCCAACGTGATGGTCGGCTCCTGGTTCTCGGGCACCTACGAGTCCCCGGGCGACCTCCAGCACGACGCCGACGGCCGCGCGTACAAGGAGTCCTTCGGTATGGCCTCCGCCCGCGCGGTGCGCAACCGCACGTCGGACGAGTCGGCCTACGACCGCGCCCGCAAGGCCCTGTTCGAGGAGGGCATCTCCACCTCCCGCATGTTCCTCGACCCGGCCCGCCCGGGTGTCGAGGACCTGATCGACTCGATCATCGCGGGTGTCCGCTCCTCCTGCACCTACGCCGGCGCCGGCTCCCTGGAGGAGTTCGCCGAGAAGGCCATCGTCGGCATCCAGAGCGCCGCCGGCTACGCCGAGGGCAAGCCGCTGCACGCCAGCTGGAGCTGATCGGCGACCCGCCGCACCTGACGGCCCCTGTCCCTCCCGCACTCGGGACGGACAGGGGCCGTCGGCATGTCCGGAGCCCGGCCGGCCGTGTATCCGGCTGAACCGGAAGCCCCGTACTCACTTGTGCGGGCGGGCGTGCGTCCGAGGCCGCCGCGCAACGCTCGGCGACCCGCATGCAACGATTTGTCATTCCGGTACGAGGAACGCAATGATCATGCAGGGACGCGCAAGGTTGCTGCATTACGCCCGTGAAGGCCTGCCTCATAGGGTGCTCGTCTGTACGTGGCGTGGCGGGGACCCCGCTCGGTCGGTTCCTGCCCTCGCAGGGCTGCTCCCGGTCCCCGTCCGCAATGACCGGCAGGAGTAAGGAGCCACCGCGTGCTCGACCAAGGCGCACCCTCGCACGACCGCACAGCGACCGCCCCCGCGTCCCCGGGCCTCGCCGCGCGCCTCATGCGGCGCAAGCCCGTGGAACGCCTGGTCGCGGAGGGCAGCCACGGCGAGGGAGGTGCGCTGAGGCGCTCCCTGGGACTGTGGCAGCTGACCATGATCAGCATCGGTGCCACCCTCGGCACCGGCATCTTCGTGGTCCTCGGCAACGCCGTCCCGAAGGCGGGTCCGGCCGTCACCCTCTCCTTCGTCTTCGCCGGCCTCACCGCGCTGTTCTCGGCCCTGTCCTACGCCGAGCTGGCGGGCACGATCCCGGTCTCCGGCTCCTCGTACTCGTATGCATACGCAACGATGGGCGAGCTGATCGCCTGGGTCTGCGGCTGGTGTCTGCTGCTGGAGTACGGCGTCTCGGTGGCCGCCGTGGCCGTCGGCTGGGGCAAGTACCTGAACGAGCTGCTGGACGGCACGATAGGTGTGACCATCCCGACGGCGCTGTCCGCGCCGCCCGGCGACGGCGGCATCTTCAACCTGCCCGCGCTGATCGTCGTGATCCTGGCGATGGTGTTCCTGCTCGGCGGCGCCAAGGAGTCCGCGCGGGCCAACACCATCATGGTGTGCGTGAAGATCGCCGCGTTGATCCTGTTCTGCGCGATCGGCTTCATGGGCTTCAAGTCCGGCAACTACGCGCACTTCATGCCGCTCGGCATGGCGGGCGTCAGCGGCGCCGCCGGCACGCTGTTCTTCTCGTACATCGGCTTCGACGCCGCCTCCACCGCCGGTGAGGAGGCGAAGGACGCCCAGCGCGACCTGCCCCGCGCGATCATGCTGTCCCTGGTCATCGTGACCGCCCTGTACGTGCTGGTCGCCGCCGTCGCCGTAGGCGCGAAGCCGTGGCGGCAGTTCAACGACTCCGAGGCCACGCTCGCCCAGATCATGAAGGACGTCACCGGACAGGGCTTCTGGGGCACCCTGCTGGCCGCCTGCGCCGTCATCGCCATCGCGAGCGTCGTGCTGACCGTGGTCTACGGCCAGACCCGCATCCTGTTCGCCATGTCCCGGGACGGCCTGGTGCCCAAGGTCTTCGCCAGGGTCCACCCGAAGACCGGTGCGCCCCGTGCCAACACGGTGATCGTCTCCCTGTTCTGCGGTGTCCTCGCCGCCGCGATCCCGCTGGGCCAGCTCGCCGACGCCACCAGCATCGGCACGCTGTTCGCCTTCGCGCTGGTCAATGTGGCCGTCGTGGTGCTGCGCCGGACCCGCCCGGACATGAACCGCACATTCCGGGTGCCGCTGTCCCCGCTGCTGCCCGCGCTGGGCTTCGGGTTCTGTGTCTGGATGATGGGCAGCCTGCCCGGCATCACCTGGATCGTGTTCGGTGTCTGGATGGCCGTCGGGCTCGTGTTCTACTTCGTATACGGCTATCGCCGTTCCCGTCTCGCGACCGGTGAGAACCTTGTGATGACGGCAGAGAAGTGACCGAACCGAAGAAGTGAACCACCCCCTGTGCTGAACGATCTCGACGAACGCATCGTGCACGCCCTCGCCGAGGACGCCCGCCGCTCCTACGCGGATATCGGGCAGATGGTGGGACTGTCCGCGCCCGCCGTGAAACGCCGCGTGGACCGGCTGCGGGCCACCGGAGCCATCACCGGATTCACCGTCCGGGTGGACCCGGCGGCGCTCGGCTGGGAGACCGAGGGCTATATCGAGATCCACTGCCGGCGCAACACCTCGCCGGAGACCATCCAGCGGGGCCTGGAGCGGTATCAGGAGGTCGTGGCCGCGTCGACCGTCACCGGCGACGCGGACGCCATCGCCCAGGTCTTCGCGTCCGACATGCGGCACTTCGAGCGGGTCCTGGAGCGGATCGCCGGGGAGCCGTTCGTGGAGCGCACGAAGTCGGTGCTGGTGCTGTCGCCGTTGCTGCGCCGTTTTTCCTCCGGGGCGCCGGGGTAGGGGCGGATTCCGGTTCGGGGCGCGTTGTCCGTTTGCCGGGTGCGGGTGCGTCGTGGTTTCTCGCGCAGTTCCCCGCGCCCCTTTCAGGCATGCTGGACTGCAATTCCCTCAGGGGCGCGGGGAACTGCGCGATCAGCCACGGACCACCCGCACCCGGCGACGGCGAATGCTCCCCGAGCGCTATTCCGCGGTCTTCCGCGTCAGCGCATTGCTGCCAATGGAGTTCCGCACGCTGAAGCTCACCGCGTCCGGGCGGTACCGGTCGTCGGACCACTCGACCGGCCGCCCCTCGCGCGTCGTCGTCACACGCCGCACCCGCAGCAGGGGACTTGTCCGGCGTACCCCGAGCAACTCCGCGTCCCGCGCGCCGCAGGCGACCGCGTCGATGATGTGCTCGCCGTAGGCGAAGACCAACCCCGTGTCGTCGTACAGGCGTTGGGTGACCGAGGGGCAGCCCGGCTCGATCGACTCCACCGCCGGGGAGATCCAGTCCGCGTACACCGTGCGCTCCAGCAGGACCGGCTCGCCGTCCAGACCGCGCAGCCGGAGCACATGCAACACCTGTGTGCCGACGGGGACTTGGAGGCGTACGGCGTCCTCGCTCGTGGCCGGGCGGTACTCCTGGGTCACCACCTCGCCCGTGGCCTCGCGGCCCATCGCCCGCGCCCACTGGGCGAAGCTGCGCAGTTCCTCGAAGCTCTGGCTGCGGCGGCTGGCGAGCACGACCCGCCGGGCGCCCTGCCGGGAGCCGATCAGGCCCTCGGCGGTGAGGGTCGCGACGGCCTGGCGGACCGTGCCGCGTGAGACGCAGTAGTGCGCGGCAAGCTCCGATTCCGAGGGCAGCCGACTGCCGACCGTGTACTCCTCGCGGTCGATCGCCCGCCGCAGTTCATCGGCGATCTCCTCGTGTCGCGCCGTCATGCTTCCCCTCTGCTTGGGTAACTGTGCACAGCGTGACCAGCCTAATCGACACACCCAGGTGATCCGTGTCAGTCGGAAGTGTGCAGGGAAACGGGGGGCGGTGTTTCGCCGGTGTTTACGGACAGGACACCCGGGACCGGCGTACTGAGGCCAACTTGTTCAGACAAGTTCTCCCCTCCCTCCTCATGCGTCCCCCTGGAGAGACCGTGACCGTGTCCCTGCCGAGAAACGCCGTGCTCGGTGGTTCCCTCGCCGTCGTCGCCGCGCTCGCCCTGAGCGCCTGCGGCGCCGCCCCCGACAAGGCATCGACCACCACCAAGGACGGCAAGGGCGCCGCCTCCGCCACCTCCGCAGCCGACTTCGGCGGTATGGACGCCCTGGTCAAGGCGGCCAAGAAGGAGGGCACGCTGCACATCATCGCGGTGCCCCGCGACTGGGCCAACTACGGTGCGATCATCGACGGCTTCCAGAAGAAGTACGGTCTCAAGGTCCAGGACGAGAGCCCCGACGGCACCAGCCAGGACGAGATCAACGCCGTCACCTCCCGCAAGGGCCAGGACCGCACCCCCGACGTCCTCGACCTCGGCTCCTCCTTCGCGCTGAGCGCCGCCCAGCAGGGCCTGCTCGCGCCGTACAAGGTGGCCTCCTACGCCGACCTCCCCGAGGCGCAGAAGGACCCGCAGGCCCGCTGGTTCAACGACTACGGCGGCTACATCTCCATCGGCTGCGACGCCAAGCGGGTCAAGCAGTGCCCGACCAGCTTCAAGGACCTGCTCAAGCCCGAGTACAAGGGCCAGGTCGCGCTCAACGGCAACCCCACCAAGTCCGGCTCCGCCTTCGGCGGCGTCTTCGCCGCGGCCCTCGCCAACGGCGGCTCCTTCGACAACATCCAGTCCGGCCTGGACTTCTTCGGCAAGCTGAAGAAGAACGGCAACTACACGCCCGTCGAGTCCACCCCGGCCACCGTCGAGAAGGGCGAGACGCCGATCTCGATCGACTGGGACTACCTGAACGCCGGCTACGCCAAGGAGTTCAAGTCCAAGGGCCTCGACTGGAAGGTCGCCGTCCCCAGCGACGGCCAGTACGCCCAGTACTACTCCCAGGCCATCAACAAGGACGCCCCGCACCCGGCGGCCGCCCGTCTGTGGCAGGAGTACCTCTACAGCACCGAGGGCCAGAACATGTGGCTCCAGGGCTACGCCCGCCCGGCCCTGATGGCCGCCATGGAGAAGGCCGGCACCCTGGACAAGACGGCCGCCGCCCAGCTGCCGAAGGTCACCGGCACGCCGTCCTTCCCGACCGAGGACCAGCAGAGCAAGGCCAAGACGGTCATCGCTCAGGGCTGGCAGAAGGCCGTCTCCGGATGACCGCCGCTCTCCCGCGTGCGGATGTGGCGCCCGTCGCTTCGGCGAAGCGGCGGCGCCGCGCCCCCGGCTGGCTGGCGGTCATGCCGCTGCTGGTCTTCGTCGCCATCGCCTTCGGCCTGCCGGCCGCGGCCATCGTGAACGGCGCCTTCTCGGTCGACGACGCCACCACGGGCGCCACCGGCTACACCGGCGCCAACATGACGGCGTCGCTGAAGGGCCCGTACCTCACCGCCCTGCTCGGCAGCGTCAAGCTGTCCGCGATCGCCGCCGCGCTCGGTGCCCTGCTCGGACTGCCGCTGGCGCAGGCCGTGGTCAGCTCCCGCTCCCGCTGGCTGCGCGAGGCCGTGCTGACCGCCTCCGGCGTGCTCGCCAACTTCGGCGGGGTCCCGCTGGCCTTCGCCTTCGTCGCCACTCTCGGCAACGCGGGCGTCCTCACCGTGCACCTCGGTCTGAAGGACAGCGGCTGGGACCTCTACAGCTTCTGGGGCCTGGTCCTCGTCTATCTGTACTTCCTCATCCCGCTCATGGTCCTCACCATCACCCCCGCGCTCGACGGTCTGCGCGCGCAGTGGCGCGAGGCCGCGCTGAACAACGGCGCCACCGGTGTGCAGTACTGGCGGTACGTGGCCCTGCCCGTGCTCGCGCCCTCGCTGCTCGGCGGGCTCGTGCTGCTCTTCGGCAGCGCCTTCGCCGCCTACGCCACCGCCGCCGCCATGGTCGGCAGCGCCGTCCCGCTGGTCACCCTGCAGATCGCCGACGCGCTGTCCGGCAACGTCCTGGTCGGCCAGGAGAACATCGCGCTCGCCCTGAGCCTCGACATGGTCCTGGTGGCCGGTCTGGTGATGGCCGTGTACCTGCCCCTTCAGCGACGGAGTGCCCGATGGCTCGACGCCTGACCCCGTGGCGGTGGGTCGTCCTCGGCCTCGCCGCCCTGTACTTCCTGGTGCCGCTCGTCGCCTCCGTGATCTTCACGGTGGACGCGCCGGGCCAGGGCGTCACCTTCGACGCCTACACCAAGATCCTCTCCACCGGCGGCTTCGTCTCCAGCCTGCTGCTCTCGCTGGAGCTGGCCGTGGCGACCATCGCCGTCGTGTTGCTGCTGATGGTGCCCGCCGTGGTCGCGCTCCGGCTCGGCGCGCCCCGGCTGCGGCCGGTGGTGGAGGTGGTCTGCTCGCTGCCGCTGGTGGTGCCGCCGATCGCGTTCGTCGCCGGGATCGTCACCGTGCTCAAGTGGGGTCCGGAGCATTTGTCCCGGACGCCGCTGTTCGAGACCTTCGTGGTGATCCAGAACCAGGACTTCCCCCTCGTCCTGGTCCTCGCCTACGTCGTGATGGCCCTGCCGTTCGTCTACCGCGCCCTCGACGCAGGCCTGCGCGCCATCGACGTACGGACCCTGGTCGAGGCGGCCCGCAGCTGCGGCGCCTCCTGGCCGCAGGCCCTGCTGCAGGCCGTCCTGCCGAATCTGCGCGGGGCCCTGCTGAACGCGTCCTTCCTGACGCTGGCCCTGGTCCTCGGCGAGTTCACCGTCTCCCATCTGCTCGGATACGCGCCCTTCGCCGTGTGGATCTACAACGTCGGCGGCGAACAGGCCCAGATGTCCGTCGCCGTGTCCGTGCTCAGCCTGCTCGTCACCTGGGCCCTGCTCCTCGCGCTCGCCGGTGCCGGCGGCCGCACCCGATCCGCTTCCTCCCGGGGATGACACACATGACCGCCACCCTGCCCGAGACCCTCGAAAAGGCCGCCACCGTCGAATTCCGCGGTCTGCGGCGGGAGTTCGGGGCCACCGTCGCCCTCGACGGACTCGACCTGACCGTCCGCCCCGGAGAGTTCCTGGCCCTCCTCGGCCCCTCCGGCTGCGGCAAGACCACCGCGCTGCGCATGCTCGCCGGGTTCGAACACCCCGACTCCGGCGCCGTACTGGTGGACGGCGAGGACGTCACCCAGGTCCCGGCCCACCGCCGTGACGCCGGCATGGTCTTCCAGTCGTACAGCCTCTTCCCGCATCTGAACGCCGTCGACAACGTCGCCTTCGGGCTGCGTATGCGCGGCACGCGGACGGCCGAACGACGCTCCCGCGCCGCCGAGTTGCTGGAACTGGTCGGCCTCGCCGACAAGGGCGAGCGCTACCCGCACCAGCTCTCCGGCGGCCAGCAGCAGCGCATCGCGCTGGCCCGCGCCCTGGCCCTGCGCCCGCGCGTGCTGCTGCTCGACGAGCCGCTGTCCGCACTGGACGCCAAGGTGCGGCTCACCCTGCGCGAGGAGATCCGCCGGCTCCAGCAGGAACTCGGCATCACCACCCTCTTCGTGACGCATGACCAGGAGGAGGCCCTCTCGGTCGCCGACCGGGTCGCCGTCATGCGCGCCGGCCGCCTCGAACAGTGCGCCGCGCCCGCCGAGCTGTACGGCCGCCCCGCCACCGCCTTCGTCGCCGAGTTCGTCGGCACCATGAGCCGGCTCCCGGGCGAGCTGAAGGACGGCACGGTCGAGGTGCTCGGGCAGCGGCTGCCCGCCGACGGCGAGGTGCCCGACGGCCCGGTGGACGCGCTGGTGCGGCCGGAGACCCTCCGCGTGGCCGCCGACGAACAGGGCACCGCCTGCGTGGTCGCCACCGCCTTCCTCGGCGCGGTTGTCCGGGTCACCGTACGGCTCGCCGACGGCACCGAGGCCAAGGCGGACCTGCCCGCGCACGAGGCCACCGGACTCGACGCCGGAACCGCCGTCGGCGTGTCGCTCCCGGAGCGGCCGGTACTCGTGGCCGCACGTACCCAGAAGTGAGGAATGACCCGAACGTGACCCCCCACACCTACCGACGCCCGCTGCAGGCCGTCCTGTTCGACATGGACGGCACGCTCGTCGACACCGAGCGACTGTGGTGGGAGGCGGTCGAACAGGCCGCCGGGCGCCCGCTGACCGAGGACGACCAGCCGGAGGTGCTCGGCCGCCCGGTCGAGCACACCGCCGCCTGGCTCGCCGTGGCGTCGGGCCGGCCGGCGGCGGACATCGCGGCCGAACTGCACCGCGAGTTCGCCGACCGTGTCCGCACCGGGATCGTGCCCCGGCCCGGCGCGCTGGACCTGCTCGACGCGCTGGCCGCCGCCGGCGTCCCCGCCGCCCTGGTCACCGCGTCCCCGCGCGCGGTCGCCGACATCGTCCTCGACGCCCTCGGCGCCGACCGGTTCGCGGCCTCCGTCACGGCCGACGACACCCCCCGCACGAAGCCCGCCCCCGACCCCTACCGGGCCGCCTGCCACGCCCTCGGCGTCGACCCCGCCGCCTGTGTGGCCGTCGAGGACACCGAGACCGGCGTCGCCTCCGCCGAGGCCGCCGGCTGCGCCGTCCTCGCCGTACCGTCCCTCGCGCCCATCGGCGGCGCGCCCGGCCGGACCGTGCGGGACACCCTCGCCGGGGTCACGGTCGAGGAACTGCGGCGGATGCCGGCGCCCGAACTGCGGGTCATGAGCTGGAACCTGTGGCTCGGCGGCAGCGAGGTCGACGACCACCGCGCCAAGCAGCTCAAGACCATCCTGGAGAGCGGTGCCGACGTCGTCGGGCTGCAGGAGACGGGCGGGAGCGCCGCCGAGGAGCTGGCCGAGGCGCTCGGCTGGCACCACCACCGGGCCGGCGAGAACCTCGGCGTCCTCAGCCGCCACCCGATCACCGCCCGCTTCGGCGACCCGGACGTCGGCTTCTACGGCGCCGCCGGCGTCCGGATCGCCGTGGCGCCCGGCCGCGAGGTCGACGTGTGGACCGCACATCTGCACTACACGCCGTACGGCCCCTACGAGGCCGCCTTCGACGGGCTGCCGGCGGCCGAGCTGATCGCCCACGAGGAGCTGCGGCTGACCCAGATGCGGGACGCGCTGGACCGGATCGCCGCATCCACGGCCGAGGGAGTCCCGGTCGTCCTCGTCGGCGACTTCAACTGCCCCTCGCACCTGGACCGGCCGGACGTGGCCTGGCCGGTGACGAAGGCCGCCGAGGACGCGGGCTTCGCCGACTCCTACCGCGAGGCGCACCCGGACCCCGTAGCCGAGCCCGGCCACACCTGGTCGCCGATCCACCCCGTCCACGAGGACGGCAGCGGGCGGCCCGAGCCCCAGGACCGGATCGACTATGTCCTGCACCGGGGCCTGACCGTACGGGACGCGCGGACCCTCGTGACCGGGAGCCCGCGGCCCTGGCCGGACGTCGCGGACAACGACTGGCCCTCCGACCACGCGGCGGTCGTCACAACCTTCGTGCTGCCCACGAGGTGACCGCCGTACCGCCCATGAGGTGACCGCCGTACCCCATGAGGTGACCGCGGGTTACCGCAGGTCACCATTGCGGTCCGGGGTGACCATCCCGTAGGTTGTGCCGCGCTCACGCCCACTACTGACTGGTAACACCGGTAGGTACCTCATGCGCTGGCCCTCCGGCCGTCCCACCACCGTCCGCGCGCGGATCGTGGCGCTCGCGCTCGCCCCGGCCGTCGCGCTGATGGCGCTGTGGAGCTTCGCCATGTGGTCCGTCACCGGCGAACTGCGCGCGCTGGTCCGGGTCCAGGGGGTGTACGAGGACTTCGGCACCCCCGTGGACACCGCGATCGGGCAGATCCAGATCGAGCGCCGGATGTCCGCCGCCTATCTGGGCGCCCGCCTCGACACGGCCACCGCGAGCGCACTGCTCGGGCAGCAGCGCCGCACCGACCGGGCCGTCGACACCATGCGGCAGGCGGTCCAGCACGGCGACCGCGGCCGGCTCACGGACCGTCAGAGGCAGGCGCTGGACGCCGTCGTCGCCGCCACCGGCAAGCTGGACGGGCTGCGTTCGCAGGTGCTGTCCCGGCACATCAGCTGGGACCGGGCCGTGGACGCGTACAGCGCGCTCGTGGAGCCCGGCTTCGACGTGCAGTCCACGCTCACCGCCCTGCAGGCCGGACAGCTCGCCCGCGAGGCACAGGTCGTCATCGAGCTGGTGCGGGTGCGGGAGTTCGTCTCGCGGGAGGACGCGCTGGTCGCCGGGGCCCGGGCGGCCGGCACCCTGACCGACCGGCAGTACGACGGCCTGACCGCGACCATCGAGGACCGGCGGGTCTTCGAACGGACGTATGTCCCGGACCTGCCCGCCGACTCGCGGGCGCTCTTCGAGAACTTCCAGCGCGGGGACCTGTACGCCTCGCTGGCGCACGGCGAGGACGCGCTGCTGCGCTCCGGCGCGGCCGGCGCCGGGAAGGCCGTCGCGGCGGACACCTGGCGCTCCACCACCGACCGGGCCGTCGTCCGCTACCGCGAGCTGTGCACCACGTCCGCCGAGAACTCCGCCGCCCGCGGCCGGGCCTTCGCCTACCAGGAGCTGACCAAGGCCGCCGTCGTCGGCGGGGCGGGCCTCGCCGCGGCCGGGCTGTCGCTGTGGTTCGCGGTGCGCGGGGCGCGGCGCATCTCGCGGCGCCTGGAGACCCTGCGGGACGCGGCCGACGTCCTGACGAAGGACCAGCTGCCCGACGTCATGCGCAGACTGAGCGCCGGTGACGAGGTGGACGCGCTCGTCGAGGCGCCGCCGCTCGCCGCGGACGAGTTGCGCGACGACGAGATCGGGCAGGTCGGCCGGTCCTTCAACACCGCGCGGCTCGCCGCCGTCGAGGCCGCCGTCACCCAGGCCGGCCTGCGCCGGGGCCTGTTCGCGGTGCTGCTCAACATCGCCCGGCGCAACCAGGCCCTCGTCCACCGGCAGCTGAAGCTGGTCGACACCCTGGAACGGCGCACGGACGACCCCGACGTGCTGCGCGAGCTGTTCCGCATCGACCACCTGACCACGCGGATGCGCCGGCACGCGGAGAGCCTGATCATCCTCTCCGGCGCGGCGCCCGGCCGGCGCTGGCGCCGGCCCGTCCCGGTGGCGGACGTCGTCGCCTCGGCCGTCGGCGAGATCGAGGACTACGCGCGCGTGGTCGTGCCGCCGATGCCCGAGGTCGGCGTCGCGGCCGACGCCGTCGCCGACGTCGTCCACCTGGTGGCCGAGCTCCTGGAGAACGCCACCGTGTACTCGCCGCCGCACACGCAGGTCACCCTGCGCACCGGGCGGGTCAGCAGCGGGTTCGTGCTGGAGATCGACGACCGGGGGCTCGGTCTCGACGCCGACGCGCGCGCCCGGGCCCACAGCACCCTCACCGACCCCGACGCCTTCGACCCCACCCGCCATGACCGGCTGGGCCTCTACGTCGTCGGCCGCCTCGCCGCCCGGCACGGCATCGAGGTGAGCCTCAGGGACTCGCCGTACGGCGGTACGACGGCGGTGGTACTGCTGCCGGAGGGTGTGCTGGCGGAGATGGAGCCGACGGTTCCCGAGCGGACGGCCCCGGTACCGCTGGTGCCCGAGCCTGCGCTGCCCGAACGGGGTGTGCCTGGGCCTGCGGCGCGCGCCTGGGGTGTGCCTGGGTCTGTGGCGCCCGGGCGGGGTGTGCCTGGGCCTGCGGCGCGCGCCTGGGGTGTGCCTGGGCCTGCGGTGCCTGAGAGGGGTGTGCCTGGGCCGGAGAGGGACGGGGCAGGTGTGCCTGGGGCTGCGGTACAGGGGGCCACCGTGCGCGCGTTGCCGTCCAGGAGGCGGTCCGCCGCGCCGCGTGAACCGCAGGGCGCCCCCGAGGCGCAGCCGCCCGCGCGGCACCGGCTCGCACCGGTGCCCGCGCCCGACTCGGTGGCCGCGGCCGATTCTGTGCCCGTGCCCGACTCGGTTGCCGGGTCCGATTCGGTGCCCATGCCCGACTCGGGGACCGCTCCCGACGTGGTGCCCGCGCCCGAATCGCCCGAATCACCCGTATCCGGGTCGCCCGTCTCCGAGTCGCCCATGTCCGCGCCCGCGCTGCCCACCCGGATCCGGCAGGCCTCTCTCGTGCCGGAGCTGCGGGACGAGCCGCCGCCCCGGGCGAGCGAGGCCGGACCGGAGGTCGACGCCGAGGAGATGCGGGCGATCTTCGGCGCCTTCCAGCGCGGGCTGGACCGCGGCCGCAAGGGCCAGCCGGCGGACACCGCGAAGCCGACGGCACCGCAGCCCCCCAGGGGCGCGGGGAACCGCGTGGCCGGCCCCCACACACCCGCACCAGCGATCGATGACGCACCCCGCTCCGCCTCCGACCCCGCAGACCCCCCGATCACCGACACCGTGACCACCCATGCCCCCGAAGGGACGGACACCGACGATGCCCGGTGACGCACACTCGCCCGAGCAGCCGGCCGAAGCCGGCGGAGCGCTCGGGTGGCTGCTGGACGACCTCGTGGCGCGCACCGACCACGTGCGCCACGCCGTGCTGCTGACCGCCGACGGCCTGCCGCTCAGCAGCTCGGACGGCATGCGCCGACGCGACATCGAGCATCTGGCCGCCGTCTGCTCCGGCTTCCACAGCCTGGCCCGCTCGGCGGGCGAGCGGTTCGAGGCGGGCGAGGTGCGGCAGACGATGGTGATGCTCGACGACGCCTACCTCTTCATCACCCCGGCCGGCCACGGCAGCCGGCTCGCCGTCCTCAGCGAGGCCGGCACCGACGTCGGGCAGCTCGCCCACGAGATGGCCCTGCTCGTCCGCCGCCTCGGGGGCCACCTGGACGCGGCCGCCCGTACGACCAGATGATCCCGCGGTGAGCGACGAGCACTGGTACGAGGACGAGACCGGGCCGATGGTGCGCCCCTACACGGTGACCCGGGGCCGCACCCGGCCCTCGGGCGCGCACGCCATCGACCTGATGTCCCGGGTCACCGCTCTGGAGACCGACGCGCAGCGGCCGGACATCGACCACGCCCGCGCCGCGCTGCTCGATGTGATCCGGCGCGGCCCCCGTCCCGTCGTGGAGCTGGCCGCGGACGCCGATCTGCCGCTGACCGTCCTCAGGGTCCTGCTCGGCGACCTGGCCGAGGCGGGCCTGATCCGTATCGACGAGCCACGCCGGCTCCCGGCCGGGGGCGCGGCCGCCGACCCGGAGCTGCTGCGGGAGATCATGGACCGGCTGCGCGAGATCTAGCCGTTCGTCACAGCCGTGTACGAGCGCTGTGTTGATCGGAACGCATCAACTGACGTCGGGGTGACAAGGGCTCCTCCGACGCGAACGGCTCCTCCTCCCCGAGCCAGAGCGCCGTCTCCCAGGACTCCGGTTCCTCGAACACGGGCGGCACTGGCACGGGCACCGGCAAAGGCAGCGGCGAGACCTTCACCAGCCGCATCGTCACCCGGCTCCGCCGTCACCGTCGACCCGATCGGCACCGGCAAGTAACCGGACCCAGGGCCGCTCGCAAGGCCCTAGAACCGCGGCTCCCAGGGCACGACGGTGAAATCGCCCGTGCCCTGCTTCACTTTCTCGAACGGGGCCGAGGACACACACTTCGGCAAGTTCGCGGTGTCCGTCGGACTGCCGACCGCCGCCCAGCTGTAGCCCAGCCGGTCGTGCCGGCCGAGGTCGTGGACCGTGACGCCGACCCGCTTGCCCTTCGCCCCGGGCAGGTCCGATGCCGTGATCACACCGGACACCACGGCGACCTTCCCGCCGGTGACCAGGCAGTCCACCCTCGCCCTGGCCCAGGCCCCCTTGCCGTGCAGATAGTGGCTCCAGGCGAAGGTGCCGGTGGCCTTGAGCGGGTCCGCGGTGTCCTTCGCCGCCAGATGCGCGTCGAAGCCGAACGTGATGTCGTCCCCGGCCGAGCGGTACAGCTTGGCCGTGCCGGTCAGCGCCGCGGCCTCGCGCTCCGGGCGAGGTGCCCCGCCGCCCGCGGCCAGTGCCGCCTCGGCCGTACCGGTGGTGATCAACAGGGCGGTGACGACGGCAGCGGCGGCGATCTTCGTACGACGCTTCATGACGGTCCTTTCCGCAGGTCATACGCGTGAACTGAACGCTCACCACTCTCCTGGCGGCGGCCGGTGCGCACATCGCCCCGCGGGCGGGACCCCGCCTCCCCCGTCCGGCGGGGAACCTTACGGCTGACCTGCGCCCCGGGGAGGACGGGGCGTGGCCCCGAGGGGGCGCAACGAATCGCCGCCGGACCCCGATTCCACGCAACGAACCGCGCACGGGCGCGCAACGGCTCCTTCTTGTCCGGCCGAGCGCGCCGACCGTACCTTCTTAATGACCTCCTAACCCCCTGAGTCCGGTGAGGAACACGCATGCGCACCGCCCTGCTCCAGAGCTCCGGCCGCCCCGGCTCCGTCGTCGAGAACCTCAAGGTGCTCGACGAGGCCGCGGCCCGTGCCGCCGCCGCGGGCGCCGCGCTGCTCGCCGCACCGGAGATGTTCCTGACCGGCTACGCCATCGGTGACGCCGTCGGCCGCCTCGCCGAGCCCGCCGACGGCGACTGGGCCGACGCGATCGCCGAGACCGCCACCCGGCACGGCGTCGCGATCGCCTACGGCTACCCGGAGCGCGACGGCGGACGCGTCTACAACTCCGCCCAGCTGATCTCCGCCGACGGCAGCCGGCTCGCGAACTACCGCAAGACCCACCTCTTCGGCTGCTTCGAGCGCGACCACTTCACGCCCGGCGAGCAGCCCGTCGTCCAGGCCGAGCTGAACGGCCTCACCGTCGGCCTGATGATCTGCTACGACGTCGAGTTCCCGGAGAACGTCCGCGCCCACGCCCTGGCCGGCACCGACCTCCTCGTCGTCCCGACCGCGCAGATGCACCCCTTCCAGTTCGTCGCCGAGTCCCTCGTGCCGGTGCGCGCCTGGGAGAACCAGATGTACGTCGCGTACGTCAACCGGGTCGGCCGGGAAGGGGAGTTCGAGTTCGTCGGGCTGTCCGTGCTCGCCGGTCCCGACGGAGTCGCCCGCACCCGCGCCGGCCGCGGCGAGGAGCTGGTGTTCGCCGACGCCGACCCGGCCTTCCTGGCCGCCTCCCGCGAGGCCAACCCGTATCTGAAGGACCGCCGCCCCGGTCTGTACGGGTCCCTGGTCTGACACCCCCCTGAGCTTCCCCCCGAGTACTTTCGCGCAAGGAGTCCGTACCCCATGACGTCCACGGTGCCCAACGCCGTCGAGCACACCGACGAGCAGCAGCCGCCGATCACCATGTTCGGCCCGGACTTCCCCTACGCCTACGACGACTTCCTCGCCCACCCGGCGGGCCTCGGCCAGATACCGGCGACCGAGCACGGCAGCGAGGTCGCGATCATCGGCGGCGGTCTGTCCGGCATCGTGGCCGCCTACGAGCTGATGAAGATGGGCCTCAAGCCCGTCGTCTACGAGGCCGACCAGATCGGCGGCCGGCTGCGCACGGTCGGCTTCGAGGGCTGCGACGAGTCCCTCAACTGCGAGCTGGGCGCGATGCGCTTCCCGCCGTCCTCCACCGCCCTGCAGCACTACATCGACATGGTGGGCCTTGAGACGAGGCCCTTCCCGAACCCGCTGGCCGAGGCCACCCCGTCCACCGTCGTGGACCTCAAGGGCGAGTCGCACTACGCCGAGACCATCGACGACCTGCCCCAGGTCTACCGGGACGTCGCCGAGGCCTGGAACAAGTGCCTCGACGAGGGCGCCGACTTCTCCGACATGAACCGCGCCATGCGCGAGCGCGACGTCCCGCGCATCCGCGAGATCTGGGCGAAGCTCGTCGAGAAGCTCGACAACCAGACCTTCTACGGCTTCCTCTGCGACTCCGAGGCCTTCACGTCCTTCCGGCACCGTGAGATCTTCGGCCAGGTCGGCTTCGGCACCGGCGGCTGGGACACCGACTTCCCGAACTCCATCCTGGAGATCCTGCGCGTCGTCTACACCGAGGCCGACGACCACCACCGCGGCATCGTCGGCGGTTCCCAGCAGCTGCCGCTGCGCCTGTGGGAGCGCGAGCCGGAGAAGATCGTCCACTGGCCGTACGGCACCTCGCTGAAGTCCCTGCACCTGGACGGCGAGCCGCGCCCGGCCGTGACCCGGCTGCACCGCACCGCGGGCAACCAGATCACCGTGACGGACGCGAACGGCGACATCCGCACCTTCAAGGCGGCCGTCTTCACCGCCCAGTCCTGGATGCTGCTGTCCAAGATCGCCTGCGACGACTCGCTCTTCCCGATCGACCACTGGACCGCGATCGAGCGCACCCACTACATGGAGTCCAGCAAGCTCTTCGTGCCGGTCGACCGGCCGTTCTGGCTGGACAAGGACGAGGACACCGGCCGGGACGTCATGTCGATGACGCTCACCGACCGCATGACCCGCGGCACCTATCTGCTGGACGACGGCCCGGACAAGCCCGCCGTGATCTGCCTGTCCTACACCTGGTGCGACGACAGCCTGAAGTGGCTGCCGCTGTCCGCGAACGAGCGGATGGAGGTCATGCTGAAGTCGCTCGGCGAGATCTACCCGAAGGTCGACATCCGGAAGCACATCATCGGCAACCCGGTGACGGTCTCCTGGGAGAACGAGCCCTACTTCATGGGTGCGTTCAAGGCCAACCTGCCCGGCCACTACCGCTACCAGCGGCGCCTGTTCACCCACTTCATGCAGGACCGGCTGCCCGCGGACAAGCGGGGCATCTTCCTCGCCGGTGACGACATCTCCTGGACGGCCGGCTGGGCCGAGGGCGCCATCCAGACCGCGCTGAACGCGGTCTGGGGCGTCATGCACCACTTCGGCGGCGCGAGCGACGCGGCCAACCCGGGCCCGGGTGACGTCTACGACGAGATCGCGCCCGTGGAACTCCCCGAGGACTGACCGGGAACCCGGAAACCGGGCACAGACCAGGGCGTGGGCGGCCGGCCTCAGACTCCGGCCGCCCGCGCCTTCTCCAACACCTCCGCGGCGACGTCCTTGAGCTCCTGCGCGTCCCGTGCGCTGCCCTGGAGGTCGATGAGGATCTCGTCGAGACCGATGCCGGCGAACTCCACGAGGTCCGCCACGATCTGTTCGGCATCGCCCTGGAAGGGCTGTCGGCCCGCGCCTTCGTACGGCTTCGCCTGCTGCGCCGCGTTCACCCGCAGCACCGTCCGGATCGGGCGCGTACGGCCCCGCTCCTCGGCCATCTCCCGCAGGCGCCGCCACTGGGCGGTGACCTGGCCGGCGTTCATGCCGACCGGCAGCCAGCCGTCGGCGTGGTCGACGAGCCGCCGCAGGGCCCGTTCGCTGCTCGCGGCCAGCATGACCGGAATCGGCCGGGCGGGCTTGGGCCCGACCACGGCCGAGGCGATCCGCGTCAGGGTGCCGTCGTAGACGACCGGATCCGGGCCCCACACCGCCCGGCACACCCCGATGATCTCGTCCAGCGACGTGCCGCGCTCCTCGAAGGGGCGGACGGCGGAGGCCGCGTACTCGTCCAGGGACCAGCCCGTGCCGAAGCCCGCGATCACCCGACCGCCGCTCGCCGCGTCCAGCGAGGCCAGGGCCTTGGCGAGCTGGAACGGCACGTGCAGCGGGGCCACCAGGACGCTGGAGCCCAGCTCGGCCCGCTCGGTGGCCGCCGCGGCCAGGGCGAGGGTGACCAGCGGGTCCGCCACGTTCCGGTACTGGTCGGGCCAGGGCACGCCGTCCATGCCGTACAGGCCCTGGGTGGCGGGCTCCGGGAACAGGGCCCGCTCGAAGACCCACAGGCTGTCGTAACCGATCTGTTCGGCGGCGCGTGCCACGTCGGGGACGTCCTTGCCGAGGGAGTACTGCCGCATCTGGGGAAGACTCAGACCGAGCCGGGTCGCCATACCGCTGCTCCTCTGCGCTGGGTGTCGACCGTTCAACGTACGGTGACCGCGGGGGTGTTCCACGGATGGCTCGCCCAAGGGCCGGATCCGGCCAGGTCAGTCGGCGAGCGGAGTCAGCAGCATCCGTCCCGCGAACCCCACCGCCGCGTCCAGCCGTGCGGTGAACTCCTCGGCGACATCGCCGCAGTGGCGCAGCGCCCACAGGGCCCGGGCCGCCGACCAGGCCGCGTCGCGGGCCCGCTCCAGGCTCCAGCAGCCCAGCAGATGGGTCAGCGGGTCGGCGATCTGGAGCAGGTCGGGACCCGGCATCAGATCCTCGCGGACGCGCTCCTCCAGCGAGTCGAGGAGAACGCCGACCTGGTCGAACTCGTCCTCCAGATCGGGTGGTTCGCAGTCGAGCGTACGACAGGCGTCCACCACGGCGAGCGCCAGATCGTGCCCGATGTGCGCGTTGATGCCCGCCAGCGCGAACTGCACCGGCCGTACCCCGGGATGGCCGCGGAGCTGGAACAGCGGGCGCCAGCAGGCGGGCGGACGGTGGTCAGCCGCCGCCGCCCCGACCGCCGCCAGATAACGCTCGGCGAACCGCGCGTCCAGGGCGATCGCCGCATGTGGATCCGGGAACTCCCCGGCGTCCAGGCGCCGGTCGACCTCCTCGGTGACGGTCAGGTAGACGCGGTTGAACACGGCGACACCGTCCCGCTCGGGCAGGGTCGCGCCGAGCGCACGCATCCGGGAGACGACCGCGTCGACGGGAGTGCTGAAGTGTTCCGACTGCGCCATGGGGGAAGGGTCCCAGCCCTGGGCCGGGCGGCGCGCCGACCGGCCCGGTGCTTCGCCGGATCGGGGGAACGGACCGCCACAGTGCGGATGTGGCGGATGTGAGGGGGGAGAGGCACGGTGTCAGGCTTACGCGTCCGGCGCCTCGCCGAACGCCGGGCCGCGCGCAGGCGAGCCGTGCGGCGCGCGGTGATGGTCACGGCGGCCTCGGTGGTGACCCTGGTCGGCTCCGTCACCGGGATCGTCCTGGCGCTCGACTCCGGCCAGGCCCGTACCGAGGTGATCCGCGCTCCCGGCCCGGCGCCCGCGCCGACGAGGCCGTCGCCTGCGCCGGACACGCCGGACACGCCGGACACGCCGAGCACACCGGTCACCGGCGAGCCGACACCCGGGCCGACTCCGCAGGTCAGGACGACCCCGGCCGCGCCGACCCCGGCCCGGAGCAGCCAGCGGGCCGCCCCCGTGGCACCGCTGCTGTACCGCCGGCCCGGCTCCCAGGTGCTGGACTGGGTCCGCGCGCACCCCGACGATCCGCGCACCGCCGTCATCGCCGCCCGGATCGCCGACCGGCCGGCCGCGGTCTGGTTCACCGATCCGGACCCGGGCACCATCACCGCCCAGGTGGGCGCGGTCACCACGGACGCGGCGGCGCGGGGCCGGGTCCCGGTGCTCGTGCCGTACGCGATCCCCGACCGGGACTGCGGCGGCGCCTCCCGGGGCGGCGCTCCGGACCTCGCCGGCTACGACACCTGGATCGGCGCCTTCGCCCGGGGGCTGGGCCAGGGCGAGGTGATCGTGATCCTGGAGCCGGACTCCCTCGCCCAGTCCGGCTGTCTGAGTCCGGCCGACCGCGCCGCCCGCCTCGCCTCGCTGGCCCGCGCGGGCCGGGTGCTCAAGGCGGCCGATCCCCGGGCGCGGGTCTACTACGACGCCGGGCACTCCGGCTGGAACCCGCCGGGCGAACAGGCCGCGCTGCTGAGACGGGCGGGCGCGGCGGACGCCGACGGCGTCTTCAGCAATGTCTCCAACTTCCGCACCACGGCCGACGAGATCGCCTACGACCGCCAGGTCCTGGCCGCGCTCGGCGGCCCGGCCCGGCTCGGCGCGGTGATCGACACCAGCCGCAACGGCAACGGCGCCCCTTCGGAGGGCCAGTGGTGCGACCCGGCCGGCCGGCGGATCGGCCGGGCCCCCACCCTGGACACCGGTGAGGCCCGGATCGACGCGTATCTGTGGGTGAAGCTGCCGGGGGAGTCCGACGGCTGCCGGGGCGCGGCCGGGACGTTCACCCCTTCGTACGCCTACGACCTGGCGCGCGGGCCCTCCGTGCCGCCGGCCTCCGTGTCGTAGGCGGACATCCCCTCGTCCAGCAGCGGCCCCTGCTGCTTCAGATGGGCCGGGGCGAAGGCACGCAGTGTGTGGTAGCCGGTGATGACGACCAGGGTGCCGAGCGCGATGCCGCTGAGCGAGAAGTTCCGGGTGAAGGTCAGGCTGACGTTGCCGACGCCGATGATGATGCCCGCGGCGGCCGGGACCAGGTTCAGCGGGTTGCGCAGGTCCACCCTGGCGTGCAGCCAGATCTGGGCGCCGAGCAGGCCGATCATGCCGTAGAGGATCACGGTGATACCGCCGAGGACACCGCCCGGGATCGCGGCCACGACCGCGCCGAACTTCGGGCAGACGCCGAAGAGCAGCGCGAAGCCCGCGGCGGCCCAGTAGGCGGCGGTGGAGTAGACGCGGGTCGCGGCCATGACACCGATGTTCTCGGAGTAGGTGGTGTTCGGCGGGCCGCCGACGGCGGTGGACAGCATCGACGCGACGCCGTCCGCCGAGATCGCCGTACCGAGCTTGTCGTCCAGCGGGTCGCCGGTCATCTCGCCGACCGCCTTGACGTGGCCCGCGTTCTCCGCGACCAGGGCGATGACGACCGGCAGCGCGACCAGGATCGCCGACCACTGGAAGGACGGCCCGTGGAAGTGCGGCAGGCCGAGCCAGTCGGCCCTGGACACGCCGGAGAGGTCCAGGCGCCAGTGGTCGGCGACCTTGCCGCCCGGGCTCATGGAGTGGATCTTGCCGAAGATCCGGTCGAAGGCCCAGGAGATCGCATACCCGAAGACCAGGCCGAGGAAGATCGCGACCCGGGACCAGAAGCCGCGCAGACAGACCACGGCGAGGCCGGTGAACAGCATGACCAGCAGCGCTGTCCACTGGTCCTGCGGCCAGTAGGTCGAGGCCGTCACCGGGGCCAGGTTGAAGCCGATCAGCATGACGACCGCGCCGGTGACGATCGGCGGCATCGCGGCATGGATGATCCGCGCGCCGAACCGCTGCACCGCGAGCCCCACCAGGAACAGCGCGATGCCGACGACGAACACCGCGCCGGTCACGGTGGCACTCGTGCCGCCCTGCGCGCGGATCACGGCGGCCACGCCCACGAACGACAGGGAGCAGCCCAGATAGCTGGGCACCCGGCCGCGCGTGGCGAGCAGGAAGATCGCGGTCGCCACGCCCGACATCATGATGGCCAGATTCGGGTCGAGCCCCATCAGGACGGGCGCCACGAAGGACGCGCCGAACATGGCGACCACGTGCTGGGCGCCCAGGCCCACCGTGCGGGGCCAGGAGAGCCGTTCATCGGGGCGTACCACCGCTCCGGGCGCGGGCGTGCGCCCGTCACCGTGCAGTTTCCAGCGCACGCCGAGATCCATGGTGGGGTTTCGCTTTCTTACGTACATGAAGACGGTCCGCACCATTGTCACGGCTGATGAGCGGTCCTACGCTCGCATGGTCCTCCTCATGAACCACGTTCATATACCTGATTCTGTAGGGAGTGCTCGATGAGCGGAAGAGCCCGTGCGGCCGTCCTGCTGGCCGCCATGGTGGCGACGGCGGCCGTGCTCGTCCCGTCCGCGCGCGCCACCCCGTCCGCGCGTGACGGACATGCCGCGCAGGCCGCGCCGAAAGCGCCCCGGACCGCCGTGCTCGACGGCGGCCGTCTCCGGCAGACCCGCGCCCGCCTGGACCGCGACCCTCGACTGCGGCGCACACTGGGCGACTTGACCGCCCGCGCCGACGGCTGGCTCGACCAGGGCCCCTGGACGGTCGTCGACAAACCGAGGCCCGCGCCCGGCGGCGACGTCCACGAGTATCTGAGCCAGGCCCCCTACTGGTGGCCCACGACGACCCCCACCGCCGGCAACCCCTGGGGCTGTCCCTACGTCCAGCGCGACGGGCAGCGCAACCCGGCGGTCGACAGCGGCACGGACCGGCAGGACGCCGAGAAGGTCTTCGACTCGACGTACGACCTCTCGCTCGCCTGGTACTACACGGGCAGGCGTGCCTACGCCGAGAAGGCGGGGCAGATCCTGCGCACCTGGTTCCTCGACCCGGCCACCCGGATGAACCCCGACCTGGACCACGCCCAGTTCATCCCGTGCAGGTACGACGGCCGCGCCACCGGCATCATCGACTTCTCGCAGTCGTACACGAGCGTCCTCGACGCCCAGGCGATCCTGGCCGCCGGCGCCCCCGGCTGGAGCGCGAAGGACCGTACCGCGATGAGCAAGTGGAACACCGGCTTCCTGGACTGGCTGAAGAGCAGCGCCTTCGGCAAGGAGGAGGGCTCGGCCGCCAACAACCACGGCACCTTCTACGACATGCAGCTCGCCGCCCTCGCCTACGCCACCGGTGACACCGCGCTCGCCGGGCGGACGGTGCTCGACGCGCGCGCCCGGCGGATCGACCCGCAGATCGCGGCCGACGGCGGCCAGCCGCAGGAGCTGGCCCGCACCCGCAGCTGGCACTACTCCGCCTTCGACCTCGTCGCCTACACCCGGCTCGCGGCCATCGGCCGGCATGTGGGCGTGGACCTGTGGTCGTACCGGGGCCCGGCCGGGCAGAGCCTGGCCGAGGCGGTGGACTATCTGCTGCCGGCCGCGACGGGCGCCGCCGCGTGGTCCCATCCCGAGCTGGAGTTCCACCGGTACGCGGCCACCGACGTCGTACACGCGGCGGCGGACGCGGGCGACGCGGCGGCGCAGGCGGCCGTGGCGAAGCTTGAGGCGCCGCCCGGCAAAGACCTGTGGGCGCTGCGCCCCGCCGCCGAGCAGCTGGACTCGATGGCGGGCTGACCGGGCCCCGGCCGGAGATCCTGAGCGGTCGCTTAGTATGGAAGCGTCTCAGCGGCGATGCATTCGTCTCAGCAGCGATGTTCAGGAGCCCCACCCGTGACCGCCGAAGCCCCGATCGCGCCCGCCGTCTCCTACGGCCGGCTGATCCCCGTCACCGTGCACTTCGACGACCTCGACGCGCTCGGACTCCTGCACAACGCCCGCTATCCGCTGCTGGTCGAGCGCGCCTGGACCGAGCTGTGGCACGAGCACGGCGTCCGCTTCGACGGCGACTGGCACGCGGCCGGCGACGCCTGCAACGCGGTCCGCGAACTGCGCATCGGCTACGAGGCACCGGTGACCAGCCCCGGCACCTACGCCGTCCACCTCTGGCTGGAACGGCTCGGCACCACCGGACTGACCTACGGCTTCCGCTTCTGCTCGGCGGACGGGACACGGACGTACGCGCAGGGCGCCCGGGTGCTGGTCCGGCTGGACGCCACGACCCTGCGCCCGACGCCCTGGACCGACGCCTTCAGGGCCGTGGGTCGGCAACTGCTGCGGCCGGCCGGCTGACCTCGGTCCGGCCGCCGCGCTCGGCCGTGCGCAGCACGCCCGCCAGCCCCGCGAGCCCGCACGACAGCGCCGTCACCACTCCGAACGACACCACCAGGCTGGTCGCCTGGGCCACCCCACCGATCAGGCTCGGCGCGATCAGCCCCGAGGTGTAGGTGATCGTCGCCACGCCCGCTATGGCCTGACCGGGGTTCGGTCCGGCGTGCCCGGCCGCCGCGAAGCACAGCGGTACGACGACCGCGATGCCCAGCCCCATCAGCGCGAACCCGGTCATCGCCACCGCCGGATCCCCCGCGAGGACGATCAGCAGACCGCCGGCCGCGGCCAGCACACCACCGGCGCGCACGGTGCGCACCGCGCCGAAGCGGTTCACCACCGCGTCACCGGCGATCCGGGCCATCGCCATCGTCAGCATGAAGCCGGTGGTGCAGGCCGCCGCCACACCGGCCGAACTGTCCATCCGGTCCCGCAGGAACACCGCCGACCAGTCCAGGCTCGCCCCCTCGGCGAACACCGCGCAGAAGCCCACCGCGCCGATCAGCAGCGCCGACCGGGGCGGCGGCGCGAACCTCGGCGGCGGCTCCTCGTCGTCGGCCGGCCGCACGTCGAGGACCTGGCCGGCGGCCGGCACACCGAGGGCGGTGAGGGCGGCCGCCGCCAGCGCGAAATGCGCCCGGGCGTCCGTGCCCAGATGCGCGGCGAGAGTACCCGCCGCCGAGCCGGTCAGGGCGCCCGCGCTCCACATCCCGTGCAGCCCCGACATGACCGACTTTCCGAGCAGCCGCTCGACCTCCACGCCGAGCGCGTTCATGGCGACGTCGGCCATGCCCGAGCTCGCGCCGTACGCGAAGATGGCCAGGCACAGCGTGTACAGGTTCGGCGCGAGGGACGGCAGGACCAGCGACAGCGTCCACAGCGCGATCAGGCCGCGCAGCGCCGTACGGCTGCCGAAGCGATGGCTGATCCGGCCCGCCAGCGGCATCGCGCACGAGGCACCGAGCGCCCCGAAGGCGAGCGCGAAGCCGAGCTGCCCCGCGCTCAGCGAGGCATGCTCCTGGATCCACGGCACCCGGGTCGCGAACGAGCCGGTGACGGCGCCGTGCACGGTGAACACCGCCGCCACGGCGTACCGGGCGCGTTCGGCCTCGCGGCGCTCGTAGCCCATGTCCCTCATGGTCCTGTCCCTCCCCGGACGGTGCCGCCCCGCTGTCCGGGCGTAAATTATCAGGGACCCTGCCTGATAGATAGATGGCGATACGGCCGTCCCGAACCGCGTGGGAGGATGCCCGCCATGCCCGCATCACCGAGCACCGCCCGGGCCATCAACGACCGGCTCGCCCTGAGCCTGCTCCAGCAGGAAGGCCCGCTCACGGCGGGACAGTTGAAACAGCTGACGGGGCTGTCCCGGCCGACGGTCGCCGACCTCGTGGACCGGCTCGCCGTCGCCGGGCTCATCACGGTGGTCGGCGAGTCCGGCGAGCAGCGCCGGGGCCCCAACGCCCGGCTGTACGGCATCGTCGCCGACCGGGCCCATCTGGCCGCGCTCGACGTCCGTACCGGGGGTGTCGGCGTGCTGGTCTCCGACCTGGTCGGGCGGGTGCTCGCCGAGGCGTCCGTGCCGATCGGCGGGGACACCGGGACCGGGCCGGCCGTGGAGCAGGCGGTGGCCGCGGTGGAGCGGACCCTGAAGCGGGCCGGGCTCGCGGCGGCGCCCCCGCGGGAGGGCGTGCGGGCGCGGGGGAGGCTGCACACCGTCGGCATCGGCGCGCCGGGCCTCATCGACCCGGCCAGCGGTGATCTGCGCGACTCCGGCGGGCTGCCCGCATGGCACCGCAGCCTCGCCGCCGCCCTGCAGGAACGGCTGCCCGGGGCCCGCGTCACCGTGGAGAACGAGACCAATCTCGCCGCCCTGGCCGAACAGCGCGAGGGCGTGGCCCGGGACCGGGACACCTTCGTCCTGCTGTGGCTGGGGCACGGCGTCGGCGCGGCGGTCGTCCTCGACGGCACACTGCGCCGCGGCGCCTCGGGCGGCACGGGCGAGATCGGCTTCCTGCCGGTCCCGGGCACCCCGTCCCTCCCCTCGGCATGGGACTGCGACGGAGGCTTCCACTCGCTGGCCGGGTCGGCGGCCGTCTGCTCCCTGGCGGCGGAGCACGGCCTGCCGGTCCCGGCCGCACCGGACGGGCCGGCGGCGGCCGAGGTGATCCGGGCGGCGGTGGCGGCGACGGCGGGGGAGGAGGCCCGCGCGAAGGGCCGTACGGCGGACCGCGCGGGAGGCCGTGCGGAAGCCCGCGCGGATGCGGCTCCTTCCGGTGCCGCGCCGCCCGCCGACCGTTTTCTGCACGCCCTCGCCGACCGGATCGCCATCGGGGCCGCGTCCGTGGTGGCCGTACTGGACCCCGGGTGTGTGGTGCTCGGCGGGGAGGTGGGGCAGGCCGGCGGGCCGGTGCTCGCGGGGCTCGTCGAGGAGCGGCTGCGCCGCATGTCGCCCCTGCTCACCGAGGTGCGGGCGAGCACCCTCGGCGGCACGGCGGTACTGCGCGGGGCGCTGCTGACCGCCCGGGACCGTGCCCAGGACGAACTGTTCGCACCCCGCGACCGGAACTGACCCTCCGCCGGGCGCCGAGCCTCCTCCGGAGCCGGATCCGCCACCCGGCCCGGCGTCCCCCGGGCGCATCGCCCGTGCCGGTCGGGCTGCTGCGGTCCGCTCCGGTGTGCTGCTTGCCGCCCGTTGCCGTCCGGCCGTCGTCCGTTGCCGTCCGGCCGTCGTCCGTTCCGTGGGCTGCCACCGTTCGTCCCGGTCCGCCGCGTCCCGGTCCGGTGCCGTGCGTTGCGTGGGGCTGCTGCGGTTCGTTCCGATCGGCCGCCGTCCGTTCTGTCGGGCTGCCGCTGTTCGTTCCAGTCCGCTGCCGTCCGTTCCGTGGGGCTGCCGCTGTTCGTCCCGGTCCGCCGCGGTCCGGGCCGCCGCGTGGTGTCCGTCTCCGACGGGTCGCTGTCGCCCGCGGCGGCCCGGCCGCTCCCCGCCGTCCACCTCCCCGCCGGCGCGTCAGGCCCCGAACCGCTGCTTCAGGTACTCCTCGAACGTCGTCCTGCCCACGGCCTGCTCCGGGGCCAGGAGTCCGCCCGCGCGGGCGGCACGATAGGTGCGGCCCAGGAGCGGCACCTGGGCCACGGCCCGGCGCCGGCCGGTCGCGCGCAGATAGGCGCGGGCCAGTGAGTCCAGGGACCGCACCTCGGGGCCGCCCATGTCCGCCACCCGGCCGGCCGGGGCGGCGAGCGCCAACCCGGCCAGCCGGTCGGCGACTTCGCCCACCTCCACCGGCTGGTCCGGGACCCCGGCCGGGACCAGCATCACGGGCGGCTTGGCCAGCCCGCCGAGGATGCCGACCAGCAGATCGTGGAACTGGGTCGTGCGCAGGACGGTCCAGCCGAGCCCCGACGCCTCGATCCGGCGCTCCACGGCCAGCTTGGTCTTGTAGTAGCCGAGCGGCACCCGGTCGACGCCGACGATGGAGATGTAGACCAGATGGCCCACCCCGGCCCGCCGGGCCGCCTCGATCAGCCGTTCGGCGGCCGTCTCGTCCCCGCCTCGCGGGCTGCTCGCGCAGTGCACCACCGTCGACACCCCGGCGAGCGCGGCGTCGAGGCCGCTCCCGCCCACCCGCAGATCGACGGCGTGCGGCTGGGTGTGCCGGCTGAGCACCCGCATCTCGTGCCCGTCCGCCCGCAGCCGCTCGGTCACCCGTCGACCGAGCGTGCCGGTCCCGCCGGTCACCAGGATCGTGGTCATGCGCTGTACCTGTCCCTTCGGACTCCGCGTGCCCCCGGTCGGCGCACCCTCATCAGCTCAGACCACGCGGACCCCGGGAAATGTGACATGCCCCGGCGGATGCGGATGCGGATGCGGATGCGGACGCGAGCGCGTCACCCTGGCGGTCCGGCGGCGGGCAAGGGCCGTCGTCACCGCCACCGGACCCGACCGCACCCTAAAAGGACTAGACCAGTACGGTCAATGGGTCCGGACCAAGGGCAATCCGCCCCCGTGGCGGGGCAGTTGTGCGGTGCGACCGCGCCGCGCAAGGTCCGGAACACGCACTGTGAGGGAGCCCACACTCCTCGCCTGTCTGTCCGCGCACCCGCCGTGGCACACTGGCCCTGTACCAGAAGCAGCGCACTCCGGGGTCGGTGAAAGTCCGAACCGGCGGTTACAGTCCGCGACCCGGTCGCTTCCAGCGGCCGGTTGACCAGGTGAAATTCCTGGACCGACGGTTAAAGTCCGGATGGGAGGCAGTGCGCGGCGAGCGGGCACGTCTCCGTGCGCGCCGTCGTATCTGGGCTCGTCCGTACGCGGACGGGTCCTTGTCGGCGTCGCCCCGGTGTGCTCACTCGTCCATTCTGTCGTCATCGACAGGCCCCGGAGTCCGTGCCCGAATGAGGCAGGAGGACCCGGGAAGTGTTCACCGGAATCGTCGAAGAGCTGGGTGAGGTCACCGCCGTCGAGAACCTCGGCGACGCCTCCCGCTTCAAGCTCCGTGGCCCCGTCGTGACCGAGGGCGCGCAGCACGGCGACTCCATCGCCGTGAACGGCGTCTGTCTCACCGTCGTGGAGCACGAGGGCGACGAGTTCACCGCCGACGTCATGGCCGAGACCCTGAACCGCTCCAGCCTCGGCGCGCTCACCGTCGGCTCCCGCGTCAACCTGGAGCGCCCCATGGCCGTGGGCGCGCGCCTCGGCGGGCACATCGTGCAGGGCCATGTCGACGGCACCGGCGAGGTGCTGGAGCGCAAGCCCTCCGAGAACTGGGAGATCGTGAAGGTCTCCCTCCCCGCCGACCTCGCCCGCTACGTGGTCGAGAAGGGCTCCATCACCGTCGACGGCATCAGCCTCACCGTCGTGGAGGCCGGGCCCGACTACTTCACCGTCAGCCTCATCCCGACCACCCTCGACCTGACCACGCTCGGCGTGAAGCAGCCCGGCGACCCGGTCAACCTCGAAGTCGACGTCGTCGCCAAGTACGTCGAGCGGCTCCTCGGCGACCGCGCCCAGGGAGCGGGCAAGTGAACTGGCTGAACTCCGAGGCCTTCATCCTCTTCGGCCAGCGCATCATCTGGTCGGACATGGTGGGCAACATCCTCGGCCTGATCACCCTCGCCCTCGGCTGGCGCCGCTCCCTCATGACCTGGCCCGTGCAGTTCCTCTCCGGCCTCGTCCTCTTCGCCGCCTTCTACGGCCATCTGGCCGGCAGCGCCGGCAAGCAGGTCGTCGTCATGACCGTCGCCCTGTACGGCTGGTGGCAGTGGCAGCGCAGCAAGGGCCGCTCCACGGACGGCCACATCACCCCCCGCTTCGCCACCTGGCGCGAGCGCGCGGCGATGCTCGGCGCGGCCGCCGCCGGCACGGTCGCGGTGGCCCTGCTCTTCACGGCCTACCCGTCGCTGTCCTGGGACCCCTGGCCCGACGCCTACATCTTCGTCGGCACCATCGTCGCCATGTACGCCCAGGCCAAGAGCATGGTCGAGTTCTGGATCGCCTGGCTGCTCGTCGACCTCGTCGGCGTCCCCCTCAACTTCGCCAACGGCTACGCCTTCTCCGGTTTCGTCTACGTCATCTACGGCGCACTCGTCCTGTGGGGCATGCGCGACTGGTGGCTGCGCTCCCGCCGGAGCCCGCAGCCCGTCCTGGAAGGAGCCCCGGCATGACCTCGGCACCGCCCCTGTACGCCACCGACACCATCGAGAACTTCGGGCTCGACCCCGTCGAGCAGGCCATCGCCGACATCGCGGCCGGCCGCCCGGTCGTCGTCGTGGACGACGAGGACCGGGAGAACGAGGGCGACCTCGTCGTCGCCGCCGAGAAGGCGACCCCCGAGATCGTCGCCTTCATGATGAGCGAGTGCCGGGGGCTCATCTGCGCCCCGATGGAGGGCACGGAACTCGACCGGCTGCGGCTGCCGCAGATGGTCGAGGACAACACCGAGTCGATGAGGACCGCGTTCACGGTCTCCGTCGACGCCTCCGCCGCGCACGGGGTGAGCACCGGCATCTCGGCCGCCGACCGCGCCACCACACTCCAGCTGCTGGCGAGCGGCACGGCCGAGCCGACGGACCTCGTCCGCCCCGGCCATGTCTTCCCGCTGCGTTCCCGGCCCGGCGGCGTCCTCGCCCGCAACGGCCACACCGAGGCCGCCGTCGACCTCGCCCGGCTCGCCGGGCTCCGCCCGGCCGGCGCCATCGTGGAGATCGCCGGCGAGGACGGCCGGATGCTCCGGCTGCCCGAGCTGATCCCGTTCGCCCGCAAGCACGGACTGACGATCATCTCCATCGAGGACCTGATCGCCTACCGCCGCAGCAGCGAGCCCACCGTCCGCCGCGAGGCCGAGACCCGACTGCCCACCAGGCACGGCACGTTCACGGCCTACGGCTACCGCTCCACCGTCGACGGCGTCGAGCACGTCGCCCTGGTCCACGGTGAGATCGGCGACGGCGACGACGTCGTGGTCCGCATCCACTCCGAATGCCTCACCGGCGACGTCTTCGGCTCACTGCGCTGCGACTGCGGCCCCCAGCTGGACACCGCCCTGGAACGCATCCAGGAGGAGGGCCGGGGCGTGGTGGTCTATCTGCGCGGCCACGAGGGGCGCGGCGTCGGCCTGCTGTCCAAGCTCAGGGCGTACGAACTCCAGGAGCGCGGCCGCGACACGCTCGACGCCAACCTCGAACTCGGCCTGCCCGCCGACGCCCGTGACTACGGCGCCGGCGCGCAGATCCTCGCCGACCTCGGCGTGCACAGCGTCCGGCTGATGACCAACAACCCGGACAAGACCGACGCGCTGCTGCGCCACGGCCTGAAGGTCACCGGCCGCGAGCCGATGCCGGTCCAGGCCGGCGAGCACAACCTCCGGTACCTGCGCACCAAGCGCGACCGGATGGGACACGACCTGCCCTGGCTGGACACGCCCGCCGTGGCAGCCTGTGGCAACCAGTAAGCAGAAGGCACGGAGAGGAAACACGTGAGCGGCAAGGGTGCACCGGAGCTGTCCGTACGCAACGCGAGCGACCTCAGGGTCGCCGTCATCGCGGCGCAGTGGCACGAGAAGGTGATGGACGGTCTGGTGAACGGCGCCCTGCGCGCCCTGCACGAGCTGGGGATCGACGAGCCGACCCTGATCCGGGTCCCCGGCAGCTTCGAACTGCCGGTCGCCGCCAAGGTGCTGGCCGGGCGCGGCTACGACGCCGTGGTCGCCCTCGGTGTCGTCATCCGCGGCGGCACCCCCCACTTCGACTACGTGTGCCAGGGCGTCACCCAGGGCCTCACCCAGGTCAGCATCGACACCGGCGTGCCCGTCGGCTTCGGCGTGCTCACCTGTGACACCGAGGAGCAGGCCCTGGACCGGGCCGGCCTGGAGGGTTCGAACGAGGACAAGGGGCACGAGGCGGTGACCGCCGCGGTCTCCACCGCCGCCACGCTCCGCTCAGTATCTGAACCCTGGCACTGAGGCACGGGCCGGAGCGCGTAGGGTGAGGACCACCATGTCCAAGAAGACGTTCGAGGAGCTCTTCACCGAGCTCCAGCAGAAGGCCACCCACGGCGATCCCGCCACCTCCCGCACCGCCGAGCTGGTCGGCAAGGGAGTCCATGCCATCGGCAAGAAGGTCGTCGAAGAGGCCGCCGAGGTCTGGATGGCCGCCGAGTACGAGGGCAAGGAGGCGGCCGCGGAGGAGATCTCCCAGCTGCTGTACCACGTCCAGGTGATGATGGTCGCCCGCGGGATCTCCCTGGACGACGTCTACGCCCACCTGTAAGCCGCCCCGCCGCAACCGCCGTAGAAACCCCTTCACGCAAAGGAAGCCGACCTCATGCTGCGCATCGCCGTCCCCAACAAGGGTTCCCTGTCCGGCCCTGCGGCGGACATGCTGCATGAGGCCGGTTACCAGCAGCGCCGCGAGTCCAAGGAACTGCGGATCGTCGACCCGGAGAACCAGGTCGAGTTCTTCTACCTCCGCCCCCGCGACATCGCGATCTATGTCGCCTCCGGCCGCCTCGACATGGGCATCACCGGCCGCGACCTGCTGATCGACTCCGGCGCCGACGCCGAGGAGATCCTGCCGCTCGGCTTCGCCCGCTCCACCTTCCGCTTCGCCGCCAAGCCGAACACCGCGAACGGCATCGAGGACCTCAAGGGCAGGACGGTCGCCACCTCCTACGAGGGCATTGTCGCGGGGCACCTCGCCGACAGCGGCGTCGACGCCTCCGTCGTCCACCTCGACGGCGCCGTGGAGACCGCGATCGAGCTGGGCGTCGCCGAGGTCATCGCCGACGTCGTGGAGACCGGCACCAGCCTGCGCAACGCCGGCCTGGAGGTCTTCGGCGAGCCGATCATGAAGTCCGAGGCGGTCGTCATCCGCCGCACCGGCGCGGACACCGAGGAGGCGAAGGTCCAGCAGTTCCTGCGCCGCCTCCAGGGTGTCCTGGTCGCCCGTACGTACGTGATGATGGACTACGACTGCCGGGTGGAGCAGCTGGAGAAGGCCGTCGCGCTCACCCCCGGCCTGGAGTCCCCGACCGTCTCCCCGCTGCACAACGAGGGCTGGGTCGCGGTCCGTGCCATGGTCCCCGCCAAGGAGGCGCAGCGGATCATGGACGACCTCTACGCCATCGGCGCCCGCGCCATCCTGACCACGGCCATCCACGCCTGCCGCCTCTGAAGGGGTACGCACCGAGATGTCCGACACGCCATCCCTCCCCGTCACCTTCCGGCCGGGCCACACCCGGGCCGTCCTGCTCACCGCCGGCGTCGCGATCTTCCTGACCATCTCGGGGATCGCGCTGCTGCTGGAGCATCTCGGCCCGGGGGAGCGGGCGAGCTTCGTCGTCACCGGGGCGCTGATCTTCTGGGCCCTGGCCCGGCTGGCCCGGGTGAAGGTCGTCGCCGACGACTCCGGCGTCACCGTGGTGAACATCGCCAGCAGGCGGCGCCTGGACTGGGCGGAGATCCTCCAGGTGAACCTCCGTCCGGGCGATCCCTGGGTGTTCCTCAACCTCAGCGACGGCACCAGCCTGCCCGCGCTCGGCATCCAGCCCGGCATCGCCAAGCAGCGCGCCATCGCCGACGCGAAGGCGCTGCGAACCCTCGCCGAGGTCCGCTCCACGGCCCGTCCGGCGGAAGATCAGGGCTGACTGGAGGGTGCCGCCCCTGCCCGAGCGGCCCGTCTCTTGATTAATCTGGTGGCGGAGGCCTTTCGCTGCGCCTCCACCCCTCGGTACCACTCGGTGCCCAGGGGTTCCTGCTACCCGAGGAGTGACTCCCTCCAGCGATGGACGGATCGTCCTGTAGTACCTGCGCCGCCCCGACCCGACATACCGGGAAGGTGGTGGCAGCGTGACCATCCCCCTGCTGCTCCTCGGAGCGGCTTTCCTGTTGATCCTCGCCAATGGCTTCTTCGTGGCGGCCGAGTTCGGCCTGGTGACGGTCGAGTCGACGGACGCCGAGCAGGCCGCCGCCGAGGGCGACCGACGGGCCCGCAGGGTCGCCGAGTCGCTCAAGGAGCTGTCCTTCCAGCTCTCCGGCACCCAGCTCGGCATCACCATCACCTCCCTCGTCGTCGGCATGCTCGCCGAACCGGCCCTGGCCCGGCTGCTGCGCGGCCCGTTCGCCGCCCTCGGCATCCCCGGCGGGGCCGTCTCCGGCATAGCCGTGGTCGTGGGCATGCTGCTGGCCTCCGCCGTCCAGATGGTCGTCGGCGAGCTGGTGCCCAAGAACTGGGCCGTGTCCAAGCCGCTGCAGGTCGCCCGGTTCGTGGCCGGCCCGCAGCACCACTTCTCCCGGCTGTTCCGCCCGGTGATCGCCGCGCTCAACACGGTCGCCAACCGGCTGGTGCGTGCGCTCGGCGTCGAACCGGCCGAGGAACTGGCCTCCGCCCGCACCCCGGGCGAACTGGTGTCCCTCGCCCGGCACTCCGCGCAGGCCGGCGCCCTGGAACAGGACACGGCCGACCTGTTCGTACGCACCCTGTCCCTGGGCGAGCTGACCGCGCAGCACGTCATGACCCCGCGGGTGAAGGTCAGCGCCCTGCAGGACTCGGCCTCCGCCGAGGACGTCGTCAACCTCACCCGGGCCACCGGCCTGTCCCGCTTCCCCGTCTACCGCGAGAAGATCGACGACATCGTCGGCATGGCCCACCTCAAGGACGCCCTCGCCGTCCCGGTGCACGACCGGCTGCGTACCCCGGTGACCCGTATCGCCCGCAAGGCGCTGCTGGTCCCCGAGACCCTGCCGGTCCAGCCCCTGCTCGCCCGGCTCCGCTCCGAGCAGCCCATCGCCGTCGTCGTCGACGAGTACGGCGGTACGGCCGGCGTGGTCACCCTGGAGGACATCGTCGAGGAACTCGTCGGCGAGGTCCGCGACGAGCACGACGCCACGGACATGCCCGAGCTGGCCGCCGCCCCGCCCGAGGACGGCAAGCCCGCCTGGGACGTCGACGGCAGCTGCCGCGTCGACATCCTCCAGCGCATAGGCCTCGACGTGCCCGAGGGGCCGTACGAGACGGTCGCCGGGCTCGTCGCCGATGTGCTCGGCCGCATCCCCGCCCCCGGTGACCGGGCCGAACTGCCCGGCTGGCGGCTCTCGGTCCGCCAGGTCGGCCACTACCGCGCAGAACGGGTCCGCCTGGTCAGGACGGCCCCGGCGGCGCAGGTGATGGAGGCCGCCCGGTGAGCGTCCTGCAACTGGTCTTCGCCGCGCTGCTCGTGCTCGCCAACGGTTTCTTCGTCGGCGCCGAGTTCGCGCTCGTCTCCGTGCGCCGCAGCCAGATCGAACCGCTGGGGACGGCGCGGGCCCGCCAGGTCCTCTACGGCCTTCAGCGGCTGCCCCAGATGATGGCCGCGGCCCAGTTCGGCATCACCCTGTGCTCCCTGACGCTCGGCGCGGTCGCCGAGCCGACGGTGGCGCATCTGCTGGAGCCGGTGTTCGAGGCGGTCCATCTGCCGGACGGCATGGTGCACCCGCTGGGCTATGTCATCGCGCTGGCCGCGGTGGTCTTCTTCCACCTGGTCATCGGCGAGATGGTGCCGAAGAACCTGGCGATGGCGGCGCCCGAGAAGGCGGCGCTCTGGCTCAGCCCGGGGCTCGTCTGGTTCGCCCGCCTGTGCAGGCCGATCACAGTGGCCCTCGGCGCCTGCGCCCAGGGCATCCTGCGCCTCTTCCGGGTCGAGCCCAAGGACGAGGTCGAGGCCGTCGTCACCAGCGAGCAGCTCAACCGCCTGCTGGAGGACTCCGGCCAGGCGGGCCTGCTCGACCCCGAGGAGCGCGAACGCCTGGAGGACGCCCTGGAACTGGGCTCCCGCCCGGTGACGGACGTCCTGCTGCGCCGGGAGGCGCTGGTCACGGTGACACCGGCGATAACCCCGGGAGAGATCGTCGAGCTGACTGCCCGCACGGGGTACTCCCGCTTCCCGGTCGCCGCGACGGACAAGGGCCCCTTCATGGGGTACGTCCATGTCAAGGACGTCCTGGACCTGGAGGAGTCCGACCGGGCGGTGCCGCAGCACATCTGGCGCCCCATGGCCACGCTGAGGGCGGAACTCCCGCTCGACGACGCGCTGACGGTGATGCGCCGAGCGGCCACCCACCTGGCCCAGGTCGCGGGCGCCTCCGGCAAGGTCCTGGGCCTGGTCGCCCTGGAGGACGTCCTGGAGATGCTGGTGGGCGAGGTCCGGGATCCGGCCCACCGGGACACGGCCGACGTGACGCTGCAGGAGCCGAGGCCGAGCGGGGAGCCGGAGGGGGTGCTGGCCACGTAGACCGTCGCCGCCCGCGGGTGCGTGGGGGCTGACCGCGCCCACGCGGCGGAGCCGCATGTCGATCCGGCCCCGATCCGGCCCCCGTGCCCCCCGGGGGGGTCGCAGCCCACCGCGCCTACATGGCCGACGGATCCTGCGGCCCCCGCCCCGACAGCACCTCTCCGTACGCCTGCATCAGATCCGGCAGCCGCAGCGTCGCCAGGTCGTCCCGGGACAGTGCGCCCAGAAACGAGGACAGACGCAGATCCCGGTACGCGCAGCTCTTCTCGTACAGGGTGCGCAGGAAGCGGCCGTTGCCCAGCTCGTCGATCCACCCCTGTTCGACCACGTGCCCGGCGATCGAGCGCAACTCCTCCAGCGCCTCCTCGTCCCACACGTCCCCGTTCTCCGCCGCCAGCACCTTCCCGATCTCGGTGAGTTCCTGCGGCCGGTAGGAGGGGAAGTCGACGCGGGAGGTGAAGCGGGAGGAGAGACCGGGATTGGCGGCGAGCAGCCGGTCCATGCCCTCCGGATAGCCGGCGAGGATCACCACCAGATGGTCCCGGTTGTCCTCGGCCCGCTTCAGCAGCACCTGCAGGGCCTCGTCGCCGTACGCGTCCCCCTTGCCGTACCCGGAGTTGGACAGAGAGTACGCCTCGTCCACGAACAGCACCCCGCCGATCGCGGAGTCGATCAGCTCGTTGGCCTTCACGGCCGTCTGCCCGAGGTACTCGCCGACCAGGTCGGCCCGCTGGGCCTCCACCAGGTGGTCCCCGCCGAGCAGGCCCAACGCGTAGAAGACGCGGCCCAGGATCCGGGCCACCGTGGTCTTCCCCGTCCCCGACGGCCCCGAGAAGACGAAGTGCCGCTTCGGCGGCTGCACCGGCAGTCCCTGCCCGGTCCGCAGCCGGGCCATGTTCAACTGCGCGGACAACGCTTTGACCTGGCGTTTCACCGGCTCCAGCCCGACCATCCGCTCCAGCTCGGCGAGCGCCTCCTCCAGCAGGGCGGGGTCGGTCGGCCCGGCCGGGACGGGTGACGAGGGGACCCCCGTCTTCACCCGCACCGCCGGGTCGGTCACCGACGGCAGGGGCCCGGTCGGCAGATCGGGCTCCGGCAGCCGCAGATCACGGCCCTCGGTGCCGAAGAGCGGATCGAAGCCGTCCGGCCCGTCCATGCTGTCCTGCCCGGCACCGGTCAGGCTGATCGCGGCGAGGTCGGCGCTGTCGTCGTACCCGTCGCCCTCGGCGATCGCCGCCAGCCGGGCGGAGGTGTCCATGAAGGCGGGGTCGACGCGGTGCACGGCCCGGTACAGGGGGAGCGCCGCCGCCGAGCGGCCGGTCCCCTCGTGCGCCCGCGCCAGCCAGTAGCGCAGCTCCTTGCGCTGCGGCTGCTCGCTGCGGCAGCGCATCAGCGCCGCCGAGAGCAGCGGCTCGGCCTGGCCGTACATCTCCAGCCGGACTCGGGCCATGCCGCCGAACAGGCCGGCCTCGATGCCGAGCATGGCGTCGTCGAGCAGCGGTTCGGTGTGCCGTACCAGCTGCTCCCAGTCCTTGACCAGATAGGAGCGGCAGGCGTGCAGAAAGCGGACCTGAGGGTCGGTGTCGACCGGGGGCAGTCCGGCGAGGGCCCGGTCCAGCTCGGGCACATGCCGGCCGTCCAGCCAGTGCGAGGCGTGCGCGAGCAGCAGATCACGCGGGCTCTCCAGCACCGGCTGCACCCACCAGCCCAGCCAGTACCAGGAGTTGAGCGTCCGCCGGTGCCGTGCGCGCTGCTCGCCGAAGCGGTCGCGGTGCCGGAACATCCTCAGCAGCGAGGTCGTCGTGTCCACCCGCAGCGCGTGCAGCCCGAGCCAGCCGTCCGCCATCGCCGGGTCCATCCGCACCGCGGTGCGGAATTCCTCCTCCGCCTGCGGATAGGCGCCCATCGTGTAGGCGTCGACCCCCCGCAGCCAGGCCAGGTCGGCCGGGGCCTCGGGGCCCTGCGTGCCGAAGTCCATCCCGTCCCCCCACAGACCGTGCCCCCGTGGTTCACCACCGGGCGATCGCCCGACGGCCGCCGCCCTCGAACCGCCGTGCCGCGGACCGGAGTTACAGGTGCGCGAGGCAGCCTCGAAGGTCGCACCGATGGCATCGTACCCGCGTGACGACCGCGCGCCGAAGGGTGCCGCACAGGCCGTTTGACGAGGTGGGAGCAGACGGGGCGCACAGGGCTTCGTGACCCAGGGTGAGCGGATCGGTGCGCGGGGGGCCGGGAAATGCGACCAAGGGCAGAACGAAGCCCCCGATCACGGGGGAACAACCGGGGGCTTCGCGTCTGCGGGCGGCGTCGAATCACCGCACATTGAGAACGTAAGACCTGTACGGCCCCCGGGTCAAGCGCAGTTGAGCCACTGGAAGAAGTTCCCCCACGAGGGTCTTCACAACTTCACCACAACGCGGATGGCTCGTCACTCTGGGTCATAATTTGGTCCGGTCCAGGGGGTGACCCGGGCCCCGGCAGCACCTCGTACCCCGTCCGTGTCTGCAACACCAGGAGATCGGCATGGGGGCGCGAGGGGTCCGAGGCGAAGTGCGCGCGCTCCGCGGCGACCCACCCGTCCCAGAACTCCCGCTGTTCCGCCCCGTCCCGCAGCCTGCCGCGCGTCCAGGACTCCTCCCGGGGCAGCTCCATCCACAGCAGCAGGGCCAGATGCGGGCGCAGCGCCCGGCGGCCGGCGCCGACGCCCTCGACGAGGACCACGGGTGCGGCCGGCAGCGGGCGCGGGGCGCCGAACGTACGGGCGCGCCAGTCGTAGGGCGTGTAGTGCGCGCTCTCGCCGCGGGCGAGCGGGCGGATCACCTGGGCGGTGAACCGGTCGGTCCACGCGAAGAGCCGCGCGTGGCTGGCGATGTCGTCGAGGTGCAGCACCGGGGCCCCGCCGAGAGCCTCGGACAGCTGTCCGGCGAAGGTGGACTTCCCCGAACCGGCGTGCCCGTCGACACCGATCAGCCGGACCGGTCCGAGGGAGGGGGGAAGCCCGCGCAGCCGGGCGGCGAGATCGCGAATGGTGGTTCCCGGGTGTGGGTCGATGCGGGTGGTTTTCCGGAAACAGTGTAGTAGCGGCCCATAGGGGCAGGGCCGGCGAGGCCACCGGACCGGAGAACGTCACATTTTGAATCATCGGCTGGCGGCCAGTCAGTGGCAGCCGGTCAGCGGCAGGCATAAACATTCGTGAATCCCCTGACCGATATGTCGAATTCGGCGTTCCGGGGGTGCCCGCCGCTGAGTATGGTGCCTCCAGCGCAACCGCTATGCGTCGTACGGGGACTGGCAGGGGGACATGGCCGCGGAGTTATTCGAAGGGCACTATGTGTGGCACCCGGCGGCCGACGACCGTGTCCTGGCGAGCGTATGCGTCGATGTGCGGGCCGGCCGATATCGATACGCCTGCGAGGCGCTTGAGGAGACTCGTTCCGACTTCGCCCTGCGCGCCCATCGCTCGCTGGTCCTCGCCTCGGAGGCGGCCGGCACCGATCTCGTCGAACGCTGGCTCGACGAGGAGCCGACCCCCGAGGCGGCACTGATGTGGGCCCGGGTCGCGGTGCAGCGCGCGCTGCGGGCCGCCGACGCGCGCGACGGCCGGGCCGAGGCGCTGGAGCGGATAGCGCTGACGGCCTGCGACCGGGCCGCCGCCGCGACCCCCGAGGACCCCACGCCCTGGGTCGCCAAGCTGGCCATGGCCCGGCTGCACCGGCTGCGCGACCCGGCCCCGCAGGGCCTGCTCACCGCCCCGCCCGGACCCTGGCGGCTGTTCTCGCACATCCTGTCGCTCGACCCATGGCATCGCGAGGGCCACCACCGCTTCCTGTCGTGCTTCTTCACCCGGTACGGCGGCTCGGTCAACGCGGCCTGGGACGTGGCCGCCTTCCTCAGCCAGCGGGCGCCCGCCGACTCCGCCCTGCGGCTGCTGCCCCTGGTGGCCCTGGTGGAGAGCTACAACCCCACCCAGCTGCTCGCCGACCGTGTCTGGGAGCAGCCGCAGTGGCGCTCCACCGCGCTGGCGATCTACCAGAACTGGCTGCCCGCGGCGGCCGGTTACCGCTTCACCCCGGTGCTCGACCTGGCCTACCTCGCACACGCGCTGGTCATGGCCGAGCGCGAGTTCGAGGCCCGGGCGGTCTTCACGGCGATGGGCCCGTACGCCTCGCGCATGCCCTGGAGCGCCTTCGGTGACCCCGCCGAGCAGCTCTCCCGCGCCCGGCGCGCCTGCGGGCTGCCCGTCCCGGGAGCCGCCTGATCCCCACCCGTTCCGTCCGCCCCGCACCTGCTCCGTCCCCCACCGAGAGAAAGGCGAACAGTGTCGGTACGCGAAGACGCGGTCGTGCTCGACGACGACGCGATCCTGCACGCGATGGGATATCCCCGGAAACTCACCCGGCGTTTCCAGGCGTTCGACAATTTTGCGATCTCCTTCACCATCATCAATATCCTCTCGGGTATTTTCTCCTCCTTCGGATTCGGTATGGGTGCGGGCGGTCCCCGCATTCTTGTGTTCGGCTGGATCGGTGTCTCCCTCATGGTGCTGCTCATCGGCGCGGCCATGGCGGAGGTCGCCTCGGCCTATCCGACGAGCGGTGCCCTGTATTTCTCCGCCGGTAAACTCGCGAAGCGGCACAAGGGTGCTTGGTCCTGGTTCACGGGCTGGCTGAACTTCGTCGGCCAGATCGGCGGCACCGCCGCCACCGGTTATGCGGCCGCCACCTTCATCCAGGCCTTCATGCATCTGCAGTGGCCCTCCTACCAGCCGACCACGCATCAGACGGTCCTGATCACCGCCCTGATCATCGTCGTGCAGGGCCTCGCCAACACCTACACCGTCCAGCTCGTCGCCCTCCTGAACCGTATTTCCGTGTGGTGGCTGCTGATCGGACTCGTGGTGATCGTGGGCGCACTCATAGTGATGCCCGATCATCATCAGCCGGCGTCGTTCGTGACCCATTTCGAGAACAACACCGGCTTCACGAACGGGCTTTACGGCGGCATGCTCGGCCTGCTCGTCACGAGCTGGACGTTCACCGGGTTCGACGGCAGCTTCCACATGTCGGAGGAAACGGTCCACGCGACGGTCAACGCACCCAAGGGGATCACCCGCGCCATCGGCTATTCGGCGATCACCGGACTGATCCTGATGCTGGCACTGGTCTATAGCATTGGCGACTACGCCAAGGTCGCCGGTTCGGACGCGCCGCCGGTACAGATTCTCATCGACGGCCTCGGGCTCGGCGCCGCCAAGGTCATGCTTCTCATCGTCATCGGTGCGATGCTCTTCTGCGGTCTCGCCAACCTCACCAGCAACACCCGGCAGATCTTCGCCTTCTCCCGCGACGGCGCCATGCCCGGCTCCCGCTGGTGGCACTCGGTCTCGCCGCGCACCCGTACGCCCGTGAAGGCCGTGTGGCTCGCGGTGATCTGCTCCCTCGCCCTGGTCGTGCCGGGATGGTGGTCCCACACCGCGTTCACCGCGATCGTCAGTGTCAACGTGGTCGGCCTCTTCCTCGCCTACGCCGTGCCGATCTTCCTGCGGCTGCGGCTGGGCGACGGGTTCCAGCCCGGGCCCTGGCATCTGGGGCGCTGGGGGCGGCCGGTCGGCTGGCTCGCGGTCATCTGGATCGTCCTCAGCAGCGTCCTGTTCATGCTGCCGCAGGCCTCGCCGATCACCGTCGACTCCTTCAACTACGCGCCGATCGCGCTGGCGGCCGTGTTGGTGGTGGCCACCGTGTGGTGGTTCGCCACGGCACGCCGCCGCTTCCAGGGGCCGGTCAGCTACGGGCGCCCCGACGAGGTCGCCGCGATGGATCTCGTCTGAGCGAGGCCCTCTCCGAGCGAGGCTCCTCTGAGTGGGGTCTCTCCGAGTGAGGCTCCGCTGAGCGAGACCCGCCTCATGGCCCCGGCCCACGTCACTCACGTACGGGCCGGGGCCGCCGGCTGCGTACGTCCTTCCAGTGGCCGAGACCAATATTCATCGCGCGGCATGCGTCGAAGAGCTGGCAGGGCCATGCCGCCTGTTCCATAGTTGGCGCAAAACCGGGCAGCAGCTCGGCCCCGACCCGGACACCTGGGGGTATTCGCGCCCATGAGCAGAGCCCAGCAGCCGTCCCGCAGAACCGTCCTCGCCGTCGCCGTCGCCGCGGCGGTGGCCCAGGGAGCGGCCCCCGCCGCCGCCACCGTGCAGCGGCCCGCCACCGATGCCGACGATCCTGCCTCCGCGCAGGCCCGCCCGATCGACTACCACGCCTGGACCACACAGCATGACTGGCGCCTCGGCGCGGCCCAGGGCGTCCGGGTCGTCTCCGGCTCCCGGCCCGGTGTGGTGATCGGCGTCCCCGCCGGCCGCAGCGACTACACCGACCCGCACACGGGCACCACCGCCACCTGGGAGTACGCCACCTGGACGGCCCCGGTGCACCGGCTCACCGTGCCCGCCACCGAGGTCGTCGCCTCCTGGAACGCGCACACCCCGCAGGGCACCTGGCTCCAGGTCGAACTGCGGGGCACGTACTCCGACGGCACCGACACCCCCTGGTACGTGATGGGCCGCTGGGCCGCCGGTGACCAGGACATCAAGCGGACCTCGGTGGACGGCCAGGGCGACGGAAGGAGCGGTGTCTCGACCGACACGTTCGCCATCGCCGACGCGAGCACGGGGCTGCGTCTGACGTCGTACCGGCTGCGCCTCACCCTGTACCGCAGGCCAGGCACCCGTCTGACGCCCACCGTGTGGCGGGTCGGCGCCATGGGCTCCGCCGTCCCCGACCGGTTCACCGTGCCGGCCTCCACCCCCGGCCTCGCCCAGGAGCTGTCCGTCCCGCGCTACTCGCAGGAGATCCACAAGGGCCAGTACCCGCAGTACGACAACGGCGGCGAGGCCTGGTGCAGCCCCACCTCCTCGCAGATGATCGTCGAGTACTGGGGCGGCCGGCTCACCCCCGGGCAGCTCTCCTGGGTCGACCCCTCCTACGCCGACCCGCAGGTCGACAACGCGGCCCGCTTCACCTACGACTACCAGTACGAGGGCTGCGGCAACTGGCCGTTCAACGCGGCCTACGCGGCCACGTTCGAGGGGATCCAGGCCGTGGTCACCCGGCTGGCCTCGCTCACCGACCTGGAGACGCTGATCGCGGCCGGCATCCCCGCCATAACGTCCCAGTCCTTCCTGAAGACGGAGCTGACCGGCGCCGGATACGGCACCGCCGGCCACCTGATGACCGTGATCGGCTTCACGGCGGACGGCGATGTGATCGCCAATGACCCGGCCTCGGCGAGCGACGACGCGGTGCGGCGGGTCTATCTGCGCCGGGAGTTCGAGAACATCTGGCTCAGGACCAAGCGGTACAACGCCTCCGGCAAGGTCGTCTCCGGCTCCGGGGGAGTCTGCTATCTCTACTTTCCCGCCCGTCCGAGCCCGCGCCAGCGCAAGGCGCTCGCGGCGGTGGGGGTGCGCTGACCGCGCCGGCCGTGTGAGCAAGCTCATCGCCGCAAAAGGCGCCGCGGGTGGCAAGGTGGACAAACGGGTGAGGGAACCCGCTCTGTACGTCCGACCTCTGTGAGTAGCACCATGACCGCACACCCGGCCACCGCCACCCGCGTCCGCACCGGCGGCCCTCAGGAAGACGGCCCGAAGATCCTTGAGCACGTCATGGGCTGGGTCCTCGTGGCGGTCGTCGCGATGCTCGTGACCCAGCTCGGTCTGCTCTGACGCGATCCGCTCACGTGTACGGCATGTTCTGACATACTGCGGAGGTCCCGCCGACCGCCTGGAACAGGGTCGAAATTGAATATGCCGCAGCAGCGTGCCGCCGTCCGTCCCCGGATGCGCGGCACCGAGCGCTCGATGGCACGTCGCGCCGAACTCATCGCCATCGGGCGGAAGTTGTTCGCCGACACGTCCTATGACGCGCTGTCCATGGACGACATCGCCCGCCAGGCGCATGTCGCCAAGGGGCTGATCTACTACTACTTCCAGTCCAAGCGCGGCTATTACCTGGCGATCGTCCAGGACTCCGTCGCCGACCTGGTCGCCTTCGCCGCGAGCGGTCTCGCGATGCCCGCCGTGGACCGCGTCCACCGCACCATCGACGGCTATCTACGCTACGCCGAGCACCACCAGGCCGCCTACCGCACCATCGTCAGCGGCGGCGTCGGCTTCGACACCGAGGTGCACGCGATCCGGGACGGGGTGCGCGAGTCGATCATCGCCACCATCGCCGAAGGGGCCTACGGCCGAAGCGACATCGCCCCGCTGGCCCGGATGAGCCTGCTCTCCTGGGTGTGCGGCGTCGAGGGCGCGACCCTGGACTGGATCGACCGCCCCGAGCTGTCCCGCGACGCGATGCGCGAGCTGCTGGTGAAGACGCTCGGCGGAGTCCTGCGCACCGTCGAGGAACTGGACCCGGCCTACCCGGCGCCCCGGCCGGCCCGCCGCGACACCTGACACACAAGGGAGCGGAGGCTCGTGGTCCTCCGCTCCCAGGTCCCCCGGCGGGGCTCTAGTCGATGGCCTTGATCAGCTCACCGTTCGCGGTGTCGCCGCTCAGCTCCCAGAAGAAGGTGCCGCCGAGGCCCTGCTGGTTCTTGTACGTCATCTTGGTGGCGATCGTCGCCGGCGTGTCGTAACTCCACCAGTCGCTGCCGCACTTGGCGTAGGCCGTGCCGCCCACGGTCCCGGTCGCCGGGCACTTGGTCCTGAGCACCTTGTAGTCGTCGATGCCCTGCTCGTACGTACCGGCCGCGGGGCCGGTCGCCTTGCCGCCGGGCTCCGCCTGGGTGACCCCGGTCCAGCCGCGGCCGTAGAAGCCGATGCCGAGCAGCAGCTTGTCCGCCGGGATGCCGAGGCCCCTGAGCTTGGCGATGGTCGAAGTGGTGTTGAAGTCCGCCTTCGGGATGCCCGAGTAGGAGGTCAGCGGGGAGTGCGGGGCGGTCGGGCCGCTCGCGTCCCAGGCGCCGAAGTAGTCGTACGTCATGGGGTTGTACCAGTCGACGTACTGCGCGGCGCCCGCGTAGTCCGCCGCCTCGATCTTGCCGCCGCTGGAGGCGTCCGCCGTGATCGCGGCCGTGACCAGCTTGCCGCCGCCGAACTTCGAGCGCAGCGCGGCCATGACGTTCTTGAACGCGTCCCGGCCGCTGGTGTCGCAGGAGTTGCCGCAGGCGTTCGGGTACTCCCAGTCGATGTCGATGCCGTCGAACAGCCCCGCCCACTTGGAATTGTTCACCAGGTCGTAGCAGGACTGGGCGAAGGCGGCCGGGTCCTTCGCGGCCTCGCCGAAGCCGCCCGACCAGGTCCAGCCGCCGAAGGACCACAGGATCTTCAGTCCCGGGTGCTTCTTCTTCAGCTGCAGCAGCTGGTTGAAGTTGCCGCGCAGCGGCTGGTCCCAGGTGTCGGCGGCGCCGTCGACGGACTCGTCCGCGGTGTAGGCGCGATCGGTGGCCGCGTAGGAGTCGCCCATGGCGCACTTGCCGCCGGTGACATTGCCGAAGGCGTAGTTGATGTGGGTCAGCTTGGCAGCCGAGCCCGAGGTCTCGACGTTCTTGGCGTAGTACTTGCGGTCGTAGGTGCCCCATTCGGTGAAGTAGCCGACGACCTTTGAACCGGCCTTGGCCTGCGGCGCGGCCGGCGCGGCCGCGGTGGCGGTGGCGGTGCCCGCGCCGGCCAGCAGCCCGGCGCCGAGGACGGTGGTACAGGCGGCGGCCATGAGCGCCCGGAGGCGGGAGCGGTGGGGGATGTGCATCGGGTGTCTCCTCGTGGGGGGAGGGGAACGCGCGCCGATTGGCATGAACGCGGTAAAGCGTGGGTCATGCACAGTAGGAGGACTAGACCACTGCGTCAATGGTTCGGACCAATCTCGGCAGCGGAACGGCGGGAGAACCCGGGCGATTTCGAGGCCCGGCAGGTTCCGGCTGGATTCTTGAAGTAAGCGGTCGTTAACTGGTGACTGGAGGTCGCTGATCGGGCATACTCACAGCGCACAGCCGCTGGTCAGCCGCTTCCGAGACCCGGGAGCGGGCGCCTTCGGCCACATGGAACGACCAGGCGGAGCCGCCCCCACCCGACGGGCCAGACCGCCGGTGTTCGAACAGGGAGGAGACCGACGCCATGTCCGACCGCGACCCGCAGCCGGTGGAGCGTCAGCTGCCCACGGAGGAGGCGCGCGATCTGCTCGCGCTCGTCCGGGACATCGCCCAGCGCGAGATCGCGCCGAAGGCCGCCGAGGAGGAGGACGCGGGACGCTTCCCGCGCGAGGTCTTCACCCTGCTGTCCGAGTCCGGCCTGCTCGGCCTGCCCTACGACGCCGAGTACGGCGGCGGCGACCAGCCCTACGAGGTCTACCTCCAGGTCCTGGAGGAGCTGGCCGCGGCGCGGCTCACCGTGGGCCTCGGCCTCAGCGTGCACACGCTCGCCTCCTACGCGCTCGCCACGTACGGCACCAAGCAGCAGCAGGTCGAGCATCTGCCCGCCATGCTCGGCGGCGGCCTGCTCGGCGCGTACTGCCTCTCCGAGCCCTCCTCCGGCTCCGACGCGGCCTCCCTGCGCACGAAGGCCGTCCGTGAGAACGGGGGAGAGTGGGTGATCGACGGCACCAAGGCCTGGATCACGCACGGCGGCATCGCCGACTTCTACACCGTGATGGCCCGCACCGGCGAGGACGGCCCGCGCGGGATCACCGCCTTCCTGGTCCCCGGTGACGCGCCGGGCCTGACCGGGGCGACGCCCGAGAAGAAGATGGGCATGAAGGGCTCACCCACCGCGCAGGTCCACTTCGACGGCGTCCGGGTCGGCGACGACCGGCGGATCGGCGAGGAGGGCCAGGGCTTCTTCATCGCCCTGTCCGCGCTCGACTCCGGGCGGCTCGGCATCGCCGCCTGCGCGATCGGCCTCGCCCAGGCCGCGCTGGACGAGGCGGTCGCATACGCCACCCAGCGCCGGCAGTTCGGCCGCCCCATCGCCGACTTCCAGGGCCTGCGCTTCATGATCGCCGACATGGCCACCCAGATCGAGGCCGGCCGCGCGCTCTACCTTGCGGCGGCCCGGCTGCGCGACGCGGGCAGGCCGTTCGCCAAGCAGGCCGCGATGGCCAAGCTGCACTGCACCGACGCGGCCATGAAGGTCACGACGGACGCCGTGCAGATACTCGGCGGCTACGGCTACACCGCCGACTTCCCGGCCGAGCGCTATATGCGCGAGGCCAAGGTGCTGCAGATCGTCGAGGGCACCAACCAGATCCAGCGGATGGTCATCGCACGTCACGTGGCGGGACCCGAAGCTCGCTGAACTGCCCCGTGCGGACCGTCGGGGCCGCCAGCCTGATCCACTCCGGATCGTGGCGGCCCGGCAGGGTCCGGCCCCGGTCGGCCCAGGTCCGCATGAGCGCGAGGTAGATCGGCGGGTCCTGCGGCGCGGGCGGCGGAAGCGATTCTGCGGGGCGGGGGACGAAGACGCGGCTCTGACGCCCGGTGGCCCAGTACGTGGGGGTCATACCTGGGCAACGCGGAACGGGCCGGACGGGTCACCCCTCGCCGGATTCGGGCGTCAGTTCAGCTGCGTCCCGTCCGCGCTCTGGCCTCCTCGGGATACCTGACGTACCGTCAGCCGACCATCGCTCAGGGGGTGCCCGTGGCCGACGACCGTCCCGTACCGCTCGACGAGTACCCGGTGCACCAGGTGCCGCTGTCCATGAAGCACGTGGCGACCGGTGACCGCAACGCCTACGACCGCTGCATCTTCCATGTCTTCGACCACACCGGCCGCGCCCTGCTCATCCTCGGCCTCGGCGTCTACCCCAACCTGGGGGTGATCGACGCCTACGCCACCCTGCGCAGCGGGGACACCTTGCACGCCGTCCGCGCCTCGGACGCGCTGGGCGAGGACCGCATGCGGCTCGCCGTCGGCCCGCTGCGCATCGAGGTCCCGCGGCCGCTGCACGAACTGCGCCTGATCTGCGAGGATGAGCGGCTGTCGTACGACCTGACCTGGACGGCCGCCTTCCCCGCACTCTGGGAGCCGCATCACCTCCAGCGCCGCGGCGACCGGCTCACCCTGGAGGGCCGCCGCTTCGTCCAGGCCGGCACCGCCGAGGGCGTGATCCATGCCGCGGGAACGGAGTTCCGGGTCACCGCGGACGACTGGACCGGCACCCGGGACCGCAGCTGGGGCGTGCGCCCGGTCGCGGGCGAGGACGGCGGCCGGCTCGCCGCCGACCACCCCACCGAGGGCTTCCACTGGATCTGGTGCCCGGTCCGCTTCGAGGACCGCTTCCTGATGGTCATCACCCAGGAGGACGCCGACGGTTACCGCTCCCTGAACGACGCCACGCTGGTCCGCCCCGGCGAGCGCGACCGCCAACTGGGCTGGCCCCGGGCCGAGATCGGCTACCGCTCCGGCACCCGTCACCCGGAACGGGTGGTCATTCATCTGGGCGGCGCCCGGGACGCGCAGAAGCTGGACGTCGAGATCCTGGCCTCCTCGCCGCTCGCGCTCGGCGCGGGCTATCCGCCGGCGGACGACTGGCAGCACGGCATGTGGCGGGGACCGGGCTGGACCGACCGCCGCACCTACGACATGACCCAGCCTCATCCCCTGGCCGGTTACGGCGTCACCGACCACGCCGCCCGCTTCCGGCTCGACGGGCAGACCGGCCACGGCATCTTCGAACACGGCTCGTTCGGCCGGCACGATCCGAGCGGCTTCACCGGCTTCGACTCGGTCGCGTCCTGAGGGAGGAGCCCGCAATGGCCACGGCACCACGCCCTCGCACCACCACCCGCGACCCCGGGGAACTGGCCCGGCGCCTCACCGACTGGCTCGGCACCCGGCTGCCCGGCGCCGAGGCCACCGGCATCACCGTCCCGGCCTCCAACGGCATGTCCAGCGAGACCCTGCTGTTCGACATCGAGCACCCCCGGGCGCCCGTGCGCGCCTGTGCGCTGCGGCTGGCGGCGGACCCGGCGGCGTACACCGTCTTCCCGGTGTACGACATGGCCCGCCAGTACCGCACCCTGCGTCTGGTCGCCGGGCACACGGACGTGCCCGTGCCCCGCGTGCTGTGGCTGGAGGAGGACCCGGGCCCGCTCGGGGCGCCGTTCTTCGTGATGGAGCGTGCCGCCGGGCGCGTGCCGCCGGACGTCATGCCGTACACCTACGAAGGCAGTTGGCTGTACGCGGCGAGCGATGCCGAGCGCGAGCGTCTGGGGTCCGCGACCATCGGCCTGCTGGCCCGTCTGCACGACCAAGTGCCGGCGGCCGAGGCCGGGTTCCTCACTCCGCCCGGCGCCGGCGACACCCTGCGCCGCCATGTGACGGCCCAACGCGCCTACTACGCCTGGGTGATCGACGGGCTGCCCCGCTCACCCCTCATCGAGGCCGCCTTCGACCGGCTGGAGCAGCTGTGGCCGCACGAGGTGGGCGAACCCGTGCTCAGCTGGGGCGACGCGCGCATCGGCAACATCGTCTACGACGGCTTCGACCCCGTCGCCGTCCTGGACTGGGAGATGGCGGCACTCGCCCCGCGCGAGGTCGACCTCGGCTGGACCGTCTATCTGCACCGCTTCTTCCACGACCTCGCGGTCGCCTCCGGACAGCGCGGACTGCCGGACCTCCTGCGCCGTGACCGCGTCGAGGCCCGCTATGCGCGCCTGACCGGCCACACCCCGCGCGACATGGACTTCCACACTCTCTACGCCGCCCTGCGGCACGCGATCGTCATGCTGCGCGTCGCCTACCGGCAGGTGTACTTCGGGGAGGCCGCGGTCCCGGCGGACCCGGACACACTGATCCTGCACCACGACAGCCTGCGTGCCATGGTGCAGGGCGCCTACTGGGACTCTCGCAACACGCCCTAGGGCCCGTCCAAGGGGCTCAGGCGGCCTGGTGGCTCAGCGCCGCCGCGCGCATCGGGCGCGATCCCGGGCCGCCGACGTGCGAGAAGGGCTGCGTCCGCCAGTTCAGTCCCTGTGGGAGCGTCAGCAGCAGGGCGGTGTCCTGCTCCTGCGGCTCGGCGGACTCGTCCGCGGGGCGGGCGTCGGTCGCCGAACGGCCCGTGCCCGCACAGACCGTGAGCCCGAACGGGTTCCACGGCGAGGCGCACAGCGCGTGCTCCGGCAGGACCTGCTCGTCCGCCAGCAGCGCGATCGGCTGGGCGCAGTCCGGGCAGATCACCCGGTACCCCTCGAAGGTGTCGTAGGCGTCCGGTTCGTCGTCGACGGCGTCGGGTTCGACGCCCTCCGGCTCGGGCTCGACGACCGGCTGATGCCGCTTGGACGCGGTTCGACCAGGGCGATGGACAGTCTGCATGGGTTTCTCCCCCTAAGGCTGGGCCGTGAAGGCGCTGCGGCCTCGACCACAGCAAGCACTTCCCGTCCGCCCTCGGGGGTAATCACGAGAACATCACGGAGCCCGTTCGAGTCGTGTGTCGTTCGTCACATGCCGCGTGCAGGTGCGCGATACGGGCCCTGTCCGGTGCATTTTGTATCGAACCGGCTATGACCTGCGTTCTCGGCTATCCCACACGATCACCCGCACGGTAGGTTTTGGCGCCATGGAGGAGCTGGACCGACAGATCGTGCAGCTGCTCGTCAAGGACGGGCGGATGAGCTACACAGACCTGGGCAAGGCCACGGGCCTGTCCACGTCGGCCGTGCACCAGCGGGTGCGCCGGCTGGAACAGCGTGGCGTCATCCGCGGCTATGCCGCGGTGGTCGACCCCGAGGCCGTCGGGCTGCCGCTCACCGCGTTCATCTCGGTGAAACCGTTCGACCCCAGCGCCCCCGACGACATCGCGGACCGCCTCGCCGGCGTCCCCGAGATCGAGGCCTGCCACAGCGTCGCAGGCGACGAGAACTACATCCTCAAGGTGCGTGTGGCGACCCCGCACGAGCTGGAGGAACTGCTGGCGCGGCTGCGATCCCTGGCGGGCGTCTCGACCCGGACCACGGTCGCGCTGTCGACACCGTACGAGGCCCGCCCGCCGAGGATCTGACCACCGCCCCGGGCGGTCCCGGGTGCCTAGTGCCCCAACAGGCAACGTTCGCCCCGTCGCGGCGTCCGGCACGCCCTCTCGCCGCACCGGCCGAAAGCCCACGTACGCCCAGTACGAGGACTTCCGGCCGGCACTCCCCCAGCCTCCGGCCGGGGGGACCCCCAGAGCACGCACCGGACGCCGCTCCTTGACGGGCAAACGTTGCCTGCCGGGGCACTAGTCGACCTGCCCCAGGTGCAGCCGGCTCCTCGCGGCGAGGGAAACTGTCCGCCATGAGTGAGCGCACCGCCGAGCCCCCCGAGACCGTCCTCCTGCGCCGCGGCGAGGTGCACAGCCCCGCCGACCCCTTCGCGACAGCGATGGTCGTGGAGGCCGGCCACGTCGCCTGGGTCGGCTCCGAGGGCGCCGCCGATGCCTTCGCCGACGGCGTGGACGAGGTGATCGACCTCGACGGCGCCCTCGTCACCCCGGCCTTCACCGACGCCCATGTGCACACCACCGCCACCGGTCTCGCCCTGACCGGCCTGGACCTGTCCGGCGCCGCCTCCCTCGATGCCGCGCTCGCCCTGGTCCGCGAGTTCGCCGCCGCCCGCCCGGACGACCGCGTCCTGCTGGGCCACGGCTGGGACGCCGCCCGCTGGCCCGGCGGGCGCCCGCCGGCCCGCGCGGAACTCGACGCGGCCACCGGCGGCCGCCCGCTGTACCTCTCCCGCATCGACGTGCACTCGGCGGTCGTCACCACCGCCCTGCTGGACCTCGTACCCGGCGACCTCCCGCGCACGGACGCCCCGCTCACCAAGGACGACCACCACGCCGTCCGCCGGGCCGCGCTCGCCGCCATCACCCCGACCCAGCGCGCCGAGGCCCAGCGCACCGCCCTCGCTCACGCGGCCTCCCTGGGCATCGGCTCGGTGCACGAGTGCGGCGGCCCGCAGATCTCCTCCGAGGACGACTTCACCGGCCTGCTGAAGCTCGCCGCCGAGGCGCCGGGGCCCCGAGTCGTCGGCTACTGGGCCGAGCAGAATGCCGACAGGGCACGGGAGCTGGGCGCCGTAGGCGCGGCCGGCGACCTCTTCGCCGACGGCGCGCTCGGCTCGCACACCGCCTGTCTGCACGCGCCGTACGCCGACGCCGACCACGCGGGCACCGCCTACCTGGACGCCGAGGCCATCGCCGCCCATGTCGTGGCCTGCACCGAGGCGGGTCTTCAGGCCGGCTTCCACGCCATCGGCGACGCCGCCGTGAGCGCCGTGGTGGAGGGTGTGCGCGCCGCCGCCGACAAGCTCGGCCCCGCCCGGATCCGCGCCGCCCGCCATCGCGTCGAGCACGCCGAGATGCTCACCCCCGAGACCATCGCCGGCTTCGCCGAACTGGGCCTGACCGCCTCCGTGCAGCCCGCCTTCGACGCGCTGTGGGGCGGCGAGGACGGCATGTACGCCCGGCGGCTGGGCGCTGGGCGAGCCCGCACCCTCAACCCCTTCGCGGCCCTGCTGCGCGCGGGTGTACCGCTCGCCCTCGGCTCCGACAGCCCGGTCACCCCGCTCGACCCCTGGGGCACCGTCCGCGCCGCCGCGTTCCATCACACGCCCGAGCACCGGGTCTCCGTCCGGGCCGCCTTCACCGCGCACACACGCGGCGGCTGGCGGGCCATGGGGCGGGACGACGCGGGCGTCCTGGTGCCGGGCGCGCCCGCCGACTACGCCGTCTGGCACACCGGCGAACTGGTCGTGCAGGCCCCCGACGACCGGGTGGCCCGCTGGTCGACCGACCCGCGCTCCGGCACGCCCGGACTGCCCGACCTCACCCCGGGCCGCGACCTGCCGGCGTGCCTGCGCACGGTGGTGGGCGGACGAACGGTGTTCGTACGGCCGGGCGAGTGATCTACTGGCGGGGCGCGGCCGCCGTCGCGCCCCGCCGCCCCGCCGCCCGACCTGCGCATCCTCGCCTCTGATCACGGTGTCTGGGTCGTCGTAGCAGGTCAGAGGGCTGTTGACAGTCGACGGCCGGGGGCCGGTAGGTTCGGCCGAGTCCACCACCGGACGCCCGACCGGGGAACGTTCGCGCAACTCGTCGCAGCGCCGCTGGGTCAGGGACGGTGTGCCGCACCGGGGCACCGTCGCTGGGAGCCAGGCTCAGCGCCCGCGCCGCCGAGGGAACGTTCCGGCCCGGCAAGGTGTGACCCGGGTGGGGCCCGTGCGCTCAGTAGACAACGGCTTTCGGTCGATCCGCAGCCAGCGGGTCCCAGGTCGGCCCGAAGGGCGCCGGGCCCCCATCCGCCGTGCCGGGCAGACCCCCGGGCCACGCCCTGAAGGTGCCGAAAAACACATTCTTACCCCGCTCTTGTGGAATCGACACCGCGATTCGAACGAGTCGGGCGCGTCATCCCAGATCCTGGCCACTATGGTGGACCCCTGCGTACAACCAGAAGGGGCAGCAGTGAACGACGGCGACGGGACCCTCTCGGCCAAGGCCCAGGGGGGGCAGATGGGTCCGCTCGGCACGGCCTTGGTGATCATCCCGACCTACAACGAGGCGGAGAACATCAAGACCATCGTCGGCCGGGTACGCAAGGCCGTCCCCGAGGCGCATGTGCTCATCGCGGACGACAACAGTCCCGACGGCACGGGCAAGCTCGCCGATGAACTGGCCGCCGAGGACGGCAACGTCCAGGTGATGCACCGCAAGGGCAAGGAAGGCCTCGGCGCCGCCTACCTCGCGGGCTTCCGCTGGGGCCTGGAGCGCGACTACGGCGTGCTGGTCGAGATGGACGCCGACGGCTCCCACCAGCCCGAGGAACTGCCCCGGCTGCTCACCGCCCTCAAGGGCGCCGACCTCGTGCTCGGCTCCCGCTGGGTGCCCGGCGGCCGCGTGGTGAACTGGCCCAAGTCCCGCGAGTTCATCTCCCGCGGCGGCAGCCTCTACTCCCGGCTCGCCCTCGACCTGCCGCTGCGCGACATCACCGGCGGCTACCGCGCGTTCCGCCGCGAGACCCTTCAGGGCCTGGGCCTGGACGAGGTCGCCTCGCAGGGCTACTGCTTCCAGGTCGACCTCGCCCGCCGCGCGGTGCGGTCCGGCTACCACGTGGTCGAGGTCCCGATCACGTTCGTCGAGCGTGAACTCGGCGACTCCAAGATGAGCAAGAACATCCTCGTCGAGGCGCTGTGGAGGGTCACCGCCTGGGGCGCGAGCGACCGGATCGCCAAGCTCAAGGGCGCGGCCGGCGGCAGGGCCGCCAAGCAGGCCTGAGCCGGGCGGGCGCCGCGCGGATCCGGCCGATCGTCCCCTTATCCCGCACTGAGCCGCTGCCAGGCACACTGGGGATATGACGACTGGCGCTCCGACCTCTCCGTACAGCACCACCACCCGGCCCCGGCGCTCCCGGTGGCGCAGGTATCTGCCACTGGGTGTCGCCGCCTGGCTGGTGCTGGAGATCTGGCTGCTGACCCTGGTCGCGGGCGCGGCCGGGGGATTCACGGTCTTCCTGCTGCTCGTCGCGGGCTTCGTGGCCGGCTCCGTGGTCATCAAGCGGGCCGGCCGCCGCGCCTTCCGCAGCCTGAACGAGGCGCTGCAGCGGGGCGGTTCGCCGGAGCGCGGCGGTGGCAACGGCCTGATGATGCTCGCCGGCCTGCTGCTGATGATCCCCGGCCTGATCTCCGACGCGGCCGGCCTGCTCCTGCTGCTTCCGCCGGTCCAGAAGGCCGTGAGCCGCTACGCCGAGAACGCTCTGGAGAAGAGGCTGCGCGCGGCGGCCCCGGGCAGCATCGGCGACGCCTTCCAGCAGGTCCGGATCCATCGGCCCGACGGCAAGGTGGTGCAGGGCGAGGTCATCCGGGAGGACCGGCCGGGGACGGGCGAGCCGGGGGAGCAGTACCCGCCGCTGACGCGCTGAGCGCGCCGAAGGACATGCACAACCGCGGGCGCCGTACGTGAGCTTCACGTACGGCGCCCGCGGTTGTGTGATGTGCGCTGTGTCAGTGCCCAGCCCGCGCAGGGACTAGGCCGACTTGCGGCTGTCCCGGGGATGAACCGCGATGTTCATCGCCCCCGAGCGCAGAACCGCCAGGCGCTCCTCAAGGACCTCTTCGAGTTCCTCACGGGTGCGCCGCTCCATCAGCATGTCCCAGTGGGTACGCGCAGGCTTGGCCTTCTTCTCCTCAGGGCCGTCGCCGTCGACGAGGAGTGCCTGGGCCCCGCAGACCTTGCACTCCCACTCCGGCGGAATCTCCGCCTCGACCGAGAAGGGCATCTCGAAACGGTGCCCCTTCTCACATGCGTACTCCACGGCCTGGCGCGGGGCCAGGTCGATACCGCGGTCCGTCTCGTAGCTGGTCACCACGAGGCGCGTACCGCGAAGAGCTCGCTCACTCATGAATCGTGCCTCCCGGGCTTGTCGCCCACAGGACAGGTGTCGCTGTCGTCGTCATCCGGTCAACGTCCGGTCGGCGGTAAAGATTCCCGTCCCGTGTCCCGTTCCGGGTCATGCGTCGCCGTCGTAGCCGCAGCCTTGCTGACCAATGTCGTACCCACCGGCGCCCGGTTTGTCACATCTAATAGCAGATGTCACCCAGCGTTTCGGCATCTTTGACGCGCAGTAACGGTACGCCTGGCAGGCCAAAGGCGTACACTACCGCCCTTTCGGGTTGAGCGCTAAATCGGTGCTAAATCTTCTGCGGAACCGGATTGCCCGCCTCGCTGATCGCCCGCCGTACCGGAACCCGTGCGAGCAGGGCGAATCCGATGATGAAGAAGGCCACCAGAGAGATGATCGCGGACCGATAGCTTCCGGTCATCTGGTAGGTCACGCCGAACAGCAGCGGCCCGAGCCAGCTCATCCCGCGGTCGCTCATCTCGTAGGCGGAGAAGTATTCGGCCTCCTTGCCGGGCGGCACGAGATGGGAGAACAGCGAGCGGGACAGCGCCTGGCTGCCGCCGAGGACCAGGCCGATCCCGCCGGCCAGCACGAAGAAGAAGACCGGGGCCTTCGCGGGCAGGAAGTAGCCTGCCGCCAGGGTGACCGTCCAGGCCACCAGCGAGCCCAGGATCGTGCGTTGGGCGCCGTACGTCCGGGCCAGCCGGCCCATCGCCAGCGCGCCCGCCACGGCCAGCACCTGCACCAGCAGCACGGCCACGATGAGTGTCGACTGGCCGAGGCCCAGTTCCTGCGAGCCATAGACGGAGGCCTGGGTGATCACCGTCTGGATGCCGTCGTTGTAGATGAGGTACGCCAGCAGGAAGCCGAGCGTCAGCGGATGCCGGCGCATGTCCCGGACCGTCGCCGCGAGCTGTCCGAACCCGGGTGCGGCGGCGCGCTCCACGCGCACGTGCCGGTCGCGCAGCCTGCGCAGCGGTATCAGCGTGAAGGCACCCCACCACAGGCCCGCCGAGGCCAGGCAGATACGGACCGCGGCCGTCTCGGTGAGTCCGAAGGAGTCGTGCGCCGAGTACAGGACCAGGTTGGCGACGAGGACGGTGGAGCCCGCCCCGTAGCCGAAGGCCCAGCCCCGGGAGGAGACCGCGTCGCGCTCCTCGGGCGGCGCGATCTGCGGCAGATAGGAGTTGTAGAGCATCATCCCGACGGCCTGCGCGGCGTTGGCCACCACCAGCAGCAGCCCGCCGAGCAGATACCGGTCGCCGTCCAGGAAGAACATGCCCGTGGTCGCCGCGGCCCCGGTGTACGCCGCCGCCGCGAGGAGCGGCTTCTTACGGCCCGAACGGTCGGCTGCGCTGCCCACCAGCGGCATCACCACGACCGCCACGATCACCGACAGGGACACCGAGTAGGCGAAGAAGGAGCCCGCCCGGACCGGGATGCCCAGCGGATGCACATAGCCGTCGGCGTCCGCGGCCCGCTTCGCGACGGCGGTGAGGTAGGGCCCGAGGAAGACCGTCACCACGCTCGTCGAATAGACCGAGCAGGCCCAGTCGTAGAAGTACCAGCCATGCTGCTCGCGCCGCAGGCCGGCGGCCTCGTCCGCCGTCCCCGCCCGCACGGTGTCGGTTCTCACCCGTGCCCTCGCTTCCCCGCTGAACTGCGAAGGCTCGGTCCTCGGCGGCTGGGGTCAGACCCAGGCGCCCCGGTCCTGCATGACCTTGCGCAACGTGTCGATGTGATCGGTCATGATGCCATCGACTCCCAGGTCCAGGAGCCGGTGCATGCGCTCCGGTTCGTTGATCGTCCACACATGCACCTGGAGCCCGAGCGCGTGGGCGGCGCGGACGAAGCGCTGGTCGACCACCGGGACGCCCGACTGGGCCTCGGGCACCTGGGCGGCGACCGCGGACCGGCGCACGGCGGCCGGCAGTCCCCAGGAGCGAAGACGCAGACTCAGCACCCCGCGCGTGCCGAACGAGGTGGCCAGCCGCGGCCCGGCCAGCCGCTGGGCGCGCAGCACCCGGGCCTCGGAGAAGGAGCCCGCGCAGACCCGGTCCCAGGCGTCGGTGCGCTCGATCAGCTCCAGCAGCGGGCGCAGGGCGGGTTCCGTCTTGATGTCGACGTTCCAGCGGACCTCGGGGAAGGTCTCCAGCAACTCCTCGAACAGCGGCACCGGTTCACGGCCGCCCACGCGCGCGTGCCGTACGTCCTCCCACGGCAGGTCCGCGATCCGGCCCGCCCCGTCGGTGACCCGGTCCAGCGTCGAGTCGTGGAAGGCGACGAGCCGGCCGTCGGCCGTGGCGTGCACATCGGTCTCGATGTAGCGGTAGCCCATCTCGACGGCGCGCCGGAACTGCGCCACGGTGTTCTCGATGCCGTCGGCGGCCCCGCCCCGGTGGGCGAACGCTATCGGTCCCGGATGGTCGAGGTAGGGGTGGCGCTTGGGCGGTGTCGTGAGGGTCACGGACGCAGTATCGCCCGCGCCGGTGTCGCTTCGGCAACGACCGTGCTTCGGGTCGATGCCGCCGGGACGGCGAACGCCCGCAGGAAGAGCTGGGCCAGCGGGCCGATGGACACCGCGTACAGCACCGTGCCCACGCCGACGGTGCCGCCGAGGGCGAAGCCCGTGGCGACCACCGCCACCTCGATGGTCGTACGGATCAGCCGGATCGAGCGGCCGGTGCGCCGGTGCAGTCCGGTCATGAGCCCGTCGCGGGGGCCGGGACCGAAGCGCGCGGCGATGTACAGGCCGGTGGCCGCGCCGTTCAGCACGATCCCGCCGAGCAGCATCGGCACGCGTACGGACAGGGCGTGTGCGTCCGGGATCAGCCCGAGCGTGGCGTCCATGGCGAAGCCGATGACGAGCACGTTGGAGATCGTGCCGAGCCCCGGGCGCTGGCGCAGCGGGATCCACAGCAGCAGCACCGCGGCCCCCACGATGGTCAGCACCACTCCGATGCTCAGTCCGGTCAGCTCCGCGAGCCCCTGGTGCAGCACGTTCCAGGGCTCCAGACCGAGACCCGCCCGCACGAGCAGCGCGGAACTCGCGCCGTAGAGCGCGAGTCCTGCGTACAGCTGGAACAACCGTCGTCCGAGACGGTCCGGAGTGAACACGAGATACCCCCTGGGTGGTGGCAGTGGCCTGATGCATGTCACTCTGTGGCTTGGGATGAAACGCCATCCATGGCCAATTCGAGGAAGGTGGACTGATCTTTATGGCGCAGTGGACCTCTGCGATGGGGGCCGCGCAGCTCGCCCGGCTCCTCAACTCCCAGCAGGAGCGGCCGGCCGGCGCCGGCACCCGCCGTCCGCCCGCCTACCGCGCCCTCGCCGACGGCATCCGGCTGCTGGTGCTCGAAGGACGCGTCCCGGTGGCCGCCCGGCTGCCCGCCGAACGCGAACTCGCCCTCTCCCTGTCCGTGAGCCGGACCACCGTCGCCGCCGCCTACGAGGCGCTGCGCGGCGAGGGCTTCCTGGAGTCCCGGCGCGGAGCCGGCAGCTGGACCGCCGTCCCGGCGGGCAACCCGCTGCCCGCGCGCGGCCTGGAGCCGCTGCCCCCCGAAGCGCTCGGCTCGATGATCGATCTGGGCTGTGCGGCCCTGCCCGCCCCCGAGCCATGGCTCACCCGCGCCGTGCAGGGCGCCCTGGAGGAACTGCCGCCGTACGCCCACACGCACGGCGACTACCCGGCCGGCCTGCCCGCCCTGCGCGCGATGATCGCCGAGCGGTACACCGCGTGCGGGATCCCCACCATGCCCGAGCAGATCATGGTGACGACCGGAGCGATGGGCGCCATCGACGCGATCTGCCATCTCTTCGCGGGCCGCGGCGAGCGGATCGCCGTGGAGTCCCCGTCCTACGCCAACATCCTGCAGCTGATGCGCGAGGCGGGGGCCCGACTGGTCCCCGTCGCGATGGCCGAGGGGCTGTCCGGCTGGGACATGGACCGCTGGCGTCAGGTGCTGCGCGAGGCCGCGCCCCGGCTCGCCTATGTGGTCGCCGACTTCCACAACCCCACCGGCGCGCTCGCCGACGAGGACCAGCGGCGCCGGCTCGTGGACGCGGCGCGCTCGGCCGGCACGGTGCTCGTCGCCGACGAGACGATGACCGAACTGTGGCTGGACGAGGAGTGCGGCGGCGCCATGCCGCGCCGGGTGTGCGCCTTCGACCCGTCCGGCTCGACCGTCATCACGGTCGGCTCGGCCAGCAAGGCGTTCTGGGCGGGGATGCGCATCGGCTGGGTGCGGGCGGCTCCGGACGTCATCCGCAGTCTGGTCGCCGCGCGGGCGTACGCCGATCTCGGTACGCCGGTGCTGGAGCAGCTCGCCGTCAACTGGCTGTTCAGCACGGGGGGTTGGGAGCAGGCGGTCCAGTTGCGCCGGGCCCAGGCCCGGGAGAACCGGGACGCGCTGGTGGCGGCGCTACGGCGGTCCCTGCCGGCCTGGGAGTTCGATATGCCGCAGGGCGGTCTGACCCTGTGGGTCCGGGCCGGCGGCCTGTCCGGTTCCCGGCTCGCCGAAGCGGGCGAGCGGACCGGCGTCCGCGTTCCTTCCGGGCCCCGCTTCGGTGTGGACGGCGCCTTCGAAGGCTATGTCCGGCTGCCGTTCACGGTCGGGGGAACGGTGGCGGAGGAGGCGGCCGTCCGGCTGGCCGCGGCGGCCCGCATGGTGGAGGCGGGGGCCACGGGCGCGGCGGACGCGCCGCGCACGTTCGTGGCCTGACACCTGTCGCCTGCCACCTGACGCCTGTCGGCCCGGGGCGCGGTGCGGTCCGTTCCTCGCCCGGCCGCCGTTCCTCGCCCGGCCGCCGTACCTGGCGGCCTACGAACTCTCCGCAACCGCGGCCTTGGCGGGCACCGGTGACTTGGTCAGGTTCGCCGGCTGCGGTGTCGCCGCCTCCACGGCAGTGGTCCGGGGCGGCAGCAAGGCCAGCACCGCCTGCCGGTCGGCGTCGCTGGTCGCGTCGTCGTACGGATCCGGTGTCCGCGGCACCTGGAGGCGGTGGACCGGACCGGACCCCAGCCGGGCGTACCCCCGGCCCGGCGGCACATGCCCGAGCGGCACGGTGTGCGGCGCGGCGCCCAGCGCCGTCTCCACCTGCCGGGAGGTCACGGCCCCGAGCACGACACGCGCGCGTGTGTGCTGCCGTACCGCGTCGGCGAGCGCATCCGCGGCGTCGGACTGCTCGGCCACCACGACCGTCACGTTCGCGGCGCGGCCGTGCCGCAGCGGCACCTGGAGGAGATCCTGCGGGTCCCGGCGGCCGCCGGCCTCGGCGAGGTGGGTGAAGACGGACGGGCGGTCCACCAGGATCCACAGCGCGCGCCGGGCGTCGGCCGGCGGCGGGTCGCCCGCCTGCCGGGCCAGGTTGATGGCGATGAGCCGCCGCTCGGTCTCCTGTGCGGCCCACTCCAGGCTCGCCAGCGCCCCGGACGGCGCGCACTCCACGGCCAGCACCCCGTCCCGGCCGGTCAGACACGCGTACTCGCCGGTGCCGCCGCCGTCGACGACCAGGACGTCGCCGTACTGCAGGGCCTGCAGGGCGATGGAGCGCAGCAGGGTCGACACGCCGGCGCCGGGGTGGCCCAGGGCCAGCAGGTGCGGCTCGGTGGAGCGGACGCCGGTGCGCCAGACGACCGGCGGTACGTCGATGTGTTCCTCGCCGTAGGAGAGGGGGAGCGTGCGCTGCACCTCGCTCGGGTCGGTGAAGCCGAGCACCGTCTCGCCCGGCGCGGTGACGAAGTGCTGGGCCGGGATGTCGGCGGGCAGCGGGGGCAGGACGGTGACGGTGAGCTGGTTGCCCTCCTCGTCCCACGCGAAGCGGTACTCGCGGCCCCGCCCCGATTTCGCGGTGAGCAGCTGCTCGATCCGTACGCGGGCCTCGTGCTCGCCGTCCGGGAAGTAGGCGGGGTAGCGGATCACGAGATGGCCGACACGCCCGGCGTCGTCGAACTCATGGGCGGGGAACGCCTTCTCCCACTCCCCGCCGTGCGCGTACAGCGGCGCGGGGTCCTCGGGGCTGGAGAAGTACGGCACCAGGGCTTCGTAGAGGGACTGGAGCCGGTCGGTCTGGGACTCGTCGGGCCCCTCGGGGGGCGGTGGGGTGCGGTCACGGCCCTGCCAGCCCGCCGCCGCCATCAGGGCGATGACGGCGAGCATCGGTCCGTACGGCACCAGTGTCACGGCGAGGATCACGGAGGCCACCAGGAACAACAGCGGCCCGCGCCGGTCCTTGGGCGTGTCCGTCCATCTGCGCAGCGCGGCCGAGGCCAGCAGCCGCAGCCCGCGCGTGACGGTGATCAGCGGATGGAGGACGTCGGTGGCGCTGTCGGCCGCCGTCCTGGCCAGTTCCCGGCTCCGGGCGATCTGCGTCCGGGCCAGCTGGGCGCTGTCCTTGCTCAGAATGCGGGGGAGGGGGCGCCGGGCCACTGCTGTCTCCTGATGGTGCGTGCCGGGACGGGCGTGGTCAGAACTTGATACCGCCGAGGAGGCTCGCGAGGCTCTCGCCGCCGGCCTTGATGCTCGGGGCGATACCCGTGCTGGCCAGGTAGAAGCCGAACAGGGCCGACGTGCACGCGTGCGAGCCCTTGAGGCCGTCCTTGCGGAAGAAGAGGAACACGATGACGCCGAGGAACATGACGCCTGAGACGGAGAGGATCATTTCGGACCTCCTGGTGTCGAAGGTGGGGGACAGTCACCATGAGTTCTTCCAGGATCACAGGATGTATCCATACGATTAAAGGTGCAACTGGGTGAAATTCGGCCTATTCCGCTCAATCAGCGCAGTGGTTTCGGCCCGGCTGAGCGGGGCTCTTGCCTCCGGCGGCGGCTGATGCTGATCTTTACCTCGGGCACAACCGGTCATGTGCCGCGCGAGCCAGTACCCTGACGATTCACTCGTACGGCTGTCTTTCGCTCGGTGCCGTACGCTCCCCGAAGTCCCGAAGTTGCAGGAGAGGCGGTCCGCCGATGAGTGAAGCCCCCGACCCCGAGGTCGTGGAGCTGGCGACCAAGATCTTCGATCTGGCCCGGCAGGGGCAGACCGAGGCGCTCGTGGCGTACGTCGACGCGGGCGTTCCGGCCAACCTCACGAACGACCGCGGGGACTCCCTGGTGATGCTTGCCGCCTACCACGGCCACGCCGAGGCGGTGCGCGCCCTTCTCGCCCGGGGCGCCGCGGCGGACCAGATCAACGACCGGGGCCAGACCCCGCTCGCGGGTGCGGTCTTCAAGGGCGAGACCGAAGTGATCAAGGCGCTCCTGGAGGGTGGGGCCGACCCCGCGGCGGGTACGCCGTCGGCCGTCGACACTGCCCGGATGTTCGGCAAGACGGAACTCCTGGAGCTGTTCGCCGCGCACTGACGCGCATGTCCTGACCAGGTACTACACGGAAAACGGGGGAGGCGGTACAGGGCCGCCGGAAATACGGTCGCGGCAGCACACACCGCGGGTCATCATGACGTCGTGATTCACGGACGCGATGGCTGGGCAGGTGTTGCCGCACCGCGCGGGCCGTGATGCGGTCCGCATGGGCCACAGACGAGAGGCAGAGAGATGGTCTACAGCAAGCAAGAGACGGCGGGCGCTCCGACGTTGTGTCACGCGGCCAGGTAGTGCGTGTTCCCCGGTTGCGTCGACGCTTGATGTGAGGCTGTTTCCCATGTTCGATCCGGTCATAGCGCCCAGCGGTACGTTGCTCGGCCTGCTCCAGCGAGGCCGTGGCGACGGCACGCTGCACGCGCTCACCGCCCCGCGCGCCGAGGCGCTCGCGGCCCTGAACCACTGTGTGCTGCGCGACCCCCGCCACGACTGGCAGGTGGAGAACCGCTCCCTCTACTACGCCCGGCTCTACCTCGACCTCCACGGCGAGCTGGACGCGATCGAGGCGCACCTCTTCGACACCGAGGACGTCCTCGACACCGACGAGTCCCGCACCGGCCTCGCCCTGGCCGTGCTCGGGCACCTCGCCTCCTACGGCAGGCAGGACGCGCTCGACCTGCTGCGCAGGTACGCCGCCCACGGCTCCAACTGGGCCTGGGCCCTCGACGAGCTGGCCCTCAGGGACGACGACGCGGGTCTGCGCGCCCTCGCCGTGCCCGTCCTGGCCCGCTTTCCCAGGGACCCCGAGGGCGAGGCCGAGCTGGCCGCCGCCGTGCGCGACGCCTTCGAGCCACGGCCCTGGCGCCTGTGGGCCGAGGATCCGCGCGAACCGATCGCCGCACGCGTGCGTGCCGCCCAGGAGACCGGCTGCTTCGACCGCTGGCAGCGCCAGCTGCGGCCCACCGGCCCACGGCCCGGGTGGAGTGTGCGCGCCGTCTTCGAATGGGCCCAGCAGGGCATGGAGCGCGGCGCCGCCCTCCATGTGCCGGCCGCCCGCTGCCTGGTCGCCGTGGCCGGTCCCGAGGACCGGCCGGAGATCGTCCAGGCCGCCCGGAACGGCGACGACGGGGCCCGCTGCACCGCGCTGCGCTACCTCGCCGACAGCCATGACCCCGACGCGCTCGACCTGATCGAGGCCGCCGTCATCGACGGCACGGCCGTCGTCATGGAGGCCGCCGTCGACGCCTTCGAACGGATGCGCAGCGTCGCCGCCGTCGAGCGCGCGCGCCGCTGGGCGCAGCGCCCCGACGCGCTCGGCGCCGCCGCCGGCCGCGTGCTCGCCTGCCGCGGCGGCGCCCAGGACCGCGAACTCGTCCTCGGCGCCCTCCGTGAGGCCGTGCGCGGCGAGGGCCCCGACGCGCCCACGCTGTGGACCCTCGTCGACGGCACCGGACGGCTCGGCATCGCCTGCGCGGCCCCCGTGCTGCGCCATGTCTACCGCGAGACGGCTTCCTCCCATCTCCGCGGCCGCGCCGCCCGCGCGCTGGCCGCCACCGATCCCTCCTTCGCCACCGGCTTCGCCGTCGAATGCCTGTGGGACTGCGAGGAGACCACCCGCGAAGTCGCCGCCCGGCACGCCGAGACCGGCGACACCCGGGTCGTGGAACGCCTGCGCCGCCTGGCCGCCGATCCGGCCGAGGAGGCGGAGGTGCAGACGGCGGTCCGCAGCCGCTTCGGACCCGACGCGGCCCTCGGCTGACCCCGCACACGCAGACGGCCCCGGGCGGACGACCGCCCGCCGTATGAACACCGGGTGTCCCGCAGGTCAGGCGGTCATGACGGCCGTCTGACCTGCCCGGGTGTGCAGCCCAACGCTCATGGGACGTTCCCCGGGCGGAAAGATCGAAGTCGACGCGGCCACGTCCTGCGCGGCGACAACACCCGTATGCGTGTCGTCATCGTGACCGAATCCTTTCCCCCCGATGTGAACGGCGTGGCCCACTGCGCGCTCCAGACCGCCCGGCACCTCGTAGATCGCGGTCACCACCCGCTCGTCGTCGCCCCCGCCCCCTCCCCCTTGTTCTCGGCTTCGCTCAAACAGGGAGGTGCCCCCACGGGCAGCGGACCGGACACGGACGCCCCGTGCCCGGTCGTCCGGATCCCGTCCCTCCCGCTCCCCGGCTATCCCCAGGTCCGCGTCGCCCTCCCCAGCCGACGCCTTGCCGCGGCGCTCATCGAGCACCGCGCCGATGTGGTCCATCTCGCCAGCCCCTTCGTCCTCGGCGTCCGCGGCATGGCCGCCGCCGCCAAGCTCGGCATCCCCGCCGTCGCCGTCTACCAGACCGACCTGGCCGGCTACGCCCGCACCTACATGGGCGCCGGCGAAACCGCGGCATGGCGCCGGATCCGCTCCGTGCACTCCGCCGCCGACCGCACCCTGGCCCCCTCCAGCTCCGCCCTCGGCGACCTGGAGGCGCACGGTGTGCCCCGGGTCCGGCTGTGGCCACGAGGCGTGGACACCGTACGTTTCCGGCCAGACCTCCGTGATGAGGCCCTGCGTCGTGAGCTCGCCCCCAATGGCGAGGTCATCGTCGGCTACGTCGGCCGGCTCGCCCCCGAGAAGCATGTCGAACTCCTCGCCGGAGCCTGCGGCCTGCCGGGCGTCAAGGTCGTGATCGTCGGCGACGGGCCCAGCCACGCCCACCTCACCGTGGCCCTGCCCGGAGCGGTCTTCCTCGGCCGCCGCACCGGCGGCGACCTCGCCCGGATCTTCGCCTCGCTGGACGTGTTCGCGCACACCGGCCCCTTCGAGACGTTCTGCCAGACCGTCCAGGAGGCCATGGCCAGCGGCGTCCCGGTCGTCGCACCCGCCGCCGGCGGCCCCCTCGACCTGGTCGCCCACGGCCGCACCGGACTGCTCGTGCCGCCGCGCGACGCCGAGGCCGTCGAGGAGGCCGTACGGAAGCTGGCCACCGACGCGGCCCTGCGGTCCTCCTACGGCACCGCCGCGCGCACCATGGTCGAGGGCCGAACCTGGGCCGCCGTCGGCGACCAGCTGATCGCCCACTACGGCGACGTCCTCGCGGCGCGGAAGACGGTGGTGGCGGCATGACCGGCAAGCCCCTGCGCATCGTCCGCCTCGCCAACTTCGTCGCCCCGTCCTCCGGCGGCCTGCGCACCGCCCTGCGCGAGCTGGGCAAGGGCTTCCAGGCGGCGGGCCACGAGGCGGTGCTCGTGGTGCCCGGCGAGCGGCACACCGACCGCGACACCGAGCAGGGCCGCGTCATCACCCTGCCCGGCCCGCTGCTGCCCGGCACCGGCGGCTACCGCGTCCTCACCGACAAGCGGCGCGTGGCCGGCCTCCTGGAGGAGCTGGCCCCGGACCGCCTGGAGGTCTCCGACCGTACGACGCTGCGCTGGACCGGCCGCTGGGCCCGCCGCGCGCGTGTGCCCGCCGTGATGGTCTCCCACGAGACCGCCGACGGTGTGCTGCGCACCTGGGGTCTGTCCGAGAACCTCTCCCGCAAGGCGGCCGACGCCCTCAACACCCGTACCGCGCACGTGTACTCGCGGGTGGTGTGCACGACCGAGTTCGCCGAGCGCGAGTTCGTACGTATCGGCGCGCGCAATGTCGTACGCGCCCCTCTCGGTGTCGACCTGATGGAACGCCACCCGGCGCTGCGCGACCCGGGGCTGCGCACCCTGCACGCGCGCGGTGGGGAGGCACTGCTCGTCATGTGCTCGCGGCTCTCCGTGGAGAAGCGGCCCGGAACGGCGCTGGACGCCCTGGACGCACTGGTGCGGCGCGGGCGGCGCGCCGTGCTCGTGGTGGCCGGGGACGGGCCGCTCAAGCCCCGGCTGGAGCAGCGCGCGCGGGAGCTGGGGCTCCCGGTGACATTCCTCGGACATGTCTCCGACCGGGACACGCTCGGCGCCCTGCAGGCCACCGCCGACGTCGCCCTCGCGCCCGGGCCCGCCGAGACCTTCGGGCTCGCCGCCCTGGAGGCCATGGCGTGCGGCACGCCGGTCGTGGCGAGCGCGTCGTCCGCGCTGCCCGAGGTCATCGGCTCCGCCGGGGCCACCGCGGCCGATCGCGGCGAGGCGTTCGCCGACGCCGTGGAACTGCTCCTGGACCGCGGCGAACCCCAGCGGCGCGAGGCGGCACGCGCGCGTGCCGAGTGCTTCGGCTGGGGAACGGCAGTGGAGGCGTTCCTCGCGGCACATGACGCCGAGGTGCTCAGTCCCGCCGGCGTCCGCCCCACCGGCGTCCGTCGCACCGTGGCGGAGGGCGTGGCATGAGATCCGTCCGCTTCGTCGCTCTCGGGGACTCGCTGACCCAGGGCGTGGGCGACCCCGTCGGGGACGCCTGGCGGGGCTGGGCCGCGCTGCTGGCGCCCTCCCTCGCCGAGACCGCCGACGACGTGCAGTTCACCAACCTCGCCGTCAGCGGGGCCCAGACCCGTGACGTCACGGAGCGGCAGACGCCGGCCGCGCTCGAACTCCGTCCCCACGTGGTGTCGGTGGTGATCGGTGTCAACGACACCCTGCGCCGCACCTTCGACATACGGGCGGTGGCCGCCCACCTCGACGAGGTCTACGCCACCTTCACCCGCGCGGGCGCGACCGTGCTCACCGCCTGCCTGCCCGACCCCGGCGCGATGCTGGGCCTGCCGGGCGCCCTGGCCCGCCCGCTGGCCCGCCGGCAACGGGCCGTGAACACCGTCGTCCACACACTGTCCGAACGCTACGGAGCCGTGCATCTGCACGCCACGGACGGCACCTGGATCACCGACCGGGCCCTGTGGAGCGCGGACCGGCTGCATCCGGGCGAGCGCGGGCACCGGCAGCTCGCCGTCCGCTTCCACGCCCTGCTCACCGAGGCGGGCCGCGCGACGGGGCAGCCGCCGTCGTCCGAGCCGGAGTTTCCCGCGCCGACGCGGGCGGCGAGCCTGCTGTGGCTGGCCACGGCCGGTACCGGGTGGGTCATCCGGCGCTGCAACGACCTGCTGCCGCAACTGCTCCGCCTGGCGGCCGACGAACTGCGCCACCGGGCGCGGGGCACCAGTGCCCGCCTCGACCTGAGCGCCTCGGCGGCGGCGTCCGCGGCCCTGACAGCCCTGACGGAGGGCGCCCGCGAGGACACCGGGGCTCAGCGACGTCCCGTCGACACGAGCACGAACCCGGCGGTCATCCCCGCTCTCGCGCGCGCGTCCGCGCTGCCGGGCACGGCGGGCCCGGCCACGCAGGCGGGCACGGGGCGCGAGGTCACGGTCCCGGGTGTGGCCCGCGAGGTCACGGTCCCCGGTGTGGTGCGTGAGGTCACGGTGCCGGACACGGCGTGCCCGGCCGTCGGGGCGCAGGGGGCGCGGACCACCGCGATCACCGGGTAGCGCACGGCGGGTGTGCACCAGGGCGGGGGCCCGCTCCGCGCGGGCCCCTCGGTGCCGTGCGCGTGCCGCAGCCGTGCCGTGCGAGTGCCGTAGGCGTACCGCGCGGTGACCCGTCCCGCGTGAATCGTTCAACAATCCTTCGATACCCACGTTGTCTCGTTCCGGTGCGTGCGATTGAATTCCGGGCATGGCAGAGCAGCTGACGGCACTGGCGGACGACCGTGCGCTCCTGGGGCGCACGAGCACGGCGGAGCGGGTTTCGGACATCCTCCGGACGCGTATCGCCGACGGGTACTTCCCGCCCGGCACCCGGCTGTCCGAGGACGGCATCGGCGGGGCGCTCGGGGTGTCCCGCAACACCCTGCGCGAGGCGTTCCGGCTGCTCACCCACGAACGCCTGCTGGTCCACGAACTCAACCGCGGGGTGTTCGTACGGGTCCTGACCGTCGAGGACGTCGAGGACATCTACCGCACGCGCTCGCTGGTCGAGTGCGCCGTCGTCCGCGGGCTCGGCGAGCCGCCCCACCGCCTGGAGGGGGTGGCCGCAGCGGTCGCCGAGGGAGAGTCGGCGGCCGCCGGGAACGACTGGAAGGCGCTGGGCACCGCCAACATCCACTTCCACCGGGAACTGGTCGCCCTCGCGGGCAGCGAACGCACCGACGAGCTGATGCGCAGCGTCTTCGCCGAACTGCGGCTCGCCTTCCACGTCGTCGACGACCCACGCCGGCTGCACGAGCCCTATCTCGCCCGCAACCGCGAGATCCTGCGGGCGCTCGAGACCGGCGACCAGCGGGCGGCCGAGCGGCTGCTGCAGACCTATCTCACCGACTCGCTGGAGCGCGTCGTGGAGGTGTACCGGCGGCGGGTGGGCGAGCAGGGCGCCTCGTAGGGAGCGGGCGCGGCCGTTCGCCGTTTGGGTCGATGTCAGACATAGGACCTAGTCTGTGCACCGTGACTTCGCCTGCATCGACGGACAGCGTTCCGCCCCAGCTCAGCGCGGGGCCGCGCCCGGCTCCGGGCCCGGCCGCCGACGAGGGGCTGGCACGTCGGCTGCGCGCGCTCGCCTGCACCGCGCCGCTGCACGACCTCGACGCGCGCAAGGCCAACCTGGCCGGCGAGTACTCGGTGTACGGCATGGCCGAGGTGGCCCTCGCCGCCATCGACCTGGTCACACTCAACATGGACTTCGACACGGGCGCCGACCACGAGCAGATCGTGGCCCGGCTCGTCCCGCGCATCGCCGCCCAGGCCCCGCGCCGCCCGGCCGCCGAGCACGAGCGCGTGGCCCGCTGGGTCCTGGAGAACCTGATCAACGTCGGCAGCGTCGACCGCGGCTTCCGCGCCGTCTACGGCACCTTCGCCCCGGACGGCACCTACGTCCGCCGTGACTACGACTTCAAGCTGATCGAAGAGGTCCCCGGCCCCGGCGGCACGGTCTATCTGCGCACGACGGACGAGGCGGTCAACGTCCTGGTCGGCGCGCTGGACACCGACGTCACCAGCGCCCAGATCGCCGCCGAGGTCAAGCTGGAGGTGCTGATCAGCCGCGGCCGGCTCGCCGACGCCCAGCTCGCCGCCGAACAGGCCCGCTACCGCACGGTGCAGTACTCGGAGACCCTGCGCCGCGCCCTGGAGGCCACCCGGCGCAACGTCCGCGCGGTCGACTGGCTCAGCGCCGTGCCCGACATGATCGCCGAGGCCCTGGACCACGTGGCCGACCGCTACCGCCACGAGAACGCGATCCTCACCAACATCCGCAAGGCCCGCGACGAGACCGAGGAGCCCGAGCACAAGCGCCGCGCCGCCGAACTGGTCGACATCGTCAAGGACTGCATCCGGCGCCACACCCAGCTCCAGTCCCGGCTGCTGGAGGCGGGCCCGCTGTTCCGCGCCGAACAGGACCGACAGGCCTTCGCCACACCCGCGACGACCTCCGGGACCGACCTGTACGGCCATCTCCTCGCCCCCGTCCTGCCGTTGCCCCTGGAGCAGGCGATCCGGGTCACGGACGCCTTCTTCGCGCACGGCACGGGTCTGCGCACGCCGGTGTCGGTGCGGGTCGGCGACCTCGTCGAGATACTGCTGACGCCGCCGGTGGAGCGGGAGCACCTGGGCGCGGAGATGCCGGAGCCGGATCTGATCGCCACGCCGGACGACAGCCGGTTCAGCGAGGAGCAACTGGCCGCCGCGACGCAGTTGCTGGACCTTCCGGCCGACGCGCCGCGCAGGCTGTCGGGCCTGCTGGCCGAGGCCCGGCGGACCGGAGACCCCGATCTGGCCTATCTGGTCGCCCTGCTGGCGGTGCACGCGGCCAGCCCGGCCGTCGGCACGGCCTACCGCCAGGGCGAGGAGAGGCTGCTCTTCGCCGTCGACGACGGGACAGAACTGGACGATCCCGAGTTCGGCGGGGCCGACCTGATCGTCGGGACCGCGTTGCTGGACGCCGCGGGAATGGCGGCGGACCGGACGGAAGCAGCATGACCGAGCGAGAACGCGACAAGGAGCCGAAGCCGTGACCGAGCACGTCGACCGGAGTGAGCCCGAGCCCGCCGCCGCGCCGGCCGGTTCCGCCGTCACGCCCGCCGACGCCGCCGACGCGGCGCGGCTCGTGGCCTTCGGGCTGCAGCCCAAGCTGCAGCCCGCGCGGGACCAGGAGTACACCGAGCTGCTGCGCCGGTACCGGGAGGACCCGGCGTTCGCACGGCTCGCCGACGCCGTAGCCACCGGACTGGGGCTCGTGGTGCTGGAGGTGTCCCCGCGCGCGGGGATGGCCGTGACGGCCGCCGAGGACTCGGTGTTCGCCGTCCGCATGGGGGACTACGCGCGTCGCACCGCCGCCGACTCCGGCGACCGCTTCCTGCACGGCCTCGCCCATCTCGCCGTCGCAGGCCTGGCGTTCCCGCGCCCGGAGGACCTGGCCGACGACACCTACATCGGCCGCGTCACGGTCAACGGCGTCGACGCGTTCGTACGGCAGGCCTGCCGGCGCCTGGAGGAGCGGGCCGAGGAACAGGGCGAGAACACCGACCCGGCGACCGACGCGCCCGGCCTTGAGGCCGCCTGGCGGATCTGGGCCAGACGCAGCGCCACCGGCGCCACCAAGGACGCCCGCCGCCCGGCCGCCTCCACCACCGGCATCGTGGCCAAGGCCCTGGCCTTCCTCACCGACTCGGGCTTCCTGCAGCGCACCGGCGACGACAGCGGCGGCACCTACCGCACCACGGCCCGCTATCAGCTCCAGGTCCGTGACCTGGCCGGCACCGCCGCCCTGACCGAACTGCTCGAACTGGGCGTCGTACCGGTGACCGACGGCACGGCCGGCCTGCTGCCCGCCGACGACACCGAGGACCTGGAGCTGGTGGCCGAAGCCGGCCTGCCGTTCCACTCCTGAGGGCCGACCGGCTCCCGAAGAACCGAACCACGCACTTTTCACCAGACTTACGAGAGTCCGCCATGTACGAGCTGTCCCGGGTCCGCCTCTACTCCATCGGTCCCGCCGGTGCGCGCTATGCCGACACCGTGCTTGACCTGCGGGGTGTCGGCGAGCCCGTGCCCGACCCGGCGCCCACGCAGGCGGAGTTCTTCGAGGAGGAGCCGTCCGGCCCGCCGCGCCGGCCCGCGCCCGCGGGCGTGCTCTTCCTGGAGAACGGCGGCGGCAAGTCCGTCCTGCTCAAGCTGATCTTCTCGGTGATGCTGCCGGGCCACCGCAACACCCTCGGCGGCGCCAGCTCCGGTGTGCTGCGCAAGTTCCTGCTGGCCGACGACTGCGGACATGTCGCGCTGGAATGGCAGCATGTGCTGACCGGCGAGTGCGTCGTCGTCGGCAAGGCGAGCGAGTGGCGCGGACGGCAGGTCTCCAACGACCCCCGGAAGTTCGCCGAGGCCTGGTACTCGTTCCGGCCCGGCCCCGGCCTGAGCCTGGACAACCTGCCGGTCGCCGAGTCCACGGCTGTACGGCCGCCCGTCGAGGGCACCTCGGGCGCCCAGGGCCGGCGCCGCACCATGAAGGGCTTCCGCGACGCCCTCATGGAGGCCGGCAAGGCCTACCCGCACCTGGAGGTGCACTGGGAGGAGATCCACGACCGCTGGATCGAGCACCTCGGCGACCTGGGCCTGGACCCCGAACTCTTCCGCTACCAGCGGGAGATGAACGCCGACGAGGGCGAGGCGGCCGGTCTCTTCGCGGTGAAGAAGGACTCCGACTTCACCGACCTGCTGCTGCGCGCCGTCACCGACACCCGGGACACCGACGGTCTCGCCGACCTCGTCAGCGGCTTCGGTAACAAGCTCGGCCGGCGCGCCGAACTGATCGCCGAACGCGACTTCACCGCCGGCTCGGCCGATCTGCTCGGGCGGATCGTCGAGGCCGCCGACGCTCGGTCACGCGCGCGTGACGTCCACGCCGGCGCCGAGCGCCGTACCCGCACGCTCGCCCGGAGGCTCTCCGAGCGGGCGGTGCGGGAGCGGGTGCGGGCCGCGGACCTCGCCCAGCGGGTCACGGCCGCCGCCTACGCGGTCACCCACTCCGAGGGCGCCCGGGAGCGCAGCGCCCTGATCGCCGCCGAACTCGCCTACCGGCATGCCTCGTTGGCGCTCGCCGCCGCCGAGAAGTCCGCCGCCGCGCAGAAGCGCGAGCTGGCCGACGCGCGCACCCTGCACTCCGCCTGGCAGGCCGCCGAGGCCGTGCTGCGGCACCGCGCCGCCGCCGACCGCGTCGCGCGCGTGTCCGCCGCCATCCAGGAGGCCGAGCGGGACGCCGCCCCCGCGCTCGCCGCGCGCGCCAAGGCCGCCGTGGATCTCGTACGGGCCCTGCACGCGGCCGCCGAGAGCGCCGAGGCGCTCGCCAACGAGGGGGAGGAGCGTTCCGCCGCCCTGCAGGAGGCCGGCGACGGCGCCTACCGTGACTCCACCACGGCCGCGACCGAGGCACAGCGCGCCCGCAGTGAGGCCGGCCATCTGCGCCAGCGCCTCGGCGAGGTCGAGCAGGAGACCGCCGAGGCGGTCCGCGCGGGCTGGCTCGACGACAGCGCCCCGGACGCCGACCCGGCGCGCGCCGCGCTCGCCGCCAGCGACGCCGAGAAGGGCGCCGTCGCCGCCTGGGACGCGGCCCGCGAGGCAGCCCGCAAGGTCACCGAGCACGCACGCGAGGCGGCCTCGGCCGAGTCCCGGGCGGAACTGACCGCGGCCCGCGCCGCGGACGCCGCGACGGCGGCCGAGCGGGCCCACGACGCCGAACGGCGCCTCGCCGAATCCCTCGCCGCCGAGGAGCGGCTCGCCGAACTCCTCAGCCTGCCGGGTGCGCCGGGCCGGGCGCGGGTGCCCGCCCCGAGGGCGGACATGGACGACGACCCGCGCGCGGGATCCGCGACGGACTCCGCCATCCCCGTCGAGGGCCCGCTCACCTCCGAGGAACTCGACCGCTTCGCGGACGAGTTGCGCGAGCTGCTGGACGACGCCGTGTCGAGTGCCGAACGGCATCTGTTCGACCTGCGGACCGCCGCCGCCGACGACTCCCGGATCCTCGGCGCGCTCGGTGACGGCGGACTGCTGCCGCCCGGTCCTGACGTGCTGGCCACGGTGGAGTTCCTCGGCGAGCACGGCATCCCGGCGCTGCCCGGCTGGCGCTATCTCGCCCAGGCCGTCGACCCCGCGGACCACGCGCGCGTGCTCGCCGCCCGCCCCGAGCTGGTCGACGGTGTGATCATCACCGACCCCGACACGCACGCGCGGGCCCGCGAGGTGCTCGGCGACGCCGCCCTGCTGCCCCGCTCCGCCGTCGCCGTCGGCACGGCCGCCGCCCTGCTCGCCCCGCCGCCCGCCGCCGGCGCCGCACCCGGTGCCGTCTTCCTCGTGCCGCCGAACCCGGCCATGCACGACGAGCACGCCGCCGACGAGGAGCGGCAGGCGCTGCGCGCGCGGGCCACCGAGCGCGACGAGGAGATCCGCACGCTCGCCGCCCGGCTCGGCAAGGACCGCGAACTGGCCGCCCGGCTCGCCTCCTGGCGCTCCGGCTGCCCCGCCGGCCGCCTCACCGAGCTGGCCCAGGCCGCCGAGGAGGCGCGGGCGTTCACCGAGGAGGCCGAGGCCGAGCTGGCCGAGGCCCGCACCGTGCGCGCGGAGGCGGAGGAGGCCGCCGCCGAGGCCGTACAGATCCGCGACGAGCGACAGGAGGCCGCGCAGAAGGCCCGCCGCGCCGCCGACGCCCTCGCCGGACTCGCCCACCGGCTCCGCGAGCGCGCCGGCTGGCAGGCCCGGCTGCGCGAACTCGCCGACGAGGGCGCGGAGTCCGAGGCCCGCGCGCAGACGTGCCTGGAGCGCGCCCGCGCCGCCGACGAGGACCGCCGCGCCGCCCAGCGCGCCGCCGACGACGCCCGCCGCACCGCGCGCGCCCTGCGCGCCGAGCGCTCGGAGATCGCCGGCGCCCCGGACGACGTACCGGTCGAGGACACGGACACCCCCAAGGCGTCCCTGCCCGCCCTCCGCGAGGCCTACCGGGCCGCCTCCCAGGTGTACGAGAAGGTCGGCGTCGGCGCCGACCTGCGCGCCGAGCAGGCCCGCGCGGAGAGCGACGAGAGCGCCGCCCACGCCGAGCTGGACCGGCTCAGCAACAAGGTCCGCACCCGCGCCGAGCAGCTGCTGCAGTCGCCCGACGGCTCCGACGGCCCCTCCCGGCAGGCCGCCGCCGCCCGCGCGGAGGAGTTGGTGCAGCTCCTGGAGACCCGCATGTCCAGCGCGAGCGAGCAGCTCGGCCGGCTGCGCGGCGAGGCCGAGCGGCACGCCCCCGAGGACGGCGGGGCGCACACCGAGCTGCCCGAGGAACTCCTCCCGCGCGACGCCGAGCACGCCCAGGCGCTGCTGCGCACCGCGACCGGTGAACTCGCCGCCCGCACCGAGACGCTGGCCGAGGCCCGCGCGGCACACGCCGAGCTGCTGGAGGCCCACCGGGCCGCCGAGGACGCGGCCGGCGGCTTCGATGAGATCGCCGCGATGCTCCGCGACCTGCTGCGCGAACACGCCCCCGAGGAGGAGCCGGAGGAGCCGGAGCCCTACCCCGGCGGCCTGGAGGAGGCCCGGCACTCCGCGGCCGAGGCCCGCCGCTCGCTGCGCGGCTGCGCCGCCGACCTGTCCGCCGCCGAGGCGACTGTGCGCGAGGCGAGTGACGTACTCGTCCGGCACGCCAACTCCACGCGCTACGAGCAGGTCCGCACCCCCGCCCGGCAGCAGATCCGCGAACTGCCCGCCTCCGCGCTGCCGGAGCACGCGCAGAAGTGGGCCGACGCCTTCGCGCCCCGACTGCGCGTCCTGACCGACGAGTTGGCGCAGCTGGAGCGCAACCGCGACTCGATCGTGGACCGGCTGCGCGGCCTGGTCGAGTCCGCGCTCGCCACCCTGCGCTCCGCCCAGCGCCTGTCCCGGCTCCCCGAAGGTCTCGGCGAGTGGTCGGGGCAGGAGTTCCTGCGTATCCGCTTCGAGGAGCCCGACCAGGCCACCCTCACCGAGCGGCTCGGCGAGGTCATCGACGAGGCCACCCGCGCGGCCGTGAAGAAGAACTCCGACCTGCGCCGCGACGGCATGTCCCTGCTGCTGAGGGGTGTCGCGGCCGCCCTTCAGCCGAAGGGTGTCGCGGTCGAGATCCTCAAGCCGGACGCCGTACTGCGCGCGGAGCGCGTCCCGGTCGGCCAGATGGGCGACGTGTTCTCCGGCGGCCAGCTGCTCACTGCCGCCATCGCGCTCTACTGCACGATGGCCGCGCTGCGTTCGAACGACCGGGGGCGGGACAAGCACCGGCACGCCGGCACGCTGTTCCTGGACAACCCGATCGGCCGCGCCAACGCCACGTATCTGCTGGAGCTGCAACGGGCCGTCTCGGACGCGCTCGGCGTCCAGCTGCTGTACACCACCGGCCTGTTCGACACGACCGCGCTCGCCGAGTTCCCGCTGGTCATCCGGCTGCGCAACGACGCCGACCTCAGGGCGGGCCTGAAGTACATCAGCGTGGAGGAGCATCTTCGGCCCGGACTGCCGCAGCAGCCCCGGGCCGGAGAGGCGGTGCACAGCGAGATCACGGCGACGCGGATGTTCAAGAAGCCGGCCTAGCCGTCAGACGTCCTCCTTCAAGAGGTCGGCGCACTTCTCGCCGATCATCATCGTCGTGATGCACGGATTGACGGCGATCAGGTCGGGCATCACCGACCCGTCGGCCACCCGCAGCCCCTCGACCCCCTTGACCCGCAGCCGCGCGTCGAGCGGGGCCGAGCGGTCGTCGTCGGCACCCATCTTCACCGTGCAGGACGGGTGGTAGACGGTGTTGTGCGTCTTGCGGATGTAGTCCAGCAGCTCGTCGTCCGTCCGGACGTCCGGCCCCGGCGCCAGCTCGGCGCCCGTCCAGCCGCTCAACGCGGGCTGTGCGGCGATACGGCGGGCCAGCCTCAGCCCGTACGTCATCACCCGCACATCATGCTCATGCGTGAAGTACCGCGGATCCACCTTCGGTTTGTCCCGGAAGTCGCGGGTCCGCAGCCGTACCGTGCCGCGTGACCTCGCCTTCGTCACATTGGGCGTCAGACAGAAGGCGTTCTCCGAGGTGGGGTAGCCCCAGCGGGCGGTGTTCATGTCGAACGGCACCGACCCGTAGTGGAACATCAGGTCGGGCCGGTCCAGGCCGGGCTCGGTGTCGTAGAAGACGCCCGCCTCCCACCACTGGCTCGACGTGGTGGGCATGGGCTGCTTCGCCTCCCACATGATCACGCCCTCGGGGTGGTCCTGGAGGTTCTCGCCGACGCCGGGGGAGTCGACGACGACGTCCACGCCGACCTCACGCAGCTGCGCGGCCGGGCCGATACCGGACAGCATCAGCAGCTTCGGGGAGTCGATCGAGCCGCACGAGACGACCACCTCACGCCGGGCCCGTACGGTGCGGGTGTGTACCAGACCGGGGTCCAGATACTCGGCGCCCACACACCGGCGGCCCTGGAGCACCAGCCGTTTCGCGCGTACTCCCGTCCGGACGTCCAGATTGGGACGTCTGCCCATCACGGGGTGCAGATAGGCGACCGACGAGGACTGACGGAGATTGTTCTCGTCGGAGTTGATCTGGAACCAGTTGGCCCCGCGCACCACCGTCGTCCCGGTGTTGAACGGGACGGTGGGGATACCGGCCTGCGCACACGCCTGCAGCAGCGCCGTGCCGCACGGGTCGGCACCCTTCAGCGTGCGCAGCTTCACCGGGCCGGTGCGGCCGTGGTGGTCGCCGGGGGCGTCGTTGCTCTCCAGCCGTCGGTACAGCGGGAACAGATCGGCCGGGCTCCAGCCCGTGCAGCCCCCGGCCGCCCAGTCGTCCAGGTCCTCCGCCGGAGCCCAGAAGGCGATGGCGGAGTTGTGCGACGAACAGCCGCCCAGCACCTTCGCGCGCGCGTGCCGCATGAAGCTGTTGCCGGTGGCCTGCGGCTCGACCGGATAGTCCCAGTCGTAGCCGGACTCCAGCAGGCCCATCCAGCGCTCCAGCCGGAGGACGTCGTCGTCGCCGACGTCGCTCGGCCCCGCCTCCAGCACGCACACCGTGACGGAAGGATCCTCGGAGAGCCGGGCCGCCACCACGTTGCCCGCGGTGCCGCCGCCGACCACGACGTAGTCGAACTCATCGATGCTCATGAGCAGTTGCCTCCTTGGAGCAGGGCTCAGTCGGACGTCGGCGCGGCGAGCGGAGCGGTCGGGGCGGGGGAGGCCTCCAGACGGTGTTCGGCGAGGACGCCGGTGCGGTGACGCTGGACGAACCAGTAGTAGGCGAAGCCGCCGCCCGCGATGATCGCGACGAACAGCACCGCGCCCCAGCGCAGATACCAGTGGTACGGCGCGCTCGCGTTGTAGACCGCGGCGCGCGGCCAGATCAGATTGACCGTCATGGCCGCGCCCCAGACCACCGCGACGACGTTGACCAGCAGCCCCCAGCGGCCCAGCGAGAACCTGCCGCCGTCCGCCGGCTGCCACCGGCCGCGCAGCCGCGCCACCAGCATCGGCACGGTGACGCCCAGATAGGCGAGGTAGATCATGACGATGCCGATGCTGGTGACGACCGTGAAGATCTGCGGCTGGCGGATGTTGACCACGAGGATCGCCAGCGCCAGCACGCCGATGATCACGGCCGGCAGGACGGGGGTCTTGAAGCGGGGACTCACCCGGGCCAGCAGCGAGGACGCGGGCAGGTTGTTGTCCCGGGCCATCGCGAACGCCAGCCGGATCGCCGCCGTGTGCACGGCCAGCGCGCACACCGTGACCGCGATCAGCACGCACCACAGCATGGCCTTGCCGGCCGTCGGGCCGAGTACGTCGAGCACGACGTACTGCAGACCGTCCGTGGACAGCTTGTCGCCCGTGAGGCTGGAGACGCTCATCATCGCCAGGAGGAGCACGAGTCCGCCCAGGACGAAGGAGGCGACGATCGCGCGGATGATGGCCCGCGGGGCGTTCCGGGACGGGTCCAGGGACTCCTCGCCGAGCGAGGCGGCGGTGTCGAAGCCGTACATGACGTACGCCGAGGCCAGCGACGCCACCAGGAAGGCGCCGAGGTAACCCGTTGAGTAACCCGATCCTGTGTGGTTCGTCTGCATGACGACTTGAGGACCGCGGGTGATGTGGACGGCGAACAGGATGATCAATACAACGGTCGCGATCAACTCAATGAATACACCAGCGGTGTTGATCGTGGCCATCAGCTTGACGCCGAACGCATTGACCAGGGTGGTGAAAAGGATCAACACGGCCGCCAGGACGACCGCGTTCGTCGCCACGTCGTACTTGCCGGTGCCGTCCCCGACGAACTGGAAGGTGGACGAGATCTGCGGCAGCGTCAACTGGTAGGCCAGCGCGACCGCCGCGATGGACACGATGGACGCGATCAACATCATCCACCCGGCCAGCCAGCCGAGATGCGGATTGCCGATCTTCTTCGACCAGTTGTAGACCGAGCCGGCCACCGGATAGCGGGCGGCGAGTTCGGCGAAGCACAGGGCGACCGTGAACTGGCCGGCGAACACCATCGGCCACGACCACCAGTAGGCCGGACCGCCGCTGCCGTAGCCGAAGTAGAACAGCTGGAAGGTGCCGGTCAGGATCGAGATGTAGCTGATACCGGCGGCGAAGGTGTGGAAGTTGCCGAGGGTGCGTTTGAGCTCGGGTCTGTAGCCGAACTCGGCGAGTTCGGCGTCGTCGTGATGATGAGGTCCTGGCGATTGCTCCGTGGTGGTCATGAACGGACTCCTCCGGCTGTCAGTCGAACCAGCCCTGCGGTGTCGGCGCGGTGGTGCGCCAGATGTGCTTCGTCTCGCGGTACTCGGCGAGCCCCGCCGGTCCGAGTTCACGCCCGAACCCGGACTGCTTGTAACCACCCCATTCGGCCTGCGGCACATACGGGTGGTAGTCGTTGATCCAGACCGTACCGAGGCGCAGGCCCGCCGCGACCCGGGCGGCCCTGGCCTCGTCGCCGGTCCACACGGCCCCCGCGAGGCCGTAGATCGTGTCATTGGCCAACCGCACGGCCTCTTCCTCGCTGGTGAACCGTTCGACGGTCAGCACCGGCCCGAAAGACTCCTCCCGGACCACCGACATACCGCTCGTGCAGCCGTCCAGGACGGTCGGGAGGTAGTAGAAACCCTCGTCGTAGCCGGGGCCGCTGGGCCGGGCGCCGCCGCAGCGCAGCACCGCGCCCTCCTCGATACCGCCCGCCACATAGGCCTCGACCTTCGCCCGGTGGGCCGCCGAGATCAGCGGCCCGGTCCGCGCGCGTTCGTCGAACGGGCCGCCCAGCCGGATCAGCCGGGCCCGGCGGACCACCTCGTCCACGAACCGGTCGTGCAGCGCGTCCTCGACCAGCAGCCGGGCCCCGGCCGAGCAGACCTGCCCGGAGTGCAGGAACACCGCGGTGAGCGCCATGTCGACGGCCGTCTCGAAGCCGGCGTCCGCGAAGACGATGTTGGGATTCTTGCCGCCGAGTTCGAGCGCGACCCGCTTCACGGTGCCGGCCGCCGCGGCCATCAGCCCACGGCCGGTCCGCAGACCGCCGGTGAAGGAGACCAGGTCGACGTCCGGATGGTCGCCGAGCGGCGCGCCCGCCTCCGGACCGGCGCCCAGCACCAGGTTCGCCACGCCCGGCGGAAGCCCCGCCTCCGCCAGCAGCCGCACCAGGTGGATCGCGGTGTGCGGGGTCAGCTCGCTCGGCTTCAGCACGAAGGTGTTGCCCGCCGCCAGGGCGGGAGCGACCTTCCACGCGGTCTGCAGCAGCGGATAGTTCCACGGCGTGATCAGCGCGCAGACGCCGACCGGTTCGTACACCACCCGGCTGTCGACGCCTTCCCGGCCGGTGTCGACCACCCGCCCGGTCTCGCCGGCCACCAGCCGCCCGAAGTAGCGGAAACAGTTGACGACATCGTCAATGTCGTACAGGCTCTCCACCCATCTCTTGCCGGTGTCAAGAGATTCGGCGCGGGCCAGGGCGTCCCGGTCACGGACCAGGAGGTCCGCGACCCGGAGCAGCAGATCACCGCGCCCCGCCGCCGGTGTCCGTGGCCAGGGGCCGGTGTCGAAGGCGCGGCGGGTCGCCGCGATCGCCTCCGCGGTGTCCTTGCCACAGGCCTCGTCGACGACCCCGACCAGGGAGCCGTCGGCCGGACAGCGGATCTCCCGGGTGCGCCCGTCCAGCGCGGCACGCCATGTGCCGTCGATGAAGAGGTCAGGCATCGACGTCTCCCAGCCGGCTCAGCAGCCACTCGTGGAAGATCCCGATGTGGTGTTCGTTCGGGACCAGGACCCCGCCGCCGCGGTACGCGCGCGAGGACATCCCCGGCTGGGTGCGCTCGCACGCCTCGAAGTCCTGCGCGTTGACCCGGTGGAACAGCTCCACGGACTTCGCCACGTCCGCCCCGGACGCCACCACCTCCGGCGCGTACAGCCAGTCGCACTCCACGACCGTGCGGTCCTCGGCCAGCGGGAACATCCGGTGCAGGATGACATGGTCGGGTACGAGGTTGACGAACACGGTCGGCTTGACCGTGATGGCGTAGTAGCGGCGGTCCTGGTCGGCGGCGACCTCGGGAAGCGTGGCGAAGCCTTCGCTGCCGTCGACCGTGAACCCCTTGACCTGCGCGCCGAACTCGGCGCCGTGCCCGACGTAGTACTGGGCGGCGTATCCGTCGGCGAACTCCGGGAGCACCTCCACGAGTTCGGGGTGGATCGTCGCGCAGTGATAGCACTCCATGAAGTTCTCGACGATCAGCTTCCAGTTGGCCTGCACGTCGTAGGTGATGCGCCTGCCGAGGGCCAGCCGCTCGGTGCCGTAGCGCTCGATGGCGGCCGCGTCGCCGAGCCGTTCGACGGCGGCGTCCATCACGGTGTCCTCGAAGGAGGGCGGTTCGTCGGCGAGACACACCCAGGCGTAGCCGAGCCATTCGCGCAGGGCCACCTTGATCAACCCGTACGCGACTCGATCAATGTCCGGCATCTTGATCAAGTTGGGCGCGGCGATCAACTTGCCGTCGAGGTCGTACGTCCATGCGTGGTACGGGCACTGCAGATTACGGCGCACCTCGCCGGAATCCTCGGTGCACAGTCGTGCGCCCCGGTGCCGGCACACATTCAGGAAGGCACGCAGCTCACCCGCACGCGTGCGCGTGATGATCACGTTCTCGCGACCCACCTGGACCGTACGGAAGGCGCCCGGTCCGTCCAGGTCGGCGCTGCGCACCGCGCAGAACCACAGGGACTCGAAGAGCTTCTCCTGCTCCTGCCGGAAGATGTCCGGGTCGGTGTAGTAACGGCCCGGAAGCGTGGCGATGAGGCTCGGGGAGATCGGTGTCGTCGTCACGGGTGCTCCTCAGACTAACGGCGGATCCGGGACATCTTCGGGTCGAACAGCGGCTCCTCGGCGACGGTGGCCGGCACCTTCTCGCCGAAGTACTCGATCTGGACGCGGGTGCCGGATGCGAGGCCCGCCGGCAGCCAGGCGTAGGCGATGCACCGGCCGAGCGTGTAGCCGTACGACGCGCTGGTCACATAGCCGGCCGGGGCGCTGTCGACATGAACCGGTTCCTTGCCGAGGACGACGGCGGCCGGGTCGTCGAGGAGGAGCGGAGTGAGCCGGCGGGCGGGTTCCGGGGCCCGCTCCAGTGCCGCCCTGCCGACGAAGTCCGCCTTGTCCATGCGGACGGCGAAGCCGAGGCCCGCCTCGAACGGATCGTGTTCGTCGGTCATGTCGGTGCCCCAGGCGCGATATCCCTTCTCCAGGCGCAGGGAGTTGAAGGCGGAGCGCCCGGCGGCGATCACACCGAGGTGCTGGCCCGCCTCCCACAGCGTGTCCCAGAGCCGCAGGCCCAGGTCGGCCGTGGTGTACAGCTCCCAGCCCAGCTCGCCGACGTACGACAGACGCATGGCCGTGACGGGCACGTGCCCGAGGTACGTCTCCTTCGCCCGGAAGTAGCCGAAGCCCTCGTGGGAGAAGTCGTCGTGGGTCAGCGGCTGGACGAGATCCCGGGCGAGGGGGCCCCAGACACCGATGCAGCAGGTCCCGGAGGTGATGTCCCGGATCTGCACGTCGGCGGGCGCGTGCCGCAGCAACCAGTCCAGGTCGGCGGGGGAGTTGGCGCCGACCTGGAAGCGGTCGGGGGCGAGCCGGGCGACGGTGAGATCGGAGCGGATGCCCCCGCTCTCGTCGAGGAGGAGGGTGTAGGTGACCGCGCCGGGCTTCTTACGGAGATGGTTGCTGGTCATACGGTCGAGGAAGGCGAGTGCGCCGGGGCCGGTCACCTCCAGACGGCGCAGCGGGGTCATGTCGTACAGGGCGGCCTTCTCGCGGGTCGCTCTCGCCTCGGCGGCGGCGATCGGGGACCAGTAGCGGGCCGACCAGGCGTCGCGTTCGGGGAGGTCGCCGAGGGCGTCGACGAGCGGCGCGTTCGCCTCGTACCAGTGCGGACGCTCCCAGCCGGTGCCCTCCAGGAAGAAGGCGCCGAGCTGCTGCTGGCGGGCGTGGAAGGGGCTGACCCGCAGGGGGCGTGGCTGCTGCATCGGCTGCAGCGGGTGCAGGACGTCATACACCTCGGCGAACTGCTGGGAACCGCGCTCACGGACGTACGCCGGTGAACGCTGCGCTTCCTCGAACCGGGTGAGGTCGCACTCGTGCACGTCGTTGGAGGGCCGCCCGTCGACCATCCACTCGGCCACCGCCTTCGCCACCCCGGCGGAGTGCGTCACCCAGACCGCCTCGGCGAGCCAGAAGCCCCGCAGCCGCCGGGCCTCGCCGAGGACCGGCATACCGTCCGGGGTGAAGGAGAACACGCCGTTGAACCCGGTCTCGATCTCCGTTTCGCGCAGGGCGGGCAGCAGCCGCCGGCAGTCCTCCCAGCTCGGCTCCCAGTCCTCCACGGTGAAGGGGTACGACGACGGCATCTCCCGTTCCTGAGCGCGCGCCTCGTCGTAGGCGGGCACCGCGAACGGGTCCACCGGCAGCGGCCGGTGCGCGTACGAGCCGATGCCGATGCGGTCGGTGTGTTCACGGAAGTACAGGTCCCGGTCCTGGAAGCGGAGGATGGGCCGCGAGGCCTCGGCCGTCGCCCCGCTCAGCTCGGGCAGTGGCCGGGTCTTCGCGTACTGGTGCGCAAGGGGCTGCAGCGGTACGTCGATCCCCGCCATGCGGCCGATGACCGGCCCCCAGAATCCGGCCGCGGAGACCACCCGGTCGGCGGGGAAGCCGCCCCGGTCGGTGACCACTGCTGTGACACGGCCGTCCTCCTGCTCGATGCCGGTGACCGTGTGGCGGTCCAGGAAGCGGGCGCCGCGCGCGGTGGCCCGCTCCATCTGGGCGCGGGCCGCGAGCAGGGCACGGGCCAGGCCGTCGTCGGGGGTGTGGAGGCCACCGAGGACGATCGACTCGTCCAGCAGGGGCCAGAGTTCCTTGCAGCGGGCCGTGCTCACGACCTCGCCGCGGATGCCCCAGGAGGCGGCGTACCCGGCCCGGCGGTGCAGATCGGCCAGGCGTTCGGGGGTGGTCGCCACCTCCAGGCCACCGACCTGGTCGAAGCAGGAGACGCCGTCGGCTTCGAGGGAACGGAACTTCTCGACCGTGTACATGGCGAACTCGGCGAGGGTCTTGGACGGACTGGTCCGGAAGACGAGCCCAGGGGCGTGCGAGGTGGAGCCGCCGGGGGCGGGCAGGGGGCCCTGTTCGAGGACGGTGACATCGGTCCAGCCGCGGGCGGTCAGCTCGTCGGCGAGCGAGCAGCCGACGATACCGGCGCCGATGACGACGACGCGCGGGCCCCGGGCCGGGGATGCGGGTGTGCTGGTCATGCCCCTCCTTGTGGTGGCGGGGATGGCAGGTGAGGGGGAGAGCCGCTCAGGCGGTGGGGACGTCCGGCCGCTCGGCGGCGATCGTCGTGACGACACGTTCGATGCGTACGGCGCGGTTCACAGCACGACCACCGAACGCAGCACCTCGCCCCGGTGCATCTTGCCGAACGCCTCCTCCACCTGGTCCAGGGCGATCGTCTCGGACACGAACGCGTTGAGGTCGAGCAGGCCGTACAGGTACTGGTCGATCAGGAACGGGAAGTCCCGGCTCGGCAGACAGTCGCCGTACCAGGAGGACTTGATCGCGCCGCCGCGCGAGAAGACGTCGATCAGCGGCAGTTCGACCTTCATCTCGGGGGCGGGCACACCGACCTGGACCAGCAGACCGGCGTGATCGCGCATGTAGAAGGCCTGTGTGAAGGTCTCGGGCCGGCCGACCGCGTCGATGGCGATGTCCACGCCATGGCCGTCGGTGAGTGCCCGGACCGCCTCGACCGGGTCGGTGCCACGGGAGTTGACGGTGTGGGTGGCGCCGAACTTCTCCGCCTGGTCGAGCTTCTTGTCGTCGATGTCGACGGCGATGACCTTCATGGCGCCGTTCAGACAGGCACCCGCGATGGCCGCGTTGCCGACGCCGCCGCAGCCGATGACGGCGACCGAGTCGCCGCGGCCGACCTGACCGGTGTTGACGGCGGCGCCGTAACCGGCCATCACCCCGCAGCCGATGAGTCCGGCCGCCTCGGGCCGCGCGGCCGGGTCGATCTTCACCGCCTGGCCGGCCGCTACCAGCGTCTTCTCGGCGAAGGCACCGATGCCGAGAGCATTGCTGAGCGGAGTGCCGTCCGCCAGGGTCATCGGCTGCGCGGCATTGCGGGAGTCGAAGCAGTACCAGGGCCGGCCACGGCGACAGGAACGGCAGCCGCCGCAGGGTGCCCGCCAGGCCAGCACCACATAGTCACCGGGCTTGAGGCCGGTGACACCCGGTCCGACCGCCGCGATCGTGCCGGCCGCCTCATGGCCCAGCAGAAACGGGAAGTCGTCGTTGATCGCGCCCTCCCGGTAGTGGAGATCCGTGTGGCACACCCCGCAGGCCTGCACATCGACCAGCACCTCACCGAGGCCCGGATCGGGGACGACGACCGTCCGCACCTCCACGGGTGCGCCCTTCTTCACAGCGACTACGGCACGGACCTCGTGTGGCACGACAAGCTCCTCTGCTGTTGCGCATTGCACGATGGGTTGCGCGATGAGGAACATCTTGAGAACGGCGCCACGGAGCCGTCAAGAGGTGCGCGTTAACCCTTGGCAAAAGGAACCTGTGGGACGAAATCTCTCGGACACACGAGGTGCCGCACGACCGCGCGGGACCAGGAACGTCCCGGTCCCGCGCGGTGGTCCGTGCGGCGCGAACGCGGTGCGCGCGTCGTACGGCCGTTGCGTCAGAAGCCGTAGCCCATCCGGCGCGACAGCTCGGCGCCGGCCGCCACCGTCCGCTTCGCCACCTCCGGCAGCCGGTCGGAATTCAGCCGGTACACCGGCCCCGAGACACTGATCGCGGCGATCACCTTGCCGTCGTGCGAGCGCACCGGTGCCGCGACGGCGGCGAGCCCCAGCTCCAGCTCCTCGGCCGTGACGCCGTAGCCCTGCTCGACCACGGCCTCCAGCTCCGCGCGCAGCATTCCCGCACCGGTGATCGTACGGTCCGTGAACCGCGGCAGCGTGCGCGCCAGCAGGCCCTCGCGCAGGGTGGGCGGCATGTGCGCGAGGAGTACCTTGCCGCTGGAGGTGGCGTGCAGCGGGGTGCGCCTGCCCAGCCAGTTCTGCGCGGTGACCGAGGCCGTGCCGCGGGCCTGCATGATGTTGACCGCCGCGTCGTCGTCGAGCACGGCGATGTTCACCGTCTCGCCCAGCTCGTCGGCGACCTCCCGGCAGACCGGGACGCCCTCCTGGGAGATGTCCAGCCGCACTGCCGCCGCCCCCGCGAGGCGGAGCACGCCGGCCCCCAGGTAGTACTTGCCGCGGTCCTTCGCCTGGGCCACCAGGCCGCGGTTCTCCAGGACGCCGAGCAGCCGGAACGCCGTGGACTTGTGCACGTCCAGCTCCTCGGCGAGCTCGGTGACGCCCGCCTCGCCGTGACGGGCGAGGATCTCCAGCACGCTCACGGCGCGGTCCACCGACTGCACCGCGCTGGCCGCGCCGCGGCCGTTCTGCCTCTCCGGGGTCCTTGGGGTCGCCGTGGTCTCCTCGTTGCGGTCAGACTGCTTCTGCGTGCGGGTCATGGCTCAACTCTCACCACCTGTGGGCCCGGTTCGGGCCGCATCTGCGGGAAGCCCTTGACGCGACGGCCGTCCCGCCCGGATTCTGTTGCGCATAGCGCTTGCTCGTGCGCTATACGAAACTTCATGTTACCGAAGCGTCCGGATCCCGGAAGGGTGCCGGACGACCCGGACCGATCTCGGTCCGCGATTCCCCCACCGCTGTACCGGGCCGGACCCGGACCGCCGCAGGTCCGGACTCCCGTCCGTCATCACTGACGTCTGCATATATCCCTGACGCCTGCATCGAGCAGGTCCCGGACCGAGTGTCCCGGACCGAGAGGGGGGCCCGTGATTCCCGTCTGCCGCCTCGAAGACCTCCCCGAGGGTGAGTCCGTCCGCGTCGAGGCCACACCGCCGATCGCCGTGTTCCGCACCGAGGACGGCGCTCTGTACGCCATCGACGACACCTGTACCCATCAGGACGCGTCCCTCTCCGAGGGCTGGCTGGAAGGCTGCCTGGTCGAATGCCCGCTGCACGCCGCGTCCTTCGACCTGCGCACCGGTGAGCCGACCTGCCTGCCGGCCCGCCGCCCCGTGCGCACCCATCGCGTCACCGTCGAGGACGGCGTCGTCCATGTCCACGTCGACGCGGAGGAGGGCACGGCAGCATGAACACCGCCCCCGGCACCCGCTGCCGCCACGCCGCCCACGCCAGGAGCCGTGTCGTATGAGCTCCGTGACCATCGTCGGCGCCTCCCTCTCCGGGCTCTACGCCGCCCGGGAACTGCGCGCCCAGGGCTTCGACGGCCGCCTCGTGATCGTCGGCGAGGAACCTCACCGCCCCTACGACCGGCCTCCCCTCTCCAAGGACTTCCTCACCGGCCGCGCCGGCGAGGAGCAACTCGCCCTCACCGACGCCGAGGACGTCGCCGGGCTCGACGCCGAGTGGCTGCTCGGCGTCCGCGCCCGCGGGCTCGACACCCGCGGCCGCGCGGTCCTGCTCGACAACGGCCGTACGGTCGTGACCGACGGCGTCGTCATCGCCACCGGCGCCACCGCCCGCAGACTCCCCGGCGAGAGTCTCGCCGGCGTCCACACCCTGCGCACCCTGGACGACGCCCGTGCCCTGCGCGCCGACCTCGTCCGGGGCGCCCGCCGTGTCGTCGTCATCGGCGGCGGCTTCATCGGCGCCGAGACCGCGTCCTCGTGCGCCGGGCTCGGCCACGCGGTCACCGTCGTCGAGGCCGCACCGCTGCCGCTGCTGCCCCAACTCGGCCCGGAGATGGCCGCCGTCTGCGCCGCCCTGCACCGGCGCCGCGGGGTGGAGCTGATCACCGGAACCGGGGTGACCGGGCTGCACGGCACCGCCACCGTGACCCGTGTCTCTCTCACTGACGGCCGTACGCTCCCCGCCGACACCGTGATCGTCGGTATCGGTGCCTCTCCTGCCACCTCCTGGCTGGCGGGTTCGACGCTCGCCCTGCAGGACGGCGTGCTGTGCGACGACGGCTGTGTGACGGCCCTGCCGCAGGTGGTCGCGGTCGGCGACGTCGCCCGCGTCGGCGGCAGCCGGGCCGAGCACTGGACCTCCGCCACCGAACAACCCCGTGTCGCCGTCACCAATCTGCTCGCCGGCCGCACCCTCGCAACGGTCCGCAGCATGCCGTACTTCTGGTCCGACCAGTACGGCTCCCGCATCCAGTTCGCGGGCCGGCACCGCGAGGGCGACGCCGTCCAACTCACCGAGGGCGAGTGCGGCGCCGACGGCCCCGACGAGGCCGGTTTCCTCGCCCGCTACGAACGGGAGGGCCGTACCGTCGCCGTACTCGGAGTCGACCGGCCCCGCGCCTTCATGCGGGCCAGGCGCGCACTCCAGCGAGAGGAAGGGGAACGCGCCGTACCCGCCGCGCTGTGACGGCGGCACGGTGTGAGGCGGTGGCGGACCCGCCCGCCCCGGCTCAGAGGTGGGACAGCTGCCCGGTGCCGCTCTGCCGGGGTATCCGCTCCTGCTCGCGCAGGCCTGCCCGCTGTTCGCGCCGACGGGCCCGCCGTTCGCGGCGCAGCGCGCGGGCCGTGCTGCTCGGTTCGGAGACCACGCCGTACCGCTGGTTCCACACCTGGCGGGTCACCCAGACGTCGACCACGGCCCAGGTGGCCACCACGGTGCTGGCCACACTGCTGATCACCATGGGGAACGCCGCCCAGGACTCCGCCATCGTGCACAGGAACGCCACCATCGCCTGGATCAGCGTCACCGAGATGATCAGGACCGCCCGCACCGCCGCCGTACGCACCGGATCCGGCATCGGGTGCCGTTTGGCAGGCTCCTCCACCCACAACGGCCGGTAGCTCTGCTCCGGGCCCCGTCGCGCCGCCGGGCGTCCCGCCCCGCTCTCCTCGGGCGCTTCGCGCCGCTCCGCCGTCCCCATCACCATGTCCTCCCCACCACCGGCGGACCGCTCGCCCCCGGCGTCCCAAGACTCCGACTCCCCAGTGGCTGCCCGGCTTGCGCCGGTTTACGCCGCCAGGGTGCGGGATGCGGCACCTGTGGCCCATTCCGCCCCCATTTCCCGTAGAGAAGGACGAACGGGATCGGCTGAAGATTCCCCACTTACGAAAAAATCCAGCCAACCGCCCGGCCACGACATCGCGGTCCAGGCCGGGCGCGCCCACCGGATCGCGGTGGCAATCTCCCGCAATGCCCGGACAACTCGTCACGTCTTGCCGCCGGAGCGGAAGTTCACCCTCCGGACAAGTCTTCGAGTTATCTGTGAGGCGGTAGTAGGCTCGCGCCGTTTGTTGACGCACATGTACACCCCCGGCCGGCGGGGGTCGAGCTGGGGGAGGCCATGCGCTTTCGCGGGAAGTCGATCCGCCGGAAGATCGTGGCGCTGCTTCTCGTGCCGCTGGTGTCCCTGACCGCCATCTGGGGCTTCGCAACGGTACTCACAGGGCGCGAGGTCGCCCGGCTGTTCCATGTGACGGACGTCAAGAAGGACATCGGCTACCCCGCCGAGGACACCGTCCGGGTGCTGCAGCAGGAGCGCCGCCAGACCCTCGTCTACCTCGCCGACCCGCGCGCCGCCGACGCCCTCTCCGCGCTGCAGCGCACCCGCACCGCCACCGACGAGGCGATCGCCAAGATCCGGAAGAACGCCGGGGACCACGACCTCCTCGACGGCATGGGTACGAGCGGCGGCGAGCGCCTCGCCGCCGTCCTGGACGCCTTCGACGGGCTCGACGCCCTGCGTCGCAGTGTCGAGCAGGGCACGGTCACCCGCGCCCAGGCCTTCGACCTCTACAACCGCCTGGTCGACCCCTGCTTCACGCTGCTCACCGCCCTCGAAGGCATCGACGACGTCCAGCTGGACGCCCAGGCCCGCGCGATGGTCAACATCAGCCGCGCCCGCGAACTGCTCTCCCGCGAGGACGCCCTGCTCGGCTCCTCCCTCGTCGTCGGCACCCTCACCCGGGCCGAGACCCGCGACATCTCCGACCTCGTCGCCCAGCGCACCGTCCTGTACGACGTCAGCCTGCCGCTGCTGCCCTCCGCCGAGCGCGATCGCTACCAACGCTTCTGGAAGAACGCCGGCACCGCTCCGCTGCGCACCGCCGAGAACACCGTCATCGGCACCGGCTCCGGGACCCCGCCCGGTGTCACCGCGAAGAGCTGGGACACCGAGGCCGCGGGCGTCCTGGACGAACTCGGCACCCTCGACGACCACGCGGGCGACCGCTACCAGGACCGCACCCGCCCCGTGGCCCTCGGCGTCATCCTGCAGGCGGCCGTCGCGGGCCTGCTCGGTCTGCTCGCGCTCGTGTTCTCCCTCTTCCTGTCGGTCCGGATCGGCCGCACCCTCGTCCGCGACCTGCGCCAGCTGCGCCTGGACGCCCACGAGGCCTCCGGTGTCCGGCTGCCCAGCGTGATGCGCCGGCTCTCCGCAGGCGAAGAGGTCGACGTCGAGACCGAGGTGCCACGCCTGGAGTACGACAAGAACGAGATAGGCGAGGTCGGCCAGGCCCTCAACACCCTCCAGCGCGCCGCCGTCGAAGCAGCCGTCAAGCAGGCCGAACTGCGCTCCGGAGTCTCCGAGGTCTTCGTCAACCTCGCCCGTCGAAGCCAGGTGCTGCTGCACAAACAGCTCACCCTGCTCGACACCATGGAACGCCGCACCGAGGACACCGACGAACTCGCCGACCTTTTCCGCCTGGACCACCTCACCACTCGTATGCGCCGGCACGCCGAGGGCCTGGTGATCCTCTCCGGCGCCGCCCCCTCCCGGCAGTGGCGCCGCCCGGTGCAGCTGATGGACATCGTCCGCGCCGCCGTCGCCGAGGTCGAGGACTACGAACGCATCGAGGTCCGGCGCCTGCCCCGGGTCGCCGTCACCGGACCGGCCGTCGCCGACGTCACCCATCTCGTGGCCGAACTCCTGGAGAACGCCACGGTCTTCTCGCCCCCGCACACCGCCGTCCAGGTGCTCGGCGAGCGGGTCGCCAACGGCTTCACACTGGAGATCCACGACCGCGGTCTCGGCATGACGGCCGAGGCACTCCTGGACGCCAACCTGCGCCTCGCCGAGACCCCCGAGTTCGAACTGTCCGACACCGACCGGCTCGGCCTGTTCGTGGTCAGCCGGCTCGCCCAGCGCCAGAACGTCCGGGTCTCCCTCCAGCCGTCGCCGTACGGCGGCACCACCGCCGTCGTCTTCATCCCCGACGCGCTGCTGAGCGACGACATACCGGACACCAACGGCCTCGGCTTCCGGCTCGACCGGGACCGCGGCGGGAAGGGCGCCGGGCAGGCGGCGGGCCGCGGCCTCGGACGGCCCGCGGGGCCGGTGCAGCTGCCCGGCCTGCCGACCTCGCTGCTGGACGGCCCGGTCGAACTGGAGGCGCCCGTCGACCTGGACGCCATCGACGACTTCCCCGGCGTCCTGGGCGAGGACGACAGCGAACGCGGCGGACTGTTCCGGCACCGCCGCTCCCTCTCCCGCGCCGACGACCCGGCGTCCTCCGCGTCCGACGAGGGCGTCTCCCGCGCCGAGACGGGTGCCCGGGGGCCCATACCCCTGCCGCGCCGCCAGCCCCCCAAACTGGTCAGCTCGCACGGCAAGCCCGTCACCGACCAGCGCTCCGGCCGCGACGAGGACGACCAGCAGCCCTCCGCCGCCGACCACCGCCCCGACACCGGGTCACTGGCCCCGCTGCCCTCCCGCCGGCGCACCACGGGCTCCCGCCGCCCCGCCGATCCCACCGACCGGGTCGAGACGGGCGGCACGGCGGCTCCCGCCGACGGCGCCGACGCCCCGTCCGGCGCTCCCGCGTTGCCCCGCCGCGCCCGCCCCGGGACACCCGCCGGGAATCGGCCGGGCATCCCGGCGCAGGGCGACGGCGGCACGGCGGAGCCCACCGGCGGCGAGTCCCGTCCGCGCGGGGAAGCGGCTCGGATCGCCGGCGAGTCCGCCCGGTCCGGCCTGCCCCGGCGGGTACGGCAGGCCAGCCTGGCCCCGCAGCTCAAGCAGGGCCCCGCGCGAGCCGCGGAACCCGTGGCGGGGCCCCCGGACCGCGACGCCGACGAGGTCCGTAGCAGGATGGCCTCACTCCAGCGCGGCTGGCAGCGCGGCCGCCGGGAGAACGCCGCGGGCGAGGGCGTGCAGAACGGCTCAGCACAAGGAACGACTAAGGGGGACGGTCGATGACCGCACCGAAGGCGACCGGCCACACGGAAGTGAACAAGGGGGAGCTGAACTGGCTCCTGGACGATCTGGTCGACCGGGTCGCCAGCATCCGCAAGGCCGTCGTCCTGTCCGGCGACGGCCTGCCGACGGGTGTGTCCAAGGACCTGTCCAGGGAGGACAGCGAGCATCTGGCCGCCGTCGCGTCGGGCTTCCACAGCCTCGCCAAGGGAGTGGGCCGCCACTTCGACGCGGGCGGTGTCCGGCAGACGGTGGTGGAGCTGGACGACGCCTTCCTGTTCGTCACCGCCGCGGGGGACGGCAGCTGTCTCGCCGTCCTGTCCGACGCCGACTCCGACGTCGGACAGGTCGCCTACGAGATGACGCTCCTCGTCAAGCGGGTCGGCGTGCATCTGGGCAGCGCCCCGCGCACCGATCTGCCCGCAGGCGGGTAGTGGGATGACATGAGCGAAGACGGCCAGGCAAGAAACCACTGGTTCGACGACGAGGCCGGACCGGTCGTCCGTCCGTACGCCATGACGCGTGGCCGCACCACGAGCCCGGCCCAGCACCGGCTCGACCTGATCGCGGTGGTCGTCACGGAACCGGACGCGGGCGACCCGGAGTCGGATCCGGGCCTGTCGCCGGAGCATGTGGAGATCGTCGGGCTCTGTCGCGGCGCACCGCAGTCGGTCGCCGAACTCGCCGCCGAGCTCACCCTGCCGATCGGTGTGGTGCGCGTCCTCATCGGTGACCTCGTGCACGCGAAACTCGTCCACGTCACGCGTCCGGTGCCGCCGGCCGAACTGCCGGACGAGAGCATTCTGCGTGACGTGATCAACGGCCTCCGGGCGCTGTGACGGACGCGCGAGGCGCTGTCACGGACGCGCGAGGGCCGCGCTGCGGGAGGACAGCGCCGCCGGACGGCGGCACTGATGTGACAGGCCGGCAGCGAAAAACCCGGCGGCGGCCATGGCCGGCCGTCGCCCGACCCCATCAAGCAGGAGAAGAGACCGATGATCTTCGGGCGTTCTGAGCGCGGCAAGCCCCCGGTCGAGCCCGTCACGCTCAAGATCCTCGTGGCCGGCGGCTTCGGCGTGGGCAAGACGACCCTCGTCGGCGCGGTCAGCGAGATCAGGCCGCTGCGCACCGAGGAACAGCTCTCCGAGACCGGGCGCCCGGTCGACGACACTAGCGGTGTGGAGAGCAAGAGCACCACCACCGTGGCCATGGACTTCGGCCGTATCACCCTGCGCGAGGACCTGGTGCTCTACCTCTTCGGCACGCCGGGGCAGGAGCGGTTCTGGTTCATGTGGGACGAGCTGTCCGAGGGCGCGCTCGGCGCCGTCGTCCTCGCGGACACACGCCGGCTGGAGGACTGCTTCGCCGCCGTCGACTACTTCGAGCGGCGTTCCATCCCCTTCCTGGTCAGTGTCAACTGCTTCGAGGGTGCGGACCGTTACCCGGCCGAGGCCGTCCGCCAGGCCCTCGACCTGGACGACGGCGTACCCGTCGTGCTGTGCGACGCCCGCGAGCGGGGCTCGGTCAAGGAGGTGCTCATCGGGCTGGTGCGGCACGCGATGGACCACGCGGCGGACCGCCGCGAGGCCGCCCTCAACTGACCTACGGGCCTCGACCGACCCACGGGGCACGGCCCGTACCCCCGCCGACCGGGGTACGGGCCGTGGTCCGGTGAGGAGCGTTCACGCGCGCGTGCGGCGACTTTTCCGCCCGCCTCCGCTACGCGCCGTCTTCCTCCTGCCAGCCGAAGCTCTTCTCGACGGCCTTGCGCCAGTTGCGGTACTCGCGGTCGCGTACCGACGCCTCCATCGCCGGAGCCCACTCCGCGTCCCGCTGCCAGTGCGACTTCAGCTCGTCCAGGTCGTTCCACACCCCCGTCGCCAGACCCGCCGCGTAGGCCGCGCCCAGACAGGTCGTCTCCGACACCCGCGGCCGGATCACCGGCACGCCGAGGACGTCCGCCTGGTGCTGCATGAGCAGGTTGTTCTTCGTCATTCCGCCGTCGACCTTCAAGGTGGAGATACGGACCCCGGAGTCCTGATACATGGCGTCCACGACTTCCCGGGTCTGCCAGCTCGTCGCCTCCAGGACCGCGCGCGCGAGATGGGCCTTCGTGACGTACCGGGTGAGGCCGGTGACGACACCGCGCGCGTCGGCCCGCCAGTAGGGCGCGAACAGCCCGGAGAACGCGGGCACGATGTAGGCGCCGCCGTTGTCCTCGACGCTCGCCGCCAGCGTCTCGATCTCGTCGGCGCTGCGGATGATGCCGAGCTGGTCGCGGAACCACTGGACCAGCGCGCCCGTTATCGCTATGGACCCCTCCAGGCAGTACACCGGCGCCTCAGCGCCGATCTTGTAGCCCATCGTCGTCAGCAGCCCGCTCTTGGACGGCACCGGCCGGTTTCCGGTGTTCAGCAGCAGGAAACTGCCGGTGCCGTAGGTGTTCTTCGCGGTGCCGACGTCGTAGCAGGCCTGCCCGAAGACGGCGGCCTGCTGGTCCCCCAGCGCGGAGGCCACGGGCACCCCGGCGAGCTGCCCGACCGCCGTGCCGTACACCTCGGCGGAGGACCTGATCTCCGGCAGGACCGCCTGGGGCACGTTCATGGCGGAGAGGATGGCGGGATCCCACTGGAGGGTCTCCAGGTCCATGAGCATCGTGCGGCCGGCGTTCGTGACGTCGGTGACATGCCGGCCGCCGTCGGGGCCGCCGGTGAGGTTCCAGATCAGCCAGGAGTCGATGGTGCCGAAGGCGATCTCGCCGCGTTCGGCCCGCTCCCGCAGGCCGGGCACATGGTCGAGCAGCCAGGCCGCCTTGGGTCCGGAGAAGTAGCTGGCGAGCGGCAGCCCCGTCTGCTCGCGGAACCGGTCCTGGCCGTCCGCGCCGCCCAGTTCGGTGCAGAGCGCGGCGGTACGGGTGTCCTGCCAGACGATCGCGTTGTGCACGGGCTTGCCGGTGGCGCGGTCCCACAGGACCGTCGTCTCCCGCTGGTTGGTGATGCCGAGCGCACTGAGCTGGTCGGCGCGCAGTCCGGCCTTGGCGAGCGCTCCGGCCACCACGGCCTGCACCTTGGACCAGATCTCGGTCGCGTCGTGCTCCACCCAGCCCGGTTTGGGGAAGATCTGGCGGTGCTCGCGCTGGTCGATGGCGACGATCGCGCCGCTGTGGTCGAAGACGATGCAGCGGCTGGACGTGGTGCCCTGGTCGATGGCGGCGACATAGGTGTCGGCGGTGTCCGTCATGGCTGTCCCTGGGTCGCTGGGTCGGATCGCTGGGTCGGATCGCTGGGTCGGGTCGCTGGTCGGATCGCTGGGTCGGGTGCTGGGGCGGGTCGCCGGGTCAGAAGGCCGCGTGGTGGACGAGGCCCGCGAGTACCCCGCCGATCAGCGGGCCGACCACCGGGATCCAGGCGTAACCCCAGTCGGAGGTGCCCTTGTTCGGGATCGGCAGGAAGGAGTGCACGATGCGCGGTCCGAGGTCACGGGCCGGGTTGATGGCGTAACCGGTGGGGCCGCCGAGGGAGAGGCCGATACCGACGACGAGCAGCGAGACGACCAGCACCGTGGTGCCGGACTCGCCGAGCCCCTTCGTCTGCCCGAAGGCGAGGATGGGCAGCACCAGGGCCATGGTCGCGATGATCTCGGTGACGAGGTTGGCGACCGGGTTCCGGATCTCCGGGATGGTCGAGAAGACGCCGAGGGTCGGCAGCGGCTCCTCGCCGGCGTCCTCGCCCGTGCCCTCCTCGCGGACGTTGGCCTGGAACTGCGCGAGGTACACGAGATAGGCGAGAACGGCGCCCAGCATCGCGCCGACGATCTCGCCCAGCAGATAGACCCAGACCTTGCCCCATGTGCCGGTGTCCACCGCGATGCCGATGGTGACCGCGGGATTGAGCTGTCCGCCGGAGAGCGGAGCCGCGGTGTACGCACCCGCGAGGACGCCGAAGCCCCAGCCGAACGCGATGACGATCCAGCCCGAGGCCCGCGCCTTGGAGTGTCTGAGGGTGACGGCGGCGCACACACCCGCACCGAACAGGATCAGGATCGCGGTGCCGATGACCTCGCCGACGAAGATGTCTCCGTTGCTCATGACGGCTCCCTTGACGCCGGTCGGGGGCGCTCGGCCCCGGCTCTCCGTGCAGGAAGGTTCCTTGGCGACGTCAGCCGAAGCCAGGCGCCCCGCGCCCCGCCCGGCGTCCGTGACGAGCGAGCCGTGGCAGCCGTATCGCCGGGCCGGGACGGGCCGTGGAGCAGGACAGACCCGTGGCACAGTGCCTGATAACGCCGAGAATGTACGGCGATGTCGGCTGACACCGGAAGTGTTCACCGGTGTCACGGGGGCGTCAAGGTTGCCGACGGCGACGGTGACAGTGACTCACCCGGTGGCCCTGTGCGCACAGCCGGGCTTCGGCGGACATCCGACCCGTCCTCAACGGGCATGTACGGGAAGGATGTTCACCATCCTGGCTCCGCCGTCGCGTATCCGGCCTGGGCCGGCGTCGTCCCCGGGCCGCGCCGGACCTCGTGACCGGGCAGCCCGGCCCGACCGAGCACCCAGCTCGCCCCGCGCAGCGCCTTGGCCGCCTGCTTCAGCGGCGCGAGCTGGGCGGCGGCCTGGCGGTGGTCGCCCACGCTTCCCGGTGCGCACACGACGGTCGCGAGGGAGAGTGTGACCGCACGGTCCGCCGCCGCCCAGGGCACGTCGAGGACGGCGCCGACCAGCGGATCGAGCGCCGCCTCCTCGGCCAGCACCAGGAAGTCGTCCCCGCCGATGTGCCCCACGCGTGCGTGCCCCGAGACCGCCTGCCGCAGCGCTTGTCCCACGGAGCGGATCAGCTCGTCCCCGGCGGCGAACCCGGCCCCGTCGTTGACCTGTTTGAAGTGATCGATGTCCAGCCAGCTGAGTGCGAAGGTCCGGCCGTCCTCGATCCACCGGTCCACCTCGGTCGTGATCGCCTCCGAACCGGGCAGCCGCGTCAGCGGATTGAGCCCGGCCGCCTCCTCGACCCGGCTCTCGGCCAGCGCCCGCACCAGATCCGCGAGCCGTACGACGCCCACGCACCGCCCGTGCCGGTCGACCACCGCGACATCGTCGGAGGTCCGGTCCCGGCCGCCGATCGCGACGACGTCCAGCACCTCCCAGGCGGTGGCGTCGGCGCCGACCGTGCGGGGCGCGTCGCCCAGCTTGACCGCCGGTCGGTCGGCGTACAGGGCGTGCCCGTACCGGCCGGACATCGACAGCAGGAAGCGTGAGCGGTGCACCGAGCGCACGGGCCGGCCGGCCTGGTCCACCAACAGCACACCGGAGACGTCCGGCGATCCGGTCAGCAGTGCCCGCACCTGACCGGCGGAGGCGGTCAGCGGCAGCAGGGCGGCCGGCCGCACGAACTCCCGCACCGACGGCCCGGACCGGGGCACGCCGACGGCGCCGGGGGAGCGGGGCGGAACGTATACGTCCGTGGCCGGGATCCGGGCCGGCGGCGCGAACAGCTCGCCCTGGGCCAGCTGTGCCCCGGCGGACAGCGCCGCCGCGCACTGCAGTTCGGTCTCGACCCCCTCCACCGCGACCAGGGCCCCCAGCTCCCCGCACAGCGTCCGCATCGCCCGCACCGCAGCCGGCCGGGCCAGCAGCGAGGCGTCGAGCTTGACCAGGTCGGGGGAGAGGTCGGTGAGCAGCCGCAGGGGTACGTCACCGTCCCCGATGCCGTCCGCGCTGATCCGGAAGCCCTGCTCGCGCAGGCCGGCCACGGCCTCCAGCAGGGCTCGCTGCGGCACATGCGTGTAGGGCGGGACGACGTCCAGGGTCACTTCCCAGGGCATACGGCCGGCCGACCGCACGGCGTCGTGCAGCGGGGTGAGGCCGCCGAGGTCGGCGAGGGTGGCCGCGAACACGTTGAGATGCAGCGGCAGCATGGTCTCCTTGCGCGTCGCGGCGCGGAGCGCCAGCACCGTGAGCATCCCGTCGAGTTCGGGGTCCCGGCGGGCCTCGGCCAGGATGTCACCGGTCTCCGGGCGGGCGAGTGTCTCCAGTGCGGTGACCGCGCCCGTCCTCAGGTTGACCACCGGCTGGAAGGCGAAGCGGAGAGTGTCCGTCCAGGAGTGCACGGGAGCATGATGGCGCTGCCCGCGGGCGCCCTGGGGCAATTCATGAGACGTTCACGCAGCATTCCGGGGTGGTCACACAGCGTGGACAAGCTCTGCGGTCACTCCTGTCACACCATGCTCTCCCTGCCGCTCACGCGATGCTCTCCCCGCCGCCGCCCTCACCGCACCGCGACCACCGACGACCCGTGCCCGAACAGCCCCTGGTTGGCGGAGATCCCCACATGTGCCCCGGTGATCTGACGCTCGCCCGCCGTGCCTCTCAGCTGCCAGGTCAGCTCGCACACCTGGGCGATGGCCTGGGCCGGCACCGCCTCCCCGAAGGAGGCGAGACCGCCACTGGCGTTGACGGGTATGCGCCCGCCCGGAGCCGTCGCCCCCTCCCGCAGGAGCTTCGCCCCCTCGCCCGCGCCGCACAGCCCCAGATCCTCGTACCACTGCAACTCCAGCGCGGTGGACAGGTCGTACACCTCGGCCAGGGAGAGGTCCTCGGGGCCGATGCCCGCCTCCTCGTAGGCCGCGCGGGCGATGGACGAGCGGAAGGGCTCGCCCGGGGCCGCCACGGCGACGGCGGAGTCCGTGGCGATGTCCGGCAGGTCCAGCACCGTGTTCGGGAAGCGCGGGGTCACCGTCGAGACCGCCCGGATCCGCACCGGGCGGGACACTCCGTGCCGGTGCGCGAAGTCCAAGCCGGCGAGCACCAGGGCCGCGCCGCCGTCGGAGGTGGCGCAGATGTCGAGCAGCCGCAGGGGATCGGCGACCACCGCGGAAGCGGCGACCTCCTCGGCGGTGACCCGCTTGCGGTAGCGGGCGTACGGATTCAGCGCGCCCATCGCGGCGTTCTTCACCTTGACCAGCGCGAAGTCCTCCGGTGTGTCCCCGTGCTCGGCCATCCGCCGCCGTGCGTACAGCCCGAAGTACGTCGGATTCGTCGCGCCCAGCAGGCGGAAGCGCAGCCAGTCCGGATCGTCGGGGCGCTCCCCGCCCGCCGGCCGGAAGAAGCCCTTGGGTGCCGCGTCCGCCCCGACCACGAGGGCGACGTCCACGAGCCCGGCGAGGATCTGGGCACGCGCCGCGGCGATGGCCTGCGCCCCGGAGGCGCACGCCGCGTACACACTGCTGACCCTGGCCCCTTGCCAGCCCAGGGCCTTGGCGAACGTCGCGCCCGCGACATGTCCCGGATACCCGCACCGCACCGTGTCCGCGCCCACGATCGAGCCGATGTCCCGCCAGTCGAGCCCGGCGTCCGCGAGTGCCGCGCGGGCCGCCGCCGTCCCGTACTCCACGAAGGACCGCCCCCACTTGCCCCAGGGGTGCATGCCCGCGCCGAGCACCGCCACGTCTTTCGTCATGCCCTCACCCCTGTCGGCCGCCAGTACCAGGTCGTCCAGGTCGTCTCCGTGTCCTCGTGGAGCACTCCGGGGACGACCTCCACCTCCATGCCCACCGTCAGGTCGGCGACGGTGATCCCGGGAGCCGCCTGTCCCAGCACCACGATCCGCTCGGCCGCCAGCTCCACTGCGATCAACGCGTACGGCTCCCAAGGAAGTTCCGGATTGCTCACATAGGGTGACGGTGGGCGGTAGCGTCCGTCCGTGTATGACCAGATGTGCCCCTTTCGTGACAGCGGAACCTCCTCCAGGAGGCCGCCGATGCAGTACGGATTGCGACAGTGGACGTCCTCGCGCGGGAAGAAGACCGAGGCGCAGGACGAGCAGCGGGTGCCCAGGAGTCGGAAGTCGTCCCCGTCGCCGATGAACCAGCCGGCGACCGCGGGTGTGCGTGTCCGGGACAAAGCCCCTCCCTGTCATAACATCTGACGGATCGTCAGAAGTGTGTCACGGGTATCCCGAAATGGGCAGGGCGGAGACATGACACGACTCACCCGTGCAGTCCGCGGTCTCGTCACCGCACTCGCCGCCGTGCTGGCCGTGACCGCCGCCTCCGCCACGGCTCGGGCGGAGCCGGAACCCAGGGCGCCGAAGGACTTCGTAGCCCTGAGAACCGTGGACCCGACGATCGTCCAGGAGATGCGCTACTTCACCCCGCACGACTTCGTCGGCCGGCGCATCGACGGCTACGAGCAGCCGATCTGCATCCTCACCCGCCCCGCCGCCGAAGCACTCCACAAGGCCCAACGCGCACTGCTGCGCAAGGGCTACACCCTCAAGGTGTACGACTGCTACCGGCCCCAGCGCGCCGTGAACCACTTCGTCCGCTGGGCCGAGGACCTCGACGACCAGGCGATGAAGGGCGAGTTCTACCCGAACGTCGACAAGACCCGGCTGTTCGAGGACGGCTACATCGCCAAGAAGTCCGGCCACAGCCGTGGCTCGACCATGGACCTCACGATCGTGAGGCTTCCCGCGCGACCGACCCGGCCGTATCACCCGGGAGAGCCGCTCGTCCCCTGTTTCGCGCCCAAGAGTGAACGCTTCCCCGACAATTCCGTCGACATGGGCACCGGATTCGACTGCTTCGACACCCTCGCGCACACCCTCGACCCGCGCGTCCAGGGCGAGCAGCGCGCCAACCGACTGCTGCTCAAGACCACCATGGAGGGCGCCGGATTCGTGAACCTCGCCGAGGAGTGGTGGCACTACACCTACAAGCCGGAGCCGTATCCGGACACCTATTTCGACTTCCCCGTGTCCTGCAGGTCGCTGGGCAACGGCGACTGAGCAGAGTGCGGCGGAGGGCCCTCTTTCGATCGGATACAGTCCGCGCGTGTCCGAAACTCAGCACTCAATTGCCAACTCCGTACCGGACTCGCACTGTTCGAGTTGCGGAGCGCCCTATGGAGAGCGCGTTTCCGGCTGGCCGCGCACCTGCCCGTCCTGCGGGTCCGTCGCCTACCGCAATCCGCTGCCGGTCGCGATCGCGCTCCAGCCCGTGTATGACACCAAGGGCACCGCCCTGGTCGTCATCACCCGCACGATCGCCCCCGCGCGCGGAGGCACGGCACTGCCCGGCGGCTACGTCGACGACCGGGAGGACTGGAAGCAGGCCGTCGTACGCGAGCTCAAGGAGGAGACCGGCATCGACGCGGCCGCGCGCGATGTGCGCCTCGTCGACGCCATGAGCTCGCCCGACGGTCATCTGCTGCTGTTCGGACTCCTCCCGGAGCGTCCCGCGGACGGGCTCCCCTCCTCCGGTCCCACGGACGAGACCGAGGGCTGGCGGCTGCTGCGCAGGCCCGAGGAACTCGCCTTCCCCCTGCACACCGTGGCCGTGCGGGCCTGGTTCGAGGGCCGGTACGTCTGAGCCGCGCGGCCCGGTCCGGCCCCCGCACCGGGTGGACGGCTCAGTCCAGCCCCCGCACCCGCACCCGGTAGGGCGGTTCGGCCGAACCGCCCTCCCCCTCCCGGGTGACCACCACCTCCCGGCCCCGCCTGCGGGCGACGTAGCGTTCCGTCTCCGGTTCGTCCCACCCGTCGCCCGCGTCCGGCACGACCAGACCGCCCCCGGTGCGGCCCCGCGCGGGCGCCCACACCTCCAGCTCCAGACCGCCGTCGGTGCCCCGCACCGGAATCACCGCCCCCGCGCGCGCGAACACCGGCGTCCGCGACAGGGGCGCGTCGACGAGCACCTGCCCCGGCCCCTCGTACGCCCTCTCGGTCACCGTGTCGTACCAGCGGCCCCGCGGCAGCTGCACCGCACGCCGGTCCGCACCCGGATCCAGCACCGGAGCCACCAGCAGAGCGTCCCCGAGCAGAAACGTGTCCTCGCAGGCGCGCAGCGCCCGGTCCTCCGGCGCCCCCCACCACACCGGCCGCACATAGGGCGCGCCGGTGCGCCGCGCCAGATGCGCCAGCGTCAGGAAGTACGGCAGCAGCCGCCGCCGTTCGAGCAGCGCCACGCGCGCGTGCTCCAGCACCTCGGGACCGAACTCCCAGGGCTCCCGGCGCCCCGCCCGCAGACTCGCGTGGGTGCGGAACAGCGGCAGATACGCGCCGAGCTGGAACCACCTCAGGTACAGCTCCGGCGACGGACTGCCGTCGAAACCGCCCACGTCCGGGCCCGAGTACGGCACCCCGCACAGCCCCAGTCCCAGCACCAGCGCCAGCGAGGCCCGCAGCCCCGGCCAGCCCGTCGCCACGTCCCCGGACCAGCTGCCCCCGTACCGCTGCAGCCCCGCCCAGCCGGAGCGGGAGAACAGGAAGGGCCGCTGCGTCGGCGCCAGCTCGCGCAGCCCTTCGTAGCCCGCCCGGGCCATGCACAGCCCGTACACGTTGTGGGCTTCCCGGTGGTCGCCCCCACGTCCCTCCAGGGCGTGCCGGGCCGAACGCGGCAGGGTCGGCTCACCGAAGGCGTTGAACGACGTCGGCTCGTTCATGTCGTGCCAGAACCCCGCGAAGCCCTGGCCCAGCCGCTCCTCGTACAGCCCGCCCCACCACTTGCGCACACCCGCGTGCGTGAAGTCCGGGAAGGCCGACTCACCGGCCCAGACCACGCCGCGCACCGTCCGTCCCGAGGAGTCCCGGACGAACGCGTCCACGGCCGTACCGCTGTCGTACACCGCGTTGCCCGGCTCCGCCTTCACGGCCGGATCGACGATCGACACCAGCCGGATCCCGTCCCGCCGCAGTTCCTCGGCGAGTTGGGGCAGCTTCGGGAAACGCTCCTGGTCGACCGTGAACACCTGGTGGTCGTCGTAGTGGTCGATGTCCAGGTGCACGGCGTCCAGCGGCAGCCCGTGGCGCCGGTAGCCCGCGACGATCCGGCGCACCTCCTGGGCGCTGCCGAAACCCCACCGCGCGTGATGGTGACCGAGGGCCCATGCGGGCGGCAGCGCGGGCGCACCGGTCAGCGAGGCCCAGGTGTGCAGCACACGCGCGGGGGTGCCCACCATCACCCAGCAGCGCAGCGGACCGCCGTCCATCCGCACCTCGCAGCGCCCCGTCCGGTCGAGCCCGGACCCGGCGCCCTCCTCGCCCTCGCGCAGCACCACCGTGCCGTCCCACGTGGTGTCGTGGAAGACCAGATGCGTGCCGGCGTCGGCCACCACGAGCTGCACCGGCATCGTCAGATACAGCGGATCGTCGCCGGGGCCGAACGCCCGCCCGGGATCGGTGTTCCACAGCCGGTACGTGCCGTCCCGCAGCCGGGGCCCGGCCGCCCGGCCGCCCAGACCGAAGAAGCGGGCGTCGGCCGTCACCTCCGAGCGCTGCATCCACCGTGCCGTGCCCCCGTCGACCGGCTCCCACCAGCGCGGCGGCAGATCCCGCCGCAGGGTCACACCGCCGGGCGTGCGCACCTCCACCGCGCCGTGCCGCGAGACCGTGATCGTGACCCGCTCGGCGACCACCCGCCAGCCGCCGTCCTTGTCCGGCTCCAGCACCGCCCGCGGATCCGGCTCCGGGGAGTTGTCCGCGAGCGCGTACGACGGCTGAGAGCCGGCCCCGTCCCACCCCCAGAACACCGCTCCGTTCACCGCGACGGTGATCCGCAGCTCGGACCGGGCGAACCGGAGCAGCCCGCCGCCCGGCCCCGGCTCCGCGCCCCGCACCTGACCCGGCACCCGCGCCCGCTCGGCACCCCGCCGCGGCAGCCCGACGGCGTCGATCCGCCGCCTGCGCCACGCGGCCCGGACGGTACGCAACCCCCGAGCCGCCCTCTCTGAACCCACCACACCCACCGAACGCATCAGGTCACGACCGTCCATGCTGCTCACCCTGCCACTGAGCGCCCCACGCGCGCGTGTCGTTCAATTGCCGTTCACCCGTGCCGGGACCACATCTTCACGACACGGACTATGTGGGGCGCACCCTGGTGTAGAAGTCGATCACATGGCATCGTCCCTGTCAGCCGCGTCACGCGCACACCCCAGCCCGTGCGCGGACCGACGCCCACGACGCGCACAGCCCGGGAGCCGCCCCCATGTCGACCGCGAACCCCCAGCCGCTCTGGCAGCCCGATCCCGAGCGGATCGCCCAGGCCCGCATCACCCAGTTCCAGGCGTGGGCCGCCGAGCACCACGGCGCCCCGGCCGAAGGCGGCTACCCCGCCCTGCACCAGTGGTCCGTCGACCAGCTGGACACCTTCTGGAAAGCCGTCACGGAGTTCTTCGGCGTACGGTTCTCCACGCCCTACGCGCACGTGCTCGGCGACCGCTCGATGCCGGGCGCCCAGTGGTTCCCCGGAGCCACCCTCAACTACGCCGAGCACGCCCTGCGCGCCGCCGCCGAGCGCCCGGCCGAGTCCGCCCTCCTGTACGTCGACGAGACCCATGAACCCCAGCCGGTGAGCTGGGCGGAACTGCGCCGCCAGGTCGGCTCCCTCGCGGCCGGACTGCGTGCCCTGGGCGTCCGCCCCGGCGACCGCGTCAGCGGCTATCTGCCCAACATCCCCCAGGCGGTCGTCGCCCTGCTCGCCACGGCCGCGGTCGGCGCCGTGTGGACCTCCTGCGCCCCCGACTTCGGCGCCCGCAGCGTCCTCGACCGCTTCCAGCAGGTCGAACCCGTCGTCCTGTTCACCGTCGACGGCTACCGCTACGGCGGCAAGGAGCACGACCGCCGGGAGATCGTCGCCGAGCTGCGCCGCGAGCTGCCCACCGTGCGCGCCGTCGTCCACATCCCACTGCTGGGCACCGAGGCCCCCGAGGGCGCCCTGGAGTGGTCGGCGCTGACAACGGGGGACACCGAGCCCGTCTTCGAGCAGGTCCCCTTCGACCACCCGCTGTGGGTGCTGTACTCCTCCGGCACGACCGGCCTGCCCAAAGCCATCGTCCAGTCCCAGGGCGGCATCCTGGTCGAACACCTCAAGCAGCTCGGCCTGCACTGCGACCTCGGGCCCGAGGATCGTTTCTTCTGGTACACCTCGACCGGCTGGATGATGTGGAACTTCCTCGTCTCCGGCCTGCTCACGGGCACCACGATCGTCCTGTACGACGGCAGCCCCGGCTACCCGGACACGGGCGCCCAGTGGCGGATCGCCGAGCGCACCGGGGCCACCCTGTACGGCACCTCCGCCGCCTATGTCATGGCCTGCCGCAAGGCCGGCGTGCACCCCGCGCGCGACCACGACCTGTCCGCCGTGAAGTGCGTCGCCACCACCGGCTCGCCGCTGCCGCCCGACGGCTTCCGCTGGCTGCACGACCAGTTCGCGGACAGCGGGGCCGACCTGTGGATCGCCTCCGTCAGCGGCGGCACCGACGTCTGCTCCTGCTTCGCCGGCGGCGTACCGACGCTCCCCGTGCACACCGGCGAACTCCAGGCGCCCGGCCTCGGCACCGATCTGCAGGCCTGGGACCCGAGCGGCAACCCCGTCATCGACGAGGTGGGCGAGCTGGTCGTCACCAACCCCATGCCCTCCATGCCGATCCGCTTCTGGAACGACCCCGACGGCAGCCGCTACCATGACAGCTACTTCGACACCTACCCCGGCGTCTGGCGGCACGGCGACTGGATCACGCTCACCTCGCGCGGCACCGTGATCATCCACGGCCGCTCCGACTCCACCCTCAACCGGCAGGGCGTGCGCATGGGCTCGGCCGACATCTACGAAGTCGTCGAGCGCCTCCCCGAGATCAAGGAGTCACTGGTCATCGGCATCGAGCAGTCCGACGGCGGCTACTGGATGCCGCTGTTCGTGCACCTCGCGCCGGGCGCCGTGCTCGACGAGTCCCTCCTGGACCGCATCAAGCGGGCCATCCGCGAACAGCTCTCGCCGCGGCACGTACCCGACGAGATCATCGAGGTGCCCGGCGTCCCGCACACCCTCACCGGCAAGCGCATCGAGGTCCCGGTCAAGCGCCTCCTGCAGGGCACGCCCCTGGAGAAGGCCGTCAACCCCGGCTCCATCGACGATCTCTCCCTGCTCGACTTCTACGAGGACCTCGCCCGCAAGCGCGCCTGACCTCCTGCGCGTCACCCGCCGTAGGTGGCCTCGGACTCGCCCAGTACGACGGCGAAGTCCGAGGCCAGCCGCGCGGCGTCGGCCGGCTCCAGACCGGCGGCACAGATCCGGACCCCGGGCCCGGAGGACAGACGGAACCGCGCGCCCGCCGCGACCCACCAGCCGTACGACCGCAGTCCGTTCACCACGGCCGACTCGTCGCGTACCGGCACCCACAGGTTCAGTCCGCTCGCCGCGTGCGACGCGATGCCCCGTACGGCCAGCTCACCGGCCAGCGCCGTGCGACGCAGCGCGTACGTCTCACGCGCGCGTGCCACCAACGCGCGCGTGCCGTCGTCCGTCATGAGCCCGAGCACCGTCTCCTGCAGCAGGTGACTGACCCAGCCCGACGTCAGCAGCAGCCGGCCGTCGTGCCGGGCGAGCGTGACCGGGTCACAGGCCGCGGCCGCCCAGCGCAGATCGGCCCCCAGGAACTTGCTCACGGTCCGCACATGCACCCAGCGGGCCGGCCCCCCGGCGGACACGGTGTGCAGGGCGGCGCCGGCCACCTCCGAGGCATGGTCGTTCTCCACCAGCAGCACATCGGGTGCGTCACTCAGCACCTCGGCCAGGGCATCGCGACGTCCGGCGGAGAAGCACCCGCCGTACGGATTCTGCCCCCGCGGGCTGAGCACCACGGCCCGCACCCCGGCCCGCAGCGCCGCCCGCAGAGCCTCCGGACGCATCCCTTCGTCGTCCACGGCGACCGGGACGTTGCGCAGCCCCAGCGCCGCGACCAGATCCAGCAGATGGTGATAGCCGGGATCCTCCATGGCCACGCCGTCCCCGGGGAGCAACTCGACGGACAGCACCCGGTTGATCAGGTCCAGCGCGCCGTGCGCGAACGTCACGTGCTCCACGGGGACGCCGTCCGCCCCGAGCCAGTCGCGCACCGTCTCCTCCAGTCGCGCCAGCCGGGGCACGGAGCGATGGGAACGGACGCCCGGGGCAAGACGTGACGGCGGCAGCAGAGCGGGCAGCAGCGCCGGGTCGGGATGCCCGCCGGCCAGATCCCGCAGCCCCTCCGGCACCTTGGGCGGCCGGCGCGAGGCGACCGCGGGGGCCGGCGCGACCACCGTGCCGCCACGCCCGCGCGTGACGACGATGCCGCGCCGGCGCAACTCCTTGTAGGCCGTGGCGACCGTGCCCGGACTCACACCCAGCTCGTCCGCGAGCCGCCGTACCGGAGGCAGCGCGACCCCTGGCACCAACGCGCCCTCCGCCACGCCCCGTTCGACGGATCCGGCAATTCCCTTGGCCGTCGCACCATCGATCTCATATTGTGTTACCACGTTAGCAATTATGTACCAACACATAACGTCGGACAAGCTCCACCCAAGGGGGAACAGTGGAAGCCGAGCCCGAGGCCGCGAACCGGCCGCCCCGCATACCGGGCGGCCGCGACGGACGCCGGATGCTCCTCATCACCTTCATCGACCGCATCGGCAACGGCTTGTGGGCATCCGTCAGCGTCCTGTACTTCATCTACGTCTCGGGCCTCTCCGTCGCCCAGGTCGGCACGCTCGCCGCCCTCTCCGGCGCCATCGGCATCGCGGGCGCGCCGCTCGCCGGACGCATCGCCGACCGCCACCCCCTCACCCGGATCCTGCTCGCACTCCAACTCCTGCGCGCCATCGCGACCTTCGCCCTGCTCACCACCGACCATTACCTTCCGCTGCTCGCGATCTCCGCCGTCGGCAGCCTCGGCGACCGCGCCTCCAGCGTCCTCACCAAGCTCTACGCCACCCGCATCGCCGGCCCCGACCGAGTCCGCTACCAGGCCGTCAACCGCACCGCCTCCAACGCCGGCTGGGCCCTCGGCGGCCTCGCCGCCGCATCCGCCCTCACGCTCGGCACCGCCACCGCCTACCGCTGGCTCCTCGCCGGCGACGGCCTCTCCTTCCTGGCCATCGCACTCCTCACGCTGACCTGCGCGGAACCCCCGTCCAGCAGCCGCGTCGCCGCACACGCCGGCATGCCCCGCACCGCCGCGCCGGCCAGCCCCTGGCGCGACCGCCTGTACCTCGCCTTCGTCGCGACCGAGACAGTCCTCTTCCTCGACGACAGCGTCTTCCAGATCGGCCTGCCCCTGTGGATCGCGCACACCGACGGCGTACCGCACGGTCTCGCACCCCTGCTGCTCGTCCTCAACAACGTGATGGTGGTCGCCCTCCAGGTGCCGCTCGCCCGCTACGGCACCACCACCGCCGCAGCCCGGAAACTGCTCGTCCCGCTGTCCGCCGCCTCCGCCGCCGGCGGGATCACCATGGCCCTGAGCGCCACCGGTGACACCCTCCCGGCGATCTGCCTCCTCACCGCCTCCGCAGCCCTCTTCACCCTGGCCGAGATGCTGCACGCCGTCGTGTCCTGGGAACTCTCCGTGGCCCTCGCCCCCGACACCGCACAGGGCGCCTACCTCGGCGTCCACGGCCTCGCCCAGTCGGGCCAGCGCAGCCTCGGACCGCTCGCCGTCACCGCCGCCATCGCCGCCGGCCCCCTCGGCTGGACCGCCTTCGGCGCCACCATCGCCGCGACCTGCGCACTCCAGCACCGCCTGGTCCGCGACCGCCTCCGGCACAGCCCGTTGTCAGTGCCGCCGGTTACGGTGAGTGAGCACTGATCGACTGCGCACCTTGGGGGAAACATGGCGCACACCGACCACCAGAGCATGCGACGCGTCCTGCGCCGCGAGATCGCCGGCACCATCGGCCTGCTCACCGACGAACACGACTTCCGCGCCATGCGGCGCTACCGCAGCTTCACCTTCGACGACCACGCGACCTACCTCCGGCAGATCGAAACCGTCCTCAGGACCCGCGCCGCGCAGGGCACCCACACCACCCTCGCCCTGTTCGACCCCGAGGACTACGCCGCCTACTGCGCGCAGACAGGCCTCGACCCGGAAGCCCCGGCCAGCCGGACCCGGTTCACCGCGGAACTCGCCGCCACGGGCCCCACCATCCCCTACGACGGCCGGCCCCTCGCCACCCTCGTACCGGCCCTCGTGGACGAAGCCGTACGACAGGCCACATGGGAGTACGCCACCACCCTGCTCTCCCGCCTCGGCCCCTGCCCCACCTGCGGCGAGGACATCGGCAAAGCGGCCTTCACCCGCGCCTCCGACCTCCTGGTCCGCATCCTCGACACCGCACCACCCGGCGACCGGCACCTCGTATGCAGTGTTTCAGGCCCACCGGACACCCTCGTCTCCGTCCTGCACGGCAACCAGGACAGCCATGGCGACACCCGTCTCGACGAGGCCGAAGCCCTGGAATTCACCAGCGTCCTCGCCCTCGGGCTCGCGACCCGCAGCCCCGGCGGACTCGTCCTGCGCACCACCGCCCCCGGCACGACCGACCGGGTCTACGGCTGGCGACTGCGCGCCGGCGCCCTCGAACCCCTCACCGCCGCCGAGGTGTTCGACGCCTACTGCACGGACGCCGAATCCGGAGACCTCATCTCCCCGGAATCCGGCGTCGACTACAGCGAGCCCCCCGACCTCGGAGACGGGAGCCCCGCAGCCGGCCACCGCCACTGAGACACACCAGGGGCGCCCCACCCGAAGGCGGGACGCCCCTGGACCCGGCACACCGAAGAGGCGCCGGTGCGGCTACTCGCCGGACAGCACCGCCTGAGCCGCGCCGCGCGCCTCCTCGGCACTGTCCGCAGCACGCGCGGCCGCCGCGGCCCGCTCGCACTGCGCCAGCGTGTACTTCGCCAGCGCCGCCCGGACATAGGGAATCGACGCCGAACCCATCGACAGGGAGGTGACACCCAGACCAGTCAGCACACAGGCCAGCAGCGGGTCGGAGGCGGCCTCACCGCACACCCCACAGCTCTTGCCCTCGGCCTTGGCCGCCTCCGCCGACAGCGCGACCAGGTCCAGCAGCGCCGGCTGCCACGGGTCCTGAAGCCGGGACACCGCGCCCACCTGCCGGTCGGCCGCGAACGTGTACTGCGCGAGGTCATTGGTCCCGAGCGAAAGGAACTCGACCTCCTGAAGGATCGAACGCGCCCGCAGCGCGGCCGACGGGATCTCCACCATCGCGCCGAACTTGGCGCGCAGCCCCGCCTCACGGCAGGCGTCCGCGAACGCCCTCGCGTCCGTGCGGTCCGCCACCATGGGCGCCATGACCTCAAGGTAGACGGGCAGCCCCTCGGCGGCCTTCGCCAGCGCGGTCAGCTGCGTACGCAGGACCTCGGGGTGGTCCAGCAGCGTGCGCAGACCCCGCACGCCCAGCGCCGGGTTCGGCTCGTCGGCCGGAGTCAGGAAGTCCAGCGGTTTGTCCGCGCCCGCGTCCAGCACCCGCACGACCACGCGGCCCTCGGGGAACGCCTCCAGCACCTGCCGGTAGGCCTCCACCTGCTTGTGCTCGGAAGGAGCGTTCTTGCTGTCGTCCAGGAAGAGGAACTCGGTACGGAACAGACCGACACCCTCGGCCCCGGCCTCCACCGCGGCCGGTACGTCCGCCGGCCCGCCCACGTTGGCCAGCAGCGGCACCTTGTGCCCGTCCGCGGTCGCGCCCGGCCCGGTCGAGGCGGCCAGCGCGGCCTTGCGCTCGGCGGCCGCCGCGCGCAGCTCCGCCTTCTTCGCCTCGCCCGGGTTCACGAAGATGTCGCCGGTGCTGCCGTCGACGGCGATCACCGTGCCCTCGGCCAGCTCACCGGCGCCCGGCAGCGCCACGACCGCTGGCACACCCAGCGCCCGCGCCAGGATCGCGCTGTGACTGGTCGGCCCGCCCTCCTCGGTCACGAAACCGAGCACCAGAGACGGATCCAGCAGCGCGGTGTCGGCAGGAGCGAGGTCCCGCGCCACGAGCACATACGGCTGATCGCTGTCCGGCACACCCGGCATCGGAACGCCCAGAAGTCGGGCGACGATACGATTCCGCACGTCGTCGAGGTCGGCCACACGGCCGGCGAGGTACTCACCGGCACCGGCCAGCAGCTCCCGGTACGCCGCGAACGCGTCGTACACCGCACGCTCGGCGGTGCTGCCGACGACGATCCGCCGGTCCACGTCCGCCATCAGCTCGGGGTCCTGGGCCATCATGGCCTGCGCCTCGAGCACGGCCTGGGCCTCGCCCCCGGCCAGATTGCCGCGCGCCATCAGATCGGCGGCGACGGCGTCCACGGCCTGGCGGGCACGGCCCTGCTCACGCTCCGCCTCTTCCGCGGGGATCGACTTGGCCGGCGGCTCCAGCACCGCCGTACCCATGTGCCGAACCTCGCCGATGGCCACGCCATGGCTCACGCCCACGCCTCGCAGCGTTGTCTCCATCTCACCCGTCTCCGATAGTGCGGCGGATCCCGCCGCCGCGGTGGTTGTCGTGTTCACCGTCTTGCGACGGCCGTGCCGTCAGTTCCAGGAGAAGAGGCTGTCGCCGGCCTTCACGTCACCGCTGTCACGGAGGTCGGAGAGGGACTCTGCCGTGGCTTCGAGGGCGACGACGGGGCAGACCGGGGACTTGCCGGCGGCCTCCACGGCGGCGGGGTTCCAGCGCACAACGGCCTGACCGCGCGTCACGGTGTCGCCCTTGTTGACGAGCAGCTCGAAACCCTCGCCATTGAGCTGAACGGTGTCGATGCCGAGATGGGTCAGCACGCCATGGCCGCTCTCGTCCACCACGACGAAGGCATGCGGGTGCAGGGAGACGATGACGCCGTCCACCGGGGCCACGGCCTCGGAAGCCTCACGTACAGGGTCGATCGCGGTGCCCGGGCCGACCATGGCCCCGGAGAAGACCGGATCCGGCACTTCGGCCAGTCCGATGGCGCGTCCGGCAAGAGGGGACGTCACGGTGGTCATGGGAAGCCTCCCAAGGAGTGAAGCTGCTTACGGGCCGTCACTGCCTGTCCCGGGACGGCACACTGAGCAGCAGGGTATGTCAGATGAAGTAGCGGTTCCGTTTAGAAGCTACCAGGTAGTGGTCTAGACCACCAGCCGCGCGGATTTGCACGGCCTTCAAGGCTCCGTGTACAGTCGTACTCCTGCTTAGGGCGAAGGGATGCGAAAGCGACCTCACCCAGCAGAACCCAAACTCGTCAGATCCTATCTCTGGATCAGCTTCTGCATGCTCGCAGAGGGTGGTCGGAGAGACGGAAAAACCCTGATAGAGTTTGAAACACCGAAGGGAAGCGCCCGGAGGAAAGCCCGAGAGGGTGAGTACAAAGGAAGCGACCGTTCCTTGAGAACTCAACAGCGTGCCAAAAATCAACGCCAGATTAGTTGATACCCCGTCCGTCGGAGCATTCCGATGGTCGAGGTTCCTTTGAAAACACAGCGAGGACGCTGTGTGCGGGAGGATCATTCCTCCTCTCGCACCGCTCTCGTG
>NZ_BMVG01000005.1 GCF_014650595.1 Streptomyces alanosinicus
GGCGGCGTACCGACCCCCGCGGCAGGTCCATCCGTCAGCGTGATTCCACGTAACTTATAGATACAGGAACTTGCCGCCGGCGACGGGCAGATAGGTGATATCGCCGACCCAGGCCCGATTGAGGTCGGATGCGGTGAAGTTGCGCCGCAGCAGATCGGGCACCGCCTGGGAGGTGGGGTCCGGAATGGTGGTTCGGTGTCGACGCTTCAACCTCCTTCCCTGGATGGAGTGTTGGCGCATGAGCCGTTCGACGCGTTTGCGGTTGACGACCACACCGCCCGCGCGGAGCTCGGCGGTGATCCGCTTGGCCCCGTACGTCTTTCCGGACTCTGCGTGGACCTTGCGTATCCGTCGGGTGAGTGCGGCGTCCGCGGCCTGTTTCGCGGTGCGGGCCGGAGCGGTTTTCAGCCAGCGGTAGAACGGACCTCGACAGGTTCAACACGGTGCACAGCCGCTTCACGCCGTAGGCGCCGCGGTGGTCGGCAACGAACTCGAAGCGGCTCACCAGTTCGTCTCGCCCGCAAAATACTTGGCCGCCCGGCGCAGGATGCCACGTTCCATCTCCAGCTCGCGCACCTGCTTGCGCAAGGCCGCGATCTCCGCGTCCTTCGCTGTCTCCAGGAAGAGAGAGCCGTTGATGACGGTGAAGGTGAACTCTGCGTCCGCACCCATCGCCACCACCTATTTCGTCGCGCTTATTCCGTCTTGCCGAGCCAAGACGGAAGTGAGTAGAATCCTGAAACCGTACGATTCTACTCCCGGGGGATGACTCGCCAGGGATTCCCTTTTGATTCAGGAATGAAACGATATTGTCTGGTATCTCGTTCTCTGATATCAGGCCGAACTGCACGCCATTTTCGCGCGCGATTCGTCGTGCTTCGCCAAGCTTTGACTTGAACCTCAACATGTCCTTCTCGTTGGAGTTCACTCTGTCCCAGTAGTGTCCGGATTTGGCCTCGTACCAGGTTTCGCTACCGGTCTGCGGGTCGATGTATTTTCCGTCAAATTGGCGACCGCCTGTTTTGAAGCCAGGCCTCCCATCGGAACCTGGAGCGCCATCCAGTTTCTCCATGAGGAAATCTTCATAGGAATCCTCGCTCTCCTGCGCAATCCTCCCGCGGCTCTTAGTATTCGGCTCACTCTGAGGCGACTCAGCTGAAGACGATGCCCCCTGCCCGGTCGTGCCATCCCCTTGCGCGCCAGCTGCCATGACCCGCCTCCGGCGAGGGCGAGGCCTCCAGGAGGGAACAGAGCGAGCAAGGAGAGCAGCAGGAGGGCGAAGCCGAGGTAGACCAGGAAGGTGTTCAGCGCGTCGAGCAGGTGGAACGTGTGGATCGCCCTGCCGCCGGGGCCCACGCTGCCGAACCCGCGCCACAGCAGGAGTGCGCCGGTGGTTGCCGCGCCCAGCGCGGTGCCGACACGGAGGCGATGGACCACCAGTAGTTCCGCCGTGGGATGGGCCGATGCTGTCCGCCAGGTGCGGAACAGGGTGGTGAGCTGGTAGGCGATCCACGCCAGGGCGGCGATGCCGAAGCCCATGAGGATCTTCGGTCCCGAACCGGTACTGAAGAACCTCTGGAGGCCGGCAGTCGAGGTGAACGATCCGACGCCCAGGAACAGCAACGGGGGCAGCGCGAGAACGCACGGGATCACCAGCAGCCACCGCTGCCGAGAACTGCGGGCGCTTCGAGTTGCCTTCAGCAGGCCCCGGACGTCCAGCGTGCGCCAGGCGCCCGGGTTGTCGGACGCCTCCATCAGAGCAGTGATTCCGGCGGCCGCCCGGCGCAGTTGCTCGGTGTCGTCGAGCGGCGCCGACGCCGTGGCGTACAGCAGCGAGCGCCGCAGCCGGACGTAGCGCAGGACGATCAGCAGGCTCCACGGCAGTCGCCAGGACGCATAGCGCAGCAGAGCGCCCATGCTGTCGCCGTCGACCCGTTCCGAAGCAAGCACGACGCCCGGCACAGTGCGCTTTCCACGATGGATCAGGCGCAGGTCGGCAAGCATGGCGATGGCCAGGCACACGAGCGGCGCCGCCCACGCCTTCCCGTTCAGCGAGTCCAGCCAGTGCGCGGCCTCGCTGGTGGGTTTCTGAACCACGTAGTTGTTCACCGTGTGATACCCGGCAGCGGCCGCGATCGGAAGCGCCGAGAGCAGGCGCACCCAACCTTGCGAGCGCCACAGCAGTCCGACCCCGAAGCCGGCCATAGCCGTCCACACCAGGTGGGAGAAGGTTTCGGTGGTCGGCGGGCCGAGCATGTCCAACTGGCTGAACGGCGCCGGAAGCCAAGCTGTCAACACCTGCCCCAGGCCCGGCACATAGGGCGGGGACAAGGAGTCCGGGATGATCCAGCCACCACCACGGCTGATCGCTCGGTTCGCGTCCAAGCCGTACCGCAGGACCGCCTCCAGCAGCCCGAACCCGCCTCCCAGCGCAGCGCCCAGCACCGTGAAGTCGGTCAGACCCCACTGGCGGCGGACCTTCAGACTCATACCGGCCAGCAGGAGCGGGGAAGCCTTGATCAGTTCCTCCACCCAGGGCGCCACCGTGTGGCTGGTCGTGTCCACCACCGTGACCAGCGACTGCCCCGACTCGTGCGCGTAGAGACGGGTGTAGGCGAGCTCCACCAACGCCGTGGCCGCGCCGCACCCGTACACCCCCACCGCGAACGCCAGCAGCACGGTCGACAAGCGCACCGAACGAGTCGGCCAGGACACGGTGAACAGCTGCAGCACACCCCAGACGGCTGCCACCGCCATCATCAACGTCACACCAGGCCCCCGACGCACCGGAACAACCATCGATTCGCGACAGTGAACGAGATGCTATGCAGTCAACTGCGAGCGCAGCGAGAGAGTTGAGAGACGCGGTGAAACGGCTATAAGGAGGATGCAAATCCCACCCCTCTGTGCAGGGCGACCAGCCATCACCTCGACATCGGCCCCAGCCTGCCAATGCCTTGCCTGTTCCCTACTGCGCTTGATGACGCCCCAGGGTCCGGCAGCCGCTGAAGGGCAGACCGGCTGCAGAACCGAAGGGCATCCGGGACACCGTGCCACTGACTCACGGGCACTCTCCCCGTGCGGCTGACTTTCACGGCCGTACCGTGAAGCGAGTCCTATCCGAGCTGCTGGCTGCATCGCTCGACCGTGCTCCGCCCTTCCCAGGGGAGGGCGGAGCACGGACCTCCTCCGACTACTCTGGACCACCGGCGCGCGGGGGAACCACTCCTGGGATTCCGTGATCGGCAAGGGCCGGCTCCGTACGTGGCGGAGTGCCAAGAGACGCCTGGTAGCGGGCATCGATGATCTCGTGTAGCCGCCGTGAGCGTCGAGACGCTGCTGTCGAAAGCCGCGCCTGCCGTGACCGTGCCCAGAACGACCGACCGATCTCACCCGCGAAGATCTCGTCCGCTGCGGCCGCCAGCCACTGCTCGGTGATCTCCCCCACCTCGAACGACATCTCCCAGTGCGAGACGACCAAGTTGATGTACATGTGCTGCCGCCGCAGCAGCACCGTCCGCGTCGAGTCCGGGCCACCCCAGCAGTCCAGGAACTCGGGCTTCTCCATCGCCATCTTGGTCAACTCGATGTGCAGGACCCGCGTGGTCTGCACCCGAGCCGCCTTCGCCTCGCGAGCCTGCAACACGAGTGAAGCAGCAACCCCCACGACGGCCAGCGCGGACAGCAGCGCCGACACTGCACCGTACGCCTGAGCGATATCAGCGATCCGCTGCCAGTCCTCTCCACCACCATCCAGCGCGGGAAGCGCGAGCGGGGACACCACAACGAGCCCCATCGAGGCGATGATGGCCAGCACAACCAGTGACAGGACAGTCGGACGGGACCGATACCAGGGCCGACCGTGCGCTCCCCGGCGAGAATCCGAGCCGGACCCGGCGGGCGGGATCACGATGCTGATCCTTCACGCCGGACACGCAGCAACGGCCCCGTCACCCGAGCATGAAAAGCGGAAAAGTCCTCGCCCGACGCGTACAACTGCTGAAAATCGCTCCGACATGCCTCAACCAGAGCCCTGTTGGTGTGCCTGTAGGCGCCGGCGATGATCCCGTCCGGCTTGTACCTCAGCTCATAGAGACAGAAGGTCCCGAGAATGACCAGCTCGGAAAACCATCGGGGGGGGGTGCCAGTTTGCCAGGTCCGCCATAGCGGACCACAACGCGAATCTCCTCGCCCAGGTCAGCCCGCTCCCGGAGCACAGCCGTCTCCCACAGCACGTATTCCGACGGCGGAAGCTCGACGTACCGGACACGACGCAGCCGCAGGCCACGCTGCTCGGCCGCCACGAACTGCCGGCTCATCGCTGGCCGAGCCTCCACCAGCGCATCGAGAGCTTCACTCCACGCACCCTTGTGGAAAGCCTCCCAAGAGACAAAACCCGGCTCCTGGAATTCCTGGCCGCACTCCAACTTGTCGACGACCGTCACGTCAGCGCGAGCATAGTCACGGCGAAACGCCTCAAAATAGTCCGCAGCCGGGAGAAAGGCGTCACGCTCCTCCTCGGGCAGTGAGGCCAGGCCGCTGATGCCAGCCCAAGCCGCATCAGACTGACTCGGCTTGCCGACACCTCCGCGCTCAGGCATCAGGAATGTCCGGCTTCGCTGCCGAAAGCAGACTCCGCGGAATGATGACCAGCCGCTCATCAGCACCTATCGACACCCCCGCGGGGAGCCGGTCGGCTACGGCCGACGTAACGTCCCGGCCGATCACGGCCACATCCCCATTGGACATTTCCCAAATATCCGGGCAGGTCTCCGTCTGGCTCGTAAGCCCCAGCTCCTGAGGCGACCGCCCCAAGCGGCGGACGAACTCAGCACCGCTGTCAGCTTCCCACGGTCGACCCATGCCCGGCCTCCGGAATGTAATTGAGTGCATCCGACAAGTGATGATCGAAGTGAGGCTAACAACCCGCCCTGAGTCATGCAACGGGCCCAAGCCACCGAGCAGTTGCCGAACCATACCCAGGCTACGCAAGTACGACACAGCACCACTTCTGAAGGGTTCAGAGTCAGGCGACGCTGCCGACATGGTCGGCCAGGGCGACGCGACTATGCCAGCGTCCTGTGCCGCCTGGGTTGTGTGTTGCCTTCTGTGCCTGTTGGCCTGCACACGCCAACCGAAACCCGCAGAAGGAAGACCCCGGGTCTGCACCGACGGAAGCCCAGCACATGGCAGCAACCCCCCCCGACGGGTACGCCGTACGGTGGTGAGCTACCAGGAGGACAGAGGAGGACGCCGGATGCAGCCAGCACGTGAAAGTGGCCAGTCGTGGGCGGGCTTCACCCGCATCGACGCTCGTGCTGTCGGCGGCACCACACCAGGCTCTGTGCTGACCATCCACCTGAGCCGACACGACCCTGAGCTGGGTGCCAATACCGATGCGCAACTGCTGAGCTCGTTCCTCACCGCAGTAGACGCGGGGCCGCACGGAGACGTCGCCAGCAGAGCGGCGTTCACGCGTGGCTCGAAGACATCCCTGCCGTTGCCGCCTGGGTGCGGAAGGACGACACCCCAGAACTGGTCGTGGACAGGCTCATGTCGCAACTTGCTGTGGTGAACACGGCAGGAGCTTTGATCGACGATCGCACCTGCCGTGTCGGGCTCCGATCGACGTTCGAGCGATTGGACAACGAGCACGGCGTGCTACTCACCATGAAAAGCGAGACGGCCGGCGCCCCAGTCGAGCTGTTTCCGGCCCTCCTTCACTGCTGGATGTGGTGGTGGCGCAAACAGGTCGAGGCTCTCAGCCATCGCCCGGAGATGCCTTCGCCGCCCAAGCGCACCCCCAACATGGAGCACTTCGTCGACCAACTCGTCCAGTGGTTGGACAGGCCAAGGAAATACAGCAACGCCAGCCGGTCCAGAACTGGAAGATGCCGCTGCCGCCGGAGCGGCTGGACCTGGTCGAAGACGGCCGACACTACGCCGTGCACTTGGACGACTTCGAACTCACCACCTGGCCGGACACGCCTCCAAAAGACCGCGGCGACACGTACTTCGGAGACATCTTCGAGCCTAACCAGGACTGGCTGCTCTGCACGGGCGCCAGCAGGGCTGCAACACTGGTGACGGACATTCCGCGCTTGGACGGCGGACACGTCCCTCTCAGCTCGGATAGCTACAGCGTCGCATCAATTCTCGACGTCACCGGTCACCGCGGCTGCGATGACCGAGGCCACCGACGTCAGATATGACCACTTCGGCAGCAGTTCGTCCCACAGGGCACTCCGCGGCGGCTGAGACTCCCAGCGGTGGGCCTCCTCGAAACGCCAGATGGCCTCTGCTTCCTCGGGCGACACCTGCAGCCGACGCTCCTCGTACGCGATTTCCTCCCCGGTGGGCTCCCGCCATACGGCTCCTCGCCAGGCCGCGAGGACGTCTTCCGCATGGTGCAGGAGGGATGGCGCACCGTGGATGTAGATCTCAACAAGAGCGATCATGGGCGAACCGCTGGGCAACTGCTTCCGCCACAGCGGAAGCAGTTCCTTGTCGATCCTTGTGACCTTCGCGACGAGACCCGCGATCGCCTCGGTACGCAGCCTGTCCCACTCCTGTGGTCCACGAGGGAAGGCCTGGCCTGCCTCCTCGTCCTTCTGTAATTCCCTGAGGAAGGCGTCTCCGACGGAGATTTCCTCCTGTGTGGGCTCCCACTCGTAGCGGTCGAGCGATCGAGCGATCCCGTTGAGTTGCTGCTCGTCGGTGGCCTTCGTCATAGCGCCAGCCTAGACAGGGTGTGCCACCGGGCACCTTCGCCTCACTGCACGCGCCGGCCAGGAACGCTCCCGCAAGCGGACGGGGGGCTGCGAGACTCCTGGAAGGACTGTTGATGATCAGCTTCCGTGGCCGCAGTCAGGCCTCTAGAGATCTTTAACGATGTGGGTTACGTCGGGTCGTGACGGCTGTCGTGGGCTGCGCTATGCCGGGAGAGTGAGGTATCCCGATGGCGGTGGTCTGACGGCCGAGGAGCGGGCTCGCCGTGAGGAAGTCCGGTTCGCTGCCGCTGACCTGATCGAGGCTGGGGCCAGTGACCGGGAGGTGGCCCGGCAGTTCCGTGTGACGCGGATTTCGGCGAACCGATGGCGGCGGGCGTTGACTTCAGGAGGTCGGCAGGCCCTGGCTTCCAAGGGCCCGGGCGGAGCCCGCTGCAAACTCGATGCGGGACAGCTCCGCGTCCTGGAGGCGGTGTTGGATGCCGGTCCGGCCGTCTCCGGCTGGGGTGAGCGGTGCTGGACACTGGCGAGGATCGCGGAGGTCGTGCGCGGCCGGTTCGGCGCCGAGTACGCCCTGGCCGGGCTGGACCTGCTGCTGCACCGCATCGGCTGGAGCGTGCAGGTCCCCTCCCGCAAGGCCACTGAACGCGACGAGGAGAGGATGGCCGCCTGGAAGGACGAGCAGTGGCCCGTCATAAAAAGAGGGCGGCGGACCTGGGCGCCTGGCCGGCTTCGAGGACGAAGCCGGCCAGGGCCTGAGGCCGCCCAAGGGCCGCACCTGGGGCCGCCGTGGACACACCCCGGTGGTCCGCGTCACCGCCCAAGGCACCAAACGTGTCTCCGTAGCGGCGCTGATCTGCACCAAGCCCGGCCGCAGATCACGGCTGATCTACCGCATCCACCTCGACCGCGGCCCCGCCAAGGGCCGCCGCAAGGGCTTCACCGAGACCGACCCTCAGCCAGCCCCGCTCCACCAGCCGTTTCAACTTGCCCCGCGTTCCCTCGATCTTCGCCGGCATCGCCGGCAGCCCGATCCTCGGCACGATCTGCTTGGCAGCATCGGAGTCGACGCGTCCGCCACGACCTCCACGATGTCGCGGTACACATCCGGCAGCGCATCCGACGACAGTCCCTCCCGCCAATGCGGCACCAGAAGCGCCCCGACCACCCGCACCGGCCGGTCACCGGCCGTCGGCTCCACCAACTGCTCTGCGACCGACGCCTCGTCCGAACCGGACATCTCCGTGACCACCTCGGCCACCGTCTCCCGCGTCACCCGCAGCCGCGACCACGTCTCCCGCTCGGCCTCCAACCGCGCCGTCAACTCAGCGATCTACGACTCAAGCTCCTCCACCCGCACCCGGGCAGCCGCCTCCCGAGCCTCCAACTCCTCGAACAATGAGCCCATCAGAGTCGCCTCCTCCACCGCCACGGTAGAGACAGGAAGACCCGAACACACCCCGATCAGCGTTGCCTCAGCTCACGTTCCCTTCAGAGGAGCCGCACCCGTCGCCGTTGGTCGTCCTTGGTCACTGTCGAGCGGCCTCGGACGGCACAGGATGCCGCGCCCGGCTGTTGGCGGACACCTTCGATGCTGTGCGTCTGAACCTCAGCCGACGGCAGGTAGCGACGATGGTGCGGACGTTGACCGACCGCGCAAGCGTATGTCTCGCTGCACCCCCACCGGCCTCAGCCACGCCCATAGCCCAGAGCAAGCAACGACAGCCCGCCGAGGGGCTGGTGGCCTGAGCCCTCAGGTGGGGAGGCCGCGAGCATTTGCGGCAGGTTGGGGTGCTCACCTGGGCTAACGACCGTTTCGCGCTCTCGTCAGGCCGAGACCTCTTCACCGTGATTCCCCGCTCGATCTGGTGCGGTCATGGTGCAGGACGCTGTACCCGTACCCGTACCCGTACCCGTACCCGTACCCGTACCCGTAGTCGGTGCGGTTGTGCCGCCACTGGACGGCATCCGGTCGTCGTAGCCGCCCTGCACCACTGTGACGCCGGCCTGCGCCGCCTTCTTGATGGCGTGCCGCCACCGCTCGGGCCGGTCAGCGGCCCAGCGCGCGCCGGGGCAGCGGCGAGGAGTACACGACGCTGGTGGTCACGGAGCCCAGCGCGCCGATCTTCCCGGAGATCTCCTCCAGATGAGCCATGGACCGCGCGGCGACCTTGATGACGAAGCAGTCGTCGCCCGTCACATGGTGCGCCTCCAGGATCTGGGGCGTCGCGGCCACCAGGTCGTGGAACGGCTTGTAGTTGCCGTTCGGGTACCGCAGCCGTACGAACGCCAGGATCGGCAGGCCGAGCCGCTCGGGGTCGACGACCGCCGCGTACCCCTGGATCACGCCCGCCTCCTCCAGCCGCCGTACCCGCTCGGTGACGGCGCTCGGCGACATGGCGACGGCCCGCGCGAGCTCGGCGTAGCTGGACCGGCCCTCCCGCTGGAGCACCTCAAGAATGCGCCAGTCGGTGGCGTCCGGGGAATACACGGTCATCACGGATGGATAGCAGGGAATCCCCCGTGCGATCAAGGGGTGTGCCGTGGATTCCGTCTTCAGCCGGGACGTCCCGCGCCCTAGATTCTCCATCATGATCACCAAGATCTCGCAGACCCCGGTCCCGTCGCAGCCTCCGGTGCCGTCGCAGGCCCCTGCCCCCGCAGAAACCCCTGCCCCCGCGACCCCTGCCCCCGCACAGATCCCCGACCCCGCACAGATCCCCGACCTCGCACAGATCCCCGACCTCGCAGGGACCCCCGACCCGTCAAGGACCCCCGTCCCCGCGCAGAACGCCGTCCTGCGCGTCGCCCCCGCCGCCCCCGCCGCGGCAGCCGCCTACTTCCGGGCGAGTCTGGCCTTCCACGCCGATGTCTCCGACGTGGCCACCGCGCTCGCCGCCGAGGGCGACCCCGGCTTCGTCGTCGTGGACACGCGCTCCACGCGGTCCTGGGACCAGGGCCATATCCCCGGCGCCGTCCACCTGCCCACCGCGCTCGTCGCCGAGCAGGCCGCACACCTCCTGGACCCGGCCGTGCCCGTGGTGACGTACTGCTGGGGGCCAGGCTGCAACGGAGCCACCCGCGCCGCCCTCGCCCTCGCCGAACTCGGCTACCGGGTCAAGGAGATGCTGGGCGGATTCGAGTACTGGGTCCGCGAGGGCTTCGCCTACGCCACCTGGCAGGGCCCGGCCCGCCGGGACGCCGACCCCCTCACGGCACCCGTCGAAGGCGAGTGCGGTTGCTGACGCCCTGCCCCCGTGTAGGTTCTCTGCCCATGGCTCGATACGCGGATCCAGGCGCGCTGGAGTGGGTGGAATCGGGCGGCGGCCCCCTGATAGCCGTACCGGAGACGGTGCTGCCGTTCTGGGCGGGCGCCGACAGCGAGGAACTGGACACCGACTACGACCGGGCGTGCGAGGTCGACGGGTACGTCGGCCTGCTGCCCGTCGGCGACAGCGCGGCCCTGGTGTTCGGCGACGAACCCGCCGCCACCTCCTACCTGCCGGACCACGCCACCTTCGTACGGTGGTCCGCCGCGCGCTCCGAGACGGAACTGCTCGCCTCGGTCCCCGCCGCCCTCACCACGGCGGTGTGGGGGAGCGAGGTGCACTGGCGGGTGCCCGGCCCTGTGCTGCTGTTCGACTCGGCCTGGCCGGGCCAGGCCGCCGGCCGCATCGAGCACCTCCGCGTACCGCTGGAGGCGGGCACGTACGCCGTACGGGCCGCGTATGTGCAGCCGGGACCGGAGACCTGGGCGGGGCTGGTGCGGCTCAGCCGGCTCCCGCACTGAACCGGCGTCCGCCGCGGCATCACCCCGCTCAGCGCAGTCCGTCGAAGGCGATCTCCAGATGCCGGGGGCCGCGCAGCACCGCGTTCGGCCGGTACGGCGGCGGATCCTCGACCAGCCGCGGATTCTCCAGCCGCCGGGCCAGCTCGGACAGCGCGATCTGCGTCTCCAGCCGGGCCAGCGGAGCGCCGAAGCAGCTGTGGATGCCGCTGCCGAAACCGAGATGCTGGATGTCACCGCGGTCCGGGTCGAAGCGCTCGGGGTCCGTGAACCGCTCGGGGTCGCGGTTGCCCGCCGCCAGCATCAGCCAGATCCGCGCGCCCTTGGGGATGGTGACCCCGCGCACCTCGATGTCGGCGATACAGGTGCGCTGCGGCACGATCTGCACGGGCGGCTCATAGCGCAGCAACTCCTCCACGATCCGCACCGACAGACCCGGATCCCCGCGCAGCCGCTCCAGGACCTCCGGGTGCCGCAGCAACGTCAGCATGCCGTTGGTGATGAGGTTGACCGTCGTCTCATGACCGGCGATCAGCAGCAGCACCGCGGTGCTGAGCACCTCCATCATCGTCATGGAGCCGTCCGGGCCCTCGCTGTTGACCAGGTCGGACAGCAGATCCTCGCGCGGCTCCTTGGCCCGCTCCTCGACCAGCCCGGCCAGATACATCCCGAGCTGCATCCGCGCCTCCTGCGCCGCCTTCACGAAGTCGGCGTCCGGGTTCTCGCGCGTGTCCGGGTCCAGGCTCGCCACCAGCGGATCGACCCAGGCGCGGAACTTCGGCTCGTCGTCCCGGGGCACGCCGAGCAGCCGGCAGATCACCGTCACCGGGAAGGGGTAGGCGAACTCGTCGACCAGGTCGAACTGCCGCTTGTCCGCCAGGCCGTCGAACAGGCCGTTGACGATGGGGCCCAGCTCGCCGCGCATGTTCTCGATCCGGCGCGGCCGGTGCGGCGGCCCGAAGCCCTGGTTGGCGATACGCCTGAGCCGGTCGTGCTCCGGCGGGTCGAGCCGGATGAAGGACGGTGGCAGCCCTCCCGTCTCCTCCGCCTGGGCCAGCGCGTCGGTCCCTGCGGCGGCCAGGTTGGCGGCGTCGGAGCTGATCCGCGGATCGTGGAGCAGGGCCTCGATGTCCCAGTAGGAGCTGATGACGTACGGGCCGTCCTCCTCCTCGTGCAGCACCGGCGTCTTGCGTAGCTCCGCGTACAGCGGATACGGATTCGCGCGGTTGGCGAAGTCGGTGATCTGGCGGAACAGCGAGGCCTGCGTCATGACACGTCCTTGGAGCGTCGGGCCGGGCGGCGGTCAGTGCCGGGCGGGGTGGAAGACCAGCTGCTGGTCGGCCGGTGAGTAGCCGCTGAGGGTCACCATCGGACCGTGGGTCGGCAGGGACGGGTCGGGGAAGTCGGCGTCCATCGGCCGGCCCTCGGGACGCCGGTCCACCGTCGCGAACTCCACCGGGAACGGCGCGCCCCGCTCGATCTGCCGCTGGTAGAACTCCAGCCACCGGGTGTTGTCGAAGGTCACGGCGGCCACGATCCGGCCCTGGTGACCGTAGACGCCCGCGAACCGGCGCTCGGCCAGCGACCCTTGCGTGATCATGAGCTGGTCGCCCATGGGCGGCACACCGACCGACTTGATGTTCACGCCGAACATCGAGGACCAGAAGGCGGGCATCCACAGGTGCGGGCGCCGCTCGGCGCCGTGGCAGATCATGTTGTGCGCGGCCGTCTCGGCCTGGGCGACGGCATTGCCCCAGTGCTCCAGCGAGAGGAACTGGTAGCCGAACAGCGCGTGCGGGGACCGCGCGACATCCCCGGCGACGAACACGTCGTCGGTGACGATGCCACGGAAGTCGAAGGCCCGGCAGCCCGCGTCACAGGCGATGCCCCGGGGCCCCGCGCCCAGCCCCGACCCGGCCAGCCAGTCGGTGTTGCGCTGCGAACCCAGCGAGACCACGACCACGTCGGCCTCGACGACGCTCTCGTCGGACAGATGGACGGCGCGCACCCGGCCGACCGGGTCCCCCTCCAGCGCGGTCACCATGACATGGGTACGCAGGTCCACGCCGTTCTCGGTCTGCAGATCGGCGGCGACCGCGCCGATCACTCCGCCGAGCGCGCCCGCCAGCGGCGCACCCGCGCGCTCCGCCACGGTGACGGGGAGGCCCATCTCGCGGCAGGCCGAGGCGACCTCCGAACCGGCGAACCCGGCGCCGATCACGAACGCCCGGCGCGGACCCGCCTTCAGCCGCTGGTACAGACCGGCCGCGTCGTCCCGGGTCCGCAGCACGCAGACGCCGTCCAGTCGGGCCTCCTCCGGCTTCGGCCAGGGCCGGGCGCGGACGCCGGTCGCGATGAGCAGCCGGTCGTACTCCACCTCGTCCCCGTCGGCCAGCCTGACCCGATTGGCCATCAGATCCAGACCGCTCGCCGCGACGCCGAGGCGCCACTTGGCGTCGATCTCCCGGCGGTGCGGCAGCTCGGTGCGGTGCGCGGACGCCTTGCCCAGCAGGACGGACTTGGACAGCGGCGGCCGGTCGTACGGCTCGTACGGCTCGTCACCGATCAGGGTCAGCTCACCGGCGAAACCCTCCGCACGCAGCGTCTCGGCGGCCCGCAGGCCCGCCAGCGAGGCGCCGACGATCACGATCCGGCCCTCGCGCCTGAGCCAGTCGACATAGTCAGCGGGCATCGTGCGCCTCCTGGGCGGAGCCGGTGCCCTGCTCGCCCGTGCCGTCCAGCCCGTCCGCCGTGATCGCCTGCACCGGGCAGGCCGCGACCGCGCGGGCCAGCCGCTCGCGCTGTTCCTCGGGCGCGTGCGGGTTGTAGACCAATGACTCCTCGCCGTGCATCGCGAAGACATCGGGAGCGAGGAACGCGCACTGGGCGTACCCCTGGCATTTGTTGAGATCGACGACGAGACGCATCGACGCTCCGCCCTTCCGGTGGCCAGGTCCGGTGCGCGCCGGTCGTTTCGCGCGGCACTCCCGGACGGTGGTCATGTCCCGTGTGCCAGCATGAGCGCGACGGAGCAACATCGCCCGTCGGGAAACCCCCGTTCTGGCCGCCGGAGATCCGGCCGCCGTCACGCGTTCGCCGCGGTGCGGGGCCGGGCGCGGCCGGTCGCCAGGATGACGTAGACGCTGAGCACCAGCGACCAGGCGGGGAAGACCAGCTCCGACCAGGGCACACTGGACGCGACGACGAGCAGGGTGAGGGCGGTCAGCAGCCCCAGCAGCGACAGCCAGCGGGGCAGGACGCGCAGGCGGTGGCCGATCACCGACATCGAGCAGGCGAAGACGGCCGCCATCCGCATGGCGTACTCCGTCATCAGCGTGTACCCGAGATGACGGCCGAAGTCCCAGGCGGCCGGCTGTGGTGCCGTACCGGCGGGGTGCGCGACCGAGAGCACGGCAGCGGCCGCCGCCGCGGCGCCGAACAGGGTGGCGGTGAAGACGAGCCCGCTGCCGAGGAAGACGGTGGCCAGGAACCTGTCCTCGCCCTCACCGATGTGCGCCCGGACCGCGCCCACGAACCACAGGAAGAAGATGCCGGCGAACGGCACGAGCGCGAGGGCCGTGCGCACCGCCTGACGGCGCGCGGAGTCCGTGAAGCCAGGGGCGGTGAGGGCGTCGGCGCCTTCGGGAATGCCCAGCCGCATCAGGACGATCGCCGCGGCCAGCAGCAGCGCGAACACGACGCCCGCCAGCCCGGCGGCCCGCGGTGTCTCCAGCACCTGCTCCGCCTTCTCCTGCACGCCGCCCCGCCTCCTCCGCGTCGCCCCCGGAGACCAGCAAGCCGCCACCCGCCCCCGCCCGCCACCGGGGCACGGCCGGACGGCCGAACGACGGGCGCCGTCGGGCCTGCCCTCCCGTCCCGCCCTCCCGTCCCGTTCCCTCGCGCCTCGCTCCTCCCGCCCCCTACGCTGACCGGCCGTGGCAGCTGACCCGTCTCCGGCCGTCGAGGATCTACGACGTGACACGGCCGTCGAGGATCTACGACGCGACCCGCTGCCCCTGCGCGGCCGTGCCGCCCTGGTCACCGGGGCCTCCCGGCGGGCCGGGATCGGACATGCCGTGGCCCGACGGCTGGCCGCGTACGGGGCGAGCGTCTATCTGCACCATCATGTGGCGCACGACCAGGCCATGCCGTGGGGCGCAGACAGGATCGGGGCGGTCGCGGGTTCCGTGCGCGAGGCGCTGGGGGATCCCGGGGCGCGCGTCGTGGCGGGCCCCGGTGACCTGGCCGATCCCGCCGAACCGGCCCGGCTGGTCGACACCGTCGTGCGTGAGTTCGGCCGCCTCGACATCCTCGTCGCCAACCACGCCCTCAGCGGCTCGGACGGCACCCTGGACGAGATCGACGCGGCGATGCTCGACGCACACTGGGCGGTCGACACCCGCTCGGTGCTGCTGCTCGTCCAGGCCTACGCCCGTGCACGCGCCGTACGGCCGGCCGCCGGCCCCGGTGGGCGCGTCGTGCTGATGACCTCGGGGCAGGACATGGCCGGCGGTATGCCGGGCGAGATCGCCTACGCCCTCCAGAAGGGCGCCCTCGCCTCGGTCACCCGTTCCCTGGCCGGCACCCTCGCCGTACTCGGCGTCACGGTGAACGCCGTCAACCCCGGGCCGGTGGACACCGGTTACGCCACCGGCGAGGCCCACGCGGCCGTGGCCGCGCGCTTCCCCGGCGGCCGCTGGGGCCTCCCCGACGATCCGGCCCGTCTCATCGCCTGGCTGGCCACCGACGAGGCCGGGTGGATCACCGGGGAGGTCATCAACTCGGAAGGCGGCTTCCGGCGCTGACGCCGGGGCCGCCTCGCCGTCAGAGCCGGGACAGCTCGTCGACCAGGTCGTCCAGGCCCAGCGAGCCCTGAGACAGGGCCGCCATGTGCCAGGCCTTCAGATCGAAGGCGTCGCCGTGCCGCGCCCGGGCGTTCGCACGGCCGAGCAGCCAGGCCCGCTCACCGAGCTTGTAACCGATCGCCTGGCCCGGGATCGTCAGATACCGGGTCAGCTCGCTCTCCACGAAGTCCGCCGGCCGGCTGCTGTGCGCGCCGAAGAACTCCTGCGCCAGCTCCGGGGTCCACCGCTCGCCGGGGTGGAACGGGGAGTCCGCGGGAATCTCCAGCTCCAGGTGCATGCCGATGTCGATGACCACCCGGGCCGCCCGCATCATCTGCGCGTCCAGGTAGCCGAGCCGCTGCTCGGGGTCCGTGAGGTAGCCCAGCTCGTCCATCAGCCGCTCCGCGTACAGCGCCCAGCCCTCGGCGTTGGCGCTGACCCCGCCGACCGTGGCCTGGTAGCGGGAGAGGTTCTCGGCCACATGGGCCCACTGCGCGAGCTGGAGGTGATGTCCGGGCACGCCCTCGTGGTACCAGGTCGAGACGAGGTCGTAGACCGGGAACCGCGTCTGGCCCATCGTCGGCAGCCAGGTGCGGCCGGGACGCGAGAAGTCCTCCGACGGCGCCGTGTAGTAGGGGGCCGCGGCGCCGCCGGGCGGGGCGATGCGCGACTCCACCCTCCGCACCCGCTCGGCCAGTTCGAAGTGCGTGCCGTCCAGGTCGTCGATGGCCTTGTCCATCAGGCCCTGCAGCCACTCCCGGACCTCTTCGACGCCCTCGATGTGCCGGCCGTGCTCGTCGAGGTGGGCGAGCGCCACCCACGGGGTCTCGGCACCGGGCAGGATCTTCTCCGCCTCCTGCCGCATCTCGCCGAGAATCCGGTGGAACTCCGCCCAGCCGTAGGCGTACGCCTCGTCCAGGTCCAGATCCGTGCCGTTGAAGTAGCGGGCCCAGCGCGCGTACCGCTCACGGCCCACCGTGTCGGGGGAGCCCTCGATGGCCGGCGCGTACACGTCCCGCAGCCAGTCCCGCAGCTCCACCAGGGCGCCGGTCGCCGCACGGGCCGCCTCGTCCAGCTCCGTGCGCAGCGCGTCCGGACCGGCGGCGGCGAAGTCCTCGTACCAGCCGCGGCCCCGGCCGTCGGTGTCCGCCCAGTCGGTGAGCTGCTGGATGTACGTCGCCGTGGGCCGCGGCGCCGCGAACAGCTTGCGGTCCAGGCCCAGTCGGAGCGACTCACGGTAGCCGGCGAGCGCGCCGGGCACCGCGCGCAGCCGCTCGGCGATCGCCGCCCAGTCCTCGTCCGTCTGGGTCGGGGTGACCGTGAAGACGTCCCGTACCGAGTGGCCCGGTGTGCTCATGTTGCCGACGGCGCGCAGATGCTCGTCCGCCTCGTGCACGGCGAGTTCGGCGGTGAGCCGCTCCCGCAGCAGCCGCCCGCAGCGCCGCTCCACGTCGCTGTCCGCACCGGGCTGCCGCTCCGCCTCGTCCAGCTTGGCGAGCGTGTCCCGGGCCAGGTCCGCGAGGGCTGCCTGGCCCGCGGGCGAGTAGTCGGGCAGCCGGCTCGAACTCTCCTTCACACCGAGGTAGGTACCGGTGACCGGGTCGAGGGCGATCAGGTCGTCCACATACGCGTCGGCCACCTGGCGGGGCAGCGGGGTCTTGGTCTCAGACATGCCGCCCATCCTGGTACGACGAGGATCTTCGCGTCACCCACGTTCGGGGGATTCAGCTCTGGGCGTGGCCGGGAGGCAGCAACGGGCCGCACTCCCACTGCTGGAAGATCAACCGGGTCTCGACCCGCGCCACCTCGCGCCGCGCGGTGAACTCGTCCAGCACCAGCCGCTGCAGATCGGCCATGTCCGCGACCGCCACATGCACCAGATAGTCGTCCGGCCCGGTCAGATGGAACACCGTCCGGGCCTCCGGCAGCGCCCGGATCCGCTCGACGAAGGGGCCCACCAGCTCCCGCCGGTGCGGCCTGACCTGAACCAGCAGCAGCGCCTGGAGTCCACGCCCCAGCTTGGCCGGATCCACCCGCAGCTGATGGCCGAGGATCACGCCCGAGCGGCGCAGCCGGGTCACCCGGTCCAGACAGGTGGACGGCGCCACGCCCACCTGCTCGGCGAGGTCGCGATAAGTGGTCCGGGCGTCGTTCTGCAGCAGCCGCAGCAGATGAAGATCAACCGGATCCAGTGCGACAGATTCGGCCATGGCTCGAACGTAGCACGACGTTCGGATCCGGTGAACCGTTCACTGTTCACCCTTCCGCGCATGGACACAGCGACCACCGGTGCCTACGACGGCGTACGCACCGCATCGAGATCCCTGGCCACCGAGGCCGTGCATGCCGGCCGCGACGACCTCGCCCGCCAGGGCCTACACGCCCCGCCGATCGACCTGTCCACCACCTACCCCTCCTACGACAGCCGCGCCGAGGCCGCCCGCATCGACGCCTTCGCGACCGACGGCGCCGACCCGGTCGGACCGCCCGTCTACGGCCGCCTCGGCAACCCGACCGTCGCCCGCTTCGAGACCGCGCTGGCCCGTCTGGAGGGCACCGAGTCCGCGGTCGCCTTCGCCAGCGGTATGGCGGCGCTCAGCGCGGTCCTCCTCGCCCGCGCGGCCATGGACCTGCGCCACGTCGTCGCCGTACGGCCGCTCTACGGCTGCAGCGACCATCTGCTCACCGCCGGGCTGCTCGGCACCGAGGTCACCTGGACCGACCCGGCCGGCATCACCGACGCGCTGCGCCCGGACACCGGCCTGGTGATGGTCGAGTCCCCGGCCAACCCGACCCTCGCCGAACTCGACCTGCGGGCCGTCGCCCACGCCTGCGGCTCGGTGCCGCTGCTCGCCGACAACACCTTCGCCACACCCGTACTGCAGCGCCCGGCCGAGCACGGGGCCCGCATGGTGCTGCACAGCGCCACCAAGTACCTCGGCGGGCACGGTGATGTGCTCGCCGGAGTGGTGGCCTGCGACGAGGAGTTCGCGGGGCGGCTGCGGCAGATACGGTTCGCCACCGGCGGTGTGCTGCATCCGCTGGCCGGCTATCTGCTGCTGCGCGGACTGTCCACCCTGCCGGTACGGGTGCGGGCGGCCTCCGCGAACGCCGCCGAACTGGCCCGCCGGCTCGCCGCCGACCCGCGTGTGGCCCGCGTCCACTACCCGCGGATCGGCGGCGCGATGATCGCCTTCGAGGTGCACGGAGACCCCCACGAGACCATCTCCCGGGTCCGGCTCGTCACCCCGGCGGTGAGCCTGGGCAGCGTCGACACGCTCATCCAGCACCCCGCCTCGATCAGCCACCGCATCGTCGACGCCGACGACCGCCGCGGCGCGGGGGTGAGCGATCGGCTGCTGCGGCTGTCGGTGGGGCTGGAGGACGTCGACGACCTGTGGGCGGACCTGGACCACGCGCTGGGGGAGTCGGTACGAAGCCCTGCACCGCTGCGGGAGGCGGTCGGCTGAGCGGCACCGGCCGGCCCTGGCCGTGCCGGGAGTCAGTCGCGTCGGGCCGGGTCGCCGAGGTGCCGCTGGGCGGTGTCGTACGGCGGCCGGGACGCGGCCGGTCTGGCGTCCAGGCGGGCCGTGATGACGAGCGTGCCCTCCTCGATCTGGTAGTCCAGCGGCAGCCCGAGGCCGCGCATCGCGGCGACCATGCCGGTGTTGGACGCCTGGGTCACGGCGTACACGCTCTCGCAGCGGGCCTCCACGGCCAGGGCCACCAGCCGGCCGAGCAACTCGCCGCCGATGCCGCGCTGCTGCCACTCGTCCTCGATCAGCAGGGCCACCTCGGTCTCGTCGCCGTCCCACAGCAGATGCCCGAGGCCGACGATGCGGCCCGAGGCCGTCTGCACGGCCAGCGTCCGCCCGAAACGCGGGCTCAGCAGGTGGTTCAGATAGCGGTCCGCGTCGTTGACCGGGCCGTGGTAGCGCATGTCCAGGGTGCGGGAGGAGCACCGCTCGTGCATCGCCTTCGCGGCGGCCAGATCCGTGGTGTCGACCCGGCGGACCGTGATGTCGGCGCCCTCGGGCAGCGTCAGCACGTCCTTGCCGCGCGGGATGCGCGGACCGAGCCGGCTGTCCAGCTCCACCAGGGCACGGGCCCGCGCGAACTCGGTCGGTGTGAACGGCAGATACGGCCGCTCCACGGTGATCACTCCGCCCTCCGGCGCCCGCAGCCGCATCACGGTGTCCTCCAGCACACCCTCGACCGGCACCGGCTCCGCCCCACGGGCCCCGCCGGCCGGCGTGCCGGGCAGCGAGCGGATCGTGCACCGGCCCAGCAACTGGCGCAGTGCCAGCGGCAGTTCGGCGGCGTCCAGCGCGGTGCGCGCGGCCAGGCCGAGGACCCGGGTGGGGGCGTCGACCAGGTCATGGGCGTCGGCCCGCTCGATCCAGGTGCCTTCGCCGCCGGCCTGCGATACCGCGCGGGTGATCTCGGCCGCGGCCAGCGCGGCCGGCGCCCGCAGCAGGAACTCGTCCACGGTGCCGTCGGCCAGCGGGTGCGTCTGCAGGCTCAGGATGTCGACGCGCCGCTCGGCCAGCGCCGTGCACAGCGCCGCCAGCGAGCCCGGCTCGTCCTTGACCGTCGTCCGCATCCGCCACAGGGCACTGGCGCCCGTCACCTCGTCCGCCGGCCCGTCCGGCTGTGCCCGGGGCCCGGCCGGCCGCGTCTCGGCGTCCGGCCGGGCCCCGGTATCGCCGGCCGGCGGTGCGTGGCCGTGGTGTCGTGCCCACCATGTGTGGAAACCGGCCGTCGCGGTCAGCACGAGGGCCGAGATCACCAGCAGGGCGGGACCGTCGGGGCCGTGCCCGATCAGGTTCGCCACGGCGTCGGCGACCGCGACGGCGGTGAACACGGCGGCCAGCTCCACGAGGTCGCGCCGCCAGTGGTGCACGGGCCGACCGTGCTTGGCGCGGGTCACATCAGGCATGTCTGCACTCATGCAACCACTGTGGAGGAACGGTGTTGCGTGATCACGAACGGTTTGTGACCGATGGGTAAAGCATGCTCCGCCCTTTTTGGCACCTTTTCTGCGGCTGGTCGGCCGCGGACCGTACGGCCCCAGATCGTGGCGTTGTCGTCCGCGTCGTCCGCCGCCGACGTCGGTGCCCAGTGCGGGAAAAAGTGCGGGAGAAGGGCCATGGCCTGCAGTGATCGCGTCATACGAAAACCGTAGCCGCGACCACTGACAATCGGCCTGACCTGCGAAAAGGCCCGTAGGGCAGGGGAGTTGCCCGCGGCTACTGGCCGACCCGGCCCGGCTGGAGCGTCTGCGTGAACAGCACCGTGCCGTCGTACTCGCGCAGCCGCACCGTCAGTTCACCGCTGTCGCCGTCGATGTCCACCTCGCCGAAGAACTGGTAGCCCTCGGCCGGCGACACATTGGCGGTCGTGGGCGCCTTGACGAACACCCGGTCCGGGCCGAACGTGCCGTCCAGCGCGTTCGCCGGGAAGGCGCCGGCGTTGAGCGGGCCGGAGACGAACTCCCAGAACGGCTCGAAGTCCTTGAACGCGGCCCGCGAGGGGTCGTAGTGCTGGGCGGAGGTGTGGTGCACATCGGCCGTCAGCCACACCGTGCCGGTGATCCGCCGGTGCTTGATGAAGCGCAGCAGCTCGGCGATCTGCAGCTCGCGGCCGAGCGGCGCGCCCGGGTCGCCCTGCGCCACCGCCTCGAAGTCCGGCTTGCCCTCCACCGGGTCGGGCACGACCAGTCCGAGTGGCATGTCGTTGGCGATCACCTTCCACACCGCACGGGACTTCGCCAGCTCCCGCTTGAGCCATTCCAGCTGCTCACGGCCGAGGATGCCCACGGGGTCCGTGGTCTGGTCGTCCGGCGAGTTCGCGTTGCGGTAGGTGCGCATGTCGAGCACGAACACATCGAGCAGCGGACCGTGGTGGACGGTCCGGTAGATCCGGCCGTCCGGGCGCCCGCTGATCGTGGAGATCGGGAAGTACTCGGAGAACGCCCGGCGGGAGCGGAGCGCGAGGTCGTCGAGCCGGGTGCCGGCCGGGTAGGGGGTACCGGTGCCGATGACCTCGCCCGGGTACCAGTTGTTGCGGACCTCGTGGTCGTCCCACTGGATGATGTTCGGCACCTGGGCGTTGAACCGGCGCAGCGCCGAGTCCAGCAGGTTGTAGCGGAAGTTGCCCCGGTAGTCGTCCAGGGTGGTCGCGACGTGCGACTTCTCCTCGGTGGTGACGTTCCGGTAGACGCTGCCGTCGGGCAGGGTCGCGGTCGCCGGGATCGGGCCGTCGGCGTAGATGTTGTCGCCGCTGCACAGGAAGAAGTCAGGGTCCGCCTTCGCCATGGCGTCGAAGATGCGGTAGCCGCCGATGGACTCGTTGATGCCCCAGCCCTGTCCGGCCAGGTCACCGGACCACACGAACCGCACGCCCTGGCGTCGCCGGGCGGGCGCGGTGCGGAAGGTGCCGGTCACCGGCTCGCCGGTGCGGCGCGGGTCGTCCGGGTCGGCGAGCAGCACCCGGTAGTGGATCTGCTCGCCCGCGGGCAGGCCGTGCAGCCGGGTGGTGCCGGTGAAGTCGGTGCCGGAGCCCAGCAGCGGACCGTGCCATCTGCGCGGGTTGTGGAACGCCTCGGTGGCCGAGGTCTCCACGATCATCCGGGCCGGCCGGTCAGAACGCACCCACACCAGGCCGGAGTCGGCGGTCACATCGCCCGCCTGCACACCCCAGCCGGCCTGCGGGCGCCCGGAGCGGGCGAACGCCGGGGCGGCGGCGAGGCCGACGGGCAGCGCGAGGGCCGCCGACGCGGCGAGCGAGCCGCGCAGGACGCCGCGGCGGCCGGGGAACGATCGGTCTGACATGGGTGCGCCTCCAGGGACGGGTGGGGCCGGTGTGCAGAGCCCACACCTACTGGGACGCCGCGGCGCGCGCGGAAACCCGAAGTGAACAACGGGCCTTGGCGCGAAGGGACGCCGTCTCTCCCCGCCCCGCGTGAACCCGTACGCGCGCGTGGTGAACCCGTACGCGCGCGTACGGCGCCGTACAGCCGGCCGGGTCGCGCCCGGCCGGTTCAGCGGCTGCCGTCCAGGATGACGCGCGCGACCAGCGCCGGGTCGTCGCTCATCGGGCAGTGGCCGCAGCCGGGCAGCCGCACCAGCCGGGCGTGCGGGATGAGCTGCTTGGCGCGCACGCCCTGACGGCGCAGCAGCAGCCGGTCCTGGGTGCCCCAGGCCACCGTCACCGGCAGGCCCGGCAGATCGTCGGTGAACCGGACGGTGGTGCCCGCCCGCAGCGTGGCGTCGAACCCGGTGGCGCCGACGAGCGCGAGCGTCTCGGCGACCACGGCCTGCGGGTCACGGCGGGCCGGGCGCGCGTAGATGGTGCTGGTCAGCGCGGTACGGCCGGCCGCGCTGTGCGACAGCCGCTCCACCAGCGGCAGCGGGAGCCGCTGGGCGACGCCCCGCATCGCGAGCAGCACCGCGAAGGCGTACCGGCGTTCGGCGTCCGTCCAGAACCCGGCCGGAGACAGCGCCGTCACGGACCGCACCCGCTTCTCCCGGCCGAGTTCCAGGGCGAGCAGGCCGCCCAGGGAGTTGCCCGCGATATGCGGACGGTCCAGCTCCAGTGCCTCGAACAGGGCGCCGAGCACGGAGTTGGTGCTGGGCAGGTCGTAGGCGAGGCCGTCCGGCAGGGCCGGGGACGCGCCGAAGCCCGGCAGGTCGACGGCGATCACGTCACGCTCGGTGGCGAGGATGTCCACGACCGGGTCCCAGGCCTGCCGGTGATGGCCGATGCCGTGCAGCAGGACCAGGGGATCCCCGCGCCCCATGCGCGCGTAGGACACGGTCACGTCCTTCGGACCGTGCGGGGTGGGGACCTCGAAGGAGACGGTGGCGGACATGGGGTGCTCCTCGTCTGGGTGCCGGCGGACGCTGTAGACAGCTTGTCAGCAATTACTACCTGCCGGTAGCCCCTGATCGGCGTACGACGCGCACGGTACCGACGGTCAACCCGCCCGGCGCACCTCGATGTTGAAGTCGGCGGTCCCGAACCTCCGCATCATGGTGAGCCACAGCGGCAGATACATCTCCACCGTCCGGGCCGCCTGGATGCCGCCCAGGTCCAGCACCCGCTCCGCCGGCCATCCGAACTCCCCGAGCATGGCCGTCACCTGCCCTTTGGCCGCCGCGTCCTCGCCGCACACGAACAGGTGGTGCGCGCCCGGCACCCGCCCCGGATCCACCATCACCTGACAGTTGACCGTGTTCAGCGTCTTCACCACGCGCGCGTGCGGGAAGGCCCGCTGGATCTGCTCGCCCACGCTGTCCGACTCCACCGGGTCCAGCCGCGCCTCCCCGTCCTGGAAGGCGAGCGGATTGCACACGTCCACGAGGATCTTGCCGTCGAGGTTCTCCGCGCCGGCCGCCCGCAGGGCGTCGAGCGCCACCCGGCCGCTGACCGCGTTGACGACCATCTCGGCGGACGCCGCCGCCTCCGCGAACGTGCCCGCGCGGGCCCGCTCCGCCGCGGCCGTCGCCCACTCCAGCGCGACCGGATTGTCCTTGGTGCGCGACCCGAGGGTCACCTCGTGCCCCAGCTCCACCAGCCTGCCGCCCAGTGTGCGGCCCACCTCGCCCGTGCCCAGCACCGCAAACCGCATCGGCCACCTCCAGGTCACCGGCCGCCGACCCCCGGCGACCCGCGGTCATTGTGATCCGCACCGGCGTCGGACGAGCCGATTCCGGGTGGACACACCCGGCGCGTGTCGGATGGGATGGGGCGGTGACCGCCGACACCGCCACCGACGTCTTCGAAGAGCACCGCCCCCTGCTCACGGGCGTCGCCTACCGCATGCTCGGCCGGGTGGCCGACGCCGAGGACGTGGTCCAGGACGCCTGGCTGCGCTGGTCCCGCGCCGACCGGACGGCGGTCCGCGAACCCCGCGCCTATCTGGTGCGCATCACCACCCGGCTGGCCATCGACCGGCTGCGCCAGGCGCAGGCGCGCAGTGAGACATACGTCGGACCGTGGCTGCCGGAGCCCTACCTCACCGAGTTCGGCGACCTCGCCCCGGACACGGCGGACCGCGCCGTGCTCGCCGACAGCGTCTCCCTCGCCGTACTGGTCGTCCTGGAGTCGCTGTCGCCGCTGGAGCGGGCCGTCTTCGTACTCAGGGAGGCGTTCGGCTACCCGTTCGCCGAGATCGCCGCCCTGCTCGACCGCGGCGAGGCGGCCGTACGGCAACTCGCCGGGCGGGCGCGGCGGCACGTGGACGAACGACGGCCGCGCTACGAGGTCGACCCGGTCCGGCGGCGCGAGCTGACCGAACGTTTCCTCGCCGCCGCGGCAGAAGGCGACCTGGACGGTCTCGTGTCCCTGCTCGCCCCGGACGTCCGCCTGGTCAGCGACAGCAACGGCAAGGCCAGCGCGGCGCTGCGGATCGTGCACACCGCCGACAAGGTCGCCCGCTTCCTGATCGGCGTCACCCGGAAGCTCCCGCCGGCCCTGTCCCTCCGCCCGCTGGAGACCAATGCCGGCCCGGCCGTGCTGATCCTGTCCGACGGCAAGCCCGACAGCCTGTTCCAGCTGGACGTCGTCGACGGCCACGTCACGACCGTGTACGTCGTCCGCAACCCGGACAAGATGCGGCATCTGGTCGCCGGCTGACCCCACGCGCCCCACCCGCCCCACGCGCCCCGCGAGCCCTCGTCCTGAGACGGGGGCTTTGCCGCGATGTCACACTCGCCGCCGCGTGCGAACGCCTCATGAACGCTCCGCGGCAGGTCATCTGTGTGTTCCACAAGGGATCGAGGATTGGTCTTGACCAAGGGTGACGGCCGCCCTATGGTCGCAGAGAAGTGCAACAACCTTTAATAAACAAGGGCGCGAAAAACCGCCGGACCACGGCTCTTGCGGAGGACAGGGTGGGGACCACGCAGCTGGAATCGGTACCGGAACCGAAGTACTGGCATCTCAAGACCGTGCTGACCGAAGCACTGGACTCCGAGTTCTCGGTCGGCGAGATCCTGCCCAACGAACGTGACCTCGCCGCCCGCTTCGGCGTGGCCCGCGCCACGCTCCGCCAGGCCCTCGAACAGCTGGAGCTGGAAGGCCGGCTGCAGCGCCGCCGCGGCGTCGGTACGACCGTCGCGCCCCCGCGCGTGGGCGTGGCCGTCGGCACCGAACAGCACGCCTGGCCCGGCGCCGTCGCCGATGCCTGGCAGCCCGTCGACTGCGAGCAGGCCGCGCCGCCCGCCGCCGTCGCCGCGGCCCTGGAGACCGGCGCGGACGACGCCGTCCACACCGTGCGCCGCTCCCGGATGTCCCACGGCCAGCCGGTCGCCACCGAACTGCTCTACGTCCCGGCGGCCTCCGTGCCCGACCTCACCGCGATCGGCGCCCCGTCCGGCCCGGCACGCGCGCGTGCGGTGCTGCGCGAGCTCCAGCACCGGACACTTGAGGGTCAGGACCGCGCCGTCGAGCTGGGCTCCGCCCGCGCCGACGACGCCAAGGAACTCGACCGGCTGCCCGGTTCGCCGGTCCTGGTCGTCACCACCCGCTTCTTCGCCGCGGGCCGCACCGCCGCCCTGTCCGTGGCGACCTATCGTGCCGACACCTGCCGTCTCACCTTCGGTGACTCTCCTGACGTGGAAATACACCACGACCCGGAACGCCAGGCTTCCTGATCACCAGGTGTCCGGAGAACGCCGGACCGGGCCGGGCCTGAGGAGCGCGGGGAACCGCGCGACCAGCCACGCTGCTGCGCCGCGGTCACCCGACGGGCTCGCACCGCGGTGGCGCGACGCTCAGCGCCGCGTCACCGTGCCGTCCACGGCGAACAGCTGCTCCTCCACGTGGTCCAAGGCCAGGCGCAGCGCTCCCGTGGGCACGACTCCCTCGCCCAGTACGGACAGCGTGACCCGAGGCGGCCGTAGACAGTAGCGGGCCAGTTCGCGGCGCAGCGGTTCCAGGACGCCGTCGAGACCGGCGGCCCAGCCGCCGATCACGACGAGCTCCGGATCGAGCGCCAGCACCAGCGCCGCCACGTCGTGCACCAGCCGCTGGATGAACCGCTCGACGGCCGCACGCGCTCGCTGGTCGCCCTCCCTGGCCAGCGCGAACACCACGGCGACCGCCTGCTCGTCCAGCGGGTGCAGCGGCTCGTCGGTGGTGGACAGCAGCGTCTCCGGGGTCGCCTCCCGGCCCAGCAGATGCAGCGCGCCGATCTCTCCCGCGGCGCCGCCGAAACCGCGGTGCAGCCGCCCGCCGATCAGCGCACCCGCGCCCGGACTCAGCCCGGCCAGCACGAACACCACATCGTCCGTCTCGGCCGCCGCGCCCTTCCAGTGCTCGGCGACGGCCGCCGCGTTGGCGTCGTTCTCCACCAGCACCGGGCACTTGAAGGAGCGGCTGAGCCGCTCGCCCAGCTTCAGGCCCGTCCACTGCGGCAGCGCCGTGCTCAGCCGCACCGTGCCGTCGGTCTCCACGATCCCCGGCGTGCCCACGCCCACGGCCCGCAGCGAGCTACGGGCGACCCCGGCGCGCCGCAGCAGCTCGGCGACCGTGCCGCGCAGCCGGTCGAGCCGCTCGTCCGCCGCGGCCGTCTCGGCGACCTCCTTGGCCTGCGTGCCCAGCACCCGCCCGTCCAGGTCGGACAGGACCGCGGCGACCCGGTGCGGCCCGATCTCCAGCCCCAGCAGATGCCCCGCCTCGGCCCGGAACCGGAACCGGCGCGCGGGCCGTCCCTGACGGCGCGCACTGCCCTCGTCGGCGGCCGTCTCCACGACGAACCCGCCCTCGATCAGCCCCTCGACCACACCCTCCACCGTCGGCCGGGACAGTCCGGTGACCCGGGTGATCTCGGTGAGCGTCGCGCAGTCCGTGGCACGCAGCGCGTGCAGCACCACCGCGGAATTGATCCGTCGCAGCAGCGAAGGATCGCCGCCGGTCAGCTGCCCCACCCGTCCGTCCTTCCAGCTCGCGGGCGTGTTGGCCGGATCGTACTCGTCCCGGCGCGCCCCCGGCGAGTGCCGGGCTCCGCGTCGGGGCCGACGGCAGGGTGCGACGGCCTGCGGTTCAGCGTGGTTCGACGAATCCCGACTCGTACGCGACGATCACCGCCTGGGTGCGGTCACGAGCGCCGAGCTTGGCCAGGACGGCGCTCACATGCGACTTGACCGTCTCCGTGCCCACGACCAGCCGGGCGGCGATCTCCGCGTTCGACAGCCCCCGCGCCATCAGCCGCAGCACCTCCGCCTCCCGTTCGGTCAGCCGGGCCCGCTCCAGCACGGCATGCGCCGGCCGGTCCCCGTCGCCGTACCGGGCGGCCAGACGCCGAACGGAAGCCGGGAACAGCAGCGACTCGCCCTCCGCGATCAGCCGCACCGCGTGCACGATCTCGGCCGGGCGGGCCCGCTTCAGCAGAAACCCGTCGGCACCCGCCCGCAGCGCCTCGTACACGAACTCGTCGTCCTCGAAGGTCGTCACCACAAGGATCTTCGGCGGCTCGGGCACCGTGCGCAGCACCACGCGCGTGGCCTCGATGCCGTCCAGCAACGGCATGCGCACGTCCATGGCGACGACGTCCGGCCGCAGCCGCCGTACCAGCGGGACGACCGCGGCCCCGTCGGCCGCCTCGCCCACCACCTCGATGTCGGGCTGCGCCTCCAGGACAGCGCGCAGACCCGCGCGGACCAGGGGCTCGTCGTCCACGAGGAGTACGGTGACCGGCATCCGGCCAGCCTAGTGTCCCGGCAGGCAACGTTCGCCCCGTCGCGACGCCCGGCACGCCCTCTCGCCGCACCGGCCGAAAGCCCACGTACGCCCAGTACGAGGACTTCCGGCCGGCACTCCCCCAGCCTCCGGCCGGGGGGACCCCCCAGAGCACGCACCGGACGCCGCTCGTGACGGGCGAACGTTGCCTGCCGGGACACTAGATCAATGCAGCGGTAGCTCTGCGTGTACCTGCCAGTCGCCCTGGTGCGGGCCGGTGCGGGCGTCGCCCCCGAGCAGGGCGGCGCGCTCGCGGATGCCGCGCAGGCCGCTGCCCCGCCCGGGGCCGGGTATCGCGCCCGGCAGGGCGTTGCGCACCTCCATGGCGAGCGTGCCGTCGCCGACCGTGACCCGGACCCGCACCGGCACCGCCCCGGCGTGCCGCAGCACATTGGTGAGCGCTTCCTGGAGGATCCGGTACCCCTCGCGGGAGACCGGTCCGGGGACGGCCGCGACCGGACCCGTCACCTCAGCGTCGACCGTCGCCCCGGAGGCCCGCGCCGACTCCAGGAGGCGGCCGGCGTCGGCCAGCGTGGGCCGGGCACTCACCGGCCGCTCGGCCTCCCGCAGCACGCCCAGCACCCGCTCCAGATCCTCCAGCGCGGCCCGGCCGGTCTCCTCGATGGCGTCCAGCGCGCGGTCGGTGAACTCCGGGTCGCCCGCCGCCCGCGCCGCACCGGCCTGCACCACCGCCACCGTCAGCGCGTGCCCGATCGAGTCGTGCAACTCCCGCGCGATACGGGTGCGTTCGAGCAGTTGCTCGGTGCGCTCCTCCAGCGCGGCCAGCCGCTCGCTCGCGGAGGGCCCCAGCAGCCGGCGAGCGCAGGCGGTGACCAGCTCGCCGAGCCCGACGATCACGCCGTACAGGGCGAGCAGCGGCAGCGGGGTGAGCAGGGCCCAGGCGCGGTGCGAGGGCAGCCGGTCCGGCAGCGGCAGCCCGGACGGCGCATGCCCCCAGCCACAGCGGGCCAGTTCGAAACCGGTGCTCAGAAGCCACACTGTGCTGAACATGGCCGCCGCGCCCAGCAGCATCCGCAGCTCCAGCCACAGCACCGTGCGCAGCCGGTCCCGCCAGGTCGCCGACGGCGCCTCGGAGATACCCGGCTCCGCCTCGCCGGGAGTGAGCAGCAGCCGCGCCTGCACGCCCTCGCCCCGGCGCACCGCGGGCAGCAGACCGACCGGGACGAGGAACAGGGCGGGCACCCAGGGGGTCGACATGTCGATGAACAGCCACAGGCTGACGATCAGCATCGGCACCCACAGATGCAGCAGGCGCGTGTACGTCGTCCCGCGCAGCAGCGGGCGCAGGAAGCGGACCATGCGGACATCGTCGCAGGCGGCACTGACAACGGGCCTCCCCCGCACGGGGGAGAGGCTCTCCACCGACGGGGGAGGCCCCGAACACCCGCGAACGGCAAGGCTGGTGCCATGACCAGCATCGACGTACGCGACCTCAGCAAGGAGTACGGCGGACGGCGGGCCGTGGACCAGCTCACCTTCAGCGTGCGCTCCGGCCGTGTCACCGGCTTCCTCGGCCCCAACGGCGCCGGCAAGTCCACCACCATGCGCCTCGTCCTCGGCCTCGACCGGCCCACCTCCGGCGCCGCCACGATCGGCGGCCAGGCCTATGCCGCCCTCCGTGAGCCTCTCAGCCAGGTCGGCGCGTTGCTCGACGCGCGGGCCGCGCACGGCTCCCGCAGCGCCCGCGATCATCTGCGTGCCCTCGCCGCGAGCAACCGCATCCCGGTCCGGCGGGTCGACGCCGTCCTGGAGGAGACCGGGCTGGCCACCGTCGCGCGGCGCCGGGTACGGACGTACTCCCTCGGCATGCGCCAGCGGCTCGGCATCGCCGCTGCCCTGCTCGGGGATCCCGAGGTGCTCCTGCTCGACGAGCCCGCCAACGGCCTCGACCCCGAAGGCATCATCTGGATCCGCACACTGCTGCGCCGGCTCGCCGGGGAGGGCCGTACGGTCCTGGTCTCCAGCCATCTGATGGGCGAGACCGCCGCCTTCGCCGACCACCTGGTGATCCTGGGCAAGGGGCGGCTGCTGGCCGACACCCCCGTCCAGGAGTTCATCCACGCGCGCGTACGGCCCCTTGTACGCGTCCGCACCACCGACACCGCCGCTCTGGACGACCTCCTCGCCCGGCACGGACTCGATGCCTCCCGGGACGAGGACGGGACCCGGACCGTGCGGCACGCGCGCGTGGACGACCTCGGCCGGCTCATGGCCGAGGCGGGCGTGCCCGTCCTGGAACTCGCCGCACAGGACGCCACCCTGGAAGAGGCCTATCTCGATCTGACCGCGGCCGAGACCGAGTTCACCGCACTGCCCCAGGAGACCTGACCATGCCGTTCGCACCTGTCCTGCACGCCGAGTGGATCAAGATCCGCACCCTGCGCTCGCTCCTCGGCGCCTTGGCCGGGACGTTCCTCGCCACCACCGCGTTCTCGGCCGCCGAAGCCGCAGCGGGCGATCACACGGACCCCCTGTACTCGGTGTTCTTCGGCGTGAGCCTCGGCCAGATCGCCGCGATCGCGTTCGGCGTGACGGCCGTGTCGGCGGAGTTCCGGGGCGGCGCGCTGCGGCTGACACTGTCGGCGGTGCCCGACCGCCGACGGTGGTTCGCCGCCAAGGCCACCGCGATCGCCCTGCCCTCGCTGGCCGTCGGCCTCCTCACCGGGCTGGTGACCCTGCTGGTCGGCAAGGCGCTCCTCGGCACATCCGGTCCGACGTGGACCGAGGGCCTGCGCGGCACCGTCGGCTGTGGCCTCCAGCTGACCCTGATGGCACTGTTCGCGGCCGGACTCGCCGCCGTGCTGCGCAGTGGCGTCGCCACGCTGTCCGTGCTGATCCCGTTCGTGCTGATCGTGTCCTTCGTCGTCGGCGACCTGTCCGGCGGCGTCGCCGACTTCCTCCCCGACCGGGCCGGTCAGGTGGCCCTGCACAGCACCTGGGACGGCTCCCTCGGCCCGTGGAGCGGGCTCGCGGTGACCGGGCTGTGGGCGGCGGCCGCCCTGCTGGCCGGCGGATGGAGCCTGCACCGCACAGACGCCTGACGGCCCGCCAATTGTCAGTGCCGCCCGCTTTACTGGATCACATGGACATCGCGAAGTACCTGACCGTGATCGACGCGCTGTGCGCCGGGGAGTTCCCCGCGGACGACGGCCGCTCGGCGCCGGACGGGACGGCAGCCGGTGACCGGACCGTGGCGTTAGAGACCAGCCGGGGGACGAGCGCCGGCGACGCCTCGGTGCGGGAGCGGGCCCTGGCCGATCTCCACGCCTGCCGGGAGGCGATAGCGGAGCGGCTGCACGAGCGCTGGGGCCGGCAGCAGCCCTGGGGACAGCAGACGGTGCGGCTGCGCCTCGCCCGGGGCGAGGAGATACCGGAGCCCTGGGCCGTCCTCAGCCTGCTCACCGACGAACTGGACGTATGGCAGCTGACGGGCACCGCCCGCTGGCTCGCCATCGGCCTCGCCGACCGGGACGACGCGGACGAGATACGGCTTCTCGCCACGGTCACGCAGACACCCCCGCCCTGACCCGCTAAGCCTGCGCAGCGACCCGCAGCCGGGCGAACTCCTGCGCCATCGTCGCCGCCGTCCAGTGCGCGTTCAGCCCGCTGGGATTGGGCAGCACCCACACCCGGGTGTCCCCGAACGTCCGTTCCTGCGGCCCCACTTGAGCCGTGCGGTCGCCGAAGGCGGCCCGGTACGCGGTCACTCCGACCACGGCCAGCCACCTGGGCCTCAGCCGCGTCACCTTCTCGGTCAGCAACCGGCCGCCCTCGACGTACTCCTCGGCGGTCAGCTCGTCGGCCCGCGCCGTCGCCCGCGCCACGACGTTCGTGATGCCCAGCCCGTACGACAGCAGTTCCCGCTGCTCGGCCGGCTTCAGCAGCCTCGGGGTGAAGCCGGACAGCTGCAGCACCGGCCAGAAGCGGTTGCCGGGGCGGGCGAAGTGATGCCCGGTCGCGGCCGTCATCAGCCCGGGGTTGATGCCGCAGAACAGCACCTGGAGGCCGTCCGCGGCGACGTCGGGCACGAGCCGGTCGCGGGCGGCCTCCAGGTCAGCCTTCGTCAGGCGGGTCAGAGGATCGCTCCGGGGGTGTAACCGGCGGCCTCCGGGCGCTGCTTGACGATCTCCTCGATCCGGCCGACGACGACACCGACCTGGTCGGCGGCGGCACCGGTGAAGGACAGCTTGTCGGCCATCAGCGCGGCGAGCTGCCCGCGGTCCAGCGGCAGCCGGGCGTCGGCGGCGAGCTTGTCGAGCAGGTCGTTGCGCTCGGCGCCCTGCTCGCGCATCGCGAGCGCGGTGGCGACGGCGTTCTCCTTGATCGCCTCGTGCGCGACCTCGCGGCCCACCCCGGCCCGCACGGCGCCCATGAGCACCTTGGTGGTCGCCAGGAACGGCAGATAGCGGTCCAGCTCACGGGCGATGACAGCCGGGAACGCGCCGAACTCGTCCAGCACCGTCAGGAAGGTCTCCAGCAGGCCGTCCAGCGCGAAGAACGCGTCGGGCAGAGCCACCCGGCGCACCACCGAGCAGGACACGTCGCCCTCGTTCCACTGGTCGCCCGCCAGCTCGCCGGTCATCGAGGCGTAGCCGCGCAGGATCACCATCAGGCCGTTGACGCGCTCGCAGGAGCGGGTGTTCATCTTGTGCGGCATCGCGGAGGAGCCGACCTGGCCCGGCTTGAAGCCCTCGGTGACCAGCTCGTGGCCGGCCATCAGCCGGACCGTCTTGGCCAGCGAGGACGGCGCCGCCGCCAGCTGCACCAGCGCGGTGACGACCTCGTAGTCCAGCGAGCGCGGGTAGACCTGGCCGACCGAGGTGAACGCCTGCGAGAAGCCCAGGTGCCCGGCGATCCGGGTTTCCAGCTCGGCGAGCTTGGCCGCGTCGCCGCCGAGCAGGTCCAGCATGTCCTGCGCGGTGCCGACCGGGCCCTTGATGCCGCGCAGCGGGTAGCGGGCGAGCAGCTCCTCGACCCGCCCGTACGCCACGAGCAGCTCGTCGGCCGCCGTCGCGAAGCGCTTGCCCAGCGTCGTGGCCTGCGCGGCCACATTGTGCGAGCGGCCGGCCATGACCAGCTCGCCGTACTCGCCCGCGAGCTTGCCGAGGCGCGCCAGCACGGCGACCGTACGGTCGCGGACCAGCTCCAGCGAGAGCCGGATCTGCAGCTGCTCGACGTTCTCCGTCAGGTCGCGCGAGGTCATGCCCTTGTGCACGTGCTCGTGCCCGGCGAAGTCGTTGAACTCCTCGATCCGCGCCTTCACATCGTGCCGGGTGACCTTCTCGCGCTCGGCGATCGAGGCCAGATCGACGGTGTCGAGGACACGCGCGTAGTCGGCGATCGCCTCGTCCGGCACCTCGATGCCGAGGTCCTTCTGGGCCCGCAGCACGGCGAGCCAGAGCTGCCGCTCCAGCTTCACCTTCTGCTCGGGCGACCAGAGCGTGGCGAGCTCGGCGGAGGCGTAGCGTCCGGCGAGGACGTTCGGGATGCGGGGCTTGGCGGGGGCAGAAGTCACGTGTCCAGATTCTACTGGCGGTTTGTGCAGGCCAGCGCCATGGGGTCGTTCGTCGGAAGCTACGAGAGCCCCACCGCTAGGTGTACTGACCCGCGGAAACCCGGGTCAGCTGATCACCCGCATGGTCATGGCAGCGACGCTACGCCTGGCCCTCGTACGGCAGCAGCTCCGGGCGCTTGGGCGGGCGGCCGTCCCCGGAGGAGCGGCCGGTCAGCCGGCGGCCGATCCACGGCAGCAGATGCTCCCGGGCGAACCGAGCGTCCGCGACCCGGCGCGCCGCCCAGCCCGGCGGCGCGGTGGCCGGCGGCGGCACCCGCCACTCGGTGTCCTCCGGTTCGTACCCGAGCGCCTGCCACACCGCCTCGGCGACCCGGCGGTGCCCCTCCGCCGTCAGATGCAGCCGGTCGACGTCCCACAGCCGGGGATCGCTCAGCGAGGGAGCGCCGTACAGGTCGACGACGACCGCGCCGTGCCGGGCGGCCAGCTCCTCGACGCAGGCGAACAGCTCCTCCATGCGCGGCCGGAACCGCTCCAGCACCGGGCCCTGCCGGCCGGGGCTGCGCATCAGCACCAGCTGCTCGCAGGCCGGGGCCAGCCGCTCCACCGCCTCGGTCAGCAGGCCCTTGACCCGGCCCATGTCGCACTTGGGCCGCAGGGTGTCGTTGAGCCCGCCGACCAGCGTGATCACCTCGGCCTTCATGGCCGCGGCCACGTCCACCTGCTCGTCGACGATCTGCCCGATCAGCTTTCCGCGCACGGCCAGGTTGGCGTACCGGAAGCCCGGGGTGCGGGCGGCCATCCGCGCGGCGAGGAGATCGGCCCAGCCCCGGTAGGAGCCGTCGGGCAGCAGGTCCGACATGCCCTCGGTGAAGGAGTCGCCGACCGCGACCAGGCTGCTGTACGGGGGAGGTACGGGATTCGTCTGCATGGCGTCAGCGATGGTATCCCGGCTCCATACCCGCCGGTCGGTCGGCCCGTGAACAGTCGGTGTCACCCAGGCGCAGGCTGCCCGAACAGCTCCCGCAGGACGTCCTCCATGGTCACGAGCCCGGCCAGCCGGCCGTCGTCACCGAGGACCGCCGCGAGATGTGTACGGCTGCCCCGCATCGCGGTGAGCACGTCGTCCAGCGGGGTCCGCTCCCGTACCCGCGCGATGGACCGCATGTCCCGCAGCCGGAACGGCATGTCCCGGGGCGAGGCGTCCAGCGCGTCCTTGACGTGCAGATAGCCCACGATCCGACGGCCCACGTCGACCACCGGGAACCGGGAGAAGCCCGACTCGGCCGACAGCCGCTCCAGCTGCTCCGGGGTGACCCCCACATGCGCGTAGACCACTCGCTCCAGCGGGACCACGACGTCGCGCACCGGTCGGCTGCCCAGCTCCAGGGCGTCGTGCAGCCGCTCGCGCGCCCGGTCGTCGATCAGCCCGGCGTCACCGGCGTCCTTGACGATCGCGGCCAGCTCGGCGTCCGTGAAGGTCGCCGCGACCTCGTCCTTCGCCTCCACCCTGAGCAGCTTCAGCAGCCCGTTGGCGAAGGCGTTGATCGTGAAGATCACCGGACGCAGCGCACGGGACAGCGCGACCAGCGGCGGGCCGAGCAGCAGCGCGCTGCGCACCGGTTCCGCCAGCGCGATGTTCTTCGGAACCATCTCGCCCAGCAGCATGTGCAGATAGGTGGCGAGTGTCAGCGCGATCACGAAGGACACGACATGGCCCGCGCTCTGCGGCACGCCGATCGCGTGGAACACCGGCTCCAGCAGATGCGCGATCGCCGGCTCGGCGACCACACCCAGGACCAGCGTGCACAGCGTGATGCCGAGCTGGGCGGCGGCCAGCAGCGCCGAGACATGCTCCAGGCCCCACAGCACGGCCTTCGCCCGCCGGTCGCCCTCCTGGGCCAGCGGCTCGATCTGCGAGCGGCGCACGGAGATCAGCGCGAACTCGGCGCCGACGAAGAAGGCGTTGACGACCAGGGTCGCCAGGCCGATCAGCAGCTGTACGACGGTCATCGCGTGCCCTCCGCACTCGCATGGGCCTGTTCGTCGTCCAGCGGCGCGTGCAGCAGCACCCGCGCCGCCCGCCGGCCCGTGGCGTCCACCACGTCCAGCCGCCAGCCGGCGACCTCGACCGTGTCACCGGTCACCGGTATCCGGCCCAGCAGGGTCGCGACCAGGCCGGCCAGCGTCTCGTACGGCCCCTCGGGCACCCGCAGACCCACGCGGGCGAGCTGGTCGGTGCGGGCGGCGCCGTCGGCCGAGTACAGCGCCCGGCCGTCCTCGTCCGCCCCGGCGGGGGCCAGGTCGGGCGTCTCGTGCGGGTCGTGCTCGTCCCGCACCTCGCCGACGACCTCCTCGACGATGTCCTCCAGGGTCGCCACGCCGGCCGTGCCGCCGTACTCGTCGATGACGACGGCCATGGTGCGCCGGCCGCCGAGGCGGTCCAGCAGGCGGTCGACGGTCAGGGACTCGGGGACCAGCAGCGGCTCCCGCATCAGCTGGGAGACCCGGCGATGGCGGCGCTCCTCGGCCGGTACCGCCAGGATGTCCTTGATGTGGGCGACGCCGACGACCGAGTCCAGGCTGCCCCGGTAGACGGGGAACCGGGACAGACCGGTGGCCCGGGTCGCGTTCGCCACGTCCTCGCAGGTCGCCTGGGTGTCGAGGGCGACGACCTGGACGCGCGGGGTCATCACGTTCTCCGCGCTCAGGTCGGCCAGGTTCAGCGTGCGCACGAACAGCTCGGCGGTGTCCGCCTCCAGTGCGCCCTCCTTGGCGGAGTGCCGGGCGAGCGCCGCCAGCTCCTGCCGGCCGCGCGCGGAGGCCAGCTCCGCGGCGGGCTCGATGCCGAACCGGCGCACGACGTGGTTGGCCGTGTTGTTCAGGTGCGTGATGAAGGGCCGGAAGGCCGCGCTGAACCAGCGCTGCGGGTTGCCGACCCGCTTGGCCATGGCCAGCGGCGAGGAGATCGCCCAGTTCTTCGGGACCAGCTCGCCGACGACCATCAGAAACACCGTCGACAGGGCCGTGCCGAGCACCAGGGCGACCGAACTCGCCGTACCATCCGACAGGCCCATCGCCCGGAACGGGCCGGCGAGCAGCTTGGCGATGGACGGCTGGGCGAGCATACCGACGACCAGGTTGGTCACCGTGATGCCGAGCTGGGCGCCGGAGAGCTGGAAGGTCAGATTCCGTACGGCCTTCAGGGCGCCCGCCGCGCCGCGCTCGCCGCGCTCGACGGCGCGCTCCAGCTCGCCGCGCTCGACGGTGGTCAGCGAGAACTCCGCCGCCACGAAGGCGCCGCAGGCGAGCGACAGCAGGATCGCCACCAGGAGGAGGAGCACTTCGGTCATCGGGTCACCCCCGACCCATGATCGGACAGGGCAGGACGGCACGCGCGGTGGCGCGGACTGGGAGGCTCGCCCATGGGCGGACGCTCACAACCTTTCATCGAGGGCGGAGTGCTCCCCCAATGGTAAAGGATGGGCAAAGCATCCTTGCGTGGTCAGTCCACGAGCGGCTTCACCCAGCGCCGCCACCGCTCCTCGGGGCCGTACCCGGCCGCGCTCCAGGCGTGGTGCGCGGTCTCGTTGCGGACCAGCACCATCGCGTCCGCGCGCCGCCCGCCGAGCCGTACGAAACGCTCCTCGGCGGCGGCCAGCAGCGCCGAGCCGATGCCCTGCCGCCGCCGCTCCGGATGCACCGCGAGCCGGTACAGATGGCAGCGCCAGCCGTCGAACCCGGCGATCACCGTGCCGACCAGTTCGCCGCCCTGCTCGGCGAGGATGAGCGCCTCGGGATCGCGGGCGACCAGTCGCTCCACCCCGTTCCGGTCGTCGCTGATGCTGGTGCCCTCGGCGGCCGTCTTCCAGAAGGCGAGCACGCTGTCGAGGTCGGTGTGGGCTGCTGGGCGTATACGGAGGTCAGTCATGTGATCACTGGATCACGGGGTGCGTGTCCCGCGGGCGGATTTCCGTCATCCGGGCTCTCCGCGCAGTAGCTCCATCACCGGCGCGAACGCCTCCATGGACGGCTCCAGGACGGTCAGGTACGAGAACCCGAACCGCTCGCGCAGCGCCCGCACCCGCGCCACGACGTGCTCCAGCGGGCCGACCAGCAGGACGGGCAGCTCCAGCGCCGACTCCAGGGTCAGCTGCGGCTGCCGTTCCAGCAGCGGCTTCAGCACCGGTTCCGGATCATCGGTGATCTCCACCTGCTGGATGAGCAGATTCAGCTCGGCCGCCTCGGTCCGGCCCGCCGCCAGGCCCCGGTAGCGGGCCACCCGCTCGTCCAGCTCCGCGGCGCCGAGGGGCACCAGCGTCCCCGGCGCGGAGCCGGGCGCGGCACCGGTGAAGGCCGCGATGTCCGCGTGCTCGGCGGACAGCCGCAGCATCCGGTTGCCGTTGGCGCCGATCAGCAGCGGCACCCGGGACCGGGCGGGCCGGGGCCGGTGCCCGGCTGCGCCCAGCACCCGGTCCAGCTCCTCGACCGTGCGCGCCAGATGGTCCACCCGCTCACCCGGCGAGCCGTACGGCAGCCCGGCCTCCTCGTGCTCCGCCCGCACATAGCCGGTGCCGAGGCCGAGTTCGAGGCGCCCGCCGGTGAGCGCGTCGGTGGTCGCCACCTCGCGGGCCAGCAACACCGGGTTCCAGAAGCCTGCGTTGAGCACGAACGTGCCGAGCCGGGGCCGTTCGGTGGCCGCGGCCGCCGCGACCAGCGCCGGGAACGGCGCGACCATCCCCAGGTGGTCCGGGACGAGGATCACGTCGTACCCCAGCTCCTCGGCGCGCCGGCACTTCGTGCGCCACTCGGCGGCGGGCGCGGGCGTGAGCAGATTGACGCCGAAGCGGAACGGGCGCGTCATGAACTGGCCTCCACGGTTGCCGATTTCAGCCTGGCCTGCGATTCCATCACACGGCCGGGCACGCGCGGCGTGGGCTCGGTCACGCGTGGGCGATCACTCGTGGGCGATCGCCGCCAGCACGTTCATCCGCGACGCCCGTAGCGCCGGCAGCAGCGCCGCCACCACCCCGACCACCGCCGAGCCGAGCACGACGGCCACGATCGTGGTCCACGGGATCGCCAGCGCCGTCAGCCCGCGCAGGGCCAGCACCCGCTGCATGCACACGCCCCACACGAGTCCCAGCGCCAGCCCGAGAATCGCGCCGAACACCGCGATCACCACCGACTCCAGCCGGATCATCCGACGCAGTTGCCGCCGGCCCAGCCCGATCGCGCGCAGCAGCCCGATCTCCCGGGTGCGCTCCACGACCGACAGCGCGAGCGTGTTGACGACGCCGAGCACGGCGATGACGATCGCCAGCCCGAGCAGCGCGTACACCAGATACAGCAGGACGGCGATCTGGTCGTGCACCAGCTGCTTGTAGTCGTCCTGGTTGCGCACCTGGACCTGCGGGAACGGCCTCAGCGCCCGCTCCAGACGAGGGCGCAGGTCCTGCGCCCTGGTGCCGGGGGACGCGTTGACGTAGAGCACCGAGTCCTGTGCGTCCGGCAGATACTTCTCCAGGGTCGCGAGGCCGAGGTAGAGGCCGCCCTGGGCGCCGAACCCGTCCGTCGTGTCCTGGTCGGTGAGCGCCGCCACGGTCAGGTCGGTGTGCCGCCCGCCCGGGAACTCGACCGGCACGACGCTGCCGACGCGCACGCCGTGACTCCTGGCGAAGCCGGCGTCCATGGCGAGCCGCCCGTCCGCCAGCGCGGCCGCCGAACCGCCCCGCGCGTAGGCGATGTGCACGACGTCGTCGAGCCCCGGGCCGTACGCGGCGGCGGACGTCCGGACCCGGCGTCCGTCCGGCAGCCGTACGTCGAGCGGGCTGAGCCGCTGCGGTACGACGAGCCCCACGCCGGGCGTCGCGGCCACCTTGTCCCGCACCTCCTTGGTGAACGGGATGAAGTTGGTGTTCTGGACGATGAAGTCGGCGCCGAGGTTCTTGTCGATCTGCCGGTCGAACGACGCGGACATCGAGGCGCTCGCCACCGACATCCCGCCGACCAGGGCGAGGCCCACCATCAGCGCGGCGGCCGTGGCGCCGGTACGGCGCGGATTGCGCAGGGCGTTGCGCTGGCTCATCCGGCCCACCGGGCCGAACAGCGCGGGGAAGGCGCCGCCCAGCACCCGGATCACCGGCCGCACCAGCAGCGGACCGGCGACGACGGTCGCGATCAGCGTCAGCGCCACGCCGAGCCCCAGCAGCGAGGCGGCCTGCGCGGTCCTCGTGGCGGCCGCGCACCCGGCCAGCGCGGCCGCGCCGACCGCCCCGACCACCCCACCGACGACGGCCCGCACCTTCAACGGCTTGCCCACACCGGCGACTTCGGCGTCCGCGAGCGCCGCCATCGGCGACACGGCCGCCGCGCGCCGCGCGGGCAGATACGCGGCGACGAAGGTGACGCCGAGACCGACGACGTACGCCGAGACGGGCGTGCCCCAGCCGATGACCATCTCCGTGGCCTTCAGGTTCATCCCGAACGCGGTCATCAGCCGGATCAGCGCGAGCGCCAGCCCGATCCCGGCGCCGAGCCCGAGCGTCGAGCCGACCAGTCCGAGCAGCAGCGCCTCCGTGAGCACAGAGCGCCGCACCTGCCGCCGGTCCGCGCCGAGCGCCCGCAGCAGCCCCAGCTCCCGGGTGCGCTGGGCGATCAGCATGGAGAACGTGTTGACGATGAGGAACACCCCGACGAGGAGCGCGACACCGGCGAAGCCCAGCATCACGTACTTGATCACGTCCAGGAACGCGCCGAGGCTGGCCGCCGCCGACTTGGCCTGCTCGTTCGCGGTCTTCAGGTCGTAGGTGCCGGTGCCGGTACGGGCACCGGCACCGCTGCCGAGCGCCGCGCCGATCCGGCGTTTCAGCTCCGCGTCGGACACCCCCTTCACCGCGTCCGCCGTGATGCTGGTCGCCTTCGCGGCCGAGCCGAGCAGCTCGCGGCCCGCGACCGCCGGGTCCAGGAAGAGCAGGGCCGCGCCGGGGTTGGTGGTGGTGAACGTGGCGATGCCGACGACCCGTACCCGGAAGGTGTCCGGCTGTGCCTGCACGGTCAGCGTGTCGCCGATCCGTAGGTGTTTCTTGCCGGCCGTGTCGGCGTCCAGCAGCGCCTGGCCCGCACCGCGCGGCGCACGACCGGAGGTGAGTCGCACCGGGCTGCGGGAGGTGACATGCCACGCCATCGCTATGGTCGGGGCGCCGGTGGTCGGGCCGACGGATCGGTTGCGGCTGTCGACCACGACCGCGTTCTGCACCGACACCTCGGCGCGGGCCGCCGCGACCCCGTCGACCTTCGCCACCCGGTCCCGCAGTGCGGCGGGCAGGGTCTGCACCGAACCGCTCACCCGGGCCGAGCGCAGATCCCGCTGCTGGGGCTGGACCGTCACATCGGCGGCCGTGGAGGCGAACAGCCGGTCGAAGGTGTGGGTGACCGTGTCGGAGAAGATGAGGCTGCCCGCGACGAACGCCACGGACAGGATCACGGCCAGCGCGGACAGCGCGAGCCGCCCCTTGTGCGCGAGGAAACTCCTCAGGGTCGCCTTCAGCACCGGGTCACTCCTCCAGGTCTGTGTCGTCGTCCCCGAGCCGGCCTCGGACGGCATCGAACCAGGGGGTCTGGGGATGCCCCCCGGTAGAGAGGTGCATGTGTTCCAGTACGGCCTCCGCCGTCGGCCGTTCCATCGCGTCCTCGATGTGCCCGTCGGCCAGGAACAGCACCACGTCGGAATGGGCGGCGGCGCCGGGGTCATGGGTGACCATGACGACCGTCTGCCCGAGATCGTCCACGGCGCCGCGCAGGAAGCCCAGCACCTCGCGACCGGCCCGCGAGTCGAGATTGCCGGTCGGCTCGTCGGCGAAGATCAGCTCGGGCCGGGAGGCCAGCGCCCGCGCGCACGCCACCCGTTGCTGCTGACCGCCCGACAGCTGGGCGGGCCGGTGCCGCAGCCGGTCACGCAGGCCGAGCGTGTCGATGACCTGCTTCAGCCACCGCTCGTCGGGCCTGCGGCCCGCGATGTCCATGGGCAGCGTGATGTTCTCGGCGGCCGTCAGCGTCGGGATGAGGTTGAACGACTGGAACATGAACCCGACCCGGTCGCGCCGCAGCCGGGTCAGCTCGCGATCCCTGAGCCCGGTGATCTCCGTGCCGCCGAGCCAGACCTGACCGGCCGACACCGTGTCGAGACCGGCCAGACAGTGCATCAGCGTGGACTTCCCGGACCCCGAGGGCCCCATCACGGCGGTGAAGCGGCCGCGCGCGATGTCCACGTCCACCGAGTCCAGGGCGATGACGGCCGTCTCGCCGGAGCCGTACGCCTTGGTCAGGCCCCGGGCGCGGGCCGCGACCGCGCCGTCCGGGGTGTGCTGCGCAGCAGGTGTGGACAAGACCGCCTCCCGGTCGCCTGAAGCCCCTGTGAACCGTCGTCCGTACCACCGTCGGTACAGCTCTGTCCGAACCGTTGTCCGGGGCGAGCGTAAGGGACACACCGACCCGGCGCAGCCGTTCCGTGCGCCCTTGCCTTGCTAGCGCCCCGGCGCTAGCGTCGAGGCATGGCGAAGACCCAGCTGAACGTGCGCGTGGACGAGGGCACCGCCCGCGCGGCCCGCGAACGCGCCCTGGCCCGTGGCATCAGCGTCAACCGCTATATAGAAGAGCTGGTCAGACAGGACACGGGGGAATCCGGCCGCACGTTCGTCGAGGCCGCCGCCGACTTCATGGAGCAGTACGAGTCCGTGTTCGCCGAGGAGTTCACCGAGACCCGCGGCACCCGCACCGGGGACGGCCGCTGATCTCTTGAACGACGTCAGTATCGACCTCGCCTGGCTCCTCATGCTCGCCGAACAGAAGACCCCCGGGGATCCGCAGGTCACCGACTGGGGCGCGCTGGTCGCCGCCGTCGCCCGGCACCGCGCCGAGATATTCGGGGTGCCCGTCTACGACGACCCGCACACACGCGCCGCCGCCCTGCTCCAGCTGCTGATCCATCTGCCGGCGCTGGAGCGGTCCAACGCGCTGTTCGCCTCGGCGGTCGCCTACGCCTACCTGGTCGCCAGCGGCGTGAAGGTGGCCACCACTCCCGAGCAGGTGCGCGACCTCGCCCGGCTGGTGAAGGAGGGGGAGACCGGAGTGGACGACATCGCGCGCGAGCTGCGCCGCTGGGGCAGCTGACCGACGCCGTCCCGCCGCGGTCCGGTCAGCGGGCCTCCGGCTCCCCCGGCCGCCACGCGACCCCCAGCACGCCGTACGACGTCGGCAGCCTGGGACCCTTCTCCGGCAGCAACAGCGGGCGGACCGGGCCGAGTTCGAAGCCGGCCTCGCGCAGCGCGGCGACCGGCTCGCGGGCCACATGACAGCCGCCCATGAGGGCGGGCCACACGGTGCGGTCCAGGGCCCGCTGGGTCAGGGTCATCACCCGGCCGCCGCCCCGCCCGTGCTCCACGAAGCGCACCTCGCCCCCGGGCCGCAGCACCCGCCGCACCTCGGCCAGCGCCCGCGCCACATCCCGCACACTGCACAGCACCAGTGAGAGCACCGCCGCGTCGAACGCCTCGCTCTTGACGGGCAGCGCCTCGGCCGCGCCCGGCACCACGTCCACCGGCACCTGGGCGCGCAGCGCGGCCTTACGCGCCAACTGCCTGAGCAGCGGCTCCGGTTCGATCGCGACGACCTCGGCGACGGCCCCGGGGTAGTGGGCGAAGTTCAGCCCGTTGCCCGCGCCGATCTCGATCACCCGTCCGGACAGCCCGGCCAGCAGCCGGTCGCGCACCCCGGCCATGCCCAGCCGGGTCTCGGCGTTCACACTGACGCGGGCATAGAAGCGCGCGAAGACCGGGTGATGGACGGGACTCCCCGCCACCTTTCCGGAGGCGGAGGACAGCAATCGCATGACAACCTCCCGGACCAGTACCGCCCTGGAAGGAGTGTCCCCCGTACGAAGCCGCCGCACCCCCGGCACACGCCGGAGGGCGCGGCACTCCCGGGGCTACGGCGCCGTGCGCACCCGGAACGCCTCCGCGTCCCAGCTGCCCTCCAGCCGAGGCGCCAGCCAGCCCGGCGCGGCCCCGCGGAACTCGCCGGGCGGCAGGGCGCCGGCCTCGGCGGGAATCGCCCCCAGCAGCGGAGCCCCGGTCACCTCCGGGAAGTCGGCCACGTTGCAGCGGGAGGCGAGGTCGGGGGAGCCGGGCCAGCTGCCGATCACCACTCCGGCCAACTCCAGCGCGCGGCGGCGCAGTTCGCGGGCCGTCAGCTCGGCGATGTTCAGGGTGCCGAGCCCGGCCGAGGCCACGACCAGCACCGGCGCGCCCAGCAGGGCGGCCGCGTCGGCGAGGGTGCCGCCGGCCGCGTCGAACCGGACGAGCAGTCCGCCCGCCCCCTCCACCAGCACCAGGTCGTGCTCGGTGGCCAGCTTGGCCGCCCGCTCGGCCACCTCGTACGGGTGCACCGGGGCCAGGCCGGCCCGCCGGGCCGCCGTGCCGGGCGCCAACGGCTCCGGAAAGCGCGCGAGTTCCGCGCTCGTCACCGGGCCCGCCAGCCGCACGACCTCGTCCGCGTCCCCGCGCTCGTCCGGCCCCACGCCCGTCTGGGCGGCCTTGAGCACGGCCACCGAGCGCCCCGCCGCGAGCGCGGCGGCGGCGACGGCCGCCGTGGTGACGGTCTTGCCGACCTCCGTGCCCGTGCCCGTGATCACCAGTACCGGCATGTCATCCCTCCCGCGCCGCGGCACACACCGCGCGCGTGATCCGTGCCACGTCCTCGTCCGAGGTGATGTACGGCGGCATCGTGTAGACCAGATCGCGGAACGGGCGCAGCCAGACACCTCCCCGCACGGTGGCCGCGGTGGCCGCGGCCATGTCCACCTCGTGGTCGAGCTGGACGACGCCGATCGCGCCGAGGACGCGGACGTCCCGCACCCCGGGCAGCTCCCGGGCCGGCGCCAGCCCTTCCCACAGGCCCGCCTCGATCCGCTTGACCTCCGCCCGCCAGTCCTGCCCGAGCAGCAGGTCGAGCGAGGCGCAGGCCACGGCGGCGGCCAGCGGGTTGCCCATGAAGGTGGGGCCGTGCGCGAGCACCGGAACCTCGCCCCGGGAGATGCCCTCGGCGATCCGCGTGGTGCACAAGGTGGCCGCCAGCGTCAGATAGCCGCCGGTCAGCGCCTTGCCCACACACATCACATCCGGGGTGACGCCGGCATGCTCCGCCGCGAACAGCGCGCCGGTGCGGCCGAAGCCGGTGGCGATCTCGTCGAACACCAGCAGCACGTCGTGCGCGTCACACGCCTCGCGCAGCACCCGCAGATACGCGGGGGAGTGGAAGCGCATCCCGCCCGCGCCCTGCACGACCGGCTCCACGATCACCGCGGCCAGTTCGTCCGCGTGGCGCCCGATCAGCTCCCGCAGATGGTCGGCGTACGACTCCTCGTACTCCGTGGGCGGCGCGTCGGCGAACAGCTGGCGCGGCAGCACACCGGACCACAGCCCGTGCATCCCGCCCTCCGGGTCGCACACCGACATCGGCTGCCAGGTGTCGCCGTGGTAGCCGCCCCGCCAGGTCAGCAGCCGCTGCTTTCCGGGCCGGCCGAGCGAGCGCCAGTACTGCAGGCACATCTTGAGCGCGACCTCGACCGACACCGAACCGGAGTCGGCGAGGAAGACATGCTCCAGACCTTCTGGCGACATGTCGACAAGGCGCTTCGCGAGCCGTACGGCGGGCTCGTGTGTGAGCCCGCCGAACATCACATGGCTCATCCGCCCCAGCTGCTCGTGCGCCGCGTCGTTGAGGACCGGGTGGTTGTAGCCGTGGATCGCCGACCACCACGAGGACATACCGTCCACCAGCTCGCCCGAGCCGTCGGCCAGCCGCAGCCGGACCCCGCTCGCCGACTCCACGACGAGCGGTTCGACGCGGCCGGGCATCGGACCGTACGGGTGCCACACATGCCGTCGGTCCAGCTCCAGCAGTTCGGACACGCTCAGGCCGGTCGGGTCAGGCATTGGGCGCGAGGTCCGTTCCGGCGCCCCGGCGGCGGACGGCGACGAGATCGGTGCGCGCCTCCTGCGCGGCGGGCGCCTCCTGCGCGGCCGTCGTACCGCACACGTCACCGCCCTCGTGCGAGCCGCAGCCCCCAGCCGAACCACAGCTCCCGTGCGAACCGCAGCCCTCGTGCGAGCTACCGCCCTCATGCGAGCCGCAGCCGGATCCGCGGCCGGCCGCAGCCTCGACCCGGTGCTCCGGCAGCGTCACCTCGCCCGTGCCCTCCACCTCGAACCCGGCGTCGGCGATCATCTCCAGGTCGGCCTTGCCCGCCTGGCCCTCGGTGGTCAGGTAGTCGCCGAGGAAGATGGAGTTGGCCAGGTTCAGGGCCAGGGGCTGCATCGTGCGCAGATGGACCTCACGGCCGCCCGCGATCCGCACCTCGACGTCCGGGCACACGAACCGCACCATCGCGAGGATCCTCAGGCAGCGCTGCGGGGTGAGGTTCCACTCCTTGGCCAGCGGGGTGCCTTCGACCGGGATCAGGAAGTTGACCGGGACCGAGTCCGGGTCCAGCGCACGCAGCGAGAAGACCACGTCGACCAGGTCCGCGTCGCTCTCGCCCATGCCCGCGATCAGCCCGGAGCAGGCGGACAGCCCGGCCGCGTGCGCCTTGTTCACCGTGTCCACCCGGTCGGCGTACGTGTGGGTGGTGGTGATGTCCGCGTACGTCCCCTCGGACGTGTTGAGGTTGTGGTTGTAGGCGTCCGCGCCCGCCTCGCGCAGCCGCTCCGCCTGGCCGTCGGAGAGCAGCCCGAGACAGGCGCAGACCTCGACGCCCTCGTTCTGCTCCTTGATCGCCTTGATCGTGCCGGCGACCCGGTCCACGTCGCGGTCGGTGGGACCGCGGCCGGACGCCACCAGGCAGACGCGCTTGGCGCCGCCGGCCAGCCCGGCCGCGGCGGCCCTGGAGGCGTCGTCGGGCTTCAGCCAGGTGTACTTCAGGATGCCGGTGTCGGAGCCGAGCCGCTGGGAGCAGTAGGAGCAGTCCTCCGGGCACAGCCCCGACTTGAGGTTGACCAGATAGTTGAGTTTCACCCGTCGCCCGAACCAGTGCCGGCGCACCTTCCCGGCCGCGGCCACCACATCGAGCACGTCGTCGTCGGAGGTGGCCAGTACGGCGAGTGCTTCCTCGCGGGTCGGCAGCTCGCGCCGAAGCCCCTTGTCCACCAGCGTGTTCAGCAGGTCCATGAGGTCCGATCCTGTCTTACGGCACCGCCCCGGGCCAAGGAGAGTTTGCACAACGGAGACGGTTCACCGTGTGGGTATTGCCACACCCTGGGCGGCTGGGCGTACCGCTAGTGTCTGTCCGCTACCTACAAATGCCCCGGAGGACCCATGGCGTTCGGCTGGATCGACGAGCAGACGGAGGCGCGCCGGCGCGCCGGACTCGTGCGCACCCTGCGCCCCCGCCCCGCCGCCTCGGCCCTGCTGGACATGGCGAGCAACGACTACCTCGGCCTCGCCCACCACCCCGAGGTCACCGAGGGGGCCGCCCGGGCCGCCCAGCTCTGGGGCGGCGGCGCCACCGGTTCCCGGCTGGTCACCGGCACCACCGAGCTGCACGGCGAACTGGAGCGCGAGCTGGCCGCCTTCTGCGGCTTCGAGTCCGCGCTGGTCTTCTCCTCCGGGTACGCCGCCAATCTGGCCGCCGTCACCGCGCTGGCCCCGCACGGCTCACTGATCGTCTCCGACGCCGGCAATCACGCCTCCCTCATCGACGGCTGCCGGCTCGCCCGCGGCGAGAGGCAGGTCGTGGGGCACGCCGACCCGGAGGCGGTGGGCAAGGCGCTGGCCGCGCACCAGGGACCGGCGATCGTCGTCTCCGACACCGTGTTCTCGGTCGACGGCGACCAGGCACCGCTGGCCGCGCTGGCCGAGGCATGCCGGGAGCACGGCGCGGGGCTGGTCGTGGACGACGCGCACGGGCTCGGCGTGCTGGGCGACGGCGGCCGGGGCGCGCCGCACGCGGCCGGACTGGCGGGCGCCGCGGATGTGGTGGTCACGGCCACTTTGTCCAAGTCGCTGGGCAGTCAGGGCGGAGTGGTGCTCGGCCCGGCGCGGGTGATCGACCATCTGGTCAACGCGGCCCGGACCTTCATCTTCGACACGGGCCTGGCCCCGGCGGCGGCCGGTGCCGCGCTCGCGGCACTGCGGCTGCTCGCCCGCGAACCGGAGCGCGCGGCGCGCGCCCGCGCGGTGGCCGCGGAACTGCACACACGGCTGACCGCCGCGGGCCTGGAAGCGGTGCGTCCGGACGCCGCGGTGGTCTCCGTGCGGGCTCCCTCCCCGGAGCAGGCGGTGCGCTGGGCGGCCGACTGCCGTACCGCGGGACTGGCCGTGGGCTGCTTCCGCCCTCCTTCCGTGCCCGACGGCATCTCACGGCTGCGGCTGACCGCCCGGGCGGACCTGTCCGGGGCGGAGATCGAACGCGCTGTACGGGTCATCTGCGAAAGGCGACCATGAGTCGGCGTGACACGGCCGTGCTGCGCTCACGAGCGTTGCTGGATGATCGGTTCTGATCGGCCGGTGTTCCGGCCGGAGCGCATGGCGGTCACAGGGCGGTGAGGAACCTCACCCAGCTCCGGCCGGAGAAGAGCACCGCGGGCCCGGCGGGGCTCTTGGAGTCGCGCACGGCGAGCAGTCCGGCCCAGGGGCCGGAGTGCGGCCGGGCCGTCTCCACGCAGTTGTTGGCTCCCGTGCTGTAGCTGCTGCGCAGCCAGCGCACGTCGTGCAGATCGGTACTGGCAGGGACGTTCCGAGGCAGTGCTGACATGGTGCCTCCTTACGCGCCGTCACCTATTCCGGCGATGTATTCCAACGAATCCTCGGGTGAGAGGGCGTGCCTGCGAAGGGTGTCGAAGGCCTCCGAGTAGGCCATGAGGTCTTCTTTCCGCTCCAGGTAGAGGCTACTCGTCAACTGGTCGAGAACAACCACGTCCAGATCAGAAGTGCTCGGAAATGAGAAGATAACGAAAGGTCCGGTGAGGCCGACATGCGCCCCGGCGCCGAACGGCAGCACCTGGAGCCGGACTTGGGGCAGCCGGGCCGCCTGCGTCAGCCGCTTCAGCTGACGGGCCATCACCTCGGAGCCCCCGATCTCGCGCCGCAGCACCGCCTCGTCCAGCACCGCGCTCAGCCTCAGCGGACGTTCGGCGCGCAGCACGTCCTGCCGGGCCAGCCGCACCTCGACCAGCGTGTCCAGACGCTCCTCGTCCACGTCCTTCACGGCCGCCCGGGTCACCGCCCGTGCGTACTCGGGCGTCTGCAGCAGGCCGGGCACCACCGTGGTCTCCAGGGTGCGCATCGCGCTCGCCTGCGACTCCAGGCTGATGAAGTCCCGGTAGGTGGGTGGCAGCACCCCGCGATAGGCATGCCACCAGCGGTTGCGTTCGCCCACGTCCTCGGAGCCCGCGAGCATCAGCAGCAGCTCGCGCAGCTGCCCGTCCCGCACCCCGTAGACGTCGAGCAGTAACCGCACGTCGCCTCGTTTGACACCGCTCGCACCCGTCTCGATGCGGCTCACCTTCGACTGATGCCAGCCCGCCAGCCGGGCCGCCTCACCGCTCGTGAGCCCAGCACCGGTACGCAGCGTGCGCAATTCGGCGCCCAGTTTGCGGCGCCGCACCGCCGGCCCGTTCTGCATGGGCTCCTCCTTACTCCTTCCGGGCCGCCCAAATACGGTCTCGCGTCGTAGAGTTCACCGCTTCGGGCGACAGATATATGCATATCCTGGTGGATCGCTCCCCGTGACCGCCCGGTGGTGGCAGGCTGACGAGCAAGCACCAGTCCGGGACCGTATCTCGAACCATCCGCTCCGTGTCGGACTGCGGGCCCGCGGGAAAGGGACGACGTCGCCATGGCAGACCATCTGGAAGCATCCGTCACTCTGCCGAGCGATCCCGCCTCGGTCTCCGCCGCCCGCTCCTATGTCGTGGGCACCCTCGCGGAGTGGGGCCTGCCGTCCGACACCGACGTGGCCGACACCGTCCGGCTCATCGTCTCCGAACTCGCCACGAACGCCGTACAGCACACCTTCGGGCAGTCACCCACCTTCACGGTCGACATCGCGTTGGACCGTGACGAACATCTGCGCATCGGCGTCACGGACAGTCATCCGCGCTTTCCGAAGAGACTGCCCGCCGCCGTCCAGCAGGACAATGGCCGCGGCATGGTCATCATCCGCTGGCTGACCGCCGAATGCGGCGGCAAACTCCGCGTCCGCCCCACCCGGGAGGGCGGCAAGACGGTCTCCATCGAACTGCCGTGGACGACTCCGGCGGAGCCGGTGCCGTAGACGATCGACGCCATCAGCGTCCCGCCCGGCCGAAGGCCCCCCGTAGCAGTGCCCGGAAGGCGTCCGCGGCCGGACCGGTCTCCTCCGCGCGGTAGGCCACCGAGATCGTCCGATGCAGACGGGCCTCCGCCAGAGGCCGTACCCCGACCGGTGTCGCCGCGGTACGAGCCACCATCTCCGGTACGACGGCCACACCGAGGCCGGCGCTGACGAGCGCGCACACCACGGCGTACCCGGGGGTCGGCACCAGCACCGCGGGGGTGGCGCCCGCGTCGGCGAGCAGTGCCTCCACCCCGCGTCGGGCCGGATGGTGCGGCGCCATGCTGATCAGCGGCTGTCCGGCCAACTCGGCGAGCGGCAGCCGGGACGGGGTGCTGCTCAGCGCGTGCCCCGGCGCGGTCACCAGCACCAGCTCCTCCACCAGGACCGGTTCCAGACGCACCGACGACGGCACCGGGGCGGGCTCGGCCGGGTGATAGGTGTGGGTCAGCGCCAGGTCCACCTCGCCGGCCGCCACCGCCGTGACTCCGGCCGGCGGGTCGTAGTCCGCCACCGACAGCGACACATCCGGGTGGGCCCGGCGGAACGCGCTCAGCGCCGGCGGCAGCAGATGCACCCCGGCGGTCGGGAAGGTGCCGAGCCGCAGTGCGCCGCCGGTCAGTCCGGTCAGCCGGGCCAGCTCGTGCCGCGCCTGCTCCAGTTCGTCGAGCACGCGCCGGGCCCGCGCCACCAGCACCTCGCCCGCCTCGGTCAGCCGGGCCCCGCGATGATGGCGCACCGGCAGCGCCGTGCCGGCCTCCCGCTCCAGCTTGGCCAGCTGCTGGGAGAGGGCGGGCGGGGTGTAGCCGAGCCGGTCGGCGGCCCGGGTGATCGAGCCGGCCTCCGCCACCGCCACGAGCGCCGCCAGCCGCGTGGGGTCGTACATCCCCCCAGCCTAAAGCAGCGCTTAAGGTGCTCCCAGCTGATTCGAAATACCTGGTGAAGGCTGCGGTCGGGCACGCTGGCCGTATGGACGCACAGCTCATCGCCTTCACCGCCTTCACCGCCATCGCCGCAGGCCTGGTCGCCATGCCGGGCGCGGACTTCGCCGTGGTCGTGCGCAACGCGCTCGTCTCCCGCCGGGCCGGTGCCGTCTGCGGGCTCGGTATCGCGGGCGGACTGCTGGTGCACGCCAGGCTCGCGGTGGTCGGCGTCGCCGCTGTGCTGGTCGCCGTCCCCGCCCTGTTCCGGGCATTGCAGCTGGTGGGCGGCGCCTATGTGCTCTACCTCGGGGTGCGCACCCTCGGCTCCCTGCGGCGGCTCGCCCAGGGCGGCGAGGAGCCGGGGGCCGAGGCCGCGCATCCGCTGCGGCAGGGTTTCGCCACCAATGTCCTCAACCCCAAGGCCTCGCTGACCTTCCTCAGCCTGCTGCCGCAGTTTGTGCCGGCCGGGCAGCACGCGCTGCCCAGGACGATGCTGCTCGCGCTGATTGTCTTCACGCTGGCGCTGGTGTGGTTCCAGGTCGTCGCTCTGCTCGTGGACCGGCTGGGCCGGTGGCTGTGCCGGCCCCGGGCCGCCCGTGGGCTCCAGGCGGGCACCGGGGTGGTGCTGACGGTGCTGGGAGCGGCCCTGTTGCTGGAGCCGCTCCTGGCCTGACGACGGGTCAGTTGACCCGGCCGTACCAGACGCTGCTGGTCCAGATCTTCTGGAGCCTGACCACGTCCCCGGTCCTCGGCGCGTGCCAGATCTTCCCTTGGCCGGCGTAGATACCGACGTGGTAGACGCTGGAACCCGAGTGGAAGAACACCAGGTCACCGGCCCTACGGCTGCCGGCCGAGATGTGGCGCGTCTTGTTGTACTGCTGGGCGGCGGTGCGCGGCAGGGTCTTGCCCGCCTTCTTGAACGAGTAGAGCGTCAGCCCCGAGCAGTCGAACCTGCGCGGCCCGGTGGCGCCCCATGCGTACGGCGCCCCCTTCTTGGAGGCCGCGACCTGCAGTGCTTTTGTCGCGAGCGTCGCGGCCGAGGCATCGGTGGCGAGACCAGGGACCGCGATCGAGCCGCCCACGGCGGCGAGGGTGAGAGCCGAGGCCGTACCGGCCCGGGCCATGAGCGACGGGACACGATTGAGCGCAGTCATGCGCAACCCTTCGTCAGCCGCCTGTGAAGGATGACCTGTCGGATTCGGGCTGGCGAAGTTGCCCGGCCGCGTTGCCACGGCTTCACCCCAAGGGCTGCTCGGAACCTCCGGCCGTCTGCAAGGCACAGACGAACGTCCGCTCCGGCGACCCGTCTTGCTTGGGTCCTCCACTCCTGCCGATCCACTCCTGTCGACCGGTCATCCGGGTGGCGGCAGGACTCGGCGTCCGCCCGGACCGCCCCGCCGCGGTGGCGGGGGCTTGTCGTCAGACAGGGATCTTCACCTACAGAGGTCTGAAAATCCCAACGGAATCGGGGATTTGTGGCGTTACTCACCACTCATCCGTTCGGGTGGACAGCGATGTGTTCGAGGCGCCGTCAGTTCCCTGTCGTAGCCCCCGACCTGGGGCGGAGTGATCTGTTCCGCATCAGAGATCAACGCGATGCGCAAGTCGGAAGGTCTGGAAAACGGCCTGGATGTACACCGGTCGGCGGTACGCCGTTCGGGCCGTTTCGCGTCCGGTCCGAACGGCGTCCGTCGACGTTCCGGCCCCGTCCGTCTGGTCGGGTGTCCGGATCAGCGGACGCCGTCGGGCGGGAGCGCGACGCGCGCGGTACGACGTTCACCGTCCAGCACCCGCAACGCCCGTGCCAGCGTGTCCCCGTGCAGCTCCGACTCGCCCCGCCGGTGCATCGATGCGAGGGCGTCACGCAGCTCCGCGGCCTTGCGCACCAGGGCCTGGGCCGCGCGCAGCGCGCGATAGGTGTCCTCGCCGTGCGCGGGATTGACGCGACCCAGCAGGTCGGCCGCCTCCAGATAACGGTCGATCAGTTCCCCTTCGGCCCGGGTCAGCGCGGGCAGCGGCGGCAGGTCCGGCAGCATCGGCGGCTCACCTCGCCTCCGGTGCGCCGGGCGTGCTCCGCCGGCCGGGCACGATGCCGTCCACCAGGCCGTAGTCCACCGCCGCGGAGGCGTCCAGGACCAGGTCCCGAGCCAGGTCGCGGTGTACCCGCTCCGCCGTGCGCCCCGTGTGCCGTACGAGCATCTCCTCGGTCAGCGCACGGGTGCGGTCCAATTCCCCGGCCTGGACGAGCAGATCGCTGGGCCGGCCCCGCACCGGCTCGGGGAGCCGGGGCTGCGCGATCACCATGCGTGCGCCGGGCAGGGTGAACCGCTTGCCCGGGGTGCCGGCCGCGAGCAGCAGCGCGGCCTGGGACGCGGCCTGGCCCAGGCAGTAGGTCACCACGTCGCAACCGACGTAGCGCATCGTGTCGTAGACGGCCGTCAGCGCGCTGAACGTACCGCCGGGGGAGTTCACGTACAGCGTGATGTCCCGGTCCGGGGCCGCGTGTTCGAGGTACATGAACTGCGCCATCACGTCGTTCGCGGCCGCGTCGTCGAGCGCGGTCCCGAGGAAGACGATCCGGTCCTCGAAGAGCTTGCCGTAGGGGTCGAGCGTGCGCGCGCCGCCGCTGGTGCGCTCGGTGAACTCGGGCAGGACATGACGGGCGAAAGCTCGGGACGCGAAAGCTCGGGACATGGGACACCCCTTCTCATCGCACGGCCTCCGATGGGCTCGGCTTCTGTAAAAAATGTACAGGACGTACGTGACGTTAGAATGGGGGCATGGCCTACGAGATTCCGGTGACGCAAGCCAGGGCTGAGCTTGCCGACCTGATCAACCGGGTGGTGTACGGCGGTGAGCGCGTCGTTGTGACCCGGCATGGAAAGCCCCTGGTCGCCCTCGTCTCGGCGGACGATCTGGCGCGCCTGGACGCGCTCGACGAGCCGGCCGGGGAACAGGTCATCGGCTCGGTCTCGGTGGTGCGCGAGGCCGGTTCCGCCGGGCGCGAACAGCAGCGGTTCGGGATCGCCGCCGAGCATCACGGTCCCGGCGCGTCCTGATCCGCGCGCCGGTATCGCGCATCCCGTAGCGCGGTCATTGCCGCATCAAAGGCTGGTTTAACGTCGTTGAAACTCCGGCGAACTAACCTGCCCGTCCACGCCATCAGGGGCTTTTCCGCCTGGATTGAGGACAATCCAGGGATTTGTCTGTGTGTTACACCTACCCCGTCGTGATGGCAGCGGCAACCGGACCCCGCACGGTCCGGAGCAAGGACTGAGGTGGGACGTGCAACTGACCCCGCACGAGCAAGAGAGGCTGCTCATCCATGTGGCGGCCGACGTCGCCGAGAAGCGCCGGGCCCGCGGGCTGAGGCTCAATCACCCCGAAGCGGTCGCCCTCATCACGTCGCACATCCTCGAAGGAGCCCGTGACGGCCACACGGTCGCCGAGCTGATGTCCTCCGGCCGCAAGCTCCTGACCAGGGAGGACGTCATGGACGGGGTCTCGGAGATGATCCACGACGTCCAGGTGGAGGCCACCTTCCCGGACGGCACCAAGCTCGTCACCGTCCACGAGCCGATCATCTGAGGGGCGCCGCGATGATTCCCGGAGAGATCCTGTTCGCGGAGGATCCCGTCAAGCTCAACGACGGTCGCGAGGTCACCCGTCTGACGGTCCTCAACGCCGCCGACCGGCCGGTCCAGGTCGGCTCCCACTACCACTTCGCCGAGGCCAACCCCGGCCTGGAGTTCGACCGGGCCGCCGCCCGCGGCAAGCGGCTGAACGTCGCCGCCGGCACCGCCGTGCGCTTCGAGCCCGGCATCCCCGTCGACATCGAACTCGTGCCTCTCGCCGGCGCCCGGATCGTGCCGGGCCTGCGGGGGGAGACCGGAGGTGCCCTCGATGCGTGAGATCGCCCGCGGCGTCTACGCCGACCTGTTCGGACCCACCACCGGGGACCGTATCCGGCTCGCCGACACCGACCTGCTGATCGAGATCGAGGAGGACCGCTCCGGCGGCCCCGGCGCGTCCGGCGACGAGGCGGTCTTCGGCGGCGGCAAGGTCATCCGCGAGTCCATGGGCCAGTCCCGGGCCACCCGCGCCGACGGCACCCCCGACACAGTGATCACCGGTGTCGTCGTCATCGACCACTGGGGTGTCGTCAAGGCCGACGTCGGCATCCGCGACGGCCGGATCGCCGCGCTCGGCAAGGCCGGCAACCCCGACACCATGGACGGCGTCCACCCCGCCCTGGTCATCGGTCCCGAGACCGAGGTCATCGCGGGCAACGGGCGGATCCTCACCGCCGGCGCCATCGACGCGCACGTCCACTTCATCTGCCCGCAGATCGCCGACGAGGCGCTGGCCTCCGGCATCACCACCCTGGTCGGCGGCGGCACCGGCCCCGCCGAGGGCTCCAAGGCCACCACCGTCACGCCCGGCCCCTGGCATCTTGCCCGGATGTTCGAGGCGATGGAGGCCTACCCGGTCAACGTCGGCTTCCTCGGCAAGGGCAACACCGTCTCCCACGAGGCGATGCTCTCCCAGATCCGGGGCGGCGCGGCCGGCCTGAAGCTGCACGAGGACTGGGGCACCACCCCGGCCGCCATCGACGCCGCGCTCACCGTCGCCGACCGCACCGGCATCCAGGTCGCCATCCACACGGACACCCTGAACGAGGCCGGATTCGTCGGCGACACCCTCGCCGCGATCGCGGGCCGGGGCATCCACTCGTACCACACCGAAGGCGCCGGCGGCGGGCACGCTCCGGACATCATGACCGTGGTCTCGCAGCCCAATGTGCTGCCCAGCTCCACCAATCCGACCAGGCCGTTCACCGTCAACACCGCCGAGGAACACCTCGACATGCTGATGGTGTGTCACCACCTCAACCCCACGGTCCCGGAGGACCTGGCGTTCGCCGAGTCCCGGATCCGCCCCTCCACCATCGGAGCGGAGGACATCCTCCATGACCTCGGCGCGATCTCGATCATCTCCTCCGACTCCCAGGCCATGGGCCGCGTCGGCGAGGTGATCCTGCGTACCTGGCAGACGGCCCACGTCATGAAGCGGCGCAGGGGAGCCCTGCCCGGCGACGGACGGGCCGACAACCACCGGGTACGGCGCTATGTCGCCAAGTACACGATCAACCCGGCCCTCGCCCAGGGCCTCGCCGCCGAGATCGGCTCCGTCGAGACCGGCAAGCTCGCCGACCTGGTGCTGTGGGAGCCGGCGTTCTTCGGCGTCAAGCCGCTCCTGGTGCTCAAGGGCGGGCAGATCGCGTATGCGCAGATGGGCGACGCCAACGCCTCCATCCCCACCCCGCAGCCGATCCTGCCCCGCCCGATGTACGGCGCGATCGGCCGCGCTCCGGCCGCCAACTCGGTCAACTTCACGGCCCAGCCGGCGATCGAGGACGGGCTGCCGGACCGGCTCGGGCTCGGCAAGCGGTTCGTGGCGATCGAGTCCACGCGCGGCGTCACCAAGGCCGACATGCGGGAGAACGACGCCCGCCCCGACGTCCGGATCGACCCCGACAGCTTCGCCGTGCACATCGACGGCGAACTGGTCGAGGCCGCACCGGCCGCCGAACTGCCCATGGCCCAGCGTTACTTCCTCTTCTGACGGGATCGTGATGGCACGGGCAGCACTTCTCGTCCTGGCCGACGGCCGCTTCCCCGCCGGAGGGCATGCGCACTCCGGCGGGGCGGAGGCCGCCGTCAAGGCGGGACGCATCACTTCTGCGGCGAGCCTGGAGGACTTCTGCCGGGGCCGGCTGCACACCGCCGGGCTGGTCGCGGGAGCGCTGGCGGCCGCCGCCGTACTCGGCGTGGACCCGGCGGAACTGGACGCGGCGGCGGACGCCCGAACACCCTCGCCCGCGCTGCGGGCCGCCGCGCGCCGTCTCGGCCGACAGCTGCTGCGGGCGGCGCGGGCCGGCTGGCCGTCCCCCGAACTCGACGCGCTGGCACGGGAGTTCCCCAAGGGCGCCCATCAGCCGGTCGTGCTCGGGCTGGCCGCGCGGGCGGCCGGACTGGGCCCGGACGACGCGGCGTACTGCGCGGCGTACGAGAGCGTGAGCGGGCCGGCGACGGCCACGGTACGACTGCTGAGCCTGGACCCCTTCGACGCGACCGGTGCACTGGCGCGGCTGGCGCCGGAGCTGGATCGCGTCGCGGACCGGGCCGTCGAGGCGGCGCGCAGGGCTGCCGCCGAGGGGACCGACGCGCTGCCCGCCGCTTCCGGGCCCCTGCTGGAGGTCGGTGCGCAGTGGCACGCGGCATGGCCGGTACGCCTGTTCGCGTCATAACGATGCGCCCACCCACCCGTCACCCACCCGATGCGCCCGGCTGAACGGCCGTCCCGGCGCAACCTCCCTCGTACACGTAACCCGGCCTCCAGGAGCCGTCCATGCACCTCGACCACACCCACTCCGGCCCCGCCGCCGTCAGCGCCGACGCGCACCGGCCCGACGGAACCCGCCGCGCCCTGCGCATCGGCCTCGGCGGGCCCGTCGGCTCCGGGAAGACCGCGACCGTCGCCGCGCTCTGCCGGGCCCTGCGCGACGAGCTGTCGCTCGCCGTCGTCACCAACGACATCTACACCCGTGAGGACGCCGAGTTCCTGCTCCGGGAGGCCGTGCTGCCGCCCGAGCGCATCACCGCCGTCGAGACGGGCGCCTGCCCGCACACCGCGATCCGCGACGACATCTCCGCCAACCTCGAAGCCGTCGAGGACCTGGAGGAGGCGGTCGGTCCCCTGGATCTGATCCTCGTCGAGTCCGGCGGCGACAACCTCACCGCGACCTTCTCCAAGGGCCTTGTGGACGCACAGATCTTCGTGATCGACGTGGCCGGCGGCGACGACATCCCGCGCAAGGGCGGGCCCGGCGTCACCACGGCCGACCTGCTCGTCGTCAACAAGACCGACCTCGCGCCGTACGTCGGCTCCGACCTCGCCCGGATGGCCGCGGACGCCAAGGCCCAGCGGGCCGAACTCCCGGTGGTCTTCCAGTCGTTGCGCGCCGACGGGGGCGTCGCCGAGGTGGCCCGCTGGGTGCGCGAGCGGCTCGCCGCATGGACGGCGTGACCGCCACGGGGGTCCGGGCGGACGCCCGGATCGTCGCCCGCGCCGACGGCCGGGGCGGCACCGCGCTGCCCGTGCTGGACTCCGACGGCCCGCTGGCCCTGCGCCGCACCCGGGCCGACGGCGCCCGGGCGAAGGTCATGCTGGTCGGCGCGATGAGCGGCCCGCTCGGCGGCGACCGCTTCTCGCTCACGGCGAGCGTGGCCGAGGGCGCCCGGCTGCACATCGGCTCGGCCGCCGCCACCCTCGCACTGCCGGGCCAGACCAAGGACGAGGCCCGCTACGACGTACGGCTCGACGTGGCCGACGGCGCCGAACTGCACTGGCTGCCCGAGCAGTTGATCTCGGCCCGGGGCAGTGACCTGAAGGTCACCACGCGAGCCGAACTGGCCGCCGGCGCCCGGCTCGTGCTGCGCGAGGAGCAGGTGCTCGGGCGGGCCGGAGAGGAACCCGGGCGGCTCACCAGCCGGCTGACCGTGCGGGTCGCGGGCCGGACGGTGCTGGACCAGGAGCTGGCCTCCGGCCCCGGCGCACCGGGCGGCTGGGACGGCCCGGCGGTACTGGCAGGACATCGTGCGGTGGGCCAACTCGTCGTGGTGCGGCCCGAGTTCGCGGAACATCCGGTCGAGGCGCGGCCGCTGGGGGAGTGCGCCGCACTGATACCGCTGGCCGGCCCCGCCGTTCTGGTCAGCGCGGTCGCCCCGGACGCCCTGCGGCTGCGCAGGCTCCTGGACGAAGCGATCGCCCCGTTCAACGGGACATGATCATCCGGTTATCGGATTGGTAAAGATGGGTGGCTACCCCTGTTCTCAGGTGGTTCACAGCCGAGAGGATCCCCGCCTGACCACTCGCAGCGATCCTGATGTAGGGGGAGGGGCCCACTTGAGGGAGAACAGACCGAAGAGCCGCCTGTTGGCGCTCGGTTCGGCCGGAGCGCTCGTCACCGCCACGCTCGTCGCCGGTGCCGTCTCGGCACCCGCGGCCAGCGCCGCCGGCCGGCCCGGCCCGGACCGGGAGGCGAAGGGGGCCGCGATCGCCGCCGCCCGCGCCGCCAAGGCCGGCATCGACTGGCAGGACTGCCCGGCCGACTGGGGGCTGGCCAAGCCCATCCAGTGCGGCTGGGTCAGCGTGCCCGTCGACTACGCCCACCCGTACGGCAAGCAGATCAAGCTCGCCGTCGACCGCATCGGCAACACGGGCACCGCACAGGAGCGTCAGGGCTCCCTCGTCTACAACCCGGGCGGCCCCGGCGGTTCCGGGATGCGTTTCCCGACCCGGGTCGTCAACAAGAACCCCGTCTGGGCGAACGTCGCCAAGGCCTACGACTTCGTCGGCTTCGACCCGCGCGGCGTCGGCCACTCCGCCCCCATCTCCTGCGTCGACCCGCAGGAGTTCGTCAAGGCGCCGAAGATGGACCCGGTGCCGGACACCACGGCGGACAAGACCGCCCAGCGCAAGCTGGCCCGCGAGTACGCCGAGGGCTGTGCCGAGCGCAGCGGCGCGATGCTGCCGTACATGACCACGCCCAACACCGCCCGTGACCTGGACGTCATCCGCGCGGCCCTGGGCGAGCGGAAGCTGAACTACCTCGGCGTCTCCTACGGAACCTACCTCGGCGCCGTCTACGGCACCCTGTTCCCGGGCCATCTGCGCCGGATGATCGTCGACAGCGTGGTCAACCCCGCGCGCGAGAACATCTGGTACCAGGCCAACCTCAACCAGGACATCGCCTTCGAGGGACGCTGGAAGGACTGGGAGGACTGGGTCGCCGCGAACGACGCCGCCTTCCACCTCGGCACCACCCGCGACGCGGTCCAGGCCAAGTGGCTCCAGCTGCGCGCCACCGCCAAGAAGAACCCCATCGGCGGGACCGTCGGCCCGGCCGAGCTGACCTCCTACTTCCAGAGCGCGCCGTACTACGACTCCTCGTGGGTGCCCATCGCCACGGTGTTCAGCAAGTACGTCGCCGGTGACACCAAGGCACTGGTCGACGCGGCCGCCCCCGACATGTCGAACACCGCGGGCAACATCACCGCGGAGAACGGCAACGCGGTGTACACGGCCGTCGAGTGCGCCGACGCCAAGTGGCCCACCAGCTGGCAGAAGTGGGACCGGGACAACACCCGCCTCAACCAGAAGTACCCGTTCATGACCTGGGCCAACGCCTGGATGAACCTGCCCTGCGCCACCTGGCCGGCCAAGCAGCACACCCCGGTCCACGTCACGACCCACGAGGGTCTGCCGCAGGTGCTGATCGTGCAGTCCACCCGGGACGCCGCCACCCCGTACGAGGGCGCCGTCGAACTGCACAAGCGTTTCCAGGGCTCCCGTCTGATCACCGAGAAGGACGCGGGATCCCACGGTGTGACCGGTCTGGTCAACCCCTGCATCAACCAGCGCGTCGACGCCTATCTGCTCGACGGCAAGCTGGACGGTGCGGACGTGACCTGCGGACCGCACGCCACGCCCAAGCCCTGACCGGGCCCATGCGGTGACGAGGGGCGGCCGGACTCTCCGGCCGCCCCTCGCTCATGCCGCGCGGTGCCCGTGGTCAGCCGAGTGGTGCCCGCGGGAACCTGCGCTGTTTCGCGCCCTTCTGCGCGGTCTGGCGTTCCTTGACGACGGCCGCGTACTCGTCGACGTACTCCTGCTCGGACAGGGCCAGGATCGCGTACATGATCTCGTCGGTGACGGCCCGCAGGATCGCCTTCTGCTCCTCCATGCCCGCGTAGCGGGAGAAGTCCAGGGGCTTGCCGAAGCGGATGGTGACGGGGTGGATGTTCGGGACGACCTTCCCGGGCGGCTGGGCCTCGAACGTGCCGATCATCGCGCACGGCACGACCGGCACCCCGGCCTTCAGCGCCATCACTGCGACGCCGACCTTGCCCTTGTAGAGCCTGCCGTCGTGCGAACGGGTGCCCTCCGGATAGATACCGAGCAGCTCGCCCCTGTGCAGAACCCTGAGGCCCTCCCGGATGGCGGCCTGCCCCGCGTCCTTGCCCGAGCGGTCCACCGGGATCTGTCCGGCACTGCGGAAGAAGAACGCGGTGGACCGGCCCTTCAGCCCCGGGCCGGTGAAGTACTCGGCCTTCGCGAGGAACGTGATCCGCCGTCTGAGGATGGCCGGCATCAGGAAGTGGTCGGAGAACGACAGATGGTTGCCGGCGACGATCGCGGGTCCGGATGCCGGCACGTTCTCCAGCCCCTCGATCCGGGGCCGGAAGACCAGTCTCAGGAGGGGGCCCAGCAGCACGTACTTGAGCAGGTAATAGAACACGGCTCGCCCCTCACATCGTCCAGGCCACGCCGGTGTGTGCCTGTCGTCATCTGTAACCGGAACAGGCCATGCTCATGCCGTTTCTGTCGAACCCCGCGCTGTCATGGCCGGTAACGGCCGGGCAAGGAAGGCGCGTTGGGCGCTCGCCCCGGGCCGCCGGGGCCGAGCCGGGGCGGGAGCCGGGACTGGGAACAGGGGGGCCACGGAGAGCCGTTTACCCCGGTCGGGGGAACGGCGGGGCGAGCCGTGCGGGGTCGGTGGCCGGTACGCCCGTACGATGAGATGGATGTACCGCACCGGACCGCGCTCCCCGAGCAGCCCGCCCCGGCGGCGGCAGCGCGGGGTGCTCGTGCTGGCGCTGCTGCTGGGGCTGCTGGGCATGCATGCGCTCGGGCCCGGCGGTGGCACGGGGCATGCGGAGCACGGCAGTCCGGCGCAGCACACCGCGATGCCCGGCGTCGCCTCTGTCGCCGCCGCCGGACCGGACGACTGTCCGGACGTCGGCGGTCACTGCGGCGGCCGGCTGCATCACGCCGACCCCACCTGCGCCTCGGGCGCGGTGAACGGCGGCCCGCAGCTGCCGGCTCTGGTCCCCGGCCCCGTGGCCGTACCTGCGCAGGACCCCTGTCCGCGCTCCCGGGTGGCCACCGGCCCGGACGGCGCACGCGCCCCGCCCTCGCTGGCCGAACTCCAACTCCTGCGGATCTAGGAGGCCCCGCCGGCCGCACCGCCCGCCCCTTCACGGCGGAGCCCGCGGTCGCGCTCAGGCATGCCCCACATCCCCTGAGAACCACAGGAGTCCCCGCATGACCATCCGTACCTCGACGCGCCGTACCCGCACGCGCCGTGCCGCCCTGGCCGCGGTCGCCGTGACCGCCGCCCTCGCCCTCGCCGCCTGCGGCGGCAGCGGTGACGGCGGCGACCATGCCGCGCACGGCGCCTCCGCCTCCGCGAGCGCGTCGGCCGCCCGCACCCACAACGCCCAGGACGTCGCCTTCGCGCAGGGCATGATCCCGCACCACCAGCAGGCCCTGGAGATGGCGCGCCTCGCCGCCGGCCGGGCCTCCTCGGCGCGGGTGAAGGACCTCGCCACCCGCATCGAGAAGGCCCAGGACCCCGAGATCCGCACCATGACCGGCTGGCTCACGTCCTGGGGCGAGCAGGTGCCCATGGCCGGCATGGACCACTCCGGCCACTCCGGCATGCCTGGCATGCCCGGGATGATGACCGACGCCGACATGACCGCGCTGAAGAAGGCCAAGGGCACGGACTTCGACACGAAGTTCCTGTCCATGATGGTCGAGCACCACCAGGGCGCCGTCGAGATGGCCGGCACCGAGAAGAGCAAGGGCTCCTACGGCCCTGCCAAGACTCTGGCCGACGCCATCGTCACCGCGCAGAACGCCGAGATCAAGGAGATGAAGAAGCTCCTCGGCGCGAACTGACGCGGGACGGGGCGGCGGCCCGTGCCCCCGGCTCCGGCCGCCGCCCCACCGCGGCTCACAGCCGCACGACGACCAGCGCCGTGTCGTCGGTCGCACCCCCGGGAGGCAGCAGTTCCAGCAGGACGGCGTCCGCGAGCCTGTCGGGGTCGTCGTCGCGATGCCGGTCCAGGGACGAGGCGAGGCGGGCCAGCCCGGTGTCGATGTCCTCGCCGCGGCGCTCGACCAGACCGTCGGTGTAGAGGACGAGGGTGGCGCCATCGGTGTAGGCCGTACGGGCCTCGGGCCGCGGTACCGGGTCGGGGCGGGCGTCGAGCGGCGGGTCGGTGGCCCGGTCGAGGAACTCCACACGGCCGTCGGGGTGAACGAGGACGGGCGGCGGATGACCGGCGCTGCTGTAGGCGATCGTGCGGTCGTCGAAGTCGATGAAGGTCGTGACGGCGGTGGCGGATTCCGCGCCGTCGACGACATGCGCGTACCGCCCCAGCACGTTCAGCGCCTCGGCCGGTCCCGAGGCCACCCGGCAGGCGGCGCTCAGCGCACTGCGCAGCTGGCCCATGACGCAGGCCGCCTCCAGACCGTGCCCGACCACGTCCCCCACGGCCACGCCGATGCGGTGGCCGCCCACCAGGTCGACGACGTCGTACCAGTCCCCGCACACGTTCAGCGCGCCGACCGCGGGCCGGTAGCGTACCGCCGCGTGATGGTCGCCGACCTGCCGGCGGGCGGGCAGCATCGCCTTCTGCAGGGCGAGGGCCACCTCGCGCTCGCGGGCGTGGGCCTGGCGCAGCCGTTCGTTGAGTTCCTGCAGTTCGCGGGCGCGTGTGTACAGCTCGGCCTCCAGGACGCGGGCCCGGCCACCGGCGGGGCCGCCGCGGGCCCGGATCAGTTCGGTGACCTCCTCCACCCGGTGCACCAGCAGGACCACCTTCCCGTCCGCATCGCACACGGGCGCGTTGACCGGGCTCCAGTAGCGCTCCGCCCACTCCCCGGGCCGCTCGGGATCCTCCACGTCGTACCGCTGCAGGGCCATGGCATCGCGCTCGCCGGTGGCCACGACCCGCGCCAGCGAGGCGGCCAGATTCCGCATGCCCGAGGCGCCCGAGTCGTTCGGGTTGTCCGGGAAGACGTCGAAGAGATAGCGCCCCACCACCTGCTCGCGGGTGCGCCCGGCCACCCGCAGGAACTCCGCGTTGGCGTCCACGTAGGTCAACTCGGGCGTCAGCAGCGCCACCATGCCCGGCAGCGCCTGGAACACCCGCGCGTAGTCGACGGCCGTGTCGTTCATGGCTACCGCCTATCCACCGGAGTCGTGCCCATCCACCGGAGTCATGCCATTTTCCCACGTCACGCGACGTATGCGCGGGCCGCGAAGGTCAGTCAGGCGGGTCGTCCAGAGACTGCTCGGCCCAGATGACCTTTCCTTCGGGCACGAAGCGGGTGCCCCATCGCTGGGCGAACTGGGAGACCAGCAGCAGTCCGCGGCCGCCCTCGTCCATGGCGCGCGGATGGCGCAGATGCGGCGCGGTGGCGCCGCCGTCGGAGACCTCGCAGATCAGCGCCCGGTCCCTGATCAGCCGGAGCCGGATGGGGGCCTCCGCGTGCCGGATGGCGTTGGTGACCAGCTCGCTCACGACCAGTTCGGTGGTGAACGCCAGCTCCGCGAGGCCCCACTCGGCCAGCTGGCGGGTGGCCTCCTTGCGGGCGTCGGCGACCACGGCCGGGTCGGCGGCCAGATCCCAGTCGGCGACCCGGCCCTCGCCGAGCAGCCGGGTCCGGGCCATCAGCAGGGCCACGTCGTCGTGCGGGCGGGCCGGGACCAGGGTGTCGATCACGGACCGGCAGCGCAGGTCGAGGGAGGGAGCGGGCCGCTCCAGCGCGCGGCGCAGCCGGTCGCGGTCCGCCTCTGCGGTCCCGTCCTGCCCGTGGGCCAGCAGCCCGTCGGTGTGCAGGGCGAGCGTGCTGCCCTCGGCCAGGACCAGCTCGACCGCCTCGAAGGGCGGACCGCCCGCCCCGAGCGGCGGCCCCTGTGGCAGGTCGACGAAGCCGACCACGCCGTCGGGCAGGACCACGGCGGGCGCGGGATGCCCCGCGGCGGCCATCGTGCACCGCCCGTCGACCGGGTCGTAGACGACATACACACACCCGGCGCCCAGCGCCCGGGCGTCGGCGGCCTCCGGGACCTCGGGCGCGCCCTCCTCGTCGGACATCCGCGCCACCAGGTCGTCGAGGTGCGCGAGGATCTCCTCGGGCGGCAGATCGAGCGCCGCGAGGGTGCGTACGGCGGTGCGCAGCCGCCCCATGGCCGCGGCGGCGTCGATCCCGTGCCCCGGCACCTCGCCCACGACCAGGGCCACCCGCGCCCCGGACAGCGGGATGAGGTCGTACCAGTCGCCGCCGAGGCCGGTCAGCTCGTCGGCCGGCCGGTAGCAGGCGGCCACCTCCACCGCGTCCTGCTCGGGCAGCCGGTGCGGCAGCAGGCTGCGCTGCAGGACCAGGGCCGCGTCCCGCTCGCGGGTGTAGCGACGGGCGTTGTCCACGCAGACCGCCGCCCGCGACACCAGGTCCTCGGCGAGACTCAGGTCGTCCTCGTCGAACGGCTCCTGCCGGCCGCGCCGGAAGAAGGAGGTGACGCCCATCGTGACGCCCCGCGCCCGGATGGGCACGATCATCACGCTCCGCAGCCCCAGCTCCAGAAAGGTTTCCGCGCGGCCGTCCGGGATGCCCGCGGCCCACTCCTCGGCCGGCGGGTCGAGCCGCTCCTCGCGCCAGGACCGGCCCGTGGTCAGACAGCGGATCGGGGGCGATCCGGCCAGATAGGTGACCACCTCGCCGATGGCGACGACGGCCTCCGGGACCCCGGGATTCACCGACTGGTGCCCCGCCCGCCGCAGCGGCACATGATCGGTGTCGTCCGGCGGCTCCGGCTCGGCGCCGCGCAGCACGGACTCCAGCAGGTCCACGCCGACGAAGTCCGCGAAACCCGTCACGGCCACATCGGCCAGTTCCTGCGCGGTCCGCCGGATGTCCAGGGTGCGCCCGATCTGCTCCCCGGCCCGGTCGAGCAGGGCCAGCCGCTGCCGGGCGCGGTGCCGCTCGGTGACATCGACGACGGTGTAGTACACGCCCATCGCGTGCCCCTGGGCGTCGTCGAGGCGGGTGAACGACATCATGTGCGCCGTCTCCCGGTGCGGCGCGGACCGGATCTGGCCCACATGCTCGTACCCGACCACCGGCCGGCCGGTCTCCAGCACGCGCCGCATCTGATGCTCGATGTCCGCGGAGTCGATGCCGGGCTGGATCTCCGCCAGCCGACGCCCGAGCCGCTCCTCCGGGGAGCCGCCGCCGTACCGCTCCAGGGCCTCGTTCGACCATACGCACCGCAGATCGGTGTCCACGATCGCTATGCCGACGGGGGAGTCGGTCACCATCTGCTCCAGCACCGCACGGCTCATGTCCCAGCCGCGCGCCCCGGACGTCTCGGAGAGCAGAACCAGCCACTGTGGTGCCCCGGCGGGTTCCACCGCAGGAGTGATCCGCACCATCAACCGGACGAGCCGCCCGTCCCCCCGCCGCGCGGTCAGCAGCCCCGCCCAGCCGCCGTCCCGAAGGCACCGCCGGGCCAGCTCGGGTACCCGGGCGGCGTCCTCGGCGGACAGCAGGCGGGCCGCCCCGGTGCCCACCACCGCGGCGGCCGGGTACGCCAGCAGCCGCTGTGCGTCGGGCGTCCAGCCCGTCACCGTGCCCTGTGCGTCGAGCAGCAGGGGCGCGGCGTCCGCCACGTCGAACCGCTGCCGGGCAACGTCCTGCTTCTCGTGAGTGCCCACGGTCGACCTCTCTATAGCTGAGAGTGGTCTACCCTCTCTTGGCTGAATCGTCACCCTTCGGCCATCGGCTGGGGCCGTACGAACGGGCGGGGAGCGGCCGCCCGCCGCTCCCCGCCCGCCGTCGTCGGTCCGGCAGCTTCACCGAGGTCAGGACCCCAGCACCCGTTCCAGCGCCACCAGCGCGGAGCGCAGTTCCTCGGCCGTGACGGTCAGCGGGGGTGCCAGCCGGATCGTGGACCCGTGGGTGTCCTTCACCAGGATCCCCTCCCGCATCAGCCGCTCACTGATCTCACGGCCGGAGCCGATCGCCGGGTCGATGTCGACGCCCGCCCACAGGCCGCGCGCCCGGAAACCGAGGACGCCCTTGCCGACCAGCTCCTGCAGCCCGTCGCGCAGGATCACGCCCAGCTCGGCGGCCCGCTGCTGGAACGCGCCGGTCTCCAGCAGCTCCACCACGGCCGTGCCGACGGCCGCGGCGAGCGGATTGCCGCCGAACGTCGAGCCGTGCTCGCCCGGGTGCAGCACCCCGAGCACCTCGCGCCGCGCCACGACGGCCGACACCGGGACGATGCCGCCGCCGAGCGCCTTGCCGAGCAGCAGCACGTCCGGTACGACGGCCTCGTGCTCGACGGCGAGGGTGCGGCCGGTGCGGCCGAGGCCCGACTGGATCTCGTCGGCGATGAACAGACAGCCCTTGCGGCGGGTCAGCTCCCGCACCCCGGCGAGATAGCCGTCCTTCGGGATGATCACGCCGGCCTCGCCCTGGACGGGCTCGATCAGCACGGCCGCCGTGGTCTCGTCGACGGCCTCCTCCAGCGCGGCCAGGTCGTCGTACGGCACGACGCGGAAGCCGGGCGTGAAGGGGCCGAAGCCCGAGCGGGCGGTCTCGTCCGTGGAGAAGCTGACGATCGTCGTCGTACGGCCGTGGAAGTTCTCCGCGGCGACCACGATCGTCGCCCGGTCGGCGGGCACGCCCTTCACGTCGTACGCCCACTTGCGGGCCACCTTGATGCCGCTCTCCACCGCCTCGGCGCCGGTGTTCATCGGCAGCACCATGTCCAGGCCGGTCAGCGCCGAGAGCCGCTCGGCGAACTCGGCGAGGCGGTCGTTGTGGAAGGCGCGGGAGGTCAGGGTGAGCCGGTCGAGCTGGCGGTGCGCGGCCTCGATCAGCGCCGGGTGCCGGTGGCCGAAGTTCAGGGCCGAGTACCCGGCGAGCATGTCCAGATAGCGGCGGCCGTCGACGTCCTCCACCCAGGTGCCCTCGGCTCGGGCGACGACCACGGGCAGGGGGTGGTAGTTGTGTGCGAGGACCGGCTCCTCCGCCTTGATCAGCTCGTCGGACGTACGGACGGGTGCGGGTGCGGTCATCAGCGGATCTCCTGGGTGCAGCACTTGATGCCGCCGCCGGCCTTGTGGAACTCGGACAGGTCGACGGGGACGGGGACATAACCGTGGCCGGCGAGGTTCTCGGCCAGCGCCTCGGCCTGCGGCGCGATGAAGACGTTGCGGCCGTCGCAGACGGAGTTCAGACCGAAGGCCATCGCGTCCTCGCGGGTGGCGAGCACCGCGTCCGGGTACAGCCGGCGCAGCACCTCCCGGCTGCCCGCCGAGAACGCCTCCGGGTAGTAGCAGATGTTGTCGTCGTCGAGGACGAACAGCGCCGTGTCCAGGTGGTAGAAGTACGGATCCACCAGGGTCAGGCCGATCACCGGATGGCCGAGGAACTCCTGGGCCTCCCGGTGCGCCTCGCGGGTGGTGCGGAACCCGGTGCCGGCGAGCACGTACCGGCCCGTCCACACCAGGTCGCCCTCGCCCTCGGTCACCGCCTCGGGGCGGTACACGTCGTAGCCGGCCCCCTTGAACCAGGTGTCGTAGTGCAGCGACTCCGGGCGCCGCTCGGGGGCGTGGAACAGCGAGCCGAAGACCCGGCCGCCGACCACGAACGCGGCGTTGGCGGCGAAGACCATGTCGGGCAGGCCCGGGACCGGCTCGACCGACTCGACCGTGTGCCCATGGGTGCGGTAGGCGCGGATCAGCGTCTGCCACTGCCCCCGGGCGAGGTCGACGTCGACGGGCCGGTCGGGCTGCATCCATGGATTGATCGCGTACTGCACGGCGAAATGTCTGGGTTCACAGACGAGAAAGCGCCGAGGGCGCTGTACACGGGTTTCGGACACAGAGGGTTTCCTCCGCTTTGCTGTGTGTCACAGGGGGTGAGCACAACGGTAGAAAGGGAGGGGGACGCTCGACAAGAAAAGATAGCTGCGTAGATGTGCAGCATCGCTGCGTTCTTCAGTGGGAAAACGCACTGTTCCTGCGCATGCTCCGCGTCACTCGGGGGCCACGTGGGTCGCGCCGGCTTCGGGGCTTTCCGGGAGGAGGTGCGAGAGCACCATCACGCTGATCGTCTTCCGGATGAACGGCTCGGTGCGGATGCGCTCCAGCACCTCCTCGAAGTGGTCCACGTCCCGCGCCCGCACATGCAGCAGCGCGTCCGCGCCGCCGGTGACCGTCATGGCCGCCGTGATCTCGGGATGGTTCCGGACGACCTCCGCCAGCCGCCGGGGCGGGGCCGCGCCCTCGCAGTACACCTCGACGTACGCCTCCGTGCGCCAGCCGAGCGCCGAGGGCCGCACCGTCGCCGTGAACCCCGTGATCACCCCGGTCTCCCGCAGCCGGTCCACCCGCCGCTTGACCGCCGTCGCGGACAGTCCGATGTCCGCGCCGATCTCGGCGAAGCTGGTCCGCGCGTTCGCCATCAGCGCGGTGATGATCTTGCGGTCGAGATCGTCGAAGGACGTGGCCCTGCTGTTCATGCGGGCACTGTAATGCGGGCACTGAAATCAGCCACGCCCGCGCCGCGGCCTAGGGTCGGGGTCCGCCGGACAGGCCCTAGGACCGGGTGACGATCATGGCGAGGGTCAGCAGGCCGAGCACGACCCAGCCGAACCACAGCCAGCCGTTGCCGCCGAGCGCGACCGTATAGGCGGTCACGACGACGAGTCCGCCGACCGTGAGCGCCCCCATCGCCTTGGTGGAGCCGTTCGTCGAGCCGTTCGTACCGTTCGTGGAACCGGGCATCGCGACACCCTCCTCATGGTCCGTCCACGACCATGGTGCCCCGGATCCCACCCGGAGGGGACGACTCCGCCCAGGGGCGGGGTCCAGGGGCAGCCTCTGGCCCTCGCGCTCTAACCCTCGCGGGTGTTCAGTGAGGCGAGGTAGGCGTTGTACGCCTCCAGCTCCTTGTCGCCGTCGCGGTCGGCGGCGCGGTCCTTGCGCTTGGCCTGGCGCTGCTCGGAGCCGTACCACTGGAAGAGCAGTGCGATCAGCACCAGGACGGACGGGATCTCGCTGAAGGCCCAGGCGATCCCGCCGGCCGCGTTCTGGTCGGAGAGCGCGTCGATGCCGAGCGAGGCCGGCGGGTGCCGGAAGGTGTTCACCATCGGCGTCGACGCCATCATCAAGGCGATACCGAAGAACGCGTGGAACGGCATGCCCGCGAACAGCTCCAGCATCCGCATCAGATACCCCGGCCGGTGCGGACCCGGATCGATACCGATGATCGGCCAGAAGAACACCACGCCGACCGCGAGGAAGTGCACCATCATCGCGATGTGCCCGGCCCTGGAGCCCATCAGGGTGTCGAACAGCGGGGTGAAGTACAGCGCGTACAGGCTCGCGATGAACAGCGGGATCGTGAACGCCGGGTGGGTGATGATCCGCATGTAGCGGCTGTGCAGCAGCGCCAGCAGCAGCTCGCGCGGCCCCTTGCGCCCCCGGCCCGCCGTCGGCAGTGCCCGCAGCGCCAGGGTGACCGGGGCGCCGAGCAGGATCAGGATCGGCGACAGCATGCTGATGATCATGTGCTGCACCATGTGCACGCTGAACATCACCATGCCGTAGTCGTTCAGCTTGGTGCACATCACCAGCGCGATGGTCAGCACACCGATGACGTACGAGACCGTACGGCTGACCGGCCAGGTGTCCCCGCGCCGCCGCAGCCGCAGCACGCCCCAGCCGTACAGGCCGAGCCCGAGCAGGCAGGCGACGAGGAAGAACGGGTCGGTGGACCACTCCAGCCCCCGTGCCAGCGTGAACGGCGGCAGATCCATCATCATGCCGTGCCCGCTGTGATCCATCCGGCGGCTCCTGTTTCGTGGGGGTTGTGCGAGTTGTCCGCCCCCCAGAGTAGAACCGCCCCCGGTCACGACCGTGACCGGGGGCGGGTTGTTCTCGGGTGAACTACAGGACGCACTCCGCCTCGTCGTAGCGCTCCACCGGAACGGTCTTCAGCGTCTCGACCGCCTCGGCGAGCGGCACCATGGCGATGTCCGTCCCGCGCAGCGCCGTCATCATCCCGAACTCGCCCCGGTGCGCGGCCTCCACCGCGTGCCAGCCGAACCGCGTGGCGAGCACCCGGTCGTACGCCGTCGGTGTGCCGCCCCGCTGCACATGGCCGAGGATCACCGGCCGCGCCTCCTTGCCGAGCCGGTGCTCCAGCTCGATGGACAGCTGCCGGGCGATGCCGGCGAAGCGCTCGTGGCCGTAGATGTCCTTGCCGCCCTCGTCGAAGTCCATGGTGCCGGACTTCGGCTTGGCGCCCTCCGCCGCGACCACGATCGCGAAGCGCTTGCCGGCCGCGAACCGCTCGCCGACCTTCGTCGTCAGCTCCTCGATGTCGAAGGGCCGTTCCGGGACGACGATGGCGTGGGCGCCGGCCGCCATGCCCGAGTGCAGCGCGATCCAGCCGGTGTGGCGGCCCATGACCTCCACGATCAGCACGCGCTGGTGCGACTCTGCGGTCGTCTTCAGCCGGTCCAGGGCCTCCGTCGCCACGGTGACGGCCGTGTCGAAGCCGAAGGTGACGTCCGTGACAGCGATGTCGTTGTCGATGGTCTTGGGCACGCCCACGATCGGCAGCCCATTGTCCGACAGCAGCCGGGCCGCCTTCAGCGTGCCCTCACCGCCGATCGGGATGATCGCGTCCAGGCCGAGTTCCGCGACATGGCCCCTGGCCCGCTCGACACCGTCCCGCAGATGCTCCGGGCGGACCCGGGAGGAGCCGAGGATGGTGCCGCCGAGCGCCAGGATGCCGCCCACGGCATCGAGGTCGAGCTTGAGATAGTCGCACTCCAGGAGACCCTTCCAGCCGTCCCGGAAACCGATGACCTCGTCGCCGTGGTCGGCGACGGCACGGTGTACGACGGACCGGATGACCGCGTTCAGGCCGGGGCAGTCGCCGCCGGACGTGAGGACACCAATGCGCATAGCCCGAAATACCTTCTCAACGTGGGCCGGGTAACCGGACCACGTTGTCCGGTGGATTCCCGGTCACCCTACCGGCGTGAGGGGGTCGTTCCGTAGCGGGCGTCCGCTTGCTGGACGTGCCCGCACATGTGAGCGGACAGTCCGTCAGGCGGGCCCACTACGAGACTGCCGGAGCGCGCTGGAGAAACGCTGCAGCGTGACTTACGCGGGCTGCTGAGCAGCGGTGATCCGCTCGTCGCGCAGCGCCTCGTACCAGCGGTCGTCGACCGGCGGCAGCGCGTTGACATCGAGCGCCAGCTTCAGCAGCAGGTCGGCGATCAGCGGGTTGCGGGCGAGGACCGGGCCGTGCATGTACGTGCCGAAGACGGTCCCGTTGTACGCGCCCTCCGTGCCGTCCCCGGTGCCGTTGCCCCGGCCGATCTTCACCCGGGCGAACGGGCGGGCGGTCGGGCCGAGGTGGGTGACGCCCTGGTGGTTCTCGAAGCCGGTCAGCTGGGGCAGCCCGAGCTGCGGGTCGATGTCGCCGAGTACGTCGCCGACGCACCGCTCGCCCTCGCCGCGCACCGAGACCACGTCGAGCAGGCCGAGGCCCGGCTCACGCTGGCCGAGGTCGTTGATGAACTCGTGACCGAGGATCTGGTAGCCGGCGCAGACCGAGAACACGATCGCGCCGTTCTGCACCGCCCGCTGCAGATGCCCGTCGCGGCGCAGCCGCTCGGCGGCGAGCCGCTGCGGACGGTCCTCGCCGCCGCCGATCAGATAGATGTCGCCGGAGGTCGGGATCGGCTGGTCGCTGCGCACGTCGAGCCGGGCCACGTCCAGGCCGCGCTGCCGGGCCCGCCGCTCCACGACGAGGGCGTTGCCCTGGTCGCCGTAGGTGCTGAGCAGGTCCGGGTAGATCCACACCAGCCGCAGTTGGTTGTCGCTCATGAGGTGATCGCCCTTCGAAGATCAGTTGCCGACGCGGCGGCGCAGGTCCTGGAACGCGGTGTAGTTCGCGATGACCTCGATCCGGCCGGGCGGGCACATCTGCACGGCCTGGTCGAGGTTCTCGCAGACCTGGAAGTGCTGGTTCGCGACCTCCAGACGGACGGCGAGGTCCAGCTTGCGGTCGCCGAGCACGAAGATCGGGTGGCCGCTCAGCCGGGTGTAGTCGACGTCCCACAGCCAGGAGGTGTCGGTGCCGTCGGCGCCGCGGGCGTTCACGGACAGGATCACCGGGGCGGGCGGCGGGTCGATCAGCGAGAAGGTCTCCAGCCAGCCGGCCGGGTTCTTCGCCAGCAGCAGCCGCAGATCGCGGCCGAGGAACTGGACGACGTCGTACCGTCCGGCCACGGCCTGTACCTGGTACATCCGTTCCAGGGCGACCTGCGGCGGCACCCCGAAGACGGCGGCGACGGCGGCCGAGGAGGCGGCGTTCGCCTTGTTGGCGCGGCCCGGCAGCTGCAGATGGATGGGCCAGGCCGAGCCGTGCGGGTCGAGCACATGGTCCCCGGACAGCGCCCAGGCCGGCTGGGGCCGGCGGAAACCGCACTCGCCGCAGAACCAGTCGTCGCCGGGGCGCTGCATCACACCGCCGCAGGACGGGCAGGACCAGGCGTCGTCCTTCCACATCTGCCCGGCCGCGACCCAGATCACATTCGGGGAGGAGGAGGCGGCCCAGACGACCAGCGGGTCGTCGCAGTTGGCGACGATGACGGCCTTGGAGCCGGCCAGGCCCTCGCGCCAGTTCTCGGCGAGCATCCGGGTCTCGGCGGCGCGGTCGAGCTGGTCGCGGGAGAGGTTGAGCAGCGCGATGCACTTCGGGCTGGTGTCCCGGGCGACGCCGGCCAGGTACTTCTCGTCGACCTCGATGACGCCGAACTTCGACTCGGTGCCGCCCGCGAGCGCGGAGGTGATACCGGCCGGCATGTTGGCGCCGAGCGCGTTCGAGACGACCGGGCCCGCGGCGCGCAGCGCCTCCGCGATCAGCCGGGTGGTCGTGGTCTTGCCGTTGGTCGCCGACACCAGGACGACGTCCAGGTTCTGTGCGAGCCGTGCGAGCAGGTCGGGGTCGAGTTTCAGCGCGACCCGGCCGCCGATCACCGACCCGCTGCCGCGTCCCGCGGCGCGCGATGCCGCGGCGACCGCCTTGCCGGCCGTCACGGCCAGCTTGGCCCGCGGCGTGAGCGGGTCCGAGTTGCCTGCCATCAGTTCTCGATCCTCCTTGCGTACGCGCCGCGCCTGGGGCCATCCGGCAACGTGGTGTGGTCCTCAGCCTATCGAGATCCATTCGCACACCCGAATCCCGGCCCTCGTGCGCGACGGGTATGAGCTGAAGGAACCGTACCCTTGCCGCTATGCGACACGGCACGATCCCGGGCGCCCACGGGCGCGTCCGCCCCCTTTCCCTGCTCGGAGACGGCACGCTGCACGAGCCCTGCCGGGAGGTCACCGACTTCGGCTCCGAAGTGTCCGGCCTCGTGGAGGACTTGTTCGCGACCATGTACGCGGCGCAGGGCGTGGGACTGGCGGCGAATCAGATCGGGGTGCCGTTGCGGGTTTTCGTCTACGACTGTCCGGATGACGACGATGTGCGGCATCTCGGCCATGTGGTGAACCCCCGCCTGGTCGAGACGGACGGTGTGGTGATCCGCGGCCCGGAGGGCTGTCTGTCCCTGCCGGGTCTGGAGGCGGGGACGGAGCGCTACGACCATGCGGTGGTCGAGGGTCTCACGGTGACCGGGGAACCGGTCACCGTGCACGGCACGGGTTTCTTCGCGCGGTGCCTGCAGCACGAGTACGACCACCTGGAGGGCCGGGTGTACGCGGACCACCTCACGGGGTGGCGGAAACGCAGACTGACCAGGCAGATCAACCGGGCTTCATGGCACAGGTGAGGGGGACCGGCCCCTCAGAACCCCGGACCCCCGATTTTGTCCCCCGCGGCCGCGAGGCGGCCCCACAGCAGGTCGGCGAGCGACCTCACCAACTCGGCGCGGGAACAAGGCCGTTCGCCCAGCCACCAGTCCCCGGCCGCGTGCATCATCCCGACGATGCCATGCCCCCACACCCGCGCCAGCTGCTGACTCTCCGGTCCGAGATCCACCCGCTCCTCGATGACCTGGGCCAGTTCCTCGCCCATCCTGCGGAGCAACGGCGCCGAGTGCTTGCCGACATCGAAGCCCTGGTCCGCGCCCGTGCTCCCCTCCGCCGGGTGCATCAGGAAGCGGTACACCTGAGGACGTGCCTCGATCGCGGCGAGATAGGTGTCCAGCGTGGACTCCACCCGTTCCCGCCGGTCCGCGGGAGCGTCCAGCGCCGCCCGCAGCGAATCGAGCAGCGCGTCCGTGTGGCGCTTGGCGAGCGCCGCGTAGAGTCCGCCCTTGTCGCCGAAGTGGCGGTACAGGATCGGCTTGGTGATCCCGGCCTCCGCCGCGATCGCGTTCATCGACGCCTGTGGGCCGTCGCGCAGCACCACCCTGTCGGCGGCCTCCAGCAGCTCGCGCCGTCGGCGGTCGGCGGACCGCTGTTGATCGGTCCGCTGCGTGGTGTCCATGTGCTCTCCCCACCCGTGCTGATTCGGTGACGCCTGCGCAAACTAACACTGACTGTGCCCCTGACATCGAACGGGATGCCGAGGCGTCATCGACGGTTGACTTTTCCTACCCGTCGGTAACACACTCGGGTTACCGCTAGTAACACCGTACCGCCGCCGCTGGAGGGGACATGGCCGAATTCACCATGGAGCTGAACGACGAACAGAGGGAAGTCCGGGACTGGCTCCATGGCTTCGCCGCCGATGTGATCCGCCCCGCGGCCGCCGAGTGGGACGAGCGCGAGGAGACCCCCTGGCCGGTCATCCAGGAGGCCGCCAAGGTCGGCATCTACTCCCTTGACTTCTATGCCCAGCAGTACTTCGACCCCACCGGCCTCGGCATCCCGATGGCCATGGAGGAGCTCTTCTGGGGCGACGCCGGCATCGCCCTGTCCATCGTGGGCACCGGTCTGGCCGCCGTGGGCGTTCTCGCCAACGGGACCGAGGAGCAGATCGGCACCTGGATCCCGCAGATGTACGGCGACCAGACCGATGTCAAGGTCGCCGCGTTCTGCTCCTCCGAGCCCGACGCCGGATCCGACGTGGCCTCCATGCGCACGCGAGCCGTGTACGACGAGGCGGCGGACGAGTGGGTGATCAACGGCACGAAGACCTGGGCCACCAACGGCGGCATCGCGGGCGTCCATGTCGTCGTGGCCAGCGTCGACCCGGAGCTGGGCTCCAAGGGGCACGCGTCCTTCATCGTCCCGCCGGGCACCGCGGGTCTCGCACAGGGCCAGAAGTTCAAGAAGCACGGCATCCGTGCCTCGCACACCGCCGAGGTCATCCTCGATCACGTCCGTGTCCCCGGCTCCTGTCTGCTCGGTGGCAAGGAGAAGCTGGACGAGCGGCTCGCCCGGGCCCGCGAGAAGGCGAAGGCCGCCGGCGGCGAGCGCGTGAAGAACGCGGCCATGGCGACGTTCGAGGCGTCCCGGCCCGCCGTGGGAGCCATGGCTGTCGGTACCGCCCGGGCGGCTTACGAGGTCGCGCTCGACTACGCCAGGACCCGCGAGCAGTTCGGGCGGCCGATCATCGACAACCAGGGTGTGGCCTTCCAGCTCGCCGACATGCGGACGCAGATCGACGCGGCTCGTCTGCTCGTCTGGCGGGCCTCGTGGATGGCGGTCAACGGCAGGCCGTTCACCGCCGCCGAGGGATCGATGTCCAAGCTGTTCGCGAGTGAGACCGCGAAGAAGGTGACCGCGCAGGCGATCCAGATCCTGGGCGGTAACGGGTACACGCGTGAGTACCCGGTGGAGCGGATGCACCGGGACAGCGCGATCTACACGATCTTCGAGGGTACGAGCGAGATCCAGCGGCTGGTCATCGCGCGCACGCTGGCCGGGATGACCATTCGGTAGCGCCATGGGGGGTGCTGCGCGATCCGGTCACTCCGTCGCGTGTGGCTGGTCGCGCAGTTCCCGGCGCCCCTGGGTGGGGAAACTCACCTGTGTCTCAAGGGTGTCAGTTGCTCGATGTCGTACTTGGCCCTCAGCGCCTCGATGGCTTCCTGGTCCGGCGGGCCGCCGTTACCCAGAATTTCCAGCAGCTCTTCGAAATAGCGCTCGTGGTCGGGTGGCGGGGATGCCTGGAAGAACATCTTCGCCGGTGTGTCCGTCGGGTTCGTGAACGCGTGTGGGCAGCCCGGGGGTACGACGATGACCGTGCCCGGGGTGGCCCGTACCACCCTGCTGCCCGAACTGGACTCCCACTTCTGCCAGTTGTCGGGGGTACGGACGCGCGGCTCGAAGGCGAGGACATCCAGTTCGCCCTCCAGCACGTAGAACAGCTCCTCGCTGCGGGTGTGCACATGGGCGCCCACGTCGAAGCCCGGCGGGACCTCCACCTCGAAGGCGGAGGCCATCCGCGAATGCGTGCCGGTGACCTTGAACGTCACCCGCTGGGCCGGCGTCTCCACGACACGGCCGTGGCCCGGCGGTACATACAGTCCCTCGGTCACTCCCTCGGTCCAGGTCATGGTCGGCTCACCAGGTCACCGGCAGGGCCTCGGGCCCCCGGATCAGCGCGCCCTTCTTGAAGGGCACCTTCTCCGGCGGTACGGCCAGCCTCAGGCCCGGTACCCGGTCCAGCAGGGCGTCCACCAGGAGTTCCTCCTCCAGCCGGGCCAGCATGTTGCCGGGACAGAAATGCGGGCCGAAACCGAAGGACACATGGGGGTTCGGGCTGCGGGAGAAGTCGATGGTCTCCGGGTCGGGGAAGACCTCCGGGTCGCGGTTGGCGGCCAGATAGGAGTTGTACACCGCGTCTCCCGCGCGGATCCGCACGCCCCGGATCTCCACGTCCTCCAGGGCGATCCGGGACAGGCCGACCGCGTTGCGGTGCGGGATCCAGCGCAGGATCTCGTCGATCGCCCTGGGACGGATCTCCGGCTCCGCGCGCAGCCGGTCCACCAGGTCGGGGCGGGTCAGCAGCAGATAGAACATCTGCCCGCTGTTGTTGGTGACCGCCTCGCCGCCGATCTGCAGGAGACCGGCCAGCCCGACGGCCTCCTCCAGGGTGACCTCGCCCCGGCCCACCGCGGCGCCCAGCAGCGAGGCGACGTCCTCGGCCGTGCTGTTCTCGCGCAGCCCGATCAGGTCGGAGAAATAGGCGGCCATCTCCCGCTTGGCCTTCTCGCTCACCTCCTTGCCGTTCGAGGAGGACAGGATCAGCTGCGTCCAGGTGTGCATGGTGTGCCGGTCGGCGGCCGGGACGCCCATCATTTCGCAGATCACCGCGATCGGGAACGGACTGAGGACCGCGGCCGTGAGATCCGCGGGCGGGCCGTCCTGGAGGAGTTCGTCGACCAGTTCGTCCAGCATGGCGCGCGATTTCTCGCGCACCCGCTCCACGCCCTTGGCGGTGAACGCGGCCGCCACCGAGCGGCGCAGCCGGGTGTGGTCGGGCGGGTCGAGGAAACCGACCGCACCCGGGTCCGGGATGAAGTGCGGGGCCAGCCGGGTGACCGGCTTCTTCATCACCTCCTCGCGGCTGAAGCGGGGGTCGTTGGTGACCATGCGGACGTCGTCCATCCGGGTCACCAGCCACGCCCAGCCCTCGCCGTTGGGCAACTGGATGCGGGTGACCGGTCCCTCGCGCATCAGCTCCCTGAGCACCGGGTCGAAGTCCGTCCCGGTCAGGTCGAGCGCGGGCCAGTGCCGGATCGGGGGCAGGGTCTCGGTGAGCGTCTCTTCCGTCATGCCGTATTCATGCCGTTTCTCGGTCAGGGCCACGCCAGCGGCCCAGCGCCATTTCCGCGGTGATGCCGGGTCCGAACCCGGCGAGGAGCCCGCGCGCCCGGTGCTCGGCGCCGCCCTCGTCGAACATCCGGCGCAGCGCGTCCAGCACGACGCCGGAGGCGATGTTGCCGTACTCCGTGAGGGTGGCCCGGCTGAACCGGAACGCGTGCGGGTCGACCTGGAGGAACTTGCTCAGGTCATCGAGGATGCGGGGTCCGCCGGCGTGGACGATGTAGAAGTCCAGGTCGGACGCGTCCCAGCCGTGCATGCCCGCGAGATCCTGCAGCGCCGGGGCCAGCGGCTCCATGGTGGCCGGCACCCGCTTGTCGAGCAGGAAGTGGAACCCGGTCGCACGGACGTCGTACATGATCCACTCTTCGGTCTTCGGGATCAGGTACGAGCCGTTGCGTTCGAGTTCGATGCCGGTGCCGCCCTTGCCGCGGACCACGGCGGCGGCTATGCCGTCACCGAACAGGCCGTTGGAGAGCAGCGAGCCGACGCCGAGGTCGGTGGGCTGGTAGCACAGCGAGCAGAACTCGCAGGCCACTATCAGAGCGTTGGCCTCGGGGTAGGCCGAGCAGAAGTCGTGCGCGCGGTTGATCGCCGCGCCGCCGGCCGCACAGCCCAGCTGGGCTATGGGGAACTGCCGGGTCGTGGGATCGAAGTCCATCTCGTTGATCAGCCACGCCGTGAGCGAGGGCATCATGAAGCCCGTGCACGAAACGTAGATGATCATGTCGATGTCGGTGGTCAGGAGCTCCGCGTCGTCGAGCGCCCGCTGGATCACCGCGGGGACCCGGGCCTTGGCCTCGGCCTCGTAGAGCTTGTTGCGGTCCTCGAAGCCGGGGTGCTTGAGGGTCTCCTCGATGGGCTGCACGATGTGCCGGGTCTTGACGCCCGTGTTCTCGATCAGCCGCAGCGCGAGCGGCAGTTGCGGGTGATCCGCGTGGCGGGAGCGCGCCAGTTCCAGCGTCTCCTCCATCGTGATCACGTGTTCCGGAACCGACACCGATGGTCTGCACAAAGTCGCCATGAACCGTGCCTGCTTTCAGCCTTCCGGAAGGCCTTTGCCCGCCGGTCAGAAGGACGTTCACCTCAAGAGGTGGTTCACCCACGATCACTCGGACCGGCGACGATCTCTCGCCGAACTACTCCAGACCGGGGATGCCGTGCCAGGCTCGGGTGACAAGTGCCACATCCAGGTGAGGGAGAACGCCATGACGGGTAGGGCCCGGGAACTGCTGCGCACGACCACCGGAGCGCTCGCCCCGGACCCGGCGGCCAACCCCGTCGTTCCGCTCGTGGAACGCGGCGAGGCACCCGTACGGACGCTCGCGAGCCTCGCCCTGGAACAGCGGTGGGTGATCCCGGCCGACCGCCGCGCCTTCGAGCACCTGGCGCAACGCGCCGACCCCGGCTGCGCGGCCTTCTTCACCACCCTCGCGACCGGCGAGGAACTGGCGGCGGCGCATCTGGAGGCCTTCGCACGGGCCTGTGGCGTGACGCAGGACCAGTCCCGCGCCTACGTCCCCCTGGCCGGCTGCCAGGCCTACCCCGCCATGTCTCCTGGCTGGCCCTCAACGCATCGCCCGCTGACGTCGTCCTCGCCCTCACGGCGAACTTCTCCGCCTGGGGCGGCTACTGCGCCCGTATCGCGACGGGCCTGCGCACGCACTACGGCTTCGGGGACGAGGCCTGCGCGTTCTTCGACTTCTTCGCCGAGCCGGCCCCCGACCTGGACGCACAGGCGGCGTCAGCGGTGCAGGCGGGCCTGGACTCGGGCACCCTGGACCCGGACAGCGCGCACACGTACGGAACCCTGCTCCAGAAGTACGAGAGCATGTTCTGGTCGACGCTGAGCTGACCCGTCCACCTCTACGGCGCCCCGCTGCTGTGCGCGATACACGCCACGTCGATACGATCCGCCAGCTTGGCCAGCTCGATGGTCAAAGCCGCGACCGTGTCCTCGTCCAGCCCCTGCTCCCCGGTCTCGACGAGCCGCAGCCACCGAGCCCCCACGGTCCGCAGCAACTTACTCACATCGGCCGCACCCACCTGCAGGGCCCCGCGGTCGTCCACGATCAGAGGCAGAGTCACTTCGCCGTTCACAAACCGGATGCTAGCCGCGCGGCGCTCACGCACCCTGCCAAACCGTGGTGATGTTGCAGAACTCGCGGATTCCGTGCCCGGACAGCTCACGCCCGTACCCGGACCGTTTGACCCCGCCGAACGGGAACGCCGGATGGGAGGCCGTCATCCCGTTGACGTACACCGATCCGGCCTCCAGATCGCGGGCGAACCGCTGCACCTCGTCGTCGTCCCGCGTCCACACGTTGGAGCTCAGACCGAACGGCGAGTCGTTGGCGATGAGCAGGGCCTCGTCCAGGTCGCCGGCCCGGTACAGCGTGGCCACCGGACCGAACGCCTCCTCCCGGTGGATGCGCATCTGGCGGGTGATGCCGGCCAGCACGGTCGGCGGGTAGTACCAGCCCGGCCCGTCCGGCCGTGCGCCGCCGCACCGCACCTCGGCGCCGCTGCGCCGCGCGTCGTCGACCAGTTCCTCCAGGTCGGCCCGTCCCTGCTCGGTGGCGAGCGGTCCGACGTCGGTGTCCTCCGCCAGCGGGTCGCCGAGCCTGAGCGCCGCCATCCCGGCGACGAACTTCTCGGCGAAGGCGTCGTAGACATCGCGGTGCACGATGAACCGCTTCGCCGCGATGCAGGACTGCCCGTTGTTCTGCACGCGTGCGGTGACCGCCACCTGCGCCGCCCGGTCCAGATCGGCGGAGGGCATCACGACGTACGGGTCGCTGCCGCCCAGCTCCAGCACCGTCTTCTTGACCATCTCCCCGGCGGTGGAGGCGACCGCCCGGCCCGCCGGCTCACTGCCGGTCAGTGTCGCCGCCCGCACCCGCTCGTCGCGCAGGATGCCGTCCACCGCGCCCGAGCCGATCAGCAGCGTCTGGAAACAGCCCTCCTTGAAGCCCGCCCGATGGAACAGGTCCTCCAGATACAGGGCCGTCTGGGGGACGTTGGAGGCGTGTTTGAGCAGGCCCACGTTGCCGGCCATGAGCGCGGGCGCGGCGAAGCGTACGACCTGCCACAGCGGGAAGTTCCACGGCATCACCGCGAGCACCGGCCCGAGCGGCCGGTAGCACACCCGGACCCGGGACGCCCCGGAGTCCGTCACATCCGCCTCGGCGGGCTCCTCGTCCGCCAGCAGGGACTCGGCGCGTCCGGCGTACCAGCGCATCGCCTTCGCGCACTTCGCGGCCTCCGCACGCGCCTGCTTGACCGGTTTGCCCATCTCCAGGGTCATGGTCCGGGCGATCTCCGGCCGGTCCTCGTCCAGCAGATCGGCGGCCTTGTCCAGCAGCCGGGCCCGCTCGGCGAACGTGGTGGTCCGGTACGTGCGGAACGTGGCCTCGGCGAGCTGGAGCCGGCGTTCCAGCTCCTCCTCGCCCATGGGCTCGTACGTCTTGAGCGTCTCGCCGTTCGTCGGGTTCACCGTCGCGATGGGCATGGCTGACCTCCCTGGGAGCGGGCTTGACTCGACCTTCGCGCGCGGGCGTGCGCTGCGCAACGCGTGGCGTCCGGTTCAGTCCGTGTGCTCGGCCAGCCGGTCGAGAAACGCCCGCTGCGCCGCGACGACCAGCTCGCGGGCCCGGTCCAGGCCGAGCCACTCCACCCGGTCCAGCTCCGGGAACTCCTGCTCCCGGCCGGAGCGCGGCGGCCACTGAAGGGTGAAGGTACCGGGGGTGAAAGCGCTCAGATCGGGGTCCGCCTCGACGGCCCACACCGTGACGATCTTGCCGCTCTTCTGCACGACCTCGCCCAGCGGTACGGCCGTCCCGTCGGGCGGCGCGAGCCCCAGCTCCTCCTGGAACTCGCGCCGTGCGGCCTCCCAGGGCGGCTCGTCGGGCTCGTACTCCCCCTTGGGGACGGTCCACGCCCCCGCGTCCTTCTTCGCCCACAGCGGACCACCCATATGGCCGAGCAAGACCTGCAGGCCGTCGTCGGTGTGCCGGAACAACAGCAGTCCCGCGCTGCGCTTCGTCGCACGCACCGTCATGGTCCGACCTCCGGGTGGGCCGCCAGCAGGGCCTCCACCGTATCGGCCTCCTCGGGGCGCTTGTCCTCGCGGTAGCGGACCACCCGGGCGAAGCGCAGGGTGACGCCGGCCGGGTAGCGGGAGGAGCGCTGCAGCCCGTCGTAGGCGATCTCCACGACGAGTGCGGGGCGGACCCGGACCACCCAGCCGTCGTCCTCGACCGCCAGTTCCCGCAGCCGCTTCGTCTGCCAGGCGAGCATCACATCGGTCATGCCCTTGAAGGTCTTGCCGAGCATCGCGAAGGTGCCGTCCGGGTTGCGGGCGCCGAGGTGGAGGTTGGAGAGCTTGCCGGTGCGGCGGCCGTGGCCCCACTCGGCGGCCAGCACGACCAGGTCCAGGGTGTGCACGGGCTTGACCTTCAGCCAGGAGGCGCCGCGTCGGCCCGCGCTGTAGGGCGCGTCCAGCGCCTTGACCACCACGCCCTCGTGCCCCCGGGCCAGGGTCTCGGCGAGGAACCGTTCCGCCGCCGCGATGTCCTCGGGGCCGGAGGCGACCGTACGGCGCACCCGCAGCGGCTCGGGCACCAGCCGGGCCAGCTCCGTGTGCCGCTCGGCGAAGGGCAGGTCCAGCAGATCGGTGCCGTCGACCGACAGGGCGTCGAAGAAGACGGGGGAGAGCGGGACCTGACCGGCCGCCCTCGCCACGTCCGTGCGGGAGCCGACCCGGCCCGCCGTCTCCTGGAAGGACCGGGGCCGCCCGGCGTCGTCGAAGGCGAGCACCTCGCCGTCCAGGATGAACCGCTCACCCCCCAACTGGCGTGCGATGGTGGTCACTTCGGGCAGCCGGTCGGTGATGTCGTCCAGCGTGCGGGTGTGCACCCGGACCGTGTCGCCGTCCCGGTGGACCTGCACCCGGATGCCGTCCAGCTTCTCCTCCACCGCGCACGCGCCCAGCTTCTCCACCGCCTCGGCGACCGAGGAGGCGCTCCGCGCGAGCATCGGCAGCACCGGGCGGCCCACGGTGAGCCGGAACCGGTCGAGCGCCCCGGGTCCCTCGGCGAGCAGGGCCCGCGCGACCGGCTGCAGCGACCCGGCGAGCATCACGGCCCGGCGTACGGCGGCCGGGTCCGCGTCCCTCGCCAGGGCGAGGCCCTCCACGGCGACCGCGTCCAGCGCGCCCTGCCGCACCTCGCCGGTGAGCAGACCGAGCAGGAAGCGCTGCTCCTCCTCGGTGGCCGCGCCCATCAGCTCGCCGACGAGCCGGGCCCGCTGTGGCTGCGAGCCTGGTCCCGACACCTTGCCCAGCCCGGTGAGCAGCGCGTCGACCTCCCGGACCGTGAGCGTGGGTGCCGCGGCCGGCGGCACCGGGCGGCTGAGCGCCTTCCAGCCGACGCCGAGCCGGCCCTGCGGCAGCCGGCCGGCCAGATACGGGATGACGATCGGCACGTCGTCCGCCTCCGTCTCCCGGAACAGCTCCGCGAGCAGTGCCGTCTTGCGGGAGCGGGCCGCTGTCGCGGCGACTTCCCGAGACACCTGGGCGAGCCGGGCAAGCAGCATGGGGCCATGGTGCCTCAGCGCTCCGCGGGATGCGCGGTACCTCGCGGCCGTGCGTCCGCCCGGTGCGGTGCGCTGTCGGCCGCGGGCGCTGTTGCGGCTGCGTGAGCGCCGCGGGATTGACAAACACATTTGCCGATCCTGCAATGGTGGTCATGAGCACGGACGACGTACTGGCGGAAGTGGGCCCCCGGCTGCGGCGCATGCGCAAGGACCGGGACGTGACCCTCGCCGGGCTGTCCGAGGCGACGGGGATCTCCGTGAGCACCCTCTCCCGGCTGGAGTCGGGGCTGCGCAAGCCCAGCCTCGAACTGCTGCTGCCCATCGCCCAGGCCCATCAGGTGCCGCTGGACGAGCTGGTCGGCGCGCCGCCGGTGGGGGATCCGCGGGTGCGGTCCAAACCGATCGTGCGAGGCGGGCGCACCCACTGGCCGCTCACCCGCCAGCCCGGTGGCCTGCAGGCCTTCAAGGTGCTCGAACCCCAGCGGAAGGAGGAGCCCGACCCGCGCACCCACGAGGGCTATGAGTGGCTGTACGTCCTCTCGGGCCGGCTGCGGCTGGTCCTCGGCGAGCACGACGTGGTGCTGTCTGAGGGGGAGGCGGCCGAGTTCGACACGCGCGTGCCGCACTGGTTCGGTTCGACGGGGGACGGGCCGGTGGAGTTCCTCAGTCTGTTCGGGCCGCAGGGGGAGCGGATGCATGTACGCGCGCGGCCGGCGTCCGGGAAGTGAGCCACACGACGCGCGCCGGGGCCGGGCACGCTGTTCCCTGATCGGCAAGCGACCGCTTAGTATGCCGTCGGACCCGGTCAGACGAAGCAGTCCCGTGGAGGCCCCGCATGCAGGCATGGCAAGTGCACGAGAACGGCGAGCCGAGCGAGGTGATGCGCCTCGCGGAGGTGGAGCGGCCCACGCCCGGCGACGGCCAGGTGCTCCTGCGGGTGCGCGCCGCCGACATCAACTTTCCCGACGCGCTGCTGTGCCGGGGCCAGTACCAGGTACGCCCGCCGCTGCCGTTCACGCCCGGCGTGGAGATCTGCGGCGAGACCGAGGACGGCCGCCGGGTGATCGCCAACCCCGTGCTGCCGTACGGCGGCTTCGCCGAGTACGCCCTCGCCGACGCCCGCGCCCTGCTGCCCGCGCCCGAGTCACTGGACGACGCCGAGGCCTCCGCGCTGCACATCGGCTACCAGACCGGCTGGTTCGGCCTGCACCGCCGGGCCCGTCTGGAAGCGGGGGAGACCCTGCTCGTGCATGCCGCGGCCGGCGGGGTCGGCAGCGCCGCCGTGCAGCTCGGCAAGGCGGCCGGCGCCACCGTGATCGGGGTCGTCGGCGGCGCCGACAAGGCCGCCGTGGCCCGGGAGATCGGCTGTGACGTGGTGGTCGACCGCCGCGCCGAGGACGTGATCGCGGCCGTGAAGGAGGCCACCGGCGGCCGGGGCGCCGATGTGGTCTACGACCCCGTCGGCGGCGAGGCCTATGCCCAGTCCGCCAAGCTCGTCGCCTTCGAGGGCCGGATCGTCGTCGTCGGCTTCGCCAGCGGCAGCATCCCCAGCCCGGCCCTCAACCACGCGCTGGTGAAGAACTACTCGATCCTCGGCCTGCACTGGGGCCTGTACGCGACCAAGAACCCGAAGCTCATCCTGCGCTGCCACGAGGAACTGACCGAACTGGCAGCCCGGGGCGCGATCAAGCCGCTGGTGAGCGAGCGGGTGCCGCTGGACGAGGCCGCCGCGGCCGTGCAGAAGGTGGCGGACGGCCGCTCCATCGGCCGGATCGCCGTGGTGATGGAGGGAGCAGCATGACCGACGCCGACGAACTGGTCCGCCGCACCCGGGAGTTGCTCGCCGAGCACCCCCCGGCGAGCACGGACCGCCTGGACTTCCTGCGGGCCCGCTTCGACGCCGGCCTCGCCTGGGTGCACTACCCGCAGGGCCTCGGCGGACTGGACGCCCCGCGCTCCCTGCAGGCCGTGGTGGACGCCGAACTGGAGGCCGCCGGCGCCCCCGACAACGACCCCCGGCGCATCGGCATCGGTCTCGGCATGGCCGCGCCGACGATCCTCGCGTACGGCACCGAGGAGCAGAAGCAGCGCTATCTGCGACCGCTGTGGACGGGGGAGGAGGTCTGGTGCCAGCTGTTCAGCGAACCCGGCGCCGGCTCCGACCTCGCCGCGCTCGGCACCCGGGCCGTACGGGCCGGCGAGGACTGGGTGGTCAACGGGCAGAAGGTGTGGACGTCCAGCGCCCATGTCGCCCGCTGGGCCATCCTCATCGCCCGCACCGACCCGGACGTGCCCAAACACGCGGGCATCAGCTACTTCGTCTGCGACATGACCGACCCCGGAGTCGAGGTCCGGCCGCTGCGCCAGATCACCGGCGAGGCCGAGTTCAACGAGGTCTTCCTCACCGACGTCCGCATCCCCGACAGCCGCCGCCTCGGCGGGATCGGCGACGGCTGGCGGGTCGCCCAGACCACGCTGATGAACGAGCGCGTCTCCATCGGCGGCATGCGCCTGCCCCGCGAGGGCGGCATGATCGGCCCCGTCGCGCAGACCTGGCGGGAACGCCCCGAACTGCGCACCCATGAACTCCACCAGCGTCTGCTGAAGCTGTGGGTCGAGGCCGAGGTCTCCCGTCTCACCGCCGAACGCCTGCGCCAGCAGCTCGTCGCCGGCCAGCCCGGCTACGAGGGCTCCGGCATGAAGCTCGCCTTCGCCCGCCTCAACCAGGAGATCAGCGGCCTGGAGGTCGAACTCCGCGGTGAGGAGGGCCTGTTGTACGACGACTGGACCATGCGCCGGCCCGAGCTGGTCGACTTCACCGGCCGCGACGCCGGCTACCGCTATCTGCGCTCCAAGGGCAACAGCATCGAGGGCGGGACCAGCGAGGTCCTGCTGAACATCGTCGCCGAGCGGGTCCTCGGCCTGCCCGCCGAGCCGCGCACCGACAAGGACGTCGCCTGGAAGGACCTGGCCCGATGACCGATCTTCTCTACTCCGAGGAGGAAGAGGCGCTGCGCGCCGCCGTCCGCGACCTGCTCACGGACCACTGCGCACCGGCGGACGTCATCGCCCGCGCCGAGTCCGGCGCCCCGCACGACCGCGCCCTGTGGAAGACCCTCGCCGAGGGCATGGGCCTGGCCGGGCTCCTGATCCCCGAGGAACAGGGCGGCCAGGGTGCCTCCGCCCGCGAAGCCGCCGTCGTGCTGGAGGAGCTGGGCCGGGCGGTCGCGCCCGTGCCGTACCTCACCAGCGCGGTCGTGGCCACCGAGGCCCTGCTGGCCTGCGGCGACGAGGAACTGCTGGGACGGCTGGCCGCCGGGCGCACCATCGGCGCCCTGGCGGTCGGCCTGCACGTGGCGCCGGGCGGCGAGGTGAGGACCGTACGGGCGGAGGACGGCGGGCTGCACGGCGAGCTGACCGGTATCGCGGATGCGGACGTGGCCGATGTCCTGCTCGTCCCGGCCGACGACGGCGGCCTGTACGCCGTGGCCGCCGACGCCGTGACGGTCACCCCGCAGACCTCCCTGGACCTGACCCGGCCCCTGGCGACGGTACGGCTGGAGGGTGCGCCGGGCCGGCGCGTCGGCGATGCCGGACCCGCCGTACGACGCGCCCTGCGCACCGCCGCCGGACTGCTCGCCTCCGAGCAACTCGGCCTCGCCGACTGGGCGTTGACCGAGACGGTCCGCTATCTGAAGGAGCGCAAGCAGTTCAACCGGCCGGTCGGCGGTTTCCAGGCCCTCAAGCACCGGCTCGCCCAGCTGTGGCTGGAGGTCGTCAACCTCAGGGCTGCGGCGCGGGCGGCCGCCGACGCGGTGGCCTGCGGCGAGGACGCCGATGTGATGGTGGCCGTTGCCCAGGCCTATGCCGCGCCTGTCGCCGTCCACGCCGCGGAGGAGGCACTGCAGTTGCACGGTGGGATCGGGATGACGTGGGAGCACCCGATCCACCTGTATCTGAAGCGGGCCAAGGCGGACTCGATCGCCTATGGCACGGCGGGGGCGCATCAGGGGGCACTGGCCGGTTTGGTCGATCTTCAGGGGCCGTGACCGTGTCCCGCTTCGGGTGCAGGTGAACGGAGGGTGAACTCCCGGGCGGATGGGGCCTGTTGGGTGTGTGGTGCACGCATACTCCCTTCGGTCCCATCCGGTATCCCAAGGGGAGGCAGAGCACATGGCCCTCAGCACCCGTCGCGGAGCCCTCACCACGCTCGGCGCCGCCCTCGCCGGTGCGGTCGTCCTGCCCGGGGCGCAGGCCTGGGCGGGCAGCCCGCACCGGGGTCGGCGCCCGCTGTGGAACGCGCACGCCCACAACGACTACGAGCAGCACCGGCCGCTGTCCGACGCGCTCGGCCACCGCTTCGGCAGCGTCGAGGCCGACATCTTCCTCGTCGGCGACCAGCTCCTCATCGGTCACGACGCCTCCGAGCTGGATCCGGCCCGCACTCTCGAATCCCTCTATCTCGACCCGCTGGCCGCCCTGGTCCGGGCCAATGGCGACTCCGTGTACCGGGGGTGGCGCCGGCCACTGCAGCTCCTCGTCGACATCAAGACCGAGGGATCGTCGACGTACCGCGAACTCGACCGTCATCTGCGCCGCTTTCCGCACCTGTTCACCCGGTACGACCACGGCCGTATCCACCCCGGACCCGTCACCGCCGTCATCTCCGGCGATCGCGCCGCCCGCGCCCCCATGCAGGCGCAAGCGGAGCGGTTGGCCTTCTACGACGGTCGGCTCGCCGACCTCGGCGGCGCCGCTCCCGCCTCCTTCATCTCACTGATCAGCGACAACTGGACACAGGTGTTCACCTGGTCCGGTGACGGCGCGTTCCCCGACGCCGAGCGGCGGAAGCTGCGCGGCATCACCGCCGCCGCGCACGCCCATGGGCAGCGGGTGCGCTTCTGGGCCACCCCGGACGCCGCGGGCCCGGCCCGCGACGCCCTGTGGACCGAGCTGCTCGCCGCCGGCGTCGATTACCTCAACACCGATGACCTGGCAGGCCTGCAGGCCTTCCTCGACGCCCACCCCACGGCCTGACACCACACGTTCGGGGGACACGTCAGCTGCCCGGACGAACCCTCCGCTACGCCACACTTACGGCCGAACGCCGCACAAGGGGCGTGGCGGAGGAGGTTCCCCGATGGCCGTATCCATCTCTGCGGTGCTGTTGCTGCTGATCCTGGCCGTGATCTTCATGCGCAACGGCGCGTTGAAGGTTTCCCATGCCCTGGTCTGCGTGCTGCTCGGCTTCTATCTGGCCGGCACGAGCATGGCGCCCACCATCCACAGCGGGCTCACCACGACCGCGGACCTGGTGAGCAGTCTGCGGCCCTGAGCTCAGCCGGCCGAGAACACGCCGATGCCGTTCGCGACGGGACGCTCGGCGCCACTGCTGGGGTGGTTACGGACGGTCACGGTGCTCGCGCCCGCGTCGCGGGTGACCAGCTCGCTCGAGCCGCCCCCGTCGAGGTTGAACGCGTCGGACGCGCCCAACGCGCGCATGGTGGCCGCCTCCTCGGCGACCGTCATACCGGTCCGGTAGGCGGCGGCCCCGTCCAGCGCGAGGATCAGCAGATGCCGTCCGCCGTCGGCGAAGCCCACGGCCGTGCGCACCGCCGAGGTGACGTTGTCGAGACCGGACAGCGGCGCCCCGTTCTCCAGGACCGGGAAGCCGCCGATCGCGAACGCGTACGGCACATGGGAGGAGGCCGCCGCCAGACGGTGCGTGACGGTCACCTTGTCACCGACCGAGAGTTTGCGCAGCTGCCGCGCACCCTCCTCGCGGCCCACGAGGACCGTGGTGTCCGCCGGGATCGAGCCGCCGCCCGGGGCGTCGGCGGCGGAGGCCACCCGGCCGCCTTGCACCCTCACCTCGTAGGTGTCGGTGCTGCACGGAGCCGAACGCTGGGCGTCGGTGCCGCACACGGAGCGCATCCGGGAGGCGCTGCCCCACGTCGAGGTGAAGGCACCGACGGAGTTCTCCGGGAGCGCGTACTGGTTGAGTCCCCGCAGGGGGAGCCCGCCCTCGGGCGTGGTGACGCTGCCGACGAGGGACAGCCGGTCGAGCCGGGCCCGCCGGTCGGTGCCCACCCCGAAGACGTCCTGGGTGTTCGTGCCCGGCGGCAGCGAGGGCCCGAACCGCTGGCCGTTCGGCACCGCCGCCTTCAGCACCTGCCCGCCCGCGATGGCCGGTCCGACGCCGGCGCCGGTGGCCTCCACTCCCGGGTGCTGGGTCTCGGTGATGTTGAAGAAGTCACCGTTGACCCCCGCGACCGCCCCGGCCGCGTCCGCCATCCGGGAGACCGTGTCCCGGGCCGCCACCGCGTCCGGGTGCAGCAGATCCACCCGGACACGCTTGTCGGCCAGGTCGACCGTGACCAGATGGGCGTGTGTCGTGCCCGCGCCCGCCTTGACGTCGAACTGCCGGTAGGAGACACCCGGCGCGATGTGCTTGCCGGCCCCTACGGCACTGGCCGGTGCCGCCCCCGCCGGGGCCGCACCGGCCAGTACTCCGAACGCCATGACACCTGTGAGAACCGCTCTGCCCGCTGCCGAACGCCTGCGACGTCTGGTCACCGTGCCCCCTGATGCCTCGTCAACTGTCCCTGTCGTACGGGTTTTACGGGGCAGTGGACCAGAACGCGGCGACCGCAGGGCCGACTAGACGTCGACTACGCGAGAACGGGTGAGAAAACGCACCCCCTCGGGTGCCTCCAGGGAGAAGCCACTACCCCGTCCGGGTACGACGTCGACGATCAGCCGGGTGTGGCTCCACGCCTCGTACTGGCTCCGGGACATCCAGAAGGTGACCGGCTCGGCCACACCGTCCACGGCCAGCTCGGCCAGCAGCACGTCCGAGCCACCGGTACGGAACTCGCCGTCGGGATAGCACATGGGCGCGCTGCCGTCGCAGCAGCCGCCGGACTGGTGGAACATCAGCGGACCGTGCGCGGCACGCAGCCGCCGTACCAGGTCGGCCGCCTGAGGCGTGAGTTCGACGCGCGGGCTTTCCTCGTCCATGGGGCACCGTCCTTCAGAGCCGGGGCGCGGTCGCGGACCCGGCCCAGTCTCATGGATCGTCACAGACCCGTCCAGCACGCGTCGTCGCGTCGACCCGTCGGAGCGGTGGGCGGTGCGCCTGAGAGGATGGGCACATGAGTGCCTTTTCCGGTCGGCCCGAGCCGCGTGACGTGCCCGTCGGCGCATACCCGCGCTGGGACGAGGCGCTGGCGGCCGTCAACCGGGACCTGGCGGTGAGCGCCCCCGAGCAACGGCCCCTGCGCCTGATCGTGTACCCGGAGACCGGGGACGAGTACGTCTACGTGGCCCTCTCCAACGGCGAGGCGCACGGCAGCTCCTTGACGGAGGCGGAGACCGCCGCCGAGACGCTGATGGCGGTCGTCGAGGCCGCCCAGGACACGGTGACGGAGCGGCTGTGGCGGGCGTGGCCCCTGTGCACCGTCCATGACCTCGGTATGCACCCGCGCGACATCGACGGCCGGCCGTCCTGGTGGTGCGCGGGCGGCGCCCGCAAGGGCGACCCGGCTCATGTCCGCGCGACGATCGGCGAACTGGACACCGTCGACCGCGCCCGCCCCGTCACCCGCAAGCGCCCCAAGGCCCGCAGACTCCGCTGACGGAGAGCCGGACGATCGAGCACATCGAGACCGCCCCCGACGACACCGTTCGGCGGGTCACGCCCGGCACCGCCGTCCCGCCGGACGGGTCACGTGTCGGGCGGGGGATCTGTAGGACGGGTGCGGCCGGGGCCGCGGCGTGCGGCTCGGCGGCGCTCGCGGCGGGCGCGGCGCCCCTCGAACAGGAGGGGCAGCATCGACACGACGACGACCAGGGCGACCAGGGGCAGCAGATAGTCGTCCAGGTGCGGGATCGAGGAGCCGAGGGTGTAGCCGGCCAGGACGAGCGCCTGTGACCACAGCACCCCGCCCACCGTCTGCCAGAGCGTGAAGGTGCGCGCGGGCACCCCGAGCGCGCCGGCCACGGGGTGCAGGACCGTCCGCAGCAACGGCACGAACCGGCCGATGACCAGCGCCTTCCCATAGCCGTACCGGGCCAGCAGCTGCTCCGCGCGGGCGGCTGCCGCCTTCACCCGCGGGCTCGACGTACGGGCCAGCAACGCCCGTCCGCCCTGCCGCCCGACCAGGTATCCGACCTGCCCGCCGGCCACCGCCCCCACCGCCGCGCACAGCAGGACCTGCCACAGCGCCAGCCGCGGCGGCTGGCCCGCGCTCCCGGCGCACAGCACACCGGCCGGGAACAGCAGGGTGTCACCCGGCAGGAAGAAGCCGACGACCAGCAGACCGGACTCCGCGAAGATCACCACCAGTACGCCGATCGCCCCGAAGGCGGCCAGCACCGAGGCGCTGTTCAGCGGGTTGACGGCGATCACCGGACCGAGCCTCCTGGCCTTCTCGCAGGGGTACTCGCTCACCAGCATCGCCCGTGCTCCCCGAATCCGCCCGCCCCGGCACCGGGCGAGACGCTCCAGGAGCTCGGACCAGCCGCGGTGCGGTGGGGATCAGGGGCAGGCCGTGAGGAACTCGACGAGCGCCGCGTTCACCTCGTCCGGGCGTTCCTGCTGGGTCCAGTGACCGCAGCCCGCCAGCTTCAGGGGCGCGCGCCGCAGGTTGGGCATCAGGTCCGGGAGTTTCGCGATGAGTTCCGGGGTGCCGGGGAAGGCGGGGACGACGTCACGGTCGCCGTAGATGTAGAGGGCGGGCGGGGTGACCCGGGCGCCCTGCCACGCCGCGGTCAGTTCCCAGTTGCGGTCGAGGTTGCGGTACCAGTTGAGCGCCCCGGTGAAGCCGCGCGAGAAACTCTCCGTGAGCGCGTCGAGGTCGTCCTCGGTGAACCACTCCGGCAGGACCTCGGGGTCCTCCATGTCCACGAGCCAGCCACGCTCGGGGTCGACCAGGGGCTGTCCGCCGTCACCGGCGTGGGGCGCGTCGCCGGAGCCCCAGTAGAAGAACTTCCGCAGCGTGGTGCGCGTGTCCTCGGCGAACTCGGCGTCGGCGACACCGGGGCGGTTGAAGTAGTTCCAGTAGAAGCGGCCGCCGAACATCTTGTCCATGGCGGGCAGCGGAGGCTGCGTCCCCCGGAACGGTGGCGGCACACTCAGCCCCGCCACCGCGCGCACGACGTCGGGCCGCAGCAGCGCGGTGTGCCAGGCGACCGGCGCGCCCCAGTCGTGCCCGACGACATACGCCTTCTCCTCGCCCAGGGCCTGGATCAGCCCGACGACGTCGCCGACGAGGTGGAGGATGGAGTACGCGTCGACGGCGTCCGGGTGATCGCTGCGTCCGTAACCACGCTGGTCGGGGGCGACCACGCGGAAGCCCGCGGCGGCCAGTGGGCCGAACTGGTGGTGCCAGGAGTGCCATGACTCGGGAAAGCCGTGCAGGAGTACGACCAGGGGGCCTTCGCCCTGCTCGGCGATGTGCAGCCGGATGCCGTTCACATCAATCATTCGATGCTCAACCATGTGTCCGAGCGTACGTGAAGTGATCACCGGCAGCCCGCCGTCCGGCACGGTCAGAACATGCGGGGCTGACCGTTCGACGCGCTGAGTCCGCCGTCGACGGGAAGGTGGGCGCCATTGACGAAACGGGCGTCGGAACTGGCCAGGAACGCGATGGCATCGGCGACTTCGGCCGGTTCGGCCGGACGCCGCATCGGGATGCGCTCACGGAACGCGGCGAGCGCGTCCTCGTTCTCGACGATGAACGAGGTCACCGGGGTGCGGGTGAGACTCGGGTGTACGGCGTTGACCCGCACGCCCTCGTGCCCGTGGTCGAGCGCCATGGCGTTGGTCAGGTTGACCAGGGCCCCCTTGGCGGCGTTGTAGGCGGCCAGGCTCCAGTCCGCGCCGAGCCCGGACACCGAGCCGACGTTGACGATGCAGCCACCGACGCGCCGCAGATGAGGCAGCGCGGCCCGGGAGGCGAAGAAGACACCGTCGACATCGACCGCGAAGGTCCGGCGCCACTCGGCGGTCTCGGTGTGCTCGACGGTACCGGCCGTGGCGGACCCCGCGTTGTTGACCAGCACGTCCAGCCGGCCGTACTCCTGTGCCACGTCGTCGATCAGCGCCGTGACGGCCGGCTCGTCGGAGACGTCCGCGGCGCGCGGGACGATCGTCGCCCCCGGCGGAGCGTCGGCGGCGGCCGCCTTCAGCCGGTCCTCGGTCCGCCCGACGGTGATCACCGTGGCGCCCTCGCGCCCGAGCCGGTACGCGGTGGCGGCGCCGATGCCGGATCCACCACCGGTGACGATCGCGACCTTCCCCATGAACCGTTTCCCGTCCACTGTCACTCCTCCTCGCACGCCGACCATGAGTCACCGACGTCAGGTAATCCCGACGGTGCGGACGGCGCAAGACCGCCAAGGGCGGAGCGCGCGGGCCGGCCGGAACCGTTCTCCCGGCGGGGCCGGATCGCGGACGGCCACGTGGACGCGAGGGTGTGTGCCGCTCGATCCCGCCTGATCGACCGGGAGCCCGGCCGGACTTCGCAGCGCAAGCCCGGCCGGGCGTCCCTGACGGCGAACCGGATCCCGTGGCGGCCCACCGCCACCGGGCCGCTACGGCGTGCGCCTGCGGTCCGGTGCCCGTGCCGCGGACTCGGCCTCCGGGGACAGGGCGCTCATCCGCGCGGTGTCCAAGCTCTCCAGCACCTGATCGCCGTACAGGTCCTGAAGCCAGTTGGTCTGGTAGATGGTGTCGAGGTAGCGCTCCCCGAGGTCCGGGGCGACGGCCACCGCGGTCATGCCGGGTCTGCCGTTCCGGGCCAGCCAGTCCGCCGCGGCGCTGACCACCGTCCCGGTGGAGCCGCCGAACAGGAAGCCGCGTCTGGCCAGGCGATGGCACATACGGATGGTGTCGGTCTCCTCCACCCACATCACCTCGTCCACACAGGACTCGTCGAGCAGCGGCGGGCGCATGCTCATACCGACGCCGGGGATCATCCGGCGGCCCGGCTCGCCGCCGAACGAGACCGAACCCAGGGCGTCCACGGCGACGACGCGCACCGGGCGGTGCCACTGGCGGAAGTAGCGGGCGCAGCCCATCAGGGTTCCGGTGGTACCGGCCCCGATGAAGACGACGTCCACATCGGGGAACTGGCGGACTATCTCCGGGGCGGTCGTGCGGTAGTGCGCCAGCCAGTTGCCCTCGTTGGTGTACTGGCTGAGCCACACATACCGGTCGTCGGCGGCACACAGCGCACGGACGTACTCGATCCGTGTGCCCAGGAAACCGCCGTTGGAGTCCTGGTCGGCGACGATGTGCACATCGCTGCCGAGCGCCTCCATCAGGAGTCTGGTCGACAGGTTGCAACGGGAGTCCGTCACACACAGGAACCGGTAGCCCTTGCTGGCGGCGATCATGCTGAGCGCGACGCCCAGGTTCCCGGACGAGGACTCGACGAGGACGGAGTCCGCTGTCAGGACTCCGTCCCGCTCGGCGGCCTCCACCATCTCGTTCGCGGCCTTCAGCTTGATGGATCCGGCGAAGTTGAAGGCCTCGCACTTCAGATAGAGCGGGTGTCCGCAGATCGACAGCAGGTCGACGAAGAGGTCGCCCTCGTTGAAGGCGTAGGGAGCGGAGATGACAGGCACGGCGGGCCTCCTGGTGCCGGGCCGACGACGACGGCCTCAGCCGTACCGGCGCAGCTCGTGGAAGAAGTCATCGATGAGACGGAGATCGCCCGTCCGGGACACCTCGTCGTAGACGTACTTGCCGACGACCAGGTCGAGAACACCGAGTCCGAAGGGTGAGAAGACCACCGGCCGGTCGGTCGGCGGAGCGGCCCGTCCGGCCATCACGTCCTCAAGCGTTCCGTTCAGGAAGTCGCGGTTGCCGGTGAGCTGTTCGACGAGATGAGGGGATGTGTCGGCCTTCAGACAGTGCTCGACGTCGTCGACGAAGTTCGCCGAACCGAGGAGGATCTCGGGGGCCAGGTCGCGCAGCGACACATGCAGGACCAGGGGGTTGTGGGAGAACAGGGCCGGGTCGGTGACATGCGGCCGGCCGGCGACGGTGGCGAAGACCACGAGGTCGCTGGCGCGGACGAGGTCCTCGGCGCTGTCATGGACGGTGATCCGCGCGGTGGTGCCGGCCTGCCGCAGATAGCCGCAGTAGCCCTCCGCGCTGTCGGCGGACACGTCGTGCACTCCGACCGCTTCGAAGTCCCAGCCCGTCCCGGCCAGGAAGGTGTGGATGTAACGGGCGATCAGCCCCGTACCGAAGAACCCGACGCGGGTGGGACGGGTCCGGCCGCGGCTGAGCCAGTCGGCCGCCAGCGCCGCGGAGGCCGCGGTCCTGGTGGCGCTGATGATCGAGCTCTCCAGGCAGGCGAACGGGTAGCCCGTGTCGTGGTCGTTGAGGATCAGGACCGCGGAGGCACGGGGCAGTCCGGCGCCCACGTTGTCCGGAAAGCTGGAGATCCACTTCAGGCCGTCCACGCGGTCCGGTCCGCCGATGGCGGCCGGCAGCGCGATGATCCGCGCCGTGGGACGGTCCGGGAAGCGCAGAAAGTACGACGGCGGGTTGACCGACTCTCCCGCGCCGTGCAGCCGGTAGGCGGTCTCGACCAGCTCCACCAGCTGTCTCTCACGTCCGCTCAGCGCTTGCCGCACCTGCTCACCGCTGATCACCGCGAACGTCGGTGCGTCGGCCCGCCCGGACACGGCCGGCCGGGGTGCGCTCGACAGAAGATCGGTCATCGCTCGCTCGCCTCCTCGGCCGGGCAGTGGTCGGCGGGCCGCAGGGGCTCGCCCATGCCGACCAGTACCTGCCGTTCTCCGCCGAACGCCTCCCGGCTGTGCGCGGTGCGGATGTTGTCCACGAGCATCAGGTCACCGGCCTGCCAGGGTTCGCGTCGGGTGTGCGCCTCGTAGACGCCGTTGATCAGCTGGACGACGTCCTCCTCGATCGGACTGCCGTCGCCGTAGCGGGTGTTGAAGGGCAGTCCGTCCGCGCCGTAGACGTCCACCAGGTACTCACGCACCTCCGGGGCGAGGGTCCACTCGTTGAGGAAGGCGATCTGGTTGAACCAGCAGCGCCGGTTGGTGAACGGGTGCCGGACGACGGCGCCGCGGCGCTGCTCGGTGCGCAGCGTCCCGTCGGGCTGCCAGGTGACGTCGATGGCGTTCGCCCGGCAGTAGCGCTCGATCTCGGCGCGGTCGGCGGTGCCGAACGACTCCGTCAGGCTCGCCCCGATCTCGTCGTTGTAGGCGCGGGTCAGGATCCAGCCCTCCCGCTCGAACCGTTCGGTGAGCCCCGTGGGCAGCGCGCGCAGGATCTGTTCGGCATCAGCCAGTGCCGTCGCCCCGCCCTGCTCGGGCGCCGTGAGGCAGGCGAACAGCAGCAGGCCGGGCACCTGGAGCGGGTAGCTCAGCTCGTGGTGCATGCACATCGGCTGGTTGGCCGGCCAGGCCGTGGAGGAGTACAGCCCCGGGCCGTGGGCCTGACGGGGGGCGAAGGCCTCCCGCTCCGTCAGGAGGGCACCGGCCAGACGCGCGAAGACGGCACCGACCTGCTCGGTGTCCCGCAGTCCGAGACCGCGGACGACCAGCGCCCCGTGCTCGGTGACCTGCGCACGCAGCGCTTCACGGTACTCGGCCGCCCAACTCGGGGCGTCTTCTGGGGGATCGACGCACAGCAGCGCCGGCTGGTCCGGTCGCAGCTCCACATCGAGCGGTGATGCCAGGGATGAGAACGGCATCTCGGGTTTCCTTTCGGTCGACCGCCCGCGGTTCGACGGGGCTCAGAAGGAGACAAGGGGTACGTCAGGGAGAGGAAAGGGGCACGACGGCGCTCAGCACCGCCCGCGCCGCCTCGGCCGGACGGGTGCGCAGGAAGTGATGGCCCCCGTCGGCGAGTTCGAGGAGATCGACGTGCTCGGCCAGGAGCAGCCAGTCCCGGTGGCGGTGGGCGTGACCACCGGTGTGCGGGTCGTCGGCGGCGAGGACCACCGAGACCGCCGCGGACAGCTTCACCGGTGGCGGGCTCCCCAGGGCTTCGCTGAAGTAGCGGTGCGCGCCCGCGCAGTCGTGCCGGTAGGCCGCACCGATGTGTTCGGCGTGCCGCGCGGTCAGCTCCGCGAGTTCCGCGAAGCCGTCGTCCGCGGCCAGCTGCGCCGCGATCTCGGCGTCGCTCCGGCTCGTCAGCTCATCGACGGCGGCGAGCCGGTCGGCGGCGGTGCCGAGCAGCTGCGCACCGAGGAACACCCGGGTCACCCGCACGCCCTGCCGCTCAAGCCTCCTGGCCGTCTCGACGGCCGGCGCGGCCCCCGAGGAATGACCCCAGAGCATGACCTCGGACAGACCGCGCGCCGCGATCTCGGCGGCGACCTGCTCGGCGACCTGCTCGATCGACGCGAACGGCTCAGGACGCGCGGACAGCTGGTGACCGGGCAGATCCACGGCGAGGACCGCCACTCCACCAGCCGCCAGCGCGCCCGCCAGCGGCCGGTAGTTGACCGCGTTGCCGCCCGCGTGGGGGAAGCACACCAGCGTCGGGCGCGGCGCACCGCCCTCGTCCGACAGGGAGACCAGCAGCTCCGGGCGCTGCCGGGCCGTGCCGTCGAGGATCGCGGCCAGATCGGCGAGGACCGGGTGCCGGGTGATGTCCTTCAGGGACACCGCGCGGTCGAGCGCGACGGTCAGCTTGACCGCGGTCAGAGAGGTGCCGCCCGAGTCGAAGAAGTGGTCCGTGCGGCCGATCCGCTCCTCGGGCACCCCCAGCAGTTCGGCCCAGGCCGCCGCCAGCCTCCGCTCGGCCGGGCTGAGCGGAGCGGACGCGTCCTTCGCCGTTTCCTGTGGCGCCGCCACGTCCGCCAGCCCGATCAGCGCCTTGCGGTCGATCTTGCCGTTGGCCGTCAGCGGCAGGCCCTGCCGCCAGTGGAAGGCCGCGGGGACCATATAGGCGGGCAGCGCCGCGCCGAGTGCCTCGCGCAGCACCTCCGGCGGCCTGCGCGTACCGGTGTAGAAGGCGATCAGATGTCTGCTGCCGTCGGCCCGCTCGGCGACGACCACCGCGCCGTCGCGTACTCCGTCCACCCGCAGCAGGGTGTTCTCGATCTCGCCGATCTCGATCCGGAAGCCACGGATCTTGACCTGGTTGTCGCGGCGGCCGAGGAACTCCAGCTTGCCGTCGGGGTGCCAGCGCCCCCAGTCGCCGCCCAGGTAGAGCCGCTCGGCGGGCCGGTACGGGTCCGTGCGGTACGCCTCACGGGTCCGCTCCGGATCGTTGACGTACCCCCGGCCCACGCAGACCCCGGCGAACGCGATCAGCCCGGGGGCGCCCAGCGGGACCAGCGACAGATGTTCGTCGACGACGTAGACGCGTACGTTGTTGACCGCCCGCCCCAGCAGCACCCGGTCGGGCACCGTCTGAAGGATCTCGTGATTGGTGTCGTCCGAAGTCTCCGTGAGCCCATAGGCGTTGAGCAGCCTGATGTCCGGCTGGACCGCGAACCAGCGCTGGACCAGCTCCCGTTTCAGCGCCTCGCCGGTCACCGACACACACCGCAGGTCCGGCAGCGGACGCGGGTGCTGTTCGAGATACGAGACCACGACCTCCAGATAGGAGGGCACGACCTGTGCCACGCCGACGCGGCCCCGCTGCAGCGTGTCGACGAACCGTTCCACGTCGGTGATCACGTCCTGCTCGACCAGCAGGGTCCGTCCGCCGACCAGGAGCGGGGACAGCAGCTGCCACAGGGAGATGTCGAAGCACTGCGGGGCCGTCTGCGCCACCACGTATCCCTCGCCGAGCGCCAGGTCGTCGATCTTGGCGTGGAGATGGTTGAGCATGCCCGCGTGTTCGCACATCGCGCCCTTCGGCTCACCGGTGGAGCCGGACGTGAAGTAGATGTAGGCGAGCCGGCCGGCGTCGACCCGGACACCGGGGTCGCCGTCGGCGTGCGGTTCCGCGTACGCGGCGCCGACCGGAAGCTTCTCGACCTCCGGCAGCGTGGCCAGCGCCTCGTCGAGGGTGCCGGCGCTGCCGGGTTCGGTCAGGACCAGCCGGCAGTCCGCGCGTGACAACGTTGCCGCGATCCGGCCGGCCGGGAAGTGCGGCTCGATCGGCAGATACACGCCGCCCGCCTTGAACACCGCCAACGTGGCCGCCAGCCAGTCGAGGTTGCGCTCGGTGACGACGGCGACCACGTCCTCCCGGTCCAGGCCCCGCGCCAGCAGCGCTCGCGCCAGCCGGTTCGCGCGCCGGTTCAGCTCGTCGTACGTCCACTCCCGCGCGCCGTGCACGGCCGCCACCGCGTGCGGATGCGCCCGTACCCGCTGCTCGAACAGTTCGTGCGCCCGCGCGTCCGGCAGCGGCCGGCGGGGCCCGGCCAGACCTTCCAGCTGCTCCCGTTCCTCCTCGGGCGACAGCAGGCTCTGCCGCGTGTGGTCGGCGTCCGGCTCGGCCGTCATCAGCCGCAGCGCCGTCACGTGGTAGCCGCCGACACGCGCCGCGGCCGGGGCGTCCAGCACGTCCGTGCGGTACCGCAGGCGCAGCGTCAGCCGTCCGCCCCGGTCGGACCAGTGCAGTTGCAGGACGCCGTCGTCGGTGTGGGTCCCTTCGGCTCCCGGCGGCCCGAACACGACCTCGTACGGCGGCTCGGTCAGCCCCAGCTCCCAGCGCAGCTTCTCCACCGGGAACTCCCGGTGCGCCAGCACCTCCGCCTCGGCGTGCTCGGCGGCCGACAGCAGGGCCTGCCAGGATCCCGGGAGTACGGCCAGCCGGCAGGGCAGCGGCTCGCCGCGCACCCCGGTGGTGTACCCCGTGACCACCTCCGGCTCGCCGGAGAGCGCGGCCAGCACCTTGGCGTGCGCGGCGAGAAGCAGCGCGCTGACCGGCACCCCCCGGTGCCGGACCAGCTCACGCATCGCGTCCGCCACGTCGTCCGGCACGGGTGTCTCGTGCTCGGCCGCTCCCTCGGCCGGGGCCGCCTCGGGCGGCTGCCGGACCCAGCGCGGCACCGTGGTGACACCGCCGGCGGTCAGTACCCGGCTCCAGAACTCCCGGTCCGCTTCCACGCGCACTCCCATGGCATAGCCTTCCTCAACTCACCGCCGACGCGTCGACGCGGGGGTATTGGCTGTTTACGTGGTCCGGCCGGCGGCGTGGGGCCGGATGCCGTGCTCCGGCATGTCCACGGCGGGATTGCCGCCCCACTGTGCGTCCGGGGGGACTTCCTCGCCCTTCATGAGGAAGGAATCGGGGGCCAGCACCGAGCCGTCGCCCATGGCCACGCCGTAGTGCACATGGGCGCCGACGCCCAGCGTGCAGGCGGTGCCCAGCGTGGTGATGTCGGACTTGAAGGTGCCGTCCTCCTGCGAGTGGCACTGGAGCTTGCTCCCGGCGTTGAGGGTGCAGTCGTCGCCGATGACGGCGAGCGTCCGGTCGGTGACGTAGCAGCCGTCGTCGAACACCCTGCTGCCGATGCGGACGCCGAGCATGCGCCAGACGAGGCTCTTGAAGGGCGTTCCGTTGAACAGGTTCAGGTAGTGGTCCGGAACCTTCCACACACGCTCGGTCAGCCAGAAGGTTCGTTCGTAGATGGAGCACAACTGGGGGCGGAATCTGCGGAAGGACAGCAGACAGCGCTCCACCAGGACGTAGTACGCGGTGGACAGCGCGAGCGTCAGCACCAGATACGCGGCGATGACCACATGCCCGATCCTGCCGTACAGGCCGACGGAGGCCAGGGCGAGCAGGGTGAGCGCGAAGGTGTGCAGCCAGCGCACGCACAGCATCAGGGCCATCGAGCGAAGGTTGTAGCGGTTCTTCATCGCGAGCCGACGGTGCAGCGTCTCGCCCGTCCTGAGGTGATCGAACCGTGCGTCACGGTCCACGGAGCGGGGGATCTCGAAGCACGGCGAGCCGAGGAGGCCCACGCCTTCACGGATCTCGCCGTCGAGGGGAATCATCACTTTCGTCGCGAGGAGGCAGTTGTCGCCCGTTCTGCCGCCGACGGGATAGGCGATGTTGTTGCCCAGGAAGTTGTGCGGCCCGATCGACACCCGGGACAGCCGGAAGGACGTACTGGAGTAGTCCGCGTTGAGCACGGAGAGACCGTCGGCCACCATCGTTCCGCTGCCCACGGAGACCAGGAAGGGCGTCTCGTGCTGCATCTCGGTGCCGAAGTTGGACCCGGTCTGCTCCACATGTGACAGGTCGTAGCCGAGTCCGCGGAGGTAGTGGACGATGTAGGAGCTGTCACCGAAGAGCCAGGCGAAGAACTTGATGTTCGTCATGCGCGCTGTCGCCTGGTGCACCGAGTAGTGGAATCCGTACAGCGGATAGACCCGGTCGGGCCTGACGGCCAGCCGCAGCAGCCGCGGAACGCTGTACAGGACGGCGAGACCGACCACGACGAAGCCGAAGAAGAGGACCGACGAGATGATCAGCCCGTCGGTGATCAGTTCCGCCGCCGTCAGCGCGCTCGTCTGCGGGTCGAGCCGCTTGCCGATCGCCGGTACCCCGGTGAACAGCATGTACACCCCGCCGACGGCCAGAGGGATGTACACGAAGAGCAGCTGCACCAGGGTGACGCAGCCGAACCAGGCCCGGCGCCCGGTGCCGCACCTGGCCGGCGCGACCCGGAGGTAGTCGACCTTGGTGGGCTCGGCCGGCGAGCCGTGCCAGTGCTCGCCGGCCGGGACCGCCTGGCCGCGGTGGAGGGCGGAGGCATGGCCGAGCTGGGCGCCGTCGCCCAGCGAGGTGTCGATGTCCAGGACCGTCTTCTCGCCGACGAACACATCGCGTCCGAGCGTGATCCGGCCGGTCTGGATGCGGCCCGCGAAGGCCCGGTAACCGAGGAAGAAGGAGTCCTTGCGGACCACCGCACCGGAGCCGATGGTCAGCAGGTCGGTGCAGACCGGCACGGAGTGCGACAGGATCGTGACTCCCCTGCCGATCCGGGCGCCGAGGGCCCGCAGATACAGCACGTACAGCGGAGTTCCGACGAGGAAGACCATGGGATTCGCGTGCAGGAGCACCTTGACGAGCCAGAAGCGCAGATACGTCAGGCCCCAGACGGGAAACTCACCGGGTCTCCAACGGCCGATGAGCAGCCACTTCGCGGCGATCGGGAACGCGCACAGGGCGACGAACCCGATTCCGCCGAACAACAGCGACCGCAGATAGATGTCGACGACGCCTGAACCGGTGGCGATCCACTCGTACCCCGAGGCGGTGACGAACCCGGAGACAAGGGAGTAGCCGAGGAACACCAGCAACTGGGCTGTTCCGCAGAGCAGATGGCTGACCCGGTTCCCGCGCGGCGCCGGAGCCGCCGGCGAGGGCGCAGGAGCCATGGCCGGCAGTGGTGCGGACACCGGCCGGGCGGGGACCGGACCGGCGGGTGCGGGAGCCGCATCGGCTGCGCGGGCCGCAGCGGCGGCGGCAGCGGCCGCATCGCCGAGAGCCGACGCCAGGCTCCGGATCGTGGGATGCCGGTAGATGTCCTTCATGGACGGGGACGGCAGGTCCGCACGTTTTCGGATCCGCGCGCAGAACTGTGCCATGACCAGGGAGTTGGCGCCGAGGTCGGTGAAGAAATGGCTGTCGACCGCGACATGCTCGGCGCCCAGGACGTCGGCCAGTGTCTGCGCGTACTTCTGCTCGGTCTCCCACCCGTCCGGGACGGTGTCGCGCACGGCGACGGCAGGTTCGTGCGGCCCGGATATGGGGACCTCGGAGGACTGCTCCACCATGCGATCTCCCGGAGAGCGTGGACTGTGGCCCGATCAAGGACCGGCGGCTCCAGTCTGTCCATGAATAGATCAGACTGCTACTTGTCTCCACACTCGACCAAGGTGTCAAAAATGCCCGGTTAGGCCGTCTTTCCTCGGTTCCACGCAGGACGGGGGCGCCCGCGGATCACCCGGACGGCGGTACCCCCGGGGGCCCCACAGCTGTCGGCGGTGGGCCGCGGGCCCAGGAACCGCCGTGGGAACGGGGGAAGCCCCCGGCCCGGACACCGCGAGCGGCGCCTGCCGGGCAAAGCCCAGGTCGGGCGCCTTCGGCAGGGGGCTCCGGCCTCGCGACTGTGCCTACTTCGGCACGGTGAGGATTTCGGCTCCGTCGTCGGTGATGGCGATGGTGTGCTCGCTGTGTGCTGTCCGGCAGCCTGTCGCGCTTCGGAGCGTCCAGCCGTCGGCATCGGTGACGAGTCGGGCGGTGTCCGCCATGACCCACGGCTCCAGCGCCAGCAGCAGCCCAGGGCGCAGCCTGTATCCACGGCCGGGCCGTCCGGTGTTCGCAACGTGCGGGTCCTGGTGCATCGTTGATCCGATGCCATGGCCTCCGAACTCGGTGTTGATCGGGTACCCCGCCTCGCTGAGGACCGTGCCGATGGCATGGGAGATGTCGCCGATGCGGGCCCCGGGCCCGGCAGCGGCGATCCCCGCGGCCAGCGCGCGTTCGGTCGCACTGATCATCGCGACGCTCTCCGGAGGCTCTGCGTCGCCCACGATGAAGCTGATGGCGGCGTCCGCGGCGACTCCGCCTCGGGAGACGGCGAGGTCGAGTGTCAGCAGATCGCCGTCGGCAAGCGTGTGGTCGTACGGCCGTCCGTGGAGCACGGCGTCGTTGACGGCCGTGCAGATGTAGTGGCCGAACGGGCCGCGTCCGAACGACGGCTCGTAGTCGACGTAGCAGGACTGCGCTCCCGCATCGACGATCAGGGCCTTGGCCCACCGGTCGATGTCCAGAAGGTTCGTGCCGATCGTGCTGCGGCTCTTCAGCGTCTGCAGGATGTCGGCGACCAGGGCGCCTGTGCCTCTTGCCCGGGCCAGCAGGGTGGGGTTCAGGATCTCGATCATGCGGCGCCCTTCTCATGCAACCAATTACTATACCGGCCATACAATACCGGTATTGTAATTGGGTGCGCGTTCGGGTTCGAGCCGCCACTCGGTTTCGCCTGGTGTGCGGGTACCGCGTGACGGTCGTCCTCCCGGGCGACCGGGTCTGCAGTGGTCCAGCAATGGCGCGGTTCTGCAGCTCAATGCCGCGAGGGGCTGACTCTGTCCGAGTTCGCTGCGCGGCACGGCCGTACGACGGGCGGTATCCATGCGCGTCTGGACCGGTTTGTTCCACAGTCCGGTTCGGAACGTCGACGATCCGTTGGATCGGCTGACGTCTCGACTGGCCGCGGATCCTGGTTACACATGGCGTGAGGTGGGTGCCGAGCGGCGTCTTCGTGAACGAAGTCCTCTGCGACAACTCTGTGGCAGACCTGCTCGTCGCGCTGACACTGCTGGTCGTCGCCGCAGCCGGAGCCCTCACCACACGGTATGAGCGCTTGGTCCTGTCATCCCTGAGAGGCAGGGATGACAGGACGTAGGACGCTGCAACCTGCCAGGTGGCCGGGCCGGGTAAGACCGACCAGCCGGCCTTCGGGCGACCCCGAGACGGACTGTCGTTCGTCACCCGCAGGCTCGCTTGAGCGGTGACCCGTGTCGGCGGGAACCCCTGCGTCTGTCCCCTCGACCTGAATTGGCCGATATGATGCTTCTGTTCTCCCGGAAGGCGTCACTCCACCCCGCGCCGTGAGCCTGCCACTTGGCATGATGTCCGGTTCGTGATCATGCGAGCTCCATGAGAGCAAGGGGGCGTTGTGCGTCGCGGGCGTTGCGGCGCAGGCCGACCGCGATGTTCGTGACGCCGCTCCGCCGAGCGTCTCGGGCCTGTTGCCGCTGACACACGCCAACCCGGCGGCGCGCTTTACGCCCAGCTCGCGCAACGCCCTCGCCAGCCGCCACACCTCTTCCGGCGCCTGCCAGAAGGTGAGCACGCGGGCTCCGGATCCGATCGCCGACCGGTCGGCGCGGTGGTGGACGGCGTCGACGAGATCGGTGACATATGCAGCGGGCACCGGATACTCTTTCGCGGGATTGGCCAAGGCGGCAGTTGCGCCATGGGGAAGGCCCGCCCGCCACAGGCACACAACAACGTGGGGCCGCCTCGCCCATGTGGTCGATCCGCTGATGGGGTGCCCTGCGCGTGGCCTCGGCTCCCAGTGGTTCGCGAAGTTCCTCTGCCTGGCGCGGTCCGCCCACGGACCGCCGACGCCGAGGCGGTCGGGTATGCCCGTATCGGCTGCTCCCGCGCAACCACCCTCCGCCCATCCCTCGACTCGGAAGCCGGCACGCACCGTCTCACCCGCCTCAACTCGTGTAGAAGCGCTGCACGGCCTTCCGGAACTCCTCGGCGCTCAGCTGTCCGTCGCCGTCGGTGTCGAGTTCCTGAACGTACGCGTTCGGGCATTCTCGGCAGACATGCGCAGGAGAGCGGCGGCGAGGAGACACTCATCCTCGGTCAGAGAGCCGTCGTCATCACTGTCGAGCAGGTCGAACAGCGTCCGGCACACCTCCCCCTTGCCCGGACGGTCGGGCGAGCGGAATGCCGGAGAGGCGCGCGGCCACAACTCCTCGACAGACAGGATCCCGTCGCCGTCGCGGTCGCAGAGGGAGAGGAGGAAGTCCCACTGGGTCTTGTTGGCGTCCAGCAGGGCCCGGGACCGTCGGTTGACCGGCCTGTTCAACGCCATGTACCACACTGGCCGGCCCGCGACCGGAGCAGGCCGGCTCGGTGGCCCCGCCGGACTGCCGCCTGCCTGAGACCGGGGGACGTGTGATCGTCCACGGCACTTTGCCGCAAGCGCAAGAGGTGGACCGACACCCCGTCTGCTGCATGCCAAGCGCGGGCTGAAGAACTGGGCGCCGGGAGAGACGTCCATGTTCGCAGCGCGGCTGTGAGGGAGAGGGGGCCGGTGCGCGACAGACCAGGACGAACGCCTTCGGCCGCCCGGAAACGGGGCGGTGTTCATGCGCTGCCGTTCGGGCTCGGGCTTCGCTCGATGGAAGACCTCCTTGGTATGGCTGCGTGAGCGGCCATCGCGGCCAGTCCGTCGAGTAGATCGGTGCGCGGCCGGTAGCCGAAGGCTCGGGCGGCCAGGGTGATGTCGGCGCCGGTGTGCCGGGCGTCGCCGGGTCTGCCGGGCCGCGGGTCGAGGCTGACGGGGCCGATCACGCGCTCTACCGCGGTGATCGCCTGCTTCATCGACACTGGGCGGTCCCCGCCGAGGTTGGCCACCCCCGTGAAGCGGGAACAGGCCGCGTCCCGCATGGCGGTGACGACGTCGCGCACATATGTGAAGTCGCGGGTCTGCTCACCGTCGCCGTACAGCGGGAACGGGTCGCCGCTCTGGGCAGCTGCGACCAGACGGGCGAAGGCCATGTCGGGCCGCTGCCGGGGCCCATACACCGTGAACAGACGCAGGGACACGCTGGGGAGGCCGTAGGCGGTGCCGTACAGCTCGCACAGGTGCTCGGCTGCCAGCTTGGTGACACCGTACGGCGAGACCGGCCGTGGGCACACTGTCTCGGCCGTGGGAAAGGCCGGCGCGTCGCCGTACACGGAAGAGCTGGAGGCGTAGACGAACTTTCGCAGCGGGTGGTTCCGTACGGCTTCGAGGAGAACCTGGGAGGCGAGCAGGTTGCGCCGGGTGTAGAGGGCGAAATCCCGCCCCCAGGAGCGCCGCACGCCGGGCTGCCCGGCCAGGTGGTAGACGACCTCCGCGCGGTCGAGGAGGCGGGAGAGGTCCGCCTCAAGCAGGTCGGCCCGGTGGAATGTGAAGGCGGGGTGAGGGATCAGCTCGTCCAGGTTGCGTAACTTCAGGGCTGGGTCGTAGGTGTCGGTGAGAGCGTCGATGCCGACGACGGTGTCGCCGGCCGCCAGGAGGTGTGCGGACAGGTGGGAGCCGATGAAGCCGGCCACGCCGGTCACCACCGCCCTCATCGGCGTTTCCCGGTGAGCTCGACCGGCGTAGGCAGCACCTGGTCGGCTCGGGCCCGCCAGGTGTGCCGCTCGTGCAGCCGCCGGCGCGCCTCGGCGCCCAGTGCTTCACGAAGGGCCCGGTCCTCAGCGAGCCGTTTCACCGCGTCCGCCCAGGCGTCGACGGAATCGGGTGGACACAGCAGGCAGTTGGCCCCGTCGTCGAGGACCTCCCGCAGTACCGGCAGGTCCGAGGCGATGATGGCCTTCCCGTACGACATGTACTCGAACAGCTTCATCGGTGACACCCAGCGGCTGATCTCACCGGTCCCGCCGACCCCCTCGGCACAGAAGACCTTCCGCTGGTACGGCGCCAGTACGATGTCGAAGGCCCGGTAATAGGGGGAGAGTTCGGCGGGTGGCAGATGCCCGTGGAAGCGCACATTGGATTGGCCGCATCGGCTCTGCCAGTACTCGCGGTCGGTCGCGGTGCCGCCGACGATGTGGAACTCGGCCTCGGGGAGGCGGCCGGCGAGGTCGAGGATGATGTCCGTGCCCCGGCCCGGGTAGAGATGGCCGACGTAGCCGATCCGCAGCGCCCCGGGCCGGCCCGGAAGCCCGGCTGGCGGGCCGCCGTCAGGTACCGGATCGGCGCAGTCGTGGGCGGTGAGCAGGTCGGCCTGCGGCAGGGAGTCGAGCTGGGGGAAGGCCCGGCGGTAGTCGTCGGCCAGTGCCTGGGAGACGAACACCACGCGGCGCAGGTTCCGCCTGCCGAACAGCAGGCGTTCGATGCCGCGGACGACGCGGTCGCGCCACAGCAGATGGGTCTCGTAGACCAGGGGGGCCAGGTCGGAGGCGGCGAGCAAGGCATGCAGATCGCGCCCGTAGAGCAGATCGGGCACGCCCCGGCGGCGTAGGTCGGCACGCACCCGCCACGCGCGGATCCACACGCCCAGCCCCGGTATCCGGGGCCGCGCCACGGTGCGCACCTCGAAACGGTTGCGGGTGCCGTAGTAGGCGTGGACGTCCTCGGCGGGGGCGGTGCCCGGCGGGGCGTAGAGCACGACCTCGTGTCCGGCGTCCGTGAAGGCGTCGCACATCCGCATGACGTGCACACCATTGGCATAGACGGAGGGGATGCTGCCGGAGTGCAGATAGGCGATCCGCATGGCTGACTGGGCCTCCGGGGGCGAGGAGATGACAGTCGCCCATGGTCCCCACGGCCCTCTGGGGCCACAACCGTGCTCGTCGGCCGGCCGACAGCACGACAGGGGCGCACACCGGTGCACGGTCAGCCCGCCGCATGCCTGTCTGAGCCAAGTTCCTGAGCCGCAGGCGTCTCAGAATTCCCGGCACGTCACAGGCGCACCACGCCGGGTGGCACACCGGCGTGCGGCACGCCTGTTGCGCCCTGCCCCCCGAGCCACGGGGCGCATGGGAGGCGGCTCCTGTCCGGTTTCCGCAGGGGCTGGTCGAGGGCCGGTGGTCCGTCGGCCGGGCCTGGGGTAGTTCTCAGCAGGGCGTCGCCCGGCGCTCGCTCGTATCCGACGCCAGTGAGGGGAGGACCACATGGAGGACCGCGTGGAGAACCAGGACATCGAGCAGGTCACCGAGGAGCTGCCCGAATACGCACTCATGATCGACATTCCGGACCAGGACTGATCCGGGACGTTTCGCATCAGCTACCCGCCGCACCCGTTTCCCGACCCGGAGGTGGACCCTGAACTCGGTGGAGGAGAAACGATGCTGCGGGTAGCGCCCGATGCGCGGGAGGCCGCCCGCGACGAAGAAGCGGTAGGTCGCGTGGTGCACGCCGTTCTGGCTACGGCGGGGCTCCGCGCGCCGATGCCGGCTCACCCGGCAATGGTGGCGGCCGCCTTCGCGGTGCAAGCGGGCGAAGACGGGCAGCGCATTCTTCGCGAGGCGGCGATTGCGACGGCACCGCACCGGACCGGACCGGCCGGGCCCGGCCAGATGCCGGCACCGGCCAAACCGGCACCCCATCTCGCCCGGTCGGTGGCCCGCGCCCTCGCCCTGGTACCAGCCGGTGCGGACCCCCGCAGCGGATCGCGGTTGACCGCCTGGCGGCGCGCCGACCGTGCTGTACTGGACGAGAGCCTCACCCGGCTGGCCGACGTCTGGCCGGAGATGCTGGCCGAACTACAGGTCTGCGTGGCCCAAGTGGCGCTCCTGGAGGGCCGGGCCATCGACGGATTCACCGACTTCACCACCCATGGCGCGATCCATGTCCATCGCGCCCGGCTGAGCGCGAGCCCGCTGGGCCTGCCCGGCCCGGTCCGGTTCGCCGAGGCCCTGGTGCACGAGGGCGCCCACACCCGCTGCAACGCGGCACAGCTGGGCGCCCCGCCACTCACCTCCTCGGCCGATGCCGTGGATCCGGTGCAGACCCCGCTGAGGTCCGATCCACGCCCGTTGACGGGATTGTTCCAGCAGACGGTGGTGCTGGCCCGGTGCACGGCGTTGTATGTGCGGTTCCTCGCCGAAGAGACCGAGGCCGCCACTGCTCTGGCGGCCCGCCGGGACCGGCTGGCGGACCAGGCCCGGCAGGCGATCACCGCCCTCAGGGCACACTCCTCGATGCTCACCGAGCACGGGCTGGGCGCCCTGGAGGAGTGCGACTCGCTGCTTCGGGCGACCACGGCATGACCCACGGGGAGCCCGCCATGCCGCCGCTCGCCGCCCGGACCGCACCGACCACGTGGTCCGCCTGGTCCGACTGGTGCCCGCAGATCTTCGGTCCGTTCTCCGTGGAGCCCGAGGTGCGCTTCGGCCGGATCGCGGCCAGGAGCCCGCAGTTCAGCACCACGAGCAGCGCCGGGGGAGACCCCGTCCTGATCGGTAGTGCGGCCGGCGCGGACGCCGCCGAGGTCGCGGTGCGGGCCCGCGGTGAACTGCTGGAGCGGATGGGGAACGTCCTGGCGGCCCGCGCCGCTGAAGCCTCCCCCGCACTCATCGCCACGCATGCCGAACTACGGCGGCGGGGGGCGCCGGTGCTGGACCCCGCTCCGTGGTCGGGTCCGGAGAGCCGGGCAGCACACCAGCTGTGGGTCACCGCACGCTCCTTGCTCTCGGACGCGGAGGTACTGGTCCCCGCCGGGCTCGCCTTCCTTCAACACCGTCCGCCCGCGGGCTGCACGGCACCGGTACGGGCCGGCTCCACCGGTCTTGCCGCCCACCCCGACCGCTCCGCGGCCGTCGGCCATGCGGCCTGGGAGATCCTGGAACGCGATCTGCTGCGCCGCAGCTGGCAGTCTCCCACCGTCCTCCCACCCGCGGCTCACCCCGTTCTCGGCGAACTCACGCCTGCGGTGCGGCGCGTCTGTGAACATCTGGGCCTGCAAGCCACCGCGCTGATCTTGTCCGCCGCCGGGGCCTGCACCGTAGCCGTCTGCCTGCACACCCCCGACCACCGCGAGCAGACTTTCGGCGCCCGCTGCGGCCCGCACAGCCATCGCGCGCTGCTGCTCGACCGAGCGGCCCACGAGGCGCTGATGGTCCGCTGGAGCATGGGCACCGCGGCCGTGCGTCGCGCACAGGAGCGACTGGCACTCACCGGCACGCCGGTCTCCGCGGTCGATCACGCACTGTGGACGTACCACGGAGGCCAGGACGCGCTTGGGTACTGGCTACGGCACGAACCGCGGACCCCGTTGCCACCGCAGGCCGAACGGCTCGCGCCGGTGGACCCGGTCCGTCTGCTGACCGAGTTCACGGCCCAGGACGTACTCGCCATCGAGACCACCCCTGCCGCGCTCCGCGACGAGGGATCGGCCATCGTCCGCCTCATCGCCCCCGGCACCCGTCCCCTGCCCGCCACGGCCCACCCGGGCTCGGGCGCTCCGCCCCACCCCTTCGGCTGATCCTTATCCTCAAGGAGGAACACGTGCCCCCAGGTCTCGGCTACGCCACCGAGCTCGCGGACCGATACGACGACTGGTTCACCCCGCCCGCCTCGTCCACGGAGGCGACGGTGGCGCTGCTGGCACGGCTGGCCGAGAGCGCGCCGGACGGACCGCTGCTGGAGCTCGGGGTCGGCACCGGCAGAGTGGCTCTCCCGCTGGCCGCCTGCGGGCATGAGGTGCACGGTATCGACGCCGCCAAGAGCATGATCGAGCAACTGCGCGCCAAACCAGGCGGGGAGGAACTGGCCGTCAGCATCGGAGACTTCTCCGAAGTGGACCACGAGGGTGAGTTCGCCCTTGTATATGTCGCGGGTTGGACCTTCTTCGAACTTCCCTCCCAGCAGGCCCAGCTTCGCTGCTTCAAGCGGGCGTCGCGTCGGCTGCTCCCGGGCGGCCTGTTCGTCCTTGACGCCCACTTGCCCGAGGCTTTGGTGGCCAGCGCCGGCGCCGGCACCCGGCCCGTGCCGACCGCGAACGGCGAACTGGCCTTGAGAACCCGCCGACTGCAGCCGGCGGGGCAGCGCTACACCTCCGACTACCTGGTCCTCACCGACGGCGTCTTCCGGCACGTCCGGGTGGACTTCCGCTATGCCTCTCCCGGCGAGCTCGACTTGATGGCCGCGACCGCCGGCCTGCACCTGCGCGAGCGGTTCGGCGACTGGTCCGGCACGCCCTTCACCGACACCAGCAGCTACCACGTCAGCGTCTACGAGCTGCCCGCATGAAGCCGGCCACTGCCGCCGGCGGACCGCGCGATCCGCAGGCGTATCTGAGGAACAATCGCGAATTGTGGGAGCGGTGGACCCCGTTGAAGGCCGCCTCGGCCCAATACGACCTGGAAGGATTCCGGTCGGGCGGCTCCCGGATGCGCGCGCTGGAACGCACCGAGGTCGGTGAGGTACGCGGCCGGTCGCTGCTTCACCTGCAGTGCCATGTCGGAGTGGACACCCTCTCCTGGGCGCGGCTCGGCGCCCGTGTAACCGGTGTCGACTTCTCCGCAGAAGGCGTGGCCGCCGCCCGCTCCCTGGCTGCCGACATCGATCCCTCAGCCATCTTCGTGGAGGCCGATGTCCTCACCCTCCCCGACCACCTCGACGGGGTCTTCGACATCGTCTATACCTCCCACGGGGTCCTCGGCTGGCTGCCGGACCTCTGCCGCTGGGCCGAGGTCGTCGCGCACTTCACCGCTCCGGGCGGCTTCGTCTACGTCTTCGAGGGCCACCCGGCGGGCTGGATGCTCGACAACCAGGTGCAGGCACCCGAACTCAGGCCGCGCTACTCCTATTTCGGCGAACCGGAGCCGCTGGCATACGAGTACCGAAGCCCGATCGCCGTCCCCGACCAGCAGGTTCCCGGTGTCGAGTACGTCTGGGGACACTCCCTCGGTGACGTCGTGAGCGCCCTGGCGGCCGCCGGGATGCGGATGGACTTCCTGCACGAGTGGCCCTTCGCGGCCTGGCGTCTGCTGCCGTTCATGACCCAGGACGCGGACGGCTGGTGGCGGCTCCCGGACGGCCTGCCGGACATGCCGTTGTCCTTCTCACTACGCGCGAGCAAGCCGTGCGCCGATCCGTCCACCTGAGGGAGGGATCCGTGCCACCGGCGAGCTTGCAGGAGTCGTGCCTCGCGGAGTTGGACCTGAGCCACATTCTGCGAGGCCGGTTGGCCGTGATCCGCGGCGGGGCCGACCTGCTCGCCACACCCGAACCGCTGCACCGCACGGCACTGGCCTCTGTCGCTTCAGCCATCGCCCCCGGGGCCGCCGAACAATTGGCAGAGCGCGGCCTGGAGCGGCTGCACACCATCGCCGGCGTCGAGGAGATCCGCGCCGTCCGCGACGAGCTGGACGGGTGCCTGAGGCAGGCCGCTCGGCAGCTGCTGCTGCGTTTCGCCCGGGCGCTGCCCCCGCAGGGGCGCCGACTCTATGTAAGCAACCATCTCGGCGTGCGGATCATGCCTCCCCAGGCCGCCGTCGACGGTCGGGAGGGGGAGCTGACGGACTACACCGGTTTCCTGATCCCGGCCCACGCTCATGTGGACTCCTGGTTCAACACGCCCGTCAACTCGGTCAACCTCTGGATGGCCGTCAGCCGCGTACGGCGGGACAACGGCTTGATCATCTGGCCGAACGCGTTCCGGCGGCCCATGCGACATGACGGGGTACGGTTGCTGCCCGGCCAACCGGTCGGCGATCCGGTGGAGGTGGAACTCAACCCCGGTGACCTGCTGCTGTTCGCCGGCGACCATCTCCATGCCACCCGTCCGAACACCGGCCCGGAGACTCGCTGGGTGGTCACCAAGCGGATCTGCCTCGGCCCGCCGCGCTACCACTCCCGTGCAACAGGCTGGGTCCCGTACCTCGATACCCGCCTACTCAACACACCGCTGCGAGCCTTGGCCCCGCTCCGTTCCGCCCTCACCGTCGGCCACGCCCGCCAACTCGTCCGCGACGCCGGTCGACTCGCCGTCCGGCTCCGCCCCTAAATGGCGCGGAGTCGGGCGAGCATCACCACCGCACACCTGGAATCCTTGCTGGCCGGGGCCCGGCCCATCGCGCCTCTCGCCTCTCGGGACTGTGTCAGTTCGTCGCCTACGCCCACCACACCAAAGGCCATCCTCCACAACTCCACCGAGCCCGGAACCGCCGGACAACGGAGGGAATTTCACTGCGCGAGCTCTGTATCGACAGTGGACCACCAGCCCGGACACCCACCCGCACGGGGCCTTCATCGGACTCGGCCTTGCTCCATGCAGCGACTGTCACCGAGCTGCGCCTGCTCACCGACAGCGGCATCGGCCCCCACCACCAGAGCGTCCAGTTCCCCGGCACATCAGTCCCCCCGCTGGACAACGCGACCTGGGCAGCACTCGGCGCCGCCAAGAACACCGACGCTGACTACGGCGCGCATAAGTCAAGTGCACCAGCCGCCGCAAAAACGCGGGCGCTGGACCGGCCGCGACGTTTGCGCCAACCGCGGAGAAGCTCGGGAGAGCCGGGGCGGCCGGGGTCACGTAGAGCCATCGGCCGTGTACGATGCGCTGTGGCCATCCTGGCGTCAGGAGGGCGCGCCTGTCGAGCCGAAACACCGAGGAGGTCGGTGGTCCGTGCCTGGTGATCACGCGCAGTTCGCTTCCGGAAAGGCGCCAGCCAGCAGCCGAAAGGTGTTCGGCCTCGGACTCTCGCGCACCGGAACCCGCTCGCTCACCCGCGCGCTGCGTACCCTCGGGCTGGATGTGAGGCACTATCCCGCCGATCGTGGCACATGGGACACGCTGATGCGCGGCGATGCGCGTTTCCCGGTCCTCGACCACTGCGACGGGATCGCCGACATCACCTGCGTGCCGTACTACGAAGAGCTCGACCAGGCCTGGGCCGGCAGCAAGTACATCCTCACCGTCCGCGACGAGGAGAGCTGGCTGCGGTCGTGCCAGTTCCATTGGGCCCGGCCCGTGGAGAGCAAACGCGGGAAAGGGCAGGAATACCCGGAACTCCAGCGGTTCTTGCGCGCGGCCGTCTATGCGTGCCTCGAATTCGACGAGGACCGGTTCCGCCGCGTCTACCGGCGACATGTCGACAGCGTGCGGCGCTACTTCGCGGATCGCGAGGAGGACCTGCTGGTTCTCGATATCGCCGCGGGGGAAGGGTATGAGCGGCTGGCTCCCTTCCTCGGTCTGCCGATACCCGACGAGCCGTTCCCCCACCAGGGCCGCCGACCGGCCCCGGTAGGGGATCCCCAATGACCGCGACCGGCTCCGGCGGCGTTCGTACCCTGGACCGCGACTTCTCGGCGGACAGCGGGCGCGTGGTGGACCTGGTCTTCCGCACGGTGGGAGAGCGCACCAGCGATCTCGCTCTGTCCTTGGCCATCAGGCACATCCGGCCCCGCCGGGTGCACGTCGTGGAGAACGTCAGACCCTTCCCGCGGGCACTGGAACGCATGCTCGCGATCGATCACGACGGCGCCTCGCATGTCGTGTACGTTGACGCCGACTGCCTCATCCTGGAGGACCTGCGGCCCTTTCTCGACGCCAACGGGCTCGCCTACGTCGACACCTATGTGCAAGACCGGTTCCGCGGCCGCATCCACTGCGGGGTCCACATCACGCGGACGGACCTGGTGCGGCGCATGCGCCGCGTCCGGATGCCGTACGGCACCAGCCATGCGGCCGTTGTACGGCCCGAGGCGTACTGCAGAAACGAAGCGCGGCGGGGGCTCCAGCTGGATGTGCAGCTCAAGGGCTTCTACATCCTCCATGACCACTTCCAGTACTTCGCCGACATTTTCGCCAAGTATGCTCTGCGTGAACTGCGCAGCCGCGGCGAGCTGTCACGCCTGCGGCTGGAGTCGGCCATGCAACGCTGGGACGGCAGCAGCGACTTCACCGTAGCCCGGGCAGCGGTCCACCACAGTAGACGGTCACTGGCGCTGGGGGCCACGCCCAGGCAGTACGAGGCGTATGTACACGCCCTTCCTCGGACAGCGCAGCGGGAGACCGCCACGATGGGCCTGCCCGTACGCCCGGACCTGACGATGGAGCAGGTGCAGCGGGCGATCGCGGCGGACCCCGCACTCGCCCGGCCCCGGCCGCGGCCGAAGGTCTTCGTCCTCGGATTCCCCGGAACCGGCATCCGCAGCGTCGTCGACGCCCTGCACGAGCTGGGCTTCGACCTACCGCACCATCCGTTCGACCACGGCACTCTGGCCGCGGTCAGGCGCGGTGACGCGAGCTTTCCGCTGCTGCGGCACTACGACGGGCTGGCGGGCGTCCTCCCTCTTGTGTTCCTCGCCCAGCTCGACGCAGGCCATCCGGGTGCCCGGTTCATCCTCACCGTGCGGGCCAAGGAGACGTGGCTGAGCACATTACGCCGCCGCGGCACGCCCGGCTGCCCCCCCGACGCACCGCCGCGCGAACACGCGGTCCACCGGGAGGTCACGGACCTGCTGCAGGACGCGGTCCTAAGCAGCACTGACACCGGCCCCGAGGGCCTGTCCCGGGCGTACGACGAGCAGGTGGCCCGGGTCCGCGCACACTTCGCCCGCCGACCCCAGGACCTGCTGGTGCTTGACGTCGGCGGCGGCGAGGGCTGGGCGGAACTGGCCTCCTTCCTCGATGCAGTCCACTACCCCCACCAGCCCAGCAGCCTCTCGGCACCGGATTGAGGACGCCGGCAATGGACCAGGTCAGTCGTGCGAACACCACCGTTGTCTTCATCGGCGGCGCGGGGCACTCCGGATCGACCCTGCTCGGGCTGATCCTCGGTACCCATCCCGCGGTCTTCTACGCCGGCGAGGCCCAGAAGAGTATCTACCTGGATAATCCGCAGGCACCGCAGAGGGCCCGCATGTGCAGACTCTGCGGCCCCGACTGCCCGGTATGGGGCGCGCTGCGGGTGGCCGACGGCCGAGAGCTGTACGAGACGCTGTCGCAGCACACTGGACGGCCGGTCGTGGTCGACTCCGCCAAGCCCGTTCCGTGGATCGAGCAGCAGTCCGGCGCACTGCGCGGCGTGGTCCCGGTCCATCTGATCGTGCTGAGCAGAGACGGCCGTGCAGTGGTCAACTCCCGTGCCCGCAAGTACCCCGAGGTAACCCTGCGCCGTCACGTCGCCGACTGGAAGATGCAGATGCGTGCCACCGAGGAGCTCGCCTCGCGGTGGGAGGGAGGGCGGGTGTGCCGAGTGCGCTACGAGGAGCTTGCCACAGACCCGGACACGGTCGTGCGCCGACTGTGCAGCGTCCTCGGCATCGGCTTCCGGGCCGGCATGCTCGACCCCTGGAGCAGCGAACATCACCCCCTCAGCGGCAACGACGGGACACAGTCCCTGCTCCGGCGGCCCCTGAACGCGGCGCAGCACCGCAGGGTCGCTCCGGCCTGGTCGGTCAGCCCCCGCAGCCGCGCATGGTACGCGGACCACCCGGGCGGTATCAGGCTCGACCTGCGCTGGAAGAGCGAGATGAGCGCCGAAGCACTCGCGACCTTCGAGAAGGTCGCAGGGCAGGCCAACCGGCCTTATGCCTGGGAGCCCGGCGAGGGGCCTCTGACCGCACCCGGCAGCCACGAGCGGCGGGCGGAGCCCTTGCCTCCTTAGCCTCGATCTTGCATAAGGGTCCGTCAGCAAGCTGACGGACCCTTTCTACTCGTTCGGAGCGGAGACTTCTGCTTGTGGGCAGACTGATGGCCCGGCTGCCGCGCCGGGTTCCACGGCTCCGGAGTGTGCTGTCGTAGGGACGGGACCCCGCTGGTCAGCCAGGGCTCGAGAGGGCATCGAGCCAGGCGAGTCGGACCACGGCCATCGTGGTGAGAATGCCCGACGCCGCATACGAGCCCCCGCTCATCCGCGCCGTGAACTCCTCGACGCGGTCGCCGTCGAGGACCAGGTGCGAGTCGCTGTCCACGAAGCCTGAGAGGACCGCTCGTCCTTCCACGTCCACGCACCGGCCCGCGTCCGGAGCCTCGTTTGCCGGTCCGACAGACGACGTGCCCCCTCCGTCACCAGCGCCGCCCTCGCAATGGTGGCCGTCAGCCCCGTGCCGTACGTCGGATCGTTGGTGACCAGTTCGGATATCCCGGTGACGAGCACGGTCCCACTCGGCATGGCCGTCTCGTCTGTCCGCCTTGGCAGCAGAGACCAGCGTGTCGCTGTTCCGGGACGCGAGCCGCGTAAGCCCACTCGCGGAAAGAATTGCGCCACAGGAGAAGACCTGTCACAGCACCAGGGCTTTGGCGTAGTCGCTTGACGTCAGGATCGTGATGGTCGGTCAGTTCGACTGGTTCCGGGAGCGTGACAGGCACGGGCTTCCAAGATCATGGAGTTCTCGACGCCCTGTGATCCGAGTGGAAGACCGTGCCTGTCGACGCATCATCGCCGATCCCGTCTGCCTTTGACCAACTCCGCCGTCATCCGGCGGCCGTGCCCGAGGACATCCCGGGCCTGCTGGAGCGGTTGGGCGAGGTACCCGACCCACGAGATCCCCGCGGCGTGCGACACGCTCTGGTTGTCGTACTCGCGCTGACCGCGTGCGCGGTTCTGGCCGGAGCAACCTCCCTGCTGGCAGTCGGCGAGTGGATAGCTGACGCCCCGTCCACTGTCCTGGAACGCCTTGGCATGCGGCCCGATCCGCTGTGCCCGAAGCGGTGCCTGCCCGCGGAAACGACAGTACGGCGGCTGCTGGGCTGCATCGACGGCGACGCGTTGGACCAGGCGGTGGGCCTCTGGCTGGCCGACAGGCGCGCCAGCACCGACGGTCGGCTGCGCGCAGTGGCGGTAGACGGCAAGAGCCTGCGAGGAGTGGCCAGGGCCAAGGGCCGGAAGATTCACCTGCTTGCCGCCTGCGATCACGTCCGCGGCCTGGTCCTGGCCCAGCTCGACGTGGGCGAGAAGACCAACGAGATCACCTGCTTCCAGCCGCTGCTTCAGAGCATCGCTGATCTGGCGGGCGTGGTCGTGACCAGCGACGCGATGCACACCCAGAGCGAGCACGCCGACTACCTGCTCGGCCGGGACGCGCACTACATCGTGATCGTCAAAGGGAACCAGAAGAAGCTCCGCAAGCAGCTCAAGTCCCTTCCGTGGAAGCAGATTCCGCTGCAGTCACGCAGCAGCGACGCCGGGCACGGCCGGAGCGAGATCCGTCGGATCAAGGTGTGCACGGTGAACAACCTGCGCTTCCCCGGGGCCCGCCAGGCCGTCCGGCTCAAGCGCCGCCGCGTGGACCACAAGACCGGCAGGATCAGCATCAAGACCGTCTACGCGGTCACGAGCCTGAACGCCGAGCGAGCCACACCCGCCGAGCTCGCGAGCTTGATCCGCGACCATTGGAAGGTCGAGGCCCTGCACCATGTCAGGGATGTGACGTTCGCAGAGGATGCTTCCCAGCTGCGAACTGGTACGGCGCCTCGCGCCATGGCCACCTGGCGCAATCTCGCCATCGGCGCCCTCCGCCTGGCCGGCGAGACGAACCTGGCCTCCGCGCTGCGGCACAACGCCCGTGACGCCCACCGACCACTCGCCCTACTCGGCCTCACATGATCGCGAAGTGGACATCACGACACTTTGCCGAAGCCCTGACTGAATGGCCTCGTGGTCAGCGACTCCACGATATCGGGGATCCATTCCTTCGTACGCAGCCATCCGCAGTCGTTCGGAGGCTCTTATCAGGATGAGAAGACACACACGGCGCACGTGTTGACCATTCCGGGAACAGACGCGGCAAGAGGCATGGCCGAGCCAACGGCTGGCTCGGCCGAATTCGCCGCACGAGCTGGGAAGAATCTCACGGTGTGGTATTCCGAACCTGTGACGGACAGCGTGCGAGTCGGTGCATCCCCAGGGCGTGATCAGCGCCGGCTCCACCAACGGCCTGGAGCTGGACTTCTCCGACATGGGCTTCGTGGACATCACGATGGGCGGCTACCCGGAGCCCACACACTGAGCATGCCTCCGCGCCCCGGGGCGGGTGGAGTATCAGCCCTGGGACGCGGAACCGGGAGAAACGCGATCACGTCAAACCCGTGCTCTGATAACGCCGACGCAGAAGGGCGGAACAGTGAGGATCCAATCAGCAGGCTCGTGCATCGTCACAGCGCTGCTTCTGCTTTCCATCGGCGGGTGCGGCAAGACCACGGCAACGGCAGGGAAACCTTCATCTCCGGGCGGAGGACCCACCGTGCACACGCTGCCGGTCAACCCTGCCGCTGCCCAGAAACCGGCCCTCCTGTCGAACACAGACGCACGCAACCTCACCGGCATGACCTGGCGCACGCTGCGTGCCCCCAGTACAGGAAAGCCCCTGGAGATGTCGGTTCACGTGCCGCCGTGCATGACCGTCCGAGGCGTTCACCTGCAGCCTCAAGGAAACGGCGTGCGAGTTGCAGCTCTCGGAAGTGCATCCGCCGGGAATGCCCGATGCGCACAGAGCGACAGGTGGCTGATAGCCGCAGTGCCTTGGTCGGCATCACTACCTGACAAGGTCGTTCACGCTCCTGTGCCGGACAGCCCGACATCTTGAGCCGCACCTGACCCATCCCATGTCGTACACCTCGATGCCGTCCGGTGCGCAGTGTGGACCTCGAAGGCACCTTCGTCACCGTCACTTACCTCATCCGGGACCGGGATTCGAAGTTCACTGCGCTCTTCGACCGGATCCTGGCAGCCGCCGGCGCCCAGACCGTGCTCACCGGCATCCGGATGCCGCGCAGAACTCAATCATGGAGCGCTGGGTCCAGACCTGCCGCCACAAACTTCTCGACCGCACGCACATCCGGAACGAGCGCCGACTGATCCGGGGCGCGTCTCTTGTCTGGACATACGCTGCCGGGACCGGCTCGCCGGAGTGATCCACGAGTACCGGCACGCCACCTGACCTGGTCGGACGAAATATTCGGCAGCCGCACACCGTGAGTGCGGCGCTGTCGTGGTGGGTACGAACGCTGTCCGGAGCGGACTCATGACGGACAACAGGCGGCCGACGCCCCGAATCCTGTAATGGGCAAGCCGTCACCCGGGCCTGGCTGCGCGCCGACCACCGTCGTGCACCGCAATCCGATGGACGGCTGACACGGAGCGACCCGGACGCCGACACTCGGATCCGCCTCTTACCTGTATTTCCCACTACTTCCCATTCGAGTGAGAGAGCGGTGAGACCTATGCGCGGTTAAGCCTCCGTTCAGATTCCGTGCATGTCGACCGACGGATACTCCCCGAGATCCGGATTGCCCACTGCGTCCGGATTGAGTTTTCGGGAGTCCTGAAAGGCCGTTCATGCTCACCCCCCACAGGGAGCCGACCCGAGAGCGCGGCACCGAGCCCGCGCCGGCGTGCGCCATATCCGGCGTGCTGCCCCGTCCTCGCGGCGGCGGGTCGGCGCCGCCCGCACCCCGCACGGGTACGCCGCGGCCGACGTACGAACTCCCGGTGCTGCTGGGCATCGTGGCGGTCGCCGCCGTGCTCACTCTGTGGGGCCTGGACGACAGCTCGTTCCACGGGTTTTACGCGGCCGGCGTGCGCAGCATGACCGACAATCCGGTCGCCTTCCTCTTCGGATCCTTCGACCCGGGCAACACGATCACCATCGACAAGCTGCCCGGCTACCTGTGGCCGCAGGCCCTGTCCGCGCTGGTCTTCGGCTTCCACCCATGGGCGCTGGTGCTGCCGCAGGCTGTCGAGGGCATGGCCTGCGTGGTCCTGCTCCATGGTCTGGTACGCCGCTGGGCGGGCGTGCCGGCCGGTCTGCTGGCAGCGGGCTTTTTGACCCTCACTCCCGTGTTCGTCGGCCTTGGGCGGTCCGTCACGGAGGACTCGCCGTTCACCTTGTTGCTGCTTCTGGCCGCCGTGGCCACCCAGCGGGCGACCGAGCGAGGCCGGGGACACTGGCTGCTGCTCGCGGGAGTGTGGGTGGGCCTGGCCTTCCAGTGCAAGATGCTGGAGGCCTGGGCGGTGCTGCCCGCGCTCGCCGTCACCTACCTCGTCGCCGCGCCCACGGCCCTGCGCCGTCGGCTCGCGCACGTCGCGCTGGCCGGCGCGGTGGCGTTCGCCGTGTCGGTGTCGTGGATGGTGGTGGCCACGCTGACCCCGGCGTCTGACCGCCCCTACCTCGACGGCACCACGGACAACTCGGCGTACGGTCTGGTCGTCGGCTACAACTTCCTGACCCGCTTCCACGGCCTCGACGCGGCCGCCGCCGGCAGCGTCGCCCCCAACGAGAGCCTGCGGACGGCCGGCACCGGGCCCGGCATGGGCGACAGCGTCTGGAAGATGTTCAGCCCTGGGATAGCCACACAGACCGGATGGCTGTACCCGCTCGCCGTGCTCGGGGTCGCGGGCGGCGCATGGGCGCTGTGGCGGCGGCGTGCGGCGCGCACGGACCGGGTGCTGGCCGGCTATGTGCTGTGGGCATCATGGCTGGCCACGTTCTTCCTGGTGTTCAGCTTCGGCAGCGTGACCGGACACACCTACTACATGGGTGTCGTCGCCGTGGCGCTGGCCGCGATGGGCGGCGCCGGCGCCGTGCGGGCCTGGCGGGCGTGGAGCAGAGGCGGCCGACGAGCCTGGGTGCTGCCCGGCGTGATCGCCGTGAACCTCGCCTGGTGCGTGACCCTGACGCTGTGGTACCCGCACTTCTTCCCCTGGTTCGTCCCCACCGCCGCCGCCCTCGGCCTGGTCGCCCTGGTGCTGTCCTGCATCCGCCGACGGCCGCGCCTCGTCACGGCCGGCCTGGCCGCCGGCCTCGCCGCGGTCCTGTTCATCCCGGCCGCCTGGTCGGCGTCGGCGCTGTCCCTGCGCTACAACCAGCCCGGCTCGCTGGCCCGTGTGGGCCCCACCAACCACCGGGTGGGCAACCCGCTCGCGAAACTCGGCCCGACCCGGGAACGCCTGCTGGCCTACCTGACCGCGCACCAAGGCGGCGCCGAGTACCTGGCCGCCGTACCCGGCTGGTGGGAGGCCGCGCCCTACATCATCTCCGCCAACGCGCACGTGCTGCCCATGGGCGGCTTCACCGGCCGGGCCCCGCATCCGACGCCCGGTCGCTTCCGTGAGCTGATCGACACCGGCCGGCTGCGCTACGTCATCCTGAAGCGCGCCCAGGCGACCAGGAGCCTGGGCCACGCGGGCACGCCCACTGCCGTGATCATGCGCTGGACCGTCGGCCACTGCACGGTCGTGCCCCCGGAGGCCTACGGCTCCGGTGACCACGCGGAGGCGCTGTACGACTGCGGCCCACATCACGATGGGCGGCCAAGGCCGAAGCACGTGAAGGTGTCTCATCGCCGGTGACTACGGCGCCCTGTTCCACTTCGCGATCAAAGGGCGCCGGTGCTCGTGTACAGGCGCCTGATGAGGCCACACGTCGGTTGCGGGACTCCCTGAGTCTCCAAGAACACCGCCCGGGACGGCCGGCTCGCCGGAGATCCGTATTGGTCCGTCCGCGTTCCATCGAATGCTTGCGCGCGGGGAAGCACCCCGCATGGTCAAGTTGCCCAATGGCGAGCTGCGCTGTCGTCGCGCTGATCTTGATGCCTGGTGGGATATGTGCGAGAGGGATTCCGGTACTTGGCGATGAGCTACAACCTCCGCTTCGGGGACATACGAGTCATTCATGGCCCTTGGCCTCGCCGACAGCAGGCGCTCGAAGCTGATGACTGCGGCGCGTGAATACCTTGACCAGCGATGGGATCGCACACCGGGAAACACCCGCCGCACCTTGGCCGACGCATTCACCACCATCACGCCCGCCCTGGTGCACCCTGGCACAGCCTGTCCCGAGTCGCGGGTGCTGAGGCGGGCCTTGTACTCGTGGGCATTCAACAAGAACGCCTGGTCCCAAGAGCCGACGGAGGAGTGGCGGAAGGCTCTCGACCGGATGAAGCGGAACTCCCTGCCGGTCAGCGCTCTTGCGGAAGCCGATGTGCTGCGACGGGCACTGGACGCACTGTGTCGCAAGCTGGATGGCAAGGCAGCTGCGGCCAAGACGGCACGGTGCAAGAGGGCCGCGTTCAACGAGGTGCTCAACACCGCAGTGGAGAGAGGATTCTTCACGGAGAACCCGCTCAACGGACTCAGGTGGAACGCTCCGCCGGTCAACGAGGAGGTGGACCCGGCATCCGCTCCCAACCCGGCCCAGGTGGCCCGGCTGCTCGCGGCGGTTGCTCAGCAGCCTGGGCGAGGCCCTCACCTTGAGGCGTTCTTCGGCTGCATGTACTACGCGGCGATGCGGCCGGCAGAGGTCATTCACCTCCGCTTCGAACAGTGCCACCTGCCGGAGACCGGGTGGGGGATGCTCAATCTGTCGGGCGGTGTGGTCACCGCGGGCAAGGGATGGACGGACGACGGCGCTGTGCACGAGGTGCACTCGCTCAAGCGCCGTGCGGCTACTGCCACCCGGCCAGTGCCCATCCCACCCCAGTTCGTGCGGATCCTCCGTGCACACATCGAACGGTTCGGCGTGGCACCTGACGGCCGCCTGTTCCGGAACCAGGCCGGCAACTACGTGGACGCAGCTGCGTACGGTACAACGTGGTCGCGGGCACGGAAGTACGTGCTGCCCCGCATCGAACTCGCCCCCGGATCGGCCAAGCGCCCCTACGATCTCCGGCACGCCGGGATCTCGTTCTGGCTGTACTCCGGTGTGGACCCGGCCGAATGCGCTCGCCGCGCGGGCCAGAGCGTCGAGGTCCTCTTCCGCCACTACGCCAAGTTCCTGGATGGAGTCCGGGAGCAGGCCGACCGCCTCATCGAGCAGTCCCTGCAGGAGTGGGACCGCGTCACCCGGGACGCGGCACCTGCTGGGTAACTGGGGGTTTGGTCCGTGACTGGTCCGGAAGTGCTGGTCAGGAGCGGGACACGGGTGGGAGGAACGGGGAGTTACGGCGTAAACCGGGCCTCGCTCTGAGTGAGGCGAGCGAAAGGCGCCTGACGAGAAAAGCCCCAGGTCAGGCGCCTTTTCTTGGGCCTCTAGAAGAAGCCGAGCTTCTTCGGCGAGTACGACACCAGCAGATTCTTGGTCTGCTGATAGTGGTCCAGCATCATCTTGTGCGTCTCACGGCCGATCCCGGACTGCTTGTAGCCGCCGAACGCCGCGTGGGCCGGGTAGGCGTGGTAGCAGTTCGTCCACACGCGGCCCGCCTGGATCGCGCGGCCCGCGCGGTAGGCCGTGGTGGCGTCCCGGGTCCAGACGCCCGCGCCGAGCCCGTAGAGCGTGTCGTTGGCGATTTTGACGGCGTCGTCGAAGTCGTCGAACGAGGCCACGGAGACCACCGGGCCGAAGATCTCCTCCTGGAAGATCCGCATACGGTTGTCGCCCTCGAAGATCGTCGGCTGGACGTAGTACCCGCCCTTCAACTCGCCGTCGTACTCGACGCGTTCACCGCCCGTGAGAACCTTCGCGCCCTCCTGCCTGCCGATGTCCAGATAGGAGAGGATCTTCTCCAGCTGGTCGTTGGAGGCCTGGGCGCCGATCATCGTGTCGGTGTCGAGCGGGTGCCCCGGCTTGATCCGCCGGGTGCGTTCGACCGCCGCCTGCAGGAAGTCCGCGTAGTGGCCGCGCTGGATCAGCGCCCGGGAGGGGCAGGTGCACACCTCGCCCTGGTTGAGCGCGAACATGGTGAAGCCCTCGAGCGCCTTGTCCCGGAACGCGTCGTCGTGCGCCCACACGTCGTCGAAGAAGATGTTCGGCGACTTGCCGCCGAGTTCCAGGGTGACGGGCTTGATGTTCTCCGAGGCGTACTGCATGATCAGCCGCCCCGTCGTGGTCTCGCCGGTGAACGCCACCTTCGCGACCCGCGGGCTCGACGCCAGCGGCTTGCCCGCCTCCACACCGAAGCCGTTGACGATGTTCAGCACGCCCGGCGGCAGCAGGTCCGCGATCAGACCGGCCCAGTAGTGGATGGAGGCCGGCGTCTGTTCGGCGGGCTTGAGGACGACCGCGTTGCCCGCGGCGAGCGCCGGCGCGAGCTTCCACGCCGCCATCAGGATCGGGAAGTTCCACGGGATGATCTGCGCGACGACCCCGAGCGGCTCGTGGAAGTGGTACGCGACCGTGTCGTCGTCGATCTCCGACAGCGACCCCTCCTGCGCCCGGATCGCCCCCGCGAAGTAGCGGAAGTGGTCGATCGCCAGCGGGATGTCGGCCGCCAGCGTCTCCCGGACCGGCTTGCCGTTCTCCCAGCTCTCGGCCACCGCCAGGGGCTCCAGGTGGGCTGCCATCCGGTCGGCGATCTTCAGCAGGATGTCGCCGCGCTCCGCCGCCGACGTACGACCCCACGCGGGCGCGGCCTCGTGCGCCGCGTCCAGCGCCCGCTCGACGTCCTCCGCGGTGCCCCGCGCGATCTCGGTGAAGGGCTGACCGTTGACCGGCGACGGATTCTCGAAGTACTGCCCGCGCAGCGGCGGTACGTATGCGCCGCCGATGAAGTGGTCGTAGCGCGCCTGGTAGGAGACGATCGCGCCCTCGGTGCCAGGCGCCGCGTAACGAGTCATGCTGGACTGCCTCCCGGTGCAGCGCTGCCCGCCGTTGGGCAGCTGTCGGGCGCGAGGCTAGGCGGTCGGACGTTGCGTGTACGTTGCGCCGCGGGTCCGCCGGGCCCGGCCGGCCGGCGCCGTCAGCTCGGCCTCCAGCGCGGTGAGCCGGGCCCGCACCGGCGCCGTGGGCCGTACCGCGGCGAGCGCCCGCCACACGGCGATGTCGTCCTCGCCCCAGGGCGCATGCGCCCAGTCCGCCAGCAGGTCCGGGTCGCGGTGCGCGATCAGCGCCATGCGCAGACCGTCGGCGAGCCGCTCCCGCAGCCGCATGATCGCCGGCGCCTGCGAACCGGGAAGCAGTGGACCGGTGTACGCCTGCGCCGCCGCCGTGACCGCCCCCGCTCGCAGCCGCCGCTCCACCACGATGACGTCCGACTCGACCGCCGCGGTGAGCCGGTACGGCCGCGAGGCGAGCACCCCCGGCCCCAACACCCGGCGTAGCCGCGCCAGTTCGGCGCGCAGGGTCACCGGGGTCACCGACTCGTCCGCGTACAGCGCGCACAGCAGCTCGTCCCCGGTCAGCCCCTCGGGATGCCGGGCGAGCAGCACGAGGATCTCGCTGTGCCGCCGGCTGAGCCGGACCCGGCGGCCGGCCAGGACGAACTCGGCCTCGTCCCGGCCCAGCGCGCCGAGCAGCGGCGCGTCCGGAGCGGTCGCGGGCGGCGCGAGCAGCGCGAGCTGCGCCTCGGCGGCCCGCGCCACCGCCTGCACGAAACCGAGGCTGTGCGGATGCGCCAGCCCGTCACCGCCGGTGATGTCCACGGCGCCCAGGAGCCGGCCGCTGCGTGGATCGTGCACCGGTGCCGCCGCGCAGGTCCACGGCTGGACCCGCCGGCTGAAGTGTTCCGTGGCGAACACCTGCACCGCGCGGTCCACGGCGACCGCGGTCCCCGGCGCGTTGGTGCCGACCGCGCTCTCCGACCAGCGCGCCCCCGGCACGAAGTTCATCCCGTCCGCCAGACGCCGGGTCGCCCGGTGTCCCTCGACCCACAGCAGCCTGCCGTGTACGTCGCACACCGCCAGCAGATGCTCGCCGTCGGCGGCGAACGTGCCCATCAGCTCCCGGAACAGCGGCATCACCCGGGCCAGCGGATGCTCCGCCCGGTAGGCGCCGAGGTCGCCGTCGGTCAGCTCGACGCCGGCGGCGTCGTCCGGCCCGACACCGGCCCGCGCGCTGCGCCGCCACGACTCCGCCACCACCGGCCGCACCGGGCGCGGCACCGTCCCCACCGTGGTGAACGTCTCGTGCGCCCGGCGCAGCACACGGACCCGTTCGGCCGGGTCGGCCCCTGGCTCCAGAGCCACCCACGGATCGGTCAACCCGGCCTCCCCGGACGGTGCGACGCTGATGTCGGTGCTGCGGTCATCCTCTTCCGGCTAGGCGAAGTTGACCAGTCTCAGGTAGCGGACCCAGTCCCAGTTCGGGCCAGGATCGGTGTGGTCGGTGCCGGGCACCTGGTAGTGGCCGAGGATGTGCTCCCTGTCCTTCGGGATGCCGTACTTGTCGCAGACCGCCGCCGTGAGCTTCGCCGACTGCTCGTACAGCGCATTGGTGAAATAGGCCGGCTGGTCCACCCACCCTTCGTGCTCGATGCCGATGCTGCGGTAGTTGTAGTCCCGGTTGCCCGCGTGCCAGGCGATGTCGGCCTCGTGCACGGCCTGGGCGATGTGCCCGTCCGCCGACCGGACCAGATAGTGCGCGGACACCTTCTTCTCCGGGTTGGCGAAAATCGCCAGTGTGTTGGCGTACGTCTCCTGCGTGACGTGGATGATCACGCGGTCGATGGCGTAGCTGCCGGGACGTTCGGCCGCGGTGTAGTTGGAGGTGCTCGCGGGCCGCCACTCGGCGGGCGGGTAGTCGACGGCCGTGGGCGGCGCGTCGTCTCGTGCGCCGTCTCGCGCGTCGGCGCGCGGGTCGGGAAGCAGCGCGTAGGGAACGGCGGCGAGCACCGCCCCCGTCAACAGCCGTCTCCTGCTCAGCCGCGGCTGTGCCTTGCGCGCCGCTCGTGCCGACTCCGTCGGCCGTGCCGGGCCGGCTGGGTCCATGTCCATCGCGGGTGCCTCTCAGGGTGTGGGGGTGTCAGGAGCCGTGGTGCCTCAGGGGTCGTAAGGGGTGTCGGGAGCCAGAGGGGGAGTCGGAGGGCCGGATGTCTGAGGGCCGGATGAGGGGCCGTACGGGGGAAGGTGTCTCACGGAGGCGTGGCCGGTTTCAGCCGCGCAGCGCTCGTGAGGTCTCCCGCAGCCGCGCGTGCACACCGCGATACGTCTCGCTTGCCGGCAGCCATTCCTTGCGGAGCTTGGCCACGCACGTGTAGTTCGTGTCGCACACGTTGGCCAACGGTGACTCGACGGCCTGGGTTGCGAATTGGTACGCGTCCGGCGCACTGAATCCGTAGTCCCGTACCAGCCACTGCACCAGGTCGAGCTGCGATATCCGGAACGCGTCCTCCAGCGGGCGGGCCGAACCGGTCGAGATGATGTGGGTGTCCGACTCCAGCCGCGGCCATGGCGTGGCGACCTGCTTGATCAGCTCCACGACCACCACCGTGTTCATGGCGCACTCCACGGCCACGCCGCAGGTCTCGCCCTCGCCCTGCCGGGCATGTCCGTCGCCGAGGCTGAGCAGTGCGCCCTCGACATTGACGCCCAGATAGCAGGTGACGCCGGCCCGCATCTCGGGCGTGTCCATGTTCCCGCCGTGCGCGTCCGGCACCAGGGCCGAGCGCACCTCCAGACCGGCGGGGGCCACGCCCACCGTGCCGTGCATGGGGTCCAGGGGCAGGGCCACCTCGATGTCGCTGTCCTGCGCCTGGAACAGGGCGGTGCGGCGCGCGCGGTCCAGCTGCCAGATCCAGACCCGCTCCGGCAGCGGGGGCTGCAGCGAGGCCGTGGTGTGCGTGGAGGTGAGCGCGCCGAAGAGCGGGACCGTCGTGGACGCCGCCCAGTCACGGGCCGGTTCGATCGACACGAAGTGCACGGCCACGGTGTCGCCGGGCTCGGCGCCCTCGATGTGGAAGGGGCCGGTCTGCGGATTGAGGAAGGGGAACTCGCAGACCTCGGAGACGAGGTCCTTCTCGGAGCGCACCCGCCCGGCGAAGCAGTCCTCCGTGTACAGGTCGAGAACCGTGCCGGGCGCGATCCGCGCCACGGGCGGCGCGCCACCGAACGTCCAGGCGTAGTCGCCCGGTTCCGGGCGCACGGTGAGGATACGGGGGTCGGTCATCGTCGAGGTGGTCCCTTCTGACGGGCGGTCGTGGGACGGGGTTTGCGCGGCCGTGGCCGCTCCCGGTCGACGGGCTTGCGACCGGGTGGCTCAGCGGTGTGGTGTCGGTGGGGCGGTCGGCAATCCGGACACGGGGCGGGGCGGGCGGGGGCGGGTCAGCGTGGCACCGTCCCTTCGTGGCGGTGGCCGGTCGGTTCGTACGCGTCGAGGTGCACCCGCGCCGTCTCCGCTATGCGCTCGGGGTGACGACGTATCAGCGCGAGGAGCACCACCACGCCCGCCGCCATCCAGACGCCGACGACCGGGCCGGCGTAGGACACCGGAGCCGCCAGTTCGGTGACGAAGTCGAACACCGGAAGCCCGGCGGCCGTCAGCAGGGCCGGTATGAAGGCCGCCGTGCCGAGCAGCGGGAACAGCAGATGCCGTACCGGCTTGAGGCCGGCCCGGCCCGCCCGCAGGAAGTAACCGGCGCAGGCGAGGTTCACCACGATGTAGACACCGACGACGACGGTGACGATCACGGTGGCGAGCAGCAGATACGCGGTCACGGGGTCGTAGCCGAAACCGAGGCCGAGGGCCGCCCCGACCGCTACGACGGTCTGGAGCGCGAGGCCGGCCACGGGGGAGCGGTGCCGCGGATGGAGGGTGGCGAGCAGGCGGGGCAGGACGCGGATGCGGGCCAGCGCGAAGGCCGTTCGGGTCGAGACGGTGGCGCACGCGTTGGCGTTGGCGATCGTGGAGTTGATCACCGCCAGGAAGACCAGCACCCAGAAGAACCCGAAGGAGGCGCGGGCGACGCCGTCCCAGGAGGCCTCGCCCGAGGCGCCGAACCTCGCGAACCGGTCCGGTCCGAAGTAGACCGTCATCGCATAGGTCGTGATCACATAGAACAGGCCGATGCCCAGGGCCGCCCCGAGGACGGCGCGGCGCATCGTCCGCCGGGGGTCGCGGGTCTCCTCGGCGAGCGATGCCGCCGCCTCGAACCCCGCGAAGGCCAGCACCGTGTACACGGATCCGGCGAACACACCGCCGATCCCGGCGTACCCGTGCGCGGTGTGGGAAGTGTCGAACACCGACAGGGTGTTGGCGTCGCCCGCCTCGCCGATGAGCAGCACCGCGAACACCAGGAAGACGACGATCTCGAAGACCCCGAGGACGGTGCCGAAGCGGGCCGAGGCGCGCACGCCCAGATATCCGGCGACGGCTATCACAGCAGCGCCCGCCAGGGACCACGGCCACCACAGATCCGCCGGATACGAGGACCACTCCTCGTGCAGCGTGCCCGCCGCCGTGAAACCCAGCTGCAGGAGCAGCAGTGGCGGGACCAGCATCTCCACGAAGACGTAACCCCAGCCGACGAGAAAGCCGACGGCGGGATGCAGACCGCGCGCCGCGTACGTGGCCACCGATCCCGCCGCGGGCAGCTCGCGCGCCAGCTCGGCCACACAGGACGCGGTGAACAGACAGGCGACCAGCGCGATCAGCACCGCCAGCGGCAGACTGCCGCCCGCGAAGGCGGCACCGGCCGGGATCGACGCGGCCACCGCGGCGGCCGGCGCCATGGCCGTGACGCTCTGGAACAGCACCTCGCGCAATCCGACGGCGTCGCGCCGCAGCGCACCGTTGGTCTGCTCGTGCATGTCCGTCCCCCGATGCATGTCAGTGCACTGCCACCCGATGTGTGTGAAATACCGTCAACCGTGCAAGGTCAATCGGCTTTGACGGATCGTCGGCCGTGCCCCCTCGCGTGAATCACGGTACGGCGCGGGTGGGTTGGGCAGAAGGGCACGCACCGGTTCCGTGGAGAAGCCCCCGTTTGTGGAAAACGCGGCCACCCGATCGGGTGAACACCCGCGGTCACCGGGCCGTTTGTCCCCAGCCCGGCACAGCGTCAGACCCTCCCGCGGATGCATCACGCTGCCGTGCCGCGCCGCCGCGTGCAGCGCGGTCAACGTGACCGGCCGGGCCGTCAGCCGTGGACCACCGCCGCCGGGTCGTCCAGTACGCCCCGGATCACCGAGTGCGCCGCGCCCAGCAGGGGGCCCTCCGAGCCCAGCCCGGACACCGTCACGGGGCAGGGCGGGCCCGCCGTACGATCCCTCAGCTCCGTCTCCAGGGACGGCAGCAGCCAGGGGGAGAGGCCGGCCAGGGCACCGCCGAGGACCACCGTCTCGGGGTCGAGGAGATTCGCCGCCCCGGTCAGGGCGATGCCGAGCGCGGTGCCGGCGTCCCGCAGGGCTGCCCGTACGCTCGCGTCACCCTGTTCGGCGCGCCCGGCGAGCAGGCCCACCGGATCCTCGCGGGGCGCCAGCCCGGCCGCGCGCAGCACCGCCTCCTCACCCGCGTACTGCTCCAGGCAGCCCCGGCCGCCGCACGGACAGGGCGGACCGTCCGGCCGTACGGGCACATGGCCCAGCTCGCCCGCGAAGCCGCGGGTGCCGCGCAGCAGTCCGCCGTCCACGACGACCGCCGCGCCGATGCCGATCTCGGCCGACACATGCAGAAAGTCCCGCGGGGTGCCGGCACCGAGCCACAACTCCGCGAGCGCCCCGAAGTTGGCCTCGTTGTCCACGGTCAGCGGCCAGTCGGCGGGCAGCAGAGGGGCGAGATCGGTGTCGTGCCAGTCGAGGTTCGGGGCGCGTACGACGGTGCGGCCGTCGCGGGCCACGAGTCCGGGTACGGCGACCGCGAGGCCCGCGGGCCGCAGCGCCTCCCGCTCCGCCTCCGCCACGACATGCCGCACCAGCTCGGTCAGCTCCCCGACCACCGGTCCGGGCGCCCGGCCCCGGTTCGCCGTGTGGCGCACGGCCCGCGCGCGGACCGCTCCGCGCAGGTCGACCGCGCACACCGCGAGGTGGTCGACGCCGATCTCCGCCCCGATCCCGGCCGGGCCGCGGCCGCTCACCGCGAGCGCCGAACCGGGCCGGCCCACCCGGCCCGGACGCTCCGGGCCCAGCTCCTCCAGCAGGCCCCACCGGATCAGCTCGTCCACCAGCGTCGACACCGCCGCCCGCGTCAGCCCGATGCGCGCGGCGACCGCGGCCCGCGACAGCGAACCCTCCGCGCTGACGGCGTGCAGCACACGGGCCAGATTGCGTCGGCGCATGCCCCGCTGGGTGTCCGGCAGGGCGCGCCCGGCGCCTGGTGGTCGGGCCTCGTGCGGAGGTGCGGTCATGACTGAAGTCGATCCTCGGTGTCGGCCGCCCGGCGTCATGCGCGCGGCGTGTTGCCCGTCGCCCGCTCCAGCAGCGGGGCCGCGTCGGAGAGTACCCCGGTGATCCGCTCCAGTGTCTCCTGGTCCCGTTCCACGGCCTCCAGCACCGGGCCCGCGGCCGTGTGCCAGCGCCGGGCCACCGAGGCCGGGTCCTCGCCGGTCAGCAGGCCGGCGGCCTGTGCCGCGGCGCCGAGGGCGACCAGTTCCCTGGCCTGCGGGACCTGGACCGGCCGGCCCGACAGCCGCCGCACGGTCTGCTGCCAGGCCGTCCCGCGCGCGCCACCGCCGATCAGCAGCAGCGGGCTGGTGCGGTCCGCGTCCTCGTCCAGGACCAGGTCGAGCGCGCCGAGCAGCGCGTGCACGGCGCCGTCGTAGGCGGCCTGCAGCAGATGCCCGGCGGTCGTGTCGTGGCGCAGGCCGTGCAGCAGGCCGGAGGCGTTCGGCAGGTTCGGGGTCCGCTCGCCGTCCAGATACGGCAGCAGCGTCGCCGAGCCGCCGGGCTCCACCGCCTCCCGGTCAAGGCTCAGCAGCGCCGCGATCCGGTCCACGGCGAGCGTGCAGTTCAGGGTGCAGGCCAGAGGCAGCCAGTCCCCGTGCGCGTCGGCGAACCCCGCCACCGTGCCGGTCGGATCGGTCGGGCGCCGTCTGGAGACGGCGTACACCGTGCCGGACGTGCCGAGACTGAGCACCGGAGTGCCGGGCCGCAGGCCGAGGCCCAGTGCCGCCGCGGCGTTGTCGCCGGTGCCGGGGGCGACCAGCGTCCCCTTGGAGAACGGCAGGTCGTGGCTGTCGCGCACGGTGCCGGCCACCTCTCCCGGACGCACCACCCGGGGCAGCAGCGCCGGGTCGAGACCGACGTGCGCGAGGGTCTCCGCGTCGTACGTCTCCGTCCCGGACGCCCACCAGCCGGTGCCGGACGCGTCGCCGCGGTCGGTGGTGCCCTGCCCGGTCAGCCGCTCGGTGAGGTAGTCGTGGGGCAGCCGTACCGCCTTCGTCGCGCGGATCGACTCCGGCTCGTGCTCGGCCAGCCATGCCCACTTCGTGACCGTGAACGACGCGCCGGGCACGCTGCCGGTGCGATCCGCCCAGGCCTTCGGCCCGCCCAGTTCCTCCACCAGCCGGCGGGCCTGCGGCGCCGAGCGGACGTCGTTCCACAGCAGTGCCGGACGCACCGGCTCGCCCCGCCCGTCCAATGTGACCAGGCCGTGCTGCTGGCCCCCGATCGACACCGCCGCCGCCTCGTGCGCGGCGTCACCGCACTGGCGCAGCGCCTCGCACAGCGCGTCCCACCACTGACGCGGATCGCTCTCGCGGCCCGCGCCGGAGGACACAGAGTGCGGCGCCTGGCCGCTCGCCACCACCTCGCCGGTGGCCGCGTCGACGACCAGTGCCTTCGTGGACTGGGTGGACGTGTCCACACCGACGACGAGCGGACCCTCGGCTGCTGACATCGGGCTCTCCCTCTTTCCGCGACTTCCCGCGACTTCGCGACGTTCCGCGACTCACCGGGACAAAGACATCTTGTCTCTTCCCAGGGACGCGTCCGCATACTAATTTGTAAACGGCCATGACGAAATAGTCGTACGCGTAGCAAGGAGCCGTGGCATGAGCTACCAGCCCACCCCCGAGGACAGGTTCACCTTCGGCCTGTGGACCGTCGGCTGGCAGGGAAGGGACCCGTTCGGCGACGCCACCCGCCGCGCCCTCGACCCGGCCGAGACGGTGCAGCGCCTCGCCGGGCTCGGCGCCTACGGGGTGACCTTCCACGACGACGACCTGATCCCCTTCGGATCCTCGGACACCGAGCGCGAATCGCACATCAAGCGGTTCCGTCAGGCCCTCGACGCGACCGGCATGACCGTCCCGATGGCGACCACGAACCTGTTCACGCACCCCGTCTTCAAGGACGGCGCGTTCACCGCCAACGACCGCGACGTGCGCCGCTACGCGCTGCGTAAGACGATCCGCAACATCGACCTGGCGGTCGAACTGGGCGCGAAGACGTACGTCGCCTGGGGCGGCCGTGAGGGCGCCGAGTCCGGCGCCGCCAAGGACGTCCGAGCAGCCCTCGACCGCATGAAGGAAGCCTTCGACCTCCTCGGCGAGTACGTCATCTCCCAGGGTTACGACATCCGCTTCGCCATCGAGCCCAAGCCGAACGAGCCGCGCGGCGACATCCTGCTGCCCACCGTCGGCCACGCGCTCGCCTTCATCGAGCGCCTGGAACGCCCCGAGCTGTACGGCGTCAACCCCGAGGTGGGCCACGAGCAGATGGCGGGGCTCAACTTCCCGCACGGCATCGCGCAGGCGTTGTGGGCCGGCAAGCTGTTCCACATCGACCTCAACGGCCAGTCCGGCATCAAGTACGACCAGGACCTGCGGTTCGGCGCCGGTGACCTGCGAGCGGCGTTCTGGCTGGTCGACCTGCTGGAGAGCGCCGGCTACGACGGACCGCGCCACTTCGACTTCAAGCCGCCGCGGACCGAGGACCTCGACGGGGTATGGGCGTCGGCGGCCGGCTGTATGCGCAACTACCTCATCCTCAAGGAGCGTGCGGCGGCGTTCCGAGCCGACCCGGAGGTCCAGGAGGCGCTGCGTGTCTCGCGGCTCGACCGGCTGGCCCAGCCGACCGCCGCCGACGGTCTGCAGGCCTTGCTCGCCGACCGCGCCGCCTTCGAGGACTTCGACGTGGCGGCGGCAGCCGCGCGCGGCATGGCGTTCGAGCGCCTCGACCAGCTCGCGATGGACCATCTGCTGGGAGCACGGGGCTGACCAGGAGGAGGGCCGGAGACGGCACGCGCCGTCTTCCCGGCCCTCCTCGGGTCCACCGGCCGAGCCGCCCGGCCCCAGGAGCGCTATGGCCGCTCGGGGAGCCGCACGTGCCTCGCGGTCGTCTTGCCTCACTGTCGACAAGTCGGCTCGTACGTCCAAGGCGTCGGCGCGATCCATCGTCCCGAAGCAGGTGTCGCGACATTCCATGACGGTGGAGCGTCAGAGGCGCTCCGGGGCCTCCGAATCCGCGCCAGGACGCGCCGAGGCCAGTGCCGTCGCCGGATCACCCTCGGGTCCGCCCGCGGGGATCCAGCGGCCGTCCCGGCCGAGGGGCAGCTGGATCCCTTCGCCGGGCACGGTCCACCGGTTGCCGCTGTGGAGGAACGGCGGCCGTTCCGAGCCCTTCTGCGTCCGAGTCGAACCGTTCCGTGTCCGAGTCGAACTGTTCCATGTCCGAGCGCAGGATCTCTGTGAGGAGCCGGTACGCCTGCACGGCGGTGCGCCCCGCCAGGTGCTCCAGCGCCACGGGATCGATCCCGGGTGCCGACGCCGTCCCTGACGTGAGGGACGGCGGCGTGCTCGGGGTCTGCGGGATTCCGGGCAGTCGGGACAGCGGAGGCAGGATGTCGCCGGTGGCCCACGCCTCCGCCGCATCCACGCCCAGGGCCGCGGGCGCAGAGGGTGCCGTGCGGGATGCCGTGGCGCGCACATGCAGTTCCGCCAGGAACGCGTCCTTCCCGCGCCCGCGCAACAGCAGGAGCAGAAACGGATCTCTTCATCGAGCAGTCGCGCCACCTGGTGACAGAGCGCGGCGGTGTGCCCGCAGTGGTCCCATGTGCCCGCAGTCATACTCGGGCTCCTGATCACCCAGACCCGGCAGAAGCTCGATGCCGCCGACTGCGGCGTCCTCGATCAGATGCGGCGGCAGCTCACCGTGGAGCAGTGCGGTCAGGTACCCGGCCTGCCCCACGGCCACGTCCAGCAGGCGTCCCCACTCCTCCTCGGACAGCTCCGACACGAGGACGTCGGCCCGGTGAGCCGCGCCCCGACGGTCGCGTACGACGGCGGTGACCCGGCCCGGCCGCACGGTCACCGCTCCCGCGCCTCCCGCGCGTGCGAGCCAGCGACCCGCCGTGACCGCGGCTCCGTCCAGGGCTGCGTCCTCCAGGGCCCGCAGCCATGCCTGCCCACCAACTCTGTGCGAAGCCGCGCCCGCGCGCGGGTGGCTGCGCGGCGAACGTGCGCTCCACCACGGGGTCGATCCCGTCGTCGTGGCTCATCGTGCCTCCGTAAGTTGTTAGGCGGCCCGGGAGGGCCGGATGTGGCTGATCGCGCAGTTCCACCAGCGCGGCCAGTTCCGCGTCGGTCAGCTCCGTCGGCGCGGTCTCGCCGGTGCCGAGCACCGCGTCGGCCAACTCCCGCGGCGACAGCGGTTCGTCCCGCAGCCGAGGGAAACTGTGTCGTGGTCATCTGGTCTCCATCTCCGAGCGGGCGTTGAGCCTGGCGGTCACCACCACTGACGCAGCTGCAGCGCAGGTAGTGCTCCCAGGCGGTGATCGTGGGATTCCGCAGCGCACGGTGCGGGGCGACGCGGGTGGGTGGTTGCCACCACGGCCCCCCTCGTTTCGTTTTCCGAAGCGATCGCCGATGGTAGCGTTTCGGAATCCGAAGCATCAACCTTGGAGGCTGGACTCCACGCCATGCCAACCCCAAAACCCGGCAAGCCAGTTCGTGGTTCGACCACCGGTCGCCCCCTCATGGCCGCACTCGACCTGTTCGGGCGGCGGTGGAGCCTGCGCATCCTTTGGGAGCTGCGCGGGGGCCCCCTTGGGTTCCGCCCCCTGCAGAAGCAGTGCGACGACATGTCCTCCAGCGTGATGCGGCAGCGCCTGACCGAACTGCTGGCTGCCCTCGTGGTTCACCAACTACCCGACAGCCGGTACGAGCTCACTCCACTGGGGCGGGATGCCTGCCTCGCACTCGGCCCCCTCGTCCAGTGGTCGGAGCGCTGGGCGGCGATGCTCGACTCGCAACCGGCGCACCGCAACAGCGAGCGGCCCGCCGGCGGCACCTCGCATCCTGACACTGTGGGCGACGGGACGCCCGAGAGGGGTTCTGCCGGCTGACGCTCGCGCGGCCTGGGTTGACGGCGCGCTCGGAACCTCCGTCGGCACCTAGGTCCTCGCCAAGCTGGGTGAGGTGACAGGCATCGCCGTGCAGAGTGAGCACGCGGGCGCCGGTCAGCTCGCCCAGCCGGGTGCTGGGCGCGCTCGATGACATGCGTTCACAACGGCGCTGCAACTCCCGGAAGCCTGCCGGGGCTTGGCTCGGTTCCCACGGGGTGTGCAGCGTCCAGCGCCGCCCGAGCAGATCGAGTGCAGCCATGACCGGGCGCCCTGAATCGGACCCTCGTACCGGTGAACCCGGCCGAGGCGTTCTGGCTTCCATGCTTCCGTGCCTACTCCTTGCGCTTCGGGTTTCGAAGCATCATAGTGATTCGAAAACCGAAGCAGGAGGTGTCCATGCCGCGCATCGAACCGCTCGCCCCGCCATATCCCGCGCCCATCGACCAGGCACTGCGCCGATGGATGCCTCCCGGCGTGACACACGAGCCGCTCACACTGTTCCGGGTACTGCACCGCAACCCGGAACTGGCCTCACGCATGTTCGCCCTGGGGGCCGGCCTGCTGGGCCACGGACTTCTTCCCGCCATCGACCGCGAGATCATCATCGCCCGAGTAACCGCACGCACCGGCTGCGCCTACGAATGGGGGGCACACGCCGCGACCCTCGCCCAGCAGGCCGGACTGAGCCAGGAACAGCTCCAGGCCACCACCGACATCGACGTCGCAGCCAACACCGCGTGGCCGCCACGTCATGCGGCACTGCTCAACGCCGTCGACGAACTGCACGACACAGCACAACTCTCACAACCCGCCTGGGATTCCCTGGGCGTCCACTACGAAGACGCCCAACTCCTGGAGTTCCTCGTGCTGGCCGGCTGGTACCGAACCATCAGCTACCTGGCCAACGGGCTCCTCCTGGAGGAAGAGCCCTGGGGCGCCCCGTTCCCGGCGCAGTGAGCCCTTTCCGACTTCACGCTGAGCTGGCCAGATGTAGAGCGAGGACGGCTTGGGCGGGGCATCGTTCACGACTTCGTCCAGACAGGGATGCCTGGTGAACTGAGCGATTGGTACGAGTTGTAGGCAGGGCTCCATCGCCAACTGAGACATCGTCTTATCTCAACAGCACACCACAATCAGCCAGTTCCTTGCGAACCGCCCTCTGAAATGCCCGGTGATCCGTCGCCGGGGCCGATCAATCTGAGTGTCGGCTCGAAGCCTGGCGCGCTTGTCCGAACACAGGAGGTTTCCATGGCCAAGGGCTACTGGGTCAGCGTCTACCGCACCATTTCCGACCCCGAGAAGCTAGCCGCCTACAACAAGCTGGCCGGTCCGGCCGTCCAGGCCGGGGGCGGGCGGAGGCTCGCCGTCGGCGGTCGGGTCGTCGCCCACGACGCCGGAATCGCCGAGCGCACCGTCCTGATCGAGTTCGACACCTTTGAACAGGCGGTCGCGGCACGCGAGAGCGCGGCATACCAGGAGGCGCTGGCCGTCCTTTCCGACGGCGTCGAGCGCGACTTCCGCATCATCGAAGGCGTCGACTGACCGGCGCACTGACGTTCAGGCCGGCCTGGCGGCCCCGCTGCCCTCGTCGGCAGAACTCACGCTCGCCCGAAGCGAACCGCGAAGCGGTACTCATACGACAGATCGGTCCAGCGGGCAAACGGATCTGATGACCAGCGGCACGTCCAGCATCCATCTGCTGTGCGACCCGTCGGGGCTACTTTCATGAAAGGCCCGCATGAAAGGCCCGTGACCAGCAGGAATGCCGGTCGCGGGCCCTTTTTGCGATCTCCAGTGTGCACGCGAGTGTGCACGAGTGCCTGAGAAAACCTCACGCGCACTCCTGTCCAACATTGCGGGACAAGCCTTACCCGTCCGAGGCGAACCCCTCGGACGGGTAGAACAGCTCGCAGACTCAGGCGGTCTCAGTCTGCAGGGAACCGGCAGCCGGCTCTCTCGTTGGACGACACACGCCGGAAGGCAGGACATCAGGCTGAGCAGGGAGGTCAGGGCTATACCAGTGCGCACGTTGACGGCGCGTTGGGGCACTTGTGCGCCCGCGGCGACCACGCGGGCGGCGCGCCATCATGAGGGCTGGATGGCGATGGTGCACAGACGCTTGGTGGCCCGGGTCAGGGCCACGTACAGGTCCCTCTCCCCGCCGGGGCGGGCCGTGATGATCTCCTCGGGGTTCAGGACGACGACCCCGTCGAACTCGAGGCCACGTGCTTCGGACGCGGGCACGATGCGTGCCTGGTCGGCGATGCCGTGAGCCGTCAACTGGCTCACCCGGGTGTCCGCGCAGATCACTCCCAGGAGTTCGTCCGGCTGCGCGGTGCTCTGGGCGCGCAGTTCCTCCACGACGGCGGTGACCAACCCGTCCCCATGTGTGGTCACGGTGCGCGGGCTCTCACCGCTGCGCAGTGACCGTGTGGGCCGCTGGTCCGGAGCGATCCGCGCGAGCAGGTCCCGGACGCTCTCCAGGATCTCCTGCGTGGTGCGGTAACTGACCGTCAGGTCGTGCAGCCTGAACCGCGTCCCGACATGCGGGCTCAGGGCTTCCTTCCAGTCGCGTGCCGTCGTGGCCGGGCCCGACTGGGCGAAGTCACCCACCAGCGTCATCGCCCTCGCCGGGCAGCGGCGGACGATCATCCGCCACTGCATAGCGGTCAGTTCCTGCGCCTCGTCGACGACGACGTGCCCGTACGTGCGCTCGGGCGGGCCGTCGACCAGGCTCGCCGCCTCGTCCAGCAACGGCACGTCCGCATCGGTCCACGGGGCGTCCGGGGCACGCAGGAGAAGGGACTGCTCCTGCGGGGTCAGGGTCGGCAGGCGCTCGGCCAGGGCGTCGGCATCCGTCAGCAGTGCCTTCACGAGGTCACCGGGTGCCAGCCGCGGCCACAGCGCCTCGACCGCCCGGTCGACACCGGCGTCGTCGAGGAGATCGGCCCCGATGGCATCCAGGTCCAGCTCGTGGACCGGACCCGGGTCGGCGGCGCCCTCGGCACGGCGCTGGGCGACCCCCGTGAACCGGTCGAGGTTCAGGCCCGTCATCTGCTCGGCATCGGCGTCGATCTGCTCCAGGAGGTCGCCCATGTCCCGTTGCATCGCGTCGGTGACGGCGTCGACCAGGAGTTCCTTGAACGCCTGGCGCGCGGGGTTGTGGCCGGACGCGGCCGCCAGGGCGGCGGCGCGTGCAGTGGCGACCTCCTTCTCGGACAGGTGGACCAGTTCCTGCCCGACCCGGACGGTGAAGTCACCGGCGGGGGCCTGGTGGTCTCGCAGCAGGCCGGCCAGGGCGTCGGCGAGGTCCAGGCCGCCCTTGAGGCGCGCCGTGTCGAACGGGTCCACCGCGTCCGGGGACACTCCGGCCAGTTCCTGACAGGTCGCCAGATCGACGTCGTTCTCCCCGAGCGAGGGAAGGACCTGGGAGATGTAGTCGAGGAAACGGGCGTTGGGGCCCACCACGAGGACGCCTTCCTCCGCGGCGCGCGGGAACGCGTACAGGACGTAGGCCGCCCGGTGCAGGGCGACCACCGTCTTGCCGGTGCCGGGCCCGCCCTGCACCACGGTCACCCCGCGGTGGGCGGAGCGGACGATCTCGTCCTGCTCGGCCTGCAGCGTCGCGACGGCCGCGTGCATCCTGCCCGTACGCCGTGCCGACAGAGCCTCGGTCAACGGGCCGTCCCCCACGACGTCTTCGTCGGTCGGGGCGGTCCCGTCGAGCAGTTCGTCGCTCACCGAGACGACCGTGCGCTCCTCGAGGCGCAGGTGCCGGCGCCGCCGCAGATCCATCGGGTGGACCGGTGTCGCCTCGTAGAAGGGCCGCGCCGCGTTCGCGCGCCAGTCCACGAGCAGCGGCAGTTCGTCCTCCTCCGTGTGCAGTCCGATCCGCCCGATGCGCAGGGCCGTGCCGTCCGTCCAGTCGATGCGCCCGAAGACCAGCCCCTTCTCGGCGCCTTCCAGCCGGCCGATCTCCTTGGTCAGACGGTCGGCGGCGATCTCTCTCTCGTACGCCTCGCCGGCGCCGTCCGCCGGAGCCTTCAGCACACGCGCCCGGTTCGCTCGCGCCTCGGAAAGCCGCTCGGTGAGCAGCTCATACAATGAGGACACGTAACCTTGCTCCGATTCAACCGCACGCACGGCAGAATCATTTATGTTTGACAACAAGGGACTCCTTCGATTCGAGCCGCACCATACGGCCAAAGTTCCCTAAAGGTAAGTCTTGACTTACTTGTTGCGTCTATGTCCTTGCGGCTGACCGCACTTCGTGTCATGCATTCCGTCGTTTTCCTTGAATGCCGGTGATGCTTTCCCGTGCACGGGAAAGCAGTGAATCCACGGGAAAGGTTCGTGGTCGCGGCACGGGCCGGGACGGGGCTGGCCTGCATTCCACATGCGGACACCGGAGGCCGCCGTGATCCGGTTGTGCGACGCGGCGAGTTGGGCGGTGTTCCCACCGCCGTGTGCGGCCCGGATGCCGGACCTCAACGACTCGACATGCTGACTTGACAGGGAAGATCAGCGTGATCGTCTTGCCGAGGCCCATGTCGCCCGCCAGACAGCCGCCCAGCCCGAGTGAGGTCATGCGGGCAAGCCGGTCCAAGCCGCGGAGTTGATACGCACGCAGGGTGACGGCCAGGCCGGGCGGCTGTCCGACGCCACGCGCCGTCCCGGGGTCCGTGAGGTGCTCGCGAAGCCCTTCCAGCCACCCCGACGACCGTACCGACCCTGGTGGCCGTCGACCTCTGCCGAGCCCGTCAGCGCGGCGGCCGGCGCCTCGACGGGAGCGAGGGCGCGGTCCTGACGGGCCCGTGCGCGGTCCGCCTGGCGCGGGTCGACCAGGACCCATCCGTCGCGCAGCCGCACCAGGGGGCGCTTGGCCTCCGCGAGCCGGTCCAGTTCCGTCCGGGACAACTCCCGCCCGCCCAGCGCGAACCACCAGCTGAAGGTGACCGTGACGTCCGACGCGAGCAGCGACGAGGGCGCCGCGGCGGGCCGAGGGGCGGCCGCTGCCACTGCCTCGTCCGGCGGGCCTACGGATGCGTGTGTCGTCAGACCGCGCGCCAGTGCTTTCGGCCAGTGCACGTCGACTCCAGCCGAGGCCAGAGCCCGTGTGCCCTCGCTCAGCAGCTCGGCGATCTCGTCGTCGGCGAGGTCCACGGCCTCGGGTACGGCGGCGGACAGCAGCGGTGTCAACGGCGGCCAGGCGCGGGCGGCACGGCGCAGCGCCGGCAGCACACCGGTGTGCGCGCGTGCACAGACCGCCTCGGGCACGGCGCCCGCACCTGTCCACAGGGCGGCCGCATCGAGGACGTCCGCCACGCCGCTCACATCGTGCACCTGTGGCACCGCACGGAACCGGACCGGAGCGTGGTCGTCCCGCTGGGCAGCGTCGTCTGGCCTGTCTGGCCTGTCTGGCCTGTCTGGCCTGTCTGGCCTGTCTGGCCTGTCTGGCCTGTCTGGCCTGTCTGGCTCGTCTGGCTCGTCTGGGCCGTCCATGGTTTCGGGTCCATCGGGTCCATCGGGTGTGTCGAGCCCATCGAGTCCGGAGACCTCCACACGCAGCGACAGCCGCGCACCCGCGTCATGCCCGGCGGCGATGTCGTCGGCCCAGGTTCGCAGAGCGGGCCACCGCTGTGGCTCGGTCGCCGCGTACGCGGGGCCACCGGTCACCGACCGGGCCGCGGGGGAGCGCGGCAGAACATCGGCGACCGCGTCCAGGAAGGCGCGCAGCAGCCGCTCCGGGTCCGGCAGCCGCGGCGGCCCCTCGTCCGAGAGAGGTACCGCATGGGCCTCCGGAGGCATGGCGGCGGCGAGTTCACGGATCAGCTCCGCGTCCCGCGCGGACAGCCGGTCCACCCGCCAGACGTCATGATCGCCGAGGGAGACGTCCGGCATCAGCAGGCCACGTGCCAGGAAGTGCAGGGAAGGAAGTGCGGGGCCAGTCGGCAGGCGGCACCCCAGAAGTCGGCCGAGCGGTGCCGCTGCGGCAGCTCACGCGCGCGTGTGAGCAAGGGCAGGGCACGGTGTGCGGACAGCACGAGCACGGGCGTGCGGACCGGCTCGACGCCGCCGTCCGTCGGCATGACGATGTCCAGTTCCGTCTGCGTTCCGTCGGCGACGGTTGGAGGGACCGCGCCGTCCCGCCGCCAGAACGCGAGCCGGCCCGTGCGAGCCGGCTCGCCGGGCAGGAAGACCGTGCAGCAACGGGCCAGTTCGGAGAGTTCGGGGGGCGGTGTCGTCGGATGGCTCTGCACAGCTCTTGCGCACTCCTCAAATTTGACTAACCGGATGGAGTCGCCGAGGGTACAGCAGGTCGAGGGTGTCCCGGGCATACTGACGTCGTGATCCGGGCTACTTCACCATCTGTTCGACGGCGTCCGTCGTTGGTGGCGTGCGCGGGCCGTGAGCGACCCACCAGGGGGACTCAGGGGCGTCTCAGGGTCGGCTTCTGGAACCGTGGGGACCGCGGGCCCGTTCTCACAGCAGAGAGCGGCAGTGGCCGTGAAGGAGGCGACGCTCATGTCGATGAACGCGAAGATCGCCATCGGAGGCGTGGCGGTCGGGCTGATCCTGTTGATCTGGCTGCCCTGGTGGGTGGCGTTCCTGATCGTGGTCGGCGTTCCGGTCGCCGCGTATCTCACGCTGGACCCCGCACAGCGGCGCAGGCTCCGCCGGGTCACCCGCAAGGAACTCGGCCGCTGAGCCGCTGAGGGCGTGCCTCCGGATCGCCCGGAGAGACCCGCCGTGGCGTCTACGGGGCCGGACCGGTCTTGGGGGCTGGTCCGGCCCTCGCAGGCGGCCACGCGTGGCCTTGCGGGCGCGCTCGCCCTTCGACGCGGACTTGGCCCGGCGCGTGCCTGGCCGCGGGCAGGTCGCGGGGTCTAGAGGAGCCCGGTCGCTCCCGGCTGGTGTGTCGGCGTGCGCCTCAGAGGGGGCGTACGGCCATCTTGTCGAGTGCTTCCAGGAGGCCTGGCAGCTCGGGGCCCCGGCCCACCGGCAGGACTTCGCCGGGTTCGTCGTCGAGCAGGACGAAGGCGATGTCGTCGGTGCGTGCCACGATCGACCAGCCGGGGCCGTCGGCGCGCAGCGTACGGGCGTCCCCCGGGGCGAACGAGGAGCGCACCCGGCCGAGCGGCGGCGGCGAGTCGACGTAGGCGCGCGCCTCCGCGAGCACCCTCCGGACTCCCCGGTGGCCGCTGTGCGGCACGTCCTGCCGGGCCTGTGGCGAGGAGCCCTCGGCCTCCTCCTGCCCTTCCGGCTTCGCCCGCTCGTCCGGCGCGGAGAAGCTCTCGTCGTCGATCTGCCCTCGCCACGCCGCCCACTGCAGCGCGATCTCGTCGGCGCCCAGGCGGCGCTGGGCCGATCCCCAGGAGCTGGTGTCCGGCGGGCTCAGCGCAGGACGGTCCGCGACGTCGGGAGAGGGATCGTGCGGGGCGGGGACACCAGGAGCCGCGACGGCGACCGCCAGAGGCCAGCCCGGCAGGGCGGTCACGACCGCGCGCTCGTCCGGCGACAGCTCGTACTCCATGCCGCAGTCCCAGGACGCGATCGCCACGGCGACCAGCGAGACGTCGTCGATGACGACCGTCCAGCGCGCGCCGTCGCCGTCCTGGCCGAGCACCAGGCCGTACCCGTCGGCGAGGGGCGCGAGTCCCAGCGCCGTGCACGCCTCCGGATAGTCGTCGCCCAGAACGCTCGGAAACTGTGCCGGCGTCAGCAGCACCGCCGTCAGTACGTACAGCGCATCGTCCGTGGCGGCGACGGCCTCATCGTCGGTCCCGGCCATCCCAGCCTCCCCAGTGGTTCATCCTTCGGCGCGCACCCTAGTGCGAGCGGAAGCCGCTTGTCACGACTCCTCACACCACGCGGACCTGCAGGTTTCCGCCTGGACGGGGGCGAAACGACCACAGGTTGCGAGGACTCCCTCAGCCGGTGAGCAGCCCGGGGAGGCCACGGGCCACCGTCCCGGGCGACCCGCCGCGTTCCCGGGCCGCGTGACGAGAGCACGGCAGGCAGAGGCGGCCGCCGCTTCGAACAAGTTGTGCGCACTCCTGTCCCGTGTCCATGGGCCGCACGCGCGTGGCGGCGCGCAACCCGGCTGAGTCCTTCCGTAGGTGGCCGAACACGCAGGCCCCGCTCCCCCGAACAGGCTCATCGGCAGTGCTTCATCTGCCGTCATTCACCGTAGAGTTGGACCTTCCGTGGCAGAAGGGGGACGACCCGGTGAAGCGCTTCGAGCGGCTCGGACAGATCCGCCTGCTGGACGCGGTGGCGGACGCACCGGAGATCTACCGGCTCAGCGCGGCGTTCGAGTTCCCCTGGGACTACACCCGGGCACTCGGACTGGCCCAGTACCGCACCTACGCCGTGCCCAGCATCGGACGGCTGCTCGCTCGCACGGCGGAACTGCCCGAGCGCACGCAGAAGCGGTACGACGACACCGTGCTGCTCCTCGACGCCGTCGTCGAGCACGGCTGCGCCACCGAGGAAGGGCGTACGGCGATCCGGCGCATCAACCAGATGCATCGCAGTTACGACATCAGCGACGACGACATGCGCTATGTGCCGAGCACCTTCGTCGTGGTGCCGCGGCGCTGGATCGACACCTATGGCTGGCGGAGGCTGGACCGGCACGAGATCGTCGCCGCCACCGAGTACTACCGCGCCCTCGGCCGGCACATGGGCATCCCTGACATCCCCGAGACGTATGAGGGGTTCGAGACCCTCCTCGACGCCTACGAGCAGGAACACTTCGACTGAGACGAACAGTCCCGGACGGTCTCCGACGTCACCCTCGACCTGATGGCGTCCTGGTATCCGCGCCCCCTGGCTCCGCTGCTGCGCACCGCGACGCTCGCCCTGCTCGACGAGCACGTGTTGCGGGCGTTCCGGTACGCGCCGCCCGGCGCGGCCGCCACGGCCCTCGTGCGGCGTGCCGTACGCACGCGTGGCCGGCTCGTCCGGCTGCTGCCGCCGCGCCGCTCCCCGCACTTCGCCCGCCAGAACCGCGAGGTCAAGAGTTACCCGGACGGCTACCGGGTGGCCGACCTCGGCACCCACCCGGTCCCCGGACTCCGCGGCTGCCCGGTGCGACATCGCGACACCTCAGCGGCCGACACCGCAGAGTGAGACGAGGCTGTCGCGCAGCTCACCGTCTCCTCCGGAAAGGCCTGCCGACGGCGTGGCTACGGCGGCCCGGGCGATGGCGCAGTACGGCGGCCGAGGTGGCGGCCTTCGTGGCAACCGGGGCCGGAACGGTCTGACCCGCCCGGCCTTCAGCGACGCGACGGTCAGTTCGCGCACACGGCGGTCGCGAGGAAGCGGCTGTCCTCGTCGGCGTACGACGTCATGCTCCATCCCGAACGAGCCAGCAGCGGGCCGAGGTTGGCCTCGGCGCGCAGATCGCCCGGGGTGATCTGCCGGCCCTGACGTGCCGCCAGGGCGGCGCGCCCGACGGGATGGAACAGCGCGAGCGTGCCACCGGAACGCACCACACGGGCCAGTTCCCGCAGGTTCTCCTCCGGGCGCGGCAGATGGGCGATCAGACCCGCCGCGAACACGGCGTCCAGGGACCCGGACATGACCGGCAGCGCGGCGACGTCCGCGAGCAGCAGCCGGCCGTCCCGGTCCCGGCCCGCCCGCACGGCGGTCTGGAGCATCGCCGGGGTCAGATCGGCGCCGAGCACCACCCCGGACGGGCCCACGGCGTCCCGCAGCGCCGGCAGGGCGCGCCCCGTGCCGCAGCCCGCGTCCAGCACGCGGTCGCCCGGCCGCAGTTCGAGGTCGGCGACGGCAGCCGCGAAGGCGGGACCGTCGTCCGGGAACCGGCTGTCCCAGTCGGCCGCACGGGCGGCGAAGAACTCCTGCACATGTGTGTGGTCATCGCTCATGCACGGCATGATTCCTCACCGTCACGGGGGATACATAGGCGCACACGTTCGAGCGTGACCCGATCGTTCCGGCGCATCTGCCTGTCATATTCCAACAGCTTTCGAAACGCGCCCCCTGTGTGCGCTCGCGCCCCCCTAGCGTCCTTTGGCCATGGGACACCTGGACCACGCCGCCTTCGGCTGGCTGACCCCCGCACTGTCGTACGTCATGGCCTGCATAGGCGCCGCGCTCGGACTGCGCTGTACCGTTCGCGCGCTCGCCACCACCGGCCGCGCACGCCGCAACTGGCTCGTCACCGCGGCCTCCGCGATCGGGACGGGTATCTGGACCATGCACTTCGTGGCCATGCTCGGCTTCCGTGTCAGCGGCACCGACATCCGCTACGACGTGCCGCTGACCATCCTCAGCCTCCTCGTCGCCATGGTCGTCGTCTGCGCCGGCGTCTTCGCCGTCGGCTACAGCCGCGACCGCAACCGCGCGCTCCTCCTCGGCGGTCTCACCACCGGGCTGGGCGTCGCCAGCATGCACTACCTGGGCATGGCGGCGGTCCGGCTGCACGGCGGCATCAGATACGACCCCGTCCTCGTCGGAGTGTCGGTACTGATCGCGATCGTCGCGGCGACCGCGGCCCTGTGGGCGGGCCTCAACATCAAGTCGCCTCGCGCGGTCAACCTCGCCTCACTCGTCATGGGAGCGGCCGTCAGCAGCATGCACTACACCGGGATGTTCGCGGTGAGCGTGCGGGTGGACCCCTCCGGCGAAACCCTGCCCGGGGCCACGGCGATGCAGTTCATCTTCCCCCTCGCCGTCGGCCTCGGGTCCTACCTGTTCATCACTTCGGCCTTTGTCGCCCTCTCACCCACGGCAGACGAGCGCGAGGCCTCCGCCTCCGCCCAGCGGCCCGTCGAGAGCATCGCCCGCTAGCGAAACCGGACCGAGCGCAGCGACCGACGTCCCGAGTGCCCCGAGCCAGGTTCCGAGCGAGCCCGAGCCACGTCCCGAACGAGGAGGCCATGCGCCCACCCCGTACCACCTCGAAAGCCGCCGCCCAGGGGCACCTGCCGCGCGGCCGCCGCGCACACGCCGGACCGCCCGCCGACGAGCGCACCGACCACCCGCTCGGCGGAGGACCGGCCACGCCACGCGCGCGTGCGAACCGTCGGCACCTGCGCCCGCGCACCGTGCGCGCGAAGGTCGTCAGCCTGCTCATGGTGCCGGTCGTCTCGCTGCTCGCCCTGTGGGCGTACGCCACCGTCACCACCGCCCAGGACGTGGCCCGGCTGCGGCAGTCCCAGCGGATCGACGCCGAACTGCGCACCCCGGTGGCCGCGGCCGTCACCGCGCTCCAGGCCGAGCGCACCGCTGCCGTGCGCTACGCCGGCACACCGGACGCGGGTGACGGCGGCGACGTGCGAACCCTGGCCGCCCGCACCGACCGGGCCGTGGCCGAGCTGCGCCTCGGCGGCGACAACACCGTCGCCGACGCCGAGGAACTGCCCGCCGGTGTCTCCAAACGCCTCAGCGCCTTCGTCACCGGCGCCGGGCATCTGCGCGCCCTGCGCACGGCCGTACTCGACCACAAGGCCGGCTGGGACACGGCGTACGCGCAGTACACGAAGACGATCGGCGAGGCCTTCGCTGTGGACGGCGCCCTCTCCGGCATCCAGCAGGCCGACGTCGGCTCCGACGCGCGCGTGCTGCTCGAATTCAGCCGGGCCGCCGAAGCACTGGCCCAAGAGGACGCCGTCCTCGGCGGCGTACGGGCCGGCGGGCACCTGCAGGCGGCGAGGCTACGGCTGTTCAGCGCCGCCGTCGCCGCGCGCCGCGCCCTCACCCAGGCCGCCGTCGACGATCTGCCCGCCGCCCAGCGCGCCGCGTGGCAGCAGCTGACCGAAAGCGGTTCCTACACCGCCCTGGGCGCCTCCGAGGACAAGATCCTCGCCGTCGGACCGGGCGCCAAGCCGGCCGACCTGGCGTCGGAGGCCGCCTGGAACGACGCCCACGCGCGCGTGCATGACGGCATGCGGGACATCGCGACGGACACGGGCCGCGTCGTCGCCGGCCGCGCCGACCCGGTCACCCGCGGCCTGCTCAGCCCCGCGGGCGCCGCCGTGATCCTCGGCCTGGCCGCCGTCGCCGCCTCACTCGTCATCTCTGTGCGCATCGGACGCGCACTCGTCGTCGAGCTCGTCAGCCTGCGCAACGACGCCCTGGAGATCGCCCGCCGCAAACTTCCCGAAGCGATGCGCAGACTGCGCGCGGGCGAGGAGATCGACATCCAGGCGGAAGCGCCCGCCGGACCACCCACCGACGACGAGACGGGTCAGGTCTCGGAAGCCCTGACCACCGTTCACCGCGCGGCCCTGCACGCCGCCGTGGAACGCGCCGAACTCGCCAGCGGCATCTCCGGTGTCTTCGTGAACCTGGCCCGCCGCAGCCAGGTGCTGGTCCACCGCCAGCTCAGCCTCCTGGACAGCATGGAGCGCCGCTCGGACGACCCCGACGAGCTGAGCGACCTGTTCCGCCTGGACCATCTCACCACGCGTATGCGGCGGCACGCCGAGAGCCTGATCATCCTCTCCGGCGCCGCACCGGGCCGGGCCTGGCGCGTGCCGGTGTCCTTGACCAACGTCGTACGGGCCGCCGTGTCCGAGATCGAGGACTACGCGCGCGTGGAGGTACGCCAGCTCCCCGAGGCCCATGTCATCGGCGCCGCCGTCGCCGACCTCACCCACCTGCTCGCCGAACTCGTCGAGAACGCCGCACAGTTCTCGCCGCCACACACGCGCGTGCGCGTCACCGGCGAACCGGTTGGCAACGGCTACGCCCTGGAGATCGAGGACCGAGGACTCGGCATGGGCACCGAGACCCTCGCGGAGGCCAATCGCCGCATCGAACAGTCCGAGGCCCTCGACCTGTTCGACAGCGACCGGCTCGGACTCTTCGTGGTGAGCCGGCTCGCGTCCCGGCACGACGTCAAGGTGCATCTGCGCACCTCCCCCTACGGAGGCACCACCGCCGTGGTCCTGGTGCCCACCGCCCTGCTGCACGGCGGCGCGGCGCAACGCGCCTCCCTCCAAGGTGAGCAAGCCCGTCACCGGCAGGAACGCGCGTACACGCGGGTGCCTGAGACAAATTGCGCGCGTGTGCCCGACACACATCAGGGGCAGGAGGCGGTCGCCACCCGGTCGGACCGGCCCGCTCTCGCGGTCGGCGCATCCGTCCCGCGGGGCGCCGCGGAGAAGCCGGGCCACCGCGGGACCGCCGACGAGACCCCGGCCACCCCGGCCACCCCGCCCGCCGGAGTCACCGCGTTGCGGCTGCACCGGCCGCCCCAGGACTCCGACACCTCCGACGACCTCCCGCGCCGCGTGCGCCAGGCGAGCCTCGCTCCCCAGCTCCGGCAGCAGCGCCCCGAAGCGCCCGAGCCGGAGACCGCGCGGCACGGCGACGAACAGCGCACCCCCGAACAGGTACGGGACCGCATGTCGGCCTACCGGGACGGCTGGGTTCGCGGCGGCGGCAGAGAGCCCGGCCGCGGCACCGCCCCGCGACCCGAAACGGGCACTGACAGCAGCGAAGGAGACCCTGCATGATCCAGGACCCGAACACGCGGGCCGGACAGCGCTCCGGCGAACTGGACTGGCTGCTCGACGACCTGGTGATGCGCGTCAGCGAGGTACGGCACGCCGTCGTACTGTCCAACGACGGGCTGGCCGTCGGCGCCTCCACCGGCCTCGTCCGGGAGGACGCCGAACACCTCGCGGCGGTCGCCTCCGGCTTCAACAGCCTCGCCAAGGGCGCGGGACGGCACTTCGGAGCGGGCGGCGTACGGCAGACCATGGTCGAGATGGACGACGCGTTCCTCTTCGTGGCCGCCGCCGGCGAGGGTTCCTGCCTCGCCGTCCTGACCGCCGCCACCGCCGACATCGGCCTGGTGGCCTACGAGATGGCACGCCTCGTCAAACGGGTCGGCGAGCACCTGTACACAGCGCCGCGCGCCGCCGCGCAGCCGCCCGCGGCCGGATGACCCCGAAAGGGCGGCACCCGATGACCGAGAACCGGACGAGCGGCGCGTCGGAGCCGGGCAGCCAGTGGTACGACGGCGAGGCCGGACCGCTGGTCCGTCCCTACGCGATGACGGGCGGGCGCACCCAGCCGGGGCCAACCGGGGTGCGCTTCGACCTGATCGCCCTCGTCACCTTCGACCTCGCGGCAGCGACACTCGACGACGCCGCCGGACTCGGCCCCGAGCACCGGACCCTGATCGACTTGTGCCGTACGGAGACACAGTCCGTCGCCGAACTCGCGGCGGACGCGGACCTCCCCGTCGGCGTGGTCAGGGTCCTGCTCGGCGACCTCCTGGAACTCGGCTGCGTGGTCATCAGCCGGCCCGTGCCGCCGGCGCTCCTGCCGGACGAGCGGATTCTGCGCGAGGTCATCGCGGGATTGCGGGCTCTGTAGATGAACGTTCAGAACCGGATCCGCTCGTGTCGCATCCCGATCCGTGCGCGTCGGGCCCGATTCCTGGCGCGATTCGGTCACATCAGATGCGTTTCGGTCCCGCCCCTCCGAGACGCGGACCCGTTGTCATGATGCTGGTTTCGCCCCCGCACCCGGCGGACGCCGCCCGCAGCCGATCCTCCCGAGAGAAGTGATCATGGTCACCGAGCACTCCGACGCCGCCGACGCCTCCGCCCTGGCGCTGAAGATACTGGTCGCCGGCGGGTTCGGCGTCGGCAAGACGACCCTGGTCGGCGCCGTCAGCGAGATCCGGCCGCTGCGCACCGAGGAACTCCTCAGCGAGGCGGGGCAGCTGGTGGACGACACCGATGGCGTGGACCAGAAGGTCACCACCACCGTCGCCATGGACTTCGGACGCATCACCATCCGCTCCGGCCTGTCCCTCTACCTCTTCGGCACGCCGGGACAGGACCGCTTCTGGTTCCTGTGGGACGAGTTGTCCCAAGGCGCCCTCGGAGCCGTCGTCCTCGCGGACACCCGGCGCCTGGAGGACTGCTTCCCCGCGGTCGACTACTTCGAGCACCGGCACATCCCGTTCGTGGTGGCCGTCAACTGCTTCGCGGGTGCGCGCACCCACGGTGCCCATGACGTCTCCCGCGCACTCGACCTCGACCAGGGCACGCCCGTGGTCCTCTGCGACGCGCGGGACCGGGACTCCGGCAAGGAAGTCCTGATCCGGCTCGTCGAGTACGCCGGACGCATGCACACCGCCCGGCTCCTCGACTCGGTCGGCTGAGCCCACCACCCGGACCGCCCAAACCGCTCAGGCGGTCAGCGCCACTCAGGCCACCCGGATCTGTCAGGCCGCCAGATCCTTCACGGCCACCACCTGGTCGACAGAGACACGGACCAGCAGCTCACCCGGAACGCCGTTGCGGGCGCCGTACTCCTCGGCGCGATCCTCACCCATGTAGCGGGCGGCGATCCTGGTGGCCCAGCGACGCACCTCGTCCAGGTCCTCCGACAGGCGCGCGCGGCCGTTCAGCACCACGAAGTGGAACGGCGGCCGATCGTCGTCCACACACAGGGCGATCCGTCCGTCACGGGCGAGATTGCGCCCCTTCACGGTGTCTTTACCCGTGTTGAAGACCAGCTCGTCCCCGTTCAGCAGAAACCAGATCGGGGCCACATGAGGGCTCCCATCGGCGCGAACGGTGGACAGTTTGCCGGTCCGGGTGCCGTTCGAGACGAACGCCCGCCATTCCTCATCGGTCATCTTCTGTGCCATGCGTCCATCTTGCTTGCCCGGACGCCGGTCCTGGGGAAGGCTGGCGCAGAGTTCCTCCAGCCAGGGGGAGATCACACGGGGAGACGGAGATGGCGCAGAACCAGGGACTCGGGTGGCTCCTGGACGATCTGACCGAGCGTGTGGACCATGTGCGGCACGCCCTGGTCCTGTCGAACGACGGGCTGGTCACGGGCGCGAGCACGGGCCTGCGCCGGGAGGACGCCGAGCATCTGGCCGCCGTGGCCTCCGGGCTGCACAGCCTGGCCAAGGGATCGGGACGCCACTTCGGCACGGGCCGCGTACGCCAGACCATGATCGAGTACGACGACGCCGTGCTGTTCGTGACCGCGGCCGGCACCGGCAGTTGCCTGTGCGTGCTCAGCGGCGCGGAGGCCGACATCGGCCAGATCGCCTACGAGATGACCCTGCTCGTCAACCGCGTCGGCGAACACCTCGGCGTGGACGCAAGAAAGCCCGAGCGAGCCCCCATCGCAGACGCATGACCTGCTGATTCTCGGGCGCGCATGGAGTTATCCACAGGCCCGCCACGGCGTGCGCCGGATTGGCTACGGTGTGTGCACGGCGAACGCACTGGGCGTGAGCCAAGGACTCCACGGGGGAGTACGACCATGTCGGCAAACACCGTCAGCCCGCCCCGGCCCGCGACCTGCACCCCGAGCCACGCCGCTCCGGAACTGGGCCTCAAGCGAAGCGAGTTCGACCTCGCCGTGCACCTCGGCCACATTCGGACCGTGCCCGACGAGGGCGGGGGAGGAGGCCGGAGGGTGGAGCGCGCGGAGATCGACCGCCTGCGCGCACAGGAAGGCCATCCGGAGTCGCTGTGCGCTCGTGTGCGGGTGGTGGGGACGGCAGAGGGCGCGAAGCTCATGGAGATCCCGGTCGGGCGCTTCACCCGGCTCGCCCGACTCGGTCTGCTCGTCCCGGTGAAGTGGTATCTGAACCGCTACCGGGTCGTGGTCTGGCTCTATCTGGCGGAGGACCTGCGCACCTTCGCTTCGGACGCCAAGAACGCCCACCTGCTCAAGGGACGCACGCCGGAGCCGCTGCGCGGCTGGCTGGAGGACGGGGCGGACCTGCGTGCCCGCAACTGGCGGGGACGCCACCTCGGGTTCTTGCTGCGCCAGGCCGAGGAACCGTGGGCGAGGGCCGGAGCCTTGGCGGCTTTCCTCTCGCCCGTCGAGATCGCCGACGTCGTCAAGGATCCGTACGAGCGTGCCCGCCTGAACCGGTTCCGGCCCGTGCCGCCCGGTCAGGGCGCCCCGGGATCGCCCGCCGCGCACCTCGCCGAGCGGATCACGACGGCGCAGGACGCGGACGAGATCGAGTGGCTGCGCAGCGACCTGGCCCAGACGCTCGAAGAGGCCCGCGCCTTCGCACCGGCCCCGCGCCCGGCCCTCCGTCGCGCCGCATCGACCTCGCGAGTGGCCGCGCGACCCATCCCGCCCATGGCCCGGACGGTCACGCGAGCCACCGAGCCGACGGCATTGGTCCCGGCGGCACCCGGCGAAGCGCCGCCCGAAACAGGGGCGGCCGATCCGGTCCTGACGCGGCGCAGCCGCAGCCGCGGCCTGCGCGGCTGGCTGCGGCGGAGAAGTACTCGGCCGGCGCGGGTCTGAACCGACCGGGCTCAGCTCCCGGCGTCCGGTGCGCTAAAGCGACCTGAACAGACCCTCCTGGACGACCGAGACAAGCAGCCGCCCCTGCAGATCGTAGATACGCCCGCGGGCAAGACCGCGCCCGCCGGTGGCGATCGGCGACTCCTGGTCGTACAGGAACCACTCGTCCGCGCGGAACGGCCGGTGGAACCACATGGCGTGGTCCAGCGAGGCCATGTCGAAGTTCCGCGGGCCCCACAGGGGTTCGACCGGGATGCGGACCGCGTCCAGGAGGGTCATGTCGCTGGCGTAGGTCAGCGCGCACGTGTGGACCAGCGGGTCGTCTCCGAGCGGTCCGACCGCGCGCATCCAGACGGCACTGCGCGGCTCGGCGCCCGCTATCTCGTCGGCGTTCCAGCGCAGCCGGTCGACATAGCGGATGTCGAAGGGCTGGCGGCGCGCCATCCTCTCCAACTGCTCCGGCAGCGCGCCCAGATGTTTGCGGATCTCCTCGACCACGGTCGGCAGCGACTCCGGGTCCGGTACCTCGCGGGCCGGCGGCAGCTGGTGCTCGAACGGTCCTTCCTCAGGCAGGTGAAAGGAGGCGGTCAGATTGAAGATCGTGCGGCCCTGCTGCACGGCCGTGACCCGGCGCGTGGTGAACGACCGGCCGTCGCGGACCCGCTCCACCTGGTACACGATCGGCACCCCGGGACGGCCCGGACGCAGAAAGTACGCGTGCAGCGAGTGCACCGGGCGGTCACCTTCCACGGTGCGGCCGGCGGCGACCAGCGCCTGGCCCGCCACCTGGCCGCCGAAGACCCGCTGCAGGGACTCCTGCGGGCTACGGCCGCGGAAGATGTTGACCTCGATCTGTTCCAGGTCGAGCAGGTCGACCAGTCTTTCGGCCGGGTTCGTCATCGGTGGGATTCTCCTTGGCTCGCAACCGGTCGCAAACGGCTCACAACTGCCCGACATCGGTGACACGGACGACGGCACGGCCCTCGGCGTCCGAGGCCGCGAGGTCGATCTCGGCGCTGATGCCCCAGTCGTGGTCGCCGTTCGGGTCGTCGAAGATCTGGCGGACGCGCCAGAGGCCGTTCTCCGGCTCCTCCTTGATGACCAGCAGCTTGGGGCCGCGGGCATCGGGGCCGGTGCCGAGATCCTCGTACTCGTCCCAGTACTTGTCCATCGCCTCGCCCCAGGCGTCGGCGTCCCAGCCGGCCTCGGCATCCAGCTCGCCCAGCTCCTCGACCTGGTCGAGAGCGGCCAGCTCCACGCGGCGGAACATGGCGTTGCGGACCAGGACCCGGAAGGCGCGCGCGTTCGTGGTGATCGGCTTGACCTCGTCGGCCCTCTCCTGGGCCTCCTCGGCGGTCATCTCCTCCGGGTTCGCGAGTTGCTCCCACTCGTCCAGCAGGCTGGAGTCCACCTGGCGCACCATTTCGCCCAGCCACTCGATCAGATCCTGCAGGTCCTCGGACTTCAGGTCGTCCGGGATGGTGTGATCGAGGGTCTTGTAGGCGCTGGCGAGGTAGCGCAGGACGATGCCCTCGGTGCGGGCCAGCTCGTAGAAGGACACCAACTCGGTGAAGGACAGCGCCCGTTCGTACATGTCCCGGATGACGGACTTCGGCGACAGCGGATGGTCGCCCACCCACGGGTGGCTCTTGCGGTAGGTGTTGTACGCGTGGAAGAGCAGCTCTTCCAGCGGCTTCGGGTAGGTGATGTCCTGGAGGCGCTCCATGCGCTCCTCGTACTCGACACCGTCCGCCTTCATCGCGGCCACGGCCTCGCCACGGGCCTTGTTCTGCTGGGCGACGAGGATCTGCCGCGGGTCGTCCAGCGTGGACTCCACCACGGACACCATGTCGAGGGCGTAGGACGGCGACTCGGGGTCGAGCAGCTCGAACGCGGCGAGCGCGAACGTGGACAGCGGCTGGTTGAGCGCGAAGTCCTGCTGCAGGTCGACCGTGAGCCGGACGATACGGCCCTCGGCGTCCGGCTTGTCGAGCTTCTCCACGATCCCGCCGTCGAGCAGCGAGCGGTAGATCGCGATCGCCCGGCGGATGTGCCTGAGCTGCTGTCTGCGCGGCTCGTGGTTGTCCTCCAGGAGATGACGCATGGCCTCGAACGCGTTGCCCGGCCGGGCGATCACCGACAGCAGCATCGTGTGGGTCACCCGGAAACGCGAGGTCAGCGGCTCCGGCTCCGAATCGATCAGCTTCTGGAAGGTGCTGTCGGTCCAGCCGACAAAGCCCTCCGGCGCCTTCTTGCGCACCACCTTGCGCCGCTTCTTGGGGTCGTCGCCCGCCTTCGCCAGCGCCTTCTCGTTCTCGATGACGTGCTCCGGCGCCTGCCCCACGACCAGCCCCGCCGTGTCGAAGCCGGCCCGGCCGGCCCGGCCCGCGATCTGGTGGAACTCCCGGGCCCGCAGGGTGCGCACACGACTGCCGTCGTACTTCGTCAGGGCAGTGAACAACACCGTGCGGATGGGTACATTGACGCCCACGCCAAGGGTGTCCGTGCCGCAGATGACCTTCAGCAGACCGGCCTGGGCGAGCTTCTCCACCAGGCGCCGGTACTTGGGCAGCATGCCGGCGTGGTGGACCCCGATGCCGTGCCGGACGTAACGGGAGAGGTTGCGGCCGAACTTGGTGGTGAAGCGGAAGTTGCCGATCAGCTCGGCGATCTGGTCCTTCTCCTCGCGCGAGCACATGTTGATGCTCATCAGCGCCTGCGCCCGCTCCACGGCCTGCGCCTGAGTGAAGTGCACGATGTACACCGGCGCCTGCTTGCTCTCCAGCAGATCGGTGAGCGTCTCCGTGAGCGGGGTGAGCTTGTACTCGTAGGAGAGGGGCACCGGCCGGGTCGCCGAGCGGACCACCGATGTGGGGCGTCCGGTACGGCGGGCGAGGTCCTTCTCGAAGAACGACACATCACCCAAAGTGGCCGACATAAGGATGAACTGCGCCTGGGGCAGTTCCAGCAACGGGATCTGCCAGGCCCAGCCGCGGTCGCCCTCCGCGTAGAAGTGGAACTCGTCCATGACGACCTGGCCGACATCCGCGTGCTTGCCGTCGCGCAGCGCGATCGACGCCAGCACCTCGGCGGTGCAGCAGATCACGGGAGCGTCGGCGTTCACGGACGCGTCGCCGGTGAGCATGCCGACGTTCTCGGTGCCGAAGATCTTGCACAGCTCGAAGAACTTCTCCGACACCAGCGCCTTGATCGGGGCCGTGTAGAAGGTGACCTCGTCACGGGCCAGCGCGGCGAAGTGCGCGCCCGCGGCGATCATGCTCTTGCCGGAGCCGGTGGGCGTCGAGACGATCACGTTGGCCCCGGAGACCGCCTCGATCAGCGCCTCCTCCTGGTGCGGGTAGAGGGTGAGGCCGCGCTCCTGAGCCCACGACTCGAAGGCTTCGTACAGGGCGTCGGGGTCGGCGGTCGGCGGCAGCTGATCGATGAGGGTCACGCACCCATCTTGCCTGGCGCGGTCCCCAAGAGGGGAATCGGCTGTGGGCACGAAGATCGCGGCAGCTACGCTGTGTCGCCGACGGAGCGTCAGCGCACCAGGACAACTGGACAGCGGCACACGAGGAATGGGGCGGGAAGCGGCCATGATGGGACCAGCACACTCACTGTCGGGGGCCGCGGCCTGGCTCGGGGTCGGAGCCGCCGCCGCGGCGACGGGGCATCCGATGCCGTGGCCGGTCCTCCTCGTCGGGGCTCTGATCTGTGCCGGTGCCGCACTCGCCCCGGACCTCGACCACAAGGCCGCCACCATCTCGCGCTCCTTCGGGCCGATCTCCCACTGGATCTGCGAGATCGTGGACGCGCTGTCCCACGCCGTCTACAAGGCGACCAGGATGAAGGGCGACCCACGTCGAAACGGCGGCCACCGCACGCTGACGCACACGTGGCTGTGGGCGGTCCTGCTCGGCGCCGGCTGTTCGGCGGCGGCGATCGAGGGCGGCCGCTGGGCGGTGCTGGCGATCCTGTTCGTCCACATGGTGCTGGCGATCGAGGGCCTGTTGTGGCGGGCGGCCCGCGGCTCCAGCGCCGATGTCCTGGTCTGGCTGCTGGCCGCGACCAGCGCGTGGATCCTCGCAGGGGTCCTGGACAAGCCCGGCAACGGCTCCGACTGGCTGTTCACCGCGCCGGACCAGCAGTACTTGTGGCTGGGGCTGCCGGTCGTGCTGGGCGCGCTGGTGCACGACATCGGGGACGCGCTGACCGTGTCGGGCTGCCCGATCCTGTGGCCGATCCCCGTGGGCCGCAAGCGCTGGTACCCCGTGGGGCCGCCGAAGGCGATGCGGTTCCGTGCCGGCAGCTGGGTGGAGCTGAAGGTGCTGATGCCCGTCTTCATGCTGCTCGGCGGGGTGGGCTGCGCGGCGGCTCTCAACGTGATCTGAGCCGCCGTTCCCGTCCGGGGCACCGGGCACCGGAGCCGCGGCGCCGTTCAGGATCAGGTCGCCTCGCCCGCCTCCGCCCCGCCGCCGTAGCGGCGCTCGAAGCGGGCGACACGGCCCTCGGTGTCGACCGTGCGGGCCTTGCCCGTGAAGAAGGGGTGGCTCTCGGAGGAGATCTCCACGTCGATCACCGGGTAGGTCTGGCCGTCGTCCCACTCGATGGTCTGCTCGCTGTGAGCGGTCGAGCGGGTCAGGAACGCGTAGCCGGCGGCGCGGTCACGGAAGACCACGGGGTGGTAGTCGGGGTGCTTGTCCTGCCGCATGGCGGCTCCTCGGGCGGGGCGGTCGGTCAGGGGGCGTGCCGGCCGTCCCGGACGTGCCGGTCGGCCGGACCGGGCGGGTCATCCGGACGGTGCAGGACATGCGGACAGGGACCCCTCGTCCACTCAGCCGGACAAGGACTCCTCGTCGACGATGTGCATCGCGGCCTCCTCGGCCGAGGCGGCGGCGCCGTCGATGCCGACATCGGTGGCGACGAGGGCGGCCTCGTCGTCCTCGTGCGCTCCCTCGTCCGGGGCCACCAGCCGGCCGGAACGGAGGGCACCGACCTCGCTGTCGAGGAGTTCTCCGTCGGTTTCGACGCAGTCACCGAGGTCGTCGCCGTCGGGCGCGGCCAGATCGGGCAGCTCCTCTGCGAGCCGCTGGTCCAGGGTCTCGCCCGCCTGCCGCTCGGCCGCCGTCACACCGATGTGTTCCACCGCCCAGGGGCGCTCAGGAGGGGACCAGCCGCGGTCGAGCGGATCCTTGACGCCGTCGAAGTCCAGTGTGTCCTCGACGTCGAGCACTCCCGAGTCCTCCCGGACCTCCGAGGAATCGGGCTGGTAGACGTCGTCCCCCCAGCTGTCGGCGCTGTCCACGAGTACCTCCAGGTGGTGAGGACGGCCATATGCCACCGCACTGGGTGGCGGGCCGCCGGCACGCGTGGCACAGGTGTCGCACGCCGCGAATCCGGTGGATCCGAGGCGCTCCCCGAGCCGGTGCCGTTCTCCAGCCTTCCACCCCTGCTCGGGACCGCGCAACGGCACGGACGCCGGTCAGGGCCCGCGACCGTGCACCGGCATCCCGCAGGCGCCGTGGCACGGCCGCTCGATCCGCCCCGGCAGCCTCAGGCGCCGACGGACGCCGTTGTGGGCAGGCCCGTCACCACCCGGCGGCTCCGGGCGTGGGCACGCTTCGCCGAGTGTCGGCGGGGCGCGGTCCTCCGGCCCCGAGCGCCGGAGGACCCCCTCCCCCGGCAGGCCGTCGCGTCCCAAGCGTCGGCACACCCCGCTGCACGCCGGTCCGCTTCGATCCGGCCGGTCCTGGACCCGGCAGCCCTGGCACGGCATCCGGCGACCCGGTTCCGGGAACGGTCCGTGGCACTGTGACCGTGATCGCGGTGTCCGCTGCCGACGGCGGGCGGAGCGCCCGGGCACCGGGTACCCACGACCGGGCCGGATCCTCACCCGTGCCAGGACCGCCACAGCGCCGCGTACGCGCCGTCGGCCACGACCAGATCGTCATGGCTGCCCAGCTCGCTGACGCGGCCGTTCTCCACGACGGCGATCACATCGGCGTCATGGGCGGTGTGCAGCCGGTGAGCGATGGCGACCACGGTGCGGCCGTCCAGGACCCGGGCCAGGGAGCGCTCCAGGTGCCGGGCCGCGCGTGGGTCGAGCAGCGAGGTCGCCTCGTCCAGCACCAGCGTGTGCGGATCGGCCAGGACCAGGCGGGCCAGTGCGATCTGCTGAGCCTGCGCCGGGGTCAGCGCGAGACCGCCGGAGCCGACCTCGGTGTCCAGGCCGTCGTCCAGGGCTCGTGCCCAGCCGTCCGCGTCGACCGCGCCCAGCGCCGCCCACAGCTCGGCGTCCGCGGCGCCGGCGCGGGCCAGCAGAATGTTGTCCCGCAGGGAGCCGACGAAGACGTGGTGTTCCTGGTTGACGAGGGCGACGTGGGAGCGGACGCGTTCCGCGGGCATCAGGGACAGCTCCGCGCCGCCCAGGGTGATCCGGCCGTCGCGGGGTGCGTAGATCCCCGCGAGCAGCCTGCCCAGGGTCGACTTGCCCGCGCCCGAGGGGCCGACCAGGGCCAGCCGGGTGCCCGGGGCGACTTCCAGGGACACGTTGCGCAGCACGTCGACGCCCTCGCGGTAGGCGAAGTGCACCCGGTCGGCGTGCACGTCCCGACCGTCCGGCGCCAGCGAGGCGTCCTTGGCGTCCGGCTCGATGTCCCGCACCCCGACCAGCCGGGCCAACGACACCTGGGCGACCTGTACCTCGTCGTACCAGCGCAGGATCAGGTTCACCGGGTCGACGAGCATCTGCGCGAGGAGGGCGCCCGTGGTCAGCTGCCCCACCCCGATCCAGCCGTGCAGGACGAACACCCCGCCGACCATGAGGACCGAACCGAGCACGATGACATGGGCGGCGTTGACCACCGGGAACAGCACGGACCGCAGCCAGAGCGTGTAGCGCTCCCAGGCCGTCCATTCCTTGATCCGCTGTTCCGACAGGGCGACGCGGCGGGCACCGAGCCGGTGCGCCTCGATGGTGTGGCCCGCGTCCACCGTCTCGGCGAGCGTGGCGGCCACGGTCGCGTATCCGGCTGCCTCGGAGCGGTAGCCGGCCGGCGCCCGCTTGAAGTACCAGCGGCACCCCGCCAGGAGCACCGGTACGGCGAGCAGCACGGCTGCCGCGAGCGGCGGAGCCGTCACGACGAGCCCGCCGAGCAGCAGCAGGGCCCACACAGCACCGATCGTCAGCTGCGGCACGGCCTCGCGCATCGCGTTGGCCAGGCGGTCGATGTCGGTGGTGATGCGGGACAGCAGATCGCCGGTACCGGCCCGTTCCAGCACGCCCGGCGGCAGCCCGACCGACCGGACGAGGAAGTCCTCGCGAAGATCGGCCAGCATCCGCTCGCCGAGCATCGCGCCCCGCAGCCGCACCTCTCGTACGAACCCGGCCTGCACGATCAGGGCGAGCAGGAACAGCCCGGCGGTCAGACCCAGATGAAGCTCTCGCGACCGGTCCGAGACGCGCTCGACGAGGCCGCCGAGCAGGTACGGCCCCACCATGGAAGCGATCACGGCCACCGTGTTCACGCCGATGAGCAGGAGGAACGCCCTGTGGTGCCGATGGAACAGCTCGGTGACGTAGGCGCGCACGGTAGCGGCTGCGCCGACGGGCAGGGTGGTGGCGGTCGTCGGGGCCGCCGGGTCGTACGCCGGCGGTGCAACGCCGATCATGCGCTCTCCTCGATCTCGTTCCGTTCCTGGCCCGCGCCCACGAGGGCACCTTCGTCGGCTGCGGCCGGCTCGTCGTCCGACTCCCGCGTGACCACCGTCCGGTACCGCGGCTCCCTGTCGATCAGCTCGCGGTGCGCACCGACCGCGACGACCTCGCCGTCGTGGACCAGGGCGACCAGGTCCGCGCGGTCGAGCAGCAGCGGTGAGGAGGTGAACACGACCGTGGTGCGTCCTGAGCGCAGTCGGCGCAGGCCGTCCGCGATCCGTGCCTCGGTGTGCGAGTCGACCGCGGAGGTCGGCTCGTCGAGCACCAGCACCTCGGGATCGGTGATCAACGACCGGGCCAGTGCGAGCCGCTGGCGCTGGCCGCCGGACAGGGACCGTCCGCGTTCGGTGATGCGTGCGTCCATCGGGTCCGTCGTGTCCACAGATCCCTGGACAAGCGCGTCCAGGACGTCGTCGCACTGTGCCGCGGTCAGCGCGTCCGCGGCCCGTACGGCTCCCGAGGCGGGCACGTCGAGCAGCTGGCGCAGCGTTCCGGACAGCAACACCGGGTCTTTGTCCTGGACGAGCACGGCGGTGCGGGCGCTGTCCAGGGGAAGTTCGTCCAGGGCGACGCCGCCGAGCAGCACCGAGCGTCCCCCCTCGGCCGTGTGGCCGCCGAGCCGCGCCGCGAGGCGGCCCGCCGCGTCCGGGTCGCCGCAGACCACGGCGGTGAGACGGCGGGCGGGAGCCAGCAGACCGGTGCCGGGGTCGTACAGGTCGCCGGCCGGCACCTGGGCCTCGCGCGTGCCCTCGGTGGCCGTGGGCCGTTCCAGGGACAGCACGCGGGCCGCCCGTTTGGCCGACGGACGGCAGAAGGAGTACGCCATGGCGATCTCCTCGAAGTGCCGCAGCGGGTAGTTGAGGACCATGACCGCGCTGTAGACGGTGACGAGTTCGCCGACGGTGATCCGGCCCTGGTGGGCGAGGTGGATGCCGTGCCAGACGACGGCGATGAGCAGCAGTCCGGGCAGCAGCACCTGAATGGCGGAGATCAGCGACCACATCCGGGCGCTGCGTACCGCGGCGTGCCGCACCTCCTGTGAGGCGCGGCGGTAGCGGTTGAGGAACAGTTCCTCGCCGCCGATGCCGCGCAGCACGCGCAGCCCGGCGACCGTGTCCGAGGCCAGCTCGGTGGCCCGGCCGGCCTTCTCGCGCTGTGCGTCGGCGCGACGGGTCGCCCGGGGCAGCAGCGGCAGCACCGCGAGGGCCACCACCGGCAGTCCGACGGCGACGATCGCGCCCAGGGCCGGCTGGTAGACGGCGAGGCCGGCACAGACCACCACGACCGTGAGCGCGGCCGCGGTGAACCGGGAGACCGCCTCGACGAACCAGCCGATCTTCTCGACGTCACCGGTGGAGACCGCCACCACCTCGCCGGCGGCGACCCGCCGGCTCAGGGCGGAGCCCAACTGTGCGGCCTTGCGGGCCAGCAGTTGCTGGACGCGGGCGGCGGCCGTGATCCAGTTGGTGACGGCGGTGCGGTGCAGGAAGGTGTCACCGACGGCGATACCCGTGCCACACAGCAGCAGCAGACCACCCGTCAGGACGAGCCGGGTGCCGGAGCGGTCGACGACCGCCTGGACGGCGAGGCCGACACAGAAGGGCAGGGCCGAGACGGCGACGAAGTGCAGCAGGCCCCAGGCGAGCGACTTCAGCTGGCCGTCCAGCTGGTTACGCCAGAGCCACCACAGGAATCGGGGGCCCGATCGTGCGTCCGGAACGCCCGGATCGGAGTACGGAAGGTCTTGGATTTGCATGACGTCCCAGTGGCTCGTGTCAAGGAGGGAAGAGGGGGAGGCGGGGGAGGGATGGGGAGGCGGCGAAAGTGCGGTGACGGGCCGTGAAAGGTTCGCTTCGCAACGTCGTGAATTTCAATCGGTTTTCCTGGCGGAACGGTGCAATCCATCTGCTTCCGGCCACGGGTGCCTTCGGTCGTGGAGTGTGGGTCGGGCGTCACCCGAATGTCCGGAAGATCGCACTATTGCATGGTTTGCGATGCCATGGTCATGTGGAGATTGACGGCGTGCGGCGAATGGCGGTCGTGGTGACGGCCTTCGGCACTGTTCCGATGACTCTGTCCGCCTGTGGCTCCGGCATATCCGAGCCGGCTCGTGCCGAGGACTCCGGCCATGTCCTTGCGGTGTACGGCGAGGGCAGGGACTCGCCCGACTCCACGGCTGTGCTGTACACGCGGGAGGGCCCGAGGTGGCAGCCGATCGCCAGGTGTCCGGCGCACAATGGCCGGAACGGCTGGACCGCGGACCATCGCGACGGTGACGAGCGCGGCCCCGTCGGGGTGTTCGGCCTCTCCGACGCGGGCGGTGTGCTCCACAACCCCGGTCCCCGGCTGCCTTACGAACGGGACCGGGACGCCGACGCTCCCCCGAACGACTGGCACCAGGCGCATCAGCACGACTTCGACCACGTCATCGCCATCGACTACAACCGTCGTCCGGGCCGTCCTTCGGACGACGGAGCACGCCCCGAGGGTGACTGCAAGGGTGGCGGCATCTGGCTGCACCTCGACCGCAGCGATGGCACATCCGCCTGCGTCAGTGTGCCCAAGGACGCCATGAAGTTCCTGCTGCGCACGCTGGATCCGGCGCGGCATCCGGTGATGGTGATGGGGGACCGGGAGGAACTGGGCGCCTGACGCTCCGGCGCCTGCGCCCGTTGCCGCCACCTCTGCCCGCCAGCGATGTCTCCGCCCGTGTCGCAGTCGCCGAAAGGTGTCCCGCCGGCGGCCCGCTCTGTGCCCGATCGCGCCGTTCTTCCCGAGGCCTCATTGCGGGCAGGCGCCGACTCGCCGTAGAACACCGCCCATGAGTAGACAGATAGTCATGTCCATGCTCGCCGGAGTGGCCCTTCTCGCGAGCGCGTTCTTCGGCGCCGGAGCCGGCGCTGTCGCCCAAGCGGCCGATGTCCCGGCCGAGTTCGGTACCGACTGGCACGACCCGGTCACCGCGGCGCCGCCCGTCGACCGGCCGCATTCCACGTCGTGTCAGGTCACCCTCGCCGACGCCCAGTTCCGTGACTTCACGCCCTACCGAGGCGCCTACACCCCGCCCGAGGGCTGTGGAGACCACTGGAGCAAGGTCGTCCTGCGGCTCGACGGCAAGGTGAAGGGCCGTCAGTACGACCGCCTCGGCTATCTGCACGTCGGCGGCGTCGAGATCCTGCGCACCTCCACACCGGAGCCCTCGCCCGACGGCATCGAATGGCACGTCGAGAAGGACGTCACCCGTTACAGCGACACCTTCCGCAGCCCACGGGACGTCGAGATGCTGATCGGCAACACGGTGGACGACACCTACACCGGTGTCATCGATGTGCATGTCAGCCTGACCTTCTACGCGGGCCGCCCCGCCGATCAGGCCCCCGACCGCGTCCTCACGCTCACCGGCACGCCGGACGGCACGACCCTCACCACCCCGCGCAACAGCGAGCGGATCCTCGCCGAGGTCTACGCGACCGGCTCGGGCGGCGGCTGCGAGGAGTTCTGGTACCTCACTGTGGCGGACCCGGCGTCGTACTCCTGCAAGGCCGATCACGGTCCCTACCGCGAGGTACAGATCAAGATCGACGGCCAACTCGCCGGAATCGCCGCGCCGTTCCCGAACGTCTGGACCGGCGGCTGGTCCAACCCCTTCCTCTGGTACGTCCTCCCGGCGCCGCGAGCTTTCGATGTCCGGCCCCTCACCTACGACCTCACACCGTTCGCGGGCCTGCTCGACGACGGCCGTCCGCACCGCGTCGACGTGTCCGTCGTCGGCGTGCCGGCGGGCCGGTCGGGCTGGAGCGCGCCGGTGAACGTCCTGGTCTGGCAGGACGTTCACCGTGCCCGCGTCACCGGCTCGCTCACCGCGGACCGGGCGACGGACATAGCCAATTCCTCCACCTACACGCCCGGTTCCGAGAACCGTGTGAACACCGACGCGGGACACCGGCTCACCGTGTCCGGATACCTTGACACCTCGCACGGCCGGGTCACCACCACGGTCGCCCGGACGCTCGCCAACACCTCCGTCCACCGGTGGACCGATGGTGAGAACACGGACGGGCTGGACGCGACATGGTCGGACGACCAGACGGTCACCGTCGGCGGGCACGGTCCTGACCGGACGGCGCGCACACACCTGACGTACACGCTGAAGGGCACCACCACCATCGGCGCGGACAACCGGCTGCGCACCGTGCTGACGCTCGGCGACCGCGCCTTTGTCGTGGAACCGGGAAGCGGCTGGCGCACCGTGTGGTCCCGGCTCGACGACACCTACAGCGGCGACGCGGCGTACACGACCAACGTCCCGCGCGACCAGCGGCACGCGGTCGGCACATCGAGCGAGCGCTATCGGCGGTACGGCTCCGACGGGTGCTACGACCATGTGCTGGCCACGGCTCAGGGGGTCTTGACGGAGGACCGCGAGCGTTGTTGAGCACACGGATGTTGAGCACACGGATGTGGAGTGCGCCACCCGCGGTGTGATGTACCCGGCTGTGACACGGGCGTCTCAGCGGGGATCAACAACGCCTTTAGAGTGCCGCGACGCGTCGCACGCATACTGGCGTACCTCCCTCTTCGAGCAGGTCGCCTGTGTCCTCGTGCTCGGCGTCGTCGTCGGGAGACCGTGGCCGGAGTCGGCCGCGGTCTCCCAGCCGCTCGGCGATGGTTTCATCCGTCTGATCAAGGCGGTCATCGCCCCGCTGATGTTCTGCGCGGCCGTCGTGGGCATCGCCACGGCCGGTGATCCGAAGGCCTTCAGGCGGATCGGGCTGAAGGTCAGGGAGATCGCCTTCGAGGCCGAGGGGGGATCGGAGGCGGAACCCGCCGTGGGGACATGGCCGACCGTCAAGGAGCCGGCGCCGGAGGCGGGTTGAGTGCCGGGATCGGTGTGCGTGCCCGGGCATTTCGTGCGCCGGAATCGCTCGCTGTGGTCAGCAGCGCGTGCCGCTGTCCCCTTCGATCAGCGTGTCCAGCAGTACGCCGAGTACTTGGCGCTCCTTCTCCGTCAGCGGCGCGAGGATCTCCTCGGCGGCCGAGCGGCGTGCGCCGCGCAGTTCGCGCAGGGTCGTGTGCCCCTCGTCCGTCAGCTCGATCCGGGTCACTCGGCGGTTCGCCGGATCCGGCATCCGCCGTACCTTCCCGCTCGACTCCAGCCCGTCGACCAGCGTCGTCACCGCCCGCGGCACCACTTCCAGGCGCTCGGCGAGGTCGGCCATGCGCGGGGGTGAGGCGTAGTGCGCGAGGGTGCGCAGCAGCCGGGACTGGGCCGGGGTGACGCCCAGGTCGTCCCGTTCCAGGTGGCGTTTCTGGATGCGGTGCACCCGGCGGGTCAGCCGTAGCAACTGCTCAGCGAGCAGGCCGTCGGGATCTGGGGTGGTCATGCGGGAACAATATCAGGATGCCGTTCATTGTGAGTATAGGTAACAATGAGCTACGATCCGTTCGCCATCGTCGACCGCTCTCCGGCCGGCGCCAATTCACCTCCGTAGGAGCCCATGCATCCCGACCGTGAAACGTCCTGGACACCGCCTGCCGACGCCAAGGAACAGCCCCGGCAGGTGCGTCGCATCCTGAAGCTCTTCCGTCCCTACCGCGGGCGGCTCGCGATCGTCGGCCTGCTGGTCGGCGCCGCCTCACTGGTCTCGGTGGCCACGCCGTTCCTGCTCAAGGAAACCCTGGACGTCGCGATCCCCCAGGGCCGCACCGGCCTGCTCAGCCTGCTCGCGCTCGGCATGATCCTCAGCGCGGTCCTCTCCAGCGTCTTCGGCGTGCTCCAGACGCTGATCTCGACCACCGTCGGCCAGCGTGTCATGCACGACCTGCGCACCGCCGTCTACGGCCGCCTGCAGCGCATGTCGCTCGCCTTCTTCACGCGGACACGCACCGGCGAGGTCCAGTCCCGGATCGCCAACGACATCGGCGGCATGCAGGCCACCGTCACCTCCACCGCCACCTCCCTGGTCTCCAACGTCACCAGCGTCGTCGCCACGATCGTCGCGATGCTCGCCCTCGACTGGCGGCTCACGATCGTCTCGCTGCTCCTGCTGCCGGCGTTCGTCTGGATAAGCCGCCGCGTCGGCAACGAACGCAAGAAGATCACCACACAGCGGCAGAAACAGATGGCCGCGATGGCGGCCACCGTCACCGAGTCGCTCTCGGTCAGCGGCATCCTGCTCGGCCGCACCATGGGCCGCTCCGACTCGCTGACCGCGTCCTTCGCCGAGGAGTCCGAGCGCCTGGTAGACCTGGAAGTGAAGTCGAACATGGCCGGCCGCTGGCGCATGGCCGTGATCACGATCGTCATGGCCGCGATGCCGGCCGTCATCTACTGGACCGCCGGTCTCGCCCTCCAGTTCGGCGGCCCCAAGGTCTCGCTGGGCACCATCGTCGCCTTCGTCTCGCTCCAGCAGGGGCTGTTCCGCCCGGCCGTGAGCCTGCTCGCGACCGGTGTCCAGATCCAGACGTCCCTCGCGCTTTTCCAGCGCATCTTCGAGTATCTGGACCTGCCGATCGACATCACCGAGCGCGAGCGGCCCGTCCACCTCGACCAGGTCAAGGGCGAAGTCCGCTTCGAGGACGTCGAGTTCCGCTACGACAGCGACGACAGGACCCGTCCCGTCCTGGACGGCATCGACGTCACCGTCCCCGCGGGCGGCAGTCTCGCCGTCGTCGGTCCGACCGGAGCCGGCAAGTCCACCCTCGGCTATCTCGTGCCCCGGCTCTACGACGTCACCGGCGGCCGGGTCACGGTGGACGGCGTCGACGTCCGGGACCTCGACTTCGACACCCTGGCCCGCGCGGTCGGTGTCGTCTCCCAGGAGACGTACCTCTTCCACGCCTCGGTCGCCGACAACCTCCGCTTCGCCAAACCGGACGCCACCGACGAGGAACTGCGGGCGGCGGCCGGGGCGGCCCAGATACACGACCACATAGCCGCCCTGCCCGACGGCTACGACACGGTCGTCGGTGAACGTGGCCACCGTTTCTCCGGCGGTGAGAAGCAGCGCCTCGCGATAGCCCGCACGATCCTGCGCGATCCGCCGGTCCTCATCCTCGACGAGGCGACCAGCGCGCTCGACACCCGCACGGAGGCCGCCGTCCAGCAGGCGATCGACGCCCTGTCAGCCGACCGGACGACGATCACCATCGCCCACCGCCTGTCCACGATCCGCGGCGCCGACCAGATCGTGGTCCTCGACTCCGGGCGGGTCGCCGAACGCGGCAGCCACGAGGAACTGCTGGAACGGGACGGGCGGTACGCGGCACTGGTGCGCCGGGACGCACAGCTGGAACGGGCGAGCTGAAGGAAGGTGCGACCGGCAAGCTGACGCTGTGACAGCCAAGCGGGACAGATGCCTGGTCCATGACGATTTACACATTATCGTGCCTGCATGCAGAGGAAGATTCCGCCGCGGAGCATGATGCGACCGACACGCCGGGGCAGGCTGCTCCTGGCCGCGGTCGGCGCCGTCGTGGCCGGCACCGCCGTGGCGGTGCCACTGCTGATGTCGGAGGGTGGCCCCGAGGAGCCGCCGCCCCTCTCGTTGGTCGTTCCGGAGGGCTGGCGGGCGAGCCAGGTGTACGACGCGATCGACAAGACCCTCGAACTGACCCCTGGCAGCACCCGCAGGTCCGTCGGGAAAGCCGGTCTGAAGCTGCCCGGCGACGCCCAGGGCAATCCGGAGGGCTATCTGTTCCCGGCCACCTGTCCCGTCCAGAAGGGAGCCACACCCGAGTCCGTGCTCAGCTCCATGGTCGACGCCGCCACCAGCGAGTTTGACGCGGCGCCGATCGCGGCCGGGGCACAGCACAACGCGATGAACGTCTACCAGGCCGTCACCATCGCCAGCATCGTCCAGGCCGAGGCCGCGACACCCGCGGACATGGGCAAGGTCGCCCGGGTCATCCTCAACCGGCTGGAGCGCGGAATGCCGCTGCAGATGGACTCGGTGATCAACTACGCGCTGAACCGCAGCACCGTCCACACCAGCCAGGACGACACCCGGATCGAGAGCCTGTACAACTCCTACCAGCGCATGGGGCTGCCGCCCACGCCGATCGACAACCCCGGTGAGGAGGCGATGCACGCCGCGCTGAACCCGACGCCGGGCGACTGGCTGTACTTCGTCACCGTCAAACCGGGAGACACCCGCTTCACCGCCGACTACACGGCGCACATGCGCAATGTCGCCGACTTCAACACCCTGCACCAGGGCACGGGCTGAGCCGGCGGGACGTCACGCGGCGACCGGCTGTGTCTGCGCCGTCAACCGCCTGATGTCCCGGACGGCCGCGCGGCCGGCCCGGTTGGCGCCGATGGTGCTGGCCGAGGGGCCGTAGCCGACGAGGTGGACGCGCGGATCGGCCACGGACCGGGTGCCCTCGACCCGTATCCCGCCGCCCGGCTCACGCAGCCGCAGCGGACGGAGGTGGTCCAGTGCGGCCCGGAACCCGGTCGCCCACAGAATGACGTCGGCGGTGACGTGCCGCCCGTCGTCCCACGCCACGCCGTCCGGGGTGATCCGGTCGAACATCGGCCGGCGGTCCAGGACCCCGTCCGCGAGCCCCTGCCGGATGGCGTCGTTGAGCGGCAGTCCGGTGACCGAGACCACACTGCGCGGCGGCAGCCCCTGCCGTACCCGCTCCGCCACGAGCGCGACGGCCGCGCGGCCGGTCTCCTGATCGAACGGGCCCTCGCGGAACACCGGTGGCCGCCGGGTGACCCAGGTGGTCTCGGCCGCGTACGGGGCCAGCTCCAGCAGGTGCTGGGTGCCCGAGGCACCGCCGCCGACGACCACCACCCGCAGCCCGGCGAACTCCTCGGGGCCGGCGTACTGCGCGGTGTGCAACTGCCGTCCGCGGAAGGTCTCCTGTCCGGGGTAGCGCGGCCAGAAGGGCCGGTCCCAGGTGCCGGTGGCGTTGATCAGGGCCCGCGTCGACCAGGTGCCGTCGGACGTCTCCACGAGCAGCCGCCCGCCGTCCCCTTCCCTTACGGCCCGCACGTCGACGGGTCGGCGTACCCGCAGGTCGAAGGTGCGCTCGTACCGGGCGAAGTATTCACCGATCACCTCCGCCGAGGGCCGCGCCGGGTCGGCGTCCGTCAGCTCCATACCGGGCAGCGCGTGCATCCCGTGCACCTTGCCGTACGTCAGCGAGGGCCACCGGAACTGCCAGGCGCCGCCCGGCGCGGGGGAGTGGTCGAGGACCACGAAATCGCGGTCCGGCTCGAATCCGCTGCGCCGCAGGTGATAGGCGCTGGACAGCCCGGCCTGACCCGCACCGATGACGACAACCCCTACCTCACGCGATTCGTTCACGCTTCTACCAACCGGGAGCGGGGCGCGGATCTTCCCGGGGCGGGTCGTCGGGTCTCCCGGACGCCGGGCGAGCCTGCCGGGCACCGGGGCGGCGTGGCCGTACCGGTGCGCCGGGCGCCCGCCGGGCGGCCGGGACCCCCGTCCCCTGGAGCCCGGCGGGCGCCACCGCCGTCGTATGCCGGCCCGGAACGGCATCCCGCCGCGGCCTCAGCCCTTCGCCCGAGTCGTCGACGGCGGCAGACCGCCGTTGAACCGGCCGTCCACGAAGGCTGCGAAGTCCACCTTCTTCGGGATGAGCTTCAACTCGGTGAAGGCGTCGGCGATCTGCTGCTCGGAGGCGATGAGCGGTTTGTCGACGGCGACCGCGACACGAGTGGAGTTGGTCCGCTTCACCGAGGCCAGCGCCACGTCGTACGGCAGTCCGGTGTCCTTGGCCCACACCTTGGCCCACGCCTGCTCATGGCTGTACACCCAGACCTGTGCTCGTCGCAGCCGGGCCAGATAGTCCTTGACGGCGGCGGCCTTCTTCGGGTCCTTCAGCGCGGGGGGCGCGGCCACCTGGAAGGTCAGCCCGTTGGTGATGCCGTCGCCCGTGGTCAGCACGCGGCCCTGTCTGGCCTGGAGGATCTGGGAGGTGTACGGGTCCCAGACCGCCCACGCGTCGACCTTGCCCGAGGTGAACGCGGCGAGGGCATCGGCCGGCTGGAGATATGTGACGTGGACGTCGGACAGGCTCAGCCCGGCCGCCTTGAGCGAGGCGACCAGCTGGTAGTGCGCCGACGAGCCCTGGGCCACGGCGATCGACCGGCCCTTGAGCTGCTTCGGCCCGGTCAGCCGGGAGCTGTCCGGCACCAGGATGGTGTCGCCCTTGGAGGTGCCGTGCCAGGCGGCCACGACGGAGATCTTCGAACCGGCTCCGGCCGCGAAGACGGGCGGGGTGTTGCCGACACCGCCGATGTCGACGGCGCCCGCGTTGACGGCTTCCAGCAGCGGCGGGCCGGAGGTGAAGGTCGACCACTTGATCTTGTAGTGCAGGTTCTTCAGCTCGCCGGCGGCGCGCAGGATGGCCTCCGAACCGCCCTTCTGATCGCCGACGTTCAGCGTGACGGAGCCCTCGCCATCGGTGTCGGAGCCGATTCCGGCGGACGAGTTCCCACCGCAGGCGGTGAGCAGCAGGGTGAGAGGGAGGAGCAGCGCGGTGGGGACGAGACGTCGGCGCATGGGGATTCCGTTCATGTGCGGTGGATTCAGCGGAAGTGCCGAGGGAGGCTCAGGCGATTCAGGTGATTCAGGCGATTCAGGCGATTCAGGCGGCCTCGGCGGCGGCGTCGACGCCGAGCCGTTCCAGCAGCGCGGCGCGCAGGGCGGCGAAGCGGGGGTCGGTGATGCCGCGGGGCCGGTCGAGGTCGACACGCTGTTCGTGGACGATCCGGCCGGCGTCCATCACCAGGACACGGTCGGCGAGCAGGACGGCCTCCTCCACGTCGTGCGTGACCAGCAGCACGGCGCAGCCACGGCGCTGCCACACTTCCCCGACCAGTCGCTGTGCCTTGATGCGGGTGAGCGCGTCGAGGGCGCCGAACGGCTCGTCGAGCAGCAGCAGATCGGGCTCGCGTACCAGGGCGCGGGCCAGGGAGGCGCGCTGCGCCTCGCCACCGGAGAGGGTCTTCGGCCAGGCGTCGGCCCGGTGACCGAGGCCCACCTCGTCCAACACCCGCTCGGTGACGGCACGTTCGGGTCGGCCGGGCAGCCCGAGCAGCACATTTCTCCAGACCTTCTTCCAGGGCATGAGCCGGGGCGCCTGGAAGGCGACGGCCCTGCGGCGCGGGACGAGCGCGGTGCCCTGGATGTCGCGGTCCAGTCCGGCGAGAATGCGCAGCAACGTCGACTTGCCGCAGCCGCTGCGACCCAGCAGGGCGACGAACTCGCCGGGAGCGATGTCGAGCCGGAGGCCGTCGATGACGGCACGGCCGTCGAAGGCGCGGGCCAGCCCCTCGACATGGACCGCGGACTTGGTCACCGGCCGGTGAACGTCGGTCGCCATTGCAGCAGCAGCCTTTCGAGGGAGCGGACGACGAAGTCGGCGAGCAGGCCGAGGAAGGCGTAGACGATCAGGCAGACCACGATCACATCGGTCCGCAGGAAGTCGCGCGCCTGCACCATCAGGAAGCCGATGCCTGCATCGGCGTTGACCTGCTCGGCGAAGACCAGTGCGAGCCAGGCGATGCCGAGCGAGTAGCGCAGCCCGGTCAGCGCGCCGGGCAGTGCACCCGGCAGTACGACGTGCCGCACCAGACCCCAGCGGGACAGCCCCAACGATTCGCCCGCCTCGATGAGTTGGGAGTCGACGCCACGGATTCCGGCGTAGACATTGAGGTAGAGCGGGAAGGTCACGCCGAGGGTGATGATGGCGATCTTCGGGGCCTCGCCGATGCCGAACCAGATGATGAACAGCGGGATGAGGCCCACGAACGGCACCGTCCGCAGCATCTGCACCGGCGCGTCCACCAGGTCCTCACCGATCCGGAACAGCCCCGAGACCAGGGCGAGTCCGGTGCCGACGGCGGTCCCGAACAGCAGCCCGAAGGCGACGCGGCGCAGGGAGATTCCCATGGCCGACGGCAGCGAACCGTCCCTCACCAGATCCCAGCCGACCTGGGCGATCCGGCCCGGCGAGGCGAACACATCGGCCGTCAACACACCGGTGGAGGTGAGGAGTTGCCACAGGGCCAGCAGCAGGATCGGGCCCGTGGTACGGCGCAGCCAGCGGGGAATGCGGAGCCGGCGGGAGGGGACGGGGACGACAGGCTGGAGGTCGAGGAAGCCGCGGTCGAGATGTGCAGCGGCGGCATCCACTGAATGGGATATAGCCGAAATATCGGGCTCGGGAGAGCTGGGCGGGGCATGGCTGATGCTCATCGACACTCCATGCGGAAGAGAGCGGAAGAGATGCGGGCAGCGGGAAAGCGGGACTCGGCACCGACACGCCCTGCCTCCGCCTCCGGCGCAGGTCAGGGGCAGGTCAGGAAGAGATCAAGGAGCGGCCACCGAAGGAACCCGGAAGCGAGGGGGCCCGGCGAAAGACGGGACGGAGAAGGCGTCAGCGGCCGCGGCGACACGCGGCGGAAGCCACCCGCAGCAGGTCGATATGACCGCGCGTGGTGAGCAGAGCTGAACGCAACATGCGGCAGAACGTAGCCAGCCCGATGCTCCAGGGTCAACGGCGTCTCGGCCTGTGGACCCCGCGTGTCAGGAATCGGTCGCGCCGACGCGTGTGAAACGCGGCCCATGGGCCAGGATGGGGAACATGCCAGATGCTTTCACCAGCCGAACGCTGCACATCTCCACCGGCTCCCGGGAACGCGTCGTCGATCTCACCTCCGACTGCGAGGACTTCCTGCGGGAGGCGGCGGCCGGCCGCGACGGCCTGCTCAACATCTTCGTCCCGCACGCCACCGCCGGAATCGCCGTCATCGAGACGGGCGCCGGCAGCGACGACGACCTCCTCGCCGCCCTGCACACCCTGCTCCCCGCCGACGACCGCTGGCAGCACCGCCATGGCAGCCCCGGCCACGGCCGCGACCACGTCCTGCCCGCCATCGTCCCGCCCCATGCGACTCTCCCCGTCATCGCCGGCCACCTGGAGCTGGGCACCTGGCAGTCGGTCTGCCTGGTCGACACCAACATCTCTAATGTCAACCGTCAGGTTCGACTGAGCTTCCTGGGCTGAGCAAGATCATCCTGGGTGTGGCCGCCAAATCTCCGTACCTTGCGTGTTCGGAACGGAGAAATCTTGCGCGGTACGGACCTGAACATGATCGAACGCCCCTACGACGGATGCGGGAAGTGCCTGGTCGGCGTGCGACGGCTGTCGAGGATGAAGCTCGCCACGTCGTCTCCCGAGCGGCAACGTGAGGATGTGCTGACCGCCGCGGCATCTGTCGGGGGCCACATCATCGGCTGGGCCGACGACTGGGAGGTGTCGGGCGCCACCGACCCCATGACCCGGCCGAAACTGGGCCCTTGGCTCCGCGATGAGAGGGGTCCGTACGACGGATTGGTGGCCGCAGCCGTGGACCGGCTCGGCCGTAACGTCGTGGACTGCCTGAACACCGGCTACGAGATGCGTGACGAAGGGAAGCTGCTCGTCACCTACGGCCATGACGGCCCGTGGGATCTGGATGACCAGGTCGACGAGAACCGTTTCACCATGGAGGCCTGGGGCGCGCAGATGGAACTGCGGGCCATCCAGCGCCGAAACCGGAACGCCACCCTGAAGATGAGGGCAGCGGGGCGCCCGAAGGGGAAGCCTTCCTACGGATTCCAGTACGTACGGATCGTGATGGGCGGCAAGATCGATCACGTCGTCCTGCATCCGCACGCCTCGACTGTCATCCGTACGGTTGCCCGTCGCATCCTGGCTGATCCCGAGAACGTCACACCCAGCAGTGAGGCGGCCCGCCTGAACCGGACCGGAGAGCTTTCACCCGCTGACCACTTGGCCGTCATGTACGGCAAGCCAGCAGGCGGACACCCCTGGCAGCCGACAAGTCTGAAGAACATCCTTCTGTCTGAAGCGGCCTTGGGCTACTTGATGCACCAGGGCAAGCCGGTGATCGACCGAGACGGAAACCCCGTGCGGCTCTGCGAGGGCTACGTGGGTGCCGAATACCTCCCGGCGCCATCACGATCTGTGGCCTCTTCCAAGCTACTCTCACAGGTTGGGGTGGGTGTGTAGCCCGGGCATCGATGCGGGCGGTGTCAGGCGGGGTTCCTGGTGCGGCAATTCGACAGGGTCGGATCATGCTGCGGCTGGCTCGCGGTCACGGATGTGGTCAGCGCAGGCCACCACGGCCGCTGGCCGGGGTGCCGAGCCGCCGGCCTCGATGGCGGGTGCGGGGCGCCTGAGGTGTCGTCAAACCAGGTTCGGGCTCACCGCAAACCTGACGAGGTGGCCGCGGTGCGGGTATGGCGGTTGACTCATCGGAGAAGCCGGATCTGCGGGTAGCGGGGTGAGGGGTGCTGGAGCAGGTGGTTGTCGAGGTGGCGTAGGTGAAGGTCGAAGAATGCTCGTACGTAGTCGCGTTGGGCGTGGATGGCCTGGTGCGGGTCGAGGGTGCCGATTGCTTGCGTCACCTGGCTGGGCGTCATCCCGAGGGCGGGCGCGGCTTGGGGCAGCAGTGTTTCCAGGTCGGTGAATGAGGTGTGGGTGGAGTCGATGAGGGCCAGTTCGCGTTTCCAGCCGTACTGGCTGGTCCAGAACTGATCCCAGCTGGGATCTTCTGGGCCTGGGCCGGGGTCGCTGCCGAAGAGAAGGAATGGCCGGTCGGTGCCGGCGGTGACGGGTGGCAGGAGGCTGCCGTCCAGGTTGGCGCCGGCCTGCAGGCGCCGGTCGGCGCGGATGGCTGCGGCGGCTGTGGCGCCGCCGAGGGAGTGGCCGAGCATGCCGACGCGGGACAGGTCGAACGCGCCGGCGAGGGTGGGTGGTAGGGGTCGCCGTCCGGCGTCAGTGTTGTGTCCGGCGTTGAGCGCGGTGAGCTGGTCCAGCACGAACCGGGTGTCCGCGGTGCGGACAGTGAGGGCCTTGGCGATCAGGGCGTCGTCGATGTCGCCGGTGATGGCGAAGGTTTCCACTCGGCCGCCGGGAAACTCGACTTGGTCGGCGTCGTAGGTGTGGTCGATGGCCACGACCAGGTAGCCGCGGCTGGCTAGTTCCTCGATCAGAGCAGTGCCGAGGCTGCGGTCGCTGTGCAGGCCCGGTGAGTACAGGACGACCGGTCTCCCGCACCGGCCGTGGTCCACCGGGGCGGCCAGGTGGGCGTGCGTGGTCGGCAGCAGCAGCGTGCCGGACGGGATGCCCTGTTCCCGTTCGAAGAAGGGGACGGCGCCGGGTGACATCCACGGCACGGGCGGGTGCTCATGGGTGGCGCGTGCCGGGTACCAGAGCTGGATCATGAGTTCCCGAGACGGTCGGGAATCCTGCCAGGGATCGACGCGCGCTCGGTCGATCAGGTGCACCGCGATCGTGCCCAGGGGATGTGGACCGGTTGGTGCGGGCAGGGTGAGCCGCACCGGAGTCGGCGTGGGGTTGGCGGCCGGCGAGTTAGCGGCGGGTCGCGACTGGGCGGATGCCGCGGTGGCCATCGGGACGGAAGCGATGGCTGACGCTACGGCGGTGCCGAGCAGCGCCCGGCGGGTCAGGAGCCGTCTGTCGTTCAACATCGCCAAAATGTAAGGCGTACCTTCCATAGAGTCAAGGTTGCTTGACTCTATGGAAAGGGCACCTTACAGTCGTCGCATGGCAAAGCAGGTAGAGCAGGATCAGGTGACGCGCGCGGCCCGCCGCGCTGTACTCATCGACGGCATACCCGTGTCCACTTTGGGTGTGGTAGCCCTGGCCCTGGGCAGCAACGCCCATCCGAGCACCGCTCAGAAGACCTGGTGGATCGCGGCCACCGTCGTCTTCACCCTCGCGATCGCCTGGGTGCTGTGGCGGGCATTCCGGCGCGCGGACGAATACCTGCGCAGGATTCAGTTGGAGAGCATGGCCATCGCCTTCGCCGCAGTCCTCGTGGGGCTGCAAGTGGCTACCCTGCTCGATGCCGCAGGCATCATCCAGCTCCATCAGCTCGCGCAGTTGATCCTCCTCGGCGGCGTGGGCATCTGGATGACGATCGCCGACCTGCGTACCCGCCTGAACCGGTGACGAAGCACTGTGAAGAACCGACTACGCGAACTGCGTGCAGCCCGCCGGTGGAGCCAGGCCGACCTGGCCGACCGGTGTCAAGTTTCCCGGCAGGCCATCAACGCCATCGAAACCGAGCGGTACGATCCCAGCCTGCCTCTGGCGTTCACCATCGCCGACGTCTTCGGCCTGACCATCGAGGAAATCTTCCATCCCGACCGGACGGAAACGACGGACAACCCGGCCTGACCTGTGATGGATGGCTAGGAAGTCAAGTACCGGGGCTGGTGTCTACTCGGGCCCCGTGGGTGCTTGAGAGGCTTTGAGTCGGTTGGCGACGTAGCTGGCGCGGTCTCCCCCGTTGAGCTTGTGCCAGTTGTGGGCCGTGCCGTCGGCGAGGCCGAGGAGATCGGCGAGCATCTTCCAGTGGACGGCGCCGACCATGGCCAGCCATGCCCCGTTGCGGGCCTTGCTGGTGCTGGTGATGCCCAGGCGGGTCAGTCGTCTCTGCAGAGTGTTGGAGGTCATGGGCTGGTCGGGGCGGAGGCCGGGGAAGAGGTAGGGCGTCTCGCGGGTCCTGAGCGGGGCGGCCAGTGGACGTCGTTCGTTGATCAGCCGTTGGAGTAATGCCGACAGTCGCGGCCGGAGCCAGAGCGGGTCTCGGCCGAGTTGAAGACCGAGGACGCCGGGCTCCTCTGGGTGGACCAGGACATGGTTGGTCGTGAGGCTCACGAGTCGGTCAGTTCGCAGCCCAACAGTCACAGACTGTGACGCTAGGCAACAGGCGTCACAGAGGTCCCGGCAGTGATCGAACTGAGACTCCCCGAACCGTGATCATTCCTTGGCGTTCAATCCGGCAGCATTACCGGCGGGACCCCACACACGGGCGTGCGGCACCAGCGGCCTGCTCCCAACCGTCAGGCGGCTGATCAGGGCAGATGGAGAACTGGGACGGGAGTATCTAGGGTCAGCACGTGGCTTTCATCATGGTGTGCGAAGACGACGCGGCGGTCCGTGGCGTCCTCAAGCGCGCCCTAGAGTACGACGGCCACACCGTCTCGGTGGCCGCCACGGCCGACAGCCTGCTGCGGCAGCTCGCACCGGCGCCCCATCTGGTCGTCCTGGATCTCGGGCTCCCGGACGCCGACGGCCGCGACGTCTGCCTGGCCCTTCGGGCTCGCGGTGTCGACGTGCCGGTGCTGATGCTCACCGCCCTGGACGGCCTGCATCACAAGGTGGGCGGCTTCGAGGCCGGCGCCGACGACTACATGACCAAACCCTTCGACATCCCGGAACTGCTGGTCCGGGTCCGAGCCCTCCTGCGCCGGGCCACCGTGGCGCCCGCACCGCGCGAGGTCGTCCTCGATCCGGCGAAGCACGTGGTGACCTACGGCTCGGTGAGCGAGAGCCTGACCCCGACCGAGTTCCGGCTGCTGGGCCGTCTGATCGCCTCGCAGGGCGACGCGGTACGCCGCCACGCCCTCATCGCCGCCGGCTGGCCGCACGGGGCGCAGGTCAGCGACAACACCCTCGACTCCTTCGTGCGCCGGCTGCGGACCAAGCTCGGTCCGCTGGGTGTGGCCGAGCGTCTGGTGACCGTCCGCGGCGTGGGCTACCGATGGCAGTGACGGGATTCCGCAAGCGGGTCGTCGCGCTCACCGTGCTGATCGCCACCGCCGTGGTCGCGGTACTGGTCGTGGTCTCGCATGTGCTGCTGAGCGGGGTGACGGACGCCGACGCGCACGATCTGGCGCGTACCCGCGCCGAGGCGGTCGCGGCGAACGTCACCGTCAAGGGCGGCCGTGTCGTGCTGACGGAGAACAGCAGCGAGGCGCTGGACGAGGTCGCCTGGCTGTATGCCGACGGCCGCCTGATCGACGGGAACGTACCGGCAAGCGTGGTCGATCGCGTCGAGGAGCTGGCGGACTCGGGGCGGTCGCAGACCGCGTCCGCCGGCGATTACCTCCTGTACGCGCGGCAGGTCCCGATCGCCGGCCATCACGTCATGGTGATCGTCCGGGTGGACCTCACGCCCTACGAGACGTCCGAGCAGCGCAGCCTGACCTTGTCGCTGATCCTGGGCGGCCTCACGATCCTCCTCGCCGGCGGTGTCGCGCACCTCGTGGTGCGCCGCGCGCTGCGGGTCGTGCACGAGATGGCCGCCCTCGCCGACGACTGGGGCCATCACGAACCCGGGCGCCGCTTCAACCTCGGAGTTCCCCGCGACGAGTTCGGGGAACTGGGACAGACCCTGGACCACCTTTTGGAGCGCGTTGACAACGCGCTGGCGGACGAGCGCCGGCTCACCGATGAGATCGCCCACGAACTGCGGACACCGCTCACGGTCCTGCGGGGCGAGGCGCAGCTGGCGCAGCTGTCCGGCGAGCCGGTGGCGCCGGAGGCGGTGCTGAGCGAGGTCGACCGCCTCGATACGGCGATCACGACGATTCTGCGCGCAGCGCGCGCACGGACCGACGACGAGGCCCGGTGCGATCTGCGCTCCGCCGCGCGGCAGGCGATCGGCGGCCGGGCGGTCGAGGTCGCCATTCCCGCGAAGGCCGAGGTCGCCGTGGCGCCTGACGTCGCCGTGTCGCTGCTGTCGCCCCTGCTGGAGAACGGTCTGCGGCATGCGCGGTCGCGTGTGTGGATCAGCGCGCGCGTCCAGGGTGAGGCAATCGTGGTCGATGTCCTGGACGACGGCCCCGGGTTCGATTCCGCGGACGTCGACCGGGTCTTCGAAGCGGGTGTGACCGGCGGCGACGGGTACGGGCTGGGGCTGCCGGTGGTGAGGCGTATCGCCGCCTCGGCCGGTGTGGAGGTCCGCGCGATCGCGGACGGCCGCGGTCACGTCGAGGTGACACTCCCGGCCGCGCGTGCGGCCACGTAGTCAGGTTGCTTGCAGGTTCCCCCCGTAAACCTCCCTGCATGACAACGACAACGGAAGCACGCACGCGCAGCGGGCGCCTCATGCTCAACAAGGTCCCCGAGGTCACCGTCTGGTTCTGGGTGATCAAGATCCTGTGCACCACCGTGGGTGAGAGTTTCGCCGACTGGATCAACATGAAGCTGGGCGTCGGCCTGGTGAACACGGCCTGGATCTTCACCGCGGTGTTCGTGGTGGTCCTGGCCATCCAGTTGTGGCTGAAGCGGTACGTCCCGTTCCCCTACTGGCTGACCGTGGTCGTTGTCAGTGTCACGGGCACGCTGTACACGGACATCCTCACCGACCAGCTCAACGTGCCGCTGTGGATCAGCTCCGCCGTGTTCTCGGTCCTGCTCGCCGTGGTCTTCGGCGTGTGGTGGCTGCGCGAGCGCACCCTGTCGATCCACTCGGTCGCGACGCTTCCGCGTGAGTCGTTCTACTGGCTCGCCGTTCTCGTCACCTTCGCGCTCGGCACCGCGACCGGCGACTGGACCCTGGAGCTCACCGGCTGGAGCCCGGGCGCCTCGGTCCTGCTGCCGCTCGGCCTCATCGCGGCGATCACGCTGCTGTGGAAGTTCGGCGCGAACCCGGTGCTGTCCTTCTGGCTCGCCTACATCCTGACCCGCCCGCTGGGCGCCAACATCGGCGACTGGCTCGCCTCCCCGAAGGTCGCGCAGCCGGGCGAGCCGACCGGTCTCGCGCTGGGCACGTTCACCACCAGCCTGATCTTCCTCGGGCTGATCCTGGCGACGGTGGTCTACCTGACGGTGACGCGCTCGGACGTGACCGAGACCTACGAGGCGGCCCACGCCGCACACGCCACCGGCGACCCGCGCAAGGAGCGCGTCGCGCTGGCCGGCTTCGGACTGCTCGCCGTCGCGACCACGGGCCTGCTGGTCTGGGCCCACGGCCAGCCGCATGTCGGCCCGGCGCCGGAGGCCGACAACACCTCCGCCGTCCAGATGGCTCCGGGCGTGGCGGTGAAGAAGTTCCCGCCTGCCAAGGTCTCCGCGCTGCGGACCCTCGCCTCGACCTCGCTCAAGGACGCACGCTCGGGGAACGCGAAGGGCGCGCACGCGGCCGCCCAGTCGCTGCGTGACCTGTGGGACGCCGACCAGGCGTCGTTGCAGCCGCTGGACAACACCGGCTGGACCTCCATCGACGCTCAGATGGACAAGGTGCTCAAGACCTTCGGTATCGATCACTCGAACCCGCCGATGTCGCCTGCGCAGCAGGAGAAGGAACTGAACGCCCTCCTGACGGACATGGGCTGACAGACCGCACAGCGCTCGGCCGGCCCGCCCGGCCGACGGGCTCAGTGTGTCGGGCTGCGCAGAGAACCGCGCCGCCTCGGCACACGCCGGCGAGCCGCGGACAGCGCAAGCGGCCGGGGCCGCCTGTGGCAGCCCGGTTATATCCGCAGGCTCCCGTGGGGCGGTCGAAGCTGGCGTCAATGGCTTCGACCGCCCCGCTGTCGCCGGGGCTGGTCAGTCGCGGTGGCGGCGGATGCCAGAAGCAGGCGTGGGTGACCACTCAGGCCCGGGTCCTGCAGGTCTGCCTTAGCCGGCGCACCACCAAGGGATGCCACCCCGACGTCCTCGTCGCCCAACGATGTGAACGCTTCCGCATCCGGAGCGGGAAACGCATCCGCTGGGGCGGACGCCCTCTCCCTGCGGAAACCTGACCAAACCGGTCAACCTATGTGGTGAAGGCATTACTCGTGCTGAGCGATTACTTCGGCCTCGGCGCTTTTTATGGTTGGTCCCGGTGAACCGGCAGGAGCAGGGTGAAGGTGGCCGGGGTGCCGCGGGTCAGGGAGAGTCGGCCGCCGAGGGAGTCTGCCAGGTCGCGGGCGAAGGCGAGGCCGATACCCGTACCCGTCCTGCTGCCCGTGTGACCCCGATCGAACAGCCGCGCCATGTCGCCGCTCACCTCGCCCTCGTCGGTGACGTCGAAGGCGAGCGCGTCGTCAAGGTCGCGCACCGTTACGCGGACCATGCCCCGGCCATGCAGGCGGGCGTTGTCCAGCAGGACGTCCAGGATTTCGGTGACAGCTCCACCGGGCACGGGCAGGTCGTCCGGCACGTCGAGAGTGAGGTATTCCAGGCGTCTGCCGTCGTCGGCGAACGGGCCGTGCCAGCGCTGTTGCGTCGCCCGCAGCACCTGTCCCACCGGCCGGAGCAGGGCACTGGACCGGGGAGGGCCGGGTGAGCCCGACAGGCGCAGGACCTCCTCCACGGTGCGGTGCAGCCGACGCGTGGTGGCCAAAGCCTCCTCCAGGACGGGCCCAAGCCGTGCGTTCTCGCCTTGCTCCAGGCCCGCCTCCAGGGTGAGCTGGAGACCGGTGAGCGGGGTGCGCAGCTGATGGGAGGCGTTGGCGGTGAAGTCCCGTTCATGGCGGAGGAGTTCGGACAGGCTGTGCAGCATCTCGTTGTGGGTACGGGCGACCTGGTCGATCTCGGTGATGCTGCTGGGGGCCGCGCGGGCGTTCAGGTCGCCGTCGGTGACGGCCTGGCAGTGGCGCGAGAGGTCTTCCAGCGGGGCGGCCAGTGCGCGGGCCTGACGGTGGGCGACGAGGACGGCGACAGCCAGCCCGAAAGCGGCGACGCCCAGGAGGGCGCCCCACACGGTGAAAACGCGGTTGCGCACGGTTGCGACGGGCGAGGACGCCCGTATCACTCCGATCACCTGCTCGGCGTGGGAGACAGGCACGGCGACGACCAGGTCACCGCCCGATCGGCTCCGGACCACCTGCCCTTTCAGGGCTTGGCGGACCGATGTGTCGCCTGATCTTGAGCCGCTGCCAGTCCGTAGCCGCAGCTGTGGGTCGTACAGGCCAAGCCGCGTGCCGGCCGGGGGTCTGGGGAGTTCGACTGGGTCGCCCTTCTGGTAGTCCGGGCTCACCCGCACGGCACCGGCGAGGGCGACCCGCTCCAGGCTGTCCCGCTGGTCGATGTAGAGCATCGACCTGATGGCCCACGCCAGGGGCACGGCCAGGAGGACGACGGCGACCAGGGCGGCGGTGAGGGCGACTCGCACCACGCGCTGTCTCATGTCTTTCATCATGCGGCCGTCGGCCTGGTCCGGGCGGTATGAGCTACGCGCTTTTGCCGTCGTCTAACCGTCGGCGTGCCGGGCGTTAACCGGCCGGCTTCTAGCGTCGGTGGCATGACCGTCTGGTCCAAGGGCTCCTTGGGAGGGCAGTGGCCATGGCAGCACACGCACGGACGTCCGCCGTCGTCGGTCTGGCTCTGGTCGCCGCGGTGACCGCCGCCTCCGGCGGTACCGGATCGCACTCGGGTCCCGCCCCGCCATCCCCCGCACCGGCCTCGCACGCGGCGGCAGGAGGTGGAAACACCCCGAACCCTCCGGCGCCCACCGAGTCCAATCCGCCCGGCGACATCCCCGACAACCAGGTCTACGTCGCCTACCGGCCGGGCGGCGGCACCTTCACCTTCACCGGCTTCACGGTCAAGGTGCCTGAGGGCTGGGCCCGCACCGACCAGAAGAACACGACCGTGTTCACGGACAAGCTGAACACTGTACGGATCACGGCGGCCTCCGCCTCCAGCGCCCCCACGGTCGGCTCGGTCACCAACACGGTCGTTCCCCGGCTGCGCACCCATGTGCCGAAGTTCGCGACACCCAAGGTGTCTGAGGTGACCCGGCATGCCGGCCGTGTCGTCCTGCTGACCTACCAGGGCGACTCTGCCAAGGATCCAGTCACCGGCAAGGTGGTGCGGGACGCGTTCGAGCGGTACGCCTTCTACCGTTCCGGTCACGAGGTGGACCTGACCCTGTCCGGCCCGGTCAACGCCGACAACGTCGACCCCTGGCGGATCGTCAGCGACTCCTTCACCTGGCAGTGACCACCATGGCCGCCAACATCTCCCACGAGATGCGCACCCACGCCCCCGGCGAGGACGTCCTCACCGCCCGCGAGCTGTACCGCTTCTACCGGGCCGGGGAGGAAGAGACGCTCGCGCTGCGCGGGGTCTCGCTGCGAGTCGGGCGCGGCGAGACGGTCGCGGTCGTCGGACCGTCCGGGTCGGGCAAATCGACCCTGCTGGCGTGTCTGGCGGGGCTGGACGAACCCTCGGGCGGCGAGGTCCGCGTCAACGGGGTGCGCATCAGCCACCGGCCGGAGACCGAGCGCGCCCGGCTGCGCGCCCGGTACGTCGGCGTACTCCTGCAGACCCGCAACCTCCTGCCCCATCTGAGCCTGCGGGACAACATCCGCCTGGCACAGCGGGCAAAGGGCCGCGGCCCTGCCACCTCGCCACGAGAGCTGCTGAGCCAGGTCGGGCTCGCCGAGCGGGCCCACGCCCTGCCCAGGCAGCTGTCCGGAGGGGAACTGGCGAGGGCCGGACTCGCCGTGGCGCTGGCCAACTCGCCCGCCGTGCTCCTGGCCGACGAGCCGACCGGGGAACTCGACAGCGACATCGAGCGCATGGTGCTCGCCATGCTGCGCGAAAGGGCCGCCGACGGCTGCGCGGTCGTGATCGTCACCCACAGCGATCAGGCCGTGCGGGTGGCCGACCGGGTCATCGCCCTGATGGATGGAACAGCGACCGACGCCTCGGCCGCCCACGGCGGACGTCTTGAAGGGCAGGAGGTCCGCGATGCCACCGGATGAGGTCCTCGTCGCCTGCCAGGACGCAGCCCTCACCTTCGGCGAGGGTCCGCAGGCGGTCGTGGCCGTCCACGGAACCACCCTGGAGATCGGGACCGACGATCGGCTCGCGGTTGTCGGCCCCTCCGGCTCGGGTAAGAGCTCGCTGCTGCACTTGCTGGCCGGGCTCGAACAGCCCACCAGCGGCATGGTCACCCGTTCCGCGTCACTCGGGCCGTACGACATCGGCCTCATCTTCCAAGGCGACAGCCTGATCCCCGCTCTGAGCGTGGTCGAGAACGCCGCCCTGCCCCTCGTGCTCGCCGGCCGGAGCGAACGGGAGGCACGGCAGGCCGCCCTTGCGGCGCTGGACCTAGTGGGCGCCGCCGATCTGGCCGACCGGCTGCCCGAGGAGATCTCCGGTGGACAGGCCCAACGCGTTGCCGCCGCCAGGGTCCTGGCCCAGGCCCCGCGGCTGATCCTCGCCGACGAACCCACCGGCCGCCTCGACCACGCCACCGGCGCCCATGTGCTGGACGCCCTGCTGGCCGCCGCCGACCACATCGGCGCCGCCCTCGTCGTCACCACCCACGACCCGGGCGTCGCCGCCCGACTGTCCGTGCGGCGCTCGATGCACGACGGCCGGCTGCTCGCCCCCGAGGAGGTCTCGTGATCACCGCCTGGGCGCGCGGCCTGACCCGTCACCGCGCCGGGCGGCTGCTGGCCGCCCTCGCCGGGATCGCGCTCGCGGTCGCTCTCATCGCCGCGCTCGGCTCCTTCCTGACCGCATCGAAGGCGACCATGACCCAGCGCGCCCTGCGCTCGGTCGCCGTCGACTGGCAGGTCCAGGTACAGCCCGCAGCCGATCCGAACACGGTCCTGTCCCTGGTCCGCACGACACCCGCAACCCGCGCCGCCCTGCCGGTCGGCTACGCCCACACCACCGGTTTTGCCGCCCGCGTCCAGGGCAGCACCCAGACCACCGGCCCCGGCATGGCGCTCGGACTCCCGGACGGCTACCGCGCCCTCTTCCCCGACGCCATCCGCACGCTGTCCGGCTCCCCGAACGGTGTCCTGCTGGCCCAGCAGACCGCATCCAACCTGCACGCCGCCCCCGGCGACACCATCGGTATCCACTTCCCCGGCATCGGAGTGCGGCAGGTGAAGGTGGACGGCGTCGTCGACCTGCCCCAGGCCGACTCCCTCTTCCAGACCGTCGGCGCCCCCGCCCAGTCCCAGCCGACCGCACCCCCGGACAACGTCGTCCTCCTGCCTGCCGGCAAGTTCGCCTCCCTCACCCACGGCGCCACCGGCGTCACCACCCAGATCCACGTCGCCCGCGACAACGCCGGGCTGCCCTCCGACCCGGCCGCCGCCTTCACCTCGGTCACCGGCGCCGCCCACCACCTGGAGGCCCGGTCCTCCGGCACCGCACTCGTCGGCAACAACGTGGGTGCCGCCCTCGACTCCGCCCGCCAGGACGCCCTCTACGCCCAGATCCTCTTCCTCTTCCTCGGTGTCCCCGGAGCCGTCCTGGCCGCCGCGCTGACCGCATCGGTCGCCTCCGCCGGTGGCGAGCGCCGCCGCCAGGAACAGGGGCTGCTGCGCCTGCGCGGCCTGCGCCCCACCCAGATCACCGCCCTCGCGGGCCTGGAAGCCGCCCTGATCGGTCTTGCCGGTGGCCTGGCCGGACTGGGCATCGCGGCTCTGACCGGACGCCTCGCCTTCGGCGCCGCCTCCTTCGGGGCGAGCGCGGGCACCTTTGCCGTCTGGTACGGCATCGCCTTCGTCCTCGGCGTCGCCGTCGCCGCGGGCGCCGTCCTGATACCGGCCCTGCGTGACCTGCACACCGTCACCGTCGCCGACACCCGCAAGGAAGCCGGCGCACTCAGCACCCGCAACCCCTGGTGGATGCGCTACGGCTTGGACTTCCTCCTGCTGGTCTGCTCCTGGCTCATCTTCCGCGCCTCCTCCGGCAACCAGTACGCCCTCGTCCTTGCCCCGGAGGGCGTCCCCAGCCTCTCCGTGTCGTACTGGGCCTTCCTCGGCCCCGCCCTGCTGTGGATCGGCGCCGCACTGCTGGTGTGGCGGCTCACCCTCCTCGCCCTCACCCACGGCCGCCCCGCCCTGGCCCGGCTGGCCCGCCCGCTGACCGCCACCCTTGCCGGCACCACCGCCGCCGTCCTCGCCCGACGCCGACGCCCGCTCGCCCGCTCCGTGGTCCTGCTCGCCCTCGCCGTGTCCTTCGCCCTGTCCACTGCCGTCTTCAACGCCACCTACAAACAGCAGGCCGAGGTCGACGCCCGGCTGACCAACGGCGCCGACGTCACTGTCACCGAACCACCCGGCGCCCGCATCCCGCCCGCCGCCGCAGGCACGCTGAAGGTTTCCGGCGTCCGGCACGTCGAGCCCCTCCAGCACCGCTTCGCCTACGTCGGCTCCGACCTGCAGGACCTCTACGGCGTCCGCCCGGACACCATCGCCCAGGCCACCTCACTCCAGGACGCCTACTTCGCCGGCGGCACCGCTCACCAGCTCATGCGGAAGCTGGCCCAGCGTCCGGACAACCTGCTGGTCAGCGTGGAAACCGTCAACGACTTCCAGCTCTCCCCGGGCGACACCGTCAACCTGCGCATCCAGGACGCCCGCACCAAGGCCCTGCGCACGGTCCCCTTCCACTACGCCGGCATCGCCAAGGAATTCCCCACCGCCCCCAAGGACAGCTTCTTCGTCGCCAACGCCTCCTACATCTCCAAGACCACCGGCAGCGACGCGGTCGGCGCCTTCCTCCTCGACACCGGCGGCACGCACCAGAAACAGATCGCCGCACACCTGCGCCATCAGCTCGGCACCGCCGCCACCGTCACCGACCTCACCCAGACCCGCGGCACCGTCGGCACCAGCCTGACCTCCGTCGACCTGGCCGGACTCACCCGCATCGAACTCGCCTTCGCCGTCCTGCTGGCCGCCGGAGCCGGAGGACTCGTCCTCGCCCTCGGCCTCGCCGAACGCCGCCGCACCTTCGCCATCGCCACCGTCCTCGGCGCCACGACACGCCAGCTGCGCGGCATGGTCCTCACCGAAGCCCTCATCCTGGCCGCGGCCGGTCTGGCCGGAGGCGCCCTCATCGGCTGGGCCCTGTCCGAAATGCTGGTCAAGGTCCTGACAGGAGTCTTCGACCCACCCCCCGCAAGCCTCTCGGTCCCCGGCTCCTACCTGGTGCTCACCGCGCTCGCCGCACTGATCGCCGTCACGGCAGCCGCGCTGAACGGAATCCGGCGCGCGAAGCGCCCGCCCGTGGAGGAGCTGCGTGACCTGTGAGCACACCTGCGTTGGCAACCGAGCCGATCCCCGCGCGCCCTCCTACGCTGTCGACCATGCGCACCCCCGCCGCACCGGACCGCAGCCGCATCCGCGTCCTCGTCATCGAGGACGACGCCACCATCGGCCGCCACCTGGAAACCGGCCTGCACAGCAACGGTTACGCGCCCACCTGGAGCCGCACCGGCGCAAGCGGCCTGGCCGAAGCCGCCCACACCCCCTACGACGCCCTCCTCCTAGACCTCGGCCTTCCCGACATGGACGGCCTCGACGTCGCCCGCACCCTGCGCATCCGCTGCCCCGACCTGCTCATCATCATCCTCACCGCCCGCACGGACGACATCGATGTGATCGCCGGCCTCGACGCCGGAGCTGACGACTACCTCGTCAAGCCCTTCAGCCTCACCGTCCTGCTGGCCCGCCTGCGCGCCCACCTGCGCCGACACACCATCACCCCGGCTCCCCAGCCGGTACTCCGGCTCGACGACCTCATGGTCGACACCACGGCGCGGCACTGCAGCCTCCACGGCGAAGAGGTCCAACTGCGCCCCAAGGAGTTCGAACTCCTCGTCCTCCTCGGCCGGCACATCGGCGAGGCCGTATCCCGCGAAACCCTCATGGCCGAGGTCTGGGACGAGAACTGGTTCGGATCCACCAAAACCCTCGACGTCACCATGGCCGGCCTGCGCCACCGCCTCGCCTCGGCAGCCGAAGCATCCGACCGTCCCTGCCGAGTGCCCCGCATCACCACCCTGAGGGGACACGGCTACCGTCTGGAGAGCCGCTCCTAACACGCCGAGGGAGGGCCAAGCGTGGGGCAGGCGGCGACCAAGGGTGTCGTCCCCGGGCGGCGCCGACGGCGTTCCCATGACGGACCCTGCCTGGGTACCCGGCACGTTCACGGTTCGGCACTCAGGCGGCTTGGCCTAGGCCGACGGTGGTCAGGTCCTACTCGGGCAGCGGGCTGAACGGGCAGGCGTGGGAGGCAGTGGGCGAACGATTCCGCTGTGCTGGTGCACCGACGCCGGACGCAACCGTGTTGGGGTCACCAAAGCCCACCCGTGCTGGGACGATGCACCTCATGCAGCCCCTGCCAGCCCCCTGCCCCGCTGATCTGATCCCGGACGTCACAGCGTCTCGTGCTACCGGGCAGCGAGTGTCCCCTGCAGCCGCTGCGAGACGCTCGCCAGAGCCGAGCGTCGCTGGCCGGAAGGCCCGGTCTGCTTGCCCTGCGTCGACGAGGTCCGCTTCACCCACGCCAACTGCCACCGATGCGGCCAGCTGGGGGCCGTCTTCCGTCAGGAGGAAGCAGGTCCGCTCTGTCCGGAGTGCGCCGGAGTCAACTTCGCCTACCGCTGCCCGACGTGCAGCGCGATGGGCAGACTTCTGCACGGTCAGTGCCTCCGCTGTCGGGCCGCTGGGGTACTCGCTCGCAGTCCCCGCGACCAGCCCCGGTTCGGGTGCCGGCCAGCATCCGTCCCACTACGCGCCGCGTGCGCGGGTCGTCCTGGTCGAGCCCGAGAAGGTCGTGGTGGAAGCGGAGATGGCGCAAGAGCTGGGCACCAGGTGGGCGTCTTTCTTCCCTCCTCCCTCGCCGGCGCTCCGTTGAAGGCACACACCGTGCTGACGGTCCCCGACTCGATGGCCGCCTACGCGCACGGGCTGTACAGGTTCCTGCGCGAGTTCGACCAGCGGGGATGCGACCTCATCGTCGCATCCTTGCCGGTGGAGGAGGGGCTGGGACTGGCGATCGCCAACCGGCTCCGCCGCGCCGCGGGACCCCAGCCCTCCTAAGGCGTTCCAAGGTGGACGTCTCCTGCCTGATCGCGAGCCTCCTGGCCCGCCTGCGCGAAGGCATGCTCAGTACGAACTGAACCGGGAGCCTCTCATGGGGTAGCCGCCGCAGTGTCCTCTTTGGGGCAGGGGAAGGTGTCGGGAGGAGTGCCCCACTTCGCGGGGTTCTGCCGGTCGGGCAGGACTCCGCAGCTGAGCAGTGTGGCCGTGGTTCCGCCCGGTTGGGTGATCTCGCGGATGAACACAGCTTTGTCGGGCGGGTATTTGTTCTTGCCGTCCAGTTGCAGCACGCCGGAAGCGCCGGGGTACTGGGACACGCCGTGGGCGGTGAGCCACAGGTAGATGTCGTTGGGCTGGACGTCGTCGGACGTCGGCAGCAGGTCCTCGATGACCTTGCTGACGACACCCACGGTGTCGAAGCCGCCGGCGGCGTCCGCATCCGCGCTGCGTCCGCCGAAGACGGTAGCGAAGTCCTGGGCGAACTGGGCGTAGGGATCCCGGGAGTCCGGGGTGGGGGCGTTCGTCGTCTCGTAGAAGAGCGTCATGTACGGGTAGGTGCGCGCCGTCTGTTCGGGATGAAGCTGGAAGTCGATGGGGGAGCTCTCGGTGATCATGGGGATGGTCGTGCCTTGTGGGGGCTGGCACTGACCGCCCGCAGTCTGCATCGCGTTGAGCAGGCTGGGAAGCACACCGGATCGGGCCAGGTAGACCACGATCCCGTGCGTCGCAGCGACCTTGTTGCACACTTCGCTCGCGATGTCCTCCGGCGTGTTCGCCCCGGGCTTCTCGCTGTACTTGATCTCGTCGATACCGCCGTGTCGGCGGTAGGCGGCGACGAACAGGTTCTTCAGGTCCGTGCTGAAGGCCGTGTCGGTGGGGTCGTACACGACCACGGCGTGCGGTGTGCCGCTGGTGAGTGAGCGGACCGCGGGCGAGTGGCGGATGAAGTCGGCGAGGACCGGCGCGACGCGTCCGTCCGGCGCCGAGATCTGGAAGTACCGCTGTGGCGAGTCGGGGCCGACCATGGTGCTGCCGGACACACCGTTCGCGATGACCGGGATGCCGGCCTGGTCCAGTTCCCGGACCGCGTTCAGCGACTCGGGACGGCTCTGGGTGATGCCGATGACCGCGGCGATGTGGTCCTGCCGCTGACGGCTGATGATCATCCGTGCGACGTCCGGGTCCTGCGGCGCTGCGGCGCTGCGTGCGCCGTACTGGAAGTACTGGCCGGTGTTGGCGATGAGCAGGCGGATCGGCATCTTGTTCTGGCGGACCCCGGTGTTGAGCTTGTGCTGCTGGGCGATGGCGCCACGCAGAATCTGCAGGCCGATCGGCGGGTCGTCGTACACGCCGTTCTGCAGACTCAGGGGAGCGAGGAAGACCAGGGTGCGGTAACGCCCGTCCGGGATCTGGGCGTTCTCCTTCGCGACCTGGTGCTCCAGGTCCCGCAGTTCCCTTCCGCGGTCTCCCGGTACGGCCAGATCACATTGCCTGCCGTCGGTGACGCCCACGCGCTCACCGGTCCTGACAGTGACACATGAGGGAGGCGCGGGGGGCGGAGTGGGCCAGAGGTAGTGCGGGACCAGGAGGATGCCCGCGGTCGCCGCGGCCATGACGGGCAGGGCGGCCGGACGCAACCAGTCGAGCGGGTGGTCCCGGCGAGCCATGACGCCCCAATGGGTGTCGATCTTCGTCTTGGCCGTGCCCTCCGTGTCGTCCTCGGCAGGCAGCGTGATGAGACGTACCGGCTCGTCACTGCCCTCGTTGAGGAACGTGAAGACCTTGTCGGCAACGCCGTTGGGCCGGTCGCAGTCGGCGCCCAGCGGCGCGGCGTAGTCCGGAGGCGGACCCGCGCAGGCGGCCAGGACGAGCAGCGGCTTGGACGGATGGTCACCGGCGAGCTCCTCGAACGTGCCGAGGAAGGCGCGGCCGGGGCCGTCCGCGTCGTCGATCTCGGGAATGAGGACGACGAAGGACCACCGGCGCCGTGCCCACAGATGACTCAGCCAGGTCCTTCTTCGGGTCGCTTGCCGCAGATCGGTCAGCAGCGCGCGCAAGAGGATACGTCGCACGCGCGGGTCCTCCCTGTCCAGCTCGCCGTCCTGACAGAAGGCGAGCGCGGCGTCCAGGAAGCAGGTCACGTTCGCTTCGTCCGCGACCCAGCGCAGGCCCCAGTGCCGCAGGTGGAACCGGTAACAGAGCTTGGGAAAGCCGACGACCAGGGCTGCCACGAGTCCCTGCAACCAGCCGGTCAGGAGATGCTGACCCAGGAAGTCCGCGAGGCGAGCGCAGCCACGCAGCGTCTTCCGCCTTTTGAGCAGGGCTGCGTACAGGTCATCGAGGATCGGCTGCTGCTGGGCCTGGAAGTCGCCCGCGCCGCGTTCGCAGTCCAGGACGGCCCGGCAGGTGTGAAAGGCCGGCAACCGCAGCCTTCCCGACGGCATGGTGAGCTGGAACCGCAGTCCGACCCGGTCGATCGCGGCCAGGAAGCCTCCGCTCAGTTCAGCGTCGTCGATGACGGCGTGCGGTACCTGGAAGTGAGGGTTGCCCCGCCGTCGCGACAGCCGGTGCTCGTATTCCCGGACCATGAAGGCCGGCGCCCGGACATCACCGCCGTCCTGCCTGCTGAGGATCAGGGCAGGCACCTTCTCGGCACGGGACCGCGTGGCCGCGAAGGTGTCGAGCTGACGTATGAGGCGGTCCGACCACCTGGGGTATCGCGGCGCCGAGTCCGTCGGCGTAGGGAAGTTGGGCATGCAGTTCCTCCCTCGGTGAAGCAGGGAGGCCAACATGCCATGTAAGGGAGATGTGAAAATGGGCTATTTCTGCCACTGACTCCTAATGAGTGATTCGGACCGTTCCAAGGCGACGGATGGCAGAACCGCGATGGGCAGGCGAGCCTCTCGCCGCGGAAGCGAGACGCGACAGGCGGGCCGCCCTCCCGCCAGGCCCGCTGCCACTGGCAGGCCGACATCATGCTCACCCACAGCCTGCGGGCGACCTCCGGAGGCTTGGCACCTTCGACAAACAACCCGGCCGCTTCCAGGCGTATCGCTTCGCGACGCTGACGTGCCCTCATCGTCAGCCCGCCCCCATCTGCATAACGCATACCAATGCCATAGCGCCCAGGTGACCTGGCGCCCGAGCGGGGGAGAGTATCTGCTTGCGGCGCGGAGGGCATGCGTCTAGCCTGCGGGCAGGAATGGAGCCTGGGACAGCACCTGGGCCACCCCCGATCATCTTGAGGTACGGAGCGTCGGAAAACGCCCTCGCCACCACCTCCATCCACACTCCTACGCACCCATCCTGCCCGGCTGTCGTCTGCCGGACAGACGAAAGGCGTTCCCTTGACCATCTACTCTCAGCACGCCAACCGTGGGAAGACTCAGATCCTGGCGACGTACCAGGGCTCGTACGGCGTCGTATCCAAGACTGTGACGAGTCTCGGCGACCCTCGCCTCGCGGCTCCGATCGTCGACGCCCTCAATCGGATCTCCGCCTTCGCTACTGTCCCTGTCAGCGTCCACGACCGCCGCGAGCGGCGTATGGACTACTACCCGCACAAGCACCTCGCGGCGCTAACGGACGCCGCTGCGCGAGCTGGTCTTCTCACCGGTGCCCACAGTCTGTGGTACGAGTACGTCTGCCTGCGGCTGTACCAGGCACTCGCCGATCTGGAATGTGCCTTGGCGGACGTGCCCGACACGGTCAGCAGGGCGATCCGTGCCGAACTGGAAGCAGAGGCGAACGAGTTGCGCGTGGCACTCGACGATTTCTCGGCGACGTCCTCCGAGGATGAGCCGGAGATCGAACGTCACTGGGAGTTCGGTCATCCCTTCGTGAAGGACGACGACGGAATGGACACGCTGAGCGACAGGACGCGTGAGCAGTTCGATCGCCGCGAAGCAGGATTCACACCTGAGGAGCGGGAGAAGGCTGCCGCTGACCTCCGGGTGTTGGTCACGGCGCACTCCCTGAGTGGTGGGACGTGGGCTTCACTGGACGATGCCGGCAGCGGGATCTTCGCGGAGCCGTATGACTCTGACGGTTTCTACATGACGGTGCACACACCGGAAGCGGGCGATGACGACGCTTCCTGGGAGATCGAGGTCGGACGTTGGGAGCCGGACGACCCTGACGAGGAGTACGGAGACCACACCAGCGCGACGGGCAGCCCGGTCGTCGGGTGTGCTCTGTCGGTTGCACCGAGCGCCGAGGTGATCGCCCAACTGCTGAAGTCCGTGGAAGAGAAGCCTCTGCTTCTTGCTGAGTGGGCGGACGCGCCGGTCGGAGCGGTCCTCACGGGGACGACGATGGTGGTGACCAAGCGCTACGACTCCTGAACGGTTGCCCGGCAAGGCGTCGTGATGTCAGCGCGGCGGATCGGCCATGGCGATTTCTGCACGCCTCGCCGGTGCTTCAGCCGCCGTGGTCACCCGGAAGGGGATGACCACGGCACCAGGCTGGTATGCGTGGCAATCCGGATAGGCTGGGGTTGTCCTAACGGAGGTTGGCGGACACCAACAGAGACAATCCCGACCGGCAGGTGCGGCTGAGCTTCCTTGGCTGATCACATGTGGCGGGACTGTAGCGTCGGATTCCGGCCGCGCCGGATGTCCCTTGGCCCGTGCGGGATCAGCCCGTGAGCTGCATCTTGCCGGCGCGGGTCGGGTGGCGGCGTTTGAACGTGCGACCTCTTCGCGCGTGATCGCCGGTCGCCAGGTGGACCAGTCGGAAATCTGATCCGTGCGAGGGAGCGTCGGAGGTCTTCGGGCAGGTCGCGGAAGGTTTCCACCGGCCACCTCGGCCCTGCTCCCGCCTCCGGCGTACGGCCGTAACGATTGTGAAGCGCTTGGGGAAGGACCGGACCGAGCCCTCCCGGGTGGCCAACGGCAATGCCATGATGAGGAGTTATGGCTGAGGGGGATGGTGTGGCCTGCCGGGAGATCCGTGTGCGCCTGGACGGGACCGCGAGCGAACGGGACGTCGCGGCGCTGAAGAAGTGGCTGGAGCGCGAGCCACCGCTTGAGATGCGGGTGCACGAGGGCCTCTTACAGATCCATGAGCGGCCCCGTACGGACGGGGGCGGTGCCCCGATGGGCGTGGGCATGGACATCGTCCTCGCCCTGGTCGGCGCGGGGGCTAAGACAATCTTCGACGAGGTGTTGTCCCAGGTCAAGCAGGCGGTGGAGGCCTGGAGCAACAATCGCCGCGAGGTGGAGGACGGCGATCCGCCGACCGGCAGCGTCGGACCGGTGCACCCCGACGCGAGGTAGTCCGGTGAGCCCCTTCGACCCGCGCGGGCAGGTGAACCGGGCGCTGCTCGTCGGCGTGTCCGACTACGACAACACTGAGCCGCCGCACGGGGTGCCCGGCAATCTGCCGGCCGTCCGGCACAACCTGACCGAGCTGAAGCGCGCGCTGCTGAGGGGTGGTGTGCTGGGCGAGGCGGAGATCGTCGTCTCCGACTCGCCCACCCAGGACGAGTTCGTCGACGCACTGCACGCCGCCGTCGATGAGGCCAGAGGGCTGCTGCTGGTCTACTTTGCCGGGCACGGTGCCATCCCCAGTGCGGCGGACGAACTGTTTCTGCAGCTGCGCAACGCGCGTGTCATCGCGGGCGATCACGCCGTGTTCCGCAGCTCGGAGATGTTCACCGACGTCCTCGGCGTGCTGGGCAGCGCCAAGGCGCATCACGTGGTGGTGGTCCTCGACTGCTGCTTCGCGGGCAACGCGGCCCGGCTGTGGGAGGCCGAGGCCGGTCGACGGCGCGCTCTGCTGCTGATGAGCGTGCAGGCCAACCATCGCGTGGACGCGGGCGACGACGCCTCCCCGACGCCGTTCACCGGCGAGCTCGTCCGACTACTGGACGAGAGCCGGGAGTGGGGTTTCCAGGACCTTGCCGAGGCAGTGCGGGCCAGGATGAAACAGGTGGGCCACCGGACGCTGCGCGACGCGAAGTGGGAGCCGCAGAGCAGGGCGGAACCGGAGGCGGACGTGCTGCTGGCGGCGGCCACAGGTCCGAAGAGGGAGCCGGACCCGAAAGAGGAGCCCAAGTCCGGATCTTCTCGCCTGCCGTGGTGGCGCAGACTCCTCGACGCCATCCGCAACGCCGGCGCCGCCGTCCTCGCCACCCTGGCAGTCTGGGCACGCGGCGCCCGGACCTGGTTCCTCGGCCGCGGCGTCCTCGGGCGTATCACCGCCGTCGCCACCGCACTCGGCGTGCTCGTCGGCCTCGTCCTCGGCGGTGTCACCGTCTTCGGCGCAGCCCGCGTCTCCTGCGCCCCGCCTCTGGAAGTGCGCGTCCTGACCGACCCGGACCTGGAGACGACCGTACGCGCGGCCGCGAACGCCTATCTGACGGCGCCGGAAAACACGACCGATGAGGGTTGCCGTCGTACCGGCATCACCGTCTACAGCGCCCGTGCCGCCGACGCGGTCACCGCGTTGCGCGAGCAGACCGACGCGTGGCAGCAGCCGCGTGACGAGGACACCAACCCGCAGCGGGACGTGGGTCCGCAGCCGGACGTCTGGATTCCGGCCGCCGCCACGGACGTCGCCCGGGTCACCGCCGAACAGGACACGCGCGCGTACGCCCAACTGCTGCCGGACACCGGCCCCTTCGCGTACTCACCGCTCGTGCTCGCCGTGCCGAAGAAACTCGCTGCCGGTACGGCGGACGCCGACCGGGTCGGCAGCCCGCTGGTCCGTTTCATGAACGACCTGCACAACAAGGACAAGGCAGCCGAAGTACACCGCCCCGACCCGGAGTTCACCGATGCCGCGCTGCTGGCGACGGTCGGCCTGTACGGTACCGGGACGGTCGACGCGGCGGCGGCTGAGCAACGGGTCGCCCAGGCCGGACCGCCCTCGTCCACCGCCGCCGACTTGTTGTGCACGCTCCCCGACGACAACGCGGTCGACAATCGCACCGCCGCCCTGGCCCCCGAGTTCCTGATGAAGAGCGGTGTGGGCTGCGACCGTACGACGCGGGTGCCGCGTGTCGCCGAGTACCCCGACGACGTACCCGGCCTGACCCCCATCTTTGTCCGGGTCCGCTGGCGGGAGGCAGACCGCGACACGCAGGCCCGCGACGCGGCTGTCGCCGGCTTCCGCGCCTGGCTGACCGGCAGGCAGGGCCTCGCCGCGTTCGCAGACGCCGGCTTCCGCTCGACCGGGGAGGGCCACGCCCTGCTCGACACCAAGCACGTCGGCAGCGGGCTCGTGAGCCTCCCCGGTCCGCTGCCCGCGACGACCGGGCAGCAGACGATGGACACGGTGCTGACGGAGTACCGCGGCGCCGACGGACCCGGCCGGGTGCTGTTCCTGCTTGACAGTTCGGGTTCGATGGGTGCCTGGTGGGACGGCCCGAGCGGCGGCCCCGGCCTTGTGAAGCAGTCGCTTGTCGGACTCGGTGACCAGGACGAGTACGGCGTGTGGGCGGTGGCCGGCATCGAGGGCGCGGCCAAGCACACCGACCTACTGCCCTTCGGCCGCCATCGCCGTACGGACGCCGAGCGCACCATCGACAGCAGGGTCGGCGTGCAGGACGCCGAGGCCGACCCGCACGCGGCGCTGCTGGCCGCGCTCGACGACATGGCGCACCGCGGCATCGACGACGACCATCCCCAGCTCATCGTCTACATCACCGACGACGAGGACAACAACCGCCTCACGGGCGCCAACCTCGACGACGTACTGAAGAAGGCACGCGCGGTGAACGTGCCGGTCGCCATGGTGTCCCTCGCGGGTGGCGGCTGCGCCGCGGGCAAGGCCGACGCGAGGGTCTCCCAGGCGAGCGGTGGGCGGTGTCTGGACGCCGGCGGCGAGCTCGGGGCCGGCCTCAAGGACGAAGTGGCGCGCACCGGGACGGGTGAGGGCTGATGAGAAACGCAGGTTCGTCGATGGTTCGCCGTCTGACCGTCCTCCTCGCGTTGCTGCTGCCGGCCGCCTGTACGAGCGGCCGCGGGAACGGGACGACCGCGACGCCCGCCGACACACCCGGTGAGATCGTGGTCGCCAGCGGACGGGACGTCACCGGCAAGAACGGCATCCGCCAGCAGCTCATCGACGCCTGGAACCGGCAGCAGGAGAAGGAGGGCAGCAACTACCGGGCCCGCCTGGTGGAGCTGCCCGGCTCCAGCGACGAACAGCGCAGCCAGCTCCTGGGCGCCCTGCAGTCGGGCAGCGCCCGCTATGACGTCGTCAACCTCGACGTGACCTGGGTACCGGAGTTCGCCGAGGCCCATCTCGTGCGCGCGCTGCCCGACTCGGCGATCGACACCGGTGATGTCATCAAGTCCGTGGCGGACACGGCACGTTGGGACGGCCGGGTGTACGCGGTGCCGTTCAACAGCGACGTCGGACTGCTCTACTACCGCCGCGACTACCTCAGCGAGGCCGGAGTCCAGCAGACCGACCTGAGCCGCGGGCTCACCTGGGACCGGTTGCGGGAGCTGATCGACAGCATCGAGGGCCATCCGCCGAAGGGCTACGAGAAGGGCTGGACGACGCAGCTCGCCGGGTACGAGGGCCGCACGGTCAACGGCATCGAGGCATTCGCGTCGGCCATTCCCGACTTCGCACTCACGAACTCCTCCGGCCACTACACCGCCACCGTCGACCAGCTGGCCGCCGGGGTGGCCGAACTGCGCCGCCGAACCGAGCGGGCGTACACCCTCGACAACGCCGTCCACTCCGACGAGGCCACCTCGCTCAGCGACCTCGTCGACGGCAGGACGGCCTTCCTGCGCCACTGGCCATATGCCTACCGCACGCTCTACCAGACCTTCGACACCGGGCAGCTCGGCGTGGCCCCGTTGCCCGGGCGTGCCGTGCTCGGTGGCCAGAACCTGGCGGTGACGCAGGCGTCGGAGCGGCCTGGCAAGGCGTCCGAACTGATCAGTTTTCTCACCGGCAAAGAGAGCGAACGCTGCTTGCTGGACGCCGGTTTCGCCGCCACGCGGCAGAGTGCGTACGTCGACGACGGCGTGACCTGCGCGTCCGCGAGGTCCTCGGGCGCCGGCCCGACGACCACGCCCTCGGCCTCGCCGACCGGCGAGCAGACCGACCGCATGCCCCGCGACACCGCCGGCCGCCCCGCCTATGCCCGCATCATCCTCCTCCCGGCCCTCCAGCACGCCGTCCAACGCCCCCGCACCCCGCTGTACGGCGCCTTCACCCAGACCTTCGACGCCCAACTCGGTCCTCTCTTCGGCTCCAGTCCGCCGAGTGATGCGGAACTGGCGAAGAGTCTGGACCGGGCGTTGCGGAGGGCATTGCCGAACTGAGAGACACGCGTGTGCCGGCGCCGGCGCCGGCGCCGGCGCCGGCGTTGAGCGGTGTGCCACGCGTGCGCGGGCGCCTCACCGCCACTCAGCCACCTGCCGGCACACCTCCGTGTGCCCCCCGCCAGCGGCCGCCGGCCGCCCACGCGGCGCCACGCGACCGCGTACCGGTCGGGGCCGATGCCGCGGGCCGAGGGGGGTGACGCCGCGCAGCGTGATCAGCGGGGCGTTGCCCCTGGCCACGAGGCAGACACTGAGGTCGACGAGAGGGGCCTCGTACGTCCCCTCGGTACTGGCGGTCTCCGCGGCGTACGCCCCGCGCGGGTGTCCAGGGCGAGTCAGTGGTCGCGCAGCGGGGCGCTCGGTGGGAGGGCGAGGAACGGCTCGTCGACGGGGTCGGCGAAGTCGACCTCCGCGCGCTGCGGGCGGAGGGGTCTCCGGGAGGGCGACGAGGTGCGGCTCCTCGGTGAGCACCGCGCATATGCGGCGATTCTGGTTGGGCAGCGGCAGCAAGACGAAGGCGACCTCCGTGTCGGCGTCCGCCAGGCCCGTGGTCGGGTCGTCCCAGCCGACCCGGCACGGGCGTACGGCCGCCTCGGGGTGAGCGGTCGCGAAGCGAGAGCGGATCGCGGGCAGCAGGCCCCCGATGGCCCGGGCCGGTGCTCATGTCGACGACCAGAGCGGCAGGCCGAAGGCCGGTCTCTCATCCGTGAGAGGGAGGCCTTCCGTGCGTCCGGGGCTGCTGCAGCCGGACCGCGAGCTCCCCCGGCAGGACGTCTCGGTTTGCCGGAGTGAGCTGGACGACCTCGATGTCGGCGCGCTGCTTGAGGGCGTCGGTGAACGGATCGCGGTGCGTGTGGACCGTGGCGACGACGTCGACTTCCGCGACGAACAGCGCGTCGACCGCGTGCCGGAACGCCGTGCACGCCAGCTCCATCCGCCCCAGCTCGTCGATGAGCACCAGCCGCCTTGCCTCCTCGGTTGCCGCCGGCCGAAGCGACGGCAGCGCCAGTCGTTCCATGACGCCCGGGTCGACGCCGTATTTCCCTACCCGTGGCGGACCGGGCAGGTCGACATGGGCGAGCACTTCCCGTCGGCCTGCCAGGGTCTCCAGGGCGAAACCGACGCGGACGCCGGAACGCCGGATCTCCTCCGTGGTGAAGCCGGTGGCCGCGTGAGTGGGCAGCAGCGCGGCGAGCCGCCGCAGGGCGGTCGTCTTGCCCGCGCCAGGGCGGCCCTCGAGGAGGATCCTTGTCGGCACACTGCCATCTTCACCCCAGCTTCCGGAGGCGGCCCGGGTTGGCTCGGCCGAGCGGCGGTTTTGGAGTGCATACCGGTGCCGATGCCGTCGCCCGCGGGTAGGGCAGCGCGCATGAGCGGAATCGAACTCAGCAGCAACGCGTTTGACGACAAAACGGTGATCCCCCGTCGGTACAGCGGGGAGGGCGAGAACATGTCACCGCCCCTGACCTGGTCGGGGGTGCCCCACGAGGCCACGGAGCTGGTGCTCCTGTGCGAGGACCCGGACGCGCCGGGGACGACCTTCCTGCACTGGCTGGTGACCGGCATCGATCCGGGGACCACCGGGGTGGCGGAGGGCCAGAAACCCCAGGGGGGCCTGCCGTGGCCGAACGGCTTCGGCCGCATGGGCTGGGGAGGGCCGATGCCTCCACCGGGGCACGGGCCGCACCGCTACTTCTTCCGTCTGTACGCCCTGTCCGAGCCGCTGCCGCTTCACGGCCACCCGGGCGCCCAGGACGTGCACCGTGCCCTGAAAGGCAGAGAGCTGGCCTCCGGCACCCTGGTCGGGACCTATCAGCGATGAGCGCGTCATCGCTGGTCATAGCCAGGGGCGCCGTACAGCCGGACGAACCGGGCCGCGGTGACCGTCCTGCGGTGCACCAGGTTGCAGGCCCTCCGCTCGTACAGCTCGACACGCCCCCCTGTCCAAGTGCCCCATCCGCCGCTCATGTGCCGCGCTGCCGCTCCAGCCCGGTGTCGGCATGTCCCGCGCGCGGCGTGATTCGGGGCGGTCGGGCGCAAGCGGCGGCCCGTGATCCGGGAGGCGCAACGCGTGGGCGTCAGGACGGGGTCCCCGGGTCGGTGTACCGCAGCAGGGCGCCCACGCCTTCGTACAGCCTCAGCTCGCTCTCCGGCACGACGACCAGCTCGGCACCGGTGCCGACGAGGGCCCGGACGAGGGCCTCGTCGGCGCGTTCCTCGCGTGGGGCCCGCACGCCGAAGGACATCAGCTCCGCCTCGGTCAGGGCGAGCTGAGTGGGCTGGGAGCCCGCCCAGAGGCGCAGCGAAGACCCTGGCGGCCGGTTCAGCAGCAGTGCCGCGACCTGGCCACGCTGGAGAGCGGCGACGGTGGCGGTCAGCCCGTCCGTCATGGGTCCGTCCACAGCACGCCGGCCGATGAAGGTGTCCACGAGTTCCCGGTCGTGCGCGGCCATGCGGCCGCGGAAGACGCCGTCGAGCTGTGGCTCCAACAGGGCGCGTCCGGTGTCGGTGGGGGTCCTGCCGCCCACGCGTACGACCTTGTCCCGCAGGGTGTGCGGCAGGCGGCGGATCAGGACGTTGCACGCCCACTCGTCCCCGCCCACCACGACAGCGTCGGCGTGAGCGCGCCGCGCCCGTTCGTCCAGCCGGTGACCGAGCCGGAGGGAGGCGCGGTGCCAGGTCGCCACCGCAACCCTGTGGTGCAGCCGCTCACCCGGGGTCACGGTCGACGCGGGCCAGGTGCCGGTCTCCGCCTCCAGAGTTACCCAGCCGTGCGTCTCGGCGGTGGGAAGGCCGCCGTAGTGGACGACTACGGCCATGTAGGGGATCTCCGGAACGTGCTGGGTGACCAGCGGCATCGCGTCCGGCAGGGTGCTGTAGCGCGCGGAGTCGTGCTCGGGCGGCCTGGGCAGCTCCCCGTCCAGGACGAGCGTGCCGTGGGCGGCGAAGATGGCCTGGCCGTGCGCCCCTGGCACCTCTGCGTCGGTGCCGACCACCTTCTCCAGTACGTTCAGCAGCGCCCGGTCCGAGCCCTGACGGGACAGACTCTCGCGCAGCCGCCGCCAGCGCAGCGCTATCGCCCGGTCGGGATGCTCGACGTTTCGGGAGGTGTCCAGGTACACGGAGGCGAACGGGCCCGGCTCCGCGTAGAGGGGTTCAAGGAACGACAACCTCATCGCCACTCCTCGTCGATGGTCTCCCCTCCTTTGATGATGCGCGTCCCGGGGGGCGGTGGAGCTCGACGAGCGCACAGCGGTGTGGAACGCGGGGCGGTCAGGCGCCGGCCGGCAGCAGCCGGCCCATCGTGACCATGGTGGCGGCGACCAGGCCGTCCAGCACCGCCAAGCCGCGGGCCGGACAGCAGGCCCCTGAGCAACCAGGCTCTGTTGCCGGATGAAGGAGCAGTCTGCGCGGGAGCACCAGATCGCGGCGGGGGCCGCCTTGCCTCACGCGAATACCGGTTTCTGGATCGTATCGGCAGCCCGGAGGGGCTCGTGAGCTGCGGATCCAGCACGGGCCCACGGGGGGGGGCGGCCGAGGTCGCCCGCCGCATCGCGGAGCGGGTCACCCGGTGGGTTCGGGTGCGCCTGAGCGATAGGTGTGGACGAACTGGGTCCATGTCTCGGCGCGGAAGACGATCATCCGGCGATGTGGGTCTTTCGAGTCACGTACAACGGCTTTACCCAGCGGGGGGGGGCTGAGAAATTCCATGCAGTTGTTGTTGTGGCCGCTGTAGCTGCTCTTGATCCATATGCGGATCGGCGCGGTGTCTCTCAACGCTGCACGTCCTTGTCATGTCCAGTCTCAGGCGTTTCGTCATCGTGGGGGATCGGCCCGAAGACGTCAAGGCACGCCTGCCGGCAGGCGTGTGTATCGGGGTGTTCGTCGCCCAGCACGCGGATGCACGCCTCGCGGTTCAGCACGGCCAGTGGACGCGCGGCCGTCAGATCGCCTGCCCCGGTCAGGATCCGGATCAGTTCGGTGCGCATGGCCAGGGTGTGCGGGTGGTCGGGACCGAGGACCTCTTCGCGAATGGTGAGGACGCTGCGTGCTGCGGCTTCTGCCTCGGCCCAGCGCTCCTGGCCGCGCAGGATGCCGGCGAGCAGGTCCCGGACGACCAGTGTGCGCGGGTGGGTGGAGCCGAGGGATTGTTCCCGCTCGGTGAGCGTGGCGGAGGCCAGGGCCTCGGCTTCGTCGAGGCGTCCCAGCTGGTACAGCGCCCAGGCAAGTGTGTGGCGCGCCGCGAGCGTGTACGGGCTGGTCGGGCCGTGGGCTGTTTCGCTGGTGGCGAGGTTGGTCCGAGCCAGGGCCTCGGCCTCGTCCCAGCGTTGTTGTTCACCGATGGCCTCGGCCAGGCAGGCGGTGCTCATGATCGTGTCGGGGTCGGCCGGTCCGAGGACCCGGGTCCGGCCCTCGACGGCTCGGCGCAGCTGCCGCTCGTCCTCCGCCCATTCGCCGAGCCCGTACAGCGCGAGGCCCAGCGCATGGGCGCTGGCGAGGGTCTGCACATGGTCGGGGCCGAGCCGTGCCTCGCGGGCGTGCAGGACTTCGCGGTGCTTCTCGACGGACTCGGCATAGCGTCCCAAGTCCGCGAGGGTGCAGGCGAGTTCGTATCGGTCGTCGAGCAATTCGGCCTCCGTGGCAGCGGACACGGACGGGGAAACGCGCACGGCGGCATCCGCCAGGAGATGTGCGGGCGCGTAGTCACCGCGTTCGCGGTTCTGGTCGCGAAGGTAACGGACCAGGTCGAGAGCCTTCGGTACGGCGGCTGAGTGGGCCGTGGCGGTGCGGTGCAGCAGGCTCAGTGTGTGGGGCGTGAACAGCCGCAGGGTCTGCGGGTCGAGGTAGGTGTCCTCGGCCTCGCCGTCGTGCAGCAGGTCGTCCAGCAGCCGGGCCGCGGCGGCCAGGATGCCCTCCCGCTGGTCGAGCGGGATGCGGGCCGCCACGGTGTCCAGGAGCAGGGCATGCGCCTGGACGGAGGGGACGGCGGGTCGGCCGACGTCCCCGGGGACCTTCAGGCCGGCCACCATGGACTGCGACATCAGACCCTGGAGGGCGCTGTCCGCTCTCCGGGTGGGGAGCGGCGGTTCGGTGCGGGCGAGGCCCGTGAGTTCGAGCCGCTGGGCATGGAGCAGGCCGAGGGGCAGGGGATCGGGTGCGTAGCAGGACAGCAGCCACATCAGAGTGGTGGCCTCGGGGATGCCACGGTCGGCCAGGGTGTCCAGCGAGATCTGCCAGGTGGAGCTGATCAGTCGGCGCAGGTCGCGTTCGTCGGGGTCGGCGGCCTCGTCCAGGGTGCCGTTCGGATCGTCACGCAGACGCTGGAGGAACTCGTCCACGGTGACGGGATCCAGGAGCCGTTGGCCGAGGTAGGTGCCTGCCAGGGTGAGCGCGAGGGGATGGCAGCCGAGGCCGTTCGCGAGTCTCTCCAGTGCCGCCTGGTCGTAGCCGGTCACGTTGAGGTCGCGCAGGACGTGTACGGCGTCGTCCAGACCGAGGACGTCGAGGCGGCGCCGCTCGGCGTCCTGCCAGGGGGGCGCGCTGCCGTGCCGTGTGGTGACGAGCACGGTGCCGCGCCGAGAGCGGCGCAGCCAGACGCCGTCACCGAACACGCTGGGGTCGTCGGCGTTGTCGAGGACGAGGAGCCAAGGTTCGGCGGAGGACTGAAGGCGCTGCCAGACGAGATCGGCGGCGGGGCGCCGGCCGGCGCGCGCCGCCTCCACCTGGCCCGGGTCGGCTCCACGGTCGAGGGCGACGGCCAGCATGCCGGCGCGGAACGCGACCTCTGTGGCGGCGTTCACCCACAGTCCCACCACGCCCCGTGTCACGGCTTCGTCGAAGACGTCCTGGGCGAGGGCGGTCTTCCCGCTGCCGGCGGTGCCGTGGAAGACGAACGCCTCGGGCGAGTCGCCGGGATGACCGACGGCGTGCAGCACGTCCCGTCGTAACTCATGACGGTCCCGGAGGGGAGACGGCGACCGCGCGGCGAGCGGCACGCGTACCGAGTCAGGCCCCGACCGGTCGGACCGGGTGGAATCGGGCCTCGCGTCGTGGTGGACGACGTACTGCCCGATCTCCACGATGTACTGGTCCCGGGAGGCACTGTTCCAGCGAGCGTGATCCCGCAGGACGACTTCGCCGTCAGCCGGATCCGGCATCGCGGGCCTGCGTGGTTCGACCATGGGTCACCGCCGCGTCGATGCGTCAGGCGTCGTGTGTGACCGCGGTGAACAGCCCGCCGTCATCCGGTCGCTGGGGGCCATGGCTGACGAACTCACCTCGCTGCGGGGCTTGGACGAAGGACACTCACGAGACCTGGTGACAGCCCGCAGGATCCGGGCCGTTCGCGGAGTGCCGGGGTGCTCGGTCATCGCTCGACGATGTGCTGGTCCCGGCCGGCCTGGTAGATCCGCGCGCTTCCGGACGCGTGCGCCTGCAACCGCACAGAGGGAACAGGGGGTCGTTCGTTCTCCGGCAGAGACGCCCGCGCCTCGGCGAGAACCTCTTCAAGCTCCCGTGCGACGGACGGGTCGGCGGCCAGCAGTCGCAACAACCTGCGACGCCAGTCCCGCTCCAGGTCGTTGGCACCCGCCGAGTCGCCCTCGCGCCGGGCTGTGAGGATCTCCTCGCGCGTCTCCTCCAGCGCCGTGTCGACCTCGTCGGCCTGTGCGGGGCGGACCCGACGCCACAGCGCCACCACGCCCTCGCGCGTGCGCTGCCACGCGTCGGTGGCCATCAGCGCGACGACCGTCGTTCCCGCGGTCTGCGCCAGCACTTCCGGATCCATGACCACTTCCCCCGCACCTCGTGACATGTGATGACGATGATAGGCAGCGCTCTGCCTGTCGAGAGGATGATCTGCCGCGTCGGTGCTCAGGAGGCGCCCATCTTGGCTGAAACGCACGCCTGGGGAGTTGCGAGAGGGACCGAGCGGCAGGCCAGTGACGGGAACAGTAGGGCAGAGCGCCGACAACGCCCTCCGGAGCCGGAGGGCGTTGTGGAGAAACGGTCCTCGAAGCATCGAGAGGAACCCGAAGAGCCGAGGAAGAGCCGAGGAAGGGCTGAGGAAGTGCCGAGGAGGATCAGTCGCGCCCGGCGGCGCGCTCCTCCGCCTTCTCCTCCTTCTCCAGCTTCTGCTGCTTGATGCGGGCGGTCTCCTTGCGGACCTCGGCCTGGGTGGCGCGCTCCTTCTCCAGCCACTCGGGCCGCTCCTGCTTGAGCGCCTCGATCTGCTCGGTGGTCAGCGGTTCGGTGACCCCGCCGCGCGCGAGCCCGGCGATGGACACACCGAGCTTCGCGGCGACCACCGGACGCGGGTGCGGGCCGTTGCGCCGCAGCTCGCTCAGCCACTCCGGCGGATTCGCCTGCAACTCGTTCAGCTCGGCGCGCGTGACGACGCCCTCCTGGAACGAGGCGGGGGTGGCGGGGAGGTACACACCCAGCTTCTTCGCCGCGGTCGCGGGCTTCATCGTCTGGGGGCTCTGCTGCGAACTCATGAGGTCAAGGGTATCGGCCACGTCCGCCGTCGCCGACCACGGCCGGTGCCGACGGGCAGGCCGCGGCCGGTAACCTGGCCTGGTGACAGGCTCGGAGGAATCACCGTCGTTCCGGCTCGCGTACGTACCCGGAGTGACGCCCGCCAAATGGGTGAGGCTCTGGAACGAACGCCTGCCGGACATCCCGCTCACCCTCGTCCAGGTCCCGGCCGCGCAGGCGCCCGAGGTGCTGCGGGCGGGTGAGGCCGACGCGGGGTTCGTACGGCTCCCCGTGGACCGTGCGTACTTCAGCGCGATCCCCCTGTACACCGAGACCACGGTGGTCGTCGTACCCAAGGACCACCTGATCACGGCCGCGGACGAGGTGACCCTGGCCGACCTCGCCGAGGAGGTGCTCTTCCACCCCCTGGACGATGTCCTCGACTGGGACAGCCCGCCCGGCGAGCCCGCCTTCGAGCGGCCCGCGACGACTGCGGACGCGATCGAGCTGGTGGCGGCGAACGTCGGCCTCCTGGTCGTCCCGCAGTCCCTGGCCCGCCTTCACCACCGCAAGGACCTCACCTACCGCCCGGTCACCGACGCCCCCCAGTCGGGCATCGCCCTGTCCTGGCCGGAGGAGGCCACCACCGACCTGGTGGAGGACTTCATCGGCATCGTGCGCGGCCGCACCGTCAACAGCACCCGGGGCCGCGCCAAGGCTCCGGCCGAGCAGGACCAGCAGCGGTCCGATCCGAAGCGTTCGGAATCCAATCCGAAGCGTTCCGAATCCAAGGGTGCGCGGCAGAAGCCGGCGGCCAAGTCCACGGGCCGCAACCCCCGCGCCCGCGCGGCGGGCGGCAACACGCGCACAGCGGGAGCCAAACAGACCCCCAAGCGCGGCAAGCCACGCCGGAGGTCGTGAGTCCCCCCACACTCACACCCACCCACCCCCACCTGCCCCTACGCCTCCTGCCGCGCTGCCTCCCGCTTCTGTTCCGGCTGGGGACGGGCGCGGCGTTCGTGGAGGTCGGCGAAGGCCAGGCAGAGGGCCAGCAGGATGATGCCGATGGAGGTGAGCAGGCCGTACTGGAGGGCGGCCGCCGGCCGCGCATGGTGGGCCAGACGGGCGAAGTACACCGAGCCGACCACGGCGACACCGGCCGCCGAGCCGATGCGCTGCGCGGTCTGCAGCACCCCGCCCGCCGCTCCGCCGCGCCGCACGGGCACCAGGGAGAGCGTGAGAGTCGTGTTGGGGGAGATGGTCAGGCCCGAGCCGATGCCGGCGACGAGCAGCGGGAGCGCGGCTGCCCAGGCCACGCCCCGCCCCGGTGTCCAGTGCACGGCCGCGACGACGCCGAGCATCCCCGCCGTCACCGTGCACAGCCCGGCGATGACCAGCTTGCGTCCGAAGCGCACCACCAGGCGTCCGCCGGCCGCGGCGCCCACCGCCGACCCCGCCGCGAACGGCATGGACGACAGGCCCGCCGCCAGCGCGCCGTAGCCCAGGCCGTTCTGCAGGAACAGCGTGTAGACGAAGAACAGCGTCGTGAAGCCGCCGAAGTACACGAGGCTCAGCAGCGCGCCGAGCGAGAAGGAGCGCAGGGAGAAGAGCCTGAGGTCGACCAGCGGTGCGCGGCCGCGCCGCCCCTGGCGTCGCTCCCATGCCCAGAAGGCCACCAGCAGCCCGGCGCCGATCGGGAGCAGGGCCCACTTCAGCCGCCCCTGCCACTGCTGTTCCTGCACCAGGGGCAGCATCAGGGCGAGCACACCGGAGCCGAGGAGCAGCACGCCGGGTACGTCGAAGCACTCGCGTGTGCCGGCCGAGCCGGGGGCGCGGGGCAGCAGCCGCAGGCCCGCGCAGAGCACGGCCGCCCCGATGGGCAGGTTGACGTAGAACACCCAGCGCCAGGCGTCGGGGCCGCCGGCCGCCTGGATCAGGAGACCGCCCGCCAGCGGTCCGACGGCCGTGGAGATGCCGATCGTGCTGCCCATCAGGCCGAACGCGCGGGCCCGCTCCGCCCCCTGGAACATCTGCTGGATCAGCGCCGAGGTCTGTGGTGCGATCAGGCCCGCCGACGCCCCCTGCAGCAGCCGGAACAGCACCAGCCAGGTGGCGCCGGAGGACAGTCCGCAGGCCGCCGAGGTGAGCGTGAACAGCGCGAGCCCGGTCAGGAAGGTCCGGCGCCGCCCGCGCATGTCACCGAGGCGTCCCGCCGGGACCAGGACCAGACCGAGGGTGAGGGCGTAGCCGGACATCACCCACGACAGGTCGGCCGTGGTGGCGTGCAGTCCGCGCTCCATCGAGGGCAGCGCCACGTTCACGATCGATGTGTCGAGCAACGTCATGAAGGCCGCGGTGAGACAGACGGCGAACGCTTGCCACCGGCGGTCGTGCCGGTCCGGCCCGGCTCGGTCTGGGGTCATGGGATCACGCTAGGCAGCCACCGAGCCCCGCGCACGGCGGGAACGGCCCGCTCCTCCGGCACCGGGCGGGTACGACACACCCTCAGGGCGCGCATGACACCTCCCGCAGACGACGTATGACACCTCCCGCGCTGTCCGCCGCACCGCCGCACCGTGCGCCCGTCCCGGCGGGCCGCCCGTCCCCCACGCGTCCACGACGCCTCCGACGTGCGCGAGCAGACCCCCTTGCTCCGGAAGGGTGCCCCGGCCGGGGAAAAGCGCGCCGGGTGGCCGTGACGTCCCGCAGGCGACAAGGGCGTGCCGCAGGAGCCTCGGCGAGGCCGGTGGACACGGGTGTCGCTCAGGCCGATGTCGCTCGAAGCCACGCGTACGCCGACTGTGCCGTGAACTCCGTCTGGCCGCCGCGCAGCAGCAGGCCGGCGGTGGCGAACTCGGGTGCGGCGGCCTGCGCGGCCACGTACGGGATCGCGATGCACCGCATCCCGGCCGCGTGGGCGGCGGCCGCGCCCGGTGCCGCGTCCTCCAGGACCACGCAGTGCGCGGGGTCCGCGCCGAGCCGGCGGGCCGCCTCCAGGAAGACGTCGGGGGCGGGCTTGCCGTGCGGGACCTCGTCGGCCGAGACCACCGTGCGCAGGAAGGCGTCCAGACCGGTGCCCGTCAGGATCGCGTCGATGGCCTGCGCGGACGAGCCGGAGGCGACCGCCATCGGGACGCCCTCGGCCGCGAGCAGCTCCACGAACTTCCGCATCTCCGGGTACGCGCGCGTGCGGGTGCGGGCCAGTTCCAGATAGCGCCGGTCCATCGCGGCCAGCAGCTCCTCGACCGAGGCGCGCAGACGGTAGCGTTCCCGCAGGCTGATCACCGTCTCCAGGGTGCTGATGCCGACGTAGCCCTCGTGGTCCGCCCAGCCGAAGTCCCGGACGCCGTGCTCGGCCAGGGTCTGCCGGCTCGCCTCGTAGTAGTTCGGCTCGCTGTCCACCAGCGTTCCGTCGAGGTCGAAGATGGCCGCGAGGCTGCCCGGTTCGCTCATGCCGTCCAGCATGCCAAGGGCCCAGTCCTCAGGCGCGGACCGCCCGGCCCACCGACTCCACCAGGGGCAGCAGTCGGTACGGGACCCGCTCGCGCAGCGCGACCTCCGTGCGGGTGCGCACCACGCCCGGCAGGCTGATCAGCTTCTGGATGACGTCCTCCAGATGGGCGTTGTCCCGGCCGACCACCCGGGCGAGCAGATCCCCGCCGCCCGTGATCGAGAACGCCTCCACGATCTCCGGTACGGCGGCCAGCGCGTCCCCCACGTCGTCGAGGTGGCCCTGGGTGACCTCGATGTGCACGAACGCCAGCACCGGATGACCCAGGGCGGCGGGGGACAGGGAGGGGCCGGTGCCGGTGATCACACCGTCCCGCTCCAGGCGGTCCAGCCGGGCCTGGAGCGTGCCGCGGGCGACGCCGAGGGTGCGGGCGTACTCGCGCACGCTGGTGCGCGGCTGCTCCAGGAGGAGCCGCAGGATGCGGGTGTCGAGTTCGTCCACGGCCATGATGAACGACTGTACCAATGGCTCAGCCGCGTCACGTCGGGGTGCGCCGCCCGACCTGGTCCGTTGGCATTTCTGTGAGCCTGGCTTGATGGCGAACTCTATGCCAATGGCCCAGTGATTCGGGGATCACTTGAGCCAGTGAGCCTGGTGATGCTCTCATGGACCCGTCGATGGCGCTGCGGGTCTCCGCGGCGCCTTTTCCGTGCCGGTGTTCCAAGGGGAGGGCAGCAGTGCTGAAGAGGGTGTTCGTGGCTCCGGATCCAGGCCGGGCGCGGTTGCGTTTCGCCGCGCGGGCCGTCCTCGGCATCGGGCTCGCGGTCGTCGTCTGCCTGCTGGCCGGACACTCCCTCGTCGGCGCGGTCACCGGCGGCCTCGCCGCCCTGCTCACCCTGTTCACCGTCGCCGACCCGACCGTGCGCGGACAGGCGGTCACCACCGCGCTGCTGCCCGCCGTGGGCGTGCCGGTGCTCGCGGCCGCGGCCGAACTGCACGCCGCCCCCGTCGCGCGCGATCTCGCCTTCCTCGCCGTCGTCGGCGCCGGCGTGTACGCGCGCCGCTGGGGGCCGCGCGGCCACAGCCTCGGCGTGTTCGCCTTCATGACCTTCTTCGTCGCCCAGTTCCTGCACGCCACGCCGGACCGGCTGCCCGAGCTGTACGCCGCCGTCCTGCTGTCCGTGCTCAGCGCGGCCGTGGTGCGCTTCGGCGTGTGGTGCTACGAGCGTCGGCTTCCCCCGGCCGCCGCAGCGGCGCCGCCCGCCGGGACGGGCCTTGCCCGGGTGACCACGCGGCAGGCCGTGCAGGCGACCGCCGGTGCGGGGTTCGCGCTGGTCGTGGGCCAGCTGGTGTCCGGACAGCGCTGGTACTGGGCCGTCGGCGCCACCTGGTGGATCTTCGTCAACACCGCCTCGCGCGGCGAGACACTGGTCCGTGGCTTCCGCCGGGTCCTCGGCACGGTGATCGGCATCTGCCTGGGCTTCCTCGTCGCCGTGCCCGTGCACGGCGCGCCGCTCCCGACGGCCGTCCTCATCGCCGTCGCCGTCTTCGGCATCTTCTACACGGCCGCCGTCTCCTATACCTGGATGATGCTCTGGGTGACCCTGCTCGCCGAACTGCTCTACGGCCTCCTCGGCGTCCTGAACCCCGGTCTGCTCGCCCTGCGCCTCGCCGAGACCGGCGTGGGCGCGCTCGGCGCCGCGCTCGCCGTGCTGTTCGTGCTGCCGGTCACCACCCACGCCATCACGGACGCCTGGATCCAGCGCGCCCTGCGCTGCGTCCACGCCTGTACGGCCGAGGCCGCGGCCCGGCTCGCGGGTTCCACGACCGCCGACCCGGCGCCGCGCGTGGCCGAACTGGAGCAGCTGCTGGGCCGCGTCCGGCTCGCCGTCGCCCCGCTCGTGCACCCGCTGCATCCGATGCCGGCCCGCAAACGCCGCGCCCGCCGCGTCCTCGCGCTTCTCGACGACTGCGCCCACGAGGTGCGGGGCCTGGTGGCGGTCGCCGCCGATCCCGAGGCCTCGCACGACGCCCGCCTGGCCGCGGCCTGTCGGCGCGTGGAGGCGGCCGTCGAGGCGCTCACCACGAGCCGGCCGGAGCCCCTCCAGCACCCCGCCGAGTCGCCCGCCGAGCCCGCCCTGGCCCATCTGCACGGTCTGGAACGCGCCCTCGCCGACCTGGCCGAACCCCTGCGTGCGGGGTCGGGCTCGGGGGCACGGCTGGTGGGGGCCTGACGGCGGTCGGCCGGGGCACGCACACGGGTCCGCCGGGGCCCGCGCACGCCGGGCGGCGCGAGGTCGCGCGAGCGGACACCTGAAGACACCCGCCGACCACACCCGCCCCTTGGTCTAGACCGCCTTGATCGACTGCTACCGTCGGCCCCGGACGGGCTCGACCGAGAGGGGACAGCGGTGGCACAGGACGGCAGGCCCGGCAGGCGCCGGGCGTTCATCGGCTCGTTCACGGCGGCGGGCGGACCCGGCCTCGTGACCGCCGAGGTCGCGCCGGACGGCGGCGCCCTCACCCTCGGCACCGCCGTGAACGACGTACGCGACCCGTCCTATCTCGCCCTCTCGCCGGACGGCGCGACGCTCTACGCGGTCAGCGAGATCGCCGAGGGCACCGTCGCCGCCTACCGGGTCCACGGCGAGCGCCCGGAACTCGCCGGGCCGCCCGTGCCGGTGGACGGCAGCGGACCGACCCACCTCGGCCTGTACGGCGGGCACCTGCTCACCGCCAACTACGGCTGCGGCAGCGTCACCGCCGTACCCCTGCGCCCGGACGGCACGCTCGCCGCCAAACCCTCCGGCCGGCTCCAGCACACCGGCTCCGGCCCGCACGACCGGCGGCAGCGCGGCCCGCACGCCCACCAGGTGCAGGCCGACCCGAGCGGCCGGTGGGCCGTCAGCGTCGACCTCGGCACGGACTCGGTACGGGTGTGCACCCTCGCGAACGGAGCACCCGCCCTGCACCGCGAGTTCGCCCTGCGCCCCGGCTCCGGACCGCGCCACCTGGCCTTCCACCCGGACGGCACGCACGCCTACGTCGTCAACGAACTCACCCCGACGGTGACCGTCTGCCGCTGGGACGCCACGACGGGGTCCCTCAGACCGCTGGCCGAGGTCCCCGTGCTGCCCGGCGCCCCGGCCGGCGACGCCTACCCGTCCGGGATCGTGGTCGCGCCCGACGGCCGTTTCGTGTGGACCGCGACCCGTGGCGAGGACGTCCTGTCGGTCCTCGCCGTCGAGGGTGACGGGCTCCGGCTGATCGCCACGGTGCCCTGCGGCGGCCGCTGGCCGCGCGCGCTCGCCGAACATCGCGGCTTCCTCTACTCGGCCAACGAGCGCTCCGGGGACGTCTCGTGGTTCGCCGTGGACGAGCCGACCGGGCTGCCCCGCTACGACGGCGCGGTACGGGTCCCCGCCGCCTCCTGCGTCGTCTTCGGCTGAGCCCGGCCCGCCCGGGCAAGCCTCCCGGGCAGCCTCCTGAGCCGGCTCCCGGGCAGGGTTCCGGGCAGGACGAAGGGCCCGCTCCGGGGTGTGGAGCGGGCCCTTCACCGTACGGGCGCCGTGTCGTGGCGGCGGGCGGCGGCTCGTCAGCGGACCTGCATGCCCTGTGCCTGCTGCGGGGCGATGCCCAGCGCCGTCGTGTACTTGGCGAGGGCGAGCTTGCCGATCGTCGGGTACGCGCCCAGCGCCTCGGCCGTGGCACAGCCCGCCTCCTCGGCGGCGGCCGCGAGCAGCCCAGGGTCGATCTCCGGGCCGATCAGGTACGGCGCCAGCGCCAGCTGCTGCGAACCCGAGGAACGCAGCTGATCGGCGACCGAGGCGATCGAACCGTCCTGGTCCAGGGCCGCGGCCATCACCGGCACGGCCAGACGCGCGGCGAGCAGCATGCCGGTGATCCCGGCGGCCTGCACGGCCTCCTCGCCCCCCACGGACGCCAGGATGATGCCGTCCGCGGCGGTGGCCACGGTGAACAGGCGCGCGCGGTCGGCACGGGCCAGACCCGCCTCGGACAGCCGCACGTGCAGCGCCTCGGCGAGCAGCGGGTGCGGACCGAGGACGTCGGTCAGGTCGGCGGCGACCCGGCTGTCCATCACGGACTGGCGGATGTGGCGCAGCATGGCGCTGTCCGGGCCGGCCAGCAGCGGGACGACGACGGCGACCGGGCCGTCGGGCTCCTTGATCCCCTCGATCCCGGCGGCCATGGCCTGCTCGTAACGGGCCGCCCGCTCCTCGGCCGCGCGCACCAGCACGGACCGGAGCGTCGGGAACTCGGTGTCGTCCCCGTCCAGGTACCCGATCCGGACGTCCAGGCCGGGCAGCTCGGAGCGGGCGATGCTCACGACCTCCTCGGCCAGGCCGCGCGTGGCGGCGCTGGGCGCACCGGGCACCGCGAGGGCGAGCGCGGGCGCACCCTCGGGCGCCACCAGCGGTTCCGGCCGGCGGTGCCGTCCGGGCTGGCGGGGTCGCGGCATTCGTACTGGCAGGCCGGACTCGGGCCCAGTGGGGGTGCTCATGGCGCCGCATGTTACTGGCTTAGCGGGTTCCTCCGTTCGGGGAGGGTGCAGGTGAGCGGTTTCCGTCCGGTTTTGTCTGATGAGTTACGCGCCCAGGACACGTGTTCCGGGCACGTGCCGAGCACATCGGACGACAAAGGCGCCGCAAGGGGAGCAAGGGGGAACGAGGGGGAACAAGAAGGGGCAAGAAGGATCAAGGAGGAGCGAGGGGGTGGCAAAGGGGAACGATCCGCTTGTGCGAGAAGCGGATACCGCACTCAATCCCGTTGTACGGAGATCACATGCAGCATGGTCGGTTCACCCGGCAGGGTGAGCCGGCCGGCCGCGAGGTCGGTCGCGATGCGTACCGAGCCGTGCAGCGGGTCACCCTCGGCCGGCACCTGCCGGGCGTGCGGCAGCCGGGCCGCCAGTTCCTCGCGCAGGGGACCGAGCAGCGGGGCGCCCAGCCGGAACAGGCCACCGGTGAGCGCCACTCGGGGCGTGCCGTCCGCCGGGCACACGGCCGCGGCGGACTCGGCCATGTGCCGGGCCGCGGCCCGCAGGATGCCCGCGGCGACCGGGTCGTCCGCGGCGCACGCCGCCACCTGGGGCGCGAAGGAGGCCAGTACGGCGGGTCGGTCGGGGCGGGGATAGAGCTGCCCCGGCAGGCCGCGCACCGGGCCGAACTGCTCCTCGGCGCGGCTCAGCAGCGGTGCGCAGCCGCCGTCCCGGCCGTCGTGGGCGCGCAGCGCCGCCTCCAGACCGGCCCGTCCGATCCAGGCACCGCTGCCGCAGTCGCCGAGCAGATGTCCCCAGCCGTCGGCCCGCCGCCAGGACGTCAGATCGGTGCCGACGGCGATCAGCCCGGTGCCCGCGGCGAGCACCGCACCCGGACGCGGCCCGAGGGCGCCGACGTAGGCGGTGACGGCGTCGGCGGCGAGCGCCACGCGCCGTACGCCCAGCTCCCGGGCGAGGGCGTCCGGGAGCTGGGCCCGCAGGTCGTCACCCAAGGACGCGAACCCGGTGGCACCGACGACGGCCGTGTCCAGCGCGCCCACTTCGGCCTCGGCGGCCAAGGCGCGGGCCAGCGGGACGAGTTGGGCGATCAGATGCGCGGCGTCGATGCCCCGCGCACCCGTGCGGACCGGTTCCCGCGACTCCCGCTGGGCGGCCGGTGCCTGGCCCGGCACGCCGACGGCGACCCGGAGACCGGAGCCGCCGGAGTCCACCGCGAGATAGCCGGGGGCGGTCACGGCAGTCGCCGGCCGGCCGAGATCGGCGAGGGATGCGCCGGGTGCAAGGAGCTCGCCTCCTTCCCGCTGACCGATCGCGCGATCTGGTCGACCGCGCGATCTGCTCGACCGCCTCGACTCGACCGTCTCGACGAGCTTGACGAGGAGGAAGGGTAGCGCCCGGAACGGGCCTCCGCCGGCGGAGGGCTTCGCCTCGTCCGTGCACCGTCCGTGCACCAGTAGAGTGGCATCCCGTGGCACCACGACCCTTGGATGAACTTGTTGAAGCAGGCTGGGCGAAGGCTCTTGAACCCGTGGCCCAACGCATCGCGGCCATGGGGGACTTCCTCCGGACCGAGATAGCGGAGGGCCGGACCTACCTCCCGTCCGGGGCGAATGTCCTGCGGGCCTTCCAGCAGCCCTTCGATGACGTCCGCGTCCTGATCGTGGGCCAGGATCCCTACCCCACGCCCGGTATGGCCATCGGGTTGAGCTTCGCTGTCTCGCCCGAGGTGCGGTCGTTGCCGGGAAGCCTGGAGAACATCTTCCGCGAGATGCACTCCGACCTCGGGCTGCCCAGGCCGTCCAACGGTGATCTGACTCCGTGGACGCAGCAGGGTGTGCTGTTGCTCAACAGGGCTCTCACCACTGCCCCGCGCAAGCCCGGCGCTCACCGGGGCAAGGGCTGGGAAGAGGTGACCGAGCAGGCGATCCGGGCGCTGGCGGCGCGCGGCAAACCGCTGGTGTCCATCCTGTGGGGGCGTGACGCGCGTAATCTGCGGCCGCTGCTGGGCAGCCTGCCGGCGATCGAGTCCGCGCATCCGTCCCCGATGTCGGCGGACCGGGGCTTTTTCGGCTCCCGGCCGTTCAGCCGGGTCAACGACCTGCTGGTCCAGCAGGGCGTCCAGCCGGTGGACTGGCGACTGCCGTAGCGCATGCCGCGCCGGGCCCCACCGGCACGATCGCAAGCCGGTCGCGGACCAGGTGAAGCACCCGCTGACACTCCGACGGCGAGTGGCCCTGCCCGCTGGGAACGGGCCGGGCCACCTTGTGACCCTCCAGCGAGCGTTTCTCAACCGATCACCGCCGCCCGTACACACAGCACGTCCGGCAGATGCCCGGCCAGTTGCTGCCAGCTGTCGCCGTCGTCGGCCGAGGCGAACACCTCGCCATTGCGGTTGCCGAAGTACACGCCCGCGGGGTCGGCGTCGTCTGTGGACAGGGCGTCCCGCAGCACCGTGCCGTAGTGATCCTCCTCGGGCAGTCCCTTCGACAGCGGTTCCCAGGTCCGGCCCGCGTCCGTGGTGCGGAAGACCCGGCAGCGGTGCTCGGCGGGCACCCGGTCCGCGTCGGCGTTGATCGGGAAGACGTACGCGGTGTCGGCCCGGTGCGGATGGGCGGCCACCGCGAAGCCGAACGTGGACGGCAGATCCGCGCCGATGTCGGTCCAGTGCGCCCCCGCGTCGTCGCTTCTGTACACCCCCCAGTGGTTCTGCAGATACAGCCGGTCAGGGTCGCCCGCGTCCCTGGCGATCTTGTGCACGCACTGGCCGAACTCCGGGTTCGGATCCGGCAGGAACACCGCGGACACCCCGGAGTTGGACGGCGCCCAGCTCGCGCCGCCGTCGGTGGAGCGGAACACCCCGGCCGTCGAGACGGCCACGGTCACCGTCCTGGGGTCGCGGGCGTCGGTCAGCACGGTGTGCAGGCCCTCACCGCCTCCGCCCGGCACCCAGCGCGAGCGCGTCGGATGCTCCCACAGCGGCCTGACCAGCTCGAAGCTCTCGCCGCGGTCCTCCGAGCGGTACAGCGCCGCTGGTTCCGTGCCCGCGTAGACCACGTCGGGCTCGGCGGCGGCCGGGTGCAGCTGCCAGACGCGCTCCAGGGAAGCGCCGGTGTCCTGGGGGAACTTGACGGCCGGCCGGGGCGGTTCGGTCCAGGTGCGGCCGAGGTCGTCGGAGTGGAAGACCGACGGGCCCCAGTGGGCGCTGTCGCCGCCGGCCAGCAACCGCGGCCGGTCCTGCCGGGTGTCGATCGCGATCGAGTAGACGGCCTGTGCGTTGAAATACGGGCTGTCGTCGAACTCCCAGGCGCCGCGGGCCCTTCGCCGCCCGATGAACAGCCCTTTGCGGGTGCCCACCGCCAGCAGTACCTCGGTCATGCCGATCACCTCCGGGACGTCTTCGTCCAGGTAGTCATGAGACACGTAGTCGTCGGTTATCGGCCAGTCTGCACCCCACCACTGACAGTCCCCCTTGGACCGCGCGTTTTCGCAGGTCACAGCGGTGTCGTCGGGATGTGACGAAGACCGGCCGCGGCTCGTTGTGGCATGCGCCTGCGCGAACGGGGTGTCTCGTGCGACCGTCGGGGAGACGGCTTCGTGAGCAACGGCGCGATCTCCCGCGTATGGGAGGGCGTTCCGGCCGGTCGGTGCGCTCGTGAGGAGGATGCCTTTGAAGGTGTTCCGTGGTCCGAAGGTGCGGTTGTGGCGCTGGCGCCGTAACCCGCTCAGACGCCGGGCCGACGTGGTGGAGGCCTGGGTGGTGCTCGGCGCCTGGCTGCTGACCGTCCTGCTGGGGATCTCGGCTGGCCTGGTGGCGGCCCGGTCGGTGGAGCACGGACTCGCCGAGGAGCGGGCGGACCGGCGCCCCGTCGTGGCCCGTGTGGTGGGACGGGCGCCGGCAGCCTCCCCCCGGCGCGACCACGCCTCAAGCGGCGCACGGGTCTGGGCCACGGTGCGCTGGACCGTCCCCGACGGCTCCGCCCACACCGGTCAGGTCCGGGTGCAGCCCGGCAGCAAAGCCGGCACACCGGTCACCGTCTGGACCGACCCGCGGGGCCGTCTCGTCGGCCGCCCCACCTCGGTCTCCGAGGCCGCCTTCCGCGGCACCCTGATCGGCTGCCTGGTGGGCCTGAGCGCGGGGGCCGTCCCCTTCATCGGCGGCCTCGCCCTGCGCGCCCGTCTGGAACGCCGCCGCATGGACGCCTGGGACGCGGAATGGGCGCGGCTCGGACCACAGTGGGGCGGATGGTCCGACCACGGCCGCAGGTCCGGCTGAGCCCGGCGCACGCCCGGCTCGGGCCTGCTCCGCCGAGCCCGGCGCGGCCGCCCCTAGGGCCTGTCGTCAAACTCCCTCCCCCACTGCCTTGAGGGCGTGGGAGGTGCCCCCAGCCCGGCGGGGTGTGGCACGCACTCCCCCAGAGGGGGTACCCCCGGCGGCGTTGTCGTCGGTCGCCGACGCTACCCCGCGCTCGGCTGTGCTCGCGCGGGGGCATCCGGCATCCCCACCGTCGACTCCTTCCTCCGCCTTGCAGCTGCACGCGCCAGTCCCCGCCGGGCCCGCCCTCCGGGCGGACGACGGGAGTTTGACGACAGGCCCTAGATCGCCGCCAGCGCCGTCCGGCACGCTCTCAGCAGCGCCTCGTCCTCGGGTATGAGCCGGCCGCCGTATTCCCCCGGGCGGACCGGATGGCGGCGCGGGGCGGCCAGCTCCGCCGCCACCAGGTGCCGTAGGGGCGCGCCGGCCGGGCCCATCGTGGTGAGGCAGCGGGCGATCGGGCCGCGGGTGCGCGGGTCCTCGGCCCACGCCGCCCGGAACACCGGCAGCACCGGCTCCGGATCCGCGTCGACACGCCACAGCGCGCACCCGGCCGCCACCCGCGCCCGCACGGGCCCCGAGCCGGCCGCCCGGCGCAGTGCGGGCCGCGCCCCGCGCGCCGTCGGCCCCAGCCTGCCGAGCTGCTCGGCGGCCAGGCACCGGCTCGCCGGCTCACCCTCGGTCAACTCCCGTAGCAGCAAGGGGAGTACGACCGTGGCGTCCCTGTGCGCCGACCAGAGCGCGCCGGCCGCGACGGCCGCGTGCCGGGTGTGCAGAAGCGCACGGAGCGTCGGCACCGCCCGAGCGGCGGCGCCCAGGGTCCGCAGGGTTCCGATGGCCCGGCCCGCGACCGCGTCCCGCGCCCCGAGCCCGTCGGGCGCACCCGACAGCAGCCGCAGCACCTCCGGGACCGCCTCCTCGTCCCCGGCCGCCGCGACCGCCGCCAGCAGCGGGGCGGCGAGCCGGTCCGCGGAGGGCGAGGCCAGGGGGATGCGGCCGAGCCGGTGCCGTAACGCGGGCACCAGCGGGGTCGCGGCGGCGCCCAGGTGAGCCAGTTCGAACCCCAGGTCCACCGGCGCCGCGGGGCCGGCCAGCAGCTGGGCCAGGGCCGGCAGCGCGCGCGGATCACCGCTCCTGGCCAGCGCCTTGAGCGGACCGCCCAGTGCCGGGGCGCCACGCTCGCCACGGTGCGTCCACAGATCGGGGCGGGCACACACCAGCGCGTGCAGGGCGTCGGCGGCGGGCCCGGCCGCGGTGAACAGCTCCGCCAGGACCGCTGCCGCAGCATCGCGCAACCGGTCCTGGTCCGCCGCCAGTTGGCTGCCGAGCAGCGCGACCGTACCGCTGTGGTCGCCGCGCCAGCCGCGCAGCAGTGTGGCCGCCATCCACACCCCGTTGCACCGGTCCAGCGGGTCGGGACTGGTCAACTGCCCGCCGAGCAGCATGGTCCGCTCGGTCACCCGGTCGCCGAGCGCGGTGTGCAGGGTGCGCAGCAGCCGCGAGCCCTCCTCGTCGGACGGACGGAGCCGCCGGATGCGCCCGACCAGGGTGTCGGCGGCGGCGGGACCGGGCGTCCGGGCTCGCTGCGCCGAGCGCTCCCGCAGCAGCCGGACCGCCGTGGGCACGGGATCGGCGGGCATCCGGGCGGGCGCGACGAGCGCGAGCTGTCCGAGCGCGCCGAGCCGCAGCCCCGGCGCGTACGGCGGCGCGCACTGCTCGGCCAGGAGGTCCACCGCGCCGTCGGCGTGCCCGGGGTGGCGGCGGACGAACAGGCCGAGCGCCTCCGTGAGGGCGAGCAGGACACGGTCGTCCCGCTCGGCCCGCAGCCGCTGCCGTAACAGCTCCAGGACCCGGGCGGGCGCGCCCAGGAAGTGCACGAGGGCCCCGGCGGCCGCGCGGCGCACCGCCGGGTCCGGGTCTCCGGCGAGCCGGACGAACACCTCGGCGCCCGCGCCCACCGCCTCCCGTGCGCGCGGGTCCTCGTCCGCGCTCTCCGCGCCGATGCCGACCAGCAGTTCCACGATGCCGCCCCGGTCCGGCAGCTCCTCGCGGGCCGCGAGCGAGAGCAGGAACGGGACGCAGGCCAAGGTCGAGTCGTACACACACCCCTGGTGGTGCAGTGCGCCGTACATCCCGTCGAGCGCGGTCGCCCGCTCGACGGTGTCCGCGGACGCCAGTGACCGCAACCAGCCGGGCACGTCCTCCGCGCTGCCGTGCGCGTGCCGCAGCGAGGCCCAGTCGACCTCGTCGATCCCCGTGAACACGTTGCCCTCCCCAGACGAGTGCCACCTGATCGCGAGTGTGCACCACGGCACTGACAACGGACCGGAACCACGCGCTGACTGTGTGCGATCCGTCGGCTGTCACCGGCCAGGGTGCGAGCCGCCCGTGCCCGGCCGGCGGGCGTGGCGCGGGCGGCCGGCACTCTCCCGGGGAAGGGGTCAGTTCAGGCCGGGCAGCGCACGCTCCAGGATCGCGTCGAGGCCGGCCCCGGCGGGCAGCGTCCCGAACGCGTGCCCCCAGTCGCCGCCGAGCCGGCTCGCGCAGAAGGCGTCCGCGACCGGGTGCGGGGCGTGCCGGACCAGCAGCGAGGCCTGCAGGGCGAGCGCCATCCGCTCGACCAGCCGGCGGGCGCCCACCTGATCGGTTTCGGCCAACTGGTCCTTGAGCGCGGCCACGGCCGAGTCCAGCCGGGCGTCGGCGCCCCGCGCGAGGGCGAGTTCGCCGAACAGCGCCTCGGCGGTGTCCGGTTCGCGGCCGAGGGCGCGCAGCACGTCGAGCGCGTTGACGTTGCCCGAGCCCTCCCAGATCGACAGCAGCGGAGCCTCCCGGTAGTGCCGGGGCATCCCGGAGTCCTCGACATAGCCGTTGCCGCCCAGGCATTCGAGCGCCTCCGCGGTGAACGCCGGGCCCCGCTTGGTGACCCAGTACTTGCCGACGGCGGTGGCGATGCGCCGGAAGGCCCGCTCCCCGGCGTCCCCGCGCACCGCGCGATCGGCCGCGCCGGCCAGCCGCAGCGTGAGTGTCGTCGCCGCCTCCGACTCCAGCGCCAGATCGGCCAGGACGTTGCGCATCAGCGGCTGCTCGATCAGCCGGGCGCCGAACGCGCTGCGGTGTCGGGCGTGATGGCCCGCCTCGACCAGGGCCTTGCGCATCAGCGTCGCCGAGGCCATCACACAGTCCAGCCGGGTGCAGTTGACCATCTCGATGATGGTCTTCACGCCCCGCCCCTCGGCACCCACCAGCCAGGCCACGGTCCGGTCGAACTCCGGCTCCGAGGAGGCGTTGGAGCGGTTGCCCAGCTTGTCCTTCAGACGCTGGATGCGGAACGTGTTGCGGCTGCCGTCCGGCAGCACGCGCGGCACCAGGAAGCACGACAGGCCCGCTGGGGCCTGCGCGAGCACCAGGAAGACGTCGCACATCGGCGCCGACGTGAACCACTTGTGCCCGCGCAGCGTGTACACCCCGGCCTCGCCGGTGGGTGTGGCCACGGTGGTGTTCGTACGGACGTCGGAGCCGCCCTGCTTCTCGGTCATGCCCATCCCCGCGAGCAGGCCCGGCTTCTCGGTGGGCACGCGCAGCCGCGGGTCGTACGCGCGGCTGGTGAGCAGCGGTTCGTAGATCTTGGCCAGATCCGGCTGGGCGCGCAGCGCGGGCACGGCGGCGTACGTCATCGATGTCGGGCAGCCGTGCCCGGCCTCGGTGTGCCCCCACACCAGTCCGCCCGCGGTACGGGCCACATGGGCGCCGGGCCGCTCGTCCGCCCAAGGCGCGCCGGCCAGCCCCTCTTCGACCGCCGTGCGCATCAGGTGGTGCCAGCTGGGGTGGAAGTCGACCTCGTCGACCCGGTGGCCGTATTGGTCATGGGTGCGCAGCACCGGCTCGTACCGGTTCGCCAGCTCACCCCACTCCTGCGCCTCCGCGCTCCCGGCGCGCGCCCCCAGCCGCCGGAGGCCGTCCTCGGCCCACCCCGCGCCCTCCCGGCGCAGCCCTTCCAACAGGGCCTGGTCGTCGGAGGCGTCGTACGGGGCCGACGGCGGGGCCTGGTTGGTGACGTCGTGGGTCGCGTCGTGGGCGGCGTGCGGCGGCAGAGGCTGCGACTGCGAGGGCGACTGAGCGGGCGTCCGGGTGGGCGTCTGGGTGGGCGACTGCGCGGGAATCGAGACCATGAGAGCATGTTGCGCTCTCTGTGCGACTGTAGCAATAGTGCAATACGGAACCGCCACGTACAGTGCGTGTCCATGCGCATGAACGTCTCGCCCGAGCCCGGGCAGGCAGGCCTGCGGCCGCTGTCCGCGCGGTCGGTCGTGCTGAGCCTGCTCCTCGGCGCGCACCCGGCGGAGCTGCCGGTGAAGGACCTGGTCCGGCTGGTGGAGCCGTTCGGCGTCGGCGGCTCCACGCTGCGCGCCGCGCTGAGCCGGATGGTGACCGCCGGGGACCTGCGCCGCACCGATGCCGTCTACCGGCTCAGTGACCGGCTGCTGGCCCGTCAGCGGCGCCAGGACGCGGCGCTGATGCCCGGTACGCGCGCGTGGAGCGGTGACTGGGAGATGGTGGTGATCACGGCGACCGGCCGGGGCCCCGCCGAACGCGCCGAGCTGCGCGCCCGGTTGACCGCCCTGCGCCTGGCCGAACTCCGCGAGGGCGTGTGGCTGCGCCCGGCCAATCTCGAACGCGCCCTGCCGGACCCGCTGCACACCGTCGCCCTGACGTACGCCGCGCGCCCCGACGAACCCCCGCACGACCTGGTCGCCCGGCTCTGGCCGCTGGATGCCTGGGCGGCCGCCGCGCGGACGCTGCTCGCCCGCACGTCGGCCGCCCGGAGCCCGGCTGACCGCCTGACGGCCTACGCCGCCGCCGTACGGCACCTGCTCACCGACCCGGTCCTGCCGCCCGGACTCCTCCCCGCCGACTGGCCGGGGGAGACCCTGCGCACCGCGTACACCGGCTACCAGCGGGAGCTGGCCGCGACGGTGGGGCCAGGGGAGCGCGCCGCATGACGCCGGTGCCCCTCGAAGCGTTTCTGCGGGCCCGGTTCGAGGAGTTCGAGGAGGAGGAACAGGTGGCCCGTGACGCGATCGCCGGTGCGACCCGGCCCGGGTGCTGCGCGAACTCCAGGCAGTGCCCCTGCTCGCCGTCCCGTTCGCCGGCCGTCCCGGGTACGACGACTCCTGGCGTCCTTAGGCCGGAGAGGCCGGAGACGCCGGAGAAGTACGGTCGTCGCTGACTTCGGCGGGTTCGGCGTCGGTCGCGGAGCCGCCGGCGAAGCCCAGGCGGGTCTGTTCCTCCGCGACGATGAGGCGGGCCAGTGCCGTGTCCGACACGTCGAGGGCGTCCGGGGTCGCCTCCGCCATCGCGCTGCGGCGCGCGTACCGGTCGAACAGCCGGGCCTTCCGCTTCAGCATGGTCACCATCTGCTCGTCGACGCCGCCCGGAGCCAGCAGACGGTGCACCCGGACCGGCCGCACCTGGCCCATGCGGTGGGCCCGTGCCACCGCCTGCTGTTCGATGGTCGGCTTGATCTGGGGCTCGCAGATGATCACGACGGAGGCGGCCTGGAGGTTGAGTCCGACGCCCGCCGCCAGGATCTGCGCCAGCAGCACCGCCGGACCGGAGACGGCCGCGAACTCGTCGACGAGCGCTTGGCGCCGCTCGGGCGACACGCTTCCGGTGAGCGGTCCGATCACCCGGCCGCCGGTCCGCGGCCCGGCGCCGAGGGCGTCCCGGACCACGCCGAGGACATCGCGGAAGGTGGAGAACACCACCACCTTCAGCCCGTTCTCGCCCGCCTCGTGCACGATCTCGCGGAGCCGGACCAGCTTGGCGGACTTCTCCGGGCGGGCGTACGCGGCCCTGCGCATCGCCATGAAGTTCCCGGAGAGCACTGCCTCGCGATACGCCTCCTCGTCCGAGGCGCTCGGTTCCTCCCACTCGTCCGTCTGCTGCAGGGCGGGCAGTTCGGCGAGCACGTCCACCTGGTTGCGGCGCAGGTAGACGGGCGCGACCGCGGTGCGGAAGGCCACGGAGCCGGGCAGTCCGGCCTGGTCGCCGACGCGGTCCGCCACGGCCTGGTCGAGCATCCGGACCAGGTTGCGGAACTCGGCCACCCGGTTCTCCATCGGCGTGCCCGTCATGAACAGGACCCGTTCGCATGTCGCGGCCCACCGGGTGACGGCCTGGGAACGCAGGGTCTTGGGGTTCTTCACGGCGTGCGCCTCGTCGACGACCAGCATCCCGATCTCTCCGCCGCCCGGGACCGGGAATCCGCGCAGCGCGTCGAACGTCGTCACGGCGACGCCGCCCCGTCCCTTCCAGTACGCGAACGCTTCGTGCCGGTCCGGTCCGTGCAGGGGCGTGACGTGGAGCGAGGTGCGCCCCTCGATCTCCCGCGTCCAGTTCACCAGGACGCTCGCCGGGCAGACGACCATGAAGTGGCTCTGCCCCTCGGCGGCCAGATGGGTCAGCGCGGCCATGGCCTGCACGGTCTTGCCGAGCCCCATCTCGTCGCCGAGGATCACCCGGCGCTGCGTCAGGGCGAAGCGCGCGCCGAACGCCTGATAGCCGCGCAGCGACACCCGTAGCCGGGAGTCGTCGAGCCGCTGGCCCCGCACCCGCTCGGCGATGCCCTCGGGCAGGAACCCCTCGGCGGCGGCCGTGTCCGGAGCGCGCCCGGAGATCTCGGCGAGCAGACCGTAGTACTCGGCGGAGCGCAGTTCGAAGTCCACCCAGGCGGCTAGTGCCCCGGCAGGCAACGTTTGCCCGTCAAGGAGCGGCGTCCGGTGCGTGCTCTGGGGGTCCCCCGGCCGGAGGCTGGGGGAGTGCCGGCCGGAAGTCCTCGTCCTGGGCGTACGTGGGCTTTCGGCCGGTGCGGCGAGAGGGCGTGCCGGGCGTCGCGACGGGGCGAACGTTGCCTGCCGGGGCACTAGGTCGGTGGACGGCCCGCGCAGCAGGTCCACCGACGCCTGGGCGAGCGCCTCGGCGGTGCCGGCCTGCTCCGCCTCGGCCACCAGCGCGCGCATCTCCTCGACCGCCGTCAGCGCGCGGGCCTTCCTGGCCTGCCCGGCCATCAGCATGCCCAGGCGACCGGCGGCGGGCCGGGCGTCGTCCAGCAGGGGGCCGAGCCGCCCGGTCAGCGCGCCGGCCGCCTCGACGGCGCGGCGCGCCCCGGGCCCCGCCTCGACGAGCACGTGCAGGGCCATGACGAGCGCGGTGGTCCGCGGCTCCGGACGGTCGACGTCGATGTGTACGGCGGTGCTCTCGTGCACGGCCTCGGACAGCTGCCGGGCGGCCGCGACGATCTGGTCCGCGGTCCGCTCGCCCACTCCCGGTATCTGCCGCAACCGGTACGGACCGGCGTCGAGTACCTGCCGGACCGTGCGCAGTCCGCTCCTGTCGACGCCGCCCAGCCGCAGCCGCCCGCCGGTGGCGTCCTGGAGGCGTGCCACCGGTATGGCGTCGAGCGCCTGCTCCACCGCCGCGTCCTGGATCGGCTTCAGCGCCGCTCGTACCGCCTCGACGGCCTTGCCATGGTCGCCGGCCAGCGACCGCGCCGCCTCATGCAGCCGCGCCGCCCGCGCGACCGTCTCCCGCTCCCTGCGCCCCATCCGCCCTCCCTCGCGCCACATCCTCGCATCGCGAGGGACGGACGCGGGGCGGACCCGGAGCACGTACGGCCGGGCGGGGAGCGGACCGGGTGCGGCACGAACGCGTGGGCCCGGTGCCGGCGGGGCCGCGGATGCCGTCCCGTCAGGAGGGGGCCGCCGGCGCGGCTGTGCGGTCGTACTCAGACCGACCGGTGGTACTGGTCCGGCACGTTGACCTCGCCGCCCAGCTCGCGGGCCGCGTGCCGGGCCCAGGAGGGGTTGCGCAGCAGCTCGCGGCCCAGCAGTACGGCGTCGGCCTCACCGTTGGCGAGGATCTTCGCCGCCTGCTCCGCCTCGGTGATCAGTCCCACCGCGGCGACGGGCAGCGGGGTCTCCGCCTTCACCCGGGCGGCGAACGGCACCTGGTAGCCGGGCCCGGTCGGGATGGTCGCGCCGGAGACGTTGCCGCCGGTGGAGACGTCGAGCAGGTCGACGCCGTGGGCGTGCAGATCGCGGGCGAAGCGGACCGTGTCGTCCGCGGTCCAGCCGCCGTCCTGGAGCCAGTCGGTGGCCGAGATACGGAAGAACACCGGCTTCTCTTCGGGCCACACCGCGCGTACGGCGTCCACGACCTCCAGGGCGAACCGGGTGCGGTTCTCGTACGAGCCGCCGTAGGCGTCGGTGCGCTGGTTGGAGTACGGGGAGAGGAACTCGTTGATCAGATAGCCGTGGGCGCCGTGGACCTCGGCGACGTCGAAGCCGGCGGCGAGCGCCCGGCGCGCCGCGTCGGCGAACTGGCCGACGATCTCCTGGATCTGATCCACCGTCAACTCGGTCGGCACGGGGTGGCGTTCGTCGAAGGACACGGCGCTCGGGGCGACCGGCTGCCAGCCGTGTGCCTCCGGTCCGACCGGGGCGCCGCCCCTCCAGGGCTGGTCGGTCGACGCCTTGCGCCCGCCGTGCGCCAGCTGGATCGCCGGCACCACGCCCTGGGCGGTGAGGAAGCGGGTGATCCGGCGGAAGGCCTCCACCTGGGTGTCGTTCCACAGGCCGAGGTCGTAGGGGGAGATCCGGCCCTCCGGTGAGACCGCGGTGGCCTCCACGATGATCAGGCCGGTGCCGCCCGTGGCGCGCGCCCCGTAGTGCGCGAGGTGCCAGTCGTGCGGGACACCGGCGAGCGGCCCCTCCGGCTCGGCCGAGTACTGGCACATCGGGGGCATCCACACCCGGTTCGGGATGGTCACTTCGCGCAGGGTGATGGGCTCGAAGAGCGCGCTCACGACGGACTCCGTTCGTCACGGGACTGCTGGTCGACTCGTACGATAACCCTCGTACTACGAGATCTGTCAAACTACGATGTCTCTCGTACAATGGTCGTGGTCGACGCGTTCCACGACGAAGGGCAGCCACCGTGACCGACACCGCCACCCCCGGCCGCGCACTGCCGCACCCGGAACGGGAGGAGATCCGCCTGGAGGGCGTGCTGCATGCGCTCTCCGATCCGATGCGGCTGCGGATCGTCCGGGAACTGGCCGCCGCGGAGGCCGAGTTGGCCTGTTCCCGCTTCGATCTGCCGGTCACCAAGTCCACCACCACGCACCACTTCCGGGTGTTGCGCGAGAGCGGGGTCATCCGGCAGGTCTACCGCGGCACGGCCAAGATGAACGCGCTGCGCCGGGACGACCTCGACTGCCTCTTCCCGGAGCTGCTCGACATCCTCCTCGCCGCCGCGGACCGGCAGTCCGTCCGCCTCGGCGACCGCGGCCGAAGCACGTCGTAGGTCACGCCCGGGCGAGATCACCCAACGTGACGAAGTGCTGCTAGCCGGCCTCCTCCGCCTCGGGCAGGGTGCCGTAGTCCGAACCCGCCTTTGCGGGAAGGTGGTTGAAAAGCAGGTTCAGTACGATCGCGGACAGACAGCCCGCGCTGATGCCGCTGTTCATCACCGTCTGGAACCAGTCGGGGAACTTCGCGTAGACCGCCGGCACGCCCACCGGCAGCATGCCGATCGCCACCGACACGGCCACCACGGTCAGATTGTGGTTGCCCTGGAAGTCGACCCGGGCCAGCGTCCGCAGTCCGCTCGCCGCGACCGTCCCGAACATGACCAGTCCGGCGCCGCCCAGCACCGGCGCCGGGATCGCCGCGACCACCGCGCCCAGCTTGGGCAGCAGACCCAGCAGCACCAGGATCCCGCCGGCTGCCGCGACCACCCAGCGGCTGCGCACCCGGGTCATGCCGACCAGGCCCACGTTCTGCGCGAACGCCGTGTACGGGAAGGTGTTGAACACCCCGCCCAGCACCGTCGACAGACCGTCCGCGCGCAGCCCGTCGGCGAGCGAGGGCGGCTCGACCCTGCGGCCGGTCAGCTCGCCGACCGCGATCAGGTCACCGGTCGTCTCCGTCATCGTCACCAGCGCCACCACCAGCATGGACACGATCGCCGACGCCCTGAAGACCGGCGTCCCGAAGTGGAACGGCGTACTGATGCCCACCCAGTCGGCGTCGGCGACCCCGCCGAAGTCCGTGAACCCGAACGGCACCGCGACCGCCAGGCCCACCGCGATGCCGATCAGCACGGCGATCCGGCTGAGGGCGGCCGGCGCGAACCGCTGCACGGCCAGCACCACCAGCAGTACGAAGGCGGCCAGCGCCAGATTCCTCGGCTCCCCGAAGCCCTTCGCACCGACGCCGCCCGCCGCCCAGTTGCCCGCGACCGGCAGCAGCGAGACCCCGATGATGAGGATCACCGTGCCGGTCACCAGCGGTGGGAAGTAGCGCAACAGGCGGCCGAAGACCGGCGCCAGCAGCATGATCGCGAGCCCCGCGACGATCACCGAGCCGTAGATCGCGGGCAGTCCGCCGCCCGTCGTCCCGATGAGCACCATCGGCGACACGGCCGCGAACGTACAGCCCTGCATGATCGGCAGCCGGACGCCGAACCGCCAGAAGCCGACGCACTGGATCAGCGTGGCGATCCCGCACACCAGCAGATCGGCGGTGATCAGATAGGCCAGATCGGCGGGCGACAGCTTCAGCGCACCGCCCACGATCAGCGGTACGGCGACGGCACCCGCGTACATCGCGAGCACATGCTGCAGCCCGAAGGCGGCCAACTGCCGCGCCGGTGGCATCTCGTCGACGGGGTGGACGTCTGCGGGGGTGGCCATGGGTACTCCAACGGTGCCGGGCGGAACATGACATCAGAACAGGACGAGACCGTAAGCTTCTTGAACAGTTTGTTGATTTCCGGTCTGTTGCCGCTGTGTGTCATGCCCGCCGGACCCCCGGGGAATCCCGGGCCGCCGGGCCCAGGGCGCGGCGGGGCCAGGGCGCGGCCGGGCCCTACGCCGACCGGGCGGCCGTGAGCAGCGCGTCCCAGTCGGCCAGCTTGACCACGCTCCGCCCGAGCCGCGCACCCAGTTCGGCCTCGGCCCGCTCGATCGCCAGCCATCCCGCCCACGGCACGGGCTCGACCCCGGCCGCGCGCAGCGCCACCACCGGATCCGCCGGCACCCGCTTCACCAGCAGCGCCGGAGCGTCCGCGAGCAGGGCGGCGACCGTCTCCTTGGCGCAGGGCCGATTGGTGCCGATGACACCCGTCGGACCACGCTTGATCCACCCGGCGACGTACTCACCGGGGGAGGGGACGCCCTCGCGCACGACGCGGCCCGCCGCGTTCGGCACCGTGCCGGTCGCCGAGTCGAACGGCAGCCCGTCCAGCGGCACTCCGCGATAGCCCACCGAACGCAGCACCACCTGGGCGGGCACGTCCTCGAACCGGCCCGTGCCCGTCACCCCGCCGTGCCCGTCCGGCGCCGTCCGTTCGAAGCGCACGGCGCCCACCCGGCCGCCGTCCGCGAGCACTTCCACCGGGCGCAGGAAGAACCGCAGCACGATCCGCCGCGCGGCATCGGCCGACGGCAGGCCGGCCCAGCCGCGCAGCACCTCCAGATTGCGGCGCTGCACGGTCGGCAGCGCGCCGGGATCGGCCGGATCCAGCGCCAAGTCGGCCGGATCGACGGTCACTTCGGTGCCGGGCAGCCCGCCCAGCTCGCGCAGCTCCTTGGTGGTGAAGCGGGCCTGCGAGGGGCCGCGCCGGCCCACCATGCGCACGTCGGTGATGCCGCTCGCCGTCAGCGTGTCCAGCGCCGCCTGCGGGATATCCGTCGGGCGCAGCTCCGCGGCGCCACGGACCAGCATCCGCGTGACATCCACGGCCACATTGCCCACGCCGATCACGACCGCCGAGCGCACTCCGCGCAGGAAGCCCGCGTCGGCCGCGTCCGGATGCGCGCTGTACCAGGCCACGAAGTCGGTCGCCGACCAGCTGCCGGGCAGTTCCTCGCCCGGTATCCCGAGCCGGCGGTCGGTGGCGGCACCCATGCAGTACACCACCGCGTGATACAGCTCGCGCAGCCGCTCCACCGGCAGCCCGCCGGGGCCGCCCACCCGGACGCCGCCCAGGAAGCGCACCCGCTCGTGCTCCAGCACCGTCCTGAGGCTGCCCTGCAGGGACTTGATCTTCTCGTGGTCCGGCGCGACGCCGTAGCGGACCAGGCCGTACGGGCACGGCAGCCGGTCCAGGACGTCCACGCACACGTCGGGGTCCTGCTGGACCAGGCTCTGGGCGGTATAGCACCCGCTCGGCCCCGAACCGACGACGGCGACACGCAGCACGGCGATGCTCCTTGCCCGAAGGAGGGCGTGCGGACGGCTCCAGCATGGCATCCTGACGCCTGTGTCGGCAGGGGCCGGCGGGGTGACGTCGGCGCGTGTCCGTTCGTATGGAATGCGATCATGCGGTTACGTTGCGTGTGTGCTAAAGGCATCCTTGCTTAATCTTTCTGATCGGAACACGGAGGACGGCGCGGTGTCCGTGTGGCCCGCGTGGAAGGTGCGGGAGCACGGCGGCACCACGTCCTGGTTCCAGGTCCGGCTGGCCTTCCCCGACGGCGCCCACGTCGACGCCCTGGCCGTCCTGCACGGCGGATGCGTGTCCATCGAGGACGTCAGCGCGCAGCCGGCCCTGTCCTTCGCCGACCTGACGGCCCTCGCGCGCTGGATCGAGGGCCCGCTCTTCGCGTCCTGCGGCGTGCCGGCGCGGCGGCCTGACGAGGAGGAGGGCGACCAGCGCCCGGCGGGGCGGGACGAGGGCGAGCTGCCGGCGGGGCGGGGCGAGGGCGAGCTGCCTGCGCGGCGGGACGAGGCCGAGTGGCCGGCGCGGCGCCTCGAAGACATGCGGCCGCAGGCGGCACCCGTAGCCGTACAGCCGACGGCCCCGCGCACGGACGGGCAGCTTCACGTCCCGTGCGCAGTAGGGCAGTTGGCGGACCTGCCTGCACACGAGCAGGTGACGGCACCGCGCACACACGAGCAGGTGGCGGTACCTGGCGCGCCCGAGCAGGTGGCGGCACCGGGTGCACACGAGCAGTTGGCAGCCCCGCGCGCATGCGAACAACCGGCCCCGCGCGAAGCCGAGTGCCCGCAGGGGCGGCACGCACCGGAAGCCGGTGACACGGTGGAGGCCGTGTTCGGCGTGGGGCCCTGGCGCGCCCGCCCTGGCTGGCCGCGTGGTGTCGAGGGCCGCCGGCTGGTGGCGCGGGAGTACCGCGCCGCGCAGGCGGGCGGCGTCGACCCGGTGCTCGCGGTGATGACCGCGACCGGACGCAGCCGCCGCCGCTCGCTCCGGCTCATCGCCCAGGCCCGGGACGCCGGTTTCCTGACCCGGCACGCACGCCGCCGCTGAGACGATTCGGCACGCGCCGCCGAGGCGGCTCGGCGCCCTGGGTCCTGTCGTCGAACTCCCGCCTGCCCGGTGGTTCGACGACAGGACCCAGCGGTCCTCAGTCGCCGCTCGGGCGCTCCTCCGTGGCGAAGAACCGGGACAGATCCCGCTCCCGCCCTTCCGGGCGCGCCTCGCTCTCCGGCGGCACCCCGGCGTCCCAGTCGAGCCCGTACCGCTGGAACAGTTCGGCCCGCAGCACCGGGACGGGCATCGCCACCCCCGGGATCAGCGCCGCGTACACCGCGCCCATCAGCAGGGCCCGCAGCATCGGATAGTCGACGGTGACGTTCTGGGAGCCGTACCGGGCGACGGTGTCGCCGAGCAGTTCGCCCAGCCTGCGCTGCTCCGGGCACTGCACGAAGCCCTCGGCCTGCAGCAGCCCCGCCATGTGCTGCCGCATGAGCACCGGCCGGTCGTGGGCCAGGCCCAGGATCGCGTCGATGGCACGGGCCAGCCGCTCCCGGCCGTCCTCGGTGCGCGGCTCCCGCTCCAGCGCCTCCTCCAGCGTGCGGTGCATCAGCCGGTGCACGGCGGACTGCACCAGCTGACGCTTGCCGGGGAAGTAGTACGACACCAGTCCACGCGCCGAACCGGCCCGGTCCGCGATGTCGCCCAGTGTGGCCGCGTCGAAACCACGCTCGTCGACCAGTTCCACGGCGGCCTGCAGCAGCCGCTCCCGGGAACGTCGCCGCAACTCTTCATTGACCGAGGCGCTGCGCGGGGACATCCTGTAACTCCTGCGTTGACTGGCTGCCAGCCAACTATACTCAACGCATCGGGCCCCGCCCTGCGTGGGTCCTGTCCAGGGCTGCCGTCCGTCTGGGGCGACGCGGGGGATCGTCTCAGGCGGACGGCGGGCAGGCGAGCCCTTTCCCCGCGGTCACGCGCTCTCCCGCTGTGCCGGCTCAGCCCACCAGGTCCAGTACCGGGAGCAGCGCGTCGGGCCGCTCCGTCACCGGCAGATGCTCGACGAAATGGACCTGGCAGCCGAGCGCGGCCGCGCCGCCGTCCGCCTCCTTGCTGTCACCCACCATCACCACCTGCCGTGGATCGGCGCCCAGCGCCGCGCAGGCGACCGAGAACAGCCGCGGGTCCGGCTTCTGCACGCCGTGTTCGTACGACAGCGCATACGCGTCCACATACCGGTCGAGCCCGTGGGCGCGGAACACCGGGCGCAGGTCCCAGCCGATGTTGCTGACCACGGCCACGCCGATCCCGCGCTCGCGCAGCGTGCGCAGCACCTCGGCGGCGTCCGGGTACGGAGCCCAGGCCTGCGGGTCCATGTGCCGCTCGTACAGCGCGTCGTACAGGCCGGGATCGGGCAGCGGCACCCGCCGGGTCAGGCCCGTGTAGGCGGCCCGGTGCAGCTCGGCGCTCTTGTCGCGGACCGCCCAGAGCCCGGCCAGGTCCTCCGGCAGCTCCACGGGGTTCGCGCCGCCGGGCAGCGCGCCGGCCGCCTCCAACGCCGCGGCGGCTGCCTTCAGTCGGGGTTCCGGCAGGGCCTGGCCCGTGTCGTTCAGCGCCGCACGCAGCCAGGACTCGGTGGACTCGACGCGGAACAGCGTCCCGGAGAAGTCGAACAGCACAGCAGTCATGCGCCCGACCCTATCGGCCGGCCGCCGGCCGGTGTATCGCGTCGGCCGGGTCACGGCCCCGCGTGGACCAGCACGGCGAGCGCCACCACCCACGCCCCGGACAGCCGGCCGCCGAGCGCGTCCGAGGGCCGGTGGACGGCCGGCCACGCCCGCGTCGCGCCCACCCCCACCACCGAGACCACGGCCGCCGCCACGGCCGTACGCCACCGGCCGTGGCCCGCGCCGAAGCGGTGCGCCGCCCACAGCAGCAGGCCGCACACCACGGTGGCGGTCATCGCGCGGCCGGAGGGGAGGACCGCGTAGCGGGCGGAGTCGACCGGGTCCCACACCCAGTCCGTCGACTCGCCACCACCGCCCGCCTTCCCGGCCCGCGCGTGACCCCGCTCATGAGCGAGGAAACCTCACATGGTCAGCAGCATCGTGACCATGCCGATCCCCATGGACAGCCGGCAGGCCCGGGCCAGTTCCGGGCGGTCGCCCCAGCCGGCGGCACCGGCCCGGATCCCGGCCGCGGCCGTGGACCCGCCCCCGCTCGCCGAGCCGGCGGCGGGCACCAGGCGGGCGCCGGCGAGCAGCACGTAACCCGCGAAGTACGCCAGCAGCACGCCGGTCAGCAAGGGCACCCCGATGCCGCCGTGCGCGTGGTGCGGGCCCGGCGGGGCCACGGCCATCGCCAGCGCCATGTAGACCATCGCGGACGCGCCCACCAGATGGTGCAGATGACGCGGGGCGGCGCGCACGGCCCACAGCGTGCGCAGCGCCGCCGCGCCGAACACGGCCGCATACAGCGGCCACGCCCACCGCGGTGGGGTGAACACCGCCGTCGGTACGGCCATCACGGCCATGCCGAAACCCATCAGCGCCTCTCCGCCGGCGGAGAGGCGCTGCTCCTCGACGCCGCTGCGCATCCGCAGCAGACAGTAGGCGCCGGTCGCCGCGCACAGCGCGACCAGCAGCCACGCTGCCGACACCGGTCCGTGCACGCGCGCACCTCCCCGCTCGACGGTCGGTCCAGGGATGCGATGCCCACGGCGGCCGGAGCGCACGCGAGCGCAAGGGTGTACACGGGGAGCATGCGGTGGAGCGCAGAGGAATTTTACAAGTAAAATACATGCTAAGTTGATGGCATGAGCAGTGCGACCCGCCATCGACTTCCCCTCGCCGGAGTGCTCCGCCTCGGACGGCCCTCCGACATCTGGTTCAAGCCCGCGCTGAGCGTGGTCGCCGCGGTCGCCCCGCCCAACCTGATCCTGCTGGCCCTCGGCCGTCTCGACCTCGCCATGTACACGATGGCCGGATCGCTGTGCGCGCTCTACGGACACAACCGGCCCTACGCCGCCCGCGCCCGTGTCCTGGCCGGAGTGGTGCTCGGCATGGCCGGCGGCCTCACCGTCTCGCTGGTCACCGCGTCGCTCACCGGCGATGCCGTCGTCCTCGTCACGGTCGGCGCCGTCATGGCCGCCGTGCAGAAGGCCGTGTCCGACGCCACCCGGCTCGGACCGCCCGCGAACGTGGTCCTGACCTTCATCAGCTCCGCCTCGCTGTTCGCGCCGCAGACCCTCGGTCAGGTGCCCGGCCACATCGCGCTGGCCCTCGCGACCGGCACCTGGGCCTGGCTGATCGGCATGGCCCCCGGACTGCTGCGCCCGTACGGCCCCGAACGCCGCGCCACCGCCCAGGCGCTGAACGCGGCCGCCGCGTACGCCGAGACGCGCGGCGCCGCCGACGGCCACGCCCGTACCCGTTCCGCGAGCGCCGCCGCGATCCACGCCGCCTGGCAGTCGCTGCTCGCCGCGGGCGCCCGCCCCGACCGCACCCGCCGCGCCCTCGAACGGCTCCTCGTACGCGCCGAGGTCGCCCTCGCCGCCCCCGCCGACACCGACACCGACCCCGCACGGCTGCGCGCCTGGGCCCGCGAGCTGCGCGGCACCGGGCGGATACCGCGCGTCGACTCCCCGCGCGCGTGTGCGGGCGCACTCCTCCGTGCGGAGGACGCGGAGGACGACGAGCTCCTCGGCGTGCAGGCCGAACGCGCCCATCCGCGGCCGTCGGCGCGGCACCGTCTCGCCGCCCTCGCCCCGCTCGCCGCGCGCACCGCGATCGGCTGTGCCCTCGCCGGCTACGCCTCCCTCGCGCTCGGCGTCGGCCGCCCCTACTGGGCCCTGGTCACCGCGGCCTCCCTCTACCAGGCCAATGTCACCCTCACCTGGAGCCGCGGCGTCCAGCGGGTCGTCGGCAACGTCGTCGGCGTCCTGCTCTTCGCCGCCCTCGCCCCGCTCGCCCGTCTGCACCCCGCCGCCCTGGTGCTGTGCGCCCTCGCCCTCACCTTCGGTGCCGAGGCGCTGATCAGCCGTAACTACTGGCTCGGCAGCGTCTGCGTGACCCCGATGGCGCTGCTCGTCACCGAGTTCGCCCGCGCCCAGAACCCGGCCGAGCTGATGACCGAGCGGGTCGCGGACACCGTCGTCGGCGCGCTGGTCGGCTTCGTCGCGGCCGTCGCGGTCACCAACCGGCGTGCGGGCGACCGCCTCGGCCACGCGCTGACCGCGGCGGAGCGCGCCCGCGAGCGGGCCGCCCGGCTGCTGGCCGAGCCGCACCCGGCGCCGCACGCCCTGGAGTCCGCCCGCCGAGCCCTCGCCGCCGCCCTCGTCGATCTGCGTGCCACGGCCGACGCCGCGTCCGGCGAGTGGTGGCAACGCGCCCTGCCCGAGGAGCGGGTCGTGCTCGCCGAGCAGTCCGGACACCGTACGCTCGCGGCGACGGTACGGCGCCAGGGGTTCGTACCGCAGGCCCGGGCCCAGGCCCAGGAGCAGGGCGAGAACCAGGGCCGGGGCCCCGGCAGGACGACGGAGGACATACGGCCATGACGGCGACGAACGGCGGGGCGCCGGTGGACGACGCGGCCGGCGCGGACCCCGCGGACGGACGCGGCGGGCACCGGCCGGCCGAGGGCGACCGAGCCGGCGGCGCGGCGCCCGCGACCGGCGGGGACACCGACCCCGCCACGGCCGCCGGAAGCAGCGCCCCCACCGCTGACGGTGCCGACGGCGGCCGCCAGGACACCGTCGCCGCGGTGGTCCGGCAGTGGCGGACCGTGCACCCCGAACTGGACACCGGGCCCATGGAGGTCATCGGCCGGATCAACCGCTGCGCCGCGCTGCTCCAGCAGGCCGAGGACGCGCCGCTGCGCCGGGCCGGCCTCAGCCGTCCCGAGTTCGACCTGCTGGGTGCGCTGCGCCGCACCGGCCACGAGCTGACCCCGGGGGAGCTGGCCCGGGAGACCTTCTCCTCCGGGGCCGCCGTCACCAAGCGCCTCAAGCAGCTGGCCGAACGGGGGCTGGTCGAGCGGCGCGGCGACACCCGTGACCGCCGGGTCGCCCATCTCCGGCTCACCGACGCCGGCCGCGACCTGGTCGACGGCATCCTCCCCGAGCAGCTCGCCTACGAGACCGCCGTACTGTCCGTCCTCGCGCCCGAGGGCCAGGACGAACTGGCCGTCCTGCTGGCCGAGTTGCTCGGCCGGCTGGAGGGCCGGATGGGCGCGCTGCGGGCGTAGGGGGCGCGGGTGGCGACGAGCGGCTCCGGCTCCCGGCGGGAAGCCGTGCGGGAACGCCGTCCCGGTCAGCCGGGCATTACGGTGGGACACGAGGACGGCCGTGCGGTGCAGTCCTGGACAGCTCTCCACCACACCGGAGGTCTTCACCGGAGGTCTTCGCCATGATCAAGCCCGGCCGGCGTTGACAACGCTCGTGATCAATACATCTAGATGCCCGGCCGATAGCGCATCGGATGGTCCGCCGGGACCTCCACCAGGGCGATGCGGGTGCCGTCCGGGTCGGTGATCCACATCTCGATCAGGCCCCATGGCTCCTTCACCGGCGGCCGGACGACGTCGACGCCCTTCGCGTCCAGTTCCTTGTGCGCGGCCGTGACGTCGTCGACCTGCAGCCACAGCCGGACCGGGGGCGAGGGCGGGGTCTCGGAGCGCCCGGAGACCTCCAGGAAGCCGCCGCCGAGGAAGTAGACCGTTCCGCGCTCGGGCCCCGTACCGAACTCGCGGTAGACGGACAGGCCCAGCTTCTCGCCGTAGAAGGTCCGGGAGCGCTCGGGGTCGGTGGGGGTGAGCAGCGTCCGGCTGCTGAGTACATGCACCATGCAGGCGGAGCCTAGGGCCTGTCCGGCGGATCCTGTCGCAGACGCGGGGGGCGGCGCGCCCCTCTGCGGCGTTGTCGTCACTCGCCGACTCCCCCACGCTCGACTCCGCTCGCGCGGGGGGACCCCCACCGCGTCGACTCCCTCCTCCGCCTTGCCGCTGGACGCACCGACCCCCGCTCACCTGCGCCGATGAGGCACCGTCACTTTCCCGCGACCTGATCCGCCGGAAAGGCCCTAGTGGCAGGGTTACTCTCGACCCTGGCTGAGCCACGCCGAGATCGGAGACCGCCGCATGGAAACCCCCGCCACCGGACCCAGCTTCCGGGACGCCACCGACGCCGACGTCGACGCGCTGGTCGCGCTGATCGAGTCGGCCTATCGCGGGGACGCCAGCCGGGCCGGGTGGACGACCGAGGCGGACATCCTGGACGGCCAGCGTACGGACCCCGAGGGCGTGCTGGAGGTGATCAAGGCGCCCGACAGCCGGCTGCTGATCGTGGAGCAGGACGGCCGGACCGTCGCCTGCTGCCAGCTCGAACACCGCGGCGACCACGCCTACTTCGGCATGTTCGCGGTCAGCCCCGCCCTGCAGGGCGCCGGCCTCGGCCGGAAGGTCATGGCCGAGGCCGAGCGCCGGGTGCGCGAGATCTGGGGCGTCACCGAGATGCGCATGACGGTGATCTCCGTACGGGAGGACCTGATCGCCTGGTACGAGCGCCGTGGCTATCGCCGTACGGGACAGATGTCGCCCTTCCCGTACGGTGAGGAGCGCTTCGGGATCCCGCGCCGCGCCGACCTGCAGTTCGAGCTGCTGGTCAAGAAGCTCGGCTGAGGGTTCGCGGGTGACTGCCCGGCGGTGCGCGGCCCCTACGCCATGAAGCGGGCCGTGCGTTTGATCTCCGGGAAGTCGGTCGTCGCGCCGTCCAGCTCCAGGGCGCGCACCAGCCGCAGATGATCGTGGGTGTTGACGACCCACGCGATGATCCGCAGCCCGGCCGCGCGCGCCTGCTCGACGACCTCCAGGGTGATCCGGCGGATGTCGAGGCAGACGGTCGTCGCGCCCACGGCGGCCGCGCGCTCGGCCACCTCCGGGCCGTAGCGGTCCGCGATCAGCGCCGTGCGCACGCCGGGCACCAGCCGGGTGATCTCGGTGATCGCCTCGTCGTGGAACGAGGACACCTCCACGCGCCCGACCAGATCGCGCTCGTGCATCACCGCCGCCAGCGCGCGGGCCACCGCCACGTCCGTGATCCCGGCCTGCACCGGGAGCCGCACCGCGTCCAGGACCTCCTCGAACACCGGCACCCGCGCCCCGTGCCCCGCGTCCAGGGAGCGCAGCTCGGCGAGGGTCTTGTCGGCGATCGCCCCGGTGCCGTCGGTCGTACGGTCCACTTCCGCGTCGTGCATGACGACCAGGGCGCCGTCCTTGCTCAGCTGCAGATCGAGTTCGATGGCGTCGAGACCGGCCTCCTGTGCGGCGACGAAGGAACGAAGGGTGTTCTCGGGTGCGACGCCCATGACCCCGCGGTGACCGATGGTAAGAAAGTTCAAGGTTCGACTCGCTTCCGTCGACGGCGGCTCGGCACGCGCGGGACGGGCGGACCCCGTCGTCCGTGCGAGCAGAGTCGCAGCCTAATGGCCGGGACCCACGATGAACCCGCACGTGCATGAGGCATCCGGGGCGTGGCGGGCTCTCAGCTGGCCGATATGCGCCTCCATGTCACCCGGGCGTGGGCGCGTCCTCCTCGCCTTGACATCTGCCGGGCAACCCCTTGAACACGCCACGGCACCCGCGTGACCACCCCGCACCGAGGGCGTGACCGCTCGGGGGAGCGCCGCGCGTGAACGCGGGTCATCGCCGACGGAAGTGAGCGTCGTCACGGTAGACGGCAGGAAAAACATCGGTGACCAAGCGGCTCGGCAGAATATTTTCTCGTACAGCCTCTTGATGGCGGAAACCGGGTATGCATACGGTGTCCATACGCGAGGTTCTCCCGTGGAGGATGGGACATGACGGAAATTCTTGTGCAGGCGGCTACGGAGGGGCGGATTCCTTCGTCGACCAGGGTGGTCGAGCACCCGGCCTGGCCGGTGCTCAAGGATGCCGTGGAGCAGATCCGGCCATGGCAGTCGAAGGACGGATCGATCGACTTCGACGCCGAGGGCGCACCGGCCAAGGCGGACGCCGAGGCCGCCGTACGGCGTGTCGTCGACGCGGTGGAGCTGCTCTCGCCGCTGCTCCCGCACGACGAGGCCTACCACCGGGCCCTGGTGAAGGATCTGCGGCGCTGGGCCGAGGGCGGCTTCGAGGCGCCGGACTTCCTGGACTCCCTGCTGGCCTTCCAGCCCGCCGCGCAGCGCGCGGACGGCCTGCAGCACCTGGTCGTCTTCCCGATGTACACGCAGAACGGCAACCCGGACCGCAATCTGGAGGCGGTCGTGCTGCGCATGGTCTGGCCGGAGTGGCTGGCCGAGCTGGAGCGCACCCGCTACGACAACCCGCTGTTCTGCGGCATCACCTTCGAGGACTTCACGTCCGGCTATGACACCAACTCCGCGGTCCTGTTCCCGGAGACGATCGCCGTACGCGAAGCGCCGGAACGTTTCTCCTGGGGCGGCATCTTCTGCGACCGCGAGGCCGCCCGCTTCCGCCGGGTGACCGACGCCGCCGTGGACATCCTGGGCCTTGAGCTGCCCGAGGACATCGCCGCGATGGTCCACGACCAGAAGCGCTGCGAGGAGGCCTTCGTGCTGTGGGACATGGTCCACGACCGCACCCACAGCCATGGCGACCTGCCGTTCGACCCGTTCATGATCAAGCAGCGCCAGCCGTTCTGGATGTACGGCCTGGAGGAGCTGCGCTGTGACCTCACCGCCTTCAAGGAGGCCGTGAAGCTGCAGGGCGACGGTGTCCCGCAGGCCCGTGACGTGCAGTACGCGGTGCTCTTCGACCGGATGTTCCGCTTCCCGGTCACCGGTGACCGCGTCCGCAACTACGACGGCCTCGGCGGCCAGCTGCTCTTCGCCTACCTGCACAAGCACGACGTGCTGCGCTGGACCGACAACAAGCTCGCCATCGACTGGGAGCGCGCCCCGCAGGTCACCAACCAGCTGTGCGCCGAGATCGAGAAGCTCTACAAGGACGGCATCGACCGCCCGAAGCTGGTGCACTGGTTCGCCGGCTACGAGCTGGTCGCGACCTACCTCTCCCCGCACCCCGGCTCCACCTGGGCCAAGGGCCCGGACGCCCTCGACCTGACCCAGCCGCCGCGCAAGCTCGTGGACGACGTGCTTCCGGACGAGTTTCCGCTCAGCATGTTCTACGAGGCCCTGTCCAAGAAGCTGAAGAATGTGATCGCCTCCACCAAGGGCATCACGGCGGACAGCGCCGAGCCGGTCGCCGCGTGAGCGACCGCGGCCGGAACATCAGTCAAGAGGGGAAGAACGTGGCGAACAACGGGTCTCTCAGTGGTGCGGTGATCGCGGTGGCCGGCGCGGGCGGACCCGCCGGACGCGCGGCACTGATGCGCCTGGCCGAGGCCGGCGCGACCGTCGTCGGGGCGGACAACGACCCGCAGCGCCTGTCGGAGGCCGTGGACGCGGCCCGTTACGCCTCCGGTGGCGCCACCGTCACCGGTGACACGGTGGATCTGCTCGATCTGCAGTCCACCCGGGACTGGGCCGCCCACATCGAGAAGGACTTCGGGCGTGTCGACGGCCTCGTCCATCTGGTCGGCGGCTGGCGCGGCAGCGAGACGTTCACGAAGACCAGCCTGGACGACTGGGACTTCCTGGAGCTGCTGCTCGTCAAGACCGTGCAGCACACCTCCCTCGCCTTCCACGAGGCGCTGCAGCGCAGCGAGCGCGGCCGGTACGTCCTGATCAGCGCGGCGGGCGCGAGCAATCCCACCGCGAGCAACGCCGCCTATGCCGCGGCGAAGGCCGCCGCCGAGGCGTGGACGCTCGCCCTGGCCGATTACTTCCGCAAGGCAGGGGGTCCCGAGGGGCCGACGTCGGCGGCTGCCATCCTGGTGGTGAAGGCGCTGGTGCACGATGCCATGCGCGCCGAACGACCCAACGCGAAGTTCGCGGGCTTCACGGACGTCAAGGACCTGGCCGAGGCCATCGAGGGCGTCTGGAGCAAGACCGCCGCCGAAGTGAACGGACACCGCCTGTGGCTGACCGAGAAGCCGTGAACCCTCCCAGGACCGACGCGCGTCGCCATCACGACCCGCACGTTCGCGGTTTCGCAAGCGACAACTACGCCGGAGCCCACCCCGAGGTGCTGGCCGCCCTGGCCCTGGCCAACGGCGGCCATCAGGTGGCCTATGGCGAGGACGAGTACACCGAGAACCTCCAGCGGATCATCCGCGGCCATTTCGGCTCCACCGCGGAGGCCTTCCCGGTCTTCAACGGCACCGGCGCGAACGTCGTCGCGCTCCAGGCGGTCACCGACCGCTGGGGCGCGGTGATCTGCGCCGAGAGCGCGCACATCAACGTCGACGAGGGCGGCGCGCCCGAGCGCATGGGCGGTCTGAAGCTGCTCACCGTCCCCACGCCCGACGGCAAGCTCACCCCCGAGCTGATCGACCGGCAGGCCTACGGCTGGGAGGACGAGCACCGCGCGATGCCGCAGGTCGTCTCGATCACCCAGTCCACGGAGCTGGGCACGCTCTACACGCCCGCGGAGATCCGCGCGATCTGCGAGCACGCCCACGCCCACGGCATGAGGGTGCATCTGGACGGCTCCCGGATAGCCAACGCGGCCGCCTCCCTGAACGTGCCCATGCGGACGTTCACCAACGCGGTCGGCGTCGACATCCTGTCGCTGGGCGGGACCAAGAACGGCGCCGTCTTCGGTGAGGCCGTCGTGGTCATCAACCAGGACGCGGTGCGCAAGATGAAGCACCTGCGCAAGATGTCGATGCAGCTGGCCTCCAAGATGCGGTTCGTGTCGGTGCAGTTGGAGGCGCTGCTGGCGAAGGACCTGTGGCTGCGCAACGCCCGGCACGCCAACGAGATGGCCCAGCGGCTGGCCGAGGGCGTGCGCGCGGTGCACGGTGTGGAGATCCTCTACCCGGTGCAGGCCAACGGCGTCTTCGCGAAGCTTCCGCACGACGTGAGCGAGCGGCTGCAGCAGCGCTTCCGCTTCTACTTCTGGGACGAGGCGGCCGGAGTGGTGCGCTGGATGTGCTCCTTCGACACCACGGAGGAGGACATCGACACCTTCGTGGCCGCGGTCAAGGAGGAGATGGCGCACTAGCGCCAGCCCCGAGCATTGCATAGGTATGCGGTCACCCGAAAAGTCATTGACTGTCGGGTGATCGCATTCCTATGCTCTGCGGGCATGGAGCTGATCCAGAACACCGCTGACCTTTCCGCCTACTTGGCTGCCGACGAGGCCATCGACCATCACCATCCCGTGGTGAGGGAAACAGCCGCCAAGCTGGCCGCAGAGGCAGCCGACTCGTATGCCTATGCGCGGGCCGCCTTCGACTTCGTACGCGACGCCATCCCGCACTCCGCGGACGTCGGGGATCCGCGCGTCACCTGGCGCGCCTCCGACGTGCTGGCCCTGGGTACCGGTATCTGCTACGCCAAGGCCCATGCGCTGACCGCCCTGCTGCGCGCCGAGGACATCCCCACGGCCCTGTGCTACCAACGGCTGGCGCACGACGACGGCGCCGGCCATGCCGTGCACGGTCTGGTCGCCGTCCGCTTCCACGGCGCCTGGCACCGTCAGGACCCGCGCGGGAACAAACCCGGCGTGGACGCCCGCTTCTCCCTGGACGGCGAGCGGCTCGCCTGGATCCCCGACCCCGCGGCCGGCGAGGCGGACCATCCCGTCCTGTACGCCGCACCGCACCCGCGCGTTCTCGACGCGCTGAAGGCGGCCCCGGACCGGTCGCACCTGTGGAAGACGCTCCCCGACACGCTCTGAGGCCGGTCGGGCCGTCCCGGACGGGGCATGCCGTCCCCACCCCGCCTGTCGCCGTCCCGATCGCACTCGCTAATCTCCCCGCCATGAGCAACGGGGGAGCGGAAGAGAAGGACGACGTCACCGGCACGGAGAAGACGCCGCATCCGGAGCGTACGGAGAAAAAGCCGGAGCCAGAGCGCGCGGAGAAGACGTCCCGGCCGGAGCCGACCGCCGCGCCGCGCAGACGCCGGGCGCTTGCCTCGGCGGTGGGGCTGGTCCTCGTGGCCGGCGGCGTCGCCGTGCCGTTCGCGCTCGGCGTGGGGGACGACACCTGCAAGCAACTGCCCGCCGGAATCCGCGCGTTGGCGAAGGACCCGGCGGCGGCGACCCGCGCCCTCGACCCCCGGGACGACATGTCCCGCTACGACGCCGTGCGCGCACTCCTGCCGTCCGGCACGCTGTGCGGCGACGGCGGCCGTGCGCTCGGCCGGGTGGTGGACGCCGCCACCGGTGCCGACGCCGTCGGTACGGTCCACAGCACGGCCCAGGCCCGTGCGATGTACGCGGTCAGCGCGGTCTACGACGGGGCCCCTGTGCCGCCGGGCGCGGAGCCGGGCCTGGCCCGTGCCCTGGCCGGCTATGTCGCCGACACCACGGGCTTCGTCGTCGAGGACCCCGATGCCGCCACCCCGGCCGCCTCCGGCGCCGACGCCGCCCCCGACGAGGCCGGCTTCTCCCGCTTCGGCCGCTTCCTCGCGCCGGGCGAGGCACACCCGGAGTTCGGCTTCGACCACACCGGCACGGTGACCGCCGATCCGGCGCGGCTCTTCGGCGAAGTGGCCAAGGACCCGGAGGCGTTCGCGATCCTGTACGACGCCGAGCGCGCCTACCTCGCCCACTACCTGGAGCGGCTGACCGCGCAGGGCACGGATCCCGACCAGCACCCCGAGAAGGAACCGGGGGAGGCGCGCATGCCCCCGACCCTCGGGCCCGACAACGATCTGCAGGACATCGCGCGCCGCGTCGGCACCCTCATGTACGTCAGGGCGGACGGCGCCCGCGACGGCGGCATCGACGATCTGTACGCCTTCGACGAGGCCGTGCTCCGGCACACCCGGGGCGCCTACCGGGCGGCGGCGGATCGGGTGACCCTCCGGCCGCCCATGAACGGCATCGCCCGCCGGCCGGTGAGCGGGGCCGTGCGCGGGCATCTCATGGACGGGCGCGGTCAGCTGTTCCTGACGTTGGACGCCTGGGCCAAGGCCCGTAAGGTACCGGCCGGCCGGGCGTCGGCGGTCCGCCAGGTCCTGGACGACGCCTACCTCAAGGGTTTCCACTACGGGGCCTCATGAGGGTACGGGGCTCCATGGGGGTACGGGGTCCCATGAGGGCGCCGCGGTCGGATGTCAGCCGGTCAGCCGCAGCCCCGAGCAGCCGCGCCGTGTGACCTGGTCCTCGGCGAAGGCCTTCAGCAGCCTGCGCAGGTCCGCCGTACGGACGCCCGGGATCTCGTCCGAGCCGCGGACCGCGAAGTTGGCCGCCTCGCCGGCACAGCGTGCGGTCGCGGTCAGGGGGCGGCGCACCCCGTCGTCCGAGACCAGACGGTTGCTCCAGTCGCCGTACCAGGCGCCGAAGTTCAGATACGCCGAGGACGGCGAAGTGTCGCGGTCCAGGTCGCAACGCCCGGCGGGAGCGCTGTCGTTCATCACCGGCTCGACCCGCCACCGGGCTGCCTGGGGGAGCCGCGCACGAGCCACCCAGCCGCAGTCGGTGCCGTCCGCCTCGGTGACGGGCACCGAACGCCGCCTCGCGTCGGGACCCGGCTGCGCCGCACCGCCCTTCGGCACGGTCAGCGGCTCGGCGCCGCAACCCAGGTGCCGGGAGGCGGAGTTGACGAAGGGGATGACCGTCTCGTACACGGCGTGGCTCGTGCGGACCGCGGCGTAGCCGACGTGGGCGCTCACCAGCATCCGGCGCGGCCGGCCCGGCACGCCCTTGGCGAGGGCCGGGCAGTGCAGCACGAACTGCGGATCACCGAACTTGTCGAAGAATCCCGGCAGACCCCGCGGCATGGGGTCCATGGGCGAGAAACCCTGGTCCTCGAAGGCATCGAGGAACATGCTGTCCTGGTCGTCCCGCCCGAGATAGGCGGTCATCCGCACCACCAGCGTGGAATCGCCGCGCCCCTCGAAGGACAGACTGCAGCCGTAGTCGTCGAGCCCGGGGTGCTGCGTCGTGTCGGCCTTCGTGAAGTGGCCGCCGCCTGCCGCGAGTTCACGCACCGGTCCGGAGGGGAGCACGCCGTCGCAGGCGGTGCGCACCAGCCACCAGTCCTTCACATACGGCGCGCCGATCCAGCCGGCCAGCGCCAGCACGGCCGCAGCCGCCAACGTCACCTTCCACCAGCGCCGCATCGTCGAGCCCCCGTACAGCGGTCGGCACACGAGGGCCGTCCGGCCCTCCCGTCACGACCGCGAACCCTATCGGCCGGGCCGCCGCCGTAAGCCGCCGGGTGGGTGCGCGGACCGGTGCGCCCGGCCGCCCGAGGGCCCTGGGGCGCCTTTGGACCCCGCAGCGTCTGCGGTCGCCGCGCCGTGGGTCAGTGCGCCTCGGCCGCGCGCAACTGCTCGACCGTCGGTGCCGTGCCCCCCAGGTGGGCGGGCAGCCACCAGGAGTCCCCGGGGCCCTTGGGGCGGCCCGGGTAGGCGCGCTGCGCGGCCTCCAGCACCTCCTGGACGGCATCGCGCAGCCGACGGGTGATCGCGCCCGCGTACTGGTCGCGGGGTGCCTCGACCGCCTCGCCGACCCGGATGGTGACGGGCAGGTGGTCACGCTTGAAGTTGCGGGCCTGGCCCTTCGTCCACAGCCGCTGGGTGCCCCACACCGCCATCGGGATCAGCGGGACGCCGGCGTCCTGGGCGAGCCGGGCCGCACCGGACTTGAAGCTCTTCAACGTGAACGACTGCGAGATGGTGGCCTCCGGGAAGACCCCGACCACCTCGCCGGAGCGCAGCGAGTCCAGCGCGTGCGCGTAGGCCGCCTCGCCCTGCTTGCGGTCCACCGGGATGTGCTTCATGCCGCGCATCAGCGGACCGGAGATCTTGTGCCGGAAGACGGACTCCTTCGCCATGAAGCGCACCAGACGCTTCTGCGGCAGGGCCGCCAGGCCGTTGAAGACGAAGTCCAGATAGCTGATGTGATTGCTGACGAGCACGGCGCCGCCCGAGCGCGGGATGTTCTCCGACCCCTGGCAGTCGATCTTCAGGTCCCAGGCCTTGAACAACGTCTTGGCGAGACCGATGACGGGACGGTAGACCAGCTCTGCCATGGGCGGGACAGACCCTTTCTGCTCTGCTCGGGAAAGGGGGCTCCCGGCGGGAAAGTTACGCAGCCGTAGGTTTACGGCGTATCGCAGATCGTGCCCGAAGAACGGACGGGTAGCCAGTCCTGGTGCCACGCGGCGGCGAGATCCTCGTCACGTCGGACCTCGGTCCCACCTCGATCTATAGATCGTCTTTATACGTGATCCGTGGGTGACGGCGAGCCTTCCGCGCCCGGGATTCCTCCGTGCCCGGGAATCATTGGCGCCCGACGGGTGCTGGTGAAGGGTGACCGACGGCGGCGGGACGGGAGAGTGCGGGTGCGCGGGCGGGACGACGGCAGGCGACTGGGAGCGGCCGAGCTGGGCGGTGAACTCGGCGAGCGGGCCACGCTGGTCCAGTTCTCCAGCGCCTTCTGCGCGCCCTGCCGGGCCACCCGACGGGTGCTCGGGGAGGTCGCCGGCATGGTGCCCGGGGTGACGCACGTCGAGATCGACGCCGAGGCCCGTCTGGACCTCGTGCGCGACCTGGAGATCCTCAAGACCCCCACCGTGCTGGTGCTCGACGCCGCCGGCCGGGTGGTGCGGCGCGCCACCGGACAGCCTCGCAGGGCCGATGTCATCGCCGCGCTGGGGGAGGCCGTGTGAGGGGGCTTCAGACGGCCGTGGGACATCTCCCAGTTCGCGGATCATGCTTGACTGCGCGCGCCATTGATCGTCAGCCTGGCCGTATGCCGAGCGAACTCCTTCTCCATGGGCGGGTCCACGTCGACCTCGCCCGCACCGCGAGCGCCACCTGTCCGGTCTGTTGAGCACCGACGGCCCGGCTCGCGACCTCCAGCAGAAGGACATCCCCATGACGGCCTCACCCGACCTCGGCACGGTTCGGTACGCCTCTCCCGACCTGTTGCGCTCCACCTTCCGCCGGCACGCCGCCGGTGTGGCGGTGATCACCGCACGCGGTGACTCCGGTCCGGTCGGCTTCACCGCCACCTCCCTCACCTCCGTCTCCGCCGAGCCCCCGCTCGTCTCCTTCTGTATCGGCACGGGCGCCTCCAGCTGGCCCGCGATAGCCGAGAAGGACCACATAGGCGTCCACATCCTGGGCGAGCACCAGAGTGAGCTGGCCGCCACCTTCGCGCGCAGCGGCGCCGACCGGTTCGGCGCCCCGACCGTCTGGCGCGAGGGCCCGGAGGGGGTGCCGGTGCTCGGCGGTGTGCTCGCCTGGCTGGTCTGCCGGATCGTCGCCCGCGTCCCGGCCGGTGATCACCGGATCGTGCTCGCCGAGGTCGTCCTCGGCGACCCCACAGGCACCGGCCGGCCGCTCCTCTACCACCAGGGGCGCTTCAGCGGACTGCGGGACTGACCATGTGGGCCGCCGCTGCGGGGCCGTCGAGTTCCGGTTACGCTGCGTTGCGAAGGTCACAGTTCAAAGCGCTTGCTTAGCGGGCATGAACTGGGTGTACTGACGAGTAATATTTCGGTCGGAGCGCGCGGACGCCCCGACCGGGATCGGCCGCTTGAGGCGCCTATGCTGCCTGCAAGAGGTGCCCGGAAATGACGATGCAGTAGGAGAGCCGGCGTGAGCTTGAGGATCGTTGTCACTGTGAAGTACGTGCCCGACGCCACTGGCGACCGGCACTTCGCCGATGACCTGACCGTCGACCGCGACGACGTGGACGGTCTGCTCTCCGAACTGGACGAGTACGCGGTCGAGCAGGCCCTGAAGATCGCGGAGGACTCCGACGACGACGTCGAGGTCACCGTTCTCACGATCGGCCCCGAGGACGCCAAGGACGCGCTGCGCAAGGCCCTGTCCATGGGTGCCGACAAGGCCGTCCACGTCGAGGACGACGACCTGCACGGCACCGACGCCATCGGCACCTCCCTGGTGCTGGCCAAGGCGATCGAGAAGGCCGGCTTCGACCTGGTCGTCTCCGGCATGGCCTCCACCGACGGCACCATGGGTGTCGTGCCCGCGCTGGTCGCCGAGCGCCTCGGCGTCCCGCAGGTCACCCTGCTCTCCGAGGTCTCCGTCGAGGACGGCACGGTCAAGGGCCGCCGGGACGGCGACGCCGCCAGCGAGCAGCTGGAGGCCGCCCTGCCGGCCGTCGTCTCCGTCACCGACCAGTCGGGCGAGGCGCGCTACCCCTCCTTCAAGGGCATCATGGCCGCCAAGAAGAAGCCGGTGGAGTCCTGGGACCTGTCCGACCTCGACATCGAGGCCGAAGAGGTCGGCCTGGACGGCGCGTTCACCAAGGTCGAGGCCGTGGCCGAGCGTCCGGCCCGCACGGCCGGCACCATCGTCAAGGACGAGGGCGAGGGCGGCAAGCAGCTCGCTGAGTTCCTCGCGAGCCAGAAGTTCATCTAAGGGCTCGCACCCGCTGACCGCCCCTCAACTTCGTTACGCAGGAGAGCAATCCCATGGCTGAAGTCCTCGTCTACGTCGACCACGTGGACGGTGCCGTCCGCAAGCCCACCCTGGAGCTGCTGACGCTGGCCCGCCGCGTCGGCGAGCCCGTCGCCGTCGCCCTGGGCAACGGCGCCGCCGACACCGCCGCCACGCTCGCCGAGCACGGCGCGGTGAAGGTCCTCACCCACGACGCGTCCGAGTACGCCGACTACCTGGTCGTGCCGAAGGTGGACGCCCTGCAGGCCGCCTACGAGTCCGTCTCCCCGGCCGCCGTGCTGGTCCCGTCCTCCGCCGAGGGCAAGGAGATCGCCGCCCGCCTCGCGCTGCGCATCGGCTCCGGCATCATCACCGACGCCGTCGACCTGGAGGCCGGCGACGAGGGCCCGGTGGCCACCCAGTCGGTGTTCGCCGCGTCCTTCACCACCAAGTCCCGGGTCATCAAGGGCACCCCGGTCATCACGGTCAAGCCGAACTCGGCCGCCGTCGAGGCCGCCCCGGCCGCCGGTGCGGTCGAGGCCCTCGCCGTGACCTTCTCGGACAAGGCGACCGGCACCAAGGTCACCGCCCGCACCGCGCGTGAGTCGACGGGCCGCCCGGAGCTGACCGAGGCCGCGATCGTGGTCTCCGGTGGCCGCGGCGTGAACGGCGCCGAGAACTTCTCGATCATCGAGGCGCTCGCCGACTCCCTCGGCGCGGCCGTCGGTGCCTCGCGCGCCGCCGTCGACGCCGGCTGGTACCCGCACACCAACCAGGTCGGCCAGACCGGCAAGTCGGTCTCGCCGCAGCTGTACATCGCCAACGGCATCTCCGGCGCGATCCAGCACCGCGCCGGTATGCAGACCTCGAAGACGATCGTGGCCGTCAACAAGGACGCCGAGGCCCCGATCTTCGAGCTGGTCGACTACGGCGTCGTCGGCGACCTCTTCGACGTCGTCCCGCAGCTGACCGAGGAGATCAAGTCCCGCAAGGGCTGATCCCCGCCCGGCTGATGCCTGCCTTCGCTGTACGAGGCCCCCGCGACCGCACCGCCGGTCACGGGGGCCTCGTCCCGTCTCATCCCGGGATCAGGGTCGCCTGCACCGGCAGGTGGTCGCTCGGGAACTGTCCGTTCAGCGAGAACGTGTTGATCGAGGCCAGCTGCGCCCTGACGCCGGGGGTGGCGAGGATCCAGTCGATGCGGTCTCCGTCGCGGGTCAGCGGCTTGTAGCCGTGGAAGGTCCCGTACGGCTCGCCCCGCACGGCCGCGGTCTCCCAGGTGTCGACGAGGCCGGCGCCCAGCAGCGTGTCGTAGACCGCGTTCTTGTGGGCGGCGGCGTTGAAGTCGCCGGTGACGACGAGCGGGAGCGACCGGTCGAGCCCGGCGAGGCGCTGGACGATCAGGGCGGCGCCCCGCGCGCGTGCCTTCTGGCTGCGGTTGTCGAGGTGCGTGTTCAGGAAGTAGAACTCGCGGTCACCGTCGACAAGATCCCGGAACCGCACCCAGGTCACCATCCGCACGGAGCCGCCGCCCCAGGTGTTGGAGCCGATCGTCTCCGGTGTGTCGGAGAGCCAGAAGTGGTCGTACTCCTGCGGGGCGAGCCGGCGGGTGTCGTAGAAGACCGCCATGAACTCGCCGCGGCTGCCGCCGGCGCGTCCGGTGCCGATCCAGTCGTAGTCGGCTCCGAGGTCGGCCTCCATGTCGCGCAGCTGCTGGTAGAGGCCCTCCTGGGTGCCGATGACATGCAGGCCCTCGCGCTGCAGAAGGGCGCTCATCGCCGGTCTGCGGGCGGCCCAGCTGTTGGGTTCGGCGGTGTTCGCGTAACGCAGGTTGAACGACATGACGCGCAACGCCTCGCCCTGCCGTTCGCCGGCCGAGGCGGGGTCCGCGGCGAGTGCTGTACTGGACAGGGGCGCGGGGATCGTGACCGCGAACGCGCTCTTCAGGCCCATACGGCGCGTGATGCGGCTGAGGTTCGGCACGGGCGCTCCTTCCACGGCGGCTTCGGGCGAGTCGGTCAGATGCGCTGTGACGGTAGGGCAATGCGGCCCGGCGCGCTGCCGACTGGATGTGAACACGCCGGGATGGCCGGGTGGCGCGTAGGGAATGCGGTGTTGACCAGCGGGAAGGTTGGCAGATAACTTCGCTATACGGATTGTTGATTCCGTAGTGCGGAAACATTGGAGGGTGTGGGATGGGTCAGCAGGAGAAGGTGGCGACGAGTCTCGCGGGCGCCGTCAGCGAGGAGATCAGCGCCTCCCTGGCATCGGTCGACGCGGAGCTGGAGCGCCGCTACCCCGGGGACCCCGGCACCCGGCAGCCCGTCCACACCGTCTACGTACCCGGTGACGCCTTCGCCGCCGGCACCATCCGCTCCTGGGGCGACCAGGCCCTCGCCGCCCTCGACGAGCACGCCCCCGACGCCGCCTCCTTCGCGGCCGTCCTCGGCCTGTCGGACGAACTGGCCGAACCGGTCTACTCCCGTGTCCGCGCCAAGCTGGAGCGCGAGCCCATCGAAGACCTGCGCGTCGACTTCGAGGACGGCTACGGCGCCCACCCGGACGCCGACGAGGACGCGACGGCGGCCCGCGCGGCCCGGCTGATCGCACAGGCGTATCGCGACGGTACGGCGGCGCCGTACATGGGCATCCGCATGAAGTGCATGGAGGCCGCCGTACGCGACCGGGGCATCCGCACCCTCGACGTCTTCCTGACCGGCCTGATCCAGTCGGGCGGCCTGCCCGAGGGCCTGGTCCTCACCCTGCCCAAGGTCACCTACCCCGAGCAGGTCGGCGCCTTCGTCCGCCTCCTGGAGGCCTTCGAGAAGGCGCACGGCCTGGACGCCGGCCGGCTCGGCTTCGAGATCCAGATCGAGACCAGCCAGTCCATCCTCGCCACCGACGGCACCGCCACGGTGGCCCGTATGATCCAGGCCGCGGAGGGCCGCGCCACCGGGCTGCACTACGGCACCTTCGACTACAGCGCCTGCCTCGGCGTCTCCGCCGCGTACCAGGCCAGTGACCACCCGGCCGCCGACCACGCCAAGGCGGTCATGCAGGTAGCGGCGGCCGGCACCGGCGTCCGCGTCTCCGACGGCTCCACCAACGTCCTGCCGGTCGGTCCGGCGGCCAAGGTCCACGACGCCTGGCGCCTGCACTACGGTCTCACCCGCCGCGCCCTCGCCCGCGCCTACTACCAGGGCTGGGACATGCACCCCGGCCACATCCCGACGCGCTACGCGGCCGTCTACGCCTTCTACCGCGAGGGCTTCGAACAGGCGGCGGCCCGCCTCGCCCGCTACGCCAACCACGCCGGCGGCGACGTCATGGACGAGCCCGCCACCGCCAAGGCGCTCAGCGGCTATCTGCTGCGCGGCCTGGACTGCGGCGCCCTCGACATTGCCGAGGTCGCCCGCCTCAGCGGGCTGACCCGCGCCGATCTGGAGGGCTTCGCGGCGCCCCGGCGAGGTGACCTGACGGCCTCCGCGAAGTAGCGGACCGGTCACAGCTCCCGCCGCCGGCTCGATCCGGCGCCGCCGCCCCGTACGCTGGACGCCACGCATCGACCAGCGGACGCGACACAGGACGACACGGGAACGGGGCGGCGGTGTCTTCGGGGGAGCAAGGACCGCAGGAGTACGGCGACACGGACGGGACCGGCCGGCTGCTCGCCGGGCGCTACCGGGTCACCGCACGGCTCGGGCGCGGCGGCATGGGGGTGGTCTGGCGGGCGGTGGACGAGGTCCTCGGCCGCGAGGTCGCCGTCAAGGAACTGCGGACGTACACGGACGCGGCCGGACCGGAGCTGTCCGGGCTGCGGCTGCGTATGCAGCGCGAGGCCCGTGCCGCCGCCCGGGTCCGCCACCCCGGGGTCGTCGCCGTGCACGACGTCACCGAGGTCGACGGACGCCCGCTGATCGTCATGGAACTGATCGACGGACCCTCCCTCGACGGGATCCTGCGCGAGCGCGGCACCCTCGACCCGTACGAGGCGGCCCGCATCGGCCTGGCCGTGACCGACGCGCTGGCCGCCGCCCATCGCTCCGGCGTCCTGCACCGCGACGTCAAACCGGGCAACATCCTCCTCGACCGCTCCGGCCGCGTCGTCCTGACCGACTTCGGCATCGCCACCATGGACGACCCCGCGGACGGCTCGGCCACCCGTCTGACCCGCAGCGGCGAACTCGTCGGTTCCCTGGACTATCTGGCCCCCGAGCGCGCCCAGGGCGGCGAGCCGGGCGCGCCCGCCGATGTCGGGGCGCTGGGGGCCACGCTGTACGCGGCCGTCGAGGGCACCTCGCCGTTCCGTCGTACGTCCACCTACTCGACGCTCACCGCCATCGTCTCCGAGCCCCTCCCCGAGCCCCGCCGGGCCGGCCCGCTGGCACCCGTGCTGCGGCGCCTGATGGACAAGCGCCCGGACTCCCGCCCGGACGCCGAGGAGGCCCGCGAGGCGCTGCGCGAGGTGGAGCGGGCGCGACCCTCGGACACCCCGACGACCACCCTGCGCCCGACCACACCGGCAACCCCCGCCCCACCGCACCACGACACGCCCTCCGCCCCACCGGACCACGACGCGCCCTCCGCCCCACCGGGATTCGGACCGGCACAGCCGGCCACCGCCAACCCGGCCGACCCGCTTGGCCCGACAGCGAGCGGCTCCGTCGACCCGCACGGTTCTGCCGACTTGCATGACGCTGTCGGCTCGCACGGCTCCGACCGCCTGTACGGCTCCGCCGGCCCGCAGGGTCCCGTCGACTCGCACGGTTCTGTCGGCGCGCACGGCTCCGCCGGGGCGCATGGCCCTGTCGGCCCGCAGGGCCCCGTCGACTCGCACGGCTCCGCCAGCGCGTACGGCCCCGCCGGCCCGCACGGCCCCGCCAGCCCGTACGGCTCCGCCGGGGCGCAAGGCCCTGTCGGCTCGCACGGCTCCGCCAGCCCGCAGGGTCCCGTCGACTCGCACGGCCCCGCCGGCCCGCGCGGCTCCGAGGGGCCGTACGGCCCCGTCGCTTCCCAGGCCGGCGTGCCCATGGGGTCGGTGTCCGCACACCGGGAGGGTGCCGCTCCGCACACCGGTGCGCCCGCCGGGGCGACTCCCGCCGGCGCGTCCGGCGCGCCCACCAGGCCCATGAGTACGACCTCGGGAGCGCCCCGCCGCAAGGGCCGGGTGCTGCTCGCCGCCGCTGCCGTCGCCGTCGTGCTCGCCGGGGCAGGTGTCACCGTGGCCCTGCTGCGCGACCAGGGTGCGCCGACGGCGGGTCCCGGGGCGACGGCCTCCCACACTCCGGCGGCGGGCACCCGACGGGCCGGTACGGAGCGGTCCGCTCAGCCAGGCCATCCGCGCCGGGAGGGCGGAAGGAGTACCGGGCCCACCGGGCAGCCGAGCGGCGCGGGTACTGCCGAGCCGTCGTCGAGCGCCTCCGCCTCCGTCTCCGCGTCCGCGCCGGCCGAACCCTCCCCCAGCCCGACCCCGACCAGCGGTACGAGCCACACCTCCAGCCCCGCGGCGTCCTGCCTGTCCATCGGCGGCGGCAAGTACAACTGCGAGGTCTGGCGCACCGCCACGTCGTACACGGCCTCCGGCGCCGCGGCCGGGACCGTGAACGCGGGCACCAACTACTTCTACTGCCAGGCGAATCTGGGGCGCCGGGAGACCTATGGCCGGTGGACGAACGTCTGGTGGGCGAAGACCGACGACGACAGTGGCAACACCGGGGTCTACGTCAGCGATGTCTACCTCAAGGGCGGCACCAACGACGCACCGGTGCCCGGCCTGCCGGTCTGCTGAGCGGAGCCGCTCTCGAACTCCACCCGCCCGCGGCGCAGTTGGGCGGGGCGAGGGGCGGCCCGATCAGTCCGCGGGGGGCAGCTCACCCGAGCCGCGGGTGATCAGCCGGGTGGGCAGCTCGATCCGCTCAGGAGCGACGCGCCCGCTGTCCAGCTGACGGAAGAGGCGCTCGGCGGCCGTACGGCCGAGGGCCGCCGCGTCCTGGGCGACGACCGTGACGCCCGGCTGCAGCAGATCGGCCAGCTCGATGTCGTCGAAGCCGACGAGGGCGACGTGCCGGGACTGTTCGGCCAGGACCCGGATCACGGTGACCGTCACCCGGTTGTTGCCCGTGAAGATCGCGGTGACCGGGGCGGGTCCGGAGAGCATCTCCTCCGCCGCCCGGCGCACCCGCTCCGGATTCGTCGCGCCGAGGGACATCCAGGCGTCCTCGACCGGTATCCCGGCGTCCTCCATGGCCGCCCGGTAGCCGCGCAGCCGTTCCGCGGCGGTGTGGATCCGGGGCATGTCACCGATGAACCCGATCCGGCGGTGGCCGTGCGCGATCAGATGGGCGACGCCGTCCCGGGCCCCGCCGTAGTTGTCCGAGAGGACCACGTCGGCGTCGATCCGCCCGGCCGGACGGTCCACGAAGACCGTCGCCACGCCCGCCCTGATCTCCGGCTCCAGATAGCGGTGGTCGTCACCGGCCGGGATCACCACCAGGCCGTCCACCCGGCGCGCGCACAGGGCCAGTGCCAACTCCTGCTCGCGCTCCGGGTCCTCGGCGCTGGAGCCGTTGATCAGCAGGGCGCCATGGGCTCGGGCCACCTCCTCGACGGCGCGGCTGAGCGGGCCGTAGAAGGGGTCGGCGAGGTCCTCCAGGACCAGCCCGATGCTCGCCGTACGGCCCTTGCGCAGCACCCGGGCGCTGTCGTTGCGGCGGAAGCCCAGCGCCTCGATCGCCTCCTGCACCCGGCGCTCGGTGTCCGGCGTGACGCCGGGCTCGCCGTTGACCACCCGTGAGACCGTCTTCAGTCCGACACCGGCCCGTGCCGCGACGTCCTTCATCGTCGGGCGGTTGCCGTAACGGTTGCCGGGAAGGCTGTCTGCGCGGCGGGTGGTGTCGGGCACGATGCGGCGTCCTGTCCTGTCGTCCGTATGGTCCGCGGAACCGGTGCGTCCGGGCCGGCGCGTGGGTGCGCATGAAGTGATGCGTCCGGGGTGGTGCGCCGGTCCGGGGATTGTATGAGGATGTGGCGTCGAGCATAGAGCCTGGACAACGTTGTCAGATGCGCGAGACACTGTCCACCGTTTTCTGCCGGCCTGCGCCCCCACCGCTTGACCGGCCTGCTTCTCTTTGGTTCTCAAGCTTCAACGGGGAGATCTGACTCTGATGCACACCGACCTCGTGGCGGCCCTGGACATCGGCGGCACCAAGATCGCCGGCGCGCTGGTGGACGACGACGGACGGATCCTGACGCGGGCCCAGCGCGGCACCCCCGCCCAGCGGGACGGCGAAACGGTCATGCGAGCCGTCGAGGACGTGCTGGCCGACCTCGCCGGATCGCCGCTGTGGGGACGCGCCGGCGCCATCGGCATCGGCAGCGCCGGTCCGGTGGACGCCTCGGCGGGCACCGTCAGTCCGGTGAACGTGCCGGGCTGGCGCGACTACCCGCTGGTCGGCCGGGTGCGCTCGGCCACCGGCGGCCTCCCGGTCGAGCTGATCGGCGACGGCGTCGCGATCACGGCCGCCGAGCACTGGCAGGGCGCCGCCAGAGGCCATGACAACGCGCTGTGCATGGTGGTGTCGACGGGTGTGGGCGGCGGCCTGGTCCTGAACGGACGGCTGCACCCCGGCCCGACCGGCAACGCCGGGCACATCGGGCACATCAGCGTCGACCTCGACGGCGACCCGTGCCCATGCGGTTCGCGCGGCTGCGTGGAGCGCATCGCCAGCGGGCCGAACATCGCCCGGCGCGCCATGGAGCAGGGCTGGCGGCCCGGCCCCGACGGCGACACCTCGGCCGCCGCGGTGGCCGCCGCCGCCCGCGAGGGCGACCCGGTCGCAGTGGCCTCCTTCGAGCGGGCGGCGCAGGCGCTGGCCGCCGGCATCGCGGCCACCGCGACCCTGGTGGAGATCGACATCGCGGTCATCGGCGGGGGCGTCGGCAAGGCCGGCGACATCCTCCTCACCCCGCTGCGCAAGGCACTCACCGACTACGCGACCCTGTCCTTCGTCCAGCGGCTGACGGTCGTGCCCGCGCAGATGGGCACGGACGCGGGGCTGGTCGGCGCGGCGGCCGCCGCGCTGGCCCGGCGGCCGGACGCGACGGCGGGGGTCTGAGCGGCGCGGCGGACGGGCGCGACGACCGCGACCGCCCAGGTGCGCGGTCAGCAGCTCACGCGCGCGTCCGCCCAGTCCGCATGGTCGGAATCGTTGCCGTCTCCCGCGTCGGTGACGACAAGACGGATGACCTGGGCGCCGCTGACGTCGGCGGACACCGGCCGGGCCGGCATCGCGTTGGTCAGGACCCCCGTCGACGCGACCTTCGTGCCGTCCGCCCAGATCTCGAAGGTGACGCTGCCCTTCGTGCCCTTCTCGTCGTCGACCCCGACGTCGGCGGTGACCGTCCGGCAGGCCTTGCCGGTGTAGAAGGAGACGTCGCTCGGCGCGTGGACGCCGAGGCCCTTGGCGTACACCGTGCCGCCGATGGTGATCGGGTGGCCGTCGCCCGGGTCGCTCTCCCCGTTGCTGGTGTCACGCTCCACGGGACCCCAGCCGCTGGTCGCCGACAGCCGGTCCAGGTCGCTGAGATACGACGTCCCGGAGGGCGGCCGTACCACGACGGACGCGGTCAGCGGGAGCGTGCCGGTGACGCGCTGCCCGGACGGTGAGCGGTACCGGGCCTGGAGCGTGAGGCCGTAGGAGCCGGTGGGTGCGCCGGCCGGCGCGGTGACGCGCCAACCGGTACGCAGGACCTGGCCCGTGGCGAGGGCGGTCGCCGAGGTCGACGATATGGGCCGTACGGTCCACCCCGCGGGGCCGGCGAGGGACACCGAGACCCGGCGGGCGGGGGTGCGGCCGAGGTCGGTGACCGTGCTGGTCAGCGTGGCCGGGGTCGCGGCCTCCAGCAGCGGGCTGCCGTCCAGGCCGAGTTCGGCGGCGGGCGGGTTGGCCGCCCAGCGGGGGTCGGCCGAGACCCGCAGGAGGACCGTGGCGTGGGCGGGAACGGTGGCCGCGACGGTCCCGGCGGTGTTGTAGCTGCTGTGCTGCCACAGGTCGCGCAGGGTGTAGGCGGGGGCGTCGGGGAGTCCGACGGCGGCCGCGGTGGTGGCGATCCGCTGGGCGGTACCGGACTCGTTGAACAGCGCGACGGCCCGGCTGCCGTCCTTCATCTCCTTGGCGATCACCCAGCGGCCGCCCGCGGAGGAGACGACCGCGCCCTGCTTGCCCAGCGGGTCCTGGTCGACGGCGACGACCTCCTTGTTGTCCAGGATGTCGAAGGTCGTCTGGGAGGCCTTGCGCAGGTCGGTGCCGATGAGCAGCGGGGCCGCCATGACCGACCAGAGGGAGAAGTGGGAGCGGTACTCGGTGTCCGTCATGCCGCCGTTGCCGACCTCCAGCATGTCGGGGTCGTTCCAGTGGCCGGGTCCGGCGTACGGAGCGAGCGGGAGGTTCTGCTTGAGGATCGACAGCATCGAGCCCCAGTCGTCGCTGATGTCACCGGTGGTGCGCCACAGGTGGCCGACGTCGGTAGCCCACTCCCAGGGCTTGTTCTCGCCCCATTCGCAGATGCTGTACACGATGGGCCGCCCGGTCGCCCTGAGCGCGTCACGCATGGTCGTGTAGCGCTGCTTGGCGTCGACGCCCTGGTTATTGCAGTTGTCGTACTTCAGGTAGTCCACACCCCAGTCGGCGAACTGCCGGGCGTCGCTGTACTCGTGGCCGAGCGCGCCCGGGAATCCCGCGCTGTTGCAGGTCTTGGTTCCGGCGCTGGTGTAGATGCCGAGTTTGAGTCCCTTGGAGTGGACGTAGTCGGCGACGGCCTTGATGCCGTTCGGGAAGCGGGCCGGGTCGGGCACCAGCTTGCCGTCGGCGTCGCGCTGCGGCAGCGCCCAGCAGTCGTCCAGATTGACGTAGCGGTAGCCGGCGTTTTTCAGGCCCTTCGCCACGAAGAGGTCGGCGATGCCCTTGACCATCGTCTCGTTGAACTCGGACCGGCAGTGCGTGGAATTCCAGTTGTTGAACCCCATCGGCGGGGTGAGGGCGAGACCGTCGCCCAGGGCGGGGGCGCTGGCGGCGGGGGCCTGGGCGGGGGCCGCCTGCGCGGGGACGGCGAGGGCCGCCGCGCACAGCAGTGCCGCCGTGAGCGTGCCGAGCACTCTTCGGCGGGGTGTGCGGGTGTGAGGGTGACGCATCGTTGACGTTCCTCCGACTCGCGAACGGTGGATGACGGTATGGCGCCGCCTGGGCGTCATCTGTGTATCGACTGTGCGCGTTTACGGTAGGACGTGTCGGACTGTGTTGGAAGACATGTGCCCCGGTTGTTCGAAACCCCGTCAGAAGCCGGGACCGCAGGGACGTTTCGCCCCCATGGGTGTGATCCGGCGTTCGGATGTGTTGGCTTCCGGGGGTCATGCCTCGTCGTCGACGCGGCCCCAGCCGGGCAGTGGGGGCTGGGGCCAGGCGGGCGGGCGGGGCAGCAGATGCGCCGGGCGGTCGCTCGTCAGCGTGTCGGCCGCGACGCGTCCGCCGAGCCAGCCGAGCACCTGATGTCCGGCCCCGGCGACGGAGGGACCCTCGGCCGCCGGCGACCAGCTCCGGCCGAGGTCCACGGCCCGGACCGAGGCGAGCGGAAAGCCCTGGGCGCGCAGCGTGGCGAGGGTGTCCTCCAGCGCCCAGGAGACATACGCGTCCGGCCACTGCTCGGTGCCGTGGCCCAGTCCCAGGTCGAGGTGGTGGGTCTCCAGCTCCCGCAGGCACCGCAGCAGCAGGTACCGGGCCGGGTGGAGCCAGCCGGCCAGCGCCGGGACCAGGCGGTCCCAGACGGGGGCGGGTGTGGCCTGTGCCAGTCCCGCGAACCGGTCGAGGCTCCCCTGCAGCCGGGCCGTGAGCCGGGCCGTGGACAGCGCCGCGTCCCGCTCGACCGCCGCGGAGAGCGCCGCCGCGTCCGCGCGCGGGGCCGGCTCCTGGCCGGTGTGCGCGAGCCGCAGCAGCCACACATACGCGTCCACGCTGTGGGCGACATGGGCGAGCACATGGCCGCGCGTCCACCCGGGCAGCAGTGCGGGGGCCTGCAGTGCGGCGTCCGACAGGGCCGCCGCGGTCTGCACCAGCCGCTCGCCCGAGCGCACGACGTCCACGACGCGGTCGCCCGCGCTGCCGCCGTCCGTGCTGCCGTCGGCTGCGGCGCCGAAGGGCGTGGGCCCGCTCAGCGGAACTCCCGTACGACCTCGATGCGGCCGACGATATGGGCGTTGAACTCGTCCAACTCCTCGGCCGGCACCCACAGTTCCAGGATCGTCTCGCCGCCGGCCTGCCGGACCGGATACCGCCCGACGAACTCCGTGTCGACCTCGAAGCGGGTCACGAAACCGGCGCCGTCGTAGCGGACGTTCCAGTCCCGGGCGATCCGGATCGCGTAGTCCTCGTTGAGAACCGGGTAGAAGATCGGCTGCTCCGGGAGCCGCGGCGGCCAGGCCCGCCAGTCGAGCGCGCGGACCAGCTCCAGTTCCTCGGGGCCGGTGGGGCGCCAGAGGGTCGTGGTCGGGGCGAGGCTGGTCATGACGGCGCGTTTCTGCTCGGGCCCGCCGCGGGAGCGGGCAGGGCGGGATGCCGGACGATACCGGCCCGGCACAGGCGCGTGCCAACGAATTTCGGCACACCCGGCGCGCTCACGGTGCCGCGAACCGCCGGGTCCGAGGTCGTCCGCTCGCCGGTATCCGCGTGACCCCTGGCCGGATCCGCAGTTGTTCAGCCCATGAAGAAGCGCAGCATGCTCGCCATCGCCTCCCTGGCCACCGGATTCGTGGTGGCCGCCGTCACCCCTTCCCACGCGGCTTCCCACGCGGCGGACAAGGGCCACAGCAGCCCCGACAACGGGGTGACCGTGGACGGCCTCAACGTCACGGACACGCTCGACTCGGCCGGCGGCCACCCGGTCTCGCTGGACAGTTTCGGTATCGACGACGGCAGTCGCGGGCCGGCGTAGATCCCACGGCGCGAGGCGCAGGTGCCGGTGTCCCCGTCGCGGGGGCCACCGGCACCGCTGTTGCGGCGCCCTCACCGGGACGGGGTTTCCGTGGCAGGGTGGAGCGGGCAAGCCTCAGGGGGCCAACAGAAGAGGGGGAGTCCGTGACCGTCGTCTGGATCAACGGCGCGTTCGGTGCGGGGAAGACCACCACCGCACGGGAACTGATCGAACTGATCCCGAACAGCACGCTCTTCGACCCCGAGATCATCGGCGGAGAGCTCACGCAGCTGCTGCCGGCCAAGCGCCTCGCCGAGGTCGGCGACTTCCAGGACCTGCCGATCTGGCGCCGGCTGGTGGTCGACACGGCGGCCGCGATGCTCGCCGAGCTGGGCGGGACCCTCGTGGTGCCCATGACCCTGCTCCGCCAGGAGCACCGCGACGAGATCTTCGGCGGCCTCGCCGCCCGCAGGATCCCGGTGCACCATCTGCTGCTCGCTCCGGCTGAAACGATCCTGCGTGCGCGGATAGCCGGCCGGGAGATACCGCCGGATCTACCCGACGGCGAGATACGGCAACGGCAGTGGGCCTACGACCACATCGAGCCCTACCGCGCCGCCCTCGCCTCCTGGCTCACCGCCGACGCCCACCTCGTGGACACCAGTGCCCTCACGCCGTACGCCACCGCCGTCCGCATCGCCGACGCCGTCGGCACCGGTGCCGTGGCGCCCTGCGACATCGTGCAGACGCCCGAGCCGACCGCCGAGACCCTCGCCGCCGGGGTGCTGCTCTTCGACGAGCAGGACCGGGTGCTGCTCGTGGACCCCACCTACAAGCCGGGCTGGGAGTTCCCCGGCGGTGTGGTGGAGCGCGGTGAGGCGCCGGCCCGGGCCGGGATGCGCGAGGTCGCCGAGGAGACCGGGATACGGCTGGGAGAGGTGCCCCGGCTGCTCGTCGTCGACTGGGAACGGCCGGTGCCGCCCGGCTTCGGCGGGCTGCGGCTGCTGTTCGACGGCGGCCGGCTGGAGTCCGGCGAGGCGTCCCGGGTGCTGCTGCCGGGACCGGAGCTGCGCGACTGGCGTTTCGCCACCGAACAGGAGGCCGCCGGGATGCTGCCGCCGGTCCGCTACGAGCGGCTGCGCTGGGCGCTGCGCGCCCGCGAGCGCGGGACCGCCCTGTATCTGGAGGCCGGAATACCGGTGGGCTGACGGCCGGATGACCGGTGGGCTGACGGTCGGATGACCGGTGGGCTGACGGTCGGATGACCGTTGGGCTGAGCCGTCCGGCCCGTGCCTCGGCGCCGCTCAGCGCGGTGGACTCGCCCGCGCCGCCCACGTCGTCTTCTTGGAGGCAGTGGGCCTCCTGGAAGTGGGTGAGCACGATCCCGTACGTCCCCCGGCGCCGACCGCAGGCGGCGCCCCCGCCCCATGGGCGAGGGTGCCGCCGACGGCAGAAGGGGCTCAGCCCGCCGCGTAGTTGCGCAGGAACAGCGCCTCGGCGACCGACAGCCGCTCCAGCTCCTCGGGGGACACGCTCTCGTCGACCGCGTGGATCTGGGCCTCCGGCTCGCTCAGGCCGATGAGCAGGATCTCCGCCTGCGGGTACAGGCCGGCGAGGGTGTTGCACAGCGGGATGGAGCCGCCCTGGCCGGCGTACTGCATGCTCTCGCCGGGGTAGGCGACCGCCATCGCGTCGGCCATCGCCTGGTAGGCCGGGCTGGAGGTGTCGGCCCGGAAGGGCTGGCCCTGGCCGATCTGCTCCGTGGTGACCCGGGCGTCCCAGGGGGTGTGCGCCTCGACGTGCGCCTGGAGCAGCTTGGCCGCCTCCGCCGCGTCGACGCCCGGCGGGACCCGCAGGCTGATCAGGGCGCGGGCGCTCGACTGGACGGAGGGGGTGGCACCGACGACCGGCGGGCAGTCGATGCCGAGGACGGTGACCGCCGGGCGGGCCCAGATACGGTCGGCGACCGAGCCGGCGCCGATCAGGCCGACCCCGTCGAGCACCTTGGCGTCGCCGCGGAACTGCTCCTCGGTGTACTCAAGGCCCTCCCAGCGCGCGTCGGAGTGCAGGCCGTCGACCGTGGTGGAGCCGTCCTCGGCGCGCAGCGAGTCCAGCACCCGGATCAGCGCGGCCAGCGCGTCCGGGGCGGCACCGCCGAACTGGCCGGAGTGCAGATTGCCCGCGAGGGTGTCGACCGTCACGCGGACCAGGGTCATACCGCGCAGCGTGGTGGTCACCGTCGGCAGACCGACGCGGAAGTTGCCCGCGTCGCCGATCACGATGGTGTCCGCGGCCAGCAGCTCCGGGTGCTCCTCGGCGTACCGCTCCAGGCCGCCCGTGCCCTGCTCCTCCGAGCCCTCGACGATCACCTTGACGTTGACCGGGACGCCGCCGTTCGCCTTCAGGGCGCGCAGCGCCAGCAGGTGCATGAGGACGCCGCCCTTGCAGTCGGCGCTCCCGCGGCCGTACCAGCGGCCGTCGCGCTCGGTCAGCTCGAACGCCGGGGTGGTCCAGGCGGCCTCGTCCAGCGGCGGCTGCACGTCGTAGTGCGCGTAGAGGAGAACCGTTTTCGCGCCCTCAGGGCCCGGCAGGTAGCCGTAGACGGACTGGGTGCCGTCCGGGGTGTCCAACAGCGCCACGTCGACGAATCCCTCGGCGCGCAGGGCGTCGGCGATCCAGTTGGCGGCCGCCTCGCTCTCGCTCTTCGGGAACTGCGCGAAGTCCGCCACCGACCTGAAGGCGACCAGTTCGGTCAGCTCCGCCTTGGCCCGTGGCAGCAGCGAGGCGACGGTCTCGGCGACCGGATTCGACGACATGGGCACGCTCCTCGTGGGTGCGACGTTGTACCGGGTGATAGCCCCGATACTCCCACAGTGGCCTGCGACGACGGCCGCCGTAGGATGCGAGGGACACTACGGCAGCGGCTTGATCGGAGCAGTAGACCATCGTGAGCGGCGAGAACTCTTCGGCGGACGACGTGCAGCGGGTGTGGGACGTCGTCGTGGTGGGCGCGGGACCCGCGGGGGCCTCGGCCGCCTATGCGGCCGCGGTCGCGGGACGGCGCGTGCTGTTGCTGGAGAAAGCCGAGTTGCCCCGCTACAAGACCTGCGGCGGCGGCATCATCGGCCCCTCGCGCGACGCGCTGCCCCCCGGCTTCGAGCTCCCCTTCCGCGACCGGGTGCACGCGGTCACCTTCTCGAACAACGGCCGCTTCACCCGCACCCGCCGCTCCAAGCAGATGCTGTTCGGGCTGATCAACCGGCCCGAGTTCGACCAGCAGCTGGTCGAGCACGCCCAGAAGGCCGGCGCCGAACTGCGGACGGGTGTCACGGTGCAGCGGGTCGAGCAGCACGGCTCGGCGGTCACCGACCGGCGCACGGTGGCCGTCGTCCTGCAGGGCGGCGAGACGGTGCTGGCCCGCGCCGTCGTCGGCGCCGACGGCAGCGCCAGCCGCATAGGAGCCCATGTCGGCGTGAAGCTGGACCAGGTGGACCTCGGCCTGGAGGCGGAGATCCCGGTCCCGGAGTCGGTCGCCGAGGACTGGAAGGGCCGGGTCCTCATCGACTGGGGCCCGATGCCCGGCAGTTACGGCTGGGTGTTCCCCAAGGGCGACACGCTGACGGTCGGTGTGATCTCCGCGCGCGGTGAAGGGGCTGCCACCAAGCGGTACTTGGAGGACTTCATCGCCCGGCTCGGCCTGTCCGGCTTCGAGCCGGCCGTCTCCTCCGGTCATCTGACCCGCTGCCGCGCCGACGACTCGCCCCTGTCCCGGGGCCGGGTGCTGGTCTGTGGTGACGCGGCCGGGCTGCTGGAGCCGTGGACCCGCGAGGGCATCTCGTTCGCGCTGCGGTCGGGGCGGCTCGCGGGGGAGTGGGCGGTGCGCATCGCCGAGGCCCACGACGCGGTCGACACCCGCCGCCAGGCCCTGAACTACGCGTTCGCGATCAAGGCCGGTCTCGGCGTCGAGATGAGCGTCGGCAAGCGGATGCTGGCCGCGTTCGAGAAGCGTCCCGGCCTCTTCCACGCGGCCCTCACCGGGTTCCGCCCGGCATGGAAGGCGTTCCGGGACATCACCCAGGGGTCGTCCTCGCTGGGCGAGATGGTCCGCTCCCGCCCGATCGCCCAGCGTGCCCTGACCGCCCTGGACCGGGGGCAGTCCGTCCCGGCGGAGGAGTCCGTCAGCTCGTGACGGTGATCCGGAAGACCGGGTGGTCGCCGGCGCAGGCGATGATCTCCGCGTCGGAGGACTTGGCGGTCACCCCGGCGAAGTACTGGTTGACCTCCCAGCCCCACTTCTCCAGATAGGTCCGCAGCACGGGGAGCTTCTCGGCGTCGGGAAGCTCCGCCACGGTGAAGGCGCGCACCCTGCGGCCCACGCGCAGCTCGCCGCCGCCGGCGACCCGCATGTTGCGCACCCACTGCGAGTGGCCGCGCGCCGAGATGAGGTACTGCCCGCCGTCGTAGGTGTGCGGGTTGACCGGGATGCGCTGCATCTGGCCGCTCTTGCGGCCCCGCACGGACATCTCCGCGGTGCCCGCGAGGCTGACGCCGTGCCGGGCGAGCCAGCCGATGACGCTGTTCAGCCGCACGTTCATCGGGCTGCCCTTGAGGTAGTACGGCGAAGAGGAAGACGACGACATGGTGACCCCCACGGCTTGGGAGAGCAGTGCTCTCGGACGACTCCAGTGTGGGGCAGGCCGGTGCGCGAATGCAAGAGCGGTGCTCTCTTTTGTGTGCACCGCTCTCCCTCGTGGCAGACTGCCGGTATGAGCACCCCCCAGGGCGCCCGGGCACGGGCCAGGACCGAAGTCACCGTCGCCATCAAGGAAGCGGCCCGCAGACAGCTGGCCGAGGAGGGCGCGGCGAAGCTCTCGCTGCGCGCCGTCGCCCGCGAGCTGGGCATGGTCTCGTCGGCCGTGTACCGCTACTTCCCCAGCCGCGACGAGCTGCTGACCGCCCTGATCATCGACGCCTACGACTCCCTCGGCGAGGCCGCCGAGAAGGCCCGCGACACCGACCCGGGCGCTGCTCCCGTGCCGCGCTGGACGGCCGTGTGCGAGGCGGTGCGCGGCTGGGCGCTCACCCACCCCCATGAGTACGCCCTGATCTACGGCTCGCCCGTGCCCGGCTACTCCGCCCCCGAGACCACGATCAGGGCCGCGGCCCGCGTCGGCCTGGTCCTCATCGGCATCGTCCGCGACGCCCACGAGGGGCCCGGCCTCGCCACGCTGCCCCTGCCCGCCGCACTGCGCCCCGAGGGCGAGCGCATGGCCGCCGACTTCGCCTCCGGCCTGCCCGCCGAGGTGGCCGTGGCGCTGACGGCGGCCTGGGCGCAGCTGTTCGGGCTGGTGGGCTTCGAGCTGTTCGGCCAGTTCCACAAAGTGGTGGAGGACAGGGAAGCCTTCTTCCGCCACGCGGTCACGGGGCTGGCACACGGCGTGGGCCTGCGATAGGCGCACGGCCGACGGGCCTCCACGCCGACTCCTGTGCCGGTCCTGCGCTGTCTTCCCTGCCGGCCCGCACCGGCCTCGCGCCGACTCCCGTGCCGGCCCCGACCGGGTGTCGTACTTCCCGGGGAGTACGAGTGATCACCTCGTCCGGCTGACGTCGTCCCGTGTCGTCGGCGTCTAGCGTGGCGGTCATGGAAGAGCAGCGCGCCCCCGCGCACCGGTGGCGGTACGGGCCTTGGTGGCACGGCGCCCCGGACGGGGACGGGGACGGGGCGGAGCCGGGCCGTGCCCGCCGCCGGCCCTGGCGCTCCACCGTGCTGGTCACCGCGTTCGTGCTGGTCGGCAGCAACTTCGCGGCGCACAGCCAGCATCTGCGCGTCCCGCTGGACGTGACCGCGCGCGTGCTGCTGCTCCTCGCCTCGGTCCTGCTGCTGTGGCGGCACCGGTACCCGGTGGCCGTGGCCTTCGGCACCGCGACGGTGACCCTCGGCTATCTGGCCGCCGGCTACCCCTACGGGCCGGTCCTGCTGACCGTCGCCGTCGGCTGTTTCAGCGCGGTCGTCGCCGGTCACCGGCGGGCCGCCTGGGCCGCCGTCGGCCTGTTGTGGGCCGGGCACGCGCTGATAGCCCTCTGGCTCTACCGCTGGCTCCCGCCCTCGGGGGACCGGCGCGCGAGCCTCACCCAGGAGACCGTCATCGCCACCTGGGTGCTGGCGATCGTCGCCCTGTCCGAACTGGGCCGGGTGCGGCGCGAACAGTGGGCACGGGAGCGCGCCGACCGGACGCAGGCGGCACGGCGCCGCGCGGACGAGGAACGGCTGCGGATCGCCCGCGAGTTGCACGACGTCCTCGCGCACAGCATCTCCGTCATCAATGTCCAGGCCGGCATGGGGCTCGCGCTGCTCGACAGCGATCCCGAGCAGGCGCGGGCCGCGCTCACCACGATCAAGGCCGCCAGTAAGGAGGCGCTCGGCGAGGTGCGCCAGGTCCTCGACACGCTGCGCACCACCGGTGCCGCGCCGCGCGCCCCCGCCCCCGGCCTGGACCGGCTCCCCGAACTGGTGGAGCAGGCCGCCGCGGCCGGGCTGACCGTGCGGATCGAGGGCGAGCCGCCGCACCTGCCCCCGGGCGCCGACCTCGCCGCCTTCCGTATCGTGCAGGAGGCCCTGACCAACGTCGTACGGCACTCCGGATCGCGGCAGGCGTGTGTACGGTTCGTCCACGACGGGGACACACTGCGGCTGCGCATCGACGACGACGGGCCGGCCACCGGCGCCGACGCCGGGGGCAGCGGGAACGGACTGGCCGGCATGCGGGAGCGGGCGGCCGCGCTCGGTGGCACCATCGAGGCCGGACCGCGCCCCGAGGGCGGCTTCCGGGTGCTCGCCGTACTGCCGTCGCACACCAGGGAGGACCAGTGATCCGGGTACTGCTCGCCGACGACCAGTCGCTGGTGCGGGCCGGTTTCAGGGCGTTGCTCGACGCCCAGCCGGACATCGAGGTGGCCGGGGAGGCCGCCGACGGTGAGGAGGCGCTGCGCCAGGTGCGCGAACTGCGGCCGGACGTCGTTCTGATGGACATCCGTATGCCCGTGCGGGACGGTCTCGCCGCGACCCGGCGCATCACCGGCGACGCGGAGCTGAAGGACGTGAAGGTGGTCATGCTCACCACCTTCGAACTCGACGAGTACGTCTTCGAGGCGATCCGTTCGGGCGCCTCCGGTTTCCTGGTCAAGGACACCGAGCCGGCCGAACTCCTGCGTGCGGTACGGGCGGTGGTCCAGGGTGATGCACTGCTGTCGCCGGGTGTCACCCGCCGGCTGATCGCCGAGTTCGCGGCCCGCTCCAAGGAACCCGCTGCGGCGGACGCCCTCGCCCGGCTCACCGAGCGGGAACGGGAGGTGATGGCGCTGGTCGGCATCGGCCTGTCCAACGAGGAGATCGCCCGCCGGCTGGTGGTCAGCCCGCTCACCGCCAAGACCCATGTGAGCCGCACGATGGTGAAGCTGGGCGCGCGGGACCGGGCCCAACTCGTCGTGCTGGCCTATGAGTCGGGGTTGGTGCGGCCCGGCTGGCTGGGCTGAGCCGTCCGCCGGAAGCGCACCAGCACGCCCACCACCCGGGCCACGAACACGATCGGCGCGACCGCCATACCGAGCCGCAACAGGGTCTTGGACAGCAGGTGCGGCAGTTCGAAGAGGAACGCGGGTCCGGCCACGGCCCCGAACACCACCGCCGCCGCGAAGGCCGCGCTCACCAGCGCGTAGCCGATCTCGACCGTCGCCGCGTCCTGTTGGGCTTTGGTACGGCGTCCCCCGTATGCATGCATTTCCCCAGCCTCACAGACGCGCGCCCGGCGGAGCAACCAGCCCCGCCGGGCGCACCTGCGGAGGCTTCCCCCTAGTCACGGACCGCCACGCGCTCCGCTTCCGCCTCCCTCACGGTGGACCTGGCGACGACAACGGACTGCTGGGTGCGACGGTTGCGCAGACCGGTGAGGGTGAGTAGCAGGCCGGCCGCCGCGACGCCCGTGACGACCATGAAGCCGGGCCGGTAGCTGTCGAGGACGGCCTGCGGGGTGGCGTGGGCGGGGGCGCCGGCCGTCACCACGGCCGTGACCACCGCGAGGAAGATCGCGCCGCCCACCTGCACCGAGGTGTTGAGCAGACCGGAGACCATGCCCTGCTCGTGGTCCTCGACCCCGTTGGTGGCCTGGATGTTGAGCGAGGGGAAGACCAGCGCGCAGGCCGCGCCGATCAGCAGCATGGACGGCAGGATCACGGCCGCGTACACCGGGTCGAGGTCGACGCGCAGGAACAGCGCGTAGCCGAGGACCATGAACGCGAAGCCGGTCGCGATCAGCCGGGGCGTACCGAACCGGTCGACGATCGCGCCGACCTTCGTGGCGGACACCGCCACCAGCGCGCCCGCCGGCAGGAACGCGAGCGCCGTGTGCAGCGCCGACCAGCCGAGCAGGGACTGCATATAGAGCGTCGTCAGGAACTGGAAGCCCACATAGGAACCGAAGAAGGCGATCGCGCCGAGCTGGGCGCGGACCTGGCTGCCCGAGCGCAGCACGCCCAGCCGGATCAGCGGGCTCGGCGAGCGCCGCTCGACCAGGACGAAGCCGGTCAGCAGCACTGCCACGGCGAGGAAGGACAGCAGCGTGCGGGCCGAGGTCCAGCCGGCCTGCGGGGCCTGGACGACCGTGAACACCAGCAGCAGCATCGACGCGGTGCCGAGGACGGCGCCGGGGATGTCGTATCCGGCGTGGCCCTCCTCGCGGGCACTGCGCGGCAGCAGTCGCAGACCGGCGAGAAGCGCGAGCAGGGCGATCGGTGCGGGCAGCAGCATGGTGAAGCGCCAGCTGGCCTCGGTGAGCAGGCCCGAGAGCACCAGGCCCATGGAGAAACCGGTGGCGGCGCAGGTCGTGTAGATGGAGAGGGCGCGGTTGCGCAGCGGGCCCTCCGGGAACGTCGTGGTGATGATCGACAGTCCGGCCGGTGCCGTGAAGGCCGCGCTCAGGCCCTTGATGAAACGGCTGGCGATCAGCAGGGGACCCGAGTCCACGAGTCCGCCGAGCAGCGAGGCCAGCGCGAAGACACCGAGGGCGACGAGGAACACCTGACGCCGGCCGAGCAGATCGGCGGTGCGGCCGCCGAGGAGGAGCAGGCCGCCGTAGCCCAGGATGTAGCCGCTGACGATCCACTGCAGCGTGGACGTGGACAGGTGGAGGTCGGAGCCGATGGACGGCAGCGCGACGCCGACCATCGACACGTCCAGCGCGTCCAGGAACATCGCCGCGCAGAGCACCAGCAGGGTGCCCCACAGCCGGGGGGTCCAGCGGACGGCCGGGGACGGGGCCGTGGAAGGGGGGAGCGGAGAGGTCATGCCGACGAGACTACATGCATGTGCATCGAATGCAAATGCATTTAATTCCAGTGCAATGATCTCGCTTCTCTGCTACGGTGCGCTCATGGCGTCAGACAGGGCCGAGCAGACGCTCGTGGAGCAGTGGCGGGACATCCTCGCGCTGCATGCCCGCACGCAGTGCGAGCTGGACCGGGTGCTGCACGGACACGGCCTGTGCGGCAGCGACTTCGAGGTCCTCGACCTGCTCGCCCAGGGCGCGGCGGCGGACGGCGAGTGTGCCTTCCGGGTGCAGGAGATCGCCGAGCGCGTCCACCTCAGCCAGAGCGCGCTGTCCCGGCTGATCGGCCGTCTGGAGAAGGACGGCCTGGTCGAGCGCGCCATGTGTGCCGAGGACCGGCGTGGGGTGCGGGTGGCGCTCACGGCGAAGGGGCGCGCGCTGCACGGTGACGTGCGGCCCGTGCAGCGCGCGGTGCTGGCCCGGATGCTGACCGAGACCGACTGGCCGGGGCCGAGCTGACCGGGGCCGACTGTCCGAGATCGAGCTGTCCGGGGCCGACCGGCTGACGTCGACCGGCTGACCCCGACCGGCCGGGGTCAGATTCCGCCCTTCTCCCGCCACAGCTCGGCGAGCGAGCGGTCACCGGACACATGCGGCACGGGCCTGCGGTTCCACAGCGCCAGATACAACTCCTCGGCCGGCCCGGACAGTTCGGCCTCGACCTCCTCCCCGGCCTTCCGCACGGTCACCGGCGGCTCGGCCGTGAGCCGTACGGTCCACACCGCGTCTGTCCCCTCGTCCAGCGCGCGCACCCGCAGCACCCGGGGCTCCGGTGTGCGCAGCCGGCTCCGGGAGCGGGCGTGGAAACCGCGCAGCAGTTCGTCGATGCCGTCCACCGCGAAGTCCGGTGCGACCGGCGTCGCCGTACCGCCGCGCGCGGCCTCGGCGTCATAGCGGTGGACGGTCGTCTCGTGCGCCTGCCGGCGCGCCCAGAACGCCAGCGGGGAAGGATGGTCGAGCGTCGGAAGGAAGCTCCAGCAGTTCACATCGGCGGGTGCGGCGGCCAGGGTGTCGACCAGCAGGCGGTGACTGTCCCGGTACCAGTCCACCAGGGCGGCGCCGTCCACGTCCGGTACGTCGTCGAGCGGGCGGCGCTCCGTGAGTCCGTCGGCGACGAAGGCCGCGGCCCACCGGTGCACCGCGCCGGTGTGCCGCAGCAGATCGCGCACCTGCCACTCGGGACAGGTCGGCACCTTGGCGTCGGTCCCCGCCGCCGCGGCGGCCGTCGCGAGCAACCGGCCCTCCCGGTCCAGGGTCTGAAGGAAGTCGGCAGTGTCCATGGCGTGAGTGTGCCGGACGGAGCGCGCCCGCGGGCCGGAATGTCCGGCACGGGGGAGAGCCCGCGTTGCGGCGCCGGTGTCAGCCGCCCAGCGTCCGCCGCGTGGCCACCCCGATGACCGCGGCGACGGCGGCCAGCGCCGCCACGCTGGTGAGCGCGGTCGGCAGGGAGAACCAGTCGGCCATGAAACCGATCGCGGGCGGCCCGAGGAGCATGCCGCCGTAGCCCAGCGTCGAGGCGACGGCCACGCCGGACGGGCCGGTCAGTGAGCCCGCCCGCTCCACGGCGACCGGGAAGAGATTGGCGAGCCCGAGCCCGGTGACGGCGAAACCGAGCAGCGCGCCCCACACGGAGGGGGCCAGCGAGCCGAGCAGCATGCCCGCCGCCGCGACGGTACCGCCGGCGATCACCGTGCGCGTCCGGCCGAGCCGCTCCAGCAGGGTGGTGCCGGTCGCCCGGCCCACGGTCATGGCCAGCGCGAAACACGAGTACCCGGCCGCCGCCACGCCGGACGACGCCATCAGGTCCTGCTGGAGATGGAGCGCGCCCCAGTCGGCCATGGCGCCTTCGCCGTAGGCGGTGCACAGCGCGATGAGTCCGAAGACGACGACCAGGCCACGGCTGCCGGTCCGGCGCGGTGCGGCACGGCCTTCCGTCGCGGCACTGCCTTCCGCCGCGGTCGGGGACGGAGCCCGGTCCGCGGGCGCCGGCGGCTCCAGCCGCAGCAGGGTGCGTCCCGCGACGGCCGTGACAAGCAGCCCGGTCAGGGTGAGGCCGAGCAGATGCCGGGTGGGGGAGAGGGCGCCGGCGACCAGCCCGCCGAGACCGGCGCCGATCATGCCGCCGAGGCTGAACGCGGCGTGGAACGTGGGCATGATCGGCCGCCGCAGCGCGGTCACCAGGTCGACGGCGGCACTGTTGAAGGCGACGTTGATGCCGCCGTAGGCGGCGCCGAAGACGAGGAGTACGGCGCCGAGGGCGGGCGCGGAGTGGGTCAGCGGGGGCAGGCTGACGCTGAGGGAGAGCAGCACGGCGCACACCACGGTGACCGGATGGCTGCCGTAGCGGCGGCACAGCCGCCCGATCAGGGTCATGGTGACGACGGCACCGGCGGAGACACCGAGCAGGGCCAGCCCCAGATCGCTGGCCGAGGCGTCGGTCTGCTGCTTGATGGCGGGGATCCGCACCACCCAGCCCGCGAAGATGAAGCCGTCGAGCGCGAAGAAGGCGGTCAGGGCGATGCGAAGACGGGTGAGATCGCTGGTGGCACCCGGCACGACACTGTGCGATCGGGTTTTGTTTATTTGCGGCACAAACTCAGCCTAGGTGGGGGTGCGGGACCGGGGCAAGGGGATACGGGCGGCGCCGCGGCCTCGACGACGCGGCTTCGGTGCGCGGCTTCGGTGCGTGGCATCGGCGCGCGGCTTCGGGACGCGGGCCGCGTGCGTGCGCACCGCCCCGCGCGCGCCCGCCGTCCGGCGCCGCTCACACCGTGGGACAGCCGGATGCCGCCGTCACTCACATCGGCGACAGCGGCTTTTCTCGTGCGTCCCGGGGTGTCCCGGGGTGTCCCGGGGGCTCAGGGATCGGGGCGCGTGGGCGCACGAATCCGCGGATGTGGCCTTGACCTGCGCCGACTTGTGCTCTTCGATGGCGACGGCGGCGTCAATGCGATGCGGTTCCTGCTTCGTTCGGGGTACTTCCGCGGTGGGTGTGCCCGGTCCGCCGCGGGATACAGCTCGGTTAATGCTTGTTCACGAGCTGGTTGCCGACGGGTGAGCGGTCCATGATGTCCTCATGACGTTGGCCTCGCGCGCGCTCGCGCAATTGGCGACCTGGCCCGACCTGAATCGGGCGGTTCCGAGCTGCGGCCTCGGACAGGCGGTGAGTTCGGCCCAGGGCGAGATCGCCCACTTCCACTCGGACCGTGATGTCGATCTGCGGCTGACCGACCGGGCGATCAGGCGGTTCGCCAAGGACCTCCAGGACTCGGGGGTGATCAGGATCGTGCCCGGGTCGCAGTGGGTGACGCTGCGCCTCGACGCGGCGAGCGACGTCGACCTGCTGCTGACCCTGGTGAGCGTCGCGCTCAAGGCCCAACAGGCCTGGCCCGACTCGCTGGACAGACCACCGACCGGTTGCAACGACCAGCGCGGCGCGGGCTTCGTGAAGGCCGACCTCGGCGCCTTCTGAGCCGCCCCCGACGGCAGCCGCCGAGTTGGGTGCCCACGGCTGCCCGGTCCGGGTGGCTACGACCGCCGGGCCGGGCGTGTACGACCGCCTGCCCGAGGCGTGCGTGGCCGGCCGGCCGGCCCGACGTGGCGCCGCGGCGACGGCCGGTACAGCACCGGGCTCCGCCGGCGCGGTCGCGGGCCGCGTCAGCGCGTCCACGGGATCCGGTGAGGCAAGCCGGACACTGCCGTGCCCGGCTCCCGTCACGCCGTGAGGACGCGGACGCCTGCCTCCTCGAAGCGGCGTACCGTCTCCTGGCCCACCGCCGAGTCCGTCACGAGCGTGTTCACCAGATCCGTCCCGCAGATCCGGGCGAACGCCCGCTGGCCCAGCTTGCTGGAGTCCGCCGCGACCACCACCCGCTCGGCGCGCTCGCACAGCAGCCGGTTGATCGCGGCCTCCGCCTCGTCATGGGCCGCGGCGCCATGGGTGACGTCGAAGGCGACGACACCGAGCACGGCCACGTCGAGCGTGATCTGCCCGAGCACCCCGTCCGCGAGCGGACCGATGAGTTCGTACGACTGCGGGCGCGCCACCCCGCCCGTCACCACGATCTTGAACTGGGGCCGTACGGCCAGCTCGTTGGCGATGTTGAGCGCGTTGGTGACGACGGTGAGCGCAGGTGAGCCGGCGGCCAGGTCGCCGCGCACGGCCAGGGCGCGGGCCACCTCCGTCGTGGTCGTACCGCCGGTCAGGCCCACCGCCTCGCCGGGGGCGACGAGTTCGGCGACCGCCTTGGCGATGCGCTGCTTCTCCGAGGCGCGCCGGGCCGTCTTGTAGCGCAACGGCAGTTCGTACGACACCCCGTGCACCACCGCTCCGCCCCGGGTGCGCACCAGCATCTGCTGCTCGGCGAGCTGGTCGAAGTCCCGGCGGATCGTCGCCGCCGACACCGCCAGCTCGGCCGCCGCCTCCTCGACCTCCAGCCGGCCGCGCTCGACGAGCAGTTCCAGCAGTGCCATCCAGCGGGCGTCCCGGGACATCCGCACCTCCGTTCCCTGGTGTTCCGGTGACCCTAGCGCACCCCACTTTGCGCGCGAATGCTTGATTGTGCTCGAAAGCTAGCTATATCTTGCAGGAACAATCAGCTAGGGGAGGGTGTGGGCATGACCCATGTCGAGAACGAGCTGAACAGCCAGCCGGAGTGCTGGATACGGGCTGCCGAGGCGGCGGGGCGGCACCGCGGCGCGCTGCCGGGGCCGGGGGAGCGGGTCGCGATCGTGGGCTGCGGCACCTCGTACTTCATGGCGCAGGCGGTGGCCGGCCTGCGGGAGGGCGCCGGCCAGGGCGAGACCGACGCGTTCGCGGCCTCCGAGTTTCCGTACGGGCGGACGTACGACCGGGTCGTGGCCCTCACCCGCTCCGGTACGACGACCGAAGTGCTCGGACTTCTTGGGCAGTTGAGGGGGCGGACCCGGACCACCGCCATCACCGCCGACCCCGGCACGCCCGTCATGTCCGCCGCCGACGACCTCGTCGTGCTGGACTTCGCCGACGAACGCTCCGTCGTCCAGACCCGGTTCGCCACCACCGCCCTCACCCTCCTGCGCGCCCATCTCGGCCTGCACACCGACTCCGTCGTGGCCGACGCGCGCACCGCCCTCGCCACTTCTCTTCCCGAGGGACTCCTCTCCTGCACCCAGTTCACGTTCCTCGGACGCGGCTGGACCGTCGGGCTCGCAGGCGAGGCCGGGCTGAAGATGCGCGAGGCGTCGCTGGCGTGGACCGAGGCGTACCCGGCGATGGAGTACCGGCACGGCCCGATCAGCATCACCACCGAGGGCACGGCCACCTGGATGCTCGGCGAGGCACCCGAAGGGCTCGCGCGGCAGGTGCGTGCCACCGGCGGGGCGTGGATCGACGGCGGACTCGACCCGCTCGCCGAACTCGTCCGCGTCCAGCGGCTCGCCGTCGCCGTCGCCGCCGCCCGCGGACTCGACCCGGACCAGCCGCGCCATCTCACCCGCTCGGTGATCCTCACCCCATAGGCCCTGTCGTCAAATTCCCGCCTGCCCGGCGGGCGGACGACGGGAATTTGACGACAGGGCCTAGGACCCGGCCCACGCCCCGGAAGGACCCCGCACGTGCCCCTTGCGTCCACCGGCGAGCTGGTCACCGCAGCCGCCGGCACCAGATCCGCCGTCGCCGCGTTCAACGTCATCACCCTGGAACATGTCGAGGCCGTCATCGCCGGCGCCGAGTCGGCCGGTACCCCCGTCGTCCTCCAGGTCAGCGAGAACGCCGTCAAGTTCCGCTACGGCCGGCTGCTGCCGCTGGCCCGCGCGGCCGTCGCCGCCGCCGAACACGCCACCGTCCCCGTCGCTCTGCACCTGGACCATGTGCAGAGCGACCACCTGCTGCGCCAGGCGCACGACGCCGGGTTCAGCTCGGTGATGTACGACGCGGCCCGGCTGCCGTACGCCGACAATCTCTCCGCGACCCGGGCCGCCGCCGACTGGGCCCACTCCCAAGGGCTCTGGATCGAGGCCGAGCTGGGCCAGGTCGGCGGCAAGGACGGCAGGCCCCCGCTGGACGCGCACGCGCCCGGCGCCCGCACCGATCCCGACCAGGCCCGCGACTTCGTGACCGGCACCGGCGTCGACGCGCTCGCCGTCGCCGTCGGCAGCGTGCACGCGATGACCACCCGCACCGCCAGCCTCGACCACGGCCTGCTCAAACGGCTGTCCGCCGGGCTGGCCGTCCCGCTCGTCCTGCACGGCTCCTCCGGAGTGCCGGACGACGGGCTGGTCGCGGCGGTCGCCGGCGGCATCGCCAAGGTCAACATCGGCACCGCCCTCAACATCGCCATGACCGCGGCGATCCGGGAGTTCCTCGCCGCCCACCCGGAGGCCGTCGATTCACGCACGTACCTGAGCGTGGGACGGGAGGCGATGGCTCACGAGGTCACCCGGATCATCGGGGTGCTGTCCGGGGCGGCCTGAGGTCCGTCCCCGGCGGGGGCGGCTCAGTCCTTCCTGACGGCCCTCAGGATCACGAACTTCGGGTCGCTGGCGATCAGTTCGCTGTTCCCGAACAGCCGCCTGAGCGTCACGTGATAGCCCAGGTGCCGGTTGCCGATCACCCACAGCTCGCCGCCGGGCCGCAGCGCGCGCTTCGCACCGCTGAACATCCGCCACGCCGTCGCGTCGGTCGTCGCCTGGTGGGAGTGGAACGGCGGGTTGTTCAGGACCAGGTCCACAGTGCCCGGCGCCACCCCGGCCAGCCCGTCCCCGACCCGGAACTCCGCGTGTCCGGGCACGCCGTTGGCCTTGTACGTCGCCTCCGCGGAGGCCACCGCCTGGAAGGACTCGTCCACGAACAGCACCTCGGCGGACGGGTCCGCCAGCGCCACCGCCGTACCGACGACGCCGTTGCCGCACCCCAGGTCCACCACGCGGCCCGCGCCCGGACCGGGCAGGTGCCGCAGGAAGAACCGGGTGCCGATGTCGAGCCGGTCGGCGCAGAAGACACCGGCGTGGTTGACGACGATGCGCCCGGAGACCGGCCCGATGCCGTTCGGGAGCGTGTAGCTGTACGGCCACGGGTTCGCCGGCCGCGCCGGCGCCGGGTCCGGAGTGCAGAAGATCAACCGGGCCTTCTGCTGTGCCAGCGAGGTCCGGGTCGGCCCGAGGATCCGCTGGAACAACTGCAGCGTGGAGGTGTGGATCTCCTTCACCATCCCGGTGCCCACGACCACCGTGCCCGCGTGCACGGCGGGCGCCAGCCGCAGCAGCTGGTCCTCCAGCAGCGACAGGCTCTTCGGCACCCGCACCAGCAGCACGTCCATCCGCTCAGGCGGCGGATCCTGGGTGGTCAGCAGCTGCACGGCACCGGGCTCGACCCCGGCCCGCGCGAGGTTCGCCCGGGTCGCCTCCTGGCTCAGGAAGGAGTCCGTGATCTGTGTCGGCCGGTGTGCCGCGAGCGCCGTGGCCAGCGCGCCCCAGCGGTCCCCGAGCACCACGACCGAACCCGTGAGCGGCACGCCCTCCTCGGCCAGATGACGCAGCAGGTAGGCGTCGGAGGCGTCCCAGGCACGCAGCCGGTCGCGCGGATCCTCGGGGAAGCGGGCCAGCTCGACCTCGCCCCACGGTGTCGTCATACGGTCGCTCATCGTGTCTCCCAGGCTAGCCGAGCCGCAGCTCAGGAAGGGTGGGGCGGGTCTGCGGCACGATGGAGCGTATGGACGCGGAGCTGTTCGCCCGGGAGCGCGTGGAGGTCGCACCGGGCGCCGTGCACGTCCCGGACTGGCTGGCCGCCGCCGGGCAGCGCGACCTGCTCGCCGCCTGCCGGGACTGGGCGCGGCCACCCGCCGGGCTGCGCACGGTCCGCACCCCGGGCGGCGGCACGATGACCGCCCGGCAGGTCTGCCTCGGCTGGCACTGGTACCCGTACGGCTACGCCCGTACCGCCGTGGACGGCGACGGCGCCCCCGTGAAACCCTTCCCGGACTGGCTCGGCGAACTGGGCCGCTGCGCCGCCGAAGCCGCGCTCGGCCCCCAGCGGCCGTACGCGTACGACATCGCGCTGATCAACTTCTACGACGGCGACGCCCGCATGGGCATGCACCGCGACGCCGACGAGAAGACGGACGCGCCCGTGGTCTCCCTCAGCCTCGGCGACACCTGCGTCTTCCGCTTCGGCAACACCGGGACGCGCGCGAAGCCGTACACCGACGTGGAACTGCGCAGCGGCGACCTGTTCGTCTTCGGCGGACCCTCGCGGTTCGCCTACCACGGCGTGCCCCGCGTATACCCGGGTACGGCACCGGCCGGGCTGGGCCTCGCCGGACGGCTGAACATCACCCTGCGGGCGAGCGGCCGGTAAACCGGCGCCACGGGCCACCGCCGATGCGGATCATGGGAGACTCGGCGTCATGAACGGCAAGGCGGAGCCCCGGACCGCGGGGGAGAGGACCACGTCGAGAGCGCGGCTGGACCGAGGGCGCGGTGCGCTCGGACCCGCGCTGGAGCTGGTGCACACCGGGCGGGCGCCGACCCGCGCCGTACTCACCGCGGAACTCGGCGTCACCCGGGCCACTGCGGGCGCGGTCGCCGCCGAGCTGGAGGCGCTCGGGCTGATCCGGGTGGACGCCCGGCCGGCCGCCGCGGCCGGCTCCCAGGGCCGGCCCTCGCACCGGCTCGACGTCGCCGAGGACGGCCCGGTGGCGCTCGCCGCACAGGTCCACGCCGACGGCTTCCGCGCGGCCCTGGTCGGCCTCGGCGGGCGCATCGTGGCGACCTCGCCCGGCTGCGAGACCGTCGACGCCGACCCGGCGAAGGTGCTCGGCTCGGTCGTCGAGGCGGGCGCGGAACTGCTGCGCACGACCGGCCGCCGCTGTGTCGGCGCCGGACTCGCCGTACCGTCCGCCGTGGCCGAACCCGACGGCCTCGCCCTCAACCCCCTTCACCTGGCCTGGCCCGTCGGCGCCCCCGTCCGGCGGATCTTCGCCGAGTGCGTGCGCGCGGCTGGCCTCACCGGACCGGCCTTCGCGGGCAACGACGTCAACCTCGCCGCGCTCGCGGAGCACCGGCACGGCGCCGGCCGGGGCGCCCGCGACCTCCTGTGCGTGGCCACCGGACACCGGGGTGTCGGCGGCGCCCTGGTGCTGGACGGCCGCCTCCACACCGGCAGTTCGGGCCTCGCCCTGGAGGTCGGCCACCTCACCGTGAACCCCGAGGGCCGCCCCTGCTTCTGCGGCAGCCGCGGCTGTCTGGACGTCGAGGCCGACCCGCTGGCCCTGCTGGTCGAGGCCGGCCGCGAGCCGGGCCCCGAGGTGTCCCTGCTCCAGCAGGCCAACGACCTGCTGCGCACCCAGTACGCCGAGCCGGCCGTCCGCAGGGCGGCCGAGGCGCTGATCGACCGCCTGGGCCTGGGCCTGGCCGGCCTGGTCAACATCCTCAACCCCGACCGCATCATCCTCGGCGGCCTGCACCGCACGCTGCTGGACGCCGACCCGGGCCGGCTGCGCGCCGTCGTCGCCGACCGCAGCCTGTGGGGCCAGAGCGGCGGAGTACCGATCCTGCCCTGCACCCTCGACCACAACAGCCTGGTCGGCGCGGCCGAACTGGCCTGGCAGCCGGTCCTGGACGATCCGCTGGGGGCGCTGCGGTGACCGAGGCGAACGAGCGGGCCCGGCCCGCCCCGGCCGTGGAGATCCTGCCCGCCGGACGCATCCGCCTGGTCGAGACGCCCCTTCCCGGGCTGTCGGAACGGCACCGCGCCGCGATGGACCGCGCGTGGGAGGAAGCGGTACGCGCCAACCCGGCCCTGTTCGACGGGCCGATGGCCGTGCTGACCGGACTTCAGCGGGACGGAGCCGACGGCCTGGTGCTGTTCTGGGCCCGGACCACCTACCGGAACCGGGCGCTGCGCCATGTGCCCGGCGCTCCCCTGCACGGCTCCCTGTCCGTGTCCGTGGCACAGCCGGCCGACGACGGCAGGCTGCTGGTCGGCCGGATGGCCCCCTCCACCGCGGCTCCCGGCCGCTGGCAGCTGCCCGGCGGTGGTGTCGAACCCCCCGACGACGGGCGCGAGTTGAACCTCGGCGCGCTCCGTGCCCACGCGGCACGCGAACTCGCCGAGGAGACCGGTTCCGACACCCCGGCCGACGCGCTCACCCCATGGCTCACCACCCGGGGCGGCCGCGGCAACGTCGGCGTCGTCTTCACCGCCCCGCCACGCCCCGCACGGGAGTTGTACGACCGGTACGCGGAGCTGGCGCGGAAGGAGACCGCCTGCGGCGTCCAACCCGAGTTCACCGAGGTCGAGTTGATCGGCCCACCCGCCGATCTGAAGCGGCTCCAAGGGCCGCACGCCGCGCTGCTGCCGCTGCTCGTACGCCGTCACACCGGAAGCTGAGCGGTCAGGCTCCACAGCGCGGCCACCAGCGGCCGGCGCAGATCGGCCCGGCGTACGCACAGCCCGATCGGGAACCGCTCCGGCGCCGGATCCGCCGGGAGCGCGGCCAGCCGGTCGCGCACCGCGCTGTTCTCCAGCACCAGCCGGGGCACCACCCCCGTGCCGCAGCCCAGCGCGACCAGCGTCAACAGCCCCTCATGGCCGTCCGGTTCGCAGACCACCTCCGGCAGCCGGCCGCGCATACGGAACCAGCGGTCCGCCGCGTCGCGCACCAGCCCCCGGTGCGGCAGCACGAACGGGCCCGAGAGATCCGGGTCCGGGCGGTCGCGGGCGGTCACCAGGACCAGATCGGTGACCGCGACCGTCCGGCTCACCAGGGGATCCGGCAACCGGGCCGGAACGCCCGCCACGGCCACGTCCGCCTCGCCCTCGTCCAGCCGGGCCAGCGCCGCCGCCGCGTCGCCGGTGCGCAGATCCAGGCGCACCTGGGGATGCGCGGCACGGAACGGCGCCAGCAGGTCCGGCAGCAACGCCTGGCAGGCGGTCACCGTCGCGAACACCGTGAGCCGGCCGGTGAGTCGGGCGGGATCCGGGTGCTCCTCGCGATAGCCGCGCCACAACTGAAGTGCCTCCACCGCGTACTGACGGAACCGATGCCCCTCGGCCGTCAGGGACACCCCGCGCGGACCCCGGTCGAACAGCCGGTGCCCCAGCTCCGCCTCCAGCCGCTGCACGGTCCGGGTGAGCGTCGCCGGGCTGACATGGCAGTCCATGCTCGTCCGGCCGAAGTTCAGCGACTGCGCGAGATGGAGGAACAGCCGCAGCTCCCGATGGTCGTCCCGCACCCGCCGACCTCTGCCTTTCAGGATCCGCAACGCACCGCTGCGGATGTTGCGCTTGCCGCAACACTCGGCCTGAGCCTACAACTCGACCATGACCTCGACCACATACACCTCCCGCGTCTTCCCTCTTGAGACCATGGACGTGCCCGGCGGCACGGAGACCGTCCTGCGCGGCGGCCGGCATCTCTTCCCGCTGCTGCCGCGGGCCTTCGCCGGCGTCCGCCGGATCGGCGTGCTCGGCTGGGGCCCCCAGGGCCGCGCCCAGGCCCGCAATCTGCGCGACTCCCTGACCGGCAGCGGCATCACGGTCACCGTCGGACTGCGTCCCGGCTCGGCCTCGGTCGCCGACGCCCGCGCCCACGGCTTCACCGAGGAGGACGGCACCCTCGGCGACTGGCTCACCGTGGCCGCCGGCAGCGACCTGGTCGTGCTGCTCCTCGCGGACGCCGCGTTGGCCGCCCACCACCAGGAGATCTTCGCCGCGCTCAGGCCCGGCGCCGTCATCGGCCTCTCGCACGGCTTCCTCCTCGGCCATCTGCGCGCGACCGGGGACGACTTCCCGGCCGGCCACGGCGTCATCGCCGTCTGCCCCAAGGGCATGGGGGACTCCGTGCGCCGGCTGTACGAGCAGGGGGCGGAGGTCAACGGCGCCGGGATCAACAGCAGTTTCGCCGTGCACGCCGACCCCGACGGCCGGGGCACGGACCTCGGCCTCGGCTGGTCGGTCGCCCTCGGCTCGCCGTACACCTTCCGCACCACACTGGAGAGCGAGTACCGCTCCGACATCGTCGGCGAGCGCGCCATCCTGCTCGGCGCCGTGCACGGCATCGTGGAGAGCCTGTACGGCCGCTACCGCCTCGCCGGGGACGACGCGCCGACCGCCTACGAGCGCTCGTGCGAGAACATCACCGGACCGATCGCCCGCACCATCTCCCGGTCCGGCCTGCGCGCCGTGCGCGAAGGCCTCGACGCCGCCGGGCGGGAGGTCTTCGACCGGGCGTACACGGCGACGTACGGCCCGGCCCGTGAACTCGTCGCCGAGATCTACGACGAGGTCGCCGACGGCACCGAGCTGCGCAGCGTGATCCTCGCCGAACGGCGCCTCGGCACCCGGCCGATGAGCCGGATCGGCGGCTCCCCGATGTGGGCGGCGGGCGAGCGGGTGCGGGCCCGCCGCGACGGCCGCACCCTGCCCGTCGAGCCGTTCACCGCCGCCGTCTTCGCCGCCACCATGACCGCCCAGATCGACGAGTTCGCCGAGCGCGGCCACCCCTGGTCCGAGATCGTCAACGAGTCGGTCATCGAGGCCGTCGACTCCCTGCTGCCGTACATGCACGCACGCGACGTGGCGTACATGGTCGACAACTGCTCCCGCACGGCCCGCCTCGGCGCCCGCCGCTGGGGCCCCCGCTTCCAGGCGGCGTACGAGCAGATCGCGTACCCGGCCGCCGAACTCCCCGCGGACCAGGCTCTGTTGACCGCCTTCGCCGCCCATCCCGTGCACCAGGCCCTCGCGGCAGCGGCGAAACTCCGGCCGTCGGTGGACATCTCGGTGGCGTGAGCGGGTGACCGCACCTACCGCCAGTCGGCCGCGAACGCCCGCCCCGGATGTTCCCTGAAGATCCGCCCCACCAGCTCCTCCCCCAACTCCGCCGCCAGCCGTGGCCAAGCCCTGCGCAGCAGATACGGCATGCCGGGCCCTCCGTCCACCGAGCGCGCCCCGGCGACGACCGTGTCCCCACCGAGGAGGAGCCGGTCACCGAAGCCTGCGTCCGCCAGGGCCCGTACCGCCTCCGGCATCCGCCAGTCCGTCGCGTGCTGGGCACGGGAGGGCCCGTCGAAGGCCAGCCAGCAGCCGGACGCGGCGGCCTGACGGTGTACGACCGGGTCGGGGAAGCGGTTCAGATGCCCCAGGATCACCCGGTCACCGGGCACGCCCAACTCGCCGCACAGCAGGTCGAGTACGTCCAGCGCGCCGGTGCCCAGCTCCAGGTGGACGGCGACGGGCGCGCCGGTGGCGTGGTGCGCCTCGGCCGCCGCCGTCATGGTCCAGCGGGCGTGCGGGTCGAGCGCGTGGAAGCCGCCCGCCACCTTGATCAGACCGGCGAGCGCCCCCGTCGAACCGATGCCGTCGGTCAGCTCGGACACGAACACCTCGGCCAGCCGGCCGCGCAGGGAGTCGAGTGTTTGCGGTGCGTAGTGCGCGGCTTGGTGCAGTCCGGTGGCGCAGACCAGCCGTACACCGGTGGTCCGGGACAGCCCCGGCAGGTCCGCCGCCCGCCGTCCCATGCCGTACGGCGTCCACTGCACGACGGCCGCTCCGCCCGCCGCGCGGAACGCGGCCAGTTCGGCCCGTGCTGCCGCGGGATCGTCCAACTCCTGGCCCGGCAACCGGGGACTGCGCAGGAAGAGATGGTCGTGGGCGTCGCACACACCGAGGTCCTCGGGCCGGATGTCGCCGAGGACCGTGCGGACGCGGCTCACCACTGCCGTCCGCGCGGCAGCCGGTCCAGGCCCGGCGCGGACAGGTGCAGCACCTGGAAGACGTCCCCGTCGGCCTTGGGCGTGTCGTGCTCCCAGAGCGAGAAGTGGACCAGCTCCCAGGCGCGCGTGTCGACGGCCGCGGCCGCCAGCACCGCACCGTCCTCGGCCGCGAGCCGCCCGGTCTCGGCCGCCGCGTCCGCCATGAAGCCGGCCAGTTCCACGCCCTCCGGCACCGGCCGGCGCCGGCACACGGCGTACGCGGGCGCGGCCGTGGTGGCGGCGCCCTCCTCGAAGGCGAGGCCGGTCCACTGCCGTATCGCGGGCCGCCCGAAGTCGTCGACGGGCCGCTGAAAGGCTCCTCCCCACAGGAAGCTGTTCATGCCCTCCACCGTGTTCCAGAGGTAGAACGGCCCGTACTGGTTCACCGGCGAGCCGGCCACCCCGCGCTCGCGCAGCAGGTACGTCTTGACGCCGAGGCCGTCCCAGTCGTCCAGCAGATGTCCGACGCGGGCGACGCGGGAGCGGATGATGCCCGTGTCGTAGTCGGCGGGGAGGGTGAACTCGTACTGCATGGCATGCATGGGAAGTCAGTTCTCCTGTCCGGGAGTTCGGGGTGCGAGCAGGGCGAGCAGGCCGCGGACGCCGGCGTCGAAGGGGGCGGGGGACCCGGCCGCACGGGCCAGGACATAGCCGCCCTGCACGGTCGCGAGGACGGTCGCGCCGATCTCCTCGCCGTCCAGCGCGGGCGCGAACTGACCCTGCCGCTTGCCCTCTTCGACGATCTCCGCGATCCGCCGGCGGATCCGGTCGATCGTCTCGTCCACGGGGGCGCGCAGCTCGGCGCTGGCGATGATGTCCGGATCCATCGTCAGCCGCCCGATCGGGCAGCCGCGCAGTACGTCGCGCTCGCGCCGCAGATACGCCTCGATCCGCTCGTACGGCGTGCCCGGCCCGTCCAGAACCCGCTCGGCGGACGCGCGCAGCTCCTGAGCGGTGCGCCGGATGGCCGCCAGCGCGAGGTCCGGCTTGCCCTTGAAGTGGTGGTACATGCTGCCCTGGCCGGCGCCGGCGCGCTCCAGGATCGCCTTGGGGCTCGTGCCCACGTACCCGCGCTCCCACAGCAGCTCACGCGTGGACTCGATCAGTCGTTCCGGGGTGCTCACGCCGCCACTGTACATACTAGTAGTTACAATCGCCACCTCATTCGCCATCCTCATTCGCCGGTCCATCCGCCGGTTCGTCCGCCGGTCCGTACGGAGCAGCGCGCCGCACGTGCCGTACTCCCCGGGAGGTAGCCGCACGGCCGCCGGCCGCACGACGACCCGGACCCCCTGCCGGAGGGACTCTCGTGGCATCCCCGAAGGAGCCCCCTTCGGCGGACGACCCTTCGACAAGGGAGATGACCCGAGATGCAGACCCTGGCCACCTGGGACGGCGGCCCCGGCCCGTGGATCCTGTTCGTCCCGCTGATCTGGGCGGCCGTCGTGTTCGGCGCCGTCACGCTCCTGCGCCGCACCGCCTGGCGCGGCCGCGGCGGCCCCTGGCGGCCCCTGGACGGCGGACGCCCGGCAGGCGACGCACCGCTCGCCGTCCTCGGCCGCCGCTTCGCCTCCGGCGAGATCGACGAGGACGAGTACTGGCGCCGGCTGTCCGTCCTGGAGGAGCAGTTCGGCCGCGCCGGCAAGGGAGGCGCGGCATGACCGCGACGACCGCACTGCGGGCCGCGGCCCGTGTGGCCGGCGCGGTGAAGGTGTACGGCGGTGGCGACACCGCCGTACGCGCCCTGGACGGCGTCGACGTCTCCTTTCCCGCCGGACGCTTCACCGCGATCATGGGGCCCTCGGGCTCCGGCAAGTCCACCCTCATGCACTGCGCGGCCGGCCTCGACACGCTCACCTCCGGTGCCGCCTGGATCGGCGACACCGAACTCGGCGCGCTCGACGACCGGCGCCTGACCCTGCTGCGCCGTGACCGGATCGGCTTCGTCTTCCAGGCGTTCAACCTGGTGCCGACGCTGACCGTCGCGGAGAACATCACCCTGCCGCTGGACCTGGCCGGCCGGCGCGGCGACCGGGAGTGGATCGACGCGCTCGTCGACATCGTCGGGCTGCGCGACCGGCTGCACCACCGCCCCTCGCAACTCTCCGGCGGACAGCAGCAACGGGTCGCCGTGGCACGGGCGTTCGCCGGGCGGCCCGACGTGGTCTTCGCCGACGAACCGACCGGCAACCTCGACTCCCGCTCCGGCGCGGAGGTCCTCGGCCTGCTCGGCTCCGCCGCGCGGGAGACGGACCGTACGGTCGTCATGGTCACCCATGACCCGGTGGCCGCCGCGCACGCCGACGAGGTGCTCTTCCTCGCCGACGGGCGCCTGGTCGACCGGATGGGGTCACCCACCCCGGACCGGGTCCTGGACCGGATGAAGGCCTTCGAGGCGCGGACATGAACGCCTCGCTCCGGATCGGCCTCACCTCCCTGCGCGCGCACCGGCGCCGCTTCGCCGGCACCTTCCTCGCCGTGTTCCTCGGCGTCGCGTTCCTCACCGGAACCCTTGTCATGGGCGACACGCTGCGGGCGAGTTTCGGCAGCATGTTCGGCGAGGCCACCAGCGGCACCGACGCCGTCGTACGCGGCGCCGACGCCATCACCACACCCGGCGAGGCCCAGGGCGTACGACGCCCGGTGGACACCTCGCTGGTGCGGGCCGTCGAGCGGGTCCCCGGCGTGGCGGCAGCGGAACCGAACATCCAGGGCGCCGGCCAACTCGTCGGCTCCGACGGCAAACCGGTGGGCGGCCAGGGACCGCCGACGCTCGCCGGGAACTGGATCACCGACCCGCGCCTCAACCCGTACCGGCTCGCCGAAGGCCGCGTGCCGGTCAGGTCCGGCGAGGTCGTGGTGAACCGGGGTGCCGCGAAGAAGGGCGGGCTGCGGATCGGGGACACCACCACCCTGCGCACCCCGGACCCCGTGAAGGTCACCGTCGTCGGCCTCGCCACCTTCGGCGGCCAGGACGGCATGGCCCAGGTGACGTTCACCGGCATGACCCGGGCCGACGCCGAGAAGTACCTCACCGCGCGGCCCGGCCAGGCCTCCGCCATCGAGGTGCGGGCCGGACCCGGAGTGAGCCAGCGGGACCTGGTCCGGCGGCTGACCCCGGTACTGCCCGAGGGGGTCGAGGCCGTCACCGGTCAGCAGTCGGCCCAGGAGAACACCGACATGATCTCCAGCCAGTTCCTGACCCTCTTCACCACCTTCCTGCTCGTGTTCTCCGGCGTGGCCCTGCTCGTCGCCACCTTCTCCATCCACAACACGTTCGCCATCGTGGTCGCCCAGCGCACCCGGGAGAACGCCCTGCTGCGGGCCCTCGGCGCGGCCCGCCGCCAGGTGACCGCCGCCGCGCTCGCCGAGGCCTGCCTCGTCGCGCTCACCGCGTCCCTCGCCGGGCTCGCGGGCGGCATCGGCATCGCCGCCGGCCTCCAGGCGCTGTTCCCGGCGATCGGATTCCCCTTCCCCGACGGCGACTTGGTGATCAGGACCCTGTCGATGGTGCTGCCGCTCGCGGTGGGGATCGTGGTCTGCCTCGGCTCCGCGCTGCTGCCGGCCCGCCGCGCCGGACGCACCGCACCGCTCGCCGCCCTGCGCGAGACAGCCGTCGACACCTCGGGCACCTCCCGCCCGCGCGCCGTCGGCGGGACCCTCCTCGGCGCACTCGCACTGGCCGCGGCCCTCGCCGGCGTGCTCCTCACGCCGTCCGTGTGGCTGGCGGGACTGGGCGCGCTGCTCGCCCTGGCGGCCTTCGTCGTCCTCGGCCCGGTCGCCGCCACCACGGCCGTACGACTGCTCGGCGGCCCCCTGGACCGGTTGCGCGGCGTCACCGGCTCACTCGCCCGGCGCAACGCCCTGCGCAATCCGAAACGGACGGCGGCCACCGCGAGCGCCCTCATGATCGGCGTCGCCGTCGTGGCGCTGTTCACCGTCTTCGGCGCCTCGCTGAAGGCCACCATGGACCGGACGGTGTCCCGGTCCTTCGCCGGGGACGTCGCCGTCAGCAGCCCGTCCTTCGGCGCGGGCGGCAGCGGACTCAGCCCCCGGCTCGCCCCCGCCCTGCGGCGACTGACCCAGGTGGACACGGCCGTGGGACTCGGCCGCGGGGTCGCCCGGGTCAACGGCGGCGGGCGGGCGCTGACCGTCACCGACCCGGTCGCGCTCGCCCGCACCCTCGACCTCGGCACGGTCACCGGTTCGCTGCGCGACCTCGGCACCGACGGCATCGCGATCACCCGGGCGGAGGCCGACCGCCGGCATCTGCGCACCGGTCACACCGCGCGCCTGACCTTCACCGACGGCAGGACCGAGCGGTTCACCGTCCGGGCCGTGTACGGCCGGTCGGAGCTCGCGGGCGACTACGTCATCACCCGCGCCGCCTGGGCCCCGCACCGCACCCAGGACGCGGACTCCCTGGTCGCCGTCACTTTCCGGCACGGGGTGGGCACCGACGCGGGCAAGGCGGCGGTGCGCCGGATCGCCGCCCGGTACGGCAACCCCGAGGTGCAGACCCGCGACGAGTACGCCCGGTCATCGGCTGGCGGGATCGACATGATGCTCACCCTCGTCTACGCGCTGCTCGCCCTCGCGGTGGTCATCGCCCTGCTCGGCATCGCGAACACGCTGACCCTCGCGCTGTATGAACGCGGCCGGGAGATGGGCCTGTTGCGAGCCGTCGGCCAGACCCGCGCCCAACTGCGGGCCATGGTCCGCTGGGAGTCGGTCCTGGTCGCCGCGTTCGGCACGGCGGGCGGGCTCGGGCTCGGCACCTTCCTCGGCTGGGTGCTGGTGAAGGCCTCCGACGGCGCGAGCGACACGGCGTTCGCCTTCGCGCTCCCGTCCGCCCGGCTCGCCGTGGTGGCCCTGGTCGGCCTCACGGCCGGCGCGCTCGCGGGCCTGCGGCCTGCCCTGCGGGCGGCTCGGCAGGACGTCCTGGGGGCCATTGCGACGGACTGACATGGCCGCCGACAGCTGGACCGAGGCCCACCCGGCAGGGGGGCGCTCGTGCGCGCGTGCGGGTGCCGGGTGGGCCGGCCACGACGCGCCCGCACGCGGGCACGCTCTCACGCAACACGGCGCGTGGGTGCCTCCCGCCCCGCCCCGCACGGGACCCCGCCCCGCACGGGACCCGTCACCGCCCGGTCAGCCGGAAACGGCCGACCGGGCGGGAGTCTGTGCCCTGGCCACGCCGGACGCGGAGACGCGCGCCACGGCGGGAGCCGGAGCCGGAGCACCCGCCCCGCTCGGGGCCGGTGCGGGCGCCGCGCTCGCGACAGTCACACCTGCCCCCACGCCCACGCCGACCGGACGTCCGGCCGCCACCGGAGCCACGGCAGGTACGGGTGCCACGGCAGGTCCGGGTGCCGCAGCAGGCATGGACGCCGCGGCGGGCGCGGGTGCCGCGGCAGGCATGGACGCTGTCGCCGCCACAGGCACTGTGGGCCGCGGTGTCGACTGCGGCGTCGCCCGCGGCTCCGCAGTACGGCGTGGCGCATGGGCCGGATGCGGCCGGGCCGCTGCCGGCGCGGTCAGCGTGAACCACACGACCTTGCCGTTCTCACCGTCCGGCCGGGCGCCCCAGCTCTCGCTCACCGCGGCCACCATCGCCAGCCCCCGCCCGCACGTGGCGAGCAGTGCGGCGTCGGTCGAGCGCCCGGTGTCGGCCGGCACCGGAAGCCGTGGATCGTGGTCACGCACCGAGACCGTGAGCCGGTCCGGCGCCAGCTCCAGCTCGACCGTGCACGACTTGTCGGGCCTGGCGTGCCGGTGCACATTGCTCAGCAGCTCCGTCACACCGAGCGCGGCCCGGTCTATCAACGGGTCCATATGCCAGTAGCGCAACTGCGCAGATACGATTCTGCGGACCTGGCCGATCCGCGACGGCAGGGCTTGGAGCTCCACCGTGCAGTGCCTGCTTGGGTGACCGATCACGGCTGCGACTCCCCGATGTAGAGGTCCGAAGGGACCGGAAGAACACGGAGAACAACGGATCCAGCAGGGTGCTTGCGTCCAAACGGCCGCCTGCTGTCATGGCCGGCGGGCTGGTTCGCAGCGTTATCGCCGGTAAACCCAGAGTGACGTGTGACCAGCGTGACGCAGTGGATGCGCTGTCGCAACTCGCCGCGACGGTCCGCTGCCCGGAGTACGCCACCGGGGTGATCCCGGCCGGCGGCTGATTCTCAGCCGTCGCGTTTCGCGGCCCGGCGCACCGCCTCGATGAACCGCCGGGCGGCGGGCGGTCCCGGCTCACCCGGAGCGGGGTCCTGCTCGCCGAGCGTCAGCTGATACCGCTTGCCGTTGAGATCGGCCAACGCCTTGTCGTGCGGCCCGAACCACGGCTTGGACGCGCGCACCGCCTGGACGGGGGCGCTGTCGATCTCACTGCCGTAGCTGGTGAGCAACTCCACCCTGCCGTCGTTGATCCGGACTTGCCCGGCGCGGGTGAGCGAACGCAGCCGCTTGCCGATCCGCACGCCCGTGGCCGTGAACTCAGGCTCCGCCATCACTAGCCGCCCCCTTGCCCGTGTGCTTCCGCGATCCAGTGTGCGCCCCCTGGGGACGATCGTCCCGTCGCGTGCAGTCTGCCCCGATGGGGCCGGGAACACCAGTGCACGCGGGACGCCTGCGGCAGCCGCCCGGAGCACTCCCGCCAAATGCGCCCCCGTACGCCCCGTACGCCGGTGCCCCCCACTCGCTTTGGGTGGCTCAAAGATGCGTTTATGCAGGTGGGAAGCGGTGTGAAAGCCGCCTATGCTCGAAATTGCCGACGCGTGAGGCGTCGTCGGCGCCGAGCGTAAGGAGCACCGCCGTGAGCACCACCCACCAGGCCGGAACCGGCGCCACCCTCGATGTCGACCGCAGCGACGCCGCCTACCGCGGCTGGCTGAAAGAAGCCGTTCGAAAGGTTCAGGCCGACGCCAATCGCTCGGCGGACACGCACCTGCTGCGCTTCCCGCTCCCCGAGCAGTGGGGCATCGACCTCTACCTCAAGGACGAGTCGACGCACCCGACCGGCAGCCTCAAGCACCGCCTCGCCCGCTCCCTGTTCCTCTACGGACTCTGCAACGGCTGGATCCGGCCCGGCCGCCCGGTGATCGAGGCGTCCAGCGGCTCCACCGCCGTCTCCGAGGCCTACTTCGCCAAGCTGATCGGCGTGCCCTTCATCGCGGTGATGCCGCGTACGACGAGCGCAGAGAAGTGCCGCCTCATCGAGTTCCATGGCGGCCAGTGCCACTTCGTGGACGACTCCCGGAAGATGTACGAGGAGTCCGCCCGCCTCGCGGTGGAGACCGGCGGCCACTACATGGACCAGTTCACCTATGCCGAGCGGGCCACCGACTGGCGCGGCAACAACAACATCGCCGAATCGATTTTCCGCCAGCTGGAGTTGGAGCGGTTCCCGGAGCCGACCTGGATCGTCGCCACGGCGGGCACCGGCGGCACCTCGGCGACCCTCGCGCGCTATGTCCACTACATGCAGTACGACACCCGTATCTGCGTGGCCGATCCGGACAACTCCTGTTTCTTCGAGGGCTGGACCACCGGCGATCCGCGCGTCACCTGCGACTGCGGTTCCCGGATCGAGGGCATCGGCCGGCCGCGCATGGAGCCGAGCTTCGTGCCCGGTGCGGTCGACCGGATGATGAAGGTCCCGGACGCGGCCAGCGTGGCCGCCGTGCGCGCCCTGGAGGGGGCCATCGGCCGCAAGGCGGGCGGCTCCACGGGCACCGGACTGTGGAGCGCCCTGAAGATCGTCGCGGAGATGGTGGCCGAGGGCCGCCGGGGCAGCGTCGTCACCCTGCTCTGCGACCCGGGCGACCGCTACCTCGACAAGTACTACTCCGACGGCTGGCTCCTGGAGCAGGGTCTGGACATCACGCCGTACGCGGCGGCGATCGACTCGTTCCTGGCCACGGGAGCGTGGCCGGAATGAATCGGTCCCGCCCCTGCGGCGGCCGCAGTCCAACGGGCGGGTGACGGGACTGTGTGGGTTTGGTGACGTCTCAATCGGGCTTGTGCGCAAGCTGGTTGTGTCTGAGCGACTGATAAGATCATCCCACTTTTCAGTGGGCTGACGGCGTGTCAACTTGCATGCCGGGGGGACAGCCGCAGAGGCACCATCGCGCTCATCAGTTGCCGGCGCGATGCGACTTGAAGAGAGTCTCATGACGTCATTGACCCAGGATCCACTGCTGTGGATCTTGCTGGTGGTGCTGATCGCTGCGATCATCGCGGTGATGAGGGCCCGGAGGACCAATATGGCTCTCCGAAGAACGAGGAAGGATCTGGAGGCAGGACTGGGCGAGGCCCGACGGGATGTCGGGCAGTTGCACACGCACGTCGCCGCGCTGACGGCACAGCAACAGCGCGACCTCGCGGACGTACGGGCGGACGCCGAGGCGTCGACCAAGGCGGTGCTGAAGTCCGCGATGGGAACGCTCCAGTCCCTCGCCGAGGAGCAGCAGGTCCTTCTCGACAGCCTGCTGAGGAAGTACGGGGACACCACGGACGTCCTGGCCGACCTGATGTCGGTCGACCACACCGGCAGCCAGTTCGGCCGCCGTGCCAAGGGCATCTCCGTGCTGTGCGGCGGCTGGCTGGGCCGCCGGGACGGCGCCGCCACGGTCTACGACGCGGCCCGCAGCGCCCAGGGCAGGATCAGGGACTTCAACCGGGTCAGCGTCCACTCGCAGGTCAACGTCTCACTCGCCGGCAAGGCGGTCGAGCCGGTCGCCGTCGTGCTGGCCGAACTGCTGGACAACGCCACGAACTACAGCGCGCCCGGAACGCCCGTCGAGGTCAACATCCAGGCCGTACCGACCGGTGTGTGCTTCATCGTGGACGATGCCGGACTCGGCATGGACCAGGAGACCAAGGACCGGGCGGCGGCTCTGCTGTCCGTGAACGGTCCCGTGGACATCACCGGTCTCGGCGATCCGCCGCGGTTCGGCTTCGCCGTGTGCGGCATGCTCGCCGCGCGCTACGGCTTCGCCGTTTCCGTCGGCTCCGTATCCCCCTATGGCGGAGTGCGTGCAGTGATTCGTGTGCCCGAAGGTCTCCTCGCGGCCGATGTCCCTTCCCCCGCGGCCGATGTCCCGGACACCACCGCGGGCCCGGAGGCGGCCCCCCAGAGGCTGGCGTCGGTCCCGGCCGTGGGCCCCTCGCACGTGGTGGGCACGACCCAGGGTGGGCTGCCCAAGCGCCGGCGGCGGGAACGCCCCGTGACGGTGGTCCCGGCCCTCGACAGTGCAGGCCAGGAGGGAACGTCCGAGTCTGCCAGCGAGGTCACGGCGTCGCGACTGGGGGCGTTCGCGCGCGGAACCCAGCTCGGGCGCACCACGAACTCCATGGAAGGACCTGACCACAAGTGAAGATCGACCTGTCCTGGGTGCTGAACGACGTGCTAGAGGTGCGCGGAGCCCGGCACGCGGTCCTTGTCTCGGGTGACGGCCTGCTGCTGCAGCGCTCCGACGACATCCCACGCGACGAGGCCGAGACGAACGCCGCCGCGATGAGTTCGATGCAGTCGCTGAGCCGCGCCGTCGCGGGGTTCGTGGGAGCGGGTCACGGGATCTGGAAGCAGACGCTGCTGGAGTACGACGGCGGCTGGATCTTCCTGATCGCCGCCGGTCAGGGCTCGTATCTCGCGGTCTCGGCGGCGCTCGACGTCGACATGGAGGCCATGTCGTTCCGTATGCAGAAGACGGTGTCCGGCCTGAGCAAGGCCATGAGTGTGGCGCCGCGTGCGGACAACGGCGTGGGCGCATGACGACCCCCGGCGAGGAAGCCCCCGTCACCAGCGCGTTCGTCCGCTCCTACGTCATCACGGGCGGCCGGAACCTGCCGGCCGCCGATGACCTGGCGCTGCACACCCTCGTCACCCTGGCTCCCGAGCGGACCCCTCCGCTCGGAGCCGGCCCCGAGGTCATGGCGATCTGGCAGCTGATCGCGGGCGGCTATCTGTCGGTCGCCGAGGTGGCCGGCCATGTCGGGCTGCCGGTGGGGGTGGCCCGGCTGCTGCTGACCGATTTATTCGAGCAGGGACACCTCCTGCGCCGCGCCGAGCCGCCCCGGGCTCAGAACGTTGACAGAGCGACCCTCGAGAAGGTTCTGAATGGACTCCAATCCCTCATCGGCTGAGACGGCCCCTGGATCCATCTACGTCTCCAGCGCGGTGACCAACGCCGCCAAGATCCTGGTCGTCGGGCACTTCGCGGTGGGCAAGACGACCCTCATCGGCTCGTTGTCGGAGATCACCCCGCTGCGCACCGAGGAGAAGATGACGCAGGCGTCCCTGCACGTGGACGACCTCAGAGGCGTGACGGACAAGCGCACCACCACCGTCGCGCTGGACTTCGGCCGGCTGACGCTCAGCGACGAGCTCGTGCTGTACCTGTTCGGCACCCCCGGACAGCAGCGCTTCATGCAGCTGTGGGAGGACATGGCCCGCGGCGCGCTGGGCGCACTGCTCCTGGTCGACCCCGCCCGGCTGGAGGAGACCTTCCCCGTCATCGACCTCGTCGAGCGGTACGGCCTCGAATACGCCATCGCCGTCAACAGCTTCCAGCAGGGCAGGCTGTACGAGGAGGCGGAGGTGCGCGAGGCGCTCGATCTGCTCCCGGACACCCCCGTCGTCTACTGCGACGCCCGCGACCGGCAGTCCTCGGCCCACGCGCTGATCGCGCTCGTGCGCCATCTGCTCACCCGAGCCGCCTGACCCGCTCCTCCCCGCCCTCCCCCTCCCCGCCCGGACCATCGGTCCGAAAGCCAGCAGAAGGAACCTCATGGACCGCCAGTCAGCCCCCACCCCGGCCGGGGCCAGATGCCCCATGCACGACGCGGCCTTCGCCGCCGACCCCCACCAGGTCTACGACCGGCTGCGCGCCCACGGTCCGGCCGGACCGGTCGAACTCGCCCCCGGGATCGACGCCACCCTGGTCGTCGGCCATGAGACGGCTCTGCGCGTGCTGCAGAACTCCACGCTCTTCGCCCGGGACGCCCGCCGCTGGAGGGCGCTCGCGGAGGGGCAGGTCGCGCTGGACCACCCGGTGCTGCCGATGATGGCGTACCGGCCCAACTGCCTGTTCACCGACGGCGCGGTGCATCTTCGGCTGCGCAAGGCCGTCACGGACAGCCTCGCCCGGCTCAACATCACCCGAATACGGCGCGATGTGGAGCCCCTCGCCGACTACCTCATCGACCAGTTCAGCGAGCGAGGCCGGGCCGACCTCCTCAACGACTACGCCAAGCTGCTGCCGCTGCTGCTGTTCAACAAGCTCTTCGGCTGCCCGGCGGGCATCGGTGACACGCTCACCAGCTCCATGTCGGCGATCTTCGACGGCAAGGACGCCCTGCGGGCCAACGAGGAACTCACCTCCTGCCTCATGGAGTTGATCGCCCTCAAGCGCCGTACTCCCGGCGACGACATGACCTCCTGGCTGATCCAGCACCCCGCCGGGCTGACCGACGAGGAACTCAAGGACCAGCTGGTCATGCTGATGGGCGCCGGCGTGGAACCCGAGCGCAATCTGATCGGCAACGCCCTTCTCCTGCTGCTGTCGCCCGACGACAGCGGACGCGAGTCCGGGCTGCTGATCGAGGAGGCGATCGATCATGTGCTGTGGAACCAGACGCCGATCGCCAACTACGCCACCCACTACCCGGTCCAGGACGTGGACCTCGGGGGAGTGGTGGCCGAGGCGGGCACGCCGGTCGTCATCAGCTTCGCCGGGGCCAACAGCGACCCCGGGCTGATCGAAGCCCGCCGGATGCACAGCAAGGGTGCCCATCTGGGGTGGGGCGCCGGCCCGCACGCCTGCCCGGCCAAGGACCCGGCGCAGGTCATCGCGGTCACCGCGATCGAGAAGATCCTCAACGCCCTGCCCGACCTGACCCTGGCCGTCCACGAGAAGGACCTCCAGTGGCGGCCCGGCCCGTTCCACCGTGCGCTGGTCACGCTGCCCGTGGCGTTCACCCCGACGCCGGCCACCCGCATGGCCTCCGCCCTGCACAACCGGACCGTGCCCGCCGCGGCGGAGCAGCCGCTGCCCACGGCACCGGTCGCCGGCGTACGTCAGGAACCGGCCAGAAAGAAGGGCTTCTGGAGCACCTTCCTGGATATTTTCCGGGTTTGATGTGCAGCATGTGACGGGAGCAACACTGAGAGGCGCATGACAAGGGAGAGGGGAAGGGTAGGTTCCGGCGGTATCGGTAACGCCCAGCCGCAGAGGAGCTTCGCGTGACCGCCGTTGGCGTCATACGCGGTACCACCATCGACCGCCGAGCCGTCATGCCCCTCCTTCGTCGCCTCCGTTCGGACGAGGGACAGGCCGACCCCTTTTCCGTCTGGGACGAACTGCGCGCACTCGGTGAGGTGGTGCCCGCTCCCTGGGGCGGGTACTTCGTGACCGGATTCGAGGCCTGCGACCAGATCCTGCGCGGCAGGGACTGGCTCGTGCCGGACTTCGCCTGGCAGGAACGCCGTTCCGGCATGACACGCTGGCAGGACCCGGCGACCCGGGAGATGACGCGGACGCTCTCCCGTCTCAACCCGCCCACGCACACCTTCCAGCGGCGGGCCCTGGGCAACCTCTTCGACCGGGGCACCCTCGACGTCATGCAGCCCCAGATCACCTCCCATGTCACCGGGTTGCTGGACCGGCTCGGCCTGCTGCTGCGCGCCCACGGCGAAGCCGACTTCGCCACCACGGTCGGCGACCGGCTGCCCATCCAGACCGTCGGCCACTGGCTCGGCATCCCGGCCGAGCACTACCCCCACATCCTGGACTTCACCCACCGTCAGGTCCACGCGCAGGAACTGTCGCCCACCAGGAGCGAACTGGGGATCTCGGCCCAGGCCACCCTGGAGATGCGGGACTTCTTCACCGGTCTCGTCGCCCACCGCCGCGCCCACCCCGGCGACGACGTCCTCACCGGCTGGATCCGCTACTGGGACGCCCAGTACCCCGACGACCGGGCGGCGGCCGACCAGATGCTGTACGACCTGACGATGTTCATCACCATCGCGTCCCTGGAGACCACGGCGACCCTGCTGACCAACGCCGTGTGGTTCGTGACCCAGGACCCCGCCCGGGCCGACTGGCTGCGCCGGCACCCCGAGCATGTCGACGACGCGATCGACGAGGTGCTGCGCTACGACCCGCCGATCCACCTCAACTCCCGCTTCGCGGCGGAGGACACCGTGCTCGCGGGCGTCCCCATCGCCAAGGACACCACCGTCCACGTCCTCTACGGCGCCGCCAACCACGACCCGCGCCGCAACCCGAACCCCCACGTCTTCGACATCCGCCGCAAGGGCGGCCACCTCACCTTCGGCGGCGGCGCCCACTACTGCCTCGGCACGGCCCTGGCCCGTATGGAGGCCCGGCTGCTGCTCACCCAGCTGCTGGATCGATTCCCCACCCTGCGCCCCGTCGCAGGCCCGACGTATGCGAACCGGATGGTCTTCCGGCGCATCACCTCCCTGAGAGTGACGAGATGACTGCCCTGCCCGTGACGACTCTCCCCACCGGCGCCGTACCGCGGACACTGCGGACCCACCGGGAAGGCCCCGTCCTCACCATCGAGCTGCACACCCCCGAAGCGGGCAACACGGTCACCGACGCCCTGCTGGACGACCTCCTCGCGGTGCTCCAGGACCAGGACCCGGCGGTCCGGGTGGTCGTACTCGCCGGCAGCGGCGACGACTTCTGTCTCGGCGGGGACCGCGGCGAGTTCACCCGGCAGCTCGCCCATGACCCCCTGGGCAGTGACATCCGCAGGACGGGGATCAAGGCGCGACGCGTCTGCGACGCCCTGACCACGAACCCGGCCGTCACCATCGCCCGCGTCCACGGAAAGGCCGTCGGGGCGGGCTTCGCCCTGGCCCTCGCCTGCGATCTGCGGGTCGGCTCCGAGGAGGCCACCTTCCGCCTGCCCGAACTCGCGCTCGGGCTGCCCACCGCTTGGGGCGGCCTGCTGCCCCGCCTCATCAGCGAGGTCGGCGCCGCCCACGTCCGCGACATCGTCCTCACCGGCCGGGCCGTCACCGCGGCGGAGGCCCGGTCCCTGTCGATCCTGCAGCGGGTCGTCCCCGCTCACGAGCTGGACGCGGCCGTCGACGAGTGGGCCAGGCCCATCGTCCGCCGCCCCCAGGCGGCGCTGCGGGTCACCAAGACGCTCCTCAACTCGCTGTCCGCCGCCTCGCGTCTGGCCGATGTCTCCGCACTGGACGCGGAACTGATGACCGCGGTCGTGACCGAGGCGCACCACGCCCGCAGCACCGGCTGATCAGCGTCCCGTCAGGCGCCGGTCCAAGGACGTCACCGCCCTGCGGAAGGCGTGGCCCAGGCCCGCCCGGGCCACCGTGAGGACGAACCGGAGCGGCGCCGTCCCATCGGCGGCGAAGGTCCAGCGCACGAGTGTGCCGGTGCCCCGGGGAGTCAGCCGCCACTCCTCGGCCAGGGCGCGGACGCCCGGCGCGTTCGTGGTGTCGACCCGGTAGGCGTACACCTCGGGCGCCTTCGCCACGAGGATCGTCTCCGCGAACCGGATCCCGCCCCGGAGCCGGATCTCTCGCCCCGCGCCGCCGTCGGTGACGCGGGCGGACGCCACCGCCGCGAACCACCGCGACAGGCCGGGCACGTCCTCGGCCAGGGCGTGGAAGACCTGCTCGGGCGGCGCGGACATCTCCCGCGCGAAGACCAGACGGACGGGTGCGACCCCGACGAAGTCGATGTCCACCGGGCGCAGACGACGAGCCATGGACTGTGAACCCCCTTGTGCCACTCCCGCAGGGCGGTCGACCGGGCGGGGGCCACCATAGCTGACGGATTCTCAGATGTCTGTGTCGTCTTCCGTGGGCTCGCCCGCCACAACCACCCGCAGGTGCTCCGCGATCTCCGCGCGCGCGTCGGTCGGCAGGCCCGCGTCGGTCACCAGCGTGTCCACCTGCTCCAGCGTGGCGAACGAACTCAGGCCCACCGTGCCCCACTTGGTGTGGTCGGCGACCACCACGACCCGGCGCGCGGAGTGCACCAGCCGCCGGTTCGTCTCCGCCTCCGCGAGGTTCGGCGTGGACAGACCGGCCTCGACCGATATGCCGTGCACCCCGAGGAACAGCAGATCGAAGTGGAGGGCGGCGATCGCCTGGTCGGCCACCGGTCCCACCAGCGAGTCCGAAGGGGTGCGCACCCCGCCGGTCAGCACCACCGTCGCCGCCCCCTGCCGCTGGCCCGAAGTGCGCTGCGCCGCGTGGAAGACGTCCGCCACCCGCACCGAGTTCGTCACCACGGTCAGATCCGGCACCTCCAGCAGATGCTGCGCGAGCGCGTACGTCGTCGTACCGCCGGACAGGGCGATCGCCGTGCCCGGGGTGACCAGGCGGGCGGCGGCCCGTGCGATGTCCTCCTTGGCCGTCAGCTCCAGACCCGACTTGGCCTCGAAGCCCGGCTCATGGGTGCTGGCCTCGACCACGGGCACCGCGCCGCCGTGCACCTTCTCCAGCACGCCCTGCCGGGCGAGGGAGTCCAGGTCGCGACGCACCGTCATGTCCGACACGCCGAGCTTGCGGGTCAGTTCGTTGACACGCACACCGCCCCGGCGCCGGACCTCGTCCAGGATCAGGGCGCGACGCTGCTCCGCGAGGAGGTTCTGATTCTCGCTCACGTACGCTCCGGTCCTTTCGCCGTCATCCGTCCGACACACCCGGCGCACCGCCGCCGACCAGGAGGAACCGTCCGTCCGGAGATGCGCGGGCGCCCCATCCTTTCACGGGTCGGTACGGGTTGCGCCACCACCTGTCACGATGCGCGCATGTCACGGTCCGCTCCTGCCGTCCCGGCCATCGTCACACGGATGGGGGATATATCACGACGAGGGGTGTACATCCCCATCGGGGCGGACAACCTGAAGCCCGCAGCGACGCATGCCTTCGGCGCGTCACGGGGGTGCGACAACGGTGGACCGCGCACAGGAACGCCCGGCCGGGCAGCGGACCGACGACGCTGCTGCCCCGGGTGCCGAACTGGAGCTGCTGGTGCACGGGGTGGGCGGGGCCACACCCGAGCAGATGCTCGGCGACCCGCGTACCGTCCGGATCACCGGTGACGACACGGCCGCCGTCTACCGGCGCGCCCAGGACGCCCAGGCCGAGGAAGGCCCCGGCGGCGAACCCGTCCAGGAGGCGTACGTCTGGTCCCACCTGACCTCCGGCGACAGCAGCCGCGCCCTCTGGCTGGTGCTGCTGCCCTTCATGATGATCAACCTCGCGCACTGGATGCGCCCCCGCCGCGCCCCGCCCCGCCCCGTCCGGCTGTACGGCCTGCTGGTACGGCTGGCCGCGCTCACCCTGACCGCGCTGCTGGTGGCCGCCGCCTGAGAGGTGGCCCTGGACCTCGTGGCCCGGCAGTGCGCCGGCGTCCACGACTGCACCCGCCGCCATTCCTGGCTGACCTTCCTCGCGCCCCAGGCGTCCACTGCCCCCGGCGGGCACGACAGCTGGTGGAGCCCGCCCGGCCGCCGGCTCGCCCTCGCCGCCCTGGTGCCGGCGGCCCTGACCTGACTGCTCTGGTATCTCTCCCACCGCACATGGAGCGCCTACGAGTCCCACCGGCCGATGTCCCACGACCCCGAACCGGACACCGACGGCAGCGCACCGGCCATGCCCGGCTTCTGGTACGGCCGCCGGCTCGTGGCCCGGCTGCGCGCGGCACACACCGCCGTGGCCCTGCTGACGGTCGCCGCTGCCGTGGCCGCCCCGGCGGCCCGCTTCGACCACCGGCCCGGCGGGCCCGCCGCCCTGGACATCCTGAGCCGGCTGCTCACCGCGGCCCTGCCGGCCTGGGCGGCGGCCGCGGTGGGCGCCGTCTGCCGCCGGGGCCGCAGCGAGGACCGCCTCGACCAGGAACTCGACCGGCATCTCGTACGCGGCCTGCCGCTCGGCGCGCTCACCCTGCTGCTGCTCACCCTGGTCTACGCCGGCTGGGCCCGGCCCGGTTGGCGGTCCACCGGCCGGCTGCCGGGCGATCCGGCCTTCGGCGCCCTCATGCCGGCCCAGGGGCTGCTCGTCGTCGCGCTCGCCGTGGTGGCCCGGGACCGGCACCGGCGCAGCCCCGATCCACGCGCCGGGATGCGCGGCCTCAGCGGACCGGCCGTCGCGCTGCTGGCCTGTGCGCTGGGCGGCGTGATGTCCGGCGGGGTCGCGCAGCGCGTCGCCGACTGGCTGGACGGCACCCGCGCCCTGCTGCCGGGGCCGCCCGTCCTGCTGACCTGGCAGGCGTCCGCCATTCCGCCGGTCCTCGCGGCCCTGCTGCCGCTCGCCGTCGGGCTGGGGTGCGCACCGCCCGGCTGGCCCGCGCCGAACGCGAGCGGGTCCGCCACGAACATCCCGGCGAACCCGAGGACCCGGGCCGTACCCACACCATCGCCCAGATCCGCGCGATGGCCACCCTCACCGACCGGGTCCCGCTCGTCGTCGCCGTGCTCGCCGCCACCACCCTGGTGCTCGGCGCCGGGGCGCTGGCCGGTGCGCTCGCCACGGGGCGGACTCCCGCCGCGGCCGCCCGCCGCGGCAACGACGCGGTACAGGCCGTCGCCGAGACCTCGCAGGCACTGGGTTCGTGGCTGGTCGGCCTCGGCTTCATACTCTTCGTGACCTGGGGCCGGCGCGCCTACAAGGACGCCTCGGCGCGCCGCACGATCGGCATCCTCTGGGACGTCGGCACCTTCTGGCCGCGTGCCGCGCACCCCTTCGCCCCGCCGTGCTATGCCGAGCGCGCCGTGCCGGACCTGACCTGGCGCATGGCCACCTGGACCCGGCGCACCAGGGGCCGCCTGGTCCTCTCCGGCCACTCCCAGGGCAGCGTCCTCGCCGCGGCCGCCGCCTGGCAGCTGCCCCCGTCCGTGCGCGGCCGGATCGCACTGCTCACCTACGGCTCCCCGCTGGAGCGGCTGTACGGCCGCTGGTTCCCGGCCCACTTCGGACGGCCCGCGCTCGCCGCCCTGCACCACGACGTCATCTGCTGGGGCAACCTCTACCGGCGCACCGACCCCATCGGCGGTCCCGTCCGCGTCCCCGACGACACCACCCCCGAGGTCGATCACGCCCCCTTGCCGGACCCGCTCGCCTACGGCCGCACGCCCACGCATCCCCTCCCCGCGCCGATCCTCGGCCACGGGGACTACCAGGCGGACCCCGCCTTCGCCCGGGAACGCGCCCGGCTGCTGAGCCGACTCCGCCCGCGGCTGCCCGGGCAGCGGCCGGAGCCCGGCGCTCAGGGCAGCTGGGGCAGATCCTGTGCGAAGAGCAGGGTCAGGTCGTCGGTGCTGGGGTCCGCGAGCTGTGCGACGCGGCTCGCATGCCGCTCCACCATCGCTTCGAACGTCTGCCGGGCGGTACGGCCGTTGCCGAACGCCGGGCCCTTCGGGATCGCCGTGAAGTACGTCAGCAGCGCCTCGGACGCACCCGGCGCCAGCCGGTACTCGTGCTCGTCGGACTGTTGCTCCACGATCCGCAGCAGTTCGTCGGGGCCGTAGTCGCCGAAGGTGATCGTGCGGGAGAAACGGGAGGCGACACCGGGGTTGACCGACAGGAAGCGCTCCATCTCCGCCGTGTAGCCCGCGACGATCACCACCACCGCGTCCCGGTGATCCTCCATCAGCTTCACCAGCGTGTCGATGGCCTCCTTGCCGAAGTCGCGTCCGGCGTCCTCCGGGGAGAGCGCGTACGCCTCGTCGATGAACAGCACCCCGCCGCGCGCCTTCTCGAACGCCTCCTGGGTGCGGATCGCCGTGGAGCCGATGTGCTCGCCGACCAGATCGACCCGGGACACCTCCACCAGGTGCCCCTTCTCCAGCACGCCGAGCGAGGCGAGGATCTCGCCGTAGAGCCGGGCGACCGTGGTCTTGCCGGTGCCCGGGGAGCCGGTGAAGACCAGATGCCGCTTGACCGAGGCCGCCTTCAGGCCGGCCCGCTGCCGGCGCCGGCCCACCTCGATCATGTCGGTCAGCGCCCGCACCTCCCGTTTGACGCTCTCCAGACCCACCAGCGCGTCGAGTTCCCCGAGCACGTCCTTCGAGGTCCGCACCGGCTTCTCGGGCTCGGCGGCGGTGATCAGCGGCTCCTGCTCGGTGCTGCGCTGCCCGGGGATGGAGCCGAGCAGACCGGGGGAGGAGTGCGCCCTCGTCTGTACGGCGGTCTCGTGCAGCGTGGGCGGGCGCAGCCCGGCGCTCTCGTCGCTGGTGCAGTCCTCCACGACCGGGCCCGTGCCGGACGCGGCGTCGGGGCCCGCGTCGGCGAACTCGTAACCGCCGCGCGCGCAGCGTTCCGTACGGCACCTGCGCAGCGTCGCCCGGCAGCCGTCGATCACATGGAAGCCGTATCCGGCGCTGCCGCTGACCCGGCAGTTCAGAAAGCTGCCGCGGCCGCCCGCGGAGACGTAGAAGCCGGCCTCGGCGGGGGAGTCGACCGTGCAGCGCTCGATGGCCGGGTCGGCGCCCTTGGTGACGATGACGCCGGTCTGGGTGCCGTCCAGGGTGCAGTTGTTCAGCGTGCCGCCGCTGCCGTGGTCGCGGAACCACGCTCCGGTCGCCGCCTCCCGGATCCGGCAGTCGTCGAGCTGCGCCGTCGCCCCGTCGCTCACCGACACCGCCGTGTTGCGCACCTGCGACAGATCGCTGTCCACGACGTCCGCGCGCGAGCCGCGGTCCAGCACGAACAGGGCGTCCGGCACGTCGTGCACCCGGCAGGAGTCGAGGACGGCGGTGGCGCCGTCGCTGACCCACACCGCCGGATAGTCGCCGGTGCTGTCGAAGATCTCGCACTGGTGGGCGTCCACGCGGGTGCCCGGGTCCCACACCGACAGGCCGTTGCGCCCGAACTGACGGACCGTCGTCCGGGTCAGTGTGAGCACGGAGCGGGAGCGCAGATCGACCGCGTTCTCGGGGATGTCGTGGATACGGCAGTCGGCGAGGGTGAGCACCGCGTCCGTGTCCAGGGTGACACCGTCGGCGGTGGTGCGGTGCACATCGCAGTCGGTGAGATGCGCCGTCGCCCGCTGGGTGACCTGCACGCCGGAGCCGCGGACCTCGTAGATCTCACAACCCACGGCCTCCAGCGAGGAGTTCTCGCCGGTCGCGGTCAGCCCGGTGCCGGAGGCATGATGCACCCGGCAGCGGTCCAGCCGCGGATGGCCACCGCCGCGGACGGCCACGCCCGCCTGTCCGGCCGCGACGACCTCGCACTCCTCGAACACCCCGCTCGCGCCGTCGAGTACGGCGATGCCGATGCCGGCCGGGTTGTCGACGGTGCAGCGGCGCACGGTCGGACGGGCGCCGCCGCGCACCTCGATGCCCGCCGCGGACCGGGTGACGATCCGCACGTCCATCAGCTCGGGCGTGCCCTCCTCGACCAGCAGTGCGGGCGCCGCCGCGTCCTGGCCCTCCACATGCACGTCGTGCACCACGGCCGAGGCGCGCACGGTGAGCGGCACTCCGTCCACGGGCGCGATCCGCACCGAGCCGGGGGAGCCCTCGGGGCCACGGAGCGTCACCGCCCGCTGGACCACGAGGTTCTCCCGGTAGGTGCCCGGGGCGATGGTGAGGACGTCGCCGTCGGCGGCGGCCTCCAGGGCGGCGGCGAGCGATACGTACTCACCTGTGCGGCGCCGCCATCGCGACGTACCGGTGTGCGTCACCTGGACCGTGCCCTGTGCCATGGCGTTGCCGTGCCCCCACCTCGTCGTACTGATGGCTCGCCCCCGTAGGGGCCGGTCCACCGTAGCGTGTGCGTGCACGGTGGGTTGACCAGAGCAGCAAGGCGGTCAACTGCCGGTGCCCGCCTTGCCCCAGTCCGGTCCCGCCCGGTCCCAGGCCTGGTCCCAGCGTGCGTACCGCCTGCGGACCATGCGCCACACGGTCAGCCGCCGGCCGCACTCGACCAGGCCCGTGACGAGCAGGGCCGCGCCGATCCCGGCCAGCACGGCGTGTGTCGTCGCGGTGGGGGAGTCCAGCGGACGGGCCGCTATTCGGCCGTGCGGGTCCGTCCAGAGTCCGAAGTGGTCCCCGGCATGCGGTGACTTGAGGTCGGCGAGGGCCGGGCCGTGCCGCTGGGTGCCGTCCGGCGCCGTCCAGTCCGCGAGGACACGGCTATGGGCCTCGCGTGCCGTCGTGGTGTCGGGGTCGGTCTCCAGCGGGGCATCGCCCAGGTCGCGCAGCACCGTGGCCGTGACCAGGTGGCGCGTGTGGTGCTGCGCGCGCACCGATCGCTGCAGCGAGTCCTGGGCGGCGGCGCCGACCAGGAAGCCGGTGACGGGCGCGGCCACGGCGATCAGCGTCAGCGCCACGAGCGCCAGCCACGCCTCGGCCAGATCGGTCGCGCGGCGCAGTGGATTCTCCCGCCACCGCCACAGGCCGCTGACAGCCCGCATCTCCCCACCCCCTTCCGCTCCGTCCCGGCCCTCGGGCCGACGCGCGCGTCCATGGCCCGGAGCAAGAGAGAGCGACATCATGTCCGCCGCAGACGGTCACGAACGTGGCTTCTCATGAATCTCTCATGTCCTCCAACGATCGGGACCCGTCCTCGGTTCCCCACCGAGCCGCGGTCCAGCCGCCGACGGGCGGATCAGAAGCGGATCGGAAGCGGATCGGGAAATGCCCGGAGGCCCGGCCCTAGCCGAGCACCCGGACCGGGTCCCCGACCCTGATGGTGCCGGGGGTCAGGGGGACGAGGTTCTGGCCGAAGATCAGCCGTGTGCCGACCTTGCGGTGCCGCGCCAGGGTGCGCAGGGGCTCGCGGCCGCGGGCGGCGGTGTCCTGGTCGACGGTGGTGACGACACAGCGCCCGCTCGCCTTCGCGACACGGAAGACGACCTCGCCGACGGAGATCCGTGACCAGCGGTCCTCGGCCCAGGCCTCGGTACCGGCGACGACGACGTTGGGCCGGAAGCGGTTCATCGGCAGCGGGCCCTCGTGAGCGTGGGAGCCCTCCGAGATCAGGGAGTTCAGGGCGTCGAGGGAGGCCGTCGTGGCGATCAGCAGGGGGTAGCCGTCGGCGAAGCTGACGGTCTCGCCGGGCAGGGCGTACTCCGGGTCGACCGGGCGGCGGACGGCCGGGTCGTCCATGTGCACCAGGCGGACGTCGGCCCCCAGATAGGCGCTGCACCAGGCGTGCGCGGCCGGCTCCGCGGGGACCGCCTCGACCTTCGTGCCGAAGATGTTCACCGGCACGGTCCCGGCGGGCTCGGGCTCGGGCACCGTCAGCGGCGAGTGGCCGGGCGCGGACAGACGAACGCCGCCGCCGGGCAGAAGCTCGGCGGCGGCCAGCGCGAGGCGCGGCAGTTCACGCTGGGTGACGACCTTTCCCCCGTCGTCGATCAGTGTCCAGCGCCGGTCTCCGGCCAGGCCCCAGGGCTCCACCACGGCCTCCCGCGGCGCGTGTCCCCGCAACGCCTTGACCGGATGGACGTGAATCGACCGCACTTCGGCATTTCCCATGCCGCCATCGTGCCAGCAGGCACCGACAGTGGTGGGGTGCCGGTCAGTAGCCCCGGTACTGCTGGTTGTTGTACGGGTCCTGGTAGGGAGCCGGGGCGGGCCGCGGCGCGGCCGGGCGCATCGCCTCGTAGCCCGTGCCCATCCCCATCGGGCGCTGCGGCTGCGGCGCCTGCGGGCCGGGATAGCCGCGCGGCGCGCTCGCCTGCTGCGGGATGTACGCGGTAGGGGCCTGCTGCAGCGGCGCGGGCTGCTGCGTGTGCGGGTAGCCGTAGGCGGGGGCCTGCGGGGAGGGAGCCGCCGGGAGGGCGGGCAGTGCCGACGGCAGAGCGGGCAGGTTGCTGCCCGTGTCGTAGGCGGCGGGGACCCGGATCGGGGCGATCTGCGGCGTGCCACGCTCGGCCACGAGCGAGTCGTAGATCGGGGTGTCCGGGAAGGAGGCGGAGTAGTAGCCGCCACCATAAGTGGAGCGGGGGGAGGTCATGGCACATAAGTTAAGCCCACGATGTGCTCGTTGGGGAGACCGATAAGAGGGTTGTTTTCCGTGTCCGCAGTGACCGGGGATCCCCAATCCTAGCGAACTTGGCAAAATAGGACGTCGATCGACGTTTTGATCGTGTAAAAGGCGAGCTCCTGCGGGGTTACCGGCAGTTGGCCGACGATCTTTCCGTGCCGGTCGCGGGCGTTCACTGTGCCCGGGAATAGGTTGTGTGGGTAGGGGTGACCGGGACGACCGGGAGACCCGTGAGACGAGACGGATGGGGGCGCACATGTCCATGCCGAAAGGTTCGAACACGCCGGTACCGACCACGGCGCTGCGAGTCGAGCTGGGCTGGCGCTCCGGACCCGGGGTGCCGGACGCGGACGCCTCCGCGCTGCTGCTCGCCGCCGGAAAGGTCCGCTCCGACGGCGACTTCGTCTTCTACAACCAGCCCGCCCATGCCTCCGGCGCGGTGCGCCACGAGGGCAAGAGGACGGCCGGCGCGGGCGTGACGGACATCCTGTCCGTCGACCTCGCGCGCGTGGAGGGCGCGATCGAGCGGATCGTCCTCGCCGCCTCCGCCGACGGCGGGACCTTCGGGCAGGTCCCCGGCCTCTACGTCGAGGTGACCGACGCCGCGAGCGGCCGGCCGGTCGCCCGCTTCGACAGCCCCGGCGCGACCGTGGAGACGGCCTTCGTGCTCGGCGAGTTCTACCGCCGCCAGGGCGCCTGGAAATTCCGTGCCGTCGGCCAGGGCTACAGCAGCGGACTCGAAGGCCTGGCAACGGACTTCGGTATCGCCGTGGACGAACCCCAGAACCCGGCGTCGCCCACCGCGGCCCCCGCCGCGGCGCCCGCCACGGCGGCCGGTGCGCCGCATCCGGTCACGCCGCCCCCGGCTCCCCACCCGGTCGCGCCGCCCCCGCCGGCACCCCCGGTCGCGCCGCCCCCGCCGCCGGTGACCATGTCTCCCGCGCCCATGGCTCCTCCCGCGCCGACGGCCCCACCTGCGCCGATGAGCCCTCCCGCGCCCCTGGCCCCGCCCGCCGCCGCGCCGGCCCCGGCGCCCCAGCCGGTCCGGCTGTCCAAGGTCACCCTCACGAAGGCGGCGCCGTCGGTCTCGCTGGCCAAGCAGGGCGGAACCTCGGGTGCCATGCGCGTGAACCTCAACTGGCAGACGCGTAAACAGGCTTCCGGCTGGAGCCGGTGGGGCGGCGGGAGCGGAGGGGGAGACATCGACCTCGACCTGTGCGCCCTGTACGAACTCGCCGACGGCCGCAAAGGGGTCGTCCAGGCGCTCGGCAACGCCTTCGGGTCGCTCAACCGGCCGCCGTACATCCACCTCGACGGCGACGACCGCACCGGTGCCGTGGAGAGCGGCGAGAACCTCACCGTCAACCTCGACCACCGGCAGGACTTCCGGCGCATCCTCGTCTTCGTCACCATCTACGAAGGCGCCAGCTCCTTCGCCGACCTGCACGCCACCGTCACCCTCCAGCCGCAGCACGGGGCGCCGATCGACTTCTCGCTCGACGAGTGCACCGTCCCCTCCACGGTGTGCGCGCTCGCCCTCATCACCAACACGGGCGGCGACCTCGTCGTACAGCGCGAGGCCCGCTATCTGGTGCCGGATCGCGGGGTGAGCCCGCAGCGGACCATAGACCGCGCCTACGGATGGGGCATGAACTGGTCACCCGGCCGCAAATGACGGGGCTCAGCCCTCGTCCGGCACGGCGCCGGGACGCGCGTACGTGCGGCCCTTCCAGGCCGCCCCGCGCCCCCGGTAGTGCTGCACGGCCGAGTCGACCGTCATCAGCAGATACAGCAGCGCGGTGAACGGCAGCAGCGGAGCGAGCCAGGGCGGCTGGGCGTAGTAGCGCAGCATCGGCATGTACGTCCCGGCCATCACCGTCCACGCCGCCGCGCCGACGAGCGCGATCGCCGCACCGCCGCCCAGGGCCCCCACGGCCACCGCGGCGGGCGGCACCAGGTACACCAGCGCGAGCCCGGCGACCGTACCGAGGAGCAGCAGCGGGTTGTGCCGCAGCTGGGCATAGGCGCTGCGCGAGACCATCCGCCACAGGTCGCGCAGCCGCGGATAGGGGCGCACGCTGTCCACCCGGTCGGCCAGTCCCAGCCAGACGTGCCCGCCCGTGCCCTTCACCGCGCGTGCGAGCGCCACGTCGTCGATGACGGCGTGTCGGATGGTGTCCGGGACGCGCGCCTTCTCCGCCGTCCCTGTGCGCAGCAGGACACAACCGCCCGCCGCCGCGGCCGTACGCGATCCCTTCCGGCCGATCCACCGGAAGGGATACAGCTGCGCGAAGAAGTACACGAACGCCGGGACCACCATGCGCTCCCACACGCTCTCCACCCGCAGCCGCGCCATCTGCGACACGACGTCGTAGCCCCCGGTGCGGGCCGCCGCGACCAGCGCGCGCAGACTGTCCGGCGCGTGCGCGATGTCCGCGTCCGTCAGCAGCAGGTACTCGGGCTCACGCGCGCGTGCCAGGCCGATCCCGTGCCGTACCGCCCACAGCTTGCCCGTCCAGCCCGGCGGCGGCTCGCCCGGCGAGCCCACGGTCAGCGGCAGCCCCCCGTGCCGCCGGGCCAGCTCGCGGGCCAGCTCCCCGGTGCCGTCGGTGCTCCCGTCGTCGACCAGGAAGACCTCGGCCCGCCCCGGATAGTCCTGCGCCAGCAGCGACGGCAGGCTCGCGGGCAGCACGCAGGCCTCGTCCCGGGCCGGTACCACCACACAGACCGACGGCCAGGCGTCCGGTTCCCGGCGCGGCGGAAGCCGTACGTCCGTGCGCCAGAAGAAGCCCTGGCACAGCAGCAGCCAGCACCAGGCGGCCAGCGACACGACGGTGATCCACAGCAGGGCGCTCACGCCCGCAGTCTGCCCCACGGGGCGGGGCCGCGAAGCCCGATCGTCTATCGTGGCCGGGTGAAGATCGCGCTCATGGACTCCGGAATCGGCCTGCTCCCCGCCGCCGCGGCGATACGGCGGCTGCGGCCCGACGCGGATCTGGTGCTCTCGTGGGACCCGGACGGGATGCCCTGGGGACCGCGTACCCCGCAGGACATCACGGAGCGGGCCGTCGCCGTCGCCGAGGCCGCCGCCGCCCACGAGCCCGATGTCCTGATCGTCGCCTGCAACACCGCGTCCGTGCACTCGCTGCCCCAGATGCGGGCCCGCTTCGAACCGACCCTGCCGATCATCGGGACCGTCCCCGCGATCAAGCCCGCCGCCGCGGGCGGCGGACACGTCGCGATCTGGGCGACCCCCGCCACCACCGGAAGCGCCTACCAGCGCGGTCTGATCGAGGACTTCGCCGCCGGAGTCGCCGTCACCGAGGTGGCGTGCCCCGGCCTCGCGGACGCGGTGCACCACGCCGACGAGGCCGCCATCGAGGCCGCGGTCGCCTCGGCCGCCGCCCGCACCCCCGAGGACGTCACCACCGTCGTCCTCGGCTGCACCAACTACGAACTGGTCGCCGGGCGCATCCGAGCGGCCGTCCAGCGGCCGGACCGCCCGCCGCTCGTCCTGCACGGCACCGCGGGGGCGGTGGCCGCCCAGGCCCTGCGCCGGATCGGCGCGGAGCAGGCCCCGGACGCCGTCGCCGACCGCAGCACCCTCACGGTGCTGCTCAGCGGTCGCGAGGCCACGCTCCCGGACACGGCGCTGACCTACGACGAAGGCCGATTCCTCCAGGCCGTCAGCCCCGTCCGCTGACGGTGCGGCGCCACCGGAGCACGCTCCGGCACGGGGCGGCCCACACCGGGCGGTCACCCTCCGCCACGCCCTACCCGCGCAGCGAAACCTGAGTAACCTCATAAACATGAGGGACCACCCCCACACCGACGACGGCCCCCACCCCGAGGTCTGGACCGGGCGGGCCACGAACCGGATCCAGTGGCTGCTGGCGCTGGTCGGCGCGGCCTGCATGGCGCTCGGGATCGAGCTGGCCGTGGACTCGGCCTGGACCTCCGGTATCGCCCCGCTGGTGATGTCGGTCGTGGGCTGCATCGCCGCCGGTCTGCTGGTCCTCTTCGGCACGCTCGCCTTCGTCCACGTCGACCTCAGGCTCGACAAGGAGTCACTTGAGGTGCGCTGCGGCCACATCGGGCTGCCGCGCCGCCGTATCCCGCTCTCCCACGTGGCGGGCGCCGACTTCACCGCCCTCGTCACACCGCGTCACTGGGGCGGCTGGGGCTACCGATGGCGCCCCGAGAAGGGCACCGCCGTCGTCGTACGCCGCGGCGAGGGCATCGTGCTGCGCCTGTGGGACGGCCACACCTTCACGATCACCGTGGACAACGCGGAGTCGGCGGTGCGGGTCATCCGGGCCCGGCTGCGCACGAACACACCGGGTACGGCGCGCTGAGACCGCGCGCCGTCCGCCTGCGCGGGGCATGAGGGCATGAGCACACGCTCAGGGCCGGGGTTCCCCGCCGTCCGGCGCCCAGGGCCGCGCCGTCGCCCAGCCGGTCAGCAGGCCCGCGCCCACGGTCACCGTGGTGAAGCTGAGCGCGTTGCTCACGGTGGCGAGCGCGGCCAGCGCGATGAGGGCGGCGCCGGCGGTCAGGGCGACAGGGGTGGCGCGGGGACTGCGCCACAGCGCGTGCAGCACCCAGCAGAACGCGGCGAGGCACAGGAACGCCCCGACCAGGCCCTGCTCCGCCGCCACCTGCAGCACGGCCGAGTGCGGCCTGCCGTCGGCGGACAGCGGCTGCGGCACCGAACCGTCCGGCTCGCCGAACTGTCCAGGACCGACCCCGAGCCCCGCGTTCCGGCCCGCCAGCCGCAGGGCGTCCCGCCACAGCGCCACCCGGTCCGCGGTCAGCCGGCCTTCGAGCACCTGGGTGAGGCCGCCCGGCAGCACATCCGCGGCGAGGGCCCAGGCCGTGCCCGCCACCACGGCCGTCGCCAGGGCCAGACCCAGCAGGCACACACCGCGGCGGGCCACTGTCCCCGCGGCGAGCGAGCACAACAGGACGGTCGCGCTCGCCAGACAGCCGACGGCCGACCCCAGCACGGCCCCGGTCAGCACGACCGCGGCGGCCAGCACCCGCAGCACCAGCCGCAGCCGCGGTACGGGCGTCGCCCAGGCGGCACAGCACGCGGCTCCCGTGGCCAGCGCCAGCAGGGCGGTCGTCGCACCGGCGTGGCCGAGCGGGGCGGCGTACCGGGGACCGGCGGACAGACCGGGCAGGGCCACGGCCAGCGCGAGTCCGGCCGCCGCGCCGGCGCACGGCGCGGCCACCGGCAGCAGCGCCCCGGAGACCCGGCCGACGGCATGACCGGCGGTCACGGCGAGCACCGTGAGCAGCACGCCTTCGGGCCGGCCGTCGTGGACCGCCGCGGTGATCAGCGACCAGCCCGCGCAGGCCCCCAGCAGGATCATGCCCGCCCCGTCAGAAACGTTTCGCCTGGCGCTGACCGCGTCCGGTTCCACACCGGTCGCGGACCGTGTCCCCGTCGACCCCACCCGCCGCCCCTCGTCCCCGTCCCCAGGCCACGGCTACGCACGGCGCCGGAGCCGGACGCACTGCCGAGGCTGGGCTCACCGTAGCCGCTGATGACCGGTTTGGGGATGAGATGCGGCGGAACGTCGCGCCGGGAAGGGGCGGAGCACGGCTTGCGCGCGGGCGACGGCGGGGCGGGGGCGTGTGCCGCGGATGCCGCGCCGGGCGCGCCGGGACGCGTGCCGGGCAAGGCGGCGACCAGCGACAACCGCGGTCCGCGAAGCCGGCGCCGGTCCTCGGACCGTGCTGTCCGGGGCCGAGGAAGCCGCCGTACACTCACCCGGGTGACCGTCACCGCAACTTCCGTGGACCAGCCGGACCAGCTCCAGCCGCACTCCGCCTCCGGCGCGCGCGGCGGGCGGCTGCTGCGCCTGGTCCCGGCCGTCGCCTCCGCGCTCTGCGGAGTGCTGCTCTACGTCAGTTTTCCGCCGCGCCCCCTGTGGTGGCTGGCGCTGCCCGCCTTCGCCGGTCTCGCCTGGGTGCTGCGCGGCCGCGGCTGGAAGGCAGCCCTCGGCCTCGGCTACCTCTTCGGGCTCGGCTTCCTGCTGCCGCTGCTGGTGTGGACCGGTGTGGAGGTCGGTCCCGGTCCCTGGCTGGCCCTCGTCGCCATCGAGGCGGTCTTCGTCGCGCTGGTCGGCGTCGGTGTCGCCGCCGTGTCCAGGCTGCCCGCCTGGCCGCTGTGGGCGGCCGCCCTCTGGATCGCGGGCGAGGCGGTACGCGCGCGTGTGCCCTTCCGGGGCTTTCCCTGGGGCAAGATCGCGTTCGGACAGGCGGACGGCGTCTTCCTGCCGCTCGCCGCGGTGGGCGGTACGCCCGTGCTCGGCTTCGCCGTCGTCCTGTGCGGATTCGGCCTGTACGAGGCCGGCCGGCTGATCGCCGAGAAGCGCAGGTCGCGCGATGTACGGCGGGCGGCGGCGGCCGCCGCGCTGCTGAGCGTGGCCGTACCGGTGGCGGGCGCGGTCGCGGCCCGGCCGCTCGTGAGCGACAAGGCCGAGGACGGCACCCGGACCGTCGCGCTCATCCAGGGCAACGTGCCCCGGTCCGGGCTGGAGTTCAGCGCCCAGCGGCGGGCCGTGCTGGACTACCACGTGCGCGAGACGCTGAAGCTCGCCGCCGACATCAAGGCCGGGAAGACCCCGAAACCCGACTACGTGCTGTGGCCGGAGAACTCCTCCGACATCGACCCCTTCACCAATCCCGACGCGGCCGCCGTCATCGAGGGCGCCGCCAAGGCGGTCGGCGTGCCCGTCTCCGTCGGCGGAGTCGTCGAGAAGGACGGCAAGCTGCTCAACGAGCAGATCCTGTGGGACCCGGCCAAGGGGCCGACGCAGACCTACGACAAGCGGCAGATCCAGCCGTTCGGTGAGTACCTCCCGCTGCGCGGGCTCGTCGGCGCGATCAACAAGAACTGGACCGGCATGGTCCGCCAGGACTTCAGCCGGGGCGGCAAGCCGGGCGTGTTCGACATCGACGGCGCCAAGGTGGGTCTCGCCACCTGCTACGAGGCCGCCTTCGACTGGGCCGTGCGCGACACGGTCACCCACGGCGCGGAGATGATCTCCGTACCGAGCAACAACGCGACCTTCGACCGCAGCGAGATGACCTACCAGCAGCTCGCCATGTCCCGGATCCGCGCCGTCGAGCACAGCCGCACCGTCACCGTGCCGGTGACCAGCGGCGTCAGCGCGGTCATCATGCCGGACGGGAAGATCACCCAGAAGACCGGCATGTTCGTGCCCGCCTACCTGGTCCAGAAGGTGCCGCTGCGCACGTCCAGGACCCCGGCGACCGAACTGGGCATCCTCCCGGAGATCGCCTTGGTGCTGGTCGCCGCCGGCGGTGTCGGCTGGGCCATCGGCTCCGGTCTGCGCGCCCGCCGGGCCGGTGGCGCTTAGCCATACGACCGGCGTACGCCCTCTGAACCCGTCTGTACGCCCTTCGAACGGCCCGGAGAGCGCGGGCGCGGCCGGTTAGGGTCGTGCCCATGGCTACTCCTGACTTCATCCGCACGCTCCGGGACTCCGCCGGTCAGCAGCTGCTCTGGCTCCCCGGGGTCACCGCGATCGTCTTCGACGACGAGGGCCGGGTGCTCCTGGGCCGACGGTCCGACACCCGCACGTGGTCGGTGATCGGGGGGATCCCGGACCCGGGTGAGCAGCCCGCGGCCTGTGCCGTGCGCGAGGTCTTCGAGGAGACGGCCGTGCACTGCGTCGCCGAGCGGGTCGTCCTCGTCCAGGCGGTGGATCCGATCACCTACCCCAACGGTGACTGCTGCCAGTTCATGGACATCACCATCCGCTGCCGGGCCGTGGGCGGCGAGGCCCGGGTCAACGACGACGAGTCGCTGGAGGTGGGCTGGTTCGCGGTGGACGCGCTGCCCGAGCTCCATGAGTTCAGCCGCTTCCGGATCAAGCAGTCCATGTGCGACGCACCTACATGGTTCGACCCTATGACCAGCGACTGAAGTATGGGTAGTGACCATATGTGGTGACGGGTGGGTTCCGCTTAGGGTCGGCACATGAGCGCGTCCAACCCGCCGCCCGGCCGGCGCCCGCACCCCCTCGCCCTCGACCTCGGCGGCCGCACCGCCCTGGTCACCGGTGCCGTCGGCGGTATCGGCCGCGCCTGCGCGCTGCGCCTGGCGGCCGCCGGCGCGCGGGTGCGGGCCGTCGACCGGGACGCGGCCGGTCTGGCCGAGCTGGCCCAGCAGGCGGAGCAGGCCGGCGACCTCCCGGGAGCCGTCCTCCCGCAGGTCGTCGACCTCACCGACCTCGACGCCGCCGAACGCGCGGCCGCCGGCATCGATGTCCTGGTCAACAACGCGGGCCTGCAACTGGTGCGCCCCATCGAGGAGTTCCCGCCCGAGGTCTTCCACACCGTGCTGACCGTGATGCTGGAGGCGCCGTTCCGCCTCATCCGCGGCGCACTGCCGCACATGTACGCGCAGGGCTGGGGCCGGATCGTCAATGTGTCCTCGGTCCATGGTCTGCGCGCCTCGGCTTTCAAGTCCGCGTATGTGGCCGCCAAACACGGTCTCGAAGGACTGTCGAAGACGGCCGCGCTGGAAGGCGCCGCCCATGGGGTGACCTCGAACTGTGTGAACCCGGCCTATGTGCGCACACCACTGGTGGAGAGGCAGATCACCGACCAGGCGCAGGCGCACGGCATCCCCGAGGAACGCGTGCTGTCCGAGGTCCTGCTGAAGGACAGCGCGGTCCGGCGGCTCATCGAACCCGAGGAGGTCGCCGAGGCCGTGGCCTATCTGTGCAGCCCGCAGGCGTCCTTCGTCACCGGCACCTCGCTGGTGCTCGACGGCGGATGGACGGCCCACTGAAGCACCCGCCCACAAGCACCTGACGGAGTCCGGTCCGGGAGTTTTCCACAGGCCTGCCGGGCCCGCGGCCGATGCGGAATCCTGTGACCATGTCTCGCGATCATGTCCAGTCGGCACCCAGCGCCGGCGCCGAGGCCCCGTACCTCGCACTGCTGGCCCGTGACGCCTCCACGGAGGCGTACGAGCAGCCGGTGCTGCTCGCCCGCGCCGAGGGCAGACCGGCCGACCGGATCGCCGCGCTGGAAGAGGCCAAGCTGCTCGCCCTGCGCGTCCGGGCCGAGCTGGAGGGGCGGCGGCGCCGCGAGGCCGAGCTGTCCGCGCTCTTCGAGACCGCCCACGACCTCGCGGGCCTGCGCGATCTGGATGCCGTCCTGCAGGCCATCGTGCAGCGCGCCCGCTCGCTGCTCGGCACGGACGTCGCCTACCTCACGCTGAACGACCGGGCGCGGGGTGACACCTCCATGCGGGTCACGGAGGGTTCGGTCTCGGCCCGCTTCCAGCAACTGCGCCTCGGCATGGGCGAGGGGCTCGGCGGCCTGGTCGCCCAGATGACCCGGCCGTACGTCACGGACGACTACTTCAAGGACGCCCGCTTCCAGCACACCCTCACCATCGACGCCGGTGTCCGCGACGAGGGCCTGGTCGCCATCCTCGGTGTCCCCCTCATGCTCGGCCCGCATGTCATCGGCGTCCTGTTCGCCTCCGACCGCCGGGCACGCGTCTTCGAGCGCGCGCAGATCGCCCTGCTCGGCTCCTTCGCCGCGCTCGCCGCGGCCGCCATCGACACCGCCCATCTGCTCACCGAGACCCGCGCGGCCCTGGCCGGACTGGAGCGCGCCAACGAGATCATCCAGGACCGCAGCGCCGTCATCGAGCGCGCCTCCGACGTCCACGACCGGCTCGCCGGACTCGTCCTGCGCGGCGGCGGGGTGCACGACGTGGCCGCCGCCGTGTCCGAAGTCCTCGACGGCATCGTGGAGTTCACCGAGACCGACACGGCACCCGCACAGGCGCTGGAGGCGTCCCGTGCCGAAGGACACGCCGTACGGCACGGCAGCGCCTGGATCGCCGCGGTCGCGGCCGGCGGCGAACTCCTCGGCGCGCTGGTCCTGCGCGGACACCCCGGCCTCGACCCCGTCGACCAGCGCACCCTGGAGCGCGCGGCGACGGTCACCTCACTGCTGCTGCTCGCCCGCCGTTCGGCGGCCGAGGCCGAACAGCGCGTGCGGGGCGAGCTGCTGGACGACCTCCTGGGCGCGCGCGACCGGGACCCCCGCCTGCTGCGCGAACGCGCCGCCCGGCTGCACGCCGACCTGGACGCCACCCATGTCGTCCTCGCCGCCCGTCTCGACGGCCCGGCGGCCGACGCCGACGAGGAGGCCGCGGCCCGCCGGCGCCTGGTGGCGGCCGCCTCCCACCTCGCCGCGACCCGGCAGGGCCTCGCCGCCGCCCGCGACGGCGGGACCGTACTGCTGCTCCCGCTCGGCACCGCCGGCAGCGCCACCGACCTCGCCGTTCGCATCGCCCGCCGGCTGGGCACGGCCGTCCGCCAGCCCGTCACGGTCGGCGCCTCGGCCCCGGTCACCGACCTCGCCGCCCGCCCCGAGACGATCGCCGCCGCCTACGCCGAGGGTCGCCGCTGTCTGGACGCGCTGCATCTGCTGGGCCGTGCCGGGGACGGCGCCGCGGCCGAGGACTTCGGCTTCCTCGGCCTGCTTCTCGCGGGTGAACGGGACGTCGCCGGCTTCGTCGACCGCACCATCGGCCCCGTCGTGTCGTACGACGAGAGACGCGGCACGGACCTGCTGCGCACCCTGGACGCCTACTTCGCCTGCGGGATGAGCCCGGCCCGCACCAAGGAGGCGCTGCACGTCCATGTGAACACCGTGGCCCAACGGCTGGAGCGGGTCGGCCGGCTGCTGGGCGCGGACTGGCAGAGCCCCGCCCGCGCCCTGGAGGTCCAACTGGCCCTGCGGCTGCACCGGTTGGCCTCCCCGGAGTCACGCTGACCTCCGTACGCTGACCCCCGTAGGCAGGCGCGCGGTACGGGGGCCGGGCGGAGGGAGCGCGCGGGGGCGCCGCGCCGGTCAGGCCGTCCGCGCCTGTGCGGCCGCGCCGGCGTCGCCGGGCTCGCAGGCCCAGGCCTCCGGGCTGGCGAGGCCCCGATGCCGTGTCTCCCGTGCCACGCCCACCGCGACCAGGGTCACCACCGCGGCGGCGATCACGTACAGCGCGCCCGTCCATCATGACCAGGCTCAGCACCAGCAGCCTCTTGCGCCCCAGCCGGTCACCGTAGTGTCCGAACACGAGCGCCCCCAGCGGGCGGGCCGCGAACCCGACCGCATACGTCAGGAACGACAGCAACGTCCCGACGAGCGGATCGGAGCCCGGAAAGAACAGCTTGTTGAACACCAGCGCGGCGGCGGAGCCGTAGAGGAAGAAGTCGTAGTTCGAGGGTCGGGTATGCGTGTGGCTACCATGCCGGCTCACGGAAGGGCAGTGGCTCTCCCTTGTCTCAGGTGATCTGCCGGGCCGGGGCGTGGCGGGTGCGGGGCCTCCGGCTACTGGAAAGTCACTTCTTGCGACTCAGCATTTGCCACCCCAGATTCCATATCTCCTATGTAGATGCGTGGGTTCAGGGCTGCTAAAGTCCGCATGCGCCGCTCGGGACAGGGTGGCGAAATGGCCGGTCCGAACCTCCAGGTCTGCCCCTGAGCGGCGTACATCCGCGAGGCAGGCAGCCGTTGTGATGCCGTGGCAACTCCGCACCGACGACGCCCGTGCCCCCCTTCCGGATACCGCTTCGTTCCGCGCCGTACAGCCTTCGACGTCTGTCGCTCGTCGCTTGCCGCCTATCGCCCGTCAGATGGGGAGATCCACATGAACACAGGACTTCTGTGCCGCTTCGCCGGCGGCAGGACGCTGCTCCTGGGTGTCGTACTGGCCCTGGCAGTGCCGGGAACGGCCTACGCCAACACCGTGAGCGTGACCGTGAAGACCCCCGGGGCCACCAGCGGACCCGCCACCGCCGACTCCGAGATATCGACCCACGCGGACTGTGCCGCGGGCCTCGTCTCCGGCGGTGGGATCAACCAGGCCATCGGCACCGGCGCGGGGGTGAACGGCAACCACGTCAACGGCACCGCGCCCAGCTCCGACGGCACCACCGAATTCACCGGCTCCACCGGGGTCGTCGGCACCGACGTGACGCACTGGCTCGGCATCGGCGGAAGCGGGGGCCAGGGCAACGCCTCCTTCTCCACGACCCCCTACGCGGTGTGCCTCACCAGCAACCTGATCAACCACACCCAGGTGGTCATGAACAAGGCCAACACCCCCACCACCGGGGCCACGCCGGGCCTCGTCGTGGCGACCTGCCCGGCCAGCACGCGCCTGCTCGGCGGCGGCGCCCGGACCACCCCGGGCACCACGGGCAACCTCAAAGCGATCGCCGGCTTCCCCACCTTCGACAACGCCGCACACGACTTCGGCCAGAAGGCCGCGGCCGACGGAGAGACCAACCCCGACTCCTGGGCCGCCGTCGGCTGGGACTCCGGCACCAACAGCGCCAACACCACCTACGCCTACGCGATCTGCAGCGGAAGCGGCATCAACGTCAGCGGCGCCACGGTGACGGTCCGCCACAGCGAGGTGAGCGGCCCGACCACCGGGAGCACCGGTCAGACGGCGACCGTGGGCTGCGGCGCCAATGACGGCAAACTCGTCAGCGGGGGCGCCGCGATCAGCGGAGGCAACGTGACGACCACTGATTTCACCGGTCCGGGTTCGGGCGGCGACCACCTCAACGGCAGCTTCCCCAGCACCTCCGGCGGCGCCGCGGTCGGCGACGGAACCACCACGGCGGCGTACTGGACGGCCGCCTCCCACACCGGGGGACAAGCGTCGTCCGGCACCTTCACCGATGCCTGGGCGCTGTGTGCCAACGACGGTGTCTGAGCCGGTGGTTGCGGACAACCAGCCAAGCGCAGGGGCACAGGGAATCAAGGGACGGAATCTGATGAGCACGAATCTCCGGCGGAGCTCCGCCACGACCAAGGCGGCGGTCCTGGCCGGCCTGTTGACCGTGGCGGTGTCCGGAACCGCACACGCCAAGACCGCCGACGTCACCGTCAGCACCCCCGGAGCCACCATGGGCCCCGCGACCCCCTTCACCGGGGTCTCCTCGCACGCGGACTGCGCGGACGGCCTGATCTCCGGCGGCGGGGCCGACCAGGGCATCGGCAGCGACGACATGTCCAACGGCAACCATGTGATGGGCATGGCGCCCAGTGCCGACGGTGTCACCGAGTACACCGACAGGCCCGGGATCGTCGGCAGCGACGCCACACACTGGCTGGCGTTCGGCGGAAGCGGGAGCCGCAGCAGCGACTCCTTCTCCACCACCCCCTACGCGATGTGCCTCCACAGCAACCTGATCCGGCACACCCAGGTGGTCATGAACAAGGTCGCCGGACCCTCCGCCGGACTGTCGGCCCGCCTCGTGACGGCGACCTGCCCCGCAGGCACGGCCCTGATCGGCGGTGGCGCCCGGACCACCCCGGCCGGCGTCGGCAGCCTCAAGCCGATCGCGAGCTTCCCCACCTTCGACGACGCCGAGCACCACTTCGGCCAGATCGCCGCGGGCGACGGCGAGACCGACCCCGACTCCTGGACGGCGGTCGGGGGCATCGGCGGCGGACGTGACGAGAACAACATGACGTACGCCTACGCGATCTGCAGCGGGGACGGCATCAGCCTCAAGCACGTCTCCACGACGGTCCACTTCGGTGAGGTGAGCGGTCCGGACACGGCCTCCTCGGGCCAGACGGTGACGGCAGGCTGTTCCCGCGAGGACGGCCGGCTGGTCAGCGGGGGCGCCGCCATCAGCGGAGGCAACGTGACCACGACCGACTTCACAAAGGCGGGTTCGGGCGGCCCCCACCTCAACGGCAGCTTCCCCAGCGACGCCACCGGCACCCCGGCTGGCGACAAGAGTTCCGGCCCGGCGTACTGGACGGCCGCCACCCACAGCGGGGGTTCGCCCGCGCCGAACAGCTACTCCGATGTCTGGGCCCTGTGCCTGGGCGTGCAGCAGGGGCACGACCAGTAGCGTCTTGACAGGAGGGCGGGACTCTACGGCCGGGGCTGGTCCTTGTAGCCGCCGCCCTCCACCACGTCCTCCGCGAAGAGCTGTGCGTTCGCCAGTGCTCTGTCGACGGTGCGGCGGCCGGCGATGGCGGCCGAGAAGCCGGTACGTGGACAGCCGGCTGCCCGGCGGCACACGAACCCAGCCGAGCCGCTCCCCGTGCAGCCTCAGGTAGCTCGTGCGCACCACCGGGGCGGGCGCGTAGCCGAGCTTGCCGGCGACCTTGCTGTACGCCGGGTCCTCCAGGCTTCCGCCGAAGAACGTGGCGTCGTACCACATGGCCGCCCTGCCCTCCCGCATCGTGTCCCGGCACTCGACGGGTCCGGCCTCGGCGGCGTGGGGCTCGCCGTACCGGCGGACCAGGTGCACGTAGAAGCGCACGGCTCGCTTCGTCTCGGGCGAGGTGAGCCGGGGGTTCCAGTGTGCGTCGAACAACAGGTCCTTGCGGTACATCAGGAAGGACGACTCGCCGTAGTACGGCACCGCGTAGAGGCAGTCCTCGTACGACAGGGACGCGCGCACCGTGGGGATGAAGTCCCGTACGTCGTAGTCGCCTTGGTCCGCGTAGGGGTCGAGCCGGGTCAGCCAGCCCCGTGACGCCCAGATCGGCGCCTCGTACGGGCCGATGGCCACGACGTCGTAGCGGCCGGCCTCGGTGGCGATGTCCGGCGGCACCAGCTGCCGCAGCCTGTTCTCGGGCAGGAACTCGAGCCGCACGTCGGTGTCCGGGTGACGCCGCTCGAAGTCGTCGACGAGCTTCTGCATGCCCTGCATGAAGTTGACGGCCGCGACGGTGACCGTGGTCCGTCGTCCCTCGCCATGCCGATGTCCGGAGCAGGAGGCCTCGGGTTCACTTCGGCAGCTGTTCGGAGCCCGCGAACGATACGTAGTCGGACACGGTCGGCAGACAGCCCGGGACCCGGTCGGCGGTCGACACGCCGAAGTAGGTGTCGACCTGCTTCGCGCCGTCGGCCGGAACCCCCATCCCCTTCGTGAGCGCGACCGTCCAGGGCGTCGGCTCGATGGAGTTGCTGTCCTGGAGGGGGTCGTCCATCGCGATGATCAAGGACAGGAAGAGGCCGATGAAGAATGCCAGCAGCCCGGTCAGGGCCGCGTGGTCGGCCGGCCTGACGTCCACCGGTGCCCAGGTCGACGCGATGGTCACGCTCGCACCGATGAAGAGGACGACATACAGCTCGGGTTGCAGCCCGATGTCCACCTCGCCCTGCCGCTGGCGCCGGAGGTTGTTGTACTCGTTGAAGGCCTGGAGGGTCGCGGACTGCGCGTTCGACTCCTGGGTGTTCCTGGGCTCGTAGAACATGAGTGACTCGAACACGGCGTCCAGTCGGCCGCGATCCTCCTCGACCTCACCGCGCCGCTGCCTGGGCCAGACCTCGTCGACGACGTTCTCGGCAAACGCCTGACCGGCGCGGTAGACGGTGGTCAGCTGGGAAGCCTCCTGATTGACCAGCTTCTTGACCTCCACGTAGTGGTCACAGGCGCCGACCGCGAGCAGCCCGACCACTCCGAAGCCGACAAAGCCGCGGGTCAGGACCACGGCCTGGACCCAGGCCGGCCAATGCGAGAAACCATCAGCCATCCGGCGAACCCGCTCCCCACGTCTCAAGGCCCTGCTCCCACAACGTGTGCCGCACCGATCACGACATGCTGTGTGCAGGCGTCGTACGCGGTTCAGTTCCGGTCGCCATGCCAGCGGACGGCGACGGCGCCGGCGAAGTCGCCGGCGTGGGCGAAGCCCCCGAGCACCAGCAGGTCGCCGTCGTTCACCTGCCGGGAGTCGAGCGCGCGGTCCAAGGTGATGGGGATCGCCGCTCCGAACAGATTCCCGTATGCGTCGAAGGTGTTCAGGTGGCGTTCGGCAGGCAGTTGCAGTGCCTCTCGCCAGTTCCGCAGGAAGGTGCGGTTGGGCTGGTTGGTGATGAGGACGTCGATATCGGTGCAGGCCACGCCGAGCCGTCGGCACAGGTCCGTGACCACCTCGGGGACCAGGCGGTTCCCGCGTGCCAGGACCTTGGCGACACTGGCGTCGGTGAACCCGATCCGCAGCTGGGACTCTCCTGGCTCCCAGTACTTGCGACCGTCGTCGACCGCCATGGTCATGTCGCCGGCGTACTCGCCGATATGCCGGGTCACCACGTCCAGGACCGGCGACCGCGCCGATGTCGTCACGTACCCCACACCGCACCCGTCGCCCGGGACCGCCGCCTGGGCGAGCTTGCGGACCTCGGACTGGGTGAACCACTGCCCCGCTGCGCTCTGCGCGTTGCATATCAGCGCGGTCTTCGCATCGGTGGAGGTGAGGATCTGCCGGGCCAGCTTCAGCATGTACACGAAGGAGGCGCAGCCCGCGTTGGCCACGTCGACGAGCCATTCCGGGTTCAGGCCCAGCCGGCGTGCCACCTCGGTGCCGGCGCCCACGAACGGCAGGTCCGGCAACTGGCTGTGCACCAACAGGACGTCGACGCCCCGGACAGCGGCCCTGCCGTGCCGCTCGATCAGGGGCTGTACCGCGCGCTCGACCATGTCCGCGTTGGTCTCGTCCCTGGCCACGTGGTGCCGTAGCGGCGGGACCTTGAACATGGGGTGGTCGCGCAGCTTGTCCTCGGCTCCGGGGAAGTCCGTGTAGAACGCTGCGGGGACCGGCTCGCCGGGCAGGTAGCACGCGACGTCGGTGAGGCTGACGGTGGTCACTGCGCCACCGCCCTCGCCGGAGCCGAACCGATCGGCAGGCTGCCCCGGTGCCGGTGTTCCAGAATGGCCTTGAGGTTGCGCATCTCCAGGGTGTGCCCCGCGTAGAAGAGGTCCCAGTAGTCGCCCACCCAGGGGCGGTCCGGGCGGGGCGCGAGGCCGGGGTGCGGGTTGTCGTCGTAGTAGGGGTGCCGGCAGTTGGTCCAGGTGATCACCGAACCCTGCTTGTCGAGTACCAGCCGGGCCGGTACGACACGCATCAGGTAGATCATCCAGAGCTGCTCGCCCTGGTCCCAGGAGCAGTGGTAGTCCACGGTCATGGCCTCGGGGTTCGCGAGCACCCTGCAGTAGATCCTGGTGTCGTCCTCCAGGCGGTCGCGACCGGCCCACAGCCCGGGTGTGCCGGTGGCCGCGAAGTCCCGCAGGCTGCAGGTCCACTCCTCCAGATGGTGCCCTTGGCGCAGGTAGTCGTAGGCCTGCTCCGGTGGGCAGTCGACGTACTCGTGGATGGTGCAGTACTGCCCGTAGACCTGATGGTGTGGGTAGACCGCGTGGGTGAGTTCCATGCAGTGGGCGGTCAGTTCCTCCTTGCCGGCGTTCTCGATCCGGACCAGACCGGGGATGTCAGCCAACGTGGACGACGGCTTGCTCATCTGAACCCTCCTTGCTCTTGGCGGCTTCGGTGAAGGACTGGAAGGGAAGGAACGGGGGGATCTCCCGTGGGTCACAGTCCACCGCGACGAACGCCGGGCCGCCGCCCGCGTTGCCGCGCAGCAGTGCCGTGCGCAGGTGCGCCGCGTCGGCTGCTCCCGTGGTCTGAAGGGACGGGAAGGCGGTGGCCACTCCGGCGGCGAGGTCGGTCGGGGCGAACAGGTCGTCGCTGCGGACGCCGCCCTGGAGGAACTCCTCCCGCAGCGCGCACATGGCGTGGGCGTTGTTGTTGAAGATCACGAACGTGACGGGTGCGTCGTACTCCACGGCGGTGTGCACCTCCATCCCGTGCATGAAGAAGGCCCCGTCGCCGGCGAGGACGTAGGTGCGTCGGCCGGTGGCGAGCGCGGCGCCGATGCCGGCGCCGAAGGTGTAGCCCATGCCGCCCATGCCGGCCGCCACCACGAAGCGGCCGTGGCGGGGAGCCGGCAGGAGATGGATCGCGGCGGCCCCTGTGTTGCCGGCGTCCACGAAGACGTGTGCGTCCTGGGGGAGTGCCGCCTCCACCGCGGCGACCGCCTCGGCAAGCGGGACGGTTCGCTCCCGCGCCGCAACGGGCGGACCCGGCATGGCCGTGGGAAGGGGGCCGGCATGCGGCGGGCAGGGACGTGGGGCGGACGGCAGCCGGCCGGTCACCGTGCGCAGTGCGTCCCGCAGGTTCCCACTCAGGGCGGTGGCTGCCACGAACGGCGGTTCCGGGCCGAGGCAGATGACGTCCGTCGTGCCCAGGGCCCGGTCGAGGCCGCCGCGTGCCAGGAGCTGCAGCCGGGTACCGACCAGCAGGCACAGGTCGGCCCGCCGCAGACAGTCCTCGACGTTGGCGTGACCCATCACCCCCGCCACGCCCGCGAATCGGGGGTCACGGTTGTCGTAGACGTCCTTGGCGTCCGGGGTGACCGCCACCCAGGCCCCGAGGCGCCGGGCCAGTTCGGCCAGTTCCGCACGTGCGTCGTGGGCGGCGACATCCTCACCGGCGATGACCAGGACACGACCGGCTCCGCGCAGGGCGTCCGACACGGCGCCGACGGCCGCGGCGTCGAGCCGCGGCGCGGATTCCGTCGAGGGGCCGCCCGGTGCCGGGGCCGCGTCGCGGGCGGGCACCTGGATCCGTGCCTGCTGCACGTCCTTGGGCAGCAACAGCACGGCCGGCCCGCGTGGAGCGGCCTGCGCCGCCGCGAGTGCCCGGGGCAGCACCTCCGTGAGCGAGTCCGCGTCATCGACCCGGGCGCAGAACCGGGAGACGGGTGCGAAGACCTCCCGCGCGTCGAACGAGCCCGCCTTCCCGCTGGAGTCCTGGAACGCCCCGTGCCCTTCCTGGCCGGTCGGCGGCTGCCCCACCAGGGCCAGCACGGGCACCCGGGAGGCGTACGCCTCCGCCAGACCCGGTACGAGATTCATCGCCCCACCGCCCGAGGTGGCGGCGACGACGCCGAGGCGCCTGGTGGTCCGTGCGTATCCGTCGGCCATGGTGACGGCGGAGAACTCATGTTTGGCGACGATGCCGCGGACCGCGCCGCCGCGGTGGACCGCGTCGTACAGGTCCTCGATGTTCGCGCCGCCGACCCCGAACAGGTGGGTGACGCCGGCCCTGGCGAGTTCCCCGGCCAGATGGTCGACCACGCGCACCGCCGGTGTTTCGGCCGGCTGCGAGGGTGTGGCGGTCACGCGGGGCTCCTCTCCCTCTCATGGCGGTGGTCGATGCCACCGGATGGTGAGCTGACCTGGAAGCGGTGCCGGTATTCCTTGGGACTGAGTCCCAGGGTGCGTCCGAAGGAGCGGAAGAACGTCTCGGTGGCGGCGAATCCGCAGCGGCCGGCTATCTGCCTGATCGTCAGGTCCGTGGTTTCCAGCAGTTCGCGTGCGCGGGCGATACGGGTCCGTTCGACGTACTGGCCGGGAGTCGTGCCCACCTCGCGCCGGAAGACCCGGGCGAAGTTGCGCTGACTCATATGGGCCTGCCGTGCGATCTCGCCCACGGGCAGCGCCTTGTCCAGGTTGTCGAGAATCCACTCCTGCGCAGCCCGGATCGGCGGATGGTCGGCCAACTGGGCGTCGAGGACGGCGCTGTACTGGGACTGTCCTCCGTGCCGCTTCAGGAACAGCACCAGAAACCGTGCCGTCTCCAGCGCGAGGGCGGATCCGTGATCGGCCTCCACCAGAGCCAGAGCCATGTCGATGCCCGTCGACACGCCCGCGGAGGTCACGAAGGGACCGTCCCAGACGAAGATCGGCTCGGCGTCCACCGTCACATCCGGATAGCGGCACGCCATCGCCTCGCTGTACGCCCAGTGCGTGGTGGCGCGTCTGCCGTCGAGGAGCCCCGCCTCGGCCAGCAGAAAGGATCCGCCGCATACGGAGGCCACTCTGCGCGACCGGGCCGCCGCCCCGCCGATCCAGGACACGAGAGCCTGGTCCGCGAGCGCGGTGTCGAGACTCCATCCGCCCGGCACGAGGAGCGTGTCGATCGGGCCCTGCCCTGCCTCCAGCGGCGAGGCTCCCATCACCACACCCGAACTCATGCGCACCAGGGGTGCGTCGGCAGAGACGAAGTCGGTCCGGTAGCGGGTACCCGAGGGGCCCAGGAGCCGGTTCGCGGTATCGAACACTTCAATCGGTCCGGTGATGTCCAGGGCCATCGCGCCCGCGTACACCACCACAACAACACGTCGCTCCAACACGGTCACAGTCTGTATCGGATCTCGCACTGGCTGCAATGACAGATTACTGACGTATCCGGCCAGCGCGCGGCATCGGGCGGATGGGAAGGGCGCTGGTCAGGCACTTCGCGTGCCGAGCGGACAGCGACGGGTGAGGCAGCTCACAGGACCGCTTGTTTCTCCAACTGGTGGTGTAAATAAGTCAGTTGTTGCCTCTGTCAGGTCGCAACAGGTGGTGATCGCGGTGACTCTTCAGTCGCTTGATGGATCGCCGACCCCCCTCATGCACAGCGAAAGGCACATGTATGGCGAACAACCGCAGGATGCGCCACGGCGGACGGATGCTGGCGCTCACGGCGGCTGCCCTGGGCATGGTCGCGGCGATAGCCGCTCCGGCCTCGGCCGACGACCAGCCCACCCGGGCACGGCTCATAGCCGACTGCGACTCGGGCGAAGGGAAGTGCACCTTCAACGACCCCAAGCTGGGTCAGGCGTTCCTCGGAGACTTCCACCGGGTCTCCGACTCGCTCTACAACTGCAGCACCTCGGCTGCCACCCAGTCGATGACCTGGTCCGACACGGTCGGCTCCACGGACTCGGCGGGCGTGTCCGTGACCGCCGGCGGCAAGATAGCGGGCATCATCGACCTGAGCGTGACGGCGACGTACAGCCACACCTGGTCGAGCAGCCACTCGGAGACCAGCTCCGTCAACATGACGGTGAAGCCCGGTGAAGTCGGCTGGATCTCCCGTGCGCAGGTGATGCAGACCGTCTCCGGCACATGGCAGACCCATTACGACGACCCGAAGTGGGGTCACTACTTCTGGTTCGTCCCCGACGTCATCACGGGGCCCGCGCCGAACGGGACGGACGGCCGGAGCAACGCGGTGGTCGTCAAGTCCAGGAAGATGACCGCGAAGGAGAAGCGGTCCTGCTCCAGCCGCTCCGGTAAGGCCAGGGCGTTCGTCGTCCACGGCTGATCCACCGGTCGCGCCTCCGGCTGCCTCGCGGTGCGTATCTCCGCGAGGCAGCCGGGCCGATCCTGCGCGTCGTGCTCCTAGGGCGTGTTGCGAAAGTCCCGCCTGCCGCCCTCCGGGCGGACGACGGGAACAGCAGGTTTCATCGTCGCTCCTTGTCGTGACGGGGCTTGAGGGGTGCCCGGTGCCCTGGGGGACGGGCACGGCTTGTCCCCCAGGGCGGGTGGCGCTGGTCAGTGCCGGTTCCACTCGGGGGCGCTGTCCGGGATCCAGGAGCCGTGGAGTCCGGCGCTCACCCGGTGGGGCAGGTGGACGGTGGCGACCTGGCCGAGGCCCGAGGCGTCGAGGACCAGCAGGTGCGAGGCGTCCTGCTTGAGGTCGGAGACGACGGTGAGCAGGTAGCCGTCGTCCTCGCGGGTCGCTCCGGCGGCGGGGACGAACACCGCTTCGCTGGGCATGCGGGCGTCGCCGACCTGGTGGATGCGGCGGGCACCGCTGGTGCGGTCGTACTTGACCAGGCCGTAGCCGCCGTAGCCCTTCTCGTCGGGGAAGGAGATGGCGTACTGGTAGCGGTTCTCGGCCCCCAGGTAGTCCTCGTTGAGCGTCGGGAACTCCACCGGCAGGTCGTCGATGATCTGCTCGTCGACGCTGCCGGCCGTCAGGTCGATCACCCAGCGGCGGGTGTACGAGCGGGCGACGGGCTCACTGCCGCGCCCGGGCGCGCCGGTCCACCAGTTCCAGGAGAGGTGGAAGCCCTCGCGGTCCACGGTGGGGCCCTCCAGGACGATGCGCCCCCGGCCGTCCTCGTAGGCGTTGGAGACGTGCAGCATGTTGCCCGGTTCGACGGAGAACCAGCGGATGTGCCGGGCGCCGTCCTTCCCCCCGGGGCATGACACCGATGCGGGAGGGCTGCCGGTCGCTCCAGGCGTAGGGGATGCCGGAGTGGTCGGCCGGGTCGAAGGTGACATTGCCCTCGACGAAGACCACGTGGCCGCGTGTGATGGCGAAGTCGTGCTTGAGCGAGGCGGTCGCTCCCCGCACCTCGGCACTGTGGACGATCTCGCCCTTGGCGTCGGCGACGTAGTACACCAGGTACGGCGGGAACGGCGAGGATCCGAAGAAGTGGAGCTCCCCCGTCAGCGGGTCCTCCTTGGGGTGCGCGGTCATCGCGGTGCGCAGTTTGCCGTCGAAGTCGTAGGCGCCGACCGTTTCCAGGTCCTGGTCGAGTTCGAAGGGGTAGTTCGCCTCGCACAGTGCGAGCAGCCGTCCGGCGTGCTCGATGACGTGGGTGCCGGCGGTGCTGGCGGTCAGGTCCGGTCCGTGCTCGGTCATGTAGGGGGGCGCCGTCCAGGGCGGGGGTGTGCACCCAGCGGTTGCGGTACCACTCGGCGCGGCCCTCGCGCAGCCGGATGCCGTGGACCATGCCGCTGCCCTTGAACCAGTGGGTGGGGGTGACGCCGGGCTTGGGGTTGTGGCCGTTGCGGAGCAGCCGGCCGGTCAGCTCGGGGGGGCAGAGCGCCCTCGACGGTGAGTTCGGTGGAGGTGATCTCGTCGGCGACGGGGGTGTAGTGACCGGTCAGGTAGGGCTTGTCAGCAGCCATGGCAGAAACCTCTTTCGATGAGTGGTGGGTGAGTGGTCGATGAGGTGATCGCTGATGAGATCAGCGATGTGACGGATCGTCAGGCGATGCCGGAGGTTCGTGGGGTGTGCGGGCCGGAGGCCGGGCAGGCGGGGGCGGTTGAGGTCCGCGCGCCGGTACGACGGGTGAGGAGCAGTGCGAGGAGAGCGGTGGCGGCGAGAATCGCGGACGAGACGGTGAACGCGACCCGGTAGCCCGTGGTGAGCGCCTCCGCATGCGACCGGTGGACCGCGGCATGCGCGGTGACCGACCCGGCGAGCGTCGCGAGAGCGGCGAGCCCGATCGCGCCACCCACCTGGCGGGTGGTGTTCACCAGCCCCCCGGCCAGGCCCGCGTCCTGTGGCGGGGCGCCGTCCACGGCGAGTGCGGTGAGCTGGACGAAGGCGATGCTCAGACCGATGCCGACCAGGATGCTCGGACCGAAGATGTCGGCGAAGTAGCTCCCCTCGGCGCTGATCCGCGACAGCCACAGCAGGCCCGCGGCCTCGGTGAGCAGGGCTGCCGTCACGGTCGCGGTGGTGCCGATACGCCGGGACAGGCGCGGGGCCAGGGCTGATCCGAGCATGTTGGCGACGGCGAGCGGGAGTTGGCCCGCTCCGGCCGCCAGGGGGCTGGATCCGAGGACCTGCTGCTGGTAGAGCGGCAGGAAGAAGAACAGGGCGATCCCCACGGATCCCAGCAGGGCCATGAGCAGGTTGCCCGCGGCCACCCGGCCCGTGGTGAACATCCGTGGTGGCATCAGTGCGTTCGGCCGGCGCAGCTCGATCACGGCGAAGGCCGCGAGCAGTACGGCGGCGGCGCCGAGGGCGCCGAGCACCGGGCCGTCCGTCCAGCCGGCGGCGCGTGCGGTGGTCAGCCCCCAGACCAGGGCGGTCACGGCCAGGGTGACGGTGACGGTGCCCAGCAGGTCGAATCGCCCGTCCCTGCGCCCGGCCGACGGCGGGACGAGGGCCACCACGGCGGCCAGGACGAGCGCGGTCCCGAGCGCGACGGAGTAGAAGATCCAGGCCCAGCCCCACGCCTGCGTGAGGACACCGCCCAGCAGGACGCCGCCCGCTCCGCCGGCCCCGGACACCGCGCCCCACACCCCCAGCGCCTTCCCGCGTCCGGGGCCGGGCGGGAACAGGTCCATGGCGAGGGCCAGCGCGGCCGGGGCGATGGCGGCGACACCGAGGCCCTGGACGGCGCGGGCCGCGATCAGCACGGCCGGGGAGGCGGCCGCTCCCGCGGCCAGCGAGGCCGCCGCGAACAGGGCGAGGCCGGCGGCCAGCACCCGGCGGCGGCCGAGCAGGTCGGCCGCCCGCCCGCCGGCGAGCAGAAGCGCGCCGAACGCCAGGCCGTAGGCGTTGACCACCCAGGTGGTGCCCCCGTCCGAGAGGCCGACGCCGGCGCGGATCTGCGGCAGCGCGACGTTCACGATCGAGGTGGCGAGCATGACGGTGAACTGGGCCGCGGCGAGCACCGCGAGCACGGCCGGCCGTCCGGGGGCGGGCGGGGTCCGCCCGGGTTGGGTGCGGGGCGGGTTCATGCCCGGTTGTGTGCGAGGGAGGTTCATGGCGCACACACTCGTGCGGGGTGGTGTCCACTATCCAGGCCCATCAGGGGCGATGACTGTCCACTCCTGTCCGGACCTGTCCACCCCGTCCTGCCGACGCCGGGAGCCTGTGCTCGCTATCGGTGGCCGTGCAACTCCTGTTGCCACAGGGACTCACAGAGCAGGTCCAGGCCCTGGCGCAGATGGCGCCGGTAGGTGCCGTACGGCAGGGCGAGGCGGCGGGCGGCGGCCTCCTGGGTGGGCGCGCCGGAGAAGTGCCCGGCCGTCAGGGCCTCGCGGGCGCGCACGCCGCGCGGGTCACCGGCGAGGTCGTCGACGGCCTGGCGCAGCAGGGCGCGCAGCTGCGGGACGGGGTCGGCGAGGTCGGCGGCCAGCCGGGTGCGGGTCAGGGCGCAGGCGGCGAAGGCGGCGAAGGCGGCCGGGACGCGCCAGTGTGTCAGGGCTTCGCGCACGGCCTGGTCGAACGCGGTGCGCGAGAAGCCCGACGGCCCGGACGGAGCAGGGTCTTCGACGGCCGATATGAAGCGGCCGAGCCAGGCCTCGACGGGCACGTGGCGCCAGTCGACGCCGAACAGGCCGTAGGTGTGCTCGCCGACCCGCGGTCGCGCACCGGTGTCGCCGAGGGTGCCCTCGACGCGCTCGGCCCAGGCCTCGGCGTCCCGCCAGACGGCGAAGCCGTAGGCCCGGCCGCGGGCGCGGGCGGCCTCCGCCTGGGCGCGGGAACTGCTCAGGTCGATGACGCGTGAGGGGACCTGGTACCGCTCGGGGTAGACCGAGAAGCGGCTGATGCCGATGTGTTCGCCGGGGCCGACCGGCGCGGTGGCGTCGGTGTGCTCCCACGCCGCGGCGACGACGGGATCGGTGGCCAGGTCCTCGGGGTCGGGAGGGGCCGGCAGGGCGAGCCGGGCCGTGAACGCCACGATGCGGCCCGTGCTGACGAGACGGTAGACGCTGAAGGCCTGCGGCTGGCGCTGTGCCCAGTAGCGGACCAGTTCCGCCGAGGCGGGCCCCTCGGTCTGCTCCGCCATCCGCAGTACGACGTCCATGTCGTCCGGGTGCAGCGGGCGGTCGTGCACCTCGTCCTCGCGGGACCAGGTGCGCAGCCGGGCCAGGCTCTTCCCCTCGCGGAAGAGGTAAGAGCTCGTCGGTGACGGTCCAGACCCGTTCCTCCGGTGCCTCGCGCAGGAGGCGCAGGTATTCCTCCGCCAGTCGCTGACGCATCGTCACGAACGCGTGGGGAGCCCGCCAGCGCAGGTCGGCGGCGAGCGTCTCGCGTGCCGCGTCGTGCGGGTGCAGCCCCCGATGCGTAGAACGCGAACGGCGCCTGCGGATCGCCGGCCAAGGCCCCCTCGAAGCACGCGAGTTCCTCCTCCCGGCCGACGAAGGCCCGTATAGGCGCTCTGCTCAGTCGCTCACCCACGGACACCATGACCGCTCCCGTCACCACGTCCCGGCACTGGACAGGCACGCCCGGAGACATCCACCGGTCCTCGCGGAGACGGGCACCGGCACGAGGCGCATGTCGTGGTGGTCCGCCGCCCTGCTACGCCACCCCGCTCCGGCTCATCGGAACCACGCCACGCACTCGTTCGGACAGACGGGTTTCAGCCTGTCGAGGTTCACACGGGTCCCATGAACCTCCGGCAGCCGGCACATGACGAAGGCGCACCGGGTCACTTGACGAGCTCCAGGTTCCCGTCGTCGGGGTGGCCGGTGACCAGAAGGGTGGTCTCCTCGACGAGCCGGAAGCGGCCGCCGGGGGCGAACCGGGGGACGAGGCAGACCTGGTAGCGGAACCCCGGGGTGAAGCGGACCTGGTCGAGCTGGGGGAGGAGCATCGCGGCGACCGTCTCGATCTCGGCGCGTGCGAAGGCCGCGCCGACGCACTGGTGGAGTCCCGTGCCGAAAGCCAGGTGCTGGGCGGCGGCGGTGAAGGAGCGGGCGGTGCCCAGGTCCGGACGATGGATGTCGAAGGTGTCCGGGGCGGCGAAGGCGTCGGGGTCGCGGTTGGCCGCGCCGATCATGCAGAAGACGGTGGCGCCCGCCGGGACGGTGCCGCCGGCGAACACGGTGTCCCGCTCCGCCTGGCGGGGGACGAGCTGGACGGGCGGGGTGTGGCGCAGTGTATCGGCGATCGCGGCGGGCAGCAGGGCCGGGTCCCGGCGGACCTGCGCCAGCTGCTCGGGGTGGTCGATCAGGTGCTTGAAGAGGAGTGCGAGGGTTTTGTCGGCGGGCTCGGTGGCCGCGGCCAGGACGTTGATGATCAGCGCGGTCACCTCGCGGTCGCTCATGGCGATGCCGTCGAACTCGGCGGTGCACAGCCTCGATATCAGGTCCTCGCCGGGGTGACGCCGGCGCTGTCGTATGACGGGGACGAGACAGGCCTCCAGTTGCTCGGCGCAGTGCAGGCAGTGCCGCCGGCGTTCGGGGGTGAGGACGACGCTGGTGATGAACTCGGCGACCCCGCGGTGCCAGTCGGCGAACTGCTGCCAGTCCTTCTTGTCCAGGCCGAGCACGTCGAGCGTCACGTGGACGGCGAGGAGTCTGCCGAAGTCGTTGACGAGGTCCAGCCGCCCCCGGGGAAGAAAGGGCGCGATGAGCTCGGCGGCCTTGGTGCGGACGGCGCGTATCTGCTCCTGCAGGGCCGGCCCGGTGAAGCCACACACGACGATCTTTCGCTTGGCGGAGTGCTCGGCGCCGGTCATCCGGGCGAGGACCGGCCCGCGCATCACCGGCTCGGCACGTACCTGAAGCGTCTGGGTGGTGAACGTGTCATGGTCGCTCAGCACGCGCTTCACGTCCCGGTAGCGGGAGAGGAAGTAGCTGTCGATCGCCGGCTCGTGGTGCACCGGTGCCTCGTCCCTCAGCCGTGCGAAGTGGCGGTAGGGGTCGGCGGCGAAGTCCTCGGACAGGATGCTGAAGCGGGGATCGACCATGGGCACGGCGAAAGCTTCTCAGAGCGCGGGGGAAGGGCGGGAGCGGCGGCCGGTCTCCGCTCACGGCACGTGCGGAAGCGAAGCGCACGGGTCGAGTGCCATGGCCCGGGCGTGTTCCCGCGTGGCGGGAACAGACGATCCGGCCGGCAGCGTTGCACCGGGTCCGTGGTACGCCCGGTCACCCGATGTCGGGGCGATCGCTGATACGCCTGCCGCAGACTCGGACCGAGGCCTTTTCACACAGGAGGACTGCTTCATGAACGACCGGCCCTTGACACTGATGGCAGTGCACGCCCACCCCGACGATGAGGCAACCGGAACGGGAGGTGTCCTCGCGCGGTACGCGGCGGAGGGCATCCGCACGGTTCTCGTGACCTGTACCGACGGCAGGTGCGGTGACGGACCGGGGGGTGTCAAGCCGGGCGATCCCGGGCACGACCCGGCAGCCGTCGCCCTGATGCGGCGTCGGGAACTGGAGGCAAGCTGCGGCATCCTGAAGGTCAGTCATCTGGAGATGCTGGACTACGCCGACTCCGGGATGATGGGCTGGCCGTCCAACGACGCCCCCGGATCCTTCTGGCGTACACCCGTGGAGGAGGGCGCCGCCCGGCTCGCGGAACTCCTGCGCCGGTACCAGCCCGATGTGGTCGTGACCTACGACGAGAACGGCTTCTACGGCCATCCCGACCACATCCAGGCCAACCGCATCACGATGGCGGCGCTGGAGATGACCGCGCCGACACCGAAGGTGTACTGGACGACGGCGCCCCGCTCGATAATGCAGCGGTTCGGGGAGGTCATGCGTGAGTTCGATCCGGACTGGCAGGAGCCGGATCCCGCACAGGCCGCCGCGATGGCCGAGATCGGACTCCCCGAGGAGGAGATCACCACCTGGGTGGACATCACCGCCTTCGGAGGCCAGAAGTTCGATTCCCTGGCCGCGCACGCCAGCCAGGGCGAGAACATCTTCTTCCTCAAGATGGGCCAGAAGAGGTTCACCGAGTTGATGGGCGTCGAGACCTTCGTACGTGTCCAGGACACCACCGGCGCGGCCGTGCCCGAGAACGACCTCTTCGCCGGACTGCGCTGATCCGCCCGCCGTCCGGGGGCCCGAGAAGGCTTCCGCCGCGGCGGACTATTTCGCCGCGCCCGCGGCGAGTCCGGTGACGATGCGGTGCTGGAAGAGCAGCACCGTGATCACCAGTGGGATCGTGATCAGGACGCCCGCGGCCATCTGACTGCCGAACGGTGTCTCGTACGTCTGGGCGCCGACGAACTTGGAGACGGCGACGGGCGCGGTCTGCAGCTGCGGCTTGTTGGTCACCGACACGGCGATGAGGAACTCGTTCCAGGCGGCGATGAACGTGATGATCGCGGTGGTGAGGATGCCTGGCGCGGCGAGCGGGATGATCACCTTGCGGAACGCCTGGCCGCGGGTGCAGCCGTCGACCATGGCGGCGTGCTCCAGTTCTTCCGGCATCTGCCGGAAGAAGGCGGTCAGGTTCCACACCGCCAGCGGCAGTGCGAAGGACATGCTGGGCACGATCATCGCCTGATACGTGTTGATCCAGCCGATGCCGGTGAACAGCTTCAGCAGCGGGATCACGATCGAGACGACCGGGAACATCGAGGTCGCGATGATCAGGGTCAGGATCAGCCGCTTGAAGCGGAACGACAGCCGGGCCATGGCGTAGGCGGTGCACATGGCCAGCAGCAGGGCCAGGACGGTGGTGGTGCCGGCGACGATCAGGCTGTTCAGGAGCGCCCGTGCGAAGCCCTGCGCGGGGTCGAGGACGGCCTGGTAGTTCTCCAGGGACACCGGGGAGGGCAGCGGCGAGGTGTCGAAGAGGTCCGAGGCGCGGCGCAGGCTGGACACCAGCATCCAGTAGAAGGGGGCCAGGCAGTAGACCACCACCGCGAGGACACCCGCGTACGGCACGAACGGCAGCCACCCGCGCCACATCGCCGTCGGCCTCATGAGGTCCGCTCCCTACGGCCGGAAAGTGTCCGCTTGCCACGCCCGCGCGCGGATGTGCCCGGGACGGTGTCACCGACGAGGTCGGCGCCGAGCAGTCGTACGAAGGCCAGCGCGACGGCGAAGACGTAGAGGAAGAGGAGGACCGCGTAGGCGGCGGCCGGTCCGAAGCGGACGTTGGACGCCTCGTTCTGGGCGAGCATGGACAGGGTTTCCACCGAGTTCTTCCGGGCGCCGATGAGGATGTAGGGCAGGTCGAACATGCGCAGCGCGCCCAGGCAGCGGAACAGCATGGCCACCAGCAGCGCGGGCTTCACCAGAGGCAGGGTGATGTGCCAGAACTGCCGCAGCGGGCTCGCTCCGTCGAGGCGGGCGGCCTCGTACACGTCCTGCGGGATGACCTGCAGGCCGGCCAGGACCAGCAGTCCGATGAAGGGAGCGGTCTTCCACACCTCGACGACGATGACGGCGACCTTGGCCTGGACGCCCTCGGCGGTCCACAGGATCTGGTGGCCGAGGACGGCGTTGGCGATGCCGTCGCTGTTGAGGATCCAGCGCCAGAGCAGGGCGCAGACGGCCGTGGGCACCGCCCAGGGGACGAGGACGGCGGCGCGCACGAGGCCGCGGCCCCGGAACGCCTTGTGCATGATCAGGGCCATGGCCGTACCGGCCACCGTCTCCAGGCCGACCGTGACGACGGTGAAGACCGTGGTGTTCCGGAAGGCGTTCCAGAAGCGGCCCCCGCCCTGGCCGAAGATGTCGGCGTAGTTCTTCAGCCGGACGAACGGCTCGGTGTCGCCGAAGAAGCCGGTCCTCGCATCCAGGACCTCCGGCCCGTACAGGGACTCCCTCAGTGCCATGAGCGTCGGGCAGAGCACGACGACCGTCAGCACCAGCAGGGTCGGGGAGATCAGCAGGGCTGCCAGCCGCCCCGAGCCGGCGGTCGCGCGGGCCGGCGCGTACGACCGCCGCCGCCGTCCCGGCCGTCGGGAGCGCTGCCCCACGGCGGCGGGCCCGGGCGGGATCTCCGTCCTCGCCATGGCCTCGCTCCTCACCGCGCCGCCACCGCCGTCAGCAGCGCGCTCTGCAGGTCTCGCAGCGCCTGCGCGCTGCTCTTGGCCCCGGTCAGGGCGGCGTACGCCTGCTGCTGGATCGCCGCGGTCACATCGCCGTACTGCACAACCCGAGGGCGGGGCACGGCGTGCAGGACGGACCGCTTCAGCACGGGCAGGTACGGATACCGTCCGGTGAGCGTCCTGTCGTCGTAGACGGCGGTGTAGGGCGGGCCGGAGGCGGCCTGTTCGAGGAACGCGGTGGCGTTCTCCTGGCTCGTGTAGAACGTGATGAAGTCCAGCGCCGTGGCCTTGTTCCGGGCGTAGGCGGACACCGCGAGGTCGTGACCGCCGAGGCTGGAGGAGCCGGGGCCGGTCAGACCGGGCAGCGGCGCGGTCGCGAACCTGCCCGCGATCCGGCTCTTCACGGCCAGGGAGTTCATGTACGACCAGTTGCGCAGGAAGACCAGCTTGCCGCCCTCGAACGCCAGACGGCTCTCCTTCTCCTCATAGGTGAGGGCCTCCCTGGGGATGGTGCCGTCCCTGAAGGAGCCGACGAGAAAGTCCAGCCCCTTCTTCGCCGCGGGCGTGTCGACGTCCGGTCTGCCGCCCGCGTCGGTGACGGTGCCGCCGGCCGAGTCGACGGCCTCGGCGAAGTTCACCGTCAGGCCCTCGTACTTCTGGAACTGCCCGGCGTAGCACGACATGCCCCTGGCCTCGGCCAGCTTCCGCACCCTCGCGCAGTCGGCCTTCATCTCGGCCCAGGTCGTCGGCGGCCGGCTGACGCCGGCCTTCCGCAGCAGGTCGGTGCGGTAGTACAGCAGGCCGCCGCCCGCGCTGTCCGGGACGGCGTAGAGGCCGCCGCGGTATCGGGCCGTCGCCACCACCGGCCCCAGCATCCGGCTCAGCGGGAACCGTCTCCCGGGCAGTCTGTCGACCCACCGGTGGGCGGCGAACTCCGGGGTCCACACCAGGTCGAGGTCGAGCACCGTGTAGGCGTCGGACTTCATCTCCGCGTTCTGGATCATCTGCTGGCGCTGCGAGTCCGGGTCCGCAGGCAGCCGGATGTAGGTGGCCCGCTCCTTCGGGTGCAGCGTGTTCCAGCGGTCGACCGCGGCCTGGGTGGCGCCGGTGGAGTCCCGGCCGGCCGCGAGGGTGATGGGCCCGCGTCCCCAGGACGACGACGTCCCCGCCCGCCCGGAACCGGTGACGCCGGGCGGGCCGCAGCAGGTGATCAGGAGCCCGGCGACAGCGAGCACGGCCGAACACCGGAACACTCTGAGGGCGATCTCGTTGCTCACTGCTCACTCCTGGCCGGGGCCCGGCCCCGCGGAGCCGGCATCACATCACAGGTGGTTTCCCCGCACAGGCCCTCCCGCCGCCCCCCGCACACCCATGGCACCCGATTGCCCACGGCGCCGCGGCCGTGGGCTCCGTCGTCGTACGAGCGCGGGCGGCGGTGTCCGCGCCGGCAGACCGAGCCGGACGCGGCAACCGGACACCGGGTCGTATCAGCCGATGGTGGGTTTGGCGGTACTTCGGTCCGCAACGGTCGTTGGGACGGTCGTGATCGACAACAGTCTTGCTGTGACAGACGGCGGCCGGACGAGCCCGCTGCGGTTCGCCCTGGCCATGGTTCCCCTGCTCGGGGGTGCCGGTGTCCTGCTGGCCGGGAGTGCGGCGGGGGCCGTCTCGGTGGCGTTCGCCGGGGAGGTCCCGGTCACGGTGCACGCCGCCCGAGTGTCCGCCTCGGGTGTGTCGGCCTCCCCGGCCGGCTCCGGCCACGGGGGACTGCTGCCGGCGCTGGCCACGCGGGCGGAGCACGCCACGGTGGAGGACGCCTGTGTCACCTCCACCGCGCACCTCCCGGTCGTCGGAGCCGTCACGGCCGTCGTACATATCGAGCGGGCCTCCGCGTCCGGCCTGACGGTGCAGGCGGGCAAGGCCACGGCCCGGTCGGTGAAACTCTCCGGCGCGAGGTTCACCACCCCACGGGTGGCCCTGGACCAGCCCACGGGCCTGTTCACCGTCGGCGCGAAGAACGTCAGCGCCGGCACGGTGACCACGCAGCCGAACGCCTTCACCGCCGGGACGATCACATCCCGGGGCGTCACCATCGACCTGCGCGAGGGCACGGCCGGCTGCGAGCGGGGAGCGGCCCGGTGACCACGGTGATGCCGGCCGGCCGGCGGTCGCGATGGAGGGGGTGGCGCCAGGGGCGGCCGTTCGTGGCCGGGCTGCTGCTGGGGCTCGGCGGGCTGGAGCTGATCTGCGTCTCCTGGGCCGGGCTGGGCTTCCTGCGGTTCACCGGCACCGCGGGGGCCGCCTCGTGGGCCCTGGGCGCCCTGATCGTCGTCACCGGCATGACGACGTGGCACAACCCGGCCCTGCGCTTCTTCTCCGGTGTCCTGGCCGCCGTGCTGTCCCTGGTCAGTCTGGTCGCCGCCAACCTCGGCGGCCTGCTGCTGGGCTTCCTGCTCACCGCCGTCGGCAGCGCACTGACACTGGCCTGGGTCCCCCCGCAGACACCTTCGAGCCCACACGAGGAGCACTGAGGTGAGGCCGCTGACCATGCCCCCCAGCCATGTCTACCGGCGCAGTGGTATCCACGACGCCTCCCTGCGCCGCGGCTACGAGGCATGCCGCCGCGCCACTCAGGCGACCGACGAGGTCGAGTACGCCGTCTCCCTGCTGCTGCCACCGCCGCTGCGGACCGCGGTCTGGGCCCTGTGGGGCGCCGTCCGGGCCGTGGACGACCTGGCCGACGCACCCGGAGCCGCCGAGGGAACCGGCCCAGGGCGAGCTGCACGGCTGGAGGCATGGATCTCGGCGTTCGACGCGGACCTGCGCGCGGGCCGGGGCAGCGACCCGGTACGGCAGGCGCTGATCCACACCATGCTGACCTGGAACCTGCCGCCGGGATGTCTGCACACGCTGTTCGAGGAGCTGCGCCAGGACGTCCACGGCCGGCAGTTCGCCACCTGGCAGGAGTGGCGGCGCTACAGCAGCCTGGTCAACACCCCGATCGCGTTCTGCGCGGGCTCACTGCTGATGCGGACCGCGGGCCTGTCCGCCGATCCGGAGACGATCGCCACGAGCGTGCCGGACGTGGCGCCGGCGTGGCAGACTGCCGTCGATGCGATCTTCCTCACCGACGCCCTCGTCGACCTCTCCGACGACCTGGGCCGCGGCCATGTACCGCTGCCGCAGGAAGCCCTGGACGAGGTCGGCGTGCACCGGGCGGACCTGCTGGCCCGGCGCACCACCCCGGCGTTCGAGGAACTGGTACGCCGTCTGACCGACCGCGCCCGACACCGGCTGGACCACACCCCGCTCCCACCCGCGCTGCACCCGGCCGTCGCGGTCGCGCTCGGCACCTACACCGACCTGTACCGGCTCCGCCTCAAGGCCGCCGCCGACACCCCCGCCGCCCTGCTGCACCGCCGCCCGGCCCTGCCGCGAAACGCCCGGCTGCGCCTGCTGCTGCCCGCCCGCACGAAGGCCGCACTGGCCTGGGCTCTGTTCCCCTTCCCCGTCCAGCCCTGCCCGCCGCCCCCGCCCCCGGCGGCCGGCGCGCCCGAAGGACCCGACCGGGCCAAGGAGACAGACGCGCGCACCGCTCGGCACCGCGCGATCACCCCTCCGCCTCCCCACCCGTCCGGCGCCCGCCCGCCCCGGCTCCCGCCCGAAGCCATGCCGCGCCATGTCGCGATCGTCATGGACGGCAACGGCCGCTGGGCCACCGCCCGCGGCCTGCCCCGCACCGACGGCCACCGTGCGGGTACCGACGCACTCATCGACGTCGTCCACGGCGCCCTGGAGATCGGCCTCACACACCTGACCGTGTACGCGTTCTCCACGGAGAACTGGAAACGCCCCGCCGACGAACTGCACACGCTGATGTACGAAATCCCCAAGGCCATGCGCCGCGTCGTGGACGAGACACTGGACGTCCGCCTGCGCTGGGCCGGACTCCGCTCCCGCCTGCCGGCCGACGTCATCGAGCAACTCCTCCAGAACGAGCAGGCCACCCGCGATCGCACCGGACTGGTCCTGACCGCGTGCGTGAACTACGGCGGCCGCGCCGAGATCACAGCAGCCGCAGCGAGACTCGCCCGGGAAGCGGCCGCCGGAAGGACCGACCCCGCCTCGGTCTCCGAGCACACCTTCGCCCGCTTCCTGCACGTCCCCGAACTACCCGACGTCGACCTGCTGCTGCGCACCGGCGGCGATCAGCGCACCTCCAACTTCCTTCCCTGGCAGGCCACTTACGCCGAACTTCTGTTTCTCGGCACCCCGTGGCCCGAGGCCGACCGCCGCACCCTGTGGGACGCGATCGAACAGTACGCCCGCCGTACCCGCCGCTACGGATCCGTCCCCCGCGTCCCCGCCCAGCCCGCCTCGCTGAGCGGACAGGGGGCGCCGAGGACCTGACCCTCACCCGTGCCACGCGTGCGCCGCCCCACCGGGCAGGGTCACAGGGCTGCCGCTGCGCTCCGTCCAGCAGGGGACGTCGTTGCCGAGGCCGACGGCGGCGAACTTCCAGGCGGGGTTCTCGGGCCAGGCGTTGCACCAGAAGCCGTAACCGGCGGGCACCTTGCCCTCCTTCAACGACCAGTGCGCCATCGGTGTCCTGGCCGCGCTCGCCCGCGCCGGTGTCGCCGTACCGGGCCAGGTGTCCGTGGCCGGCTATGACGACGACACGCTCTCCCGGCTGAGCTGCTTCAATCTCGCCACCGTCAGCCGGAGTGCCCGGGAACAGGCCGAACCTGTCTGACGCTGTCTCAGGGATCCGGCTGCGCGTACCCGTTCTGCCAGGCCCAGGCGGCGATCTCGACCCGGTTCCGGGCGGCGAGCCTCAGCTGGACGCTGGACAGGTGGGTCTTGACGGTGGAGAGCGAGACATAGAGTTCGGCGGCGATCTCGGCGTTGGTGCGGCCGAGGGCCACCAGCCGGACCACGTCGAGTTCACGCCCGGTGAGCGGTTCCGGGGGTGGCGCGGGCCGGGGTGCCGGGGCGGGCTGGGTGCCGGTGGTGAGATGTCTGAGCAGCCGTACGGTGACGGACGGCGAGATGAGCGAGTCTCCCGCCGCGGCGGCGCGGACCGCTTCGGCGAGGAGGGTCGGTCCGGAGTCCTTGAGCAGGAAACCGCAGGCGCCGCCGCGCAGTGCGCCGTAGACGTACTCGTCGAGGTCGAAGGTGGTGACGACGACCACCCGCAGCGGGTCGACGACATCGGGTCCGGCGAGCAGCCGGGGCGCCTCCAGGCCGTCCAGCTTCGGCATCCGGATGTCCAGCAGGCAGACGTCCGGCCGTACCCGCCGGGCCAGCGCGACGGCCTCCTCGCCGTCGGCCACCTCCGCGACGACGGTGATGTCGGGCTGGGCGTCCAGGAAGAAGCGGAAGCCGGTGCGGACCATGTCCTGGTCGTCGGCGATCAGCACGCGGAGCGGCGCAGCGGGCGGGCTGGGGACGCTCATGGCCTGATCATGCCTCACCCGGGCCGCGGTTCGGCGGCCCGCCGCCGCGGTCGCGGCGACGGGCCGTCCGGCGGTGGTCAGTCGGCCGCTCGTGCCGCGTCGGCGGTCACCTTCCGCAGCAGTGGTCTGCTGCCACGGATCGCGCCCGGCACGGCGCACGCGCCGATGGCACACAGACGCCGAGCTGGATCGCACCGCCGGTGTCGAGGGTGGCACCGGCCGCCTTGTTGAGCTGGTAGGAGCCGTAGGCCCCCATGGCGGTGGTGCCACCGGCCAGCACGACCAGGGGAATGACGGTCTCCCGCACCCGCGCCCTGTCCAGGACCCCCAGGGGGGTGCCCGCCAGCCGCAGCAGGCCGTAGACGCGGCGACGGTCGAGGACGTTCCCGCGCCGAGCGGGGGCAGGGCGGTGACAGCGGCGTCGAGCTGTGCCTGACCGCCCTCGACGCGGGCGATGGCACCGGGGCCGCCGCCGAGGAGACCACCGGCGTCGTCGGTGCGGCCGACGGTGACGGTGACGGTGGCGGTCAGGCCCGCCCGGTGCAGCAGGGTGCGTGCCTCGGCGGCGGTGTGCCTCGCGTCGGCGGCATGAGCGGTGGGCACGGCGACCTGGCCGCGGTCCGGGGAGCCGTCGGCGCCGAGCAACCGGTCCCGCTCGGGGATCTCCAGCACGTCCACGAGTGCCCGGCGTGCCGCGTCGGCGATCTCCCTGATGTCCTCGGGACGGCGGCCGCGGATGAGATCGATGCGTACAAGTGGCATGACGCATGGATGCTCGGACACCCGGCCGAGGCGAGGGTCACTGCGCCGCCGTCTGTACGGCGGCCTCCAGGAATCGGCGGATCAGAGCCCGCTGCGCGTCGGGGAAGTGGACCAGGCTGACGGGGCTGGCCGGCGCGTCGGTGAGCGGGATGTAGCGGAGCGCCGGGTGCCGGGTACGGCGCTGCGCGACCTCCGGGACGATGCCGATGCCCCGGTTCGCGGCCACCGTCTCCAGCCACTCGTCGTAGTTCGACGTTTCGATGATCCGCTCCGGGCGCTGGTCCGCCGGCCACGACCAGGGGCCGGTGGTGCCGCTGACCGTGTTGACGACCAGGGGCCAGTGCCGGACGTCGGTCCAGTCCAGATGGCCGAGGCGGGCCAGATCGCAGTGCTCGGAGCATACGGCGATGCGCGGCTCGTCGAAGAGATGCAAGGTCCGCGCCCCTTTGGGCGCGTCGACGTCGCCCCGGACCACCGCGATGTCGAGCGCGCGCTGGCGCAACGCCTGGAGGGGGTCGTCGGTCCGGGTCAGGGCGACCGTCGCTCCCGTGCTCTCCTCGAAGCGGCTGACCGTCTGCTGCGTCCAGGGATCCGGCAGCAGCCAGCTGAAGCCGAGCCGCAGGGTGACACGGTGGTGTGCTACGGCGAGGGCCTGGTCCAGGGTCGCGAGGACGCGCTCGACGTGCACCAAGAACTCCGCACCGGTGTCGGTCAGTTCGACGTGCCGTGAGGAGCGGTCGAGCAGACGGACGCTCAGATTGCCCTCCAGCTGCGCGACCGTACGGCTCAGCGCCGGCTGGGTGATCAGCAGTTCCTCGGCTGCCCGGGAGAACGAGCGGTGGCGGGCCACGGACGCGAAGGCCCGAAGGTGACGGAATTCGACGTCCATGGTCATCGCGTCCCTCTGCAGCATTCATGCCTGCTGTGCATAGCGCCAGCTTAACCGGCATTTCCGTGCAGACATCCGGTGTGTTCAGGAACGCCAGTAGTTGTTCGCCGCCGCGATGGTCTGGAACTCCAGGGCCTCCACCTGACTCGCGCGCATGAGGCTTTCCGGGGTCGTGGCGTAGTTGGGGCGGCCGCCTTGGAGGACGTCCAGGCCGGGCTGGATGTTGTGGATGGTGTGGCGGGCCAGGGTGAGGGCCAGGGCTCGGCCCTCCTCGGGGGTGGCGGTCAGCAGGGAGTTGCCGGGGACCAGGACCATGCCTTCTTCGGGTACGCGTGCCATGGAGGAAGGGACTGCCCCTGCCCGCGATGCCGAAGACGCCCCCGAGGTTCGCCGCCATGGCCATCGCCACGGCCGTCACCTCCCGTCCCAGCCCCGACCGCCGGTGTCCGACCGGTATTCCGTGCAGGCGTCGAGCAGCCAGGTGGCCAGGTAGGAGGCGAAGGAGGAGCGGACCAGCAGCCGGACGCCGGACGGCTCTTCCTCACGTACCACGAGGGTGACCGGGGCCTGGGCCAGCAGGGTGGTCAGGCAGGAGCCGGCGGGTGTCACCCGCGGATCCAGATCGAGGGCACAGCCCTGGGCCAGTACCGTGCGGACGAGGGGCCCGGACAGGGCCAGCGTGGTGCGCTGTGCCGAGACATCGGTGACGGTGGCGAAGTCGTCACCGATGGCCGAGCGCAGCCGCGCGAGGAGGTCGTCCTGCCGGCCGTCAGGAGCGACCAGCAGCCATTCGTCCGGGCCCGTCCACAGCACCTCCACGTCGCCCGGCGACCCGGCGCGCAGGGGGCCCGGCAGGATGATGCCCAGGCAGTCCTCGACGGCCTTCGCCGCGGCGCTGCCGGGCTCCACGCGCAGCGTGAGCTGGGTCAGAAAGGGCAGCTCCCGCACCCGCAGTCCGGTCGGCAGCTGTGCGAAGCGGTCCTGCCACCCGGACAGCGGGCTGAAGCGCGCGGGTGTCTCAACCGTCACGGCGAGTTCCCTCCTTGTCGAAGAGCACAGGGTCGGTCACGGTCACCGGGACGGTCCGGCCGTCCAGCGGGACGTAGAGGGTCTCGCCGATGCGCCGGGTCCCCGAGCGCACCAGCGCCAGGGCGAACGTCCGCCGCAGGGCGTCGCTCCGGTAGCTGGAGGTGACGTGACCGAGCATGGGGACCGGTGGTTCCGGGATGCTGCTGGTGGCGATGATCTGGGCGCCTTCGGGGAGAAGGACCTGTTCGTCGGCCGGCAGCAGGGCCACCAGCTGCTTGCGGTCCTCGCGCCGGTTCTCCGCACGGGTGAAGGACCGCTTGCCGACGAAGTCCGGCTTCTTCTTCGACACGGCCCACGACATGCCCAGGTCCTGCGGGGTGACGGTGCCGTCGGTGTCCTGCCCGACGATGGGGTAGGCCTTCTCGGCGCGCAGGACGTGCATCGTCTCGGTGCCGTACGGGGTGATGCCGAATGCGCTGCCGGCCGTGTGGAGGGCCTTCCACACGGTGATGCCGTACCAGGCGGGTACGTTGATCTCGTAGGCGAGTTCGCCGGAGAAGCTGATACGGCACACGCGCGCGGGGACCCCGGCGACGGTGGTGTCCTGCCAGGACATGAAGGGGAAGGCGTCGTTGCCGACGTCCAGGCCCGGGGCCGCCAGGGCCAGCACGTCGCGGGAGCGGGGGCCGACCAGCGGGATCGTCACCCAGTGCTCGGTGACGGACGTGAGGTGCACGCGCAGGCCGGGCCACTCCGTCTGCAGCCACTCCTCCATCCATTCGAGGATCCCGGCCGCGTTGCCGGTGGTCGTGGTCAGCAGGAACTCCTCCTCGGCGACCCGGATCACGGTGCCGTCGTCGATGACCATGCCGTCGACGCCGCACATCACGCCGTACCGGATCCGGCCCACCTTGAGGGTGCTCATCAGGTTGGTGTAGAGCCGGTCCAGCAGGATGCCGGCGTCCGGCCCCCGCACGTTGATCTTGCCGAGCGTGGAGCCGTCCATCATCGCGACACCGGTGCGAGCAGCCCGGCACTCGCGCAGTACGGCCTCGTCCGTCGTCTCGCCCGCCCGGGGGTAGTACCAGGGGCGCTTCCACTGGCCGACGTCCTCGAACAGGGCGCCGTGCTCGACATGCCAGGGGTGCAGGGCGGTCACCCGCACCGGATCGAACAGTTCACCGCGGTTGCGGCCCGCGAGGGCGGCGAACGCGACCGGCACGGCGGGCGGACGGAAGCGGGTGGGGCCGAGGTCCGCGACGTCCACGCCCAGCGACTCGGCGACGATGCCCGAGGCCATCACGCCCGACGTACGGCCCTGGTCGTGAGCGGTGCCGATGGTGGTGTAGCGCTTGACGTGCTCCACCGACCGCAGGCCCGCCCCGGTCGCCCGCAGGACGTCGGAGACGGTCGCGTCGCGTTGCAGGTCGACGAACTGTTTCGAGCCGTCCTGGCCGTCGTGACCGTCCTGTGGGCTCGGGACCCGCCAGAGCACCCGGGTGGGTGCTCCGTCCGGGAGCGGGGCCGTGGTCGGTACGGCGATCGTCCCGCCCGTCCTGCCGAGGGCCGACAGAGCCTGCCGGGCGGCGTCCACGCCGTCGGCGAGGGCGCCGGACAGGGTGAACGCACCGCCGGCCGATCCCGCCGTGCGGACGCCGTCCGGTGCGTGCGCGGGGACGAAGGCGCCGATCCCGCCGTCGTAGCGCAGGGTGCCGCGGGCCTGGCTGAACAGGGCCACCGCGGGGTTCCAGCCGCCCGAGACCAGGAGCAGATCGCAGCCGATGCCCTGCCGCCCGCCGAGGCGTCCCTGGCGGAAGGGGGCGACGTGGGCACGCGTGACGCGTTCGATGCCGCTCGTGCCGGTGACGACATGGCCCGCGCGTATGCCGATGCCGCGTTCGGCGCAGGCGGTGCGCCAGTGCTCCGGCACCTCCTCGCGTGCGTCGATCACGGCGGCGATCCGTGTGCCCGCGCCGGCCAGTTCGAGTGCGGCAGGGTAGGCGCTGTCGTTCGTGGTGAACACGACGGCCTGCCGTCCGGGCAGTACGCCGAAGCGGTTGAGGTAGGTGCGGGCCGAGCCGGCCAGCATGATCCCGGGGCGGTCGTTGTTGTCGAAGGCGACCGGACGCTCGTGGGCGCCGGTGGCGTACACCACCTGCTGGGCGCGGATGCGCCAGATCCGCTGCCGCGAGACATGGGCGGGTGCCGCGGCACCGAGGTGGTCGGTGCGCTTCTCCAGGGCCAGGACGAGTCCGTCGTCGTAGTGGCCGAAGGCGGTGGTGCGTTGCAGTACCCGCACGTCCGCGCAGTCGTCGAGTTCCGCGAGGACGGTGCCGACCCATCGCGTCGCCGGTGCGCCGTCGATCCGTTCCTGGCTGCCGAGCAGCGACCCGCCCGGCTGCGGCAGTTCGTCGACGAGGATCACCCGGACTCCGGCCCGGGCGGCCGCCAGCGTGGTGGCCAGGCCCGCCGGGCCCGCGCCGACGACCAGCAGATCGCAGTGGGCGTGCATGGTGTCGTAGCGAGCGGTGTCCGGCTCGCCGCTCAGCCTGCCCCGGCCGGACAGACCCCGGGCGACGAGGCCGTCGTACAGCTCCACGGTGGTGGCCGTGAGCATGGGCTCGGGGAAGGGGGCTTCGATCTGCACGAGCGCGTTGGGCTCCTCGGCTCCGGCGGCCAGGACACCGCGCGGCCGGCCGTACCTGATGCTGTCGGCCACGTGGTGCACGCCGTTGGCCAGCAGGGCGGAGGCGAGGGTGTCGCCGGGGTGCCCGGTGTAGGCGGTGCCGTCGAAGGTGAAGGAGAGCGTGGTGTCCCGGTCGACGCGACCGTGGCCCGGCGCGCGGAAGGGGGTGTTCATCGGCCGGCCTCCTGGCCCTCGGCATGCTGTGCGGCGGGTGCGGTGCCCGTCCGGGAAGGGCGCTCGGCCCGGTTGTCGTGGACCGAGAGGAACTCGTGGGTGACGGTGTCGCGCAGGGCGTTGAACCAGCGCCGGCAGCCGGCCGAGTGCACCCACCGTTCGGCGAACGGGCCCTTGGGGTTGTCGCGGAAGAAGACGTACTGGGCCCACTGTTCGTCATCGAGTGCGTAAGGGTCGTCGGGGTAGGCGATGTGTGCCTGCCCGCCGTAGTGGAATTCGATCTCCTCGCGCTCACCGCACCAGGGGCAGGCTATGAGCTGCATGTCGGTCTCCTCGGCCAGGGCGGTGGTCAGTGCGCGACGGCGGCCGCGCCGTGCTCGTCGACCAGGGCGCCGGTGGTGAAACGAGCGAGGGTGAAGGGCGCGTTGTAGGGGTGTGGTCCGCCGGTGGCGACGGTGTGCGCGAAGCACCAGCCGACGCCCGGGGTGGCCTTGAAACCGCCGGTGCCCCAGCCGCAGTTGAGGTAGAGGTCCTCGACGGGGGTCAGGCCGACGATGGGGGAGGCGTCCGGGGTGACGTCGACGATGCCGGCCCAGGTGCGCAGCATGTGGGCGCGGGCGAAGACGGGGAAGAGTTCCAGGGCGGCGGCCATCTGGCGCTCCAGGATGTGGAAGGCGCCGCGCTGTCCGTAGCCGTTGTAGCTGTCGATGCCGGCGCCCATGACGAGTTCGCCCTTGTGGGCCTGGGAGACATACACGTGCACGGCGTTCGACATCACCACGGTCGGGTGCACGGGTTCGAGGAGCTCCGAGACCAGGGCCTGCAGCGGGTGGCTCTGCAGGGGCAGCCGCAGACCGGCCAGGGCGGCCAGCACGGAGGAGTGCCCGGCGGCCGCCAGCGCGACCTTCCCGGCCGCGATGGGGCCGCGGGTGGTCCGCACGCCTCGTACCCGGCCGTCGACGATGTCGAGGCCGGTGACCTCGCAGTCCTGGATCAGGTCGATGCCGTACGCGTCGGCCTTCCGGGCGAAGCCCCAGGCGACGTAGTCGTGCTTGGCGATGCCCGCGCGCGGCTGGTAGGTGGCGCCGAGCACGGGATAGCGCACGTCCGGTGAGATGTTGACGATGGGACAGACCTTGGCGACCTCGTCCGGCTCCAGCCACTCGGCGTCGATGCCGTTGAGCTGGTTGGCGTGGACGCGCCGCTTGCTGTCGCGGATGTCCTGGAGGCTGTGGGCGAGGTTGAGCACGCCACGCTGGCTGAACAGGATGGGGTATTCGAGGTCCTCTTCGAGGGTCTCCCAGAGCTTGAGGGAGTGCTCGTAGATGCCGGAGCTCTCGTCCCAGAGGTAGTTGGAGCGGATGATGGTCGTGTTGCGGGCCATGTTGCCGCCCGCGAGCCAGCCCTTCTCCAGGACCGCGACATTGGTGATGCCGTGGTTCTTGGCCAGGTAGTAGGCCGTGGCCAGGCCGTGTCCGCCGCCGCCGACGATGACGACGTCGTACGACGGTTTGGGGTCGGGGTTGCGCCACAGGAAGTCGGGATGGTCGGGCAGGACGTCGCCGGGGTGGGGGTCGGGGACGTGGGCAGTCATGAGAGCTCCCTGGAGACCGACTGAAGGGCAACTGGAGATGACTGTGCTGGCAGCTGATGATCGACTGAAGTGAGACTGATATATCAATCTGCTGTTGCGCTACGCTAAGAGGACGGATCGGCTCGCGTCAAGGGAGGGTTTCGCGTGGCTGCGTCGACCGTCGCCGGTCAGGGCGATGGAACGCTGGCGGATCAGGCCTACCGCTCCATCTCGGACCGCCTGGTGACCCTCCGGATCCGCCCCGGAGAGCCCATCAACGACGAGCGGATCGCCGCCGAACTCGGCTTCGGGCGCACTCCGGTCCGAGAGGCCCTCAAGCGACTGGAACACGAGCGGCTCATCGTCGCCTACCCCCGGCGCGGAACCTTCGCCACCGAGGTGCAGATCGCCGATCTCGGACACATCTCGGAAGTCCGCAGACAACTGGAGCCGCTCGCCGCGAGCCTGGCCGCGCGCCGCGCCGGCGAGGGCGACCGCGACGCCCTCGACCGGCTGCCGGCACTGCTGGCGGACGCGTCCGGCAGCGGCACGGACCTGATCCGGCTCGACATGACCGTGCACCGCGCGATCTACGCCGCGACCCGCAATCCCTACCTCGAAGACACGCTGATCAGGTACGACAACCTGGCCACGCGGATCTGGTGCCTGTTCCTCGACCGGCTGCCGGGCCTGGCGGGTCACGTCCATGAGCACGGGACTCTGCTGCGCGCCATCATCGACGGCGACGAGGAGAAGGCCGCAGCTCTCGCCACGGCACACGTGGAGGGCTTCGAGGCGGCGATCCGCTCGGTCATCTGACCTGCGCCCCGTTCCGAGTCTCGGCCCTGCGTCGAGACTGTCCGGGGCCGAGCGGCTACGTGCAGTCGTCCTCGGTCGGATCCCCGTCCGCATGCTGCGCTAGGGTGGTGGAACAGAAGTGTCTGTGCCCGCCGGTCTCCCGTGGCTCAGCCGCCCCGAACGGTGTGGCGCGGCGGCTGGCATCTGCTCGGTCCGCGGGAAATCAACAGCGCCGGTGCCACGGGACAGTCGGCTCCCGTAGGCCCGTTCTCCCGTAGGTCGGTTCTCATGGACCTCAACACCATCACCGAAGTAGTCCGGCGACCGTCCGAGCGGCCCAGCGCGGACTGGCACGAGGGCGACGCCTGGCTCGCAGGCGGAACATGGCTCTATTCCACGGAGCAGCCGGACCTGCGAAGGCTGATCGACCTGACGGCGCTGCGCTGGGAGCCTCTTGTCCCGACGGGCGACGGTCTGGAGATCAGCGCCACCTGCACCATTCGCGACCTGTACGCCTTTCCCCGGCCGCAGGGCTGGACCGCCGCACATCTCTTCCGTACCAGCTGCGAGGCGTTCCTGTCCTCGTTCAAGGTCTGGAACGCGGCGACCGTCGGCGGAAACATCTGCATGTCCCTGCCGGCCGGCCCGATGATCACGCTGACGGTCGCGCTGGAGGCGCGCTACGAACTATGGGCACCCGACGGCTCCGTACGCTTCGTCGACGCCCTCGATTTCGTCACGGGCGATCACCGCAACGTCCTCGCCCCCGGGGAGATCCTGCGGCGCGTCACCGTTCCGGAGCACGCGCTGCGCAAACGCACCGCGCACCGTCGCTTCTCGCTGACCCGGCTCGGCCGTTCGACGGTGTTCCTCGTCGGCACGCAACGTCTGGGCGCCGATGACCTGCTGCTGACCGTCACCGCCGGCACCACGCGGCCGGTCCGCATCGCCTTCGACTCCCTGCCCGATGCCCGGACGTTGCGGCGGAGCATCGACGCCGTACCGGCCGACGTATGGTTCGCCGACCCCAATGGGACCCCTGACCACCGTCGCCATCTGACCCGGCACTTCGCCGAAGAGATCCGCCGCGAACTCACGGCTGGGGACCTGGCATGAACTACATCGTGAACGGCAAGGAATTCGACCGGGAGCCGGCCCCCGGTCAGTGCCTGCGCACCTTCCTGCGCGAACTCGGCCACTTCGGCGTCAAGAAGGGCTGTGACGCGGGCGACTGCGGCGCCTGCACGGTGTGGCTGGACGGCACACCGGTCCACAGCTGCATCACCCCCGCGTTCCGCGCGGACGGCCGTGACGTGACCACGATCGAGGGCCTTGGACGGCCCGGCGCCCCGCATCCCATGCAGCGGCAGTTCGAGGACGCCCCGGGTTTCCAGTGCGGATTCTGCACCGCAGGGATGATCATGACGTCGGCGACCTTCACCGAGGACCAGAAGGCGGATCTGCCCCGGGCGTTGAAGGGGAACCTCTGCCGCTGCACCGGATACCGGGCGATCGAGGACGCCGTGAAGGGCGTCAGAGCGGTGGAGACGGCGGCGCCGGGCAAGGCCGTCGGGGCGAGTGTCGGCGCGCCCGCGGGCCACGACGTGGTGACGGGGCACGCCGAGTTCACCATGGACACACACATCGACGGCATGCTGCACCTCAAGGTGCTGCACTCACCGCACGCGCACGCCCGGATCCGCTCGGTCGACAAGAGCGCCGCCCTCGCGGTGCCCGGCGTGCAGCGGGTCTACACCTGGGAGGACGTACCCCGGAAACGTTTCAACACGGCGATCCACACCGACCACCTGGTCGACCCGGACGACACCTTCATCCTCGACGACATGGTCCGCTTCGCCGGCCAGCGCGTCGCCGCGGTCCTGGCCGACACGGTCGGGGCGGCCGAGGAGGGATGCCGGCGGCTCGTCGTCGAGTACGAGGTGCTGCCGGCGGTGTTCGACCCCGAGGCCGCGATGGCCGACGGCGCACCCCAGCTGCACGGCTGCGACGATCCGTTCGTCCGCGACCCCGTCCACAACATCCTCGTCGAACTCCACTCGCACATCGGCGACGTCGACGCGGGATTCGCCGCGGCCGACGTCATCCACGAAGGCACGTACTTCTCACCACGGGTGCAGCACGCGCATCTGGAGACCCACGGCGCGATCGCCTGGATGGAGGACGGCCGGCTGAACGTCCGCACCAGTTCGCAGTCACCGTCGATCGCGAAGGTCAAACTGGAGTACCTGTTCGCGCTGCGCCCGGACCGGGTGAGGGTGTTCTGCAAACGTGTGGGCGGCGGATTCGGCGGCAAGCAGGAGGTGATCGCGGAGGACCTGGTCGCGCTGGCCACCCTGGACACCGGGCGGCCCAGCTGCCTGGAGTACACCCGTGAGGAGGAGTTCACCACGGCCTCACCGCGGCATCCGATGACCCTGACGGTCAAGCTCGGCGCGAAGGCCGACGGAACGCTCACCGCGTTCCAGGTGCGCAACGTGTCCAACACCGGCGCCTACGGCAACCACGGCGGCGAAACGGTGTACGCGGGCGGAGCCGCCGTCATGATCTACCGCTGCCCCAACAAGAGGTACGACGCGTACTCCGTCTACACGAACACAGTGCCGAGCGGGGCGCTGCGCGGCTACGGGATGACACAGCCGGCGTTCGCCGTGGAGTCGGCGATGGACGAACTGGCCCGCGCCCTGCACCTCGGCCCGCTCGAACTGCGCCGACGCAATATCGTGCGGCCGGGTGAGCCCCTGGTCGCCCTGCACGACGGCCCCGACGACGTGATCTTCACCGAGGACGGACTCGCCCCGTGCATCGACCTGGTGGGCAAGGCCCTGGCCCGTACGGCAGGCCGGCCGCCGCCGGGCCCCGAGTGGCTCGTCGGAGTCGGTGTGGCGAGTTCCCTGCACGAGACCGCGCCCCCGACGGAACACCTCTCCGAGGCCTGGGTCACGCTGGGCGACGACCTCCTCTACGAACTGGCCGTCGGTACCGTCGAGTTCGGCGAGGGAACTTCCACGGCCCATGTCCAGATCGCCGCCGACCAGCTGGGCACGACGCCCTCGCGGATCCGCCTGGTGCAGTCCGACACCGATCGCACGGGATTCGACACCGGTGCCTTCGCCAGCGCGGGCCTCTTCGTGGCGGGCAACGCCGTACTGCGGGCGGCGGGCGCCGTGCGCGACCGCATCCTGGAATTCGCCGCGGCGCACACGGGCGTCCACGTCGTGATGTGCACGATGGACGACGACGGTGTCGTCTGCGGGGACCGGCGGGTGTCGCTGGCCGAGCTCGTCGCGCTGGCACGGGCGCGTGGCATCCGCTTCACCGCCGCGCGCAAGGCATACGGCTCGCCCCGGAGCGTCACCTCCAACACACAGGGGTTCCGGGTCGCCGTACACCGCGTGACAGGTGAGATCCGGATCCTGTACAGCGTGCAGGCGGCGGACGCGGGAGTGATCATCAACCCGGCGCAGGTCCGGGGGCAGATCGAGGGCGGTGTCGCCCAGGGCATCGGCTTCGCCCTGACCGAGAACCACCACCTCGACGACAGCGGCGTCATGGTCAACCCGAACTTCCGGAACTACCGCATCCCCACCTACGCCGACATTCCCCGAACCGAGGTCCTCCTGGTGGGCTCGGCGGATTCGGTCGGGCCCATGCGGGCGAAGGGGATGGCCGAGTGCTGTATCAACCCGGTGGCCCCCGCGCTCGCGAACGCGGTGCATGACGCCACGGGCGTCCGCTACCGGGCGTTGCCGCTGACTCCGGAACGCGTTTACGGCCGACTCCCCGCGGAGCAGTCGGTGTCGACAGGCTGAGTCACCATGAACACCGAAAAGAACGTAGCCGCCGCGGCGACGGCGATCATCGGCCAGCGGGTCCTGCCCGGCATGGAGCGGGAGTTCGAGACATGGCAGGAGGACCTCAACGCCGCGGCCGCCTACTACCCCGGTTTCCTCGGCGCCGAGATCTCCCCGCCGACCCCGCTGCAAACCGACTGGGTCGTGGTGTACCGGTTCGACTCGGTGGCGCATCTGCAGGCGTGGATCAACAGCGCCACCAGGCAGACGTATCTCGACGTCGGTGCCAGGTACTTCGACGGTCCGGCCACCCAGCAGGTGGTCAGCAGCGGCACCCATTCACTGGATCCGCTGGTCACCGTGGTGGTCACCCACCGCGTCCTGCCGAACCAGGTCGCCGACTTCCTCGCCTGGCAGCACCGCCTGGTCCAGGAGGAGAGCAAGTTCGAGGGGTTTCGCGGAACCGAGCTCTTCCGGCCCGTCGAGGGGCTGCAGGAGGAATGGACCACGCTGTACCGCTACGACAGCGCCGAGCACCTCGACGCCTGGCTGACCTCGCCCGAGAGGCAGGAGATCCTGGCCGAGGGCGAGAAGTTCAGCGACTTCCACCTGCATACGATCGACAACTCGTTCGGCAGCTGGTTCGCCTTCGAGGGCAACGGCAAGGAGGCACCGCCGCCGCCCTCCGAGACCAGAACCTCCCTCGCCATCTGGGTCGGTCTGTATCCGACCGTCGTGCTGCTGACGCTCGCCCTGTCCCCGCTGCACATGCCGCTCTGGATCGGGCTGCTCGTGGGCAACCTGCTGTCGAGTTTCCTCATGAGCTTCCTGACCATGCCCTACTACGTGAACCCGCTGCTCGGGCGATGGCTGCGGCCGGCGCCGGACGAACCGGCGGCCCGGAGCAACCTCCGGGGCCTCGGTGTCGTCGCCGTGGCGATGGCCTTCTGGGCCGTCGTCTTCTACCTCGTCACGGTCCGGTTCTGGACACTGCCCTGACCGGCGGCCGCCCGGAGATCATCATCGGTGCGTCACTGGATGGTCCAGCCCACGCTGCCGACCCCCGAGCTGTAGAACGCGCAGTTGCCGTTGGACTCACCGTACTGTCCCGGGTCCAGCGTCACCCAGTTGCCGGAGACGTCCGGGGCCCAGCCGCAGACGATCTCGGCGCGGAACGTGATGGCGTGGTCGGTGTTGTTCGTGCAGCCCGCGATGCCGACGTCCGGATCGTTGTTGTGCACCCAGCCCTGGCAGTCGACGGTCCCCGGCGTGGCGGCCTGCGCCGGAACCGCCGCACCGGCGACGGTGAGGCCCACGGCGGAGACCGCGGCGGCCAGGCCGGCCGCAAGGATGCGCTTCCTGCTGTGCATGGTGTACCCCCGTGAGGTCGAGTCACTGTCCTGTCTTCCTGCGACCAGTGAAGGGCACCGGGGTCCCGGCGTGAACCTGGGACATCTCAGGGTGTATCGGCACCAACCGGCCCTCGGAGTCGGTGAACAGGACATCGATGCGGGGCCCGCCCTCGTCTCACGTCTCCTCCGCGATGACATGTTCGTACCAGTCGGTGCCTCCGTTGGCCGGCAGGTGTCCGGGGTCATGCCGCCATTCGCTCGCGGTCACCCGGAAGCTCGCGCCGGGCAGGAGCAGCACCTCGTCCTCCGATCCCTGGTACTTGTGGAACGGATCGATGTCCCGGCCGTACTTGCCGTTGAGGGTCAGCTCCAGCAGGATCCGGTGCCTGGCGACTCCGTCCACCTTCTGGCGGCGCATGAAGTCGAGGCCCACGTCCTCCTTGCGACTGGTGCTGTCGAACGACGTGGTGAAGATCGCCCCCGGCCGGTAGTTCAGCGCCGCGTACTTGCCGTACCTGCTGTAGCCCTCGACGCCGCCGAGGTTCCAGTCACCCCGGTAGACCTTGCCCGTGACACCGGGCAGCCGGGTCATCGCGTCCATCGTCATGTCGGCGTGCGCCTTCAGTTCCTCGAACAGGATCGGGGCGATCTCGTCGATCCTGCGGTCGATGATCGCGAGCGCGTTCGTCCTGGCCGGCCCGTCCGGCCCCTGGGCCGCCGCCAGCTGCGGTTCGATCACCGGATCCTCGTCGATGGTGACCAGCGACTCGTGGTCCGGGTCCCGCGCTGCGTTCCTGAGCTGCTTGATGATCTCCCGGAGCGAGAAGAACTCGGCGGTGGCGACCGCCGGGACGTTGCCGCTGCCGAACGGGGCGTACCCCTCGGGCAGCAGCCGGCTGCGCACCGCCGCGTTGATCATCTGGTGGGCGCCGCCGGTGTAGGTCATCAGAGCGGTCGCGTGAGCGAGCTTGAACTTCTTGGCGAGGCCGGCGGTGGAGGCGTTGCCGTTGTCGGCCTTCCACTTGGCCAGCGGGGAACCGGCCGCGTCGCCGGCGAGGAACTCCTGGTACTTGTCGTTCGCGTCGGCGACCCCGTCGGGTCCGGGCTCCATGAAGCCGCTCGCGCGCGGATCCTGGACCCGGGGCCGGCCCGCCTCGGCGAGATACATCAGCTCGTGCGGGAACTGCCCGTCCACACACACGTGCTGACGCAGCTCCTCCTCGGTGAAGGGCGCGATGTTCTGGTACATCAGCGCGGCACCCTTGGCCGACCGCAGCACCGACTCCTTGGGCCCCTTCACCCCGGCCACCCATGAGCCGCGGAGGATCTCGTAGAGCGAGTGGTCCCAGGACGGCAGCATCCAGCCCATCAGCGCCATCCGGAAGTCGAACGGGCTCACACCGTCCACGTTCAGCCACTGGAAGGTCTTGAGCATCCGCGTCGTGGTGCCCGACATGCCCGCGACCATCGGGATACCGCGGGAGGCGTTCGCCTTGGCCCAGCCGGACTCCTGGTTGATCTCGTAGTAGGCGCTGCCCTCGATCCACGGGAGCTTGTCGTGGGGACCGGGCCGGCCCGCGAAGGCCAGCTCCCGGGCGCTGAGCGGGGCGCCGGCGTTCCTGTACATCTCGGGGGTCTTGCGCTTGTCGTCCCGGTCGGCGTCGCTCCGCTTCACCCGGGGACCCTGACTGTTGATCATCTCGGCGGTGTCACCGAGGAAGTACTCGCTGTCCGACTGCCAGATCAGGTTGCCGAGCGCATAGGGGTCCTTCGCGTAGTTGTAGCCGACCTTCGTCCCGCTCAGGGCGGTGCCGGCGACCGTACGGCCCCAGCTGTTGAGGAAGTCCGAGTGTTTCTTGACCTCCTCCTTGTTCATGCCGAGCGTCGCCGCGTACTGCGGTTTGGGCCCGATGACGTTGTTCAGGACGGCTTTGAGGGAGAGTTTGTCCTCGGCACCGGGCTGTGTGGTGTTGTAGTAGGCGGCGTTGTAGACGGCCGTCATCAGCTCGCGGACGTTGCCCTCTTTGGTGAAGAAGTTGTTGATCTCGGCTGTGGTGAGCTTCTCGCCCACCTGGCCGCCGCTGGTCCTGTCGTCGGTGAAGAAGGACTTGTTGGCCTTCGCGGTGTCCTTGCGCTCCGCCTTGGCGTACTCCGTCAGCAGCCGTTTGAGCCGGGCGACGGTCCTGCGGGCCGCCGTCAGGGACTTCGGATGTGCGAAGGCGTATCCGCCCAGGCGCTGCTCGAACGTCTCGGCCGCCTGCTGCCAGCCGGTTCTGGCGTAGTACTCCGCGTGCTCGAAGGGCACGTCACCGTCGCCGTAGCGTTGTACGACGCCCCGGTCGGCGTTCTGCCCACCGGTGCTGCGCTGCACATCAGGGCCGGCGGCCGGAGCCGGACCGGTGAGCACCCGGCGGGCGTTGGCCTCCGCGGCGCGTTCGAAGCGGTCGGACGGGTCGGAGATCCTGAGCCCGTCGCCGTGGTCGGTGCCCGCGACCGGGCCCTGGCGCTGCTGGATGACATGGGTCAGCTCATGGGCCAGTGTGTGCCGGTCGCCGCCGCCGTCACCGATGACGACATGGCTGCCGGAGGTGTAGGCCCGGGCGCCGATCTCGGCCGCGGAGCGCCGGGCGGCGGGCCCGGTGTGCAGCCGTACGTCGGAGAAGTCGGCGCCGAGCCGGGCCTCCATGTCCGAGCGGACGGTGTCGTCGAGCGGCCGGCCCGGGCCGCGCAGCACGTCGGGGACCGACGAGCGCTGCACGCCGGCCGTGGCCGGTGCGGCCGTACGCTGTACCGTCGTGTCGTGCCCGTGTCCGGCGTCGTGTCCGGGGTGCGCGTCCTCGATCATCCGCTGTACCGCGCGGTTGCCCGCGGAGCGTTGCAGCGCGGCGATGTGGTCCGGCGACAGACGGTGGGGCGAACTCGCCTGCTGGGACCGCGTGTTGGGCGCGGTCGTCGATGTCTTCTCGGCCGGTTGCGGCTGCGGGTCACGAGCGCGCACGAAGGCCCGCCTTTCTGCTCGGAGGCGGTGTGGCTCCCACGTTCCCGAGCCGCCGCCGTCGCAGGGATGTCACCCGCTCACCCTAGGAACCGGCCGGCCGGAGCGGCAGGGACGGCCGGGCAGACTCCGAGCCCCTCCGGGGGACCGTACGGGCACCGCCACTTCTGTCGTCCGGGCACGCCCGTGGACGTGGCGCGGCCTGTGGACGTGGCGCGGCCTGTGGACGTGACGGAGCCCGGGAGTCGTATCCAGCTCCCGGGCCCCTGGGGATGCCACCCAATTGCGCACGCCGGCGGCGTTTAAGAGGACGGATCAGTCATCAGGCCGTCGTGTTCTTCCTTTGAACTACCGCACCGTGAAAGAGGTGCAGGCGAGAGTCGAACTCGCACCCGACGGCGGTCGTCCGGCCTCGGTCGATCCGGCGATCGGCGGCGATGCTGAGACTGGAGCGAGAGTCTGAGATTGATCACGGCTGCCTCTGCCATGTTGGGCTACCCCGGCCCGTAGTTCGCGCTGTGCCGGGGGAAGGACTCGAACCTTCACTGTCACCGTGTCTTTCAGGCTGAACTTCAGTGTCAGCTTGCGCTCATCGCGCGAACCGGTCCTCATACCGGCCCGCGCCTGTCGCGCACCCCCGCGCTCGCACGCGGGGGCGATCATGGACGCTACCCGTCGTCGGCGTCAGCCGAGCAGGTAGCCGAACACCGCGTCGCCGACCCGCTGGTCGGTGATCTCGGCGCCATTGGCCTCCTCACGGGCGAACTTGACCGCCTGCTGGAGCTTTTCGACCCGCTCCACCAGTTCGTTCACCCGACGCGCCGGAAGCGCTCCGGAGAACTTCACGGTCGTCCAGTACCCGATGGGCACGTCTTCGTAGTACACCTCGACCTGCGCCGGGTGCTTGTCGGTCGCCTCCGCCTTGACGTGGTTGCGCGGGACCTTCTTGGTGCGGATCGTGCGCACCGGGTCCGTCTTCCACCAGTCCGTGGACGGGTCCTGCGACCAGGACTCGGCGGCGTCGAGCGTAGGGAGCTTCCGGACGAACGTGTGCAGGTCGGTGAGCTGCTTCTCCAGGAAGAGGAGGTAGCTGACCGGGACATCGGTGACGATCGTCCGGCCGTCGACCGTGATGTCCGCGCGGGCCGTGCAGTTCGCCCAGTCCTTGGTGGCGGTCACGTCGAAGAGGCGGGTGAGCGACGCGGACATCTCCCGCAGTACGTCCTCGGCCTGCACCTGTACGCGCGTGGACTCGGGCGGCAGCTGCTCGCCCTCCTCGTCCTTCGGCTGGTACGTACGCGAGATACCGGCCAGCAGTGCCGGCTTCTGCACCTTGTGGTGCGCCGCGGTGATGTCCTGGAGCGACTTGCTCTTGACGCCCTTTTCGACAGCGATGATCTGGTTCAGCTTCGCCACTTCGGGTCCCCCTTCGAACTGCCGGAAACGTATCCCGCCGGCCCGAACACCCGCACGTCATTATTCGGCGGGCGAGGGGACGGCAGACCGGTCCGAGCACCCAGCCCCGCGCCGTACCGTCCACACTGCCGGCCGCACCCCCGTGACGGCCGGCAGTGGGGAAAGTGCCTGGCAAGCGCGAGGCGGCATCACTATGTCTCTCCGAAAGGGCAAATGCAACCTGCTGATTTCCCTTCTCATCTCGTGAGAAGTTCAAGATCGAACTTTCTCGTCGAGTGAGAAAAGGCCTGCCCTTTCTCGCCTCGTGAGAAAGATGCATAAGACAGGTGCCCAGGTCGGAGGGCGTGGCGCCGATGTCCTAGCCTGTCGTGGGTACACATCCGGACCGCGGCGAGTCGATAGGAGTGCTGTGCGCGCCATTGTCATGAGGGAATTCGGCGGGCCTGAGGTCCTGCGGCTGGAGGACGTTCCCGACCCCGAGCCCGAGCGCGGACAAAACGTGCTGGACGTGCGGCTGGCAGGGGTCAACTACGCAGATGTGCATGTGCGGGGAAATACCTATCTCGCGCCGGTCGAGTTGCCGTACATCCCCGGCAACGAGGTCGTCGGCACCACGGCGGACGGCAAGCGCGTCGTGGCGCTGACCCGGGGCGGCGGCTATGCGCAGAAGGTGGCCGTGCACCGCAGGCTGCAATGGGAGGTCCCCGACGAGATCACCGACGAACAGGCCGTGCCGCTGGCCCTGCAGGGAAACAGCGCCTACCACCTCCTGTTCACGGCCGCCCAGCTCACCAAGGGGCAGACCGTCGTCATCCCCGCCGCGGCCGGCGGTGTAGGAACACTGGCCGTTCAGCTGGCGCACCGGGCGGGTGCCCGGGTCATCGCCCTCGCCGGCACGGAGGACAAGCGCCGGCTGGCCCTGGAGCTCGGGGCGACCGCTGCCGTCGACTCCGCCGACGAGGACGGTCTGACGGAGCGGATCCTCGACGCGGCGGGCGGGCCCGTGCACGCCGCCCTGGAGATGACGGGTGGCAGCACGCTGCTGCGGACCCTCGACGCGGTCGGCCCGCGCGGCAGGCTCGTCGTGTACGGCTTCGCGGGCGGGCAGCTCGCCGACGTCCCCGTGCACACACTGCTGCAGAAGTCCGTGACCGTCGCCGGCTTCTGGCTGCCGCACCTGTACGCCGACCGGACGCTCCCGCTGGCCGCGTCCATGCGGCAGCTCTTCGACGCCGTCATCAACGGCACACTCAAGATCGTGACCGGGGGGATCCACCCGCTCTCCGATGCGGCAAAGGTGCATGAGGTGCTCAACAACCGAACGGGTACGGGCAAGTTCAGTCTCGATCCCACCACGTAATAGTCTTGTCCCCCTGTACACGGCGCCGGCGCCGTGTACGACCGCGCCCCAGGAGGACGGGCGCGGAGGCGCTGAAGGGGGTACGGCTGATGAGTGGACAGCGTGGAACCGGGACCAGCTACGCCGACCGCTTCATGCGGGTGCAACAGGCGTTCGTCACGCTGGGCCCCGGCGCCCACCGGTTGTCCGAGATCGCCAAGACCGCCGATCTCGACGACTCCACCACCGGCCGCATGCTCACCGCCGGCACCTACAACAACACCTTCGTCCGTATCGACCGGGGCCTGTACCAGCTCGGCAGCACGGTCGGTGACCTCGGGCTGCACGCGCTCTCCGAGGACAACCTCTCCGGCCGCGAGGCCACGGAGGTCCTGCAGGGCCTGCGCGCCGCGACCGACAACGGTCTGGTCTTCCTGTACATGAGGGCTCCGTTCGGTATCGCGGGCCGGCAGTGTCTCGACATGGCGGTGGGGGATTCCGATCTCGTCGAGCTGGGCATGACGCCGCGCGATGTCCTCTCGGTCACCCGGTCGCTGCGCACCGGCGCCTCGGGCCGGACGATCCTCGCCTATCTGCCCGAACAGGTGCAGCAGCGGGTGGCCGCCGACCCGGTCCCGGAGGAAGCCGGTCCCGGCGTGATCCGGGACGGTGACGAACTGCTCGCCTCCCTCGCCGACATCCGCGACCAGGGCTACGCCCTCGGGTACCAGGAGTGCATGGCGAAGTGGAACTCCGTCGCCGCCCCGGTCATCTGGGACGGCTCGATCTGGGGCGCGGTCCTGCTGCTCAAGCCCATGGACGTCATGCCGGAGGCTCCCCTGCGCTACATCTACGCCACCATCACGGCGGCCGCCGCGCTCAGCGGCCTCGGCGGGGCCTGGCAGACGGACTGATCATCCACCGCCCGGTGCGTGGGGCGGCCAACGTGTCGTGACGGCTGTCGGATCGGGGCGGCCGGGCAGTCACCGCTCGGTGCTGCCCGGCCGCCCGGTGCGCCGGTGCCGGTGTGGCTGGGGCTCAGTGCCCGGCGGCCTCCTCTGGGCGGGCGTGGCGCGGCAGGAGGAAGGCGAGCAGGAAGGTCAGGGCGAGCATGCCGTCCACGATCCAGAGCATCGTCTTCATCACGGAGCCGAAGCCACCCCGGAAGGCCGATGACGCGGTGGACTGCAGCGCGGCGGGTATCCGCTCGCCGGCCTGAGGCGAGGTCACGGCGGACCGGGTGTCCTTCTCCAGACGGGCGCAGGACGCGGGGGTCGCGGCGGGGTCCTTGGCGACGGCGCGGTCCGAGGCGCAGGTGCGCAGGTCCGCCACGATGTGTTCCCGGGCGGCCGGCGCGACATGCGCGGCGGCCAGCTGCCCGCGCAGACCGTCCGCGCGGTGGTCGACGGCGGTGGCGATCCCGCCGCCGAGCAGACCGAAGAACACGGTGCCGAGGAGCGCCACCCCGAACGCGCCGCCGAGCTGCTGAACGGCGGTCATCGTGCCGGACGCCGAGCCCGTCTCGTGCTGTTCGACGCTGGCCAGCACGATGTCGAAGAACGGCGCCATGAGCAGGCCCATTCCGATGCCCGAGACGAGCAGGGACGGCACCAGCTGCCAGGGGCCGACGCCGCTGCCCGCGAGATCGAGGGTCAGCCACACGCCGAACACGCCGAGCGCCATGACGAGGGCGCCCGCCTGCAGCACGGCCCGGCCGAACCGGGCGACTCCCTGAGCGACGCCGAAGCCGACGATCATGCCGCCCGACCAGGGCACCATCACCAGGCCGGCCTTGAGCGGTGAGTAGCCGAGGCCGATCTGGGTGTAGAGATTGAAGACCAGCATGAAGCCCTGCATGGTCGAGAAGAAGACCAGTCCGAGCGTCATGCCGCCGCTGAACCCGCGCTTGCGGAAGAGGCTCGGGACGACCAGCGGGTCCAGGCCGGCCTTGCTGCGGCGCGACTCGTACGTGCCGAAGACCGCGAAGACGGCCGCCGAGGCGCCCATCATCACGAACGTCCACACGGGCCAGTCGTACTCCCGGCCCTGGACGAGCGGGAAGATGATGAGCAGCGCGGCCAGGGAGACCAGGACCATGCCGGGGATGTCCAGGCGCGGCCTGCTGCCGGTCCGGCCCCTCGGCAGATAGCGCAGGGCACCGAGGAAGGCCGCGGCACCCAGCGGCAGATTGATCAGGAAGATCATCCGCCAGCCGGTGCCGAAGTAGTCGGCGTCCACGAGCCAGCCCGCCAGGATCGGCCCGCACACCGCGGACAGCCCCATGACCGGACCGAACATGCCGAAGGCCTTCTGGGACTCCTTCGGCGGGAACATCTCCTTGATCATGCCGAGGCCCTGCGGCAGCATCACCGCGCCGAACAGTCCCTGGACGACACGTGCCCCGATCAGCATCTCGGGCGACACGGACAGCGCGCACAGCAGCGAACCCAGGGTGAAGCCGGCGGCCCCGACCAGGAACATCCGGCGGCGCCCGTGGATGTCTCCGAGCCGCCCGCCGGTGACGAGTCCGACGGCCATCGACAGGGTGTACGCGGCGGCGAGCCACTGCAGGGTGGAGGCGCCGCCGCCGAGGTCGGCCCGCATGGAGGGGCCGGCGATGTTCGTGACGACGGCATCGAGGAGATCCATCACCTCGGCCGCCAGGATCACGAAGAGCGCAGCCCAGCGCCACCGGTACGGCGCTGGCGAGTCGGTGGGCGCCTCGACGGACGCGACACCGGTGGTGGACATCGGAACTCCTCGGAAGAGGGCCGCGCGGCGGTGGTGCCGCGAGCGCGGTGGGCTGGACGGGACAGGTGAACGCTGTTCACTATAGCCGAACAGTGCTCACCGGGAGAACGGTGTTCATTAAGATATAGCGCAAAGCTCGACGCCGGACAAGATATATCGCGTTCGGAGTCCGGGTGGGTGCTGCCCGCCGGTGGAAGGTGACGGCGGACACCTCGGAGAACACTGTTCTCCCGCCGCCTAGACTGTGGTCATGACCGACGCGGCCGCCGGCGCCCCCGAACCCCCTCCGCCGTCCCCCTGGGATCGCGAGCGTCCCGCGCGCGCCCACGTCGTTCCCGCGCGTACACCGCTGTCCCGGCAACGGGTCGTCGAGGCCGCCTTCGCCGTGCTGGACCGTCAGGGCCTCGACGGACTGTCGATGCGTCAGGTGGCCGCCGAACTGGGGGTCGCGGTCTCCGCCCTGTACGCCCATGTCCGTTCCAAGGACGACCTCTTGGAGCTGATGTACACCCGGCTCTTCGACGGCTTCGAGGTGCCCGCGCCCGATCCGGAACGATGGCGGCAGCAGGTGCGGGACTACGCCCGCGCCGGCCGGCGCCGGCTGCTCTCGCACCGTGACATGGCCCGGATCTCCATGGCCCATGTCCCCTTCACCGCCGAACTGCTGCCGCACGTCGAGGCGTTGCTGGCCGTCTTCCGCACCGCCGGGCTGCCCGACCGGATCGCGGCGGAGGCCGGTGACCTCATCTCCACCTATATCGACGGCTTCGTCCTGGAGGAGGGGATGTGGCAGGACCGGGCCGCCGGGCACGGCGGTGACGGTTCCTCACTGGCCCGGCCCGACTGGCGGGAGATGGCCGACGAGATGAAGAACTACTTCGCCTCTCTCCCCGTGGAGGACTTCCCGCATCTGCGCGCACTGGCCGGGCTGATGGTGTCGGACTCCTCCGACGAGCGCTTCGACGTGGGCATTGAGATCATCCTGCGCGGCCTCGCCAGCTATCTCCCGGACCCGCCGGCCGCCGCGCCCGCGGAGGGCGGCCGGGCCGCGAACGCCACCTGATCAGTCCGCCGGTGTCCCCTCGGCCGGTTCGCCGAGGTGTTCGGCGAGTTGGAACAGGGCGGGCAGCGCGTCGGTGATGGCCGTCCTGGCGCTGTCGTCGAGTGCCGCCAGCGCGGCGTCGATACGGCGTTCATGGGCGGTGGTCCAGGAGGCGAGCTTCTCGCGGCCGGCGTCGGTGAGGGTGACGACGGAGGCGCGGCGGTCGGCGGAGTCCACGTCACGTGCCACGAGCCCCGAGGCGATCATCTGGCCGATCAGTCCGCTGACCGTGCTCGGCGCCAGCCGCCGGCGCGCGGCGAGGTCGCTGATCCGCGCGGGGGAGTGCTCGCCGAGCACCTGGAGCAGCTCGACCTGTGCCATGGGCAGGGTCTCCCACGGGTAGTCGGTGCGGATCGAGGAGCGCAGCGCGCGGCGCAGCCGGGTCACGGCCTCGGTGAGCTGACGAGCCTCGGGCGCCTGGGGGGCGGAGCCGGGCGCGGAGACGTCGGAGCGGGGCTGCGCGGACATGCGGCAAGGGTAGCCGGACCGCGCCGGGACGCGGGCCCGGCGTCCAGGCCCGGACGCCCGTCCGCCGCGCCTTGTCATGGGCTCGCGAGCCGTCCCATGGCGCTTTCCCTGCTCCCGAAAATACCCCCCGGGGTACTCGTGCTACCGTCGATGTATACCCCCGGGGGTAATTTCCGTGAAAGGAGTACCTCGTGTTCTTCGTCGACACGATCGAGACGGCCGGGCTCGGCAACCGCAGCTACCTGGCAGGCGGCGAGCGGGCAGCCGTCGTGGTCGACCCGCCCCGCGACATCGACCGAGTGATCGCGGCGGCCGTGCGGCGCGGGGTGCGGATATCCCACGTCGTCGAGACACATGTCCACAACGACTACGTCACCGGCGGCCTGGAACTGGCCCGCGTCACCGGCGCCGCATACCTCGTCCCCGCCGGGGCCGCGGTCTCGTACGCCCGCGTGCCGGTGCGGGACGGGGACCGCCACGAGATCGACCCCGCCGCCGGCCTGGTACTGCGCGCGCTGGCGACGCCCGGCCACACCCCGCACCACACCTCCTACGCGCTCGACGAGCACGGAACGGCCGTCGCCGTGTTCACCGGCGGCTCCCTGCTCATCGGCACCGTCGGCCGCCCCGACCTGGTCGAACCGCGGCTGACGGAGCCGCTGGCGCGGGCCCAGCACGCCTCCGCGCACCGGCTGGCCGCCGAGCTGCCGGACACCACGGCGGTGCTGCCCACGCACGGCTTCGGCAGCTTCTGCTCCGCCGGCCGGACGGCCGGCGAATCCACCACGATCGGCGCGGAGAAGACCTCCAACGAGGCCTTCACGCGGGACGTGGACACCTTCGTCGCCGACCTGCTGGCCGGCCTGGACGACGTACCGGCGTACTACGCCCACATGGGCCCGGCCAACACCGCCGGACCCGCGCCCGTCGACCTGACCCCGCCGGCCCTCGCCGACGCCGACGAGATCGCCGTCCGGCTCGCCGCCGGAGAGTGGGTCGTCGACCTGCGCCACCGGCTCGCCTTCGCCGACGGCCATGTCGCGGGCTCGGTCAACATCGAGGCCGAGGGGCAGCTCGCCACCTATCTGGCCTGGCTGGTTCCGTGGGGCAGGCCGGTGACCCTGCTCGCCGACTCCGCCGAGCAACTCGCCGCCGCGCAACGAGAGTTGGTCCGGGTCGGCATCGACCGCCCGGCCGCCGCGGCCACCGGGGAACCGTCCGGCTGGGCACGTGAGGGCGAGGCCCTCGCCTCCTTCCCGCAGGCCACGTTCAGCGACCTCGCGGAGCGGTCCGGGGACGGCGTCGTCGTACTGGACGTCCGCCGGGACGCGGAGCGGGCGACCGGCTTCATCGAGGGCTCGGTCCACCTCCCCGTGCACACCCTGCACCGCCGCCTGCACGAGGTCCCCGAGGGCGAGGTGTGGGTCCACTGCGCCGGCGGCATGCGCGCGGCCATCGCCGCCTCCCTGCTCGACGCGGCGGGCCGGCGGGTCGTGGCCGTGGACGACGCGTTCGACGCGGCCGAGAAGGCCGGGCTCACCGTCCGCGCGCGCTGACGACGGCCGCCACAGATCATCGCACCGAGAAGACGAACAGGAGCGAGAACCACGATGAGTCCCTTCGGACCCGGCCGGAGCGCCCCGGCACGGGTGAACGCGCTGGAGGCCGCCGCCGACACCGGGCACGGTCACACCTCCGGCACCACCTGCGGCACCACTTCCGCAACCGCCGCCGGAACCTCCGTACTGCTCGACGTACGCGAAGCCGACGAGTGGCATGCCGGGCATGCCCCCGGCGCCGTCCATCTGCCCCTCGGCGCGCTGTTCTCCGGTGCCGCGTTGCCCCATTCGGCGCAGGCGCTGCCCGTCGTCGTGATCTGCCGGTCGGGCAACCGGTCCCGGCAGGCCGCCGAACTGCTGTGTGCCCGGGGCGTCGAGGCCGTCGACGTGGTGGGCGGCATGCGGGCCTGGGCGGAGGCGGGGCTGCCGGTCGTGGACGCGCGGGGCGGGAACGGGACCGTCGCGTGAGCGCGGTCATACTCGCGCTGATCGCCGGCGCCGTCATAGGCCTGGCGCTCGGCGCCCTCGGCGGCGGTGGCAGCGTCCTGGCCGTCCCCGCCCTGATCTATCTGCTCGGGTTCACCCCGGTCGCGGCCACCACGGCCAGCCTCGTCATCGTCAGCGTCACCTCCGCGACGGCCCTGTCCGCACATGCCCGCGACGGGCATGTCCGCTGGCGTACGGGGCTGCTGTTCGCGGCGGCGGGGATCGGCCCCGCGATGCTGGGCGGCGCGCTCGCCGGACGTCTGCCGGCGGCCGTGCTGACCCTGACCTTCGCCCTGGTCGCGGCGGTCGCCGCGCTCCGCATGCTCAGGCCCGGGCCCGCCGCCGAGAACACCGCCCCGGTACGGCCGGGCCGGGCGGCGGCCGCCGGTGCCGGACTGGGCGCGGTCACCGGCGTCCTCGGGGTGGGCGGCGGCTTCCTCGCGGTGCCCGCGCTGGTCAATGTCCTCGGGATGCGGATGCGGGCGGCCGTGGGCACCAGCCTGCTCGTCATCACGGTCAACTCGCTGGCCGCGCTGGCGATGCGCGCCGGTACGGCCGAAGGGCTGGACTGGGCGGTCATCGCACCGTTCGCCGGGGCGGCGGTCCTGGGTGCCTGGGACGGCAAGCGGCTCTCGGCGAGGCTGCCGGGCGGGGTCCTCCAGCGGGTCTTCGCCTTCGTCCTGCTGGCAGTGGCCGGCGTCATGCTGCTGGACGCGGTGGTGTGATGACCGCCGCCCACCGGCAAACCGGGCTTCCTTACGCCGGCAAAACGGGCTTTCTCACGCCAGCGACAGGAACAGCTTCTCCAGCCGCGCGCGCATCGCCTCCGTGTCCTCGCCGTTCTTGCGGCCCGATTCGATGTCGGCCACGCACTGCTGCAGGCCGGTGGCGATGATGGCGAAACCGGCTCGGTCGAGTGCCCGTGAGGCGGCGGCCAGTTGTGTGACGACGTCCTCGCAGTCCCGCCCCTCCTCGATCATCCGGATCACGCCGGAGATCTGGCCCTGCGCACGCCGCAACCGGTTCAGCACGGCCTTCAGGGACTCGCCCGCAAGCTCCAGTTCCACGATCACTCCTCAAGAAAATACCCCTAGGGGTACTGTACGTCCCGGTTAGGGACGGCGGCGACCATCAAGGATCATCTCTGCCATGACCACCACCCCTCGTGCCCTCGACACCGACCAGGCCCGCGCCCGGCTGCACGACCTCACCGTCATCGATGTGCGCACCCCCGGGGAGTACGCCTCCGGCCATCTGCCCGGCGCCCTCAACGTCCCCCTGGACCAGATCAGGCGCGCGCTGCCCGAGATCCGGCAGGCCGCCGGACGGGGCGACGTCCTCGTCGTGTGTGCCTCCGGCGCACGTTCGGAGAACGCCTGCAAACTCCTTGCCGAGCAGGACATCCCGACCGCCACACTCGTCGGCGGCACCACCGCGTGGGCCGTCGAGGGGCACGATCTGCACCGGCCCGCCGCCTGTGAGACCCGGGCCGGCTGGGCCATGGAGCGGCAGGTCCGCTTCACCGCCGGGACGGTCGTACTCCTGGGCCTGCTTCTCGGCTTCCTCGTGCACCCGGCGTTCCAGCTCCTGTCGGCCGGCATCGCGGGCGGCCTTGTCTTCAGCGCGCTCACCGACACCTGCGGCATGGCCGTGGTGCTCGGCAAGCTGCCGTACAACCGGCCCCGCCCGGCCGACCTCGCCGCGACGCTCGCGGCACTGCGCCGCGGCTGACCGCCCTCAGCGGCCGACCGTCCGCCGTGCCGGCCGACTGCCGCGGCCGGCCGTCCTCAGTGAGCGGCGTCCCGCGGCCCGGCGTCGGCGGACTGTTCGGTCGCGCCGGCCTGGCCCGCCTGCTGCAGGAGCAGGCGGGCCAGGCCGCGCGCCTCGGCCGGGGTGAGGGCCGCCCAGACGCCCGGCTCGCCGCCCTGGTCCTCTCCCACGTTCAGGGCGATGCGGCGGACGGGCCGGTCCGGGGGGCCGAGCCGCAGGTGCCGTACCTCGATCCTGCGACCGCAGCCGGTCACCAGGGGGATCTGTTCGGCACGGCTCACCTCGATGCCGTGGAGCCGGTCGCTCGCCGTCGTCGTCATGGGTCTCACGCTCCTCCGCCGGCCGGTTCGGTCCGGTGCGGTCGCCACCCCGGGGTCCGATACCTGGCGGGGTATCAGGAGTAGCGCTCCGTGCGAGGGAGTTGTTCCCGGCCGGGCCTCACAGAGCCTGAAAGGGGATCTGCCGTCGGCGTGGTCACCGGGCTGACCGCGCCGGTTCCGCAACCGTGCGCGGGCTCAGCCATGCCGCCGCCACGGCGAGCGCCGAGGCCGCCACCAGGACGGCCGCGGCCCAGCGGCTCCCGGTTTCGATGTCGCTGCCCGCCAGGTGCAGGGCGAGGGTCACCAGGGCGACGCCCAGCGCGGTGCCGAGCCCTCGTGTCATGTTCACCAGGCCACCGCCCGTACCGGAGGAGCAGGCGGGTATCGCGCCCATGACCATGGCGTTGTTGGCCGGGGTGAAGATGCCCAGCCCCAGTCCGGTCAGCGTCAGCACCGGCACCAGCCCGCCGATCACCGGCGGGACCACCAGCAGCCCGGTCACCGCCGCGGTGAAGACACCGGCGCCGGCCAGGCAGCGCGCGCGGTCCGGGAGGTGGTGGGGCAGAAGCCGGTCACCGCCCGTCGCGGCCAGCGCGAACCCGGCCGGCAGGGCGGTGAGCACCAGCCCGGCGGTCAGGTCCGAAGAGCCTCGCGCGGTGAGGACGACCGGCACCAGCACCAGCGGGCCGAACAGCACCAGGTAACCGCTCAGCGCCCCCATCAGCCCGAATGCCACCGGCCGCACTCGGAGCAGGGCCAGGTCCAGCAAGGGCGCGGTCGTCCGCCGCTGCCGACGGACTAAGGCCCGGCCCGCCGCTGCGGCCACCGCGAACAGAGCGACCACGCCCCAGTCCGGCACCGGCAGCCCGGACGCCGCGGACACGGCCATCAAGGCGCCGGTGGTCGCCGAGGCCAGCAGGAGGAGGCCCGGCCAGTCGAAGCGGGCGACCCGGGTCCTGGCGCGGGTGCGGGGCAGCAGATAGTGGCCGCCGATCAGAGCGACCACGCCGACGGGGACGTTCACCCAGAACACCCACCGCCAGCCCAGCGTCGTCACCAGCGCCCCGCCCACCGTCGGCCCCAGGGCCAGCCCCAGCGCCTGGGCGGCGGCCTGCACCCCCAGGGCGCTGCGCATCCGCTCGCGCGGCGCGCTGGTGGTCACCAGCGCCACGCTGTTGGCCTGCATCATGGCCGCCCCTGCCGCCTGCACCACTCGGAAGCCCACCAGTGCCGCCAGCGAGGGCGCGAGGCCGCAGGCGGCGGAGGCCAGCGTGAAGACGGCGAAGCCGTACAGGTAGAGGAGCTTGCGGCCGTGCGCGTCCGCCAGCCGGCCGGCCGGGACCAGCAGCGCCACCAGCGTCAGCAGATAGGCCAGCGACACCCACTCCACGGCGGCCAGCGAGCTGTGGAACCCGGTGCGCAGACTGCCGTAGGTCAGGGTCACGATGCTGGCGTCCAGCTGCCCCATGAACGCGCCGAAGCACACCGTGCCCACGGCCAGCCACCAGCCGTTCGGCCGTGACCTTATCCCCTCGGGACGGGGCCGCTCCACGGTGAGTACGGCGGGCCAGCGCCTCCTGGACGGGTGGGGACTCATGTCGGTGGCCATGCGTCCAGATTACATCGGTCACCGAAATATTTTGCCCACGTCCTATCCGCCGCGGGGATGCCCGCTCCCCATGGTGCCGACGGATCACCATCCCGTCCGGGGCCGGTCGGAAAGCGCATGCTCCAAGTTCGTTCAGTGTGTTGACAAATATCCGTGGCGGTTCATACGTTCACCGGGGCACCGTGCGTGGCACCGCCCGAGCAGCGCCAAGTCCCCCGGGCTGGCCGGCTGGCACGGCGGCATCGTCGACTGCTTCCACGACCACGGCTACCATCTGCTGACCGGCGGCACGTTCGTGATGCACCCGCCGGGCTTCCACGACCACACCGTGCACCTGCTGCCCGAGCGGGCCGACCACCCCGTCGTCGCGGGGCTGGACGACTTTTCCGTGCGCACCGAGCAGTACTGGGTGCTGACCGACCCGCACATCGACGTGCTGGCCACCACCGTCTTCCCGCCCGACGACCTGCGCGACCGGCCCGCCGTGATGCCCGCCGTGTGGACCAGGACCTGGGGAGCGGGACGGGTCTTCTCGACCATCGGGCACAAGCCCGACGACTTCGACGTGCCCGAGGTGCGCACGCTGACCGAGAGGGGACTGCTGTGGGCGAGCCGCTGAAGCCGTTGCGCAACGGCATCGTGGGCGCCGGGAAGATCAGCGGCGCCTGCCTGTCGACGCTGGAACGGCTGACGTCCCTGCGGCTGACCGCCGTCACCGACCTCGACCGAAGCCGCGCGCAGGCCGTCGCGGAACACGCGCCGGCCGGGCGTCCGGTGCCCGTGGCCCCGTCCGTGGCCGCCCTCGCGGCCAGGGACGACATGGACGCCGTACTCAACCTCACGATCCCGGCCGCGCACGCGGACGTAGCCCTGGCGGCGCTCGGCGCGGGCAAGCACGTCTACGGCGAGAAGCCCCTCGCGGCGAACCGAAAGGAGGCCGACGCCGTGCCGGCCGCCGCGCGTGAGGCGGGAACGCGGGTCGCCTGCGCGCCCGACACGGTCCTCGGCACCGGAACCCAGACCGCGCGCAAGGCGGTCGACGACGGACTGATCGGCAGGCCGCTCGCGGCCACCGCCTTCATGACCGGCGCGGGCCGCGAGAGGTGGCACCCCGACCCGGAGTTCTACTACTGGTCGGGCGGTGGCCCGCTCCTCGACATGGGGCCGTACTACCTCTCCGCCCTGGTCCATCTGCTCGGTCCGGTGGTCCGCGTGATCGGTGCCTCCTCCCGGCCCCGTACCCGACGCACGATCGGCAGCGGGCCCCGCGCCGGACACACCTTCCCGGTGGCGGTGGACACCCATGTCACCGGCGTCCTGGAACACACGGGCGGAGCCCTGTCCACCCTGGTCATGAGCTTCGACATCCATGCCGCGCGGCTGCCGCGCATCGAGGTGCACGGCACCGACGCCTCGCTGTCCGTGCCCGACCCCAACGTCTTCGACGGCCCGGTCGAGATCCACCGCGGCGACGGGTGGGAGACGCTGCCGGTGTCCGCCGGCTACCGCGGCGCGGGGCGGGGCGTGGGCCTCGCCGATCTGGCCGAGGCGTTGCCGGCCGGGCGTGCGCACCGTGCCTCGGCCGAACTCGCCGCGCACGTCCTGGACATCATGCTCACGCTCATGGACGCGGCCGAGCAGGGTCGCGCGCTGCCGGTGACCAGCACCTGCGAGCGCCCCAGCCCGGCCGCCGACGGCCCCGCCCGCTGAAGAGCCAACGCGGGCGACGCGCCCCGGTGAGTGCTCGGCGAGACGCGGCCTGCCGTCTTCGAGGAGGCGGTGCGGAATCTCGCGAGGCGGCGTGGAATCCGGCCGTGGACCCGGAGGTCCTCCGCGAGCCGATGGCCGGGCCGCCCCGCGGCGGATCATCATGGCGTCCGGCCCCCGGCGGCCGCTCACCAGAAGATCTCCTCCCCACGCCCGAAACGAGGACCGCACGACATGACTGCCCGACCCGACCTGCCCACCGCGGTCTGCGTCATGGACCCGGCCATTGCCGGCCAGGTGCTCCCCGCGCGGCTGCGCGCACGCCTGTCCGCATCCGTCCGGCTCGCCCCGGGCCCGGCCCCCTCGGCGCCACGGGCGACGTTCCCCGCCCAGTTCGCCGAGGCGGAGATCCTGATCAGCGGCTGGGGCTGCCCGCGGCTCACGGCCGGCGTCCTGGACCGGGCGCCCCGCCTGCGCGCCGTGATGCACGCCGCCGGCACCGTCAAGTCGCTGGTGAGCGATGCGGTGTGGGAACGGGGCATCGTCGTGTCCTCGGCGGCCGACGCCAACGCCGGACCCGTCATCGCCTACACGCTCGCGCTCATCACGCTCGCCGCGCGGCGCACCCTGACCATGGCGGCCCGCTACGGCGCCGGCTGGCCCCGCGCCGATGACCGTTCGGGCGCCGACGGCAGCACCGTGGGCATCGTGGGAGCCTCCCGCATCGGCCGCGGTGTGCTGGCCGGACTGCGCGGCTCCGACGCGGGCCACCGGCTGTTGCTGACCGATCCGTGGGTGACGGACGAGGAGGCGCGGCGGCTGGGCGCGCAGCGGGTCGAACTGGCCGAGCTGTGCCGTCGGTCGGCGGTGGTGAGCGTCCACACCCCGCTGCTGCCGGAGACGACCGGTCTGCTGGACGCGGAGATGCTCGGGCTCGTCCCGGACGGCGGCGTGCTCATCAACACGGCCCGGGGTGCCGTCGTCGACACGGAGGCGCTGACCCGTGAATGCGTCTCCGGCCGGCTGGAGGCGTACCTCGACGTGACGGACCCCGAACCGCTGCCGGCCGGCCACCCCTTGCTGTCCCTGCCCCATGTGCTGGTCACCCCGCACATCGCCGGCGCCCAGGGCAGCGAGGTGCAACGGCTGGGACGGTATGCGGTGGCGGAGGTCGAACGATGGCTGACGGGCGCGCCGCTGCTCGGCGCGGTCACCCGAGAGGCGCTCCCGCACCTGGCCTGAGCCCTCGACCGGCCTGAGCCCTCCCGCCGCCGCGCGCCCGCTCGCGGCGTGCTCGACCGTGCGGCGGACGCCGATGTGCGGGACCTGCCGGGCATCGCCGTCCGCTGGTCCTGGATGCCGAGGCACGGCACGCGGTGCGGGCGGCGGCCGAGAAGGCGGGCCGGCAGGTGCACGCTTACCTGGGATGCGCGACGGCGTCCCGGTGACCCGCGCCGTGACCGTGGAGGCGGACGGCCGGCAGCGTGCCGCCGGGGACGGCTCTAACCGAGGGTGAAGTCGTCGGTGTGGACTGCGGACTGGCCGTACCAGCCGTGGACGTAGACGGTGACGGTTCCGCTGCTGCCGGTGGTGAAGGCGGCCGTCAGCTGGTTCCAGCTCGTGCTGTTCGACCATGTGCCGGCGGTGGCGCCGCCGCTGACCCCGATGTAGGCGTAGGGGCCCTGGACCCAAGCGGTGAGCGTGTAGCTGTGGTGGGGGGAGAGGGCGACGGTCCGGTCGCACTCTCCGGTGCCGCCGGCGCTCGGGGTGACCTGCAGGGCATGGCTGCCGGAGTGCACCGGGTCGGTGACCACCGTGCTGTCGCCCGTGCAGGTCCAGGGGCTCGGACTGCCGCTCTCGAAGCCGGCGTTGGTGAGCGGGCCCCCGCCGCCCCCGCCCCCGCTGGAGGTGACGGTGAGCGTGTAGGTCGCGCTGTGGCTGCCGCCGGCGGCGGCCGTGCCGGTCACGGTGATCGGGTAGGTGCCGGCGGCCACGGACGCCCCGACCGTCGCCGTCAGCGTCGAGCTGCCGCCGGAGGTGAGGGAGGCGGGGCTGAAGGAGACGCCGACACCGGAGGGCGCACCGGAGGCGGACAGGCCGACGGACTCGCCGCTGCCCGCGGTGACGGCCGTGGCGACGGTCGCGGTGGCGGAGCCGCCCTGGGCGACCGACGCGGAGCCGGGGGCCAGCGACAGGGAGAAGTCACTGGCGGTGCCGCCGCCCCCGCCGCCCGTACTGCCCTCGTAGGGCACGAACGCGTCCGTGAACGCGAGGCTGTTCTGGCTGATCTCGCTGCACGTGGGCAGGGAGTTGGCGCTTTTGCTGCACGGCTGGTCCCGGTTGACCGACCAGAACGCCAGCCGGCCGACGCCGTTCTGCGCGGCGAAGTTCTCCACCGTCCGCGCGTCCGCGAGGGTGAACGTGGAGCCGTCGTCGTTCTTGCCGATCATCGGGGTGATCCCGAGGTCGGCGTAGGTGTAACCGGAGTCGACGGACTGCATCTGCGCCAGCGTGGCCCTGGCGGCGTCGACGGCCCCCTGGCCCATCTCGGTGCCGGTGCCCGCGTAGTAGTCCATGGCCATGATGTTGACCACGTCGATCCTGATGCCCGCGTTCTTGGCGGCCTTGAGGATGTTGACGCCGTCGTTGGTCAGGCCGCTCGTCAGCACCGGCAGGGTCATCGAGAACCGCAGGCCGGGGTCGGCCGCCTTGAGGTCCTTCATCGCCTGCATCTGACGGACCGCGGCCGCGGTGTCCGCGACGGCGGCGCCCTCGACGTCGAAGTCGAGCCGGGTGACGCCGTAGTCGTTGATGAGGGCCTGGTATCCGGCGTCGATGCTGCTCTGTGTGGAGCAGGTCCAGGCGAGCGGCTCACCGCTCGCTCCGCCGGAGGAGATGATGACCGAGGCGCCCTCGGACTTCGCCCTGGCGATCTCGGGGTCGGTGTAGGAGTCGTTGCCGATGGGGAGTGTGTCGCCCCATATCTGGTTGCAGCCCTCGCCGAGGACGAAGGCCGCGGTGTAGGCCTTGAGGTGGTGTCCGGCGACGGCCGTGTCGAGCATGCCTTCCTGGCCGTTCGACATGTCGACATAGGGAGCCACGGAGTAGACGCTGCTCGTCGCGGCGCTGCCGGCCGGAGCCAGGGCGACGGCGGCGCCGGTGGCCGTGAGGGCGAGCGCGCACGCGGATGCCGCAAATCTTGCCAGGTGCATGACAATGCCCTCTTTCGGGGATGCCTCCCGGGCGGGGAGTGGTGGGGAGTGGTGCGGTGGTGCCGTGCCGGGCCAGCGTTGGTACATACCAAACAGCCCGCGTGGTGCCCCGTCAAGAGGACTAGACCAACTGCGTACATCGGGGTTCCCGATGCCTGCTCCCGCCGCCGGCCGGGCCGTAACTCGTCGGCATCGAGGGCGAGTTGACCGGATCGCGCCCACCTGGCACGCCGGACGGCGGCGTCTGCCGGCCGGCCGGGGGCCGCGTGCCACAGGAACCGATGGATGGTTGCTCGCGGCCGGTATTAGGCTGGGTGATCGGTGACACCGGCATGTCGACGACCGACCGCGCCGGGCTCGAAGCGTCAGGGAGTGACCGATGGCTGTGGGAACCGAACGGGCCGTACTGGCGGGCGGTTGTTTCTGGGGCATGCAGGACCTGATCCGCAAGCAGCCGGGCGTGGTGTCCACGCGCGTCGGCTACAGCGGCGGCGACACGCCGAACGCGACGTACCGCGACCATGGCGACCACGCCGAGGCCATCGAGATCCTCTTCGACCCCACGGTCACGAGCTACCGCGACGTCCTGGAGTTCTTCTTCCAGATCCACGACCCGAGCACGAGGGACCGCCAGGGCAACGACATCGGGCGCAGCTACCGCTCCGCGATCTACTACGGCGACGAGGAGCAGCGTCGCGTCGCCGTGGACACCATCGCGGACGTCGAGGCGAGCGGGCTGTGGCCGGGCAAGGTGGTCACCGAGGTGGAGCCCGTGGGCGACTTCTGGGAGGCGGAGCCCGAGCACCAGGACTACCTGGAGCGCTACCCCAACGGCTACACCTGCCACTTCCCGCGGCCGAACTGGAAGCTGCCGCGGCGAGGAACGCCCACGACGAGCTGACCTGTTGCCTCGGCCATGCCCTGGTCGCTGGTCGCCGGTGACTGGTGGCTGATCGCCGGCGACGTCAGGACGGCCGCGGCCCGTGGCCCGGGGCCGTCGGCAGCGCGAGGTGGGCCAGGTCGTCCGGCGGCGGTGTGGTCACCGGCCACAGGGGAGCGGCCTCGCCGTCGGCGAGGGCGGCCGGCGCGTCGGTGAGGTTCATGCGCTCGCGCAGCCGGCCGTAGAAGTCCGTCGGGCCCAGCCGGACCGCCTTCAGCCGGCGCGGTGCGGCGTACACGCCGATCCAGTCCCCGGGGCTCAGCACACCGCGCAGCTGGCCGTCGATGCTGACGGCGGCCTGCCCCGACCGTTCGAGGACCCGCAGCGCGACGGGCTCGTCGGGGGCGGCCACGACCGAGCGGTTGAACACCATGTGCGGGGCGACCGGCGTGAAGACCAGGCCCTCCGCACGCGGCGAGACGACCGGACCACCAGCGGCGAAGCTGTACGCGGTGGACCCCGTGGGCGTGGCCACCAGCAGCGCGTCGGCCGAGTAGCAGGCCAGCAGCCGGCCCGCCAGATAGACGCCGACCGACACCTGCCGGTCCCTGGCGAGCTTCTCCACGACGACGTCATTGAGGGCCGTGACATTCAGGGCGACACCCCAGTCGTCACCCGTCTCGCACTCCACCCGCACCCGGGGCGGCGGCAGCATCGGCCCGCGGCCGTACCGCAGCAGCGTCTCCATCTGCGCGGGCACCCCCAGCCGGCACGAGGCCCGCATGGTGAGCAGCATCCGGCTCTCCACGGTGATCCGCTCCGCCCGCACCGCGTCCAGCGCCGCACGCACCGCCGAGGCCGGGACCTCGGTGAGGAAGCCGACCCGGCCGAGGTCGACGCCGAGCACCAGCGCGTCGTTCTCGGCCGCCAGCCGGGCGCCGCGCAGGAAGGTGCCGTCGCCGCCGAGCGTGACGATGAGATCCGGATCGCCCGCCGCGTCGACCTCCTCCCGCGCACTGTGCCGCGCTCCCTCCCGCCATACGTCGATGTCGGCGCACCCCACGGCGCGTTCCGCGCACCACTCGCGCACCGTGCGCGCGGCGGCCATGGCCTCGGCGCGGCCGCCGTGCACCACCAGGCCGATCCGGTTCACCGTCATGTCCGCCTCTCAGCCGGCTGCTCCCGCCCGCCATCCTCGCCGCGCACCGCACGCCGGGGCACACGCCACGCCGCCGGTGCCCGAGCCCGCCGTCCGGCACAACGGATCTTCCTTGACGCCCGAGGCGCCCCTGCCTAGCGTCGAGCAGACACGTCTGAACAGGCAGGACAGGCGGTGAGGACAGGTGGTTCGGCGATGAGACAACCGCAGGATTCCGTCGGCGCCACGGACGGCGGATCCCCCGGCCGGCCGATGCGGATGGAGACCCACGGACTCGACGTGATCCAGGACGCGGAGCGCAAAGGCACGCCGCGCACCCTGTTCTGGCCCTGGTTCGGGGCGAACGTCTCCGTCCTCGGCCTGAGTTACGGCGCCTTCGCGTTCGGCTTCGGCATCTCCTTCTGGCAGGCCCTCGTCGCCGGCGCGCTCGGCATCGTCGCCTCCTTCCTGCTGTGCGGGTTCGTCGCGGTCGCCGGCAAGCGCGGCTCGGCCCCCACGATGGTGCTCAGCCGCGCCGCGTACGGGGTGCGCGGCAACCGGCTGCCGTCCGTGATCTCCTGGATCCTCACCGTGGGCTGGGAGACCGTTCTCACCGCGCTCGCCACGATGGCCACCGCGACCGTCCTCGGCCGTCTCGGCTGGGGCGGCGGCACCGCGACCAAGGTGGTCGCCCTGCTGGTCGTGGCCGCGCTGACCGTCGTCGGCGGCGTCATGGGCTTCGACCTGATCATGCGGCTGCAGACCGCCATCACGGTGATCACGGGCGTCCTGACCGTCGGCTACGTCGCCCTCGTCGCCGACCACATCCACTGGGGCACGGTCAGCGCCCTGCCGGCCGGATCCGCGCAGGAGTTCATCGGCGCCCTGGTGTTCATGATGACCGGCTTCGGCCTCGGCTGGGTCAACGCCGCCGCCGACTACTCCCGCTATCTGCCCCGGAGTTCGGCGAGCCGGGGCGTGATCGGCTGGACCGCCTTCGGCGCCTCCGTGGCCCCGCTGCTCCTGCTGGTCTTCGGGCTGCTGCTGGCCGGCTCCTCGCCCGCACTGAGCAAGGCCGTCGCGGCCGACCCGATCGGCGCGCTCACCACGATCCTGCCCACCTGGTTCCTGGTGCCGTTCGCCGTGGTCGCCGTCCTCGGCCTGGTCGGCGGAGCCGTCCTCGACATCTACTCCTCCGGCCTGGCCCTGCTCTCGGCCGGCCTGCCGGTACCCCGCTACCTGGCCGCCCTCCTCGACGGCGTCCTGATGATCGCCGGCTCGATCTACATCGTGTTCTTCGCCGGTGACTTCCTCGGCCAGTTCATGGGCTTCCTCACCACGCTCGGCGTCCCCATCGCCGCCTGGTGCGGCATCATGCTCGCCGACCTCGCCCTGCGCCGCCGCGACTACGACGAAGCGGACCTCTTCCGCCCGCACGGCCGCTACGGCGACATCCCGCTGCCGCCGCTGCTCCTCACCCTCGCCGCCACGGCCGTGGGCTGGGGCCTGGTCACCAACAGCGCGGCCGACTGGCTCACCTGGCAGGGCTACCTCCTCGGCCCGCTCGGCCTCGGCGGCAGGTCCGGCGCCTGGGCCTACGCCAACCTCGGCGTCCTTGCCGCACTGGCCCTCGCCTTCCTCGGCACCCTGCTGACGGGCCGGCGCCGGGTCCGCGCCCAGGAAACACGGGAGCCCAGCCCGGCGGCCGGCGAAGGGGTGCTGAACCGATGACCGCCGGACACCTCGCCGTCATCGACATGCAGCGTGTCTTCGCCGACCCGGCGAGCCCCTGGGCCGCCCCCCGCTACGCCGACGCGGCGGTCGGCGTCCGCGGTCTGCTGCCGGCCTTCGCCGACCGCGTCACCTTCACCCGCTTCGTGGCCCCCGCGCAGCCGGCCGGGGCCTGGCGCGCCTACTACGCGCAGTGGCCCTTCGCCCTGCAACCCCCGGACGCCGAACTGTGGCACCTTTCCGACGAGTTCACCGACCGTGCCCGGCATGTCATCGACGCGCCCACCTTCGGCAAGTGGACCCCTGACCTCGCCGCCCGCGCCGCCCCGGACGGCCGTCTGGTCCTGGCCGGTGTCAGCACCGACTGCTGTGTGCTGTCCACCGCCCTGGCCGCCGCCGACGCCGGCACCGAGGTCCTGGTGGTCGCGGACGCCTGCGCCGGCGTGGACGACGACTCCCACCTCAAGGCCCTGCAGATCATGGAGCTGTACCGCCCGCTCGTCCGTGTCACCACCGTCGACGACCTGCTCGCGGAGGCCGGGCCATGACCGGCGTCCCGCTTCGAGCTGACCCTCGCCTTCGGCTGACCCGACATCGACTGCACGGAATGCACACTGCTTTGTGCACTCTGTGCCGGCGACTCGGTTCCTCTCGCGAAGGAAACTGGTCCCACGTTTCGATTGGGGCGCCCACACGGGCGACAGGCGAAATCGGGCCTCGACAAGGGAGAGGCACGAATTCGCAATTTCATAAAAAGGGGGACATATGGCACTGCGAACGCGGCTTGCGGGACTGATCGGTTCGGGGGCCCTCCTCGCCGGCGTCTTCGTCGGTGTCGGCTCCGCTCCGGCCTCGGCGGCAGGGGTGACGTTCGGCTTCCACCCCTACCCCGACGGCGGCGGCCGGATCTACGCGTCGCAGAACGGCAACTACCTCGGAGACGTCACCTGGTACGCCGACGGCGATGCCACGTATGACGGTGACACGCTGTGCGCGGTCGACGCGTATCCGGACGGCCGGTACGTGAGCGGGTACGCCACCTTCGGCCGCGGCGTCAACACCAACGGGATCAACTCCCCCGGCAGCCGCTGCAAGGGCGGTGACGTGAAAGAGGGGCAGAAGTTCAAGATTCAGATGTGTCTGTTGGGCTCCACGCCGGTGTGCTCGCCGAACTACGGCGTCACCTCCTGACCGAAGGACCGGCCCTGGGGCCCCGCACCTGGTTCGAGGGTGCGAGGTCCCACCGGATCTCCCGCACGTCCGCACGCATGCACCGTGGCCCAGCGGGTACGCGAGGTCCGAGCACGCCCGGGCGCGGATCCGCCCCCGGGCGGCCCGTACGACCGCCGCTACCTGGGGATCTGCCATGGAGACACCCGCACACAAGGATCTGTCGACGCCGGCCCAGCGGGCGCTGGACGCGCTGGCCGTGAATACCGAGGACCAGTCCGCGCTGGACGTCCTCGCCCACAGTGACGTGCTCGTCCCCGTGCCGGACGACGCGGCCGACGCGGACGGTGCCGACGCCACGACCGTGGCCCTTCCCGTCCTCGAACAGCCCGGAGGCGAACCGGTCGTCCCCGTGTTCACCACGGAGGGCGAGATGGCCGGCCTGCTGCCGTTCGTCTCCCGCTACCGCCTCGTCCCGCTGGGCGCCCTCGCCTCCCAATGGCCCGAGGAGGACCTCTCCCTGGCCATAGACGGCAGCTCCGCCCACGCCCTGACCCTGACGTCACAGGGGGTGCGTACGCTGCTGGCCCGATGAGGGACCCGCCCGCCCCACCGGTCGCTCCACCCCCGCGGGCGCAAAAATGGCCCCATGGAATACATCTCCGGCGCGGCCGGGGCCCTGGTCCTCATCCTGGTCCTGAGCAGCATCCTGCGCACGCTCGTCGTACCCAGAGGCCTCTACTCCGCGCTGGTGTTCCGCCTGTGGTGGAGCCTGCGCAGACTCCTGCGGCTCACCGCCGTCGGCGGCGGCTACCGCGCGATGGACCGTGCCCAGACCTGGCTCGCCCCGCTGATGCTCATCGGCATGCTCACCTGCTGGCTCGCCGGCGCGCTGCTCGGCTTCGGACTCCTGCTGTACACGCTGTCCCCGCTGTCCTGGACCACCGCGTTCCGGGAGGCGGGCTCCAGCCTGTTCACGCTCGGCTTCGCCGGCGGCGCCCGGCTGAAACTGTCGGTGATCGACTTCGTCGCCGCGGCCACCGGCCCGGTCCTGATCGCCCTGCAGATCGCCTACCTGCCCACCCTGTACGCCGCCTACAACCGCCGCGAACTGGAGGTCACCCTGCTCCAGTCGCGGGCCGGTGAACCCGCGTGGGGCCCGGAGATCCTCGCCCGGCAGTGGCTGGTCGACACCGAGACCGCGCTCCCCGCGCTGTACCGGGCCTGGGAACGGCTCGCCGCCGACATGGGCGAGAGCCACTCGACATACCCGATCCTGCTCACCTTCCGCTCCCCGCGCCCGCACCGCAGCTGGCTGGTCGGGCTCGTCGCGGTCATGGACGCGGCGGCGGTGCAACTCGCCCTGGCCCCGCGGCTCGCGCCACCGGAGGCCCGGCTGGTGCTGCGGGCCGGGTTCACCGCCCTGCGCGACATCGCCCGCGCACTGCGCATCCCCTTCGACGCCGACCCCGCGCCGGACGCGACGATCCGGCTCACCTTCGCCGAGTTCGACGCGGCCGCGGCCATGCTGGAGTCGGCCGGGTTCCAGGCCGAGCGCCCGCCGAAGGAGGCCTGGCCGCACTTCCAGGGCTGGCGGGTCAACTACGAGGCCGTCGCCTACGAGCTGTGCCGCCGCTGCGACGCCGTACCGGCCCTGTGGACCGGCCCCCGCGACTTCCCCGGCGGCCCGATCCCGCCCGCGCGCCCGGCGGACCGGCGGCCCGCCGAAGGACGGCCGGAACTGCCCCCCGCCACCGGATAGTCCCGGCCCCAGGCGGGAAGATCCCAGCGGAAGAATGGTCCGGACTCATGCGAAGGAGCCGATGGTCGTGAGGGTCGTCCTGCTGGGCACCGCCGCCGGGGGCGGCTTCCCGCAGTGGAACTGCGCCTGCTCGCTGTGCACGGCCGCCCGGGACGGCAAGCTGCCCTCCCGCACCCAGGAGTGCGCCGCCGTCACCGGCAACGGCCGCGACTGGTGGCTGCTGAACGCCTCGCCCGATCTGCGCACCCAGCTCACCGCGACCCCGGCGCTGTGGCCGGGCCCCGGTCCCCGGGACACCCCGCTGCGCGGTGTCCTCCTCACCGACGCCGAGGCGGACCACGTCAGCGGCCTGGCCGAACTGCGCGGAGCGGCGGGCCTGAAGGTCTACGCCGCCGCGCCGGTGCGTGCCGTACTGGGCCCGGGCCGCGCCGCCCTGGACCGCTACTCCCCCTGGGAGTGGGCGGACAGCCTGGCCGACGGCGGATTCGTGCTGGCCGGCGGGCTGGTGGTCACCGCGCATCCGGTGGGCGTCAAGATCCCGAAGTACGTCCCGGCGCAAGCCCCCGACCCCACCGGACCGTGGGTGACGGCGTACCGCGTGGAGGACCTCGCCAGCGGGGGAGTGCTGGTGTACGCGCCCTGCGTGGGCGCCTGGAGCCCGGCGCTGGACGACTTGTGCGCCGAGGCCGACTGTGTGCTGCTGGACGGCACGTTCTTCGCGGCCGACGAGATGGGGACGGCGGTGCGCTCCGGTGCCCAGCAGGCCGCCATGGGACATCTGCCGGTCACGGGCCGGCGCGGCACGCTGGCGGCCCTGGCCCGGCACCCCGGCGCACGCCGGATCTACACCCACCTCAACAACACGAACCCGCTGCTCGACCCGGCCTCACCGGCACGCGCGCGGGTCGCCGAGGAGGGCGTCGAGGTGCTGCCCGACGGAGCCGAGCTGGTGCTCTGACGCCGTCGTCCGGCCACCTTGTGTCGCGGCGTTCCCGCCCGTCGGCGTTCCCGGTCGGTCAGCGTTCCCGCTCGGTCAGCATGCGCTCCAGCACGGCGCGCTGGAGCGGCTGGACCTCGGCGTGCAGCGCGCGGCCCTTGGGGGTGAGGGCCACCCACACCCCGCGCCGGTCCTCGGCGCAGACCGAGCGCTCCACCAGACCGTCCTTCTCCAGCCGGCCGATCAGCCGGGACAGCGCGCTCTGGGTGAGATGGACCCGGCCGACCAGGTTCTGCACCCGGCACTGGTCGCCCTCGGCGGGGGACTCGACAGCCAGGATGTCGAGCACCTCGAAGTCGCTGGCGCCCAGCCCGTGCGGGTGCAGGGCCCGGTCGATCTCGCACATCGTGTGGGCGTGCACGGCGAGGATGTCCCGCCACCGTTCCTCAAGCCGGGCGTCGGCCGTCTTGACTGCCATACCCGCACCGTAGCACCGATCCGGCCAATCGTTGAGCGTGCAACTAGTGTGGCTGCGGGCACGGCCGGGGCTGGGGTGAGCGGTGCTCAGACGGCCGGGTCCTGGAGCAGGCCGATCAGATTGCCGTCGGGGTCCTTCACGGAGGCGACCAGCCGGCCGTTGCCGACGTCGCGCACGTCCTGGACGACTTCGGCGCCCGCCGCCAGCAGGGCCGCGAGGCGCTCGCGAAGATCGGTGACGTGCCAGAACGGCACCGGCCCGGTCAGTCCCTGGGCGTGCCCGTTCGGGTCGAGGCCGACGTCCTGTCCCTCGGCCTTGAAACCGATGTAGTAGGGCTCGTCGGCGTACGGCTCGACGCCCAGCAGCGCGGAGAACAGGGCCTTGGCCCGCTCCGCGTCCTTGACGGGGTAGATGATCGTCTGCACGCCTGCGCTCATGAAACTCACTCCTCGTGGTGCGGGGTCCGACGGGTCTTCCGCCGACGCACTTCACGCTAGGACCGGGGAGCCCGCCCCGGCTTCTTCGATCCTGACCGGTTGCGGGCTCCCCGGCGGCCCTACGCGTGGTGCGGCACCTCGGCGACGGTGAGACGGGCCGCGCTGCGGGCGGCAACGAGCGCCCCCACCCACGGCGATCACGAGCCCCGCCGGCGCCAGTTCCGCCGGCCTCGGCGCGTGCCAGACGTCCGTCATGGACGACGGCAGGGTGACGTCGATCCCCGCGGCCATCCGTGGGACGACGACCTCGTGGGCGGCGACGCCCTGCTCGCGCCACAGATCACCCGGCGCCTGGTGGAGCGGTACGCGGCCGAGGCCGGGCGGACGGCCGAGCCCGTGCCCGCCGACCTGGCCGCGCCCACCCCGCGGGAACGCGAGGTGCCGACCCTGCTCGGCCGCGGCCAGTCCAACGCGGAGCCAGTGCCCCGGCAGGCAACGTTCGCCCCGTCGAATATGCGGCTCCGCCGCGCGGGCGCGACCCGCCACAAGGACGCGGCAGACGCCCGGCAGCCTTCCCCGGCACTTCGCGGAGCGCCCGGCTCAAGCCGAATCGCGCCGCACCAACTCCGTGGGCAGAATCACCGCCGCCGCGTCCTCCCCGCCGATCTGCGCGAGCAGCACCCGCACCATCTCGCTGCTGATCCGGTCCCACGGCTGTCGGATCGTGGTCAGCTCGGGGGTCACGGCCGTAGCCGCCGGGGAGTCGTCGAAACCGCCGACAGCGATGTCGTCCGGCACCCGCTTCCCGGCCCGGTGCAGCGCCGCCAGCACACCCTGCGCCATCAGGTCGGAGGCGACGAACACCGCGTCCATGTCCGGGGCCTGCGCCAGCAGCCGCTCCGCGCCCGCCTCTCCGCTGGCCCGGCTGTAGTCACCGGAGACGATCAGGCTCTCGTCGACCTTGATGCCGGCCTGCGCCAGTACCTCCTCGTACCCGGCGAGCCGCTCCACCCCGCCGGGGGTGTCCAGCGGACCGGTGACGACCCCGATCCGGCGCCGGCCCAGCGACAGCAGATGCCGGACCATGTCCCGGGCCCCGTCCCGGTCGTCGGCGGCCACATAACTCACCTTGGAACCGAGCCCGATCGGCTTGCCGCAGGCGACGAGCGGCACGCCCGCCGCCCGCAGCTCCTCCGCGACCGGGTCGCCGGAGTGGCTGGAGACCAGCAGCACCCCGTCGACATGCCCGGCGCTGATGTACCGCGTGATGCGCCGGCGTTCGTCCTCGGTGCCCGCGATCATCAGCAGCAGCGGGATGTCGTGCGCGGCCAGTGCCTGGGTACAACCCCGCAGCAGCACATTGAAGTTGGGGTCCTCGAAGAACCGCTCCTGGGGCTCCGTCAGCAGGAAGCCGACCGAGTCCGAACGGCCGGTGATCAGCGAACGGGCGTGCCGGTTGACGACGTACCCGGTCTTGCGGATCGCGGCGTCGACCGCCTCCTGCGCGGCGGGACTGACGTAGTGTCCGCCGTTGAGCACACGTGAGACGGTGCCGCGCGAGACGCCTGCCTCGCGCGCCACGTCGTGGATCGTCGGCGGTTTGCGCCGGCCCCCCGAATTGCTCATGGTCATGACTTTACGGCTCCCGAGAGGAGATCGAGGCTCCAGAACCGCTGGATGACCAGGAACAGCGCGATCAGCGGGAGGACCGCGAGGAACGCGCCCGTGATCACCAGGGTGTACAGCGCCGGTGTGTTGGAGCCCTGCTCCAGCAGCGTGTACAGGCCGAGCGTGAGCGGGAACTTCTCGTCGTCGCTGAGCATGATGTACGGCAGCAGGAAGTTGTTCCACACGGCCACGAACTGGAACAGGAACACCGTGACCATGCCGGGGATCATCATCGGCAGCGCGATCCGGGTGAAGATCCGCCACTCGCTCGCCCCGTCCATCCGCCCGGCCTCCACCACGTCGGCGGGGACGGCGGCGGCCGCGTAGATCCGCGACAGATACACGCCGTACGGGGAGAGGATCTGGGGCAGCAGCACGGACAGACAGGAGTCCGTGAGGTCGGCCTTCGCCAGCAGCAGGTACTGCGGGACGGCGAGGATCACCGGCGGCATCAGCACACCGGCCAGCAGGACGTTGAACATCGCCTCGCGGCCCGTGAACCGGTAGGTCGCCAGGGCGTAGCCGCCGAACGCCGAGACGGCCGTCGACAGCAGCGCGCCGAGACCGGCGTACAGGGCGGAGTTGCCCATCCACTGCCAGTAGATGCCGCCCCGGTAGGCGTTCAGGTCCTTGATGTTCTGGGTGAACCCGGTGCCGGGCAGGAAGGTGAACGTGGAGAACAGCTCATGGCCGGACTTGGTGGACGCGATCACCACCCAGGCGACCGGCAGCAGCGTGTAGACCGCGCCGATCAGCAGAGTGATCGTCGGCACCAGCGCGATCCGGCGGCGCAGCGGTGGCCCCTGCGCCGCACCGGGCGTGGTGCCGGCGGCCGGGGCCGCCTTGCGGACGGCGAGCGTACTCATCCTGCGGCCTCCTGCTTGGTGCGGCGGTTCGCGGCCCGCAGGAACCCGAAGGACAGCACCAGGGTGGCCAGTGCGATCAGGGTTGCCTCGGCGGCGGCCGCGTAGATGTCGCCCCGGTGGAAGGCGTCCTGGTACACCTTCATCAGCGGACTCCAGCTCGTGTTGAGGGAGTTGGTGAGGGGCTTGAGGGTGGTCGGCTCGTTGAACACCTGGAGCGTCGCGATGATCGAGAAGAAGAAGGTCAGCACCAGCGAGGGCGCCACCATCGGGATCTTGATCCGCAGGGCGATCTGCAGCGGGGTGGCGCCGTCCAGCCTGGCCGCCTCGTACACCTCGACCGGGATGGACCTCAGCGAGGTGTAGATCACGATCATGTTGAAGCCCGTGCCGCCCCAGACCGCGATGTTCGAGATGGCGAGGTACAGCGGACCGCCGTCGAGCAGGTTCGGCTGCGGCATATGCAGCTTCTGGAGGACGTAGTAGAAGGGGCTGACGGACGGCAGGTACAGGAAGCCCCACATCAGCGCCGCCACGACACCGGGGATGGCGTACGGCAGAAAGATCGCGAGCCGGGTGACCGGGGCGAGCCGCACCCTCTCGGAATCCAGCATCAGCGCGAACAGCAGCGCGAGACCGAGCATGACCGGGACGACGATGCAGCCGTAGCCGAGCACGCGCAGCGCGCCGTGCAGCAGTTCGCTGTCCTGGAAGGCGTCGGTGTAGTTCTCGAAACCGGCCCAGACCTCGTGCCGGGCACCGGCCCCGAGGCCGAGCCCGGAGACGTGCACCTTGCGGAAGCTGAGGAAGACGGCGTACCCGATGGGCAGCGCGAAGAAGAGGGCGAAGAGGACCGATGCGGGAAGAAGGAAGAAGTAGGGGGCGCGAAGCGCTCCTTTGCGGGCGGTGGCGGGAGACGGGTGGGCGTACGGGGCCCCCTTGACCCCGTACGACTTCCGGCCGGTGGTCGTGCTCACCGGGAGACCCCGAAGCCCTGCTTCTTCATGTCGGCGACCGTGGCGTCCTGCATCTTCTTCAGGGCGGCACCGAAGTCCGACTTGTCCTTGGCGGCGGCGCCGAACGCGTCGTTGAAGCTCGCGTAGGCGACGTTCACGTTCGGGCCCCAGGCCGAGGGCACCGTGGTCTTCGCGATGCCGGCGGCCTTGGTGTAGAAGTCCGGCTGGTTCGAGAAGAACGCGGGCGGGTTGGAGAAGGCGCCGCTGAGCTGGGCGGAGGTGGAGGCCGGGTAGATCCCGCCGTCCGTGGCCAGCGCGTTCAGGGCGTCGTGGTCGGTGTTCAGCCAGGCGGCGAACTCGGCGGCCGCCTCCTTGTGCGCGGAGTCGGTGGTGACGGCTGTGGAGGAGCCGCCCCAGCTGCCGGTCACGTCCTGGTCCTCGGACCACTGGGGGAGCGGGGCCATGGCCCACTTGCCCTTGGTGTCCGGCGCGGCCGTCGTCAGGGTGCCCGGCGCCCACACCGCGCTGACCCAGCCGATCTCCTGGCCGGTGTTCATCGCCTTGTTCCAGGCCGGCTGGTACATCGGCTGGTTGTCGATGACGCCGTCCTTGACCAGCCCGCCCCAGAACGTGGCGACCTTCCGCGTGGCCGCGTCGTCGATGGCGACCTTCCACTTGTCGCCGGAGGTGGTCCACCACGTGGCGCCGGCCTGCTGGGCGAGGCCCGCGAAGAGACCGGAGTCATTGGCGGAGAAGGTGGTCAGGTACTTGTCCGGTGCCTGCTTCTTCAGCGCGCGGGCGGTCTCGGCGAACTGCTGCCAGGTGGTGGGGACCTTCAGGCCGTACTTCTTGAACAGGTCCGCGCGGTAGTAGAACATCATCGGGCCGATGTCCTGCGGCACCGCGTAGACGGCGTTCGTGCCGAGCGTGGTCTGCTGCCAGACACCGTCGGCGAACTTGCCCTTCACATCGCCGACTTCCTTGGATATGTCGGCCAGGGCGTCATTGCTGACCAGGGTCGGCAGCGCCTGGTACTCGGCCTGCACCAGGTCCGGGGCCTTCTTCGCCTTGTGCGCGGTGAGGATCTTGGTGACCAGCGTGTCGCCGGACGCCTGCTTCTTCACCGTGACGGTGATCCGGTCCTTCTTGCCCGGCCCCTTGTTCCACAGGTCGACGACCTTGTCCATGCCGGGCGTCCAGGTCCAGTACGTCAGCGAGACCGGACCGGACTCGGACTTGCTGTCGTCCCCGGAGCCGCAGGCGGCGAGGGTGGTGGCGCCGAGCGCGACGGCGAGGGCGGATGTCACGAGGCGGCGACGCTTCGTGTGCGGCATGGTTTCTCCCCTGACCTGGGTCCCCGCCTGCTGCGGGGACCTGCCATGCAGATGTGCACGATCACATGACCTGGGCACCCACCGGGAGGGATTCCTGCCATGCTTCTGTGAGCGTTCACAGTAGAGAAACATCCCGGACACTTGTCAATGGTTGTTGCTGTGCGGTTATGTTGGGCTTGCACCGCTGCCGCTGTGTGTGAACGTTCCCAAATGATCGATTCAACGGGAGACACCCATGCCGGACACCAGCCCCAGGGGCCTCACCAGGCTTGCCTTCGGTGGCGACTACAACCCCGAGCAGTGGCCGGAAAACGTCTGGCAGGAGGACGTCCGCCTGATGCGCGAGGCCGGCGTCACGATGGTGAGCGTCGGGATCTTCTCCTGGGCCCTGCTGGAACCGGCCCCGGGCGAGTACGACTTCGGCTGGCTGGACCGGATCATCGACCTGCTCCACGAGAACGGCATCCGCGTCGACCTCGGCACGCCCACCGTCGCCCCGCCCGCCTGGTTCTACCGGGCGCACCCCGAGGCCCTGCCGGTGACCGCCGAGGGCCTGCGCCACGAGTTCGGCTCACGCGGCGCGATCTGCCACAGCAACGCCGACTACCGCGCCGCCGCCCGGTCCGTCACCACCCAGCTCGCCGAACGCTACGGCGACCATCCCGCGCTCGCCCTGTGGCACGTGCACAACGAGTACGGCGTCCCCGTCTCGGCCTGCTACTGCGACTCCTGCGCCGCCCACTTCCGCCGCTGGCTCACGCAGACCTACGGCACCGTCGACGCGGTCAACGAGGCCTGGGGGACAGCCTTCTGGGGCCAGCGCTACACGAGCCTGGAGCAGATCAACCCGCCCCGGGCCACCCCGACCGTCGGCAACCCCGGCCAGGCCCTCGACTACCGGCGCTTCGCCGACGCGACCATCCGTGAGAACTTCCGCGCCGAACGCGACATCCTGCACCGCCGCTCCCCGGGCATTCCGGTGACCACCAACTTCATGACCGCGCTCAGCCAGTGCGACGCGCTGGACTACTGGGCCTGGGGCCGCGAGGTCGACCTCGTCACCAACGACCACTACCTGATCACCGACGGCCGCCGCACCCATGTCAACCTGGCCATGGCCGCCGACCTCACCCGCTCGGTCGCCGGCGGAGCGCCCTGGCTGCTGCTGGAGCACTCCACCTCGGGCGTCAACTGGCAGCCCCGCAACCCCGCCAAGGTGCCCGGCCAGATGGCCCGCAACTCCCTCGCCCACGTGGCGCGCGGCTCCGAGGGCGCGATGTTCTTCCAGTGGCGCCAGTCCCGGCGCGGCGCCGAGAAGTTCCACTCGGCGATGCTGCCGCACGGCGGCACCGACACGCGCGTGTGGCGCGAGGTCGTCGAACTCGGGGCGACCGTCGACTCGTTGAGCGCGATCCGCGGCACCCGCACCGAGGCCGACGTGGCCATGCTGTGGGACTGGCAGTCCTGGTGGGCGCAGAATCTCGCCTGGCGCCCCAGCGAGGACCACGACCCGCGCGAACGCGCCGACTCCTTCTACGAGGCCCTCTACGACCGCCACCTCACGGTGGACTTCGCCCACCCGGAAGCCGACCTGTCGGCCTATCCCCTTGTCGTCGTACCGGCTCTGTATCTGATGACGGAGGCCTCCGGGAACAACCTCCGGGAGTACGTCGAGGGCGGCGGCACGCTCGTGGTCTCGTACTTCTCCGGTGTCGTCGACGAGCACGACGCCGTGCACGAGGGGGCCTGTCCGGGCGCGTTGCGCGATGTCCTCGGCCTGACCGTGGAGGAGTTCTCACCGCTGCTCAAGGACGAGCGGGTGCGGCTGGCCGGTCCCGACGGATCCGAGCTGAGCGGGGACGTCTGGACGGAGTTCGTCGTGCCGCGCGGCGCCGAGACGGTGTGGCGGTACGCCGACGGGCTCCCGGCCGGCCACCCGGCCGTCACCCGGCACCGGCACGGCCGCGGCACCGCCTGGTACGTCTCCACCCGCCTGGACGCCCAGGGCCTCGACGCGCTGATCGGCCGGGCGGCCGACGACGCCCGGATCGCCCCGCGCGCCGATCTGCCCCGCGATGTCGAAGTGGTGCGCCGCAGGGGCGAGTCCGGAACCTATCTCTTCGCGATCAACCACACCTCCGGCGACACAAAGGTGCCGCTGGAGTCGCCCGGCACCGAGCTGCTGACGGGCGAACGCGCCGCGGGCCGCCTTCCGGTGCCCGCGGGAGCCGTCCGGGTCGTACGACTCGACGGCTGAGCCGGCTCCCTCCGCCCGCGTGTGCCACGAGAGCCGCGGGCGGAGGGGTTCTCCTCCGGCCCCACCGGAGGACACCCCCTCCCCAGTCATGTCGAAGGGACGACGGACGATGAAGTTCCATCCCAGACGCACCATCAGGGCCCTGCTGCTGCCGCTCGCCGCCGGGCTCGCCCTCACCGCCCTGCCCGCCCAGACCGCCTCCGCCGCGAGCACCCTCACCAACGGCGGCTTCGAGTCCGACGGCACCGGCACGGGCACCCCCACCGGCTGGTCCGAGTACGGCGACACCGGCGCCTCGTACACCGAGTCCGGCGGCCACAGCGGGAGTTACCGCCTCACCCAGTACGCGGCGTCCGCGTACAAGGTCGAGACGTACCAGTACCTGTCGGGCCTGACCGACGGCACCTACACATTGACCGCCTGGGTCCGCTCCAGTGGCGGACAGAACGCCGCGTATATCGCGCTCAAGAATTGCGGGAGTGCGGAGCAGCGCACCGATCTGCCCATATCGTCAACTGGGTGGATCCGTATCGTCACGCCGATCAATGTGACGAACAGTCAGTGCACCATCAGCATCAACAGTGACGCGAACGCCGGTAACTGGATCAACGTTGACGATCTGACCTTCACGTCCGGCACCACCGGTACCTCCATCCACGGAGCCGACATCTCCTCCCTCGCCAAGAGCGAGGCCAAGGGCGGTGTCTACAGGACGAGTTCCGGCTCCACCGGCGACGCACTCTCCATCCTGAAGTCGTACGGGATGAACTACGCCCGGCTGAAGGTCTGGGTGAACCCGGCCGACGGCTTCAACGACAAGGCGCACGTCCTCGCGATGGCCAAGCGGGTCAAGGCCCAGGGCATGAAGCTCCTGGTCGACTTCCACTACTCGGACACCTGGGCCGACCCCGGCGCCCAGACCAAACCGGCCGCGTGGACGGGCCATGCATACAGTCAACTCAAGACAGACGTGTACCACCACACGTACGACGTCCTGAACGCCTTGAAGGCTCAAGGCACCACCGCCGACATGGTCCAGATCGGCAATGAGATCAATGCCGGCATCCTGTGGGCCGAGGGATCCACGGACAACTGGAGCCAGCTCGCCGGTCTGCTCAACTCGGGCTACGACGCGGCCAAGGCCGTCAGTTCGTCCACCGTCGTCGCGTTGCACCTGGCCAAGGGCGGCGACAAGGCCGGCACCGAGTGGTGGTTCGACAAGGCGGTCGCAAGCGGCGTGAAGTTCGACGCGATCGGCCTGTCGTACTACGGCTACTGGCACGGCCCGCTCTCCGACTTCCAGACCACGCTGGACGACGCGGCCGCCCGCTACGGCAAGCCCGTGTTCGTCGCCGAGACCGCCTACCCCTTCACGCTGGCCCAGGACGACTCCCTGGAGAACCAGATCGACACCACGAGCGAGCTGGTGAGCGGCTACCCGGCGACCGTCGCCGGCCAGACCAAGTGGATGAACGACGTGGCGAGCATCGTGGAGGCCGTACCGAACGGCCGCGGCCTCGGCGTCTTCTCCTGGGAGGCGACCTGGACCGCCGTCAGCGGCAACGGCTGGGACCCGACCGACGCCACCTCCGGCAACGGCTGGGAGAACCAGGCCCTGTTCGGCTACGACGACAAGGCGCTCGCCTCCATGACGTGGTTCAGCCACCGCTGAACCACCGGTGACGGGCCCGGCCGTACAGGGGCGGCCGGGCCTGCGCCCATTTTCCGGGGTCATATGCCCCCGCCGCGGTCGCACGGCCGTTCGGTACCGGACAACGACGGCGGAGTGCCGTACGGGGCGGTGCTGACCGGTCCACAGTGGGAACACTGCGTACGAGGAGGCCGGGGACGGAGGCGGACGGATGATGGGAACCCCCTCGGGCCGGATGCGGCAGACGATTCTGGAGTGGCTCAAGGACCCCGCGGCCCACTTTCCGGCGCCTGCGCGGCGCGACCTCGCCACGACCGGGGTCACCGCGCGCGCCGTGGCCGCCAAACTCGGCGTACGCCGCCGGACCGCCCGCGCCCACCTGGACTTCCTCACCCGGCTCGGCCTGCTGCGCACCCAGCGCCAGCGTCTTCGCACCTACTACCGGCGCGACGAGATCCGTATCGCCGAGGTGGCCCGGGTGTTCGAGAAGGGGTGGTGAGGGACGGCGCCGGTGAGATGACGTCGCAGCGAGCGGGGAGGGCTCGGGGCGCGGGGCGCCGGGCGCGGCGTGCCCCCGGCCGGCCGGCGGCACGGGCCGCCCCGTGGCGAAGGGCACCCCCATGGACCGACCCACGGCACTCGTCCCGCTCCACCACCTCACCGGGCCGCGCGCCGGCCACGCCGAGCTCTTCGCCACGCTTCCACGCGCCGTACCGCCCGAGCGGGACGGCCGGGGTGATGGCCCTCGACGGCGCCGGGCGGAGCGTGCGGCACCTCGTCCGCCGCCGTTCCGGCTTCCGCATGGTCACCGGTGTCCGCGTGAGCGGGGACCGTCTCGTCCTCGGCAGCCTCCGCGAGCGCGGCGTCGCGGTCCGCGCCCGGCCCGCCGCCCGCTGACCCGGCGGTACGCTGGTGCCCGGCCGTGATCACCCGACTGGCGCAGGCCGAACAACCCGTCGGGGCGGGCCGAACAGGAGACGCATCAGCATGACAGCCCCGGAAGCCGAGAGCCTCCGTGTCCGCCCCGCACCGAAGCGGCGGTCCGAGTGGCGCACCCAGGCGCCGGTCGTCGCGGTGGTCGCCGTCGGCGGCGCGCTGGGCGCGTGCGCCCGCTACGCGCTCACCCTCGCCTGGCCCATGCCTCCGGGCACCTTCCCCTGGGCGACCTTCTGGACCAATGTCGTCGGCTGCGCCGTGATCGGCGTTTTCATGGTGCTCATCACCGAGGTGTGGGCCGCCCACCGCCTGGTCCGGCCCTTCTTCGGCACCGGCATCCTGGGCGGCTTCACCACCTTCTCCACCTACGCCGTCGACATCCGCAGGCTGGCCGACGCCGGCCGTGCGGACCTCGGGCTCGCCTATCTCGCCGCGACGCTGTGCGCGGCCCTCGGCGCGGTGTGGCTCGCCTCGGCGGCCGCGCGCCGGGTACTGATCGGGAGGCAGCGATGACCTCACTCAGCGGCCGGGCCCTCAGGCTGACCGTCTACATCGGGGAGGACGACACCTGGCACCACAAGCCCCTCTTCTCCGAGATCGTGCACCGCGCGCACGCGGCCGGACTCGCCGGCGCGAGCGTCTTCCGGGGCATCGAGGGCTTCGGCGCCTCCTCCCGCATCCACACCTCCCGCCTGCTGTCCCTGAGCGAGGACCTGCCCGTGGCGGTCGTCGTGGTGGACACCGAGGAGCGGGTACGGGCGTTCCTGCCGCAGCTTGACGAACTGGTCGGCGAAGGCCTCGTGACGCTGGAGGAGTGCGAGGTCGTGCGGTACGTGGGGCGCGCGGGCGGCCGGCAGGACACGGATCCGAAAGGTGAGAAGTCATTGTGAACTGGCTGCTGGTCATCGCGGGGGCCGTGGTCGGGGCGCCTCTGCGCTATCTCACCGACCGTGCCGTGCAGGCCCGCCATGACTCGGTGTTCCCCTGGGGCACCTTCGTGGTGAACGTCAGCGGCTGTCTCGTCCTCGGGCTGCTCACCGGTGCCGTCTCCGCCGGGGCGGCCGGGCCCCACCTGCAGCTTCTGCTGGGCACCGGACTGTGCGGGGCGCTGACGACGTACTCCACCTTCTCCTACGAGACGCTGCGGCTGACCGAGGCCGGCTCGGGCCTCTACGCTGCCCTCAATGTCGTCGCGAGCCTGGTGGCCGGGCTGGCGGCGGCCTTCGCCGGCGTCTCACTCGCCGGAGTCCTGTGGGCCTAGCGCTTGCCATACGGCAGGGCGCAGCAAGTACTGTCTACAGCACTGTCGACCAATACTCCTCAGAACTGGATCCCATGAGCGCCATCTCCGTCGGTCAAGCCGTCGTCCTCGGAGTAGTCGAGGGGGTGACCGAGTTCCTCCCGGTGTCCTCCACGGGCCACCTGAAGATCGCCGAGGGACTCATGAACATCCCGGTCGACGACAAGTCCGTCGTCGGGTTCTCCGCCGTCATCCAGGTCGGCGCGATCGCCGCCGTGCTCGTGTACTTCTTCAAGGACATCAAGCGGATCGTCTCCGCCTGGTTCCGCGGTCTGACGAACCGCGAGGAGCGCTACCACCACGACTACAAGTTCGCCTGGTGGGTGATCGCCGCCACCATTCCGATCGTCATCGTGGGTCTTGCCGCCAAGCCGCTGATCGACGGCCCGCTCGCCTCGCTGTGGGTGGTCGCCGGCTCGCTGATCGCCGGCTCGGCCGTGATGTGGGCGGCCGACCAGATGGGCCGGCACAAGCGCGGCGAGGACGACACGTCCTTCAAGGACGCGATGTGGGTCGGCTGCTCCCAGATCCTGGCGCTGCTCTTCCCCGGCTTCTCCCGCTCCGGTGCCACCATGTCCACGGCGCTCATCCGGGACCTCGACCGCGTCGCCGCCACCCGCCTGTCGTTCTTCCTCGGCATCCCGGCCCTCACCGGCGCCGGTATCTACGAGCTGAAGGACGCCCTCGGCGCGGGCGTGGGCGCGGCTCCGCTGGCCGTCGGCACCATCGTCTCCTTCGTGGTCGCCTACGCCTCCATCGCCTGGCTGCTCAAGTTCGTCGCCAAGCACTCCTTCAACGCGTTCGTGATCTACCGCATCGTCATCGGCGTGGGTCTGATCGGCCTGCTCGCCACGGGTGTGCTCAACGCCTGACCGAACCCTCCTGATCACCCACGGGGTGCGGATGCCTGCATTCAGGCGCCGCACCCCGTGAATGTTTCCTTGCGCGACGCCTTGACAGTCCCGGCGGGCAACCCTCAGGATCGCTCCCGTGAACCTGTCAGACAGCCAGACAGGTGGTCTGGGTCCGCGGCGCGTGAGCGCCATGGAAGCGGTCCTCGGCCATCTGCGCGGCGCCATCGAACGCGGCGAGTACGCCATAGGCGACAAGCTCCCCTCCGAGGCCGAGCTGTGCCGCACCCTTGAGGTGTCCCGGCCCGTGCTGCGCGAGGCGCTGCGCGCGCTGCAGACAATGGGCCTCACGGTCTCCCGGACCGGCAAGGGCACCTTCGTCGTCGCCAGCGCAGTCGAGGACCCCACCTTCGGCGACTACGCGGCCAGTGACCTGCTCGAAGTGCGCCGGCACATAGAGATCCCGGTCGCCGGATACGCGGCCGCGCGCCGCACCCCGGAGAACCTGGACCACCTGGCCCACCTCCTGGACCGCATGGAACGCGAGACGGACACCACTGCCTGGGTCGCGATGGACACCCTCTTCCATCTCGCGATCGCCGAGGCCGCCCAGAACCCGGTCTTCCGCCGGGTCATCGAGGAGATCCGCGACGCACTGGCGCGTCAGTCGGCCTTCCTCAACGAACTGGGCGGGCGGCGCCGTGAGCGGTCCAACCGCGAGCACCGGGCGATCGTCGAGGCGCTGGTCGACGGTTCCGAACACGACGCGGTGGAGGCCATGAGCCACCATCTGGACCGCGTCGAGACGACCCTCACCGACATCGTGCGTCCCCAGCGGACGGACGACCTCCCCACGGAAGGCGGACCCGAGGCGTGAGCGAGCAGCACCTCAAAGACGAGACGCGCCCCTCGTCCGGCCATGTCGACGCCGGAGACGCCGGCTACAGCAAAGGCCTGAAGCACCGGCACGTCAACATGATCGCCATCGGCGGAGCCATCGGCACCGGCCTCTTCCTCGGCGCGGGCGGCCGGCTCGCCGACGCCGGGCCCTCCCTGTTCATCGCGTACGCCGTCTGCGGCGTCTTCGCCTTCCTGGTCGTGCGCGCCCTCGGCGAACTCGTCCTCTACCGCCCGTCGTCGGGCGCCTTCGTGTCGTACGCCCGGGAGTTCCTGGGCGAGAAGGGCGCCTACACCGCGGGCTGGATGTACTTCCTGAACTGGGCGACCACCGGCATCGCCGACATCACCGCGGTCGCCACCTACACGCACTACTGGGGGATGTTCTCCGACGTCCCGCAGTGGGTGATCGCGCTGATCGCGCTGGCCGTCGTCCTGACCGTGAACCTGATCTCGGTCAAGATCTTCGGCGAACTGGAGTTCTGGTTCGCGATCGTCAAGGTCAGCGCGCTCGTGATCTTCATGTGCATCGGCATCTTCCTGCTGGTCACCCAGCACCCGGTCGACGGCCACCACCCCGGCCCGTCCCTGATCACCGACAACGGCGGTGTCTTCCCCAACGGTCTGCTGCCCATGCTGCTGATCATCCAGGGTGTCGTCTTCGCCTACGCCTCCGTCGAACTGGTCGGCGTCGCGGCCGGCGAGACCGAGAGTCCCGAGAAGATCATGCCGAAGGCGATCAACTCGATCATGTGGCGCGTGGGCGTGTTCTACGTCGGCTCCGTCATCCTGCTCTCGATGCTGCTGCCCTGGAACGTGTACAGGGCCGGCGAGAGCCCCTTCGTCACCGTCCTGTCGCACATCGGCGTCCCGGCGGCCGGCGGTGTGATGAACCTGGTCGTCCTCACCGCGGCCATGTCCTCGCTGAACTCCGGCCTGTACTCCACCGGCCGCATCCTGCGCTCCATGGCCATGAGCGGCTCCGCGCCCGAGTTCACCGGCCGGATGAGCCGCAGCCAGGTCCCGTACGGCGGAATCCTCCTCACCAGCGGTATCTGTGTCCTCGGCGTGGGCCTCAACTACGTCGTCCCCGCCGACGCGTTCGAGATCGTCCTCAACTTCGCGGCGATCGGCATCCTCGCGACCTGGGGCATGATCATGATCTGTCACCTGCTGTTCTGGCGGAAGACCCAGAACAGCGAGCTGACCCGGCCGTCGTACCGGCTGCCGGGCTCTCCCTGGACCGAACTCGTGACGCTGGCGTTCCTCGCCTCCGTCCTGGTCCTCATGTACGCCGACGGCGGCGCCGGACGCACCACCGTGCTCTGTCTGCCGCTGATCGTCGCAGCGCTGGTCACGGGCTGGTACGCCGTCCGCGGCCGCATATCCCGCATATCCACCGGCGCCGACGCGTGACCCGCGTACCGGCCGACCCCGACACACCATGCAGGCAGTGATGTACAGCAGTTCCCCCGCCGACGCACCCGTCGTCCGCGAACCCCTCCACGCCCCCGTCGCCCACCTCGTCCGCGGCGGGGTCGTCGAGGGGATCCACTACGGCTCCGTCGTCGTCCTCGGCGCCGACGGCCGGGTGGAGTTCCAGCTCGGCGACATCGAGGCCGCCTTCTATCCGCGCTCGGCCGTCAAACCCCTCCAGGCCGTGGCCATGCTGCGGGCCGGGCTGCCGCTCGACGGCGCACTGCTGTCGCTGGCCGCCGCGAGCCACTCCGGCGAGGAACGCCACCTCGCCGGCACCCGGCGCATCCTCGAACTCGCCGGGCTCACCGAGGACCAGCTGCGCAACGTCCCCGACATGCCCTTCGACCCGGCCGTCCGGGACGCGTGGGTCCGTGAGGGCCGGCTGCCCTCCCGGCTCGCCCAGAACTGCTCCGGCAAGCACGCGGCCATGCTGTGGACCGCCCGGCTCAACGGCTGGTCGCTGGCGGACTACCTCTCCCCGGAGCACCCGCTCCAGCAGGCCATCCAGGAGATCGTCGAGGACCTGACCGGCCAGCGGGTCGCCCAGGTCACCGTCGACGGCTGCGGCGCGCCGCTGTTCTCCATCTCCCTGCACGGCCTGGCCCGCGCCCTGTCCCGGATCACCTCGGCGGCCCCGGGCACGCCCGAGGCCCAGGTGGCCGACGCGATGCGGGACCACGCCGAGATGGCCTCCGGCTCCGGCCGCGATGTCGCTTCGCTGATGCGGGCCGTGCCCGGGCTGCTCGCCAAGGACGGCTTCGAGGGCGTTCAGGTCGCGGCGCTGCCGGACGGCCGGGCCATCGCCGTGAAGATCGCCGACGGGGCGAACCGGGCGCGGATACCGGTCGCGGCGGCGGCGCTCGCCCGCGCGGGCGTCGACCTGGAGCTGCTCACCGAGTTCGCGGGGGAGCCGCTGCTGGGTGGCGGTGAGCCGGTGGGGTGCGTGCGGGCTGTGCGTGCGCTGGATCCGGTTCCGTTCACCGCTTGCGCGTAGCGCGTCGCCGCATGCCGATCCCGTCAGGGGACTGCGGGCCGTCGCCGGTCTGCCGGCCGTCTGTGGCTTGTCGCGCCCACGCGGCGGAGCCGCACATCGACACAGCCCCGCGCCCCTTTCGGGCGTTGTCACCTCCGTACCTCGATATAAGGACCCCACCCTCATGACTGCCGCCACCCGCCGCGAACACGATCTGCTCGGCGACCGTGACGTACCCGCCGACGCGTACTGGGGTGTGCACACCCTGCGTGCGAGCGAGAACTTTCCCATCACCGGTACGCCGATCTCCGCGTACCCGCATCTGATCGACGCCCTGGCCGCCGTCAAGGAGGCCGCCGCGCTCGCCAACGAGGAGCTGGGGCTGCTGGCGCCCGAGAAGGCGCGGGCGATCGTCGCCGCCTGCCGGGAGATCCGGGCGGGCGGGCTGCACGACCAGTTCGTCGTCGACGTCATCCAGGGCGGCGCCGGTACGTCCACCAACATGAACGCCAACGAGGTCGTGGCGAACCGGGCGCTGGAGCTGCTCGGCCACGAGAAGGGGCAGTACACGTATCTGCACCCCAACGAGGACGTCAATCTGGGGCAGTCCACCAACGACGTCTATCCGACCGCCGTCAAGGTGGCGACGGTGTACGCGGTGCGCGGTCTGCTCAAGGCGATGGCCGTCCTGCAGGACGCGTTCGCGCGCAAGGCCGTGGAGTTCCGTGAGGTGCTCAAGATGGGCCGGACGCAGCTCCAGGACGCCGTGCCGATGACGCTCGGTCAGGAGTTCTCGGCCTTCGCCGTCATGATCGAGGAGGACCGCAGCCGTCTCGCCGAGGCCGTCGAGCTGATCCATGAGATCAACCTCGGTGCCACGGCGATCGGTACCGGGCTCAACGCCCCGGCGGGATACGCCGAGGCCGCTCGCCGCCATCTGTCCGAGATCACCGGGCTGCCGCTGGTCACCGCGGCCAACCTGGTCGAGGCTACCCAGGACTGCGGTGCCTTCGTCCAGATGTCGGGTGTGCTCAAGCGGATCGCGGTCAAGCTCTCCAAGAGCTGCAACGACCTCAGGCTGCTGTCCTCCGGTCCGCGCGCGGGCCTCGGTGAGATCAACCTGCCGCCGGTGCAGGCCGGTTCGTCGATCATGCCGGGCAAGGTCAACCCGGTGATCCCCGAGGTGGTCAACCAGGTCGCCTTCGAAGTGATCGGCAACGACGTCGCCATCACCATGGCCGCCGAGGCCGGACAGCTCCAGCTGAACGCCTTCGAGCCGATCATCCTGCACTCCCTGTCGGAATCGGTCACCCATCTGCAGAGCGCCTGTCTGACGCTGGCCGAGCGGTGCGTCGACGGCATCACCGCCAACACCGAGCGGCTGCGCGCCACCGTGGAGAACTCCATCGGCCTGGTCACCGCCCTCAACCCGCACATCGGCTACACGGCCGCCACCGACATCGCCAAGGAGGCCCTCGTCACGGGCCGCGGGGTGGCCGAACTGGTGCTGGAGAAGGGCCTGCTGCCGGCCGAGCGGCTCGCCGAGCTGCTGCGCCCCGAGGTCGTCGCGGGCAGCGGGGCGCCAGCCGCCTGACCTGCGACAACGTCAGCCCGATTACGCCACGGGACCGGACGGAAGGCACAATGGTGATCATGACAACGACGTCGTCCCTCGCCTTCCTGCCGGTCCTGGAGCGCATAGCCGAGGAGATGCAGCACACGCCCGGCCGCGGCCGGGCCGCCGACTACATCCCGGCCCTCGCCGCCTGCGACCCGCGCAGCTTCGGCATGGCGGTCGCCGAGCTGGACGGCACGGTGTACGGGGTGGGGGAGTGGCGCCAGCCGTTCTCCGCGCAGTCCATCACCAAGGTCTTCACCCTCGCCCTGGACCTGGCCCGCGAGGGGGACGAGCTCTGGGAGCACGTGGGCCGCGAGCCCTCCGGCAACCCCTTCAACTCCCTGGTCCAGCTGGAGTACGAGAACGGCATCCCGCGGAATCCTTTCATCAACGCGGGTGCCCTCGTCGTCACCGACCGCCTCCAGACCCGTACCGGCGACGCGGCCGGGCAGCTGCTGGACTTCCTGCGCGCCGAGAGCGGCAACGCCGACCTCGACTTCGACCTGGAGGTCGCCGCCTCCGAGACCGCCCACGGCGACCGCAACGCGGCCCTCGCGCATTTCATGGCGTCCTACGGCAACATCGACAACGACGTGCCGACCCTCCTCGACCAGTACTTCCGGCAGTGCTCCCTCACCGCGTCCTGCGCCGACCTGGCCCTCGCCACCGGATTCCTCGCCCGGCACGGTATCCGCGCCGACGGCGGCCGGCTGCTCACCCGCAGCCAGGCCAAGCAGGTCAACGCCGTGATGCTGACCTGCGGGACGTACGACGCGGCCGGGGACTTCGCCTACCGCGTCGGCCTGCCCGGCAAGAGCGGGGTCGGCGGCGGGATCATCGCGGTCGTACCGGGCCGCTGCACGCTGTGCGTATGGAGTCCCGGCCTCGACGAACGCGGCAACTCGGTGACCGGAGTGGCGGCCCTCGACCGGTTCACCACGCTGACCGGGCTCTCCGTGTTCTGAGCACGCGGAGTTTCCGGCACCCCCGGCACCCCCGGGACGCCCGGAAGCAGGCGTTTCTCACACGCCGGTCACGTGCGGGCCGCCCGCCGGTGAGTGGAGCGTCGCCTTCCGGCCACCCGGCGTTGACACGCTGAGCCAGTGTTGGCCATGGCATTCCCCTTCGATCTCCGCCGCTGCCAGGTGCTCGGGCTGGCAGGCACCGCCTTTCTCGCCCTGGGCGGTGAGACGGCCGGTGCCCTGCCCGTGCAGGATCTGCTGACCCCCGCCTCGGCGCAGGCGGCACTCGGCCTCGTCGGGGTGTATTTCGGTGTCGTCCTGCTGATAGCGGCCTGGGTACTCCTCGGCCGCCTGGTGCGCGGCCCCCAGCCGCCCACCCCGCGCGCCCTGCTGCTGGTGCTCGCCGTGTGGGCGGCACCGCTGCTGCTCGCGCCCCCGCTGTTCAGCCGGGACGTCTACAGCTACCTCGCGCAGGGCGCCATGGTCGATGCCCACATCGACGTCTACGCCCATGGCCCCGCCCAGCTCGGCGGCCCGCTGGCCGACGAGGTCGCCCCGATGTGGCGGCACACCGGCGCCCCCTACGGCCCCGCCTTCCTCGCCCTGGCCTCCGCGCTGTCCGGCCTGACCCGCGGCGAACTGCCCGCCGGTCTGCTCGGCATGCGTCTGGTCGCGCTGCTCGGCGTCGCCCTGATGGCGCTGGCACTGCCCCACCTCGCCCGGCACAGCGGCGCCGACCCGGCAGCGGCCCTCTGGCTCGGCGCCCTCAACCCGCTCGTCCTGCTGCATCTGGTCGCCGGTGCCCACAACGACGCCCTCATGCTCGGTCTGCTGGGGCTCGGCCTGGTCGCCGCGCGCGGGCCCCGGCCGCTCGGCGGCATCGTCGCTGCGGTCCTCGTCACCCTGGCCGCCCTGGTCAAGGCGCCGGCCGCGCTCGGTCTGCTGGCCGTCGCGGCCCTGCAGATCCGCGCCGGCCGCCGCCCGCTGCCCGCCGTCACGACCGCGGCGGCGGCCTCCGCCGTGACCACGGTCGTCGCCACCGCCGTCGCCGGCACCGGATACGGCTGGATCCGCGCCCTGTCCACCCCGGTCTCCTCGCACAACTGGGCCCTGACCAGTCTGCTCGGCCGCGCCACCGGCGCCCTGCTGGAACACCTCGGCAGCAGCCTCGCCCCGCTGGCCGTCCCGGCCTGGCATCTGCTCGGACTCGCGGCCACCGCAGTGGCCATCGCGTGGATATGGCTGCGGCTGCGCCTCAGACCGGTGTACGCCCTCGGGCTCAGCCTGCTGACGGTCGCCGTGTTCGGACCGGCGATCCGCCCCTGGTACGTCCTGTGGGGGCTGTTCCTGATCGCCGCCGCCGCACCCAACACCTCGGTACGGCACCGGGTGGCGGCCCTGGCGGGGGTCCTCGCGCTCGCCGTCCTGCCGAGCGGCGGCCCGGCCGACCTCGGGCAGCTGGTACTCGCCGTCTCCGGCGGGGTGCTCGGCGTGGTCGTCCTGTGGCAGGCCCACCAGGCGGCCCAGGCCCCGGCGCCGGGACGGACGGCATGAGCGGGCTGCTCAGACCCCGTACGGACCGCGGCCGGGTGCTGCTCGTCCTCGTCCTCGTCGCGGCCGTGACACTCTTCACCGCCACCGTGCCGCTGCTGCGCGGCTTCTTCGACCTGCGCGTCTACTACGGCGCCGTGCACACCTGGGTGCACCACGGCGGCCGGATCTACGACTACCGGGTGCCGGGCACCACCTACGGCTTCACCTACCCGCCGTTCGCGGCGCTCGCCATGCTGCCGCTGGCCCTGCTGGACCGGACCTCGGCGATCGTGGTGTCCCTGCTGGTCAACCTGGCAGCGCTGGCGGCGATCCTGCGGATCCTGGCCGGGCCGGGCTGGCGGCGCCACGGCTGGTTCCGCTGGGCGCTGTGCCTGTGCCTGCTCGCGATGTTCGAACCGCTGCGGGACACCTTCAGCTTCGGCCAGGTGAATCTGGTCCTGCTCGCCCTCGTGCTCGGCGACTGCTGGCTGCTGGCGACCGGCCGGGGCCGCTGGGCGGGCGTCGGCATCGGGCTCGCCGCCGCGGTGAAGCTCACGCCCGCCCTGTTCATCGGGCTGCTGCTGCTCGCCGGGCGGCGCCGGGCGGCGGGCCTCGCGACGGTCGTCGCCGCCGCCGCGACCGCGCTGGCCGCCTGGGCGGACCCCGGGGCGTCCCGTTTCTACTGGACCGAGGCGCTGTGGGACACCGGCCGGGTGGGCCGGCTCGACTATGTGTCGAACCAGTCGCTGCAGGGTGTGCTGGCCCGGCTCGGCGAGACCGGCCGCCCGCTGTGGGCGACGGCGGTCCTGCTGACCCTGTGCGTCTGGGCGTGGCGGACCCGAGGGGCGGTGAAGGCCGGTGACCGGACGGCGGCCTTCGCGCTCACCGGGGCCGCGGCCTGCCTGGTCAGCCCCATCACCTGGGTGCACCACCTGGTGTGGCTGCTGCCGTCCTTCGCCGTGCTGCTGCGCACCGGGCATCCACGGATCGCGGGCGCCCTGTACACCGTGCTGTGCACCAGCGTGGTCTGGCTGTGGTTCGACGACGCCTCCGGCATCGGCGGCTTCCTCGGCAGCAACACCTACACCTGGATCACGCTGGGACTGCTGCTCGGTCTGCCGACGGGTCAGCCGCGCAGGGTGCGCCTGCCCCTGGCCCGCAGTCTCAGTACCACGGTCGTGACGCCGAGCCCCGACAGTCCGGCGACGACGGCGGGGACCGTCCAGTCCGGGACGTCGCCCGCCGGCTGCGACGTGGCCGCGGCCGCGGCCACCGGCGTGGCCGGCGGCGACGTCCGCCGCGGCTCGGGGCGCAGCCCGTCCAGCGAACCGACCGCATCCACCCGGCCGGCCGCGTCGAAGCCCCAGTCGAGCAGGTCGCGCGCCTCGTCGTACACGGTGGACCCCTCGGCCTGAGGATTCATCACGGTCACCAGCAGGGTGCGCCCATGCCGGCGGGCGGCGGCGACCAGTGTGTTGCCCGCGTTGGTGGTGTAGCCGTTCTTGATGCCGATCAGCCCCGGATACCGCTCCACCCCGCCCGCGCCGGTCAGCAGCTTGTTGGTGTTCCGGATGCCGTACGACCAGCCGTCACCGGGGAACATGGCCTCGGGGGTGGAGCAGTAGCGGGCGAAGTCCTTGTTCTGCAGCCCCGCCCGGCCGAAGACGGCCAGGTCGAAGGCGGAGGACACCTGGCCGTCCTCGTCGTAGCCGTCGGGGGAGACCACATGGGTGTCCAGGGCACCGAGGGCACGCGCCTTGGCCTGCATCTTCGCGGCCGACGCCTTCCAGCCGCCGTTCAGCGCGGCCAGCACATGCACGGCGTCGTTGCCGGAGCTGAGGAAGACACCGCGCCACAGGTCGGACACCTGATAGGCGTGTCCCTCCTGGATGCCGACCAGGCTGCTGCCGGCGCCGATGTCCGCCAGCTCCTCGGTGCGCACGGTGTGCCTCATCGTGGCGGGCAGGGACGGCAGCACGGTCACCGCGAACAGGGTCTTCAGGGTGCTCGCGGGCGGCAGTCTGCGGTGCGCGTCGCTCGCGGCCAGCACCTCGCCGTTGCCGGCGTCGGCCACCACCCAGGACAGCGCGGACACCTCGGGCACCTCGGGCGCCCCCCGGCGCAGCCGGACCTTGGTGCCGGAGTCGTAGAGCAGGGACGGGCCGGGCATGGCCGGCCGGGGCGCGGGCGGGGCGGGTTCCCCGGTCCGGGAACCGGCGGTGGAGACGGCCGGCACGAGGGCCAGCATGCCCACCACGCACAGGGAACAGGCCGTCGTGGCCGCCCGATGAGAGAGACGGGTGATCATATGGCCAACGTAGGAACGGCTCGGGTATCCCTCGCGCCGTGACGGCCGTTCGGCCCACGCGAACAACCCGGATGCCGGACCCCGGCCCACCGCGGGTCAGCCGGCGGGCAAGGTGGGCCGGATCTGCCGCAGGAACGCGGCGTTGTCCGGGGTGGCGCGCAGCCGCTCCAGGAGGGTCTCCAGGGTGGCCGGACCGCCCTCACGCGAGCGCAGCACCCGACGCAGACCATGGACGGCCGTCAACTCGGCCGGAGTGAGCAGGAGTTCCTCGCGGCGGGTACCGGTGGCGTCGAGGTCCACCGCGGGGAACAGCCGCCGGGCGGCGGCCTCCGGGTCCAGGCGCAGCTCCATGTTGCCGGTGCTCTTCAGCTCCTCGAAGTAGTAGCCGTCGGCCCGGGAGCCGGTGTCCACCAGAGCGGTGGCCAGGATGGTCAGCGAGCCGCCCTCCTCGGCCTGGCGGGCGGCGCCGAAGAACCGCTTGGGGCCGAGCAGCGCGCCCGCGTCGACACCGCCGCTCAGGGTGCGGCCGCCGGCGGCGGAGGCGTTGTTGTGCGCCCGGCACAGCCGGGTCAGCGAGTCCAGCAGGACGACGACGTCCTCACCGGCCTCCACCCGGCGTTTGACCCGCTCGATCACCAGCTCGGCGAGGGCGATGTGCTCCTTGGGCGCCCGGTCGAAGGTGGAGGCGTACACCTCGCCGCGCACCGAGCGGCGCATCTCGGTGACCTCCTCGGGCCGTTCGTCGAGCAGCAGGACCATCAGCCGGCACGCGGGGTGGTTGCCGGCCACGGCGGCGGCGAGCTGCTGGAGCAGCACCGTCTTGCCGCTCTTCGGCGGGGCCACGAGGAGTCCGCGCTGGCCCTTGCCGACCGGTGCGAACAGATCGGTGACCCGGCCGGCGAGCCCGGACGCGGGGTGTTCCAGGCGGATGCGCTCGTGCGGGTGGAGCGGGGTGAGATCGCGGAAGTGGCGGCGCCCTCGCAGATCCGCCGGGTCGTGACCGTCGACGTGCGTGACGTCGGTCAGGGCGCGCTGAGCGCCCCGGACGCCCTCGACGAGGTCGCCCTTGCGCAGACCATGGCGCCGGATCAGCGCCGGCGGGACCTGGGGGTCGGCGGGGGAGGACAGCAGGCTCGCGGCCCGCAGCCACCCCTTCCCGTGCGCGTCGATGTCGAGGACACCGGTGACGAGCCGGGCGGCCGGAGCCTGCTGGGCCACGGCAGGGTGTTCGAGAGTGGTGGTCATGGGGGGGAGTCCTTTCACGGACGGGAGAAAGAAAGAGAGGGGAGGGGGGAGAGGCCGCGAGCGGGAGGCGCTGACAGCTGCCTCCGGGCGGCGGGAACGGCACCTCGGACACGGCACAGAAGCCCTGGTCACGAGGTGGTGCAGAGAAGAAGCCCGGGGCCGGTCGAAAGCCTCGGCCGAGGGGCTGATGGAGAAGCGGCGGCATCGGTGTCCGTACGACGGGACACGCACATGCGCTGATCGCACTATACCCGTGCCGCTGTGTCCGTCAACATGAAACCGTCCGTGGCTGTTCCCGCCCCGGATCGTCCCGACCGTCAGGAGACGCACCCGTGGAGACCTCCTCCGCCCGGCCCCCGTACCGTCTGGATCCCTCCGGTGGCTGCCCGCACGCCGTCAACGCGCGGCTGCTGGCGGGTGGTGCCGTGGCCCCGGTGGAACTGCCAGGCGGGATCGGGGGCATGGCCGTACTCGGGCACGAGGCGTTGAAGGAGTTCCTCCAGCATCCCGAAGTCGCCAAGGACGCACACCACTTCACGGAGCTGCGGGAAGGGCGGATACCGGCCGGCTGGTCGCTGCTCACCTTCGCCACCGTGCGGGGCATGACCACCGCCGACGGTGCGGACCACCGGCGGCTGCGAGCCCTGGCCGGACGGGCCTTCACGCCACGCCGGGTGGAGCAACTGCGCCCCAGCATAGAGGAGTTGACCACGCATCTGCTGGACGACCTGGCCCGTGCCGCGGCGGCCGGGGACGGTGTCGCCGATCTGCGCCGGCACTTCGCGCTGCCCCTGCCGATGGGGGTCATCTGCGAACTCCTCGGCGTGGACGTCGTGTTCCGCGACCGGCTGCACCACCTCGGCAACCGGGTCGTGGCCACCGACAGCGAGCCCGCCGACGCCATCGCCGCCAACCGTGAACTCGTGGCGATCCTCGGTGAGATCGTGGCGGCCAAGGCGGCGGCGCCCGCCGACGACCTCACCAGCGCGCTCATCGCCGCCCGGGACGAGGGCGGCGACCGGCTCGGCGACGAGGAGCTGATCGGCACCCTCCTGCTGATGATCATCGCCGGGCACGAGACCACCCTCAACCTGATCACCAACGCGGTACGCGCCCTGTGCGCCCACCGTGACCAGCTCGACCTCGTGCGCGCGGGCCGGGCGAGCTGGGCCGACGTGGCGGAGGAGACCCTGCGCTGGGACGCCCCGGTGAGCTACTTCCCGTTCCGCTACCCGGTGCGTGATCTGACCGTCGACGGCACCCGGATACCCGCCGGCACCCCCGTGCTCGCCGGCTACTCCGCGGCGGGCCGCGACCCCGCCGCACACGGCCCCGACGCCGACCGGTTCGACGTCACACGCCCGGCCCGCCCCGACGCCGTACGCCATCTCTCCCTCGGGCACGGGGCGCACTACTGCCTCGGCGCGCCGCTGGCCCGGCTGGAGACCGGTATCGCGCTGGAGCGGCTCTTCACCCGCTTCCCCGGTCTCGAACTCGCCGCCGCCGACGCGGACCTGGCCCCGCACGCCGGATTCGTCGGCAACAGCGTGCGCATCCTTCCGGTCCGGCTCGACCAGGTCAGGGAATCGCAACAGATGTCTGCAGACCATAACGATCCCGGACGTCCGGGTACTTGACCGTCAACCGTGGACTATGTTCTAGCCATGTCCACGCCACCGCAGCCCCCGCAGCCGAGCGACCAGCCGACTCCCCAGCAGCCGGCCACTCCGCCGCAGCCGACGGCCTATCCCTACCCCAACCCGCAGTCCCCGCCGGCGGGCAACTTCTACGCACAGCCCACGATGATCGGCCAGCCCGCTGCGCAGCCCGCACCGGGCCTGCCGGGCCAGCCGGGTCAGTTCGGCCAGCCCGGACAGTTCGGCCAGCCGCAGCCGGGCAACCCCTACACCCAGGCGCCCCAGTTCGGTGCCGCGGTGCCCGTGCCGCCGTCCGGTGGCGGTGGCGGTGGCGGTGGCGGGGCGGGCCGGGCGGTGCTGTGGGCCGCGGTCGGCGCCGTGGTCGCCTCCGCCGCCTGGGCGGGCGGGGTCTTCCTGCTCGGGGGCAAGAGCGACAGCGCGGACCTGCGCGGCTACAAGGCGCCCGGCAACCTGTGCTCCAGCGCCGACTACTCCTCCTTCAAGGCCGAGTACCCCGAGAGCGGCTCCTCGCCGACCAAAACCTCCCTCAAGAACCCGGCGCTGGACGAGGGTTACTGCAGCCTGGGCCTGAAGAAGACGGGTTCGTCGTACTCCGACGCCTATCTGTCCATGCAGCTCGACCTGCACAAGAAGACGGACCCGGGGCCGGAGTTCACGGCCATGTGGAAGAACTACGGCGACAGCCACACCGGTTACGACGTCTCCGCGGTCGGCGGCATCGGCGACGAGGCCTATCTGGTCAGCCAGGACACCAGCAGCGGCTCCACCACCAGCGGTTCCCGCTACGCCACGCTCGCCGTCCGCGACGGCTGGGTGACGTACACGATGAGCTACAGCGTCTACTTCACCTCGTACGACCAGGACAAGAACCCGCCCTCGCTCAGCGAGGTGGACGGGTGGCTGAAGAAGGACGCCAAGGCCACGCTGGGGCAGCTGAAGGGCTGACGGACGCGCTCACGCCGACCGCGCCTCCGCCTCCTTCGCGATGTCGTCGAACCGGGCACCCATGGCCTCGGCGAGGGCGTGCGCGCCGGACAGCGGGCGCACCATGACCATGAGGTCGTCGATCAGACCGTCCTCGTTCACATGGATGAAGTCGCAGCCGGTCAGCTCGCGGTCGCCCACCCGGGCCGTGAAGACCAGCGCGTGGTCGGGGCCGGCCGGATCGCCGATCTCACGGTCGTACCGGAAGTCCTCGAACACCTGGGAGACCGCGCGCAGGATCGCCGCGGTGATCGCCTTGCCCGGATACGGCTTGAAGACGACCGGGCTGGTGAAGACGACGTCCTCGGCCAGCAGCGCCTCGACGGCGTCGATGTCGCCGGCCTCGACCGCCCTGCGGAACGCGTGCATCGGACCACCTCGCATAGTCAATTAATTGAATAGGTGTGGATGAGATTAATCAACGGCTGTTAACCTGTCCATATGTCGCTCAAGTACGCCGTCCTGGCCGCCCTGCTGGAGGGCGAGGCCTCGGGCTACGAGCTGTCGAAGGGGTTCGACGTCTCGCTCGCGAACTTCTGGCCCGCCACCCCGCAGCAGCTCTACCGCGAGCTGGAGCGCCTCGCCCAGGACGGACTGGTCCGGGCCCGGACGGTGCAGCAGGAACGGCGGCCGAACAAGCGGATGTTCACGCTCACCGAGGCCGGCCGGGCCGAGCTGGGCGCGTTCGCCGCCGAGCCCCCGAAGCGGCCCATGGCCGTCCGTGACGAACTGCTCATCAAGATCCAGGCGATGGACGGCGGTGACCCCGAGGCGACCCGCGCGCTGATCGAGGAACGCATGGGCTGGTCCCGCGGAAAACTCGACCGCTACCGGCGGGTGCAGAGCCGCCTCCTCGACGGCCGCACCGAGGACGAGTACCTACGCGAGACCGACCGCGTCGGCCCGTACCTCACCCTCATGGCGGGCATCTCCTTCGAGCAGGAGAACGTGCGCTGGTGCGAACGGGTCCTCACGGTGCTGCGCCGGCGGGTGGCCCTAGGCTGAGCAGATGTTCGGTCCCGAAGGCCCCAGCCTGCGTGAACTCGCCGCACAGGCGCTGTCGTCCGTCGAGCACGGCTACGACCTGCTCGCCCCCAAGTTCGACCACACGCCGTTCCGGACACCCGACGAGGTGCTGGGCTCCGTGGCGAAGGCGCTCGTCCCGCTCGGCCCGTTCGAGGACGGGCTCGACCTGTGCTGCGGTACGGGCGCGGGCGCCGAGGCGCTGACCGGGCTGTGCCGCCGCAGCGTCACCGGGATCGACTTCAGCGCGGGCATGCTCGACGTCGCCCGGCGCCGGGTGCGGCCCGCCGGCGGCCCCGGGGTCGCCTGGGTGCGCGGCGACGCCCGGGCCCTGCCGCTGCGGGCCGCCTTCGATCTCGTGGTGTCCTTCGGCGCGTTCGGTCACTTCCTGCCGCGTGAACTGCCGGGGCTGTTCGCCCAGGTCCACTCCGTCCTGCGGCCGGGCGGCCGGTTCGCCTTCCCGGTGCTCGCCCCGCCCCGTCCCACGCGGGCCGGTTTCTGGATGCTGCTCGGCTTCGACACGGTGATGCGGGTGCGCAACGCGCTGTGGCGGCCGCCCTTCGTCATGTACTACCGGACCTTCGGACTCGGCTTCGTGCTCGGGGAGCTGAGGCGGGCCGGGTTCGCCGTCGACCTGTACGCCCTGCCCGAGTTCGGGCGCCGGGGCGACGGCAGCCCACGGGCCCGGCTGGTGGTGGCCCGGCGCACTCAGCCCGCCGCCGGCAGGGTGAACTCGTAGACCAGGGTGTCCCGTTCGGCGTCCACCACCAGATCGGTGATCTCCAGCGGCCGGGCGTACTGGTCGTGCACGCGCCGGGTCACCCGCACCGAGGCGGCCCCGTCGACCTGGCTGATCGAGTCGCGGTGGTGCAGACACAGGCCGGCCTGGCGCATCCAGTCGTAGGCCCGCAGCAGCTGCGCCGGGGTGGCGCCATCGGCCCGGCCCCGGTATCGGGCCAGCTCCGCGACCTCGGCCAGCGCCACCGCCGAGAACGACGTGACCGCCGTCCTGAGCGAGCGGCCGTCCGGTGTGGCCGAACGATAGCGGTGCATCAGCGTCGGCCGGTGCGGCGCGAGGCCCAGCGCCCGCGCGTGCTCCGGCGGCGGCGCCTCCCAGGTCACCGTGGCCCGGTCGACCGTGGCCGGGTCGGTCGAGCGGGCCCCCAGCGGGAAGACCGGGGTCCCCCGCGCCTCGACCGGCTCGGCGGACAGCGCGGCATGGCTGCCCCGGCGGTCGGTGGCCACGAGACCGCCGCGCCGGAGCACCTCCAGCGCCTGCCGGACGGTCTCCCGGCTGACCTGGAAGTGCGCCGCCAGGTGCCGTTCGCCCGGCAGTCGTTCACCCGGCGGAATGGTGCCGTCGCGCAGTTCGTCGAGCAGCAGCGCCGCGATCCGTCCGTACAGGGGCCGGTCGTCGCTGGGTGCGGGTTCGTGCGGGGTGGTGCGGGCCATGCCGCGCCCTCCTGTAGTGACAAGACGTAGCCATGCGGGCTCATTGCGCGACCACAATTAGCATTGGTCTAAACCACGAGGGAAGACCGCTCCGACGTTTCGGCCGAAACCGGCCCACCCTTGCCGTCAGCTCAGTCCGGCAGGGGCGGGCACTCGGCGAGCAGGCCGAAGGCCGGCGCCACGTACCCCGGTTCGGCGAGGGCATCGGCCCGGCGGCGCTGGAAGCCGTTCGGGCCTGGCCCCTGGGGCCGATCAGGACCGCCGGCCGCCGGCCGCCGACCGGCAGCGGCGGGGAGCGCGAGGTGCCCGATCATCGTCAGGCCGTCTGCCGCGGGTGCACAGCAGGATCGGCGGGCTTTCGCCCGGCGCGGGCTGGCCGTACTGGCCGGGCTCGTCGTCGCCGGGACGAGCAGCACGCCGGCCTACGCGGCACAGAACCGTCCAGCGCGTGCGGCCCGCCTTCGTGCCGACGACGCGACGAATGGCGCTTCTGCGAACGCTGCTACGGGATGATCCACGTGTACTTCGGGCTGGACGTAGACGTATGCCCGGCCGCCAGTGACGGCCACTCCGTCGCGGGATACCGGTTCCGCATCCCCTACGACGTGCCCGAGACCCCGACCGCACAGGCCGCCTGGCGGTCCTGCGAGAGGTGCCTCGGCATGTTCTACTTCGGCTACCCGGGAGGCGGCTGATGCCCCGCCGGCGGCTCCCACCTGGCGAAGGGGCACAACTACGTCCTTCCCCATGATGTGGTCGAGACCCCCGCGACCCAGGCGTACTGGCCGTTCTGCGACAAGTGCTACGCCCTCTTCTTCTGGGGCTACCCCGCCAAGGGCAGTTGTCCGGCCGGCGGCGCTCACGAGGCGCAGGGGTTCAACTTCGTCATCCCGCACTACGCGTAACGGCCCGCACCGTGCGGCGAGACACGGGCCGGGCGGGAGACAAGCCCCTCGCCCGGCCCGTCGTCTCAGGCGTAGGCCCGCAGCCAGCGCAGCTTCGCCGCCTCGTGGAAGGGGCCGCCGCCCTCATGGTCGTTGAAGTCGTAGACCTCGATCGCCTTGTCCTCGTGCGCCCAGGCGTTGAAGGCGGCGAACACCGTCGACGGCGGGCAGGTCTGGTCCTCCAGCGCCGCGGAGAACAGCGCCGGCGCGCTGCCCCGCGCCGCGAAATGCACCCCGTCGAAGTACGACAGCGTGCGCCGCACCTCCGCCGAGCGGCCGCGGTGCGTCTTGAGGAACAGGCCGATCTCGCGGTACGGATGACGGTCCGTCAAGGTCGTCGCGCGCGGGAAGTCGCACAGGAACGGCACGTCCGGCGCCACCGCGACCACGCCGGGAACCAGCGCGCCGACGGCGAGGGCGATGCCACCGCCCTGACTCGAACCGAGCACCACGGTCCGCGCCGCGTCGGTCAGCGGATGCGAACGGGCCGCCTCGACGGCGCGCACCGCGTCCGTGTACACCCGGCGGTAGTAGTAGTTCTCGGGTGCGTCGATGCCGCGCGTCATAAAGCCGGGGTACGCCGGCGCGGCGCCCACCGGGTCCGCCGTACCACCGCCGCCGCCCCAGGAGCTGCCCTGGCCGCGGGTGTCCATCACGAAGTGCGCCCGGCCCGTCGACGCCCACAGCAGGTTCTCGTGCGCGAGCCCGCGCCCACCGCCGTAGCCGATGAACTCCACGACCAGCGGCAGGGGTCCGCTCGCGGCGGCCGGCAGCCGCAGCCAGCCCTTGACCGGGTGCCCGCCGAACCCGGCGAACGTCACGTCGTACACCTCGACCGTGGACAGCGCGGTGTCCACCAGTTCGAAGCGTGCGTCCAGCGCGTGCTCGCGTGTCTCCTGAAGGGTCTTGTCCCAGAAGGCGTCGAAGTCCTCGGGTTCCGTGGACTCGCTGCGGTGTGCGCGGAGTTCGGCGAGGGGGATGTCGAACAGGGCCATCAACAACCGCCTTTGCGAGGAAGCAGCATCAGCTCACGGTACGCGGGCGGTCGGAGGACTGGCCAGTAAGCGGTTGCCGTCTGTCGGCGGGCGGATCACCTCACGCCTGGGGCTGGGTCCACCGCGGACCCGTCCGCTCCCACTCCCGCTCCCACTCCGCGAGCCGGTGCCGCAGCGCGATCCGGCGCTCGACGGCGTGTCCGAGCAGGACGAGGGCCGCCGTGGCGCCCGCCGCGCACACCCCGACCGTCACCGCGTGCTGCAGGACCGTCGAGCGGTCCGGCGGCGGCCGTACGGCACGGCCGCGGGTGTCGAACCACACCGTGACCGTGTCTCCGGCCCGGGTCCCCGCCGGCACCCGCGCCCACGCCGTGCGGGCGCCCTTGCCGGGCTCGCTCCAGCGGACCTCGGCGCGGTAGGGGCGCTCGCGGGCGCCCTCGACGGCGGACAGCGGCTCGGTCCGGTCGCCCGTCACCAGCGCGCGCATCCGGTGGCGTTCGGCCCGCTGCGCGGCCGCGACGGTCCCGGCGTGGTCATCGGCGCGCAGGCCCGCGGCCACGCCGACCAGGGGTACGACGACGAACAGCAGGACGGTGACGATCAGCATCGTCCATGCCTCCAGGACATCCGAGCGGCGCCGCAGGCGATTGCGCCGCCAGCGCCAGCCCCGCACCCGGGTACGCATGTCCACCTCCTCGCACCGTCGCGGCGGTGGGCCGGCGAACCGGTCGCCCGGTCCGTCACCTCCCTCACCGCTCACGCACACGAGCGTCCACACACGTCTCGTACCCCGTACGGAGCACCCGCGCTCACGTCATGTACCGCGAGTTCAAGCCCACCTGGAGCGCGGGAACCCGCCACGCGCCCCACGATCACACGACCGACCCCGGCGTACGACCCCGGCGTACGACCCCGAGTCAGCCGAAGCGCTCGATACGGATCCGGTCCACCGGCTGTCCCGCGGCGACCAGCAGTTGTGACGCATGCTCGGCAAACCCGTTGGAGCCGCACACATAGGCCTCCCACCCACCAGAAGGCGGCTCGGCCAGGAGCGGCGCCACATGTGCGGCCGCCAGCCGTCCCACGGGTACACCTGGTGGCGCGCTCCGGGTGAAGACGGGTGTCGTCTCCGCGCCCAGCTCGGAGGCGTAGATCAGTTCCTCGGGGTTGCGCGCGGACACCAGCATGCGCAGCGGCACCGTCAGGCCGCGCCCGCGGTGGTGCCGCACCATCGACATCAGCGGGACGACCCCGGAGCCGGCGCCGAGCAGCAGCGCGGGCCGGTCGCCCGGCCAGGCGAAGAAACCGCTCAGCGGCCCGCGCACCTCGACCGTGTCACCGGGGCGGGCCACGGTGTGGAACCAGCCCGAGACCTCGCCGTCCGGCACCTGGTCCAGGGTCAGCTCGATGTGCCCGGATTCGTCCGGAGCCGACGCGATCGAGTAGTGGCGCTGCGCCACATAACCGTCCGGCGCGGTCAGCCGGAGCATCAGGTGCTGGCCGGGCAGATGGCCCGCCCACTGCGGCACCGCCAGCCGGAAGGTGGCCGTGTGCGGTGTCTCGCGCCGGATCCGCGTCAGCGTGGCGGTCTGCCACACCGCCGCCGTCTGCTCGCTGACCGCGATGCGTCCGGGCACCGCGAACCGCGCGGCGCGAACGCGGGCGTCGGCCGCCGGGGCTGTCGAGGCCACCGGGGCTACCGGGGCCACCGGGGCCGTCGGGTCCGCCGGCGCCGTGCCGGTCGTCGTCACTCTGTCAGTCACCGGAGTACCGCTGCTCCTGCCAGGGGTTGCCGCGCTCGTGATAGCCGTTGCGCTCCCAGAAACCCGGCTCGTCGTGGTCGAGGAGGGTGAGGCCCGCGATCCACTTGGCGCTCTTCCAGAAGTACAGATGGGGCACCACCAGCCGCGCCGGGCCGCCGTGCTCGGACGGCAGCGGCTTCCCGTCGTACTCCCAGACGATCCAGGCCCGCCCGCCGGTGAGGTCGGTCAGCGGCAGGTTCGCGGTGTAGCCCGTGTGGGAGGAGGCGAGCACATGGGTGGCGGACACATGGGGCCGCACCACAGCGAGGAACGCGTCCAGCGAGACACCGCCGAACCGCACACCGAACTTCGACCAGCCGGTCACACAGTGGATGTCCCCGTCGTACGCCGACGCCGGCAACGCGTGCGCGGACTCCCAGTCCCAGGTGTGCGGCCGTTCGACCAGGCCGTCGATGCGGAAGGACCAGTCGGCCGGCGCGAGGTCGGGGGTGACCTCGGCGGACAGGACGGGCCAGTCCTCGCCCGCGTCGTACTGCCCGGGCGGCAGCCCCGGGTTGTGGACGCGCGGGCGGCCCGTGAAGCCTCGCGTGACGTTCATCCTTCAACCGTACGCTGTCGCTCCGTGTGCTCCGTCCCTGGTCACCGCCCGGACACCGCCCGGATGATTGCGCACTCATGAACTCTTTCGAGCCAGGGGAATACCTCTGCGGCGCTTCTCCTTTGCGCTCGATGCCGGCACCGGTACACCGGTGACAGCGCGAGAGAAGCGAGGAATGAGCATGCCCAAGGCGTACGTCTACACACGGCACGGCGGACCGGAGACCGAGGCGCTGATCGACGTGGACCGCCCGAGCCCCGGCCCCGGCGAGATCCTGATCGCGGTGCGCGCGGCCGGCGTCAATCCGGTGGACTGGAAGCTGCGCCAGGGCTTTCGCCGGCCCGGCGAGAGCGAACGCAGCTTTCCCACGGTCTTCGGCAGCGAGGCGGCCGGCGTCGTGGCGGAGGTCGGTGCGGACGTCTCCGGGTTCGCCGTCGGCGACGAGGTCTTCGGCAGCACCGCCCACGGCGGATACGCCGAGTACGCCCTGCTGACCGCCGCCGTGACCGCCCACAAGCCCGCCGCGCTGTCCTTCCGTGACGCCGCCACCCTCCCGGTCGCCGCCGCCACCGCGTACGACGGGGTCCGCCAGCTGGACCTGCCCGGGGGCGCGACCCTGCTGGTGACGGGCGCCGGCGGCGGGGTCGGCAGCGCCGCCGTACAGATCGCCCGCGCCCTCGGACTGCGGGTCGTCGGCGTGGCGAGCGAGGGCAAGAAGGACTTCGTGGAGTCGCTGGGCGCCGTGCACGTGGCCGCCGGGCCCGACCTGGCCGAGCGGGTGCGCACCGTCGCCCGCGACGGGATCGACGGGGTGTACGACCTGGTGGGCGGCCCGGTCCTCACCGAGTCCGCCGAACTGCTGAAGGACCGCGGCAAGCTGGTCACCGCCGGCTCCCCGCAGGAGACCGTCGCCGCGCTGGGCGGCGACCGCGTCCAGCGCGCCCGCACCGCCGCGGTCCTCGACGAGGTGGCCGACCTCGCCGTGCGCGGCGCGCTGAAGACCCATGTCACCGGCGTCTTCCCGCTGGCGCGGGCCGGCGAGGCACTGCGCGCCGTCGAGGAAGGACACACCCTCGGCAAGCTCGTGATCGAGGTGGACGCGTGAGCGTCATAGCCGGTCCGGGCGTCGGCGGGCAGGCCCCCGCCGACGCCCCGCACATCCTGGACAACCCCGCCCTCGCCTCGCTGACCGGCCCGCACGCCCACTTCGCCGAGCGGCGCGGCCGGGTGCTGCGCTACCCCGTCGACGTGTCGCCGTGGCTGGCGCTGCCCGACGAGCCGCACGCGCGGGACTGGGCGGACCTGGCCGCGCTGGCCGGTCCCGGCGCGGAGATCCCGCTGCCGGGCTACCGGGGCGAGGTGCCGGACGGCTGGGAGATCACCTTCCGGGTCGAGGGCGTGCAGTTCGTGGACGACGGCCTGGCTGCCGCGCCGGACGCGGAGGCGGTGCGGCTCGGCCCGGCGGACGTCCCCGAGATGCTCGACCTCGTGGCCCGCGCCCAGCCCGGCCCCTTCGGGCCGCGCACCGTCGAACTCGGCACCTACCTCGGGATCCGCCGCGGCGGCGCACTGATCGCCATGGCGGGGGAGCGGCTGCACCCGCCGGGCTGGACCGAGATCAGCGCGGTCTGCACCGACCAGGCCTTCCGCGGCGAGGGCCTCGCCACCCGGCTGATCCTCGCGGTCGCGCACGGCATACGGGAGCGCGGCGAGACCCCGTTCCTGCACACCGGCGCCCACAACACCGACGCGATCCGGCTGTACGAGTCCCTGGGCTTCCGGCTGCGCCGCCGTACGGCCTTCCTCGCGGCCCGTGCCCCGGAGCGGACGGCGGACGACCGGGCGGCGGTACCGGTGGCCTGACCTGCGGGAACGCGGGTCAGTCGGACCCGGTTCCGCCCGGACCCGCGTTGTACCGCTCCAGGTAGGCCGCGAAGCGCACCAGGTCCTCCTGCGGCCAGTCCGCGAGCCGTTCGCGGAAGGCGGCCCGGCGGCTGTCGGTGACCTGGGCGAGGATCTCCCGGCCCGCGTCCGTCAGATGCAGCACCTGGACCCGGTGGTCCTCCGGGTCCACACGGCGCTCGACCAACCCGGCCCGCTCCAGCGCGGCCACCTGTCGGCTGACCGTGGACTTGTCGAGCGCGTAGTGCGCCGCCAGGTCCGTCGCCCGGCAGCCGTCGCGCTCCTCCAGGTGGCCGAGCAGGGTGTACGACACCAGGGACAGCTCGGGGTGCATACGGCCCGCCGAGGCACGGGCCCGGCGGGCGAAGATCGTCATCTCGCGCTGGATCGTCTCCACGGCCGACTCCGCTGCGCTCACGGGAATACCTCCTCCGACGTTCTAGTTGTATAGTACAACTTGAGTGAGGGTTGTATAAGCCAACTATTGGAGGTCGCTCGCGATGAGGTCCCCGGCACTGCGCCATGTGCTCACGCACCTGATCACCCCGCTGCTGATGTGCATAGGCATGGGGCTCGCCTACATGGGGGCCTTCGTCACCCCGGAGCCACACCATCTGCCCGTCGCCGTCGTCGGCACCAGCCCGCAGGCGAAGGTCTTCGCCCAGACGGTCAAGGACACCGCCGGGGACAAGCTCGACGTCCGCACGGTGGCCACCCGGGCCGACGCCGTGGACCTGCTCACGTCCCGCGATGTGACCGGCGCCTATGTGCCGAGCGCACACACCCCCGAGCTGCTGGTGGCCAGCGCCGCCTCCGACATGGGCGCGACCGCCGTCGAGAAGGTCTTCACCCCGGTCGCCGCCGGGCAGGGCGTGCCGCTGAAGGTCACCGACGTGGCCGCGCCGGTCGCCGACGACCCCACGGGGCAGGGCCTGTTCTTCCTGCTGATCGCCCTCAGTATCGGCTCCTACGCCTCGGTGGCCGCCCTCGGCGCCGCGGGCGCCGGACTCGCCATGCGGGTGCGGGCGCTGCTGGTGCTCGGTGTCTCCGCAGCGGTCAGCGGCATCGGCGCGCTGCTCGCCGGACCGGTGTTCCACCTCGCGCACCATGACCTCGCGGGCGTGTGGGGCATGGCCTGGCTGTACTCGGCCGGCATCCTCTTCATCGGCGTCGGCCTGCACACCTTCCTCAAGCGGTGGACCACGCTCACCATGATGGTGCTGTTCGTGATGCTCAACTTCACCAGCTCCGGCGGGCTGTTCCGCCCCGAGCTGCAGAACGGCTTCTTTGGCACCCTGCACGCCTTCTGGAACGGCGCGGGCTTCGTCGAGGGCATCCGCAGTCTGCTGTACTTCGGCGACGACGGTCTCGCGCGCACTGTGTGGACCCTCGTGGTCTGGCTGCTGGTGGGCCTGGTGGTGACCGGGATCGCGGCCCTGTACGAGCGGCCCCGGCGGGCCCGGCACGCGGCCGGTCACGGCGAGACCGCCCCGCAGCCGACTTTCACGCCGACTTCCACGCCGACTTCCACGCCGGCCACCACGCGGCTGTCCGCCTCCGTGCCGGCCCCCGCGCGGCCGGCCGGGCCGGAGACCGAGGCGGCGGCCGAGGCAGAGATCGAGGAAGAAGTCGAGGAGACGGTCGGCGTCTGACCCGAAGCCGGCCAGGAGGGCCGGCCAGGAGAGCGGCCGGGAGAGCCGGGCAGGGGGAGGCCGGCCAGTGACAGGGAGCACGCCCGGTACCGACGGGCGCGGCTCCCTGCCGGCAGGTGATCCCGTCATCCCGCCGCCGACCCGATCGTCACCACCCGCGCCCAGTCCGGCGGCGCGTCCGGCCGGTACGCGGGATCGCTCTCGTCGTACGACCCGCCGGTCCGGGGGAACAGCCCCACCACCGTCCGGCACGCCGGCTGCCGCGCGGGCCACGGCGTCTGTCCGTCGGTCAGGACCACCACCACGTCGGGGCGCGTCCGCAGCGCCCGGTCGAACCCGGTGCGCAGATCCGTTCCGCCGCCGCCCACCAGCTCGATGCCCTCGGTCGCGCACAGCGGCCGTACGGTCTGGGCCGCGGCATCGCAGGACAGCACGGAGACCAGGTCCCGGCGGCCGCCCACCGCCCGGGAGATCGCCGCCACCTCCAGCAGCGCGCTGCCCAGTTCGGCGTCACTGACCGATCCCGAGGTGTCGACGACGACACAGACCCGGGGCGGCCGGCGCCGCAGACTCGGCAGCACGACCCGGGGCAGCCCGGCCGAGCGCCGCGCCGGGCGGCCGTAGTGGTAGTCCTCGCCCGCACCCGCCGCCGAGATCGCCGTACGCAGCGCCGAGCCCAGCAACTGGCGCCACGGCTGCGGCGGATGGAACACTTCCTCCGCCCACCGCCGCCAGCCCCGCGGGGCGCTGCCCGGGTGGCCCTTGATGCCCTGCGCCACCCGGAACCGGATCGCGTCCCGCTCCTGCTCGCTCAGCCCGTGCGCGCCGTCCGGCCCCAGCTCCCACCCCCGCACCAGCCCGTCGGCGCCGCTGCCGCAGTCCAGCCAGGCCAGGCGCTCCAGGCGTGGCCCGAGGCGGAACTGCGGCAGGTACTCCTCCATCAACTGGCCCTCGGGCAGCTCCAGTCGCTCCGGTGTCACGGCGTCCTCGGGCCGCTCCAGCCCGTCCCCGTACACGTCGTCGTTGATCTCGCAGTCCGCCGCGATGTTCATCCGCAGCCGCTCCGCGGGACCGGTCAGCCGGTGCTCACGGGCGTACCGGTCGCCGCGCCCGTGATGGTCGCGCAGCAGATGTGCCACCTCGTGCACCCACACCGCGGCCAGCTCCGCCACCGGTGTGCGGTCCACGAACGCCGGGGACACATAGCAGCGCCAGTACCGGTCGACCCCCATCGTCGGCACCTCGCGCGACTCCACCGGCCGCAGCGCGAACAGCGCCGTCGCCAGATACGGCCGGACACGGGCCGCGTGCAGCCGTGCGGCGAAGAGCTTGCCGAGGTCCAGCGCGCCGGGCGCCCGCGCCGTCATCGGCGGGCCCCGGCGGTCCGCGCGGCCCCGCGGGCGGCCCGGTCGGCCCGCTGGGACAGCGACACCACTCCGGCGAGCCGCTCGACCGCCGCCGGTACGTCCCAGTCCTCCCGGCGCAGCGAGGCCAGTGTGGTCGCCGGGACGACCACCACGTCCGGCGCCCCGGTCTCCATCGCCCGCACCAGCACCGCCCAGGCGGCGTCCCAGCGGGCGCGCTCCGGGCGCCCACGGACCGCGGCCACCACACCGTCCAGCACGGCCTGCCGCAGATCCCCGCGCTCGGGCAGTTCGGCACCCGCCGGGTCGGCGAGCAGTGTCTCGGGGTCCGGCAGGTCCATCCGGTCCAGGCTCGCCAGCAACTCCAGTCCCGGGCCGTCGCCCACGGTGCCCCGGACCAGCAGCGACAGCACGTCCCGGGACGAACCGGCCGCGGTCGCGAAGGCGATCAGCCGCAGCGTCGCCTCCCAGCTGCGCGGCGACGGCCACGCGCCGCCCCGGCGGCTCTCCCCGCCGGGCAGCCGGTGGACCAGCGTCGGCCGTGCGACGAGGAACTCGCACACCGCGCGCCTCGCGTGGGCCACCGCCGCCGGCAGCCGCTCCGGGTCGAGCACGGGCAGGGTCGCGCGCGGCCAGGTCCCACCGAGGCCCCGTACGACGACGTCGTGGTCGTGGGCCCATTGCAGATGCACGAACCGGTTGGCCAGCGGGGGGCTCAACTCCCAGCCGTCGGCCGCCGAGGAACGCGGATTGGCCGCGGCCACGATCCGCACCCCGGGCGGCAGCCGCAGGGCGCCGATCCGCCGCTCCAGCACCAGCCGCAGCAGCGCCGCCTGCACGGCCGGGGGAGCGGTGGACAGTTCGTCCAGGAACAACAGCCCCCGCCCGGCCCGCACGAGCCGCACCGCCCAGTCCGGCGGGGCCAGCGGCACGCCCTGCACCGCCGGATCGTCGCCCACGACCGGCAGGCCGGAGAAGTCGGACGGCTCGTGGACACTCGCGATCACGGTGGTGAGCGGCAGATCCAGGGTGGCCGCGAGCTGGGTCAGCGCCGCGGTCTTGCCGATGCCCGGCTCACCCCACAGCAGCACCGGGAGATCGGCGGCCACGGCCAGCGTCAGCGCCTGAAGCTGGATGTCGGTGCGTGGCTCGGTGGTGGTGTCGCGGAGCAGGGTCAACAGCGTCTCGGCGACGTCGAGTTGGGAGGTGGCCGGCCGATCGGCGGGCAGGGGTGCGGAGATGTACGAGGTCATGAGGGCATCACCTGGGGTGTGAAGTCGGACGTCTGCAGTCGGAAGTCTGAAGTCATAAGAGAGAGAAGGGAGTTCGGGGTCGGAAGGTGCGCGGGCGTCAGAAGAACGTGACGGTGCGGGCCTGCCGCCGGGTGAGGCGGCGGCCGGGGTCGGTGCGGCGGCTCGGTGCGGTGGACGTGCGGCCGGAGCCGGTCAGGCCGGCTCGGTACAGGCCGTAGGCGATGCGGCGCTCGGCGGCCGCCGCGAGTTCGTCCCGCAGCGGCCCCGCGCGCAGTACCGCGGCGGGGCCCAGCAGCCCCTCGACCACGGCGAGGGCGCCGTCCGTGTCACCGTGGTCCAGCCGCTCCCGCACACTGCTGAGGCAGTGCGGATCCCGGTGCGCCTCGTCGATGATCCGCAGACAGGGCAGTGGCGGCCCGCCGAGCGCGGCCAGCAGTTCCTCGCGCCGGATCTCGTCCGGCTCGTGGTCCAGCGGGACCAGCACGCCGTCGACCAGGCCGATCCGGTGCGTCGCTCCCCGGCATTCCACCCGACGCGCACCCGCCACCGGATCCTGGTCGCGGACCGCACCCGATGCCCGGTGGCCGGGCACCAGCGCGGCCGCGACCAGCGGATGCAGCCGCTCCGCCGTGAGCAGCCCGGCACGCAGCAGCTCCAGGTCGGGTGTCACCCACGTCGCCGCGTCGGGCAGCACCGGCACGGCGGACCGGCCGCCCGGCGGACGCTCGGTGACGACCCGGAGCCCCGGCGCACCGCTACCGCCCGCGTCCACCGCCAGAACCAGGCGGCGCCGGCCGCCGATCCGTACGGCGAACGGCGCGCCGAGGCGGCCTTCCGGGCCGTCCGTGCGCAGCAGGACGCCGGCCTCGGCCGCCCACCGGCCGACGGCACAGCCGAGGTCCGGCGGCGCCAGTCCCAGAGGATCGTGCTCGGGTGGCGCGGGACCGTCGGCACCCGAACGCGCCCGCAGTTCCCCGGCCCGGCCGGCGTCCCACAGATGCCGGTGCAGATCGAGCCGGAAGCGGCGGTTCGGGCGGGGATGCGGATGGCGCCCGCTCTCCGGCCGCGCCGGATCCCACAGCGCGAGGCTGATCCGCTGTCCTGCGTCCGCCCAGGCGGGCGGCGTACGGGCCACGAGATGCAGCGGGCCGGCCCGGCCGCACCGCTCGTACCGGGCCAGGGCGAGGGTCAGCCCGGGGCGCAGCAGTCCGTCGGGCGCGATCCTCGGCATGTGCCAGCGCAGCAGGTCGGGGGCGAGCGAGCGGAGGTCGGCGCGGAGCAGGGTCGCGATCTCCCGGCCGTGGGCGCGGGCGACGGACGCCGGATCGAGATCGACGTCGATCCGGGCGGCGGCGCAGGCCCCGGCCCAGTCGCCGGCCGTACGGCGGCCGGTGGCGACCTCGATCATGGACGGTGGCACGGCGTACGTCCGTACACGCAGCCACAGGGAAAGACGGGAATCCCCGTACGCGGAGGAAGGGAGCATCAGCGCTCACCTTGCGCGGACGGGACCCCCAATCGCTGAGAGGCGTGAGTCATCATCGGGGCGATGCTAGCCGGGCGCCGAACGGAGTGTCACATGGTTTTCCGGCAACTCCGCGCGGCCGGCGGCCGATCGGCTCGCCGGGCCCGGAGGGCTGATGAGCGTTGGGGTATGGTGGCCGTCCGGTCGCGGACGGTCGCGGCCCCGAGCGCCGAGGAGGTGGGACCCATCACTGCTGTGTCAGCCGGGGTGCTCTCTCCTCAGGACGGCGCGGTGCACCGGCAGCGGTGACCGCGGGAGCGCCCTCGATGTCTCGCGCTCCCGAAAGGCTCTCCGCCTCCATGCCCTCTCCCGGATTCCCTGCTTCTCCTGGTTCCTCCGATTCTCCGGTTCTTCCCGGTTCCCCGGTTTCCCCTTCCGCCGTCGTCGCCGCACTGCGCGCCGCCGGGTGCGTCTTCGCCGAGGACGAGGCGGAGTTGATCCTCGCCACCGCCCGTACCGCCGGCGAGGTGACCTCGATGGTGGAGCGGCGTGTCGCCGGGCTCCCGCTCGAACAGGTCCTCGGCTGGGCCCGGTTCCATGGGCTGCGCGTCCTGGTGGAACCGGGCGTGTTCGTGCCCCGCCGCCGTACCGAGTTCCTGGTCGACCAGGCGCTGGCCCAGGCGCCGCGGGCGGCCGTGGTCGTGGACCTGTGCTGCGGCTCCGGCGCACTCGGCGCGGCCCTCGCCGCCGCTCTGGACGGCGCCGAGGTGCAGGCCGCCGACATCGACCCCGTGGCCGTACGGTGTGCCGGGCGCAATCTCGCCCGCTACGGAGGCCTGGCCCACGAGGGCGATCTCTACGACGCGCTCTCCGCCGACCTGCGCGGCCGCGTCGGCATCCTCACCGCCAATGTGCCCTACGTCCCCACCGCCGAGCTGCCCCTGCTGCCGGCCGAGGCCCGCGACCACGAACCGCGCGTCGCCCTGGACGGCGGAGCGGACGGCCTGGACGTGTTGCGCCGGGTGGCCGCCGGGGCGGCCGAGTGGCTCGCGCCGGGCGGCTGTGTGCTGACCGAGACCAGCGAACGCCAGGCACCCGACGCCGTCCGGGCCTTCACCGACGCGGGCCTGACGGCCCGTCTGGCGGTGTCGGAGGAACTGTCCGCGCACGTCGTGATCGGCATACGACCTTGACCGGCATACGGCCGTGATCACAGCGGCCGTTGCTGCGCCCGTGCGATGAGCAGGGCCACGTCGTCGTGGTTGTCGGGGTGGTGCAGGGTCCGCAGCAGCAGGTCGCAGGTCTCCTCCAGGGGGCGGCCGGCGTGGCCGTCGAGCAGGGACAGCAGGAAGTCCAGACGTTCGTCGAGGGAGTGGCAGCGGGTCTCCACCAGACCGTCGGTGTAGAACACCAGCTCGTCGCCTGGCTCGAAGTCGACGGTGACAGTGGAGAACCGCACCCCGCCCACGCCGAGCGGCACCCCGGTCGGCAGGTCGAGCAGTTCCGGCGGCCGGCCCGGACGGACCCGGGCCGGCGGCAGATGGCCGGCATTGGAGATCCGGCACTGCCGCAGATACGGATCGTGGACGGCGTACACGCACGTCGCGATGGAGTGGTCCAGGTCCGAGGTCGTCTTGTCCAGGTGCTCCAGCAGCAGTGCCGGGTCCAGGTCGAGGGCGGCCAGTGTGGCCGTCGCCGTGCGCAGCCGGCCCATGGTGGCGGCCGCGCTGATCCCGCTGCCCATCACATCGCCGACGACCAGCGCCGTCTTGCCGCCCTCCAGCGGGATCACATCGAACCAGTCACCGCCGACCTCGCTGGTGGCCCCGGCGGGCTGGTAGCGGGAGGCGACCTCCAGGCCGGTCGTGACCGGCGGCCGGCTGGGCAGCAGGCTGCGCTGCAGGGTGAGGGCGGTGTTGCGGGCGTTCTGGTACCAGCGCGCGTTGTCGATCTGCACGGAGGCGCGGGCGGCCAGCTCCCGGGCGAGCAGCACATCATCCTCGCCGAACGGTTCCGGGTTGCGGGTGCGCTTGAGGTCCAGGGCGCCGAGCACCTCGCCCCGCGCGATCAGCGGCACCGCGAGATACGAGTGCAGTCCCGCCCGGCCCAGCAGCGCGGCCGCCTCGGCGGAGCGGGCGATGCGCGGCAGGTCCTCGTCCTTCACCTGTGGCACCAGCACCGCCTCGCCGGTGCGCACACACTCGGTGATCAGCCGGTCGGACCCGTAGCGGGTGATCCGGCCCGGCGGGTCGGCGGCCCGCACGGCGTCCGAGTCCTCCGCCGGGCGCACCGCGAGGGCCCGGATCACCGCCGGCTCCGCGGGGCCGAGCGTGCTGGGCCGGCCCTCCACCACCGAGTCCAGCAGGTCCACCGCGGCCACGTCGGAGAGTTCCGGCACGGCGACCTCGGCCAACTCGCAGGCGGTGCGGTCCAGTTCGAGGGTGGTGCCGATGCGGGTGGAGGCGTCGGCGATCACCGCGAGCCGGCGCCGGGCGGCCTCCGCCTCCAGGGAGGCCCGGTGCTGCTCGGTGACGTCGACCACCGAGATCGCGACACCGAGCACATTGCCCATGGCGTCCTCCAGCCGGTACAGCGAATGCGCCCAGGTGTGGTCCTCGTCCGGGTCGGCTGGGGTACGGCCGACCAGGGTGTTGTCGATCACGGGCTCACCGGTGTCCAGCACCCGCCGGGCGTCGGTGAGCATCGGCTCGGAGTTCAGCATGGGGAGGACCTCGGGCAGGGTCCGCCCCACGTGCTCGGCGGCCGGCACACCGTTGATCTTCTCCAGGGCCGGGTTCACCGAGACGTACCGCAGCCCGGTGTCCAGGACGGCGTAGCCGATCGGCGACTGCTGCACCATCCGCTCGGACAGCGCCACGTCCTGTTCGAGGCGTCGTACGGTCGACTGGTCGGCGGCGAGCCCGAGCGCGTACACCTCACCGCGGTCGTCCAGCAGCCGCATGTTGCGGAACTCCACCAGGCGGGTGCTGCCGTCCTTGTGCCGGACCGGGAAGCCGCCCGCCCAGCTCTGCCCGGTGCGCATGACATCGGCGAAGAGCCTGCCGACCAGCTCCAGATGCTGTTCGTGGACCATGAGCCGGGCGGCGTACTGGCCGAGAGCCTCCCGCGCGGTGTATCCGAACAGTTCCTCCGCCTGCGGGCTCCACAGCACGATCCGGCCGTCGGTGTCCAGCACCACCGACGCCACGCCCAGCACGTCGAGCAGACCGCCGGGCCGCATCGGTCCGCGCGCGGGTGGGCCGCCCTCCGGCACCGGAGCCCCGGCTGCACTCATGCCACGCACCGCCTTCGCCCGTCCGCACGGCATGTTGTCCCCCGTGCCGACTCCCCTTGATCCACCGCGCTCACACCCGACTCTCCGACGCCTCGCCGGTTACCTCCACCATCTCTCACCACAGCGGTGCACGTCCGCCGAAGCCGTCACGCAGGGGCCGGGCCCCTTCCCGGACATCCTGCACGCCTCTTCGGCGGACCGGGAGAGTTCACGCTCATGTTGCCGCATTGGCCTGTACATGACTATCGCGCCACGCCAGACTGTCCGCCGACCGAGTGTTCCCGCCCCCGGGCCCTGTGCCCCTGCCCCGTTCGAGGAGTCGGCCATGCCCGCGTCCGCCCGGCAACGTTGTCACGCAGTTCTCGCCGGACTCGTCACCCTCGCCACCACCGCTGTCGTGTCCCTCGCCGTGCCCGCGCCCGCCGCCGCGGCCGACACCTGGACGGAGACCGGCTCCGACCACGCCCGCGCGCTGGACGAGAGCCAGGGACTGACCTCCGTGGAGGTGCCGGCGAACAGCCCCAACCGCTACACCGGTATCGGCACCATCCCCCTCAGCGTCTCCAGCCGGGGCTGGAACCACGTCGGCGACCCCGACGCCTCGTACAACGGCTACTACATCGAGCCCTATCAGCAGGACTCCGGCAACTCGAAGATGTACCGCGTGCAGGCGCCCGACGGCACCTGGTCGGAGTACGTCCACACGCTGAGCCCGGGTGAGGCCCTGAACAACTCCTGGGACGCGATCTCGCCCGACGGCCAGTGGATGCTCTCGGGCGAGTGGGGCACGATGAACCGCTTCCTGGTCTTCCCGACCCCCGGTGTCAACCCGGGCGCCTCGCCCTCGGCGAACCTCCCGCAGGCCTCCACGGTCAACCTGGACCACCCCGTCCGGGACATCCAGGGCTGTGACTTCTCCGGCCCCACCACCCTGCTGTGCTCCTCCGACGACCCGGACGGCAGCCTCTTCGGCATGACCAAGCCGCTGCTGCAGGTCGACCTGTCGGCCCCGCCCAGCGGCTCCGGGGACGTCACCGGCCATGTCACGGCCCTGCGCCAGCTGCCGCTGCGCAGCTCCTGCTCCGGCACGTTCGAGGTGGAGGGCCTCGACTACGACCGCCGCACCGGCATCCTGCGCGTGATCGTGATGTCTCCCGGCTTCTGCATCCTCACGGACAGCAAGACGTACACGTTCTCCCGCGGCTGAGCGGCTGAGGTGTGCCGGACGCCCGGCGGTGCTTTCCTGGGGGTGGACGTGGTTCGGCTCGGCGTTCGGCGGGGCACCCCGTTCCACCGCCAGGAAAGGAGCGATCAATGAACGACACGGCACGGTCGCATCCGGAAAACGTCACGGTGGAGATCAGCGGCTCCAAGGAGGACGCCCGCCTCGTCTTCGACGCGTTGCGCACCTGTTTCGCGTCCGACCGGGGTCCGGACGAGATCCCTCAGCAGCTCCACGAGATCCGGCCGATGGTGTGGCTCGGCACGTACGACGTCGCGGACGTCCGTGGGCAGGGCTGCCCGCCGGTCCATCTCGGCGCGTCCGTCCAGGCGGACGTCCAGGGCGGCTACTGGGCCGTGGACCGGTTCCGGCACACCCTGGACTCGCTGTTCACCGTCGAGGAGACCTGCACGGCCTCCGGTGACCAGGAGCGGGACCTGCATCTGCGGCTGGAGAGCCGCTGACCGTCCGCCATGGCCGGTGCGGAGTGTCGGCGCGGAGTGGCTGGCGTCACCCCTCAACGTTTGTGCAACTAGTTGCATAAAGGGTCGGGCTTCCTCTAGAACAAGGGTGACGACACCGCGCACGGAGGGCCCGATGAGCCGTTACCCGCACCTGATGACCCCGCTCGACCTGGGCTTCACCACCCTGCCCAACCGCGTACTCATGGGTTCCATGCATGTCGGCCTGGAGGAGGCCGAGCGCGGCTTCGAGCGGATGGCGGCGTTCTACGCGGCCCGCGCCCGCGGCGGCGTGGGCCTCATCGTCACCGGCGGCATCGCCCCCAACGACGAGGGCCGGCCGTACGAGGGCGGCGCCAGGCTCACCACCGAGGCGGAGGCCGAGCAGCACCGGGCCGTCACGGAGGCCGTGCACCGCGAGGGCGGCCGGATCGCGATGCAGATCCTGCACTTCGGGCGGTACGCCTACCACCAGGACCTGGTCGCCCCGAGCGCCCTGCAGGCCCCGATCAGCCCCTTCGTGCCGCGTGAGCTGAGCGACGCCGACATCGAGCGCACCATCGAGGACTACGCCCGCGCCGCCCGCCTCGCCCGGCAGGCCGGCTACGACGGCGTGGAGATCATGGGCTCCGAGGGCTATCTGATCAACGAGTTCATCGCCCGGCAGACCAATCAGCGCACCGACCGCTGGGGCGGCTCCTACGAGAACCGGATGCGCTTCCCCGTCGAGATCGTCAAGCGTGTACGCGAGGCCGTCGGCGAGGACTTCATCGTCATCTACCGCCTCTCCATGCTGGACCTGGTCCCGGGCGGCTCCTCGCTCCAGGAGGTCATCACCCTCGGCAAGGCGGTCGAGGCCGCCGGGGCGACGATCATCAACACCGGCATCGGCTGGCACGAGGCCCGCATCCCCACCATCGCCACCTCCGTCCCGCGCGGCGCCTACACCTGGGTCACCAAGAAGCTCATGGGCGAGGTGTCGGTGCCCCTGGTGACCACCAACCGCATCAACACGCCGGAACTGGCCGAGGAGTTGCTCGCCGGCGGGCACGCGGACATGGTCTCCATGGCCCGCCCGATGCTCGCCGACCCCGACTTCGTCGCCAAGGCCGCCGCCGGCACCCCGGAGGCCATCAACACCTGCATCGGCTGCAACCAGGCCTGCCTCGACCACACCTTCAGCGGGAAGATCACCTCCTGCCTGGTCAACCCGCGCGCCTGCCACGAGACCGAGCTGGTGCTCGCGCCGACCCGGCTGAAGAAGCGCGTCGCGGTCGTCGGTGCCGGCCCGGCAGGCCTCGCCTGCGCGGTCTCCGCCGCCGAACGCGGCCACGAGGTCACGCTCTTCGACGCCGGGAGCGAGGTCGGCGGCCAGCTCAACGTGGCCCGCAAGGTCCCCGGCAAGCAGGAGTTCGACGAGACGCTGCGCTACTTCCGCCACCAGCTCGACGCGCACGGCGTCGACGTACGCCTCGACACCTGGGTCACCGCCGAGACCGTCGCCGGCTACGACGAGGTCGTCGTCGCCACCGGCGTCACCCCGCGCACCCCGGACATCCCCGGCGTCGACCACCCCCGCGTCCTCGGCTACCTGGACGTCCTGCGGGGCGGCGCCCCGGTCGGCGAGCGGGTCGCCGTGCTCGGCGCCGGCGGCATCGGCTTCGACGTCGCCGAGTTCCTCACCGACGGCGGCGACAAGGCGAGCGAGGACCCGGCGACCTACTTCCGGGGCTGGGGCGTCGACATGGACTACCAGGCGCCGGGCGGCCTGGCCGCGCCCGAGCGGCCCGCCCCGCCGCGCCAGGTCCATCTGCTCCAGCGCAAGACCACCAAGGTCGGCGCCGGACTCGGCAAGACCACCGGCTGGATCCACCGCACCGAGCTGAAGCACCGCGGCGTGACCATGGTCCCGGGCGTGCGCTACGACCGGATCGACGACGCCGGTCTGCACATCACGGTCGGCGAGGAGAGCACGGTGCTGGAGGTCGACACGGTGGTGCTGTGCACCGGCCAGGAGCCGCGCCGCGACCTGTACGAGGAGCTGGCCGCCGCCGGGCGCAGCGTGCATCTGATCGGCGGCGCGGACGTCGCGGCCGAACTGGACGCCAAGCGGGCCATCAAGCAGGGCACGGAGCTGGCGGCGGCGCTGTAGGGCGCCTCGCGCACCTCCCCGGGATATGCACCTCCCTAGGATGAGCCCATGTCACTCCCGCACGCGATCCTCACCGCCCTGCTGGAAAAGCCGTCGTCCGGACTGGAACTGACCCGCCGCTTCGACAAGTCGATCGGGTACTTCTGGTCCGCGACGCACCAGCAGATCTATCGCGAGCTGGGGAAGCTGGAAGCCGAGGGGCTCATCCGCGCACTGCCGTCCGAACAGCCGGCGCGCGGGCAGAAGAAGAGCTACGACGTGCTGCCCGCGGGCCGCGCCGAACTGGCCCGCTGGACCGCCGCCGCGCAGGACCCGAAGCCGCAGCGGGATGTGCTCCTGCTGCGGCTTCGGGCCGCGGCGGTGGTCGGCACGGCGGGCCTTGCGGCGGATCTGCGGCGCCATCTGGAGCTGCACCGGCGGCAGTTGGCCGAGTACCAGGAGATCGAGAGGCGCGACTTCCCGCCGGACCGGGACGCCCCCGAGGACCGGCTGCGCCACCTCGTGCTGCGGGCCGGCATCGACCTGGAGACCTTCTGGACCCAGTGGCTCACCCACGCCCTGACGGAGGTCGCCGCCCTGCCCGACGCCGACTGACGTCCGCGCGGGGCGGCTCAGAGCCGGTACGGCCGTGAACGGCGGCGCAGATACCAGCCCGTGGCGATCACCCCGCCGCTCACCAGAGCGGCGCCGAGGCCCAGCGTCAGCGGCCCGTGGTCGCGGGCGGCACCGCCCAGGCCGCCCATCACCCCACGGGAGGGCGCCGGTGAGGACGTCGACGAGATCGTGGGCGACGTTCCTGTGCCCGTGCCCGTGCCCGAACCCGTAACAGCCGTACCCGCGTTCGTGCCCGTGTTCCCGCCCGAGCCCGGCGAGACGATCACCGACTGGGTGCCCGCCGGGCCGCCGCTGGAGCAGAGCACGACCACCGTGTACGTCCCCGGGCTCACCCCCGTCCAGGCGGTGGACTGGCTGATCGTCGTGCCCGCCAGGGCCGACTGCCGGCCCTGGGCGAAGTTCGCCTGCCGGCTGGTGAGCAGGGCCGCGTTGCCCCAGCTGCCGTTGATCTGGGTGCACGCGCTGGTGACCACCGAGACGGTGGACCCGGCGGTGCTGACGGAGACGCCCGAGGCCGCGGCGCCGGGCCCGGCGAGGGCGGCCGGGAGCGCCGCGGCGGCCGCCAGGGTCAGACCGGAGCGGACGACAAGTCGCGAGGTGTGCATGGGCCGGCCCTCCGGCGGCACGGTCGGCGGTACGTCTCATGCGCCGCCGGGGGTCGGGAAACGGCCGTGCTGCCTGGGCAGCAGCCAACGCGGCCCCGGGCTCGCCCGCACCCGGGAGACACCCGGGCAAGTGACGTTTTCCCTCGTCCGGCGCAGGACGGCACGGCGCGGGGATGCACAGGTCAACCGCCTGTGGTCACCGTCAGCCGCCTGCGGTCCATCGTCAGCGTCCTGTGGTCACCGTCCGCTCCGGCGACCAGCCGCCCCAGGTGCCGTCCGGCAGCCGGGCCCGCAGCCGCACCCGGTGCTCCTCGCCCGCGCTCCGGCCCGCATAGAAGCTGTAGCCGGCCCGGCCGGGCGGGGGTGTGCCGCCCCACACCAGCGAGGTGGCCGAGGCGCCGTCGAGCTGGATCCGGTACTCGGTGATCACGCCGTCCACCTGGGGCGGATCCCAGGAGAGGTCGATGTAGTACGCGCCGCCGGCCTGGTGGGTCCGCGCGGTGAATCCCGTGGGCGCGCTGCTCCGGCCGTCGTCGGTGCCCGGGGTGGTGAGGCGCACCGGTCCGCTCGCGGGGGAGAGGTTGTCCGCGGCGTCGCGGGCCCGCACCGTGAAGACGTAGCCGGTGCCGGGGCGCAGCCCGGTGACCACGGTCGCGGTCTGGTTCCCGCCGACGCTGTGGATCTTCGCCCCGCCCTGGTACACGTCGTACGACACCACACCCCGGTCGTCCCGCGAGGCGCCCCACGACAGCTGGACCTCCCGGCTGCCGACGGCCCGCCCGGCGGGATGCGACGGCCGGGTCGGTGCCGAGCGGTCCGCCGCCACCATGACCGGGGTCCGCGCCCGCACCGCCCGGCTCGGCGGGCCGAGCCGGCCCTCGGTGTCCCGGGCCCGCACGGTAAAGGCATACATGGTGGACGGCCTGAGCCTGGTGACGTCCACCATGTGCAGCGAACCCGGCACTTCCTCGACCTTCGTGGTGCCCCGATATACCTCGTAGCGGCGGATGCCGGGGCTGTCCGGCACCGCGTTCCACATCACATGCACGCTCGTGGCGCTGCCCGCCTGCGCGGTGACGCCGGTGGGCGCGCCGGGCGCCCGGCCTTCGTCCTCCTCGGCCCGGCCCCAGCCGCAGGACGCGACCAGCAGCAGAGCCCCACAGACCGGTACCAGCGGCCACGGAACGCGTCGCACGGCTCTGCCTCCCCGGGGACGGCGGCATGGGCACGATGTAAAGGTCCGGACCAATATGGCGCGGCAGGCGCGGTCACGGCAAGAGGGCCGAGACCCGGTGGTGACCATCTCGGGACGTTACGTATGCTGAGGCTTCCGACGGCTGAACTGCCCGAGAGGACACGGCAGTTCATGCCTGTGGCGCGGACACGCTGTCGTCGCCGAAGCCGCGCCGACGCGGGCGGCCGGGGGATCCGGACCGGCACCGGACCGGATCCCCGGCCCCTGTTGTCACTGGGCCTGCCGAAACCTCGCTGAGTGTTTTTTGTCCCTCACGGGGTGTCAGAAGCGTGCTCCATACGGCCGCTTCGGAGCGGCCCGGAGGGCCGGTGGCACCGATGCGCACCACAGTGGGCTGGATGTCCGCCCGGAGCGGCCGGACATCTGTACCGTCCCTGACGAGAGGGTCTCTCATCGTGCGTGTCCCGTCCCTCACCCTGGCCGCGGCCGGCGCCACCCTGCTCGCCCCGGCGACGCTGCCCGTCCCGGCCGCCGCCACCCAGCCCCCGGAACCGCCCGCGACCCTCAGCGAAGGCGCCGTCCCCGCCGCCGACCTGCTCGCCCGGCTCGGCGAGTGCCACGAGATCTCCCACGGCCGCTACCGCACCGACGCCGACAGCCCCGCGACCGTACCCGTCTGCGGCACCAAGGACGTCGTCTACTGGAAGGCCGACCTGGACATCGACTGCGACGGCCGGCCCGGCGCCGAGTGCAACCGCGGCACGGACCCGCAGTTCTCCTCGACGACCGCCTTCCAGCAGTCCGACGGCCGCTATCTGAAGGCCGAGACCCTGCCCTACATCGTCGTCCCGGCCCCGAGCGCCGTCTGGGACCCCGGCAAGCTCGGTGTGCGAGGCGGTGCCGTGGCCGCGGTCGTCTACCAGAACAAGGTGCAGTACGCCGTGGTCGGTGACACGGGCCCGGTCGATGTCATCGGCGAGGCCTCCTACGCCACCGCCCGGGGCCTCGGCATCCGCACCGACCCGGGCGGCGGCGGGGCACCCTCCGACGTCACCTACATCGTCTTCGAGAACTCCCGCGTGGACCCCATCGAGGACCATGCGGCGGCGGTGGCCACGGGAGAGCGGCTGGCCAGGCTGTTCGTCGGGGACCAATGACCGGCCGGCCCCGATGGCGGGTCACACCTTGCGGTAGCCGTACGCCTCCGCCGCCGCGGCCTCGACCGCGTCCAGGTCGGCACCGGTCGCGGCGGTGACCACCGCGGCGACCGCGCCCTCGACGAACGGCGCGTCCACCAGCCGTGTGCCCTCCGGCAGTTCGTCCCCCTCGGCGATCAGCGCCTTCACGGTGAGGACGGCACTGCCGAGGTCGGTGAGCACCGCGACGCCGACCCCCCGGTCCACCGCGGCCGCCGCCGCGCAGATCAGCTCGGCGCTGGTGCCGAGCCCGCCGCCCTCGGTGCCGCCCGCAGGGGCCACGGGCACCGCCTCGGCCCCGCCCGCCAGGCCCTTCGCCAGCTCGGCGACCGAGGCGGCCACCTGAGCGCTGTGCGACACCAGCACGATCCCGACCCGCTTGTCGTCGCTCACCGTCAGCCCTCCGCCGCTTCTTCCAGTGTGGCGATCAGCAGCGCCGACGAGGTCGCGCCCGGATCCTGGTGCCCGATGCTGCGCTCGCCGAGATAGCTCGCCCGGCCCTTGCGGGCCTGCAGCGGGATGGTGGCCTCCGCGCCCTGCTCGGCGGCGGCCCGCGCGGCGGCGAAGCCGTCGCCGAGCGCGTCCACGGCCGGCAGCAGCGCGTCGATCATGGTCTTGTCGCCGGGAGCCGCCCCGCCGAGCGCCATCACCCCGTCCACGCCCGCGCGCAGCGCCTCGGCCAACTGCGCCGTGTCGACCTCGGAGGCATCGCCGAGCGCCTTGCCGGTCCGGCGCAGCAGCGTGCCGTACAGCGGCCCCGACGCGCCGCCGACCGTCGAGATGAGCTGTCGCCCGGCGAGGGTCAGCACGGCGCCCGGGGTGTCCGGCGCGTCCTTCTCCAGGGCGGTCGCCACGGCCCGGAAGCCGCGCTGCAGATTGCTGCCGTGATCGGCGTCGCCGATGGCCGAGTCGAGGTCGGTGAGCCGCTCCGCCTCACGGTCGACGGAGGCGGTGGCCGCCGCCATCCAACGGCGGAAGAAGTCGGCGTCGAGCACAGGATCTCCTTGCGTGGTAAGGGTGTTCACCGGTGTGGCCCGGGTGAGGGGCACCTCGTCCGCCCTATCACATCCCCCAGCGCAGGGCCGGGGTCTTCACCGGTGCGTCCCACAGCCGCAGCAGTTCCTCGTCGACCTGGCACAGCGTCACCGAGGCGCCCGCCATGTCCAGGGAGGTGACGTAGTTGCCGACGAGCGTGCGGGCCACGGCCACCCCGCGCTCGGCGAGCACCCGCTGCACCTCGGCGTTGAAGCCGAACAGCTCCAGCAGCGGGGTGGCGCCCATGCCGTTGACCAGCACCAGCACCGGGTCGCGCGGCGGCATGTCCTCCAGGATCGCGTTCACCGCGAAGTCGGCGATCTCCCCGGACGTCATCATCGGCCGCCGCTCCCGGCCGGGCTCGCCATGGATGCCGATACCCAACTCCAGCTCGCCTTCCGGCAGTTCGAAGGTGGGGCTGCCCTTCGCCGGGGTCGTACAGGCGCTCAGCGCCACACCGAAGCTGCGGGCGTTCTCGTTCACCTGCCGGCCGATGGCCTCCACGCGCTCCAGCGGCTGCCCCTCGGCCGCGGCCGCGCCCGCGATCTTCTCCACGAACAGGGTCGCGCCGGTGCCGCGCCGGCCCGCCGTGTAGAGGCTGTCGGTGACCGCCACGTCGTCGTTCACCAGCACCTTGGCGACCTGGATGCCCTCGTCCTCGGCCAGTTCGGCCGCCATGTCGAAGTTGAGCACGTCACCGGTGTAGTTCTTCACGATGAACAGCACCCCGGCGCCGCTGTCCACGGCGGCCGCGGCCCGGGCCATCTGATCCGGAACCGGTGAGGTGAACACCTCGCCGGGACACGCCGCGGAGAGCATCCCCGGGCCGACGAACCCGCCGTGCAACGGCTCGTGCCCCGAGCCGCCGCCGGACACCAGCGCGACCTGCCCGGCCACCGGGGCGTCCCGGCGGACGATCACCCGCCTCTCCACGTCCACGGTCAGATCGGGATACGCGGCCGCCATCCCGCGCAGCGCATCCGCCACGACGGTCTCCGGGACGTTGATCAGCATCTTCATAAGTGTCTCCCCGGGGGTTTAGCACTTGGGCCCAGAACCTGCTTCTTCGCAGCTCACCGGCGTTGAGGACAGTTTTTGATCTTGGCGGTTCGGTGCGGTCCGAGACGGGTCGTGGTCCCATCTATGGGCAGTATCGACCTTGCGGCAGCGAAGGTCACCCGCGACGGTGTGGTTTTACGGTTCGTGGCGTCCGGTCGACCGACGGTGCTCGCGAAACCACGTCGGACGCACCGCGCCGCGCGACTTCCCGCTGGCTCAATATTTCAGCTTACGTAGAGCCGTGACCGGGGGAGGCGGGGCGTTCGATAACCCAGTGGAAAGGTTTGAGCCAATGTGAATCGTCTGTGCGCACAGTCACGGACACTCACTTTCCGTATGGATAGGGCATTTTCCCTGATCGATGGGTCAAACGTGGACGTGGTCCGAAAGTCCGGCGGGGTGCTGTCGGGGTCTGTGGGCGGTTTGGCATCGCCAGGGTGGCGCATAAACATCCGTTGAGGCCTTGATCGAGTTCTATCATGTGTAATGAACAGCGATTCCACAAAGCCATGGAGAGAACGAGTACGACGCATAACAAACGCTATACGGGGGAACCATGAGTACGACGGCAAGCGGCCTTTCGTGCGAAGAGTCATCCATACGCAATTCCGTCTCCGGAAGCTCCGCCGACGAGGTCAAATCCGCTCTGGCCCAGGCGCAGGCGCTCATCCAATCCGCGTTACGGATCCATGACAATGCCTCGGGGCCCGGTCCGGGCCCGGTCCAGTCGCTCCGCACCGACGAAGCCTTCCGCGCCGCGATCGGCCACTGGCAGTCCCAGCCTCGGCGCGCACCCCTGGAACTCTCCTACGTCGACGTCAACGCCTTTTACTCGTGTAGCTACAGTGGCGCATGGCCAACGCAAGAATGGCTGCTGAAGCGGGGAGCTCCGTTGCGTGTGCTGACCGTGGCGGCCGGCGAGGGCTGCCGCACCCGCTGCCTGGACCGAGTGCTGCACAGCGGTGGCCAGGTGCGGATGTCCATGCACCCGCTGCCCGGCTTCGCCGTGCTGAACCGCACCGTGGCGATCCTGCCCGTCGGCCACCGGGACATCTCTCAGTCGGTACTGGTCCGCGAACCGCACACGGTCAACTCCTTGGGTGTGCTGTTCGACGCGGTGTTCAGCAGGGCCGCCGACTGGTCCATCGCGATGCGCTTCACCTCCCCGGACGGCGGCGAGGAGGACGAGATGCCGCTGAAGGTCCTGCACCTCATGGGCACCGGCCGCACGGACGAGGTGGCCGCTCGCGAACTCGGCATGTCCGTGCGCACGTTCCGGCGTCATGTCTCGGAGGTCATGCAGCGCCTCGACGCCTCGTCCCGGTTCCAGGCCGGGCTGCGCGCCGCCGAGCTGGGGCTGACGACCGGGGCCGCGTCGGCGCCGGCGGAGGCGCCCCGGCGCGGCCGGCCGACGGCCCCCGGCGCGCCCGGCCGGCCGGGGTGCTTCGCCTCAGCCGGTCCGCGGCCGTAGCCGCACCGGCAGGGACTCGAAGCCCCGGATGAGATGAGAAGCAGCCCGGACCGGCTTGCCCACCGGTTCGGGCAGCTCCGTTCGGGACGTCAACTCCGTGAAGAAGACGGTGAGTTCCGCCAGGGCGAGCGCAGCGCCCAGGCAGTAGTGCTCGCCCGGGGCGAGCGCCACATGCCGGTTGGGGGTCCGCAGCGCGTCGAAACGGTCGGGGTCGGGAAAGACGGCGGGGTCGCGGTTGGCGGCGGGTAGCCACACCGCGACCCGGTCCCCCGCCCGCACCGGATGCCCCGCCAGCTCGGTGTCGCGGGCGGCGGTGCGCAGGACGTGCATCGCCGGGCTGGTGAACCGCAGGATCTCCTGGGCGGTCGTCTCCATCGGATGGTCCGCGCGGCGGGCCACCTCCCACTGATCGGGGTGCCGCATCAGCGCGAGCAGTCCGCCGACCGTGGCGTGCCGGGTCGTCTCGTTGCCACCGGAGACGAGTCCGTCGCAGTTGAGGTAGATCTCCTCGTCGGTCAACGGCCGCCCGTCGACCGTGCCCTGGACGAGCGCGGTGACGACGTCGTCCGCCGGCTCCCGCCGCCGGCGTTCGGCGAGTTCGGCGTAGTACATCAGGATGTCCGTGTGGGCCCGGGCCGCCGCGGCGCGGTCGGCCGAGCCGGGCCCCGCGTGGCCGAACGCCGTCATGGTCCGGTCCAGCATGAACGGCCGGTCGGCGGGCGGCACGCCGAGCAGATCGCAGATCACCGTCACGGGCAGCCGGGCCGCGACGTCCACGAAGTCGCAGTCGCCACGCTCCAGCGCCTCGTCGATGACCTCCGTCGCGGTGGCCCGCATGGTGTCGCGCAGCCGGGCCACCATGCGGGGGGTGAAGGCGGCGTTCATGACCTGCCGCAGCCTGGCGTGCCGGGGCGGGTCGGTGACGATGAGCATGCGCTGCGAGGCCGCCTCGGTGGCCCCCGGCGAGTCGTCCAGCCGCATGCCCCGGCCGGAGACGAAGGTCTCCGGCCGGCGCAGCACCTCAAGGGCCTCGCGGTGACCGAGCACCGCCCAGAACGACTCCTTGCCCGTACGCTCGTTGCGGTACACCGGCGACTGCGCGCGCAGCCGCGCCCACAGGGCCGCCGGGTCGCCGTCCCGGTACAGCGACGGGTCGGCCAGGTCGGGGCCGTCGGTCGTCACCGGCTCGGTGCCCGTCGGTTCGAGGAGGGTCATGGCCGGCCCCGTCAGCCGTCGCTGGCGCGGATCAGGCTCGCGGGCCGCATGTCGGTCCAGTGCTCCTCGACGTAGTCGAGGCACTCCTGACGGTCCGCCTCTCCGTGCACCGTCGCCCAGCCGTCGGGAACCGCGGCGAACGCGGGCCACAGGGAGTGCTGACCCTCGTCGTTGCGCAGGACCAGGTAGCGGGCGTCGTTGTCCTCGAAGGGGTTGCTCATGGTGTCGCTCCGTGAGTCGAAGGTGAGTCGGACGTAGCTGGGGCACTGCCGAGCGGGGGTCACCCCGTGGCGTCCAGCCGGGCCCGGACGATGGGTCCGAGCCGGGCGAGTTCGTCGGGCCGGGTCATCCGGCCGTGGGTGGTGGCGATGTCGTGGGCCTCGATCCGCCCGGTGACGTAGGGCCGCCAGGCCTCCGCGTCGGGCAGGCCCTCGGGCCGGCCCAGGGTGGCGCGGAAGTGCAGCAGGTCGCCGTCGTACGGGGTGGGCCGGTGCGCCCGGGCCGCGTGGGCGCCGGCCGGCAGGATGTCCGCGATGGCCGCCAGATGGTCCTCGGTGAAGTCGGCGAGTCCGGCTGCGCGAAGCAGCCGTGCGGCGCGGGCGGTGTCGAGCGGCCCCTCCGCGCGGTCCGGCGGCTCGACGCCGAAGTACTCGGAGAACAGGAAACGCAGCACCTCGCTGCGGTCGGTGGGCTCGTCGGCCGGCAGTGCCTCGGGCGGATAGGAGTCGAGCAGGGCCAGCAGCCCCACCCGGTGGCCGGCCGCCCGTAGCCGCGCCGCGACGGCCTGGGCGAGCTGCCCGCCGAAGGACCAGCCCAGCAGGTGGTACGGGCCGGTGGGCCGGACGTCCAGGATGCGGGCACAGTAGTCGTCCGCCATCCGGTCGACGCCGTCCTCGACATGGTCCGGTTCGGTCAGGCCGCGCGCCTGGATGCCGTACACCGGCCGGTCGGGCGGCAGATGGCGGAGCAGCCCGGTGTAGCACCAGCTGAATCCGCCGGCCGGGTGCAGGCAGAACAGCGGCGGCCGGTTGCCGGTGTCGCGCAACGGCAGCAGGACGGTCCAGGCGTCCCGGGGCTCGCCGCCGCCGAGGCGGCCCGCGAGACCGGCGGGTGTGGGGGCCTCGAAGAGGGCGCGCAGCCCCAGTTCCACGCCGAGCACGGACCGGACGCGGGCGGCGAGCCGGGTGGCCAGCAGGGAGTGCCCGCCGAGCGCGAAGAAGTCGTCCTGCGCGCCCACCCGGGGCAGGCCCAGCACCTCCGCGAACAGATCGCACAGCACCTGCTCGTCGGGGCCCGACGGCGGCGCCTGCCCGGCCGCCTCCGCGTCCGGGGCGGGCAGAGCGCGCCGGTTCACCTTGCCGTTGGGAGTGCGCGGAATCGCGTCGACGACCACGAGGGCGCCGGGGACCATCGCGGCGGGCAACCGGTCGGCGGCGTACCGGCGCAGCGCCACCGGGTCGAGCGGGGCGCCGCCGCGGTCCGGGACCACGTAGCCGACCAGGGCGCGGGCGGCGCCGGGCAGGTCACGCACGGCGACGGCCGCCTCGCTGACGTCCGGGTGCCCGGCGAGGACCGCCTCGACCTCGCCCGGCTCGACGCGCACCCCGCGGACCTTCACCTGGTCGTCGGCGCGCCCCAGGAAGACGAGACTGCCGTCGGGACGCCACTTCACCAGGTCACCGGTGCGGTACATCCGGGCGCCGGGCGGGCCACAGGGATCGGCGAGGAAGCGCTCGGCGGTGGCGGCGGGCCGGCCCAGATAGCCGCGGCCGACGCCGACGCCGCCGTAGTACAGCTCCCCGGGTGTGCCCGGCGGCACCGGGCGCAGGGCGGAGTCCAGCACGAGCGCACGCGTGTTCCACAGCGGACGGCCGATGGACTGATCGTGCGCGTCGCACACGGCGTACAGGCTCTCGCTGCTGACCTCGGTGCAGCCACAGAAGTTGATCAGCCGGGCGTCCGGGCAGCTGAGGGCGAGGCGGGCGGGCAGTTCGGGCGGCATGGGTTCGCCGCTGCTGAGCACCAGCCGCAGGGAGGCGAGCCGTCCGCCGGCCGACCCACCGTCGGCGGCGGTCTCCTCCTCGTGCAGCAGCGACTGGAGAAGGCTCGGTACGGCGGTCAGCACACGGGTGCCGCTCTTGCCGACGAGGTCGGCGAGGGCGGCGGGGTCCTGGGCGGTGACCGCGTCGGCGAGGACGACCCGGCCGCCGTGCACGAGGGTCTGGAGGATCTCCACCGTGCCGTCGATGAAGCTGATCGAACTCTTCGCGCACACGGGGTCGTTGGCGTCGAAGGAGTACAGCTCCGCGAACCAGGCCATACGGTTGACCAGGCCGCTCTGGATGCCGACGACCCCCTTGGGGCGGCCGGTCGAGCCGGAGGTGTAGACGACGTTCACGGCCGTGTCGCCGGTGACGGGCCCCCGCAGCTCCGCGGGGCCCAGAGGTGCCGCCGAGCAGTCGGCGAGGCGGTCCTGGAGGGCGGGTGCGTCGAGGACGGTCCACTCCCCGCCGGGCAGGGCGCCCAGGGCCGCGCTGTCCGTGAGCAGCAGGGCGGGCCTGGCGTCGTCGAGCATGTGGGCGATGCGCTCCGCCGGGTAGCCGGGGTCCACGGGCAGGTAGGCGGCGCCGGTGCGGACGACGGCCAGCAGCGCGACGACCAGCAGGACGGACCGGCCGGTGGCGAGCGCCACGATCCGCTCCGGTCCCGCGCCGAGCTCGATCAGGTGCCGGGCCAGCCGGTTGGCCCGGGCGTCGAGTTCGGCGTATGTCAGCTCCTCGTCGCCGCAGACCAGGGCCGGCCGGTCCGGGCGGGTGCGGACGGAGGCGTCCAGGAGCTGCGCGAGGGTGGAGTGGGGCACCGCGTGGCCGGTGTCGTTCCAGCCGGTCAGCACGGGACTCAGCCGCGCGGGCGGCAGGGGCTCGACCCGGCCCGTCGCCTGGTCAGGGTCGGCGGCGAAGGCCGCGAGGACCGCGCGCAGTCCGGCCAGGATCTCCTCGGCCCGCGCATCGTCGATCAGGTCGGGCCGGTGGTCGAGGCGCAGGTGAAGACGGGTGCCCGGGACGACGGCCAGCATCACCGGATAGTGGGTGGCGTCGTGGCCGGTGACACCGGTCACGGTCAGCTGCCGCGCGGAGAGGGCGCCGGATCCGGTGGGGTAGTTCTCGAAGACGACGACGGTGTCGAAGAGCTCCGAGAGTCCGGCCGCCTTCTGGATGTCGGCGAGCGGCAGATGGTGGTGCGCGCTCGTCGCCAGATGCCGGTCACGGACCTGGGCCGCGATGTCCGCCAGGGGTACGGCGGGAGCCGTGTGGACCCGGGTGGGCACCGTGTTGATGAACAGCCCCACCATGCCGTCCACACCGGGCAGTTCGGCCGGTCGCCCGGACACCACGGTCCCGAAGACGACATCGTCGCGGCCGGTCAGCCGGCCCAGCAGCACCGCCCAGGCCGCCTGGAGGACGTTGCTGAGGGTCAGCCCGCGGGAGCGGGCGAGATCGGTGAGCGCCCGGGTGAGGTCCTCGTCCAGGTCGGCCGCCCTGCGCAACGGGACCCGAGGTGCCGCCGCGCCGGCACCGGTCGGAGCCAGCCGGGTGGGCTCGTCCAGGCCCGCCAGCTCGGCGCGCCAGGCGTCACGGGCGGCCGCGCCGTCCTGCCCGGCCACCCAGGTCAGGTAGTCGCGGTAGGCCGGGGCGGGCGGCAGGGCGGCCGGGTCGCCCTCGGCGTCGTACAGCGCGAACAGCTCGCGCACGAGCACCGGCGTGGACCAGCCGTCCAGCAGGATGTGATGGACCGTGAGCGCCAGCCGGTGGTGGTCCGGCGCGAGCCGCAGCAGGGCGGTGCGCAGCAGCGGGGGAGTGGCCAGCTCGAAGCGGCGGGCGCGGTCTGCGGCGAGGAACTCCGCTGCCCGCTCCGCGCGCTCTGCCGCCGGCAGGCCGCTGAGATCCAGCTCCGTCCAGGGGAGCGCGACCGCGCGCGGCACGACCTGGACCGGCTGGTCCAGGCCCTCCGACCAGAAGGCCGCGCCCAGGTGGGGATGGCGCACGAGCAGGGCCTCGGCGGACCGGCGCAGCCCGGGCGTGTCGAGGGGGCCGTGCAGATCGAGGACGAGCTGGGTGACGTACACGTCGGGCCCGTCCCGGTGGTAGAGGCTGTGGAAGAACAGGCCTTCCTGCAACGGGGACAGCGGCAGGATGTCGCTCAGTCCGGACGGGCTCACCGCGGGAACCTCCAAGCTGCTTCGAGTCGGTCGAGCTGGTCCTGGCTGAGGCTCACCAGCGGCACGTCGGACGGGGTGCGCCCGGCGTCGCCCGGGTCGTGCCGGGCGAGCGCGGCCAGCACCGACAGCCAGGTCTCGGCGAGAGCCCTTACGTCGCCCTCGTCGAGCAGCGCCGTCGGCCAGGTCCACCCGGCGCGCAGCACCGGCCCGTCGGGGCTGTCCTCGGCGACGACGTTCAGGGCGAGGGTGTGGACCACGGGCAGGTCCGGGTCGGCGCCGCCGCCGAAGGCGCCCGGCGCCGGGTCGACCGCCCAGTCGGCGGCCGGGCCGCCGGCCGGGAGCCTGCCGAGGTAGTTGAAGCCGACGCGCGGTTCGGCGAGCGCGGCGAGCCGGGGCGCCGTCCGTTCGCCGAGGTGCCGCAGCAGACCGTGACCGATGCGGTCGCCGGGGGCGGACCGTACCTGTTCCTTGATCCGCTTGACCGCGTCGTCGAGCGCCGGGCCGCCGCGCAGCGCATCGTCCAGATCGGTGTGCGCCAGGTCCAGGCGGACCGGATGGGCGCTGGTGAACCAGCCGACCGTGCGCGAGACGTCCGTGCCGGGCAGGTCCGCGCGGCCGTGCCCCTCCAGTTCGACGAGCAGCGCGCCGCGTGGGGTGCCGCGGTCGCGGCGCCAGTCGGCCACCGCCAACGCGAGTGCGGTGAGCAGCAGTTCGTCGGGGCCGCAGTGGAACGCCGAGGCGACCGTGGTGAGCAGGGCCCGACCGGTGCCGGCGTCCAGGCTGTCCGTGAGCTGCCGGACGGTGCGCGTGAGGTCGCGGCCCGGGACGGGGTCCAGGCCGGGCGCGAGCGGCGCCGGCTCGGCCAGCGTGCGGAGCCAGTACGGCAGTTCGGCGGTGCGGTGTGCGGCGTGCGCCTCGGCGGCGAGCAGGTGCGACCAGCGCCGGAAGGACGTGACGACGGGTTGGAGGCGCGGCTCGCGGCCTTCGGTGAGCGCTCGGCCGGCCTCGGCGAGATCCTCCAGCAGGATGCGCCAGGAGACGCCGTCGACCGCGAGGTGGTGCACGGCGAGGAACAGCCGGCCCGCCTCCTGAGCGCCGTGGTCGAACCAGACGGCGGCCACGGTACGGCCGTCGCCGGGGGCGAGTTCCCGCACGGTGCGCGCCGACTCCTGTGCGATCACCCGCCCGAGCTCCGCGTCACCGCGTCCGCGCAGGTCCACGCGGCGCAGCAGCTCGGCGGCCCGGACGGCGCCGACGGGCGGGACCGTCAGGTTCCAGGAGCCCGCACCGTCGTCGTCCTGCCGGCGCAGCCGCAGCATGTCGTGGTGGTCGAGCAGGGTCTGCAGGACGGCGGCCACGGTCTCCTGCCGTACACCTGCGGGGGTCCGCAGGAGCATCGACTGGTGGAAGCCGTCGGTGGGTCCGCCGAGGCCGTGCAGCCACCGCATCACCGGCGTCGGAAGCACCGTGCCGGCGCCGTCGTCCGGCTGGACCGTCTCCCGGGCCTCCCCGGCCGCCGCGGCGACGCGCGCGAGCGCGGCCGCGGTGCGGTGCCGGAAGACGTCACGCGGCGACACGGCCAGGCCCGCGGCGCGGGCGCGGCTGCTGACCTGGATCGCGGTGATGCTGTCGCCGCCCAGGTCGAAGAAGTCGTCGTCCACGCCGGCGTCCGGGACACCGAGCGCCTCGCGCACGAGGGAGCACAGCTGCTCCTCCACGGCCCCGCGGGGTGCCCGGCCCCCGACGGCGCTCACCGGTTCGGGTGCGGGGAGCGCGGCCCGGTCCAGTTTGCCGTTGGGCGACAGCGGCAGCCGGGGCAGCATGACGAAGGCGGCCGGCACCATGTAGTCGGGGAGCGTCCGCGCGGCGAAGGCCCGCAGCTGCGTGCCGTCGGGTCCGTCCGTGCCGCGGGCGGGCACCACATAACCGACGAGCCGGCTGGTGCGCGGGCCGGTCACCACGTTGACCGCGGCCTGGGCGACACCGGGGTGCGCTGCCAGGACGGTCTCGATCTCGCCGAGTTCGATGCGGTAGCCGTGTACCTTCACCTGCTCGTCGACGCGGCCGACGAACTCCAGTTGCCCGTCCGCCCGACGCCGGGCCAGGTCGCCGGTGCGGTACATGCGGCTGCCCGGGGCGCCCCACGGGTCGGCCACGAAGCGCTCCGCCGTGGCGGCGGGCCGGTACCGGTAGCCACGGGCCACCCCCGCCCCGCCGATGTACACCTCGGCCACGACACCGGGTGGTACCGGCCGTAGCCGCTCGTCGAGCAGATGGACGCGCACACCCCGGACGGGGGTGCCGATGGGCGGGGTGCCGGACCCGGCCAGGGGCTCTGTGACGGTCGCGGAGACGGTGGTCTCGGTCGGGCCGTAGGAGTTGAGCATCCGGCAGCGGAGCGCCCAGTGTTCCACCAGTGCCGGCGGACAGGCCTCGCCGACGACGAACAGCGTCGTGTCCGGCAGCAGCGCGTCGTCCGGCAGGATGGCCAGCACGGACGGGGGGATGGCCAGATGGGTCACCTTCTGCGAGGTCACCAGCGGCACGAGGTCCTCGGCGGCGTTCCACGCACCCGTGGGGTGCATCACCACACAGCCGCCCGCCAGCAGGGTGATCCCGATCTCCCAGAACGCCCCGTCGAAGCTGGGCGAGGCGAACTGGAGCACCCGGCTGCCCGGCCCGACCCCGCCGAGCTCCTCCTGCGAGGCCGCGAGCAGGTTGGCGACGCCCCGGTGCGGCACCTCCACGCCCTTGGGGCGGCCGGTGGAGCCGGAGGTGTAGATCACGTAGGCGATGTGGCCGGGGCGCAGCGGGACGCGACGCTCGGTGTCGTCGAGGCCGTGCGCGGGCGCGGTACGCAGGGCCGCGACAGTCTCGGCGGCGTCGAGGTCCACGACCGGTACGGCCGCGCCGGCGGGCGAGCCGACGACCAGGACCGGGCGGGCGTCGTCGAGCATGTACGCGATGCGGTCGGCGGGATAGTCCGGATCCAGGGGGAGATAGGCGGCGCCCGCCTTCAGGACGGCGAGCATCGCCTCGGCGAGCCGGGGGCCGCGCGGCAGCCGCACCGCGACCACCGTGTCCGGCCCCGCACCGTGTGCGACCAGCACCCGAGCCAGCCTGTTGGCGGCCTCGTCGAGCTCGCGGTACGTGCGCTGTTCGCGGCCCGCCGACACGGCGACGGCGTGCGGGGCCTCACGGACCCGTGCCTCGAACAGGGCGCAGGCCGTGGTCTCGACGGCGGCCGCCACTGCGGGCCGCTCGGTCGCCGCGAGCGCCGCGTACTCCTCCTCGGCCATGATCTCCAGGTCGCCGAAGGGCACGTCGGGCCGGGCCACGGCCTGTCCCAGCAGCCGCAGCAGGCGGGCCGCGAACGCGTCGACGGTCGCCGCGTCGAACAGGTCGGTGCTGTACTCGACGCTGCCCTGGACCCCCTCGGCGCCCAGGTCACCCACGACCCGCTCGGTCAGCCCGATCGTGAGGTCGAAGCGGGCGGCCCGGGTGCCCACGGGCCGCGGGCGCACCCGCAGGCCCGGCAGCTCGACGGCGGTGTCGGCGTTGTTGTCCAGCGCCAGCATCACCTGGAACAGCGGGTTGTACGCGAGGGAACGCCCGGCCCCGACGGCCTCGACGAGTTGTTCGAAGGGGAGGTCCTGGTGGGTGTAGGCGTCGAGGTCGGTGGTGCGGACGCGGGTGAGGAGGTTTCGGAAGGTG
>NZ_BMVG01000006.1 GCF_014650595.1 Streptomyces alanosinicus
TCGCTTCCTTTGTACTCACCCTCTCGGGCTTTCCTCCGGGCGCTTCCCTTCGGTCTTGCGCTTCCGACTCTATCAGATCTTTTCTCGATCCGATTTCCTCGGTGCTTTCCAGTTCCCCGCGTCTTTCTCGCGGTTTCCTTTCCGGCGGTTCCGACTCTATCAGATCCTTTCGGCGTCTGATCCCCGGTCAGCGGGGTTTGTCTTCCCGGCTGTTGGGCCGTTCCGACGCCTCAAACCTTAGCGGATCCGCTCGGCGATTCCCAATCGGGCCACCGGGCTTCCATTCGAATTGAATTCGGGCATGCCGAAATCGACCCGTACGGGAGATCGTGCTGAGGTGTGAGGGGGTGCCGCTCGAAGCGGCGGAGTTGCTGCCGAAGAACCGTTACGGCCCCGTGGCAACTCGGAGAACTTTACGGAACGGGTAGGGGCGTGTCAACCGATCCTGTCAAGATTTTTTTCGAGGGTCTCAGTCGAGGTCGCTGAGGCGGCCGCCGGCGTCCGGCTGGGCGTCCTCCACCCTGCGCAGAAGCCTCGTCAGGACCTCGCCGAGCACCGCGCGCTCCGCAGGGGTGAGGTCCTGGAGGAGGTCTCCCTCGAAGACCGTCGCCAGGCGCATCGCCTCCAGCCACTTCTCGCGGCCCTCGGGAGTCAGCTCGACGATGACCCGTACGCGGTTGGACTCATCACGCTCCCGGGTGACCAGGCCCTCGGTGACCATGCGGTCGATCCGGTGGGTCATCGCGGCCGGCGTGAGGCCCAGGCGCTTGGCGAGGTCGCTGGGGCCCAGGCGATACGGGGCGCCGGAGAGGACCAGTGCCTTGAGCACCTCCCACTCGGCGTTGCTGATGCCGAGGGCGGAGGTCTGACGGCCGTAGGCGACGTTCATACGGCGGTTGAGCCGGGACAGCGCCGACACGATCTTCTCGACCTGCGGGTCCAGGTCCTGGAACTCGCGCTGGTAGGCGGCGATCTGCTCTTCGAGTGTCGGCTCGGTGACGTCGGAAGCGGTATCGGCCATGGGCGCAGTATCGCACGCTGCTGCTTTGCGTTGAAGTCCTTCGCTGTGTACTCTTTAGCTTCGAAGTCTTCAGATCTAACTAGTGAGAGAGGTGAACGTGACCAGGGCGATGGGCGCAGCGATGCGCCGGATCCACGTGGGTAACGCACTCAGCGCGTTCGGGCTCGGCTTCACCGTCCCCTACCTGTACGTCTATGTGGCGCAGGTGCGGGGGCTGGGAGCCATGACGGCGGGACTCGTGCTCGCCGTCTTCGCCGTGGCCGCGCTGATCGTGCTGCCGTTCGCCGGCCGGGCGATCGTGCGGCGCGGCCCACTGCCGGTCCTGCTCGCCGCCCTGGTCACGGCCGCGCTCGGCGCGCTCAGCCTCGGTCTCGCGAGCAATGCCGTCGCCGTACTGCTGTCGGCCGCGGCGCTCGGTGCCGGGCAGGCCGTGATGCAGCCCGCGCTGGCGACGATGATCGTGGACTGCTCGACGGCCGACACCCGGTCGCGGGCGTTCGCGATGCAGTTCTTCCTGCAGAACCTGGGGCTCGGTGTCGGCGGCCTCATCGGCGGTCACCTCGTGGACACCACGCGCGTGTCGTCGTTCACGCTGCTGTTCGCGATCGAGGCGGCGATGTTCCTGCTGCTGGTCGTGGTGATGGCGACGGTGCGGATGCCGCATTCGCCGCGGCTGGAGGACGCACCCGCGGGTTCGGCCAAGGGCGGCTGGAAGCAGCTGCTCGGGAACCGGGCGATGGTGCAGCTGTGTGTGCTGGGCTTCGTACTGTTCTTCGCCTGCTACGGCCAGTTCGAGTCCGGGCTGAGCGCGTACGGCGTCGAGGCCGCCGGGATCTCCACCTCCGCGCTGGGGACGGCGCTTGCCGCGAACACGCTGATGATCGTGGTGGCTCAGTTCGCCGTGCTGAGGTTCGTGGAGCGTCGGCGGCGGTCCCGGGTGATCGCCGGGGTCGGGCTGATCTGGGCCGTGGCATGGGTCGCCGCCGGATACGCGGGGCTGGGCCACGGCAGCCAGGAGATGGCGACGGCCGCGTTCGTGTCGACGTACGCGCTGTTCGGGCTGGGTGAGGCGATGCTGTCGCCGACGGTCGCGCCGCTGGTCGCCGATCTGGCGCCGGAGGGGATGGCCGGGCAGTACAACTCGGCGTTCGCGCTGGTCAAGCAGTTGGCGTTGGCCGTCGGGCCGGCAGTGGGCGGGCCGCTAGGTGCGTCGCTGCATGCGCCGTACATCGTGACCTTCCTGCTGTTCTCGCTGGGGATCACGGCGCTGGCGCTGCGGCTGGGGCGGCGGCTCACCCCCGTCCAGGACCAGCCCTGGCTGGCGCGCGGGAGCCGTGTGGTCACGCGTGGCGCGGCGCCCGCGGAACCGGTGTCCGCGGAGGCGTAAGGCACCCGAGCGAATGCGGGTGGGCCACTGCCCCCAGGGGGCAGTGGTCCCCACGGTGTCTAGCCCTTCGGCAGGACAAACTCGCACCACACCGCCTTCCCGCCGCCTGGTGTCCTTCTCGATCCCCAGTTGGACGCGATCGTCGCCACGATGGCGATGCCTCGGCCGGACTCGTCGCCGGGTTCGGCGCGGCGGCGCCTGGGCAGGTGGTCGTCGCCGTCGGTGACCTCGATGATCAGGCGGCGGTCGGTGCGGCGGAGCCGCAGACGCATGGGCGGGGTTCCGTGCTGGAGGGAGTTGGCGACCAGCTCACTCGCGGCGAGGACACCGAGGTCGTGCAGTTCGGCCGGGAAACGCCAGCTCGTCAGCACGCCGGAGGCGAACGCACGCGCGCGGGGTGCTGCCTCGACGCCGCCGAGGAGTTCCAGGGCCGCGTTGCGGAAGAGGTCGCCGGCGGGGCCCGTACGAGCCGGGTGCTGGAGGACGAGGACGGCCACGTCGTCATCGTGGTCGGCGGTGACGCCGGCGGAGCGGACCAGGCGGTCGCACACGACCTGGGGGGTGCCGGTCGCGCCGGCCAGGGCGCGCTCCAGGGCGGCGATGCCCTCGTCCAGGTCCTCGTCGCGGCGTTCGACCAGGCCGTCCGTGTAGAGGACCGCCGTCGAGCCGGGGCCCAGTGCGATCGCACCCGATGTGTGGATCCAGCCGCCCGTGCCGAGCGGTGGGCCGGTGGGTTCGTCGGCGCGGGAGACCGTGCCGCTCTCGTCGCGGACCAGGATGGGGAGGTGGCCGGCGGAGGCGTACACCAGGCGGCCCTCGTTCGGGTCGTGGACGGCGTAGACGCAGGTGGCGATCTGGTTGGCGTCGATCTCGGTGGCCAGGCCGTCCAGCAGCTGGAGTACTTCGTGCGGGGGCAGGTCCAGGCGGGCGTAGGCGCGGACCGCCGTGCGGAGCTGGCCCATCACCGCCGCCGCGCGGACCCCCCGGCCCATCACGTCGCCGATGACCAGGGCCGTACGGCCGCCGCCGAGGGTGATCACGTCGTACCAGTCGCCGCCGACCGCGGCCTCGGTGCCGCCGGGCTGGTAGGTGGCGGCGATGCGCAGGTCGTCGGGCTGTTCCAGCTCCTGGGGGAGGAGGGAGCGCTGCAGCGTGACGGCCGTCTCGCGCTGGCGGCGCTCGCTGGCGCGCAGCCGCTCGGCGGCCTCGGCGTGGTCGGTGACGTCGGTGGCGAACACGAGGACGGAGCCGGTGCCGGAGCCGGTGTCGCGGTCGCCGTCCTCGGCGACGGGGGTGCAGGTGAACGTGTAGGAGCGGCCGTCGACGGCCTTGCGGGACTTCAAAGTGCGGGGTTTTCCGCTGCGCAGGACCTGGTCGAGGAGCGGGAGCAGGCCCAGTTCGGAGAGTTCGGGCAGCGCCTCGCGGGCGGGGGCGCCGGTGGGGCGGGTACCGAAGGCCGTGGTGTAGGCGTCGTTGACGTAGGCGATGCGGTGGTCGGGGCCGTGGACGAGGGCGACGAGGGCGGGGACGCGGTCGAGGACGTCGCGTGCGGGCAGTTGGTCGACGGCGGGCACCGGGGGTGTGTCGCCGGTCGGCTGTTCGGCGCGGGCCGCGGGCACCGAGCCTTCTCCCCGCCGGTCCGGGGAGACCGGGGTATCTGTCCGCGCGGCGGCGCGGCGCTGCGTTCCGGGGAGCCGGGCGCTCCAGCGCGTGAAGTTCACTTGGGAAGAAGCCTCGTGGGTGCTGAGGGCGGGTGGGTGGCCCGTCCGCGGACGTGGGGCAGTCTGGCAGGGGACACGCCGCGGCGACATCCGTCAGACGCCTGGGCGAGCCGGGGAGTTCCTGGGTCCGGTCAGGACGACCCCTTCGGGTCGTCCGAGGGGCTGTGAGGAGGCTTTCCACCGGCCGCGAGTTCGAACTCCGCTCGCGGATGTTCGAGTGAACCGAGCGAGACGATCTCCCGTTTGAAGAGCCCGGCGAGGGTCCATTCCGCCAGGACCCGGGCCTTGCGGTTGACGGTGGGCACCCTGCTGAGGTGGTAGACGCGGTGCATGAACCAGGCAGGGTAGCCCTTCAGCTTGCGCCCGTAGACCTGGGCGACGCCTTTGTGCAGGCCGAGGGAGGCGACCGAGCCGACGTACCGGTGGGCGTACGTCTGAAGCGGCTCGCCGCGCAGCGCGTGGGCGATGTTGTCACCGAGGACCTTCGCCTGGCGGACGGCGTGCTGGGCGTTGGGCGCGGTCTCGGCGCCGGGTTCGGCGGCGGTGACGTCGGGTACGGCCGCCGCGTCGCCGGCCCCCCAGGCGTGTTCCGCGCCGTCGACCGTCAGCTGTGCGGTGCACTTCAGCCGGCCGCGCCCGGTGAGCGGCAGATCGGTGGCGGCGAGCAGGGGATGCGGTTTGACGCCGGCGGTCCACACGACCGTGCGGGTCGGGAAGCGCTGGCCGTCGCTGAGGGCGGCGACCCGGCCGGTGCAGGAGTCCAGGCGGGTTTCGAGCAGGACCTGGATGTTGCGGCGGCGCAGCTGGGTGACGGTGTAGCGGCCCATCTCCTCGCCGACCTCGGGGAGGATGCGGCCGGAGGCCTCCACGAGGATCCATTTCATGTCCTCGGGGCGGACGTTGTGGTAGTAGCGCGCGGCGTAGCGGGCCATGTCCTCCAGTTCGGCGAGGGCCTCCACGCCCGCGTAGCCGCCGCCGACGAAGACGAAGGTGAGGGCGGCGTCGCGGATCGCGGGGTCGCGGGTGGAGGAGGCGATGTCCATCTGCTCGATGACGTGGTTGCGCAGGCCGATGGCCTCTTCGACGGTCTTGAAGCCGATGCCGTGGTCGGCGAGGCCCGGGATGGGCAGGGTGCGGGAGATCGAGCCGGGGGCGAGCACCAGTTCGTCGTAGCCGAGGAGTTCGGCCGCTCTGCCCTCCTCGGCGGTGGCGAGCGTGGAGATCGCGGCGGTGCGCACCCCGTGGTCGATGGCGGTGACCTCGCCGATGACGACGTGGCACCGGTCCAGAAGACGGCGCAGCGGTACGACGACATGACGAGGGGAAATCGAACCCGCGGCGGCTTCGGGGAGGAACGGCTGATACGTCATGTAGGGGTCGGGGGTGACGACCGTGATCTCGGCCTCACCCCGCTTGAGCTCGTCCTTCAGCTTCCGCTGCAGACGCAGGGCCGTGTACATCCCGACGTAGCCGCCGCCGACAACCAGAATGCGCGCACGTTCCTTCACCATCCCATGACGCACCCGGCGCAGTTGTTTGTCCACAGCCCCGGCAATTTGTGTGACTGGCGGCCGGGTGTGCGCGGGGGCGGCGGCGGTGTCGGGGCAGGACGAAAGGGGGCAGGTCAGCGGGGGCGGGCCAGGGCGTACGAAGGTGAGGAAACGGGATGTACGAGACCCGTACTCCGATCGGGGGGCGCACTGTGCGGAACCTGCCCCTTCTGAATTGACTTCCTCTCAACTATGTTCGTGTGTCGACGGGGTGTAGGGAATGTGGTCGAGCGGGTACCGCGACGGGCGGACCCGGTCGAGACCGACGACAGCTCCACGCACTCCCGATTCAGTGACGGGGAGAGTCTCCGGGGGGAGACGTCATTACCGGGGGAAACACATGCATGTTCAGGACGCACATTGGTCATCCGCAGCCGCCGTCGCGCCCGGTGGCGCGGCGATGAGCCCGACGGTGGGCAACCGACGCGCGGACGCGGCGCGTACGACGCCGCTGCGGGTCGACGCACAGCGCAATCTGGAGCACGTGCTGCGTGCGGCGCGTGAGGTCTTCGGCGAGCTGGGGTACGGCGCGCCGATGGAGGACGTGGCGCGCCGCGCCCGGGTCGGGGTCGGCACCGTGTACCGGCGCTTTCCCAGCAAGGACGTGCTGGTCCGGCGTATAGCCGAGGAGGAGACGGCGCGGCTGACCGAGCAGGCGCGGACAGCGCTCGGGCAGGAGGAGGAACCGTGGTCGGCGCTGTCGCGGTTCCTGCGGACGTCCGTGGCGTCGGGGGCCGGGCGGCTGCTGCCGCCGCAGGTGCTGGTCGGCTCCGCCGGTTCGGGCGGACCGGTGGGCTCCGCCGAGGAGGCCCGGGTGCCTCAGCAGCGGATGCAGCCGGGCGGCGGAGAACTGCGGCCGGCTTCTGCGGGGGCCGACGACGCCGGGGTCGGGGCGCTGCTCGAAGTGGTCGGGAAGCTGGTGGACCGGGCGCGGGCGGCCGGCGAGCTGCGGGCGGATGTATCCGTGTCCGATGTGCTGCTGGTGATCGCCACGGCGGCGCCGGCTCTGCCGGATGCGGCACAGCAGGCCGCCGCGTCCGCGCGGTTGCTGGACATCTTGCTGGAGGGGTTGCGGTCGCGTCCCGCGTAGGGGCTTGAGAGCCGGTTCGGGACGGATGGTCCACGTGGTTCCCGGACCGCGGACCGTATGTGGCTGGTTCGCAGTTCCCCGGGCCCCTGGGGAACTGCGGCTCACTCATTCGAGGAGTGGCCGCAAGGGTGTGCTGGCAAGGGGCCTCGGACGAGTGGATGCCGAGCACGAGGGGTCCTTGAACAAAAGACAATGTGGCACCCTGAGCCGGTAAGGGTTGGGCTGGCCGGTGTCGGGGGCGTTCCGCGATGGGCGTTGACGGGTGGGACGAGTCACGCGGTGACGACACGGGCACGGAATCAGCCGCGGGGTTGACCCCGCCTCAGGTGCCGCCTCAGGTGCCGCCTCAGGGCGGTCGTCCGGCTTCGTCCGCCGGCCGGAGCAGGCAGAGCGTGCCGGCGCAGCGTGAGGGCAGTGTGCTGCCACCGCGCCGGGGGCAGGCGCCCGACGACGGCGAGCTGATCGAGCGCATGCGCGGCGGTGACGACTCCGCGTACGAGGAGCTGTACCGGCGACACGCGGACGCCGTACGGCGCTACGCCCGCACCTGCTGCCGGGACGGGCACACCGCCGACGACCTCACCGCCGAGGTCTTCGCCCGGATGCTGCAGGCGGTGCGCGGCGGGTCCGGGCCCCAGCACGCCGTACGCGCCTATCTGCTGACCTCGGTGCGGCGCGTGGCCGCGCACTGGACCAGGTCCGCGCGGCGCGAGCAGCTCGTCGACGACTTCGCCGGCTTCGCCCAGCAGGCCGCCCGGGGCGCGGAGGTCTCCGACGACGACACCTTGGACCTCGGCGCCGATGTGCGGGCGATGCACGAGGCCGAGCAGTCGATGGCGATGCAGGCCTTCCGCTCGCTGCCCGAACGCTGGCAGGCGGTGCTGTGGCACACCGAGGTGGAGGACGAGTCCCCGAGCGAGGTGGCGGTGCTGTTCGGGCTGGATGCCAACGGCACCCGGGTCCTGGCCAGCCGTGCCCGCGAGGGCCTGAAGCAGGCCTATCTCCAGGCTCATGTCAGCGCCTCTCTCTCCGGTGACGAGGAGTGCGCCCGCTACGCCGACCAGCTCGGCGGCTACGCCCGGCGCAAACTGCGCGTCCGCGCCGAGCGGGGGCTGCGCAAGCACCTGGAGGAATGCGCGAAGTGCCGGCTGGCGGCCGCGCAGATCGAAGAGGTCGCCGGCGGTATCCCCGGAGTCGTCCCGGTCGCGGTCATCGGCTGGTTCGGGGCCGCCGGGTACGCCAAGGCGCTCGGGATCATCGCCGGCGGCGCCGGGGTCGGGGCCACTGGTGCCGCCGCGGCGGCCACCGGCTCCTCCGGCGGGGGCGGCGGTGCCGGCGGGGCCGCGGCCTCGGAGGGGCTCGGGGCGCCGGTGAAGGCGGGGATCGCGGCCGGTGTGGTCGCGGTGGCCGCCGCCGCGGTGGCCCTGGCCCTCGTGAACGACAGCCACCCGCCGGCGAAGGAGGTGGCGAAGCCGGCGCCGTCCGCGCCGGTCGTCCGGCCTCCGGCGCCGAAGCCGGCCCCGTCGAAGAAGCCCTCGCCGCAGCCGGTGGTGCGGGCCCCGAAGCCGGCGCCCACACCGACGCCGCCCCCCGCACCGAAACCCCCGCCCGAGCCTGCGCCGACGCCCACGCCGACGCGCCCCGCGCCCCCGAAGCCCACCCCCAAGCCGACGCCGACCCCGACGCAGCCGACCCCGACGCCCACTCCGCCGCCCGCGCCCACCGTCTACGAGGTGAGCGAGCTGAACTACGACATCACCGGCGACGGCACCAAGCCCGAGATCCGGCTCGGCGAGAGCAGCTGGGTGTGGCAGCACTACGGAATGTCGATCGGCGGCAGGCAGTACGCGCGCGGGGTGACCGTGCACGGCGAGTCCTCCGTGACCATCGCCCTCAACCGGCAGTGCACCGCCTACGACGCACGGGCCGGTGTCGACGACATGACGCTGGGCCTCGGCAAGGTGTCCTTCGCCGTCTACGCCGACGGGGTCCGGCTGTGGCAGTCCGGCATGGTCAAGGGAGACGATCAGGCCGTGCCCGTCCATGTGGATCTGACCGGGCGCGGGACCGTACGCCTCGTCGTGCGGCCGCACCGGGACCTCCTCGACGGGGCGGCGCTCGCCGACTGGGCGGAGTCCCGCCTCACCTGCCGCTGACCGGCCCCGATCCCGCCCCCCGACCTCGCTCGACGACGGCGGCCGGGCCGTCCAGCTCGCGCAGCACCTCGGCCACGCCGAGGGACGCGCCGCGGGCGCGCTCGGCCGCGTAACGGCCGGCCGGCAGTGCCGCACGGGCCTCGGCGTGCACCTGGGCGGCCTTGCCGCGCTCCGGCTCGGGGCGCTGATGGCCTTCGCGCCAGTGGTCCGCCGCGGCGTACAGCCGGATCGCGCCCGCCAGCTCGCCGTACCGGGCCAGCAGCATGGCAGCGCTGTCCACCAGTCCCGCCGTGACCGTCTCGGCGCACCGCTGCGCCACAGCCTCGCGCAACGCCTCGGCGAGGATCGGCAGCCCGTGCGCGGGACCCGACTCGGCGGCGACGACGAGCGCCTCCACCATGCGCAGTCCCGCCCCGAACGGTGGTGGCAGATTGTCGCCGCGCACCGCCGCGCGGGTCGCGTCGTACAGCTCACGGGCGCGGGCGGTCTCCCCGTCGTGCAGGGCGATCTGGGCGCGCATCAGCAGGACGAAGGCGGCCGACTCCGGTACCGCATAGCGGTCGGCGGCGGCTCCCGCCTCGTCCAGGGAGGTCAGCGCGGCCTTCGGGTCGCCGGAGCGGTAGGCGATCTCGGCGAGCCGCGCCATCAGGAACGGCGACTCGGCGTAGGCACCCACCTCGTAGGCGAGGCGCAGTGCCTCCTCGTACTCACCGCGTGCCTCCGCGTACCGGCCGCGCGCCATGGCCGCCTCGCCGGCCGCGCTGCACACCTGGGCCCGCATCCAGCGGTCCCCGACGCGCAGGCTGAGGGGGCGCAGCTCGGCCAGGTCCTCGTCCACGCCCCGCAGATTGCCCGCAGAGTCGACGGTCACATGGGTGCGGTACATCAGGGCGACCCCGATCTCCCAGTCGCCGCCGTGTCGGCGGCAGTTGGCGACGGCCGCGGCCAGGTCCGGGCCGGCCTCCCCCGAGCCGCCCAGGTAGTAGGCGGTCAGCGGCCAGACGATGCCGGGGAGCCGTGCCGCTCGGAGGCCTCCCTGTTCATAGGCGGCCCGCACGCGCGCGACGTACTGCGGGGCCCGCGAGTCGGCGGCGAGGTCGTCCGCGCCGGACTCGAAGGTCAGGAACAGATCGAGCATCCGCAGGTCCATCCGCGGCTCCCGCAGCGGATGCCCGGCCTCCCCGTCGGGGTCGGCGAGGAGGGCCCCGACCGGATCGGCCACCTCCACCAGGGCCGCCAGACCGCCACCGGTGCGCAGCGCGCCCGACATGCCGGACGCCCTCAGGGTGTCCAGGGCCACGCCCAGGCGCAGGACGAGACGGATCCAGGCGACCGCCTCCCGGCGGTGGTTGCGCAGCCACCAGAACCAGCCCATGGCGAGGGCGATCGCGGCCGCCTCCGGCTCGTCGGCGGCGCGCACCGCGCGGTCCAGGGCCGCCCGGATGTTGTCCAGTTCGCTCTCCAGGCAGGAGATCCATTGCAGTTGGGCCGCCGAACGCAGGAGCGGATCGGCCTCCTCGACCAGCGCACGCACCCACGCGCGATGGCGGCGCTCGGTCTCGGCGCGCAGTCCGGGGACCTCGGCCGCGCGCTCGACGGCGTACTCGTGGATGGTCTCCAGCATGCGGTAGCGCATGCCGGCGCCGGAGGCGTCGGGTGCGGCGACGACGAGGGACTTGTCGACCAGGGCGCCGATCAGGTCGGCCGCCGGGTCGCCGCACACGGCCTCGGCCGCCGCGAGGTCCCAGCCGCCGGCGAACACCGACACCTCGCGCAGCACCGTGCGCTCGCGCTCGTCGAGCAGGTCCCAGGACCAGTCGACGACCGCGCGCAGGGTCTGCTGGCGGGGCAGGACCGTGCGGCTTCCGGAGGTGAGCAGCCGGAAGCGGTCGTCGAGCCGGTCGGCGATCTGCCGTGGGGTCAGCAGCCGGAGCCGGGCGGCGGCCAGCTCGATGGCCAGCGGCAGCCCGTCCAGCCGGCGGCAGATCTCCGCCACGGCCCCGGTGTCGGCGAGCACCGCGCCGGCGTCGGGGCGGACGGCCTTCGCGCGCTCGGCGAACAGACGGTGCGCCTGCTCCGGGACGAGGGGCTCGACCGGGCGCACCGACTCACCGGGGACGCCCAGGGGTTCACGGCTGGTCGCGAGGATCGTGAGCCCCGGGCAGTGGGTGAGGAGGGTCTCGGCGAGGGCGGCGGCCGCGCCGATCACATGCTCGCAGTTGTCAAGGATCAGGAGTTGGCTGCGCGGGGCGCAGTACTCGATCAGCAGGGCGACGGGGTCGGCCTGCGGGGTCGCCAGTTCGTTGGTCAGCAGCACGGTCTCGCGCAGACCGAGGGCGCTGACCACCGCGCCGGGCACCGCCTCCGGATGGTCGAGCGGGGCCAGCTCGACCAGCCATGCCTGGGGGAGCCCTGCAGCGGTCTCCTCGGCGAGACGGGTCTTTCCGGAGCCGCCCGGTCCGGTGAGCGTGACCAGGCGGGCCCTGTGCATATCGGAACGGATGGCGTCGAGTTCGGGTTCCCGCCCGACGAACGAGTTCAGACGGGGACGGAGATTTCCGGTGCGCTCGGGGGGTTGAGCGGGTGCCGGTGCCTTCGCGGGCCGCGGCCGTGGTGGTGGCTGCGGTTCCTTCTGTTCGAGCAACGACGTGTGCAGGGCGGTGAGTTCCGGGCCCGGATCGGTGCCGAGGGTGTCGGCGAGGGTGCGGCGGGCGGACTCGTACGCGGCGAGGGCGTCGGCGGGGCGGCCCGTGTCGCGCAGGGCGCGGATGAGCAGGGCGTGCAGGGGCTCGTCCAGCGGATGGGCCGCCGTCAGCTCCGTCAGCTCCGGTACGACGTCCGGGGCGCGGCGGAGATCGAGGGCTGCGGCGGCCCGGGCGCGGCTCGCCTCCAGGCGCAGGGCCCTTGGGCGGCTGGCGGCGGTGCGGTCGGGCAGGTCGGCGAGGGCGGGGCCGTGCCAGAGGGCGAGGGCCTCGGTGAGGGTGCGGTGGGCGGTGGCCGGGTCGCCTGTGGTGAGGGCTTTGGTGCCGGTGCGGACGAGCCGCTCGAAGACGTACAGGTCCACGTCGTCCTCGGTGGCCTCCAGGCGGTAGCCGCCGGGGGTGGAGACGATGGTGTGCCGGCCGAGGGTGCGGCGGAGGCGGCCGACCAGGGCCTGGAGGGCGGCGGGGGCGTCGTGGGGTGGGTCGTCCGCCCAGATCTCGTCGATCAGGGTTTCGGGGGTGGTGGCGCGGGAGGGGTGGAGGGCGAGGGCGGTGAGCAGGGTGCGCAGGCGGGGGCCGCCGATGGGTATGGGGATGCCCTGGTCGTCCACGGCTTGGGTTACGCCCAGGATTCTGTATCGCACCTGGTCATTGTCGCGGGGTGCGGAGTTCTGGGCACGGGGTTTCGTGAGCGGCGCGTGATCGGTGCCCTGTGCTGCTGCGGCTGGGCGGGGGGCGCGCGCTGCTCGCTGGGAGGTGCGTCCCCCCGAGGGAGTACCCCCCTGCGCCCACCCGTGCCACCCGAGCGGCACGACTGTCCGCAGCTGCGGCGGCATGCGGCTGCCCGCGGACGCTCACGCGCCGGAGGCCAGCGCGCCCTTCCTCGGCTGGATCCCGGAGGGCACCGCACGCGCGCGTGCCGGGGTTCCCGTCCAGCACGTGCCGCGGCGGGAGAGGAGGCGGTGGAGCCAGAGTTCGAGGGAGATGAGGTCGGCGAGGCCGTCCAGGGGGACGGGGTCGCCGGCGGCGGCCGCGCTCAGGGCCTCGCGGATGACGCGGGCCTCCACCAGGCCGGCGTCGGCGAGGAGGGGCGTGGCGAAGAGGTCGAGCAGGGGGTCGGCGGCCATGCGCAGACCCGCGCGTGCGGCCGCCGCCGAGGAGGCGTGGGAGGGGGCGCCCCAGCCGGGCGGGAGGTCGGCGACGCCGGCGCCCTCCAGGACCGTACGGAGTATGGCGGCACGGGCGCCGGGCTGGACGCGCAGGGCCTGCGGGAGGGCACGGCAGGCGCGGACGACCTGGTTGTCGAGGAACGGCGCGTGCAGGCGCTGGGAGCGGATCTCGGCGGCCTGTTCCAGGACGCGCAGGTCGGCGGCGTGGCGGGCGAGGGCGGCACGCGCGCGATAGTCGCCGGGACGCTGTACGCCGGTCGCGGAGCGGTCTGCCTCCGCCTGGAGAAGAACCGATACTTCAGCCAGCGCCTCCCCGGTCAGCCAGCGCGCCGCCGGCCCCGGTCTCGCCCAGGTCAGCGCGGCGAGGGAGGCACCGACGGCGCCCTTGGGCTCATCGAAGCGGCGCCGCATCAGCCGCTCGGCCAGCACCTCCAGACCGGCCCGGTACGGCGTGCGGGCGAGCCGGCGGGCGGCGCCGTACACGCGCGCCGGGACCAGCACCGATCCGTCGGCCTTGGCGAGCGCCGCGACCGGGCGGACCAGATGGCGCCGTTTGCGGTCCATGAGGAGGTCGGCGAGGCGGGCGGGGTGGGCGTCCAGGACCTGGCGGGCGCCGTGGCCGGTGAAGTGGTCGGCGCTGCCGGCGGCGAGCCGGGCGCGGTGCCGGGCGGCGGTGACCAGGGAGGGTCCGGGTTCGTCGGTGAGGGGGCCGTCGAGCTCGGCGTACGGCAGGGTCTCCTCGGCGCCGGTGACCACCACGTGGTGCAGGCGCGGGCCCGCGGCCAGGGCTCCGGCGCGTTCGACCTCGGCCTCGCGGCCGCCTACGGCCAGGTCGTTGAAGGTGACCGCGAGGAGCCGTTCGCCCGCGCCCGTGCCGTGCCCGAGCAGGGTGCCGGGTCTGCCGGGCAGCCCGGCGGCCAGCAGCGCGAGGGTGCCGGAGGCGGGGCCGCCGGAGAGGTCTGCGCCGATGCCGGGCACGGGCATCCCGCGCCGGGCCCGCCGCTCGGCCGGGCCCATGCCGGGTACCGGGCCGGGGTCGAGGTCGGGCACATGGCGGGGTGCGGACAGCCGGGTGCGGACCGCCTCCACCAGGGCGTCGCGTACGGCGTCGACGGCGCGGTCGGGCTCGGCCGGGGGCGCGGCCACGGCGAGGGACGCGACCGGTTCGTACCCGGCGATCTCGCGCGCCCCGGCGCGCAGCACAAGCGCGTGCCCCGGCGGAACGCGCCGCACGCCGTCGTACGGGGTGGTGTCGCGCAGCGCGGCCGGCACGTCCGGGGCGGCGAGCAGGGCGGCCAGGTGACCGAAGTCGAGGTTGGCCTCGATGAGGTCGGCGAGGGGCAGCGCGGCGGTGGCGTAGGCCGTGCCGCCCGCCCAGGGGGTGTGGAACACCGGGCGGGCGCCCGCGAGATCGCCGCAGACGGTGATGCGGCGGCCGACCTGGACGACGGCGGTGTAACTGCCCGGCCAGGTCGTCAGATGGCGCAGTGCGCCCCCGCGCGCGGTGAACAGTCCGCGCCGCAGCTCCTCGTCGGAGGCGCCGCAGATGCCGAGGACGGCGATGCGGTTGTCCGCGTCGGCCCGCACCACGCGGATCTCGTCCGGGCGCCAGTCGCCGACGGCCCACAGCGGATCCGGGTCTCCCCACAGGAGTTGGGAGCCGACCGGATGCAGGGTCTCGCCGTCGTAACCGGTGGCACCCGCGGAGCCGATCCGGGCGGCGCCCGCGGCGGTGCTGCTCCAACCCACCAACCACCGCATCGACGCCTCCACAGGCTGTGGACAACAGTGCACCGTACGAACCGGCTCCTCATGCTGCCATGAAAGGCGCGGCGTGGAGGGGCGACGGCACCGGCTCGGATCGAGGGAAGCTCACGGCGAACGCCCGGGGCCGCCAGGGGAGTCGGCGGGCGGGACGGGCGCCGGCCGCCGGATGTTCATGAGGAGTACGACGCGAATGCGCCCCCTGTGCGCTCCCTCAAAACGCCCTTCACGCCCTCAAGTTGCGTGGTCGGAGCGGAATCCAACCCCGGCGAGCAGGGTCTATTTTCGGCCAAACATATGGCGGCGTCCGGGATTTGAGCACGCTCCGTACAGGCCTTCGGCGAACGCGGTGGCGCAGACACGCGCACAGTCCGGGAGGCGGGCAGCGCCTCCCGGACCGGTCCGCCACCCGCGGGGATGAAGGTGGCGGTGTCCCCCAGCCCACTGGATCCAGTACAGCGGGCCGACCCACGCAAGAGCCATGGAACCGCTCCCCCGATGGCCGGAGAAGAGCGCACGGACAGGCGCACGGCCACACGTGCGGGGGCACGCGGCGACAGGCCGTGCACGGTGCGTACATGACCGCACTTCCGTACGGACCACAATCCCGCCATCCGGAACAATGCCCCTTAACGCTTGGGATGCGGCGAACTACGCTGGGTTTACGAATGCCGCGTGGTTATGCCAGCGCGGCAGCCGTCTGTGTCGAGGGGTGGCGCATGTCCAGGGAGCAACGCGGGCCGAACGAAAAGCTCGGCGCCGTTCTCGCCCTCGCGGGAATCAGCAACGCAGGACTCGCACGACGCGTCAACGACCTTGGCGCCCAACGCGGGTTGACTCTTCGCTACGACAAGACCTCCGTGGCGCGCTGGGTGTCGAAGGGGATGGTGCCGCAGGGCGCGGCGCCGCACCTCATCGCGGCCGCCATCGGACAGAAGCTCGGCCGCCCGGTGCCGCTCCACGAGATCGGCCTGGCGGACGCGGATCCCGCCCCCGAAGTGGGTCTCGCCTTCCCCAGAGACGTCGGACAGGCGGTGAAGTCGGCGACCGAGCTGTACCGTCTCGACCTCGCCGGCCGCCGGGCCGGCTCCGGCGGCATCTGGCAGTCGCTCGCCGGATCGTTCGCAGTGAGCGCATACGCAACGCCTGCCTCACGATGGCTGATAACCCCCGCCGACAGCTCGGTCGCGCGGGAGGCGGGCTCCGCCGAGGGCACCGGCGCACCGATCAAAGTCGGCCACAGCGATGTGCAGAAGCTGCGGGAGGCCGCCGAGGACGCCCGGCGCTGGGACTCCAAGTACGGCGGCGGGGACTGGCGTTCGTCGATGGTGCCGGAGTGTCTGCGGGTCGAGGCGGCGCCACTGCTGCTCGGGGCCTACTCCGACGAGGTGGGCCGGGCGCTCTTCGGCGCCTCCGCCGAACTCACCCGGCTCGCCGGGTGGATGGCCTTCGACACCGGCCAGCAGGAGGCGGCGCAGCGGTACTACATCCAGGCGCTGCGGCTCGCGCGCGCGGCGGCGGACGTACCGCTCGGCGGCTATGTGCTCGCCTCCATGTCGCTCCAGGCGACCTATCGCGGCTTCGGCGACGAAGGGGTCGATCTGGCGCAGGCGGCGCTGGAGCGGAACCGGGGCCTGGCGACCGCGCGCACGATGAGCTTCTTCCGGCTGGTGGAAGCACGGGCACACGCGCGTGCGGGAGACGCACAGGCGGCGGGTGCGGCCCTGAAGGCCGCCGAGGGGTGGCTCGAACGATCCCGGGAGGGCGACAACGATCCTTCTTGGCTTGGTTTTTATGGCTATGACCGGTTTGCCGCTGATGCGGCGGAGTGCTATCGGGATCTGAAGGCTCCCCGGCAGGTGCGACGGTTCACCGAGCAGGCGCTGTCGAAGCCGACGGAGGAGTTCGTGCGCTCGCACGGACTGCGGCTGGTGGTGTCGGCCGTGGCCGAGCTGGAGTCCGGGAACCTGGACGCCGCGTGCGAGCAGGGCCGGCGGGCCGTGGAAGTGGCCGGGCGGATCTCTTCGGCCCGGACCACGGAGTATGTGAAGGATCTGCTGCACCGGCTGGAGCCGTACGGGGACGAGCCGCGGGTGGCGGAGCTGCGGGAGCGGGCCCGGCCGCTGTTGATGACCACGGCCTGATAACCCGCACCGCCCGCGTTTGAAGGCGTTGTCAGTGGCGCAGTGCACTATCGAAGTGGGAGGTGGTGCAGGTGCCGGTCGAGGCGTACGACTGTGATGTGCTCGTGGTCGGTGGGGGGATCGTCGGGCTGTCCACCGCGTATGCGATCACGCGGGCCGCGCCGGGCACCCGGGTCACCGTGCTGGAGAAGGAGCCGGGCCCGGCCCGCCACCAGACAGGGCGCAACAGCGGGGTCATCCACAGCGGGATCTACTACCGGCCGGGCTCGCTCAAGGCGCGGTATGCCGTGCGGGGCGCCGCCGAGATGGTGAAGTTCTGCGCCGAGTACGGCATCGCGCACGCCGTCACCGGCAAGCTGATCGTCGCCACGGAGCGGGAGGAGCTGCCGCGCCTGCACGCGCTCGTGCAGCGCGGCCGGGAGAACGGCATCCCGGTGCGGGAGCTGGGCGCCACGCAGATCGGCGAGTACGAACCGGAGGTGCGCGGGCTCGCCGCGATACACGTCGGGACGACCGGGGTGTGCGACTTCGTGGGAGTCGCCCGGCAGCTCGCCCGGGCCTCGGGGGCCGAGATCCGTTACGGCGCCCGGGTCGTGCGCGTCGACCGGCGCTCCGACCGGGGCGTGGCGGTGCTGACCTCGGGCGGGGACGTGGTGCGCGGCCGGGTGCTGGTCAACTGCGCCGGGCTGTACTGCGACGAGGTGGCGCGGCTGACCGGCGATGAGCCCGAGGTACGGATCGTGCCGTTCCGCGGCGAGTACTACGAGCTGGCGCGGCCCGACCTGGTGCGGGGGCTGGTGTACCCGGTGCCGGACCCGGCGTTCCCGTTCCTCGGGGTCCATCTGACCCGGGGCATCGACGGCGGTGTGCATATCGGCCCCAACGCGGTGCCGGCCCTGGCCCGCGAGGGGTACGGCTGGGGGGTCGTACACCCCCGTGAGCTGGCCGGGACCGTGGCCTGGCCGGGGTCCTGGGCGATCGCCCGGCGGCACTGGAGATACGGGGCGGGGGAGCTGCACCGCTCGCTGTCGAAGGGAGCCTTCCTTCAGGCCGTGCGGCGGCTGCTGCCCGCGGTGGAGGAGGCGGACCTGGTGCGGGCCCCGGCCGGGGTGCGGGCACAGGCGGTGCTGCGGGACGGGACGCTGGTGGACGACTTCCTCATCCGGGAGGGGAGCCGCGCGGTGCATGTCCTCAACGCGCCCTCGCCGGCCGCCACGGCCTCCCTGCCGATCGGCAGAGAAGTCGGGCGTCGGGTGCTGTCCATGCTCGGCTCGCTGTAGTACCCGGCAGTACCCGGCGAGCGCCGTAAAATCGGTTCTACTGTGTCTGACTTCCTCAACGCCCCCGCAGCCCCCACGCCGGCCTCCCACGCCCCCGGTGTCTCCGTCCGGCATACCCGGGCCAAGGGGGAGCCGCGGTTTCCGGACGGGCCGAAGGCCGATCCCGCCGGGTCGCACTTCGAGCGGCGGATCCGGAGCTTCCAGCCCCGGCGCAGCCGGGTGACCGCCGGGCAGGCGGACGCCCTGCAGCGGCTGTGGCCCCAGTGGGGGCTCGACATCGACGGCCGGGGGATCATCGACCTCGGCGAGCTGTTCGGCAACGACCGGCCCGTCGTGCTGGAGATCGGGTTCGGGATGGGCGAGGCGACCGCGCAGATGGCCGCCGCCGACCCGGACACCAATGTCCTCGCCGCCGATGTGCACACCCCGGGGCAGGGCAATCTGCTGAGCCTCGCCGACCGCAACGGCCTGGCCAACATCCGGGTGGCCAACGGCGACGCGATCATCCTGCTCAGGGAGATGCTCGCCCCCGACTCGCTCGACGGGCTGCGCGTGTACTTCCCGGACCCCTGGCCCAAGAAGCGGCATCACAAGCGGCGGCTCATCCAGCCCGAGTTCCTGACGCTCGCCGCGACCCGGCTGAAGCCCGGTGCGCTCGTGCACTGCGCGACCGACTGGGAGCCGTACGCCGAGCAGATGCTGGAGGTGCTCGGCGCGCACCCCGACTTCGAGAACACGCAGGAGGACGGCGGTTTCGCACCGCGCCCGCAGTACCGGCCGCTGACCCGTTTCGAGGGTCAGGGACTGGACAAGGGACATGTGGTGAACGATCTGCTGTTCCGTCGCGTACCGCACCAGGGCCGGTAAACCGCTCCAGCCCCTCGTCCCGTCACCGTTAGGGTCGATGCCGTGGCCACCAGTCCTCCGTTTCCGACGTATCCCCCGGGCCCCGAGGGCCTGGTGCTCCGCCATCCGCACTGGTGGCAGCGCACGTGGGTGCGGTACGGGGCACTGATCACCCTGCTGGCGCTGTCCGGGCTGGTCATCCTCGCGCTGGTGCGCAGGCAGACCGGCACCGAGGGCTTTCTCGTCGGGATCGCGCTGGCCATGCTGCCCGTGCCATGGCTCATAGCCGCGTTCCGCTGGCTGGACCGGGTGGCGCCGGGCCCCTGGCGGAACCTGGTCTTCGCCTTCGCCTGGGGGGCGTGCGCGGCGGCGCTGATAGCCATCGTCGCCAACAGCTTCGCGACCAAGTGGATAGCGACCGCCACCGCCGATCCGGCCAGTGCGAACACCCTCGGCGCCACCGTGATAGCGCCCGTCGTGGAGGAGTCCGCCAAGGCCGCGGCGGTCCTGCTGGTCTTTCTCTTCCGCCGGCGTGACTTCACCGGGATCGTGGACGGCGTGGTGATAGCGGGGATCACCGCCACCGGGTTCGCCTTCACCGAGAACATCCTCTATCTGGGTACGGCCTTCGGGACCGACCAGCTCACCGGCGGCCGTGGCATCGCCTCCGTCACCGCCGCCACCTTCTTCGTACGCATCGTGATGTCGCCGTTCGCGCACCCTCTGTTCACCACCCTCACCGGGCTCGGCTTCGGCACCGCCGCGCTCTCCGCCGAGCGGCAGCGCCTGCGGCGGGCGCTGCCGCCGGTCTGCGGTCTGCTGCTCGCGATGAGCATGCACGCCTTCTGGAACGGCTCCTCCACCTTCGGCGAGTTCGGGTTCTTCGCCGTGTACGGCGCCTTCATGATGCCCGCCTTCGGGCTCCTGACCTGGCTCGCGATCTGGACGCGGCAACGAGAGCTGCGGACCGTGCGGGAGGAGCTGCCGGCGTATGTGCTGGCCGGGTGGCTGGGGCCGGCCGAGCCGTTCGCGCTGGGCTCGATGGCGGCGCGGCGAACGGCCCGTGACTACGCCCGGCACCACCATGGCCGGCCGGCGGCGCGAGCGGTGGCGCAGTACGAGGCCTGCGCCACCTCGCTCGCGTTTCTGCGGCACCGGGGGCGCCAGGGGAAGGCCGGGGCCGACTTCGTCGTACGGGAGCGGGAGCTGCTGGATCAGCTGTGGAAGGGGCGGGACGCGGCCCGGCCCGCCCTGGAGTACGCGGCGCGGGTGGCCGCGCCGGTCTGGCCGGTGCAGCAGGCACCGGTGGCGACGGCGTGGCCGGGGTACGGCTATCCGGCGGCGCCCTACTCCGCGTACAACCCGTATCGGTCGTAACGGAACCGGCGGACCGGCGGACCGGGAAACCGACGGACCGGCAGACCGTGAAATCGACAGACCGTCGGACCGGCAGACCGGCGGGCTAGGCCGACGCCTCCGTCAGGCTCGCCACTTCCTTGTCCGTCAGCTTCAGGTCCGCCGCCGCCAGCAGCGCCGGGAGCTGCTCGACCGTGCGGGCCGAGGCGATCGGCGCGGTGATCGTCGGCTGGGCGGCGAGCCAGGCGAGGGCGACCGTGGCGACAGGGGCGTCGTGCGCGGCGGCGATCTCGTCCAGGGCCGCGAGGACCTTCTGGCCGCGCTCGGAGTCCGCGTAGCCCTGGGCGCGGCCGGCGCGGGCGCTGTCGACCGTGGTGCCGGGGCGGTACTTGCCGGTGAGGAAGCCCGCGGCGAGCGAGAAGTAGGGAACCGCGGACAGGCCCTCCTCGGCGGCCAGGTCCTGCAGCGGGCCCTCGTAGGTGTCGCGGGAGACCAGGTTGTAGTGCGGCTGGAGGGCGACGTAGCGGGCCAGGCCCTCACGGTCGGAGAAGTCGAGGGAGGCCTTGAGCCGCTCGGGGCTGATGTTGGAGGCGGCGATGTGCCGGACCTTGCCCGCCTTCACCAGCTCGTCGAGGGCGCCGATGATCTCCTCGACCGGCACCTCGGGCTGGTCGAAGTGGGTGTAGTAGAGATCGATGTGGTCGGTGTCCAGGCGGCGCAGGGAGGCGTCGGCGGCGGCCTTGATGTTGGCGGCGGACAGGCCCTGGTACTCGGGGTGCTGGCTGACCTTGGTGGCGATGACGACATCGTCGCGGTTGCCGCGGGCCCTGACCCACTTGCCGATGATCGTCTCGGACTCGCCGCCCTGGTTGCCCTCGATCCACGCCGTGTAGGAGTCGGCGGTGTCGACGAAGTTGCCGCCGGCGGCCGCGTAGGCGTCGAGCACGGCGAAGGAGGTCTCCTCGTCGGCGGTCCAGCCGAAGACGTTGCCGCCGAGGGAGAGCGGGAAGACCTGGAGGTCGGAGGAGCCGAGTGTGCGCAGAGAGGTCATGTCGTACGTCAACGCCGGCGGTGGATGATCGATTCCGCCGCCGGCGCCGAGTTCACCCGGATGTCAGGAGTCAGAGGCAGGGGTCGGGGTCAGGGGTTGAGGCCCTTGTCCCGCAGCCACGGGGCCGGGTCGATGGCGGTGGCCTGTCCGTCCGGGTGGACCTCCAGGTGGAGGTGCGGGCCGGTGACGTTGCCGGTGGCCCCGACGCGGCCGATGACCTCGCCGGTGGAGACCTTCTGGCCGACCGAGACATTGATCGAGGACTGGTGGCAGAACCACAGCTCGGTGCCGTCGTCCAGGGTCACGACGGTGCGGTAGCCATAGGCGCCGGCCCAGCCCGCCTCGGTGACCGTGCCGCTGTGGACGGCCTTGATGAGGGTGCCGGTGGGGGCGGCGAAGTCGAGGCCCGTGTGGTAGCCGGAGGACCACATCGCGCCGGGCTGACCGAAGGTGCCGGTGATCGTGTACGAGACGACGGGCAGCTGGTACTGCTTGGCCAGCTCGGCCAGCCGCTTGGCCTCGGCCGCCTTCTTGGCGTCGGCCTCCGCCTTCTGCTGGGCGGCGGCGGCCTTGGCGGCGGCGTCCTTCTCCGCCTTGGCGGCCGCGTCGGAGGTCTGCTTCTCGGCGGCGGCGAGCGCGGCGGCGGTGGCCTTGCTGTCGGCCTTGCTCTGCTGCTGGTCGGCCTGGGCCATGATCCGGTTGCGCAGGGCCTCGCCGGCGTCACCGCTGTCGGCGCTCTCGGAGGTCACACCGACCTTGCTGAGCCCGGTGGCGGTGGTCTTGGGCGCGTCCGGGGAACCCTCCCCGAAGAAGTGGGTCACGGAGTCCGGCAGCGATATGGAGACCGGCGGCTTGCCGGTGTTGGCGCTGGCCATGCCGCCCGCGCCGACCGCGGCCATCACGCCGACGCCGAGGACGGTGGAGCTGCGCTTGAATCCGTTGCGCTGCTTGGCGACGCGGTGTCGGCCACGGACCGGGGGGAGGGACTCCTCGGTGGGGTTCCACTCCTCCCAGGGGCCTTCATCGGTGCCATAGGCGCCATAGGCGAAGGTCTCGGGATCGGTCCCCGCGGGGGCGAACGGGGCTTCTGGGGCAGGCGGGTTGGACGCCACTCGGGCGTGCTCCTTTCCTTCCTCCGCCTACCGGGTTAGCTGACGGGTTCGGAGCAGGAAGGTCTCCTACGCGCGTATACCGGGCGTGGACTCCGCGAGTTCACGACGATATGTGCGCGATTCACCCCAAGGTGGTGGTTCCCCGGTTCCCTCGCGGGATTCGGCGCGTGCGCACGGAGCCGCCTCGGGTGACGGCTGGGACGACCGCGCTGCGTTATCGAACGTTAATAGACCCGTGAGTGAGTTTCCAAGCCGTTCCACTTGATCATTAACGTTTTCCGCCCCGGACTTACCGGTCAGGAGCGCAGCAAACCGGGCGAGTTGACCGTCGTACAGTAGCGTCGAGTCGTTTGATGGTGACTCAGATGTGATGCGGAGGGCGGTCGTCCGGTCACTGTCGGTGAGGTCGCCCATGCCGATGGCGCCCCATTGACCCGAGCGGATGACACCGGCCCGCACCTCACGGTTAACCGATGTGCAAGAAGTCCCGCGCATGGAGTACAGTAGTGAACACAACGACGCGGGGTGGAGCAGCTCGGTAGCTCGCTGGGCTCATAACCCAGAGGTCGCAGGTTCAAATCCTGTCCCCGCTACTGAAGACTCAGGGCCCGGAAGCCAATGGTTTCCGGGCCCTGAGTGTTGTCCGGGTGGATTCACCCCACCAGATGCCGGTTCGGCGCCTTGGCCTGCTCCTCGCACTCCGGCAGTACGACCACCTCGGCGCCCCCCTTCGCCAGAATTCCCGTGCCGTCGGCCCCCGCCACGAACGTGTCCGGCTCCTGCCACGCCGTGACCACCCGCCGTACCCCCGCCCGCAGGATCAGCTCGGCGCACGGCACGGGGCGGGAGGCCCGACGGGCGCACGGCTCCAGGCTGCTGTAGACCGTGGCGGCGGCCAGCCGCGGATCCGCCGGGTCGATCTTCGCGAGCGCGGCCTCCTCCGCGTGGACCACAGGGTCCTCGCCCTCCCGGGAGTGGCCGCGGGCCAGCTCGGTGCCGTCGGCGGCGACCACCACCGCCCCCACACTGAACGCCGTGGGCGACGGCGGGCACAGCGCGGCCAGCTCGCATGCGGTGCGCAGCCAGTGCCGGTCGGCGGCGGCGGGGACACGCCCGGTGCCGGGGGCCGTGGGCTCGTAGCGCATGAGGACCACGTCCTCGATCCGGCGGGTCTCGGCCAGGCGCAGCCGGCCGCCCTGATAGCCGCCCGGACCGAACAGGCGGGGCGCGGCCGGATCGCCGACGAACAGCGGGGCGAGGACCAGCTGCAGCTCGTCGGCGAGCCCCTGCTGGAGCAGCTGGGTGTGGACCGTGCCGCCGCCCTCGACCATCAGCCGGCGCACCCCGCGCACGTCCCGCAGGTGGGACAGCAGGGCCCGCCAGTCGAGGCCGGGGCCCAGCGGGACGATGTCGGCGGCGGTGCCGAGGCGACGGGCGGCCTGCTCGGCGCCCCGGTCGGTGGTGTAGACGAGCTTGTCGCCGCCGGCGTGCCAGAAGTTGGCGGCGGGGTCGAGGTCGCCGGTGGCGGTGACGGTCACCTTCAGCGGGTACGCGGGCCGGCCCTCCTGGACCCGGGCCGCTCGGCGCTCGGCGGAGTTGACCAGCAGCCGCGGGTTGTCGGCGCGGATGGTGCCGGCGCCGATCAGGATGGCGTCGGCGGAGGCCCGTACCGCGTCGACCCGGTCGAAGTCGGCTGGGCTGGACAGCAGAAGCCGTTCGGGGCCTGTGTCGTCCAGATAACCGTCGAGGGAGACGGCGGCGGACAGCAGCACGTACGGGTAAGACATCGGCGCGCTCTCCCTGGGAAGTATGCGAAGTCTGCGTCACTCTTGGTTCAAGTTTTAAACAAACCTACACTGGCGGTATGACGACCCGCTGGCTCACCCCCGAGGAGCAGCGCGCCTGGCGCGCGTATCTCGCCGCGACGCACCTCCTGGAGGACGCGATCGACCGACAGCTCCAGCAGGACGCCGGCATGCCGCACCTGTTCTACTCCGTGCTGGCCAATCTCTCCGAGGCGCCCGAGCGGCGGCTGCGCATGACCGATCTCGCGGAGACGCTGAAGATCACGCGCAGTCGGCTGACGTATGCGGTGACCCGCCTGGAGCGGGACGGGCTGGTGCGCCGGGAGGACTGCGCCTGGGACAAGCGCAGCAGTATCGCCGTACTGACGGACGAGGGCACGGAGGTGCTGGAGCGTTCGGCACCCGGGCATGTGGAGACGGTGCGCGCCACCCTGTTCGACCGGCTCGCGCCGGAGCAGGTGCGGCAGATGGAGGAGATCTTCACGGGGGTCGTGCGGGGGCTGCAGGGTGACGGCGCCGAGCCCGGGACGGACGACGTCCCCTGGCGGCGCCGGTCGTCCTGTTCCGGCTCCTGAGCCACACCCGGCACCCGGAAAACAATTGCTTTAAGTTTGAAACATGGGGTAGGGTCACCTCCTGTCATCGCTGCTTCAAATCTGAAGCAGCCGCCGCTCCTGGAGGGACCCGCATGCCCGACACCCCCGCCGCCACGCCGCGCGCCCGCGTCCGGGTACCGCTGCGCTTCCACGACGGCTACAGCGTCGACGCCGAACTCGTCACCTTCCACGGCCTGGCCGACGGCCAGGAGCACGTCGCCGTCGTCCTCGGCGACCCGGCCCCGGACGCCGTCCCTCTGGTGCGCCTGCACTCCGAGTGCCTGACCGGCGATGTCTTCGGCTCGGCCCGCTGCGACTGCGGTCCCCAGCTGCGCGAGGCGGTCGAGCGCATCGCCGAGCGCGGGGGCGTGCTGCTCTACCTCCGCCAGGAGGGCCGCGGCATCGGCCTGTACAACAAGCTCGACGCCTACGCCCTGCAGGACCAGGGTCTCGACACCTACGAGGCGAACGCCGCGCTCGGCCTGCCGGAGGACGGCCGCGACTACACGGCCGCCGCGCAGATGCTCACCGCCCTCGGCATCGGGGAGCTGGACCTGCTGTCCAACAACCCCGACAAGGCGGAGCAGTTGCGCGAGCTGGGCGTCGTCGTACGGGACCGGGTGCCGACCGGTGTCTTCACCACGGCGCACAACGTGCGCTATCTGCGGGCGAAGGTCCTGCAGACCCGGCACACCCTGCCGCTCGCCGAACTGACGGAGCTGAACGCGGGCTGACGCACGCGGGCTGACGCACGCGGGCTGACGCACGCGGGCTGATGCGCGCGGGCTGACGCACGCGGGCCGCCGGTCAGCCCGGGGGGCGGCGGCCCGGCAGCCGCAGCGACGGCAGCACCGCCAGGGCCAGCAGGGCCGCCGCGACGGCGTACGCGGTCCGGAAGCCGGCCGGGGTCAGGCCCGCCTGGCCCAGCACCACCGACAGCACGGCCGTCCCGACGGACGCCCCCAGCTGGGAGTTGATGCTCAGCGCGGTACTCGCCGCGGCCAGTTGCGGCGCTGGCAGTTCCCGGCTCGCGGTGGTCATCGTCGGCATCAGCGCCGTGCCGGCGCCGACACCCAGCACCATGGCCGATACGACCATCCGCCAGGACGCGACCCCGGGCACCCCGGCCTGCCAGGCCAGCAACGCCATCCCGAGGGCGGCCACCGCGATCCCGGCCGGGATCAGCCGGCGTGGCGCCACCTTGTCGATCCGCCGCGCCGCGATCTGCATGGTCGTACCGACGACCAGGCCCGTCGGCGCGCCCAGCAGACCGGCCGCCGTGGCGCTCAGCCCCCGCTCCTGCTGCCAGTACAGCGGGCCGAGCAGCATCGCGCCGAAGTAGCCGCTGGTGAACAGGGCGAGGGTGCCGACGGCGGCGGCGAAGGTACGGTCACGCAGCAGCCGCAGGTCCAGCAGCGGTGCGGACGCGGTGAGCGCGCGGCGTACGAAGCCCGCCGCGAGGGCCACGCCGGCGAGCGTCGGCACCAGCGCACCGGGCGCGGTGAAGTCGCCGCGCTCGCCGCCCCGGGCCAGGCCGAACAGCAGCAGGGCGAGGCCGGGCGAGAGCATCAGCAGGCCGGGGAGGTCCAGCCGGGCGGCGGTCCGCCCGGTGCCGGTCGTCGGCGCGTGAGCCGGCAGCAGCCGTAGTCCGAGCGTCAGGGCCAGGGCGCCGACGGGCACGTTGACCAGGAAGATCCAGTGCCAGGAGACGGCGTCGACGAGCCAGCCGCCGAGCACAGGACCGGCCACCGGACCGACCAGGACGGGCAGGCCGGCCACGGCCATGGCGCGGCCGAGCCGGTCACGGCCGGCGGCGCCCATCACCATCGTCATGCCGACCGGCTGCAGCAGTCCGCCGCCGAGTCCCTGCACCGCCCGGAAGGCGATGAGGCTGCCCGCGTCCCAGGCGCAGGCGGCGAGCAGCGAGCCGAGGGTGAAGAGCGTGAGCGCGGTCAGATAGGCGCGCTTGGCGCCGAGCCGGGCCATGACCCAGGCGGCGGTCGGGATGACGGCGGCCAGCGCGAGCGTGTACGCGGTGGCGGTCCACTGGATGGTCTCCAGCGAGGCGCCGAAGGACTGCGAGAGCCGGCGCATCGCGACGTTGACGATCGTCATGTCCAGCATCGCCATCACCGCGCCGATGACGGTGACGGCCAGGGTGCGGTTCAGGACCGTGGACGAAGTCTCCGGGGTCGCCGGGTTCTCCGGGTTCTCCGGGTTCGATCGGATATCCGGGTTCGCTGGGTTGTCCGGGTTCGCTGGGCTGTCCGGGTTCGCTGAGATATCCGGGTTCGCTGAGTGATCCAGGTCCGCTGGGTGATCCAGGTCCGCTGCCGGTCGGGCCGGTGTCGCGGCGGACGCGGTCGTACGCATCTCCCCCACCTCTCCTCCCCCTCCCCGCCCTCAGCCCTCGTACGGGCGCTCGGCCCGCGCGGAGCGCAACGCCCGGCCCCACCAGGTGAGTTGGCCCAACATGCCCTTGAGGGCGCCGGTGCACACGGCCGTGTCCCGCGGGGTGCCGTCCTCGCCGAGGCCGGACCAGGGGCCGTGCAGGCTGACCGAGTCGCGCACGGTCATGGCGTGCAGTTCGGCGAAGACCAGCCGGAGCTGCTCGACCGCGCGCAGCCCGCCGCCGAGGCCGCCGTAGGAGACGAAGCCCACCGGCTTGGCCTGCCACTGGGCGTGGTGCCAGTCGATGAAGTTCTTCAGGGACGCCGGGAAGCTGTGGTTGTACTCGGGCGTGACGACGACGAACGCGTCGGCGTCGGCCAGCCGCGGCGAGATGTCGCGCAGCGCGGCGACGGCCCCGGGGCTCGGCGTGCCGCCGAAGGAGGGCAGCGCCATCGGGAGGTCGATCCCGGCAAGGTCGATGACGTCGAGGTCGAGACCGGCGTCGCCGGCGGCGGCACCGAGGAACCACTCGGTGACGGCCGGGCCCAGCCGGCCCTCGCGGACGCTGCCGACGAGGACGGCGACGCGCAGCGGCGCCTCGTCGGACACCGACACGGACATGGGCATGGACATGGACACGGACACGGCTTCGTTGCTGGTGACAGACACAGGTGTCCCCCCTTCTGCCGGACTCTTCCGGCTTCTTCCGGCTTCTCCCGGTGGGCCGGCCGCCCTTCGCGGCCTTCCGCACAGCAAGGTACAACGGTCGTTGTAAAAAATACAACGCCCGTTGTAAACCGGATAGAGTGGCCGACCAGAAGGGGGCGGGTGTGGGCGAAACGAACGAGTCCCGGCTGACGCAGGCGCGAGGCGAGGTCTCACCGCGCAAGCTGGAGAAACAGATGGCGATCGCGAGCGCGTCCTGCACGCTCTTCGGCCGCGAGGGCTATGCGCGCGCCTCGATCGACGCGCTGGCCGCACAGGCCGGCGTCTCCACGCGCACGCTGTACAACCACTTCCCCGGCGGCAAGGCCCAGCTCTTCCAGACGGTGGTGACCTGGACGTCCAACGAGGTCCGCGACGCCCAACTGGCGCGCCTGCGCGCCGTGCTGGACCCCGAGCGGCCGCCGCGCGCCGAGGACCTGGAGCGCGATCTGGTCACCCTGGCCCGCGCGTTCGTCAGCCTCATGGCCGACTACCCGTACCACTTCGCGCTCGTCCGCCATATCCACGCCGAGGCCGACCATGTGCCGCCGGAGGTCCTCAAGGCCTGGTACGAGGCCGGTCCGGGACCGGTCGGCCGGGCCGTCACCGAGGCGATGACGCACCTCGCGGACGCGGGCCTGCTCGATCCGCACGGCGACGCGGCGATGGCCGCCGCCCACTTCACGGCCCTGACCACCCACACGATCGTGCAGTTCACCAACTACGGCGTCCATCCCCTCCCCGCGGCGGAGACGGACCGTCTGATCCGGGGCGGCGTGGCGGCGTTCCTGCGGGCCTACGGACGCACGGACCTCAGTCGGGCCGACCTCGGCCGGGCCGGCTGATCCGCACGCGTCACCGCGCCCCCCGGAGGAACCCCTCCACCACCCGGCGCACCTTCCTGGCGGCGCCGTCGTCCCCGAGCCGCATGGCGATGTTGGCCGCGTTGCAGACGGCGTCCAGCTGGAAGACGGTCAACTCCACGTCCAGAGGGGCGATTTCATCGTCCCCGACGGCCCGCCGCAGCTGTTCGCCGATGAGTTTCAGCCATGCGTCGCGGTGGGCGAGCAGGGCGTCGCGGACCGCGCCGGGGCGGCTGTCGTAGGCGGGAAGGTTGGCGGACCAGAAGCAGCCGCCGGCGAACAGGGGCGTCTGCGCGTAGACGATCCAGTGCTCGGTCAGCGCCCGCAGCCGGGCGGAGCCCGCGGGGAAGGACCGCGTGGGCCGCACGACCGCGCGCTCGAACTCCCGGTGCGCGCTCTCGGCGGCGGCGAGCTGCAGGTTCTCCTTGGTACGGAACAGCGTCTGGACACCGCTCTTGCTCAGCCCGAGGTCGGCGGCGAGCCGGCCGATGCTGAGCCCGTCGAGCCCGTCCAGCGAAGCGATGTCGACGGCGTGCCGGGCGACCCGCTGCCGGGCGCGGGCGCCGCGCACCAGCCGCAGATCGGTCACCTCGGGACCCTCGGCACCCAGGATTCCCCGTCCCGCGTCGCGCTCCGGGCCGTGTCGTTCGCTTTCCATTCCCGCCATCGTGCCACACGCCGGAGAAGATGTACGTCCGGTCGTATGTTTTGTTCGGTCCTGTTCGACCGCGCCCCGGCGAGGCCTCTGACAACTTCATACGGAGTACTCTGACCGGAGTGGTTTTCGATGAGTACCCGCACACGGAGCCGGACATCCCATGGTGAGACGCAATGACCAGCGACGGGCGGCCCTCGTCGACGCCGCGATCGAGGTGCTGGCGCGGGAAGGCGCCCGCGGACTGACCTTCCGGGCGGTGGACGGGGCGGCCGCCGTGCCTCCCGGTACGGCGTCCAACTACTTCGCCGGCCGCGACGAGCTGCTCACCCAGGCCGGAGCCCGCGTCTACGAACGGCTCCAGCCCGACGAGGCCACGATCGCCCGCCAGCGGACGGCCGGCCGCGACCGGGAGACGTACGCGGTGCTGATGCGTGAACTCGTCGGCCGTATCGCCTCCTTCCGCACCGGCTACCTCGCGCTGCTGGAACTCCGCCTGGAGGCCACCCGCCGCCCGGAACTGCGCGCGGTGCTCACCGAGCGGGTCCGCGCCGACCTCGCCGCGAACGTGGCCTATCACGAGGCGTCCGGCCTGCCCGGCGACGCCACGGCCGTCAAACTGCTCTACCTCGCCCTGAACTGGCTGATCGTCGAACAACTCACCCTGCCGGACGTGCTCTCCGAGGCGGAGCGGGAGGAACTGGTGACGGCGGCGGTGGAACGGATCGTGCCGGAGGTCTGAGGCCTGAGGTCTGGAACCGGACGAGGAGTACCCCAGCCACCCCCATCAGGCAGGGGTCGTGGAGACCGTCAGTGTGACCGCCGGCCGGATGACCCTGGTCGTCGACGGCACCGAGCACCCGCTCGCGGCGGGCCAGACCGCCACGTTCGACGACGACACCGCGCACACCTGTCGCGGCGCGGGCACCGGGCCCGGCCATCTGATCATGACGGTCCAGCTGCCGCCCGGCCCCGCGCGGGCCGAGTGATCTCTATATTCACGGAATGTATTTTTCTGCCTATTCGCATTTTCTCCGATTGTCGCGACCGGTCCGTTGCTGCGATCGGCCCCATCGGATACTGCTTTTGAGCAACAAAAACACCCGAATGCCCGACATCCGCCCACCCGGAGGCATTCGTTAGGCGGGCGTGACACGGACTGAAGGACTCACCGTCGGGAATCTCCGCTCGACGATCACATTTAATACACGGCTCGACGAAAGCGAGGTGTTCATTGACGGATGTTCTGATCTTCTCGACGACTTCCTGAGAAGAATGACCCAGCTGGAGAGCGAGTACCTGCAGGCGATGGTCGGGCTATAGGAAGTACTCGATGGACAGGACTCACAGCGAAGACATCTTCCTCGACACTGAGTTCAGCACGCTCGAGATGCAATGGGACCCGGTCGAGGAACTGGCCCAGATGCTGTCCGCAGCGTCCAGCCCCGATCCCGAACCGAGCCCGCCGCACGAACGGTCCAGCCACCGGAGGACCCGGCAGCGACTCCGTGCGGAATCTCGGTCGCAGGACAACAATCGGGGCACGCATGTCACGATCCTGATCGCGACCATCTCGGTGTGCGCGGTCTGCATGTTGGGCTGGTCATTCTCGTATTCGTATGCCCAGCTCCGCGCCACCGCGTCCTCCGTACTGCCGGCGAGATTGGCCCAGTGGTGGCCGCTGACGGTGTACGGGCCCTGGCTCGTGGCGGCTCTGTCCATTCTGCGGGCCACCGTCCAGAATCGGAGTGCGCGAAGGTCCTGGGGCGTGGTGCTGGCCGCCTCCGCGATGGCAGTGGCCCTGTGCGTCAGCCACTCACCGCACTCACTGCTTTCCTGGATCATCTTCGGAATTCCGCCGATCACCGCACTGGTGTGTTTCTGGGAGATCGTCGGCCAGGTGTCGTCCAAGGTCGCCAAACCCCGGCACGCCGCACAGGCCCGCCGCCCCACCAAGCCGTAGCGCGACGGCGGCCTCCACGGGCCGCCGTTCGCCGTCACACGCCAGGCCCGCAGCCAGAACGCTCGGGCCCGGCGCGTGACCGTCCCCGCGTCGTGGCCGGCCCGGCGTCGTGACCGACCCGGCGTCGTGACCGACCCGGGTTTCGCGCCCGCAACCGATGGACTAACGGAGAGACACGCGCCGACCTGGGACGATGATCGAATGGGCGAGGTTCGACATGCGGCCTGTGCGGGGCTGCGCAAGCCTGGGAGACATTCCCCCAAGACGCGCGTCTTGCCCCAAGACACGCGTCTTGCCGAGTCCCCAGAAAGGACCGCTCACCATGCGACGACACCTCTCCACCCTCTTCATCGCTGCGATCCTCACCGCCCTCGCGGTCCCCGCCGCCTCCGCCGGCGAGGGCCCCTCCCATGTGTGTGACACCCACACGATCAGCTCGCTCTGCTGGTGACCTCTTCTTGACCGGGGACAGGCCGCCGGCCGTGGCGGTCGCGGCCTGTCCCCACGCCCTGCACAACGGGAACGCCCCAGCTCCTTCGCGCCGATGGACTGGGGCGTTGCCCTGCGCCGTGAAGACCCGGGCCGTCGCGTGACGCCCGCTCAGGCGGCTGGACGGCGGACCGTTCGACGGGAACCACCGGTGGACACGCCCCGCCACAGGTGCTGAAGCGCCTGCGGCAACGGACCGGAGTTCTCGAAGACCGCTCATATCCCGGCCGGGACGGCGAGGACGTCCATGTCCTCGGGCGCCTCGGCGCACGTCACCACGCCGTGGTGGTAGTCGAGTTCGGTCCCCTCCGCCCGGCTCGGATCGAGCCGGTCGCTCACCCCGACGATCCCCGCCGGCCCCTGGTCGGACAGCGCCGTGATCCGGCCCAGCGTCTCGGGTCCGATGCCCCGGACGAACCCGGCGATCGCCGGGTTGCCCCCCTCATGGACGAGCGGGACACGGGCCTTCCTGCCGACCACACGGAACTCCTCCTTCTCCACGATCCTGTATCGCATACTGCTGCTCCCTTCGGTGATGAGCCGGAAGGACATCCGGGGCCGGGAGTGCAGCGCCGCACCGGTGCGCCGGGCCTCACCGGACCCACACCGTGGACGGCGCGGAACGCACGGGCAAAGGCCTCCCCCGAGCCGTAGCCGTAGCCGTAGCGCGTCGCGACATCCAGCAGCCTCCGCTCACCGGCGAGGACTTCGGCGCCCGCCAAGGCCGGCTGTCTGCGGCGGATACACTCCGACAGCGGGACACCCTGCATTAAAAGTCCAGGTCAGGGCTTACCGGGTGTTTCCGGACGCTGTTTCGACGTCCGGAAGTGAAGCGAAGGCTGCCCAGGCATACGCAACCAGCTCGAACAGCCGTTCCAAACCCTCCCTCGGCCGCGATGCTTAAATCGGTACATGGCGCTCGACGAACTGTGCACACTGCTGGCCCGTCACGCCCGAGCCGACACCACGACAGCCATCGAGAACTTGCTGATCGGGCGGGAGGAGGCGGACTCACCGGCGCCGCCGGCGACCGGGACGTTCATGGCGTTGATCGCCCAGGGCGCCAAACGTATGGCGTATGGCGATCATGTGTACGACTACCGTGCCGGGCAGTACCTGGCCGTATCCGTCGCCATGCCTCTGAAGTGCCGCTTCATCGAGGCCACTCCGGAGCGGCCGGTGTTGGGGCTGTGCCTGCGTCTGCAGCCCTCTGAGGTCGCCGAGGTGATGTTGCAAGCCGCTCCCGGCACCATTGCCGACAGCGATGACGCCGCAGCACCTGTCTTCGCCTTCAGTCATGCCTCGGACGAGCTGCTGGACGCCGCCGTGCGACTGGTGCGCCTGCTTGATCAGCCACGCGACAGGGACATGCTCGCCCCGCTCTACAAGCGCGAGATCCTGTGGCGCCTGATCACCAGCGAGCACGGCGCGACGGTTCGCCGGATCGGTCTTTCCGACAGCAAGCTCTCCCCCGTCGCCAGGGCTGTCCAGTGGATCCGGGAGAACTACCGAGAGCCGTTCCGGGTGGAGGACCTGGCCGAGCTGATCGGGATGAGTCCCTCCGCTTTCTACCGGAACTTCCAGGCTGTCACCCGAACGACTCCGATCCAGTACCAGAAGAAGATCAGGCTCCATGAGGCCCGGCTGCGTCTGGCCGCGAATCCCAAGGACGTCGCGCACATCGGATACCTCGTGGGGTACGACAGCCCGTCCCAGTTCAGCCGGGAGTACCGCCGCCTCTTCGGCGCGCCGCCCAGCCAGGACGCGATGCGATTGGCGGCGCGCAGCGCCGACGAAAAGGGTTGACCTGCCGGACCACGCCCTCGCTGCCGTGGCTGGCGTGGCTGGCGTATACGCGAGGATCGTGCAAGGCCCAGCGAGCATCGTTCTAACGTTTTCGCAGGTCACGCGGTTGAATCGGTTCTGGTCGCCATGACTGCAATCGAAAGGCTTGAACCATGACCCCTCGTCTTGCAGGAACCGTCGCCCTGGTCACCGGGGCCTCCAGCGGTATCGGCCACGCCACCGCCCTGGAGCTTGCCCGCCAGGGCGCGTCCGTGGCCCTGGTCGGCCGACGTGAGAACCGGCTCACCGACCTCGCTGCGGAGATCACGGGTGTCGGCGGGCGGGCTCTGGTCGTGCCCGCCGACATCACCGACGCCCAGGCCGCCGCGGAAGCGGTCGAGCGGACCGTCGAGGGCCTGGGCCGCCTGGACACCCTGGTCAACAACGCCGGTCTCATGCTGCTCGGGCCCGCCCCCGGCGCGGACCTGAACGACTGGCGCCGCATGATCGACATCAACCTCATGGGCCTGATGTACACCACCCACGCGGCCGTCCCCCACCTGGTCAAGGCAGCCACCGAGGCCCCGCGCCAGGTCGCCGACATCGTCAACATCGGCTCACTCGCCGGCCGCAACGCCTACGCCATGTCCGCCGTGTACAGCGCCACCAAGTTCGGCGTCGGCGCCTTCAGCGAATCCCTGCGCCAGGAACTCGCGCGCCAGCACGTCCGCGTCTGCGTCATCGAGCCGGGCAGCGTCGACACCGAACTGCGCACCCACAACCCCGACGTCATCCAGCAGCACATCACCGCCGCCCTGGGCGACATCGACCGACTGCAGAGCCAGGACATCGCCGACACCGTCGGCTACATCGTCACCCGCCCCCGGCACGTGGCCGTCGCCGAGCTGCTCGTACGCCCCACCGAGCAGATCTGATCTCCAGGCCCAAGGCCAACTCCGGGCCGGGCAGGGACGCATGACGGCCGCCCGTACCCCTCTCACACCGGCCGGCATCATCGTCCGTGTCTGCCTGCCGGCGGCGACTGCCATCGCGCTCGGAGGCGGCGGCGACCTCCACACGGGTGAAGGAGACGCTCCGGCACTCCACCATCACGCTGGCCTCGGACACGTACACGAGCCTGCTCCCTGAGCCGGACCGTGAGATCGCCGAGCAGGCAGCGAGGCTGATCCCTCGGTCTCGCCCGACTGCCGAACAGGCAGTCGAGCCGCCGGTCGAGCCGACCCTGGTACCGGCTCAGGCCGATGCCGCCGGAATCCCGAACTCGGCCAGCAGAGCGCGCACTCGACGCTCGATCTCGTCCCGGATCGGCCGCACGGCGTCCACACCCTGGCCCGCCGGGTCATCGAGCCGCCAGTCCAGGTATCGCTTGCCGGGGAAGACGGGGCAGGTGTCCCCGCAGCCCATCGTGATCACCACGTCGGAGGACTGTACGGCCTCGGTGGTGAGGATCTTCGGCGTTTCGGCGGAGATGTCGATGCCGACCTCCTTCATGGCCTCCACCACAGCCGGGTTGACGGCGTCGGCGGGCGCGGAGCCTGCCGAGCGCACCTCGACGGCGTCCCCGGCGAGGTGGGTGAGGAAGGCGGCGCCCATCTGGGAGCGGCCGGCGTTGTGGACGCAGACGAACAGCACGGAAGGGCGCGGGGCGGCGTTGCTCATGGCGGGTGTCCTTGCGGGCGGAGCGCGGTCAGGAGGAGGAGAGTTCAGGCTCGCCGTGCGGGACGACGACGTCGTCCGGCGTGCGAGCAGGGCATCCGTACACCACCGCCACGGCACCCAGCCCGAGCGCGGTGCCGACCAACTGGGCCGCGATGAACGGGACGAGCGAGGCGGGAGCGATCCCGGCGAAGGTGTCGGTGAAGGCGCGGCCGACGGTCACCGCCGGGTTGGCGAAGGAGGTGGAGGAGGTGAACCAGTAGGCGGCCCCGATGTAGGAGGCCACTGCGACCGGGGCCAAGGACGCCCGGCCGATGCGGTCCAGGCCGAAGATCAGCAGGATCAGTCCGGCCGTGGCGACGACCTCGCCGAGCCACAGATGACCGACGGAACGGTCGTGGGTGGAGAACCTGACCAGGGGCCTTGCGAACATCGCGTCGGCCAGCATCGCGCCGCCGATCGCCCCAGCCACCTGTGCGGGAACGTACGCGGCCACCTCGCGAAGGGCCGGGCCATCACCGGCGCGGCGGCGTGTGAACCAAGCGGCCAGGGTGACGGCTGGGTTGAAGTGTGCTCCCGACACCGGCCCGAGCAACGTGATCAGCACCCCCAGGCCGAAGACGGTGGCCAGTGAATTGGCCAGCAACTGCACGCCGATGTCGTGCGACAGCTCGGTCGCCTGGATACCTGAACCCACGACCACGGCCACCAGCGACCCGGTCCCCACCGCTTCGGCGGCGACACGACGGACGAGGGACGCCGTCACGCCGTCACTCCGGCGGTCTGCGGGGTGGTCAGGAAAGCGGCGAGCCGGTCCAGGGCGCCGGGCAGCGCCCAGTAGTACACCCAGGTGCCGCGGCGCTCGCAGTCGATCAGGCCGGCCTGCCTCAGCAGCTTGAGGTGGTGGGAGACCGTCGGCTGGGAGAGGTCGAAGGCCGGCGTCATCTCGCACACGCAGACCTCGCCGCCCTCTCGCGAGGCGATCATCGACAGCAACCGCAGCCGGACCGGATCGCCCAGCGCCTTGAAAACCTTCGCCAGCTCCGAGGCGCGTTCCTCGTCCAGCGGCGCGCCGGCCAGACCCTGGCAGCAGGTGGCGTCCTGGCCGACCACCTCAAGCCCTTGCTTCGACATGCATCTATGTTGACGTTTTTCGATCCAGTGCGCAATGTTGCATCAACAAACGTCAATACAAGCCGTTCCAGGGCACCGCCATACCCCGTCTCCGAGGAGGGAAGTCATGAGCGAGCAGTCCACCGACCTGCGCGAAACCGTCCGCGAGCGGTATGCGGCCGCAGCCGTCAAGGTCACCGAAGGCGGCGCCGCCTGTTGCGGGCCCCAGCCCGTCGAGGTCGACGAGAACTTCGGCTCCACCCTCTACGCCGCCGACGAACGCGACGCTCTACCCGCCGAAGCGGTCGCCGCCTCCCTCGGCTGCGGCAACCCCACCGCCGTCGCCGAACTCCGCGAAGGTGAACGCGTCCTCGACCTCGGCTCCGGCGGCGGCATCGACGTCCTGCTCTCCGCCCGGCGTGTCGGCCCGACCGGCAAGGCGTACGGACTGGACATGACCGAGGAGATGCTCACCCTGGCCCTGGCCAACGCCGAGCAGGCAGGCGCCAGGAACGTCGAGTTCCTGAAGGGCGCCATCGAGGCCATCCCCCTCCCGGCGAACACCATCGACGTCGTCATCTCCAACTGCGTGATCAACCTGTCCGTCGACAAGCCCGCCGTCTTCGCGGAGACCTTCCGCGTCCTGCGGCCCGGCGGTCGTATCGGCGTCTCGGACGTCGTCGCCGATGACGCGCTCACCCCCGAACAGCGTGCCGAGCGCGGTGACTACGTCGGCTGCGTCGCCGGCGCGCTGTCCTTCTCCGAGTACCGGGCGGGCCTCGAAGCCGCCGGATTCACGGACGTCGAGATCACCCCGACGCACTCCGTCGCAGACGGCATGCACTCCGCCATCGTCCGGGCCACCAAGCCCACCACTCCGGGCGCGACCTCCGAGATGAGGAACTCGAAGGTCGCGCCCGAAAACGACTCAGCGCCCGAGCCAGCCGAAGCCGACCCGAGCGCTGCGTAGCAGGTCAGAGGGCATATGCCCCGCCTACCTCCCGTAGGCCCTGTGGGACTCGAACCCACAACCAATGGATTAAAAGTCCACTGCTCTGCCAATTGAGCTAAGGGCCCAGGCGATGTTGCCTGTCCGAGCATAGCCGGACGCGGCCGTGTCTCCGATCGGGTATCGGTGACCCGGCCGCGTCGGGGGGAGCCGAGGCGGTGAAGAGTGGGCGGGATGCTCACTTTTGGGCAGGTTCCGGGGCCGGCGCGTGCTCGCCGGTGAGGAACCAGCGACGCGCCGAGGCCAGCCACCAGGTCGTCGCGAAACCGACGACGACCAGGACGGCGACGGGGGCGTAGTTGAAGGTCTCCCAGGTGACCGGGGAGACCTGCGGGAGCATGAAGAGGATCGTGATCAGGACGACCCAGGTGACGGAGACGACCCCGATCGGGCCCGACCAGCGGCCCAGATGCCATGGCCCGCGGTCGAAGGCGGCACCCTTGCGGACGCGGAGGAAGGTCGGGATGACGTACGCGATGTAGAGGCCGATGACCGCGATCGACGTCACCGCCGCGTACGCCGTCGAGTTGATGAGATACGGCAGGCCGAGGGCGAGGGCGCCCAGCGCGGCCAGCCAGACCGCCGCCACGGGGGTCCGGGTGCGCGGGCTGACCGTGTGCCAGATGTGCGAGAACGGCAGCGCGCCGTCGCGGGAAAAGGCGTAGATCATGCGGCTGTTGGCCGTCACCGACGCCATACCGCAGAAGAGCTGGGCGCCGATCACGACCAGGAGGAGGAGTTTGCCGGTCGTGGCGCCCAGTGCGTCCAGGAGGATCTGGGCCGGGGGCGCGCCCGTCGGGGACGCCAGCTCCTTGTCGTACGACTGGATCGCGAACGTGAAGCCCAGCAGGAGCACGAAGCCGGCGATCCAGGACGTCCAGATCGAGCGGACGATGCCCTTCGGGCCCGCCGTCGACGCGTCGTGGGTCTCCTCCGTCATATGAGCCGAGGCGTCGTAGCCCGTGAAGGTGTACTGGGCCATCAGGAGGCCGAGGAGGACGACGTACGGGCCGCTGCCCCAGCCCGTCTCGTTCACGAACTTCGTGAAGACGAAGGACGCCGAGCGGTGGCGGTCGGGGACGAAGGCGAGCGCGCCGACGATCACCGCGACGCCGAGCACGTGCCACCACACGCTCACGCCGTTCAGGAACGCGACGATCCGCACGCCGAAGGTGTTCAGCAGGCCGTGCAGGATCAGGATCGCGGCGAAGAGCAGGACCGTGCGGCCGGGGGTCACCCCGAAGCCGAACTGGAGGTTCAGCCAGGCGCCCAGGAAGGACGCCGCGCCGAAGTCGATGCCGGCGGTCACCGCGACCTGGCCCAGCACGTTGAACCAGCCGGTGAACCAGGCCCAGGCCGCCGCCGAGCGGGGTGGTGCGAGGCGGTGGGCCCAGAAGTACAGGCCGGCCGAGGTGGGATACGCCGAGCAGATCTCGGCCATCGACAGCCCGACGGCCAGCGTCATCAGGCCGACGGCCACCCAGCCCCAGGTGATCACCGCGGGTCCGCCGGTGGTCATGCCGAAGAGGTACAGCGTGAGACAGCCGGACAGCACCGAGATGATCGTGAAGGAGACGGCGTAGTTCGAGAACGCCGACATCCGGCGGGCGAGCACCTGGGTGTAGCCGAGCTGGGCCAGCCGCTCCTCGTCCGACAGGGCCGGCGCCTCGCTCACTCTCGCTTCATCTGTCATGCCCCCAGCAATTCCCTCCCCGGAGGCGTGACATGCGTCACGCTATGGCCAAAAAGGGCCCGTACGACGTGATGTCGTACGGGCCCTTCTCAGGTCACTCGGCGGGGCTCACCCCGCGTCAGCCGTTGCGCTTCCAGCGCGGCTTGTCCTCGCGGCGGCCGAAGGAGCCGTTGCCACGGTGGTCGTCACGGCGGCCGTAGGGGCGGTCGTGGCCGCCGGAGCGGAAGCCCGGACGGTCGTCACGGCGGTCGCGGTTGAACGGGCGGTCGCTGCCACGGTGGCCGCCGCGCTCGTCCCGGCGGAAGCCGCCACGGTCGTCACGGCGCTCGAAGGAGCGGCCGCCACGGTCGTTGCCACGGTCACGGTCGAACGGACGACGCTCGTCGCGACGCTCGAAACCACGGCCCCCGCGGTCACCGCGGTCACCACGGTCATCACGACGCTCGAAGCCACCGCGGTCGTCACGGCGGTCGTCACGGCGCTCGAAGGAGCGGCCGCCACGGTCGTTGCCACGGTCACGGTCGAACGGACGACGCTCGTCGCGACGCTCGAAACCACGGCCGCCACGGTCACCGCGGTCGTCACGGCGGTCGAAACCACCGCGGTCACCGCGGTCGTCACGGCGCTCGGCACGGTCCCGGTCGAACGGGCGACGCTCGTCACGGCGCTCGAAACCACGGCCCCCGCGGTCACCGCGGTCATCACGACGCTCGAAGCCCCGCTCGGCACGGTCACCACGGTCCCCGAAGCCACGGCGCTCCCGGCGCTCGTACGGCGCCGAAGCCGCCGGACGCTCCTCGCGCTCGGCCCGCTTCTCGGCGGCAGCGGCGGCCTCGGCGGCCGCCAGCTCCTGCGCGGCGGTCGCCTGCGCCTCGGCCACCGCGGCCTCCGGGTCCTCGCCGCGCTCGCGGGCGACCCGGGCGACCAGCCGGTCCGACTCCTCGCGCAGCTCGGCGGCGCGGCGCTGGGCGCGCTCCAGCTGCTTGGTGAGCTGGGCGACCTCGCGCTCGGCCTGCTGCGCGGCGTTGTTCGCGGACTCGGCCTGGACCTCGGTCATCGAGCGGGCGCCGGTGATCTCGGCGACCTCCGGGTCGAAGGCGCCGGCGCCCTGGATGATGTGGCGCGCGGCGTCGACGCCGGCGTCCTCCATCAGGCGGAAGATCTGGCGGCGCTGGTGCGGCAGGGACAGGGAGACGACCGTGCCGGTGCGGCCCGCGCGGGCGGTACGGCCGGCGCGGTGGAGGTAGTCCTTGTGGTCGCCGGCCGGGTCCACGTTCAGGACCAGGTCGATGCCGTCGACGTGGATGCCGCGGGCGGCGACGTCGGTGGCGACCAGGACGTTGACGTAGCCGTCCTTGAAGTCGGCCAGGGTGCGGGTGCGGGCGCCCTGGGTCATGCCGCCGTGCAGCGCGTCGGACTTCACACCGGCCTCGCGCAGCTGCTCGGCCACGCGGTCGGCGCCCAGCTGGGTGCGGACGAAGATGATCGTGCGGCCCTTGCGGGAGGCGATCGCGGCGGTGACCGGCGCCTTGTCCTTGGGCTTCACGATGAGGATGTGGTGCGACATGGTCGTCACCGCGCCCTGGGCCGCGTCCACCTCGTGCGAGACGGGGCTGTTCAGGTAGCGGTCGACGAGGGTCTGGATCTCGTTCTCCATCGTGGCGGAGAAGAGCATGCGCTGGCCGCCGGCCGGGACCTGGTCGAGCAGCTCGGTGACCTCGGGCAGGAAGCCCAGGTCGGACATCTGGTCGGCCTCGTCCAGGACGGCGATCTGCACGTCCTCCAGGGAGCAGGCGCCGCGGTTGATGATGTCGCGCAGGCGGCCCGGGGTGGCGACGAGGATGTCGACGCCGCGCTCCAGGGCGTAGATCTGGTTGCCCATGGAGGTGCCGCCGCAGACGACCTTCATCTTCAGGCCGACGACGTCGCCGTACGGCTGGAGCGCGTCGGCGACCTGCATGGCCAGCTCGCGGGTCGGGGTGAGGATGACGGCGCGGGGCCGCTTCTTCTCGGTGCGGCCGCCGGCCAGCGTGGCCAGGGTCGGCAGACCGAAGGAGAGGGTCTTGCCGGAGCCGGTGCGGCCACGGCCGAGGATGTCCTTGCCGACCAGGGCGTCCGGGATGGTCGCGGCCTGGATCGGGAAGGGGGTGGTGACGCCGTTCTGCGCGAGCTTGCGCACAACACCCTCGGGCAGGCCGAGGTCGGCGAAGGTGGTCTGGGGGGTGGTGTCAGTGGCCTCGTCGGCCTCGGTGATCTCGTTCGTCTCGTCGGCGAGTTCGTTCTCAAGCTCGGTGAGCTCGTTCTCGGACACGACAAACTGATCAGTACTGGACACGGACATGCGAATGCGAAACCTTCCGGAGTCTCGTCGGCACGCGCCCGTCAACTCCGTGATTCGCTCACGACCGCCTCAATGCGGTCCGCCACGGCAAGGGAGAGTACGCGCCACACGGCGCGCTCTGTGGTGGCGCCGGGCAAATGGGATCAAACGATCTACCACCATACGCACCCACCACCCCTGAAGGCAAACCGGACCGCATCACCGCAGGTCGAACCGCATGGCCGGGGGTCACGCGAACCGCGTGTCCGGGGGTCACGTGAACCGTATGTCCGGTGTCCGGGTGTCACGCGACCCGCATGTCCGGGGATCCGCTCCGGCCCGGCCGCTCACGCCGGTGCGCCCGCCGTCGGTGCCGGCTCGCGCTGGACGAGCTGTGGGCCCGTCTCCTCGTGCGCCGAGGAGGACGGCTCGGCCGTCGGGGGCTCGGAGGTCGCCGGCGGCGGGGTGGACGCCGGGGGCTCGGGCGGGGCGGAGGTGGCCGGGGGCGTCGGCGGGGCCTCGGTCGGCGCCGGCTCCCCGGGATCGACGGTCCTGCCCGGCTTGCCGGGTTTCGCCGGAGCCGGGCGCGCACTGCCCTCACCCTCGGACGGGGTGGCCGACGCGGAGGGCGACTTCCCCGGCTTCGCCTTGCCGCCGTGCTCGTGCTTACCGCCGCCCACCTTGTCGTCGTGTCCGCCGAAGCCCCCGGCGCCGGCCACCGGGACGCCGTCGGGTGCCGCCCCGCCGTGCCGCCCCGCCGAGTGCGAGGGTTTGGCCGGGCCCGCGTCGTCACCCACGTTCACACAGCCGGCGGCAGCGGCGAGGGCCAGCACCGTGACGGTGAGGCGGACGGGTACGGGCAAAGGGCGCACGGCGGCCACCTCCGCTGGCAAGGAAAGGAGTCAACCTCCCCAACTCCCGCCGCCCGCAAGAAGACACGCGCCCCGTCCGCATCAATGCCCACCCACAAGCCGACATCCGTCCACGGCCCCTCAGCCGTCGTGCGTAGCCCGTTGCTCACCCATAGCCGAGCGCATGCAGCCGGGCGTCGTCGATGCCGAAGTGGTGGGCGATCTCATGCACCACGGTCACCTCGGTCTCCGCGACGACATCCGCGCGGCTGTCGCACATCCTCAGCGTCGGCCCGCGATAGACGGTGATCCGGTCCGGCAGCACGCCCGCGTACCACTCGCCGCGGTCGGTCAGCGGTGTGCCCTCGTACAGGCCGAGCAGCTCGGGGTCGCCGGCGGGCGGTTCGTCCTCCACGAACACCGCCACGTTGTCCATGAGCCGCGTCAGCTCCGGCGGAATCCGGTCGAGCGCCTCGGCGACCAGTTCCTCGAACTCCTCGCGTGTCATCTCCAGCACACGGTCATTGTCCGGTACGGGGACCCGTACGAAAGCCGTGCGGCACCGCATATCCACGCCCGGACACGGGCATACGGCCCCAATGGTCCGCGTTCCCGTCGCAGCCCTCCGCACGATGACGCACCGTATGCGCCCCAAGCACCTCATGCACCACGTGCTCCCCAAGCGCCTCACGCACCCCGTGCGCCCCAAGCGCCCCGCCGGCCACCGCACCCGCCCGCTGCCCGTCCCGGAACCCACCCTCCGCTCGCGCCCCTGGCCGCGTGCCCTCGGTCTCGCGCTCGTCGTCCTCGTCGGCGCCTGGCTGGGCCTGCTGATCGTCGGGAACGTACGGACCCCGGTCGGTCCGATGAACACGACGATGGCGCTGCGGCCGTCGCTCTCCGGCGGCACGAAGATCAATATCTCGCCGCTGGGCGCGCTCACCCTGGACAGCCATGTGGCACCCGTCCGCCTCGACGTGAACGTGGACCAGCTCGACCCGCTCCGCTCCCAGGCCCTGGTCGACCACCCCGAGCGGATCTCCGGGCTGCAGGACGAGGTCGCCAAAGACGTCGAGCACGGCACGCTGGACCTGGCCGTGCGCTCCTGTGTGGCCGTGGTCGCCGGCGCCACGGCCCTCGGTCTCGCCGTCTACCGCAGCCCCCGCCGGGCCCTCGCCGCCGGCGGTCTCGCCCTGACCCTGCTGGCCGCGTCCGGGGCGAGCGCGGCCGCCACCTGGAACCCGAAGTCGATACTGGAGCCGAGGTTCTCCGGGCTGCTCAGCTCCGCACCGTCGGTGGTCGGCAACGCACGCAGCATCGTCAGCGACTTCGACGTCTACCAGAAGGAACTGGCCCGCCTGGTGACGAACGTGACCAGGCTCTACAACGTCACCTCCACGCTCCCGGCCTACCAGCCGGACCCCTCCACGATCCGGGTCCTGCATGTGTCGGACATCCATCTCAACCCGGCGAGCTGGAAGATCATCGCCTCGCTGGTGGAGCAGTACAAGGTGAACGTGATCGTCGACTCCGGCGACACGATGGACCACGGGACCGCGGCGGAGAACGGCTTCCTGGACCCGATCCGGGACCTGGGAGTGCCGTACGTCTGGGTGCGCGGCAACCACGACTCACGGGCCACCCAGCGCTATCTGGAGCGCATGAAGAACGTGCGCGTCCTGGACGACGGCCGGGCACAGACGGTCGCGGGTCTGCGTTTCGCGGGGACCGGCGACCCGCAGTTCACCCCCGACCGCTCGGTGGTGCCCGGCGGCGACGCGGCCGAGCAACTGGCGGGCGACCGGCTGGCCAGCGCCCTGCGCGACCAGAAGGCCCGGCACACCCCGGTCGACATCGCCGTCGCCCATGAGCCGGCCGCGGCCCGCGAGACGGACGGCGAGGTGCCGCTGGTGCTGTGCGGGCATCTTCACCACGAAGGGGACGAGGTGCTGCCGTACGGCACGAGGCTGCGCATGGAGGGCTCCACGGGCGGCAGCGGGCTGCGTGCGGTGGAGCGCGCCTATCCGGCACCCATCGAGGCCTCGATCCTCTACTTCGACCGCGACAGCCGCCGCCTCCAGGCCTGGGACGCGATCAAGCTCGGCGGCCTGGGCGAGACGACGGCCGAGGTCAGCCGCCACCTTGCCGACGACGCCATCGAGCGGCGGGCCCGCCACGGGCACCGAGGCGCCGCACCCACCCCGACGGCCCCGTCCCCCGCCTCCCCCGCCTCCTCCGCCCCTTCGCCGTAAACCGTTTTGGCGATAGCCCTCGCCATCCCATATGCTTCTCACGTCCCCGACGCGCTGAGAAGCGCCCAGGCGGGCCGATAGCCCTCATCGTCTAGCGGCCTAGGACGCCGCCCTTTCAAGGCGGTAGCACGGGTTCGAATCCCGTTGGGGGCACGCAAGATCGTGTGCGACACTGTTGCACGCAAGCTTGGTCCTGTGGAGCAGTTTGGAGTGCTCGCCACCCTGTCAAGGTGGAGGCCGCGGGTTCAAATCCCGTCAGGACCGCTGGTGTTTCACGTGAAACACCGTGGCTGGGTAGCTCAGTTGGTACGAGCGTCCGCCTGAAAAGCGGAAGGTCGCCGGTTCGACCCCGGCCCCAGCCACAGCCACGAAGGCCCCGTTCGACGAACGGGGCCTTCGTCGTCGTAGGGGGCATGTATGGCGGACGACTTCCAGGGTTTCGAGATCGCCCGGCGCGGTTACGACCGCTCTCAGGTGGACGCCTATCTGGTCGGCCTGGCCGAAGGCACCTCGCCCATGGCACCGCCGGTTTTCGACATCGTCCGACGCGGGTACGACCGAGCCCAGGTGGACGCACGGGTCGCACAACTGCTGAACGGGGGTACGGGGACATGAGCCAGAACCAGGCCGCCGCCGTCACGGCGGATGCCCAGCTGGAGAAGATCCGGGCACGGTACGGGCTGCTCGCGGTCATCGTCAGCAATGTCACGATCACCGCGGTCGCGATCGTCGGGGTGTGGCGGCTCGGCGGCGACAAGTCCGTGATGGTCGGCATCCTGACCGCCGCATTCACCGCGGTCAGCAGCATGACCACGGCCTACCTCGGCATCAAGGCGATCTCCAACACCGCGAAGTCGATCGCGCTGGGGCAGCAGAACGCCGCGACGGCCGCCACGTCGTCGGCCACAGCGCCGGCCACAGCGCCGCCGGCCCAGCGCACCACCTGAGAGTCCCTGAACGACGCACGGCAGTGCCCTGGTCGGCGTACGACCTCGCCGTCCCGGGCCGGGCCGATCCCGCCCCGCGTCAAATCGTTCGCATGTTTTTCGGACGGGGTGAGATCCTGGACCGCGTATGTCTACGCATCCCGCCCCCGCTCTCGGCACCCTCGCCCCCCGTCTGACCGAGCTGTCGCTGCGCGACGCACATCGGCTCGGCCGGCGGCTCGAGGGCGCGCGCAAGATCCGTAAGCCGGAGGCCCGCGCCGCCGTCCTCGCCGAGATCGAGGCGGAGGTCGGCAAGGCCGAGGCCCGGATCGGTGAACGGCTTGCCCGCGTGCCCGCCGTCTCGTACCCCGAGCAGCTTCCGGTCAGCCAGAAGAAAGACGCGATCGCGGCGGCCATCCGCGATCACCAGGTCGTCATCGTGGCCGGTGAGACCGGGTCCGGCAAGACCACCCAGATCCCCAAGATCTGTGTGGAGCTGGGCCGGGGCGTGCGCGGCATGATCGGGCACACCCAGCCCCGCCGTATCGCCGCCCGGACCGTCGCCGAGCGCGTGGCGGAGGAGCTGAGCACACCGCTCGGCGAGGCCGTCGGCTGGAAGGTCCGCTTCACCGACCAGGTGAACCCGGACGCCACGTTCATCAAGCTGATGACGGACGGCATCCTGCTCGCCGAGATCCAGACCGACCGCGAGCTGCGCGCCTACGACACGATCATCATCGACGAGGCCCATGAGCGGTCCCTGAACATCGACTTCCTGCTCGGGTATCTCGCGCAGCTGCTGCCCAAGCGGCCGGATCTCAAGGTCGTCATCACCTCGGCGACCATCGATCCCGAGCGTTTCTCCCGGCACTTCGGCGACGCCCCGATCATCGAGGTCAGCGGCCGGACGTATCCGGTGGAGGTCCGCTACCGCCCCCTCCTCGAAGAGGACTCGGACGACGCCGACCGCGACCAGATCACCGCCATCTGCGACGCGGTGGAGGAACTCCAGGCCGAGGGCCAGGGCGACATCCTCGTCTTCCTCTCCGGCGAGCGGGAGATCCGGGACACGGCGGACGCGCTGGAGAAGAAGAAGTACAGATTCACGGAGATCCTGCCCCTCTACGCCCGGCTCTCGCACGCCGAGCAGCACCGGGTCTTCCAGCCGCACACCGGGCGCAGGATCGTTCTGGCCACGAACGTCGCCGAGACCTCCCTCACCGTCCCCGGTATCAAGTACGTCATCGACCCCGGCTTCGCCCGGATCAGCCGCTACAGCCATCGCACCAAGGTCCAGCGGCTGCCCATCGAGCCGGTCTCCCAGGCCAGCGCCAACCAGCGCAAGGGCCGCTGCGGCCGGACCAGCGACGGTATCTGCATCCGGCTGTACGCCGAGGACGACTTCCTCGGCCGCCCGGAGTTCACCGACGCGGAGATCCTCCGTACGAACCTCGCCTCCGTCATCCTGCAGATGACCGCCGCCGGTCTCGGCGACATCGAGAAGTTCCCCTTCATCGACCCGCCGGACCACCGCAACATCCGCGACGGTGTGCAGCTGCTGCAGGAGCTGGGCGCGCTGGACCCCGCGCAGAAGGACGCCCGCAAGCGGCTCACCGACACCGGCCGCAAGCTGGCCCAGCTGCCCGTCGACCCGCGTCTGGCCCGGATGGTCCTGGAGGCCGACCGCAACGGCTGTGTCCGCGAGGTCATGGTCATCGCGGCCGCGCTGTCCATCCAGGACCCGCGCGAGCGCCCGGCCGACAAGCAGACCCAGGCCGACCAGCAGCACGCCCGCTTCAAGGACGAGACCAGCGACTTCCTCGCCTATCTGAACCTGTGGCGGTACGTCCGCGAGCAGCAGAAGGAGCGGGGATCGTCTTCCTTCCGGCGGATGTGCAAGCAGGAGTATCTGAACTTCCTGCGCATCCGCGAATGGCAGGACATCTACACCCAGCTGCGCACGGTCGCCAAGCAGATGGGCATCCACCTCAGCGAGGACGACGCCCCCGCCGACCGCGTCCATGTCTCGCTCCTCGCCGGCCTGCTCTCCCACCTCGGGATGAAGGACGTCAAGGACGGCAACAAGAACGAGTACCTGGGCGCCCGCAGCGCCAAGTTCGCGATCTTCCCAGGCTCGGCGCTGTTCAAGAAGCAGCCGAAGTTCGTGATGTCGGCCGAGCTGGTGGAGACGAGCCGGCTGTGGGCGCGGGTCAACGCGAAGATCGAGCCCGAGTGGGTCGAGCCGCTCGCCGAGCACCTCCTGAAGCGGACGTACAGCGAACCGCACTGGGAGAAGGACCAGGCGGCCGTGATGGCGCACGAGAAGGTCACGCTGTACGGCGTCCCGATCGTCGCCCAGCGCAAGGTGAACTACGGCCGGATCGACCCCGAGGTCAGCCGCGAGCTGTTCATCCGCAACGCGCTGGTCGAGGGCGACTGGCGGACGCACCACAAGTTCTTCGCCGACAACCGCAGACTGCTCAGCGAGGTCGCGGAGCTGGAGAACCGGGCGCGGCGCCGGGACATCGTGGTCGACGACGACACGCTCTTCGACTTCTACGACCAGCGCGTGCCCGAACACGTGGTCTCGGGTGCCCACTTCGACTCCTGGTGGAAGCACAAGCGACACGAGCAGCCGGACTTCCTGGACTTCGAGCGGGAGATGCTCATCCGGGAGTCGGCGGAGGCGGTCACCAAGGCCGACTATCCGGACTCCTGGCGGCAGGGGCAGCTCACGTTCCGGGTGACGTACCAGTTCGAGCCGGGCGCGGACGCGGACGGTGTGACGGTCCACATCCCGCTCCAGGTCCTCAACCAGGTCACGGACGAGGGCTTCGAGTGGCAGATCCCGGGCCTGCGCGAGGAGGTCGTGACGGAGCTGATCCGCTCCCTGCCCAAGCCGGTCCGCCGCAACTACGTGCCCGCGCCGAACTACGCGAAGGCCTTCCTGGACCGGGCGGTGCCCCTCCAGGAGCCGCTGGCCGTGACGATGGCCCGCGAGCTGAGGCGGATGGTCGGCGTGCCCTTCGAGGCGGACGACTTCGACTGGTCCAAGGTCCCCGACCACCTCAAGATCACCTTCCGGATCGTCGACGAGCGGCGCCGCAAGCTGGCCGAGGACAAGGATCTGGAGGCGCTGAAGCTCCAGCTGAAGCCGAAGGCGCGCAAGGCCCTCTCCCAGGCGGCGGCCGCCACCGCGTCCCGTGAGGGCGGCGAGTCCCTGGAGCGCAAGGGCCTCACCGACTGGACGATCGGGACACTCAGCCGGGTCTTCGAGACCCGCCGCGCCGGCCAGCCGGTGAAGGCGTACCCGGCCCTGGTGGACGACGGCGACACGGTCTCGGTGCGGCTCTTCGACACGGAGGCCGAGCAGGCCGAGGCGATGTGGAAGGGCACCCGGCGCCTCATCCTGCGCAACATCCCGGTGAACCCGGCGAAGTTCGCGTCCGAGAAGCTGACCAACGCCCAGAAGCTCGCCCTGTCGGCGAACCCGCACGGCTCCATCCAGGCCCTGTTCGACGACTGCGCGATGGCCGCGGCGGACAAGCTGATCGCGGACTTCGGCGGGCCGGCGTGGGACGAGGAGTCGTACCGGAAGCTGTACGACAAGGTGCGTGCGGAGATCGTCGACACGACGGTCCGTACGGTCACCCAGGTGCAGCAGGTCCTCGCCGCCTGGCAGGCCTGTGAGCGTCGTCTGAAGGCCACCCGCAGCCCGGCGCTGCTCGCGAACCTGACGGACGTGCGGGGCCAGCTGGACGCCCTGGTGAAGCCCGGTTTCGTGACGTGGGCCGGGATACGCCGCCTGCCCGACCTGATGCGCTATCTGGTGGCCGTGGACCGGCGTCTGCAGCAGATGCCGACGAACGTCCAGCGGGACACCACGCGCATGGAGAAGGTCCACGAGATGCGGGACGAGTACGCCTGGCTCCTGGAACAGCTGCCCAAGGGGCGCCCCGTGCCGCGGCAGGTCCTGGACATCCGCTGGATGATCGAGGAGCTGCGGGTCAGCTATTTCGCCCACGCCCTGGGCACGGCGTACCCCGTCTCCGACAAGCGGATCGTGAAGGCGATCGACGCTGCCGTACCGTAGTCATCCACGCACAGGGGGTGAGTTCGACCAGGCGGCCCCACCTCCTGTACAGTCTGTTCTCGCAGCGCAACGCACCAAACCAAGCGCCGCGAAACCTGGTCCTGTGGAGCAGTTTGGAGTGCTCGCCACCCTGTCAAGGTGGAGGCCGCGGGTTCAAATCCCGTCAGGACCGCATCTGCGAAGGCCCTCGTCCCATCCGGACGGGGGCCTTCTTTTGCTTTCGCCGCATGCGTCCGCGCCCTTGACGGCGTCACATTCGCTCGGTACCCAAGGACCAGGGCCCGTTCCCCTGTGCGGTCCGCGGAGGTGGCATATGGCGGCATCGGCCAGGCACGAGACGCGGGCACTGCTGAGGGCCCATCTGTCGGCCGCCACGTCCTACCGGCATCTCACCCGCCACTGCCCCATCTGTCATCACCTGCTGCGGCTGGCGATGGACACCGCCCCACGCGCCCAGGAGACGGGCGAGGGGGAGCTGGAGGACGAAAGTCCCCGCACCGCGTGACCAAGGCCGGTCCCAACGGCCCGCCCGGCGTGGCACGCTGGAACGGATCGCTTCTCTAGCGCACACATGCCGCGGGCAACAACCGGCGAGACATGTGACGGGAGTCACCGCATGAGTTTTTGAAAGGACGGAACTTACCCCCGTCCTACAACAGGTCAATTTAATATGTGCAATTGCACCCTCATCAGATGTCACGCACAGCCGTTCCGACAGCCCTGCCCAGACTCCGACAAGGCCGCTCACAGCGCCCCATCACCACCCGCGACCAGCGCACAAAAAAGATCGCGCTGGACCCGGCGGAGTCCAGCGCGATCTACGACGCACCCTGTGTCGCTGCCTAAACGTTCTCTTCGGCTTGGGCGTGGGGCCTGTTGGGGCAGGTCCCGCGTCGCTTGGAGCTAGGGTTCGGGCGCCTCGACAGGTTGGGGGACCTGCCGCTTTTGCCCGGTTATGCAGTTGTTCAGGCCTCGCTGCGCTGCTGCGGGATGCCCGCGAGCAGAGCGCGGACCTCGGCCTCGCGATAGCGGCGATGCCCGCCGAGCGTTCGAATGGACGTGAGCTTGCCGGCCTTCGCCCACCGCGTGACCGTCTTCGGGTCCACGCGGAACATCGTGGCGACCTCAGCCGGGGTCAGCAGCGGCTCGGCATCAGGGGTGCGAGCGGTCATGAGCGGCCTCCTCGGGAGAACCGAACCTTCTCGGTTCTTTCCTCTAAATTCTGCACCTTGACCCACGTTGCCCGAAATGGCGGACGCGGGCCGAGTCGGTTATAGGACGAACGGCTTGTCCTCGGCACTACAACTACACCATCTGTCCAGCCACGTCGGCCAAACCGATGGAATTGCCCTCCCAGGTGTTCATCAGCGACGGAAGCCGATGGACCATGCCATAGCGGACAGTCACGCCACTGTGACGATCAGTCACAGGGCGATCAGGAGTCACCAGACCCCCCAAAGCGTGCAATGCTGAGATTCCGCCCATGGTGGAGCATAGTTGGGCGGAAGGAGTCCTCCCCGGACTCCTTGTCCTATTTTGGCATGAGGGGTGCCAAGAGGCGCAAGGGCCGGGTAAGTGCCGTCCATCACCCTTGAGGCAAAAGTCCAGATCGGGACCAACGTCCCCTCACATGGGCAAGTGCCGTAGACCGTACGTCGTTCGACGCCGTTCGAGCCGTGATGTAGATCACAGTCTTACGTCACTCAATTCGCGGAACGCCGGTCCCGTACCGCCCGCCAGCGCTCGACCAGCCGCACATAGGCCTCCCCGGCCGCCGCCCCGTCGCCCCGGCGCAGCGCCTCGATGCCGTCGGCCACGTCCGCCGCCGAGTGGTCGCCCTCCAACTCACCGGCCGGCAGCACATGCACCAGGCCGCCGTAGTCCAGCTCCACCAGCGAGCGCGGATGGAACTCCTCCAGCCAGCGGCCGACGTCCACGAGACCGTCGATCAGCGGCCCCTCTTCCACGGCGTCCTTCAGCGTGCGCAGCGCCCGCGCCACCCGCCGCCGGGCCTGCACCATGGGCGTGCGGTAGCGCAGCACCGGCGGCACCTCGGCGGTGCCCTTCTCATAGCGCCGCTCCTCGTCCGAGACGAGCACGAACCAGTTCAGCGGCACCTGCCAGGTCGAGGTGCGGATCCAGGGGCGGGCGTCGGGATTGCGGTCGAGCCAGCGCTCGTAGTCCTGGGCGGCCTGGCGGCGTACGACCGGGGGCAGCGCCGCGTCCAGGACCGGCGCGGGCAGTTCCTCCGCCAGCTCGCCGAGCGCCTGCCAGCCGCGCAGCCGGGTCCGCCAGGGGCACACACAGACCACGCCGTCGACCTCGGCCACGAAGGCGTCGCTGCTCTCGTGCACGGGCACCGCGACCGGCGGGGTCGGCAGCAAGTCGGCAAGGGAGCGGCGCAGTTCGTCCTGATAGGAGGGACGGTCGGGGCGGCGGGCGTAGCGCGCCCAGTGGCTGCGCTCCGGCTCCGGGAAGGCGCCCAGCGGCTCGTACACGCGCAGGTACGCGGCATAGGGGACTACCACGGAGGACACCTTCGGCACGCCTGCTCCCTCCCCATCGGGCCCCGCTCGAAACCACTGCAAATCGTCCCACGGACATGCGTGCGCCGAAGGCGCGCGAGAGTGATCCTGAACACTGCACAGATGGTGGTCCTACCGAGGCTCTACGCTCAGGGCACGGCGCCCCGCCACCTGTACGGGGTTCCGCCCCACTCGCCGCTATTTACACAGGAGTCACCACAGTGACTGACGTAACCGGCGCGCCTGCTGATGTCCTGCACACCCTGTTCCACTCGGACCAGGGCGGCCATGAGCAGGTCGTGCTCTGCCAGGATCGTGCGAGCGGCCTCAAGGCCGTCATCGCCATCCACTCCACCGCCCTGGGCCCGGCCCTCGGCGGCACGCGCTTCTATCCCTACGCCACCGAGGCCGAGGCCGTCGCCGACGCCCTCAACCTGGCGCGCGGGATGTCGTACAAGAACGCCATGGCCGGTCTCGACCACGGCGGCGGCAAGGCCGTGATCATCGGCGACCCGGACCGCGACAAGTCCGAGGACCTCCTCCTCGCCTACGGCCGTATGGTCGCCTCGCTCGGCGGGCGGTACGTCACGGCGTGCGACGTCGGCACCTATGTCGCCGACATGGACGTAGTGGCCCGCGAATGCCGCTGGACCACCGGCCGCTCCCCCGAGAACGGCGGCGCCGGCGACTCCTCCGTGCTCACCGCCTTCGGCGTCTACCAGGGCATGCGCGCCTCCGCCCAGCACCTGTGGGGCGACCCCTCGCTGCGCGGCCGCAAGGTCGGCATCGCGGGCGTCGGCAAGGTCGGCCACCACCTGGTGAAGCACCTGCGCGAGGAGGGCGCCGAGGTCGTCGTCACGGACGTGCGCACGGACGCCGTCCAGCGGATCCTGGAGCAGTATCCGGCGGGCGTGACGGCGGTCGCCGACACCGCGGCGCTGATCCGCGTGGAGGGCCTCGACATCTATGCCCCCTGCGCGCTCGGCGGTGCCCTGAACGACGACAGCGTGCCGGTGCTCACCGCCAAGGTGGTGTGCGGCGCGGCCAACAACCAACTCGCGCACCCGGGTGTGGAGAAAGACCTCGCCGACCGCGGGATCCTCTACGCGCCGGACTACGTGGTGAACGCCGGCGGCGTCATCCAGGTCGCCGACGAACTGCACGGGTTCGACTTCGACCGGTGCAGGACGAAGGCGGCGAAGATCTTCGACACCACGCTGGCCATATTCGCACGTGCGAAGGAAGACGGGATTCCGCCGGCCGCCGCGGCCGACCGGATCGCCGAGCAGCGCATGGCCGAGGCCCGCGCGGGACGCATCGCACACTGACCGTTCGCACACATGAGCGGTACCCGTCGGCGGGAACTTAGAGAGAACTCTCACTTCCACCGGCGGGTCGTTCCCCGATAAGTGGTTAAAATCGCCACTGACCAGCGAGGACGGGGCGCCTCGAAGGTCCTGTGCACACGCGCGTGCTGCGGGCGACGTACCGTATGGGCGCGGGCTCAGGTACCGTGGAAGCCCTACGGACCGGCCTCTCTATTGAGAGTCCGTTCCAGATCATGAACGCGTGTCAGACTCTGGGGCCGTTGAGCCCCTGTCACCGAGGGGGTCGAGCCATGGGGCGCGGCCGGGCCAAGGCCAAGCAGACAAAGGTCGCCCGCCAGCTGAAGTACAACAGCGGTGGGACTGACCTGTCACGTCTGGCCAGTGAACTGGGCGCATCGACGTCGAACCAGCCGCCGAACGGCGAGCCGTTCGAGGACGATGAGAACGACGAGGACGATCTCTACTCTCGTTATGCCGACCTCTACGAGGACGACGACGAGGAAGAGGACGACAAGGATCCTCACCAACAGCACCGTCGCGGCGCTTGACCTTGCAGTGACCAGCCCGGTCGGTGGCAGAGCCACCGACCGGTTTCTGTGCTGTCCGCGGGGTCAGACCGCGTAGTCCCCGACCAGCTCGGCGCCGGTCGTCTTCGTGCCCCGGTCCGTGATCTCGCCGGCCACCCAGGCGTCCACACCGCGGTCGGCCAGGGTCGCGAGGGCCACCTCGGCGGACTCCTCGGGGACGATCGCCATCATGCCGACGCCCATGTTGAGGGTCTTCTCCAGCTCCAGGCGCTCGACGTCCCCGGTCCGTCCGACCAGGTCGAAGATCGCGCCCGGGGTCCAGGTGGAGCGGTCGACCGTGGCGTGCAGCCCGTCCGGGATCACCCGGGCCAGGTTGGCCGCGAGCCCGCCGCCGGTGATGTGCGAGAAGGCGTGTACATCGGCGGTGCGGGTGAGCGCCAGGCAGTCCAGCGAGTAGATCTTGGTCGGCTCCAGCAGCTCCTCGCCGAGGGTGCGGCCGAGCTCGGCGACCTCCGACTCCAGGGCCAGGCCCGCCGTGTTCAGCAGCACATGCCGGACCAGGGAGTACCCGTTCGAGTGAAGCCCGGAGGACGCCATGGCGATCACCGCGTCACCCTTACGGATGCGATCCGCGCCGAGCAGCCGGTCGGCCTCCACGACACCCGTGCCGGCGCCGGCGACATCGAAGTCGTCCGCGCCCAGCAGCCCGGGGTGCTCGGCCGTCTCGCCGCCCACCAGGGCGCACCCGGCGAGCACACAGCCCTCCGCGATGCCCTTCACGATGGCCGCGACGCGCTCGGGGTGGACCTTGCCGACGCAGATGTAGTCCGTCATGAACAGCGGCTCGGCACCGCACACCACGATGTCGTCCATGACCATGGCGACCAGGTCGTGGCCGATGGTGTCGTAGACGCCCATACGGCGGGCGATGTCGACCTTGGTGCCGACGCCGTCCGTGGCGGAGGCGAGCAGCGGACGCTCGAAGCGCTTGAGGGCGGAGGCGTCGAAGAGACCGGCGAACCCGCCGAGGCCGCCGAGGACCTCGGGGCGCTGGGTCTTCTTCACCCACTCCTTCATGAGTTCCACGGCGCGGTCGCCCGCCTCGATATCGACACCGGCAGCCGCGTAGGAAGCACCGGGTACAGCAGTCTCAGACATTGCCTGGGATCTTTCGGGTTGGTTTCTACGAGGCTTACGGGCGACGGATCGCGTCGGCGGCGGCCGTCGCGGCGGGCCCCGCGGCCAGCTCGGTCTCCAGCAGCTGCTTGCCGAGCAGCTCGGGGTCCGGCAGCTCCATCGGGTACTCGCCGTCGAAGCAGGCGCGGCACAGGTCGGGCTTGGCGATGGTGGTCGCCTCGATCATGCCGTCGATGGAGATGTAGGAGAGCGAGTCGGCGCCGAGGCTGGTACCGATCTCCTCGATGGTCATGCCGTTGGCGATCAGCTCCGCGCGCGTGGCGAAGTCGATGCCGAAGAAGCAGGGCCACTTCACGGGCGGCGAGGAGATCCGGATGTGGACCTCGGCGGCGCCGGCCTCGCGGAGCATGCGCACCAGGGCGCGCTGGGTGTTGCCGCGCACGATCGAGTCGTCGACGACGACCAGGCGCTTGCCCTTGATGACTTCCTTCAGCGGGTTCAGCTTCAGGCGGATGCCCAGCTGGCGGATGGTCTGCGAGGGCTGGATGAAGGTCCGCCCGACGTAGGCGTTCTTCACCAGGCCGTTGCCGAAGGGGATGCCGGAGGCCTCCGCGTAGCCGATGGCGGCCGGGGTGCCGGACTCCGGGGTGGCTATGACCAGGTCGGCCTCGACCGGGGCTTCCTTGGCGAGCCGGCGGCCCATCTCCACCCGGGAGAGGTACACGTTCCGGCCGGCGATGTCGGTGTCCGGGCGGGCCAGGTACACATACTCGAAGACACAGCCCTTGGGCTTCGCTTCCGCGAATCGGGAGCTGCGCAGGCCGTTCTCGTCGACGGCGATGAACTCGCCCGGCTCGATCTCGCGGACGAAGCTGGCGCCGCAGATGTCCAGGGCGGCGGACTCGGAGGCGACCACCCAGCCGCGCTCCAGGCGGCCGAGGACCAGCGGGCGGATGCCCTGCGGGTCACGGGCGGCGTAGAGGGTGTGCTCGTCCATGAAGACGAGGGAGAAGGCGCCGCGCACCTTCGGGAGCACCGCGTGCGCGGCCTCCTCGATGGTCAGCGGCTTGCCGTCGTCGTCGACCTGGGCGGCCAGCAGGGCCGTCAGCAGGTCGGTGTCGTTGGTGGCCGCGACCCGGGTGGAACGGCTGTTGTTGTCGTTCGGCAGGGCGGCGACCATCTCGGCGAGCTGCGCCGTGTTGACCAGGTTGCCGTTGTGGCCGAGCGCGATCGAGCCGTGCGCGGTGGCGCGGAAGGTCGGCTGGGCGTTCTCCCACACGGAGGCGCCGGTGGTCGAGTAGCGGGCGTGTCCGACCGCGATATGACCCTGGAGCGAACCGAGCGAGGTTTCGTCGAAGACCTGGGAGACCAGGCCCATGTCCTTGAAGACGAGGATCTGGGAGCCGTTGCTGACCGCGATTCCCGCGGATTCCTGACCCCGGTGCTGGAGGGCGTAGAGCCCGAAGTACGTGAGCTTTGCGACCTCTTCGCCCGGAGCCCAGACACCGAAGACGCCGCAAGCGTCCTGGGGGCCTTTCTCGCCGGGAAGCAGATCGTGATTGAGTCGACCGTCACCACGTGGCACGGCACCGAGTGTAGGCGAGGTCGACCACTGGTCCGAATTGGGGATACGCGCTTCTTACGGAACGCCTGACACCGATCATTTTGTCGCTTTCCTCGTTTGCACTGGTCAGCGAGGTGACCTATGCCCTTCGGCGCACGCAGGAGGTCTGTCCCGTGGCGGCGTCCGCCCGTTCGCCGGGTCGGTGAGTGAGGTGTCGCACACCATTCGGGGGTACTGCGGGTGATCAACCGGGCGTACCACGGCTGAGCTGGATGCGGTCGCCGGCGCCGTCGGTGAGCGTCAGCTTCCCGTCGTCGGCCTTGGCGAGAAGCGTGCCGGTGGTCAGGGCGCGGGAGAGGGCGCGCTCGAAGTCCATCCGGTCCGGGGCGCAGGCCATCCTGGTCGTGCGCAGATCGCCGAAGGTGAGGTGGTCGCCGTGGACCGTGACCCGGGCGCTGAACTGGTTGCAGCCGAGGTTCCCGGCCGCCTTGCCGTCCGCGTCGATCCGCAGCCGGGCGACGGCCGGCGCATGCCGGGTCGTGTCGCCGACGGTGAGGCTGTCGACCCGCCAGTCGACGCCGGTCACGGGCTGGGGAACGCTCACCGCACCACTGTCCGCCCTCCCGTTTCCACATGCCACCGTGAGCACGGCGAGAGCGGCGGCCACTGTCGGGATCATGCGCTGCTTGTACCGGTTCATGGCGATTCGACGCTCCGGCGGCACGACCGGTTCCGCTACGGCCGCTTCCCTGCGCCGGCTTCCCTGCGCCGGCTTCCCTACGGCTGCTTCCGCTACGGCTGCTTCCGCTACGACATCAGCGGCAGCAGCCCCCCGATGTCAGCCCGCTCCCCACTGGCGCTGACCTTGGCCTGCGCCACGGCGTCCGGGAAGCTCACCCGCCCGGTGGCGAGCCGGACGAAGGTCAGCGGGTCGGTCTCGACGACGTTGGGCGGGGTGCCACGGGTGTGCCGTGGCCCCTCGACGCACTGCACGACGGCGAAGGGCGGCACCCGCACCTCGGTGGAGCCGCCGGGCGCCTTCACGGCGAGCGCGTCGGCGAGCAGCCGGGTGGCGGCGGCCAGGGCCTGACGGTCGTACGGCACGTCCAGACCGGGCACGGCGGCGTTGAGGTCGTCGGTGTGGACGACGAGTTCGACGGCGCGGGTGACCAGGTAGTCGTCCAGGGGCAGCGCGCCCGCGTTGGTCTCCAGGAGCCGGCCGCCGGGGTGCTCGGCGAGCAGGGTGCGCAGGGACGCCTCGACGTCGGCGAGATAGCCGCCGAGGTCGGGCCGGTCCGCGGCGAGGCCTCGGGTGAACTCGTCGATGGCGGCGGCGCTGGCGGCCGTGGCGAAGGGCCACTGCACGACCGTCACGTCCTGCCTGGGCGGCGCCGGCCGGTCGAGGGCACGGTGCACGGCGGTGCCCGCCATGCCGATGTGCGCGATCAGCTCGCGTACCGTCCACGCGCCGAGCCGGGTGGGCAGCGCGAGCTGCTCGGGCCCGAGGCCGTGGACGGCCTCCCGTACGTTCCCGAGCTGGGCGAGGACCGCGGCGCGGGTCCTTGTGGGGTCGTATGCGCGAGCGCGCTTCTTGGCCGGTGGCATGGCGGCGAGCCTATGCCGTCACGGTGTGGCCCTTCAGGCCGTTTTCCCGGGCCCGGGAGGCCGTCGCGGCACGGGGTTGCGGCCCCGCCCGGTGTCCGGACGGGGCTGCACCGACGTACGCCGGTCACGCCAGCAGCGCCGGGATGGTCTCCTCGTGCGCCGTGCGCAGCTCCTCCAGGGTGAGCGCGAACTCGCCCTGGATCTCGACCGCGTCACCGTCCACGACACCGACGCGGGTGGCCGGCAGGCCGCGCGCACCGCACATGTCGTTGAAGCGGACCTCCTCCGAGCGCGGCACGGCGACGATCGCACGGCCGGCGGACTCGGAGAACAGGAAGGTGAAGGCGTCCAGACCGTCCGGTACGACCAGCCGCGCGCCCTTGCCGCCGAGCAGCGCGGACTCCACGACCGCCTGCACCAGACCGCCGTCGGACAGGTCGTGCGCGGAGTCGATCATGCCGTCGCGGGAGGCGGAGATCAGGATCTCGGCCAGCAGCCGCTCCCGCTCCAGGTCCACCTGCGGAGGCAGACCGCCGAGGTGGTCGTGGACCACCTGCGACCAGGCCGAGCCGCCGAACTCCTCGCGGGTGTCGCCGAGGAGGTAGATCAGCTGGCCCTCCTCCTGGAAGGCGACCGGGGTGCGGCGCGCCACGTCGTCGATCACACCGAGGACGGCGACCACCGGGGTCGGGTGGATGGCCGCCTCGCCCGTCTGGTTGTACAGCGACACATTGCCGCCGGTGACCGGGGTGCCCAACTGCAGGCAGCCGTCGGCCAGTCCGCGCACCGCCTCCGCGAACTGCCACATCACCGCCGGGTCCTCGGGCGAGCCGAAGTTCAGGCAGTCGGAGACCGCGAGCGGCTTGGCGCCCGTCGTCGCCACGTTCCGGTAGGCCTCCGCGAGCGCCAGCTGGGCGCCGGTGTACGGGTCCAGCTTGGCGTACCGGCCGTTGCCGTCCGTGGCGATCGCGACGCCGAGGCCACTCGACTCGTCGACGCGGATCATGCCCGAGTCCTCGGGCTGGGCGAGCACCGTGTTGCCCTGCACGAAGTGGTCGTACTGCTGGGTGATCCACTTCTTGGAGGCCTGGTTCGGCGAGCCGACCAGCTTCAGGACCTGGTCCTTCAGCTCGTCCGAGGACGTGGGCCGGGGCAGCTTGTTCGCGTCGTCGGCCTGAAGGGCGTCCTGCCAGTGCGGGCGGGCGTACGGGCGCTCGTAGACCGGGCCCTCGTGCGCGACCGTGCGCGGGTCGACGTCGACGATCTTTCCGCCGTGCCAGTAGATCTCCAGGCGGTCGCCGTCGGTCACCTCACCGATGACGGTGGCGATGACGTCCCACTTCTCGCAGATCTCCAGGAATCGGTCGACCTTCTCCGGCTCGACCACCGCGCACATGCGTTCCTGCGACTCGCTCATGAGGATCTCCTCGGGCGAGAGCGTCGAGTCACGCAGCGGGACGTCGTCCAGGGTCACCCGCATGCCGCCGGAGCCGTTCGAGGCCAGCTCGGACGTGGCGCAGGACAGGCCCGCCGCGCCCAGGTCCTGGATGCCGACGACGAGCTTCTCGCGGAAGGCCTCCAGGGTGCACTCGATGAGGAGCTTCTCCTGGAAGGGGTCGCCGACCTGGACGGCGGGGCGCTTCGAGGGCTTCGCGTCGTCGAAGGTCTCGCTCGCCAGGATCGAGGCGCCGCCGATGCCGTCGCCGCCGGTCCGGGCGCCGTACAGGACGACCTTGTTGCCCGCGCCGGAGGCCTTGGCGAGGTGGATGTCCTCGTGCCGCATCACACCGATGGCACCGGCGTTGACCAGCGGGTTTCCCTGGTAGCAGGAGTCGAAGACAACCTCGCCGCCGATGTTGGGCAGGCCCAGGCAGTTGCCGTAGCCGCCGATGCCGGCGACGACGCCCGGCAGGACGCGCTTGGTGTCGGGGTGGTCGGCGGCGCCGAAGCGCAGCGGGTCGACGACCGCGACCGGGCGGGCGCCCATCGCGATGATGTCGCGGACGATGCCGCCGACGCCGGTCGCGGCGCCCTGATACGGCTCGACGTACGACGGGTGGTTGTGCGACTCCACCTTGAAGGTGACCGCGTAGCCCTGGCCGACGTCCACCACGCCCGCGTTCTCGCCGATGCCGACGAGCAGGGCGTCGCTCTGCGGGGCCTTCTCGCCGAACTGGCGCAGATGGACCTTGGAGGACTTGTACGAGCAGTGCTCGGACCACATGACCGAGTACATGGCGAGTTCGGCGCCGGTCGGGCGGCGGCCGAGGATCTCCACCACCCGCTCGTACTCGTCCTTCTTCAGGCCGAGTTCGGCCCAGGGCAGCTCGACGTCGGGGGTCGCGGCCGCGTGCTCGACCGTGTCCAGAGGCGTCCGGCTCATGCGTTGACCAGCTTCTTGAGGATCGAGGTGAAGAACGGGAGGCCGTCGGTGCGGCCGGTGCCGATCAGCGGCTCCACGGCGTGCTCGGGGTGCGGCATGAGGCCTACGACGTTCCCGGCCTCGTTGGTGATGCCGGCGATGTCGCGGAGCGAGCCGTTCGGGTTGCCGCGTTCATTGGCGACTCCGTCGCGGGCCATGTACCGGAAGACGACCCGCCCCTCGGCCTCCAGCTTGTCGAGGGTGTACTCGTCGGCGACGTACCGGCCGTCCATGTTCTTCAGCGGGATGTGGATCTCCTGGCCGGCGCGGTAGTCACCGGTCCAGGCGGTCTCCGCGTTCTCCACCCGCAGCTTCTGGTCGCGGCAGATGAAGTGGAGGTGGTCGTTGCCGAGCATCCCGCCCGGGAGGAGGTGGGCCTCGGTGAGGACCTGGAAGCCGTTGCAGATACCGAGGACCGGCAGCCCGGCCTTCGCCTGCTCGATGACGGTCTCCATCACCGGCGAGAACCGGGAGATGGCACCGGCCCGCAGATAGTCGCCGTAGGAGAAACCGCCGGGAAGGACCACGGCGTCGACCTGCTTGAGGTCCTTGTCCTTGTGCCACAGGGCGACGGGTTCGGCACCGGCGAGGCGGATCGCGCGCTGGGTGTCCCGGTCGTCGAGACTCCCCGGGAAAGTGACGACGCCAATACGAGCGGTCACTTCGCGGCCTCCGCGACTTCCGCCGCCTCTTCCACCTTGACGGTGAAGTCCTCGATCACGGTGTTGGCGAGGAAGGATTCCGCGAGATCACGGATGCGGGCGAGCGCCGCCTCGTCGAGGGGCCCGTCAACTTCCAGTTCGAAACGCTTTCCCTGACGTACATCCGAGATCCCGTGGAAACCCAGGCGCGGCAGCGCACGCTGGACCGCCTGGCCCTGGGGGTCGAGGATCTCCGGCTTGAGCATGACGTCGACTACGACGCGTGCCACTGGCACTCCCGGTGTGTGGTGCTGAGCAGGTTCCTTCAGACTACCCGTACAAAATTTCTACGCGGGTAGAGTTGTAGGAAACTACGTGAGTCGCATCACGATCCGGTGTCGGAGCCGTGACGCCATGAAAAGTTCTGGGAAAGTTCGACGGTTCGCCCGGTCCGCCTATTGTGTTCGGACACGCGGGCGGATTTAGTCGGGCTTCACTTTGCATTGCCGGGCACTGTACAAATGAATTGGCAATAGCCGATACTCGGCACGTCATCACCGTTGAGCTGTATCGACGTGCCGCACGAAGGGACCGATATTCGTGGCGCAAAAGGTCGTGGTCACGCTCTTTGACGACATCGACGGCTCGGAAGCGGCGGAAACGATCGCCTTCGGACTCGACGGCAAGTCGTACGAGATCGACCTGAACTCATCCAACGCCAAGAAACTGCGCAAGGCGCTCGCGCCCTACGTGGACGCCGGCCGCAAGCGGTCGAGGTCCGGCAAGGCGTACAAGCAGACGGAGGTCGCGCCCGACCCGGCGGCCGTCCGCGCCTGGGCCCAGGCCAACAAGATGGACGTCCCGGCCCGCGGACGCATCCCCAAGAAGGTCTACGAAGCCTTCAGCGCCGCGCAGTGAGCCCCCGCCGGGGGCGGCGGAGAAAAGCCCGCGAAGGGGCAGTCCTCAGGGTCCGTCAGCGGGCCCTGAGGACCGTGCACTTGGCCGGGCGGGAGCCGGCCGGCGGGCCCGCGGGGGAGCCGACTTGCGCTACCCCCCTGCTGATCAGCTAATGTCTGGGACACGCCGAGGGGCGAGGCCGAAAGGCCGAAACCCCGAGGATCGTGCGGGTGTAGTTCAGTAGCAGAACATCCCCCTTCCAGGGGGAAGGCGCAGTGTGCGATTCCTGTCACCCGCTCTGGCACCGGTCAACACGACCACTCATGTGGATCAGGTAGGCTGGTGCTCGCACCGATCGGTGGGAGCCGGTCGGGAGCAGTGCGGACGTAGCTCAGTTGGTAGAGCGCAACCTTGCCAAGGTTGAGGTCGCGAGTTCGAGCCTCGTCGTCCGCTCCATGAAAGAGACCCCGGTCCACTGGACCGGGGTCTTTTCGTATGCCCCGGTCGTATGCGCCGGCCTTCTCTGACATTTGTCATGCCGGGCGGTGACATCGCGCACTGCCGACCCACGCCGGCCGCCGGGACGCTGGGTTCATGTACAACGACGAACACGAAGACGTGATTGAGGTCACCGATCTCAGGCGTGTCTACGGGGGCGGGTTCGAGGCCGTACGCGGAATCACCTTCTCCGTGGCCCGCGGGGAGATCTTCGCCCTGCTCGGTACGAACGGAGCGGGCAAGACGTCCACGGTCGAACTGCTGGAGGGCCTCGCCGCACCCGCCGAGGGCCGGATCCGGGTCCTCGGCCACGATCCCCACCGGGAACGCGCCGCCGTACGCCACCGCACCGGGGTGATGCTCCAGGAGGGCGGCTTCCCGGCCGAACTGACCGTCGCCGAGACCGCCCGGATGTGGGCGGGGTGCACCAGCGGGGCACGGCCCGAGGCCGAGGTGCTGGAGCTGGTCGGGCTCACCGGCAAGCACGGGGTCCGGGTCAAGCAGCTGTCCGGCGGCGAGCGGCGCCGGCTCGACCTGGCACTCGCCCTGCTCGGCGGCCCCGAGGTGCTCTTCCTCGACGAGCCGACGACCGGGCTCGACGCGGAGGGCCGCCGGGACACCTGGGAGTTGGTGCGCGCCCTGCGCGACGCGGGCACCACCGTGCTGCTCACCACCCACTATCTGGAGGAGGTCGAGGCCCTCGCCGACCGGCTCGCCATCCTCCACAAGGGCCGGATCGCCGTCTCCGGGACCCCGGCCGAGGTCACCGCGGGCCGGCCCTCCCGGATGTCCTTCGAACTGCCCGACGGCTATTTCCTCGGCGACCTTCCGCCGCTCGCCGACCTCGGCGTCTGCGGCCACGAGAGCGACGGCGGGGTCGTGCGGCTGCGGACCACTCAGCTGCAGCGGACCGCGACCGGCGTGCTGACCTGGGCCGAACGGACCGGAGTCGAACTGCGCGGACTGGATGTGCGCTCCGCCTCGCTGGAGGAGGCGTTCCTGGGGATCGCACACGAACAGGCACAAGGGGTGGCGGCATGAACGGAACCGGCATGACAGCGCAGAGCCGTACGACGGGCCGCGCCCGAGGGTCGGAGCGCGGCGGGGGGACGACGCCGGGCCGGCGGCTGTGGGCGCTCGGCCGGGCCGAACTCACCCTCCTCGGCCGCAACCGCGGGGTGGTCTTCACCGCGCTGGCCGTGCCGCTGCTGCTGCCGTTCACTGTGCGGCCGGCCATGGACCAGGTGGATCTGAAGAAGCAGGGGCTGACGCTCGGCACCACCCTGCTGACGGCCGCGATCGGGTTCTCCTTCCTCTTCGCCGTCTACACCTCGCTGGTCAACGTCTACGTCGCCCGCCGCGAGGAACTCGTCCTCAAGCGGCTGCGCACCGGTGAGCTGTCCGACACGGAGATCCTCGCCGGCACCGCGCTGCCCGCGCTCGTCATCGGCCTGGCCCAGGCGCTGGTGCTGTGCGTCGGGTGCGTGGCCCTGCTGCACATCGGCGCGCCCAAGGCGCCGTATCTGCTGCTGCCCGGGCTGGTGGCCGGGTATCTGGTGAGCGCCGCGCTCGCCGCGCTCACCGCTTCCTTCACCCGGACCGTGGAGAGCGGCCAGGTGACCGCGCTGCCGCTGATGTTCGTGTCGATGGCCGGCTCCGGGATCACGGTCCCGACCGAGGTCATGCCGCACAACCTGGCCAGCGCCTGCGAACTGCTCCCGCTGTCCCCGGCGATCCGGCTGGTCCGCGGCGGCTGGACCGGCCAGTTGAGCGCGCACGACACACTGGGCGCCCTCCTGACCGCGCTGGCCTGGACGATCCTGGCCGTGTTTGCTGTACGGCGGCGGTTCCGGTGGGAGCCGCGGCGGTAAGGCACGGGGCGTGACAGGAACGGGGTGCGACGGGGGATGCGGGGATGAGCGGACCGCGCGGCTGGTGGCGGGGCAAGAGCCGACCGGAGCAGGTGGAGACGTACACCCGCTGGTCGTTCTACTTCTTCTCCGTCGTCGAGATCATCGGAGTGGGACTGCCCGCCATGGGGCATGTGCCGCCGTGGCTCGCGGGCCTGGTGGTCGCCATGGTCGTCGGGCACGCGGTGCTGACCACGGTGACCTCCGCCCTGGCCCTGAACTGGCGGCGCGGCCGGCGCGCCCGGCCGGTGGCGGCCCTGTGGCTGCTCGGCATCGTCACGTTCGCCCTGGCGGTGACCGTCCTCCTGTTGCACCGGTACGCCTCCGTGGGCCGGGGCACCGGGGGCCCCGTCGGCACCGTCTTCGGCGGTCTGATGTCCTGGGGCGGGGGCATGCTGACGCTGGGCGTCCGCAGCCGGCGACGCATGCTCGCGATCGTGTCCGGCTTCGCCGCCGCCGCGGGGCTGGTCTCCCTTCCGCTGGGTGCGCCCTGGCCGGTCGCGCTGGTCGCGGCGTTCATGGTGTTCCTGAGCGCCGGCTTCCTCGCCATCACCTGCGTGTTCTCCGTGTGGCTGGTCGACTGCGTGTACGAGCTGGACGAGGCCCGCGAGACCCGGGCCCGGCTCGCCGTCGCCGAGGAGCGGCTCAGGTTCGGGCGGGATCTGCATGACGTCCTCGGCCGGAATCTGTCCGTGATCTCGCTCAAGAGCGAGCTGGCCGTCCAACTGGTCCGGCGGGGGCGGCCGGAGGCGGTGGAGCAGATGATCGAGGTGCAGCGCATCGCGCAGGAGTCCCAGCGCGAGGTGCGGGCCGTCGTACGCGGCTACCGGGAGGCCGACCTCGGGGCCGAACTGGCGGGCGCACAGGGGGTGTTGGCGGCCGCCGGGATCGACTGCGAGGTGCGCGCCGAGACGGCGGGGCTGCCCGCCGGCGTGCAGTCCGCGCTGGGCTGGGTGGTGCGCGAGGCCACCACCAATGTGCTGCGGCACGGCGACGACGGCGGACGCTGCGTGCTGTGTCTGAAGGTGTTTGAGGGGCGTGTGGTGCTGACGGTGGAGAACGACGGAGGGTCCGGAACCTCCCACGGGGGTGGGGGTTCCGGGCTCGCCGGACTGCGGGAACGGCTGGCGGTCGTGGCCGGGACGCTTCAGGCCGGGGCCGTCGCCGGGGGCCGGTTCCGATTGGTGGCCGAGGTGCCCCTGGGGCAGAAAGTGAGTGAAGTCACATCATGAGTACTCCGGTACGGCTGTTGCTCGCCGACGACGAGCATCTGATCCGGGGCGCGCTGGCCGCGCTGCTCTCGCTGGAGGACGATCTCCTCGTCGTCGCCGAGGCGGCCAGCGGACCCGAGGCGCTGGCGATGGCGCGGGCCCATGAGCCGGACGTGGCGGTACTGGATCTCCAGATGCCGGGCGCCGACGGTGTGAAGGTCGCCACAACCCTGCGCGCCGAACTGCCCGGCTGCCAGGTGCTGATCGTCACCGGGCACGGGCGGCCCGGCCATCTGAAACGGGCGCTCGCGGCCGGTGTGCGTGGATTCGTCCCGAAGACGGTCAGCGCCCAGCGGCTCGCCGAGATCATCCGCACCGTGCATGCCGGAAACCGCTATGTGGACCCGGAGTTGGCCGCCGACGCGATCTCCGCGGGGGACTCCCCGCTGACCGCCCGGGAGGCCGAGGTGCTGGAGCTCGCGGCCGAGGGGGCGCCGGTCGCGGAGATCGCCGAGCGGGCCGCGCTGTCGCCGGGGACGGTGCGGAACTACCTCTCCTCGGCCGTCACGAAGCTCGGCGCGGAGAACCGTCATGCCGCGGTACGTCTCGCACGGGCACGAGGTTGGGTATAGTTGCTCTCGCGCCACGGCGCAGTGCGGACGTAGCTCAGTTGGTAGAGCGCAACCTTGCCAAGGTTGAGGTCGCGAGTTCGAGCCTCGTCGTCCGCTCCATACAGAAGGCCCCCGGTTCTCCGGGGGCCTTCTTCGTCACGCCCAGACGATGCCCGTGAGGCGCTCGTACGCCTCCACGTACTTCTGCCGGGTCCTCTCGACGACGTCGTCCGGCAGCGGCGGCGGGGGTTGCTCGCTCTTCCGGTCCCAGCCCGACTCGGCCGAGGTCAGCCAGTCGCGCACGAACTGCTTGTCGTACGACGGCTGGGTGCGGCCCGGCTGCCACTGGTCGGCCGGCCAGAAACGGGAGGAGTCCGGGGTGAGCACCTCGTCGGCGAGGACGAGGGTGTCCCCGTCGAAGCCGAACTCGAACTTGGTGTCCGCGAGGACGATCCCCCGGTCGCGGGCGATGTCCCGGGCGCGCGTGTACACGGCGAGGGTGGCCTGGCGCAGCTGGGCGGCGGTCTCGGCGCCCACCTGGCGGGCGACCTCCTCGTAGGAGACGTTCTCGTCGTGCTCGCCGACCTCGGCCTTGGTGGCCGGGGTGAAGATCGGGGCGGGGAGTTCGGAGCCGTCGACGAGGCCTTCGGGGAGGGCGAGGCCGCAGACCGTACGGGACTCGTTGTACTCCAGCAGGCCCGAGCCGGTCAGATAGCCGCGGGCCACGCACTCGACCGGGACCATCCTCAGCTGCTTGCAGACCAGGGTGCGGCCCGCCCAGTCGGCCGGGGCGCCCTCGGGCAGCTCGGTGCTGATGACGTGGTGCGGGGCGAGGTCGCGGAGCCGGTCGAACCACCACAGGGAGAGCTGGGTGAGGACGCGGCCCTTGTCGGGGATCTCGGTGGGCAGCACCCAGTCGTAGGCGGACATACGGTCGCTGGCGACCATCACGAGGTCGCCCGCCTCGTTCTGGTACAGCTCGCGCACCTTTCCGGTGTGCAGGTGCACCAGGCCCGGAACCTGGATCGGCTCGGGCTTTTCTACGAATCCGGACACGGTTCCTCCCCGTGGTTCTGTCCAAGTGCCCTCGATTCTCCCTTATCGGGGGGATCGGTTTCGGACAGGGGTCACCGAGGGTGCGGCCGCGGGCGTTCGCGGTCAGTCGCGTTTGCAGATGCGGTCCAGGAGGTTCGCGGTGGCCCGCTGGATCCGGGGGTCCACATGGCCGGGGCGGTCCAGGGCCGGGGACCAGGCGAAGGTGCCGGAGGCGAAGACCCAGGCGCCGGAGGGCGCGCGGTACAGCGAGGTCTCCTGGTGGCGCAGGGCGCCGTCGTTGTCGGTGTAGGGGGAGTGGGCGAGCAGCATGCGCTCCTCGTGCACGGGCAGTGCCGTGCGCGGGAAGTACCGGTCGGCCTCGCCGGCCACGAGGCCCTGGATCTCGTCGCCCTCGTGCGCGCCGGTCGCCTCCCACAGCCAGTGGCCGGCGTTGCGGACGACCAGCGGGTGCGGCTCGGGCACCCGGCCCGCGTACTGGATGCCGACCAGTTGCTGCTCGGGCCGGTCGATCTCGCGCCACAGCACCGGCTTTCCGGGGCCCTTGCGCTTGCGGCAGGTCAGCAGCCGGTCCGGGACACCGGACGGCGACGGGCCCAACTCCACCTGCCAGTACATGGTGTTGGCGGAGAGGAAGACCAGCGAGGTGCCGCGGTCGCGGGCGTCCTCGACGGCCCGGCGCATCGGCACCGACCAGTACTCGTCATGGCCGGGGAAGACCAGGCCCCGGTAGCGGGTGGGGTCGATACGGCCGGCGTGCAGATCGCGGGCCTCGGCATAGGCGAGGTCATAGCCGTAGCGCTCGGCCCAGCGGATGAAGTCGTAGGCGTGGCCGACATGCAGGGGCAGGCCCGCGCCCGCGTAGGGGCGGTCGAAGGAGATCGTGGTCGCCGCGTCGGCCTCGCCGAGCAGCCGGCCCTTGTCGTCCCAGGCGTGGTAGAGGCTGGCACCGGTCCGGCCGTCCTCCGGATACAGGTTGTACGCCTGCCAGGTGATGTCCGGCAGCAGCAGGAGCAGATCGGCGGGCTGTTCGTCGCGGACCGTGAACGGCACATGGGAGCGATAGCCGTCGGCGGTGGTGAGGACGGCCACATAGGCGCCGATACGCCAGTGCGGGGGCACCTGCAGCCGCCAGGACAGCCACCAGTGGTGGCACGAGACGGTGCGGGCGACGGCGAGCGGCGAGGGCTGGACGATGCCGGACAGGCGCGGGCTGGTGGTGATCTTGGCGGCGCCGTCGCCGCCGTAGTGGCCGATCCGGTAGATGTCGACGCTGAACTCCTGGGGCGGGTCGACCGTGATGTGGAAGTCGAGCGCCTCGCCGGGGGTGACCGCGCCGGTGGAGGTGAAGCCCTTGATCTGGCGGTGCACATCGTCGGCCGAGCGGGGTCCGGTGCCGCCCGAACGCTGCGCGGGCACCCGGCGCCCCCCGTCGGCGACCTGCTGCGGGCTCGGGTCCACGTACCAGGGCACGACATGACCGGTGTCGTCGAAGTAGGTCTCACTGCCGCGCAGCCAGGGCACCGGGCCCTGGCCGAAAGGGTCGGTGACGGCGTGCGCGAGCGCTCCTGACTCCCAGCGGCGGATGTGGTCCGAGGCCATGGTCGCTCCCCTCCCTCAGCCCCCGTGTCGTCCTGTCTCGGTGGTGCTCGCCGTGCTCGGCCGTACGGGCGGTGCCTGGTCGCGCTCGCGATGCCGGTCGTGCTCGCGGTGCGCGCTGTGTTCGGCAGTGCTGTCGTATGTCGCACGCCTTTGCCACGTGCGTGGTCGCTCCCCAGCACATCACATAACGCACGGGCTCGGTCACTAGTCGTTGCGAATTGACCTGAAGTGGAAGACAGTGCTCCCGTTAGACGAGCCGAACCGGCTTCTCGGGGCGTATCCCCGATGCGGCCAGCCAGTCGCGCAGCGGGCCCGGGTCTCCCTCCTCGATCAGGCTGAGCACCTTGGGTGTGAGGTCGGCGGCGCGCTCGCCGCCGAGCAGCAGGGAGGGACCGTCCAGCCAGTCCAGGGCGGGCACCGCGCCGCCCGTGTCGACGGCCGCGCAGCACACCATCGCCTTGACATGCTCGGTGAGCAGCTCGCGGGCGGTGCGCGGGGGCTGGAGCGGGAAGAGCGGCAGTCCGCCGTCGTCCCACAGGGCGTTCTCGGCGCTCGCTCCGGTGGCCGTCGCGCCGGTTCTCGGCACACCGGCCTCCTCCCGGGCCAGCTCGGCGCTCAGCCCGGCGGCGAGGGCGGCACTGCGCTCCGTGCCGGGGTCGGTGTCCGCGCCGTCCTCGTCCTCGTCCTCGCCAACGGCTACGGCTACGGCGTCGTCGGCGTCAGCGTCGGCGTCTTGGCCGGAATGCGGGGGGCCGCCGGGGTGTGGGAGAGCGCCGCCGGCCGTGGCGGGCTCGGTGAGATGGTCCAGGACGCGGGCCAGGGTGGGGCCGCCCGGGTCGGGGGCCGCGGGGTCGAGGGAGGGGCGGACGCCGAGGGAGTCCAGGACGCGGTGCAGACGGGCCGCGTCGGCGCGCCAGGTGCGGTCCACGACCTCCTCCGGATACGCCTGCCAGTCCACCGGCGCCCAGTCCGGACCGCACTCCGCCGGGCCGCCGTGGAAGAGGCGCGCGGCGAGCAGCGAGGCGGCCTCGTCCACCGCGCCGGGCTCCTCCAGCAGATCACAGGCGGGGCGCTCGCCGAGCCGGGAGGTGAAGCCCTCGGCCAGCCGGTCGCGCCGGGACAGCTCGGTGAGCGCCGCCACCACACCCGCGTCCAGCCGGGCGGGCCAGCGGCCCATGCGCCAGGCGGGCAGCGCCACCCTGGTCAGCAGCCGGTCCCAGCCGGCGTAGGCGAGGCCGACCTGCTCCTGGGCGACGATCCGCAGGCCGTAGTCCACCGCCTGGGCCCGCTCGGCCGCCGCCGCGGCGACCCCGCGCTCCATCTGCGTCGCATGCTCCCGGCAGCCGCGCAGCAGCAGCCGGGCCACCCAGCCGACGGCCGCGCACCCGGCGCGGGTCAGCGCACGGCGGCCCGGCACCGATTCGACCCCGGCCGCCGCGTCCAGTCCTCGCACGAAGCGCCGGGCGGCGGCTATGTCCGGGTGGGCCGAAGGGCCCGTACCGGCGATGACCGGGGCGAGGACCGCGCGCAGCTCGCCGACCCGCATCCACCACAGGAACGGGGAGCCGATGACGAGCACCGGGGCGACGGGGACGCGGCGGCGGCCCGGTCCCGCTATCTCGTCGGGCGCGGGGCGCGGCGGCGGGCCGTGGGCCGTATGCGCGCGGTCCTCCAGCCAGCTGTCGCAGTCCGGGGTGAGCGCTATGGCCGAGGGCGCCGGCACATCCAGCCGGTCGGCGAGGTCGCGCACCATCCGATAGAGGTCCGGGGCGGACTCCTCGGGGATCGGCACCGTGGGGACGACGGCGGGGCGGGCCCGGGCCACGGCCAGGGCGACACCGGCGGCCGCCAGCAGCACCAGCACGGCGAGCACGCCGACGACCAGGCGGGCGGTGTCCCAGCCCCGGCCGACGAGATGTCCGGTGGAACCGCCGGTCAGCAGGATCACCCAGGCAGCCGCGGGCAGCAGGGCCACGGCCAGCGCCCGGCCCCGGACCCGCAGTACGGCAAGGGCCCGGGAGCGCGCGGCCCGCGCGCCTGCCTCTGCTCCGATTCCGCTCACGTCCCGCTCTCACCCCCTCGCCGCCGAAGCCGTGCTGTCCTGGTGGTGCTCACTCCCCCACTGTGGCACCCACCACTGACATCGCAATGCCGGTGGGCCAAGTGCCGGAACGCTTGCGCGGCACCCTAGTTGGGGCCCAGAGCCCCGTCAGCCGTATGGCTGATTGCTCACTCGATGGAATGGCTTTGGTCAGAGGTGGGTGACAGACAGCAAAGATCAGGCCCCGGATTGGACGTCCGGGGCCTGAAACCGCTGGATGTAGGAGAGCACGCAGGAGACCACGGGAGAAGACAGGACGGGGGCGGGACGGGGGCAGGTCAGGCGGTAGCCGTCTGCGCGGACTGCGCCGCGCGCGCGGCGATGTCGGTGCGGTGCTGGGAGCCGTCCAGCCGGATCCGGCCCACCGCCCGGTACGCCCGTTCGCGCGCCTCGGTCAGATCCTTGCCGGTGGCGGTGACGGACAGCACCCGCCCGCCGGCGCTGACGACCGCGTCGCCGTCCCGCTTCGTCCCGGCGTGCAGGACATACGCGTCCGGGGCGTCCTCGGCTGCGACCTCGTCCAGCCCGGTGATGGGGTCACCGGTGCGGGGGGTGCCGGGGTAGTTGTGCGAGGCGACGACGACGGTGACGGCCGCGTCCTCGCGCCAGCGCAGGGGCGGCTGATCGGCGAGGGTGCCGTTCGCGGCGGCGAGCAGGACACCCGCCAGCGGGGTCTTCAGCCGGGCCAGTACGACCTGGGTCTCCGGGTCGCCGAAGCGGGCGTTGAACTCGATCACCCGGACCCCGCGGCTCGTGATCGCCAGACCGGCGTACAGCAGACCGGAGAAGGGGGTGCCGCGCCGGTGCAGCTCGTCCACGGTCGGCTGCAGGACCGTCCGCAGCACCTCGTCGACCAGCTTCGGCTCGGCCCAGGGCAGCGGCGAGTAGGCGCCCATGCCGCCGGTGTTCGGACCCTCGTCGCCGTCCAGGGCGCGCTTGAAGTCCTGGGCGGGCTGGAGCGGTACGACCGTCTCGCCGTCGGTGATCGCGAAGAGGGACACCTCGGGGCCGTCGAGGAACTCCTCGATGACCACCCGGTCGCAGCCGGCGGCGTGCTGCTCCGCGGCGTGCAGATCGTCGGTGACGACCACGCCCTTGCCCGCGGCGAGGCCGTCGTCCTTGACGACATAGGGGGCACCGAAGGCGTCGAGGGCCTCGGCGGTCTCCTCGGCGGTCGTGCACACATAGGAGCGGGCGGTCGGCACGCCGGCCGCCGCCATGACGTCCTTGGCGAAGGCCTTGGAGCCCTCCAGCTGCGCGGCCTCCCGCGAGGGGCCGAACACCGGGATGCCCGCGGCGCGGACGGCGTCGGCCACACCGGCGACCAGCGGGGCCTCCGGGCCGACGACGACCAGGTCGGCGCCGAGGCCTGCGGCCAGCTCGGCCACCGCATCGCCGTCGAGCGCGTCGACCGGGTGCAGATCGGCGACCTCGGCGATGCCGGCGTTGCCGGGGGCGCAGTGCAGCGCGGTGACGTCGGGGTCGAGGGACAGGGAGCGGCACAGGGCGTGTTCGCGGGCACCGCTGCCGATGACGAGGACCTTCACGGGGGTCAGCCTAATGGCAAGGTTGCCGAAAGCCGGGGGCCGGGCAAGTTGTGCGTTCCTACCAAGGGCGCCCGGTGCCGATGTGCCCCACCTGGGGGCTCCGCCCCCAGCCCCCCCCCGCTGGCCCGCGCCCCCAGTCCCCCGCCGGCCCACCTGCTGGCCCATCGGCCCGACTCGGCCGGCCACAAGCGCCGACGGCTCGGATGGTCACTCGTTCGAGAACTCCTCCATCACCGTCGCTCCCAGCTCCCGGACGATCAGGTCGTGGCCGGAGAGGGCCGACTCGTCCAGGTCGGGGTCGTCGTCCTCCGGGATGTCGTCCTCGGGGGCGGGTGCGGGGCGGGGGGCCGGGGCGGGCGCCGACGGAGCGGCCGTGGGGCCGGGCTGCGGCGACGCGGAAGGCTGCGAGGCGGCCGGCTGGGGAGCCGGGGGGCGGGGGGCCGCCGGGGCGCCGTAGCCACCGCCGCCCGAGGCGGGAGCGCCGTAGCCGCCTCCGCCGCCGAAGCCCGGGCCCCCGGCGGGCGGGGGCGCGGCCCCGCCGCCGGACGGGTCGATGATCGCCTCGATCTTCCACTGCACGTTGAACTGCTCCGCGAGCGCCGCCCGCAGCACGTCCTCGCTGCCGCTGCCGGCGAAGTTGTCACGGGCACCGGCGTTGACGAAGCCGAGTTGGAGCGTGGTGCCGTCGAAGCCGGTCACCTGGGCGTTCTGGCTGAGCAGGATCCAGGTGAAGCGGCGGCGGTTCTTGACGGCCTCCAGGATGTTCGGCCAGACCATGCGCGGGTCGAGGCCGCCGGCCGGGGCGGCCGCGGGCGGTGCGGAGGGCACCGGGGCCGCGGGGGCCGCCTGGTGCTGCGGCTGGGCGGGCTGGGCAGGAGCCTGGCTCTGCTGGGCGCCCGCCGGCGCCGCGGCCGTGGGCCAGCCGCCGGGGCGCCGACCGCTGCCGGCCGATGCGGCCGTGGGCCAGGCGCCGGCGGGCGGACCGGCTGGGGCCGGGGCCGGGGTCTCACCGGCGGGAGGCGCGGAAGGCGCTGCCGGGGCCGGTGCGGGCGCCGTGGGGGCAGGGGCGGGGGCAGGTACCGGGGCGGCCGGAGCCGCGCCGTCGGCACCGCCACCGGGGCCACCGGGGCCACTGGCACCGGGACCTGCGATTCCCTGGCCTGCACCGGCCGTACCACCCGTATCACCCGGGCCACCCGGGCCACCCGGACCCCCGGACCCTCGTACGGCCGCGCGGGCCGCGGCCGGGCCGCCGCCAGGGGGTACGGAGGGCAGCGGGGCGCCGGCGTGGGCTTCGGGGCCGGGGACGTACCCCATCGCCGGGGCACCGCCGCCGGAGAAGTTGACGCCGCGCTCCAGGCGGTCGAGGCGGGCCATCATCGACCGCTCGTCTCCGTACGCGGCGGGGAGCAGCACGCGCGCGCAGATCAGTTCCAGCTGGAGGCGGGGCGAGGTGGCGCCGCGCATCTCCGTCAGGCCTTCGTTGACGAGGTCGGCGGCGCGGCTCAGCTCGGCGGCGCCGAAGGTGGAGGCCTGGGCCTGCATACGCTCCAGGACGTCGGCCGGGGCGTCGAAGAGCCCCTTCTCCGCGGCGTCCGGCACGGCGGCGAGGATCACCAGGTCGCGCAGCCGCTCCAGCAGATCGGCGACGAAGCGCCGCGGGTCGTTGCCGCCCTCGATGACACGGTCCACGACCTCGAAGGCGGCGGCACCGTCACCCGTGGCGAAGGCCTCGACGACGGAGTCGAGAAGAGACCCGTCGGTGTAGCCGAGGAGGGAGGTGGCCATGGCATACGTCACACCCTCCTCGCCGGCGCCGGCGAGGAGCTGGTCCATGACGGACATGGAGTCACGCACGGAACCGGCGCCGGCGCGCACGACGAGCGGGAGCACGCCGTCCTCGACCGGGATGTTCTCCCGCCCGCACACCTCGGAGAGGTAGTCCCGGAGGGTGCCCGGCGGCACGAGCCGGAAGGGGTAGTGATGCGTACGCGACCGGATGGTGCCGATGACCTTCTCGGGCTCGGTCGTGGCGAAGATGAACTTCAGATGCTCCGGCGGCTCCTCGACGACCTTCAGCAGCGCGTTGAAGCCGGCCGACGTGACCATGTGGGCCTCGTCGATGATGTAGATCTTGTACCGGCTGCCCGCGGGGCCGAAGAAGGCCTTCTCGCGCAGCTCACGGGCGTCGTCCACGCCGCCGTGCGAGGCCGCGTCGATCTCGATGACGTCGATCGAGCCCGGTCCGTTGCGGGCGAGGTCCCGGCAGGACTGGCACTCGCCGCAGGGGGTCGGGGTGGGACCTTGCTCACAGTTCAGACAGCGGGCGAGGATGCGCGCGCTGGTCGTCTTGCCGCAGCCGCGCGGACCGCTGAACAGGTACGCGTGATTGACCCGGTTGTTCCGCAGCGCCTGCTGCAGCGGGTCGGTGACATGCTCCTGCCCGATGACCTCGGCAAAGGTCTCCGGGCGATAGCGGCGGTACAACGCGAGAGACGACACGCATACGAGGTTATAGGCGCCCACTGACAACCCGGGAAAACAAGGGCCCCCCACGCACCCGCCAGAGCCGACCTACCCTTGCTGCCTTCCGGCCCTGGGGGAGTTCAGTCAGATAGCGCCACGTGAGGGGCTGCGCCCCACAGTACCCGATCCCGGACCGCACTCAGTACCCGATCACCGACCGGGGTCGCATCCGATCCGGGCCTGCGGGAACGAGTTCACGAGCACCCCCCACAGTCATGTAATGTTTGCGGCGGAGGATTCGCCTAGAGGCCTAGGGCGCACGCTTGGAAAGCGTGTTGGGGGCAACCCCTCACGAGTTCGAATCTCGTATCCTCCGCAGCCGCCTGAACAGGCGAAACGAAGAGTCGGACCGCTTAGTGCGGTCCGACTCTTCGGCATGCCCTGGTTGCAGTTTCGGTTGCATTTATAGGCGACATTCGAGGCATACCCATCAAGCAGGAAAGGCGCACGCTTGCGTCCGCGGGGCGAGCGACGCAGACTCCGTGACGGAGTCACGGCAGCGGTCAGAGCCCTATCATCCGGACCTCGCTGCCGCACAGCCGGGTCATGTCATCGACATCCGACGTGAGGATGGCGACCGGGCCAGGCTGATGCAAGGCCGCTTCGGCGACGGTGGCGTCGATCGCGTACTTGTGTCCGTGCAGACCGGCACTCTTGAGCAGTTGTGCCGCAGCCCTGGCCGCTGCCTCCGTGACCGGCTCCACCTTGACCCGGGAGAGCGCCCATTGCAGTCGGGGCAGGTTCACCCTGGCGTGACTCACCTCCACGATGGTGTTGGCGCTGACGACAAGGTCCGCTCCCATGTCGTGGAACACCTGGAACATCGCCAGAACCTTCCGGTCCTGCGCCACCCAGGCCGACAGCCCCTCGCTGTCCAGGACGACGGTCTCAATGTGCCCGCTCACGCGGCGCTCGCGCCGCCGGCGGCCTGCGTCGTACCGAAGATCCGCGCCCGCGCCTCGGCCAGCTCTTCCTCACTGAAGGCCCCGTGCTCGGCTGTGTGGCTGCGCAGGTCGGCCCCCAGAAGCTGGTGCCGGATCTGCCTGGCGACCGCTTCGGCCACGTAGCCGGAGATGTTGTCCGTGATCTTCTTCAGCTCCGCCACCTGCTCGGTGGGGAGCGTCACCGTGATGCGTGTGGTGTCAGCCATACCGGTAAGCATACTGCGGTATGCGCGCCACGTGCTTTCTGTTTCCCGCAGTCGGTCCGGTCAGCGGCAGTCGGGGCGGCGGTCCGTTCGAGCACGGGCTCAGCTGGGCCGTTGTGCGACGCGCCAGTTCAGCGGGTCCAGTAGCGGTATGCCTCGATCCATTGCGAGCCCTCGGGGGCGGGTTTCGGCAGCGGCAGGTCCAGAATTCCGATGTCCTGTCGGACCGACCCCCGGGCGCAGCGTGCGACCACGCGCCCGTCCTCGGCCAGATCGACACCGACCACGCTCACCTCGACGCCGAGAACAGTCGTGGTGAACGGCACGGCAAGGCTTTCCTCGATCATCGTGAAGAAGCCGGTGAGCTGCTCATCCTCGCCGTAGGCGTCGACGGTGGCCTCTTCGATCAACGCCTCCAGCGCGGCTGGGTCCCAGGTGCTCATGGCCTCACCGTAGCGCCGCACCGTGCGGTTGAGGACCGGTGTGTTCAATAGCGGCACATCCGCCGTAGCACCGTCGCCAGCAGTCAAGCAAAGGCCCGCGGTTGCCAGCGTGTGACGTTGCCTGGTGGGGTTCGGCAGTGAGCGGGCCGGGGGGAGGGTCCGGCAAGCGACAGGGTGGAAGAGAGTGGCACGAGTCGTCGTACGAGAGCCGAGTACGGGCGCGAGCGCACCGCCGCCGGCCCGGCAGGAGACATCCGCCTTCGTGAGGGAGTTGCTCGGCGCCGGCTGGGCGGCGGTGTTCCTGCCCGGTGAACCCGCCCGCCTTGGGCGGCTGCTGCTGTGGAAGCCGACCGGGGCAGCAGGCGGAGACAGTACGGCGCCCACCGGCCTGGTGACCGAGGTGGTGGAGCTGGTCCTGCCACACGGCCGCTCGGTCAGGCGGCGCAGGGTCGAGGGTTACGCGCTGCCTGTCGCCGTCGCTGTCTCCGCCCTGGCCGATGCGGAGCCGACGCATCCCTCCGGCGCCGCCTGGCAGGCCGCCACTCGCTTCGCGCTCCGGCTGCTCGCCGACGGCCGCCTCCACCCGGCCCTCACCCCCGCCGGTTACGACACCTGGCAGGTGGGTCCGTTTACCGCCGCCCAGCGCCAGACGCTGGACGCCCTGGCCGCCGCGTTCCCGCCGCACGCCCACTGCCTGCCCGAGCCAGGCCCTGCGCCCGTACGGATCACCGAACCGGCCGCGCTGGTACGCCAGTTCTGCGACGCGGTCGCCGATGATCTGGTCCGTACGCCGGCCGCGCCGCTCGCCATGGGAGCGCTGCCGTACGCCTGGCGCGAGGCCCGTGCCGTGCCCGCCTTGCGTGAGTGGGCCGAGGAAACCCAGGCGGCGCTCACCGCCGAGGTCGGTGTCTCCCTGCGCGTCGACGTACCCGAAGGACGCCGACGGCAGTTCCGGGCCGTCCTGCAACTGCACACCGCGGCGGACCCGGCGCTCGTCATCGAGGCCGCACGGCTGTGGAGCGAGCCGACCGAAGTGGAGCGGCTGCTCGGCCCGCGCGCCGAGACCGAGACCCTGCTCGCCCTGCGCCGCGGCGCCCGCGCCTGGCCCCCGCTGCGGAGGCTGCTCGACGATGCCGCTCCCGATCAGCTCCGGTTGACCGACGACGAAGCCTTCGAACTCCTCGGGGACGCCACGGACGCGCTGCGCGCGGCCGGTGTCGACGTGCACTGGCCGCGCGAACTGGTCAAGGCACTCACCGCGACCGCGGAGATCGGGCGACACACTGCCCCTGGTTCCACCGCGGGCGGCCTGCTGGACACCGAGGCCCTCCTCGACTTCCGCTGGCAGGTCTCCCTCGGCGGCGAGCCGCTCACCGAGGCCGAGATGGATGCCCTCGCGGAGTCACGCCGTCCCCTCGTCCGGCTTCGCGACCAGTGGGTGGTCGCCGACCCGAAGCTGGTGGCCCGCGCCAAGCGCCGCCGGATGGAACCGCTCACCCCCATGGAGGCGTTGAGCGCCGCACTGACCGGCGAGGCCGAGCGAAGCGAGATGGGGGTCCCCCCGGCCGGAGGCTGGGGGAGGGACGGTGACCGGATCCCCTGTGCGGCGGTCGGTGCGTTCGGCGACCTGGTCGCTCGTATCCGCGATCCCGAGTCCCGCACCCCCGTGCCCCAGCCCGCCGCCCTCAAGGCCACATTGCGCGAGTACCAGAAGCGGGGCCTGGCCTGGCTGGCCGAGATGTGCTCACTCGGCCTCGGCGGCTGTCTCGCCGACGACATGGGCCTGGGCAAGACCATCACCTTGCTCGCTCTGCACCTGCACCGCCAGAGCGACCCGACCACCGCGGGCCCCACCCTTGTCGTCTGCCCGGCCTCCCTGCTCGGCAACTGGCAGCGCGAGGCCGCCAGATTCGCACCGTCCACCCCCGTACGCCGCTACCACGGCGGCGACCGCCACCTGGGGGACCTGGCCGGCGACGAGATCGTCCTGGTCACCTACGGGGTGCTGCGCCGTGACCGCGAAGTGCTCGCCGGGACAGCCTGGTCCCTGGTGGCCGCCGACGAGGCCCAGCACGTCAAGAACCCCTACGCCGTCACCGCCCGCGAACTGCGCGCCCTGCCCGCCCGCGCCCGCGTCGCTCTCACCGGCACCCCCGTGGAGAACAACCTCTCCGAGCTGTGGGCCCTGCTCGACTGGACCACCCCCGGGCTGCTCGGCACACTCACCGCCTTCCGTGACCGGCATGCCCGCACCATCGAGGCGGGCGAGGATCCCGAGGCAGCCGAGCGCCTGACCCGTCTCGTACGTCCCTTCCTGTTGCGCCGCAAGAAGTCCGACCCCGGCATCGCGCCCGAACTGCCGCCCAAGACCGAGACCGACCATGTCGTCCCGCTGACGGCCGAGCAGACCAGCCTGTACGAGGCACAGGTCCGCGAGACCATGGCGAAGATCGCGGAGTCGGAGGGCATCGCCCGACGCGGTCTGGTACTCAAGCTGCTCACCGCACTGAAGCAGATCTGCAACCACCCCGCCCAGTATTTGAAAGAGCACAGCCTGCGCCAGTCCGCTCCCCTGCGGGGCCGCTCCGGCAAGCTCGACCTGCTCGACGAACTTCTCGACACCATCACCGCCGAAGGCGAATCCGTGCTGGTCTTCACGCAGTACAAACAGATGGCGGCTCTGCTGGAGAAGCATCTCGCCGAGCGCGGCGTCCCCGCTCTCTTCCTGCACGGCGGCACCCCCGTCGCGCGGCGCGAGGAGATGGTGGACCGCTTCCAGCGCGGTGAAGTGCCGGTGTTCCTGCTGTCGTTGAAGGCCGCGGGCACCGGACTCAACCTCACCCGCGCCACTCACGTCGTGCACTACGACCGCTGGTGGAACCCGGCCGTCGAGGACCAGGCCACCGACCGCGCCTACCGCATCGGCCAGGACACACCCGTCCAGGTACACAAGCTCCTCGCGGAGGGAACCGTGGAGGACAAGGTGGCGAAGCTGCTCGAAGCCAAGCGCGCCCTCGCCGACGCCGTCGTCGGCTCCGGCGAGGCAGCCCTGACCGAACTGTCCGACGCCGAACTCGCCGAACTCGTCGCCTTGGGAAGGCGGTCATGAGCCCCGCTGTCCCCGGCCCGCGCCGTGCGCCCACCCGCGGCAAGCGAGCCTTCGCCGCGACCTGGTGGGGGCAGGCATGGGTGGCCGCCCTGGAGGACTCCACCCTGGACGCCGGACGGCTCGCGCGCGGACGCACCTACGCCCGCAAAGGCATGGTCGGCTCGGTCACCATCGCTCCGGGCCAGGTCAAAGCCGCTGTCCAGGGCAGCCGCCCGCGCCCGTACCGCTCCTCAGTCCACCTGCCCGTCCTCACCGACCCTCAGTGGGACACCCTGCTCGACACGATCGCGGCCCGCGCCGGGCATCTCGCAGCACTTCTCGACGGCGAGATGCCCACCGAACTCGTCGACGACGCCCGCCAGGCAGGCGTCCCCTTCCTCCCACAACCCACCGAACTCGACCCCGAGTGCTCCTGCCCCGACTGGGGACACCCCTGCAAGCACGCCGCCGCGCTCTGCTACGCCATCGCCGCCACCATCGACGCCGACCCGTTCGTGCTCTTCGCGCTGCGCGGACGCGGTCGCGAGGAGGTCTTCGCCCGGCTGCGCGCACTCCGTGCGGCAGCACAGGAGACCGCCGCCGCACCGGTGCCGGCCGGCATCCCGGCCGCCGTCGCGTACGCCCACTGGGCCGAAGAACCCCCCGAACTGCCCGAACTCCCGGAACCCGCCGCCCACACCACGGCACTGCCCGTCGCCCCGCCACCCGGCAGCGGCCTGGCCGCCGCGGACCTGGAACGCCTCATGGCCGACGCCGCCGCGCGCGCCGCCCGGCTCATCGCCGGCGACACCACCGACCTGCACCTGACTCAGCACCAGGACGCCGTCCGCATCTCCGCGAGCGACCCCGGACCCGAGTGGTTCCACCTCCTGATCCAGAACACCGGCGCCAACCCCACTGCCTTCGCACGCCTCACCCGCGCCTGGCGCCACGGCGGCCCCACGGGCCTCACCGTCGCCGAACAGCCCCACACCCCCGACCCGACGGTGATGAAGGCCACCCGCACCGCCCTGGAGGCGGCCCTCGCCGAGATGACCGACTCCCCCACACACCTCAGAGCCTGGCGCAACCGCCTCACCCTCACCCACCACGGCGTCCAGCTGCGCCTGGGCCCCGACGCCCGCTGGTACCCCTACCTCCAGGACGACGACGGCGAATGGTGGCCCGTAGCACCAGCCGACAGTGACCCGGTCACCGCGCTCACCGCGGCCTGGTCGCAGAACGGGGAGTAAGGAGGCGATTCCCCGCCGACCAGGAGCCACGAGCAGAAGCTGGACACATTCACGCTGCTCCGCTTCCGTGGTTGCAGTTCTGGTTGCATTCACCGGCGTACAGCACCGTTCAGAAGCTCCGCCCGCACCCGCTGCACCGCAGGTCAGGACGTTCCCGTACGCTCCAGGACCCCCTCTCAGTCCTGGTCTCATTCATTTCCGGTATGGGGGATAGTTCACCCGCGCTGGTGTCGAGGGTCGAGCCGCAGGATGCGCCTTCACTCGGAAGCGGGTTCCTGTCGCCGCAGGGCACGGGCGTCCCGCGGATGCGCCATTCTGGGTCTTGTTAACCGGACCCGTTCTGGTCCGGAGACCAACGGTGCTCGTGCATGTGAGGTGCCCCGATCAGCAAGCACAGCGGATCCACTCTGACCACGTGGCTGAGCGGTCTGGAGAACGACCGACTTGAGCGGGTCCTGGCAGCTCGCTCTGATGCTGTGAGCCCGCCGGAACCACGATCGTTCGGCGAACTGGCGGACCGTCTTCAGCGCCCAGGATCGGTGGTCCCGGCGCTGGCTCGGCTCGCGCTGCCGCAACTGCAAGTGGCCGAGGCACTGGCGGCGCTGGGGCCCGTGCCCCGTGCCGCTCTGGCCGATCTGCTGGACGCGACCGGAGCGGAGAGCGCTCGCGGGCTGGACGCGGCCCTGGGGTCGTTGTCCGATCGCGCGTTGGTCTGGCCGGACGGCGAGGGGCTGTTGCACATGGCTGCGCCGTTGCGGCAAGCGTGGAAGCGGCCGCTGGGGCTGGACGCGCCGCTCGCCGTGCTGTTGGCGGACACGGCCTCCGAGGAACTGCGCCGCATGCTGATGGCTCTGGGCGTCCCTTCGCCGGGCACCACCAAGAAGCAGCGACTGACCGCCCTGCTGACGCACCACAGTGATGCGGAGCGGGTTGCCGCGGTGCTCGCTTCGGCGCCGGCGACCACACGGAAACTGCTTCAGCAGCAGGTCCGCCACCGCCCTGAACAGCCGCGATCGGCATCGGAGTTCGTCATCCTCGGAGGCTCTGGTACCGACGCCGCGGCGGGTGAGCGCTGGGCCCTGGATCGGGGGCTGCTGGTCCGGAGCCGGTACGGGTACGGACCCGCCCGTATGCCGGCCGAGGTGGCGCTCGTGCTGCGCGGGCCCGACTGGCACGCCCCTTTCGCTCCGGCTCCGCCCACCGTGCGGACGGTGTCCGTCACCTCGGCGGAGGTGGACCGGGAGGCAGCGGCCTCGGCGACGGCGTTCGCCGCGCACGCCGCTTCGGTCCTGGCGGTGTGCTCCGAGTCTCCGCCCGCCGTGTTGAAGTCCGGCGGGGTCGGAGCGCGTGAGCTGTCCCGGATCGGCAAGGCGGCGCGGTGCGAAGACCTCGTCGTACGCCTTGTCCTGGAGACGGCGTACGCCGCCGGGCTGCTGGCCAGGGACGGCAACCAGGTCGTGGCAACGAGCGGGTACGACGCCTGGGCGGAGCGAGAGCCCGCGGAGCGGCTCATCGTGCTGCTCACGGCGTGGCGGAGGCTGCCGCTCACCCCGTCCCAGACCCGCGACGCGGACGGCAAAGCGCTTCCCGCACTCGCCGGAACACCGCCCTGCCGAGCCTGTGTGCAAGCCCGGGAGGGGCTCCTCACCGGGGCGGCAGGGCTCCCGGCGGGGCAGGGGGCGAAGAATCCCGTGGAACTGGGGGCGCTGGTCGGCTGGCATCGGCCGCTCGCCGATGAACTCGCCCAGGACACCACACCGTTCGCCACCGCGATCCACGAAGCGGAACTGCTCGGCGTCATCGCCCGCGGCGCCCTGTCCCCCTTCGGCGCCGCCCTGCGCACCGAGGGCATCGGTGGGGACGTCGATGCCGAAGCGCTGGCCGCGGCCTGTGCGCGGCTGCTGCCCACGGCCACCCGGGCAGCCCGCTTCGGCGCCGATCTCACCGCCGTCGTCACCGGCACACCGACCGCCCCACTCGCCGCGCTGCTGGACACTGTCGCGGACCGGGAAGCCGGCGGCACGGCATCGGTGTGGCGGTTCGGCCCGGGTACCGTCCGCCGTGCCCTGGACGCGGGCCGCACGGCCGATGCGATCGAGGCCGACCTGGCGGCCGTCGCCGTCGGCGCCCTCCCGCAGCCGCTGTCGTACCTGATCCACGACACCGCGCGCCGACATGGCCGTATGCGTGTCACCGCAGCGCCCTGCGTGATCCACGGCGAAGACCCCGCCCTCCTCGCGGAGGTCGCCGCACACCGGAAGTTCGCCGCCCTCGGCCTGCGGCTGTTGGCACCGACCGTGCTCGTCAGCCGGACCCCGCTCGACAAAACAATCGCCACACTGCGGGCCGAGGGCTACGCCCCCGTCGCAGAGAGCGCCGACGGGACCGTGCGTGTCGACACGGCCCGACGCCGCCGGGCCGTGGCCCCGGTACCGCCCCCACGCGAGTCCGGCGGCACAGCTCGCCACCGGACCACCGGTGCCCCCGTGGTCCCGGCTCCGGCGACCGTTGACGTGGGTGCCCTTGCCGCCCGGCTGAGGGCCGCCCCGACCAACCCGCCAGAACCCGACCCGGGGAGCGGAGTCCCGTTCGGCACCGACACCGAGGAGATCGTCGCCGGGTACGCCCGGTCGCTCTCCCTCACCGACGTCCGTCAGCTGGCCCACTGCATCGACGAGGGCCGGGCCGTCACCATCGAGTACCTCGCCGCCTCGGGCAGCCGCACCGTACGCACCCTCAGCGAGCTCGATCTCGACCCGCCCTACCTGCATGCCTGGTGCCACTTGCGCGACGACGAACGGATCTTCGCCCTTTCCCGCATCCACGGCGTCATGCCCGTGTAACCCCGTGCCATGCTTCCGATCGTCCCGGCGCGGCGCCTGCTCGACCTCCACTTCGCGCCCTCGCTCCACCGCGAACTGTGCGAGGCCGTCGGTCTGGAACTGGAGCCTGCCGAAACCGGACAGTTCTCGGCGGTCGCCCGAGAGCACGTCATAGCACTCGCGGGTCGCCCGCTCATCGGACCTCAGCCGGGTGTCCACCCCGTCGCGGAGACTCACCGCTCCTGGCACACCAATCAGGTCTTCCACGGCATCCCACGTCCTGCCACGGTCGCGCGATGGCCATACGTCCCGCTGGTAAGCAGTTCGACACCAAGAGCATGGACGCTTATATGGCGACCAAGAAGGTGACGGTGACCATTCCTGAGGATCTCCTCGACGAGATCCGTGCGGAGGCCGCGGAGCGGGGCCTGTCGGCGTATGTCGCCGAGGCGCTGCGCTTCAAGCGCGACCGGGACCGGCTGCGCGAACTGGTCGACTGGCTGCAGGAAGAGCACGGTCGCGTCACCGAGGACGAGGGTGCGGCGGCCTTCGCGGAGTTGGAGGAACTCGACGCCGAACACGAGCGGCGCCGGAGCACCGCAAGCACGACGCCGGAGAGGCTGCGTGAAGAAGCGAGCCGGTGAGCACAGGCAGCGGCCGTTTCGCGTCTTCGTGCTGGACCGTGAAGCCCTGTCCCTCGCCGTGCGGGGCGATCGGAAGATGATCGCCTGACTCGACCTCGCGGCGCGAGGAGAAGCCGAGGTGGTGATGTCCCCGATGCCATTGTCGAGGCGCCCGTCGGCTCCTGTCCGACGCCAAGCTCCACGGCCACAAGTACGCGATCGACGCGGTGCTCGTCAAGCGGGTATGACCGGCGCTCTGGTCTCAGTTCTGGTCTCATTCCTCCGCCGGCCCTCTGGCGTTGCCGGGCCCGGACCATGGGAGCGGTCCGGGCCTTCGTCGTGGGCGGGATCGTTCGGCCCGGACGTCAGCCGCCGAGGCTCTTCAATTCCCGAATGGCGGCCGGCACCGCCAGACACAGGCCGAAGGTCGTCGCGAACGCGGCACCGGCAGACAGGAGCGCATCGGCCATGTCGCCCCTGGCCCGCACCTTGATCAGGGCCACGGCCAGGGCAGCCACGACGGACAGCAGGGTGGCGATGCCCAGCCACAAGAGCCAGACGCGTGAACGTGCCGGGGACGGATGTGTGACCACGGAGGGTCCTTTCGTCAGTCAGAGGGGCTGGGCGGACGGGGCGAGCGGCTCATCCGCCGAAGGCCCGAGCATCAGATGCTTCAGGAGCTCCTCCCGAGAGCGGACGACGGCGTCCGCGTACTCGCGGTGCAGCACAGCCTGCCTGCGCAGAAGCGCGCTCACTCGGACGATCTCCTGCTGCTCCGACATCGACGGGAAGCGGACCGGCAGATGGCCGAGGGCATCGCGGCTGAGCGAAGGGGCGGCGGTGGCCTCTGCGCGGTTCCGCATCCACTGCATGCTGTGCGGCAGCGAAAGGTGGTCCACGAGGAAACCCGGATCCACCCCGACGCCCTCACGCACGCGCAACCGGACCAGGTTGGTACTGAAGAGCCATCCCTCCTGCTCCGGCTCCACCAGTGCGGGCGGACGAAGCTCCCCCGTCCGGACGCAGACGACGTCCCCGGCCGTCAGCCTGAAGTTGGCGAGCTCCTGGGCCTTCTCGCGGAAGGCCTGCTCTTGCTCGAGGAACAGGATCCTCCCGCCCTCCAACTGACGGGGGAAGATCACAGGCACTTCGCCCCCCGGCGACCGGTCGGCCCTGCCGAGACGGGTGTAGGAGGGGCCCGGCTGAATCTCACACAGCTCGGCCAGCCGAACTTCCGTCCAACCTGGCGGCAGCGGGCCCGGGGCCCCTCGCACGCCCATGAGCGAGGACCAGGCGAGGCCGGCGGCATCTGCGTCCGCCTCCTGCACCAGGCGACCGAGCCGGACGGCCTCCCCGTGAGTCCGGATCAATTCCTCGCGAGCGGGCTGGGCAGCAGACAGAGACTCCGGAATGTGATCCATGGGACTCAAGGAGTAGCCGGACTCAACGAACGCTCCCCGCGACACCAAGGTCGTGTGGGGACATGACTCGCTGTGCGCGACCGAGCCCAGCGCAGGTCCGAACAGCCACGGCCTCACGACCTCCAGGATGGCACCGAGTCCGTCGTCGCCGACCACGTTCCTTCTGCCCGTCCCGGTGCCGAGATGCCGGGCGTCCACCAGGAGTACCTCGGGACGCGGAGTCTTGTTGCGCCGGAGGCACCACAGAGCAACCGGCACCGGAGTGGCGGAGAACAGCCGGGGCGGCAAGGCCACGACACACTCGACCGCACCACGCTCGATCAGGTTACGCCGGATCTCCCGTTCGGCGGTGTTGACCGAATTGCCCGCCTTTACCGGCATCACCATGATGGCTCGCCCGCCTGGTTTGAGCGCGTTCAACACATGCTGCACCCAGGCCAGGTTGTCGTTGCCCTGGGGCGGCGCGCCGAACTCCCAGACGCCGTGCGCTCGCTCCGCCCCCGCGGTGTCGCTCATGTTGAACGGCGGATTCGTCAGCACCACGTCGGCAAAGCCGGAGCGAGCCCCCTCGGATGCCCACGGCATGGCCCGGGAACTGCGAAGGACCGCTGGTGCGCCGTGCAGCGCGATGTTCATCCCGGCGAACCGCAGCGTGTCCCTCCGTGGACTCTCACCGTGGAGCGTGGTTCCGGGCCCGACGGTGCCGCGCCGCACCGCCACCGCAGCCAGCATCTCCCCGCCCCGCACGTACGGGTCGTAGACCGATGCGTTCTTCTGTCCCGCCCCCAGTGCCAGTTCCACGGCCAGCCGTACGACCCCCCGCGGGGTGAAAAACTCTTCACTCCGCAAGCCGGCACGGTCCTCGTACTGGTCAAGGATGAGACGGAATGCCCCTCTCGGTAGTTTCACCGTGAGCCTCACGACTCCCACCAGGTCGCGGTAGGAACGGGGTTCGAGCCGCATCAGGCTCTCCCGCATCCCTGGCGGCACCCCATGCCGGCGCAGCTCCCTGTCAGCGACGGCACCGATGCACGCAAGCAACCCCGCCATGTGCTCTGCGCCCGTTCCCTTCGTCGCAGCGTCCTCCACATCTCGCCACGCTGCCGGGGCGGTCTCCCGGAGAAACACGAGAGACACAATCAGGCTGAGGAAGTCCAGCATTGAGGCCGACCCGCGCACACGATCCGCGTGCGCGCCCATGAGCTCGTTCACCAGCACCATGCCGGTGACGGGGTCTCCTTCTACGCCCCGCACTCCGGGCTCGATCTGCGTCGGGACCTGCACGAAACCCTGCTGCTCAAGGATCCGGACCCGGTATGTCGTCCCCACCGTTTCGCCGGGTCGCAACTGGCTTCGCGGGACGGTGCGCGCGCCCAACCAATCCAACACCTCGGAGAGGTGGAAGTATTCGGCGCCACCGGATCGCACCGGGGTGGGGAAGTCACCGTGCCGCTTCTCCCAGGTGGTGACGGTCGGGCGGGCGACTCCTGCTTGCGCAGCGAGTTCCGCACGGCTGATCAACGGATCCCGCTTGTCTAACCCCATCGCGCAGTGCTCCTTCGTCCATGCCTGTGCTGACATCCAGAACGCTAGGGATGCAGTGTCTGGGCGTCCACTGCGCATGACGAATGCGCAATGACAGTGCGGCAGCCGCCACAGGGAGCCTCACACGGCTTAGAGCCAGGAAATAGCTGAACAAATTCCCCCATCACTCTCTAACTTGCACCTCCCCGCCTCCGCTCAGTGGACATGAGGGTTAGCAGATGCCCATGCCATGACCCCGCCCACTGCACAGGGCGCATGCACGACAGCCGAGGCAGCGGAGAAATCAGGAAAGTGGCCATTATCGGGCAAGACCTGCCACATTTCGATCAGCCGGCCTCAGGGGCAGCCCACACCTGCAATGCTCCGAGACAGGACAGACGGACTTAGGCCAGCTACAACCTTTTTGGAACCGGAGGGATTCCGTCCATGCGCACCGAGACGATGACGGTCACGCCTGACATCTGCACCAACTGGATGAAAAACAGGGTCTGCAACCGTGTGCCGTTGCGTAGTTACAACGTCGAGAAGTTCCGGGAGATCCTGCGGGCCGGACAATTCCGGACGACTCATCAAGGCTTCGCACTGGACTTGCACGGTTGCCTTATCGACGGACAGCATCGAGCACAGGCCATCATCGACACGGGAGTCTCCGTGACCGCACAGGTCACATATGACCTCGAACCAGATGCCTTCGCCGCCATCGACGGGGGCCGCGTACGGACTGCGGGCGACCACGTGGCCAAGGCATCCGGCATGGCGCAGAACAACGCCAACTACTACGGTGCGACGCTGAAGATCCTGCGTAATCGAGCCGAGGGCCTGCACTGGACCCGTTGGACCACGGGCAAAATCACGGCTGCCGAGGTTCCCGCCCTCATGGCGTCCTGGCCCATCCCGGAATCCCGCATCAACTACATGCTCGCGAAGGGGCGTCAGTGCCATGCCAGCGGCACGGGACTGCTCATCAGCCACCAGATCATCCTGGAGAAGTGGCCCGAGCACGTCGCCAAGCTCTTCTTCGGAGGCATCGGTGACGCAAGTCGCGAGTACGTCGGCAAGGATCCCCGGGCCGTTTACACGAACACCATGCTCAACGTGAACAAGGGCGTCATCAGCAGGGACAGCGTCCAACAGTCGGCACAAGCAATCAAGGCCTTCAACGCGCTCATCGCAGGTGAGACCATCGGCACCCTGAAGAAGATGAAGATGGGCGGCGTCAAGGTGGTGCGTAACCGCGAGACCGGCGAGGAGATGGAGCAACAGTACCTCGCAGATCGCTACCCCAGCGTCATCGACGTACAGGATGTCAGCCAGAACTGGCCACACGTCACAGACCACTAGCAACGCTTCGCCGGGTTGATTGATCCTGAGTACTCAGGATCAATATGGCGCCGTGGGAATCCGGGGCAGTTCAAGCACCTCCGACTATCCGCGGAGCAGCTGCGAAGCCTGCAGCTCAATCGACCGGAAGATGTCTAAGGAGTCTCATCGCTACGAAGAGCACCTATCCACGCCCGTCCGTGCATGCGCCGGCAAGGATAGACGGCATGCCGTGACGGAGTCGCCCTCGGCAGGATGGGCAGGCCGGGAAAGCACGCGCCATGGCCTTCCTCGGTGGCCCACGCCCCGCCACAGCCGGCCGACCTCAGGCGGCGACTGGGATGGGCTTTGACACCTGGAGCATCGTGGACTCTATGGCGACCAAGAAGGTGACAGTGACGAACCCCGCGGATCTCCTCGACGAGATCCGCGCGGACGCGGCTGCCTCAAAGTCGCCGGCACCCCCTCACGAGTTCGAATCTCGCACGCTCCGCCTCAGCCCACCAGGGCAGTCGAGGGCTACCCCGTCACCCGCACCGCCGTCGATACCGTCACCTGGTCCAGTTCTGACACCCGGACCGTCGCCTTCATCGTCCAGGTGCCCGGGAGGGGGAGGTCGAAGGCGTCGGTGGCCCAGTAGCCGCCGTGGTCGGTGACCCTGGTGTCGAGGGGGCCGATGCGGCGGTCGCGGAGGGTGAGAGTGATGCGGAGTTCGGGGACCGTGGACAGGCCGCCGTCGGGGCCGTAGACGACCGCCTGGACGGAGGTCCGGCCCACGCGGCCCGGGTCCAGGGTGATCTGGACCCTGCCGTGGCCGCCGGGGGTGCCGAGGGCGAAGGGGATCGTGGTGACGGAGGCCGTCGGGATGCCCGCCGTGGGCGTCCCGGACTGTGCCGCCTCCTCGGCCGTGCGGCCAGGCACCGTGCTCGTGAGCAGGGTCGTCAGGGCCAGTACGACCACGCCGACGGCCGCCTCCGCCAGCACCGAGCGGCGCAGGGACTCGAAGGGGGGTTCCGGGGGCGTGGGCGCGGCGGTGGGCTCCGGGGGGAGCGCGGGGCCGGTCGCCGGTTCGGGGACGCGGGCGGCGGGCGCCGACGCGGTCGCCTCGGCCCTGACCGCGCGGGTCGTCCAGGCGCGGGAGCAGGCCGCTGCCAGCAGGAGTGCGGTGACCGCGGCGAGTTTGGTCAGCAGGGTGCGGCCGTACGTCGTGTCCGTGAGCGCCTGCCAGGAACCGAGGCCCCGCCAGGACTGGTAGACGCCGGTCAGGACCAGGACCGCCACCGACGCGAAGGCCAGGCGGGAGAAGCGCGCCACCGTCGTGAGGGAGGTGCGGCCGAGCGTGCGCAGCAGACAGGCCAGGCCGCCGAGCCAGACCGACATGGCCAGCAGATGGAGGGTGGCGGAGGTGATCGCCAGCGGGACCTGGAGGCCCGCCGAGGCGTGTTCGGCCGCCGTCCAGGTCAGGGCGAGGGGGAGGGAGACGGCCGCCGCGATCGCCAGGGTGGTGCGGCGCGGGAGTCTTCTGCGGCGGGAGCGCAGGACGGCGACGGCGGCCGCGGCGAGGGACAGCAGCGCCAGGCGGGCGAGCAGGAGTTCGCCGGGGCGGGTCGTCGCCGTACGGGTGAGGGAGGCGAAGGCGAGGGCGTGTGCCGGTGCGGTGCCTTCCTCGTACGGGGCGCGCAGGACGAACAGGGCGGCCGTCGAGGCCATGAGGGTCCAGGCGGCGGCCAGGACGGGGCCGCGCAGGCGGGCCGTCTTCGGCGGGCGGCAGTACGCCACGAACGCGGCCGTGCCGAGGACGAGGGCCACGCAGAGACAGGCGAGCCAGCGGGCGATGTTGTACAGGGCCGCGGTGGCCGGGTTCTCCGTGTCGTCGGGGGCCGGGGCCGCCGCCGTCGCCGTGCGGCTGCCGACCGAGAAGGTCAGCGCGCCGGACACCGGGTGGCTGTCGGCCGACACCACCCGCCAGGCCACCGTGTAGGTGCCGGTGGCGAGCTTGGCGGGGAGGGCGGCGCGGGCGGTGTCCGAGCGGCCCGGGGCGTGCTCGGCGGGGCCCGTGCGCAGCCGGTGGTTACGGGGGTCGTAGACACGGAAGGAGTCGGTGAGCAGGCCGACCGACTCGGTGAAGGTGAGGGTCACCTGTCGCGGGGCGGTTCTGAGGACGGTTCCGTCGGCGGGGTCGGTCGTGCGCAGGGCCGCGTGGGCCGACGCGGGAGCCGCCGTGCCGAGCAGCAGGAGGAACAGGCCCGCGCAGAGCAGGGCCAGCCGTCCTGCCCGACGGTGTCGGTCGCGCAGCACCTCGTCCCCTCCCTTCCCCTGTGCCTTCCCCTGTGCCTTCGTCGGGCCTTCGTCGGGCCTCCGTATAGGTACGCGGCGATCGGCCGCGTTGCTCACCAGGTGCCGCGTTGCTCACCAGGTCGGGCGGGCCGAGATGCCGCCGTCCACGGTCAGGTCGTGGCCAGTGATCCAGCCGGCGAGCGGCGAGGCCAGGAAGACGCAGGCGTCGGCGACGTCCTCGGGGCGGCCGAGACGTCCGGTGGGGGCGGCGGCCAGCCAGCGGCGCACGCCGTCCGGCCAGGCCTGGGCGAGGCCCGGCCGGTCGATCAGGCCGGGCGAGACGGTGTTGACGCGGATGCCGTCGGGGCCGTACTCCAGGGCGGCCGCGCGGGCGTGCATGACGACCGCCGCCTTGGCGGCGCTGTAGTGGGCGTGGCCGGCCGCGGGGTGGGCGGCCTCGATGGAGGCGATATGGGTGACGGTGCCGCCGCCGTGCGCCCGCATCGGAGCCACGGCGGCCTGGGTGCAGGCGAAGACGCTGGTGAGGTCGGTGTCGACGACCGTGCGCCACTCGGCCGCGGTCATCGCGGGCAGGGGCTGCACGGGCTGGACGGCCGCGTTGTTGACGAGGGCGGTGAGCCGGCCGCCGGACCAGTCCGTCACCTCCCGGACCAGACGGTGGCAGGCGTCCTCGTCCGTCAGGTCCGCCCGGACCACGACCGCCTCGCCGCCCGACTCCCGGATACGGGACGCCACTTGCCCGGCCGCGTCCACCGCCGTACGGCAGTGCACGGCCACCGCGGCGCCGTGCTCGGCGAAGCGCAGCGCGATGGCCCGGCCGATGCCACCGCTCGCGCCGGTCACCAGGGCGGTCTGCCCGTGCAGAAGTGCGCGGAGCTTCTCGGGGTGGTTCATGGGGTGGTTCATGGGCGGCACAGCTCCATGATGCGGGCGGCCTCGGACGGGTATCGCGCCGTCAGTTCGTGTGCGTCGCCGTGTTCGTAGTCCGTGTCGGTGAATCCGGGGGCCATCGTGGTGCCGAAGAGCGTCCAGGCGCCGCCCCCGGCGACCCGTGCGCCCATCCAGGTGCCGGCCGGCACGGTCAGCTGGACGTGCTGGCCGGACAGCGGGGCGGGGCCGAGCACGGCGGTGCGGGCGGTGCCGTCGGGGGCGAGCAGCAGGAGCTGGAGCGGGTCGCCGAGGTAGAAGTGCCAGATCTCGTCGGTGGGCAGGCGGTGCAGGGCGGAGAAGTCGTCCGCGGTGAGCAGGACGACGATGGCCGAGCCCTCGGGGTGGCCGTCCGGGCGCGCGGGCCCCATCCAGGTGCGCCGGTACAGGCCGCCTTCGCGGGGGAGCGGTTCGAGTCCGTAGTGCGCGATCAGCTCTTCGGGCGTCGTCATCCGACGAAGGCTAGAGGAAGGAAGGCTAGGGCCTGTTGCGAAAGTCCCGTCGTCCGCCCGGAGGGCGGGCCGAGCGGCGTCTGGTGCGTGCTCTCGGCGTGCTGGGCGGAAGCCCTCGTACTGGTTGTACGTGGGCTTTCGGCCGGTGCGGCGAGAGGGCGTGCCGGGCGTCGCGACAGGGCGAACGTTGCCTGTTGGGGCACTAGTCGCCCGGCAGGGCCACCGTGCGGGGCAGGAAGGCGAGTTGGGCGTGCTTCCGGGGGAGGTGGACGTCGGGCAGGTCCACCTCGGGCAGGACGACCGCCGGGCCGCGCACGAAGCCCTCGCGCTCGAAGCGGGCGATCGCCCGGGTGTTGCGGATGTCCGGGTCGACGACGAGCCGCTGCCGGTCCAGGGTGCGCAGCGCGTACGTCGTCATCGCGGCCAGCAGCGCGGACGCCCAGCCGGGGCGCCCGCCCGCGGGGCCGGCGGGGGCGAGCAGGACGTGGACGCCGAGGTCGCCGGGGAGTACGTCGTAGCACTCGCCGACCCGGTCCGCGGCCGGTTCGTACGTCTGGAGCAGGGCCGCCGGGGCGTCGTCCCGGGTGACGAGGAGGGCGTGATGGGTGTCGAGGCCGGCCATGTGGGTGTAGATCTCGGCGACCTCGTCCCGGGTGAGGCCGGTCATGCCCCAGAAGACGGCGCGTTCCTCGCTCACCCAGCGGTGGATCACGTCCGCGTCGCCGGCCGGGTCGAGGGGCCGGATGCGGACGGTGCCGAAGCCGGGGACGTGCTGTTCGTAGAGGTGGGCGCGGGGGTCGGTCATCGGGTCTCCTCGGTGCGTTCCAGCAGGGTCAGCCGGGTCCAGTCGGTGATGACGGGGACCAGCTCTCCCCCGCGCCACAGGGGGAGTTGGTCGCGGTGGTGGGGTGCGCCGGGGACGCCGTCGGCGCCGAAGGGGACGACCCAGCGGCTGTTGTCGCGGTCGGCGAGGTCCCAGACGTAGCGGGCGGCCGGGCCGCGGGCCGCGCGGTCGGTGAGACCGGGGACGGCGGAGGTGCACAGCACACAGTCGTGGTCCCCGGCGAGGCCGGGTTCGTCGTACGACTCCCCCGGCAGCGAGCGCCAGGGGGCGAGGCGGTGGGTCTCGGACCAGGTGCCGGACGCCGGGGCGGCGGCCACCTCCTCCAGGGCCGCGCGTACGGCGGCGGGGCGGTCGATGCCGTACAACTCCTCGGCGCGCAGCAGGTGTTCGAGGGCGTATCCGATGCGCGGGGCGAGGGCCAGCCAGGGGAGCAGGACCTGCGGGTAGGCGGGGGGTTCGCGGAGCGCGGCGAACACCGGGTGCGCGGCGAGCCGGCGTACGAGCGCGGAGCGCACCGCCGCGTAGCCGGCCGCGTCGGTGCTGTCGGCGTCCATACGGCGGTCCCAGGCGAGGAGGCGCTCGCGCAGCCGGGCCGCCTCGGGGGTGAGGCCGTCGAGGGCGGCGAGGTGGTCGAGGAGGGGCGCGGCGGAGGCGAGGTGGGTGTCGGTGTGGATCGCCGGCAGGGCGTCGGCGGTCCAGGTGCGGCGCGCGTCCAGGAGGGCGTGGATGCGGTCGGCGCGGTGCGGCGGGGCGAACTCGACGCCGAGGGGGGTGGCGAGGCCGCGCTGGTTGGCCATCACGGCGATGCCGTCCGGTACGGGCGCGTACGGCGAGGGGTGCCGGCCGTGCCAGTCGTGGCCGGGTTGCCAGGCGGGGACGGGGTGGAGGCGGTTGGCCCGGGAGCGGACGGGGACGTGGCCGGCGACGCGGTGGAGGGTGGCGCCGGTGGTGTCGGCGGCCTGCACCACGTTGACGGGCTCGGCCCAGGCGTCCAGGGCGCGGTCGAGGTCGGCGACGGTGCGGGCGCGGAGGAGGGGGAGCAGGGCGCTGAAGCCGAGGTCTTCTGTGACGCGGGGTGGGTACCGCAGGGACAAGGCCGTGTTCCCACCCGCACCACCGGGACCACTCGCACCACAGGCACCACCGGCACCACCAGGACCACCCGGACCACCCGGACCACCCGCACCACCCGCACCACTTTCGTCGTCGGGCGCGGGTGGCCCCTGGGGGGTGTCCTCGCCGGTGGCGGCCTGCGGACCGTGGTCGAAAACCCCCGCTTCCGGGCCTACGGCGCCCACCACCCCGGACACCAGGCCCTCCGGGCCCCCGGCGATCAGTGGGCCCCGGGGGGTCTCGATCAGCTCGATCTCCAGTGGGGGTTCTCCGGATATGTGGATGGTCTCCGTGTGCCGGGCGGCGCGGTGCCAGCGGCCGTCGGGGCCGAGGGCCTCGACCCCGGCGCCGGTGCGCCGCAGGCGTTCGCGGTACAGGTCCTGGTAGTCGGCCATGGCGTTGGTGATGGCCCAGGCGACCGTGCCGGTGTGGCCGAAGTGGGCGATGCCGGGGACGCCGGGCACGGCGAGGCCGACGACGTCGAACTCGGGGCAGGAGAGATGGATCTGCTGGTAGACGCCGGGATCCTCGATGATGCGGTGCGGGTCGCCGGCGATCAGGGCGTGCCCGGTGGCGGTGCGGGCGCCGGAGACGAGCCAGCCGTTGCTGCCGGCGGTGCCGGGGCCGTCGGTGGCGAACAGGCCGACGGCGTCGGGGCCGAGGTGCCGTATCGCCTGCTCGCGCCAGAGTTTGGCCGGGAAGCCGGCGAACAGGATGTGCGTGGCGAGCCAGATGCCGAGCGGGGTCCAGGGCTGCCAGCGACCCGGGGCGAGGCCCGTACGGGTGAATTCCGGGGCGCGGCCGGCGCCCTCGGGCAGGCCCTCGTTGACGCCGTCGACGTATGCGCGGACCCAGTCGGCCGTCTCGGGATCCCGGCGTTCCAGCGCGGCGAAGCAGCGGCGGGCGGTGTCGTCGAGGCGGGCCCGGCGGGCGAGCACGTCCCAGGAGACGGCGTCGGCGCCGAGGAAGGAGGCCGAGGTGCCCTGGGAGCGGTGGCGCTCGACCTCCAGCTGCCAGGCCCGGTCCAGGGCGGTCACCCGGCCCTGGGCGCGAGCCAGGGCGAGGACGTCACAGGCGCGCAGATGAGGGATGCCCCAGGCGTCGCGGTATATCTCGGTCGTCACCCGGAAGCCCCACTTCATTTTAGGTTAGCCTTGCCTAACTATTTCCGTTCCACCGGGGATCGTACGCGAGGTGTGGACCCGGCGGGCGCGCGGGATCATCGACGCATGGACGTCACCCTGCATCTCGCCCAGGACCCCGAGGCCGACGCGCTGCTCGGACGCTCACCGCTCGCCGCGCTGGTGGGCATGCTGCTCGACCAGCAGGTCCCGATGGAGTGGGCGTTCAAGGGGCCCCGCACCATCGCCGACCGGCTCGGCGCCGGTGCCGCCGGAGATCTCGACGCGCACGACATCGCCGCGATGGACCCGGAGGCCTTCGCCGCGCTGCTCTCCGAGAAGCCGGCCGTGCACCGCTACCCGGGCTCGATGGCCAAGCGCATCCAGCAGCTGTGCCAGTACCTCGTCGAGCAGCACGACGGGGACGCGGAGGCGGTCTGGCGGGGCGTGGGCAGCGGCGCCGAGCTGCTGAAGCGGCTGGAGGAGCTGCCCGGGTTCGGCAAGCAGAAGGCGCAGATCTTCCTCGCGCTGCTCGGCAAGCAGCTCGGGGTGGCGCCCGCGGGCTGGCGGGAGGCGGCGGGCGCGTACGGCGAGGCGCGGTCCTTCCGCTCCGTCGCCGACATCACCGGGCCGGAGTCACTGGCCAAGGTCCGCGCCCACAAGCAGGAGATGAAGGCGGCGGCGAAGGCGAAGGCCGCCGGCAAGTGAAGGCGAACACCTCCGGCGAGGAAGGCCGACGGCACGCCGGGCCGCGGGACCGCGGGACCGCGGGACCGCCGGCAAGCGGGGCTTCCCGCGCGTAAGGCCGGAGGCAAGGGATCCCACGTGCAGGGCCGGAAGCAAGGCACCCCGCACGTAGAACCGGAAGCAAGGCATCCCACACGTAGGGCCACGTCACCCGGCCGGCCCACTCGGATGGCACGGCCGCCACCCTCGGTCACAGCATGGACCATGACCGAGGTACCGAACAGCGGTCCGAACCGGGGCCGCGAATACGACGACCGAAACGTCCACGCGAGCCGGCCGCCCGGCGAGCGGCCGGAGCCCGAGCCGCCCTTCGAGGGCCCTCTGCACGCCCTGTCCAGGGCCGCCTGGCAGGTGGTCCTGGTCACCGGGATCGCCTCGCTGATCCTCGGCGTCCTGGTGCTCGTCTGGCCCGGCGCCTCGCTGCTCGCCGCCGGTGTCCTCTTCGGGCTCTACCTCGTCATCAGCGGCATTTTCCAGCTGGCCTCCGCCTTCGGTACGCACATGGCGACCTCGCTGCGCGTGCTGGCCTTCATCAGCGGCGCCCTGTCGATCGTGCTCGGCCTGTTCTGCTTCCGCGGGCCCATGCAGTCGATCCTGCTGCTCGCGCTGTGGATCGGCATCGGCTGGCTGATCCGCGGGATCACCCAGACCCTGGCCGCGCTGCACGACCCCCGGACGCCCGGCCGCGGCTGGCAGATCTTCCTCGGGATCATCACGTTCATCGCCGGCATCGTGCTCATCGACTCGCCGTTCCGGTCGGTCGGCGTGCTGACCCTCGTCGCCGGCATCTGGCTGGTCGTCGTGGGCGTCACCGAGATCGTCACCGCGTTCAGCATCCGCAGCCGGGCCAAGGAAGTGCCCCAGACGCTGTGAACGCCGCCGTCAACCTCGGGCCCCGCGAGTACGCCGCGCGAGCGATTCTCGGGCCCGGCATGCTGCACCGGACGCTCCTCGCGGGCAGAGACCTGCCGTGAGCGGGATCGCGGGCCTGACCCGCAGCCGTACCTGGCTGCGGGTGTTCGTGCTGCTCCTCGCCCTGTGGGTGCCCTGTGTCCATGCGCAGGCCCAAGCGGCCCCCGTGCTGGGCCTGTCGGCCGAGACCTTCGAGCACGACGACCTCGACTCGATCCTGCGGCCGCCCGCCCTCGTCGTCCACCGGGCCGACGTGGCCGAGCGCCCCGCACCCCTGCCCGACCCGGCGCCCGCCCGGCCTGCGCCCCGCGCCCGCCCCGGCACACCGCCGGTGCCGTACGCCCCGCACCTGCTGTGCACGGTGGTCCTGCGCTGCTGACAGACCCGCGCCCCCACGCAAGGTCAGTCAGACGCAAGGAGCACAGCCATGCCCACAGATCCCTACGCCGTCCTGCGCGCCCTGCTGCGCGCGGAGGCCCGACGCACGACCGCCCCCCGGCCGGAACCGAAGGACCAGCCCCAGCCGACCCCCGGCGACCCCAACCGCTGACCCCAGCCACCGCTGGCCCCACCACCGCTGCCCCCGACCCGGCGGAGGCCCCCGACCGCCTCCGCCGGCCCCACCGCTTCCACAGCCTGTGCACAACGGGCGTAGCGCGCCGGGCGTAGCACAACGGCCGTAGCGCGCCGGGCGTAGCGCGCCGGGCGCTCACCGCGCGGCCGACGACGTGCGGATGCTCCTCGCCGAGGAACCCTCGGCCGTACGGAGGAAATCCGCCGTGTCGAATTCCGGCTCCCCTCAGAAGTCCGCCGCACCGGGGCGCCGTGGCCCCGGCCGCCGCGCCTCGGTGGGGAGCACGGCGGCGCTCTCGGGTGTGGCGGGCGGCCCGGTCCCGCTGTCACTCATCTCGGCCACCGGTTCCCGTTAACAGCTTGTATAGGCCCTTTTGTGGCACCTTTTCGAGCGTCGGACTCCGCCGCCATGGCTGCGCCCGGAACGTCTTGACCGGTAGGCTTTCCGTGTGATCTTCAAGCGCATCGGAAACGGCCGGCCGTACCCCGACCACGGCCGGGAAAGCACCCGGCAGTGGGCGGACGTCGCACCGCGCCCGGTCCGCCTCGATCAGCTCGTGACCACCAAGCAGCAGCTTGATCTGGAGACCCTGCTGGCGGAGGACTCGACGTTCTACGGCGACCTCTTCGCACACGTCGTGAAGTGGCAGGGTGACCTCTATCTGGAGGACGGGCTGCACCGCGCGGTCCGCGCCGCCCTTCAGCAGCGCCAGGTGCTGCACGCACGCGTGCTCGAACTCGACTGACCGGGCCCGGCACGGCCGTTGGCCCTTGACCCTTTCGGGTTCCGCTGAGCGGCATCGACTGATCATCTAATAGGCATCGTCGCTCGGGCGCACTACGCTGCGCCCATGAGCATGCTGACTCCCCCAGGCATGGGCGGCCAGTACCGGATCACGGGGGACAAATACCCTCGGATGCGTCCGCCGCGCCGACACGGCAGGCTCGTGGCCGCCGTGGTGGCGTCCGCCGCCGCGCTCGGCCTCATCGGCTGGGGCACCCTGCAGCTCATCGGCGTCTTCACCGGTCACACCGAGAAGACGACGGCGTCCGGCACCAAGGCGGACTGCCGGGCCAAGGCCCAGACGGCCGCCCAGGTCACGGCCCTGCCCAAGCCCGGCGAGATCACGGTGAACGTCTACAACGCCACCGCGCGCACCGGGCTCGCCAAGGACACCGCGGACGAGCTGAAGAAACGCGGCTTCAAGATCGGCGACGTGGGCAACGCGGGCAAAGAGTTCGACAAGAAGGTGAAGAGCGTCGGGGTGCTCGTCGGTCCGGTCACCGAGCAGAACACCTCACTGGCGGTCCTCGGCACCCAGCTGGCCGGCGCCCAACAGCGCGCCGCCGCCGGCCGCAAGGCCAACGACCTCGACCTCGTCCTCGGCGACGGCTTCAAGGGCCTGACCAAGCCGATGGCCGCGAACCAGGCCCTGACGGCCCTGACCGCCCCCAGGCCGTCGGCGTCCACGAAGAAGGACTGCTGAGCGAACCCGGGGGCACGAAGCTCTGACCTGCCTGTTCGGCGGCGGCCTACTCGGCGGCGGCCTATTCGGCGGCGCCGTAGAGGCGGTCTCCCGCGTCTCCCAGGCCCGGCACGATGTACCCGTGCTCGTTGAGGTGGTCGTCCACCGCGGCGGTGACCACGGTGACCGGCGTCCCCGCCAGCTCCCGCTCCATCAGCGCGACGCCCTCGGGAGCGGCCAGCAGCACCACCGCGGTCACATCGTCCGCGCCGCGCTTGATCAGCTCCTGGATCGCCACGACCAGCGTGCCGCCCGTGGCCAGCATCGGGTCCAGCACATAGACCTGACGGCCCGAGAGGTCCTCCGGCATGCGCGAGGCGTACGTGGAGGCCTGCAGCGTCTCCTCGTTGCGGATCATGCCGAGGAAGCCGACCTCGGCGGTCGGCAGCAGCCGGACCATGCCGTCCAGCATGCCGAGACCGGCCCGCAGGATCGGCACGACCAGCGGGCGCGGACGGGCGAGCTTGACGCCCGTCGTCGGGGAGACCGGGGTCTGGATGTCGACGGCCTCGGTGCGCACGTCCCGCGTGGCCTCGTAGGCCAGCAGGGTGACCAGCTCGTCGGCCAGCCGACGGAAGGTCGGGGAGTCGGTGCGCTGGTCGCGCAGCGTGGTGAGCTTGTGGGCGACCAGGGGGTGGTCGACGACGTGGAGACGCATGCCCATAACCGTACCCGCGCTCAGCACCCCCTGGTGCTGGCGTCAAACCGCCCGAACGAGGGAAAGTGGGAGGGACGGACTGGGGTGGTGTGACGTGCCCGATCTGCCTGACAACGCGCCCGGAGACGCCAGGGACTCCCGCGACACCGGTGAGCCCGCGATACGCGGCGCCGACGCACCCGAGACGGAGGCCGAGCGACGGCGCCGCCGCGCCCGGTTCCTGCGTGACCTCGCGGAGGCCCGTGAGCTGCGTGCCCGGGTCCAGCCGCGACGCGCCAAGGCCGCCCGGCTGCGCCACGCGATGCGCATGCGGACGTTCCGCTGGTAGGCCGCCGGAAGGGGGAACCTCTTGGGCAGGTCCCGGTAAGGGAGTTCGGGCGAGGAAGATCCACGCCCGCGGCGGCGTTTGCGAGGTGGGCGTGCGTGAGTGCCTGCAAAAGCCGCGTACGATCCGCAGGTGGCGGTAACGAGTGGTCGGTTGCGTAGATGACGGATCCACGATCGAAACAGCAGACACAGGGGGCCGAAGACGTCCCCTGAAAGCCTTGTTTCTGCCACGATTCCGAGTGGGTGGGGCTCGGAGCCCAGGCTCTCTCCGCCCACGTACCTCCGCCGGGGGGACCCCCAACCGGCACGCCTATGACCAGTGGGAGAGTCACGGTGTACTTCGCCGCACTGCTCGCGCGCACCGAAGACGGGTGGGAAGCGAGCGACACAGAGCTCGACGATGTGGAGACCTTGTCGGATCTGGCCGACCTGGCCCGGGAAGCCTCTCCCGACGACGACACGGTGCTCGTCCTGATCGAGCAGGAGGACGCCTGGTTCGGCGTCGTCCGCGTGGACGGCGAGGACGACCCTCGCATCTACGTCTCGGACGCGGCCGCGGCCCAGCGCAGCGCGTACGGCGAGCTGCTGCTCACCGACGAGCTGCTCGGCCGGGATCCGGGCGCCGACGATGTCGCCGACCTGGACTCCCTGGACCTCGACGGCACGGAGGACGGCGAGTCTGAGTCCGACGAGGACGACGGGGAGGAGGGCGATGCCGGCGATGCCGTCGCGCACAGCCCGGTGGGCGACAGCGAGATCCTTTCCGACCTGGGTGTCAACGGCAAGGAGCTGCTGGCCCTGGACGGGGACGCGCTGGGCACCATCGCCGACGCCCTGGGCTGCACCGACGTGCTGGAGTCCGTCCGCTGACCGCACCACAGGACCCGAAGAACCCACAGGACCCACAGGACCCACAGGACCCACAGGATCCGAAGAACCCTCAGGCTCCACAGGCTCCACAGGCCCCTCAGGTCTCACAGGGTCCGCCGGTCCCGATGGTCCCGCAGGTCCCGCAGGTCCCGGTGGACCCTGTACGTGACCGCTGGCAGGCGGCGATGCGGCTCGCCCTGGACGAGGCCCGACGGGCCGTCCGGGGCGGGGACGTCCCCGTCGGCGCCGTCGTGCTGTCCCCGGACGGTACGACGGTCCTCGCCACCGGCCACAACGAACGCGAGGCCACCGGTGACCCCACGGCCCACGCGGAGATCCTCGCGATCCGGCGGGCCGCGGCCCGGCTCGGGGAGTGGCGGCTGAACGGCTGCACGCTCGTCGTCACCCTGGAGCCGTGCACGATGTGCGCGGGCGCGATCGTGCAGTCCCGGATCGACCGGGTCGTGTACGGCGCCCGGGACGAGAAGGCGGGCGCGGCGGGCTCGCTGTGGGACGTGATCCGCGACCGCCGGCTCAATCACCGCCCGGAAGTCGTCGAGGGCGTGCTCGCGGCGGACTGCGCCCGGCTCCTCACCGACTTCTTCCGGGACCGCTGACTACGTCCCCGAATTCCGATTTCAAACCATGCCCCACCTTGCTGTAAGGTCTCCCTCGGTAGCGTGTCCGAGCGGCCGAAGGAGCTCGCCTCGAAAGCGAGTGTGGCGCAAGTCACCGAGGGTTCAAATCCCTCCGCTACCGCTCGAAGAAGGGCCCCGTCGACAGACGGGGCCCTTCGTACGTCCTGAGGAAGGGACGCAGGGGACCGGCCCCTCAAGTGCGCGCCGCCGTCGGGGGGATGCCGCGGCCCGCACCCCGCAGTCGGGGCCCTGTCCCCGCCCCGCGGATTCCTGCCAGACCCTCCGGGGGCTCTTCCATGGTGCGCCGCGCGGCGGCTGTGCGGGCCCCGCAAAAGACCCGGGACGGCGGGCCGTTGGTCCTCAAAAGGGGCGTGAAGGTTACACTCGCCGCCGGCAGCAGGGGCAGACAGGACAGGCAGCGCAGGGGAGGCCGCGGTGGCGGTGAACGCCAAGAAGATCGCCATATACGTGCTCGTGGTCTTCTGTCTGTACGTGATCATCACGGACCCGCCCAAGGCGGCCCACTACGTCCAGATAGTCTTCGAGGGCATATCGGACGCCGCCAAGGCCGTCGGCGACTTCATGACCTGGGTCGCCAACGGTGGAAAGAGCTGAGGTACATCCCATGATCCGCCATCTGGTCCTCTTCAAGCTCAACGAAGGCGTCGAGCGCGACGATCCGCGGGTCGTGGCCGGCGTGGCGGCCTTCGAGGCCCTCGGCGGCCAGGTCGAGGAGCTACGGTTCTGGGAGTGCGCCTGGAACATCAGCGACCGGCCGATCGCCTACGACTTCGCGATCAACTCGGCGGTCGAGGACACCGACGCCCTCAAGCGCTATCTGGAGCACTCCGCCCATCAGGCCGGCGTCGCGCTGTGGCGCGAGTTCGCCACGTGGGTGATCGCCGACTACGAGTTCTGAGCCCCTCGGGACCCCTTCGCGGGACACAGCCCTCCGCCGGATCGGCGGGGGGCTTTCGTGCGTCTTACGCCCCAACTTGTCAGAGTTGGACAACAACACGGCGTTATGCGGTGCTTGCGCACAGTGCACATCTCTTGTGATGCTATGACCACTTTTGACGGATAGTTGACCGATGAAGAGGTGGCGTTGACCGTGTCGGCCAGTACTGCGCCGCCCCAGGAAGAGGCGCCCGCGCCCGCCCCCGCTCCGGCGCCCCCCGAGAAGCGGCGCGGCGCCGACACCCGAGCCCTCACCCAGGTGCTCTTCGCCGAGCTGAAGGAGCTGACCCCGGGCACGCCCGAGCACAACCGGGTACGGGGGGCGCTGATCGAGGCGAACCTGCCGCTCGTGCGCTACGCGGCCGCCCGCTTCCGCTCCCGCAACGAGCCGATGGAGGACGTGGTCCAGGTCGGCACCATCGGCCTGATCAACGCCATCGACCGCTTCGATCCGGACCGGGGCGTGCAGTTCCCGACCTTCGCGATGCCCACCGTGGTCGGCGAGATCAAACGGTACTTCCGGGACAACGTCCGCACGGTCCACGTACCGCGCCGGCTGCATGAGCTGTGGGTGCAGGTCAACAGCGCGACCGAGGACCTGACCACGCTCTTCGGCCGCTCCCCGTCCACCGCCGAGATCGCCGAGCGGCTGCGGATCAGCGAGGAGGAGGTGCTCAGCTGCATCGAGGCGGGACGGTCGTACCACGCCACCTCACTGGAGGCCGCGCAGGAGGGCGACGGGCTGCCCGGCCTGCTGGACCGCATCGGCTACGAGGACCCGGCCCTGGACGGCGTGGAACACCGCGACCTGATCCGGCATCTGCTCGTCCAACTCCCCGAACGCGAACAGAGAATCCTTCTCCTGCGCTACTACAGCAATCTCACCCAGTCACAGATCAGCGCGGAACTCGGGGTCTCCCAGATGCATGTCTCCCGGCTCCTCGCGCGCAGCTTCCAGAGGCTCCGCTCGGCGAATCGAATCGACGCATAGCGCCACTCGACACGGAGCACAGCGGGCGCTCATCCGAAGCATGACGGGCGCACGGAAGCACACACGGGAACACACCCTGCATCGCATACCCGATCGATGCATCACTGCCGTGGGCGAATCGCTCACCAGCACAGATGCCGACAGTTCGGACCCGAAATAGCGTCAGACCCCGTCTTTCCAGGGCCGATTCGCATCTCGCATGTCGACATGTCACTACAGCGCGTTGCCGACATGTGACATTCTGCGGGAGACGCGTTTGCCGGGCCTTCCGCTCCGGTATTCAGGTGAAGGCTGCGTTGCCGGAATGGCGGCGCCGCCCCGACCGTCCCGCGACCCAAAGGGGGTGGCATGTCCGCAGACCAGGGCAGCTCGAAGGTGCTGACGCCCGCGAAGAGCGAGGCAGCGCCCAAGGAGCTCGACGCGCTCGACGTCCTCGACGGCATCGAGGGCGTCACGGCCCTCGACGCCGTGCCGGCCCCGCCCGCCCCGGCGGCCGCCGACCTGCCGGCCCTGCCGGCCTCGGGGGACATCGACACCCGGACCCTGTCCCGCTCCCTCTTCCTGCGGCTCGCCGCCCTCGGCGAGGACAGCCCGGAGCGGGCCTATGTCCGGGACACCCTGATCGAGCTGAACCTGCCGCTGGTCCGCTACGCGGCCGCGCGCTTCCGCTCCCGCAACGAACCGATGGAGGACATCGTCCAGGTCGGCACCATCGGCCTGATCAAGGCGATCGACCGCTTCGACTGCGAACGGGGCGTGGAGTTCCCGACGTTCGCGATGCCGACGGTGGTCGGCGAGATCAAGCGCTTCTTCCGGGACACCTCGTGGTCGGTCCGGGTGCCGCGCCGGCTGCAGGAGCTGCGCCTGGCGCTGACCAAGGCCAGCGACGAGCTGTCCCAGAAGCTGGACCGCTCCCCGACGGTGACGGAGCTGGCCGCGGTGCTCGGCGTCTCCGAGGAGGACGTGGTCGACGGCCTCGCGGTCGGCAACGCCTACACCGCCTCCTCGCTGGACTCCCCGGCCCCGGAGGACGACGGCGGCGAGGGTTCCCTGGCCGACCGGCTCGGCTATGAGGACACGGCCCTGGAGGGCGTCGAGTACCGCGAGTCCCTCAAGCCCCTGCTGGCCAAACTGCCGCCCCGCGAACGCCGGATCATCATGCTCCGTTTCTTCGCGAACATGACGCAGTCGCAGATCGGCGAAGAGGTCGGCATCTCCCAGATGCACGTCTCCCGCCTGCTCACCCGAACCCTGGCCCAGCTCCGCGAAGGCCTGATCTCGGACTGAGGGTCCGTTCCGAGGGTTGAGCTTCGAGGGTTGAGCTTCGAGGGCTCGGTTCCGAGGGTTCAATTCTGACGGTTCGTCAGTGACACTGGCCCGATGCTGCGAGCGACAGGGTCGGACGACACCGCGCGAACGCCAGACACGACAGACACGACAGACGCGATAGATGCGACACGTGCGACATGGACACGTGGCCGCCGAGGCGCCGTCACGGCAGCGTCGGCGGCCGTCGTCGTTCTGGGCGGGGTGGTCGCCGCGTGCGGAGCCCACGGCCCGGGCGGCGGTTTCGTCGCGGTCGGCGCGGCGGGCGGCCCGGCGCGCAGCGGTACGGCGAAGGCGACCCCGACCGGCTCGGTGTCGCTGGTTCCGCTGGACGGCGGCACGGAGGGTTCGGGCGCGCCGAGCGGCTCGCCCGGGCAGGCCGGCTCCCCGGCGGACACGCCCGGCCCGGGGCGATCGAGCGCACCGCCCGCCGGCGCCGGTGCCGACACCGGCGCCCCGGAGCGGACCACACCGCCGTCCGGCCCGCCCAGCCCTTCCGCCGGCGCGTCCGGTCCCACCACACCCACGACACCCGCCACACCCACGCCGACCGCGTCCGGCACGCCCGCACCGACTCCCGGCCGCAGCACGACACCCACCCCCGCCGCTCTCGTCTGGGGCAGGCCGACCACGAAGGCCGTGGATCAGCGCTGGTGCCAGAAGGTGACCGTAGGCTTCCGCAACTCCGGGGGCACGGCGGTGCGTTCGGGTTCGGTGACGTTCGGGACGCACATCATCGGCGCGCTCGGCATCGACTGGGGAACGGTCGACTCGGCGGCCGACCTCCCGGTGCCGATCACGCCGGGCGCGCACAAGAGCCCCACCTGGACGGTGTGCATCGACGCCTGGCGCGTGCCGCTCGGCATGCACATCGAGACGCGGGACGTGTCCGTCCGGTGGAAGTAGCGGGAGTGGCGGGAGCAGGGGCAGTAGCGGAAGCAGGGACAGCGGCCGCCGAGAGCGCCGTACCCCTTACGCGAGCGCCAGCCAGGCGACGCCCGCCACCACGGCGAGGGCGACGATCACACCGATGATCACGCCGATACGGGGACCGGAGGAGGCGGCCGGCTGCTGCTGGCGGCGCCCCTGGGGAGCCTCGTCGACGAACGCGCGGAACATCTGGGTGCTGCCGGCGGGGTCGTAATTGCCCTGGGGGCCCTGGGTGTTAGCCATGGCCCGAGACCTTAGCGAAGTCGGGCCGGGGCGCCCAAGTGGGGGGCCACCGGGACAGACGGGGGCACCTCACCCGCACCGACCTGCACGTTTACGTTTGCAATACTTGCCTTTGCCAAGTTTTTGCGCCGCCGGATGCCGATTTGTTTGCCTGCAGCAACCAAACAGGCCTATGGTTGCCCCAAGCAACGAATTCGGGAGGTGTGATGGCCGAGCAGGCGCAATTCGAAGAGCTGGCGCGTCAGCTCAGTGCCGTCGGAGCCGTGAAACGGGACATGGGACGGATCCTGCCGCCCGACTGTCCGGCCGGTTCGGCCGCCGTGCTGACACTGCTCGGCCGCCACGGAGACATGCGCATGAGCAAGCTCGCGGAGCTACTCGCCGTGGACATGTCGGTCACCAGCCGGCATGTCGCACATGTCGCCGCACGCGGCTGGATCGAGCGGCACCCGGACCCGGCGGACAAGCGCTCGCGCATCCTGCGCCTGACGCCCGCGGGCCTGGCGCAGCTGGACGAGCTGTCCCGGCGCACCACGCATCTGCTCGCCGAGCGGCTCGCCGACTGGAGCGACGACGAGGTGAGCCAGCTGATCCGGCTGATGACCCGGCTGCGCGACTCGTTCGGCGACTGCCGGTCCGCGCCGCCGCGGCACGCCGCCGCGGCCGCCCCCGTGTTCGAAGAGACCACCCGTACACCCGCAAGCGCATAAGACGCACAAGAGAAGGAAGCCCATGGCAACGACCACACCAGCCGGTGTGCGGGCTCACGCCAAGCACGGGGGAGGCTCCTCCGCCGAGCACGGCCCGATGACCCACCGGCAGATCATGGAGGCCCTGTCCGGCCTCCTCCTCGGCATGTTCGTGGCGATCCTGTCGTCCACGATCGTCTCCAACGCCCTGCCGCACATCATCGGAGACCTCGGCGGCGGCCAGTCCGCCTACACCTGGGTCGTCACCGCCGCCCTGCTGTCGATGACCGCGGCCACCCCCCTGTGGGGCAAGCTCGCCGACCTGTACAGCAAGAAGGCTCTCGTCCAGATAGCCCTGGTCATCTATGTCCTCGGCTCGATGGCGGCCGGCCTGTCGCAGAACGCCGGCATGCTGATCGCCTGCCGTGTGGTGCAGGGCATCGGCGTCGGCGGTCTGTCCGCGCTGGCGCAGATCGTCATGGCCGCGATGATCTCGCCCCGCGAGCGCGGGCGTTACTCCGGCTACCTGGGCGCGACCTTCGCCGTCGCCACCGTCGGCGGCCCGCTGCTCGGCGGTGTCATCACCGACACCTCCTGGCTGGGCTGGCGCTGGTGCTTCTACGTCGGTGTGCCGTTCGCGATCATCGCGCTGATCGTGCTGCAGAAGACCCTGCACCTGCCCGTGGTCAAGCGGGAGGTCAAGGTCGACTGGGGCGGTGCGTTCTTCATCTCGGCCGCGGTCTCGCTGCTGCTGATCTGGGTCACCTTCGCCGGTGACAAGTACGACTGGCTGTCCTGGCAGACGTACACCATGGTCGCCGGTTCGATCGTCCTCGGCGCGCTGTTCGTGCTCGTGGAGTCCAAGGTCAGCGAGCCGATCATCCCGCTGCGCCTGTTCCGCAACCGCACCATCACGCTGGCCTCGCTGGCCTCGCTGTTCGTCGGTATCGCGATGTTCACCGGCACGGTGTTCTTCAGCCAGTACTTCCAGCTGGCCCGGGACAAGTCGCCGACGATGTCCGGCGTCATGACCATCCCGATGATCGGCGGCCTGTTCGTCTCCTCCACCGTCTCGGGTCAGTTCATCACCCGCACCGGCCGCTGGAAGGCATGGCTGGTCAGCGGTGGCGTCCTGGTGACGGCCGGCCTGTGCCTGCTCGGCTCCATCCGGTACGACACCGAGTACTGGAAGATGGCGATCTTCATGGCGCTGCTGGGTCTCGGCATCGGCATGATGATGCAGAACCTGGTGCTCGCCACGCAGAACCAGGTCGCCCCGTCCGACCTCGGCTCGGCCAGCTCCACGGTCACCTTCTTCCGCTCCCTCGGCGGTGCGGTCGGCGTCTCCGCGCTCGGCGCGGTGATGTCCCACCGGATCACGCACTACGTCCAGGACGGCATCTCCGCCCTGAGCCCGAAGTACCAGGCGGCTCTGGCGGGCTCCAGCTCCACCGACAGCATCCCGGACATGAGCAAGCTGCCGGCGCCGCTGCGGACACTGCTGGAGAGCGCCTACGGCCACGGCATCGCCGATGTCTTCTTCATCGCCGGCTGCCTCGCCGCCCTCGCCTTCCTGATCACCCTGTTCATCAAGGAGGTCCCGCTGAAGACGAAGGGCGCGCTCGCCCAGGCCGCCGACGGCGAGACCCCGGCCGCCGCCCCCGCGCAGACCACCGCCGCTCCCGCGGAGACCGCCGTGGAGACCCTGGAGAACCTCGTGCAGGAGCCCGCGCAGCAGCAGGTGCCCAGCTGGGCCGAGCCCGTCGTCTCGGCGGCCGGCTCCCCCGAGGCACCGGCCATGGCCATGGCCGCCGCCGCGGCGCCGGCGGCGACCGCCGTCGCCACGCTCGTCGAGCCCGCCTCCGGCGCGGGCGGCGGCACCCCGGTGCACGGCTTCGTCCGCGGCGCCGAGAGCGCCCCGGTCCCGCAGGCCGCGGTCACCCTGATCTCGCTGGCCGGCCGCCAGCTGGGCCGCTCGGTCGCCCAGTTCGACGGCTCCTACTCCGTCGCCGCCCCGGGCACCGGCTCGTACGTCCTGATCGCCTCCGCCGACGGCTACCAGCCGCAGGCCTCCACGATCATCGTGGGCGAGCAGCCGCTGTCGTACGACATCCTGCTCAGCGGCACCAGCGGGCTGACCGGTGTGGTCCGGGCCGCGGGCAGCGCGCTGCCGGTCAAGGACGCCATGGTGATCGTCACCGATGTCCGCGGTGACCTGCTGGCCACCGCCGCCACCGGCGAGCAGGGCGAGTTCGCCTTCGCCGACCTGGTGCCCGGCACGGTCACCATGGCCGTCAACGCGAGCGGGTTCCGGCCGCGCGCGCTGCCGATCGAGGTCGGCGCCACCGGGATCACCCGGATCGAGATCGACCTGGACGCCGGCGCCCGCCTCCAGGGTGTCGTCAAGGCCCCGCACGGACCGCTGGCCGACGCCCGCGTGACCCTCGTCGACCAGGCGGGCAACGTGGTCGGCACGGCCACCACCGGCACGGACGGCGCGTACGCCTTCACCGACCTGGACAGCGGCGAGTACACCGTCATCGCGACGGGCTACCCGCCCATGGCGACGGCCCTGACCGTGGCCGGCACCGGAGTCGACGGCCACGACATCCAGCTCGCCCACCCCGGCGAGTAGTTCCACCCGGCCCGTGGCGGGGCACGCTCCGACCGGAGGGGCCCCGCCACGGGCCGGTTCGCTCCACGACCACTGTGGCCAGCCGACCCACGTTGGCCATGCGACCGATTTGTAAGGCTTTGCAGGGAGAAACGGGATGGGACTGACCGCGAAGATCCGTACGCGGGACGGGTGGGCCGTGTCGCACGCGGTCGTCACGGTGACCGACATGACCGGTACGCAGGTGCTGCGCGCCGAGGCGGATGCCGAGGGGGCCGTGCGGGATGCCACCGAGCTGGCGCCGGGGGCGTACACGGTGATCGTGACGGCCGTGGGATACGCCCCCGCGGCCTCCTCCTCGATCGTCACCGCGAGCGGCCGGGCCGAGGTCGGCACGGTCACCCTGGCCCGGCAGGGCGGCAGCGAACTGCCGCCGCCCGGGCCCTGGACCATCGACCCGGTGCACTCCTCCGTCGCCGCGGTCGCCCAGCACCTGGGGATCTCCAGCGTGCACGGCCGGTTCGCGGAGTTCGGCGGCACGATCGAGATCGCGCCGGACGACGTCACCAAGTCCCGGGTGGAGGCGGTGATCAGGGCGGCGTCCGTCGACACCGGCAACGGCATGCGCGACACGCATCTGAAGTCCGGGGACTTCCTGGACGTGGAGAACCACCCGGAGATCACCTACCGCTCCACGGGGCTGACCGCGGCCGGCTCGGACCGCTGGACGGTGCACGGCGAGCTGTCCATGCACGGCGTCGTACGCCCCGTCGACCTGGACCTGGCCTATCTCGGCACCGGCGCGGACCCGTGGGGCGGCACCCGCGCCGCGTTCCGCGCGACCGCCGAACTGCACCGCGAGGACTTCGCGATGAACTACAACCAGGTGCTGCAGGCCGGGATCGCCGCGATCGGTACGACGCTGAAGGTGGAGCTGGACATCCAGGCGGTGCAGGGCGACTCCCTGCCCCAGGCGTAGGCCCCCGGACGTAGGCACAGCAGGGTCAGCCACGGGGGCGGCCGTTGCCCCTAGGGCCTGTCGTCAAACTCCCGTCGTCCGCCCGGAGGGCGGGCCCGGCGGGGTCTGGTGCGTGCAGCTGCAAGGCGGAGGAGGGAGTCGACGGTGGGGGTGCCCCCGCGGTGGGGGTCCCCCCGCGCGAGCGAAGTCGAGCGTGGGGGAGCAGCCGAGCGTGGGGGAGCGTCGGCGACCGACGACAACGCGGCTGGGGGTGCCCCCTCTGGGGGAGTGCGTGCCAGACCCCGCCGGGCAGGCGGGAGTTTGACGACAGGCCCTAGGCTGCCTGGCCATGGCACCGAACATCGCTACCAACACCCGTGTATCGCTGGACGAACTGCTGGACTTCGTACGGCCCCGGCACCGGGCCCTGCTGATCACCCGCCGCGCCGACGGCGGCCCGCAGGCCTCCCCGCTGACCTGCGGCGTGGACGACTCGGGACGGATCGTCGTCTCGACCTACCCCGAGCGCGCCAAGACCCGCAACGCCAAGCGCGACTCCCGGGTCAGCCTGATCGTCCTGAGCGACGAGTGGAACGGCCCCTGGGTCCAGATCGACGGCACGGCCGAGGTCATCGACCCTCCGGAGTCGGTGGAACCCCTGGTCGAGTACTACCGCAACATCGCCGGCGAACACCCCGACTGGGACGAGTACCGGGCGGCCATGTTGAAGCAGGGCAAATCCATCATCCGGGTGACACCGCAACGCTGGGGCCCCGTAGCCACCGGCGGATTCCCGGCACGGCTGATGCCGGACCAATAAACACCGCCACGCACCCGACGGACGGAGTCCGGCGCAGCGCCCCGAAGCCTGCGAAGCAGCGCAAGGGGCACAGACAAAAGAGGCCCGGGCGGCCATGTCGAAGCAGGGCAAATCCATCATCCGGGTGACACCGCAACGCTGGGGCCCCGTAGCCACCGGCGGATTCCCGGCACGGCTGATGCCGGGCGAGGAGTAGTCGGCGGGAGTGGTCGGCCAGGAGGGGTCAGCCTCGCTCGACCATGGCCTCGATGCCGGCGATCAGCAGGTCCAGGGCGAAGGTGAAGTCGCGGTCCAGCATCTCGGCGACCGTGTCACCGCCGCGGGCCGCCAGGAGGTCCTTGGACTCCTCGACGGCCTCGGCGGTCCCCGGGGCCTCGGCCACCATGGCCATGGCCTGCCGGTAGTACTCGTCGGCGCTCAGCCCGGTGTCCGCGATCCGGGCGGAGAAGTGACCCTCGATCGTGCCGTAGCCGTACACGAACTGGAAGACGGCCGAGATCGCCCCCGTCACCCCGTGCGCGGGCAGCCCTGCGCGGCGGACCACCCGCTGGACCACCCGGGAGAAGGCCAGCGCGTACGGGCCGATGTTGAGATAGCGCCCCACCAGCGGCGACAGCCAGGCGTGGCGCACCAGCAGCGCCCGGTACCCGGTGGCCAGCCCCCGCAGCTGCCCGCGCCAGTCCTCGCCCGCGGCCTCCGGGTCGGGCAGCCGCAGCTCGCCGAAGGCGGCGTCCAGGGCGAGTTCGAGCAGGTCGTCCTTGGTGTCGACGTACCAGTACAGGGACATCGCGGTGACGTTCAGCTCCGCGGCGAGCCGCCGCATGGAGAACTTCGCCAGCCCCTCGGCGTCGAGCAGCCGCACGGACGCCCCGGTGATCCGCGCCCGGTCCAGCCCGGAGGGCTGACTGCCGCTACGACCCCCCTTGCGGGCCTTCTCCTCCAGCCAGACACTGGCCCTCGCCGACCGCGCACCCTGCTTCACCATCGGCGCACCCTCCTGAAATCCCGGCCAAGTGGTCCAACTCTAGGGGCGCGGGGAACTGCGCGATCAAGCACATACGACCCGCAGTCGCACCATTGCCCGCGGCCCCGAACTCTCAGGCGACCAGCCGCTCCGCCCGCCGAAGCAGCCCCGCTGCCACAACGCCCCCGATCAGCACAGCGACCGCCCCCACCATCTGACCGGCCCCGAGCCCGGCCGACAACGACTTCCCCGAGTCCACGGAAGAGCTGAGCACAGCCCCCAGAACGGCGACACCGAGACCGTTCCCGAATTCCGCGAGGGTGCCGTTGATACCGGCCCCGACCCCCGCCTTCTCCGGAGGAATCGCGCTCATGATGGCGTGCGCCATCGCCGGGTTGGCGATCGCGCACCCCGCGCCGATCAGCAGCAGACCGAGCAGGGTCCCGCCGTATCCCCCGGAGTCCAGCTCCGCTATGGCCACCAGTCCGCAGGACATCAGCACCATCCCGAGCGCGATGGACACCGGCGTACCCAGCCGGCCGGACCACTTCGCCGACAGCCCGGAGAAGTTGAGCACCACGACGGTCAGCGCCAGCGGAGCGGTCCGCAGGCCCGCCTCCAAGGGCCCGTATCCGAGCACGAACTGCAGATGCTGGGTCAGCAGGAACAGCGCCCCGCCCATGCCGAAGGTGATGAGCACCGCCCCGGCGATCGCCCCCGTGAACCGCTGGTCCCGGAAGAAGTGGAGGTCGAGCATCGGCTCGGCCACCCGGCTCTCCCACCAGGCGAAGGCACCGAGCACCACGACCGCCACAGCGGCCGTACCGAGCGTGCGCGCCGAGGTCCAGCCGTGTCCGGGCCCGGAGATGATCGCGAAGACGAGCGCGGCCATGCCGATGGTCGACAGCAGCGCGCCCGGCAGGTCGGGCCGATCGCCGCGCGGGTTCTTGGACTCCGGTACGAGGGCCACGACCGCGACCAGGCCCAGCGCCGCGACCGGGATGTTGATCAGGAAGATCGCACCCCACCAGAAGTGGTTCAGCACGAACCCCCCGATGAGCGGACCGCCCGCGAAGCCCAGCGCGGCGACCGCGCTCCAGATCCCGATCGCCTTCGGCTGCTCCTCGGGCGTGAAGATCTGCATGGCCACGGCGAGGGTGGTGGTGAGCAGCAGCGCGCCGCCTATGCCCATGCCGGCCCGCGCGGCGATCAACTGGCCGGTGGAGCCGGCGAGTCCGGCTGCCAGTGAGCCGGTGCCGAACAGGGCGAGCCCGGCGACGAGCATCTTCTTGCGGCCGTAGCGGTCGGCGGCGCTGCCCGCGGTGAGCAGCAGCCCGGACTGCACCAGGGAATAGGCGTTGATCATCCATTGGATGTCGGAGGTGGCCGCGTGCAGCTCGTGGGTGAGCGAGGGGATGGCGACGTTCAGGACGGTGTTGTCGAGCAGCACCGTGAGCTGTGCCAGACAGATCACGCCGAGGATCAGCCAGCGCTGGGGATGACCTTGGGAAGCAGACATGTCGTACACCGTATAGCGGCCCCTATACGGTGTACGACTGGTTTTTCCGCCGGCAGCTCTCCCGCTCTCAGCCGCCCTTCTTCTGCGTGAGGTCGTAGAAGGTGGCCGAACCGACCGTGACCTTCCTGAAGGTGCTCTGGACCCACGAGCTGATCGGGGAGGCCGTACCGCTGCTGCCGCCGCTGTTGCCGCCGCCCATGCCTCCGAAGCCGCCGCCCGAGATGAAGTAGTGGATCCTTCCGTCCGCCACGTACTTCTTGAACCGGGCCAGGGTCGGCGACGGGTCGGTGCCGTTGAAGCCGCCGATCGCCATCACCGGGTCACCGGTGGCGAGCTGGTAACTGGCCGCGTTCTGGGAGCCGATGGACGCGGCGACCCAGGTGTACGCGGACGCGTCCTTCGCCAGCAGCTTCTTCGCGGCGGCCGAGACGTTCGCGCCGTTCAGCAGGCCGCCGGCACCCATGCCCCCGCCCGGGAAGCCTCCGGTACCGCCGCCGCCCGGGAAGCCGTTGCCGTTCTGCCCCTGCCCCTGCCCCTGGCCCTGCCGGCCGGGCAACCCGCCGCCGAAGCCGCGGCGCATGCCGCCGCCCTTGCCGCCGCCCGTCCCGCCGCCGCCGAAGCCCATCGTGCTCGCGCCCGCCGGACCGGCCGTCGGGATGGAACCGGTGTGCGCGGAGTCCACCGTGCTGAGGGTGTACGCCGTCGGGCCGGCGAGCGCGGCGACCAGGCCCACCGTCGCCGCCCCGAGGGCCAGTTGCCGGGAGATCCGGCCGGCGAGGACGAGGCCCAGCGCGGCCGCCAGACCGCCGATCAGCACCAGCCACTTCAGCCAGGGCAGATAGGTGGAGGTGCGGTTGAGCAGGATGTAGCCCCAGGCCGCCGCCGCGACCACGGACGCGGCGAGGGTGATCGACGCCCACAGCTCCCGCCGCTTCTCCCACAGCAGCCCGGCGCCCATGCCGATGACGGCCGCAAGACAGGGCGCGAGAGCCACCGTGTAGTACTGGTGGAAGATGCCCGCCATATAGCTGAAGACCACCATGGTGATCAGCAGCGAGCCGCCCCAGACCAGGAACGAGGCCCGGGCGACGGAGGTGCGCTTCAGCTTGCAGGTGGCGACCAGGCCGCCGGCCAGGAGGATCAGCGCGGCCGGGAGCAGCCAGGAGATCTGGCCGCCGATCTCGGCGTTGAACATCCGGTCCCAGCCGGTCGCGCCCCAGCGGCCACTGCCGCCCGCGCCACCGCCGCCGCCTCCGACGCTGCCGGTCTCGTCACCGCTGAGGCGGCCCAGGCCGTTGTAGCCGAAGGTCAGCTCCAGGAAGCTGTTGTTCTGCGAACCACCGATGTAGGGGCGGGAGGAGGCGGGCCACAGCTCGACGATCGCGACCCACCAGCCGCCGGCCGCCACCAACGCGGCGGTGGCGAGCGCCAGTTGGCCGAGCCGCTTCCGCAGCCTCACCGGACCGCAGACGGCGTACACGATCGCCAGCGGAGGCAGGATCAGGAATGCCTGGAGCGTCTTGGCGAGGAAGGCGAGGCCGATCGCGGCCCCGGCAGCGACCAGCCACCTCGTCCGGCCGTCCTCCACCGCCCGTACGACGAAGTAGCAGGCCAGCGCCATCAGCAGGGCCAGCATCGCGTCCGGGTTGTCGAACCGGAACATCAGCGCGGCGACCGGGGTGAGCGCGAGGACCGCGCCCGCCACCAGTCCGGCCACCGGGCTGAACCGGCGCCGTACACCCGCGTACACGACCGCCACCGTGCCCACGCCCATCAGCACCTCGGGCGTGAGGATCGCCCAGGCGTTCAGTCCGAAGATCCGCACCGACAGCTCCATCGGCCACAGGAAGGCCGACGGCTTGTCGACGGTGATGGCGTTGCCGGCGTCCAGCGAACCGAAGAAGAACGCCTTCCAGGACTTGCTGCCCGCCTGTACGGCCGCCGAGTAGAAGGAGTTGGAGTAGCCGGAGGCGCTGAGGTCGTACAGGTAGAGCAGGAGGGTGGCGGCCAGCAGGCCGAGGAAGGCCGGGCGCGCCCAGCGCGGGTCCTCGGGCCGGCCGCGCCACAGTCTGCGCACCAGCGGCTGCCGGGGCTCACCGGCCTGGCGCCGGTGAGCCGGCCGCGCGTCCGGGGAAGCGGTCGGGGGAGCGGTCGGGGGCGGGCCCCAGGCCGCGGGGCCGTCCGTCTGCGCCGACTGGTCGTAGTGGGTGGTCATCGGGGATCCCCCGGGTCGGTGTCGTGAGGGCGCACCGGCTGCAGTCGCACGGTGGTGTCCCTCCAGCTGCCGTCCGCGGCTTCACCGGCGCGGACCTCGGTGGTCTGGTCGGTGGTCCGGTACGACTGCGGATGCGCGGCCGGCCGCTGCGGGAGCGGCGCGTACGGGGCCGTCGTGCGGTGGGCCGGCGAGGACGGGGTGTGCCCGGCGGTCACCGTCGACGAGCCGGCCGGCCCGGCCTCGTCCCGGTCCGGGAAGACCCAGGCGCGGAACAGCAGGAAACGCAGCACGGTCGCGGCGAGGTTGGCGGCGATGAGCACCGCCAGTTCCGTGGAGTGCGCCGGGTGGTCGCCGGCCGCGTTCAGGGCGGCCAGGGAGCCACTGGTCAGGGCGAGGCCGATGCCGAAGACGACCAGGCCCTGCGCCTGGTGCCGTACGGCGCCGCCCCGGCCGCGCACCCCGAAGGTCAGCCGGCGGTTGGCGGCCGTGTTGGCGACCGCCGAGACCAGCAGCGCGAGCGCGTTGGCGATCTGGGAGCCGGAGAACTGCCGGAAGAGGCTGTAGAGCACCAGGTAGAAGAGGGTGGACAGGCCGCCGACCACGCAGAAGCCGACGAGCTGGCGGGCAAGTCCCGTGGGCACGTCGGTCAGTTCGCGGTCGCGCGGGTCGTCGCCGAACGGCCGGCCGAGCCGGTCCAGCGGCAGCGAACCGGTGGCCAGCGCCTTGCCGACCCGCCAGACGCCCTTGAGGTCATCGGTCGCGGTCCGCACGATGTGCACGGTGGAGTCCGGGTCGTCGACCCAGTCGACCGGCACCTCGTGGATCCTGAGCCCCGCGCGCTCGGCGAGCACCAGCATCTCGGTGTCGAAGAACCAGCCGGTGTCCTCCACCAGCGGCAGCAGCACCTGGGCCACATCCCGCCGGATCGCCTTGAAGCCGCACTGCGCGTCGGAGAAGCGGGCCTGGAGCGAACCGCGCAGGATCAGGTTGTAGGCCCGGCTGATGAACTCCCGCTTGGGGCCGCGCACCACGCGGGAGGAGCGGGCGAGCCGGGAGCCGATCGCGAGGTCGGAGTGGCCGGAGATCAGCGGCGCCACCAGCGGCAGCAGGGCGTTGAGGTCGGTGGACAGGTCGACGTCCATATAGGCGAGGATCGGCGCGTTCGACGCCGACCACACGGTCCGCAGGGCCCGCCCGCGGCCCTTCTGCTCCAGGCGGAAGTCGGTCACCTCCGGGATCTCCGCCGCCAGCCGCGCCGCCACCTGCTCGGTGGTGTCCGTGGACGCGTTGTCCGCGACGGTGATGCGGAAGGCGTACGGGAAGGTGCGCCTGAGGTGCTCGTGCAGTCTGAGCACACACGGCCGGAGGTCCTTCTCCTCGTTGTGGACGGGGATCACTACGTCCAGGACAGGCGTACCGGCGTCGCCGGCCGGGAGGTGCTCCCGCGCCGGCAGAGTGCCGGGAGAAGAGTCGGTTCGCATGGGACCGACTTTCGTCAGGCGCCCTGTCGCACCCATGTGGTGGCACTGTGCTGTGCCTGTGAGTGCGCTCGCCGGTCCGTTTCGGCGGCGGGCCGGGGCACGGCGGGGGCAAGCGCGGGCAGATGCACGGTGAGCACCGTGCGCCCCGGAACGCTGTCCACGGTGACGGCGCCGCCGTGCGCGGCCGCGACCGCCTGCACGATGGCGAGCCCGAGCCCGGTCGACCCGGTCGCGCGGGACCGCGCGGAGTCCCCGCGCGCGAACCGCTCGAAGACATGCGGCAGCAGCTCCGGCGGGATGCCCTGTCCGTTGTCCTCGACGTCCACGCACATCCACGGCCCGCGCCGCTGCACCCGCGCGGTGACGGTCGTACCGGGCGGGGTGTGCTTGCGGGCGTTGCCGAGCAGATTGACCAGCACCTGCTGGACCCGGGCCGCGTCGGCGGACACGAGCGCCGGCTCGTCGGGCAGATCCAACCGCCAGTTGTGGCCCATGCCGGCCGCGCGGGAGTCGCTGACGGTGTCCACGACCAGCGGGATGAGATCGGTCTGCTCGAACTGCAGCGGCCGGCCGGCGTCCAGCCGGGCCAGCAGCAGGAGATCCTCGACCAGGAGGGTCATCCGGCCCGCCTCGGACTCGATACGGCCGAGGGCGTGCCGGGTGTCGGGGCCGACCTGCTCGCGCCCGCGCCGGGTCAGCTCGGCGTACCCCCGGATGGAGGCGAGCGGCGTCCTCAGCTCATGACTGGCGTCGGCGACGAACTGCCGTACCCGCGTCTCGCTCTGCTGGCGGGCGTGCAGGGCGCCGTGCACATGGTTGAGCATGCGGTTCAGCGCGGCGCCGACCTGCCCGACCTCGGTGTGCGGATCGCACTCGGACTCGGGTACCCGCTCGCTGAGGTTCACCTCGCCGGTGTGCAGCGGGAGTTCGGAGACCCGGGTGGCGGTGTTGGCGACCTTGCGCAGGGGGCGGGTGGCGACGCCGACGAGCACGGAACCGGCGATACCGGCGGCGACCAGTCCGGCCACGGTGACGCTGACCTCGATGAGGATCAGGGCGTTGATGTTGTCGTCGACTTCCGCGGTCGGGAGGGCGACGTAGTAGGTGCCGTTGTTGCCGTCGACGTACCGCACCTGGTAGTCGCCGAGCCCGGGAATCCCGGCGCTGTGGATGGTGCCGTCCTTGGGGACGGAACCGAGCGCCTTGATCTGGTCCGTCGTCAGCGACTTGGCGTTCATCTGCGGGACGTTGTTGTCGTCCTTGGACTTGTGGCCGACCTCGGCGTCGGTGATGACGCCGTTCTCGATCTTCGCCGCGACGGTGCCGCCGGGCTGCGGACCCCGCGCGACGAAGTCGCGGAGATTCGTCTCCCTTTCGGGAAAGCTCCGCTTCCCCTGCCGGCCGCTCTGCAGGCCCGGCGCGGTGTCACCGGGCTTCGACTCGCCCGGCGCCGGCCCGATCCCGCCGGCCGCGCGCGCCGAGGCCTCGATGAGCTGCCCGTTCAGCTGGTCGTACAGATGCGACCGCAGGGCCACGGTGGTGACCGTGCCGATCACCGCGCAGACCACGGCGATCAGCAGCACCGATGCGACGACGAGCCGGGTCCGCAGGGTGCGCGGCTGTGCTCGTCGCCTCTGCCGCCTGACCGGACCCGGCCGTCGTCGTCGGCTCATGACACGGCGGACTTGATCAGATAGCCGGCCCCCCGCCGGGTGTGGATCATGGGCTCACGGCCCGCGTCGATCTTCCGCCGCAGATACGAGATGTACAGCTCGACGACATTGGCCTGCCCGCCGAAGTCGTACGACCAGACCCGGTCCAGGATCTGCGCCTTGCTGAGCACCCGCCGCGGGTTGCGCATCAGGAAGCGCAGCAGCTCGAACTCGGTGGCGGTGAGGTGGATGGAGTCCCCGGCCCGCGAGACCTCGTGGCTGTCCTCGTCGAGGGTCAGATCCCCGACGACGAGCACGGAGTCGGAGCGCCGGTCGGCCGCCCCGGACCTCCGGATGAGACCCCGCAGCCGGGCCACGACCTCCTCCAGGCTGAACGGCTTGGTGACGTAGTCGTCCCCGCCGGCGGTGAGCCCGGCGATACGGTCCTCGACGGCGTCCTTGGCCGTCAGGAACAGCACCGGCACATCGGGCAGTTCACGGCGCAGCCGCCCGAGGACGGCCAGCCCGTCCATGTCGGGCAGCATCATGTCGAGCACGACGGCGTCGGGCCGGAACTCACGGGCCGCCTGGACGGCGCCGTGCCCGTCCCCCGCACTCCTGATCTGCCAGCCCTCGTAACGAAGGGCCATACTCAGCAGTTCGGTGATCGACAACTCGTCGTCCACCACAAGCACTCGGACGGGGCTCCCGTCCGGCCTCAGCAGTTCGGTGCGCCCCTGGGGCGAGGTCGTGGTCATGGTGGACACCTTGTCGCCGCCCTCTGAGAGGAGACTTTCCCCTGTCTGTGATTTCCCTGAGAAACACACAGGCATCTCTCAGGCGGCTCCTGGGAAGCGAAGCGGGAGCGGACCGGGGTCAGACCGGGCGGCTGAACTCGTGGTGCTGCTCGACCCGGGCGATGTGGATCGCGTACCGCTCGTACCACCGGGCCCGCCCGCGCCGCTTGGCCGCGAGGTGGTCGGGGTGCTCGCGCCACCGCTCGATCCCGGCCAGGTCGCTGAAGTAGGCGATGCTGACGGCGAGTCCGCCGGGGGTGTGCGCGAAGTCCTCGCCGAGGAAGCCGGGGATGTCACGGACGAGCCGGGAGAGGCGTTCGGCGGTGCGCGCGTATCCGTCGGGGTCGTCGGGGCCGGTGTCGGAGGCGGCGTCCGTGCGGAGGGAGGTGAAGATCGCGGCGTAGTAAGGGGGTTCGGGGAGGGCGGTGGGTGTGGCCCGTTCAGCAGCGTTCGGTCGGTTGCTCATGTCCCCCACGGTCGGCTGCGGGGCCGGGCGGCGTCCATGGCCCTTGCCGAAAGGGATCCGTAAGGGATCCGATTCTTTGCCTCCGTTCTCTGCCTCCGTTCTTTTCTCTACCTCCGTCTCAGAACAGGCCCTCCTGCTCTCGGGTGAACTCCCTTACCGGGAAGGTGAGTCCGGGCGTGCCCGAGGCGGCCTGCGGCACCAGCTCCCAGCCGGTCATCAGCCGGGTGTCGAGTACGACGACCCCGCGCCCGGCGACCGCCAGATGGAGATCGGGCCCGGCGGCCGAGACCAGCTCACCGCTCACCCCACCGCCCTGGACGAGCCGCACGACCTCCCCCAGCGCGGCGGGAGCGCCGGCCAGCCCGAACGCCCCGAGATGATCGGTCACTTCACAGGGCTCCGGACGCAGGGACTCCGGCCACCCGGGGAGCGCCACGGCCCGCGCATACAGCTCCCGCACCTCGGCCGCACGCTCCGTCGCGCTCTCCGGCAGCGCCGCGCGCACCGCCCGCTTCTCGGCGTACGGGATCCGGTCCGGCACCTGGAGCGCGGCCCGCAGCAGCTCTTCGGTGCGCCGGGCGGCCATCAGCGGGCCGGTGCCGAGCCGGCTGAAACAGACGGCGCCCTGCTCCAGCAGCCGGGCATCGCCCCGCTCGACCGCGGTGATACCGACCTTGACCAGGCCGGGCCCGAACCACGCCAGATACACCCGGTACGGCCGCGGGTCGTCGGCGATCGTGTCGGCGGCCACCGAGTGCGCCCGGTCCAGCCGCGCGCACTCCTCGCACCGGGCGCCCGTGCTCCGCCCCGGCACGGCGGCCCGGACGGGGCAGGCATGCCCGCGCGCCCCCACGCACGTCCGCACGCCCCCGTCCGGCACCGCGAAGCCGACCCGCTTGCCCCAGGGCAGCGCACTGCGCCGCCCGCCGTCCCACATCAGCACGGGCCCGTCGGCCGACCAGCGCAGTCCCGAGCATTTCCATCCCTGTGCCATCACGAGTGAGGGTAGGCCGCGGGTCTGACAACGGCACGGCGGCCGACGAGCCGCCGACGTCGACCGCGTCGCCCACGTCACCCACGTCACCCATGTCACCCACGTCGCCCGCGTCACCCACGTCGCCCGCCGTCACCAACCGCCGTTCGCCACCGGCGCGTTCACTCGACGGGCGACAGAGGTGCGGATCCGCCGGACGCCGACGCGGGCGCCGACGCCGCGACGACCAGGGCGCCCCGGGATCCCCGCCCCGCCAGCCGGCATCCGACGCACCCGGCATGCCCGTCCCGGGCCTGTGGATCCCGGACCCGCATGCCCCACTGCTCCCGCGGCCGCACGCCCGGCGGCTTGCCCCAGCCGGCCAGATGCAGCGCCCAGGTCGCCACGACACTCACGGCCACGACCGCCAGTCCGCCCGCGACCACCGGCAGCGAGGCCGTACACACGCCCCACCCCGCCACGCCGCCGCCCACCGCCGCGATACCGAAGCCGGTCCAGCCGGCGATCGTGTGACCCTCGTCGTACAGACTCATAGCGCCGCCTCCGGGGACGAGATTCCCTTACGAGCTAAGAAATTAACCACTCGAATATCTCACTAACTAAGGGATACCGAAAGATGCACGGCACGCCGCGACCGCCCGCCACTGCGGCCCAGGCACTGTCGGCGATGGATCACCTCATCGCCGCCCACGTCATCGGACAGCAGGAGCTGGCCCGGCTGCTGGGTCTGAACGTCACCGACCTGACCTGTTTCGCCTTCGTCCTGGAGGCCGGCGACGACCTGCTGACGGCCGGCGACCTGGCCGCCCGCGCGCATGTCACCACCGGCGCGGTGACCGGCATCCTCAACCGCCTCGAACGTGCCGGCTATGTCACCCGCCGCCCCGACCCCACGGACCGCCGCCGGGTCCGCGTGGCCGCCGTACCGGCCGCCGTCACCCGTGTCGAGGCGGTGTACGTGGGCCACTACCAACGGCTGGCCGACCTGTTCGCGGACTACTCCCCCGAGGAACTGGCGGTCATCACCGACTGGTTCACCCGGGCCACCTCCCTGGCACACGAGTACCTGGAGAAACTGAACCGGAACGACCCCGCCGAGGAGTGCTGACGCCCGCGCGCGCATCCCGCGGGGACCGTCCCTCTCGCGCATCTCGCTCTCGCGAGGGACTCCCGCAAACCGCTCCTGCGGGGGATCCCGGCCCGGTCGCCGGATGGGACGCTGTGACCAGCGAGAACCATCAAGGGGGAATGGATGATCCACCGTTTGACCCACCGCTCGACCTCGCGTCCGGCCTTCCGGCCGGCCGGCCGTCTGCTCAGCACCGCCACCGCCGTGACCACCGCGGGGGTGCTGCTGTCCGGCTGCTCCGGGTTCGCCTCCGACCGGCACCGCGAGGTCAGCTACGGCGTGCGCGCACCGGTGCACAAGCTGGTCATCAAGGGCGACACGGGGGACGTACGGGTGACCGGCGGCAGTACGACGGTCAGCGTCACCGAGCGGCAGAACTACCGGAGCAGCCCACCGCACACCACCCACACCACCGCCGCCGACGGCACGCTGACCCTGACCTACGACTGCGACGACTGCGGCGTCGACTACGACGTGAACGTCCCGACCGGTACGACGGTCTCCGTCGCCGAGGACACCGGTGATGTGTCGCTCACCGCCCTGGGCGGCCCGGTGACGGCCGAGACCGACACCGGGGACATCACCGGCACGCGTCTCACGGCCGAACGAGCCGAACTGACCACGGACACCGGTGAAGTGCGGGCGGCGTTCAGCCGCACCCCGTCCGCCGTGCAGGCCGGCACCCAGACCGGCGACATCGACATCGCCGTCCCGCGCGGCACGCGGTACGCGGTCCGGGCCGGCGCCCAGACCGGCAAGGTCGATGTCCGCGTCGACCAGGCCGACGACAGCCCGCGCGCCATCACGGCGAAGGCCCAGACCGGTGATGTCACGGTCGAACCGGCGTGAACTCGCCTTTCCGGAACGGCAGTTGGGGGCAACGGCTGCCCGCCCCGCCCCCGGTGGCCGTGGACAGCGCCCTCGCGCTGCTCGCGGCCGTGGTCGCCGTACTGTCCGTGCTGCAGAGCGAGTACATCCGCACCTGGTGGGTCTACGCACTGGCACTCGGTACGGCGCTCCCGCTGCCCTGGCGTCGCCGGGCACCCTTCGTCTGCCTGCTGTTGATGACCCCCTGCTCCGAGGGCATCAGCCTGTGGGCGCACTCGGCGTACCCGCAGGTGCCGGTGGCCGCGATCGTGCTGATCTACACCGTCGCCGAGCAGGGGGCGGACTGGCAGCGCTGGTTCACCCTGGTCGCCGCCACGGTCATCACCGTCCTGAGCACCCACAGCCCCAACGGGGCGATCTTCAGCTGGCTGCCGATGGCGGGCGGCTACATCCTCGGGTCCACCGTGCGGGAGCTGCGCCGGTCCATCCGGGCACAGGCCGAGCGCGCCGCCCAGTTGGAGCGCGAGGCCGCCGTCAGGGCCGCGCGCGCCACCGTCGAGGAACGGGCCAGGATCGCCCGCGAGATGCACGACATCCTGGCGCACGCGGTCAGCCTCATGGTCGTACAGGCGGAGGCCGGCCCGGTCGCGGTGCGCACCCGTCCCGACCGGGCGATCGCCGCGTTCGACGCCATCGCCGACTCCGGCCGGGACGCCATGGCCCAACTGCGCCGGATGCTGGGCGTGCTCAAGGAGGACGGCGGCGCCCCGGAGCGCTCCCCGGCCCCCACCCTGGCCTCGCTGCCCGCGGTGCTGGACCGGGTCCGCGCCTCCGGCATCCGCTGCGAGCTGCACACCTCGGGCCTCGATGCACCCGAGCCGCCGCAGGACGTGGCCGCCGCCGCGTACCGGATCGTGCAGGAGGCGCTGACCAACACCGTCCGGCACGCCTCGGCGAGCCGGGTCGACGTGCGCGTCGAGCGCACCGAGTCCGCCCTGGAGATCACGGTCAGCGACGACGGCCGCGGGGTACCGGTACCGTCGTCCCGCCAGGGCGGTCTCTGGTCGGGCGGACGCGGCCTGATCGGCATCCGGGAACGGGCCGCCGCCTGCGGCGGCTCGGCCACCGCGGGCCCTGGCCGAGACGGGCGGGGGTTCGTGGTCACCGCCCGTCTGCCGACGGACTCCGGAAGGACATGAGGACACGGGATGCAGCCGATCCGGGTGATCGTCGCCGACGACCAGGAACTGGTACGGGCCGGATTCGCCATGATCCTCGACGCCCAGCCGGACATCGAGGTGGTCGCCGAGGCCGCCGACGGCGCCCAGGCGGTCGAGGCGGTGGCACGGCACGCCCCGGACGTGCTGCTGCTCGACATCCGGATGCCGGTGCTGGACGGGATCGAAGCGGCCCGCGAGGTGTGCGCCACCAGCCCCTGCAAGGTGATCATGCTGACGACCTTCGACGTCGACGACTACGTCTACGAGGCGTTGTACGCGGGCGCCAGCGGGTTCCTGCTCAAGGACGTACGGCGGGACGACCTGGTCCACGGGGTGCGGATGGTCGCGGCCGGAGAGGCCCTGCTCGCGCCGTCGGTGACCCGCCGGCTGATCGCCGAGTTCACCGGCCGCGGAGCATCGCTCGGCGGGACACGGATGCCCTCCACCCGGCTCGGCCAACTCACCGCGCGGGAACACGAAACCCTGCGCCTGCTGGCCCGGGGACTGTCCAACGCCGAGATCGCCGCGGACCTGGTGGTCAGCGAGCACACGGTAAAGACCCACGTCAGCAACGTCCTGTCCAAACTGGGCCTACGCGACCGGGTCCACGCGGTGGTCTTCGCCTACGAGAGCGGCGCGGTCGTCCCGGGCAACGGGGACTGACGCCCTGGTCACCCCGGAAGGGGATGAGGGCCTACAGACGGGGCTTCCGGCAGACGAGCATGCCGCCCAGACACGTAACGCGAACCAAATGCGCGACAACCGGTTCAGCATCGGTCACCTCGATCACCCCGGGGAGAGGGATCGTGCGGATCTCGCCGAAGACCGTACCGAGGATCGTCGGCGCGTCCTCCAGGGTGAAACGGGCGGACAGCTGCACTCGGGCCGGGCCCTCCTGGATGCCCAGCACATCGCCCGCGGCTCGGCGCCAGAGGTGTTCCAGTTCCCGCTTGTCGGCCTGGCTGTTGGTGGAGACGATCGCGATGCCGCCGGGCGCCAGTACGCGGCCCAGCTCCCGCACAGCCTAGCCTCGTCACTCCTGAACTCGCCGAGTTCATCCGCCCGGGCGCATCGCCGGCCACAGCCTGTCTCCTCGCTGCGGCCTCCTGCCCGAACCTGGACGTGGTACTGCTGTCTGCCGGCACCGCCCCCCATCGGGCCGCCGCAAAGGCCACCATTGCCGCCCCGCTCGATCCGGGCCACCTCAGGAAGGTCACCGATGTACTCGCCCAAGGATGAGATCACCCGGGTACGCATGGAGGACGCCCTGGCCCTCGCCGCTGCCCGCCTGTCCACCACGACGACAGGGGCGCCGGCGTGGGGATGGCTGGGCCGCACCATCGGCAGCCGCACCGAGGGCGGTCACTGGCTCCGCGTGCACTGCGGCGAGGCATCCAAGACCCCCACCGCTCGCAACGAGGGGATCGCGCTCGCCGAGGAACGCGTGTCCGACAAGGTGTCCCGCCCGCGCCTCCACGAGGTGTACCGCTGGGACGGTGGCGAGTACGTCTTCGAGGCGGAGCTGATCGACTACATCGCCCAGCCCGTCATCTCGCCGGAAACGCCCGACCTCACCCGGGATCCGGGCCTGCCGGACTCCTGGTGGACGACCCTGCGGCACAGCCTGGACGCCCTCAGCGGCGCCGAACCGCCCCGCGAGACCATCCGCCAGTCCTGGGCCGACCGCGTCTTCCCCGAGTTCCTGGGCATCCCCGCGCCGGCCATCACCGAGCGCGTCACCGGTCACGCCGACCTCCAGTGGGCCAACCTCACCCACGATCCCCTCGTGATCCTGGACTGGGAGCGGTGGGGCGCCGTCCCCATCGGCTACGACCCCGCCATGCTCTACGTCAACAGCCTCCGCGTCCCCGCCGTCGCGGACCGCATCCGTGCCGAGTTCGCCCACATCCTCGACACCCCCGCCGGCCGGATCGGCGAACAGATCGCCCTCGCCGAAATGCTCCAGGCCGTCGGCCGTGGCTGGTACGTCGAGCTGGCCCCGCTCCTGCGGCAGCGCGCGGAGGAAGTGACCGGGGTCCGCCTTCCGGCCCCCACCCACCCGACCACCTGACCGACGCCTTCAAACTGGCCCGGCGCACCCCTCCACGCCGGGCCCAGTCACCTCAACTTCAGCCCAGCCTTTGGCAGTTGATGACCGTGGCCACGACCTCGACTCGGAGTCGGCCGCGTCGCCCGGAAGGAGAACAGACGTTGTCCGGGACACCCCCTGAACTGCCGATCGTCGTGCTCGACGCACTCATGCCCACGGCCCAGCGCCTGGTCCTCAATCGCCGGGGCTCCATGGTCTGGGAGGTGGAGAGCCACAGAGGCCGCTACGCCGTGAAGGTCGGGTACCCCATCGAGGCAACGGCCGACTGGCCCGCCCAGCCCTGGACGGCGCTCGCCCCCGCCCGCGAGGGTGCCGTGCTGCACCGCCTCGGCTTCCAGAACTTCGCGTACGGCGAATGGGACGGCGGCACCTGGAACTTCCAGCCGTGGCGCGAAGGACCGGATCTCCACCGACTGTGGGAGCCCTGCCGTACGCCGGACTCACTCATCGCACCGCACACCGGCGTCGCCCTCGGCTGTGTGCAGGCGCTGGCCGAACTGCACGACCAGGGCTGGGCCCACGGCGACGTGCAGCCCGCACACTTCATCATCGGGCCGGAACGCACCCACCTCATCGACCTGGCCCTGGCGCGCGGCGGCCACGTCCCCGAGTGGTACGACTTCCCGTTCCGCGGCTGCCTCGTCCACTACGAGGCGCCGGAGATCGCCCGTAGTGTCCTCGCGACCGGAGAAGCGGAAGCCACACCGGAAGCCGACATCTACGCACTCGGCGCGTCACTGCTCATCTCCGCCACGGGCTGGCGGGCCGTCGAGTACCCGGACGACGCACCACGCCCCGTGCAGCGACAAGCCGTGGCGGACGGCAAGCGACGGCCGGTGAAGGCACGAGGCGAACTGGGCGAGCTGATCCAGTCCATGCTCAGCCATGCCCCCGAAGACAGGCCGACCATCCACGAGGTGGCCAAGGCCCTGGTGTGAGGGCCGGCCTGCCTACGCGTCGTCTTCGGCGTCGGCCTTTCGGGCTGCTCGACCACCCGCCGCCGTCGCGGACATCGGGAACGAACTCGATCACCACGCCATCATGCTCATGTTGACATCCATGCGATATGGGAATACCTAGAATCCCTAGCCTGCCTGGATTGCATGACCGACCGATCCTTGTCCGCCGACTCCCCGCCTGGGCGTGAGTCCTGCTCAACGGAGTCGATCCAGCTCGGTAAAGAGGCGAACGCCAGAGGCCCCGGATCTCTCCGGGGCCTCTGACCTATGTGCACTCGGCAGGATTCGAACCTGCAACCTTCTGATCCGTAGTCAGATGCTCTATCCGTTAAGCTACGAGTGCTTGTTCTTTTGTTTTGTCTTCGCTCCCGGTCCTTTCGGCCCCGCTCGCGGCGACAGGAAGAACATTACATGACTGCCGCCGTCATGTGAAATCCGATTCGCACACCCCTTGTGACCTGCGAAAACGCCGACAGGGGCCCCTGGGCGGGGCGAGCGGGCGCGGGGGTGGAAACGCCGAAGCCCCGGTCCTTGGGGGACCGGGGCTTCGGGATCAGTGCGGAGGCGGAGGGATTTGAACCCTCGATGGGCTTTAAGACCCAAACCGCATTAGCAGTGCGGCGCCATAGACCGGACTAGGCGACGCCTCCAGCACAACCGTTCACGCGAGCGCGCGAATGGTGCGTGCAGATGATGACACAGCCGAGCGGCTCGTCACCAATCGCCCCCCACGGTACTAGGCACCCGGGCCGCAGGGCAAAGGGCTTCCGTCCGGCGAGGCGCGGACGCAACATCCGGCGGCCGGGGGCGTTGGGCAGGGCATGGTCTTTCGTCTTCAGCACAGTCCCCGGCGCGGGCGAGTGTCGGTTCTCGCCGTCACCTCGGGGCTCCTCGCCCTCTCCGCCGTGCCCGCCGTCGCCGCGCCCGTCGCGGCCGCCACTTCCGTCGGGCCCGTCATGCCGCCGCCCGTGCGGCCCGAGGACCGGGCGGATGATCACCTCACCGTGGTCGTGCGGAACGCCGGACCGGAGCGGGACGGGACACGCGAGCTGTCCTGCCATCCGGCCGGCGGGAGTCACCAGGACCCGGCGGATGCCTGCCGGATGCTGGACGAGCACACCCGGTGGGGGCGGGACCTCTTCGCGCCGGTGGCGCCCGGTACCGCCTGCACCATGCTCTACGGCGGTCCGGCCACCGCTCATGTGACCGGCAGCTGGGCCGGACGCCCGGTCGACGCCGACTACGACCGCAGCAACGGGTGCGAGATCGGGCGCTGGGACCGGATGGTGCCGCTGCTGCCGAAGTCGGACTCGGCTGCCTAGGGCAGGCCGGCCCGGGCCGGCCCGGGCCGGTTCGAGCCCGTTCGAGTCCGTTCGCGGGTGGCTCTCGGGTGGCTCCCGGTCGGCTCCCGGGGAAATCAACAGTCCCGTAAAGGTCCGGCGAAGGTCTCGCGAAGCCGAACGCGGCGCCGGGACTGCCCCGGGACAGCGTCAGGGGCCGTCGGCGGCGTGTGGTCACAGGTTCGATGTCACTTCGTCGTGGGACCTCCCTCTCATCCGGCGTCGCGAGCGCAGGCCGTGCGCTTAGACTCGCTCGCGTGACACGTCGCGGGCCGGTTGGCAAGATGGCCCGAGCGGTCGGCAAGGTGCGGTAACAGGGAGGAAGGCGTCTCGTGAGCAGCAGGCCATCCCGAGGCGCTGCTCGCCTCGCAGCCATACTCGACGCGCTGCCGGACGCGTTGGTCCTGGTCAACGCCAACGGAACCGTCGTCAACGCGAACACCATCGCGCTGGAGGCCTTCGAGGCGCCGGGCACCGCGCTCGTCGGGCGCGGGCTGCTCGATCTGCTGCCCGAGTTCGACTCGCGGCTCATCCCCGGATCGATGCGCAGGCCCGATCACATGGATCCCCGGGGGCGGACCAAGCCGACGCGGATGATCGCCCGGCGGACCGACGGGACGGAGTTCCCGGTCGAGGTCACGAGCGCGAACCTGGAGAACGGACAGCAGGCGTACGACGGTTACGGCTACACCGGCGACGAGCTGCTGATGATCGTCGTACGGGACCTGTCCGGGACCGTGGACACCGAGGCGGAGCTGGCGCGCTCGCAGCGGCAGACCGAGATGATCCTGCGGGCCGCGTCGGAGGGCGTCGTCGGCACCGACACCGACGGGCGGATCGTGCTCCTCAACCCCGCCGCCGCGCAGATACTGGGGTACCGGGCCGGTGAGCTGGGCGGCAAGGAGCTGCACGCCCTCGTGCTGCACTCACGCCCCGACGGCACCCCCTTCCCGTACGAGGAGTCCCCGCTCGCCGACACCCTGCGCTCCGGGCGCAAGCACCGGGTGCGCGGGCAGGTGCTGTGGTCCAAGGGCGACGCGAAGGTGTCCGTCGACCTGACCACCGCGCCGGTGCGCGACGGGGACCAGCTCGTCGGTGCCGTGATGACCTTCACCGACCGGCGGCCCTACGAGGCCCTCGCCGAGGAGAAGGCCGCACAGGAGAAGGCACACTCCGACGAGGTCGAGCGGCTCTCCGAGGAGCACGCCTCCGATCTGACCGCGCTGCGCCAGCAGCACATCAGCGAGGTCGATGAGCTGCGCGAGACGCAGGCGGAGGAGCTGGCGGCCGGCGAGGAGCGGTACGCGGCGCTCGCCGAGCGGGAGAAGGACCGGTACGAGGCACTGGCGGGCCGGCACGAGCAGTTGCTGACCCTGCTCGCGACGTCGCTGCGCGGCCCGCTCGACGAGCTGCGGCGCGAGCTGGCCGCCCTGGCCGCCGACGACGCCGGGCAGCTGTGGCCCGAGGCCAACCAGGTCCTTCATCACCTGTCGGCCGGGTACGCCCGCATCACCACCCTCATCGACAACGTCCTCGGGTACCAGCGGCTGGACGCGGGTGCCGAGGACATCGCCCGTACGAAGGTGATGCTGGACGCCGTCGTCGCCGCCGGCGTCGACGGTGCCGTGGAGCTGATCGGTCCTGGCCGGGTGCAGTTCGCCGTACACGCGCCGCCCATCGAGGCCGAGGTCGACCCGCAGCGGCTCGCCACCGCGCTCGCGCATCTCGTGGCGGACGTGGCCGGTGTCGACGCGACCGGCAACTCGCCCGTCTCCTCGGGCGGATACCTGGACAACACCGTCGTGGTCGCGGCCGCGCAGCGCGGCGAGGTCGCACGGATCGAGGTCCGTGGGCCGTACGCCGGGGGTGACTCGGTGCACGAGCCGATCGTGCGCGGGATCGTCCGGGCCCACGGCGGCGTCCTGCAGACGCACGAGGTGCCGGGCATGAGCGGCAGCGCGTATGTGCTGGAAGTACCGCTCGGCGGGGGTGCCGGGGCGGTCGGCGGAACGGTCGGCGGGCAGACGTCCGCCGCGGCACTTCCCGCCGCACAGGCACAGGGCTCGACCGGACAGGCCGCAACCGGGCAAGTACCGACTGGGCAAGTACCGACCGGGCAAGTGGCCACCGGGCAAATGACGGTCGCGACCGGACCGGGCGGGCAGGGGGCCGACGTCGGTGAAGGTGGCGCGGAGGAGGCCTCGGCCGCCGAGCAGACCGCCGGCGGCGGACGGCGGCGGGCCCGGCGGGCCTCCACGGACGCCTTCCTGGAGAGCGAGGTACCGGGCGCGGGCCAGGCCACCGAGACGGAGGCGCCCGCACCCACCGGACGGCGCCGCCGGCGTGCGGGCGCGCCCGCCGAGGCGGCCGCCGTGGCCCCGGCCGAGAGCGCGGAGACCGCGTCCGGCGGGACCGGGCGACGCCGTGGCCGGCCCGCCGAGAGCGACGCCGGTGACGGCGAAGGTGTGCATGACGGTGCGCGCGAAGGGGTGAGCGAGGGCGCGGTGGTGACCGCGGCCGAGCATGCCGCGGGGGCCGCCGCCTCCGGTACGGGGCTCGGCCCCACCGTGCCGCCGCAGGGCGTGCCCGTGCCCGCGGACCGGGTCGCCCGGCCCGAGTCCGCCGCCCCGCAGGCCGCCCTGCCGCCGGCCCTGCCCGCGGCGGGCGGCGAGCCCGGTGCCGCGGCCGTTCCGGGTGCCGAGGTCGTTCCGGCCGAGGGCGGGCAGCCGACCGGGCGGCGCCGCCGTGCGCTGGCCGCCGCGGCGGAACGAGCCGCCGCGCAGGAGGCGAGCGGCGCGCGTACGGTCTTCGCCCTGCCGCCGGCCGAGGCCGACCGCGCACCGCGGTCCGCGGACTCGACGAACGGGGTCGGGGTCGGGGGCGCCGTCGGGGTGGTCACGGCTGCGGGGGCCGGCGAGGCTCCCGGTGCTGTCGAGGGGCAGCCGCAGGTGCCGGCGCCGGGCGCCCGACCGGTGCGGGTGCCCGCTCAGCCGCCGGTGTCCGTCGAGGCCGTACCCGGTGACGACGGCCGGCACGACGCCGTACCGCTCGACCAGGCCGCGGACCACACGCCGCCGCAGCCGCATCCGACCAGCGCGCCCACCGGCCGGCGCCGCCGGGCCGCGGCCCAGCCGGCGCAGACCGCTCGGCCGACGCCCGCGCCGGGTGCCGCACCCGCGGTCGCGCCGGGCGCCGCACAGCCGGTCCCGGCACCGACCCCGGCACCGACGGCTCCGGCGCAGGCCGGGCCGCACCCGGCGGGGACGCCGACTCCCGGTCAGGGCACCCCGGTTCACGCCGTCCAGGCGCAGGGTCCGGCCGGGCAGCCGCCCGCTCCGGCACCGGCGGCCGCGCCGCAGCCCGGCGTTCCCGCCGTACCCGCCGTTCCCGGGCAGGCGGTCCCGGCCCAGCAGCCGTCCGCGGCACCGGCCGCGACCCCGCCCGGCGGGACCCCGAACAACACCCGGCCGCTGCCCGCCGAGGCCTCGGCTCCCGGCGTGCCGCAGCAGTGGCCCGGCGCCGACGACACCTCCGGCGCGGGCACTCCCGTACCGCCGCGGGCCGCGCAGCCGTTGCCCGCCGAGGGCGCCGCCGTCGATCCGAACTCGACGCAGGGCCGGGCGATCAGCGTCCGCACGCTCGGGCAGGGCGTGCCGTTCTCGCGGCAGGCCGCGCAGGTGCAGCAGCCGACGGCGACCCCGCCGCCGCACGCGCCCGGCGGGTCCGGCCGTCGGCGCAAGCTGGGCACGCCTCCGGACCCGGCCAAGCGTCCGGAGCCGGAGCAGCCGGCGGGCCAGCAGACAGCGGGCCGGCCGCATCCCCCGGTCGAACCGGCCACTCCCGCACAGCCGCTTCCCGCACAGTCGGTTCCCGGACAGCCGGGTTCCGCGCAGTCGGGTTCCGCGCAGTCGGGTTCCGCACCCGCGCAGGCCTCGCTCGCCGGGCAGTCCCGGCTCGCCCCGGGCACCGAGGGCGCGGGGCGGTCGTACGCCATAGGCGCGCCGGACGCCGACGCCGCCGAGGGGCCGGAGCCGCTGGACGGTCCCGGTGGGGCCATCGAGGTCGCGGACGCGCCGCTGCCGCAGCCGCTCGACGACGAACTGCCGCCGGAGCCGCTGGACAACCCGCGCAGGCTGCTGGTGTGGCCCGCGCCGGACGCGACGACCCAGCAGGCGCTGAGCGACCGCGGCTACCGGCCGGTGATCGTGCACTCCCGCGAGGAGGTCGACGCGCAGATCGCGGCGTTCCCGGCCGCGCTGTTCGTGGACCCGCTGACCGGGCCGATCACGCGTACGGCCCTGCAGTCGCTGCGCCAGGCCGCCGTCGCCGCCGAGGTGCCGGTGCTGGTCACGGCCGGGCTCGGGCAGGCGACACGCGAGGCGGCGTACGGCGCCGATCCCGCCGTGCTGCTGAAGGCGCTGGCACCGCGCGACAGCGAGCAGCATCCGCCGCGGGTGCTGCTCATCGAGGAGCACGCGGAGATCGCGCTGGCGCTGACCTCGACGCTGGAGCGGCGCGGGATGCAGGTGGCGCGGGCCGCGAGCGACAGCGACGCGGTGACGCTGGCGGGCCAGTTCCGGCCGAACCTCGTGGTGATGGACCTGATGCAGATGCAGCGGCGGCAGGCCGGCCGCACCGGGATCATCGACTGGCTGCGCGCGAACGGGCAGCTCAACCGCACCCCGCTGGTCGTCTACACCGCCGCCGTGGACGAGGCCGACCTGCCCCGGCTGGCCTCGGGCGAGACGGTTCTGTTCCTCGCGGAGCGCTCGACGAGCACCGAGGTACAGGGTCGGATCGTGGACCTGCTGGCCCGGATCGGCACCAACTGAGGCCGTCCGGGCCCACCGGGGCGGCGGAGGACGCCGCCTGGCCGGAGGTCAGAGGCGGGTGATGTCCAACTGCCCGTCCGCGTACTGGCGGCGCAGCACCTTCTTGTCGAACTTGCCCACGCTCGTCTTCGGCACCGCCGGGACGATCGTCCAGCGCTCGGGCAGCTGCCACTTGGCGATCCGGCCCTCCTCGGCGAGGAAGGAGCGCAGGGTCTCGAAGTCGGCGGTGGCGCCGTCCCGGAGGACGACCGTGGCCAGCGGGCGCTCGCCCCACTTGTCGTCGGGTACGGCGACCACCGCGGCCTCGGTGACGTCCGGGTGGGACATCAGCGCGTTCTCCAGCTCGACCGAGGAGATCCACTCGCCGCCGGACTTGATGACGTCCTTGGCCCGGTCGGTGAGCGTGAGGAAGCCGTCGGGGGAGATGGTGCCGACGTCACCGGTCTTGAGCCAGCCGTCCTCACTGAACTTGTCGGCGGGGCGCAGCGGTTCGCCGTCGGGGCCGTTGTAGTAGGCGCCGGCGATCCAGGGGCCGCGCACCTCCAGCTCACCCGCCGACTCGCCGTCCCAGGGGAGGCGTTCGCCGCCGGGGCCGGTGAGGCGGGCCTCGACACCGGCCGGAAAACGGCCCTGGGTGAGGCGGTAGGCGAACTCCTCCTCGGTGCCGGCCGCGTGGGCCGGGGGGCGGGCCACCGTGCCCAGCGGGGAGGTCTCCGTCATGCCCCAGGCGTGACAGACCCGCATGCCGAGCCGGTCGAAGGCCGTCATGAGGGAGGGCGGGCAGGCCGCGCCGCCGATGGTGACCTGGGTGAGGGAGGAGACGTCCCGGGGCCGGGCGGTCAGCTCGGCGAGCAGCCCCTGCCAGATCGTCGGCACGGCCGCCGCGTGGGTCGGCTTCTCGCGCTCGATCATCTCGGCGAGCGGCGCCGGCTGCAGGAAACGGTCCGGCATCAGCATGTTCACGCCGCTCATGAAGGTGGCGTGCGGCAGCCCCCAGGCGTTGACATGGAACTGGGGCACCACGACGAGCGAGGTGTCCTGATCGGTCAGACCCATCGACTGGGTCATGTTCACCTGCATGGAGTGCAGATAGATCGAACGGTGGCTGTACACCACGCCCTTGGGGTCGCCCGTCGTGCCGGACGTGTAGCACATCGCGGCGGCCTGGCGTTCGTCCAGCTCCGGCCAGTCGTAGGTGGTCGGCCGGTCCGCGATCAGCTCCTCGTACTCATGGATCCGGGCGTGTGCGCCCTGGAGCGGGGAGCGGTCGCCGGGGCCGGAGACAACGATGTGCTCGACCGTCGGCAGCTTGGCCAGCAGCGGCGCGAGCAGCGGGATCAGCGAGCCGTTGACGATGATCACTCGATCGGCCGCATGGTTGACGATCCACACCAGCTGCTCGGCGGGCAGCCGGAGATTGAGGGTGTGCAGCACCGCGCCCATGGCCGGGATCGCGAAGTACGCCTCGACGTGCTCGGCGTTGTTCCACATCAGGGTCGCCACCCGGTCGTCGCCCCGGACGCCGAGTTCGTCCCGCAGGGCGTTCGCCAGCCGCACCGCACGCGCTCCCGCCTCGGCGAAGCTGCGCCGCTGCGGTTCGGACTCCCCGGTCCAGGTGATGATCTGGGACCGCCCGTGCACCAGCGTCCCGTGCGTCAGGATGCGGGTGACGGTCAGCGGTACGTCCTGCATGGTGCTCAGCACGGAGTCCTCCCGGGGCGGCGTTGCCTACGCGGTGGTAGAGGTTCCGCTGATTCTGCTCACATACCGCGCGGTATGTCACTAGGGGACGCGTCACTCGGGGAGGAATGGGAGGGTCGGCGCACCACTTCCGGCTACTGGCGGGCCAGCCCCAGCTCAGGATCCTCACGCAGCTTGCCCAGCGCACGCGACACGGCCGACTTCACCGTGCCCACCGACACCCCGAGCACCTCCGCGGTCTGGGCCTCGCTGAGGTCCTCGTAGTACCGCAGGACGACCATCGCCCGCTGCCGCGCCGGCAGCTTCAGCACCGCACGCCACATGGCGTCGTGCAGCGCCTGCCGCTCGGCCGGGTCGTCGTCGCCGGGCAGCGGCTCCGGCTCGGGCAGCTCCTCGCAGGAGAACTCGTCGACCCTGCGCTTGCGCCACTGCGAGGTACGGGTGTTCAGCAGCGCCCGGCGCACATAGCCGTCGAGCGCCCGCTGGTCCTCGATCCGCTCCCAGGCGACATAGGTCTTGGCGAGCGCGGTCTGCAGCAGGTCCTCGGCGTCGCTCAGGTTCGCGGTCAGCGAGCGCGCGGTGCGCAGCAGGACCGGCTGGCGGGCCCGCACATACGACGCGAACGACGGGTATGCGGGAGCCTCACCGGTCGTCCGGAGCCGGGTGTGGGGGAGGGTCTGCCGCCTGGGTGCGGCGGCGGCCGAGGCGCTGGTGCAGACGGGTGTGGTCATGGCTCCACGCTAGGAGCGCACCCCCCTACGGCGGATCGCCCGCAGGTCCCGAAGCGGAGTCCCCCTCAGGTTGTAGGGGTGGGGCCAGCTGCACCTCCTGAAGGTGGACAGCGGGTGCACCCCGTCTGCGGGTACGCCCCTGACACCGAGCCGGTCGGGCCTGGCCCCGTCCGCCGATCCGCCCCTGACACGGAGTGGCCGCCGCCCCTGCCGGCACCCCTGCCCGGCCCACCCTCAGGCGTCAGCCCTCAGGCGTCAGCCCTCAGGCATCCGCCGTCAGGATCAGCCCCGAGGTCGGCACCCCTGTGCCGGCCGTCACCAGGGTGCTCGCCGCGCCCGGTATCTGGTTCACCGCCGTGCCCCGCAGCTGGCGCACCGCCTCCGCCATGCCGTTCATTCCGTGCAGATAGGCCTCCCCGAGCTGTCCCCCGTGCGTGTTGAGCGGCAGCCGCTCCTCGGCCACGAGGCCCGCGGCCTCCCCCTTCCCGCAGAACCCGAACTCCTCCAGCTGCATCAGCACGAACGGCGTGAAGTGGTCGTACAGGATCCCGACGTCGATGTCGGCCGGGCCGAGCCCCGAGGTGCGCCACAGCTGCCGGGCCACCACTCCCATCTCCGGCAGGCCGGTCAGATCGTCCCGGTAGAAGCTGGTCATCTGCTCCTGTGCCCGGCCCGCGCCCTGGGCTGCCGCCGCGATCACGGCGGGCGGATGCGGCAGGTCCCGGGCCCGCTCCAGAGAGGTGACGACGATCGCCTGTGCGCCGTCGGTCTCCTGGCAGCAGTCCAGCAGCCGCAGCGGCTCCACGATCCAGCGGGACGCCGCGTGCTCGGCGAGCGTGATCGGACGGCCGTGGAAGTACGCCGCCGGGTTCGTCGCCGCGTACCTGCGGTCCACCACGGCCACATGCCCGAACGCCTCCGGCGTCAGCCCGTACGCGTGCAGATACCGCTGGGCCGCCATCGCCACCCAGGAGGCCGGGGTGAGCAGCCCGAACGGCAGCATCCAGCCGAGCGCCGCGCCCTCCGCCGACGGCTCCCGGTGCCGCACGCCCGCGCCGAACCTACGGCCCGACCGCTCGTTGAAGGCGCGGTAGCAGACCACCACCTCCGCCACGCCCGTCGCCACCGCGAGCGCCGCCTGGAGCACGGTCGCGCAGGCGGCGCCGCCGCCGTAGTGGACCCGGGAGAAGAAGGACAGCTCGCCCATCCCGCAGGCCTGGGCCACCGTGATCTCCGGGTTGGTGTCCATCGTGAACGTCACCATCCCGTCCACGTCCGCCGGCGCCAGCCCCGCGTCGTCCAGCGCGGCCCGCACCGCCTCCACGGCCAGCCGCAGCTCGCTGCGCCCGGAGTCCTTGGAGAACTCGGTCGCCCCGATCCCGGCGATCGCGGCGCGCCCGCCCAGCGCGTCGCGGGTACGCACGCTCATGAGCGGCCCTCCGGGTCCCGGGCCGGGTCCGGGGCCTGGGCCTGGGCCGCAGCCGGGGTGGCCGGGGGAACCTGCGCCGGGACCGCGACCGTCACCGTGCCCGTCACATGTCTGCCGAGGGCGTTGGCTCCGACGACCCGCACGGTGGCGGTGTCGCCGTCGACCGCCTCGATCCTGCCCGTCAACACCATCGTGTCCCCCGGATAGTTGGGCGCGCCCAGCCTGATGGCGACCTTGCGGAGCATCGCCGCCGGGCCGAAGTGGTCCGTGATGTATCTGCCGACCAGGCCGTTCGTCGTCAGGATGTTCATGAAGACGTCCGGTGAGCCCTTCTGCCCGGCCAGCTCGGCGTCGTGGTGCACGTCCTGGTAGTCCCGCGACGCGATCGCGCCCGCCACGATCAGCGTGCGCGTGACCGGGATCTCCAGCGGGGGCAGCTCGGCGCCTACGCGCATCACCGCCTCGACCTCACTCCCCATGCACGCTCAACTCCCCCAGTTCCTGGGGCACTTCGGCCCCACAGCCCAGATAGGCGTCCATCTGTCGGCCCCACCGGAAATGCCTGTTCCTCCACGAGCAGCAGCTCCGGGTCGCTGCACGGTGCCGGTGCCCTCAGCCGGTCATGGGTCGAGGGGTCGCCGAAGATCCGCGGGGCCAGGTCACGGGCCTCGCTCCGGGCGTCGGTGGGTGTGAAGTCCATGTCAGCCCTCGCCCTCGACGGCCCGGAAGACCGGCAGGACCAGCGCACCCTCCGGGTCCTCGTAGGTCCGGAACTCCACCCGGACCGGCAGACCGACGCGCACCTTGTCGTACGGCACCCCGACCACATTGCTCACCATCCGCACGCCCTCGGCGAGTTCGACGAGAGCGACCGCGTAGGGGGGCTCGAAGGCCGGGAACGGCGGGTGGTGCATCACCACGTACGAGTAGACCGTGCCCTCGCCGCTCGCCTCGGCCGTGTCCCAGTCCAGGCCGCCGCAAGCGTTGCAGCCCGGCAGCCAGGGGTGGCGCAGGGTGCCGCAGTCCGTGCAGCGCTGGATGAGGAGCCGGTGGTCGGCCACGCCCTGCCAGAAGCCGGCGTTGTCCCGGTTGACCACCGGTCGGGGGCGCGGGGCCGGGGGTTTCCGGCGGGCCGGGGCGTATTTGAGGATGCGGAAGCGGTGTGTGCCGACAAGGTCGCCGTCGACCCGGACGTCCGTGCGCGTCGTGACGAAGTATCCGGTGCCCAGCTTCGTCGTCTTGCGGCCGGAGACCGATTCGATCACCGAGTCGAACGTGACCTGGTCACCGGGGCGCAGGGGCCGTAGATACTCCTGCTCGCAGTCGGTGGCCACCACCGACGTACAGCCCGAGGCGTCGAGGAGGGAGAGCAGGTCGTCGTAGGCACCCGTGCGGCTTTCGTGTCCGGACAGGCCGCCCATCGTCCAGGCCTGGAGCATGGTGGGCGGGGCGATGGCGTCCGGGCCTCGGTAGGCCGGGTTGGCATCGCCCATGGCCTCGCACCAGTGCCGGATCATCGGGGCGTTCACCGGGTCCTTGCCCGACCCGTCGAGGGCGGCCGGCCGGCCCTCGTACCCCTTGAGCCGCGCGCCGAGCGCGTCGGGATCCCCGCCCGCCGTCCGCCCGGCCGCCGGCTGCACCCCGTGCGTGCCCACCGCCGCTTCGCCCTTCGCGGTCACCGCCGCCCCGCCGTCCGTGCTCACCGCCGCCCCCTCGTCATCCCGAGCCGCTTCGTCGCGGCGATCTCCTGCTGCACCTCGCTCACCCCGCCCCCGAACGTGTTGATCTGCGCCGCTCTGTTCAGCCGCTCCAGCTCGCCGTCCCCGAGGGCTCCCGGGGAACCGGAGCGGATGAGTCCCGCCTCGCCGGCGATCTCCTGACACATGCGATACGTCGCGACAGTCGATTCCGTTCCCGCGAATTTCACGCCGCTCGCCTCGCCCGAGGCCGGCCGGTCCGCCCCCACGTCGGCCACCGGACGCCGGCTGAGCAGGCGATTCGCACTAGTCGAGCATGCGCCTCGGCGGCTCGCAGACGGACCCGCGGCTCATCGATCCGGCGTCGCTGATTCACTCGATCGGGGGTACGGGCCGCGGCGAGCGCGACAGCGGGGAACTCCTCGGCCTGCATGCCGAGGGCGGCGAGCGCGACCCGCTCGCGGGTGAGCCGGCCGGTGATCAGCGACCAGCCGTCGTGCTCGGCGCCGACCAGGTTCCCGGCGGGGACGTGGACGCCGTCGTAGGAGGTGGCGGTCGCCGTCTGCCCGCCCACCGTCTCGATCGGCGTCCAGGAGAACCCCGGCGCGTCGGCCGGGACGAGGAGGACGGAGATCCCCCGGTGCTCGGGCGCCTCGGGGTCGGTGCGGCGCAACAGGGCCCGGGCGTCGACGGGTTCGCCGGGGGCGGGCAGCACCTCACAGAAGTAGAGGTAGGCGCGGAGTTCGGCGCGCAGACGCTGCTGCCACCGGGTGGGGGCGAGGTGCACGGCTGGGGCCCTCCCGGCCTCGCGTACCTGACAGGAACGGTTTCTGACTGTCCGTCAGATACCGGTGGGTGTCAAGGTCGGCCACCGCACACGTCTGCGCGGCGGCACCGAAGTACCGCCGCGCAGACGTGTTACGACCCCGAAGCACTCCCCACGAGACCCCTCAGCGGGAGGGACCCCGCCCGAGGCTCACCACAGCTGGGCGAAGTGGACCGCCACGTTCTCGTTGCCCTGCTGGATGGGCGCGAACGCGGAGTCGTTGACCTGGGCGGTGTTGCTCTGGTTCGAGGCACCGTTGCCCACCGCGTTCTGCTGCGTGGTGGCCGAGTTGCCGAAGTTGTCGTGGCCGACTCCACTGCCGATGATGCCCGCCACACCGGTGTTGGCGCTCGATCCGTTGTCCGCGAGAGAACCGTTGTCGGCGGTCGCGACGCCGCTGAAGAGGGCGGCTGCGAGCGGAAGGGCGGCGACGGCGGCGAGAACGCGGGCGGTACGGATGCTTGCCATGTTGTTCCTCCAGAACCAAGAACTTGGCGGCACGAGGGCCGGAAGTACATGAACTACTGCTTGTGCCAGGGCAGTTGGCCGACCGCTCTGACGTTGTGGGCGACGTCGCGAGATCAGAGTTGCCCACCGAATCCCCGGCGAACCACACCGGAAGGCCTGATTCGCACGCAAGCGTGATGACAAGTCGATAAACCCTTATCGCCACCTTTTGCCGTTCGATGCCCCAGGCGGGATCAGAGGTCTCTTTCATTCCTCAAGCGACACAAGGGATGAATCGTTTTCCCGTAGATCCGGCCATTTTCCTCGCGCACGGCGCGCCGCCACCGACCCCTCTTCCCTTTTTCGAACACGCGTACGAACATGGAGCCATGGCCACCACCGACCGGCAGGCCACGACGCTGGCCCTCGCACACGCGCTGTCAGCCGCCGAACGCGGCCTGGCCGTCATCCCCCTGTCCCGGACGAAGCTCCCGGCCCTGCGCTCCCCCCACAGCGACCACCCCGACCCGGCCGGACCACGCTGCCACGGCGAGTGCGGCCGCTTCGGCCATGGCGTGTACGACGCCTCGACCGACCCGTTCCGTATCCGCGAGCTGTTCGCCGCCGCGCCCTGGGCTACGGGTTACGGCATCGCGTGTGGGCTGCCGCCGTACCACCTGATCGGCGTCGACCTGGACACCAAGTCCGGTACCGACTCCTCGACCGCGCTGCGTGAACTGGCCCTGCGCCATCTGTTCACGATTCCGGAGACGGTCGTCGTCCGCACCCCGAGCGGCGGGCGTCACCTGTGGCTGACCGGCCCGCCGGACGTCGTCGTACCGAACTCCGCCGGCCGGCTCGCCCCCGGGATCGACATCCGCGGCGCCGGCGGCTACCTCGTGGGACCGGGCTCCCGCACCGAGCACGGCGTGTACACGACCACGCCGGGCACCGCGCACCTGGCCCCCGCGTCCTGCCCGCCCTCCCTGCTGCGCCTGCTCGTGCCGCCACCCCGGCCCGCACACCCGGTCCCGGCCCCAGCGGCGCCCGGTGACCATGGCCGCGGCCTGGTCCAGTTCGTCCTCTGCGCGCACGAGGGCCAGCGCAACACCCGCCTGTTCTGGGCGGCCTGCCGCGCCTACGAGAACGGCATCGGCCCCGCCCTGGTGGACGCCCTGACCGAGGCGGCCGTCGACGCCGGCCTGTCGGAACGCGAGGCACGGGCGACGATCGCCTCGGCGGCACGGATGACGGGGCACCGGCCGTGAGGAGGGCACACCGGCCGTGACGGCGCACCGGCCCTGACGGCTCCCTTCGGGTCTCTTCGGGTCTCTTCGGGTCTCTTCGGGTCTCTTCGGGTCTCTTCGGGTCTCTTCGGGCGAGTGGAGCCGGGCCGGCCTGTGTCATGAGGTCGGTGGCACGGGTTCCCCGCCGAGCAGCTCGATGATGTCCCGCACCGACCAGTGGCCGGCCGCGCCGGGACACGCGGACACGTACGCGGCCACCGACTCCGTGTCCCAGGCACCGGCCGACAGCAGACCGGAGCAGAGGAAGCGGACGTACGCGGGCGACGGGGCGACCCACGGGACATCGCCCATCTGCCACGGGGCCGTGAAGGTCACGACGGGCAGGCCGTCGACCTGCCCGGCACACACCAGGGTTTCGTAGCGGCCCTCGCCCAGGACGGCGCGACCGCTCGACAGCGCTTGCCCCAGGTCCAGAAGCACACCGGGGTCCCGGTACATCTCCTGAACCGCGATGTCGGAGAACTGTTCCGCCGTCACCAGGTGTGCCCGCGCCAGGACCCGCCCCCCGCCCCGCGGATCGTAGAAGGCCCGGCCACCGCCCCAGACACGTGACTCGGTGGCGAAGTACATCGCGCCGGCCAGTTCCACCGGGACCGACCTCGTGGGCATGGCCCGGTTGCGGCACCCCGGATACTCCCTCGCCGCCCCGGGAGGCCGCCCGCCCTTGATGTAGGCGGCGAGTCGGTCCAGATGCGTGTTGGAGCCGTACGACGTGTACCAGACCCGCGCGGGACACGGATCGCTCGGCAACGCCGGGTCGATGCTGGGCAGGGCCATCACGCTTCGCTGCTCCCGTGAGGCGCGGTCACTCCGCGCGGATGCCTGGGCAGATGGAACGCAGAAGGGGTGCCTCCCCGAGAGACACCCCTTCTGACCAGCACTGGAATTGAGCTGCTGCGGTGGGTGTGGGATTTGAACCCACGGTGACTCGCGCCACGACGGTTTTCAAGACCGTTCCCTTAGGCCGCTCGGGCAACCCACCTAGCCCCCGTCCACCTGGGACGGAGCGGGTACAGCGTACCGGGATCGAACGTGCGGCGGGCCGTGTGGTCCGCCCGGGCCCGAAAGCCGGCCCGGGGCAGCGCCGAAGTCGGCGTACCAGGCTACGAGTTCCTGGCGGCGTTCCTGGCGGCGTCCCCACGCGTGCGTGCCGTTCGTCGCGCTGTCAGCTGTCGCCCGCCCGGGAGCCGAGGGTCAGCTCGACCGTGTGCTCCGAGCCGCCCCGCTTGTAGGTGATCGTGACCTTGTCGCCGGGCTTGTGGGTCCAGATCTCGCCGATCAGGGTCGGGCCGCTGTCGATCACCATGTCGTCCAGCTTGATGATCACGTCGCCTGGCTTGAGGCCCGCCTTGTCGGCCGGGCCGCCCGACTCGACCGCGGCGGCGCCGGCCGTGCCCTGGTCGGTGATCTTCGCGCCGTCGGTGGAGTCCTGCAGCGAGACGGAGGCGCCGATCTTGGCGTACACCGGCTTGCCGGTCTTGATCAGCTGCTGGGCGACGTACTTGGCCTGGTCGATCGGGATGGCGAAGCCCAGGCCGATCGAGCCGGACTGGCCGGAACCGCCGAAGCCGCCGCCGCTGGTGGACGACTGGATCGCCGAGTTGATGCCGATGACCGCGCCGGAGGCGTCCAGCAGCGGGCCGCCGGAGTTGCCCGGGTTGATCGACGCGTCCGTCTGCAGGGCGCTCATGTACGACGCCTTGCTGCCGGAGCTGCCGTCGCTGGAGGCCACCGGGCGGTTCTTGGCGCTGATGATGCCGGTCGTCACCGTGTTGGACAGGCCGAAGGGGGCGCCGATGGCGATCGTCTCGTCGCCGACCGCCACCTTGTCGGAGTCGCCGAGGGCGAGCGGCTTGAGGTCCGACGGGGCGTTCTTCAGCTTGATGACGGCGACGTCGTAGCCCTGCGCGTGGCCGACGATCTCGGCGTCGTACTTCTTGCCGTTGGGGAACGTGGCCGAGAGCTTGCCCCCGTTGACCGCGTCGGCCACCACGTGGTTGTTGGTGACGATGTGGCCCTGGGTGTCGAAGACGAAGCCGGTGCCCGTGCCGCCCTCGCCGTTGCTGCTCTCCGCCTCGATCGTGACCGTGCTGGGCAGTGCCTTGGCGGCCACGTTGGCGATCGTGCCCGGTGCGCGCTTGACCTGCGTGGCGCTGCTCTCGGAGGCGGAGACGGTGGTGGAGCCGTTGCTGTCGTTGTCCTTGGCCAGGGTGTAACCGAGGCCGCCGCCCAGGCCGCCCGCGACCAGCGCGGCCACCAGGACCGCGGCGACGAGCCCGCCGCGTCCGCCGCGCGGCCTGGGGGCGGGCTGCTGGTACGACCCTCCCCAGCCGCCCGGGCCGCCATAGCCACCGCCGCCCGGGCCGCCATAGCCACCGCCGCCCGGGCCGCCATAGCCACCGCCGCCCGGGCCGCCGTAGCCACCGCCGCCGCCCGCACCGCCGTCACCGTAGGCCGGGCCCTCGCCGTACGGCGTGGTGGCAGGCGCCGGAGGCGGCCAGGAGCCCTCGGGGGCCGGGCCGGCGGGGTGCGGGGCGGAGGCCGGGCCGGGCTGTGCCTCGGCGGCGGCCGGAGCGTCCTGGGGTACCGGCGGAAGGGGAGCCGTCGGCGCGTTCTCCTCGGGTGCGGAGCCCTGCGGGGAGGCGGGAGAGGCCACCGGCACGGGAGGCGCGGACGGGGCCGGAGGTACCTCGTTGCCCTCGTTCTCGGTGCTCACAGCTCTTCTCCTCGATCCACAGCTGGTTCCCGTTTTTGTATGCGGTCAGCTTTTCCCACGGGCCGTCAGAGCACCATAAGCGGTGGCTGTGGGTCCGTGGCCTTTCTTTATAAGGGAGCTTTCAGGCAAAAGTTATATAAACCAACAAGGGCGGGTGCCGCCGTTCGCCGCGCGGACGCGTCCACGCCGCCGTACGTCCCCCATGACGATGGCACCATGACGCGGTGACCCACGCACCACAGCGCTCCATCCAGGTCGTCGCCCACCGAGGCGCCTCAGAAGACGCGCCCGAACACACTCTGGCCGCCTACAAGAAGGCCATCGAGGACGGCGCCGACGCTCTTGAGTGTGACGTACGACTGACCGCCGACGGCCATCTGGTCTGCGTCCACGACCGCCGGGTGAACCGCACCTCCAACGGCCGCGGCGCCGTCTCCGCACTGGAGCTGGCCGATCTCGCCGCCCTTGACTTCGGCTCCTGGAAGACACGTGACGCCTGGCGTCTGCGGGACGAGGAGCCCGACTGGGTGCACCGGCCCGAGGACCCGGCGGACACCTCGGTGCTCACCCTGGAGCGGCTGCTGGAGCTGGTCGCGGACGCCGGACGGCGGGTGGAGCTGGCCATCGAGACCAAGCACCCCACGCGCTGGGCCGGCCAGGTCGAGGAGCGGCTGCTGACCCTGCTGAAGCGGTTCGGGCTGGACGCGCCGGCCTCCGCCGCCGAGTCCCCGGTCCGGGTCATGAGCTTCTCGGCGCGCTCGCTGCAGCGCGTGCGTGCCGCCTCTCCGATGCTGCCGACGGTCTACCTGGTGCAGTTCCTCACACCACGGCTGCGCGACGGGCGGCTGCCCGCGGGCGTGCGGATCGCGGGGCCCTCGATGCGCATCGTGCGCAATCACCCCGGCTATGTGGCACGGCTGAAACGCGCCGGTCATCAGGTCCATGTCTGGACCGTGAACGAACCCGAGGACGTCGACCTCTGTGTGGAGCTGGGTATCGACGCCATCATCACCAACCGCCCGCGCGAAGTCCTGCGACAGTTGGGGCGTATGTGACCTCAAGAGGGCGGTAAGGAGCCGTGCGCATCCCTTGACCCTGCTGTGCGGCTGCTGAATCCTCCAGTCTCGGCCACACCAATGAAATCCAGCCATATGGCGACCTGAGGAAAGGCCTTCGTCACAGGGAGTGCTCCGGCGCGTTCGCTCCGTACAAGGTCGTTGCGAATGCGTCACCGGAAGAGGATTGGCCGGTTTCCGGTACAGGCCAATGGGGCATCCACACCGTGGCGTGGGGCAAAGGAGGTCTCGGGGGTGGCGTTGGTGGTGGCACAGGAGGTGCCCACGTCGTCGAGCATGGCCGTACCCCATGGCCCTGCGGGCGTGGGGAAGGCAAGGCACCGGATGCGTTCGCAGTTGCGCAGCGGTGGCGTATCCGATTCGGTCATCGACGATGCCGTACTGATCCTTTCCGAACTGCTGAGCAATGCCTGCAAGCACGGGCGGCCCCTGGGCGACGCGCTCGCCGGCGACGGTGATGTGCGCGCCGCGTGGCGGGTCGACACCCGGGGCCGGCTCATCGTCGAGGTGACGGACGGCGGCGGCCCGACCCGCCCGGCGCCGGCCACCCCGTCGGTGACCGCGCACGGCGGGCGGGGGCTGAACATCATCACGGCTCTCGCCGACGACTGGGGGGTCCGGGACGACGCCCGCGGCGAGGTGACGGTCTGGGTGGTGGTCCACGTGGACGTCCACGATCCCGATGCCGGGTGCCGCCGGGACGGTTTCGCTACGCGCGTCACTGCCCCCGCGCTCGCGGACATGGCAGGCCTGGACTTCGCCGACGCCTTCGACGACCTGGACTGAACGCCACGCCGGGGACGTGGCCAAGGGCCGGGGCAACAGACACGCCCGAGGGGAAGAAGGCCCGAAGAGCGCGCGGAGCAGGACCGGAGCCGGGATGGAGCCGATCCGGAGCGGGCGCCGAGCGGGCCTGGGAACGGATCTCCGGACGCCCCCGGGGTTGTCCACAGGTTCACACCTCTGGCGTCCCGCTGACGTGCGTTGTCCACAGGTTCCCGCCGGTCACGGCCTGAACGGCTAGGCTCCCGCCCGTACCAGAAAAGCCGTAACCGGGAGACCCCACGATGGCCAAGAAGCGACCCCAGACGAAGGCCGAGCGATCCCAGCCGATCGACGGCGAGATCCCGGTGGTCGGCGCCCGCGAGCCCTGCCCCTGCGGCAGCGGCCGGCGCTACAAGGCGTGCCACGGCCGGGCCGCGGCACACGCGGTGACCGAGCTGGTGCACCGCCCGTTCGAGGGGCTGCCCGGTGAGGGCGACTGGGTGGCACTGCGCGAGCTGGTGCCGGCCGCCACGGTCGCGCTGACCCTCAAGGACGGCCTGCCCGAGGGCGTCCCCTCGGTCACGCTCGCCACGGTGCTGCCGATGGCCTGGCCCGCGCTGCGCCGCGACGACGGCTCGGTCCTGATCGGCCTGCAGAACGACACGGCGTCCGGCGACCTCAGCCGCGACCTCGCCGACACCCTCCTGCGCGCGCTCCAGGCCGAGCCCGGCACCCCGGTGCAGGGCCGCCGCGCCCCGGCCGACGGTCCGCGGCTGCAGGAGGTGCTGGACCTCGACGCGCCGTTCGAGCCGGTCGTGCAGAGCGGCTTCGAGTTCTGGGTGCCGGACGCGGAGAACGCCACGCCGGACGTGACCGCGTCCCTGGAGCGGGCCAACGCCGCCGCCATCCCGACGGCGAAGCTGACCGGTGTGGACGCCGCGTACTGGTGCGAGACCCCGGAGAAGAACCACCTGCGCTGGGTGATGCCGCATCCGGAGGAGCAGCTTCTGGACGCTCTCGCGCGCCTGCACGCGGTGGGCCGCTCCAACCTGGGCGAGGGCACCCGGCTCGTGGGCTCCTTCCGTGCTCACGGCCTCACCGTGCCGGTCTGGGACCTGCCGAGCGGGGTCACGGCGGACGACGTGGAGAAGCCCGCCACCGAGTTCGCCGAGCGCCTGGCCGCCGCCCTCGCCACCACCGAGCCGCTCACCCCGGACGAGCGCCGGGCGCGCGGCGGACTGACCAACCGACAGGTCACGCTCAGCTGACGCCGTCGTGGGGCGCGCGTCACAACTGAACGGTCGGTGAGCCGGGAGCGCGCCCCCGAAACGGGTGACTCCTGTCACAACTCCCCCTGGTAACAGGGAAATCGGTGGCTGAATGCCCCGGACGGAATTTGCGAACCGCCGATCTCTTGTTACCGTTCCAGTAGCCCGGTTGCTGGTGCATCCCCCGTCGCCAGCAACCGGGTCTTTCCATGTCCGCGTCCGCTGTACAGCCGTCGCGGAGTGTCAACTCCTGCCCTTGGCCCCGGTGTTGCCGTCGCCGTGCGCCGCGTCACTGCCCGAGCGCAGCAGCAGCATCCCGTCGGTCCCGCGCGAGGCGAACTCGTTCACGGCCGAGTAGGCGTCCGGTCCGCCCTTGATGTGCTGACGGGGCGTCTCGCAGGTGGCGGGCTCGTCGTCGGTGCCCGTGACGCAGTGCATCTGCACACTGCGGCCGTCCGGACCCAGCAGGCTCAGCACGGAGTCCAGCGACCGGCCGGTGGTGTTGCGGTAGTAGGTACGGGCCCAGGTGTCCGCGCCCTGTGTCAGCACACAGGTCTGCGCCTCCAGGCCGTCCGGGGAGGTCAGCTGGGGGCCGCACCGCGTGGCGGTGTCCAGGCCGAGCCCGAGCAGCCGGGTCGCCTCGCTGGGCGAGGGGATCTTCGCGTCGGCGGAACCGGCGGCGTCCTCGGCTCCCGCCGCGCCCTCACGCGTCCCGGCGCCGGCCTTGGCGCCGCCCTTCCGCGACCCCGCGGCATGGTCGTGCCCGGAGTCCCCACCATGCCCGGAGCCGCCCCCGTGCCCCGGGGTCCGCACGGCGTCGCGTGGTTCTCCCGCCATCGCGTGCCGGGCCGCCTCGCTCACCTGTCCCGCTGAGGCCATGGCCAGCGGCAACGCGACCGCGGCCGCCACGACGCCGAGGAGCCCGAGCAGCCACAGTGTTCGGGGATCCCGTCCACGCACCGTCTCCGGCCGCTCCGCGCGGCGCGGTGACCGGCGGCCGTGCCGCCCGGAGGACCGGCTCTCCTGTCCCCCCGAAGACCGACCGCCCTGACCCCCAGAAATTCGCACCATGTGCGGAAGATAACGAGCCCGCGAGGCCCGCCCGACGCACCCGCGCCGCAGACCCCTAGAACTCGGGTGCGCTCACACCCGTACGAGTGAGGGCGTCGACCACGGCGTCGACGACCGCCTCGACGTCGGGCACCCAGGGCGCGGCCGAGCCGGGCAGCGGGGCGCGCTCCCAGCGGACACCGCCCTGGCCGGTCTCGGACGGGGGCAGGGCGAGATAGCCGCCCTCCCCGTGAAAGCGCAGGGAACCGGGGACGAAGTCCTTGGCGTAGAGCAGTTCGCCGAGCTGCTGCATGGAGTACGGCTTGACGAGCAGCGCCCAGCGGTTCGGCGAGGCGATCACCGGGCCGAGGCGCATGCCCCGCCGGTCGAGCAGGGCGAGGGCATGCGAGGCGGCGAGCGCCGGCAGGCTGACCGCGCAGGGCGCCGTGCCTCCGGTGGCCAGGACGATCGGCGCGCTCGGCCGGTTGGTCCACCACCAGCGCACCATGCGTGCGTCGGTCGTGGCCGTGAGCAGGCCCGGGTCGAAGGGGTGCGCACCGGGCACCGTGCACTCGGGGTCGGGGCAGGCGCAGCGGGCCCGGCCCTGCGGGTCCGGGGCCACGCCCGGGAGTACCGGCCACTGCCATTCGGTCGCGAAGGTCAGGGCCGCGCTGATCAGCTCAGGCCTCCCGTCATTCCGCCTGGACAGGAGCCTGCGTCGCCTTCCGAGGATCTCGCGCATGAGCGCTCGTTCCTTTCCGTTGCACCGCTGGCAACACCGTGGTCCACATCACACCATGTGTCGATCACTTCACTGTGCGTACCTGCTGGCGCATCACGCTTCTGCGCACGCCAGGGGAACCCCAAAGGGTCGAGCATTGGGCCGCGCACACGTCCGTAGTGCGTCTATCAAAAACACGGTTGCGGCGCGGGGGTGGCGAAGTATGGCGTTTTTGCCGTCGCGCGTGGTTCTCTCCGCCTCCGCCAGGGAGGATGGGGCTCGGCCGTCGGTGGCTATGACGCCCGGGTCCGTCGCCAGGTTCCGGGTAGCCCCCAACCACCCCTGGCCTTCTCCGAGTACGTACCCATCACGACCGCGGTGACGCTCTGTGCAGCAGTGCCAGTCGACCGCAATGAACCGTTACCCGAGGCAGTTTTAAGCCAACTTGGTAGTAAGGCAAGGGGTTCGAAAGAAACCCTCGTCCACCTCATGGACACCAGGAATCCCCGCAGGACAATGCTGGACATCCCCTCACGAGTGCGTGTACATGTGGAGACACTGCAGCGGCGCAGAATGACATGGGGGTTTGCGATGCTTTTCAGCAATACGCACCGGTCTGGAAGCCGGACGCCATGAACGCCCCTCACCCTCCGAAAGTGGCCGGAATCGATCCAACGGTTCCGACGCCCGCACACACTGTCGCGCCCACCCCCCACGCTCCCGGCGCCACCGCCTCCCCGGACGCCCCGACCGTCCCGGCCCCGAACGCGCCCGCACCCGGCGCCCTCCTCCAGGACCGGCTGGCCGGCTGGGTCTCCGACCTCACGACCCTCCACGAACTCACCGAGCGCCTGTCCCGCACACACGCCCTGGAGCCGGCCCTGCACGAGCTGCTGCGCGCCGGAGCCGCCCTCGTCGGCGCCCGCCGCGGCCTCGTCACCCTGGAACCCGGCGACGGACTCGGCCCCCGCACCACCCTCGGCCTCGGCCTCGGCCGCGCCGACCTCGGCCACATCGAGACCGTCCCGCGCGGCGCGCTGCCCTACGACACCGGCACGACCGCCGAGATCGTCCACCCGGACCTGCTCGCCGAGGACGGCCTCGACCCCCGGCACCGCGAGGTGGCCGCCCGCCTCCGCTACGCCGCCAGCTACGCCCTGCCCCTCGCCTCCGAGACCGCCGGCCGGCTCGGCGCCGCCGTATGGCTCTACGACGAACCGGCCGAGCCCCACGAACGCCAGCGGCATCTCGCCGGCCTCTACGTCCGGCACGCCACCGAGCACCTCGCCCGGCTGCTGGAGGTGGAACGCACCCGCGCGCGCGTGGCGACCATCACCGAGGAACTGCTGCCCACACGGCTGCCCCGGGTGCCCGGGATCCAGCTCGCCGCCCGGCACCGCACCGGCCCGCGCGGCGGCGGCGACTGGTACGACGCGCTGCCGCTGCCGGACGCCGCGCTCGGCCTGTCCGTCGGCTCGGTCACCGGCTCGGGGCCGAGCGCGGTGGCCGCGATGGGCCGGCTGCGCGCCTCCCTGCGGGCGTACGCCGTGATGGAGGGCGAGGACCCGGTCGCCGTCCTGTCCGACCTGGAGCTGCTGCTGCGGCTGACCGAGCCCGCCCGCTCGGCCACCGCGCTGTTCGCCTACTGCGAGCCCGTCCTGCGCAAGGTCACCCTGGCCGGCGCCGGGCACAGCCCGCCGCTGCTGATCGGCGCGCGACGCACCGAGTTCGCCGAGACCTCCGTCTCCGCCCCGCTCGGCATGCTCGCCTGCTGGGAGGCGCCCAGCGTGGAGATCCAGGCCGAGCCCGGCGAGACGGTTCTGCTCTACACCGACGGGCTGCTGCACCGCACCGGCGACCCCATGGACCGGGCCTTCGCCCGGCTGCACGCGGCCGCGGCGGGCATCCCGCGCGGACTGCGCCACGACCCCGGCGCCGTCGCCGACCACATCCTGAGCACCGTTCTTCCGGAGAGCCTGGATGCCGCCGACAGCGAGGAGGACGTGGTGGTGCTGGCGGCCCGCTTCGACTGAGCCCACCTGTAATGACCGGGCATAACAGGGCATCCGGCCCCGCCCACTCCTGGTACGACCGTACGATGATGGTGGTCCCCGCTCGGCCACAAGCAGGAGCGTCGCGGGCCCCGGGGGAGATCACAAGGCGTATGGAGGAGGATCACGTGTCCGACGAGCTCAACCCGGTCGTGCCCGACACCGCTACCGCGGAGGGCCCCGAGACCGAGTCCGAGGAGCCCATAAAGCAGCGGAAGAACGGCCTGTACCCAGGCGTCTCCGACGAGCTGGCCGAGAACATGCAGTCCGGCTGGGCCGACACGGAGCTGCGTGACCTGGAGCCGATCGCGCAGGCCACCGAGACCGCGCGCCGCCGCGCCGCGCTCTCCGCCCGCTTCCCTGGCGAGCGCCTGGTGATCCCGGCGGGCAACCTGAAGACCCGCTCGAACGACACCGAGTACGCCTTCCGCGCCTCCGTCGAGTACGCCTACCTCACCGGCAACCAGTCGGAGGACGGCGTCCTGGTCCTGGAGCCCACCGCCGAGGGCCACGAGGCGACGATCTACCTCCTGCCCCGCTCCGACCGCGAGAACGGCGAGTTCTGGCTCTCCGGCCAGGGCGAGCTGTGGGTCGGCCGCCGGCACTCCCTCACCGAGTCCGAGGCGCTGTACGGCATCCCGGCCTCCGACGTGCGCGAGCTGGCGGAGAAGCTGACGGCGGCCACCGGCCCGGTCCGCGTGGTGCGCGGCCACGACGCCGGCATCGAGGCGGCCCTCACCGACAAGGTCACCGCCGAGCGCGACGAGGAGCTGCGCGTCTTCCTCTCCGAGGCCCGGCTGGTCAAGGACGCGTTCGAGATCGGCGAGCTGCAGAAGGCCGTCGACTCCACGGTGCGCGGCTTCGAGGACGTCGTGAAGGTCCTCGACAAGGCCGAGGCCACGAGCGAGCGCTACATCGAGGGCACGTTCTTCCTCCGCGCCCGGGTAGAGGGCAACGACGTCGGCTACGGTTCCATCTGCGCCGCCGGCCCGCACGCCTGCACCCTGCACTGGGTGCGCAACGACGGGCCGGTCCGCTCCGGCGACCTGCTCCTGCTCGACGCCGGCGTGGAGACGCACACCCTCTACACCGCCGACGTCACGCGCACGCTGCCGATCAACGGCACGTACACCGAGATCCAGAAGAAGATCTACGACGCGGTGTACGAGGCCCAGGAGGCCGGTATCGCGGCCGTACAGCCGGGCGCCAAGTACCGCGACTTCCACGACGCCGCCCAGCATGTGCTCGCCGAGAGGCTCGTCGAGTGGGGCCTGGTCGAGGGCCCGGTCGAGCGGGTCCTGGAGCTGGGTCTGCAGCGCCGCTGGACCCTGCACGGCACCGGCCACATGCTCGGCCTGGACGTCCACGACTGCGCCGCCGCGCGGACCGAGACGTATGTGGAGGGCGTCCTGGAGCCGGGCATGGTGCTGACGGTCGAGCCGGGACTGTACTTCCAGGCCGACGACCTGACCGTGCCCGAGGAGTACCGGGGCATCGGCGTCCGCATCGAGGACGACATCCTGGTGACCGAGGACGGCAACCGAAACCTTTCGGCCGGGCTGCCGCGGCGCTCCGACGAGGTCGAGGCGTGGATGGGTTCGCTGAAGGGCTGACCTCTAGTTCAATGGCCGGGTACCGGGCAGGTGCCCGGCCATTCGCGTGCCTGGGGGGAAGGTTCTCGTGAGCGACTTCTGGTCCGGTGTCGGTGTCGATCTGCACCTGGAGCCGGACTCGGCGGACGGCCGCCGGATCGGGCTGGAGCGGGCCCTGCGGGACGCCGTGCGGGACGGGCGGCTCGCCCCGGGGACCTGGCTGCCGGCCACCCGGCGCCTCGCCACCGAACTCGGCATCTCACGCGGCACCGCCAAGGCCGCCTACGACCAGCTCGTCGCCGAGGGATATCTGACGGCACGCCAGGGCTCGGGCACCCGCGTCGCCGAACTGCCGGCCGTGGAGTCGACGGCACCCGGCACGGCGGCACGCACGCGTGCCCCGCGTTTCGATCTGCGCCCCGGCAGCCCGGACGTCGGCGCGTTCCCCGCGGCCGCCTGGCTGCGGGCGCTGCGCCGGGCCATCGCGACGGCGCCCTCACTGGCGTACGACTACGGCGACCCGCGCGGCCGGATCGAGCTGCGTACGGCGCTCTCCGGCTATCTGGGCCGGGCGCGGGGGGTGCTCGCGCCGCCGGAACGGATCGTCATCACCTCCGGGTACGTCCAGGGCCTCGCGCTCCTGACCCGCGTGCTCGACGGCGCCGTCGTCGCCATGGAGGACCCCGGGCTGCCGTTCCACCGGGAGGTGGTGCGGCGCAACGGCGGAACGGTTCTGCCGGTGCCGGTCGACGCGCGCGGGGTGCGCCCCGAGCGGCTGGGCGAGGCGGCCGCCGTGGTGGTCACCCCGGCGCACCAGTACCCGACCGGGGTGACCCTGCACCCGGAGCGACGGCGGGCGCTCGGCGACTGGGCACGCACGCGTGGCGGGCTGATCGTCGAGGACGACTACGACGGGGAGTTCCGCTACGACCGCCAGCCGGTGGGCGCGTTGCAGGGCATGGCGCCCGGCCATGTGGTGTACCTGGGTACCGCCTCCAAGACGCTCGGCCCGGCGCTGCGGCTCGGCTGGATGGTGCTGCCGCAGCGGCTGGTCGACCCGGTCGCCGACGCCAAGCTGCACAGCGACCACCACACCGAGACCATCGGCCAGCTCGCGCTCGCCGAGCTGATCGACAGCCATGCCTACGACCGGCATGTGCGCGCGTGCCGGCTGCGCTACCGGCGCCGCCGGGACCAGTTGCTGGACCGGCTGGGGGCGGGCCGCGGCGTGCACGGGATCGCGGCCGGGCTGCACGCGCTGATCGACGTACCCGACGAGGCCGGGGTACTGGCCCGCGCGGAAGCGGAAGGCCTTGCCCTCGGCGTCCTCGGCGACCACTGGCACACCCCCGGCCCCGGCCGCCCGCAGGGCCTGGTCGTCGGCTACGGCACACCCCGCGAGCGGGCGTATCCGGAGGCCCTGGAGTTGCTGGCGAAGGTGCTGGACGGCTGAACCGCTCAAGCGCTGAGCAGGGACGGATCCTTCCGCCATTTGAGGATCTTGTCGAAGCTGACCACCGTGCCGCCCCGGCCCGGCTTGGCGCCGATCTGGACATGATCGGTGAGTTCGCGGATCAGACACAGCCCCCGGCCGTGCTCGGCGTCCACGTGGGCGGGGCGGATCTCCTGCGGACGCGGGAGCCCCGGTCCGGAATCGGCAACCTCGATACGGCACTTCTCGCCGTCGAGATACGCGGTCACCCGGTACGCCCCCGAGGAGCCGCCCTGCGGGGTGCGGCCGCCGTGCTCGACGGCGTTCGCGCAGGCCTCGCTCAGGGCGACGGAGAGGTCGTAGGAGATCTCGGGGTCGACGCCCGCCGTCTCCATGGTGCCGATGAGCAGCCGCCGGGCGAGCGGCACGCTCGCGGCCTCGCGCCGCAGATGGAGTGACCACCAGATGCTCATGCTCCAGCCTCCTGGCCGCGGCTCGACATACCGATACGTATTGCCGCCCATAGGGGGCCGTAAGCACACCGTTGACGTGACTCCGCCCATACAGCCGATGCGCGGCGGGAGGAATCGGTGTATGAGGGGCGATGTATGCGGGGCGGCGGGTTCGCGATCCCGCGGCCCTGCCGTAGGGGGCCGATAAGCCCAGTGGGATGATGGGCCCCGCCATGACTGCCCCCCACCCGCGCACGGCGCGTCCCGGAGCCGGGCTCCGGATCCTGCGGGCCGCGGTGTTCGCCGCGGTCTGCGTCGCGCTGGCCGCGTGCGGGCACGCCCTCGCCTCCTGCGCGAGCGTGCCGCTGTGGACGCTGGGCGCGGGATTCCTCGGCTGTCTGCTGCTCGTGGTGCCGCTCGCCGGGCGGGCCCGCTCGCTGCCCGGCATCGCCGCGCTCCTCGCGTTCGGCCAGACCGCCCTGCACATGCTGTTCGGGCTGGGCCAGCACGGGGCCGCCATGGTCTCGGGCGGCAGGGTCTCGGGCGGCATGGCGATGGGAGCACCGGGTGCGCGCGGCTCCTCGGTGAGCGATGCCACGCTGGTCGAGCAGGCCGCGCGGTTCCTGTGCGGGTCGAGCCCCGCCGCGCTCACCCCCGGGCGCGCCTACCACGTCCTGCTCGCCGCCCACCTCATCGACCGCTCGGGCCGGCCCCTGACCCTGCCGGGCGGCATGCCCCACGCGGACGGCACCACCGGCTCCTTCGCCGCGCTGCTGCCCTCGCTGCCGATGCTGCTCGGTCACACGCTCGCGGCCGTCGCCGCGGGCTGGCTGCTGCGCCGCGGCGACCTGGCGCTGCTGCGGCTGATCGAGCTGTCGGCGCATGGAGTCGCGGAGGGGGCCCTCGTGCGATCCCTGCGCGCGGCGCTCGCGCTGACGCGCGCTCTGTGCGCCGGACTGCTCCCCGCCTCCGGGCCCGGCCCGCTCGGCCGTCGTGCGGCCCGGGACGAGCCGCCCGCCCCGCGCACCAGCGCACTCCAGCACACGGTGATCCGGCGCGGCCCGCCCGTCGCCGGCTTCCGTCTCGCCGCCTGACGCGACGCGCGCGCCACTCCACCGAGGGCTGCCGCCGTCGCGCGGCACGCACGCGTGCCCCCTGTCCGGCCGCTTCGAGCGGCACGGACCCCGCGCACGCGTACCTCGCTTCGTCACCGGAACTCACACCGGAACTCTCAGAGTGGAGTGCTCCTGCCATGCAGGCTTCTCGTATCGCCTCGCGTCTCGCCGCCGCCACCGCCGTCGCGGGCACGGCCGTCCTCGCACTGTCCGCGCCCGCCTTCGCGCATGTCACCGTGCAGCCCGAGGGCACCGCGGCCAAGGGCGGCTACGCGGTCGTCGACTTCAAGGTCCCCAACGAGCGCGACAAGGCCTCGACCACCAAGGTCGAGGTCAACTTCCCGACCGGCCAGCCGCTCGCCTCGGTCATGCCCGAGCCCGTCCCGGGCTGGAGCGTGAAGGTCACCAAGTCCAAGCTGGACAAGCCGTTGACCCTGCACGGCGAGAAGATCGACGAGGCCGTCACCAAGGTCACCTGGACCGCCGCCGACGGCAAGGGCATCCAGCCCGGCTACTTCCAGAAGTTCCCCCTCTCCGTCGGCGCCCTGCCCGAGAACACCGACCAGCTCGTGTTCAAGGCCCTGCAGACGTACTCGGACAACGAGGTCGTGCGCTGGATCGAGGCACCGCGGGCCGGCCAGGACGAGCCGGAGAACCCGGCACCGGTGCTGCAGCTGTCCGCCGCGGGCGACGACCACCACGGCACGGCGAACGCCAAGGACACCTCCGACAAGAGCGAGAACAGCGAGAACACGGCCGCCGCCGCGGACTCCGGCTCGCATGACACCGACACCACCGCGCGCGTGCTCGGCGTGGTCGGCATCGTCGTCGGCGCCGCGGGCGTCGCCTACGGCGTCCTCGCGGGCCGCCGCCGGACCGCCTGAGCCCCACCGTCCGTACCGCGCACAGGGGCCGTGCAACGCTGTCGTGGCTGTCGTACGCCCCCGGTGCGCGCCGGAGTACTCACATCTGGGACATTTTTCTATGCGCAAGAAGACGTTCGCCGCGGCCGCGCTGCTCGCCGCCGCCACCTTGACCCTGTCCGCCTGCGGCAACGGGAAGGACGACAAGTCGCCGGTCTCGGTGGTCTCGGAGGAGTCCGGCTCGGGCAAGGCCGCCACCGTCCTCGACCAGCCCTTCGACAAGCCGGACCTCGTCCTCACGGACACGCACGGCAAGAAGTACGACCTCCGCAAGGAGACCCAGGGCCATCCGACCCTGGTCTACTTCGGCTACACCCACTGCCCCGACATCTGCCCGACGACGATGAGCAACATCGCCGTCGCCAAGAAGGCGCTGCCCAAGGCCGAGCAGGACAATCTGAAGGTCGTGTTCGTCACCACCGACCCCGGCCGCGACACCCCGGCCGAGCTGGGCAAGTGGCTCAAGGGCATCGACCCCCAGTTCATCGGCCTGACCGGGAACTTCGCCACCATCCAGGCCGGCGCCCGCTCCCTCGGCATCTCCGTGGAGCCGACGTCGAAGGACAAGAACGGCAAGCTCGTCTCCGTCCACGGCACCCAGGTCATCGCCTTCTCCCCGAAGACGAACGGCGGTTACGTCCTCTACGGCGAGCAGGCCACGGTCGACGACTACACCAAGGACCTGCCCAAGCTCGTGCAGGGGGCGAACCCGTGAGGCGCCGTTCCGCCATCATGACCACGGCCACCGCGCTCGCCGGCGCGCTGGCCCTCGCCGGCTGCTCGGACTCGGGGGCGAAGTCCGGCTCAGGCTCCGGCTCTGGTTCCGGCTCCCGCTCCGCGGCGAAGGCCGAGCTGTCGGTCAGCGGGTCGTACATACCGCAGCCGGTCTCCGCCGACATGGCCGCCGGCTTTCTGACGATCACCAACAAGGGCGGCGCCAAGGACGAGCTGACCTCGGTGAGCAGCGCCGCCGCCGGCCAGGTCACCATGCACAGCACCACCGGCGGCGCCATGCGGGAGCAGATCTCCTTCGCCATACCCGCCCACGGTCAACTCGTGTTCAAAAGCGGTGGCAACCATCTGATGTTCGAGAAGCTGAAGCGCAAGCCGAAGCAGGGCCAGACGGTCACCGTGAAGCTCACCTTCGCCACGTCCGGGCCCCTCACCGTCGAGATGCCGGTGGAGTCCGCCACGTACAACCCGTCGACCGGCCACTGAGGGAGGGACCACTACCGTGACGCGGACCATCACCCCCAAGGGACAGCGGGGCGCCCTGCGCATCCTGGTGCTGCTGCTCCTCGCTGTCACCGGCGCACTGTTCGCGGGGGCCGCACCGGCCTCCGCGCACGCGGCGCTGACCGGCAGCGACCCCGCACAGGGGGTGGTGGTCAAGCAGGCACCCAGCCAGGTGTCGCTCACCTTCTCCGAGAAGGTGGCGATGAACGACGACTCCCTGCGTGTCCTCGACCCGCGGGGCAAGCCGGTGCAGAGCGGCAAACCCGCCGCCGTGAGCGGGACGACGTACGCGGTGCGACTCAAGAGCGGCCTGGGCAAGGGCACGTACACCGTCACCTACCAGGTCGTCTCCGCCGACAGCCACCCCGTCTCCGGCGCCTACACCTTCTCCATCGGGGCGCCCTCGCAGACCGTGGTCTCCGGCACCGGGCCGGTCGCGGGCGGCGGAGTCGTCGGCGGACTCTACGCGTTCGGGCGGTACGCGTCGTACGCCGGCTTCATCGTGCTCGCGGGCGGCGCCGCCTTCGTGCTCGCCTGCTGGCAACGCGGCGCCGGCGTACGGGCCCTGCAGCGGCTGGTCGTCGGCGGCTGGCTCACGCTCACCGCGGCCACCCTGTGGCTGCTCCTCCTGCGGGGCTCGTACACCACCTCCGGGAAGGTCGGCGACATCTTCGACCTCGGGCTGCTCGGCCAGGTGCTGCAGACCAAGACCGGCGCGGCCCTGGTCTCCCGGCTGTTGCTGCTCGCCGCCGCCGCGCTGTTCATCACCGTCCTCTTCGGCGCCTATACCAAGCGCGAAGAGGACGAGGAGAAGCGCGATCTGACCTTCGGGCTCGCGATCGGCGGTGTGGTCGTCGCGGCCGGGCTCGCCACCAGCTGGGCGATGGCCGAGCATGCCTCGGTCGGGCTCCAGCCGGGTATCGCCATGCCCGTCGACGTCGTCCATCTGCTCGCCGTCGCCGCCTGGCTGGGCGGGCTCACCGCCCTGCTGGTCGCCCTGTACCGGGCGCCCGCCGAGACACCGGTCGACACCGTCGCGGTCCACCGCTTCTCCCGTGTGGCCTTCGGCAGTGTCCTCGCGCTCGTCGCGACCGGCACCTATCAGTCCTGGCGGCAGCTGGGCTCCTGGTCGGCGTTCACCGACACCCGGTACGGACAGCTGCTGCTGGTCAAGATCGGACTGGTGGCGGTGCTCGTCGCGATCGCCTCGACGTCCCGGCGATGGACCGGCCGGCTCGCCGACACGGCCGCCGCCACGGCCGGGACACCCGAGAAGGAACGGGTGCCCTCCGGCGCCGCCAAGCAGTCCGCCAACGGAAAGACCAGTGGAGACCCCCGGCGCGCCGAACAGCTCGCCCGGCAGCGGGCCGCCATGGACGCCGCCCGGCAGAAACGGCTGCGCGACGGTGACACCAACCGTTTCGGACTGCGTCGCTCGGTGCTCGCCGAGGCGGGCGTCGCCGTCGTACTGCTCGCCGTCACCACCTGGCTCACCCAGACCGAGCCGGGGCGCACCGAACTGGAGGCCAAGGCCGCCACCTCGTCGGCCGGCTCGGCGACCGCCCCCTCGAACGGCGCGCTGACCCTGGACATGCCCTTCGACACGGGCGGCACCGACGGCAAGGGCGTCGTCAGCATCGATCTCGACCCCGCACGCGTGGGCGGCAACGAGATGCATGTGTACGTCCAGCGGCCGAACGGCCGGGCCTTCGACATCCCCGAGGTGAAGGTCGCCTTCACCCTGGAGGCAAAGAAGATCGGCCCGCTTCCCGTGACCCCCGACCACATCACCACCGGCCACTGGTCGGCAAGCGGTGTGCAGATCCCCATGGCCGGCGACTGGAAGATCGCCGTCACCGTGCGGACCTCCGACATCGACCAGGTGACCGTCTCCAAGAACGCGCAGATCGGCTGAACGACACCATGCCCGACCAGTCCGTCCCCCAGGCCCGTACCTCCGCCGAGGCAGCCGAGGCGCCCGATTCCACGGGTGGCCACGGCGTCTCCCGCCGGGAGCTGCTCGGCACCGCGGGCGCCACCGGGCTTGTGCTCGGCGCGGCCGGCGGGGCCGTCGGCTACGCCGCCGCGCCGGCCCCGGCCACCCCCGCCACTCCGCTGACCTCGGTGGGCTCCGGACGGGCGATGTTTCACGGGAAACATCAGCCCGGCATCACCGAGGGCCTCCAGGCGCGCGGCCATCTCGTCGCCTTCGACCTGGCGGCGGGCGCGGGCCGCAAGGAGGCCGCGGCCCTGCTGCGCCGCTGGTCGACGACGGCCGAGCGGCTGATGGCGGGTGAGGCCGCGCCGCACGACGACACCGATGTGGCCCGGGACGCCGGACCCTCCTCGCTGACGATCACCTTCGGCTTCGGGCACGGCTTCTTCGACAGGACGGGGCTGGAGAAGCAGCGGCCGAGCGCGCTGGACCCGCTGCCGGACTTCTCCTCCGACCATCTCGACAAGGCGCGCAGCGACGGCGACCTGTGGGTGCAGATCGGCGCGAACGACGCTCTGGTCGCCTTCCACGCCCTGCGCGCGATCCAGAAGGACGCGGGTGGTGCGGCCCGGCTGCGCTGGCAGATGAACGGCTTCAACCGCACCCCGGGCGCCACCGCGCACCCCATGACCGCCCGCAACCTCATGGGTCAGCTGGACGGCACCCGCAATCCGAAGCCCACCGACTCCGACTTCGACCGGCGGATCTTCGTGCCCGCCTCGGGTGAGCCCGCCTGGATGGCGAACGGCTCCTACGCCGTCGTACGCCGTATCCGGATGCTCCTGGACGACTGGGAGAAGCTGTCGGTGGCGACCCAGGAGCAGGTCATCGGGCGCCGGAAGGCCAATGGGGCGCCGCTGTCCGGGGGCGACGAGACGACCCCGATGGACCTGGAGAAGAGCGACTCCAAGGGCAATTACGTCGTCCCCCTCAACGCGCACGCCCGGATCACCCGGCCCGACACGAACGGCGGCGCGGCCCTGCTGCGGCGCCCCTTCTCCTACCACGACGGCTTCGAAGCGGACGGCACGCCCGACGCCGGGCTGCTCTTCGTCTGCTGGCAGGCGGACCCGCTGCGCGGCTTCGTACCGGTGCAGCGCAAGCTCGACCGGGGGGATGCGCTGTCGCAGTTCATCCGGCACGAGGCGAGCGCACTGTTCGCCGTGCCGGGCGGGGCGGCGAAGGGCGAGTACGTGGGGCAGCGGCTGCTGGAGGGGTAGTCCGGCGTCCTACGGCAGTACGACGGCATGGCCGCGGGAGTACCACCGCCTTGCCGGGGTTACGGGGTTTACCGGTTGTCCTGGGCTTTCGGGGCTCAAACCACTCGGTCGAGTGGTTGTGGTGAGACAGCTGAGCCGGGACGGCGCGCGGCCATTAGGGTGAGGGACATGCCAGCGAGCTATGCGTATCTCGGCCCCGAGGGCACCTTCACCGAAGTCGCCCTGCGGACGCTCCCGGAGACCGCCACCCGGGAACTCGTCCCGTATGTGTCGGTGCAGTCCGCGCTGGACGCGGTGCGGGCGGGCGAGGCCGAGGCCGCGTTCGTGCCGATCGAGAACTCCGTCGAGGGCGGCATCACCACCACCCTGGACGAGCTGGTCGCGGGCGAGCCGCTGACCATCTACCGCGAGGTGCTGCTGTCGATCACCTTCGCGCTGCTGGTCCGGCCCGGCACGAAGCTCACGGACATCAAGACCGTCTCCGCCCATCCGGCGGCCCAGCCGCAGGTGCGCAACTGGCTGCGCACACACCTCCCGGACGCGACCTGGGAGTCGGCGGCCTCCAACGCGGACGCCGCCCGCCTCGTCCAGGAGGGCCGATACGACGCCGCCTTCGCCGGCGAGTTCGCCGCCGCCCGGTACGGCCTTGAGGCGCTGGAGACCGGTATCCATGACGCGGAGAACGCACAGACCCGGTTTGTGCTGGTCGGCCGCCCGGCCCGGCCCGCCGCGCCGACCGGCGCCGACAAGACCTCGGTGGTGCTGTGGCAGCGGGACGACCATCCGGGCACGCTGCGCGACCTGCTCGGCGAGTTCGCCTCGCGCGGCATCAACCTCATGCTGCTGCAGTCCCGGCCGACCGGCGCCGGCATCGGCAACTACTGCTTCTGTATCGACGCCGAGGGCCATATCTCCGACCGACGGATGGCCCAGGCGCTGATGGGGCTGAAGCGAATCTGTCTCCAGGTGCGTTTCCTCGGCTCCTATCCGCGTGCGGACATCACACCGGCCGAGGCCCGGCCGACGTTGCCGGGGACGTCGGACGAGGAGTTCATGGCAGCGGCGGACTGGGTGGCCCGCTGTCAGGACGGCCGCTTCTAGCCAGTCATACCTGCATATCATCGTTATCCACAGGAGTTATCCACAGGTCCTCTTCTCGACCTGGGGACAAGTCGACAGGGTCCCGTGAGTCGGTCGACAAATCCCCTCTCGTACCCCCCGGGCGGCCACCGCTCCACACCTCACCCTTCGTCCACTCGTTTCCGTTGATTCATCTTTTAGGGCGACCACTTTCCACCCAAAAGTGGGTGTGACCCGGGTTTGCCCTGGGAATTCCTCAGTCCGGCAAGGACTTCCGGAGTGATCAATTCCGAAATCCACAGACCTTCCACACAGCCTGTGGATAACTTTTCGGAGGGTGTGGATTTCTGTGGACAGCGGGGTCCCTAAGTCCCGTTCTCCACAAGGGAATCCGGTCAACCCGGCGCCCGGGGCGTGCCCCGTCCCAGGGAGTGAGACACTTTCCCTTGACGCGTTCTGACACGTTCCGCATATTGCGCATAACGGACCGTAAGCGGGCGAACGGCAGTAAATCAGAACTCCGTGGAATAGGGATTCGTGAGCGACAAGCCCGCACCGGTAGCCTTGGCCTCGTGATTGACCTTCGCCTGCTCCGTGAGGACCCCGACCGTGTGCGCGCATCGCAGCGCGCCCGTGGAGAGGACGTCGCGCTCGTCGACTCCCTCCTCTCTGCCGACGAGCGGCGCAGGTCCTCCGGCGTCCGCTTCGACGAGCTCCGCGCCGAGCAGAAGCAGCTCGGCAAACTGATCCCCAAGGCCACCGGCGACGAGAAGGCCGAGCTGCTGAAGAAGGCCGGCCAGCTCGCCGCCGACGTCAAGGCCGCCGACGCCGACCGCGACGCCGCCGACGCCGAGACCCAGGAGCTGCTGCTCCAGCTCGGCAACCTCGTCCACCCCGACGTCCCCGTCGGGGGCGAGGAGGACTTCGTCACGCTGGAGACGCACGGCACGATCCGCGACTTCGGCGGCGAGGGCTTCGAGCCCAAGGACCACCTGGAGCTGGGTCAGCTGCTCGGCGCCATCGACGTCGAGCGCGGCGCCAAGGTCTCCGGCTCCCGCTTCTACTTCCTCACCGGTGTCGGCGCCCTGCTGGAGCTGGCCCTGGTGAACGCGGCGATCGCCCAGGCCACCGCCGCCGGCTTCACCCCCATGCTCACCCCGGCGCTGGTCCGCCCCCAGTCCATGGCGGGCACCGGCTTCCTCGGCCAGGCCTCACAGGACGTCTACCACCTCGACAAGGACGACCTGTACCTGGTCGGCACGTCCGAGGTGGCGCTGGCGGCCTACCACATGGACGAGATCATCGACGCCGAGCGCCTGCCCCTGCGCTACGCCGGCTTCTCCCCGTGCTTCCGCCGCGAGGCCGGCTCGCACGGCAAGGACACCCGGGGCATCTTCCGTGTGCACCAGTTCGACAAGGTCGAGATGTTCTCGTACGTCGCCCCCGAGGACTCCCGGGCCGAGCACCAGCGCCTGCTGGACTGGGAGAAGCAGTGGCTGACCTCGCTGGAGCTGCCGTTCCGTGTCATCGACGTCGCGAGCGCTGACCTCGGCTCCTCGGCCGCCCGCAAGTACGACTGCGAGGCCTGGATCCCGACCCAGGGCAAGTACCGCGAGCTGACCTCGACCTCGGACTGCACCGAGTTCCAGTCCCGCCGGCTGTCGATCCGTGTCCGCGACGGCAAGCAGGTCAAGCCGCTCGCCACGCTCAACGGCACGCTGTGCGCCGTACCGCGCACCATCGTGGCGATCCTGGAGAACCACCAGCAGGCCGACGGCTCGGTCCGGATCCCCGAGGTGCTGCGTCCGTACCTGGGCGGCCGGGAGGTCCTGGAGCCGGTCGCCAAGTGACCGGCTTTCCGTACCGGCTGATCGCCACCGACCTCGACGGAACGCTTCTGCGTTCCGACGAGTCGATATCGCAGCGCACCCGTGACGCGCTCGCCGCGGCCACCGCGGCGGGCGCGGCCCATATCGTCGTCACCGGCCGCGCGGTCCCCTGGACCCGGCACATCCTGGACGACCTCGGCTACACCGGCCTCGCCGTCTGCGGCCAGGGCGCGCAGGTCTACGACGTCGGCGCCCACCGCCTGCTGACGTCCGTGACCCTGGACCGGCAACTGGCGGGGGTGGCCCTGGCCAAGATCGAGGCCGAGGTGGGCCCGCTGTACCTGGCGGCCAGCCGCGACGGCCTCGACGGCGACGTCCTGGTGGGGCCGGGGTACGCGGTCACGGGCTCCCTCCCCGCCACCCCGTTCACGGAGGTGTCCGACCTCTGGGCGGCACCGCTGAACAAGATCTACATCCAGCATCCGACGCTGTCCGACGACGCTCTGGCGGACGCGGCCCGGCAGGCGGCCGGCGGCTTCGTCACCGTGGCGATGGCGGGCGAAGGCATCGTGGAGCTCCTCCCGCTGGGCCTCTCCAAGGCCACGGGCCTGTCTCTGGCGGCCCGCCGACTGGGCCTGAAGGCCGCGGACACGATCGCCTTCGGCGATATGCCGAACGACATCCCGATGTTCGCCTGGGCCGCGCGCGGCGTGGCCATGGCCAACGCCCACGAGGAGCTCCGCGGGATCTCTGACGAGGTCACGGCGTCCAACGAGGAGGACGGGATCGCGGTGGTGCTGGAGCGGTTGCTCACGTCTCCGGCATAGCTGCGGGCAGTCGTGCCGCTGGGGCGGCACGGGTGGGCGCAGCGGCGCCCCTTGGCGCCGGATTGCGCAACCCCCCGTCCGCCCCAGCGCAGGCCCCCTGAAAACAGGGGGCTACAGGGAAGGCGGCCCACGCGAGAGCGACATCGCGTGCTCGAAGCGGCCGCCCCGGACAGCTCCTGGAGCTCGACGGTGGGGTAACTACACCGGAGCCGGCCTCGGGCTGCCCTGTCGGGAGCTGGGCGTACTGCCGTGCATCGACATCGCCCACCTCCACTCCCGGATCACGGCGCCGGGACACTCCCGGCGGATGGGGCACAACCACTCTGCCCCGCCGCCGAGTTGAGCGCCACTGAATTAACCGGGACCGAGTTCGGGAACGGCAACGGGAGCGGGAGCAGGAGCAGGACCGGGAGCGGGATACTCCGGGCCCGCACTACCGGCGGCGCCACCTGCGGCGCCGCGCCTTGCTGAAGAACCAGCCCGCCGGCGGCTCGTCGGAGCGCCACGGCTGCGGCTCGGGCTCCTCGGCCCGCCAGCGGGCCGCGAGCATCCGGGCTCTCGCGGACGGCTCGGAGGTCTCGGCGGAGCGGATGAAGGCCTCGTCCAGGACCGGCTCGTCCCAGGCGTCCGCCTCGGATCGCCCATGCCTGTCTCTCTGCGGTATCTCCTCTGCCATCACCGGCCTCCTAGCCGTGCATCCGCTGTGCCCAGTGTGCCCGGACCCAGATGAAGTCCCCGTCAAAGCCACCGGCCCGGACGGGGACCCACGGGGCGCCTACTCCTCGCCCGCCAACTTCAGCGTCCGCAGCTTCTGCCCGGCGTACCAGGTGGCCAGCACCGTGACCACGACCAGCAGCACGGTGGCCGTCGTCAGGCTCACCTGCGAGGTCACCAGATCCCCGCCGGCGATCTTGTGGGCGACGGCCAGCGACCACTGCTGGACGCTGAGCGTTCGCGCGCCGGGCACCAGCGAGCCGAACAGCGCCTCCCAGACCAGTGCGTAGACGAGCCCGAAGACCACCGCGTGCCGCGAGACCGTGCCGAGCAGCAGGAACAACGCCGAGTAGGCGATGGAGGAGACCAGTGCGGCGACCGTGTAGGCGACGGCGATCTGCTGGCCGTTGCCGTTGAGGATCAGGCCCGCGATCAGGGTCGGCACCGCCGAGAAGACCATGGTCACGGCGATGGCGACGATCAGCTTGGTGAAGATGATCGCGGGCCGCTTCAGCGGCTTGGACAGCAGATAGACGACGGAGCCGTCGTCGATCTCCGGGCCGATCGCGCCGGTGCCCGCGATGACACCGATGATCGGCACCATCGTGGCGATCGCGAAGCCGCCGAGCACGTCGGCGGCCGTCTGGTCGTCGGCGCCGGTCAGGGCCCGCACGGCCACGGAGAGCACGATCAGCAGCAGCGGCAGCGCGCCGAGGATGAGGGCTCGACGGCGGCCGAGCAGGGCCCGGTAGGTGAGCCGGGCGACGGTGGGGTCGTACATCTTCGGCCTCCTACGCCGCGACCAGATACGAGAAGACGGACTCGAGGGACTCGTCGGAGGGCGAGACCGTGAGAAGCCGGATGCCGTGGTCCCGGGCGACCTTCGGCAGCAGGGCGGTGAACCGGCCGAAGTCGACGGCCTGGATACGCAGCGCGCCCTCGGTCATGTCGACCTCGATGCCGGCGGTCGAGGGGTCGGCGATCAACGCGGCCGCGAGGGCCCGGTCATCGCTGGAGCGGACCAGGTAGCGGTGCGGGCGGTCGGTCATCAGCCGGCGGATCTTGCGGAAGTCGCCACTGGCCGCGTGCCGTCCGGCGACGACGACCTCGATGTGCCGGGCGAGCTGCTCGACCTCTTCGAGGATGTGCGAGGAGAACAGCACGGTGCGGCCCTCGTCGCCCATCGTGCGCAGCAGTTCCATCAGCTGCATGCGCTGGCGCGGGTCCATGCCGTTGAACGGCTCGTCCAGCAGGAGCAGCGAGGGATCGTGGACCAGCGCGCTCGCCATCTTCACGCGCTGTCGCATGCCCTTGGAGTACGTGGCGATCCTGCGGTCCTGCGCGTACTCCATCTCGACCGTGGCCAGCGCCTTTTGGGCCGCCTTGGCGCCGAGGCCGTGCAGTTCGGCGTTGGCGACGACGAACTCGCGGCCGGTGAGGAAGTCGTACATCGCCTCGCGCTCGGGGACGATGCCGATGTGCTGGTAGATCTTCTCGTTGCGCCACACCGGCTGTCCGTCGAGGGTGACGGTGCCGGTGGAGGGGGCGAGGAAGCCGCCCATCATGTTGATCAGGGTGGACTTGCCGGCGCCGTTGGGGCCGAGCAGGCCGGTGACGCCGGGGCCGATCGTCATGGTGATGTCGTTGACGGCGACCACGTTGCCGAACCAGCGGGAGACATGGTCGATGGTGAGAGTGCTCATGGGCGCAGCCCATTCCTTGGAAGGGTGGTGGCGGGAGACGGGCTGGGCGTGGTCACAGTCCCACCTTCTTGTAGCGGCGCATCAGCAGGCCGTAGCTGCCGGCGATCAGGCCGAGCACGACCAGGACATAGAGCACGCCCTGTCCGGACGACGGGTTGATCGCGCCGGGGTTGCGGGCGGTCGCGCCCAGGAAGGCCGACTGGACGCCGTCGATGAGCGTGACGGGCGAGAACAGGCCGATCCACGGGATGGCGGAGGTGTGGTTCTGCACATCGGCGATGGCCTGGAGCGTGCTGACCGCGCCGTAGGAGATGATCAGCACGGCGATCACGGCGGCGATACCGAAACCCCGGCGCGGGGTGACCGCGGCGATGACCAGGCCGATGCCGGCGAAGAGCAGGGAGAGCAGCGCCACGGAGACCAGTCCCTCGGCGAATTCCTTCGTCTGGTGGGCGAAGCCCAGCTTGGACAGCAGCGCGCCCACGTACATCACGAGCAGGGGGGCGGCGGTCAGGATGAAGATCGCCGAGGCGAGTGACGCGAACTTGGCGCGGACGTAGTCGGCGGTCTCGATGGGCCGCGAGAAGTACAGCGGCACGGTCTTGAAGCGCAGGTCGCGGGAGACGGCCTGGGGTGCCTGCGCGGCGACGTACAGGCTGATCACGGCCTGCATCATGATCGCGTAGCGGGTGTAGGCCACCGGCAGTTCATGCGCCTTGGTGGCGACCGCGACGGCCACCATGATGGCCGCGGGCACGCACATCACCGTGAACAGCAGCATCGGCAGCACCTTGGACTTGGCCGAGCGGCCGAGGCCGTAGGCGCCGCGCAGGGACTGCGAGTACAGCGAGAGGCGGGCGTAGGCGCGGCCGAGGCGGGGGCCGTCGTAGCCGCGGTAGCCGATGTCGTGGATGCGGGTCTGGTCGCCCGCGGGTGTGGTCAGGGGCTGCTCAACCGCCATGGCCGACGGCCTCCTTCCGCTGCTCGTCGCTGCCGCGCTCGTCGCTGTCGTTCCGGGCGCCGTCGGTGAACACCTCGGAGATGTGGTGCCGGCGCTGCTCCATGCGGACCAGGCCGAGGCCGAGGTCCGCGACCACGTCCCGGACCAGGTCGTAGGACTCCTCGCTCTGGGCGGTGAGCAGCAGGATGTGCCCGGCTCCGGGCAGGCCCGCGCCCTCCGCCTGCGTCTCCACCCCGCGCGCGTGGAGCGCGTCGCGGACCGCGCGGGTGCCGTCCGGGTGGGTGTCGCTGTCGGTGACCTCGATCGCGAGGGTGGTCGTGGTCTGGGTGAAGTCGGTGGTGGAGCTGGAGCGCAGGAGCTTGCCGCCGTCGATGACGACGACGTGGTCGCAGGTGCGCTCCAGTTCCCCGAGGAGGTGGGAGGTGACCAGGACCGAGATGCCGAACTCGGTGTGGATCCGGCGGATCAGACCGAGCATCTCGTCGCGGCCGACCGGGTCCAGGCCGTTGGTCGGCTCGTCCAGGAACACCAGCTGCGGGTCGTGCACCAGGGCCTGGGCGAGCTTCACCCGCTGCTTCATGCCCGTGGAGTAGCCGCCGATGGGGCGGTAGCGCTCCTCGTACAGGCCGACGTGGCGCAGGGTGTCCGCGGTGCGCTCGCGGGCCGCGGTGGGCGGCAGGCCGGACATGCGCGCCATGTGCACGACGAACTCGGTGGCCGAGACGTCGGGCGGCAGGCAGTCGTGCTCCGGCATGTAGCCGACGCGCTCACGGATGGTGCCGCCCTTGGTGGCGACGTCGAGGCCGAGCACCTCGGCGCGGCCCTCCGTGGCGGGGGACAGACCCAGCAGGATCTTGATCAGGGTGGACTTGCCGGCGCCGTTGGCTCCGACGAGTCCGGTCACACCGGGCCCGATGTCCACGGACAGCCGGTCGAGCGCGGTCACCCGGGGGAACCGCTTGCTCAGGCTTTCGGTCGCGATCACAGTCACGCCAACGACGGTAGTGACCCGGGCCGCGGTGGTCGTCAGACCACAGAGCCGTCTTCACGTCAGACCCAGGTATTACGGGGCCCTAAGGGATCCGGCTCTGCGGTGCATCACGACCTTGAAATGGCGGTCAGGGGGCGATGCGTACGACGGCCTCGATCTCGACCGCGATGCCGAACGGCAGGCTCATCATGCCGACGGCGGACCGGGCGTGAGAGCCGCGTTCGGGGCCGAAGACGTCGACGAGGAGATCGGAGGCGCCTTCCGCGACCACGTGCTGTTCCTGGAACTCGGGCGCGGACTGCACCATGACCAGAAGCTTGACGAACTCCTGTATCCGGTCCAGATCACCGAGCTCGGCCTGGAGGGCCGAGAGGATGTTCAGCGTGACCAGGCGGGCGGCTTCCTTGCCTTCGTCCACGGTGAAGTCCGCGCCGAGACGGCCCCGGTACTTCACCGACCCGTCCGGGTTGAGCGGTCCGTGGCCGGAGACGAAGACGAGTTCGCCGACCGTCTTCGTCGGCACGTAGTTCGCCAGCTTCGGCAGCAGCGGCGGAAGCGTCAGCCCCAGTTCCTGCAGGCGGCGGGAAACCTGTCCCATCGGTGTTTCTCCTCATCCTTCGTCATTCTTCATTCTTCGTTCGGAGGTGCGGATGTCACGGGCGCGGCAGGCATGGCCTGCGGCACGCCGGACCCGGTGGCCGTACGGGCCGCGATGGCCCGCAGACCGTGGAATGCGGTGAAGCCGGTCAGCGCGAAGACACACACCAGAATCGCGAAGGACCGGATGTCGGACGGGATCGCGCTCACGAGAAGTGACGACAGGCTGCCGCCGGCCATCTGCACCGCCCCCAGCAGCCCGGAAGCCGCCCCCGCCATCGTGGGGAACGAGGTCACCCCGCCCGCCACGGACATCGGGAAGAGGAAGCCGTTACCGATGGTCACCGCGGTCATCAGGACCAGCAGCGGCCAGGGGGTGTGCGGATCGGTCAGCCCCACGGCGAGCAGCACCAACGCACCGCTCGAAAAGATCAGATGGCCCCGCACCAGCAACTGGTCGATCGAGTGCCGAGCGAGCAGGCGGCGCGATATGAGATTGCCCGAGATGTACGCGGCGGCGATGCTGATGTAGCAGTATCCGTTGGCCTCGGTGCTCATGCCCAGACGCTGGAAGATCACCGGCGAGGCGACCAGATAGCCGGTGTACACCGCGTATCCCACGCCCAGATTGAGCCCGTAGCCCCAGAATTTGGCGCTGAGCAGCAGTTTCCGGTAGTTCCCGACCGTCGTGCGCAGGCGCCGTGCGCGGCGTTCCGGCGGCAGCGACTCCGGCACCCTGAGGACCACGGCGAGCACGGTGACCAGCGCGATCGCGGCCGTCAGGAAGAAGGGGGCACGCCATGACAGCCACGTCGTCAGGTAGCCGCCCAGGAGGGGGGAGACCGCCGGCGAGGCGCCGACCACCGGCATGATCGTGGTGAAGACCCGGCCCGCGGTCTGCTGCCCGTACAGATCGCCGACGATGGCCCGGGCGAGCACGAGGCCCGCGCCCGCGCCGAGTGCCTGGAGCAGCCGGGCCGACGCGAAGACCGTGATGTTCGGCGACAGCGCGCAGGCCAGTGAGGCCACGGCGTAGAGCGAGAAACCGCCGATGACGAGGCGACGCCGGCCGACGGCGTCGGACCAGGGTCCGTAGAGCAGTTGGGCCACGAGCAGCCCCACGAGGTAGGGGCTGAAGGTGGCCTGGACCGAGGAGACGGAGCTGCCGAGGGCGTGGGCGGTCCGTGCCAGCCCGGGGAGGTTGATGTCCGAGGACATCAGTCCGCCGACGCTCAGGGAGATGAGCACCGCGAGAAGTAACGGTGGGAGCTTGGCTTCCGTGGTCTGCATGCCTGCCCTTCCGGACGCGGGTGCGCCCTGCGCCCGCCGCCGTGGCGACGGTCATGCGGCGACTGGGGGCGGTATGACGATCGATCGGTGATCGAGCCTAGTGATCGGTGGGGTATGAAACATCCTCCTCTCGGACCGTTCCCCCCGCCCCGTTGGGGGCTGACTGATGGTCCGAAGAGCGCCAACTCCGGCCCCCTCCACGCAACTCGTCCCCTCGTCCGTAATGTCGGGAGCATGCGCGCTTTCATCGTTGATGCGTTCACCGACCGGCCCTTCGCCGGCAACCCCGCCGGTATGTGTCTGCTGGACACTCCGGCCGACGCCGCCTGGATGCAGCAGGTGGCGGCGGAACTCAACCTGTCCGAAACCGCGTTCGTGCACCCCGTGGGGGAAAACACCTACGGACTGCGGTGGTTCACACCGACCGTGGAGGTGGACCTGTGCGGCCACGCCACCTTGGCCACCGCGCACGTCCTGTACGCGGCGCTCGGCGCGGCCTTCGACGCGACGCTCCGCTTCGAGACCAAGAGCGGAGTGCTGGCCGCCCGTCGGCACGGACACCGCGGCATCACCCTGGACTTTCCCAGTGATCCGCCGACCGCGGGCACCGTGCCGGACCGGCTCGCCAAGGTACTGGGCGCCGAACCGGTGTGGACCGGCCGGGCGAGCCACGATCTGCTCGTGGAACTGCCGGAGGCGGTGGCGGTGCGCGACCTGTCACCGGACATCGCCGCGCTGGCGGAGTTCAGCGGCCGGGCGGTCATCGTGACCGCCGGCGCACCCGACGGCGCCGATCACGACTTCGTCTCCCGGGTCTTCGCACCCGCCGCCGGCATCCCCGAGGATCCCGTCACCGGCGCCGCCCACTGCGTCCTCGCACCTCACTGGGCCGGGCGGCTGGGCCGCACCGAGCTCACCGGGGTGCAGCTGTCCCCACGGGGCGGACGGGTGGGCGTCACCCTGCGCGACGACCGGGTCACCCTGCTGGGGCAGGCGGTGACCGTCTTCGAGGGCGAACTGAAGGCGTGAGGCGTGCGGGACGCCCTGAGCGTGGCCGGACCACCGGGCACGGCCATGCTCAGGGCGGGGCTCAGGGGCGGATCAGGGGCAGCGCGGGGCTCGGGGGCGCGGATCAGGGGCGGATCAGGACCTTGAGGGCCTCGCGCTCCGCCATGGCCTTGTAGCCGTCCGGGATGCCATCGATCCCCACGGTGCGGTCGAAGACCGCGGAGGCGTCGAGCCGTCCGGACAGCACCTCGGGCAGCAGCTCCGGCGCATAGGCCCGGGCCGGGGTGACACCGCCGGCGAGGGTGACGTTGCGGCGGTAGAACCGCCGTACGTCGACGCCTTCGCCGTCCTGGGGGACTCCCACATAGCCGACCGCGCCACCGGGACGGGCCATGTCCAGCGCGTCACGCAGCGCCGCGCCGGTGCCGACGCACTCCAGCACCGCGTGCGCGCCATGCCCTCCGGTCAGCTCCCGGATCCGCTCGACGGCCTCCGCGCCACGCTCCTGGACCACGTCGACCGCACCGTAGCGGCGCGCCAGCTCGGTACGTCGGGCATGCCGGCCCAGGATGATGATGCGCTCCGCGCCCAGCCGGGCGGCGGCCAGAACCGCGCACAGCCCGACCGCGCCGTCGCCGACCACGGCGACGGTGGTGCCCGGCCCCACCCTCGCGGCCCGCGCGGCGTGGTGCCCCGTGCACAGCACGTCGGAGAGGGCCAGCACCGCGGGCAGCCGTGGGTCATCCGGCTCCAGCGGGAGCGGCACCAGCGTGCCGTCCGCCTGCGGCACCCGCACCGCCTCGCCCTGGCCACCGTCCAGTTCCCCGCCCCAGAACCCGCCGTTCAGACACGCGCAGTGCAGCCCCGCACGGCAGAACTCGCAGGTCCCGTCGGACCACTTGAACGGTGCGAGCACCAGGTCACCACGGCGCACCGAGGTGACGTGCGCCCCGGTCTCCTCGACCACACCGATGAATTCGTGCCCGACCCGGAGGCCGTCCGGTGTCGGAGCGAGTTTCCGGTAGCGCCAGAGGTCGCTGCCGCAGATGGCGGCGTGGGTGACCCGGACCACTGCGTCGGTCTGCTGGGTCATCCGGGCATCGGGCACCTCCTTCACCCGGACGTCCCCTGCCCCGAACATCACTGCTGCCCGCACGGTCGTACTCCTCTGAAATCGATCGACAAGGCCGGTCGGCCCGGTATCGCCCGGGTGCCCCGCGGAGTCATGCGTGGACGGGCCAGCCGTGGCGCCGGAGTCCGGCCGTGAGTGCGTCGGCCGACTCGCCCGTCACCAGGAGCTCCACGAACCCGGTGTTCCCGTCCGTCGCGTGGTCGAGACGGATGTCCTCGATGTTCGCTCCCGTACCCGAAGCGTCCGCCAGCACCCGGGCCAGCTCACCCGCCCGGTCACGTAGAAGAACCCGAACTGATGAGTACGTTACGGAAGTTCCGCCGTGTTTTCCGGGGATCCTGGCATGTCCCTCGTTGCCGCGCGCGAGCAGCGCGGACAGTTCGGCGGCGGCCGGATGGGACCGGGCCGTGACGGGGTCCGTCGAAGCCATCGCGCGCAGTGCGCGGAGCACCGCCTCCAGATCACCGGCGAGGTCGGCCAGGAGCTCCGCCACGGCGGGCGCGTTGGTCGCGAGGATGTCCGTCCACAGGGCGGCGTCGCCCGCGGCGATGCGGGTGACGTCCCGCAGCCCCTGGCCGGCGAGGCGGACCGCGAGTGCCTCGTCGTCCCGCAACCGCGCGGCCATCAGACTGGCCAGCAGGTGCGGCAGGTGGGAGACGAGAGCGACGGCACGGTCATGCTCCTCGGGACTCAGCACGACCGGCACCCCGCCGCACCGTCTGACCAGTTCCAGGACACGGCCCAGCGCCAGCTGCTCGGTCGCCGGGCCGGGTGTCAGCACCCAGGGCCGGCCGCCGAAGAGGTCCGCCCGCCCGGCCAGCGGCCCCGAGCGTTCCCGTCCTGCCATGGGATGGCCGCCGACGAAGGAGGCCAGATCGCAGCCGCGGGCCTCCATGTCGGCCTGCGGCGGACGCTTCACACTGGCCACATCGGTGTAGGCCCGGGCGAGTCCGGCCTTCTGCTGCTCCTCCAGAACGGCGGCCACGCTCCCCGGCGGCACCGCCAGCACGGCCAGGTCCACGGGGGCGCGGGGTGTCTCCGTCGTGCCGGCACCCCGCGCGGCGGCGGCGCGGGCCGCGGAGCGGTCCCGGTCGATCAGGTGGGTGGTGACTCCCTGCTCCGCCAGCGCGAGGGCCACGGAGGTGCCGATGAGGCCGGTGCCGACGACGGCGACCGTGCGCAGTTCGCTCACGGCCATCAGCTGCCCCGTGCGATCCGCTGTCGGACGTGCGCCGCGAGGCGCCGTACCCCCTCCTCGATCTGACCGGGAGTCAGATAGCTGGCGGACAGTCTGATCTGCCGCTCTCCGCCGCTTCCCAGATGGAAGTAGCTCATCGGTGTCCAGATCACACCGTGATCGCGGGCCGCCTCCTCCAGGAAGGCGTTGTCGGCCGCGAACGGCAGTGTCATCACGAGGAAGAACCCGCCGTCGGGCACGTTCCAGCGCACCGGCCAGCGGTCCTGGGGCAGATGCCGCGCGAGCGCGTCCAGCAGCGCGTTCATGTTGCCGCGGTAGAAGTCGATGAGTTCCTTGTCGGCTTCCCGGAGCCGGCAGTCGTGCGCGACGAGCATCCCGCCGACCACGGCCTGGGCGATCGCCGGCGTGTTGACCGTGACCATGCTCTTGATCTTCGACAGCTCGTCCGCGAGAACCGTGCGCGCGCCGCCGCCGAGGACCGGCTGGTCCGCGATGACGTAGCCGACCCGGGCGCCGGGGAAGCAGGTCTTGGCGAACGAACCGAAGTAGATCACCCGGTGCCGGGTGTCGAGCGACTTCAGGGTGGGCCGGCCCTCCCCGGTGCGGCTGAAGAACCCGTACGGGTTGTCCTCCAGCACCAGCAGGTCCTCCTCGGCGGCGAGGTCGAGAAGCTGGTGCCGCCGGTCAAGGGGCATCGACGCACCGGAGGGGTTGGCGAAGTCGGGGATCACATAGACGGCGCGCGGCCGCTTGCCCCGGGCACGCACGTCCCGGACCGCCGCGCGCAGTGCGTCGAGGTCCAGGCCCGCGTCGTCCTCGGGTACCGGAACCGTCTCGGCGTCCAGCAGCCGCGCCGCGCCGGTGATGCCGACGTAGCCGGGATCGGTCACCAGCAGTACGTCGTCCGGTCCGGCGATGAGTGCCCGGAGCACCAGGAGCATCGCCTCCTGGCAGCCGACGGTGACGACGATGTGCGACGCGTCGACGTGGATGCCTTCGTCGTTGGCGATCGTCCGCGCGACCAGCTCGTTGATCTGGCCGTTGGTCCGGCCGTACTGGAAGAGCGCGGTGCGGATCTGCTCGGGTGTACGTCCGAGGTCCGCCTCCAGGTGCCGGGTGTAGGCCGTGAGGTAGTCGCCGATCCGGTCCACCTCGAAGAACCCGTCGTAGGGGCGGCCCGGACCGAACGAGATCGCCTTCGGGTGACGCAGCGTCACCTCGTTGAGGAAGTTCATCACGTCGAGCAGGGGATCCGACAGCGAGGAGTGGAGCTCGGCCGGCGTGAGCTCGGCGTCCGGTCCGGGCCGCGGCATTACGGCTGCTCCTGCCAGAGCACCGGACAGAAGTCCGGGTCCGCGTAGTCGGGGTTGCCGTCGGCCGTCTTCCGGACCAGGACGTCGTTGTTGTAGACGACCTGGTCACCCGTGGAGATCTGGAACGGGCGCCACTGGTTGGATCGGTCCTGCAGGTGCAGGGAGATCGCGCGCCGCGGACGGTCGCTGCGGTTCAGCCCGCTGCCGTGATACGTGAGGCAGTGGTGGAAGCTGATGTGCCCCTTCGGTATGACGACGGGTACCTTGCGGACCTCTGCGTTGTTGTAGGCGGCGTTCTCCTCCAGCATCTGGTCCAGCTCCGCCCGGTCGCGTTCGGCGAAGTGCTGGGTGGTGGCGTCGTTGCCGCCGATCTCCTTCCAGCGGTGGCTGCCGTCGACCATGGTGATGGTGCCCATCTCCTCGCCGCAGTCGTGGAAGGGGACGAAGGCGGTCAGCATCTCGTCGGAGGTGCAGGTCTGCCAGTAGTGCCGGTCAAAGTGCCAGGGCACGATGTTGCCCTCGTCCTCGGGACGCGGCGGCTTGTGGATGAGGGTGCTGTTCCACAGCCGTATCTGGCTGGTGCGCGCGATCCGCGCGGCGACCGCGGCGATGACCGGCTTGGACAGGATGCGGCGGACGGTGTCGTCCTCGTAGAAGATGTAGTCGTTGTGCCGGTGCACATCGCCGCGGGACGGTTCCCAGTAGGCCAGGCGCGGCGGGCGGACCGGGAGCGTGCGGTCGCGGTGGCCGGAGTAGAAGCGGTCGGCCGCGGCGTCGAGAGCGTCGACCTCCTCGTCGGTCAGCAGCTTCTTCGACAGGTACCAGCCGTGCTCCTGGTAGAACGCCACCTCCTCCTCCGACGGCAGCAGCGTGCGGTCTTCCTCGCTGAGGTGGAATGCGGATGCGGTCATCATCGTCCTTCCCGAGGATCGTCGTGTGCGTCGTTCCGTGCGGCTGCGGCGGGGTCGCAGCTCCGTGGCTACGGCGGGGTCGCAGCTCAGTGACTGCGGCCGGCTCGCAGCTCAGTGGTTCGGGTCGCGGCTCAGCAGTTCAGGGGTGAGGGAGGCGAGGGACGGGCAGCCGGACAGCGCCATGGCGTCCTCCAGCTCGTCCCGCACCAGCGTGAGCACATGGCGTGCGCCGGCCGCTCCGGCGGCGGCCAGTCCCCACAGCACGGGCCGGCCGAGGAAGACGGCCTGAGCGCCCAGCGCCAACGCCTTCAGTACGTCGGTCCCGCTCCGGACCCCGCCGTCGAGGAACACCGGGCAGCGGCCGGCGACCGCCCGCATCACGTCCGGCAGCGCATCCAAGGTGGCCGTGACACCGTCGAGTTGGCGTCCCCCGTGGTTGGAGACCACCAGCCCGTCGATGCCGAGCTCGGCGGCGCGCGCGGCGTCCTCGGCGGTGAGCACGCCCTTGAGGACGAGCGGCAGGCGGGTACGGGACCGCAGCCAGTCCAGATCCGACCAGCTCAGCGAGGGGTCGATGAACGCGTCGGCATGTCTCGACAGAGCCGAGCTGCCGTCCTGCCGTTCATGCAGGAACCCGATGGCCTCGCCGTCCAGGTTGGGCGCCGTGATGTGCGCGGGCAGATGGAAGCCGTGGCGCGCCTCACGCAGCCGGCGCCCGAGCCGCGGCGTGTCCACGGTCAGCACCAGCGCGCGAAAACCGGCGTCCTCGGCCCGTCGCAGCACCCGCTCCAGGACATCGCGCCGGTGCAGCCAGTAGAGCTGGAGCCACAGCGGGCCGGTGGCCTGCTCGGCGATCTCCTCGAAGGCCCGGCTGGCGAAGATGCCGACCACGGTGGGCACGCCCAGCTCACCGGCTGCCCGAACGGTCGCCAACTCACCTTCATCGCAGGCGAGTTCGTGGTAAGCCATGGGGGCAATACCGAGGGGCGCCCCGGCCGGATCGCCCAGGATCGTCGTCGAAAGATCGCAGCGGGAGACGTCGTTCAGCACCCGTGGCCGGATCCGGAACCGGCGGAACGCCGTGAGGTTGGCCTCGACGGTGCTCTCCGTACCGGCCCCGCCGTCGAAGTAGTGCCATGTCGCGCCGGGCAGCCGGGCCTGAGCGAGCGGAGCGTACTCCTCGACCGTCAGGGGCCGGTCGAGGACCCTGTCGGTCATCGAGTACCGGCGTCGGCGACCACCCGGGCCCGCTCGACCGCTTCGTAGAGACCCTTGATGTTGCCGCTTCCGAAGGTCTGCGCCCCGCGCCGCTCGATGAGCTCAAGGAAGAACGTCCCCCGAGCGTGCGGGGAGCGGGTGAAGATCTGGTACAGCAGGCCCCAGTCGTCGCGGTCGGCGAGCACGGAGAGCTCGCGCAGCACGTCCAGATCGTCGCCGAGCGAGCCCACCCGGCCCTCCACCGCGTCGTAGTACGTGGCGGGTGTCTTCAGGAACTCCACGCCCTGGGAGGAGAGTTTCCGCACCGCTCCGGCTATCGCCGAGGTGCCGAATGCCAGGTGCTGGACACCGCCCCCGCCGTGCGCGTCGATAAACGCGTCTATCTGGCCCGGCTTACGCCGCACATCGGGCTCCAGGAAGGTGAAGGTGACGGCGCCGGACGGGCTGCGCACCACCTTGGAATCCATTGCCTGATCGCCGACCTCGATGAATTCTTCGAATGCCTCGCTGAATCCCAGCGCCTCTTGGTAGAAGGCCACCGTCTTCTCCAGTTCGCCGGCCGGAAGGCAGACCGCGAAATGGTCGAGGGAATGCAGGAGTTGCGGTTCGGCCGACGAGGAAGCTGCGGTGTCCACCCGGCGCAGGTGCGGGCCGGGCAACTGCTCGGCGTGCTCGTACTGCACGAAGGAGTGCACGGTGTCGCCGAACGCCCGAACGGCGGCGGAGACGACGGTGCCGTCCGGCTGCTCGATCGAGTGCGGGGCGGCGACCTGCTCGGCACCTCGCTCGACCGCCCTGTGGAACGCCTGCTCGGCGTCCTGGGTCCGCAGCGCGATGTTCGCCACTCCGTCCCCGTGGCGGGCCACGTACCGGGCGACCGGACCGTCCGGCGTCAGATCGGACGTCATGAGGAGGCGAATTTCTCCCTGGGCCAGGAGAATGGACCGGCGGTCCTTCTGGCCGGTCTCCGGACCACCTTCAGCAAGCGTGTGGAATCCGAATGCGGTGCGGTAGTAATAGGCGGCCTGCCGGGCGTCCCCGACATAGAATTCGACATGACTGATGGTGAAGTCGCTCACGAAACCCCCGCTGTGCTAGTGGCGAGCAGCCGTCCGCCGCCACTGCGTTGATGGAGCGGCCGAACGGCTTGGAAGAGCACGACAAAATTAACCGCCGGCCGACTCCTGGCAGAACACACCATCGGAGACTGGCACTACCTCGAAGGTGCCCCGGATGTACTCCGATGGTCGCCCGCCGGATATCCCGTTCGGCCAGGGGTGGCTCTCACCCGCCCGCCGTCCCAGCCGCGGCACCCTCCGGCCACCTGAGGGTCAGCTCCTAGCGGAAGATGCCGTGTTGGTAGGCGTACAGGCCGGCGCGCAGCCGGTCGGGCTGGCCGATCTTGCGCATGGCCTGGGTCAGATGCTTCTTCACTGTGGCCTCGGCCAGAAACAACTCCGTGCCGATCTCGGAGTTGCTCAGCCCGCGGGCGAGCCCGCCCAGCACCGCGTGCTCCCGCTCGGTCAGGCGGGCCTCGGCGGGGCTGGGGCCCTCGATCGCCAGCATCTGCTCCGCCTGCTGGACCTTGGGGGCGGGCAGGAAGACGGCGCCTCCCATCGCGACGGCCGTCACCGCCCGGATGATCTGCTCCTCGTCCATCGCGGGATCGATACAGCCGTGCACACCGCCGGTGAGGACCTGGGACACCTCCACGCTGGTCTCGGCGGGGTGCAGCAGGATGGCCTTCGCCCCCGACGCGGCGTCTGCCGACACCAGTTGCCGCGCGGCGGCCGCGTCCGCGGCGAGGCCCTCCCGCGTACCGACGAGGATGACCTCCGGCCGGTCGTGCCGGGATCCTTCCTTGGCCCGCTTCGTATCGCCGTAGCTGCTGACCACGCGCAGTTCCGGCGTCGAGGTCAGGATCGAACGGAGCCCGGCCCGGATCACCGACTGCTCGGCCACCAGCACGACGCGCACCGGGTCGCGCTCGCATCCCTCCCCCGGGGCGCGTGGCCCCGCTACCGACCCGCGCCCCGGGACGTGCCCGCGACCAGCGCAGCCCGCCAGTTCTAACGCTCCTTGCCTGAGCATTACAACCCCCGATTTTCCCTAAACGGTCTTGTCTCAGAACGACGTCGCCGAGCCTGTCCACAGTTGGGTGGCATCCCGATCCTGGCCGGGAGTGCGTGGTGTATGTCCATTTCGTGACGTCGGGCATGGAGACCACGACCCACACTACGAGCTGTCCGCTCAGAGGCACGGCGGGTTTTCCACAGGCTGCAGCGCCTCCTATTGACGCCACCTCTAACAACTGTCACATTCACCAGTGTCAAGTTACGGACGCGTACCGCAGTCGACGGGCGAGTCGGCGGCACGACGGGACGGGGCGGCATGACGACGGCAGTGAGCAGCGAACTCTCGGTGGAGCTGCGGGGGTTCAGGCGGGTGCAGCGCCTCGCCTACGAATGCGCGGAGGCGGTCGCGGCACGGCTTCAGCCGGGTGTGACCGAGCGCGAGGCGGCGCGGATGCAGCGGGAGTACCTGCGCGAGCGCGGGGTGCGGGACTGGTTCCATCTGCCCTTCGCCTGGTTCGGCGACCGCACGGCGTTCGTGAACTTCCGCGTCCCGCTGCAGTTCTTCCCGACCGACCGGCGTCTGGAGCCCGGGATGCCCTTCATCCTGGACCTGGCCCCGGTGTACGAGGGCTGCACGGCGGACATCGGCTACTCGGGCTCGCTCGGCGTGAACCCTGTGCAGGACCGGCTGATGGCCGACCTCGAGGCGCATCGCGAGCTGATCCTGCGCGAGGTGCGCGAGCGGCGCCCGCTGCGCGAGATCTACGAGCACGTGGACCGGCTCATGGTCCGCCAGGGCTATGCCAACCGGCACCGCGCGTACCCGTTCGGGGTGATCGCCCACAAGGTGGACCGGGTGAAGCCGCGGCGCTTCTCGCCCCATCTGTTCGGGTTCGGCACGCAGTCCCTGAAGGGCCTGGCCGCCGACGCGCTGCACGGCCACCGCGAGGGCTGGTCGCCCCTGTGGTCGCCGTACCGCTTCTCGGACCACCCGCCGCAGCCGGGCCTGTGGGCGGTCGAACCGCACCTGGGCTTCCGGGGCACGGGCGCGAAGTTCGAGGAGATCCTCGTGGTCACCGACTCGAAGGACCCCGAGGAGAGCGCCTTCTGGCTGGACGACGATCTGCCGCACGTGCGGCGCTGGGCGGAGGAGAAGTGACGGCGGACGTGACGCTGGAAGGTGCGCGGGAGCGCCGGGTGGCGACCGGCGGGGTCGAGCTGTGCGTGGCGGAACTGGGCGACCCCGAGCAGCCGACGGTGGTGCTGGTGCACGGCTACCCGGACAGCAAGGAGGTCTGGTCGGAGGTCGCCGTCCGCCTCGCCGGCCGCTTCCATGTCGTCCTGTACGACGTCCGGGGCCACGGCCGGTCGACGGCTCCGCAGCCGCTGCGCGGCGGCTTCACGCTGACCAAGCTCACCGACGACTTCCTGGCCGTCGTGGACGCGGTCAGCCCGGACCGCCCGGTGCACCTGGTCGGGCACGACTGGGGCTCGGTGCAGTCCTGGGAGTTCGTCACGACCGGCCGCACCGAGGGCCGCATCGCCTCCTTCACCTCGATGTCCGGGCCGTCCCTGGACCACTTCGGGCACTGGATCAACGCACGCGTGAAGCGTCCTACACCGCGCCGGGTGGGCCAGCTCCTCGGCCAGGGCGCCAAGTCCTGGTACGTGTATCTGCTGCACACACCGGTCCTGCCGGAGCTGGCGTGGCGCGGCCCGCTCGGCAAGCGCTGGCCGAGGATCCTGGAGCGGGTCGAGAAAGTCCCCGCCGGTGACTACCCGACGGCGTCCCTGCCCTCGGACGCGGCGCACGGCGCCTGGCTGTACCGGGACAACGTCCGCGCCCGGCTGACCAGGCCGCGCCCCGACGCGTACGCGCACGCGCCCGTGCAGCTCATCACGCCCCAGCAGGACGCGTTCCTCTCCGAGCGTCTCTACGACGACCTGGGGCAGTGGGTGCCCCAGCTGACCCGTCGCACACTGCCCGCCAAGCACTGGGTGCCGCGCACCCGCCCTGATCAACTCTCCTCCTGGATCGAGGAATTCATCATGTCGGTGGACGGCGGCCGCCCCGAGCCGAAGGCCACCGGCCGCCACGCCGACCGGTTCGGCGGGCAGTTGGTGCTGGTCACCGGTGCGGGCAGCGGCATCGGCCGGGCCACGACGTTCGCGTTCGCGGAGGCGGGGGCGCGCGTGGTGGCCATCGACCGGGACGCCGAGGCCGCCGCCCGTACCGCCGAGCTGTCCCGGCTGATCGGCGCGCCCGAGGCCTGGGCGGAGACGGCCGACGTCTCCGACGAGCAGGCCATGGAGAAGCTCGCCGAGAAGGTGCACAGCGAGTACGGTGTGCTGGACGTGCTGGTCAACAACGCGGGCATCGGCCTGTCGGGCTCCTTCTTCGCCACGACGTCCGACGACTGGCGCAAGGTCCTGGACGTCAATCTCTGGGGCGTGATCCACGGCTGCCGGCTCTTCGGAGCGCGGATGACCGAACGCGGCCAGGGCGGCCACATCGTCAACATCGCCTCGGCGGCCGCTTTCCAGCCCTCCCGGGTCCTTCCCGCGTACGCCACCTCCAAGGCGGCGGTGCTGATGCTCTCCGAGTGCCTGCGCGCCGAACTCGCCGGGCAGGGCATCGGGGTGAGCGCGATATGCCCCGGCATCGTCAACACGAACATCACCTCGACGGCCCGCTTCGCCGGTGTGGACGAGGCGGAGGAGCAGCGTCGCCAGAAGAACTCCGCCCGGCTGTACGGCCTGCGCAACTACCCGCCGGAGAAGGTGGCCGAGGCGATCCTGGACGCCGTCGCGCGCAACAGGGCGGTCGTGCCGGTCACCCCGGAGGCCCGAGGCGCCCACGCGCTGTCCCGCTTCATGCCGGGAGCGCTGCGCCGGCTGGCGCGGGTGGAGCCGAAGGTGTGAACCCCGGTGCCACAAGCCAAGGAGCCGCACATGCCCGATCCTCCGGTCCAGAACGCCTACCGCATAGAAGACCTCGCCCACCAGACCCGCACCACCGTGCGGACCATCCGTGCCTACCAGGACCGCGGTCTCCTCCCTCGTCCAGAGCGCCGGGGCCGCGCGAACCTCTACGCCGAGACCCATGTCACCCGCCTCCACCAGATCGCCCACCTCCTCGACCGCGGCTACACGCTGGCCTCGATCAAGGAGCTGCTGGACGCCTGGGACACCGGGCGCGGCCTGGGCGGTGTCCTCGGTCTGGTCACCGAGGTGGAGGGACCGTGGACGGACGAGCGCCCCGATCGCGTCTCCCGCGCCGAACTGGACGCCCGTTTCGGCGGCACCCCCGACGACGACGCCGTGGGCGAGGCGGTCGAACTGGGCGTGCTGGAGCGGATCGACGGCGACCCCGACACGTTCCTCGTACCGAGCCCCCAAGAGCTGTCCGTGGCCGTCGAGTTGCACGCGGCCGGGGTACCGCTGACCGCGATCTCGGGCCATCTACGGGAGTTGAGAGGGCAGGTCGAGCACATCGCGGCCCGTTTCCTGGAGTTCACCACCGAGTACGTCTTCGCCGGCTATCTGGACGACCCCGAGCGCCGTACGGACGCGCATGCGGCGGAAGCGGCGTCCTTGGTGCGCCGGCTGCGGCCACTGGCCCGGCAGACCATGGACGCCGAACTGGCGCGGGCCATGCGCTCCTTGGCGACCCGGCATCTGCGCACGCATCTCGGCGCGGAGCAGCCCACGCAGGAGCGGTCCGGCGACCGGTATGTCGCTCTTCCCGCCACGACGATCGACGCTGTGGAAAAGCTTGTTGGACGGACACACGTTTCCGAGTTCATCGGGCTGGCGGCCGAACGCGAGCTGCGGGCAAGAGCCTTGGACCGTCTGGCCTCAGGCGCTGTCCAGAGTAGGGAGGTTCGTGAATCATCCTAAATGGGGCGCCACTTGTCCACAGAATTACCAATTCCCCTGTGGATAACCTCACTTGGTTGTGGATCAAACCTACGACCAAAAACAACCTGCGTGATCCGCGTCTCTCCCCCACGCTGGACGCATGAACGAAGGACACGACGAGAGACGCACCGTGAAGGTGTCGAAGTACCTCTCCAAACACCTCCGCCACCAGCCGGAGCGCATCGGGCTCGCGCTGGACCCGGGCGGCTGGGTGGAGATCGACACACTGATCGCCGCGGCCGCCGCCCACGGCTTCCGGATCACACGCGAGGAACTGGACCACGTCGTGGCCACCAACGACAAGCAGCGCTTCGCGATCGAGGGCAGCCGGATCCGCGCCAGTCAGGGCCACAGCATCGAGGTGGACCTCGGCCTGCCCCCGGCGACCCCGCCGCCGTACCTGTACCACGGCACCGTCGCCGGGAACCTGGACGCGATCCGGGCGGACGGCCTCAAACCCATGAACCGGCACGCCGTCCACCTCTCCGCCGACCGCGAGACCGCCACCCGGGTCGGCGCGCGGCGCGGCCGACCCGTGGTGCTCACCGTCGACGCCGGCGCCATGCACCGCGACGGCCATGTCTTCCACATCAGCGCCAACGGAGTCTGGCTGACCCAGGCCGTACCACCGCGTTACCTGCGATGATCCTTCTCATCGATCCTGATCATCGATCCTGCTCATCCCGTGGCGGAACGGCAGCGTTCGGTGACCGTTTGGTCCGTTGTCAGTCGGGCCGCTTACCCTCGAACGCATGAGTCTGCGTCTGAGCACCGTGATCCTGCCCTACCGCCGCTGGAGCGAAGGCGGCCGTTCGGCCTGGGTGCGGGCCGAGCAGCTCGGCTTCCACACCGCGTACACGTACGACCACCTGTCCTGGCGCAGCTTCCGTGACGGTCCGTGGTTCGGCGCGGTCCCGACGCTGACGGCCGCCGCGGGCGTCACCGAGCGCCTCCGCCTCGGCACGCTGGTGACCTCCCCCAACTTCCGGCACCCGGTGACCCTCGCCAAGGAGCTGATCTCCCTCGACGACATCTCCGGCGGCCGGATCACCCTCGGCGTCGGCGCAGGCGGCACCGGCTTCGACGCGACGGCCCTGTTGGGCAGCGGCCAGGAGCCGTGGAGCCCACGCGAGCGCGCCGACCGGTTCGCCGAGTTCGTGCCGCTGCTGGACCGGCTGCTCACCGAGGACACGGTGTCGCACGAGGGCCGTTTCTACTCGGCGCACGAGGCCCGCAACATCCCCGGCTGTGTGCAGCGGCCCCGGCTGCCCTTCGCGGTGGCCGCCACCGGCCCCCGCGGACTGAAGCTCGCCGCGCGGTACGGACAGGCCTGGGTGACCACGGGCGACCCGAAGCTGTACGAGACGGGCACCCCGGAGCAGTCCGTCCAGGCCCTGCGCGGACAGTTCGCCAAGCTCTCCGAGGCCTGCGCGGACGCCGGGCGGGACATGGCCGGCCTGGACAAGATCCTTCTCACGGGTTTCACCCCGGACCGCGCCCGGCCGCTTCAGTCGCTGGACTCCTTCGTGGACTTCGCCGGCCGGCACCAGGAGCTGGGCTTCACCGAGATCGTGATCCACTGGCCCATCCCGGACTCCGACTTCGCCACGGACGAGAAGGTCTTCGAGCAGATCGCCATGGAGGCCGCCGCCCAGCTGAGCTGACCGGATCACCGCGGCCCGAGCCGGATCACCGCGGTACGGGCCGGATCACCGCGGTACGCAGGGGTCATCTGTGTCTCATCTGTGCGGAGTCCCGCACGGGCGTGCTGGCATATGCGCGAGAATGACCCGGTGACCTCAGCGACCAGACAGCCCGGGACCCCTGCCGCCGCCACACCCGCGCGGCTGATCGCCACCGACCTCGACGGCACACTGCTGCGGGACGACAAGTCGGTGTCCCCGCGCACGGTCGCCGCGCTGGCCGCCGCGGAGGAGGCGGGCATCGAGGTCTTCTTCGTCACCGGCCGCCCGGCCCGCTGGATGGATGTCGTCAGCGACCATGTCCACGGCCACGGCCTGGCGATCTGCGGCAATGGCGCCGCCGTGGTCGACCTGCACGGCGGCCCCGGGGCGCACCGCTTCGTAAAGGTGCGCGAACTGGCCCGTTCGAACGCCCTGGACGCCGTACGGCTGCTGCGCGAGGCGGCCCCCGGCACGGTGTTCGCGATCGAGCAGACCTACGGCTTCCACCAGGAGCCGGACTATCCCAAGCTCCACATGGAGATACCGGGCAACCTGCTGCCCGCCGAGCAGCTCCTCGCCCCCGACGGCCCGGACGCCGACCAGCCCGTGCTCAAGATCCTGGCCTACCACCCGGCTCTCGACCCGGACGCCTTCCTCACCCTCGCCCGGCTGGCGATCGGCGACCGCGCCAACGTGACCCGCTCCAGCCCCAGCGCCCTGCTGGAACTGAGCGGCCCCGACGTCTCCAAGGCCAGCACACTCGCCCTGTGCTGCGCCGAGCGCGGCATCTCACACGAGGAGGTCGTCGCCTTCGGCGACATGCCCAACGACGTCGAGATGCTGACCTGGGCCGGCCGGTCGTACGCCATGGGCAACGCCCACCCGGCCGTCATCGCCGCCGCCTCGGGCCGCACGGTCGCCAACAACGAGGACGGCGTCGCGGTCGTGATCGAGGAACTGCTCGCGGAACGCCTCTAGACCCCGCCGGGCAGGCGGGAATTTGACGACAGGGCCTAGCAGCCGAGAGCAGCTCAGTACGGCGCCTCCCACACCACTGTGGTCCCACCGCCGTCCGCCCCGATACCCGAGCCGAGCCGGCTGTCACCGCCGAGCGACTCGGCCCGCCGCTTGAGGTTCCGCAGCCCGCTGCGCCGGCCGCCCTCGGGGATGCCGACGCCGTCGTCGGCGACGCTCAGCCGCACCCCCGGCCGCCCGTCGGCAAGGGCGGCCGTCGCATCGACCACGACATCGATCCGGGTGGCATCGGCGTGCCGGAACGCATTGGACAGCGCCTCCCGCAACGCCGCGATGAGATTCTTGCCCGTAAGATCGCCGACGGTGTCGACGGGCCCGAGGAAGCGGTGCGAGGGCTTGAACCCCAGCGGTACGGCAGACATGTTGATCTCCCGCAGCACCCGTGTCCGCAGTCCCGGCGGCTCCTCCGCCGGGCCCTGCTGCAACGCGAAGATCGCGGTGCGGATCTCCTGGATGGTGACGTCGAGTTCGTCCACCGCCTTGCCGACGCCCTCGCGCACCTCCGGCACCACGGACCGCCGCTGTGCGCTCTCCAGCATCAGCCCCGTGGCGAACAGCCGCTGGATGACCAGATCATGCAGATCCCGGGCGATGCGGTCACGGTCCTCGAACACCGCGAGCCGCTCGCGGTCACGCTGCGCCTCGGCCATCATCAGCGCCAGCGCCGCCTGCGAGGCGAACTGCACCGCCAGCGTGCGCTCGGCCCGCGTGAACGGCCGTCCGCCGCGCGCACGAGGCGTGACCAGCGTGCCCAGCACCCGGCCGTCGCTCTGCAAGGGCACCATCATCGCCGGGCCGTAGCCGCTCGCGTACTGCGTCAGCATCCGGGAGTCGGTGGCGGCGTCCGTGACGAACACCGCTTGTCCGTCCAGGAGTTCGGCGACGATCCGGCTCTCCGGCGGGATCACCGCGCCCAGCATGCCCGTCGGCTCGTCCGAGGCCACGGCCACGACCTCCAGGCCGCCCTCCTCCGCGGGCAGCAGCACGATCCCGGCCGCCGCTCCGGACAGCCGGCGCGCCTGCTCCGCCACGACCTGCAGGGCGTCGTCGGCGTCCCCGCCCGACAGCAGCGCCGTGGTCACGGCCACGGACCCGTCGATCCAGCGCTCGCGCTGCATGGCCGCCTCGTACAGCCGGGCATTGCCGACCGCGATCCCCGCCTCGGTCGCCAGCACCTGGACCATGGCGAGGTCATCGTCGTCGAAAGACCCGCCGTCGCGCTTCTCGGCCAGATAGAGGTTGCCGAAGATCTCGCCCTGCACCCGGATCGGGACACCGAGGAAGCTGCGCATCGGCGGATGGTGCTCGGGAAAACCGTATGAGCGCGGGTCTGCGCTCAGATCGGCCAACAGGACGGGCACCGGGTCCCTGATGAGCGCGCCGAGCAGCCCCCTGTGCCCGTCGGGCAGCCGGCCGATCCGGCGGGCGGCCGCCTCGTCCACCCCCTGATAGACGAAGTCGGAGAGCCCGCCGCCCTCCTCAGCGACGACCCCGATCGCCGCGTACCGGGCACCGGTCAGATCGGCGGAAGTCTCGCAGATCCGGTCCAGCGTCGAGTGCAGCTCCAGCCCGCTCCCCACGGACCGCATCGCCTCCAGCAGCTGCGGCACCCGCAGCGCGGGCTCGGCGGGAAGCCCGGGCGCGGCAGATCCCGCGGCGTCGGACGGAGGCGGGGCGCACATGCCCTGAGCGTAAATAGTCCCTTCTGTCACCGAAACCGGAGGCGCGAGGCGGAGTGACGCCGTGAGGGCACCCGAGGAGCCCTCACACCGCCTCCACCAGCGACTCCGCCTCGGCCTCGCGCCGCGCCAGCGCCCGCAGCGGCCCGTCCACCGCGACAAGCTCCGCGTACGTGCCCCGCTGGACCACCTGCCCGGCGCCGAGCACGATCACCTCATCCACCGCCTCCAGCCCGGCCAGCCGATGAGTGATCAGCAATGTCGTACGGCCTTCCGTGGCGGCCAGCAGATCGGCGGTCAGCGCGTCGGCCGTCGGCAGGTCCAGGTGTTCGGCGGGCTCGTCGAGCACCAGGACGGGGAAGTCGGCCAGCAGGGCACGGGCCAGCGCCAGCCGCTGCCGCTGGCCACCGGACAGCCTCGCGCCGTGCTCGCCGACCAGCGTGTCCAGGCCGTCGGGCAGCCCCTCCACCCAGTCCAGCAACCGGGCCCGCGCCAGCGCCCGTCGCAGCTCTGCCTCGGTGGCGTTCTTCCGGGCCAGCAGGAGGTTCTCGCGCACCGAGCTGTCGAAGATGTGCGCGTCCTGGGCACACAGCCCGACCAGCCGCCGAACGTCGTCACCGGCCAGCGCGTACGCGTCCACACCGGCGAGCGTGTACGAGCCCTCCTGCGGGTCGAGGAAGCGCAGCAGCACCTGGGCGAGGGTCGTCTTGCCGGAACCGGACGCCCCGACCACCGCGATCCGCCGCCCCTCCCTCAGCGTGAGGTCGAAGCCTGCCAGCGCCTCCCGTCGCTGCCCCTCGTACCGCGCGGCCAGCCCCTTGACCACCATGGGGAAGGGCGAGGCGGGCGCCTGCCGGGGCCGCTCGGGCTCACGCACGGGTTCCGGGGCGTCGAGCACCTCGTAGACGCGCTCCGCGCTCCGCCGCACCCGCTGCCGGTGGCGTACGGCGAGCGGCAGTCCCAGTACGGCCTCGAAGGCGGCCAGCGGAGTGAGGACGACCACGGCCATCGCCACGCCACCGAGCCGGCCCGCGGCCACCGCCTGGACGCCGAGGAACGCGGTCGCCGTGACCGTGAGCCCGGTGATCAGCGCGGTGAGCCCGTCACCGAGCGCGGTCACGGCGGCGGCGCGCGAGGCGATCCGGGTCAGGGCTGCGTCGGCTCGCCGGGCCGCGTCCGTACGGGCGGGCAGCGCACCGGCGACGGTCAGCTCCGCGGTACCGGTGAGCAGGTCGGTGACACGGGTGGCGAGAGCACCCCGGGCCGGGGCCAGCCGTCGCTCGGTCCGCAGGGCCACGGTCGCGGTGACGAGCGGCACGCCGACGCCGGCCGCCACGAGGCCCGCCGCGAGGGCCGCACCGGCCTCGGGCAGCAGCCAGGCCATGAAACCGACGGAGGACGCGGAGACGACGACAGCGACCGACGCGGGCAGCAACCAGCGCAACCAGTAGTCCTGGAGCTCGTCCACGTCCGTGACCAGCCGGGTCAGCAGATCACCACGCCGCGCGCTCCGCAGCCCGGCGGGGGCGAGCCGCTCCAGCCGCCGGTACACGGCGACCCGGGTGTCGGCCAGCATCCGCAGCACCGCGTCATGCGACACCAGCCGCTCGGCGTACCGGAAGACGGCCCGCCCGATCCCGAAGGCCCGCGTGGCCGTCACCGCCACCATCAGATACAGCACCGGAGGCTGCTGCGAGGCCCGCGAAATGAGCCACCCGGACGTCGCCATCAGCCCCACGGCACTGCCGAGCGCCAGACTGCCGAGCAACAACGCCAACCCCAGCCGCCCCCGCCGAGGCCCGGCAATCGCCCGCACCCGCGCAAGCACACCCCGAGCCCGCCCCGAACCCCACTGAGGTCCGACACCCACCCCCGGCCCAGCGCCCCCACTCCCCACCCCACCCGAGCCTGACTCCGCGTCGGCACGTCCCAACCCGCCCGAGACCAACTCGGCGCCGTCATGTCTCAGTCCATCCGAGACCAACTCCGCAGCGCCGCTTACCGCACCACCCGAGACCAACTCCGGGGCGCTGCTTACCAGTCCGCCCGAGTCCGACTCCGCGCCGTCACTTTCCAGCTCACCTGAGAACAACTCCGTACGGCCGCCATCCAGCCCACCGAGTCGGGTGGCGGGTGGGCGAGGGCGGGGGTCCAGGGGGCGGAGCCCCCTGGTAGGCCGACCGCAGCTCCGGCCGCCCACCAGCTCCGCGCTGTCCAGCCGCACCACCCGGTCGGCAACCTCCAACAACGCCGGCCGGTGCACAACCAACAGCACCGTACGCCCCGCCGCCAGCCGCCGTACCGTCGCCACGACGCCCGCCTCCGTCACCCCGTCCAGCGCAGCCGTCGGCTCATCGAGCAACAGCACAGGCCGGTCGGCGAGAAAAGCCCGCGCAAGAGCCAACCTCTGCCGCTGCCCCGCCGACAGCCCAGCCCCGTCCTCCCCGAGTACGGTCCCGGCCCCCTCAGGCAGCGCATCCACGAACTCCAGCGCCCCGGCGTCCCGCAGCGCACCGCGCACGGCAGCATCGTCCGCGTCGGGCCGCGCCAGCCGCACGTTCTCCGCGATGGTCCCCGCATACAGATGCGGCCGCTGCGGCACCCACGCGATCCGCGAGCGCCACTCCTCCACATCGAGGCCGGCAAGATCGGCATCCCCGATCCGCACCCGCCCCTCGGTGGGCTCGACAAACCCGAGCAGCACGTGAAGCAACGTCGACTTGCCCGCCCCACTCGGCCCGACCAGCGCGACCGTCTCACCAGGGTCGACGGTGAACGACACATCCGTCACAGCATCCACGGACCGCCCGGGATAGCGCACCGTGACCCCGTCGAAGGCCACCGCACCCGCCGCACCCATGGGCACCACCCCGGCACCGGCCGCCGGAACCGGCGTCTGCAGCACCGTGAAGATCTCCTCCGCCGCGGCAAGTCCCTCAGCCGCCGCGTGGTACTGCGCACCGACCTGACGCAACGGAAGATACGCCTCGGGCGCGAGCACCAGGATCACCAGACCGATGTACAGATCCATGTCACCGTGCACGAGCCGCATTCCGATCGTCACCGCGACGAGGGCGACCGACAGCGTGGCGAGCAACTCCAGCGCGAAGGAGGACAGGAAGGCGATGCGCAGTGTCCGCAGGGTGGCCTGCCGGTACTCACCGGTGATCCGGCGAATGGACTCGGCCTGCGCCTTGGCCCGGCCGAAGACCTTCAGCGTGGGCAGTCCGGCGACCACGTCCAGGAAGTGCCCCGACAGCCGTGACAGCAGCCGCCACTGCCGGTCCATGCGGGACTGCGTCGCCCAGCCGATCAGCATCATGAACAGCGGGATGAGAGGCAAGGTGCCCACGATGATCGCCGCCGACACCCAGTCCTCGGTGACGATCCGCGCCAGCACCGCCACCGGTACGACCACCGCGAGCCCCAACTGCGGTAGGTAGCGAGAGAAGTAGTCGTCGAGGGCGTCGACCCCACGCGTGGCCATCGTGACCAGCGAACCGGTGCGCTGCCCGGCCAGCCACCCGGGACCCAGTGCAGCCGCCCGGTCAAGCAGCCGTCCCCGCAGTTCCGACTTCACCGCCGCACTCGCCCGGTGCGCAGCCAGCTCGGTGAGCCACGCGACAATCGCCCGACCCACTGCCACGGACACCAACAACAGCAGGGGAGTGCGCAGTTCAGCGACAGACCGCCCATGCTGGAACGCTCCGACGACAACCTCGGCGATGAGCATCGCCTGGGCAATGACCAGCCCTGCGCCGACGGCTCCCAGACCGACGACCGCCACGAGGAATCGACGGGTGGCACGGGCGTACTTCAGCAGGCGTGGATCAATCGGTTTCACGTGAAACGTGCCCTTCGGCCCAGAGGGTGTGTTTCACGTGAAACACACCCTCGGCGGACTCAGTGTGCGGCTCCGGACGCAGCATCGGGAGCGATGTGCTGCGTGCCGATCCGCTTGCGGAACACCCAGTAGGTCCAGCCCTGGTAGAGCAGCACCAAGGGCGTGGCGATAGCGGCCAGCCACGTCATGATCTTCAGCGTGTACGGGCTCGACGAGGCATTGGTGACCGTCAGGCTCCAGTCCCCATGGAGCGTCGACGGCATGACGTTCGGGAAGAGCGACAGGAACAGCATCGCCATGGTGGCCACGATGGTGACGCCCGACAGCGCGAACGCCCAGCCCTCGCGCCCGAGTTGATTGGCCACCAGGGCAGCCACCAGAGCTGCGACCGCCACGACCAGGGCCACCAGGCTCTTGCCGTCACCACTGTCGGCCTGCGTCCACAGCAGGAATCCGAGCGCCACGACCGCCGTGACGAGGCCGACCCGCAGAGCCAGCTTCCGTGCCCGCATCCGGATGTCGCCGACAGTCTTGAGCGCGGTGAAGACCGCTCCATGGAAGGTGAACAGCGTGAGCGTCACCAGACCGCCGAGCAGGGCGTAGGGGTTGAACAGGTCCCCGACGCTGCCAACGTACTCGAAGTGCCGGTCGATCTTGACGCCCCGCACGATGTTCCCGAAGGCCACGCCCCACAGGAACGCCGGGATCAGCGAGGTCCAGAAGATCGCAGTCTCCCAGTTGCGCTGCCAGTTCTCCTCGGGGCGCTTCGCGCGGTACTCGAAGCCGACGCCCCGGACGATCAGACAGACCAGGATGACCAGCAGCGGCAGATAGAAGCCGGAGAAGAGGGTGGCGTACCACTCCGGGAACGCGGCGAAGGTCGCACCACCAGCCGTGAGCAGCCACACCTCGTTTCCGTCCCAGACCGGCCCGATGGTGTTGATCAGCACCCGTCGCTCCGGCCGGTCGCGGGCCAACAGTTTGGTGAGGATGCCGACTCCGAAGTCGAAGCCCTCCAGGAAGAAGTAGCCGGTCCACAGGACGGCGATCAGGACGAACCAGACGTCGTGAAGTTGCATGACTGTTCCCCCGGCCTAGTACGAGAAGGCCATCGGCTTGTCGGCGTCACGGGTGTCGCCGCCGATCTTCGTGGGCGGGTTGAGGTCGGCCTCGGTCAACTCGGGCGGGCCGGCCTTGACGTACTTCGCGAGCAGCTTGACCTCGACCACGGCGAGGATCGCGTACAGCGAGGTGAAGACGATCATCGAGGTCAGGACCTCGCCCTGGGAGACACCGGGGGAGACCGCGTGCCGGGTCTGCAGGACGCCGTACACGGCCCAGGGCTGACGGCCCATCTCGGTGAAGATCCACCCCCAGGAGTTGGCGATCAGCGGGAAGGCCATGGTCCAGGTCGCGATGCGCCAGTACCAGCGCGTGAGCTTCGGGCTGAGCGCCTTGTTCTTGAACAGCACCAGATGCGGCACCTCGTCCTCGCCGACCCGCAGATGCTGCGGCAGCATGAACTTCTTGCGGGTCAGCCACAGCCCAGCGAGGCCGATCGCGAAGGAGGCCATGCCGAAGCCGATCATCCAGCGGAAGCCCCAGAAGGCGACCGGGATGTTGGGCCGGTAGTCGCCCGGTCCGAACTTCTGCTGCTCGGCCTTGTTGACGTCGTTGATGCCGGGGACGTAGGAGGTGAAGTTGTCGTCGGCGAGGAAGGACAGCAGACCCGGGATCTCTATGGCCACGGTGTTGTGGCCCTTCTCCACATCGCCGTAGGCGAAGATCGAGAAGGGGGCCGGCTTCTGCCCGTCCCACAGCGCCTCGGCGGCCGCCATCTTCATCGGCTGCTGCTTGAACATGACCTTGCCGAGGGTGTCACCACTGACCGCGGTGAGCAGGCCGGCGATGGCCACGGTGATCAGGCCGAGCCGCAGCGAGGTCTTCATCTCGCGGATGTGCTTCTTGCGGGCCAGGTGGTAGGCGGCAATGCCCACCATGAAGGCGCCACCGGTCAGAAAGGCCGCGGACAGGGTGTGGAAAGCCTGGCTGAGTGCGGTGTTCTGGGTCAGCACGGCCCAGAAGTCGGTCAGCTCGGCACGTCCCTTGGCCTTGTCGATCTTGTATCCGACCGGGTGCTGCATCCAGGAGTTGGCCGCGAGGATGAAGTACGCCGACAGGATCGTGCCGATCGAGACCATCCAGATGCAGGCCAGATGGATCTTCTTGGGCAGCTTGTCCCAGCCGAAGATCCACAGTCCGATGAAGGTGGACTCGAAGAAGAACGCGATCAGCGCCTCGAAGGCGAGCGGGGCCCCGAAGATGTCACCGACGAACCGTGAGTAGTCGGACCAGTTCATGCCGAACTGGAACTCCTGCACGATGCCTGTGACCACGCCCATGGCGATGTTGATCAGGAAGAGCTTGCCCCAGAACTTCGTGGCTCTGAGGTACTTCTCCTTCTCCGTGCGCACCCAGGCCGTCTGCAGCCCGGCCGTGAGGGCGGCCAGGGAGATGGTCAGGGGGACGAACAGGAAGTGGTAGACGGTGGTGATGCCGAACTGCCAGCGCGCCAGTGTTTCCGGCGCCAGAGCCAGGTCCACGTCGTCACTCTCCTTACTACGGCGTGGTACAGCGGCGGTTTGCCCCGTTCGTCCTGGATATACAGAGCAATCGGGACACGCTTGTGAACGCGTTCACATTCACAAGCCATTATGACGCACTGATTTTCGGCAATCGACGGGGGGTCCCCCCTTCGCCGCCACGTCAAGACCTTGGCAGCGACTTCAACATATTGTTGAATTGCGCGCCATGCAGATACGTATCTCTTGGCCCGCGGGCAACATCACCGCGACCCTCGACGCAGACACACCGACCACACAGGCACTCGCCAAGGCGTTGCCGCTCACCGCCAGCGCCTGCACATGGGGCGAGGAGGTCTATTTCGACACAGGTGTCGCCGTTTCACGTGAAACGGACGCCCGGCAGGTCGTGGAACCGGGCACGGTGGCCTTCTGGACGGACGGCAACGCGCTCGCCCTCCCCTACGGCCCCACACCGATCTCGCGAGGCTGGGGGTCCCCCCAAACGGAGTTTGGGGGAGAGTGCCGCCTCGCGAGCCCGTGCAACATCCTGGGGCGCCTCGACGGAGACGCCCGGACCCTGGCGACCGTACGCGACGGTGACCCCGTCCGCGTGGAGCTGATCCACCCCCAGGGCTGATCCCGAACTACAGCTCCTTGCGGAACGCCTCCGCCACCTTCAGGAAGATGTCGTTCGCCTCGTTCTCTCCGACCGTCACCCGCACACCCTCGCCCGAGAACGGCCGGACCACCACACCGTGCTGCTCACAGGCCTGAGCGAACGCGACCGTACGCTCCCCCAGCCGCAGCCAGACGAAGTTCGCCTGTGTCTCCGGCACCGTCCAGCCCTGAGCGCGCAGCGCGTCGACCACGCGCGTGCGCTCGCACACCAGAGAGCCGACCCGGCCGAGCAGTTCGTCCTCGGCCTGCAGCGAGGCGATCGCCGCTTCCTGAGCAAGCTGGCTCACGCCGAAGGGCACCGCCGTCTTGCGCAGCGCCGCCGCGACCGGCTCATGGGCGATCGCGAAACCGACGCGCAACCCGGCGAGCCCGTAGGCCTTGGAGAACGTGCGCAGGACACAGACGTTGGGCCGGTTCCGGTACAGCTCGACTCCGTCGGGCACCTCGGGGTCGCGGATGAACTCGCGGTAGGCCTCGTCCAGCACGACCAGGACATCGCCGGGCACCCGGTCGAGGAACCGTTCCAGCTCGGCCCGCCGCACCACCGTGCCGGTCGGGTTGTTCGGGTTGCAGACGAAGATCAGACGCGTCCGGTCGGTGATCGCGTCCGCCATCGCCTCCAGGTCATGCACATCGCCGGGCGTGAGCGGCACCTGCACCGACCGGGCGCCGCTGATCTGCGTGATGATCGGGTACGCCTCGAAGGAACGCCAGGCGTAGATCACCTCGTCGCCGGGACCGCTGGTGGCCTGGATCAGCTGCTGGGCGACACCCACCGAACCCGTGCCGGTGGCCAGGTGTGAGAGCGGGACGCCGAAACGCTCCGACAGCTCCTCCATCAGCCCGGCGCACGCCATGTCGGGGTAGCGGTTGAAGCTGGCGGCCGCCGCCGTCACGCGCTCCATCACACCGGGCAGCGGCGGGTAGGGATTCTCGTTGGAGGACAGCTTGTAGGCCACCGGCCCGTCGGCCGCTGCGGGCTTTCCCGGCTTGTAGGTGGGGATACCCTCCAGCTCGGCGCGCAGCTTGGGGCTCGTCTCGCTCACCGCAGTCCTCCTCGCGACCACCGGCGGACCGTCGACGCCGCCGGCTTCCAATACTCCTCACCTTATGAGGATTCGGCCCCGGTGCGTACAGGTCGCGGGTCTGTACGAGGCAAACCACAGCCGGCCCGGCGCCATCAAGGGCATCACCGTACGAAGGCGTACGTATCAAGGGGCGCGCCGTACATATATCTATGCGCCGGTGGCTCACGCCCTGGCGCGCATCCCCCGTGCAGGTGAGTTGAGACCTCTTCGAGACATCGGACACTTGGCAGGTCCATACGCGTTGACAAGTCACGTCCCACTAGAGGATCGGCCAACTACCTATGTTTCTAAGGCAGTTGACCACAATTGACCATGCAGAAACGTGCCTGTCAACGCGTGCATATGCGTCCGCACTACCCCACCGCATGAGCCCTACTATCGGCTCGCCATGACAGCAGCAGGGAAGCACCAGGTGAGCCGCGCGGAAACCTCACGTCGAGGCAGTCGGCCGGGCCGGGCGGGCATCAGAGACGTGGCCGCCGCAGCCGGGGTCTCCATCACAACCGTCTCCGACGCCCTCAACGGCAAGGGCCGACTCCCGGATGCCACCCGGCGCCATGTCCGCGAGGTCGCCGACCGGCTGGGGTATCGCCCCTCGGCCGCCGCCCGCACCCTCCGTACCGGCAAGTCGGGACTGATCGGCCTGACCGTGACGACGTACGGGGATGAACCTTTCACCTTCACGGAGTTCGCGTACTTCGCCGAGATGGCCAGAGCCGCCACATCGGCCGCGCTCGCCCGCGGCTACGCCCTCGTCATCCTGCCCGCGACCTCCCGCCACGACGTGTGGTCCAACGTCGCCCTGGACGGCACGGTCGTGATCGACCCCTCCGATCAGGACCCGGTGGTCAGCGAGCTGGTCCGGCAGGGGCTGCCCGTCGTCTCCGACGGCCGCCCGGCCGGCTCGCTGCCGGTCACCGCCTGGGTCGACAACGACCACGAGGCCGCCGTCCTCGGCATCCTCGACCATCTCGCCGACGCCGGCGCCCGCCGTATCGGCCTGCTCACCGGCACGACGACGGACACGTACACCCATCTGTCGACCACCGCCTATCTTCACTGGTGCGAGCGGGTCGGCCAGGACCCGGTCTACGAGGCCTACCCGGCGCACGACCCGTGCGCGGGCGCCGTCGCCGCCGACCGGCTGCTGGCCCGCCCCGACCGGCCCGACGCGGTCTACGGCCTGTTCGACCCCAACGGCACCGACCTGCTGGCCGCCGCCCGGCGCTACGGACTCCGCGTCCCCGACGACCTGCTGCTCGTGTGCTGCAGCGAGTCGATGGTGTACGCCAGCACCGAGCCGCCCATCACCACGCTCTCGCTGAAGCCACGACGCATCGGCACCGCGGTGGTCCAGTTGCTCATCGACGCCATCGAGGGCGTGGAGTCGGACCAGCCGGTCGAGCAGGTGATACCGACGGAGCTGATCGTGCGCACCTCCTCCCAGCGGCGTCTGCCGCGCACGACGGTCAGCCCGCCGCGCACACCGGACGAGAAATAGGCACGGACAGGAACGCGGGAGAGCGCCGAAAAGCGGGGCGCTCACCCCGTATGCGCACCGGCCAAGGGAGGGTGCGCGACAGGCCGGCGACCGGTGGGCCGGGTGTCCGGTCGGCGCAGAGCCGGCCGAACACCTGCCCAAACGGGGCGAAAGCCGCGGTGAACTGGAGTCTTGTTCCGATTCACCACCCCTGGGTCATCACACGGCGCGACGCGCATTCCTATGATGGGCCCACGACACCGCGGACCGCTGCGACCAGGCAGTCCGAAGCGGTGCAGCTGCGGCGCGATGGTGGAGGGGTCTGATGACTCAGGGGGCCGGTCAGGGACCCGAAGTGGAGCGGACGGCGACGCTGCGCGACTTCCGGGTACCTGCGTACGTCCATGAGACCGGTCCGTACGTCCGCACCGACCAGCCGGGCGACACCGCGCCGCCCGCCGACGAGACGTACCCCGGGGACTACACGCCCACCCAGCGCGACCTTCCGGTCATCGACCGGTCGCCGACGCTCCAGGTCTCCGTCGATCCGGCGCCCGCCGCCCCGGCGGCGCAGTCCGCGAGCGGGCCCGGGCCGCTGTTCGTCGTCGGAGACGTCCACGGTTACCTCGACGAACTGATGACCGCCCTGCAGGAGCAGGGGCTCATCGATGCCTCGGGCCAGTGGTGCGCGGGCACCGCCCGGCTGTGGTTCCTCGGTGACTTCACCGACCGGGGCCCCGACGGCATCGGTGTCATCGACCTGGTGATGCGGCTGTCCGCCGAGGCCGCGGCGGCCGGCGGCTACTGCAAGGCCCTCATGGGCAACCACGAGCTACTGCTGCTCGGCGCCAAGCGGTTCGGCGACACCCCCGTCAACTCCGGGGCGGGTACCGCCACCTTCCAGGCAGCGTGGCTGCTGAACGGCGGTCAGAAGACCGACATGGACCGCCTCCAGGACCACCATCTGCAGTGGATGGCCCGTCTCGACGCCATCGAGGCGGTGGACGGCTATCTGCTCGTGCACTCGGACACCACCGCCTATCTCGACTACGGCGACTCCATCGAGGCGGTCAATGACACCGTGCGCGAGACCCTCACCCGTAATGACGCGGACGAATGCTGGGATCTGTTCCGTAAGTTCACCAAGCGCTTCTCCTTCCGCGACGAGGGCGGCGCCGATGCCGTACGCTCCCTCCTCGATACGTACGGAGGCACCCGCATCGTTCATGGTCACAGTCCGATTCCGTACCTTCTCGGCGAGGTCGGCTCCGAGGACGGCGAGGAGGGCACCGGCCCTGTCGTAGAGGGACCGCACGTCTATGCCGACGGGCTCGCCATCGCGATGGACGGCGGGGTGACCATGGCTGGAAAGCTACTGGTTCGGCAACTGCCCTTGACTACCTGACCGTTCCCTGGGCAGGCGTCTCCCGGCGGAGCACACGCACGCCGGAGGCAATTTCCGGCAACCCCCTGTCACCGTGTGCCGTCACGGCTCTACCATCGGCTTATCCGTAGCAGGCTCCCCTCCGTTTCTGCCCGACGGCTCGCCGGCGTGCGAGCCCCAAGCCCTACGGAGCATCGGGGGATGCACATGAACAGCGTTCCGCAGCACCTGCAGAGCGAGGACCGCCAGGAATTCGAGCGGCTCCTCGATGAGGTGCTGCGCTCCGCACCGCACCGACCGGAGCTGGCCGCTGTCGGACAGCGGCTCAACCTCGAACAACTGCGCACCATGGCGCTCAACGCCACCTCCTTGATCACGGCCGCAGCCACGGCCGAATACCAGCACTATGTGACGGTCCGCGAGGAACTGCGGCACCCGGCCATGGCCTCCTCGACCACCGGAGACTCCGGTTCCGCGCAGCCGGGTTCGGCCACGACGGAATTCGTCACCACGTTCGGCGAGGCAGCCGAGAACACCGGAGCGGGCGCTGTCGCGATCATCGCCGTGCTGGCGCCCGTCCTCTCGGGAACCGCAGCGGCGATCTTCCTGCTCGTCGGCTACATCCTGAAGACCCTCGGCCCCGGACAGGCCTTCGCCCAGACCATGCTCACCGCCGGCTGGGTGTTCGGCGCGGTGACCGCGGCCTCGATCCTCGTCGCTGCCGTCGGCCTGCTCCTCACCGCCCTGCGCAACGGCAGCTCGGCACAGGCCCAGGCCCTGGACGCGGCGCACCGGGAACTGGACTCGGCCAGAGAGGCCTGGCGAGACGCCCTGCTGGAGCGCGGCATCCTGCCGTTCCTCCGCGAGGCGCTCGCCGAGCCCGGACCGGCCGCCGTGCCTCGCATGACGCCGCGCGGCCCGGGCGGCCGTATGCCCCGCCTGGGGTACGACCGCCCTGGCTTCAGCAGCCCCGAAGACGGCAGCGAGTCCGGCCGTCCCAGCTACACCAGCCCGGACTTTTCGAGCCCGGACTTCGGCGGCCCGGAGCATCAGCCCGAGTAGTCCGGCATCCGTGGCTGAACTACCCCGGCCCATGCCCCGGAACAGCGGGCTCCGGCCGGACGGACCGAGCGGCCAGCCGGTGTGGTGCCACCACCCCGGTCAGCCGCCATCCCGCCGTGCCCAGGCCGCACCGGCCACCTCGACAGGCGGTCCGGCGCGGCGAGTCCGGCCCGTACGGCTCAGTCGGCGATCGGCAGGTACACCCTGTTGCCGCTCGCCGCGAACTCCTTCGACTTCTGGGCCATGCCCTCCTCGATCTCACCCCGGCTGCCGCCGTGCTCGCGGCGGATGTCCTGCGAGATCTTCATGCTGCAGAACTTCGGCCCGCACATGGAGCAGAAGTGGGCCGTCTTCGCGGGCTCGGCCGGCAGGGTCTCGTCATGGAACTCCCGTGCCGTGTCCGGGTCCAGGGCGAGGTTGAACTGGTCCTCCCACCGGAACTCGAAGCGGGCGTCGGACAGCGCGTCGTCCCACTCCTGGGCGCCCGGGTGCCCCTTGGCAAGGTCGGCCGCGTGCGCGGCGATCTTGTAGGTGATGACGCCGGTCTTGACGTCGTCCCTGTTGGGCAGGCCCAGGTGCTCCTTGGGCGTGACGTAGCAGAGCATCGCCGTGCCCCACCAAGCGATCATCGCGGCGCCGATGCCAGAGGTGATGTGGTCGTAGGCCGGAGCGATGTCGGTGGTCAGCGGGCCGAGCGTATAGAACGGAGCTTCATCGCAGATCTCCTGCTGAAGGTCGATGTTCTCCTTGATCTTGTGCATCGGGACATGGCCCGGGCCCTCGATCATGGTCTGTACGTTGAAACGCTTGGCGATCCGGTTGAGTTCCCCGAGCGTGCGCAGTTCGGCGAACTGCGCCTCGTCGTTGGCGTCCGCGATCGACCCCGGCCTGAGACCGTCGCCCAGCGAGTACGTGACGTCGTAGGCGGCGAGGATCTCGCACAGCTCCTCGAAGTTCTCGTACAGGAACGACTCCTTGTGGTGCGCCAGGCACCACGCGGCCATGATCGAGCCGCCGCGCGAGACGATGCCGGTCTTGCGGTTGGCGGTGAGCGGCACATACGGCAGGCGCACTCCCGCGTGGACGGTCATGTAGTCCACGCCCTGTTCGGCCTGCTCGATGACCGTGTCCTTGTAGATCTCCCAGGTGAGTTCCTCGGCCCTGCCGTCGACCTTCTCCAGGGCCTGGTAGAGCGGCACCGTGCCGATGGGGACGGGGGAGTTGCGCAGCACCCACTCGCGCGTGGTGTGGATGTTGCGGCCGGTGGACAGGTCCATGACCGTGTCGGCACCCCAGTGGGTCGCCCAGGTCATCTTCTCCACCTCCTCCTCGATGGAGGAGGTCACCGCGGAGTTGCCGATGTTGGCGTTGACCTTCACCAGGAACCGCTTGCCGATGATCATCGGCTCGATCTCCGGGTGATTGACATTGGCCGGCAGCACGGCCCGGCCCGCCGCGATCTCCTCGCGGACCACTTCGGGAGAAACGTTCTCCCGAACGGCCACGTACTCCATCTCCGGAGTGATCTCGCCCCGGCGGGCGTACGCGAGCTGTGTCACCGCCTGACCGCTGCGGCCCCGGCGCGGCTGGCGGGGCCGACCGGGGAAGACGGCGTCCAGGTTGCGCAGGCCGCCACGCGGCGAGGTGTGCTTGATCCCGTCGTCCTCGGGACGGACGGGCCGGCCTGCGTACTCCTCGGTGTCACCGCGGGCGATGATCCAGTTCTCCCGAAACGGCGGCAGGCCCCTGCGGACGTCGGTGTCGACGAGTGGATCGGTGTATGGGCCCGATGTGTCGTACAGCGTGACCGACTGCCCGTTGGTGAGGTGCACCTGGCGGACGGGCACGCGCAGGTCGGGGCGGGACCCCTCGACATACGCCTTGTGCCAGCCGATGGACTTCCCGGCCTCCTGGGACATGTCGTCCTGAACGGAGGCAGGCGTGCGTGCGTCCTTGTTGGTCATGAGACCTACTCCCTACGCCGGCATTACCCGGTAACAGGTTCGGCGGTCGACGCAGCGGCTTCCGTCTGTCGAGGCTTCCTGCGGAACATCGCCTGTTCCACGTGAAACATCGCGTATACGGAGGTCAGCGCCCTCTCAGCCCGGTGCTCCGAGCTCCCGCGTGTGCAAAGGTGCCTCCACGCTAGCGTCATATGTGGCGCGGTGAACAGTGGGCCCCCTGCGGTTCTTGCAATGATCGGGCGGTGACCAGGATGGAGCAGTACCCGTATCGACCACCCGAGCCGCGCCATGAAGGCGCCTCGGGACAGGGCGCGGGCTACCGCCACGACGGCTATACAGCGGGCGACCCGTATGGCCACGACGCCCGGACGCCCGGCGCCGAGCAGGGCCGTGAGCACCCCCGTGCCGCCTCGGGCGCCGGTCTTCGGCAGGGGGCCGGAATCGGCGGGAACGACGGGCGTGGTCCCGAGCGGGGACCCGGCGGGGATGACGGCGGTCACGGTCATGGGCACGAAGGCGGCGGTCACGGACAGGGCCACGGGCACGGCCATAGTCACAGCCACGGCCCGGCCGCTCCCGTCTCGAAGCATCTGCGGAAGGTCATCGCCGCGATCCTGGTCCCGTTCACCGCGGCGGTCATCGTCGGCCTGCTGGTGCTCTGGCCCGGGGGAGCCCCGCCCCACAAGCGCACCGGTGTCGGCTTCGACCGGGAGACCCAGCAGGCCACGGTCACCAAGGTCATCGAGGTGAGCTGCAAGTCGGTGAACGCCTCCGGCGACACCCCGACCGGCGACACCTCCACCGCCGAAGGCACCTCGGCGGAACAGGAGGCGAAAGGAACCTGCAAGAAGGCGACCGTCCGGGTCGACACCGGCAAGGACCAGGGCCGTACGTTCACCGAGATCGTGCAGCCGGACCAGCCCCGACAACTGCACCAGGGCGAAAAGGTGGTGGTCGCCTACGAGCCCTCGGCACCGAAGGATCTTCAGTACTCGGTGGCCGATGTGAACCGCAAGTTCCCCATGACGCTACTCGCGGGCATCTTCGCACTCGCCGTCGTGGTGGTCGGCAGGCTGCGCGGGGTCATGGCGCTCGTCGCCCTGACCGTGAGTTTCCTGGTGCTGACCCTGTTCATCCTGCCCGCGATCCTTCAGGGTTCGAATCCGCTGCTCGTGGCGGTGATCGGGTCGAGCGCCATCATGCTGATCGCCCTGTACATGTGCCATGGGCTGTCCGCCCGGACCTCGGTGGCGGTGCTCGGCACACTGATCTCCCTGTCGCTGATCGGCTTGCTCGGGTCCCTGTTCATCGGCTGGGCCGCCCTGACCGGCAACACCGACGACAGCACCGGCCTGATCCACGGCCTGTATCCGTCGATCGACATGAGCGGTCTGCTGCTGGCCGGCGTCATCATCGGATCGCTCGGTGTCCTGGACGATGTGACCGTGACGCAGACCTCGGCCGTCTGGGAGCTGCACGAGGCCAATCCGTCGATGGGCTGGCGCGGACTGTACCGGGCGGGCATCCGCATCGGCCGCGACCACATCGCCTCCGTGGTCAACACCCTCGTCCTCGCCTACGCCGGTGCCGCACTGCCGTTGCTGCTGCTGTTCTCGATCGCACAGAGCAGTGTCGGGACCGTGGCCAACAGCGAGCTGGTGGCCGAGGAGATCGTGCGCACGCTGGTGGGCTCGATCGGTCTGGTCGCCTCGGTCCCGGTCACCACCTTGCTCGCCGCCCTGGTCGTCTCCGCCGACCGGCCCGGCCAGGACAGCCCGGCAGCGGCCGCGGCGCAGCCCGTCGCGGCACGCGGTGGACGGGGGCGACGCCGGAAGCGGTGAGAGCGACCAGGCGCCGCTCCCCGCTCTTCGCTCGCCTCTCCTTCGAAGAAGCGTTCCTGCGTGCTTCCACGCGGCACGCGGAGCGCTCGGCGCCCCGTGCCGTAACACTTCAGCCGGCGCTCTGCTCCTCGGCCAGGATGCGGTCCAGGGCCTCCTCCAGATGGGCGTCGAAGTCGGCGAGCGCACCTTCCTGACCGAGCGGCACAAGCTTGTCCGTACGGTCCAGGAAGGCCACGAGCGGCGGCACGGAGGAGCGGAACAGGGCCTGGTCGCTGCCGACCTGAAGCCTGATCAGCACCTCGCCCAGCATCTCGGAGTCGGCGGGGGCGATGTGCACATCCCCTTCCCCGCACGGCCGGCCGACACCGTCGATCAGCAGCTCCCGTCCGAACGCCCAGGTGACCGGGGCATCACCGGGCAGATGGAAGGTGAGCCGCACTGCATAGGGATCACTGGTCTCGTAGCGCAACTCCACCGGAATGCGGAAGGAGAGCTCCTCCGACACGAGAAAGCTCATCATGACTTCTGCCTGTACGGACTCGCGCATCGTCTACCCCGTCATATGACATCGACTGGCCGGGTTTGGTCCCTCTAACGGTGGTCAAATCTTGCTGAACGTACACAGCAGATCACAAGGAGTAAGTTTTCAGATACTGATAGAGAGGGTGAGGGTCCCCAGATGCCGCCCGATCTCCGCCTGCAGCCGATGGGCCGCGGGCAGCAGCCGGTCGGCCTGCTGGACGGGCAGCGATATGGCCACAGTGGCCGCAGTGGTGCCCACGGTGATCGGGATCGCCGCGCAGACCGTCCCGAGCGCGTACTCCTGGCGCTCCACCACCGGCTCTATGCGCGGCATCCGGGCCAGCCGCCGCAGCAGGGCATCGTTGTCACGCACGGTGTACGGCGTGAGGGACTGCACGGGATAGCGCGCGAGGTGGTCGCGTCGGGCGTCCTCGTCCAGCTGGGAGAGCAGGCACTGTCCGATGGCGTGCGCATGACCGGTCGCGCGAAAGTCGGCCCACTCCTCGACCGCCGGCGCCTCGGGGGAGTCGGCGACGCACATGACCTCGATCTCGCCGTCCCGGTACATGGCGTAGTACACCGGAACACCGATGAGGTCGCGCCAGTGCGCAAGCGTGTCGGCCACCGCGCTGCGACGTTTCTGCTGGGCTCCGCTGCTGCCCAGCCGTTCGGCCGCGTCACCGAGGAAGAACAGCCCCTTCTCACGCCGTAGATAGCCCTCGTGCACCAGGGTTCGCAGCAGGTGGTAGGTCGTCGGGAGGGCGAGGCCGGTCTCGCGGGCCAGCTGTTTGGCGGGGGCGCCATAGCCGTGTGCGGCGACGGTCTCCAGCAGCCGCATGGCGCGCTGGACGGACCCGATGAGCGTCGCGGCGCCCGAGGGGGCGTGGGAGGGGTGGGGCGGCTCACAGGCGCCCGTGGGGCGCGGTGGGTCAGGAGCGTCGGTGGATTGCGGTGGGCCGGGGGCGTCGGCCGGATGTGGTTGTTCCGGGACCGTGACGACGGGGGGCCGTGGGGTGGGGGGTGCGCAGGAGCGCGGTGGGGTCGGGGGTGCGTGTGATTCTGCCGGTGCGGTGTCAACCGTGGCCAAGGGTCACTCCCTGAGCGCGAGGGGCAGCCCGTGCCGAGGAACAGCACGGAGGGGTCTGCGCCGCCCGCGGGGGCGGGCCCCGCGGGAGTTCCGGACTCTAATCGTCCGCCACCGCGCGCAGACGGCCTCACGGGGAAACTTCCCTCCCCCGAGGGAAATCGGAGATCGCCTTGCCGGGAACCGGTGGCGCCGTCGCCGCTCACCGGTCCCCGTATCGTCACCAGTCGCTGCGCGACGAGGAGTTCGACATGAACTTGCGCACGATGTAGATGAAACCGGCGACCAGGGCGACGAAGATCAGCGCCTTGAAGAGCAGTCCGATCACAAATCCGACCACGGTCGCTATCAGGCCGCCGAACACGACCAGGGCGATGACCGGCACCGCGACCCACTTCACCCACCACGGCAGTCCCGCGAAGATCTCTCGCATCGCCTTGTCCTTTGCGTTCTCGTACGTCTGTGTTCTCTGACAGCGCTGGTGTTCCGCATTCGATGCTAGAGCCGACAACGGGTCCCGCGGGGGTCTCGCGTCCCTTGTCCTCCCCTGACCCGTCCCCTAGGGAACCCGGAGACCGGGCTCACGCCTCGGGCGGAGAAAAAACGACGAGAACCCTCAGATCCTCGCTGATGTGGTGGAACTTATGGGCGACTCCGGCCGGCACGTACACGACGCTGCCCCGTGCCACCTCGGTCGTCTCCAGGCCGACCGTGATCGACGCCCGGCCGCTCACGACGAGGTACACCTCGTCCTGGTTGTGCGGCTTCTGCGGGTCGTGCTCGCCCGCGTTGAGGGCGTACAAGCCGACGGACATGTTCCGCTCCCGCAGGAACTGAAGGTAGGCCCCCTCGTTGGCGGCTCGCTCCGCCTCCAGTTCGTCCAGCCGGAATGTCTTCATCGCCGCTGTCGCCCTCGTCTCACTGCTCGGTTCCGATCCGGTCTGCCACGATCAGACACATGAAGAATTTCGTAGTCAAGACGATCGCCAACGCAGGCGCCCTGGCGGTTGCCGTGTGGCTGTTGGACAAGATCACTCTTACCGGTGACAGCACAGCCAAGAAGGCCGGCACGCTGATCGTGGTCGCGCTGATCTTCGGCCTGGTGAACTGGCTGGTGAAGCCGATCATGAAGGTGCTCACCTTCCCGCTGTTCATCCTGACCCTGGGCCTGATCACCCTGGTGGTGAACGCGCTGATGCTGCTGCTGACCTCCTGGGTGTGCGGCAAGCTCAACCTGAGTTTCCATGTGCAGGGCTTCTGGACGGCCGTCGTCGGCGGTCTGATCATCTCGATCGTCTCCTGGGCGCTGCACGTCGTCCTGCCCGACGAGGACTGAGCGGACCATGGCCTACCGCGTCTGCTTCGTGTGCACGGGAAACATCTGCCGTTCCCCGATGGCCGAGTCCGTCTTCCGCGCGCGGGTGGCGGAGGCCGGTCTTGAGGATCTGGTGGAGGTCGACAGCGCCGGCACCGGCGGCTGGCACGAGGGCGATCGCGCCGACCCGCGGACCGTCTCGGTCCTCGACGAGCACGGCTACGACAGCGAGCACATCGCGCGGCAGTTCCAGCCGTCGTGGTTCTCCCGTCTCGATCTCGTGATCGCCCTCGACACCGGTCATCTCAAGGCCCTGCGCCGCCTCGCACCCACCGAGGAGGACGCCCGCAAGGTCCGTCTGCTGCGCTCCTACGACCCCGCCGCCCCTGACGACCTCGACGTACCCGATCCGTACTACGGACGCCGGGACGGCTTCGAGGAGTGTCTCGAGCTGGTGGAGGCGGCGAGCGCCGGCCTCCTGACGGCCGTACGCGAGCAGCTGGGAGGACGGGCCGCATGACCGACTCCGCCAAGGACGAGGATCGTAAGGGCGACGGCACGCGCGCGGTACGGGCGGGACTGCCCGAGCCGGTCAAGCACGAACCGGCCTTGCCCGGACCGGTGTTCGCGGCGCACTTCCACCTGCCCGGCGACGTGACGGGACCGTACGTGTACGGCCGTGACGGCAATCCGACCTGGACGCTGCTGGAGCGTGCCATCGGCGAACTGGAGGCGCCAGGGCAGGGCGACGTCGAGACGCTGGTCTTCGCCTCCGGTATGGCGGCGATGTCCTCCGTGCTGTTCTCGCAGCTGCGCGCCGGGGACGCGGTCGTACTGCCCTCCGACGGCTACCAGGTGCTGCCGCTGGTCCGCGCCCAGCTGGAGGCGTACGGCGTCGAGGTGCGCACGGCACCCACCGGCGGCGACGGCCAGCTGGAGGTCCTCGACGGCGCCCGGCTGCTGTGGATCGAGTCCCCGTCGAACCCCGGGCTGGACGTCTGCGACATCCGGCGGCTGGTGACGGCGGCCCATGCCCAGGGCGCCCTGGTGGCCGTCGACAACACCCTCGCCACTCCGCTCGGGCAGCGTCCGCTGGAGCTGGGCGCCGACTTCTCCGTGGCCAGCGGCACCAAGCAGCTGACCGGCCACGGCGATCTGCTGCTGGGCTACGTCGCCGGCCGCGACGCCGAGGCAATGGCCGCCGTGCGAAGCTGGCGCAAGATCGTCGGGGCGATCGCCGGGCCCTTGGAGGCCTGGCTCGCCCATCGGTCCATCGCTACGCTCCAGTTGCGCGTCGACCGGCAGAACGCCACCGCCCTCGCGGTGGCGGAGGCGCTGAAGCGGCGCGGCGAGGTGTCCGGACTGCGTTATCCCGGGCTGCCCGACGACCCGTCTCACAAGATCGCCGCGCAGCAGATGCGCCGCTACGGCTGCGTGGTGTCCTTCACGCTGCCCACGCGTGCGCGTGCGGAGCGGTTTCTCCAGGCCCTGCGCCTGGTGGAGGACGCGACCAGCTTCGGCGGGGTGCGTTCCACGGCCGAGCGCCGGCTCCGCTGGGGCGGGGACGCGGTCCCCGAGGGCTTCATCCGTATGTCCGTGGGTGCCGAGGACCCCGAGGATCTGATCGCCGATGTGCTGCGGGCGCTGGACGAGTCCGCCGAGTGATTTTCCGCCCGGACGCCCGCTGATGACGCACGACGGTCCGAGCCTCCCCCCTCGTGGCTCGGACCGTCTTCGGTTCCTCGCGCCAAGAACCGCGCGAACAAGGCTAGTTGACTCTCTGTCAGTGTCCAATCACGCTAGCGACAGAGACCTATCGACTTATTTATAGTTAGGGCCTGCCTGGGGGCCGAAGGGGGGCAGGGACAGGGGAGGACATGCCATGGATCTGGCCTTGCTGCGCACCTTCGTCACTGTGCACCGGGCCGGTTCCTTCACCCGCGCCGCCGCTCTGCTCGGCCTCTCCCAGCCCGCGGTCACCTCACAGATCCGCACGCTGGAACGGCAGCTGGGAAAGCCTCTCTTCCTGCGGCAGGCGCGCGGGGTGACCCCGACGACCATCGGTGACGAACTCGCGCACAAGGCGGCACCTCACCTCGACGCGCTGGTGGAGATAGCCGAGAGCGGCCTTGACGACGAGTCCTCGCTCAGAACCCTGCATCTGGCCGGCCCGCCCGAGTTCACCGCCGAACGCGCCCTGCCTGCCCTGACAGAGCTGACCGGTGATGACGGCCAGGGGTTCGCGCTCCGCGCCTCGTTCGGCACCGCGGAGGAAGCACTGGAAGGACTGGCCTCCGGACACCATGATCTGGCCATCAGCACAGCCCGACCGCGGGGTGCTCTGCTGACCGCGACTCCGCTCTGCGACGAGGAGCATGTGCTGATCGCCGCCCCTCGCTGGGCGGAGCGCATCGGTGCCGAGGCGCTCTGTCTGAAGGGGGCTCCGGCCCTGGAGAATCTGCCCGTGGTCGAGGTCCACGAGTCGCTGCCGTTCGTCTCGCGCTACTGGGCCTCCGTCTTCGACTCCCGCCCGGCCGCCTCAGGCACGATCATCGTCCCGGATCTGCGGGCGGTGCTCGCCTGCGCCATCGCCGGCGCCGGACTCGCGGTGCTGCCCCGGTATCTCTGCGCCGCGGCCCTCGCCGACGGCACGGTCGCGGCGCTGAACGACCCGGTGGTGCCGCCGCTGCGCACCTACTTCCTGGTGGTACGCACCGGCACCCTCGCCATGCCTCATATAGCGCGGGCTCATGAGTGGCTTCAGCGGGCCGCTGCGGCCTGGTGCTGAGATCTTCCGGCACAGCGTCCACCCACGGCGGTGGCATGGTGACGCCTTGCGATGTTTCACGTGGAACCAGCCGGGCCACATTTCTCCCATGACCGTCCGACCCGTGGTCAAGCGCACCGCCCGTGCCGTTCTTCTGGACGGTGACGACCTGATCCTGATCAAGCGCACCAAGTCCGGCGTCGATCCCTACTGGGTCACCCCCGGTGGCGGGGTCGAGCCCACAGACCCGACCGTCGTGGACGCACTGCACCGAGAGGTGTCCGAGGAACTCGGCGCCAAGATCACCGATGTGGTGCCCTGCTTCGTGGACACCGTCGAGCACATCGGCGAAGACGGCGGCGCGACCGGAGTGAAGGTGCAGCACTTCTTCGTCTGCCGGCTGGAGTCGATGGACCCGGCCCTGCGCCACGGCCCCGAAGTGGACGAGCCCGCCGGTGAGTACGAGATCGTTCGTGTGCCATTCACCCGCGTCGGCATCGCCTCCGTCCACCTTGTCCCGTTGTCGCTGCGCCACTATCTGGACGGCAACATCGAGGGTGTCCGCGCGATGCACGCTCCCGACCTCGGTTAGCGCGCTCAGCTCCCGACGACGAGCAGTTCCTCCAGCGAGTCGTGCCGTATACGGCTCGATGGGATGCCGATGTCCCGGAGCGTGTCGATCCCGCTGCGGATCATTCCGGGCGGACCGGAGAGATAGGCGTCGTACTCGTTCCAGGGGCCGTAGTCGCGCAGAGCGTCGGGAAGCCGGAGGCGCGCCTGCTGGTCGACAACCGCACGGACCGACAGCCAGGGGTGGCTCTGCTGGAGTCGGAGCAGGGTGTCGATGTCGTAGAGGTCGCGGTCGGTGCGGGCGCCGTAGAAGACCTCGACAGGCCGCCGCGCCCCACGCTCGGCGACATCCTCGACCAGCGCCCTGATGGGTGCTATGCCGGTGCCGCCGCCCAGGCAGAGCAGTCCGCTGTCGGTTGTGTGGTCGACGGTCATCGACCCGGTCGGCGGACCGAGGCGTATGACGTCACCGGGCCGGGCGCGGCGCACCAGCGCGTTGGAGACCCAGCCGGCCGACACGGCCTTCACATGGAAGGTCAGCAGTCCGTCCGGGCGGGGCGCGGAGGCGAAGGAATAGTGCCGCCACACGCGTGGCCACCAGGGTGTCTCCACGCTCGTGTACTGACCGGCGAGGAAGGAATAGGGCTGGTCCGGGCGGACGGTGAGGATCGCGACATCGGGGGTTCTGAGATCGTGGGCGACGATCTCGGCATGCCACCAGGCCGGGGACCGCAGTTCGTCCGCCGCCGCAGCGTCGATCATCACCTGGGCCATGGTCGTGTAGGCCCGAACCCAGGCCGCCTCCATCTCCGGGCTCCACACGGCGGGGGCGTAGGTGCTCAACGCTCCGATCAGGCACTCTCCGACGGCCGGATAGTGCTCGGCAAGCGTCCCGTACTTGCGGTGTCCACGGCCGAGGTCGCGCAGATAGTCGACGAGGACCGGAGTGTTGTCCAAGTGCTCGGCCGCGGTGAGCAGCGCCTTCAGCAGGCGGTCCCGCTGGGTGTCCATCGCGGGCGGGAACAGAGCGCGCAGGTCGGGACGGCGGATGAAGAGCAGTGCGTAGAAGTAGGACGTGACCTTGTCGGCGATCGGCCCTATCTCGGTCATCGTGCGGCGTATGAGGACGGTGTCCGCGGACGCCTCCCCACCGGGCGCCACCCGCTGGGCCGGCCCGTGCTCTGGGGCCGTCCCATGGTGCTGTGGGGCCGACCTGTGCTGTGGAGACGGTGCGGCCACCACGCGCGGGCTTTCGTGCACCGCGTGGCCGGCGTCCCTGGGCGAAGCAGGCAGAGTCTTGCGTGGCGCGAACCAGCCGTCCCCGCCCGACATGCCGTTCTCTCCCGGCGTGGTGGTCGGAGCGTCCATGGTGTGCCCTCGCCTCGAACGTCTTGCGGTCGGTCTGCGCACCTCCCCGGAAGGTGCATCCTTTCCCCCGGCGGACGGTCAGCCGTAGAACGGCGTGAACCGGAGTCGACCCTACCGGCCATCGCCAAACACACAAGTCCCCCCTTGCTCCCTCACAAATCGGACAAGAAGGTGGACGACGCGGTCCGGTAGCTAGCGGGCAGGGCGCACCAAGGCGTAGGCATCCCACAGATCCCGCCCAGCGTAGGAGTGGGTCGCGAGTCCGGCCAGATGGGCATCCGCATTGACCGCCACGGAAACCGGTACGGCAGCAAACAGCTCCTTGTCCGACGACGAGTCGCCATAGGCCACGCAGTCCGCCCGCACCACTCCGAACTCCTCGCAGAGCCGGTCCGCGATGGCCACCTTGGCCGCCGCGCTGAGCACCCCGGACGGGTCGACGGGCTCGGTGAACGGCACGGCCGGGAATCCGGACCCGTGCGCCGCGTGAGCGCCCCACTCGAGAAGGCGTTCCACGAAGAAGGACGGCGAGAGTGACACGACTGCGCAGTAGTCGCCCGTGCTTCTGATCTCTGCCCAGACGTCACGAATGCGGGCCAGCCAGGGGGCGGCCGCGAATGCAGCGCTGACATGGGCGTCGGTCAGATCGGTCCACAGGTCGTACACCTGCGCCGCATACTCCGGCGGACCGATCCGCCCTTCCGCGATCGCCCGGTCCAGTGCCACGGTCTCCGCTTCCCGTCCCAACTGGCGCGAAATCTCCACCGGTGCCGTACTCCCGTGCAGCAACGTACCGTCGAGATCGAAGAGATGAAGTCTCGCCATGGCCCGAGGCTAACCGGCTGCGGATGTTTCACGTGAAACACGTCCTGCTGCCCCTTGGCTGTGCATATGGCTACGGCATGGCCAAAAGCACGTGTGTCTGCGGCGAAACGGGTGGACGCCGGGGCCACCGGTCGGACAGCCTGACCTGCGTGTCGACTCCTTCCCTCGCTGCTCTGCCCATCCGCCGTCTGACGCTTCGCGATCTCACCGCCTGCGCCGACTTGTCCGAGGACCGGGGGTGGCCACGCGAGGAGCACAAGTGGGGCTTGCTCCTCGCGGCCGGAAAGGGCTTCGGTATCGACGACCCCGAGGGAGGTCTCGTCGCCGCGTGCGTCGTCACGGAGTACGGCTCGTGGGAGCGCTCGGATCTCGCTGCCGTCGGTATGGTTCTGGTCGCCGAACGCCATGCCCGTCGGGGCGTAGGGCGCCGTTTGATGTGCCATGTGGTGTCGACCATGGGCACCACTCCGCTCACCCTGCATGCCACGCCCAACGGCCGTCCTCTGTACGAAGAACTGGGCTTCAAGGTGATGGGCCGGGCAGAGATGCTGAGGGGCCACTTCACTCCCGGCGGGCCGGAAGCCGACGTTCTCACCCGTGCCGCTACGGCGGAGGACCTTCCCTCGATCCTGCGGATCGACGAGGAGGTGTTCGGTGTGGACCGCACTCCCCTGATCACCCGGCTGCCCGCTTTCGCCGACCAGCTGCGAGTGGCCGAGGAGAACGGCCGGATCATCGGCTACTCGGCCGCGTGGCCCAATATGGACACCCATGTCGTCGGCCCGCTGATCGCCCGGGACACGAAGACCGCCCAAGCCCTCATCGCCTCGCTGGCGGCCTGTACGGACCGTCCGCTGCGCACCGACATCGACACACGTCATGAGGAGCTGCTGACCTGGGCGAAGGAGCGGGGGCTGGCCTCCGTGGCCTTCAACACGGTCATGACGTACGGCATCACGGATCTGCCGGGCGACTGGACCCGCCGGTTCGCACCCCTGACCGTGGCCGCCGGCTGAGCCGTCGCACGACGAACGCAGGCCCCGCCGCATCGTGCGGCGGGGCCTGGGTCGTCCATGCGAAGGTCGCGTGATCAGGCGAGGGCCTGCACCGCGGCGGTGGCGAAGCCGTGGTCCTGCTCCGGCGCACCGCCGCCGATACCGATGGCGCCGATCAGCCGGCCGTCCCGGTGGACGGGCACACCGCCCGCGATGAACAGCAGGGGCCGGTCGAGGGCCGTCGGCAGCGTGTGGAACAGCCCACCGGGCTGGACGGCGTCGACCAGATCGGCGGTGGGGGCGTTCAGCTGCAGCGCCGTGTAGGCCTTGCGGGTGCTGGTCTCGCCGGAGATCAGCACGGCCCGGTCATCGCGGCGAAAGGCGAGCAGATGGCCGCCGGCGTCCAGGACAGTGACGCTGACGGTGACCCCGGCGTCCTCGGCCGCGTGGCGGGCCGTGGCGACGAGCAGCTCGGCGTCCTCGATGGACAGCGGGGCGACGGCGGTGGTGCTCATGGAGGTTCTCTCCTCGGGTGTTGCTGAGATGAGGGGCTTGCCGTTCCGGGGACGTGCCGCGGAACGGAGATCTGCGGACAGCTGCGGCGAGGCGCTCTGCGGGTCTGAGGGGCTCAGTGTTGAGCCGGCGTCTGCTGACCGGTGGGCGCTCCGGAGGCGATCACCGTGCTGCGGCTGCCGTCGCGCCGCTCCAGCGCCGCCGAGAGGACGGCGAGGACCAGGGCGGCCGCGGCGAGGGCGGCACCGACCCAGTTGGGGGCCGTGTAGCCATAGCCGGCCGCGATCACGATGCCGCCGAGCCAGGCGGAGAGCGCGTTGCCCAGATTGAAGGCGCCGATGTTCACGGCCGACGCGAGCGTCGGAGCGCCGTGGGCTTGGTCGAGCACGCGCTTCTGCAGCGGCGGTACGGTCGCGAAGCCCAGGGCACCGATCAGGGTGATGGTGACGGCCGCCGCGATCTTGTCGTGGGCGGTGAGCGTGAAGAGGGCCAGCACCACGGCCAGGGCGCCCAGGGAGACGAACAGGATCGGCATCAGGGCACGGTCGGCGAACTTGCCGCCGACGAGATTGCCGCCGACCATGCCGAGGCCGAACAGGACCAGCAGCCAGGTGACCGAGCCGTCGGCGAAGCCCGCGATGTGGGTCATCATCGGCGCGATGTAGGTGATGGCCGCGAAGACACCGCCGAAACCGAGGACGGTCATCGCCATGGCAAGCAGGACCTGGGCGTTCTTGAAGGCGGCCAGCTCATGCCGCAGGTGCACTCCGTCGGGCCGCGGCAGCTCGGGCACCAGCTTGGCGACTCCGGCGAGACCGATCACCCCGAGAGCGGCGACGATGCCGAAGGTGACGCGCCAGCCGACATGCTGACCGATGAGCGTGCCCAGCGGGACGCCGACGACATTGGCGACGGTCAGTCCGGTGAACATCATGGCGATGGCGCCGGCCTTCTTGTGCGGGGCCACCAGTTCGGCCGCGACAACCGAACCTATGCCGAAGAAGGCGCCATGTGCGAGTGAGGCCACCACGCGTCCGATCAGCATGATCGCGAAGGCGGGCGCCACGGCGGAGAGCAGGTTTCCGACGATGAAGAGGCCCATCAGGAGCATCAGCATCCGCTTACGCGGGACCTTCGTGCCGAGCACGGTCATCAGCGGGGCGCCGATGACCACACCGAGCGCGTATCCGGTCACGAGCAGGCCCGCCGTGGGGATGGAGATCCCGAAGTCACCCGCTACCTGGGGCAGCAAGCCCATGATCACGAACTCGGTCGTTCCGATTCCGAAGGCCCCGATCGCGAGGGCCAGAAGCGCGAGAGGCATGGAGGGGTACACCTTCCCAGACGATTGCAGGAGCGCTTTGCATGCGTCCACAATAATTGCAGACGCGTGCTACCGGCAACCGCGCACTATCGCGGCTGTGCTCTATCCTTGGAGCAGCCGCTCCGGGACGGAGGAAAACGCCGATGACAGCGACGGACCCCGCGCTCACCGCCCTCGCTCAGGGCTGGTGTGCCCTCTCTGCGCTGCACGGAAGGATCGAGGCACACATCGAGCGCGCCCTGCAGGCGAAGCACGACCTGAGCGTGCGCGAGTACTCCCTGCTCGATGTGCTGAGTCGGCAGCACGACGGCGAGGGCGGCCATCTGCAGATGAAACAGGTCGCCGACGCGGTCGTCCTCAGCCAGAGCGCCACGACACGCCTGGTGACCCGGCTGGAGGACCGCGGCCTGCTGGAGCGCTATCTGTGCCCCACCGATCGGCGCGGCATCTACACCAACGTCACCGAGGCGGGGCTGCGGCTGCTTCAGGAGGCACGGCCCACGAATGACGCCGCCCTGCGCGAGGCCCTGGATGAGGCCTCCTTGAACCCGGAACTGACAGCATTGGTCAGGGCCGTGGAATCGCTGAACGCACCGGCATAGGGTGCGCGTATGGGAGATCTTGAAATACGGCATGCGACCGCCGACGACCTTCCGGCGATCGTCGCCATGCTCGCCGACGACCCCTTGGGCGCCCAGCGTGAGACCCCCGATGACATGACCCCCTACCGGGCCGCGCTGGAACACTTGGACGCCGACCCGAACCAGCACCTAGTCGTCGCCGTCCGTGAAGACCGCTTGGTCGGAACACTTCAGCTCAGCGTCATTCCCGGGCTCTCCCATCAGGGGATGAGCCGCGCGCTCATCGAGGCCGTGCGCATCCACGCAGACGAACGGGGCAGCGGGCTGGGAAGTCAGCTGATCGAGTGGGCGATCGACACGTCCCGGCAGTTCGGCTGCCGGATGGTCCAGCTGACGTCCGACAAGTCACGCACCGACGCCCATCGTTTCTACGAACGGCTCGGCTTCAGCGCCACGCACGAGGGCTTCAAGCTACGGCTTTGAAAAATCGCGGGACCACAACGCGATGGGGGGTGTGTTTCACGTGAAACACACCCCCCAAGACCTAGCGGATACCCCGCCATCCCTCCGGATCCACCCCACCGGGGACTGCGGCCTCGGGGTCGTACGGCTGCCGGGTGAACACGAACGAACCGAGGTCGAGGTGGCTCACGGCGCCGTCCGGGCGTCGTACGGGCCGCAGCAACTCCCCGGCGAAGTAGCCCTCCAGGCCGGTCCAGGTGCCGTCACCGTTGGAGCGCAAGCGGGACCGCCGGCCGGCGCCGGTCAGCGGACCGAGCGCGAGAAGCCCGTCTGCGGTCACCCGAAGGCCGAATGCGTTGGTTCCCCAGTACCACGGCCCCGCCAGCTCCAGGACCTCAGGATCGACTTCGCTCAGCGGCCGCCAGGGCTCCGGGATCCGTGGTTCCGCCTCGGCGACGATCCGCACGAGGTCGGCACCCACCGCTCCCAGCAGCGGCCCACTGGTGCAGTTGGCCAGCACCACCGCCGCCACATCGTCTTCCACGCTGATGGTGAGATTCGCCAGGAAACCCGGCAGCGAACCTGAGTGCCCGACCAGGAGCCGGTCGCCCCGGCGCTGGATCTGCAGACCGAGGCCGTAGGTGACCCCGTCCAGTACATCCGCCGCCTCTGCCGGCGCCGCCGGCGTACGCATCTCCCGGACCGACTCCGCGCTCAGTACCCGCTCGTCCCCCGCTGCGAGAAACGCCGCGAACCGCGCCAGGTCCCCTGTGGTCGACCACAGCTGGCCGGCCGGCGCCATCCTGCCCAGGTCCTCCAGCGGCTCCGGCAGCATCGCGTCCGCCCATGGATGCACGGCCCATCCACCCGCGTGCGGGGCCTGCGGCTGCGCGCTCGTGCGGTGCAGGCTGAGCGGCTCAAGGATCTCGCGGTTCAGTACCTCCTCCCAGGGAGCGCCGCGCAACTCCTCCACCAGCGCGCCGAGCACGGTGTAGCCAGGGTTGGAGTAGTGGTGCCGTCGGCCGACGGGGTGCAACAGGGGCTGCTCGCCGAGCACATCGCTCAATTCGGGGCGGAGGGTGCCAGGAGTCCGCTCCCACCAGGGCGCGGGCGACTCGGCCGCCAGGCCTGCGGTGTGCGCGAGCAGTTCGGCGATCGTCGCCTCGCCCACGCCGGTACCCGGAAGATGCTTCTCCAACGGGTCGCCGAGGTCGAGCAGCCCCTCGTCGCGCAGCCGCATCACGAGGACGGCGGTGAAGGTCTTGGTGATGGACCCGATCCGGTACTGCACACTCTCGTCCGGCCCATGCCCGTCCACCGAGGTCCGCGCCCCGTGCCACACGGTTCGCCCACCCCGCACGACGGCCGCGACCAGCGACGGCGCCCGCCCTTCGGCCTGTGCGACGGCGATCCGGTGCAGCAGTGTTCGCCGAGTGGTGGGGAGCAGCTCTTCCTGAGGTGTCGTCATGGCCCCAGTCCACCTGGTCGAACGGCGGTGGTCGAGTTCATTTCACGGACGCCGTTCGGTGACCGATCAGGTCTGGGCCATGTCCACGAAGCGGGAGTAGTGGCCCTGGAAGGCGACCGTGATCGTGGCGGTGGGGCCGTTTCGGTGCTTGGCCACGATCAGGTCGGCCTCGCCCGCGCGCGGGGACTCCTTCTCGTACGCGTCCTCGCGGTGCAGCAGGATGACCATGTCGGCGTCCTGCTCGATGGAGCCGGACTCACGCAGGTCGGAGACCATGGGCTTCTTGTCCGTGCGCTGCTCGGGACCACGGTTGAGCTGGGAGAGCGCGATGACGGGGATCTCCAGCTCCTTGGCGAGCAGCTTGAGGTTACGGGACATGTCCGAGACCTCCTGCTGACGGCTCTCGGCGCGCTTGGAGCCGCCGGACTGCATCAGCTGGAGATAGTCGATCACGACCAGCTTCAGGTCGTTGCGCTGCTTCAGGCGGCGGCACTTGGCGCGGATCTCCATCATCGACAGATTGGGGGAGTCGTCGATGTAGAGCGGTGCGGCCGATACGTCCGGCATACGGCGGGCGAGCCGGGTCCAGTCCTCGTCGGTCATCGTGCCGGACCGCATGTGATGCAGGGCGACCCTGGCCTCGGCGGACAGCAGGCGCATCGCGATCTCGTTGCGGCCCATCTCCAGTGAGAAGATGACGCTGGGAAGGTTGTTCTTGATCGAGGCGGCCCGGGCGAAGTCCAGGGCGAGCGTCGACTTACCCATGGCGGGGCGGGCGGCGATGACGATCATCTGACCCGGATGCAGGCCGTTCGTCAGGGAGTCGAAGTCGGTGAAGCCGGTCGGAACACCGGTCATCTCTCCGCTGCGCGACCCGATCGCCTCGATCTCGTCGAGGGCCCCTTCCATGATGTCGCCGAGCGGCAGATAGTCCTCGCTGGTGCGCTGCTCGGTGACGGCGTAGATCTCGGCCTGAGCGCTGTTGACGATCTCGTCCACATCGCCGTCGGCCGCGTATCCCATCTGTGTGATGCGTGTACCCGCTTCGACCAGGCGGCGCAGTACCGCCCGTTCATGAACGATCTCCGCGTAGTACTCGGCGTTGGCCGCCGTCGGCACGGTCTGGACGAGGCTGTGGAGATATGCGGCCCCACCGACCTTGTTGATCTCGCCGCGCTTGGTGAGTTCCGCGGCGATGGTGATCGGGTCGGCCGGCTCGCCCTTGGCATAGACGTCCAGGATCGCCTGGTAGATCGTCTCGTGCGCGGGCTTGTAGAAGTCGAGGCCCTTGAGGATCTCGACGACGTCGGCGATGGCGTCCTTGGAGAGCAGCATGCCGCCCAGGACCGACTGCTCGGCGTCCAGGTCCTGCGGTGGCACCCGTTCGAAGGAGGAGCCCCCTTCGTCCCAGGAGGCGTTCTCCCGGCCCCGGTCGTGCTGTTCGCCACGACCCCGGCCCCCGTCACCCCGTCGACGGGAGGCAGGCAGACGATCACCGGGCCCGGCTTCGGCCCACGGATCGTCCAAGGGCTCGGAAATGCTCACCGAGTCACCTCCTCCCGTCCGCACGGCGGACCTCGCCGTGTCCTCTTTTGTACGGCACGACACTGACAACTGAGAGGCCCAACTCCGGTTCCGGCGCATCGGTTCTGTGACGATTCCAGGGCCAGGGAAAAGGCGCTTCCCAGGCCGAGGGAAGGAGCGGGCGCCGGACCACGGTAGGCCTGTCGGCACCGTCAGCCAATCTGGTTATCCACAGGCCATGTGGACGACGGCCCGGATGCTGTGGAGAACTCGCCTAAACCTGTGCACGACTCGGTGGACAGTGCTGTGAACAAGCCCTCGATCCAACCAGTCAGACCCATCTGACCTGCATGTTTACCATCCACCGGCTGTGCAGAAGAAAAACTTCCCCGACAGGACAAAGATCGCTTCGAACGGTGCGCGAGAGGACACAGCCCGAGAGACAAAGTAAGGGTCATTCACCGCTTGCATCGCTTACCTGTGGACGATTAGATTAGCGCCCATGACACAGGCTCTCGCGATACCCAAGGCCACCCGCCGGCGGCACGACAGAGAGATCGTCGCGCTGGCCGTCCCGGCCTTCGGCGCGCTTGTCGCCGAGCCTCTCTTCGTCATGGCCGACAGTGCCATCATCGGCCACCTCGGGACCGCTCAGCTCGCCGGCCTCGGCATCGCCTCCGCCCTCCTCACCACCGCGGTGAGTGTCTTCGTCTTCCTCGCCTACGCCACCACCGCCGCCGTGGCCCGACGCGTCGGAGCCGGCCATCTGCAAGCGGCCATTCGCCAGGGCATGGACGGTATCTGGCTGGCACTGCTCCTCGGCATCGGCGTGATCGCCGTCGTCCTTCCACTGGCCCCCGGCATCGTGGACCTCTTCGGCGCCTCCGCGACCGCGGCCCCTTACGCCACGACGTATCTGCGGATCTCCGCGTTGGGCATCCCGGCCATGCTCATGGTCCTCGCCGCGACGGGAGTGCTCCGCGGACTGCAGGACACCAGGACGCCGCTCTACGTCGCCATAGGAGGCTTCGTCGCCAACGGCGCCCTCAATGCGGGACTCGTCTACGGCGCCGGACTCGGCATCGCCGGCTCGGCCTGGGGCACGGTCATCGCGCAGTGCGGCATGGCTGCCGTCTATCTGACCGTCGTCGTACGCGGGGCCCGTCGGCACGGAGCTTCCCTCCGCCCGGACGCCGCCGGCATCCGGGCCTCGGCGCAGGCAGGCGTTCCGCTCCTGGTCCGCACCCTGTCACTGCGGGCGATCCTGATGATCGCCACGGCAGTCGCAGCACGGATGGGCGACGCCGATATCGCCGCTCACCAGATCATCCTGTCCCTGTGGAGCCTGCTCGCCTTCGCACTCGACGCGATAGCGATCGCGGGACAGGCCATCATCGGCCGCTATCTCGGCGCAAACGACACCCAGGGTGCCCGTGAGGCCTGTCGCCGCATGGTCCAGTGGGGCATCGCGACCGGTGTGCTCCTCGGGCTGCTCGTCGTGGCCGCCCGGCCGCTCTTCCTTCCACTGTTCACAAGTGACTCCATGGTCAAGGACGCCGCCGTGCCCGCACTGCTGATGGTGGCGCTCTCACAGCCCGTCTGCGGCATCGTCTTCGTGCTCGACGGAGTCCTGATGGGCGCCGGCGACGGACCGTATCTGGCCGGGGCCATGGTCGTCACCCTCACGGTGTTCGCCCCGGTCGCCCTGCTCGTGCCCACGCTCGGCGGTGGGCTGACCGCACTGTGGGCCACGATGACACTGATGATGACCATCCGCATGCTCACCCTGTGGCTGCGCACCCGCTCGGGCCGCTGGATCGTCACCGGTGCCACCCGCTGACGCGGAGCCGTTTCACGTGAAACATGCGCCGGTGGCCACTTCGGCCATGTGAAAGGGGCCGCACCCTCGCGAGGGTGCGGCCCCTTTCACTGGCTCAAACGAGCACAGCGATCACGCGGCGATCAGGCCGCGATGACCTCGATGTTGACCTTGGCGGCAACCTCGGGGTGCAGACGCACGGACGTCTCGTGGGCGCCCAGCGTCTTGATCGGGGAAGACAGCTCGATACGACGCTTGTCCACCTCGGGGCCACCGGAAGCCTTGATCGCGGAGGCGATGTCGGCCGGGGTGACGGAACCGAAGAGACGACCGGCGTCGCCGGAGCGGACGGCCAGACGGACCTTCACGCCCTCAAGCTGGGCCTTGATCTGGTTGGCCTGCTCGATGGTCTGGATCTCGTGGATCTTGCGAGCACGACGGATCTGCTCGACGTCCTTCTCGCCACCCTTGGTCCAGCGGATAGCGAACTTCCGCGGGATCAGGTAGTTGCGAGCGTAACCGTCCTTGACGTCGACGACGTCGCCCGCGGCGCCGAGGCCGGAGACCTCGTGGGTGAGGATGATCTTCATGTGTCGGTCACCCTTCCCTTATCGCGCGGTGGAGGTGTAGGGCAGCAGCGCCATCTCACGGCTGTTCTTGACGGCCGTGGCGACGTCACGCTGGTGCTGCGTGCAGTTGCCGGTCACGCGACGGGCACGGATCTTGCCGCGGTCGGAAATGAACTTCCGCAGCATGTTCGTGTCCTTGTAGTCCACGTACGTGACCTTGTCCTTGCAGAAAGCGCAGACCTTCTTCTTAGGCTTGCGCACAGGCGGCTTCGCCATGGTGTTTCTCCTGTGTGATCAAGAAGTTTGGGTACGACCCGCCCTCGACCGCAGGCCCGGATCACCGGGCCCGAAGGCCTAGAAGGGGGGCTCGTCCGAGTAGCCGCCACCGCCGCCGCCGGAGTTTCCACCCCAGCCGCCGCCACCGCCGCCGCCCTGGTTGCCACCGGCCGGAGCACCGGTCGCCCACGGGTCGTCGGCAGGAGCGCCGCCACCCTGCTGGCCGCCACCGGAGTTTCCACCCCAGCCGCCGCCCTGCTGGCCGCCACCGCCGCCGTAACCGCCCTGGCCACCGCGCGCGCCACCGGCGGTCTTGGTGACCTTGGCCGTGGCGTTGCGCAGGCTGGGGCCGACTTCCTCGACGTCCAGCTCGTAGACCGTGCGCTTGACGCCCTCACGGTCCTCGTAGGACCGCTGCTTCAGCCGGCCCTGCACGATGACGCGCATGCCTCGCTGGAGCGACTCGGCGACGTTCTCCGCCGCCTGACGCCAGACCGAGCAGGTCAGGAAGAGGCTCTCGCCGTCCTTCCACTCGTTGGTCTGGCGGTCGAAGGTGCGGGGAGTGGACGCGACGCGGAACTTCGCGACTGCCGCACCGGACGGGGTGAAGCGCAGCTCGGGGTCGTCGACAAGATTGCCGATGACCGTGATGACGGTCTCGCCTGCCATGGGGGAACCTCTCGGCGGGTTTGCTGCTCTGGCTGCTTGGTTGCTACTCGAATCCCGAGATCAGCTGAGCGGGAAATACTCAGTGGGTCTCGGGGCGGAGGACCTTGGTCCGGAGGACCGACTCGTTCAGGTTCATCTGGCGGTCGAGCTCCTTCACGACCGCAGGCTCGGCCTGCAGGTCGATGACCGAGTAGATGCCCTCGGGCTTCTTCTTGATCTCGTACGCGAGACGACGACGGCCCCAGGTGTCGACCTTCTCCACCTTGCCGTTGCCCTCACGGACGACGGCGAGGAAGTTCTCGATCAGGGGGGCGACAGCGCGCTCCTCCAGATCGGGGTCGAGGATGACCATCACCTCGTAGTGACGCATGTGGAACCCACCTCCTTTGGACTCAGCGGCCACGGTCGTTCCGTGGCAGGAGGGTTGTGATGCGTCCGCAACGGTATCGGCCACCACTGACAATGGGGGCTCCCTGAGGGTTCCCGCAGTGTTACCTGGGCAGGCTTGAGCAGACACCGGTGCAGACGGTACAGACTACCCGCACACCCGCTTCCGGTTGAAATCCGGCCGTGAAGGCCGCCAATCTGTACACGACGGGTGTGCGCGGCGCTACGATGCGCCGCTTTCCGTAGGAGGTGCCCATGGCACAGGCATTGCATCCCAACACCGCCGGTTCCCTCTTCGCCACGGACGGCAAGCCCCATCCGCTCCAGGACAGCCTGATGGCGGCCACGTTCGTCCTCGGCGTGCTGTCCTTCATCACGTCCTTCTTCCACAGCCTCCATCTGCTGACCTCGTGGACAGGCCTGGTGGGCCTCGGCGTCGGCATCTACGGACAGTGGATCTCGGTGACCACGCGACAGCGCTTCGTGCTGATCCTGGGTCTCGGCGCCGCTGGGGTCGGTTTCCTGATCGGCATGGCGCACGGCGGACTGTTCGGCGGAGTCATCAGCAGCTGACCCCCCGGACGGCGTCCGCCGGACGTCGTTTCGCACCCCACGAGCCGCCCCGGCCGCCCGTCGGCCGGGGTCAAGGCCGTACGCCCAGTCGAGGCGCGCACAAGGCGCAGTAGGCTTCGGCGCGAGAGCCGGAGCCCCTGTACCCATGGGGACACACCAGCCCGAGGAGCGCCCCGACATGAGCCTGACCCTGAGGACCATCAGCCGCGAGCAACATCTGGCCTACATCCAGAGCCTGCCGTCGGCGAGCCACATGCAGGTCCCGGCCTGGGCCGATGTGAAGGCGGAGTGGCGTTCGGAGAGCCTCGGCTGGTTCGACGACCGCACCGGCGAACTGGTCGGTGCCGGCCTGGTCCTCTACCGCCAGCTGCCCAAGATCAAGCGCTACCTCGCCTATCTCCCCGAGGGCCCGGTCATCAACTGGTACGCGCCGAATCTGGACGACTGGATCCAGCCGATGCTGGCCCATCTGAAGCAGCAGGGCGCCTTCTCCGTGAAGATGGGCCCGCCGGTGATCATCCGGCGCTGGAACGCCGAGACCATCAAGAAGGGCATCCAGGACCAGGACGTCAAGCGCCTGCGCGACCTGGAGGCCGACTTCATCGAGCCGCGCGCCTTCGAGGTGGCCGACAAGCTGCGCCGTATGGGCTGGCAGCAGGGCGAGGACGGCGGCGCCGGCTTCGGCGACGTCCAGCCCCGCTACGTCTACCAGGTGCCGCTGGCGAACCGTTCCCTGGAAGAAGTCCACAAGAACTTCAACCAGCTGTGGCGGCGCAACATCAAGAAGGCCGAGAAGGCCGGCGTCGAGGTCGTCCAGGGCGGCTACCAGGACCTGGCCGAGTGGCAGCGGCTGTACGAGATCACAGCGGTGCGCGACCACTTCCGGCCCCGCCCGCTGTCGTACTTCCAGCGCATGTGGTCGGCCCTCAACACCGAGGACCCGAACCGGATGCGGCTGTACTTCGCCCGCCACAACGGTGTGAACCTCTCCGCGGCGACCATGCTGATCGTCGGCGGCCACGTCTGGTACTCCTACGGCGCCTCCGACAACATCGGCCGGGAGGTCCGGCCCTCGAACGCGATGCAGTGGCGGATGCTGCGCGACGCCTACGCGCTCGGCGCCACCGTCTACGACCTGCGCGGCATCTCCGACTCGCTGGACGAGACCGACCACCTCTTCGGCCTCATCCAGTTCAAGGTCGGCACCGGCGGGCAGGCTGCCGAGTACCTCGGTGAATGGGACTTCCCGCTGAACAAGCTGCTCCACAAGGCGCTCGACATCTACATGTCACGCCGCTGAGCCACGGGCGTTTGATTCCATAGGGTTCACAGCTTTCACCTCTCAGATACACCGCAGCCACGAGAAAGGTTCCGGGTCCGGCCATGGCGCTCACGCTCTACGTCGACACCGCGCGCTGGCGGGCGCACCACAAGCACGTGCACGAGCAGTTCCCGGGCCTTGTCCCGGTCTGCAAGGGCAACGGCTACGGCTTCGGGCACGAACGGCTGTCGGAGGAGGCCACGCGGCTCGGCGCGGACCTGCTCGCGGTCGGCACGACCTACGAGGCCGCACGCATCAAGGACTTCTTCGGCGGTGACCTGCTGGTGCTGACGCCGTACCGGCGCGGCGAGGAGCCCGTACCGCTGCCCGACCGGGTGGTGCGCTCGGTGTCGTCGATCGACGGCGTGTACGGCCTCGTCGGCGCGCGGGTGGTCATCGAGGTGATGTCCTCGATGAAGCGCCACGGCATCAGCGAGCAGGACCTGCCCCAGCTGCACCAGGCCATAGAGAATGTCCGGCTGGAGGGCTTCGCCATCCATCTGCCGCTGGACCGCACCGACGGCTCGGACGCCGTCGAGGAGGTCATCGGCTGGATGGACCGGCTGCGCGCGGCCCGGCTGCCGCTGCACACGATGTTCGTCAGCCATCTCAAGGCCGATGAACTCGCCCGCCTCCAGCAGCAGTTCCCGCAGACCCGGTTCCGCGCCCGCATCGGTACGCGGCTGTGGCTGGGGGACCACGAGGCCACCGAGTACCGCGGTGCCGTCCTGGACGTCACGCGCGTGTCCAAGGGCGACCGGTTCGGCTACCGGCAGCAGAAGGCGGCCTCGGACGGCTTCCTGGTGGTCGTGGCGGGCGGAACGTCCCACGGGGTGGGCCTGGAGGCCCCGAAGGCCCTGCACGGCGTCATGCCGCGCGCCAAGGGCGTCGCACGGGCCGGCCTCGCCACGGTCAACCGGAACCTTTCTCCGTTCGTCTGGGGCGGCAAGCAGCGCTGGTTCGCCGAGCCGCCGCACATGCAGGTGTCGATCCTGTTCGTCCCATCGGACGCCCCGGAGCCGAAGGTCGGCGACGAACTGGTGGCCCATCTGCGGCACACCACCACGCAGTTCGACCGGCTCATGGACCGCTGAGTCCGGCCCAGGACAGGCTGAGTCCCGCCCAGGACAGCGAGAAGGCCGTACACGCATCGCTCGTGTACGGCCTTCGGCATGACCTTCCGACAGAGTGTTCGCTCAGAGCGAACGCCCCTCGGGGGAGGGCGGGACCGGCCGGCCCCAGTCCACCTGAGGCGCTTCGGCGTGGGCGGCGTGCCGCGGCGGATGCGCTGCCGCGCCGAGCACAAAGACGTCCGGCGCACCGTCGAGCACCCCGCCCGAAGGGTCGTCGTCGCCCGACCGGCGCACCACGTCCCGCTCCGGCATGAGGATGTCCCGCACGACGACCACGCACAGATACAGCGTGCCCACCAGGTGCAGCACGATGGACCATTGATAGCCGTGCGTCGGCAGGCCCTTGTGGGCGTCTCCGCTGGTCGTGTAGGCGAGGTACATCCAGATGCCCAGGAAGTACGCCACCTCGCAGGCCTGCCAGATCAGGAAGTCCCGCCACTTGGGCCGGGCAAGGGCCGCGAGCGGCACCAGCCACAGGACGTACTGCGGGGAGTAGACCTTGTTGGTGAGGATGAAGGCCGCCACGATCAGGAAGGCCAGCTGGGCGAAGCGCGGCCGGCGCGGGGCGGTGAACGTCAGAGTGGCGATGCCGAGGAAGCTCAGCACCACCAGCACCATGGCGGCGGTGTTCACAAAGCCGGTGCTGGGCGGGTTGTCGGAGTTCTGTGCCCACACCAGCCAGAACGAGCCGAAGTCGACGCCCCGCTCCTGGCTGAACGTATAGAACTTCGACCAGCCCTGGAAGGCGAAGAACATCACCGGCGCGTTGACCAGGAACCAGGCGATCGCCGTACCGGCCACGGCCTGGGCGTACTCCCGCCACTTGCCGGCCCGCCAGCACAGCACGAGCAGCGGGGCGAGCAGGAACACGGGATAGAGCTTGGCGGCCGTGGCGAGGCCCAGGAGGACGCCGAAGGCGACGGGACGACTCCGGGACCACATCAGCATCGCGGCGGCCGTGAGCGCCACGGCCAGCAGGTCCCAGTTGATGGTCGCGGTGAGCACGAAGGCGGGAGCCAGTGCGACCAGCAGGCCGTCCCAGGGGCGCCGGCGGTGGGTGCGGGCCACGCAGACGGCGATGACGGCCGCGCACACCATCAGCATTCCGGCGTTGACGAACCAGTACCACTGCTCCTGGTGCTGGATGGAGCCGCTGTGCGGGGTCATCCAGGACGCCACCTCCATGAACACTCCGGTCAGCACCGGGTATTCGAGGTAGTCCATGTCGCCCGTGAGCTTGTCGAAGTACGGCACGAGATGATCGGCGAACCCACGGCCCTGGTAGAGGTGCGGGATGTCCGAGTAGCAGGCATGCGTGTACTGACTGCTCGCGCCGAAGAACCAGGCGCTGTTGTAGCAGGGTGCCTTCTGGACCAGGCCGAGGGCGAACATGCCGATCGCCACGAGCGCGACGACCCTGACCGGGGTCCACCAGGAGGTCCCCAGCAGGGCGCGCCGCCCGAGGGGACCGCCGATCAGCTCACTGCCGGCCTTGGCGATCTCGTCCTCGCTGGTCGGGCGCACCGGTTCTGCCGTGGTGGGCCGCACGGGCTCGGGCTCGTGCATGCTCGCGGGCGTCGTCTCTGCACTGGGCATGGGCCACATCCTGCCGTACCTGTCTAGCAAAACGCCGAGGGCCGCCGCACCTGGTGGGGTGCGGCGGCCCATGTTTCACGTGAAACACCCTCGGTGGACGAAATGGTCGCCAACCGGTCAGGGGCGGCGGCTAACCGTTCTGGCCTCCGAAGATGCCTCCGTTGCCGTTGCCACGGGTGCTACCGCCGGCCCCGGTCGTATCCGTGACGGTCGGCGTCGGAGTGGTGCCTCCGTCGGTACCGCCTGTGTCATTGCCGCCGTTGCCGTTGCCGCCGTTGCCGTTGCAGGGGTTGCCCCAGCTCCACTGGCAGGTATCGCTTGACGACGGCGACGGAGACGAGGACGTCTGGCTGGGCGACGGGCTCGGCGACGGACTCTGCGTCTGACTCGGGGTGGCCGACGGGGTCGGCGTCGGGCTCGGGTCGGCGTTGATCACCGTGCCGATGGGTTCCGGCGCCGGGAACGGCGTGGCCGGCTGGCCCTGCAGCGCCTGGAACATGTAGTCGTGCCAGATCTCGGCCGGGAACGAGGCACCGTGGATCTTCTCCTGGCCACCTGTTCCGTACATCTCCAGGAATTTCCGCGCCTTGTTGTTCGCGTTGTCGTCCAGGCGGAACATGCTGATCGCGGTGGACAGCTGCGGGGTGTACCCGACGAACCAGGCGGACTTGTTCCCGTCGGTGGTACCGGTCTTGCCCGCCACGTCGCGGCCCGGAAGCTGGGCGTTGGTGCCGGTACCCTTGTCGACCACTGTCTTGAGAACGTCGGTGACGTTGTTCGCCACCGCCGGGGTGAAGGCGTCCTTGGCCTGCGTCTTGTGCCTGTAGAGCAGTCCGTCCTTGTTCTCGACCCTGTCGACCGAGTACGGATCGTTCTGCTTGCCACTCGCCGCGAAAGTGGCATAGGCGCCGGCCATGCGGATCGCGCTCGGGTCGGACGTACCGATCGAGAACGACGGGTAGTTCGAGCTGGCGAGGCTGCCCTCCAGGATGCCCGCGGACAGTGCGGACTCCTTGACCTTGTCGAGGCCGACATCCATGCCCAGCTGGACGTACGCGGAGTTGACCGAGTACTGCATGGCCTGGCGCAGGTCGATCTTGTAGTTGGGCGGGGAGCCCGTGGACTCACCGCCGTCGTTGGTCTGAAGCCACTCCTTGCCGTCCTTGTCCGTCCAGACCGTGTGGTCGTACTTCCTGATCTTGAGCTTGTTCTGTCCGCTGTACAGGCTCTTGGGGGAGATCTGCGTGCGCGCGTCCTGGGGCTGCGACTCGGGGCCGTCCGGGTTCCGCACGCCCCACTGCATCGCCGAGGCCAGCACGAACGGCTTGAACGTCGATCCCACCTGGGCGCCGGTCGAGTCGGCGTTGTCGGTGAAGTGCTTGGTCGCGTCATCACCGCCGTAGATGGCCTTGATGGCGCCCGAGGTCGGATCCACCGAGGCGCCGCCGAACTGAACGTAGGTGTCCGTCTTCGGCCGCAGCTTCTCCTTGATGTTCGCCTTCTGGACCTTCTTCACCGCGGACTCGAGCTGCTGGACCTTCTTCTTGTCGAAGGTCGTGTAGATCCGGTAGCCGCCCTTCTGCAGATCGGTCGCGGTGATGTGGGTCTTGTCGCTGTTGTTGATCAGGTAGGACTTGGCGAGGTCGACCAGATAACCGATCTGGCCGCTGAGCCGGCTGTTCGCCCTGGGGTTCTGCACCTTCGGCAGGGTGGTGTACCCGGCCCGCTTGGCTGCGCTCAGATGGCCGTACTTGACCATCTTGTCGAGCGTGTCCTGCATCTGCGCCAGAGCCCGCCTGCGGTTGGCCTCGGGCGTGGCGTTCGGATCGATGGAGGTGGCGCCCGCCGGGTCGTAGTACGTGGCGCCCTTCAGCATCGCCGACAGGAACGCGCACTCGCCGGGATCCAGGTCGACGGCCCGCTTGTTGAAGTACGCGTGCGCCGCGGCTTCGATCCCGTAGGCCCCACGGCCGTAGTACGCCGAGTTCAGGTAGCCCGCCAGGATGTCGTCCTTCTTGACGGTGGCGCCCACCTTCATGGAGATGAAGATCTCCTTGAACTTACGGGTGACCGTCTGCGACTGGTCGTCCAGTCGCGCGTTCTTCACGTACTGCTGGGTGATGGTGGAACCACCCTGCGTCTGGCCGCCCGTGGCCATGTTGAAGATCGCTCGGGCGATGCCCGTGGGGTCGACACCGCTGTCGGTGTAGAAGGTCTTGTTCTCCTGCGAGATCACCGCCCAGCGCATCGCCTCGGGGATCTCCGCGAGGTTGACGATCTGGCGGTTCGCCTCGCCGCCGGTGGCGACCATCTGCGAGCCGTCGGACCAGTAGTAGACGTTGTTCTGCGCTGTTGCGGTGTCCGCCACGTTCGGCACGCTCACCATGGCGTACCCGATGCCCGCCACCGCCACCAGGCTGCCGATGAAACCGACGAACAGGCCGGTCACGAGTTTCCATGACGGGACCCAGCGCCGCCAGCCGAACTTCTCGGACCTGGGATAGTCGATGAACCGCTTCTTGCCGGGTGCCGTCGACGCACGACCCCTGCCGCGCCCGGGACCGGACGGGCCGCCGGGGCCACCACGCCGGCCGGACGGGCCCGCGTTCTCTGCGCCTCTGCGGCGGCCGCCTCTCTGTGACGCCCGGCGGGCCTCTGCACGGCCGCCGTAGGGACGCTCCTCACCTCCGGGACCGCTGGAGTCCGGCCCTTGGGAACTGGACCCATAGGAGTCGGTTGGGGACCCGGTGGCGCCTCGCGGTGCCGCGCGGCGACCGGGGGACGAACCGGATTGGCCGCGTCGGGCCGCGGCACGTCCGCCTCCCTGCGGCTGCGGCGGTTTGCGACGGTGCTCGCTCATCGAACGATTACTCCTCGGGCAGGCGCACCCGTGCGCGCCTGGAACGGCGGCTGTTTTCCGGTCCCCCCGAAGTACGGATGTGGTCGGTGCTGCATTCACCCGTACTGCACCGGGGACGACGACGCCCCCGAGGCGTCACTTGGTTCCCGGTGGTCTGCATGCCGCACAGACTACGCACCGCCAAAACCCGCCGAGCCCAGAAGTTCACCCCAAAACAGGCAACTTGCATCGTATGAATCGGTGATGTGACCCCGTTCACCACAGTCCCTCTTGTCGCCTGCGCAAGGCCGTTCTATCGTCGTGATGTATCGAGTCGATACATCAGCGCGAGATAAAGATGCTGAGAAGCACTGCGAGACCCGCGGGAGCGACCAGCGGGACCGAGAGGAGGCGACGATGAGCCGACGTTCCGGCATCCTCGAGTTCGCCGTGCTCGGCCTGCTGCGAGAGTCCCCGATGCACGGCTATGAGCTGCGCAAACGACTCAATACGTCCCTGGGTGTGTTCCGGGCCTTCAGCTACGGGACCCTCTACCCCTGCCTCAAGACGCTGGTCGCCAACGGCTGGTTGATCGAGGAACCGGGCAGCACTCACGAGGACGCCGCTCCCCTCGCCGGACGCCGAGCGAAGATCGTGTACCGATTGACGGCAGAAGGTAAGGAGCACTTCGAGCAGCTGCTCTCGCAGACGGGTCCCGACGCGTACGAGGACGAACACTTCGCCGCACGCTTCGCCTTCTTCGGGCAGACGTCACGCGATGTGCGCATGCGTGTACTGGAGGGCCGGCGCAGCCGGCTGGAGGAGCGCCTGGAGAAGATGCGCGCCTCCCTGGCACGCACGCGGGAGCGCCTCGACGACTACACACTTGAGCTCCAGCGCCACGGGATGGAGTCCGTGGAGCGCGAAGTGCGCTGGCTGAACGAGCTCATCGAGAGCGAGCGGGCCGGACGGGACCTGAAGGGTTCCGCTTCCGGGGGGTCCGCTCCGGACACCACCACTGGATCGACGGGCGGCCTGCCCCGTACCGGAGACACCTCCGGTACGGATACGCCCGGCGACACCGCCACGTGAGTCCCACCTCAGGGCCTCACTCGTACACACAGGGAGCAACCGGAATGGGTTCGGTTCGCGTAGCCGTCGTCGGCGTGGGCAACTGCGCCGCGTCGCTGGTGCAGGGAGTCGAGTACTACAAGGACGCCGACCCGGCGTCCAAGGTGCCCGGCCTGATGCATGTGCAGTTCGGTGACTACCACGTGCGCGACATCGAGTTCGTCGCCGCGTTCGACGTCGACGCCAAGAAGGTCGGCCTCGACCTCGCGGACGCGATCGGCGCCTCCGAGAACAACACCATCAAGATCTGCGACGTGCCCACCTCCGGTGTCACCGTCCAGCGCGGCCACACCCTCGACGGCCTCGGCAAGTACTACCGCGAGACCATCGAGGAGTCCGACGCCGAGCCGGTCGACGTCGTTCAGGTCCTGAAGGACAAGCAGGTCGACGTTCTCGTCTGCTACCTGCCGGTCGGTTCCGAGGACGCGGCGAAGTTCTACGCCCAGTGCGCCATCGACGCCAAGGTCGCCTTCGTCAACGCCCTCCCGGTCTTCATCGCCGGCACCAAGGAGTGGGCGGACAAGTTCACCGAGGCCGGTGTGCCGATCGTCGGTGACGACATCAAGTCCCAGGTCGGCGCCACCATCACGCACCGCGTCATGGCGAAGCTGTTCGAGGACCGCGGTGTCATCCTGGACCGCACGATGCAGCTGAACGTCGGCGGCAACATGGACTTCAAGAACATGCTGGAGCGCGACCGCCTGGAGTCCAAGAAGATCTCCAAGACACAGGCCGTCACCTCCCAGATCCCCGACCGGGACCTCGGCGAGAAGAACGTCCACATCGGCCCGTCCGACTACGTGGCCTGGCTGGACGACCGCAAGTGGGCCTACGTCCGCCTCGAGGGCCGCGCCTTCGGTGACGTCCCGCTGAACCTGGAGTACAAGCTCGAGGTCTGGGACTCCCCGAACTCCGCGGGTGTCATCATCGACGCCCTGCGCGCCGCGAAGATCGCCAAGGACCGCGGCATCGGCGGCCCGATCCTGTCGGCGTCGTCCTACTTCATGAAGTCCCCGCCGGTTCAGTACTTCGACGACGAGGCCCGCGAGAACGTCGAGAAGTTCATCCGCGGTGACGTCGAGCGCTAGCTCGACACAGCGCACGAGAACGCTCCTGCCAGGGCTGTGAAGGTCCCCGGGTCCACTGACCCGGGGACCTTCCGCATATGTGAGGCTGTGCCCCATGCCCGTCGTCCGTGACCTGCACGTCCTGCTGCGCCTGCGGTACTTCCGACGCCTGCTGTACGTCCGTCTCCTGTCCCAGGGCGCCGACGGCGTCTACCAGGTCGCGCTCGCCGCGTACGTCGTCTTCTCCCCGGAGAAGCAGACCTCGGCCACCGCCGTCGCCTCGGCGATGGCGGTCCTGCTGCTCCCCTACTCCCTGGTCGGCCCGTTCGCGGGCGTCCTGCTGGACCGCTGGCGACGCCGGCAGGTCTTCGTGTACGGCAATCTGCTGCGCGCTCTGCTGGCGTCGGCGACGGCCGTGCTGATCCTCACCCCTGTCCCGGACTGGCTCTTCTACGTCTCCGCGCTGTGCGTCACCGCCGTCAACCGTTTCGTCCTCGCGGGCCTGTCCGCCTCGCTCCCGCGCGTGGTCGACAACGAGCGCCTCGTGATGGCCAACTCCCTCTCGCCGACCGCCGGTACGCTCGCCGCGGCCGCGGGCGGCGGCCTCGCCTTCGTCGTACGGCTGGTGGCGTCGGATTCCGACGCCGCGGTGGTCCTGCTGGGCGCCGTCCTGTACCTGTGCGCGGCGCTCGCGTCCCTGAGCTTCGCGCCGGGGCAGTTGGGGCCGGACGCCGCGTTGGTCCAGCCCCGCCTGGCGACGGCGCTCACCGGCACTGCCCGCGACCTGGCGGCAGCCGTACGCCATCTCGTCGGCCCGAAACGCCGGGAGGCCGCCTGGGCGCTCGTCACGATGACGCTGATGCGGTTCTGCTACGGCGCCCTGCTGGTCATGCTGCTGATGCTGTGCCGCTATGCCTTCGCCTCTAATCCGGACGACGGACTGCGCCTGCTGGGGCTGGCGTTGGGTACCTCGGCCGCCGGGTTCTTCGCGGCGGCCGTGGTGACGCCCTGGGCCGCGGGGCGGCTCGGCCCGGGCCGCTGGATCGTCGTGTGCGCCATGGCAGCCGCGGTCCTGGAACTCGCCCTCGTGCTCCCCTTCGCCGTCGGCCCCATGCTGGTCGCGACCTTCGTCCTGGGGCTGACCACCCAGGGAGCGAAGATCGCGACCGACACGGTTGTGCAGTCTTCGGTCGACGACGGATTCCGTGGGCGCGTCTTCTCCGTCTACGACGTGCTGTTCAACATCGCTTTCGTCGGCGCCGCAGCAGTAGCCGCCCTGATACTGCCGCCTGACGGCCGCTCAGTCACGCTGGTCGTCACCGTCGCCGTCATCTACGGAGCGGTTGCTGGGGCTATGGCCCGCTTTGAACACCGCTGAGTGTCACATCAAAGCCACAGAGTCCCCCTGGAGTACAGGAGTGTCGGCGGAGGCCGGTAACTTACGTGCGTCTTATGCGCCTCACATGCGCGCAGCTCACCACACTCTTCTAGGGGGATCCAAGTGACGACTCCGCCGCCCCAGGGCCAGAACCCGTTCGCGCAGGGCCAGCAGGCGTACGGTCAGCCCCAGGCCCCGTATCCGCCGCAGGGCGGCTACCCGCAGCAGCCGGGCCAGCCCGGGTTCCCCCAGCAGGGCGCGGCGCCGTATGCACCGATGCCTCCTCAGCGGCCGAAGCGCGGCATCAGGCAGTACGTGCGCACAGTCGGCGCCATCGTCGCCCTGATCGTCATAGCCGCCGGCTGGTGGCTCAACCACGACGACGACGCCAAGAAGCTGGCTGTCGGTGACTGCCTGACGAACAAGGGATCCAACAGCCACGTGGATGTCCAGAAGCTGGACTGCAGCGACCCGAAGGCGGACTACAAGGTGCTCAAGAAGGACGGCGGCACCAGCATCGCCACGCTCGCCTGCCAGTCGGTCCAGGGAACGACCGCTGCCATCGAGTGGAAGGAAGGCAGCGACTCCTTCGTCCTCTGCCTGGGAGACAACAAGTAAGCGCTCGGGGGTGTGTAGAGGGCGGTGTTTCACGTGAAACACCGCCCTCTACACATCGGGGTCACGCATCGGGGTCATGTTTCACGTGAAACATGACCCCGTTTCGCTGCCTCAGTTCTGCTCGGCCCACCAGTCCTTGAGAGCCGTCACTGCCATGTCGTACCCCATCGGACCGTGCTCAAGGCGCAGCTCCAGCATGTGCTTGTACGCCTTGCCGACGACAGGACCGGGGCCAACACCCAGGATCTCCATGATCTGGTTGCCGTCGAGATCCGGGCGGATCGCGTCCAGCTCCTCTTTCTCCTGGAGCTGGGCAATGCGCTCCACCAAGCCGTCGTAGGCCCGGGACAGCGCGGCCGCCTTCCGCTTGTTGCGGGTGGTGCAGTCCGAGCGAGTCAGCTTGTGCAGGCGATCCAGAAGCGGGCCCGCGTCACGGACGTAGCGGCGCACCGCCGAGTCCGTCCACTCTCCGGTGCCGTAGCCGTGGAAGCGCAGGTGAAGTTCGACCAGCTTCGAGACGTCCTTCACCAAGTCATTGGAGTACTTCAAGGCAGTCATGCGCTTCTTGGTCATCTTGGCGCCGACCACCTCATGGTGGTGGAAGGAGACGCGGCCGTCCTTCTCGAAGCGACGCGTGCGCGGCTTGCCGATGTCGTGCAGCAGCGCGGCCAGCCGCAGCGTGAGATCAGGACCGTCCTGCTCCAGTGCGATCGCCTGTTCCAGCACGATCAGTGTGTGCTCGTAGACGTCCTTGTGCCGGTGGTGCTCATCGCTCTCCAGCCGCAGCGCCGGCAGTTCGGGCAGCACATGGCCCGCGAGCCCGGTGTCGACGAGCAGCGCCAGACCCTTGCGCGGGTACACGGAGAGGATCAGCTTGTTCAGCTCGTCCCGGACCCGCTCGGCCGAGACGATCTCAATGCGTTCCGCCATCCCCGTCATCGCGGTGACGACCTCGGGGGCGACCTCGAAGTCCAGCTGGGCGGCGAACCGGGCGGCCCGCATCATCCGCAGCGGATCGTCCGAGAACGACGCCTCGGGCGTACCCGGCGTCCGCAGCACCCGCTCCGCCAGATCCTCCAGGCCCCCGTGCGGGTCGATGAACTCCTTCTCCGGGAGCGCCACCGCCATCGCGTTGACCGTGAAGTCCCGACGGACCAGATCCTCCTCGATCGAGTCGCCGTAGGACACCTCGGGCTTGCGCGAGGTGCGGTCGTAGGCCTCGGACCGGTAGGTGGTGATCTCGATCTGGTAGCCGCCCTTGTGCGCGCCGACGGTGCCGAAGGCGATACCGACCTCCCAGACGGCGTCCGCCCAGGGCCGGACGATCTTCAGTACGTCCTCGGGGCGGGCGTCGGTCGTGAAGTCCAGGTCGTTGCCGAGTCGGCCGAGCAGCGCGTCGCGCACCGACCCGCCGACCAGGGCGAGGGAGAACCCGGCCGCCTGGAATCGGCGGGCGAGATCGTCGGCGACGGGGGCCACCCGCAGCAGCTCGGTGACCGCGCGCTGCTGCGCCTGGCTCAGGGCAGAGGGAGTGTCTTCGTTGGGGTTCGGCACAACAGAAAAGGGTACGTGCCCCGACGACCAGGGACGCCCTCCATTTCCCGCAGGGGCGGCTCAGGCTCCCTCCAGCAGCGGCCCCGGCAGGGGCCGTGGACGCTCCTGGCATACCCGCCGCAAGCGCCGCTCTCGCGGCCTACGGAAGCTCTCCACTCGATACTGGATATAGAGGACGGGTTGCCGATCTTCTCGATCTTGTGATGGAGACCGCGGCACTTCCCCTCAGCGCGCATCGTTACCATGCGTGGACGCACATTCCGACGACCACTGACGACGACGAGGGACGGACGAGCGCGTGGCCGAGGCGGCTCACTTCCAGGGGACCAGTGCCTCACCTGCCCGCCGGTGGCTACGGCGCAGCGGAGCGCTGCTCGCCGGTGCGCCACTGCTGGCCGGGCTGCTCCAGCTGACCGCCGCGGCGCCCGCCCAGGCCGCCTCCAGGGGCGCGGTGTCCGTCTCCGTGGACTCGCTGACCCCCAGTGCCCCCACGGACGGGGAGACGGTGACCGTGTCGGGCACGGTGACCAACAACGGCAGGCAGACCGTCACCGACGCCCACGTGGGGTTGGGGGTCGGCCCTCTGCTGGACACCCGCTCGGCGATCGACGCCGTCTCCCGGCACTCGGCCGACCTGCAGGGCGGCGGCTCCGAGGTCGGCGGCAAGTACGTGCAGAAGTTCGCCCAGCTGCCCCCGGGCGTCGCGGAACACTTCAGCATCTCCGTCCCCACGGACAAGCTCGGCCTCGACGACGACGGCGTCTATGAATTCGACGTCTCCCTCTCCGGCCAGACCGCCGCACAACAGTGGGACCAGATGCTCGGCATCCAGCGGACCTTCCTGCCCTGGCAGCCCTCCGAGGCCGACACCAAGACGAAGACGACGTTCCTGTGGCCGCTGATCTCCAACGTCCATATGACGGCCAAGACGGGCGCCGGTGAACTCCAGACGCCGGTGTTCCTCAACGACGACCTGGCCAAGGAGCTGGCGCCCGGCGGCCGACTGGCGCAGATGGTGGCGCTCGGCAAGGACCTCGACGTCACCTGGGTGATCGACCCGGACCTGCTGGCCTCGGTGGACGCGATGGCGACCGGCAACTACCGGCTGCCGGGCGACGGCGACACCACCACACCCGGACCGAAGGACCGCCAGGCGATCGCCAAGCAGTGGCTGGCGGATCTCCAGGACGCGGTGACGGGCAAGGAGGTGGTCGCGCTGCCCTTCGCCGACCCGGACCTCGCGTCCCTCGCGCACAACGGCACCAGCGTCACCGGCTCGCTCAGCCATCTCAAGGACGCCACCGACGTCGCCGCCATCACCGTCAACACTGTGCTGCACGTGACGCCGACCACCGACTTCGCCTGGCCGGTGGACGGCGCAGTGGACCCGTCGATCATGAAGGTCGCGACCTCCGCCGGAGCCGACCGCGTGATCGCCCGCAGTGACAGCCTCCAGGAGACCGCCGGGCTGCCGTACACCCCCTCCGCGGCCCGCCCGGTCGGCGGCGGCACCACGGCGGTGGTCTCCGACGCGCGGCTGTCCACGGCGTTCGGGGGCGATCTGACGAAGGCGGGCTCGACCACGCTGGCCGTGCAGGAGTTCCTGGCCCAGAGCCTTGAGGTGAACGCGCAGACGGACAAGGAGCGCAGCATCGTCGTCGCCCCGCAGCGCATGCCCACGGCGAGCCAGGCGCAGGCGATGGCGACGGCGCTGCGGGCGCTCCAGGACGGGAACTGGTCACAGTCCCAGGACCTCGGCGCGGCGGCCAAGGACAAGCCCGACCCGAACGCCACCACGGCCATCCCGTCGGCGTCCTCCTACCCCTCGTCGTTGCGCGCGCAGGAGCTGCCGCAGGATGCCTTCGCGCAGATCGCGCGCACCCAGGACAAGCTGAACAGCTTCCAGGTGATCCTCTCCGACCAGTCCCGCGTCGTCACACCGTTCGGGCGGGCCATAAACCGTGAGATGTCCGCGTCGTGGCGGGGCAGGGACGCGCAGGCGCAGGGCTTCCGGAACGGCGTGGAGCACTGGCTCGATGATCTGGCCGACCAGGTCAAGCTGATCGACAAGTCGGAGACCAAGCTCTCGGGCCGCAGCGCCACCATCCCGGTGACCGTCCAGAACAACCTCGTCCAGCCCGTCGGCCATCTGGTCCTGCGCCTCACCTCCAGCATGCCGACCCGGCTGAAGATCGGCGGCAAAGCCTACTCCGAGCAGCCGGTCGAGATCTCCGGTGGACACAGCCAGTCCGTGAAGTTCACCACCTCGGCCAACGCCAACGGCCGGGTCACAGTTGTTGCCCAGCTGTACACCGAGGACGGCCAGCGGTACGGCGACGCCGTCAGCTTCGATGTGAAGGTCACGGAGATCACGCCCACCGTGATGCTGGTCATCGGCGGCGGTGTGCTCCTGCTCGTCCTCGCCGGCTTCCGGATGTACACACAGCGCAAGCGCGCCGCGGCCCGTCAGACGGAGGAGGACGGTCCCGGCACGGCGGAGCAGGGCACCGACGAGCCCGGGAACCCCGACGCCCCCTCGGACCGTCTCCCGCAGGAGCCGGAGGAACCGGAGGAATCCAGCTCCCCCTCCGGGGCGGAAGCCCCGGAGCACCCGAGTGACCCTGCGCCGGACACCGCACCGGAAAGCACCGACCCGTCCGGGACGGGTGAGAGAGTGGACCGTTGAGCGATGTCGTGGCCGGTGGGCCCGGGACGATGAGGTGGGGTAAGCATGAACGCGCCGTACGACGGTGATCGTGGCCAGGGCGCGGCCGGCTCGGGCTACCCCGAGACGCCGCCCGAGCCCGGTCAGGTGCCGCCGCAGCAACCGGCGGACATGTATCTCCAGGACGCCTACGACCACGACCCCTACCGTGCGCAGGATCTGACCGCTCAGGACCCGGTCGCCGAGGCGCTCTACGACCGCGCCGCGCACCCGCCGCCCCCGCCGGGCAGCTACGACCAGCAGCCGCTCTACGGCCGGCCCGCCCAGTCGCCGCACGCGCCCGATCCGCGGGTGTGGGCGCAGACGCCGGCGCCGGAGCCGGAGGGCGCGACCCCGTACCTGCCGTACGGCGACGACCCGCGCACAACCCAGTTCGTGGGCGTGGACGACCTGGTCACGCACTCGGGTGAGGAGCGTCACGAGCCGGACGCCTTCGCGCACCTGTTCAAGGACCAGCAGCAGGGCGGCGGGCAGGCACCCATGGATCCGCCGGGCTTCTCCGGCCCGGCCGCCGCTCCGGGCATCGGGTACGGTGCCGCCGCGGCCTACCCGCCGGCGCACGGCCAAGGCCCGCAGCAGGGCAACCCGTACGCCGAGGCCTCCTACCCGGCTGCCCCGGGGAACCCGGCGCAGCCGCCGGTGCCCTCCCCGGCCGCCGCGCCGGATCCCGCCGGTCCGCACAGGGACGCGGAGCCGGTGCCGGCCGCTCCCACGGCTTCCGCCGCGCCCGTGAAAAAGAGCGGCAAGGCCGGGGGTCTGCTGAAGTCCAGCGCCGTCATGGCGGCGGGCACGATGGTCTCCCGCCTCACCGGTTTCATCCGCTCCGCGCTGATCGCCGCCGCACTGGGGCTGGGCTTCCTCGCCGACTCGTTCCAGGTGGCCTACCAGCTGCCGACGATGATCTACATCCTCACCGTCGGCGGCGGCCTCAACTCCGTCTTCGTGCCGCAGCTCGTGCGCTCCATGAAGGAGGACGAGGACGGCGGCGAGGCGTTCGCCAACCGTCTGCTGACCCTCGTGATGGTGGCGCTGGCCACACTCACCGGACTCGCGATGTTCGCGGCGCCGCTGCTGGTACGTCTGCTGTCCAACCCGGTCGCCACCAACCCGGCGGCCAACGAGGTGGCGGTCACCTTCACCCGCTACTTCCTGCCCTCGATCTTCTTCATGGGCATCCATGTGGTGATGGGGCAGATCCTCAACGCGCGCGGCAAGTTCGGCGCGATGATGTGGACCCCGGTCCTGAACAACATCGTCATCATCGTGACGCTCGGCATGTTCATCTGGGTCTACGGCACCGCCGCCAACTCCCACATGACGGTTTCGACCATCCCGCCGGAGGGTCAGCGCCTGCTCGGCGTCGGTGTGCTGCTCGGCCTGGTCGTCCAGGCACTGGCGATGATTCCGTATCTGCGCGAAACGGGCTTCCGGATCCGGCTGCGGTTCGACTGGCGGGGCCACGGCCTGGGCAAGGCCGCGATGCTCGCCAAGTGGACGGTGCTGTTCGTCCTCGCCAACCAGGCGGGCGCGATGGTCGTCACCCAGCTGTCCACCGCCGCCGGCGAGCACTCCGGCATCAAGGGCACCGGCTTCGCCGCCTACGCCAACGCCCAGCTGATCTGGGGCCTGCCGCAGGCCATCATCACGGTCTCCCTGATGGCCGCCCTGCTGCCGCGTATCTCGCGCTCGGCCGCCGAGGGCGACGCCGGCGCCGTCCGCGACGACATCTCCCAGGGCCTGCGCACCACCGCGGTCGCCATCGTCCCGATCGCCTTCGGCTTCCTCGCCCTCGCCATTCCGATGTGCACGCTGATCTTCGGCTCCGCGGGTACCGACTCGGCCACCAACATGGGCTACATGCTGATGGCCTTCGGCCTCGGCCTGATCCCGTACTCGGTGCAGTACGTCGTCCTGCGCGCCTTCTACGCCTACGAAGACACCCGCACGCCCTTCTACAACACCGTCATCGTCGCCGCCGTGAACGCGGGCGCCTCGGCGCTCTGCTACTTCCTGCTGCCCGCCCGCTGGGCAGTCGCCGGCATGGCGGCGGCGTACGGCCTCGCCTACGCGATCGGTGTGGGGGTCGCCTGGCGGCGGCTGCGCACGCGGCTCGGCGGTGATCTGGACGGTGTCCGGGTGATGCGGACGTATGCGCGCCTGTGCATCGCCTCGGTGCCGGCCGCTCTGCTCAGCGGCGCGGCCTGCTACGGCATCGGGCACACTCTCGGCCAGGGCGTCATCGGCTCCTTCGCCTCGCTGGTCGCGGGCGGTGCCGTCCTGCTCGGCGTCTTCTTCGTAGCCGCCCGGCGGATGCGTATCGAGGAACTGAACTCGCTCGTGGGCATGGTCCGCGGGCGTCTGGGCCGCTGAGGCGGGGGTAGGCGCACAACCATCGTCCGTCGTCGTGTGTCGTGCATAGCAGCGGACTGTGGGCACAATTGGTTTCGGCGTCGGACAGCGTGCAACGGATGGGGAGGCAGGGACGACGGTGGCGGAACGGACCACGGCTGCCGTCGACGTGGCAGACAACAGCGGCGAGCAGCCGCTGACCGCCAAGGCGGACCAGTCCACGGCCGACGGGGTGGCCAAGAACCCGGAGCGGGACACGGACAGCGACGAGGCACAGGGGAGCGCCGGGACCGAGGGTCCCGGCAAGAAGACCTCGCCTCCCGAGCTGCACAGCGGTCACAAGCTCGCCAGACGCTACCGGCTGGAGGAGTGCGTCACCCGTCTGGACGGATTCAGCAGCTGGCGTGCGGTCGACGAGATGCTCCGTCGAGCCGTCGGCGTCCACATCCTGCCCGCGGACCACACACGGGCCCGTTCCGTCCTGGCTGCCGCCCGTTCCTCCGCGCTGCTCGGTGATCCCCGATTCGTCCAGGTCCTGGACGCCGTCGAGGAGAACGACCTCGTCTACGTCGTGCACGAATGGCTGCCCGACGCCACCGAGCTGACCACGCTCCTGGCCCCCGGCCCGCTGGAGCCGCACGACGCCTACCAGATGGTCAGCCAGGTCTCCTCGGCGATGGCCGCCGCCCACCGCGAGGGCCTCGCCCATCTGCGGTTGAACCCGAACGCCGTGCTGCGCACCTCGACCGGGCAGTGGCGCATCCGGGGCCTCGCCGTGAACGCCGCCCTGCGCGGCATCAGCTCCGACACCCCACAGCGCACCGACACCGAGGCGATCGGCGCCCTGCTGTACGCGGCAATGACCCAGCGCTGGCCGTACGAGAGCGACGCCTACGGCCTCTCCGGGCTCCCCAAGGGCGTCGGCCTCATCGCGCCGGACCAGGTGCGGGCCGGTGTGCACCGGGGCCTGTCCGAGCTGGCCATGCGTGCCCTCGCCAACGACGGCGCCACCGCGTCCCGGCACGAGGCTCCGTGCACCACGCCGGAGGAGCTGGTGAAGGCGATCGGTGAGATGCCGCGTATCCGGCCGCCGGAGCCCGCGTTCACGGCACCGCCGGACTACCAGCGCACGACGTACCAGCAGGGCTCCTACGGCCGCCCGGCGCCGCGCCCCGGTGCCACCCAGCCGATCGCACCCCCGCCGCCCCCGCTGCAGAGCCGCACGGGAAAGGCCCTGAAGTGGGCGGTGTCGGCGCTCCTCATCGCCGCGCTCGGCCTGGGCAGCTGGCAGTTGGCGGACGCGTTGATGGACCAGGGCGGCAAGTCCGACTCCGACAAGAGCCAGCAGACGGACGACGGCGACAAGGGCGCCTCGAAGACCAAGCCGACGCCGATAAAGATCGAGGGCAGCCGGGAATTCATCGCCGAGGGAGGCGCCCAGCACCCGGACGACGTCCAGAAGACCTACGACGGCAACGCCTCGACGTACTGGCGGACGAGGAGCTTCAACGCCGGCCCGCCCATCGCGCCGCTCAAGCCCGGTGTCGGCATCGTCTACGACCTCGGTTCGCCGCAGAAGTTCAGCGCCGCCACCCTCGACATGCGCTATGCCGGTGACCACACGACGATCGAGCTGTATGCGGCTGACTCACTGACACCGTCGTCACTGGACTCGATGCAGCAGCTCGGCCACATCACCACCACCGACAAAACCGCTACGGTGAAGGTCACCAAGTCGGTGAAGACGCAGTACGTCCTCGTCTGGCTGACGGCCATGCCGAAATCGGGGTACGACCCCGTCCTGTACGGCGGCGCCGGCTACAAGCAGGCCATCGGCGAAGTGCAGTTCACGGGCTGACATCTCACCCGGACCGGAGGGGGCAGATGGCGGAGGGCGCCGCATACGACGCAGTGGGCGACACGGACCTGCTCGCTCGCCACGTGGAAGGCGACCCCGATGCCTTCGGGGAGATCGTGCGGCGGCATCGGGACCGGCTGTGGGCCGTCGCCTTGCGGACCCTGGGGGACCGCGAGGAAGCCGCCGACGCGGTCCAGGACGCCCTGGTGTCGGCCTACCGGGCCGCCCACACCTTCCGGGGCCAGTCGGCGGTCACGACGTGGCTGCATCGGATCACGGTGAACGCCTGCCTGGACCGTGCCCGCAAGGTGGCCTCGCGGAAGACCTCACCGGTGGACGACACGGAGCGGCTGGAGCAGCTGCTGGAGCCGCATGAGTCGGCCTCGGCGCCGGCCGAGCGCAACGACGTGCACCGCCAGCTGCTCGAAGCGCTGGGCACGCTTCCGCACGAGCAGCGGGCTGCTCTGGTCCTGGTGGACATGCAGGGATATCCGGTGGCCGAGGCCGCCCGGATCCTGGAGGTACCGACGGGCACCGTGAAGAGCCGGTGCGCCCGGGGCAGAGCCCGGCTGCTGCCTCTCCTCTCCCATCTCCGGCCCGAAGGCTCGGGAAGCGCAAAAGAACCCGGCGCGGGACGGAACCGGGTGCACGGGACATCCGTCCCACCGGCAACGGGGTCTTCAAAGGAGACCCCTGAGGGCACGCGACCGAGTGATTCAGCCGTAGTGAAGGGCGGAGGTGGGCGAGCGTGACGTCGACGACAGACACGGCCGGGCACCCGGACGTCGTGGAGATCTCCGACCTCACCGAAGGCCTTCTCCCACCGGGCCGCAGCACGGACGTACGCCGTCATCTGGAGACGTGTGAGCTGTGCGAGGACGTCCATGCCTCGCTGGAGGAGATCCGGGGACTGCTGGGATCCGTGTCGGGAGCGGAGCGCATGCCGGCCGATGTGGCCGGTCGTATCGATGCCGCCCTGGCCGCGGAGGCACTGCTCAGCGCCTCCGTTCCGGGCCCGCTGAGCACCCATGTCTCCTCAAGGCCGGAGCCGGGCCGTGAAGACATGACGAAGCCGGGCCGTGCGGACACGGAGGGAATCGATGTTTCACGTGAAACAGCGATTCCCTCAGACCGGCCCGCCGGACGTCCTCAGGCGGCGACCGGTCCCGGACGCAAGGGCCGGGCGCGAGGGCCGCGGCGCAGGCGTGTGGTTCTCGGGGCTGTTCTTACCGCGGCTGTCCTCGGGGCCGGGTCGCTGGTACTGCAGTCGCTCGGCGACCACTCCTCTGACACCGCCACCGCACACGGAAGGCCGACGCCGTCCGCCGAGCCCTTCTCCGGCACCAGCGTCCAGAGCCAGGTGAAGGATCTGCTCACCACCACGAAGAAGTCCCCGCGGGGATCCGACGGCCAGCGGCCCCGCTCAGGCCTTGAGTCCCAGCAGAACACCCCTCGGTCGAGCGACAGTGCGAACACCCTGATCCAGACGGATGTCGCCGTCCCTGACTGCGTCCGGGCGGCGCTCCACCGGGGCGACGACGTCCTTGGCGCCAAGACGGGGATGTACGACGGGAAGTCCGCCTATCTGGTCGTGATGCCCGACACCGACGACCGCACCCAGGTAACGGCCTATATCGTCGATGCGGCCTGCACCCGGCAACCTCCCGGGACCGCCGGCACGGTACTTCTGAAGCATTCCTTCCCCCGTCCCTGAGTCAGCTGGACCCCTGCTTCTGTCAGTCCCCGCGCAAGGGGCGTGTGCCCTGACACACCGGGAATGCACGCCCCGTAGGATCCGTTGGGTGGGGTGAGAGTCCGGAAACGGGCTCGCACCGGTCGACTGACGCAGACCAGAGACAAGGAATCAAGCCGTGAGCGACGTCCGTAACGTGATCATCATCGGCTCCGGGCCCGCAGGCTACACGGCCGCGCTCTACACCGCGCGAGCGTCGCTGAAGCCCCTGGTGTTCGAGGGCGCCGTCACCGCCGGTGGCGCGCTGATGAACACCACCGAGGTGGAGAACTTCCCGGGCTTCCGCGACGGCATCATGGGCCCCGAGCTCATGGACAACATGCGGGCGCAGGCCGAACGCTTCGGTGCCGAGCTCATCCCGGACGACGTCGTCTCCGTCGACCTCACCGGTGAGATCAAGACTGTCACCGACACCGCAGGCACGGTCCACAAGGCGAAGGCTGTCATCGTCACCACGGGCTCCCAGCACCGCAAGCTGGGCCTGCCCAACGAGGACGCCCTCTCCGGCCGCGGTGTTTCGTGGTGCGCCACCTGTGACGGGTTCTTCTTCAAGGACCATGACATCGCCGTGATCGGCGGCGGTGACACCGCGATGGAGGAGGCCACCTTCCTCTCGCGGTTCGCCAAGTCCGTGACGATCGTCCACCGCCGGGATTCGCTGCGTGCATCGAAGGCGATGCAGGAGCGTGCCTTCAACGACCCGAAGATCAAGTTCGTCTGGGACAGCGAGGTCGCCGAGGTCCAGGGTGACCAGAAGCTCTCCGGTCTGAAGCTGCGCAACGTCAAGACCGGCGAGCTGTCGGAACTGCCCGTGACGGGTCTGTTCATCGCGATCGGCCATGACCCGCGCACGGAGCTGTTCAAGGGCCAGCTGGACCTGGACGACGAGGGCTACCTGAAGGTCGCCGCTCCGTCCACCCAGACCAACCTGACCGGTGTCTTCGGTGCCGGTGACGTGGTCGACCACACCTACCGCCAGGCGATCACCGCCGCCGGCACCGGGTGCTCCGCCGCTCTGGACGCCGAGCGCTTCCTCGCCGCCCTTGCGGACGAGGACAAGGCCTAGTCCCAGAAGACCGCTGCGGTCTGACCTTCCCCTTCCCCGCCCCACCGCAAGAGCGAATCGAGGAGCCCGCTGTGGCCAACCTGAAGAACGTGACCGACGCATCCTTCGACGAGGACGTCCTCAAGAACGACAAGCCCGTCCTGGTGGACTTCTGGGCTGCCTGGTGCGGGCCGTGCCGTCAGATCGCCCCCTCCTTGGAGGCGATCGCTGCGGAGCACGGCGACAAGATCGAGATCGTCAAGCTCAACATCGACGAGAACCCGGCCACGGCTGCCAAGTACGGCGTGATGTCCATCCCGACGCTGAACGTCTACCAGAACGGCGAGGTCGCCAAGACCATCGTCGGTGCCAAGCCGAAGGCGGCCATCGAGAAGGACCTCAAGGACTTCATCGCCGAGTGACGTTTCACGTGAAACACGAATGGGCCAGCCCTTGTGGGTTGGCCCATTTGCATGAGGTCGTTCGACTGACTCCCGCGCCCACCGCCGCCTCGCCCGCTACAGCGGTCGCAGCGCAGGCTCCTTCTGGACGGCTCCCAGCAGCCGGTCGAGTGCCAGCTCCACGTCCTCCTTCCAGGAGAGCGTCGAGCGCAGCTCCAGCCTCAGCCGCGGGTGCGTGGGATGCTGCCGGACCGTCTTGAAGCCCACGGCCAGCAGATGGTCCGCCGGCAGCATGCAGGCGGGTTCCTTCCAGCGGGCGTCACCGAAGGCTTCTATGGCTTTGAAGCCTCGGCGTAGTAGATCCTTGGCGACCGTCTGCACCAGCACCCGGCCCAGCCCCTGCCCCTGATAGCCGGGCATGACGAATGCCGTCATCAGCTGCACGGCGTCCGGTGAGACGGGACTGGTGGGAAAGGCCGCCGAGCGCGGGACATAGGCCGGAGGGGCGTAGAGCACAAAGCCCACCGGCACGTCATCGACGTACACCAGCCGACCGCACGACCCCCAGTCCAAGAGGACGGCCGAGATCCAGCCCTCCTTCTCCAGCGCCGAGGTGCCCGCCCTTACCGCCGCTTCTCCGCTGACGGGGTCCAGCTCCCAGAAGACGCACGAGCGACAGCGTGGGGGAAGGTCCTGAAGGTTGTCCAGCGTGAGCGGCACGAGCCGACGCCCCATGAAGGCTGTTCCTCACTTCCTTCGCCCGCCGCACCACGAGCGGCTGTCAGAGCGCTTCGCTCCCTGAGCAAGCTGCCGACGAATCCGCCGACCGCTCCAAGGCTCAGGCCCGCGCTCACCAGTCCGGTGCGGCTCATCGATCGCATGGCCCCGACTCCCCACTCAGAGATGCAGATGCTGTCCGGTGGATGCGCCATACCCGTTCGCATCGTATCCACGATGCGATTCGCTCGATACCGCCTCAAAGCAAAGAGCGGGCCGTGTTCCGGTACACACCGGACACAGTCCGCTCCCTGCACACCAAGAGGGTCAGACTCAGCCCTCCTGGTCGTCCGCCACTTCCTCCTGCAGTTCCTGGTGCAGCACCGGGCCCTCATCGGGAGCAAGGGTGCCCAGGATCCGCTGGAGATCGTCCACGGAGGCGAACTCGACGGTGATCTTGCCCTTCTTCTGGCCGAGGTCGACCTTCACCCGGGTCTCGAAACGGTCCGACAGACGGGACGCCAGATCGTTCAGCGCCGGGGAGAGACGAGAGCCGGCGCGCGGCCCCTTGGAGCGCTGCGGCTTCTGGGGCCGCGAGCCCATCAGGGTGACGATCTCCTCGACGGCTCGCACCGACAGCCCCTCGGCCACGATGCGATGAGCCAGCCGGTCCTGCTCCTCGGGGTCCGTCACGGACAGCAGTGCCCGGGCGTGACCGGCGGAGAGGACTCCGGCGGCGACTCGCTTCTGGACCGTCGGCGAGAGCTTCAGCAGACGCAGCGTGTTGGAGACCTGGGGCCGGGAGCGCCCGATCCGGTCGGCCAACTGGTCGTGCGTGCAGTTGAAGTCCTTCAGCAGCTGGTCGTAGGCGGCGGCCTCTTCCAACGGGTTCAGCTGAGCCCGGTGCAGATTCTCCAGCAGCGCGTCCAGAAGGAGCTTCTCGTCCTCCGTGGCCCGGACGATCGCGGGGATGGCATCCAGGCCGGCCTCACGGCACGCGCGCCAGCGGCGCTCGCCCATGATCAGCTCATAGCGACCGGGCCCCAGCTGCCGTACGACGACGGGCTGCAGGAGGCCGACCTCCTTGATAGAGGTGACCAGCTCGTGCAGCGCATCCTCGTCGAAGATGTCACGCGGCTGACGCGGGTTGGGCGAGATCGCGTCGAGAGGGATCTCGGCGAAGTGCGCCCCCACCGGAGGAGCGGGCGTGTCCATCACGGGGCTTGCCGGTGGCTCCTCGGTTTCATGTGAAACAGGCGGCAGTGTGGCCACCTTCGCAGCGGCCACTCCGCGGTCGCTCGTCAGCACCGGGACGGCTGCGGGGGAGGTGGAGGCTCCGCCTCCCAACGCGGCCGGAGCCGGGGTCTTCTCGGTCGGGGCAGCGGGGATCAATGCGCCAAGGCCACGGCCCAGCCCCCTCCGTCGCTCACTCACTGGATCCCCTCCACCATGCTCGGGTCGTTCTGGGCACCGATATGGGCCTGGCTCGCGTCATAGCTGATGCCGATGCCCTTCAGCGCGATTTCTCGGGCCGCCTCAAGATACGAGAGGGCACCGCTCGATCCAGGATCGTAAGTCAGCACCGTCTGCCCGTAGCTCGGCGCCTCGGAGATACGGACCGAGCGGGGAATGCTCGTCCGCAGCACCTCGTCGCCGAAGTGGGTGCGCACCTCTTCTGCGACTTGGGAGGCGAGACGCGTCCGGCCGTCGTACATGGTGAGCAGGATGGTCGACACATGCAGCGTGGGGTTGAGGTGCCCCCGCACCAGGTCGACGTTGCGCAGTAGCTGGCCCAGACCCTCCAGTGCGTAGTACTCGCACTGGATCGGGATGAGGACCTCCTGGCCCGCCACGAGCGCATTGACGGTCAACAGGCCGAGCGAAGGCGGGCAGTCGATGAGGACGTAGTCCAAGGGCTGTTCGTACGCCTGGATCGCGCGCTCCAGCCGGCTCTCACGGGCAACCAGCGACACCAACTCGATCTCCGCACCGGCGAGATCGATGGTGGCGGGAGCACAGAAGAGACCTTCCACGTCAGGGACGGGTTGGACGACCTCGGCGAGGGGCTTACTCTCCACCAACACGTCGTAGATGGAAGGAACTTCTGCGTGGTGGTCGATCCCGAGGGCCGTGGATGCGTTGCCCTGTGGGTCGAGGTCGATCACCAGGACGCGGGCCCCGTGCAGAGCCAGCGAGGCGGCAAGATTGACGGTCGTCGTCGTCTTGCCGACGCCGCCCTTCTGGTTGGCGACCACGATGACTCGGGTCTGCTCCGGTCGCGGCAGACCTTCGCCGGCGCGGCCGAGAGCCTCTACCGCCAGTTGGGCCGCACGGCCGATGGGAGTGTCGTCCATCGGAGGCGGTGTTTCACGTGAAACATCCGCCCCCATCGACTCGGTACGGGGACCGGGGACCGGATCGGTCATCGGTCCCGCGATGTTGGCGTCGGACCGCAAGGATTCACTCTCCTCGACTTCAGGCTCGCAATGAACAGAGCCTCCCATGCCTTCGGGGTCGTGAACCAGTGAGGCCTGGTGTTCTGTGGAGAAATCCACCTCTGTGGACAACACCGTGCCCCGAGAGAGGGACGGAGCGGCCTGCAAAGCGGGTTTCTCTCCCAGAGAACCGAGAGGCTTGCGGTCGCGAGGTTCGGCCGCGGCGCGGCCGCGACTGATGATGCCGTGCAGCAGTGAGCGACGTTTCACGTGAAACACGATGCACAGCGACGGCGACCGAACCTTCGCGACACTCCGGCCTGCGTAGGTTTGGCAGCTTGTGTGGAGTACGTCTCGTCGTCAGGACGGATCAGAGGCGCCCACGCCTGGCGGCAGCACGGGCGCCTCCCTCGGGCTCAGCGATCCCGCAGTCACCGGCGCCGACGAAGGCGGCCCGTTCGGGCCGCCTTCGCCCGCTTGGCCGCGAACCGCACACCGCCGGGGCTCTCGCCGACCTCGACCCGCACGACGGTGGACAGCGGATCCACCACGCCCTCGCCCACATGCAGGACGGACGTCTCCACCGCACCGAGCTTGCTCAGTGCCGTGGCCGCGGCCTTCAGCTCCTCCTCGGCGGTGTCCCCCTTGAGGGCGAGCATCTCACCGTAGGGGCGCAGCAGCGGGATGCCCCAGGCGGCCAGCCGGTCCAGCGGGGCCACGGCACGGGCGGTCACCACATGGACCGGCGGGAGCTTGCCCAGAACCTCCTCGGCGCGGCCCCGTACGACGGTGACGTGGTCCAGGCCGAGCAGCTCGACGACCTCGGTGAGGAAGGTGGTGCGCCGCAGCAGCGGCTCCAACAGGGTGATGTTCAGGTCGTCGCGGACCAGGGCCAGTGGAATGCCCGGCAGCCCGGCACCGGAGCCGACATCGCAGACCGTCACTCCCTCGGGGACGGCCTCGGAGAGCACCGCGCAGTTCAGCAGGTGCCGCTCCCACAGGCGGGGTACTTCCCGCGGGCCGATCAGGCCGCGCTGCACGCCCGCCTCGGCGAGCAGCTCCGCGTAGCGGACCGCATCGGCGAAGCGATCACCAAACACTTCCCGCGCCTGTTCGGGCGCGGGGGGAAGCTCCGCTGCCTCCGTCACGGGGACCGTCCTTCCGTACAGCGCCGGCGCTTCGCGCACCGGCCACCAGAACTACCAGGCTGACAAAGTTCGGCCCCGTCTGCTCTACAGACGGGGCCGGTGGAACGTGGGAGCCGATCAGGCGGGCAGCACGACGACGAACCGCTGCGGTTCCTCGCCCTCGGACTCGCTGCGCAGTCCCGCGGCCTTGACCGCGTCGTGCACGACCTTGCGCTCGAACGGGGTCATCGGCTTGAGCTTCACGGGCTCGCCAGTGTTCTTGACCTCAGCAGCGGCCTTGGCACCGATCTCGGACAGCTCGGCCCGCTTCTTGGCCCGGTACCCCGCGATGTCCAGCATCAGCCGGCTGCGGTCGCCGGTCTCCCGGTGCACGGCCAGGCGCGTCAGCTCCTGGAGTGCCTCCAGCACCTCGCCGTCCCGGCCGACCAGCTTCTGCAGGTCCCGGGTGCTGGTGTCGCTGATGATCGACACGGAGGCGCGATCGGCCTCGACGTCCATGTCGATGTCGCCGTCGAGGTCGGCGATGTCCAGCAGACCCTCCAGGTAGTCCGCCGCGATCTCACCCTCCTGCTCCAGGCGGGTCAGGGTGTCTGCACCCTCGGCAGCGGCGGAGGTGGTGCCTTCCGTCACGGGATGGGCTCCTTCTTACTTCTTGGACGGGGACTTGGGCCGCTGCGGGCCACCCTTGCGCTGGCCGGACTGGGCCTTGCTACGGGTGCCGGAGCCGGGCTTCTCGGTCTGCTGGGCAGCGGCGGGCTTGGCGTCCTGCGGCTCGTCGGACTTCTCCAGCGAGGTGGACGAGCCCGCCTGCTTGGGCCCGGTCTGACGCTGAGCCTTGGACTGGCGCTTGGGCTGCTGACGCCGGGCGGCGGCGCCGGCCGCGGTCGCCGAGGTGGTCTCCACGCCGTCCTCGGTCTGTGCCGCTTCCTGGGCCACGCTCTTCGCCACGGTGCCGTCGGCCTGGGCGGCGAGGCCGGCCTTGTTCAGCGCGTTGATGAACTTGCGCTCGAACTCGTTGCGGTCCCGGCCCTTGGCGACGAGCGCCTTGACGATGGTCTTCTCGCTGCGGCGACGGACCTTGCCGGTGTGCGTGACGTGCTTCGTCAGGCGCTCCAGATAGGCGGCCTGGGCCTTGGAACCCGGGGTCGGGTTGTTGCGGATGACGTACATCTGCTGGCCCATGGTCCACACGTTGGTGGTCAGCCAGTAGACAAGGACACCGACCGGGAAGTTGATACCGAAGACGGCGAACATCACCGGGAAGACGTACATCAGCATCTTCTGCTGCTGCATGAACGGCGTCTTCACCGTGGTGTCGACGTTCTTCGTCATCAGCTGGCGCTGCGTGTAGAACTGCGAGGCCGACATCAGGACGATCATGATCGCGGTGACGACCCGGACATCGGTCAGGGTGGCGCCCAGGGCGGCGACCTTGTCCGAGCTGTCCGTGAACTTCGCGGCGAGCGGGGCACCGAAGATGTGCGCCTTACGGGCGCTGTCGAGCAGCGGCTTGTTGATGACGCCGATGGTCGAGCCCGTCGCGATGCCGTTGAGCACGTGGTACAGGGCGAAGAAGAACGGGGACTGCGCCAGGATGGGAAGGCACGAGGAGAGCGGGTTGGTGCCCGTCTCCTTGTACAGCTTCATCATCTCTTCGGACTGGCGCTGCTTGTCGTTCTTGTAGCGCTCCTGGATCTTCTTCATCTCCGGCTGGAGCGTCTGCATCGCACGCGTCGACTTGATCTGCTTCACGAAGAGCGGGATCAGGCAGATGCGGATCAGGATCACCAGGGACACGATGGACAGGCCCCAGGCCCACCCGGTGTTGGGGCCGAAGATGGCGCCGTACACCGTGTGGAACTGGACGATGACCCAGGAGACGGGTGTGGTGATGAAGCTGAAGAGGCTGGCAATCGTGTCCACTAATCATGCTCCTTGGGCATGGGACGAGGTCTCTGCGGCCGGGCTCGGAGGAAGCTCGGAAGACGACTTCTCGGGCTTCGCTTCGATGGCCGGTTCGGCGGCGGAGGGCCCGCCCTTGCGTGCGCGCCATGCGTTGCGCAGCATTTCGTGCCACCGGGGGCGCTTGCGCGGCGGAACATGATCCACACCGCCCAGCGACCACGGATTGCACCGGAGGATGCGCCAGGCGGTCAGTGCCGTTCCCTTGATCGCACCGTGCCGGTCGATGGCCGTGTAGCCGTAGTGGGAGCACGACGGGTAGTACTTGCACACCGGCCCCAGCAGTGGACTGATCGTCCACTGGTACAGCTTGATCAGAGCCAGCAGCGGGTACTTCATCGCGCGCCCCCTCCCAGCAGCCGCTGAAGAGCGGCGTCCAGGTCTCGGGCCAGCTGTGCATGGTCTGCGTCGCCCGCTCCGGGCAGCGCTCGTACGACTACCAGGCTACCGGGGGGGAACAGGGCGATACGGTCACGCATCAGATGGCGCAGTCTGCGCTTCACTGTGTTGCGCACGACCGCGCCACCCACCGCCTTGCTCACGACGAAACCCGCACGCGTCGGGGGAGCGCTCTCCCCAGGCGCGTGCGGGTCCGTGGCACCGCTACGAAGGTGGACGACGAGAGTCGGGCGTCCTGCCCGGCGTCCTCGTCGGACCGCGGTCGCGAAGTCCTCGCGCCGCCTCAGCCGATGCTCGGTAGGCAGCACGACGTCATGACCTGATCGGGATCAGGCGGACAGGCTGGCGCGACCCTTGGCACGACGGTTCGCGAGAATCGCGCGGCCGGCACGGGTACGCATCCGCAGGCGGAAGCCGTGGGTCTTCGCGCGACGACGGTTGTTCGGCTGGAAGGTGCGCTTGCTCACTCGGGGGCTCCAGAAATCAAATCGGTGGTGGCGGGTGCCGTCCTGGCTGTCACCGTGCGCCCACGAGTAGCTCGCGTCACGCCCGAGTGCACCGCTTCCCGATCACCTGAAGTGACCTGTGCCCTTCGGAGGCAGGCGGCAGCAGCCATCGACAACTCGACCTGGTTACGGTACGCGGGGCTACGCCATCCGGTCAAACCGAGGGTCACGGAGAGACACTATCCACAGGCTGGGGACAACAACTTGAACCGTACCCGCCGCGCTGACTACCGTGGCTGAACTCCGATTCGTTCTTTTGTCCCCCGCCCCGGCGGGTTTGACCCAGCGACCACCCGACGTACACCCCGACCCGTCCCGCGATCACACGTTCGTGGGACCTGTGAGAGAGCGTGCCCTGTGGCTGACGTACCTGCCGATCTTGCCGCAGTGTGGCCACGAGTACTGGAGCAGCTCCTCGGAGAGGGCCGCGGTCAGGGTGTCGAGGTGAAGGACGAGCACTGGATCCGGCGCTGCCAGCCGCTCGCGCTGGTGGCGGACACCGCCCTGCTCGCCGTACCGAACGAATTTGCGAAGGGCGTACTGGAGGGCCGTCTCGCACCGATCGTCAGCGAGACGCTGAGCCGCGAGTGCGGCCGCCCCATCCGTATCGCGATCACCGTGGACGACTCCGCGGGCGAGCCGCCGGCTCCCGCGGCACCGGTGCAGCAGGCGCCCAAGCCGCGCTACGAAGAGCCAGAGCTGCCGTCAGGACCATACGAGGGCTACGGCCGCCACCGCGCCGCCGACCAGCCCCCGGCCGAGCAGCAGCCCCGTCCCGACCAGCTGCCCCCCGGCCGCCCCGACCAGCTGCCCGTCGTACGCCCGGCGTACCCGTCCGAGTACCAGCGCCGTGAGCCCGGCAGCTGGCCGCGCCCCGGACAGGACGAGTACGGCTGGCAGCAGCCGCGGCTCGGCTTCCCCGAGCGCGACCCGTACGCCTCCCCGTCGTCCCAGGACACCTACGGCTCCGGCCCGGACACCTACGGCTCGCCGTCGTCGGACTACCGCCCGCAGGGCATGGACCGGCCCTCGTACGAACAGCAGCGCGCCGAGTACGACAGCCCCCGCGGCGAGTACGACAAGCCGCGCGGGGACTACGACTCCGGGCGAGCGGACTACGACTCCGGGCGTTCCGAGTACGACCCGTCCCGGACCGATTACGACCAGCGCGACCCCGTCCGCCGTGACCTTCCGGAGCAGCCGTCGCCCGGTGGCCCGGCGCACCGTGGCGCCCCCGGGCGCCCGGACCTGCCCACGACCGGCGCTCCCGGCCCGCTGGCCGCAAAGCCGGCGCCGGCGAGCGGTCCCGGCGAGCCCACGGCACGCCTGAACCCGAAGTACCTCTTCGACACGTTCGTCATCGGCGCCTCCAACCGGTTCGCACACGCGGCCGCGGTGGCCGTCGCCGAGGCACCGGCCAAGGCGTACAACCCGCTGTTCATCTACGGGGAGTCGGGGCTCGGCAAGACGCACCTGCTGCACGCCATCGGGCACTACGCGCGCAGCCTCTACCCGGGCACGCGTGTGCGGTACGTCAGCTCGGAGGAGTTCACCAACGAGTTCATCAACTCCATCCGCGACGGCAAGGGCGACAGCTTCCGCAAGCGGTACCGCGAGATGGACATCCTGCTCGTCGACGACATCCAGTTCCTCGCGGACAAGGAGTCGACGCAGGAGGAGTTCTTCCACACCTTCAACACGCTCCACAACGCCAACAAACAGATCGTGCTGTCCTCCGACCGGCCGCCCAAGCAGCTGGTCACGCTGGAGGACCGGCTGCGGAACCGTTTCGAGTGGGGCCTGATCACCGACGTGCAGCCGCCCGAGCTGGAGACGCGCATCGCGATCCTGCGCAAGAAGGCGGTGCAGGAGCAGCTCAACGCCCCGCCGGAGGTACTGGAGTTCATCGCCTCCCGGATCTCGCGGAACATCCGTGAGCTGGAGGGGGCACTGATCCGGGTGACGGCGTTCGCGTCGCTCAACCGGCAGCCGGTGGACCTGGGCCTGACGGAGATCGTCCTGAAGGACCTGATCCCGGGCGGCGAGGACAGCGCGCCCGAGATCACGGCGACGGCCATCATGGGGGCCACCGCCGACTATTTCGGGCTGACGGTGGAGGACCTGTGCGGCACCTCGCGCGGCCGCGCGCTGGTCACCGCCCGGCAGATCGCCATGTACCTGTGCCGTGAGCTGACGGATCTGTCGCTGCCGAAGATCGGGGCGCAGTTCGGCGGGCGGGACCATACGACCGTCATGCACGCCGATCGCAAGATCCGTGCGCTGATGGCCGAGCGGCGGTCGATCTACAACCAGGTCACCGAGCTGACGAACCGCATCAAGAACGGGTGATGTGCGGCTGACGCCGGCCGTACGACGACGCTGAGGGCGCCTTGGGGATCCGTGTCCCCGGGGCGCCCTCTGGCATGTCGAGGCTCGGCCTCACGACCCCTGGAGCCCCGATGACCCCTGGAGCCCCGGCGGCCCCTGCAGACCCCCGCGGCCCCGTGGAACCTTGCCTGGCGGCCATGTGAAGCCTTGCCCGGCGGCCCTGTGAAGCCTTGTCCGCGCGCTGTGGAGGGGGGTCGGCGGGCTGTGCGGCGTTGCCCGTTCGCCACCGGGTGTTCGATTACGTGCCTGGTTACGGCCACTCTCCACAGATTCGCTGACTTTTTTCCCTCCACATCCTGGGGACTGCCGAGTTGTCCCGAACGGCGTCCACAGGGAGCCTGTTCATACGACGTTCGCCCAGCTCAGCTGCCTGTGGATTCGTGGACGAAGGATCTCCACAGGCTGTGGACAGAGGGAAGATCCACAGGCTGTGCATGGAGTTGTCCACCGACAACCCACAGGCTGGGGTCCGTTGTCCCCAGCGATCCCCGGCTTCTCCACATGGCTGTCCACTGTTCGGCAACGTGACGCACCCGATCACCGCGTCGAGTGAAAGCCGTCACACGAAGGTGCCGGATTGGGGTGTGGGAAACGTGGGTAAACCTGGGGACGCAGCTGGGGAGAACTGCCTCCGGGCTGTGGGCGGTGTGTGCAGAACTTTCTGTTCTCCACAGAGACACCTAGTTGTCCACTGCCTCCGCCCACAGGACCAGTGGACAAAATTCCGCCTCTGAGCTGCGAAAACGTGGTTATCCACGGTATCCACAGGCCCTACTACTACTGCCGACTAGAGAGAGTCCGGCAATCGTTTTGAAGCGGGGCCTGTGCACAACTCGCTGTCTCACGTCCGGCTGCCCCTCGGACCGACTTGACCCCGACAGGCGCCTACTGTCAGTGCGGTGCGTCAGACTGGTCCCCGGTGTCCTTCCCTCCGCAGTGGGTGGTGACACCGAGTCGGAGGACTCAGTAGCAACAGCAGGAGGCGGCTTACGGTGAAGATCCGGGTGGAACGCGACGTACTCGCGGAGGCAGTGGCGTGGGCGGCACGCAGCCTCCCGGCCCGTCCGCCGGCGCCTGTCCTCGCCGGCCTCCTCCTCAAGGCCGAGGACGGCCAGCTGAGCCTGTCGAGCTTCGACTACGAGGTCTCCGCGCGTGTGTCGGTGGAAGCCGAGGTCGACGAGGAGGGCACCGTCCTCGTCTCGGGCCGGCTGCTCGCGGACATCTCCCGCGCTCTCCCCAACCGGCCGGTGGAGATTTCCACAGACGGTGTACGGGCGACCGTGGTCTGTGGATCCTCCCGGTTCACCCTGCACACACTGCCTGTGGAGGAGTACCCGGCGCTGCCGCAGATGCCGACCGCCACGGGCACCGTCCCCGGCGAGGTCTTCGCGGCCGCCGTCTCCCAGGTGGCCATCGCCGCCGGCCGTGACGACACGCTGCCCGTCCTCACCGGTGTGCGCATCGAGATCGAGGGCGACACGGTCACCCTGGCCTCCACCGACCGCTACCGCTTCGCGGTCCGCGAGTTCCTGTGGAAGCCGGAGAACCCGGAGGCCTCCGCGGTCGCCCTGGTCCCGGCCAAGACGCTCCTGGACACCGCCAAGTCCCTCGGCGCCGGTGACAGCGTGACGCTGGCGCTGTCCGGGTCGGGCGCGGGCGAGGGCCTGATCGGTTTCGAGGGCGCCGGGCGGCGTACGACGACGCGGCTGCTCGAGGGCGACCTGCCGAAGTACCGGACGCTGTTCCCGACCGAGTTCAACTCCGTCGCCGTGATCGAGACCGCGCCCTTCGTGGAGGCCGTCAAGCGTGTGGCGCTGGTGGCCGAGCGGAACACCCCGGTGCGGCTGAGCTTCGAGCAGGGCGTGCTGATCCTCGAGGCCGGTTCCAGTGACGATGCACAGGCTGTGGAAAGGGTCGACGCCCAGCTGGAGGGCGACGACATCTCCATCGCGTTCAACCCGACGTTCCTGCTGGACGGTCTGAGCGCGATCGACTCCCCCGTGGCCCAGCTGTCGTTCACGACGTCCACGAAGCCGGCGCTGCTCAGTGGGAAGCCCGCGCTGGACGCGGAGGCGGACGACGCCTACAAGTACCTGATCATGCCGGTGCGGCTCAGCGGCTGAGGCCGAGGTTTGTCCACAGTTGTGCACAGTGCCGGGTGACGTTGTGGATGCCCGGCACTGTGACGCTGCGGGCACGACTGCCCGCGGCCACGGCGGCCGCGCAGGACTGAAAGTCGCTGGTCAGAGGCGTCTCGCATGAGCGTGTAGGCCCACAGCTGTGCATGGAGGTCCGCGACTAGGCTCGGCTCGGCACTTCGGTGCCTGTCACGCCACACAGCGACCTAAGGAACACAACTGATGGAGCTCGGTCTCGTCGGCCTCGGCAAGATGGGCGGCAACATGCGCGAGCGGATCCGCCGCGCGGGCCACACCGTCCTCGGATACGACCGCAACGCGGACCTCGCCGATGTCCACAGCCTGGAAGAGCTTGTGGGCAAGCTCAGCGGCCCGCGCGTGGTCTGGGTGATGGTGCCGGCCGGCGAGCCCACCCAGTCGACGATCGACCAGCTCGCCGAGCTGCTGGAGCCCGGCGACGTGGTCGTGGACGGCGGCAACTCCCGCTGGACGGACGACGAGAAGCACGCCGAGCAGCTCGCGGCCAAGGGCATAGGCTTCGTCGACTGCGGTGTCTCCGGGGGCGTCTGGGGCCTGGAGAACGGCTATGCGCTGATGTACGGCGGGGCCCCCGAGCACGTCGCCACGGTGCAGCCGGTCTTCGACGCGCTCAAGCCCGAGGGCGACTTCGGCTCGGTGCACGCCGGCAAGGTCGGCGCGGGCCACTTCGCGAAGATGGTCCACAACGGCATCGAGTACGCGATGATGCAGGCCTACGCCGAGGGCTGGGAGCTGCTGGAGAAGGTCGACTCCGTCACGGACGTCCGTGAGGTCTTCCGGTCCTGGCAGGAAGGCACCGTCATCCGGTCCTGGCTGCTCGACCTCGCCGTCAACGCGCTCGACGACGACGAGCACCTGGCGGGCCTGCGCGGTTATGCACAGGACTCCGGTGAGGGACGCTGGACTGTGGAGGCCGCGATCGACCACGCGGTGCCGCTGCCGGCGATCACCGCGTCGCTGTTCGCGCGGTTCGCCTCCCGGCAGGAGGACTCGCCGCAGATGAAGATGATCGCCGCGCTGCGCAACCAGTTCGGCGGCCACGCCGTCGAGAAGAAGCCGTAGCCGAGAAGAAGTAATCCACAGATCCACCGGGCCGCCCCGCGAGCCTGTGGATCGACAGTCCATCAGCGTTCTGGGGAAGGCCGGCGAAACGACCATGCACGTCACGCATCTTTCGCTGGCCGACTTCCGCTCGTACGTCCGGGCCGAGGTTCCGCTCGACCCGGGCGTCACGGCCTTCGTCGGCCCCAACGGGCAGGGCAAGACCAATCTGGTGGAGGCGGTCGGGTACCTCGCCACCCTCGGCAGCCACCGGGTCGCCTCCGACGCGCCCCTCGTCCGCATGGGCGCCGAGCGGGCGGTGATCCGCGCCCAGGTCCGGCAGGGCGAGCGGCAGCAACTGGTCGAGCTGGAGCTGAACCCGGGCCGGGCCAACCGCGCCCGCATCAACCGGTCCTCGCAGGTCAGACCCCGTGACATCCTCGGCATCGTCCGTACGGTGCTGTTCGCGCCTGAGGATCTCGCGCTGGTGAAGGGCGACCCGGGCGAGCGGCGGCGGTTCCTCGACGAGCTGATCACGGCCCGGTCGCCGCGCATGGCCGGGGTGCGTTCCGACTACGAGCGGGTCCTCAAGCAGCGCAACACCCTGCTGAAGACGGCCGCCCTCGCGCGGCGGCACGGCGGGCGGTCCATGGATCTGTCCACGCTCGACGTGTGGGACCAGCATCTGGCGCGCGCGGGCGCCGAGTTGCTGGCGCAGCGGCTGGACCTGATCGCCGCGCTGCAGCCGCTGGCCGACAAGGCGTACGAACAGCTGGCCCCCGGCGGCGGGCCGCTGGCGCTGGAGTACAAGCCGTCCGCGCCAGGTGACGCCCACACCCGCGAGGATCTCTGCGTTCAGCTGACGGCGGCCCTGTCCGAGGCGCGCAAGCAGGAGATCGAGCGCGGGGTGACCCTGGTCGGGCCCCACCGGGACGACCTGGTCCTCAAGCTCGGCCAGCTGCCCGCCAAGGGGTACGCCTCGCACGGCGAGTCCTGGTCCTACGCGCTCGCGCTGCGGCTGGCCTCCTACGACCTGCTGCGGGCCGAGGGCAACGAGCCGGTGCTCGTCCTGGACGACGTGTTCGCCGAGCTGGACACGCGCCGCCGCGAGCGGCTGGCCGAGCTGGTCGCGCCCGGCGAGCAGGTGCTGGTCACCGCCGCCGTGGACGACGACGTACCGGATGTACTGGCCGGGGCGCGGTACGCGGTGTCCGGTGGGACGGTGGAGCGCGTATGAGCGGCGAGGAGCCCACCCGGCCCACCCCCGAGGCCCCGAAGAAGCCCGAGACCTCGAAGGCCTCGAAGAAGGCGGACGAGCCCTCCGGCGTCGACCTCGCGCGCGTGGCGTTGCGCGCGGCGCAGGAGCAGGCACGCGCGCGTGGAGACGCGGCGCGCCAGAAGAAGCAGGCCCGGCGCGGTGGCGGGCTGCGTTCCGGCGCGCGCGCCGACGGCCGCGATCCGATGGCGCTGGGCGCCGCGATCAACCGGCTGCTGACCGAGCGCGGCTGGGAGGCACCGGCCGCGGTGGGCGGGGTCATGGGCCGCTGGCCGCAGATCGTCGGGGACGACCTGGCCAAGCACTGTGAGCCGCAGGGGTACGACGAGGACGAGCGCGTACTGACCGTGGCCTGCGACTCGACGGCCTGGGCGACCCAGCTGCGCCACCTCGCGCCCGCGCTGGTCGCCCGGCTCAACGAGGACCTGGGGCACGGCACCGTACGGATGATCAAGGTGCTCAATCCGGGCGGTCCGGCGCGCCGCTACGGCCCGCTGAGGGCTCCGGGAAGCTCCGGACCGGGCGATACGTACGGGTGACGTACCTCACGTCGAGGGGCCGGAGCGGGGTGCCGACGCGCCCGCGTCCCGCGGTCCGGGCGGCCGTCGGATCGCGGCCGGATCGCCATCTGACCCCCCAGTAGCCAAGGGTTGACGGCTCGAAGCGCTGAGTGCCGCTGTGAGCCGCTTGGAGCCCCCATCCGTATATCGGGACCCGGTCGAGGCCGGTTCAGGGCGGCACATGCGGACTCAGGTACCGGCAAACCCCCATCGATGTCAGACCTACCGGTAGACTGGAAGACAATCCCGCCCCAATGTGGGGACCGCCCGGGAAAAGCTGAGCAACGCTGATCAAGGCTTACCAACGCAACATGCCGCAGCCGCTCCGGCAACCTGCCGACGAGCCCGGCTCGTGCTGTGCCAGAAAGGGCGCTTCGTGGCCGATTCCGGCAACCCCAACGAGAACATCCCGTCCACCGACGCCGGCGTGAGCGGCGAGGCCGCCGAGGCCCTCGGGCACGGCGAGGCCGCGGCCTCCGCCTCCTACGACGCCAGCGCCATCACCGTGCTCGAAGGGCTGGACGCGGTCCGCAAGCGGCCCGGCATGTACATCGGTTCCACGGGCGAGCGCGGTCTGCACCACCTGGTGTACGAGGTCGTCGACAACTCGGTCGACGAGGCACTGGCCGGGTACGCGGACACGATCGACGTCACGATCCTCGCCGACGGCGGCGTCCGGGTCGTCGACAACGGCCGTGGCATCCCGGTGGGCATCGTGCCCTCCGAGGGCAAGCCGGCCGTCGAGGTCGTGCTGACCGTGCTGCACGCGGGCGGCAAGTTCGGCGGCGGCGGCTACGCGGTCTCCGGCGGTCTGCACGGTGTCGGCGTCTCCGTCGTGAACGCCCTGTCGACCAAGGTGTCCGTCGACATCCGCACGGACGGCCGCCGCTGGACGCAGGACTACAAACTCGGTGTCCCGACGGCCCCCCTCGCCCAGCACGAGGCCACGGACGAGACCGGCACCTCGGTCACCTTCTGGGCCGACCCGGACATCTTCGAGACCACCGAGTACTCCTTCGAGACGCTGTCCCGGCGCTTCCAGGAGATGGCCTTCCTCAACAAGGGCCTGACGCTCCGGCTCACCGACGAGCGCGAGTCGGCGAAGGCCACGGCCGGCGCGGACGAGGCGGGTGCGGACGAGAAGGACGAGGTCAAGACCGTCACGTACCACTACGAGGGCGGCATCGTCGACTTCGTGAAGTACCTCAACTCCCGCAAGGGAGAGGCGGTGCACCCCACGATCATCGACCTGGAGGGCGAGGACAAGGACAAGAGCCTGTCCCTCGAGGTCGCGATGCAGTGGAACAGCGGCTACAGCGAGGGCGTGTACTCCTTCGCCAACATCATCCACACCCACGAGGGCGGTACGCACGAGGAAGGCTTCCGCGCGGCGCTCACCTCGCTGATCAACAAGTACGCGCGCGACAAGAAGCTGCTGCGCGAGAAGGACGACAACCTCACCGGTGACGACATCCGTGAGGGTCTGACCGCGATCATCTCGGTCAAGCTGAGCGAGCCGCAGTTCGAGGGCCAGACGAAGACCAAGCTGGGCAACACGGAGGCCAAGACCTTCGTGCAGAAGGCGGTCTACGAACACCTCAACGACTGGCTGGACCGCAACCCGGTCGAGGCCGCGGACATCGTCCGCAAGGGCATCCAGGCGGCCACCGCGCGCGTGGCGGCCCGCAAGGCGCGGGACCTGACCCGCCGCAAGGGCCTGCTGGAGTCGGCGTCGCTGCCGGGCAAGCTCTCCGACTGCCAGTCGAACGACCCCACCAAGTGCGAGATCTTCATCGTCGAGGGTGACTCCGCCGGCGGCTCGGCCAAGTCCGGCCGCAACCCGCAGTACCAGGCGATCCTCCCGATCCGCGGCAAGATCCTCAACGTGGAGAAGGCCAGGATCGACAAGATCCTGCAGAACCAGGAGATCCAGGCGCTGATCTCGGCCTTCGGCACGGGTGTGCACGAGGACTTCGACATCGAGAAGCTCCGCTATCACAAGATCATCCTGATGGCGGACGCCGACGTCGACGGCCAGCACATCAACACCCTGCTGCTGACCTTCCTGTTCCGCTTCATGCGCGACCTGGTGGAGAAGGGACACGTGTACCTGTCCCGTCCTCCGCTCTACAAGATCAAGTGGGGCCGGGACGAGGTCGACTACGCGTACTCCGACCGCGAGCGCGACGCGCTGCTGGAGATGGGCCGGCAGCGCGGCAAGCGCGTCCGCGAGGACTCGATCCAGCGGTTCAAGGGTCTCGGCGAGATGAACGCCGAGGAGCTGCGCGTGACCACGATGGACCAGGAGCACCGGGTCCTCGGCCAGGTCACCCTGGACGACGCGGCCCAGGCCGACGACCTGTTCTCGGTCCTGATGGGTGAGGACGTCGAGGCCCGCCGCCAGTTCATCCAGCGCAACGCCAAGGACGTCCGCTTCCTCGACATCTGAGTCGGTCTCAGCTGACCGCACCAGGAAGGATCTTCACCAGCAATGGCCGACGAGAACACTCCGGAAAACCCCGAGACCGAGGGCGCCGAGACCGTCCTGCGTGTCGAGCCCGTCGGGCTCGAGACGGAGATGCAGCGCTCGTATCTCGACTACGCGATGTCCGTCATCGTCTCCCGTGCGCTGCCCGACGTCCGGGACGGCCTCAAGCCCGTCCACCGGCGCGTGCTGTACGCGATGTACGACGGCGGCTACCGCCCCGAGCGCGGCTTCTACAAGTGCGCGCGCGTGGTCGGCGACGTCATGGGCAACTACCACCCGCACGGCGACTCCTCGATCTACGACGCGCTGGTGCGCCTCGCGCAGCCGTGGTCGATGCGGATGCCGCTGGTGGACTCCAACGGCAACTTCGGCTCTCCGGGCAACGACCCGGCGGCCGCCATGCGCTACACCGAGTGCAAGATGGCGCCGCTGTCGATGGAGATGGTCCGCGACATCGACGAGGAGACCGTCGACTTCACGGACAACTACGACGGCCGCTCCCAGGAGCCGACCGTCCTGCCCTCCCGCTTCCCGAACCTGCTGATCAACGGCTCGGCCGGCATCGCGGTCGGCATGGCGACCAACATCCCGCCGCACAACCTGCGCGAGGTCGCGGCCGGCGCCCAGTGGTACCTGGAGAACCCGGAGGCCTCGCACGAGGAGCTGCTGGACGCCCTCATCGAGCGCATCAAGGGCCCGGACTTCCCGACCGGTGCCCTGGTGGTGGGCCGCAAGGGCATCGAGGAGGCGTACCGCACCGGGCGCGGCTCCATCACGATGCGCGCGGTGGTCGAGGTCGAGGAGATCCAGGGCCGCCAGTGCCTGGTCGTCACCGAACTGCCGTACCAGGTCAACCCGGACAACCTGGCGCAGAAGATCGCCGACCTGGTGAAGGACGGCAAGATCGGCGGCATCGCCGACGTCCGCGACGAGACGTCGTCCCGTACGGGCCAGCGCCTGGTGATCGTCCTCAAGCGGGACGCGGTCGCCAAGGTCGTGCTGAACAACCTGTACAAGCACACCGACCTGCAGACGAACTTCGGCGCCAACATGCTGGCGCTGGTCGACGGCGTGCCGCGCACGCTGTCCCTGGACGCGTTCATCCGCCACTGGGTGACGCACCAGATCGAGGTCATCGTCCGCCGGACCCGTTTCCGGCTGCGCAAGGCCGAGGAGCGCGCGCACATCCTGCGCGGTCTGCTGAAGGCCCTGGACGCCATCGACGAGGTCATCGCGCTGATCCGGCGCAGTGAGACCGTCGATGTCGCGCGCACGGGCCTGATGGGCCTGCTGGAGATCGACGAGATCCAGGCGAACGCGATCCTGGAGATGCAGCTGCGGCGCCTGGCGGCCCTGGAGCGGCAGAAGATCGTCCAGGAGCACGACGAACTCCAGGCGAAGATCAACGAGTACAACCAGATCCTGGCCTCGCCGATCCGCCAGCGCGGCATCGTCAGCGAGGAACTGGCCGCGATCGTCGAGAAGTACGGCGACGACCGCAAGACCATGCTGGTGCCCTACGACGGCGACATGTCCATCGAGGACCTGATCGCCGAGGAGGACATCGTCGTCACGGTCTCGCGCGGCGGCTACGTCAAGCGGACCAAGACGGACGACTACCGGGCGCAGAAGCGCGGCGGCAAGGGCGTGCGCGGCACGAAGCTGAAGGAAGACGACATCGTCGACCACTTCTTCGTCTCCACGACCCACCACTGGCTGCTGTTCTTCACCAACAAGGGCCGGGTGTACCGGGCGAAGGCGTACGAGCTGCCCGAGGCCGGCCGGGACGCGCGCGGCCAGCACGTGGCGAACCTGCTCGCCTTCCAGCCGGACGAGGCGATCGCCGAGATCCTCGCCATCCGTGACTACGAGGCGGCGCCCTATCTGGTCCTCGCCACCAAGTCCGGCTTGGTCAAGAAGACGCCTCTGAAGGATTACGATTCGCCCCGCTCCGGCGGTGTGATCGCGATCAACCTGCGTGAGCGCGAGGACGGCGGCGACGACGAGCTGATCGGCGCCGAGCTGGTCTCGGCCGACGACGATCTGCTTCTGATCAGCAAGAAGGCCCAGTCGATCAGGTTCACGGCCACGGACGACTCCCTGCGCCCGATGGGCCGCGCCACCTCCGGCGTCAAGGGCATGAGTTTCCGTGAGGGCGACGAGCTTCTCTCGATGAATGTCGTTCGACCCGGTACGTTCGTGTTCACTGCCACGGACGGTGGGTACGCGAAGCGGACCGCCGTCGACGAGTACCGCGTCCAGGGCCGCGGCGGCCTCGGTATCAAGGCTGCCAAGATCGTGGAGGACCGCGGTTCGCTGGTCGGCGCGCTGGTCGTCGAGGAGACCGACGAGATCCTCGCGATCACCCTGTCCGGCGGTGTGATTCGTACGCGAGTCAACGAGGTCAGGGAGACGGGCCGTGACACCATGGGCGTCCAACTGATCAACCTGGGCAAGCGCGATGCCGTGGTCGGTATCGCACGTAACGCCGAGGCGGGGCGTGAGGCGGAGGAGGTCGACGGTGCGGATGCTGTCGACGAGACCGCCGAGGGCGTCCAGGCCCCCGGTACGGACGAGGGTGAGTCGCCCTCGGCCGAGTAGGCACGAGGAGTGAGTCATCGTGAGCGGAGCCACGGGCGCCGGATCGGCCGGTACCTCCACGGGTACGGGGAGGAACGGCGGCGGCCGTGGCTCCGCCACGAACGGGGCGGGCGCGGGGGGCGTGACCGACCAGCACACCACCAATCTCAAGCCGGTGAAGGTGTCCGAGAACGGCCCCTCCGGCACACCTGGATCCCAGGGGGGACCCGTGACGGACACCCGAGGCCCGGCCGCGGCCGGCGAGGCGCAGGCGGCGTCCCCGCTCCCCGGGGAGCGGCACCCGGAGCAGCCCTCCGGGCCGTACCACCCGCCGCAGGCCTATCCGGCGCAGCCGCCGGCCGGTGCCGTACGGCGGCCGCGTACGGGTGCCCGGACGGCGCCGCGCACCCGTAAGGCGCGGCTGCGGGTGGCCAAGGCCGACCCGTGGTCGGTGATGAAGGTCAGCTTCCTGCTCTCCATCGCGCTCGGCATCTGCACGATCGTCGCCTCGGCGGTGCTGTGGATGGTCATGGACGCGATGGGCGTGTTCTCGACGGTGGGCGGCACGATCTCGGAGGCGACCGGCTCGAACGAGTCGAACGGCTTCGACCTCCAGTCGTTCCTGTCGCTCCCCCACGTCCTGATGTTCACGACGATCATCGCGGTCATCGACGTGGTGCTGGCCACCGCGCTGGCGACGCTCGGCGCGTTCATCTACAACCTCTCCGCGGGCTTCGTGGGCGGCGTCGAACTGACGCTGGCCGAGGACGAGTGAGGCCCCGCCCGCGCCGTGGTTCCCTGGCCTGACGGTCCCCGGCCAACCGATTTTGGGACTGACGTGGTCGTGCGCTAATCTTCAGGAGTCAGCGCGCGGGACATACACCGCAGAGCGCGGCGGGGCTATAGCTCAGTTGGTTAGAGCGCATCCCTGATAAGGATGAGGCCACAGGTTCAAATCCTGTTAGCCCCACCAGCGAGAAGACCCCCGGTCCGGATGGATCGGGGGTCTTCTGCGTGTCGGGAGTCTTCCGTGTGTCGAGGGACTTCCGTGTGTCGGGGAGCGCGCGTGGGAGGGCTCGGCAGGGCTAGGCAGGGCAAGAAAAGGCCCGATCGCTGGCGACGGGGGATGCACCAGCGATCGGGCTGTGGCCAAGGGTAACAAGTCTGAGGGCCCTGCGGGGGCAAGTCGGCTGGGAATCAGTCAGGTTGGCCGATCATTGACCACACGGTGGGTCGTAGGAGAGACGGGGCAGGTACTCGTGCCACTTCTGCGGGGTCAGCACGCCACGGGTGACCGAGCAGATGTGTTCGATCGCCGCCTCGGAGTCCAGGCGCCACAGGCGGACCGTGTCGGCGCCGCTGGAAAGCCCCAGGACACGGCTCTTGGGGCTGAACGACAGGAAGGTGCCGGTCTGGCCGTTGGGGCTCATCGACTGGCCGATAGGTGTCGCCGAGTCCGGTGTGGTGACGTTCCACAGCCGCACCGTGTTGTCGTCGCCGCCGCTGGCCAGGACATGCCCGTCGGGGGTGAACGTCAGGGACGTGACCGCCTCGGAATGGCCGGTGAGCGGCGAACCGAGCGCGCTCGCCGAGGCGGGCGCGGTGACATTCCACAGCCGCACCGTGTCGTCGTCGCTGCCGCTGGCCAGAGTGTGGCCGTCCGGGGTGAACGCGAGCGCGTTGACCGGCCCGGAGTGCTCGGCGAGCGGCCGGCCGAGCAGGGTCGGACGGGCCGGGTCGGTGACCTTCCACAGCCGGATGGTGCTGTCCGCGCTGCCGCTGGCCAGGGTGTGCCCGTCCGGGCTGAAGACAAGGGCGTTGATGTACCCGCGGTGGCCGCTGACCGGCTTGCCCAGCGGCACGGTGTGCGTGGGGTCGGTGACGTTCCACAGCTGGAACCTGTGGTCGTCGTAGGCGGTGGCCAGGGTGCGGCCGTCCGGGCTGTACGCCAGCGCGTTGGGGCCCATGAAGCGGTTCTGGAGCTGGAGCGGCGCTCCGGCGGGGACCGGACGCCGGGGGTCGGTGACGTTCCACAGGTACACCAACCGGTTGGGGGTGAGCACCACGAGTGTGCGGCCGTTGGGGGAGAACAGCACTCGCCGGCCGTCCTTGCCCTGCATGAACGGCTCGCCCAGCGGCACGGGAAGGCCGGGCCGCGCCACGTTCCACAGCCGGACGCGGCCGTCCCGTGCCGCCGTGGCCAGCACCTTTCCGTCCGGGCGGAACACCGCGCCGTGGCCGATCACGTCCGAGGTCGGAATCGACCACAGGCGCACCTTGCCGTCGCCGCTGCCGGTGGCCAGGGTCCGCCCGTCGGGGCTGAACCCCAGGGCGTACATCTCGCCGCTGCTGCCGGCGAGCGGCTGACCGACCTGCGAGGGGGAGGCCGGATCGGTCACGTTCCACAGGCTCGCCGTGCTGTCCGCGCTCGCCGCGGCCAGCCGGTGGCCGTCCGGGCTGAAGGCCACCGACCAGATCGCCCCGGTGTGGCCGGTCAGCGGTGGGCTCAGGGCGGACGGGTGGGCGGGGTCGGCCACGTTCCACAGCCGGATCGTGTCGTCCGCGCTGCCGCTGGCCAGGGTCTTGCCGTCCGGGCTGAACGCCACCGAGTGCACGAGGTCCGTGTGCCCCTGCAGCGCGGTGCGGTACGGCTTCGGGTGGGCGGGGTCGGCCGTGTTCCACAGCAGGATCGTGTGGTCGTCACCGCCCCCGGCGAGGGTGTGGCCGTCCGGGCTGAACGCGATGCTGCGCACCGGGGCGCTGTGGCCGGTCAGCGGTGCGCCCAGCGCGGACGCGTGGTGCGGGTCGGCCACGTTCCACAGCCGTACGGTGTGGTCCTCGCCGGCCGAGGCCAGGGTCTTGCCGTCGGGGCTGAAGGTGATCAGGTAGATCGTGCCCTTGTGACCGGTGAGCGGCTTGCCGAGCGGCACCGGGTGGGCCGGGTCCCGTATATCCCACAGCCGGATCGTCCCGTCGTCGCCGGCGCTCGCGAGGGTGTGTCCGTCCGGGCTGAAGACCGCGCTGCTCACCCAGCTGGCGTGACCGGTCAGCGGCTTGCCGAGGGGCCTCGGCCGGTGCGGGTCGGCCACGTTCCACAGCCGGACGGTCCGGTCGTAGCTGGCCGAGGCCAGGGTCTTGCCGTCGGGGCTGAAGGTGGTGAGGTAGACGGCGCCGGTGTGGCCGGACAGCGGGGTGGCCAGCGGCGCGTTCACGATCGAGATCAGACGGCTGTACGTCCCCTCGTCGTGCGGGCGCAGCTGATGGGCGACCAGGTCGAGCTGGGCGGCCAGGGACGGATCCGTGTGCTGGACCCGGTCGGCCTCGGCGAGCACCTGCTCGAAGACGGCGTCGTCGCGCTGCTGCCAGGCGATCACCGCGGAGACGCCGGCGACCAGGGCCAGCGCCACCAGCGCCGAGACCGCCGCCCGGCTGATCCACACCGTGCGCTTGCGCAGCCGTACCGAGGCCGCGAGGAACTCCACCGCGCTGCGGGTCAGGAAGGTGTCCCCGGCCGATCTGGCCCAGGTGCGCGCCTGGTCCAGCCGGGAGCCCCGGTACAGCAGCGAGCTGTCCCGCTCGGAGTCCTCCCAGGACCGGCCGTCCTCCTCCAGCCGCTGGCGCAGCAGCTGGTCGCCCCGGTCGTCGTCGATCCAGTGCCGCAGCCGGGGCCAGGCGTGCAGCAGCGCCTCGTGGGTGATCTCCACGGTCTCCGCGTCGAGCGTCACCAGCCGGGCCCGGACGAGGGCCTCCAGGGACTCCTCGGTCTTGCCGGGGTCCGCCGACTCCTCCGCGAGCTGGCGCCGGGTGCCGCGCCGGCGGGTGGCCTGGGTGTCCTCGCCGAGGCGGACGAGGCGCAGCAGGAGCAGCCGGGCGGCCGTGCGGGCCGCCGGGTCGAGTCCCGTCCAGGCACGCTCGGCGGTCGCCGCGACGGCTCCCTGGATGCCGCCGGCCGCGCGGTAGCCGGCGAGCGTCAGCCGGCCGGCCTTGCGGCGCTGCCAGGTGGCGAGCAGGGCGTGCGAGAGCAGCGGGAGCACGCCCGCGTCGTGCGCCCCGCGCGGGCCGTCGGCGCTCACCTCGCGGACGATCAGCTCGGCCAGGCCCGGCTCCAGCTCCAGACCCACGGCCTTGGCCGGTCCGGTCACCGCCTCGCGCAGCTCGGCGCTGGTCAGCGGGCCGAGCACCATGTGCCGGTGCTGGAGCGCGTCGGCCAGCTCGGGGTAGCCGAGGCACTGCTCGTAGAAGTCGGCGCGGATGCCGAGGACGACGAGGACCGGGGCGGGTCCGCACGAGCCGGCGGGCTGGGTGCAGGCGGCGTGCAGGAGCTGGATGAACGTACGCCGGTCGGCCTCGTCGGCGCAGAGGGTGAACGCCTCCTCGAACTGGTCCACGACGACGACCGGCCGGCTCTCGGCGGGTACCTCCCGGGCGGCCCACTCCGAGACGGCCTCGCGCGCCGCGCGGGCCACCCGGGGCGCGTCGGAGCCGGGAAGCGCCGGGTTCTCCATCGCCTCCCGCTCGGCCCGGCGGGCGTCGGCGGCGACCTCGGTGAGATCGGGGATACGGCGGACCAGCTCACCCAGGGGGTCGGCACCGGGGAGGAGATGCAGGACGCAGTCGCCCGGCTCCCGGCCGTTGACGGTGAGGGTGGGGGTGGCGGCGCCGGCCGTGCGGGCGGGGGCGCCGGCGGGGTCGCCCGGCCCGCCGGGGCGCTCGCGCAGGGCGCCGGCGCGCAGGGCCGGCACCAGGCCCGCGTTCAGCAGGGAGGACTTGCCCGCTCCCGAGGCGCCCACGAGCATGACCAGACCGCCGGTCCGCTCCGCGGCACGCAGCTGGGCGACGAGTGCGCCGGTGCTCCGCTCCCGGCCGAAGAACCACCGGGCGTCCTCCTGCCGGTAGGGCGCCAGCCCCCGGTAGGGGCACACACCGCCGGCCACGGGCGGCGTCTGCTCGGGCGGCCGCCGGTCCTCCTCGGCGTCCGGGGCGGGCCGGTCCCCGACCGGGTCGGCCAGCGCGCGTTCCCACAGCCGCTGCCAGTGCGTGAGGTCGTACAGGCCGGTGGACACCGGGGCGGGCCGCAGTCGGCGGGCCTCCGGGATCAGGATGTGCAGCACCGCCGCGAGGGCGGTGAACTGGGCCGGCACGTTCTTGGCCCGGCGCCAGTCGCTGATCCGCTGCGCGGAGACCCGTACGGGCCGCCCGCGTTCGTCGACCCGCTGCAGCCGTACGACCGCCTCGGCGACGCTCTTCAGGGGAGGGTTTCCAGCCTCCTTGTAGAGCAGTGCCAGGCGCTCGGCGAAAGCTGTGCGTGTCCCTGAGTCGGAACCCAAGGCCCCACCCCTTTACTTTCCCCCCGCATCTGGACGTCCGGACCGGAAAACCCACCCTATACGGCTGACCTGCGGATAAGCACTGGTCCGGATGTCTAGGTCTCCTCGCGGGCGGGTGACAGATGGCAGGATCCGGACGCGGTGGCGAACCCGTCACACACCCTCCGGACAGGCCAGGGCGCTGTGTCCGGCGGACGGAGTCATGGCGCCGATGCATCTCGGCCAAACCGCCACCGACGACCAGCGAGCGGGTTCCGGCGAAGGCGGCTTCCTTCTTCGGTCCTCCTTCTTCGGTCCGCGCCGAGCCGACGCGGCGCGGACCGACACCCCCGCACCGTTCGGCACCGGTCCCCACGAGGGGAGGGACCGGTGCCGGACGTGTGGGGTCGTGTGGGGGGAGAGAGGCTCACCGACCCGTCTCAGGTCCTCCCTTCTCGGATCACCTCAGATGCTCGCTCCTAGCCAGCCGGCCGCTCGGGCCGTGGCCACGGCGTGCCGCTCGGCCTCCTCGGCGGAGGTGTTCAGGGCCGCGTCCTGGCCCTGGGCGCGGCCGCCGGCTGCGGCCGCGGCGGCCTGGGACGCCAAGAGCGCGGCGCGCAGGGCGGTGGCGGACGCCGAGGGCGAAGCCGCCGCTGTGGCCGCGGCCGTAGCGGCGTCGTCCCGTGCCGCGGCGACCTGGGCGGCCAGTGCCGCGGTGGCGGCGGCGTTGCGGGCGCAGCGGGCGTCCGCCGCGGGGTCCGGGGCGGACGCGGTCAGCGCCGCCAGCGACGTGGCCGACAGCCGCAGCGCGTTGGCGGCCCGGCCCACGGGGTCCCTCGGCACGATCTCGGCCGCGTCCTGGCCGACACCGGCGTACCGGCACGTGGCGACCGCTCGGTCGTACGCGCTGTGCGCGCGGGCACCGTGGCGGCCGCGCAGCGACTCGGCGGGTGTGACCGCCGCGGTGGCCGCTTCTTCTCGTACGTCTCGCTCGCTCAACCTCGGCCTCCCTGGTCCGGGACGACATCGCACCCCTGCCGCGGGGTGCGGGCAGGGTGCCATGCCGGCCGTGAAGAGACCAGAAGCATGAGACCGGAAGGTAGAGACCGGAAGGTGGAGACCGGAAGCGCGGGGCTGGTCCGGGGGCCGGGCGACCACTGGTTATCTGACGATCCGTCAGATACGGTTCCTTCGGCCCGTCGTTCCCGAGCCGATCCCGAAGGGGTGAGTGTCATGCCGAAACATCCCCCGTGCCCCCAGCCGCCCGGTGCCCCGCGCTGGGTCGCGATGTTCCACCGGCCCGCCGAGGGCTCCTGGACGGTGGGTGCCGAGTCCCCCGACCGGGCGCCCGTGCTGTACGCCGTAGGAGACATGACCCAGACCCTGCGGGCTCGCGGCGAGGAGGTGACGGTCGCGCTGTGGGGACCGGAGAATGGCGCCTGGCACCTCTTCGACGCTCCGGCGGCCAGGGAAACCGCCCCCGCCCCCGCCGCCTCGGCCGGCGCGTCCGCGCCCGGCGCCGGTGGACCGGACAGGCTCACGGAACGGATGCGGGGCCGCCGGCACCAGGTCCTGCTGGCCGGTCTGGGCAAGGCGGGCCTGTACGACCTGAGCGACGAGGACGGCGTGGCCGTGCGGGCGATGGCCGAGCTGCTCGACGAGCCCACGGTCCGCCGGGTGGCCCACTGGCTCTCGGCCGCGGCCGGGGAGCGGTAGCGCACGCAGATCCGGATCGGGTCCGGATCGGGTCCTGATCGGGTCCGGTTCGGTGTGCGGTCCGCCGGGCAGGGACGTCCTGTAAGCCACCGACCAGGCTGGAGGGCGTATGAAAGTCTCCGTCGACCGCTCCGTGTGCTACGGCTCGGCCGAGTGCGCGCACCGGGTGCCGGACGTGTTCGCGTTCGAGGACGGATACGGCGTCGTACGTCCCGGCCGGGAGGAGTCCGCCGACGATCCGCAGATCCTGGAAGCGGCGGAGAGGTGTCCCTCACAGGCGATCGTGCTCACGGAGCGGCGCGCGGAGGCGGAGTAGGGGGGCGGAGCAGGGCGCGCGGCGGCTCACTGTCCGGGCCGGCTCACGGGGTGTCCGGGCCGGCGGGGTAGGTCCACCCGAGGCCCGCCAGAGCGTGGGCGCGGGCCTCGGCGACCGCCGTCCGGGCCGCCCGCTCGACGGGGGCGGCATGGGCCGCCTGGCCCGTGGCCTGGCCTTCCCACTTGCGGTACAGCAGACCGACCCGCGCCGAGAACCAGCCGCGGCTCACCGCGTCCAGCGCCAGCAGCAGAGCCGTGTCCTCGGAAGCCGGCAGGGCCATCCAGCCGCCGAGGGCCATGAGCAGCTCCCGCCGGACGCACAGGGTCGCCGGATGGACCGGCGGACGTAAGCCGTTCCGCTTCCAGCGATCGAGTAAGAAACCATGTTCGAGCGGGCCGTCGTCCGGGTCGCCGGGGAAGCCCGCCGTCGAGCCGTCGGACAGCAGGTCCAGGGCCCGGCAGGTCGCCCAGCCGATGCTGCGGTCCGCCTCCAGCACGGCCAGATCACGGGCCAGCGCACCCGGTGTGAGCCGGTCGTCGGCGTCCAGCACCTTCACATACGCGCCCCTGGCGCGCGCCAGCGCGATCGTCCGGGCCACTCCGGGCCCGCCCGGCCGGCCCTGACCGAAGCTCACGCGCGCGTCGTGCGGGACGTACGGGCGGACCGCGTCCGTCATTCCGTCCTCCTGGATCACCCAGCGCCACTCCCAGCGGCCGGGCAGCCGCTGCTCGCACAGGGAGGCGTGGGCGTCCGGCAGGAACCGCGCGGACGGGCCGTGGACAGCGGTGACAACGGTGACAACGGTGGCGCGCCGGGGGGACACGGCAGCACTCACCACCTTTCCGGGACCTGGGACAGGGTGACCTGGGACCTGGGGCCTGGGGCCTGGGATCTGGGGCCTGGGATCTGGGGCCTTCGAGGGCGTGATTTCCGGGTGTGGCAGGTGGGTTTCCGGGTGTGTCAGGGTGCTGAATCCGTCATGGTGTCCGTCATGGTGTTCGCCATGGGCTCGGCTGACAACAGCGCGAGACCCCCGGCCGAACCCGGCCGGGGGTCTTTCCGTGTCGACTGTGCGTACGCAAGTCGCCCTGAAGTCGAGACGTCGCGTTACTGCCTGGGGCGGGGGATCAGCAGTCGAGTCCGGCCGCCACGGCCGGTTCGGGTACGGCGGTGCTCTCCGTCGCGGTGTCGGCGTCGGGTCGGTGCCGGCAGCTCGGGGACTTTCCGTGGGCCTCGGCCCGGATGCGCTGCTTCATCGTGGGGGGAAGGGCTCTGCCGTAGGACCACGCCCAGTGACGTGGTGCCGGGATCGTCGGGCCGGTCCGGTGCGAGGTGCCGGTCCGGGGCCCCTCGGGCTGGGGGGCGCTCGTGGCGGCCGCGGCGGTCGTGGTGCTGATGAGTCCGAGCGCCGTGCACAGCGCGAGCAGGGCGGCGACGATGGCCGTCCACAACGTCATGACCTTGTGCTGGGCCATGGCCCCTCACTTTCGGGTTGGGCGATTTGCGTACTTTCCTCATGATGTGTATGTGGGACGCGAAGTGGTGGACCGACGCCCGTGGCGCGTCGATGTTCAGATCAACACCACCCGGATGGCGGCAAGAGGGCTGGAAAACTCCCAAAAGCAGGTGAGAGACGGCGAAGAGGGAGCAAAGTAACCGTCCGTGGAGGTGTGATCACCCTCCGATCGGAACACCTCCGGACCAGGCCTAATGCGCTTCCGGGGGCGGGAGTTGAGGCCCGACGCAGATCACCGATCGATATCGGTCGGTGTGTATAGTCGGGCGCCAGAGGTCCCCTACGTCAAGGAAAGACGAGGTCGCGCGGTGAAGAAGCTGCTCCTGGTCGCACTGGCCGTCATCGGCGGTCTTTTCGTGTACCGCCAGATCCAGGCGGATCGCGCCGAGCAGGATCTGTGGACGGAGGCGACTGACTCCGTGCCCACGGGTTCGTGAGTGTCGATACCAGAATCTGAACAGACCCCGGCCGCCCGCGCGGTCGGGGTTTTGTGTTGCCCCGTTCCTGTTGCGGGGGCCCGACGGGTGCGGTAGGCGTTCGGGGCAGGCAGGGGCGCGGAGGCGATCCGGTACGGCGACAGGGGAGGACGGCACGTGCGGGGGCGAGGGCGGGGGCAAGGACGAGGGCGACGTAGAGCATGGTGGTGGCGGGGGCGGCGGCACGGCCGCGGGGCGGCCTCCGGTGCCGGTGTGTTGCGGACGGCCCCGCTGCCCGCCCTGATACCGGCCGTGTGCGCGCTGCTCGTCCTGCCCCTCGGGACCGCGTCCGCGGCCGCCGCCGACGACACGGGGCGGCAGCCGTACGCCTTCGCGCCGGGCGCCCGCACCGTCGAGGGCGCGGCGACCCCCGCCACGGCCGAACGGCTGGAACCCGGCCGCGTCTACCACAGTTCCCTCCCGAGGAACGGCATGTCCTACTACCGGCTCGACCTCGGCTCCGCCGACACGGCGTACGTCCCCGTCACGGCCGTACCCCCGACGGACGCCACCGTCACCGCCACCGACGGCATCCGGGTCTCGGTCCAGAACGCGCAGGGCACTCCCTGTTCCTTCGCCTCCGCCGGCTTCGGCGCCGGGCTCAGCCCGCGCCCGGTCACCGCGCTGGGGCAGCGGGAGGCCGGCCGGACCCAGTGCCAGGGCAAGGGGACGTACTACGTCGTCGTGAGGCGCCTCGACGCGGGGGGCTCCGGCATCGCGGCCCCGGCGCAGCGCTGGGACCTGGAGATCGCGCCCGCCACGGAACCGCGTACGGCGCGGGCCGGGGCCACCACCGCACCGCGGACCTGGGACTCCGCCACCCCCGAACCGCTCGGCGGTGAGCCCCGCGAACGCTCCGGCGGCACCGGCTTCGCCTCGGCACGCCCGCTGGGCCAAGGGGTGTGGCGGACCGCTCTCGTGCCCGGGGAGACCCGGTTCTACAAGGTGCCGGTCGACTGGGGCCGGCAGCTGAACGCCTCCGCCGAGCTGGGCGCCGCCTCCGGGCACGGGTACATCGGCGGCGCCCTGAACCTCTCCGTCTACAACCCCCTGCGCGGGCACGTCGAGGACGCCGCCCTGGGCTACACCGGCGTCCGCAAACCCGCCGTACTCACACCGCTGCCGCCGGTGGAGTACGCCAACCGCTACGCCGCGCCCGCCGGGGTGACCTCCGTCCGCTTCGCCGGCGACTACTACCTGGTCCTGCACCTCAGCGAGCAGCTGGCCGGCCAGTTCGGGCGGGGGCCGTTCGATGTGACGCTGCGGGTCCGGGTGGCCGGGCGGGCGCACCCGGGGCCGGAGTACGCCGGGCGGCCCGTGCCCGCCGACGCGTTCACGCTCACCGCGCCGGACCAGCCGACGGCGCTCGGCGGGACCACCGGGAGCGCCGCGAGCACCGGGACCTCCGGGAGCGGGGGCGGCACCGGGATGCGGCTCGTCGCGATCGGCGGCATCGGAACGGGCACGGTGCTGCTGCTGGTGCTCGCCGGCTGGACGGTGTCGGCGCGGCGGGCTCAGACGCGGGTCAACGCCCAGAAACCCACCGCGTAACAGGCCAGCGCCAGCAGCAGCAGCGGGATCGCCACCTTGGCCGGGGGACCGGGCCGCGGATTCCGGCGCGCCCGGCGTCCCGACCGGCCGGCCCTGTTCGCCGGGCCTGCCCGGTGCCCCTGCGCCGGCGCGCCGTGGACCAGCCGCAGCGGAGCCGGAACCTGTGCGTCCCGAGCGGTGTACGACGCCGTGGAGGTGTCCGCGTGCTGCCCCGGCATCACGCTCGGGGCGGGGCCGGCCGGGTCCGAGGGGCCGGCCGGGCCGATGTACGGCTGATGGAACGGGAGTTGGGAGGGCGGCGGGGTAGGGGGCTGGGCAGGAGGCGGGGGCTGCTGGACGTACGGCGGGTAGGGGGAGGCGGAGGACGTCACGGCCTGCCGGGCCTGCTGAGCCTGCCGGGCCTGCTGGGCCCGTTGAACCCGTTGGGCCGGCTGTCGGGGGTACGGCTCGGGGGTCGACGGCTCCTGGGGAGGCGGCAGACGGAAACTGCCGGTGTCCGAGAGGGAGCCGGTGCCGGTGGCGGCGTCGGCGACCGGGTCCGGAGTCATGTCCGTACCCGTACCAGTACCCGTACCCGCACCCGGATCCGTTCTTGCACCCTCCCCCTCGACCAGTTCCAAGGCCACTCCGGAGGCCCTCTTGAGGGGGCCGTCGGGGTCGAACCCGGGCGGGAGCGGGCCGAGTTGGTCGAAGATCTCGATCAGCTCGTCGTCGGGTTCCGGCTCCGGCAGGAGTTCCACGGCCGAGGCGAGGGCTTTGCGCGCACCCGTGGCGGTGCGGAAGCGGGCGTCCGGGTCGGGCTGCAGCAGGGTGGCGACGACCTGCCAGAGCGGTTCCGGAATGCCCTTGGGCGCGCCGGGAGTTCCGTGTTCCGCGAAGTACTGCACGAGCGCCTTGGCGTCGGGCTTGGCGCCTTCGAGGAGATACAGCGCGACCAGGCCGACGGCGAACAGATCGGCGGGAAAGTCGGGTTCGCAGCCGAGCATCTGCTCGGGCGCGAGATAACCGGGCGTGCCCACCACGAGGTTGGTCTCCGTCAGGCGGGGTTCGCCGAGCCGCATGGCGATGCCGAAGTCGGACAGCCGCAGCCGCGGCCGGCCGGTTCCGGTGGCTTCGAGGAGGATGTTGGCGGGCTTGATGTCCCGGTGGATGACGCCCTCGGCGTGGACGGCGGCCAGCCCGGACAGGAGCTGGTCGAGCAGGGTGCACACGAACGCCGGAGGCAGGGGGCCGTAGTCCCCGACGAGATGGACCAGGGAGCCGCCGGCGACCAGGTCCATGGTGAAGAGCACCTTGTCGTCGTCGGCGGCCCAGCTGGCCGGGGCGAGGACATGGGGATGATCGATCCGCAGCGCCTGCTCGCGGACGAAGCGCAGCAGGGAGTGGGCGTCGCGCTGCTGGAGCACCTTGGCGGCCACATAGCGCCGTCGGCGATGGTCCCAGGCGCGCCATACGGCGCCCACGCCACCGTGTCCGATCGGGTCGGCCAGCTCATACCGTCCGGCGAAGACCTCACCCATGGCAGCCGCTCATTCCTCCCCCTGGCCCCCGCCAGTCCCGCCTGCCCCTCTACTTCCCTCCTACCCCTCGCTTCCCCTCCGGTCTCCTCTCCGACCGCTCGCTCTCGCCCCCGTGTGATCAGTGCCCCCCGTGTGATGAGCCTCCCGTGTGACGAGTGACCCCCACGTGATGAGTGATACCACCCCGTGCCTGCCCAGTGCCGACCCCGTGCGCCGACCCCGTGCGTTCGACCCCGTGCCCGCACCGGCCTGAGCCCCGGCCCGGTCCCGGACCCCCTCCGTGGACCGGGCCGTGGCTCTCAGTTCTGGTGGGACTGGTAGTGCGTGACGGCGTCCGAGGTGCGGCCGGCGCCGTAGACGCGCAGGAACTCCGCCAGCTCCGGATGGGTCGGGGCGAGGCTGTCCGCGGCGTCGATGATGTCACCCGCGGCGGCCACCGAGCGCAGCAGCGACTGGATCTCCCGGACCACCCGCTTGACCGTCGGCGCCCCCGAACCGCTTGTGGTCTGGATGGTGTTGCTCAGCACGGAACCCCCTTGAGACTTCTTGATCTCGTCCATGCGCTGGGTCGCCTCGGCCGCGCTCACGCTGCCGTCCGCGACCTGGGCCGCCAGCTCCTGCAGCAGCTGCACCCGCTGGACCACGGCGGGATTGCCGATCTTCGCCCGCTGGCCGCTCATCAGCTGCGAGAGCATCGGAGCGGACAGCCCCAGGACCGCCGCGAGACGGGCCTGATTGAGCCCGAGATCGTCGATCAGCTTACGGAAGAGCGCCCCCAGCGGCTCCCCGTACCAGTTCCGCTGCAGCTCCCGCGCTCTCGCGGTGGCTTCCTGCTGTGCGGCGTCCATTGCGTCTCCCCATCGCTTCCCCTAAGAAACCGCGGTTCGCTGTAGCGAACCACGTCGAGCATCCTACGGAGAGTGGTCATCCGCGGGGACCCCCAATCTTTTTGCGGGATACCCGGGGTGACCCGGTACTCTGGTCTGCGGCACCGGCCGGAATGCGACACCTCCGGCGGGCTGCTGCCGTACGGGGCCTTAGCTCAGTTGGTAGAGCGCCGTCTTTGCATGGCGGATGTCAGGGGTTCGACTCCCCTAGGCTCCACTTCACCAGACCCCTCTGACCTGCGGAAACGCGGTTGGAGGGGTCTTTTTGTCCGCTAGGCGTGAGACCGGCCGGCGCGGAAAGCGCTGAGACGCAGGTGCAGCGCCATCAGGGCCTTGCCGGCATGGGCGGAGCGGACGTGGGGGCGCAGGCCGACGAACATCTGCCCATGAGCGCGAGCCTCATCCGACTCGGTGGTGTCAGAGCGCGGTTCGGTCGACCGGGCACGGGTCGGCGCGGCGGGCCACGTCGAGCAGGGCGTGCAGCGTGCGCTCGCCCGGCCCCAGCCGCGGACGCCACTGGGCCACGATGCTGACCGGGCGGATCCGTTCGGCCAGCCGCAGCTCGACCAGCTCCCCCTCCCGCAGCTCCCGGGTGACCGCCAGCTCCGGCAGCAGCGAGACCCCGTGCCCGTGCCCGGCGAGCCGCAGCAGCGCCGACAACGACCCCTGAATCACCGTGAGTTGGGCACCCGCCAGCAGATCCCGGCCGAAGCGGTCCACCAGCATCTCCGAGGTGCACCCGGCCTCGGCCACCAGGAAGTCGTACTGGAGCATCTGCTCGGGCGTCACCATCTCCTGCCGGGCCAGCGGATGGCTGGGTGCCGCCACCAGAACCGTCCGGTCGTGCCCGACGACCGCGTGTGGGCCGAGCGCGCGGATGCCGTTGTCGTACTGGAAGACCAGGTCCAACTCGCCCGCGCCGAAAGCCTGCTCCAGCGTCTTGCGGTTGGCCACCGTCAGGTCGACGTCCGCTCCGGTGTCCGGGCCGCCCGCGCCGTACTCCAGAGCGGCCAGCACCTCGGGCATCCATACGTGCGCCAGTGACTCCTGCGCCCCGATCCGCAGCCGTGGCCGGTCGCCGCGCGCCGCCCGCCGCATCCGCTCCTCCAGCTCCAGGGCCTCACGCGCGTGCGGAAGGAGCCGGGCACCGGCCTCCGTGAGCGCCGCGCCCGTGCCCGCGCGTACGAGCACACTCACGCCCAGGTCCGCCTCCAGCCGCTTGAGCTGGGCGCTGACACTGGACTGTGCGTATCCCAGGGCCTGTGCGGCGGCGGAGATGCCGCCGTGCTCGGCGACCGCGACGAAAGCGCGCAGATAGCGGGAGTCCACGGGAGCAGCGTATCCGTCCCATCGGACTTTCCGATGGGGGTATCGGAATCGCGGCGTCGCAGGCCGCACGCCCGTGGGGACACGCTGCAGCCATGACCACAGCCGACCCCGTGTCCCGCCCCTCCGGCGTCGCCGCAACGACCGCACCTCCGGAAGAGCCGGCCCCGGCACCTTCGACGGTCCGCTCCAAGCTGACCTTCGCCGGCATCGCCACCGGAAACCTGCTCGTCCTGCTCGACACCTCGATCCTCAACGTCGCGGTGCCCGACGTGCAGAAGTCACTGCACCCGGCCGCCGCCGCACTGCCCTGGGCCGTCGACGCCTACACGGTCGTCTTCGCCGGCCTGCTGCTGGCCGGCGGTGTCATCGCCGACCGGTGGGGTGCCCGGCGCGTCTACGTCTGCGCGCTCGGCCTGTTCGCCGCGCTGTCCGTGGTCTGCGCCCTCGCGCCCGACGTCGGTTACCTGATCGCGGGCCGTGCGCTGCTGGGTGCGGCCGGCGCCGGTCTGGTGCCCGCCTCCCTCGCGCTGCTGATCCACCTGAACCCCGACCCGGCGCGCCGTACCCGCGCCATCGGCGCCTGGACCGCGCTCAGCGGTCTGGGAGCCGCGGCCGGACCCGTGCTCGGCGGCGCCCTCGTCGAACTCGGCGGCTGGCGCCTGGTGTTCCTCGTCAACCCGCCCATCGCGCTGGCCGCACTGCTCCTCGCCCGCCGGCTGCCCGTGCCGCCGGTACGGGCCGTCCGTGCCCTGGACCGCCCTGGCCTGGCCCTGTCCACCGCCGGCCTCGGTCTGCTCACCTTCGGTCTCGTCGAGGCCGGCATCGAGGGCTGGGGCTCGCCGTACGCCCTGGTTCCCGTCGTGGCCGCGCTCCTCTGCTTCGCCGCGGTGGCCCTGGTGGAGCGCAGGGTGGCCTCCCCGGTCCTGCCGCCGGCGCTGCTCGCCCTGCCGAAGGTGCGGGCCGCCATGGTCGCGGCCGCGGTGTCCTGCTTCGCCTATTTCGGCGGGATGTACATGTTCGCCGTATGGCTCCAGCACACCTACGACCTGACCCCGTTCAAGGCCGGCCTGGCATCCCTGCCGATCGCCTTCCCCGTGTGCGTCATGCCCTTCTTCACCGGCCGGCTCGTGGCTCGCCACGGCCCCCGCCCGGTCCTGCTGGCCGGCATGTCCGCCTCTGTCGTCGCCGGTGTCCTGCTCGCCCTCTGCGGCGGCCATCATCCGCCGCTGCCGCTGATCATCGCCGCCGAGCTGGCACTCGCCGCCACCGGCACGCTGTCCATCCCGAGTGCCGCCGCCGCGATGGCCGTCTCGGCGCCGCCCGAGTACGCCGCCACCAGCCAGGGCGCGCTCAACGGCATCCGGCAGGCGGGCTCGGCGCTGGGCGTCGCGGTGCTCGGCACCCTCGGCGCGCTCACCACCTCCGGCTATGTCCTCATCGGCATCGGCCTGCCCGCCGTGCTGCTCGTGACCAGGGCGACGGCCAAGCCCAGCGCCTGACGCCGGTGCTTTTCCGGGCTCAGTCAGCGAGCACCGCCGCGATGTGCTCGACGGAGGGCGCGTCGACCTTCCCGCGCGGGTGATGCAGGGATACGAACGTGCATGGGCGTGTCCTGGTGGCCAGGACCCGGCCGGCCGCCTGCTCCGGATCCGCTGGTGACGGATGCCCCGTGCCGGTTCCTCGCTTGTCGCGGGTTCGCTGGGCGGCTGCCGGCCGACAGGGAGGGGCATGAGTGGGAAATGCCGACACGGACTTCGACGTCCGGCTTCAGGACGTCCCGCTCACCAACCGCCGCCCGGATGTCGATCGTGTACCGCTCGGACACGATCGACATCACCCCCACCCGCCCTGAGCACGTGCTGCTCGTCGCGGAGGTGGTGTCGCCGGGCTCGGAGACGACGGACCGGATCGTGAAGGTCGACCAGTACGCCAAGGCAGGCATCGGCTTCTACCGGCGGATCGAGCAGGCCGCGACAGGCGTCCCTCTCGTGTACACCTACGTTCTCGACCCCGCGACGAAGGCCTACCGGGACGGAGAGGTTTTCACCGGTGTCGTGAAGGTGGCGGCGCCCTTCGCGGTGGAGACCGACCTGGGCCGGGTCTGACCCCGGTGCCGCGGGCCTACTGGCCCTGGCGCTTGCGCCGTCGGTCCATGCGCCGGGACTTCTGGGTGTACTCGATCACGTACGCGGTGGGGTGCAGGCCTCCGCTCGTCACCTGGACCTCCTTGATCACATGGATCCGGCGGGTCTCCTGAACGGCCTGCTGGAAGCGTTTCTTGTCCTCGGTGAGCAGGACGGCTCGTCCTTTCGGGTGGAGCACCCGGGCCAGCTCGGCGAGGAACTCCGGATACAGGCGGCTGTTCACCTCGTGCGAACCCACCCGCTTGCCGAACGGCATGTTGGAGACGACACGGTCCACGGACTGCGAGGGCAGGGGCATGAGCTCGGCCCGCGCCTCGGCCAGCAGATGCGGTGTGCGGACGAGTTCAAGGTTGAGCCGGGCCACCCGCAGTGCCTTGAGCGAGATGTCGGTGCCGAGCAGAAAGCCGCCCTTGCCGACCGCGTCGGTCTCCGTGAGGAGGGTTCCGGAGCCGCAGAACGGGTCGTACACCGTGCTGTCCGCCTCGGGTTTGGCGAGCTGCACGAGCAGGCTCGCGACCACCGGGTTCACCGACGCGGGAATGCGGTGCAGCTTCGGGTAGCGGCGCGAGCGGTGCAGGGCGCCGACCTCGGCCACCAGGAAGCGGCCATGCTCGGCGATGTTGATGTCCCAGGCCCTGGGGTCGTTCTTCCAGCCGAGCGTGCCGCTCACACCGTCGATGAACGCGTCACGGCCCTCGATGCGGTCCACCCGGTAGGCGGGCGGGCCCGACAGCGCGCCGATGACCCCGTCGTCCGTCGACTCCTTCAGCCGCGCCAGGGCGTCGGCGAAGCCGTCGACCCGGGCGTGCTCCGTCTCGTCCAGGACGACCGAAAGAGACGAGAACATCCGCAACGGCATCAACTGCTGGAGCGATCCGTCGAAGTCGAAGTGCACCGAGTCGCTGGTACGGCGGATATTCGCCAGTGCCGGCGCACCGATGTCATGACAGTGCTGGAGGAGACGGTCCACGACGCCCGGCAGGCTTTCCAGGTGAAGATGGCCGCGTACCGGGGAGGCCAGGTCGATTTCCCTGAGCACCTTCATCCTCCGGACCCTGCGTGTACGTCGCGCAGGCCACCCCTGCTGCCTGCGAAGATTCTCGACACAATGTCCAGGATCTCATACGGCCGGACCGCCACAGGGCGGCCGGACCCGAGCGTGGGAAAGGGCTCCGTACGGTAGCGGACTGAGCATGGCACGCACGGAGAAGGCGCGATTCACCGCACAGGACTGGATCGACGCGGCGATCAGCGCGATGGCGGACGGTGGCGTCCGTGCGGTCGCCATCGAGCCGCTCGCCGCCGAACTCGGGGCCAGCAAGGGCAGCTTCTACTGGTTCTTCGCCAACCGCGACGCGTTGGTGAAGGCCGCGCTGCGGCACTGGCGCGATGCGACGACCGACGGGGTGGCCGCCTCGCTGGCCGAACTGCCGGATCCCGCCGCGAAGTGTCCGCGCTGCTGGAGTACGTCTTCGACAGCCCCTCCCGGGGCATCGAGATCGCCTTGCAGGCCGACGCGGCGCGCCCCGAGGTCCGTGAGGTCCTCGCGGAGACGCACCGGCGCCGGCTGGACATCCTGCGGCAGCTGCTCACCGAGACCGGACTGCAGCCGTCGGAGGCCGAGTCGTCGGCGCTCTCGCTCTACGCCGTCCACCTCGGCGTCCTCCATCTGCGGCGCACCGACCCGGAGCTGGTCCCCGCGGGGGCCGACGGGGGCGACTTCCAGCAGTCGGTCCGGAACCGGCTGCTGCCCTCCCTCGGCTGACCCGGGGCCGGCCGACCATGCCGGCGGTACGGCGCGCTCAAGCCGCCGTATGTCGCAGCATGGATCGGATGATCATGGGGTGCACCACGCGGACCGGAAGGAAATACAGCCGCCCGAACAGGCTGTGCCGGTGCACCACGGTGGCGACCGAGAGCTGGAGTCCCTCACCGCTGCGGGCGACGTGCACACAGGCGCGGAAGCCGAGATGGCCGCTCCGTACGGGACCGTACTGTGCAGGCCGGTTTCACGTGAAACGGGCCGTGGGGCATGACGAGCATCAACTTGCCCTGCCCCACGGCCCGTTCGGCTGCCTGTGGTCTTTGACCTGTGGTCGTCAGGTGTCTCCAGCGGTCCCCGCGTGGACCGGATCCCCGCCTCGACCCGATCCCTGCTCGGACCGGACTACTCGTCGTCGTTCGTTGCCTCGTCCTCGGCCTGCTTCGCCTGGACCTCGGGGTCCAGCAGCGAACCGCTGCCGTCCACCGAGCTGAGCCGGCCGCCCGACTCGGGCACCTCCGTCGCCGCGGGCGGCTCGACCAGCCAGTCGGGGTTGGCCTGCTTGTCCCACCACTTCCAGGCGGCGAAGGCACCACCGGCCAGCACCGTCAGCAACGCCAGTGCCTTCACGGCGCGGCCGGCCCGGCACCGGCGCTCATTTCTGTGGGCCAGCTTCTGGATCTCCTCCGCCGAGACCTGGCCACGCAGCGCGGCCAGGGCGGCGGCGCCCCGTGCGGCGGCCTCGTCACGGACCGGACCGGCCGCGGCCACCGCCTGCTCGATCCTCGGACGCGAGTACTCGGCGGCCTGCCGGGCCGCCTTGCGGGCACGGACGGCGGCCTCCTGCGCGGCCGCGTCCATCATCGGCGGCACATGCGTACGAGCCTGCTCCAGACGCGGGGCGAGCCGGGCGTCGTACTGCACGCGGGCCTGCTCGGCGGCCTGCGACACCACGGGCGCCAGCCGTACGCGTGCCTCCTGCGCATAGAGCGCGGCACGCTCCTTGGCCGTGTCGGCGTAGGGCGCCACCACTTCCGCGGCGTGCAGCACGCTGTCCTTCGCCGAGCCGGCCGCGGCGCGCACGCTGTCTTTGCGGGTCACGGGTTCCTCCTCCTCGGTGGCGTACGGTATTTCGACTTTCCACCCTTTTACGGATCATGCATCCCTGCCGTCCATACGGCATGCGAGGACGGGCATATGGGTGCCGATCGCTCCCTCGGCTTCGATTCCGGATGAATACCGGGCAACCCGAGCCTGCAGTCGACCCTGCCACGAATCCCCGCCGAGCGCTGCCCCACGAGCGGAACCGGTGGGCGCCGGGCGACGTACGGGTGCGACCGTGCGAGGATCGGGGAGTCACAGGAAGACAACGGAAGGCAGATCGTGGCCGAGCAGCTTTACGCCACCCTGAAGACCAACCACGGCGACATCGTGGTCCGGCTTTTCCCGAACCACGCGCCCGAGACGGTCAAGAACTTCGTCGAGCTGGCCCAGGGTCAGCGCGAGTGGACGAACCCCAGCACGGGTCAGAAGACCACCGCGCCGCTCTACGACGGCACGGTCTTCCACCGCGTCATCAGCGGTTTCATGATCCAGGGCGGCGACCCGCTGGGCAACGGCACCGGCGGCCCCGGCTACCAGTTCAAGGACGAGTTCCACCCGGAGCTGTCCTTCAACAAGCCGTACCTGCTGGCCATGGCCAACGCCGGCCCGGGCACCAACGGCTCGCAGTTCTTCATCACCGTCTCCCCGACGACGTGGCTGACCCGCAAGCACACCATCTTCGGTGAGGTCACCGACGAGGCCAGCCAGAAGACGGTCGACACGATCGCCGGCGCGCAGACCAACCCGCGCAACGACCGTCCGGTCAAGGACGTGGTCATCGAGTCCGTCGTCATCGAGACGCGCGAGGGCTGAGCCCACCGCTCCCCGGACCGAGTTCCCCGGACCGATCCCACGGGGAACCAAACGCCCCGCTCGTCCGTACCAACGATGAGCGGGGCGGGGTACTGCCGGGGCAGCCCACGACAAGCAAGGGGAACCGATGGAAGAGGCCGCAGCAGCCGCACAGGACGCTCACCGCGTGCCCGTGTGCTACCGGCACCCGGACCGTGAGACCGGCGTGCGCTGCACCCGCTGTGAGCGCCCCATCTGCCCCGAGTGCATGGTCAGCGCCTCGGTCGGCTTCCAGTGCCCCGAGTGCGTACGCGGCGGCAGCGGCACAGGACACGCACCGACGGCGTCCCAGCCGCGCACCCTCGCCGGCGGCACGGTCATGGCCGACCCGCGGCTGCTCACCAAGGTGCTGATCGGCATCAACCTCGCCGTCTTCCTGGTGCAGCTCTCCGTGGGCGACAGCTTCACCAACCACTTCGAGCTGATCGGCCGGGCCCAGTACTCCCTGTTCGGCCCCGTCGAAGGCATCGCCGAGGGCCAGTACTACCGCCTGCTGACCGCGATGTTCCTGCACGGCGGCTACACCCACATCCTGTTCAACATGCTCAGCCTGTGGTGGATCGGCGGCCCCCTGGAAGCGGCCCTCGGCCGCGCCCGCTATCTCGCGCTGTACTTCGTCTCGGGACTGGCCGGCAGCGCGCTCACCTATCTCCTCGCCGAGCCCAACATGCCCTCGCTCGGCGCCTCCGGCGCGATCTTCGGCCTCTTCGGTGCGACCGGCGTGCTGATGCGCCGCCTCAACTACGACCTGCGCCCGCTGGTCGCCCTGCTGGCGATCAACCTGATCATCACCTTCACCCCGGGCTTCAACATCGCCTGGCAGGCCCATATCGGTGGTCTCGTCGCCGGTGTCGCCGTGGGCTATGCGATGGTCCACGCTCCGCGCGAGCGCCGGACGCTCGTCCAGTACGGCGCCTGTGCGGTCGTACTCGCCGTCGTGGTGGTGCTGACGCTGGTCAGGACCGCTCAGCTCACCTGATCCACACCTGATACCGAACCGTTGTCCACAGCCTGTGGCGGATCTTGTGCATGCCGTGCGGGCACAGTTGTGCCCCCTGTCGCTCGGATGTGTTTCCGCAGGTCAGACAGGGGGCGAACTGGTGTATGGGGGCCGGTAGGTCAGTCACACCGGCGTCAACCCTCGATGAGTTATCCACAGATCGTCTTTCTTTTCCCCATGTGGAAAACGGCTGTGGATAACTGGGTGGATAGCCCTGGGCAGAGCTACTTCCACTGCGTGGAGACACCGAAGCCGGCGGCGATGAAACCGAAGCCGACCACGATGTTCCAGTTGTCCAGGGCGTCGATGGGCAGCGAGCCATCGGTCACATAGAAGACGACGATCCAGGCCAGACCGATCACGAACATGGCCAGCATGACCGGCGCGACCCAGGCACGGCTGTTCAGCTTGATCGTCTGTGTCTGCTTCGCCGTCGGCGGCGTGTAATCGGCCTTCTTGCGGATACGTGACTTCGGCACGAGGGTCTCTCCTGTCGATGCGCTGCGTGGCCGCGCAGATAGCTGGGTCGGGCTCGGGGCAGCGTACAAGGGCGCAATATGACGACTCTGTGTGCTCCCCCGGGCGTCCGTTAGCGTAGTGCTTCCGTGGCGCCGAAGGAGATAAGGGTACGTTGAGCAATTCTGCCGACTCCCCCGGGACGCAATCAACGGCCTCCGGCTATAGCAGCCGGCCGCGTCTTCGCCCTGCGCGGATGCTCACGGCGGCCGTCTTCGCCCTCGCGGGGCTCATCTTCTTCACCAGCTTCAACACGGCCAAGGGCACCGACATCCGCCAGGACGGCTCCCTGCTGAAGCTGTCCGACCTGATCCAGCAGCGCAGCCGTAAGAACAAGGAGCTGGACGAGTCCAACGCGGCCGTGCGCGGGAGCCTGGAATCCCTCGCCGAGAGTGACGACGGCAGCACCAAGGCGCAGGACCGCAAGCTCAGCGGTCTGGAGCGGAGCACCGGCACCCAGCAGCTGACCGGGCACGGCATCACCGTCACCCTGAATGACGCCCCGCCCAACGCCACCGCCAAGCTCCCCGGCTATCCCGAGCCGCAGCCCGACTATCTGGTCATCCACCAGCAGGACCTGCAGGCCGTGGTGAACGCGCTGTGGCAGGGCGGCGCCCAGGGCATCAAGGTCATGGACCAGCGGCTGATCTCCACCAGTGCGGTGCGCTGCGTCGGCAACACGCTGATCCTCCAGGGTCGGGTCTACTCGCCGCCGTACAAGATCACGGCGGTCGGGGACCCGGACAAGCTGCAGCAGGCGCTCGCGGCGAGCAAGGCGATCCAGACCTACATGGTGTACGTCAATGTCTATGGCCTCGGCTGGAAAGTCACCGACGACGGGACGGTGACTCTTCCCGGCTACTCGGGCACAGTGGATCTGCACTACGCGAAGCCCGTGCAGTAGCCATCCGTCAGCCGTCCGTCACGGAGGCGCCGGTGCGCGTGATCGTCCGGACCGTCAGCGAACTGTGCATCACCGTCGGCACCCTGATCGTGCTCTTTGTTGCCTATGTGCTGTTCTGGACGGGCGTGCGGGCCGACGGTGCCATGAACGACCAGATCGATCAGCTGCACCGGCAGTGGTCGCGGGGGAGCATGCAGCCGGCGGCCGCCGCGGGCGAGCGGAAGCCGGGCGCCGAGACGAAACCGGCGCCGTACCGCTACGGCAAGGCCTTCGCGATCATGTACATCCCGCGGCTTGGTTTCACGTGGAACAAGCCGGTCCTGGAGGGCACCGGACGGGATGTGCTGGAGAAGGGGCTCGCTCACTACGCGCGCACCGCGCGGCTCGGCGAGGAGGGGAACTTCGCGGTGGCCGGTCACCGGCGCACCTACGGCGATCCGTTCAAGGACTTCCCCGAGCTGCGCCCCGGGGATGCCGTCGTCCTCACGGACGGGACCACCTGGTTCACGTATCGGATCGACAAAGGGCCTTACAAAACCGTCCCCACGGACGTTGAGGTGATCGACCCTGTGCCACGTAAGTCCGGGTATACGCGTCCGGGCCGTTATCTGACGCTGACCACGTGCGATCCGGAATGGGGGCACAGTCACCGGCTGATCGTCTGGGCGCACCTGGACTCCACACAGTCTGTGGAGGCAGGCGAACCGGAAGCTCTGCGCCGCTAGTCTGGTGCCGTACGGCGTGAGTCTGGTGCCGTGGGGAGACGGAAGGAACGGCATGTACGGCTGGATCTGGCGGCATCTGCCCGGGAACGTATGGGTGAGGGCGCTCATCTCGCTTCTGCTGGTCCTGGCCGTGATCTACGTCCTCTTCCAATACGTCTTCCCGTGGGCCGAACCGCTGCTGCCCTTCAACGATGTGACGGTGGACAACCAGTGAGTGCGCGCATTCTCGTCGTCGACAACTACGACAGCTTCGTCTTCAACCTGGTCCAGTACCTGTACCAGCTGGGTGCCGAGTGCGAGGTGCTGCGCAACGACGAGGTGTCGACGGCGCACGCCCAGGACGGCTTCGACGGAGTGCTGCTCTCGCCCGGCCCGGGGACGCCGGAGCAGGCGGGCGTGTGCGTGGACATGGTCCGCCACTGCGCCGCGACCGGCGTCCCGGTCTTCGGAGTCTGTCTGGGCATGCAGTCGATGCAGGTGGCGTACGGCGGTGTGGTGGACCGGGCGCCCGAGCTGCTGCACGGAAAGACCTCGCTGGTGGAGCACGAGGGCAAGGGCGTCTTCGCGGGCCTGCCCACCCCCTTCACGGCGACCCGGTATCACTCGCTGGCCGCCGAGCCGGCGACGGTGCCGGCCGAGCTGGAGGTGACCGCCCGCACCCACGACGGCATCATCATGGGCCTGCGCCACCGCGAACTCCCGGTCGAGGGTGTGCAGTTCCACCCGGAGTCGGTGCTGACCGAGCATGGTCATCTGATGCTGGCCAACTGGCTGGTGGAGTGCGGTGACCAGGGTGCCGTGGCGAGGTCGGCGGGGCTTGCCCCGGTGGTGGGCAGGGCCACGGCGTGACCGCGCTGCGCCCGGAGCGCAAGACCGATGCCTCGTACGGGGATCAGTCGTACGAGGCTTCCGGTGCGCTTGGGGACGGGGACGGGGACAGGTACGGCGAGGCGTACGGCGGCCCCTACGGTCCCTACGACTATGACGAGCGGCACGAGGAACCGTTCCGGCCCGCTCGGGACGACGAGACGATGGCGCTGCGGATTCCCGATGCGCCGCTCGGCCCGGAGAGCGAGCCTATACGCGCCTCTGCGGCCTCAGCTGCCTCCTCGGCCACTGGGCCCACGGTCGGCGGCCGTGCCGCCCGCAGAAAGGCCGCCAAGCGGCGCGGTGGCCGCCATGGCGGCGGCCGTGAGGCGACGACCGCCGAGACACCGCCGGAGGACGCGGGGTCCGGCCGGCCGCTGTCCCGGGTGGAGGCGCGGCGGCAGGCGCGGCTGCGCAAGGCGAGCCCGGCCGTCATCGCGAGCCGGGTGATCGGCGAGGCGTTCATCACCACCGGCGTCCTGATGCTGCTGTTCGTCACCTACCAGCTGTGGTGGACCAACATCCGTGCCCAGGCGCAGGCGGGCAGCGAGACGCACCAGCTGCAGAACGACTGGGCCAGCGGCAAGCGCAACCCGGGTGTCTTCGCCCCAGGGCAGGGCTTCGCCATCCTGCACATCCCCAAGCTGGATGTGGTCGCGCCGATCGCGGAGGGCGTCAGCACCGAGAAGGTGCTCAACAAGGGCATGGTCGGGCACTACGGCGAGGCCCCGCTGAAGACGGCGATGCCCGACGCGAAGACCGGAAACTTCGGTCTCGCCGCGCACCGCAATACGCATGGCGAGCCCTTCCGGTACATCAACAAGCTCAAGCCCGGCGACGCGATCGTGGTCGAGGAGCAGGACACATATTTCGTGTACAAGGTGACCAGCACGCTGCCGATGACCTCGCCGGGCAACACGGGCGTGCTGTCGCCCGTTCCGCCGGGCTCGGGTTTCACCGAACCGGGCCGTTACATCACCCTCACCACCTGCACGCCGGAGTTCACCAGCAAGTACCGGTTGGTCGTCTGGGGCAAGATGGTCGAGGAACGCCCGCGCGCCAAGGGCAAGCCGGACGCGCTCATCGAGTAGGGCTTCAGCGAGTAGGGGCAGAGAAAACTGTGGCAGCGACCGCCGACGACACCGCAGAACACACGGACGCGTCCGACCCGAGTCCCGCCCCGGGCGGCCGTCGGCCCGGCCGGATCGCGAAGACGGTCAGCGTCTTCGGTGAACTCCTCATCACGGCGGGGGTGTTGCTCGCCCTGTTCGTCGTCTACTCGCTGTGGTGGACGAACGTGATAGCGGACCGCAAGGCGGACAAGCGTGCCGACAAGGTCCGCGACCACTGGGCGCAGACGACGGACTCCGGTCCGGGCGCGCTGGACACCAAGGACGGCATCGGCTTCCTGCATGTGCCGTCGATGAAGAACGGCGCGGTCCTGGTGGAGAAGGGCACGGGCACGGACGTCCTCAACGACGGCGTGGCCGGCTACTACCTGGACCCGGCCAAGGCCACGCTTCCCACCACCGGCAAGGACGGCAACTTCACCCTTGCGGCCCACCGGGACGGGCACGGCGCGAAGTTCCACAACATCGACAAGGTGAGGACGGGCGACCCGATCGTCTTCGAGACGCGGGACAACTGGTACGTCTACAAGGTCTACTCGATCCTTCCGGAGACCTCGAAGTACAACGTCAAGGTCCTCTCGGCGGTCCCGAAAGAATCCGGCAAGACCAAGCCGGGCCACTACATCACCCTGACGACCTGCACTCCCGTATACACCTCGGAGTACCGCTACGTGGTCTGGGGCGAACTGGTCCGCGTCCAGAAGGTCGACAGCAAGCGGACGCCTCCGGCGGAGCTGCAGAGCTAGGATCCCGAAAGCCCGAAGCCTCAACCATCACTTGCGGCTTCGGGCCCGTGGCACAGTGGCGTGACCGCTACTCCAAAATGACCAATGCGGTCCCAGAACTCCACTTCTCCAGCCTGCTGGACGCCGGTGCGGAGCGCGATGAGTTCCCGCCGGTGCTCGCCCGACGTTTCGATCAGGGTGTTGAACATTGGTACGACCGTCTTGTCGAGGATGTGGGTGATGCGGGGAGAAGAAGGCAGGGATGGGATGTAAGACCGAATCCCACTGAGTTACTTGAAGTCACTCAGTTCTGCGCCTGTCAGGACCCGGTAGCCGTTCGTCTCCAGCTCGGTTCGGTGGTCATGCACGAGTGCTCGGATAGCCTGCTCAGCGACGCTGAAGTATGCCGCCACCATCGCCGTCGTCACGTGCATCCCGTCCGGCAGCAGTGACAGCGCCTTGACTCTGCCGAGCATGTCCGTGCGATCTAGCACGTTGTTGCGCAGGGCCTGGATTTCCGCAGCACTGTTTCGTCGATCACGTTCTGCCCCCTCCCACTCGCCTCGTGGCCATACGACCGGGGCAGAGACTCCATCTCTCACCTCACCTGATCAACGAGTAGCAGCGTATGAAAGACGCGATCGGCGAAGGAACTGCTGTGCGATCGCAAGGTGTAGGAAAAGGCGGGGCACTACATAGCCCTGACGACGTGCATCCCGCTTTTATGTGAGCACTATCGGTGTGTGGTGTGGGGCGAACTGGTCCGGGTGGAGAAGGTAGACAGCAAGCGGACTTCGTCGCGCGAACTGCGCTGACAGACCTCCTTCGACCGAGCCCGTCACTTAGCACGACGAAGGACCGAAGCAGCAACTTGCTCTTGCGGCTTCGGTCCTTCGTTGGTTCAGGACTATCGCAAACACCGTGAGGGGTAGCCCGGCGTTCTACGCTTCGACTCGTGGTGCCACCGCACTTACCCCGCCAAGCTCGGCGAAGGAATAGATTCCTATTGGGGCAAGCTCGTGATTTCACCCCTATGAGATTCGTTTGTAGCTCCAGACGGGCCACCCGGTTTGTGCCTCTATATCGTAGTAGCCCCATGGACTGTCGAAATGAAGGCTTGAGGCGCAGTTTTTGTCCGGGTAGTAGCGAACGTTGTACCTCTTCTTATTGACCAATGAACGTACTCTGCCGTCAAAGTAGCACGTCCCCTGGTGAAGGCCCGACCAGGTCTCCGCGCCCTTGTAATTCGCCTTGGGCCAGCTGCACATATTGGAGGAGCATGAAGGCTCCCTGGGTGGGGCCGCATAAGCGGAGTTTGTGGTGCTTGTCAGTAAGACGCCCGAAGCTATGCTTGCCAGCAGAGCGGTAATGACTCTTCTCTTCATCGCCATTTCCTAGTCAAGGGTGCCGTTTTGATCCGCAAGAAGCGAAGCGATCATAATATTTTTCCGCGCTTCGGGGTGTGGATATTTCGGCCAACTTTGACGTGGTCGGGGCGTTGAGAGGGTATGGAAAGAATGGGCGTTCCACGCCTATTGGCGTGGAACGCCCATCTAGCCCTCTGTATGGGGCGTCAGCCGTTGTTGCCGCCGAGGAAGCCGCCGCCGCCGTTGTTACCGCCGCCGCCGATGTCCAGGGTGGTCAGGACGATCTGGGTGGTGGCGGGATCGGCCTGGGTGCCCGCGGTCGGGGTCTGCTGGATGACCCGGGCCTTGTCGTCGTTCGAGCCGCTGACCTGGATGTTCGTGTAGCCGCTCTGCTGCAGGGTCTGCTCGGCCTGCTTCAGGGTCTGGCCCGTGACGCTCGGCACCTGGCCCTGGGTCTGGCCGCCGCCCTGGAACTTGCCGACGTTGATCGCGACCGGCGTGTTCTTGGCGACCTGCTGGCCCGCGGCCGGGTTGGTCGACAGGACCTTGCCGTCCTGGGTCTGGTCGGTGGTGGGGGTCTGGGTGCAGTCGCCGGGCGCCAGGCCCAGGTTCTGCAGCTCGCTCTTCGCGTCGTCGCAGGACTTGCCGACGAGGTCGCCCGGGATGGTCACCTTGTCCGCGGCCTTGGCGACCGTGAGGGTGATCGTGGTGCCCTTCTCCTGGCTGGAGCCGCCCTTCGGGTCCTGGTCCATGACCACGCCGGGTGTCTGGGTCGACTCCTGGGTCTGCTTCTCGACCTCGAAGCCCTTCTCCTTGAGGAGGGACTGGGCCGCGGCGAACTGGCTGCCGCGCACGTCCGGGACGGTGACCTTGGGCGCGCCCGTCGAGACGACCAGATTGATGATGGTGCCCTTGGCGACCTTGCCGCTGTCCGGATCCTGCGAGCACACATTGCCCTTGGGCTGGTTGTCGCAGGGTTTGTGGGAGCTGCTGACCTTCAGGTCGACGTTCTCGGCCATCTTCTTGGCCGTGCCCTCGGACTGGCCGACGAAGTTCGGTACCGGCACCCTGCCGTCCCCCGTGTTGTGGCCGGTCGCCACCCACTTGCCGATCAGGATCGCGCCGATCAGGACCAGGATGCCCGCGACCACCAGCAGGATCGTGGAGGTGTGGGACTTCTTCGGCTGGCGGCCGCGGCGGCCCGGGGCGTCGTCGTAGCCGTAGCCGCCGTCGTCCGGGTTCATCGGCGGGAGCATCGTGGTCGCTCCCCCGCCGCCGTCGGGGCGCAGCGCCGTGGTCGGCTGGTCGTCGGGGTAGCCGCCGTAGCCCGCGGCGCCCATCGCGGCCGTCGCTCCGACCGGCTGGCCGTCCAGACAGGCCTCGATGTCGGCGCGCATCTCGTCGGCCGACTGATAGCGGTAGTTCGGGTCCTTGACCAGCGCCTTCAGGACGATCGCGTCCATCTCGGGGGTGATCTCGGGGTCGAAGACCGACGGAGCCTGGGGCTCCTCGCGGACATGCTGGTAGGCCACGGCCACGGGGGAGTCGCCGACGAAGGGCGGGCGGACCGTCAGCAGCTCATAGAGGAGGCAGCCCGTCGAGTACAGGTCCGAGCGGGCGTCCACCTGCTCGCCCTTCGCCTGCTCCGGCGAGAGGTACTGGGCGGTGCCGATCACGGCCGCGGTCTGGGTCATGGTCATGCCGGAGTCGCCCATGGCGCGGGCGATGCCGAAGTCCATCACCTTGACCTGGCCGTTGCGGGTCAGCATGACGTTGGCCGGCTTGATGTCACGGTGGACGATGCCGTTGCGGTGGGCGTACTCCAGACCCTGGAGGATGCCGACGGTCATCTCCATCGCGCGCTCCGGCAGGAGCTTGCGACCGGAGTGAAGAAGCTCACGGAGCGTGGAACCGTCGACGTACTCCATCACGATGTACGGGATGGAGACCCCGTCGATGTAGTCCTCGCCCGTGTCGTAGACCGCGACGATCGCGGGATGGTTGAGCGAGGCGGCCGACTGGGCCTCCCGGCGGAACCGGGCCTGGAAGGACGGATCACGCGCGAGGTCCGCGCGCAGCGTCTTCACCGCCACGGTGCGACCGAGCCGGGTGTCATGCGCGAGGTAGACCTCCGCCATGCCACCACGACCGAGCACCTGGCCCAGTTCGTACCGGCCGCCGAGGCGACGCGGCTCTTCCATAGCTACCTACCAGCCCTCTCCGTCGGTCCCGGCCGCGCACCGTCGTGCGCCGCCGGAGGCTGCCGTCCGGGCCTACCGTACCCGGCTCGCTTTGTGTGACCTGGCCAAGCCCGCAACCCGATACAGGACCGGTATCGCAACGTGCAACGATGTGAAGGAGGCGTGACGGGTGTCACTTCTTGGACTTGATGACGGCCTCCATGACGTCCTTCGCGATCGGTGCCGCGAGGCCGCCGCCGGAGATGTCGTCGCGGTTGGCGCTCTCGTCCTCGATGACCACGGCCACGGCGACCGGCGAGCTGCCGTCGGGCAGCTTGGCGTAGGAGAGGAACCACGCGTACGGGTTGGCGCTGTTCGCCACACCGTGCTGCGCGGTACCGGTCTTGCCGCCCACCGTGACGCCGGGGATCTTCGCGTTCGTACCGGTGCCCTTCTCGACCACCGTCTGCATCATGTCCTGCAGGATCTGCGCGTTGGCCGAGGACAGCGGCCGGCTCAGCTCCTTCGGCTCGGTCTGCTCGACGGTGTCGACGTTGGGCGACTGGAGCTTGTCGACCATGTACGGCTTCATCAGCTTGCCGTCATTGGCGACCGCCGAGGCGACCATGGCCATCTGCAGCGGGGTCGCGGCGGTGTTGTACTGGCCGATGGAGGACAGCGCGGTCTGCGACGGGTTCATGTGGTCGGAGAACACCGAGGCGTTCGAGCGGACCGGGGTGAACTGCTCGGAGTCGAAGCCGAACTTCTTCGCCTCAGCCAGCATCTTGTCGTTGCCGAGGTCGGACCCGATCTTGCCGAAGACGGTGTTGCAGGAGTACTGCAGCGCCGTCCGCAGGTCGGCGTCCTTGCAGGGGATGTTGCCCTCGTTCTTCAGCTGGGTCGTGGTGCCCGGCATGGTCCACGGCAGCGGCGAGTCCGTCTTCTCGTCGGCCGAGGTGTACTTGCCGTTCTCCAGCGCGGCCGCGGCCGTGACCACCTTGAACGTGGAGCCCGGCGGGTAGGTCTCGCGCAGCGCCCGGTTCAACATCGGCTCGGCCTTGCTGTTCTTCAGCGTGTTCCAGGCCTTGGAGTCGCCGTCGCGGTCGCCCGCGAAGGCCGAGGGGTCGTACGACGGGTAGGAGGCCAGCGCCAGGATCTTGCCGGTGGACGGCTCCAGGGCGACGACCGCGCCCTTGCCGCCCTGCTTGGACAGCCCGTCGAACGCTGCCTTCTGAGCGGGCGCGTTCAGTGTGGTGACCACGTTGCCGCCCTGCTTCGGCTTGCCCGTGATCATGTCGAGGGTGTTGCGGAAGAAGAGCCGGTCGTCGTTGCCGGAGAGGATGCCGTCGTCGAGCTTCTCCAGTTGGCTGCTGTCGAAGGCCTGCGAGGAGTAGCCGGTCACCGGGGACCACATGGCCCCGTCCTTGTAGGTGCGCTTGTACTTGAACTGTCGGCCCTTGACCTCGGTCGACCCGGTTATCGGGTTCCCGTCGACGATGATGTCGCCGCGCGGGTGGGCGTAGCGCTCGATGCGGACTCTGAGGTTGTCCTTGTCAGCGGCGAGCTGGTCGGCCTTGACGTACTGGAGATAGTTGTCGCGGATCAGCAGGGCCAGCACGAGGAGGCCGCAGAAGATCGCGATCCGGCGCAGGGGCTTGTTCATGACGGGCGGACCACCTGGGTCATCTCGGCGTCGGGGTTGCCGGCGGGCATGGGCGCCGGGCGGCGGGCGGTGTCACTGATGCGGATCAGGATGCCGATCAGCGCCCAGTTGGCCAGCACGGAGGAACCGCCGTAGGCGACGAACGGCATCGTCATACCGGTCAGCGGGATGAGGCCCATCACACCGCCGGCCACGACGAACACCTGCAGGGCGAAGGCGCCGGACAGGCCCACGGCGAGCAGCTTGCCGAACGGGTCGCGGGCGGCGAGGGCGGTGCGCACGCCGCGCTCCACGATCAGGCCGTAGATCAGGAGCATCGCCATGATGCCCGCCAGGCCCAGCTCCTCGCCGAAGGTCGCGAAGACGAAGTCGGAGTTGGCGGCGAACTTGATCAGGTCCGAGTGGCCCTGGCCCCAGCCGGTGCCGAGGGTGCCGCCGGAGCCGAACGCCCACAGGGACTGCTGCAGCTGGTCGGAGTGGAGGATGCCGTCGTGGGTGACCTGGCGGCTGAGCTGGTACTCGCGCATCGGGTTGAGCCAGGCGTTCACACGCGTCTGGATGTGCGACTCGAAGCTCGCCACACCGACCGCGCCGACGGCGGACATCAGCAGACCGAAGACGATCCAGCTGGTTCGCTCGGTGGCGACGTACAGCATGATCACGAACATGCCGAAGAACAGCAGCGAGGTGCCGAGGTCGGTCTCGAAGACCAGGATGAGGATCGACATCGCCCAGACGACCAGGATCGGACCGAGGTCGCGGCCGCGCGGCAGGTACAGGCCCATGAAGCGGCGGCTGGCGAGGGCCAGGGCGTCCCGCTTGACCATCAGGTAGCCGGCGAAGAAGACGGCGAGGACGATCTTCGCGAACTCGCCGGGCTGCAGGGAGCCGAGGCCGGGGACCCTGATCCAGATCTTGGCGCCGTAGATGTCGGCCCCGAGGCCCGGCACCAGTGGAAGAAGCAGCAGGACCAGGGCGCAGACCATGGAGATGTAGGTGTAGCGCTGCAGGGCGCGATGGTCTTTCAGGAAGATCAGCACTGCGGCGAACATGGCGATGCCCAGCGCGCTGTACAGCAGCTGGCGAGGCGCGGCCGCGGCGAAGTGGGGCAGCGACTGCAGCAGCTTCGACTGGTCCAGCCGCCAGATGACGACGAGCCCGAGCCCGTTGAGCAGGGTGGCCAGCGGCAGCAGCAGCGGGTCGGCGTACGGCGCGAACTTCCGTACGGCGAGGTGGGCCACGCCGGCCAGCAGACCGAGGCCGAGGCCGTACTCCAGCAGTCCGGCGGGTACCTGGTTCTTGATGGCCAGGCCCACGTTGGCATAGGCGAACACCGGGATGGCCACGGCGAAGACCAGCAGGGCCAGCTCGGTGTTGCGGCGGCTCGGTGCGCCGATGGCGCCGATCGTGGAGGTGTGGTGCGTCGGCGGGTTAGTCGTACTGCTCATCGTGTGACAGGGCCTCTCGCGGCTTCGCTACTGCTTGCCGCACTGATCGACGACCTTCTGCTCATCCTCGGAGAGGCTCGGGCCGGGGTTCGGAGTGGCGGTCGGGGACGGGGACTTCGAGGACGTTGTCGGGGGCTTCTTCGACGTCGTGCCCGTCGTACCTGTCGCACCTGTCGTACCTGTAGACGGGTTGGGCGTCGGTGATGCCTTGGACGTGAAGGCGGTACGGGTGGTTCCCGTGGTGCCTCCGGCCTCGCCCTGGCCCGTTCTGGCGTTCCGCTCGGACTCGGCGGCCTGGCGCTGCGACTGCTTGCGGCATGCGGAGGCCTGCACGGACAGTGCCTCGATCTTCGCCTGGGCCTGTTGCAGACCGCCCGCGGCGATCGTCGACTTCACCTGCTTCTGCTGGTACGGCGGCAGGTACTTGAGTTCGATCTCGGGGTGGTCCTTCTCCACCTTCGAGAGCGACACCCAGGCCAGGTCCTGGCTGATCCCGCGGTACAGCGCCACATGCTCGTCCTTGGCGCCGACGTAGTACTGCGTCTGCGTCCAGCGGTAGCCGCCGTAGAGGCCGCCGCCGATGACGGCGAGCGCGAGCGCGCCGTAGAGGGTGCCCTTCAGCCATGTGCGGCTCTTGCGCGGCTTGGTGAAGTCCTCGTCGGTGTAGTCGCCGAAGCTGCCCGCCGGGACGTAGCCGGTGGTGTCGCCGGAGCCGGGCGGGCCGAACTCGCCGCCGCCGTGCCCGTGGGCGTGCCGGCCCAGGTGGGCGGCGCGGCCGGCCGGGGTCTGCATGATGCCGTTGTCGTGCAGGTGGTGCTGGTTCTCGGCGACGGCGCCGACCACGATCGGCTGGTCGGACAGCTGGACGGCGAGGGTGTCACCGGTGTCCAGGTCGAGGACGTCGGCGACGATGACGGTGATGTTGTCCGGGCCGCCGCCGCGCAGCGCGAGCTGGATCAGCTCCTGCACGGTCTCCTGCGGGCCCTGGTAGCTGGCGAGGGCCTCTTCCATCGTCTGATGGGAGACGACCGCGGACAGCCCGTCGGAGCAGATCAGATAGCGGTCGCCGGCGCGGACCTCGCGGATCGACAGGTCGGGCTCGACATGGTCGCCGCTGCCGAGGGCGCGCATCAGCAGGGAGCGCTGCGGGTGAGTGGTGGCCTCTTCCTCGGTGATCCGGCCCTCGTCGACGAGCCGCTGCACCCAGGTGTGGTCCTGGGTGATCTGGGTGAGCACCCCGTCCCGCAGCAGATAGGCGCGGGAGTCGCCGACGTGGACCAGGCCGAGCCGCTGGCCGGTCCACAGCAGGGCGGTGAGGGTGGTCCCCATGCCCTCCAGCTGGGGGTCCTCCTCGACCATGGCGCGCAGCTGGTCGTTGGCGCGCTGCACGGCCTCGTCGAGGGAGGTGAGGATGTCGGAGCCGGGCACGTCGTCGTCGAGCGTGACCAGGGTGGAGATGACCTCGGAGGAGGCGACCTCGCCGGCCGCCTGGCCGCCCATGCCGTCGGCGATCGCGAGCAGTCGGGGACCGGCGTAACCGGAGTCCTCGTTGCCCTCGCGGATCATGCCCTTGTGCGATCCGGCGGCAAAGCGCAGTGACAGACTCATGCGCACCTCGCCCGTCGGCTCCGAATGCAGCCGGTCGTGTCGAGCCACACTGCCCACCCTCCGGTCGGGAGCGCACCGCAGACCGGAGTGCGGCCTGCCGCTGCGTGCTCGCTCCGCTCGCGCTCACTCATGATGTAGCACTACTTCCGCAGCTCGATGACGGTCTTGCCGATGCGGATCGGCGAGCCCGGCTGGATCGGCGTGGGGGTCGTCAGCCGGGACCGGTCCAGGTAGGTGCCGTTGGTGGAACCCAGATCCTCGACGATCCACTGACCGTCGCGGTCCGGGTAGATCCTGGCATGGCGGCTGGAGGCGTAGTCGTCGTCCAGCACGATCGTGGAGTCGTGCGCCCGGCCCAGAGTGATCGTCTGGCCCTGCAGCGCGACGGTGGTGCCGGTCAGTGTGCCTTCGGTCACCACCAGCTTGGTGGGGGCGTTACGGCCGCGCCGGCCGCCGCCCTGCTGGCCTCGCTGCTGGTTTCGCTGCTGCGGGGGCGCGGCTGGCTGCTGCCGGGCCGCCTGCTGCTGCTGGCGGCCGGCCTCCCTGCGCGATCCGCGCTGGGTGACGCGCGTACCGAACAGGTCGCTCCGGATGACCTGCACGGCCACGATCACGAACAGCCACAGTACGGCCAGGAAACCCAGCCGCATGACCGTGAGGGTCAGCTCTGACATTGCCCCCGCTTCACCCTTCGGCTTGCCTATAGATAACGGTGGTGCTGCCCACGACGATCCGCGAGCCGTCGCGGAGCGTAGCGCGGGTGGTGTGCTGCCCGTCCACCACGATGCCGTTGGTGGATCCGAGATCCTGGATCGTCGAGGGCGTCCCGGTCCGGATCTCGCAGTGCCGGCGGGAGACGCCGGGGTCGTCGATCCGCACGTCGGCGTCGGTGCTGCGGCCCATCACCAGCGTCGGTCGGGAGATCTGGTGGCGGGTGCCGTTGATCTCGATCCAGTAGCGGGGGCGTCCGCCGCTCGTGGGTGTGCCCGTGGGCCGCTGGCCGGCGGGCTGGGGGTAGCCGGAGCCGCCGGGGCGGGCGCCGGGCGGCGGCGTGGCCGGCATCGGGGGCGCACCGGCGGGCGCGGCGGGCGGGTAGCCGTATCCGCCGCCCTGGGCGCCCTGCGCGGGGCGGCCGGGGGCCGGGGCCGCGGGGGCCTGCTGGCTGCTGGAGGAGGCCAGGGTGCGCGAGCGCACCCGGTACAGACCCGTGTCCAGGTCCTCGGCCTTCTCCAGATTGACCTTGATCGGGCCCATGAAGGTGTAGCGCTGCTGCTTGGCGTAGTCGCGCACCATGCCGGCCAGCTCGTCACCGAGCTGCCCGGAGTAGGGGCTGAGCCGCTCGTAGTCCGGCGCGCTCAGCTCCACGATGAAGTCGTTGGGTACGACGGTCCGGTCGCGGTTCCAGATGGTCGCGTTGTTGTCGCACTCGCGCTGGAGCGCGCCGGCGATCTCCACGGGCTGGACCTCGGACTTGAAGACCTTGGCGAAGGTGCCGTTCACCAGACCTTCGAGACGCTGCTCGAACTTCTTCAGGACTCCCATGGGGCACCTCCTCCGTCCCGGTCGTCTGCGTTGCCCTGTTGTGTAGCCGCTGCCTTGCCTGTACTGCCTGTTCCGCTGGTGCTGCTTGCCGGTGCTGCTTACTGATCGTATCTACGCGCCCGGCAATCAGCCGGTTCCCCCAGCGGTTCCCCTTCGAACTCCCGGCGGGCACTCCTGCTGCCATGGATCGTAGAGGTGGGTGAAGACCAGTGTCCCGCACCTGGCTGTGGACCCGGCCCGCCTCCTGGGGAGATGCCCGTCACCGGTACGAGGTTGATACGTGAAGCGGGTCTCACTGATACGTGTCCGGGGGCGGCGAGGGGGCGGTGGGGGGGCGGCGATGAGGGGCTGCGCGGCAGGTGGCCCCGGGTGCCGGAGGGCGGGCATAGCCGCGGGTGGCGGGCCCGGCCGATGCCGGGCGGGGGCCCGGAAGGGATGTGAACCCACCCCGTACGACGTGCTAATGTTCTGGGTGTCGGAAGGGGCCAGCCCGAAAGGGCCGGGACCGGAAGACACACCCAATGCGCGGGTGGCGGAATAGGCAGACGCGCTGGATTCAGGTTCCAGTGCCCGCAAGGGCGTGGGGGTTCAACTCCCCCCTCGCGCACCGACGAAACGGTCGGCATCGTAATCACGATGCCGACCGTTTCTCTTTGTGCTGGTGCGGGGCGGGGGCGCCGTCCGGTGGGGGTCCGTGCCGGCGGGTGGCCGACGGCCGTCGGCGGCAGGGGTGTTGTTCTTCACTCGCCGCTGCCGCTTCTCTGTCGTCTCGTCTCCGTCTCCGTCTCCGCCTTCTCCGCCCTGAGTGCTGATGTGACTTCTCTCTCACTTCTCCCTCACATCTCTCCCGCGTCTCCCTCACGTCTGTCACGCGGGGCCTCTCCGGGGGTGGTGAGGTGGCGCGGTCGGGGTGGGGTGGGCCCGCCCTGTGGAGTGCCGTGGGGAGTAGTGCCGTGGGCCACATCGAGGGGATGCCCGAACTGGTCCTGGCGCGCGGGGGATTCGCGGCCGGCCCGTGATCAGTGGTCGCCTAAGAGGACTCCTGGGTGTCCTGGTGTCCTTGGGTTCCCTCGGCGCCGAGGATCCTGGCGGTGAAGCCTGCCAGTCGCGCCCGCATCTCGTCGCGGGGCAGGCCCTGCTCGCCGGCCAGGTGCTCGACGAGGTCGGCGCGGGTGGCGGCGAGCAGGGCGTGGGCGGTGAAGTCGCTCTCGGGCAGCCCCGGAATCCGCTCCAGCAGCGTGCGGAGCAGGGTGTGGCACCAGGCGTAGTACTCCGCGCCGTAGGGACTGTCGCTGCCGGTCTGCTCCAGGGCGAGGGCGAGGTGGCGGTTGTCGAGCTTGAGGCACAGGACGGCGTCCAGCAGGGCCGGCACCCGCACCAGGGGCTCGGCGTCGGGCCCGAGCGGCGGCGGGCCCTGTTCGACCGCCGTTCTGACCGGTTCCAGGCGTGCGGCGTACAGGGCGCGGATCAGTCCGGTGCGATCGCCGAACGCGCGGAAGAGGGTCGCCTTGCCGACGCCGGCCGCGACCGCGATGTCGGCCATCGTGACGCTGTCGGGGCTCTGACAGTCGGCGAAGAGCGCGTCGGCGGCGGTGAAGACGGCCGCCCGGTTCCGCAGGGCGTCCTTGCGGGGTCTGCGCTCGCTCACGTGGTTCCTCCCGGAGGGGTTCGGCCCCGGCGCGGGGTCCTCCCGCGCCGGGGGTGCCGGGCGCCGGTTCCCCGTGTTGCGAACCGGACCAACGGTCCGTATCGTCGATCAAACCGGACCAAGGGTCCGTATCGTACGGGACGGACGGAGGGATCCATGCCCATGCCCCCGCACACCTCAGCGGAAGAGCTCTACCGCCACAGCCTGCGGCTGCTCCTCGACAAGGACATCGCCGGCTGGGTCGGCCTGTGGGCCGAGGACGGCGTGATGGAGTTCCCCTTCGCGCCGCCGGGCTGGCCCGGCCGGCTCGAAGGCCGGGACGCGATCGCCGCTTATATGCGTGACTATCCCGACCACATCGACCTGCACGGCTTCCCCGAGCTGCGGATCCACCGGACCGCGAGCCCCTGGACCATCGTGGTCGAGATGCGGGGCGTGGGCCGGCTGGTCGAGACCGGGGCGCCCTTCGACATGACCTACATCGCCGTCGTGTCCGCCCGGGAGGGACGCTTCACCTCCTACCGGGACTACTGGAACCCGCTCGCCGTCCAGCAGCCCGGCCTGGACTTCGCCGGAAGCGGTGCCCGATGACCGCCGCCGGCACCGTCCTGGTCATCGGGGCCACCGGCACCACCGGCGGCCGTACCGCGGCGCGGCTGACCGCCGCCGGCCATGCCGTCCGGGCGGCGAGCCGCCGGGCCACCCCGCTGCCGGGCGCGGAAGCGGTCCGCTTCGACTGGTACGACCCCGCCACCCACGGCGCCGCCCTCGCCGGGGCCGTGCGCGTCTACCTCGTCCCGCCGGTCGGCGACCCCGACCCGGCCGCCGTCATGCTGCCCTTCCTCCGCCGGGCCCGCGCCGCCGGCGTACGGCGTGCCGTGCTCCTCAGCTCCTCGGCCGTCCCCGAGGGCGGCCCGGGGGCGGGGGCGGTGCACCAGGCCCTGCCCGCACTGTTCGACGAGTGGGCGGTACTGCGGCCCTCCTGGTTCATGCAGAACTTCACCGGCGCGCACGTCCACGCCGACAGCATCCGCGAGGACGGCGTCATCCTGACCGCGGCCGGGTCCGGCCGGGTCGGATTCGTCGACGCCGACGACATCGCCGCCGTCGCGGTCCGTGCCCTGACCGACGAGCGGGCGCACAACAGCGACGCGGTCCTGACCGGACCGGAGGCGCTCCGCTACGACGACATCGCCGCCGTCCTCACGGAGGTCACCGGCCGGCCCGTGGTCCACCGGCGGCTGACGTACGAGCAACTGCGCGACCGGCTGGCCGCGCGGATGCCGCCGGAGTTCGCCGCCATGCTGGCCGGGATGGACCGCGCCATCGCCGAGGGCGCCGAGGACCGCACCACCGACACCGTGCGGCAGCTCACCGGCCGTCCACCGCACAGCTTCCGAGCCGTCGCCGTACGGGAGTTGAGGGCCTAGGCCCCGGGGCAGCGCTTGGGGCAGGGCCTGGGGCAGGGCCTGGTCCGACGCACCGACGAGCGGGGCGGTGGCCGGCGACCAGGTCGGCAACCAAGTCGGCAACCAAGTCGGCGACCAGGTCTGCGGTCGTCGGCCGGATCGGTGATCGACGCATATCGGTCGTCGGTTGTACGGTCTGCACGAGTTGATGTTCGTGCCGGCCGTTGACGGCCGGCGGCTGTACGGGGGAGGCGGTCGCGATGACCGGTGCCGGTGGGGACGTGGCGGACGCGGTGGCGGACACGGCGGCGGACACGGTGGAGCGTGGCGCGCGGCGGCTGCCGCGGGTGAGCGGGTTCGCCCAGTGGCCGCGGCAGGGCTCGCCCAAGGACGAGGGCAAGGCGCTGCGCACCAGCGTGCCGCGCAGTGCGCACCGCGCGCTCGACGTGGACGCCACCCGCCCCGACGCGGTCCGCGCGGTCACCGAGTCCAACGCCGGCCGTATCCCCGAGCTGACCCCCATCCGCGTCGGCCGGATGGCCGCCACCCCGTTCGCCTTCCTGCGCGGCTCGGCCGGACTCATGGCGTACGACCTGGCCCGCACCCCCATGACCCGGATCGGCACCCAGATATGCGGGGATGCCCACGCGGCCAACTTCGGCCTGTACGGCGACCCCCGCGGCGATCTCGTCATCGACCTCAACGACTTCGACGAGACCGTGCACGGCCCCTGGGAGTGGGACCTGAAGCGGCTCGCCGCCTCGCTGGTGCTCGCCGGACGGGAGGCCGGCGCCGACGAGGACACCTGCCGGGCCGCCGCCCAGGACACGGTCGGCGCCTACCGCCGCACCATGCGGCTGCTGGCCAAGCTGCCCGTGCTCGACGCGTGGAACGCCATCGCCGACGAGGAACTGGTCTCCCACACCGACGCCCACGATCTCCTCGGCACCCTGCAGCGGGTCTCGCAGAAGGCCCGAGCCAACACCAGCGGCCGGTTCGCGGCGAAGTCCACGGAGGCGGTCGAGGACGGCGGGCGCCGCTTCGTGGACGCCGCGCCCGTGCTGCGCCGCGTCCCGGACGAGGAGGCCCACGCGGTCGCCGCGTCCCTGGAGTCGTACATCCACACGCTCAGCGAGGACCGGCACCCGCTGCTCGCCCGGCACGCCGTGCACGACGTGGCCTTCCGGGTCGTCGGCACCGGCAGCGTCGGCACCCGGTCCTACGTCGTGCTGCTCCTCGACCACCGTGAGCAGCCGCTGGTGCTCCAGGTGAAGGAGGCCCGGCCCTCCGCGCTCGTCCCGCACCTGGCCACGGCCGGGTTCGAGGCGCCGGCCGTGGAGCACGAAGGCCGCCGCGTGGTCCTCGGGCAGAAGCGCATGCAGGTCGTCAGCGACATCCTGCTCGGCTGGACCACCGTCGACGGGCGGCCCTTCCAGGTGCGTCAGTTCCGCAACCGCAAGGGCAGCGTCGACCCCGCCGCCCTCGCCGCCGACCATGTCGACGACTACGGCCGGATGACCGGCGCGCTGCTGGCCCGCGCCCACTCCCACAGCGCCGACCCGCGGCTGATCGCCGGGTACTGCGGCAAGAACGAGGAACTGGACGAGGCGATAGCCGCCTTCGCCGTCGCCTACGCCGACCGCACGGAGGCCGACCACGCCGAACTGGTGACGGCGGTGCGGGCGGGGAGGATCCCGGCCGAGTCGGGAGTGTGAGGTGTCGGTTATCTGGGTGCGAGGGGCCGGGTGTCCGGGCATGAGGGGCTGGGTGTTCGAGCATGAGGGGGCGAGTGTTCGGGCATGAGGGGCCTCGGCGCCGAAGGGGGGCCGGGGGCGGGCCGGGGGCGTGAAGGGCTTTTGAGGGGGCGGGACCGCGGCCCCCTATGCTGTTCGCGTGACGACCCCGGAACCCGATCAGTCCCAGGCACCGCGGCCCGAGGAACGGCTCGAACAGGCCGTACGGGCCGCCGAACAGGCATTGATCGAGTACGAGATCGCCGTGGAGACATTCCGGGTCGAGGTCGAGAACTTCTCCCGGCTGCATGAGCGGAAGCTCGGCCCCCTCTACCTCCGTATCGAGGAGCTGGACGCCGAGATCGCCGAGGCGAAGGCCGCCCGCACCGGCGACCCGGAGGACATCCGCCGCGCCGAGGAGGCCCGCGCCCGCGTCCTGCCGATCCCCGGCGTCGAGGAACTGCTGAACGGCTGGATGGACGGCCACGGCCTGTTCCCGGAAGCCGCCGCCATGCTCACCGACCAGGCCGTACGGCCCCCGGAGCGGGTGCGGCCCAGCGAGGAGGCCCGCAAGCTCTACCGCGAGCTGGCCCGCAAGGCCCACCCCGACCTCGCCCAGGAGGAAGCGGAACGGCAGCGGCGCGAGGAGTTCATCACCCGCGTCAACGCCGCCTACGCCCGCGGCGACGCGGCCCTGCTGAAGGAGCTGGCCGAGGAATGGGCGGCCGGGCCGGTACCGCCCGAGCGGCGCCCGAGCCCCGCCGAGGAGCTCTACGCCCGCCTCGAATGGCTCGCCCAGCGCAAGGAACTCCTCACTCTCGTCGCCCGCGAACTGGAGGAGGGCGCCATCGCCGGCATGCTGCGGCTCGCCCCGGACGACCCCGACGGGCTCCTCGACGAGATCGCCGGAAAGCTGCGCTCCGACATCGCCCAGCGGGAGGCGGAACTGGCGGCCCTGCTGGCGCAGGACTGAGCCCCCGCTCCCCCCGCCGGTGCCCGGAGGCTTCGGGTAGCGTCGGGGACATGAATTTCGCAGCTCGTGTACCCACGGTCGAGGTCATGGACCTCAAGGACGGCGACTTCCTGCTGGACGTCCGCGAGGACGACGAGTGGCAGGCGGGCCACGCCGAGGGGGCGCTGCACATCCCCATGAGCGACTTCGTGGCCCGCTACGGCGAGCTGACCGAGGCCGCCCCGCAGGACGGCCGCGTCCACGTCATCTGCCGCTCCGGCGGCCGCTCGGCCCAGGTCACCATGTACCTGGTCCAGCAGGGCATCGAGGCGGTCAACGTCGACGGCGGCATGCAGATCTGGCAGACCTCGGGCCGCCCGGTCATCACGGACGAGGGCCAGCCCGGCTTCGTGCTGTAGCCCCGCGACCGCGCCGGGGCGCCCGTCCTCCGCGCCGGGGCGCATGCTGCCCGAGGGCGCGTGCCGTCTCGCAGGGTGTGCGGGGCAGCCCACAGACGCAGCCCACAGGACGCAGCTCACGGGATGTGCGGGTCAGCCCAGTGGATGGGCGGCCAGCAGGTCCCCGAGCCGCTCCTCGTGCGCCGCCGCCGGGCCGAGCGCCAGCTCCAGGTGCTTGGCCCAGGCGTGATACCGGTGCAGCGCATAGTCGGTGTCGGCGCCGAACCCGCCGTGCAGATGCTGTGCCGTCTGCACCACCCGGCGGACCCCCTCCGCCGCCCAGATCTTCGCCACCGCCACATCCCCGGCCGCGGGCAGCGCCCCCGGCGCCCCCGAGGCGATCCGCCAGGCGGCCTGCCAGAGCGTGGCCTCCATGGCGCGCAGATCGATGTACCGGTCCGCGGCCTGCACCGCCACCGCCTGGAACGTCGCGAGCGGAAACCCGAACTGCTCCCGCTTCCCGGTGTACTCGGCCGTCATCCCCAGCACCCGCTCGCCCAGCCCCAGCGCCAGCGCACAGGTGCCGGTCGTGAGCAGCGCATGCAGCCACTCCCAGGCACCCTCGGCCTCGATGACGTCGGCCGCGTCGATCCGCGCGGACGTGAGCCGCAGTTCGGCCAGCCGCTCCCCGCTGGTGGAGACCTGCTCGGCGAGGACCACCCCGTCCCGCTCGCGCGGTACCAGCGCGAGCACGGTCCGCTCGGCGCCCGTCCCCTCCACATGCGCCGGTACGACGACGAGGTCCGCGTCGTACGCCCACGGCACCGCCGTCTGCACCCCGTCCAGCACCCAGGCCGCGCCGTCCCGTCGTGCGCCGACGGCCAGTTCGGCCGGGTCGTGGCCGCTGCGGCCGTTCGCCGCGACCGTCAGCACCAGCTCGCCCCGCCCGGCCCGAGCCGGCACCCGCCCCGCCAACTCCGGCCCGCCGTACGCCTGTACGGCCGCTGCCGCCGCGCTGTGCTCCAGCAGCGGCACCCGGGCGAGCACCTTGGCGGACTCGCGCAGCACCAGGCACAGCGCGATCGCGTCCAGCCCGGAACCGCCGTGTGCCTCGTCGAGCAGCAGACTCAGCAGGTCCGCCTCGGCCAGCCGGGACCACAGGGCCCGGTCGAAGCCCTCGGCCACGGCACCGGTGGTGAGCGCCGGGCTGGGCACCGCGTCCGGTGCCACGCCGGCGAACACCCCGCGGGCCGCCTCGGCCGCCGCCCGCTGCTCCTCGGTGAAGGTGAAGTCCACGGCCTGTCCTTCCGGCGAGTCCGGTGAGCTGACGGTGCGTCAAGATAGAACAGGTTCTAGAAGAAGGGAATGGCCTCCGGAAGAAGGGATGGTTTCTGGGAGGAGGAAGGGATGGCGTCTGGAAAGAGGGAACGGCGCGGGCTTCCCGTCCTCAGCGGTCGAATACCTCAGCGGTCGAAGTCCAGCTCCACCTGCTCCGTCAGCGGATGCGACTGGCAGGCCAGCACATATCCGGCTTCCGTCTCCTCCGTCTCCAGCGCGAAGTTGCGGTCCATGCGGACCTCGCCGGAGACCAGGAAGGCGCGGCACGTCCCGCAGACTCCGCCCTTGCAGGCGTAGGGCGCGTCGGGGCGGTTGCGCAGGACCGTCTCCAGCAGGGACTCTCCTTCCTGCACGGGCCAGGTCCCGCCGCGCCCGTCGAGCCGCGCGGTGACCGTGCTGTGCGCGGGGGTCCCGGCGGTGCCGGCCGACGTGGAGCCCGCGTCCACATGGAAGATCTCCTGATGGATACGGGAGCGGTCCACGGAGAGCTCCCGCAGCGCCTGCTCCGCGCCCTGCACCAGCCCGTACGGTCCGCACAGGAACCAGCCCGCGACCCGGTCGACCGGCAGCAGCGCGGGCAGCAACGCGCTGAGCCGCTCACGGTCGAGCCGGCCGGACGGCAGGCCCGCCTGCTGCTCCTCGCGGGAGAGCACGGTCACCAGCTGAAACCGCTCGGGATAGCGGTCCTTCAGGTCGGCGACCTCCTCCAGGAACATCGTCGAGGCCGCCGTGCGGTCACTGCGTATCAGGCAGAACCGGGCCGCGGGCTCACGTGCCAGCAGCGTGGAGACGATGGACAGCACCGGGGTGATGCCGCTGCCGCCGACGACCGCCGCGTAGAGGCCGGGCGTCGGTTCGAGGGTGAAGCGGCCGGCCGGGATCATCACATCCAGCACGTCGCCGACGTTGATCTCCTTCAGCGCGTAGGCGGAGAAGGTGCCGCCCTCCACCAGCCGCACACCCACCCGCAGCGTGTCCGGGCCGGCGCCGGCCGGATCGGGTGCGGGGGAGCAGATCGAGTACGTGCGCCGGATCTCGGTGCCGTCGACCTGCCGGCGCAGTGCCAGGTGCTGGCCGGGTGCGTGCCGGTACTCCGCGCGCAACTCGGGCGGGACGGTGAAGGTGAGGGCGACGGCGTCGTCGGTGATCCGGTCGACCGCGGCCACCGGGAGCGGGTGGAAGCGCGCCATCACAACTCCTTGAAGTGGTCGAACGGTTCACGGCAGGCCAGGCAGCGGCGCAGTGCCTTGCACGCGGTGGAGGAGAACCTGCTCAGCAGCTCGGTGTCGGCGCCGCCGCAGTGCGGGCAACGGACGGGATCGGTGAGCTCGGTGGGCTCGATGGGCCGGCTGGGCTCGGTGGTGGGTCCGTCGTCGGTCCGGGTCGGGCCGAGGGACAGCGGGACCGGGCCGAAGGCGCCGCGCGTCCGCGGGGGAGCGATGCCGAACTCCCTGAGTTTGCGGCGTCCTTCGGGGCTGATGTCGTCGGTCGACCAGGCGGGCGTCAGCACGGTGCGGACCGTGACCTCGCGCATGCCATGGGCGAGCAGCACCTGTTCGATGTCCACGCTCATCGCCTCGATGGCGGGGCAGCCGGTGTAGGTGGGGGTCAGGTCGACCTCGACGGTGTCGTCGTCGTGGAGGCGCACCGCGCGCACCACGCCCAGCTCCTGGAGTGTGAGCACCGGCAGTTCGGGGTCCGGCACCGAGCCGGCCAGCTGGAGCAGCTCCGCCTCCAGGGCGGTGGCGGTCACCATGTCGCCCCCGGGTGGCTGCGGTGCAGATGCTGCATCTCGGCGAGCATCCGCCCGAACGGCTCGGTGTGCAGGCCCTGTCGGCCGGCGCCGGCCGACCAGGCGCCGGTGCGCGGCCCTTCGGGCAGGGGCAGCGTGGCGCGGCCGAGCACCTCTGTGACGGATTCCTGCCAGCGCCGGTCCAGGCCGGTCGGGTCGATGTCGAGGCCCTCGACCGGCTGGAACATCTCACCGGTGAACTTCCACAGGGCCTCGCAGGCCCGGCGCATCCGCTCGTGGCTGGTCTCGGTGCCGTCGCCGAGGCGGAGGGTCCATTGCTCGGCGTGGTCGCGGTGGTAGGCGACCTCCTTGACTGCTTTCGCGGCGAGGGGCGCGAACGGGCCGTCGCCTGCGGCCAGTTCGGCGTAGAGCAGTTCTTGGTAGGTGGAGAAGTACAGCTGGCGGGCGATCGTGTGGGCGAAGTCGCCGTTCGGCTGCTCGACCAGCTGGAGGTTGCGGAAGGCCCGCTCCTCGCGCAGATAGGCCAGTTCGTCCTCGTCGCCGGCCATGGACAGCAGGACCCGGGCCTGGCCGAGCAGGTCGAGGGCGATGTTGGCGAGGGCGACCTCCTCCTCCAGGACGGGGGCGTGCCCGGCCCACTCCCCCAGCCGGTGGGAGAGCACCAGGGCGTCGTCGCCGAGGGCGAGCGCGGCGGTCACCGGGACGGTGGCGGGGCCGGTGGCGGTCACAGGTGCTTCACCCCTTCCGGGATCTCGTAGAAGGTCGGGTGCCGGTAGGGCTTGTCGGCGGCCGGTTCGAAGAACGGGTCCTTCTCGTCCGGTGAGGACGCGGTGATCGCGGCGGCCGGCACCACCCAGATCGACACGCCCTCACCGCGGCGGGTGTAGAGGTCGCGGGCGTTGCGCAGGGCCAGCTCCGCGTCGGGGGCGTGCAGGCTGCCGGCGTGGGTGTGGGAGAGGCCGCGCCGGGAACGCACGAAGACCTCCCACAGGGGCCAGTCGGTGGTGCTCATGCTCGCTCCGCTTCTGTCTCGCCTGTCGTGAGTGCGGTGCCGTCGGTGCCGTCGGCGGCGGTGGTGCCGCTGGTGTGCTTGGCCGCGTGGGCCGCGGCCGCTTCCCGGACCCAGGCGCCCTCGTCGTGGGCGTGTGTGCGCTGGGTGATCCGCTGTTCGTTGCACGGGCCGTTGCCCTTGAGGACCTCCCAGAACTCCGTCCAGTCGATGGCGCCGAAGTCGTGGTGTCCGCGTTCCTCGTTCCACCGCAGGTCCGGGTCGGGGAGGGTGAGGCCCAGGGACTCGGCCTGGGGGACGCAGATGTCGACGAAGCGCTGGCGCAGCTCGTCGTTCGAATGGCGCTTGATCTTCCACTCCATCGACTGCGCCGAGTGCTGGGAGGCGTCGTCGGGCGGGCCGAACATCATCAGCGAGGGCCACCACCAGCGGTCCACCGCGTCCTGCGCCATCGCGTGCTGTTCCGGTGTGCCCTTGCTCAGGGCCAGCAGCAGTTCGTAGCCCTGGCGCTGGTGGAAGGACTCCTCCTTGCAGATCCGGACCATCGCGCGGGCGTACGGGCCGTAGGAGCAGCGGCACAGCGGGACCTGGTTGGTGATCGCGGCGCCGTCCACCAGCCAGCCGATCGCGCCGACGTCGGCCCAGGTCAGGGTCGGGTAGTTGAAGATCGAGGAGTACTTCTGGCGGCCGCTGTGGAGCTTGTCGAGCAGCTCGTCGCGGCCGGTGCCGAGGGTCTCGGCGGCGCTGTACAGATACAGGCCGTGGCCGGCCTCGTCCTGGACCTTGGCCATCAGGATCGCCTTGCGGCGCAGGGAGGGGGCGCGGGTGATCCAGTTGGCCTCCGGCTGCATGCCGATGATCTCTGAGTGCGCGTGCTGGGCGATCTGCCGGACCAGGGTCGCGCGGTAGGCGTCGGGCATCCAGTCGCGCGGTTCGATGCGCTCGTCCGCGGCCACGGCCGCGTCGAAGGCGTGCTGGTAGGCCGCCGTGTCGACGGTGTCCGCCGCGCCGCCCGCCTGTGTGCGGGCCGTGCGCCGCGGGGCTGCTGTGGCCATGCGATCCCCCTGACCTCGGGCTTTTTGGTGAATCTGTCCCGACCGATCGTTCGGTCCGTGCGCAATAATGGTGTGCCGGGGTGCCGTGGGGTGTCAACCGCTGTGGAAAACTCCGCCGACGGCCTGTGGACAACGTGTGGCGGAGCGGTCGAGGCCCGGTGTCGACGTTGTACGGCGTGGCGAGGACCACGGACCTGGCCTGTACCCGGGGCTGCGCCCGGTGGTCGGGGCTGAGTACCGTTCCGTGGGGACGCCAAGGAGTGGCGTGCGTGCAGCGTGGGGCGCTCGTGGCAGCGCCGCGGCACTGAGCTGGACACTGAGCCGAACGACTGAGCCGAAACGGGGGACGGGCCGGAATGGACGCGTACGACGAGGACCCGGGGGCCCGAACCCGCCCTGGCGGGTCGGGCCCCCGGGCGCGTCTCCCGGAGACTCCCCCGGCTGACGTCGACAGCACGACGGGCGTGGCCGGTCCGGTCGGCGTGGGCTCCCCGGCCGGTGCGGATGTGCCGCGTGGCGCGGAAGAGGCCGTAGGCCAGGACGCGGCTGTCGGCGAAGATACGGCTGTCGGCAAGGATGCGGCTGTCGGCGAAGACACGGCTGTCGGCGAGGATGCGGGTGCCGGCGAGGATGCCTCCGTAACGTCGCCCGCACCCGGTACCTCCGTGCTGCCCGGTACCTCCGCTTCGCCCCACGACCCCGTGCCGCCCCACCCGCCCCGTACCGGCGTGGCCGCCCTCTCCCCCCGTTACCAGGTCGTCGCGGCGCTGGCGCTCGCGGCGGTCGGTGTCGCCGCCTGTGTGCATCTGCTGATGGTGTTCCTCAGCCTCGCCCCCGCGAACACGGTGACCAAGCGGCACGGCACGATGGTCTCGCAGTGGGTGTACCCGGAGTTCGAGCAGAACTGGAAGCTGTTCGCGCCGAACCCGCTGCAGCAGAACATCGCCCTCCAGGTGCGTGCCGTGGTGCGGTCGAAGGACGGCGGACTGCGCACCACCGGGTGGACCGACCTGTCCGCCCAGGACGGTGCCGCGATCGACGGCAACCCGGTGCCCAGCCACACCCAGCAGAACGAGGTGCGCCGCGCCTGGGACTTCTTCACCGCCACGCACAGCGCCGACAACCGCTCCCTCGGCATGCGCGGCTCCCTGTCCGAGCAGTACCTGCGCCGGATCGTGGTGATGCGCCTGTACCGGACCTACCCGGCCGACCGCGACGGCGTCGTCCAGCGCGTGCAGATCCGTTCCAGCACCACCAATGTCCAGCCGCCCGAGTGGAGCCGTGAGCGCGTGTCCGACAAGCCCGTCTACCGCGTGCTGCCCTGGTGGAACGTGACCGCCGGCGAGGCAGCGGGAGGTGTGCGGTGAACAGGCTCTCCCTGATCCTCTCGCGCGGCATCGCCCGGGCCACCGGGTCGGCTCTCGGGCCGTACCAGAGTGCCGTGATCCGTATCGGGTTCGCCGGGACCTGGCTGCTGTTCCTGCTGCGCGAGTTCCCCCACCGCCAGGAGCTGTACGGCCCGGCCGGACCGTGGGGCTGGAACCTCGCCAAGGAGCTGACCGCCGACAACCACGCGTTCACCGCTCTGCTGTGGTCCGACGGGCAGGCGTGGTTCGAGTGCTTCTACCTGCTGGCGATGGCCGCCAGCGCGGCCCTGCTGCTCGGCTGGCGCACCCGGACCGCGTCCGTGCTGTTCATGGTGGGCGTGCTGTCGCTGCAGAACCGCAGTGTGTTCGTGGGCGACGGCGGGGACAACGTCCTGCACCTGATGTCCTTCTACCTCGTGTTCACGCGCTGCGGCCAGGTGTGGTCCCTGGACGCACGGCGTGCGGCACGCGCGCAGGCGGCACACGCGCGTGGGGAGCGGGTCCCCACCGACCTGGCGGGACCGGCCCTGTGGGCGGTGTCCGGCCTGGTGCTCGTCCTGGCGACGTTCACCGGCCGGTTCGACAACGGCTGGCTGATTCCCGCGCTGCTGTGGACCGCCTGGGCCGTGCTCGGCCTGTGGTGGGCCGTCGGCCGTTGGGTGAAGTCGCCGGAGCCGCGGATCCTGCTGGACGTCATCGCCAACGTCCTGCACAACGGTGGCCTGCTGGTGATCATGGCCGAGGCCTGTCTGATCTATGCGACGGCCGGCTGGTACAAGATCCAGGGTTCGCGCTGGCAGGACGGCACCGCCGTCTACTACCCGCTCCACCTGGACTACTTCTCGCCCTGGCCCGGACTCGCGGACCTGATGTCCGCCAGCGGCACGATCATGATGATCGTGGCCTACGGGACGGTCATGGTGCAGGTCGCCTTCCCGTTCACCCTGTTCAACCGGCGGGTCAAGAACGTCCTGCTGGTGCTGATGATGATCGAGCACGCGGTGATCGCGGTCGTGCTCGGGCTGCCGTTCTTCTCGCTGGCGATGATCACCGCGGACGCGGTCTTCCTGCCGACGCCGTTCCTGCGCCGGCTGGGCGCGCTGGTGACACGCGCGCGTGGGCGCATAGACCGGCGTGGCGTGCCCAGGGTGCCCGCGCCGCGCTCCCCGCAGGAGAGCGCGCACGAGAGCCCGCAGGGGGCCGCGTAGGGTGCACGGCATGACCGACCCGCTGACCCGCTGGCGGGCGCACGCCGACGCCGGTGTGCTGCTCGACGGCTTCCACGCCCTCAAGCACGCGCTGCGCTTCGGGGCCGAGGTCCCGGTGGCGGTCACCACCGACCGGGCGGCCACGCTCGTCCTGGCCGAGGAGCTGGCCGGGGACGTACGGGACGCACTGGACGCGCTGCTCACGCAGGTGCCGGCGGAGACGTACGCCTCGCTCGTCCCCCGGCCCCACCCGACCGGTGTGGCCGCGCTCGCCGTACGGCCCTCCCGCACGGCCAATCTGCGCACGCTCGCCCGCACCCCGCGCACCGCGCCGGTCGTGGTCCTGGACAACCCGCGCAACCTGGGCAACGCCGGCGCCGTGATCCGCCTGGCCGCAGGCTTCGGGGCCACCGGAGTGGTCACGACGGGCACGCTCGACCCCTGGCATCCCACGGTGGTGCGCGGCGGCGCCGGACTGCACTTCGCGACCGCCGTGGAACGCCTCGGCGTCGACGAGCTGCCGACCGGCCCGCTGTTCGCCCTCGATCCGGAGGGGATGGACATCCGGGGCACCGAGCTGCCCGACGACGCCGTCCTGGCGTTCGGCTCGGAGCGCAGCGGGCTGTCGGCCGAGCTGCGCGCGCGTGCCGACCATCTGCTGGCGCTGCCGATGCGCCCCCAGGTCTCCAGTTACAACCTCGCCACCAGCGTGGCGATGACGCTGTACCACTGGAGCGCGACCGGGGGCGCGCACGGCGCTCCCTGAGCGGTCCTTTCCGCTCCTACGCCTCCCGGCGGACCTCCACCACCCGGAACCGGTTCGCCACGAACGCGCCGTCGGTGAGGGCCGCGTTGGCCGCCGGGTTGCCGCCGGAGCCGTGGAAGTCGGAGAAGGCGGCGGTCTGGTTCACATACACCCCGCCGACCAGGTTGAGCGACAGCTGGGCCGCCTCCTGGAGGCACACCTCCTCGATCGCCTGCTCGACCTCGGGGTCGGTGGTGTAGGCACCGACCGTCATCGCGCCCTTCTCACGGACCGTGCGGCCCAGCAGCTCCACCGCGTCGGCCGTCGAGTCGACCGCGACGGCGAAGGAGACGGGGCCGAAGCACTCGCTCATGTAGGCGGCCTGGTCGTCCGGCTTGGCGCCGTCCAGCTTGACGAGGACCGGGGTGCGCACGACCGCGTCGGGGAACTCGGGGTTGCTGATCTCCCGGGAGGCGAGGGCGACTTCGCCGAGGCCGGCCGCGGCCTCCAGACGGGCCTTGACGTCCGGGTTGACGATCGCGCCCAGCAGGGCGTTCGCACGCGCGTCGTCGCCGAGGAGGCCGTCGACCGCGCGGGCGAGGTCGGCGGCGACCTCGTCGAAGGTCTTGGGGCCTTCGTCGGTGCGGATGCCGTCCCGGGGGATGAGCAGGTTCTGCGGGGTGGTGCACATCTGGCCGCTGTACAGGGACAGCGAGAACGCCAGGTTCGACAGCATGCCCTTGTAGTTGTCGGTGGAGTGCACGATCACCGTGTTGACGCCGGCCTTCTCGGTGTAGACCTGCGCCTGGCGGGCGTTGGCCTCCAGCCAGTCGCCGAAGGCCGTCGACCCGGTGTAGTCGATGATCCGGACCTCGGGGCGGGTGGCGAGGGTCTTGGCGATGCCCTCGCCGGGGCGCTCGGCGGCCAGCGCCACCAGGTTCGGGTCGAAACCGGCCTCGGTGAGCACCTGGCGTGCGATCTGCACGGTGAGGGCGAGCGGCAGCACCGCGCGCGGGTGCGGCTTGACCAGGACCGCGTTGCCGGTCGCCAGGGAGGCGAACAGGCCCGGATAGCCGTTCCACGTCGGGAAGGTGTTGCAGCCGACGAGCAGGGCGAGACCGCGCGGGACCGCGGTGAACTGCTTCGTGAGGGCCAGCGGGTCGCGCTTGCCCTGGGGCTTGGTCCACTCGGCCGTCTCGGGCGTGCGGACCTGCTCCGCGTACGCGTACGCCACTGCCTCCAGGCCGCGGTCCTGGGCGTGCGGGCCGCCCGCCTGGAACGCCATCATGAACGCCTGTCCACTGGTGTGCATGACCGCGTGCGCCAACTCGTGCGTCCGGTCGCTGATCCGCTTGAGGATCTCCAGGCACACGACCGCCCGGGTCTCGGCGCCCGCGTCCCGCCAGGCCCGCTGCCCGGCCTTCATCGCGGGGATCAGCACGTCCACGTCCGCGTGCGGATAGCCGACGCCCAGTTCGATGCCGTACGGCGAGACCTCGCCGCCCACCCAGTCGTCGGTGCCGGGCTGGCCGAGGTCGAGCCGGGTGTTCAGCACGGCGTCGAAGGCGGCCTTGCCCGCCGCCGCGTCCAGGCTGCCGCTCTCGCCGTAGGCCTTCGGGTGCTCGGGATGCGGGGACCAGTAGGCCCGCGTGCGGATCGCTTCCAGCGCCTGGTCCAGGGTGGGCCTGTGCTTGGCGATCAGATCGTGGGCGGTCATTTCGGCGGCCATGCGGGACCAACTCCTCGTCTGGAGAACTCGTCGTCGAGTTCACGACCTGGGAAGAAAATGGCGCGGGATCGAGCGGTCAGAGCTAGAGTAACCGAACGATCGGTCGGGACAAGGGGGCCTGCCGCATCTGTGGACAACGTCGTGCGGGAGGATCGCGCACATGACAGCACTCGACCTCAGCAGCCCCGTGGCCGTCGTCGGCACCGGCACCATGGGCCAGGGCATCGCCCAGGTCGCGCTCGTCGCCGGCCACCCGGTGCGGCTGTACGACGCCGTCGCCGGGCGCGCCCGGGACGCGGCCGCGGCGATCGGCGCCCGCCTCGACCGGCTCGTGGAGAAGAACAAGCTCGCCGCCGCCGACCGGGACACCGCCCGCGCCCGGCTCCGGCCCGCGGAGAGCCTCACCGAGCTGGCGGACTGCGGGCTGGTCGTCGAGGCCGCCCTGGAGCGGCTGGACGTCAAACAGCAGCTCTTCGGCGAACTGGAGGAGATCGTCGCCGAGGACTGCCTGCTCGCCACGAACACCTCCTCGCTCTCGGTGACGGCCATCGCCGGCGGCCTGCGCCATCCCGGCCGCCTCGTGGGCCTGCACTTCTTCAATCCGGCCCCGCTGCTGCCGCTGGTCGAGGTCGTCTCCGGGTTCGCCACCGACGTCTCGTCCGCCACGCGCGCGTACGAGACCGCCCGTGCCTGGGGCAAGACCCCGGTGGCCTGCGCCGACACCCCGGGTTTCATCGTCAACCGGATCGCCCGGCCCTTCTACGCCGAGGCGTTCGCGGTCTACGAGGCCCAGGCCGCCGACCCGGCCACCATCGACGCGGTCCTGCGCGAGTCCGGCGGCTTCCGGATGGGCGCCTTCGAACTGACCGACCTGATCGGGCAGGACGTCAACGAGTCGGTGACCCACTCCGTGTGGCAGTCCTTCTTCCAGGACGTGCGCTTCACCCCGTCCCTGGCCCAGCGCCGGCTGGTGGAGTCCGGCCGCCTCGGCCGCAAGACCGGGCACGGCTGGTACGACCACGCCGCCGACGCCGAGCGACCCGAACCCCACACCGCCGACAAGGAGCAGCCGCCCGCCTACGTCGTCGCCGAGGGCGGCCTCGGCCCCGCGGCCGAGCTGCTCGCGCTGATCCGCGAGGCGGGCATCCAGGTCCGCGAGGAGGACGAGGACAACGGCACCCGCCTGGTGCTGCCCAGCGGCGGCCAGCTGGTCCTCGCCGACGGCCAGACCTGTGTGGAGTTCAAGGACGTCGTCTACCTCGACCTCGCCCTGGACTACCGCGCGGCCACCCGCGTGGCCCTGTCCGCCTGCCACGAGACCTCGCCGCGGACCCTCGCCGAGGCCATCGGCCTGTTCCAGGCGCTCGGCAAGGACGTCAGCGTCATCGGCGACGTCCCCGGCATGATCGTCGCGCGCACGGTCGCCCGGATCATCGACCTCGCCCATGACGCCGTCGCCAAGGGCGTCGCCACCGAGGAGGACATCGACACCGCCATGCGCCTCGGGGTGAACTACCCGCTCGGCCCCTTCGAGTGGGACCGCAGGCTCGGCCGCGAGTTCGCCTTCGACGTCCTGGACGAGATGCACGAGCGCGACCCCTCCGGACGCTACGCCCCCTCCCTCGCGCTCTACCGCCACGCGTACGCCATCGACAAGCGGGAGAGCACCCCATGACCACGGTCAAGCGCGACACGTACACGCCCGAGACGCTGCTCTCCGTGGCCGTCCAAGTCTTCAACGAACGCGGGTACGACGGCACGTCCATGGAGCACCTGTCCAAGGCGGCCGGGATCTCCAAGTCGTCGATCTACCACCACGTCAGCGGCAAGGAGGAACTGCTGCGCCGGGCCGTCAGCCGCGCCCTGGACGGCCTGTTCGCCATCCTGGACGAGGAGCACGCACGCGTGGGGCGGTCCGTCGACCGGCTGGAGCACGTCGTACGGCGCATGGTCGAGGTGCTCATAGGCGACCTGCCGTATGTGACGCTGCTGCTGCGCGTGCGCGGCAACACCGAGACCGAGCGGTGGGCGCTGGAGCGGCGGCGCGACTTCGACCACCGGGTCGCGGAACTGCTGAAGGCCGCGGCGGCCGACGGGGACGTCCGCGGCGATGTGGAGGTCCGCCTGGCCACCCGGCTGGTCTTCGGCATGATCAACTCGATCGTGGAGTGGTACCGGCCCGACGCGCGCGGTGCCAGCGACCGCGAGGTGGCGGACGCGGTGGTCCGCCTGGTCTTCGCGGGCCTGCGCCGGGACTGACGTCAGGCCGGGGGGCAGACCTCCGGCACGCCTTCGACGCCTCCCGTCAAGCCTGTTACGCCTCCGGATGCCCTTTACGCCTCCGGCACGCCTTTTACGCCTCCGGCTCCAGGTCCTCCTCCTCGAACACCAGCAGCGTGCGGGTGCTGAGCACCTCGGGGATCGCCTGGAGCCGCGTGAGCACCAGCTCGCGCAGTGCCCTGTTGTCGGGTGTGTGCACCAGCAGCAGCACATCGAAGTCGCCGCCCACGAGAGCGATGTGGGAGGCGCCGGGCAACTGCCTGAGCTGCTCGTGGACCGTGCGCCAGGTGTTCTGGACGATCTTCAGGGTGACGTAGGCCGACGTGCCGTGCCCCGCCCGCTCGTGGTCCACGCGCGCGCTGAAGCCGCGGATGACGCCGTCCTCGACGAGCCGGTTGATGCGCGCGTAGGCATTGGCGCGCGAGACATGGACGCGCTCGGCGACGGATCGTATCGAGGCGCGGCCGTCCGACTGCAAGATCTTCAGGATGTCCTGGTCGATGGCGTCCAGCGGACGCGGCGGCGGCAGCGGGATGCCGTCCTGCGGTCTGTCGGCCATTTGTTCAGATGCCATTGCCCTCCGCTCTCTCGCCGTGGACGTCCTGCGTTCATTCCAGGCTGTGGAGAACCGTTTGTCCACAGCCTGGAGGGGCCTGTAGCCAAAATGTGCCGACGACCGAACAATCGGTTGGTGAGGCGCCTCACAGCCGACGCGCCTCCCGTAGCCGCTCCCACGAGGAGGTGCCGTCATGACGGTCATGGAGCAGCGGGGCGCGTACCGGCCTTCGCCGCCGCCCGCCTGGCAGCCCCGTATGGACCCCGCGCCGCTGCTGCCCGACGCCGAGCCCTACCGCGTCCTCGGTACGGAGGCGGCCGCCAAGGCCGACCCGGACCTGCTGCGCCGGCTCTACGCCCAGCTGGTGCGCGGCCGCCGCTACAACACACAGGCCACCGCGCTCACCAAGCAGGGCCGCCTCGCCGTCTACCCCTCCAGCACCGGCCAGGAGGCCTGTGAGGTCGCCGCCGCCCTCGCGCTGGAGGACCGCGACTGGCTCTTCCCCAGCTACCGCGACACCCTCGCCGTCGTCGCCCGGGGCGTGGACCCCGTCGAGGCGCTCACCCTGCTGCGCGGCGACTGGCACACCGGTTATGACCCGCACACCCACCGCGTGGCCCCCCTCTCCACCCCCCTGGCCACCCAGCTGCCGCACGCCGTCGGCCTCGCACACGCCGCCCGCCTCAAGGGCGACGACGTGGTAGCGCTCGCCCTCGTCGGCGACGGCGGCACCAGCGAGGGTGACTTCCACGAGGCGCTGAACTTCGCCGCCGTCTGGCAGGCACCCGTCGTCTTCCTCGTGCAGAACAACGGCTTCGCGATCTCCGTCCCGCTCGCCAAGCAGACCGCCGCGCCCTCCCTGGCCCACAAGGCCGTCGGATACGGCATGCCGGGCCGCCTGGTCGACGGCAACGACGCGGCGGCCGTGCACGAGGTCCTCAGCGACGCCGTACGCCACGCGCGCGCGGGCGGCGGCCCGACCCTGGTGGAAGCGGTGACCTACCGGATCGACGCCCACACCAACGCCGACGACGCCACCCGCTACCGCGGCGACGCGGAGATCGAGACCTGGCGTGCGCACGACCCCCTCCAACTGTTGGAGGGGGAGCTGACCGCCCGCGGACTGCTCGACGAGGCCGGCATCGAGGCCGCCCGGCAGGACGCCGAGGAGATGGCCGCCGACCTGCGCAGTCGTATGAACCGGGATCCCGAACTCGACCCCATGTCCCTCTTCGACCACGTCTACGCCGAGACCACCGCGCAACTGCGCGAACAGCGCGCCCTGCTCAGGGCCGAACTGGAAGCCGAGCAGGAGCAGCACGGCGAGCGGGAAGGCGGTGCCCGATGACCACCGTGGCCGTCAAGCCCGCCACCATGGCGCAGGCCCTCACGCGCGCGCTGCGCGACGCGATGGCCGCCGACCCCGCCGTGCATGTCATGGGGGAGGACGTCGGCACCCTCGGCGGGGTCTTCCGGGTCACCGACGGCCTCGCCAAGGAGTTCGGCGAGGACCGCTGCACCGACACCCCGCTCGCCGAGGCCGGCATCCTCGGCACCGCCGTCGGCATGGCCATGTACGGGCTGCGGCCGGTGGTGGAGATGCAGTTCGACGCGTTCGCCTACCCGGCGTTCGAGCAGCTCATCAGCCATGTCTCCCGGATGCGCAACCGCACGCGCGGCAGGATGCCCCTGCCGATCACGGTCCGCGTCCCCTACGGCGGCGGCATCGGCGGCGTCGAGCACCACAGCGACTCCTCCGAGGCGTACTACATGGCCACGCCCGGACTGCACGTCCTCACGCCCGCCACCGTCGCCGACGCCTACGGCCTGCTGCGCGAGGCCATCGCCTCCGACGACCCGGTCGTCTTCCTGGAGCCCAAGCGGCTGTACTGGTCCAAGGACACCTGGGACGCCGAGCATCCGACGGACGTCGAGCCCATCGGCCGGGCGGTCGTCCGGCGCTCGGGCCGCAGCGCCACGCTCATCACCTACGGCCCCTCCCTGCCGGTCTGCCTGGAGGCCGCCGAGGCCGCGCAGGCCGAGGGCTGGGACCTGGAGGTGGTCGACCTGCGTTCGCTGGTGCCGTTCGACGACGAGACGGTCTGCGCGGCCGTGCGGCGCACCGGACGCGCGGTCGTCGTCCATGAGTCCACCGGGTTCGGCGGGCCGGGCGGCGAGATCGCGGCCCGGATCACCGAGCGCTGCTTCCACCACCTGGAGGCGCCGGTGCTGCGCGTGGCCGGCTTCGACATCCCCTACCCGCCGCCCATGCTGGAGAGGCACCATCTGCCCGGCGTCGACCGCATCCTGGACGCCGTGGCCCGGCTGCAGTGGGAGGCCGAGGGCTGATGGCACAGGTGCTGGAGTTCAAGCTGCCCGACCTCGGCGAGGGTCTCACCGAGGCGGAGATCGTCCGCTGGCTGGTCGAGGTCGGTGACGTCGTCGCTGTCGACCAGCCGGTCGTCGAGGTCGAGACGGCCAAGGCGATGGTCGAGGTGCCCTGCCCCTACGGCGGTGTCGTCACCGCGCGCTTCGGCGAGGAGGGCACCGAACTGCCGGTCGGCGCACCACTGCTGACGGTGGCTGTCGGCGAGTCGGCGGCGGAGCCGGAGGGTTCCGGTAACGTCCTGGTCGGCTACGGCACCTCCGAGGCGCCGGCACGCCGCCGCCGGGTGCGGTCGGCCGCCGCCGCGAACGGGCAGGCGAAGTCCGCGCCCGCGCCCTCCGCGGCCGCGCCCTCCGCGCCCGCGCCCTCCGCGCCTGCGGCACCCGCCCCCGAACCCGTCCCTGTTTCCTCCGCGCCCGCACCCGCTCCCGAGGCCCTGCGCTGCGAAGGCCCGGTTCCCGTGATCTCCCCGCTGGTGCGCAAGCTCGCCCGTGAGGGCGGTGTGGACCTGCGGCAGCTGGCGGGGTCGGGCCCGGACGGGCTGATCCTGCGTGGGGACGTCGAGGACGTCCTGCGGGCGGCCAAGGCGGCGCCCGGCAGCCGTACGGCCGGGGCGCCCGGCGCGGCGGCCTCCGCCGTCCCCACCCCGCCCGCGCCCGCCTCGTCGGCCCCGCGTGCCGCGGGCATCCGCGTCCCCCTCAAGGGCGTGCGCGGTGCCGTCGCCGACAAGCTCTCCCGCAGTCGTCGGGAGATCCCGGACGCCACCTGCTGGGTCGACGCCGACGCGACGGAACTCATGCGCGCGCGTGCCGCGCTGAACGCGGGCGGGGGACCGAAGATCTCCGTCCTCGCGCTGTTCGCGCGCATCTGCACGGCCGCGCTCGCCCGGTTCCCCGAGCTGAACTCGTATGTCGACCTCGATGCCCGCGAGGTCGTCCAGCTCGACCACGTCCACCTCGGGTTCGCGGCGCAGACCGAGCGCGGGCTCGTCGTGCCGGTCGTCAGGGACGCCCACGCGCGTGACGCCGAGTCGCTGACCGCCGAGTTCGCCCGGCTCACCGAGGCCGCCCGCACCGGATCACTGACCCCCGGGGAACTCACCGGCGGGACCTTCACGTTGAACAACTACGGGGTCTTCGGCGTCGACGGCTCCACCCCGATCATCAACCACCCCGAGGCCGCCATGCTCGGCGTGGGGCGGATCATCCCCAAACCATGGGTGCACGAAAGCGAGCTGGCGGTCCGTCAGGTGGTCCAGCTCTCGCTCACCTTCGATCACCGGGTCTGCGACGGCGGCACGGCCGGCGGCTTCCTACGGTACGTGGCGGACTGCGTGGAGCAGCCCGTGGTGCTCCTGCGCACGCTCTGACGCCCCCGGGGCCCGGACGGAGGGCCCCACGGGCGGATACAAGCAGGGCCGCCCGGGACATACTCGGGGGGTGAGCGACAACACCCCCGAGACCTTCGGGACGCCTGTGCCGTACGACGCCGTCGTGCTGGCCGGCGGCGCCGCCCGGCGGCTCGGCGGGGCCGACAAACCCGGTCTGCGGGTCGGCGGCCGGGCGCTCATCGACCGGGTCCTCGCGGCCTGCGCGGGCGCCGGCACAACCGTCGTCGTGGCCGCCCGGCGGCCCACCGCGCGGCCGGTGCGCTGGGCGCGTGAGGAGCCGCCCGGCGCCGGACCGGTCGCCGCGCTGGAGGCCGGCCTGCGGCTCACCACCGCCGAGCACGCCGTCGTCCTCTCCGCCGACCTGCCCTTCCTCCGACCGGCCACGCTGCGGCACCTGTTGACCGTCCTGGGCGAGACCGGAGCCGATGGCGCGCTGCTCACCGACGCCGACGGCCGCGACCAGCCGCTCGTGGCCGCCTATCGCACCGCCGCGCTCCGCCGCGAGCTGGCCGCCCTCGCCACCGGGCCCGACGGCCTGACCGGACTGCCCCTGCGCCGGCTGACCGGGGCCCTCCGCCTCACCCGCGTCCCGGACCCGCTCGCGTCCTTCGACTGCGACACCTGGGACGACCTCGTCAACGCCAGGGCACGCATCAGGGAGCATGGGCACGTGTTGGATGAATGGATCTCCGCAGTCAAGAACGAGCTGGACATCGACCTGGATGTTGACACCGGCACCCTGCTCGACCTGGCCCGTGACGCCGCGCACGGCGTGGCCCGGCCCGCCGCCCCGCTGACCACCTTCCTCGTCGGCTATGCCGCGGCCCAGGGCAAGGGCGGCCCTGAGGCGGTCGCCGAGGCGGCCCGCAAGGCGGCCGCGCTCGCGCTGCGCTGGGAGGAAGAGAACAACGCGGGCGGGAGAGACGGCGGCACGGGCCCGAGCGCCCCGGACGCCGGATGACGGCCCCTGGAACGCGGGCCGGGGCGCCCGCCGAGGACAGCGACGACCTTGATGTCGAGGAGGCCCTGGCCCTGGTGAGGGAAGCCAAGGACGACCCCACGGGCCAGGTGCCCGCACCGGCGCCCGGAGCGCACGGCGAGGGACACCGGGCCATCCCCTGGCGCCAGGCCCGCGAGATCGCCGCCCGTGCCGGGCGCGCCCGAGTCCGGCGCGCCCCCGTCACCGTGCCGCTCGGCGACGCTCTCGGCCTTGTCCTGGCCGCCCCTCTGGAGGCGCTCACCGACCTGCCCCCCTTCGACACCTCGGCGATGGACGGCTGGGCGGTCGCCGGGCCCGGCCCCTGGGACGTACGGGACGAGGGGGTGCTCGCCGGGCACGCGCAGCCGGAGCCGCTCACCGACGGTGAGGCGGTGCGGATCGCGACCGGCGCCCGGATCCCCGCCGACACCACCGCGGTGCTGCGCAGCGAGCACGGACGCACCGACACTCAGGGCCGGCTCCACGCCGGACGGGAGCTGGCGCACGGCCAGGACATCCGCCCGCGCGCCCAGGAGTGCCGCAGCGGTGACCAGTTGCTGCCCGTCGGCACCGTGGTCACCCCCGCCGTCCTGGGCCTGGCCGCAGCGGCCGGATACGACTCCGTCACCGCCGTACCGCGTCCCCGTGCCGAAGTCCTCGTCCTCGGCGATGAATTGCTGACCGAGGGCCTGCCGCGCGACGGGCTGATCCGGGACGCGCTCGGCCCCATGCTGCCGCCCTGGCTGCGCGCGCTCGGTGCCGAGGTTGTCGCCGTGCGCCGGATCGGCGACGACGCCGCGGCCCTGCAGCGGGCCATCACCGGCTCCTCGGCCGATCTCGTCGTCACCACCGGCGGCACCGCCGGGGGACCCGTCGACCATGTCCATCCCGTCCTGGAACGCATCGGCGCCGAACTGCTCGTCGACGGCGTCAAGGTGCGCCCCGGCCACCCCATGGTGCTGGCCCGCACCGAGGAGGGCCGGCATCTCGTCGGCCTGCCCGGCAACCCCCTCGCGGCCGTCTCCGGCCTGCTCACGCTCGCCGAGCCGCTGCTGCGCACCCTGGCCGCCCACCCGGCCCCCGAGCCGTACACGCTGCCGCTCACGGAGGCGGTGCACGGGCATCCGTACGACACCCGGCTCGTCCCGGTGGTGCTGCGCGGCGATCGCGCCGCGCCGCTGCACTACAACGGTCCGGCCATGCTCCGCGGTATCGCGGCCGCCGACGCACTCGCCGTCGTACCGCCCGGCGGGGCCCGGCAGGGTGAGGAAACAGAGCTGCTGGACCTGCCGTGGGCGGCTGCCGGGATCGAGGTGTGTTTCACGTGAAACTTCCGGGCCATGACGCCATCGCCCGGCAGCCCGGCGATCATCTGGTGACCCATCGGGTGAGACTCCCGACGAAAGTGGTGGACCGCCCGATCCGTCAGGTCGTCAAACGGCTCCTCATGGCCCTGCTCGTGCTGGTCGCCACCGCGCTGGTCGTCTACGCCGACCGCGACGGCTACCACGACAACGCCAACGACTCGGTCGATCTGCTCGACGCCTTCTACTACGCCACCGTGACGCTCTCCACCACCGGATACGGCGATATCACCCCGGTCAGCGACGGCGCCCGGCTCACCAACATCTTCGTCATCACGCCCCTGCGCGTGCTGTTCCTGATCATCCTGGTCGGCACCACGCTGGAAGTCCTCACCGAACGCACCCGGGACGAATGGCGCCTGAACCGCTGGAGTCAACGGTTTGCTAGATGCGCCACAACCGCAACAAGGGGTACGTCGTGGCTGGGGCGGTCGGCTCTGCTGGGCGGGACCCGCACCGCAGGCGGCTGCCTGTCCTTCGACTGAGAAGCGGAAAGATTGCCACGGAGAGTAGTCGGACTGCTTAGACCCGAGGTGACGAGAGAAACAGGCAAATGCAGTGCGAACATTTTTTCGATGAGAAGAACACTCTTTCGAGATTAGGGTGAGCCGATTGGCCGACTTCCAGTGACGGCTACCTGCGGCATATGCCCAGGCTTGTTGCGTGGTCGACGTGACCGCAAGCACCCAGTGCACGACAAGCAAGAGGAGACCGTCTCGATGACTACACAAGCCGACTTGGAGCAGTTCCAGAAGTTCCAGGAGTTCATGAAGTGGCAGCAGATGCAGGGTGGCCAGCAGCCCGGCGGCAGCACCGCCAGCGTCGCCACCCCGGTCGTCAAGAAGCACGTCCGGCTTGAGGCGACCGCCACCAAGGGAACCGTCGTCGGCCAGGCCACGGGCACCGTAAAGGCAACGCTCCGTGACACCGACGGCGAACCGCTCCAGGACAAGGAGATCGTCTTCATCCTCACCACCAGCCGCCAGGAACTCGGTCGGACGGCCACCGACCCCAACGGCGTCGCCCAGCTCAGCGCCGGTTCGAACATCGGCGACCCACAGCTGTGGATCGAGGCACTCGGCACGGGGTTCACCGCCCAGTTCGCGGGAACCAAGGAGTACTACCCCGCCGAGGCCAAGGCCACCGTCCGCGCATCGATCTTCTGAGGCGCATGACGTGAAAGCCGGGCCCCGCGTCCACCGCCGGAGGGTGGCTGACGCGGGGCCCGGTGCCGCGACGGGGCGGGACATGGAGTTGCCACACCGCCCGGCGTGTCGGCGACGGTCACGATTCACCCGTCGCCGACACTGCGCCGCCGCTCGGCTCCATATCTCCGCCACCGCCACGCGACGCCCCACCAACGCTCACGCCTCAAATACCTGAAGACCGGGCAGCAGGACGCGTAATGAAGCCGCCCAGCCAGCATCCGGCCTCTTCGGCCAGAGGCCGCAGGCGAAGCGCGGCCCGTGTCTGGCAATCGGGCCCGCGCCGATTGTGGGACGAAGCCGAAGCCGCCTACGACTGGTGGCTCAACAACGACAGGACCAGCCGCGAACGCTTCGGGCTCACCGTCACGGCAGAAGGGCAAAGCGTCTGGCTGGACGACCCGGCAGACTCCTGGACGGTGTGATCAACAAGCACAAGAGAGGCGCCTACCGATGATGTTCGGCAGGTGCCTCTTCCAGGCCGGTCACCGGGTAGTTCGATGCCCAAACTGTCCGACAAGTCGCGGAGATCTTCAACGGGGATGACGGGGCTTTGGTCTCTTGTTGGTCCGCCCAGAGTTCCAAGATCTCGTCCATGGCGGCTTTGATCTGAACTTTCTCCAAATGTCTTGACTTAAGATCCTGACCGCCAACAGGGGCCGCTTGCTCCAGTCGGGTTGAACCGTGGCGGCGTACTGAGGTCACGACGTTCCGAGTAAAGACATGCGGCCCGTCCAGGCGTGCGGCGAAAATGAACATATCCCCCGAATGTAATTTTTAGGTAGCGACCCAAAAAGGCAAGGCCAGGCAAAGAGTGAGTATCGACCGCCCGGTCAGGCATGGGTCATTTCACGCCAAGATCATCTTGTGTTGCGTTACTCAGTCCCGCCAAATAGTCAGATTTCGGGCGTTTGAGATGCATTTTGCGCCAGGATTTGAGGGGACTCTAAATCGCTTTACACATTCAGTTCCGATTCCGGCAACCTCAGATCCAGCTCAGACATTAACTTTTCATCTAAGGTTTCCTATGTGGGCCCGACTCGTGGGTGCCTTGATCAGAACGGAAGCTCGGGACTGACGGCCCCTCGCTTGATCGTCATCACTTGCTCGTGGAAGTCACGGCTGGCGGCTTCGCGGGGATACCTGGACCTGAGTTCCTTGTCCAGCTCGTCAGCGACTAAAAGCAGGGACGGGAGGGACTTGCGGTCGGCTTCCAGGGCCTTGGTGCCCATGCCGATGGCGTCCTCGATCTCGCCCATGCGGGCGGCGGCGACTCCGAGTGTGAGGCGGGCCTCTGCGGCGCGCATGGGGGAGATCTCGGTCCCGTCCGGGCCGGTGCTGATGCGGATGACTGATCGGGAGTGGGCGGCGGCGCGCTCGTCGTCTCCGAGGAGACGGTAGGCGTCCATCTCGTAGAAGTCCCACTTGTCGGGGTCGATGATGAAGTGGTGTTCGGGGTGGTCAGGCTTGGGGAGTCGGTCCAGCCTGGCTCGGCCGGCATCTAGGGAGTCTCGGACGAGACGGCCGTCACCCATGCGTGCTGCGGCTCGGGCCTTGTGTGCGTAGAGCTGTACGCCGACCGAGTGAGTCTGGTCCGCCATGTGTCCGGCCTCGACGGCGTTGAGCATGTCTTGCCAGCGGCTCTGGGTGAGGGCGAACCATGCCTCGATTTCCCATGCCCATGCCTTGATCTCGCCGTGCCCGGCTTCCTCTCCGATGCGGAGTGCGGCGGCCTTACTGAGGTTGGCTGCTTCGCGCTGGCCCCGGTCGTACTGGACGCACGCGTTGAGCAGGAAGAGCCATCCGGTGTCGACCAGTAGCTCTCGGTGCTGGCGCAGGGTCATGCGGCCTTCGAGCTGTTTGGTGACGTACTGGAGTCCGTTGCGGGTGCGTTCGTGGAGGTAGTCGGCGTCGGCGTACGGGTAGGCACGGGCCAGTTGATCAATGCCCTGTTCGATCGACTCCAGGGCGGCGCTGTTGATGCTGGACATCTCCGTGCGGCGCAGCATCTCTGCGATGTCCCATATGCCTGCGCCTCCCTGCGCTATCAGAGCGCTCGGGTCCTCGGGCTGCGTAGTCCTGGCCGGTCGGTCCAGCTCCCACGGGCGTGGTGCGAGTCCTGCGAGATGACCGGGGATGCGGAGGCCGTCCACTACTTCAAGGATCTTGTGGAATTGGATGATCCGTGGCCGGACACCCTTGCCGTCGGTCTCTGGCCGGGCCATCTTGCCGATGTGCTCGCTCTTGTAGCCGACAGCCTCGGCGATCTTGGCGTAGCTGACATTTCCGTGGATCTTGGCGAGTCTGAAGACCTCGCCGAAGTCGTGGTTGGCGATCGCCGACCGCACGTCTGCGCGTTCCAGCACGTGAGGCGGGAGAGCTGCCGGTGTGGGTGCAGTTGTGGTCATCTCACTTCCCCATTGTGACTGACCTGACGTCTGATCCTGTTCGGTCTTCTTTTTCGATCATCGCGCCCTACCTGTTTCGCGAGTGTACCCAGGGGGTCCCCAAGAGGGGGGTCCCCAAGTGGGGGGAGTCACGGCCGGGCGCTGTGGTGCACCCTCGGGTCACCCTGCCGGGAGAGCCTCGGCAGGATGTGATCAGAGATGGTGGTCCATGTCATGGTCATGGACGCGAGGAAAACTCGGCGGTCTGAAGACCTCGCGCACGATCTAGACGCATACGCCCACTGGTTCGTCGCGCCGGATCCGTCCATTGGGCACTTCCTGGCGTTGACCCTCTTCGCCGAGTGCCGTGGCACGGCCCGTGTCGCACGTGACACGACGTCCGTGTTCCTTCGCGGTGCGGTTCCGAAGGAGGTCATGTACGACGCGCGGCTGGTCGTCTCGGAGCTGGTCGGAAATGTCGTGAACCACGCGGTGCCGGACAGCTGCCGGGCCCGTCCCGGCGGCCTCCGGCGCATCGATGTGACCTTCAAGCGGTATCCGAAGTGGCTGTTCATCGGGGTCACGGACGAGGACTCGACACCCCCGCTGCTGCCCATGGGCGACTTTTACTCGCCAGAGCTGATGACGGAGCTCTCAGAAGCGGTCTTACCTGACAACGGCCGTGGGCTGATGCTCGCCCAGCGGATGGCGTCGGCGGTCTGGTGGACGCCAGAACAGCAGGGCGGCAAGACGGTCTGGTGCCGCTTCGATCTCGACGGAGGGGACGTCAGCAGTCAGCCCTGATGATCTCCGGTCTGCCGCCTCCGCGTTGCTCCCTCAGGAGCGGGTGGCAGACCGGGCCGGGGGATGATCCCTCTGGCGATCGGAGCGTGGCTCTTGGGGGACGGTCCGCCGGGTTCCCCACTCGGCGGCCCCGAGAGCCACGCTTCACAACCCCATTCCGAGACCGGACCACCCCGCGCCTGGCAGCAACCGGGGTGGTCCGGGAGGGGACACGACGATCCCCGGTGCCTGATGGTACCGGGGTCGTTGTGCTGTGCATTCGCCTTGGTGCCAAGAGAGTTGATGAACCGTTACAAGGCGGGAGTGGCAACGTGACTGGCGCGGGGGCTGAGTGGCCCATGGACGGCTCGGACGTGACGGGTACGGACTTCGGTCTGTGGGTGCGCGGCGTCGACTACATGACGGGCTGGCGTGAGGCCCGTGAGGCTGCCGACGAAGCAAACCTTGCGTTCCTCGGATCGGGCTTCGAGCCGTCCGAGTTGCGGGCCGTCGCAGCGACGGACGACGACGGTCGGGGAGTGGTGCGGCTGGTGGGTCACCCCACTGCCGTGATCCGACTCGCCGGGCTTCTACAGCAGTTTGCAGACGGCGACGGTGGTGCAGCGTGAGGTGCCCACGTACTGGTGAAGGGTTTGCGGGGGCGGCTCTCCCCGGCGCCCTGGCCCGCGACACGCGGCGGCTGGCTGGCGCTCGTCTGCTTGGCTCAACTCCTGCCGTGCTTGATGCCTCAGCCACGGAAAGTCAGCCACGAAGATGCCGTGTGACGAACGGGCTGGCGCGCGTATGTCTCGCTCAGCCACCCACCGGCAGCAACCACGCTTCCGTGTTCTTGGACGTCGAGGCCGGGACCGCCCGAGACTCGGCACCGGTGGTCGGCCGGCGCCCCGCTTTGTTAGGCGTGCTGCGGGCGGGGGCGTCGGCCGACCGGACGGGACCGGCGTCCACGCCGCACGCCCGGCCGGGGCGGCCGGGCGCCCCGGCGCGCCGCAGGCGCGCCCTTGAGGAAGTGAAGGCTGTTTCGACCGATTCTCGTCGGTGCTCAGGCGCGGGTGTGTCGCGCGGGCTGCTTGTCGGCGGTGATCCGGTAGGCGAGTTCGGCCCGGTCGGCGCCGAAGCGGAGTTGTTCGAGGAACAGCGGGCGGTCGTCGGCATCGTGCGCGATGCGGGCAACGTGCAGGATCGGGGTCGCGTCCGGGAGCTGGAGCGTGGTGCGTTCGTCGGGCAGGGGCATGCGCGCGCGTACGGTCTCGGTCCAGGTGAGCGTGTGCCCGGCCTGGGTGAGTACCCAGTAGATGGCGGCCGGAGGCTTGCACGGCTCCTTGCCGAGCAGCGGGACGGTCTCTGCGACCTCGAACGGGATCAGCGTCCGGTGCATGGCGCGCGTCCCGGTGCTGGGGTCGATGAGCAGCCGGTCACAGCCGAACAGCGCTTCTTCCTCGCCGAGTTGGAGCAGTCGGCCGGTGTCTTTCGTGGTGCGGGTGCGGTACGTGCTCGGCTGCTCGGCCTCTTGCCAGATGTCGCCGTTGGGCATGGCGAACTTGCCCTCGGCGGTGCGGCTGATGCGGCGCTCGATGGTGAGGACGGGCTGTCCGCTGGCGCGTACGAAGCTGCCCTTGCCGTGGCGGACATCGATGAGTCCTTCCGCGCGCAGAGCCGCGATGGCGTTGCGGACCGTCGGCCGCGAAACGCCGTACCGGGCCATGAGCTGGGCTTCGGACGGCAACAGGGAGTCGGGCGCGAACTCGCCCGACAGGATCGCTTCTCGGATCGCGGCTGCCACCTGTTGGTAGAGGGCTCCGGGGCGCTGGATTTCCGACATCTCGGTATCTCCGGGTTGTGGTCGTAGGCACGTCGCACGCGCGACATCACTCGTCAGCATAAGTACTTGCGCTGTCGCCGTACAGAGCCCCATAGTCGTAACTCATAAGGACAAGTGACGTCAGAATTAGATGATCTGGCGTCCTGACTGGCCAGGGAGGCCAAAGAAATGCAGTCCATTCCCGTGGACACGACGCGACTGGGCGTACTGCGGTGCGCCATCGCGCCGGAAGCAAAGCTCAGCAACACCGAGACGCAGGAGGTGAAGAGGGACCGGGAGGGCAACCCGGTCTGGACCGTGGCCGTCACCGTGCGGCAGGACCGACGGCGGATCTCCGTCATCGAGATCGCCGTGAGCGGCCAGCCGAAGGGCATCGAGGAAGGACAGATCGTCAAGGTCACCGGCCTGACGGCGTTCACCTGGTCGATGGGCGACCGGCACGGCGTCAGCTTCCGCGCCGACGCGATCACCCCCGTCACCGGCAGTCCCGCGCACGCCAAGGGCGGTGATGCCTGATGGGCCCCGTCCTGCTCACCCTCGGCCTCGCGGTACTGACGTGGGTGTTCGTCGTCGGTGACCTGGTCCGCCGGCACCGCCCGGCCTGGCACTGGTATCTGGTCGGCTACCCGGCAACCGCATGCCGGGTGGTGTTCACCTGGGGCAAGGTCGCCCAGCTCAACGACCTGGCCGTGGCCAAGCGCCCGCCGCGCGGGCTCCTCGGCGACCTGGTCGTCAAGGGTGACCCGCTGCGGCCGGTGGCCCCCCGGATCTCCTTCCCGCGCGCCACCCGTACGGGCCTGACCATGGTCGTGCGGCTGCACGCGGGCCAGACCCCGGCCACCTTCCTGAAGGCGGCGGATGCGCTGATGCACGCCTGGAAGGTCCACGCGGTCCGCGTCACCTCGCCGGAACGCGGGATCGTGCTGCTCACCGCGACGGCCACGGATCCGCTCCAGCGGCCCGGCTTAGCCTCGGCCCCCGCCGAGTTGCTATCCGCGCTCATCGGGGTCCTGGAGAGCGGCGGCGCCTGGGTGATGAACCTGCGGCTTGTGCCCCACTGGCTCATCGTCGGTGCCACCCGCTCGGGCAAGTCCACGCTGCTGGCCAGGTTGATCACTCAGCTCGCCTCTCAGCCGGTCGCCCTGGTCGGCATCGACTGCAAGGGCGGCATGGAACTGGGCCTGTTCGCCCGGCGGTTGAGCGCGCTCGCGACGTGCAGGCGTGAAGCGGTCGCCGTGCTCTCCGCGCTGGTGGTCGACATGCAGGACCGGATGAGCGCTTGCCGGGCGGCCGGGGTGCGCTCGATCTGGGAGCTGTCGGACAAGGCGCGGCCGGTGCCGGTCGTCGTGATCGTGGACGAGATCGCGGAACTGTACCTATCGGACGGCACCCGCGAGAGCAAGGCAGAGGCGGAGCAGTGCTCCACGCTCCTGCTGCGTATCGGACAGCTCGGCGCGGCGCTCGGCCTGCACCTGGTCGTCGCCGGACAGCGGGTCGGCTCCGACCTCGGCCCCGGCGTCACCGCCCTGCGCGCCCAGCTCGGCGGCCGCATCTGCCACCGCGTCAACGACCCCGGCACCGCCGAGATGACCCTCGGCGACCTCAACAAGGACGCGGTCGCTGTCGCCCAGTCGATCACGGCGGAGGAACGCGGCGTGGCCGTCTGCACCGGCCCCGACGGCGGCTGGAGCCGCGCCCGCTCCCACCTCACCCCGACCGACGAAGCCGTGACGACATCCCGGAAGTACGCCGCAACGACCCCGGAGCTGCCTGCCATAGGCCGCGCTCTCGCCGGTCTGGAAGGGGACGCCAAGTGATCAGCACCGGTACGGCCGTCTCGCTCGTCGTGGTCTTCGGGATCATCACCGTCCTCCTCGTCCGCGCTCGTGACGTGCGGATCTGGGAAGCGGCCTGCATCGCCCTGTTCGGCATGTACCTGGGCGAGACCCCTGTGGCCCTGACGGTCAACGGCTTCCTGACCTGGTTCCTCAGCGGCTTCCACCACTTCTGATCCGGAAGGACACACCGAGCATGCCCATGCCTCGCGTCAGGTGCCCCCACTGCAAGGGCGACGGAGCCCGCAAGACCTGGACCGGACGGATGCGCCGCTGTCGCATCTGCCGGGGCACCGGAACCATCCGCTGACCACCAACCCACCACCCCCCACACGGAGGTGATCCCCATGACCCACGGCGCACCACCCACCACCAACCGTGCCGCTTCGGCGGCCCACCCCGGAAGGTCACCACCATCACCCCGGAGTTCACCCCGGCTGACCGGCGCGCCGTTCTCGACCGCGCGGCGCGCCTGCGTCAGATCCCCGAATCCGACCGCGACGCCATCCGCCTCGCCCAAGACCCCAAGTTTCCGCGCCTGCTGGAGCAGATCACTGCAACCGGCGGCTGCTCCCACCCCATCCACCTCTCCGGCTCCGCCACCACAGTGGACGGCTCAACCGGCGAGATCCTCCACCACTACGACACCCGCAGCGAACCCGGCGAACGCCTCCTCGTCCGCTGCCGCAACCGCCGCGCCACCATCTGCCCGGCCTGTTCCCGCCTCCATGCCGGAGACACCTACCACCTCGTCCGCGCCGGCCTCCTCGGTGGCAAGAACGTCCCCGACACGGTCCGCCACCGTCCCCGGCTCTTCGTCACCCTGACCGCCCCGTCCTTCGGCCCCGTCCACCGGTCCGGGGAAACGTGCCGTCCCCGCCGCGATGGCGGCACCTGCGAACACGGACGCCCCCTTGGCTGCGGCGCCATCCATCCCCCGGACGCTCCGGCCGTCGGCCAACCGCTCTGCCTCGACTGCTACGACTACACCGCCCACGTCCTCTGGCACGCACACGCCTCCAAGCTCTGGGACCGCTTCGTCATCGACGTCCGGCGACGCCTGGCCTCCTCCGTCGGCCTCGTACAGTCCCGCTTCGCCCAGCACGCCCGGCTGTCCTTCGCCCGCGTCGCCGAGTACCAGAAACGCGCGGCCGTCCACGTGCACGCCGTCGTCCGCCTCGACGGCCCGAACGGACCCGACAGCAACCCCCCGGCCTGGGGCACCGCGGAACTGCTCATCGACGCGGTGCGCGCCTCCGCCCGGCGCGTCCTGGTCCACACGCCCTACAGCCCGGCCGTGGGGGAGCTGGCCTTGCGCTGGGGTGCTCAGGTCGACGCAAGACCTCTGCGCGTCGACGGCGACGGACCCGACGATGACGCGGTCGCCGCGTACGTCGCCAAGTACGTCACCAAGGGCGCAAGCGAGACAGGCGCCGGCCTCGACCACCCGCTCACCACCTGGGCGGACATCGAGTCGGCACCCGTCAGCGCACACGTCCGCACCCTCATCCAAGCCTGCTGGCGTCTCGGCGACCTGCCTGAGTACGAGCCTCTCCGCCTGCGGGCCTGGGCTCACACACTCGGATACCGAGGCCACATCCTCACCAAGTCCCGCGCCTACTCCACCACCTACGCCGCGCTCCGCGCCGAACGCGCCCACCACATGGGCCGTGTCGACCTTCCGGACGCGGTCACGGAACGGTACTGGCGCTACGTCGGGGCCGGCCACACCCCCGGCGCTGCCCTCATCGCCGCCGGCATCGCAGACGACCTTGCACAGAACCGAGAGACCGCCGCAGATGAATGGGCCAGCCGTGAGGGGAGGTCCGCTTGAGACTCCCTCTGGAAGGGGACGACGACTGGGCCTGGGCTCGGGAGCAAGCGCGCAAAGCGCCCGCGTGGTCGGACAACGACTGGCGACGGGCGAACACGATCCTCGGCCTGCCCGTCGCCTCACGTCCTGCTCGTCCTGACTCGGACGCTACTCGGAACCGTCCTGCGACGACGCTTCCGCCTGCTCCCCCTTCGGCCTCCACATCGGAGTCAGACGCTCGCGTACGGGCCTCCCGCGTCCGACTGCGGGTGCGACCAGTACGGCAAGCAACAAGTCCTCGACGTAGGCGCGCTGCTCGCTGAGCAACAAGTCGTTCCAGGTCTTCGCCAGATCGACGGGCGCTCTCTCCGCTGTGTGCTTGCTGCGCAGGATGCGGTTTCGCTCGTTCCTGAGACGACGCTTCTCGGCTTCGAGTTCCGCAAGCTGCGTGAAGTACGTCTCGGCGGTGATGATCCGGGCCTTACGAGCCTGCTTCAGATCCCCGATGTCCTCGTTGACCCGCGTCAGCTCCTCTTCCTTGTCCCACGTCATGGGCTCTGGCTCGGCCTGCCGCTTGGCCGTCTCCTCCTGGTGCTTCGCGATCACCATCATGGAGACGGCCTTGTCCGTCTCGGGGCCGCCGATCTTCGTTCCGCCGCACCCTGACGGAACGCTGCCGCTGCTGGGGCACGTGTAGTAGAAGTAACCCTCCGGCTTGTTGCGACTCTTCTCGGCCTTCCGGACCCGAAGCGGTGCGCCGCACCCGTCACGGTCGCAGCGCAGGGTGCCACGCAAGAGGTACTTCCGTGTGTTGTGGCCCAATCCCGGCTCGGGGTTCGGCCCGAGCATCTCCGTGACGGCCTCCCATTCCTCAACGGAGACAACGGATTCCCACTGCCCGATGACGGGCTTGCCCTCCGCGTCCAAGACGATCTCAACCCGTTTGTTCTCTGTGCCCGTCACCGGGTCGATGTCGATGACCTGGCGGGAGCGGTAGCCGCACAGGCGGGGATTCCTCACTACTGCCTTGAGCCCAGGATGCGACCACTTCCGGCCAGTCGACGTGGTCACTCCTGCATCGTTCAGCTTCCTGATGATGGCGGAGATCGGCTTTCCTTCGAGTAGCCAATGGACGATCTTCCGTAGCCACTCGGCCTCTTCTGGGTTCAGAGTGCGCTTGTCCTCCTTCCAGCCGAAGGGCCTGACCCCGCCGGTCGGAATCCCGGCCTGTTGCAGCGCGCGATGCTTGCGTGTCACCCGGCGGGCCGTGTCGGCGGACTGCTTGTTGGCGGTAGCGGTGACGATGCGCGCGACCGTGCGTCCGTTGTCGGTGAGGAGATCCAAAGTGCCCGTGATATCGATGATGGGGCGCTTGAAGTTCTCCACGACCTCGATCGCGTCTTCAAGGTGCCGGTTGTCGCGCGTGAGGCGGTCGATGTCGTAGACGATCAAACCGTCCAGCCGCTCGCCGTTCGGCGCGGTGCCTCGCTTCAGATCTTCAAGCGCACCTTCGAAGACGGGTCGGATCACCCGGTACCCGATCTCACCGTTGGGTAGACGGACGCGCTTGCGCTTCCACGCACTCGTGTCGGGCTCCTCGTACGTGAAGACGTACCGTCCCCCGCGCGACTCGACAAAGGACCGGTTGTCCTTCTCCTGCTCGTCCCGGCTCCGGATGTCCCGCCCGGTCATCGGCCGGAACGCGGCCTTGGCCTCCGTGGTGCCGGTAGCGTCGCTCTCACCGGTACCGGGGCCCTCGTCCACCTCGAAGGACAGCCGGACCAGTCCGGCCCAGTTCTGCCCTGCTAAGTCTCCCCAACGTGCGCGCTGTACAAGGTCGTTGTCCATGGCCTTAGGGTACTTCCGCGAAAGCGCTGGAGGTCCACCTTGCGCGACCACACCGTCGTGATCGGCTTCGGCACCAAGGGGCGGTCGGCGATCCAGACCGTCTGCGCGACAGGGCTGAAGAAGGAGCAGGTGGTCGTGGTGGACCCGAGCGCGAAGGCCGTCGACGCGGCGACCGCCGAGGGCTACGCCGGGGTCATAGGCGACGCCACCCGCAGCGATGTGCTCAAGCGGGCCGAACTGCACAAGGCCCGGCAGATCATCGTGGCCCCGCAGCGCGACGACACCGCCGTCCTCGTCACGCTGACGGCGCGACAGCTCAACCGGAGCGCGAAGATCGTCGCCGCCGTGCGCGAGGAGGAGAACGCGCCGCTGCTCCAGCAGTCCGGGGCCGACGCCGTCATCACCAGTGCCAGCGCCGCCGGCCGGCTGCTCGGCCTCTCCGTGCTCAGCCCCGCCGCCGGCATGGTCATGGAGGACCTGATCCAGCAGGGCAGCGGGCTGGACCTTGTCGAACGCCCCGTGGCCCGCGGCGAGGTGGGCAAGCGGACGCGCGACACCGACGACCTGGTGGTGAGCGTCGTACGAGGGCATCGGGTGCTCGGCTACGACGATCCGGCCGTCGGCGCGCTCCAGTTGACCGACCGGCTCATCACGATCGTCCGCGCGTCCCCCGGCAACCAGGTCACCCGGGACAGCCGGCCGCTGCCCCGCGACTGACGCGGCGTCCCGGACAGCCGGGAGCGAGCGGGTCTGCCCCGACGGCGCCACCTGTGGGGAGTAGCGTCGCGGGCATGCATGCGATCACGATTCCCGAACCTGGCGGTCCCGAGGCGCTGGTGTGGGCGGAGGTCCCCGACCCGGTGCCCGGCGAGGGCGAGGTGCTGGTCGAGGTGGTGGCCAGCGCCGTCAACCGTGCCGACATCCTGCAGCGGCAGGGCTTCTACAATCCGCCGGCCGGAGCGTCCCCCTTCCCCGGCCTGGAGTGCTCCGGCAGGATCGCCGAGCTCGGTCCCGGAGTGTCCGGCTGGGCCGTGGGCGACGAGGTGTGCGCGCTGCTCGCCGGTGGCGGCTACGCCGAGAAGGTCGTCGTACCGGCCGGGCAGCTGCTGCCCGTGCCCGAGGGCGTCGGCCTCACACAGGCCGCCGCGCTGCCCGAGGTGGTGTGCACGGTCTGGTCCAACGTGTTCATGATCTCCCATCTGAGGCCCGGTGAGACGCTGCTCGTGCACGGGGGGTCCAGCGGCATCGGCACCATGGCGATCCAGCTCGCCAAGGCCGTCGGCGCCAAGGTCGCGGTGACGGCCGGTACGAAGGAGAAGCTGGAGCGGTGCGCCGAGCTGGGCGCGGACATCCTCATCAACTACCGCGAGCAGGACTTCGTCGCCGAGATCAAGCAGGCCACCGGGGGTGCGGGGGCCGATGTGATCCTCGACAACATGGGTGCGAAGTACCTGGACCGCAATGTGCAGGCGCTCGCTGTCAGCGGTCGTCTCGCGATCATCGGTATGCAGGGCGGGATCAAGGGCGAGCTGGACATCGGCACGTTGCTCGGCAAGCGGGCCGCGGTCAGTGCGGCCTCCCTGCGGGCGCGGCCGCTGAGCGAGAAGGCGACCATCGTGGCCGCGGTGCGTGAGCATGTGTGGCCGTTGCTGGCCGCGGGCCATGTGCGGCCGGTCGTGGACCGTGAGCTGCCGATGCCGGAGGCGGCCGAGGGACACCGGGTGGTGGAGGCGAGCGGCCATGTCGGGAAGGTGCTGCTGGTGACGTCGTGAGCCGCCCGCCGGAGCCGGTCGTCAGCTCCTGCGGAGCCTCAGGCCCAGGAAGGCCAGGGCCAGGCCGAGGCCGATGAGGACCAGGCCGGTGCCCAGCGGGAGGATCTGCAGGACCGGCTGGGTGGCGGTCCTGCCCTGCCGGGCGCCGTTCTCGGTGCGGGGCTGATCGGGAACGGCATGGCCGGAGGTGTTCGAAGGCACCGGTGTCGCGGCCGGGAGGTTCGCGGTCTCCGGCTCCTCCGGCCGTCCGGAGGAGGGTGCCCGGGTGGTCACGGGATCGTCGTCGCCCTCGATCTCGGCCGGGGGCCCGTCCGGCCGGCCCGGCCGCATCCGCCCCTCACCGGCCCGGCTGCCCGCGCGGCTCGGCTCGACGGTGCGCCCGGGGCGGTACGAGGCGGAGGCGGAGTCGGTGGGCATGGGCGGGCGCGAGGAGTGGTCCGAGGGGTCGTGCCCCTGACCGGTGGAGGCGCCGGGATCGTGGTCGGCGGGATCCGCGGGATCCGGGCCGGGACCGTCCGGGGAGCCGGGAGGATCCGGGCGGCCGGGAAGGCCCGGCGCATGGCGGGGAGAGGCCGGACGGCCCGCGTCCGGCGAGGTGGGGCGCCGCGGGTGTACCGGGGCGGCGGAGCTTTCGGGGCCGGGCTCGGCGGCGTACGCGGGCGTGGCGTACGTAGTGACGGTGCCGTACGGGGACAGGGCCGCCACGAGGACGAACAGCAGCCGTGTGCAGCGGTGTGTGATGTGCAGCCATGGAGTCACGTCGGTGACCTCTCGCAGCCCGGATGTCGTGATCGATGGATGACCGACGGAAATAAGCCTCACATTCACGAGCGAACAGGGCATTTCAGAATGCGCCGTCGGGTCTAAACGGTGGATCAGCCCCAAGAGGGGGCACCACGGTGATGAGGTGTACGGGTGCGAGAGAATGGCGGCATGGAGATGCCGAGGAACGAACGGTCGCCAGAGAACCCCCAGATCCTCGTCGTGGGCCAGGACGGGATGGCACTCGGCGGCGGCAACGGGGACGACGAGTCCCGCGAGATCCCGGTGACGGAGCAGGTGGAACAGCCGGCCAAGGTCATGCGGATCGGCAGCATGATCAAGCAGCTCCTGGAGGAGGTGCGCGTGGCTCCGCTGGACGAGGCGAGCCGGGTGCGGCTGAAGGAGATCCACGCCAGCTCGGTCAAGGAGCTGGAGGACGGCCTCGCGCCGGAGCTGGTCGAGGAACTGGAACGGCTCTCCCTGCCGTTCACCGACGACGCCACGCCGAGCGATGCGGAACTGCGGATCGCGCAGGCGCAGTTGGTGGGCTGGCTGGAAGGCCTCTTCCACGGGATCCAGACCACGCTGTTCGCCCAGCAGATGGCCGCGCGGGCCCAGTTGGAGCAGATGCGCCGCGCGCTCCCGCCGGGAGTGGGTGGCCACGAGGGCGACGACCCCCGCGCCGGGGGCCGCTCGGGCGGGCCGTATCTCTGACAGACCCTGCCTTCACCGACCCGTATCTGTGAGGGCCTTCACCGACCCGTATCTGTGACAAGCGGAGCCCGGCACGGACATCGTGCCGGGCTCCTTTGCCGTCTGCGGGCGGCCGGTGTCAGGCAGGCTTGCCGGTCGAGACCGTCAGCTGGATCGTGCCCGGGTTCTTCTTGTCGATGCCCGTGCCCTCGGCCGGGAACTGGTCCAGGACGGTGTCCTTGCCCCAGGTGTTGTCGTCCTGCGTGATGATCTTGTATTCCCAGCCCGCGGCCTGGAAGCACGCCTTCACGGAGTTGAGGTCCTTGTACCGGAAGTCGGGCAGGTCCACCTTGCTGGAGTCGTTCCAGGTCTCCGTCGGATCCGTGCACTTGGCCTTGTCGATGACCCGGGTCCGGTCCGGTCCGCGGTAGCCCACCGGGTTCGAGGACGCCGACGCCGACGCGCTCGCGCCGCCACCGCCCTTGTCGTCACTGCTGCCACCGCTCATCGTCAAGGCGACGACCAGGGCGACGACCGCGACGAGCGACACCACGACCGAGCCGATGATCACCGGCTTGTTGCTCTTGCCGCCGCCAGAGGCCGGCGTGGCCGGCTGGGCGGCGGGCTGGGTGGCCGGCTGCGGCGCGGCCGAGTACGCCGTCGGGCTCTGCGCGCCCTGCGGGCCGTAGCCCGCCGGAGGCGGCGTCTGGAAGCCGCCCTGCTGCGGGTAGCCGTAGGCCGGGGCGGGTGTCTGCGGCGTGCCGTACGGGCCCGGCTGGTACGGCGTCTGGACCTGGCCCTGGGCCGCCGGCGTGGTCCGGTCGACCGGCGGGAACACGGCGGAGCCGACGCCCGAGCCGCTCTGCGACGGACCGGCGCCCGCCACGATGCTCGGCGCGGCCGCCTGGAAGGAGGCGGCGACGCGCAGGCACTCGTCCCGCATGGCCTCGGCCGTCGGGAAGCGCTCGTTCGGGTTCTTCTTCAGCGCGCGGGCCACCAGCGCGTCCACCGCGGGCGGCAGGGAGCGGTTGATCGACGAAGGAGCCACCGGCTCCTCCTGCACATGCGCGTACGCGATCGCGAGCGGCGAGTCCGCGTCGAACGGCAGCCGCCCGGTGACCAGCTGGAACAGCATGATGCCGACCGAGTACAGGTCGGAGCGGGCGTCCACGCCCCGGCCGAGGGCCTGCTCGGGGGAGAGGTACTGGGGGGTGCCGACGACCATGCCGGTCTGTGTCATCGACGTCACGCCGGACTGCATGGCACGGGCGATGCCGAAGTCCATGACCTTGATGACGTTGCGCTTGGTCACCATTACGTTGCCCGGCTTGATGTCGCGGTGGACCAGCCCCATCTCATGGCTGATCTCCAGCGCGGCCAGCACGTCGGCCGTGACCTTCAGCGCCTTGTCGGCGGGCATCGCGCCGTGCTGCCGGATGTCCTGGTCGAGGACGGAGCCGAGCGGGCGGCCCTCGACGTACTCCATGACGATGTACGGCGTCGTCATGCCACCGAGATCGTCCTCGCCGGTGTCGAACACCGAGACGATGTTGGTGTGCGTGAGCTTGGCCACGGCCTGGGCCTCGCGGCGAAAGCGCTCGCGGAAGGCCTGCTCCCGGCCGAGCTCCGTGTGCAGCGTCTTGATCGCGACCTGGCGGTCGAGCACGGCGTCGTACGCCAGGTGCACCGAGGCCATGCCGCCCTCACCGAGCAGGTCCCGCAGCTGGTAGCGGCCGCCGGCCAGCGACTGCCCCGAGTACCGGCCGTGTGCGCCGTCCTGGCTCATCTCTCCGCGTCCCCCACTGGCCGTCCGGCGGCTTCGCTCATCGCACGGGCCTTGATCGAATGTGTCATTCCCGGCCAAGTCTGCCCCAGGGCAGTGACACGTCAAGCTCGGTGCCCGTTCCGTGACCGTACGCGCAAGAAGCGTCGCGCAAGCGTTACAGGGGCCCTACCACCGGTACACAGAATTTGCACGACAGCGCGTGCTAGAGGTTTTATGGCCGGTCTGGCTTCGGCCGGTCCCGGTTCCGGTTCCGAACCGGTGGCTCGCGCTAAGGCTGTAGCGTGGCCGACGGAGACCGTGACAACACCGCGCGCACCGCGGGCAGAAACGACGGCGAGGACTGATGGCACAGACGCAGCGCGCCCAGGGCCCGTCCGACCCCGAGGCGAGTGGCGGCGGTATGTCGGACGCGCCGGAGTTGTGGGGCAACGGAGGGCTTGTCGGCGACGGCCGGTACCGGCTGACCCACCGGCTGGGCCGGGGCGGCATGGCCGAGGTGTTCGCGGCCGAGGACGTCCGTCTGGGCCGTACCGTCGCCGTGAAGCTGCTCCGTGCCGACCTGGCCGAGGACCCGGTCTCCAAGGCGCGCTTCACGCGTGAGGCACAGTCCGTCGCCGGCCTCAACCACCACGCGATCGTCGCCGTGTACGACTCCGGCGAGGACTTCGTCGGCGGCCAGTCCGTGCCGTACATCGTGATGGAGCTGGTCGAGGGCCGCACCATCCGCGATCTGCTGCTGAACGCCGAGGCGCCGGGGCCCGAGCAGGCCCTGATCATCGTCTCCGGGGTGCTGGAGGCGCTCGCCTACTCGCACCAGCACGGCATCGTGCACCGCGACATCAAGCCCGCCAACGTGATCATCACCAACAGTGGCGCCGTCAAGGTCATGGACTTCGGCATCGCGCGTGCGCTGCACGGCGCACAGTCGACGATGACGCAGACCGGCATGGTCATGGGCACGCCCCAGTACCTCTCCCCGGAGCAGGCGCTCGGCAAGGCCGTGGACCACCGCTCCGACCTGTACGCGACCGGCTGCCTGCTGTTCGAACTGCTCGCGCTGCGGCCCCCGTTCACCGGCGAGACCCCGCTGTCGGTGGTCTACCAGCACGTCCAGGACATCCCGACCCCGCCCTCCGAGTTCTCCGACGGCTGCCCGCCGGAGCTGGACGGCCTGGTCATGCGTTCGCTCGCCAAGGAACCGGACGACCGGTTCCAGACGGCCGAGGAGATGCGCGGCATGGTCCAGTACGGCCTGCAGATGCTGTACGACCAGGGCGGCCACACCGGCACCTGGAACACCGGCCCGGTGGAGGCGCACGACGGCCGGCACACCCCGGCTGGCGGCTTCGCGGGGACGACCGCGATGCAGCACCCGGGCGCGTACGGCGCCGGCACCGCGCAGATCCCGCAGCCGATCCTGCCCTCCGGCTACGGCAACGGCGACGACGGAGGCTTCGAGGGGCACGGCAACAAGGGCAGCGGCCGCGGCAAGCTGTGGATCCTCGCCGTCCTCGCGGTCATCGCGATCGCGGCGGGCGTCGCGCTGGCCCTCAAGGGCACGGGCGCCGGCACCGGCACGGGCCCCGACACCAAGCCGCCGGCGACGCACTCGAAGTCCACGAAGGACGACACGGGCACCCCCACCCCGTCGGACGACACCACCGACCAGCCCTCCGACCCGGCCACCGACAACGGCTCCGACTCGAACTCGGGAGGGTCCGGCTACACGCCGTCGGACCCGCAGACGTCGCAGTCGCAGTCCTCGGGCCCGACCGACCAGCCGTCGGACCCGCAGACCTCGCCGTCGCAGTCCACGGACCCGACGACCGGCGGCACGGACGGCGGCACCACGGACGGCGGCACCACGGACGGCGGCACCACGGACGGCAGCGCGACGAACGGCGGCACCACGGACAGCGGCGCGACGAACGGCGGCACCGTCGCCGGCACCACGGCGGACGGCGGCGGCGCGGGCGACCCCACCGGTTGAAGGACACCCACGACACCGGCGACGGCCGCCTCCCCGTGAGCCGGCCCGTCGGCGCTCGCCTCCGCCGGCCCGTCCGCGCTCACTGCACGAACGCGTCGCACACCGCGTCGTACTCGCGTGTCCACCACACCGCGAGCGCCGACGCGGCCGGGAACTGGCAGTCCGCGCGCGTGTCACCGCGCTCGTAGTGCCAGCGCAGCATCCAGAAGTCGTTCAGGCGCTCCCACCAGACCCGGTGCACGGCCGCCGCCAGCTCGGAGGGCGCGGCATCGGCAGCGCGCCGGTACGCGCGCGCGTAGGCGCGCACTTTCGGCAGGTCCAGGGCGCCCACGGGGCGCACGAAGAAGATCGCGGCGGCGCGTACGGCCTCCTCGGCGCGCGGCTGTACGCCGAGCCGGTCCCAGTCGACGATGGCCGCCGGGGTGTCGTCCTTGTAGAGCACGTTGAACGGGTGGAAGTCGCCGTGCACCCAGCCCACCGAGCCGCCGGGCGGCGGGCGCCGGTCCTCGTGCTGCTCCAGGAGCGCGCGGCGTTCCAGCAGCCGGTGGCGGGCCAGTTCGTCGAAGGCGTCGGCGGGGCGGTGCCGGCGCACCTGGGCGAGCAGATCGTCGATGAGGGCGAAGGTGTCGGCGGGGTCGGCGCTCTCCACCGGGTGGGGGCTCGTGGCCGGGCGCGTGCGCCCCTTGGGTGGCATGACGCGCTCCAGACAGGCGTGCACGGCGCCCAGGAGCGCCCCCAGGCGTGCGCTCTCCCCACGGGTCAGCTGGCCGCCGTGACGGTGCCTGCCGTCGATCCAGGGGTGCAGGGCGTAGGCGTGGCCGCCGACGACGGCGACCGTACGGCCCTCGCGGTGCGCGAGCGGTACGGAGACCGGGACGCCGAGGTCGGCCAGGCGCTGGGTGGCGCGGTGCCGGCGCTCGATGGCGGCCGGGTCGGCGGTGTCGGGGTCGAAGTGGTGCTTGAGGAAATAGCGGCCGCGGGTGGTGCACAGCCGGTAGCCGCGGTTCAGCAGACCCTGGTCGACCGGCTCGCATGTGAGGGCGCTGCCCGCGGCGTACAGGCGGAGCAGGACGCCCAGAGGGGGCGCGTGGGAAGCGAGCGGTGGTACACATGAGCGCGGCACGCCGCAGATGTTAAGGCACGAAAAGCGGCTGTGAGCTGGGGCTTATCACAGGCAGTCGCCGACGATCGCTTTTGGTCACAGGGTACGCCGCACGCGCCAGGCTTTATCAAAGATTTCCGATACCGCGGCCGCCGCCGCTCTTTTCCGCTTGCATACGGGCGACATAAGCGGCGGCCTGCGAACGGCGCTGCATGCCGAGCTTGGAAAGCAGACTTGAGACGTAATTCTTGATCGTTTTCTCGGCGAGATGCAAACGCTCGCCGATCTGCCGGTTGGTGAGTCCCTCCCCGATCAGTTCGAGGATTTTCCGCTCCTGCTCGGTGAGTTGCGCGAGCTTGTCGTCCGTACGCGCGGTGCCGCCGTCGCGCAGCCGCTCCAGCACGCGCGCGGTGGCGACCGGGTCCAGCAGGGACTTTCCGCCGGCCACGTCCCGTACCGCCTGCAGCAGTTCATTGCCGCGGATCGCCTTCAGGACGTACCCCGAGGCGCCTGCCATGATCGCGTCGAACAGCGCCTCGTCGTCCGCGAACGAGGTCAGCATCAGGCAGCGCACCGTCTCGTCCCTGGAGCGGACCTCCCGGCACACCTCGACCCCGCTGCCGTCCGGCAGCCGTACGTCCAGCACCGCCACGTCGGGCCGGGTGGCCGGAATGCGCACCAGCGCGTCGGCCGCCGTGCCGGCCTCGCCGACCACCTCGATGTCCGGCTCGACGGAGAGCATCTCGTGGACTCCGCGGCGGACCACCTCATGGTCGTCGAGGAGAAATACCCTGATTTTTCCGCCTTCGTGCACGGAGTCAGTCTCACACACAAACTCTTCCCGTGAGCTGGGTCAGCGGGATAACGTGCGGTTGCTCCGGCCTTTCGCGAGGCTGTGACCAGCACGCTTCCGTACCTTCTCGATTTACTTGGAAATCCAAGCAAAATCGCAGGTCAGGTGGGGTTTCACAGAAATGTGGAGCACTGGGTAACGTGATGGTTGCAGGGCGCTCGCCGGGGCACCTGTCACGCCTGTTCCCGGCCGAGTGGCACCCACCCCGTGCCCGGTGGTCGAAACAGGTGAGCCGCACTGGCCTACCGGCAACCCCGGGGGCCGGAACGACGGAGGAGCACACGTGACCGTGGACAGCAGTGCCGCGCGCAAGCCGCGACGCAGCGCCGCAGGCAAGGCCGGCACCACCGGCAGCAAGACCGGCACCACCGGGGCGAAGTCCGGCACGTCCGGGAGCGCGTCCGGAGCCACCGGTACCAAGCGCACCACCCGCGCCGCGGCGAAGAAGAGCACCGAGCCGGAGCTCGTACAGCTGCTGACGCCCGAGGGCAAGCGGGTCAAGAACGCGGAGTACGACGCGTACGTCGCCGGTATCACCCCCGACGATCTGCGCGGCCTGTACCGCGACATGGTGCTCACTCGTCGCTTCGACGCCGAGGCCACCGCCCTGCAGCGCCAGGGCGAGCTGGGCCTGTGGGCCTCCCTGCTGGGCCAGGAGGCCGCCCAGATCGGCTCCGGTCGGGCTCTGCGCGACGACGACTACGTCTTCCCGACCTACCGTGAGCACGGCGTCGCCTGGTGCCGCGGGGTCGACCCCACCAATCTGCTCGGCATGTTCCGCGGCGTGAACAACGGCGGCTGGGACCCGAACGGCAACAACTTCCACCTGTACACGATCGTCATCGGCTCCCAGACGCTGCACGCCACCGGCTACGCGATGGGCATCACCAAGGACGGCGCGGACAGCGCGGTCATCGCCTACTTCGGCGACGGCGCGAGCAGTCAGGGCGACGTCGCCGAGTCGTTCACCTTCTCCGCGGTCTACAACGCCCCCGTGGTGTTCTTCTGCCAGAACAACCAGTGGGCGATCTCCGAGCCGACCGAGAAGCAGACCCGGGTGCCGCTCTACCAGCGCGCGCAGGGTTTCGGCTTCCCCGGTGTCCGCGTCGACGGCAATGACGTCCTCGCCTGTCTCGCGGTCACCAGGTGGGCGCTGGAGCGCGCCCGCAGCGGCGAGGGCCCGACCCTGGTCGAGGCGTACACCTACCGCATGGGCGCCCACACCACCTCCGACGACCCCTCCCGCTACCGGGCCGACGACGAGCGCGCCGCCTGGGAGGCCAAGGACCCGATCCTGCGCCTTCGCCGGTATCTGGAAGCCTCAAACCACACGGACGACGGATTCTTCACGGAACTCGAGGCCGAGTCCGAGACGTTGGGCAAACGAGTGCGCGAAGCGGTCCGTGCCATGCCCGACCCGGACCACTTCGCCATCTTCGAGAACGTGTACGCGGACGGGCACGCGCTCGTCGACGAGGAGCGAGCGCAGTTCGCCGCCTACCAGGCGTCGTTCGCGGACGCAAGCGAAGGGGGTCGCTGAGATGGCCGAGAAGATGGCGATGGCGAAGGCCATCAACGAATCGCTGCGCCGTGCCCTGGAGACGGACCCCAAGGTCCTGGTCATGGGCGAGGACGTCGGCAAGCTCGGCGGCGTGTTCCGGGTGACGGACGGTCTGCAGAAGGACTTCGGCGAGAGCCGTGTCATCGACACGCCGCTCGCGGAGTCCGGCATCGTCGGTGCGGCGATCGGCCTGGCCCTGCGCGGCTACCGCCCGGTGGTGGAGATCCAGTTCGACGGCTTCGTCTTCCCGGCCTACGACCAGATCGTCACCCAGCTCGCGAAGATGCACGCGCGCTCGCTGGGCAAGGTCAAGATGCCGGTCGTCATCCGCATCCCCTACGGCGGCGGCATCGGCGCGGTCGAGCACCACTCGGAATCCCCCGAGGCCCTCTTCGCACACGTGGCGGGCCTGAAGATCGTCTCCCCGTCGAACGCCTCCGACGCGTACTGGATGATGCAGCAGGCCATCCAGAGCGACGACCCGGTGATCTACTTCGAGCCCAAGCGGCGTTACTGGGACAAGGCCGACGTGGACGCCGAGGCGATCCCGGCCCCGCTGCACAGGGCGCAGGTCGTCCGCGAGGGCACCGACCTGACCCTGGCCGCCTACGGCCCGATGGTGAAGCTGTGCCAGGAGGTCGCGAACGCGGCGGCCGAGGAGGGCAAGTCCCTGGAGGTCCTGGACCTGCGCTCGGTCTCGCCGCTGGACTTCGACACCATCCAGGCCTCGGTCGAGAAGACCCGCCGCCTGGTCGTGGTCCACGAGGCGCCGGTGTTCTTCGGTTCCGGCGCGGAGATCGCCGCCCGGATCACCGAGCGCTGCTTCTACCACCTGGAGGCACCGGTGCTGCGGGTGGGCGGATATCACGCCCCCTACCCCCCGGCCCGCCTGGAGGAGGAGTACCTGCCGGACCTGGACCGCGTGCTCGACGCCGTCGACCGCTCGCTGGCGTTCTGAGGAGAGGGTCGTGACGACGATGACGGAAGCGTCCGTACGCGAGTTCAAGATGCCGGACGTCGGCGAGGGACTCACCGAGGCCGAGATCCTCAAGTGGTATGTCCAGCCGGGTGACACGGTCACCGACGGCCAGGTGGTGTGCGAGGTCGAGACCGCCAAGGCGGCCGTCGAACTGCCCATCCCCTACGACGGCGTGGTCCGGTCCCTGCACTTCCCCGAGGGCACCACGGTGGACGTGGGCACCGCCATCATCGCCGTGGACGTGGCAGGCGGCGGCGCGCCCGAGGCGCCGGCCGTGCAGCCGGAGGCGGAGCCCGCCGCCGTCGCGGAGGAGTCGAAGCCGCAGGGCCGCCAGCCGGTCCTCGTCGGGTACGGCGTGTCGACGTCCTCCACCAAGCGCCGCCCCCGCAAGAGCGCCGAGACCGGAGTCCCGGAGGCCGCCGCCCAGGCGATCCAGACCGAGCTGAACGGCCACGGCCACGGCACGGCCGTGGAAAAGCCCCGACCGCTGGCGAAGCCGCCGGTGCGCAAGCTCGCCAAGGACCTCGGCGTTGACCTGGCCACGATCACCCCGTCCGGCCCGGACGGCATCATCACGCGTGAGGACGTCCACGCGGCGGCCACGCCGCAGCCGGCCGGGCCGATCGAGCCGGCGGCCCCGATCGCAGCGGCCCCCGCCGTGCCGCAGACGCCGATCGCGTCGTACGACGGTGTGCGCGAGACCCGTATCCCGGTCAAGGGCGTCCGCAAGGCGACGGCGGCGGCGATGGTCGGTTCGGCGTTCACGGCACCGCATGTCACGGAGTTCGTGACGGTGGACGTGACCCGCACGATGAAGCTGGTCGAAGAGCTGAAGCAGGACAAGGAGATGCAGGGCCTGCGGGTCAACCCGCTGCTACTGATCGCCAAGGCCCTGCTGGTCGCCATCAAGCGCAACCCGGATGTCAACGCGTCCTGGGACGAGACCGCCCAGGAGATCGTGCGCAAGCACTACGTCAACCTGGGCATCGCGGCGGCCACCCCGCGCGGTCTGATCGTGCCGAACATCAAGGACGCGCACGAGAAGACCCTTCCGCAACTGGCCGAAGCACTCGGCGAGTTGGTGACGACCGCGCGCGAGGGCAAGACATCGCCCGCGGCGATGCAGGGCGGCACGGTGACGATCACCAACGTCGGCGTCTTCGGTGTCGACACCGGCACGCCGATCCTCAACCCCGGGGAGTCGGCGATCCTCGCGATCGGCGCGATCAAGCTCCAGCCGTGGGTCCACAAGGGCAAGGTCAAGCCGCGTCAGGTGACCACCCTGGCGCTGAGCTTCGACCACCGCCTGGTCGACGGCGAACTGGGCTCGAAGGTCCTGGCGGACGTGGCGGCGATCCTGGAGCAGCCGAAGAGGCTGATCACTTGGGCGTGACGGCGCTCGGGTAGGTAGTCTCGGAGATTCGGAAACGAGGCAGGCGGTCGCAACTTCGGATTGCGACCGCCCCCTCTACTCGTACGCTCCGTGTGTGGTTCCGTGACTTCCGGTCAGTGGCTCGAGACTTTCTCGATGCCCCTCCGGGACGTGATCGAGGAGAGCCTTGCGTGGCGTGGTGTAACCGAGTTCCGTGCACACATCCACCGCCGGGAACCAATGGTTCCCGTCCGGCATGGTCAGCCTTCGTACGCGGGCTCCGGTCGCCGCGTACGCGAAGTCGCTGATGTCGATCGCCTCGTACCGTTCGGACGCGTGTGATCGCTTGTTGAGTTCGCTCATGTGAACCACCTAAGTGAAGCTCGCCGGAAACGTGGGGCACGTGGACGTGCGTCAGCCTTCGCGATCCTGCACGGGAGTCCTGGTCCCCTCTTGACTACCGTAGATTTGCGGCATGGTGACGGGGGAGAAGGTCGCGGCTCGGCATGGGGAAGCGCGGGTGGCGGGAGGTGGTGTCGGGCGGGCCTCTGTGCTCATGGCCGGGGGGACCGTCGTCTCGCGGGCCAGTGGGCTGGTCCGGCAGGTGCTGCAAGGGGCCGCCCTCGGTACCGGGCTGCTCGCCACCACGTACAACACGGCCAACACCGTGCCGACCAGCCTGTACACCCTGCTCATCGGCGGTGCGCTGAACTCCGTGCTGGTGCCGCAGCTGGTGCGGGCGCGGGCCACGCACGCCGATGGCGGGCGGGCGTACGAGCAGCGACTCGTGACCCTCGTCCTCAGCGTCCTGGCCGTCGGGACCGTGCTCGCCGTGTGGGCGGCGCCGGAGATCGTCACCCTGTATGTCCGGGACACACCCAAGGAGCACGACGCGTTCCGGCTGACCGTCGTCTTCGCCCGGTTCCTGCTTCCGCAGATCTTCTTCTACGGCCTGTTCGCCATCTACGGCCAAGTGCTCAACGCGCGTGAGAAGTTCGGCGCCATGATGTGGACGCCCGTGCTCAACAATGTCGTCCTCGTCGCCATGTTCGGCATCTATCTCGGGATGATGACCGTCCCCGACTCCGTCGCCGACGTCACCGGCACCCAGGTCCGCTGGCTCGGTGTCGGCACGACCCTTGGGATCGCCGTACAGGCTCTCGCGCTCGTCCCGTTCGCCCGCGCCGCCGGGTTCCGGTTCCGGCCCCGTTTCGACTGGCGCGGCGCGGGACTCGGCTCCGGGATCCACGCGGCGAAGTGGACGCTGCTGTTCGTGCTGACCAACCTGGTCGGGCTCACCGTCGTCACCAACTTCGCCACCGCCGCCGACACGCGGCTGCCGAAAGCGGGCGTCGGCTACACGGCGTACAGCACCGCGCAGACGATCTGGATGCTGCCCCAGTCCATCGTCACCGTCTCCCTGGTCACGGCCCTGCTGCCGCGGATGAGCAAGGCGGCGGCGGAAGGGCGGATCGGGGATCTGCGCGCCGATCTGTCCCGGGCGCTGCGGGTCAGCGGAGTCGTGATCGTCCCGGCTGCCTTCCTGTTCACCGCGCTCGGGCCGGACATCGCCGTGCTGCTCTTCGGCCACGGCGCGGCCGACCCCGCCACGGCCCGCCCTCTCGGCCATATGCTCCAGGCCTTCGGGCTCGGCCTGATCCCGTTCTCGGCGCAGTATCTGCTGCTGCGTGGTTTCTACGCCTTCGAGGACACCCGTACGCCGTTCTTCATGGCCGTATGGACTCAGGCGGTGAACATCGCGCTCGCAACCGCCTGCCATCTGCTGCTGCCCACACGGTGGGCGGTCACCGGCATGGCCGGCGCCTACGCCGTCTCCTACGTCGTCGGTCTCGTCCTCACCGCCCGTCTGCTGGCCCGCCGCACCGGGGGCTGGCTCGACGACGGCACCCTGCGCCGCACCTACGTCAGGCTGCTGTGCGCCGGAGGCGGCGGCGCCGTGGCCGGCTGGGCGGCGGCGCGCGGCTGTGCCGGTGTGCTGGGGCATGGCACGGCGGGGGCGCTCCTGACGACCGTCGTCGGCACGCTCGCGCTGGCCCTCGGCTATCTGCTGCTGGGCAAGGCGCTGAAGATCGGCGAACTCCGCGGGATTCCCGGACTCGGCTGACATTTCCCCGCTCACCACCATGCCGGTCTCCCGCCCCTGACAGGGCCTCAGGGTCGGATCAGGGTGGTGTCGGGGACGTCACGGATGGTGGCGAAGTGGCTACGGCGGCACGCTGGTCACATGAAGAAATCCCGTGCCGCTGCCCCTGGTTCCCCTTCCGCCCGCCGGGCCGCCGCCGTCGCGGGCGCCGCTGTCCTCGCCGGTACGGCGGCGGTGTGCGCGCCGGGTGTCGCCTACTCCGCGCCTCGCGTCCCCGCCGCGGCCGCGACCGATTTCCGTGACTGCCCGTCCCTCCCGGGCGGCGTCGACCCGGCCCGCTGGAGATGTGAAGTGCACACCGCCGCCCCGCGGTTGACCATGGGGAGCGTCACGGTGGACCTCGCCCCGATCACCATGACGCACGCCGAAGGCCCGTTGCCGGACGGCGGCAAGGGGCAGGTGTGGGGTGCGATGCACAGCTCCCCCACCGCCATACCGGGAGGACTGACCGGCACCCCCGCAGGCGATCGCTCGGCCGTCCTGGCGCTGGCGATACAGCCGGAGTACGGCGGCCGGTCGGACTTCTACACCGGACAGTTCAGCCTCCGCTTCAGACTCGTCGGCCCGATGGTGCCGCACGGCTGCACCATAGGTGCGAGCGACCCCGTCGACTTCCAGCTGAAGCGCTCGGGCCCCTCCACATGGGTCTCCCAGGATCCCCCGGTGATCGAGTTCTCGGCGTACGACGACACGTTCACCGCCCCGGCCGCCGCACACTGCGGACCGCTCACCGGCCTCGTCAACCGACGGCTCGGCCTGCCGGCCACCGCCGGGAACCTGATGTCGTACGACGCCTCGTACACCTTCAGGACCTACGACCAGCTTCCGACGAAGGAGGGAACCTGACGAAGGAGGGAACCTTTCGCGCCGGCCCCGACTCCTGACCCGGCGACGCGGGCCCGAGGGGGGACCGCGCCGGCCGAGAGGAGCCACGCATGGCACCGCACACCGAGCATCCACTGCCAGAGCACCCACTGCCGGAGCATCCATTGCCGGAGCGTCCGGCGGACGCCCTCGCGCTGCGTCGCACGGCCGTCGTTCCCCCCCGGATGTCCATGCCCGGTTCAGTCCCGCCGGCGCAGTGCGTTCAGCAGGGCCGCGCCCCGCTCGGCGTCGTCCACGCTCACCGCGAAGTCCGCGCGGCGGCCTCGGGGGCGTATGACCAGGCAGTCGCCGGCGCGGAGCATGACCGTCGTGCCGAGGCCGCTGAGGCGGAAGCCCCAGCCGCCGACCTGGGACGGCAGCCGGTGTTCGGCGCGGGCGGACTCGATGGCGTCCGGGGCCCAGTGGCGGGCGGGCCAGCCGAGCGGGCCGAACGACACATCCAGGCCGGCCTCGGACACCTTCGCCTGCACCGAGGAGAAGGCGGCGCCGGCGAGCGAGGCGACGGCGCAGCCCCCGCACACCGGCCACAGCCCGGCGGGGTCGGCCAGTCCGACGGCGAGGGCGACCAGGGCGCCGACGGCGATCAATCCGGTCAGCGCGGCCAGCAGTTGCAGCCAGGGGTTGGCGGCGCGGGAGAACCACACCAGCCGCTCGCCCTCGGGCAGGTTCAGCGCGGGGGTGGCGGTGGCCGGGTCGCGGGTGGGGCGGGTGCTCACCCGCCAGGCCAGTACGACGGCGACCGCCGTCGACGCCAGGACCAGCACGATGTCCAGGCCCGGTTCGCGGGCGTCGTGCCAGTCGGCGCGGTCGAGGTTCGCGCGGACGATGGACGCCTGTGCGCCGATGAGCGCGGTCGCGGTGGGCGCCAGCGTCATCGTCCGCCAGGGCCGTACGGCCGGCCAGGAGCGGCGCCAGCGCACGCTCACCGCGAGGGCGATCAGCAGCCAGAGGCCGGCCGGGAACAGGGCGGCCGCCCACAGCGGCATCGAGTCGTCGGGGGCGGCACCGCCGCTCCAGTGGGTCGCCAGTCGGCCGGGCAGCCGGTCGCGCGCGGCCCAGGGCAGGCCCGCGAGCAGCACCGCGACGGCGGCGACGCATCCCGCGCGCCCCCAGCGTGCGGTGCGTTCGCGGCCGGCTCTGCCGATTTTGTCGTAGTCCCCGTCTGTCATGGTGTCGTGTCCCCGTTCGTCATGCGGTGGTCCCCCGGATCATGTCGATGAGATCGGTGCGGCTGTAGCCGAGGCGGGATGCCTCCGCGATCAGCTCCCGCACCTTGATCTGCAGTCCGGAGCGCCCGGCCGCCCCTTCGGCGACGGTGATCCCGCGGCCCCGGCGGAACTCCAGCAGGCCCTCGTCCCGCAGTTCGCGCAGGCCGCGCAGGACGGTGTTGACGTTGATGTCCAGGGTCGCGGAGAGGTGGCGGGCCGACGGCAGTCGGTCGCCGGCGCGGCACTCGCCCTCGGCGACGGCCCGCCGGATCGCCGCCGCGACCTGCTCGTGCAGGGGGCGGGTGTCGGTCGTGTCCAGACGCAGCAACATGGTGCTAATAAGACTAGCACCAACAGCTTCATTGTGGGGTGGGTGGGCAGCAGAACGGGCCCGCCGCTGGTCGCGATGGGCCCGTGGGTGCGGGGGGCGTGTCAGCCGAGCTTGGAGAAGCTGTAGTTGAGGAGCTTCGTGGCGTCCGTCGCGCGCTGTGCGTACGTGGTGGAGGCCAGGACCGTGCCGATGACCGTCTTGCCGTTGCGGGTGGCGGCGAAGACGAGGCAGGCGCCGGCCTCGGGGCCGGAGCCGGTCTTCACACCGATGGTGCCGCTGTAGCTGGACAGCAGCGTGTTGGTGTTCGTCCACGTGCCCATCGTGCGGGTGCCGCCCGTCTTGGTGACGGTCTTCGCGGTGTACGACTTCGTCTTGACGATCGCGCGGAAGTTCGCGCTCTTCATCGCGCTGCTGGCGATCTTCGTCAGGTCGCGCGGCGTCGAGTAGTTGTTGCCGTTGCCGATGCCGTCGAAGGAATCGAAGTGCGTGTTCTTCAGGCCCAGGCTCTTCGCGGCGGCGTTCATCTTGCCGATGAAGTTGGTCACGCGCGCGTCACGCGTGGAGCCCGAACCGTAGGTGTCGGCGAGCGCGTAGGCGGCGTCGCAGCCGGACGGCAGCATCAGCCCGTACAGCAGCTGGCGCACGGTGACCTTGTCGCCGACGATCAGGTGCGCCTGGGAGGCGTTGTTCTTGACGACGTAGTCGCTGTACGCCTTCTGGATCGTCACCTGCTTGTCGAGGTTGAGGTTCGACTGCGCGAGGACGACCTTGGCGGTCATGATCTTCGTGGTGGAGCCGGTGGAACGCTTGGTGTCCGCCGCCTTGGTGTAGAGCGTCGTACCGCTCACGTTGTTCATCACGTAGCCGCCCTTGGCCACGATCGAGGGGGCCGTGACGGCCTGCGCGGGCACCGCGGTGAGAGCGCCGGTCGCGAGCAGTGCGCCGGAGGTGACGCTGACGGCGGCGGCTCTGCGGATACGCGTGTTGCGGGTGCCCTTAATGCCGGTAATCAAAGTGATGTACCCCGATTGTGTTGAATGCCCCTGAGGTGCGGCCGAGTTGAGGTGGCGAGAGCAGGGGGCCGCACGTGTGAGACACGTAAGTAGCACAGAAGGTTGTGCGCCTGCTGCGGGCGAATCGCGCCACGTCCGGATACTGGACGCCGCTGCCGCATGTGTACGTGTTGTATCTATCATGTGGCCATGAAGACGGCCGTACAGCACACCCGCCCCCGGCACCAGAAGCCGCCGCCCGCCGCCGACCGCGTGTACGCCCACGTCAAACAGGGCGTCCTGGACCGCCGCTACGAGGGCGGCACCCTGCTCACCGAGGGCGAGCTGGCCGAGGCCGTCGGGGTGTCGCGCACCCCGGTGCGGGAGGCGCTGCTGCGGCTGGAGGTCGAGGGCCTGATCCGGCTCTATCCGAAGAAGGGCGCCCTGGTGCTGCCCGTCTCCGCGCAGGAGATCGCCGACGTGGTGGAGACCCGTCAGCTGGTCGAGGAGCACGCCGCGCGCAAGGCCGTACCCGCCCCGCCCGGTCTGCTGGAGCGGCTGGCCGAGCTGCTGGAACTGCAGAAGGCACAGGCCGCCGCCGGTGACCTGGCCGCGGCCGCGGTCACCGACCGCTCCTTCCACGCCGAGATCGTGCGCAGCGGCGGCAACGAGATCCTGTCCCGGCTCTACGACCAACTGCGCGACCGGCAGCTGCGGATGGGCGTCGCCGTCATGCACTCCCACCCCGACCGGATCGCCAAGACGCTCACCGAGCACGAGGAGATACTGGACGCGCTGCGCGCCGGGGACGCGGAGGCGGCCGTCGAGGTCGTGCACCGGCATGTCAGCTGGTTCGAGCACCTCGCCCGGGGTGAGGTCCGATGAGCAGCCCGGCGCGGAACCTCACTCTTCCGGGTGATCCGCCGGGTGGCCGACGCGCCGTCACCGTGTGGTCCATAGGCGTCGGCGTCTACTTTGTCGCCGTTATCTTCCGTACGTCATTGGGTGTGGCGGGACTGGACGCGGCAGACCGCTTCCATGTGAACGCCTCCGCCCTGTCGACGTTCTCCATACTTCAGCTGCTGGTCTACGCCGGCATGCAGATACCCGTCGGCCTGCTGGTCGACCGGCTCGGCACCAAGAAGGTGCTGAGCCTCGGCGCCGTACTGTTCACGGCCGGACAGCTCGGTTTCGCCTTCTCCCCGTCGTACGGCACCGCCCTCGCCTCCCGCGCCCTGCTGGGCTGCGGTGACGCGATGACCTTCATCAGTGTGCTGCGGCTCGGGACCCGCTGGTTCCCGGCCCGGCGCGGGCCGCTGGTCGCCCAGCTCGCGGGGCTGGTCGGCATGGCGGGCAATCTGGTCTCCACCCTGGTCCTCGCCCGGCTGCTGCACGGCCTCGGCTGGACCCCGGCGTTCGCCGGCAGCGCGTTCGCGGGTGTCGTCGTCCTCGTGTTGACGCTGCTGTTCCTGAAGGACCACCCCGAGGGATTCGAGCCCGAGCCGTCCCGGCATCAGGGCGCGGCCTATGTCCGCCGGCAGATCACGGCGGCCTGGCGGGAGCCCGGCACCCGCCTCGGGATGTGGGTGCACTTCACCACCCAGTTCCCGGCGATGGTGTTCCTGCTGCTGTGGGGTCTGCCGTTCCTGGTCCAGGCGCAGGGGCTCAGCCGGGCCTCGGCCGGTGAACTGCTCACGCTCGTCGTCCTGTCCAACATGGTGATCGGGCTGGTCTACGGCCAGATCGTCGCCCGGCATCACGCGGCGCGGCTGCCGCTGGCGCTGGGCACGGTGGGGGCGACCGCGCTGGTGTGGGCGGCGACGCTGCTGTACCCCGGGGCGCATGCGCCGATGTGGCTGCTGGTCGTGCTGTGCGCGGTGTTGGGGGCGTGCGGGCCGGCCTCGATGCTCGGGTTCGACTTCGCGCGGCCGGCCAACCCGCCCGAGCGACAGGGGACCGCGTCCGGTATCACCAACATGGGTGGTTTCGTCGCCTCGATGACGACGTTGTTCGCGGTCGGGGTGTTGCTGGATGTGACCGGGGACGACTACGACGTGGCGTTCTCGGCGGTGTTCGTGCTGCAGGCGCTCGGTGTCTCGCAGATTCTGCGGCTCCGGGCGCGGGCCGCGCGGCGCGAGCGTGAGCGGCTCGTGGCCAGCCGGGTGGAAACGCTGCACGTGCCTGCGGCTTAGCCGACTTCTCCCACCACGCACCGGTCTTCGCTACGGCGTCACCGTGAAGTTCTGCAGGATGGCCGTCGTCAGGGCCGGGTCGCCCTCGGTCTTGACGCGGTCCGCCACAGACTCGGGCGTGGTGCGGCCGCAGGCGAGGCGGACGTAGGTCTCCCAGTCGAGGGTGAGGGTGGCGGCGGGGCCGAGGGCCGGGGCGGTCTCCAGGCTGCCGCGGCCCTGGATGTCGACGCGGATCGTGCGCAGGAACTCCACCGGGCCGTGCACATCGAACACGATCGCCGAACTGCGCGGCGCGTGCGCGTCCTTCGCGACGACCTTGGGGAGCGCTTCGAGGAGCACGTCCCGGACGACGAGCGCGCCGGGCGAGTCCAGATTGCCGGGCATGCCGAGGGCCGTGCGCAGATCCTGCTCGTGCACCCAGACGTCGAACGCGCGGGTCCGGTAGGCCTGTTCCACCGTGACGTCCCGGCCCAGCGGGCCGCGCACCGTGGTGCCGGGATCGCGGGATTCGTTGCGCAGCTGGCGGTTGCGGCGGATGACCGTGTACTCCAGCTCGGCCGTCATCTCCGGAGCCGTGTGGTGGCGGCGGACGTCGACCTGCATCTCCATGTACCGCTGGTACTCGGTGGTGACGTGGAAGAGGTCACGCGGGAGCGAGTGGATGGGGCGCGGGTCGCCGAGCATCTCGCAGTCCATGCCGATCACATGGGACACGACGTCCCGTACGGACCAGCCGGGGCAGGGGGTCCGCCGGTTCCACTCGCCCTCGGCGAGCGACTGGACCATCTCGGATATCGCTTCGATGGAGTGCGTCCAGGCGTCGGCGTAGGGCTGGAGGGTGGGATGCAGACTCACGGAACGGGACCCCTCGGCGGTCGGTACACGGTCAGGTTGTGGCGGCGTTGCCAATGGGTGGCGGCACGGCGGCGGCGTCTGAGCCTCCCCCCGTTCTCGGCTTCGCTCGAACTGGGAGGACCCCCAAGTTACGCTGCTTGCAGGCACCCCGGCAGTGCTTTCGTGTGACGATCGTAGGCCTGTGTGGACGACTCGAATGCCAGGACGGTGGTAGTGTGCGCGCCTCGTTGATCCAGATCGCCGTGAACGAGGAGGAATCGGTCGACTCCCGGCGACAGCGGGTGGCCGAGCTGGTCCGCCGGCAGGCCGGTTCCGATCTCGTCGTCCTGCCCGAGCTGTGGACGACCGGCGCCTTCGCCTACGAGGAGTTCGGCCGCGAGGCCGAGCCGCTCGAAGGGCCGACGTACGAGGCCATGGCCAAGGCGGCGAGCGACGCGGGCGTATGGCTGCACGCCGGCTCCGTCCCGGAGCGCGACCCGGACGGGCCTCTCTACAACACCTCTCTCGTCTTCTCCCCCTCCGGTGAGCTTGCCGCCGCCTACCGCAAGATCCATCGCTTCGGCTTCGACAAGGGCGAGGCCGTGCTGATGGGCGCCGGGCGGGACCTGGTGACGGTCCGGCTGCCCGGGACCACGCTCGGCGTGGCCACCTGCTACGACCTCCGTTTCCCCGAACTCTTCCGCTCACTGGTCGACGTCGGCGCCGAGACGCTGGTGATCCCGGCGGGCTGGCCCGAGCGGCGACGCGCGCACTGGACGCTGCTGGCTCAGGCGCGGGCGGTGGAGAACCAGGCGTTCGTGCTCGCGTGTGGAACGGCCGGGACCCATGCCGGAGTTCCGCAGGCCGGTCACTCGATCGTGGTGGATCCGTGGGGCGAGGTGCTCGCCGAGGCGGGCCCGGACGAGGAGGTCCTCACCGTCGACTTCGACCCGGCGAAGGTGGCGGTGACCCGCGAGCAGTTCCCGGCGCTGAAGGACCGGGTGCTGGGTCTTGAGCCGCCGCGCCGCTGAGGGCCTCGCGACGGGCCTCGCGACGGGCCTCAGTCGTCCTCGCGTTCCTTCTGGGCCAGGTGGATCACGCACACCGCCACCGCGATGAGCAGGGCCGGATCCGCGTCGTCGCGCACGATGTCGACGCCGTACGTGTCCCTCAGGTGCAGCCAGCGGCGGGAGATCACCGCGAGGAGCTCGCCGTCGTACTCGATGGCGAACTCGTGGTCGAGGATCTTGCCGCTGACGTCCAGCTCGGTGCCGTCGGTCAGGGCTACCCGGTAGTGGTTGCGCAGCAGGGACAGCCGTTTGCGCTTGATGGTGGCGAGGCCCTCGCCGTCCCGCTCGATCACCATGGTGTCGCGCAGCGCGAGCATCTTCTGATGGATGTCGATCAGGACGCGTCCATGGGCGTCCTTCAGCTGGAAGGTGTCCCGCAGCCGCATGGCCTTGCCGTCGACGAGGAACACCTTCCGGCCGTGCTCGTCCTCGATCCAGTAGTCGTCACCGATACCGAGGAGCCGGTCGCGTACGAGGAGTCTCATACGGCTACCGTTCCCCGCCGCGGCGCGATCATCACAAAGCCGCGGGAAGGGGCTCACGGAGCCGGGAGCAGGGGGGACCGCGGGCCGAAACGGCGCCGGTAGTCCGAAGGGCTCAGCCCTGTCGCGCGGCGCAGCCGGGCCCGCAGGTTGGCCGCCGTACCGAGGCCGCTGCGGGCCGCGACGACGTCCAGGCGCTCCTCGCCCCGTTCGATCAGCCGGCACGCCAGCGCCACCCGCTCGCCGGTGAGCCAGGCCAGCGGAGTCGTCCCCAGCTGGGTGCGGAAGCGGCGGTGCAGCGTGGCGGGGCTGACGGCCGCGCGGGCGGCGAGGTCCGCCACGGCCAGCGGTTCGCCGAGCCGTTCCTGCGCCCAGGCCAGCAGCGGGCCGAGCGACTCGTCGGGCACGTCGGGCACCGGGCGCTCCACGAACTGCCGCTGGCCGCCGTCGCGGTGGGAGGCGAAGACGAGGCGCCGCGAGACGGCGTTCGCGAGCTCGGCGCCGTGGTCGCGGCGCCAGAGGTGCAGGCCGAGGTCGAGCGCGGCCGCGCTGCCGGCGGCGGTGAGGATGTCGCCCTCGTCGACGAACAGCACATCCGGCTCCAGCAGCACCCGGGGATGCAGTTCCCGGAAGGTGTCCGTCCACATCCAGTGCGTGGCGGCCCGCCGCCCGTCGAGCAGCCCGGCCTCGGCGAGGGCGAAGCTGCCCGTGCAGAAGCTGACGACGCGTGCGCCGCGCGCGTGGCTGCGCCGGATGGCGTCCAGGACGTCGGCACCGCGCGGTACGACGTTGTCGGGGCGGCCCGGTACGACGACGGTGTCGGCCCCGTCCACCGCGTCCAGGCCGGGCACGCCGGTCAGGGTGAAGAAGCCGTGGTTCATCCGCACCCCGGACGCGGGCGCGCACAGCGTCACCTCGTACAGCGGCCCCCGAAGGCCCAGTTCGGGCCTGGGCAGCCCGAACAGCTCGGTGGCGACCCCGACCTCGAAGGGGTTGGTGCCCTCGTCGACGATCACGGCGACCCGGTGCGGACGCGAGTGAGAGGATCCTTGCGGCATATGCGATTCCTAGCACTCGTCCGCCGGGTCCGGCCACCCGCACGATGAACCCATGGAACCGATCTTCGAACCCGGGCAGCCCGTCTCTCTCGCGCAGGCCCTCGCCTCCTTCACCGAGCAGTGGAGCCCGCGCATCGTGACCACCGTCAACGACTACGACGTACGCGTGGCGAAGGTGGCGGGCGAACACCTCTGGCACGTCCATGACCACACCGACGAGTTCTTCCTGGTCCTCGACGGGGAACTGCACATCGGTCTGCGCGAGCCGGCCGGCGAGCGCACGGTCGTGCTGCCCAGGGGCTCGGTGTTCACCGTCCCGCGCGGGACCGAGCACAAGCCGTACGCGCGCGTGCCCACCGAGATCCTCGTCCTGGAGCCCAGCGGCACCCTGTCGGTCGGCGACCGGCACGAGGAGGTGCCGGACCACGTGGACGCCACCATCGGCCACGCCCTGTCCTGACGGTTCATCGGAATCCATGGGTCGGGCCGGTGTCCCCCAGGTGAACTTCGGTTGCAGACAGGCAAGTTGACCAACCTTGGGCAACGGCCGCGAGTCGGACGTGGGGTAAGGCACACCACTGGCCACGTCCCTTCCGGAGGACCACCCGCCATGAGCCGCATACCGTCCGTACCCGCACTGGCCCTCGCCCTCGGCGCCGCCCTGGCCGTACCTCTCACCCTCGCCGGTACGGCCGGCGCCGCCACGGCACCGGCCACCGCCGCCGTCAACCAGTACGACTGGCAGCTCACCTACCGGGCGGCAGCCGGGCAGAACAACAACGCCACCGTCACCGCGTCGCTCACCGCGGACCGCACGGGCATCACCTATGTGATCGACGACGTCGTGCGGATCAGCGCGGGCCACGACTGCGTCTACCCCGACAGCGCGGACCACACGAAGGTCTCCTGCACCGTCACCCGCGTGGACAGCCAGGATCCCTACGCCGCTCTGGTCATGGACCTCGGCGACCGCGACGACACGGTCGTCTACAAGAACGCCACCGACCAGGTCTACTCCTACGCCGAGATCTCGCTGGGCGCGGGCAACGACAAGGCGACCGACTCCGGCCGTCTCGACGGTGCCTATGTCTCGGGTGACGCGGGTGACGACACCATCACGGTGGGCAGGCTGGGCCTGGCCTGGGGCGGCGCCGGCGACGACAGGATCGACGCGAGCGGCGGCGACAACATCGTGAAGGGCGGCAGCGGCGACGATGTCCTGCACGGCGGCGCCGGCGCCCAGGACCTCTCCGGCGACGACGGCAACGACACGATCACCGGCGGATCCGGCGCCGACACCCTGTACGGCGGCAGGGGCGACGACGTCCTCCACGGCGACAGCGGCGACGACCGGCTGTACGGCAACAGCGGGAACGACAAGCTGTACGGCGGCGCCGGCCGGGACATGCTCTCCGGCGGCCCCGGCACGGATGTGATCCACCAGGACTGACCGGCCGGGGTTTTCCACAGGCGTCGAAGGTTTCCACAGGCGCCGAAGGGCTGTCGGCGCCGGCTGGCACTCTTGGAGCCATGACCGACTCCGCACCTCGACGTGTCCGCGTCCGCGCCCCCGAGCTGATCGGCAAGGGCGGCTGGCTGAACACCGGCGACACCCAGTACACCCTTGCCGACCTGCGCGGACGCATCGTCGTCCTCGACTTCTGGACCTTCTGCTGCATCAACTGCCTGCATGTCCTGGACGAGCTGCGCGAGCTGGAGGAGAAGCACCGGGACACCGTGGTGGTCATCGGTGTGCACTCCCCGAAGTTCGTGCACGAGGCGGAGCACCAGGCGGTCGTCGACGCGGTGGAGCGCTACGGCGTGGCGCACCCGGTGCTGGACGACCCGGAGCTGGCCACCTGGAAGCAGTACGCGGTGCGGGCCTGGCCGACCCTGGTCGTGATCGACCCGGAGGGTTATGTCGTCGCCCAGCACGCGGGCGAGGGCCATGTGCACGCCATCGAGCGGCTGGTGACGGAGCTGGAGGCCGAGCACGCGGCGAAGGGCACCCTGCGCCGCGGCGACGGTCCGTACGTTCCGCCGGAGCCCGAGCCGACGACGCTGCGTTTCCCGGGCAAGGCGCTGCCGCTGCCCGGTGGGACGTTCCTGGTCAGCGATACCACCCGGCATCAGCTGGTGGAGCTGGCCGAGGACGCCGAGACCGTCGTACGCCGCATCGGCTCGGGCGGTCGCGGGTTCGTGGACGGCGGCCCGGACCAGGCGTCCTTCAGCGAGCCGCAGGGCCTCGCCCTCCTCGACGACGGCTCGGTGGTGGTGGCCGACACCGTCAACCACGCCCTGCGCCGCCTGGACCTCGCCACCGGTGCGGTGAGCACCCTGGCCGGCACCGGCAGACAGTGGTGGCAGGGGTCGGCCACCGCCGGCCCGGCCCGTGCCGTCGACCTCTCCTCCCCCTGGGACGTGGCGGTCTTCGGCGGCCGGGTGTGGATCGCCATGGCGGGCGTCCACCAGCTGTGGACGTACGACCCCGCGGCGGACACGGTCGAGGTGGCCGCGGGCACCACCAACGAGGGCCTGGTCGACGGCCCCGGCGCCGAGGCCTGGTTCGCCCAGCCCTCCGGCCTCGCGGCCGGCGCCGGCCGGCTCTGGCTCGCCGACTCCGAGACGTCCGCCCTGCGCTGGGTGGATCCCGACGGATCCGTCCACACGGCCGTCGGTACCGGTCTGTTCGACTTCGGTCACCGTGACGGCGCCGCCGGGCAGGCGCTGTTCCAGCACCCGCTGGGTGTCACCGCCCTGCCGGACGGCTCGGTCGCGGTCGCCGACACCTACAACCACGCCCTGCGGCGCTACGACCCGGCGACCGGTGAGGTCACGACCCTCGCCACGGATCTGCGCGAGCCCAGCGACGCCGTGCTCGCCGGCGCGGACATCGTGGTCGTGGAGTCGGCCCGGCACCGGCTGACCCGGCTGCGGCTGCCGGAGGAGGCGGTGCGGGTGGAGCCGGTCGCGCACCGCACGCAGCGCGCGGCCACCGAGGTCGCCCCGGGCCGGCTGAGACTGGACGTCGTCTTCCAGGCCCCGCCCGGCCAGAAGCTGGACACCCGGTACGGCCCCTCCACCCGTCTGCTGGTGTCCTCCACCCCGCCCGAGCTGCTGCTCAAGGGGGAGGGCGCGGACACGGAGCTGAGCCGCGAGCTGGAGCTGAACCCCGCCGTCCCGGAGGGGGTCCTGCATGTCTCGGCGATGGCGGCCTCCTGCGACACTCCGTCCGGGAGCGGCTCCGCCGACGCGTACCCCGCCTGCCATGTCCACCAGCAGGACTGGGGCGTCCCGGTCCGCCTCACCGAGGGCGCGACGGACCGGTTGCCGCTGGTGCTGGCGGGGATGGACGAGTAGCCGCCCGCTCAGCTCGCCAGAAAGGCCGTCAGGGCGTTCGCCAGCATGAACGGGTCGTCGGCGCCGCAGAGTTCACGGACGCTGTGCATGGAGAGGATCGCCACGCCGATGTCCACGGTCCGGATGCCGTGCCGGGCCGCGGTGATCGGGCCGATGGTGGTGCCGCACGGCATGGAGTTGTTGGAGACGAAGTTCTGGAAGGGGACGTTCGCCTTCTCGCAGGCGGCGGCGAAGACGGCGCGGCCCGAACCGTCGGTGGCATAGCGGTTGTTGACGTTGACCTTGAGGATCGGGCCGCCGTTGACGCGGGGGTGGTGCGTCGGGTCGTGCCGCTCCGCGTAGTTGGGGTGGACGGCGTGGCCGGTGTCGGAGGACAGGCACACCGTGCCGGCGAAGGCGCGGGCCCGGTCCTCGTAGGAGCCGCCGCGGGCGAACACCGAGCGTTCCAGCACGGATCCGAGCAGCGGGCCGTCCGCGCCGCTGTCCGACTGGGAGCCGTTCTCCTCGTGGTCGAAGGCGGCCAGCACCGGGATACGGGTCAGCGGTGCGCCGCAGGTCGCGACGGCGGCCAGCGCGGCCACGCCCGCGTGCACCGACAGCAGGTTGTCCATCCGCGGACCGGCGACCAGGTCCCGGTCCCGGCCGAGGTAGGCCGGTGCCTCCACCGGGTGCGTCATCAGGTCCCAGCCGGTGACCGAGCCGGCCGCGAGCCCGGCCTCCTGCTCCAGGAAGGCGATCAGATCGCCGTCGCGCACATCGTCACCGAGGCCCCAGACGGGCTGCAGATGGCGCTGCTTGTCGAGCTTGAGCCCCTCGGTGCTGACCGAGCGGTCCAGGTGGATGGCGAGCTGGGGCACCCGCAGCAGCGGCCGGTCCACGTTGACCAGCACCGTGGAGCCGTCGCGCAGGCTCAGCCGGCCGGCCAGGCCCAGGTCGCGGTCCAGCCAGGAGTTCATCAGCGGGCCGCCGTAGATCTCGACGGCGACCTGGCGCCAGCCGTGCGCTCCGCTGTCGGGCCGCGGCTTGATCCGCAGGTTCGGGGAGTCGGTGTGCGCGCCGACGATGTGGAACGGCGTGTGTGCCACGGCGTCCTCGGGGACGTACCAGGCGACGATCGCGCCGCCGCGCAGCACGTACTTGCCGCCGGTCGATCCGTCCCAGGCGTCCGTCTCCGCGACCTGCCGGAAGCCTGCCTTCTCCAGCCGCTCGGCGGCGCCTGCCACCGCGTGGTACGGCGACGGGCCGGCCGCCAGGAAGGACATCAGGTCGTCGGTGTGGCCGCGGTCGAAGGTGAGAGGGGGGCGCGAAGCGCTCCTTGGAGGGGCGGCGGCGGGCGACGGGCGGGAGGGTGCGGTCATGGGATTCACCTTAACGACGTGCACGGGCCCGCTCCCGGAAAGGGAGCGGGCCCGCACAGGATCTACAGGGACGTATCCGACAACGGCTTTCTAGAAGGCGGCCTCGTCCAGCTCCATCAGGTCCAGCTCGACGCCCTCGGCGACCTTGCGGGCGAGGGTGACGCCCGGCAGGACGTTCGCCGCGAAGAACTTCGCCGCGGCGATCTTGCCGGTGTAGAAGGCCTGGTCCTTGGCGGAGGCCGAGGCCAGCTTCTCGGCGGCGATCGCGGCGCCCTTCAGCAGCAGGTAGCCGACGACGACGTCACCGGAGGCCAGCAGCAGGCGGGTGGTGTTCAGGCCCACCTTGTAGATGTTCTTGGTGTCCTGCTCGGTGGCCGCGAGGTCGGTCAGCATCAGGCCGACGATCGCCTCCAGCTCCACGGCCGCCTTGGCCAGGTGCTCACGGGCGCCGGCCAGCTGCTCGCCGCCGGTGCCGAGCGCCAGGAACTTCTTGATGTCCTCGGCGAGGGAGTTCAGCGCGGCGCCCTGGTTGCGGACGATCTTCCGGAAGAAGAAGTCCTGGCCCTGGATCGCGGTGGTGCCCTCGTACAGGGTGTCGATCTTGGAGTCCCGGATGTACTGCTCGATCGGGTACTCCTGCAGGAAGCCGGAGCCGCCGAAGGTCTGCAGCGACTGGGCCAGCTGCTCGTAGCCCTTCTCGGAGCCGTAGCCCTTGACGATCGGCAGCAGCAGGTCGTTCAGCGCGTTCTCGGCGGCGGCGTCCTCGCCGTTCGCCTCCTTGACCTGGATCGCGTCCTGGACCGAGGCGGTGTACAGCACCAGGGCGCGCATGCCCTCCGCGTACGCCTTCTGCGTCATCAGCGAGCGGCGCACGTCGGGGTGGTGGGTGACGGTGACCTTCGGCGCGGTCTTGTCCAGGAAGTTCGCCAGGTCGGGACCCTGGACGCGCTCCTTGGCGTACTCCAGCGCGTTCAGGTAGCCCGTGGACAGGGTGGAGATCGCCTTCGTGCCGACCATCATGCGGGCGAACTCGATGATGCGGAACATCTGGCGGATGCCCTCGTGCTTGTCACCGATGAGCCAGCCCTTGGCGGGGTGCCGGTCGCCGAAGGTCATCTCGCAGGTGTTCGAGGCCTTCAGGCCCATCTTGTGCTCGACGTTGGTGGCGTAGACGCCGTTGCGCTCGCCCAGCTCGCCGGTCTCGAAGTCGAACTCGTACTTCGGCACGAGGAAGAGGGACAGGCCCTTGGTGCCGGGGCCGGCGCCCTCGGGACGCGCGAGCACGTAGTGGAGGATGTTCTCCGACATGTCGTGCTCACCGGAGGTGATGAAGCGCTTCACACCCTCGATGTGCCAGGAGCCGTCCTCCTGCTGGACGGCCTTGGTGCGGCCGGCGCCCACGTCGGAGCCCGCGTCGGGCTCGGTGAGCACCATCGTGGAGCCCCACTGCTTCTCCACGGCGATCTTGGCTATGTGCTTCTGGACCTCGTTGCCCTCCTCGAAGAGGATGCCGGCGAACGCCGGGCCCGAGGAGTACATCCACACGGCCGGGTTGGCGCCCAGGATCAGCTCGGCGTAGGCCCAGATCAGGGAGCGCGGCGAGGTGGTGCCGCCGATCTCCTCGGGCAGGCCGAGCCGCCAGTACTCGGAGTCCATGAAGGCCTGGTAGCTCTTCTTGAAGGAGGCCGGGACCGGCGCGGTGTTGGTTTCCGGGTCGAAGACCGGCGGGTTGCGGTCGGCGTCGGCGAAGGACTCGGCCAGCTCGTTCTCCGAGAGGCGGGTCATCTCATCGAGGATGCTCTTGGCGGTGTCGACGTCCATCTCCTCGAACGGGCCGGTGCCGTACACCTTGTCGCGCCCCAGCACTTCGAAGAGGTTGAATTCGATGTCGCGGAGATTCGGCTTGTAGTGCCCCATGGCGACGGCTCCGTAGAGGGATCGGCGAGGCACTGGCTCCTCGCACCTAGTTCACGTACCAACAAGTAGCTACGATGATGCTACCCGTCGGTAATAAGAAGCAACCCCTATCGGCCCAAGTGTGAGAAGGGTCTACTACCCACTTAAATTCTTGCGCGCCCCACCGCGCCGCTCCCGCTCGGTACGCTTGCGCCCATGTACGGATACGGCCAGCCCATGGATGGTGGCGCTGCTCAGCAGCAGTACGGCTCGCCGCAGCAGATGCCGGGCGGTGTCGGCGGGTACGGCCAGCAGCCCCCGCTCTACCCGGAGCCGTCCCCGCCCTCGCTCGCGGACGCGGTGCGCGCCTTCACCACCGGGCAGATGTCCGCCGAGGACTTCCAGCAGATCTTCGCCACGTCGAAGGTGTACTGCCCACGCGGTGACACCCCGGGCTTCCTTGCCCTGCACAACACCCAGCAGCCGGTGATCCCGATGTTCACCTCGCTGAAGGAACTGCGCCGGTACGCGGGCAAGGAGTCCAAGTACTTCGTGATCACCGGCGCGGAGGTGATCGACCTGCTGCCCACCGGCTACGGCTGCGTCCTGGACATGGAGGGCGAGCACCGGATGGTGTTCGACGCGAAGGCGGTCGAGCAGATGGTCGACTTCGCGATGCGGCGGATGTACGGCTGACCCGCGCCCCTGATCGTGAGCCGGCCGGAGCCGGCCGTGAGCCCGGAGGGAATTCCCTCCGGGCTCTCTCTGTTGGGAGTGGCAGAAAGTTCAATGCTCAACTAAAGTGGGCGCACAAGGAGGTACCTTCCATGCCTGCACACGTACATCATCGACGGGATCTTCGACCACCAGGACTCGCAGGGCGGTGGCGGCACCATCACCAACGGTGACACCCAGTGGATGACCGCGGGCTCGGGCCTGCTGCACATCGAGGCCCCGCCGGAGTCCCTCGTCATGTCCGGCGGCCTCTTCCACGGGCTGCAGCTGTGGGTGAACCTCCCGGCCAAGGACAAGATGATGGCCCCGCGCTACCAGGACATCCGCGGCGGCAGCGTCCAGCTGCTGACGACCGCGGACGGCGGTGCCCTGCTGCGGGTCATCGCGGGCGAGCTGGCCGGCCACCAGGGTCCCGGCATCACCCACACCCCGATCACGATGATCCACGCGACCGTCGCCCCCGGCGCCGAGGTCACCCTGCCCTGGCGCGAGGACTTCAACGGTCTGGCCTACGTCCTCGCGGGCCGCGGCAGCGTCGGCGCCGAGCGCCGTCCGATCCACCTGGGCCAGACCGCGGTCTTCGGCGCCGGCGGTTCGCTGACCGTCCGCGCGGACGAGAAGCAGGACTCCCACACGCCGGACCTGGAGGTCGTCCTCCTCGGCGGACAGCCCATCCGTGAGCCCATGGCCCACTACGGCCCGTTCGTCATGAACACCAAGGACGAACTCATGCAGGCCTTCGAGGACTTCCAGAAGGGCCGCCTGGGGACGATCCCGGCGGTGCACGGGATGACCGAGGGCGGGCCGCAGGGCCGCTAGGGCCTGTCGGCAAACTCCCTCCCCCACTGCCTTGAGGGCGTGGGAGGTGCCCCCAGCCCGGCGGGGTCTGGCACGCACTCCCCCAGAGGGGGCACCCCCAGCGGCGTTGTCGTCGGTCGCCGACACGCCGTGTCGACTCCCTCCTCCGCCTTGCAGCTGCACGCGCCAGTCCCCGCCGGGCCCGCCCTCCGGGCGGACGACGGGAGTTTGACGACAGGCCCTAGGCCCGTCGGAAGCCGGTCGAAAGCTCGTCTCCCGTACTGGGCGGGGCCGTATCGGGGCTCCTGGCAACACGCCGCGCCGACACGGATGGCCCAACTCCGCAAGGCGTCGCACCGGGCGGGCCCCTAGCGTCGCAAGTGCGCTACTCGTTCCAGTGCGCGCTTGAGTGGTCGCTCCTGGTGGCCGACACCTCGCGCACAACCAGTTCAGGAGACACATATGAGCAGCATTCGCAGGGCCGTGGCGTGCACGGCGGCAAGCGTCCTCCTCTCCGTCGGCGGCCTCGCGATGGCCGCCCCCGCCCAGGCCGACCCCGCGCCGACAGCATCCGTCCAGGTGAGCACGCCCACGGTCGGCCTCCTCGGCAACGGCGGCGGCGACAACGGGGCCAACTGCGGCCTGCTGGGCCTCGGTTGCCTCCTGCACGGGGTCCTCGGCATCCTCTGAGGACCACGGCACCTCAGCCGGCAGTGAGCGGCCGCCTCGCGCAGAGAGGCGGCCGCTCACGCCTGTACGGGGCCCGGCGCCGCCCGGCCGGGCACGCCTCACCCGGCCGGCCCCGTACGGCAGGACACCCGCCGGCGCCCATGATCGGCTGGAGGGGTGCAGCTGCTGCCCGATCCCGTGCGCCGTGTCGCGGCCTGGTGTGCCGTGCTGCTGCTCGTCGCCGGGGTGGGCTGGGTCGGCGTGCGGCTGTGCGGCGAGTTCCGTACGGCCGTCACACCGGTGCTGCTCGCCCTGCTCGGGACCGCCCTGCTCGGCCCGCTGTACCGGCGGCTGGTGCGGGCCGGCGTGCAGGCGTCGGTGGCGGCCGGGCTCACCTGTGTCGCGGTCGTCGCCGTGGTCGGCGGCGCCGTGTACATCGTCGTCGCCGCGCTCATCGACACCGGCGACCAGATCATCGCCTCGCTGCGGGACGCCGCCAGGTCCGTCTCCCAGCACTTCGGGGCCGCCGGCACCGGTCTGGACGACCTCGCCGCCAACTCCCGCAAGCTGCTGAGCAGGTTCGGCGGTACGGCCGCGTCCAATGTCATCAGCGGGGTCAGTGTCGCCGCCGAGAGCATCGCCATGGCCGTACTGGCCCTGCTGCTCGTCTTCTTCTTCCTGCGGGACTCCCACCGGGCCGTCGAGACCCTCCGCTCGATCGCGCCCGGCGACACCGCCGACACTCTGGAGGCGATGGCCCGGCGGGCCTTCGAGGCGGTGGAGGGGTTCATGCGCGGGACGACCGTCATCGCGCTCATCGACGCCGTGTGCATCACCGTCGGCCTGCTGATCCTTCAGGTGCCCGGAGCGGTCGGGCTCGGCGCGCTCGTCTTCGTCGGCGCCTACATCCCCTACCTCGGCGCCTTCATCTCCGGCGCGGTGGCCGTCCTCGTCGCCCTCGCCGACCGCGGCTTCGTCATCGCGCTGTGGGCGCTCGGGGTGGTGCTCGCCGTGCAGGTGCTGGAGGGGCATGTGCTGCAGCCGGTCATCCAGAGCCGGACCGTGCAGATGCATCCGGCCGTGGTGATGCTCGCCATCACCGCCGGGGCCTCCGTCGCGGGCATCCTCGGCATGCTTCTCGCCGTACCGCTGACCGCGGCCGCCTTCGGCGTCGGACAGGAGCTGCGGACCCGTTACGCGGCGCCCTCCGACGCCTCGCCGTCCGGCCCGTCCGCCGCGGCACCGCCCTCGGACGCGCCGTCCGGTTCATAGAGCTCGAACCAGATGCTCTTGCCCTCGCCCCGCGGGTCCACCCCCCAGGCGTCCGCGAGCAGCTCGATCAGCATCAGTCCGCGGCCGGAGGAGGCCAGTTCGCCGGGCCGGCGCCGGTGCGGGAGGTCGTCGCCCGCGTCGGTGACCTCCACCCGCAGCCGCCGTGCCCCCGCCTCGCCGAGCACCTCGGCGAGCAGCAGGGCGTCGGCGTCGGTGTGGACGAGCACGTTGGTGACCATCTCGGAGACCAGCAGCACCGCCGAGTCGACCTGTTCGGTTTCGGCCCAGTCGTGCAGCAGCTCGCGCAGATGCTGGCGCGCCTCGGAGATCCGGTCCGGCTCGTCCTGGGCCACCGACAGCAGCGTGCGCCGCACCTGCGGCCGCAGGGGCACCGTGGTGCCGCAGCCGAGGTCGTCCTCCGGGCGGCACACCAGCACCAGCGCGATGTCGTCCTCGCGCCGGTCGGTCAGCGGGCCGACGGTGTGGTGCGAGGACGGCCCGTGCACCCCCTGCACCAGAGCGTCGGCGAGCGTCTCCAGGGCGGCGCCGTCGTCCCACTCATGGGCCTCCAGGATCGAGCGCAGCCGTCGCCAGCCGCTCTCCAGGTCGTGCCCGCCCGTCTCGATCAGACCGTCGGTGCACAGCATCAGCGTCTCGCCGGGTTCCAGGGTGAACCGGGTCGTCGGATAGTCCGCGTCCGGGTCGATGCCGAGCGGCAGCCCGCCCGCCGTCGGCCGCCTCATCACCGTGCCGTCGGTCATCCGGATCACCGGGTCAGGATGCCCGGCACGGGCGATCTCCAGCAGGCCGGTCACCGGGTCGGCCTCCACATACACACAGGTCGCGAAGCGGAGGTCGGTCAGCTGCTCGTCGTGGGTGATGCCGTGCAGGAACCGGGAGGCGCGGGAGAGGACCGCGTCCGGGCGGTGGCCCTCGGAGGCGTAGGCGCGCAGGGCGATACGCAGCTGGCCCATGAGGCCCGCGGCCCGGACGTCATGGCCCTGTACATCGCCCATGGCCAGCGCGAAGCGGCCGGAGGGCAGCGGGATCAGGTCGTACCAGTCGCCGCCGACCTGGAGGCCGCCTCCGGTCGGGATATAGCGGGCGGCCACCTCCATCCCGGGGATGGCCGGGCCGAGCGAGGGCAGCATGGAGCGCTGCAGGCCCTCGGTCAGCTCCCGCTCGGACTCGGCGGCCTCGGCCCGGGTCAGTGCCTGTGCGAGCATCCGGGCCACCGTCGTCAGGACGGCCCGCTCGTCGGGGGTGAACGCCACCGGGTAGGTGAAGGCCGCCAGCCAGGCACCCATCGTGCGTCCGGCCACGGTCAGCGGCAGAAAGGCCCAGGAACTGCGGTTGAAGTGCTTGGCGAGCGGCCAGGTCGCCGGGTAGCGGGCCTTGTACTCCTCGGGCGAGGACAGATACACCGCGCGGCCCGTGCGGGCGACCTGGGCCGCGGGATAGTCGGTGCTCAGCGGCATGTTCGAGAAGGGGCCCAGATCGCTGGGCTGGTGCCCGTGCTGGCCGATGATCCTCAGCCGGTCGCCCTGCACCCCGAACACCACCAGCCCGTCCGGCGAGAACCCCGGCATCGACAGACCGCCGGCCACCCGCAGCACCTCGGCCGTGGACGCCGCCTCCGCCAGCGCCCGGCCCGCGTCCAGCAGGAACGCCTCCCGCGAGCGCCGCCAGTCGCCGGTGACCGCACTGCGCGCGGCCCGGGTGCCCGGGGTTGGCTCGGTGACCTCCTGGAGGGTGCCGATCAGCTGGTAGGCCTGGCGCTCGGGGTCGTACGACGGCTTCGAGCGGCTGCGGACGACCCGCAGGATGGTGCCCCGCTCGTCCATGATCCGGATGCGTACCTCGGCGAGCGTGCCCTCGGCGACCGCCAGCGGGATCACCCCGGTGATCTCGTTCCAGTCGACCGGATGCAGCCGGGCCCGGGTCTGGGCCTCGGTGAGGGTGGTCGCCTCCGCGGGCAGCCCGAGCAGCCGCGCCGCCTCCGCGTCGACGGTGACCAGACGGGCGCCTGTGTCCCAGTGCCACATCCCGGTCGCGAGGGCGGCGAGGACGTCCCCGACGGACGGGAGAGACTCGCCAGTGCGCATTGCCCCACTTTATGAAGATCCGCCCGAAGGGTGCCACCGTAGAAAAGGAGGATCCTTCCCACCCTGATGTACGGAGGATCCTCCAGTGCGTGGCGCGGGAAATGGTGGGGAGCCGATCTTTGGGTGCCCGGTACCCTTGATGGGTCCGGGCCCCGTGCCCGTTCTCGCCGGGGGGAGCACCCCCGCCGCAGACCCACACACGAAGGACGATGAACGACGATGCATCGGTACAGGTCCCACACCTGCGGCCAGCTCCGCGCCTCTGACGTCGGCACCGACGTCCGGCTGAGCGGTTGGCTGCACAATCGGCGCGACCTGGGCGGCATCCTCTTCATCGATCTGCGCGACCACTACGGCATCACCCAGCTGGTCGCCCGCCCCGGCACGCCCGCGTACGAGGCCCTGGACTCGATCTCCAAGGAGTCCACGGTCCGCATCGACGGCCGCGTTGTTTCACGTGGAACCGAGAACGTGAACCCCGATCTGCCCACCGGTGAGATCGAGGTCGAGGTCGCCGAGGTCGAGCTGCTGGGTGCCGCCGCCCCGCTGCCCTTCACGATCAACGCCGAGGACGGGGTCAACGAGGAACGGCGCCTGGAGTACCGCTTCCTGGACCTGCGCCGCGAGCGCATGCACCGCAACATCATGCTGCGTACGGCGGTCATCTCGGCGATCCGCCACAAGATGACGGCGCTGGGCTTCAACGAGATGGCGACGCCGATCCTGTCCGCGACCTCCCCCGAGGGCGCCCGCGACTTCGTCGTCCCCTCCCGGCTGAACCCGGGCAAGTTCTACGCCCTGCCGCAGGCCCCGCAGCAGTTCAAGCAGCTGCTGATGATCTCCGGCTTCGACCGCTACTTCCAGATCGCGCCCTGTTTCCGCGACGAGGACGCCCGCGCCGACCGCTCGCCGGGCGAGTTCTACCAGCTCGACGTCGAGATGAGCTTCGTCGAGCAGGAAGACGTCTTCCAGCCGATCGAGCAGCTGATGACCGAGCTCTTCGAGGAGTTCGGCAACGGCCGCCATGTCACCTCTCCCTTCCCGCGGATCCCGTTCCGCGAGGCGATGCTGAAGTACGGCTCCGACAAGCCGGACCTGCGCGCCAAGCTGGAACTGGCGGACATCACCGATGTCTTCGAGGGCTCGGAGTTCAAGGCGTTCGCCGGCAAGCATGTGCGCGCACTGGCGGTGCCGGCGGTCCAGGACCAGCCGCGCAAGTTCTTCGACCAGCTCGGTGACTTCGCCGTCTCGCTGGGCGCGAAGGGCCTGGCCTGGGTCCGCGTGGGCGAGGACGGCGCGCTGTCCGGCCCGATCGCGAAGTTCCTCACCGAGGAGAACGTCGCCGAGCTGACCAAGCGGCTGTCGCTGGCCGCCGGCCACGCGGTCTTCTTCGGCGCGGGCGACTTCGACGAGGTCTCCAAGATCATGGGCGCGGTGCGGGTCGAGGCCGCCAAGCGCGCCGGTCAGTTCGAGGAGAACGTCTTCCGGTTCTGCTGGATCGTCGACTTCCCGATGTACGAGAAGGACGAGGACACCGGCGCGATCGACTTCTCGCACAACCCGTTCTCGATGCCGCAGGGTGGTCTTGAGGCCCTGGAGACCCAGGACCCGCTGGACATCCTGGGCTGGCAGTACGACATCGTCTGCAACGGCGTCGAGCTGTCCTCCGGCGCGATCCGGAACCACGAGCCGGACATCATGCTCAAGGCCTTCGAGATCGCCGGCTATGACCGCGAGACCGTCGAGGAGAAGTTCGCGGGCATGCTCCGCGCGTTCCGCTTCGGCGCCCCGCCGCACGGCGGCATCGCCCCCGGCGTGGACCGTATCGTCATGCTCCTCGCGGACGAGCCCAACATCCGCGAGACGATCTCCTTCCCGCTCAACGGCAACGCCCAGGACCTGATGATGGGCGCCCCGACCGAGCTGGAGGAGACCCGCCTGCGCGAGCTGCACCTGAACATCAGGAAGCCGCAGCCGAAGTAGGAAGCCGCCGCCGAAGGTACGGCGCCGTTCGTCAGTCCCCCGCGTCGGGATCGGACTCCGTGTCCGGCTCGATGTCGGGGGACGCGCCGTCCTCCAGCAGCCGCTCGGCGATGTCGTCGGACCACTGCTGGGCCCAGGCACGCAGGGCGATGACCTGTTCCTCGGTCAGGCCGTACCGCAGGAAGTCCCGGTCGGAGTAGAAGTCCGTGCCGGTCAGCCGGGACTGCAGCGTGGGCAGGTCGAACGGGTCGTGGGCGTGCCTGCGGCCCAGCTCCTCCAGACCGGGCAGCGAGAACCGGGCCGCGGCGGCCCGCGCGTCGATCAGATCGACGGCCGCGCCCCGGTCGTACAACGCCCGGATCTTCGTACCCACGGCGTCTTCGAGTGAGAGCGCGGGCCCCAACTCGGTGAGCTGCGGCGGCTGCCAGAACGCCTCCTTGTGCAGCGCGAGGGCGCAGGGCTCGCCGGTCGGCGGGTCGGTGACCGTCAGCTGGGCGGTGAGCGCCGTGACGGCGGCGGTCTGCGTCTGCCGTCCCCGCGCCTCCAGGGTGGCGCCGACGGCGGCCGCGATCCGCTCCATGGACTCGGAACTCTCCGTTGCGAAGTCGAGGTTCGCATGCGGACGCCGCATCAGACCGTGCGCCTGAAGGGCATAACCACCGGCGAGCACCAGCCCGTACGGACCGCCCGCGGTGACGACGTCGGCGAGGAGCCGGTGGTGGGGTTCGGGGACGTTCAAGATTTTTTCCGGGTTCCTGTCACACGGGCGCGGGCTGGGGGTTCAGAGAGGTGTCCGAGTCCGAACGCCTCTCTTCGGGAGCTTCTCATGCACATCGCCCATGTCGTCGTCACCCTGCTCGCCGCGTTGATGGCCGGGTTCTCCGCAGTCGTGCTGCTCACGCGGGCCCAGTGGATCGTGAAGGCGCTCACCGACTACTCCGTGCCGCAGAGCTGGTGGACGCTGCTCGGCGTGGCCAAGGCCGCCGGCGCCATAGGGCTGGTGGTCGGGCTGTTCGTGCCGGTGATCGGGGTGCTGGCCGGGATCGGTCTGGTGCTCTACTTCCTCGGGGCCGCCGTCACCGTGGCACGGGCCCGCTGGTACTCCCACATCCCGTTCCCGCTCGTCTACGCCGCACCGGTGGTCGGCGCACTCGTCCTCGGGTACGCGGGCTGAGCCGGCGCGGTCCGGGAATCCCTCCGGTGCGCGGCAACTTCCTTATGGGCGGCGGCCACTGAGGAGTCGTAAGGAAAGTTCAGCACTCCCTAAGGACTCCTCCGTGGCTGTTCCCTCCCACCGCCGGTCCCTCCGCAAGCGGCGCACCCTCGCCGCGTCCGCCGCCGTGGTGGCCGTCGGTATCGGTGCCGGTGTATTCGTGATGAGCGCGAACGCCGACGCCGTCGACCTCTCCCACCAGACGCTTCCCGCCAAGGACGGCTGGGCCGCCGCCGGCACCGGCACCATCGGCGGCTCGAAGGCCGACTCCGCCCACACCTTCACCGTCTCCACCCGGGCCCAGCTCGTGAAGGCGCTGGGGCCGGCCTCCGACACCGGCGCGCGGATCATCCGGATCAAGGGCACCATCGACGCCAACACCGACGACAGCGGGAAGAAGCTCACCTGCGCCGACTACGCGGCCGGCACCGGGTACTCGCTCTCCGCCTACCTCAAGGCGTACGACCCCGCCACCTACGGACGCTCCAAGCTGCCCTCCGGCACCCAGGAGAAGGCGCGCGCCGCCGCCCAGGCCAAGCAGGCGAAGAACATCGTCTTCAAGGTGCCGGCCAACACCACCGTCGTCGGCGTGCCCGGCACGAACGCCGGCATCACCGGCGGCAACCTCCAGGTGAAGGGCGTCGACAACGTCATCATCCGCAACCTCGCCTTCTCCGCCACCGAGGACTGCTTCCCGCAGTGGGACCCCACGGACGGCGCCAAGGGCAACTGGAACTCGCAGTACGACGCGGTCACCCTGCGCGGCGCGACCCATGTCTGGGCGGACCACAACACGTTCACCGACGCGCCCCGCCTCGACACGAGCGACCCCACGTACTACGGCCGCCAGTACCAGATCCATGACGGCGCCCTCGACATCACCAACGGCTCCGACCTGGTCACCGTCGAGCGCAACCGGTTCACCGACCACGACAAGACGATGCTGATCGGCAGCAGCGACAAGGACAGCACCGGCAAGCTGCGCGTCTCGATCCACCACAACGTGTGGAAGGGCATCGTCCAGCGGGCGCCCCTGGCCCGCATCGGCCAGATCCACGTCTACGACAACGTGTACGACACGACGACGGTCGACGGCTACGCGCCCCAGTACAGCATCGACTCGCGTGCCAGGGCCCAGGTCGTGGCCCAGGCCAACTACTGGAAGGTGCCCTCCGGCGGCAAGGTCGCGGGGCTGCTCAGCGGCGACGGCACCGGCTCGGTCGCGGGCAGCGGCAACCTCGTCAACGGCACGCGGACCGACCTGGTCGCCGCGTACAACGCCACGGCCGCGAAGAAGATCAGGACGACGGTGAACTGGACGCCGACGCTCACCGCGGGCCTGGAGACGTCCGCGAAGAACCTGCCGGCGGAGCTGGCGACGACGACCGGCGCCGGGGTTCTGAAGTAACCGCGGTGCTCGCACGGCGGGCCCGGGAAGAGGTCTTCCCGGGCCCGCTCCCGCTGTCTGCCGTGAGGATCAGGCTTCCTCGCCGCCGAAGCGCTCCTTGTACGCCGCCAGGTCCTCGTCCGTCAGCTTGGCGAACAGCACCGGCGGGACCGTGAACGGGGTGCCGGCGGGGACGGCGGCCAGGGCCTTCGCCTCGTCGGCGCCGACCCAGGAGGCGGTGTCGTCCGCGAGCGTGAACGCCTCGCGCATCGCCTTCGCCGTGGCCGGGATCAGCGGCTCGGAGACCACCGCGTACAGGTGGATCAGATTCATCGCCGTACGCAGCGTGAGGGCCGCGGCGTCCTTGTCGGTCTTGATCTGCAGCCAGGGGGCCTTCTCCTCCAGGTAGGAGTTGCCGGCCGACCACAGGGCGCGCAGGGCCGCGGCGGCCTTGCGGAACTGCAGGGCCTCCATGTGGCCCTCGTACTCGGCGAGGAGCTCGGCGATCTGCTCGCCGAGCCTGGTCTCGGCCTCACCGGGGGTGCCGCCGGCGGGGACCTCGTCACCGAAGCGCTTCTTCGAGAAGGACAGCACGCGGTTGACGAAGTTGCCGAGGGTGTCGGCGAGGTCCTTGTTGACCGTGGCCGTGAAGTGCTCCCAGGTGAAGGACGAGTCGTCCGACTCGGGGGCGTTGGCGATGAGGAAGTAGCGCCAGTAGTCCGCGGGGAGGATGTCCAGGGCCTGGTCGGTGAAGACGCCGCGCTTCTGCGAGGTGGAGAACTTCCCGCCGTAGTACGTCAGCCAGTTGAAGGCCTTGACGTAGTCGACCATCTTCCAGGGCTCGCGGATGCCCAGCTCCGTGGCCGGGAACATCACCGTGTGGAAGGGGACGTTGTCCTTGGCCATGAACTCGGTGTAGCGGACGGGGTTCTCGCCGGCGTCCGCCTCGTACCACCACGACTTCCAGTCGCGGTTCTCCGGGTCCTGGTCGGACCACTCCTTCGTGGCGCCGATGTACTCGATCGGGGCGTCGAACCAGACGTAGAAGACCTTGCCCTCGGCGGCCAGCTCCGGCCACGTGTCGGCCGGGACCGGGACGCCCCAGTCCAGGTCACGGGTGATCGCGCGGTCGTGCAGGCCCTCGGTCAGCCACTTGTGGGCGATGGAGGAGGCCAGCTGCGGCCAGTCCTTGTCGTGCCGGGCGACCCATTCACGGACCTCGTTCTCCAGCTTGGACTGGAGGAGGAAGAGGTGCTTGGTCTCGCGGACCTCCAGGTCGGTGGAGCCGGAGATCGCCGAGCGCGGGTTGATCAGGTCGGTCGGGTCCAGGACGCGGGTGCAGTTCTCGCACTGGTCGCCGCGGGCCTTGTCGTAGCCGCAGTGCGGGCAGGTGCCCTCCACATAGCGGTCCGGGAGGAAACGGCCGTCGGCGGGCGAGTAGACCTGGCGGATCGCCCGCTCCTCGATGAAGCCGTTCTCGTGCAGCCTGCGGGCGAAGTGCTGGGTGATCTCGCGGTTCTGCGCGGAGGAGCTGCGGCCGAAGTAGTCGAAGGCCAGCGCGAAGCCGTCGTAGACCGCCTTCTGGGCGTCGTGGGCCTGGGCGCAGAACTCGGCGACCGGGACGCCCTGCTCCTTGGCGGCCAGCTCGGCGGGGGTGCCGTGCTCGTCCGTCGCGCAGATGTACAGGACGTCGTGGCCGCGCTGGCGGAGGTACCGGGAGTACACGTCCGCCGGGAGCATGGACCCCACCATGTTGCCCAGGTGCTTGATCCCGTTGATGTACGGAAGGGCGCTGGTGATGAGGTGTCGAGCCATCGTGGCTGCTCCCAGGTCGCTGCGTTTTCTGCGGTTTCGAACCTTGAAATCGTAGCCGACAGGGGTGGGCCGCCCGCTTCCCGTTTTGCAGGGTGGGAAAGGGGCGGCCCGGGGGTGTGATCGTCGGTGTGGTGGCCTGCGGCCGGATACGGCTGGTTACGGCCGCCAGTCGGCGAGTACGCCTTCGTACAGCTCGGTGTCCGTCAGCTCGCGGGGGGCGGGGCCCGCGTGGAAGAAGGACGTGTTGGCGGTCTTCAGTTTGCGGAGGTAGTCGAAGGCCTTGTTGTCGTGCTCACCGAAGGCGACGAAGGAGAAGAAGACGGCGGGGTGCGAGTCCGCGGCCGCGGTGAGGGCCTGGGTCGCGGGGGTCTTCGCGTCCGGGGCGCCGTCGGTCTGGAAGACCACGAGGGCGGGGGTGGCGGGGCTCGTGTCCTTCTCGTACTGGTCGTAGTGGGCGAGTACGGCTTCTACGGCGGCGTGGTAGCTCGTACGGCCCATACGGCCGAGGCTTGCGTGGACGTCGTCGATCTTCGTCTCGTGGTCCGGGGTGAGGGTGAGGTCGGTGGTGCCGTCGGTCTCCGTGGAGAAGAAGACGACGTGGACCGTGGCCTCGGGGTCCAGGTGGGCGGCGAGAGCGAGGGTCTGGTCGGCGAGGGCCTGGGCGGAGCCGTCCTTGTAGTACGGGCGCATGCTCGCGGAGCGGTCGAGCACGAGGTAGAGCTTCGCGCGGGTGCCGGTCAGGCCGGTTGTCCTGAGGGTGGCGGTGGCGGCCTTGTAGGCGGTGGTGAGGGCGGGGGTGCGGGACTTGACCTTGGCGAGGGAGGTGGCGGCCGCGAGGGTCGGTTCCGCCTTGGCTTCGCCTTCGGCGCCGGTGTCCCCACCCGCACCACCCGTGCGGGTTTCGTCGTCGAGTGCGGGTGGCCCCTGCGGGGTGTCCTCGCCGTCGGCGGCCTCCGGCACGGCGGTCTCCGGCACGGCCGTGTCCTCGACCGTCTCCGCAAGCTGTTCTTCTACCGCGGGCTGCGCTCCGGCCCCGGCCACAACGGACGCCTCGGCCTCCGGCTCGGGCTGGGCTCCGGCTTCGGCCGCGACGGGCGTCTCGGCCTTGGGCTCGGCCGCGAGGGTCGGTTCCGCCTTGGCTTCGCCTTCGGCGCCGGTGTCCCCACCCGCACCACCCGTGCGGGTTTCGTCGTCGAGTGCGGGTGGCCCCTGCGGGGCGTCCTCGCCGTCGGCGGCCTCCGGCACGGCGGTCTCCGGTGCGGCGGTCTCCGGCACGGCGGTCTCCGGTGCGGCGGTCTCCGGCACGGCGGCCTCTGGTGCGGCGGTCTCCTCGACCGTCTCCGCAAGCTGTTCTTCAACCGGGGGCTGAGCTCCGGCCCCGGCCACGACAGACGCCTCGGCCTCCGGCTCGGGCTGGGCTCCGGCTTCGGCCGCGACGGACGTCTCAGGCTCGGGCTCGGCTTCGGTCTCGGCCGCGGCCTCGGCTTCCGGCCCGGCGCTCGCCTCGACCGTTTCTGTGGGCTCGTCTTCGACCGCCGACTCGGCGCTGTCTTGCGCCTTCGGCTCGGCCGGCGCCTCAGTGACGACCGCGACCGGGGCCTCGGGCTCCGGCCCGGTGGGGTTCTCGGCCGGCTCTTCGGTCTGTGACTCGGGCTCGGGCCGCTCCTCGGTCTCCGGCTCGGCCTCGGGCGCTTTCGCGGCCGGGGTCTCGGGCTCGGGCTCGGTTCGTACCTCGGCCTTGGTCGGCTCCGGGGCCGGGGCCTTGGGCTCCGGCTCGGGGCTCTCCTCGGCCTGTTGGGGGACCTTGATGTTGTTGAAGGCGGCGGAGACCAGTTCGTGTTCGTCGGGGGACGAACGGCGAGGTTCGGGGACGGTGGGGGCCGGGTCCGGGGTGGAGTGTGCCGAGGGGGTCTCGGTCTCGGTGGGGGCCGGATCCGTGGAGGTCGGGAGAGGGGTGGACGGCTGTGCCGGGAGGCGGTCCGCACCCTCTGCCTCGGCGGCGCGCGCCTTGCGTGAGCGGCCGAATGCGTTCCGCAGGAGAGTGAGAATGCCCATGTGCGCAACCCTTCGCGTGAGTTGATGCCCGTAGATCCCTGGCCAGGACGGACACGTAAGGTTAGCGAAGCGGTCAGTGGGGGGAAGCGATCGACCGGGCCGCGGCGACCTCCTGGCGCAGGGGTTCCAGAACGCTGCCGGCGGGACCGGTCAGGTCCGTGCGGACCGGCGTCAGGGTCTTCGCGTCGCGTACGCCGTCCGACAGCTCTCTGAGCTGCAGGACCACCTGGGTGATCTCGGCTGTGGACGGCGCCGCCGCCCCGTGCCGCACGCGGACGCGGGCCGCGGTCGTGGCGTCGATGATGCGTTCCACGGCGACGACCAGCGGCCACCAGGCGGCGGCGCGCCGGCCGGTCGGCGGTGGTTCGGTCAGGGCCCGCTGGAACTCCGTACGGATCACCGAGAGGTCGCGGTAGAGGCGGCGGCGCAGGCGGGCCCGCGCCAAGGGGTCGGTGGCCGGGCCGAACGCCGTCTCCACGTAGGTCGCCGTGTCCGCCACCGCGTCCGCCAGCCGGTCGCCGACGCGCGTGCGCCAGCTCTCCGGCCAGAGGAGGTAGCCGGCCGTCAGCGCGATCGCGCAGCCGAGGAGCGAGTCCGTCAGGCGCGGCAGCAGCAACGCCGTGCCCTGGTGGTTCAGGATGTCCGACAGCAGCAGGATGACGGGGGTGATGGCCGCGGTCTGGTAGCCGTAGCCGCGTGGGGTCAGGGCCGGGATCAGGGGGGCCAGGACCAGCATCGCCGGGACGTCCCACCAGCCGAGCGGGACCTCGGCCAGGACCACCGCCGCGATCACCAGGCCGGCCACCGTGCCGAGGGCGCGCAGCAGGGCGCGGGAGAAGACCGAGCCGAAGTCGGGCTTGAGGACGAAGGTGATGGTCAGGGCGACCCAGTAGGAGCGCGGCACCGGGATCAGGGAGACGAGGGCCTGGGCGATGCCGATGCAGACCGCGAGGCGCAGGCCGTAGCGCCAGGAGTTGGCCGACAGCATCACATCGCGGGCCGCTCGCGCGGCGCGGATGCGGAGCGTGGCGGGGCGGCCGAGGCGGTCGTCGATGCCGCGGGGGTCGATGTCGGGGGCCGTGACGACCTCGGCGGTGTGCCGCAGGGCGTGGTCCACCGCGCGTGCCGTCTCCGTCGTGGGGAGCGGGAGGTCCAGCGCTGCCGGGCCCGTGTGGCCCGTCTCGATCGCCCCGGCCAGGTGGTCGACCGCCGCCGGGATCTGGGGCGGCAGGGGCCGGCCCGTCAGATGGGCCGCGGGGGCCGCCTCCACCACCGGGATGATGGCGTTCAACTGGGCCAGCAGACGGGTGAGTTCGGGGCTGCGGCCGTGGTGGCGGGCGCGCCGGGCCAGGATCAGGTCGTAGGACTGGTTGAGGGACTGGGTGACGGTGTGGCGGGCCTCCTCGTACTCCTCGGCGCGCTCGGTGCCGGAGGCGGCGAGGAGGGCCGCGACCGTGCGGTAGGCGGCCGCCACCGCCGTGCGTTCGGGTACGCCCGAGCGCAGTGGCCAGGCCAGCAGGGCGAGGAGGAGGATCAGCAGGCCGCCCCCCGTCATCAGGACCGGGGCCAGCCACCACGGCTGCGGGAGCGGAAGACCCGCGCCGACCACGCAGTTCAGAAGCAGGAGCAGGCCCGAGACCGACGCCACCGCGCCGATCGTCGAGATCATCCCGGAGAGCAGGGCGATCCCGGTCACCGCGGTCACCGCGTACCAGCCGTGGCCGTACACCAGGGTGCCCAGCGTCACGCCGATCGCGCCGAAGAGCTGCGGTACGGCGATGTTGAGGATGCGCATGCGGTAGGCGTCGGCGGTGTCGCCGATGACGCCGGACAGGGCGCCCATGGAGGCGAGGGCGCCGTACGCCGGGTAGCCGGCGGCGAGGCCGATCGCCAGGGGGAGGGCCATGCCGAGGGCGGCACGGGCCATGGCGGCCTTGTTGACGGGGGCCTGCTGGGGGCGGAGGTTCCGGACCAGCCAGTCGGGAGGGGTGAGGCCGATGGGGAACTCGCGCGACATGCGGCCATTATCGCCGTCCGCCGCCGTTCACTCCGGACCGCCTCGGGTCATCCGCGCTGGTGGAGGGCGATGTCGACGACGAGGGCGCGGTGGTCGCTGCCGGCCACGCGCAGGAAGCGGGCGTCGGTCGCGGTGAAGTCCGCGGAGAGCAGGACGTGGTCGATCTGGACGCCGGCGACCGCGGCGGTGCGCGCGGGCCAGCTGGGCACGCGGTCGTGTCCGTCGAGGCGGGCGGCGTCGGTCAGTCCGGTGTCGAGGATGTGGCGGAAGGCCGCGTGGTCCTGGGTGGCGTTGAAGTCGCCGGCGAGGATCGTGGGGGTGTGCGGGTCGGCGGCCGCGAAGGCGCGGAGCCGGCCGAGTTCGCGCCGCCACAGGCCGACCTGCCGGGGCAGCGGGGGCATGGGGTGGGCGAGTTGGAGCCGTACGGGATGGCCGCGTACGTCGGCGACGGCGCCGGGCATGCCCATCGTGCCCGGGACGCCCGCAGTGGGTTTCAGCGGGAAGCGGCTGAGGATGAGGGAGCCGTGGGAGCCGGCCGCGCGGACCGCGTCCCGGTAGGGGTAGGCGGTCCGGAAGTCGTTCTCCAGCGTGGCCTGGCAGGTGTACTCGCACTCCTCGACGAAGACGATGTCCGGCCGGCGGTCGCGGATCCGCGGGACCAGTGCGGGAGTGCCGTGCCCGAACTCGACGTTGGAGGTCAGCACGCGCAGGGAGGCGATCGGCAACCCCGGTGGCTCGGCGGTCTTGCCGTACGGCTCCAGGTACCAGGCGAGCAGGCCGAGTACGACGACCGAGACCACGAGGCCGGGCCACCAGCGGGCGAGCAGTGAGCACAGCAGGGCGAACCCGGTCGGCACCAGCAGCCAGGGCAGGAAGGCGAGCAGCTGGGGGACGGGGGTGACGCCGTCGGTGTCGGCGACCCGGCAGCCGACGACCACGCCGACCACGGCCAGCAGCAGTCCGGCGCACCAGGCGCCGAGCCGGCGTCCGGGGCGTCGATTCACGGCCCGAGCCTACGGTGGGCCGGCCATCGGGCGCCAGGAGATCAGCGTGGCGGCCTCGCGGCCTCGACGGCCTCCAGGGCCTCCGCGGCCACCACGGGCTCCAGGGCCTCCACGGTCCCGGCGGTCCCGGCGGCCCCGGAGACTGTGACGGCCGCGGCGCGGTCAGACCCGGGCTCGGGTCGGTCCCTCGGCCGGCGCGGGCCGGTGCGGAGGAGCGGGAGGGGAGGGGGGAGCAGAAGGGACGGTGGGCGTGGGAGGAGCGGCGGGCGCGGGAGGAGCGGTGGGAGTGGCCGGGGCACCGGGAGGGGGAGGAGGAACGGGGGCGGCGGCCGGGCGCGGGCCCGTCGGGGCGGACGCGTGCGCGAGCGCGGGGCGGGACCGGCGCAGACAGCGGGTCAGCCAGGTCGCGCAGGCCACGACGAGGCCCAGGCCGAGCAGCAGCCAGGAGACCGTGCGCAGGGTGCCGGTGAGGGCGTCGTAGACCGCGCCCGCGGCCGGGTGGGACATGTCGGCGGGCAGGTCGTCGAGGGTGAGGTCGCGGGCGACGGCGAGGGCGAGGGCGAGCAGGGCGCCGCCCAGCGCCGTGCCCAGCGCAGTCGCGACGACGGCGCGGCGGCGGTGGAGGGCCAGGGCGATCCCGGTGACGGCGAAGGCGACGGCCGCCACCGGCAGCCAGAGCCCGGCGACTTCGAGCACGTGGAACCCCTTCCGGAGCGAGACCAGTTCGTCCGCCGGGAGCACGGAGACCACGGTGTGCTGCACCGGGATGCGTGCGGCCAGCGGCACATGGTCCCGGGTCAGCTGGCGTTTGACCTGGTCGGTGACGGGGGCGAAGTCGACGGTGACCGCCTGCTCCGCCGCGGTGGCGCCGTCCTCGTCGCGCAGGGCGCGCAGGACCGCGTCATGGGTGACCCGGTTGCCGGTGTCCCAGGCCAGCCGGAAGGCCTCGGTCTGGGTGAAGGAGCGCACCACGTCGTGCAGGAACGGGCGGACGGTGCCGGGCACCTGGCGGACGTCCAGCCGCTGGTCGACCTCGCGCAGCAGGCCGTCGCCGACGGTCTCCGCCACGGCCTCGCGCACCCTCGGGTCGGCGGCGAGCGGCGCCATCGTGGTGACGTACCTGCCTGTGTCGGTGAGCCCGTACGCCGCCCAGGCCGCCAGCGCGCCGAACGGCACGAGCAGGCAGGACAGGGCGAGCAGTACGGCCGACAGGGCGCTCCGGAGGTGTGGGGGCACGTCTCCAGCCAACGGTCCCCTGGGCGCGGGCGCCAGCGGGGGGCCTGCGATCGGGGGACGGGCGGGCCGCACGGGGCATTGCGCTCTCCGGTGGAGGGCTGGCCCGAACGGGTGTTTCCTGGTGCTGGGGAGGAGGAAGCGACACACGTGGTGCCGGGGAGGAGAGGAAAAGAGGGGGTCACAGGGGAGTGCGTGGGCCCCGGTCGGCCGGCCGGGGCCCACGCACCCGGGTTCCTCAGCGGACGCGGTTGCCGAACGCGTCCTCGCGCGTGTAGTAGCGGTAGAAGAACACGGCGAAGGTGCATCCCGCGACGACCAGCGACATCAGCACGGACCGCCAGACCGAATGGCCCGTCTGGATGTACAGGAAGCCGAACGCGATACCGGTGAACGCCGTCCACAGCAGCGCGTGCAGCTCCCGCGGCATCCGCGGGGCCAGCGTCAGCAGGGCGACGCACACCACCGCGAACACCAGCGCGCTGAGCCAGCCGAGCAGCAGGTTCCCGCCGGTGATGGCGCCGCCCTGGCGGGCGTCGGCGGCCACCCAGTAGCCGTAGACCAGCCCCAGGACGACCGGGACGGCGATGTGGGCGACGCGATGGGCGCGCGCGTCGAAGACGTCCGGCGGCCGGGTGCGCCCCTTGGCCTCCCGGGCCTCGATCTGAGGCGTACGGCCGGGGCGGGACATCCCGCCGGGCGCGGGTGCCGCTTGAGCCATGAGAGCACTCCTCTCTCCTCGCCCCCGGCTTCCAGAGCACACCTGGGGGCAGGGCCTGGCAAGTCGGCCAGGAGCGTGACGGATGCCCGGATGCGGCCCGTTCCCCGCCGTGCTTGTCTGGGGGCATGGAGGGCTGCCCGCCGTGACGGAGATCGAGTACGGGCGGCAGAAACAGCTGCTGCGCGTGCGTGGCCGGAACGTCGCCTGGGTGCCGCCCCTGCTGCTGCTCGCCGGGATCGTGCTGCTGGACTTCAACACCACCGAGCACTTCCGCATCATCACCTGGATCGTGCTGGTCCCGGGCAGTGCCGCCGCGATCTGCGGGGTGTGGACGACGGGTGCCTTCGCCGCGCTGGCGGTGGTGACGTACGTCGCCGTCGACAGCGCCTGGCCGGGCCAGTACCAGGCCGGTCTCGGCGACTTCGTGCTGGTCGCGGTCGGCGGCCTGATGGCCACGTTCGCCTCCGCCGTGCGCGTGCGCAAGGAGAAGCAGGCCCTGCACTTCCAGGACATCGCCGAGACCACCCGCCGTACCGTGCTACGGCCGCTGCCGCCGCGCTGGGCCGGTCTGGAGCAGGCCGGGGTGTATCTGGCGGCGGACGTGGACGCCCGGGTCGGCGGCGACTTCTACGACATCCAGCCCGGCCCGCACGGCACCCGGGTCTTCGTCGGCGATGTGCAGGGCAAGGGCCTCGCCGCGGTGGAGACGGCGGCGGCGCTGCTCGGCACGTTCCGGGAGGCCGGCTATCACGAGAAGGATCTCGCGACCGTCGCCGAGCGCCTGGAGATCCGGATGCTGCGGCACCGCTCGCACACCACCGCGCTCGGCCGGGACGACGGCGAACGGTTCGCCACCGCCGTGCTGATCGGCTTCCCCGAAGACACCGAAGACACCGCCGACACCCCGGACATCATCGAGATCGTCAACTTCGGCCATGAGCCGCCGCTCGCCGTCGGCCCGCACGGCGTCCGCGAGCTGCCCAGCGGCGACGGACTGCCGCTGGGCCTCGCCGATCTCGCGGACGGCGCGCCGGTCGTGCACCGGGTGCCGCTCGCCGCCGACGAGACCCTGCTGATGGTCACCGACGGTGTGACCGAGGCACGCGATCGGACGGGCGGCTTCTATCCGCTGGCCCGGGACCTCGCCTCCGGGGACCCCGCCTGCGGCGGCGCCGGAGCGGGCGGCGCCGAACCCTGGGAGCTGGTCCGGCGGGTGCGCGACGGCGTCCTGCGGCACAGCGGCGGCCGGCTGGGCGACGACACCACCGCGTTCGCCGTACGGCGGATCCGGCAGGCGGGGGGCGAAGGCGGCGAACAGGGCGGTTTACGGTCCTGAGGCGCGGGTTCGCAGGCGCAGCGGTTACGGTGCTGGCTGGAAGGTGCAAGGCGGATCAGGGTCGACAGGGGGAGGGACGATGCCCGGAACCGTGCTGTTGCTCGCTGCCGCGCCGCTGGGCAGAGGGCGGCTGGTGGACGCGGCCGGTGTGCTGCCGGTGCTGTCCGCCGTCGCTCCCGCCGTGCTGTCCGGCACCGACACCGCCAACGTGGTCGAACTCGTGGACCCGTTGGAGCCGCAGGCCGTGCTGACCCGGCTGCGGGCCGCGGCGGCGGCGCCCGCGCCGCTGACGGTGTACATCGCCGGGCAGCTGCAGTTGGACCGCCGGCAGCGGCTGCCGCATCTCGCGCTGGCCCGCACCACGCCGGCGACCGTGCGCTATACGGCGTTGCCGTGGCACTGGGTCCGGGAGGAGCTGCGGTTGCGCTCCGCGGCGGACACGGCGCTCGTGGTGGATCTGCACGCGGACGCGGAGGCGTGGCAGTACGTCGCCGAGCGGGGGCTGGACTGCGGTCCCAACGCCGCGGTGTACGGGCGGGTGGCGCCGGCGGCCGGGCGGCGGGTGGCCGAGCCGGCGTACATGAAGGCCGTGGCGACGTTGTTGAGGAGCGGGCATCGGCCCCCTCTCGGGCGGCTGCACGAGCAGGCGTGGGCCCGGGTCGCGGAGTCGAGCGCCGGGCGGGACCTGGTGCTGGCCGTACCCGGAGCCGCCTCGCACCCCCGTACCGTCCAGCACACCCCCCGTACCGTCCAGCGCGACCCTCATACCGTCCACCGCGATCCCCACGCCGCCATCAGCACCGCCGTGCAGGACGGGCGCCACGGTGATGCCGACGTTCTCGCCGCTCAGCACGAGCGACTCGCCGTGGCCGCCGGCGGGCCCGCCTCGGACGCGGCCCTGCACTGGGCCGAAGTCCGGGCCGATCTCGCGATGTTCGCGGGGGATCCGGCGCGCAGCTGCCGGGCCTGGCTCGCGCTCGCCGGAGCCCGGCTGGCCGCGGGGCAGGCGGCCGACTCGGCCGCGGTGGAGGCGGCGGTGGACCGGGCGCACCATCAGTGGAACAGGATCACGGACCCGGCCCCCGCCCGTGAACTCGGTTCCGCGCTCGCGGAGTTGAGGCTACGGGTGCCGGGCCGGCGAAGCGGTGCGCTGGAGAACGTCCGGCAGCACCTGCGCCAGCTTCAGGCGGCCCCGTAATCACACGCAGGCCCCCCCGGGCGCGCAGGCCGCCTCCCGATCCCTCCTCAGCCCGCCGCCAGCATCGCCAACGCCCCCGACACCAGCGTGCGGACGCCCGGGGCGACCGTGGACAGGTCGGGGGCGAAGTGGGGGCTGTGGTTGCTCGGGACGGAGGCGAGCTTCTCCGGGAGGGTGTCGCCCAGGGCCTCGTCCCACACCTGGGGCGGGGTGGTCGTCACGAACCAGTACGAGTACGGGATGGCGCGGTCCAGCGCCAGTCCGGGGAAGTCCTCGCTGCCCATCGCCGGGCCCGGGTCGAACACCGTGTCCGCGCCGAACACCTCCCCGTGCACGGCGGCCACCACGGCGTCCGTGGCCGCGTCGTTCACGGTCACCGGGAAGGTGCTGCCGACGGTCACCTCCGGCTCGCGCGGGCAGCCGGCGGCCAGGCACTCACCGTGCGCGATGCGCCGGATCGCGGCGAGCATCCGCTGCCGTACCTCCTCGGACTGGCTGCGCAGGTTCAGTGAGATGCGCGCCTCGGACGGGATGATGTTGTGCCGGGTGCCGGCCTCGATGCGGCCCACCGTCAGGACCGCGGAGTCGCCGGCGGCCAGTTCCCGGGAGACCACGGTCTGGAGCCGGGTGACCAGGTAGGCGGCCGTGACCACCGGGTCCACGGTCGCCTCCGGGCGGGAGCCGTGGCCGCCGCGGCCGTGGACGACGATGTCGACCTCCGTCGACGCCGACATGATCAGACCCGGTGCGTGCGGGTACAGGCCGGCCGGGCCGGGAGCCGCGTGCTGGCCGAGGAGGACGTCCGGGCGTCCGAAGCGGTCGTACAGGCCGTCCGCGACCATGCGCGCCGCGCCCTGTCCGGTCTCCTCGGCCGGCTGGCCCACCACCAGCAGGGTGCCCTGCCAGGTCTCCCGCCCGGCGGCCAGTGCCTCGGCGGCCCCGGTCAGCCAGGTGACATGCAGATCGTGTCCGCAGGCGTGCATCACCCCGTCCGTCCGCGAGGCGTACGACAGCCCGGTCTCCTCCCGGACCGGCAGCGCGTCCATGTCGGCGCGCAGCAGTACGGTCGGCCCGTCGCCGTTGCGCAGCCGGCCCACGACACCGGTGCCGCCGACACCCTCGGCGGTCTCGAACCCGGCCTCCCTCAGCCGGCCGGCGAGCAGTCCGGCGGTGCGGTGCTCGCGCAGGGACAGCTCGGGGTGGCGGTGCAGGTCGCGGTAGAGGTCCTCCAGGGACGGGACCGGGAGGTCGGCGGTGAGGTCCAGCGCGGTCCGGGCGGCGGGAGCGGGAGTGGTCACGGGACCCAGCGTAGGCGGGCCGGGCGCGCGGGAACCCCGGGGCGAATCAATCCCGAATCAACGAGGTCCGTGTGACGTGGGCGGCCGGGGCCGGTGCCGTGGCGTGGGCCGGGCCCGCGTTCGCCGCGGTGATCAGGGCCGCCACGGCCACCACCGCTGCGGCGACGCCGCGGACATACCGGGTGTTCTGCCGTTCGTAGGGTGCGGAAGGACGTCCGGGCACGGTGACCTCGCAACACAACAGCGACCTATTAAGCAGACTTAATCCGCCATTTAACCTAGGGGCTGAACGGGCCGAACGGCAAGAGGTACCAAGGGAGTTGGGAGCATCAGGGATGCGGGAGCGAGACAACCCGGCGGTCATCGGCCGGCGCGTACAGCAATTGCGTACCCAACGTGGTCTCACCCAGCGACAGCTGGCGGAGCCCGCCTACACACCCGCCTACATCTCCACCCTGGAGGCGGGCCGGGTGCGGGCCTCCGACGAGGCGCTGCGGCACATCGCCGGGCGGCTCGGCGTCGCCTACGAGGAGCTGGCCGTGGGGCGGCCCGCCCACCTCGCCACCGGTCTGCGGTTCCGGCTCACCGAGGTCCAGCGGATCCTCGCCGACGGCCGCGCCGAGGAGGCCGCCGTCCAGTACACGGAGCTGCTCGCGGAGGCGGAGACGCACGGCCTGCGGAGCGAGCAGGCGGCCGCGCTGCTCGGGCTCGGCGAGTGCGCGCTGGAGACCGGGGAGCTGGCGGGGGCGCGGGAGTTCTTCGAGCGGGCCGAGGCCTGCCTCGGGGAGGAGTCGCTCCCGGTGCGCGTACCGGCCGTCCGCGGCCGCGCCGTCTCGCACTACCTCGCCGGGGAACTCCGGTACGCCGTCTACCTCCTGGAATCCACCCTCGACGAGCTCAACCGCGGCGGACTGCACGACCCGGACGCCCTGCTGCTGCTCTACGCCAGCGTCATCGGCCCGTACATGGACATGGGCGCGCACGCCCGCGCCGCCCAGGCCGCCGAGTTCGCCCTCGCGCTCGCGCCGCAGGCCGGGGACCCCGCGCTGATCGCCCGGATGCACCGCTCGGTGGCCCGCACCCTGATCGCCGAGGGCCGGGTCGCCGAGGCCGACGCCTCCCTCGCCAAGGCGGCCGAGCTGTACCGCCAGCTGCGGCTGCGCACCGAGCTGGCCAACTGCCACTGGATGCGTGGCTATGTGTACGCCCAGAACGGCGACCTGGAGCGCGCCGAGAGCGAACTGCGGCAGGCGTACACCATGCTCTCCGAGAGCCGGGCCGCGCTCTACCGCAGCCAGGCCGCCGTGGAACTCGCCGATGTGCTGCACCGGCGGGGCGCGTCCGCCGAGGCCGCCGTACTGCTGGAAGGCGTCCTCGGCGACTTCTCCTCGGAGCGCGGCGCGGTGCACGCCGCCGCGGCCCACCGCCTGCTCGGCATCATCGCCGAGGACGCCCGGGACACCGAGGCCGCCGAGGAGCACTACGTCCGCGCGCTCAGCCTGCTGGAACGCGCGGGCGCCGCCGGCGACCTGGCCGACCTGTGCCGCCTCCTCGGCGATCTGCTGCGCCGCACGGGCCGGATCGAGGCGGCCCTGGACGCCTACCGCACCGGTCTCGGGCATCGCACGATGCCGGGCACCACCACCCTGGGCCCGGCCCCCGCCCAGCCACCCCTGTGATCCCTGTGACCCCAGTGGCCCCAGTGGCCCCCGCCGGGCATGCCCCCGCTCACCCCCGCGGCGGGGCGGCCGGCGCCGAGCCGAACACGTCCGCCCGGACCCCTGCCGCCAGCTCCCCGGCCGAAGCCGGCAGATGAGCCGGCCCCGCGGGGTGGCCCCTGGCCGCCGGACGCTCGGCGAACAGCGCGGTGGTCAGGGAGAGCCCGGCGCTGTACGACGACTGCCACAGGGTGCGGGTACCGGGGCCCGTACCCGCACCGCCCGTGTACGTCGGCTGCGGTCCTGCGGCGGCCTGCTTCGCCGCGACCGTGACCGCACCGGGCGCCAGCACCCGGTGTGTGTCCGGGCGGGCCGTGTAGAGGGTGCGGCCGCCCCGGGTGATCCGCGCCACCGTGTACGGCGCCGCGTATGTGCCGTCCGCCGCCGCCGTCGCGTACGCCGAGGCCACGGCCAGCGGCGTCGGTGCCGCGGTGCGCGGCAGCCCGGTCAGCGGGGCGCCGAGCCGCAGCCCGGCGAACGGCCGCAGCGCCGTACCGGCCTCCACCGCGCCGGACAGCGCGTCGTTGAAGGGCTGGCGGGCGTAGTCCGTGCCGCCGAACAGGACACGGACCGCGCCGTCGCCGGGGACCGTGGCGACCACGGCCGCGTGCAGCCGGGTGTCCTTCGGCAGGCCCATCGCGCCCGCGCGCTCGCGCACCCGCTCCGAGACCGCGTACTGGGTGCTCAGGTCGAAGGTCGTACGGACCGTGTAGCCGCCGCGCGCCAGCTGTTCCGGCGAGACGCCGAGGCGCCGGGCGGCCTCCGCGGCGGCCGCGTCGATCAGGTACTGGCGCTGGCCGTCCGTGTTGCCCGGCGGATAGAAGCGGAAGGCGGGGAAGGCGGCCGAGGAGCGCTGCGCGGCCGTGATGCCGCCCGAGGAGCGCATCGCGTCCAGCACCCAGCGCCAGCGCTTCTGCAGCGTGGTGGTGACCTGCGCGTCCGAGCCCGCCCGTTCGTAGTACGTCGGCCGGTTGATGATGGCCGCGAGCGCCGCGCCCTGCGCCACCGTGAGGTCCTTGGCGTCCACGCCGAAGTAGTTGCGGGCCGCGGACTGGATGCCTGCCGCGCCCCGGCCGAAGTACACGGTGTTGAGGTAGCCCGCCAGGATCGTGTCCTTGGAGCGGGTGCGGTCCAGCTTGACGGCGATCAGCGCCTCGCGGGCCTTGCGGCTCAGCGACTGCTCGGGGCTCAGCAGGGCGTTCTTCACATACTGCTGGGTGATCGTCGAACCGCCCTGGCGCTCGCCGCCGGACAGCGCGGACAGGGCCGCGCGGACGATCGCGCTGGGCGAGACGCCCGAGTCCGTGCGGAAGGAACGGTTCTCGGCGGCGATCACCGCGTCCTGGACGTGCCGGGGCACCTGGGAGAGGGGCACGTCCTGCCGGTCCACCGGCCCGCGCCGGCCCAGGTACTCCCCCTCCGCGTCCAGGAAGACCGTGCTCTGGCTCACCGTCTCCGGGTGCGGGGCGGGAATCGTCGTGAGCAGGTACGCCACCCAGACCGTGCCGGCGAGCGCGAGGAACAGGGTGAGCAGTCCCACGAGGATCCGCCGGAGCCAGCGGCCCCGGCGGCGCCGCAGATGGACGAGCAGGCGCCGCAGACGCATGAGCAGACGCTTCACGAGCTGACGCCTCACGAGCAGACGCTTCACGAGCCCACCCCGCCCCGCGCCAGCACCCTGCCGTCCGCGCCGTACACCGTGACCTCGACGTTCGGCAGCATCCGCTTGTCCCGGGCGGCGTCGAACGGGGCGGTCGCGTACCAGACGTCCCAGCCGGGGCTGCCCGCCAGCGTGAGCACGGTCGCGGGGAACCGGCCCGACGGTGTCCGCACCTCGACGCGGGCGGCCGGCCCGCCGCCGTGGTGGACACCGGACAGCAGCAGCCGCCGGTCCGCCGCCTCCAGCCGCACGGTGACGGCAGGGGTCTTCGAGGAGAGCCCCGCGACCGGCAGGAACTCGCCCCCGCCCTGCGGCGCCGACCAGTGCGCCCCGTCCTTCGTCAGCCACAGCTCCGTGCCGGCCAGCGGCCGTACATGCTCACCGGCCGCCACCACCCGCACGGTCCCCGAGGCCACGGTCCTTCCGGACGTCGCGGCCCCGGCCCCGGACCCGCCGGCCAGCCGCCAGGTGACATAGCCGAGCGGGCCCAGCACCAGCGGACAGCAGGTCAGCAGCGCCACGATCCGGCGCCGGCGCCGCCGCGTACGCCCCTCGCGCTCGATGGCGGCGAGCGGGACCGGCGTCGCGGGCCCGTCGCCCGACGCCGCGGCGAACGCCTCGCTCAACTCCCCTTGCAACGGCTCCGGTTTCCGGCGTTTCATCCCGCTCCCAGGGCCTTCAGCCCGCGTCGTTCGTACGACTTCACCGCCCCGACCGACCAGCCGAGCATCTCGGCGATCTCCAGCCGGCCCAGGTCCTCGCCCAGGCGCAGGACCAGCACCACCCGCTGGCGGGCGGGCAGGGCGGCGAGCGCGCGGGTGAGCGGGGTCTTCGGGCGGAGCCGGGTCCCCGCGCCGCGCGGCCGGCGGCGCAGGTGCCGGCGTACCAGCAGGCGCCGCACGTAGAAGTCGGTGTCGTTGCCCGGGATGCGCCGCCAGCGGGCGTACGCGTCGGACAGGGCGGTGCGCGCCAGGGCGTCGGCCCCGGCCGGGTCGCCGGTCAGCAGCCGGGCCGTGCGCAGCAGCCGCGGCCAGGCCACGGCGGCGTACTCCCCGAACTCGGGCCTGTCGCCCGGGCGTCGGGCGCGATGGCGGATGCGGTGGCCGGCTCTGGTCGTCATCGGGTTCCCCTGCGATGTGTTTCGATGTGCGGCGTACGGGACCTGTACGCACCGCGAAGCGGTCCGGGTTGCACGGCGGTTCGGGGAAGTTGGGGCACCGATGGCGGGGGCGGCATGACCGAGGACGAGTTCGACGCGTTCTACGCCGCCGCGTTCCCCCGGCTGACCGGCCAGCTCTACGCCTTCACCGGAGACCACGGAGAGGCGCAGGACGTCGTGCAGGAGGCGTTCGTACGGGCCTGGGACCGCAGACGGGACTTCCTCGCGGACGGGGCGCCCGAGGCGTGGGTCAGGACCGTCGCGATGCGGCTCGCCGTCAGCCGGTGGCGGCGCGCCCGGCGGTGGCTGGAACTCGTGCGGCGCACCCCGCCACCGGAGTCCGTGCCCGGGCCCGACCTTGAGCACGCCGCGCTCGTCGTCGCGCTGCGCGCCCTGCCCGAGGCCCAGCGGATGGCGGTCGTCCTGCACCATCTGTGCGACCTGAGCGTGGAGCAAGTAGCCTCGGAAACCGGGGCCCCGGTGGGCACGGTCAAGGCCCGGCTGTCCCGTGGCCGCGCGGCACTGGCCCGGGTACTGGCCCCGGGCGAGGGGGAGAGGGAGGGCGAGCGTGTCCGATGACCGCGGCTACGACGCCGGCCCCGACGGCACAGGGCGGCCGCCCGAACTGTCCGGCGCGCTGCGCACACTGGCCGAGGAGCACCAGGTGGCCGCGCCCGTCCCCGGCGCGGAGATCCGCCGCCGTGCCGTGCGGCGCGGCCGTCGCCGGCGTACGGCCGTCGCGCTCGCCGGGGTCACCGCCGCGGCGGCCCTCGCCGTCACGCTGACCGCCGGCCTCGGCCACCACTCCGACGCCGGCCCCGGCCGCCGCGCCACCCCGGCCACCGGCCTCAGCCCGCGCCCCAGCCCGGCCCCCTCCCGTACCGCCCCCGCCGACGCCGTCGTCGACCTCACCAAGCTGACGATGACCGTCGACGGGCGGGTGCTGGCCATCTCCCCGGGCGTGCCGAAAGCGCCCACGCCCACCGGGCGGTTCACCGTCATCGGCAAATCCCCGGTACGGCCGCTGAAGACCGGGACCGACGGCGACGGCGTCAGCGGCAGCGGCGGCACTGGCAGTGGCGCGGCGGAAGTGTCGGCTCCGTGGGCGATCGAGCTGCTCTCCGCCCGCACCCGCAAGGTCACCTTCGCGATCGCCCTCACCTTCGACCCGAAGGCTCCCGGCAACTACGCCACGACCACCGGCTGGATCGGCCTGCGCCCGGCCGACGCGAAGTGGCTGTACACCCGGCTGGCCAAGGGCTCGGTGGTGCTGGTGACGGGGCGGACGCCGACCCTGGAGCCCCCCTCGTCGACGCCGTCCGAGGAGTCGACGCCGCCCTAGGACCTGTCCGGCGGATCATGCCGGAGACGCGGGGACCAGAAGTGCGGGTCAGACCTGTGCCCGGCCCTGTCTGCGGGCGTCCGCCAGGCGCAGCGCGCCGTCCTGCACGGCGACCTGCGTCGTGTCGTTGGCCACGTCGCCCAGGCCGCCGTTGGTGAGGGCGAACGCGTCCTGGCCGACCCGGACGGCGGCCACGTCCAGGGTGAGCACGCTCTCGTCCGCGTCGTCCGCCGTCGTGGTGAGACTGACCCGCAGGCCCTGGCGCGCGTCCCCGACATCCGGCACCGAGGCGCCTGTGACCTTGATGTCCTCGGTGATCCCGGTCTGTGTGGTGGCCGTGAACCGCGCGCACCGGTCCGGCAGCGTCTTCAGCCAGCTGAGCGCCGCGTCGATGTCGGCGGGGCGGCGGGCGCCGATCTGATAGCGCAGCTGGGCGTCGGTGTCGGTGTCGTCCATCCCGACGGCGACGCGCGGCGGACCGCCGAGGATTTCGTCCGTGTACAGGGCGTCCAGCAGCCGCTGGCAGTCGGCACCCGACGTGGTCGCCTTCAGCAGCCCGTCCCGCCAGGTGGCCGCACCCCGGGTCGGCGTCCAGGGGGTACCGAGGTCGGCCTGGCTGATCAGCGCGGCCTGCGCCTGCCCGTCGGTGAGCGTGGAGCCGTCGGGCCGTGCGGGCGCCTTGGGCTTCGGGGCCGGCTTGACGATCGTGGGGAGGGGCTGGGGTGCCGTCGCCTGCTGGTTCAGCGCGAAGGCCGCGCAGCCGCCGAGGGCGATGAGCCCTGCGGCTAGGAGCGACAGCCGCAGCCGGCGTGCGCGTATCTCGTCGGTCATCGAGGTCATCGGGCCGCCTCCTGGTGCGTCTCCTCTCACGGCACCACCGCCCCGACCGCCCCACCAGCGCTCCGGGCCGTATGGGTGAGCGGGCCCGGCGGACCGGGACGACCGGCCCCGCCGAAAACGCCTCGACCCGCGATGCCGGACCTTGCTACGGTCGCCGTATGCAGCGCGCCCAGCAGTGCCCGCAGTGCTCGAAGAGCACGACGACGCCGGAGACCGTCCCGGCGCGCTGACACCTGACCAGCATCGAAGCCCCGGGGCGAACGCCCCGGGGCTTCAGCGCGTCCGGGGTGTTCGCCTCTCCCTATCGAGCCCTATCGAGCCCTGTCGAGGAGACCCCATGGACGACCGCCGGCAGCTTCCCGACCACCGCCGTCTCGGCCGCGAACTCGACCTGTTCGACACCGACCCGCTGATGGGCGCCGGCCTGCCGTACTGGCTGCCCGACGGCGCGGTCGTCCGGCACACCCTGGAGGAGTACATCCGCGAGGCCGAACGCCGGGCCGGATACCGGCATGTGTACTCGCCCGCGCTCGGCAAACGGGAGCTGTACGAGATCTCCGGGCACTGGGACCACTACCGCGACGACATGTACCCGCCCATGCGGCTCGGTGCGGACGAGATCGTGCTCCGGCCCAGCCTCTGCCCCCACCACGCCCTGATCTACCGCTCCCGCTCCCACAGCTACCGCGAACTCCCCTTGCGCATAGCGGAGTTGGGCGGCATGCACCGCGCCGAACTCTCCGGCGTCCTCGGCGGGCTGACCCGCGTCCGCGCCATCCAGCTCAACGACGCCCATATCTTCTGCACCCTGGAGCAGGCGGTGCAGGAGGCGCGGGCCGCGCTGGAGCTGATCGCCCGCGCCTACGCCGACCTCGGCATCGAGGCCGTACGGTACCGGCTGTCGCTGCCCGGCGAGGGCGGCAAGTACATCGCCGACCCGGCGCTGTGGCAGCGGGCCACCGCACTGCTGCGGGAGGTGCTCGCCGAGGCCGGGGTGGCCTACGAGGAGGCGGCGGGCGAGGCCGCCTTCTACGGCCCGAAGATCGACGTCCAGATCGCCGACCCGGCCGGCCGTGAGTCCACCCTGTCCACCGTGCAGATCGACTTCCATCAGCCGGCCCGCTTCGACCTGCACTACATCGGCGCGGACGGCGCCCGGCACCGCCCGGTGATGGTGCACCGCAGCATCATCGGCAGCGTCGAACGGGCCGTCGCCCATCTCGTCGAGGCACACGCCGGCGCCTTCCCGGCCTGGCTGGCCCCCGTCCAGCTGGTGGTGCTGCCGGTCGCCGAGGACCAGCGGGAACAGGCGGCGGCCGTCGTACGGCAGGCCCTGGAGCTGGGCCTGCGCGCCGAACTCGCGGGGCCGGACGAGGGCACCCTCGGCGCCCGCATCCGTGCCGCGCGCCTGGTGCCGTACCAGGCGGTGATCGGTGACCGGGAGGCCGGCGCGGGCCTGGCCGCCGTACGCCTGCGGGACGGCCGCCGGCCCGGTGCGCTGCCGGTGCCCGATCTGCTGACCCGGATCGCCGAACGGGTGTCGGCACGCGGCACCGCGCTGTGGGACTGATCGCCGTGGCACTGATCTAGGGTGCTGGTGCCGGAGCAGGCATCTGTGCCGCTGCCTGTGTCGGTATGTGTGTCGGTATCTGTGTCGTGCGATGAAGGAGTCCGTAGTGACCGGTCAGCCCATCCCCGTGATCATCGACTGCGACACCGGTGTCGACGACGCCCTCGCCCTGCTGTTCGCCGTGCGCCACCCGGGCCTGGACCTGCGGGCGGTGACCTGTGTGGCCGGGAACACGGACGTGGACGGCGTGGTCCGCAACACCCTGACCGTGCTGGAGCAGGCCGGCGCCCCGGACATCCCGGTGGGCCGGGGCGCCGAACGCCCGCTGCTCGAACCGGCCCGCCCGGCCGAGCATGTGCACGGCGCCGACGGCATGGGCGACCTGGGCCTGCCCGCACCGGCCCGGACCGCCTCCGAGCTGGACGCCGTCGCCCTGCTGCGCCGCGAGATCCTCGCCTCGCCCCGCCCGGTCACCCTGATCCCCACCGCGCCCCTGACGAACATCGCCCTGCTGCTGCGCACCCACCCGGAGGTGACCCGCAACATCGAGCGGATCGTCTTCATGGGCGGCGCCGTGGCCACCGGCAACGCCACGCCGGTCGCCGAGTTCAACGTCTGGCACGACCCGGAGGCGGCGGCGATCCTGCTCACGGCCGGGGTGCCGATCACGATGTACGGCCTCGACGTCTTCATGCGGGTCGTCATGGAGGCCCCGGACGTCCACCGGCTGCGCGCGAGCCGCGACCCCGGCACCCGGCTGGCCGGTGAGCTGCTCGCGCATCGGCCGACCGCGGTGGGCGAGGAGCCGGAGGCCGAGGAGGCGGGCGGCCTCGGCGACGCCGGCGCGGTGTGCGCGGTCGCCGACCCGGACGGCATCACCACCCGCCTGCTGCCGGTCGAGGTCTGCCTCGCCCCCGGCGCCGCCCGCGGCCAGACGATCGTCGACCGCCGCCCCCGCCACGGCGAGTCCGAGATCCACGGGGGCCGCCGCGAACAGGCCCTGGTGGACGTGGCGTTGGACGTCGACGTGGCCCGCTACCTCAAGCTGTACCTGGACACGGTGGAGCGTCCCTGAGCCCTCTGGGCCGTGTCGGCTCGGCCCGCGGCCGGGGTTCTCTTTCCGGGACTGGTGGCGCCAGGCCGTCATCTACCAGGTCTACCGCTCCTAGAGACTGAGCGGGAGTGAGTCCTGTTGCCAGGAGTCATGCTCAGCCGAACGCCCCGAGCGGTGTTGGGTGTTCTGGTCTCCCGCGTTCTCGCCGCTGCCGGGCGGCACGGATCGTGTCCGTGGTCCGGGGACGCGGGGGCGGGTTTCCTCACGTCCGGGGGTGCCCGGTCGGGCCTGGCCGGTCCGATGCCCCGCACGATCACTCCGGTCGTGTGGGGGCGGTGCCGTCCGTCGCCGGATCGGGTGTCCCTGGGCGCGCCGTCCGATCGCCACGGCGGCTGCGTCGTGGCGGGTGGTCTTCCTGTTCTTGGTAGTGAGGGGTTTTTGCCAGTGCTGGGCGCCCCACCGGGAGGTGTAGGCCGGGTCGACCGCGATGACGGCGATGCCGATGGCGTCGGCCATTGAGGTGAGCCGGGCCCGCAGTCTGCCGGTGGGCATGCTGGAGATGAGCTTGCGAAAGCGCTTGTTGCGGCCGTGCTTCTCCCGGGTCTTCTCCGCCGCGAAGTCGAGGTTCTCGACGGCGATGGCCTTCACGCCGCAGGTTTTGGCCCAGTTCAGCAGGCGGGTCAGGGCGTGGCGGACCTGGGCGTCACGGTGCTGGCTGGTGCCGGAGCGGTCGAAGAAGAAGCGCCGCGGGTTGCCGACGGGGTTGCCGTCGGTGTCGAGGCGCCAGGCGGCGAGGTGGTCGTCGTTGGTGTCGACGCCGATCACGCCGTCGGCGAGGGCGGTAGTCAGGGGGATGGTCTTGGTGGGCGGGATCTGCCAGGAGGCGGTGAGGTACCAGCGGCCACGGGTCACGTCGAAGTGGATGCGGTAGGCGATGGCCCGGTTGGCCTCGACACGGTCGGCCCACTCGCAGCCGCGGTAGGCGAACCGCGCGCGGCTGGTGAGAATGTACCGGCAGTGGGGAGCGTTGGCGTGCTGGGCGAGCGGGGCGGGGAGTTTGATGCTGATCTCGCCGTCGGGGTTGACGCGGATGGTCTCGTTGCCGAACCTTTTGCCGGACTCGCCGTGTGCGGCGAGGAACCAGCGTTCTGCCTCCCATCGCTCCCGCCACGCGGCCTCGCTCAGTCCGGTTGCTTGAAGGTTGTGCCGGGCGCGGGCGAGTTTCTTGCCGCCGCGTAAGACGTGCACGACACCCTTCTCGCGGTCGGCCCGCGCCTTGTCCAGCCGGTCTTCGAGCAGGTGCAGGCGGCGCGTCTTGGCGTGCCACTCCTGCCGGGTGCGGTAGCCGCCCGGAGCCCGCTTGGACCCCGTCTCGCCGAGCGGGAGGGACAGCCGGTGCGCGAGGGCACGCACACCGGCGTCCAGACCCTGGATGTGCGCCAGCTGCCCACGCCGGGCCAGCGCCCACTGATCGTGCGTGGCTTTGGTGATACTGCCTGCCCAGCGCGAGGAGGACTCAGCGGTCAGCGCCTGCTTACGCACCGCCCACGTCTCAGCCGAGTGCTCCAGCCCCTCCCGGCAGCGCACCGCCAGATCCCGGGAGGCGAGCGAACCCAGATGCGCCCCGACCAGCGCAAGAACCTTCGCATCCTGGACGGCGAGTTCCTTCAACCGGGCGCGAACCGCAACACCCGTAGGACCGGGCGTGACGAACGGCGCCGCCAGCTCGCGCAGCCCACCCATCCCCACACTCCCTGCCCGTTGCCGAAGAACCCGTCACCGCACTCAACGAGCCGCTGCCGCAATAGTCACGCATTCGATGCAAGAACTCCCGTTCCCCATGAATGCACGTGTGCACCACAGACGTCAGGCACTCACTCACACGCGCCGCAATGCGCCTAAACACTCTTAACCGGCAACAGCTCCCAGCCCCTGACGGGCGCGGGGCTGTGTTTGATATGCGGCACCGCCGCGCGGGCGCGACCAGCCACGACACAGCCGCACCCGCGAACGGCGGTCAAGCCCCTCCCCGGTGGGCGCACTCAGCCTGCAGTCGGCGCAGGACTCGCCCCCGCCGAAGCACCAGCACCGCCCCCGCCCCCAGCGAGCCCGTTGATGTCCACGGGAGTCGACGTCGGATTCGGCGGCGGTGTCAGTACCACCTCCGGCTGGCCCGCCGCCGGCGGCGGCGGTGTCAGGTCGGAGTCCGGCAGCTTCGGCGGAGTCGTCTGCTGGAAGATGGTCTGGTCGAAGTCGACCAGACCGGTCTTCTCCATCACCGTCATATGGTCCAGCACCGTGTCGTTGGCCTGGTCGGCGAGCGCCCGCACCAGCGAGTTCTTGGTGGTGGACCGGATCTTCGAGATCGTGTTGAAGATCGAGCCGTGCGTCATGCGCAGGATGTTGGCGAAGTCGCTGTCGAACTTCTTGCCGGTGTCCGCCTTCAACTGGCTGACAAACCCCTGCTGTTGGGGACTCGGCAGGTCGGGCAGCGTGATGTTCAGCATCGGCGCGATCTTGCGGCAGGTGGTGTCCAGCGCCGCGTGCCCGTCGACCAGGTGCTTGCTGGCCGTGATGACCCCCGGCGTGGTGCCCTTCTGCAGCCCGATCTGCCCCACCGGGTACTCCCACAGGCCGGCGGCGCGCACCTTCACCACGAAGTCCCGGTCCTGCTCGGTGAGCGGCCCCCACTGGGTGTTCGCGATGACGCGGTCCTGTGCGGTGGTGACCTTGTTCAGACCGAGCATGCTCGGGTAGGCCAGTGCCGCGAGGGTCACGGCCATCGCACCGCCCACGAAGAGAGTTCCCGTCGCGTTCCGCGAAAAGCGCACCGTGCCTCCTGCCCGGTCGTGGAGCCGCCCGCATGACGGCGCGGGGCGGTTCGGACACACAGCAGTACGGATGCGGAAGACGTTCGTATCTGTGCGGGAGGTAAAGAAGAGTTGACCATTCTTCGGGAGAGTCGAGGGGAAACGCTGCCCTAGATTCGCGACATGCCCCCACAGCCGCCCCCCAGGATGCCCGCCGCGCTGCCCGTCCTGCCCTACCGCAAGCCCACCAAGGGCCGCGACTACTGGGTCTTCGACGACGCCCTGCCCGAGGCCGACGCCGTACGGGAGCGGTGTCTGGCGAAGGACGACTGGGTCGAGGGGTACCCGTACACCTCGGAGACCTGGCCCGGGCTGCGGGCCATGCCCGGACTGGAGCCGGGGGAACTCGCCGTCATCGAGGGGCTGGTGAAGCAGGCCACCGGCGTCAGGAAGCTGTGGGTGCAGCAGGCGCCCGGCGGCGGCACCCTGAACCACAACTGCGTCCAGGTGGTCGGCGAGGGCGAGAGCGAGCCGCGCCCGCACACAGACTCCCGCGCCCTGTGCCGGTACGCGGCCGTGCTCTACCTCAACCCCAACGTCCCCAAGAACTGCGGCACCGCCTTCTACCGGCAGTCGCTGCCCGGCGGCCGGCTCGGCGGCAACATCGTCCAGGCTCCGCACAACAACCTGGTCGAGGCCCTGGGCACCCGGTTCGTGCCGGGCGATCACTTCGAGGAGGACGTCCGCGTCCCCCACAAGTACAACCGCCTCCTCCTCTACAACGCCAACCTCGTGCACAGCGCGACGGACTACTTCGGCAAGACGCTGGAGGAGAAGCGGATGACGGCGGTCTTCTTCTGGATGGCCTGAGTTCTGGACGGTCCGAGTCCTGGCCGGCCTGAGCCCGCCGGCCGCCTCGGCGGACGTACGTCAGAGGAGGAGCAGCAGCGTGGCGACGGCGGTGCAGCCGGCGCACGCGGCGAGTGCGACGCCGAGGCAGCGTCGCCGCAGCTCCCGGTAGCGGCCCTCGTACTCGGCGCGCAGCGACCCGCACCGGGCCGCGACCCGCTCCAGATCCGTACGGGCCCGGCGCAGGCTGTCGGCGACATAGCGCCGCTCGACGTCCTCGCGCTGCGCGCTGGTCAGCCACTCCATGGGCGCGGCGAACTCCCGGGCACGCTGCTCGGCCTCGGCGATCCGGGCCTGCCAGAGGAGGTATCCCTCCACCTCGTTGCCGAGCACGCCGTCGGCTCCCCGCGGCGGCGGACCGTTCACTCCTGCCCTCGGTCGGTCCGTGCCGGGACGTGGACCTCCTGCTCCAGCATCGCGATGTCCGGGTGGTGCAGGTCGAACGCCGGGGATTCGCTGCGAACGCGGGGGAGGGTGAGGAAGTTGTGGCGCGGCGGCGGGCAGGAGGTCGCCCACTCCAGGGAACGGCCGTAGCCCCACGGGTCGTCGACGTTGACCGGCTTGCCGTACTTGGCCGTCTTCCACACGTTGTAGAGGAACGGCAGCATCGACAGGCCGAGCAGGAACGAACCGACGGTCGAGACCGTGTTCAGGGCGGTGAAGCCGTCGGCGGCCAGATAGTCGGCGTAGCGGCGCGGCATGCCCTCGGCGCCCAGCCAGTGCTGGACGAGGAAGGTGGTGTGGAAGCCGAGGAACAGCGTCCAGAAGGTGAGCTTGCCGAGGCGCTCGTCGAGCATCTTGCCGGTCCACTTGGGCCACCAGAAGTGGAATCCCGCGAACATCGCGAAGACGACCGTGCCGAAGACGACGTAGTGGAAGTGGGCCACCACGAAGTACGAGTCGGAGATGTGGAAGTCCATCGGCGGCGAGGCCAGGATGACCCCGGTCAGTCCGCCGAAGAGGAACGTCACGAGGAAGCCCGCGGCCCACAGCATCGGCGTCTCGAAGGACAGACTGCCCTTCCACATCGTGCCGATCCAGTTGAAGAACTTCACCCCGGTCGGGACGGCGATCAGGAACGTCATGAAGGCGAAGAACGGCAGCAGCACACCGCCGGTGACGTACATATGGTGCGCCCACACGGTGATGGACAGTCCGGCGATGGAGATCGTCGCGGCGATCAGGCCCATGTAGCCGAACATCGGCTTGCGGGAGAACACCGGGATGATCTCCGAGACGATGCCGAAGAACGGCAGCGCGATGATGTACACCTCCGGATGGCCGAAGAACCAGAAGAGGTGTTGCCACAGCAGGGATCCGCCGTTGGCCGCGTCGAAGACATGGGCGCCGAACTGGCGGTCCGCCTCCAGCGCGAACAGCGCGGCGGCCAGCACCGGGAAGGCCAGCAGGACCAGCACACCGGTCAGCAGCACGTTCCACACGAAGATCGGCATGCGGAACATGGTCATGCCCGGGGCGCGCATACAGATGATCGTGGTGATGAAGTTGACCGAGCCGAGGATGGTGCCGAAGCCGGAGAAGGCCAGCCCCATGATCCACAGGTCACCGCCCGGACCCGGTGAGCGGACCGCGTCCGTCAGCGGGGAGTAGGCGAACCAGCCGAAGTCGGCGGCGCCGTCCGGGGTGAGGAAGCCGCCCACGGCGATGAGCGAGCCGAACAGGTAGAGCCAGTAGGCGAACATGTTCAGCCGCGGGAACGCCACGTCGGGCGCGCCGATCTGCAGCGGCATGATCCAGTTCGTGAAGCCGGCGAACAGCGGCGTCGCGAACATCAGCAGCATGACCGTGCCGTGCATCGTGAACGCCTGGTTGAACTGCTCGTTCGAGACGATCTGCAGTCCCGGCCGGGCCAGCTCGGCGCGCATGATCAGCGCCAGTACGCCGCCGACCAGGAAGAACGCGAAGGACGTCGCGAGATACAGGGTGCCGATCGTCTTGTGGTCGGTGGTCGTCAGCCACTTCACCACCACACTGCCGGGCTGCCTGCCCCTGACCGGCACCTCGCTCTCGTACGAGTCCTCGGGCGCGGCGGCACCATGCGGTTCGTTGAGGATGCTCACACATGCATCCTTGCTGCGGGACGGCGTACGCGAAGCCCCGAGCGGCCAAGGCACGGCCGATCGCATGACGGATGCACACGGATGGCGCAAGCGCGGTCGCCCCTGGTGGCCTGCGGCTTTCGTACGACAGGATGGGGCGGTGACCGAAGAGGAAGACATAGCTCAGTCCGCCGCCCGGACGCTCGCGTACCAGCCGGTTCAGGTGACCGGGTGGCTGGCCGCGGGGGGACTGCTGCTCGCGGGGCTCGCCTGGCTCGCACGCGGCGTGTGGGAGATCCGGCTCGCCGTCGCCGGGGAGCCGGCCGCCGGGCCGCCCGACCAGGGCGACGGGGTGCACCGGCCGCTCAACTCGCTTGAGGACTCGTACCACTTGGTGTCGTCCGCGGGCGGTGTGCTGGTCTTTCTCTGCGCCATGCTCTTTCTGTCCTGGCTGTTCCGGCTGCGGGACAACGCGCGGGTGCTGTCGGGGGACGCGCCGAAGTACGCGGGGATCTGGGTGTTCGCCGGGTGGTTCGTGCCGGTGGTCAACCTGTGGTTCCCGCGGGGGATCGTCGTCGATGCCTTCCGCGGCAGCGTGCCCGGCGGCAGGCTGCCCACCTCTGTCAATGTGTGGTGGGGGCTGTGGCTGGTCGGGATGCTCACCGGGGTGGGGATCGTCTACCGCGACTCCACGGACCAGATCATCGAGCGCGCCTACACCGAGGGGTGGCAGCTCCAGCTGTCCGACGCCTTCGTCATCGCGGCCGCGGTCGCCGGCGCCATCGCCGTCCGCGCCGTCACCACCGCCCAGGTGGCGCGGATCCGCGGCCTGCAGGAGGCCGACACGCGGATGGCCGAGTCGGTCTAGCCGCCGAGCCGCCGAGCCGCCGAGCCGCCGAGCCGCCGAGCCGCTGAGCCGGTGTGCCGCTGAGCCGGTATGGAGTGGGCCGGTGTGGCGTGGGCCGGTGTGCGGTACGGATGGCGGCATGAGCGCTTTCGCCATTGTGGGTGCCGGACCGGGGCTCGGGGCCGCCGTCGCGCGGCGGTTCGGGCGGGAGGGCTTCGCGGTCGCCCTCTTCGCCCGGGACGCGGGACGGCTCGACGCGCTGGTGGCGGACCTCGGCGGAAGCGGGATCAGGGCCCAGGGGTTCGTCGCGGATGTGCGCCGGCCGGATGAGCTGGCCGAGGCGCTCGACCGGGCGGCGGACGAGCTGGGGACCGTCGAGGTGCTGCAGTACAGCCCCTTGCCGCACCGCGACTTCATGCGGCCCGTGCTGGAGACCGGGCACCGCGATCTGGTCGGGCCCATCGAGTTCTCCGTGTACGGGGCCGTCGCCGCCGTACGGCAGGTGCTGCCGGGGATGCGGCGGCTCGGGCGCGGCACGATCCTCTTCGTCAACGGCGGGACCGCCGCCGTACCGCACACCGACCGGGCCGGCACGTCCATCGCCTTCGCCGCGGAGAGCGCGTACGGGCATCTGCTGCACGAACGGCTCGCGGGCGAGGGCATCCATGTCGCCCAGCTGGTGATCCCGGGGGCGATCACCCCGGGACACGCGCGCAAGGACCCGGCCGCGCTGGCGGAGACACTGTGGGGGCTGCACCAGGACCGGCACGGGTTCCGGCACTTCGCGGACGATCTCGACGCCTGAGCCGGGACGGTCTCCACGGCCGGGCGGTGAGTCCGGCGGGCTGACTGGGCACTGTCAACCTGCGGCGTGAGTCTTTGTGGGCCAATATGGTGACGTTGGCCGTTTTGCTCTCATGTGGTCCGTATTGCTCTCGTCAAGGGGGCCTGGAATGGTTGTCGAAATCCCCGCGATCATCAAGCCGTCCCGGTTCAGAAGCCGGGGAGGCCTGCTGGGCGAGTGCCTCGCCGAGTTCCTCGGGACCTTCGTGCTCATCTCGTTCGGCTGTGGTGTGGTCGCGATGGCGGTGGCCGCGCTGCCCGGTTCGGGCCGTGCCGCCACTCCCACCACGATCTTCCTCGCGGCCGGTGACTGGCTGCTGATCACCTGGGGCTGGGCGATGGCCGTCGCCTTCGGTGTCTACGTGGGCGGCGGAGTCAGCGGCGCCCACCTCAACCCGGCGGTCACCCTGGCGATGGCGGTGCGCCGCGGCTTCTCCTGGGCCAAGGTCCTGCCGTACTGGTTCTCGCAGGTCCTCGGCGCCTTCACCGGCGCCGCGCTGGTCTATCTCGTCTACCACGACGCGATCCACGCCTACGACGCCGCGGCACCGGGCCCCAAGGTGAACGGGCACACCAACGCCACGTTCTCCATCTTCGCGACGTTCCCCGCCGCGTACTTCCACGGCGGCGTCTGGGGTCCGCTGATCGACCAGATCGTCGGTACGGCGTTCCTGCTCATGCTGATCGCCGCGGTTCTCGACGTACGCAACCAGGGCGTGAAGTCCAACCTCGCCCCCTTGGTCGTGGGCTTCATCGTCGCCGCGATCGGCATGTCCTACGGCGCGAACGCGGGCTACGCCATCAACCCGGCCCGCGACTTCGGGCCGCGGTTCCTGACCTGGGTCGAGGGCTGGAAGAGCCTGGCGTTCCCGGGGAGCGTGTCCGGCTCGTTCAGCGGCTACTGGTGGATCCCGATCGTCGGCCCGCTGATCGGCGGCGTGGTCGGAATCATCGTCTACGACCTCTTCGTCGGCGATGTGCTGCTGCTCCGCTCGGAGCTGGTGGAGCCGTTGGAGCCGGGGGAGTCGACTCCGGTGCGGACGGTCGACGACGAGTAGACACCGGCTGAGGGCCCGTCAGGCGCCGGGCACTTCGTGCTCTTCGCGGTGTTCTTCCTGCTCTTCCTGCTCTTCCTGCGCACAGGCGTCCGCGGCCCGGCGGGCCGTCGCCGCGATCTCCTCCAGCGCCGCCAGATGGCGGGTCAGCGCCTTGCGGCCGGTGAAGGTGAGGGCGGCCCAGGTGCGCGGGCGCTTGCCGAGATAGCCCTTGCGGATGCTGACGTAGCCCGTCTTCTCCAGTGCGGAGAGGGTCTTGCTCAGCGTGGAGTCGGAGATCTGGCAGTAGTCCCGCAGGACGGCGAACTCCGCCTCGCCGCACGCCGAGAGATAGGCGGCGAGAGCCAGCCGGGTCGGGTGGTGGAGTTCGCGGTCGAGAGCGGGCGGCGTGCCGCCGGTGGGGCTGGTCATGAGGTACGGGCCTGCCGGTTCGCACGCAGGATGTAGTCCCCGCCGCAGGCCACACCGAAGGCGACGAGCCAGCCGGTCGTGCCGTACAGGAGCGCGCCGGCTATGCCGATGGCCAGCGGGATGAAGGGCACCACCCAGGCCCGCCAGCCCGGCCGGCCGTCGCCCCGGTTGAACCAGCGGGTCACCCCGCCGTGGTGCGCGCCGAGCCACAGCAGCACGAAGAAGCCGGTCAGGCTCACCAGGGCGACGCCCACCAGCCATATCCCCCATCGTGGCTCCCGGTCGGCGAGCCCCAGGGCGATGAACCCGACGGCAAAGGTCAGCCCCTGCCCGATGCCGTAACCGCGGGGCCGGCCGCGCTCGCCGGCCTTGCGCGCCGCGACCCGCGCGGCGCAGGCGGCGGCGAGCGCGCTCCGCGCCTCCCGGGCGTCGATCGGTTCCCCCGTGCTGTCCATATGTGTACCTCCGGTGCGGGGAGGGGCGGTTGGTCGTCCGCCCCTCGTACATACCTTCAGCATGGACAGTACTTTCCAAGAATGCAAGTATTTTCGAGCAGGCTGTCAGTCCTTGCGGCAGACGATGGTGGTCGGGGTCGAGTTGCGGCAGGTGAGCCCGCTGCCAGGGCCGATGAGCCGGGACAGGCGCGGTGCGATGTCCCGCTCGCAGGACACGTCCTGGCGGTCCTCGGGATCGGAGTTCACCTCCTGGCAGACCCGGCCGATGACGTCGCTGCTGTCGACCCTCGGCCCGGGCGGCGGAGCGTCCGCGAAAGCCACCGGGGCGAGCGGCCCCAGACCGAGCACGGGCACGGCGAGCAGCGCTGCGACCTGGGCACGGCTGGGCCTCAGAATCCCTCGCGACATGACTGTCCTTTCGACTGGTTCATCCGACTTCGTCATCCGCCCGATCCAGGCGAACGTCATACGAAACAACGTCATGATCAAGGGCAGCGCGGCGACGCGGGGGCGGACACGCGTGGTGCGTTCGCGTGAACTGGCGCTCACGGGGGGCAGTTCGGCCGGTCCGGAGAGGAGCCAAGGGCCCCCTACAACCGGGCCGCCCGCGCCAGTACCGTGACTTGCTCACGTGGTGGGGACATGGACCTCGGGGGCTCCCTGTGGTGGCGAACGCACTGACGCTCGGGAAAATGATCGCCAAGGCCCGCAGGCGCAAGGGCTGGCCGCAGCGGGACCTGGCCGCGATGATCGACAAGTCGGAGAGCTGGGTGTCCCAGGCCGAACGGGACGTGATCCCGGTCAACAGTGTGGAGACACTGCGTCGCATCTCCGACGTCCTGGACGTTCCGCTGCCCGAACTCCTCGCCGCCGCGCCGTCCCCTGGGCAACCGCCGACCTCGGCTCATCGACGGTCTGCCTCCGTTAGGGTTGGCCGCAATTCTGGTCCGGAGGAGGGGGACGACCGCATGCGACGCCGTGAACTTCTGGCCGCTGCGGCGGTGGTCTTCGCCTCCCCTCTCGCCAGTGCCACACCGGCCGAGGCCGGCACGCTCGCACCACTGGAAGAGCTCCTCCTCTACGGCACGGCTTCCGTGCCTGAGGACAGCGACGTCTCACCGGCCGGCGTCGCCGCTGCGGTGAAGGCGTCCCGGGAGCACTTCCGGGCCGCCCGCTACGACACCCTGGCGAAGACCCTGCCCGGCCAGATCGCCCAGGCCCAGGCCCTCAAGGGGGCAGAGGAGTCGGCAACGGCGGTTGCCGACCTCTACAACATCGCCGTTCGTCTGTGTATCAAGCTCGGCGAGGACGGGCTTGTGGCGATCACCGCCGACCGTGCGCTGAACTCCGCGCGGATCGGCGGGGACGCGCTGACGATCGCTGAAGCCCACCGGATGGTCTCCAGCGCCTGGCGGCGTCAGGGGCATCTCGCACGCGCCACCGACATCGCCGTTCGGGCCGCGCAGGAGGTACGGGCCGACCGCGGTACACCCGAGCCGGCAAGGCTGGCGTCAGGCAGTTCGCTGTTGGCGACGGCCGCGTACACGGCGGCGAAGAGGGGGGACCGCCAGACCGCGCACGCGCTGATCGGGGAAGCGGCCGAGACCGCCAAAGCCGGCCGTACGATCCCCGATGCCCGCACCGACGCCGGGCTTCAGCAGGTGCTGCTGCATCAGCTGTCGGTCCACTATCTGCTCGGTGATGCCGGGCAAGCGATCGACCTGGCCAGGACCGTCGACCCCAGCGCCCTGCCGACGGCGGAACGCCAGGGGAGGTTCTTCATCGACGTGGCCCGTTGTTTCGACCAGTGGGGCAAGCCGGAGCAGTGCTATCGGGCTCTGCTGGCGGCCGAGCGGGCCGCTCCGCAGGAGATCCGGCGCGGGGCGGTCAAGGACCTGGCCGGCGGCCTGCTCCGCCATGACCGGAGACTTCCGGGCGTCCGCGCCTTCGCCTGCCGCACCGGCACGCCGGTCAACTGACCTGACCCACAAGGCGTTTGCGACCTCGCAACCCGGTTGCGGATCCACTCCTCCTCGCAGCGGTTGACTCTTCACAGCCGCCAGGGGCCGCGCACGGCCGACCTCTCCTCGCCCAGACGACAGTGACGACCACCCTCGTCATCGAGGAGCCGTGCGTCCCCGGCGCCAATCCCACAGCACCACTCGAACCGAATCGAGAGGAGCACCATCGTGAGCACCACCCTGACCCCTGAGCGGGTAGAACTCGGCAGGTTCTTCACCGTGGCAGCCGCACGCCTCGCCGCCGGTCACACGGTCGTCGAGATGTTCTCCGGCGCTGTCGACGCCGAATGGCACCGGTTCCTGGACGAGCCGGGCTACAAAGCGTTCAGCACCGACCACGCCGGACATGTCCTCGGCCACGCTCCGACGGCCGGCTCCGGTGACATCTCGTGGGTGACCGCGTACGAGAAGCTCTTCGGGCCGTTGCCGGAGGTCTGGTTCACCGGGGCGGACGGCCGCATCGACGCAGTGGCCCTTGCCCGCTACCGGGAAACCGGTGTTGTCGTCGCGGAGTGGGACTGCTCGCCGACCGGAGGCGACAGTGACGACCTCGCCGCCGGCACGCGGCAGAAGGCCACGACGCGGTGACCGTCACGCACCCCGACGGGGCGCTCCGGACGACCGCTGGGGCGCTCCGTCTCGTCGAGGCCCGTACCACCCGGCCGAAGGCGGCGGACATCAACGCGTATGCCGAGGCCGTCACCGTGCACTGCCCCTATCTGGCGCCGTCTCTTGAACGGGGTCTGACGGGATGGACCGTGTACGAGGCCGTCGGCGAGGCCGAGGCGGTCGAGGCCGAGGTGTTCCATGCCGGGGTGCAGGCCGCTGAATGGGTGCGGCCGCTGGCAAATCGCCGTCACGGCGTTTACGTCTGCGAGAACATCATTCTCCTGAACGCGGACGACGAGGTGTTGTCGTGGCCGCACTGGGCGCTGAAGAACTTGTACGGCCCGGTCGGCTTGATGTTCGGGAAGTTCCGCAAGGGTGAAGAGGACACCGACCGGCACGGCAGGCACATCCCGCGGCCTCCGATGGCGTTCATGCCGGTGAGGGCCGCCGTACGGGTGCGAGACCCGCGTTTCCTCGCGGCTACACCCGGCTTGGCCGACGCCGTGGCGAACGCGTCCGACGACGGACGGCACGTGTTCGCCGACCTGCCGCAGGACTGGAAGGACGTGAAACAGTGGGCGCAACGCCTCCTGCTGAAGCAGTAGCAGCACTCGAAGATCGCTTCGGCCTCGTTTCCTGTGATCTGCTCGCCGACCGGCGCGGATCGCGGGCCTGGAAAGTCATGGCCGGCGGCACGCAGCTTGTCTTGAAGGCCAACGACCCGGAGGACGACGGCGGCCGCGACAAGGCCCTCGAACTGGCGCAGGAGAACGACCACCTTCTTCGCTTGGCCCGCGCCGGCGCCATCGACCGCGCCTACCGTGTTGATGACGGTGCATGGGCGGGCGGGCGGTGGCTGGCCCTGCGGCACATCGACGGCTTCTCCCTGTGGGGTGCCTGCACCCCGTCCCGGGAGCGCGAGGGCAACACGCTGCCGAACAGAACGCTGTTGTTGTCCATCGCCCGCAGCTGGGCCACCCGCCTCGCCGGCCTGCACCAGGCCGGATGGGCGCACGCCGACGTGCAGCCCACCAACGTCCTCGTCACTCACAGCAAAACCGTCGAGGTCATCGACTATGCCTTGTGCTGCGGCCCGGACGACGACAACCGGCTTCCGTACCGGGGTGCCCTCACCCACACCACTGCCCCTGAGATCGCTGCCCTCGTCCTCGACACCCCCGACGACGTCCATGTCCCTGCCGGTCCTGCCGCCGACATGTGGAGCCTGGGTGCCTCCTTGTTCTGGTGCTGGACCGGCCACCGGCCAGGTGTCTATGCAAAGACCGACGAACGGCGTAAGAAACTCCGTGCCCTGGCAGCACGGCACCTTCGCGACCTCGCCTCCGTCCGGCCGTGGCCGTTTCCCGACCTGGAGGAGATGATCACGGCGTGCATGGCACCCGACCCCGAAGACCGTCCCACCGCTGAGGAGATGGCCGCATGGTGAGCCTGCGGTCCTTCGTCCTGGACGACGCTTCCGCGCTTCGGCGAATCGTCTCCGGACGGACGGTCCGTTTCACCCACGGCCATGACATGACTGCCGAGGAAGCAGCGGTCTCCGTGCGCAGGTTCATCGCCCACGACCACGAGGTACCCCGTACTCACTGGAACTTCGCCGTCGAACAGGCCGGCGAAGTCATCGGCCTCGTGAAAGCACGACTCGCCGGTGGCACGGCATACCTCAGCTATCTCCTGCGAGAGGACACCTGGGGCAACGGCTACGCCACCGACGCCGTACGGAAGTTGAGCAGAATCGTCTTCACGGACGGCGTACAGCGCATCGAGGCGAAACACCACCCCGACAACCCGGCATCCGGCCGTGTCCTGGTGAAGGCCGGATTCGTCCCTGTGAGGGAAGCGGAACCCGTGACCGTCGAGGACGGGGTGGTGCTGCTGCACCCCGTGTACGAGCTCATTGCTCCCTGACCGCCTCCTGGCCATCGGACGGATGGGGACCGAAGCAACGCGGGCACGTTGGCGCAACGCGACGATCCCCGTCTCTCGTGACGGCGGTCGCATGCCCCTCCTCGGCGTCAGGACGCGTCTGGTGCCGCCTCGAAGCTGTACTCGTAGCCGACGGCCAGTCGGTAGGGCAGGCACCATTCGCCGTACTCGATCACGCCCTGGTCGTCCCACAGGCGGTGGACTCCCGCGAGGATGGGTGAGCCGGTGCGCAGCCCGAGGAAGTTGGCCTCTCGGGCGTCGGCGTCCCGGCCGTGGATGTCGTCGCGGCCCGCTGCCACCTGGCGTCCGGTGGCCTGCTGGATCTTCAGCAGCAGTCCGGGGGAGGAGGCGCGCGACAGGGACAACAACTCTGGGACAGCGGCGGCGAAATGGGCCGGGTACCAGGTGACGAAGAGTCCGGTGCGCTGCTGTCCCTTGCCGGTGTGCCACTGGCGGCGCACGACCTGGGCGCCGTCTTCCAGATCGAAGATCTCGGCGACGTACTGGGGCGGTTTGATCAGCTCCGCGTTCGTGACGATCATCGTCTCGCCCTCGGCGAGCACGGAGCCGGTGCGCAGCACCCGGGTGATGCGGTCGTAGCCGGAGGGCGCGACCTCGGGGGCGTTGGCAACGAAGGTCCCCCGGCGGGACGTGGTGATGTAGCCCTCCACCTGGAGTTGATCGAGGGAGCGGCCGAGAGTGGCGACGGATACGCCTTCCTGCTTGGCCAGTTCCCGCACGGGCGGGAGCTTTTCGCCTTCCTTGAGTACGCCGTCGAGGATGCGGCGGCGGATGCGTTCGGCGACCTGCATGTAGGGGTGCTCGGGGGACGACATGACATCTCCTTCGGCGGTGTCCTAGGACACCGCCGACTGTACTAGGACGCGCGTAATCCGGTCAGGGGGAGTTCCCTGATTCCTCTAGCGGCATGTCCTAGGTCACGCTAGCTTCTGACCTAGGACACCGATTGGCCCCGGCGACCGCTAGCGACGGCCCCGGGGCGTGGCCACCACCTGACTGGAGTTGATGACAGTGGGCATTATCCACGCGTTACTTCGATGGGCCCTGGGCATGGTCGCGCCGGGTACTGGCAGGCGTCGGGCCGTTGCGCGCCTCACCACACCCGCGCCCGTCGACTGGCCCGAGGCACCCTGCCTTCCCGCCCATCGGTCGCCGTACGGGCACGACGTTCCCCTCGACGGCCACGCGGCGGCGCTGGTCCGCCCCTACGTCGTCGCGATGGACTTCGGTATCGATCTCGACCGGTACCTGATCGGCGCTGAGGGGTTGGCTCGATGAGCGAGACCGCCGTGGACGCCGGACGCTCGCCGGAATGCGGGCTCGCGCAGCGCGCCGAGTACCAGGATCTGCACGCCGACTGTCGCGGCACCGAGGACGTGCCTCTACCCCATGGCATGGGGCTGCTCTTGATGCCGCGTTGTAGCTGCCCTTGCCACCGGCAGAGTTCAGGAGGTGGGCGGTGACCGCCGGTACCCCGCCCGAGCCGGGCAAGTCCCGTATGACGATCAGTACGTACCGCCTCTCCCGTGAGGGTCGGCGGGTCGGCGGGACCGATGAGCGCACGTACGACGTCGGTGACCCTGCTCAGTTGCCCGACTCCTTGACATGGCCACCCTGCCGCTGCCCCCGCTGCCGCGACCGCGCGTCGAGTGGTTCGCCCCGCAGCGCGCCGTAACGCTCACAACGGGCGGTTCGGCCAGTTCAGGAGGCGGGCGCCGATGGTGGCGGTTTGGAGCATGTAGCGGTGGGCCGGGTCGGTCGGGTCCGCGTCGGTGAGTTTGTGGATGCGTTCCAGGCGGTAGGTGAGCGCGCGGACGCTGAGGGAGAGCCGGCGGGCGGCCTCCGCGGCCACACAGCCGGAGTCGAAGTAGGCGACGAGGGTGTCCAGGAGCGGGCCGGCGCCGCCGCGGGCCGCGGTGAGGGGGCCGAGGGTGTGGGAGACCAGGTCGACCAGGGCCTGCCGGTCCCGGGCCAGTACGGGGTAGACCAGCAGGTCGGCGGCGCGCAGTACCGTTCCGGGCAGGTCGAGACGGGCCGCCATCTCCAGTGCGGCGAGTGCCTCCTCGTACGACTGTACGACCCCGCCCGCGCCGTGCTGGGCGCGGCCGATGGCCACCCGGCCGCCGTCCGTCGCGGCGTGCGCCTGCTTGGCGAAGTGGAGGAGGATCTCGTCCTCGTCGCCGGGCGCGATGCACAGCAGCCGGCCGTTCTTGGTGGTGAGCAGGATGCTGCGGGAGTCGAAGCGGCCGAGTACGGCGGCCTCGACGCGGCGGGCGACCGGGCCGCCCTCGGCGTAGGCGGACGGGCCCTCGGCGACGGCCACCGCGTACGCCCGGGAGAGCAGCAGGCCGAAGCGTTCCGCGTGCTCGGCGAGCCGGCCCAGGTCGCTGCGGCCGTAGAGCAGATCGTCGATGAACTCCCGGCGCGCGGCCTCCTCGCGGCGTACGGCCAGTCGCTGTGCGCGTTCATAGCCCTCGGCGAACGCGTCGATCGCCTGCTCCACGGCGGCCAGTGTGGCCAGGCTGCTCTCGGCCGAGTCGCTCGCCGCGGGCCAGGCGCCACGGGTGGCGGCCAGATGGGCGACGACCAGCGCGCGCAGCCCATGCCCGGCGTCGGCGGCCTGCTCGCCAAGCGTCCGCCGTACCTTCAGTTCCTCCCTGGTCAGCCGCCGGCCGGTGGCCGCGACCTCCGTCAATGTCCGGGTGAAACCGGCCAGATAGTGCTCGGGCAGGGCACGTCTGTCGTGCTGATCCCCCATACCGGTCCTGCTCCCCCGTGTACTTCCCCGTGTACGACGCCGTGTACGTCGTCGTGTACTGCGCCGTGATCTTGACGCACCGGTGACGAATTCTTAGCGCGTATCCGGCACATAGACCCTAGTGAACATTGCCGGAAACCGGCAATGCGCGGGCGCGGGCCCCTGCCGCACCATCCTCTGCGGGGAGCACTACGGGGGGTCGCGGTGCCGGGCACCGGCAGACAGCCGGCGGGGACAACCTGGTACGGGGGGTCCGGCACCGCGGCCTCGGGGGGCTCCGTACCCGTCGTCTGACGCAAGGACGTGTGTGTCATGGAAGTCCTCGGCGTGCTCGTCGCCGCCTGTCTCGTCGTCGTAGTGCTGGCGCTGCTCGGGTTCTCGCGGCTGTACCGCAAGGTGGACCAGAGCCAGGCCCTGATCGTGTCGAAGACCCGCCGGGTCGACGTCTCCTTCACCGGGCAGGTCGTCCTGCCGATCCTGCACAAGGCCGAGGTGATGGACATCTCGGTGAAGACGATCGAGATCAGCCGGGCCGGCCGGGACGGGCTGATCTGCCGGGACAACATCCGCGCCGACATCCGGATCCTGTTCTTCGTGAAGGTCAACAAGACCGTCGAGGACGTCATCAAGGTCGCCCAGTCCGTGGGCACCGAGCGCGCCAGCCACCAGGACACCCTCCAGGAGCTGTTCCATGCGAAGTTCTCCGAGGCGCTGAAGACGGTCGGCAAGCAGCTGGACTTCACCGACCTCTACACCAAGCGTGAGGAACTCCGGTACCACGTCATCGAGTTGATCGGGGTGGACCTCAACGGCTACCACCTCGAAGACGCCGCGATCGACTATCTGGAGCAGACCCCGCTCACCCAGCTCGACCCGGCCAACGTCCTCGACGCGCAGGGCATCCGGAAGATCACCGAGCTGACGGCCGTCGAGCACGTGCGCACCAACGAGGCCAAGCGCAGCGAGCAGATGGAGATCACCCGCCAGGACGTCGACGCCCGCGAGGCCATCCTGGAACTGGAGCGCCGGCAGGCGGACGCCGAGATCAAGAAGAAGCGGGAGATCGAGACCTCCCGCGCCCGCGAGGAGGCCGAGACCGCCCGCGTGGTGGAGGAGGAACGGCTGCGCGCCCAGGGCGCCTTCCTGCGCACCGAGGAACAGCTCGGCGTGCAGCGCGAGAACCAGGCCCGGGAGATCGCCGTCGCCGCGAAGAACCGTGAGCGGGTCATCGCCGTCGAGAACGAGCGCATCGAGAAGGACCGGCTGCTGGAGGTCATCGCCAGGGAGCGGGAGACGCAGCTGACGAAGATCTCCGCCGAGAAGGAGGTCGAGGCGGAGAAGCGGGAGATCGCCGAGGTCATCCGGGAGCGCGTCGCGGTGGACCGTACGGTCGCCGAACAGGAGGAGTCCATCAAGAAGCTGCGCGTGGTCGAGGAGGCGGAGCGCGAGCGGCAGACCCTCGTCATCGCCGCCGAGGCCGAGGCGCAGGAGAAGCTGGTCAAGGACATCAAGGCCGCCGAGGCCGCCGAACAGGCCGCCACGCACCGGGCGGCGGAGGAACTGACGCTGGCCGAGGCCCGGTTGAAGACCGCCGACCTCGACGCTCGCGCCAAACTGCGTCTCGCCGAGGGTGTCCAGGCGGAGGCCGCCGCGGAAGGGCTGGCCGCCGTCCAGGTCCGCGACAAGGAGGCCGAGGTCACCGTCAAGGCCGGCCGCGCGGAGGCGGAGGCCACCGAGGCCCGGCTGCGTGCCGAGGCCGAGGGCACCCAGGCCAAGGCCCTCGCCGAGGCGGAGGGCGCGCGGGCCAAGGGGCTCGCGGAGGCCGAGGGTGCGCGGGCGGCGGCGGAGGCCACCGAGGCGCGGTTGAAGGCCGAGGCGGAGGGTGCGCGGGCCAAGGGGCTCGCGGAGGCGGAATCCGCGAAGGCGAAGGGGCTCGCGGAGGCCGAGGGCGCACGGGCGGCGGCGGAGGCCACCACGGCCCGGCTCAAGGCGGAGGCCGAGGGCGCACGGGCCCGGGGGCTCGCGGAGGCCCAGGGCGCGCAGGCGGCGGCACAGGCCACCGAGGCACGGCTGAAGGCCGAGGCGGAGGGCGTGCGGGTCAAGGCGCTCGCCGAGGCCGAGGGGGCCAGGGCGATGGGCGCGGCCGAGGCGGAGGGGGCCAAGGCGAAGGCGCTCGCGGAGGCCACCGCCATCGGCGAGAAGCTGAAGGCCGAGGCCGAGGGTCTCACCGAGAAGGCCGCCGCGATGGCCGCACTCGACGAGGCCTCGCGCGGGCACGAGGAGTACCGGCTGCGGCTCGCGGCGGAGAAGGAGATCCGGCTGGCCGGCCTGGAGACGCAGCGGCAGGTCGCCGAGGCGCAGGCGAGCGTCCTCGCGACCGGGCTGGAGCACGCCGACATCGACATCGTCGGCGGGGAGAGCGTCTTCTTCGACCGGCTGGTGTCGGCGGTCTCGCTCGGCAAGGGCGTGGACGGTTTCGTCGACAACTCCCGCACCGCTCAGGCCCTGGCCAGGCCGTGGCTGGACGGGTCGGGCAGCTTCACGGAGGATCTGGGCAGGATCCTCGGGTCGGTCGGTACGGCGGATGTCCAGCATCTGACGGTGTCGGCGCTGCTGCTGAAGCTGATGCGGTCCGGAGGTGCCGAGGCCGCCGGATTCCAGCAACTCCTCGACCGTGCGGGCGAACTGGGCCTCGCGGACACGCCGCTCACGGCCCTGAACGGGAACGGCGCGCGGAACTGACGCGGGGCGCAGCTAGGTGATGGGCGGGACCGCAACCCCCCAGGGGCGCGGGGAACTGCGCGACCAGCCGCCATGCACCCGCACATGACCACGAAGGGAACCATCCCCATGGCCACCGTCGACGCCGGTACCTACGAGGTCCTCCGTGACCGGCTCGCCGCACACGCCGCCGAGCTCGCCCGGAGGGCCACCGCGCTGAACGCCCGCCGGACCGAGGAGTTCGGCTCGGCGCGGCTGGACCTCGTGGCCACCGCCCGCCTCAGCACCGGACACCCCTGCACCCCGAGCGACATCGTGGCCGTAGGAGACGCTCTCCTCTTCGGCGCAACCGGCGCAACCGGCGGAGCACATGGCGCAACCGGCGGAGCAGATCGCGGAGCAGACACGGCCGACGTACTCACGCTCTACCGCCGCGACGGCGAGCCGCTGCCCGCGGACGCCGTCCCCGGACTCCTCGACGACCCGGCCTTCGTACGGGAGTTCACCGCCTTGCACCGCTACTACCGGCAGGCCCGGCTGCTGCGGCTGCGCCGGGTCGACGGCCGGCTGCTGGCGGTGTTCCGCACCGGCGAGAAGGCCGACGACGTCCGCGTCCTGCGCTGGAGCGTCGCCGACGACGGCCGGCTGGCGTTCCTGGACGCGCGCGGCGACCGCGACGACGTCTTCCCGCCCGGCCAGGACGTCAGCTGGACGGAGACCACCCGCGAGGACCACGTCCTCGGCCGCGACCCGTACGTCGCCGTACCCGGCGGGCTCGGTGTGAGCACCGTCGGCGGCTCCCTCACCGTGCGCACCCCGGACGGGGAGCCGCTGTACACCGAGCCGGTGCAGGAGCCGCTGCAGTCCCTCGCGGACGCGGCGGTCGGGCACGCGCGCGTCGGCGCGCTGGTCCTGCTGCGGGTACGGCCGTACAAGGAGGACGCCGACCGCTACCTGGTGTTCGACACGCTGACCCGGGCCGTGGTGCGGCTGGACGGGATCGGGCAGGCCTGCCGGCGGCTGCCCGAGGAGCAGGGGATCGTCTTCCCCGGCGGCTACTGCCTGGCCGGCGGCGGCCACAAGGTGTACGAACTCGACGTCACCGGGCTGGAGTTCGAGCGGGAGCTGCGCGCGCCGAACGGCGAGGACGTGCTGTACGCCTTCCGGTCCCGGTCCCCTTCCCCGTCCCCCTCCCGGTCCGAGGGCCGCACGCTGCTGCTGTCGTACAACACGCTGCGCAAGGAGGTCGCGAACCCGCTGCCGTGCCGGGGCTGGGCGCTGTTCGAGGACGGCGCGCTCGCCGTGCTGCGCGACGGCGGTGACGAGCCCGCGCACACCCATCCGCTCCAGTGGTGGACCTCGCCGTACGTCTCGGACACCCAGGCGGCCGCCCTGCGCACGGGCACCGGACCGCTCGCCCGGGTCGGCAACGCGGACCTGGTGCGCGGGCTCGCCGACTGTCTGTCCGTGGCCCGGCTGGTCACCGACGGCATCGAGAGCGGCGAGGGCTACCGGGCGCTGGTCGCGGCCTGTGTGCGCGCCGCCGACACCAACCACTGGTTCGCCGACCCCGAACTGGGCGATCTGGCAAGCCCGTTGGGTGAACTGCGGGGCACCGCCGAGCAGGTGCTGGGCGAGTTCGAGACCGTACGGGAACTGACCCGGCAGGCCGCCGACGCCCTCGACGAGGCCGCCGAGCGGATCGCCGCCGTGGTGCGCCGGCTGCGCGGCGAGGCCCCGCGCGAGGCCGCCGCCTGGGTGCGCGGACTGACCGAACTCCGGCATGCGCACGGGCACATGCTCACGCTGCGCGAGCTGCGGTACGTCGATGCGGTCCGGCTCCGGGAACTGGCCGACGGCGCCGAGGCCGACCTCGCGGCCTTCGGGCGGCGCGCGGTGACGTTCCTGGCCCGCGAGGACGCCTTCAGCGGCCCGCGGGAGGAGGTCGAGCGGCTGGTCGGCGAGGCGGCGGCCGTGGAGACCGTCGCGGGCGCCGCGCCCGTCACGGCCCGGCTGGACGAGCTGGCCGACGGGCTGCGCACGGTCACCGAGGTCGTGACCGGCCTCGACATCGCCGACGCCACGGTCCGTACGGCCGTGCTGGAGCGGATCGCCGAGGTGCTGGGCGGCGTCAACCGGGCCCGCGCGACCCTCGACGGCCGCCGCCGTGCGCTGCGGGACAGCGAGGGGCGGGCCGAGTTCGCCGCCGAGACCGCGCTGCTCGCCCAGGCCGTCACCGCCGCGCTCGCCGCGTCCGGCACCCCCGAGGAGTGCGATGACCAACTCGCCGCCGTCCTCGGCAGGTTGGAGGACCTGGACGGCAGGTTCGCCGAGTTCGACGACTTCCTCGCCGAACTCGACGGCCGGCGCACCGAGATCTACGAGGCGTTCACCGCCCGCAAGCAGTCCCTCGCCGACACCCGCGCCCGCCGCGCCGAACAGCTCGCCGTCTCCGCCGGGCGCATGCTGGAGACCGTCGGCCGGCGCGCGGCCACACTCGCCGACACCGACGCGGTCACCACGTACTTCGCCTCCGACCCGCTGGTCGCCAAGGTCCGCCGCGGCGCCGACGAGCTGCGCGCGCTCGGCGACAGTGTGCGCGCCGAGGAGCTCGACGGCCGGCTGAAGTCCGCCCGCCAGGAGGCGGACCGCGCCCTGCGTGACCGCGCCGACCTGTACGCCGACGCCGGCCGCACCCTGCTGCTCGGCGGCCACCGCTTCGCGGTCAACACCCAGCCGCTCGACCTCACCCTCGTCCCGTACGGCGACACCCTGGCCTTCGCGGTGACCGGCACCGACTACCGCCACCCGGTGACGGACCCCGGTTTCGTCGGGACCCGCCCGTACTGGGACCGCCCGCTGCCCTCGGAGTCCCCCGAGGTCTATCGCGCCGAGCACCTCGCCGCCCGGCTGCTCGCCGAGCACGGCCCGGCCGCCCTCGCCGCCGCCGACGACCTGCCGGGCCTGGTCCGCCGGACGGCCGAGGAGTCGTACGACGAGGGCTACGAGCGCGGCGTCCACGACCATGACGCGACCGTCGTGCTGCACGCCCTGCTGCCCCTGTACGAGGGCGCCGGAACCCTGCGCCACGAGCCCGCCGCCCGCGCCGCCGCCCAGCTGTTCTGGGCGCACGGCACGACGGACGAGGACCGTACGGTGTGGCGGCGGCGGGCGGTGTCGCTGGCCCGCGCCCGTGACGCCTTCGGTGCGGTGCCGGCCATCGGGGAGCTGGAGGGGGAGCTGGCGGCCGCGATCGAGGCCTTCGATCCACGGGCGGGCGGTGCGCCGGCCGCCGCGTACCTCTTCGAGGAGCTGACCGGCGGCCCGGACGGCTTCGTCCTCGGTGTCACGGCACGCACGCTGCTGGAGAAGTTCCGCCAGGCGGAGGGCGGTTACGGCGGCGAACTGGCGGAGCTGACCGGGTCGGCCGGCCTGGCGGAGCTGACCGGGCCGGCCGGGCTGGCCGCGCGCCGGCAGGTGGTGCACGCCTGGCTCGGCGCGTACGCGGCGGCCACCGGCGCCGAGGCCGGACCGGGCGAGCTGGCCGAGGCGGTCGCCGCCGAACTCTGCCCCGGCCTGCCCCGCTACGACGGCGACGCCCCCCTCACCGCGACCGCCGCCGGCCTCCTGGGCGCGCACCCACGCCTGTCCGGCGGCGAACTGCCTCTGCGCATCGACGAGTTCCTCGCCCGCACGACCCGCTTCGCCGCCGAGGACGTACCGGCCTTCCGCGCCTACCAGCGCCGCCGTACGGCCCTGGTGGCCGCCGAACGCGACCGGCTCCGGCTGGACGACCACCGCCCCCGGGTGATGCCGGCGTTCGTCCGGGGCCGCCTCGTCGACGAGGTGTACCTCCCCCTGATCGGCGACAGCCTGGCCCGCCAGCTCGGCACGACCGGCGAGTCGAAGCGCACCGACACCGGCGGGCTGCTCCTGCTGATCTCGCCGCCCGGCTACGGCAAGACGACCCTGATGGAGTACGTCGCCGACCGGCTCGGTCTGATGCTGGTCAAGGTCAGCGGCCCCGCGCTCGGCCACACCGTGACCTCGCTGGACCCGGCCGACGCCCCGAACGCCACCGCCCGCCGCGAGATCGAGAAGATCAACTTCGCGCTGGCCGCCGGCAACAACACACTCCTCTATCTGGACGACATCCAGCACACCTCGCCCGAGCTGCTGCAGAAGTTCATCCCGCTGTGCGACGCCACCCGGCGGGTGGACGGCGTGTGGGACGGCGAGCCCCGCACCTACGACCTGCGCGGCAAGCGGTTCGCGGTGTGCATGGCCGGCAACCCCTACACCGAGTCCGGCGAGCGCTTCCGCCTCCCCGACATGCTCGCCAACCGGGCCGACGTGCGCAACCTCGGCGACGTCCTCACCGGCAAGGACGACGTCTTCGCGGTCAGCTTCGTCGAGAACGCCCTCACCGCCAACCCGGTCCTCGCCCCGCTCGCCGCCCGTGACCGCGCCGACCTGGACCTGCTGGTCCGCCTGGCCGCCGCCGACCCCACGGCCCACGCCGACCGCCTCACCCACCCGATGCCCTCGGCCGAACTTGCCCGCGTGGTGGCGCTGTTGACCCATCTCCTCTCCGTCCGCGACACGGTCCTGCGGGTCAACACGGCCTACATCGCCTCCGCCGCCCAGTCGGAGGCCGCCCGCGCCGAGCCCCCCTTCCGGCTCCAGGGCTCCTACCGGGACATGAACAAGATCGCGCAGCGGCTGCGGCCGGTCATGAACGCCGCCGAACGCGAGGCCGTCGTCGACGACCACTACACGGCCGAGGCCCAGACCCTCGCCACGGGCGCCGAGGCCAACCTGTTGAAACTGGCCGAGCTGCGGGGCGAGTTGAGCGAGGAGCAGTCCGCGCGCTGGTCCGACGTGAAGTCCGCGTATGTGCGCTCCCGCACGCTCGGCGGCCCCGAGGGGGACCCCCTGGTCCGCGCGGTGGCCGCCCTGGGCCTGCTGGCGGACCGGGTGGCGGCGGTGGAGTCGGCGATCAGCCGGAGGCGGGGTGGCGAATAGGCAGAGGGCCGCTCAGTAGATGAGGGTCGCGCCTTTCCAGCTGTGCTGCAGCCAGGCCAGGGTGGCGGCCCAGACCGCGAGGGCGCCGAGCAGTGCGCCGGTCGCCGCCCAGACGCCGGGGCGGCGGCGCAGGAAGGATCCGCCGATGCCGCCGAGCACGGCGCCGACGGAGGGGAGGCCGATCAGAAGCAGGGCCCCGTGCAGCAGTGTCTCCGCGTCGGACCGGCCGCCACGGCAGCCGGTCGGGCGGAAGCACTCCTGGGAGTCGTGGGCGAGGTAGTACAGGCCGTAGACGAGGGGCAGCAGCAGGAACGCGGTCGTCACCAGCAGGGCGACGACCGGTCCGCGGTCCGGCGCTGCCGGTGGTGTGGAGGACGTGGTCACGGGCGCCATCGTGGCCGCCCGTCGCACCCCGGCACATCCGCTGTCGTACTCAGTCAGCAGCCGGTATCAGGGACCACCGGGACGAAGTCCAGGCGGGCGTGGTCGCCGGCGGCCTGGGCGCGGTCGTAGTCGACCTGGTCGACGCGGTACCAGACGTCGTTCCGCTTCCGGTCACCGTCGACGGCGTCCAGGCGGACGCACCAGCGCTCCGGGCGCAGCTCCTTGCGGTACGTCTCGGTGCCGCTGCGCACCGTGCGGCAGTTCTGGTAGTGCTCGCTGGTGTACCAGGTGCGGGTGTGGCGGTGGCTGCCGGAGCCCGTGCGCGAGGTGTGGCGGACCTGGCGGGTGCCCGGCGTGCACGTCCGGACCAGGTGCGGCCGGGTGGCCCGGGTGGTCGTGCGGGTGATGTGGCTGACCGTGTCCTTGATGCCGTGGACGGGGCTCGGGCTCGGCGAGGGCGACGCGGCGTCGCCTCCGTGGCCGCCGCACGCGGCGAGCGCGCCCAGCAGGACGGCAACTCCGGCCGTAACTCCGGCCGCCTTCAGTCGATTTGCGAACATGTGTATCTCCCCCGGTTGTCGGACGCGTAGCGTAACCGATCAATGAGGGGCCGGGTCGCCCTGGTCCACAGAGGGGCCGGCCCCACGCGGCTCAGCTGTCCGCCCGGCCGCGCAGGGTCGCCGAGTCGCGGTCGCGAAGACGGTGAACGACCGTGCGGGACCGGACGGGCCAACGGAACCGTATGCCGGTCAACCGATGCAGAGCAGGACCAGGCAGAGCTGGGACGACGACGTCGACGAGGGCGAAGAGGGGTCCGAGGCGGACGGGGCGGAGCCGCTGCCGGTGCTGCTGCCGGTGCCCGTGCCGGTGCCCGTGTTGGTGGAGCCGGTTCCGGTGGACGGCGTCGGCCGGGGCGTCGTACCGGAGCGCGACGAGGGCGTGGTGCCGCGCGGCTGTGTGGCCGGTGCGGTGGAGGTGGTCGGGTGGGCCGGCAGGGGCGCGGAGTGCGTGCGGGGGGCCGACGGTGCCGTGTGCGGTGCCGTGGCGAGGGTCTGCTGATGGGGGACGTTGGCCGTGGGCATGGCCGACGCCGGTGCGGCGGGCGTGTGCCGGTGCTGTGCGGCGGCGGGTGTCGCGGGGGAGGCGGGTTGGCTGGGCGCGGCCGACGGGTCCTCGGTCAGGCCCATGGTGCGGTTGTCCGGCGCGCTGGCCGCCTGGGCCCGGTCGCCGGAGCCGCGCTCCAGCGAGGTGAGCGTCAGACCGCCGCCGACGAGCGCGACAGCGGTCGCCACGACGGCCCGGCGCTGGTTCTTCTTCCAGCGGGCCAGCTGCCGACGCCGCGCCGCGCGTCCCTGCGGGGCGGCCGGCGCGTCGGTGACATCAGCGACATCGGTGACATCAGTGCCATTGGCGGCATTGGCGGCATCCGTGCCGTCGGCGGGGGAGGCGTCCGTGGGCTGGGCGGGTGACGCGTCGGTGAACTCGGCGTGGGGGTCCCCGGCGTCGAACCAGCCGTCGGCGGCCTGCGCCTGTGCCTGCGTCTCTGTCTGCGCCTGCGGCGAGCCGTACCAGCCGCTGTGGTCGGTGGGCGGCGCCGGCGGTGCGGGCCGTAGGGGCGCGGTGAACAGCGACGACGGCTCGGGGCGGCTGCCGGGCGTGCCGGGCGGGGCGATGTCGGGGGCGTAGGCACCGCACCCGGGACAGACCAGGGCACCGTTGAGGTGCCGGCGGCACGAGGAGCAGTAGTCCATCTGCGGTCTTCCTGAGTCGACTGCGCCGTCGGCCCACCGGGGGCACGGCCTGGTCACGCTCGTACAGGGAATCGAGCGAGCAGTCACGCTAACGAGCCTTTCGAAAGGCTGTGTGCAGTCCGTGTGGCACTCCTGCACAGATTCGCCGAGGGCGGTTTTCCCCGGCCGGGTGAAACCCGTCGGGCGTCCGGTCGGGCGAGCCGTGTCCGGGGCTTGTCCGTCGGTGTCCGTGGGCATAGTGGCGGGCGGCTCCGTCGGCACCGTGCCGGGCGGCTGCGCACCGGACCGGCAGCAGGAGGACACATGCTCGGCACAGAGTTCCGCACCGGGTCGCCCAACTGGATCGACCTCGGCAGCCCCGACATCGAGGGGGCGGCCGTCTTCTACCGTGCCGTCTTCGGCTGGGAGTTCGTGTCCGCCGGCCCCGAGTCGGGCGGCTACGGCTACTTCCAGAAGGCCGGCGGTACGGTCGCCGGGCTCGGTCCGCTGACCGAGCGGGGCGCCCGGTCCGCCTGGATGACGTACTTCCGTACCGATGACGCCCGGGCCGTCGCGCGCGCGGTGACCGGCGCCGGCGGCAGGGTGCGCGCCGAGCCCGTGAGCCTGGGCCAGGCCACGTTCGCCCAGTTCACCGATCCGCAGGGCGCGCAGTTCGCCGTGCTCCAGTCCGCGCAGGGACTTCAGCGGGCGTCGGAGGACGACACCCTGGTCTGGGTGGAACTGCACATCGGCGACCCGCAGGCGGCCATCGGCTTCTACCGCGGGCTGTTCGGCTGGCGCGCCGAGGCGATGCAGGCACCGGGCATGACGTACCAGGTGCTCAGCATCGCGGAGGGCGACCAGCAGACGGGGGCCTTCGGCGGCGTGGCCCCGTTGCAGGACGCCCGGGAGGAGGCGCGCTGGGTGCCGTACTTCGCGGTGGCCGACACGGACGCGCTGGTCGCCGCGGTCGGCGACAACGGCGGCACGGTGCTGATGCCGGCGGCGAACGTCCCCGGCGTCGGCCGCATCGCCTGGCTGACCGACCCGGACCGGGCGGTGTTCGCCGTCCTCAAACCGGACCCGCGCCAGCCCTGACCCCGGACAGCCGCGTACGCAGCGCATTGCTGCTCCAGTAGCTCCGCGGCGGTGCAGTAGCTTGCGGATCCGTTCGGAACATCCGTCGGAACGTCCGTCGGAACAGCTATCCGTCGACCGCGAGCAACCGGAGTGTCCGCCCATGCCCCGACAGGCGCCGTATCTCGCCGTCGCCGACGCGTTGCGCACCCGGGTGCTCGCCGGGGAGTGGGAGGTCGGGACGCGGCTGCCGTCCCGGGCGCGGCTCGCCGAGGAGTACGGCGTCGGCCGCAATGTGCTGCAGCGGGCCGTGGACCGGCTGATCATCGAGGGCCTGCTCGAAGGACGCGCGGGCTCCGGCACCTACGTCCGTACGCCGCGCGAGCGCCTGCGGATGCTCCGCTCCTGGCATCGCGAGCACCGCGGCTCACGCGCCCTCGCCGGGCAGCCGGAGCGCGGCCGGGCCGGCGCCTGGGACGCCCACAGCCTGGTGCGCGTCCCCGCCCCCGAGGCGATCGCCGAGCGGCTCGCCATCAGCCCCGGGGACCCTTGCGTCAACACGCAGTACGAGTTCCTCGCCGACGGACTGCCCGTGCAGCTCTCCGACTCCTGGGAGCCGATGGCGCTCACGCGGGGGACGCCGGTCGTCCTGCCGGAGCGGGGTCCGCTCGGCGGCCAGGGCGTCGTGGAGCGGATGCGCGCGATCGGCGTGGCCGTGGAGACCGTCGTGGAGGTGCCCCGGCCCGCGCGGGCCGGCCGGGCCGAGGCGCATCTGCTCGGGATCGGCGTCGGGGACCTGGTGCTGCGGATCGAGCGGACGATCTACGCCGGCGACGGCCGGCCGGTGGAGACCGCCGACATCGTCATTCCGGACGTACGCCGTGAAGTGGTGTACGAGTTCGCCGTCGATGTGAGGTGACCACGTGCCCGGTCCCATCCGTACGTCCAGGCCCCGGCGGGCCCGGCTCGGGCGGCTGCGCGAGGCGGACCTCGGACTGCTGCGCGAGGCGGATTTCGGACTGCTGTTCGCGGCCACCGCACTCGGTCAACTGGGCGACCGCGTCGTCTTCCTGGCGCTGCCGCTGGCCGCCATCGCCGCCCTGCACGCCGACGCCTTCCAGGTCGGACTGCTGACCGCGCTGACCACGGCCGGTTCGCTGCTGGTGGGACTGCCGGCCGGGGCGTGGGTGGACCGCCTGCGCAAGCGGCCGGTGATGGTTTGCGCCGATGTGGTGCGGGCGACGGTGCTCGCGACGATACCGACGGCCTGGTGGGCGGGCCTGCTGTCGATCCGGTGGCTCTACGCGGTCGCGCTGGTCCACGGCGTGCTGACCGTCTTCTTCGATGTCGCGTACGTGAGTTTTCTGCCGCATCTGGTGGGGCGCGGGCGTCTGGTCGAGGGGAACGCGAAGCTGTCCGCCATCCGTTCGGTGACCAGCATCGCCGGACCGGCCGTCGCGGGTCCGCTGGCCGGCTGGGCCGGCGCCCCGGCGGCCCTGGTGGTGAGTTCGGCCGGGATGGCCCTGTCGGGGCTGCTCGCGAGCCGTATCCGGGTGAGGGAACAGCTGCCCGAAGAGTTGCCCAGAGAGCTGCCCGAGGCGCGTGGGCGACGACGCCCGCGGTTGCGGCAGGAGGTGACCGAGGGGCTGAAGTTCGTGCTCCGGGATCCCGTGCTGCGCGCGACCCTGTGCGGCGACGCGCTGTTCAACCTCTTCCTCGTCCTGTACCAGTCCATGCTGCTGGTCTTCCTGGAGCGGCAGGCGGGCCTCGGCCCCGGCGCCGTCGGTCTCGTCCTGTCGGGCATGGGCTGCGGTGCCCTGCTGGGCGCCCTGCTGGCGGCCCGCGTCGCCGAGCGGTTCGGAACGGGCCCGGTCATCTGGCTGGCGCCGCTTCTCACCTGCCCGCTGACCGCGCTGATGCCCGCCGCCCGCCCTGGCTGGAGCACCTGTGTCGCGGCGGTCGGCCTCGCCGCGCTCTCACTGGGCGGGGTGGTGCGGGTCGTGGCCCAGTCCAGCGTCCAGCAGGCCCGCACCCCGGACCGGCTGCTGGGCCGGATGAGCGCGACGGCCCGGTTCGTGACGTGGGGCGGGCTTCCGCTCGGCGGGGTCCTGGGCGGGGCCGCGGGGTCTGTGTTCGGGGCGGCGGCCACGCTGTGGATCGGCGCGGCCGGTATGACCTTGAGCTTCCTGCCGGCCTTTCTCTCGCCCCTGCGCACGCTGCGCACCGTGCGCGCGGCGGCGCCCGCCACGAAGGGGTAGGCGTCACGAACGGGTAGCCGTCACGACCGCGTGGGTGAGCCGTCCCCGGGTCTTGACCACGTTGCCGACGAGCTTGACCTTCGCCGGGTCGAACCGGCTGAACAGCAGCAGCGGATCGTTCGTGCGGCTGGGCGTGCGGAACGCGGCCGCCAGGTAGGCCCGGACGTCCTGCTGACGCGGATTCATCAGCGCCATCGCCTTCGCCGGCCGCTCGCCGCGCAGCACACCGGCGTCCAGGTCGGACGGGACGAGGAAGTCCCGGCTCCGCGCGAGCGCCCGCGCGACCTGCGCCTTGCTCATCCAGCCGGTCGCCCGCGCGGCGGGCATCCCGATGCCCGCCGGGCCGTCGGCCCAGCGAGCCGCCGGCGATCCCCTGAACGGCTGCTCCAGCGTGGGCTGTTGAGACGCGGGAGCGGTCGGCGGGGGCTGGTCCGGGCGCTTGGACTCCGCGGCGAGCGGCCTGCCGGCGTCGTCCCCGTCCCCGCCCGAGCCGCCGAACCATCCGGTCACCCGCCCGGGATCCAGCGCCACGACGAGCAGACCGGCCGCGACCAGCAGACCGACCACATAGCGGGCCTTGCCCGCGCGCCGCCGGGGCGGTTCATGGCCGCGCCACGTGTCCGGCGGGCCGGGCTCCTCGCGCAGCGGCCCCGTCACCGACCGGGCCCGCGCCGACGGCTCCTCGGGCGCGTCCCCGCTCCCGGCCTCGGCCTCCCGTACGAAGCGTTCCCACTCCTCGTCCGATTTGGACGACTCCCCATCCCTGCCCACGACGAACTCCCCGCCCCTTCTCCGTGCTCCGTCACCCGGCCGGTTCCTCCCCGGAGCCGCCGCCGGCGCCATGCGCGAGGCGTCATCACACACCCGTACGACACCCGGGGCCCCGTGTTCCGCGGCTGAGCGGACAAGCGGACAAGGCGTGGCGAGGTAGCCTGGCCGCGACCCGTGTGAGCCCCCAGGGAGATCAGCTGTGCCCACGTTCGTTCTGTTCGACCTTGAATTCACGTCGTGGCCGGGGGCGCTGGAGCAGGACTGGGGTGCGCCGGGGCAGTTGCGCGAGATCGTGCAGATCGGTGCGCTGCGCCTGCGTGAGGACTTCTCCGTCGTGGCGGAGTACGAGGCGCTGGTCAGGCCCGTGGTCAATCCCCGACTGGACGCGTATTTCACCGAGTTGACCGGCATCGACCAGGAGACGGTGGACCGCGAGGGGCGCCCCGCGGCGGAGGCGCTCGGTGACTTCCTGGGCTTCTGCCGGGGGGAGTCGGTGTTCTCGTACGGCAACGACATGGTCGTGCTCGGGGAGAACGTGGGCTGGGCGCGGGCCCGCGGGGAAGAGGTCGAGCACGGTTTCCTCGACGCCTCCTTCCTGAACGTCCGGCCCTGGCTGAACGCGGTCGCGCCCGAGACGCGCACCGCCAATGTCGGCCGGCTGTGGCAGGTACTGGGGCTGCCCAGGCCCGGGGCCGGCGCCGAGCACTCGGCCGTCTTCGACTGCCGTTCCTTCGCCGCGGCCCTGGAGCACCTCCATGGCAAGGGGGCCGTCCTGCCCGCCCCACCGTTTGTTCACTGACTGTTCGAACGCGCTTTCCGGTGTCCCCCGAGCGGCATCACATACCGTCCTGCTTCCGGCGAGTGATCGCCGCTACCTGGAGCACCGCGCGCCCTTCGCACGCGCGCGCTGTGGCAGGCACTCGATCTGGGGGGACTCTCGTTGAGATCTCGCATGCGCCGCCCTCTCGCGGCGCTCACCTCGGCCGCCTCACTGGCGGCCGGTCTGCTCGGTGCCGCGGCACCGGGCGCACAGGCCGCCACGGAGACGGATGACGTCACGGCCGGTCAGATCAGTCTGTACGGCGGTTCCACGGGGATCGAGACCGTCAACGCGGACGGCACGGGGCTGCGTCCGGTCTCCGGCATCCCGAACTCCGGGCACGCCCCGAACTGGTCGCCGGACGGCAGCAGGGTGGTGGCCGGGGGGAGCCGGCTGGCCACCGGCCGGGTCACCGGCGGCGCCTCCGTCGTCACCCTGCCCTGGGCCACCAAGGTGCGCTCCAGCGCGTCGTACGACGACCCGGCCTACTGGCTGGACGGCCGGTACGTGGTCTTCAGCACGGCCGGCCAGCTCGTCTACGGGCCCTCGGACGGCGCGTGGGCGCCCGAGCCGCTGCTGACGAACGCCCAGGAGCCGTCGACGGTCTGCGACGAGCACCCGACGGCGAGCCCGGCCGGCACGCTGGCCTTCGAACGGCGGCACGACGGCGGCTGCTCCGACAGCCAGGGCATCTGGACATACAACCCGGCCACCAAGGCGCTGAAGAACATCATCGCGTCCGGTTCCTCGCCGGTGTTCTCGGCGGACGGCGGCAAGCTGGCCTTCACACATGAAGTGGCGGGCTGGACCCAGCTGTTCACGGCGAACGCGGACGGCAACGGCGTCCAGCAGGTCACCACCGACGCCTCCGACCATCTGTCGCCGGCCTGGGACCCGGCCGGCGGACGGCTCGCCTACGAGGCGCACACCTCGCACGCCGGCGACTCCGACGACGTACAGACGGTGCGGCTGCTGAACCTGGCGGGCGGCACGACGGCGCAGGTCACCGGCGCGGGCCAGGGCGCCAGGCCCGCCTGGCAGCCGCTGCGCAAGAACACCCTGGTCCGGGTCTACGGCACCGGCTCCACCGGCATCGACGCGGCCGCGTCCCGCTGGACGTTCGACACCCAGGGCGGCACGCACGTCCCCGGCCTGCTCACCGCCAGGTCCGCGGTGCTGGTCAACAAGGCCAACGCCACCTACTCGGCCCCCGCGATCGCGCTGGCCGCCGAGAAGCAGGGCCCGGTCCTGCTGACCTCCGGCAGCGGTCTTGACCCCGCCGCGGCCAAGGAGCTCAAGCGCTCCCTGCCGAGGGGCGGAACCGTCTACCTGAACGGCGGCACCCGCATCCTCGGCGCCAAGGTGGCGAGCCAGGTGCAGGCGCTCGGCTACAAGCCGCTGCGCCTGGACGCCCCCGACCTGTCCGCGCTGTCGGTCCGCGTCGCCCGGCAGATCAGCGCGGCCCCGAGCTGGATCTTCGTCGCCGACGGCAGCGAGTACCACGACCCGATCGCCGCCGCCGCGGCCGCCGGCGCGCTCGGCTACCGCGGCACCGGCGTGGTCCTGCTGACCAACGGCAGGACCGTCCCCGCCCCGGTCAAGAACTACCTCAACGCCCTGGACCCGAAGGCCACGCGCCTGGTGACGGTCGGCTACAACGCCACCCAGGCGCTGGAGCACGTCGTCCTGGACAAGGTCTGGAACTTCTGGAGCATCGGCGGCAAGGCCCATGAGGACGTCGCCGCCAACCTGGCCCGGTTCTGGTGGACCGCACCGACCCAGGCCATGGTGGAGGACACCTGGACCTGGCAGAACGCGGTCGCGGGCGGCGCCGCGACCGCCACGTACGGCCCGATGCTGTGGTCCGGCGAGTCCACGCTCTCCGCGCCGGCCTCGTCCTACCTGAGCCAGGAGGCCGCCAGCATCTGGATCGTGCAGACCTTCGGCGGCAACGCCTCGTACCCGCCGGCCAACCGCACCGCCATCGCCTCGGCGATCGCCGCGAACAGCTCCTGGACGACCACCCACTGGGCGGCCGACGGCGACCTTCCGGCGACGGCGTCCGGCGCCCGCTCCTTCGCCGCCACCGTCGCCGGCGTCACCGGCACCGCCCACCCGACGGCCGACCCGTCCGCGGCACCCGCACCGCACCTGCCGACCCCGGACGCGCACAGCGCCCGATAAGGCCTGCGGTACCGCACACAGGCCCGGTGGTCCGCCGTTCTCCCCGGCGACCCACCGGGCCTTCCCGTGGCGCCCGCGGGCTAGGCCCTGTCCGGCGGATCCTGTCGCGGACGCGGGGGGCGGTGCGCCCATCTGCTGCGTTGTCGTCGGTCGCCGACGCTCGGCTGCGCTTGCGCGGGGGCACCCCCACCGTCGACTCCCTCCTCCGCCTTGCCGCTGGACGCACCGCCCCCCGCTCACCTGCGCCGATGAGGCGCCGTCACTTTCCCGCGACCTGATCCGCCGGACCGGCCCTGGAAGGCCGATGAAGATCTTGGAATAGCGGTCAGATTCCAGGAGCCGCTTTGGTGGTCGAGGTCGAGGTCGATGAGCCGGCGGAGGTTGAGGGCGGCGGCCCGGTTGTGGATCCAGCGTTCGCCTTTGACGACGCCGCGGCAGGGTATGCGGCGATTGCCGTGGGCGACGAGCCAGGCGATGACCCGTTCGACCACTGGCCGCCAACGCCGATACTCAGCCTGCCATTGTGGGTCGATTGCTTGTTCCCGGGCTGCGGCTTGCAGATCGTGGTGCGGGCGCCAGGTGACGACCCGGCCTCGTTTTGACGCGGTGCATCGGGCCTTGAGTGGGCAATCGGTGCAGTGCTGGACGCTGAACCAGGCTTTGCGCCGGCGGTGTCGGCCGACGGGTGGCCCGAGCGGGGTGGTGCATCCTGCGGGACAGGTCACCCACCAAAAACGTGAGGAGCTTGCACGCCGAACCGTCTGGCCCGGTGCGGCGGTGGCCGTCAGTGGTGTTCGGCGG
>NZ_BMVG01000007.1 GCF_014650595.1 Streptomyces alanosinicus
GAGGAACGGCGCCGGGGCCTCCTCGACCAGCTTCTGGTGCCGGCGCTGCAGGGAGCAGTCGCGGGTGGATACGACGACCACGTTGCCGTGTTTGTCGGCCAGGCACTGGGTCTCGACGTGCCGGGGGCGGTCGAGGTAGCGCTCGACGAAGCATTCGCCGCGGCCGAAGGCGGCGACCGCCTCGCGGACCGCGGACTCGTACAGCTCCGGGACCTCTTCGAGGGTGCGGGCGACCTTGAGGCCGCGGCCGCCGCCGCCGAAGGCGGCCTTGATGGCGATGGGCAGGCCGTGCTCCTCGGCGAAGGCGACGACTTCGTCGGCGCCGCTCACCGGGTCGGGGGTGCCGGCGACCAGGGGGGCGCCGGCGCGTTGGGCGATGTGGCGGGCGGCGACCTTGTCGCCCAGGTCGCGGATGGCCTGCGGGGGCGGGCCGATCCAGATCAGGCCCGCGTCGAGGACGGCCTGGGCGAAGTCGGCGTTCTCCGAGAGGAAGCCGTAGCCCGGATGGACGGCGTCCGCGCCCGACTCCGCTGCCGCGTTGAGGACCTTGTCGATGTCCAGGTAGCTGGTGGCCGGGGTGTCACCGCCCAGGGCGAACGCCTCATCCGCGGCGCGGACATGCAGAGCGTCCCGGTCCGGGTCCGCGTATACGGCCACGCTCGCGATCCCTGCGTCCCGACAGGCCCGGGCCACGCGGACAGCGATTTCGCCACGGTTGGCGATGAGCACCTTGCGCACGATTGAGGCTCCCTCCTTGAAACAAGCCGAGTTTAGGGACTGCCGACACGGCACTTCGACCCGTCCCCAATGGTGAGCTTGCCCACACGGAGCGTGATTCGAGGCTCGCTCGACCCGCGAAAAGCCTTGTCGCACCTCGATGCGCACGACTCCTCCCGGAAACCCTAGCCCCGTCATGTGGTCAAGGTCTCTGTGAGAGCGTGCTGCGCCCCACTCTGATTCTTTGTCGAGTCCCTACGAATGGCCCAATGATTCTTTGCCGACGCGCGAACCCTTGTCCCACGGTTTACCCGTTAGTAGCGTTCGCGATGACTCGAACGTACCTGGGGTAACAAGAAGCGGGCTTGAGAGTGGGTGGGGACCGGTGGTGCGCAGACCGGTGGCGTGGGTCGTGGCGATCGTCCTCCTGGTGGAGGCCGTCTTCGTCGCGGCGCTGAACTGGTTCCTCGGTGTGGTCGTCGACCGCCAGGACATGTCCCTGGCCGGCCTCGACCCGTCCTCGATGGCGACGTCCTCGAAGATCGGCGGCATCGTCTTCGGCCTCTACTTCGTCCTGTGCGCGCTCGTGGCCCTCCTGGTCGCGGTGCGCAACCGCGCCCCCGCGGGCTTCGGCCGCATGCTGCTGATCAGCGTGGCGGTCGTCCACGGACTGCTCGGCGCGTTCGCCTGGAGCATGATCGGCTGGACGGCGTTCCTGTTCCTGATGGTCGTACTCGGCCTCGTCGTGCTGCTCCTGATGACGTACGACCATGACGGCGGCCAAGCCGCCCCCGGCGGCGGGCCGGGGCGCGGCGGAGAGCCGGAGGCCGGGACCGAGCCTGGCACCGCTCCGCTCGCGGCCCCGGGCGCGGGCACGGGTGCGGCGGGGGTCGAGGCCGGGCCGGCCGGCCGTACGGGCGAGCCCGCGGGTCGTACGGACGAGCCGCGGGGCGGGGGCGCGGAGCCGCAGGGGCCCGTGCCCGCCCGGATCACTCGGCCGGCGCCCACAACTCCGTGATGCCGACGCCCAGTTCGGCCAGCAGCTTGCGCACCAGGGGCAGGCTGATGCCGATCACATTGCCGTGGTCGCCGTCGATGCCCTCGATGAACGGCGCCGAACGGCCGTCCAGGGTGAAGGCTCCCGCGACGTAGAGGGGTTCGCCGGAGGCCACGTACGCCGCGATCTCCTCGTCGCTCGGCTCGCCGAAGCGGACGACGGTGGAGGCGGTCCCGGAGACGTACCGCTTGGCCGCCGTGTCCCAGATGCAGTGGCCCGTCTGGAGGGTCCCGGCCCGCCCGCGCATCGCCTTCCAGCGGGCGGTCGCCTCCTCGGTGTCGGCGGGCTTGCCGAGGGCCTGGCCGTCCAGCTCCAGGACCGAGTCACAGCCGATCACCAGGGCGCCCTGCACCTCCGGCTTCGCCGCCACCACCGAGGCCTTCGCCTCGGCGAGGGCGAGCGCCAGCTCCGCAGGGGTGGGCGCGGTGACGGCGTCCTCGTCGACCCCGCTCACGATCACCTCCGGAGCGAGACCGGCCTGCCTCAGCAGGCCCAGCCGGGCGGGGGAGGCGGAGGCGAGGATCAGTCGGCGGCGTGTAGCAGTCATGCGGCCAGGTTAGCCACGGCGGCCGGATGGCTCACCTCAGGCCGATCACGAGCATGGCCAGGATCATCGCCACGGCCATGAAAAGGCCGAGCCGCCGGAGCATGTCCTGCGCTTCGCGCAGATCCTCCGGCGGCTCGTCGTCCGGGTCCGACCACAGCATTCCACCAGCGTGGCGCCGGGCCGGGCGAGGGTGCCTGAGTATGGGTACTCAATTGACGCCCTGGGTACCGCCGACCTCGCGCGGTTCCCCGCGCCCCTGAAGAGGCCTCAGCTCGGCCAGTAGGTGCGGGTCCAGGACGCCGGGCCCGGCTTCGGGATGTGGTGGGCGGCGATCCTGGACGGGTCCGACCATGCGTCCCGCGGGCCCTTCGCGCCGGGCGGCAGGGCTGCCGCCGCCGCGGCGCGGGCGCGGACCACCGCCAGGGCGGCGGCAAGCTCCTCGGGGGTCGGATTGCCTCGTACGACCTTGATGTTCATGACCGCTCCCAGGGGCAGCATGGCTTGGAGGGGACTGGAGGGGACTAGAGGGGGATGTTGCCGTGCTTCTTCGGAGGCAGGGATTCCCGCTTCGTGCGCAGCTGACGCAGGCCGCGGACGATATGGGCGCGGGTGTCGGACGGCATGATCACCGCGTCGATGTAGCCGCGCTCGGCCGCGATGTAGGGGTTGAGGAGGGCGTCCTCGTACTCCTGGATCAGCCGGGCCCGGGTGCTCTCGGCGTCTCCGGCGGACTCCGCCTCGGCGATGGTGCGGCGGTGCAGGATGTTGACCGCGCCCTGGGCGCCCATCACGGCGATCTGGGCGGTCGGCCAGGCGAGGTTGAGGTCGGCGCCCAGGTGCTTGGAGCCCATGACGTCGTACGCGCCGCCGAAGGCCTTGCGGGTGATCACCGTGATGAGGGGGACGGTGGCTTCCGCGTAGGCGAAGATCAGCTTCGCGCCGCGGCGGATGATGCCCTCGTGCTCCTGGCCGACGCCGGGCAGGAACCCGGGCACGTCGACGAACGTGAGCACCGGGATGTTGAAGGCGTCGCAGGTGCGCACGAACCGGGCGCCCTTCTCGGACGCGTCGATGTCCAGGCAGCCGGCGAACTGCATCGGCTGGTTGGCGACGACACCGACCGGGTGACCCTCGACGCGGCCGAAACCGGTGACGATGTTCGGTGCGAAGAGCGCCTGGGTCTCGAAGAACTCGGCGTCGTCCAGGACGTGTTCGATCACCGTGCGGATGTCGTACGGCTGGTTCGCGCTGTCCGGGACGAGGGTGTCGAGTTCGCGGTCCTCGTCGCCTACCGCGAGGTCCGACTCCTCCGGGAAGACCGGGGGTTCGGAGAGGTTGTTGGACGGCAGGTACGACAGGAGCTGCTTGATGTACTCGATGGCGTCCTTCTCGTCGCCCGCCATGTGGTGCGCCACGCCGGAGGTGGCGTTGTGGGTGCGGGCGCCGCCCAGTTCCTCGAAGCCGACGTCCTCGCCGGTGACGGTCTTGATGACGTCGGGGCCGGTGATGAACATGTGGGACGTCTGGTCGACCATGACCGTGAAGTCCGTGATCGCCGGGGAGTACACGGCACCGCCGGCGCAGGGGCCCACGACCAGGCTGATCTGCGGGATCACACCGGAGGCGTGGGTGTTGCGGCGGAAGATCTCGCCGTACGCGCCGAGGGAGGCGACGCCTTCCTGGATGCGGGCGCCGCCGGAGTCGTTGATGCCGATGACCGGGCAGCCGGTCTTCAGCGCGAAGTCCATGACCTTGACGATCTTCTGGCCGTAGACCTCGCCGAGGGCGCCGCCGAAGACGGTGAAATCCTGGGAGAAGACGGCGACGGGGCGGCCGTCGACGGTGCCGTAGCCGGTGACGACGCCGTCGCCGTACGGGCGGTTCTGCTCCAGGCCGAAGTTGGTGGAGCGGTGGCGGGCGAACTCGTCCAGTTCGACGAAGGAGTCCTCGTCGAGGAGGAGCCCGATGCGCTCACGGGCCGTCAGCTTGCCCTTGGCGTGCTGCTTTTCGACGGCGCGCTCCGAGCCGGCGTGCGTCGCCTCATGGATACGGCGCTGGAGATCCGCGAGCTTGCCCGCGGTCGTGTGGATATCGATCCCTTGAGTCTCGTGGATCTCTTGACGCTCTTCCGGCTCGGACATCGGGATGCGGCTCCCTGCCTGCTCAAAAGGGGGGACGGTTACTCATCCGTAGAGTAGTGGTGGGGGTGTGGGTCGGCAGTGCGGCGTTTCCCACACCTAGGGTGACTTGCATGACGCCGCACAATGCATCAGATGACAGCCGGGACGACAGCCGATGGTCTGATTTGGACCGGCCGCCCCTGAACGCCGCGGCGCTGCGGCGTGCGCTGGTCCGGGACGGAAGCCTGTACCGCGAGGTGGACGTGGTGCAGCGCACCGGCTCCACCAACTCCGACCTGGTCGCCCGGGGTGCCGCGGGGACGGCCGGTGAGGGGACGGTGCTGGTCGCGGAGGAGCAGACGGCGGGCAAGGGGCGTCTGGACCGGCGGTGGTCGGCGCCGGCGCGCTCGGGTCTCTTCTTCTCCGTGCTGCTGCGGCCGGCCGAGGTCCCGGTGGCGCGGTGGGGGTGGCTGCCGCTGCTCACGGGGGTTGCCGTGGCGAGTGGGCTGGCGCGGGCGGCGGGCGTGGACACGGCCCTGAAATGGCCGAACGATCTGCTGGTGACGGTGGAGGGAGAGGAGCGCAAGGCGGGGGGCATCCTCGCCGAGCGGGCCGGGGAGGACGGTGTCGTCGTCGGCGTCGGGATCAATGTCACGCTGCGGGCGGACGAGCTGCCGGTGCCGCAGGCGGGGTCGTTGGCGTTGGCCGGGGCGGTGGGGACGGACCGGGATCCGCTGTTGCGGGCGGTGCTGCGGGCGTTGGAGGAGTGGTACGGGCGGTGGCGGGCGGCGGGGGGTGATCCGGCGGCCTGTGGTCTGCAGGAGGCGTATGCGGCGGGGTGCGCGACGCTCGGACGGGTGGTGCGGGCCGAGTTGCCGGGGGATCGGGCGATTGTGGGCGAGGCTGTGGCGGTGGATGGGGACGGGCGGTTGGTCATCGCTACGGAGGCGGGGGTGCGGGAGCCGGTGGGGGCGGGGGACATCGTCCATTTGCGGCCTGCGTGAGGGGGGCGGCGGTTGGGTCGGCGGCTGGGGCTAGGTGTGCGGGTGCGGCTGCTGGGCCTGCGGCGTGTATGCCTGCGGCGCCTGTGGGGGTGGGTGGGGGTGTGTGTAGCGCCCAGTGTGCGTTTTGTGGGCGGGGCCGTGCCGGGGGGTGTCCGTCCTCGGTCCGGCGTGCTGTCGGTACAGGGGTGAGCTGGGTTTACGCCGTCCGCTGCGGGCGGACACCCCCCGGCACGTCACCTTCCCGCCGTGGGCGGCCGTGCCACCGTTCGGGCCAGGGCACGGCGACTCTCCAGGGGCGCGGGGAACTGCGCGATCGGGCACGCGCACCCGGCGCCGGGAAGTGTGGTGTCGGCCGAACCCGGCGGAGTGAGCTGGCGCACACCTGCCGTAGAGTTGAGGCCGGTCGATACCTGACCGTGGGAGATCGGAAGGGCAGCAGGCGTGACCGTCGACGACACGGGCTCCGGAGCGGGCGCGGACGCCGCCGACCCCGGCGAGGATCCGCTGGCCCTGCGCCTGGAACAGCTCATCCTGGGCGCCGAGCGCCGCTATACGCCGTTCCAGGCGGCTCGCAGCGCCGGTGTCTCCATGGAGCTGGCGTCACGGTTCTGGCGGGCCATGGGGTTCGCCGACATCGGCCAGGCCAAGGCGTTGACGGAGGCCGATGTGCTGGCGTTGCGCCGGCTCGCCGGTCTGGTCGAGGCGGGGCTGCTCAGCGAGGCCATGGCGGTGCAGGTGGCCCGGTCCACCGGGCAGACCACCGCCCGGTTGGCCGAGTGGCAGATGGATTCCTTCCTGGAGGGCCTGACCGAGCCGCCCGAGCCCGGCATGACCCGCACCGAGGTGACGTACCCGATCGTCGAGCTGCTCCTGCCCGAGCTGGAGGAGTTCCTGGTCTATGTGTGGCGGCGGCAGCTCGCCGCCTCGGCCGGGCGGGTCGTGCAGTCGGCGGACGACGAGGAGATGGTCGACCGGCGGCTCGCCGTCGGCTTCGCCGATCTGGTGGGGTTCACCCGGCTGACCCGCCGGATGGAGGAGGAAGAGCTCGGGGAGCTGGTCGAGGCGTTCGAGACCACCGCGGCGGATCTGGTGGCGGCCAGGGGTGGCCGGCTCATCAAGACGCTCGGTGACGAGGTGCTGTTCGCGGCGGACGACGCCGGTATCGCCGCCGACATCGCGATGCGGCTCGTGGAGACGCTGGCCAACGACGAGACGATGCCCGAGCTGCGCGTGGGCATGGCGTTCGGCACGGTCACCACTCGTATGGGTGATGTGTTCGGTACGACGGTGAACCTGGCCTCCCGCCTCACGTCGATAGCCCCCCGGGACGCGGTGCTGGTGGACAGCGCCTTCGCCGAGGAGCTGATCCGCAGCGGTGAGGCGCCCGCCTCGGAGGCGGAGGCGGCCGAAGCCGCGGCGGCCGCCGAGAAGGAGGGCGAGGAGCCGCCCGTGTACCGCTTCGCGCTCCAGCCGATGTGGCAGCGGCCGGTGCGTGGGCTCGGTGTGGTCGAGCCCTGGCTGCTGAACCGCCGAGAGGGTCAGGCGTAAGCCCGCAGCCCGCAGTCGACAGCCGATAGCTGGCAGGGGGCAGCCGTAGGCGTCGGGCGGTGGTCATCGCGGTGGTCATCGGTGGTGGTGGCGGTGGTCCGTGGTTTCCGGGGAGTTCACGCAGAGGCCGAGGACCGGGACGCATACATCACCTTGATCGCCCGGATCGCCCGGATCAGTCTGTGGTGGGGTTGGTGTGGGCTGGGTCGGGGGTGGGGTGGTCGGCGGCTTGGGGTGGGTGGTCGTCGGGGGTGGGGTCGTGGTGTGCGGGCGTGTGGTGGTGGGGGTGGTGGGGAGGAGGGGGCTCGGGGTGGGGTGTGTCGTGGGTGGGGGTGGGGGAGCGGTGGTTCTGCGTGGGGGTGTCGGGGCCGGGGTTCGGCCGCCCATGGCGGAGGTCGCCGAGGGGGGTGCGGTGGGGGTGTGCGTGGGTGTGGCGATGCGGGGCTCGGCCTCTGCCGTGGCGGGGGCGCCGACCCCGGGGTCCGAGGCGACCCGGACCAGGCTGAGGACCCCGGCGGCGAGCGCGAGGCCGCCGGTGGCGAGGAGCACCTTGCGGGGGCGCGGTTTGCGGTGTCGGCCGCGGCGTACGGCGGACGGGGCGCCGGCCGTGTCGTCGTCCGTGCCGGACTGTGCGCGTATCGGTGACATGGTTCCCCTCCCCGCCGTGGCGGACGCACGCTATGCGGTCCTGTGGGTGATGTGGGGTGAGACGGGCGGGATGTCACTCGAACGGGCGTAGCCTCCCGGGGTTTCCCGCGGCCGGGTACGGCTGCGATGATCGGGCCGACAGTGCGTTAACCCGCGTTAACACGTGAGCCGGAGGGTGTCATGAGCGAGGAGCGGTTCGGGGAGTTCGTGCTGGTGCGGCGGCATGGGCCGGTCGCGGAGCTGGTCCTGGACCGGCCCAAGGCCATGAACGCCGTCTCCACGGAGATGGCCCGCTCGCTCGGCGGTGCGTGTGCGGCGCTGGCCGCCGACCGGGACGCGCGTGTGGTGGTGCTGACGTCCTCGCATGAGCGGGCGTTCTGCGTCGGGGCGGATCTGAAGGAGCGGAACTCCTTCAGTGACGCGGATCTGCTGCGGCAGCGGCCGGTGACGCGCGGGGCGTACACCGGGGTGCTGGAACTGCCGATGCCGACGATCGCGGCGGTGCACGGGTTCGCGCTGGGCGGCGGTTTCGAACTGGCCCTGTCCTGCGACTTGATCGTGGCCGACCGTACGGCGGTGGTGGGGCTGCCGGAGGTGTCCGTCGGGGTGATCCCCGGGGGCGGCGGCACGCAGCTGCTGCCGCGGCGGGTCGGGGCGGCGCGCGCCGCCGAGCTGGTCTTCTCGGCGCGGCGGGTGGAGGCGGCGGAGGCGGCCGAACTGGGGCTGGTCGACCAGCTGGTGGATGAGGGGCGGGACAAGGTGGAGGCGCTGGCGCTGGCGGCCAGGATCGCCGGGAACTCGCCGGTCGGGCTGCGCGCCGCCAAGCGGGCGCTGCGCCTTGGGCACGGGCTGGATCTGCGGGCCGGACTGGAGGTCGAGGACGCGGCGTGGCGCTCGGTGGCCTTCTCGGCGGACCGGGCGGAGGGCGTCGCGGCGTTCAACGAGAAGCGCAAGCCGCAGTGGCCTGGTGAGTAGCGCGGGCGTGGGTCCCTGACCTGTTCGCCTCTCCGGCGTCCCGAATGCCGCAAAACCTTCCTAACCTGGAGTAATGGGAGAGGACAAGCGGCTCGTCGCCGTGGTGGCGCTGGCTCAGGGGATGGCGGCGGCGCGCACCCCGCGGGACTCCTGGCAGGCCGCCGCGCTCGGCGCCTGCCGGGCGCTGGACGGCAGCTTCGCCGCGCTGTCGGTGTGGGAGCGGGAGCTGGGCCGGCTGCGCGTCCTGGTGAACGTGGGGGACAGGCGCCCGGACGAGGAGGAGTTCCCCGAGGCCGAGGCCTACCCGGTGCACCAGTTCCCGGAGATCACCGAGTTCCTGCACGAGCGGTGGGCCGGCGGGGGCGGGCCGAACGCATGGGTGGAGACGGCCGAGGGGACCGCCGCCGGCACGCCCGGCTACTTCCATCACCGGGTCGCCGCCCTGCGCCGCCGGGGCCGCGGCTGCTGTGTCGTCGCCCCGGTCGTGCTGCACGGCCGGGCCTGGGGTGAGGTGTATGTCGCCCGCGCCGTCAGGGCCCCGGTGTTCGGCCGGGCCGACGCCGACTTCGCCACCGTGCTGGCCGCCGTCGTCGCCGCGGGGCTCGTGCAGGCCGAGCGGCTGGAGGAGGCCCGCCGGCTCGCCTACACCGACGCCCTCACCGGACTCGCCAACCGCCGCGCCGTGGACGTACGCCTGGAGGAGGCCGTCGAGCGGCACCGCGGGGAGGGTGCGGTCGTCAGTCTTGTCGTCTGTGATCTCAATGGGCTGAAGCGGGTCAACGACACCCTCGGGCACGCCGTCGGCGACCGGCTGCTGGAGCGCTTCGGGTCCGTGCTCTCGCTGTGCGGGGCGATGGTGCCGGGTGCGCTGGCGGCGCGGCTCGGCGGGGACGAGTTCTGTCTGCTGGCGGTGGGTCCGCCGGCCGAGGAGGTCGTCAAGGCCGCCGATGAACTGTGCCGCAGGGCCGGGGAGTTGGAGTTGGGGGAGGGGGTGGCGTGCGGGGTCGCCTCGACCGGCGATCCCATCGGGGACGTGCGCGATGCCCGGCGGTTGTTCCGGCTCGCCGACGCCGCCCAGTACCGGGCCAAGGCCCTGCGGGCCGACCGGCCGGTGGTCGCGGGCCGTGAGGGGCCGGGAGATCCGGTCGTACGGCTGGCGGACGAGCCGTCGCCCGCGCGGGCCGAGCGGCGCCGGTTCCGTGGCCGCCTGCCGTGAGGCGAAGGCCACACGGACGGGTAAGGGGCACCCTCGCTCCCCACTAGTGACATCCCCGCATTCAATGCGTACGCTCCTGAATATGGATATGCACACTGTGGTGGTGAGGACGTCCGGTGTCACGGCGTCCGACGTTCTCGCCGTGGCGCGCGGCGGTGCCCGCATCGAGCTGTCGGCGGAAGCGGTCGCGGCCCTCGCCGCGGCCCGGGAGATCGTGGACGCGCTCGCGGCCAAGCCCGACCCGGTCTACGGCGTCTCCACCGGCTTCGGTGCGCTGGCGACCCGGCACATCAGCCAGGAACTGCGCGCCCAGCTGCAGCGCAACATCGTCCGCTCGCACGCCGCCGGGATGGGGCCGCGGGTGGAGCGTGAGGTCGTACGGGCCCTGATGTTCCTGCGGCTCAAGACCGTCTGCTCCGGGCACACCGGTGTCCGCCCCGAGGTCGCGCAGACCATGGCCGACGTGCTGAACGCCGGGATCACCCCGGTCGTGCACGAGTACGGCTCCCTCGGCTGCTCCGGCGACCTGGCCCCGCTCTCCCACTGCGCCCTGACGCTCATGGGCGAGGGGGACGCGGAAGGCCCGGACGGCAGCGTCCGGCCCGCCGGTGAGCTGCTCGCCGAGCACGGCATCCGGCCGGTCGAGCTGCGCGAGAAGGAGGGGCTCGCCCTCCTCAACGGCACCGACGGCATGCTCGGCATGCTGGTCATGGCCCTCGCCGACCTCGACACCCTCTACAAGTCCGCCGATGTCACCGCCGCCCTCAGCCTGGAGGCGCTGCTCGGGACGGACAAGGTGCTCGCGCCCGAGCTGCATGCCATCCGGCCCCATCCGGGCCAGGGGGCCAGCGCCGCCAACATGCTGGCCGTGCTCGACGGTTCCCAGCTCACCGGGCACCACCAGGACGACGCCCCGCGCGTTCAGGACGCCTACTCGGTGCGCTGCGCCCCGCAGGTCGCCGGTGCCGGTCGGGACACCATGGCGCACGCCCGGCTGGTCGCCGAGCGCGAGCTGGCCTCGGCCGTCGACAACCCGGTCGTGCTGCCTGGGGGCACCTCCCAGGCTTTCGGCTCCGGGGGAGGCCGCGTCGAGTCCAACGGCAACTTCCACGGCGCCCCGGTCGCCTACGTCCTGGACTTCCTCGCCATCGCCGCCGCCGACCTCGGTTCGATCGCCGAGCGGCGTACTGACCGGCTGCTCGACAAGAACCGCAGCCACGGTCTGCCGCCGTTCCTCGCGGACGACGCGGGTGTCGACTCCGGGCTGATGATCGCCCAGTACACGCAGGCCGCGCTGGTGAGCGAGATGAAGCGGCTCGCGGTGCCCGCCTCCGCCGACTCCATCCCGTCCTCCGCCATGCAGGAGGACCATGTGTCCATGGGCTGGTCGGCCGCGCGCAAGCTGCGCACCGCCGTCGGCAACCTCACCCGGATCATCGCCGTCGAGCTGTACGCGGCCACCCGCGCGATCGAGCTGCGCGAGGGCCTCACCCCGGCGCCCGCCTCCCGCGCCGTCATCGAGGCCGTGCGCGCCGCCGGTGTGCAGGGCCCCGGCCCGGACCGCTTCCTGGCGCCCGACCTGGCCGCCGCCGACGCGTTCGTGCGCGGCGGTCACCTCGTCGCCGCGGCGGAGTCGGTCACCGGCCCGCTGCAGTAACCTCCCCGCACGAGCAGAGGGGCCCGTCCCGCCGGACCGGGCCCCTCTGCTGTGCCTGTGTCACTTCAGCTTGGCCTGCTGGGCCTTGACGACCGCGGGCGAGACCACGTACGCCTTCTTGCCCATCATCGAGCCCAGGTTCGTCGTGAAGTAGCCGGCCAGCGTGTTCCCGACCCGTACGACCTCGGCGTGGACGGGCGCGGGGTCCCCCTCGTCGGTGTCCGTGGTCGCGGCGAACGCCACCACCCCGTCCCCGGTGCTCGTGGCCTTCTCCTCGACGACCTTGGTGAACTTCATCTTCGTGCCCGCCTGCACGGCCGAGAAGCCGCTCGCGCAGGCGGGTACGGCGGTGCGGACCGACTCCAGGGCCTTGCCGGCGCCCTCGCCGTCGTACGAGGCCAGGGTGACCGTGGTGACGTCCCGGTCCAGGGACTTCTGCATCGCCTCCTTGAACTTCCCCTCGTCGAGGTCGTCCAGGGAGGTCGGCTTGGTCGAGGGGGCCTTCTTCTGGTTCTCCATGGCCAGCCGGTCGGTCTTCGCCGCCGCGTCGAGGGGCGGGAGGCCGCTCATCACACGGGCCAGCGGCCGGCAGCGCGCGCTGTCGGTCGTTATCGGCCTGGCGCGGGTGGCCGGCACCGGCTGCACCTGGAACCCGGGCACCTCGCCCCGCGCGATGATCCGCTGCTTCAACTCCGCGGCGCCCAGCGCCTTCGAGGCCGGACCGGAATGCCTCGCATCCCCCTGGGAGCAGCCCGTGACAAGGGCGAACGACAGCGCACCCGCAACCGCGGCGGCGCACAGCCGTACGCCCGACGATCTCTTCATGGGGCGAACTATGTGCGGGCTGCCAAAGGACAGTCAAGGGAAATTAAAAGCCCATGCGTTCGCGTCGCACCGAATACACCACAAAGGCGGCGCCCACACCGAGGAAGAGCGTGCCGCCGACGACGTACGGCGTGGTGTCGATGCTTCCGGTGTCGGCGAGTTGGGTGTCGTCCGCGGCCTCCCGCGCGGTCTCCGCAGTCGCCTGCGCGGTCTCCGCGGTCGCCTGGGACACCGCCCTGGCCTGCTGTGCGACCCGCGTCGTCGAGTATGTCGAGGACTGTGTCATGGCCGCTCTCGACCCCGAGTCCTGCGACGCGTTCGCGGACGGGACGAACCACAGCGCGCACAGCAGGGTGCCCGCGGCGGTGGCGGTCAGCAGCGGACGGCGAGCGGATGTCACGGAATATCGATCCCCTTGTGACGCTGGCGAATTGGCCGTGTAGGGCGATGTTAGTGAAAGTCGCGGGTCACAGGAAAGTCACGGCCGGTTTCGGTCGTACGCTCGCGCCATGAGCGCTGAAGAGACATCACGTTTTGTACGGCTTCGGGTGGAGCTGGTCCTTGAGGTGCAGGACGAGGACCAGGTGACCAAGGCCGCGCTGCGCCGGATCGCGGCCGATCCGGAGCTGCCGCAGGCCGAGCGGACCCAGGCCGAGGGGGCTGTGACGGAAGACACGGCGGAGGCCCTCGCCTATCTCGTGGACCCGTTCGACCTGGTCGGCGAGGTGCCCGGGGTCGAGCTGCAACAGGCGTCCTGGTCGAGCGAACGGATCGACTACGACCCGGATTCGCCGGACTGGGACCTGGACGAGGACGGCGAGTACGGCGAGGACGACGAGGACGATGAGGGGGAGGGTGAGGGCGGGAGCGGCGGCGGCATCGGCATCGGCTGAGCGTCCCGGGGGCCACACTCGCGACCCCGGACGGCAACCGCCGTCCGGGGTTCGGTCGTCCTATGAGGGGATGGACGGACGTGGTGTGCCCCACAGATCCAGCGGATGGGGAACGGGACGATACGGCCGTAGCGTTGAAGGTTCTTACGGGGGTTCTCGGGGTTTTGGCGATTCGGTGACGATGGAGAAGCGTGTGATGACGGACAGTAAGCGGCGCAGGGGCCTGGTGGCCGCGTCCGCTCTGCTCGGCGGTGTGCTGGTGCTCACGGCGTGTTCCGGCGGAGACGACAAGTCCTCCAGTAACGGCAAGGGCGACTCCTCCCAGGCCGCCGCCGACGCGGCGGCGGCGAAGAAGTCCTCGGAGGCGCAGATCACGATCACGCCGAAGGACGGCTCCGACAACGCCTCGATCAACAACTCCGCCACCGTCACGGTCGGCAAGGGCACCCTCACCGGTGTCACGATGACCACCGAGAGCGGCACGGCCGTCGCCGGTCAGCTCTCCGCCGACAAGACCAGCTGGAAGCCCAGCGCCCAGCTGGACCGCTCCACCACCTACAAGGTCGCCGCCGAGGCCAAGGACTCCCAGGGCCGGATAGCCCACGAGAACGCCTCCTTCACCACCGTCTCCCCGGCCAACAGCTTCATCGGCACCTACACCCCGGACGACGGCTCCACGGTCGGTGTCGGCATGCCGGTCTCGATCAACTTCGACAAGGCGATCACCAACAAGGCGGCCGTGCAGAAGGGCGTCACGGTCAGCACCAGCAGCGGCCAGGAGGTCGCCTGCCACTGGTTCGGCGCCAACCGCATGGACTGCCGCCCGGAGCAGTACTGGAAGGCAGGCTCCACCGTCACGCTGAAGCTGGCGCTCGACGGCGTCGAGGGCGCGCCCGGTGTCCACGGTGTCCAGCAGAAGACGGTCACCTTCCACATCGGCCGCAACCAGGTCTCGTACGTCGACGCGAAGACCAAGCAGATGAAGATCACGCAGGACGGCAAGGTCGTCAAGACCATTCCGATCTCCGCGGGCTCCCCCGAGCACACCACGTACGAGGGGCAGATGGTGATCTCCGAGAAGTTCACCCAGACCCGGATGAACGGCGCGACGGTCGGCTTCAAGGACTCCGACGGCAAGGGCGAGTACGACATCAAGGACGTGCCGCACGCGATGCGCCTGACCAGCTCCGGCACCTTCATCCACGGCAACTACTGGGGCGCGCCGTCCGTCTTCGGCAACGTCAACACCAGCCACGGCTGTGTCGGCCTGCAGGACGCCAAGGGCGCGGGCGACGCGAGCACCCCGGCCGCCTGGTTCTACAGCCACACCCTGATCGGTGACGTGGTCGTCGTCCAGAACACCGGCGACAAGACGGTCCAGCCGGACAACGGCCTCAACGGCTGGAACATGAACTGGGCCCAGTGGAAGGCCGGTTCGGCCGTCTGACAGCCCGTTCGCAGCTGTACCGGTGCCGCCCCTCGGGGCGGCACCGGCGTTTCCGGGCTCGCCATGGGCCCGGCCACAGCCTTCTCATGCTCCTTCTCATGCTTCTTTTATGCCGGCCTTAGGGTGCCGTCAGGGTCCGTCCCTGATGTGCGGCCATGCTCTTCACCTACCTGAGGCGCGAACTGCGATCCAGCGGCATGGGGAGGGCCCAGGGCAAGGTGCTCCAGTCGCTGTACATCCCGCTGAAGCGGGCGCAGACCCTCGCCGGTGAGAAGGGCAAGGTCACCACGATCTACGTCAAGGCGACCGACTCCCAGAAGATCGACTCCGTCAAGAGCGCCATCCAGAAGAACGTCTCCGGTACGACGGTCACCACCTCCGCCGACCTCGCCAAGACGGTCTCGGGCTCGCCGGCCACCGCGTCCTCCCTCGCCACCGACGTCGGCAGGTGGCTGTCGATCGCTGTCCTGGTCGCCGCGTTCCTGGTGGCCGGCCTGCTGACCTCCGCCGCGGTCTCCCGCCGGGTCCGGGAGTTCGGCACGCTCAAGGCGCTGGGCTGGAAGTCGGGCCGGGTGACCCGGCAGGTGGTCGGCGAGGCCGTCGTCAACGGTCTGGTCGGCGGCGCCCTCGGCATCGCCCTGGGGCTGGCGGGCGCGTACGCCGTCACGGCCGTCAGTCCGACCCTGCGGGCCCAGCCGGGCGGCGGCTTCGGGGGCGGTGGTGGCGGCGGCTTCGGTGGCCCGGGCCGCGAGGCGGCGAAGTCCCTGTCGGTCGCGCTGACGGCGCCGGTCAGTGTCACGACGATCGCCCTGGCGGTGGCGGTGGCGGGCGGGCTGATCGCGGGAGCGTTCGGCGGCTGGCGCGCCTCGCGGCTCCGTCCGGCGGACGCGCTGCGGCGGGTGGAGTGACGGCCCCACCCGACGGCTCCTCCCGACGGCCCCTCAGGGCACGCGATCACCTCTCACCTCTCCCCGGAGTCACCATGTACCACCTCAGAAACGTGACCAAGCGCTACACCCGAGGCAAAGACACCGTCCACGCCCTCGACGGGGTGGACCTGACCATCGGCGACGGCGACGGACTCGGGACGGCACCGACCTGGCCACGCTCAGCGAAGCCCGGCTGACGAAGGTCCGCGGCGAGAACATCGGCTTCGTCTTCCAGTCCTTCAACCTCATTCCGACGCTCACCGCCCAGGAGGACGTCGAGACCGCGCTCGTACCGCTCGGCATCAAGACCAAGGAGCGGCGGGAACTCGCCGCCGAGGCACTGCACTCCGTCGGCCTCGGCGAACGCCTCGCTCATCTGCCCTCCGAGATGTCCGGCGGCCGGCAACAGCGCGTGGCCATCGCCCGCGCCCTCGTCAAGCGCCCGAAGGTCCTCCTCGCCGACGAGCCCACCGGCAATCTCGACGAGGGCATGCGCGACGAGATCATGGACGTACTCGAACGCCTGTGGAAGGAGCACGGGCTGACCTTCATCATGGTCACCCACGACTCGTCGATCGCGAAGAAGGCTCCGCGGCTCGCGATCATCCGCAAAGGAAAGATCACGGTAAAGGAGAACGCGGGCGCCTGACGGTCCCCGACACCTGCTGTTCGTGCGGCACTTCGCGGTTCTGTAACGGTGGCCCGCAGGCGGCGTTACAGTTTTCCTTCGCTCTTTCTTACCCTCCTTTCGTCTCTTGAGCCGTTTGCCGGGCCCCCGGCATACTTCGTGATCCCGGGGGGCCGGCGTGCGTGCGCACAAGCCTGCCCCCGGCCGGGTGAACGGCGAACTCGCCCGGTACTCCATCTCCAGGGGGAGAACGTGCGCAGACAAGTGCAAAGTGCTGCGGCCGGTGTGGCCATCGCCGCAGCGGTCGCTGTCGCGGCGGGCCTGACCAGCCCGGCGTCGGCGAAGCCCACGGAGCGCATCCCGACCGCTGCCTCCGCCGCGGCGCTCACCGTGAAGACCCATGTCACTCTGATCACCGGTGACCGGGTCGCCCTCGACGCCAAGGGCCGGATCATCGGCCTGGAGCGGGCCAAGGGCCGTGAGCACATACCTTTCCAGGTCCGCAGGACCGAGGGCCACACGCTGCTCATCCCGGTCGACGCCGTCCACCTGGTGGCCTCCGGCAAGCTGGACCAGCGCCTGTTCGACATCACGGAGCTGAACAAGGCCGCCACCCGCCGGGCCCAGAAGGACGGCCTGAAGGTCATCGTCGGCTACACCGGCGCTGCCACGGAGGCCAGGGCCGACGTCCGGGGCGCGGGCCGGCTGCGCCGCAGCCTGACCGCGCTCGACGCCGACGCGGTGCAGACACCGGTCCGGGGCACCGCGGCGCTGTGGCACGCCGTCACCGACGGCGGCAGGACCGCCGCCGGCATCGCGCACATCTGGCTCGACGGCGTCCGCAAGGCCTCCCTCGACACATCCGTGCCGCAGATCGGCGCGCCCGTCGCCTGGAAGGCCGGCTACACCGGCAAGGGCGTGAAGGTCGCCGTCCTCGACACCGGCGTGGACACCCGCCACCCGGACCTGAAGCACCAGGTGATCGCGGCCAAGAACTTCACCGCCGCCAAGGACGCCACCGACCACTACGGGCACGGCACCCACGTCGCCTCCATCGTGGCGGGCACCGGCGCCGCATCGGGCGGCAGGTACAAGGGGGTCGCCCCGGACGCCGAGATCCTGAGCGGCAAGGTGCTGGACGACAGCGGCTCCGGTGACGACTCCGGCATCCTCGCCGGCATGGAGTGGGCGGCCGCGCAGGGCGCGAGCGTCGTCAACCTCAGCCTCGGCGGCCCCGACAGCCCCGGCGTCGACCCGCTGGAGGCCGAGGTCGACAAGCTCTCCGCCACCAAGGGCGTCCTGTTCGCGATCGCCGCGGGCAACGACGGACCCGGGTCGGTCGGCTCGCCGGGCAGCGCGGACGCCGCGCTCACCGTCGGCGCCGTCGACAAGAAGGACAAGCTCGCCGACTTCTCCTCCACCGGCCCGCGCGCCGGGGACGGCGCCGTCAAGCCGGACGTCACCGCCCCGGGTGTGGACATCACCGCCGCCGCGGCCAAGGGCAGCGTCGTCGACCACGAGGTCGGCGAGAAGCCCGCCGGCTATCTGACCCTCTCCGGCACCTCGATGGCCACCCCGCATGTCGCGGGCGCCGCCGCGATCCTGAAGCAGGAGCACCCCGACTGGGGTTACGCCGAGCTGAAGGGCGCGCTGACCGGCTCCGCCAAGGGCGGCAACTACACGCCGTACCAGCAGGGTTCGGGCCGTGTCGCGGTGGACAGGGCCATCGGGCAGTCCGTGGTCGCCGACCCGGTGTCGGTGAACTTCGGTACGCAGGCGTGGCCGCACACCGACGACCAGCCGGTCACCAAGGAGGTGACGTACCGCAACCTCGGCGACAAGGACGTCACGCTCACCCTGAGCAGCCGCGGCCTGGACCCCAAGGGCCACGCGGCCCCGGACGGCTTCTTCCAGCTCGGCTCGACGAAGCTGACGGTCCCGGCACACGGCAGGGCCTCCGTCGACCTCACCGTGAACACCAAGCTGGGCGGCACCCTCGACGGCGCCTACTCCGCGTATGTGACCGCGACCGGCGCCGGCCAGAGTGTCCGCACGGCCGCCGCGGTGCGGCGCGAGGTGGAGTCGTACGACGTCACCCTGAAGTTCATCGGCCGCGACGGCAAGCCGGCGAAGTCCTACACCGCCGCCCTCACCGGGGTGGCCGGACGGGCGAGCGGCACGGACGTGAGCCCGTACGACCCGTCCGGCACGGTGACGGTGCGGGTGCCCAAGGGCACGTACCTCTTCAACTCCTCCGTCCTGGTGGACCCGGACGACAGCGACAAGGGCCTCGACTGGATCGCCCAGCCGAAGCTGACCGTCACCAAGAAGCAGACGATCACGGTCGACGCGCGCAAGGCCAAGCCGGTGGACGTCACCGTGCCGGCCTCGGGTGTGAAGTCCCGCTTCGCCGCGCCCGGCTTCACCCTCACGCTCGGCGGGAACCAGTACAGCTACACCTGGTTCCTGGACTCGTACAAGAACTTCCGCACCGCCCACCTGGGCCCGCAACTGCCCGCCGGCCAGCTGTTCCAGCAGTGGGACGGCCACTGGACCAAGGGCACGAGCGACCAGTACGACGTCACCTCCGGCGGCCCGGTGCGGAAGCTCGCCGCCGGCTACACCAAGCACTACAAGGCCGGTGAGCTGGCCATCGTCAAGGCCCGCCTCGGTGCCGCGGCGGACGGCAGGACGGGTTCGATCAGCGCCACCGGCTGGCTGCCCGGCGCCTCCGCCGCCACCTCCATCGACATCCGGCAGAAGCTGCCCGGTACCCGCGCCCTGCATCTGTCCGCGGGCGGCGGGGTCCAGTGGGGCCTGGACTTCACCCAGTACGACGGGGTCGACCAGGACGGCTTCCCGGTCGCCGACGCGAGCTACGCGCTCGGCGAGTCCTCCTTCCGGGCCGGCCACAGCTATGCGAAGACGGTCAACACCGCGGTCTTCGGCCCGTACGTCGGCAAGGACGTCGGTCTCTTCCGCAACGGCAACCAGATCTTCGGCTCGCTGCCGCTGTTCGCCGACGCCGGCAAGCACGCCGGGGTCTCGGACCTCAGCTCGGTGCGCACCACCCTGTACCGCGACGGCACCGAGGTCGGCTCCAACACCGACCCGCTGTTCGGCGAGGAGACCTTCAAGGTCCCGGCCGGTGAGGCCGGCTACCGGCTCACCACCTCGGTCAGGCGCGCGGCGAGGGTGTCCACGGCGTCCTCCCGGATCGACGCGGCCTGGACCTTCCGCTCCAAGAAGGTCTCCGGCGCCCCCGTCCAGCTCCCCGCCTCCGTGCTGCGCTACGGCATCGCGACCGGCCTGGACAGCACGGTACCGGCCGGCCGCGCGGTCACCTTCCCGGTCACCGTCGAGGGCTCGGCGGCGTTCGGCAACCTGAAGTCGCTGACCGTGTACGTCTCCTACGACGGCAAGACCTTCACGCAGGTCCCCGTCCACGACGGCAGGATCACGGTGAAGACCCCGGCCCGGGGCAGGTCCGTCTCCCTGCGCTCCCGGATCACCGACAAGAAGGGCAACACGTCGGAGATCACGATCCACGACGCGTACTTCGGACGGTGAGCCGCAGCACCCCCTGACGCCCCTAGGGGCACCCGGACCATGATCTCCGGGTGCTCCTAGGGCACGGTGGTGCGGGTGGCGTCCGTGCCCCAGCTGGACAGCAGACGCAGGTTGTCGGCGGAGGGGGAGCCCGGTTCGGCGTGGTACGTGAGCAGGGACTGGTCCGAGTCGTCCGTCAGGCGGAAGGACTCGAAGTGCAGGGCGAGGTCGCCCACCAGCGGGTGGTGCAGCCGTTTGACGCCGTGGTTCTTCTCCTTGACGTCGTGGGTCGCCCACAGCCTGCGGAACTCCTCGCTCTTCACGGAGAGTTCGCCCACCAGCGCCGACAGCCGCGGGTCGTCCGGATAGCAGCCCGCGTCCATGCGCAGCGCGCAGACGATGTCGATCGCCTTCTGCTGCCAGTCGACGAACAGATCGCGGTAGTCCGGGTGCAGGAAGACCAGCCGGGCCCAGTTGCGCTCCTCCGGCGGCAGCTCCGCCCAGTCGCCGAAGACCGCCGCCGCCATCCGGTTCCACGCGAGGATCTCCGAGCGGCGCCCGACCACGTACGCCGGTACGCCCTCCATCGTGTCCAGCAGCTGCCGCAGCGCGACACGGACCTGCTGCTGCCGCGCCGCCGGCTTCTTCTTGTGCGACTTCGGCTTGGCCAGATGCGTCAGATGCGCGTGCTCGGCGTCCGACAGCCGAAGCGCCCGCGCGATCGAGTCCAGGACCTCCGCCGAGACATTGCGACCGTTGCCCTGTTCGAGCCGGGTGTAGTACGCCACGGACACCCCGGCCAGCTGCGCCAGCTCCTCGCGGCGCAGCCCCGGCACCCGCCGGTGCCGGCCGAAGTCGGGCAGCCCCACGTCCTCCGGCTTCAGCCGGGCCCGCCGGCTGCGCAGGAACTCGCTCAGTTCGGCCCGCCGGTCCAGGGGCGGGGACGAGGGCAGGGGCTGGTTCTCCATACGTCCAGTATTCACGGGCGTACGTACCGGAACCTGACCCCGCCAGTGGTAGGCACGGCGGACGTATGCAGAAGCGTGGTCTGGGTGGTCGTCGTAGCGTGGGAGAAGCTGCTCGTGTGCCCGGTGGGAAGGCAGCCGGGCGCGCTGACATCGCTAGGAGAACCCGGCATGACCACCCCTGTTGCTGCTTACGCCGCGCCCGCCGCGAAGGCCCCGCTGGAGCGGACCACCATCGAGCGGCGCGCGGTCGGCGAGTCCGACGTCCTGATCGACATCGAGTTCGCCGGTATCTGCCACTCCGACATCCACCAGGCCCGGGAGGGCTGGGGCACGGCGATCTTCCCGATGGTGCCCGGTCATGAGATCGCGGGTGTCGTCGCCGAGGTCGGCGCGGGTGTCACGAAGTACGCCGTCGGCGACCGCGTGGGCGTCGGCTGCATGGTCGACTCCTGCCGCGAGTGCGACAACTGCAAGGCCGGCCTGCAGCAGTACTGCACCGGCGGCGGCCCGGTCTGGACGTACAACTCCGTGGGCAAGGACGGACAGCCCACCTACGGCGGCTACGCACAGAAGATCGTCGTCGACGAGAACTACGTCGTCCGCATCCCCGACGGCCTCTCCCTGGACGTGGCCGCGCCGCTGCTCTGCGCCGGCATCACCACGTATTCGCCGCTCAGGCACTGGAACGCCGGTCCGGGCAAGAAGGTCGCGGTCGTCGGCCTCGGCGGCCTCGGCCACATGGGCGTGAAGATCGCGGCGGCGCTCGGCGCCGAGGTCACCGTGCTGTCCCAGTCCCTGCGCAAGAAGGACGACGGGCTGAAGCTGGGCGCCACCCGCTACTACGCCACCAGCGACCCGAAGACCTTCGAGACTCTCAAGGGCACCTTCGACATCATCCTCAACACGGTCTCGGCGCCGCTCGACTTCGACGCGTATCTGTCGCTGCTGCGGACGGACGGCGCGATGGTCAACGTCGGCATCCCGGAGGAGCCGGCGCCCATCCTGCTCTCCTCGGTCTTCGGTCACCGCCGCAGCCTGAGCAGCTCCGGCATCGGCGGCATCCCGGAGACCCAGGAGATGCTCGACTTCTGCGCCGAGCACGGCCTGGGCGCCGAGATCGAGCTGATCCGCGCCGACCAGATCAACGAGGCGTACGAGCGGGTCGTGAACAGCGATGTCCGCTACCGCTTCGTGATCGACACGGCGACGATCTGACGTCGTCACGAGCTGTGACGATCTGATGTCGTGACGATCTGACGTCGTGACGGTCCGACGTCGTCACGTCTGCCTGGGTCCGCGGCCCAGCAGCCACAGCAGGTACGGCCCGCCGACCAGCGCCGTGAGCGCGCCGACCGGTATCTCCAGCGGCGGCAGGAGCGTGCGCGCCGCCAGGTCGGCGGTCACCAGCACCACCGCGCCCGTCAGCGCCGAGCAGAGCAGCGGCAGGTGCGGGGTGCAGGCGAGGCGGCGGGCCAGCTGGGGCGCGGTCAGCGCGACGAACCCGATCGGACCGGCCGCGCCGGTCGCGGTGGCGGCGAGTACGACACCGAGCACGGTCAGCACCAGCCGGGTGCGGTCCACCCGGACACCGAGCCCGGCCGCGGTCTCGTCCCCGAGCCCCAGCGGCCGGGCGGCCCATCCCGCCCAGACCAGTGCGGGCAGGCACACCGCGAGCACCACGGCCAGGGGCAGGGCCTGCTCCCAGCCCCGGCCGTCGAGGCTTCCGGTGAGCCACAGCTTCATCTGTTCTGCCGCGTCCAGCTCGCTGTCCGCGAGATACAGCTGGACGACGGCCGACAGGGCCACCCCGATGCCGACGCCGATGAGCACGAACCGGCCGGCCTGCATGCCGCGCCGCCAGGCCAGCGCGTGGACGAGCGCGGCGGCCCCGAGTCCGCCGGCGACGGACACGGCGGGCAGGGCGCCGGGGGAGTCCGTCACGCCGGTGGCGAGCGCGAGCACGGTCGCGGCGGCGGCGCCGTGTCCGACGCCGATCACATCGGGACTGGCGAGCGGGTTCCTGGTCACCGTCTGTACGAGTGCCCCCGCCAGTCCGAGCGCGGCTCCGACGAGCGCGCCGAGCACGATCCTGGGGACGCGGAGTTCCGTGACGACCAGGTCGTAGGGGGTGCCGCCGTGCCACAGGGCACGCCAGGCGCCGTCCGGCGGTACGAGGGTCCGGCCGAGGCAGGCGGAGGCGGCCATGGCCGCCGCCGTGAGGCCGAAGAGGGCGAGGGCGACGAGGGCCGACCGGCGGTGGAGGCGGAGGGAGAGGAGGGGGTGCGGGCGGAGGACGGTCTCCCGGGTGCGGGTGCGGGTGCGGGTGCGGGTGTGGGTGTGGGTGCTGCGGGTGCGTCGTGGCCGGTCGCGCAGTTCCCCGCGCCCCTGGGGGGTTGCGGTGCCGTCGGCTGTCCGGTCCCGACGCCGGTCACCTGTCACGACACGGCACCCTTCCTGCGCACCAGTACCACCAGCACCGGCACCCCCACCAACGCCGTCATCACCCCGGCCGGTACCTCGGAAGGAGGCCGGACCACTCGGCCCGCCACATCGGCGACCAGCAGCAACACCGCACCCAGCACCGCGGACAACGGCAACACCGCCCGGTACCCGACCCCCCGCACCAGCCTCCGCACCGCATGCGGCACGGCGAGCCCCACGAACGCGATCGGCCCCGCCGCGGCCACCGCGGACGCGACCAGCAAGGTCGCCCCCAGCGCCGCCGCAGCCCGCACCGTACGCACCCGGTGCCCGAGCGCCCGCGCCGTGTCGTCCCCGAGGGCCAGCGCGTCCAGTCCCCGCGCGCACGCCAGCACCAGCACACCCCCGGCCAGGAGAAACGGCAGCATCCGTACGACCGTCCCCGCGTCCCGCCCGCCGACCGTCCCCACCTGCCAGAACCGGAACCGGTCCAGCGTCGCCGAACTCGACGTCAGCACCACGGTCGTCGCCCCGGCGGCCATCGCCGACAACGCCGTACCGGCGAGCGCCAGCTTCACCGGCGTGGCCCCGCCGCGCCCGCGCGAGGCGATGCCGTACACCAGGCACGCGGCGGCGACGGCCCCGGCGAAGGCGTACCAGACGGTCCCCTCGAAGCCGTACCCGGCGCCGAGGGCGAGCGCGAGGACTACTCCCGCCGCCGCGCCCTGGCTCAGCCCCAGTACTCCGGGGTCGGCGAGCGGATTGCGGGTGACGGCCTGCAGCGCGGCCCCGGCGAGCCCGAGCGCGGCCCCCGCGGTCAGCCCGACGAGCGTCCGCGGCACGCGCAGGGACCGCACGACGAGCGCGTCCGGTGAACTCCCGCCGTGCAGCAGGGCGTTGAGGGCGACGTCCGGTGCCACCGGCCGGGTGCCGATCGCGAGGCTGAGCAGGACGGCGAGGGCCAGCAGGGCGGCGGCCGCCGGCCAGGCGAGCAGGCGGCGCACCTTACCGAAGGTGCTCGGCGAGCTGTCGTACGACCAGACGGGCGGCCGTGGGGCCGGCGTTGAGGTACCACGGGTCGTCGTCCACCCGCACCGCGTGTCCGGCCTTGACCGCCTTCATCGACTTCCACAGCGGCCCGGCCAGGACACCCTCCGCGTCCGTCTTCGCGGGATCGCCCTGCACGGAGTAGAAGATCCGGTCGCCGTCGGCCGAGTCGATGCGTTCGGCACTGATGTCCTGTGAAATGGCCGTGAACCGCTGGGACTTCGGCCGCGCGAGACCCATGTCGACGGCGAGGGACCCGGTGAAGGAGGACACGCCGAACATGCGCGTGCGGCCCGGGGTGAAGCGCAGCATGGACACGGTGGTGGAGCCGCTGAGCGCCGCGCCGCTCTCCTTCGCGTCCGACGCGATGCCGTCGAGCATCTTCCGCGCCTCGTGGCCCTTGCCGACGGCGTCGCCGACGAGCAGCAGGTCCCGCTTCCAGTTGATGCCGTTGCCCGCGGTGACGACGGTCGGCGCGATCTTCGAGAGCTTGGGGTAAAGGTCGCCGAGGGAGTCGTTGACCAGGATCAGGTCGGGCTTGGCCGTGGCCAGGGACTCCAGGTTGGGTGCCTGGCGGGTGCCCGCGTCGGTCATCGCGGCAAGCTTCCGCTTGTCCTGGGGGAAGGCGTCGGCGAGGTAGTCGGGGACGAGATGGGCGTTGTCCGCGCGGGTCGCGGCGGCCGGCACGATGCCGAGGGAGAGCAGATCGTCCAGCTGGCCCGTGCTGAGCACGGCGATGCGCCGCGGTGCCGACGTGAGCGTCGTACGGCCCTCGAAGTGCGTGACCGTGCGCGGGAAGACGCCGTCGGCGTCGGTGTCCGAGCCCATGCCGGAGGCGAGCGCGCTGGGTGCGGCGGTGGGGCCCGCGGAGGCGCCGATGACGCCGTGCCGCCCGCCGCCGGCCGTACCGGAACCTCCCGTGGCCCCTTCTCCGCCGGCCGATCCGCAGCCGACCAGCAGGCCTCCCGCGACGGACATGACCAGAACGGCCCTCAACCTCAACGCACGCACGACTCGCACTCCGATCGAAAACTAAGGCGAGGCTCACCTTACCTTCGCGGTCCGGGTGGGTGGACAGCCGGTGGCCTGGGCCGTTGGAGTGGTCCTGGGGGCGGCGGCACGTGCGGTGCGACGGGGTCGGACGGTGTCGGCATGCAAAGTCACTGTCCGTAACGTCCGGCCCCGTCCCAGAGGAGAGCACAGGTGCCCCGGATCCGTGCCTCGATCGTGTCCCGAGTCACTCTGGTCGTTGCGCTGTGTGCGGCCGGAGCGGCGCCGGCCGCCGCCGACCAGCCACGACCCCAACCCCACACGAAGACCGCACGGCCAGGACCCCCGAGTGCCGTCGACCCCTCCCGCTCGGATCTCGACATCGTCGCCCTCAGCGTCGGCGGCGTACTGCCCGGCGGTACGACGATGCTGCGCGTGCTCATCGCCAATTTCGGGCCGGACGAGACGGCGTCCACCGCCACCGTCCGTGTCACGGTGCCCGGCGGAGCTGCGGCCGTCGGGCCGTTCTTCCCGCCGTCCTGCACTCCTGACGCGAGCGGTGGCACGGTCGTGTGCACCTTCGCTCCGGGGCTCGGCCTGCTGAAGACCGCCACCGTGCAGATCCCCGTCCGCGTCCCCTCCGACATCGCGCACGGGGTCACGCTCTCGGGCGGCAGGGTGGCCGTGAGCAGCCCGGACGACACGAACTCCGGCAACAACACGGCGTCCTTCGCCCTTCAGGTGGGATGACGGTGATTCATCTCGGAACCCCGCCCGGCCTCATGCCGAAGTCGATCCGCCGCCGTGTGGGGCTCGTCGTGATGGCGATGCTGCTGGCCCTGCTCCCCGCCGGCCCCGCCTGGGCCGCGCCCACCGTCGTCCTGGACTCCCTGACCCCCACGTCCGCCTCGACGACCACACCGGTGAGCGCGAGGCTGCGGGTGCACACCGTCGGAGGATGCCTGACGGTGCAGCAACTGGGTGTGGCCGTACGTGACTCCGCCGGCAACAACCTCGACTTCCCCGGGGCGCGCGGCACCACCACGATCTGCGGCAACACCCTGACCATGACCACCTCGCCGCGCACCTTCGCGCCGGGCACCTACACCGAGTTCGGCTACTACCGGACGTCCAGCGGCTATCACAACCTGCCCAGCCGCAGGCTCGTCATCACCGGCCCCGGTCCGTCCTCGCCCGCCTATGGCAAGTCCCTCGCCTTCGACGAGGAGTTCGACGGACCCATCCCCTTCGGCAGCCGCTGGAACGGCTCCACCACCAGTGCCTACAAGTACGGCAACCACAACCCCGACGACCGGAAACTCGACTGGCTGAACCCCTCCACGATCACCGTGTCCGGTGGTCTGAGCACCTTCACCGCCACTCCGGGCAGCCACATCCTGGAGGACAACCTGAGGTCATGGGACACGGGGTTGCTGACCACCGAGAACACCACGCAGAACTTCCGGACCCGCACCGGTGACTACGCCGAGGCGCGCGTCCAGCTGCCCCGTGCCAGCGGATCCTGGCCCGCCGTGTGGACCTGGCTCAACGGGGACAGCGAGGTCGACGGTTTCGAGTACCACCCCGACAACCCCAACCTGCTGGAGATCGCCAACCACGTTCATCCGGCGGCCACTTACTACACCGACGCCGCGAACATCTATCCAGGGGCGTGGGTCACCCTGGGCGTCCACTTCGGGGCCACCAACGACGACTGGTACCTCAACGGCAGGCTCATCTTCTCCGACCACACCGGCGTCGGCAGCACCTGGTCCCCCAACATCATCCTCAACCTCTCCATCTCCGACGGCACTTACCACCCGGGACCGAGCAGCGCCTCCCCGATCATCTTCTACGCCGACTACGTCCGCGTGTGGCGCTGACGTGAGCCCACGCACGACTGAGCCGGTCTCTCAACGGCGGCGGCGCAGGACCTGTGCCGCCATCCGCTCGACCCGCGTACGGCCGTACACGTGCACGAGGGCGAGATGGAAGAGGGCCGGTGCCAAGGGGGCCCAGCGCTGGACGCGGTCGGTCCGCAGCATGTACGCGACCACGGTCGCAGGGCGGAAGGGAACGTAGTCGACGCTCTGGTGCTCCCAGCGATCGGTGACACCCCGGCTCATGCGTGTGCGAAGACCCGCGCTGGAGACGTCGTTCAGCCGGGCGTAGAAGTGGCCACTCCAGTGGCGCTTGTCCAGGTCCAGGACGAAGGCCAGGAGGTCGAGGGAGTATTCGTGGGGCTCCAGGGACAGCTCCTCCCACATCCCGCGACGGGCCGCCGCGTGCAGGTCAGAATCGTTGTGCCGCGAAAGACCCTCGTTGACGGAGGAGTTCCAGACACCGGGTGCCATGCGTACCCGGTTGCTGCGCCGGCTCACGACGAGCATGTCGTCGGCGGTGACCACGGCGACATTGACGGCGAAACTGCAGTGCAGAAAGGACGGCGCCGCCAGTGGGTCGTCGGGGTCCAGATAGCGGGACCGGGGCGTGGTGCCGTCCGGGAGCTCACGGTCCAGTTGCTGGGCGGCGAGGAACGTGTAGTAGTCGGTGGGGCGCAGCCGCAGCCGGACCTCGGGACGCTCGTCGAGCGGGGTGCGGGAGACCTCGAAGGACTCGACGGCGTAGCGCGGACCGTTCCACGGCGGCGTACGTCCCTGCGCCCGCGACCGCTCGGCCTCCTCGGCGATCTCGTCCCGCCAGCCGGCCATGTCCGGTGGCAGCACCACCTCTTCGTCGAGCACCTGGATGCCGATCGCCTCCGGAGGAACCGGAGACGACCCGTCGCCTTCGACGATCAACGCGGAAGTCCGCAGGGGCCCGAGTGAGAACGTCTGCCAGGCCGGCGCCGATGCCTCCCGCCGGCGCAGGGTGCGCATCGTCGTCGTGGAGCCCCGACGCAGCCGGTACCAGGCGTCCTGCAGCGGCTGTTGGAACACCACGGCGCAGACCATGCCGAGTATCGCGCCCACCGCTCCGTCGGCAAGATCGATTCCATCCATGCCACAGACACTAAGGATCGTGTGGCTGCCGGGAGCTGACGTGCCCCATCCGTTACCCGGTGACCCGGCCGGCCGCCGCCCGCGCCGTCTCGTTGCGGACCTGGCAGTAGTAGGCCGCCGCTCCGTCGCCGTGGTAGCGCCATGGCAGCGCGTCCACATGGCCGTCGACCAGCCTGAACTGCTCCAGCGCGGCTTCGTGCCGGTCCTGCAGATGCAGATAGAACGCCAGCAGGTGCCGCAGCTGGGCGAGGCCCGGCCGGCCGGGGTCGGCGGCCGCCGCGGCTGCCGCGTCCGCGAGGCCCGCGTCGACCCGGGCCACCATCTCCGGCGTGCCGTCGGCCGCGACATCGGTCGACCCGTCGTGCTCGAAGTGCGCGACGAGCGGCAGTACCGTCAGCAGGCTGCCCACCGGTGCGCCGGCCGCCGCCTTCTCGGCGAAGCCGGACGCGAGTTCCCTCGACCCCCGCCACTTCGCGCACCAGTACTGCAGAGCCGCGTGATGGGCGCCGTAGTGGTGCGGGGCGCGGGCGGTGATCTGCGCCCACAGCCTCTCCATCTCCGCGTGCGGACAACCGAGTCCGAGCGCCACCCAGATCTCCGTGATGTACGGCGTCGGGTCGTCGGGGTTCAGCGCGGCCGCCCGCGTGATCTCCTCGCGCGCGGCGGCGAGCGTGCGGTGGAAGCCGTCGAACTGCTCGCGCGTCGTGCTCCCGGCCCCCAGCGAACCCCGCAGTTCCCAGGCCAGGGACACCGTGCTCTGCGCCCTGACCACCGCCGCGTCCGGGTCCTCGGGGCGTGCCGCCTCCCAGTCCATCAGCCAGCCGTCCTCCTCGGCCGCCGCCGCACCCAGCAGAGCGGTGAGCGCCGAACGGCGTTCCCAGTCCCGGTCCACGGCCCGCAGCAGCTCGGCCGCGGGCTGCCAGTCGCCGCCGCGCACCGCGTCGAGAGCGGCCGCCCACGTGTCCGGCAGGGGCGCCGGGTGCTCGGTGTCCTGCCGCTCGGCGGGCAGCAGGCCGAGACGCTGCGCGACCTGCGCCGCCGGGTCGGGGCCGGGAGGGCTCGGCGAGAAGAGTTCCTTCACGAACGCGCCGGTGAACCACACGGCGGCGATCACGACAGGGAGGGCCAGGATCCCCAGGATCCACAGGAGGGGGGTCATCGGTGGTTCGGTCCGTTCGTGGGTCGTCGTTCGTGGGTCGTGGGTCGTGGGTCGTCGGGTGTCGGCCGTTGGTCGCTGGTCGCTGGCCGTCGGGCGTCGGTCGTCGGCAGGAGATCGTCGTTGTCGGCTGGCCGGCCGGTGGTGGTGAGTCGCGGCGCGTTCGGCTGTGCGGGCCGCCCCGGTCAGGCGGGCTGTGCCGCCGGTGGCAGCAGAGCCCGCAGGGGTGCGGTGTCGGGATGGTCGGCGAGCGCCGCGTCCACCGCCGCGTGCAGGGCGGCGTCGGGGTCGTCGTCCCGCGTGGCCTGCGCACCCCGGCCCGACAGCCGTACGGCGGCCGGGTGGGACCAGGAGAACTCCCAGTGCAGCAGCGACCGCGCGCTGAACTCGGCCAGCACCATCGTCCGCACCGAGCCGCGCATCACGGGCCGTGCGAACTCGCGGAACGCCCGCCCCGTCGCTGCGGCCGCCTCCTGTGACAGCGGCAGCTTCCCGGCCAGTTGCCACAGCCGGCCCTTGTCGATGACGTCGAGCAGCGCGGTCAGTGTCGGCGGCTGCCCGGTGTAGGCGGCCAGTGCCCGGCGCAGCGGCGTGTGCGCCGAGGACAGGCCCGCCGCCATCGAGGCGTCCAGCAGTTCCTCCCAGCCGGCGGTGCGGCGGAAGGCGAGCACCTCGTCGACGAGGACGGCGTCCTCCAGCGCGGCCAGGGTCTGCTCCGGCGCGGTGAGCAGGGCGAGCGCCGCGCCCTTGGCCTCCTCGGTGCGTCCGTCGGCGGGCAGTGCCTCGATCCGGCGCACGCGCTCGGCGATCGGCGGGTGCGAGTCGTACGGCGAAGCCGGTTCCTCCGGCAGCTCCGCGCGGTGCCGGACCAGCTCCGGTTCACGGGCCGTCAGCAGCTTCCCGAAGCCGCCGAAGAACTCGCCGCGCGGCGGCAGCAGCCCGGCCCGCAGGCCGAGGGTGGCATAGGAGTCGAGGTAGAAGTCGTGGGAGGCGGACAGCACCGGGATCTCGCGCAGCGCCGACGCCGTCGCGTCGCGTCCGGCGAGCCGTGCGGCGGACAGGTCGGCGGCGAACTCCTGATCGCGTGCCGTGGACAGCGAGGCGCGCATATAGAGCTTGGCGTACGCGGTGTAGATGGCCGCCATCATCCGGTACGTCGCCCCGGAGCCGGTGGTGTCGACCTGCTTGGCCTTCTTGCCCTTGGCGATCCGCTTGGCCGCGGCCTGCTCCTGCCGGGCCCGTTCGGTGGCCACCTTGCCGTCCGCCTTGGCATGGAACTGCCCGATGACCCGCGCCAGTTGCGCACGGCCGCGCACGACCAGCGAGGAGAGCCGGGTGTCGCCGCCGGTGAAGTGGCCGTATTCATGGGCGAGTACGGCCCTCAGCTGAGCCTCGGTCAGACCGGTCAGCAGCGGAACGCCGAGGTGCAGACGGCGTGGTCCGGGCAGCAGGCCGAGCAGCCGCGGCTTCTCGCTGACGGACGCGTTGACCTCGCCGGTGAGCAGGATCCGGTCGGGGACGCGGGTGCCGGCCGCGGCCGCGACGTCCCGGACGAGGGCCCACAGCCGGGGCTCCGCGGCCTCGGTGACCGCGATGCCGGGCCCGTCCTCGCCCTTGGGTGTGTGCAGCATGAACATGCCGCGTACGACGGGGGCGGCGAGCAGCACCGACACGAGCGCGAGCTTCACGGCGACCGCGCCGTGTCCCCAGGTGAACACGACGACATCGAGACCGATCAGCGCCGCGAGCAGCGCGAGGCTCAGCAGATAGAAACCGAGCAGCAGAACGAGAGCGCGCAGCGCGCGCAGAGTTGCGCCCATCGGGCAGATCCCCCCACAGGACCTCAGTGAAGTCAGGACATGGTGCACGGGCGTCACTCGGCACGGTGCCGTGGCGACGGCGTGCCGGCGGGCGTGGTGCGGTGTGGGGGGATGCCGGAGTATGCCCTACCGCAGGTCAGCAGGGCAACGCGGTTGTGTCGGCAGGGCGACGCGGTGACGGGGGGTGAGGGGAGGGTGCCCGGCGTCCGGCGGCCGCTCAGCCGGGCAGGGTGGCCGGGCTGCCGCCGTTGGCCTCGTAACCGGCCACCGCCAGGGCGCGGTAGACCGCGAACTCGGCCGCCGGGTCGGCGGACAGGGTCCAGGGCAGCGCGCCGATGTGCCCGTCGACGTGTATGAGCTGGTGCATGGCCTCCTGCCAGCGCTCGGCGCGGACCAGGAAGAGGATCAGCAGATGGCGGACGTGGGCGAGCATCGGATCGTCGGGGCGGGCCGAGTGCACCGCGTGCAGGGCGCCGTGCATCGCCTTGGTGACGACCTCGCTCTGATAGAAGCCCGCCACCAGGTTGACCTCGGGGAGGTGCTCGAAGACCGCGAACAGCGGCAGCGCGGCGAGCAGCGAACCCTGTGGGGCGCGGGCTGCGGCGGCCTCGGCGAAGGAGTACGCCTGCTCGCGCGAGCCGTGCCACTTCTCGCACCAGTAGTGCAGCGCGACCAGATGCGCGCCCATGTGATGCGGTGAGCGGTCGAGGATCTTCAGCCACAGCTGGTCGAACTCGGCCTGGGAGTAGGCGAGTCCGCGGGCGATGGACAGCTCGGCGATGTACGACACCGGGTCGCCGGGGGCCAGCAGGGCCGCCTGCCCGCACGCGTCCCGGGCCTCCTCCATGATGATCCGGAAGTCGTCCGTGCCCGGCGTCGAGGTCCGCCAGGCCTGCTGCACCAGGAACTCGGCGTACACGGCGGCGGCGCCCGCGTCCTTGGGCTGCTCGGCCCGCCACACCCGCAGCCACTGGCCGCCCGGCGTCTCATGCACCCCGCCCGGTCGCTGCTGGAGCTCCAGCGCGGCGGCGCCCGCGAAGGCCTGCACCCGCTGCCAGCGCCGCTCTCCCCCGGTCTCGGTGCCGGCCAGCAGCTGGGCGGCCGCGCGGTAGTCCTGCGTGCGCTGCACCACGTCCAGGACGTCCAGCAGGTCCTGGTCCGGGCCGGGCATGCGCACGTCCAGCTCTTCCTGGCGCACGAAGCCGTAGGCCGCCGGGTCGGCGGCGTCCGGGTGTCCCGGGTGCACCTGCTCGATCATCCCGCGCCTGCGCCGCATGAACGGGAGCAGCACGAAGCTCAGCATGAGCAGTGCCATGACCAGCCAGAGAATCGCCATGCCTCAAGCGAACCAGACGCCGCCGACAATTGGCCAACCCCGCCGCCGGCTGTGGAAAACTCCGGTCCGGGTCATGACAGGCAGGTCGGCGGCCGCCCGGCGGCGGTGCCCTTGGCTCCGGCGACGGAGGGGGCATGGTCGCGGTCCGCACAGGGAAAACCCTCTTTCGGCCGCTCCCCTCGCCGTTCCCTCGCCGTGCGGGCGTCAGCATCCGGCCAGGCGCACTACGCTCGGTGCACATGAGCGACAGGCATTTCAGTCAGCACTTCGAGACCCTCGCGATCCACGCGGGCAACACCGCGGATCCCCTCACCGGCGCGGTCGTCCCGCCGATCTACCAGGTCTCGACCTACAAGCAGGACGGCGTCGGCGGGCTGCGCGGCGGCTATGAGTACAGCCGCAGCGCCAACCCCACCCGCACCGCCCTTGAGGAGAACCTCGCCGCGCTGGAGGGCGGCCGCCGCGGCCTCGCCTTCGCGTCCGGCCTGGCGGCCGAGGACACCCTGCTGCGCACGCTGCTCAGCCCCGGGGACCACGTGGTGATCCCGAACGACGCCTACGGCGGCACCTTCCGGCTCTTCGCCAAGGTCGTCACCCGCTGGGGCGTGGAGTGGTCCGTCGCCGACACCAGCGACCCGGCCGCCGTGCGTGCCGCGATCACGCCGAAGACGAAGGCCGTCTGGGTGGAGACCCCCTCCAACCCGCTGCTGGGCATCACCGACATCGCCGCCGTCGCTCAGGCCGCGCACGACGCGGGCGCGCGGCTCGTCGTCGACAACACGTTCGCCACGCCCTACCTCCAGCAGCCGCTGTCGCTCGGCGCGGACGTTGTCGTCCACTCCCTGACCAAGTACATGGGCGGTCACTCCGACGTGGTCGGCGGCGCGCTGATCGTCGCCGACCAGGCTCTCGGCGAGGAACTGGCCTACCACCAGAACGCCATGGGCGCCGTCGCCGGTCCCTTCGACTCCTGGCTGGTGCTGCGCGGCACCAAGACCCTCGCCGTGCGGATGGACCGGCACAGCGAGAACGCCACGAAGATCGCCGACATGCTGACCCGGCACGCGCGCGTGACGCAGGTGCTGTACCCGGGGCTGCCCGACCACCCCGGTCACGAGGTCGCCGCGAAGCAGATGAGGGCGTTCGGCGGCATGGTGTCCTTCCGCGTCGAGGGTGGCGAGGAGGCGGCGGTCGAGGTGTGCAACCGCGCCAAGGTCTTCACCCTCGGTGAGTCGCTTGGCGGCGTCGAGTCCCTCATCGAGCACCCCGGCCGTATGACGCACGCCTCCGCGGCGGGCTCCGCCCTTGAGGTCCCCGCCGACCTGGTCCGGCTGTCCGTGGGCATCGAGAACGTCGACGACCTGCTGGCGGACCTCCAGCAGGCCCTGGGCTGACCGAACGGACCGACACCGGCCGACGGCACAACGCCGTCGGCCGACCGGTTCGGCCCACCGGTTCGGCTGACCGGCTTGACCTACCCGGCCCTCGGCCCCCGGCCTGCGCGGCTCACCAGCCTGAGCCATCAGCGCGGGTCACCAGCCCGGGCCACCAGCGCGGATCAGCGGTCCGGTCACCAGCCCGTGACCGGCGGGGTCGTCTGGGAGGGGGGCAGTGTCCACGGGTGTACCCGGGCCGCCCACACGCTGAACGCCACGGCCGCGGCACAGGCCAGCAGCCACAGCACCCGGCGGACGAGCAGCCTGCGCTGCAGCAGGCGCTCGCCCCGGCGCACCGCCTCGGCACATACGTCCGGCGGCACCGGGGCCGGCGCCTCCTCCATGATCTGCCGCGCGGCGGCCTCCCGCTCGACCCGGTTCACCCCGCCCTCCTCGTACCCCGGGGACCGTCCACTGCCGCGACCCAGCCCCGCACGGCGTCGCCCCGCCCCCTCACGACGGTGCCACCTTCGGGCCCGTCACGCGGGGGGTGGCCGGGCGGGCCGGGTGGAGCAAGGTGGAGGTCGCGCGGTCGCAGATGCTGTGGACGCGGTCCGTCGGCAGGCCCAGCAGGGCCGCGGCCTGTTCTTCGGCGACACCTTCGTACAGGCGCAGTACCAGGATCAGCCGTTCCTGCGGGGCGAGCGCGGCCAGCGGGCTGCGCGGATCCGGGCGGGCGCGGCCGAACGCGCCGTACTGATGCCAGCTCGCGCGGGCGAAGCGGGTGGCGAGGTGCTGGCGGGCGCAGTCGTACGGGTCCTCGCCGTGCAGCCGGTCCCAGCGCGCGTAGGTGTGGGCGAGCGCGAGTGTCAGCAGGCGACGCGCGCGCGGGTTGGCGTCCGGCGCCTCGGCCGTGAGCAGCGTGGCGGCATGCAGCAGACGCCCGGCCGCGCCCGCGACGAACGCCTCGAACTCCCTGGCCCGGCGGGCACCACGGGACATCTGCCGATCACGCACCGCGCCTCCCCCTAGAGGGGGCCCTGCCCGGTACGGGCAGGTGAACCGCGTACGACACAGGACCCGGTCTCATATGAGGCCAGTGGTGGGCCCGGGGTCAAGACTCCGGAGCCGACCGGTGCCCGCGCGGACACCGCCCTCGACGGGCGGCCGGGGCTCAGGACGCCGGGGGCTGTTCCGTCACCACCGGCCCCTGCACCGTCATCCGTGAGGACAGCGCGAGGTTGAAGCGGGTCAGGAGCGTGCAGAACTGCTCGCGCTCCTCCGGCGCCCAGTCCTCGGTCAGCTCGGCCATCAGCTGGCGCCGGGAGCAGCGCACCTCTTCCAGCCGGGCCACCCCCCGCGGGGACAGCTGAAGGACCACAGCGCGTCCGTCCTCGGGGTGCGAGGTGCGCTTGACGAGCCCCGTGTCGACCAGCGGGGCCACCTGGCGGGTGACCGTGGAGGAGTCGATGCCCATGCTCGCCGCGAGCGCCTTGACGCCCATCGGGCCTTCCTTGTCGAGGCGGTTGAGCAGCAGATAGGCGGCCCGGTCCATGGAGTTGCGCACCTGCCCGACACCCCCGAGCCGCGTCTGTTCGGCACGGCGGGCGAACACCGCCACCTCATGCTGCAGGGTGTCGAGGAGACCGGTGTCACCGACGGTCGTCATGTCCATCGACATTTCAGGTGTTGTGGGCATGGCCGGAGGCTCGCTTCATGAAGGGCTGCTGGGTTGGGGGACAGGGTACGCGGCCCGGCGGCGGGCCGTACCGGCGCTGCACAAACCGGTCTCGCTGCTTGGTCACCCCAGTCGTGTACGAGCGTGAACTGCGATGCTGGAGTCATGAGCTACGGCACGGCCGGTTCCGTGCGTTCCGTCACCCTCGACGATGTGCGCGGAGCCCAGAAGATGCTCTCGGGCGTGGCGCGGGTGACCGCGATGGAGGGCAGCCGGTACCTGTCCCAGCTGGTCGGCGCGCCGGTGCAGCTGAAGTGCGAGAACCTCCAGCGGACCGGATCGTTCAAGCTGCGCGGCGCCTACGTCCGCATCGCCGGGCTGCTGCCGGAGGAACGCGCCGCCGGAGTGGTGGCCGCGAGCGCCGGGAACCACGCGCAGGGAGTCGCTCTGGCCTCCTCGCTGCTCGGTGTGCACTCCACGGTGTTCATGCCGAAGGGCGCCCCGCTGCCGAAGATCAGCGCGACCCGTGACTACGGCGCCGAGGTACGGCTGCACGGACAGGTGGTCGACGAGACGCTGGCCGCCGCCGAGGAGTACGCGGCCGCGACGGGCGCGGTGTTCATCCACCCCTTCGACCACCCGGACGTCATCGCCGGTCAGGGCACGGTCGGTCTGGAGATCCTGGAGCAGTGCCCGGAGGTCCGCACGATCGTCGTCGGGATCGGTGGCGGCGGGCTCGCGGCCGGGATCGCGGTGGCGGTCAAGGCGATACGGCCGGACGTCAGGATCGTCGGGGTGCAGGCGGAGGGCGCGGCGGCCTATCCGCCCTCCCTGGCCGCCGGGCACCCGGTGTCGGTGCGGAACCCGGCGACGATGGCCGACGGCATCAAGGTGGGGCGGCCGGGCGTGGTGCCGTTCGGGATCATCCGCGATCTGGTCGACGAGGTGCGCACCGTCGGCGAGGACCAGCTGTCGGCCGCGCTGCTGCTGTGTCTGGAGCGGGCCAAGATGGTCGTGGAGCCGGCCGGGGCGAGCCCGGTCGCGGCGCTGCTGGGCGCGCCGGACGCCTTCGAGGGCCCGGTCGTCGCGGTGCTCTCCGGCGGGAACGTGGACCCGGTGCTGATGGAGCGCGTGCTGCGGCACGGCATGGCCGCGCAGGGCCGCTACCTGGCCGTTCGGCTCCGGCTGACGGACCGCCCGGGCGCTCTCGCCACGCTCCTCGGGGTGTTGTCGGTGGTCGACGCCAATGTCCTCGACGTGAGCCACGTACGGACCGACCCCCGGCTCGGGCTCACGGAGGCGGAGGTGGAGCTGCACCTGGAGACGAAGGGTCCGGCGCACTGCGCCGAGGTCGGCCAGGCCCTGCAGAACGCGGGGTACCTCGTTATCGGCTGAGGCCGGCACCCCGTCTCCACCGGTTCGGGTGAACCCCATTGAGCGACGCGATACATCGCGTTATGGTGTGTCGTGGCGGTCGCGGACCCCGCCGCCCGCAGGTGAAAAACCACAGACGTATCCGAGCGCGCAAACCTAGCCTTTCCTGTGAATCCCCGATGACGTGGAGACAGACATGCCAGGCGCCATCCATGCCGAAGGCCTGGTGAAGACCTTCGGCGACGTAAGGGCCCTCGACGGCGTCGACCTGGACGTGCCCGAGGGCACGGTCCTCGGCCTCCTCGGGCCGAACGGCGCAGGCAAGACGACGGCCGTCCGATGCCTGACGACCCTGCTGCGCCCCGACAGCGGCAGGGCGGTCGTGGCGGGCGTGGACGTGCTGAAGCATCCCGACACCGTGCGTCGCTCGATCGGCCTGTCCGGTCAGTTCGCGGCGGTCGACGACTATCTGACCGGCTGGGAGAACCTGCAGATGGTCGGGCAGCTCTACCAGATGAGAAGCAAGGCGGCCAAGGCGCGCGCGGCGGAGCTGCTGGAGCAGTTCCACCTCTCGGATGCCGCCGACCGCCCCGCCAAGACGTACTCCGGAGGCATGCGCCGCCGGCTCGACCTCGCCGCGGCCCTCGTGGTCTCGCCGCCGGTGATGTTCATGGACGAGCCGACCACCGGCCTCGACCCGCGCAACCGCCAGCAGCTGTGGGAGGTCATCAAACAGCTCGTCTCCGGCGGTACGACCCTCCTGCTCACCACCCAGTATCTGGAGGAGGCCGACCACCTCGCCCACGACATCGCGGTGGTCGACCACGGCCGGGTCATCGCCCAGGGCACTTCCGACCAGCTGAAAGCCCGCACCGGCGGCGAGCGAGTCGAGGTCGTGGTGCACGAGCGCGACCACATCGCGGAGGCCACCGAGGTGCTGCGCGGCCTCGGCAAGGGCGAGATCACGGTCGAGGAGCACACCCGCAGGCTCACGGTCCCCGTCACCGGCGGCGCCAAGCTGCTCGCCGAGATCATCCGAGAGCTGGACGCCCGAGGGATCGAGATAGACGACATCGGGCTGCGCCGCCCGACCCTGGACGACGTCTTCCTCTCCCTGACGGGCCATGTGGCCGAGGCCGCCGCCCCGGACGCCCAGGACGGCAGCCGCGCGGAGACCGGCAAGGAGGCCCTGAAATGAGCGCCGTGAGCGAAGCGGTACGGGTGGCACCGCCCGGCACCCCGATCGTCAGGCGGCCCAGCGCGCTGAAGGAGCAGGCGAAGTGAGCGCCACGAGCGATTCCTTGGTCGTTGCCCGCCGGAATTTGATTCGCATGGGCAGAATTCCCGAAATGGTCATTTTTGGGCTGATTCAGCCCATCATGTTCGTGGTGCTGTTCACCTATGTGTTCGGCGGTTCGATCCGGGTCGGCGCGTCCAACTCCACGCAGGCCTATCGTGAGTTCCTGATGGCCGGGATCTTCGCGCAGACGGTCACGTTCGCCACGGCGGGTGCGGGGGCGGGGATCGCCGACGACATGCACAAGGGCCTCATCGACCGTTTCCGCTCGCTGCCGATGGCGCGTGGCGCGGTGCTGACCGGGCGGACCCTGGCCGATCTGGTGCAGACGGCACTCACTCTGGTCGTCCTGGCGGTCGTGGCGTTGATCGTCGGCTGGCGTGCGCACGAGAACGCCGGCAAGGTGCTGGCCGGGTTCGGTCTGCTTCTGCTGCTCGGGTACGCGTTCTCGTGGATCGGCGCGCTGATCGGCCTGTCGGTGCGCACTCCTGAGGCAGCGACCTCGGGCGGTCTGATCTGGCTGTTTCCGCTGACGTTCATCTCGAACGCGTTCGTGGACGCCAACCAGATGCCGGCCTTCCTGAGGCGCGTCGCGGAGTGGAACCCGTTCAGTGCCACCGTGCAGGCCGCCCGCGAGCTGTTCGGCAACTTTCCTCCGGGCTTTCGGACGCCTGACGCCTGGCCCATGCAGCACCCGGTGTGGGCCTCGCTGATCTGGTCGGTCCTGATCATCCTGTTCTTCCGCACGCTCGCGGTTCGCAAGTACCGCAGAGCAGCCGGCTGACGGCACCGCCCCCGGAGTCTGTTCGCCAAAGCCGGATAGGTCTTCGTGGGCATGATTGGGCCTCTGGCCAGAAACGACTGCGCGCCGAAGAGCCCCTCCGCGAATGGGAGGGGCTCTTCTCGTGTCCGTCCGTGCTGCCATGGCGTGTGCGATGAGCCTCGGCTGGTCGAGGGGCTGCTTGGCCCAACTCTTGGCACGGCCCCCGGCCGGACCTGCGCACGATCTGGTGGGCCCACGGGACAGAGCGTTCGGTGCGGATCATGCGGCGTGGGCCGGGTGCAGGGTGGTCATGGTGCCGGTGGTCGTACTCATTGAGCCGGGACCACAGCGGCTGAGCTGGGTTCTTCGCCATGAGACCGTCCACAAGTGCCTTGATCGTCGCTGTGGTTGGAGTCTTCGGCACTCTTCTCTCCGGTGTACTGGCGCATCGCAGTGCCCTTCGTTCCAAAGCGATGGAACTCGACCACGCGGAGCAGCAACGACGTGAAGAGCGGACGGCGGAGGAGCGCCGCGAGACCCTCAATGAGAGGAAGGCGTCTTACACGGCGGACAGCTGCCCGATGGAATGAGGTGGAGGTCTCAGGGAACTCCTGGAGCGCCGTGAGGCGGCGTGCGGAGGGTTGGCGCACTTCGGGTGCCTGGCTGGCCGCCATGGAAGCTCTGCAGGGCGCTGCAGGCGTCCCTGTCCCTCCGCTCCTGGTCCTGCCACCTATGGAGGTCACCGGCAGCATTGGTCCCAGGTTCGCGGCGCTTGAGCTGGAGTTTCTGGGGGTCGGTGAGGGTCAAGGGGACTGCTGCAACCAGAACCACACCCACGCACAGTCTTCCCGGAGATGATCATCTACAGGCGAGCGGACGCTCACCAATCTGGTGCAGCCGGCCGTGACCCTGGTCGTGCCGGCCGTCGTCGCCCTGTTGGTCGGCTCTCGAACGCCTTCGTGGAACCCCGGCACATGACCCCGTGGCTGCGGCACATAGCCGACTGGAATCCCTTCAGTGCCACCGCGCAGGCGTGCCGGGTGCTGTTCGCCAACCCCGGCCGGTCCACCTCGCACGCGTGGCGCATGGAGCATCCGGTGTGGGCGTCGCTGATCTACTCGATCCTGATCATCGCCGTCTTCCGTACGCCGGCGGTCCGCAAGTACCGCTCGGCCACCGCCTGACAGTTCCAGGCACAGCGAAGCCCCCCGGTGTCCGGCGGATCGGCGGACACGGGGGGGCTCTCAGGTCGCTGGGAGACCGATCAGCCCGAGTAGGGCTCGGCCTTCAGGATCTTCACCGAGGCCTTCTTGCCGTTCGGCAGCTCGTACTCCGCGTCCTCGCCCACCTTGTGGCCGATGACGCCGGCGCCGAGCGGAGACTGCGGCGAGTACGTCTCGATATCGGCGCTCGCGTACTCGCGGGAGGCGAGCAGGAACGTCGTCGTGTCGTCCTCGTCACCGTCGAAGGCGATCGTGACGACCATGCCGGGCGCGACGGTACCGTCGGCGGAGGCCGGGGCCTCGCCCACCTGGGCGCTCTCGAGAAGCTGGGTCAGCTGCCGCACACGCAGCTCCTGCTTGCCCTGCTCCTCCTTGGCAGCGTGGTACCCGCCGTTCTCGCGCAGGTCGCCCTCCTCGCGCGCGGCCGCGATCTTGGCGGCGATCTCCGTGCGCGCAGGACCAGTAAGGTGCGCAAGCTCGGCCTTGAGCTTGTTGTACGCCTCCTGGGTCAGCCAGGTGACGTTCTCGCTGGTCTGGGTCACAGGTGCTCCTCGTCGGTACTGGGAATACAAAGCATCGCCCTACCCAGAAGAATGGTCCCTCTTGGATGGGCGAAACCACGAGCCTAACAATTCAAGGCCGGAAGGGGGAGGACATAAGCCATCAGAATTACATCAACGCAGGTCAGCGTGTACGTATTCCGGGTGACCGGGACGGCCGGGGCGTGTCCGGCCGTACTCAGCCCGTGTGACAGCCGAGCAGCTCGGCCGTCGTGCCCTTCGCCGTCGTACGGAGCGTGACGACCTTGTCGATGCGCGTGGCCGATCCGGTGAAGCGGAAGTCGGCCCGGCCCACCTCGGAGCCGTTCGCCGCCTGGGAGCGCAGGGTGCAGTAGCCGTCGGTGCCGGAGTCCTTGTGGATCTCCAGATGGACCTTGACCGCGTTGTCCGTGGCCTCGAAGGTGATCACCTGGGCGCTGATCTTGGCCTCGACGACGTAGTGGTACGCGAAGTAACCGACCAGCGTGAGCAGGACGGCGCCGAGCACGGCACCGGCGATCTTGAGCTTGCGGTCGGCACGCTCGTCCGAGGAGCGGCCGTAGCGGCCCTCGGGCAGCCCCGTGCTCGCCGTACTCATGATCGTCCTCTCCGCGGAATTATTCGTCCCCCGATTCGGTCACTATAGAAGCCGCTGAACGCGCCCGAAGAGGCGGGGCGCCGACTTACCGAGGATCGAGTCTTGACTGACCAGCTGCGACTGATGGCTGTACACGCGCACCCCGACGACGAGTCGAGCAAGGGCGCGGCCACTATGGCGAAGTACGTGTCGGAGGGGGTGGACGTGCTGGTGGTGACCTGCACCGGCGGAGAGCGCGGGTCCATCCTCAATCCGAAACTCCAGGGCGATTCCTATATCGAGGAGCACATCCACGAGGTACGCAAGAAGGAGATGGACGAGGCCCGCGAGATCCTCGGCGTCGGGCAGGAGTGGCTCGGCTTCATCGACTCCGGCCTGCCCGAGGGCGACCCGCTGCCGCCGCTGCCCGAGGGCTGCTTCGCCCTTGAGGACGTCGACAAGGCCGCCGGCGAGCTGGTGCGCAAGATCCGCGGCTTCCGCCCGCAGGTGATCACCACGTACGACGAGAACGGCGGGTACCCGCACCCCGACCACATCATGACCCACAAGATCTCCATGGTGGCGTTCGAGGGCGCGGCGGACACCGAGAAGTACCCGGAGAGCGAGTACGGCCCCGCCCACCAGCCGCAGAAGCTGTACTACAACCAGGGCTTCAACCGCCCCCGCACCGAGGCGCTGCACCAGGCGATGCTCGACCGGGGCCTGGAGTCGCCGTACGGCGAATGGCTCAAGCGCTGGAGCGAGATCGAGCGCACCGAGCGCACGCTGACCACGCACGTTCCGTGCGCGGACTTCTTCGAGATCCGCGACAAGGCGCTGATCGCGCACGCCACGCAGATCGACCCGGACGGCGGCTGGTTCAAGGTGCCGATGGAACTGCAGAAGGAGGTCTGGCCCACGGAGGAGTACGAGCTGGCGAAGTCTCTCGTCGATACCTCCCTCCCCGAGGACGACCTCTTCGCGGGCATCCGCGACAATGCCTGACATGAGTGCAAGCGTGAGCCTGGCAGTGACGCACCTCGTCCCCCTCGCCAAGGAGGTGGACGAGAACAAGGTCACCCCCGGTGTCCTCGGCTTCATCGTCTTCGCGGTGATGGCCCTGGCGGTGTGGGGCCTGATGAAGTCGATGAGCAAGCACATGAACAAGGTCGACTTCAAGGAGGCCCCGGACACGGAGGCCGAGCGGAAGGCCGACTCCGCGGCACAGCGGGGCTGACCCGAAGGTCAGCGCCCCGCCGGTACCGCCACTCCCATCACATCCCGGGCGTGGCGGTCCGGAGTCATGCGCAGCCGCCAGGCCTGCCAGCCGTCCTCCAGGCTGATGCCGCGCTCCAGGAGCAAGGTGTACGCCGAGAGACAGCCGGCCAGTTTCTCGTCCCGCAGGGGATGATCCGTGCGGGTCAGCTGGGCCAGCTCCTCCTGGGCGACCGCCGTGCCCACCTCCACCCCGCCCGGCGCCGCGTACGGCAGCAGGGTGCAGCGCAGAAAGCGGGCCCAGTCCTCGCCGCGCCGGTCGCCGTAGGAGGCGAACAGCTCCAGCGCCTCGTCGGACAGGCCGAGCGCGGCCTGCGCGCGCGCGTTGCCGGCGTCGACCACCGCCAGCTCCAGACAGGTCCACGCCTCGCCGTGGGCGACGCCGATGCGCTGGAAGTCGGCGCGGGCGTCCACCAGGAGTTGCCGGGCGAAGCCGGAGTTGCGCAGCGAGCCGGTCTGTGCGGCCCGCTGGTCGCGGGTGACCCGGGCCGAGTGGTGCCGGGCGCAGGCCAGGCCGTAGACGTCGCGCATCCGGGAGAACATCGTGCGGGACCGCTCCAGATCGCGCACCGCCCGGTCCAGTTCGCCGGCTTCCTCCAGCGCCTGGCCCAGGTAGTACAGCGTCCAGGCCTCGCCGCGCACGTCCTCGTTGTCCCGGTGCCGGGCGGCGGCCTGCCTGAGGCTCTCGACGGCCGGTGAGGCATCGCCGGCCACCAGCCGGGCCCGGGCCAGCTGGGTCAGCGCCCAGGCCTCGCCGCGTGCGTCGTGCGTCCGGCCGTACCGCTCCAGGGCCGCACGCAGCTCCGTCTCCGCGCGCGGTACGTCCCCCATCCGCAGGGCCAGCTGGCCGAGCTGGAAGTGCGCCCAGGCCTCGCCGTGCACCGAGCCGCCCTCGCGGTGCAGGACCAGGGAGCGGGTGAGCAGCTCCAGTGCCTCGGCGAGGTGGGCCCGGTCGCGCTGGACGGCGGCCAGGGCGTGCATCGTCCAGGCCCGGTCCGTCGACAGCTCCGGTGCGGCCTGCAGATCCAGTGCCTCCTGCAGCTTGGCGGCGCCCTCGGTGAGATTGCCCTGGTGGTGCAGGGTGATGCCGAGCGAGCACAGCGCGCGGGCCACGCCCGCGTCGTGATGCGCCTCCCGGTACAGGTCCACCACCGAGGCCAGCGTGGTGCGCGCCTTGTCGAGCTCGCCGAGCTGACGGGCCGCGATGCCGGTGCGCCACTGCACCGAGCGCACCAGCAGCCCCTGGTCCACGGCCTGGGCCAGCTCGCTGATCTCACCGAGCCGGTACAGGTCGCCGCGCAGCAGGCAGTAGTCGCACAGCGCGCCGAGCAGGTTCTGCACCGCCGACTGGTTCACGCCCTCGGCATGGCGCAGGGCGGCGGTGATGAAACTGGACTCGTCGTCCAGCCAGCTCAGGGCCTCGTCCAGCGAGGTGAAGCCGTGCGAGCCGAACTGGTGCGAGCGCGTCGACATGTTCCCGTCGACCAGGCGCAGCACCGAGTCGGCCAGCTCCGCGTAGTTCACGATCAGCCGTTCCTGCGCGGCCGTGCGCTCGGCGGGGTCCTCCTCGTCCAGCAGCCGGGCCTGGGCGAAGTCGCGCACCAGGTCGTGCAGGCGGTAGCGGCTGCCGCGCACATGGTCGATGAGGCCGGCCCGGGTGAGGGCGGCGAGCTGGCGGGTGGCCTCGCCCTCGTCCGTGCCGAGCAGGGCGACGGCGGCCGCGGCGCCCAGCGAGGCCCGGCCGACGAGCGCGAGCCTGCGCAGCAGCCGGCGCGCGGGCTCGGGCTGATCGGTGTAGCGCAGCCACAGGGCCCGCTCGACCGGCTCGACGGGGCCGTACGCGCTGAGGTCCGTGGCCAGTTGCCGGGGTGAGCGCGGGCCGAGTGCGGAGCCCGCGACCCTGAGCGCCAGCGGCAGTCCCGCGCACAGTGCGCGGATCCGCTCGGCGGACTCGGCGTCGTAGGGGCCCGACATGTCCTCGGCGGCCGCGCCCAGCAGCTCCTCGGCGCCGGCCGCGTCCAGCGCCTCGACCGGCAGATGGTGCACCCAGGCCGGCAGGTCCGCGGGCAGATCGAGGGCCGTCAGGGCGGTGACCAGGACCAGGCTGTCGGAGTGCTCGGGCACCAGGGCCCGGACCTGCTCCGGGTCGGAGGCGTCGTCCAGCACGATCGTCACCGGCAGGCCCGTCAGATGCCGGTGGTACAACTCGCCCAGCCGCTTGACCTGCTGGTCGGGGGACGAACGCTCACGGAACAGCAGCTGCTCGCGGGGCGCGCCGAGCCGGTTGAGCAGATGCAGCAGGGCGTCCCGCGTCGGCAGCGGCGTCTCCTCGCGCCGGCCGCCGCGCAGATCCACGACGACCGCGCCGCGGAAGTGGTCCCGCAGATCGTGCGCCGCGCGCGCCGCGAGCGTGGTCCGGCCGGAGCCGGGCTCGCCGTGCAGGACCACCACCGTCGGGCGGGTCTCGGTGGCTGCCCTGGCCGCCTGCGCCCACTGCCGGATCCGCGCCAGCTCCGCCCGGCGGCCCGCGAACAGGCCCTCCGCGTCCGGGAGCTGAGCGAACGACTGCTCAAGCACCGTGCGCCGGCGGGCCGCCGCGCTCTTGTCCGTGCCGCGCAGCGCCGGGCTGCCGCCGGTCTTCTTCGGCCCCGTCGAGGCGCTGAGCACCCGCTGCTGATCGAGGAAGGGCCGGATGCCGCGCACCTCCAGCGCGGTCAGCCACTGCAGCCGCAGCTGCTCGGGACCGCCGGGCTGGCCGGCCGCGCCCGCGCGGTGGTGCGCGGCGGGCAGATGGGCGCCGGCCACCTTCACCACGGAGGCCGCGGCACCGGCCACGCCGGCGGCGACGCCCGTGCCGACGGCCGTGCCGGCCCCGGTGCCCAGGGACAGGTCGGCCGCCGCGGCGGCCACCGCGGCGACGACCGCCACCAGCAGGGCCGTCGTGGCGCCCTCACGGGCGTACCGCTGGCCGAAGGTGAGCCGGCCCGCCTCGGACTCGTCCAGCGCCCGGGTGTACGCGGCGTACTCCTCGCCGGCCGCGCCCGCCATCGCCTCCAGCGCGCCGCGCGCCCGCGACAGCAGTACCTGTCCGTCGATGCGCCCGCCCGAGCGCCGTACCTCCTCCTCGACGGCGCGCGCCAGCAGACGCTCGGCCTCCGACCGATGGCCGTCCCGCATGTCCCGTCCCCCTCCGGCGGCAACTTCCTTGCCTATGAGTGTCCTTCGAGGAAGGCGGGATGGCGAGGGGCCGACGATCAGTGGGTGCGGTGAGGGTTGCGTGCCGGCTTCCCGACGGCCGGCCGGGCCGCCCTGCTCACCGTGTCCGGCGTCTGTCGGGGTGTCTGCCCACGGCGAGGTGGACGCAGGCCGCGGCCAGGCACGCCTCCGCCGCCGCGCACAGCAGTGCCTCGGCCAGGGGGGCGCCGGTGCCGGCTGTCGTGATGTCGAACCAGGCGTCCAGGACGGCGGTCGCGGCCGTCGCGGAGGCGGTGAGGCGGGCGCGGGGGTCGCCGCGCAGGCCCAGGAGGGCCGTCGTGGCGCAGCCCGCGGCCATGAGGACGTCCAGGCCGATCCAGGCCAGTGGCCAGTTGTCCACCCGCGCGCTGCCCGGCAGGGTCAGGGCCAGCACGGCCATCCACGGCAGCAGCAGAGCCGCCGCCGCTCCCAGCAGAACCAAGGGCCACTTCTTCCGCACGGTCATGCTCACGCCTTCCCCGTCTCGCGATCCCGTCTCGCGATCCCTCCGACTGCCACCACCGTAGAACGCAGAGAAAATTCTGCAAAGAAAAATCGGCAATCATCAGGGGCTTCTCAGGGTTCTCAGGGTTACCGTGGCGGAATGACCGACGGCATGCCCGAGATGACCAGCCTGGAGCGCACCGCCCTCTACAAGTCCCTCGGCAACCCCCTGCGCCGCCGGATCCTCGAATACCTCGGCCGGCACGGCGGGGCGAACTCCACCGTCCTCGCCCGCGAACTCGGCGAAAGCTCCGGCACCACCAGCTACCACCTGCGCAAACTCGCCGAGCAGAGACTCATCGAGGAGATCCCGGAGAAGTCGGGCGGGCGGGAGAGATGGTGGCGGGCCCTGCCCTTCAGCCACACCACGCCCGACCCGGCCACCATGGCCCCGGAGGAGTACGAGGCCGCGGCCCGGCTCGCCCATCTGAAGATAGAGGTCGACACCGCGCTGTACCGCCGTGCCCACCAGGAGTACCGCGGCCCCGAGGGCTGGGCCCAGGTCCAGCGCCACGGCACCTGGCTCACCCAGGAGGAACTGCTCGCGTTCATGCGCGAGTACCACGCGCTGCTCAAGCGATACGGCCACGCGCGCGAGGAGGCGCCCGACGGGGCACGCCCGGTGATGATGCGTTTCTACGCCGTCCCCGAGCCCGTGGGAGAGTGGAACGGTGAACCGACTGGCCGATGAGACGTCCCCGTATCTGCTCCAGCACGCCGACAACCCCGTGGACTGGTGGCCCTGGTCGGCCGAGGCCTTCGACGAGGCCCGCAGCACCGGCAGACCCGTCCTGCTCAGCGTCGGTTACAGCAGCTGCCACTGGTGCCATGTCATGGCGCACGAGTCCTTCGAGGACCGGGCCACCGCCGACTATCTCAACGAGCACTTCGTCAGCGTCAAGGTCGACCGCGAGGAACGGCCCGACGTCGACGCCGTCTACATGGAAGCCGTACAGGCGGCCACCGGGCAGGGCGGCTGGCCGATGACCGTCTTTCTGACACCGGATGCCGAACCCTTCTACTTCGGGACCTACTTCCCGCCCGAGCCGCGCCACGGCATGCCCTCCTTCCGGCAGGTGCTGGAGGGGGTGCGGCAGGCCTGGGACACCCGGCGGGACGAGGTGGGCGAGGTCGCCGGGAAGATCGTGCGCGATCTCGCGCAGCGGGAGATCAGCCACCAGGCCGCGCATCCGCCCGCCGAACCGGAACTCGCCCAGGCCCTCCTCGGGCTCACCCGCGAGTACGACCCGCAGCGCGGCGGATTCGGCGGGGCGCCGAAGTTCCCGCCGTCCATGGTGCTGGAGTTCCTGCTGCGGCATCACGCGCGGACCGGCGCCGAGGGCGCGCTGCAGATGGCCCAGGACACCTGCGAGCGCATGGCCCGGGGCGGGATCTACGACCAGCTGGGCGGCGGATTCGCCCGGTACTCCGTGGACCGCGGCTGGGTCGTGCCGCATTTTGAGAAGATGCTGTACGACAACGCGCTGCTGTGCCGGGTGTACGCGCATCTGTGGCGGGCCACCGGATCCGACCTCGCCCGGCGTGTCGCCCTGGAGACCGCCGACTTCCTCGTCCGCGAACTGCGCACGGAGGAAGGCGGGTTCGCCTCGGCGCTGGACGCCGACAGCGACGACGGCAACGGGCGGCATGTCGAGGGCGCCTACTACGTGTGGACGCCCGAGCGGCTGCGCGCGGTCCTCGGCGACGCGGACGGCGAACTCGCCGTCCGGTACTACGGCGTCACCGACGAGGGCACCTTCGAGCACGGACAGTCCGTTCTCCAGCTTCCCCAGCAGGACACCTTCATCGACGCCGGGAAGATCGCCTCCATCAGGGAACGGCTGCTCCACGAGCGCGGGCAGCGGCCGGCGCCCGGCCGGGACGACAAGGTCGTCGCCGCCTGGAACGGCCTCGCGCTCGCCGCGCTCGCCGAGACCGGCGCCTATTTCGACCGGCCCGACCTGATCGAGGCCGCCCTCGGCGCCGCCGACCTCCTCGTCCGCGTCCACCTCGACGAACACGCCCGGCTCGCCCGCACCAGCAAGGACGGCCGCGTCGGCCCCAACGCCGGTGTCCTGGAGGACTACGCGGATGTCGCCGAGGGCTTCCTGGCGCTGGCGTCCGTGACGGGGGAGGGGGTCTGGCTGGACTTCGCCGGGCTGCTCGTCGACCATGTGCTCGCCCGCTTCACCGACCCCGCGACCGGCGCCCTCTACGACACCGCCGCCGACGCCGAACCGCTCATCCGCCGGCCGCAGGACCCCACCGACAACGCCACCCCCTCCGGCTGGACCGCCGCCGCCGGCGCCCTGCTGAGCTATGCCGCGCACACCGGGTCCGAGGCCCATCGGACCGCCGCCGAGCGGGCGTTGGGCGTCGTGCAGGCCCTCGGGCCGCGCGTGCCACGGTTCATCGGCTGGGGGCTCGCCGTCGCCGAGGCCCTGCTGGACGGGCCCAAGGAGATCGCCGTCGTCGGACCCGGCCGCGCCGACGCACGGACGACGGCCTTGCACCGTACGGCACTTCTGGGCACCGCCCCCGGCGCGGTCGTGGCCATGGGTGTGGCGGAGAGTGATGAGTTTCCGCTGCTCGTCGACCGGCCGCTGGTGGGCGGAGAACCGGCCGCGTACGTCTGCCGGAACTTCACCTGTAACGCGCCGACGACCGATCCGGAACGGTTGCGGACCATGCTCAACAGCCACTGAGCTGCGGCGACAAGAGGGCGGGAAAGCGTGAACTGTCCGAAAGTGAGCGGGTGTTCGGATAGATACCGCTTCCCGTAGCACCGTTCCGAAACAAGCTATTTATCGGAAGAGCTCCCACGCTTCACAGATCCCCCCTACGCTCTCCACAGCGACACGACGGGTGACCCGTTGGTGACCGACCGTCGTGCGCACAGGGGGTTTCAGCGGATCTGGGGGGATCTTCTTGCTGACGTCTGTCTTCATCGCTGCCGTTTCGCTTGCCCTTTTCTGGATGGCGGCCTTCACCCTGTGGTGGCAGATGCACGCGTGGCGCACGCCCGAGGTGCTGGCCTCCACCCGATTCGGCAGACCGGACGGGGGTGAGCACCTGTCCTTCTCGCTGCTCCTGCCGGCCCGGCACGAGCAGGCCGTACTCGACCACACCATCCAGCGGCTGCTGGAGTCCACGCACACCGACTTCGAGATCATCGTGATCGTCGGGCACGACGACCCCGAGACCACGGCCGTGGCCGAGCAGGCCGCCGCCCGGGACCCGCGCGTCCGGGTCGTCGTCGACACCCACGAGAAGAAGAACAAGCCGAAGGCCATGAACACGGCGCTGCCGCACTGCCGCGGCGACGTCGTCGGGGTCTTCGACGCCGAGGACCAGGTCCACCCGGAGCTGCTCACCCACGTCGACCACGCCTTCCGCACGACACGCGCGGACGTCGTCCAGGGCGGGGTGCAGCTCATCAACTTCCACTCCAGCTGGTACAGCCTGCGCAACTGCCTGGAGTACTTCTTCTGGTTCCGCTCCCGGCTGCACCTGCACGCGCAGAAGGGGTTCATCCCGCTCGGCGGCAACACCGTCTTCGTACGGACCGACGTCCTCAGGGAAGCGGACGGCTGGGATCCCGACTGCCTCGCCGAGGACTGCGACCTGGGGGTCCGGCTCTCGTCCGTCGGCAAGAAGGTCGTCGTCGCCTACGACTCCGACATGGTGACCCGCGAGGAGACCCCGGGCTCCCTGATGTCGCTGCTCAAGCAGCGCACCCGCTGGAACCAGGGATTCCTGCAGGTCTACCGGAAGAAGGACTGGCGCGAACTCCCCGGATTCGGCCAGCGGCTGCTCGCCCGGTACACCCTGATGACCCCGTTCATGCAGGCCTTCTCCGGCGTCGTCATCCCGCTCAACGCGGCCGTCGCGCTCTTCCTCGACGTCCCCGTGGGCGTCGCCTTCCTCACCTTCCTGCCGCTGGTCACCGCCGTCGTCACCTTCGTGTTCGAGGTGGTCGGCCTGCACGACTTCGGCGTCCAGTACGGCCTGCGGGTCCGCCTCTCCCACTACGTCAAGCTCATCGTGGGCGGCCCCTTCTACCAGGTCCTCCTCGCCGGTGCCGCGATCCGCGCCGTCTGGCGTGAGCAACGCGGCCGCAACGACTGGGAGTTGACCACGCACGTCGGCGCGCACCTCGCCGAGCCCCTCCGAGAGGACGTTCCCGCGTGACCTCCACCCTCCCCGCGGTGACCGCAGCGAAGGTCCCCGCGGCGCATCGAGCTGCGCCCGAAACGCCGTCGACCGGTGCCGCACCGCCCTCGGCGCGGCTCCGCGCCCTGCGCCCCGACCTGCTGGTCTGCGGCGGACTGCTCATGGTGATCCTCGTCGTCCAGGGCTGGAACATCGCCGACTACCCGACCCTCAGCGACGACGAGGGCACCTACCTGGCCCAGGCCTGGGCCGTCCAGCAGGGCCGGGGCCTCGCCCACTACACCTACTGGTACGACCACCCGCCGCTCGGCTGGATCCAGATAGCCCTGCTCGGCTGGCTCCCCGCGAAGCTCAGCCCCGGCTCCATGGACGTCGCCACCATGCGGATCGCCATGCTGCTGATCAGCGGCGTCAGCGCGGTCCTCGGCTATGTCCTCGGGCGCCGGCTCTCGCTGCCGCGCTGGGCCGCCGGACTCGGCATGGCCCTGTTCGGGCTCTCCCCGCTCGCGGTCGTGCTCAGCCGGGAGATCTTCCTCGACAACATCGCCGTCATGTGGCTGCTGCTGGCGTTCTGCCTCGCCGCCTCGCCCAGCCGGCACCTCTGGCATCACTTCGGCGCCGGTCTCGCCGCCGCCGCGGGCGTGCTCACCAAGGAGACGATGCTCGTCGTCCTGCCCGCCCTGTTCGTCACCATGTGGCGGCACAGCCATCGCGACACCCGCAAGTTCGCCCTCACCGGAGCCGTCACCGCCTGCGCCCTGCTCGGCTTCTCCTACCCGCTGTTCGCCCTGCTGAAGGGCGAGCTGCTGCCGGGCGCCGGACACGTGTCCCTGTGGGACGGCATCACCTACCAGATGTCCAGGCCCGGTTCGGGATTCGTGCTCGATCCGGGCTCCGGCTCCTACGGCGTCCTGCACTCCTGGCTGTACTACGACCGGGTCCTGCCCCTCGGCGGCCTCGCCGGAGCCCTGCTCCTGCTGCTCACCTGGCGCTGGTCGCTCACCGCCCGCGCCCTCGCCGGACCGTCCCTGGCCGTGGCGATCCTCGCCGCCGTCGCCCTGCGCCCGAACGGCTATCTGCCGGCGATGTACGTCATCGGCGCGCTGCCGTTCCTCGCCCTGGTGCTGGCCGGCGGCGCCGCGTCCGTCGTCCACGCGATCGTCTGCAGAGGGCGGTCCGAGCGCGAGAAGCGGTACGTCACCGGCGGCCGGTACGCGCTCACCGCCGTCCTCGCCCTCACCGCCGGCGCCTACGTCGTACCGCACTGGTACGACGGCGACCGCACCGCCGTCACCGCCGACGCCAACAAGCCCTACCGGCAGGCCTCCCGCTGGCTCAGCACGAAGGTGGCGGACCCGAAGGACACCCGGGTCCTCGTCGACGACGCCCTCTGGCTGGACCTCGTGCACGCCGGCTACCGGCCCGGACTCGGCGCCATCTGGTTCTACAAGGCCGACCTCGACCCGGCCGTCACCAAGACCATGCCGCACGGCTGGCGGGACATCGACTACGTGGTCGCCTCGCCGACGGTCCGCCGCGACGCCAAGGACCTGCCGAACGTCAGGGCCGCCATCCAGCACTCCGCGCCGGTCGCCACCTTCGGCACCGGGGACGACCGCATCGAGATCCGGCGGATCGGGGCCACGGCCACCGGGGGCGCCCGATGACCGAGTCCACCGCACCCGTCCCCGGCCTCGACGCCGCGGAGGTCCCCGAACCGGGCGCCGTCACCATCGTCGTACCGACCTTCAACGAGTCCGCGAACATCCGGCAGCTGCTGCGCCGGATCACCGAGTCGGTGCCCGCGCGGCTGCCCTGTGAGGTCCTCTTCGTGGACGACTCCACCGATGACACCCCCGAGGTGATCCGCGCGGCCGCCCAGGACTGCCCGTTCCCGGTGGCCGTGGTGCACCGCGAGGAACCCGTCGGCGGGCTCGGCGGGGCGGTCGTCGAGGGGCTGAAGGCCGCGACCTCGCAGTGGATCGTCGTCATGGACGGCGACTGCCAGCATCCGCCGTCCCTGGTACCGGAGTTGGTGGCCACCGGGGAGCGGGCGAAGGCCGACCTCGTCGTCGCCTCCCGGTACATCGAGGGCGGCAGCCGGGCCGGGCTCGCCGGCGGCTACCGGGTGGCCGTCTCGCGCGGCGCGACCTGGCTCACCAAGGCCCTCTTCCCCCGCCGGCTGCACGGCATCAGCGACCCGATGAGCGGCTTCTTCGCCCTGCGGCGCAGCGCCGTCACCGCCGACGCGCTGAAGCCCCTCGGCTACAAGATCCTCCTTGAGCTGGCCGTCCGCGGCCGGCCGCGCCGGGTCGCCGAGGTGCCGTTCGTCTTCCAGGAGCGGTTCGCGGGGGAGTCCAAGTCGACCGCGCAGGAGGGCTTCCGCTTCCTGCGCCATCTGGCCGGGCTGCGCACCGCATCGCCCGTCGCCCGCATGGTGGGCTTCGGGCTGATCGGCGCCAGCGGCTTCGTGCCGAACCTCGTCGGGCTGTGGGCGCTCACCGCCCTCGGGGTGGACTACCTGCCCGCCGAGATCCTCGCCAACCAGCTGGGCGTCGCCTGGAACTTCCTGCTCATCGAGCAGCTGCTGTTCCGCGACCGGCGGGCGCACCGCCGCTGGTGGGACCGGCTCGGCCGGTTCGCGCTCCTCGCCAACGCCGACCTGGTGCTGCGCCTGCCGCTGATGGCGCTGCTGGTCGGCCGGTTCGGCATGGGCGCCCTGCCCGCCACCGCGCTCGCGCTGGTCATGACGTTCGTCCTGCGCTTCGTCGGGACCGAGGCGCTGATCTACCTCCCCCGCCGCCGGGGGAGCCGAGCAAGGAGAGCCGCTTGAGCAACACGCACCGCAGACGGACCGCGCTGTTCGGGGTGGGTGCCCTGACCGCCGGTCTGCTGCTGACCACGCCCCAGCCGGCCGAGGCCGCCAACATGATCAAGAACCCCGGCTTCGAGACGGCCGGCCCGGACGGCACACCGTACTGCTGGGAGAAGTCCGGCTGGGGCGACAACGACTTCACCTTCGAGACCACCTCGGACGCGCACTCCGGTGCCAGCGCCATGAAGGTGACGCTGACCCGCCGGGTCGACGGCGACCGCAAGGCGATGGTCACCGAGTCCACCGCGTGCGCGCCGGTGGTGTCGGCGGGCAAGCAGTACGACCTGGGGCTCTGGTACAAGACCACGACCCCGGACGCCAACGTCACCCTCTTCCGGCACGACACCACCACCGGCTGGCAGTACTGGACCGACGTCAAGACCCTTGACATGGCGTCGAGTTGGACACAGGCCACCGTCCGCACGCCCGAGGTCCCGCCCGGGACCGACCAGATCACCTGGGGTGTCTCGGTCTACGGCACGGGGTCGGCCACCACCGACGACTACACCATGGACCAGGTGCCCGACGTCGCCCCGCCCGCGCGGTGCACCGGCACCGACGACCAGTGCGCGAACGGCAGCTGGTCGGTCCTGCCGACGCAGAACCCGGTCCGCTCCATGCACTCCGTCGTCCTCAGCAACGGCAAGGTGCTGCTGATCGCCGGCTCCGGCAACAGCCAGGACGCCTTCAACGCGGGCACGTTCACCAGCGCGGTCTACGACCCGGTGAACGGCACCTACAAGGTCATCCCCACCCCGAAGGACATGTTCTGCGCCGGGCATGTGCAGCTCCAGGACGGCCGCGTGCTCGTGCTGAGCGGCAACAAGGCCTATCCGGACCCGAACGGCAGCCACGGCTACGAGGGGTTCAAGGACTCGTACATCTTCGATCCGAAGACCGAGACGTACACCAGGACCAATGACCTCAACGACGGCCACTGGTACCCGTCGGCGACCGAGCTGGGCAACGGTGATGTCATCACCTTCGGCGGACTGCGCGAGGACTCCACCGGATCGGTGACCGCCGAGCGCTGGTCCGACAAGGATCAGCAGTGGCTGCCGACGTGGAAGGTCAACCAGAGCTGGTCCTTCTGGGGTCTGTACCCGGCGATGGTCCTGATGCAGGACGGCCGTCTCTTCTACACGGGCAGCCATGTCTTCGGCAACAACATCCCCGGCACGGGCTCCGCGGTCTACGACTACGACGCCAACACGATCACCCAGATCCCGGGGCTGCAGAACAAGGACCAGCGGGACCAGTCGTCGTCCGTGCTGCTGCCCCCGGCGCAGGACCAGCGGGTGCTGACGGTCGGCGGCGGCAACATCGACTCCAACCCCGAGGCGGGCCGCCTCACCGACGTGATCGACCTCAAGCAGCCGAATCCGTCGTACGTCGCCGGGCCGCCGATCCCGCAGGGCACGGTCGACCTCGGCAACGGCAAGATCGCGGAGACCGGAAACCAGGGCAAGATGTACGTCTCCACCGTGCTGCTGCCCGACGGCAAGGTGCTGGAGACGGGCGGCGCCCTGCACAACCGGGCCAACCCGGTGTACGAGTCCTCGCTCTACGACCCCGGCACCAACACCTTCGATCCGGTGGCCGCCGACCCCGAGTCCCGCGGCTATCACTCCTCGGCGTTCCTGCTGCCCGACGGCCGGGTGATGGCCACCGGCGACAACCCGGGCAACGGCGGCTGGAACCACAACGTGTCGATCTACACCCCGCCTTACCTCTACAAGGGCACCCGGCCGACGATCACCTCGGTGATCAGCCAGGAGTGGAAGTACGGCGACACCCAGCGGATCACCGTCGACCGGCCCATCGCCAAGGCGGAGTTGATCCGCCCGGCCGCGGTGACGCATTCGTCCGACCCGAATCAGCGCTTCGTCGACCTGCCGCTGTCCGTGGACGGCAACAACGTCGACCTGAACGTGACGAACAACCCGAATATCGCGCCGCCCGGCTGGTACATGCTCTTCGCGGTCGACGCCAACGGGGTGCCCTCGGTGGCCCAGTGGGTGCATCTGACGGGCCCGGCGGCCCTGACCGCCGCGTCCCCGCACATCCACGCCTTCGCCGACGAACTCACCGGCAAGGTGGCGGGACCCGGCAGGAAGAGGGCCGCGCAGCAGGTCAGCCCGACCCTCTCCGGCTGCGACCGGCACTACGGCTCGGTCAATGTGTGTGTGCCGACCGTGTTCCCGGCGCAGGTGAGGAAGACGACCACGGCCCGCTGTACCTGGCTCCGGCAGAACCACTACGGCCGGCTGAGGGTCAACGGCGCCGACGACCCCCTGGGCCTGGACCCGAACCGGGACGGACTGGCGTGCGGGAAGGGGGACACCCGCAGGTCCTAGGACCTGTCGGCGAGGGCGCGTTCCACGATGGCTTCCAGCTGGTCGTGGTGCGCGCCCTTCCAGTACGCCCGGCCGCACCGGGTGCACTGGGCGAAGACGTCGTACGAGCGCTGGGTGCCGCCCTTGAGCTGGTCGGCGACCTCGTCCTTGGTGGCCTGGCGGAGCAGGCCGTTGCAGGCGGTGCAGCGGGTCCAGGGGGCGAGGTCGGGGGCGAAGCGGTCGAGGATGTCGCGCAGTTGGTCGTCGGGCCGGGTGCTGTAGACGAACGCGCCGGCGAACAGTTCACGGCGGCGCAGCAGGCCCCGGTCGCGGCTGAGCATCACCCGCTTCTCGGCCGCGGAGCGGGTGGCCAGCGCGGGGTCGCCGATGTCCGTCGACTCGTACGCCGCGTCCACGCCGAGCAGCCGCAGCCGGCGGGCGAGGGTGCCGAGATGGACGTCGAGGAGGAAGCGCAGCGGGGCGCCGGGCACCCGCTGGGGGCGTTCGACGGGGCGCACCCGCACCGTCTCGCCCGCCTGCGGGATATGCGAGACCGGCACCTCGCGGCCGTCCACGACCAGGGCGCCGACCTCGGTCAGCGGGACACCGAGGGACTCGATGACATGGCCGAGCGTCGAGACGCCGTCCGTGCCGAGCGGGGTGATGCCGGCCCGGCGGGCGGCCGGCACGAACAGATGGAGGGCGGGAGCGACTTCGACGTGGATCTCCGGTCGGTTCACCCCGCCAGCATCGCACGGGAGCCGGTCTGGGCCTCAGCGGATTTCGCGGGGGACGCCGTGCTCCAGGACGTCCAGGGTGCGGTCGACCAGCGTCGCGAAGTCGTCCCGGTGGTCGTGCTCCGCCCAGTACATGGAGGTCTCCATCAGACCGCCGATCAGGGACATGGCGTAGACCCGGACCTCCAGGCTGTCGGGGGCGCGGCCGGTGCGCTCGCCGATGGCCTCGCAGAGCATGCGGCCGGTGGCCGACATGCTCTCCATCATCCGTGAGCGCACCGCCGGGACCTGGACCATGAGGTGGGTGCGCAGCCGGGACACCTCCTCGTCCTCGGAGGTGCCGAGTTCGACGGCCCGGTGCAGGACGTGGCGGAGGGTCTCCGGCCAGGGTTCCTCGACGGGCCGCTGCCTGATCTCGCTCAGGATGATCGGGTCGTACTCGTCGGTGAGGACGATGTCCTCCTTGGTCGGGAAGTACCGGAAGACGGTCGACGGCGACACCTCGGCGCGCTCGGCGATCTGGTCGATCGTCGTGGCGTCGTAGCCCTGCTCCTTGATCAGGGTGTAGGTCGCCGCGCGGATCGCCTCCCGGGTCTTGATCTTCTTGCGTTCGCGCAGCCCCGGCTGCGGGCGGTCGGCGGGCGAGAAGGGGGAGCGTGCGGCCGTCATGCCGGTCATTGTCCGCCATCGGCGGCCGCGCTGGCCACGGTGGTCACGGCCGGGGTCCCCTCCGGCTCGGTCGCCCGCACGGGCGGCGCGCTGGGCAGCAGCAGCGCGGCGAGCAGCGCTGCCAGGAGGGAGGCGATGCCGCAGACGATCAGCACCAGGGTCATGCCGTGCACGTAGGCGGTGTTCGCGGAGACCGCCAGCTGGGCCGAGCCGGTGTGTGCGGCCACCACATGGGCGGCGACCACGGACTCCTTGGCGGCATGTGCCGCGGGTCCGGGCAGCCCGGCCACGTCGAGCCGGTCCCGGAAGGCGCCGGCGAGAAGGCTGCCGAGCAGAGCGACCCCGATCGCGCCGCCGACCTGGCGGACGGTGCTGAGCAGCCCGGAGCCGCTGCCGGCCCGCTCGGCGGGCAGGGCGCCGAGCGCGCCGTCCATGGCCGGGACCATCGCGCAGCCGAAGCCCAGGCCCGTGACCGACAGCCACAGCGCGGTGAATCCATAGCCGTCGTGCACGGTCGTACGGCTGCCCAGCAGGGCGGCGAAGGCGAGCACGACCAGACCGGCGCTGACCACGGCGCGCGCTCCGAAGCGGGCGGTGAGCGGATGGCCGAGCTTCGCGGCGATCATCAGCCCGGCCATCATGGGCAGCAGTCGCAGACCGGTGCCGAAGGCGTCGTGGCCGAGGACCGCCTGGAGATACGTCGGCACGGCGAACATCAGGCCGGACAGCACGAACATCACCAGCGTCGCGGCGACCGTGTTGAGCAGGAAGCCGCGGTGGGTGAGCAGGCCCATGTCCAGCATGGGGCGGGTCATCCGGCGTTCGCGCAGCACCAGGGAGCCGAGCAGAAGAGCCGCCGCCGCGAACATCGCCAGTTCCAGGCCGTCGCCCCAGCCGCGGTCCGGGGCCTTGATGATCGCGTAGATGAGGGTGCCCAGGCCGGCCGCGGTGAGTGCGGTGGAGACGGCGTCGACCTTCGGGGTGGCCGGGTCCCGGGTCTCCGGCAGCAGGAAGAGACAGGCGGCCGTGCCCAGGGCGGCCATCGGGATGTTGATCAGGAAGACCGAGCCCCACCAGAAGTGGTTCAGCAGAAAGCCGCCGACCAGCGGGCCGAGGGGCATGCCGAGCGCGGAGGCGGCGGTGATCAGGCTGATGGCCCTGCCGCGCTCGTCCGGGCCGAACATCGCGGGCAGCACGGACAGCGACAGCGGCATGATCAGCGCGGCGCCGACGCCCATGACCGCGCGGGCGGCGACGACGGCGTTCACATCACCGGCCAGCGAGCCCAGCACGGAGCCGCCCAGGAAGACGGCGAGTCCGGCGATGAGCATCCGGCGCCGGCCGAACCGGTCGCCGAGCAGGCCCGCCGGGAGCATCAGCGCGGCGAAGACCACGATGTACGCGTCCGCCATCGACTGCTGCTGCCCGGTCGTGGCGCCGAGCTGCCCGGCCATGGTCGGCAGGGCCACATTGAGGATCGTCGAGTCGAAGGCGAGCACCAGCATGCTCGCGACCAGGGCCCCGAGGGCCCACCAGCGGCGGGGGTCGCGCCGAGTGTCGTCGGCGTGAGTGACAGTAGCCATGAAGTGAAGGTAACTCTCAAAATCACGTGACTGTCAACCAGTAGTGGATGCCAATCAGTGGTGAGTGTCATAATGCCTGAGACGGGCATACGAAAACGGCCACGGCTGGTGAGCCGTGGCCGTGAGGGGAGGGGGAGGGTTACGCGTGCTGGTAGGCCACCAGCGAGATGCCGACGTAGTGGACGATGAACGCGGCGAGCGTGAGGGAGTGGAAGACCTCGTGGAAGCCGAACCAGCGCGGTGACGGGTTCGGGCGTTTGATGCCGTAGATCACGCCGCCGGCGCTGTAGAGCAGGCCGCCGACGACCACCAGGACCAGGACCGCTATGCCGCCGGTGCGCAGGAAGTCGGGCAGGAAGAAGACGGCCGCCCAGCCCATCGCTATGTAGCAGGGCGTGTAGAGCCAGCGCGGGGCGCCGACCCAGAAGACACGGAAGACGATGCCGGCCGCCGCGGCGGCCCAGATGCCCCACAGCAGCCACTGCCCCTTGGCGCTGGGCAGGAGCAGCATGGTCAGCGGGGTGTAGGTGCCGGCGATGATCAGGAAGATGTTGGCGTGATCCAGACGGCGCAGGACGCCGTCCATCCGGGGGCTCCAGTTGCCCCGGTGGTACAGCGCGCTGACGCCGAAGAGCAGGCAGGCCGTCAGGACGTAGATCCCGCAGGCGATACGGCCTCTGGTGGAGTCGGCGAGGGCGGTGAGCACGAGGCCCGCGATGAGCACGGCCGGGAACATGCCGAGGTGCAGCCAGCCGCGGAGTCTGGGCTTGACCGGATGCGGCAAGGAAGGCGCGCCAGGACCGCGGCCGGCGGCCGGCGAATCCATGGGCGCGTCGGGGGCGGACGCAGTCATGAGCCGCATCGTACCTACGGAACCGTAAGTTACGGATCAGTCTCGCCGACGGATTGTCGCGCAGTGGCCATCGTCTCACGGGCGGCGGGGTCGTGGTGTTCAAAAAGTCTTCCAGGCGAACTCAACGTGCACGTAAAGGAACACGGAGATATGCAGGGGAGATGCGAAAACCGTGGCCTTCCTCACGCCGCTCACCTGTGACACCCCCTGGACAGATGGGCACTCTCGACGGATGATCAAATGAGTGCGGTCGGCACCGGATGAGCGCCCACAGTCGCAGTGACTGCGAAGCATCCGGGTCGCAGCCCCCACGGGGCCCCAGGAAAAATCCCTCACCAGGGCAAAATCCCTCACTTAGGAGCAATCGTGGCGCGCGACATCGCGGCTCCCGCCCCCACCAACCACCAGGAACTGGTCTCGTGGGTCAACGAGATCGCCGAACTGACCCAGCCGGACAGTGTGGTCTGGTGCGACGGCTCCGAGGCCGAGTACGACCGGCTTGCCGAAGAGCTGGTGGCCAAGGGCACCTTCAAGAAGCTCGACCCGATCAAGCGCCCCCACTCCTACTACGCCGCCTCCGACCCGACCGATGTCGCGCGTGTCGAGGACCGGACCTTCATCTGCTCCGAGAAGGAGGAGGACGCGGGCCCGACCAACCACTGGAAGGCCCCCGCCGAGATGCGGGAGATCTTCAGCGGCGAGAAGGGCCTGTTCCGCGGCTCCATGCGGGGCCGCACCATGTACGTCGTCCCGTTCTGCATGGGCCCGCTCGGCTCCCCGCTGTCCGCGATCGGCGTGGAGATCACCGACTCCGCCTACGTCGCCGTCTCCATGCGCACGATGACGCGCATGGGCCAGGCCGTCCTGGACGAACTCGGCGACGAGGGCTTCTTCGTCAAGGCCGTCCACTCACTCGGCGCCCCGCTGGAAGAGGGCCGGCAGGACGTTCCGTGGCCGTGCAACTCCACCAAGTACATCTCGCACTTCCCCGAGTCGCGCGAGATCTGGTCCTACGGCTCCGGCTACGGCGGCAACGCCCTGCTCGGCAAGAAGTGCTACGCGCTGCGTATCGCCTCCGTCATGGCGCGTGACGAGGGCTGGCTCGCCGAGCACATGCTGATCCTCAAGCTCACCCCGCCGCAGGGCGAGTCGAAGTACGTCGCCGCCGCCTTCCCGAGCGCCTGCGGCAAGACCAACCTCGCCATGCTGGAGCCCACGGTCTCCGGCTGGACCGTGGAGACCATCGGCGACGACATCGCCTGGATGCGGTTCGGCGAGGACGGCCGGCTGTACGCGATCAACCCCGAGGCCGGCTTCTTCGGTGTCGCGCCCGGCACCGGCGAGCACACCAACGCCAACGCGATGAAGACGCTGTGGGGCAACGCCGTCTTCACGAACGTCGCGCTCACCGACGACGGCGACGTGTGGTGGGAGGGCATGACCGAGGAGCTGCCGGCCCGCCTGACCGACTGGAAGGGCAACGCCTGGACGCCCGCCTCCGAGACGCCGGCCGCCCACCCCAACGCCCGCTTCACCGTCCCGGCCGCCCAGTGCCCGATCATCGCGCCGGAGTGGGAGGACCCCAAGGGCGTGCCGATCTCGGCGATCCTCTTCGGCGGCCGCCGCGCCACCGCGGTGCCGCTGGTGACGGAGTCCTTCGACTGGAACCACGGCGTCTTCCTCGGTGCCAACGTGGCCTCCGAGAAGACCGCCGCCGCCGAGGGCAAGGTCGGCGAGCTGCGCCGCGACCCCTTCGCGATGCTGCCGTTCTGCGGCTACAACATGGGCGACTACATGGGCCACTGGGTCGATGTCGCCAAGGGCAAGGACCAGTCCAAGCTGCCGAAGATCTACTACGTCAACTGGTTCCGCAAGAACGACCAGGGCAAGTTCGTCTGGCCGGGCTTCGGCGAGAACTCCCGTGTCCTGAAGTGGATCGTGGAGCGCCTGGACGGCAGGGCCGAGGGCGTCGAGACCCCGATCGGTGTGCTGCCGACGCGCGAGGCGCTCGACACGAACGGCCTCGAACTGGCCGACTCCGACCTGGACTTCCTGCTCTCGGTCGACAAGGAGGTCTGGCGCGAGGAGGCCGCGCTCGTCCCCGACCACCTGAACACCTTCGGCGACCACACCCCGAAGGAGCTGTGGGACCAGTACGAGGCGCTGGTGAAGCGCCTGGGTTAGTCCCGGCACAGAGACTCCACGGCCGGCCGTCGTGCCCTGACCAGCGATCGTCCCGGCCGGCCGTGGATCGGCCCACGGGGTCCCGCACAACGGCGTGCGGGGCCCCGTCCTTTCAGTTGTTGCGCTCCTCCAGATAGCGGGTGTGCGACTCCTGCCGCCGGGCCTCCTTGTCCCGAAAGTCCGTGACCAGGTGTTCGGCCTCCTCGCGGAGCAGGGCCAGCTGGCGGTCCAGATGGCGTTCCGGGGACTGTGCGCCCGCGGTCATCCGGGTCCACCAGCGGGTGCGGACATACGCGTCGACGGCCTCCGGGATGTCCTGCCGTACCGCGCGGGACACCGTGTGCACGCCGTCGGGGTCCTGGGCGAGGGCCTCGGCGACCCAGCCCGGCTCCAGCAGCGCGGTCAGCAGCTCGGTGAGCTCGGCGAGCCAGTCGCCGGCCGTGGCGGGCAGTTCGACGTCCGCGAGATAGGCCCGCAGCTTCTCGAAGTCGGCCCGGATGGCGTCCAGCTGGGCCGACGGGCTCGGGAAGTCGGGCAGGGCCGGCCGCTGTGGCGGGGCGACCAGCGCGCCCGCGCCGTACAGGCCCGCGACCACCACCGGCCAGTACGGTCCCGCGACCCCGGTGAACGTCAGCACCAGCCCGACGACCCCCAGGGTGCCGCCGGTGAGGTTCTTCGGCGACTCCAGATAGCCGAGGACTCTACTGGTAGCCACGGATCTCCTCGAAGGCGCCGTCCAGCGAGCCCTGCTGGGCGTCGAAGAGACGGCCGCCGGTCAGGTCGGCGATGTGCTGCAGCTCCGTGCGGGAGGAGTCGCCGAAGAGGATCGGGAAGACGGGGGTGTCCCGCCGGATGCCGGTCAGGGAGCGGTAGAAGCCGTCGAAGTCACCCGCGTCGACGCCGGCCGTGTTCTCACCGTCGGTCATCAGCACGATCGAGGTGAACGTGTCCTTGCCGCCGCCGAGATGGTCGTACGCCTTCTCCAGCGAGGTGTAGATCGCGGTGCCGCCGTCGGCGGTGAGGCCGTCGGTGTCCTGGCGGATGGCGGCCAGGCCGGCCTTCGGGTCCTTGGGGTCGACGACATGGGTGCGCACGCTCTTCACGGTCGAGCCGAACGGCATCAGTGTCACCTCCTCGCGGTCCCGGAAGTCGCCGGTGAGACCGGTCAGCGCCGTCTTCAGCGCCGTCAGCCGCTCGCCCGCCATCGAGCCGGAGGTGTCGAGGACGTACACCGTGCGGGAGGGGCGGCGCAGCTCGTTCTCGTAGGAGCTGAGGAGGCCGTCGGCGACCGAGCGGCTGCCGGGGAAGGGCAGTTCGCGGCGCCGGCCGGTGTCGAGGCCGGCGGCGGGCGGCACCGAGGCGACGACCGGGCGGCGGTGGGTGGTGTCGGTGATGAGCTTCTGGACGGCGTCGGTGCGCAGGTCCTCGGTCACCCTGCGGACGTCCTCGCGGGTGCCGGCGCTCGTCGAGGCGAGCGAGGAGAGCGGGTAGTCGGCGGTGACGACGCCGTCGCCGGGGCGGATCACGGTGAGGCCCGGGACGCCCTTGAGCACGGACTCGTAGTTGAGCAGCGCGTCGACGGTGCCGCGCCGCTTGTAGGCGGTGGCCAGCCAGCCCGAGGATCCCGAGGTCAGCTTCTGGCCCTTGAAGAACTCCTTCAGCCGTGGCGTGGCCTTGGCGACATCGGCGTCGGTGAGCGCGGACTGGGCGCCGGAGAGGGCCGAGGCCACCGAGATCAGCGTGGAGAAGCCGGAGTTGGAACGGGCCGGGTCGGTCATGCCGTAGGTCAGCCTGCCGTCCTGTACGGCCTGTTCGATCTGGCCCCAGGTGACCTGCTCCGGCTTCCAGCCGAGGGCCTTGACCGTGGCCGGTCTGACGCCGATGGCGACCGGGCTGGACATCACCGGGGTCTCGGACACCACCTTCTTCGCCGCGTCGGGCCGCAGCCGCAGATAGTCGTCCGAGGACAGCCACAGCGCGTCGTACGCCCCGTCGGCCTTGCCCCTGGCCAGCAGGTCCACGGCGTCCAGGGTGCCCATGTAGGTGGGCCGGATCGTGATGCCGGTGTCCTTGCGGACGCGGTCGAAGACGGCGGTCATGTCGCTGAGTTCGCTGGAGGCGAGCACACGCAGGGTGCCGGGCTTCGGGGCCGTGGGGTCGTCCTTCTTGTGGTCGTCGGAGGTGCAGCCGCTCAGCAGGGCGGCTGTCGCGGCCGTCGCCGCCGCCGCGGCGAGCAGGGCGCGGGCGGATCGTCGTCGTCTCATGCGAGCGGGCCCTCCAAGGCGCCCTGGGACCTGCTGCGTTCCAAGTAGGCGGTGGCGTGGTGCAGTTCGTCGGTCAGCGAGGCCACCGTCGAGGCCATCACCTCGGTCGCCTGCACCTTGTAGCTGTCGATGGCGTCGAGGGTGCGGTAGATCTGCTGGAACGCGCCGCGCAGCGTCTCCGCGCCGACGGCCGGGTCGGCGGCGATGCGCTGGACGTCCTCGGCCTGCGAGGAGAGCATCTCGGCGTTGCCCCGGACGAGGCCCTCGGTCGTCCGGCGCAGGGCGTCGACCTGCTCGACGACCTTCTTCTGCTTGTCCAGCGCGGAGGCCAGGATCACGGCGATGCGCAGCGCGGACACGGTGGTCGTGGCGGCCCGGTCGACGCCCTTGATCAGCTCGTTGTTGTTGCGGCGTACGACGTCCATGGCGAGGTAGCCCTGCGCGCACACCGCGAGCTGGGTGAGCAGGTCCTGGTGCTTCTGCCGGATCGGGAAGAGCACGTCGGCGCGCAGCGCGTCGGCCTGCTCGGGGTCGCGGGACCCGGCGATGTGCTCCTCGACGGCCGCGTCCAGCGCCTCGGTGAGGACGACGTACTCCTGGAGCTTGCCCATGGTCTCCCACAGCCGGACCCGCTCGGTCTGCAACGCGGCGTTGTCCCGGCGCAGTTCGTCCTGGCCGCCGCGCAGGGTGCCCACGATCTGGTTCAGCGTGCCCTGCGCGGAGGCGAACCCGGCGACGTGGTCGCGCAGCCGGGTGCCGCCGGGCAGCCGGGACAGGAACTTCCGGCTCCGGCTCCCGGGCAGCTCACGCGGGTCCAGATCCGCCACGACCCGGCGTAGCTCCACCAGCGAGCCGGCGACCTTCGCCGTCGCGTCCCCGCCCTTGTCGGGCAGGCTGCGCAGGGTCCGCTCCAGCATCCGGTTGGACTGTGCGGCGGCGGTCCGCAGCTCACCCGCGCCGAGCCCGGCGATCTCGCCGACCTTGCCCGTGAACTCGGGCGAGCGGGCGTCGAGCGCGGCGAGCGAGGCGACATAGGCACCGGCCTTCCTCGCCATCTCCTCCCGCACCGTGTCCTCGACGGGTACGAGCCCACCGGCCTTGTCCCGGGGCACGGCGCGCACCGGCTCGGGCGGCGAAAGGCTGAACTCACCCTCGTTGCCTGTCACGTCACTCGCCCCCCGGGTCATCCGCGCGCCCGGCGGGTCATCTCGTGCAGCACCTGGGAGGTGGGCACGGGCGCCTGCCGGACGCCGGTGAGGTTCTGGTTGAGATAGCCGGACACGCCGACGGCAGCCGAGACGAACTCGGCGGCGTCGCCCTGCGGCCTGAATCCGTGCCGGACGGCCAGCTTGCGCAGGGCCGGGTCGGTGCCGAGGAGTTCGCCGAGCGCACGGCCGTTCGCGTCGAGCGGTACGACGGTGTGGTCGCTGTTGACCGTGGTGTCCGGGTAGAGCACCACGAGGTCGTTCGCGGTGTGCTGCTGGATGAGCAGCGAGGCGATCTGGGACTCGTACATCAGCACCAGCGGGTTCCCGGCGCCGCTGACGAAGTCCCGGAACACCGAGTCGCTGCTGGACTGCTGGGCACCCTGGACGCTGACCAGCTTGCGCAGCAGGGGCGCGGTGCGGCCGACGTCGGCCGTGCTCGCGACCACCTTGCCGCCGTTGGCGACGTAGGAGGCGTCGGCGAGATACAGGGCACCGGAGTTGGAGGTCTCGGGGTCGGTGCTCGTGATGTAGAGCGTGCCCGTCAACTCCCCGTGCGCGGTGGCCCCCTTGAGCTGCTGCCAGGTCCGGTCGGCCCGGACGGCGTCCAGATAGGCGCCCGTCTTCAGTGTGCCGCGGTGCTGCCCGTCCAGCACGGCCAGCCCGTTGGCCGCGAGCACGTCGGCGGCGCTGCGGTGGGCCACGACGACCAGCGGTGAGTAGAAGGGCCGGGGCAGCGGCTCCTGCGCGTGGTATTTGGCGGCCAGTTGGTCGGCGGGCGCCTGGCTTCCGGGGAAGGCGAAGTCGTAGCCCTTGAGATCCAGTCCGTCCATGGCCCAGGACCCGGAGGACTCGACCTTCACGGTGTAGCCCTTGGCGGCGAGGGCCTTCACCACATCGGGATCGGCGAAGAAGTCCGCCTTCTCCGACCCGATCACTCCACGCACGGTCTTCGTTGCCGTGCCCTTGTCCTCCCCGTGCCGCCCAGCGACGACAGCGGCCACCACGCCACCGATCAGCAGCACGGCGAGGACGATTCCAGCGATACGTCTCACGCCGGGGACTGTGCTCCCGGAACCCGACATTCCCTGTGTCCGGGAGTGAACGGTGGGTGACATACCGGCCCCGGCACTGCAACGCCCCCACGACGGGACGCACCCTGGGTGGACCCGGGACGGGGTCAGTGGGCGGCGCTGAGTTCCTGCGGGTCGGCCAGTGCGGCGCTGTGCGCGTCCATCCGCTCGGCGGAGAGGATCGCGGCCGCGGTGTCCGCGCGCGACGCCGCGACGACGAGGGCCCGGCCGGCGAGGGTGTGTGCCCGCTGGTGCAGTGCCCCCGGATCACCGGCCGCGGCCGATGCCGCACGCGTCGGCGCGTGGCCGCCCCGGAGCCTGCCGACCTCGCGGGCCAGGCGTTCCGCGGCGTGGTCCAGCTCGGCGGACGGAGTCAGCCCACGCAGCTCGTCCGTCACCGCCAGCAACGCGGCGAGGTGCCCCGCGAGCTGGATGTCCAGCTCCTCCTCGCGTGAGCGGTGGGGGAAGTCGGAGGTGGTGCCGGCCATCGTGCTGTGGACCGACTTGGTGCGGATCGGTTCGTACATGGGGGATGGCCTCCTGTGCGCTGACAGGAAGCCATCCTAGCTTAGATTTCGTCTAAAGTTGAGCCTGGTCACGGAATGAAGCCCGTCGACTACGGCTGGCTGTATCCGTCCAGGAAGTTCCCGATCCGGGTGATCGCGTCCCGGAGATCACCGACGGTCGGCAGGGTCACCACGCGGAAGTGGTCCGGCTCGGGCCAGTTGAAGCCCGTGCCCTGGACGACCATGATCTTCTCCTGGCGCAGCAGGTCCAGGACCATCTGCCGGTCGTCCTTGATCTTGAAGACCTTGGGGTCGAGGCGCGGGAAGAGATACAGCGCGCCCTTGGGCCGTACGCAGGACACGCCCGGGATCTGCGTCAGCAGCTCGTGCGCGGTCTCCAGCTGCTCCTTCAGCCGACCGCCCGGCAGCACCAGGTCGTTGATCGACTGGCGTCCGCTGAGCGCGGCGACCACACCGTGCTGCCCCGGCATGTTGGCGCACAGGCGCATGTTCGCGAGGATCGTCAGACCCTCGATGTAGGAGGCGGCGTGCGCGCGCGGTCCGGAGATGGACATCCAGCCCACCCGGTACCCGGCCACCCGGTACGCCTTCGACATGCCGTTGAAGGTGAGGGTGAGCAGATCCGGGGCGATCTTCGCGGTCGGGGTGTGCGTGGCGTCGTCGTAGAGGATCTTGTCGTAGATCTCGTCGGAGCAGACCAGCAGGTTGTGCCGGCGGGCGATGTCGGTCAGGCCCCTGAGCATCGCCTCGTCGTACACCGCACCCGTGGGGTTGTTCGGGTTGATGATGACGAGGGCCTTGGTCCGGTCGGTGATCCGGCGCTCGACGTCGGCGAGGTCGGGCATCCAGTCGGACTGTTCGTCGCAGCGGTAGTGCACGGCCGTGCCGCCGGCGAGGGAGACGGCCGCCGTCCACAGCGGGTAGTCCGGCGCCGGTACGAGCACCTCGTCGCCGTCGTCGAGGAGGCCCTGCATCGCCATCACGATCAGCTCGGAGACGCCGTTGCCGATGAAGACGTGCTCGACGTCCGTCTCGATGCCGAGGGTCTGGTTGTGCATGACGACCGCGCGGCGGGCGGCCAGCAGGCCCTTGGCGTCGCCGTAGCCGTGGGCGGTGGAGACGTTGCGGAGGACGTCCTCCAGGATCTCCGGGGGGCACTCGAAGCCGAACGCCGCCGGGTTGCCGGTGTTGAGCTTGAGGATGCGGTGGCCGGCCGCCTCCAGCCGCATCGCCTCCTCGAGCACCGGGCCCCGGATCTCGTAACAGACGTTGGCGAGCTTGGTCGACTGGATCACCTGCATATCCGTGAGCTTACGGCCCGGTATCGCTCCCCGGGTCGTGTTTTCCGCCACGTGAGACGCAGAGGTTTGCCCGGATATCGCCGAAGACTGTCTCAGGAGCCACTTGCGTCCCTAGAATCCGCCGTCATGTCCACGGAACCGGAGTACGAGGCAGGGACGCGCGGCGCGCGGGAGCCGGGCGATGCGCCCCGGGAGCGGCGGGCCGAGCCGCAGGCCCGGCCGTCGTTCGCGGTACCGCCGAACGTGTACCTTCCCCGGACCCCGGCCCCGGTGTACGAGCGGTACACCGACCCCGCCACCGCCCACGGCTGGCAGAACGCCTACGACGACACCCGCGAGCTGCACCCACTGCCCCCACTGACCGGACCGACCGGACCGACCGGACCGACCGGACCGACCGAGTCGGCCGAACCGACCGGGCCGGCGCTGCTGTCCGAGCAGGCGGGGCCGTCCCGGCCGGATGAGGGGCGGGCCGCGCGGCGGCGTGCCGGCCGGCGCACCGGCGGCCGCCGGCGGGTGACCGCCGTCGCCGGGGCGCTCGGGGTGGCCGGTGCGGTGGCGGTGATCGCGGCCATGGCGAGCGGCTCGGACGCCGCCGCCCCGGACCGCTCCCGGCCGGCCGGCGGCGGACGCGCCACGGTCGGCGACTCGGCCGGCGAGAGCCCCCGCACGGACACCGGCTCCCCGGCCTCCTCGACGGCCGGCGGCACATCCCGGCCGACCGCGCCGGCCCGCCCCGTTGCCCCGGTGTCCCCGCCGCAGTCGACCGCCGGCCCGACCGCTGCCCCGGCTACCGCGCCCCCCACGACATCCCGCCCGCCCGCGCCCACCGCCACGACGGCGAGCCCCACGCCCTCCGCCTCCGGGTCCCCGGGCGCATGGCGACACGGCCACGGCCCTGGACGCCACCGCCACTGATCGACGAACGGCTTCTTCGCGCCAACCGTGGGCCATTCCAGGCCACTTGGCCGGCCGGTGCGCGGTGGCCGCATGCCCGGCGGGTGAGAGTTGCCGCATGACTGAGCACTTTCGACCGTCGTCCGCCGATGAGCCGGAACCCCCCTCCGGCTTGCTCGCCTCCGACGAGGACCGGGAGCGCGTCGTCGAACGAGTACGGCTCGCCGCGGCCGACGGCCGGCTGCCGCTGAGCGAGTTGGACGGCCGGCTCGGCCAGGTCCACGGTGCCCGCACGCTCGGCGAGCTGGCGGTCGCCGCGCGCGGACTGCCCGAACCCGGGCCCAGGGACTGCCTGGTGGTGGACGAGACGCCCGCGTCCCGTTTCGCACTGGGTCTGTTCGGCGGGTTCCGGCGGTCCGGCGAGTGGGTCGTGCCGCCCAGGTTCACCGCCTGGTCGATGTGGGGCGGCGGCCGGATCGATCTGACCGAGGCCCGGTTCGCCGCCCAGGAGACCGTGGTCCGGGCCGTCGCCCTGTGGGGTGCCACCGGGATCGTCGTGCCGGACGACATCGACGTCGAGGTCCGAGGCCTTGCCCTGTTCGGTGCGCTCGGCAGGCGCGGTGCCCGCAAGGTCGGCCGGCCGGGTGTCCCGCGCGTCGTCGTCAAGGGCTTCGCCCTCTTCGGCGCCGTCGTCACCAAGCCCGGGGGGAAGTGAACAAGGGGGGTGAGCGCGGCGGGAGCAAGGGCGGGTCATCCGGCCCGGGGCGTACAGGGAAACCCCTATGGCCTGAGCCGGCTTCTTGTTCACACCCCTTATATGCGTCGACAATGCGCATGACAAAACGAACGGGCGGCCGGAAGACTCCGGTCGCCCAAGTCGTCAGAGGGGACCCCCACATGAACAAGCCTCTCCTTGCCGCGCTCTCCTCCCTGGCCATAGCCGGGCTGGGCGCGACTCCCGCGGTCGCCGCGCCGCACAGCGTCGCCAAGCCCAAGGCGACCGTCGACTTCGCCGGCACCGTCGCGCTCAGCAACTGCTCCGGTTCCGTCATCCGCTTCCCCAACTCGGCCGACAGCGACCCGGCGCTCGTGCTGACCAACGGCCACTGCCTGGAGACCGGCTTCCCGGAGCCCGGACAGGTCATCACCGGCCAGTCCTCCAGCCGCACCTTCGGCCTGCTCAACTCCGCCGGCGGCAAGGTGGCCACCCTGCGCGCCGACCAGGTCGTGTACTCGACCATGACGGACACGGACGTCACGATCTACCGGCTGACCACCACCTACGCGAAGATCAAGAGCGCGTACGGGATCAGCCCGCTGACCGTGAACGACGCCCACCCGACCGCCGGCACCGCCATCAAGGTCGTCTCCGGCTACTGGAAGCGGACCTACAGCTGCAACGTCGACGGCTTCGTGTACCGGCTGAAGGAGGGTGACTGGACCTGGAAGGACTCCCTCCGCTACACCTCGTCCTGCAACACCATCGGCGGCACCTCCGGCTCCCCGGTGATCGACACCGCCACCGGCAAGGTCGTCGCCGTCAACAACACCGGCAACGAGGACGGCGAGCGCTGCACCGAGAACAACCCCTGCGAGGTGGACGAGAACGGCAACGTCACCATCCACCAGGGCATCAACTACGCCGAGGAGACCTACCAGATCCCGGCCTGCTTCACCACGGGCAACAAGCTGAACCTCGACGCGTCCGGCTGCGTCCTGCCGAAGCCGTAACGGCCCTCACACCGGCGTACGGCGCACCGACCGGCCCGCGAGCACATCCGTCCGCCTCCCGTCCTCGATGACGAACCGCCCGTCGACCAGGACGTACGGGATCCCCGTGGGCGGCGTGCGGGGCGCCGCGAAGGTCGCGCCGGACGCCACCGTCTCCGGGTCGAACAGCACCAGGTCGGCCCGGTGTCCCTCGCGCACCAGCCCGCGGTCCGGCAGACGCAGCCGGGCCGCGGGCCGGGCGGTGAGATGGGCGACGCACTCCTCCAGCGAGAGCACGCCCAACTCCCGTACGTAGTGGCCGAGATAGCGCGGGAAGGTGCCGTAGGCGCGCGGGTGCGGCTTGTCGCCCCGGAGGATTCCGTCGGAGCCGCCGGTGTGGGTGCGGTGCCGCATGATCGTGCGGACGTTGTCCTCATGGCCGACGTGCTGCAGGACCGTCGTACCGAGCCGGTCCTCGACCAGCAGCCGGCGGGCGGTCTCCCAGGGGTCCTCGCCGCGCCGGTCCGCCGCCTCCCGCACGGTGCGGCCCACGAGGTCCGCGGGCGCGGGGCCGGTGACACCCGAGATCTCGACCTTCTCCCACTCCACGGGCACGCCGTGGCAGCCGTCCGAGCCGGTCACCTCCAGGTCGTGCCGGATCCGGCCAGCCGTCGCCGGGTCGGTGAGCCGGGCCAGGATCTCCCGCGGGCCGCCCTCGCTCGCCCAGCTCGGCAGCAGCGCGGCCAGGGTGGTGCAGCCGGGGGTGTAGGGATAGGTGTCGAGCGTGATGTCCGCGCCGGCGTCCAGGGCCCGGTCCAGCAGGGCGAGCAGCTCGGGTGCCCGGCCCTCGTTCACGCCGAAGTTCATCGTCGCGTGGGCCAGATGCAGCGGACAGCCGGCCTCCCGGGCCAGGTCCACCATCTCGGCGTAGGCCTCGAGCGCGCCGGCGCCGTAGGAGCGGTGGTGCGGGCAGTAGTAGCCGCCGTACGACGCCACCACCCGGCACAGCTCGGTCAGTTCGGCGTCCGGGGCGTACATGCCGGGTGTGTAGGTGAGTCCGGAGGACAGCCCGACCGCGCCCTGCGCCATCCCCTCCGCCACCAGCCGCCGCATCCGGTCCAGCTCTTCGGGGGTCGCCGCGCGGTCCTCCCAGCCGACGACGAGCGCGCGGACCGTGCCCTGCGGGACGAGATAGGCCGCGTTGACGGCGATGCCCTCGTCCAGCCGGTCCAGGTACTCGCCGACCGACCGCCAGTCGAGGTCGATGTCGTCGCCGTACCCGTTCCACCCGGTGATCGCCCGGCGCACCTGCTCCAGCGTACGGTCGTCCACCGGCGCGTACGACAGCCCGTCCTGGCCGAGGACCTCCAGCGTCACCCCCTGCGCGGCCTTGGCGCTGTGGTCGGGGTCGCGCAGCAGCTCCAGGTCGGAGTGGGCGTGCATGTCGATGAAGCCGGGGGAGAGGACGAGGCCTTCGGCGTCCAACTCGCGCATGGCGCACGGCCGCCCGCAGCCGGACGCGGCGGCCTCCTTGACGATCGAGACGATCCGCCCGCCGTCGATCACCACATCGGCGCGGTACGACGGCGCGCCGCTGCCGTCGACGACGTCGGCGTCCCGGACGACCAGGTCCTCCATGCCCCGCCTCCTAGAAGAACGTACGGATGTAGTCGACGACCGTGCCGTCCGCCTCGGCCACCGGGATCAGCTGCCACTTGTCGAAGGACGTGCACGGGTGGGAGAGACCGAGGCCGATCCAATCGCCCACCTCGATGTCCGCGCCGGGCTCGGTGCGCAGCCACAGGTGCTGGTCGGACAGGGCGCTCACCTCGATTCCGGTCGCCGGGCGCTCCGTGCCGTCCCGGCGCACCACGTGCACCACCGGAAGGTCGAGGTCGTAGGCCGCGTCCCGCTTGCCGGCGTTGAGGAACGCCTGGTCGGGCGAGGGCCGCGAGACGACCTGGGCCCACAGCCGGAACGCGGGCTCCAGGGAGCCCTCCTCGGGCACCCGGTTGAACGGCGTCAGCCTGCTGTAGTGCACGTCGTCGTGCGAGACGTAGGCGCCGGAGCGCAGCAGCTTCAGGACGGGCAGCGAGAGGCCGGGGATCTCGGCGAAGACATCGGCGACCGCGTCGAACCACTCGCTGCCGCCGGCGCTCACCACGATCTCGTCCGCCCCGGCGAACCGCCCGGCCTTGTCGAACTCCACGGCGAGCGCGACCAGTCGCTCCAGCCACGCGCGCACCAGGGCCGGGTCGGCGCCGGGCACCTGGGCCTCGTAGCCCGCCACCCCCACGAGCCGCAGCGTCCGCGTCCGGGCCACCGCGTCGGCCACGGCACGGGCGTCGGCCTCCGTGCGCACCCCGGTACGGGCCCCCTCGCCCGCGCCCAGCTCGATGACGACGTCCAGCGGGCGCTTCGCCCCCCGCAGAGCCGCGTCCATCAGCTCGACGCCACGGACCGAGTCGGCGTAGCAGACGAACCGGAAGCCGGGGTCGGCTGCCAGCTCGCCCGCGATCCAGCGCAGGGCGGAGGCGTCGACGAGCTCGTTGGCGAGGAAGACCCGCCGCACCCCGAACTCCCGCGCGACGCGCACCTGGTGGGGGAGCGCCAGGGTGATGCCCCAGGCGCCGTGCTCGATCTGCCGCCGGAAGAGCTGAGGGGCCATGGAGGTCTTGCCGTGCGGGGCGAAGGCCAGGCCGTGCCGGACGGCGTACGTCTCCATGAGGGCCAGATTGTGTTCGAGGCGCTCGGCGGACAGGGCGAGGACCGGGGTGGTGAACCCGCCGGCCCCGGCGAAGAGGTTGCGGCGCTGGGCGGTCAGCTCGCCGACGGTGAGGCCGTCGGCGTCGGGCGGCAGGCCCTTGAAGCGGTGGTCGACACGTTCCTCGGCCAGCCCGGCGAACGCTTCGGTGCGCATGGAGCCCCTCTCCCGACTGTTGCAGTATGTGCAACAGTCATTGCATATCGTGCTAACTGGTGTCTAGCATCTCGCGAACACCGGGTCAACGGAGCCGTCGCCCGGGTATCCGTCAGGAGTCATCATCAACGACGCTGCTTACGCCGGGATCGTTGCGCACGACCGCGTCGACGTCGTGGCGCTCGGCGAGTCCATGGTCACCTTTCTGCCCGGCCGGCCGGGCCGCCTCGCGGACGTGCCCTCCTTCCACCGCGCGATCGGCGGTGCCGAGTCCAACGTGGCCTGTGTGCTGGCCGCCGCCGGGCACGGCGCGCGCTGGGTGAGCCGGGTGGGGGCGGACGGCTTCGGCCAGCACCTGGTCGAGGGGATCGCCGGGTACGGCGTCGACGTCGCGTCGGTGCGCCGCGACCCGGACCGGCCCACGGGGGTGTACTTCCGTACGGCCGCCGACCGCGGCACGGGCGCGCACGAGGTGGCGTACTACCGGGCGGGCTCGGCGGCGTCGGCGATGAGCGTGGCGAACGTGGACCTGGCGGCGGTACGGGCGGGCCGGGTGCTGCATCTGTCGGGCATCACGGCGGCACTGTCGGCCGAGTGCCGCGAACTGCTGCGCGAACTGACGGCTCCGCGCCCCGGCCGTCCCCTGCTGTCCTTCGACGTGAACCACCGGCCGGGCCTGTGGCGCGGTGCCGAGGGCCCGGCGCTGCTGCTGGACCTGGCGCGGCGGGCGGACCTGGTCTTCGTGGGCGAGGACGAGGCGGCGCAGGCCTGGGGGATCACGGGCGGCCCGCGGGCGATCCGGCAGGCGCTGCCGGAGCCGGGGGTGCTGGTGGTCAAGCAGGGGGCGAAGGGCGCGACGGCGTTCGCGTCCGGCCGGCCCTCCACCGCCGAGCCGGCCCTGCGCGTCGACGTCGTGGCCGCCACCGGCGCGGGCGACGCCTTCGCCGCGGGCTTCCTCTCCGCCACCCTGCGCGGCCTGCCCCCGAGCGCCCGGCTGAGACACGGCCACCTCTTCGCCGCCGCGGCCCTCACCGCCCCCGGCGACCTCGCCGCACCCCCGGCACGGGACCACGCCGACCGGCTGACCGCTCTGGACGACACCGCATGGGGGAGACTTCGACTCGCCCCCGGCTGGACGCAGGCCGAGCGGGCCACACAGGAGGCGAACACCCCATGAGTCAGACCGTCGACCGCGCCCTGAGCATCCTGCCGCTGCTCGCCGAGGGCCCAGCCGACCTCGGGCAGGTCGCCGACCGCCTCGGCGTGCACAAATCCACCGCCCTGCGGCTGCTGCGCACCCTGCACGAGCACGGCCTGGTCTACCGCCAGTCCGACCAGCGCTACCGCCTCGGCGCCCGGCTCTTCGCTCTCGCCCAGGAGGCGATGGAGAACCTCGACATCCGCGAGATCGCCCACCCCCACCTGCTGCGGCTGAACGAGGCCTGCGGCCACACCGTGCACCTCGCCGTGTACGAGGAGGGCGAGGTCCTGTACATCGACAAGGTGGAGAGCCGTTACCCGGTCCGCATGTACTCCAGGATCGGCAAGCCCGTCGCCATCACGGTCGCCGCCGTGGCCAAGCTCCTCCTCGCCGACCTGCCCGACGCCGAGCGCCACGCCCTCGCGGACAAGCTCGACTACCCCCTGTACACGGCCCGTTCGACCCCCAACGCCCCCGCTTTCCTGCGGGAGTTGGAGCAGGTGCGCGAACAGGGCTGGGCGACCGACCTCGGTGGCCACGAGGAGTCCATCAACTGCGTCGCCGCCCCCGTCCGCGGCACCGACGGCCGGGTGGTCGCCGCGATGTCGGTGTCCGCCCCGAACGTGGTCGTCACCGCCGAGGAACTCCTCACCCTGCTCCCGCAGGTCCGCCGTACCGCGGACGCGATCAGCGGCGAGTACTCCGGAAGAACGCCAGCATAGGAACCCGAATGACGGAAAAGACCGCCCTCACCCCGAAGACCCACACCACCCCGCCCGCCGCGTTCTCCCACGGTGTGCGCAAGGGCAACATCCTCCAGGTCGCCGGCCAGGTCGGCTTCCTGCCCGCCGAGGACGGCAAGCCCCCGACGCCGGCCGGTCCCACCCTCGCCGAGCAGACCCTCCAGACCCTCGCCAATGTCAAGGCGATCCTCGAAGAGGGCGGCGCGAGCTGGGACGACGCGATGATGATCCGCGTCTATCTGACGGACGTGGACCACTTCGCCGAGATGAACGAGATGTACGACGCGTACTTCGAGGAACAGGGCCTCACCCAGCCGCCCGCCGCCCGGACCACGGTCTACGTCGGTCTCCCCAAGGGGCTGCTGATCGAGATCGATGCCCTGGCGGTACTCGACTGAGGGCAGTCGTCAGCGAGCGGGACACGCTGCGGACCTGGACGGTCCTGGAATCGGTGCTGTCGGTGGCGGGCTTCGCGGTCGCGGCGGGGGTGAGCGTGTTCGTGTGAACGTGACGTGAGTGAACCTGGGGATGAGCGGGCTGACTGGTTCCGGCACAGGGAAGTCGTCCATACTGCCGCACGTGGAGCAGCGCATAGGAGCGAGCAGCAAGCCGTCCGAGGCCGAGCCGGCGAAGGCCGGGCCCGTGACGGGCGCCGGGTTCGACCCGGCGTTCATCCCCGGACTCACGGCCCCGTCCCCGACGAAGCCCGGCGCGTCGGAGCCACGGGACGCGGCGGAGTCGACCGGGCCGAAGGACTCGGCGGAACCCGAGAAGACCGGGGCGGGCGAGGCGAACGAGCCCGCCGGAGCGGCCGAGGACGCCTCGGAGGCCGTGGACGAGGGCTCGGACGGCGACGGTCCGGACGACGGTGGCCCGGTCTTCGAGGCCGCCGACCGTCGCGCGAAGGTCGTGGCCGACCGCAAGGGCGTCCGGCTCCGGCTGGACGAGGAGTCCTGCGAGTTCCGCTGGGACGAGATCGCGGCGGTGGAGACGGAGTCCCCCCGCTTCGGCAAGCGCTACACGATCACCGTGCACACCCCTGAGCGCCGCTGGTACCCGATCGAGATCGAGGCGGCGGCCAGGTCCCGCTTCGCGGAGTGGGACGAGCAGCTGGACGCGGTGCTCGACGCGTACTTCGAGGACGCCGAGGACAAGCCGGAGCCGGAGGACAAGCCGGACACCGCCTGACTCCGGGCGAGCGGGCCGTGCGACCGCTCCCGTCGCCGTACGACGGGAGCGGTCGTGTCACGCGTCACGGCAGTGCGTGCACATGCGCTCCCACCGCATTCGACCACGCGTTGCCCGCCGCCGCGTCCCAGTTCGTGGCCCAGGTCATCGCGCCCCGCAGGTCGGGGTAGGTCTTGGACGGCTTGAAGGAACCGCAGTTCGTGCCGGCCGTCAGGCAGTCCAGGGCGTTGTCCACCGCCGAAGGGGACACATAGCCGCTGCCCGCCGCGCTGGTCGAGGCCGGCAGGCCGAGGCCCACCTGGGACGGGGCCAGGCCGCCCTGGAGCTGGATGCAGGCGAGGGCCGTCAGGAAGTCCACCGAGCCCTGGCTGTAGACCTTGCCGTCACAGCCCAGCATGGAACCGCTGTTGTAGTACTGCATGTTGACGACCGTGAGGATGTCCTTGATGTTCAGGGCCGTCTGGAAGTAGGAGTTCGACGTCGACTGCATGTCGATCGTCTGGGGTGCCATCGTGATGACCAGGGACGAGCCCGCCTTGGCCGACAGGGAGCGCAGCGCCTGTGTCATGTAGGGCGCGTTCAGGCCGTTCTCCAGGTCGATGTCGACGCCGTCGAAGCCGTACGTCTGCATCAGCGAGTAGACGGAGTTCGCGAAGTTCGCCGCCGAGGCCGAGTCGTTGACCGACACCGTGCCGTTCTGGCCGCCGATCGAGACGACGACCTTCTTGCCGGCCGCCTGCTTGGCCTTGATGTCCGCCTTGAACTGGTCGACGGAGTAGCCGTTCAGGCCGGCGGAGTCCAGGTTGAAGGTCACCGCTCCCGGCGTCGACGTGGCGTCCGCGAAGGCCACCGCGATGATGTCGTACGACGACGGGACGTCCGACAGCTTCTGGACCGTCGCGCCGTTGTTGAAGTTCTGCCAGTAGCCCGTCACCGCGTGCTTGGGCACCGGCCCGCCGGTTCCGCCGCCCGTGTCGGTGGCCGCCGTCGTGGCCATGACCGACGCCGACTTCGCCGACTCGCCCGCCGAGTTCGTCGCCGTGACCTGGAAGGTGTACGACGTGGCGGCGGTCAGTCCGGTCACCGTGGCCGAGGTTCCCGTCACCGCCGAGACCTTCGTGCCGTCACGGTAGACCTTGTAGCCCGTCGCGCCCGGGACCGCGGGCCAGGAGAGGGAGACCGAGGAGGAGGTCGTGGCGGAGACGGCCGGGGCCGTGGGTGCCGCCGGGACCGTGGGGGCCGGGTCGCCGCCCCCTCCGCCGTCCGGGCCGTAGACCGAGACGTCGTCGGCGTAGTAGGCCGCCTGGCCGTACCAGCCGTGGGTGTAGACGGTGACGGAGGTCGTGGACGCGCCGGTGGTGAAGGTCGTCGACAGCTGCTTCCATGACGTGGTGTCGGGGGTCCAGGCCGAGACGTCCGTCGTGCCCGTGCCCGTCACGCCCAGGTAGGAGTAGCCGCCCTGCACCCACGCGCTCAGCGTGTACGTCGAGCCCGGCCGGACCGCCACCGGCTGGGTGCACTGGGCGTCGTCCTGGCCGGCCGGGGTCGCCTTCAGCGCGGTGGAGCCGGAGTGGACCGGGGAGGTGACGGTCGTGCCGCTGCCCGCTGTACAGGTCCAGTCGGCCAACCCCGACTCGTAGCCCGCGTTCCTGACGTTGTTGACGTCCGCCGCGGCGGCCGGCCCGGCGGCCGCGGTGAGGCCGGCGACGGAGAGGGCGAGCGCGGTGGCGGCGGACCACAGGGTGATTCGCCGTCCGCGGGGTCTGGGTATGCCTGGTGCGTGGTCCACTGGGGCCTCCGGTGGGGGACACGAGTTGCGCGGGGAGGGGTGAGAGACGGTGGCCACCGTTGGCGTACAAGTTGGTCCAGACCAATCCGGCTGTCAAGAGGTCCAGACCAGATGTGTTTCCGTGCGCCCGCTCAACCTGTCCGGATTTGGCGGGACTTGTGTGCGGCGAGTTCCACGCGGGCTTCACAAACGCTGTTCTCCGGCCATTCGGCCGTGGATACAGTGCTCACGTAGTCACGCAGTGAAGTCGTCCCGGCGCACGGGAGTCACTCCGGTGGGCCGGCGGGTGGGAAGAGCGGGGAGCTGCGCGTGCCAACTGCGATTGCCGTGACCAGTGCCGACATGGCACTGCCGGCGCAGGACGAACGGACCGTGCCGGCCGTCGTGCTGAGCGGCCTCGACCAGCGGCCGCTGGAGCACGCGCTCACCGAACTCCACGCCCTGACCGAGCAGTACGGATATCTGGTGGTCATCTGCTCCCGGGCCACCCCGGAGCCCGTCGTACGGCGGCTGCACACCCTGCGCGCACTGCTGGAGAGCGACCGCATCGCCGTCTTCCGACCCGAGCTGCCGCCCCTCGGCATCGCCGTGCTCGCCCGGCAGCTGCGCCAGCTCGCCTCCTGCGATCTGAGTCCGGGCGTCCTCGCCTCCGCAGGCCGGCTGCTCACCCACTACATCCACGCCGGGGCCGTACTGGGTTCCGTGGCCCGGCTGGACCGGGTGCCGGTCGGCCTGAAGGCGCACGCCAAGTCCTGGATGCCCGGCAGCCAGTTCGCCGTGCTCGCGCATCCCGAGCCGCAGCTGGAGCGTATCGGGCCCGGTGTCACGCTCAAGGGGCCCGAGTTCACCACCTGGATGCTCGTCGCCCGGGGCCGGCAGACGCAGGGCGACTGGGTCGCCGGGCTCGCGGGGCAGTGGAGCGTGCACGGGCTGCGCGAGGTTCCGCTGCCCGCCGAGTCCCCGGTGTGGTGGGGGACCGGCCGCATGACCGAGTTCTGCGGCTATCTCGCCGACCTGTCCGTGCTGTACCAACTGGTCACGTCCGTGCGGCAGACCAGCTGTCACTGGTGCGGCCTGGACGTCATCGGTGACAGATGTGTGTTCTGCTCCGCCACCCCACCCGTGTACGAACCCGCTCCGCTCAGAGCCCTGGAACAGCGCACGCCCGCCTGACCCGCCCGCACCTGATCCGCACCCCGCCCGACCGATTCCCCCAATGAGGTTGCACGGTTCATGAACTCCCGTCAGCGCCGCGGCGTGATACTGCTGATCCTGTCGGTCCTGTGCGCTCTCGGCGCGTTCGCCGGCGTGCTCTCCGTCGTCCACAGCGTGAATTCCAAGGTCGGGCCCGAGGTCACCGCGTACCAGGTCAGGTCCGACGTCAAGCCGTACACCGCGCTGGACACCGGGCAGTTCGAGAAGATCAGGATGCCCAGGCGGTGGCTGTCCGGCAACGCGGTCACCGATCTCCGCCAGATCCAGGGCAAGATCGCCGTCACCACGCTGCGCGCCGGGTCCCTGCTGCAGACCGACATGGTCGTCGACCAGCCCGCCCTCCAGCCCGGACAGCAGGAGGTCGCCATCATGATCGACGCGGCGACCGGCGTGGCGGGCAAGATCACTCCGGGGTCCCGGGTCAACGTCTATGCCACCTTCGCCGGGAAGAAGGACACCGACCCCGACCAGTCGAAGATCATCGTCACGGACGCCCGGGTCCTCGACGTCGGCCGGATCACCGCCCTCGACCCCGACAGCGGCAAGAACCAGCAGCAGCCCACCGAGGCCGTCCCCATCACCTTCGCGCTGTCCACCCTCGACGCCCAGCGCCTCACCTACGCCGAGTCCTTCGCCCAGCGCGTCCGGCTGGCGCTGGTGGCCCCCGGCGGCGAGACCAGCGTCCCCGACAAGGACCGCACCTACGAACTCGCTACGGACAAGTGAGAGGCGGCCCGCATGCCCACCAGGATCCTCCCGGCCGGCGCCGACCCCGACGCCGTCCGCTCCCTCGTCACCCTCCTCAGCCAGCTCCCCGACGCCGAACCGCAGCCACCCGTCGGCGACTCCACCCAGCTCGTCGACACCCTCGCCCGGCTCGCCGCCGAGTCCGTGGACGAGCTTCCGGAAGTGGTCGTCGTCCATGAACGCATCGGACCCGTCCCCGCCCTGGAGCTGATCCGCGAGGTCGCGCTCCGCTTCCCCGCCGTCGGCGTCATCCTCGTCACCACCGACGCGAGCCCCGGCCTGTTCGCCGCCGCCATGGACTCCGGCGCCCGCGGCCTGGTCGCGCTCCCGCTGTCGTACGAGGAACTCGCCAGCCGGGTCCAGGCCGTCGCCCAGTGGTCGACCGGGGTACGGCGCCATCTCGGCCACACCGCCGATGTGTTCGGCGGCGTCGGCGGCACGGTCGTCACGGTCAGCGGCGCCAAGGGAGGCACCGGAGCGACGCTCGCGGCCATTCAGCTGGCCCTCGCCGCCCAGGCCTCCGGCCGGCCCACCGCCCTGGTCGACCTGGACCTCCAGACCGGCGACATCGCCTCCTACCTGGACATCCAGTTCCGCCGGTCCGTGGTCGACCTCGCCGCGATCACCGACATCTCGCCCCGCGTCCTCGCCGACGCCGTCTTCCGCCATGACACCGGGCTCGTCCTGCTCCTCGCCCCCGCCGAGGGCGAACGCGGCGAAGAGGTCGGCGACCGCGCCGCCCGGCAGATCGTCAGTGCCCTGCGCTCCCGCTACGAGGTGGTCGTGGTGGACTGCGGCGCCCAGCTCGGCGGCGCCGGCGCGGCCGTGGTGGAGATGGCCGACACCGCGCTGCTTCTCACCACCCCGGACGTGATCTCCGTACGCGCCGCCAAGCGCACGGTACGGATGTGGGACCGGCTGCAGATCCGCAAGGCCGAGGAGACGACGGTGGTCGTCAACCGGCTCTCGCGGCACACCGAGATCCAGCCCGCGCTGGTGCAGCGCATCACCGGCACGGCACTCGCGCGCACCGCCGTACCCGCCAACTTCAAGGAACTGCAGGCCGTCGTGGACGCGGGGCGGGTGCATGAACTGGACAGCCGCAGCTCCGTGAAGCAGGCGCTGTGGGCGCTCGCCGGGGAACTGGGCCTGGTGAAGGCCGCCGAGGGGACCCATCGCGCGGGCGCGGCCCGGGGCCCGGCCGGATTCCGGCGGCGGAAGGAGTGAGCGCGCCATGAGAAGGCCGGACGGGGACCGGGGGCAGGTGAGCATCGAGTTCCTCGGGATGACGCCGCTGATCGTCCTGACGCTGGTGCTGGTGTGGCAGGCCGTGCTCGTGGGGTACACCTTCACGCTCGCCGGGAATGCTGCCGACGAGGCGGTGCGGGCGGGGACGGCCGCGCCGCAGGGTGGCGCACGGCAGGCGGCCTGCTCGGCGGCGGGGCTGAAGCACCTGTCGGCGGCGTGGCGGGGAGACGCGACGGTGAACTGCTCTCCGTCCGGCTATGTCACGGCCGATGTCTCCCTCAGGGTCCCGGTCCTCTTCCCCGGGGTGTTCTCCGCCCCCGCCACCGTGCACGGCCACGCCGGTGCCGTCGAGGAGGTGAAGCACTGAGATGCGCTACCGCGAAGGACGACGGGACGCGGGCCAAGTCGCCCTCGAATACCTCGGGTTCATCCCGGTCCTGCTGATCGTGGCCCTGGCCGGCATCCAGATCGGCGCCGTCGCCTACGCCGCCGAACAGGCCGGCACGGCGGCGCGGGCGGGGGCGCGGGCGGCCTCTCTGCGGCAGGACCCGCAGCAGGCCTGCGTCGGCGCGGTCAGCGGCCCGCTCACCGTGACGTGCGGCGAGACCGGGGGAGGGGACGACTCGGTCACCGTCACCGCCAGAGTGAGGATCCCGAAGATCATCTGGGGCTTCGGCGATGCCACCAGGTCCGCCACCATGCCGCTCGACCACTAGCGAGGAGTCGCCGACATGAGCCTGCGGGCACGCATCAGCACTCCGGAGGAGCACGGCAGCCGGGGCGAGGACGGCCATCTCGTCGCCTCCTACCGGGCCAAGCTCCTGGAGGAGATCGACCTCGCGGAGATGAGCGCGCTCGCCGCCGCCGAACGCCGGGCGCGTCTGGAGCGGGTGCTCGGGCACATCATCAGCCGCGAGGGACCGGTCCTGTCGACGGTCGAACGCTCGCAGCTGATCCGCCGGGTGGTGGACGAGGCGCTCGGCCTCGGCATCCTGGAACCGCTGCTGGAGGACGCCTCCATCACCGAGATCATGGTCAACGGCGCCGACGCGATCTTCGTGGAACGCGGCGGCCGCGTCGAGCAGCTGCCGATCCGGTTCGCCTCCGCCGACCAGCTGATGCAGACCATCGAGCGCATCGTGTCGACGGTGAACCGGAGGGTCGACGAGTCGAACCCGATGGTGGACGCCCGGCTGCCCTCCGGCGAGCGCGTCAACGTCATCATCCCGCCGCTGTCGCTGACCGGCCCGATCCTCACCATCCGCCGCTTCCCGCGCTCCTTCACCCTGCAGGAGCTGATCTCCTTCGGCTCGCTGGCCGAGCCCATGGTGTATCTGCTGGCAGGCCTGGTGCAGGCGAAGCTCAACATCATCGTCTCCGGGGCCACGGGCACCGGGAAGACCACCCTGCTGAACGCCCTCTCGGGGCTCATCCCGCCGCACGAACGCATCATCACCATCGAGGACTCCGCCGAACTCCAGCTCCAGCAGACCCATGTGGTCCGCCTGGAGGCACGGCCGCCGAACGTCGAGGGCAAGGGCCAGGTCACCATCCGCGACCTGGTCCGCAACTCGCTGCGGATGCGGCCCGACCGGATCGTGGTCGGTGAGGTCCGCGGCGGTGAGTCCCTGGACATGCTCCAGGCGATGTCCACCGGCCATGACGGCTCCCTCGCCACCGTGCACGCCAACAGCGCCGAGGACGCGCTGACCCGGCTGCAGACCCTCGCCTCCATGTCCGACGTCGAGGTGCCCTTCGTGGCGCTGCACGACCAGATCAACAGCGCGGTCGACGTCATCGTCCAGCTCACCCGGTTCGCCGACGGCGCCCGCCGGATCACCGAGATCGCGCTCCTCGACAGCCACGGCGGGGAGCCGTACCGGCTCGCGACCGTGGCCCGGTTCGACGCCCAGCCGATGACCGCCGAGGGCCGGGTGTACGGCACCTTCCAGTACTTCCCGCTGCCCCGCCGGACCGCCGACCGCCTCTACATGGCGAGTCAGCCGGTCCCGCAGGCCTTCGGCATCGCCCACACGGCGGCCCAACTCACCACCCGAGAAGCCAGGTAGGACCAGGACCATGGAACTCCGCACCCTCGTCCAGCTCACCACCGGCGTGACGCTGCTGGCCTGCGTCCTGGCGGTGGCCGGCGTGCGCAGCTACGCCGCGGGCCGGGCCCGGCGCGCCGCCCTCGTGGACCGCCTCACCCACACCGGCCCGGTGCCCGCGACCGGCCGCAGGCGGCGCCGCTTCCGCGACCTCGACCGGCGGCTGCGCCGCACCCGCCTCGGCCGCTGGCTGGAACTGCGCCTGGCGGCGACCGGCCTGGACGTCACCCCCGGCGAGTTCCTCGTCTACATGCTCGCCGCGGTCGCCGCGCTCTGGCTGATCGGCCAGGCCACCCTGGCCCCCTTCTTCGGCCCGCTCGCCGGAGTGCTCGGCATCTGGGCGGCCGTACAGTTCCTCAACTGGCAGCGCCAGAAGCGCATCGAGCGGTTCATCGGTCAACTCCCCGAACTGGCCCGCATCCTGGCCAACGCCACCCAGGCGGGCCTCGCCCTGCGCACCGCGATCGGCATGGCCGCGGAGGAGCTGGAGGCCCCGGCCGGCGAGGAACTGGGCAAGGTCGCCGACCAGTTGGCCATCGGCCAGTCCATGGACGAGGCGCTGGGGGAGCTGGCCGACCGGCTCCCGTCCCGCGAACTGGTCGTCCTGGTCACAACCCTGGTGCTGTCGAACCGGGCCGGCGGCCAGGTGGTCGGCGCCCTGCGCAACCTGACCGAGACGCTGGAGGAACGCAAGGAGACCCGGCGCGAGATCCGCACCCAGCTCTCCCAGGTCACCATGACCTCGTACGCCGTCCCCGTCCTGGGCGTCGGCGCGCTGTTCCTGATGAACGGCGTCAAGGACGGCGCGCTGGAGCGGATGACCGGCTCGCCGGTCGGCCAGGCCTGCGTGATCGTCGCGTTCGCGATGTACGCCGTCGGCTTTGTCCTCATCCGCCGCCTGAGCCGGATCGACGTCTGAGGGGGGCGTACACCATGGCATTCCTGCTCGCGCTGCTGATGGGCCTCGGTGTCTGGGGCGCCTTCACCGGCATCCGCATGTACCGCGCGGACGCCAAGCTCCCCGGCGACCTCGCCGTCGCCCTGGAGATCGGCGCCACCCGCACCGGCGCCGTCGGCTCCGTCATCGACCGCATGGGCATGCGCTACGCCCCCGCCGTGCTGCGCCTGATGGGCCCGCGCCTGGTCGCCACGTACCGTCGCAAGATCGACCTCGCCGGCAACCCCGGCGGCCTGACCATCGACCGCTACGCGGCCCGCCGGGCGGTCTACGGCGCACTGGGCGCCGTCGGCTTCCTGGTCTTCCTGCTGCGCGGCCAGTGGTTCGTGGCCGTACTCCTGCTGCTGTTCGGCGCGTTCTGGACGGAGGTCGGCATCTGGTCGGCGATCCGGGTCCGCAAGGACGTCATCGAGCGCACCCTGCCCGACTTCCTGGACGTACTGGCCGTGGTGGTCAGCGCGGGCCTCGGCTTCCGCCAGGCCCTGGACCGGGTGGCCTCCCGCTACGAGGGCCCCTGGGCCGACGAACTGCGCATCACCCTGCGCCAGATGGACCTCGGCATGAGCCGCCGCCAGGCCTTCGCGGAACTGCGCCGCAGGAACGACTCCGAACAGGTCGCCATGTTCGTGACGGCGCTGCAGCAGGGCGAGGAACTGGGCGCGCCGATCGTCGACACGCTCGTCTCCCTGGCCAAGGACATGCGCCGCACCGACGCCCAGAACGCCCGCCGCAAGGCCGCCCGCGCGGTGCCCAAGGCCACGCTGATGATCACCACGTTCATGGTCCCGGCGACGATGCTGCTGCTCGGCGCGGGCCTGATCCTGGGCTCCGGGGTGGACTTCGGCTCACTCACGGGGAAGTGAGGCGGGGATGGCGGTGGCCGGGGTGCCGGGGCGCGGCGGCAGGCGTGGGCAGGGGCTCGGGCCGGGGCTCGGGCGGGACCTCGGGCGCAAGCGGGACCTCGGGCGTGGGCTCGGGCACGGGCACGGGCATGGCCTCGCGGCCTTCGGCGGATGGCTGAGGGGGATCCCGGCCCGGTTCCGCGACCGGTTCCCCGACTGTTTCCGCGACGGGTTCCCCGACCGATTCCGTGACAGGTTCCCCGGCCGGTTCGCACGGCGTACGAAAGCGGCGCCGGGCGCGGCGGCCACCACGACCGAACCGTCCATGAAGATCCAGGTCAGCGCACTGCAGGCGATGTGCCGGCAGGTGTTCGGCTTCCGTCTGGCCATGATCGCCATCGCCGCTCCCGCCGCCCTGCTCCACGCGGCCCCCGGCGTGGGCGTCCGCCTGGTCGGCGCGGCCGTGGTCGTCACCTTCATGGTGTCCTACGTCCTCTTCCGCGACTGGGAGCGCTTCGGCCCCCTCCTGCTGCGCCACCCGTCCCTCCTCGCGGCGGACACCCTCTTCGGCTCCCTCCTGCTGATCTCGGCCGGCCCGGACACCACCCTCGCCTACGTCAGCGTGTGCACCCCGCTGCTCGCGGGCCTGGCCTACAGCTGGCGGGGCGCCGCGTTCTTCGCCTCGCTCCAGTCGCTGATCCTGCTCCTGGTCCACGCCACGCTGAAGGCCGACCGGCACGCCCCCGTCGCCGAGGCCCTTCTGCTGCCCGGCCTGTGCGTCATCTCCGGCGCCATGGGCTCGACCCTGCGCAACCTGATGCTTCGCTTCGGCGCGGCCACCCAGGCCCTGACGGCGGTCCAGGCCCGCCTCGCGGCGGCGGAGGCGGTGAGCGCGGAACGCGCCCGGCTGGCCCGTGAGATGCACGACTCGGTGGCCAAGACCCTGTACGGCGTGGCGCTGGCGGCGGACGGCCTGGCGGCGACGGCTTCGGCACAGGCCCCCGATCCGGCCCGGATAAGGGCCCAGGCGGACCTGGTGTCGCGCTCGGCGCGCAGGGCGGCGGCGGAGTCCCGGGAGCTGCTGAGGGATCTGCGCAGGGAGCCGGCGCCGGACGGGGCACAGGCCCCCCTGTGGCCCGAACTGCATGCATGCATCCGGGACTTCACGACCCGTACCGCGATGAAGGTCACGTACGCCGCCCCGCCGCCCCCCGGTGTCCCCGCCCTGCCGGCCCCGCTGGCCCGCCATCTGCTCTCCATCACGGCGGAGGCGCTGGAGAACGCCCACCGTCACGCGTCCGCGACCCACGTCGACGTCCGCGCGGCGGTCCACGGCGAACTGCTGCGCCTGTCGGTCCACGACGACGGCCGGGGCCTGCCTCCCGGCACCACCCTCGAACAGCTCCGCGAGTCCGGCCACTTCGGCCTGCTCGGCATGGTGGAGCGGGCCGCGCAGATGGGCGCCCGGATCCGTATCGGCCGGGGCGGGCACGAACGGGGCACGGAGGTACGCGTGGAAATACCCCTGCGGTCCCTGACCCACCCAGACCCCGACCCCGCACCCCCGCGATCCTGAGAGGAGGCACCATGCAGCACGCTCACCCCTGGCCGGCGGCCCCCGCGCCGGCCCCGCCCCCGCTGCGGCTGTTGGTGGCCGACGACAACCTGGTGGTCAGGGCGGGCCTGACGGCCCTGCTCTCCGGCCGCGCGGACACGACGGTGGTGGCGGAGGCGACGGACGGCCGCGAGGCGTACGAGGCGGCGCTACGGCACCGTCCGGACGTCATCCTCCTCGACGTCCGTATGCCCGGAGTCGACGGAATCTCGGCATTGCCGCACCTGGTGCGGCTGGCGCCGGTCATGATGCTCACCTACAGCCATGAGACGGCGACCGTGCGGGAGGCGTTGCGACTGGGGGCCGGGGGATACCTGGTGCACGGCGAGTTCACGACGGAGCAGTTGGTGCGTGCGGTGCGGGATGTCCGGGAGGGCCGGCCGCATGTGACCCCGGGGGCCGCGAAGGCATTGCTCATGGAACTGCGAGCCAATGCATCTGCACACGCGGAATCTCAAGTCCCGTATTTTTTAGGCGAAAACTCACCTCAAGTGCTTTCGCAACTGCAATCCCCTATGGGACAGTCGATCCGTTCGCGATTCCGGCTGAGTACGAGGGAGGCGGAGATCATGGACCTCATCGCGTCCGGCATGACCAACCAGCAGATCGCCGCCGCCTGCTTCATCTCCGAGAAGACGGTCAAGAACCACATCAACCGCATCTTCGCCAAACTCCAGACCACCACCAGGTCCCAGGCGGCCGCGAAGTGGCTGGGGGTGGCGTGAGATGAGGGCGCGGGACGACGCCAAGGGCGGTGAGTGGGCCCGGTCTTGGGCCCTGGGGCCCTCTGGCGGGCGGGGCGCCCCGGCTTACGTTGTCCGGATCGGAGGCGAACCCGGAGGGGACCACCATGAGCAACTGGTTCAACACCACCGTCGCGTATCTGCGGGCCCGCGCGGCTCGCGGCGACCGGGGCCAGACCGCGGTGGAGTACCTCGGCATCATCGCGGTGGTCGTGGCGATCGTGCTGGCGATCACGGGTACGAGCATCGGGCAGACGATCTTCGATGCGATCAGGAACAAGATCACCGAGGTGACCGGCGGCTGATTCCTCCGCACCGCGACGCAGGGCAGGCCTTCCCCATCTACATCACGGTGGTGGCGGGCCTGCTCTTTCTTGCTCTCGCGTATCTCGCGGTCGGCCAAGCCGCGGTGAACAGAAGCGGTGCTCAGACGGCGGCCGATGCGGCGGCGCTGGCAGCGGCCCAGAACCGGCGTGACGACTTGGCGGGACAGTGGCTGCTGTCGTTGAAGGATCCGGCCAAGTGGCAGCAGATCTTCGACGGCAGGGTGAGCTTCGGCCCGTCGTGCTGGCGAGCTGATCAACTGGCCGGGCAGAACGACGGTCATGTGGAAGCCTGCGACGACTCCCTTGCCTTGAAGATCACGGTCTCGGTCCGGACCGACAAACGGGTCGGAGATTCCGTCGTCCCCGGCGTGCAGGACCGGCGTTCCGTCGAGCCGGCCACTGCCGTGATCGAACCGCTCTGCAAGAAGCTTCCCGGCGAGGACGCGGCAGGTGACGCGCTGCCCCGACTCACCTGCAAGGACAAGGTGTGGGACCTGAAGCCGGACGATCCGTCAGGGCTCCCGAAGCCGTACGACCTCTTCGACGTCCACCTGGCCGACTCACCGGCGAACGATCAATGACGAAGGAAGCGGAGCGATGAGCATTCGGTTCACTGCGAAGGCCCGCAGGGGGATGGTCGCATTGACCGTTGCGGCTGGTCTGGCCGTCGGTGTGGCCGGCTGCGGTGGAAGTGGTGGCGGCGACGACAAGAGGCCGGCCAGTCCGGCGTCGGTTTCCCGGACAACCGGCTCCGACCCGAGCAGTCAGGAGGGGCAGTCGGACCAGCCCCTGGCTGAACTGAAGGGTACGAATGGTCTGTTGCTGGAGATCACCTCCGCGCAACGCGATTCCGGCGGCTTCGTCACCGTGAACGGCACCCTGAAGAACGACGGGGCCAAGCAACTGCTCATCCCGTCCGCGCTCAGCGGTAGTGAAACCGAGATCACCAAGCACGGCCCGTCCCTGGGCGGAGCCACTCTGGTCGACTCCAAGGGCAAGAAGCGTTACTACGTTCTGCGTGACACCGATGGCGGCCCGCTGACCACCACAGGCTTCGACACGCTCAAGGCGGGTGAGTCACTGGCGGTCTTCATGCAGTTCCCGTCCCCACCCGCGGACGTCTCCGAGGTGGCCCTCCAGATGCCCACCCTCTCCTCCGCCACCATCAAGATCTCCGGGTGAGGCCGAAGTGACCACCACCCGTCTCGCGCTCACCCTCACCGCCGCCGCCCTCCTCCTCGCCACCACCCCGGCCCGAGCCGACGACACGGACCCCAGCCAGCCCCCCGTCACCGAGCCCTCCGCCGCGGCACCTGTGAAGATCGACCCCACCGATCCCGACCTCAAGCTCCCGGAGGGCGCCACCCTCGCCGCGCCCAAGGTGCTGGACATCAAGTCGGTCGTCGAGGACCAGAGCGGGGACGAGCGACGCGAGGACACCAACGCGGATGTCACCTTCGCGTTGCAGGCCGAGGTCCTCTTCGGCAAGGACAGCGCCAAGCTCGGCGACGAGGCGAAGGCCCGGATCGCCACCATCGCCGAGGAGATCAAGAAGCAGAACGCGACCCGGATCCGCGTCTTCGGCTTCACCGACGACCTCGGCTCCGCGGCCCACGGCGACATCCTGTCCAAGCAGCGTGCCAACGCCGTACAAGCCGTCCTGGACCAGGACCTCAACGACCCCGACGTCACCTTCGAAGTCCGCGGCTACGGCGAGCAGTACCCGATCGCCGACAACTCCTCCGAGGAGGGCCGCCGCAAGAACCGCCGCGTCGAGGTGTCCTTCCCCCGCACCCAGGGATAGGACTACTCACTCCCCTCGACGCCCACCCGCACCCCGGCCCGCAGCCCCCACCCCGCCATCGTGCCCGCCTCCGCCTCCAGCACATGCCGGGCCCGCGGCCGGGGCAGGCCCAGGCGGCCCGGTGGCATCGTGCGGACGGCGAGCACGGTCAGACGGCGGTCGAGGTAGGCGACGTCGATCGGGATCCGCATCCCGAACGTGTGCACACCGCTCGCCGGTGACAGCAGCAGCACCCCGTCGACCGCGTCCCGGCCCAGCAGCCCCTTCGTCCGGGCCCGGTACGACGCCGCGATCTCCAGCGGGAGGACCACCCGGGGCCCTGCCTCGTCCTCTTCCCCCGGCACGACCAGCCGTCCGGTTCCGTCCCGCCAGCGTCTGCCCATATCGCCTTCCGCCCCCTCGTCCCCTGAGCTTCTCGAAACCCGGTTGCCACCCCACCATCTCCCCCACTAGGAAGGCGTCCATGACTGGACTCGGTGTCGTGTTCCGCCCTCAGCTTCCGCCCGAGCGCCTGCGGGCGGTCGCCCGCGCCGCGGACGACGTGGGGCTGGAGGAACTGTGGCTGTGGGAGGACTGTTTCCGGGAGGGCGGGATCTCGACCGCCGCCGCGGCACTCGCGTGGACCGAGCGGGTGCGGGTCGGCGTCGGACTGCTGCCCGTACCCCTCAGGAACGTCGCCCTGACCGCCATGGAAGCCGCTTCCCTGCAACGGATGTTCCCCGGCCGGGCGACCCTCGTCGTCGGCCACGGTGTGCAGGACTGGATGGGCCAGGTCGGCGCCCGCGCCGCCTCCCCGCTCACCCTCCTCGGTGAGCATCTCGACGCCCTGCGCGCCCTGTTGCGCGGCGAACGGCTCTCCGTGCGCGGCCGGTACGTCACCCTGGACGACGTCGCCCTCGACTGGCCGCCCGAGCAGGCGGTGCCCGTGCTGGCCGGTGCCACCGGCCCGCGTACGCTGCGCCTGTCCGGCGCCAGGGCCGACGGCACACTCCTCACCGCCGCCACCTCCGCGGACGGCGTACGGCAGGCCCGCCGGCTCATCGAGGAGGCGGCGAAGGAGGCCGGGCGCGACGAACCGCACCGCCTGGTCGTCTATCTGCTCGCCGTCACGGGGCCCGACGCCGATGCCCGGCTGCGCGCCGAACGCGCCGCGGAGGGGCTGGATCCGGCCTCGGACGTGGGGGTGGCGGGCGATGCGGGCGCCGTGGCCACGGCCGTACGGCGACTGGCGGAGGCCGGCGCCGACACCGTCGTGCTGCAGCCGACCGGCGACGAGCCCGACCCGGAGGGCTTTGTACGGTTCGCCGCCGAGGAGGTCCGGCCCCTGGTGCGGTGAGGCGGCGGGGAGGCGTGGTCCGAGGAGGCCGGCCGGTGGCCGAGACGCGCTCCGTGTACGCCCTGGCCGCCCCGTTGCCGGTCAGGCCCGGCTCGTGAGCGGCGGGTGGTCGCCGGTGGCGCCGTCGATCAGCTCGCGCAGGATGTCCATGTGTCCGGCGTGCCGGGCGGTCTCCTCGACCATGTGGACCAGGGTCCAGCGCAGGCTCACGGTGATGTCCTGCCAGGCCGGCCGCCCCTGAGCCTGCAGGGACAGGCCGTCGATCATGGTGTCGGCGGCGGCGCGGGCCCGGCCGTAGAAGGCGAGGATCTGTTCCGTCGTCTCCTGCGGGGTGATCCGCATGTCGTCGTACGGGTCGAACCACAGGGGCTCGGCCGTGCCGCCGAAGGTCTCCACGAACCAGCCGTACTCCACACTGGCCAGATGCTTGACCAGGCCCAGCAGATTGGTGCCGGTGGGGGTCATCGGCCGGCGCAGCTGCTCGTCGTCGAGGCCCTCCAGCTTCCACAGCACGGCGTCCCGGTGCCGGTTCAGGCTCGCGTGCAGCGTCTGCTTCTCTCCGGCGGAGCAGGTCGTCATGCGGATGGAAATTAGCAGGCCGCTCCGACAGCGCCCTGCGATCATGGCCCGTATGGCAGTGGACCGGTCCTTCGAGGACCTCGTGGCCGAGGGTGCCGCCGCACCGACCGAGGGATGGGACTTCTCCTGGTTCGAGGGGCGGGCGAGCGAGGAGCGGCCCTCATGGGGGTACGCCGTGTCGGCGGGGGAGCGGCTGGCCCACGCGCGGGCGGCCCTCGACATCCAGACCGGCGGCGGTGAGGTCCTGGACTTCGCGCTGAGCCGCGCCGAGCCGGCCCGGCCGCCGCTGGCCGCCGCGACGGAGGGCTGGCCGCCGAACGTGGCGAAGGCCACCGCCCTGCTCCGGCCGCGTGGTGTGGTGGTGGTCGCCGCCCCGGACGACGCGCCGCTGCCGTTCGCCGACGAGACCTTCGACCTGGTCCTCAGCCGCCATCCGGTGCGCCCCTTCTGGGACGAGATCGCCCGGGTGCTGCGGCCCGGCGGCACCTACTTCGCCCAGCATGTCGGGCCGGCCAGCGTCTTCGAGCTGGTCGAGTACTTCCTCGGGCCGCAGCCGGAGCAGGTGCGCACCGCCCGGGACCCCGAGCACGAGCGGGCCGACGCCGAGGCGGCGGGGCTTCAGGTGGCCGGGCTGCGAGCACAGCGGCTGCGGATGGAGTTCCACGACATCGCCGCCGTCGTCCATTTCCTGCGCAAGGTGGTGTGGATGGTCCCGGGCTTCACGGTGGAGGAGTACGAGCCCCGGCTCCGCACGCTGCACGAACGGATCGAGCGGGAAGGGCCGTTCGTCGCGCACAGCGCCCGGCATCTCTTCGACGTTCGCAGGCCGGCCCGCTGACGAACCGGGTGCGCCGGAGAAAACGGCTGAAAACAGCCGTGGTTCACCCGGAGTTTTCCATAGGTTTCCACATCGTTATCTGCTCCGGTTCACATCCGCCTCACTGGTCACGTAAGTTCAGACCAACGTTATTCGCGACAGCAAAACTGCGCGGGCGGCACCGCGCAGTGGAGGGGGCTGTGCGGCGCCGTGACGCCCGGTGATCTCGCTGTGTACGCGTAGCGGAATCGTCAAGTCACCATTCACCGGTGGGGTAGCCCGTCGGGGGGACCCGGGGGCGACTCGTCGACACGTTCCCAAGACGGCCCAAACCATCCGGATCCATCAGGATCCCTCCGAATCACTTTGTATCCGACCGGTTTCTCCTGGGATTCCGCTGTGAATCGGCCATGCGGCACCCCTGAATCCAGTGTTCCGCGCCCACCGGGGCGTCGCCGGATGATTCCGGAGAGTAGTTGTGCCCCGCCGATGCACCCACCATCCCTTACGAAGGGTTATGGTGGAAACCCCCCCTCGGGCCGGTCCGTCTCCCCCCCACGGACCGGCCCGTTTTTCATGTCCGCCGCCGAGGGGACGTTCGAGGGGACGTTCGCCGGGAACGCCGGGAACCTCTCGGCGGGGGCCGAGCGTCCCTGTTCGAGGGGCGCGGGACCGTGCTCGATGTGCGGCTCCGGCGCGTGCGCGCGACCAGCCGCAGCGGACCCGCGGCAGACGGCGAATCCGCACCCACCCCACCCCCGATCCCCAAACCCCGGGCCAGAACCAAACCTCCAGCGGGGGTAGGCTCAACGGCTCCGGCACCCACCGCACCGATCTCCCCATCCCCCGGAGGGCCACGTGAACCTGCGCGAGAAGCTGCGCAGCCTGCTCGTCAGGCTCTACGCACGCCGGGTGGAGGGCCACCTGGACCACGACCAGGTGCCCAAGCACATCGGCGTCATCATGGACGGCAACCGCCGTTGGGCGAAGGCGTCCGGTTCCTCCGCCGTCCACGGCCACCGGGCCGGTGCCGACAAGATCGAGGAGTTCCTCGGCTGGTGCACCGAGACCGACGTCGAGGTCGTCACCCTCTGGCTGCTGTCCACGGACAACTTCGACCGGCCGCAGGAGGAACTCGTCCCGCTGCTCGGCATCATCGAGAACGTCGTCCGCACCCTCGCCGCCGACGGCCGCTGGCGCGTACACCACGTCGGCGCGATGGACCTGCTGCCGGCCGGCCTGCAGCATGTGCTGAAGGAGGCGGAGGAGAACACCGCCCACGTCGACGGGATACTCGTCAACGTGGCCATCGGCTACGGCGGCCGGCAGGAGATCGCCGACGCCGTGCGCTCCATGCTGCTCGACGCCCAGGACAAGGGGGTCGCGATGGAGGAACTCGCCGAGTCCGTCGACATCGACATGATCGGCCGTCATCTCTACACCGGTGCGCAGCCCGATCCGGACCTCGTCATCCGCACCAGCGGCGAACAGCGGCTGTCCGGATTCATGCTGTGGCAGACCGCGCACTCGGAGTACTACTTCTGCGACGTCTTCTGGCCTGCCTTCCGCAAGGTCGACTTCCTGCGCGCCCTGCGCGACTACGCCGCACGTCACCGACGTTACGGCGGCTGAGACACCCCGGACGCCCCGTCGGCCCGCCCGCCGACGGGGCGTTCCGCTCACCCCGGTTCGCGTGGACGTAACGAGGAGTTCACCGGCACGCCGGTGGCCACATTTGCATGGCGGCTAGTGTTCGAGGGCATAAGGCAAACAGGCCGACACCCGAACCACGGGCGTCGGATCTCAGCGGACGGCACGGGGCCGTCCGCCCGGGAGGCCCTTTGCACCAGCCCGATCGTGCGGTCACTGCACGGAAGCAGCCGCGGAGGGCCGGTTCTCGGCCCGCCGTACGCGCGGGCCGGACACCGGCCGTGGTAGCCCCACCCTCCCGGCCCGGCTTCCACTCCGTCGCTCCCCGACCTCATCCGAGGGGGTACGTCCTTCCGTGGTGACCAGCGCAAAGCGCCACAAGTCAGACCGGCGCACTTATGTTCTCGACACCAGCGTCCTGCTGGCCGATCCGAACGCCCTGACCCGCTTCGACGAGCACGAGGTCGTGCTCCCGATCGTGGTGGTCACGGAACTGGAGGCCAAGCGGCACCATCCCGAACTCGGTTACTTCGCCCGCCAGGCCCTGCGCCTGCTGGACGACTACCGGGTGAAGAACGGTCGCCTCGACGCCCCCATCCCGATCGGGGAACTCGGCGGGACAGTCCGTGTCGAGCTCAACCACTCGGACCCCAGCGTGCTGCCCACCGGCTACCGCCTGGGGGACAACGACTCCCGCATCCTCGCGGTGGCCCGCAATCTGCAGGCCGAGGGGTACGACGTCACCGTCGTGTCGAAGGATCTGCCACTGCGGATCAAGGCGTCCTCGGTCGGGCTGCTCGCGGAGGAGTACCGCGCCGAACTCGCCATCACGGAGAACTCCGGCTGGACCGGTATGTCCGAACTGACCCTCTCCGGGGAGCAGGTGGACATCCTGTTCGAGGAGGGCCATCTGTATGTCCGGGAGGCCTCCGACCTCCCCGTGCACACGGGCCTGACCATCCAGTCCGAGCGCGGCAAGGCGCTCGGCCGGGTGACGGCCGAGGGCACGGTCCGTCTGGTGCGCGGCGACCGCGAGGCGTTCGGCATCAAGGGACGCAGCGCCGAGCAGCGCATCGCGCTCGATCTGCTGCTCGACCCGGACGTCGGGATCGTCTCGATGGGCGGCCGGGCCGGCACCGGCAAGTCGGCGCTGGCGCTGTGCGCGGGCCTGGAGGCGGTCCTGGAGCGCCGCCAGCACCAGAAGGTGATGGTCTTCCGGCCGCTGTACGCGGTCGGCGGGCAGGAGTTGGGCTATCTGCCCGGCTCCGAGGCGGAGAAGATGAGCCCGTGGGCCCAGGCCGTCTTCGACACGCTCTCCGCGGTCACCAGCCGCGAGGTCATCGAGGAGGTCACCGCGCGCGGGATGCTGGAGGTGCTGCCGCTCACCCACATCCGCGGCCGCTCGCTGCACGACGCGTTCGTGATCGTGGACGAGGCGCAGTCCCTGGAACGGAATGTCCTGCTGACCGTTCTGTCCAGGATCGGCGCCAATTCACGGGTCGTTCTCACCCATGATGTGGCGCAACGGGACAATCTGCGGGTGGGTCGCTATGACGGTGTGGTCGCCGTCGTGGAGAAGCTGAAGGGGCATCCGCTCTTCGCGCATGTCACGCTGACCCGGTCCGAGAGGTCCCAGATTGCCGCGCTTGTGACCGAAATGCTGGAGGACGGCCACATCTGACCCGTCCCGCACGCCAGTTGGCGCCGTCCGGCAAAGGCCAAGAGCCTAGCCGGGCGGCGCCTTCGCGCGTGGAGCTTTCCAGAAATCCCCAGCGACAAACGGGATGTGAGCTTTCACACGCAACACAGAATTGCCACGCGGCGTCCGGTTACGGCAGAGTCTCACTCCTGTCAGGCCCCGCATACGACACACCTGTACCCCCTGGGGGCACCTCCCAGGCGTTAAGCCCTGGGGGAGGTACGGCACCACAGAGGCACCACCAACTCCATAAAGCTCGTCGTATGCCGCCCGCGCACCATGCGGCGCTCCCCGCGAAGGGAGTTGCCCACCGGGCCCGTGCCTCCCGTGACCCCGCAGTTGGGAGGCCAGTGCCAGGGGCACGATTGCGTCCGCCAGGGTCACCGAAGCGGGCGATGCTGGAAGGAAACCGTGTGAGCCGGATTTCGGTCCGGGGATTCGCAGTGGCTTCGGCCACCGCGGTCACCGCCGTCGGGAGCGTCGTCGGAGTTGCCTCGGGCAGCGTCGCGCAGCAGAACAACAACGACGCCGAGGCGACGGCAGCCGACACCACGCTCCTCGCGGACATACCCACGGGTCAGCAGGCCCAGGTCCAGTCCGCGTCCCTGACGCAGCAGGCCGACTCCCAGGCCATCGCCGCGGACGCGAGTGCCAAGAAGGGCGCCGAGGAGGCAGCCCGCAGGGCAGCCGCCGAGACCGCCGTGGCGAAGAAGGCCGCCGCGGAGCAGGCGGCCAAGGACGCCAAGGAACGCGCCAAGGTCAAGGCCGAGGCCAGCCGTGACAGCGCCCGTGACTCCGGCTCCGGCTCCAGCGACTTCCCGGTCCAGAGCAGCTACACGGTGGCGCAGGTCCAGGCCATCGCACGGCAGATCGTGCCGTCCGGCCAGTTCCAGTGCTTCAGCAACATCGTGGACCACGAGTCCACCTGGAACTATCAGGCGGTCAACGCCTCCTCCGGCGCCTACGGCCTCGTCCAGGCCCTGCCCGCCGGCAAGATGGCGTCCGCGGGCGCCGACTGGCGGACCAACCCGGCCACGCAGATCAAGTGGGGCCTGAACTACATGAACCAGCGCTACGGCAGCCCGTGTGACGCCTGGTCGTACTGGCAGGCGAACGGCAACTACTGAGCCTCGCCGCCGCACTCAACCTGGCGCAGCCCCTCCCCGTCCTCAGGGGAGGGGCTTTCGCCCTGTACGGTCGTACCCGAAAAACCTCCAGGGGGAGGAGAGGTGGCGAGCACGCGGGGACGCGGGGGAAGAGGACGGATCATGTCATCGCGAGTGCCAGGGTGGCTCGGCCGGCTCGGTGCCGGTCTCACCGATATGAGCGAGCGGCTGGACCGACGCCGTGCGCAGGTGGAACGCGAGCAGACCGCACAGCCCCCGGACACCCCGCCCGAGTCCCCTGAGCCGGCCGAGCCGGACGACCCGGCCCCGGTCCCCGCCGCCGCTGTGGCCGCCAAGGCCGCCGCACGGCCCGCCGCCCGTCCCGCGCCGCCGGCCGGTGCCCGCCCCGACCCCGCCGAGGCCGTGCCCTGGGGGGTGCGGGTCGCCGCCGAGGCCAGCTGGCGGCTGCTGGTCCTCGCCGGCACCGTCTGGGTCCTGATGCGGGTCATCAGCGCGATCCAGCTGGTCGTGTTCGCCTTCGTCATCGCCCTGCTCGTCACCGCGCTGCTCCAGCCGACGGTCGCCCGGCTCACCCGCCGCGGAGTGCCGCGCGGCCTGGCCACGGCGCTCACCGCGATCAGCGGGTTCGTCGTCATAGGGCTGATGGGCTGGTTCGTGACCTGGCAGGTCATGGAGAACATCGACTCCCTCTCCACCCAGATCCAGTCCGGCATCGACGATCTGCGCAACTGGCTGCTGAAGAGCCCCTTCCACGTCACCGACAAGCAGATCAACCAGATCGCCAAGAATCTGCGCGAGGCGATCGGTGCCAACGCCGACCAGATAACGTCCGCCGGTCTGGAGGGCGTTCAGGTCATCGTCGAGACCCTGACCAGCATCCTGCTGGTGTTCTTCTCCACGCTGTTCCTGCTCTACGACGGCAAGCGCATCTGGGAGTGGTTCCTGAAGCTGGTGCCCGCCGCGGCCCGCCCGGGTGTGGCCGGCGCCGGTCCGCGCGCCTGGCGCACGCTCACCGCCTACGTCCGCGGCACGGTCCTGGTCGCCCTGATCGACGCGACCTTCATCGGTATCGGCATCTACTTCCTGAACGTGCCGATGGCCGTCCCGCTGGCCGTGTTCATCTTCCTGTTCTCGTTCATCCCGCTCGTCGGCGCGGTCGCCTCCGGCGCGCTCGCGGTGATCGTGGCCCTGGTCACCCAGGGCGTCTTCACGGCTGTCATGACCCTGGTGGTCGTGCTGGCGGTGCAGCAGATCGAGGGCCATGTGCTGCAGCCGTTCATCCTGGGCCGCGCCGTCCGCGTCCACCCGCTGGCGGTCGTCCTCACGGTCGCGGCCGGCGGCATGGTGGCCGGCATCGGCGGCGCGGTCGTGGCCGTCCCGCTGGTGGCGGTGGCGAACACGGTGGTCGGATATCTGCGCACGTACGCCGAGGAGTTGCGGCAGCAGAAGGCGGCTCTCGCCGGGCCCGCGGACGCGGTGCTGGAGGAGAACGCGGAAGACCCCGCCCACCAGGGGTGAGCGGGGTCCTCGACGCTGTGGCTACTCGGCCAGCACGGCCTCGGCGTCGAGTGTGACACCCACGGCCTGCACCACAGAGGCGATCTTGAACGCCTCCTGGACGGTCTCGCGCTCCACACCGGCCTTGCGCAGCACCTGCTCGTGCGAGTCCAGGCACATACCGCAGCCGTTGATCGCGGAGACCGCGAACGACCACAGCTCGAAGTCGACCTTCTCCACGCCCGGGTTGCCGATGACGTTCATCCGCAGACCCGCGCGCAGCGTGCCGTACTCGTGGTCCGACAGCAGGTGACGCGTCCGGTAGAAGACGTTGTTCATCGCCATCACCGCGGCGGCGGCCTTGGCGGCGGTGTACGCCTCGGGCGTCAGGTTCGCCTTCGCCTCCGGCTCCAGCTCACGCAGCACGATCGGGGAACGCGAGGCGATGGCGGTCGCCAGCACGGTGCCCCACAGCTGCTGCGCCGGCAGCTCCGAGTTGCCGATGACGGAGCCCAGGTTGAGCTTCAGGTCCTTGGCGTAGTCCGGGACGCGGGACTTCAGCGAGTCGAGCGACATGGGTCACTCACCGGCCAGCAGCGCGACCGGGTCCAGGGTGTCCTCGCCCTTGCTCCAGTTGCACGGGCACAGCTCGTCGGTCTGCAGGGCGTCCAGGACCCGCAGGACCTCCTTGGGGTTACGGCCCACGGAACCGGCGGTGACCATGGTGAACTGGATCTCGCGGTTCGGGTCGACGATGAAGACGGCACGCTGCGCGAAGCCGTCCTCGCCCTCGATGCCGAGGTCGCGCATCAGCTCGTGCTTGGAGTCGGCCAGCATCGGGAACGGCAGGTCGGTCAGGTCCGGGTGGTCCTTGCGCCAGGCGTGGTGGACGAACTCGGAGTCACCGGAGAAGCCGAGGATCTGGGCGTCACGGTCGGCGAACTCGTCGTTCAGCTTCCCGAACGCGGCGATCTCGGTCGGGCAGACGAAGGTGAAGTCCTTCGGCCATGCGAACACGACCAGCCACTTGCCCTCGTAGGACTTGTGGTGGATCTGCTCGAACTCCTTGCCCTTCTCCAGCGAGACGCAGGCGGTCAGTTCGAATTCGGGGAACTTGTCACCGACAGTGAGCACACGCTCTCCTTGCAGCGAAGAAAGAGCCCTTTTGAGGATCTTTCCCATGGGTTGGACGCTGGTGATGGTGGCACAGGCTGGATTGATTAAAGAAATAGCTATACTCGGTCATGTTGATCGGGGGTGGTTATCAGTGACCAGTAGTAACGGCAAGCGGAAGCAGCCGAGCCTCGCGCAGCTGCGTGCCTTCGCCGCCGTGGCCGAGCATCTGCACTTCAGGGACGCGGCGGCCGCCATCGGGATGAGCCAGCCCGCCCTGTCGGGAGCGGTCTCGGCGCTGGAGGAGACCCTCGGGGTGACGCTTCTTGAGCGTACGACGCGTAAGGTGCTGCTCTCGCCGGCCGGGGAGCGCCTCGCGGTGCGGGCGAAGGCGGTGCTGGCCGCGGTCGGCGCGCTGCTGGAGGAGGCCGAGGCGGTCCGGGCGCCGTTCACGGGTGTGCTGCGCCTCGGGGTGATCCCGACCGTCGCGCCGTATCTGCTGCCCACCGTGCTGCGGCTCGTCCATGAGCGCTACCCGGACCTCGACCTCCAGGTGCACGAGGAGCAGACCGGCAGCCTGCTCGACGGTCTGCACTCCGGCCGCCTCGACCTGCTGTTGCTGGCGGTCCCGCTCGGTGTGCCCGGAGTCGTCGAACTCCCCCTGTTCGACGAGGACTTCGTGCTCGTCACCCCGCTCGACCACTGGCTCGGCGGCCGCGAGGGCATCGCCCGCGAGGCCCTGAAGGAGCTGAACCTGCTGCTTCTGGACGAGGGGCACTGCCTGCGCGACCAGGCCCTGGACATCTGCCGGGAGGCCGGCCGCGAGGACGCGCCGGTGACCACGACGGCCGCCGGCCTGTCCACGCTGGTCCAACTGGTCGCGGGCGGCCTCGGCTGCACGCTGCTGCCGCGTACGGCGCTGAAGCTGGAGACCACACGCAGCAGCCAGCTCCTCACCGGCGCGTTCGCCGAGCCGGCCCCGAGCCGCCGGGTGGCTCTCGCCATGCGGGCGGGGGCGGCGCGGGCCGCGGAGTACGAGGAGCTGGCGGCCGCGTTGCGCGAGGCGCTGTGCGCGTTGCCGGTCCGGGTACTGGAAGCGCCGTGAGGGAGCGGTCCTCCCCACGGCGCCGACCAGTCACTCCGTCCGCAGGCCCTCCGGACGCATCATCCGTACCAGCGGCGGCAGGCTCAGCGCGGTGACCGTGAGGACCACCGCCGCGCCGGCGCCGGTCAGGGACAGCACGCTCGCCCAGTCCACGCCCAGCGTCACGCCCACCATCTTCAGCAGCACCGCGCCCAGCGTCAGTCCGACGGTGGAGGCGAGCAGCAGGCCGAGGGCGATCGGGACGGCCGTCTGCCACAGCACCGACAGGCTCAGGGTGCGCCGCCGGGTGCCGAAGGCGACCAGCGACGACAGCAGCTTCCTGCGCTCGCGCAACTGCTCCAGCTGGGAGACCAGCAGACTCGCGCCGATCAGTGCCAGCACACAGATGGCGCCGGCGAACGTACCGGTGCGGATGGAGTCGAACTGCTTCGACCGCTCGGTGGCCGACCACACGATCGTGTCCGCCACCGGGTCGATCCGGGCGGCGGTGTTGCGGACGTACTCGTCCGCGTCCGGCGTCGACTCGTCCATCGAGAGATAGACGGCCCCGCGCAGCAGCGGGCTCATCCGCTCGGGCACGGCGGCCGGGGTCAGCAGCACACTGCTGTCGCTGAGTCCGTTCGGGCCGGTGATCGCGGTGGCCGGCTTCAGATGGGCCGGTACGGTCCAGGGGGCGTCCCCGCCCCGGCCCGTGCCGTTGATGGTGTCCATGTGGAGCGTGCGGCCGGGCCGGACGAGATTCGTCACGCTGCCGTCGCGGCCCCCGCCCGAGGCCACGAAGGCGTCCCCGTCGCGACAGGACGTCAGCCGGGCCATTTCGCGCAGGGACTGGCAGGTGCCGACGGTCAGGGACACCGTCTCATGGGGCCCGCTCCGCCAGTTGGTGTCGCCCAGCTCGGTGCTGCCGAGCGCGGTCACCTTGCGCACCCCCTTGGTCGCGGAGAACTTCGCGGCGGCCGGGAGGAAGTCGATGCCCTGCGACAGGTTGACCTGCAGCTGCACCCGGCTGGTGTCCTGCGCCGTGCGCTTGGTGTAGTCGCCCTGGATGCCCGCGAACAGCATCTGCATCGCGATGGCCCCGGCCACCGCGACCGCGATGCCGTTCACCATGCGCGCCGCCGAGCCGCTGCTCAACTGGAGCCTTCGTACGGCCAGTTGCCAGGCGATGCCGCCCCGGCCCAGCCGGGCCACCACCGCCTCGACGATCCACGGCAGCAGCGTGGTGACGCCGACGAGCAGCAGCAGGACGCCGCCGATCACCAGATAGGGGTTGAAGTCGCCGTTCTCCCTGCCCTGGCCGATCATCGGGGCGAGCGCCGCGAGACCGCCCACGGGCAGTAGCAGTCGCCACCACAGCCGACGGCGGGTGGGCTTGGCCGTACGGACCACGCCCAGCGGCTCGATGACCACACCGCGCAGCGCGAACAGCGTCACCAGCACCGCCGCCGCCGGGACGGTGACCGCGACCAGGGCGGCCAGCGCCGGTGAGGGGTTCAGATAGCTGGGGAAGACGCTGATGCCGACGACCTGGATCGCGCCGGAGAGCTGACGGGCGATCAGGAAGAAGACGGTGCCGAAGGCCAGCCCGACCAGCGCTCCGGCGAGCGCCTCGCCCGCCGCGATCCGCCGGGTCATCCGGCTGTCGGCGCCCACCAGCCGCAGCGCGGCCAGCCGGCGGTCGCGCCGCTCGCCGCCGAACCGTACGGCGGTGGCGATGAACACGACGACCGGCATCAGCAGGACCGCGAAGACGACCAGGATCAGCAGGATCAGAACCGGATCCATCGAGTTCGACGAGGTCGTCCCGTCCGGGTGCCCGAACTTGCTGATCCGGGCCGTGTGGTAGCCGTCGATGTGCGGGGCCAGGTTCTTCGCGCCGGCGTAGTAGGCCAGCTCCCGCGCGCCGACGAGTCCGCTCTCGCCGATCGTCCCGGTGATCCGGTACGGCAGCCGCTCGCGCAGCACTTTGCCCTCGGCGGAGCCGAGCAGGTCCTTCAGCGCGGCGGAGACGACCATGTCGCCCGGCGCGGGGTATGCCGACAGGCCCGGTGCGAGCGGCGCTCGCGGACCCTCGGGCTCCACCAGCCGGCCACGGACGGCGTCGCCGTGGTACATCGTGTCGGAGTCGGAGATCAGCAGCGTGTTCGCTGCCTTGGCCCGCTTGGGGCCGTAGGTGTAGTCCAGGCGGGCCTCGTCCCGGTCGTGCCGTACCGCCAGCGCGCTGGGGATCGCGGTCGTCAGCAGCAGCAGCGCCACGCCCATGCCGACGCCGACCGCCGTGAGCAGCATCCGGATCCAGCCCTCGCGCCCGCCGGTGAAGGCGAACCGGATCCCCATAGCGAGGTCCCTGGACCACTTGGAATTGAGAGGGGCGGCGCGAAGCGCCTCCGGCAGGGCGGTGGTGGGTGACGGGCGGGCATTCATATGGCGCGCTCCATGTCCCGGGACCTGCCGTCGCGTACGACGATCTCCCGGTCGGAGTAGGCCGCCACCCGGGCCTCGTGCGTGACGAGGACGACGGCCGCGTTGGCGGAGCGGGCCGCGTCGGTCAGCAGCTCCATCACGCGCTCGCCGTTGAGGGAGTCGAGCGCGCCGGTCGGCTCGTCGGCGAAGACCACCCGGGGCCCGGTGACCAGCGCCCGCGCCACCGCGACGCGCTGCCCCTGGCCGCCGGAGACCTCGCCGGGCCGCTTGCCCCCGAGGTCGTCCACCTCCAGGCGCTCCATCCAGCCGAGCGCGGCCTTCTCGGCCTGCTTGCGGGAGGTGCCGTTCAGGCGCAGCGGGAGGGCCACGTTCTCGACACAGGTCAACTCGGGCACCAGCTGGCCGAACTGGAAGACGAACCCGAACTCGGAGCGCCGCAGCGCGCTGCGCTCGGCGTCGCTCATGCCGGCCAGCTCGCGGCCGTCGTAGACGATGGACCCGGAGTCGGGCGGCACGATGCCGGCGAGACAGTGCAGCAGGGTCGACTTGCCGGAGCCGGAGGGGCCCATGACGGCGACGACCTCGCCGGGGTGGATGGAGAACTCGGCGCCGTCCAGTGCGACCGTGGGGCCGTAGGCCTTGCGCAGCTTCTCGGCGGTGAGCAGGGAGCCGGTGGGAGCGGTCATCGGGACACCGCCTCCCGGAGCTTGTCCAGACGCGCGGCGGTCAGCTCCAGCCAGCGCAGATCGGCCTCCAGGTGGAACAGCGCGTGGTCGCAGATCAGCTGGTCGGCGAGGTCGCCCTTGCGCTTGCGGTCGGTCAGGATCCGCATGCTGCGCAGATGCTCGGAGCGTTGGGTGTCGAGGATGTCGGCCGCGTCGCGGTGGGTCAGCAGCGCGAGGACGACCTTGGTGTACAGGGTCGACTGGAGGTACTCCTCGGGCTTCTCCGGGGTCGCGAGCCAGCGCTCGACGTCGGTGATACCGGCGTCGGTGATGGCGTACCGCTTCCGCTCGGGCCCGCCGCCCGCCTCGATGCCGTCGACCTCCACGAGGCCGTGCTTCAGCAGCCGGGACATCGTGGAGTAGACCTGGCCGTAGTGCAGCGGCCGGTCGTGACCGAACTTCTCGTCGAAGGCCCGCTTCAGGTCGTAACCGTGACGCGGGCCGGACTCCAGGAGCCCCAGGAGGGTGTGACCGATGGACATGCGCAGCACTCTACACACGGTGTATACGCCGTATGTATACGCGGAGTGTGGAGATCATGGCCTGCGGTACGACGGTGCAGGTGGGAGGGCATTGTCTTGGTTCGGTAAAGAAATGCGAGGCCGAAGCCCTTCAGGCCGACGGGGGCTCGGAGGCGGAGCCCCCGGGCGGCCGCCCCCGTCGCGGCAGCGGCCCCGTGTCCTTCGGCAGCCGTCCCGTCTCCGCCAGCGCCTTCCGCAGCAGGAACTCGATCTGCGCGTTGGCCGACCGCAGTTCGTCCCCGGCCCACCGCGCCAGTGCCTCGTACACCGACGGGTCGAGCCTCAGCAGTACCTGCTTGCGCTGCTGAGGCCGTCGCTGAGGGGCCGCACCCCCGGCGGAATCCGTCACTGGTAGAGGGTCCCGGTGTTGAGCACCGGCTGCGGGGCGCGGTCCCCGCACAGCACGACCATCAGGTTGGACACCATCGCCGCTTTCCGTTCCTCGTCCAGTTCCACGATGTCGGCCTCCGCGATGCGGGCGAGCGCCGCCTCGACCATGCCGACCGCGCCGTCCACGATCTGCCGCCGCGCGGCCACGACCGCCCCCGCCTGCTGCCGCTGGAGCATCGCCGAGGCGATCTCGGGAGCGTACGCGAGGTGCGTGAAGCGCGACTCGATGATCTCGACTCCGGCCGCCTGTACGCGCACCTGCAGTTCGACGGCCAGCTTCTCGGTGATCTCCTCGGCGTTCCCGCGCAGCGACAGGCCGTCCTCCTCGTGGGCGTCATAGGGGTACTCGATCGCGATGTGCCGTACGGCCGTCTCGGTCTGGGTGGCGACGAACTCGGTGAAGTCGTCGACCTCGAAGGTGGCCTGGGCGGTGTCCTGGACCTTCCAGACCACCACCGCGGCCAGCTCGATCGGGTTGCCGTAGGCGTCGTTGACCTTCAGTACGGCGGTCTCGTGGTTGCGCACCCGCGTGGAGATCCGGGTCCGCGAGGTGAAGGGGTTCACCCAGCGCAGGCCGTCCTGCCGGATCGTGCCCCGGTACCGGCCGAAGAGCTGGACGACCCGGGCCTCGCCGGGCGCGACCGTGTTCAGGCCGCGCAGCGAGATGACCGCGGCGAGGAAGACGACGATCCCGGTGACGACGAGGCCGGCCTTGGCGCCGGGGGACGGGACGGCCGAGGCGGTGGCGATCAGCGCGGCGGTGGCGCCGAGCCCGAGCAGGCCGAGCAGCAGGGCGAGCCCGCCGCCGATGCTGTGCGCGGTGGTCTCGCGCACCTGGGGTGCGGGCATCTCGGGTGCGTCGACGGTGGCGGCCGGGTCGTGTGCGGACATGGGTGGTCCCCGTTTCTCATGAGGCCCGCCGTGCGGGCCTAGCTTCCTTCTAGCTAAGTGATAACACTTTTTGTGTCGGAGGCAACCCTGTGGCCTTCGGATTCGTCGGTTCCCATGGGGCAGGTGCTGATTGTCACGTCCGTAAAAGAACGGATCGGACGACCTTTGTCATATAGAGGGGTGTTAGCTTTCGGAGCTGACCCCGAGACGGAAGCGAGCGTAGGGACCGATGGGACGAGCGGAAGAGAGACGAGCGCGACAGCGCGGTGGCCACCGCGCGGCGCCCAGGCGCCGCCGCTCCGCACCCACGGCCGGCGCCACCGGCTCGGCGGGCGCCCCGGCCGGTGCTCCGGCCGGCGGCAAACCCGCCAAGAGTTTCATACGCAGGCTCTTCACCTGGAAGAAGATCCTCGGCACGCTCTTCGGCATGTGCCTGCTGGTGATCCTCGCCTTCATCGGGCTGTATCTGTACGTGGACATCCCGGCGGGCAACGCCGCCGCCCAGTTGCAGAGCAACATCTACAAGTACAGCGACGGCACGATGCTCGCCCGCACCGGCGACCTCAACCGTGAGAGCGTCGATCTCTCCGAAGTCCCCAAGGACGTCCAGCACACCTTCGTCGCGGCCGAGAACAAGTCCTTCTACCACGACGCCGGCGTCGACCTGAAGGGCACCGCCCGCGGCGTGCTCAACACCCTCATGGGGCGCGGCACCCAGGGCGGTTCGACGATCACCCAGCAGTACGTCAAGAACTACTACCTGGACCAGAACCAGACCGTCTCGCGCAAGCTCAACGAACTGGTCATCTCGCTGAAGCTGGACCGCCAGAAGTCCAAGGACTACATCCTCGCGGGCTACATCAACACCAGCTACTACGGCCGCGGCGCCTACGGCATCCAGGCCGCGGCACAGGCGTATTACCACAAGGACGCCAAGGACCTCAAGGTCCAGGAGGGCGCCTACCTCGCCGCGCTGCTCCAGGCGCCGAACCAGTACGACTGGGCGCTGGCCACCGACACGGGCAAGAAGCTGGCGCAGGCCCGCTGGAACTACGTCCTGGACAACATGGTCAAGCAGAACTGGCTGGACGCCGGCAAGCGCCAGGCCATGACCTTCCCGGTACCGAAGGCGCCCAAGGCGGCCCCCGGCATGAAGGGGCAGACCGGCTACCTGGTGGACGCGGCCAACGTGCAGCTGGAGAAGCAGCTGGTCGCCCAGGGCAAGGCCAACACCCTCGGGGACGCCGAGGCGTTGGTGCGCAAGGGCGGCTGGACCATCACGCTCAACATCGACAAGAAGAAGCAGCGCCAGCTGGAACAGGCCGTCAGCGAGCAGCTGATCGGCAAGCTGGACGCGAAGAAGCGCTCCGTCGACGGCAACGTCCAGCCCGGTGCCGTGTCCGTCGACCCGACGACCGGCAAGGTCCTCGCCATGTACGGCGGTCCGGACTACTTCAAGCACTTCACCAACAACGCGACCCGGCGTGACTACCAGCCCGCCTCCACCTTCAAGCCGGTGATCCTGGCCGCCGCGCTGGCCGACGGCGCCACGACGCAGGACGGCCAGCCCATCACGGCGAGCACGGTCTACGACGGCACCAGCGGCCGCCAGGTCGTGGGCAGCAAGGTCGGCTTCGGCCCGCCGAACGAGGACAAGCAGGACTACGGCCCCATCACCGTCCAGACGGCGATGAACAAGTCCGTCAACTCCGTCTTCGCGCAGATGGGCGTGGACGTGGGCATGAGCAAGGTGATGGACGTGGCCGGCAAGCTCGGCATGGACACCAAGGGCATGGAGGCCGTCCCCGCGCAGACGCTGGGCTCCATGGGCGCGAGCCCGCTGGAGATGGCCGGCATCTACGCGACCCTCGACAACCACGGCAAGAAGGTCACCCCGACGATCATCAAGTCGGCCGACCACAAGGACAGCAGCATCACCCTGCCGGACCCGATCGGCGACGAGGTGATTCCCCGGACGGCCGCCGACACGGTCACCTCGGTACTCACCGGCGTGGTCGACGACGGTACGGCCAGCAAGTCGGTGGCGGACAACCCGGCGCGCGACGGCCAGCAGGTCGCCGGCAAGACGGGTACGTCCGACAACAACAAGTCGGCCTGGTTCACCGGCTACACGCCCGGCCTGGTCACCTCGGTCGGCCTGTTCGGCGAGGACGCCAAGACCCACGCCCAGGTGCCGATGACGGGCGCGACCGGCCTGGTCGCCCCCTCCGGCGGCCCCGGCCGTGTCGCGGGTGGCAGCTACCCGGCGAAGATCTGGGCCGCCTACACCTTCGGGGCGATGGGCGACGTCAGCAAGTTCGACCTGGACACCACGCAGGGCGCGGCCGTCCAGCCGACCTACACGCCGACGCCGTCGTCGCAGCCGACGCCGTCCAGCAAGCCGTCGCACTCGCCGTCCGGCAAGCCGTCGACCTCCACGTCGCCGTCCCACACGCCGACGCACTCACCGACCCAGTCGCCCACCCAGTCGCCGACGCAGACCCCCACACAGACGCCGACGCAGACACCGACGGGCACCATCACGGACAATCCGCTCGATCCCGGCGGCGGCCAGAACTTCGGCCAGAACGCCGGGCAGTAGGAGCACGCCGGCCGGCAGCAGCACACGCGAAGGGCGCCCGGGAAGTCCCGGGCGCCCTTCGCGTCGTGGATCCGGAAGACCCGGTCAGTACCGGCTCAGCCCCGGTTCAGCTCGAACCAGACCACCTTGCCGGTGCTCAGCCGGGTCGCGCCCCAGCGCCGGGCCAGCTTGTTGACCAGGTACAGGCCGCGCCCGCCCTCGTCCGTGGCCCGCGCCTGCCGCAGCCGCGGCAGCTGCGGCACATCGTCGCCGACCTCGCAGCGCAGCACATCCGTGCGCAGCAACCGCAGCGTCACCGGCCGCGACGCGTACCGTACGGCGTTCGTCACGACCTCGCTGACCAGCAGCTCCACCGAGTCCGACAGATCCTCCAGGTCCCAGCGGGCGAGCGCGCGCCGGGCCAGCCGGCGGGCCTGGCCGGGGGCCGTCTCCTCCGGCTCCAGCCGCCAGTACGCGACATCGCTCGGCGCGATCCCGTCGAAGCGGGCCGCGAGCAGCGCGATGTCGTCGTCCCGGTCGCCCGGCCCGAGCATGTCCAGCACCTCGTCGCACAGCGCCTCCAGCGGCGGCGGATGATCGGGGCCGGTCAACCGGGCGGTCGCGGCGAGCTTCTCCCGCAGCTGCTCTATGCCGGTCCACACGTCCCGCAGCCGGGACTCCACCAGACCGTCGGTGTACAGGAGCAGCGTGGCCCCGGCGGGCGCGTCCAGCTCGACGGCCTCGAAGTCGACGCCGCCGACCCCGATGGGCGCGCCCGGCGGCACCCGCAGCACCTCGGCCCGGCCGCCCAGATGCAGCAGCACGGGCGGCGGATGGCCGGCGTTGGCGATGGTGATGCGATGGGTGACCGGGTCGTAGACGGCGTACAGACAGGTCGCCATGCGGTCCGTGCCGAGCCGCTGCGCCTGCTCGTCGAGGTGGTGCAGCACCTCCTGCGGCGGCAGGTCGAGCCCGGCCAGGGTCTGCGCGGTCGTGCGCAGCTGGCCCATGATCGCCGCCGAGGTCATGGAGTGGCCCATGACGTCGCCGACGACCAGCGCGACCCGGCTGCCGGGCAGCGGGATCGCGTCGTACCAGTCGCCGCCCACCCGCGCGGTCTCGGCGGCCGGCAGATACCGGGAGGCCAGCCGCACGCCGGTCGGGCGGGGCAGGGTCTCGGGCAGCATGGTGCGCTGCAGCTCGTCGGCGATATAGGCCTCCCGGCCGTACAGCACCGCCTTGTCGATGCCGAGCGCGCTGTGTGTGGCCAGCTGGGCCGCCACCAGAAGGTCGTCGGCCTCGAACGCGAGCCGCTCCGGGCGGCGCAGGAACAGCGCTGCGCCGATCACCCGGCGCCGGCCGCGCAGCGGCGCGAGGATCGCGTGCTGTCCGGGCGGCACCACCGACTCGCCGCCCTCGCCGAGCAGTTCGGGCAGCGCGGCCCGCGCGGCCGGCGCGTCCGCGAACACCGGCCGGACCCCGCGCAGCACCTCGTTCAGCGCGCCGCCGGGCCGGACCTCGCACAGCTCGGTGGTGAGCGAGGACAGCTCGGCCAGCGGGCTCGGTTCCGGCTCCGGCTCGAAGGCGGGCGGCAGCAGCACCCCGTCGGTGTCCCGCTCCTCCGGTATCCGGTCGGTGCGGCGCAGCCTGAGCACCACCGGCCCGGTGGGCCGCTCGTCGCCGACCGGCAGCGGGTCGCGCAGATAGACCAGGATCGCGTCCGAGAACGTCGGTACGGTCGCCCGGCACAGGCCCATCACGATCTCGTCCAGATCGAGGCCGCGCGCGATCCGCCGGGTGGCCGCGCCCACGAATCTCAGCCGGTCGCCGTCGCGTCGCATCGGCGTCGGCCGGCCCGCCGGCAGACCGCGTCCGGTACGGCGGTCCTGACCGCCCTGCGTCCGTTCCTGCTCGGCACCGGGCTGCGGCGGAATGGCCTCCGGCGCGGGGCGCGGGCGGTGAGCGCCGGGTTCCGTGGCTGCGGGCTGGGAGTGCTCGGGGACGTTGACTGGGGGCTCCTTCCCCTTGCCGACCGGGGCCTGCGTCCCCTTGCCGTCCTTTCCCTTGCCACCGGGCGTGGCCGTGCCCGGCCCGGACGGCGTGCCCTCGGCCCGCGCCTGCGCCGGTAAGGCCGGGGCGCCGGCCGGTTTCGGGGTACGCAGGAGCGCCCCGCGGCCCTCCGCGGGGTCGGCGCCCTGGGGGCGCTCGAAGGAGGTGGGCTGCTCCGTCACGCGTGTCGCATCCATCCGTACGGCGCTGCGCGCCGCGCGCGCAGTTGGTCCCGCAGAAGTCCCGATACCCGCAATAGGTGCCCCAGGAACGGAATTCCCGCGCGGTCAGAGGTTCCTGTGTCACCGGCGAGCCTGGCGCGGCCGACGTCGGTGGTGCCGTGGTGCCCGTCGCTCACGTGCTGCCGCCCCTCGGTGACGTTCGGTCAAGCCTGGCGCATGCTCCGGTAGTTGCTTGTGTGCGCCCTTGCGGAGGACGATCCTACGTTTCATGCCCGGGGGCGCATCAAGGGTCTCATGAGGACACGTGCGCGGGCGTAAGGTCCCAGCCCTCGGGGAGAGAAGGTACCGCCCAGGAGGGATCCGGGCGCCAGTGCTGCCAGCCGTCCGAGAACGGCGGCCCCCAGGCCTCGATCGCCTCGACGGCGTCCCGCCCGGCCGCCCGGACCCGCTGTGCGGTCCGCGCGTCCATCAGCCCGTCCCGCTGGGCCTGCGCGAACTCGTCCTCGTCACGCCAGTGCCAGCTGCGGTCGGGGTGGACCGAGATGTCCAGGAAGTAGTCCTCGGAGTCCACCCCGCCCGACCAACGGCTCAGCGGCTGTTCGAGGTTGACGTACCAGTTCTTGAACCGCCAGCCCGGCTCCCAGAACAGCCACACCGACCAGGGCCGGCCGGGCTGGGCCAGCTTCAGCACACCGGTGCCGAACCACCGGTCCCGCTGCACCGTGCGCGGCTTGGTGTAGCGGGAGTCGAGCGGCTCCATGTGCACCGGAGTGCCGTCGGCCAGAACCGGTTTCATGCATTCCGTGCCGGGGGCCAGCCACACCGCGAGCAGATCCTCGTCGTCGCGTACGACGGTGACGGGCCGGGCGATGTGGAAGTGCTCGCCGGCGTTCTCCCGGTAGCGCCACAGGATCCGGGTCCCGGGGATCCAGTGGGCCGCAGCTCCCGCGTCCGCGCGTGTCATCGCTCCGTCGTCCGTCATGGACAGATATTAGGTGCCGTGGACATACGGCGCTGCGGCGCACATCACGGTTCCGCCGGTGGCCGGAAAGATTCGCTCAAGGTTACGGATGTGTCATCCGCAGGACATCCAGCGCCTCGTCGAGCTGTTCGCGCGTCAGATCGCCGCGCTCGATGTACCCGCCGTCCAGCACGACTTCGCGGATCGTCCTGCGCTCCGCGAGGGACTTCTTGGCGACCTTCGCGGCCTCCTCGTAGCCGATGTACTTGTTGAGCGGGGTGACCACGGAGGGCGACGACTCGGCGTACTCGCGGGCCCGTTCGCGGTCGGCGGTGATGCCGTCGACGGTCCGGTCGGCCAGCAGCCGGGAGACGTTGGCGAGCAGCCGGACGGATTCGAGGACGTTCTTGGCGATGACCGGGAGCATCACGTTCAGCTCGAAGTTCCCGGCGGCTCCGGCGGTGGCGATGGTGGCGTCGTTGCCGACGACCTGCGCGGCGACCATCAACACGGCTTCCGGCACGACCGGGTTGACCTTGCCCGGCATGATCGACGAGCCCGGCTGCAGATCGGGCAGCCGGATCTCGGCGAGCCCGGTGCGCGGCCCGGAGGACATCCAGCGCAGATCGTTGGCGATCTTCGTCAGCCCGACCGCGATCGTGCGCAGCTGACCGCTGGTCTCCACGATCCCGTCCCGGGCGCCCTGCGCCTCGAAGTGGTCGCGGGCCTCGGTCAGCGGCAGCCCGGTGGCGCGGGCCACCTCCCGGATGACGGCGGCGGAGAAGCCGGACGGGGTGTTGATGCCGGTGCCGACGGCGGTCCCGCCCAGCGGCAGCTCGGCGAGGCGGGGGAGGGAGGCCCGCAGCCGTTCGACGCCGTACCGCACCTGGGCCGCGTACCCGCCGAACTCCTGGCCCAGGGTCACCGGGGTCGCGTCCATCAGATGTGTGCGCCCGGACTTCACGACATCGGCGAACTCCTCGGACTTGCGGGTCAGGGACGCCGCCAGGTGCTCCAGAGCCGGGATCAGATCGTGGGTGACGGCGGCGGTGGCGGCGATGTGGATGGACGACGGGAAGACGTCGTTGGACGACTGCGAGGCGTTCACATGGTCGTTGGGGTGCACGTCACGGCCGAGCCGCTCGCTCGCCAGGGTCGCGATGACCTCGTTGGCGTTCATGTTGGAGGACGTCCCGGAACCGGTCTGGAACACATCCACCGGGAAGTGCTCGTCCCATGCGCCCGCGGCGACCTCACCGGCCGCCTGCTGGATCGCCTCGGCGACCTCCTCGTCCAGCACCCCGAGTTCGGCGTTCACCTTCGCCGCGGCCGCCTTGATCCGGGCCAGCGCCTCGATGTGGGCCCGCTCCAGCCGCTGCCCGGACACGGGGAAGTTCTCCACGGCGCGCTGGGTCTGCGCCCGCCATCTGGCATGGGCCGGGACCCGGACCTCGCCCATCGAGTCGTGCTCGATCCGGTACTGCGGCTCTTGCGTCGTCATCGTCGTACCTCCGAAAAAGGCAGCACATGTCGGCGCATGTGTATTCCCTCCGCGGCTACCGGCCAGTAAAAACCCGGGGCAACACCTGCTTCTGCCGGTACTTCTGCTTCTGCTTCGGGGAGGCGTCATGCATCGCTTCAGATCCAGGATCAGACCAACGGCCGTCGCTGTCGCGGCGGCCGCCACCGTGTTCGCGGGCCTCACGGCCCCCACCGCCCACGCGGCCCAGAGCGCCGCCGCCCTGCCGGCCGAGCTGGAACGCATCCGCGCCACAGAGGCCACCGCCCTGTACGGCGACCCGGCCGAGCGGCCCCTGGCCGACCGTAAGGCCGCGCTGATCTCCCTCGGCGACAGCGAGATCTCCGGCGAGGGCGTCGGCACCTACGAACCCGGCACGAACGGGCCCGACAACTGGTGCCACCGCTCGCCCGACTCCGCCATCCACCGCACCGGCATCCCCGCGGACGTCACCTACAACGTCGCCTGTTCGGGTGCCTCCACCGGCAACATCCGCATCGGCGGCAGCAAGCAGTACGCCGACGAACTCGTCCAGAGCGACAGCCTGGCGATCAAGGCCCGCAATACCCGCGTCACGATGATCGTGCTGGTCATCGGCGCCAACGACGACCTCCAGTTCGGGCCCGTCATGACCGACTGCGTCACCCGCTACGTCACCCTCCAGGGCCCCTGCGAACCCAAGTACGCGCCCGGCTGGCAGGCCCGCGTCGACGGCCTGGTGCCGAAGGTGGAGGCGACGGTCGCCGACCTGAAGACGGTCATGCGCGGCGCCGGCTACGGCGACGACGACTACAAACTCGTCCTCATGGGCTACCCGAGCCCCATCGGCCCCGACATCCACGACAACCCGAACTTCCCCGGCAAGCTGCCGGGCGGCTGCATGGGCTACGACTCCGACGCGGCCTGGGGCCGCGACACCGCCGTCCCGCTCTTCGAACGCGGAATGCGCACGGCGGCCGAGCAGAGCGGCGCGTACTACCTCGACGACTCCCGCCTCTTCCAGGGGCACGAGGTCTGCATGGAGGACACCTGGGCGCGCGGCCTGTACGTCGACCTCGGCAACCCCTTCCCGCCCGACTCCAACTCGGTACGGCAGTCCTTCCACCCCAACTACCGGGGCCACGGCGCCTTCGCGTCCTGCCTCACCCAGTTCTACGACTCCGGCTACCGCGAGGCGGGCTGCGCCGACCCGGCGAGCACCGGCAGCCCGAAGCTGTACCCGGGCGCCTGGGACGACGCGTTCCGTCCGCTCACCGACCAGGCCACCGGCAACTGCCTGGACGCGTCCGGGGGTTCGAGCGCGAACGGCACCGAGGTGATCGGCTGGGACTGCCACGGCGGCCGTAACCAGGGCTGGTGGTACGACCCCGCCGAGCGCTCCCTGCACCTGGAACTGACCCACGACCGCTGTCTGGACGTACCGGGCGGCTCCTACACGGCCGGCACCGGCCTGATCGTGTGGAACTGCCACGGCGGCACCAACCAGCAGTTCGTCCGGGACTCGGGGACGATCCGTCCGGCGGCGGCGGAGGGGCTGTGCCTCACGCAGGCCACCGCCAGGGACCGGATCCGGCTGCAGAACTGCGACGGCTCGGCGGCCCAGCGCATCGGCTGAGCCGGCGGCCCGGTCCGCGCCCGCTTCCGCGAACGCTGCGGAAACGCTCCGGAGGTGTCCCGGAAGCGGGCAGGGAGGCGATCAGGCGAGACCCGGGCCCCGTACCGGGATGCTGGTGAACGTCGGCTGCGGAGCCGGGTCCTGGAAGAAGTCGTTGCCCTTGTCGTCGACCACGATGAACGCCGGGAAGTCCTCGACCTCGATCTTCCAGACGGCCTCCATGCCCAGCTCCTCGTACTCCAGGACCTCGACCTTCTTGATGCAGTCCTGGGCGAGGCGCGCGGCGGGGCCGCCGATGGAGCCGAGGTAGAAGCCGCCGTGGGCGTCGCACGCGTCGGTGACCTGCTTGCTGCGGTTGCCCTTGGCCAGCATCACCTTGGAGCCGCCCGCGGCCTGGAACTGCTCCACGTAGGAGTCCATGCGCCCGGCCGTCGTGGGACCGAAGGAACCGGAGGCGTAGCCCTCGGGGGTCTTCGCCGGACCCGCGTAGTACACCGGGTGGTCCTTCAGGTACTGGGGCATCTCCTCGCCCGCGTCCAGCCGCTCCTTGATCTTGGCGTGCGCGATGTCACGCGCCACGACCAGCGGGCCGGTCAGCGACAGCCGGGTCTTGACCGGGTACTTGGTCAGCTCGGCGAGGATGGTGTCCATCGGCTGGTTGAGGTCGATCCGCACCACGTCGGACGACTCGTCGAGGTGCTCGTCCGTGGTCTCGGGCAGGAAGCGCGCCGGGTCCCGCTCCAGCTGCTCCAGGAAGACACCCTCGGCGGTGATCTTCGCGACCGCCTGGCGGTCGGCCGAGCAGGAGACGGCGATGGCGACCGGGCAGGACGCGCCGTGCCGGGGCAGGCGGATCACGCGGACGTCGTGGCAGAAGTACTTGCCGCCGAACTGCGCGCCGATGCCGATCTTCTGGGTCAGCTCGAAGACCTGCTCCTCCAGCTCCTTGTCCCGGAAGCCGTGGCCGAGCGGAGAGCCCTCGGCCGGCGCGTTGTCCAGGTAGTGCGCGGAGGCGTACTTCGCGGTCTTCAGCGCGTACTCGGCGCTCGTGCCGCCGACGACGATCGCCAGGTGGTACGGCGGGCAGGCGGCCGTACCGAGCGAACGGATCTTCTCCTCCAGGAATTTCATCATGGAGGCCTCGTTCAGGACCGCCTTCGTCTCCTGGTAGAGGAAGGACTTGTTGGCGGAGCCGCCGCCCTTGGCCATGAACAGGAACTTGTAGGCGCCGCCGTCGGTGGCGTACAGCTCGATCTGGGCCGGCAGGTTGGAGCCGGTGTTCTTCTCCTCCCACATGGTGAGCGGAGCCATCTGGGAGTACCGCAGGTTCAGCTTGGTGTAGGCGTCGTAGATGCCGTGCGACAGGTGCTTCTCGTCCGCGCCCTCGGTGAGGACGTTCTGCCCGCGCTTGCCCATCACGATCGCCGTGCCGGTGTCCTGGCACATCGGCAGCACGCCGGCCGCCGCGATGTTCGCGTTCTTCAGCAGGTCCAGCGCGACGAACTTGTCGTTGCCCGACGCCTCGGGGTCGTCGATGATGCGCCGCAGCTGCGCGAGGTGCGCGGGCCGCAGGTAGTGCTGGATGTCGTGGATGGCCTCCTCGGCCAGCTTGCGCAGCGCCTCAGGCTCCACCGTGAGGAACGTACGGCCGTCCGGGCCCTCGACGGTCGAGACGCCCTCGGACGTCACCAGCCGGTACGGGGTGGTGTCCTCACCTTGGGGGAGCAGATCGGTGTACGCGAACTCAGGCATCTCAGCCCATTCCTCACTCTGACGGACGGCCGCCCGCCGACGCTGGCGGGCCTCACCAGCCTAGAACCTGCCACCGACACGGAACCTGTGAGGTAAGGCTCAGTTCGACACGCCCCGGTTCTCCACACCCCTAGTCGCGATCTATCGCGTTTGGGTACGCTGATGCCGTGGACCTTCAGAAGCCCGCCCGTACCCAGGACGCCGCACCGGGCGTCACCGAACTGCGCGCCTCGGACGCCGACCGCGACCGGGTCGCCGACATCCTGCGCGAGGCCCTCGCCGAGGGCCGGCTGACCGCCGACGAGCACGCCGAGCGCGTCGAGGCCGTGCTGCACGCCAAGACGGTGGGCGAGCTGGACGTCTTCGTCCGGGACCTGCCCGCCGCCCACCGGGGCTCCGCCGGCCCGGCCTGCACACCGATACCGCCCCGCCCCGCCCCGGGTGAGATCCCGCCCGAGGCCGACGCCAATGTCGTCGCCGTCTTCAGCAGCGCGGTGCGCCGCGGCCGCTGGCGCGCCGGGCGCCGACTGCACGCGTACTCGGTCTTCGGCAGCGTCGAGATCGACCTCAGCGAGGCGATCTTCGAGTATCAACAGGTCGTGATCAAGGCCGTCTCGGTCTTCGGCGACATCCAGATCCGCGTCCCGGAGAACGTGTCGCTGCGCGGCACCGGAGGCGGCGTCCTCGGCAACTTCGAGGTGGACACGCTGGACTCGGTCGAGTCCGACGCGCCGGTCGTCTACATCGACGGCTGGGCGGTGCTCGGCAATGTCGAGGCCCGTCCCAAGCGCGGCAAGCGCGTGTCGGACATCCTGGAGCGGGTGCAGGACAAGGTCGACCGGAAACTGGAGCGGGTCCAGGACAAGGTCGACCGGAAGATGCGCAAACACCTGGGCCGTTGACGGTCGCGAATCCGCCGGTGAACGGAAGGGTCCGCTCCCCCTGGACGGCCACGGCAGGGGCGTGAACCAGCCGCCGCGCGCCCGCGGCTCGGAACGCTGTGCATAGGCGCGCGCACAGCGGGTAGGGCTTGCTGCATCGTCTCTCGCTCGCGAAGCCGTCGTCAGGAGTAGACCGTGCTGCAACCGCCGCATTCGTCTCTGCAGGTAGCCGCCGTTCCGGCCCAGCGGGGGCCAGTGCAGGACAGGGATCAAGACGCTCCCTGGCACACCGAGGCGGTGTGCCGGCGTGACGAGGCTGGCTTGTTCTTCGCGCCGTCAAAAGAGCCGACCGCCGCCCGGCTGTCGCGCGAGGAGGCGGCCAAGCGTGTCTGCGCCCGCTGCCCGGTGATGGTGGAGTGCCGCGAACACGCCCTCCTCCAGCCCGAACCGTACGGCGTCTGGGGCGGCCTCACGGCGGCTGAACGCCGGGTGGTCCTGGCGCGGCGCCGCCGTCGCGAGCTGGAACTGAAGAAGGCGGCACGGGCGACGACGAACCGCATGGCCGGTTAGGGCGACAGACCCTAGGACCCCGAAGCGACCGAAGCAGGGGCGCCCTCTCCGCACCGAGGGCGCCCGCTTCTTCTTGTCTCCTGTTGTCTCCCGGTCTCCTTGGCGGCCGCGTGTCTACTTGGCGCGGTCGAAATCGACCGCGCTGTAGGCCCGCAGCTTGCTGAGCCGGTGCTCGGAGTAGATCTTGCGCACCGTCCCCGACTTCGACCGCATCACGATCGACTCGGTCAGTGCCTTCTCCGACCCGTACTGAACGCCGCGCAGCAGCTCGCCGTCGGTGATCCCGGTGGCGACGAAGAACACGTTCTCGCCCGAGACCAGGTCATCGGTGGTGAGCACCCGGTCCAGATCGTGCCCGGCGTCGATGGCCCGCTGCCGCTCCTCGTCGTTCTTGGGCCACAGCTTGCCCTGGATCGTCCCGCCCAGACACTTCACGGCACAGGCCGAGATGATGCCCTCCGGTGTGCCGCCGACACCGAGCAGCAGGTCGACGCCCGTGCCCTCGCGCAGCGCGTAGATCGAGCCCGCGACATCGCCGTCGGAGATCAGCTTGATGCGCGCACCGGCCTCCCGGACCTCCTCGATCAGGCCCGTGTGGCGGGGCCGGTCGAGGATGACGACGGTGACGTCCTCCGGCGTGGCCTTCTTCGCCTTGGCGATCCGCCGGATGTTCACGGCCACGGGCGCGTCGATGTCGACGAAGTCGGCCGCTTCCGGGCCGGTGACCAGCTTGTCCATGTAGAACACGGCGGACGGGTCGAACATGCCGCCCCGCTCGGCGGCGGCGAGGACGGCGATCGCGTTCGGCATGCCCTTGGCCGTCAGCGTGGTGCCGTCGATCGGGTCGACCGCGATGTCGACCTCCGGACCGGTGCCGTCGCCCACGTGCTCCCCGTTGAAGAGCATCGGGGCCTCGTCCTTCTCGCCCTCGCCGATGACGACGACGCCGTTCATCGACACGGTGGAGACGAGGGTCCGCATGGCGCGCACGGCGGCGCCGTCGGCGCCGTTCTTGTCACCGCGCCCCACCCAGCGCCCCGCGGCCATGGCGGCGGCTTCGGTCACCCGGACGAGTTCCAGGGCAAGGTTGCGGTCGGGAGCCTCGGCGGGAACATCGAGCTCGGACGGCAGATGATGATTTTCGGTCATCGGAGCGCACCTTTCTGATACGACGACGGCCGGATGAGGGTATTGGTCCTGACTCTATCGTTAGGCAGACAAAATGAGCAGGGGGCCCCACGGATGAGCGCCGGGGGCACCTGCGACGATAGAGGGCGTGGCAGGTTCGAACGGCAAGCAGAAGACGGCCCGGGACATGGTGCTCTCCATGGCCCTGATCGGCATCGCGGCGATGGGCATCTGGTTCTTCGCCATCCCGCACGACGATCACGCTCCGAAGCTCGAGCGGAAGGACTACCGCGTCGAGCTGCTCACGGCCCGCCGCGGGGCGAGCTACCCGGTGGCCGCCCCCGAGGGCCTGCCGAGTGCGTGGAAGGCGACCTCCGTGCGCTTCCAGCATGAGAACAGCGACCGCTGGCACCTGGGCTTCCAGACCCCGGACAGCCAGTACGTGCAGATCGAGCAGTCCACGCAGAAGCCGGCCCAGTTCATCGACGACGCCAGTCAGGGCGGGTCCGCGACGCAGCAGACCGAGACGATCGCCGGCCGTACCTGGACCCGCTACTCGGGCGGTCGCTACGACGCCCTCGTCCTGAACGGCACGCAGGGCTCCACCACGGTGGTGGCCGGCACGGCGTCCTTCACGGAACTGACGAGGATGGCGGCGGCGCTGAAGATGCAGTGAGCCCCCGCGCACGCACCCCGCGCATACGGGACGCGCACGCACCCCGCGCATACGAGAAAGGCCCCCGGCGGTGCTGGGGGCCTATTCGCGTCTCCGGAGAATCCGGGCGGCTCAGACGGTCGTGACGACGTCGACGTACGCCAGGCGCGGCGAGCGCGGGTACCAGGCGTCCTGGCCCGGCCTGCCGATGTTGACGATCATCAGCGGGGTGTGGTCGTCGTCCAGGAACTCCTTGCGGACGCCCTCGAAGTCGAAGCCGGTCATCGGGCCGGCGGCGAGGCCCGCGGCGCGGACGCCGACGATGAAGTAGGCGGCCTGCAGTGCGGCGTTCAGCGCGGCGGAGCCCTCGCGGGCCGGGCGCTCGGCGAAGAAGACGTCCTTGGCCTGCGGGAAGGCCGGGAACAGGGCCGGCAGCTCCTCGTGGAACTCGTTGTCCGCGGAGAGGATCGCGACCAGCGGGGCGGTGGCGGTCTTGGGCTGGTTGCCCTCGGCCATGTGCTGGACCAGGCGCTCACGGGCCTCGGGGGAGCGGACCAGGGTGATGCGCAGCGGGGTCTGGTTGAAGGCGGTGGGGCCGTACTTGACCAGGTCGTAGATCGCTTGGACCTGCTCGTCGGTAACCGGCTCGTCGGTGAAGGTGTTCGCGGTGCGGGCCTCGCGGAACAGCAGGTCCTGGGCTGCGGGGTCAAGAACGAGAGACATGCGTGGACTTCCTAGGTGGCGCCTTGATCCGACGTACCGGACCGTGGTCCGGATCGGCTGACAGGGCGACTCTACGTCAGTGAAGTTCAACCTTCAACAAAGACGGGGGTGTGGTGACCCGCTTCACAACCCCGGGCCGACGCCTACTCGGCGTCCTCCTCCTCGGCCTCCTCTGCGAGCGCCGCGTCCAGCCGGGCCCGCGCGCCCTCCAGCCAGCGCCGGCACACCGTGGCCAGCTCCTCGCCGCGCTCCCACAGGGCCAGGGACTCCTCCAGCGTCGTACCGCCCGCCTCCAGGCGTCGTACGACCTCGATCAACTCGTCCCGCGCCTGCTCGTAGGAGAGCGCTTCGTCCACCTTGCTGGTCATTCGCCTACCTTCACCGTGAATTCACCGTCGGCCACGCGGGCCCGCAGGCTCTCGCCGTCGCTCACCTCGTCCGGCCCGCGCACCACATGTCCGTCCGCCTTCTGCAGCACCGCGTATCCGCGTCTGAGGGTGGCCGCGGGGGAGAGCGCCACCACGCGCGCGTGGGTGTGCGTCAGCTCCGAGTCCGCGCGGTCCAGGAGATGCCCGAGGGTGCGCCGGCCGCGCTCGGCGAGCGAGGCGACCTGCTCGGCGCGCTCGTCGACCATCCGGTGCGGATCCTCTATCGAGGGACGGGCCAGCGCGTGCGCGAGCCCCCGCTCCTCGCGCTCCACGAACGCCCGCACACACCGCCGGGCCCGGTCCCGCAGCATCCGCACCCGCTCGAACTCCTCGCCCACGTCCGGTACGACCTTCTTGGCCGCGTCGGTGGGTGTGGAGGCGCGCAGGTCGGCGACGTGGTCCAGCAACGGGTTGTCGGGCTCGTGCCCGATCGCGGAGACGACCGGCGTACGGCAGGCGGCCACGGCGCGCACGAGCTGCTCGTCGGAGAACGGCAGCAGGTCCTCCACGCTGCCGCCGCCGCGCGCGACGATGATGACGTCCACCTCGTCGGTCTCGTCCAGCTCCTTGACGGCCTGCACGACCTGCGGGACGGCATGCACACCCTGCACCGGGACGTTGCGCACCTCGAAGCGGACGGCAGGCCAGCGATGCCGGGCGTTCTCCAGCACGTCCCGCTCCGCGGCGGAGGCCCGGCCGCAGACCAGCCCGATCAGCTGCGGCAGGAACGGCAGAGGCTTCTTCCGCTCCGGCGCGAACAGGCCCTCGGCGGCGAGCGCCTTCTTCAGCCGCTCCAGCCGGGCCAGCAGCTCGCCGACGCCGACGGGTCTGATCTCGGCGGCGCGAAGGGACAGCTGGCCGCGCGGGGCGTACCACTCCGGCTTGGCGAGTACGACGACACGGGCGCCCTCGCCGACCACGTCCGCGACGGTGTCGAAGACCTGCCGATAGCAGGTCACGCTCACGGAGATGTCGTACGACGGATCCCGCAGCGTCAGAAACACGACCCCGGCGCCGGGCCGCCGCGACAACTGCGTGATCTGCCCCTCGACCCACACCGCGCCCAGCCGGTCGATCCACCCGCCGATCAGCCGGGAGACCTCGCCTACGGGGAGGGGCGCCTCGGGGGTCGTGTTCGCAGCCATGCGTCGAGCCTAGCGGCGGCCACTGACAGGGCAGCGCCGTCCGCTTGCCCAGGCCCTGTCGTCAAACTCCCTCCCCCACTGCCTTGAGGGCGTGGGAGGTGCCCCCAGGCCCGCCCTCCGGGCGGACGACCGGAGTTTGGCGACAGTGCCGAGTGCCGCTGGGGCGGCACGGGTGGGCGCCGGGGCCCCTCTGGGGGAGGCACCCGGCCCGGCCCGCGCCGGTAAGCGCCCGCCCGCCACCAGCCGGCCTCGGCTACTCGGAAGCCGTCACCCGCCCCCGCTGCCCCACCAGCACCAGTACCCCCACGGCCAGCCACACCGCCCCCACCACCTGCGCCACACCGCTCGCCGCCACGATCACCGCGACCGTGATCACCGCCCCCGCCCCCGGCACCAGCACATGCCGCCACCAGCTCGGCCGCCCGCCCCGCCGCCGTACCGCGAAATGGCCCACCACGCTCGCGTGCAGCAGCGTGAACGCCGTCAGCGCGCCGATGTCGACGACCGAGACGAGCTTGTCCAGGCCGTCGTCCCGGCGCGCCGCCCACCCCGCCGCGACCAGCGTGATCACCGCCGAGCACAGCAGCGCGACCCGCGGCACGCCCGCATCCGTGCGGGCCAGGGCGCGCGGCAGCCGGCGGCCGCGGCCCATCGCGAACAGCAGCCGCCCCGCCGCCGCCTGACCGGCCAGCGCCGCGAACGCCGCCCCGACCGCCTTGCTCACGGCCACCAGATCGTGCAGCCAGCCCCCGACCGAGACGTCCACGGCGTCGTAGAACGCCGAGCCCTGCTTGCCGGGCTCGGCGGCCAGCCGCGCGGACGTCGTCGGCTCCAGCAGCGCCACCAGATACGTCTGCGCCACGAACAGCGCACCCGCCAGCGCAAGGCAGCACAGCAGCGCCCGCGCCACCTTCGCCGAACCCCCGGTGACCTCCTCGGCGAACGACGCGATCGCGTCGAAGCCCAGATACGACAGCACCGCCACCGACACCGCGCCGAGCACCGCCGCGAGCGCGAAGGGGCCCTGTGTGCGGTCTCCCGACAGCGGCGACCACAGTCCCCGGTGCGCCCCGTCCCGCGCCAGCACCACGAGCGCCGCCACCACGAACACCAGCAGGACGACGATCTCCATGGCCAGGACGAGGAAACCCACGAGCGCCGCCGCCCGTACGCCCCACAGGTTCAGCAGAGTCGTCACGCCGACGGCCAGCGTGGTCCACACCCACCGGGACACCTGCGGGACCAGCGCGTTCATCGCGATCCCGGAGAAGAGATAGGCCACCGCCGGGATCAGGACGTAGTCCAGCATCGCCATCCAGCCCGCGATGAACCCGGCGTCCTCGCCGAGCCCCACGCGCGCGTAGGCGAACACCGAACCGGCCTGCGGTACCACCCGCACCATCTGCGCATAACTGAATGCGGTGAACCCCATGGCGACCGTGGCCACCACGTACACCAGCGCCACCGCGCCGTGCGACGTCGCGTCGAGCGTGCCGAAGACGCCGACCGGCGCCATGGGGGCGATGAAGAGAAGCCCGTAGACCACGAGGTCGCGGAAGCCGAGGTTGCGCCGCAGCCTCTGGTGCTCATCCGTCGAGGCCGTGGTCTCCGTGCCGGACATGACACCCAGTGTTCCCCGCACGGCACCGGGGACGCGATCCCGGCGCCGCCGAACGCACCCTTACGATGGGACGCATGACCGCTTCGCCTGGCCGCCGTGTCCTGCTCGCCGCCCCCCGGGGCTACTGCGCCGGTGTGGACCGCGCCGTCATCGCCGTCGAGAAGGCCCTGGAACAGTACGGGGCCCCGATCTACGTCCGGCACGAGATCGTCCACAACAAGTACGTGGTGCAGACCCTGGAGAAGAAGGGCGCCGTCTTCGTCGAACGGACCGAGGAGGTGCCGCCGGGCAACATCGTCATGTTCTCGGCACACGGCGTCGCCCCGGTCGTGCACGAGGAGGCCGCGCAGGGCCGCCTCGCCACCATCGACGCCACCTGCCCCCTGGTCACCAAGGTCCACAAGGAAGCCGTCCGCTACGCCAAGGAGGACTACGACATCCTCCTGATCGGCCACGAGGGCCACGAGGAGGTCATCGGCACCTCCGGCGAGGCCCCCGAGCACATCCAGCTCGTCGACGGCCCCGAGGACGTCGCCAAGGTCGAGGTCCGCGACCCCTCGAAGGTCGTGTGGCTGTCGCAGACCACCCTGTCCGTCGACGAGACCATGGAGACCGTCGACGCCCTGAAGACGAAGTTCCCCGGTCTCGTCTCCCCGCCCAGCGACGACATCTGCTACGCCACGCAGAACCGCCAGCTCGCCGTGAAGCAGATGGGCGCCGAGGCCGAACTGGTCATCGTCGTCGGCTCGCGCAACTCCTCCAACTCCAAGCGGCTCGTCGAGGTCGCCAAGCTCGCCGGCGCCCGCGAGGCCTACCTCGTGGACTTCGCCGACGAGATCGACGAGGCCTGGCTGGAGGGTGTGACGACCGTCGGCGTCACCTCCGGCGCCTCCGTCCCGGAGGTCCTGGTCGAGCAGGTGCTCCAGTGGCTGGGCGAGCGCGGCTACGGCGACGTGGAGATCGTCAAGGCGGCCGAGGAGTCCATCGTCTTCTCGCTGCCCAAGGAGCTGCGCCGCGATCTGCGCGACGAGGCGGCCGCCCTGGCCGCCGAGCGCGGCGGCAGCGGCCCTTCCGGGGAGTGACTGTCAGTCCCGCGTCGTAACGTAGTGCCATGCAGATCTTCGGCGTGGACATCGGCGGATCCGGGATCAAGGGCGCCCCAGTGGACCTGGACAAGGGCGATCTGGCTCAGGAGCGCTGCAAGGTGCTCACCCCCCACCCGGCGACACCGGACGGTGTGGCCGACGGCGTGAAGCAGGTCGTGGACCACTTCGGCTGGACCGGCCCGGTCGGGCTGACCTTCCCCGGAGTGGTCACGGGCGGCGCCGTGATCCGCACAGCGGCGAACGTCGACCCGAGCTGGGTCGACACGGACGCGCGCGCGTTGTTCACCGGCCGGCTGGGCGGCCTGCCGGTGGTCGTCCTGAACGACGCGGACGCGGCGGGCGTCGCCGAGATGCAGTTCGGCGCCGGCCGGGACCGCAGGGGCACGGTCATCCTGCTCACCTTCGGCACCGGCATCGGAAGCGCCGTCTTCGTGGACGGCGTCCTCGTCCCGAACACGGAACTGGGCCACCTGGAGCTGAACGGCCACGACGCCGAGAAGCGCGCCTCCAGCAAGGCCAAGGAGGACCACGACCTGAGCTGGGAACACTGGGCGCAGCGCGTCCAGAAGTATCTGGCGCATGTGGAGATGCTGTTCTCGCCCGAGCTGTTCATCATCGGCGGCGGCGTCAGCCGCAAGGCCGACAAGTTCCTGCACTTCCTCGACGACATCAAGGCCGAGATCGTCCCCGCGCAGCTGCAGAACAACGCGGGGATCGTGGGAGCGGCGATGAGAGCCGCCCAGCTGGCATAGACCACCAGCCCTCCAGGGCGCGGCCGCCACGCGGGCGCCCGGGTCCGGCGTTCAGGTGCGGCGCCGGCGCGCCCGTACCCACTGCGCCCGGCGTACGAGCCCGATCACTCCGGCGAGCAGCGTCCCGAGGTACAGCCAGCCGGCCTGGGTGGCGAGCCCGGTGAACAGCCCCATCAGCCGGCCGAGCAGCCCGCCCTGGCCGTCCACGGCGGGCACCAGACCCACGGCGAACGCGATCGGTACGACGACGGGGGCGGTCAGCACGTCCCCGGCCCGCACCCACAGCCCGGTCAGCACACACACCGGCAGGAACAGTACGCCGTACACCGTCAGCGCCCCGCCGAACAGCAGCGCGTCCAAGCAGCCGAGCAGGAACATCACGACGGCACAGAACAGTCCGCTGCCGAGCCCGGTGAGCCGAGGGTTCGGCAGCCGGGGGCCCGCCGCCGCCCCGGCGGCCCGCCCCTGCCGTGCACCGCGCTCCCACCGCTGCGCCCGCCGCGCCCCTGACCCCGGTCTGCCCTCCCCGCCCGGCCCACGCTGGGCCTGTGAGGGCAGCTGAGTGCCACGTCGCGGTCCGTCGGGCGAGGGTCGCGATCTGTGTTGCTCCACTGGACCAACTTAGGTCTGCTTATGTGTCGAATCACCCATCAGACACGCCGGTGGGAAGAGCTTGGCCAGCCGTTCGAAGCTCCCGGGAGCCGCCCGGCACAGACGCCGTAAACTGGGGGATCGGTCAGTGTCGGACTCTGGCCCCTGGCACCCCCCTGGCCCACTCATCTACGGGAAGTCGCAAACGTGTCGCTCACGATCGGAATCGTCGGCCTGCCCAATGTCGGCAAGTCGACCCTGTTCAACGCCCTGACCAAGAACGACGTGCTGGCGGCCAACTACCCGTTCGCCACGATCGAGCCGAACGTCGGCGTGGTCGGTGTCCCCGACGCCCGCCTGGCCAAGCTGGCTTCGATCTTCGGCTCGGAGCGCATCCTCCCGGCGACGGTCGACTTCGTCGACATCGCCGGCATCGTGCGCGGCGCCTCCGAGGGCGAGGGCCTCGGCAACAAGTTCCTCGCGAACATCCGTGAGTCCGACGCGATCTGCCAGGTCATCCGCGCCTTCAAGGACGAGAACGTCGTGCACGTCGACGGCAAGGTCTCGCCGAAGGACGACATCGAGACGATCAACACCGAGCTGATCCTCGCGGACCTCCAGACGATCGAGAAGGTCCTCCCGCGCCTCCAGAAGGAGTCGCGCATCAAGAAGGACGTGGCCACCAAGGTCAAGGCGGTCGAGGAGGCCCAGGAGATCCTGGAGAAGGGCGACACGCTCTTCGCGCACGGCATCGTCCAGGGCACCGAGCGCAACGAACTCCTGCACGATCTGCACCTGCTCACGACGAAGCCGTTCCTCTACGTCTTCAACGTCGACGAGGACGAACTGACCGACGAGGACTTCAAGGACGAGCAGCGCGCCCTGGTCGCCCCCGCCGAGGCGATCTTCCTCAACGCCAAGCTGGAGGCGGACCTCGCCGAACTGGACGAGGACGAGGCGCTGGAGTTGCTGGAGTCCGTCGGCCAGCACGAGCCCGGCCTCGCCACCCTCGCCCGCGTCGGCTTCAACACCCTCGGCCTGCAGACCTACCTCACGGCCGGCCCCAAGGAGTCCCGCGCCTGGACGATCAAGAAGGGCGCCACGGCCCCCGAGGCCGCCGGTGTGATCCACACCGACTTCCAGAAGGGCTTCATCAAGGCCGAGGTCATCTCCATCGCGGACCTGGTCGAAACGGGCTCGGTCACGGAGGCCCGCGCGAAGGGCAAGGCGCGGATGGAGGGCAAGGACTACGTCATGCAGGACGGGGATGTAGTCGAGTTCCGGTTCAATGTGTGATCGTTCGCTCGCCAAGCGCTGACCGATTCATCAAGCGCGCAGGTCAAAGGGCCGGGCTCTGCGGAGTCCGGCTCTTTCCGTGTCCCGGGGCTGGGACCGCCGCCCCTCAGTCGGTGTTGGTCGGGATGCGGAGGGTCAGTTCGTAGCCGCCGGTGGGGGTCGGGCCGGAGGTGACCGTCCCGGCGAGGAGTTCGGCGCGTTCCCTGAGGCCGATCAGGCCCTGGTGGGAGCCGGGGAGGGGGAGTGAGGGGCGGGTGGGCGGGGTGTTAGTGACGGTCACGCCGAAAGCGGTGCCGTCGTCGGTGTGCCAGAGCCGCACCGTCGCCGAGGCGCCCGGTGCGTGTTTGCGGACGTTGGTGAGGGCTTCCTGGACGGTGCGGTAGACGGCGCGCTGTGCGGTGGTGCTGATCTCCGGCGGGAGTTCGCCGGTCAGTTCGGTGTCGATCCCGCTGGTCGTGACCAGCTTGTGCAGGTCGGCGAGGGTGGGCTGCGGGGTCAGCTCGGTGGCCCGGCCCCCGGAGGCGCGCAGCAGGGTGACCATGTGGCGCAGTTCGTCGAGGGTGTCCACGCTGAGGGAGCGGATGGTGCGGGCGCCCTCCTTGAAGTCGGGGTCGGTGGCGGCGACTTGGAGGGCACCGGCCTGTACGGCGATCAGGCTGACCTGGTGGGAGACGACGTCGTGCATCTCGCGGGCGAGCTGGGCGCGTTCGCGGGCGAGGACGGCCTGGGAGTGCAGGAGCCGTTCGTGTTCGCGTGCCTCCTCGATCTCGGCGAGGCGGCGGGCCAGGTCCCTGCGGGCCTGGACGAGTTGGCCCAGCAGGACGGGGGCGGCGGCGGTGGCCAGTGTGTAGAAGAAGTAGACCAGGGTCCAGGTGCGCTCGTGCGTGGTGAGGTCGTTCGGCGGCCAGGGGAAGGCCGAGGCCAGGGCGAACAGAACGGCGCATACGACGAGCAGCCGGCGGTTGCGGGAGCGTTCGGCCAGCGTGAACAGTGCGGCGAACGGGGCGAACACGACGTCCAGCACGAGGCTGGCGGGCAGGGTGAGGAGGAAGACCGGGAGCGGGAAGCGCCGTCGGAGGGCGAGCGCGGCGCAGGCGAGCGCCGCCGTGGCCTGCGCCGCGGGGCCCGCCTCGTCCACGCTGAGCAGGACGTCGAGGACGGCGACCGCGACGACCATGGCGTCGACGAGCGGGTCGGGAATCCGCGCCCACCACGCCCCGGGCGCGGTCATCGCCCGGACTCCGGGCGCCGCTCTCCCGCGTCGAGCAGTCCCGCCCGCTGCGCGAGCAGCGCCGCCTGCACCCTGCTGCCGACGCGCAGCTTGGTCAGGATCGCGCTGACGTGATCCTTGACGGTGCCCGCGCTGAGATGGATCCGGGTACCGATCTCGGCGTTGGACAGCCCCTCCGCGATCAGTACGAGCACCTCGCGTTCGCGTTCGGTGAGCCGGCCGACGCGGCTGGTCTCCTCGTCGTCGACGACCGTCGCGCCGGGGTGACTCTGCCAGACGGCGCGGGACGCCTTCGGTGACATCACGACCCCGCCCGCGACCAGGGTCCGTACGAGCTGGGCGAGCTGGTCGGGCTCGGTGTCCTTGAGCAGGAAGCCGGCCGCGCCGGAGCGCAGCGCGGTGAGGATGTACTCGTCGGCGTCGAAGGTCGTCAGCATCGCCACCACCGGCGGCTGCGGAAGGGCGCGCAGCCGGCGCAGCACGGTCAGTCCGTCCACGTCCGGCATCCGGATGTCGAGGAGCACGACGTCGGGGCCGGTCCGCCGTACGGTGTCGACCGCGTCCGCGCCGGCCGTGGTCGCGACGACCTCGATGTCGTCGGCGGCGCTCAGGATGAGTTCGAAGCCGGAGCGCACCAGCGCCTCGTCGTCCACCACCATGACCCGGATCACGTGCGTCCCGCCTTGCCGTGCTTGCGCGTACGGCTCCGATCGCCGTACGTCGATGTCGATTGTCACCGTTCCGACCGTAGAGCGGGGCGCGCCGTCCCAGGTGTGGGCGGCGGGACGTTCCCGCCAGTCGGGGGGAGGGTTCCAGCCGGGCGGGGGGAGCCCGGGACCCGTGGACGGGGTGGTTCCGGAAGGGCGAGGGCCGGCGCCGGCGCGAACGCACCGGGGTCGGCTCGATGGTCGCCGCGCTCACGCAGATCGTCGTGGTCGCGGGCGCCCTCATCGAGTAGCCCGCGGCACCGACCGCCGACCCCTACCCGGTGGGCGTCACCCGCCGGGTGGCGGGGTGGGACCGGACAGTCGCCGGATACCCCGGGCCCCGGCCGGTCGCCAGCCTGGAAACCATGACCCACAACGCAGACGACCCGACGCTCACGACTCCGGTCGGCGCCCCGTCCGGGGCCGCGGAGAACTCACCGTCCCAGGCTGCGGAAAATCCCCCGTCATCCCAGGCTGCCAGGAACCTCCCGTCCCAGGCCGCGAAGGATCCCTTGTCCCGGGCGGTGCAGCCCAGCCCGTCCCTGGCCACGGAGAACCTCTCGTCCCGGGCCGTGCAGCCCAGCCCCTCCCTGGCCGCGGAGAACCCCTCGTCCCGGGCCGTGCGGCACAACCCGTCGCAGGCGACCGCGACCGGACGTGTCGCGGCGGGCCGGCTGATCGGTGTGGATCTGGCGCGGGGCCTCGCGGTCTTCGGGATGTTCGCCGCCCATGTCGGCCCCGACCCGTCCGATGGCGGCGTCACCGGGCATCTCATGGAACTGGCGCACGGCCGTTCCTCCGCGCTCTTCGCCTTCCTCGCCGGCTTCTCGGTCATGCTGATCACCGGCCGCCGTACCCCGAAGACCGGCCTGGCCGGCCGGCAGGCGGTCGCCAAGGTGGTGATCCGGGCGCTCGTCCTGCTGGTGGTGGGCACGGCGCTGACCATGACCGGCACCCCGGTCGAGGTGATCCTCGCCTTCTACGGCCTGTACTTCCTGCTCGTCCTGCCGCTGCACCGGCTCGGCGCCCGCCCGCTGGCCGTCATCGCCGCGGCCGGTGCCCTGGTGCTGCCGCAGGTCCTGTACGTCGTCCAGCACGCGCTCCCCGAGGACGGCGTCACCGGTGTCTGGGCCTGGCCCTCGGACGCCGACGGCATCGTCTCGCTTCTCTTCACGGGCGGTTACCCGGCCCTGACCTGGCTCCCCTTCGTCATCGCCGGTATGGCGGTGGCCCGCCTCGACCTGGCCGCCGGCGCCGTCCGCCTCCGTCTCGCGGTCACCGGCGTGTGTCTCGCCGTGCTGGGCTACGGCGGCTCCTGGCTGGCCCTGCATCTGGTACCCGGCGCCCTGACGAAGCTGAACGCCGTCGGCTGGCGCGACGGCGGCTCGGCCGCGTCGGCCTGGTGGTCCGACACCTGGGGCTATCCCGACGGCAGTACCCCGGCCGCGCTGCTGGTGGCCTCGCCGCACAGTGAGACGACCCTCTCGGTCCTGGCCAACGCCGGCGTGGCGATCGCGGTCCTGGCAGTCTGTCTCGTGGCGGTCGACGCCTTCGCGGGCCTCGCCCGCCTCGCCCGCCCGGTCATCGCGGTCGGGTCGATGTCCCTGACCGCGTACGTCCTCCACATCGTCGGCATCCGCCTCCTCGGCATCGAGGACCTGCCCGGTTCCCCGCTGTACGTCCTGGCCGGCTTCGTCGTCGTGGTCACCGTGTTCGCGACGCTCTGGTCCCGTCACTTCCGGCGCGGGCCGCTGGAGTGGCTGCTCGGCAGGGCCACCAAGGCCGCGGAGCTGGTGCGATGAGCCGCCCGTCGCAGGGCCGTGGGGAGCTGTGGTGGCTGGCCGTGGCCGCGGCGGCCGGTGTCCTCGCCGTCCTGCGCCCGGATCTGTACGCGGCCGTGGTGCAGCACGTCGTCACCGTCGCCGTCGGACACCACTGACCCCCGGCCCCCTGGAGCCGGCGTGGCGGAGCGGACCGCCCGTACGACCCCCGCCCCGGGGTCGTACGGGCGCCCGTTCTCAGGCGGCCTGCAACTCCAGCAGCGAGGCCACCAGCCGGTCCACCTCCTCCCGCGTGTTGTACAGCGCCAGCGACGCGCGGGCCGCCGAGTCGAGGCCGTAGTGGGCCAGGGCCGGCTGGGCGCAGTGGTGGCCGGCCCGCACGGCGATGCCGTCGCCGTCCAGCCGGTCGGCGATCTCGCCCGGGGTGTGGCCGGGCAGGGTGAAGGTCAGTACGCCGATCCGCCCGGCCGCGGGGCCCAGCAGCTCCAGGCCCGGGACCTGGGCCAGGGCCTGTTGCGCATAGGCCGTCAGCCGCGTCTCGTAGTCCGCCACCGCCGTGCGGTCGAAGGCCGTGAGCCAGTCCAGGGCGGCCAGCAGGCCGGCCACACCGGAGATATGCCCGGTGCCGGCTTCGAAGCGGTGCGGGACCGGGGCGTACGTCGTACGGTCGAAGCTCACCGACTCGATCATGTTGCCGCCCGCCTGCCACGGCGCCATGGCCTCAAGGATCTCCGGCTTGGCGTACAGGGCGCCGATGCCGGTGGGGGCGTAGATCTTGTGGCCGGAGAAGGTGTAGAAGTCGGCGTCCAGGTCCGTCACGTCGACGGGGAAGTGCGCCACCGCCTGTGCGCCGTCCACCAGCACCCTCGCCTGGTAGCGGTGCGCCAGCGCCGTCATCTCCCGTACCGGTGGCACGGTGCCGAGGACGTTCGAGGCATGGCTGATGACCACGAGCCGGGTCCGCATGGAGAGCAGATCGGCGTACGCGTCCTGGTCGATGGAGCCGTCCGGCCGCAGGGGTACGGGCACCACGCGGGCCCGCGTCTGCTCGGCGACCCGCTGCCAGGGCACGATGTTCGCGTGGTGCTCCAGCACCGGCACGAGGATGTCGTCCCCGGGGCCGAGGTCCGCGCGCCCCCAGCTCTGCGCGACCAGGTTGATGGCCTCGGTCGTGCCCCGGACGAAGACGATGCTCTCGGGCGAGGGCGCGCCCAGGAACCGTGCGACCGTGGCCCGGCCCGCCTCGTACATCTCCGTCGCCTCGCGCGCCATGGTGTGCGCGCCCCGGTGGATGTTGGAGTTGGCGCAGGCGTAGAACGCCGTCAGGGCCTCGATGACCTGTCGGGGCTTCTGCGTGGTGGCGCCGTTGTCCAGCCAGACGAGCGGGTGGCCGTTGACCGTCCGGTGCAGGATCGGTATGTCCCGGCGGGCCGCTTCGGGCGAGAAGCCGACGTCAGGAGTAGTCATGGTACTTGGACACCTCGACGTTCTGGAGCACCGCGAGCGCGTCCTCCACCAGTACCGCCGCGTTGAAGTACGCCGTCATCAGGTACGACGTGATGCCCTTCTGGTCCACGCCCATGTTCTTCATCGCCAGGCCCGGTTCGACCTCGTCGGCGACCTTCGACGGCCGCAGGCCCACCACACCCTGCTCGGCCTCGCCCAGCCGCATCAGCAGGATCTCGGTCGTCCCCACGCCCGCGCCGCCGGAGAACCGCACCTTGTCCGACGGCAGCAGCGGCACCCCGCGCCAGGTCAGCAGCGGGCTGCCGAAGCGGGTCTCGATCACCGGGGGCACACCCCGGCGCGTACATTCGCGGCCGAACGCCGCGATCGCCTTGGGGTGGGCGACGAAGTACCCGGGCTGCTTCCACACCCGTGTCAGCAGTTCGTCGAGGTCGTCGGGGGTCGGCGCGCCGGTGCGGGTCTGCACGCGCTGCCCGGGGGCGACGTTGTTGAAGAGCCCGGACTCCGGGTGGTACAGCATCGAGGCCTCCTGCCGCTCGCGCAGTGCGTGCACGGTGAGGTTGGCCTGGGCCCGGGTCTGGTCGATCGGCCCGTTGTAGAGGTCGGCGACCCGGGTGTGCACGCGCAGCACGGTCTGTGCGAGCGTCATGTGGTACTCGCGGGGGGTGTCCTCGTAGTCGACGAACGTCCCCGGCAGATCCGGCTCGCCGACGTGGCCCGCGGTGAGGTCCACGGGGACCTCGGCACCGGCCATGACACCGGCGCCGGCGACATACGCGTCCACCGCGCCCCGCAGCGTCTCGTCCCGCTCGCCGAGCCGCGTGAGTACCGCGCGGTCCAGGCAGAGGGCGACACCGGCGGTCGAGGCCTGCACCCGGTACGGCATGACCTCGGCGCGGGTCCACGCGCCGAGGTCGAAGAACTGACCGTCGCCGATGACGTCGAGGAGCGCGTCCGCGCCGTACTGCCCGGTCGCGAGCTTCTCCGCGCGCCCGTGCACCATCACCCATAACCGGTCCGCGGGCGCGCCCTCCTGGGCCAGCACCTCGCCCGGCCCGAACGTCACCTGGGTGAACGCGCCGGCCAGTTGCTCCAGCAGCGCGTCGTCCGCCTTGCGCAGATACGGCAGTTCGCGGAGGTCGCCCGCGACGACACACGGCGTGCCGTCGTCCGTCGTGCTGATGCGGTCGTCGCCGAGGACGTACGTACGGCGCCGGTTGACCCGGTAGACGCCGGACTCGACGTCCACCCAGGGCAGCGCGCGCAGCAGATAGCGCGGCGTGATGCCGCGCATCTGCGGAGGCGTCTTGGTGGTGCTGGCGAGTTGCCGTGCGGCATCCGGGCCGAGACTCAACCGCTGCTCGCTCATGACGAACTCCTCCCAGGTCGGGGGTGGGAACGAGGAGCGATCGTCTTCCTGCCGTCCGGTCGGCCACAAGTGTGGATTTATCTGCCCATGGCAGGAATCCTCGCTTTTGCCCGGATTGTAGAAATCGCAAGCAAGCCCGGGCGGCGTGTGTCGTCGCAGGTCGCGGTGGGCGAGGGCGGCAGGGGATCCCTGTCCGGGTGGAGGTGGTCGTATCCCTGAATCGTCCGTAGAGGACCGAATTTCATCTCATATGAATGCTTTGTGAATCCCAAAGGGGTGATTATCGCGCCCGCATATGTCCGTCATGTGCCGGTCATAGGCCCGTCACCCGTGCCACCGTGAACGGCGGCGTCGGTGTGCCCGGTCCCATCGGGCCGCCCTTGTCGAACTGGGAGCGGACGACGAGCAGGCCGCGGGGGGTGTGGGCCAGGGTGGTGGGGATCTGCAGGGCGGGGTCGGTCAGGGTGCGGGTCAGCCGGGCCGCGCCGCCGTCGGGCGAGAGCCGCCAGCGGGTCAGGGTGTTGCTCAGGTTGTGGGCGGCCCACAGGGTGCGATGGGACAGTTCCAGTCCGTCGCCGTGCGTCAGGTCGCCGCCGTGCAGGGCCACTTGGCGCACCGAGCCGTCGGTCACATCGACCCGGTACAGGCCGCCGCCGGTCATGTCGACGACGAACAGCCGGCGTCCGGTGGGGTCGGCGGTGATGCCGTTCAGGGCGTAGGCGTCCGGCGCGCGCGGAGGGATCGCTCCGCTCAGGTCGAAGCGGGCGGCCAGGGGTGCCCGGCCGCCGCGGGCGCGGGCCAGGTCGGCCGGGGTGATCCGGTAGACCAACGGCCGGACGCTGTCGGTGGCGTAGGCCGTGCCGTCCGGGGTGATCACGAGGTCGTTCAGGAAGTGCTGCCCGCCCGCCGGTATCTCGAAGCGGGCGAGCAGGGTGCGGTCGTCCAGGTCGTACACGTCGATCCCGGCGGTGTGGTCGATGACCCACAGCCGGCCCGCCCGGTCGGCCTTCAGCCCGTTGGCCGTCGTACGGCCGTCCGAGCCGGCCGGCAGGAAGACCTCGGCGGCGCGGCTGCCGGCGGCGGCGCGGTAGACGGCGCCGGTGGTGAAGGAGCCGACGTACGCGTCGCCCGTGCGGGGGTCCAGGGCGATGCCCTCGGGGTAGGCGCGGTCGTCGGGGAGGGTGAAGGCGGTGGAGATGCGCGGGCCGGTGGCCGCGGTCGCCCTGGGTGCGGCGACGGCGACGGCCGCGGCGGCGGCCCCGGTCAGGAAGGTGCGGCGATGGATCGAACGGGACACGGCGGGTGCCTCTCGGTTCGGCTGCTCACTATGTGACGTATGCAAACCTAGATTAGAACTCTAATCATCGCCAGTGTATTAATCTCCGCACGTGCGTTGATCTCCGCACGTGCATTGACCTCCGTCGGGGTGTTCATCCGGGCCGAGGCGTCAATGGCCAAGGCGTTAATGTGGTCCGGGTGACCTCCATGCCCGCGTCCGAGCGCCTCGGCTCCCACCTGAAGCGGGCCGAGCAGGCCCTCAACGCGACGAAGGCGGCGGTCCTGAAGCCGGCGGGCCTGACCGTCGCCCAGTACGCGGCGCTGCTGCACCTCGACGAGAACCCCGGCATCTCCGCCGCCGCCCTCGCCCGGCTGTGCGGGGTCACCCCGCCGACCATGAACACGGTCCTGAAGAACCTCCAGGACCGCGAACTGATCACCCGCAGCCCGCACGAGTGGCACAGGAACGTCCTGGAGACCCGCCTCACGGACGAGGGCCGGGCCGTCCTCAAGAAGGCCGACACCTCCGCCGTGCGCGTCGAGCGGGCCCTCGCCGCGGAGTTCACCGCGGCCGAGCGGGACGCCCTCACCGGGCTGATCGCCCGCTGCGTCAGAGTCCTGGAGGAACAGCGCCCGGGAAGCTCATGACGGGCTCCGGCGCCGGATCCGTCACCCAGCCCGCCACCAGCACCAGCCGGGACTCGCGGTCGACGGCGAAGAAGCCGAAGGGCCGGTCGAAGACGGCCCGGACGACCGTGGACTCGTAGTCGTAGCGGACCTGCGGCGGCGCGCCGCCCGGTGCCGTCACGACGGCCGTCACCGCCGCCGCCCGGAACCCCAGCGGGCCGAACCGTGCCAGCGCCGACTGCTGGGCGGCCCCGATGGCGAGCGGGTAGCCGCTGATGCCGGGGAAGTGGGCGTGCCGGGCGTCCGTGGCCGCCGTCAGGCCGAACAGCGGGGCCAGCGCCAGCAGATCGTGGTCGGCGCGCACCTCGTACGCCACCGTCCGCACATCAAGCGACAGCGGCTGCGGCGCCATGGCCGGCTGCTGCTCCACCCACAGACCCGGCCCCACGTGCCCGTGCGGCAGCGCCCCGCCCCCGGTGAGGGCGAGCGTGCGCTCCACGATCCCGACCCCGGCGGCCAGCACCTGACCCGGCGTCATGTGCTCCTCGCCGAGCACCAGATGCACGTCGATGCCGTTGTCACCGGGCACCGTCAGCGCCGTGACGTAACCGTCCGGCGTGCCCGTCACGCCCACCCGGTCCGGCCGTGGGCCGCGCCGGTGCAGCCCGCGCAGGGTACGGCCCTGCCAGGGGCCGGTGTCCGGCCGCAGCGGCCGCTCGTCGAACGGCTGCCGCCAGGTCGTGTGCAGCGCGAGGGCGCTCGCCAGCACCATCCGCGCGTCCCGGGTCAGCGCCACCGGCATGCGCTCGACGAGTCCGCCGGTCCGCTCGGCCGCCCAGGCGTCCAGCCGCTCCTGCGCGGTGACGAGGTCGTCCCCGAACACCCCGTAGGTCCCCGCCGGCACCCCGGCCCGCCACTCCTCGCGCAGCGTCAGCCCCTCGTGCGTCCACAGGCCGAGCGCCGCGTCCAGACCGGAGACCGCGGCGAGCGCCGCCAGCAACTCCCGTGCCGCGCCCGCCGCCTGCTCGGCCGGCACGCCCAGCGCCGCCGCCAGCTCCGTCCGCGCCGGGCCCGCCGCGCCGTCCGCCAGAAAGGCCAGCAGCGGCCAGACCCCGGGCGCGGAGTAGACCGTGCCCTCGGGCAGGGCCTGCGCCCAACGGGCCGTCAGCCCGTTCACCCGGCGGACCGTCTCGGCGCTCACCTTGCTCACTCGTCGCTCTCCCACGCGTTGTTCATGCGACTCCCCGTCCGGGTGTGCCGGGACCGGTGGCGGATCGTCCCCCGTCCAGGAGCACGGTACCGGGCCTCGTTCCGGGGTGAGCGGAGCCGGGTTCAGGTGTGAGTGCACCTGTACGGGGGAGAAAGTGCCTGGGTAAAGCCTGCCCAGGCGCCATGTCATCACATCGAGTGATTCTCTGGCCTTTGCTTGCATGGCACAACCCACGGTTGCCAGGCTGTTGCTGTCTGTACAACCTGATGGGAGCGGCCAGTGACTTTCGGTGAGCAGCCGGCGTACCTGCGTGTCGCGGGTGATCTCCGCAAGAAGATCGTCGACGGTTCACTGCCGCCCCACACCCGGCTGCCGTCCCAGGCCCGCATCCGCGAGGAGTACGGCGTCTCGGACACGGTCGCGCTGGAGGCCCGCAAGGTGCTGATGGCCGAGGGCCTGGTCGAGGGCCGTTCCGGCTCCGGGACATATGTGCGCGAGCGGCCCGTGCCCCGCCGGGTGGCCCGCTCGGGGTACCGGCCGGCCGCCGGGGCCACGCCCTTCCGGCAGGAGCAGGCCGACGCCTCGGTGCGCGGCACCTGGGAGTCCAGCAGCGAGCAGGCCGAGGCCGGGGCCGTCCTCGCCGAGCGGCTGGCGATCCAGCTCGGCGACCGGGTCATGCGCACCAAGTACCTGTACCGGGAGGCGGGTGAGCCGATGATGCTCTCCACGTCCTGGGAGCCCCTCGCCGTCACCGGCCGCACCCCGGTGATGCTGCCCGAGGAGGGACCGCTCGGCGGCATGGGCGTGGTCGAGCGCATGCGCGCCATCGACGTCATCGTGGACAACGTCACCGAGGAGGTAGGGGCCCGCCCCGGACTCGCCGAGGAACTGCATGTGCTCGGCGGCGTACCCGGCCATGTGGTCATCGTCGTCCAGCGCACCTACTACGCCTCCGGCCGCCCGGTGGAGACCGCCGACGTGGTCATCCCGGCCGACCGCTACCGGGTCGCGTACCACCTGCCGGTGAAGTGACGTCCGCTCCCGGGTGCGGGCGGGGACCGGGGCCTCGCGGGTGTGGCCGTCGCGCTCCTGGCGCGTGACCCGTGCGTCTGCGGGCGGAAACGGGCGCCCGCCGGGTGAGGTAGCGCACACCCTGGCGCCCCGCAGGGCGGTGGACCTCGCTGGCGTGGCCTTCGCCGAGGAGTGGGCGGCCGCCGCAATCCGGCCGTTTTCCCAGGTGACCATGGGTCACTCCGGTATGCCCCCGACTCGGGACAGCTGCGCTCACGACGGCGCGTTCACTCCCGTGCGCCCCCGGTGTTCTGGCTGGTTGCGTACCTCTTTGTGAAAAGGCGTATTCGCTGCGTAAAGGTTGGGCGTACGCTCGGGCATATGCGGATTGCGGTTTCCTTAGGGGGAGCAGTCGAGCGTGGGGGAGAGTGGGGCGGTGCGAGAAGGAGCTGCGCGGGCGGTGGGGGACATGAGTGAGGGGACGGTCTCCCTGCCCTGGATCGTGATACGCCAGGACGACAACGGCAATCGCTACCGCGTCGGCCGGTACGCGACCCGGGCCGAGGCCCAGAAGATCGCCGACAGCCTCGACGACCGGGGCCACAAACAGCTCTACTGGGTCGAGCGCATCGGTCAGAACGGGGACGGCAGCCGCAACTGACCGCGCCACACACTCCCGTAGGCTCCGCTCCATGACGCCCACGACGCCCATGACACCCATGGCCGACCCGATCGTGGTGGTGGGAGCCGCCCTGCTCGACGGAGGCCGCCTGCTCGCCGCGCGCCGCAGCGCCCCCGCCGACCTGGCCGGCCGCTGGGAGCTGCCCGGCGGCAAGGTCGAGCCCGGCGAGCGACCCGAGGACGCCCTCGTGCGTGAACTGCGCGAGGAACTCGGCATCGACGCCGACCCGGTCGAGCGCGTGCCCGGCCAGTGGCCCCTGCGGGCGCCGTACGTCCTGCGGGTGTGGACCGCCCGGCTGCGCCCCGGCTCCCCCGCGCCCCGGCCGCTCCAGGACCATGACGAGCTGCGCTGGCTCACCCCCGCCGAACTCTGGGACGTGCCCTGGCTGGACCAGGACGTCCCCGCGGTCCGTGACGTCGCACCCCGGCTCACCGCCGCCGGTCGCTGAGCCCCGCATACGCCGTTCGTGCCACAGTGCGCCCTCCCGCGCGGTACTGCCCCCGGGATATCGGGTATGTGCCCATTAACCCCACGAAACCGGACATGGGTGGACTCGCTGGCCTGGGAAGTGATCGGCGTGATCGACACCGATGGCGACTGCGCCGAGTGGACCTTTCCCGCGGAACCGGGCGCCGTGCGCACCGCACGCGTGGCCGTCCGCGGACAACTGCACGGCTGGGACCTCGACTGTCTCGCCGACCTCGCGGCGCTGCTGGTCAGCGAGTTGGTCACCAACTCGCTGCGGCATGCCACCGGACCCATCGGCGTACGGCTCGTCCGTCCCGCGGACCTCGACGACACCCTGCTGGTGGAGGTGTCCGACCCGCTCCCCGACCCGCCGCGTGAACGCGTCGCCCGCGACGAGGACGAGAGCGGCCGCGGTCTGCAGCTGGTCGCGGGCTCCTCGCGCCGCTGGGGCACCCGGCCCGGAACGTGCGGAAAGACCGTCTGGTTCGAGCTGGCGGTGCCGGGGTGAGCCGGAAGCACCAGGGGAGCAGGGGGTGTACGGCAGGCGCTGACGGGTCCCCTGTGCGCCCCGGGCGCGTGGCCGGCCTCGGCCCGCGTGATTCGAGGGCGTGTTCCCTGGTTAGAAGAGTGGAAGTGTTGTCGCGGAACGGTCCTGAAATCATCTGGACCGAGCTGTGATCGTGAACACCGTGTCGTGCGGCACCGTAGTGCTGGATACTGCGGGCAGCCGCCCCTGGTGACCGGTGCCGGGCGCGGTGAGCTGGAGGGGACGGTTCGCGTGAGCGAGATACCAGCGAAGGCCACGGAGTCGGAGGACCCGTCGGACGGCGCGAGGAACCAGGCCGCGGAGGCCACCGCGGCACCCGGCGACGCCATGTGGCAGAGCAGTCCGCCCGGTTCGATCTACGACTACATCAAGGTCGCGTCCTTCTCCATCGGCCCCGGCGGGCTGGTCGACCAGTGGAGCCTGCGCGCCGAGCAGCTCTTCGGCATCCCCGCCGCACGCGCCGTCGGCATGGATCCCATAGAGGCCTTCATCGACCCCGATCTGCGCGAGCGCGGTCAGCGCAAGATGGCCGAGATCCTCGACGGACGGGAGTGGACCGGGGTCGTACCCTTCCGGATGCCGGACGAGGCCGACGGCACCCGCGGCGAGGAGGGCCTGGCCGAGGTCTACGTCATGCCCACCCGGACCGCCGAGGGCGACCACGCCGCCGTCTGCATCGTCGTGGACGTCCGCACCCTGCGCAGCATCGAGACCGACCTGGCCGCCTCCCAGGCCATCTTCGGCCAGTCCCCGTTCGGGTTCCTGCTGATCGACGTCGATCTGAGGGTCCGTCGGGCCAACGAGCGGTTCGCCTCCATCTTCGGCGGCACCCCGGACGACCACCGGGGCAAGGGAGTGCAGGACTATCTGCCGCGCCCCGAGGCCGAGCGGGTCTCGGCCACCCTGCGGCGGGTGCTGGAATCCGGCCAGTCCATCACCGACATGCATGTCACGGGCCATGTCCCCGGCTCCGAGGAACGCCGGCACTGGTCCATCAACCTCTACCGCGTGCACAGCGGCAGCGGCCGGCCCATCGGCATCGCCTGGCTCGGCACCGACATCACCGCCCGCCGGGCCGCCGCCCGCGAGGCCGCCAACGCCCGGCGCAACCTCGCCCTGCTCAACGAGGCCGGCGCCCGCATAGGGAACTCCCTCGACCTGGAGACCACCGCCCGGGAACTCCTCGACGTCGTCGTCCCCGGCTTCTGCGACCTCGCCACCGTCGACCTCTACCAGGGCCTGCTCACCGGCGACGAGACCCCGCCCGGCCTCACCGACGGCAGCGCCGAACTGCGCCGAGTCGCCTTCGCGAGCGCCGTCTCGGACGTCCCCTTCACCGGCTCCGCCGACCCCGTCGCGGTCGGCGCGGTCCACCACTTCCCCTTCAACTCGCCCTGCGCGGACGCCCTGCGCACCGCCCGCCCGCAGCACGTCCCCGCGGAGGACGGCAGCCTCGTGCAGTCCACGCTGGCGGTGCCGATGGTCGCCCACGACACCGTCGTCGGCCTCGCCCGCTTCGCCCGCACCAAGGGCAGCGAGCCGTTCGGCGACCGCGACCGGGACCTGGCGGTGGAGCTGGCCGCACGCGCGGCCGTGTGCATCGACAACGCACGCCTGTACCGCAGGGAACACGAACGCGCCCTGATCCTCCAGCGCTCCCTGCTGCCGCCGGGCGACCCCGAGGCCTCCGGCCTGGACATCGCCTGCCGCTATCTCCCCGGCAACGCGGCGACCGAGGTCGGCGGCGACTGGTTCGACGTGATCGAACTGCCCGGCCACCGCACGGCGCTGGTGGTGGGCGACGTGATGGGCCGGGGTCTGCGAGCGGCGGTCGCGATGGGCGAACTCCGCACCGCCGTAAGGACATTGGCGCTCCTCGATCTCGAACCGGCCGAGGTCCTCTCCGCGCTGGACGAGATCGCGCGCGGCCTCGGCACCCCGGGCGGCGTCCAGCAGGCCACCCGCACGGCCCGCCAGCCCCGCGACGCCGACCTCTCCGAGGTCTACCTGGCGACCTGCGTCTACGCCGTGTACGACTCCGTCACCAGACGCTGTACGTTCGCCAACGCCGGCCATCTGCCCCCGGTGCTGGTCGAACCCGGCGAGGCGGCCCTGATGCTGGACGTGCCGCCCGGCATGCCGCTCGGGGTGGGCGGCGAACCCTTCGAGGAGGTCGAGGTCGAACTGCCGGAGGGCGCGCTGCTGGCCCTCTACACGGACGGCCTGGTCGAATCCCGCGACCATCCCCTGGACGAGGGCCTGCAAGCCTTCGTGGGCGCACTGACGGACCCCTCCAGCCCCCTGGAGGACGTCTGCGACCACATCCTCAACACCCTCGACACCCACCACGGCGAGGACGACATCGCCCTGCTGATGGCCCGGGTGCAGGGGCTGCCGGCCGACTCCGTCGGCGACTGGACGCTGCCACGCGAACCCCGCAGCGTGGGCCGGGCCCGGGAGTACGCCCGTGCCCAGTTGCTGAGCTGGGACCTGGAACCCCTGGTCGACACGACGGAACTCCTGGTCAGCGAACTGGTCACCAACGCCCTGCGGTACGGCGAGGGCGAGATCCGGCTACGGCTCCTCCTGGACCGCACCCTGGTCTGCGAGGTCTGGGACTCGGGCCTGGTCCAGCCCAGGCGCCGCCGCGCCCGCGACACCGACGAGGGCGGCCGGGGGCTGCAGCTGGTGGGCCTGCTCAGCGCGGCCTGGGGCTCCCGCCGGACGCCTCGCGGCAAGACGGTCTGGTTCGAACTGCCCCTGCCGGGCGGCGAGTCCCTCACCGACCCGGCGGAGGCCCTGCTCAGCCTGTTCTGACGCCGCTCAGGTCTGGTACTCGCCGACCATCGTGCAAATTGGTTCAGGTGGAGTCAGAAGGCGGAGGCAGACGCGGTCATGTGGCGAGGCGGGTCCGGGTCTGGGGGCCGCCGTAGCTCGGGGACGTGTCGGGGTCGGTGTCCGCCGACGCGTTGCCATGGGCCCGTACGTCGCGTTCGGCTGTGTCCCGGGCCGCCCGGGACTCGGCATCGGCCCGGGTGGAGTCCCCCGTGCCCAGCGCCCGTTCCGCCGCCGCCAGTTGCGAACGGGCCTCGGGGCCCACCGCCGCCCGGTGCACCGTGACGAAGTCCTCCGTCCCGGCGACGGAACTCCGGGCCGCGAGCCGCGCGGCGCTGTCCAGGACGCCTGAGTGGCCCACGTCCAGGCGTTCCACGGCCCGGGTGATCCGGCGCAGGGCGTCCAGCGGGTCGTACGGCCCCGAGGTCAGCTCCTCCCGTACGGCGGCCAGCACGCCGTTCGCGTGAGCCAGCCGTGCGTGCAGGTCACCGGTGGTCAGATGGGCCCGCGTCCGTCCCTGCCGGGCCTCCGCGAGCTTCGCCTCCGCGCCGGTCAGCGCGGCCGGTACCAGGTCGGCCGCCTCCCGCAGTTCCGCCGCGAGGCGTTCCACCGCGCCGACGAGCGCCGTGGCCTGGGCCACCGCGGTCTCGCCGGCGCGCAGCAGTCCCGCGGCCCGTGCCGTCTTCCCGGCGTCCCCGGCCTCCCCGGCCTTCTCCGTCTCGCCCGCCGAGGCCCCCGAGCCTCCCGCGCCCGTCTCGTCCGTGCCCCCTGTCTGCTCCGCGTCGGCCGCCTGGCGGGCCTCGTTGAGGCGGACGGTGGCGAACACCAGCCGGTCCTTGGCCTGTTCGAGCCAGCCGGTGACCGGCTCGGCGGCCGAGCGGGCGTACCGCTCGTGCAGCGCCTCCAGCGTGTCCTGTGCGGCGACCGTCCGGGCGGTCAGGTCGCGGAAGCGGGTCTCGGCGGTCTCCAGGGCCGGGCGCAGGCCCTCTCCGGCCAGATCGCGGAGCCGGTCCAGGGCCGGTGCCTCCGCGTCCAGCCGGCGCCCCGCCTCCGCACACCGGCCGACCACCCCCACCAGCGTCTGGCGCCGGGCATCCGGATCCTCCGGCAGCCCCTCCTCGTACCGCCGCCAGATCGCGAACGCGGCCGCCAGCTCGGTCTCGGCGGCCCGCAGGGCGTGGACCAGGGGCTCCGTCTCGGTCTTGGTCTCGGTGTCCGTGAACCTCTCCTGGACGAAGGAGAGTTCCTCCCGGCTCGTGCGGACACAGTCGTCGGCCAGAACCAGCGCCGAGCGGGCCTGGCGCTCGAAGTCGGCCGCGGTGGGGGTCGGCGGGGCCACGGAGACGGTTCCGGGGGTGGTGCGGGTGCGGGCACGGCGGGTGCGGCGCAGATAGCCGTATCCGGCCAGCACCAAGGCCGCGACCCCCGCGACGAGGGGCAGCACGAGGTCGGCGGTCGACCCCCCGCCCTGCTCCGACACGGAGGCGGCGGACGCCACCGGGACCGGATCCCGCGCCCCGGCCGGCCCCGCCGCCGACAGCAGCCACCCGGCCCCGATCACGGCACCGAGCACGGCACGCGCCACCCACGCACATATGCGCGCCGTGGCGCGCCGGGGCCGGACGCGGATCAGGGAGGAGGTCACATTTCGGAGCGTATGGGCAGGTAGGCGCCTTCGCGAGCGGAACGGATACGGGTGGGGGACGAGACGGACAGGGGGTCAGGAATGGACGGCGGAGCAAGGCCGTCCATGGCCAAAGGAAGATCGTCATTCCGTTAAGATCACCCCCGGTCATGTCATGAACACGGGGGAGAGCTCTGTGAACCACAGGAGCGGGATACGTCCGCGGGCGCGCGGCGCGGTCGTCGGGATGTCGCTGGCCCTGGCGCTGCTGACCGGTTGCGGCGGCGGTGGCGGTACGGCCGACGGTGATACGGCCGGCGGTGGTACGACGGCGCCCGACCCGGCAGCCGAGGGCGCCGCGAAGGGGCCCGCCTACCGAGGGCCCGCGCTGCCCGGCTTCACCGCCCGGCCCGCCTGGAGCCTGCGGGGCGAGGGCACCTCGGCACCCGGCGTCCTCGACCTCGGCTCCACCCTGCTGCTGGCCAAGGACGCGCGGGGTCACTACGCGAGCTCGGGCGGGCTCACCGAGGGTGTGCTGTACTCCGCCGAGGAGGACGATCCCCTCACGCTGGAGTTCCGCGACGTGAAGACCGGTGCCGTCCGCACGTCGCGGAAGGTGCGGGCCAGGACGGTCGAGGCGGTCACCTGGCACCACGGCGCCCCCGCCGTGGCCGTGACCACCTCCGCGACCAGTGAGTCCGACGGCCTCACCGAGGCGAAGACCACCACCACGGCGACCCTGTACGGCGCCGACGGCCGCGAACTCGCCAAGGTCCCCTCGTACAAGCGGGGCACCCTGCTGGACGGCTACCGCGTCGCGGAGGCCGACGACACCCTCCGCCTCACGCCCGTCGACGGCGGCCCGTCGCGCACGGTCACCTGCACCGGCACCGCCGCCAGCTGCACCTACGACGCCGAGAGCGGCACGGCCGACGCCTCGGTCGCCCATGCCCCGCTCATCAGCGGCGACTACTACGCGGGCTTCCTGAACGCCAGCGACTACCAGACCGACCCCGAGCAGGTCACGCTCAGCGAACTCGCCACCGGCAAGCAGGTGTGGAGCACCGCCGGCGCGAAGATCCCCCCAGGCGTGGAACTGGACGACAAGGGCCACCCGAAGAGCGAGGAGATCCGTATCCTGCGGATCGCCGACGGCAAGGTCCTCGTCGGCTGGAAGGCCGGCGTCTCCCTCTCCTCCGGTGGCTGGATCGATGCCTGGTACGACCTGAAGAGCGGGGCGCTCCTCACCTCGTACAAGGGCGCGCAGGAGGTGCTGTTCTCGCCCTCCGGCAACCTCGCCGCCCGGGACGTGGTCAAGTTCGAGGACTTCCCCGGCACCGCCGTGTGGCAGACCGCCGACGGCAAGCGGCTGTGGGAGCAGCAGGACGGCGAACACGCCCTGGACCCGGTCCGCTTCACGGCCGACGGGTCGGTGCTGTACGGGGTGACGGACGACGGGAGCGCCACGAACACCGGCATCGCGGTGGACACCCGGACGAAGAAGGTGCTGGCGAAGAACCTGCCCGAGGAGAGCATCCCCTCCGTCGACGCCGCCACCGGTTACGGCTACGTCGGCACGGGGGCGGGCCTGTTCGTCTTCGCACCGGCGTGACCCGGACCTGATGACCTGGACCGGAAGCCCCGGTCCGGAAGAATGGGCGCGGGCTGGGCCTTCAGCGGCTGGGCCTTTCGGTGGCCGGCCCGGAGCCCCGGCCGCGGTACTACGTCGTCCGCCTCCTGATCTTCGAGCCCAGCCACACCAGCGGGTCGTACTTGCGGTCGACCGCCCGCTCCTTCATCGGGATCAGGGCGTTGTCCGTGATGCGGATGCCCTCGGGACAGACCTCCGTGCAGCACTTGGTGATGTTGCAGTAGCCGAGGCCGTGGTCGTCCTGGGCCGAGCGCCCCCGGTCCAGGCCGGATTCGGCCGCCGCGTCCAGCGGGTGCATATCGAGTTCGGCGACCCGCATCAGGAAGCGCGGGCCCGCGAAAGCGGTCTTGTTCTCCTCGTGGTCGCGGACGACATGGCAGGTGTCCTGGCACAGGAAACACTCGATGCACTTGCGGAACTCCTGCGAGCGGTCCACGTCCTCCTGCATCATCCGGTACTGCCCGGGGCCGAGCCCCGCCGGCGGCACGAACGCCGGGACCTCCCTGGCCTTCTGGTAGTTGAAGCCGACGTCGGTCACCAGGTCCCGGATCACCGGGAAGGTGCGCAGCGGGGTGACCGTGATGGTCTCCTCGCGCGTGAACACCGACATGCGGGTCATGCACATCAGCCGGGGGCGGCCGTTGATCTCCGCCGAGCACGAACCGCACTTGCCGGCCTTGCAGTTCCAGCGCACGGCCAGGTCGGGGGTCTGGGTCGCCTGGAGGCGGTGGATGATGTCCAGGACCACCTCGCCGTCGTGGACCTCGACCGTGAAGTCCTGAAGGCCACCGCCCTCGACATCACCCCGCCACACCTTGAAGCGGGCCTCGTAGCTGCTCACTCGTACAGCTCCTCTTCGGCGAGGTACTTGACCAGCTCCTCCTTCTCGAAGAGGGCGAGCAGGTCCGGGCGGATGGGTTCGGTGTTCTCGCGGGTGAGGCGGATCTGGCCGCGGCCGGGGTCGGTCACCGCGAGGGCGCCGGCGGGGTCGGCGAGCGCGCAGAGCAGGTTCACATTGCGCCAGGCGCGGTCCATCGTCGGGTGGTCCTCGCGGGTGTGGCCGCCGCGCGACTCGGTGCGCTCCAGCGCGGCCCGCGCCACACACTCGCTGACCAGCAGCATGTTGCGCAGGTCCAGCGCCAGATGCCAGCCGGGGTTGAACTGGCGGTGGCCCTCGACCCCGGCCCGGCGGGCCCGCACGCGCAGCTCGCCGAGCTTGTGCAGGGCCTGCTCCATCTCGCCCTCGCGGCGGATGATGCCGACCAGGTCGTTCATGGTCTGCTGGAGTTCCTGGTGCAGGGTGTACGGGTTCTCCGGCGGGCCCGCCTCGCCGCCCTCCCGCGCCCGCTCCGGCTCCGCGGAGAAGGGGCGCAGGGCCTCGGCGGCGGCCGTGTCGACCTGGGCGTCGTCCACCGCCGGGCGCTCGTGGGCCTGGGCGTACTCCGCCGCGTGCCCGCCCGCGCGGCGGCCGAACACCAGCAGGTCCGACAGGGAGTTGCCGCCGAGCCGGTTGGAGCCGTGCATACCGCCGGCCACCTCACCGGCCGCGAACAGCCCCGGCACACCGCGCGCCGCCGCCGTGTCGGAGTCGACCGCGATCCCGCCCATCACGTAGTGACAGGTCGGCCCGACCTCCATCGCCTCGGCCGTGATGTCGACGTCCGCCAGCTCCTTGAACTGGTGGTACATGGAGGGCAGCCGGCGTCGGACGACCTCCGGGGGCATGCGCGTGGACACATCCAGGAAGACCCCGCCGTGCGGGGAGCCGCGGCCCGCCTTCACCTCGGCGTTGATGGCGCGGGCCACCTCGTCGCGGGGGAGCAGTTCGGGCGGCCGGCGGTTGTGGTCCGGGTCCTCGTACCACCGGTCGCCCTCCTCCTCCGACTCGGCGTACTTCTCCTTGAAGACGTCCGGGATGTAGTCGAACATGAACCGCCTGCCCTCGGAGTTCCGCAGGACCCCGCCGTCGCCGCGCACCGACTCGGTGACGAGGATGCCCTTCACCGACGGCGGCCAGACCATGCCCGTCGGATGGAACTGCACGAACTCCATGTTCAGCAGCGGTGCCCCGGCCAGCAGCGCGAGGGCGTGTCCGTCGCCGGTGTACTCCCAGGAGTTGGAGGTCACCTTGAAGGACTTGCCGATCCCGCCGGTCGCGAGGACCACGGCGGGGGCCTCGAGGACGAAGAACCGGCCGGACTCGCGGTCGTAGGCGAAGACCCCGGAGACCTTCCCCCAGCCTTCGGCCGGGGGGACCCCCATCTCGCTTCGCTCGCCGTCCTTCAGGATCCTGGTGACCGTGCACTCCTGGAAGACCTTCAGCCGGGACTCGTGGTCCCCGGTCTCCTTGAAGTCCTCCTGCTGGAGGGCGACGATCTTCTGCTGGAGCGTGCGGATCAGCTCCAGGCCCGTGCGGTCGCCGACGTGGGCGAGGCGCGGGTACTCGTGGCCGCCGAAGTTGCGCTGGGAGATCCGGCCGTCCTTCGTACGGTCGAACAGGGCGCCCCAGGTCTCCAGCTCCCACACCCGGTCCGGGGCCTCCTGCGCGTGCAGCTCGGCCATCCGCCACTGGTTGAGGAACTTGCCGCCGCGCAGGGTGTCACGGAAGTGGACCTGCCAGTTGTCGTGTTCGTTGACGTTGGCCATGGCCGCGGCGATGCCGCCCTCGGCCATCACCGTGTGCGCCTTGCCGAACAACGACTTGCAGATCACCGCCGTACGGGCGCCCCGCTCCCGCGCCTCGATCGCGGCCCGCAGCCCGGCGCCGCCCGCACCGACCACGACGACGTCCCACTCCTGCCGGTCCACCACGGACATCAATCAGTTCCTCACTAGAAGAAGCGCGGATCGTCGAAGACCCCGGACGCGACCAGATAGACGTAGAAGTCGGCGAGCGCCACGCTCAGCAGCGACGCCCAGGCCAGCTGCATGTGGCGGGTGTTGAGCCGGCCGACGAACTGCCAGGCCTTGTACCGCACGGGGTGTTTGGAGAAGTGCTTGAGCTTGCCGCCGACGATGTGCCGGCAGGAGTGGCACGAGATCGTGTACGCCCAGATCAGCACGATGTTGACCAGGAAGACCAGGGTGCCCAGGCCCATGTGGCCCCACCGGTAGTGGGTGTCGCGGAAGGACAGCACCGTGTCGTAGGTCAGCACTCCGGCGACCAGCAGGGCGAAGTAGAAGAAGTACCGGTGGACGTTCTGCAGGATCAGCGGGAAGCGGGTCTCACCGGTGTACTTCTGGTGCGGCTCGGCCACCGCGCAGGCGGGCGGCGACGCCCAGAAGCTGCGGTAGTACGCCTTGCGGTAGTAGTAGCAGGTCAGCCGGAAGCCGAGCGGGAAGATCAGGATGATGATCGCGGGCGAGATGCCCCACCAGCTCCCGAAGAGGTCGGCGTTCGGGCCGGCGTGCATGGTCCGGCAGTTCTGCGCCAGGCACGGCGAGTAGAACGGCGAGACGTACGGCGCCGCGTAGTAGTGCGCGTTGGAGAAGGCCCGCCAGGTCGAGTAGACGACGAAGGCGAACAGACCGGCCGCGGTGACGGCGGGCGCCAGCCACCAGCGGTCGGTCCGCAGATGCGGGGCGGCGATCGCGGCGCGCGTACCGGTGCGTACGCCGCCGCTGTTCTGTTGGGGTTCCGTACCAGTGGCCAAGGGTTGACTCCGGTCGGTTCGGGTCGGTTCAGGGAGCGCGGCGGTCGCGGGCGCCCAGTCCCTCGTCGTCCGAGTCCGTCCACAGACTGATGTCGTAGGGCGTGTCGGAGATGGTGACGAGGTCGGGGCGGCGGGGTGCGTCCGGTGTGGCGGCCGCCTCGCGCAGCAGCGCCACGCTCTCGCGCAGATGGTCGGCGTCCATTCGGACGCGGCGCATCTCCAGGCCGCCGCTGCCGATCTGGTGCTCCAGACGTCCCAGCGACCGGTGCAGATCGTCGAGACAGCGCTGGACCGAGGTGATGTCGTCGTGCACGGACATGACTTGCCCTCACTTCCGCGGGTCCGGCGGGCCCTGGGCGGCAACGTTCATGCGCCTTGGAGTGTTGCGCGCCGCACCTGCCGATGTGAAGGCATGTGCAGCGATTGGCGGAGGCGTACTGGCGCATCACCGGTGGTGTTGCGCCACATGGGTGGGGTTACCCCCTGTCATCGCCGTGTCGCCCGCTGTTGCCGGATCCTTTCCTCTTCAGTGGGCCGCATAGATCTGATCAGCTCCATATACCGCCAAACGTGATCATAACGCCCGCGGCTTCCCGGAGGTAGCAGAGATGTCCCACGACGGCGCCGGCCCTCACGCGGTCACAGCAGGCCGGGTGCCGCGTGCCACGGACGGCGCGGCGCGGCACCTTCCCGCGGGCCGCTCGCGGCGGAGCGTGACGCGCTCGGTGGCCTTCCTGACCGCGGGTGTGCTCGCCGTGCCGTTCCTCGCCGGCTGCGGCTCGGACGACGACGGGGCCTCGAAGCCGCTCGCCGGGCAGGACATCGTCCCGGCCGCCCGGGAACTGGTCACCGAGGGCGGCAGCCTGAAGTGGGCCGTCGACGCCGTCCCCGAGACCCTCAACGCCTTCCAGGCCGACGCCGACGCCGGCACCAACCGCGTCGCCCAGGCCGTACTGCCGTCCATGTTCCGGCTGGACGCCGAGGGCCGGCCGGTGCCCAACCCCGCCTACCTGGAGTCGGCCAAGGTCATCGAGACCGAGCCCCGCCAGGTCGTGCTGTACAAGCTGAACCAGCAGGCCGTCTGGAGCGACGGCCGGGAGATCGGGGCCGCCGACTTCCTCGCCCAGTGGCGCGCCCTGTCCGGGAAGAACAGCGCCTACTGGACCGCCCGTAACGCCGGCTACGACCGCATCGAGAAGATCGAGCGCGGCGCCAGCGACCTCCAGGTCCGGGTCACCTTCTCCCGCCCCTACGCCGACTGGAAGGCACTGTTCTCCCCGCTGTACCCGAAGGACGTCATGGGCACCCCGGACGCCTTCAACGACGAGGCCCGCCGCAAGCTGAAGGTCACCGCAGGACCCTTCACGGTCGACAAGATCGACACCGCCAACAAGGACGTCGTCCTCACCCGCAATCCGCGCTGGTGGGGCAGGCCCGCCAGACTGACCGAGCTGGTGCTGCACGCCGTACCGCGCGACAGGCGGGCCGCGGCGCTCGCCGCCGGCACCGTGGACGTCGCCGATGTCGACCCCGCCGACGCCCGGCGGATCGGGCTCGCCGCCCATGCCACCCAGAGCCCGCTGCAGGGCTCCGGCCGGGCGTCCGTGAAGAAGCTGCGCGCCTGGGCGCTCGAACACGACGTCGCGGCCGACCCGGCGAAGGCGGGCCGGACGACGCTGCGCAAGGCGATCGCCGACTACCTGGACGAGCAGCAGGCGCTGCGCGATGTCGAGGTCCGCAGGTCGCTGGAGCCCGCCTACACCCAGCTCGCCCTCAACGGCTCCGAGGGCCCCCTCGCCGACGAGCGGGTCCGCCGGGCCGTCGCCCGCGCCCTGGACCGCCAGGAGCTGGCCCGGCTGGTGCTCACCCCGCTGGGGCTGCCCGCCGTCCCGGTCGGCAGCCATCTCGCCCTGTCCGGGCAGGCCGCCTACGCCGACAACAGCGGCGCGGCCGGCGGACTGGACACCAAGGGGGCGCAGTCGCTGCTCGCCGACGCCGGCTGGGTGTCCGGCGGCCCGGTCAAGGAGCAGAAGGGCCCGGTCAAGGGGCAGAAGAAGGGCGAGAAGGCGGCCGGCGCCGAGAGCGAGCGGGAAGGCAACGAGAACGAGCCGCAGGGCGAGGAGGACAAGTCCGACGGCGGCAGGGACGGCGAGTACATCGTCGGCGAGGACGACAAGAACGGCGGGGGCGGGAAGAACGGGGACGGCAGGCGCGGCGAGGACAGGACCGGCGGCCGGGACGACGAGGGCGACCGGCACCTGGCGCGGCAGGGCAGGCACGGGGGCGCGCCCGGCGCCTACGCCCCCAAGGGCACGGCCGCCCCGGCCGCCGCCCCGGCGGCCCCGCTCGCCAAGGACGGCAAGGCACTCACGCTGCGCTTCGTGCTCCCGTCCGGCTCCGGCTCCGAGACGCTGGACTCGGTCGCCGAGCGGATCTCGGCCATGCTGGAGCGGCTCGGTATCCGCACGACGATCACCAGGGTCTCGGACGAGAGCTACTTCAAGGACCACATCGCCTCCGGCGACTACGACCTCGCGCTGTACTCGTGGCCGTCCTCCGCGTTCCCGGCGACGGACGACCGGCCGGTCTTCGCGAAGCCGGTGCCGGCCGCGGACGGCTCGGTGAACGTCGAGCAGAACTACACCCGGGTCGGGACCGACCAGGTCGACCAGCTCTTCGACGAGGCCGCCTCGACGCTGGACGAGGGCGAGGCGGTCTCGCTGATCCGCAAGGCGGACGCGCGGATCTGGGCGGCGGCGGGATCGATCCCGCTGTATCAGCGGCCCCAGCTGGTGGCGGTGCGAAAGGCCCTGGTCAACGTGGGGGCATTCGGTTTCCAGACGCCGGTGTACGAGGACATGGGTTTCCTGCGCAAGGGCGCGAAGGTCTCCGCCTCCCCGACCGGGAACTGAGGCCCGGGAGCGCCCCAGCGAGCCCTTGTCGTGGAGGGCACGTAACATGGGGTGAGGCCGTGGCGTGTCAAGCCCGGCAGGCCCGCGTCACACGGACGTACGCAGCAGGGCCTTCTCACTTCTCCTGGGAGTACGCCGCAATATGGCCACGCGCCACGACATCCGCAACGTCGCCATCGTCGCCCACGTCGACCACGGCAAGACCACCATCGTCGACGGCATGCTGAAGCAGGCCGGCGCGTTCGCCGCCCACCAGCTCGGCCAGGTCGACGACCGGGTCATGGACTCGAACGACCTGGAGCGTGAGAAGGGCATCACGATCCTCGCCAAGAACACGGCGGTCAAGTACCACCCGAAGGACGGCGGGGAACCGATCACGATCAACATCATCGACACCCCCGGCCACGCCGACTTCGGCGGTGAGGTCGAGCGCGGTCTGTCGATGGTGGACGGTGTCGTCCTTCTCGTCGACGCGTCCGAGGGCCCGCTGCCGCAGACCCGTTTCGTGCTGCGCAAGGCCCTCCAGCAGCGGCTGCCCGTCATCCTGTGCATCAACAAGACGGACCGCCCGGACTCGCGCATCGACGAGGTCGTCAACGAGACCTACGACCTCTTCCTGGACCTGGACGCGGACGAGGACCAGATCGAGTTCCCGATCGTCTACGCCTGCGGCCGTGACGGCGTCGCCTCGCTGACCAAGCCGGACGACGGCACGGTCCCGGCCGACAGCGACAGCCTGGAGCCGTTCTTCTCCACGATCCTGGAGCACATCCCGGCCCCGACGTACGACGAGGAAGCCCCGCTCCAGGCCCACGTCACCAACCTGGACGCCGACAACTTCCTCGGCCGTATCGCGCTGCTCCGCGTCGAGCAGGGCGAGCTGCGCAAGGGCCAGACGGTCGCCTGGATCAAGCGCGATGGCTCCGTCAGCAACGTGCGCATCACCGAGCTGATGATGACCGAGGCCCTCACCCGCAAGCCCGCCGAGAAGGCCGGCCCGGGTGACATCTGCGCCGTCGCCGGTATCCCGGAGATCATGATCGGCGAGACCCTCGCCGACACCGAGAACCCGATCCCGCTGCCGCTGATCACGGTCGACGAGCCCGCGATCTCCATGGTCATCGGTACGAACACCTCCCCGCTGGTCGGCCGTGGCGGCACCGGCAAGGGCGCCGACGCGAAGGCGGCCGTCAAGGACCGCAAGGTCACCGCCCGCCAGGTCAAGGACCGCCTGGAGCGCGAGCTGATCGGCAACGTCTCGCTCCGCGTGCTCGACACCGAGCGCCCGGACGCCTGGGAGGTCCAGGGCCGTGGTGAGCTCGCGCTGGCCATCCTGGTCGAGCAGATGCGCCGCGAGGGCTTCGAGCTGACCATCGGCAAGCCCCAGGTCGTCACCAAGCAGGTCGACGGCAAGACCTACGAGCCGGTCGAGCGCATGACGATCGACGTGCCCGAGGAGCACATGGGCGCCGTCACCCAGCTGATGGGTGTCCGCAAGGGCCGGATGGACAACATGTCCAACCACGGCTCGGGCTGGGTGCGCATGGAGTTCGTCGTGCCCTCCCGTGGTCTGATCGGTTTCCGGACCGAGTTCCTGACCCAGACGCGCGGCACCGGTATCGGCCACTCGATCCACGAGGGCCACGAGCCCTGGTTCGGTACGCTCCAGACCCGTAACAACGGCTCGCTGGTCGCCGACCGCTCGGGTTCCGTCACCGCGTTCGCGATGACGAACCTCCAGGAGCGCGGCGTGCTGTTCACCGACCCGGGCACCGAGGTGTACGAGGGCATGATCGTCGGCGAGAACTCGCGCTCCGACGACATGGACGTCAACATCACCAAGGAGAAGAAGCTCACGAACATGCGGGCTTCCTCGGCTGACTCGTTCGAGGCGATCGTTCCGCCGCGCAAGCTGTCGCTGGAGCAGTCGCTGGAGTTCTGCCGTGACGACGAGTGCGTCGAGGTGACCCCGGAGGCCGTTCGCATCCGCAAGGTGAACCTGGACGCCCGCGAGCGCGCCCGCGCCGCGAGCCGCGCCAAGCACGGCTGATCCTCGGGCAGTTGAAGCCCGGGTGCCCCCATCGTGGGGGTGCCCGGGCTTTTTGCAACCCATTTTCCGCGGGCGTATGTCCGGCATGCGGAGATCCTTGCCCGATACCCAGGTAACAAGTCCGTTTCATGCCGTCTTCCGTCGAACACTTTGTCCAGATTTTGGAAGGTCCAGCCGCGATCCGTGACTGAATTGAGATCTACCGGCAGTGGTCGGTGGTCGACCCATGGCAGATAGTTAGCCGCACAGCGCTCGGGTCAATGGGTCCCGCACTGTGGGGACAGTGCGCCGACTCGCGAGCACCAGGGGGTGCCTGACCCTCCGTCAGGGGTGTCGGAGGAAAGGCAGAAACCCTCTCTTGTTGGTGAATGCGTGGAGTCACTCATACCTTGAAACGGACGAACCGTGACAAGTCCTATCGACATTGAGGGCGGCGGGACTTCGGTCGTCGTCGACGGCGAACCAGGGCCGTCGGCGAAGGGCGAAACCGTCAAGCTCGAAGGCCGGTCTCCCGGCCAGCTGATGTGGCTGCGTTTCAGACGCGACCGCACGGGCGTGATCTCGGCCTACGTCGTGGGCTTCTTCTTCCTGGTCGGACTGCTCGCCCCGCTCATCGCCAAGCTGTACGGCAAGAACCCGTACACGGTGTACGCGGACGACCGCCCGGAACTCTTCGACAGCGCCGGTGTCCCGGTGCAGCCCAACGGCGGTATCAGCGGCGACTTCTGGTTCGGCCTCGAACCCGGCAACGGCTACGACGTCTTCACCAAGCTGATCTACGGCATCCGTACCTCACTGATGATCTCGGTCGCCGTCACCGTCGCCGTGGTCGTGACCGGCATCCTGCTCGGTGTCGCGGCCGGCTATATCGGCGGCCGGACCGACTACTTCATCGGCCGGGTCATCGACTTCCTGCTCGCCTTCCCGGCCCAGCTGTTCTTCATCGCGAGCATGCCGGTCGTGGTCTCGCTGTTCGTCAGCCCCCGGGACGAGACCCCCACCTATGTCCGGGTGGTGGCCCTGATCCTCGTCCAGTGGTTCCTGGGCTGGATGGGCCTCGGGCGCATCCTGCGCGGCACCGCACTCGCCCTGCGGGAGCGGGAGTTCATCGAGGCGGCCAAGGTCAGCGGGGCCTCGCCGTGGCGGATCATCCGCAAGGAGATCCTGCCGAACATCGTCACCCCGCTGCTGGTGCAGTCGACGTATCTGCTGCCCAACTTCGTGACGGCCGAGGCCGGTCTGTCGTACCTGGGCGTGGGAATCGTCGAACCGACGCCGGACTGGGGACAGATGTTCTCCAAGGCGTCCACCGAACTGGTGATGCAGAACGACATCACCTACATGTTCTTCCCCGGCATCTCGATGATCATCTTCGTCGTCGCCTTCAACCTGCTCGGGGACTCGGTCAGGGACGCCTTCGATCCCAAGACCGCGCGCTGATCTTTCACCGCAGCAATTCCACTGCACCTGCAGCAATTCCACTGCACACCTGCATCAACTCCACTGCACCGCAACGCACTTCCAGAAGTCCGTTTCGCACTGGTGACACATAGATCGCACTGGTGACACACAGATGGGTGGGAATCTTCGTGATGAGTAGGGGCGGACGCCACGCATACGGCGCACTCTCCGTGCTCGCGGCCGGAGCTCTTGTGCTCACCGGTTGCAGCAAGGGCGGCAGCGACAGCGGCACCAACGGCAAGAAGGACCAGCAGGACGCCAAGCGGCAGCAGGCGTTGATCAAGTTCGGCAGCGCGGCCGACTCCACCGGCCCGGCGGCGCCCGTGCCCGGCGCCAAGTCCGGCGGTGCGATGGAGGTGCTGCAGCGGGACTCGTACGCGCACCTCGACCCGGGCCAGATCTACGTCTCCGACATGATGTCCGTCGCACAGCTGCTGCACAGAGGCCTGACCGGCTACAAGGCCACGAGCGACAACGGGCATCAGCACGAGGTGGTCGGCGACCTCGCCACCGACTCCGGCACCACCACCGACGGCGGCAAGACCTGGAAGTACACGCTCAAGGACGGCATCAAGTTCGACGACGGCACGCCGATCACGTCCGAGGACATCCGCCACACCTTCGAGCGGCTCTTCGCGCCGTTCATCAACCAGGGCCCCACCTACATCCAGCAGTGGCTGGCCAACACCCCCGGCGCCGCCTACCGCAAACTGCTGCCGGACGGGCCGTACAAGGGCAAGCACCTGCCCGACTCCGTCCTGCAGACGCCGGACGCCAAGACGATCGTCTTCCACTTCAAGACGCCGCACCCGGACCTGCCCTACGCGCTGGCCATGGCCGGCTACTCGGCGGTCTCCGAGAAGGGCGACACCAAGGAGAAGTACGACAAGAACCCGGTGACGTCCGGCCCGTACAAGATCCAGTCGTTCAAGTCCGGCAAGTCGATGGTGCTGGTCAAGAACACCAACTGGGACCCGAAGACGGACCCGATCCGGCACCAGTACGTCGACCAGTTCAACATCACCTTCAACCAGCAGTTCGAGACCTCCACGAAGGCCCTGCTCGCCGACAGCGGCGCCGACCGGAGCGGCATCAGCTTCAACAACCAGGTCGACGCGGGCAACCTCTCCAAGGTGCTCGCCGACCCGAAGATGAAGTCCCGCACGGTCTCCGGCTACCAGCCCTACGTCGGCCAGATGAACGTCAACATGAGCCACCCGGCCATGAAGGACAAGACGGTCCGTGAGGCCATCGCCTACGCGCTGCCGATCACCCCGTTCGTGCGCGCCTACGGCGGCACCGACGCCATGGAGGTCGCGGGCGGCCTGATCTCCCCGACCGTCTCCGGCTACAACCCCTCCTTCGACCCGTGGGGCAAGAAGAAGAAGCCCGCCGGTGACCCGGAGAAGGCCAAGGCGCTGCTGAAGAAGGCCGGCAAGCTGGGCATGAAGCTGACCTTCGGCTACATCAACACCCCCGAGGGCCAGCAGTACTCCACCGCCATGGCGGCGGGCCTGGCGAAGGCCGGCTTCAACGTCCAGCGCCAGGAGATCCCGGCCGAGACCTACTACGACCAGGTCTCCAAGCTGAACAACAACTACGACATCTTCCACACCGCGTGGGGTGCCGACTGGCCGTCCGCCCTGACCGTGATCCCGCCGCTGTACGACGGCCGGGTGATCGCCGACGGCGCGCAGAACTACTCCCAGGTCAACGACCCGAAGATCAACAGCGAGATCGACCGGATCGGCAAGATCACCGACCCGGTCAAGTCGGCGGCCGAGTGGGAGAAGCTCGACGAGTACATCGTGCAGGACAGCGTCAACGTCGTCCCGACCGGGGACTACAAGCAGACCCAGATCGCCGGCTCCAAGGTCGGCGGCCTCGTCTACGACGACGTGATCGGCGGCGTCGACCCGCGTCGCCTCTTCATCAAGTAACCGTGCCCGTCCGGTGCCCGGCGCACCCCCGCGACAGGGGTGCGCCGGGCACCGCGAAGGCCGCCGACGTCTGAGAGCTGCCCTGTCATGCTGCGCTTCCTCGTGCGCCGGTTCATCGGTGCCGTCGTCATTCTGTTCCTGCTGAGCATGGTCACGTTCGTGCTGTTCTTCGGGGTGCCCCGGGACCCGGCGCTGCTGATGTGCGGCAAGACCTGCAACCCGGACAGCATCGCGAACATCCACCATGTGCTCGGCCTGGACAAACCCATCACCGAGCAGTACTGGATCTTCCTGCACAACCTCGTCATGGGCAGCGACCAGTTCGCCCAGGGGCCCTGTCCCGCCCCCTGCTTCGGGTACTCGTACCACACCAACGAGCAGGTCTGGGGCACCCTGATGGACCGGCTGCCCACCACCGTCTCGCTCACCCTGGGCGCCGCCGTGTGCTTCCTGTTCATCGGCCTCGGCACCGGACTGCTGGCCGCCTGGCGGCGCGGCACGCTGATCGACAAGACGGCCACCGCGGGCGCCATGGTCATCAGCTCGCTGCAGATCTACTTCCTCGGCCCGCTGGCCCTGGCGCTCCTCGTCTACCAGACCCACTGGTTCGACAAGCCCGCCTACACCTCGGTCACCCAGGACCCCGCCGCCTGGTTCACCGGGCTGATCATCCCGTGGGTGATCCTCTCCACGATCTTCGCCGCGCAGTACACCCGTATGGCACGGTCCTCGATGATCGAACAGCTCCAGGAGGAACACGTCCGCACCGCCCGCGCCAAGGGCATGTCCCGGCGGTACGTCTTCTTCCGCTACGCCTGGCGCGGCTCGCTGATCCCGATCGTCACCATCTTCGGCATCGACCTCGGCTCGCTCTTCGGCGGCGCCATCATCACCGAGTACACCTTCGGCCTGCCCGGTCTCGGCAACCTCGCCGTCCAGTCCGTCTTCTTCAGCGACCTGCCGCTGCTGCTCGGCGTGATGCTCTTCTCCGCCAGCATGATCCTGCTGTTCAACATCATCGTCGACGCCGCGTACGCCTTCATCGACCCGCGCGTGCGGCTGGCCTAGGAGCACTGTCGTGACCACTCTGACCAAGGAAGCCGGTGCTCCGCACCCGGCCGGCGCCGGTCCGCTGCTCGCGGTGCGGGACCTGTACGTCAGCTTCAGGACCGAGGACGGCGTCGTACGGGCCGTGGACGGGCTCTCCTTCGACCTGGAGCGCGGCAGGACGCTCGGCATCGTGGGGGAGTCCGGCTCGGGCAAGTCGGTGACCAACCTGACCATCCTCGGTCTGCACAACCCCGTGTTCACCACGGTCGATGGTGAAATCCTGCTGGACGGACGGGAGTTGACGACCGCCCGCGAGTCGGAACTCGAAAGGCTGCGCGGCAACAAGGTCGCCATGATCTTCCAGGACCCGCTCACCGCGCTCTCCCCGTACTACACGGTCGGCCGGCAGATCGCCGAGCCGTACATGAAGCACACCGGCGCCGCCAAGAAGGAGGCCTGGCAGCGCGCCGTGGACATGCTCGGCAAGGTCGGCATCCCGAACCCGCGCGAGCGGGCGAAGGACTATCCGCACCAGTTCTCCGGCGGTATGCGCCAGCGCGCGATGATCGCCATGGCGCTGGTCTGCGACCCCGACCTGCTCATCGCGGACGAGCCGACGACGGCCCTCGATGTGACGGTCCAGGCGCAGATTCTCGATCTGCTCAAGGACCTGCAACAGGAGTTCGGATCCGGCATCATCTTCATCACCCACGACCTGGGGGTGATCGCCGACATGGCCGACGACATCATGGTGATGTACGCGGGCGGCGCGGTGGAGCGGGGCACCACCGACGAGGTGCTGCGCGCACCCCGGCACCCGTACACCTGGGGCCTGCTGAACTCGATGCCGCGCCTGGACTCCGACCTCGGCGCCCCGCTGTCGCCGATCCCCGGCACCCCGCCCTCACTGCTCAACCCGCCGTCCGGCTGCCGCTTCCATCCCCGCTGCACCTTCCAGGACCGGGTCGAGGGCGCGGGCCGCTGTGTACGCGAGCGTCCGCTGCTGGCCCCGGACCGGTCCTCCGCATGCCATCTGACGGAGGATCAGAAGCGGACCATCTTCCTCGAAGAGATCAAGCCCGGCCTGGGCTAGGAGGACATTGTCATGACAGAGGAGAACGTCCTCACGGCCCCGCGCGGGAAGGACGCCGGCGCGGACGGCGAGCCGTTGCTGCGGGTCTCGGGCCTGACCAAGCACTTCCCCGTCAAGGGCGGCTTTCCGATCCGCCGGACCGTCGGCGCGGTGCAGGCCGTCGACGGCATCGACCTGACCGTGCACGCCGGGGAGAGCTTCGGGCTGGTCGGCGAGTCGGGCTGCGGCAAGTCGACCACGGGCCGACTGATCACGCGTCTGCTGGAGCCGACGTCCGGATCGATCGCGTACCGCGGCCGCGACATCGGCCACGCCACGCGCAAGCAGCTCGCGCCGATCCGCTCCGAGATCCAGATGATCTTCCAGGACCCGTACTCGTCGCTGAACCCGCGGCAGACGGTCGGCAAGATCATCTCCGGCCCGATGGAGATCAACGACATCAACCCGGAGGGCGGCCGCGAGAAGCGCGTCCGTGAACTCCTGGAGATCGTCGGCCTCAACCCGGAGCACTTCAACCGCTTCCCGCACGAGTTCTCCGGCGGTCAGCGCCAGCGCATCGGCGTGGCCCGTGCGCTCGCCCTGGAACCGAAACTGATCGTCGCCGACGAACCGGTCTCGGCGCTCGACGTCTCGATCCAGGCCCAGGTGGTGAACCTCCTCCAGAAGGTCCAGCGGGAACTGGGCATCGCGTTCGTCTTCATCGCCCACGACCTGGCCGTGGTCCGCCACTTCTCGCAGCGCGTCGCGGTCATGTACCTCGGCAAGATCATCGAGGTCGGCGACCGCGACTCCATCTACACCCGCCCGCGCCACCCGTACACCCACGCCCTGCTGTCCGCGGTGCCCGAGGTGAACCTCGCGGACGACGATTCGGGCGGCCGCGAGCGCATCCGCCTGGCCGGCGACGTCCCCTCCCCGATCTCCCCGCCGTCCGGCTGCCGCTTCCGCACCCGCTGCTGGAAGGCTCAGGACAGGTGCGGGACCGAGGAGCCACCGCTGGTCCGGATCCCCGGCAACCGCGAAGGTCATCTGACGGCCTGCCACTTCCCGGAGGAGCCGACGATCGAGGCCCGCGACGAGGACATCGTCCTGGACCCGGCGCTGGCGGCGCTGGAGGAGGGACAGGCGGAGTAGGGAACAGGAGAGGGGGCCGCCCCGCGGCGCCGACGACGGATCACTGCCGTTCGTACACCGTCACCCGCCGGCCGCGGATCTGCTGGTCCGTCACCACGGTGAAGTACCGCTTCAGTACGGCGGTCTTCGTCCTGTCCTGCTCCGCGGAGAGCGGCTGGGCCGTCTCGGCCGCATCGGTGACCAGCAGGATGCGCCGCTGTGCCAGCATCGCGTCCCGTATCCGCCCGGGGCCCGCCTCCTCGCCCTTCAGCGTCCCGGACTCCGCGGGGCTCTTCGTCAGCGCGATGTCGCTCAGGCCCGTGAAGGCGCCGGGGGAGACCAGTGCGGCATCACGCCGGTCCGCGGGTACGAAGAGCACCGCGTCCCCGGCCTGCTTCAACTGCCGTACGTTCTCGGCCACCGCCAGGACGTCGTCCACCCGGCTGGCCGGGGACCGGGTGGACAGCGACTGCGGCAGCAGCGCCACCACCGCTGCCACGAGCGCCACCGGGACGAGCCACGGTGCCGCCCGGGGGAAGCGCGGGAGGGCGGACCGCACCGCCGCACGCAGCGCGGCACCGATCATCAGAGCCAGACCCAGCATGCTGAACAGGGCATAGCGGTCCTGGAACAGAGGGTGGACCAGCGAGACGGCGATGAGGCCGAGCTGCGGAACCGCCAGCAGTGGCAGTCCGACGGCCGCGAGGGAAAGACGGCCCGCCCGCGGCCGGTCCAGCAGGGCCCCGAGGCCGCCGAGCAGCAGGAGCACGGCAGGGCCGACCAGCATGTGCCAGGTCAGCGGCGGTATCCAGGCCACCTGCTGGGACTGGCTCCGACTGAAGAGGATCAAGGGCAGTGTGCCGGTGACGGCGGTCAGCGCGGCCGCCGCCCAGTGCATCCGTATGCCGCGCCCGGCCTTGCTCCACATCAGGGTCGCGAAATGCGCGGGCAGGATCAGCAACGACAGCCAGTTCAGCAGCGCGCACGCCAGGATCGTGCCGCCGTACGCCGTCCAGCGCACCGCGCCGCCGCGTCCCTGGACCAGGCTCACCAGCAGCAGCGTGGAGATTCCCGCGCCCGCGGCCACCAGCGCGTACGGGCGGCCCTCCTGGAGCTGGAACTGCACGGCGGGCAGCAGCCCGAACGCCAGCCCTCCTGCCACGCCGGCCGAGACGCCGGCCAGCCGGTGGCCGACGGCCGCGACACAGGACGCCGCGACCGCCATGGCGAGCACCGAGGGCAGCCGCAGGGTCGTGGTGCCCGGTCCGAAGCAGGCGAACAGGCCGTGCATCAGCAGGTAGTAGAGCCCGTGTACGGCATCGACGTGCCCCAGCGTGTGCCAGATCTCGGGCACGGACCGCTGGGCCATCTGCCAGGTCACGGCTTCGTCCCGCCACACACTCCGCTGCCGGGACAGCCCCCACAGGCCGAGCGCGAGGGTCCAGGGCAGCGGTATCAGCCATACGGGCAGGCGGAACCGTAACAGGGCGGGGAAGGAGTTCATGAAGGGGTTCGGGTCCTCGGGTCGGTGCCATGTGACTGAGCCGGATTCTTCCAGGGCGAGCCGACCGGCCTCCGGTTCACTTGGCCACGGTGAAGTAGTGGTGCCCGGGTGAGTCCCCGAGCCTCTTGACGGCGGCGAGGCTCGCGATCCGCTCGCGCATCCTCTTCTCCTCCGCCTCCCTGGCGTCCCCGGTGCGGACGGTGCCGAGCCGGGAGTGGTTCATCCGGCAGGATGCGGCGTTCCTCACGAGGCGCGGTCGGCAGTTCCGGTATCGGAATCGCTCGGAGATCACGTAATATCCGGGACGAATTGGCTAACTGTCGCAGTTGCCCGCTTAGTTGGAGAATCCTCCACGCCTCGACCAAGGGTGACCGCGCAAGGGGGAAGGAACAAACCAAGATGACGCCATCCAGTCTCCGCAGACGTGTCGCCGGAACCGCAGCCACCGTATTTCTGATCGGTGCCGGCGCCGTGGCGACCGCGCCTTCGGCAGCGGCCAAGGCCAACCTGCTGTCCATCGACAGCGTCTCGCGGCACACCCCTGGCCTGCAGGTGAAGGTCACCTACTCCTGCGACGTGGGCATGGACCATGAGCTCGTGGCCAACGCGACGACGCTCAACCACAGCCCCCACGACCAGTCCATCGCCGCGGGCACCGTCAAGAAGGACCGGCTGGTCTGCGACTACCACGACCATGTCGCGCTGGTGACCCTGCGCCCGGCCGCGGGTTCGCACTTCGACAAGGGGGACAAGGTCGAGGTCACCGTCTTCTACTTCGACAACGACGGGTTCCGGTACGCCGACCAGGAGAAGGCCGCCGTCCTGTAGGGCGGCTCCCGCACGTGCGGGAGCCGCTGCTGCCGGTGAGCAACAGGCGGTGCGGCCGGTGGCGGGACCACCGTCAGGTGATCAACGGGGTCCTTTACCGGTTGAGCACCGGGGTGCGGTGGCGTGAACTGCCTGAACGCTTCGGTCCATGGAAGACCGTCCACAAAAAAGGGGCCCAACGAAGATCGGTTCAGCCCCTGTCGTCGGCGGTACTCTGCGCGGCCTCCTGGAGGAGGTCGTGCAGCTGGCGAAGCCCTCGGCCGGACCCGCGGCGGACTGACCATCAAGATTCATTTGGCCGCGGAAGGCAACTGCCGGCCCCTGTCCCTGCTCATCACCCCAGGTCAGCGGGCCGACTGTACGCAGTTCGAGCCAGCCATGGACAAGATCCGAGTTCCCCGTCGCATACCTTCGCAAGCGTGGCATCCGGCACGTGATTCCGGAGAAGAGGGACCACAAGGCCGCCTGGATACGCCGGGGTTCACGGGGCGGACGCCCTCCGAACTTCGACAAAGAGCGGTACAAAGACCGCAATACGGTGGAGCGGGCCATCGGAAAGCTGAAGCAGTTCAGAGCCGTGGCCACCCGCTATGACGAACGCGGATACGTCTACCTCGGCACGGTCACCGCTGCCGCGCTCCTCATCTGGCTCCGATCGTGATCAGAGAGCCGGATCCGACGGCCCCACGATCGCCCGCAGCGCGGCAAGGTGCCCCCGGTAGGCATCCCGGCCTCGTCCGGTCAGGTGGAGCCACACGCGCTGCCGGGTGTCACGGACGGCCTTGCGCTGCCCGACGTAGCCGGCGTCCATCAGCACGGTGATGTGCTTGCTCAGCACGGAGGCGGAGAGACCGAGTTGCTTTTGGACCAAGCCGAACTCCGCCTCGCCCGCGGTGTCCAGGAGGGCGCAGATGCGCAGCCGGTTCGGGGCGTGGATGGTGGTGTCAAAACCCTCCAGAGGGTCGTGGCTTTCGGCGCTCACGCGACCTTCCGGTGCAGGCGGACGAAGGCAAGGTGGAAGCCGACGGACGCGACGGCACTGATCAGCGAGGCCGCGAACAGCCACACCGGCCATCCGGTGACGCGGAACGCGAACGCTGCCCCCACCAGCAGCACGGGCAGGCCGACCGCGAGCGGCACGGTCGCCCGCTTCGGCAGCACGTCAAACCGCAGCGCCACCCCGGTCTTGTTACGCCAAGTCTTGGCCGCGACGGCGAAGAGCGCCCCGTACACCGCAGTCATCGCCAGCATGATGCCCATCCAGGCGGGGCCCGGCAGCAGCCAGTCCGGGTCCGCCATGGCGCCTCCGTAGGTGATCGGCAGCGCGGCAGTGTAGAGGGTAAGCGTGATGAAGAACCAGTTCGGCCACGGTGTGGCCGACAGTGCGGCAGCGGAGGCCCGGATGTGCTCGGTGTCGGCCAGCGCGGAACGAGCCTGCTCTGGCGTCAGTCGTACGCCGTTAGTTTCCATGACGGAAAGAGTATCCGCTAGTTTCCAGTAGGGAAAGTGGCAAGTTTCCAGTACGGCAAGTGACGAGCTTGCCCACTTGGGTTCCGTCTCTCCGCTCGTGATCGGAGAGACGCGACCTAGGCTCGCCGTGCCACGGTGATGATCTCGGGGCTGTCGGGGGTGAGCGGTGTCCGGTCCCAGTCGCCGTACTGCTCGACGACGGTCAGCCCGGCTTCGGCGAGGAAGCCCTCCAGCGACTCCCGGCCCAGGAAGCGGAGGGTGCTGCGGCACACCTTCGGGCTCGGCCAGGGTTCACCGGCGTAGGTCTCCGTGAAGCGTACGAGCCCCTCACGGGGCGGCCCCAGCACCTCGTGCCACACCCGCACCGGCCGGCCTTCGGCGTCGGTGATCTCGTACACCCGGTCCGGTGTCCACCGCTCCCAGGCCCGGGCGGCCGGATTACGACTCTCGAAGACGAACCGCCCGCCGACGGCGAGCGCTGCGCGGACCGCGCGCAGACAGCCGCGGATCTCCTCGTCCGTGACGAGTTCCTGGAACGCGTGCCCTGTCATGACGGCGAGGTCGAACTCCCCGTCCCACGACCGCACGTGTGTGTCACCGAGCACCCACTCGACGTCCGACCGGGCCCGTCGCGCCTGTACGAGCATGGCGGCGGCGGGATCGAGTCCCATCAGCCGGCCCCGGTGCCCCTCGGTCCGGGCCTGCCGCAGCAGTCGTCCGGTGCCGCAACCGATGTCCAACACCGAGCGGGCCTCCCGCACCAGACCGAGGTAGAAGTCGTCACCCGGTCCCCAGGGGTTGAGGCTGTCGTAGAGCGCGGCGAGCGAGAGATCGGTGAACGAATGATCTACCACCGCGGCAGTCTGACACACGATGCTGAACGGTGCGTCAGGTTCCGGCGGACTTCTTGAGGGTCTCTCAACTCTGGTTCTTCAGGGCGTTGATGAAGGAGGTGAAGGTGGAGGGTGGGAGGGTGAGGGTGGCGGCGCTGGCGGGGGCTTTTGAGTCTCGTATGGCTACGCGGGCGGGGCTGATGGAGATCTCCACGCAGGCATTGCCCTCACCGCCGCCGGAGTAGGACGACTTGCGCCAGTGGTCGCGGGTGGCCATGCGTGCCTCACAGTTCCTTCGCCAGTCCGTGGATGAAGTCGCGTGAACGGCCGGGTTCGAGCGACACCGCTTCCAGCCTACGGAAGAGCGCGCGGAATCGGTTGAGTTGAGCTTCGCCGTCGATGAATCCGGTCCTGTGAGGTCCGTCCCGTACCACAGTGTCCAATTTGGGAACCGAGCCACCGGCGTACACCATGGCGCTTCCGGCTCCGCCGAAGTTGTCCAGGTCGAAGGGGATGACGCGCACGGTGACGTGGTCGGCTTCGGAAAGTTCCAGAAGTTTGGCGAGATGGGCCCGTGCTGCGGCGCGGTCTCCGACCCTGATGCGCAGCGCCGCTTCGTGGATCAGAGCCTCGTACGGAATCGGGTCGGCGCGCTGGATGACGACCCTTCGCCTCATCCGGTGTTCGACCCACAGCTCCACCTCGCTCTTGGGGTGCTCCGGATTTAGGTACGAGAAGAGTCCACGGGCGTAGTCCTCGGTCTGGAGAAGACCTGGGACGTGCAGGAAGTCGACGTCCCACCGGTAGCTGGCGTGGTGCTCCAGCTCGGACAAGTCCAGGAACGGCGTCGACAGGCGACCTCGGAACTCCTCCCACCAGCCTCGCGTGCGGTCGGTCGCCATGGTCACCAGAGCCTCGATGAGTGCGGGGTCCGAGCAGGCGTAATTGGCAGCGAGGCGGCGTAGCCGGTCCTCGCTCACGCCCGTGAACCCAGTCTCGATCTGGCTGATGTGGGGAGGACTCACTCCGAGCAGTCTCGCCGCCTCCCGCGCGCTGAAGCCTGCCGCGTCGCGGAGCCTGCGCAGCTCTGTCGCCAGGCGCAGCTGACGTGCCGTCGGCTCAGCTCTCAGCGCCATCGGCTGCACCTCTCAACATGTCGGTGAAATCAACTCGTTAGGGCGCCAGATTACGCGACCAGCTTGCGGTGCATTAACAATAAGCCCTACCGTCGGTGACGTACCGCACACGCAGCGGAAGCGCGCCGCTCCGTCGTGCCGTGACGGCTGCGGCAATGCCACCGTGTGCGCGAAATCCCCCTGACATCAACGGAGTTGATGACGCATGCCCGAAATCGAAGCCTGGGACTACACGCTCTACGTTCCCAACGACCTGAGAGCGGTCACGGTGTGCCGGCGCACGCTGCGGCTGATCCTGACCCTGCACGGGCTGGTCGGGATCGTGGATACCGCGGAGCTGCTGGCGGCGGAGTTGGTCTCCAATGCCGTGCGGCACACGAAGGGTCCGGCCGCGTTGCGGGTGCGTCGTACCCCGGAGGGCACCGTGTGGATCGGGGCGTGGGACACCGACCCCGCCCCGCCGGACCCTCCCCGCCCGCTGGAGCAGGTGGCGGAGCTGGGGCTGGAGGACGGGCGGGGCCTGGGACTGGTGAAGGCCTGTTCGGAGTACTGGGGGTGGCAGCCTACGGCCCGGTTCGGGGATCGGGGGAAGTACGTGTGGTGCGAACTTGCGGCGGCGTAGCTCGTTGATCACCGTGATGGAAAGGAGAGCAGATGGTCGGCTCGTCGCATGAGGCGTTACACCAGATCTTCCAGAAGGATCCGACGCTGCTGACGAAGGCGTTACAGAAGGTCCTGCACGTGCCCTTCCCCGAACCGAGGGAGATCGCCGCGCTGAACGTGGACCTCACCGAGATCGAACCGGTCGAGCGCCGCGTGGACACGCTGCTGCGGGCGGAGACGGACGAGGGCACGTACCTGCTGGTCGTGGAGTCGCAGGGGAAGGTGGACGAGCGTAAGCGGGGCAGTTGGCCGTACTACCTGAGCTATCTGTACGAGAAGTACCGCTGCGAGCCCGTGCTCATCGTCATCACCCAGAGCAGCAGGACCGCCGAGTGGGCCTCGCGCCCGATCCGGTTCGGGTTCCGGGACTGGCACTCGTTGACGGTACGGCCCCTTGTCCTCGGTCCGGACAACGTGCCGGTGATCGCCGACGAGCGGCAGGCCGAGAAGGACGTACCTCTTGCGGTGCTCTCGGCCATGACGCACGGACGTGGCCCGCAGGCTCCGGCCATACTGGAATCGCTGGCAGCCGCCCTGCGGACCATTGACTCAGAGACCGCCGCGGTCTTCGTGCAGTTTGTCGACTCCTGCCTGGCCGACCCCCAGGCGAAGCAGATGTGGAAGGAACTGATGACGGCAATCCAGTACTTCTGGCGACACGAACTCGCCGAACAAGTGCGAGCGGAAGGCAGGGTGCAAGGCCTGGAGCAAGGCCGGGAGGAGGGCCGTATCGAGGATCGTAGGGAGATGATCCTTCGCATCCTGGAGTGGCGGGGAATACCGGTGGCAGATGGGGTCCGCGAGCGAGTCACCGCCTGTACGGACCTCGGACAACTGGAGGTCTGGGCCCAGCGAGCCGTACTCGCCACAGACGCGGCGGAGTTGTTCGACACGGAGTGAGCAGGGGACCGTTGGGCCGCTCGCTTCTCGGTGATTGTCGGGCTTCCGCGAGGTGAGTCAAGGGCGCTGTGCGTCGCCTTCGGCGATGGCCCTCCGGGCCACCCTTGACACACCTCGCTCCAGCCCGGGGGAGAAGCGAGCGAGCGGCCCGGAAGGGCGGTGGCCCTGGCCGGTACCGGGCCCTCGGTGAGCTGAGTCGCCACTGTGGGGGTGGGGGCGCGGTCGCGTCTCGCATGCACGCCGGGTCGGTTCGGCGGTGCGCCACGGGTGGGAGGGCAGGGCAGGGTTGTGGGTCGTGGGGAAGGGATTGGCGGACTTGAGCCGGGTGGGGAAGGGGGATGGGGGCCTTCGGCGGGGGCCTCGGCGGTGAGGTCACCTGGCAGGTGGCGCATATCTGCCAGTCGGTCCCTTCGGGTGAAGGGGCTGGGTAGTCCGCGCCTGGGTGTGCCGAAGGCCCGCGTCAGGGAAGACGCGGGCCTTCGTTCCCTGGAAGCGGACGATCAGGGGCTCGGGTCAATAGGCCGGTGACAGTCCGTTCCGCGAGGGGCGGCTGACGGAAAGGGGTGTGTCAGGCCGCTGCCTCGGGGTCCTTGGCGAGGCGGGGGGCCGGGACCGTGTCCGCCGTCTCGGGGTAGTGGCATGCCGTGAGGTGGCCGGGCTTGTTGCCCTCGACCTGCACCAGCGTCGGTGCCTCCGTCGCGCACTTCTCCGTCGCCTTCCAGCAGCGGGTGCGGAAGCGGCAGCCGGTGGGCGGGTTGATCGGGGACGGGACGTCGCCGGCCAGACGGATCCGCTCGCGCGGCTCCGCGTCCACCGTCGCCTCGGGCACGGCGGAGAGCAGAGCCCGGGTGTAGGGGTGGCGGGGGTTGCCGTACAGGTCCTCGCGGTCGGCGATCTCGACGATCTTGCCGAGGTACATGACCGCGACGCGCTGCGAGAAGTGGCGGACGATCGCCAGGTCGTGGGCGATGAAGACGAACGCGATCCCCAGTTCCCGCTGGACCTTCTGGAGGAGGTTCACCACCTGGGCCTGGATCGAGACGTCCAGGGCCGAGACCGGTTCGTCGGCGACGATCAGTTTCGGTTCCAGGGCGAGCGCACGGGCCACGCCGATGCGCTGGCGCTGGCCGCCGGAGAACTCGTGCGGGAAGCGGTTGAAGTGCTCCGGGTTGAGGCCGACGATCTCCAGGAGTTCACGGACGCGCTTCTCGCGGCCGCCCTCCGGGTTGATGTCGTTGATCTCCATCGGGCCGGAGATGATCTTGCCGACCGTCTGCCGCGGGTTCAGCGAGGCGTACGGGTCCTGGAAGATCATCTGGATCTCGGAGCGGATCGGCGCCAGACCCTTGCGGCCCGCGTGCGTGATGTCCTGCCCGCGGTAGGTGATCTTGCCGCCGGTCGGCTCCAGCAGACGGGTGATCAGCCGGCCCGTGGTCGACTTGCCGCAGCCGGACTCGCCGACCAGGCCGAGGCTCTCGCCCTCGGCCACCTGGAAGTCCAGGCCGTCGACCGCCTGCACCGCGCCGACCGTACGGCGGATGGGGAAGCCGCCCTTGATCGGGAAGTGTTTGGTGAGCCCGGAGACGTCCAGGAGGGGGTTCGTGTTGCTCATGGTGTGAAGTCCTCTGGGGTCCGTCAGTTGTGCCGGGTTGCGGCGAAGTCGGCGAAGAGGTCCCGCTTCTGGTCGGCGGTGAGGTGGCAGGCGGAGCCGCGGCCCTCGGCCACCTCCAGCGCCGGGCGCTCGGTCGAGCACAGACCGCCCGTGACCTTCTCGGTGAACCCGCAGCGCGGGTGGAAGCGGCAGCCGGACGGCGGGTTGAGCAGCGAGGGCGGGGAGCCGGGAATGGGGGAGAGCGGCACGTCGACCGCGCCGTCCAGACTCGGCATCGAGTTCAGCAGGCCCAGCGTGTAGGGGTGGTCCGGGGCGCTCAGCACCTGCTTCTTGGTGCCGCGCTCCACGCACCGGCCGCCGTACATCACCAGCACGTCGTCCGCGATGTCGGCGATGACACCGAGGTCGTGGGTGATGAAGATGATGGCGGTGCCGAACTCCTGCTGGAGGTCCTTCAGGAGGTCCATGATCTGGGCCTGGACCGTCACGTCGAGGGCCGTGGTCGGCTCGTCGGCGATCAGCAGCTCGGGGTCGCAGACCAGCGCCATGGCGATCATCGCGCGCTGGCGCATACCGCCGGAGAACTGGTGCGGATAGTCGTCCACGCGGATGTCGGGCTGCGGGATGCCGACGCGGCGCAGCATCTCGATCGCGCGGGCCCGCGCCTCCTTCTTGGAGACGCCGGTGTGCTTGCGGTACGTCTCGGCGATCTGTGCGCCGATCGTGTGGTACGGCGAGAGCGAGGCCAGCGCGTCCTGGAAGATCATGGACATCTTGTTGCCGCGCAGCTTCTCCAGCTCGGACTCGGAGGCGTGGATCAGCTCCTTGCCGTCGAGCAGGATCTCGCCGTCCATCGTGGTGTTCCGCGGGTCGTGCAGGCCCAGGATCGCCATGTTGGTGACGGACTTGCCGGAGCCGGACTCGCCGACGATGCCGAGGGTCTTGCCCTTCTCCAGGTCGAACGACAGCCCGTCGACGGCCTTGACGACGCCGTCCTCGGTGGAGAAGTGGACCTTCAGGTCGCGCAGGGAGAGGAAGGGGGTGCTCATGGTCTCTCTCCTTATGCGAGGCGCACGCGCGGGTCGACGAGGGCGTACACGGCGTCGACGATGATGTTGAAGATGACGATCGCGGCCGCGGCGACCAGGACGACACCGAGCAGCACCGGGAGGTCGTTGGTGCTGACCGCCTTCACCGAGAGCGCGCCGATGCCCTGGAGGCTGAAGGTGTACTCGGTGATGATCGCGCCGCCGAGCAGCTGGCCGAGGTCGAGGCCGAAAATGGTGATGATCGGGCCCATCGCGCCGCGCCAGGCGAAGCGGAAGAACACCGTCCGGCGGGAGAGTCCCTTGGCACGCGCCGTCCGGACAAAGTCCTCGCTCAGCGACTCGACCATCTGGGAGCGCGTCATACGCGTGTAGTTGGCGGTGAAGATCAGCGACAGCACCAGCCACGGCACCAGCAGACCGGTGAACCACTTGCCCGGATCCTCGGTGAACGGCGTGTAGTTGGCACGGTCCAGCAGGTGCAACTGGTCCACGAAGAGGTACGTGGCGAGGACACCGATGACGAAGATCTGCATCGAGGACGCGATCAGCGAGGCCGAGCTGGCGATCTTGTCGAGAGCCTTGCCCTGCTTCACCGCGGCCAGCATGCCCGTGCCGACACCGAAGATCAGGAAGACCACGGAGCTGCCGAGGGCCAGCGAGAGCGTGGTCGGGAAGCGGTCCTCGATGGTGGCAAGGACCGGCTCGCGGTTCTGGAACGAGTAGCCGAGGCACGGCGCGTCGCAGTGCCCGAAGGAGGTGTAGTCACGCCCCACGAACAGGCCCTTGAGCCAGTCCCAGTACTGCACGGGGAGCGAGTGGTCGATCCCCAGGTTCTTCTTCACCAGGGCCAGGGTCTCAGGGGTGCAGACCTTGCCGCACGCGATGCGGGCGGGGTCGCGCGGAGCGGCGTAGAACAGGACGAACACCAGGGCGCTGATGATCAGCAGGATCACAGCGGCGCCGAGGGTCCGGCGGATGAGGAAGCGGAGCATGGCAGTTGGGTTTTCCTGACGGGATGCCGTAGGGGGTCAGACGGCGGGGCGGCGTCGTGGCCGCCCCGCCGGGGTCGTACGTCAGGCCTTCACGAAGGTCTTGTACAGCAGGGTCGAGGCGAACTGCGGGTCCATCTGGGCGCCGCCGACCTTGGAACCGTGCAGGTAGTAACGGCGCTGGAAGGTCTCGGGGATGATCGGCGCGACCTCCTGCATGATCCGCTTGTCCAGCGCGGACCAGGCCTTGCCGGCCTCCTTCTGGTCGGGGATCACCGCGTTCTTCTTGATCCCCTCGTTGATCCAGCTGATGTTCGTCTGCGAGATGTTGTTCAAGCCGTTGCCGATGACCGCGCCGTCGAACAGCGGCTGGATCACGGTGAAGGCGGTCGGCCAGTCCGGGGACCAGCCGAACCACATCACGTCGTAGCTGTTGTTGATCTGCTGGATCTGGTCGTAGTACGTGGTCTGGTCGACCGGCTTCATGACCGGCGTGAACCCGGCCGCCTTCAGCGCGTTCTCGATGACGACCTTGGTCTTCATGTAGGTCGGGTCGTTCGGGAAGGCGTAGACGACCTTCGTGCCCAGCTTGCCGGCCTCCTTCAGGAGCGCCTTGGACTTCTCCGGGTCGCCCTGCGGCTTGGTGTTCTTGCCGTAGAGGTCGTACTTCTCGTACCCGATGAGGTCCGGGCTCATGATCGAGGTCGCGATCTCACCCGCGGTGGGGCCGCCGTAGATCTGCCGGATCTGCTGCAGCGGCCAGGCGTAGTTCAGGGCCTGGCGGACCTTCAGGTCGGTGACGCGCTTGGTGTTGATCGCGTAGTAGTACAGGCCGGTGAGGAGGCCGTTGAAGCTGCGCGCCTTCAGCTGCGGGTCGGTGAGCACCTTCTGGATGCGCTCGGCCGGGACTTCCTTGTAGATCGACACCGCGTACTGGTCGTTGCCCTGGTCCGCGATGAAGCGGTCGGTGGAGTCGAGGATGTTGATGCCGAAGGTGAACTCGAAGCTGTCCGGGTAGGCGTTGCGGATCGAGTCGGTCGCCGGGTCCCAGTTCTTGTTGCGGATCAGGACCATCGACTTGTCGGTCGTGTGGGCCTTGATCTTGTACGGACCGCAGGCGGCCGGCAGCTTGTCGTACTTCTCCTTGGTGTCCAGCTTCGGCGAGGTGGCGGCGTACGAGTGCATCCCCAGCGTGAAGTTGAAGTCCGGCTTGGGCTCGGCCAGGTGGAAGGTGATCGTGCGCTTCGCCTTGTCGGTGACGATCGAGTCGAGGTGCTTGCCCTTGTAGGGACCCTCGTAGGCGTCACGCCACTTGGCGCCCTTGCCGGTCAGCGCCAGCTGGACGTAGGTGGCGGACTCGGTGATGAACGGGGCCCACAGGCGCTCGATGCCGTGGCGCACGTCCTCGACGGTCAGCTCGCTGCCGTCCTCCCACTTCAGACCCTCCTTCAGCGTGAAGGTCCAGGTCTTGTTGTCCTTGGAGGCGGTGCCGGTGTCGGTGGCGAGGTCGCCGACCAGCGTCTGGTGACCCGCGGAGTCGGTCTTGTAGCCGGTCAGGCAGCGGTGCAGCAGCAGCGCGGCCGTGGAGTTGTACGCGTAGTAGATGCGCTGCGGGTCCAGGTGGGAGAAGTCCTGCGGCGACAGGCCGTAGATCGTGCCGCCCTTCTTCGCACCGGGGATCTCCGGGGCCGGGCCGGTCGAGTCGGCCTTGGTGCCGATGGTGACCTTGGCGCCCGTGTAGGAGGTGGCACCGTCGGTCGGGGTGTTGCCGCCGCCCCCGCCGCCGCTGCTGCACGCGGACAGGAGCGTCGAGCCCGCGGCCGCGACAGAGGTGGCGATGACAAAGTTTCTGCGGGAGAGAGACATGGCTGACCCGTTCGTAGTGGAGGACAAGAGGTGCTGTGAGCCCGGCCGGGCCCCGTCGCCCGGCCGGACTCGGAACTCAGCGCTTGGTCTTCGGGTCCAGGGCGTCGCGGACCGAGTCGCCGAGCAGGTTGAAGGCGACGACGAAGATCACCATGGCCAGGCCCGGGAAGAGCATGAAGGTGATGTCGTCCTGGTAGACCTTGGCGCCGTTCTGGATCATCACGCCCCAGTCGGGAGTGGGGTCCGAGAGGCCGACGCCGAGGAAGGCGAGAGCCGCTTCCGTGGTGACGTAGGTGGGGAGGAGGAGCGTTGCCTGGATGAGGATCGGGGTCCACAGGTTGGGCAGCAGTTCCTTGAAGATGATCCGGGCCGGGGAGGCACCGGTGACCTTGGCCGCCTCGACGAACTCGCGCTCGCGCAGGGCGAGTACCTCGCCGCGCAGCAGACGCGCGATGGAGGCCCAGCCGAAGGCCGTCATCACGAGGATCAGGCTGGTGACGGTGAGCCACACGGGGGTGCTGTCCGTCGGCGCGACGAAGATCGCGATGACCACCGGCCAGAAGGCGATGAAGAACAGCGTCTGCGGGAACGCCAGCAGGATGTCGATCACGCGGCCGACGAAGTAGTCCGTCTTGCCGCCCAGGTAGCCGGCGGTGACGCCGAGGACGACACCGAGCAGGGTCGTCAGCAGGGCGGCGACGGTCGCGATCAGCAGCGAGTTACGGATGCCGTAGAGCAGGAAGGTGAAGACGTCCCGCCCGAGCTGCGGCTCGATGCCGAACCAGAAGTCGGAGCTGATGCCGCCGTTGGGCTTGATCGGGTAGTTGAACTGGTTGAACAGGCCGGGGGTGTTCATGCCGTACGTGGTGTACGGGTCCTTGCCGTACACCTTGGCGATCAGCGGCGCGCCGATGCCCACGACGAAGAAGAAGATCACCACGAAGGCGGATATGACGCCCGCCCGGTCCCGCTTGAAGCGGGTCCAGGCCAGCCGTCCCGGAGAGCGGCTCTCGGTGCCCTTGGGGGTGCCGGGCGTCGCCGAGGCGGCGCTGTCTTCGTCGGTCACCTCGAGTGCGGCGGCCGGGGAAGGGGATGCGGGGGTGGTCATGATGCTCCGTGCCTTGTGGGTCAAGGCTCCGCAGGGCGTCCCCCTACGGGCTACGCCGGACTTTTTCAACGCAATTCATTCAAGGTCAATAAATTCTCGGTCCCCTTGGTTGCCTCTTTACCTTCTTTACTCGTGCTTGAACATATCGTAGCTACGCGGGTAGCACGCTGTAATCAATCCGTGCTTCACATCGGGCCAATCGGGCTAATCGGTCAATGGGTTCGATATGCGGACGGTGGTGTGCCGAAATGCGTACATCGGCACGTCGCAATCCAACGTTTCAGCATCGTTGCGCGGAGATCTGTTGCGCGCCACGCCGAAGATCGTCCGAGTGGGCTCGGCGGGCTGACTGCATTCGGATGACGTGTCCCCCTAAAGGCCGTTCAATCCGGCGGCGGGCATGCGATATGCGATGCATGAGTCGATATTGGCCGGTATCGGCTCGGTGATCGCGGAGGAGGCAGACATGCGGGGCATCACGCACGTCCGATGGGCCGCCTGTGTGATCGCCACGGGGCTGCTCGCCACCGCCTGCGGGAGCGGCGCCGGCTTCGGCGGCGCCGGGGTGCTGACCTCCTCCTGGGGCGACCCGCAGAACCCGCTGGAGCCGGCCAACACCAACGACGTGCAGGGCGGCAAGGTCCTCGACATGATCTTCCGGGGCCTGAAGAAGTACGACCCGAGGACGGGCAAGGCCCAGAACATGCTCGCCGAGCGCATCGACACCCCGGACTCGCGGAACTTCACCGTCACCGTCAAGGCCGGCTGGCGCTTCAGCGACGGGGAGCCCGTCACCGCCAGATCCTTCGTGGACGCCTGGAACTACGGGGCCGGACTGCGCAACAACCAGAAGAACGCGTACTTCTTCGGCTACATCGAGGGCTACGACAAGGTCCACCCCGACAGCGGCCCGCAGAGCGCCGACACCCTGTCCGGACTCCGGGTCACGGGTCCGCGGACCTTCACCGTCCGGCTCAACCAGAAGTTCTCCAGCTTCCCCGACACCCTCGGCTACGCGGCCTACGCACCCCTCCCGCGCGTCTTCTTCACCGACCACGCGGCCTGGCTGAGCAAGCCCGTCGGCAACGGGCCCTACCGGATCGAGTCGTACGCCAAGGGCTCCGCCATGTCCCTGAAGAAGTGGGACGGCTATCCCGGCCCCGACCCGGCGCGGAACGCCGGGGTGACCCTGCTGGTGTACACCGAGAGCAACACCGCCTACACCGATGTGCTGGCCGGCAACCTCGACCTGGTCGACGACGTGCCCGCCGCCCAGCTGAAGAACGTCGGCACCGACCTGGACGGCCGCTACATCAACACCCCGGCCGGCATCCTGCAGACCCTGGCCTTCCCGTACTACGACCCGAAGTGGAACACCGCCGGGGCGCGGAAGGTCCGCACCGGCCTGTCCATGGCGATCGACCGCAAGCAGATCACCGAGACCATCTTCCGGCGCACCCGCACCCCGGCCAGCGACTGGACCTCCCCGGTCCTCGGCACGGCCGGCGGCTTCCAGGACGGGCTGTGCGGCCATGCCTGCGACTACGACCCCGCACAGGCCAGGAAGCTGATCCAGGAGGGCGGCGGGCTCCCCGGCGGCCGGCTGAAGATCACCTACAACGCGGACACGGGCTCCCACAAGCAGTGGGTGGACGCCGTGTGCAACTCCATCAACAACGCCCTCGGCAAGGACACGGCCTGCGTCGGCAACCCGATCGGCACCTTCGCCGACTTCCGCAACCAGACCACGGGGCACAAGATGACCGGCCCCTACCGGGCCGGCTGGCAGATGGACTACCCGTTGATCCAGAACTTCCTGCAGCCGCTGTACTACACGGGCGCCTCCTCCAACGACGGCCTGTGGTCCGACAAGCGGTTCGACCGGCTCGTGGACCGGGCCAACGCCGAGACCGACCGGGCCGCGGCCGTCCGGCTCTTCCAGCAGGCCGAGGGGGTCGTCCGCGACAACATGGCCGCCATCCCGCTCTGGTACCAGAACGGCAGCGCCGGCTACGCCCCGCGGCTGTCCCATGTGGCGCTCAACCCGTTCAGCGTGCCCGTCTACAACGAGATCAAGGTCGGCTGAGCGGCATGGCGCGCTATGTCGCACGGCGGCTGCTGCAGATGATCCCGGTGTTCATCGGGTCGACGCTGCTGATCTTCCTGATGGTGAACGTGATGGGCGACCCCATCGCGGGCCTGTGCGGCGAGCGGGCCTGCGACCTGGCGACGGCCGCCCAGCTGAAGCGGGAGTTCGGCTTGGACAAGCCGCTCTGGCAGCAGTACGCGACCTACATGGGCAACGTCTTCACCGGCGACTTCGGCACCGCCTTCAACGGGCAGAAGGTCACCGAGCTGATGGGATCGGCGTTCCCCGTCACGATCCGGCTCACGATCGTCGCCATCCTCTTCGAGATCGTCATCGGTGTGACGCTGGGCGTGGTGACGGGCCTCAGGCGTGGCCGGCCCGTCGACACCGGGGTGCTGCTGGGCACCCTGGTGGTGATCTCGGTGCCCACCTTCGTCACGGGTCTGCTGCTCCAGCTGCTGCTCGGCATCAAATGGCAGTGGATCAGCCCGTCGGTCCGCTACGGAGGTTTTGACGAGCTGATCGTGCCGGGCCTGGTCCTCGCCTCCGTCTCCCTCGCCTATGTCACCCGGCTGACCCGCACCTCCATCGCGGAGAACAAGCGGTCCGACTACGTCCGTACGGCCGTCGCCAAGGGCCTGCCCCGGCACCGGGTCGTCGTCCGTCATCTGCTGCGCAACTCGCTGATCCCGGTGGTCACGTTCATCGGCGCCGACATCGGCGCGCTGATGGGCGGCGCGATCGTCACCGAGCGGATCTTCAACATCCGGGGCGTCGGCTTCCAGCTCTACCAGGGCATCCTGCGCCAGAACACCCAGACGGTCGTGGGCTTCGTGACCGTCCTCGTCCTTGTCTTCCTCGTGGCCAACCTCCTCGTCGACCTCCTGTACGCCGTACTCGACCCGAGGATCCGCTATGCCTGAACAGCCGCACGAACCCGAGGGGGCGATCGCCGGGACCGGCATGGGCGCGACGATGGACCTGGGCGCGAGCGAGGCGGCGACGCTGGAGCGCACGCCCGCAGGGCCGCGGGGCACGGGCCCCGCCGGCAAGCCCCGCTCCCTCTGGTCGGACGCCTGGCGGGACCTGCGCCGCAACCCGGTCTTCCTGCTCTCCGCGCTGGTCATCGTCTTCCTGGTCCTCATCTCCCTGTGGCCCTCGGCGATCGCCTCCGGCAGCCCCCTGCAGTGCGACCTCGCCAGGGCCCAGGACGGCGCGGGCCCCGGGGCGCCCTTCGGCTACGACGGCCAGGGCTGCAACGTCTACACGCGCACGGTGTACGGCGCCCGTGCGTCGGTCACGGTCGGTGTGCTGGCGACGCTCGGGGTGGCCGTCACCGGGTCGGTGCTCGGGGCCCTGGCGGGCTATTTCGGCGGGGTCTGGGACTCGGTCCTGTCCCGGATCACCGACATCTTCTTCGCCATCCCGGTCCTGCTCGGCGGTCTGGTCCTGCTGTCCGTGGTCACCAGCAACACGGTCTGGCCGGTCATCGGGTTCATGGTGCTGCTGGGCTGGCCGCAGGTCTCCCGGATCGCGCGCGGCTCCGTCATCACCGTCAAGCAGAACGACTACGTCCAGGCCGCCCGCGCTCTCGGCGCCTCCGACTCCCGCATCCTGCTGCGCCATATCGCCCCGAACGCCGTGGCGCCGGTGATCGTCGTCTCGACCATCGCGCTGGGCACGTACATCGCCCTGGAGGCGACCCTGTCGTACCTCGGTGTGGGCCTGAAACCGCCCAGCGTCTCCTGGGGCATCGACATCTCCGCCGCCTCCCCCTACGTCCGCAACGCCCCGCACGCCCTCCTGTGGCCCTCGGGCGCCCTGGCCGTCACGGTCCTGGCCTTCATCATGCTCGGCGACGCGGTCCGCGACGCCCTGGACCCGAAGTTGAGGTGAGGGCGGCGTGCTGCTCGAAGTGCGGGAGCTGCAGGTGGAGTTCCGGACCCGGGACGGGGTCGCGCATGCTGTCAACGGGGTGTCGTACGCCGTGGACGCGGGGGAGACGCTCGCCGTGCTCGGGGAGTCGGGGTCGGGCAAGTCGGTGACCGCGCAGGCCGTGATGGGGATCTTCGACATGCCGCCGGGGCGGATCACCGGTGGACAGATCTTCTTCCAGGGGCGGGATCTGCTGAAGTTGAGGGAAGAGGAGCGGCGGAGGATCCGCGGCGCCGGGATGGCGATGATCTTCCAGGACGCCCTGTCGGCGCTCAACCCGGTCCTCTCCGTGGGGGACCAGCTGGGCGAGATGTTCGTCGTGCACCGCGGGATGTCGAAGAAGGACGCGCGGGCCAGGGCCGTCGAGCTGATGGAGCGGGTGCGTATCCCGGCCGCCGCCCAGCGGGTGCGGGACTATCCCCACCAGTTCTCCGGCGGAATGCGCCAGCGCATCATGATCGCCATGGCGCTGGCCCTGGAGCCGGCGCTCGTCATCGCCGACGAGCCCACCACCGCCCTCGACGTCACCGTGCAGGCCCAGGTCATGGATCTGCTCGCGGAGTTGCAGCGCGAGTACCGGATGGGGCTGATCCTGATCACCCACGACCTCGGCGTCGTGGCGGACGTGGCCGACCGGATCGCGGTGATGTACGCGGGGAAGATCGTCGAGTCGGCGCCCGTGCGCGACATCTACAAGGCGCCCGCCCACCCCTACACCCGCGGCCTGCTGGACTCCATCCCGCGGCTGGACCAGAAGGGCCAGGAGCTGTACGCCATCAAGGGTCTGCCGCCGAATCTGCTGGACATCCCGCCGGGCTGCTCCTTCCACCCGCGCTGCCCGATGGCCCAGGACGTCTGCCGCACCGACGAACCCGCGCTCCAGGAGGTCTCCGATGTGCGCGGCAGCGCCTGCCACTTCTGGAGGGAGTGCCTGCATGACCGCGACCACTGAGCCGATCCTGGAGGTCGACGGGCTCGTCAAGCACTACCCGCTGACCCAGGGCATCCTGTTCAAGAAACAGATCGGCGCGGTGAAGGCCGTCGACGGCGTGGACTTCACCCTGTACAAGGGCGAGACCCTCGGCATCGTCGGCGAGTCCGGCTGCGGCAAGTCGACGGTCGCCAAGATGCTCTGCCATCTGGAGCGCCCGACGGCCGGCGTCATCCGGTTCAAGGGCGAGGACATCACCCGGCTGTCCGGCCGCGCCCTCAAGGCCGTACGCCGCAACATCCAGATGGTCTTCCAGGACCCGTACACCTCCCTCAACCCCCGGATGACGGTCGGTGACATCGTCGGGGAGCCGTACGAGATCCACCCCGAGGTCGCGCCCAAGGGCGACCGGCGTCGCCGGGTCCAGGAGCTGCTGGACGTGGTCGGCCTCAACCCGGAGTACATCAGCCGCTATCCCCACCAGTTCTCCGGCGGCCAGCGCCAGCGCATCGGCATCGCCCGCGGGCTGGCCCTGCGCCCCGAGGTGATCGTCGCCGACGAGCCGGTGTCCGCGCTGGACGTCTCCGTCCAGGCCCAGGTGATCAACCTGCTGGACCGGCTGCAGTCGGAGTTCGACCTGAGCTACGTCTTCATCGCGCACGACCTGTCCATCGTCCGGCACATCTCCGACCGGGTCGGCGTCATGTACCTCGGGCGGATCGTGGAGACCGGCCGGGACGCCGAGATCTACGACCATCCCACGCACCCCTATACCCAGGCGCTGCTGTCCGCGGTCCCGGTGCCGGACCCCGAGGCCCGCGACCACCGCGAGCGGATCATCCTCACCGGCGATGTGCCGTCCCCGACGGACATCCCCTCCGGCTGCCGCTTCCGCACCCGTTGCTGGAAGGCGCAGGAGCGCTGCGTCCGGGAGGTGCCGGCCCTCGCGGTGCCGGATGTCTTCCGTGCCGTGTCCGGGCCGGCGGCCCATGACTCGGCCTGCCACTTCGCCGAGGAGCGGCAGGTGGTCCCGGCGGAGGGCGAGCACGGCAACGGGCCGGGATGACATGACGCACCCCGGCCCGTTCACGGCACCCGCACGGCCGTACGCCGATCAGCCTCCCGTGTCCGTATATCGGTACCGCGTCCGTGAAGTTGCCTGTGTGTTAACGCAATTGACGGCCGTCTGACGTCATGTGGCCTGCTGGGGCAGGGCGCGCCGCAGGAAGTCCAGCTGCAGCCGCAGCAGGTTCTCGGCGACGGTCTCCTGCGGCGTCATGTGCGTCACCCCGGACAGCGGCAGCACCTCGTGCGGGCGGCCCGCGGCGAGCAGGGCGGAGGACAGCCGCAGGGAGTGGGCGACGACCACATTGTCGTCCGCCAGCCCATGGATGATCATCATCGGGCGGTGCGGCTCGGCCGGGTCGACCAGACCGGCGTCGTCGATCACCGAGTTACGGCGGTAGACCTCCGGCTGCTCGTCCGGCAGACCGAGATAGCGCTCCTGGTAGTGGGTGTCGTACAGCCGCAGATCGGTGACGGGTGCGCCGACGACCGCCGCGTGGAAGACGTCCGGGCGGCGGAGCACCGCCAGCGCCGCCAGATAGCCGCCGAAGGACCAGCCGCGCACGGCCACCCGGTCCAGATCCAGCGGGAACTCCCCGGCGAGCGCGTGCAGCGCGTCCACCTGGTCCTGGAGCACGGTGGCGGCCACCTCGTCCCGGATCGACTTCTCCCAGGCCGGCGAGCGCCCCGGGGTGCCCCGCCCGTCGGCCACGATCACCGCGAACCCCCGGTCGGCGAACCACTGTGAGGTGAGATGGGCGTTGTGCGCGGCGAGCACCCGCTGGCCGTGCGGGCCGCCGTAGGGATCCATGAGGACGGGCAGGGGCGTGTCGCCGGGGTAGTCCCGTGGCATAAGCACAGCGCACGGAATTCGGCGTGCGCCCCCCTCGATGAACGTCACCCGCGGGGACAAACCGGGATCTTCGGCGTACGACCGGACAGTCACCGCCTGTTTTACGTCATGCAGCACCTGGACCCGGGTGGCCGGCCGGTCCGGTGCCGCGGAGGCGAGCACGGTCACTCCGCCGGCCCGTACGGCCGAGTGCACGCCCGGCTCCTGCGACACGCGCTCCACGCCCAGTTCGTTCACCCGGTACACATGGACTTCGCCGATCTCCGGCGCCGGGGCATCCTCCCCCGCGGAGGCGGAAACCAGCACGTCCTCCGCGCCCACGTCCAGCACCGCGCGGATATGCAACTGGCTGCTGGTCAACGGCCGTTCACCGACCGCCAGCACCCGGGCACCGCCCTCGTCCACGATGCGGACAAGCTGCCCCGAGGGGCTCCAGCAGGGCACTCCAGGGAAGAGTTCCAGCCAACTTGGATCTTCGTCGGCGTGCACCATCCGGGTGGCCCCCGTGTCCGGGTCCACCGCCAGGAACAGCTGGCTGCGCTGGTCCCGCGACTGCACCAGAAGCAGCGGCGCACCCGCCGCTGACCAGTGCACATGGGCCAGATACGGATAGCGGGACCGGTCCCACGCCACCTCCGTGCGCTCCCCGTCGAGGCCGATCACGAACAGCCGTACGTCCGCGTTCGGAGTGCCCGCCGCCGGGTAGGCGACGTTAACTGGATCACGCTCCGGGTGCGCAGGATCCGCGATCCACCAGCGCCGTACCGGCGTGTCGTCCACGCGTGCGACGAGCAGCCGGCGGCCGTCGGGCCCCCACCAGAAGCCCCGCGTCCGCTTCATCTCCTCGGCCGCGATGAACTCCGCGAGGCCGTAGGTGATCTGCCCCGGCCCGTCGGCGGGCTCCGGCTCGGCGAGCGCCCGGTCGTCCCCGCCCTCGGCGCCCACCACCCGCAGCGCGCCCCGCGCGACATATGCGACATGCCGGCCGTCGGGGGAGGGGCGGGGGTCGATCACCGGTCCCGGGACCCGCAGTTCACGTGTCGTACCGGCGCGCAGCTCGGCCGTGAAAAGCCGCCCTGACAAGGCGAAAGACGCCAACTCCAGGGCTGTGTCGGTGGCATAGCCGACGATGCCGGCGCCGCCCTCTCGGCTGCGCTCCCGGCGCGCTCGCTCCTCGGCCGAGAGCCGTTCGAAGGCGCCGCCGAGCAGGGTGTCCGGGTCGGCCGCCACGCGCTCCTCGCCCCCTGGAAGGTCCATGACCCACAGGGAGTTGGTGCGGTCGCTGCCGGAGGCGGAGCGCAGGAACGCGACACGCGAACCGTCCGGCGCCACGGTGAACGCACGCGGCGTGCCGAGCGTGAATCGCTGGGTCCTGGCGTGCCGACGGGGGAAGGAGTCAGACTCGGTCGTCATACCCCCGACCATATTGGCCATGCGCCCCCTTGTGCGGCCGTGCGCCGAGCGATGCGCGAGCACGGATAGTTATGATCACTACCGCTGTGTGGGTATGAACCTGCTGGCGTCTGCATGGATTTGCCCAACTGATCTGGATCTGGCGATCTTTGGAGGTGAGCCGCCGTGGCACTCTCGATTTCGGCGGTGGTGCTGCTGGCGGTCATCGTTTTCCTGCTGATCAAGAAGTCAGGGCTGAAGGGCGGTCACGCCGTCATCTGCATCCTGCTCGGCTTCTATCTCGCCTCCTCGACCATCGCCCCCACGATCAGCCAGCTGACGACGAACGTCGCGAGCATGATCGGCAGCATCAAGTTCTGACAAAGCCTCGCGGTCGGTTGGATAGCTGCACTATCTTCCAGCCGTGGATCAACTGCGCCCCGGTGACCCGACCGGCATAGGCCCGTACCGTCTGATCGCCCGGCTGGGCGAGGGCGGGATGGGCCTCGTCTATCTGGGGCGCGACGAGGGCGGACGCACCGTGGCCGTGAAGGTCGTCCAGGCCGACTACGCCGGGCACCACGAGTTCCGCAGACGGTTCGCCCGTGAAGTGGCCGCGGCCCGGCGGGTGGGCGGCAGCTGGACGGCGGCCGTGCTCGACGCCGACCCGGACGCCGCCGTTCCCTGGGTGGCGACGCAGTACATTCCCGGGCCCGACCTGCACTCCGTGGTCGCCGAGGACTTCGGGCCGTTGCCCGAGCACTCGGTCCACTCCCTCGCCAACCGGCTCGCGATCGCCCTGCGGGCCGTGCACGAGGCGGGCCTGATCCACCGTGACCTCAAGCCGTCCAACGTCCTCGTCACCGTCGACGGCCCCCGTGTCATCGACTTCGGCATCGCGCGGGCGATGGACAGCCTCTCCGGGGACAGTCTGCACACCCGCACCGGCATGCTGATCGGCTCCCCGGGCTTCATGTCGCCGGAACAGGTCCGCGGCCTGGAACTCACCCCCGCCAGCGATGTGTTCTGCCTCGGCGCCGTCCTCGTCTACGCCGCCACCGGGCGGCTGCTCTTCGGCGCCACGGAGACCGGCCTGAACGCCCACCTCTTCCGGATCGCCGAGGACGAGGCGGACCTGACCGGCGTACCCGAGTCGCTGGCCGGCCTCGTCGGTGCCTGTCTGCACAAGGACCCGGCCCGGCGGCCCACCCCGCAGCAGGTGGCCGAGCGCACGGAGGCGGAGCGGAGCGGGGAGTGGCTGCCGAGCCCGGTGCTGGCACAACTCGGCCGCCACGCAGCCCGGTTGCTGGACTTCGCCCCCGTGCCCCGCGACGAGCCCGCGGCCGGGACGGCCGTCCCGTCGGACCCCCGCGCCGCACTCGCCGGGGCCCGCACCGCACCGCCGCAGCCGCAGCCGCACGCACCGGCTCCGCAACCCCCCGCACCGGCTCCGCAGCTCCGTACGCCGGTTCCGGCGCCCCCGCCGCCCGCGTACGTACCGACCGTCGGCACCCCGGCAGCCGGGTTCCCCGCCGGCCCGCGTCCGGGGCGCTGGTGGGGGCTCGCGGCGCTGGCGCTGGCGCAGTTCACGGTCCTGTTCGAAGCGGCCCTGGGGCTCTGGCCGTTCATCACCCGCGCACTGGGCCTGCACCACGCACTGGGCCTGGCGATCGAGGGCCCGTTCACACCGTCCCTCGTCTACAGCCTCTGCTTCGGCGGTCTGCTGCTGCTCGGCGGGCATCTCGCGGACCTGATCGGACCGCGCCGGACCCTGGCCGCCGGCCTGGTCGGATTCGCGTCGGCCGCCCTGCTCGGCAGCGCGGCCGACGCCACGGGCATGATCGTCCTGGCCCGCGGCCTGCAGGGCGCCTGCGCCGCACTGATCACCCCGTCCGCGCTCGCCCTGGTGAGCACCGGCTTCACCGAGCCGAAGGAACGCCGCAGGGCTTTCGGGCTCTACACCACGGCCGCCGTCGGCGGCACGGCCTGCGCGATGCTGCCGACCCTGTCGCTGTCGATGAACCTGGACTGGCGCGTCGCCATGGGCGCGGCCGTTCCGCTCGCCGCGATCGCCCTGGTCGGCACGCTCACCCTGGTGCACGACGGCGGCCCCCGCTCCGGCGCCCGCTTCGACGCGCTCGGCGCGCTGCTCGGCCTCGCCGGGGTCGCCGCGCTCGTCTACGGCCTCGGCCAGACCCATGCCGAGGGGAAGGGCTGGAGCGCCCCCCTGACCGTGGGCCCGATCGTGGGCGGCATCCTCGCGCTGGCGGCCTTCCTGTGGTGGCAGACGAGGGCGCCGAGCCCGCTCCTCGCGCCGTACATCGTCCGGGACCGCGGCCGGGCCGGCTGCCACCTCGCCCTGCTCCTGTCCGGCGTCGGCACCTTCACCTTCCTCGGGATCCTGAACTTCACCCTGCAGGAGTTCCACCACTACGCCCTGATCCAGGTCGCCCATTCCCTCCTGCTGCTCTCCGGCGCCCTCGCGCTCGGTGCCACCCAGGTCTCCGCACGTCTGCTGCACCGCGTCGCGCCCCGCGTCCTGACAGCGGCGGGCCTGACGACGACGGGTCTCGGCCTGCTGGTGCTGACCGTCCTGGCGTCCAGCGGAGGTGACTCGACCGACATGCTCGGCCTGTTCCTCACCGGTCTCGGCATCGGCACCGCCGTCATGCCCCTCTACGACCTCGCGACCGACGCGATCGCGCCCCAGCACACCGGCGCGGCAGCGGCGGCCCTCACCACGACCCAGCACCTCGGCGGAGTCCTCAGCGCCGCGTTGTTCCCCGTCTTCACCTACCCCGGAAGCATCTTGTGCGTGGCCGCCGTCCTTGTGCTGACGGCCCTCATCACCTGGCCGCTGCTCGGCGCCCGCCCGCGTACGGCCGTCTGACACGGCGGCCTGCGGCCTGCCGCGCCGCGTCGGCGAGTACGCCTCGTAGGGTGGTCCCCATGATGGAACTGCCAGCCCGGCGTCTGCTGCTGGTGCACGCGCACCCGGACGACGAGTCGATCAACAACGGCGCGACCATGGCCCGGTACGCGGCCGAGGGCGCCCAGGTGACCCTGGTCACCTGCACCCTCGGGGAGCGGGGTGAGGTCATCCCGCCCGAGCTGCGGCATCTGACCGGCGCCGCACTGGGCCTGCGGCGGCGCGGCGAACTGGCCGAGGCCGTGCGCGCGCTCGGGGTGGGCGACGCCCGGCTGCTCGGCGGCGCGGGGCGGTACGGGGACTCGGGCATGATGGGCATCGCGGACAACGCGGACCCGGGCTGCTTCTGGCAGGCCGAGGTCGACGAGGCCGCCGGCTGCCTCGCCGAGGTGATCGTGGAGGTCCGCCCGCAGGTCCTCGTCACCTACGACGACCAGGGGGGCTACGGCCACCCGGACCATATCCAGGCCCACCGCGTCGCCATGCGCGCCGTCGAGCTGGCCGACGAGCGCGGCCACCGGATCGACAAGGTCTACTGGAACCGCGTCCCGCGCTCCGTCGCCGAGGCCGCCTTCGCCCGCCTCCAGGACGAGCTGGCGGCATCGCCGTTCGGCAAGGCGGCCACACTGGACGACGTACCGGGCGTGGTCGACGACGAGCGGATCACCACCGCCGTCGACGGCACCGCCCACGCCGCCGCCAAGGCCGCGGCGATGCGCGCCCACACCACCCAGATCGAGGTGGCCGAGCCGTACTTCGCGCTCTCCAACGAGCTGGCCCAGCCGCTGTTCACCACCGAGTACTACGAGTTGGTGCGGGGCATGGCCGAGCCCGGGGAGAGCGACCTGTTCGCCGGCCTCGGCATCGAGGAGACCTCATGAGCGACACGGGACCGGGCTCGCTGCTCGCCCGGCCGGTGCAACGGCCCTCGGCCGCACGGGCCGCCGCCTATGCCGGACTGTTCGTGCTCGGCGGCGTCGTCGGCCTCGCCGGGACCCTGGTCCAGGCCGCCTGGTTCCCCGGCGGGCTGCTGCTCGCCCTCGCGGGCGCGGCCGGGCTGTTCCTCGGCGGTGCGTACGCGACCGGCGGCCGGGGCGGGGCGGTCGCCCCGGTGGCGGGCTGGATCGTCGCCGTCGTCCTGCTCACCGCAGCGCGCCCCGAAGGCGACTTCCTGTTCGCCGCGGGCGGCTCGTCGTATGTCTTCCTGCTCGGCGGCATGGCTCTCGCTGTGATCTGTGCCACCCTGGGCGCCGGGCGGCAACCCCGCGGCGGTCCCGCCCGACTTGGCAAGTGACGTACCACTTCGCCGTGCGGCGCACGTGCGAGTCCGGTGTGGGTTTCCTCGGCGGTCCTGGGATACACGCCAGAAGTGGCCAGTATGGTGGTGCGCGCCGCCGAGCCGCCCGAGAGTTCAGGTCGAAGCGGGCGGCGGAGCCAACTGGGAGAACCTGCCTTGAGTCGTGAAACTGACACTCCGTCCTCCGGGCCCAACGGGCACGGCGGAGCCGCATACCCCTCCGGCACGCCGCCGTACGGGACCCCCATGGCTTCCGACGACGCCGCGGACGCGGGCCGTTCGGCCACGCGGCCGGAGGAGAAGAAGACCGAGACCACGCTGACGACCCGGATCCGGATCAACATCCCCGGGTCCCGGCCCATCCCGCCGGTCGTCGTGCGCAAGCCCGTCGGGGACTCCGACGGCGCCGGGGACGAGGCGCCCGCCGCCGAGCCGCGACCCGCGCCCGACCGGATCGCCGGCGCGGCCCCCGAGGCGCCCGCCGAGCCCGCGGCCCAGGCCGGGGAGAAGACCAGCGACTGGTTCGCGCCCCGCAAGTCCGGCGGCGGCAAGGCCGGTCCGGGCGGCGCCACCACGAACGGGGCGGGTGCGTCCGGCGGTTCGGGCACTCCGGGCACTTCGGGTCCTTCGGGCGCTCCTGGTGGTCGGGGCGGTTCTGCCCCCGCCTCCGGCGCACCGGGCACCCGTACGGGTGGTTCGGGAGCATCCGGTGCTTCCGGTGGCACCGGCGCACGCCCCGGCGGCGGCCGTCCCGGCGGTGTGGTCGGCTCCATGAGCGTCCCGGGCGGCTCCCGCTCCGGCAGCACGAACGGCAAGGGCCTGCCCGGCGCCACCGGCGGCCCCGTCGCCCCCGGGCACGGCGGCGGCACCGGCTCCTTCGACGTCACCGAGGCGCTCGCCGCGGGCCCGCTGGGCGGCGGCTCCCGCCCCGGCGCCGCCGGCGGCGAAGCACGCCGCGACGACCTGCCGTACTTCTCGGAGAGCGCCGGCCAGGACGGCTTCGGCACGGGCGCCCCCGGCGCGACCGGCCAGAGCGGCTTCCCCGGCAACGGCGCGGGCGGCTCCGGCGGCACTGGCGGCCCCGGTGGCACTGGTGGCCCCGGTGGCCCCGATACCTTCGGTGGTACGGCGGGCATCGGCGGACCGGGCGGCCCCAGCGGCTTCAACGGCCCGCACGGTCACGGCGGTCCCGGCGGCCCCCAGGGCCCGGCCGGCCCCACCACCGGCCCGGTCACCGGCGACGGCCCCCTCGTCCCGTCGGCCGCGGATCCCTTCGCCGACCTGTCCGGTCCGGGCGCCTCGCACGGCACGGGCGGCTACGACGGCCTCACCGGGCCGGGCGGCCAGGTGCCCCAGGCCCCGGGCGGCGCCCTCTCGGACCTCGGCGGCACCGCGGGCCCCGGCGGTCCGGGCGGCCCCGGCGGTCCGGGCGGCCTCGGCGGTCCGGGTGTCGGTCCCGGCGGCGGCCCCACCGGACTCGGTCCCGGCGGCGGCCTCAGCGACGACACCGCGATCCTCACCCCGCAGAAGCCGGCCCCCGAACCGGGCACGCCCGGCTATCGCCCCGACAACGTCTCCGGGCACACCGTCACCAGCGGCATCCCGGTCGTCCCCGGCGTCGGCAGCTCCCCGTTCGGCGGCGCCTCCGGCGACGGACCGGCCGCGCAGTCCCCGGCCGAGCCGAAGCGGGCCGCCGCACCCAAGGCGCAGACCAAGCCGAAGAAGAAGGGCCGCAGCAAGCTGGTGCTGCTCGGCGTCGGCGTGGTCGTCGTCGCGGGCGGTGCCTACGGCGCCGGACTGCTGATGAACCACACCGACGTCCCCAAGGGCACCACCGTCCTCGGCGTGGACATCGGCGGCGGCACCCGTGACGACGCCGTCAAGAAGCTCGACGACGCCTTCGGCACCCGGGTGAACAAGCCGCTGAAGCTCTCCGTCGGCGGCCGGACCGTCAGCCTCACCCCGCAGAACGCCGGTCTCCAGTTCGACTTCCAGTCCACCGTGAGCAAGGCCGCGACCAGCGACTACAACCCGGTCCACGTCATCGGCTCGCTCTTCGGGCAGAAGCGCGTGATCGAACCGGACATGCCGGTGGACGAGGAGAAGCTGCAGGCAGCCCTCCAGCAGGCCGGTGGCGGCTCCGGCTCGGTCGTCGAGGGCGGTATCACGTTCAAGGCCGGCCAGGCCGTCGCCGTCTACGGCAAGCCGGGCAAGGCGATCGACGCGGGCCAGTCCGCCGAGGCGGTCGAACAGGCCTACCGGCAGCTGGTGGAGACGGACACGGCGACCCCGGTCACCGTCCCGACGACCACCAAGCAGCCGACGGTGTCGAAGGCGGCGGTCGACCAGGAGATGAAGTCGTTCGCGGAGCCGGCGATGTCGGGCAAGGTGACCATCTCGGCGGGCGCCGGGCACGCGCTGGTGATGAGCCCGGAGAAATCGCTCTGGAAGTTCCTCAGGGTGGTACCCACCGCGGACGGCAAGCTGGTCGACAAGCCCGACCTGAACGCCCTGAAGCAGCTCTACGGCGGCACCTTCGACGGCGTCCTGATCACCCGCGCCAACGGCAAGAAGACGCCGGTCACCCCGCAGGAGGTCTACCTCACCCTCCGCCAGGCCCTGATCAGCAGGACCAACCGGGTCGCGGTCATCGACACCAACCCGACCTAGCCGGGCCGTAGCAGGGAGGAAGGGGGGCGTCCGCCGTTCGGCGGGCGTCCCCTTCGTCATGCGCGTCACCCGATCCGTACGACACCTGCGCGTCACCCGATCCGTATGACATCTGTCATCCGGCACGGAGGACCCCCGACACTGCCCCGCGAGGGGTCCCTGCCGCCAGCATGGACGGCATGACGACAACTGCGGCACCGGCCACCACCACCCCGGTGGTCGGCTTCGACCAGGTGACCAAGAGCTACGGCGATGTGCGGGCCGTCGACGGGATCTCGCTCCGGCTGCACCCCGGCCAGACCGTTGCCCTGCTCGGCCCGAACGGGGCCGGCAAGTCCACCACCCTCGATCTGCTCCTCGGCCTCAAGCACCCCGACAGCGGCACGGTGAGCCTCTTCGGCGGCACCCCGCGCGAGGCGATCGCCGCCGGCCGGGTAGGGGCCATGCTGCAGAGCGGCGGCCTGATGGACGAGGTCACCGTGGCCGAGCTGGTGAAGCTGGGCTGCTCGCTGCACCCGAGGCCGTACAAGGCCGCCGATGTGATGGCCCGCGCGGGCATCGCGCAGATCGCCGACCGCAAGGTCAACAAGCTCTCCGGCGGCCAGGCCCAGCGCGTCCGCTTCGCCCTCGCCACCGCAGGCGACAGCGACCTGATCATCCTGGACGAGCCGACCACCGGCATGGACGTCTCCGCCCGGCAGGCCTTCTGGGCCACCATGCGCGAGCAGGCCGACCAGGGCCGTACCGTGCTGTTCGCCACCCACTACCTCGAAGAGGCCGACGCCATCGCCGACCGGGTCCTGGTGCTGCACCGCGGCCGGCTCCTCGCCGACGGCACCGCCGCCGAGATCAAGGCCAAGGCGGGTGCCCGCAGGGTCTCCTTCGACCTGGAGGGCGAGATCGACGGGACCGCGCTGCGCGCCCTGCCCTTCCTCACCTCGATCGACATCTCGGGCCAGACCGTCCGTATCCAGTCGACCGACGCCGACGCCACCGTCCACGCCGTGTACGGCCTCGGCGTCTACCCCCGCAACCTCGAAGTCGCCGGCCTCGGTCTGGAGCAGGCCTTCGTCGCCATCACGGAGGCCGAGGAGGCCAAGCAGTCATGAACGCCCTGATCAAGCTCGAACTGGCCCGCGCCCTGCGCAACAAGAAGTTCCTGTTCTTCTCGGTGCTCTACCCCACGTCCCTCTTCCTGATCTTCTCCAGCAGCTCCGGCTCCGGCGAGAAGGTCGACGGCACCGGCCTGACCGTCGCCACCTACCTGATGGTCTCCATGGCCTCCTTCGGCGCCCTGACCGCCGTCCTCATGGGCAACAGCGAGCGCATCGCGAAGGAGCGCGAGAGCGGCTGGGTACGGCAGCTCAGGCTGACCACGCTGCCCGGACGCGGCTATGTCTTCGCCAAGATCGCCAGCGCCGCCGTGGTGAGCCTGCCGTCGATCATCGTGCTGTTCATCGCCGCCGCCGCGATCAAGCATGTCCACCTGGACGCCTGGCAGTGGCTCGCCCTCACCGGGATCATCTGGGCCGGCAGCCTGGTCTTCGCCGCCCTCGGTGTCGCCATCGGCTACCTCGCCACCGGTGACGCGGTCCGCCCGATCACGATGATCATCTACTTCGGCCTGTCGATCCTCGGCGGCCTGTGGATGCCGACCACCACCTTCCCGAAGGTCCTGCAGGACATCGCGAAGTGGCTGCCCACACACGCGTACGCTGCCCTGGGGCGGGCGATCGAGCAGAGCCAGACCCCGAGCACGACGGACGTCGCCGTCCTCGCCGGGTACTTCGTCCTCTTCGCGGGCGGCGCGGCCTGGCTGTACCGGAAGGACACGCTGAAGGCGTGAGCACCATGACGGAAGACCCGCAGGCCGGCGAGCGGTGGCCGGATACGAAGGTACGGATCGGCCAGGTCGCCACCACCCGGCGTGAGCTGCTGGTGAAGGCCCTGTGGATCGGCGTCTGGCTGGTCTTTCTCAGCTCGCCGGTCGACGACCTCACGAGCGGCCGCCACACCACGGGCGCCACCGTGGCCGGCGCCCTCGGCCTCACGGCGTTCGTGGGCGTCTATCTCGCGCTGGTCTTCCGCCGCATGGGCCGGCCGTTCTCGCCGCGCCTGACCGTCTCCTCGATCGTGGTCCTCGGCGTGCTCGCCCCGGTCCTGGCCTACAGCCTCGGCGGTGCCTGGCTCGGTCTGTTCGTCTATGTCTCGGTGGCCTGCGGGGCGACCCTGCCGGTGCCGGCGGCCTACTGGGCGGTCCCGGCGACCGGCACGGTGATGTACCTCGTCGGACTGCACTCCGACGAGAAGGAGGCCCGCGGCCTGCTGGTCCTGGTGGTCCTCATCGGGTTCGCGATGGTCGGCGTCGGCCAACTGGTCCGTACCACGATCGAGTTGCGCAAGGCGCGGGCCACCGTCGCCCAGCTCGCCGCCAACGAGGAGCGGCTGCGGCTCGCCCGCGATCTGCACGACCTGCTCGGCCACTCGCTGTCCCTGATCACGCTGAAGAGCGAGCTGGCCGGCCGGATGCTGCCCGACCACCCCGACAAGGCCGCCCAGCAGGTCGCCGACATCGAACAGGTCAGCCGGCAGGCCCTGGTCGACGTCCGGGAGGCCGTCACCGGCTACCGCCGCCCCCGGCTCGCCGCCGAACTCGCCGGCGCCCAGGTCGCCCTGACCGCCGCCGGCGTCACCGCCGAGGTGCCCGCCGACCCCGACCTCACCGGCGTCCCCGAGGAGGCCGAGTCCGTGCTCGCCTGGGCGCTGCGCGAGGCCGTCACCAACGTGGTCCGGCACAGCGGCGCCGACAAGTGCCTGATCCAGCTCGCGCACCGCCAGACCCTGGACGGTGCGATGCTCGAACTCTGCGTCGAGGACAACGGATCCGGCGGCAGCGGCAGCGGGCCCGGCAACGGTCTGACCGGCCTCGGCGAGCGGCTGGAGAAGGCCGGTGGCACCCTGGAGGCGGGCCGGGTCAAGCATGGCTTCCGGCTGGTCGCCCGCGTCCCCTCGGCCCTGCCGGGGCACGTAGGATCCGGGGCATGACGAGCATGATCAAGGTCCTCCTCGCCGAGGACCAGTCGATGGTCCGCGAGGCCCTGGCCGCGCTGCTCGGCCTGGAGGACGACATCGAGGTCGTCGCCCAGGTCGCGCGCGGGGACCAGGTGCTGGCGGCCGTCGGCGCGCACGGCGTGGACGTGGCGCTGCTCGACATCGAGATGCCCGGCTGCACCGGCATCGAGGCCGCGGCACGGGTCCACCGGGAGTTCCCGCGGGTCAAACTGGTCGTCCTGACGACCTTCGGCCGCCCCGGCTATCTGCGCAGCGCCATGGAGGCCGGCGCCGACGCCTTCCTCGTCAAGGACGCCCCGGCCGCCCAGCTCGCCGAGGCCATCCGCAAGGTGCTCTCCGGCGAGCGGGTCATCGACCCCACACTCGCCGCCGCCGCGCTCGCCGAGGGCGCCAACCCCCTCACCGAGCGCGAACGCGAGGTGCTGCGTGCGGCGGCCGACGGCTCCACCAACGCCGAACTGGCCAAGGCCCTGCACCTCTCCCAGGGCACGGTCCGCAACTACCTCTCCACGGCGATCCAGAAACTGGCGGTACGCAACCGGGCGGAGGCGGTACGGATCGCGAGGGAGAAGGGCTGGCTCTGACGAGCCGGGAGGCCCCGACAGGTCAGTTGAGCATGGCCCGAGCCGTATGGGCCTGTTGCCGTACTTTCCGGGCGGCCGGTTCGTCGACGACCTCGATCAAGTCGGCGTAGGCGTCCAGCTCCTCCGCGCCCGACACGAACTCGCCCCGCTGCACCAGCAGTTGCCCGCGCTCATAGCGCAGCCGGGCCGGATGCGCGGGCACGGCCAGCGCCAACTCCACGGCCCACAGCGCCACATCCGACCGCTCGGGCCGGGCGGCCGCCCATGCGCGGATGTTGTTCAGGATCCGCTGGACGACCTCCAGCGGCGCCGCGGGCTCCAGCATCGAGGCGTCCAGCGGCGCCCCCGTGGCCCCCACCACGAGCATCTGCGCGTCGGACCCGGTCAGCACCCGCCCCGCGTCGAACGGATCGGCCAGCACCTGCTCCTCGGCCGCGCCGAACCCCACCACGAAGTGTCCGGGCAGCGCGACCCCGTACACCGGCGCCCCCGCCCGCCGCGCGACCTCCAGCCACACCACCGACAGCAGGATGGGCAGCCCGCGCCGCCGCAGCAGCACCTCGTGCAGCAGGGAGGACTCCAGCCGCTGGTAGTCGCCGGGTGTGCCGTGGAAGCCGTAGCGCTCCCCGAGCAGCCGCTGTACGGCCTGTGCCCACGCGTGCGGCCCGCCCGGCCGGTACGGCAGCTCGCCCGCGAGCCGGTCCAGCTCCGCCTGCGCGGTGTCCGTCCCGGCCTCGCCCAGCGCGCCGTCCGCCGCGGCGCCGATCAGCAGACACAGCGCCGCCAGATCCGGCCGCTCGGAGCGCGCCTCCTCGGCGAATCCGCGGCGCAGCTCGGCCGCCCGCTCCGGCGGTGGCGGATACGGCGGCGGCAGATACGGGTGCTGCATGCGAGGCTCATGCCCTTCCATGACGGTTCTACGGCCGGGCGGCGCCGGAATCGTCCGGCTCCCGGTAGTGGTGGTAGCTGTGGTGCGGGCTGAAGCCCAGCCGGGCGTACAGGCCTCGTCCGCCCTCGTTGTCCGTCTCCACCTGCAGCCAGGCCGCCGACGCGCCCTCGTCCAGCGCCCGCCGGGCCAGCGCGGCCATCACCTCCGTGGCGAGCCCCTGCCGGCGCCGCCCGGGGTCCACCTCGACCGCCGCGAACCCGGCCCACCGCCCGTCCACGACACACCGCCCGATCGCCGCCGGCGGCTCGCCCGCCGGGCCGGGCACCGTCGCGAACCACACCGACGGGCCCCCGCACAGCACCCGCAGGGCCACCTCGCTCACCCCCTTGCGCCGGTACCGGGCGAGCCAGGCCTCGTCCGCCCGCCGGGACAGCCGCACACCCGCGCCCTCGGCCCGGTCCGCGACCGGCGCGAGAGCGCCGGTCCACACCTCGGCGGTCACTTCCCGCACCCAGCCGCGCCGCTCCAGCTCCGCGCACAGCAGCTCCTGTGTGCCCTCGGCCCCGGTGGCCGCCTGGACGTAGGCGGGCAGGCCACGCTCGCCGTACCAGCGTCGTACGGCATCGAGGGCCGCGTCGAGCGGAAGCCCCGGATCGCCGAGCGGCAGCACGCTGTTGGCCCGCCGGGTGAACCCGCCGCCGGCCCTGAGCTCCCACTCCCCGAGCCGCTCGGTCTCCAGCGGTGGCCAGCCGCGCGAGCCGACCCGCGCGAGTTCGTCGTAGGAGGCGGCGGGGCCCCGGCGGCGTGCCGGAGCGGCCGGCACCACCTTGCCGGCGACCAGGGCAGACTCGGCGATGCGGACACTTCGCCCATCCCGTCGCGTGATCATGAGCACGCCATCATTCCATGATGTGAGAACACCCACCGTGTCGGTGAACTTCTCCGGTCCTGCACCAGGTTCGCCCAAGCGCCGTACGGATACCCGTTTTCCCACGTCAGCGGGGGTGATGCGGACTTCCAGCCGTCCTGCCGCCGAGATTTCCACTGGTCAGTTCACCCCTCATGTTCGGATCATGCTCCGGAACGGAGATACTAGGGGCGGGCATCGACGACGCCGCGCTCCCGCGCGCCAGGCGGCGGAGCCTACGGAGGCCCGCCAGCGCCCTATCGAGGAGGAACGACAGCGTGACCTACGTCATCGCGCAGCCTTGTGTCGACGTGAAGGACAAGGCGTGCATCGAGGAGTGCCCGGTCGACTGCATTTACGAGGGCTCCCGGTCCTTGTACATCCACCCGGACGAATGCGTCGACTGTGGTGCCTGTGAGCCGGTCTGCCCGGTCGAGGCGATCTTCTACGAGGACGACACTCCGGAGGAGTGGAAGGACTACTACAAGGCGAACGTCGAGTTCTTCGACGAGCTGGGCTCTCCCGGTGGCGCCAGCAAGCTGGGGCTGATCGAGCGCGACCACCCCTTCATCGCCGCGCTGCCGCCGCAGGGCGAGTGACCGTCTAGAGCATCCAGCGGCCGTCCGCCCGCGACAGCGCCGCCTCGGTCCCGTACGGCTCGATCGTCCCGATCACCGCCGCACGGGACCGAGGCTTTTGCCGCCCCGTGCGAAGCTGCCCCGGGCGCAGCCGCACCGTCGAAAGTGAGCCTGATTCCCGTGTCCGCAGTCTCCGACCGGCTCCCCACCTTCCCCTGGGACAAGCTGGAGCCGTACAAGAAGACGGCCGCCGCGCACCCCGACGGCATCGTCGACCTGTCCGTGGGTACCCCGGTCGACCCGGTGCCCGAGCTGGTCCGGAAGGCCCTGATCGACGCGGCCGACTCCCCGGGCTACCCGACGGTGTGGGGCACCCCGGCGCTGCGCGACGCGATCACCGGCTGGCTGGAGCGCCGCCTCGGCGCCCGCGGGGTCACCCACCGCCATGTCCTGCCGGTCGTCGGCTCCAAGGAACTGGTGGCCTGGCTGCCGACCCAGCTGGGCCTCGGCCCCGACGACAGGGTCGCCCACCCGCGCCTCGCCTACCCCACCTACGAGGTCGGCGCCCGCCTCGCCCGCGCCGCGTACGAGACCTACGACGACCCGCGCGACCTCGACCCCGCCGGCCTGAAGCTCCTCTGGCTGAACTCCCCGTCGAACCCGACCGGCAAGGTGCTCTCGAAGCAGGAGCTCACGGACATCGTCGCCTGGGCCCGCGCCCACGGTGTCCTGCTCTTCTCCGACGAGTGCTACCTGGAACTGGGCTGGGAGGCCGACCCGGTCTCGGTGCTGCACCCGGACGTCAACGGCGGCTCCTACGACGGCATCGTGGCCGTCCACTCCCTCTCCAAGCGCTCCAACCTGGCGGGCTACCGCGCGGCGTTCATCGCCGGCGACCCGGCCGTCCTCGGCCCGCTGCTGGAGATCCGCAAGCACGGCGGCATGATGACCTCGGCGCCCACACAGGCGGCCGTCGTGGCGGCCCTGGGCGACGACGCCCACGTCCAGGAACAGCGCGAGCGCTACGCCGCCCGCCGCGAGGTGCTGCGGGCCGCCCTGCTGGGCCACGGCTTCCGCATCGAACACAGCGAGGCGAGCCTCTACCTCTGGGCCACCCGCGACGAGTCCTGCTGGACCACCGTCGCCCACCTCGCCGCCCTGGGCATCCTCGTCGCACCGGGTGACTTCTACGGCGAGGCGGGCGAACAGTTCGTACGTGTGGCGCTGACGGCAACGGACGAACGCGTCCGCGCAGCGGCAGCCCGTCTGTAACGGGCCGTGCCGACGTAGGAACGCAGGGACACAAAAGCGGACGGGGTCCAGGGAGTTCCCTGGACCCCGTCCGGCGGTCAAAGCCAGGCGCTCAGCCGGCCGGCGCTCAGCCGAGCGGCAGCGACTTGCCCTGCACCGGCAGCTGCGGCAGCCCGCCACCCGCCGTGGAGGACGCGGCGTCCCCGACGACGCTGCCCGCTGCCCCGGTGACCTCACCCGCGGCCTTCCGGGCCACCGGCGCGGTCTTGTTCACGGCGCTGGTGCCGGTGTGGGCCGCACCCGGCACGGTCTTGCCGACCGCCGTGCCGCCCGTGGTGGCCGCGAGCGTGGTGGCGTTCGTCGTGGCGCCGTCGACGGTGCCACCGAGGTTCGCCGCGTCCGGGGTGGTCACACCACCCAGGTTCGGGACCGCCGCCGGCTGGGTGGCCGCACCGGCGGAGCCGGCCGCACCGACCCCGGCTGCCGCTCCCGCTGCGACGAGCAGCGCGGCACGGGCGATCCGGCGGGTCAGAGGGAGGGACATGATGCTCCATTCGACGGGAGAGAAGTGTCTGTGTCCGAAGCCCGGTTGGGGCTCGGACGCCGTGACTACCGCTCGAAGCCCGCGAAGGTTGCGGACGTCCCAGGTAAAGAATGGATAACGCATCGCATTATCAGGTGGGGATAAAAACGGGCAAAGAGCGTCTCCCTGAAATCCCGCAGAATCCTTACGGCCCTTGATTTCCAAGGGAATCCGGAGGCGGTGCCCGTTCCGCCCAGGGAGTGGGATCGGCGTGCGCCGCATCACCCGCCGGAGTGATGCCCCGTACTACTGTCCGGTCTCGATCCGAACCGCCCCCGTGGACTCCACCGCACCACCGGCCCCGTCCGAAGCGGCCGTCTTCCAGTGGCCGCCGCTCCCGGCCGTCCACGCGCTGCCCGCGTACGACACCCGCTGGATGTGCAGCGCCGCGGAGTTGGCCACGGCCCACTGCGCCAGCTGCCAGCCGCGCTCCCGCTCGCCACGTCCGATCGCATCGACCTTCGTGCCCAGCGGCACCGGCACGGTCACGGTCCGCCCCTGCGCGGTCGCGGTCACGCTCGGCGAGGGAGAGGGTGACGGCACGGGCGTGCCGCCCACCTCCGCACCGGTCTCCTGCAGCGCGTCCCGCCCGAAGTCCCGTACCAGCGCGGCCCGTACCGCGTCCGGGCCCGTCGCCTCGGCCGTGGAATCCTGGCGCCCGTCACAGGTCAGGCTGGCCGGCGCGCGCCCGGTCAGCGCCGCCGCCAGCAGCGTCGCGTCCGGCTCGTGCTTGGCGTACGCCTCCGGGTAGCCGCTGCGCTGCACCTGCTGGGCCGCCTGGGTCAGCGGCAGATCGGTGTAGTCCGGCACCTTGGCGAGGTGTGCGTAGAAGATGCCCGCCGCGTAGGCCGGGTCCATGATCTGGTGCTCGGTGCCCCAGCCCTGCGAGGGCCGCTGCTGGAACAGGCCCAGCGAATCCCGGTCGCCGTGCTCGATGTTGCGCAGCCCCGACTCCTGCAGGGAGGTGGCCAGTGCGATCGCCACGGCCCGCTCGGGCATCCCGCGCCCGGTGCCGACGGCCGCGATCGTCGCCGCGTTCACCGCCTGCTCGGGTGTGAACTCGTACGACGTCCCGTCGCCCGAGGACGACACCACTGTGCAGCCGCGCGCTCCGCTGCCGGTGACGTACTGCACCACGAGGTACGCGGTGACACCGCAGAGGACCAACAGGGCCGCGCCGAAACGAAAGCGACGGCCGCGGCGTTTGGGACGGGTGGGGGACGGCTCTGGCACGCCTCCAAGGTACTGGAGCCCCGTCATCCCCTTACGGCGGGCTGTCCGGACAGCGCTTACCCCCGCTCTCGGTGGCCGGCGCGTTAGGGTCGGGCCCATGGCCGACACCTCGCTTGACCTCACGCTCGATGCCGCCGCGCTCACCGCGCAGCTCGTGGACTTCCCCTCCGAGAGCGGCACCGAGAAGCCGCTCGCGGACGCCATCGAGACCGCCCTGCGCGCCCTGCCGCATCTGAGAGTCGACCGCTACGGCAACAACGTCGTCGCGCGTACGGACCTGGGCCGCGCCGAGCGCGTGATCCTGGCCGGCCACATCGACACCGTCCCGATCGCGGACAACGTACCCTCGCGCCTGGACGAGGACGGCGTGCTGTGGGGCTGCGGCACCTGTGACATGAAGTCGGGCGTCGCGGTGCAGCTGCGGATCGCGGCCACGGTCCCCGCCCCCAACCGCGACCTGACCTTCGTCTTCTACGACAACGAGGAGGTCGCCGCCGACCTGAACGGCCTGAAGCACATCGCCGAGGCCCACCCCGAGTGGCTGCGGGGCGACTTCGCGGTCCTGCTGGAGCCCTCCGACGGCGAGGTCGAGGGCGGCTGCCAGGGCACCCTGCGGGTGCTGCTGAAGACCACGGGGGAGCGGGCCCACTCCGCGCGCTCCTGGATGGGCTCCAACGCCATCCACGCCGCCGCCCCCGTCCTGGCCCGCCTCGCCGCCTACGAGCCCCGCTACCCGATCATCGACGGCCTGGAGTACCGCGAGGGCCTGAACGCGGTCGGCATCAGCGGCGGCGTCGCCGGCAACGTCATCCCCGACGAGTGCGTGGTCAAGGTCAACTTCCGCTACGCCCCCGACCGCTCCGAGGAGGACGCGATCGCGCACGTCCGCGAGGTGTTCGCGGACTGCGGCGTGACGGAGTTCGTCGTCGACGACCACAGCCCCGGCGCGCTGCCCGGCCTCTCCCACCCGGCCGCGGTCGCCTTCACCGAGGCGGTCGGCGGCACCCCGCGGCCCAAGTACGGCTGGACGGACGTCTCCCGCTTCTCCGCGCTCGGCGTCCCCGCGGTCAACTACGGCCCCGGCAACCCGCACTTGGCGCACAAGCGCGACGAGCGGGTGGAGACGGCGAAGATCCTTGCGGGCGAGGAGCGCCTGCGGAACTGGCTCACCGCGTAGGGCGCCCGTTCGGCGCACGCATGCCGGACATGCGCATGTCCCCCCGGCGTAACCTGCGTAGATCTACTCTGAGGTGGAACTACCGGCACGACGGAGGGAGCGCACATGCCTACCGGCAACCCCGAGGGGAAGAAGGTGCCGCCGGAGGAGCAGCGGCTCGGACCGGTCCTCCGGCGGCGCGGACAGGTGACCGCCAGCACCACCGACCAGCGGCTGCTGGACGCCGGCGGCCCCACGGACTGGGTGCACACCGACCCCTGGCGGGTGCTGCGCATCCAGTCGGAGTTCATCGAGGGCTTCGGTACGCTCGCCGAACTCCCGCCCGCCATCAGTGTGTTCGGCTCGGCGCGGACGCCGGCGGACTCGCCGGAGTACGACGCGGGGGTGCGGCTCGGCCGCGGCCTGGTCGAGGCGGGCTGGGCGGTGATCACCGGCGGCGGCCCCGGGGCGATGGAGGCGGCCAACAAGGGCGCCTGCGAGGCGGGCGGCGTCTCGGTGGGGCTCGGCATCGAGCTGCCCTTCGAGCAGGGGCTGAACCCCTACGTCGACATCGGCCTGAACTTCCGCTACTTCTTCGTCCGCAAGATGATGTTCGTGAAGTACGCGCAGGGCTTCGTCGTCCTGCCGGGCGGCCTCGGCACCCTGGACGAATTCTTCGAGGCCCTGACCCTGGTCCAGACCCAGAAGGTCACCCGCTTCCCGATCGTCCTCTTCGGCAGCGAGTACTGGGGCGGCCTGGTGTCCTGGCTGCGCAACACCCTGGTCGCCCAGGGCAAGGCGTCCGAGAAGGACCTCCTCCTCTTCCACGTCACGGACGACGTCGACGAGGCGGTGGCCCTGGTCTCCAAGGAAGCCGCCCGCTGACCACCCCGGCTCCGCCCCGGCCTCAACCCGGCTCCGCCCCGTCACCGGCCGCTTCGGGGGGCGGAGCCCCCTGGGGGTCAGGCCAGGCCCCGTCTGGCCACCGCGGGGACCCGGTGGCCGGTGATCGACGCGACCATGTCCAGCACCTGACGGGTCTCGGTGACCTCGTGCACCCGGTACACCCGCGCCCCGAGCCACGCCGACACCACGGTCGTCGCGAGCGTGCCGATCAGCCGTTCCTTCAGCGGCCGGTCCAACGACTCACCCACGAAGTCCTTGTTGGACACCGACACCAGCACCGGCCACCCCGTCGCGACCATCTCGCCCAGCCGCCGCGTCGCCTCCAGACTGTGCCGGGTGTTCTTCCCGAAGTCGTGCCCGGGATCGATCAGCACCGACTCGCGCGGCACCCCGAGAGCCAGCGCCCGCTCGGCCAGCCCCAGGGTCACACCGAGGATGTCGGCCATGACGTCGTCGTACGTCACCCGGTGCGGACGGGTCCGCGGCCGCGCACCCCCCGCGTGCGTGCACACCAGCCCCGCCCCGTAGCGCGCCGCGACCTTCGCGAGCCGCGGATCGACGCCGCCCCACGCGTCGTTCAGCAGATCCGCCCCCGCCTCGCACGCCGCCTCGCCGACCTCGGCCCGCCAGGTGTCCACGCTGATGACCACGTCCGGGAAGCGCCGCCGTACCTCCGCCACGAAGCCGACGGTCCGCCGCGCCTCCTCCTCGGCGGTGACCTCCTCGCCCGGTCCCGCCTTCACCCCGCCGATGTCGATGATCGCGGCTCCCTCGGCCACCGCCTGTTCCACGCGCGTGAGCGCCGGCTCGTCGAGGAAGGTGGCGCCCTGGTCGTAGAAGGAGTCCGGTGTACGGTTCACGATCGCCATGATCACCGGCTCGTGGGGCCCGAATTCACGCTTGCCCAGTCTGAGCATCCGCTGTGCCCTCCGCTCGTGCATCCCGCAGTGCGGCCGCCTGAGACCCGCAATGTCAGACCCGCATGGCACGATCGGACCCTGAAAGAGTCAAGAGATGCGTCGGATACATTTCGACGTCCGGTAGTGCGTCCGGCAGAGAGCGTGGGGACCCCTGGCGATGGTGATGTTCTTGTTCCTGGTCGTCGCGCTGGCCGTCGTGGTCGCGGCGGTGACGCTCGCCGTGGTGGGCGGCGGCGCAAGCGGCCCGCTGCCCGAGGCCGCGCCGGAGCGGCTGCAGGACCCGCTGCCCCCGGACCGTCCGGTGGACCGGGAGGACGTGGAGAGTCTGCGTTTCCCGGTCGCTCCGCGTGGCTACCGCATGGCGGACGTCGACGACGCCCTCGGCCGCCTCGGCGCCGAACTGGCCGAGCGGGACGCCCGGATCGCCGACCTGGAGTCGGCGCTGGCCGGCGCCAGAGCCGCGGCGGCACATGTCCGCATGGAGAAGACCGATCACCCCGATCACCCCGAGGACCGGCGATGAGCGACGGAGCCACCCTCGCCGGGCCCGACGGCGCGCTGCGCTGCCCGTGGGCCCTGTCCACCGAGGACTATGTGTCGTACCACGACGAGGAGTGGGGCCGCGCGGTCCACGGCGACGACGCCCTCTTCGAACGGCTCAGCCTGGAGGCCTTCCAGTCCGGCCTGTCCTGGATCACGATCCTGCGCCGCCGCCCGGGGTTCCGGTCGGCCTTCGCGGGCTTCCGCATCGAGAAGGTCGCCGCGTTCACCGACGAGGACCGCGAACGCCTGCTGGCGGACCCGGGCATCATCCGCAACCGCGCCAAGATCGATGCCACGCTCGCCAACGCGCGCGTGCTCGCCGGCTGGGCCGAGGGCGAGCTGGACGAGCTGATCTGGTCCCACGCACCCGACCCGGCTGCCCGGGCGGCCCCGAAGACCCTCGCCGACGTCCCGGCCGTGACCCCGCAGTCCACGGCCCTGTCCAAGGCCCTGAAGAAGCGCGGCCTCGGATTCGTCGGTCCGACGACCGCGTACGCCCTGATGCAGGCGTGCGGCCTGGTCAACGACCACCTGGAGACCTGCGTGGCGAGAAGCTCCGGTTCCTGACCGCTGTGCCCCTGCCGACGGCGCCGTGCCGTCGGCCGGGATTCCGGGGGATGCCGGCCGGCGGGCGGGTTCAGCGCCCGAGGTACTTCGGCTTCTCCTTGTTCACGAACGCCTGCACGGCGATCGCGTGGTCCTCGGACCGGCCGGCCCGGGTCTGCAGTTCGTCCTCCTTCTCCAGGGTCTCGGCGAGGGAGTGCGTGAGCCCGTGGGCCACCGCCTCCTTGATCGCCGCGTACGCCACCGTCGGCCCCTCGGCCAGCGCCCGCGCCGTCTTCACGGCCTCGGCGCGCAGTTCGGCGGCGGGCACGACCCGGTTGGCGATGCCCAGCTCCAGCGCGTCCTGGGCGGTGATGCTGCGCGGGAAGAGCAGCAGGTCGGCCGCGCGGCTCGGGCCGATCACCCGGGGCAGCGTCCAGGAGACGCCGGAGTCGGCGGTCAGCGCCACGCCCGCGAAGGAGGTGTTGAAGGCGGCCGTGTCGGCGACCAGCCGGTAGTCCGCGGCGAGCGCGAAACCGAAGCCCGCTCCGGCCGCGACGCCGTTCACCGCGGCGAGCACCGGCTTCGGCGCTCCGGCGAGGGCCTTCACGATCGGGTTGTAGTGCTCCTTGACCGTGCTCATCGTCTGCCCGGACCCGGTCTCGCGGTCGGCCGCGAGGAGCCCGATGTGCTCCTTGAGGTCCTGGCCCACGCAGAACGCCCGGTCCCCGGCGGCGGTCAGCAGGATCGCCCGTACGGCCGTGTCCCCGGCCGCGGATTCCGCCGCCTCCCGGAGGGCGGCCTTCGTCGCGATGTTCAGCGCGTTCATCGCTTCGGGGCGGTTCAGCGTGATCGTCGCGAGTCCGTCGCTCACCTCGTAGAGCACGGTGTCGGCCATGGCACATCCCCTCCGTTTCACGGATGACGTACCGCTCGGTACGTCCCTGTACGAAGGACAGCATGGCGGAGATCGCCGTCCAAGGGCCGGACCCGACATGTGACCTGCGTCAAAGAAACCGGAGCGCGGCGGTGCGGTGGTTGTCCGTGGATGTCGGTGCGGCGGCGCAGTATCGCAGCCACATCGCCGAATTGGGTGGTTTTGCTCGCGCGCGTTGCCCAAGCGATGCCGACTGATGTTGGTCATCGGGTCGTGCGATGCGGGATAATGGCCGGGAAGCAATGTGTTCGATGCCGCTGTCGCGTGTCCGTTCCGGAACCGCGGAATGCCCTCCGAGGGTCACGGCAGACGATGAGCTGGTTTCAGGAAGGGGAACGAGCATGGCGGCCATGAAGCCGCGGACGGGCGATGGCCCGCTCGAGGTGACCAAGGAGGGGCGGGGCATCGTCATGCGCGTTCCGCTCGAAGGCGGCGGTCGGCTCGTCGTCGAGCTGACCCCTGACGAGGCCGAGGCACTCGGCGACGCCCTCAAGAAGGTCGTCGTCTGACGTCCCAGGGATCCTGACCTTCCGGCTGCCCCGGCATCGCACGCGGTGCCGGGGCAGCCGCGTCTGCGCCTCCCGTGGCGGGCCCGGTCACCGCTTCACGGCGCACAGCAGGCCGTCGCCGACCGGCAGCAGCGAGGGGACCAGCTCCTGGCTCTCGCGCACCGCGCGCAGCAGTTCCCGCAGCCGCAGCACCTCGGTGGGCTGCGGCCCCGAGTCGATCGTACGGCCGCCCGCGAAGACGCCCTCGAAGACCACCAGACCGCCCGGCCGCAGCAGGCGCAACGATTCAGCGAGATAGTCCAGATACTCCAGCCGGTCCCCGTCGCAGAAGACGAGGTCGTAGCCGGCGTCCGCGAGGCGGGGCAGGACGTCCAGGGCGCGGCCGGGGATGAAGCGGGCCCGGTTGCTGGCGAAGCCGCAGGCGCGGAAGGCCTGCCGGGCGAACTGCTGGTGCTCCGGCTCCGGGTCGACCGTGGTGAGCACCCCGTCCGGGCGTATGCCGTGCAGCAGATGAATTCCGGACACCCCGCAGCCGGTGCCGATCTCCGCGACGGCCTTCGCGTCCACGGAGGCGGCGAGCAGTCGCAGCGCGGCGCCCGTGCCGGGCGACACCGAGCGCAGCCCTGCCTCGCGGGCCCGGTCGCGGGCCCAGCGCAGCGCTTCGTCCTCGGCGACAAAGGCGTCGGCGAACGCCCAGCTCGTCTGCCGGTTGCCGGTAATGACCCTCTCCTGTCCCCGTGAATGCCTGGGCGTGACTGTATCCGTTGGCGTCGGGAACCCGCAGATGGGACCGGACGTTTACCGGGTTGAGACAGTGGCCGGATGGGCGACGGGGGGCAAGAGGTGGGTCAGGGCGTCGAGCAACTGCTGACGCGGCCGCATGAGCCGGGCCAGCGCGTATCAAATTCTCGTAAAACCGCTTATCCGGAGCTAACGGGCGAGGTGGCTATGGTAGGGGCTCCACTGGACACCACCAGAGCCGACAGGGGAGGTGCGGCTGCGCCCGGGGATCGGGGTGGAGTGCTGCGGCGCTTCCTCGGGTCGGCGGGCAGGCCGAAATCCGTGACCGACACCGCTGCTGACCACCACGCCGCTCTCGCCGCGGGCGAGGCCCAGACCGCGACCTTCGCCACCGACGCGGACGGGCAGGCGTGGACTCCGCCCACGTGGGAGGAGATCGTCAGCACCCACAGTGCCCGTGTCTACCGCCTCGCCTACCGCCTGACCGGCAACCAGCACGACGCCGAGGACCTCACCCAGGAGGTCTTCGTCCGTGTCTTCCGCTCCCTGTCGACGTACTCGCCGGGCACCTTCGAGGGCTGGCTGCACCGCATCACCACCAACCTCTTCCTGGACATGGTGCGGCGCAAGCAGCGCATCCGCTTCGACGCCCTCGGCGAGGACGCGGCCGAGCGCCTGGCCAGCCGCGAGCCCACCCCGCAGCAGCTCTTCAACGACGCGCACTTCGACGCCGACGTCCAGCAGGCCCTGGACACCCTCGCGCCCGAGTTCCGCGCCGCCGTCGTCCTGTGCGACATCGAGGGACTGTCGTACGAGGAGATCGCCGCGACCCTCGGCGTGAAGCTCGGCACGGTCCGCTCCCGTATCCACCGCGGCCGCTCCCAGCTCCGCAAGGCCCTCGCGCACCGGTCCCCGGAGGCGCGCGCGGCCGAGCGGCGCTCCTTCCTGACCCGTGTCCCCGCTCTGGGAGGAGGGGGCGCGACCGCGTGAGTGGATCCCGGCCCAAACCTGCGGCGGCGCACCTCGCAGAGCAGCACCTCGGAGACCGACTCTCCGCCCTGGTGGACGGAGAGCTCGGTCATGAGTCGCGTGAGCGGGTCCTCGCGCACCTGGCCACCTGTGCCCGGTGCAAGGCGGAGGCGGACGCCCAGCGCCGGCTGAAGAACGTGTTCGCGGAGGCGGCCCCGCCGCCGCCCTCGGCAAGCCTGCTGGCCCGCCTCCAGGGCCTGCCCGGGGAGGGCGACCTGGACGGCGACGGCATGTCGCCGCCCGGCGGCGGATTCCTCGGACGCGGCGCGCACGACGAACCCGCCCCGCCCGCCGACCCCTCCGGTTTCTTCGGGGCCCTCGGCGTCTTCGGCGGACGCCGCGGCGACCGTTTCGCGTTCGGGTACGTCCCGGCCCGCCCCCACAGCCCGGTCCCGGCCGGCTCGCACCACTCCCTCCCCACCGCCGACGAGCGCGGCTTCCGTATCCATCCCGTCGGCCGCCCGGACGACGGCCGCTCCGCCTCGCGCGGCCTGCGGTTCGCCGTCGCCGCCGCCGGCGCGGTGTCGCTGGCCGCGGTCGCCCTCGGCGGCATGACCACCGCCATCCCCGGTGACACCACGGCCGATGCCCGCGGCGGCGGCAACGGCAGCAATGTGACCCCGGCGCGCTCGGCCGGCACCGGCTCGGGCACCAGCTCGGGCACCGGCGCGACGCCCGACAGCCAGCGGCGTCGCGCGGTGGGTCCGCTGATCGCCCAGGGCGGCGGTCAGCTCGGCCAGACACCGGCCGTCCCGACCTCGATGTCCGCGCCGCTGGTGCCCGGAATGCCGACCCCCGGCACCGGCCAGGCCCAGGCCGATGCCGTCCGTGACCTGGCCGCGCCGATCATGGCCGGTGCGGCCGCTGTCTCCCCGCTGATACGTCCGCTCGACGACACCGTGGTCTACCCCCTGAACGCCTGGTCCACGACCCCCGGAAGAGCCGGCGCCGGCCTGCTGTCCGCCCCCCTCCCCGCGCCCGCCCCCGACACCACCCCCGCTGCCTCGCCGTCCCCCTCCGCACCCCGCCGGACGCCCTGACCGGCCACTGCGCCACGGCCCGCGAACCTGGTTGAATCCTGTGAGGGCCGTTCCCGCGGCGTTGACCGGGGGACGTAGTCGACGTTCTGTGGCCGCCGCCGAAGCGCGCGGCCACGGCCAGCCGTGGGGAGAGCATGAACGAGGGGAACGGTGTCCTGCCGGAGGAAGGGCCGCAGGGGGCGGCGGAGCTGACGCCGACCGACCGGACCGACACCACGGCGCGGCAGACCGCCGAGCCGATCGAGACACCGGGCTCCATCGAGTCACCGGCGGCCGGGCCGACGGATGCGGCGTCGGTGGACTCCGCCTCGGCGGACTTCGAGCTGGCCCGCCCGGCGACCGCGTCCGCGCGGCCGGCGGGGGCGGACCGGACGGGGACCGGGAGCGGCGGGGCCGGCGGTGCGGAGAGCGCCGGGTCGAAGGCCGAGAGGGCCGGGGCCCGCGATCCGGAGGGCGTCGCGCCGGACGGCGTGGGGGACGCCGGAGCGGCGGGCGCCGGGTCCGGCGGTGAACAGAGCGCCGGGGCCGGCACGGGTGAGGCCGTGGCGGACGGGGACGCGGACGGGGACTTCGAGTTGGCCAAGCCGGTGGCCGCGCCGACGGGCGCTGCCGGGGCGGACGGGAGCACGGCGGTCACCGTGCCGCCCGAGCCCGGGGAAACCGCCTGGGCGGCCCCCACCGAGCGGCCCAAGCCGTTGCACGACCCCGACCCCTACGGCACCCCGCCGTACGGCGAGCCGGGCCCCTGGGCGCCCGCACCGCCCGTCCAGCATCCCGCCGCCCCGGCCCAGGGCACGCCCCTGCCCGCCCCGGCGGTCGCGCCGATGCCGGGGCCCGTCGCCTCGGCGCCCGGGGTTCCCACCCCTGTGCCGGGATCTCCCGCGCCTGCGCCCGCGCCGCCCATCGATCCGCACGCCCCCTCGGCCCCCGCCCCCGCCGCCGCCCCGGCGCCCGGCGCTGCGGATCCCGAGACCTCGGCCGTCGGTCATCCCGTGGCCGGTGCCGCCGGCGCCCTCCCGGTGCCGGCGCCGGTGTCGGCACCGGCGTCGTCCGAGCCGGTGGTGGATCCGGCCCGGCGTTACGCCCCCTGGGCCGCCGGTTCCGCCACGGAGCAGGCGGGGGTGCCGGGGGCGCTGCAGCAGACCGGCGCCGCAGTGCTGACGGACGAGCAGCGAGGCCGTCGGGCGAAACGGTTCGTGCTGGTGTGGGCCCTGGTGATCGCCCTCGTCTCCGGCGGCATCGGCGGGATCATCGGCGCCTACGTCGAGAACCAGGGACTCGGCGACGACGTCCGACTGCCGCAGTCCGGACACGTGCCCGCCGGGCGCGCGCCGGACAGCGTGGCCGGGATAGCCGCTCGCGCGCTGCCCAGCGTCGTCACCCTGCATGTCACCGGGACCGACCAGGAGGACACCGGCACCGGCTTCGTGCTCGACAGCCAGGGCCACATCCTCACCAACAACCATGTCGTCGCGCCCGCCGGCGCGGCCGGCGCGATATCGGTGACCTTCAGCAGCGGCGACACCGTCAAGGCCGAGGTGATCGGCCGGGACAGCGGCTACGACCTCGCCGTCGTCCAGGTCCACGGTGTGCACGGGCTCGCCCCGCTGCCCCTCGGCAACTCCGACGATGTGCGGGTCGGCGACCCCGTCGTCGCCATCGGCGCCCCCTTCGACCTCGCCAACACCGTCACCTCCGGCATCATCAGCGCCAAGGAGCGGCCCATCACGGCCGGCGGCGAGAAGGGCGACGGGAGCGATGTGTCGTACGTCGACGCGCTGCAGACCGACGCGCCCATCAACCCGGGCAACTCCGGCGGCCCCCTGCTCGACTCCAGGGCCCAGGTGATCGGCATCAACTCCGCCATCCGCTCCGCCGACAGCGGCTCCGAGTCGGACAGCGGCCAGGCGGGTTCCATCGGCCTGGGCTTCGCCATCCCGGTGAACCAGGCCAGGCGCGTCGCCGAGGAACTGATCAACGACGGCCATGCCACCCACCCCGTGATCGGCGTCACCCTCGACATGGCCTACACCGGCGACGGCGCCCGTATCGACAGCAAGAGCGCGAACGGCGGCCCGGCCGTGACCCGGGGCGGCCCCGGTGCGCAGGCCGGTCTCCACGCGGGCGATGTCATCACCGAGGTCGACGGGCAGCCCGTGCACACGGCCGAGGAACTGATCGTCAAGATCCGCGCCCACCGGCCCGGCGACTCACTGCGGCTGACGGTGAAGCGCGACGGCACCGACCGGGACATCCCGCTCCGGCTGGGCGCGGCGGAGCAGAACTGACAGAAGTCTCACCTCGGGACGGTACCGGTCGGACGGGAACGCCGGGTACCGTTGAGCGACCGAGGACATCACAAGGAGCGTCAGGTGTTCAATGACATAGGACCACTGGAGCTGGTGACGATCATCGTCCTCGCCGTGCTCGTCTTCGGTCCGGACAAGCTCCCCAAGGTCATCCAGGACGTGATGCGCACGATCCGGAAGATCCGCGAGTTCTCGGAGAGTGCCAAGCAGGACATCCGCAGCGAACTGGGCCCGGAATTCAAGGACTTCGAGTTCGAGGACCTCAACCCCAAGGCGTTCATCCGCAAGCAGCTGGACAACGACGAGCTGGGGCTGAAGGAGATCCGCAACGGCTTCGACATCAAGAAGGAGATGGCCGAGGTCACGGATGCCGTGCACGGCCGGGAGAGCGAGGCGTCGACCTCGTCTTCCGCGTCCTCCCCGTCCTCCTCGTCTTCGGCCGCCTCGTCCGGTGGCCGTATCGACATGACGAAGAAGCCCGAGGGGCCCGGCACGGACGAGCGGCCGCCGTTCGACGCGGACGCCACCTGACGCCGTACGCCGGCTGATGCCGTACGCCACCTGACGCCGTCGCCACCTGATGCCGTACGCCGGCTGATCCCGTAGGCTGGCGATGCCGTGCGCCCCCCTGATCCGGGACGGCGCCCGGCCCGGGTCGACACGCGCACACGGGCGCAAGCCGCGCACGTGACGCGCGTCATAGCACGGACCCGTCGCATACGGCCTGATCAGGACGTTCACAGGACCCACGCATCCAGGGCCTGCCCAGGCGTTCTCACCGGTGTGGATATGCTGCCGAGTTGTTGTGCGGACCGGAGGAGTACGCCCGAAGGGGGGCGGGCCGCCCCGGTCCGACGAGAGCGAGGAGGCGTCCGGGCAGATGGAGACGACGAGGGTGGGCGCGCAAGCGCCGGACGCGGCGGGCGGACAGCAGCTGCCCTCCGGTCGGCGCACGGCCGACGGTTACCTGAAGGCGCCCTTTTCCTGGTACGCGCTCGACGAGGCGTTCACCGGGCCGCGCTGGCTGATGCAGGTCGGTACGGCGGCCGACGGTGCCGTCGAGCACGGTTCGATCGGGCACGGTGACGAGCCCTCCGTACGGGGCGAGCTCGGCCCCGACGGGGAGTCGAGGGAGAAGTTCGCGGTGGTCGTCACGGTCGCCGCGCACCCGTCGCGCCGGAGCGCCGACGGTACGGGGCTGCTGGAGGCGACCTCGGTGTCCTCGGCCGCGTGGCTGGCCGGGGTGGGGCTGCTGTCGTTCACCTGGCCGGGGCAGATGGACCACACGCTGCGGGACGACTGGCTGGAGCAGCAGACGGAGACCGCGTGGGCCCTGGCCGACGATCTTGAGGGGCCGGAGTGGTCCCGGCTGTCGCTGCCGGTGGACGGGGTCGCGGCCTCTTTCTACTACCGGGAGTCGGAGTTCGGGTGGGTGCTCGCCGGTACGACCGAGGCGGGGGTGCACCTGGGGGCGTACGGGCGGGGTATGAGCGCGTACGGGCTCGGGTTCGCCGTGGTCAAGGACGTGTCCGCCTACGCGTGAACATCGCCTGCGCGTGAGTGGACAAGGGGCGCCGAAACCATCCGGCGCCCCTTCGTCGTAGGACCGGTGCTCAGAACTTGTTCTTCGGGGTGATCCCCAGGGACAGACCCGACAGGCCCCGCTGGCGGCCTCCGAGCTTGCCCGCGATGGCGCGCAGGGCCGAGCCCGCCGGGGAGTCCGGGTCGGTCAGCACCACCGGCTTGCCCTCGTCACCGCCCTCGCGCAGGCGGACGTCGATGGGGATGTTGCCGAGGACCGGGACCGTCGCACCCGTGGTGCGGGTGAGGCCGTCGGCGACCAGCTGGCCGCCGCCCGTGCCGAAGACGTCGACCATCTCGCCGCAGTGCGGGCAGGGCAGGCCGGACATGTTCTCGACCACGCCGACGATCTTCTGATGGGTCTGCACCGCGATGGAGCCGGCGCGCTCGGCCACCTCGGCCGCCGCCTGCTGGGGCGTCGTCACGACCAGGATCTCGGCGTTCGGGACCAGCTGGGCCACGGAGATCGCGATGTCGCCGGTGCCGGGCGGCAGATCCAGCAGCAGGACGTCCAGGTCGCCCCAGTACACATCCGCCAGGAACTGCTGCAGAGCCCGGTGCAGCATCGGGCCGCGCCAGACCACCGGGGCGTTGCCCGGGGTGAACATGCCGATGGAGATGACCTTCACGCCGTTCGCCGACGGCGGCATGATCATGTTCTCGACCTGGGTGGGACGGCCGTCCGCGCCCAGCATGCGCGGCACGCTGTGGCCGTAGATGTCGGCGTCGACGACGCCCACCTTCAGGCCGTCGGCGGCCATCGCCGCCGCGAGGTTGACCGTCACGGAGGACTTGCCGACGCCGCCCTTGCCGGAGGCGACCGCGTAGACGCGGGTGAGGCTGCCGGGCTTGGCGAAGGGGACCTCGCGCTCGGCCTGGCCGCCGCGCAGGGCGTTGGCCAGCTCCTTGCGCTGCTCGTCGCTCATCACGTCCAGCGTGACGTCGACGCCGGTGACGCCCTCGACCCGGGAGACCGCCTCGGTGACCCGCTGAGTGATCGTCTCGCGCATGGGGCAGCCGGAGACCGTCAGGTACACGGTGACCGCGACCATCCCGTCCTCCCCGATCTCCACCGATTTGACCATCCCCAGTTCGGTGATGGGTCGGTTGATCTCGGGGTCGTTCACCGTCGCCAGTGCCTCGCGCACCGCGTCTTCCGTAGCCATAAGGACGATGGTACGGCGCCCCGAGGGGCCTTCGGGATGCCCCTCAGCGGTCGTCTGTGTCACGTCCCGGCGACCGTTCTGGCCGTTCCGCCGGGAATACGACATGCCCGTCGTGACGGCGTCTGTGCTCCAGTTCCTTGACGAGGTCCTGCATCTCGGAGCGCATCCAGTCGCGGGTCGCGACCTCGCCGAGGCCGAGGCGCAGCGCGGCGATCTCCCGGGTCAGGTACTCGGTGTCGGCGATGGACCGCTCGTTCTGTTTGCGGTCCTGCTCCAGGTTGACCCGGTCGCGGTCGTCCTGTCTGTTCTGCGCGAGCAGGATCAGCGGGGCCGCGTAGGAGGCCTGCAGCGACAGCACCAGGGTCAGGAAGATGAACGGGTAGGTGTCGAAGCGCAGGTGCTGGGGCGCGGCGATGTTCCACACGACCCAGACGATGATGACGACCGTCATCCAGACGATGAAGCGGCCCGTGCCCAGGAAGCGGGCGATCTTCTCCGACAGCCGGCCGAAGGCCTCCGGGTCCCACTCGGGCAGGAACCGGTGGCGCGGCGGGCGCGGCTGGTCCAGCCGGGGCGTACGGGGCCGGGTGGCCGCCGTGGCGCCGGACGCTGTGCGCTCGCGGGTGGTCTCGCGCTCAGGAGCCATGCGGGGCCGCCCCCTCTTCCTCGTCCAGATGGAACTCGGTCTCCCGCCAGTCCTCGGGCAGCATGTGGTCCAGTACGTCGTCCACGGTCACAGCGCCGAGCAGCGACCCGGCCTCGTCCACCACGGGCGCCGCCACCATGTCGTACGTGGCGAAGAACCCGGCGATGACGGGCAGCGCGGCGCCCGGGGCCAGGGTCTGCAGATCCTCGTCCAGGAGCGAGCTGACCAGCGTGTACGGCGGATCGCGCAGCAGCCGCTGGAAGTGGACCGTGCCCAGGTACTTGCCGGTCGGGGTCTCGTCGGGCGGGCGGCAGACATAGACCTGGGCGGCGAGCGCGGGGGAGAGGTCGGGATTGCGGACCCGGGCGAGCGCGTCGGCGACCGTGGCGTCCGGGCGCAGCACGATCGGCTCGGTGGTCATCAGACCGCCGGCCGTGTGCTCCTCGTACGACATCAGGCGGCGCATGTCGGCCGCGTCGGCCGGCTGCATCAGGCTCAGCAGCCGCTCCTTGTCCTCCTCGGGCAGCTCGGAGAGCAGGTCGGCCGCGTCGTCGGGGTCCATGGCCTCCAGGACGTCCGCCGCACGCTCCTCCTTCAGCTTGCCGAGGATCTCGATCTGGTCGTCCTCCGGCAGCTCTTCGAGTACGTCGGCCAGGCGGTCGTCGTCGAGTGCGGCGGCGACCTCGGCCCGCCGCTTGGCGGAGAGGTGGTGCAGGACGTTGGCGAGGTCGGCGGGGCGCAGCTGCTCGAAGGTGGCGAGCAGGCTCTCGGCGCCCTGGCCGTGTTCCTCCAGGGAGAAGCCGGTGACGGCGGACCAGTCGGCGGTCAGCGTCTCGCCCTTGGCCCGCCGGAAGGCGCTGGCCTTCTTCCCCTTGCGGACGAAGACGCGGTCGACCTCCCAGTCCCGGCGGGCGGGCAGCTGCTGCACGGACACATCGAGGACGGTGACCTCCTCGCCGGTCTCCACCAGCGTCACCCGCCGGTCCAGCAGCTCCCCGAACACCAGCCGCTCGGTGGGCCGCTGCTCGAACCGCCGGACGTTCATCACGCCGGTGGTGATGACCTGCCCGGACTCGACGCCGGTGACCCGGGTCATGGGCAGGAAGATACGGCGCCGGGTGGTCAGTTCGACCACCAGCCCGAGCAGTCGCGGGGGTCTGCGGCCCACGCGCAGCATCACGACCAGATCGCGTACACGGCCCACCTGGTCGCCGTTCGGGTCGAAGACGGGGACCCCGGCGAGGTGCGAGACGAAGATCCGGGGGGCGCCGGCTGCCATGGCTGTGCTTCCTCTGCTGACGTGGGCTGGGAATCGCCCCTTTCTGGGGTGTTCCGCTTTCTTTACTGATGGATCAGGGAATTGCTCGTATTTGTCCGCACGGGTGCGCTTCAGGCTAGCCCGTACCGGTCGAATACGCCCTGGTGGGGAGTCCGGACGGACTGGCTCCGCCGGACGGCCGGGGCACGGGTACGCTGCGGTACGCCGCTCAGGAACCGTCAGAAAGGCGAGTCCATCCGTGACTGCGATTCCCCGGGGCCGTACCCGCAGGGCCGCGCTGGTGAGCGCGGCCTGTGCCCTCGCCGTGACGGGGGCGGCGGTGCTGACCGGGTGCGGGGGCGATGACCCGGACGCGGGGACGAACGGCGTGGGCAAGCTGTCCGCCACCGCGATCCAGGCGAAGACCCGGGCCGCCGCCAAGGGAGCGCCGGCGGTACGGCTGTCCGGGACCGTGGTCACCAGCGGCCGGACGTATCAGCTGGACATGCGGTTGAAGGCCGACGGCGGGACCGGGTCGGTGACCTCGAAGGGGGCGTCCTTCAAGCTGCTGCGGATCGGCGAGCAGCTGTACATGAAGGCGGACGCGGACTTCTGGAACCAGGCGGGCGGCCAGGGGGGCGGCGACGGCGGTGACGCGGCCGGCAAGCTGAACGGCAAGTATGTGAAGGTGCCGCAGGGCGATCCCGCGTACAAGAAGTTCAGCGGCTTCACCGACAAGGCCGTCCTCCTCGACGGGCTGCTCACATTGCACGGCACGCTCGCGACGGACGGCCATCACGACGACGACGGCACCCGCACCATCCGCATCTCGGGCGACAAGGGCGCCGGCGGCAGCCTCGATGTGTCCCTGGAAGGCACGCCGTATCCGGTCCGCCTGGCCCGCGCCGGCGGCGCCGGCACGCTCACCTTCTCCGACTGGGGCAAGGATTTCGCCGTGGCCGAGCCCGCGAAGGGGGAGACGGTGGATTACGGCAAGCAGCTGCCGACGTCGTAACGGAACTTCTCTCCGGGTGTCGAGCGTCCTTTCCTCGGCCCCCGCGCTACTTCTTCCGGCGTCGGGCCAGCAGCCGTGGCAGCGCCGCGGGTACCGGTCTGCGGGTCGTCGCCGGAGTCGTGACCGGAACGTCCGCCTGGCTGTCGGAAGGCAACGGCACCACGGACCCGGCCGGAGCCAGCCGCAGCACCCGGCACTCGCGTGCCCAGCGCGCCGGCATCTGTTCGCCGTCGGGGGCGTTCAGGCGCTTGCCCTTCAGCTCGGCCACCGCCGCCTCCCACTCGGCCGAGCCGGCCGTCAGCTCGGCCACGGTCGCCGGGAATGTCACCAGCCGGCCCCCCTTGTCCTTGCTGCGCACGGTCACCTCGGCAAAGCCCCCGCCGGTCAGCCCTTCGAGCGGCTGCTCACCGGGCCCGTCGCCGACCAGGCACACCGCGCCCTCGTGCCACACATGCCACAGCGCACGCGCGGCGGGGCTCCCCGCGCCCTTGACCCAGATGAGGCCGGACTTCTTCGCGGCCTCCTCGATGAGGGCCCGGTCGAGCAGCTCGCTTGTCATGCGCCCAGCCTATCCAGCACCTGCTCACAGCCAGCCGTTGCGCTTGAGCACCCGGTGGATGCCCACACACATGGCGATGGTGAGGCTCAGCACGAGCGGGTAGCCGTACTTCCAGTGCAGCTCCGGCATATGGTCGAAGTTCATGCCGTACACACCGGTCACCATCGTCGGCACGGCGATGATCGCGGCCCAGGCGGTGATCTTGCGCATGTCCTCGTTCTGCGCGACGGACGCCTGCGCGAGGTTGGCCTGGAGGATGGAGTTGAGGAGTTCGTCGAAGCCCAGCACCTGCTCCTGGACCCGGGCGAGATGGTCGGCGACGTCCCGGAAGTACTTCTGGATGTCCGGGTCGACCAGCCGCATCGGCCGCTCGCTCAGCAGCTGCATCGGGCGCAGCAGGGGAGCCACCGCGCGCTTGAACTCCAGTACCTCACGCTTGAGTTGGTAGATCTGCGCCGAGTCCACACCACGGGACACCCCGCCCTTGCGGCCCGGCGAGAAGACCTCGGTCTCCACGTCGTCGATGTCGTCCTGCACCGCGTCGGCGACCGCGACATAGCCGTCCACGACATGGTCGGCGATCGCGTGCAGTACCGCCGAGGGGCCCTTGGCGAGCAGCTCCGGGTCGTCCTGCAGCCGGTGCCGAAGCGCCCGGAGCGAACCCTGGCCGCCGTGCCGGACGGTGATGAAGAAGTCCCGGCCGGTGAAGCACATGACCTCGCCGGTCTCGACGACCTCGCTGGTGGCGGTGAGCCGGTCGTGCTCCACGTAGTGGATGGTCTTGAAGACGGTGAAGAGCGAGTCGTCGTACCGCTCCAGCTTGGGCCGCTGGTGGGCCTGTACCGCGTCCTCGACGGCCAGCGGGTGCAGCCCGAACTCGCTGGCGATACCGGCGAATTCGGCCTCCGTCGGCTCGTGCAGCCCGATCCACACGAAGCCGCCGTCCCGGCGCACCAGCCGCATCGCCTCGTGCGGGCTGAGCGGCTTGCCGCTCGCGACGCGGGTGCCTTCGCGGTAGACGGCGCAGTCCACGACGGCCGAGGGGGTGGCCGGGTCACGCGTGGTGTCGTACGACGACGTGCTCGCGGCCTTGCGCGGCGAGACACGGGACGGGCGGACAGCGGCACGCAGGTCGCGGATCATCGACATGGGCAGGCTCCTTCGCGACGGGCAGCGAAAGACCGCCGGCGACGGGTGGAACTACCCGGAATGGGGACGTCCTGACTGCGGGATGTTTGGCACGTCCACAAAGCGGGGAGCACCGCACCGTTGCGGTGGCGACTTCGCTACTGAAGCAGAATGATTCGGATCAGGCACAGCGAGATGACGTGCTCTTCCGATGGGCGATACGCACGGGAAGGCGGCAGCCAGCCAGAAACCAGCCAGTGACCAGATCAGCGGGCGGAAGAGCGAGTGGTACTGCACGGTCGACTTCGATCCATGACAGCCCCACCTCCTCCGGCCGGTCCCTCGTAAGGGAGTCCTCGGTGTCGGGACTTGACGGCGCGCTCTGCTTGCGTGCTGTCCCGAACCACCGGCTCAGCGTAGCAGTGACCCGAACTGTCAAGGCGCCGCTTTGCCCGCTGCTGACGAGTTCTATGCTCGCGGCATGGTTGATGTTCTCCCTCTGGTCGAGGCACGGTTGACCACCGCGCTGGGCGCGCCGGACGCGCGCGCCGCCGTCACCTTCCTCGGCACGGACCGCATCGAGGTGCTCCGGTTCCAGGAGGGGGACGTCGTCCGCTACGCCACCCTCGGGATGTCCGCGCAGCCCATGGCCGACCCCACCGCGATGCTTGCCGACCCGGTCAAGGGCCCCCGCGCCGAGCTGGTCCTCTCCGTCCGCGCGGGACTCGCCGACACCGACAAGGTGCTCCGGCCGCTCGCCGTGCTGGCCGCGTCCCCGCAGGTGGAAGGCCTGATCGTGACACCGGGTGCCTCTTTGGACGTCGGTGACCCGCTGTGGCCCGGCGCCCCCTTCACCTCGGTCCTGGTGGGCGAGCCCGGCGGTCTGGTCGAGGATCTGGAACTGGACGACCCGATGGAGCCCGTGCGGTTCCTGCCGCTGCTGCCGATGACCCCGAACGAGGCGGCCTGGAAGCGGGTGCACGGCGCGCAGGCCCTCCAGGAGCGCTGGCTGGCGAACGGCACGGACCTCAGGGATCCCGTCCGCAGGTCCGTCCCGCTGGAGTGAGCAAGCTCACCAAGCCCCGTCCCTGACGGGCCAGTTGGCAAAGGCGCCACGATCGGGCGAAGTTAGCCCGTCTAATAAATGCAATATACATGCAAGTCCTCGCGGTCAAGGCTTCCGCCCGGACGGGTGATCGTCCTTGACGTGGGCGGGCCGGGGTAGGACCGTGGAGCCCTATGAGGGGCGAACCCAGTTGCCCGAGGTGTGGTGGCCGGGTCAGGGCTCCCGGTCTCTTCGCCGATTCGTGGCAGTGCGATGTGCACGGCACGGTGTATCCGCTGCAGCCCGTGATCCCGCCCAGTGTCGAAGCCCTCGGTGCCGTTCTGCACCGCACCCACGTCCCGGTGTGGATGCCCTGGCCGCTGCCGGTCGGCTGGCTGTTCACCGGCGTCGCCTACGCGGGCGACGACCGCAGCGGCGGCCGCGGGACCGCCGTCGCCTGCTCCGGCCCCGGCCCGCTCGGCGGCCCCGGTGAACTCATCCTGGTCGCCGAGGAACTCGGCGTCGGACTCGGCGCGCGGTACGCGGGCATCGACAGCCCCGACCCGGGGTCGTACATGAACATCGAGAAGCCGCCCGAGGCCAAGGTCCTCGCCGCCGGCCGCCCGACCCCGCTCTGGCATGTCTACCGCACCCCCGACGACCGCGCGGTCTTCGCCGGCGAGGCGCTCGGGATGTGGGTCTGGGCGGTGATGTGGCCCGAGCAGTCCGGCCTGCTCATGTACGACGAGCTGGTGCTGACGGATCTGCGGGACGTGGGCGCGGAGCTGGATCTGGTGCCGTGCGGGGCGTTGTCGCCGCGCTTGCTCCGGCCGTAGCGCCCACGGGGGTGCCGGGTGCTGTGTGGTGGATGCCGGGTGCCGTGTGGTGGCGGGTGCGGGTTTGTGGTGGGTTGCTCGCGCAGTTCCCCGCGCCCCTGAGGGCGTTGCAGTAGGGGGCACTATATGGTTGCGGGTGTGACAGGGGGCTTGAAAACCCGGCTATCCTTAGGTGTCCCCTTCCGTCCGTCACCGCCTGGAGCGAGCGCTGTGCGTATCGATCTGCACTGTCACTCCACGGCCTCCGACGGTACGGACACCCCCGCCCAGCTGGTGCGCAATGCCGCCGCGAGCGGGCTGGACGTCGTGGCGCTGACCGATCACGACACCACCCGTGGGTACGCCGAGGCGATCGCCGCGCTGCCCCGCGGGCTGACCCTGGTCACCGGCGCCGAGCTGTCCTGCCGGATCGACGGCGTCTCCATGCATCTGCTGGCCTACCTCTTCGACCCCGAGGAGCCCGCCCTGCTCGCCGAGCGCGAGCTGGTGCGCGACGACCGGGTGCCGCGGGCCAAGGGCATGATCGCCAAGCTCGGCGCGCTGGGCGTGCCGGTCACCTGGGAGCAGGTCGAGCGGATCGCCGCCGGCGGTTCCGTGGGGCGCCCGCACATCGCGACCGCACTGGTCGAGCTGGGCGTCGTGCCGACCGTGAGCGACGCGTTCACCGAGGAGTGGCTGGCCGACGGCGGCCGGGCCTTCGTGGAGAAGCACGAGACCGACCCCTTCGAGGCGATCCGGCTGGTCAAGGGCGCGGGCGGGGTCTGCGTGTTCGCGCATCCGGCCGCCGCCAAGCGTGGTCGTACGGTCCCGGACTTCCGGATCGCGGAGATGGCCGAGGCCGGCCTGGACGGCATCGAGGTCGATCACATGGACCACGACGTCGACGCCCGCGACCGGCTGCGGGGCCTGGCCAAGGAGCTGGATCTGCTGGTCACGGGCTCCTCGGACTACCACGGCAGCCGCAAGACCGTGTCGCTGGGCGCGTACACGACCGACCCCGAGGTGTACGGGGAGATCACCCGGCGGGCCACCGGGGCGTTCCCCGTCCCGGGGACCGGCGGAGCCTGAGGCTCGCACGCTCACTCTTCCGGCACCTGCCGGCACTCTTCCGCGCAGCGGCTCCTGACGGGGCCGGCCCGCGCTCCCTCACGCCCGTAGTTCTTCTTCCAGCAAGGCCTGTGCTTCCCCCATGTTCGACATCGCCGTCTTCGGTTCCCTGTTCCTGACCCTGTTCGTCATCATGGATCCCCCGGGGATCACCCCGATCTTCCTCGCCCTCACCGCGGGCCGTCCGGCCAAGGTGCAAAAGCGCATGGCCTTCCAGGCCGTGTGCGTGGCGGGCGGGGTCATCGCCACCTTCGGCGTCCTCGGCCACCAGATCCTGAACTATCTGCACGTCTCCGTCCCCGCGCTGATGATCGCGGGCGGACTGCTGCTCCTGCTGATCGCGCTGGACCTGCTCACCGGCAAGACGGACGAGCCGAAGCAGACCAAGGACGTGAACGTGGCGCTCGTACCGCTCGGCATGCCGCTGCTGGCCGGGCCCGGCGCGATCGTGTCCGTGATCCTCGCCGTGCAGAAGGCCGACAGCGTGGCCACACAGATCTCGGTGTGGTCCGCGATCCTCGCGATCCATGTCGTGCTGTGGCTGGTGATGCGTTACTCGCTGCTGATCATCCGGGTCATCAAGGACGGCGGTGTCGTGCTGGTGACGCGGCTCGCCGGCATGATGCTCTCCGCGATCGCCGTCCAGCAGATCATCAACGGCGTCACTCAGGTGATCCGGGGGAGCTGAGCCGTCGTCGGCCCGGCGCCCCCGGAAAGCTTGAGTGGCGCTGCACGCGTGAGCGTTACGAGGCCTTGGTCTCGGCCGGGCGGATCCACAGGCGCTGTCCGATGGCGGCGGCCTGCTGAACGATCCGGTTGACGGAGGCGGCGTCCACGACGGTGCTGTCCACGGCGGTGCCGTCGACCTCGTCGAGTCGCAGGATTTCGAAGCGCATGGGCTTCTCCCTTCGTCTGGTCATCCTCCTGAGGAGAACTACTCGGTGTGCCGGAGCTGTCTCCGGCCTCGTGTGTAGTCAACGAGCTGCAGGTTACAAACATTCCCTACGCTAAAGAAATTTTTCGAACGGCTAATTACTGACCGGTAAGCATCGTCGGCGGGGCCAACCGGGACCGGTTGTGTTCGCAGCGTGACCACCGGGACAATGGAGGCGATGAACGACGACCTGGCGGCCCTGGGCGCCCGCATCGACCACACCAACGAGCTGCTGGAACGCATGCTCGCCGAGGTGGCGAAGACGCCCTCCACCCACGCGATCTTCGTCGACGCGGGGTATCTGTACGCCGCCGCCGGCCGACTCGTCGCCGGTACCGAGGACCGGCGCGCCTTCGACCTGGACGCCGAAGGCCTGATCGAGGCACTCATCGACCGGGCCCGCTCGGTCTTCGCGGACAGCCGCCTGCTGCGCGTGTACTGGTACGACGGCGCCCGCCGGCGCATCCACACCGCCGAGCAGCAGACCATCGCCGAACTGCCCGACGTCAAGGTCCGCCTGGGCAACCTCAACGCGAACAACCAGCAGAAGGGCGTCGACTCACTGATCCGCAGCGATCTGGAATCCCTCGCCCGGCACCGCGCCATCAGCGACGCGGCACTCCTCGGCGGCGACGAGGACCTGGTCTCGGCGGTCGAGGCGGCGCAGGGGTACGGCGCCCGGGTCCACCTCTGGGGCATCGAGGCCCCAGAGGGCCGCAACCAGGCGGAACCCCTCCTCTGGGAGGTCGACAGCCAGCGCACCCTCGACCTCGACTTCTTCAAGCCGTACGTCTCCCGCCGCACGGCCGCCGCCTACGAGGCCACCGCCGGCACCCGCCCCAGCCGCGAGGACGTCCGCTTCGTCGGCGCCCAGATCGCCGCGAAATGGCTGGCCGCGCGGGGCCGCGAGGCCCTGGCCGACCTCCTCCCCGGCCACCCCTACCTCCCCGGCTCCGTCGACCAGGACCTGCTGGTCGAGGCCGAGAGCCTGCTCCAGTACTCCCTGCGCGGCCAGGCAGACCTCCGCCGCGCCCTCAGGGACGGCTTCTGGGGCCATCTGCAGGGCCAGTACTAGGGCGTGTTGCGAAGTCCCGTCGTCTGCCCGGAGGGCGGCAGGCGGGACTTTCGCAACACGCCCTAGCGCTCTGTGCCGGCGGTGTCCCAGAAGTCGGCGATCGCGCGGGCCGTGGCCAGGGGCTGGTCGGTGTTGGGGGAGTGCTCGGCGTTCTCGATCACCGTCCGCCGCGCGTCCAGCCGTACCGCCATCTCGTCCAGCAGGGGCACCGGCCAGGTGTCGTCCCGCGAGCCCGACAGGACGTGGAACGGCAGCGGTACGGCGGCGAGTTCCGCGACGCGGTCCGGTTCCGTGCACAACTGGCGCCCGGTGGCGTTGAGTTGGGCGGGCGTGGTGCCCAGCCAGCGGCGCCGCAGGTCGTCCCGGTCGTCGAGACCGTCGTCGAGCGCCGGCGTCTCGGTCTCCTCGGGCGTCTCCATCGCCTGGATCGCGTCCCACACGTCCGCCATGTCCATCACCCCGAGCGCGTCCCGCAGCAGCTTCACGCGCTGCTGCTGGGACTCCGAGATCTGCGCGGGACCGGAGGCCATGAGCGTCAGCGAGCGGAAGGGGGCGTGGTCGAGCAGGACGGCCGCGCGTGAGATCTGCCCGCCGAGGGAGTGACCCAGCAGATGCACCGGCTGCCCGAGCGCCTCGGCCTGTGCCACCACGTCCCGCGCCAACTCCCGCTGTGCGTAAGCGGATTCATCGGTCTCGGGTCCGTCCGACTCGTACTGGCCGCGCCCGTCGACGGCCACGGTCCGGTATCCGCGCCGCGCGAGCGGCACATGCAGCGGATTGAAGTCCTCCTTGCTCCCGGTGAACCCCGGCAGCAACAGCGCGACACCCCGGGGCTCGACACCGTCGGCCACGGGAGCGTCGACGACGGCGAACTCGCCGCGCGTGGTCCGCAGCGCGTACGCACGGGCACCGGGCGGCGGGACAAAGGTGGAGGGCCTGCTCATGGGGAGAGGCTATCGGGCGGCCACGAACACCTGGGAGGAGGCAGGGGGTAGCACCGCGCCGGGGCGGCCTGCGGGGCTGGGGGCGTGGGACGCCGGCGTGCCGGACGTGCGACGGCCCGGCCCACAGGGAGTGGGCCGGGCCGTTCGTGACGCGGGGTGCCGGATCAGCCTTCGGTGACCTCGACGGCCGCCGCGGCCTTGCGGGCACGGCGACGCGGCTTGGCCTCCGGCTCCTCGGTGGCCTGCGCCGGAATCCCGGCACCGGCCGCTTCGGCGACGGCCTTGCGGGTCCGCCGCACCTTGGGCGCGGCCACCTCGGCGGCACCGTCCGCGTCGGCGACGGCGGCGGCCGTCTTCCGGGTGCGGCGGGGCTTGGCCTCGGCTTCGGGGGCCGCCTCGGCGGTTGCTGCGGCCTTGCGGGTGCGGCGCGGCTTGGCCTCCGTGCCTTCGGCGGTGTCCGCGGCGGCTTCGGCAGCGGCGGCCGTCTTGCGGGTGCGGCGGGGCTTGGCCTCGGCCTCGGGGGTCTCGGCGGGCTCCGTGGCGGCAGCGGCCTTGCGGGTGCGGCGCGGCTTGGCCTCGGCCTCGGGGGTTTCCGTCGCCTCCGGGGCAGCGGCTGCGGCCTTGCGGGTGCGGCGCGGCTTGGCCTCCGTGCCTTCGGCGGTGTCCGCGGCGGCTTCGGCAGCGGCGGCCGTCTTGCGGGTGCGGCGGGGCTTGGCCTCGGCTTCGGGGGTCTCGGCGGGCTCCGTGGCGGCAGCGGCCTTGCGGGTGCGACGCGGCTTGGCCTCCGTGGCCTCGGCCGTGTCCACGGCGGCCTCGGCGGCTGCCGTTGCCTTGCGCGTGCGGCGCGGCTTGGTCGCCGGGGCGGGCTCAGCCACGGTCTCGGCGGTCTCGGCCGTCTCGACGGCCGTCTCCGCGGCGGACGCGGCCGTCTTGCGGGTGCGGCGGCGCGGCTTGGCCTCCGGCGCTTCCGCGGTCACGGCCTCCGCCACCGGCACGGTCTCCACCGGCGTCACGGCCGTCTCGGCCACGGTCTCGACGACCGGCGCCGTCGGCTCCGCCGACTTGCGGGTGCGGCGGCGGCGCGGCTTCTCCAGGGTGTCCGGCGCGGCCGGGGCCTCCACCGTGTCCACCGTCTCGACGGCGGCCTCGCTGGCCTCGGCGGTGACGGGCACCGGCTCCGCCGACGCTCCGCCGCGCGTACGCCGACGGCGGCGCAGGGCGCGGGGTGCCGCGGGGGACTCCTCCGCCAGGCCGGACTCGGCGGCCGGCGCCGGGGCGGTCGTAGCGACCGGGGCGTCGGTGGTGGCCTCCAGCGGAGAGCCACCGCGCGTGCGGCGACGGCGGCGCGGCGTACGGGACGGACGCTCGCGCTCGGCCGGGGCGGCAGCGGACTCGCCACGGCCGCCGCGGTCACCGCGGCCCCGGCCGCGAGCGCCACGCCCGCCGGTCTCGCCGAGGTCCTCCAGCTCCTCCGCCGCAAGGCCCGCCCGGGTCCGCTCCGAGCGCGGCAGGATGCCCTTCGTGCCGGCGGGGATGCCGAGGTCGGAGAACAGGTGCGGGGAGGTGGAGTACGTCTCCACCGGGTCGTTGAAGTCCAGCTCCAGCGCCTTGTTGATCAGCTGCCAGCGCGGGATGTCGTCCCAGTCGACGAACGTGATCGCCGTACCCTTCGCGCCCGCGCGGCCCGTACGGCCGATGCGGTGCAGATACGTCTTCTCGTCCTCGGGGGACTGGTAGTTGACGACGTGGGTCACACCCTCGACGTCGATACCGCGCGCGGCCACGTCGGTGCAGACCAGGACGTCGACCTTGCCGTTGCGGAACGCGCGCAGCGCCTGCTCACGGGCGCCCTGGCCGAGGTCGCCGTGGACCGCGCCGGAGGCGAAACCGCGGCGCTGCAGCTGCTCGGCGATGTCGGCGGCCGTGCGCTTGGTGCGGCAGAAGATCATCGCGAGCCCGCGGCCGTCGGCCTGCAGGATGCGGGCGACCATCTCCGGCTTGTCCATGGAGTGACCGCGGTACACGAACTGCTTGATGTTCGCGACCGTCGCGCCCTCGTCGTCCGGCGCGGTGGCGCGGATGTGGGTGGGCCGGGACATGTAGCGGCGCGCGAGGCCGATGACCGCGCCCGGCATGGTCGCCGAGAACAGCATGGTCTGGCGCTTGACCGGCAGCATGTCGATGATCTTCTCGACATCGGGCAGGAAGCCCAGGTCGAGCATCTCGTCGGCCTCGTCGAGGACCAGGCACTTGACGTGCTTCAGGTTCAGCTTCTTCTGGCCCGCGAGGTCCAGCAGCCGGCCCGGGGTGCCGACGACCACGTCGACGCCCTTCTTCAGGGCCTCCACCTGCGGCTCGTAGGCCCGGCCGCCGTAGATCGCCGTCACGCGTACGTTACGGACCTTGCCGGCCGTCAGCAGGTCGTTGGTGACCTGGGTGCACAGCTCGCGTGTGGGGACGACGACGAGGGCCTGCGGGGCGTCCGTGAGGGCCTCGGGGGCGGCACGGCCGGCCTCCACGTCGGCGGGGACGGTGACGCGCTCAAGGAGCGGGAGACCGAAGCCCAGCGTCTTGCCGGTGCCGGTCTTCGCCTGGCCGATGACATCCGTGCCGGACAGGGCGACGGGGAGCGTCATCTCCTGGATGGGGAAGGGAGTGATGATGCCGACGGCTTCCAGGGCCTCGGCGGTCTCGGGAAGGATTCCGAGTTCTCGAAACGTGGTAGTCAGGGTCATGCCTCTTCTGTGTGCGCGGTGCGAGGCGAGCGCGGGGGTCATGACTGACCGTGCCGGGGACGTCGGCTGCCGTACGGGCGAACCACTCGGGCAAGCCGTAAGACACGGGACCTCTGCCGACGCTCTAGCGCTCGTACCGCTGAGGGTCCCTCCTGTCGTCGTACGGTCATCGCCGTACGGCCAGGGAGGGCTGTCGGGTCGGAGCCGATCGGGCCAACGACCGGGCATCCTCATACATGCGCCCTGTCGGGAGACGTCGAACAGTGTCGATGCACTCTGGCAGGCGCATTACCACCATACCCCGGAATCGCGCACATGCGATGGCCGATTTGGTCACGTCATGGTGGTCACACTGATCCACCAGGACCTTCCGAGGTCGCGCAAGCGGGCTATTGTGCGCCTCATGACTAGCTCTGACAAGGCTGAGAACGACTCCGCAGCACCCACGGGCGTCGCCGCCCAGGACTGGGCGCAGGCCTCCGCCGAGCCGCAGTACCGCGCCGCGGTCGTGGATCTGCTCGGCGCGCTCGCGTACGGGGAACTGGCGGCGTTCGAGCGGCTCGCGGAGGACGCGAAGCTGGCGCCGACCCTCGGGGACAAGGCGGAGCTGGCGAAGATGGCCTCGGCGGAGTTCCATCACTTCGAGCGGCTGCGGGACCGGCTGACCGAGATCGGCGAGGAGCCGACGGCCGCGATGGACCCGTTCGTCGCCGCGCTCGACGGCTTCCACAAGCAGACCGCGCCCTCGGACTGGCTGGAGGGCCTGGTCAAGGCGTACGTCGGCGACTCGATCGCGAGCGACTTCTACCGGGAGGTCGCGGCCCGGCTCGACTCCGACACCCGGGAACTGGTTCTGGCCGTTCTCGACGACACCGGGCACGCCGAGTTCGCGGTGGAGAAGGTGCGGGCCGCCATCGACGCCGACCCGCGCGTGGGCGGCCGGCTGGCGCTGTGGGCGCGGCGGCTGATGGGCGAGGCGCTGTCGCAGTCCCAGCGGGTTGTCGCCGACAGGGACGCGCTGTCGACGATGCTCGTGGGCGGCGTGGCCGACGGGTTCGATCTCGCGGAGGTCGGGCGGATGTTCTCGCGGATCACTGAGGCGCACACGAAGCGGATGGCTGCGCTGGGCCTGGCGGCCTGAGAGCGGGGGCGCTCGGTGGGGGTGGGTGCGGTGAGTTGTGCGGCTGCGGGTCCGTTCGGGCCGGTCGCGCAGTTCCCCGCGCCCCTGGCGGTGCAGTTCCCCGCGCCCCTGGGGGTGTTGACCCTTGTGTCGGCTGCGAAGGTGCCGTCCCTACGCCGTGGCTGATCGGCGCAGGCGGGGTGACGGGCGCAGGAGCAGGGACAGGGAGGCCGCGGAGATGATCGCGGCGCCCAGCAGGCTCGGCCAGGAGGTGCCGGGGCCGAGGGCGGTGTGGGTGACGAAGTCGCCGAAGAGGGCGCCGGCGACACCCGTCGAGTACACCAGCGGACGGGCCGGCAGCCGGTGGGACAGGCGGTATGCGGCCGCCCAGGCGAGGACGAGACCGAGCACAGCGGATCCGAGCGCTTCCAGGATCATCTCGAGGTCCCTCCCACGGCACGCTGCCCTTGACGGTCGTAGCCCGTCATACCCGTGACCTGCGGACTGCAATCCTCCGCTGTGCATGAGTTGTGCGCCATCTGTGTGCACGTCCACACAGAAGGGCCCGGCGGCCAGGTGCCGCCGGGCCCTTCTCGCGAGGCCGGCTACAGCGCGCCGAATCCCACCTTGCGCACGGTCGGCTCGCCGATCTCCACGTACGCCAGGCGGTCCGTCGGCACCAGGACCTTGCGGCCCTTCTCGTCCTGGAGGCTCAGCAGCTGCGTCTTGCCGGACAGCGCCTCGGACACCAGGCGCTCGACCTCCTCGACGCTCTGATCGCTCTCCAGAACGATCTCGCGGGGCGCGTGCTGCACGCCGATCTTGACCTCCACGGCTTTGTCCCTCCGACGGTCACTGATGTGCGCGATCTGCCGCGCCGTACGCAGCACACATTAGTCCGGTGAGGCGACGTACACGCTGCGGGCCGGAACGCCGTCAGCGAACAGCGGGCGGGAACAAACGCCGTCGGCGGGGTGCCGTCGGTGGTGTGTCGTCGGTTCGCCGTCAGTGGTGCTCGCTGCCGTGCAGCGGGAAGCCGGCGATGCCCCGCCAGGCCAGTGAGGCCAGCAGTTGCACCGCCTGGTCGCGCGGCACGCTGCGGTCGCTGTGCAGCCAGGAGCGGGCCACCACCTGGGCGAGACCGCCGAGGCCGGAGGCGAGCAGCATCGACTCCGCCCGCGACAGACCCGTGTCTTCGGCGATGACCTCGCAGATCGCCTCGGCGCACTCGTTCGTGACCTTGTCGACGCGCTCGCGGACCGCGGGCTCGTTCGTCAGGTCCGACTCGAAGACCAGCCGGAAGGCGCCGCCGTCGTCCTCGACGTACGCGAAGTAGGCGTCCATGGTGGCGCGGACGCGCTGCTTGTTGTCGGTCGTGGATGCCAGCGCGCCGCGCACGGACTGGATCAGCGCCTCGCAGTGCTGGTCCAGCAGGGCGAGGTACAGGTCGAGCTTGCCGGGGAAGTGCTGGTAGAGCACCGGCTTGCTCACGCCGGCCCGCTCGGCGATGTCGTCCATCGCCGCCGCGTGATAACCCTGCGCGACGAAAACCTCCTGGGCGGCGCCCAGCAGCTGGTTCCGTCGGGCGCGGCGTGGCAGACGGGTGCCACGCGGGCGTGCCGCCTCAGTTTGCTCGATGGCTGTCACGCCGCCTCCCAAAGTCGTCCATTTCGCGGTGTCGGCCGCGCGGCCATCGTACTTTTCGGTAACCGTGGTGTGCGCGGTGCGAGCGCAGAATTTCACGTACCGGACGGCGGCGAAAGCGGCCGCGGACTGTTGCGCGGCCGCGGGGCCGCCCCGAGGTCAGCGGTAGTCGTCCTCGTCGAGCGAGACCACGCGTGCCTGTTCGACCAGATCTGCCACGTTCGCCCGGTCCGGGTCCACGTCCGTCAGCGGGTCGTCGTGGTCCGGCGTGATGTCGGTGTGCTGCTCCGCGGCGTCCACCTCGGGGGCCTCGACGTCGATCTCGGCCGGATCGACCTCCGGCTCCTCGGTCGCGTCGGGCTCTGTGGGGTCATAGGCCATGGTGGGCTCCCTTCCTACGAACGTCCCCGGAAGCAGCAGGGGCCACTGCGGGTGCCCTCGGTATGAGCCTAGGAGAGACCTGATCCGGACGCCATGCCGTCTCGTCCGTTCGTTTCCGTTGTCCGCCGGTGTTCACCGTTGTCCACCGGTCTCGGCGTTGTCGGCCGGTCGGGTACGATCCGCTCCCGACTGTCCGGGTCCCCCGTCACTCTCGATGCATTCTGTGACGGCCGACACACGAACCTCGGCGTGATCACCTCGTAACATTGCCGCATGTCTTCGACCGAGTCGCCGTCCGTGCCGGCCGCCAGTGTGCTTCCCGGGGCGGCGCCCGTCCGGGTCGGTGAGGGCGAGCGGCTGCGGTCCGTGGGGCTGCCCGGAGCCACCCTGGCGATCCGTTCCCGCGGCCCCGCGCGGCAGGGCCTGCCGCGCGCGCTGTACGTCCACGGGCTCGGCGGTTCCTCGCAGAACTGGTCGACCCTCATGGCCGAGCTGGACGGTGTCGTGGACAGCGAGGCGGTCGATCTGCCGGGCTTCGGCGACTCCCCGCCGCCGGACGACGGGAACTACTCCGTCAACGGGCACGCGCGCGCGGTGATCCGCTATCTCGACGCGGTCGGCCGCGGCCCGGTCCATCTGTTCGGCAACTCGCTCGGCGGCGCGGTCACCACGCGCGTGGCCGCCGTACGACCCGACCTCGTCCGTACGCTCACGCTGGTGTCCCCCGCCCTGCCGGAGCTGCGCATCCAGCGCACCGCGGCGCCGACCGCGCTGCTCGGCGTGCCCGGGGTCGCCGCCCTGTTCACCCGGCTCACCAAGGAGTGGACGGCCGAGCAGCGGGTGCGCGGCGTGATGGCGCTCTGCTACGGCGACCCCTCGCGCGTGTCGCCCGAGGCCTTCCAGGACGCCGTCGAGGAACTGGAGCGGCGGCTGCAGCTGCCGTACTTCTGGGACGCGATGGCCCGCTCCGCGCGCGGGATCGTCGACGCCTACACGCTCGGCGGACAGCACGGGCTGTGGCGCCAGGCCGAGCGCGTGCTCGCGCCGACCCTGCTCGTGTACGGCGGCCGCGACCAGCTCGTCGGCTACCGCATGGCCTCCCGCGCGGCCCGCGCCTTCCGGGACTCCCGCCTGCTGTCCCTGCCGGATGCCGGGCACGTGGCGATGATGGAGTACCCCGAGGTGGTCGCTACGGCGTTCCGTGAACTCCTCGCGGACGCCGGGGCGCCGGGCCCGGACGCAGACACCGACGCTGACGTCACCGACGTCACCGTCCCGGGCCCGGGGAGCTGAGGCCCGCGTGGGACGCCACAGCCGCCGCGGTCCGGCCCCCAAGGACGACACCGCGGACATATCCGCCAAACGCGCGCCACGCCAGCGGGACACCCGCTCGGCCGACGACCGGCGCATCCCGGGGGCACCGGGCGCTGCGGGGCGCGGGGGTGCGCCGGGTTCGGTGGGCGCTCCGTGGCGTGACGGGGTGCCGGGTCGTGACGGGGTGCCGGGCCCGATCGGTGCTCCGGGACGCGGAGGCATGCCTGGCCCGGCGGGCGCTCCGGGACGCGGAGGCATGCCTGGCCCGGCGGGCGCTCCGGGGCGTGGGGGCGTGACGGGTCCGCCGGGTGCTCCGGGGGCCGCCGTGCCGCCGCCCGGTGCGGCTGGCGGGCGCGGCGGACAGCCGCCGCTGCTGCCGGGGCAGCGACAGGCGCCGATGGGCGCCATGCCGGCCCCTGGTGTGCCGGGGTTTCCTGACGGCACTCCCGCTGATGGCGTCCCGGGGTTCCCCGGGGGCACTCCGGCTCACGGGGTGGCGCGTTTCCCGGACGGTACTCCGGCGCGCGGTGTGCCCCGTCTGCCCGACGGCACTCCAGCGCACGGCGTCCCGGGGTTTCCTGACGGCACTCCGGCTCATGGTGTGCCGCGTTTCCCCGACGGCACTCCGGCTCACGGGGTGGCGCGTTTCCCGGACGGTACTCCGGCGCGCGGCGTGCCCCGTCTGCCCGACGGCACTCCGGCGCACGGCGTCCAGAGGTTTCCTGACGGCACTCCCGCTGATGGCGTCCCGGGGTTCCCTGGGGGCACTCCGGCTCATGGTGTGCCCCGTTTCCCCGACGGCACGCCCGCGCACGGTGTTGCGAGGTTTGCCGACGCCACGCCCGCGCGCGGTGTGCCCCGCCTGCATGAGGGGGTTTCCGCGCGTGGCGGGCACCCCGAGCAGTGGGAAGCCGGTGGTGGCTGGGGTGAGTTCGCGGGGGCGGCAGGGCCGGGTGTCGCGCTTCCGCGGCAGCGGCCCGCGGGGCCGGGTACGGGTCCCGGAGCCGGGCCCCGGCAGGACTACCTCGACGCCTTCACCGACGCACGCGGCGGCACAGCCGGCGTCGATGACGACATCGACGTCTTCGCGCCCCGCGCCCCGGAACCTCGCCCCACCGAGGAGCACCCGGCCGACGCGCCGGAGACGGACGGCGACGACGCGCCTCCCTCCGCCCCGGCCGCACAGCGTGCCGTCGGCCTGCCCGCGCAGCGTTCCGGCGGCAAGGGGCGGGCCTTCACCGGTATCGCGGCGGCGGCCGTCACCACCGTGCTCGCGGTGGTCGTCGCCGGGCAGGTGGCCGAGTCGCAGGACGGCAGCGGTACGCAGTCGCGGTCCGCGCCCGACCAGGCCGGTGACGCGCACACCCCGGGCGGCCAGGCCCCGTCCGCCGCGGCCGGCACGGTCGCGCTGTCGTACGAGCAGAAGATGGGCCGGACGTACCCGCTCAGCGCCACGCTGAAGGGCTCGGGGAAGTTCGAGGCCGTACCCGGTTTCGCCAAGGCGCCCGGCACCGGGCGGAAGTACACCTACCGCGTGGACATCGAGCAGGGCATGGGGCTGGACGGCGCGCTGTTCGCCGATGCCGTGCAGAAGACCCTGAACGACCGGCGCAGTTGGGCCCACGGCGGTGCCCGTACCTTCGAGCGGATCTCCTCCGGCAAACCCGACTTCGTGATCACGCTGGCGAGCCCCGGTACGACCGCCAAGTGGTGCGCCAAGTCCGGGCTGGACACCACGGAGGACAACGTCTCCTGCGACTCAGCCTCCACCGAACGAGTGATGATCAATGCATACAGGTGGGCACAGGGCAGCAAGACATATGGGGACAAGATCTACCCCTACCGGCAGATGTTGATCAATCATGAGGTCGGTCACCGGCTCGGACACGGCCATGTGAGCTGCCAGAAGAACGGCGAACTCGCTCCCGTCATGCAGCAGCAGACCAAGTTCCTCGACCATGACGGAATCCACTGTCTGCCCAACCCCTGGCCCTATCCCGGGAGTTGACAGGCACCGCTTGCGTCACATTGACATGAGCCGCAAGTTCGTTCATATTTCTGCGCATGTGGTCCCGTCACGCCGTCCATGAGAGCGCAGCCATCGAGCTGGCGCTCATCGGTGTGACCGCACTCTGCGTGGCCGACATCGACTGTCGCTGACGCCGCCTCCCCGGCGTCCGCGTCGCGACTCTTTCTTTTTCTTCGCCTCCGTGACCTGCGTCACGGGCTTTTCGACGACCCGACGCCGGGGCCGACGTCTGTCCACAGCCGTCTCACTCCTCGTCCACATGTCTCACTCTTCGAGAATTCCTCGATCAGTCCCCCGAGAGGTCGTCATTCCGATGCGTCAACCGTCCGTCATAGCGCGCCGCGTGGCCGCGGCATCCGTCAGCCTGGTCGTGGCAGCGGGCGCCGCCGCCTGCGGCCCGAAGGACAACGATGCCAAGGGCTCCGGTGGCGACTCCACGCCCCACAAGGGCGGCACCCTGACGGTGCTCAACTCCCAGCCGCAGACCGACTTCGACCCCGCCCGCCTCTACACCTCCGGCGGCGGAAACGTCCCTTCGCTGGTCTTCCGCACCCTCACCACGCGCAACCGCGAGAACGGCGCGGCCGGTTCCAAGGTCGTCCCCGACCTCGCCACCGACACCGGGCGCCCCAACAAGGACGCGACCGTATGGACGTACACCCTGAAGAAGGGCCTCAAGTACGAGGACGGCACGCCGATCACCTCGGCCGACATCAAGTACGGCATCGAGCGCTCCTTCGCCCCCGAGCTGTCCGGCGGCGCGCCGTATCTGCGTGACTGGCTGGCCGGCGCGGCCGACTACCAGGGGCCGTACAAGGACAAGAAGGGCCTCTCGGCGATCGAGACGCCGGACTCCCGGACCATCGTCTTCCATCTGGACAAGCCCGAGGGCGAGTTCCCGTTCCTCGCCACGCAGACGCAGTTCGCGCCGGTGCCGAAGGGCAAGGACAACGGCACCAAGTACGAGGAGCACCCGGTCTCCTCCGGCCCGTACAAGGTCGTCAAGAACGAGAACGACGGCGAGCACATGCTCCTCGCGCGCAACACGTACTGGTCGGCGGCCACCGACGCCGAGCGCAAGGCCTACCCGGACACCATCGACGTCCGTTCCGGCCTCGACTCCTCCGTGATCAACCAGCGGCTGTCCGCGTCCCAGGGTGCGGACGCGGCCGCGGTCACCACGGACACCAACCTCGGCCCGGCCGAACTCGCCAAGGTCAGCGGCGACAAGGAACTCGCCGCGCGTGTGGGCACCGGCCACTTCGGCTACACGAACTACATCGCGTTCAACCCGACCGTGAAGCCCTTCGACAACCCGAAGGTGCGGCAGGCGATCGCGTACGCCGTCGACCGGTCCTCGGTGGTCAACGCGGCCGGCGGCAGCGCGCTCGCCGAGCCCGCCACCACCTTCCTGCCCGACCAGAAGTCCTTCGGCCACACGCCGTACGACCCGTTCCCGGCCGGTGCCTCCGGCAACGCGGCCAAAGCCAGGCAGCTGCTCGCCGAGGCCGGTCACAAGAACGGTCTCAGCGTGACGCTGACCCATTCCAACGCCAAGGACTTCGAGACCAGCCCGGAGATCGCGACCGCCGTCCAGGACGCGCTCAAGAAGGCCGGCATCACCGTCAAGCTCCAGGGTCTGGAGGACAACGACTACCGGGACACGATCCACAGCGTGAAGACCGAGCCCGGCTTCTTCCTCGCCCACTGGGGCGCCGACTGGCCCTCCGGCGGTCCCTTCCTCGCCCCCATCTTCGACGGCCGGCAGATCGTCAAGGACGGCGCGAACTTCAACACGGGCCTGCTCAATGACAAGTCGGTCAATGACGAGATTGACGCGATCAACAAGTTGACCGACCTTGACGCGGCCGCCAAGCGATGGGGCGCACTGGACCAGAAGATCGGCGAGCAGGCCCTCGTCGTGCCGCTGTTCCACCCGGTCTACAAGCGCCTGTACGGCTCGGACGTCAGGAACATCGTCATCAGCGACTGGACCGGCGTGCTGGACATCTCCCAGGTCGCGGTGAAGTGACGCCGTGAGCGAGGCACTTGTCGCCGTCGAGGCCGCCGGGGCGGACACCGCCGCCCCGGCGGCCTCGGGGGCACGTCAGTTCTGGCGGCGGCTGCGTGCGCAGCGCGCCGCCCTGGTCGCCGCGGCCGTCGTCGCGCTGCTCGTCCTGATCGCGCTCGCCGCGCCGCTGCTCACCGGGCTGGAGGGCCAGGACCCCACCACCTACCACCCGGCCCTGATCGACTCCGCGCGCGGCGGCGTGCCCACCGGCTCCTTCGGCGGCATCGGCGCCGACCACTGGCTGGGCGTCGAACCGCAGACCGGACGCGACATGTTCGCCCGGCTCGTCTACGGGGCGCGCGTGTCGCTGGGGGTCGCCCTGGCCGCCACGGTGGTCCAGGTGGTCCTCGGTGTCGCCATGGGCGTGGCGTCCGGACTGGGCAGCCGCTGGGCGGACCTGGTCCTGAGCCGGATCACCGACATCTTCGTCTCGATGCCGCTGATGGTCATGGCGCTCGCGCTGCTGGCCATCGTGCCCGACGGCTTCCCGCGGCCCGTTCTCGTCGCGCTGATCATCTCCCTCGTCTCCGGCTGGAGCACGACGGCGAAGATGGTGCGCGCCCAGACCCTCACCCTGAAGAACCTCGACTATGTCGCCGCGTCCCGGCTCAGCGGCTGGAGCACCTGGCGCACCGCCGTACGCGAGCTGCTGCCCGGACTCGCCGCGCCCGTCATCACCTACGCGGCGCTGCTGATCCCGACGAACATCAGCGCCGAGGCGGCCCTGTCCTTCCTCGGTGTCGGGGTGAAGCCGCCGACGCCGTCCTGGGGGCAGATGCTCACCTCCGCCGACGTCTGGTACCAGGCGGCCCCGCAGTATCTGCTGCTGCCCGCCGCGGCCCTGTTCGTGACGGTGTTCGCGCTGACCGTCCTCGGTGACGGCGTCCGTGTCGCCCTCGACCCGCGCGCGGCCTCCCGCCTGCGCATCGGCACCGGCCGCAAACGCGAGGCCCGTGCGGAGACGGCGGGCGCCTTCGGAGCGAAGAAGGAGGACCGGGCATGAACGCCCTCACCGGCTTCGTCCTGCGCCGTGTCATCGGTGCCGTGGTCACCCTGTTCGCGCTCTCGGTGATCATCTACGTCGTCTTCTACGTCACCCCCGGCAACGTCGCCCAGATCACCTGCGGCCCGCGCTGCTCCCCGGTCCAGGTCCACCAGGTGGCCCAGCAACTCCACCTCGACGACCCGCTGTACGTGCGCTACTGGCACTTCCTGCAGGGACTCTTCGTGGGCCAGGACTTCTCCACCGGTACATCCGTGGAGCACTGCTCGGCGCCCTGCCTCGGCCAGTCGTACCAGACCGACCAGCAGGTCACCGGCATCATCCTGACCCGGCTGCCGGTGAGCTTCTCGCTGGTCCTCGGCGCGATGGTGATCTGGCTGCTGCTCGGCGTCGGCACCGGCGTGCTCTCCGCCTGGCGGCGCGGCCGCTTCAGTGAGCGCGCCCTGACCGCGCTCACCCTGGCCGGTGTCGCCACGCCCGTCTTCGTCATCGGCCTGGTCCTGATGATCGTCGTCTGCGGCGAACTGCAGCTGCTGCCCTTCCCGGAGTACGTGAACTTCACCGACGACCCCGAACAGTGGGCGTGGAACCTGCTGCTGCCCTGGCTCTCCCTCGCCCTCATCGAGTCGGCCAACTTCGCCCGGCTGACCCGGGCGTCGATGCTGGAGACCCTCGCCGACGACCACATCCGCACCTTCCGCGCGTACGGCGTCGGAGAGCGCGCGATCATCGCCCGGCACGCGCTGCGCGGTGCGACCGCGTCCGTCATCGCGCTCAACGCCGTCACCTTCGGCTCGGCCGTCGGCGGTGCCGTGCTCACCGAGACCCTGTTCGGCCTGCCCGGCGTCGGCCAGGAGCTCGTGCACGCGGTGAAGGTCGTCGATCTGCCGGTGGTCGTCGGCATGGTCCTGGTCGTCGGCTTCTTCGTGGTCCTCGCCAACGCCGTCGCGGACGTCCTGTACGCGGTGGCCGACCGACGGGTGGTGCTCGCATGAGCCTGGTCGAAGTCACCGGCCTGACGGTCGAGTTCGGCTCCCTGCGGGCCGTGGACGGACTCTCCTTCAGCCTGGCGGAGGGCGCCGCGCTGGCCCTCGTCGGCGAGTCCGGCTCCGGCAAGTCCACCGTCGCGGGCGCCCTGCTGGGCCTGCACCGGGGCACGGGGGCCCGGGTCAGCGGCTCGGTGCGGGTGGCCGGCACGGACGTACAGGCCGCCCCGGACGAGGAGTTGCGGCGGCTGCGCGGGGCGAAGGCCGCCATGGTCTTCCAGGACCCGCTGTCCTCGCTGGACCCGTACTACGCGATCGGCGACCAGATCGCCGAGGTCCACCGCGTGCACACGCGCGTGTCACGCCGTACCGCACGCGCGCGTGCCGTCGAGGTGCTGGAGCGCGTGGGAATCCCGGACGCCGTACGGCGCTCCCGGTCCCGGCCGCACGAGTTCAGCGGCGGCATGCGCCAGCGCGCCCTGATCGCCATGGCGCTCGCCTGTGAGCCGGACCTGCTGATCGCCGACGAGCCGACCACCGCCCTCGACGTCACCGTCCAGGCACAGATCCTCGATCTGCTGCACACGCTGCGCGAGGAGACCGGCATGGGCCTGCTGCTCGTCACGCACGACGTGGGCGTCGCCGCCGAGAGCGTGGACGACATCCTCGTCATGCGGCACGGCACGGCTGTCGAGCACGGTCCCGTCGGCCGGGTCCTCGCGGCGCCCGCGCAGCCGTACACCCGCGAGCTGCTCGACGCGGTCCCGCGCGTGGACGCCCGGCGCACCGGCTCCCGGGCCACCGACGAGGCCGTGCTGGAGGCCACCGGGCTGCGGCGCGAGTTCGGGCGCGGCAGCCGGACGTTCGCGGCCGTGGACGACGTCTCGGTGACCGTCCGCCGCGGCGAGACCCTCGGCGTCGTCGGTGAGAGCGGCAGCGGCAAGACCACGCTGGGCCGCATGCTGGTCGGGCTGCTGGAGCCGACCGCCGGCGCGATCCGCTACGAGGGCCGCCCGCACACCGGCGTGAACCCGGCCGTCCAGATGGTCTTCCAGGACCCCGTCTCTTCCCTCAACCCGCGCCGCAGCGTGGGCGAGTCCATCGCCGACCCGCTCCGCGCGCGTGGCACGGAGCGGGACGAGCAGCGCATCCGGGGGCGCGTGACGGAACTGCTGGAGCGCGTGGGGCTCGAAGGGGCGCACTACGACCGCTACCCGCACGAGTTCAGCGGCGGCCAGCGCCAGCGCATCGGCATCGCCCGCGCGCTCGCCGCCGAACCCCGTGTGATCGTCTGCGACGAGCCGGTCTCCGCGCTCGATGTGACCACACAGGCACAGGTGGTCGAGCTGCTCGGCGAACTCCAGCGGGAACTCGGTCTCGCGCTGGTCTTCATCGCCCATGACCTCGCCGTCGTACGGCAGGTCAGCGACCGGGTCGCGGTGATGCGCCGGGGCCGGATCGTCGAATACGGACCGGCGGACGAGGTGTACGACAGCCCGCGCGAGCCGTACACCAGGCAACTCCTGGCCGCCGTACCCGCGCTCGATCCGGAGCTGGCCGCCCGGCGGCGCGCGGCCCGGCGGGAGCCGGCCGTGGCGTAACGTTTTGTGCTCGGCCGATCGCCCTGTGGAGCCCTAGCGCGGCCGAACGCGACCTGCACGCGAAAGTTACGACCGTTCACCCCTTTTGGTGGCGCGATGGACAACCGTCCGTCGCGCCACCGCCTTGTCCCCTTACGTTCGTCCCGCCGCGAGCCGCCTGGACAACGGTGGCTCCCCAGAAGGGAGATCGGGGGTGCACACGTGCGCATCGGACTGCTTACGGAGGGTGGCTACCCGTATGTGAGCGGTGACGCCGGATTCTGGTGCGACCGGCTCGTGCGCGGGCTCGGGCAGCACGAGTTCGACATCTACGCGCTCAGCCGCAGCCGACGCCAGGAGGACGACGGCTGGGTCCCGCTCCCACCGCAGGTCACCCGGGTGCGGACGGCGCCGCTGTGGACATCCGAGGACGCCATCGCAAGGGGCGGCCCGAAGGGCCTTCTCGGCAGGGTCGCGGCGGGAGACCGGCGGGCGTACGGGCGGCGCACGCGCCGGCGCTTCGCCGAGTGCTACGGCGAACTCGTCGGGGCGATGTGCGCCGGGACCGGGATCGACACCGCCCCCGAGGATGCGGCCACCGATCTGCCGGACCGTTTCGGCAGCGCGCTGTACGGACTCGCCGATCTCGCCCGTGAACAGGGCGGACTCGTCGGCGCCCTGCGCTCGGACAGCGCCGTGCGCGCCCTCGAACGCGCCTGTCGCGCCCCCGGCGCGCTGCGCACGGCGCGCGAGGCGCGCGTGCCCGAGCTGCTCACCGTCACCGCGCATCTCGAACGCGCCCTGCGCCCCCTCTCGCTCGACTGGTACGGCGACGACGGCCTCGGCGCGGTCGACCTCTGCCACGCCGCCGCCGGGGGCTCCGCCGCCCTCCCCGGGCTGCTCGCCCGGCACTTCTCCGATGTACCGCTGCTCGTCACCGAGTACGGCGTACAGCTCCGCTCGCACTATCTGGCCCTCGGCCCCGACACCGCCGCCCCCGCCGTGCGCGCGCTGCTCGGCGCCTTCCAGGGCCGGCTCGCCGCCGAGGTCTACCGGCGCGCGGAGATCCTCACGCCCGGCAACGCCCACGCCCGGCGCTGGCAGGAACGGTGCGGCGCCCACCGGGCGAGGATCCGCACGGTCTATCCGGGCATGGACGCCGCCCGCTTCGCGGAGGTCGGCGAGGCCCCGGACCGTGCCGATCCGGACACGCTGGTCTGGGTGGGGCGCGTCGAACCCGCCAAGGACCTGATCTCACTGCTGCACGCCTTCGCCGAGGTGCGCAAGGAGGAGCCCAAGGCGCGGCTGAGGATCGTCGGCGCGCCCTCGGGGCCCGAGGGCGCGGACTACCTCGGCCACTGTCGGGCGCTTGCCGCACAGCTCTTCCCGGACGAGGCGGAGGGCGCGCACGCCGTCGGCGACAACCCGGTCTCCTTCGAGGAGATCGGCGGCCCGGAGGCCCCCACGCTGCCCGACGTGTACGCCGCCGGTGCGGTCGTCGTGCTGTCCAGCGTGATCGAGGGTTTCCCGATCGGCCTGATCGAGGCCATGTTCTGCGGTCGGGCGACGGTCTCCACGGACGTCGGCGCGGTGGTGGAGGTCATCGGGGGCACGGGACTCGTCGTGCCCCCGCGCAATCCGCGGGCGCTCGCCGAGGCGTGCGTGACGCTGCTGCGCGACCCCGAGCGCCGTGAGCGCCTCGGCGCCGCCGCGCGCGCCCGCGCGCTCGAACTGTTCACCGTCGAGCAGAACATCGCGGCATTTCACAGCATTTACCTCCAGATCGTCTCGCACTGCCCGGTCCGCCGGGTCGTCCTCGACGAGGCCGGCGCACCACTGCCGTTCGCCACCCCCGCCGAGTCCCACGTCCCGGGCGGCTGGACCGGCCCCACGGCCCGTGTGCTGCCCCGGACCCTGCCCGGCTGGGCCGCGGCCCCACCGGTGCGCGCGACACCGCTGGCCGCTGCGGAGGGGGCGTGATGAGCGTTCAGGACGACCGTGTCGACGAGGACACCGACGACGAGGGCTTTGACGAGGGCTTTGCGGGCGTGCCGATCGGACGGGGGTCGAGTGCGCCGGGCGGGCCGGACCGGCCCGGGATGCCCGGGGCGGCCGAGCCCTGGGACGCGCGGTCGGGGGAGTGGCTCGCGGGAGAACGGGACGGCCGGGGACCGCTCGCCGTGGGTGTCGTGGCGGACGGGGGAGCGGGCGCCTCGCGGGTGTTCGGCTCGCCTTCCGGCACCGGGGATCCAGGGGATCCGGTGCCGGGCAAGCGGCGTGTCGCCGTACCCCGGCGGGGAGCCGCCGACCCCGTGAAGACGCTGCTGCACCGGCATCGTGAACTGTGCGAACGCGCCGTGGACCCGCTGGAGATCGCCGCCGGGCTGGAGGCGCACGGTGTCACCGACCGGACCGCCGCCCGCTTCCGCCACCGCGATGTCTTCTCGCTCGCCGAGGAGCTGTACGCGCGCGTGCCGCGCGGCGGCGAGCCGGGCCCCCCGGCCGAACCCCTGCCCGTGCCGCGCGTCCGCGCGGACTGGATCCTGCTCACCCTGCTGCCCGGTGCCCTCGCCACGGCCACTGTTGCCGGACTGCGCCTCACCCACGGCCGCCCCCGTCTCCTGGTCGCGCTCGTCGGTGTCCTCGCAGTCGCCTTCGCCGCGCGCGCCGCACTGCGCCGTGGTCCCCTCGCCGGACCGCTCGGCACACACGCGTGGCGCTCGGCGAACGCCACGCGTGCGTGGACCCTCTGGCTGCTCGGCTACGCCCTCCTCGGCGACGGCCTGCTGCACGCCCTCGTCAGGGGCGGCCCCGACGCCCTGCCGACCGGCGCCCCGGACGGCCCCTGGCCCACGGCCACCGCGCCCGCCCTGGCCCTCACGCTGGCCTGCGCCCCTGCCGCCTGGTGCGCCCATCTGCTCACCGCGGGCGCCCGCCGCAGGCTCGTCGGCAGCCGTGGCCTCGGCGACTTCACGGCCGCCGCCAAACCGTTGCTGTTCGGCACGTTCGCCCTCTTCCTGGGCGTGCTCACCGCACTGCTCCTGGCGTGCGGCACCGTCCTGCACGCACCCGTGGCGTACCCGCAGCCCCTCGCCCTGGGCGCCCTGCTGCTGCTCGGCCGGCTGCTCACCGTGCACCACCACCGGCACGCGCCGGCCCTGCTGCTCGGCGCCGCCGCGGTCACGGAGGCGCTGGCCGTCGCCCTGCCGTGCGCCGCGCGGCTGCCCGGCTGTGCCGCCCTGGCGGCCCCGGTGCGCACGCTGGTGAACACCTGGGGTGAGGCGGCCGTCCCGGCCCTCGCCTGCGGTATCGCGGCGCTGGTCCTGCTGATCCACGCGGGCCGCACCCTCACCCAGGCCTCGGCACACGCGCCGACGGGAGCCCCCGAATGAACCTTCCGCACCGGCCCGCACCCCCGCCGGAGGCGGCCGCATCACCACCTTTGAAGGAGAAACGCCAGATGACCACCTCCCGACCCGGAGCGTCCGGCCCCCCCGGAACCACCGGCGCGCCCGCAGCTGCCGCAGCCGCCGCAGCCGCGGGCGCACGCGCCGCCGGGACCGCCGGAGCCGGAGTCCGGGGAACCACCGGATCCGCCGGCCCCGCCAGAGCGGGCGGACCCACCGCACCCTCCCGCCGCCCCGCCGCATGCTTCCGGCCCAGCGCCTCCTCCGGGCTTGCCAGGCCGGTCAGGCCCAGCGCTTCCTGCGGGCTTGCCGGGCCGGTCAGGCCCAGCGCCTGCTCTTGGCCCGCCGCTTGGCCCGCCGCGCCCGGCCTCTCCTCCGGACCCCCCGTGCCCGTCCGGCCCCCCGCCCCCTCCTGGCCGGGCGCAACCTTCCCGGCCACCGTGCCGGTCGGCCCCGTCCGTGACACCGGCCTCGTCCGTCAGGTAACCGGCCTCGCCTGTCACGCCGGCCTCGCCCGCCACACCGGCCCCGTCCGTGATACCGGCCTCGTCTGTCACGTCACCGGCCTCGTCGGCCTCGCTTGCCACACCGGCCCCATCCGTCACACCAGCCTCGCCGGTCACGCCCGTGCCCACACCCCCGGAGCCGCCCGATGAGGGTTCTGCTGATCGGAGCCAACGGATACATCGGCCGCTTCGTCGCCGACCGTCTGCTCGCCGACCCGGCCGTCCAGCTGACCGCGCTCGGCCGCGGCGACGACGCCGACGTCCGCTTCGACCTCGCCACCGGCAGCCCCGGCGCGCTCACCCGCTTCCTCGACGCGGTGCACCCGGGAGTCGTGATCAACTGCGCCGGCGCCATCCGCGGCGGTGCCCGCGACCTCACCCGGCACAACACCGTGGCCGTCGCCACCGTCTGCGAGGCGCTGCGGCGCAGTGGCTGCGGCGCCCGCCTGGTGCAGATCGGGTGCAGCGCCGAATACGGGCCGAGCCAGCCCGGCTCCTCCACCGCCGAGGACGCCGTACCGCGGCCCGGCGGCCCGTACGGCGTCAGCAAGCTCGCCGCGACCGAACTCGTCCTCGGCTCCGGCCTGGACGCCGTCGTGCTGCGCGTCTTCTCACCGGCCGGGCCCGGCACCCCGGCCGGCTCTCCGCTCGGCCGGCTCGCCGAGGCCATGCGGCGGGCCATGCAGTCCGGCGACGGCGAACTGAAACTCGGCGGCCTCGGCGTCCAGCGCGACTTCGTCGACGTACGCGACGTCGCGCGCGCCGTGCACGCCGCCTCGCTCTCCGCCGCCCAGGGCGTCATCAACATCGGCTCCGGCCGCGCCGTCCGGCTGCGTGACGCCGCCTCCGTCCTCGCGCGCGTGGCCGGGTACGGCGGTGCCCTGCACGAGCTGGACGCCCCGCCCGGCCCGCTGCGCGGCGCCATCGGCCACCCGCGCCCCGACTCCGACCACGCGGGCCCGGTGGCGTACCCCTACCCGGACGGCTGCGGCAGCTGGCAGCAGGCCGATGTGCGCACCGCGCGCGACCGGCTCGGCTGGCGGCCCCGCATCAACCTCGAAGAATCCCTGGCCGACATCTGGATGGAGGCGGCATGCCGCATCTGACCAGCACCACAGCGGGCACCACCGGCACCGGACTGCGCACCGCCCTCGGCATCCCCGGGTACGCCCACCCGCTCGTCGCCCCCGCCCAGTGGGCCGAGCTGGCCCGCCCCGGCACCCCGCTGGACTGGGTGGTCCTCGATGTGGCCGCGGGCCCCGGCACCCGTCCGGACCCGCACTGTCTGGAGGCCGCGGGCCGGCTGCGGGGCGCGGGTGTCCGGGTCCTCGGCCACCTGGACCTCACCCATGGCGCCCGGGCCTTCGGCGACCTGCTCGCCGACGCCCACCGCCACCTCGACTGGTACCGGGTGGACGGCTTCCTGCTGGACCGCTGCCCCACCGACCGCACCGCGCTCCCCGAGGTCCGCCGGGCGATCACCACGCTCCGGGAGGTCAGTGACAGCGCCCACATCGTCCTCGGCCACGGCAGCCACCCGCACCCCGGATACGCGGACCACGCCGACCAGCTGGTGACCTTCTCCGGCCCCTGGTCCGCCTACCGCTGGTCCCAGGTCGCCGAGTGGACCGCGGACTGTCCGCCGGACCGCTTCTGCCACTTCGTGCACAGCGTGCCCCGTGGCCATCTGGAGGAGGCGCTGCGCATCGCACGCTGGCAGGGGGCGGCGACGATCTACTTCACCGACCACACCGACCGCCGCGGCCACGCCGACCCCTGGGAGACGATGCCCGGCTACTGGGACGACATTGTCTCGCGTATCGGAACAGGTGTCTCGGAATGAAGAAGGCCATGGCAGTGTTACGGAAAGAACAACCGTAGTGATTGACCGACCAACGGAGTCCCCGTGTCGCTGCCACCCCTGGTCGAGCCAGCTGCTGAGCTCACCGTAGACGAGGTCCGCCGGTACTCCCGCCACCTGATCATCCCCGACGTCGGGATGGACGGGCAGAAGCGGCTGAAGAACGCCAAGGTGCTCTGTGTGGGCGCCGGCGGCCTGGGCTCGCCGGCGCTGATGTACCTGGCCGCCGCGGGCGTGGGCACCCTCGGCATCGTGGAGTTCGACGAGGTCGACGAGTCGAACCTGCAGCGCCAGATCATCCACAGCCAGTCCGACATCGGCCGCTCCAAGGCCGAGTCCGCCCGTGACAGCGTCAAGGGCATCAACCCGTACGTGAACGTGGTCCTGCACGAAGAGCGGCTCGAAGCCGAGAACGTGATGGACATCTTCAGCCAGTACGACCTGATCGTCGACGGCACCGACAACTTCGCGACCCGCTACCTGGTCAACGACGCCTGCGTGCTGCTGAACAAGCCGTACGTATGGGGTTCGATCTACCGCTTCGACGGCCAGGCCTCCGTCTTCTGGTCCGAGCACGGCCCCTGCTACCGCTGCCTCTACCCGGAGCCCCCGCCGCCGGGCATGGTCCCGTCCTGCGCCGAGGGCGGCGTGCTGGGCGTGCTGTGCGCGTCCATCGGTTCCATCCAGGTCAACGAGGCCATCAAGCTCCTCGCGGGCATCGGCGAGCCGCTGGTCGGCCGGCTGATGATCTACGACGCCCTGGAGATGCAGTACCGCCAGGTCAAGGTCCGCAAGGACCCGAACTGCGCGGTCTGCGGCGAGAACCCGACCGTCACCGAACTCATCGACTACGAGGCCTTCTGCGGCGTGGTGTCGGAGGAGGCCCAGGAGGCCGCCCTCGGTTCGACGATCACTCCGAAGCAGCTCAAGGAGTGGATCGACGAGGGCGAGAACATCGAGATCATCGACGTCCGCGAGCCGAACGAGTACGAGATCGTCTCCATCCCGGGCGCCAAGCTGATCCCGAAGAACGAGTTCCTCATGGGCGCCGCCCTGGAAGGCCTCCCGCAGGACAAGAAGATCGTCCTGCATTGCAAGACGGGTGTCCGCAGTGCGGAAGTCCTGGCCGTCCTGAAGTCCGCGGGCTTCGCCGACGCCGTCCATGTGGGCGGCGGCGTCATCGGCTGGGTCAACCAGATCGAACCGCACAAGCCGGTCTACTGACCGGCCCGTCGGCCGACCCGTACGACGTATCAGGCTCACGGCCCTGACCTCGGTCAGGGCCGTGAGCCTTTTCCGTCTCTTTTGTTGAACGTTGCAATGTGATGATCGTGTCGGTTAGCGTGATGTCAACTTTGCGCGCAAAACGGCGCGCTGAGATGGCGACCATTGTGTGACCACGGTCACGCAAGCCGACGGGCCACCGGCGAGGTGCGACCACCCTCGCGGTTCCGTGCGGCCCTCGGCGCCACGAATGCGACAGATGAGACGGGGAGTTCCATGAAGAAGCGTGTTCTCGGCGGGCTGGCGGTAGCGGCCCTCGCTCCGGCGGTGATCCTGGCGGGCGCAGGCACGTCGTTCGCCGCCTCCTCCACGGTCACCTGGAAGAACAAGCTCAGCGGCAAGTGCCTGGGCTACGCGAACGGCATCCCCCTGGCGGCGTTCGACTGCGGTTCGAAGCCCTCCAAGTGGACCGAGACAAAGCAGTCCGACGGCACCTATACGCTCCGGACGAGCTACGGCTACTGCCTGGACAGCAACAAGGACGGCAAGGTCTACCTGCTGCACTGCAACGGCGGTGCCAACCAGAAGTGGAACGAGTTCAAGGACTCCACGGGCTGGCGCCTGCAGAACAACGCGACCAAGCTCACGCTCGGCCAGGAGCGGGACACGCTCTACACCAACTTCGACGGCGGCCTGAAGGCCCAGCGCTGGAGCTGAGTCAGGAGCAGACCGTGCCGGTCTTCGGCTCCTTGCCCTCCAGCAGATAGTCGTTCACGGCGCTCTGCACGCACTTGTCCTTGCTGTCGTACGCACCGTGCCCCTGGCCCTTGTACGTCAGCTCGACGGCGACGCCCTTGCCGAGCGCCTCGACCATCTTCTGTGCGCCCTCGTACGGGGTGGCAGGGTCACCGGTGTTGCCGACGACCAGGATGGGCGCCGAGCCGGGGGCGCTGACGTCCGGGTGGTCGGCGGCACCCGGCACGGCCCAGTCGGTGCAGCTGACCATGCCCCAGGCCAGGTAGTCCCCGAACAGCGGGGAGGCGGCGCGGAATTCGGGCAGCTTCCGCTGGACGTCGTCGGCGGTGTACCGGGGTTTCTGGTCAGCGCAGTTGATGGCGGTGTTCGCCGCGGTGATGTTGCTGTACTGGCCGTCATCGCTCCGGCCGTTCAGCGAGTCGGACAGCAGCAACAGGATCTTGCCGTCGCCCTGGTACGCCTCCTCCAGCCCCTCGGTGAGGTACTCCCAGAACTCCTTGGAGTACAAGGACTGTGCGATGCCGTTGGTCGCGGCGGTCTGGGTGAGCTGGCGCGGCGGGATGCCGGGGATCGGCTTCTTCTCCAGGTCGTCCAGCAGTTTCGCGATGCGGTTCTTGACGTCCTGCGCGGTGTCGCCGATCGGGCACTCGGTGGTCTTCGAGGTGCAGTCCCGGGCGAAGTTGTCGAGCGCGAGCTGGAAGCCCTTGGCCTGGCCGAGCGCGCCCTGTTCGGGATCCTGCGTGGGGTCGACGACGGCGTCGAGCACGGCCCGGCCGACGTTCCTGGGGAACAGATGGGCGTACACGCCGCCCAGTTCGGTGCCGTAGGAGATGCCGAAGTAGTGCAGCTTGGCGTCCCCGAGGACCTGGCGCATCAGATCCATGTCGCGGGCCGCGTCCGTGGTGGCCACGTGCGGCAGCACCGTCTTGGAGTTCTTCTCGCAGGCCCCGTTGAACTGCCTGGTGCGGTTCACCAGCGCGGTGCGCTCGGCGCTGTCGTCGGGGGTCGCGTCCTGCTGGAAGTACACATCCAGCTGTGCGTCGCTCTCGCACTTCACCGGCGCGCTGCGGCCGACCCCGCGCGGGTCGAAGCTGACCAGGTCGTAGCGGGTGCGCAGGGCGGCGTAGTCCTCGCCGAACGCGGGCAGCGTGCTCACACCGCTGCCGCCGGGCCCGCCGAAGTTGAACACGAGCGAGCCGATCCGCTCGCTCGCGGGGCCGCTGGCCCTGGCACGGATCAGGGCGATGCCGATGGTGTCGCCCTTCGGCTTGCTCCAGTCCAAGGGCGCCTTCATGGTGGCGCACTGCCATGCGGCGCCGCCCGGCAGCGGGGAGGGCGCGGTGCCGCCGCCCTGAGCCGCGGATGGAGCCGGGCAGTCCTTCCAGTCCAGCTTCTGCGCCGCGGGCTCGCGGTCCTTGGCGCCGTCGCCGCATCCCGCCAGCAGGGCGGACAGCAGCACGGCGGAGCTGACCAGGGCAGAGGCGCGCAGCCGGGAGGGATTCGCCATGTCCCCATCCTGGGGGCGCGCACGCCGGTGCGCGCGGGGCGCGGGCCGTACGAGGTACGCCCCTGCCTGCCTACAGGGCCCCCTTGCGCGTGAGGTGGTTGAAGGCCAGCCAGCCCGGGAGCACCGGCAGCCAGAGCGTCAGCAGCCGGTAGAGCAGCACGGCCGGGGCGGCGACCTCCTTGGGCAGACCGAAGGCGATCAGGCCGAGGGTGAGGCTCGCCTCCACCGCGCCCACGCCGCCCGGGGTGGGCGCCGCCGACCCGAGCGCGTTGCCGGCGAGGAAGACGACGGCGACGCTGGCGATGCTGAGCGAGGTCGTGCCGTGGCCGAACGCCCGGACGGAGGCGTCCAGGCACATCACGAAGCAGGCCGTCAGCAAAAGCATGCCGCCGATGCCGGTGACGAGCTTCTGCGGCCGCTGCAGCACATCGAGCATCCGCGGTACGACACCGGCGAACAGCGAGCGCACGCGCGTGACGACGAATTTCCGCAGGAACGGCACCGAGGTCACCACGAGCACCAGTACCGCCACCGTCAGCAGACCCGCGATGACCGTCCGGGACGGCGACAGTGACGGCGTCTTCTCGGTGCCGGTCAGATAGCCGAAGGACAACAGCATCAGGATGTGACAGCCGAGCCCGAACAGCTGCGACGCGCCGACGCTCGCCACCGCGAGACCCGCGCGTACGCCGGCGCGCTGCAGGAAGCGCGTGTTGAGGGCGACACCGCCGACCGCGGCCGGCGCGACGATCTTCACGAAGGACCCGGCGACCTGCGCCGCCACCGTCCGCAGGAACGGCACCCGCTCCGGCACGAAGCCCAGCAGCGCCATCGCGGCGGCGACATAGCTGAGCGCGGAGAACGCCACCGCGGCGAGCACCCAGCCCCACTGGGCCTGCGCGAACAGCGTCCCGAACTCGATATGGGTGAGCTGCGTCAGCAGGTAGTAGGCGCCGATCGCGCCCGCGATGAAGCTGATGAGCGTGCGTGGGCGCACCCGCTCCAGCCGGGCTGGCTCCACGGGGGCCTGCGGCCTGATCCGCAGCACCTCGTGCCGGATCTGGGTGAGCAGATCCTCCTCACGGGCCTCTTCGAGGGCTTCGTCCAGGGCCCGCCGCTCCGCCCGCTGCTCGGCGCGTACGGCCTTCTTGTCGGGCTTTTCCAGGGCCGGTCCGCTCGGCTCCGAGGACTCCTCCGGGCGGGCCTGCTTGGCCTGCCGGGACGCCTCCAGGACCGCTTCGCGTTCACGCTGGGCGCGCTCGCGGGCCAGCCGGCGCAGCGTCGCGCGCGTGGCGCGCGTCAACGCGATCGGCTGGAGCATCGGCAGACAGTCGGCGACCGCGTCGGGGCCGAGCACGCCGACCGCCGAGGCCACCGCCCGCTCGGCGCCGACCCGCAGCCCGAGCGTCGTGACCAGCTGGGCCACGTCCATGCGCAGCAGCAGCTCGCCGGCCGCGATCTCGCCGCCGCGCAGCTCGGTGAGGATCACCTTGCCGGAACGATCCACCAAGATCGCGTCACCTGCGAGCCTGCGGTGCGCGATGCGCCGCGACTGCAGGGCCTGCACCTGGTGCCAGGTGTTGCGCAGCAGTTCGTCGGTGATCTCCTCGCCGGTCAGCGAGTCCAGCATGCGCCCGCCGGTGTGCTCGTAGACGAGCATGACGGCGTCGGGGCCGAGTTCGGAGGTGGCGATCAGCTTGGGCGCGTTGGCGCCGGCCGCGATCGCCGCGTACGCCAGCAGCGCCTCCTGCTCCAGCGCCTGGCGCAGCGACTGGAGGCTGGAGCGGGTGGCGAATCCGCGCAGGGTGAGATTGCGCCACGCGCGGTAGAAGAAGCCCTGCGCCTGCTGCTCCCGGTCCACGACCGTGACGTCCAGCGGCGGGCCGTCCTCCAGGGTGACGAAGTAGCGCCGGCCCCGGTCGCCGTTCTCCGACTCCACGGCCTCTTCGCGGCCCGCGGTGACGGGGTGGAAGCCGACGTGCCTGAGGCCCGCCATCAGGGTCTGGCCCGTGGGGCGGACGTTGGGGGAGCCGACCGCGTACAGCGTGCCGTAGGCGATGGTCCAGCCGATCAGCACGGTCAGGATGATCGAGAACGGGGTCGTGTAGCCCGTGACCAGCATCGAGAACGCGTCGAGCAGCAGCACGATCCACAGCACCGCGCGCCATCGGGGCCTGCGGGACATGCCGACGGCCGTCATGTAGGCGATGACGGGTGCCAGATAGCCGTGCACGGGGTCGGTCAGGGCGTGGATGTCGCCCGGTGAGGGCTGGGTGAGCGCTTCCTGGATCGAGTCAGGGGCGGCTCTCGCGACCCACAGATCGGTCGCGAGGGTCACTCCGTGGGCGAGGACGGCCGCGAGGACGCCGTCGGCGATGCGCAGCCCGTCCCGTTTGATCAGCCGTTCGATCGCGAAGGCGACCGGGACGAGCAGGATCGCGATGCTGGAGGCCAGTCCCGCGAACCTGATCAGCAGGTCGGGGGCCTGTCCGGTGCCCTTGTTGATGTCCTGTTCGAGACCCGAGGTGGTGCCGTGCGCGAAGGCGGCGATCGCGAGCAGTACGACGATGGCGAGCACGCCCACCAGACACCGCATGAGGTCGGAAGGGCGGTGCACGCGCGCGGGGAGCAGCGGTTCGTCACCCTCCACGGCCTCGGCGTGCGGATCGTCGTCTGCGCCCGGGCCGTGCCCGGGGGGCGTGTTCTTTAGGACGTGCGCCCCCTCGGTCGTGTGGTCGTCGCCCTCACGCGCGCGTGTGCCGTCGTTCTCCGCGCCGTCGTGCTCACGGGTTTCCGTGCTGTCGTGTGCACGCCGACCGGAGCCCTGGCGTCGTGCGTCGTCGCTGCTCCTGCCCGTCTCGCCGGCGGTGTCGGGGCGTGCGGCGGCGCCAGGGGTGCCTGCCCCGCCCTCGGGGGGCACGCCCTGCTGCTTCATGGTCTCTTCTTGGTCTCGTATCACCAGTCACCGCCCGCACGATGGTGGCATGCCCCGCCGGCACACGGGGGCATCAGGGTGCGGATGCGCGGGCGCACAGTCTGCCGGAAGCGCCGTCCGGGGGCGAGAGGGCCGTACTTCGCGGCCCGCGCCGCGCTGTCGGTGCGGTGCGGCAGGATGGGACGAATGAGCGAGCAGAGCCCTGCCGAGGACACCCGCGAGGAGTACGCGGACGAGCTGCCGGAGTACGCCGAGCGGGTCCTCCAGGTCGCGGAGCGGATTCCGCCGGGGCGGGTCATGACGTACGGCGATGTCGCCGAGTGGCTCGACGAGGGCGGTCCGCGCCAGGTCGGCCGGGTGATGTCCCTGTACGGCGGCGCCGTCCCGTGGTGGCGGGTCGTACGAGCCGACGGAGTGCTGCTGCCCGGGCACGAGCTGGGCGCGCTCGCCCACTACCGCGCGGAGGGCACGCCGCTGAAGGAGGCGGCCAGGAGCGCCGAGGGCCATCTGCCGCGACTCGACATGCGGCGGGCCCGCTGGGACGGCGGGGTGGGCGCGGAGGGTCACATCTGACAGCTTCCGCCATCGGATGCCGTCGGGGAGAGCCCGTGGCTCGTACGGGTGACATGGGGGACGTCCGCGGCATGACGTACGTTCGTGTGGTGTGGGACGCGCGTGGCGCGAGCGCCGCGAGGGAAGAAGCGGAAGCCCTGCTTCCGTCCGACGCGGCGGCGTAGCGTCGGCGGCACGTGTCCCCCTCACCCCGCGGCCACCGCCACGCACGCGTGACCGCCCGCCCACCAGTACAACCACCAGGACCGGCCAACCACGTGAGCTCCTCTTCCTCCACCGGACGCCTGTCGCACCCCCCGGTGCGACAGGGGGGCCGTGGCGCTTACCGACTGGTCCGTACCCCGCCGGCTGCCATCGACCCCCCTCCTCTTGACGCGGCACAGCGCGCCGTGGTTGACCACCGGAGCGGACCCCTCCTCGTCCTCGCCGGGCCCGGCACCGGCAAGACCACCACGCTCGTGGAGTCCGTGGCCGCCCGGATCGCCCGCGGCGCCGACCCCGAGCGCATCCTGGTGCTGACGTTCAGCCGCAAGGCCGCCGTCGACCTGCGTGACCGCATGGCCCGGCGCATCGGTGCCGCCCGCGCGCCCCGGGCCACCACCTTCCACTCGTACTGCTACGCCCTGGTGCGCGCCCAGCAAGACGGCGGTCTGTTCGCCGAGCCGCTGCGTCTGCTGTCCGGCCCCGAGCAGGACGTCACCGTGCGCGAGCTGCTCGCCGGTCAGCCCGAGCTGGAGCGGCTCGGCCTGACCCATGTCCGCTGGCCCGACGAACTGCGCGCCTGCCTGACCACGCGCGGCTTCGCCGACGAGGTCCGCGCGGTCCTCGCCCGCAGCCGCGAGCTGGGCCTCGGCCCCGACGCGCTGGACGCCTTCGCCCGCCGTATCGGCCGCCCCGACTGGCGCGCCGCCGCCGCGTTCCTCGCCGAGTACCTGGACGTGCTCGATCTCCAGGGTGTGATCGACTACGCGGAACTGGTCCACCGCGCGGTCCTGCTCGCCCGCCGCCCCGAGACCGCCGCACGGCTCGCCGCCCAGTACGACGCCGTGTACGTCGACGAGTACCAGGACACAGACCCCGCGCAGGTACGGCTCCTGCACGCGCTGGCCGGCAATCGAGCGGTGCAGTCCGAAGGGCTTCCGCAAGAGGGTGGCGGCGGGCGAGGGGCAGGCCGCACCCTGGTCGCCTTCGGCGACCCCGACCAGTCGATCTACGCCTTCCGGGGCGCCGACGTGAACGGCATTCTCGACTTCCCGGCGGCCTTCCCGCGTCCCGGCGGCCGCCCGGCGCCCATAGCGGTGCTGCGCACCTCACGCCGCTCCGGCGCCGCCTTGCTCGCCGCCACCCGTCTGATCACCCAGCGCATGCCGCTGCCCCGGCTGCCCGCCGAGAAGGTCCGCGCCCATCGCGAACCCGCCGCCGTACGGGACGGGGGCCGCGTCGAGGTCTACACGTACCCGACGGCCGGTACGGAACTGGACAACATCGCGGACATCCTGCGCCGCGCACACCTGGAGGACGGCGTCGCGTGGAGCGACATGGCCGTCCTGGTGAGGGCCGGATCCCGCACCCTGCCGACCCTGCGCCGCGCCCTCACCACGGCCGGCGTCCCGCTGGACATCGACGGCGACGACCTGCCCCTGCGACACGAACCGGCGGTGGCCCCCCTGCTGGCGGCCCTGCGTGCGGTGGCCAGGGCGGAGGCCGGGTGGCACGAGGAGAACAGCGCCGGGTCCGCCGAGGACGCCGCCCCCGAAGAGGCCCCCGAAGGAGCATCTGAAGAGGCCGCTGAAGAAGCCGCTGAAGGGGCCGTCGAGCAGGTCCGCGACGCCGCCTCCTGGCTGGACACCGAGACCGCGCTCACCCTGCTCGCCTCGCCCCTCGCCGGCATGGACCCGGCCGATCTGCGGCGCCTCGGGCGTGCGCTGCGCGAGGAGGAGCGCACGGCGGGCAACCCGTTGCCGCCCCCCTCCGACGTCCTGCTCGCGCGGGCGCTCGCCGAACCCGAGCGCCTGGCCGTGCACGACCCGGCGTACGCGCGCGGCGCACAGCGCCTCGGCGCGCTCCTGCGCACGGCCCGCGAGCGCCTGGCCGGCGGCGGCACGGCCGAGGAGGCGCTGTGGGACCTGTGGGACGGCACGCCGTGGCCCGCGCGCCTGGAGCGGGCCGCCCGGCGCGGCGGCGCGGCCGGCCGCAACGCCGACCGTGACCTGGACGCCGTGTGCGCGCTGTTCGCCACCGCCGCGCGCGCGGAAGAACGCACCGGAGGACGTGGCGCCCTGAACTTCCTGGAGGAGGTCGAGGCCGAGGACATCGCCGCCGACACGCTCGCACGCCGCGCGGTGCGCCCGGACGCCGTCCGCCTGATGACCGCGCACCGCGCCAAGGGCCTGCAGTGGCGCCTCGTCGTCGTCGCCGGCGTCCAGGAGGGCCTGTGGCCGGACCTGCGCCGCCGCGGCTCCCTCCTGGAGGCCGACCGCATCGGCCGCGACGGACTCGCCGAACCGCTCACCCCGGGAGCACTGCTCGCCGAGGAGCGCCGCCTGTTCTACGTCGCCGCCACACGCGCGCGTGAACGCCTCGTCGTGACCGCCGTGAAGGCGCCCGCAGAGGACGGCGACCAGCCGTCCCGCTTCCTGACCGAGCTCGGCGTCGAACCCCGGGACGTCACCGGCCGGCCCCGCCGCCCGCTGTCCGTGGCCGCGCTCGTCGCCGAGCTGCGCGCCACCACGGTCGACCCGCGCGCGTCCGCCGCGCTGCGCCAGGCCGCCGCCCACCGGCTGGCCCGGCTCGCCGCCCTCGCCGACGAGGACGGCCGTCCGCTGGTGCCCGCGGCGCACCCCTACCGCTGGTGGGGCATGTACGACCCGACCGAGAGCAAGGTGCCGCTGCGCCACCGCGACCACCCGGTCGTGCTCTCCGGCAGCGCCCTCGACCAACTGGCCAACACCTGTGCGCTGCAGTGGTTCCTGGGCCGTGAGGTGAAGGCCGACGCCCCGGCCACCGTGGCGCAGGGCTTCGGCAACGTCGTGCACGTCCTCGCCGACGAGGTCGCCTCCGGCCGCACCGCGGCCGACCTCGACGTCCTGATGGAACGGCTGGACTCGGTGTGGAACGCGCTCGCCTTCGACGCGCCCTGGAAGTCGCAGCAGGAGAAGGACAACGCGCGCGTGGCGCTCGAACGCTTCCTGAACTGGCATGTCCTGGACCGCACCGGGCGCACCCCGGTGGCGAGCGAGCAGGACTTCGACGTCACCCTCGAAGCGGGCGACTACCAGGTCCGCATCCGCGGCCAGATGGACCGCGTGGAGACGGACGACGACGGCCGCGCCTACGTGGTGGACTTCAAGACAGGCAAACAGGCGCCCAGCGCCGCCGAGGTGGCCCGCCACCCTCAGCTCGCGGTCTACCAGCTCGCCCTCCACGAGGGTGCCGCGGACGAGGCCTTCGACGGCGTACGCCCCGAACCCGGCGGCGCGGAACTGGTGCACCTCAGACAGGGCGCCGCCAAGCGCGACGGCGGCGAGACGCTGCCCAAGGTGCAGTCGCAGGAGCCGCTGTCGGGGGAGTGGGTCGGCGAGCTGCTGGCCACCGCCGCCGGCAAGGTCCTCGACGAACGGTTCGCACCGAACACCGGCCAGCACTGCACACACTGTGCCTTCCGCGCCTCGTGCAGTGCCCGGCCCGAGGGGCGGCACGTCGTCGAGTGAGCCGCCGCAGACGGGGGAGTGACGTACGGCACCAAAGCCGCTGACCTGCGCTTCTTCCTCCGCGGGCGGCCGTCCGTCCCCGACTGTCAGTGCTCGGCACTAGCCTTTTCCGACATGCCCGCCCGTATCGCCGACCCCGAGCAGCTCAAAGAGCTTCTCGGCATCCCGTTCACCCCGGAGCAGACGGCCTGCATCATCGCGCCGCCCGCCCCGCAGGTGATCGTGGCCGGAGCCGGATCGGGCAAGACCACCGTGATGGCCGCCCGCGTGGTCTGGCTGGTCGGCACCGGCCAGGTCGCCCCGGACCAGGTCCTCGGCCTGACCTTCACCAACAAGGCCGCCGGCGAGCTGTCCGAACGCGTCCGCAAGGCGCTGGTCAAGGCCGGTGTGACCGACCCGGATGTCATCGACCCGGACAACCCGCCCGGCGAGCCGGTGATCTCGACGTACCACGCCTTCGCCGGCCGCCTGCTCACCGACCACGGCCTGCGCCTCGGTCTGGAGCCCACCTCCCGGCTGCTCGCCGACGCCACCCGCTACCAGCTCGCCGCGCGCGTGCTGCGCGAGGCACCGGGCCCCTACCCCGCGCTGACCCGCTCCTTCGCCGACCTCGTCAGCGATCTGCTCGCCCTCGACTCCGAACTCGCCGAGCACCTCGTCGAGCCCGAGGAACTGCGCGCCTGGGACGCGGACCTGCTGCGCACCCTGCACAGGGCCAAGCTCACCAACGCCGATCTGCGCAAGGTCCCCGAGACGGCCGCCGCCCGCCGTGAACTGGCCGACCTCGTCCAGCGTTACCGGGCCGCCAAACGCGCACGTGACCTGCTCGACTTCGGCGACCAGATCGCCCTGTCCGCCCGGCTCGCCCGCATCCCCGAGGTGGGCCGGCTGCTGCGCGAGGAGTTCCGCGTGGTGCTCCTGGACGAGTACCAGGACACCTCGGTGGCCCAACGCGTCCTGCTGGCAGGCCTGTTCGGCGGCGGTACGGGCCATCCGGTGACCGCGGTCGGCGACCCCTGCCAGGCCATCTACGGCTGGCGCGGCGCCTCCGTCGCCAACCTGGACGACTTCCCCGCGCACTTCGCGCACGCCGGCGGTCACCTTGCTACCCGGCAGGCGCTCAGCGAGAACCGCCGCAGCGGCGGCCGCCTCCTCGACCTCGCCAACGGCCTCGCCGAGCCGCTGCGCGCGATGCACGCGGGCGTGGAGGCGCTGCGCCCGGCCCCCGGCGCCGAGCATGAGGGCATGGTCCGCTGCGCCCTGCTGCCCACCCACGCCGAGGAGATCGACTGGATCGCCGACTCGCTCGCCCACCTCGTGCACACCGGCACGGCCCCCGGCGAGATCGCCGTACTGTGCCGCACGGCGACCGACTTCGCCGAGATCCAGGGCGCCCTGGTGGCCCGGGACATCCCCGTCGAGGTGGTCGGTCTGTCCGGACTGCTGCACCTGCCCGAGGTCGCCGACCTCGTCGCCGTCTGCGAGGTGCTCCAGGACCCCGGTGCCAACGCCGCCCTGGTGCGGCTGCTGACCGGCCCGCGCTGGCGCATCGGCCCCCGCGACCTCGCCCTGCTGGGCCGCCGCGCCCGGCTGCTGGTCGCCCACACACGCGCGCGCGACACCGACGACCCGGACCGCCGGCTCGCCGAGGCCGTCGAGGGCGTCGACCCGGCCGAGGTGATATCGCTCGCGGACGCCCTGGACACCTTCCTCGAATCGCCCGTCGACGGCGAGGGGGACGACGACGGGCTGCCGTTCTCGCCGGACGCGCGGGTGCGCTTCGCGCGCCTGGCCGCCGAACTGCGCGACCTGCGCCGCTCACTGTCCGACCCGCTGATGGACGTACTGCACCGCGTCCTCGCCGTCACCGGCCTGGAGGTGGAGCTGTCGGCGTCCCCGCACGCGCTGGCCGCCCGCCGCCGCGAGACCCTGTCCAACTTCCTGGACGTCGCCGCCTCCTTCGCGGCGAGCGACGGCGAGGCCACCCTGCTCGCCTTCCTGGGTTTCCTGCGCACCGCCGCGCAGTACGAGAAAGGCCTCGACAACGCCCTGCCCGGCGGCGAGAACACCGTCAAGGTGCTCACCGCCCACAAGTCCAAGGGCCTGGAGTGGGACGTCGTGGCCGTGCCCGGGCTGGTCAAGGGCACGTTCCCCAGCGCACAGGGCCGCGAGAAGTGGACCGCGCAGGCCAAGGTGGTGCCGCACGCCCTGCGCGGCGACACCGACACGCTGCCCGACGCCGACAGCTGGGACGCGCGCGGCATGAAGGCCTTCCACGAGGCCATGAAGGACCACCAGCACACCGAGGAGCTGCGCCTCGGCTACGTCACCTTCACCCGCCCCCGCTCCCTGCTGCTCGGCTCCGGCCACTGGTGGGGGCCGAGCCAGAAGAAGCCGCGCGGCCCCTCCGACTTCCTCCAGGCCCTGTACGACCACTGCGCCGCCGGACACGGCGAGATCGAGGCATGGGCAAGGGAGCCCGCCGAGGACGAGGAGAACCCCGCCCTGCACACGGCCGCCGCCGACCAGGTGTGGCCGCTGCCGCTGGACGCCTCCGCCATGGCCCGCCGTCGCGCGGCCGCCGAGACCGTCCTCGCCCACCTGGACGCCCTCGCCGCCCACGACACCGGCCGCCCGCCGGCCGCCCATGACCCCGCCGCCCTCGACGACCCGGACTGGCCCCCGCCCCCGGACGACGACCCCTACGGCGGCGAGCCGTACGACGCTCCTCACGGCGGCGAGCCCTACGACGAGCACGGCGCGGACCTCCCGCACGACGAGGACCCCTTCGACGAGGACCCTTTCGGCGACGAGGAGCCCCCGTACGACACGGACGCGCGCGCCCCGTTCATCCCCGCCCCGGGCACTCCCGCCCCGGACGCCCCGAGCCCGGGCACCCCCGCAGGCCGGGACGCCCGGAGTGCCGGCCGGCCCACGGTCCCGCACCAGGCCCCCACGGTCCCGCACCAGGCGCGCCCCCCGCGGAACCACCCCGGCCCCGATGAACCCCAGCCCCAGCCCCTCACCGACCTCACTCCCGAGGAGGCCCGCACCCTCGCCTCCTGGGACCGTGACCTGGACGCGCTCACCGGAGAGCTGCTGCGCTCCCGGCAGGCCGTCACCGACGTCCCGCTGCCCGCCACCCTCAGCGCGACCCAGCTGCTGCGTCTGGCCGAGGACCCGGACGGGCTCGCGCAGGAACTCGCGCGCCCCATGCCGCGCCCCCCGCAACCGGCCGCGCGCCGGGGCACCCGCTTCCATGCCTGGGTGGAGGCCCGCTTCGAGGAGCTGACGCTGCCCCTGCTGGAACCGGACGAGCTGCCCGGCGGCGACGCCGAGATCGCCGACGAGCACGACCTGGCGGTCCTGAAGGAGGCCTTCGAACGCAGCGAGTACGCCCGGCGCACCCCCTACCGGGTCGAGGCTCCCTTCCAGCTCAGTCTCGCGGGCCGCGTCGTAAGGGGCCGTATCGACGCCGTCTACAAGCACGGCGACGGCGACGGGGCGACGTACGAGATCGTCGACTGGAAGACCGGCCGCGCCCGCACCGCCGATCCGCTGCAGCTCGCCGTGTACCGGCTGGCCTGGGCCGAGCAGCAGGGGGTGCCTGCCGAGTCCGTCACAGCGGCGTTCCTGTACGTCCGCAGCGGCGAGGTCGTACGACCGCGGGATCTGCCGGACCGGGCCGCCCTGGAGCGGCTCCTCATGGAAGACACGGAAGACACGGAAGACTCCGATGTGGCACACCCGACGACGTGAGTGTGACGAACCGCCCGCCGAGGATGTCCGTGCGGGCCGATAGGCTCGTGAGCATGAGCCAGACCCCGGACAGCGCCGTCCGCACGTACATCGAGCAGCACCGCGCCGCCTTCCTCGACGACCTCGCGGTATGGCTGCGCATCCCCTCCGTGTCGGCCCAGCCCGACCACGCGCCCGATGTACACCGCAGCGCCGACTGGCTCGCCACCAAGCTCACGGAGACCGGCTTCCCGACCGCCGAGATCTGGCAGACCCCGGGCGCCCCGGCCGTATTCGCCGAGTGGCCCTCGGACGACCCCGAGGCGCCCACCGTCCTCGTCTACGGCCATCACGACGTACAGCCCGCCGCCCGCGAGGACGGCTGGGACAGCGATCCCTTCGAGCCGGAGATCCGCGGCAACCGCCTCTACGCGCGCGGGGCGGCCGACGACAAGGGCCAGGTGTTCTTCCACACACTCGGCGTCCGCGCCCACCTCGCCGCCACCGGCCGCAGCGCCCCCGCGGTCCATCTGAAGCTGCTGATCGAGGGCGAGGAGGAGTCCGGCTCCCCGCACTTCCGGGCCCTGGTGGAGGAGCGGGCCGGCCGGCTCGCCGCCGACGCCGTGATCGTCTCCGACACCGGCATGTGGTCCGAGGACACCCCGACCGTCTGCACCGGCATGCGCGGCCTCGCCGAGTGCGAGATCCGGCTGTACGGCCCCGACCAGGACATCCACTCCGGCTCCTTCGGCGGCGCCGTACCCAACCCGGCCACCGCGGCCGCCCGCCTGGTCGCCGCTCTGCACGACGAGCACGCGCGCGTGGCGATCCCCGGTTTCTACGACGGCGTCGTGGAGCTGACCGACCACGAGCGGGAGCTGTTCGCCGAGCTGCCCTTCGACGAGGAGCGCTGGCTGCGCACCGCCAAGTCCCACGCCGCCCACGGCGAAGCCGGATTCAGCACCCTCGAACGCATCTGGGCCCGCCCGACCGCCGAGGTCAACGGCATCGGCGGCGGCTATCAGGGCCCGGGCAGCAAGACGATCATCCCGTCCTCGGCCATGGTGAAGCTCTCCTTCCGGATGGTCGTGGGCCAGGATCCCGAGCACATCGAGAAGGCCGTGCGCGCCTGGGCCGAGGCTCAGGCGCCCGCCGGGATCCGGCAGGAGATCAGCTTCGGTGCGGCCACGCGCCCGTGCCTGACCCCGCTCGACCACCCCGCCCTGCAGTCCGTGGCCCGCGCGATGGGCCGCGCCTTCGAGAAGCCGGTCCGCTTCACCCGCGAGGGCGGCTCCGGACCCGCCGCCGATCTCCAGGAGGTCCTCGGCGCCCCCGTGCTCTTCCTGGGTATCTCCGTCCCCTCCGACGGCTGGCACGCCCCCGACGAGAAGGTCGAGCTGGACCTCCTCTTCAAGGGCGTCGAGACCAGCGCGTATCTGTGGGGTGACCTGGCCGAGCACTGGCGTCCCACGCCCTGACCGGCAGGCGCCGCCCGGAAGGGCACGGCCCGCGGGGCACACTGGAGGGACCGCCCTGCCCGCCCCGCCCGCGCCCGGCCCGGTGCCTTCCCGCCGCACGTCCCGCCGAACCGCCCGCTGAACGAACCGCTGCACTGGGGGAGTTGGAAGCACCCGTGACCACCTGGACCAACGACACAGCCGATCGCCCCATCTCGCTGACCGCTCCGAGCGGCATCGACCGCGCCGCCCACCACCGGCTCGACGAAGCCTGGCTCGCGGCGGCGTGGAGCCACCCCACGACCCGCTGCTTCGTGGTCTCCGGCGGCCAGGTGCTCATCGACGAGACACCGGACGGCCGGACCGAACTCGTCATGACCCCCTCCTTCGAGGCCCCGCTCACCGAGGCACACCGCTACTTCCTCGGCATCGACGAGGAGGGCGTCAGCTACTTCGCGCTGCAGAAGGACTCGCTGCCCGGCCGTATCGACCAGTCGGCGCGCCCCGCCGGACTGCGTGAGGCCGGACTGCTCCTGTCGCCGCGGGACTCCGGACTCATGGTGCACGCGGTCGGCCTGGAGAACTGGCAGCGCACCCATCGCTTCTGCTCCCGCTGCGGCGAGCGCACGGTGATCGCCGCCGCCGGCCACATCCGCCGCTGCCCGGCCTGCGGCGCCGAGCACTACCCGCGCACCGACCCGGCCGTGATCATGGCGGTGACCGACGCGGACGACCGCATCCTGCTCGGCCGCCAGGTCCACTGGCCCGAGGGCCGTTTCTCCACGCTCGCCGGATTCGTCGAACCGGGCGAGTCCATCGAGCAGGCGGTGCGCCGGGAGGTGTCCGAGGAGGTCGGCGTCACCGTCGGCTCCGTGGAGTACGTGGCCAGCCAGCCGTGGCCGTTCCCGTCCAGCCTGATGCTCGGTTTCATGGCCCGCGCCACGTCCACCGAGATCGACGTCGACGGCGACGAGATCCACGAGGCCCGCTGGTTCTCCCGCGAGGAACTCCACGAGGCCTTCGAGTCCGGCGTGGTGCTGCCGCCCTACGGCATCTCCATCGCGGCCCGCCTGATCGAGATGTGGTACGGCAAGCCGCTTCCGACGCGCAGCTTCGTCTGAGGCACCCCGGGTGGCGGGCGACCCGTACTGGAACCACAACGTCCACTACCACCGGACCGTGCTGGCCGCCGTACCCGACGGCTGCCGCACGGCCCTGGACGTAGGCTGCGGCGACGGCCTGCTGGCCCGCAAGCTCGCGACCCGCGCGGCGCAGGTCACCGGCGTGGACCGGGCGCCGGACATGATCTGTCAGGCCGCGCCCGGCAGACCGGAAACGTCACCTTCGTGCAGGCCGACTGAGGCCGGCCCCGCCGGGCACCCCGCACCGCGGCCGGGGCGGCTGCCCCTTCTTCGGCCGGGCGGCCACCCGACGGCACGGGCGGCGAGCGCTGCCGGGCGCGGCACACGAAACCCCCGATCGGCGCGGGGCCGTTCGGGGGTCATGCGGAGCAAGGGGTCAGGCGCCGAGCGCCTGCTTCACCTGGGCGAGGCTCGGGTTCGTCATGACGACCTCGGTGCCTCCCTCGGTGGGAAGCACCCGAACGGTCGGGACCGTCTGGTTTCCGCCATTCGCCTTCTCGACGAAGGCGGCGGACTCGGGGTCCTGCTCGATGTTGATCTCGGTGTAGGCGATGCCCTCCCGGTCCAGCTGGCCCTTCAGCCGCCGGCAGTAGCCGCACCAGGTCGTGCTGTACATCGTCACAGTGCCCTGCATGTCTCTCGCGCTCCTCAGGCAGCTCGAAAAGGTCGTCCGAGGAGGGAACGTACGCCATCCGCCCGCCATTCCCGCCCGGGGTATCCACAGGCGCTGTGACACCCACCGCATTCATACGACTATCGGTGCCCGCCTGTGGACAACCGGCACAGCAGTCCCGGGCGACCTGGCAGCATGGCGGTGTGACAGCAGCAACGCACTCCACCCTTTTCCCGCAGGCTCCCGACGGCTCGCCGTACGCGGCCGGGCCGCGCGGGGCCGACGCGGTGCTCGAAGGGCTCGACCCCGAGCAGCGCGCGGTCGCCACCGCCCTGCACGGCCCGGTGTGCGTCCTGGCGGGAGCGGGCACGGGCAAGACCCGGGCGATCACCCACCGCATCGCCTACGGAGTGCTCGCCGGCATCCTGCAGCCGTCCAGCGTGCTCGCCGTCACCTTCACCAACCGCGCCGCCGGAGAGATGCGCGGCCGGCTGCGTCAGCTCGGCGCCCAGGGTGTCCAGGCCCGCACCTTCCACTCCGCCGCCCTGCGCCAGCTGCAGTATTTCTGGCCGAAAGCGATCGGTGGCGGCATGCCCCGGCTCATCGACCGCAAGATCCAGCTTGTCGCCGACGCGGCCGCGACGCTGGGCACCCGGCTCGACCGGGGCGAGCTGCGGGACGTCACCGCCGAGATCGAATGGTCCAAGGTCACCCAGACCGTCCCCGCCGACTATGCGTACGCGGCCGCGAAGGCGGGCCGCGAGGCCCCACGCGACCCCACCGAGATCGGCCATCTGTACGCGGCCTACGAAGACCTCAAACGCGAGCGCGCGGTGATCGACTTCGAGGACGTCCTGCTGCTGACCGTCGCCATCCTCCAGGACCGCCACGAGATCGCCGAACAGATCCGCGCCCAGTATCAGCACTTCGTCGTCGACGAGTACCAGGACGTCAGCCCGCTGCAGCAGCGGCTGCTGGACCTGTGGCTGGGCGACCGCGAGAACCTGTGTGTCGTCGGCGACGCCAGCCAGACCATCTACTCGTTCACGGGAGCAACGCCCGACCATCTCCTCGACTTCCGCTCCCGCCACCCCGGCGCCACCGTCGTCAAACTCGTCCGCGACTACCGCTCCACTCCTCAGGTGGTCCACCTCGCCAACGGCCTGCTGGCCCAGGCCCGCGGCCGCGCCGCCGACCACCGGCTGGAACTGATCTCCCAGCGTGCCCCCGGCCCCGAGCCGGGCTATGCCGAGTACGGCGACGAGCCCGCGGAGGCCGAAGGCGCCGCCCGCCGCATCCGCGAACTGATCGACGCGGGCGTCCCGGCCGCCGAGATCGCCGTCCTGTTCCGTACGAACGCCCAGTCCGAGACCTACGAACAGGCCCTCGCCGACGTCGGCGTGCCGTACCAGCTGCGCGGCGCCGAACGCTTCTTCGACCGGCCCGAGGTACGCAAGGCCGGCACGGCCCTGCGCGGCGCGGCCCGCTTCGGCGGCAACGACTCCCTGCTGGACGAGGCCGTGGACCTGCCCTCCCAGGTGCGTGCCGTGCTGTCCGGAGAGGGCTGGACCACCGAGCCGCCGGCCGGCTCCGGCGCCGTCAGAGAACGCTGGGAGTCCCTCGCAGCCCTGGTCCGCCTCGCCCAGGACCTCGCCGCCGGCAGACCCGGCGCCACCCTCGGCGACTTCGTCGCGGAACTCGATGAGCGGGCGAACGCCCAGCACGCCCCGACCGTCCAGGGCGTCACCCTCGCCTCCCTGCACGCCGCCAAGGGCCTGGAGTGGGACGTCGTCTTCCTCGTCGGCATCGCCGAGGGCATGCTGCCCATCACCTACGCCAGGACCGACGAACAGATCGAGGAGGAGCGTCGGCTCCTCTATGTGGGCGTCACCCGCGCGCGGGAGCGGCTCCATGTCTCCTGGGCCCTGTCCCGCTCGCCGGGCGGCCGCCCGGGCCGCCGGCCGAGCCGCTTCCTCGACGGACTGCGTCCCGGCACCACCGCCGCCGCCGGCCGTTCCGGCTCCGGTGCCACCGGAGGCGTCGAGCGCGGGACCGCCCGAGGCCCCGCGGCCGTTCCCCGGCGCGCCCAGCGCACCCCCGCCCGCTGCCGGGTCTGCGGCCGCACGCTCACCGACGCGGGCGAGATGAAACTGATGCGCTGTGAGGACTGCCCCTCGGACATGGACGAAGGGCTCTACGAACGGCTGCGGGAGTGGCGGGCCGTCCAGGCCGAGCGCAGCGGGCAGCCGGACTTCTGCGTCTTCACCGACCGGACTCTGATGGCCATCGCCGAGGCGCAGCCCGTAAGTCCCGCCGAACTCTCCAGGATCCCCGGCGTCCTCAGCCGCAAGCTGCGCAGCTACGGGACCGATGTTCTGGCCATCTGCGCAGGCCACGAGGTCGCGGAAGCCGACGAGGACGACTGATACGAACTCGTCGAAAAAATAGTTTGCGCATGCCCCAGCAATCGCCATAGGTTCTAGGCACGGAAGCCGCGGCCTTCTCGAAGGCCCCGATTCCGTGGTGTACTTGCATATCCGAGTGGACTGGCTCACCCCAGTCCCTGAGACGCCGAGAGGAGGCGAGTCCAGTGACCAGCATCAAGACCAACATCAGCAGCACGGCCAAAATGACCGATCGCTCGACCGTCTCCCTGTGCATGCTCGGCGCCTCTCACCAGGGCACCGGTCTGTCCGGCATCCGTGCCGTCCGTCCGGAGTCCTCTCTCGGTCTCGTGGGACTTCCCACCCGTGAGCGCAATGAGCGACCGACCAAGGCACTGGAAGCGGTAGCGGCACAGGCGCAGGCCTATGCCTTTGCGGCGGCCGGTGCCGGATTCCGGAAGCAGACGACGCAGCACCACCTGATGTGGGCCTTCCGTGGGCCTAAACCCTGGAGTGATCCAGCCTGATCCGATCAGGCCGGTGCCTTCAGGGCCGCGGAACCCCACCCGGGATCCGCGGCCCTTCTGTTTTCCCTGAACGGGGAGAGCGGAGCGAAGGGGCCTCGGGACAAAAGAACCCGGTACCAAGCCGACACCCGGTCAACCGGCCGGACCGACCAGACGAGGAAGACCAACCGTGCAACTCGAAGCGCACGCCCCGTCCGTACCGCCTTCACAGACGATCACCCCGCCCGGCCTCACGGAGGACTCCACCTTGACCCCCCTCACCGCGCTCACCGCGCTCGACGACGCCATCGAGAACCTCGGCGTACCCGTCCCCTGCCGCTCCTACGACCCGGAGGTCTTCTTCGCCGAGTCGCCGGCCGACGTCGAGTACGCCAAGTCGCTCTGCCGCACCTGCCCGCTGATCGAGGCCTGCCTCGCCGGCGCCAAGGAGCGGCGCGAGCCCTGGGGCGTCTGGGGCGGCGAGCTGTTCGTCCAGGGTGTCGTCGTCGCCCGGAAGCGGCCGCGTGGTCGCCCGCGGAAGAACCCGGTCACGGCATGAACACCGCAGGAACGATCGATCGCCCCGTCACGCACGACCCCAAGAAGCAGGCCCCGATGAAGCCGTCCACCAGCGAGCCCGCCGGCTCCGCGACCTCAGACGTCACCACCACGGGCGCGACCGAAGCGCGCCAGGACAGGACCCGAGAGATGCAACTCATGCAAGAAGCCCTGGCTCGTGCGCATATGCACGAGCGACTCCATGACGCCGTAAGGGAACGCCGGGCCGTGCGCCTGGCGGTCGCCCAGCGGATGCAGCGTCGGGCCGAGCGCGCCTCGCTGCGCGCCCGCCGCGCGCTCGCCATGGCGGTCATGCAGTAACGATCACGCCGACAGAAGCGGTGGCCTCCCGGCCCAGGGAGGCGAAGCCTTCTGCGCGGGGGCCGGTCCGGCCGAACGGACCGGCCCCCGCCGTGCGTTGCGCACGGCGATCGGCTGTCGGCGGAGTTATCGTCACGGGGTGACGAGTCTTCCCGGAGGAAGTGATCAGGGCGGCTCCACCGCGGAGCGCCGCGTGCTCGTGTGTGCCCGCTGCGGCACCCCCGCCGGCGACACCCAGCCGGCCACCTGGACCTGCTCCGTGGAGAACGGCACCCGCCAGTATTTCTGCGACACCTGCTCCCGGGAGAACCTCCGGGCGATCGAGGGCCGGCTGGACTCGGCCTGGTGGTGAGGTCCTCCACGCCTCGCTCAGGCCTCCGCCGCCGTCTCCTCCTGCGCCGACTCGTCCTGCGGGACGAAGCCCGGTAGCCACCCCTCCAGCTCCTCGCGCAGGCGTACCGTGGCCCCCAGTTGGCACAGGACGCCGATCGTGCTCAGGGTCACCCGGTGGATCAGGAGGTAGGCCGGGGGCAGATTGAGGCGCTTGCCCAGCTGGTAGGCGGGCGAGCGAGGGTCGGCGATGCGGGCGGCCTGGCTGCGCATCCAGCTGCGGGTGAAGGTGAACGCGTCGATCCGCGCCGGTTCTATGATCGGCAGCAGATAGTCGAGGACCGCGTCCGGGGCCAGCTCTATGGACTCCTTCACGAACCCTTCGGTGCACAGCAGTTCGTAGACCCCCTCGGCGTCACCGTCCAGCGTCATCCGCAGGGAGACACCGATCGGCGTCGGCAGACCGCCGGGCAGCCGGTCGACCGTGCCGAAGTCCAGGACGCCGAGGCGCCAGTCGTCCTCGCCGTCCGGGCCGCCGGGCAGCAGCCGGAAGTTTCCGGGATGCGGGTCGGCATGCAGCAGGCCGGTGCGGGCCGGGCCCGAGAAGAGGAACCGGGCCAGCAGCTGGCCGGCGCGGTCACGCTGCTCCTGGGTGCCGTCCGAGATCACCTCCGACAGCGGGACGCCGTCGATCCACTCGGTCACCAGCACCTGATCACACTGATGGACGACCGCCGGGATCACCACGTCCGGGTCGTCCTCGAACTCCTGTGCGTGAGCGGACTGGGCCTGCGCCTCCAGGCCGTAGTCCAGCTCCTCGGAGACGCGGTCCTTCAGCTCCGCGATGAGCGGCTTGACGTCCATGCCGGGGATCAGCGGCCCCAACAGGCGGGCGAAACGGCTCAGTTGCCCCAGGTCGGAGAGCAGGGCCTCGCCGGCGCCCGGGTACTGCACCTTGACCGCCACCTCGCGGCCGTCGTGCCACACGGCCCGGTGCACCTGTCCGATCGAGGCCGCGGCGGCCGGCTTGTCCTCGAACTCCTCGAACAGCTCGTGCCAGTCCGGGCCCAGCTGCTCCTCCAGCACCGCGTGCACCGTGCGGGTCGGCATCGGCGGAGCCGCCTCCTGGAGCTTGGTGAGGGCCGCGCGATAGGGCCCGGCCACCTCCTCGGGCAGCGCCGACTCGAAGACGGACAGGGCCTGCCCGAACTTCATCGCACCGCCCTTCAGCTCGCCGAGCACCTTGAACAGCTGCTCCGCGGTGCGCTGTTGCAGCTCTCGGCCGACGATCTCCGCGGACTCGCCCACGATCCGCTTGCCCAGCCCCCAGGTCGCCCGGCCGGCGAAGCCGAGCGGGAGCGCGGCGAGCTTGGCGGTCCGGGTGACCGCCTTCCGGGGAAGATCAGACATGCGCCCTCCAAGTCCCAGTCGGCCGCGCCGCGCCTGCCTTGCGTCGCTCCGTCGACGGCCGTTGCACCGCCATTGTCTCGCGTGCCGCGCCGTCGCTTGAGGAGTGCTCCGCTTTGTCTCTCTCCGCCGCCGCGCATCCGCATGCCGGATGCGGCCGCAGCGGTCGGGCACGCCAGTCGAGGCCGGGCACGGACACTTCCCAGCGGGCACCCACGCTGGACGGCGATCCCCCGTCGAGGAAGGCCAGCGCATGGGCCGCGGCCAGTCCGGCGACCGCCGTGGCCAGCGTCAGATCGCAGGCCCCGACCCGGCGGGCCTCGGGGCACCGCCACTGGGCGGCGAGCCGTGGCCAGGCCGGGTCCCGGTCCTCGCGGTGGAGATGCAGACAGCCGGCGCACCCGGACTCACCGGGCAGGACGAGCGGGCCGACGACACCGGTGCCCTCGACCACACCGGCGTACAAGTGCGGCGTTCCGGACGCCAGGAGCGGCTCGGCGTCGGCCGGGTCGGGCGCGTGCACGCTCACGTCGTCCCGGGGCGTGAGGACCACCAGGGAGTGCCCCGCGTCCCGGGCGCCGGATCCGGGGGAGTGGGCGTGGCGTGGTGGCCGGTCCGGGGCCGCGCGGCGCACGGCGGCCCGCGCCGCCACCTCCCGGCGCTCGCCGAGCGACTCGGCACTCAGCCCGCCCGGGGCCACGTCCCACGGCTCCACGCGTCCCGTGTCACGCACCTCGACCTCGCCGACTCCTGCGCCCGACAGCACCGACGCCAGCACGGCGCCGACTCGCCCCGCACCGCGCACCTGCACGCGCAGTGCGCGACGGGCTGCGAGCCCGGCTAGCGCGCCGCCCGGCTCGGCCGTGGTCAGGGACAGCGCGGCGAGGTCGGGGCGCAGCCGCCGCAGGACGTGCTCCTTGGCGCGCAGCGCGTCCGCGGCCGGTCCGCCGCCGCGTGCGTCGTCGACCAGGCCCGCGCGGGTCAGCCGCTCCAGCAGGGAGTCGACCCGGTCGGCCGGCAGATCCCTGCGGCGGCCCTCCTCGCGCAGCAGCGGCAGCCCGCGTGTGCCGTTGAGCAGATCCAGGAAGCCGTGCGTCGCCGGGTCCATCGGCCCGATCGTCAGCGCGTGTGCCGGCGTCATCCCGAACTGCACGGTGTCGCGATCACGCCAGCCGCGCCGCAGCGCGGGCTTCATCACCGGATGCATGACTGTCCCCCGTAATCCGTTGAAGGCATCTGCGGACCAACTCGTCGCCGGTGGAGCCGGTCACGCTCCGCCGACGCCTGCCAGCATGCCGCGCCCGCCGGTCCGGCGCCGAGAGTTGTCCACAGGCTGACGGTGTTTGTCATATAAACCTGCCGGACGAAGTCGGTTAAATCGGTCGATCGGTACAGGGTGAGCTGGTCAGGCAGTAAACCGGATGTGCGGATCAGTCGTAGGAATCATAGGAATCAAACGCATGGTGGGGGATCGGTATCGAACCGTTCCGGAGCCGGGACTTTGGCCATGCCCAACGGGTAACGTCGGGGCGTGCCCGCCGACCCACTGCACCGCGCCGCCATGCCACAGCGCAGCACGACCAGCCAGCCGCCCGGCGGCTCGGGGGCGAGCGCGATCGAGGTCCGCAGGAGTTCCCGGCGCCGCCGGACCGTCTCCGCGTACCGCGAGGGCGATCGCACCGTCGTACTGATCCCCGCCCGGATGTCGAAGGCGGAGGAGCAACGCTGGATCACCGTCATGCTCGACAAACTCGCGGCCCAGGAGAGCAAGCGGGTACTCGGCGACGCCGAGCTGGCCGAGCGCGCCGAGCAGTTGTCGCACCAGTACTTCGACGGCCGGGCGCGCCCCGGCTCCGTGCGCTGGGTCACCAACCAGAACACCCGCTGGGGTTCGTGCACCCCGGCCGAAGGCAGCATCAGGCTCTCGCACCGGCTGCAGGGCATGCCCGACTACGTCGTCGACTACGTCCTCTGCCATGAGCTGGCCCATCTGCTGGTCCCCGGTCACGGGCCCGACTTCTGGCGGCTGCTGGACGCGTACCCGCGCACCGAGCGGGCCCGCGGCTACCTCGAAGGAGTTGTCGCCGCCGAACGGCTGCCGTATCTGCCCGAGGCGCGCGAGGAGTGAGCCGGGCGCCGGCCGTCCGCTTGCGGGCGCGGTTGTGTACCGGGTCTGTACCGGCTGCGCCTGATGCCGGACTTTGCCGTTAGCCTGGCGCGACGCACTCGCATTCGGGATGGGGGACGGTCGTAACGCATGGCCAGGGAATTCCAACGCGGCCACAAGGCCAGGATCAGTGACCTCACGACGGGGACAGATCTGTACGTAGGCGTGCAGATCTCCGCCCCTGGGCTGACCTTCGACATCAGCTGCTTCGGGCTGGACGCCGACGAGCGCCTCTCGGACGACCGGTACTTCATCTTCTTCAACCAGCCGAAGTCGCCGGAGGAGTCCCTGCAGTTGCTGGGTGCCCAGGCCGGTGACACGGAGTCGTTCCGGATCACGCTGGACCGGATCCCGTCGCAGATCCGCAAGTTGTCCTTCACGGCGACCGTCGACGGCGCCGGACAGATGTCACAGATCGCCCCCGGATATCTGCGCATCGTGGCGGGCGGCGAGGAGGTCGCGCGGTACTCCTTCAGCGGCGCGGAGTTCTCCACCGAGCGGGCCGTGATGCTCGGTGACATCTACTTCAAGGACGCGTGGCGGTTCGCCGCCGTCGGGCAGGGCTTCGACGGCGGCCTGGAGGCGCTGCTGAAGAACTTCGGCGGCCAGGTGCTGGAGGAGGAGGCGCCCGCCGCCCCGCAGCAGCCGCAGACCGGCGCCGCCCCCGGATTCGCCCCGCCCGCCCAGGCCACGGCCCCGCCCGCGTTCGCCGCCCCGGCCGCGTCCACCCCGGCATCCACGCCCGCCCAGGCCCCTGCTCCGGCGCCGCAGCCCGCCGCCCAGGGCTTCGCGCCGCCCCCCGGTGGCACCCCCGCGCAGGGCTTCCCGCCCGCCGGTGGCACTCCGCCGCACGGCTTCACGCCGCAGCCCGGCGCCACGCCCCCGCAGGGCTTCACGCCGCAGCCCGGGCAGACCCCGCCCGGCCAGACTCCGCCCCCGGCCCCCGCGCCGAACGTGCACGGCGCGCCGACGGTCATCGCCCCCCTGGCCCCGCCCGCGGGCGGCGTCCATCCGCCCGCCCCGGCCCCCGCGCCGTACGGCCAGCCCCCGCAGCAGCCCTACGGCCAGCCGCCCCAGCAGCCGGCGTACGGCGGCCAGCCCGGCGCGCCGATGCCCCCGGGCTACGGCCAGCAGCCGCCCGGCTACGGCGGCCAGCCCGCCGCGCCCATGCCGACCGGCTACGGGCAGGTCCCCGGCCAGCAGCCCGCCGGCTACGGAACGCCGCAGGGCGCCCCGCAGGGCGGTGCCGGTGTGATGGGCGCGCTCCAGGCCTTCAAGGAGACGCCGACCGGGCAGCGCTGGACACAGCAGAACAAGAAGCTCATGCGCGTCGACCTCGGCATCGGCGGACAGCCCGTGCTGGCCCGGCAGGGCAGTATGGTGCTCTATCAGGGCAAGGTCGACTTCGGTTACAAGAGCGCCGGGTTCGCCGGCCGGATCGTGGGCAGCGCGACCGGCCAGGAGATGCAGCTGATGCGCTGCACCGGCAACGGCCAGGTGTTCCTCGCCGAGAACGCCGCCCAGCTGCACCCCGTCGAACTGCAGGGCGACGCGATCTGCGTGTCCTCGGAGAACGTTCTCGCCTTCGACGAGACCCTCCAGTACGAGGTCCGCCGCATCGAGGGCCATGGCATTCCCGGCGGCGCGCTGTTCACCATGCAGTTCCAGGGCACCGGCACGATCGTCGTCAAGACGCACGGCACGCCCGTGGTGCTGCCGGTCACGCCGACCACCTTCGCCGACTGCAACGCCGTCGTCGCCTGGTCGGCCGCCTCCCAGGTGATCGTCTCCAGCCAGGTCCGGATGCGCCGCAATGCCTACCCGGGCGACACCGGCGAGAGCGTCAACCTCCAGTTCCGGGGCGCGCCCGGCAACTTCATCGTCGTCCAGCCGTACGAGGTCTAGAGGGAGCCCGTCATGAACCAGCAGCTCGCGGGCTATGCCCCCGCACCGGTCACGGCCCGCATGGAGAACCACGGAAACCACATGCTGAAGGTCGCCATGCAGACCGGGAACGACCTCCTCGCGCGCGTGGGCTCGATGGTCGCCTACGAAGGCTTCGTCCAGTACGAGCCCAACCCGCCGGCCGTCCGCCAGATCGCCCGCGACTGGATCACCGGCGAGGGCGCACCCCTGATGAAGTGCACGGGCGACGGACTGCTCTACCTCGCCGACTACGGCGCGAACGTCGTCGTGATCAACCTCAACGGCGACGGCATCTCCGTCAACGCCACCAACCTCCTCGCCTTCGACGCCCATCTGAGCTGGGGTGTCGAGCGCGTCAAGGGGCTCGCCAAGTTCGCCGGGCAGGGCCTGTGGAACACGAAGATCTCCGGTCAGGGCTGGGTGGCCCTGACCTCCCGGGGCAAGCCGATCGTCGTCGACTGCGGCGGTGGTGAGGACGAGACGTACGTCGACCCCGACGCGCTCGTCGCCTGGTCGCCGAACCTGAAGGTGAAGGGCAAGCGCAGCTTCAAGGCGCAGTCGCTGATCGGCCGGGGCAGCGGCGAGGCCTACCAGATGGCCTTCTCCGGCCAGGGCATCGTCGTCGTCCAGCCCAGTGAGGACAGCACCGACCGCATCCGGATCCGGGGCTGAGGGGGAGCCAGAAAGCCATGCAGAGCCCGCTTTTCGCACACAACGACCTCCAGACGCAGGAGCGTTGGAGCCTGCAGAACTCGCAGCTGCTCCGCGTCACCCTGGAGGGTCACGACGACATCCTCGCCCGCAAGGGCACCATGGTCGCCTATCAGGGCATGGTCGAGTTCGACGCCGAGTACACCAGCAACAACCAGGCACACGCGCGTGCGTACACCGGCGAGGGCCTCGATCTGATGCGCTGTCACGGGCAGGGGACGGTGTTTCTCGCCAACCTCGCCCAGCATGTGCACATCATGGACGTCGAGCAGGACGGACTGACCGTCGACAACTCCTATGTCCTCGCCATGGACTCCTCGCTGCACTACGAGGTCGTCGCCGTCGACAGTCTCTACGGCATCTCCGGCTCCGGGAAGTACCAGCTGAACATCACCGGGCGCGGCCGGGTCGCCCTGATGACCTCGGGCGCACCGCTGTTGATGCAGGTCACGCCCGACAAGTACGTCAACTGCGACGCGGACGCGATCGTCGCCTGGTCCGCCGGGCTGCGTGTGCAGATGCAGGCCCAGACCCACTCCTCCGGGGTGTGGCGCCGGCGTGGGAACACCGGTGAGGGCTGGGAGCTGAACTTCATGGGCACAGGGTTCGCGCTCGTCCAGCCCAGCGAGCTGCTGCCGCCGCAGAACGCGGTGATCGGGCAGGGCCTCGCCGCCCAGTTCGGCATGGGCCAGCACGGGGCGCACGCGCAGAACCAGGGCAACGTCTGGAACTGAGCCCCGGGATCTGAGTCCGGAAAGCAAACGTAAGGGGCGGCCGCCCAGGCGGTCGCCCCTTACACGTGCACAGCCCCCTACCCGCTCACAGCCTCGCGCGGGTCGCTTCCAGCAGGCGTACGACCGACTCGTCGGCCACGTCGGCCACCTCGTCGTACCCGAACCAGCGCAGGTCGAGGGACTCGTCGCTGATCGCCTGTGTCGAGCCGGCCGGAGCCAGGGCGGCGTACTGCACGTCGAAGTGCCAGTGGCAGGGCGCCGGGATCGGATGCCGGTCGAGGCGCACCGGTCCGCCGGGCAGCAGCGTCAGCCCGGCGATCCCGGACTCCTCGGTCGCCTCGCGCAGGGCCGCCGCCTCCAGGGAGGCATCGCCCGGCTCGCAGTGGCCGCCCATCTGCAGCCACATCCGCAGCTTCCTGTGCAGCGTGAGCAGGACCCGGCCGCGCTCGGGGTCGATGACCAGGGCGCTCGCCGTCAGATGGCCCGCGTGACAGGCCTTCCACATGCCGTCCGGATGGGACGCCAGATGGTCCAGATAGGCCCGGCGCAGCTCATCCTGGTCCTCGAACCCCTTCAGGACGAGGACCGCGTCGTCGTACAGGCTCACTCGGCGTCGTCGCCCTTGCTGTCGTCCTTGGCGTCGTCGTCCTTCTTGCGCAGGTCGGGCTTGTGCAGGTCCCGCTTGTCGGCGGCCTCGCCGAGCATCTTGTCCAGCTCGGAGAAGTCCAGCTGCTCGCGGTGCACGAAGCCGTCCGGGTCGTCGAGGTCGCCGGCCGTCGGCAGCATGTCCGGGTGGGCCCACAGGCCGTCCCGGCCGTCGACACCGCGCGCGTCCGTGAGGGAGGCCCACAGACGGGAGGCGTCGCGCAGCCGACGCGGGCGCAGCTCCAGGCCGATCAGCGTGGCGAACGTCTGCTCCGCGGGGCCGCCCGTGGCCCGGCGGCGGCGCAGGGTCTCGCGCAGCGCGTCGGCGGACGCCAGACGCGGCTTCGCGGCCGCGTGGACCACCGCGTCCACCCAGCCCTCGACGAGCGCCAGAGCGGTCTCCAGACGGGCCAGGGCGGCCTTCTGCTCGGGCGTGTCCTCCGGCTGGAACATGCCCTGCTGGAGGGCGTCCTGCAGCTGCTCGGGGTTCTGCGGGTCGAACTGGCCGACCACGTCCTCCAGCTTGGCCGTGTCGACCTTGATCCCGCGCGCGTACCCGTCGACCGCGCCGAACAGGTGTGAGCGCAGCCACGGCACATGTGCGAACAGGCGCTGGTGAGCCGCCTCGCGCAGGGCCAGATAGAGCCGCACCTCCTCCTCGGGCACGCCGAGGTCCTTGCCGAAGGCCTCCACGTTGGCCGGGAGCAGCGCGGCCTTGCCGACCGGGCCGAGCGGCAGACCGATGTCCGTGGAGCCGACGACCTCGCCCGCGAGCACGCCGACGGCCTGCCCGATCTGCGTGCCGAACATGGCGCCGCCCATCGAGCGCATCATGCCGATCAGCGGGCCCGCCATGGCCTGCATCTCCTCCGGCAGGACGTCGCCCATCGCCGCGCCGACCCGCTCGGCGACCGGGTCGACCAGCTCCTGCCAGGCGGGCAGAGTCGCCTCGACCCACTCCGCGCGGGACCACGCCACCGCCGAGCCGGAGCCCGACGGCAGGGACGTCGCGTCGTCCAGCCACAGGTCGGCCAGGCGCACGGCCTCCTCGACCGCCTTGCGCTCGGCCGGGCCGATGCTGGCGTCCTTCGTGCCGTCCGGGGTGCCCTGGGCGACGGTCTGGCGGGCGATCTGCTTGGCCATGTCCCAGTTCACCGGGCCGCCCTCGTAGGAGAGCATCTGGCCCAGCTGCTGGAAGGCGGCGCCGAGATCGGTGGGGTTCAGGGAACCGAACATCGCTGCGAGCGGATTGTCGGCGCCGGGGCCGCCAAAGCCCCCGGCCCCGGACAGGTCACCGAAGCCGAACGGGTTGGCCGGTCCCTGCCCACCACCGCTCTGCTGGTCCTTCTTCTTGCCCTCGTCGCCGTCCTCAGGCTCCTCCGGCGGAAGGCCGAAACCGAATGGGGTGTCACTCACGGGATTCCTCGGCTGGTAAGGCCACCGGCTTCTCTCCGGCGGCGCGGCTGCCCGACAACACCACCAAGCGTAGACACCCGGACCCGATCGGGCCTCGGTGCTTCGCCCACGCAAGGCCTGCGGCAGGATGGATGCACCTGGTACGTACGCGTCACTCGCGCTCGTATTGAAGACAACCGCTGGAGACGCCCGGTGAGTTCCCCAGATCCGCAGGTTCGCGCAGCGCGAAACCCGTCAACCCCGCCCGCCCCGCGCGGGCCCGTCGTCGCGGTCACCGGTGCCGCCACCGGGGTCGGCGCCCTGCTCACCGAGCGGCTCGCCGCCTGCGAGGAGATCAAGCAGGTCCTCGCCATCGACGAGCGGCGCGGGGAGTGCGCCGGCGCCGCGTGGCACATCCTCGACGTACGCGATCCCGCCATCGCGGACAAGCTACGGGGCGCCGACGTCGTCGTCCACCTCGCGCTCGACCTCGATCTGGAGACCGACCCGGCGGCGCGCACCGCTTACAACGTCCGGGGGACCCAGACCGTCCTCACCGCCGCCGCGGCGGCCGGTGTGCACCGGGTCGTGCTGTGCACCTCGGCGATGGTCTACGGCGCGCTGCCGGACAACGAGCTGCCTCTTTCGGAGGACGCCGAGCTGCGCGCGACCGCCGAGGCCACCGGGGTCGGGGACCTGCTGGAGATCGAGCGGCTGGCGCGGCGCGCGCCGCGGGCGCATCCGGGGCTGAACGTCACCGTCGTACGGCCCGCCGTGCTGGTCGGGGGCACGGACACCGCGCTGACCCGGTACTTCGAGTCGCCGCGGCTGCTCGTCGTCGCCGGGTCGCGGCCCGCGTGGCAGTTCTGCCACGTCGAGGATCTGTGCAGCGCGCTGGAGTACGCCGTCCTGGAGAAGGTCGACGGGGAGCTGGCCGTGGGCTGCGACGGGTGGCTGGAGCAGGAGGAGGTCGAGGAGCTGAGCGGGATCCGGCGGATGGAGCTGCCCTCGGCGGTCGCGCTCGGCGCGGCGGCCCGGCTGCACCGGATCGGGCTCACGCCGTCCCCGGCCGGCGACCTCGCGTACACGATGTACCCCTGGGTGATCAGCGGCAGCCGGCTGCACGACGCCGGGTGGCGGCCGCGGTGGACCAACGAGGAGGTGCTCGCGGAGCTGCTTGAGGAGGTCTCCGGACGGCACACGGTCGCCGGGCGGCGGCTCGGCCGCAAGGACGCCACCGCCGCGGGAGCCGCCGGAGCGACGGTCGCGCTGCTGGGCGCGGCGGCGGTCGTACGCCGGGCTCGCAAGGCCCGCCGGCGGGCGTGAGGGCGCACGGGACGGCGTGGGACGGTTCCCCCGCGCCGGCGGGGTCCCGCCCCGCGTCGTACGACTCTCCAAGACGTCCCGCGCGCGTGCCTGGTGAATCTCGTATTCCCCGTCGTCACGCGCGTGCGGCACGATGGAGGCATGGTGAACGCGAACGAACACCCCGGTGAGCAGGCGGCGCAGGATCCCATCAAGCTGATCGGCGTCCGGGAGACCGCGCTCTCCGTGGACGAGGTGTTCCGGGCGGTCGGGGACGATGCCGCCGGGGGCGTCGCGCTGTTCGTGGGGACCGTGCGCAACCACGACGGAGGGGCCGACGTGGACGCGCTCGGATACTCTTGCCACCCCAGTGCCGAGGCCGAGATGCGACGGATCGCCGAGAAGGTCGTGGCCGAGTATCCGGTGCGGGCGCTGGCCGCCGTGCACCGGGTGGGAGACCTGCGGGTCGGGGATCTCGCCGTGGTCGTCGCCGTGTCCTGTCCGCACCGCGCGGAGGCCTTCGACGCCTGCCGCAAGCTGATCGACGACCTCAAGCACGAAGTGCCGATCTGGAAGCACCAGAGGTTCTCCGACGGCGCCGAGGAGTGGGTGGGGGCCTGCTGACAGCCGTCACCTGGGGTGCGCCCGTCCCCCCGGTTGCGTAACCGACCCCCTCGCGTGAGCGTTGTCAGTGCGGATGGTTAATCTGCTGATCAGTCAGTGCGGACGCTCATAGCGTTGGGAGGTCGGCATGGGGGCGCTTGTCTGGCTGCTGATTCCGCTTGTGGCCGCGATCGGCGGCGGGTTGTGGGGCAGTTGGGCCAATCGGACCCGCAAGGTGCGTGGTGACGGCCCGGAGCTGGACGGCTATGCCCGGTTCCGCGCGGCCATGGAGAAGTCCGACACGGGCGCCGGCGGCGCGTGACGGGGTGCCCTGACGGGGCGCTGACAGAGGCGTCCCGTACTGTCGTGCCATGCCACGCCGCACCGCGACGATGCTCGCCTCCACCCTGATGCTGATCGCGCTCCTGTGCGCCGGAGTGCTCATCCCCGTGCCGTACGCGGAGATGTCCCCCGGCCCGACCGTGAACACGCTGGGGAACCACGACGGCGAGCCGGTGCTGCAGATCACCGGGCACCGGACGTACCGGACCGACGGCCACCTGAACATGACGACGGTCCGCGTGACCAGCGCGGACTACCGGATGAACCTGGTGGAGGCGGTCTACGGCTGGCTGGACCACGACGCCAAGGTCGTCCCCCACGACACGCTCTACCCGAACGGCACGACGGAGCAGCAGTCCACGCAGCAGAACGCCGAGGAGTTCAGCCAGTCCCAGGAGAGCGCCAAGGTCGCCGCCCTGAAGGAGCTGGGCGTCCCGGTGAAGGCCTGGGTGATCGTCTCCACCGTCGTCAAGGACTCGCCCGCCGAGGGCAGGCTGCACGCCGGTGACGTGATCAAGGCCGTCGACGGTACGGTGGTGAAGCAGCCCTCCGACGTCGCCAAGTTCGTCACCAGGCACAAGCCCGGTCAGAACGTCGTCTTCACCGTCGTCCCCGCCAAGGAGCAGGCCGCCGCTGATAAGGCGCACAGGACGGCGACGAAGACGCAGGACGTCACCATCACCACGACCGCCTCCGACGACAACGGTCCAAAGCGCGCCGTCGTCGGGATCTCCGCCGGCACCGACCACACCTTCCCGTTCAACATCGACATCAAGCTCGCCGATGTCGGCGGTCCGAGCGCCGGTCTGATGTTCGCCCTCGGTATCTACGACAAGCTGACCCCGGGCCCGCTGACCGGCGGCAAGTTCATCGCCGGCACCGGCACCATCGACGACAACGGCACGGTCGGGCCGATCGGCGGCATCGAGATGAAGACCGTCGGCGCGCGCGACAAGGGCGCCCAGTACTTCCTGACGCCGGCCGACAACTGCGCGGCCGCCGCCAAGGACACCCCGGGCGGGCTCACGCTGGTGAAGGTCAAGACGATCGGGGACGCGCTGGACGCGCTCAAGGACATCCGCAGCGGGAACACCGCGGCGCTGCCCAAGTGCACCACCAAGGGCTGAGCCGCCGCACCACCAAAGGCTGAGCCGTGCCGCGCCGCCCGAGGCTGAGCCACCGCACCCTCCAGGGCTGAGCGGCTCATGACATGACAGGGGGCGCCCCCCTTCGAGCGGGGGCGCCCCTTCGTCATATCCCAGGGCAAAGGGCCCGCGGTCAGTCCGCGAACGTCGCCGCCAGGGCGTCCGCCAGGCCCGGCACCAGGTCAGGGCCTGTCAGGACCTCCGTCGCGGAGTCCTTCTCACGCAGCCGCAGCGCCGACTCGCGGCCGCCGTCGCGCAGCACCGCGACCGTCATCCGCACCTCCTGGCGCTCGGGGTGCTCGGCGACCCACTTGGCCAGCTTGGCGTCGCTCAGGTTCTTGGGGACCTGCGCCTCGGCGGACGGCGGCAGCATCATGCGCTCCACCGCGAGCGCGCAGCCGGCCACCGCGTCGGGCCAGGCGATGGTGCCGAGGAAGTCGTCCAGCGGCTTGCCGGACGGAAGCTCGTCCTGCTCGATCGGGGTGAGACCGGCGGACTCGGACGCGTCCTCAAGGCCCAGCTGGGCCGCGAGCGCGGGTTCCTGAGCCCGCAGCTGTGCGGTGTCGACAAGGGCGAAGAGGCGAGCGGGCTGGTCCCAGCCGAGGCCGGAGACGTACTCGTCGATCTCGAGTACGGCCCGGGTGAGCGGGCTCGCTGCCATGGGAGTGTTGGACATGGTCACAATCCTGCCTCGTTCCCCGCCTGAATCGGGAACCGAGCACAGCGTGAGTAAGTTGCATAGATGTTGGCCCGCGATCACGGGGGGCCACGGCGGGTCCGCGAACACGAGGGCCTGAGGGATCGACAGCGAACTTCGAGGTGCGCACCTTGGCTTTCCAGATGCCGGACCGCGGCGGAGGCCCGACGGGGCCGCGGATCAGAGCGGGCCGCCCGTCCCGGCGAGCCAGGACTTTGCTCATGACACTGGGCGTCCTGGCCGTCCTCGGCATGGCGTTCACCATGTTCGCGGGCTTCTGGACGGACTGGCTGTGGTACCGGTCGGTGCACTACTCGTCCGTGTTCACGACCATGCTCTGGACCAAGATCGGCCTCTTCTTCGTCTTCGGTCTGCTGATGGCGGTCGCGGTCGGCGTCAACATCTGGCTGGCGCACCGGCTGCGCCCTCCGCTGAGCGCCATGTCCATGGAGCAGCAGAGCCTCGACCGCTACCGGATGGGCATCGCGCCGTACAAGAAGTGGCTGCTGCTCGCCGTCACCGCGCTCGTCGGCCTGATCGCCGGCGCCTCCGCGGCCGGTCAGTGGCGGACATGGCTGATGTGGGTCAATGGCGTGCCCTTCCACCAGAAGGACCCGCAGTTCCACCTCGATGTCTCCTTCTACGCCTTCGACCTGCCCTGGTACCGCTTTCTGCTCGGCTTCGGCTTCGCCACCGCCATCCTGTGCCTGATCGCCGCCGCGCTCACCCACTATCTGTACGGCGGGCTGCGGGTGACCAGCCCGGGGGCGCGGGCGACCGGCGCCGCGACCGGGCATCTGTCGGTGCTGCTCGGCGTCTTCGTCGCCCTGAAGGCGGTCGCCTACTGGCTCGACCGGTACGGCCTGGCCGTCAAGTCCAGCGACTTCAAGGCGACCGGCGACTGGACCGGTCTGCGCTACGTCGACGCCAACGCCTATCTGCCGGCCAAGACGATCCTGTTCTGCATCGCCGTCATCTGCGCGCTGCTGTTCTTCGCCACGCTGTGGCGCCGCACCTGGCAGCTGCCCGTCATCGGCTTCGGCCTGATGGTCCTCTCGGCGATCCTGATCGGCGGCCTGTACCCGGCGATCGTGCAGAAGTTCCAGGTCCAGCCCAATGAGCAGGCCAAGGAAGCTCCGTACGTCCAGAAGAACCTCAAGGCGACCCGTCAGGCCTACGGCATCGACGACGCCAAGGTCACCGAGTACTCCGGTCAGTCCGCGACGAACGACAAGACCAAGCTGCGCGACGACGCGGACGCCGCGGCGAGCATCCGGATCATGGATCCGAACATCGTCTCGCCGACGTTCCAGCAGGCGCAGCAGATGAAGAACTACTACGCCTTCCCGACCAACCTGGATGTCGACCGGTACCCGAGCAAGGACGGCAAGAGCGGCAAGGGCGACAAGCAACAGGACACGGTCATCGGCCTGCGCGAGCTGAACCTGGCCGGCGTTCCGAAGAACAACTGGATCAACGACCACTTCCGCTACACGCACGGCTACGGCGCGGTCGCCGCCAAGGGCACCGAGGCCGACGACCAGGGCCAGCCGGTCTTCACCGAGTCCAACCTGCCCTCCAAGGGCGACCTCGGCACGTACGAACAGCGCGTCTACTACGGCGAGAAGACGACCACGTACTCCATCGTCGGGGGACCGCAGAAGGAGGTCGACTACTCGGCGGACAACGGCGACGAGAAGACCACCAGCTACACCGGCAAGAGCGGCGTCAACCTCGACAATCCGATCAACCGGGCCGCGTACGCGGTGGCGTTCAACGAGCCGCAGATCCTCTACTCCGGCGCGATCGGCAAGGGCTCGCGGATTCTGTACAACCGCACGCCCAAGGAACGCGTGGAGGCGGTCGCCCCCTGGCTGACCATCGACGGGGATGCCTATCCGGCGGTCGTGGACGGCAGTATCCAGTGGATCGTCGACGCGTACACGACGTCGAACGGCTACCCGTACTCCTCCCGTACGACCCTCGGGGACACGACGGCCGACTCGCTGACCGCCGCCAACAACAACCGCGCGGTGGTGGCCCAGCAGAACCAGGTCAACTACATCCGCAACTCGGTGAAGGCGACCGTCGACGCGTACACCGGCGAGGTCAAGCTGTACCAGTGGGACAGCCAGGACCCCGTGCTGAAGACCTGGATGAAGGCGTTCCCGGGCACGGTCCAGCCGAAGCGGGCCATCTCCCATGACCTGATGTCCCATCTGCGGTACCCGCAGGACCTGTTCAAGGTCCAGCGCGAGCTGCTCACCCGCTACCACGTGACGGACGCGCAGACGTTCCTCACCGGCAGCGAGGTGTGGCAGGTGCCGGACGACCCGACCAACGACTCGGGCAGCGCGGTGCCGCCGTACTACCTGAGCATGAAGATGCCGGACCAGAGCGAGCAGTCGTTCTCGCTGACGACGACGTTCACGCCGAACGGACGGGACAACCTCAGCGCGTTCATGGCGGTCGACTCCGACCCGGGCACCAGCGACTACGGCAAGATCAGAGTCCTGAAACTGCGGACCAGCACGACGGCCGACGGGCCGAAACAGGTGCAGAGCCAGTTCAACTCCCGGCCGGACATCGCGGAGACGATCAGCCTGCTCACCCGCGGGCATTCCAAGGTCGAGTACGGCAATCTGCTGACCGTGCCGCTCGACGGCGGACTGTTGTACGCGGAGCCGGTCTACGTCCTCGGCGGCAAGCTGAAGTACCCGTTGCTGGGCAAGGTGCTGGTCTCGTACAACGGCAAGACGGCGTTCGAGAACACTCTCGAAGAGGCGCTCAACAAGGTGTTCGGCGTGGCGGGTTCGACCACCACACCACCGGATACCGGCACCACCAAGCCGCCGTCCTCCACCAACCCGACCGTGCAACAGGCCCTGGACGACGCCCAGAAGGCCTTCGACGCGGGCCAGCAGGCCCTCAAGGAGCCGAACGGCCCGGACTGGACCGCCTATGACAAGGCCCAGAAGGATCTGAAGGCCGCGCTGAAGCGGGCCGAGGACGCGCAGGCCAAGGTCGGCAAGAACGGGACGGGAAGTAAGTCTTGATCAAGAGCACTCCGCGCCGTGATACGGTTGTCGTGCAACGGCGCGGGGTGGAGCAGCTCGGTAGCTCGCTGGGCTCATAACCCAGAGGTCGCAGGTTCAAATCCTGTCCCCGCTACTGCGAACGAAGGCCCGGATCCCAAGGGATCCGGGCCTTCGTGGTGTGCGAACTCATGTACTGAGGGGAGGGGCGGCCGCGCCGCCGTGGGGAGTTGAGTGCCGTGTGTTTGACTTGTCGTCCTGTGGGCATGTCGACAAAACGCTGAAGTGACCTCACGGGCTGCGGTATACCGGGTGTACCCAGGTTGCAGGTGGTGCGACGATGGACGTTATGGGGGAGAAGGCAACTCTGTTCGAGTCAGGGCGATTTGTGCTGCCTTCCGGTGAGGAGCCGACCCGCGACGAGCTGAGTGACGTGGCGGACGCCGAGGAGGAGGTGCGCCTCGCGCTGGCCGCGCGGAGCGGCGACGCCGAGGCGGCGAGCGTTCTCGGTGCCGTGCTGCTGCGCCGCGGCGACCTCGACGGAGCCGAATCCCATCTGCGGGCCGCCACCGCGTCCGGTGACCGGGCCGCCGCCAACAACCTCGGCGTCCTGCTGCATCAGCGCGGCTACCCCGAGGAGGCCGCCGGCTGGTGGCGCATCGCCGCCGTGGCCGGCTCGGCCGCCGCCGCACACGCACTGGGCCGCTACCACCGCGAGCGCGGGGACGAGCCCGCCGCCGAGTACTGGCTGCGCCAGTCCGCCGAGCAGGGCCATGTCCTCGGCGCCTACGCACTCGCCGATCTGCTGGAACACCGCGGGGACGTCGGCGCCGGCCACTGGATGCGGGCGGCCGCCGAGCGCGGCCACCGGGAGGCCGCCTACCGGCTGGCGCGCGCGCTCGACCGTTGTGCCGGACCCGAGGACGACGACGGGGCTGACAACGCTGTCGCCGAGGTCGAGCAGTGGTACCGGCAGGCCGCCGCGCGCGGTCACCGGCGCGCCGCGCTGCACCTCGGCGCGATCCTGGAGAAGCGCGGGGAGCTGAAGGAGGCCGGCCGCTGGTACCTGACCTCGGCCAAGGACGGTGAGGCGCGGGCAGCCTGCGCGCTCGGCTTCCTGCTGCGCGACGCCGGGGACACCGAGAGCGCCGCCGTGTGGTGGCTGCGTGCCGCCCAGGACGGCGACGGCAACGCGGCCAACGCGCTCGGCGCGCTGCACGCCGAGCGCGGTGAGACGCAGACCGCCGAGCGCTGGTACCGGGAGGCGCTGGACGCCGGCGACGACAACGGCGCGTACAACCTCGGGCTGCTCTGCGCCGAGCAGGGGCGTACCGCCCAGGCCGAGCAGTGGTACCGGCGCGCGGCCTACGCCGGGCACCGGGAGGCCGCGAACGCCCTCGCCATCCTGCTGCTCCAGGTCGGCGACACCACCGGTGCCGAACCCTGGTTCTCCAAGGCCGCCGAGGCCGGCAGCGTGGACGCCGCGTTCAACCTCGGGATCCTCTACGCCGGGCGCGGCACCGGGCCGGACGCGCAGACGGCGCTGCGCTGGTACGAGCGGGCGGCCGCGGCCGGGCACACCGAGGCCGCGCTCCAGGTCGGGATCGCCCGGCTGCGCGACGGCGACGAGCGGGAGGCCGAGCGGCATCTGCGGTGCGCGGCGGGCGGCGGCAGCGCGGAGGCGGCGTACCGGCTGGCGACGCTGCTCGACGCGCGGCGGCCGCCGGAGCCGGCGCATGAGCTGGGCGAGATCGTGCACGAGAAGAGCGAGTGCGAGGAGTGGTACGAGCGCGCGGCCACGCAGGGACACCGGCGGGCGCAGGTGCGGGTCGGCATGCTCGCGGCGGCGCGCGGGGACGTGGTCGAGGCGGCGCGGTGGTACCGGGCGGCCGCGGAGGCCGGGTCGCGCAACGGCGCGTTCAACCTCGGGCTGCTGCTGGCGCGGGAGGGGAGCGAGCCGGAGGCGGCGGTGTGGTGGACGCGCGCCGCGGACGCCGGGCATGGCCGGGCGGCGCTCCGGCTGGCGCTGGTCTACGCGCGTCGGGGAGAGCTGGCGGAGGGGCAGCGGTGGGCGGACCGCGCCGTCGCCCTCGGCCCGGCGGAGGTCTCGGAGCGGGCGGGGCGGCTCCGGGACGCGCTGCGTGAGGAACTCTCGGCGTGACGGGTAGTGGCCCTGGTCACAAGGCCCAGAAGCGATTTGCTTCCGTCGGCTTCTCTCGCGTAATGTCGTGTTCACCGACGCGGGGTGGAGCAGCTCGGTAGCTCGCTGGGCTCATAACCCAGAGGTCGCAGGTTCAAATCCTGTCCCCGCTACTGAAGGCCTAGGGCCGGAATCCAGATGGGTTCCGGCCCTAGGTCGTTTTCGCATGCCTGTGCAAAAAAAAGGGGGCTTGCGCCCCCCCTGTTCAGGACCCCGCGCAGTCCGGGCACAGCCCCCGGTACGTCACCTCGACGTCCGACACCGTGAAGCCGAAGCGCTCCGTGTCGGGCAGGTCGGCGAGCGGGTTGCCCGTCGGGTGGACGTCGCGGATCGAGCCGCAGCGGGCGCAGACCAGGTGGTGGTGCGGCCGGTGCGCGTTCGGGTCGTAGCGCTTGGCGCGCTTGTCCGTCGACACTTCCAGCACCTCGCCGAGTGTGACCAGCTCACCCAGCGTGTTGTAGACCGTCGCCCGGGAGATCTCGGGGAGCTTCGCGACAGCCCGTGCGTGGACCTCGTCGGCCGTCAGATGGACGTGTTCGCCGTCGAGGACCTCGGCCACGACGCGCCGCTGCGCGGTCATCCGCCATCCGCGTCCGCGCAGCCGTTCCAGAAGGTCGCTCATGGCCACCAGCCTAACAGCTAGGGGGACCAGGACGGGAATAGGTGTGAGATTGGACTATGAGTTGACTTGGACTTAGTCCAATGTAGGATCGGTGACGGCTTTGGCCACAGGACAGGACTGGGACAGGACAGGTCAGCGATGACGCAGGAGGCGCACGTGACGCAGGGACCGCTCACCACGGAGGCCGGTGCTCCGGTTGCCGACAACCAGAACAGCGAGACGGCGGGCGTCGGCGGGCCGGTCCTCGTCCAGGACCAGCTGCTGCTGGAGAAGCTCGCCCACTTCAACCGGGAGCGCATCCCGGAGCGGGTCGTGCACGCCCGCGGCGCCGGCGCGTACGGCACCTTCACGGTGACCGCCGACGTCACGCCGTACACCCGTGCCGCCTTCCTCTCCGAGGTCGGCAAGGAGACCGAGGTCTTTCTGCGTTTCTCGACGGTGGCCGGGAACCTCGGCGCGGCGGACGCGGTCCGCGACCCGCGCGGTTTCGCGCTGAAGTTCTACACCGAGGAGGGCAACTACGACCTCGTCGGCAACAACACCCCGGTGTTCTTCATCCGGGACGCGATCAAGTTCCCGGACTTCATCCACACCCAGAAGCGCGACCCGTACACCGGCAGCCAGGAAGCCGACAACGTGTGGGACTTCTGGGGGCTCAGCCCCGAGTCGACCCACCAGGTGACGTGGCTGTTCGGCGACCGCGGCATCCCGGCGTCGTACCGGCACATGAACGGCTACGGCTCGCACACCTACCAGTGGAACAACGCGGCCGGTGAGGTCTTCTGGGTCAAGTACCACTTCAAGACCGACCAGGGGATCAAGAACCTCACCCAGGGCGAGGCCAACCGGATCGCCGGTGAGGACCCCGACTCCCACCAGCGGGATCTGCGGCAGTCCATCGAGCGCGGCGAGTTCCCGAGCTGGACCGTGCAGGTGCAGATCATGCCGGCGGCGGACGCGGCCGGGTACCGCTTCAACCCGTTCGACCTCACCAAGGTGTGGCCGCACGAGGACTACCCGCCGATCGAGATCGGCAGGCTGGAGCTCAACCGCAACCCGCAGAACGTCTTCGCCGAGGTCGAGCAGTCGATCTTCTCGCCCGCGCACTTCGTGCCGGGTATCGGCCCCTCGCCCGACAAGATGCTCCAGGGGCGGCTGTTCGCCTACGGCGACGCGCACCGCTACCGCGTCGGCATCAACGCCGACCACCTGCCGGTGAACCGTCCGCACGCCACCGAGGCGCGCACGAACTCGCGTGACGGCTTCCTGTACGACGGCCGGCACGGCGGTGCGAAGAACTACGAGCCGAACAGCTTCGGCGGGCCGCAGCAGACCGGCCGTGCGCTGTGGCAGGCCACCTCCGCCGACGGTCCCACCGGCAACCACCCCACCCCGGTGCACGCCGAGGACGACGACTTCGTGCAGGCGGGCACCCTCTACCGGCTGATGCCGGAGGAGGAGAAGGAGCGGCTGGTCGCGGGCCTCGCCGGGGCGATCGCGCCGGTCTCGCGCGAGGAGATCGCCGAGCGGGCGATCGGCAACTTCCGCAAGGCCGACGCCGACTTCGGCAAGCGGCTGGAGGCGGCGGTACAGGCCCTGCGCGGCTGAACCGGCTCGGCCGGCGCCGCCTCGCCCGCGCCCTGCCGGCGTTCTTTGAGAACCTGGGGTGTTCCCCAGGGCGGGCCGGACCCCACGGTGCTCGGGGTCCGGCCCGTTCCGTATGTCCGCGGCGGCGCCGGCCGCGTGTGCTCGGAGCGCCGGTCAGGGCGCCGGTCAGAGCGCCGGTACGGGCTCGCGCGTCGGGGCCCAGCAGCGGATGATGTCGCGGACCGAGACGATGCCGGCGACCTCGCCGCGGTCGAGGACGACCAGATGCCGGAAGCCGCCGTGGGCCATGGCGCGGGCGGCCTGTTCCAGGGTCCAGGTGGGGGCGGCGAACACGACGTCGGTGGTGGTGTGGGCGTGCGTGCGCTCGGTGTCCGGGCTCTGGCCGAGCCCGACGGAGTTGAGGATGTCGCGTTCGGTGAGGATGCCGATGCCGCCGGCGTCCGGGTCGAGGACGACGGCGGCGCCGACGCGGCGGGCGGACATCAGGGCGGCTGCCTGGCGGAGCGTGTGGGCGGGACCGACGGTGAGAATCACCGTGCTCATGGCGTCACGTACGAGCATGGCTGGGGCCACCTCCTAGGAATCCCCGTGCTTGCGCGGGCATTCACAAATTCACAAGTGGGGGTGGGCTCAGAGTGCCAGGTAAAGGGAGAGTCAACAAGAGGGCGCGCGTGGTGAATCGGGGGCGCGACCGGGTCCCTTCCGTCTCTCTGGTCGCCGCCCAGCCTCTCCTGGCCTCTCCGGCCGCCGCTCAGCGGCGCTGATTCAGATACCCCAGCAGTTCGTCGTGCAGCAGACCGTTGGAGGCCGTCGCGTTGCCGCTGTGCGGACCCGGCCGGCCGTCGAGGCCGGTGAAGGTGCCGCCCGCCTCCGTGACGATGATCGCGTTGGCCGCCATGTCCCACAGCGACAGCTCCGGCTCCGCGCAGATGTCCACGGAACCCTCGGCGACCATCATGTACGGCCAGAAGTCGCCGTAGGCGCGCGTGCGCCACACCTGGCGGGTGAGGTCCAGGAAGCCGCCCAGGCGGCCCTGCTCCTCCCAGCCGGAGAGGGACGAGTACGCGAAGGAGGCGTCGCCGAGCGTGCCGACCCGGGAGACATGGATACGGGACGCGGAGCTGAGGCTGCGGCCGGTGAAGGCGCCGTGGCCCTTCGCGGCCCACCAGCGGCGGCCGAGGGCGGGGGCGGAGACCACGCCGGCGACGGGTTCGTAGCCCGTTTCGCCCGCTTCCATCAGCGCGATACACGTCGCCCAGACGGGGACCCCGCGGACGTAGTTCTTCGTGCCGTCGATGGGGTCGATCACCCAGCGGCGGGGGCCGGTGCCCTCTATCCCGTACTCCTCACCGAGGATCGCGTCCCGGGGGCGGGCGCGCTGGAGCTGGCTGCGGATGAGTTCTTCCGCCGCCTTGTCCGCCTCGCTCACGGGGGTCATGTCCGGCTTTGTCTCGACCTTCAGGTCGAGGGCCTTGAAGCGGTCCATGGTCGTGGCGTCGGCGCCGTCGGCGATGACGTGGGCGAGACGCAGGTCGTCGAGGTAGTCCGGCATGTAGCGAACGGTATCTGGCGGGTGGGCGCGGGAGCTACCAGGCGGGGTAGGTGTCGCTCCTCGTGGCCTGACGGGCCCGGACGCGGCGCCACGCGACACGCCCGGCGCGAAAGCACGCTCCCGGGTCACGCGCACCCTTGACAGTGCATGCGAGCGCGTCAAATCTGGGCGCAGAGTCGCGCTGCCCACGGAGGCGATGATGCCTGCTGCCAGGGAGTCCCTGCTGGACGCCGCCTATACGGCCCTCCTGCGCCGGCCATGGTCCGCGGTGCGGATGGTCGACGTCGCCGCGGCCGCCGGGGTATCCCGGCAGACCCTGTACAACGAGTTCGGCAGCAAGGACGGGCTGGCCCGCGCACTCGTGCGGCGGGAGGCCGACGGCTATCTCGCCGGGATCGAGCGGGCGCTCGCGGCTCCGGGCGAGCCGGGGGAACGGCTCACGGCCGTGGTCGAGTGGACCAGCTCCGCCGCCCGGGACAACGCGCTGATACGGGCCATGCTCACCGGCTGCTGGAGCGAACGGCTCCCCGCCCCGCGGCTCACCGCCGTGCCGTCCCTCTCCTCGGTGCCGGCGCAGCGCCGCGCGGACGGGCCGCTGCCGACGCCCCGCGACTTCGTACGGCTCGTACGGGACCGCGCGGTCACCGCCCTGACCGGCCCTGCCGCCACCCCCGCCGACACCGCCGAACTGGCCCGCCCCTGCGAACTGGCCGTCCGCCTCGCCCTGTCCTGCGTCGCGGCGCCACCGGCGGAGGGCGGCGGCATGGCGGAACTGATCCGGGCGGTCGTCCCCGTACAGACGGTGTGATCCACCGGGGCCGCCCGTGAGAGAGGCCCAGCGCGGGTCCTGGTGCGCCGAGCGCCGGACAGGCCCTAGTGCGCCGAGCCCGACAGTTGCAGGCCGATCACGCCGACGATGACCAGGCTGATCGAGACGATCTTCAGGGTGGAGACCAGGTCGCCGAGGAAGATCATGCCGTAGATCGCGGTGCCGGCCGCGCCGATGCCGGTCCACACCGCGTAGGCGGGGCCGACGTCGAGTTTCTTCAGGGACAGGGTCAGCAGACCGAAGCTGCCGAGGGCGAACGACGCGAAGGCGATCGTCGGCCAGAGCCGGGTGAACCCGTGCGAGAGCTTGAGGCACACGGCGAAACCGGTCTCCAGAATCCCGGCCACGATGACCAGCAGCCACGCCATGCGCTGTCCTCCCGTTGATCCGGATCTCCGGCTCGGTGCGATTATGCACTTACCGGACCGGGGTCCCGGCAAACAACGGAGCGGCGCTCGGTCGGCCTCAGTCGCCCTCGTTGCGCTCGCGCGTGGCCAGCAGCCGGCGCAGCGAGTACAGCCGCGCCGGGTCGGCGTGCCCCTCCTCGACCCAGGCGTCCAGCGCACAGTCCGGTTCGTCGTGGCTGCATGCGCGCGGGCAGCCCTCCGTGCCCGGTTCGAGGTCGGGGAAGGCGTGGATGACCCGGGACGGGTCGATGTGCGCGAGACCGAAGGAGCGGACGCCCGGGGTGTCGATGACCCAGCCGTCCGTCACCGTGAGCGGCAGGGCGAGGGCCGAGGTCGTGGTGTGCCGGCCGCGGCCCGTCACCGCGTTCACATGGCCCGTCGTACGCCGCAGGTCCTCCGGGACCAGCGCGTTCACCAGCGTGGTCTTGCCGACGCCCGAGTGACCCACGAACGCGGTGATCCGGCCGTCCAGATGCTCGCGCACCCGGTCCGCCGCGTCCCCGTTCTCCAGCTCGTCGCGACTGGTGACGACGTACGGGATGTCGAGGGCGCCGTACAGCTCCAGCAGCTTGTCCGGCGGGGCCAGGTCCGACTTGGTCATCACCAGCAGCGGTTCCAGGCCGCCGTCGTAGGCGGCGACCAGGCAGCGGTCGATCAGCCGGGGGCGGGGTTCGGGGTCGGCCAGGGCCGTGACGACGGCCAGCTGGTCCGCGTTCGCCACCACCACGCGCTCATAGGGATCGTCGTCGTCGGCCGTACGGCGCAGCAGTGAGCTGCGCTCCTCGATCCGGACGATCCTGGCGAGCGTGTCCTTCTTGCCGGACAGATCGCCGACCAGGGCCACCCGGTCCCCGACCACGGCCGCCTTGCGGCCCAGCTCGCGGGCCTTCATCGCCAGCACCGTCCGGTCCTCGACCAGACAGGTCAGCCGGCCACGGTCGACCGTGAGGACCATGCCCTCGGCCGCGTCCTCGTGCTTGGGCCGGATGCTCGTACGCGGCCGGTTGCCCTTGCGGTTGGGACGGGTGCGGATGTCGTCCTCGTCGGTGTGCTTGCCGTAGCGGCGCATGGCGTGTCCCTACTGCCCGAGCATCCCGGTCCACAGCTCGGGGAAGTCCGGCAGGGTCTTCGCCGTGGTCGCCACGTTCTCGATCTGTACGCCCTCGACCGCCAGGCCGATGATCGCGCCGGCGGTCGCCATGCGGTGGTCCTCGTAGGTGTGGAAGACGCCGCCGTGCAGTCGGCGCGGGCGGATGTGCAGGCCGTCGGCGGTCTCGGTGACATCGCCGCCCAGCTCGTTGATCTCCTTGGTGAGCGCGGCCAGCCGGTCCGTCTCGTGCAGCCGCAGGTGCGCCACGCCCCGCAGGGTCGAGGGGGAGTCGGCGAGGGCCGCGACGGCCGCGACGCCGGGGGTCAGCTCGCCGACGTCGCCCAGGTCCACGTCGATGCCGTGGACGGCGCCGGATCCGCTGAACACCAGCCCGTACTCGGTCAGTTCGCAGGAGCCGCCCATCTCGGTGAAGATCTCCCGGAGCCGGTCACCCGGCTGCGTGGTGCGCTCCGGCCAGTCCGGGATCATCACCTTGCCGCCGGTGACCAGGGCCGCCGCGAGGAACGGCTGGGCGTTGGACAGGTCCGGCTCGATCGTCAGGTCCCGGCCGAGCAGCGCGCCCGGCGTCACCCGCCACACGTTCGGCTCGCCGCCCGACTCCGGGGTGTCCACCTGGGCGCCGACCGCGCGCAGCATGTCCACGGTCATCCGGATGTGCGGCAGGGAGGGCAGGGTCGCGCCCGTGTGGCGGACCTCGACGCCCTGGTTGTAGCGCGGGCCGGACAGCAGCAGGGCCGAGACGAACTGGGAGGACGAGGACGCGTCGATCGACACCGGGCCGCCGTCCAGGGCCCCGGCGCCGTGCACGGTCAGCGGCAGGGCGCCCCGGCCGTCGTCGTCGATCCGGGCGCCGAGCTGCCGCAGCGCGTCGATCACGCCGTGCAGGGGACGCTCGTACGAGCGCGGGTCGCCGTCGAACCGGATGGGGCCGTCGGCGAGCGCGGCCACCGGCGGCAGGAAGCGCATCACGGTGCCGGCGTTGCCGACGTCGACGGTGGCCGGGCCGTGCAGGCCCGTCGGCAGCACCCGCCAGGCCTCGCCCGTGCCGTCGGGGCCGACCCCTTCCTCGATCGCCACGCCCATGGCCCGCAGGGCACCGGCCATCAGCAGGGTGTCGCGGGAACGCAGCGGGCGGCGCAGCCAGCCGGGCTCGGAGGCGAGGGCGGCCAGCACCAGCGCGCGGTTGGTGACCGACTTGGACCCGGGCACGTGGACCGTCGCGTCGACGGCTCCGCTCGCGTGCGGGGCGGGCCAGAGGGCGGAGTGTGCGGGGTTCACGGTCATGCGCTCCACTTTAGTGGCTGGCAGCGACCGTAGATCTCGATCAAATACGCCGAAACCCCGACGGAGAAGCGGGGAGGAGGACGCCGTGCGCGCCGGCCCTCACACCTCCAGCAGCCAGCGCCCCCCGCCGATCAGCGAGCACAGGGTCACCGCGTGGAACAGGAACAGCCACAGCCCCGCCGGTACGTGCGTCAGCCGCGACAACTGGTCCGCGTCCGAGTCGCCCGCGCCGCTCCGGGACCGCTTCAGCTGCAGCTCGAACGGCGGCCGTACCCCGCCCAGCAGCAGGAACCACACCACCGCGTACGCGAACGCCGCCTGCACCTGGGGCCCCGCCAGCCAGGACACCAGCAGGAAGGCGCCCCCGGCCAGCACCACGGTCAGCACGCCGTACGCGTTGCGGATCATCACCAGCATCACCGCCAGCAGCGCCGTCGCCAGCCACAGCAGCAGCGTGATGCGGCCCGCCGCCAGCAGCGCGGCACCGCCGAGCCCCAGCAGCGAGGGCGCCGTATAGCCGGCGGCGGCCGTCAGGATCATGCCCAGTCCGTACGGCTTGCCCCGGCTGACGGTGAGGCCGCTGGTGTCGGAGTGCAGCCGGATGCCGGTGAGCTGCCGGCCGGTGAGCAGGGCGATCAGCCCGTGGCCGCCCTCGTGCGCGATGGTGATCGCGTTGCGCGATATCCGCCACAGCGGATGCGGGGCGACGACGGCGAGCGCGGCGGCCAGGGTGGCGGCCACCACCCACAGGGCGGGGTCGGGCTGGGTACCGGTGAGCCTGTCCCAGAGGCCGGGCAGCGAGGTGGCGGCGAGGCTGTCCATGAGTCCGAGTGGCTCCCTGCTGTCGTGCGGAGTCTGGCAGTGTGACATGTATGTGCGGACGGTATGCATCCAGTCGTAGGCCCGAGGATCTCGCAGGAGTCTTCGAGATCGAGAAGTGGGAGCCTGAAGAGACCTTGGAGCCCGACTACAACGTGGCGCCGACCAAAGAGGTCTACGCCGTCCTCGACCGTCCCTTGAAAGACGCGGACTCCCCGCGTCCGGTTCGCCAGCTGCGCAAGCTGAAGTGGGGACTGGTGCCCTCCTGGGCCAAGACGCCCGAGGGCGCCGCCCGGATGATCAACGCGCGCGCCGAGACCGTGCACGAGAAGCCCTCCTACCGGCGTGCCTTCGCCGCCCGGCGCTGCATCCTGCCCGCCGACGGCTACTACGAGTGGGTCACCGGCACCGACGAGCGGGAGCTGGAGGTCGAGGGCAGGAAGAAGCGGCCGCGCAAGCAGCCGTACTTCGTGCTGCCGGCCGACGGCTCGGTGTTCGCGATGGCCGGGCTGTACGAGTTCTGGCGCGACCGGACCCTGCCCGACGACCACCCGCAGGCCTGGTGGGTGACCTGCTCGGTGATCACCACCGAGGCCGAGCGGACACCGCTGGCCGTGGCCCCCGCCGACGGCCCGCACGCTCTGGCCGACATCCACCCCCGGATGCCGCTGATGCTCACCCCGGACCGCTGGGACGCCTGGCTCGACCCGGGCCGTACCGACCCCGGCGACCTGCGCGGACTGCTCGCCCCGCCACCGCCCGGCCTGATGCGCGCCTACCCGGTCGCCACGGCCGTCAGCAACGTCCGCAACAACGGCCCGGAGCTGCTGAAGGAGCTGGCGGCACCGGAAGAGGGCACACTCTTCTAGCGTGATCGAGATTGTCGAGACCGACGCCGGGACCGCACGCATCACCTGGCACAAGGCGAAGAAGCCCGCTCTCGTCCTCGCCGTGAGCCACGGCGCCGGCGGGGGCGTCGAGGCACGGGACCTCCAGGCGCTCGCCCACGCGCTTCCCGCGCGGGGCGTCACCGTGGCCCTGGTCGAGCAGCCCTGGCGGGTCGCGGGCCGCAAGGTCGCGCCCGCGCCGAAGACCCTGGACGCCGCCTGGCGCGGGATCTGGCCCGCGCTGGCCGGGATGGAGCTGCCCGTGATCTCCGGCGGGCGCAGCGCCGGCGCCCGGGTCGCCTGCCGTACGGCGGCCGAGCTGGGCGCGCACGCCGTGCTCGCGCTGAGCTTCCCGCTGCACCCGCCGGGCAAGCCGGAGAAGTCCCGCGCCGAGGAGCTGCTCGGGGCCGGGGTGCCCACGCTCGTCGTCCAGGGCGGCAACGACCCCTTCGGGAGGCCGGCGGAGTTCCCGCCGGGGGATTTCGAACTGATCGAGGTGCCGTACGGCGATCATGGGTTCGCCGTGTCGAAACGCGCCGAGATCGGCCAGGAGCGGGCCCTGGAGCTGATCACCGCGGGTGTCGCGCAGTGGCTCGCGTCACTCGGGTGACACCCGGGAATGCCCCGTGCCGGACCGCTGTTGTGGCGGACAGAAGTGCTGAGGCCTCGGCACCGACGTCGTAGGGAAGGAAGTCCGCCGCATGGGTTCGACCATCTGCCCGGCCCGCAGCAGCAGCACTGACCTGGACTGGACGGTGCTGCACGCGGCCAAGACCGCTCCAATTCGAGCGGCGGCAGGCACGGGTCGTGTTCTATCCTCCGAAACGAGTGGGACCGCTCTCGGTCCTGCCCGGGATCTTGAGGAGGTGGGTCCGGTCACCGGTACCGACGCAGGGACCGACAGCGGCCAGGCGGAGCAGCCCGAGGGCCAGGACGTGAGCGCGGCGGCGACCGCCGAGTCCACCGCTCAGCGCACTGCGCGCTTCGAGCGGGACGCGCTTGAGTTCCTCGACCAGATGTACTCGGCCGCGCTGCGCATGACGCGTAACCCCGCCGACGCCGAGGACCTGGTGCAGGAGACGTATGCGAAGGCGTACGCGTCCTTCCACCAGTTCCGCGAGGGCACCAACCTCAAGGCATGGCTGTACCGGATCCTCACCAACACGTTCATCAACTCCTACCGCAAGAAGCAGCGCGAGCCGCAGCGCTCCGCCGCGGAGGAGATCGAGGACTGGCAGCTCGCCCGCGCCGAGTCGCACATGTCGACGGGTCTGCGCTCCGCCGAGTCGCAGGCGCTGGACCACCTGCCCGACTCGGATGTGAAGGAAGCGCTGCAGGCGATCCCCGAGGAGTTCCGCATCGCCGTCTATCTCGCGGACGTCGAGGGCTTTGCGTACAAGGAGATCGCGGACATCATGGGGACACCCATCGGTACGGTGATGTCCCGGCTGCACCGGGGCCGCCGTCAGTTGCGCGGCATGCTGGAGGACTACGCCCGAGAGCGCGGGCTGGTCCCGGCGGGCGCCGGAGAGTCGAACGAAGCGAAAGGTTCGGGCTCATGAGCTGCGGAGACCCGCACGAGACGGACTGCGGTGAGGTCCTGGACCATCTGTACGAGTTCCTCGACAGCGAGATGCCGGACGTCGACCGCGACAAGTTCCGGCACCACTTCGAGGAATGCTCTCCGTGCCTGGAGAAGTACGGCCTGGAGCAGGCCGTGAAGAAGCTGGTCAAGCGGTGCTGCGGGCATGACGACGTGCCCGCCGACCTGCGCGCGAAGGTCATGGGGCGGATCGATCTGATCCGCTCCGGCCAGGCCGTGCCGGACCACGACGTGACCGCCGCCCCGGAGGCGTGAGTACCACCGCTCCCCGGAGGTGACCGCCGGGTCATCACCCGAACGTGCTAATCCTCAGGTCATAAGCCCTTCAGCGCCCGTTTCCCGCCCTAGGCTCCGAGCCCGGACAGGCATGGTCGGGGAGGGGCGATGGAGGCGATACCGGCGCGGGCACACGGATATGTGGCCGCCGTCGCCCTGCTGGCGCTGCTGTGTCTGCTGCCCCTGCCGACGACCCGCACCCCCTGGTGGGCGCTCGCCCTGCTCTCCGCGCTCTGCGCCGCCTGCGAGCACGTCGTACGCCGGCGCTTCGGCGGCACCTTCTATCCCGTCCTGCTCGCCGGGGCGTTTCTGCTGCCCCCGCCGGCCGCCGCGCTCGTCCCGCTGTCGGCGGCGCTGCTCTCGCCGGTCGAGCAGCGGCCCGCGCTGCCGAGGCGCGTCTGGCGGGCGGCGCGGCCCGCGCTCGCCGTGTGGGGCGCCGCCGAGGCGCACTGGGCGCTCGGCGGCCGGGACGCGGTCGTCGGCTCCGACTTCCCGTACGCGCTGCTGCCCGCAGGCGCGGCCGTCCTCGTCTTCTGTCTGATCCTCACCGCACTCGACGGCGGCATCCGCGCGGTCGCCCAGGGCGTCCCGCCGCGCCGGGCCTGGCGCGGGCTGCTGTCCGGCTCGCTCGCGCAGGGCTCGGTGCACGGACTCGCCGGGCTGATGATGGCCGTGCTGTGGCGCAGCCCCTACGGCCCGCTCGCCGCGCTGCTCGTGCTGCTGCCCATGTGGGTGTCCTGGTGGATCTTCGCCCAGTACCACCGGGAGCGCGCCGCCCACCAGGCCACCATCCGCGCCCTCGTGCAGGCCGTCGACATCAAGGACGGCTACACCCGCGGCCACAGCGAACGCGTCGGACAGGCCTCCGTGATGATCGCCCGGGAACTCGGCATGGACGACGACCGCGTCGAGGTGCTGCGGTTCGCCGGCATCCTGCACGACGTCGGCAAACTCGGCGTCCCCACCCGGCTGCTGCGCAAGGACGGCCCGCTCACCCCCGAGGAACGCCGGATCATCGAACTGCACCCCGAGTACGGCCATGAGATGGTCCGCGGGATCTCCTTCCTCGGCGAGGCCCGCACCGCGATCCTGCACCACCACGAGCGCCTCGACGGCAGCGGCTACCCGTACGGCCTCGTCGGCACCCGGATCCCCGAGTGCGCCCGGGTCGTCGCCGTCGCCGACGCCTTCGACGCCATGACCTCCACCCGCTCCTACCGCAGGGCCCGGCCCGTCGAGGCGGCCGTCACCGAGCTGGAGCGCTGCGCGGGGACGCAGTTCGACCCCCGTATGGTCGGCGCGCTGGTCCGGGCGCTGGCCCGCTACGGCTGGCATCCCCAGGTCACGGCCGACGAGAGTCCCCGTGAGACGCCGGAGCCGGTCACCGGGGCGCCTCGGTGACCGCCCTGCGCTTCATCCACGCAGCCGCCGCCCTCGCGGCCGCCGGCTCCCTCGCCGGCACGCTCTGCACCGGCCTCGCCGACCGGGGCATCGCGCTCGCCTTCGGCGTGCTCATAGCCGTCGGCGAGCTGAGCCGGTGGAGCGGCGCCCAGGTGCGGCAGGCCGCCCCCCTCGCCACCGCCGGCTCGCTGTCCTACGCCCTGCTCGGAGCGGACGCCGGGCGGCCCGCGCAAGCCGACCCGGCGCAGGTCGTCACCGTCGTCCTCGCCGCCGCCCTGCTCGGCGCCGTACCGCACATCTGGTCCGGACGCAGTCCCACCCTCGACCATCTGGCCCGCCGTGTACTCACCGTCGGTTTCACCGCCGTCTGCTTCCAACCCCTGTACGACAAGGGCCTGTTCGCCTCCTGGGGCGGCCCCCTCTACGCCCTGCTGCTGGTCGCCCTGCTCGGTCTCGCCGCCCTGTGCGACGCCGTCCTGGCCGCCGCTCTCGCCCACTGCCGCACCCGCTGGCCCTTCGGCCCGCTGCTGCGCGAGGAGCTGTGCGGGCTGCTCGGCATCGGCTCCGCCGTGTGCGCGACCGGCGCCGTGATGGCACTCGCGGTGGCCGTCGTCGGGCTGTGGGCGCTGCCCGTGTTCTGTCTGCCCCTGCTGCTCACCCAGCTGTCCGTGCGCCGGTACGCGGCCGTGCACGCCACCTACCGGCAGACCATCGCCTCCCTCGCCCGCGCCACCGAGATCGCCGGATACACCCCCGCGGGGCACGCCCGCAGGGTCGCCGCGCTCAGCCTCGCCGTAGGCCGGGACCTCGGCCTGACCGAGGGCGAACTGACCGTCCTGGAGTACGCCGCCCTCATGCACGACATCGGCCAGCTCAGCCTGGTCGACCCGGTCCCGGCGGGCGCCACCGCGGGCCTGCCCGCCGCCCAGCAGCGGCGTATCGCGCTGCTCGGCGGGGCGGTCGTCCGGCAGACCGGGGTCGCCGCGGCCGTCGCCGTGATGGTGGAACGCCAGGCGGACCCCTACCGCGAACAGCCGCCCGCCGCGCGGATCATCCGGGCCGTGAACACCTATGAGGAGAAGACCCGGGACGCCGGCCCCGAGGGACCCCTGCGGGCGCTGGAGGAGCTGCGCCTGGGCACCGCCGGTGACTACGCCCCTGAGGTGGTGGAGTCCCTCGCCCGGGTACTGGCCCGGCCACAGGCCGTTCGCGTGAGCGCGCCGGTGGACGACGGCGGGCCGGGCGCGACCCTGTCTGACCCCGCCCACCGCTGGGTAACCCATGGGTAATGAGCGCCTTTCCCACCGTACGTGGTTGGATGCGAGGGAGAGGGTGTCCGGGGGCACAAGCCAGCCCACTGTGCGGAACTGGAACTGGCAGGCGGGAATCGTGAGGATCTTCGGCAAGGGACGGCACCGGCCCTCCGCCTCCTGGCGGCAGGCCACCGACCGCGCGTTCACGCTGATCGGCGACGGCCGGTACGAGGACGCGGGCGAACTGCTGACACGGGCCGCCGACCTGGAGCCCTGGCTGTCGGAGTCCTGGTTCAACCTCGCCCTGCTGCACAAGTTCCGGCACGACTGGGAGCAGGCCCGCGCGGCCGGGCTGCGCGCGGTCGCGCTGCTCGACCGGGAGAGCGGGGCGCCCGACTGGTGGAACGTCGGCATCGCCGCCACCGCCCTGCAGGACTGGCCGCTGGCCCGCCGCGCCTGGCAGGCGTACGGGCTGAAGGTGCCCGGCGGCGCCACCGTGGCCGCGGAGTCGGCGGGCATGGAGCTGGGCAGCGCGGCGGTACGGCTCTCCCCGGAGGGTGAGGCCGAGGTCGTCTGGGGCCGCAGGCTGGACCCGGCGCGGATCGAGGTGCTGTCCATCCCGCTTCCCTCGTCCGGGCGGCGCTGGGGCGAGGTCGTGCTGCACGACGGTGTCCCGCACGGCGAGCGCACGACGTCCGCCGGGCACTCCTACCCGGTCTTCGACGAGATCGAGCTGTGGGCGCCCTCACCCGTGCCGACCTGGGTGGTCCTGCTGGAGGCGGCCACGGAGGCGGACCGGGACGCGCTGGAGCAGCTGGCCGCCGACGCGGGGTTCGCGGCCGAGGACTGGTCCTCCTCCGTGCGGCTGCTGTGCCGGATGTGTTCGGAGTCGCGGATGCCCTCGGACGAGGGCGACGGGGTGCATCTGGACCCGCACGACCACAGTGAGCCCGGTCATCCCGGGCCGCTGGGGCATCGCACGGACGGGCAGCTGTGGGTGCCCGAGCGGGAGTGCGGGGTGGCTGCGCCGGCTGCGCTGGTTCGTGGGTTGCTGGACGGGTGGGTAGCCGACAGCCCGGACTCGCGTGATTGGCGGGATCTCGAAGAGGTGTGCTGAGTCCGTCTACCGGCTGCGAGTCCGTTGCGGCTGGTCGCGCAGTTCCCCGCGCCCCTTTGGGGCGCGCCCCCGTACCCTGTATCAGCATTCATTCCCAGTTTTTGTGCAGGAAGGCGTACGTCGGTCATGGCGCAGCAGGACACCGATCAGCAGCACGCGGGCGTGCTCCCCGTCGACGACGAGGGCTATGTCGTCGACACGGAGAACTGCGAGGAGCGCGAGAAGGCCTGGCGGGAGCGCGGGACCTCGCGGCCGATCACGGTCGTCGGCAACCCGGTGCTGCACAAGGAGTGCAAGGACGTCACCGAGTTCGGCGAGGAGCTGGGGCAGCTGGTCGCCGACATGTTCGCGAGCCAGCGGACCGCCGAGGGCGTGGGCCTGGCCGCCAACCAGATCGGTGTCGACCTGAAGGTCTTCGTCTACGACTGCATGGACGACGAGGGCGTCCGGCACGTGGGCGTGGTGTGCAACCCGAAGCTCGTCGACCTGCCGGCCGACAAGCGCCGCCTCGACGACAGCAACGAGGGATGTCTGTCGGTGCCGACGGCGTACGCACCGCTCGCGCGCCCCGACTACGCCGAGGTCACCGGCCAGGACGAACAGGGCAACCCGATCAAGGTCCGCGGCACCGGTTACTTCGCACGGTGTTTGCAGCACGAGACCGACCACCTCTACGGCTACCTGTACATCGACCGGCTGTCCAAGCGGGACCGCAAGGACGCGCTGCGTCAGATGGCCGAGAACGAGCCACGTTATCCGGTGGTCGCCAACGACTAGCCGCCGCTGTGCCCGGCGGGCGCCCGGCCAGGATCACTCCCGGTCGGGCGCCCTTCGTATGACCCCGTCTCGCTCGTCCGTGCGTCGTACAACCGGTCCCCTTCTGCGCTCGTTGTGATCCCTAATCGGTCATGTGAGGGGAGAATCTCGGCACCTTGGGGTAGTGAGTGAAGCAAATCCGTTCCCATGGCGGTCAGTTGTGGTGCTGAATGGGGAGGGCGGGGATACGCAACGGCGCACGCCCGGCACACCGGAGGGGTGTGCGCGCCAGGCGGCTGAGAGGGGTTTGTCCGTGCAAGCTTTCCCACACAGCACCACCGCAACGCCGACGGCGGTCGTCGTACCGCCCTCACTGGCACTCCCGGTGATCGAGTCCGCCTTTCCTCGGCAACTGCATCCGTATTGGCCGCGGCTCCAGGACAAGACGCGCCGCTGGCTGCTCGAAAAACGGTTCATGCCGGCGGACAAGGTGCATGAATATGCCGATGGACTTTGCTACACGGACCTGATGGCCGGCTACTACCTCGGTGCCTCCGAGGAGGTCCTGCAGGCCATCGCCGACTACAGCGCATGGTTCTTCGTCTGGGACGACCGCCATGACCGCGATGTCGTCCACGGCCGGGCGGGCGACTGGCGGCGGCTGCGGCACCGCCTGCACGCGGCCCTCGACGCACCCCGGCACCATCTGCACCATCCCGACACGCTGGTCGCCGGGTTCGCGGACAGCGTGCTGCGGCTGTACGGCTTCCTGCCGCGCACCTGGAACCAGCGGTTCTCCCGGCACTTCCACACCGTGATCGAGGCCTACGACCGAGAGTTCCGCAACCGCACCCAGGGCTACATACCCGGCGTCGAGGAATATCTCGCCCTGCGCCGGCACACCTTCGCCCACTGGATTTGGACCGATCTGCTCGAACCGGGCGCCGGCTGTGAACTCCCGGATGCCGTACGGAAAAACCCCGCCTATCGCCGGCCGGCGCTGCTCAGTCAGGAATTCGCCGCCTGGTACAACGATCTGTGCTCGCTGCCGAAGGAAATAGCGGGCGATGAGGTCCACAATCTCGGAATAAGTCTCATCACCCATGAGGGGCTGAGTCTTGAGGAGGCGGTGGACGAAGTCAGGCGGCGCGTCGAGAAATGCATCAGTGAATTCCTGGAAGCCGAGCGGGACGCCCTGCTGTTCGCCGACCGGCTCGACGACGGATCGGTCCGCGGAAAGGAACTGAGCGCCGCCGTGCGGTCCTGTGTCGGGAATATGCGCAACTGGTTCAGCTCCGTCTACTGGTTCCACCACGAGTCCGGCCGGTACATGGTCGACACCTGGGACGACCGGTCCACGCCCCCGTACGTGACCAACGAAACGGCAGGTGAGAAATGACCGTCGAGTCTGCGCGGCCCCTGATCCCCGAGACGGCCGAACTCCGCGAGCCGCCCCTGGCCGGCGGCGGTGTACCGGGCCTCGGGCACGGCCTGAAACTGGCCCGTGACCCGCTCGCCTTCATGTCCCGGCTCCGCGAGCACGGCGACGTCGTACGCCTCAAGCTGGGCCCCAAGACGGTCTACGCCGTCACCACGCCGGAGCTCACCGGCGCGCTCGCGCTCAGCCCCGACTTCAAGATCGACGGCCCGCTGTGGGAGTCCCTGGAAGGGCTGCTCGGCAAGGAGGGCGTGGCCACCGCCAACGGACCCCGGCACCGACGTCAGCGGCGCACCATCCAGCCCGCGTTCCGGCTGGACGCCATCGCGCACTACGGGCCGGTCATGGAGGAGGAGGCGCATGCGCTGACCGGGCGCTGGCGGCCCGGCGAGACCATCGAGTGCACCTCCGAGTCCTTCCGCGTCGCCGTCCGTATCGCCGCCCGCTGCCTGCTGCGCGGCGACTTCATGGACGAGCGCGCCGAGCGGCTCAGCATCGATCTCGCCGCCGTCTTCCGCGGCATGTACCGGCGCATGGTCATCCCGCTCGGGCCGCTGTACCGGCTGCCGTTCCCGGCCAACCGCGAATTCAACCGGGCGCTGGCCGATTTGCATCTGCTGGTCGACGAGATCGTCGCCGAGCGGAGGGCATCTGGTCAAAAGCCGGACGATTTGCTGACGGCATTGCTGGAGGCGAAGGACGACAATGGCGACCCCATCGGGGAACAGGAGATCCACGACCAGGTCGTCGCGATACTCACCCCTGGCAGCGAAACAGTCGCCTCGACGATCATGTGGCTGCTCCAGGTCCTCGCGGAACACCCGGAACACGCCGAGAAGGTACGGACCGAGGTCGAATCCGTGACCGGTGGCCGACCCGTCGGATTCGAGCACGTCCGCTCGCTCACACACACCAACAATGTCGTCGTCGAGGCCATGCGGCTCCGGCCCGCCGTATGGATATTGACGCGGCGCGCGCTGACCGACACCGCACTCGGCGGCTATCGCATTCCGGCCGGGGCGGACATCGTCTACAGCCCGTACGCGATCCAGCGCGACGCCCGCTCCTACGACCGGAACCTCGACTTCGACCCCGACCGGTGGCTGCCCGAGCGGGCCAAGGACGTACCGAAGTACGCCATGAGCCCGTTCAGCGTCGGCAACCGCAAGTGCCCCAGTGACCACTTCTCCATGACCCAGCTGAGCCTGATCACCGCGGCGATCTCGGCGAAGTACCGCTTCGAGCAGGCCAGCGGGTCGAACGACACGACCCGGGTGGGCATCACGCTCCGCCCGCACGACCTGCGGCTGCGGGCGATGCCTTGGTAGGTCACCTGTTACCGGCGCGCGCTCAGGAGGCCTGCGGGCCCGCGGCGCGCGCCGGTAGGTGTTTCGCCTGCCGGTGAGTTCCTGCCGGTGAGGGCGAGGAGCCCCTGCCGGTGAAGGCGAGGAGGGTCAGAAGTCCTCGTCCAGGTCGACCGTGCCCTCGACCGCGACCTGGTACGCCGACGGACGCCGCTCGAAGAAGTTCGTCAGCTCCTGGACGCCCTGCAGTTCCATGAAGGAGAACGGGTTCTCGGAGCCGTACACCGGGGCGAAGCCGAGGCGCACGAGCCGCTGGTCGGCGACGCACTCCAGGTACTGCCGCATCGACTCGGTGTTCATGCCCGGCAGACCGTCCCCGCACAGATCGCGGGCGAACTGCAGCTCGGCCTCGACGGCCTCCGCGAGCATGTCGGTGACCTCCTGCTGAAGCGCGTCGTCGAAGAGGTCCGGCTCCTCCTTGCGGACGGTGTCGACCACGTCGAAGGCGAAGGACATGTGCATCGTCTCGTCACGGAACACCCAGTTGGTGCCGGTGGCCAGGCCGTGCAGCAGACCCCGGCTGCGGAACCAGTAGACGTAGGCGAACGCGCCGTAGAAGAACAGGCCCTCGATGCACGCGGCGAAGCAGATCAGGTTGAGCAGGAAGCGACGCCGGTCGGCCTTCGTCTCCAGCCGGTCGAGCTGCTCCACCGAGTCGATCCACTTGAAGCAGAACTCGGCCTTCTCCCGGATGGAGGGGATGCTCTCGACGGCCGCGAAGGCCGCCGCCCGGTCCTCCGGGTCGGGGAGGTAGGTGTCCAGCAGCGTCAGATAGAACTGGACGTGCACGGCCTCCTCGAAGAGCTGGCGGCTCAGATACAGCCGCGCCTCGGGGGAGTTGATGTGCTTGTACAGCGTCAGGACCAGGTTGTTCGCGACGATCGAGTCACCCGTCGCGAAGAAGGCCACCAGCCGGCCGATGAGGTGGTGCTCCTCCGGCGTCAGCTTGGCGAGGTCGGCGACGTCCGAGTGGAGGTCGACCTCCTCCACGGTCCAGGTGTTCTTGATCGCGTCCCGGTAGCGCTCGTAGAAGTCCGGGTAGCGCATGGGGCGCAGGGTCAGCTCGAAGCCCGGGTCGAGGAGGTTGGTGTTCCGGGTGGTCATTACTGGCAGGCCTCGCAGGACTCGGGGTTCTCAAGGGAGCAGGCGACGGCGTCGGGGTCGGCGACCGCCTGCGCGGGGATGGGGGTCTGGGTCTGCGCCTGGCCCTGGGCGGCACGGGCGATCCGGGTCGCCGGGCGGGAGCGCAGGTAGTACGTCGTCTTCAGGCCCGACTTCCAGGCGTACGCGTACATCGAGGAGAGCTTGCCGATGGTCGGCGTCTCCATGAACAGGTTCAGGGACTGCGCCTGGTCCAGGAACGGGGTGCGGGCCGCCGCCATGTCGATCAGGCCGCGCTGCGGGATCTCCCACGCCGTGCGGTAGAGCGCCCGCACGTCGGCCGGGATCCACGCGAAGTCCTGCACCGAGCCGCTGGAGTCGCGCAGCGCGTCACGGGTGCGCGCGTCCCACACGCCGAGGTTCTTCAGGTCCTGCACCAGGTAGGAGTTGACCTGGAGGAACTCACCGGACAGCGTCTCGCGCTTGAACAGGTTCGACACCTGCGGCTCGATGCACTCGTACACGCCCGCGATGGAGGCGATGGTGGCCGTCGGGGCGATGGCGAGCAGCAGCGAGTTGCGCAGACCCGTCCCGGCGATACGACGGCGCAACGCGTCCCACCGCTTCGGCCAGGTCAGCTCGACGTCGAAGTGGTCCGGGTGCAGCACGCCCCGGGCGGTACGGGTCTTCTCCCAGGCCGGCAGCGGGCCGCCGCGCTCGGCGAGGTCGGCGGAGGCCTCGTACGCGGCGAGCATGATCCGCTCGGCGATCCGCGTGGACAGGGCCTTCGCCTCCGGCGAGTCGAAGGGCAGCCGCAGCTTGAAGAAGACGTCCTGCAGCCCCATCGCGCCGAGGCCCACCGGGCGCCACCTGGCGTTCGACCGGCCCGCCTGCTCGGTCGGATAGAAGTTGATGTCGACCACGCGGTCGAGGAAGGTGACGGCGGTGCGGACGGTCTCGTCCAGCCGCTCCCAGTCGATGTCGCCGGCCGCGATGTCGACAAAGGCGCCCAGGTTCACCGAACCCAGGTTGCAGACCGCCGTCTCGCCGTCGTCCGTGACCTCCAGGATCTCCGTGCAGAGGTTGGAGGAGTGGACGACGTGCCCCGGCAGGGCCGTCTGGTTGGCGGTGCGGTTGGCGGCGTCCTTGAAGGTCATCCAGCCGTTGCCGGTCTGCGCGAGGGTGCGCATCATCCGGCCGTACAGCTCACGGGCCGGCATGGTCTTCTTCGCCAGGCCCGCCGCCTCGGCCTTGCGGTAGGCCGCGTCGAACTCCTCGCCCCACAGGTCCACCAGCTCCGGCACGTCGGCGGGGGAGAAGAGGGACCACTGCGCGTCGGCGTTCACCCGGCGCATGAACTCGTCCGGGATCCAGTGCGCGAGGTTCAGGTTGTGGGTACGGCGGGCGTCCTCACCGGTGTTGTCCCGCAGCTCCAGGAACTCCTCGATGTCGGAGTGCCAGGTCTCCAGGTACACGGCCGCCGCGCCCTTGCGCCGGCCGCCCTGGTTCACCGCGGCCACCGAGGCGTCCAGGGTCTTCAGGAACGGCACGATGCCGTTGGAGTGTCCGTTGGTGCCGCGGATCAGCGAACCGCGGCTGCGGATCCGGGAGTACGACAGCCCGATGCCGCCGGCGTGCTTCGAGAGCCGGGCCACCTGGTGGTAGCGGTCGTAGATGGAGTCCAGCTCGTCCAGCGGGGAGTCGAGGAGGTAGCAGGACGACATCTGGGGGTGCCGCGTGCCGGAGTTGAAGAGCGTGGGAGAGGAGGGGAGGTAGTCGAGGCGGCTCATGAGCCCGTAGAGCGCGGCGACTTCGTCGACGGAGCGAGCGGTGTCGTCTTCCGCCAGGCCGCCGGCCACCCGCAGCATGAAGTGCTGGGGCGTCTCGATGACCTTGCGGGTGATCGGGTGCCGCAGGAGATAGCGGCTGTACAGCGTGCGCAGGCCGAAGTAGCCGAAGCGGTCGTCGGCCGACCGGTCGACCAGGGCGTCCAGGCGGGCCGCGTGCAGCCGCGCGAACTCCGCGGTGCGGTCGGCGATCAGGCCCTCGCGGTGGCCGACGGCGACCGACTCGGTGAAGGACGTCACGCCCTGCGAGGCGGCCTCGGCGCGGATGGAGAGCGTCAGCAGCCGGGCGGCCAGCCTCGAATAGGCGGGGTCCTCGGAGATGAGCCCGGCGGCGGCCTCCGTGGCCAGTTCGCGCAACTCCGCCTCGTCGGCCCGGGCGGACCGGCCGCGCAACGCGGCGGCGGCGACCCGGCCGGGGTCGGCGTCGGGGAGGTCGGCGGTCAGCTCGGTCAGGGTCCGCAACAGCGCGGTACCGGGACCGTCGGTCTCCAGGCCGCTGGCTGAAGCCGGGTCTGCTGGCGCGATGGTCACGTGGGGCTCTCCCTCGCTCGGCACGGGGCCTGGGCAGGGCGGGGGGCAGCCACGAGCGCACACGGCGTCGCGTCCACCGGCCCACTCCGCGAGGCCCGGACGTCTTGGAGCACCCGGACCGGACGGCCGGGTGCGCTGCAGGCAGGTCCTCGGACTGACTCCCGTGCGCAGATACGCACAAGTACACCGTTGCGGGACAGTTCCGGATTCGCACCGGATTCCCCTGCGACGACAGCGAGGACGAGCATACATCTAGTGCCGGGCTGTGGTGGCACCCCCAGATGTTGTGTCGCGACGGTCTCGGAGCGTCAACTCATAGGTGAGCAGAGTGATGTCGAGCCGCTCGGGCAGCGGATTCCAGTCCCGCTCGGGAGTACGAACAAAACCGAGGCGTTCGTAGAGGCGGTGGGCGGCGTGCATGGTGCGCTGCGTCGACAGGACGATCCGTACGCAGCCGTCCACGGCCCGCGCCCGCTCGACACAGGCCCGCACCAGCGCCTCGCCGACGCCTCGTCCGCGCGCTGTCCGGGCGACGGCCAGCATCCGTATCTCCGCCTCGCGGGGGCGGGCGATGTCGGTCATGGGGCCGGGGGAGGGCACGAAGGTCACTCCGCCGAGCGGTCTTCCCTCCGCCACGGCGACCAGCACCTCCGCCTCGGCCGCGCGCTTCGCGACGTCCCTCAGCTCGCCGAGGTACGCATCGCTCTCCCCGAAGTCGAGGTGGCCGCCCTGGAGATAGGCCTGGGCGGTGATCTCGCCCAGGGTTTCATGGTCGCCGGGGCCCACCCGCCTGATGACGATGTCCATGGCACCGAGTGTGCCGGACGGGTACGACAACGGGCCGCCGGAGGCGCCTCCGGCGGCCCGTGACCGGGAGGGGTCAGTGGCCGGCGCCCACCGGCAGCTCCGTCGCGACACCCGTGTCGCCCGCGTCCGCCGTGTAGTCGGCCGGGACGGTCTCGTCCACGCCCTCGGGGGCCTTCACGGCCTTGAGGACGAGCGTGAGGACGACCGTCACGGCGACGTTGAGCACGAACGCGGTGAGACCGATGTAGCCGATCTCACCGATGCCGGGGATCTCCTTCGCCGAGCCGCCGAAGTGCTTCTGGGTCGGGGAGGCGACGCCGTACGCGGCGAAGGTGCCGTACGCCATGCCGACCGCCCAGCCCGCGAGCAGCGCCCAGCGGTGGAACCAGCGGGTGAACAGGCCGCCGACCAGGGCCGGGAAGGTCTGCAGGATCCAGATGCCGCCCAGCAGCTGGAAGTTGATGGCGACCGTCTTGTCCATGGTGAGGACGAAGACCAGCGCGCCGACCTTCACCAGCAGCGAGACGAGCTTGGAGACCTGGGCCTCCTGCTTCGGCGTGGCGTCCGGCTTGATGAAGTCCCGGTAGATGTTGCGGGTGAAGAGGTTCGCCGCCGCGATCGACATGATCGCCGCCGGTACCAGGGCGCCGATGCCGATCGCCGCGAAGGCCACGCCCGCGAACCAGTCCGGGAACATGTCCTCGAACAGCTGCGGGATGGCCAGCTGGCCGTTGGTGACCTTGACCCCGGCCGCGACCGCCATGAAGCCCAGCAGGGCCAGCAGGCCGAGCATCAGCGAGTACAGCGGCAGGATCGTGGTGTTGCGGCGGATCACGTCACGGCTCTTGGAGGACAGGGTCGCGGTGATCGAGTGCGGGTACATGAACAGCGCCAGCGCGGAGCCCAGCGCCAGCGTGGCGTAGGTCCACTGGCCCGCCTCCGGGGGCGCGAGCGCGCCGCGCGGCTTGCCCGTCGCCGGGTTGACCTGGCTGAACGCATGACCGGCCTTGGCGAAGATGTCGTCGAAGCCGCCCAGCTTCATCGGGATGTAGATGATCGCCACCGCGATGACGAGGTAGATCAGCGCGTCCTTGACGAACGCGATCAGGGCGGGCGCGCGCAGTCCGGAGGAGTAGGTGTACGCCGCCAGCACACCGAAGGCGATGAGCAGCGGCAGGTCGCGTACGAACCAGTTGGTGCCGCTGTCCCCGCCGACGCCCATCACGTCCAGCACCGCCTGGATGCCGACGAGCTGGAGCGCGATGTACGGCATCGTCGCGAGGATGCCGGTCAGCGCCACCGCGAGCGACAGGCTCTTGGAGCCGAACCGGCCGCGCACGAAGTCGGAGGTCGTCACATAGCCGTGCTTGTGGGACACCGACCACAGGCGGGGCAGGAACGTGAAGATCAGCGGGTAGATCAGGACCGTGTACGGCACCGCGAAGAAGCCGGACGCGCCGGCCGCGTAGACCGCCGCCGGTACGGCGACGAAGGTGTACGCCGTGTACAGGTCACCGCCGAGCAGGAACCAGGTGACCCAGGTGCCGAACGACCGTCCGCCCAGGCCCCATTCGTCCAGCGAGTGCTCGTCCTCGGCCCTGCGCCAGCGTGCGGCGAGGAAGCCCATGACCGTGACGGCCAGGAAGAAGAAGATGAAGACGCCGAGCGCGACGCCGTTGACGCCGTTCTTCACCGCTGCTCACCGCCCGTCCGGGACGCACGGGCACGCTGGTCGCGCTGCCACAGCTGGTACGCGGTCATGGTGAGCGCGGTGGAGATCAGCACCCAGAGCATCTGGTACCAGTAGAAGAACGGGATCCCGATGAAGGCGGGGTCCGTCTTGGCGTAGGAGCCGACCCAGAGCAGCGCCACGAAGGGTGCGACGAGACACAGGGCGATGATCACCCGGACCGGTGTGACGACCGGTGGTCTCACTTCAGGTGTTTCGGACATGCCACGGCTCTCCGTCCCCTTGCTGATCACCTGTGTAATGCGCAGGCAATCTAGGTGACGGTGTCATGGCAGTGGAAGACCTCGTCCGCATATCGGTATATCGATTCAGCGAACGTCCACCGGCCGCGCCCGTGGCGGGACTTACTCGGCGGGCCGCTTGAGCCGTGCCACGAACTTGTAGCGGTCGCCGCGGTACACGGACCGCACCCACTCCACCGGCTTGCCCTCGCGGTCCACGGAGTGCCGGGAGAGCATCAGCATCGGCAGGCCCACGTCGGTGCCGAGCAGGCCCGCCTCGCGCGGGGTGGCCAGCGAGGTCTCGATGGTCTCCTCGGCCTCGGCGAGGTGGACGTCGTAGACCTCGGCGAGGGCGGTGTAGAGGGAGGTGTACTTCACCAGGGAGCGGCGCAGGGCCGGGAAGCGCTTGGCGCTCAGATGCGTGGTCTCGATGGCCATCGGCTCGCCGTTGGCCATGCGCAGCCGCTCGATGCGCAGCACGCGTCCGCCGGCGCTGATGTCGAGCAGCCCGGCGAGCCGGTCGTCGGCGGTGATGTACCCGATGTCCAGCAGCTGTGAGGTCGGCTCCAGACCCTGGGCGCGCATGTCCTCGGTGTAGGAGGTCAGCTGGAGCGCCTGGGAGACCTTGGGCTTGGCGACGAAGGTGCCCTTGCCCTGGATGCGTTCGAGCCGACCCTCCACGACCAGTTCCTGCAGGGCCTGGCGGACGGTGGTGCGGGAGGTGTCGAATTCGGCGGCCAGCGTGCGTTCGGGCGGGACGGGCGTGCCCGGAGCCTGCGTCTCCGTCATGTCGAGCAGATGCTTCTTCAGGCGGTAGTACTTGGGCACGCGCGCCGTACGGACGGTTGTCCCGGCCCCGTTCTCCGCACTGCTGACGTCGGTGCTCATGCTCTGCCTTCCCGGCTCCGGATGCCGAAAGCGACCGACCTGGCATCGGCCACGGTTCACATCGTGGCACGGCTTCGGGGGTCAGGAGGCCACCCGCACGCTCCGTGATCCCCTCTGTATACCGTCACCCCCGCTTTTGGTCTAGTCCATCCGGTGTTCCGGGCGCGGCCTAGATCCCCTGCCAGTCCGGCTTGTCGGCGTAGGTGTGGCGGAAGTAGTCGGCCAGCTTCAGCTTGGACGCGGCGGCCTCGTCGACGACCACCGTGGCGTGCCGGTGCAGCTGCAGCGCGGAGGCCGGGCAGACGGCGGCGACCGGTCCCTCGACCGTCGCGGCGACGGCGTCCGCCTTGCCCTCGCCGGTCGCCAGCAGCACCAGGTGCCGCGCCTCCAGGATGGTGCCGATGCCCTGGGTGATGACGTGGTGGGGCACCTGTGTGATGTCGCCGTCGAAGAAGCGGGCGTTGTCGACGCGGGTCTGCTCGGTCAGCGTCTTGATCCGGGTGCGTGAGGCGAGCGAGGAGCAGGGCTCGTTGAAGCCGATGTGCCCGTCGGTGCCGATCCCGAGCAACTGCAGGTCCACCCCGCCGGCCTCGCCGAGCGCACGGTCGTACGCCTCGCACGCCGCCTGGATGTCCTCGGCGGTGCCGTCCGGTCCGAGGAACGCGTCCATGCCGATGCCGAGCGGCTCCAGCACCTCCCGGCGCAGCACCGAGCGGTAGGACTCGGGGTGGTCGGCGGGCAGCCCCACATACTCGTCGAGCTGGGCGATGCGGGCCCGCGCGATGCCGACGGCACCGGAGCGCACCTTCGCGGCCAGTGCCTGGTAGATGGGCAGCGGGGTGGAGCCGGTGGCCACGCCGAGCAGGGCGTCGGGCTTGCGTCGCAGCAGCTGGGCCATGGCCTCGGCGATCAGCTCGCCGCCCGCCGCGGCGTCCGGAACGATGACAACTTCCACGCTGGGCCTGCCGTTCTGAAGTGGTCTCGGTGCGTCTCTGTGTGGTTTAGACCAATCTAACAGAAGCGGTGTGCGCCGACGTGGGAAAGAGGCGCCGAACAACGGAAGAAGAGCGGGGGAGGGAGAGGGAGGGAGAGGGAGGGAGGGCCGGGGGTGCGGAGCACGTCGCAGGCATGTGCGGCGCAGGTCGCGGGCATTTGTCTAGGGTCCGCTATAAAATGCCCTCCATGGCGCCCGGTCAGAAGACGAAAGAGCAGGTCGGCACGGCCAGGACGCGTGGGCGTCCGCGATCCTTCGACCGGGCCGCCGCGCTGGAGAAGGCGCTCATGGCCTTCTGGGAGCACGGCTACGAGGCCACCTCGGTCGCCGACCTCACCCGGATCATGGGCATCGGCGCCCCGAGCCTGTACGCGGCCTTCGGCGACAAGCGGACCCTGTTCGAGGAGGTCGTCCGGGTCTACACCGACACCCACGGCGCCTTCGCCGACCGGGCGATCGCCGAGGAGCCCACCGCCCGCGCCGCCGTCGAGCGGATACTGCGCGAGGCCGCCGCCGAGTACACCGACCCCGCGCACCCGTACGGCTGCCTGGTCGCGCACGCCGCCACCAACTGCACCAGTCCCGAGGTCGAGCGGCTGCTGCGCGAGCGGCGCGGCGCGGACATCGCCGCCCTCGCCGCCCGGATCCGGGCGGACGCCGCCACCGGACTGCTCCCCGCCGGCACCGACGCCGCCGCCCTCGCCCGGCACACCGGCGCCATGGTCCAGGGCATGTCCCAGCAGGCGCGCGACGGAGCGAGCCGCGAGGAACTGGAGGCACTCGCGGAAATTGCCATGGCCATCTGGCCCCGCGGCTGACCGAGGCGGGCTAGGCTTCGTGGCATCGGGTGCCATCACTCGTGCATGCCGACAAGACCGTGGACACATCGTTGTGGTCTAGTCCACAATCAACATGAATAAGCCTCCGTCTTCCCCGCACAGGAAGGCGGATCGAGGAACCGGCGCTCTCTGCCCTGACTGCCCCGGCTCCTCGACCTTCGGCCGACCGGGACCGCACACCCCACGGCCGATGATGCTCCGGGCTGCGGTGCCGGGAGGGTTGAGGGTCCCTTCCAGGCGCCGCGGCCCGCGGGTGTTTTCCGGCCATCCGAGGCCCGCGGGTACGCTCACACCGTGCCCTCCATGAACGAACTGGTCCGCCAGCACACCGCCCTCGACGACTCCGACCTCGAGTGGCTCCATCTGCTGGTCTCGGAGTGGCAGCTGCTCTCCGACCTCTCCTTCGCCGACCTGGTCCTGTGGGTACCCACCCGCGACGGCACGCGGTACGTCTCGGTCGCCCAGATGCGCCCCAACACCGGCCCCACCTCCTACCAGGACGACATGGTCGGCCATCTCGTCCCGCGCGGCCGCCGGCCCATGCTGGACGCGGCGCTGGACGAGGGCCGGATCGTGCGCGAGGGCGACCCGGAGTGGCGCGAAGAGGTCCCCGTACGCGTCGAGTCCATCCCGGTACGGCGTGAGGGCCGCGTCCTCGGAGTGATCGCCCGCAACACCAATCTGCTGACCGTCCGCACCCCGAGCCGGCTGGAGCTGACCTATCTCCAGAGCGCCTCGGACCTCGCGCAGATGATCGCGGCAGGATCGTTCCCCTTCCCCGGCCAGCAGGTCGACATGGACGCCTCGCCGCGCGTCGGCGACGGCCTGATCCGGCTGGACGCCGAGGGGGTCGTCCAGTACGCCTCCCCGAACGCGCTGTCCGCCTATCACCGCCTCGGCCTCGCCGCCGACCTGGTCGGCCACTACCTCGGGCAGACCACCGCCGACCTCGCGCCGACCCGCGGTCCGGTGGACGAGGCGCTCGTCAAGCTCGCGAGCGGCTGGGCGCCGCGCGAGTTCGAGATCGAGTCCAACGACGGGGTGATCCAGTTCCGGGCGATCCCGCTGAAGCCCAAGGGCACCCGGATCGGCTCGCTGGTGCTGTGCCGGGACGTCACCGAACTGCGCCGCCGCGAACGGGAGTTGATCACCAAGGACGCGACCATCCGGGAGATCCACCACCGGGTGAAGAACAACCTCCAGACGGTCGCCGCGCTGCTGCGGCTGCAGGCCCGGCGCATCGACTCCGAGCGTGGCCGGGAGGCCCTGGAGGAGGCCGTCCGCCGGGTCGGCTCGATCGCGATCGTGCACGAGACGCTCTCTCAGAACCTGGACGAGCGGGTGGAGTTCGACGACATCGCCGACCGGGTGCTGGCGATGGTCGCCGAGATCTCGCCGGGCAAGGTGACCGGCCGGCGCACCGGCCGCTTCGGGATACTCGACGCCGAGGTGGCCACCCCGCTGTCGATGGTCCTTACCGAGGTCTTGCAGAACGCCCTGGAGCACGGCTTCCGTGAGGGCGACACCGGCACGGTCGAGGTCTCCGCGGTCCGCGGCGGCACCACCAAGGAGGCCCGCCTCCTCGTCACGGTCCAGGACGACGGCGTCGGCCTGCCCGAGGGCTTCGACCCGCACCGCTCGGGCAACCTCGGCCTACAGATCGTCCGCACCCTGGTCGAGGGCGAGTTGGGCGGCTCCTTCGACATGGTCCCGGCGCCGGGGCGGGGGACCCGGGTGATCCTCGACATTCCGGTGCAGACGCAGAAATGAGTACGTCCCGTTTCCGCAAAAGGGGAGTAACTCCCCATGGCGCAAAGGGGGTTCGGGCACAGCAAAAAGCCCCGGACCGTCATCGGTCCGAGGCTCGTGCTCGTTGCTGCTCTGCTAAATCGCTAGCGGCATCGGGGGATACTGCGCGCTGCGGCTCGGGGGCGGGAGATGCGTGCGTGCTGCACGCGCCGCCAAGCTCAGGCTGTCAGCAGGGGTGGGTATGTCAGGCGGAGGCCTGACGGGCCCGGTTGCGGGCGGCGCGGCGCTTCATGGCGCGGCGCTCGTCCTCGCTGAGACCACCCCAGACGCCGGAGTCCTGACCGGACTCGAGCGCCCACTGCAGACACTGCTCGATCACCGGGCAGCGACGGCAGACGGCCTTGGCTTCCTCGATCTGCAGCAGCGCAGGACCGGTGTTGCCGATGGGGAAGAAGAGCTCGGGGTCTTCCTCGCGGCAAACGGCGTTGTGACGCCAGTCCATGGCTGCTACCTCTCCTTGGTTTCTCTGAACGTATGACGTTCAGGTTGCTTGTGAATGTGAACGCTTTCACGAATCCCTCAACAAGTGAAGGGCCGACCGCCGAGTCTTACCCGGCGTGGTCCTTGGTTTGAAGAGGGGTTCCGGTGATCAGTGGAGGCCGGTGTTGCGGGCCGTCCCGATCGCCACGTAGAGACTCGCAAACCTCAGCGACGGATACAACCCCTTCCGGAAAGTTTTTTTTGATTCCTCGGTGTCGACTAGGTCACAGCCGTACTTCCATGGGGTGGATCCTGGCCTAAACGTTCGAGTGAAAGGACTTTGGCCCGTTCCGCTCACACAATCACACGCAGTGCACGGCGTACGCCTGTGAACGTCACGCTTGTACGCAGCCCGAGGTGGTCACCGTCCATCTGCAGGGGCAGAGGCGCCTTCGAATGCAAGGTGAACCGGTCCAGGTCGTGCAGTGAGGTCACATGCCTGCCATGGGGTCCGCGCTCGGGGGACGAAGTGAGCAACTGGGTGCCATACCGGGCAACCGAGGCCGTCGACAGCCGGCTCAGACCGAGTACGTCGATGCCCGTGTCGAACGAGGCCTTAGGTGATGTGTACATAGGGCGATTGCCGAGATACGTCCAAGGGGACGTGTTCGAGACTATGGCGACCACAAGCCCATCGATCGGGTCCTCGCCGGGCCGATCCAGTGTGATCGCGCCGTGCCGGCGGTTCGGCTCGCCCAGGAACTGCCGGACCACCTGACGAACGTACAAACCGTGTGTCGACGTCTTGCCGCGCTCGCGCTGCTGCTCGACCCGGCCGACCACGCCCGCGTCGAAACCGAGTCCGGCGTTGAAGGTGAACCAGCGGTCCGGGGCCGCCTCGTCCTCGGTGCCGGGCGTGCCCGAGGTCAGGCCGAGGCCGACGGTCCGCTCACTGCCCTCGCGCAGCGCGTCCAGCAGGGCGCCGGTGGCCTCCACCGGGTCGTTGGGCAGGCCCAGGGCGCGGGCGAAGACATTCGTGGAGCCGCCGGGCACGACCGCGAGACCGGGCAGCCGGTCCAGATCGGGGCCGTCGTGCAGGAGGCCGTTGACGACCTCGTTGACCGTGCCGTCGCCGCCGAGGGCCACCACGAGGTCGATGTCGTCGCTGTCCGCCGCCTGCCGGCCGAGGTCGCGCGCATGGCCGCGGTACTCGGTGGTGACCGCCTCCAGCTTCATCTCGCTCGCCAGCGCGTGGATCAGGACGTCACGCCTGCGTGCGCTTGTGGTGGTTGCCGCCGGATTGACCACGAGAAGTGCACGCATGGATGGCAGCGTACCTACCCGGGGGTACGCGGCCCACACCGAGGTAGGGATCGGGTAAGAGGGAACCGCGGTGCCGTCGCCCGCACAGTGCCGTCCCCGCCCCTGGGGACGTCCGCCCGGCGGCTACCCTGCTGGGGTGAGCAGTGAGCAGAACCCGGCCCTGGACGCCGAAGCAGCCGCAGTGGAGGGGCCCCGCCCCCGTCGGTTGACGTACGCCGCCGTGCTGGCCGCCCTGGAAGGGGTCGGGCTGGTGGCCGGCGGGCTGTGGGTGCTCGTCCTCGGGGTCACCGGCGACCCGGACGACCGGCAGCAGGCCGTGACCCTGGGCATCACGCTGGTCGTGCTCGCGCTGCTGCCGCTGCTCGCCGCGCGCGGACTGCTGCTGCGGCGCGGCTGGAGCCGTGGCCCCGCGGTGATCACCCAGATCATGGCCCTGCCGGTGGCCTACACCCTGCTCCAGGCCGACAGCATGGCCATCCCGGCCGGGATCGCCATCGCGGTGATCGCCGTGGCGGCGCTGGTGCTGCTCGTCAACAGCGAGACGACCCGGGCCCTCGGGATCAAGGGACCGGGTCGCGCCGAATAGCTCACGCCGAACAGCTCACTTCGAGCGGCTCACTCCTCGACGAGCAGCTTCTCCCGCAGCTGGGCCAGCGTGCGGGCCAGCAGCCGGGAGACATGCATCTGGGAGATGCCGACCTCCTGCGCGATCTGCGACTGGGTCATGTTGCCGAAGAAGCGCAGCAGCAGGATCCGCTTCTCCCGCGGCGGCAGGTCCTCCAGCAGCGGCTTGAGGGACTCGCGGTACTCGACGCCCTCCAGCGCCTCGTCCTCCGCGCCGAGGGTGTCGGCGACGGCCGGCGACTCGTCGTCGGTGTCGGGCACGTCCAGGGACAGCGTGGAGTACGCGTTGGCGGACTCCAGGCCCTCCAGGACCTCCTCCTCGGAGATCGCGAGCTTCTCGGCCAGCTCATGGACCGTCGGGGAGCGGCCGTGCAGCTGGGACAGCTCGGCCGTCGCCGTGGTCAGCGCGAGCCGCAGCTCCTGCAGCCGGCGCGGCACACGGACCGCCCAGCCCTTGTCGCGGAAGTGCCGCTTGATCTCGCCGACCACGGTCGGGGTGGCGTACGTGGAGAACTCCACGCCGCGCTCCGGGTCGAACCGGTCGACGGACTTGATCAGACCGATCGTGGCGACCTGGGTCAGGTCGTCCAGCGGCTCGCCTCGGTTGCGGAACCGGCGCGCCAGGTGCTCCACGAGCGGCAGATGCATGCGGACCAGCTGATTGCGCAGCTCCGCGTACTCCGGACTGCCGTCCTTCAGTCCGCGCAGTTCCACGAACATCGCCCGCGCACCGCTGCGGTCCTGGGGGTCGTGCGGAGCGGCCTGCACGGCCTCCGCGCCCAGCGCGTCGTCCTCGGCGTTTCGCTCGTGCTCGCTCATCGTCCCGCCCGTAGCCCTTCCCCGAGCCCTGGCACCCGCGCGGACGGCGGGCCCGGTGTCGCCGGGCTCCTCCGGCCGCACGCCCTGCACGCCGTCACCGCCGGCACGCGCGGAGTCGTCCTCCGGGTGCGGTCTGGCCTGCTCGGGGATGCTGTCGATGCCGTCCGCCATGCGCAGGGAACCGTCCCGAGGGGGCTCCCCGGAGATCTCGCCCGAGCTCGACCAGGGGGCACCCCCGTCCCCGGCCGGCAGCTCCCGTGTGCCGCGCTCTTCGTCCCGCACCGGACCGTCCCCGTTCCTCACGCCGGGCCAGGGCCCGCGCCGCGCTGTTTGTAGAGGCTGATCGACACGGTCTTGTCCTCGTCGACGGCGGACGAGACCTTGCCCGCGAGGGCCGACAGCACGGTCCAGGCGAAGGTGTCCCGCGAGGGGGCGTGACCGTCCGTGGTCGGCGCCGAGACCGTGACCTCCAGCGAGTCGTCGACGAGCCGGAAGACACAGCTGAGCACGGAGCCGGGCACGGCCTGTTGGAGCAGGATCGCGCACGCCTCGTCCACGGCGATGCGCAGGTCCTCGATCTCGTCCAGGGTGAAGTCCAAGCGGGCCGCGAGACCGGCCGTGGCCGTCCGCAGCACCGACAGGTAGGCACCCGCGGCCGGCAGCCGGACTTCCACGAAGTCCTGATTCGCCGCGGGCTCGCCTGCGATCTGGGACACCCTCACCTCCATGGTGGTACAAGCTTTACGGGGCCGAGGGTCGCCCCCCGGGGGTAACGCGTACGTGGTTCGGCGGTGACGCTATCGCGCTCCGAACGTTCCTGTCCCGGGACCCCAACCCCCCTGGCGTCACTCACAGTAAAGCTGTGTATACGCTCCGTGTCTAGAGGGTCTGCGGGCCCAAATGGGAAGAGCGCGCGCCGGGTTGACGTACCCAGACGTCAGACGCTCGAACCGTCGTGCGGCCGCCGCCGCATGCAGTGTCACACGAGAACGCGGTCAGACGGGAATACGACCGCGCCGGAACCCGCTCGACAGCCGGGACCTCAGACGAGTACGTGGTCCACGAAGCACCACCGCCACTCCTCGCCGGGTTCGAAGGACCGCATGACCGGATGACCGGACGCCTCGTGGTGCTGCGTCGCATGTCTCCCCGGTGAGGAGTCGCAGCAGCCGACATGGCCGCAGCTGAGACACAGCCGCAGCTGCACCGGGTGGGTGCCGTCGCGCCGGCACTCCGGGCAGGTCGCGTCGAGCGGGTTCGGTTCCGGGTGCGGCAGCGCGTCGGCGTGCGTGCACTGTTTCATGATTGCCAGATTACGACGGGTGTGCGGGTGGCCGCGCGGAAAACGAGGGTGGGCGAGGATCATGGACGTGATGCCGCTGCTGTTGCTGGTGGCGGGCAGTGCGGGGATCGCGGGGGCCGCCCGGCGCACTCCGGTGCCGGCCCCGCTGCTGCTGGTCGCCGTGGGCCTCGCGGTCTCGTACGTCCCGGGCGTCCCGCACTACACCCTGGACCCGGAGATCGTTCTGCCGCTCGTGCTGCCCCCGCTGCTGTACAAGGAGGGCACGGAGAGTTCGTATCTGGATCTGCGCGCGCAGATGCGGCCCGTGGGACTGCTGTCGATCGGGTACGTGCTCTTCGCGACCTTCGCCGTCGGCTGGGTCGCCTATCTCGTCGTACCGGGGCTGCCGCTGCCCGCCGCGCTGGTGCTGGGCGCGGTGGTCGCGCCGACGGACGCGGTGGCGGCCGCGGCGATCGCGCGCCGGGTCGGCCTGCCGTCCAGGATCACCACGATCCTCCAGGGCGAGTCCCTGCTGAACGACGCCACCGCGATCACCGCCTACAAGGTGGCATTGACCGCGGCCGTCGGCGAGGGGGCCACCTGGAGCGGCGGGATCGAGGAGTTCCTGCGGGCCGCCGTCGGCGGTGTCGTCGTCGGGCTGGTGCTCATGGTGCCGATCCACTGGCTGCGCACCCACCTGAAGGAGGCGCTGCTGCAGAACACCCTCTCGCTGCTGATCCCGTTCGTCGCCTATGGCGTGGCCGAGCAGTTCCACGGCTCCGGCGTCCTCGCGGTCGTCGTGGTCGCGGTGTATCTCGGACACCGCTCCTGGGAGGTCGACTTCGCCACCCGGCTCCAGGAGGACGCGGTGTGGCGGATGGTCGCCTTCCTGCTGGAATCCGCGGTGTTCGCGCTGATCGGTCTGCAACTGCCGACCGTCCTGAAGGGCCTCGGCGCGTACGAGGGGACCGACGCGGCCTGGTACGCGATCGCGGTCTTCCTCGTGGTCGTCGTGGCCCGTTTCGTCTGGGTGTTCCCGGCGACGTTCTGGCCCCGCCTGCTCTCCCGCCGCATCAGGGAGCGTGAGGGCAACCCCACCTGGCGGGCGCCGGCCGTGACCGGGTGGGCCGCCATGCGGGGCGTGGTGTCGCTGGCCATCGCCTTCTCGATCCCGCTCACGGTGGACGGCGGCGCCCCCTTCCCCCAGCGGAACCTGATCCTGTTCCTGACCTTCACCACCGTCATCGGCACCCTGGTCGTCCAGGGCCTCACGCTCGCGCCGCTGATCCGCCTGATGAGGTTCCCCGGCCGCGACCAGCAGGCCGAGACGCTCGCCGAGGCCAACGCCCAGGCCCAGGCCTCCCGGGTCGCCGAGAGCCGCCTCGACGATCTTCTCGCCGACGAGCGCAACGCCCTGCCCCCGCCGCTCGCCGACCGCCTGCGCACGGTCCTGGACCGCCGCCGCAACGCCGTCTGGGAGCGCCTCGGCCAGACGAACCCGGTCACCGGGGAGTCCGTGGATGACACCTACCGCCGGCTGTCCCGCGAGATGATCGGCGCCGAACGCGAGGTCTTCGTCAGACTCCGCGACCACCGCTACATCGACGACGAAATGCTCCGCGCCCTGCTCAGACGCCTGGACCTGGAGGAGGCGGCGGCCTACCGGGAGGCGGGCTAGGGCCACTCCCGCGGGAATCGTCGGACAGGGCCCAGGGCCGGCCTAGGGCAGCGGGAGCGGGCGTCCGGTGATGACGGCGGCGATCGTCGTGCCGCGCGGGAAGGCGTCCTCGTCCGCGAGGGCGACAAGTGAGTAGAGCAACTTGGCGACATAGAGACGCTCGACGGGCAGTCCGTGACGGGTCTCGAAGTCCTCGGCGAAGGTGTGCAGTTCGGGTGTCGTACGGGCGTAGCCGCCGAAGTGGAAGCGCTCGTCGAGGGTCCAGGAACCGGTACGGCCGCCGAAGGCACGTTCCTGCAGTGCCTGTATGTCGCCTTCCAGGAAGCCGCCCCTGAGCACCGGCACGCCCAGCGCCCGCTGCCCCGCCGTCAGCCCGGCGGCCAGCCCCGCGAGCGTCCCGCCGGTGCCGCAGGCGACCGCGACCACGTCGGCGTGCCCGCGCAGTTCCTCGCCCAGCGCCCGGCAGCCGTGGACGGCCGCGCCGTTGCTGCCGCCCTCGGGGACGACGTACGCCTCCTCGGCGCCGGCCGCGCCCAGGATCGCCGCCAGGGTCTCCGGCTCGGTCTTGCGCCGGTACGTCGACCTGTCGACGAAGTGCAGCCGCATGCCGTCCGCCGCGCACCGGGCCAGGGAGGGGTTGAGCGGCCGGCCGGCCAGTTCCTCGCCACGCACCACGCCGACGGTCACCAGGCCGAGGAGGCGGCCCGCGGCGGCGGTGGCGCGCAGATGGTTGGAGTAGGCCCCGCCGAAGGTGACCAGCGGCCGGCCCCGCGCCGCCTCGATGTTCGGCACGAGCTTGCGCCACTTGTTGCCGATGAGGTGGGGGTGGATCAGATCGTCGCGCTTGAGCAGCAGCCGCAGACCACGCCGCTCGAACCGGTCGTCCCGCACCTCCTGGAGGGGGGAGGGAAGCCGGGGCGCGAGCGGGTCGAGGCTGGTCACCGCTCCATTGTCGCCGTATGCCGCCGTAGCTCCCGCTTCCCCCGCTACCTCTTCAGCCGCTCCGCGACCCGGTCCCGCAGCCATCCCATCCCGAGCCCCCTCGGGTCCACCTTCCCCGGCTGCCACTCCAGGTGCCCGATGACGGACCCCGCGGACCAGCCGTGCCGCCGGCACACAGCGGCGGCGACCCGCTCGATCGCGTCCAGCTGGGCCTGCGGCCATGGGTCCGCCCCGTCGCCGAGGTTCTCGCACTCGAAGCCGTAGAAGTGCCGGTTGCCGTCGGTGTTCGCCTCGTTGTCCGGCGGCAGCCGCCTCTCGGCGATCACCGCGCGCAGTACGTCGTCGTCGCCGAGACCGGCGTGGTCGGCGCGGCCGTAGCCGACCAGATGGACGGTGCCGTCCTTGGTGATCACACCGTGGCACAGCGGTCCGGGCAGCGCCGCGGTGCCGTCCCGGCAGACCTGCACCGTGTGCGCGCCGCCCTGGGTCACCGTGTGGTGGATCATCACGCCGTGGACGGGCCCCCAGGGGCCCTTGTGGTTGCGGTTGTGCTCGCGCCAGTCGCCGACCTCGACGACGGTGACGCCCTCCGCGCGCAGCGCGTCCAGAAACCCGCTCGCGGACATGGGTGGGGCCATGCCGCCTCCTTCGTGCCGTATCGGTCTGCCACGACACGTCTACCGAAACCCCGTGCCCCGGACCAGCCGCCTCGCACGCCGTGCGAGCCGATCCGGACATCCGGCACCGGGGCGGCGGGTGCGAGGGACGGGACAGGGGTCCTTCTCCGTGCCCAGTGAGGCGGTGATCCATTCCCGCTCTTTCGGGTAATGGTGCGAACACGATCCGTGATGGAAGGCTCGGTGCCGAGTCCGGTGCCCGTGCGATTCGGCGCCGGGAATACCTGGGAGGCAATTCTCTATGTCGGTAGGCGAAGAGGTCCGCACGGATCAAGGCAGGCCGCAGCAGTCCCTCGGGACGGCGGCCGCGCGGAACCTGGCCACCACCACCAAGTCCGTCCCGCAGATGCAGGAGATCAGCTCCCGCTGGCTGCTGCGCTCGCTCCCCTGGGTCGACGTACAGGGCGGCACGTACCGGGTGAACAGGCGACTGGCGTACACCGTCGGCGACGGTCGCATCACCTTCGTCAAGACCGGGGACCAGGTCGAGGTCATCCCGGCGGAACTCGGCGAGCTGCCGGCCCTGCGTTCGTACGAGGACGAGGAGGTGCTGACGGAGCTGGCCCGGCGCTGCCGCCAGCGCGACTTCGCGCCCGGCGAGGTCATCGCCGACTTCGGCAACCAGACGGGAGAGGTCTACCTGCTGGCGCACGGCAGGGTCGAGAAGATCGGCACCGGCCCCTACGGCGACGACGCCGTCCTCGGAGTCCTCGCCGACGGCGCCTACTTCGGCGAGCAGGCGCTGCTGGACCCCGACGCCATCTGGGAGTTCACCGTCCGCGCGGACACCGCGACCACCGTGCTGATCCTCAGCCGGCAGGACTTCGCCCAGGTCGCGGAGCGCTCGGACACCCTTCGCGCACACCTGGAGCAGCTCCGCGCGGTCCCGGAGCAGCGGACCAACAAGTACGGCGAGAAGGAGGTCGAGCTGGCGGCCGGTCACTCCGGCGAGCCCGACCTGCCGCACACCTTCGTGGACTACGAACCCCGGCCGCGTGAGTACGAGCTGAGCATCGCCCAGACCGTGCTGCGCATCCACTCGCGCGTGGCCGACCTGTACAACCAGCCGATGAACCAGACCGAGCAGCAGCTGCGGCTCACGGTCGAGGCGCTCAAGGAGCGCCAGGAGCACGAGCTGATCAACAACCGCGACTTCGGTCTGCTCAACAACTGCGAGTACGACCAGCGGATCCAGCCGCACGACGGCGTGCCCAGCCCGGACGACATGGACGAGCTGCTCAGCCGCCGGCGCAGCACCAAGCTGTTCCTCGCCCACCCGCGCGCGATCGCCGCGTTCGGCCGCGAGCTGAACAAGCGCGGACTGGTCCCGGAGTCCGTCGAGGTCGGCGGCAACCGCATCCCGACCTGGCGCGGCGTGCCGATCTACCCGTGCAACAAGATCCCGGTCACCCCGGAGCGCACGACCTCGATCATCGCGATGCGTACCGGCGAGCAGGACCAGGGCGTCATCGGTCTGCGGCAGTCGGGCATCCCGGACGAGATCGAGCCGAGCCTGTCGGTGCGTTTCATGGGCATCAACGAACAGGCGGTCATCAACTACCTGGTGACGGCGTACTACTCGGCCGCCGTGCTGGTGCCGGATGCGCTCGGCGTGCTGGAGAACGTCGAGATCGGCCGGTGGAGGTGACGTTTCCGCACGTCGCGGCCGTGTCCCCGCTCGTCGGGAAGGGTAGACCCTCGCAATATGCGTCCGGCCGGGCCGGCGACGCCGGTGTCCGCGGACCTGGCGAGGGGGAGACATGGCCGAGTTCATGACGGAGACCGAACAAAGTTCCCCCGTCGTACCGCACCCCGGCACGACGGGGGAGCGGCGGGGGAGGGCCGGCGGCAGCGATGCCGGTCCGTACGACGGGCAGGAGGCGGCGGCGCTGCTGGAGCGCACCCGGACCCTGGTCGACCCGGAGCTGCGCGCGGCCCTGGAGTCGCTGCCCGGCTCCCTGCGCCGGATCGCGCTCTACCACTTCGGCTGGCAGCACGCGGACGGCACCCCGGCGCGGGACAACGCAGGCAAGGCGATCCGGCCCGCGCTGGTGCTCGCGGCGGCCGCCGCACTCGGCGGACCGACGGCCCAGGCGGCCGCGGTCCGGGCGGCGGTGGCGATCGAACTGGTCCATAACTTCACGCTGTTGCACGACGACGTGATGGACCGCGACACGTCCCGCCGGCACCGGCCCACGGTCTGGTCCGTGTTCGGCGACGCCGATGCGATCCTCGCCGGTGACGCCCTTCAGGCACTGGCCCTGCGGCTGCTCGCCGAGGACCCGCATCCGGCCTCCGCCCCGGCCGCGGCCCGGCTCGCGGACTGTGTCGTGGAGCTGTGCGCCGGTCAGCACGCCGACACCGACATGGAGCGCCGCGCCCCGGACGAGGTCACCCTGGACGAGGTGCTCGCCATGTCCGAGGCGAAGACCGGCGCGCTGCTGGGCTGCGCCTGCGCCCTCGGCGCGCTGTACGCGGGCGCCGGCGACGAGGACGTCGCGGCGCTGGACGGCTTCGGACGCCAGGCCGGGCTCGCCTTCCAGCTGATCGACGACGTCATCGGGATATGGGGTGACCCGAGGCACACCGGGAAGCCCGCCGGCGCGGATCTCGCGTCCCGCAAGAAGTCGCTGCCCGTGGTGGCGGCCCTGTCCTCCGGCGCTCCCGCGGCGGCCGAACTCGCCGCACTGTACGCCGAGCCGTATGTCTCCGGTGACGCCGAGGGCGTCGTGCGGACGGCGCTGGCCGTGGAGCGGGCCGGCGGCCGGGACTGGGCGCAGACCGAGGCGGCCGACCGGATGGCCCGCGCCGTACAGGAGCTGTCCCGCGCGGTTCCCGCCCCCGAGGCAGCGGACGGACTGCTGGCACTCGCCGAGTTCGTCACCCGGCGCACCGGCTGAGCGCTGCCGGCGACCGGCGGCCGCGAAGACCCCGGAGCACCCGGCCCGTGCGGCTCCTGACCCCGGATGGGCAACGAGGCTCCGGCCAGGCGGGCCCGCACATCCCCACAGTGTGCGGGCCCGCTGTCTGCGCCTAAGCGGAATCGTTTCTCTCATGTGCGGCAGACCGCGGAAACCTCTTGTAACCACTACCACCGGAGTACTATAAATGGAGTGGTCAAGCCACCGGTCATTCCAACTCCCTCTGAAAAGAGACCAGTTTGCGCAAGCTCACGTACTTTGTCGCCTGCTCGATCGACGGCTTCATCGGTGACGGGCAGGGCGATGCCTCGGAGATGTTCCGCTTCATGGACGAGGAGTTCCTCGACTTCCTGAAGACGGAGTTCCCGGAGACGATGGCCACCCAGGGCCGCAAGCACTTCGGCGTCGATCACCTGGAGAGCAAGCGGTTCGACACCGTCATCCAGGGCCGCGGCAGCTATGAGCTGGCCCTCAAGGAGGGCATCACCAGCCCCTACGCCCATCTGCGCGAGTACGTCGCCTCCCGCACCCTGGCCGCGTCCCCCGACCCGAACGTCGAGATCGTCTCCGACGACCTGGTCGGCAGGGTCCGCGCGCTGAAGGCCGAGGAGAGCGGCCTGGACATCTATCTGTGCGGCGGCTCGCACCTCGCCGGGCAGCTGCTGGACGAGATCGACGAACTCGTCATCAAGACCTATCCGCTCGTCTACGGCACGGGCATGCCCATGTTCGCCACCGGCGTCGACATCAAGGACTTCACCCTCGATGGGGTGCGCACCTTCACCAACGGCGTGTTCGTCCGGACGTACACGAGGCGCCGCTGAGTCCGTCGCCGACGCCGTACCGTGAGCGTATGCCGAAACTGCCCCGTATCTTCCACATCACCGAACGCTCCCTGTGGGAAGCGGCCCGCGAGCGCGGTGCCTACGAGGTGTCGACCCGTGGCCGCACCCTTCAGGAGGAGGGTTTCATCCACTTCTCCACCCGTGAACAACTCCCGCGCATCGCCGCGTTCCTGTACGGCGGTTACGACGGCCCGGACGAACTGGTCGTCCTGGTCGTGGACCCGGCCCTGGTCGGCGTGCCCGTGAAGTACGAGGCCGTCGAGCCGGGCGGGGAGGAGTTCCCGCATGTGTACGGGCCGCTGCCGGCCGCCGCCGTGGTGGACGTGGAGCCCTGGAGCTGACCGGCGAGGGCTGACGAGGAACCGACGAGGGCTGACGAAGGCTGACGAGGCTATGGCCCGACCGTGCCCTGGCCGGTGTCCGGCAGACCGCCCGTCTCCGGATCCCGGCCGGTCAGACGGTAGGTGCCGCCCGCCGGATCGACCATCACCGTCCAGTGCGGGCCGTGGTGCAGCGCGGCGGCGCCCAGCTCCTCGTGCCGGGCGCGGACGGCGGCGATGTCCGCGCAGGCGAGGTCGAGATGGGCGCGGGCGGGGCCCTCGTCGTCGAGCCGCTGGAGCAGGATCCGGACGGGGAGTCCCGCCGGCGGCTTCAGCACCTCGAACTCCGGCCGGGAACCCGCGAGCCGCTGCCAGCCGGTGAGCCCGGCCCAGAAGGCGCACTCCGCGGCATACGCGGACGGCGGGATGTCCAGGCACACCTGGTCCAGCCGGCTGCCCGCCACCACCGGCGGTCGTACCGTCTCGCCGTGCCAGGGCACCGCACAGAACAACAGCCCCGCCGGGGAGCGCAGTACGGCCCGGTCGCCGTGGTCCGCCACCACCTCCGCACCCAGGTCCCGGGCCGACCGGGTCAACTCCCGTACGTCCCCGGTGCAGAAGTCGAGATGGGCGCCGCCCGCCCTCTCGGCGACGCCCTGGAGCTTCACGCACGCGTCCGCCCCGGCGGCCTCCGCGGGCAGCAGGGTCAGGAACTCGCCCTGTTCACCGCGGGGTTCGGACGCGCGGGTGCCGGTGACGGCCGTCCAGAAGGCGCGCCCCTCGGACAGCCGGACGGCGGGCCGGTCGGCGAAGGCGTACGTCCAGCGAATGATCATGGATGGAGCGTAGGCGCGAACTCCCCGGCTGCTCAGGGGACTTCGCACACGCCGGTCACTCCGCGGGCCGCTGGAGGAAGCGCAGCTGGTTGCCCGCCGGATCCCGGAAGGCGCAGTCGCGCACCCCGTACGGCTGGTCCGTCGGCTCCTGGAGCACATCGGCGCCGGACTGCCGCACCCGCTCGAACAGCGCGTCGCAGTCCTCGGTCGTGAAGAGGACACCCCGCAGCATGCCCTTGGCGAGCAGCTCGGCCATCGCCTGCCGGTCGGCGGGGGAGGCGTCCGGGTTCGCGCCGGGCGGCTCCAGCACGATCTCGACGTCCGGCTGGAGCGGTGAGCCCAGGGTCACCCAGCGCATGCCCTCGAAGCCCACGTCGTTGCGGACCTCCAGGCCGAGCACGTCGCGGTAGAAGGCGAGCGCCTTGTCGTGGTCGTCCACCGCGATGAAGCACGTCTTGAGTTTCACGTCCATGCAGTCACGCTAGGCCCATCCGGGCCGGAGCGCGCGCGACTCGGCAGGGCCGGCGGCGTGGCCGGGTGCGACGCGGGGGTCAGTACGGCCGGCGGCGCGGGCGGGGTGACGCCGGGGTCAGTACGGCCGGCGGCGCGGGCGGGTGAACGTACGGGCCACACAGGACGGGATCACGGCGCTCTCCTTGTGGTCACGGGCCCGGTAGGCGCTCGGCGTCTCGCCGACCAGCTCGGTGAAGCGGGAGCTGAAGGAACCCAGTGACGTACACCCCACGGCGAGGCACACCTCGGTCACGGTGAGGTCGCCGCGGCGCAGCAGCGCCTTGGCCCGCTCGATCCTGCGTGTCATCAGATAGCTGTACGGCGTCTCACCGAAGGCCTTGCGGAAGCTGCGCTGGAAGTGGCCCGGCGACATATGGGCACCGCGGGCCAGCTCGGTCATGTCGAGCGGCTCGGCGTACTCACGGTCCATGCGGTCGCGCACACGCCGCAGCCGTCTGAGGTCCTCCAGGGTCACGTGCACAGCCTGGCACACGGCACTGACATCCCGGGATGCCACGTTTCCGCACAGGAAAACACAACAGGGTCCCCCATCTTCGACACTCCGTTTGCCTTCAGTTCGCCGCCCATTGGCCAGCCCTTGCTTGCCTTGGGGAATGGACCACATCACGTTCCTCGTGGCGGTCGTCATCGTCACGGCACTGGCGTTCGACTTCACGAACGGGTTCCACGACACCGCGAACGCAATGGCGACATCCATCGCCACCGGCGCGCTCAAGCCGCGCACCGCGGTTCTGGTCAGCGGAATCCTCAACATCGTCGGCGCCTTTCTGTCCACCGAGGTGGCCAAGACGATCTCCGGCGGAATCGTGGACGACACACGCGTCAGCCCAGCGATGATCTTCGCCGGGCTGGTCGGGGCGATCCTGTGGAATCTGGTGACCTGGCTCGCCGGGCTGCCCTCCAGTTCCTCCCACGCCCTCTTCGGCGGTCTGATCGGCGCCGTCTGGGTCGGTGCGGGCTCGCACGGTGTGCACTTCGACAAGGTTGCCGAAAAGGTGCTGATCCCGGCCGTGGCCTCGCCGGTCGTGGCCGGCGTGGCCGCCCTGGTCGCCACCTACCTGGCCTACAAGCTCAGCGCCCGCGCCCGCCAGGACTCGGTGACCAAGGGCTTCCGCCTCGGCCAGATCGCCTCCGCCTCCCTCGTCTCCCTCGCGCACGGCACCAACGACGCGCAGAAGACCATGGGTGTCATCACGCTGACGCTGATCTCGGCGGGCGCGCTCGGCCATGACGCCGGCCCGCCGGTGTGGGTGATCGGCGCGGCGGGCGTCGCCATCGGTCTCGGTACCTACCTGGGCGGCTGGCGGATCATCCGCACCATGGGCAAGGGGCTGGCCGAGATCCAGTCACCGCAGGGCTTCGCCGCCGAGACGGCTTCCACGACCGTGATCCTCACCTCGGCTCACCTGGGCTTCGCGCTGTCCACGACCCAGGTCGCCTCGGGCAGCATCCTCGGCGCCGGTCTCGGCCGTCGGCTCGCGGAGGTCCGCTGGGGCGTCGCCGGCCGGATGGTGCTGGCCTGGCTGATCACCCTGCCGTCCGCCGCGCTGGTCGGCGGCCTCGCGGCGAGCGTGGTCAAGCACGGCGGCAATGCCGGTACGGCGGTCATCGCCCTGGTCGCCCTGGCCCTCGCCGCCGTCATCGTCGCCGCGTCCCGCCGTAACCCGGTGCGCGCCGACAACGTCAACGACCACCACGAGGTCAACCTCCGCAACCCGGCCCCGACGAACGTCGGCACAGCCGCCTGACCCTCCCGGGAGCCCCTCATGCATGTCGACTGGTCCGCCCTCGGCAAGGTCGCCGCGGTCAGCCTCGGCGTCACGGTCGCCGTGGTCGTCGTCTTCACCTTCGGTGTCCTCGGCCTGTCCCGGGCCGAGGCCGACGGCTCCGGATCCGCGCCCGCGGGCCGTGCCCAGGCCGCCCTGTGCTTCCTCGCCTGCGCGGCGGTGGTGGCGTACGGGATCTATCTGATCGTGCCTCAGTTCCACTGACCCCGGCGGCGCGTCAAGCGCAGCAGCAGGGGCCCGGCCGGCGAGACCGGCCGGGCCCCTTTTTGCGGGCGGCAGCGTGGTGAACCCGCTGTGGCTCTTCGCCCCGGACGCGCGGACCCTGCCGTGGCCCTCGTCCCCGGAGGCGGCCGTCCTTCAGCAGAAAACACCGCACCCGGACCGTCACGGCCGCCAGGCTCGGCGGCCCGCGGTCCGGGTGCGGGCGACAAACACCTGCGAGTGAAGAAACCCGCAGGTCAGAAGGCGTAAGAGAAGGTCAGGCCTTCTTGGTCTCCCAGAAGATCTTGTCGATCTGGGCGATGTAGTCCAGAGCCTTCTGGCCGGTCGCCGGGTCGGTGGACGCCTTGGCGGCCGAGAGGGCCTTCAGGGTGTCGTTGACCAGCTGGTGCAGCTCCGGGTACTTCTCGAAGTGCGGGGGCTTGAAGTAGTCGCTCCAGAGCACGGAGACGTGGTGCTTGGCGAGCTCCGCGCGCTGCTCCTTGATGACGGTGGCGCGTGCCTGGAAGTGGGGGTCGTCGTTACCGGCCATCTTCTCCTGGACGGCCTTCACCGACTCCGCCTCGATGCGGGCCTGGGCCGGGTCGTACACGCCGCAGGGCAGGTCGCAGTGGGCGCTGACCTTGACCTTGGGGGCAAACAGGCGGGAAAGCATGGAGCATTCCTTCCTCGTGATCGTCTTCTCAGGTGCGACATTACTCCCTGAGGAAGGCGATTTCTCGGGTGCCCCCTAGGGCTTAGGACAAAAGTCCAGGGTCAGACTGAGACTGGTGGAGGAACGGACCGGGGAGGTGCCGGGATGCCGGAGCTGTCGCAGGAGACCGAGCGGGGGAGGGCCGTGGCGCCGTTCGGGCTGGCCGAGGTGACGGGCCCGTCGATGGTGCCCACGCTCCATCACGGGGACCGGCTGCTGCTGCAGTACGGCGCCACCGTCCGGCCGGGGGACGTCGTGGTCCTGCGCCATCCGTTCCAGCAGGATCTGCTGGTCGTCAAGCGTGCCGTGGAGCGGCGCGACGGCGGCTGGTGGGTGCTCGGGGACAACCCGTACGCCGGCGGGGACAGCACGGACTACGGGGTCGTGCCGGACGAACTGGTGCTGGGCAAGGCCCGCTTTCGGTACCGGCCGCTGCCCGCCGGTCAGCGTTCGCCGCTCACACTGGTGCGCTGGGCGCTCTCGGCCGCGAGGCCGCTGCTGCCCGACCGGTCGGCCTCCAGGCGCTTGCGGGCCCGGTAGGCGGCCACGTTGGCGCGGGTCGCGCAGCGGTCGGAGCAGTAGCGCCGGGAGCGGTTGGTGGAGGTGTCGAGATAGGCGTTGCGGCACGGCGCGGCCTCGCACAGGCCGAGGCGGTCGACGCCGTACTCGGTGAGGTGGAAGGCCAGGCCCATGGCCGCGATGGCCGCGTAGCCGGCGGTGGCGTTGGAGGGGTGGTCGGCCAGATGCATGTGCCACAGCGGGCGGCCGTCCTCGTCGCGGAAGTCGTGGCCGGAGATCTGCGGCGACACCGGGAACTCCAGCAGCAGTGAGTTCAGCAGGTCCACGGCCAGGGTCTCGTCGCCCTTGTCGGCGGCCTCGAAGACCGCGCGCAGCCTGCCCCGTACCGAGCGGAAGCGGGTGACATCGGCGTCGGTGGTGCGCCGGGCCGCGGTGGAGTTGGCGCCGAAGAGGTCGCGGACGGCCTCGACCGAGGTGAGTGAGTCCTTGCCCCGGGCCGGTTCCTCGCTGTTGACGAGACGTACGGCGTAGTCCGAGTAATAGGCCAGTTCCACTTGTAGTCCTTACGGGGGCGCTTTATGGTCGTGTCTGCGGTCGGGTAACAGCCGGTCGTGCTTCCAGGGTATTACGCATCATGAGGGGAGTCGGCGTTCCATGACCACGAGTACCGGAACGGACTGGGCGGCCTGGCAGGAGAGCTGGGACCGGCAGCAGGAGTGGTACATGCCGGACCGCGAGGAGCGGTTCCGGATCATGCTCGACATGGTCGAGGCGCTCGTGGGGACCGCCCCGCGCGTCCTCGACCTCGCCTGTGGCACCGGCAGCATCACCGACCGCCTGCTGCGCCGCTTCCCGCGGGCCACCAGTACCGGCGTCGACCTCGACCCGGCCCTGCTCGCCATCGCGCGCGGCACCTTCGAGGGCGACGACCGCGTCTCCTTCGTCACCGCCGACCTCAAGGATCCCGACTGGCGGGCGGGGCTGCCGTACGACTCCTACGACTGTGTCCTGACCGCGACGGCCCTGCACTGGCTGCACAGCGAACCCCTCGCGGCCCTCTACGGTCAGGTCGCGGAGCTGGTCCGCGACGGCGGTGTCTTCATGAACGCGGACCACATGATCGACGACAGCACGCCCCGGATCAACGCGGCCGAACGCGCGTGGCGGCACGCGCGCATGGATCAGGCCAAGCGCGAGGGCGCCCTGGACTGGGCCGAATGGTGGCAGGTCGCGGCCGAGGACCCGGTACTCGCCGGGCCCACCGCCCGCCGCTTCGAGATCTACGGCGAGCACGCGGACGGCGACACGCCCTCGGCGGACTGGCATGCGCGCACTCTGCTGGCGCACGGGTTCGGCGAGGCGCGGGCGGTGTGGGCGTCGCCGTCGGACACGTTGCTGCTGGCCCTGAAGTGAGCGACCTGAAGTGAGCGACCTGAATCGAGCGACCTGAAGTGAGCGAAAGGGGCGGTACGGAAGAGCCGTACCGCCCCTTTCCGTGTGAGCGCCGGCGTGTGAGCGTCAGAGGGCCTTCGGCAGGGAACGGCCGCGTCCGCTCGTGCCGCTGCGACCTCGGGGGTTTACCGCATCTTGCCATTCGGGCTCGCCGTTCAGGGGACCCGCTATGCCAAAATCGCATGACGGGCGACCCCCGAACCGCATCAGGTCGGCATCCTTGGTCCAGCATCACCGAACCATCTACGGGAATCCGGTCTTCCGGCCGGAGAACCTTCGGCCCGTCTCGCGATGCGGTCACCGTGAACATCCGTGGACCAGCGCCTTCATGTGCCCGGCGCGGTTGTCAGCGGCGCGTCACCTCGCCGTGGCTTTCCGGTTCCCCGGTGTGACCTTGCACCTAATGGACTCGTCGTGGGCACCGTCCGTCCGGTAAGAAGGTTCTTTACACCCCTCATCCGGGGCTCAGGGCGCGTGTGCGGCGCGCCCGTCGCGTATGTGCTCGTCCGTATCACCCATCGGGCCGTACGCGGTGCCCGCCCACCCCTCACCAGGAGTGGTCGACCCTCAAACCATGCATAGCTAAGGGGTAAGACAAAGTGGCAGCGGAGATCGTCAATCCTCGCAGCGACAGCGATACGGACCAGGAGGGCGGGGGCGAGCCCCTCGATTCCTTCGATCCGGCGTTCGCGCTGCACCGCGGCGGCAAGATGGCCGTGCAGGCCACCGTGCCGGTCCGCGACAAGGACGACCTTTCCCTCGCGTACACGCCCGGCGTCGCGCGCGTGTGCACCGCGATCGCGGAGCAGCCGGAGCTGGTCAACGACTACACGTGGAAGTCCAACGTGGTCGCCGTCGTGACCGACGGTACGGCCGTGCTCGGGCTCGGGGACATCGGTCCCCAGGCCTCCCTCCCCGTCATGGAGGGCAAAGCGATCCTGTTCAAGCAGTTCGGTGGCGTCGACGCGGTTCCGATCGCGCTCGACTGCACCGAGGTGGACGACATCGTCGAGACCGTCGTCCGGCTCGCCCCGTCCTTCGGCGGAGTGAACCTGGAGGACATCTCGGCGCCCCGGTGCTTCGAGATCGAGCGCCGGCTGCAGGAGCGCCTGGACATCCCGGTCTTCCACGACGACCAGCACGGTACGGCCGTCGTGACGCTCGCGGCGCTGCGGAACGCGGCGCGGCTCAGCGGCCGGGAGATCGGGCAGCTGCGGGCCGTCATCTCGGGCGCCGGCGCGGCCGGTGTCGCCATCGCCAAGATGCTGGTCGAGGCCGGCATCGGGGACGTGGCCCTGACGGACCGCAAGGGCGTCATCTCCGCCGGCCGGGAGGACCTCACCCCGGTCAAGCGGGAGGTGGCCGGCTTCACCAACAAGGCGGGCATCGCCGGCACGCTGGAGGACGCCCTCGCGGGCGCCGACGTCTTCATCGGCGTCTCCGGCGGTACGGTCCCCGAGGAGGCCGTGGCCTCCATGGCGGAGGGTGCCTTCGTGTTCGCGATGGCCAACCCGAACCCCGAGGTGCACCCGGACGTCGCCCACAAGTACGCGGCGGTCGTCGCGACCGGTCGGTCCGACTTCCCGAACCAGATCAACAACGTGCTGGCGTTCCCGGGCATCTTCGCGGGTGCGCTGCAGGTGCGGGCCTCCCGGATCACCGAGGGGATGAAGATCGCCGCGGCGGAGGCGCTGGCCGGGGTCGTCGGGGACGACCTCGCCGCCGACTATGTGATTCCGTCGCCGTTCGACGAGCGGGTGGCTCCTGCGGTCACGGCCGCGGTTGCGGCTGCCGCGCGGGCCGAAGGGGTTGCGCGCCGGTAGCGTGAATGGCCCCGCCTGCTGAGGCGGGGCCATTGCTTTTCCCCTCACCCGCCCGACCCGGGCGTTGAAGGTGCCCTTGAGGGGCGCCTGTGGCGGGCTGTGCCGCATGGGTGCACCCGCGCAAGAGGGCATGTGTCACAGGGCCCTGTAGTTCCGTCGGCTGACCCGCGCACCTATCGTCGGGCCCATGTTCGCTGTCTACGCCGCCCGAATCGACCGCGACCAGCCGCTCACCGGCCTTGAGTTGGGGGAGCGACCGGCTCCCGAGGCCCGTCCCGGCTGGAGCACCATCGACGTACGGGCCGCCTCCCTCAACCACCATGACCTCTGGTCCCTGCGCGGCGTCGGCCTCCCCGAGGACCGGCTGCCGATGATCCTCGGCTGCGACGCCGCCGGCATCGACGAGGACGGCAACGAGGTCGTCCTGCACTCCGTCATCGGCCAGAGCGGCCATGGCGTCGGCCCGGACGAGCCGCGCTCCATCCTCACCGAGCGCTACCAGGGCACCTTCGCCGAGCAGGTCGCCGTGCCGACCTGGAACGTGCTGCCCAAGCCCAGGGAGCTGTCCTTCGCCGAGGCCGCCTGTCTGCCGACGGCCTGGCTGACGGCGTACCGGATGCTGTTCACCAACGCCGGGGTACGGCCCGGGGACTCGGTCCTTGTGCAGGGCGCGGGCGGCGGGGTCGCCACGGCCGCGATCGTGCTCGGCAAGGCGGCGGGACTCCGGGTCTTCGCCACCAGCCGGGACGAGGCGAAGCGCAAGCGGGCCCTGGAGCTGGGGGCCGTGGAGGCCGTGGAGTCCGGGGCGCGGCTGCCACAGCGGGTCGACGCCGTCATCGAGACCGTGGGCGCGGCCACCTGGTCCCACTCGGTGAAGTCACTGCGACCGGGCGGCACGATCGTCATCTCCGGCGCCACCAGCGGGGACCGGCCCTCGCACGCCGAGCTGACCCGGATCTTCTTCCTGGAGCTGAAGGTCGTCGGCTCGACGATGGGCACCAAGGACGAGCTGGAGGATCTGCTCTCCTTCTGCGCCGCGACCGGGGTACGGCCCGTCATCGACGAGGAGCTGCCCCTGGACCGGGCCCGTGAGGGCTTCGAACGGCTCGCGGCCGGGGAACAGTTCGGGAAGATCGTGCTCACCAACGCCTGAGGTCTTCACACCTCCCTCGTGTCAACCATGGTTGACACGAGGGAGGTGTCAACGTAGGTTGACATCATGACCGATGCAACCGATCTGGCCCAGCGGGCCGGCGACCGCGATCCGCGGGTCGGGCTGCGGGCCGTGGCCGCGCTGCGCAGGCTGCTGGAGCAGCTGGAGGCGGTACAGGTGCGCAGCGCGCGCAATCAGGGCTGGTCGTGGCAGGAGATCGCCGCGGAACTGGGTGTCAGCAGGCAGGCCGTGCACAAGAAGTACGGGAGGCAGTGATGTTCGAACGCTTCACCAAGGATGCGCGCGAGGTCGTGCAGGGCGCGGTAATGGACTGCCGACGCGCCGGGGTCCGGACCGTCGACGCCGAGCATCTGCTGCTCGCCCTTCTGGAGCACGAGGGCGGCCGCGCCTCCTTCGCCCTGGCCGCGCTCGGGCTCGCGGAGCACCGGGAGTCGGTGCGGCGGGCGTTGTCCCGGGCGCGGCGGCAGGCCGGGCTGACCCGGGCCGAGACGGACGCGCTGGCGGGCCTGGGTATCGATGTGCCGGAGATCGTGGCGCGGGTGGAGGAGGCGCACGGCGTCGGAGCGATGTCCGGTGAGCGGAAGGACGGAATCCGGCGGTCGGGTCGCCGGCCGAGCTTCGGCCAGGGTGCGAAGGACGTGCTGGAGAAGTCCCTGCGGGTCGCCCTCGCCCAGCGCGACCGGCATATCGGCGACGAGCATCTGCTGCTGGCGCTCACCGTGCTGCCAGGCGTGCCGGCCGAGGCGCTCGCCGACCATGGGGTGACGTACGAGTCGGTGACGCGGGTGCTGTACGCAGACGCCGGGGAGGACCGGAAGGCCGGTTGACTGGAAGGCCGGTTGACCGGCAGCCCGGCAAGCATCCAGACGGACCGGCGTTGTGCGGGCGACGCTGTCGTACGGCCGACGCTGTCGTACGGGCGACGCTGTCGTACGGTCAGCGCCGTCGTACGGGCGATGCCCGACCGGCGCCGCCAGGCCGACGGCCAATCGCCACCGCCCCACCGCCCCGCCGCTCCCGCCCACCCGACCTCCGCCACCTCCTTGCCCGGCCTTCGGTGCCGGGAGGTCGGATCCCGGCGCACCCTCGGCACCGATCGTCCGTCCCCCCCGCCCACACCTCTCCAGCCGGGCCCCGGCCTCGGCCCCGGCCCGGGCTCCGAGCCTCCGGCCGGACCCGGCCGGAGGCTCGGTCAGACCTTCGGGGAGCGCAGGAGGGCGCCGATATGGGCCGCTGCCGTCGACAGATGGCGGCGGGTGTCGCGGAGCTGGTCCTGGGTGACTCCGTGGTCGCGGGCCGCGTCGCGGATGTCGTCGCGGAAGCGGTCCAGGAGGCGGTCCAGGTCCCGGCTCGGGTCGCCGGTGAAGTCCTCGTGCGCCCAGGAGGGTTCGTACTCGGCCGGGAAGTCCTCGGCGGGGGAGACGTAGTGCGGGGCCGTGGCCGGGGCGGGGGCGGCGGCCGTGGGCGGGGCGGTGGGCTCGGCGGCTCGCTCGGGGGCCGGCTCCTCCGGAGTGCGGGTGGAGCTCCAGGTCCTGCCGAAGTCGCCCAGCTCCCTGGCCAGCTCGGACAGGCCCTCGCGGACGCCCGTGGGCCAGTCGCCCTGCGTGAAGTGGTCCTGGACGCGGTCCTGGACCTGACGGGCGATGCGCTGCATCTCCTCCTGTGCCTGGGCCCGCGCCCGCGCCTGCGCCTCCTGGGCCTGATGGCGGGCCCGCTGGGCCTCCTCGCGGGCCCGGCGGCTCTCGTCCTTGGCGCGGCGGGCCTGTTCCTTCCACTCCTGCTTGACCCGGCGCATCTCCTCCTTGGCGGCCCGCCAGGACTCCTTGTCCGTGAAGTCGCCGTACTCCCCGGCGGGGCCCGCCGCGCCGGTCCTGGTGCTCCGGCGGGCCTCGGAGGCCGCCTCGCGCATCTCCCGGCGCAGATCGCCGGCCGCGCCGCGCACATCGGCCCTGATCTCGGCGGCCAGTTCCGCGACCGACTCGCGGATCTCCAGCTCCAGATCGGCCAACTCGCCACTGCGATCGGCCAGTTCGGCCCGGCCCGCGTCCGTGATGGCGTACACCTTGCGGCCGCCCTCCGTGGTGTGCGTGACCAGGCCCTCCGCCTCCAGCTTGGCCAGACGGGGGTAGACCGTGCCCGCCGAGGGGGCGTACAGCCCCTGGAAGCGTTCCTCAAGGAGCCTGATCACCTCGTAGCCATGGCGCGGGGCCTCGTCGAGCAGCTTGAGCAGATACAGGCGGAGGCGCCCGTGGGCGAAGACGGGGGGCATGTCAGAGCACCTTCTTTTCGGTCGTACCGTCGGCCGGGGCGTCGGTGGTGTCGGAGGTGCCGGCGCCCTGGTCGGAGACGGAATTGTCTCCCGGGGCGGCCGGTGCGTCGGCCGCGGGGGCGGTGCCGGGAGCCTGCGGGGGCGCGGAGGCCTCGAAGGAGGAGCCAGAAGAGCCAGAAGAGCCAGAAGGGCCAGAAGGGCCAGAAGAGCCAGAAGGGCCAGAAGGGCCGGAAGAGCCGGAGGTGCCGGAGGTGCCGGAGGGGTCGGTGGATGCTGCGGGGGAGGGCGCGGAGGGCTTGGTGTCCCAGGGGGTGTCCGGCTCGTCCTCGCGCGGTGGGCGGCGCAGCAGGGCGATCGAGCCGGAGACCGTGGTGGCGCGGAGCCGGCCCGTGCCCGCGCCGAGCCGGCCGGTGATCTTGTGGGCGCCCCACTGGCCGTGCACCCGCAGGCCGTCGAAGGCGTTGGAGATCGTGCCGCTCGCGGTGTTCGCCTCCACCTCGGCGTCCGCCGGGTGGGGCAGGCGGATGGCGATCTCGCCGGAGACGCTGGTGAGGCCGACCTCGGTGGGGCCGTCCGGGTCCAGGTCCACGATCATGGAGCCGCTGACGGAGTCGGCGCGGACGGAGCGGCCGGAGCCCTCCACCACCGTCAGGTCGCCCGAGACCGACTTGAACCGCAGGTCGCCGGTGACCGCCTGGGCCTCCACGTTTCCCGACACGGTGTCCGCGGTGACCGGGCCCGAGACACCGACCAGGGTGGTGTCGCCGGTCACGCCCTTGATCACCGCGGGGCCGTCGATGCCGGAGACGACCGCGGTGGCGCCGACCACGCCCACCTCCACGCGGGTGTCGGCCGGGACCGCCAGGGAGACGACGGCGCTGCGCTGCCAGCCCTTGCGGTCGAGCCACTTGAGGAAGCCCTTCCAGGGCAGGTCGTCGTAGGCCACGGTGAGGGTGTCGCCGTTCTGGGTGACCATCAGGGGCGGGCCTTGGATCTCCGTGACTTCGAGGCGGGCGGAACCTTCGTCCGTGCCCACCACGTTGACCGTTCCGTTGACGATGCGGACCTGGAGGTCGCTCACACGGGTGTCGAAGGTCAGTTTCTGGGGCTCGGTGACGGACCACTCGGACATGGGGACTCCTCGGCCAGGCGCACGATCGGGACACGTCATATCGCGTCCTCCGAGAAACACGATATATCGTGGCCTCCGGAAGTCAAGCCGCCTTTTCGTGTGAACAAGCCGCCCCTTCGTGTACAGAGGGACACGGCCTACCCTGGGGTGATAGATCCGTCCCCATCAGGAGTGAGCGTTGTACTTCACCGACCGTGGCATCGAGGAACTGGAGAAGCGGCGCGGCGAGGAGGAGGTCACCTTCGAGTGGCTCGCCGAGCAGCTGCGGACGTTCGTCGATCTCAATCCGGACTTCGAGGTGCCGGTGGAGCGGCTGGCGACCTGGCTGGCGCGGCTGGACGACGAGGACGACGAGTAGGCCGGGCGCGCAGTGACGAGTGGGCCGGGCGCATGGTCCCGGAACCGGCGTGGGTATTAGCCTCGTCATGTGCAAGTGGGCGCCGTCCAGGGCCGGTTGACCTGGCGGCTCGGCTCTACGGGGGGCGTAATGAGTCATATCCAGGACATCGAGATGCCGGACGGCACGGTGGTCACCGCCCGGATCGGCGCGGGGATGGCCTACGACGACCAGGAGGACGTCGGCTTCACCGAGGCCGCCGTGGCCAAGGTCGAACAGCTCCAGGAACTGATCAGGGCCGTCGGCGGCACCGTCCTCGACGCCGCCCGCGCGGCCAGGCCGCACGAGGCGTCGATCAGCTTCGGCGTGGAACTGACCGCCAAGGAGGGCCTGGCCGTCGCCGTGCTCGCGCGCGGGGAGGCCAAGGCGTCCCTGGAGGTCACCCTCACCTGGCAGTTCGACCGGGGTACCGCGGGGGAGGGCGAGGGGAGAGCGGACGGCGCATGAGCGAGCGCGATGACCGTCTCTTCGACCTCGTCCGGGCCGCCACCGTCCATCTGCTTCCCGCCGGAGGGAAAGACGGCCCCTTATGGGGCAGCGGCTTCTTCGTGGCGCCCGGCTGGGTGCTCACCGCCGCCCATGTGCTGCGCCCGCACCTCGCGGCGGACCACACCACCGCCCTGCGGGTGCGCGGCGAGGGCGTCGACGCCGAGGCCCGTCTCGCGCGGTGGCTGCTCACCGACCCGCGCAACCCGACGGTGCCGCTGGCCGAGGACCTGGCCCTGGTCCGGCTGACCGACGAGCACCCGCACGAATGCGTGTGGCTCACCGACCGGGCCGCCCGCCACTCCGGCGCCCTCAAGGCCTGCGGCTACTACCCCGGCCCGCCCGAGGCCCGCTTCCGCATCGTGGACGCCGAGATCAACGGCCACGAGGACACGTACGGGCTCATCATCAAGCCCGACATCGACTTCCCGAGCGGTATGTCGGGCGGCCCGCTGCTCGACCCCGGCACGGGGGCCGTCGTCGGGCTGATCAAGTCCCGGCGCAAGGAGAAGGACGGCGGCAAGGGGGTGGCGATCGCCGCGCTGCGCCGGTTCGGGGAGATGTACCGCGAGGTCATGACCGCCCACGACCGCTGGCACGGCGAGGAACCCGTCTCGGAGACCGGGGACAACTGGATCGACCTCCAGTGCGGCCCGGCGGCCGACCCGGGCGCGCTCTGGACGCCCCGCGACCGCCGCACGGCCTTCGCCCTGCTCGCCGCGCTGCCGCAGCCGCCCGACGAGCCCACCGTCAAGCTGATCGCCAAGGAGGCCCGCAGCGGCAACCAGTGGCCCGGCGGCACACCCGAACTGCGCACCTGGCGCGACGGCCACGGTCTGCTCTACGAAGGCACCACCCCGCTCGACCCGCTCGCCTTCCTGCGCTACCTCGGACTCGTCGAGGCCCACACCCGCGCCCGGAACGCCGCCACCCCTCTGCTCACCGGCTGGATCCGGGAGCGCCTGCGCCGCGACACCCGCCGCTATCTGCACGCCTACGCCCGCGACATCACCCTTCCCGACGAACTGAAGCCGCCCCCGCAGGACCACGGCCCCGAGCGCGTCGTGATCTCCTACCCCGGCCCGGGCGAGGGCCCCGTCGTGGCCCTGCTGCTCGATCCGGTGATCGGCGCACAGCCCGTCCGGTTCTTCTGGCAGATCTGGTACGACGACGGGGACGGCCTGCCCGAGGTGCACGACACGGACTCCTCGGTGCACGGATACCGGCCCGACGAACTCGTCCAGGCACTCCGTGTCCCGCTGGGCGGACTGCTGGAGTCCAAGGACCGCGAGGGCAACCCCGTACCCCTCGAAGTCGCGCTGCCCGCCGAGCACCTGGACACCGCCGTGCACCGCTGGCGGTTCGCGGACATCGCCGCGCTGTACGACCCCGGGCACCTCGGCGCGCGCCGTCGGCTGGTGCTGCGCGCCCTGGAGCGCCGGGGAGATCCGGACAGCCTCTGGCACGAGCGCTGGCAGGAGATGGCGGCCGGGCGCCGCTTCCAGGGCTGGCGGATGCCTCCGTCCGGCGCCGTGGACCCGTCCGGCTACCGCGCCGCCGGACGCGACCGCATCCCCGTGATGTGCCGCCCGGCCGGACAGGGGCCCGGGCGGGTCGCCATGACGCACGCACTGCACAGCGGGCATGCCGTCGCCCTGTGGCACATCGGCCCGCACCCCGAGCGCGGCGCCTGCCTGCCGGAGTGCGACACACTGCACGCGCGCGTGGAGAAGTTCCTCGAAACGCTCGGCTCGCTGGCCGAACTCCCCGACCGGCTGCGGCTCGTCCGCCAGGACATCAGCGAACAGCACCCCGAGAGCACCTGGGCCGAACCGCTCGCGCTGCTCTACGACGACCCGCGCCGGCCCCTGCCGGGCGAGGAGACCGACCCGGTGGACGCACCGTGAGCACCCCCGAAGGCTGGCCGAAATCTCCCGTGTACCACGGCTGCTGCGGGTATGTTTCCAGGGGCCCATTGCGGGCGCACGACGCCCCCGTCAGTCACGACGTGCTCTACCACCGACCGTCGACGAGGAGCGCGGCATGAGCGAGTGGTTCATCTACCAGGGCATCGGGCAGCCGGATCCGGCCAGGATCGACGCGCTGCCGCAGCCGCCGCCCTGGCGGAAGTTCGACGCCCCGACCGTCGACTACGACATCCCGGAGCTCGACTCCGTCACCCACCGCAGACTCGGCGAGCGCACCGTCCCGCTGCCCGTGCAGGATCCCGACGCCCTCGAACTCGTCAACGCGGCCCTGTATCTGCGGCGCCCCCTGCTCGTCACCGGCGAGCCCGGCGTCGGCAAGTCCACCCTCGCCCACTCCGTCGCCTACGAACTCGGCCTCGGCCGCGTCCTGGAGTGGCCGGTCGTCAGCCGCAGCGAACTGCGCGACGGCCTCTACACCTACGACGCCATCGGCCGCCTCCAGGACGCCCAGCTCCCCGGCGAAGCCGCCGCCCAGGACATCGGCCGCTACATCAAGCTCGGTCCGCTCGGCACCGCGCTGCTCGCCGCCGACAAGCCCCGGGTGCTGCTCATCGACGAGCTGGACAAGAGCGACATCGACCTGCCGAACGACCTGCTCAACGTCCTGGAGGAGGGCCGCTTCGCCATCCCCGAGCTGGAGCGCATCGCCGACCGCACCCCCGAGGTGCGGGTCCTCACGGACGACGGCCGGCGGGTCACCGTGACGGGCGGCCAAGTCCGCTGCCGGGCCTTCCCGTTCGTCGTCATGACCAGCAACCGCGAGCGCGAGTTCCCCGCCGCCCTGCTGCGCCGCTGCATCCCGCTCGACCTCAAGGCCCCGCGCGACGGGCGCCTCGCCGCCCTCGTCCAGGCCCATTTCGGCCAGGGCTCCTACGACGCCAACCACGACCTCGTCGAACGGTTCACCCAGGCCGGGGCGGACGGCGCGCTGCGCCCCACCGACCAGCTCCTCAACGCCATCTTCCTCGCCCAGCACGCCGCCCGCGAGGCCGGTCAGCGCCGCGAGGAGATCTCGGAGCTGCTGATGCAGCCCCTCGACAGAGGACCGCGCTAGCCCATGACCTCCCGCGCCCCCGGTGGTCCGACGAGCGGCGTGAGCCCGGTGCTCACGGCGCTGGTCGCGCGTATGCGGGACGCGGGGATCGCCCCCGGGGTGGAGGAGCTGGCGGACGCGCTGTGGCTGGCCCGCTGGCTCCCGGCGCCCGAGGGACAGGCCGCCCGGCCCGATCCCGCTCCCCCGAACGGCCCGGAACCGCCCGGCGGCCCCGGTGTGCCGCCCGTGCGCCCGCCGCGGTCCCTCCCCCCGCCCGCCGGGGACGACGAGCCCTCGATCCCCGACCACGCCCGCCTGTTCGTTCCCGGCTCGGGCGGCGCGGGCGCCGACACCCGGATGACCCCGGTCCGCGTCCCGGCCGCCCCCGCCCTGCCCGAACCCCTCGCCCTGCAACGCGGGTTACGGCCCCTGCAGCGCTACCGCGCGCCCGTACGACCGGTTCCGCGCACCCTCGACGAGCAGGCCACCGCCGAACGGGCCGCCGAGTCCGGGCTCGTCCTGCCCGTCCTGCGCACCGACCGGCGCCGCGAGGCCCGGCTGCTGCTCCTGATGGACGTCTCCACCTCGACGGTCGTCTGGCAGCAGGCACTCGACGAACTGCGCCAGGTCTGCGCCCGCGCCGGCGCCTTCCGCGAGGTGCAGGTGCGCTATCTGCACGAGACACCCGGCGGACTGCCCGGCTGCGCCGCCGGCCCGGAGCCGGGCGCCCCGCTCTCCGCACCCGAGCAGCTCAGCGATCCGACGGGGCGGCGCGTCACGCTGGTCCTCAGCGACTGCGCCGGGCCGATGTGGCGCAGCGGCCGGGTACAGCGGCTGCTGCACCGCTGGGCGGCCACCGCGCCCGTGGCCGTCGTACAGCCGTTGCCGCAGCGGATGTGGCTGCGGACCCATCTGCCCGCGCGGCGCGGGCTGTTGCGGCGGCGCGAGGGGCCCGCCGGGTCGCTGGGGTTCCTGCCCGACCGGGGTCCGGCCCCGGCCGGGGCGCTGCCGGTGCCCGTGCTGGCCCTGCGCCGGGAGTCGGTGGAGGGCTGGGCGCGCCTGGTGTCCGGCGCCACGGGGCAGTCGCTGGCCGCCGCGGCCGGGTGGGTGCGGGCCGATCATCCGGCGTCCGGGGCGCCCGTGCGGGCGGCGCAGGAGCGCAGCGGCGAGGAGCGCGTACGGGCGTTCTGGCGGCAGGCGTCCTCCGAGGCGCGGCGGCTCGCGGTGTATCTGTCGGCGGTGCCGCTGTATCTGCCGGTGATGCAGCTGGTCCAGCACGCGATGCTCGCCGGGAGCGGACCGGACGTCCTGTCCGAGGTGCTGCTGAGCGGGCTGCTGCGGCGCCGCGAGGACACGGACGACCCACGGGCCGTTCGGTACGACTTCCTGCCGCAGGTCGCCTCCGCGCTGCGGTCGCGGCTGACGGTCGACGAGGTGGAGCTGCTGCTCAAGCACTGCTCCGAGTACGTGGAGCGCAAGTTCGGGCGCAGCGCGCGGAACTTCCCCGCGCTCGCGGGAGCGTTCCTGCGGGGCGCGGTGCCGCCCGACCCGGAGCCGCTGCCGGCTCCGGGGGAGCGCGAACCGGCCGGGCTGCGGGCGTTCGCCGAGGTGTCGGCGGAGGTGCTGCGGGATCTGGGGGCGCGGCTGCCGGCGGTGGCGCCGGCGCCGGGGCAGGGCGGCGCGGAACTGCTGGAGCAGGGACGGCAGGCGCTCGCGCGGTTCAACGGGGAGGGGCTCACCCGGGAACTCGATGCCGCGGTGGCGTGTCTGCGGCAGTCGGTGGTGGCGGCGCGCTCGGAGAGCGAACGGGCCGCGGCACGTGAGGAGTTGGCGAGCGCGCTGCTCACCCGGTGGCGCGTGCGCCGGGTGGGGGAGGACCTGCGGGAGGCCTGGGAGGCGATCGACCAGCGGGCCGTCACGGCGCACGGGCGGCTCATACGGGGGCTGGTGTGCTGGGCTCAGGCGCAGGAGCTGCGGGAGAGCGGGATCGACTTCGACGGGATCCCGCAGACCCTGCGCGCGTGGGCCGGGCGTGAGCCGGGCCGGGCGGCGGAACAGGCGCTGGCCGTGCTGCTGTACCTGGCCGACGACAGCCTCGGCGCGGTCCTGGCCGACGACGACACGGGGGCGGGGGCCGAGGACCGCAGAAGGACGGCCGCCGAGGCGCTGACCGGAGTGCGGCGGTCGCTGGTGGATACGGGGCCCCACGACCCGGACTGGCGCGTGCTGCAGCTGCACCGCGCGGTCGACGCGGCGGGTGTGTGGCTGGAGCTGTCCGGCTCCGCGCTCGCCCTGGCCGCCCGGGGCCGGCTCTGGCTCGATCTGGCGCGGCAGCACGACGAGCACTCCGTGGTCGCCGCCGACGCGGCGGCGAGCGCCGCCGAGGACCTCATGGAGGCGGTCCGGGACGACACCGTCCTGCCGGCCGTCGAGCGCTGCCGGATCTGGCTGGACGTGGCGGCAGCCGTCGAGATCCCGCAGCCCGAACGCGAGGAGAGTCTGCTGGTGTACGCGGTGGAGCAGGCCCGCCGGGCCGCGGGAGACGACACGGAGCTGGGGTCCGCGTGCCTGGTGCGGGCCGGCCGGATCCACCGCGACCGCTACGACCGGTCCGGGAGGCCGGCCCAGCTGGACCGCGCAGTCGACGCCTGGGAACAGGCCGCGCAGCTGCTCGGCGAGGACGACGACCGGCGCCCCGGGGTGCTGACCGATCTCGGCCTGGCCCGGTATGCCCGGTTCGGCCGGCTGGGACGGGCCGAGGACATCCACGGGAGCGTCGATCACCTGCGCCAGGCGGTCGAGGACTCCCCGCCGGGCGATCCCGACCTCCCCGCGCGTCGCCGGCACCTCGGACGCGCCTACTGCAGGCGCTACCTCCTGACCGGTGTGCTGACCGACCTGTATGAGGCCGACTGGCTGTTCGCCGAAGCCCTGCGCGGTTCCGAGGACCCGGGGTTCACCGCGCGGAACCTGATCAACCGTGCAGTCGTGGCCCGGCTCCTGTACGAGCGCGCCGGGGCGGTCGGGCAGCTGCACACGGCGATCGACCTCGCCGGCCGGGCCGTCGAGTCCGCCGAGGAGGCGGGTGACGACGAACTGGTGGCCGCGGCCCTGACGGAACGGGGCCGGACCCGAGAGCAGCTGGCCAGAGGCTACGAAGCCCGCACCGACTACGACCGTGCCCTGCGCCTCACGGACGACCACGACCGCGTACGGCTCCTCCGTCAGCTCATCTCCCGCCTGTCCTTCGAAACGGCCACCGAGTGACCCTTCCCGCCGACGACACCCGCACACCCCTCCCGGAGATCGCCCCGCCGGACCACACCGATCACCCGGTACTGGCCGCGATCCTCGCCGACCTCCGGGCCCGGGCGGGAGAGGTTGTCGTCGCCCAGTACGAGGACGCGCCATGAGGACCCATCCGGCATGGCCGTACGACAGCCTGGACACCCACGCCCACGAACCCGTTCCGTTCCGGCAGTTCGTGCTGAAGGTGCAGGGCCGCTGCAACCTCGACTGCACCTACTGCTACCTCTACCAGGGCCCCGACCACGGCTGGCGCGATCGCCCGCGGAGCACCTCCGCCCGCACCATGCACCGCACGGCACAGCGCATCGCCGAGCATGTCCGCACCCACCGCCTCGACGCCGTCCGCATCGAACTCCACGGCGGCGAACCCCTCCTCCTGGGCCCCGGCCCGGTCCTCGCCTACGCCGAAGCCGTACGGGAGGCCGTCCGTGAGGCCGCCGGCTGCCAGGTCACCGCCACGGTCCAGACGAACGGCACCCGGCTGACGGACCGCACCCTCGACCGCCTCGCCGACGCCGGGATCCGCGTCGGCCTCAGCCTCGACGGCGGCCGCCCCGCGCACAACGCCCGCCGCGTCGACCACGCCGGCCGCCCCGCCTGGTCCGCCGCCCGCGCGGCCGCGCTACGGCTCGCCGAGCGCCCGGAGTCGTACGCCGGGATCCTCTGCACCATCGACGTGGCCGCCGATCCGCTCGATGTGTACCGCTCCCTGGTCCGACTGCGCCCGCCCGGCGTCGACTTCCTCCTCCCGCACGCCACCTGGGGCAGGCCGCCCCCGGGCCTCGACAGCCGCTCTCCGGGCCGGCACCGTCCCGCCCGCACTCCCTACGGCGACTGGCTCACCGCCGTCTTCGACGCCTGGTGGGACGAGAAGGACCCCCGGATCCGCACCCGGATCCGGCTGTTCCGGGAGATCGCCGCGCTCCTCCTCGGTGCCCCGAGCCGCGCCGAAGCCGTGGGGCTGTCCCCGCTGGCGGCCGTCGTCGTCGAGACGGACGGCGCCATCGAGCAGGTCGACGCGCTCAGGGCGGCGTACGAAGGGGCCTCCGAGACCGGGCTGAACGTCCACCGGCACTCCTTCGACCGGGCCCTGCGCCACCCCGGCGTGGCGGCACGCCAGCTGGGCGAGCGCGCGCTCGCCGACGAGTGTCTGGGCTGCCCCGTGGGGAAGGTGTGCGGCGGCGGGAACTATGTGCACCGGTACGCTCCGGGGACCGGCTTCCGGCATCCGAGTGTCTACTGCGCCGATCTGGAGCGGCTGGTCCGGCACATCGCACACCGACTGGAGCGCACGGCGCTGCCGTCCTGACCGGAAACCATGCTCAACTCGACACTACCGGAGTCGATCTGACGCACACTTGAATAACCTGTGCACACGCGTGACCAGGTTCATTCGAGGGGAAACGGCGAGATGACGGCGGAACTCGGACACGTCACGGTGGTGTTCGCCGGGCAGAGCGAGTCCTGGGCCAAGTGGATCGACCATCAGATCCGGGCCGTGGGACGAGGCTCCACGCTGGTCAGGTGGAACCCGCTGCGGCGGCCGCCGTCCGCGGAGGCCTTCGCCGACCTGCTGAGCGCGCCGGGACGCCTCCTGCTGGTGATAGACGACTGGTACGAGCGGCTCGGCACCGAACGCTTCGAGGCCTGGACCGAAGCCCTGCGGCAGGTGCTGCCCGCGTACCACGACCGGATCGCCGCGGTCAGCATCACCGCCCGGCCCATGCCGGAGGCCGTCATCGCCCTCGCCCCCGTCGAACTGCGCGGGCTGCGCCCGGAGATCGCCCGCAGCCGCGTCCTGGAGTGCGCGGGCATCCCGGCCCCGGGCACCCTGATCGACCTGCGCCGCGGACCCCGCTTCCCCGACGACCCGCCGGACGTGTGGCGGGTCCCGCGCCGCAACCGCCGCTTCATCGGGCGCACCGAACTGCTGGAGAAGCTCTACGGCGCCCTCTCCGCCGCCGGCTCCGACGGCGCCGTCGTGGCGCTGCTCGGTCCGGGCGGCTTCGGCAAGACCCAGCTGGCGCTGGAGTACGTCCACCGGTTCTCGGGCGAGTACGACATCGTGTGGTGGGTCAGCGCCGCCCAACGCGTCACCGCCCGCCAGCAGTTCGCCGATCTCGCGCCCGCGCTGGAGCTGCGGGACGCCGGCGACCTCGCGGCCACCATCACGGCCGTACGCCGGGAACTCGACCGCACCCAGCGGCCCTGGCTGCTCGTCCTCGACGGCGCCGGCGCCCCGGAGCGGCTGGCCGACCTGCTGCCCGAGGGACGCGGGCACGTCCTGATCACCACGCACCGCAGCGAGTGGGGCGCCCACGCCGAGAGCATCGCCGTGCCCGCCTTCGAGCGCGGCGAGAGCGTCGCCTTCGTCTCGCGGCGCACGGAGCGGCTCGACGAGACCCAGGCCGGGCGGCTCGCCGAGGCCGTGGAGGACATGCCGCTGCTGCTCGACCAGACGGCCGCCTGGCTGGACATCAACCTGACCGTGCCGGTCGACGAGTACATCCGGGACATCCGCGACGGCCGCCCGGACCGCTTCGGTGTGATGCCCTCCGGCCAGTACCCGGAGAGTTTCGAGGTCGCCTGGGCCAAGCTGGTCAACACCCTGCGCGAGGGCTCCGAGTCCGCCTGGCAGCTGCTCAACCTGCTGGTGTGCTTCTCGCACGACGTGGTGCCGGTACGGCTGCTGCAGTCGGCGCGGTCCGGCGATCTGCCCGCCGAACTGGCCGAGTTGATCACCGAGCCCAGCAGCTGGAACACCGCGCTGCGCCGGCTCTCGGAGATCACCTCCATGCGCATCGAGTACGAACCCGGCCCGCTGCTGGACACCCAGACCGTCGGCACCGTGCGCATGCACCGCCTCTTCCACCGCTTCGTCCGCTCCATCCAGTCACCCGCCGACGCCGAGCGCTATGCGGCGGCCGCCCGCAAGGTCCTCGTCTCCGCCGACCCGCGCGACTCCTCCTCGCCCGGCAGCTGGGCCCGCTACGCCCTGCTCATCCCGCAGCTGGAGCCGTCCGGCGCCCTGGAGTCGGCCGATGACGGCGCCCGGGACCTCGTCCTGAACTGCATCGAATACCTGCGGATGCGCGGCGAGTACCACGACGGCTGGTGGCTCAGCCGTACGGCGGTCACCCACTGGCAGGCCGCCTCCGGCGGTACCGACCGCTCGGTGCTGGTCGCCGCGCACCAGCTTGCCAACATGCTGCGCCGCCTCGGCCGGTACGAGGACGCGAAGACGGTCGGCCAGCAGATCCTCGAACGCCTCGAACGCGCCGAGCACGTCCGGCCCATCCAGCTCATCCGCGCCAAGGACGGCCTCGGCGGCACCCTCATGGCGCTGGGCCGGTACACCGAGGCCCGCGCCCTGTTCGAGGAGGCAGCCCGGGCCGCCGCCGCGGAGCTCGGCGGGGAGCAGGTGCCGCGCACCCTCACGATCCGCAGCAACCTCGCCGTCGCCCTCGGCCTCCAGGGCCGCTACGCCGAGTCGCTCACCCTGCACCGCAAGGTCTTCGAGGCCCGGCTGGACATCCTCGGCGGCCGCGACCCGCTCACGCTCAACTCCGCGCTGCACACCGCGTGGATGCTGCGGCTGCTCGGCAACTACCGGGAGGCGCTGGCCATCCAGGGCCACAACTCACGTGTGCACACCCAGGTGCTGGACCGCGCCCACGACCAGACCCTGCTCGCCGAGCACAACCTCGCCCTGTGCGCCCGCCGGGTCGGCGATCTGCAGTTCGCCCAGGCCATGCTGCGCGGGGTGCGGGAGAAGCTGATCCGCCGGCGCGGCCCGCTGCACCCGGAGACGCTGATGGTGTCCTGCGACTACGCGATGCTGCTGCGCGACCTGGAGCGCACCGAGGAGGCCCGGGACCTGGCCGAGGCCACCGCCACCCACTACGCCGCCCAGCTCGGGGAGCGCCACCCGTACGCGATCGGCGCGCGGGACAACGTGGCGACCGTCATGCGGGACCTGGGCGAGCACCGGCTGGCGCTGGAGCTGTCCCAGCAGTCCGCGCGGCAGATGCGGCGGGCCGTCGGCAAGGACCACCCCTGGGCCATCGGCTGCTCGAAGAACGAGATCGCCGCGCTGGCCGCCGTGGGAGAGACCGACGAGGCGGCGACGCTGGGCCGGGACACGGCCGAGCGGTCCGCGCGGGTCCTGGGCGAGGCCCATCTGCTCACCGTCAGCCTGCGGGCCGGCCTCGCCCTGGACCTGTCCGCGCTGGGGGAGCGGGCGGAATCCGCCACCCTGCGCCAGGACGCGACAACCCGCCTCACCTCACTCCTCGGCGCGGACCACCCGGACACGGCCCACATCCTGGAACGACACCGCCCGCACTGGGACTTCGAACCCCAGCCGATCTGATCGACCGACGGCACCGCGACCCCCGGGCAGGCGAAGGGCCCGGCACCGAGTATGTACTCGGCACCGGGCCCTCGGGTCTGAGGCTTACGCCTCGAAAACCTCTCGCACCAGCTGCTCCTGCTCGGCCTGGTGCCGCTTCGCGGAGCCCACCGCCGGGGACGAGCCGTGCGGACGCGAGATGCGGCGCAGCCGCTCGTCGTGCGGGACGTCCGCGCCGACCGCCAGGTCCAGGTGGTCGATCAGGTTGAGCGCGATGAACGGCCAGGCACCCTGGTTCGCCGGCTCCTCCTGCGCCCACAGGTACTTCTCGGCGTTCGGGTACTTCTTGATCTCCGCCTGGAGCTCGGCACCCGGCAGCGGGTACAGGCGCTCGAGGCGGATGATCGCGGTGTCCGTGATGCCGCGCTTGACCCGCTCGGCGTCCAGGTCGTAGTAGAGCTTGCCGGCCACGAAGACGACCTTGCGGACCGCGGTCGGGTCCACCGAGGCGTCGCCGATGACGGGACGGAACTGACCCGACGTGAACTCCTCCGTCTTCGACGCGGCGGCCTTCAGACGCAGCATCGACTTCGGGGTGAAGACCACCAGCGGCTTGTGGTGCGGGTTGTGCACCTGCCACCGCAGGAGGTGGAAGTAGTTCGACGGCAGGGTCGGCATGGCGACCGTCATGTTGTTCTGGGCGCAGAGCTGGAGGAACCGCTCGACACGGGCCGAGGAGTGGTCCGGGCCCTGGCCCTCGTAGCCGTGGGGGAGGAGCAGCGTGACACCGCTGGTCTGGCCCCACTTCTGCTCGGCGGCCGAGATGTACTCGTCGACCACCGTCTGCGCGCCGTTGACGAAGTCACCGAACTGCGCCTCCCACATCACGAGCGCGTCGGGCCGGGCCAGCGAGTAGCCGTACTCGAAGCCCATGACCGCGTACTCGGACAGCAGGGAGTTGTAGACGTTGTACCGCGACTGCTCCTCGGCGAGGTACTGCAGCGGGGTGTACTCCTCGCCCGTCTCGCGGTCGATGAGGACCGCGTGGCGCTGGCCGAAGGTGCCGCGCTGGGAGTCCTGGCCGGACAGCCGGACCGGGGTGCCCTCAAGCAGCAGGGAGCCCACGGCCAGCGTTTCGCCCATGCCCCAGTCGATCGTGCCGTCCTCGACCATCGTCGCCCGGCGCTGCAGCTGCGGCAGCAGACGCGGGTGCACGTGGAAGGTGTCCGGGATGTTGACCTGGGACTCGGCGATGCGCTTGACGACCTCCGAGGAGATCGCGGTGTTCACGGCGACCGGGAAGTCCGCCTGCGGGTCCGACACCGGGACGGCGCCCGGCTGGGCCGTGACGGCCTCGCGGACCTCCGTGAAGACCTTCTCCAGCTGCCCCTGGTAGTCCTGCAGGGCCTGCTCGGCCTCTTCCAGGGTGATGTCGCCGCGACCGATCAGGGACTCGGTGTAGAGCTTGCGCACCGAGCGCTTCTTGTCGATCAGGTCGTACATCAGCGGCTGGGTGAAGGCCGGGTTGTCCGACTCGTTGTGACCGCGACGGCGGTAGCAGATGAGGTCGATCACCACGTCCTTGTTGAACGCCTGGCGGAACTCGAAGGCGAGCCGCGCGACGCGGACCACGGCCTCCGGGTCGTCGCCGTTCACGTGGAAGATCGGGGCCTCGATCATGCGGGCCACGTCCGTCGCGTACATGGAGGAACGCGAGGACTCGGGGGCCGCGGTGAAGCCGACCTGGTTGTTGATGACGATGTGGACCGTGCCGCCGGTGCGGTAGCCGCGCAGCTGCGACATGTTCAGGGTCTCGGCCACCACGCCCTGGCCCGCGAAGGCCGCGTCGCCGTGGATCGCCACCGGCAGGACCGTGAAGTCCGTGCCGCCCTTGTTGATGATGTCCTGCTTGGCGCGGGCGATGCCCTCGATGACCGGGTCGACCGTCTCCAGGTGGGAGGGGTTCGCGGCCAGCGAGACCGTGATCTGCTCGCCGTCCAGGCCGGTGAAGGTGCCCTGGGCGCCCAGGTGGTACTTCACGTCGCCGGAGCCGTGCATCGACTTCGGGTCGAGGTTGCCCTCGAACTCGCGGAAGATCTGCGCGTACGACTTGCCGACGATGTTCGCCAGCACGTTCAGCCGGCCGCGGTGGGCCATGCCGATGACGACCTCGTCCAGCCGGGACTCGGCGGCGGAGTCGATGACCGCGTCCAGCAGCGGGATGACGGACTCGCCGCCCTCCAGCGAGAACCGCTTCTGGCCGACGTACTTCGTCTGCAGGAAGGTCTCGAAGGCCTCCGCCGCGTTCAGCCGGCGCAGGATCCGCAGCTGCTCCTCGCGCTCCATCTTGGAGTGCGGGCGCTCCACGCGGTCCTGGATCCACTTGCGCTGCTTGGGGTCCTGGATGTGCATGAACTCGATGCCGGTGGTGCGGCAGTACGAGTCGCGCAGCACGCCGAGGATGTCGCGCAGCTTCATCATCGACTTGCCGGCGAAGCCGCCGACGGCGAACTCGCGCTCCAGGTCCCACAGGGTGAGGCCGTGCTCGACGATGTCCAGGTCGGGGTGCTTGCGCTGCTTGTACTCCAGCGGGTCGGTGTCGGCCATGACGTGGCCGCGCACCCGGTAGGAGTGGATCAGCTCGAAGACACGGGCGGCCTTGGTGACGTCGTCGTCGTGGCTGGCGTCGATGTCCCTCAGCCAGCGGACCGGCTCGTAGGGGATGCGCAGGGCCTCGAAGATGTCGTCGTAGAAGCCGTTCTCGCCGAGCAGCAGGTTCGCCACGGCGCGCAGGAACTCGCCGGAGGCGGCGCCCTGGATCACCCGGTGGTCGTAGGTCGACGTGAGCGTCATGACCTTCGAGATGCCGAGCTTGTTCAGGGTGTCCTGGCTGGTGCCCTGGAACTCCGCCGGGTAGTCCATGGAGCCGACGCCCATGATCACGGACTGGCCGGGCATCAGACGCGGCACGGAGTGGACGGTGCCGAGGCCGCCGGGGTTGGTCAGGGAGACCGTGACACCGGTGAAGTCGTCCATCGTCAGCTTGCCGTCACGGGCGCGGCGGACGATGTCCTCGTAGGCCTGCCAGAACTCGAAGAAGTTCAGCGTCTCGGCCTTCTTGATGGCGGCCACGACGAGCTGGCGGTCGCCGTTGGGCTTCACCAGGTCGATGGCCAGGCCGAGGTTGATGTGCGGCGGCTTGACGAGGGTCGGCTTGCCGTCCTTCTCGCCGAACGCGTGGTTCATCGCCGGCATGGCCTTGATGGCCTGCACCATCGCGTACCCGATGAGGTGCGTGAAGGAGATCTTCCCGCCGCGGGCGCGCTTGAGGTGGTTGTTGATGACGATGCGGTTGTCGAACAGCAGCTTCACCGGGACCGCGCGGACCGAGGTGGCCGTCGGCAGCTCCAGGGAGGCGCTCATGTTCTTCGCGACCGCGGCGGCCGGGCCGCGCAGCGTGACCAGCTCCGGACCCGCGGGGGCCTCGGCGGCGGGGGCGGCCGCGGCGGGCTTGGCGGCCGCCGGCTTCGGCTGGGCGGGCGCCTGTGCGGGCTGCGCCGGCTTGGCCGGGGCCGGGGTGGCGGCCGGGGCGGGGGCCTTCGCGACCGGGGCCGCGGCGGCGGCCTGCGGGGCCGCGGCGGCCGGCTGGGCCGGGGCGGCCACGGGCTGCGCCTGCGGAGCCGTGGTGGTGGCTGCGGCCCCCGCGGCCGCAGTACCCGCCGCAGCCGGGGTGACAGGAGCACCCGGCTTGTAATCGGCGAAGAAGTCCCACCAGGCACGGTCTACCGAATTCGGGTCCTGGAGGTACTGCTGATAGATCTCGTCGACGAGCCACTCGTTCGGACCGAACGCGGCAGCGGGGTTCTTCCCGGCTTGGTCGTCGGTGGAGACGCTCGGGTTACTGGGGGACTGTGGCGACACGGCGGCAACCGCCCTCTTCCGCTTCACAAGGTGATGGACAGCGGGAATAAAGGCTACGCCTCCACAGCCGGGAAGGTCAGGTCGAGCAAGGTCATCGTCGCGTAAGTCACATCGAAAATCTTGTTTCAGGGCTTGATATGGCGGGAAACAAGCGTGGTTCCGCAGGTGGGAGGATGCACCGGCCCCGGCCCGCCGCGCCGTCCTTCCACGGATCGCGCGGACCTGCTCCTGATCACACGTGTCCAGCTGCGCGACGAGGGCGCGGACGCTCGTGGATCTTGTGCTTCCGTTGGGAACTTTACGTCAACTTGGGGCGGAAGACAGTCCCGGAAGGGTGACGATGATCCGGCAGCCCCGCTCGGATTCGGCCACACCGATTCGGCCGCCGTGCAGATCCACCGCCCAGCGGGCGATCGCCAGCCCGAGCCCCGTACCGCCGTCGCTGCCCGGACCGTGCGGCCGGCTCACCGCGCCCCGGTTGAAGCGCTCGAACACCCGGTGCCACTCCGACCGCGGGATGCCGGGACCCTCGTCCAGGACCTCCAGCTCCAGCGACTCCGGCTGCGGCCCGCGCCGCGCCCGCACCGTCACCCGGCCGTGCGCCGGGCTGTGCTTGACGGCGTTGTCGATCAGATTGGCGACGACCTGGTGGATGCGCTCGGGGTCCGCGTGCGCGGTCAGCTCCGGCGGGGAGACGTCCAGATGCAGATGGACGTCGGTGCGTGTGTGGCTCCCGGAGCCGGAACCTATGCCCGCGCGCGCCGAGGCCACCATGTTGGCCTCCTTCAGCACGCCCGAGAGATACGGCCACACCTCGAAACGGCGCATCTTCAGGGGGACGACGCCGTTGTCGAGCCGGGACAGGTCCAGCAGGGTCTCCACGAGCCGGCCGAGCCGCTCGGTCTGCTTCAGGGCCGTCCGCATGGTCTCGGGGTCGGCCTCGGTGACGCCGTCGACGATGTTCTCCAGCACCGCGCGCAGTCCGGCGATCGGGGTGCGCAGCTCGTGCGAGACGTTCGCGACCAGCTCTTTGCGCTGGCGGTCCTGGGCCTCCAGCTCATCGGCCATGATGTTGATCGTCTGGGCCAGGTCGCCCAGCTCGTCCCGGCGGCCGTCGCTCACCCGGCGGGTGTAGTCGCCCTGGGAGATCGACCGTGCCACCGCGTTCATCTCGTCCAGCGGCATGGTCAGCGAATGCGCCACGAACTGCGTGATCAGCAGCGTGGCGATCATCGAGAAGACGGTGATGAAGCGCAGCTCGGTCTTGGTGTGCACCGCGACGATCGACAGTCCGGTGGTGATCAGCACCGCGATGACGACGAGCGCGCCCAGCTTGGTCTTGATCGAGAACGGGCGTACGCCGCCCCAGGGGTCCTCCCCGGGGCTCCTCCGTGCGGCCTGGCGCCCGTCCATGCTCATGGCGTGGGTGTCTCCAGGGCGTATCCGACGCCGTGCACGGTGCGGATCCGCTCCGCGCCGATCTTGCGGCGCAGCGCCTTGATGTGGCTGTCGACCGTACGGGTGCCGGAGGCGTCCGCCCAGTCCCAGACCTCGGCCAGCAGCTGCTCGCGGGAGAGCACCGCGCGCGGGGTGTTCGCCAGGCACACCAGCAGGTCGAACTCGGTGGGCGTGAGATGGACGTCCTCGGACTTCACCCGCACCCGGCGCTGCGCGTGGTCGATCTCCAGTTCGCCGAGGCGCAGGATGCCCGAGCGCGGCGTGGCGGCGGCGAGGGCCGCCCGCTCCACCCGGCGCAGCAGCACATGCACCCGTGCGGCCAGCTCCCGCATCGAGAACGGCTTGGTCATGTAGTCGTCCGCGCCGACCCCGAGACCGACCAGCATGTCCGTCTCGTCGTCGCGCGCGGTCAGCATCAGCACCGGCACCGGACGCTGTGCCTGCACCCGCCGGCAGACCTCCAGGCCGTCGAAGCCCGGCAGCATGATGTCGAGGATCAGCAGGTCGGGCTGCCAGGCCTCGGCCGTGTCGACGGCGGCCGGGCCGTCCGACGCGGTCTGTACGAGAAATCCCTCGGCGCGGAGCCGGGCCGCGATGGCGTCGACAATCGTGGGATCGTCCTCGACGACCAGCACCCGGCGCTGTGCGCCGGGGGTGGTCGTCGCCGCGCCGCTCTGGGAGGTGTGTGTCTGCTCCATCGCCCGCCCCTGCTTGTTGCTTTCCGGAACCCGTGGGGTGATCCCATGTCTGCGATTGACGCTTGAATGATCCGCGTCAGGGCAGCACATTACGGGGATCGGCCGTGCTGTCGCTATCCAGGTCTGACGCCGAGGTGCACGACGTCGGGAACGCCCCGGGCAACCGGCACCTCTTCGGTACGCACCTGCCGGAACCCGGCATTCCGCAAGGTTCCTTCAAATTCCGGAGAGGGCTCGGCGGACCACACCGCGAGCACCCCGCCGGGTCTCAATGCCTTTGCACAGGCGGCGAGTCCGGCCGCCGAGTACAGCGCGTGATTGTCGTCCGTGACCGTCCAGCCGGGGCCGTTGTCGATGTCCAGGCAGAGCGCGTCGAACGTGTCGCACGTCTCATGAATGAATGCAACGAGATCGTCTTCCACGACGTCGGTGCGCGGATCGTCGAGCGCCCCGGCGGACACCTCCGCCAGCGGTCCGTGCCGGTGCCAGGCGACGACGGCCGGCTCCCGCTCGACCACGGTGATCCGCCCCCACCCGGGGTCGGCCGCGGCATGTGCGAGTGAGAATCCCACGCCCAGCCCGCCGATCAGCACTTTCGGCTCCGCCCGCCCGTCCAGCGCGGCACGCGCGGCGTCCACCAGCAGCCGCTCCGAGCGGCCGTCCGAGGTGTCCATCAGGAAGCAGCCGTTGGCGATGATCTGCAGCAGCCTTCCGTGCCGGCGCAGCACCACCTCGCCGTACGCGCCGTCACGCCGGTCGAGGACCACGGGAGAGTCGTACACGGCAGTCATCCCTCCATCCTGCTTGAACGAGCCCTGTCGTTCACGGGAATTGCGGATGGCGGCATGGCGGATCAAACACAACGTCCCTTTTCGGGTAAGTGTTCCGAGTGTTTGTTCGGGGGGGCGGACGCCATCGGACCGTGAGAGGTTGCTGTGAATCGGCTCTCGCGTGGCGTCGGTCATAGACAGCGGCCCTCGGAACCCGAAGGGTTGGGCACGACGGAAGGAGTGCCGGAACGTGGAACGGATCGCGACGGGCCCTAGGGCGGCCGCGTCCCCGCCCCTGCCGGGCACGCCCCTTCCGGACGGCACCGCCGTCGTCCCGGCCTCCGCGCTCGCGGACCTGCTGGACGGCATGCCGCGCCAGCGGCACGCCACGGCCGCCGTCCCGACCCCCGTCGCCACTCCTGTCCCGGTCGCCGTCCCTGTTCTCGCCGCCGCCCCCGCCACGGCCCCCGCCCCCGTCTCGGTCCCGGCGCGCCCGGCCGTGCGGTTCCCGCGCGTCTGGCGGCTGCTGCCCACCCCGGCCGCCACCCCGTTCACCTTCGTCTACGCGGCCGTTCTGGCCGTCACCTCCGTGGTCGCGGGCCTGGCCGCACCCGGCCTCGTGCACGCCCTCTACCAGGACTCCAGTACGGACGTGGCCCATCTGGCGCGCACGCCCGTCATGGTGCTGGTCATGAGCGCGCTGTGGATCGCGGGCGGCGTCCTGTCGCCGTACGCGGTCGCGTTCGTGCTGGTGCTCACCGCGCTGGAGCGGCGGATAGGCGGCATGCGGACCGCCTGTGTCTTTCTGGCGGGCCATGTCCTGGCCACCCTCGCCACCGAGGTCCCCGTGGGCCTGGCCGTGCTGTTCGGCCATCTCCCCGCCACCTCGCTGCACCGGCTCGACTACGGCATCAGCTTCGGTGTGGCCGCCAGCATCGGCTCCCTGGCCGGCCTCCTGCGCCCCTGGCTGCGCTGGCCCCTCCTCGCCCTGACGGGCGGCGCCCTCCTGAACGACCTGATCGCCTTCGAGGACCCGATGACGAACTGGGGCCACATGATCGCTCTGACGATCGGTGTGGCGACCTGGCCTCTGGTCCGCCGCTGGAACCGCTCGGCCTGATCCGCCGGACAGGCCCCAACCCCCTCTCGGCTGCACCATCCCCTCCGTCATCCGCTGATCGCCCACAGCGAACAGATCAGGGGAACACCAGCCCCTGCCCCGCAGTTGAGTCGGCATAGCTCAAGTTGACTGCCTAAGGGGAGATCATGGCTGGTGAGTCCACGGCGTTCACGCTCGTACTGCCCGTGCTGCCGCTCGACGACGAGGTCGTGCTGCCCGGCATGGTGGTCCCGCTGGACCTGAGCGACGCCGACGTACGGGCCGCGGTGGAGGCCGCACAGGCCGCCGCCCGGTCGGAGCCGGGCAAGCCCAGGGTGCTGCTGGTGCCCCGCATCGACGGCACCTACGCGAAGACCGGAGTGCTGGGCACGGTCGAGCAGGTCGGCCGGCTGGCCGACGGCGACCCGGGGGCGCTGGTCCGCGGCCGCAGCCGGGTGCGCATCGGCGCGGGCACCACCGGCCCCGGCGCCGCCCTGTGGGTCGAGGGCGCCCGGATCGACGAGAGCGTGCCGGACCCGCTGCCCGGCCACGTCACCGACCTCGTCAAGGAGTACAAGGCGCTCGCCACCACCTGGCTGAAGAAGCGCGGCGCCTGGCAGGTCGTGGACCGCGTCCAGGCCATCGAAGACGTCTCCGCGCTCGCCGACAACTCCGGGTACTCGCCGTTCCTCACCACCGAGCAGAAGGTCGAGCTGCTGGAGACCGCCGACCCGGTGGCCCGGCTGGGGCTCGCCACGCAGGCGCTGCGCGAGCACCTCGCCGAGCAGGACGTGGCCGAGACCATCGCCAAGGACGTCCAGGAAGGCGTCGACAAGCAGCAGCGCGAGTTCCTGCTGCGCCGCCAGCTGGAGGCCGTCCGCAAGGAGCTGCGCGAGCTGAACGGCGAGCAGGACGGCGAGGAGTCCGACGACTACCGCGCCCGCGTGGAGGCCGCCGACCTGCCGGAGAAGGTCCGCGAGGCGGCGCTGAAGGAGCTCGACAAGCTGGAGCGCGCCTCCGACCAGTCACCGGAGGGCTCCTGGATCCGGACCTGGCTCGACACGGTCCTGGAACTGCCGTGGAACGAACGAACCGAGGACTCCTACGACATCCGGGGCGCGAAGGCGATCCTGGACGCCGAGCACGCCGGTCTGGAGGACGTGAAGGCGCGCATCACCGAGTACCTCGCGGTGCGCAAGCGCCGCAGCGACCGCGGCCTCGGCATCATCGGCGGCCGGCGCGGAGGCGCCGTACTGGCCCTCGTCGGACCGCCCGGCGTCGGCAAGACCAGCCTCGGCGAGTCGGTCGCGCACGCCATGGGCCGCACGTTCGTCCGCGTCGCCCTCGGCGGCGTCCGCGACGAGGCCGAGATCCGCGGCCACCGCCGTACATACGTCGGCGCGCTGCCCGGCCGGATCGTGCGGGCCATCAAGGAGGCCGGGTCCATGAACCCGGTGGTCCTGCTCGACGAGATCGACAAGGTGGGCTCCGACTACCGCGGCGACCCGGCCGCGGCCCTGCTCGAAGTCCTGGACCCGGCGCAGAACCACACCTTCCGGGACCACTACCTGGAGGTCGAGCTCGACCTGTCGGACGTGGTCTTCCTGGCCACGGCCAACGTCCTGGAGGCCATCCCGGAGGCGCTCGCCGACCGTATGGAGATCGTCCGGCTGGACGGCTACACCGAGGACGAGAAGCTCGTCATCGGGCGTGACCATCTGCTCCCGCGTCAGCTGGAGCGGGCGGGACTCGGCAAGGACGAGGTCACCCTGGACGAGAGCGCCCTGCGCAAGCTGGCCGGCGAGTACACGCGCGAGGCGGGCGTGCGCAACCTGGAGCGCTCGATCGCCCGGCTGCTGCGCAAGGTCGCGGCCCAGCACGAACTGGGCGAGCGGGAGCTGCCGTTCACCGTCCGGGACGCGGACCTGCGCGCGCTGATCGGGCGCCCGCACCATGTGCCCGAGTCCGCCCAGGACCCGGCCGAGCGCCGTACGTCCGTGCCCGGCGTGGCGACCGGTCTCGCGGTCACCGGAGCCGGCGGTGACGTCCTCTTCGTCGAGGCGTCCCTCGCCGACCCCGAGACGGGCGCGGCGGGGCTGACCCTGACCGGTCAGCTCGGTGATGTGATGAAGGAGTCGGCGCAGATCGCGCTGAGCTTCCTGCGCAGCCACGGCGCCGAACTGGAGCTGCCGGTCGCCGACTTGAAGGACCGGGGTGCGCACATCCACTTCCCGGCGGGCGCGGTCCCGAAGGACGGCCCGAGCGCCGGCATCACGATGACCACGGCGCTCGCGTCGCTGCTCTCCGGGCGCCTGGTGCGCACGGACGTGGCGATGACCGGCGAGGTCTCGCTGACCGGCCGGGTGCTGCCCATCGGCGGCGTGAAGCAGAAGCTGCTCGCCGCCCAGCGCGCCGGGGTGACCACCGTGATCATCCCCAAGCGCAACGAACCCGACCTGGACGACGTCCCGGCCGAGGTGCTGGACAAGCTCGACGTCCACACCGTGACCGACGTCCGCCAGGTCCTGGAGCTGGCGCTCGCGCCCGCGACGAACGGCGCGGCGCCGGAGGTTCCGGTCGCGGCGTGACGGACGCGACCGGAAGGGCGAGGCCCGGGCTCCCTGAGGGAGGTCCGGGCCTCCGCCATGCGCGCGTACGGGCCTTCGCCCCCGCTGCCGACGCTCATATGGGTATGAGTCGATAGAATTCAGGCGTGAGTTGGCCTCCCAAGAGCCCCTCCGGTCTGATCGGTGCCGAGATCGCGGGCTACCAGGTGGAATGCGAACTCGGCCGTGGCGGCATGGCCGTCGTGTACCGGGCCAGGGATCTGCGGCTCGGGCGGACGGTCGCGCTCAAGCTGCTCGCCCCGGAGTTCACCCGCAATGACGCCTTCCGCCGCCGCTTCGCCCAGGAGTCGCGGGTGGCGGCCGCCATCGACCACCCCAACATCGTCCCCGTCTTCGAGGCCGGCGAGACCGACGGGATCCTGTACATCGCCATGTGCTACGTCCCCGGCCAGGACCTGCGCGCCCTGATCGACCAGGAGGGCCCGCTGCCGGTGCCGGCCGCGCTGCGCATCACGGCCCAGCTGGCGTCCGCCCTGGACGCGGCCCACGCCCGTGAGCTGGTGCACCGGGACGTCAAGCCGGCCAATGTCATGGTCGCCAAGGGCGTCGACAGCGACCACCCCGAGCACGTCTATCTCACCGACTTCGGGCTGGCCAAGAAGTCGCTGTCGCTCACCGGGTTCACCACCGCGGGCGAGTTCGTCGGCACCCTCGACTACGTCGCGCCGGAGCGGATCGCCGGGCGCCCGGTCGACGGCAGGTCCGACCTGTACAGCCTGGCCTGCGTGGTCCACGAGATGCTCGCGGGCGCCCCGCCCTTCAGACGGGCGGACCAGCTCGAACTGCTCTGGGCCCACCAGTACGACCCGCCGCCCGCGCTCGGCGAGCGGCGGCCGGACATCCCCGCGGCCCTCGACGAGGTTCTCGCACGCGCCCTGGCGAAGGCCCCGGACGACCGCTACGACTCCTGCCTGGAGTTCGTGGGCGCCCTGCGCGACGCGGTCGCCGGCTCCGTCCCCCGGCTCCGTACGCCGACCGTGGTGGACCGCGTCCCACCGCCGGAGCCGCCTTCCTGGGCCCGGCCGTTCCTCACCTGATCCCAGGCATGTCGTGATCTGATCCGGGCCAGTCTTGCTTATGCGGGCTTTACCCGACCTCCGTGGTGCCGTCAAGTCCCGAGTCCTCGGAACATGACCCGGATTTCCGTTTCGGGCCTACTTGAAGTGCGGCCTCACCGGAAAGGAAATGAGGCGGCACGGAGGGTGGAAATTCTCTCCGGAATTCCTCACAACCATGGGAGAAGAATCATGACTCGCAATGTGCAGACCCACGACGAAATCCGTCCGAAGCGCCGAGGTCTCCGGCTGGCGACCGTCGTCGCCTCCGCCGCCCTGGTCACCGGAGGTGTCCTCCTGCCCGTGTCCGGCGCGATGGCGGCCCCGATGCCGACGTCGACGGTGGCCTTCGTCCACGGCGGCGGCGCCGGTGGGGCCGGCGGGGACGGCGGCTCCGGGCTGGTCGGTGGCGGTGGTGGCGCTGGTGGATCCGGTGGCGGCAGCGTCCTCGGCACCGGTGGTGACGGCGGCGCCGGCGGCAAGGGCGGCGACGGCGTCCTCTCCGGTGGTGGCGGCGGTGGCGGTGGCGGCGGCGGTGAAGGCGTCATCGGCGGCAAGGGCGGCGACGGCGGTGCCGGTGGCTTCGGCATCTTCTCCGGCGGTGGCGGCGGCTCCGGTGGTGGCGGGGGCGACGGCACCCTCATCGGCGGCCAGGGCGGCAACGGCGGGAAGGGCGGCAACAGCGTCTTCCAGGGCGGCAACGGCGGCAAGGGCGGAAAGGGCGGCGTCGGCGGCCTCTTCGGCGGCGCCGGCGGGTCCGGCGGAGCCGGTGGCATCAGCCTCTTCTGACCGTCTCCGCTGACCGTCCACGGGGTGGAGGCCGCCCCAGGCCTCCACCCCCCCCGGGGGGTCCAAGACCCCTCACCTGACACCTGACTCACCTGACACCTGATCCGAATCGGAGACTCCGATGTCCACCAACCTCTGGCAGCGTCCCTTCCTCCTCGCGGCGGCCTCGGCGGCGCTCGTCACCGTCACCGCATGCGGCGCCCAGGCCGCCACGCACGGGACCCGGGCGGCCACTCACGCGGCCCCGGCCGCCACCGGCCACTCGGCCCTGGCCCGGCAGTCGTCGCACTGCGGCGAAGGGGGTGAGGGCGGCAAGGGCGGCGCGCCCGGCCGGCCGGGTCAGCCCGGTCAGCCCGGCAAGCCAGGCTGCTCAGCGTTCGGCGATCTCCACGATCTGCCCGACAAACCCACGTCGGAACTCTCCCAGCCGGACAAGGCGCGGATCGCGCTGACCGTGCTGACCGGCCGGGTGACCCAGGCCGACGCGGCCAGGAAGTACAAGATCTCGGAGAAGGAGATCAGCACGTGGGAGCGTCAGCTCCTGAACGGCGACTGGCTCGCACTGCTGCAGCCGGAATCCCCGTGAGGAATTCAGAGGCATGAGAAATTCAGGGAAGGGAAGAAAGGGAAATTCCATGCGCAGGCATTCCTGGACATTCGGTCTCGGACTCGCGGTCTCCACCTTCGTGATCGCCGGGGGCGCGATGGCACCGGCCGCGATGGCCGGCACCGGCCCCGCCGGCAGCGGACCGGGCAGCAGCCCGTCCCACCTCAGCAGCGTCCAGCTGGGCAGCGGCAGCATCCATGTGGGCAACGGCAGCGTCCGCGTCGGCGACTCGATCTGCGCGGGCAACTGCAACGGCACCGTCAACGGCACCGACGGACACGACGGCGGCATCTGCGCCGGGCTCTGCAACGGCAGCGCCAACGGCGGTGCCGGCACCACCGGCGCACCGGGCCGTAGCGGTACCAAGGGCGGCAACGGCGGGATCTGCGTCGGCGTCTGCTCGGGCAGCGTCAACGGCGGCACCGGCGGGAACGGTGGCGACGCGGCCGGCGCGGGCGACGGCGGCGACGGCGGTCGGGGCGGCAACGGCGGGATCTGTCTCGGCGTCGGCTGCGAGACCAGCGGTCAGGGCGGCCGTGGGGGCAACGGTGGCAGTGGCTGACGCACCCGGCCGCCCCGGAGCGTCACCCGGTGGCCCCCGATCGCTCGCCGGCGCCGGATCGCCCGCCGGCCCCGGAGAGCGACTGCTCCGCCCACACCGTCTTGCCGACCCGGTCGTGCCGGGTGCCCCAGCGCTCGGCCAGCTGGGCGACCAGCAGCAGACCCCGGCCGCCCTCGTCGAAGATGCGGGCCCGCCGCATGTGCGGGCTGGTGCCGCTGGAGTCGTACACCTCGCAGATCAGGGTCGAGTCCTGGTGGATCAGCCGGAGCTGGATGGGCGGGCGGCCGTAGCGGATGGCGTTGGTGACCAGCTCGCTGACCATCAGCTCGGTGGGGAAGGAGGCATCGGCCAGTTCCCACGCGGCCAGCTGGTCCCGGACGAGACGGCGGGCCCGGGAGACGTCCTCGGGGTCGTCCAGCAGCTCCCAGGCGGCGACCCGGTCCTTGTGCAGGACCCGGGTGCGGGCGACGAGCAGGGCGATGTCGTCGTCCGGGCGGTGGGTCAGCAGCTCGGTGAGCACATGGTCGCAGACCGCGTCCAGCGACCGTGCCGGCCGGCCGAGCGCGGCGAACAGCGTGTCCAGCGCCTCGTCGATGTCGTGCTCGCGGGCTTCGAGAAGGCCGTCGGTGTAGAGGACGAGCAGGGTGCCCTCGGGCAGGTCGGTCTCGACGGCCTCGAACGGCAGCCCGCCGAGCCCGAGCGGCGGCCCGGCGGGCACGTCCAGGAACCGCACCGAGCCGTCCGGCGTGACCACGGCGGGCGGCGGATGCCCGGCCCTGGCCAGGGTGCAGCGGCGCGCGACGGGGTCGTAGACGGCGTACAGACAGGTGGTGCCGATGCCGCCGGCGGTCTCGGCGGCCGGGTCCGCGCTGCCCTCGTCGGCGGCGAGCCTGAGGACCAGGTCGTCGAGGTGGGTGAGGAGTTCGTCGGCCGGCAGATCGACATCGGCCAGGGTGCGTACGGCGGTGCGCAGCCGGCCCATGGTGGCCGAGGCACGGATGCCGTGCCCCACCACATCGCCGACGACGAGCGCCACCCGCGCCCCGGACAGCGGGATCACATCGAACCAGTCGCCGCCGACCCCGGCCCGGCTCGCGGCCGGCAGATAGCGGGTGGCGATCTCCAGGGCCGCTTGGTCGGGCAGCGTGTGCGGGAGCAGGCTCTGCTGGAGCGCCATGGTCGTGGTGCGGGCCCGTGCGAAGGAGAGGGCACCTCCCGGGGTACCTCCCACGCCTTTCGGGTGGTGGGGAAGGGCCTGCCGCACGCCGGCGGCCGCCCTGGCCGTGAACTCCTGGGCCAGCCGCAGCTCCTCCGGGCCGAACCCGCCCCGGCCGGGCCGCCGGCCGAAGAGTGCCACCCCGAGCGTGCTGCCCTGCGCGAGCAGCGGCACCGCCAGCAGGGCGCGCGCCCCGGACGCCCGCAGCCAGGCCGCGCCCGGATCCACCGCCGCCCACTCGGCCAGGACCGGGTCCGTCGTGTCGTACAGCAGCGGCCGGCCCGCCGCCAGGCACTGGGCCGGAGGCGAGTCCACCGGGCAGACGACCGCCTCGCCCACGCCGGCGCCCTGGCCGGAGCGGTCGCCCTCCGGTACGGCGCGCAGGGCGGCGCGGCGCAGGACGACCGGGCCCGGCCCGGGGGCGGGGTCCTCGTCCGCGTCGCGGGGGGAGTCCAGCAGGTCGACCGCGATGACGTCGGCGAGCCGGGGGACCGTGACCTCGCCGAGTTCCTGCGCGGTGCGGGCCCGGTCCGCCGTCGTGCCGGGGCGCGAACCGCCCTCGTCCGACAGGTCCGGCCGGCCCGCGTCGGGGGCGGGTCCCTGCACGGACAGACAGACGGCGCGCACCTGGCCGCCGGCGTCCTTCAGCGGGGTGAGCACGGCCGTGCCCCCGAACCGCCGGCCGAGCCGGGCCAGGGCCTCCTGCGGGCGTCCGGACTCCAGCGCGCGCCGCAGCGCCCCCTCGGTCTCCTCGCTGGCGGCGCCGGGCGCGATGTGCGGCAGCCGCAGTCCGCGCATGGCGGCCTCGGGCAGGGCGAGGGCGTGCTCCATCCGCCGGTTGGCACGGACGAGCCGCAGATCGGCGTCGAAGATCGCCAACGGGAAGGGGGACTGGAGGAACGTCCACTCCTCCAGCGGTTCGCCCCGGGGCGGCTGGGGCCGGGCCGTCACGGCGCTCACCACGAGCCAGTCGACGACACCGGCGGCCGAGGTCCGGCGGTGCGCGAGCACGCCCAGCTCCAGCGTCCGGCCGTCGCGGTGCCGCAGCGGGACGGTGCCGTTCCAGCGTTCGCGCCCGGCGACGATCCGCCGGGCCGTGGAGCCGTCGGCGGCGAGCAGCGCGGTGGCGGGTCGGCCGACGACGGCCGGGGAGTCGTAGCCGAGCAGCCGCTCCGCGCCGTCGCTCCAGCCGGTGAGGATGCCGTGCTCATCGATGGTGGCCGTGGCCGTGTACGTCGACTGTCGCTCCATCGCCGCTCATCTCGCCCTTGCTCGGCAGCCTCTCCCGATCGCCCTTGCTCGGCTGGCTCTCCTGACCAGCATGATCCCGGGCGGCGCCGAGCACCAACGCAGTGCCGGGAGCGGCCGCCCCAGGACCGGGGACGGCCACCGTGCGGAGCCCGGCCCGTCCAGGGCGTGTTGCGAAAGTCCCGCCCTCCGGGCGGACGACGGGACTTTCGCAACACGCCCTAGTGTCCCGTGATCCGGTTCGTGTCAGTTCGCATTGTTGTTGACGAGTTTCTTCACGT
>NZ_BMVG01000008.1 GCF_014650595.1 Streptomyces alanosinicus
GTCGGGTCCGTCGTGGTGTTCCCGGCAACGACAGCCATGGTTAGCGGCGGTTGGGGTGGTGCGCAATGATGTGACGTACTACCCCACATAGGATGATTGCCTGGCTTGCCCGCTTTTGACGCTTTCAGTCCCTGTTCAGGGCGTTCCGTTCCTACGATCCCGGATCGGATGTGATCTGGCTCCTATGGGTGGCGTCACGCATCCAGGGCCCCGGGGGGCGTGACCGGAGGGCCGGAGGCGCCTGCTCGGCGGAGACCGGGACGATTCCCCAATGTCGCATTGTGGAAATATGATGCCGCAAAGCGGAAAAGACGGCTGGGGGGCTGGCTATGTGGGGCCACATGGGGATGAAGGTGCACCACTGGAGCGAGGCACAGCACAGGGGGCGGGGCTCAACACCATCACTTCACCCCCGGCGGCGGCATCCGCACCATGGCCGGGAGTTCGGGGTGCACGCGCTGCGCGGTCTCGCCCAGGTCGTATTTCTGGACAACGCCTGGTCAGGCGCGGTGTTCTGCCTGGCACTGCTGACCGCCGACTGGCGGTCCGGCGTCTACGGCCTGGGCGGCGCGGCCCTCGGAACAGGCGCCGCACGCCTGCTGGGCGTCGCCCGCGACCGGGTGGGGGCGGGGCTGGAGGGCTTCAACTCCTGTCTGACCGCGCTCTCCTTCGCCGCGTTCCTCGACGGGGGAAGGCCGGCCACGGCACTGCTCGCCGCGATGGCGTGCCTCGTGGTCACCGTCGTCACGGCGGCCGCGGTCCGCGTGCTGCGTGTCTGGGATCTGCCGACGCTGACCCTTCCCTTCTGTCTCCTGGCCAGTTCTGTCACCATCGCCGCGCCCGCCTTCCAGCGGATCTGGCCCCATGGCGCGAGCCTCGCCGCATTGCCCCCGGCCACGTCCGGACCCACCGTCCTGCGACCGAACGACCTGGGTGGAGCGTTCTTGCGCAACATCTCCCAGATCTTCTTCATGGATCAGTGGTACGTGGGGGCTCTGCTGCTCGCGGGCCTCTTCCTGGCCAGCCGGGCGGCGGGCTGGGTGGCCTGCTGCGGCAGCGCCACCGGCATCCTCACGGCCTGGGCGCTCGGGGCGCCGACCGCGCGGATCGCCGACGGCACGATGGGATACAACGCGGTGCTCGTCGCGCTGGCTCTGTGCGGGGTGTTCCTCACCGCCACTCGGGCGACGCTGCTGTACGCGCTGCTCGGCGCCGCGACCGCGACCGCCCTCACACCGGCCGTCGCCGCGCTGCTCGCGCCATCCGGCGGTCACCCGTTCACCTGGCCGTTCGTGCTGACAGCACTCGGCTTCCTGACCGCCGCCCGCTCCTTCCCCCGCATCACCGAGGCGTTCGAGGCCCGAGCCGTTTAAGTCAATCACTTGACTTAAACGGGGTCCGGTCGGCTACTGCCATCGGCATCAGCCCCTGGACACAAAGGAGCGCACGCTGCTCACCCGCTACGCCGACGTACGACTCGCGCGCGCTCAGCGACCCACGTCTCTCACGCCGCGAGGGCCTGACCAGGCCCGACGCCGCCCGTATCGCCGACAGCGAGTCGGGCGGCGTCTTCGACAGCCCGATGGCACAGACGCTCAACGCCGGGGGTCATGAGCGCTGGCGGCGGATGGTCGGCAAGTGGTTCACGGCCAGGCGCATGCAGGCGCTGGTGCCGAAGATCGAGGCGACGACCGAGCGGCTCATCGACGGCATGCGGGCACACAGGCACCCGGCGGACCTGATGACGCATCTGGCGTTCCCGCTCCCCGTCTTCGTGATCTGCGACATGCTCGGCGTCCCGGAGAACGACCGGGACGACTTCAAGCACTGGTCGGACGTCTTCCTCAATCTGTCGCAGCACACCCGCGCCGAGATGGACGCGGCCCACCGGGACTTCGCGGCGTACATGGCCGGCCTGATCGCCGAGAAGCGCACCGAACCCCAGGACGACCTGCTCAGTCAGCTGATCGCCGCGACGGATGCCGAGGGCCGGCCGATGTCCGACGGTGCCCTGGCGGCCACCGGCCAGGCCCTCCCGCTCGCCGGCCATGAGACCACCGCCGGCTTCATCACCACGAGGGCGGCCGTGCTGCTCGCCGACCGGGCGCGCTGGGAGCGGCTGCTGGAGGACCGCTCACTGATCCGCTCGGCCGTGGAGGAGGTGCTCCGCTTCGAGCCCTACACGGGGTTCGGCATGCTCCGTTACGTCCACGAGGACACCGAGATCCGCAGCGGCGCCGTACTGCCCGGCGGCACCACCGTGGTGTGCAGCATGGCCGCCGCCAACCGCGACACCGAAGCCTTCGACGGCGCCGAGCAGCTGGATCTCGGCCGTACCCCCAACACCCACCTCGCCTTCGGGGCCGGAGCGCACTCCTGTCTCGGCCAGCCGCTCGCGCGCACCGAGTTGCAGACCGTGCTGGGCGTGCTGCTGCGCCGGCTGCCCACTCTCGCCCTCGCCGTCGAGCCGGCGGAGCTGCCCCGCGTCGAAGGCCTGCTCACCACCGACCTCCTCCGGCCGGCGGCGGCCCGCGACAAGGCCGCCGGCCGCTCCCGGGGACACCAGGCCCATGAACGCGGCGCCCATGACGCCCTTCACACCGTCCATGGCGAAGTACATCGACACGGCCGCACCTGTGTTGAACAGGAAACAGGAACCAGAGCGTGCCCCGCTTCGACAGGAACGTCTTGGCCTTCGGCTTCCTCGCGATGCGCGAGCCCGTCAGAAGCGAGACGGCGATACCGGCACAGGTGGCGACGTCCTTCCGGGTGCCGTCGAGTACGGCACCGAGGCGGCGCTCGCGGCGAGGCCTCCCGTGAAGCACGACCGCAGCAGCAGATCAGCGACGAACGGCTTCACCCGGGCGAGCGGACGCATGGCACTTCCTTCGGTTCAGGAATGCGGGGGTCTGATCCGATCGGGGGCGCCGTTGCGCGCCCTGCCGATCTCCGGCATCCACGATCCCGGCGTCCGACGCCCGCCGTGAGGGCGTCCTCTCCCCGGTTCACGGTGTAGCGGCGAAGTCCGTGTATACCGCCGGAGCCGGACGGGTCGAAGCCGTGGACGTCGAGCGCCCCGTGCCCGGCCCGAAGGACATCCTGCTGAAGGTCCGCGCCTGCGGGATCTGCGGGACCGATGTCTCGTTCCTGCACATGGGCGGCATGCCCGCCCGCGCACACCTCGGTGGCCGGCCGGTCCCCGTACCGCTGGGACATGAACCGGCCGGAGAGATCGTCGAGGCCCGCTGCGAGGCCGAGGGCCTCGCGGTGGGCGACCGGGTGGTCGTGAACCCGCAGAACGCGCCCACCGGCATCAACGAGCCCATGGCGGCCGCCCGGCACTGCGTCAACCGTTCCGGGGCCGGGCCCGGCGACAAGGTCGTCGTCTTCGGTGCCGGGCCGATCGGCCTGGACGCCGCCATCTGGCAGAAGCTGCGCGGCGTGGCGCACGTGGCGGTCGCCGACGTCATCCCCTCGCGCCTGGAGAAGGCCCCGGCCGTCGGCGCGGACGCCGTCACCGACTCCGCGCGGGAGGACGTCACCGCGCGCCTGACCGAGCTGCACGGCCAGGGCGCCAACGCGCTCGGACAGCCCCGACCGGACACCGACATCCACATCGACGCGGCCGGTGTCGCGGCCGTCTTCAACACCGTGGTCGCCGCCGCCAAGTGGCATGCCAAGCTGGTCATGGTGGCCGTGCAGAAGACCGGCACCGAACTCGACCTCGGTGGCATGCTGCGCAGCGATCAGCCATCGGGTGCCGTTCACCGAGGCCGACCGCGCCTTCGAGCCGGCGTCGACACCGGGTGCCGCCGAGAAGGTCGTCGTCACCTTCGACGCGTAACCACGGAAGGCCGCTCGCGCTGACGTTCACGGCGATGTTTACACACCACATCCATACCCAGTTCATGATATGTTCACGGGAAACATTGCAGCCTGCCCCGCCCAAAAAGCCGCCATGGGAGATATCGGAATACTCCGTGGAATGGGGTTGTGCCCGGTATTTTGGAGCGCGTATTCATGCCCGGCGCCAGCGTTTCCGTCATTATCGCCGCCTATAACGCGATGCCGTATCTGACGCGTTGTATCACCTCGGTCGCCGAGCAGACCATCGGTCGCGAGCGGCTGGAGGTCATCGTCGTCGATGACGGGTCGACGGACGGCACAGCCGCCGAACTGCGGCGTCTGACCGGCCTCTACCCCGGGCTGCTGCGCGTCCTGCACCAGGAGAACTCCGGTGGCCCGTCCGGGCCGCGCAACTCCGGTCTCGAACACGCCACGGGCACCTTCGTGTTCTTCCTGGACGCCGACGACCACCTCGGACCCGAGGCGCTGGAGCGGATGGTGCGGATGGCCGAGGAGAACGGCACCGACATCGTCCTCGGCAAGATGGTCGGCGTCGGCGGACGCGGTGCGCCCACATCGATGTTCAAGCGCAGTCAGCCCCGCACCGACGTCTTCTCCTCCCGCGTCTACTGGACGCTCAACCCGATGAAATTGTTCCGCAGGGAACTGCTGGAGCGGCACGGGCTGCGGTTCCCCACGGATCTGGCCATCGGCGAGGACCAGTTGTTCGTCGGCGCGGCCTATCTGCACGCGTCGGGTATTTCCGTGGTCGCCGACTACGACTGTCTGTTCTGGGTGCTGCGCGAGGACGAGGGCAACATCACCCGCCGGCTGAAGGGCTCCGAACGCCGACTGCGGTTCCTGCCTCGCGTGATCGGCATGATCCTGGAGAACGTACCGCCCGGTCCCGGCCGCGACCACCTGGCGCACCGGCACCTGACCGTCGAGGTCCAGCAGCTGCTCGCCGACCAGCTCGTCTTCGAGCCCCGCGAGACCCAGCAGAAGATGCTGGACCAACTGGCCGAGATCATCGAGCCGTTGTGGCACGAGGGCATGAACGGCCGGCTCTCGGCCATGGCCCGGCTGCGCCTGCACCTCGTACGCCACCGCATGCTCGACGAACTCCTGGAACTCCTCGCCTTCGAGAAGCGGCTCGGCCGCACCAAGGTGGCCACCCCCGTCCTCGTCGACGGCGGCCGGGCCCTCGCCCGCTACCCCTTCCTGCGCGACCCGGACCGGGCCGTCCCCGACATCTGCTACGACGTCATCGCCCAGCTCGGCGTCCGCCACCACGTCACGCGCGCCGAGCTGCGCGGCACCACGCTGCACCTGGCCGGCCACGGCTACGTCCACCGCGTGGAGACGCACGACGTCAGCACCGCACTCGTGCTGCGCGAGCGCGGCAGCGGCACCGAGTACCGCCTGCCCGTCACGCACACCGCCACCCCGAAACTGGGCTCCCAGGAGGACGAGGGCCGTTACCACTACGAGACGGCCGGCTTCGAGGCGGCCGTCGACTTCACCACCGCAGCCGACGGCGGACCGCTCGCCGACGGACTGTGGGACATCTCCCTCGCCGTCGGCGCCCAGGGCCTGTCGAAGGAGGTCCGGATCGGCAGCAAGCGGGCCGCCGGTGTCTGTGCCGCACCCGCCACACATGTGGCCGCCACCGCCGAAGGCCTGCGCGCGGTCACCCTGTACACCACCAAGCCGCACGGCAACGTCACACTCGAACTCGGCGAGAAGAAGCACCGGGTACGGCCGCAGTTGCGCCTCGACGACATCCGCTGGGCCGAAGGAGCACCGGCGCAGCTGCAGTTCGGCGGACGCTGCGACCTGGCCGAATACCCTGCGGACGCCCTCTTCCTGACTCTATGTCAGGGCGGCGCCGAAGCCGTCGAGTTCCCGGTCCGGTCCGTCCCCGGCAGCCGGGACTTCCGTGTCACCGTCCCCGTCGACAGGCTTCCGGCAGGCACCTGGACCGGCGAACTCCGGCTCGGCACATGGGCCGTACCCCTGCCCGCGCTCCCGGCGGACCTCCCTCCCGCCAAGTGGCGACGCCGGGCACTGCCCTGGTACGCCCGGCCCGTCCCCGGCTCCGCCGGCCGCTTCGCCCTGCTTGTCGCGAAGACCGACCTCGTCAGGGCACTCACCCGACGCGCCACGGTGCGTCCGTGAGCTGACGACCCGGTTGGCAGCGGTCTTCTGCAGCAGGCCGTAGGCGAGGACCGGCAGCAGCAGGTGGGGTTTGTCCGGGAGCGTCGCGGTGATCAGCACGGCGCTCGCACTGCTGTTGTTCATCCCGCAGGCGAGGGTGAGCGACGAGGCGGCGGGCGCGTCCAGCCGCAGCAGCCGGGCCGCACACCGACCGCACCCGAAGGACAGGAGACACACCAGCGCCGCCACGACCGACGCGGCCGCCAACAGCAGCGGACGCGGTCGGGCGACGAAGGAGCCGAGAGCGCCACTGGCGTTGACGTACGTCAGGACGAGCGAGCCGGCCAGCGCCAGGGGTACGACGATCCCCAGCACCCCGCTCAGCCGGGACCGGGGCACGGCCAGCCGGATCAGGACGCCCGCCGCACAGGGCACCACCACGCCGACGAGGGCGAAGCCGCCGCCCGAGGTGCGGATACTCACGGCGAGCGAGTCGGCGTACCCGTCGCTGAGCAACGGGGACAGCAGCCGGATCACCACGGGAGTGGTGAGCGGGCTGAGGAGCGTCGAGGCGAGCACCAGGCCCACCATGGTGGGCTGATCGCCGTCTCCCTTGCCGGTCCACACCGTGGCGCCGGCCGCGACGGGCATCGCGACGATCAGGATCATCGCGGTGACCAGGCCACTGCCACCGTCGGCGTCGGGCGAGGTCCGCAGCAGGAACGCGATGAGCGGGATGACGAGCAGCGGGATCGCCAGATGCAGCGCGAGCCCCGCGAGCAGGGCACCGGGGCCGCGGACCACACGGCCCACCTCGCGGACGGGGACCTGGAGCCCGGCCGAGAACAGCACCAGCCACAGCAGACACGGCGCGGTGGACAGCGGCACATGGAGCAGCGGTCCGAGCGGCAGAGTGTGGGTGTGCCGCAGCCACAGTCCTGGCCCCGGCAGGAGCAGGGCGGCGGCATAGGACAGGACGACGGCACGACCCAGCCGACGCCGCAGCCAGGCGGTGGCCCGATCAGCGGACGCGAGGGCAGGGGCGGAGGCGGGGGCGGTGGTCCGGGTGTGCAAGGCGGTCTTCTTCCGTCGCGAGGTCAGGGGCGGGGCGGAAGGCCGCTATGCGGAGAGTATGTGCGTGCGGGTGCATGGAGCCATGCTGCTCATGTGTCATGCGTCAGGCGAGTGATCCACACCGGCAGTCAGGATGTGTTCAGGTGGTCAACCGGCCGCGGGGCGCGCAGTCGGCGGTGTCGGGGACGTGGACCTGATGGGCGGGTAGTCGAGCCACGGGTCCTGGAGGAACTCCTCACGACGGGAGGCGTGATCCTGGGCGCTGATGCGGAAGTACAGCGCGCGTCGCGTCCGCTGGGACGCGTAGTTGCCGCCGATGTTGTGGCCGAGGAGGTAGTGCGCGAGCAGGAGGTCGCCGGCCCGTCCCTTGATCTGCTCGGGCTCGGGCAGGTCGATCGGCGGGTAGGCGCAGAACATCTGCGGGCCGTGCTCGCGGAAGTACGCGGCGTGGGTGAGATGTGTGCCTGTCCAGACCCAGAGGTTGCCGGAGTTCTCGGTGAGTTGATCGGACATCAGGACACCGGCCAGGAGCGTGAACGTGCCACGGACCGGCGCGTCGCTCGGCTCGGCGTCGGAGGTGTCGATGTGCGGACGGCCGGGGCGGTGTGAGTACGGCGGGATGTTCAGGGCGATCTGGACCTGCCAAGGGATCTCCAGTGTCCCGGTCCCGGCCAGGTTCTCGGCGAGAGCGAAGGCAGGGCTGCCGGTCAAAGGTGCCGTCAGCGCCGGCTCGTCGCTGGTCCGCAGGAAGTAGAAGTGGTTGCCGTGTGTGTCGGCGGCGGGTGGATCGGCGGCGATGACCTCGTCGATCCGTCGGGCCGCCCGGTCCACCAGATCGTCCTGGACCACCTGCGGAACGACGACGAAGCCTCGCTCCGCGAACTCGTTGATCTGACGGTCGCTCAGCATTCGAACAACCTAGAGGGACGGCGACCGCGGCCGCGAACGAATTTCTGCGCCACGAGCGGGCAGCGCGAACACCGGCGGGACATCGTCGTCGATCACGGCCGGCAGCAGGGCGCTGCCGGCCGCGACGACCAGCGAGACCGGGTCCTCGGCGCGCAGCACGGTGACGGACAGCGGAGACGAAAGGGACGTAGACGCCGATCAGCGCCCGCTCACCGCTTCCGGCGGGAGCTCTCGCCCTGGCCGGGTCCTCCGGGCTCGGCCAGCAGTTGGTGGAGCATGTGCTCGTCGTCGGCGGAGAGTTCCGAGACGAAGCGGGCCAGCACTGCCTCGCGGTCCGACCCGCCGTCCAGCAGGGACCGCATGCGCCGGGCGGTGTGGGACGCCTCGTCGCGGGCCGGCTCATAGGCGTATCCACGGCCTTCGCGGTGCCGGACGAGCATGCCCTTCTCGTGCAGCCTGGACAGGATGGTCAGGACGGTCGTGTAGGCGAGGTCACCGGGCAGGTCGTCCCGGACCTGACGGGCTGTCCGCGGCCCCTCGGCGGCCCAGAGCGCGGCCAGGACATCGCTCTCCAGTTCGCCGCGCGCCCGTCTGCCGGACACCCGTCGGGCCTGCTCATCCTCTCGTTCCCTCACTGTCCACCTTTCTTCGCCGGGCGTTCGTACAGACTACTCACCCATCTCCTACTAGTTGTAGGAGGTAGGCTCCGGGCTTCGAACCGCGAACTACTACATCTCGTAGAGTTCCGCTGCTCCCTCATGTGCGGAGGAAAGCCCATGTCCCACGCCGTCACCACGGCGCACAGTTCCGCGCTTTCAGGCACCGTTCCCCAGCCGCGCGCCGCGGCGTCCGGCGCGGACCGGGTCGCCGTCGTCTCCGCGAGCGTCGGCGCAGGTCACGACGGCGCCGCCGCCGAACTGGCCCGGCGTCTCACCGCGGACGGCTTCGCAGTGGACCGGTTCGACCTGCTGGACCTGCTGCCCGCCCGGCTCGGCCGGGCCGTCCAGGAGAGCTATCACCGGATGCTCGTCCGGGCGCCGTGGGCCTACCAGCGGATCTACTCCAGCACCGAGCGCGCCGGGGGCGGCGGCCCGGCGTCGCGCGCGCTGCTGCGCTCCGCCGAGGACCGGGTGCTGCGCGCGCTGCCTCCAGGCACCGGAGCGGTCGTCTCCACCTACCCGGGAGCCAGCCGCGTCCTGGGCAACCTACGCCTCAAGGGGCGCTTGGGCGTTCCCGTCCTCACCTATCTGACCGACTTCTCGGTGCATCCGCTGTGGGTGGCGGCCGGCGTCGATGTGCACCTGGCGGCACACGCCGTGCCCGCAGCCCAGGCGCGGGCCGCCGGGGCCAAGGACGTACGGGTGTGCGGGCCGGTGACCGACCCGCGGTTCCGCCCGTGCGACGGGCGGCAACGCGCGCAGGCACGTGCCGCGTTCGGCCTGCCGGCGCGCGCGCCGCTCGCCCTCCTGGTCGCGGGCTCCTGGGGTGTCGGCCCCGTCCGCAAGGTCGCTCTGGAGCTGCGCGACTGCGGCGCCGCCGTCCCGGTCGTCGTGTGCGGCAGGAACGAGACCCTGGCCGGACAGCTGCGCGCGGACGGCATCGAGCACACGTACGGCTGGGTCGACGACATGCCCTCTCTGATGCACGCCGCGGATGTGCTCGTGCAGAACGCCGGCGGGCTCACCTCGCTGGAGGCGTTCGCCGCGGGCCTGCCCGTGGCCAGCTACCGCTGTATCCCGGGTCATGGGCTGACCAACGCGGCCGCCCTGGACGAAGCCGGCGTCGCCGCGTGGATCCGCGATCCGGCCGGCCTCAAGCCGGTGCTGTGCGACCTCATCGACGGCGCGCCCGGACAGCGACAGCGCGCGGCCGGCCTCGCCCTGTTCGCGCAGTCCCCGGACGGCGGTCCGGCGGCCGAGATAGCGCGAGTCCACCGATCGGACCTCCCCGACGGGCCTCCTCATCCTGCCAAACGGCGCCGCCCCGTGCTGCGCCGGTTCGTCACCACCACGGCGGTCGCGTCCGCCGTGTGGGCCGGCGTCGTCGGCACGGGACTGGCGACGACGCACGACGGCGCCGACCTCATGCACGCCATCGGCCACGGCCTCGACCTGGACGGACTCATGCCACACCAGGCATCGCAGCCGGGAGACCACCACTCATGAACACCGCTCGCACACTCGGCGCCACCGCGGTCGGCCTGTCCGCTCTCGCCGTCGCCCACGCCGCGCCCGTCGTCTCCACGTTCGGTCCGCTGCGCAACCGCGTCATGCCCCGTCTGTCGGGCCGCGGCCGCCCCGACCACATCGCGCTCACCTTCGACGACGGCCCGGATCCCCGGTCCACCCCGCACTTCCTGCGACTGCTCGCCGAACGCCAGGTGCAGGCCACCTTCTTCCTGCTGGGCGGCGAGGCGCACCGCTCCCCCGGTCTGGTGCGCGAGATCGCCGCCGCCGGCCACGAGATAGGCGTCCACGGCTGGCGGCACCGCCCCCTGCTGCTGCGCGGCCCCCGGGCCACATACGACGACCTGTGCCGTGTCCGTGACACCGTCGCCGGCCTCACCGGGCGCCCGCCCGCCCTCTTCCGGCCGCCGTACGGTGTCATGTCGACCGCCGCCCATGTGGCGGCCCGCCGCCTCGGCCTCACCCCCGTGCTGTGGACCTGCTGGGGCGAGGACTGGACCGCCCGTGCCACCCCGGAGTCCGTGCACCGCACGGTCACCGCCGACCTGGACGGCGGCGGCACGATCCTTCTGCACGACTCCGACTGCACCTCCGCCCCCGAAGCATGGCGCTCGGCGCTCGGCGCACTCCCCCGCATCCTCGACACCTGCGAGGAACGGGGCTACAGGGTCGGCCGGTTGCTCGACCACGGATGGCCTGTGCGGAATGCGATGTACCGGCCGAGCGGTGACTACCTCGACGACCTCGGCGTCACCCGGCCGGCATGAGCCCGGGTCAGTCCGACCCGGTACCGGTACCGGTCAACAGGTCGGCGACCTGTGAACGGACGACGTCCCATGCGCCGGCCGGCAGCTCGCCGACAGCCGTGGAACGCAGCGCGTCGAGGACCTCGTCGACGTCAGGGCCGGTGCCGGTGCCGGTGTCAGTGCCGGTGGCGCACGCGGTGTCGGCGCTGAGCACCTCGTAGCCGTCGCGTACGGCCACCCGCAGGCGGCCGCCGCCGTCCTCCGCATGCACCGCGGAGGCGACGACGAGGGGCGGCCGTCCGCCCGCCTCGCCGGGGAGTTTGCGGTAGGCGCAGGCGATCGGTTCACGCCATCGCAGACTGAGCAGGACAGGACGCTTGGCCACCAGCTCGGCCAGGTCTGTCTCATGCACTCCGTCGGACTCCAGCACCGTGGCGCGGGCGTCCAGAGCGAGGGCCGCGGGGAGCAGACAGCGCAGCGTGCTGCCGACGAGGTTGCCGCCGACGGTCGCCGTGCGGCGCACGGCCCCGGTGCCCACCTGGGCGGCGGCCGAGCGCAGCACGTCCGGCACGCCGTCGCGTATGCGGTGCAGGACCACCGCACCGCCCACGGTCTGCGGCCCCAGCACATTGGCCTCCGGCAACTCACGCAGGGACATGGCCAGTTCGGGAAAGCCGTCCCGCTGCCATGTGGCCCACATGAGTGTGGCCCCGCCGATGGGCACCGCTCCTTCCGCCAGGCACTCCTGCGCTTCGGACACCGACGTGGGCAGACGCAACAGCACAGCGACCGACCTGCCTTCCTGGGATGTCGGGCGAAGACGGTAGGTAGAGTTCTGGCCACCTCCCGCCGCGAAGGCAGTTTTCTCGCCAGGGCGGGGGCGCGTACAGGGGCTCACACGAGCACGCCGAGGGGTCGCGCGCCGGTACGGCGCATCGGCCGGCTACTGCCGAGCGGTGATTCCGCTCAGGATGAGGTCGATGCCGGCGAGGAACTCCGCCCGGTCGTCGTGCTCGGGCAGTTGGCCGGCGACGCTCCGGGTGAACGGGTACTGGTCAGGGTCGAGTTCCGCCCATTGGGCCGCGACGGCGTCGAGGAATTCGGTCCGGTCCGTGCCCGGTCGGACCGTCCGGCCGTTGGCGGCGTTCTGGCCCGCCACTCCGAGGATGTAGCTCAGCAACGCCGACGCCGCGGTGAACTGGGCGGCTTCCGGCACGCGGAGCGCCTGCACCTGGCGTCCGACACGCTCGAAGACCCGCAGCATCGGCGACTGCCCCGGCGCGTGGGCCAGGTGCGTGCCGACCCAGGGGTGGGCGTCGATCGCGTCGAACACGCCGCGAGCGAGGGCGCGGATCGCCTCCTGCGGCGTCGCGTCGGCGTCGTCGCCGGCGATGGCGGTGGTGACGACGGCCTCGGTGGCGGCACCGAGGAGCTCGGCCTTGCCCGTGACATGCCAGTAGATCGCCCCTGGGCCGGTCGCAAGGCGCTCGGCGAGTGCGCGGAACGTGAGACCGCTCTCGCCCACCGTGTCGAGGAGTTCCACGGCGGCGCTGACGATGCGCTCGCGGGAGAGCGGTTCCTGCCGTCGGTCCGGGCGACGCGTCCTGGTTGCCATGGCGGCATTCTAGACGCCCTGGAACGATGTTCCACCTTGACATTCTATGGAACGCCGTTCCACTCTGTATGCGCTGGAACGACGTTCCAGACGCGTTTCGCCGGGTGTCCGCCCAGCGACCCGCTCTCCCTGCCCAGGAAGGAAGCACCATGACCACTCCGGTCACGATCATCGGCGCGGGACTCGGCGGACTGACGCTCGCCCGCGTCCTCCACGTCCACGGCATCCCGGCGACGGTCTACGAAGCGGAGACGTCCCCCACGGCCCGCCCCCAGGGCGGTCTGCTCGACATCCACGACCACAACGGACAACTCGCCCTCAAGGCGGCCGGCCTGTTCGAGGAGTTCCTCGGCATCATCCACCAGGGCGCCGAGGCGACACGGGTACTCGACAAGGACGGGAAGGTCCTGCTGGACGAGCCCGACGACGGTACCGGCGGACGGCCCGAGGTGCGCCGCGGCGATCTCCGGGACATCCTGCTCGACTCGCTGCCCGCCGGCACGGTCCGGTGGGGGCGCAAGGTCACCGCGGTCCGGCCCCTCGGCGGCGGCCGGCACGAGGCGACGTTCGCGGACGGGGCGAGCGTCGCGACGGATCTGCTGGTCGGCGCGGACGGAGCATGGTCGAGGATCCGTCCGCTGCTGTCCGACGCCGAGCCCGAGTACGTCGGTACGGCCTTGATCGAGACCTTCCTGTTCGACAGCGACACCCGGCACCCGGCCAGCGCGCGGGCCGCCGGCAACGGTTCGCTCTTCGCGCTCGCCCCCGGCAAGGGGATCTGCGCCCACCGCGAGCCGGACGGCGTCCTGCACGCCTATGTGACGCTCCGGAAGCCGCAGGAGTGGACGGACGCCATCGACTTCACCGACGCCGGCGCGGCCACGGCCCGCATCGCCGCGGAGTTCCACGACTGGGCCCCGGAACTCACCGCGCTGATCACCGGCAGCGGGACCGCCCCCGTCCCGCGCACCCTCAAGGCCCTGCCGATCGAACACCGTTGGGACCGGGTGCCCGGCGTGACGCTGCTCGGCGACGCCGCCCATCTGATGGCCCCGTCCGGCGAGGGAGCCAATCTCGCCATGTACGACGGCGCCGAACTCGGCAACGCCCTCGCCGCGCACCCGGACGACACCGAGGCCGCGCTCATCGCGTACGAGGAGGCGCTGTTCCCGCGCAGCACCGCCGCTGCCGCCGAGGCCTCCCACATCCACCGGCTGTGCCTCGACGACAACGCCCCGCACAGCCTCGTCGGCTTCTTCACCCTCGATGAGCAGACGGGGTGACTCACCGCGCGATCTCGACCGCGGCGACGTACTGATGGAGGACGGCGTGATTCAAGGGCACGGAACCGGATGAGCAGACACGCCAGGATCGCGGTAGTCGGCGACCATAACCCGGTAGCCGAACCAGACGTCATGACACCCTCGCCCAACGCGCAGAACCTCCCGACCCGAAGACCCTGAGCCGGAAGGCACCCGGCCGTCGGCCCGACGTCGCCCCGGGGGCCGTACCGCCCGCATTCGCGCGCAGGTCCTCGACGCGGTCCTCGTAGAACTCGGTGAACACGTCTATGACGGGCTCACCGTGGACGCCGTCGCCGTCCGTGCCGACGTGCACCGCACCACGGTGTACCGGCGCTGGGGCGATGTCGGCGGACTGCTCGCCGACGTTCTCGACGCGGCGGGCGACGACGACTGGCAGCCACCGGACACGGGCTCACCCGAAGGCGATCTGACGGCACTGAACCAGGAGATCCAGTCGGCCCTGACCGCGGAGCCGACGATCGTGGCAGCGCTGATCGCCGCCTCGTTCCGCTCCGAGCAGGCCGCCCACGCCCGACAGCGGCTCTGGGAGGACCGGTACGCCCGCTGCGAGCTCATCGTCAGCCGGGCTGTCCGGCGCGGCGAGCTTGCACCGCGCATCGACGCCAGGCGACTCCTCATCACCGCCACCGCGCCGCTGTACCACCACCTTGTGCTCCTGCGCACCCCGCCCGACCCGCGACTGCCGGGCGACGCGGCCAGAACCGCCGCACTCGCCGCGGCCGCCGGCGCCTTAGCGACCACGGCGCCCCGGTGTCCGACACACGCTTCGGGCCCTCTCTGCGGCGGGGATTGTCCCTGACCCCGCGTCAGGGTTGGAGCATTGAGATGTCGGAGCATTGAGAGATGGAGAAAGCCGGTCATCAGCTGAATGAAACGGACAGCCGGATCGCCGCCGCGATGCTGGCGTCCCCGCGTGCCTCGTGGCGCACGGTCGGCCGTGTCCTGGGCGTCTCGGAACGTACGGTGGTACGTCGCGCGGCACCGCTGTTCCACGGCGGGACGCTGCGTGCCACGGCCGTACGCAACCCGGTCTGGTTCCCCGAGCTGATTCCGCTGGCCCTGCGCATCCGGTGCCGGCCCAACCGGATCAGCGCCATCGCGGCCACCCTGGCCCGGCGCCCCGACACCCTCTGGGTGGACGTCCTCGGCGGCGGCGACGAAATCTGCACCATCCTGTTCCTGGACGGGCCGGACGCGCGGAACGCGCTGCTGCTGCGCGATCTTCCCGCCACCCCTGCGGTCCGGTCGTGGACCTCTCATGTCCTCCTGCGGGTCTTCCCCGCCGGCTTCGACTGGAGCGGTGGTCTGCTGTCAGAAACCGAACTGACCAGTCTGCGCCAGGACTTGCCCGCGGCGCCCGCCCCTTCCGGGCTTCTGCCCGTCGACCATCAGCTGATCGCGGGGCTGACGGAGGACGGACGAGCCTCCTACACCGACCTCGCCCGCCGCGCCGACACCACTCCTGTCACCGCGCGCCGTCGCCTGGAGGCACTGGTGGGCGGGCAGGTGCTCAGGCTCGCGACCGAGGTCGATCTCGCCAGGCTGGGCATCCGCACCGAGGCCCTCCTGTGGATCACTGTCGCACCCGGCCGCCTGGAGGAGACGGGACAGCGGCTCAGCCGCCACCCCCAGGTCCGCTTCGCCTCCGCCACGACCGGCCCGGCCAATCTCCTCGTGGCCGTCGCCGCAGCCGACCTCGACGCGCTCTACCACTTCCTGAGCGACACCGTCGGTGCCCTCACACACATCTCCACCGTCGAGGTCACCCCTCTCCTGACCGGGGTCAAGAGAACGGGACTTGTCCGCCCGGGCAGCCTCTGAGGCCGGCCTGTCCCAGATCGGCCCGAGCGGCGAAGCAGGCGCGTGGGGTCCCCGAGGCCGCAGCACCGACCACACGAGCCCCAGGGGTCCCCTCTCTCCACACCGTGCGCCTGCCGTGCTGCCGGGCCACACTGGAGGGGGAAGGCGTGGAGAGGACGGGGGCGCGGTCGATGCGCGCTTGGGTGGTGGCCCGGCCGGGACCCGTCGAGGAGGAGCCGCTGCGGCTCGTGGAGCGGCCCGTCCCGGTGCCGGAGGCCGGTGAGTTGCGGGTGCAGGTGCGGGCGTGCGGTGTGTGCCGTACGGATCTGCACGTGGCCGAGGGTGACCTGCCGGTGCGCCGGGCGGGAGTGACGCCCGGGCACGAGGTGGTCGGCACGGTCGACGCCGTCGGCGCGGGCGTGGGCGGGTGGGCGACGGGCGACCGGGTGGGCGTGGCATGGCTGCGCCGCACGGACGGCACCTGCGCGTACTGCCTGCGCGGGGACGAGAACCTGTGTCCCGGTTCCGAGTACACCGGCTGGGACGCGGACGGCGGTTACGCCGAGTACACCACCGTTCCGGCCGCTTTCGCCTACCGGCTGCCGGCGGACGTGGACGACATCGCGCTGGCGCCGTTGCTGTGCGCGGGGATCATCGGGTACCGGGCGCTGCTGCGCACATCACTGCCGCCGGGCGGGCGCCTCGGGCTGTACGGATTCGGCGGCAGCGCGCACCTGTGCGCGCAGGTCGCCCTGGCCCAGGGCGCCACCGTGCACGTCCTGACCCGCGACGAGGCCTCCCGACGCCTGGCACTGGACCTCGGTTGTGCCTCGGCCCGCGGAGTGTACGACCGTCCGCCGGAGCCGCTGGACGGGGCGATCCTGTTCGCGCCGGCCGGCGAGCTCGTACCGGTGGCGCTGCGCGCGCTGGACCGGGGCGGGGTCCTCGCCATCGCGGGTATCCACCTCAGCGACATCCCCGTCCTGCACTACGACAGCGAACTCTTCCACGAAAGAGAGTTGCGCAGCGTCACCTCCAACACCCGGGACAACGGCCGGGACTTCCTGCACCTCGCGGCCCGCTACGGCGTCCGCGCCACCACCCATCCCTACCCCCTCTCCGACGCTCCGCGGGCACTGCGAGACCTGAAGGCGGGACGCTTCGACGGGGCGGCCGTCCTGCTGAACGGGTAGGTTGGACCCATGATCGGCGACTGGCGGACGGATCGGATCGGGGCTGCTCTGCGCGGGGAGAACCCGACGGTGTTGCGGCGGCTCGAATCGGGATTCGCGGTGATCGGCGACGTTCAGTTCCTGCCGGGCTACTCGGTTCTCCTGGTGGACGAACCCGATGTTCAACGGCTGTCCGACCTACCGAAGAAGAAACGGCTGGCGTTTCTGTCCGAAATGGACCAGCTCGGAGAGGCAGTCGAGCGGGCCTGCCGAGGTCTGGACCCCGATTTTCGCCGGGTCAACCTGGAGATTCTCGGCAACACGGACCCGTTCCTGCACGCCCATGTCTGGCCGCGCTATGCCTGGGAATCCGCCGAGCTGGCCGGCAAGCCGGTGTGGCTGTATCCGCCGGACCGTTGGGGCGACGAGCGTTTCAGGCTCGGTCCGCGGCATGACGGACTGCGGGATGCGATCGGTCGCGAACTGGATCGGTTGCGTTCGGTGATCTGAGGACGGCGGGTCCGCCGAGAGTTCGTCGTGGCGCGATCTGGAGCGCATGAATGATGTCGCCGCTGGGCAAGATCGTTCTCACATATCCGAACTATCCGGGTCAGACCATGCCATGGTGGACCGCATGGCCGGCCCGCCGTCCCGTCGGGCCGGACAACCGCCGTGCCTCTCCCTCCCTCTACATCTGTGAACGAGAGGGGGCGCCATGAAGAAGGCGAACTGGCAGCGTGTGATGGCCGTCGGCGTGTGCGGTGGAGTGCTGACGTGCGGGGGCGCGGTGCAGCCGGCCGCGGCCGACGACACACCCCCGAGGATCACTCAGGCATTCGCGGACCCGCGTCCCGGAGAAGCCATCGGTATCGCTCTCCTCAACTACAAACGGGCCCCCGGCGTGCACCTGGTGGCCGAATCGCCGGTCTTCGCGGCCCCGATCCGGATGGACGATCCCGCGGCGGCCACCGCCGGGTACGGCGTCAAGGCGCCCATCCCGGCCTCGGCCCGGCCCGGATCGTATCCGCTCGTCGTCAAGGCCGGGGCGAAGGTCGTGGCCCGGGACACCATCCACGTCCAGCCGCAGAAGCGGCCGTCCGTCGAAGTGGACGAGGACGGCACGCAGCGGCCGGGCACCAAGGTCAACGTGTTCTTCGACGACCTGTACCCCGGAGAGACCGGCACGTCCTTCACGGCCCGCTCCACGGCGTTCGCCGCGCCGGTCCGCCTTGTGCACGACAAGAAGTCCTGGGACAACACCCGCATCTTCAATGCCTTTGACGTGCCGCTGCCCCACACGCTCCATGACGGGACCTACACGGTGTGGGTCACCGATGCACACGGGGCGCGGAAAGCCGAAACCCGGCTGGAAGTCCGTTCGGCCCGTCCCGGCGACGACGACTATCTCGGCAGGACCGACGGCCCCGCGCTCTTCAAGGGATCGGAGCACCTGTTCGACGCCCGGGCCAAGGGCGTCACGGTCGCCGCGGGCAGGACGGTGTACGTCAGATGGCAGGACGCGTACCCGGACCCCGGGGAGGAGGAGCGGATGACCGCGACGTCCCCGGCGTTCCAGGCCCCGGCCAAGCTGACGTTCGACCTCCCCAAGGGTCATGAGGGGGACGACCCGGTCTTCTGGGGCCCCGCGCGGATCAAGCCCGGTCTCAAGCCGGGTTCGTATCCCGTCACCGTCGTCAGCCACCGTGGGCGGGTGCGGAAGACCGGCTTTCTGACCGTCACCCAGGACCCCTCCCGCGACGACGGTCAGGGCGGAATACCGACCGCCGTCTGGGCGGGCGGCGCCGCCGGAGCCTTCGTTCTGGGCGCCGCCGCGGTGCTGCTGGTCCGCAGCCGCAACCGCAGGCGGGGATCCACGGCCTGACCCGGCGACCGGGTCCGCACCGTAGGCCGTGGATCGGCCTGTCGCAAATCCCCGCGGCGAATCCGTGACCGGGGAATCATCCGGTCCGGGCAGCGGTACGGTGTGCCCCTGACAGTCAACGGGCCCATGGCCTGTGATCCCAAGGGGAGTTCTATGCACCACCGCAGACCGCGCCACCACCGCAGACTCATATCCCGCGTGGTGGGTACCGCAGGTGTGCTGGCCGTCGCCCTCGGTGCCGGCGTGACGCCGGCGCTGGCCGCCGGGAAGACGTCCCACAAGCCGGCGGCCACCGGACCGTCGCCCGACCAGCCGGACGCGCCCTGGGCGCCGGAGCACGACAGCACTCCCCCGCAGCAGGCCGCCCACCCGGCGGCCCCGTTCAGCCGTGGCCGTAGCGACGGTCTCCAGCTCACGCTCCCCGCGCCGACCGGCCCCTACAAGGTCGGTACTTTCAGCCAGCATCTCGTCGACAAGTCGCGCACGGACCCCTACGTGCCCGGCAATCAGGCGCGCGAGCTGATGGTGACGTACTGGTACCCGGCGTCCGCCACGTCCGGGCACGCGTCGGTCCCGTGGATGCCGTCGGGCTCGGGGGCTCACTTCCTCGCCTCCCGCGGTCTGTCGCCGCAGCAGGTCACCCTGCCCCAGACCGCCGGCCACCTCCTCGCCCCGGTCGACACCGAGCTCGGCAAGCTGCCCGTCCTCCTGTACTCGACCGGGCTGCACTCGGACCGTGCGATGGGCACCGTGCTCGCCCAGGACCTCGCCAGCCGCGGCTACCTCGTCGTCACGGTCGACCACACCCACGACGCCAACGAGGTTCAGTTCCCGAGCGGGCGCGTCGAGGTCAACACCATGCCGGCCGGCTCGCACTCCTCGGACACCCTCAATGTGCGCGCCGCCGACATCCGCTTCGTCATCGACCAGCTCGGCACCATCTCCAAGGGCGGCAACCCGGACGTCGATCACGCCAAGCTCCCCAGCGGTCTGTCGAAGGCCGTGGACACGACCCGCATCGGCATGTTCGGCTGGTCGCTGGGCGGCGCCGCGGTCGACACCGCCATGCAGCTCGACCGTCGCATCGACGCCGGCGCCGACCTGGACGGCCAGTTCTTCGGCTCCGCGCCGGGCAAGGACCTGGACCGCCCGTTCATGCTCTTCAGCTCCGGCACGCACAACCGCAACAACGACTCGTCGTGGCGCAAGCTGTGGCCCCATCTGAAGGGCTACCGGGTCGACATCCAGCTGCACGGCGCGGCGCACCTGTCGTTCAGCGACAACGAGGTGATGGTGCCGCAGGAGGCGAATCTGCTCGGGCTCTCCCAGGCCCAGCTGCAGCAGCAGTTCGGCACGATCGACCCCGAGCGGGCGGTCAAGATCCAGCGCGAGTACCTCGCCGCCTACTTCGACCAGGTGCTGCGTCACAAGCACAGCACCCTGCTGGACGGCCCCGCCAAGAGCTACCCGGAGATCTCGTTCGTCCGCTGAACGGACTCCCCCAGGCGGGAGCCCCACGTGGGACACGCCTCGGGCCGTTGAGCGCGTTCGACCGGATCGCCGTATGAACAGCTGGCTCAGGTTCTCCTGAGCCAGCCGCCGCACCGTTTTCTAGCAGCAGGACAGAAGGAGGTAAGTGTGATGGTTGTGTGATCCCGTGCGGCTAAAGTGTGCACTTGCCGAACATTCGAGCGCTCGCCGCCGGTTGAGAGAGGATCCGCTGCCCTGCCCACCGCTTTCCGGACGCCGCGCCACATCGCCCCCTCAGCCCCACCGTCAGGCCGCGGTGACCATCACCCGCGGCACGTCCCCGCCGGCCATGGCCGTTGAGTACGACGCCGTGAGCGGGGACCTCGACCGCCGGGTACGCCCCGCGTTCCGGCCCAGCCGTTCCGCCGCCGAGAGCACGACCAGCGAGGGTCTGCCGGGCGGGGCGGCGCAGCACGGCACGCAGCTGCCGCGCCCTCGGCTTCCGGACGGCCCGCCGTCCGTGAACCACCGCTCCGCCTCCCACTGATCCAAGGACCTTCGCATGGCCACCCTCCCCACCGCCCAGAGCACCGGCTCGCACGGCCGCCGCCGGTCATCGCAGCGCCCAGACGAGCAGCCTGAGGCCCCGGCGCCCTGGGAACGGCCGGCGCTGGCCGCGGTGCTGGTCGTGGCCGCGGTGCTGTACGCCTGGGGCATGGGGAGCGCCGCGATCCACCCCTACTACAGTTCGGCGATACGGTCGATGTCGACGAGCTGGCAGGCCTTCTTCTTCGGCGGTCTCGACACCAGCGGTTCGATCACTCTCGACAAACTGCCCGGCGCCTTCTGGCCCGATGCCGTATCCGTCTGGCTCTTCGGCCCGCACACATGGGCGGCCGCGCTGCCGCAGGTCGTCGAGGGCGTGCTCACGATATGGCTGCTCCACCGGATCGTACGGGTGTGGGCCGGGCCGTTCGCCGCGCTGATCTCCGCGCTGGTGCTCGCGTTCACCCCGGTCACCGTGGTCCTCAACCGGGCCACCATCCCGGACACCGCCCTCACGCTGCTGCTGGTCGCGGCCGCCGGAGCGCTGCAGAAAGCGGTGCGGACCGGGCGGCTGCTCCCGCTGCTCACCTGTGGCGTCTGGGTCGGGCTCGCCTTCCAGACGAAGATGCTCCAGGCGTGGCTCGTCCTGCCGGTCTTCGCCCTCGTCTACCAAATCACCGCGAGCGAGGCGCCCTTGCGACGGGCTCTGCGCCTCCTGCTGAGCGGTGCGGTCGCCCTGGCCGTCTCCTGCTCGTGGGCGCTGCTCGCCTGGATGACGCCCGCCGCGGACCGCCCGTATGTCGACGGCACGTCCAACAACAATCCCTTCAGCCTGGTCTTCGGCTACAACGGCCTGAGCCGCTTCGGTGACGACGACACCGCGCTCGGTGCCGTCGCAGGGACCGCCGCCAGCCGGACCAGCGGAAACACCGGCTGGGGGATGCTGGTCAACCACACCGTCGGCCCGCAGATCGCCTGGTTCCTGCCGCTCGCCGTGCTCGTCACCGTGATGGCGCTGGTCTGGCGCGCCCGCGAACCGCGCACCGACGCGCTGCGGGCCGGCTTCCTCCTCTGGGGCGGCTGGCTGGCCGTGCACGCCGTGGTGTTCAGCGTCTCCAACGGCAACCACCCCTACTACACGGCCGTGCTCGCGCCGGCGATCGCCGCGCTCGCCGGAGGCGGACTCGCCCTCTTCCGGTCCGCGTACGAGGCAGGCGGTCAGCGGCGGCTGTGGCTCCCGTCGGCCCTGGTGCTGACGGTGGTGTGGGCGCTCGTACTCGACTGGCCGACCTGGTTCGCCTCCTGGCTGCTGCTGCTCGCCGTCCCCCTCGGTGTGGGCGGCGCGATCGGTCTGTGGGTCAGCCGGTCAGGCGCCTCCCGCACGATGGTCCAGGGCTCGCTGGCCGCCGGCATCGCGGCCACCCTGCTCGTCCCCGCGGGCTGGGCCGCCGCCGGCCTCGATCCGCTCTACGCGGGCGCCTCCACGTCACCGACGGCCGGTCCGGTCGGCACCGCGTACCACAAGGCCGTGCACGACCGCTCCGCGCTGCGCCGGGTCGGGCTCGACCAGCCCAGCACCCGCGACATCGCCCTGCTCGACTACCTGACGGCACACCACCACGGCGAGAAATACCTGCTCGCCACCCAGGCCGCCTATCCCGCGGAACGGCTGCTGCGCGCCCAGTCCCAGCCGATGCTCGTCATGGGCGGCTTCACCGGCAAGACCCCCTTCCCCAGCGCCGATCAGCTCAGCACCCTGATCACCACGCACCAGCTCCGCTATGTGCTGCTCACTCCCCTGCGGCCCACCACCCCCGCCACCACCTGGGTGAAGTCCCACTGCACGCGCCTCCGCTCCAAGGACTACGGCTGGCGCACCAGGGGCAGCTTCGGCCTCTACGACTGCGCCCGACAGCGCTGAGGACCGGCACCGGGCCGAGGACCGACACCGCTCATATAAGATCCACACACTTTCCTTACGAAGTGTGCAGCCTGTGGGGGGCCGGATCGTGAACTCGCATGTCGTCAAAGGGGCTTTCGCGCTCGTGCTGAGCGGGGGTCTGGTGGGGGCTCTGCCCGCGCTGTCGGCCGAGGCGGCACCCGCGTCGACAGCCGCGGGTGCGGCGTCCGGCGCGCAGACGGGGGCTGCCGAGGTGGCTACCGACCCCGTGCAGCCCGGCACCTGGGGCGCGTCCACCGAACTCGCCTCCTCCGCCCGGCATGACGTCCTGAGCCTGCAGGCCCGCGCCGACGGCGCCCTCGTCGTCCTGCGCAACCAGCCGCAGGATCCCGCACAGTCCATGGAGGTCCGCCGGCTCACCATCCAGGTCCGCCCGGCCGGCAGCACCACCTGGGCCGCGCCGCAGACGCTGTCCACCGCCTCCGACTACATCCACGGCTCCAGCACCCTCGCCGCGCAGGCCGACGGCTCCTTCGTCGCCTACTGGCGCGAACGCCTCCCGCAGGGCAAGGTCCTCCTCAAGGCCGCCACCCTGGCCCCCGGTGCCACCCGCTGGTCCGACCCGAGCACCGTCGCCGCCACCGACTGGGTCGACGCCTCTCCCGTGGTTTTCGGCAGCGCCACCGGCCGGCTCACCGCCGTCTGGGTCACCCAGGTCACGGGCGCACGCGAGCTGCACATGGCCGAGCGGCCGACCCCCGGCAGCGCCTGGTCCGAGCCCACCGTGTTCGAGACGGTCAAGAGCGACGAAGACGGCGAGTGGACCCTGACCGGATTGTCCGCCACCGTCGACAAGGCGGGCAACGCGGCCATCGCGTGGAATCTGGACGACGCCCTCCGTGAGGGCGGCGGAATCCGCGCGACCGGAACCGAGGTCTCGTACCACTCCCGGATCATGGAGCGCAAGGCCGGCGCGGCCACCTGGGGCGAGCCGGAGGACCTGACCCCGCTCGCCGGCACCCGTCCCGGCGCCCTCCGCCTGGACGCGGACCCGGCCGGCGGCCTCACCATGCTGTGGGCGAGCGCCGGCAACGGACCGCTCCGCTTCGCCCGCAAGAGCGCTCCCGGCCAGGCGTGGACCGCCCCCGAGGAGACACCGCTCACCGGCTGGTACGCCCCTTACGGCCTGCCCCGTCCGCTGACCGCCCCGAACGGTGATGTCACCCTCGTCGACAACACCGGCAACGCGGTGATCTCCACCACCCGCTCCGCTCGCACCGGACTGTGGGGCGCCGTCGAACAGGCCGACGACCGGCGTCCCATCGGCACGTCCCACGCGTCCGTCAGCTCCGGCATCGCCTCCGACGGCACCGTGCACGCGGGCTGGACCGTGTCCCTCGGCAACGGCTCGTACCGGTTCGTCTCCGCCTTCCGCACCCGTGGCGGCTGGTCGGCCCCCACGACGCTGGCCGACGGCACCGGCAACCACACCGTCTCCGGCGCCCTCACGGTCACGGGCACCCGCCCCACCGCTCTCTGGTACGACAGCGACGCCGGCGGCGGCCCGCTGTACGCCGTCAACGGCACCTCCCGCGCACTGCCCGGCGTCCGGGACTACGGCGACGACCGCCGCGCCGACGTGCTGTCCCTGACCGGCACCACCCTGGCCCGCTACGACGGCGACGCCGCGGGCCACCTCGCCAAGGGCTCGGTGCACAGCGGCGCGATGACCACCGACTGGCCCGCCGGCACCCGGTTCACGGGCTTCGGCGACCTCAACGGGGACCGTGTCAACGACGTCCTCGCCGTGCTGCCCACGGGCGAGGCCCGGATGTACGAGACCCCGGCGGGCCGGCTGCCCGTCCCGACGTCGCCGTACCGGAAGATCAGCGCCGACTGGCGCGGCTACAACGTCCTCACCGCCCCCGGCGACCTGACCGGCGACGGCCGCGCCGACCTGCTGGCCCGCTCCGCCGCGACCGGTGACGTCTATCTGTACGCGGGCAACGGCAGCGCCGGGTTCGCGCCGCGGGTCAGGATCCGGTCCGGCTGGAAGGGGTACACCCGGGTGATCGGCGCCGGGGACCTGGGCGGCGACGGGCGTGGGGACGTGCTGGCCCTCGACGGCTCCGGCGAGCTGTGGCGGTACAACGGCACCGGCACCGGCAAGCTCGCCGACCGTGTCCTGGTCTTCCGGGACTGGGGCAAGACCTACCGTCAGGTGCTCGGTGCCGGCGATCTGAACGGCGACGGCAAGGCCGATCTGCTCTCGGTCGACTCCGACGGGGTGGCCTGGCTCAACCCGGGCACCGGCCATGGCACGTTCGGCGGCCGGGTCCGCGTCGGCTCGGGCTGGAGCGGCCGTACCCTCTCCTGACCGGGCGCGCCCTCCCACAGAGGTGAACAGCGGTGTCCGTCGAGACTCGGCCGAGGCTCGACGGACACCGCCGGCTACCAGGTGACCGGCAGTTCGTGGACGCCGTAGATCACCGCGTCGTACTTGAAGGGGATCCGCTCCGTGTCGACGGCCGCCCTCAGGGCCGGGATCCGGCGGAAGAGGGTGGGACAGATGACCTGGAGTTCCATCCGGGCAAGCGGCTGACCGACGCGGTGGTGGGTGCCGGCGCCGAAGGCCAGGTGGGGGCGGGCGTTGCGGGTGATGTCGAAGGTGTCGGGGTCGGGGAAGACCTGGGGGTCCCGGTTGGCGAGTTCGCTGAGCAGGATGACACCGTCGCCCGCGCGGATGGTCTCACCGGCGATCTCGATGTCCTCCAGCGCCGTGCGGCGCCGTCCGAGGTGCACGATCGACAGATAGCGCAGCAGTTCCTCGACGGCGTCGGCGACCACCTGGGGATCGTCGGCGTCGCGGATCGCGGCGAGTTGCTCCGGGTGCTCCAGCAGCAGGAGGGTACCCAGAGTGATCATGTTGGCGGTGGTCTCGTGTCCGCCGAGGTGCAGCAGCACGCCCATGGTATCGGGGTCACGGCGGGTCAGTTCACCGGCTTCGACGCGTGCGGCCAGGGCGGACAGGAGGTCGTCGCCGGGATCCGTGAGCTTCCCCGCGACCGGTTTGTCGAGGTATTCGGTGAGGGCCAGGTGGGCGGTGTGCCGTGCCTCGGCGTCGGCGGTGGCGGAGACGATGGTCTTGCTGTTGGTCAGTTTGATGGTGAAGATTCCGCTGACCATGCGGCGCAGCCGGGCGTGCTCCGGATCGTCCATGCCGACGAAGCGCATGTCCGTATGGCCGGTGCCGGCCCTCTGCGGGTCGACGGGGCTGGGGATGTTTCTTCTGCTCGGCATGGCTGGTGACCACCCAGGGGGTGCTCTCGCCCCAGGACCGGACCCTGCCGACCGGTCCGCGGTCGAAGAGGGCGCGCATCTCGGGGGCGACGCCGAACGGGCAGCCGGAGGAGCGCGGGTCGGGGAACGGGGGGATGCCGGTGGATTCCGCGCCGGCGTGGGGTGCCGTCGTCATGATGGTCCTTCGCTGGTCGGGCGTGGGGGGGGGGAGCAGGGGCTTCTGCCGGGGGCTGTCCGGGTCAGGCGGACGGCGCGGCGGCGGTCGCCGCGGCGGCGCAATCCCGGCCGCCGCCGGGGGTGCCGGTGAGCAGGCGGCTGTGTATGCGGGCCTGTTTGGGCATGTTCCATCCCAGTACGGCACCGGTGCGGCCGGCCCGGTCGTAGCGGGCGACGAAGCGGTCGCCGTCCTCGCCCTCGACGATCGTGACGTCGGCGTCCGGTGCCGGGGCGCCGTAGACCTGTATCTTCACGTCGAACTGGTCGGTCCAGAAGTAGGGCACGGGGGCGTAGACGAGGTCCTGCCCGAGGATGTTCGCGGCGACGACGCCGGCCTGGGCGGTCGCGTTCGTACGGTTCTCCAGCCGGAGGTGGGTGCCCAGACCCTGGTGGTACCAGCGGGCCACGTCGCCCGCCGCGTACACGCCAGGCGCGGCACGGCAGTAGGCGTCGCAGGTCACTCCGTCCGTCAGATCGAGTCCGCTTCCGGCGAGCCAGTCGGTGGCCGGTGTGCAGCCGATGGCGGCCACGACCACGTCGGCGGACAGGACTTCGCCGGAGGTCAGTCGCACGCCGGTCGCCCGCCCCTGGTCGCGGGTGAGCTCGCCGACACCGACCCCGCTGACGAGCCGGACACCGTTACGGGTGTGCAGATCCGCCAGGGCACCCGCGACCCGGGGGCCGAACTGGTCCTGCATGGGCGCCGGTTGGAGTCCGGCCAGCGTGGTGGTGAGGCCGAGTCCGGCGGCGGTGGCGGCGATCTCCGATCCGAGGACGCCGTTGCCGACGACAACGACCCGGCGGGAGTTCCTGAGCGCGCCGCGCAGCGCCACCGCCTCGTCGAGGGTGCGCAGGACGTGCAGTCCGGTCAGGTCCTCCGCGCCGGGAAGCCGGCGCGGGCGCAGTCCGGTGGACAGGACCACTGCCTCCGCGCTCAGGGCGCGCCCGTGGGCGGTGTGCACGGTGCGGCCGGGTACGTCGAGGGCGACGGCCGCGTCACCGAGGAGGAACTCGGCACCCAGCGCGTCCAGTTGCTCCTGTGTCCGCAGATGCGCGCGTTCCGGATCCCAGGTGCCGGAGAGGATCTGCTTGGACAGGGGCGGACGGTCGTACGGGGCTCCGGCGGCGGCGTCCAGCACGGTCAGCCGGCCGTCGTAGCCCTTGCGGCGCAGCGCCTCGACGGTGCTGAGGCCGGCGGCCGAGGCGCCGACGACGAGCACGCCGGCGGGGGCGCTCATGCCTCCTCGCCGATGTGGATCGCGGCGGCCGGGCACACCTCGGCGGACTCCCTTGCCGCCTGGTGGTGTTCGGGTGCCGGCGCGGCATCGAGCAGGACGACGATGCCGTCCTCGTCCCGCTGGTCGAACACCTCGGGTGCGAGCATGACGCACTGCCCGGCACCGCAGCACTTCGTTTCATCGACGCTGATCTTCATGTGTCCTGTCTCCGTTCGGTGTGGGGGGTGAATGGTCCGGCTGTGAGGGGTGGATGGTCCCGTTGTAAAGGGGCTTGGTCGAGGGGGACTTGGTCGCGGGAGGGCTACGCGGTCACATCCGGCGGGAGGTGACCGGTGCGGTCATCAGGCCGACGACCGCGTCGGTCAGGTCGCCGGCGGTCCGCTGCCAGGAGGGGCGCGGCAGTCCGGTGCCCTCGGCCAGGGCCTGCTCCTGCTCGGCGCAGGCATGGGTGATCAGGTGCCGGGCCATCTCGCCGCGTGCGGCGCGGGTCCCGGGCGGCAGATGCCCGAGCAGCCCGCCGAGTCCGTCCAGGGTCCGGCGCAGGTGCGGCCGGTTCAGGGCTTCCTCGGAGACGAGCGCCCGCATCGCCGGGTCGGTCATGACCTGAGCTGCCATGCGGTCGGACCGCTCTCCGTGCCGTGTCGTGATCGCGCGGACCAGCTCGGTGCGGCTGCCGAAGTGGTAGCTGACGGCGGTCACGTTGCGCTGGCCGGCCGCCTCGCCGATCTGCCGGTTGGAAACGGCGCACAGGCCGTGCTCGGCGAACAGCCGCTCCGCCACCGTCATGATCGCCTCCCGGGTTCCCGCCGCGCGGTCCGGCCGGGGCGTGTGCAGCGAACGGGTCACTCCGCACCTCCTTCGGTGTCGTGCGCAGCACTGGACTACTGGAGATCCCTGGTGGCAGCGGTCGAAAGGTTCGCCAGGTCCACGGTTGCGCACCCGGCGCGCCCCATCGAGGGAGTGGTCCCCCCGATCAGGGGTGAAGCGGGCTGGACCCCCGCGGTGGAGCCCGCTCCCCCGCGGCCGGGGCGACCGTCGCCCAGCGTGGATGACGTGTGGAGAACGATGGCCCAGGCCGCCCGGGCCGCCCGGGCCACGGTCCACCTGGTCCTGACCGCGGCGATGGGCTTCGGCCTGTATCTCTTCATCAGCGTGCTGCTGATCACGGCCGTCGCCACGCTCGCGGTGGTCGGGGCGTGGATGCTGCCGGAAACGGTGCTGCTGATCCGGCGGATCGCCGGGGCGAAGCGGCATCAGGTGACGTCCTGGACCGGCCGGCAGATCCCCGAGGCGTACACGCCGCTCACCGGCACCGTGCGGCGAGCGGCCGCGCAAGACGGTCCTCGACCCCGGTACGCACACCGACCTGCGCCAGCTCGGCGCCCAGTATCTGTACAGCCCGCTGGCCCTGCTGGCGCTGCCCCTGTGGCCGCTCGGGCTGGCCGTCGACGGGGTGTGGTGCGGGCTGTTGCGGCGCAGGGCGGCCGTGCTGCCGCTGATCACCGCCCTCGCCGGCCTGGGGGCCCGCTGCTCCGAGGCGCTGCTCAAGCCGTCCCCGAAGGCCCGGCTCGCCGTACGGGTCGAGGAGCTGACCCAGACACGGGCGGGCGCGATCGCCGCGCACGCCGCGGAGCTGCGCCGGATCGAGCGGGATCTCCACGACGGCACCCAGGCCCGGCTGGTCTCGCTCTCCATGCGGATCGGCCTGGCCGGACGCGCCTACGAGCATGACCCCGACACCGCCCGCCGGATGCTCGGCGACGCCCAGGACCTGGCCGAGGAGGCGCTGGCCGAGCTGCGCCATGTCGTCCGCGGCATCCACCCGCCGATCCTCACCGACCGCGGGCTGGCGGGCGCGGTCCGGGCACTCGCCGCGAACAGCGGGCTCGATGTGACCGTGCGGGTGGACGGCCTGGAGGACACCGGGGCGCGCGCCCCGGCAGCCGTGGAGGCGGCCGCGTACTTCGCGGTCGCGGAGGCCCTCACCGACACGGCGAAGCACAGCGGGGCCTCCCGGGCCGCGGTCCGCCTGGAACGCCTGCCCACCGGACCGCGCGCCGTGGTCCGGGACGAAGGTCTCGGCGGCGCGGACGAGGGGGCCGGCACCGGGCTGCTCGGCATCCGCCGCCGTGTCGCCGCCCTGGACGGTGCCGTGTCCGTGACCAGCCCCGTCGGGGGACCGACCACGATTGCCGTGGAGCTGCCGTGCGTGTGGTGATCGCCGAGGACAACGCCCTCCTCAGAGAGGGGCTCGTCCTGCTGCTGAGGTCGGCCGGACACGATGTCGTCGCCGTCGTCGGCAACGGGCCCGAGATCCTCCCCGCGCTGCTGGAACACATCCCGGACGTGGCCGTCCTCGATGTGCGGATGCCGCCGCACTTCCGCGACGAGGGCCTGGGCGCCGCACGCGAGGCGCGTGCGCGGCTCCCCGGCCTGCCCGTACTCGTCCTGTCCCAGTACGTCGAGGAGTCGTACGCCGCGGAACTCCTCGAAAGCGGCGCCGGCGGGCTCGGCTATCTGCTCAAGGACCGGGTGGGACGGGTCGAGGAGTTCCTCGACGCCATGGAGCGGGTCGCAGGCCGAGGGACCGCGCTCGACCCCGAGGTGGTCACCGAGCTGCTGACCCGGCGCCGCGACAGGCCCCTCGACTCGCTGACACCGCGCGAGCGCGAGGACTTGAGCCGCTCCCGCGCGACACGGTCGAGGACCGACCGTGTCGCGCGGGCCGGCGCCTCGGGTAGCCCGCGTCGACTCGAGTGTCCTCCGACCCGGGCTCGCGAGGCGCCAGCTGTCAGTGCTGTGGTCCGATCAGCAGGAGGCCCACTGAGTCACCCTGACCGTGGCGTCGTAGAAGCTCGGTTCGTAGGTGCCGTTTGCCGTCCAGTCGTGCTTCTTGCTCGCCCACATGGTCGGGCTGTCGTACGTCGAGGTGGTGAACAGGCCCTGGCCCGCGGAGTCCTTCAGCTCGAAACGCGCATGCCACACGTCACCGCTGAGTGTGAAGTCCGTCCAGGTCCGTGCGCTGAACGCGAGGGTGCCGTCCGCGTACAGCCGCAGGTATCCGCCGGTCTGGTGGCAGTCCCCGACCTTCAGATCCCCCCAGCTGAACCACTTGTAGGCGACGTCGGCGAGCCCGGCCCGGGACTCGGTCGACACACCCGAGCGAACGGCGTCACTGTTGGTGTCGGCCCAGGCCGGCGTATGGAACACCAGCACAGCGGCGAGCACGGCGGTCACCGTCGCCAAGAGCCGGCCCACACGTCGAAGAGCGGTCATGACCTGGCCCCCCTCGCGGCCTCGGGCGCCGAGCCCAGCCGGACAGCCAATGCCTGGGCGCCGGTGGGCGCGTCCCAGGTGGCGCCGACCCCGACCAACGCCCCCCACCCTCCGCGGCACGAGGAGTCCGCGTACAGGAACGCCGTGTCTGTGGTGTCGTTGGCTAACTCCACGGCGCCGCCCACGAGCGGGAGGCAGGTGTCGCTCGCCGGTTCGTCGACCCGGAAGGCCCCTCCGGCCGCCGTGATGTAGGTGTAGCTTCCGTCGGCCGCTTGGGCGCTTTCGGGCACGGCGACCAGCAGTGCCAGCGCGAAGCCTGCCGCCAGGGCAGGCATCCGCACACGACGGAGTGCCGATGACGAATTCACGATTCCCCTCTCCTTGGCCACTCTTCGGCCCTGGTCAGCAGCTGCCGCACTGGTATTCCGAGAACCACGGCTGTGAACACACCAGCCCGTCACAGTCCCGGCACCACTGGCCGCAGAGCAGCCGGTGGTTCGGAGCGTCGCAGCGCGATGTGCCGCTGCTCTCGCAGACCGGCACCATCACCCGCACCTTCTTGCCGGACGCGACCGCCGCCGCTGTCCGGCGGTCGAGTTCGGCACGAGCCTGATCGGGGGTGTAGCACCGATGCTGCTGGACCTTGGCCGTGGGAGCGGGCACCAGCGCGTCGGCGGCGGCGCTGGCGGGCATCCCGAGGGCGAAGACCAGGGCGAAGAGAGCCGGAACGGCTCTGCGGAGTCTCATCACGCCGCGATGTTGCCCTGTCGCCAAATGGGCCATTCTCGTGATAATAGGTAATATAAGCAGGTCAGTGGCCTGCACTGGTGCGGTTGCGCGCCGTCGCGCACGGCTTGGTGTTGCCGTCGCGACGGCGCGCACTCCGTGCGGCCGCTAGTCGGGCAGGGTGAGCCGCTGGCCCGGGTAGATCACATCCGGGTCGCGGCCGATGACGTTCCGGTTGGCGTCGTACAGGCGCCGCCAGCCACCGGAGACGGCGGCCCGCTGGGCGACGAGCGCCAGGGTGTCGCCGCCGTGCACGGTGTACGACCCCCCGAGGTGCCGGCCGGTGCCCCCGCGTGAGCGGGACGGCGACACGGTGTGCCGGTGGCGGGCGGGACGCAGGAGCGGCTCGCTCCGCCCACCGCCCCGAGTGAGGTGCGCGCGCACCGAACAGACCGGCCACGCTCCCGGACCCTGGTGGGCGAGGACCGCTTCCGCCACGTTGATCTGCTCCGCCCGGGTCGCCAGATCGGCCCGGGGGGCGTACGCCGTTCCGCCGTAGGCCGCCCACGTCGGCTGGGTGAACTGCAGTCCGCCGTAGTTGCCGTTGCCGGTGTTGGTGCTCCAGTTGCCGCCGCTCTCGCAGCCGGCGACCCGGTCCCAGGTGGTGCCGGAGGCCGCTTCGCCGATGCCGGGGGCGAGGAGCGGCAGGACGACGCCGAAACTGCCGATGGTGAGGGCGAGGCGGAGCGACGGCAGGAGGCGTGGGGACGTGGTGCCGCGGTGCCGCGGTCGTGCGGTCATAGGCTTTCCTCTCCACTGCGGATCCAGCCCACCGGTCGCCCCGGTGAGCTGTAGGCAGTACGGCAGTGACGCCCGGCCGCTCACAAGGCGTGCGGAGTTCACGGACGGTCATGCGCCGCTCCGCGCGACCTCGCACTTCCCTGACGACCCATCAGTTCCGTCGGGGTGTGGGCATACAAGTGAGCACGGGCGCACGGAAGTTGAACCACCGCGATTCCAGACCTCGTCGCCCGTCGACAGCACGCCGCGGGAGCAGCGCTCATCGGTGTCCGGGACGGGAGCGCACCGCCCGGATGCGGCGGCCGGGGCGGCGGCGCTGCGGGGTCAGGCACCGGGCAAACGCGCCAGGAGGCGCACACCTCCGTCCCTCGCGCGATGATCCGCGTCTTGGGCGGGAAACGGCGATGGACTACGGGGTTCCGGCCCGCCGGGCAGGCGTCCGCCCTCGGGCCGTGCGCACGAGGTGCCGGACGGTCAGGGGGCGCCGCCCGGCTTCGGGCCGTGGTAGCCGGGGCCGGGAGAAGGCGTCGATGCCGACCTCGTAACGGACGCGGGGGTTGGTCCGGTTGTGGCAGACGTGGGCGCCCGTGGAGTGGATGGCGAGGCCGATGGCGTGGTCGGTGGGGGCGGCGAAGGTGTTGCCGACGATGGTGAGGTGCTGCACGTCCTCGAACATCAGGGCCTGGGACGCCTTCCGGGTGTCGCAGTAGTTGTCCCGGATGACGAAGTCGTACGTGCGGCCGTGCCCGTCGTACACGGCCGGATGTGCGGCGGTGCCGCCCTGGGTGACGACGAGCCGCCGATGCGTGGCGGCCGAGGCGGGTGACGGGTTCCACGCGGCCACGCCCAGGGCCGCGGCGGCGGTGAGCAGGGCGGCGGTCCTGAGCGCGGGTCGTGATGGGGCCGGCATGGCGAGGAGCGTAGGCAGGGGCGGCCGGGAGGGGTCCCGAGCCCGGTGGGGCGCGCGGGGCGCGGCGGGCGGAGGGCTCGGCGGGCAGGGGCTCGCGAAGTCGGGGGTCAGGGTGCCTCGACGAGGGCCAGGTCCATGGGGACGAGGGTCGTGGAGGCCAGCAGGGCGCGCAGCAGATGGTCGTTGAGGGCGTTGCCGACCGGTTCGCCGATCTCCTCGCGGGTCAGGTACGGCACCCCGTCGCGCGAGAGCCGGGCGCGCACGGCGTCGACGAGGTGGGCGACGCGTTTGTCCGTCCAGCCCGCGCCGGGTTGCAGCTCGTCGAGCTGCGCGGCCGTCTGCTTCCAGGTCAGCGGCTGCGGCCTCGGCTCGTGCAGCAGATAGCGCCGGCCGAGCACGACGAGGGCCAGCTTCTCCTGCTCGGTCAGCACCCACACCCGCGGCGGGCGGGTGACGTCCCCGTGCCGGGCGCGGGGCCGTTCGTCGCCCGCGCCGGTGACGAGGACTTCGAGCAGGTGCTCGCGTCCCCGTGAGCCCTGGATGAACAGCGGGGTGTAGCCGGTGGACAGCGGGAGGGGTTCCTCGCCGTGGAACAGCAGCCGGCCCTCGGTGCAGCGGATCGGCAGCCGGCCGCTGGTGCTCAGCCACCATCGCCCGTCCCGACGGGTGAGCGTGCCCTGGCCCTCGCGCTCACCGGTGGCATCACGGTGCCGGGCACCGGTGCGGACACTCCGCGGGCGAGGCTGCCGTGGGTGGCGGGGAGAACTACGAGGTTCTGCGTCATGCGGGCGGTTTCACTTTCCGGGCAGGGTCTTCGCGACGGTCCGCGCGGCGGCGCCCGCGAGCGACTCGGCGCGTGTGCACACCTTCGCGTTCTGCTGTCCCTGCTCCTGCACGGTCAGCCGGAACAGCTCGATGGTCCGGTCGCCGACGGAGTCGGTGAAGGTGCGGTGTGTGGACGACGCAGCTGTCGTCTCCCTCCTCCTTGGGAGAGACATAAGCAGTGGTGCCGGCGATACGCGCGGGACTGCCGTTGTCGGACAGGTCGTTGTCCTGTGTGAACTGCACCTGGACATAGGCGCGTCGGCCGTCCGGGCTCGCCCAGTCGCAGGCCCAGTGGGCGAAGCCGTGATCCTTCGGCCGCGGCCGAAGGCCGGGCACCTGCTTCAGCGCGGCCTGGTCCAGCAGCGCGCAGGCGTCCAGCCGGGCCAGGGAGTCGGCGGGCCAGGCCGCCGAACGCCGTGGCACGGGGCCCTGGTCCAGCACGGCGACCGCGTGGTCGGCGGCCGCGTCCGACAGCGCGCACGGTTCGGGCGCGCCGGCGCCGTCCCGTTTGCCGTTGACCACGATCTGCCGACGGTCCGACGTCGTGATGAACCGCAGACACTCGTCGCCGTCCCGCTTCAGGGAGGCGACCTCGACGTTGCCGACCCTGCGGACGGGCACCGCGCTGTCGAACTCCACCGGATCACTGCTGAAGTCGACCTCGGCGTCGGCGATCTCGTCCCCGTCGGAGTCGAGCACCAGTACGTCACACCGGTTCAGCTGACCGTAGGTGGGGGCGAGTTCCGTGTGGCCGAAACGGCTCAGCGACGCGGCGTCCATCACCTTGCAGGGGTCGGCGCTCGGTTCGTCGCCCAGGGCACCGGCCCAAGCCGGCACCGCCGCCGGGGGCTTCGCGCCGGAGCGGGGCCCGGTGCTGTGCTGCTGCCCGAAGGACCAGGGGCCGAAGAGGGCGAGCCCGGTCGCGAGCCCGGCGTCGGCCAGGACCGCCGTCGTGACCGTCCACGCCCGGCGCCGACCGCGCAGCTGACGACCACGCAGCTGACGAGCACGCACCTTTCGTGGCAGCCACAGGGTGAGCGACGGCAGGGCCGGCGTCCGGCGGAACCGCAGCGTCTCGTCCGCGCTCCCCCGCACCCCCTCGTTCAGGTGCTCCTGGACGTATTCCCGGATGTGCGCGGGCAGTGGCGCGGCACGGGTGAGCAAGGTGCGTGCCGCGGCGGCGTCCGGACGGTTCCCCGGCTCCACCGCAAGGAGCGCGGTGAGCGGTTCGCCGAGCGGGCCCGCCTGCTGCGGGGCGTCCACCTGTCCTTCGAGAGCGCGGGCCAGATAGCCCATCACGTGCTCGAACCGCCCGTAGGGCGAGCGGCCCTCGATCGCCGCGAACAGACTGGCGCCGAGGGAGAAGACATCGGCCTTCGCGTCCGGCGCCCCGCCCTTGGCGACCTCGGGCGCGAGATAGCGGGGCTTGCCGCGCACCGTGCCCGTCGTCGTGTGGGTGCCGGTCTCGGTGACCTCGCTCCACAGGGCGCGCGCGATCCCGAAGTCCGTCAGCCGGGCCACGCCGTCCTCGGTGACCAGGATGTTCTCCGGCGTCACATCGCCGTGCACCACGCTTTCGCCGCGGGACTTCGTCAGTGCCGCCGCGATCTGGCCGCCGATCGACCGACCTCCTGAGGGGAGAGCGGGCCGCGCTCCTCCACCAACTGGGCCAGGCTGCGCGAGGGTACGTATTCCATGACGATCCAGCAGGCGTCACCGTCGGCGACGTAGTCGAACACGGCCACGACGTTGGGATGGTGCAGCCGCGCGGCGCAGCGCGCCTCCGTCATCAGCCGCCGGGCGGCCTTGGCATCGTCCGGGCGGGCGCACCTGACGGCCACGCCGCGGTCCAGCAGTTCGTCCCGGGCCTGCCAGACGACGCCCATCCCGCCCTGTCCGATGGGCTCCTGCAGCCGATACCGGCCCCCGACCCTGTACCCGGCCTCCGGTGTCACCGGCACCGCCCCACTCCCTGCCCACACCGCCCCCACCGACACGCCTGGTTCCGCACGGGTGACAGAGTGTACTCAGTGGCGATCGGCGCCAGGAGCCATCGGGCCGACCGTCACAGGATCCCCCCAGGAGTCGCTCCCGGGCCGGCATCGCCGAACTGCCGTACCCGGTACGGCGCTTGGGCGACGGGGCTCCGACGGCAGCCGGCCGGGGCCCGCGCTGCGGGACCCCGGCCGGTGAACGGGTGAAGGTCGGCAGGCTCAGAGCACCTGTGCGGACACGATCGTCACCGGTTCCACCGGAACGTCGCCGTGCCCGGCCCGGGACGTGGTGCGTACGCCGTCGATCGCGTCCACCACTTCGGTGCCGGCCGTCACCTTGCCGAACACCGCGTAACCCCAGCCGTCCTGGCCCGGGTAGTTCAGGAAATCGTTGTCGCTGGTGTTGATGAAGAACTGCGCGCTGGCCGAATGCGGATCGGACGTACGCGCCATCGCCACCGTGTACTTGTCGTTGCGCAGGCCGTTCTTGGCTTCGTTCTCCACCCGCTGCGACGCGGTCTTCTGCTTCATGTCCGCGGTCATGCCACCGCCTTGGATCATGAAACCGGAGATCACCCGGTGGAAGATCGTGCCCTCGTAGTGACCGGACCGGACATAGTCGACGAAGTTCGCCACGGTCTTCGGGGCCTTCGACTCATCGAGCTCCAGGGTGATGTCCCCGGCAGAGGTATTCAGCAACACTGTGGTCATTCGGCGATCATATGTCTCCGGTTCGATATGACCTGGACCACACACCGGTAGGTCTTCCGTCACGGCCGCTGGAAGCGTAGGTTCCGGTTACCCCGCGAGAGCGTCTCTTGCAGGCGCCGGTCCGCCAGTCCCGGGGCGGCGGACCAGCGGGGGCCAAAACTGCACGCATCACCTGACCCCGTTCTACGGCCTGCTCATCGCCGGAGCCGCCGTGACGCACCTGGCCACGTCCGGGTCGGGGCCCGTGCTCCACATCAAGCACACCGCGGACGGCTGGTCGCTGTCGCCGATCATCCTCGCCTGGCTCATCGCGGCCATCCTCCGTGTCGCCCTCGGCTCGGCGACCGTCCCCGTCGTCACCGCCTCGGGCGTGGCCCTGCCACTGCTCGCCGACAGCGGGGTCCACGTGACTCATTTCGCGCCTTACTTCGAGTAGGACTTGCAGACCAGGTGTGACTATGTGATGAAATCTGGCGATGCGTACCCCCCACATACCGACGCATCAACCTGCCCAGTCCGACGGGCGTCCCCCCGATCGGGTTCCATCCGGCCGTAATCCTTACGACGAATTGGCCGCGCTGGCGGACAATCCGCTGGAGGAGTTCCTGACCGAGGAAGACCCGGCGGACCGGCGGGACGACGCGGAAGAGCCCTGGTCGCCACCCAATCACCGGCGCGGCAGCCGGCGCCGTAACCGCGCCACCGGCCTTCCCACCCTGGTCCGTCTCCTGGTGTGGGTGCTGACCTTCGCCGCCCTCCTCGTCCTGGCCGACCGCTGGGCGCTGCTCTACGCCGAGCACAAGGCCGCCCAGCGGCTCAAGGACTCGATGCATCTCGCCGCCGCGCCCGAGGTCTCCATCGGCGGCTTTCCCTTCCTCACCCAGCTGGTGAACCGGCGCCTGGACTCGGTTCGGGTCACCGTCCCCGACATCCCGGCCCAGCGCGTCACCCTCACCCAGGTCACCGCGACCGCCGACGACATCCGCATCGACGGCGACGGACCCACCACCGTGCGCGGCGCGCTCGTTCGCCAGATGCACGGTCAGGTCCTGCTGTCCTTCGCCGACATGAACCGTGAACTCGGCGCCTCACAGGTGGCCTTCACGGCTCAGGGGCCCGGCCGCGTCCGTGCCCACGGCACCCTGCGCATCGCCGGCCGCGATCTGAGCGTGCAGGCCGACGCCCGCATCCGGCTCGACGGAGAGCGCGGCATCGCCACGTCCGTGGACGGCATCCGGCTCGACATCGACGACCTCGCCACGTACCGGCCCGGCACCGGGCCCGCCGAGGGCCTCCATCTGACGCCCGGCTCAGCCCGCCGGCTCACCCGGGAGGCGGAGCAGGCCAAGGCCCTGCTGAGCATCCCGGCGGTCGTACACCGCCTGGGTGTTCCCGACAGCGCGGTGAGTACCGCGCTGCACGACGAGGACAAGCTCCATCAGCTCACCGGCGCGCCGCGCTTTCTGCACGGACTGACCAGGATCAACCTCGTGGACGTGGCGGTCGCCCACCCGGCCTTCCTCAAGCGGCTGGGCCTCGACCCGTCCCTGCTCACCACGCTGACCAAGCTCACCCGCCCGCAGATCGCCGACCGCTTCTCCTTCGCCTTCAAGCTCCCGAAGCCCCCTGGGGGCGCGTTGCGACTGCAGAGCGTGACCGTGGACAAGGACGGCATCCGCGCCGACGTGTCAGGGACGGGGCTGCTGCTGGGCCACTGAACGTGCGCCTCGACATGCCCCTCGTACCGGCAGGGCCTCATTTACCGCGCTCAGCCGCGCAGGGCGAACGCTTCCGCGATCTCCTTGCGTCCGGCTCCTGCCGCCACCAGCAGCCGGAGCAGCACCCGGGCCTTGTACGGGTCGAGGAAGGCGCCGTCGATCAGCCCGCGCCGGCGCAGGTCCGTCTCCGAGCCGGGCGCGCCGTAGGTGTGCCGCAGGACCGAACCGCTGCCGGTGCGCGAGGTCAGCACGACCGGCATGTGCTCGGTCAGGGCGCCGAGCCGGGGCGCGAGCACATCGGGTACGTGACCGACACCGAAACCCGCGACGACCAGGCCCCGATGCGTTCGCTCCAGGCCCTGGAGCTGTGCGCCGTCGTCGTCCAGGGTCACCACGTGCAGGGCGACGCGGGCGGCCGCGAGCCGCTCCCGGTCGCATACGGCGGACAGCGGCTCGTGCCGGGGCGGGGCGAGGAGCATCCGTACCCGGCCCTCGACGACATGTCCGAGCGGGCCGGTGTTCGGCGAGGCGAAGGTCGCGGTGCTCGTGCTGTGCGTCTTGCGCACCCAGCGCGCCGCGTGCACCTCGTCGTTGAAGACGACCAGCGCACCCGCGCCGCGCGCCTCGCGGGCCAGGGCGACGCGAACGGCGGCGAGCACGTTCGCCGGTCCGTCCGCCCCCGCCGTGGCCGGCTGCCGCATCGCACCGGTCAGCACCAACGGCTTCTCGTGCGGCCACACCAGGTCGGCCAGGAAGGCCGTCTCCTCCAGGGTGTCGGTGCCCTGCGTGACGACGACGCCGTCCGTGCCGTCGGCCACGGCCCGTGCGGCGACCGCGACGACATCGAGGACCTGCGCGAAGGTGAGACTGCCGCTGGGCACGGCGTGCACGTCCCGCACATCGAGCGGGACCCCCAGCTCCGCCAGTCCCGGTACGGCCGCGGTGATCTCGGCACCGCTCAGCCGCGCGCCCCGGGCGCCGCCCGGCACCGATATCGTTCCCCCGAGTGCCAACAGCACGACCCCCAACGCCCGCTCCCTCGCCCGCACTTCGCCGGGCGGAGACCCGCCGGGCGCCCCCAACGTACCCGTCTGGCCGACCCGCGCCCAGGTCAGCGGACCGCCACGACGACACAGCTGTCGCCGTACTGCCAGACGGCGCCGGCCTGTGCGAACCCCGACTGCCGCAGCAGGCGGACATGGTCGGACAGGGACAGCCGGGCGGCGCTGTCGGTGCCGGTGGACGACTGTCGCCGGCCGCGTTCGGCGAGCAGCTCGGCCAGCTCGGGTTCCCCGGCGGCGGCCGTCCACCAGGAGGCCCAGTCCTCGTGGACGAGGGCCCGCTGCCGCTGGGCCCGACGGCGTCCCACACACCCCGCCACCTCGGCGAGCACGGCGTCGTCCGGCGGAAGGTGGTCGCCGTTGACGAGGACGCCGCCGGGTCGCAGCAGCGCGGCGAGTTCCCGGTAGACGCGGCGCAGCGTGCCGGGGTCCAGGTAGTGCAGGGCGGTCGTCGAGACGGCCGCGTCCAGCGGGTGGTCGAGGGCCAGCGCCCGTGTCCAGCCGTGCTCGCCGATCACCGTGTCGACGTAGCGGGCCGCGTCCGCGTGGTGAACCCGGGCCAGCTCCAGCAGCAGGGGGTCCCGGTCCACGGCCACGATGTCCGCGTGCGGCAGTCGGCGGGCCAGCCGCGCCGCCAGCGATCCGGGGCCGCAGCCGAGGTCGACGACCGTGGGCCGGCCGGTGCGGCCCACGGTGATGTGCTCGATGACATCGGCGATCACCGTGAAGCGGTCCTCACGGTCGACGGCGTAACGCTGCTGCTGGAGTTCCCAGCGCTCCACCCACTTCTCGGCCGTCGCCAGGCTCAGTCCCATCCGGTCGTGCCACCTTGCCGTCTCGTACGAGTTCTCTTCCTCCGAACCCTATGATGGAAACGGTTTCCATTACATTTCGAAGGCGGCCCCCGTCACCCGAGAGTGGCAAGGACCGACAGCAGCCGGTCGATCTCCTCGACCGTGCTGTAGACATGAAGGCTCACCCGCACCGACTCGCTGCTCTCCCCCGCGCTGCCCTGGCAGTGCTGGTCGCAGCGGACCATGAAGCCGTGGCTGAAGAGGATGAATCCCAGGTCGCCGGAGCCGATCTCCCGGTGCCGGAAGGTCACGATGCCCTGGCGCCGCTGAACCGGTGAGTCGGCGGCCAGACTGGTCTGGCAGCCGAGGATCTCGTAGGCGTCCAGGTGGCGCAGCCCGTCGGTGAGACGGGACGCCAGCGCGACCGTCCACCGCTCGATCCGGTCCGTGCCCGCGGCCTCCAGCCAGTCCAGCGCGGCGGCCAGCGAGACGATGCCCACCGTGTGCGGGGTGCCGGACCAGCCGCCGGGCACGAACCGCGGTCCGCGCGCCTGGCGGGCCCAGACCGCCCCCGAGCCGGGCAGGGCCAGCGCCTTGTGCCCGGAGAAGGCGACGAAGTCGACGTCCAGGCCGGCCAGGGACACCGGCAGATGGCCGATACTCTGGGCGGCGTCCAGACAGATGACCGCGTCCGGGCCGACCGCCTCCCGGATACGGGGGATGTTCATGTCGCCGCCGTACACGTGGTGGACATGGGTGACGGCGACGAACCTGGTGCGGGGCCCGGCGAGCCGGGCGAGGACGGTGTGGTCGTAGTCGCCGGATGCCTGCTGGTAGGGCATCGGCAGGACGCGGACATGGGTGCCCTGGCGGGCCAGCTGCCGCTGGGTCTCCAGCCAGGGCTCGATGTTGGCCTGGTGATCGGCGACGGGTACGACGATCTCGTCGCCGTCCACGAGGAAGCCGGGGAGCCAGTCGCGGGCGATCGTCCGCAGCCCCTCGGTGGTGCCGCTGGTGAAATGCACGGCCGACCGCTCCGGATCCGGGTCGCGCAGAAAGCGCCGGACCCGGTCCCGGGTCTCTTCCACCAGGGATGTGGTGCGGTTGGCCCACGGGTAGGTGCCGCGTCCGGCGTTGGCGTTGGTGGTGGTGAGATAGGTCTGTACGGCGTCCAGGACCGCCTGGGGTTTCTGGGCGGTGGCCGCGCTGTCGAGGTACGCCAGGTCCGGATGCCCGGTGAGGATCGGGAACTGGGCCCGCAGCGCCCGCTGCCACTCCCCCGACTCCCCCGGACCGGCTGTGGTGTTGACGCACGAGGTCATCTGTCGTCAGTCCCGCACCAGCGGGGCGCCGGCGTCCCGCCAGGCGATGATGCCGCCGGCCAGGCTGCGTACGTCCGGGTGGCCCATCCGGTTCAGCAGCGCGGCGTAGCGGGCCGACTTCTCGCCGACCGGGCAGGCCAGCAGCACCGGACGGGTACGGCTGAAGGGCAGTCCGCCGTGCAGCAGCTCCTCGAACAGCTCGTCGACGATGTTGACGGAGCCGTCGATGTGGAGGGCGGCGAAGGCGTAGGGGCTGCGCAGATCCACGACGAGCGGGGCACCGGTGCCGATCCAGGTCCGGGCATCCTCCACACCGATGGCGGGCGCCGCCTGCACCTCGGCGTCGGTGAGATCGGCCGGGGAGTTGGCGCGGCGCGGGCGGCCGAACAGGTCGGGGCGGCGCCGGCGGACGTAGCTCATATAGCTCTCGACCCGGTCGCAGACGATGAAGACGGCCGACTGTCGCGCCGAGGACGCGGCGCGGGCGGCCTTCAGCCGGCGCACGGCGCCGAAGTAGGCGGCACCCCCGGTCGGTCCGGCCAGGATGCCGCACCGCCGGTTCAGGGTGAGCATCCCCTCGATCGCCTCGTCCGAGTCGACCGCCTCGATGGAGTCGTAGGTGCCGGGGTCGAAGAGGCCCACCTGGTGCGCCTCGTCGATGGTGCGGATGCCGGGGATGAAGTCGGACTTGGCGGCGACCAGCCCGACGACCCGTACGGCGGGATCGTGTTCGCGCAGTACCCGGGCGACGCCGGTGGAGGAGCCCGCCGTGCCCACACAGGCGATGAACCAGTCCGGGGCGCGCCCGTCCAGGTCCTTGACGATCTCCGGTCCGGTGCCGGCGAGGTGAGCCTCGGTGTTGCGCGGGTTGAAGTACTGGTCCGTGTGCAGATAGGCGCTGCCGGGCTCGGACAGGGTCCGGTGGAAGAGGGTGAGCGGGTCGTCGGTGGCGGTGGGATCCAGGCATTCGCTCTGGCCGGGCAGTTCCTCGATCTCGGCGCCGAGCAGCAGCAGAAGGTCCTTGATCTCCGGCACGCGCATCCGGTTGGTGACGCTCTTGAAGGTCAGGCCGTACATCCCGGCGAGGACGGCCAGCGCCTTGGCGGTGTTGCCGCTGGACAGTTCGACGACCTGGCTGCCGTGCGCGGCCGCCTCTGCCAGCCGTGGGCCGGCCATGTTCCAGGCGGCCCGGTCCTTGACCGACCCGAACGGATTGAGCAGCTCCAGCTTGGCGTAAAGGTCGATATGTGCCAGACCGTGCACGGCCGGGTCGATGCGCACCAGCGGTGTGTTGCCGATGGCCTCGGTGATGCTGTCGTACCTCACTGCGCTCCCCCCATGTCGTATCCCACCCCGCCCATGGATGTGACCGGCCAGTACTGGTCGTCCAGGCACCAGCGCCAGCTGCCGGCCTGCTGCCAGGCGGCGACCTTGGCCGCGGCCGGCTGCTGCTGGGCGCGGGTGGCGTGGAAGTCCATGCAGTAACCGGCGGTGTTGGCGAAGGCCAGCAGGTCGCCGGGTTCGGGCCGGCGCGGCAGGAAGACCGTCCGGCGCGTGATCAGGTCGGTTTCCAGGCACAGACTGCCGAAGAGATGCACGGCGACCGGTTCCGCGGCCGGCCTCGCCCGGCCGCGGGGGACGACGACGGGGTCCATCAGCACTCCGTGTTCCTCCAGGCCCACGTCGTCGGCCTTGGCCGCGAGCCGTACGAGGAGTGCGCCTCCGTTCCGCGGCGCACGCACCTCCAGCACTCTGGCCAGGGTCAGCCCGCACTGGTCCAGCAGGGCCCGGCCGGGTTCGATGTACAGGTCGTAGAGGTGCTCCAGCAGCAGTGCGGCGAGGGGCCGGCCGTCGAAGGAGGCGGCCGGGTGGGCGAGCAGTTCGTCGAGGTAGCGCGGCCCGGCGACCGGGCGGTGGGCGGGGTAGAGGCCGAGCGAGCCGCGCAGCGTGCCGCTTTCGTTGCGCAGTCCGTAGCCGTGCCCGCCCCAGGTCAGTGGCGGCCGGGTGCCGAGGACGGCCGCGGTGAGCGCGGTCGTGTACCGCTCCCACTGCGCGCCGTCGGCCAGGTAGTCGACGCCGAATCCGCCGCCGATGTCCACGGCCGAGGGGCGCAGTCCCCGGCCGCGGCACTCCTCCAGCACCCGCAGACAGCCGTCCAGCGCGGTGGCCTTCTCGGTGACGCTCGTGGTGTCCAGGTGATAGGCCACGCCCACCAGTTCCACGACGTCGCTGTGCCGCTGGACCGCTTCCAGCAGTTGCTCCGACTCGTTCACGGGCGTCCCGAAACGGCTGCGTCTGCTCAGCACCCGCACGCCGGATGTCTCGAATCCCGCCAGCCGGAGCAGGACGCGCGTCCGCGGAAGGGTGAACTTGCGGACGAGTACGGCGAGTTGCTCCAGTTCGGCCGGACCGTCGACCACGACGGTGACCGAGGTGCGTGCGGCCAGCCACAGGAAGTCCGGGTTCTTCGGACCGGTGGCCGTGATGCGGTCGGGGGTGAAGCCGGCGCCGAGCGCGTGCTGGAGTTCCCCGAGGGAGGCGACGTCCACGCCGGCGTCCGTGGCCGCCAGCCGCCGCAGCAGGGCGCTGGAACGATTGGCCTTGTGCGCGAACAGCACCTGGCCGGACAGCCGATGTGTGCCGTACACCGACCTGAACTGCTCCAGATTGGCGGCGAGTTGATCGGGCATCACCATGTTCAGCGGAGAGCCGAGGGCGTCGGTGAGGGTGTGCAGCAGTTCGGGCGCCGCGAGGAGCGAGCGCAGCCATTCGCCCAGCCGTGGTGCGAGATACAAGGGCGGTGCGCCCATACGTGGCCCTCCCCGGCGCATCGGGCCCGGCTTCCCGGACACGCTCCCCCGCTCCCCGCGGTGCGCCGTGTAGCACTCTTCCCGTCCGCCCGCCGCTCTATCCCCCTGAAACTTCAAAAGCGGGGTGAACCGAACGCTTCTTGTCAGCTGTCGCCGTGGGCGGTGCGGGGCTGGGCGGGCAGGCTGGGCTCGGGGAGGTGGTCAGTGCCGTGCCGAGGTCGGCTCTGCCGTCGATCGCGAGCTTGCGGTAGACGTGGGTGAGATGGAACTCCACGGTGCGCCGGCTGACGAACAGGGCGGAGGCGATCGCTTGGTTGTCCATGCCGGTGGCGGCGAGGGAGGCGATACGGTGTTCGCGTTCGGTGAGCGCGCTCACTCCGGACTGACGTCTGCGGCGGGGGCGCGCGCCGGTGGCAAGGAAGGCGCGGTAGGCGCGTTCGGACAGGGGGGCGGCGCCTGAGGTGTCGGCGAGGTCGAGTGCCTGGCACAGCGCTGTCCGTGCCTCGGTGGCCCGGGGGGGCAGCCGGCCGAGGATGCGCAGGCTGGTGGCGATGGTGTGGTCGGCGCCCCGGCGGCGTGCTCGTACCAGCTCCTCCTCGGCCAGGTCCATGGCGGTGTCGTGGTCGCCGAGGCGCTGGTGGACGAGGGCGGCGTGGGAGCGCCAGGGGACGAGGGCGGGGTTGTCGTATCCGCCGTCGCGCATCAGCTGGGCGCAGGCGCCGAGTTCGTCCAGGGCGGCGTGCTGGTCGCCTCGGGCGTGGTGGTTCCGGGCGCGCGCGGCATGCAGGGCGGACCAGCTCCAGTGGCTGCCTGCCGGACTCTGGTAGGAGGCCTGGCAGACGTGGTCCGCCTCTTCGGCGGCGCCGAGGTCGAGCAGGGCGTGGATGACCTGGGCGGTGGCATAGGGCTGGTAGCGCCGCCCCGGCGGGGCCAGGGCGAGGGCCTGGCGGCCCAGTGACAGGGCGGAGGTGATGTCACCCGTGCGGTGGGCGATCTTGGCGCGCATCGCCAGGAAGAGGGACTGCACGGGGGCGGGCTGGCGGTGGATGCCGTCGCCGAGGAGCTGGTCGCAGCAGCGGGCGTCGGTGAGGCGGCCCGCGTGCAGCAGCGCGGCCGCCGCGAACACGGTCGTGAGCGCGGGGTCCTCCGTCGGTCCGGGCCGGGCGAGCCCGGTCGGCGAAATCGGCGGCAGCGTGGGCGCACTGTCCGCTCAGCGTGGTCTTCAGGGCGAGCGCGGCCAGCAGCAGTCGCTGTCCGGGGCTCGCACCGGCCAGGTCGCGGGCGATGTGGCCGCGGGCTATCCAGGCGTCGGCCACGTGCGGGGTCTCCTCCAGGAGGACCAGGATGCCCTGGGCCCACAGCCGGTACAGCGTCTCGCGGTCGTCCTCGCCGAACTGGCCGGCCAGTTCGTCCAGCAGGGCCACGGCCGCTTCGGCACGCCCGGTGCGGACCAGCGCCTCGGCCAGGTGCGGCACCAGGGTCGCCCGCACCCGGACGTCGGCCTCGCCTGCCAGGACCGTACGCAGATGCGTGGCGGCCGCTTCGGGGTCGCTGTGCACCTCGGCGACGCCCAGCCGGGCCAGGAGCCCGGGGCGGTCGGTGTCCGGGGGCGGCTCCGCCAGGGCACGGCGCAGATACGCGCCGGCAGCGGACAGATCCGAGTGCTCCTCGGCGACACGGGCCGCCTCCCGCAGCACCGGCACCCGCCAGGCCTGTCCCCCGGGTGTGGTGAGCAGCAGCATGTCGGCGATCTCGGAGGGAGGGGCGCCGAGGTCGCGCAGTGCTTCGGCCGCCCGGGAACGCAGTGTGCCGAGCGCGTGCTCGCCCGCCTGTGCGGTGAGGACCTGGGCGACGGCGGCGGAGCGGAGTTGCCAGGGCGGTCCCGCGCACCCTCATCCGGCGTCCTCCGGGGCGGTGACGGCCTGTTCCGCGTCGGATACGGCGATCCGCGCCGTCGCCGCGAGCAGTGGCAGACCGGTCACCTGGCCGAGGGCGATGACCACGGTGGCCGTGGCGGTCACCGCGGGTGCGTGGCGGTTCAGCAGCAGGGGCAGGGCGCGCAGGACGGCGCGGTCGCAGAGACCGGCCGCCTGGTCCGGCGTGATCCGCGGGGCCGGAGTGCCGGTGCGGGCGACGGAGACGGCCACGGCGTCCAGCAGCCCCGGGTTGCCGCCGGTGGCGGCATGGCACACCGCCGCGCTGTCGGGCTCCAGGGCCTGGCCGAGCTTGCCGGCCAAGGTGTCGGCCGTGCCCTGTTCGGACAGGGGCCGCAGAGACAGCCGGGGGAATTCCGGGCATGCCGCCAGCGCCGTTTCGAGCGCTCCGCGGGCGGCTCCGGTGGCCGTACGGCCGGCCACGGCCAGTCCGATCGGGACACCCTCCAGACGACGGGCCAGGTAGGCCAGCCATCGCTGGGAGAGGTCATCGGCGTGGTGGGCGTCGTCGACCAGCAGGACCACCGGGCCTCGCCGCGACAGACGCAGCAGCACCAGATAGAGATCGTGGAAGCGTTCGACGGGCAGGGCACGGTCGCCGGACCCGTCGGGGAGCGGGGCCGGGCCGGCGTCCAGCAGGCCGCGGTCCTCCTCGCTCAGCAGCGCGTCGAGCAGTTGACGGACGGCTCCCCACGGCTCGGCCGCCTCGTGCGGACAGCAGCGTGCCCGCAACACGTGGGCCTTGTGCCGGCGGGCACGGGCCGCGGCCTCCGCCGGCAGCGCACCCTTTCCGGCCCCGGCCGGTGCCTCGACCGACACAGCCGTGCCAGCGCCCGCCACGACGTGGCCGAGCAGGGCGTTCAGCACCTGCAGTGCGCGGGCGCGCTCCACGAGAGGCGTCATGGTCTCTCCGTACGTTGTCCGGCCACGCCGGCCCGGGGGTCAGCGCAGCAGGTGCTCCGCCACGGCCGTGTTGGTGACGATGCCGTTGAACAGGCCGGTTCTCAGTGCCGCCGAGGTGGCGGCGGCCCGCTCGGCACCGTCGGCGAGGAGGATCACGTCGGGCACGCGGCGCAGTTCGTCGAAGCCGATCGCGATGATCCGCTCGGTGAGTTCCGGGGCGACGGGACGCCCGTCCGCGTCCAGCAGCTGACCCACGACCTCCGCGCAGGTTCCTCGGCTCCGGTACTGCTCGCGCTCGTCGGCGCCGAGTGCGTCGTAGATGGTGGACAGGCCCGGCTCCCAGGCGCCGACGGTGACCAGGGCCTTGGTGAGGTGCTGGAACTGGCCGACCGCCTCAGCGATGCCCGGCTGCCGGCGCAGCGTCCGGGCTGTCGCGCCGTCAGGAAGGAGAAGTGGCGCGTGGATCGGATACACGGGGCCGCGCGCGATGGAGGCGGCTCGGCGCACGGCTTCCACGGCGTTGTTGTCCACGGGCCGCAGCGGGGTCACCCCGCACAGCTGCACCACCCTGCAGCGGGCCAGCACGGTCAGTTCACGGCCGACCGCCTCGATCTCGGGGCCCCAGACGAGGCCGAGGACATCGGAATCGGTGACGATCTCGGCGAGCAGCGCCGCGGCGACCGAGCCGAGGCGCTGGGTGGCCAGCACCGCGCCGCCCGGATCCTGCTGTGCCGAGGTGAAGACGACGCAGTGGCGGAGGTCGTACCGGCTGCGCAGGGCGTCGGAGCGCTCGGCGTCCAGTTCGGCGGGGAGCCTGACCTCCAGCCGGATCAGGCCGTTGTGCAGCGCGGTCTCCAGCATGCGGGCCACCTTGAAGCGGCTGATGCCGAACTCCTCCGCGATCTCGGTCTTCGACCTGCCTTCGAGGTAGAACCGACGGGCCATGGCGGCGGTCTGCACCAGCTCCTCCGGGCCCGTGTGGTGCGGCGGCCTGCCGACGCGCGGTCTGTGCTGTGTGCTCATGCCGTCCATCACCTGTCTTCCGACGCCAGCCGTCCCGTGCCAGTCGTCTCACACCTGTCTTCCGACGCCGGTCCTCCCATACCTGTCGTCCCACACAGTCAGGACCGTTCCCCGACATGTCAGCCGGGGACGGCGGCGGCCACCCGGGGCAGACAGGCCCGGACCCACTTGCCGCCTCCGGGCGCCCAGCCGGCTGTCCAGGACCCGGCGAGCGAGGCGACGATCGCGAGTCCGCGCCCGCAGTCGTCGTCCTGCCCTGCCGAGCGCCGGACCGGCAGGTCCGGTGACGGGTCACGCACCTCGGCGTGGAGTGCGTCGGGTCTCAGTCGCAAGGTGAGTGTGATCGACGATTCCGGTCCGAGCGGTTCGGAATGCACGGCGTGTCGGTGTGTGGTCCGCGGCGGTCGGCAGCCATGGCAGACGGCATTCGTGACGAGTTCGCATACGACCAGGACGGCCGCTTCGATGAATTCCTCCGCCGCCCCCCAGCGGCGCAGGGAGTTTCTGGTGAAAGCGCGCGCCTGCCGGGGCGCGGTCAGGACGGCCGGCAATTCGATGGAGGCGGAGGCGACTTCGGCAGCAGCGCACGGAACGTCGCGTTCGGCTACAGCGTTCATGGTGTCTTCCGATCTTTCAGAAGAGTCTGGTTCGCCCCCACGGTTTCTGCTCGATTGAGCATATAGACCTCATGCGTTCAGGTACTTCCATTAAAGGCCACGCCAAGCCGACGTCAATGGAATCGCGGGGATGAGGCCAAAGAGGAGCGAATAGCGCTCATCCGAGCACAATGGCGTGCCGGGTGCATCCGGCCGTCGTTGTACACCGGAACAGCGAGGAGTACTCCACGATGCGATTCCCGAGAACCCGGCGGCTCCGGAAAAGCCGACGATTGCCGGAAAACCGACGACGACGCGCCGCCGCGGCCCTCGCCGCGGTCCTGGCCGGGCTGTCGCCGGCGGCCGGCTGCGCCGGGGCCGGGGCGATCGGCGGCGGCTCCGGGGCGGGCACCACGATCACGGTGGCCATCGTCGCCAACCCGCAGATGCAGGACGTTCAGAAACTCACCCCGTACTTCGAGCACCGCCACCCGGGCGTCCACGTCCGGTACGTCACGCTGCCGGAGAACGTGGCCCGCCAGAAGATCACCGAATCGGTGGCGACCGGCGGCAAGGAGTTCGACGTGGTGATGATCAGCAACTACGAGACGCCGATGTGGGCGAGGAACGGCTGGCTGGTGGACCTCCAGCCGTACGCCGACCGCACACCGGGATACGACCCCGGCGACTTCATCCGCCCGATCCGGCAGTCCCTGTCCTATCGGGGTGAGCTGTACTCGGTGCCGTTCTACGGCGAGTCGTCGTATCTGATGTACCGCAAGGATCTCCTCGCCGCCCGTCATCTGACCATGCCCGCCGCGCCCACCTGGGAGCAGGTCGCCGCACTGGCCCGCAAGCTGAACGACCCGGCGCACCGCGTCGCCGGGATCTGTCTGCGCGGGGTCCCCGGCTGGGGCGAGAACCTGGCTCCGCTGGACACAGTGATCAACACCTTCGGCGGACGCTGGTACGACCTGGGATGGAACGCCCGGCTCACCTCGCCGGAGGTGACGAAAGCGGTCGGTTTCTACACCGGTCTGCTCCGTACGGCCGGCGAACCGGGCGCGGCCACCGCCGGATACACCGAGTGCGGTACGGACATGGCGCAGGGCAATGCCGCACTGTGGTATGACGCGACCGTGGCGGCCGGTTCGCTGGAGGACCCGGGCAGCAGCAAGGTCGTCGGCAGGATCGGCTACGCGTCCGCCCCCGTCGAACGGACCGCGTCCTCGGGGTGGCTCTACTCCTGGTCGCTGGCGATCCCCGGGACCAGCCGGCACCGGGACGCCGCCTGGCAGTTCATGGCGTGGGCGACCTCCAAGCAGTACATCCGGTTCGTCGGCGGCAGGCTCGGCTGGTCGCACGTACCACCGGGAAGCCGTGTCTCGACGTACCGGATCCCGCAGTACGCCAGGGCCGCCGCCTTCGCCGAGCCCACCCTGCGGGCGATCGGCGCCGCCGATCCCGAACACCCCACCGTGGAGCCCGTCCCGTACACCGGAGTGCAGTTCCTGGACATCCCCGAGTTCCAGGACCTCGGCACCCGGGTCAGCCAGCAGATCACCGCGGTGATCGCCGGGCGGAAGTCGGTGCGGGCCGCCCTGGCCCAGTCACAGCAGTACGCCCAGACCGTCGGCCGGACCTACCGGCACCGGTGACCGCTCCCACCCCCGCCGTCCGAGGAGGCGCCATGGCGACGCTCGCCCCGTCCAGCCCCGTTCCCCTGACGCCCGGCAGGCCGTCGTCACGGCTGTCGGCCGGCGAGGCATGGCGGCGCCGGCTGCCGCTGAGCCCGGCACTGCTCCTGATGATCATCGTCACCCAGATCCCGTTCGTCTTCACGGTGCTCTTCTCGTTCCAGTCCTGGAATCTGGTCCGGCCCCACTCCCGGCACTGGGTGGGCCTGAGCAATTACAGCGATGTCTTCACCGACAGTGCCTTCCGGGACGCGCTGTTCACCGAGATCGAGATGACCCTGCTGGCGGTGGCCGTCTCGATGGCGCTGGGCGTCGGCCTGGCCGTGCTGCTGGACCGCGAGTTCCCCGGCCGGGCCATGGTCAGAACGCTGCTGATCGCCCCGTTCCTGATCATGCCGACGGTGGCGGGGCTGCTGTGGAGGACCACGATGCTCGACCCGGTGTACGGCATCGTCAACTTCCTGCTGCGCCTGGCCGGGATCGCTCCGGTCGATTTCGTCAGCCGGTTCCCGATGGCGTCGATCGTCACGGTGCTGGTGTGGCAGTGGACGCCCTTCATGGCGCTGATCGTCCTCGCGGGACTGCAGAGCCAGTCCGGCGACGTGCTGGAGGCCGCCCAGATCGACGGCGCCGGGCCCTGGACCACTTTCCGGGCCATCACCGTGCCGCACCTGCGGCCCTACATCGAACTGGGTGTGCTGCTCGGCGCGATCTATCTGATCAACACCTTCGACGTGATCTTCATGATGACGCAGGGCGGGCCGGGCACGGCGACCACCAATCTGCCGTACTACCTCTACCAGCGCGCGTTCCTCGGCTTCGACGTCGGGCAGGCCTCGGCACTCGGCGTCGTCACCGTGGCCGGGACCGTCGTCGTCGCCTCGATCGCGCTGCGCATGCTCTTCACCGTCTTCGGCACCACCGAAGGGAGGGCGTGATGAGCGCCGTCGAACCCTCCGCCCGCCGCGTCAAGCGCCTGCTGGGACAGAGCGCCTGGACGGCCGGTGCCTGGCTGGCGGGGCTGATGTTCTTCTTTCCCGTGCTCTGGATGGCGCTGACCGCCTTCAAGCAGGAGTCCGACGCCTACACCACCACCCCGCATCTCGTCTTCTCCCCCACCCTCGACCAGTTCCGGGCGGTGTTCTCCAGCGGCATCGGCCCGTATCTGGCCAACTCTGCGCTGGCGACCGCGCTTTCCACGCTTCTCGTGCTCGCGATCGGGGTGCCGGCCGCCTACGCCCTGTCGATCCGTTCGGTCCGCAGATGGCGCGACGCGCTGTTCTTCTTCATCTCCACCAAGATGCTCCCCGTCGTCGCCGCCATCGTGCCGATCTATCTCGCCGTACGCGACATCGGCGCCCTGGACGACATCGGCACTCTCATCGTGCTGTACACGGCGATGAACCTGCCGATCGCGGTGTGGATGCTGCGCTCGTTCTTCCTCGAAGTCCCCGGCGAGGTTCTGGAGGCGGCCCGGGTCGACGGCGCGACCCAGCGCCAGGAGATCACCCAGGTGCTGCTGCCGATGGTCGCGCCCGGTATCGCGGCGACCGCGCTGATCTGCGTGATCTTCTCCTGGAACGAGTTCTTCCTCGCCCTCAATCTCACCTCCGTCCGGGCCGCCACCATGCCCGTGTTCCTGATCGGCTTCATGACCAGCGAGGGCCTCTACTGGGCCCGGCTCGCCGCCGCCGCGAGCCTGGCCTGCCTGCCCGTCCTGCTCGCCGGCTGGATCGCCCAGAAGCAGCTTGTCCGCGGGCTGTCCATGGGAGCGGTGAAGTGAACCGGAGCCTTCTCCCCTTCTCGGCTTGTCAGCTGTTCAGCGTCTCCGCCTATCAGCCGGGGCAGTTGGCCGCGTCCTCGGGAAGGCGTCCGCCGACGAGGTAGGCGTCGACGACGCGATCCGTGCACGCGGACGGGGTCTGCGAGGCGTACGCCCCATGCCCCTGGCCGGTCCGCACCAGCAGTGAGCTGTGCGCCAACTGCCGGTGCACGGCCCGGGCGTTCTCCAGCGGGGTCTGCGGGTCATCGGTGTACGACACCAGCAGCACCGGCGGCGCGGTCCGCGCCGTGATCGGCTCGGTCTTCCCGGTCGCGGCGACGGGCCAGGTCGCGCAGTCGAGCATCTGCCAAGCGAAGCCACGTCCGAACAGGGGCGACTTCCTGGCGAACTCATCGGCCGTGTCGAGCATCTCCCGCGGGGACGTCGGCGCGCCGCGGGAGTCCAGGCACAGGACGGCCGCGTTGCCCATGGCTTCGGTCCGCTCCTGTTTCTCCTGCTGCGGCGTCGTCTCGTCCGCGCCGCCCGTACCGTCCTCACCGGCCCCCGCGGCGCCTTCCTCGTCCATGCGGTCGAAGGCACCGGCGTCACCGTGCGTGGCGGCCACCAGGGCATCGGTCAGCGGTCTCCAGTTCTCCTGGCGGGTCGCCGTACGCAGGTGTGCGGAGACGGTGGAATCGGTCAGCCGTCGGCCCTCGGGGCCCGTCAGCGGCGAGCGCTCCAGATCCGCGACAAGGCCGGTGATCCGCTGGATGACGTCCTCGGGTGTGGCTCCCAGGCGCAGATCGCCCTGGGCGACGAGATGGCCGGCATAGCGACGCAGCGCCTCCTCGGCGGTCCTGACGTCGAGGAGGGCGACCTGCCGCATGTCGCGGGCCGGGTTGACGACACCGTCGAGAACCATGCGACCGACCTTGTCGGGGAACAGCTTCATGTACTGCTGGCCGAGGAACGTGCCGTACGAGATGCCCGTGTAGTTGAGCCTGCGGTCCCCCAGAACGCTGCGCAGGACGTCCAGGTCGCGTGCGACGCTCACGCTGTCCATGTGCGCGAGGACCATGCCGCTGCCCTTCTGGCAGGACCGGGCGAGGCCACGGGCCGCGGCGAAGGCCTTCTCCGCCTCCGCGACGGTCCGGGGTGTGTCTTCGGGCTCCTGCGGCGCCCCGTCGGGGCATTCGATGGGCGAGGAGGCGCCCAGACCACGCGGGTCGAAGCCGACCAGGTCGTAGCGGGCGCGCGCCTCCTTGCCGGCCTGCCAGCTGCCTTCGGCCACGTCCACGGCGCCCGGGGCACCGGGGCCGCCGGGGTTGTAGAGCAGTGAGCCGAGCCTGCGGCCGTGGTCCTGTGCCTTGACCCGGGACACCCGCAGCTTGAGGGTGTCCGTGCCGGGGGCCGCGTAGTCGACGGGCACCTCGACCCAGCCGCACTCCGCACCGGCGACCGGCTCGGACGTGATGCCCTGGCAGCCCGCCCAGTCGATCTTCTGCTGGGTGAAGCGGGCGGGCAGCCGCGGCAGGGACGTGCCCCGGGTGCCGTCCTCGCGCCGCGGGTCGGCGCCACGTTCGGCGGAACACGCCGTCACCATCAGGGTGGCAACGGCGAGGACGCCGGCGGTTCGGGGCAGGGACATCCCTCGCGGCATGCGCATCGTCGTTCTCGCTCTCTCGTCCCCCGAGAAATGCGCCGTCACGGCCGGGGAACCCGGGGCACCGCCACTGTCACCCGCGGAGTCGGCGACCGGATCCCACCGGGGTCACACCGGCCCGGCGGTCCCGTGACAGCCCGTCGCCCTCCACCGCTCAGCTCGGTAACACCGCAGGTCGGAGCGCGCGCCCTGGGTCCTCCTGCCGATGACCGCAGTCCGCTATCCCTTGAGGCGGACTCCGTTGACCGCGTTGTCGAAGACCGGCCGGTACTGGCTCCACTGATCGTTGGGCGCGGAGAGGTAGATCACGTACTGGGTGCCGTCGGCGCCGCTGAAGGACAGCTCGACCGCCCGGTATTTCCGCACCCTGCCCTGGAACGTGAACTCCCAGTACCCCGCGGGCCGCCCCCGGAACGTCGTCCGGTCCATCCTGACCCGTTCATAGCCCGGGTTGTCGCGACGCGTCTGGGCCTCTTCGGTGTCCCGCCAGTGCCGGACCGGGTCGTCGCCCGCGAACTGGACGACGTTGATCCGCAGACCGGCCAGCCCCGAGATGTAGCCGACCTCCCCGCCGGGCATGTCCTTGTACTTCCAGCCGTCCGCCACGGGGACGGAGATGCCCTGGGCCGCCTGTTCGAGGCGGTACCCGTGGGGCAGCGGTGGCACCGAGGACGAGGAGGCACTCGGGCTCGCCGGGCCGCTCGATGTGCCGGCCCCGGACGCACCGCCCGACGCGGCGTCACCACGCCCGAGCCAGAGCGCTCCGCCCGCCGCCGTGGCGGCCACCAGCACGGCCGGGACGATCAGCAGGGCTCTACGGCGGCCACGCCTACCGCCGGGCGCAGAGGCCGGAGCCGGTGCCGGAGCGGGAGGCGTGGGGCTGTCGACACGCGTCTCCCTGCGCGTCGCCGTGTCAGAGGGGGCCGCCGTGTGCTGTGCGGCCGCGCTGCCCAGGAGGCGCTCGGCCTCCTCGGCGTCCATGCGCCGGCCGGGTTCCTTCAGCAGCAGGCGCTCGATCACCGGGGTGAGGTGCCCGGCGTTGCTCGCGGGCGGGCACTCCTCCGTGGCGATGGCGTACGCCGTCTCGATCGGAGTGTCCCGCTGGAACGGCGTGGACCCCTGGACCGCCTGGAACAGGGTCGCGCCGAGGGCCCACAGGTCGGACGCGGGGCCGGGCTCGGCGATCCCGGTCCGCAGGCGCTCCGGTGCGAGGTAGTGGATCGAGCCGACCAGTTCGCCGGTCTTGGTCAGTGACGGCGTTCCCGGCTCCACGGCGATACCGAAGTCGGTGAGGACGATCCGTCCGTCGTCCCCGAGGAGGACATTGGCGGGCTTGATGTCCCGGTGCACCACTCCCACCTGGTGCGCGGCGCGCAACGCGGCGGCCATGGCGCGGCCGATGCGGGCCGCCTCGGCGGGCGGCAGCGTGCCCTGCCGCTTGAGGACGTCACTCAAGGTGAGCGAGGGTATGTACTCCATGACGATGCACGGCAGCCCCTCGTCATCGACGACGTCGTGGACCACGATCACATGGGGGTGGGTGATCCGGGCGGCGCTGCGGGCCTCCCGGCGGGTGCGCTCGTGGAGCCGCTGGACCTCGTCGTCGTGCAGATGCAGCGGGACGTGCAGTTTCTTCACCGCCACGTGTCGGCCGAGCAGTTCGTCCTCGGCCCGCCACACGGTACCCATTCCGCCGCGGCCCACACGCTCCACCAACCGGTATCGGTTGGCTATGAGCCGCCCCAGATCCGACACCGTGGCACCTCCCCCTCCTCGCACGCCTCAGCATGCACAACATTTGCGGAAGCACCCTAACGCGAACTGGACACGCTACGCGTGACCCGTCCACCCAGGGCATTCCCGAACGTGCTGACGAGCGAGCGGCGGCAACGCACACATACCGCCGGGTTTGCAATCGGCGACCGTCCGCACCGGTGGGAGTCTCCGCGTCGCCGCCGGGAATCGAGGCGCGGTCACCGGGCATGGGCGCCGCCCTCCGTAACACCGTCGAGGCGGCCGTAACACCTGGTCGAGGCGGCACCGCGTCGGCCGCAGGAGTCCGTGGACGTCGACACGGCCCTGTCCTCGCCCGATCTGCCCGATGAGGCACTCATCGCGGGGCTGCGTCTGCCGGCCACGTCAAGGCGGGATGACCAAGGACCACGCGATCCCAGAGCCCGCAGGAAACAGATCGCGGCGGCCGCGATCGAACTCCGCTGGCGCCGTCTCCCGGCCATGCTCGACTACGCCGCTCTCTTCGCGGCCGAGGCATCCGTACGCGACCTGGCGATCGAGGCGCTCCAGCGCACCGTGCTCGACATCCGCACCGCGCCGGCCACGGATCTTCCGCCGCTCCAGCATCCGCTCCTCATGGTCGAGCGGACTGCCCGAGCATGGGCCGGCGCACCCAGGCGGTCCTGTGGCACACCGTCGTACAGCGGGACGACGTCCTCACCGCGGGGCGGTCCCTCGGTGTACCTCCCAGCAGAGTTCCCCGCCTGCGACGCAGTGCCCTCGAAGCGCTCCGTCACGCCTGTCTGTACCTCCACTGTCTGTACCTCCACGCCGAGCGGTCCGCCGGCGAGCACTGCCGTGCTTTCGGCGCCCTCCTGGAAGCCGCGACCCGCGGCGGGGGCGCGTACCCGAGTGTCGATCTCGACCGGCATCTGGCCGACTGCCGGGAGTGCTCCCGCTCCCACGCCGAGCGACCGCCATGAACCGACGGCCCGGCGCGGTACTGGCCGAGGCCCTGCTCCCCTGGGGCGGCACCGCGTTCGCCGCCGCCAGAAGGAGGCCCGGCACCCGCGCTTCCACGGCCGCCGCAGCCGCGGGGTCCGGGGTGCCGTCGCGCCCCGCCGGCCACGCCCGGCCGCGTACGGCACAGACACCGGGTCTGTTGCCCTGGCTGCGTCCGCTCGCCCGCGCGTGCCCGGCGGTGAGCGTCGCCGCGGCCGCGGGACTCCTCGCGGCGGCCGCCCTCGTCATCCAGCTGCCCGTGATCGGCCATGGCACCGGCACCGCCGGTCCCACGCCCACCGCAGGCAGCGTCCGGTCCGCGTGCGACAGCGAAAGGAGATGACGGGCCCCCTACAGCAGTGGCCGGAAGTGACTGCACCCAGGAATGCGGGCGTCGATCCGGGCCGAGCAAGCCCTTCCCCCGGCCCAAGGAGCCGGGCGCTCCCGCCGTGCCCCTATGATCATGCGCATGTCGGCCCTCCGTGAACGTTCCGCTCTCAGTCAACTGGCCCCCGGCGAGCAGCTCCTGTTGTATGCCTCCGTCGTGCCCGCCAAGAGCGCCAAAGGCATCGGCGGCGGTGTCGGCGGGGCCATCGCCAACCAGTTCGTCAGCCATATCGGCGCGGAGTCCAGCCGGGCCGGCAGCATCGCCGCGGGGATGCCGAGCACCTCGGGCGCGCTGCTGCTCCGCGTGACCGACCAGCGTGTCGGGCTGGTCAAGCCCCTGGACGGCACCCCGGTGTGGGAGGTGCCGCGGCCCTGGGTGGCCCGGGTCGAGCGCCGGCCCCGCCTGCAGCTGATGGCCCGCTTCCGGCTGCACTACGCCGACGGCTCCTGGCACGCGTTCCTCACCATGCGGCGCCGTACGATCGAGCAGTTCCGCTCGCTCATCGGCTGACCTCGCGCCGGGGTCGGCCGGCGAGGCCGCGTTCGAGGGGAGTGCGGTAGCAGGGGGTGACACGGGTGCCGTCGAGGAACGTGAGGAGGCGCTGGATCTCGGCCTCGATGGCGGCGCGTGCCTGACGGCCGGGGTCGGTCAGCAGGTGGTGGTTGATGTGCCCCTGCGCGTGCTGGGCCCAGGTGCCGATGACACGGCCGTTCCACCAGATGGTGGGGCCGATGTTGCCGTTGCGGTCGAAGAGGGCCTTGGTGTGGTCCGGGTCGAGGTACCAGTCGCGGTGTCGCCAGCCCATGGGGGTGGGGTCCAGGCTGGGCAGCAGGGCCACCGCGGGCTCGGGACCCGCATTGTCCTCGGAGGCGTCGAAATGCCCGAGGCGCTCCAGGCTCGCGAGGTCCTCGGGCAGGAGATAGCCCGTACCCTCGTCGAGTTCCACGGCCTGCGCGCCCGTGGCCGCGATGGCCTTGCGGGTGTCGGAGACGGTCCACCCCGTCCACCACTTCATGTCCTCGGCCGTCACCGGGCCGAACGCGCCGATGTAGTGACGGGCGAGCATGGTCTTCGCCTCCGCTTCGGGGATACGCGGCAGGGGGCGGGCGGGGGCCCAGCGGAACTGGGCGGAGGTCCAGGAGCCGTTCGGCCGGGTCCGGCGGATACGTCCCTGCGCCGCCAGCAGCCCCAGGACGGATGTGCCGGCGCGCTGCCGGGACTCGTATGGCTTGCCGCGGGAGATGACGATCTGCTCGCGCAAGTCGGGTATGTCGACGGCGAGTTGAGCGGCGGTGGCGCCACCGCGCGCGGCCAGGGCCGCCAGAACGGCCTGCTCCACCAGGACGCGGCGGCGCTCGTCCCAGCCGAAGGCCTCGCTCAACTGAGCCACGGCCTGGGCACGGTGGGTGTCTCGGGTGGTGGCGGACTGGACCGCCGGGGCGAGCGGGGCGGGGACGACGAACATGGTGCGGCGCATACAGCGGATCCGCTCCAGTCCGGGAACCCCGTCCGGGGCGTGGTAGAGCGAGTGGTCGATGGCGGCCGCCGTGGGGGCATGCATACGGGCCGCGGCGGACAGATAGACGGTTGCGGGGTCGGTGGCGTGCAGACCGACCAGCGCGTCGACGACCGCCCCGGCCGTGTCCTTGCGCGCACGAGGTGCCAGAAGGTGACGGAGGACGAGGCGGGCGCGGCGCTGAGCGGCGGTGACGCGCGGCAGTACGGTCGTTCCAGCGGTCATGGTGTCACCGGACGACCTTGATGCCGAAATGGCCGCCGAACCGCTGGCCCAGGCCGAAGCCGATGGCGGAGTGCAGGTGCGCGTACATCTCCATGCCGCGCGCGCTGACGAGTGGGCCGAGATCGAGGATGTCCGTCCAGCCGTAGGACGTGAGCAAGTCGACGGTCTGCCGCTTGGCGTCCTCGTGGTCACCGGCGACGAACATGGTGTGCTCCCCACCGCCGACGCTCTTGGGGTCGACGACGGTGCTCTGCTCCTGGGTGACGAAGGACTTCACGACCTTCGTCCGGGGCAGGGCACGCTGGATCCGCTCACCGAGGCTGTCGGTGTCCACCGGCTCCAGCTTCGGCATGATCCCCCACGGGGTCGGCCAGGGGTGCTCCGGCTCATGCCGATAGATGAACGGCACCGCGTAGTCGATCAGGGTCTTGCCGGCGAGCTGGTCGGCGATGGCGGACAGCGCCCGGACGGCGTTGTGGCCGTCGATGCCGTTGATGACCACGCCGTCGGAGGCGGCCGCGGCGTCACCGAACGTGTGCAGCTGCGCACCGGGGTGTTCGGCGAGGAATCCCGCGAGGGGCGGGGTGCCCATCATGTCGGGTTCGGTACGGGCCAGTGTGACCGCCGGTTCGCGGGTGCCGACCAGCACTTCGTGACCGAGTTCGCCCAGCTTGGCGATGTGACAGCGGGCACCGCCGCCGGTACCGAGAACAGCGATCTTCATGAGGAAACCTCCCGTTTTGCTCCGTGCGGACAGGTCCACCGTAGGGTCATTTCAGGACAGGTCCTGTCCTTTGACCACGGCATCATGGAATTCATGACGAGCGACATGACCGCCCGGATGCTGCGGCTGCTGTCCTTGCTGCAGACCCGCCGTGAGTGGGCCGGCGCCGATCTCGCGGAACGTCTCGACGTCACCGTCCGCACCGTCCGCCGCGACATCGACCGGCTGCGCGAACTGGGCTATCCCGTCGCCAGTGCCCGCGGGCACGCCGGCGGCTACCGCCTCACCTCGGGCAGCGACCTGCCGCCGCTCCTCCTCGACGACGAGGAGGCCATCGCCATCGCCGTCGCCCTGCGCACCACGGCCGGCGGTCTGGCCCGGATCGAGGAGAGCGCCCTGCGCGCCCTGGCCAAGCTGGAGCAGGTCCTTCCCCAGCGGCTGCGCGTACAGGTCGCCGCCCTTCAGACCTCCCTCGCCGGCATCACCTGGGAAGAGCGGGGGCCGCGTGTCGACCCGGCGCTCCTGGCCGGACTCGCCGTCGCCTGCCGTGACCACGAGATCGTCACCTTCGGCTACACCACCCGCCATGGCACCGCCGGCGCACGCCGGGCCGAGCCCTGTCATCTGGTCGATTCCGGTGGCCTGTGGTATCTCCTGGCGCACGAGCTCGACAAGGAGGACTGGCGTCTGTTCCGTCTCGACCGCATCAGCGACGTCACGCCCACCGGGCGCCGTGTCGCGCCCCGTCCCGTGCCCGGCGACGATCCCACCGCCTTCGTCGCCGCCCGGCTCTCCGCCGCACCGACCCGCTATCGCGCCGTCGCCACCGTCCACGCCTCGGCGGACCACGTGCGCACCCACAGCCGCGGCCTGGCTACCCGCCTCCAGCCCATCGACGCCCGCAGCTGCCGCGTCGATGCCTCCGACGACCATCTGCCCCGCATCGCCCAGACCCTGGCCGGCCTCGACACCGACTACACCCTCGACGCCGACCCGGACGTCCTCGCCCATCTCCGCACCGCCGCGCACCGCGCCCTGCGCGCCACGGGCACCTGACCGGCAGGGCCACGCGCAACCGTGACGGCGGACGGCTCAGTCGGCGAGGGCGCCCATGGGGTCCCAGGCGGGGAGGACGATCGGCGGCTGGTCGAGGGCCGCTGCCAGCTCCGGCGGCAGCGCGCAACGCCGGACCGCGATCTCGAAGACATGCTCGCCGAACCATGAGTCGTTCATGGTCCAGAAGCCCTTGTCGGCCTTCTCCTCGCCCCAGCTGTTCTCCACCCGCCAGCGGCGCGGGCTGCCGTCCACCACATCGACGCCCGTGAACAGCATCGCGTGGGTCATCTGTGTGTCGTGGTACAGCAGCCGGGTGGCCTTGTCCATGGTGAAGGGGGCGTCGTACACGGCCGCGTAGTCGAAGAGCGCGGCGTCCCAGACACCGGCGTCCGAGCGCATCATCTTGGTCACGTCGCAGCCGAACCACACCGGCTCACCGCCGACGACCGATTCCATCGTCAGCCGTTTCAGCAGCTCCATCGGCACATTGAGATAGACCACCGGCGGAGCGTCCACGACATTGCCCAGGTACTCCACGGTGAAGGTACGGCCGACCGGGCTGGATTCGCGCGGGTCGTGCACCAGACAGACGTACTCCTCCAGCGGGAGCTGCACATACGAGGCGGCGAACTCGGCCGGGGTGAGCCAGCCGTCGCGGTGGAACGTCTTGTCCTTGTCCTCCCACTGCCACAGGAAGCGCTGCGGAGGAGTGCCGAGGTGAATGCTCAGGACCCGGTGGACGGCGGCCAGCACCTCACGCTTGCGCTCCCGCTGCGCCGCGACTCCCTGGGCGGCCGCCTCGCGCAGGTCGTGGGCGCCCTGACGGAGGAGGGTCTTCAGGGACCGGTTCATCGCCCGGGTGGCGGAGGAACTGTCGGTCTCCGGCATGGCCGACTTGGGCACCAGGCCGTGCTTGGCGACCAGCGCCACGAACATGTTCCACTGCCCGCCGTCACCGATCGGGTCCGCCAGCAGATGTGCGACCGTACGGTCGTCCACATCCCGGTCCGAGGTTTCGATGACCGCTTCGAGGACGTGGTTCGCCCGCTCGAACTTGTCCCACCACAGCAGGTAGTTCTGGGAGAACTCGAAGTCCTTCAGGCCCAGTTGCCGCGCGGCGCCCACCCGGAGCAGGTTGAGCCCGGCGAACATCCAGCAGCGCCCGCTCTGCTTCTGGTTGGTGGCCTTCCAGTCGTCCAGGTGGTGGGAGACCGAGTGGTCGATGCCGGTGAGGATCCGGCGGTCGAGGGCCACCTCGTCCACCGGCGTCTGGGTGACGGCGTTCTGCATCAGCCGGTTCACCGGCCTGGCGGCGAACTCCTTCTCGAACACTTCGAGCTGATCTGGAGTCAGACTGCGATCCATGGCGGGGCCGGAGTCATCGTTTCCGAAAGTCACAGCTTTCTGCCTCCAGGTGCCAGTGATTTCGACAGGACCGCACCCTCAACGTTGCACGGCCGTTCGGCCGGAGTCAACGGAGCGGGGAAGGTGAGCCGCCGCCGCGCCGCCCCGCGTCCGTATCGCACAAACCGTTCAGCGCGATCACTTTGATTGAATGTGATCAGGCGGCAACAGCCGCCCGCTACAAGGAGATTCGATGACCACGACCCGCCCCGCACTGATCGACGCCGCCGGAGATCTCACCCCGACCTCACCCGACAACACGGACTCCTGGTGGTTCTGCGCGAAGGTGCACGACCAGGAGAAGGTCTTCTGGGTGAAGATCCACGCGATGATCATGCAGGGCGGCTGCCTCAGCACAGTGGCCCTGCTGGAGGACGGAGGCGGCCACGCGAGCGGCAGGCACACCGGCGAAGCCGTTGACGATGTGAAGATCTCCGCGGACTCCCTCCATGTGCAGACGTCCGTCCTGACCGTGAGCGGAGATCTGGACCGGCTGGAGATCTCGGGCACGACGGACACCGCGACGATCCGGCTCTCCCTGCGCCGCGAGACACCTGTCCTCTACAACGGCGGCGGTGGGGTGTTCCCCTTCTTCGGCGGGACGACCGGGCAGTACGCGCTGCCCGGCCTGACCACTTCGGGAACGATCACCGTCGACGGCGTCACTCACCAGGTCGGCGGACACACATGGCTGGACCGGCAGTGGGTCGCCGGCATCACCCAGGCGCCGCGCTTCACCTGGCTCGGGCTCGACCTCGGCGCGGGCCGGTATCTGAGCGTCTGGGACGCCGTGGGAGACGGCACGTCCTGGCTCACACAGGTCACGGCCGACGGCTCGCACCTGGTCACCCACGCCCGGCGCACCGGCCACGACGGGCACTGGGTACTGACCGTGCCCGCCCTCGACGCGTCCCTCGACATCACCCATCAGGCACTCGCCAGCGCGGAGGGCGCGTACACCGGCGCATGCCGGGTGACCGGCACGCTCGCGGGCGAGGCGGTCACCGGACACGGCTTCACGGATGTCATCGGCTGACACCGCTCGGGACTTCGCCCGCCCTGCTCCGGCTCACGGAAGCTCTACGGCGAGGTCGTCGACCACGGCCCGCAGGCCGGCCGCGTGCTGGCGCGCGACACGTCTCTGGCGAGCGGAGCCCGATCCGTTGAGCTGGACGTCGCTCAGCCAGTCGCCGACGCGCTGGTCGTCGCCGTGCCGGCTGAGGTGTGGCTCCGCCCGTTTCCACAGTTCCTCGATCAGCCGGCCGACGGCCATGGGTCCACCGTCGCGGACATGGGTGCCGGGCAGGGTGCCGGTCGGACCGTGCCGGGCGGCCTGCCAGCTCGCGGCGCGGAGCAGCAGGTCCGGGACCTCCGGTGCGCGTTCACCGGCGCGTACCGCCTCGACGGCGTGGCCGACGAGAGCGCGGACGAGCAGCGCGTAGGCGGTGGTGGTCGCGGCGTCGGGCATCACGTCCGCGACGCGTACCTCAAGGGTGGGCAGGTGCGCCGAGGGCCGGATGTGCCAGTAGAGCATGGCCGGATCCATCGCCGCACCGGTGGCCACGAGTTGGTCGACCAGCCAGGCGTAGTGGGCCGTGCCTCGCAGATAGGGCGGAGGTCCCGCCGAGGGCCACCGGCTCCAGACCATCGAGCGCCAGCTCGCGTATCCGGTGTCCACCCCGTCGCTGTACGGCGAGTTGGCGGTGAGGGCCAGCAGCAGGGGCATCCAGCCCCGTAGGTGGTTGACCGCCTGTATCGCCTCCTCCCGGTCGGCCACGCCGACGTGCACATGGCAGGAGTTCACGCCCTGCCCGTGGACCACGGGCCCGAAGCGGCGTGCGAGGGCGCGGTAGCGTGGCTGGTCGAGGACGGGCGGCGGCCCGGGGCGGCCGAGGACGGCCATGCCGCTGGGCACCAGCAGGCAGTCGTGCTCGGCCGCGGCCGCCGCCGCGCCGGCGCGTAATCGAAGGATTTCCGACTCCAGTTCGACGGCGGTGCGGCACACCGCGCTCACCGTCTCCACCTGGGACTGGGACAGTTCGGGAGTGACATGCGGTCCGCCGAGGTGGGCCCGGGCGGCGCCCACGACGGAAGGGGCCCGGTACACAGCCGACCTGCTGTGCCGGTCCGCCAGGACGAACTCCTCCTCCACCCCGACCGTCGGCGGTGCGCTCGCCTCCGGCGGGAAGGCGGGTCCGCCGGCGACGGCAGGTGTCATGGCATCAAACGGCTCTGGCACGTCCAGCCCCTTCCGGAGCAGCGCATGGGCCGCTCACTGCCGAACAACGGGTGGGAAGGGCCATGCTGCGGCTTCGACGAGGCCGCGGCAAGCGGTTGCCCGGCCAGCATCGCGCCGCGCCGGCCGGCCGTGACCCATGGGACCGGCACGGATCTCCGGGAGCTGTGCGTCCCCTGTTTCTTCTCTGCCGGGATTCCTCCGGCCGCAGGCAATGATGGTTAGCTTGCCCCGGTCTTCGGACCATCACCCGCCCGGCATTCAGGAGGACTCCGCCCCATGAGCAACGGATACGCGTACGAGTACAAGGTCGTCACCTTCCGGGAGTCGCTGATCGGCGACGCCTTGGACAGCGACAAGCTGGAGAAGGTTCTGAACAAGCACGCCGAGGACGGCTGGGGCCTCAAGGCCATCACCTCCGCCGACGTCAAGGGCCGCATAGGGCCCGGCGCCGTGGAGGGACTGCTGCTGACCTTCGAGCGCCCGCGCGCGTAACGCCCGGAGCCGGCCGGAGGCCGCCGTGCCCTGGACGGCGGCCCCGTCCGGCCTCCGGCGGCCCCGTCCGACTCTCGGGCGGCCGCGTCAGGTCTCCGGCGGCCCGGTCCGCGTCCGGCGCCGATGGATGCCCCGCGGCCTGCGCAGATGCCCGGGGCGGCGGCCCGAGGACACTCCCGGGTCCATGTGAGACCGTGGTGTGAGGAAGCCCGCCTGCGGATGTGGCAGACACGATGGATCTCAGGGACCTTGCCGAGACGCACCGGGGCGATCCGTTCGGCATCACGTCTGCCGCGGTCGCCCTCGTGGACGTCGACGGCCTGATCCGGCGCTGGAGCCGGCGGGCGGAAGATCTCCTCGGGTATCCGGCGTCCAGCGTGCTGGGCCAACCCGTGGCCTCCCTCCTCCCGGGCGCGGACGCCTCGGTGTCCGCCCTGGCCTCGGCCCAGCGCGTCGGCGAGGGCTGGGAGGGCCTGGTCACCGTGCGTCACTGTGCGGGGCACCCGGTCGAACTGGCCGTACGGGCGTGTCCGCTGCCCGCGGAGCAGGGATCCGGCTGGCTCGCCGTGGCGTGTGAGGTCTCGGACGCACGCCGTTGGGAACTGGATCAGGCGGTGCTGCGCGGCCTGCTGGAGGAGTCACCGATCGGCATCGCCGTCCTCGACAGCGAACTGCGCTTCCAGTGGGTGAACCAGGTACTGGCCGCCATGGAGGGCCTGCCGGCCACCCCCGGGGGCCGTCACGCGGCAACGGCCCTCGGTCCGGTGCAGGTGCCGTCGGCCGTGGACTGGCAGGCGCGCCAGGCGCTGATATCGGGCCACGCCACACCGGCCGTGGAACATGTGCCGCCCGCGCACGGCAGATCCCGCCGAGATGCGCAGGGCCATCTCAGGCTCCGCTCGTCGTTCCCGCTGCGGGACGACGACGGCAAGACGCTCGGGGTGTGCCACACCGCGGTCGACTTCACCGCCCAGGACCGGGCTCGTGAGCGGCTCGCGCTGGTCAACGAGGCGGCCCAGCGCATCGGCACCACCCTGGACCTCGACCGCACGGTGGCCGAACTCGCCGAGGTCCTCGTGCCACAGCTCGCCGACTTCGTGGCGATCGACCTCTTCCAGGGCGTCCTCGCGGCAGGGGATCTCACCCCGGGACCGGTCACCGGAGGCACACTCCGTCGGGCGGCGCATGTGTCGGTCCACAAGGAACAGCCGGAAGCGATCGTTGCCATCGGGGAGCCCACCAGGTATCCGTCCAAGTCCCCGCAACGCCGTTGCCTGTCCACGGGCCGGCCGATCCTCGATCCGGTGCTGAACCAGACGACCTGGTGGCTGGCCGGTGATCCGCAGCGCCTGTCCAAGCTCGTCCGTATCGGTGTGCACACACACCTGGTGGTGCCGCTGCGGGCCCGGGGCACGACCATGGGGGTGGTCACGCTGCTGCGCTGGGACAACCCCAACCCGTTCGACGAGGACGACCTGCTGCTCGTGGAGGAGCTGGTGGCGCGGGCCGCGGTGTGCGTGGACAACGCCCGGCGTTTTGTGCGCGAGCACCATGCCGCCCTCGCTCTCCAGACCAGCCTGCTGCCGCCCGATCTGCCCGACCACTGCGCCGTCGAGGTCGCCTACCGCTATCTGCCGACCGATGCGGAGGCCGGTGTGGGCGGCGACTGGTTCGATGTCATCCCGCTGTCCGGTGCCCGCGTCGCCCTGGTCGTCGGGGACGTCGTCGGCCACGGCATCCACGCCGCGGCCAGCATGGGCCGGCTGCGTGCGGCCGTACAGACCCTCGCCGACCTGGATCTGCCGCCGGACGAACTGCTCGCCCATGTCGACGACCTGGTGCTGCGCCTCGCGGACGAGGCGGAAGCGGCCACGGACGGGCCGATGGTGATCGGCGCGACCTGCGTCTACGCGGTCTACGACCCGATCTCGCGGAAACTCACGGTGGCGCGTGCCGGACATCCCACTCCCGCCATCGCCCACCTCAGCGAGCCGGTGGAACTGCCCGACATCCCGGCCGGTCCCCCGCTGGGACTGGGCGGTCTGCCCTTCGAGTCGGCCGAGATCGAGTTGGAGGAGGGCAGTGTCGTCGCCCTCTACACCGACGGCCTGATCGAGGCCTCGGACCGCGATGTCGACGTGGGCTTCGAGCGTCTCTGCTTCGCCCTGGCCCATCCCGACCGGCCGCTGGAGGAGATCTGCGACACGATGGTGCGCATTCTGCTACCGGACCATCCGCACGACGACGTCGCGTTCCTCATCGCCCGGACCCGCGCCCTGCCCCCGGACCGCGTCGCCTCCTGGGAGGTGCCCGCCGATCCCCAGGCGGTGCACGAGGCACGTGACAACACCGTGCGGCAGCTGGCCGCATGGGGTCTGCAGGACATCGCCTTCACCACCGAACTGATCGTCAGCGAGCTGATCACCAACGCCATCACGCATGCCTGCGGACCGATCGGCCTGCGGCTGATTCACGAACGGTCGCTCATCTGTGAGGTGTCGGACGCCAGCAACACCTCGCCCCATATGCGCCGTGCCCACAACACCGACGAGGGCGGACGAGGGCTCTTCCTGGTCGCGCAGGTCGCCCAGCGCTGGGGCACCCGGTACACCGAGACGGGCAAGACCATCTGGGCGGAGCAGCAACTGCCCGCCAAGGCCGCCGACGCCGACTGCGACTGACGGCTCGGCCGGCCGCCGAGCCACGTGACGGGCTGCCCGGCGGACCGCGGGGTCCCTGCCGGCTGCGGGACCCACCACGTCAACGCGCGGCGATGGCTTCGAGCATCGTCCGTGCGGTGGCGCTCGCGTCGTAGTCCTCGCTGACGCCCGGCACCAGGATGATGTCGCCCTCGATGTGTCGCGAGCGCAGGGGCGCGATGGCCTGGTACGCGTCGGAGTCCCACCAGGCGCGTGCCTGCGCGAACGAGGGGAAGCCGATCACCACGACATGACCGGGCCAGCTGCCCTCCACCACCTCGTGCGGGGTGCCGTGGACGAGGAAGCGGCCGCCGTACGGCTCGAAGGTGGCGGTGATCCGTGCGATGTACTCGGCGATCTCCGGGTGCGGGGCGGCTTCCTGCAGGTGGGCTATCGCGTAGGCGGTCATGGTGGCGTCCTTCCGGCTGATCGGCTGCTGATGTCCACGATCCTGCCGTCAGGTAGAGCCGCGGTCGATGACCTGTCGGGTAATCGACGCGGGGCGCACGGCGAGGGCACGGGATGGCCGCATGGCCGGGTCACCGGGCGTCGAGGAAGCGCACGAGGTGGGCGGCGACCTCATCCGGTGCCTCCACCTGGGGGTAGTGGCCGACGGCGGGCGGTCCGGCGAGTTCGGTCACGGTGGCGGACGGCATGCGCCGGCGGATGCGGGGCAGCACATGGGCACCGCTGATCGGGTCGGCGGGTCCCCAGAGGAACAGGGTGGGGCCCGGATAGCCCTCCAGCGCCGCGACCCAGCGGGTCTGATGTGTGCGCCGTTCGTCGATATAGCGCAGCAGCCGCGGGGCCAGCAGGCGGCCCCCGTCGTGGCGGATGCTCTCCCACATCGTGTGCAGATCCTCGTCCGGGACGGGTCGGCCCAGGACCTGGCGCATCGTCGCGCGGAAGCCGCGCTCGGAGACGGCGTGGGTGAGCAGCGGGCCGAGCGGGCCGTGGAGCAACCGCTGTACGCGCACGGGACGGTGCAGGTCCGGGTAGAGGCCGCCGTTCAGCCAGGCCATACGGGTGATCCGGGCGGGTCCGCGGGCGAGCAGTTCCTGGGCCACACTGACGCCGTAGTCGTGGGCGACCAGCGCCGTGTCGCCGATGTCGAGGCGGCGCCACAGGTCCTCCACCAGGTCGGCCTGTTCGAGCACGGAGTAGGTGTGCCGGCGCGGTTTGTCGCTGTGCCCGAAGCCGAGCAGGTCGAAGGTGGTGACCCGGTGTCCTCGCGCCGCCAGCCGGGGCACGATCGGCGACCAGTCGTGGGAGGAGGTGGGAAAGCCGTGTACGAGCGTCACGGGCGGCCCGGCTGTGGGACCGTCCTGACGGACGAACAGGGTGTGCCGTCCAGTACGCCCCCGCACGGTGACCCTGCTCCCTCCGCGGACCCAGTGCGCGCTGGAGGGCAGGGTGTTCTGTGGCATCAGCGGCTCTCCCGTGTCGCGGCGATCCCGTCCAGCAGACAGCACAGCCCGAGGCCGAACACCCCTCGTCGTCCACGCTGTTGAGCAGTCCCGCCCGGCCGACGGCGGCTGGAGACGCATTCACCGGACGCACCTTATGTCTCCGGTGAACGCGTCACAAGCAAGGGCCGGGTGCGGCCGCCGTCCCGCTCGGAGTTCTCACGCCCCGTCTCCGGCCGGACGGCCGCGGCTCAGCCGGCGAAGACCCTGCCCTGCTTCACGACGTAGTGCGCCGGCTCGGAGCAGCCGATGGACGGTGTGATCAGCAGGCTCACGGTGAGCGGCGCGGGCTCCGTGCTCGCGGTCGAGAACTGGCAGACTGCGCCGCTGCCGGTGAGCGGGTACCAGAACCAGCCGTCGACGTCGCCCACGGTGACCCGGTCGGGCTCCTTCCAGGTGCCGTCGGTGTGCGTGTAGACCTGCAGCCGCACGGAGGCCGCGTACGGGTCCTCGGGCGACCGCAGCGCGGTCAGCGTGACCTTGTAGTCGCCGCCGAGGACGGAGGAGGCGATCACCTGGTTCCGTGGCGCCGCGGTCCGGGCGCCGGCGGCTCCGGCACTCGCGGCTCCAGCGCTCGCGGCTCCGAGGCCGGCCGCCAGGAGGAGTGTGCAGGCCGCGGTCGCGACGCCGCGGGTGTGTCGACGGACAACGTTCATGTCTTCCCCCATGAGTACAACCTGGTCCAAAGAGCCGGATCGGCTCGTACGGTGACAAAGGCCAGCGACCTGGCTCCACGGTTGTACGGCGGTCGGACAACGGTCAGAGGCCGGTGACCAACCCGTCGAGCGGGGCGGGGACTTGGCCGGGGCCGAGGGCCTCGACGAGGACGCGGCCGTAGCGGATCTTGCGGCCCTTCTTCGTGCCGAGGAAGCGCCGCAATTGCCGCTGCGCGGTGCGCCCCTGCTGTGCGGGCTGGTGCAGAAAGGTCTGCAGGGCCCGCACGTCGCCCTCTGCCCGGACGAGTTCCGCCACCCGTGTCACACCCAGTGCCCGGATGAGTTCGTCCTCCAGGTCCGCCGCGCAGACGAAGAAACCCTGCTCTGCCGCACCGGCCTGCTCCAGGGCACGGGCGTAGTAGCGGCGCTCCGCCGCGTCGCACAGCCCGGTCAGGCGGAGCCCCAGGCCGGGCGGCCCGAGCAGGCGGGCGAAGCGCCCGACACTCATCGCGCCGCCCATCGGAAGGACACAGACTCCTTCGGCCGCGAGATTCCGGCCGCGGCGCCCGGCCAGCGCGTTGACCGCCGCGGCATCGCTCGGCCCTTCGAGCAGGACGGCCGTGCGGACGGACAGCCGCCCGGCCAGCTCGTGCGCGAGGTCGCCGGAGTCACCGGCCGCCCACCCGATGACCGCCTCCCGGAACGCCGCCATGTCAGACATGAGACGAGCGTCCGCCGTTCGCGCTCACCATGCCAGCGATTATCGGGAGGCATGGCGCGGATGTGCACTCGGCCTGCTGAGACCGCGTGAGCGCGCTGTAGCGGCGGTCGTGGCGCGGCGGTGCTTATGTCACGCAGGGAGACCGTCGACGAGCTGATCGCCGAGCAGGGGCAGCGAGGCGACCGGTCGGCCTGGCCCCACCGCATCCGCCCGACCACCGCACGCGCCCCCGTCATCCGTGCCCTACAGGGCGGCGCTCAGGCGTCGCTGCGCACCAGGTCGAGCTCCGGGAACGCCACCGGCTCCGGGGCGCGGCCGGCCTGCAGCACATACGCGTGCCCCGCCTCCTCGCTCGCGGCGATCCCGGCGACCGACGCCGCGATCTCGGCGGGTTCCGCCAGAGCGAAGCCCTGGCCCTCGATGTAGTCGACGGCCTCCGGCGGCAGGATCGGCGTGCGGACGACCCCCGGGCAGATCGCGTTGATCCGCACGCCCTGCTCCCGCCATGTCGGGGCCAGCGAGCGGACCAGCCCGATCACGCCGTACTTGGTCGCCGCGTACACCGGGTCGAAGGGCGCCATCCCCACACCGGCCATGCTGGAGGTCACCACCAGTGAGCCCCCGCCGTGCGCGGCCAGCGCCGGCAGCGCCGCGTGCAGCCCGTACATCACACCGTGCAGGTTCACCGCCAGCACCCGGTGCTGCCGCTCCGCGTCGTAGTCGTCCTCCCCGAAGCCGCCGCCGTCGCCGATCCCGGCGTTGAGGTGGACGAGGTCCAGCCCGCCGTAGGCCTCCACGGCGGCGGCTATCAGTGCGAGGTTGTCCTCCTCCCGGGTGGTGTCGGTGCGGACGAACAGTCCGTGGACCTCCTCGGCGACGGCCGTGCCGCGCCTCTCGTCGATGTCCGCCACGACCACCCGCGCGCCGAGGCGGGCGAAGTGCCGCGCCACCGCCGCACCGATCCCGCTCGCCGCCCCCGTGACCACCACAACCTGCGCCATGACTCTGCTCCTCCGTATAGATCCGAGTTCCGTATAGATCTGAGTACTGACGGCCCTTTCGGGCCGCCGTTCCGCCGTGTCCGTGTCTGTGTCTGTGTCTGTCAGGCCGCCGTCGTCACCGCCGCGGCCTCGTTGTGGATGAGGGCGATCCTGGCCGGATTGCGCCCGTAGCGACGGCTGAAGATCTCCAGGCCCACGAACAGCGCCACGTACTGGAGCGTGGTCACCAGCATCACCGAGTCGATGGGCAGCGTGTACGCGAGCATCACCCGCACCCCCGAGTCCAGCAGCAGCCCCACGCCCCAGACCGCCGTCAGCAGCCGCATCACATGACGGAAGGTGGGCGACACCTGCCAGTTGTGCTCCAACTCGGCGCGCTTGTCGCCCTTCGCCACCGACGACAGGATCCGGAAGATGATCGGCTGTCCGCGCAGCGTGGCGAGGAACGCCAGCCCGACGATCCCCGTCATCCAGCCGTCCTTGGCGAACATGAACCGCGGGCTCCCGGTGACCGCCGACAGTGCCGCGCCCAGGGCGACCATGGTGAGCACCAGGATGCCCAGCATCCCGATCCGCCGCTCGCGCACTACGGTCAGCAGCGCCTCCACCAGGGGCGGTACGGCGCTCGCCAGCACCGCCCACCACAGGCCCACCCCTGCCGCCCGCAGCCCGTAGAACACGGCCAGCGGACCGACGACGTTCAGGGCGAGGCTCTGCAGCAGCGGCCCGTTCGCCGATGCCTCGCGCCTGTTCGATCCCGCGTGCTTGCTCGATCCGACGTGCTTGTTCGCGATGCGCATCCCCGTCATGTCCCTCACCCTGGTCCCTCGTCCGTGTCCGTTGTCGACGTCTTCGACGCTACGGACCTGCGGGAACGCGGACATTGAGTCCAGCCGCCGAGTCGGGGTGGGGCTAGACCCACCCCCGTGCGGGGCCCGGACACACCGTGCCCGTCCCCCGGCCGCGTCACACTGGTGAGGCGGTGCAGGCGACGCACCACGAGACCCTTCCAGGAGGCAGGCCCATGACCACGACCGCCGGACGCGCCGCCGGCATCGCCCTGCGCCGTTTCGGGCGGCGCCATCGGGAACTGGGGTACTGCTGGGCGATCGGCTGGTGCGGTGTGGGCGCCCTGGCGATGACGCTCGTGTGTGTGCCGGCCAGCCTCCTCACGGACGGCGACCCCGACCGGGGCTGGCTGCGCACGCTGCGCAGACTGGCCGACCACTACCGCACGGTGCCCGCGCGCTTCGGCGGCACTGCCGTCGTCCGTCCCTATCTCCGCGACCGGCCGCCGCGCGAGGACCCGGCCTACCGCCGTGACCTCGCCTTCCTCGCGCTGGAGTCGGTCATCGCGCCGGTGCTGCTGCTCGGGCCCAGCGCGCTGGTCTGGTACGGCCTCTTCGGCCTGCTCGCCCCGGGCATCGCCGCCCTCCTCGGCAGCCCGGGCGGCCTGCCCCACGGCACGGTGCTGACCTCACCCGCCGTGGCGCTGGCCGCCGCCCTTCTCCTGTACTACGCCGGGCTGCGGCTGGCCGCCCCCGCCTCCCGGCTGCACGCCCGCCGCTGGCTGCCGCGGCTGCTCGGCCCGGACCCGTCCGTGGCCGCGGAGGTGGAACGCCGCCGGCTGGCCGAGCGGGTGGCGGAGCTGACCGAGACCCGCGCCGCGGCCGTGGACAGCCGAGAGGCGGAGCTGCGCCGGATCGAGCGCGACCTGCACGACGGTGCGCAGGCCCGGCTGGTGGCCATGGGCCTCGCCCTCGGCGCCCTTGAGACACTGATGGAGACGGACCCGGACCGGGCCCGCGAGCTGGTGCGGCAGACCCGCGAGAACTCGGCGCGCGCCCTCACCGAACTGCGCGACCTGGTACGCGGTATCCACCCGCCGGTGCTCGCCGAGCGCGGGCTGGTCGACGCGCTGCGCGCGCTCGCCCTGGACGCCCCGCTGGAAGCCGACGTCGACGCCAAGGGGCTGACGGGCCGTCCGGAGGGGCCGATCGAGGCGGCGCTGTACTTCGCCGTCGCCGAGCTGCTGACGAATGCAGCCCGGCACGGCGACGCGGTACACGCCCGCGTCGAGCTGAGCCACGACGGCCAGGTGCTGCGCTGTGCGGTGTGGGACGACGGGTGCGGGGGCGCCCACGAGGAGGACGGCCCGGTGCTCGGGGCGGGCGGCAGCGGCCTGCGGGGCATCCGGCGCCGACTGTCGTCCTTCGACGGTAGCATCGCCATCGAGAGCCCGGCCGGAGGGCCGACCGTGGTGACGATGGAGCTGCCTTGCGTGTTGTCCTCGCCGAAGACCTCTTCCTCCTCCGGGAAGGACTCTGCACCCTCCTGACGGCACACGGCTTCACCGTGGCCGCCGCCGTGGCCAGCGGACCGGAGTTGCGCCGCGCGCTGGCCAAGGAGGAGGTCGACGTCGCCGTGGTCGACGTACGGCTGCCTCCCACCTTCACCGACGAGGGCCTCCAGGCGGCGCTGGAGGCGCGCCGTCGCCGGCCGGGGCTGCCCGTGCTCGTGCTCTCCCAGCACGTCGAGCAGCTGTACGCACGCGAGTTGCTGGCCGACGGCACCGGCGGCGTGGGCTATCTGCTCAAGGACCGGGTCCTCGGCGCGGCGGAGTTCGTCGAGGCCGTACGGCGCGTGGCCGAGGGCGGCACCGCCATGGACCCCGAGGTCGTGGCGAAACTGCTCGGCGGCCGCCGTCGCGACGAGCCCCTCGCCACGCTCACATCGCGCGAGCGGGAGGTACTGGCGCTGATGGCAGAGGGCTACTCGAACGCGGCCGTCGCCGCCCGGCTGTTCGTCAGCGAGAGCGCCGTCGGCAAGCACTCCGCGAGCATCTTCGGCAAGCTGGGCATCACCGCCTCGGAGGAGACCAACCGCCGGGTGCTGGCGGTACTGGCCTATCTGAACGGCTCGGCCGCCTGAGAGCGAAAAGGAACCTCTCTACGTTTCCGGCCATGCCCGAGATGGGCCGGGGTCGAGACCGGAGGCGCGGCCCGCGGTGGGGCGTCCGGCCAACCTGGTGCGGGTGGACGGGGGCAAGGCGCTGTTCCTCGGGATCAAGGTGACGGGCGACGAGATCATCGCCGTGCTGACCGACCTGCGGTGCCGCATCCGGCTGGCCCGGCATGTACGGCTCACGGGCCGGGCGCCGGTGCTGATGATCACCGACGCCACCCTGTGGACCGGCGGTCTCAACGACGCCCTGTAGAGCGACGGCCAATTCCCTTGCGGCCGGGATGACTTCGGTTCCCTGACCCAGCTGGCCGAGCTCACGATCGCCGTCCCCGGACACGACCAGAGCGCCGTCGACCGCTACCGTCGCACCCTGGACCTGGCCCAGGGCCTCCTGACCACCTCGTACGACCTCGCCGGCGTCACCTACCGGCGGCAGATCTTCACCAACAGCGAGTCCACCACGGCGAACAGGTCGGGGCGCTACGCCTCGTTCGGGGCGGCCACCTGGCACGCGCCAAGGTCCTCGACGCGGCCGGTGCCGCCTACCTGCAGTTCGGCCGCTATCTGATGATCTCCGGATCCCGGGGATGCCTGCCGATGCGCCTGTAGGTACCACACCGTCATCTCTCGCCGCTGTTCGGCCTCTTCCCCGGTGACCGGATCCGCCCGGACGGTTCCACCCCGAAGGACATCCTCGCCGGCGCGACGGCCCTGCTGACCGCACGCGGCACGGAAGCGCGTCGAGTTGCTGCCGGCGCTGCCCGCCGCGTGGGCGGTTTCCGGCTCGGTTTCGGGCGTCGGCGGCCGCGGCGGCTTCGTCGCCGACCTCAGGTGGAAGAACGGAAAGGTGACGCGGGTGACGCTGAAGAGCGTCGGCGGCCGTGACACGACCGTCGTCGCGGGCGCCACCTCGCACAGGATCAGCCTTGAGCCCGGTCAGTCCGTCATCCCGGGCGACTTCGCCTGAGAACGGCCGACGACAAGAGTGGAGAGATCGAGGATGTTCCCGGCAAAGGGAAGAACGGACGCGGGTCGCCGACCGCGTCGCGGGTCCTTGCTGTCCGTGCTCGGCGCGGTGACCGGCATGGCCCTGGCAGCCGTACCGCTCAGCACCGCGCATGCGGCGGGCGCCGCCACACCGTCGGCGCAGGGCAGGGGCGTTCGGGTCAGCGCCTGGTCGCCCAGTATGACGACCGGCGGCCCGTCCTTCGACGACCGGACCATCCGGATGGTGGTGCACAGCAGCGTCGCGGGCTCGCGGGCACGGATCACACTGTCCAACCGGTACAGCGCCACGCCGCTGGACGTCGGCGCCGTGGACGTGGCCGTCCAGGCGAGCGGTGCGCAGGCGGAGCGCGGAACCACACGGAACGTCACCTTCGGCGCGTCCGGCCACATCACGCTTCCCGCCGGCGCGGAGGCGGCCAGCGATGTCGTCCCGATCTCGGTGGGCGCCGGGGAGAACCTGCTCGTCAGTCTCTACGTGCCCGGCAGCACCGGAGTGTCGACCTGGCACTCCGACGCGTTCGACACCACCTATCTCGCCTCCGGCGACCACACCGGTGACGACGGCGCCGGCGCGTTCGGCGCCACCAGGACCTCCTGGTACTACCTGGCAGGGCTGGACGTCGTACCGGCGACCGCGAAGGGCACCGTTGTCGCCTTCGGAGACTCCATCACCGACGGCTACCGCTCCTCGACCGGCACCTACCGCCGGTGGCCGGACTTCCTCGGACGCCGGCTGGGCGCCGGGCCCCGCCCGCAGCGGCTGAGTGTCGTCGACGCCGGTATCGGTGGAAACCGGGTCCTCACCGACGCCCCGAACCTGCGGCAAGGTGTCAGCGCCCTGAAGCGGTTCGGCCATGACGCGCTGGGCCGGCCCGGTATCAGGGACGTGATCCTCTTCGAGGGCATCAACGACATAGGCAACAACGCCGGACCCGACGGACAGCCGCTGACCGCCGAGGACCTCATCGACGGCTACCGCACCCTGGCCGACGAGGCGCACACCGCCCGTGTCCGCGTCATCGGCGCGACCCTGCTGCCCGACCAGGGCAACGGCTACTACACGCCTGCCGCCGAGGCGATCCGGCAGACCGTCAACCAGTGGATCCGCACGGGCGGCGCCTTCGACGGCGTCATCGACTTCGACCGGGCCCTGCGTGACCCCGCGAACCCCGCCGCCCTGGACCCGGCATACGACTCGGGCGACCACCTCCACCCCGGTGACGCGGGCATGAAGGCCTTGGCCGACGCGATCGACCTGCGGCTCCTGCGCAGCTGACCGACCTCACTCGCCGTCCGTACACGACGTCACGGGGCCGTCGGTCAGGCGCTCCGCGGGCCGGCCGCCTCGCGGAGCACGCGGGCCTCGCGGCCGTCGAGCGCGGCGAGTACCTCGGCGCAGATGGCGAGTGCCGTCTCGGCCGGGGTGCGGGCGCCCAGGTCGAGGCCGATGGGACCGTGGATGCGGTCGATATGCGCCTCGGTGAGACCGGCCTCGGCGAGACCGGCGGCGCGCCGGGCCTGCGTACGGCGGGAGCCCAGCGCGCCGACGTAGCGGATCCCGCCGGTCAGCGCGGCGGACAGAACCGGGATGTCGACGTCCGGTTCATGGCTGAGGACGATCAGGCAGGCGGCGGCCGGACGTTCGGCGAGCCGCTGTACGGCGTCCGGGGCGGCGGTCTCCACCGTGGCGTGCCAGCCGAGCAGACGGGCCTGCGCGGTGAGCAGGTCGGCGAGTTCGCCTCCTCCCACCACGACCAGATGAGGCACGGCCGGGAACGCCTCGACGAGGACGAGCCCGTCGTCCGTGGAGCGGGCGGCCCGGCCGGCCCGGCGCCGGGCGAGCAGCTCACGAGCGCGCTCGACGGCCTCGGCGAGCGCGTCATCATCGCCCTCATCGCCCTCATCGCCCTCCGTCCCCTCCGGCGCGGGCGTCGCCACGGTGCTGGCCACCTGGGTCTGTTTCTCGTCCAGTCGGCTGATCAGGGCGGCGTCCGCTCCCTCGGCGAGCAGGTCCCACCAGCGGGCGGGCACGGTGTGCAGGGACTGCAGCAGCACCTCGGCCTCACCGCCGCAGGTCATGCCCGCCCGCCTCACCTCGTCGCCGTGGACGGACACCGCACGGACACACGCGGTGTGGCCGGCCGGCAGCGCGGCGGCCTCCGCGGCCAGGTAGGCGTCGAACACACCGCGGTACAGGGTGCCGTGGCACTGTCCGTCCTGGTCGATCAGGACCGCGTCGGCCGGGTGCCGGGGGCCGAAGCCCTGCTCGGTGAGGGGGCGGGCGAGTACGCCCGTACGCCCCTGGGCCACCCACCGCCGTGCCGTCTCCGCCAGCTCACGCATGATTGCGGTCCTCCTCGTCCGGCCATCGGCACCGGGAACCGCCTGCTCGGCGGTGGCGCCGTCACGGGAATTCTAGTGAGGAGCGCGACCGCGGCTCGGGAAGTGGGCGCAGCACCGACTCCAGCACATTCCCGGCGACCCGACGCGCAGAGCGGGCCGTCGCCGAAAGAGACCTACGTCGGGGGGTTCAACGGCCCGGCCGCCGTACGTGACGGTGGCCGGCCCGGGTGTGCGGTGCGGGCCAGCACCTCGACGAGGGCCGCAATCGTCGGACGGTGCTCGGCGAAGGAGCGGCAGACCACGACGATATGACGCTCCATCGTCTCCCGCAGATCCAGCACATCGAGGCAGGACGGGCGCAGCCGGAGCATCAGATCGGTCACCACGCCGACCCCGACACCGGCCTCGATCAGGGCCAGGGTGGCGGCCGTGTCCGTCACCTCGTGCAGCGCCTGCGGCTCGAATCCGGCCCGGCGGCAGACCGTGAGCACGGCGCGGCCGTAGTAGCTGCCGGCCGACGGCAGGATCCAGCCCAGTTGCCCGGCGTCGGCGAGCGACACCGTCCGCCGGCCGGGCATGGCCCCCGCGGGCACCGCGAGCGAGAAGCGCTCCCTGGACAGCTCCCGCACCCGCAGGGACGGATCCCGTGGGATCGGCACATCCGGATAGTCCAGGCCGAGGGCCAGGTCGACGGTGCCGCCGGCGACCGCGTCGTAGACCTCGTCCACGTCCATGTCCCGGCTGCGCACGGTCATCCCGGGGTGCCGCTCGCGCACCTGGCGCAGGGCCGGCGGCAGGATCTCGGCGGCGGCCGTGGCGAACAGCCCGACGCGCAGCGTTCCGGATATCTCGTTGCGGGTGCGTTCCAGCGCCTCCACGGCCTCGGCCTCGGTCGTGAGGATGCGCTCGGCGTGCCGGGCCAGCGTGGCCCCGGCGTCGGTGAGTTCGACGCGGCGCCCCACCCGCCGCAGCAGTTGCCAGCCGGTGGCCCTCTCCAGTGCGGCGATCTGCTGGGACACTCCGCCGGGCGTGTAGCCCAGGGCCTCGGCGACGGCGGTGATGGTGCCGCGCCTGGTCAGTTCCACCAGTGAACGCAGCTGCGCACTCGTCCAGTCCATATAGCGACCCTCAAAGATCAACGGCATGGATCGTTGATGGACGTCAACGGTCGGCTTGCTGCACGATGACGCGGAGAGCGCTGATCGGCACCACTCTGTCACCGACAGTCCCGCCGCCCGGTCCGGTCCCCGGCGGGGTGGCTCCTGGAAGGGAGTGGCCCGTTGTCCTCCTCGGCCTTCCGTACTGTTCCGGCCCGCGCCGACGTCGTGATCGTCGGTGGCGGTGTCATGGGTGTGAGCACCGCGTTCCACCTCGCCGAGGCCGGCGTGCCGGACGTCGTGGTCGTCGAGCGCGGTGACCTCGGCTGCGGCAGTTCGGGCAAGCCGATCGGCGGCGTCCGCGCCCAGTTCTCCGATCCGCTCAACATCGAACTGGGCAGCCGCAGCCTGCGCGCCTACGAGGAGTTCCCCCGGCGGCCCGGTGCCGGCATCCGGCTCGACACGGTCGGCTATCTCTTCCTGCTCGACAGCGATCGGCAGGCGCGCGCCTTCGAGGCCGGGGTCGAGCTCCAGAACAGCCTCGATGTGCCGAGCCGCATGATCAGCCCCGCCGAGGCCGGGCGCCTGTGTCCCTACCTCGCCACCGACGGCCTGGTGGCGGCCGCCTACTCCCCCGCCGACGGTCATGCCCGCCCCGCCCTGGTCGTCCAGGGGTACGCCCGCGCCGCCGCGCGCCGTGGTGTCACCCTCGTCACCCGCACCGAGGTCCTGGGCATCGACACGGCCGGAGACCGCGTCACCGGTGTGCACACCAGCCACGGCCGCATCGCATGCCCCACCGTGATCTGCACGGCGGGGGCCTGGTCGGCGCGGATCGGCGCCATGGCCGGGGTCGACCTGCCCGTCCGCCCCGTGAAACGGCAGCTGGCGTTCACCGTGCCGCTCCCGCCGCCCGCCCCGCGGATCCCGTTCACCATCGACTTCTCCTCGACCGCCTACTTCCACAACAGCGACGACGGCTTGCTGTTCGGACTGGCCGACCCCGGCCAGGAGGACGGCTTCGACACCACCTGGACCCCTCAGTGGCTGGAGCTGTTCCGCGCCGTCGCCCGGCGCCGCGCCCCGGCCCTGGCCGGCATGGAGACCGCCGGCGGATGGGCGGGCCTGTACGAGGTCACCCCCGACCACAACGCCCTGATCGGCCGCTCCGGCGCAGTGCCCGGCTTTCTGTACGCCACCGGATTCTCCGGGCACGGCTTCCTCCAGGCACCCGCGGTCGGCGAGGTCGTACGCGATCTCTGCCTGGAGCGGGAGCCGTTCACCGACATCGCCCCGCTCAGCGCCGACCGGTTCCACCACGGCGCCGAGACCCGCCCCGAAGCCCACGTGGTGTGACCCCCGAGCCCCGATGCCCAGGTGATGTGACCCCGACCGAGAGGCCGAACCATGCCGACGATCAGCCAGTGGCGACTGCGGGCCGCGTTCGCGGAGCGGCTGTCGCGGATGTACGGGCGGGAGGTGCCCGCCTACACCACGCTCGTCGACGTCTCACGGGAGGTCAACGAGGACGTCCTGCGCGCCCGGGGAGCCGCAGCCGAACGCCTGGGGTCCATCGGCCGGGTCACCGCCGAGCGGCACGGGGCCATCCGCGTCGGCACACCACGGGAACTGCGGCAGGTCGCCCGGATCTTCGGCGCTCTCGGCATGCGTCCGGTCGGCTTCTACGACCTGCGGGAGGCCGCCGCCAGCGCCGTCCCCGTCGTCTCCACGGCCTTCCGGCCGGTCGACGGCGAGGAACTGGCCCGCAACCCCTTCCGGGTGTTCACCTCCCTGCTCACCCCGGACGACCCCCGCTTCTTCGACGCCGGTCTGCGCTCGCGCCTGGAGGCCTTCCTCGCCGCCCGCGCACTCTTCCCGCCCGAGCTGCTCGAACTGGCCGACCGTGCCGCCGCCGAGCGGGAACTGCCCGAGGAGGAGGCCGAACGGTTCCTGCGGCTCGCCGTGGCGGCCTTCGAGCTGTCCGCCGAGCCGGTCGACCGGGCCTGGTACGAGACCCTGGAGCGGGTCTCCGCCGTCGCCGCGGACATCGGCGGCGTACGCAGCACACACATCAACCACCTCACCCCGCGCGTCCTCGACATCGACGAGCTGTACCGCCGGATGACCGAGCGCGGCATCGAGATGATCGACACCGTCCAGGGCCCGCCGGCCTGGCGGGGCCCCGACGTCCTGCTGCGCCAGACCTCCTTCCGGGCCCTGGCCGAACCCCGCGCCATGCGCACCCCGGACGGCGACGTCGTCACCGGCGCGCTGCGGGTCCGCTTCGGCGAGGTCGAGGCCCGGGGCATCGCCCTCACCCGCCGGGGCCGCGCCCTGTACGACGAACTCCTCGCCCGCGTCGACGAACGGGCCGCCCAGAACCCCACGGAAGCCCGCGGTGACATCGCGCGCGCCGTGTGGGAGCGGCACATGCCCGGCAGCGAGCGGGACCTCGCCGCCGCGGGACTGGCCTACTTCACCTACCGGCCCCGCCCCGACCGGCCGCGCGACGGCAGCCGGCCGCCCACCGGCCCCGGCGAACTGCTCCGGCAGGGCTGGGTGCGCGCCGAGCCCATCGTCTACGAGGACTTCCTGCCCCGCTCCGCCGCCGGCATCTTCCAGTCCAACCTCGGCGGCGAGGGCACCCGCGACAACGACCGGCAGGGCACCGCGTACGACGCCGCCTGGCTCTCCGACGCCATCGGCCACGAGGTCCTGGACCCCTTCGACCTCTACGAACGGCAGCAGCGCCGCTCCCTCGACGAGGTCGCCCGCGCACTCGATCCGACCGGCCCGCTCCGCTGACCCCTCCCCCCCTCCCGAGGACCGCCATGACCAGCACCGCACCGCCCACCACCGACGAGCTGCGCGCCCGCGCCGTCACGTCCCTGCACTCCATCGGCGTCACCCTGCCCGAGGGCGACGACCTGCCCGCCCGTACACCCCTCACCGGCGAGCACCTCTTCGTGCTGGCGGCCGCCACGGACGCCGACGCCGACGCGGCGATCGCCGCCGCCCGTGCCGCGTTCCTGACCTGGCGCACCACGCCCGCCCCGCGCCGCGGTGAACTCGTGCGCCGCCTGGGCGAGTTGCTGCGCGAGCACAAGAGCGACCTCGCCGACCTCGTGACCATCGAGGCGGGCAAGATCCGCTCCGAGGCGCTCGGCGAGGTCCAGGAGATGATCGACATCTGCGACTTCGCGGTCGGTCTGTCCCGGCAGCTGTACGGCCGTACGATCGCCTCCGAGCGGCCCGGCCACCGCCTGGCCGAGACCTGGCATCCGCTCGGCGTGGTCGGCGTCATCTCCGCCTTCAACTTCCCCGCCGCCGTCTGGTCCTGGAACACCGCCGTCGCGCTGGTCTGCGGCGACACCGTGGTCTGGAAGCCCTCGGAGCTGACGCCGCTGACCTCGCTGGCCTGTGACCGGCTGCTCGCCCGCGCCGCCGAGGAGGCCGGCGCGCCAAGCGAGGTGCACCGGCTGCTCCTCGGCGACCGGGCGGTCGGTGAGCGGCTCGTCGACGATCCGCGCATCGCCCTCGTCAGCGCCACCGGCTCGACCCGCATGGGCCGTGCGGTCGGCCCGCGCGTCGCCGCCCGCTTCGGCCGCAGCCTGCTGGAACTCGGCGGCAACAACGCCGCGATCGTCGCCCCGTCCGCCGACCTGGACCTCGCCGTCCCGGCCATCGTCTTCGCCGCGGCCGGCACCGCGGGCCAGCGCTGTACGACGCTGCGCCGCCTCATCGTCCACCGCGACATCGCCGACACGCTCATCGAGCGGCTGGCCGCTGCCTACGCCAAGCTCCCCGTCGGCGACCCGTTCGACGACACGACGCTCGTCGGCCCGCTGATCTCCGCGGCGGCGCTCGACGCCATGCACGAGGCGGTGACCCGCGTCCAGGCCGAGGGCGGCGAGATCCTCGCCGGCGGCAACCGGCGCCTGGCCGGGGCGGCGCCCGCGGCCGCCTACATCGAACCGGTCCTCGTCCGCGTCGCGGAACAGAGCGACGTCGTACGGGAGGAGACCTTCGCGCCGATCCTGTACGTCCTCACCTACGACACCCTCGACGAGGCGATCGCCCTGCACAACGGCGTCCCTCAGGGCCTGTCGTCCAGCATCTTCACCCGCGACCAGCGGGAGGCCGAGATCTTCCTGTCCGCCGAGGGCTCCGACTGCGGGATCGCCAACGTCAACATCGGCACGTCCGGGGCCGAGATCGGCGGTGCCTTCGGAGGCGAGAAGGACACCGGCGGCGGCCGCGAGTCCGGCTCCGACGCCTGGAAGGCCTATATGCGCTCGGCCACCAACACCGTCAGCTACGCCACCGAACTCTCCCTCGCCCAGGGAGTCAGCTTCCTGTGATCCACGGCCGGGGGCCACGATGAGTGCCCGGCCGAGCGTCACTTGCGGGCGCGCAGGAAGACGGGGATGTCGTCGCGGGTCGGGTAGTTCGGCAAGGGGGCCGGCTTGGCCTGGAGGAACGCGGTGATGACGGCGGCGGCCCGGTCGTCGTTGTCGTCCAGGCCGTTCCACAGGTGATGCCCGACTCCGGGCATGTACTGCGTGCGCTCGACGGCGGGGTCGGCGGCGAGGACGGCGGTCTCCCATTGACGGACCTGCGAGGAGCACTCGGCCATCATCAGCATGGCGGGCGTCCTCGAACGCCCGAGGCGCGGCGCGAGAGAGGGCGTGTCCTTCACCGTCTGCTGGATACGCAGGCTGGCCGCCGCGCTGAAGGAGAAGTTCCGTGCCGAGTCCTCGCGGGGGATGCGGTGCGCGTCGCGCGCGCAGTAGGCGGACGCGGTGTCGCTGCCGAGGTCGGCGGCGGTGAAAGCGTTGTCGCCCTCGGCCTGTCCGATCAGTCCGGTGCCGGGGGTGAGCAGGCCGAGGCGCATGAGCCCGAACGCCACGGCGTAGCGGGGGACATGGGTCGAGCGCGGTCCGGTCATGGCCGGGGCGAGGCCGCGCGCGGACGGACGCCCCCGCTGCCCGGCGATCCGCGTCGTGGGGCCGTCCATCGGGCCGGGTTCGGCGATGACCGCACGGTGCACCCGCGCGGCGGCGGAAGGGTCGGCCAGGGCCCGGGTGAGCACCACCGCGCCCGACGAGAAGCCGAGGACGTCGGCCTTGCCCGGGCCCAGGCGGTGGATGAATGCGGCGAGGTCACGGACCGACCGAGAGATCGTGTACTGGTCCATGGGGAGCAGGTCGCTGCGGCCGCCGCCGGCCTGTTCGTACGTGTAGACGTCGTAGCCCTGGTGTGCCAGGAGCCGCAGGAAGCGGTGGTCGAGCAGCGAGATGCCGCGCACCGGTCCGCCGTTGAGGTACACGAGCGGGACGGGATGCCGGGTCGCGGATGCCGTCGGCGGGTAGTGGTACACCGCGACCCTGCTGCCGGTGGCCAGGCTCCAGTGCTGGGTGGCCACGAACGGCAGGGCGGGCGGCTGGCGCCGGTCCGTGGGGACGGTCGGGACGCAGACCGAGGCCGTCAGCGCCGCCGCGACGACCACGGGCAGGAACGGCACGAGCCGCGCCGCGCCGGTGCGCCGCCGGCCGAGCCACAGTGCGGCGCCGGCGGCGACCGCCACCGTCGTCAGCCATGCGGCGAGCCCCGACGCGGCTCCGTCCGTGACGACGATCAGCAGCAGGAACACCACGGCCGCCGCCGCGACGGCGGTCAGCGCCAGCAGCAGGCGCCCGACGAAGCGGATCAGGCGTATGGCGAATGTGGGCACAGCGAACCTCCCCGGTTTCAGAACACCGTTTCGGAACGGCGTTTCAAAACGACGTTACCAAAGACGGTAGGCTTCTCGTCATGGGCAGGCCCAGAACGAACGACGAGACCGTCAAAGAGCGGCTGGTGGTGTGCGCGACCGAGATGCTCGCCACCCGCCCGCAGGAGTCGGTCACCCTGCGCGCCCTGGCCGCTGCCGCCGGGGCGTCGACGACGGCGGTGTACTCCCTGTTCGGCGGCAAGGACGGACTGATCCGGGCGGTGCGCGACAGAGCCGTCGAGGGCCTGTTCCAGGACGTGTCGGCGGTGCCGGCCTCCGAGGATCCCCTCGCCGACATCCACGCCCTGGCCGTCGCCTACCGGCGCTGGGGGTGCGGACACCGCCACCTGTACACCGTGCTGTTCGGCGGGGTGCAGTCCTTCGAGCCGACGGGCGCGGTCGGCGGCCGTGACCCGATCGGTCCGCTCGTCGCCGCGATCGAACGGGGTGTGAGCGGGGCCGTCCTCGCCGGCGAGGCGACGTCGATCGCCCTCTCGCTCTGGGTGACCCTGCACGGGCTGGTGACGCTCGAACTGGCCGGAGCCCTCGACGCCCGCACGGCCGAGGCCGCGTTCCGGCCGACGTTCCAGGCCGCGCTGCGCGGCTGGACGACGCCCACCGTGTTCCGCGGCCTCCGGAGCACCGAAACCGCCCCCTGACAGCACGGCGGCCGAGCGGACTATTTGCGTATCGACGCAACAAGGGGCACACTCTTGGAGTCGGGTCCTGTGCGCGTCGCGCGTGCTCGGGGCGGAGCCGCATCACGGAACGGAGGCAGCCATGGGTGCAGACCCTCCCAGTCCGCGCTGCCTCCAGGGCATGCGCTGGCTTTGACCGGCCGGGCCTTGTGGGCTCGGCGTCCCGCGCCGGGCGCGGCATCGGACCTCGGCTCGACGAGGCTGCCGTGACCCTCCGGGCGGGCCCTTCCTACTTACCTGTTTTTCCCATGCTGCCTGGGTGCCCCCTGTCCTGCCGCCGGTGCGTCGGCCGCGGCCGGGCAGGCCGGCGTGCCCAGAGTGGGGGCGGAGGTCTTCGTGATGTCGATCCGTACGGACAACAAGCCCGCCAAGACGGTGGAGCGCACACCGCTGGTGGCGAGGCTGCCCGGACGCCTGTCCCGGTTCTCCTGGGTGGACGCGGCGGTGGCCGCCGCGGTCCTGGTGATCCTCTATGGGGTGCTGCGCGTCGGGCACGGCACCACCGTCGCCTTCAACACCCACCAGAACGTCCGGGTCGACACCGATCCCACGCAACTGCCGTACGACGCGGCGCGCTCGCTGTTGCGGATGTTCGCCGCGCTGGCGCTGTCGATCGCGTTCACCTTCGGTTACGCCTACGCGGCCGCCAGGAGCAGGCGGCTGGAGCGGATCCTCGTCCCGGCCCTGGACATCCTGCAGTCGGTACCGGTGCTGGGCTTCCTGACGGTCGCGGTGACCGGGTTCATCGCCCTGTTCCCCGGCTCGATGCTGGGCCTGGAGTGCGCGTCGATCTTCGCGATCTTCACCTCGCAGGCGTGGAACATGACGTTCGGGTTCTACTACTCCCTCACCTCCCTGCCTCGTGAACTCGACGAGCTGTCACGGTCGTTCGGCTTCACCCGCTGGATGCGGTTCTGGAAGGTGGAGCTGCCGGCCGGAATGATCGGGCTGGTCTGGAACGGCATGATGAGCTTCGGCGGCGGCTGGTTCTTCCTGGTGGCCTCGGAGGCCATCAGCGTCGACAACCAGCGGTACGCGCTGCCCGGAGTCGGCTCCTACGCCGGTGCCGCGATCGCCGACGGCGATCTGGGCAAGGTCGGCTGGGCCATCCTCACCATGGCCGTGATGGTGATCGGTGTGAACTTCCTGTTCTGGCGGCCGCTGACCGCGTGGGCGGAGAAGTTCAAGAACGAGCAGTCCGAGGCGAGCGAGGTACAGCGGTCCGTCGTCCTGGACTTCCTGCGCCGCTCGCACTGGCCGCGCCTGCTCGGCCGGGTGCTGCGCCCGGTGGGGCATGCGCTGAGCACGGCCGGCCGGGTCTTCGGCCGCGACGACCGCCCGCTCGTCGTGGACCCCGTGCGCCGGCGCACCGGCGACATCGTCTTCACCGTCGTCACCGGCGGGCTGATCCTGTGGGGCCTGTTCGACCTCGGGCACTATCTCCACGACCGCACCGGGCTCGGCGTCTTCGGCGAGCCGCTGCTGCTCGGCCTCGCCACCCTCGCCCGGGTGGTGGTCCTGGTCGCGCTGGCCACCGTGGTCTGGGTGCCGATCGGCGTGCGGATCGGCTTCTCGCCGCGGCTCACCCGGATCGCCCAGCCGGTCGTCCAGGTCCTGGCGTCGTTCCCGGCCAACTTCCTCTTCCCGCTGGCGGTGTGGTTCTTCCTGCGGACCGGGCTGTCCATCAACATCGGCGGCACGCTGCTGATGGCGCTCGGTGCCCAGTGGTACATCCTGTTCAACACCATCGCCGGCGCCATGGCCATCCCGAGCGATCTGCGCGAGGCCATGGACGACCTCGGCGTGCGCGGCCGGCAGCGGTGGCGGCGGCTCATCATCCCGGGGATCTTCCCGTCGTACGTGACCGGCGGGATCACTGCCTCCGGCGGCGCCTGGAACGCCTCGATCGTCTCCGAGGTCGTCACCTTCGGCGGCACCACCCTCACCGCCACCGGCCTCGGCGCGTACATCGCGAAGGCCACCGAGAGCGGCGACTATCCGCATCTGATCGCCGGGGTCGCGGTGATGAGCCTCTACGTCGTCGGGCTCAACCGCCTGCTGTGGCGCCGCCTGTACCGGCTGGCCGAGACCCGCTACTCCCTCTGAACTTCCTTTTTCCGACACGTATTTGGAGCACGTCATGGTGCTGAACGCCCTGCGCCGGCTGCGCGCCGACCGCCAGGCCCACGCCGGCCTCGCCCATCTGACCGCCGACCGGCCCCGCCGGCCGGCCGACGGCGAGCTGCTGCTGGAGAGCGTCGGCCTGACCAAGTCGTACGCCGGCGCCGACGGCGAACTGCCGGTCCTGTCCGGCATCGATCTACAGGTCCGCGCCGGTGAGGTCGTCGCCCTGCTCGGCAAGTCCGGCTCGGGCAAGTCCACCCTGCTGCGCTGCCTGGCCGGGCTGGTGCCCGCAAGTTCGGGCACCGTCGCCTACAAGGGCACCCCGCTCACCGGTGCCAACCCGGGTACGGCCATGGTGTTCCAGACGTTCGCGCTGCTGCCCTGGCTGACCGTGCAGCAGAACGTCGAACTGGGCCTGGAGGCCAAGGGAGTTCCGGCCGCCGAGCGCGCGGACGCCGCCCGGCAGGCCATCGATCTGATCGGCCTGGACGGCTTCGAGTCGGCCTATCCCAAGGAGCTGTCCGGCGGTATGCGCCAGCGCGTCGGCTTCGCCCGCGCCCTTGTCGTGGAGCCGGATGTCCTGATGATGGACGAGCCGTTCTCCGCCCTCGACGTCCTGACCGCCGAGAATCTGCGCGGCGAGCTGATGGAGCTGTGGGAGTCCGGCCAGTTCCCCACCCGCGCCATCGTCCTGGTCACCCACAACATCGAGGAGGCCGTGCTGATGGCCGACCGGATCGTCGTCCTGGGCGCCCGCCCCTACGGCACGATCCGCGAGGTATTCGAGGTCGGCCTGGAGCGCCCTCGCGACCGTGACTCCGACGCCTTCGAGGATCTGATCGACCGCGTCTACCGCACCATGACGGGCCGCCAGAAGGAGGGTCGGGTCCCCGGCCGGCACGAGGCGGTCGAGCTGGAGAAGCGCACCCCGGCGAACACCCCGCTGCCCCCGGCCAGCGTGGACGGACTGTCCGGGCTCGCCGAGATGGTGCTCGTCCGCGGCGGCCGGTGCGACCTGGCCGACCTCGCCGACGAACTCGGCCTGGAGGTCGACGATCTGCTCCCCCAGGTCGACGCCCTCGACCTGCTCGGCTTCACCACGCTCAGCGGGGACGACCTGCTGCTGACCGACACCGGTACGGCCTTCGCGGACGCCGATGTGCAGGAGTCGAAGAAGATCTTCGCCGAGGCGGTCCAGCGCGCCCCGCTGGTCACGCTGATCACAAAGAGCCTCAGGAACAACTCCGACGGCACACTGCGCGCCGGGTTCTTCCGCGATCTGCTGGCCCATCACTTCACGGCCGAGCAGGTCACCCGCCAGCTGGAGACGGCCACCGACTGGGGCCGCTATGCCGAGCTGTACTCCTACGACGCCGAGCCGCAGGAGTACCACCTCGACGAGAGCGACGACACCCGTCTGGCCGCCACCGCCGCGGCGCGCGACTGAGGCGGCGTCAGTGCTCCGCGGCCGGCCGCCGGGCCCTGGCGACCCGGGCGGGAGCGCTCTGCCGCCGCGCGGCGGCCGCCTCCACGGCCTGCGCCGCCTCCGGGTGCCCCGGGGCCGGCACCGCGTCCGTGGCCAGCACCGCGCTCTCCAGCAGCGCCCGCACCTGCGGGCCGGCGGCCCGGTAGAAGATGCGGGTGCCCTCCCGCCGGGAGGTGACCAGTCCGGCCGCGCGCAGTTTCGACAGATGCTGGGAGGTGGCCGCGACATGTGCCTCGATCAGCTCGGCAAGGCGGCTGACCGGCAGCTCCCGCTCGCTCAGCGCCCACAGCAGGCGGTAGCGCGACGGGTCCGCGACCGCCTTGAGCACCGCCACCGACCGCTCGGCCCGCTCCTCGTCCCATGACGCTACTTGCGCTTCCATGCAAGTATGGTAGCCGGTGATGCACACGCCATCTCGGGGCGCGCTAGTTGCGTAGATGTGCAAATATAGAGGGAAGCCCGTCGAGGAGGAGGTGAGCGACATGGATCGCAGCAGTAGTCCGGGCCGTCACCGGCCCCACATCCCCGTGTCCCCCCACTCCTCGGGCATCCGGTAACCCCCGGCTCCACAGCCGACCAGGCGGCCGCCATGCCCTCGACCTGTCCCGCTCCGGCGGGGCGAGGGGAGGTTCCCATGGCGAACCTGACCACCTTCGACTTCGCACTCCGGCTCGCCGTCGGCGTGACCTGCGGCGCCCTGATCGGCGTCGAGCGGCAGTGGCGTGCCCGCATGGCCGGACTGCGCACCAACGCCCTGGTGGCCGTCGGCGCCACGCTCTTCGTCCTCTACAGCGAGGCCGTCGGCGACACCGGCAGCCCCACCCGGGTCGCCTCCTACGTCGTCTCCGGCATCGGATTCCTCGGCGGCGGCGTCATTCTGCGCGAGGGCGGCGGCGTGCGCGGCCTCAACACCGCCGCCACCCTGTGGTGTTCGGCGGCGGTCGGCGTCCTCGCCGCCTCCGGCCGCCTCGCGCTGTGCCTCATCGGAACGGCCACCGTCCTCGCCGTACACATGGTGCTGCGCCCCGCGGGCCGGCTCATCGACCGCGTTCCGCAGCGCGACCCCGACAACGAGGGCGTACGGGCCACCGTCCACCTCATCTGCGAGCGCGCCGCCGAGACACATGTCCGGGCGCTGCTGTCGCAGGCACTCGCCGGTGACGGGCTCGCGCCCACCGGGCTCAGGGTGCGGCGCGACGAGGAGGGGAGCACCAGCCTGCGGGCCGCGGTGGCCCTGAACGGCGACCCCGCCCGCGCCCTGGAGCAGCTCATCGCCCGTCTCTCCCTGGAACCGGGCGTGCGCGACCTGCACTGGCACCTGGACGACACATCCTTCGACACGGAGCGGGAGGCGGTGGCATGAACGACCTCGACACCACGGCGAACGACAGCGCCGGGCGCCGTACCGGCCGGCGCGCCGCGCGCCTGGCCGCCCGCGACGCCGTGCGCCAGGCAGCCCGGCAACTTGCGGCGGACGCTCCGCGGCTCACCGCCGGCTCCGCGAGCGCCCTGCGGGCCGGGCTCGCCGTCCGCTCGGCGTGTCTGCGCCGGGCCGCGCTCACCGCCTGGCTCAACGGCGTACCCGAGCAGGTGATCGCGGCCGACGGGCATGTGCCCGTGACGGTCGTACGCCGCTGGATCGCCGCGCGCTACGGGCGGCACCCGGACGACCCCCGGGCGGGCTGACGCCTCAGGTCAGGGGCAGGCGCATGAGGGTCAGGTCGAGCCAGCGGCCGAACTTGGTGCCGACCTCGGCCACCGTGCAGACGTTCTGGAAGCCGCATCGTTCGTGCAGCCGGATCGAGGCCGTGTTCCCGGCCTCGATGCCGGCGATCATGACGTGGTGCCCGGCCTCGCGGGCGGCGGTGACGAGGGTGGCCAGCAGCGCGGATCCGATGCCGAGGCCGTGCCGGTCGGCACGGACGTAGACCGAGTTCTCCACCGTGTGCCGGTATCCGGCGAGGTCCCGCCATGGGCCGTAGACCGCGAACCCGGCCACCTCGCCGCCGGTCTCGGCCACGAACGCCGAGCCGCGCTCCAGGTGGGCGGCCAGCCAGGTGACGGCTTCGGCGGGGGTCTGCGGGGTCTCGGTCCACAGGGCCGTCGAGTGTTCGACGGCGTGGTTGCGGATCGCGCGGACGGCCGCCACGTCCTCGGGCCGGGCGGGACGGACGGCCACGACCGCCGGGCCTCTTGCGTATATTGATGACATGTCCAATATAGTAGATCCCCTGGTGGAGCGGATCGCCGCACGTGTCCGCACCGAGCGGGAACGCCGCCGGTGGACCCTTGCCCAGCTCGCCGACGCGTCCGGCGTGTCCCAGGCCATGATCAGCCGGATCGAGCGCGGGGAGAGCAACCCCACGGCCGTCGTCCTCGGCAAGCTGTCCGCGGCGTTCCAGCTGGGCGTCGCCTCCCTGCTCGCCCTCGCCGAGGGGACACGGGACGACGCCGAGGACACGGCGGGTGTGCGCCGCGGGACGGACACGGCCGAGTGGCGCGACCCGGCGACCGGCTACCGGCGTCGGCAGATCACCGGCCCGCACTTTCCCGCGGAGATCGCCGAGATCCGTCTGCCCGCCGGCGCCCGCGTGCCGTATCCGGCCGCCGCCTTCGCCTTCGTACGGCAGGTCGTCTGGGTCCTCGACGGACGGCTCACCTTCCAGGACGGTGACACGGTCCATGAACTGGACGCGGGCGACACCATCGAGCTGGGCGAGCCCGCCGAGCGCGTCCTCGCCAACACCGCCGACGCCGAGTGCCGTTACGCCGTCATCCTCACCCGCGGCACCACGCCGTGACCCGGCCGCTCCCCCGCGGCGGCACGCTTCTCCTGGCCCCCATAGCCGGCACGGCGATCGCGAACAACTACGCACTCCAACCCGAACTCACCACGGCGGCCGCCGACTTGGGCGTCCCGCTCGCCGTGATCGGCCTCGTGCCGACCGCCGCGCTCGCCGGCCGCATGACCGGCTTCGCGCTGCTGCTGCCGCTCACCGACCAGCTCGCGCCCCACCGCCTGGTCGGCGTTCGGCTCACCGTCCTGGCCGGCGCCCTCACGCTCGCCGCGGCCACGTCCGGCGCGACCGTGCTGCCGGCCGCCACACCCCGGCAGGGCGCCGGGGGACGGGCGTCGCCACGATGGCCGCCGGCATGTCGGCCGGCATCCTGCTCAGCCGTCTGACGGGCGGGACCCTCTCCGACCTCCTCGGCCGGCGGCGGATGCTCCTCGCCTTCGCCGCGCTCCCTCCGTTGCCGCGCCGGTTCCCCGAGCTGCGCCGCGCGGTGGCCGTGGGCGGGCTGTGGTACTTCGCCTGCAATGTCATCCGGGTCGCTCTCGTCCTCGCCCCGGCCCAGCCGCCCCTTTCGCTCGGGCCGAGCGCCATCGGCCTGTACAGCCTGGCCGGACTGCTCGGCTTCGCGGCGTTCCCGCTGACCGGACGCCTCACCGACCGGCACACACCGGCCACGGTGACCACCGGCTGCGTGCTCGCCACCGCGGCCGGCACGGCGCTGCTCGCCCTCGGCCTCGGCAGCCCGCTCGTCACCGGCCTCGGGCTCGCCCTCTTCGACGCCGGCTGCTTCGCCGCCCAGGCCGCTAACCAGAGCCGGATCATCGCCCTCGCCCCCGCCCGTCCGGCAGCCTCAGCAGCGTCTGCCTCGTGCTGTACTTCACCGTCGGCGCGATCGGCACCGCTGTCGCCGCACCCCTCCTCGACGCCCTCGGCCGGCAGGGCACCACCCTCACCGCACTCACCGCGCTGCTCCTCGCCGCCGCCGGGGGCCTGGTGTAAGACGCACGGGACTCGACGGGAACACGCTCCTCACATGCAAGTGGCCGGCCTGCGGGCGGAGTTGACGCGAAACCCAGGGACGCCGTGATCCGGCCGGGCACCGCCGCGGCCGCCGCCCCGATTGCGGGGTGAGCCGCGAGGCCATCAGGATGTTTTCAGATGGTGTCCCTCCGTCGGCGCGGGCCTGTCCGGCCCTGGTCGGCCGGCGGGCGGCGCACCGTTCCCACGACAAGGAGCACGGCATGGCGACGGACCCGGTCGGACGATTCATGGCGGCCCTGGACCCGGACCACCGGGAGGCCGTAGGCGCCAAGCCGCGTCAGGAGCAGGAGCGGCTCGCGGCGGCCTGGGAGCGGGAACTGGAAGTGGATGACGAGCTCGACACCCTCGACGAGCTGTCTCCCCCGGCGGCCGAGGCCGAGGCGGCCCGCCGTGTCCTGGGCCGGCCGGCCGGCTAGGGCGTGTTGCGAAAGTCCCCCGCTCCCCCGGCACCCACTCAGGTCTTCGGCAGAGCCCACGGTCACTGGTGCGGGCGGCAGTGACCTCCTGAGCGTGGTGGGGCGGCTGAGAGCCGACTGAGAGTTTGCCATGGCAGGCTGGCGCGGCCCCGTCCCCCTTCAGGAGCGCCCGGATGACTCTGATCAATGGCCTGCCCGCCCACGTCCTGCTGGTCCACGTGGTCGTCGTACTGATACCCCTGACCGCGCTGGCCCTGGTGACGGCCGCACTGTGGCCGCGCGCCGCCCAGCGGCTGGGTCTGCTGCTGCCGCTGCTGGCTCTCGTCGCCCTGGCGAGCGTGCCGCTGACCACGAACGCCGGTGAATGGCTCGAACGGCATGTGGACGACGACCCCCTGGTCCGCCGGCACACCGAGCTGGGCGACGGTCTGCTGCCGTGGGCCCTGGGCCTGTTCGTGCTGGCCGCGCTCGTGTGGTGGGCGGCCCGGCGTACTCCGGCGGAAGCGGAATCGGGGCAGGGCGGCGGCCTGCGCTGGTCCGCCCTGCCGGTACGGATCGTCGTCGGCGTGCTCTCCCTGGCCGTCGCGGCCGGTGCGGTGGTCGACGTCTACCGGATCGGCGACTCCGGGGCGAAGGCCGCGTGGCACGACGCCTACTCGAAGACGGCGACAGATTCCAAGGACGGCTCCTGATCGCGTACGGGATCAGGCCGCGTACACGCGCTGGACGAACTCCGCCAGCTGGTCGTCGCCGAGGTGCCGGGCGATGTCGGTCTCGCTGATCATTCCGATCATGCGCTTGTCCTCGACCACCGGGAGCCGCTTGATCTGGTGGCCCTCCATCTCCCTGAGCGCATCGGAGATGTCCGAGCCGGCGTCGATCCAGCGCGGGGTGCCCTCGCACAGGTCGCCGCAGGTCATCTGCGCGGGGTCATGGCCGAAGGCGACACACTTCAGCACGATGTCGCGGTCGGTGATGATGCCGCACATCCGGTCGCCGTTGTCCGGGTCGGCGACCGGGAGTGCGCCCACGCCGTGGTCGCGCATCAGCTGCGCGGCGCGGTCCAATGTCTCGTTCCGGGATATCCACTGGGCACCCCGATGCATGATGTCCTTCGCAGTCGTCATCGCTCGTCCCTCCATCTCAAGCACGGAAAACTCCGGGACAGCCTGCAGCCATCGTGCGCGCGGCCGGGTTGCGATGTCTTGTTGGGCTTTCAATCGTGGTAGGTGGTACGACAGGAGTACCGAGGTCTTCGGAGTCCTTCGGGGAAGATGATGGCCATGAAGTCCCAGACGGTGGTGGTGCCGGCCGACGGTGCCGAGCTTCCAGGTGATCTCGTGATGCCGGAGTCCGCACGGGCCGTGGTGCTGTTCGCGCACGGCAGCGGCAGCTCCCGGCACAGTCCGCGCAACCGGGCCGTCGCCGCCGCGCTGCGGGAGGCCGGGCTGGGCACCTTGCTGATCGACCTGCTCACCGAGGAGGAGGAACGCCGGGACGTCATGACCGCGGAGCACCGCTTCGACATCGCTCTTCTGGGACGTCGCCTGGAGGCGGCCATGGAGTGGCTGGGCGCCCGGCCCGGCACCCGGGCCCTGCCCGTCATCCTCTTCGGTGCCAGTACCGGCGCCGCCGCCGCGCTCCGGGCCGCCGCCCGCCGCCCCGACCCGGTCCTGACCGTCGTCTCCCGGGGCGGGCGGCCCGATCTGGCGGGCGACGAGGCGCTGTACGCGGTACGCGCGCCCGTCCTGCTGGTCGTCGGCGGCCGGGACACCGAGGTGCTGCGGCTCAACGAAGAGGCCGCACGGCGGCTCCGGGCCCCGCACTCGCTGCGGGTGATCCCGGGAGCCACCCATCTCTTCGAGGAACCCGGCGCTCTGGAGCAGGTCGCCGGCGCGGTGCGGGAATGGTGCGAGGAGCGGCTGGACGCGGCAGCGGCTCAGTAGCGGGGCAGAGGTTCGGCAGCGGGACAGGGGTTCGGCAGCGGGACAGGGGTTCAGCAGCGGGACAGCGGTGCAGCAGCGGACCAGGGCTCAGTGGCGGACAAGGCCGAGCATGCCGTCGGGGCGTACGCCGACGCGTACGCCGTGGCCGATCCGGTCGAGGGTCGCCCGCAGCCAGGCGCGGTCCTGCTCCACCGCGGTCTCCAGCCGCATCCGGCGGGCCTGGAGCGGGAACATCCGCATCTCGGTGAGGCATCCGGTGTCCGCCGCCGTCGAGACGAGATAGCCGAGCCGGAGGTCGTCGCGATACGCCTCGTGGCCCGAGATGCCCTCGTAGTCGTCGATGAAGTCGCCGCAGCCGTAGAGGATGAGCCGGTCCCGGTACACCTCGACGGGACGGGGATGGTGCGAGGAGTGCCCATGGACGATGTCGACGCCGCCGTCGACCAGGGCGCGCGCGAACCGCCTCTGGTCGCGCGGGACGGGATATCCCCAGTTGGCACCCCAGTGCACCGACGCCACCACGATGTCGCCCGGCCGCCTCGCCCGCCGTATCCGCCGCAGAACGGCCTCGGCGGTCTCGGTGGACAGCTCACGGACGTAGGCGACACCCGGCCGGTCGGCCGTCGCGGCCCAGTCCGGCGGGATGCCGCTGGACAACGCCCCGAGCGCGAAGAGCAGGATGCGGCGGCCCGGTGCGAGCGGGATCCGCGCCGGCGCGCAGGCCGCGTCGGCGTCGCGTCCCGCGCCGGCGGTCCGCACGCCCGCTCCCGCGAGCACGTCGAGTGTCTCCACCAGGCCCGGTCTGCCGAAGTCCAGCACATGGTTGTTGGCGAGCACGCACACGTCGGGCCGGGCCACCGTCACGGCGGGCAGGTTGGCCGGGTGCATCCGGTAGTGGACCGCCTTGCCCGGCCAGAACGCGTCGCTGCGTGTGACGGCCGTTTCCAGGTTCACGATCCGGGCGTCCGGGGCGGCCCGCTCCAGCACCCGCAGCGCCTCGCCCCACGGCCAGGCGGGGTCGACCGGTGCGGGGATCGGACCGCTGACCGCCTCTGCCGACTCCACATACGACCGGGCGTCGCTGACATAGTCCTCGCGCAGCACCGGACTTCCGGGATGCGGGAGGATCTGATCGACGCCGCGCCCGAGCATCACGTCCCCGCACAGGAACAGCGTCACCACATCGCCGCCCACACCCCCACACTAGCCGCGCCCCCCCGGGCGGCCCCGGCGCGCGCGTTTCCCTCCTGCTGACCAGCGCTTCCGGTCACGCTGTGCGCACGCTGTGGGCCGCTGCTCGTACTGGCCGGTGTGATCCGCTCGCGATGGACTGAACTTGTCCATACACCTTTTCTCCACGGACAGATCCATCGATGTTCCCTCGGACGTACCGGCAAGCCCCTAGAGTCACGCTGTCATGTACGCGACTCGACCCAATCACGGGTCGGGACCACTACCCCACCGTCACCTGGAGAGCGCATGGTCTCGCGTCGTACGGCTGTCACCCTCACCTCCACAGCGGCAGCCATGCTGCTCGGCCTCAGCGGCTACACGGCCCCCGCCGCGAGCGCGGGCACCAGCACCGACCTCTCGGTGTTCGCGTGGAACGTCGACCTCGGCACCCCGATCGTCGACAGCACCCAGCACGAGAAGGCGGCCCAGCGCACCCCGACCATCGAGTCGATCATCCGCAAGCACAGCGCGGACGTGGTCGTGCTGGACGAGGACTTCAACAACACCTCGACCGCCGACATCACCAGCAAGCTCGCCGACCTCTACCCGTACCACACCCCGGTCGTCGGGCAGACCTGCTCCGGGGGCGGCTGGACGGGCATCAGCGGGGACTGCTCCAACTCGTTGTTCGTCATCAACGGCGGCACGATGATCCTGTCCAAGTACCCGATCAGCGCGCAGTACGCCCACGTCTTCAGCAACTCCACCTACGGCACCTGGGACTACCACGCCAACAAGGGCGCCGCGCTGGCCCAGATCGACAAGGGCGGGGTGAAGAGCTGGGTGGTGGGCACCCATCTGCAGGCCGACGAGTCCGACACCTCCACCGACACCACGCAGTCCACCCGGCTGGCCCAGCTCAAGGAGATCCGCTCCTGGGCCGACGGCATCGCCGGTTCCAGTGCGCCGGTGCTGATCGGCGGCGACATGAACGTGGAGTACTACGGCGGACAGTCGCGCGGCGACTACACCAACGCCCAGAGCGCGGTGAACGGTGTGCTCGGCACCCCGGCCACCGACCCGGACCAGACCCTGCGGACCATGGACTGTCCGGTCGCCTCCTGGTGCCAGTACATGTCCGGCGTCGAGTCCTTCCCCAAGGACTACCGGGACGACCTCGACTATCTCGGCTATCTGAACGCGCCCGGCCGCCCGACGCCGGCCGGGATGTCCGCCGTCAAGGTGGACTTCGACCCGCAGTCCGGCTGGACCAGCGGCCAGCTCGACACCAACGCCCCGAGCGACCACTACCCGGTCGAGGCGACGTTCCAGCTCAACTGACCCCCGGAGCAAACAGCGCACAACCCCCGGGTACCGCCCGGGGGTTGTGCGCCGCCACCCTGCGCTCGGCCGGTGGCTTCTCGGTGTCAGAAGCGCGGGGCCTGCGGTGTGTGCGGCGCGGCCGGCACGAGCTGCTGGTTCACGCCGGGGCTCGGCCGGCCCGACACCTTGCAGGTGACGTCCTTCGTCGGCAGCTTTCCGGTGCTCAGATACGCGTTGACGGTGATGTCGGCGCAGGCGCGCGGGTCGCCGGAGTAGACGCCGTGGCCCTCGCCGCCTTGGACGTACACCATCCGCGAGCCCTTCAGGGCCCGGTGCATGCCCAGGCCGCTGACCAGAGGTGTCTGGGAGTCCCACTGGTTCTGGACGGTGAGCACGCCGACCTTGTTGTCGACGGCGGTGACAGCCTCGGCCGGCTTGCTCCAGTACGCGCACGGCATGATGTTGGACGCGATGTCACCGTAGACGGGGTACTTGGCCTTGTCCCGGATCGCGTCACGCCGGTACTGCTCGGGGTTGCGCGGCCAGGCCGAGGTGTCCCCGCAGACCACGGTCCAGAAGGCGGCCGTGCCGTTGTCGGCGGGCACCTGCGCGGCGAAGCCCGTGGACCGGTGCGCTTGCTGCGGGGTGTCCGGTGCGAGCGAACGGCCCGGCGTGGCATGGCCGTTCGCGGCCTTCTTGAGGTTCATGACCGACTCGGCCGCGCCCTTGGGCGTGAAGAACTCGGCACGCAGTTCGGCGCGGATGTCGTCGCCGGTGACCTTGCGGCCGCCGTCGTCGATGGGTGAGCGGTCGGCTCGGGCGATCAGGTCCCAGAACGTCTTGTTCACCTTGGCCGGGGTGTTGCCGAGTTTGTAGGTGCGGTCGTGCCGCGCGGTCCACTTCGTCCAGCGGGCGAACGCCGGCTCGGTGCCCTCAGCCCACACCTGGATCATGCCGCGCCAGACCCGTGCGGGGTCGACCGCGCTGTCCAGCACCCAGCGGTCGGTCCGCCGGGGGAACATCTGCGCGTAGACGGCGCCCAGGTAGGTGCCGTAGGAGTAGCCCAGGTAGGAGATCTTCTTCTCGCCCAGGACGGCGCGGATGACGTCCATGTCGCGGGCGGTGTTGCGGGTGGTGATGTACGGCAGCTTGTCGCCGTTCCTGGCGCGGCACTTCTCGGCGACGGTGCGCGCCCAGGTGACATCACGGTTGAACGTCTCGGGCCGGTAGGCGTGTTGGAAGTCCTGCTCCGTTTCCGTGAGCCCGCAGGTGACGGGGCTGCTGTGGCCGACGCCACGCGGGTCGAAGCCGATGAGGTCGTACTGCTGGAGGACGTTCTTGGGCAACGCGCCCTTCATCATGACCGGCATGTCCAGGCCCTCGCCGCCCGGACCGCCGGGGTTGAAGAGGATCACACCGTGCCGCTTGCCCGCAACGCTGGTCTTCATCCGGGAGATGGCCAGGTCGATCGTTCTGCCGTCGGGGCGGCGGTAGTCGAGGGGCACCTTGATCGTCGCGCACTGCAGGGCGGCGGGCTGCGAGGAGTCGCAGCGGTGCCATGCCGGCTTCTGGTTCTCGAATCTGTTCAGCGGTTCCGCCGCGGATGCCTGCGCCGGAGCGAGGGCCGCGAGCAGCGTCGCCGTGACGCCCGAGGTGATCAAGGGCGCCACGCGTCGTATCCGCACGATGGCCGTTCCTTTCTGTCAATGTTCAGGACCCCACGACCTTTTCGTGTCGGCGCGGGTGTGCGGATCCATCTGCCGGGCGATCCTTCTACGACTCCAGATGTACGCGGAAAGAGACGTGCGGAGGAGAACCTGCGCGGGCTGTTCGCCGTACCCCAGTCCGGTGGGGCCTGCGGAACGGAATCCGAACCGGTAGGCGAAAGGCGGGCATTCGGACGTAGGTTGTGCCATGAATGATCCAACGCCTCGACTGAGAAGACGGACAGCGACCCATGACCGACCCCGCGAGGGCACCCGAACCGGCGATGCGCCAGAAGATCGACACATCGGTGCCGCACTCCGCCCGCATCTGGAACTACTGGCTCGGCGGCAAGGACAACTACCCCGTCGACGAGCAGGCCGGTGACGCGTACACCGCCGTCTTCCCCGGTATCGTCACCATCGCCCGCAGCAGCCGGGCCTTTCTGCGCCGCAACATCACCTATCTGGTCCGTGAGGCGGGCATCCGGCAGTTCCTGGACGTCGGCACGGGTCTGCCGACCGCCGACAACACCCATGAGGTCGCCCAGCGGCTCGCTCCCGAGGCACGGATCGTCTACGTCGACAACGACCCGATGGTCCTCGCCCACGCCCGTGCCCTGCTCTTCTCCTCCCCCGAGGGCGCGACGGCCTATATCGACGCCGATGTGACGGATCCGGACCGGATCCTGGCGACCGCCGCCGAGACCCTCGACTTCGACCGCCCCGTCGGGCTGATCCTGAGCAACATCCTGGGACATGTCGGCGACTACGCGCAGGCCCGCTCCATCGCGGCCCGCCTGGTGGACGCCCTGCCGTCGGGCAGTCACCTCTCCGTCAACGACGGTTCCCGCGGTGTCGACCCCGTCTTCGAGCGGGCCCAGGACGCCTACAACAACAGCGGCGCCGTTCCGTACAACCTGCGCACCGTCGACGAGATCACCACGTTCTTCGACGGCCTGGAGCTGATCGAGCCCGGCGTCGTCTCGGTCACGCAGTGGCGTCCGGAGCCCGGCGCGCCGACGCCGGAGGTCATCGCCGAACACGGCGGCCTCGCCCGCAAGCCCTGACCCACGGCCCCGGGTCCCGTGACCGTCCCCCGTCCATCCGGCCCGGCCCGGTGAACGGGGGACGGCCCAGCGCGCGTCAGCCGCAAACCACTTGCGCGCGCCGCGCACATCACGAGAATCGGCGCGTGCGTATTCTGTCCTTCCCCGAGCAAGCCACCCCTCTCCCCTTGCGTGTGCAGGTGCGGGAACTCCAGGAGCAGGCGTGGCCCTCTCCGCCGGGCTCGCCCGCCCCGGCCGACGCCCCGTCCCACGATCCCGCGCTACGGCCGTTGTCGATGCTGCTCGTCGACGAGGAGTCGACGGTGCTGGCGGCTCTGGACATCCTGACCAAGGAGATCGTCCACGCGGGCCGGCGCTTTGCTGCCGGAGGACTGAGCACCGTCGTGGTGGGGCGGGTGAGCCGTGGTCAGGGGTACGGACGCCGACTGGTGGCGGCGGCCCGCGAGACGATGATCACCGGCGGGCTCGATCTGGGTCTGTTCACCTGCGACAGCGAGCTGCGGGCGTTCTACGAGAGCGCCGGCTGGGAGGTTCTGCCCGGCGCCGTCCTGATCGGCGGCACACCGGAGGATCCCTTCCCCAGCGACCGGCCCGGCTTCGACAAGGTCACCATGGCCGGCTTCTTCTCGGCCGACGCCCGCCGCGCCGAGGCGTCCTTCCGGCACAGCTGTATCGAGTTGTACCCCGGGCAGATCGACAAGCTGTGGTGACACCGGCCGGCCCGGCCTGCCTCAGCGGCATTCGGTGGCCAGACGCAGGCTCCGGGACACTTCGTGCGGGATGTCGGCGACCGGGAACAGGGTGTGCCGGACGATGCGTTCGGCGTCGACGACGAGGATCAGGCGCTTGTGCCGTAGACGGCCCGCGCCGCGGAAGGTCGGCAGCCGCAAGGCCGCGGACAGCTGCTGCCCGGCGTCGGACAGGAGGTCGTACGGGACCTGTTCCGCGCGGGCGAACTCGGCTTGTTCATAAGGGAGTTGGGTGCTGATGCCGCGCACGTCGACGCCCGCCCGCCGGAATGCGGGCCAGGCGTCGCAAAAGAGCCGGTTCTCCAGGGTGCAGCCGGGGGCTCCGGGGATCGGCTCGCCCCATTCGACTCCGGTGCCCGGATAGGTGAACAGCACGGTCGCGGCCGCGTCGGGCCGGACGAGGGGCAGGTCGGCGCCCTGTGTGCCCGGCAGTTCAAGAGCGTCGGGCAGCCGGGTGCCGGCCAGGGCGTGGACGCGGGCGTGCTCGGCGCTGTCGTCCGCGGCCGTCGCGGTGACACTGCCGTCGCCGAGCACCCAGCGGTCGCCCCAGTCCTGCATGGCGACGAGCAGGGGCAGCAGCCCCACGCCTGCTTCGGTGAGCAGGTATTCGTAGCGCACCGGGCGCCGTTGATACAGGCTGCGCTGCAGAACGCCGTGGGCGACGAGCCGGCCGAGCCGCTCGGTGAGGACCTTGCGGGACAGGCCGATCTCCGCGGCCAGCGCGTCGAAGCGGACGTGCCCACGCGCGACCTCCCGCAGCACCAGCACGTTCCACCAGTCCCCCAGGACCAGCGCGGCCTGGGCGATGCCGCAGGTCTCGTCAGCGTTGTGCATCCTCATGCACCCATAGTAGGTTCCTTTTCGGGACTCACTTTGTTTGTCATCGGAACTTTCCTGGGCGCATTTCCAGAGAATCCGTCGCCCGCCGCGAGGCGGGCCCAGCGTGAGGAGTTGCAGCGTGACCGCCATCAGCCGGGTCGTGGCACGAGAGATCATCGACAGCCGGGGCAATCCCACGGTCGAGGTCGACGTGGAACTGAAGGACGGCTCCCTCGGCCGCGCCGCCGTCCCGTCCGGGGCCTCCACCGGCGCCCGGGAGGCCGTCGAACTGCGTGACGGCGACCCGGCCCGCTTTCACGGCAAGGGCGTGCGGCGGGCCGTGGACGCGGTGAACGAGAGCATCGCGGACGCCGTGGCGGGACTCGACGCCGAGGACCAGGCGACCGTCGACGGCGCCATGATCGAGCTGGACGGCACGGCCGCCAAGGCACGGCTGGGCGCCAACGCGCTGCTGGGCGTCTCACTGGCCACCGCCAAGGCCGCCGCGGCAGCGCACCGCCTGCCGCTGTACCGCTATGTCGGCGGCGTCGACGCCCGGCTGCTGCCGGTGCCGATGATGAACATCGTCAACGGCGGCGCCCACGCCGACAATCCGCTGGACTTCCAGGAGTTCATGATCGCCCCCATCGGCGCGGCCTCCTTCGCGGAGGCCGTCCGTATGGGCTCGGAGGTCTTCCACACCCTGCGCAACTCCCTGCGCGCCGCCGGCCACAGTGTGAACGTCGGTGACGAGGGCGGTTTCGCGCCCGATCTGCGCACCGCCGACGAGGCCCTGGAGTTCGTCGTACGCGCCATCGAGGAGACCGGCTACAAGCCCGGCACGGACATCACCGTCGTGATGGACCCGGCCACCTCCGAGTTCTTCCGCGACGGTGTGTACGACTACACGGGCGAGGGGGTCCGGCGCACCCCCGCCGAACACGCCGACTATCTCGCCGGCCTCGTCGAGCGTCACCCGGTCGCCTCCATCGAGGACCCGATGGCCGAGGACGACCACGCGGGCTGGCGCGAGCTGACCGCCCGGCTCGGCGACCGCTGTCAGCTCACCGGCGACGACGTCTTCTGCACCAATGAGGCGCTGCTGCGCGCCGGCATCCGGGACGGGATCGCCAACTCGATCCTGGTCAAGGTCAATCAGATCGGCACCCTCACCGAGACCCTGGCCACGATCGCCACCGCCCACCGCGCCGGCTACACGGTCGTCATGTCCCACCGCTCGGGCGAGACGGAGGACACCACCATCGCCGACCTCGCCGTGGCCACCGGCTGCGGCCAGATCAAGACCGGTTCGCTCTCCCGCGCCGACCGCACCGCCAAGTACAACCAGCTGGTCCGCATCGAGGAGGAACTGGGCACCCAGGCCCGCTACGCCGGCCGCGAGGTCCTGGGCCTGCGCCGCTGACGTTCCGTTCCCGGATCGGATCGCTTCGGGGCCGACGCGGGCGGAGCGGGAGCGCGTCGGTCACCTCAGCTCCGCCGCGTCCACGGGCATCTCTGCCAGGCGCCATTCGAGCATGCCGTCGCTCAGCCGAATGGCGCGGCGCCCGTGGTCGGTCAGCAGGCGTACGGCGTCGTACGCGAGGACGCAGTACTCACCGCGGCAGTACACGACGATCTCGGTGTCCTCGGGCAACTCGTTGATGCGGTCGGCCAGTTCACCGACCGGGATGGAGAGCGCACCGGGGATGTGTCCGGCCCGGTACTCCGCCACGGGCCGGACATCGAGCACCGTCGCCCGCCCCGCCGCGACACGCGCCCTGAGTTCCTCGCGGGTGACCTCCTCGGCTCCGTCGTCTCCCAGGTAGGCGTCGCGGGCGGCGGGTACGGCGGCCTGGTGCCGCTCCGCGACCTTGCGCAGCAGGGCGAACAGCAGCGCGACATCGTCCCCGGCGAGCCGGTAGTGGATGCGTACGCCCTCCCGGCGGGTGGTGACGAATCCGGCCTGTTTGAGCGTCTGCAGGTGGGCCGAGGCGGTCGTCAGGTTCAGCCCGGCCGCCTTCGCGAGGGCGTCGACGGTCCGCTCGCCCTGAGCGAGCAGGTCGAGCAGTTCCAGGCGCTTTCCGCCGGCCAGGGCCTTGCCGCTGGCCGCGAAGGCGTCGTACAGCCGCGCCTTCGAGCCGGTCCCCTTCGAGCCGGAATCCGTCGTGCCCGTCATGACGTCCCCACCTTCCTCCATAAATCCATGGAATATTGTAGAGGGCGGACCGGCACTTCGGAGAAACCGCCGTGGGCTTCGCCGACGACCATCTGATCCCGCTGGTGGACGAGGGGCTGGGCAACAGCGCCTACCTCGTCGACCTGGGCGACGCCCGTGCCCTGGCCGTGGACGCGAGCCGCGATCTGCGCGCCCTGCACTCCGCGGCCGTCCGGCGCGGGCTGCGCGTCGCGTTCGCGGCCGACACTCATCTGCACGCCGACTTCCTGTCCGGCGCCGTCCAGCTCGGCCACGGCCACGGGGCCACCGTGCTGGCCTCGGCCGCCGGGCGCCGCGTCTTCGCGCATCGGGGCCTCGCCGACGGCGACGAGGTCGAGCTGGGCGGGCTGACGCTGCGCGCGCTGGCCACCCCCGGGCACACCGACGAGCACCTGTCCTTGCTGCTGCTGGACGGCGAGCGCCCGCTCGGGGTGTTCACCGGCGGCTCCCTGATCGTGCACGCGGCCGCCCGCACCGACCTCCTGGGCGCCGTGCGCACCGAGGAGCTGGCCCGCGCGCAGTACCGCTCGCTGCGGCGGTTGATCCGGCTGCCGGACGAGACCGCGGTGTGGCCCCCCCATGGCGCGGGCTCGTTCTGCTCCGCCCCGCCCAGCACCGCGCGCACCAGCGCCATCGGCGCCGAGAAGCGGTCGAACCCGCTGCTCGCCGCACCCGACGAGGACGCCTTCGTGGCCCGGCTGATCGCGAGCCTCGGCAGCCACCCCACCTACTTCGACCGGCTCGCCGAGCTCAACCGGCGCGGCCCCGGCGTCCTGACCGGCGTACCGCCGCTGCCCGCCCTGGAGGCCGGGCAGGTGCGTGCGCTGCTCGCCGACGGCGGCCAGGTCGTCGACGTCCGTCCCGCGGCGCGGTATGCCGCCGCGCATATACCGGGGTCGCTCTCCATCCCCCTGCGCGGCCAGTTCGCCACCTGGCTGGGCCGGCTCCTGCCCGACACGGCGCCCGTCGCCTTCGTGGTCGACGAGGACCAGGACGTGCCGGAGATCGTCTGGCAGGCGTACAAGATCGGTTACGAGTGTCTCGCCGGCCGGCTCTCGGGAGGCATCGCCGCCTGGCGGGAGGCCGGCCTGCCGACCTCGGCCGCCGCGTTCGTCACCGCCGACCGGGCGCCCGCCGCTCCGTACGTCGACGTACGGCAGGAAGCCGAGTACACCGCCGGGCACGTCGCCGGCGCCCGCCACCTCGAACTCGGCGCCCTCGCCGCCCGCGCCGCCGAGGTCCCGCGGGGCGCGGTCGTGGCCTGCGGACACGGGGAGCGCGCCATGACCGCGGCCAGCGTCCTGGAACGCGCGGGCCACAGCGGACTCACCGTGCTGGACGGCGGGCCGGGCGACCACGCCGCCGCCCACGGCGGGCGCCTCGTCGAGGGCGGCACCCGATGCGGCACGACGACCGCGTCCCCGGCCGGGCCCGTGCGGCTGGGGCTCCGGGAGAACCGGCTGCAGTTCACGCTGCTCGTCAGTTCACGCTGCTCGTCATCGTCAACGTCTGTGTCGGCGGCCTGGTCGGTCTGGAACGCACCACCGTTCCGCTGATCGGCGCCCACACCTTCCGCCTCGGCGATGACCTGGCCGTCTTCTCCTTCATCATCGCCTTCGGACTCACCAAGGCCCTGACGAATCTCGCCGCCGGCGCGCTCACAGCCCGTTTCCGCCGCGAGCAGCTTCTCGTGGCCGGCTGGCTCATCGGCATCCCCGTGCCGTTCGCCCTGGCCTCGCCGCCGTCCTGGGGCTGGATCGTCGCCGCGAACGTCCTGCTCGGCCTCAACCAGGGTCTGACCTGGTCGATGACCGTCAATATGAAGATCGACCTCGTCGGTCCCGCGCGGCGCGGACTGGCCACCGGGCTGAACGAGGCGGCCGGCTACACCGCCGTCGGCGTCACCGCCCTGGTCACCGGCTACCTCGCCACCGCCTACGGCCTGCGCCCGGTCCCGGAACTCATCGGCGTGGTGTTCGTGGTGGCCGGGCTCGCCCTCGCCCTGATCGTGCGCGACACCGCGGCGCACGTCGCCCTCGAACTCTCCCAGCACACCGCGCCGGTGCCGACCGGCGAGAGCACCACGCTGGGCGCCACCTTCGCCCGGACCTCCTGGCACCACCCGTCGCTGCGCGGCGCCAGCCAGGCCGGCCTGGTCAACAACCTGAACGACGGCCTGACCTGGGGCGTGTTCCCCCTGCTCTTCACCGACCACGGTCTCGGCCTCGCCGCCGTCGGCCTCATCAAGGGCCTCTATCCCATCCTCTGGGGGCTCGGCCAGATCCCCACCGGCCGGCTGTCGGACCGTATCGGCCGCAAGCCCCTCATCGTCGCCGGCATGCTCACCCAGGCCGCCGGGTTCGTCCTGGCCCTGGCCCTGCTGGACACCCCGCTGCTGGCGGGCGTCCTCTCCGCCGTGGCGCTCGGACTCGGCACCGCCATGGTCTACCCGGCGCTGATCGCCTCGGTCTCCGGCCACGCGCACCCGGCCTGGCGCGCCAACGCGCTGGGCGCCTACCGCTTCTGGCGCGACATCGGCTACGCCGTCGGCGCCCTGGTCGCGGGCCTCCTCGCCGATGCCCTCGGCCTGAACGCCACGGTCGTCGCCGCCGCCGTCCTCACCGCCGGCTCCGGACTCCTCGCCGCCCTCTGGATCAGCGAACACAGGACCGCCGGCTGACCGCCTCCGGGTCCGGACGGGCCGCGAGCCCCTCGGCAAGGGCGCGGCCGAGTGCTTGGCCGGCGCCTGTGGCGAGTCGGCGGGGTCACTCCTTCTGGGCGCGCACGATCACGACCGGGCAGCTCGCGTGCTGGGCCACGTGCTGGCTGACCGAGCCGAGCAGGGCGGCCGCGAACCCACCCCTGCCCCGGCCGCCGACGACCAGCACCTCGGCCCCTTCGGCGGCCCGCAGCAGCACGTCGGCGGCGTTGCCGTGCACGACAAGGCTGCGGACCGTGCCGGCCGCGTCGGCGCCGAGCACGTCGGTCAGCTCCTTGTGCATCCGCTGCCGGGTCTCCTCCTCGTCGACGTCCATGTCGACGGCGGGCGCCGACCAGCCGTACAGCCCCGGCAGCTCCCACACCGCGACGGCGTCCACGGTGGCGCCGACGAGGCCCGCGTAGTGCACGGCCCAGCGCAGGGCCGCGTACGAGGACGACGACCCGTCGACACCGACGACCACCCGGGGCAGGACGGCATCCCTGTCCATATCTCCCACCTCTCCTACGGCTCTCCCGCCCCGTCGTTTCACCCCCTCTGTCTCCACGCTGCACGCGCCGTCGCCATCTCGCCAGAGCAACGCGTCCAGACCGGGCGCCCTGGACAGGCCCCCGCCCGGCGTGAGACAGCAGAGTCGGGTTGTCGTCGCCGAAGCGGGAGGCTTGGCCATGGGGCGAACACACGGGTGCCCGAGAGTGCTGATAGTCGGGGCGGGCCTGGCGGGCACCGCCACGGCGATCCGGCTGCTCCGCTTCGCGCGCAGACCGCTTGAGATCGTCCTTCTGGAGCGGCGTCCCGACTACCGGTCCGCCGGTGTCGCCTACCACCGGGAGGGCAACCCCTGGGACCATGTGTTCAACATCCAGGCGGGCCGGATGTCGGTGTTCCGGGAGGATGTTCTCGATTTCGTCCGCTGGGCCAACGTCGAGGCGGACCGCCGGGAGTGGCCGGCGCGGTGGGCGCGGCACGAGTTCGCCGAGCAGGGCCCGGCACCCCGGCGGATCTTCCAGGACTACCTGATCGACCGGCTGGCCGAGGCCAGGCGGGAGGCCTGTCCCGGTGTCGTACTCGTCGAAGCGGACGGCGAGGCGGTCGACATGGAGGTACGCCCGACAGGAGTCGGTGTGACCGTGTGCCGGCTGTCGGCGAGCGGGCCCGGTGCCGGGCAGGGCCCGCACCCGTGTCTTCTGTTCGCCGAACACGTCGTGCTCGCGACCGGTCTCGAACTCAGGGAACCGCCCTTCGCCTCCGAGGTGCTCACGCACCCGTCCTTCGTGCGCAACCCCTACTCCGCGGCCGGTGTCCGCAAGCTCGTGGCACTCCCGTCCGAAGCGAGCGTCGCGATCGTCGGATCGGTGCTGAGCGCGTACGACTCGGCGGGCCTGCTGCTGCGCCAGGGACACACCGGCCGGATCCATCTGGTCTCCAGGACCGGGACGATGTTCAGGACGTACCCGGCCGACCATGAGCACGGGGTCTTGCCGCTGCCCTGTCCGAGAGCGCTGCTGGAGCCGTACCGGAACCGTGCGGAGTTCGTTGCCCGGGTACGGTCCGCGTGGGAGACGGCGTGCTCCACGGTCGCCCGGGATCACCCCGGAGTTCACCCGGCGGTGATCGCGGAGCGGGTGGCGAAGGCGTGGGAGCCGTATCTTCCCGAGGCCATCGAGCGGATCCCCTCCGCGGAACTGCGGCGCCTGCTGGACGAGTTCGGGACCGCGATCGCCGCGTACCGGGTCGGCGCGGTGGAGTACACCATGGGGGTCATCGAGCGCGCGATGGATCCCGTGGCCGGGCCGGTGCGGCTGGTCGTCGGCGCGGTGGAGCGGATCACGTCGGCGGAGTCGGGGCGGCTGGTCGTCTCGGTCGCGTCCGCGGAGCGCAGACACACGATCGAGGCCGACCTGGTGGTGTCCAATTTCGGCAGGGAGTGGGACTACAGCAGGGTGGGCCGGCCGCTCTGGCGGAACCTCCTGCGAAGAGGGATCGCGGTACCCCATCGGCGCACCGGGCGCGGTCTGGAGGTCGACGAGCACGGAACGCTGCTGGGCCCCGGCGGCGAGCCGGCCGGCCCGGTCTCCGCGGTCGGTGCGCTGCGAGAGGGCGACGAGTTCGTGCGGAACGGCCGGACCGGTGCGTTCGCCTTCAATCTCGCCTCCATCAAGAACCAGTCCATCGCGGTCGCCGCCCGCGTCGTCGCGCGACTGGAACTGCGCGAGGACGGGCCGGCTGAGGATCCCCGTCAATTCCGCGGCGACGTGGGCGATTTGGCGGAGGAAGCGGTCCGGGGCGGATTCGAGGAGGCGGTGATGCTGGAGGTGCGGAGGCTGGCCACACGCACCCGACGTGAGCGGGAACTGCTCGATTCCAGAGTGGACGCCTGTATCCGGTCCGTGGATGGGCGTCCGGCCTTTCCGGGAAATGCTTCCTCGCGCGATCGCCTCATGCGGGTGGCCGTCAACCGGGCCGCCGTCGCACGCCTCACCGACGTCTCCGTGACACCACGTCAGCTGCGTCGACAACTGGGGATAGCGGACGCCGAAGAGGCGGGAGCCTGACGCGCACTCCTCGGCGGTATTGCGATTTCCCGAAGATCCGCCATTTGCTCGCCGGTGTCTTCGATGACCGCATCATGGCCGCTGACAGACTTGCCACAAGACCGCACGGGGGTACAGGAGTACGGGACTACGGGAGTACCGCTTGAACGGGCGACGGATTCAGGGATCCCTTCTGACCGGCGGTGTACAGAGTGTGCTGCGCGGCATCTGCAATCACACAAGAAGTCCGCTGGTGGGATCCATCCTCGTCACCCCGGTTCTTCACGCCGGTCTGTACGACGCGATCGTGACGGCGCGAGCGGTCGTCTGCGGTTCGGGGGGACTGACCGGCCATATGCAGTCCCTCTGCCGCGCCAGAGGAATTCCCGTGCTCCGCGTCGACCGGGCGGATCTCGCGGACCTGGTCGGCGAGGTGACACTGGATCTGGGGAGCCGATCGATCCTCATCGGATCCCCTGCGACCGCCGGGCCTTCGGGGCCGAGGACCGCGGTCGCGTCGCCGTGGCCGTCACCGTCGCCGTCTCCGTCACCGTCTCCGTCTCCGTCTCCGTCGCCGTCTCCGTCTCCGTCTCCGGACGATCTCGGCTCGGCGTGTGCGGTCATCGCGGACCTGGAGGACATCCGCACGGTCAACGCGTGCGCACCGGGCGCGGAGCTGGTCGACTGCTTCTTCATCCGGGAGGAGTTCCTCTGCCTGGCGGCGGCTCTGCGCCCGCTGGACTCCCTTCACGGTGGCCCCGCCGCCGTCGAGAGCTACGGGCAGTCCGTCGCGGACCGGCTGTGCGCCCTCGTCGACGCGCTCCTGCCCGGCCAGCGACTGGTCCTCAGGCTCCTCGACCTCCGCTCCGACCACGCGGCCGACGTCACCGAACAGGCCCCGGTGACGGTCGAGCCCAACCCCGAACTCGGCCTGCACGGCGCTCGCTGGCTGCTGCGCTCCACCGCCTACCGGGACGCACTGCACGCACTGCTGCGGACCCTGCGGGGGCGGCTCGGGGAGGATGCGCGACGCGTCCACCTCTCGGTTCCGTTCCTCACCGATGAAAGGGAGTTCGCCCGGCTCAGGGCGCACCTCGACGTGCCGCGGGACGTGCCCCTGTCCGCGTTCGTCGAGACCCCCGCCGCGGTGCACGCCACCGCGGCCCTCTGCGCTGCCGGGGCCAGCGAGGTCTTCGTCGGCACGAAGGATCTGGTGCAGTTCTATCTCGCCGCGGACCGCGGCAACCACCTGGTGGCCGACTCCTACCAGACCCGGCACCCCGCCGTCCTGGACGCACTGCGCAGCGTGGTGCGGTCCGCGCGTGCCGCGGCGACCCCGGTGCGGGTGTACGCCCTGGGCACGGACCTCGCCCACTACCGGGAACGCCTGACGACGCCGGACGGCTACATGATGTGCACCGCCGAACTCCAGCAGGTGCTCCTGCACGGGAGACGGCGAGGACCCCTGGCGGGCGCTGTGGCCGGCCAGAGGTCCTCGGTGCGGTCCGGACCGCGTCAGTCGTCGTTCTCCGCGGACGGGATGTACGCGCCCGGTACGTCGTTCGGGGCGTAGATCTTGCTCTCACCGGGGTACGGCGTGGCCCAGTTGTGGGTCTCGTACCAGGTGAGGTGGTTCATCTGCGCGGGGTTCGCGTAGTCGGGCACGGCGTTGGGGCCGGTCAGCCGCTGCTTCGACTTCCAGGCGTTCCAGGTGGCCGCGAGGGACCGCTTGTCCGCCGGCACCTTCGCCGCGGGCACGGCGGCCGCCTTGAGGGACTGCTTCGCCGGGGTGTCCACGCCGCAGGACGGCGGGGTGCTCAGACCGTCGGTCAGCGAGGTCCGGTTGGGCAGCGCGTCGAACGGCGTGTAGTCCGGGCGGCCGGTGAAGGCGCCGCGCATCGGGGTGGCCGCGGAGTCCTTCTGGTTCATCGGGCGGACCCCGAGGATCTGCTCGATGGTGCGGATCACGGTGATCTGCGAGTAGTAGTGGCTGTCGACCTTGTCGTGCTGGGCCCAGGGGCTGATGATCTGGATCGGCGCGCGGTGGCCGTCGACGTGGTCGAGGCCGGCCTGGGAGTCGTCCTCGACGACGAAGATCGCCGAGTCCTTCCAGTACCTGCTGTGCGAGATCTTGTCGACGATCCTGCCGGTCGCGAGGTCGTTGTCCGCGACCTGGGCGGCGGGGCTCGCCGGACCGCCGGTGTGGTCGCTGGAGAGCCAGAACATGTTCAGGTTCGCCGGACCGTTCTTCTCGAAGTCCTGCTGCCAGATCTGCTCCCGGTAGACGTCCGGGACGCTGGTGTCGAACTTCGGGAAGCCGGGCACGGACACGTTGTTGAGCGACGGGATCGGCGACGACGAGTTCAGCGGGTAGGCGGTGCCCTGCCCGGTCGTGGCCATGTTCTTGGCGTCGCAGTACAGGTTCTGCCAGCTGGCGTCCGACGGCTTCGTCAGGAACTGCTGGAACTCACCGAAGTCCCGCACGCTTCTGCCGGCCGCCTGCGCACCGCTCCACAGGAAGCCCGTCTTCTGGTGGCCGAGCGCGTCGTCCTCGGTGTCGTAGCTGCGCGCGTACTCGCCGGCCGAGGACTCGGTGTACTCGGGGTTGTCGGCCTGCATCAGCCAGTTGTGGCCCTCGGCCGAGTTGGTGCCGATGTCGTACGTGTTGTCGTAGAGCCCGAACTGCTCGGCCAGCGCGTGCTGGTTGGGCGTCACGTTCTCGCCGAACTGGGTCAGCGACGGGTCGCCGTTGCCCTTCGGGATGTCGCCGTAGACCTGGTCGTAGGTCCGGTTCTCCTTGACGATCAGGAAGACGTGCTTGATCGTCGACGGGTCGCCGAGGCGCGCCGGGACCGCCATCGGCGTGGCCCTGCCGTGCTGGCCCGCGCGTTGGAGCGCGCCCGGTGTCCAGCCGTTCTGCTGGAACACCTTGCGGGTCTCGGACCGGATGACCCGGTCACTGGGCAGCGCGAACTGCGTCAGGCTGGACGTGGTGTCGTGGGTGCCGTGGCCGGCGCTGTCGGGGCGGCGGGCGTCGATACCGCGGGTGTTGGAGACGACGACCGTCCGGCCCACGGTGGTGATCTCCGACGGGAAGTAGTCCGTCGGCAGCAGACCGACGTAGCTGACCGGCTCCTGCGGGGAGGTGTAGCGGTAGACGGCGACCGCGTTGGCGCGGCCGAGCGTCACCAGCAGATGGCCGTCGTCGGTGAGGGTGACCGCGTTCGGCTCGTAGCCGACGGACGCCTCCGGCCACGGCTGGGTGGAGATGGTCTGTACGACCTTGTCGTTCTTGGCGTTGATGACCGACACGTTGTTGTCGGCGGTGTTGGTGACGAACACCGCGCCGTTCTTGGCGTACACGGCGGTCGGGTGCAGGCCGACGTCGATGCTGCCGACTGCGGCGGAGGCGTTCGCCAGGTCGATGACGCTGACCGTGCCGGTGGTGGTGGCACCGGTCTTCGGGTCGGCCGGCACCTGGGTGCCGTAGGAGTTGATCGTGGTGTCGCCAGGCTTCGCCGGACGGCCGCCCTCGTTGCTGACGTAGAGCTTGTCGCCGGCCTGGACCATGCCGCGCGGGGCGTTGCCCACGGACCAGCTCTGCTTGACGGTCCCGGTCGCCGCGTCGATGGCGACCACCCGGTTCTGGCCGTTGACCGCGGAGTACACGGTGGAGCCGTCGGCCGAGAACACCGCGGCGCCGACCAGGGCGTGCTTGATGCCGTCGGCCGGGATCGGGACGGCCGTGGGATCGGCGAGGGTGCCGTCCGCGTTCACGGTGAACCTGGTGTAGCCGTCGGCCTGGCCCAGCCACAGCTGCTTGCCGTCGGGCGAGTACGTGGGGCCTTCCTGGCCGACGGCACCGCTCTTGATGCGCAGGTCGTCCGCCGCGTTGGTGCCGACGCGCTGTTTCACCTGCCCGGTCCTGAGGTCCACGACGACCAGCGCCGCGTCGCCGTCGGCGACCGCGGCGGCGAGGTGGCCGCCGTCCGGGCTGACCGTCGACGACATGATCTTGCCGTCGTCGATGACCATGCGGCTGCCGTACGGGGAGATGTACTGGTCGCTGGAGACGACCTGGCCCCTGGCGGTGACCTGGCCGACCTGGTCGGTGCCGAACTGGCGCGTGGAGGCGACGGCGGTGCCGGTGGCCAGGGCGACGGTCGTGATGCATGCCGTGACCAGCGCTGCCCGACGGCCGACACGTCTGCCGAGCAGGTCGAAGTACTCCTTCTCGACGGAACGGCGGCGGCGAGTTACCTGCATGGAGGAGTCATCCCTTCGCGGTGGCGGGAAGCAGGTCGACATTGCCGTCGAACTGCCAGAGCGGGTTCGGTGCGTCTCCGGTCGAAGTCCGTACCAGGAAGTAGCCGTTCACTTCCTTCGGTCCGTCGCCGTCGGCCACGAACCGCCCGTCTGCGGTGATGTCGAGCTGGTAGACGGCCTGCCCCGTGGCCTGGGTACCGGGCAGATGCCAGGAGACGACGCAGCGCCAGTCGTTGCCCGCGCCCTCGGCGTCCTCCCTGACATCGCCCTTGGTGCAGGCCGCCGAGGACCTCAGCTGTGCCTCGGTCACGGCGGGGCGGTGCAACTGCGCGGTCTGCATGCGGTAGAGATGGGCGAAGTCCTCGGCGAGGGAGCGCTGCACCTTGTCCTGCTGGATCCCGGATCCGGTGGTCGCGCCGGTCGTCACGGCGACGACCGCGACCGTGACGGCGACGAGACCGGCGAGCGGAAAGAGCCCGGCGGTGACCGCGCGACGCGCCGATCCGTCGTCGGACAGGTCGGTGAAGTCGCGCCGCAGGAAGAGCAGATAGGCGATCAGCGTCGCCGTCACGGCCCACACCAGGCTGACCACGATCCCGATGACGAGCGGACCGAGCTGGGCCGGTCCGGTGAACAGGCCGTTCCAGGCGATGAACGCCCAGCTGGGCAGGGCGAGTCGTACGGCCACGGGCAGCGGCAGCATCTGGGCGAGCTGCATCGCGAGCGCGACGACCGCCGGCAGCAGCAGCCCCATGGGCGAGCGGCCCAGCACGACCGATCCGAGGAGGCCGACCCCCGCGAGGGCGAGGGTCGGGGCGAGGACACAGAGCCAGGCGAGGAGGACCCTGCCGGCGGCGTCCCCCGGAGTGAGCAGATGGCCGTCGAGGCCGACCAGCGGCTGGTTGCCGATCGCCACGAGCCCGCCGGCCGTGCTCGACGCGGCCAGCCCGACCACGAGCAGCAGAATCACGGTGAGACTCGCCAGCGCCTTCGCCGCGAAGATCCGGCGGGGCGAGCGGATCGCCACGAGCAGATGGCGCCAGGTGCCGAGCCGGTCCTCGGAGGCGAACACATCACCGGCGACCACGGAGGTCAGCAGCGGGAGCGCCCAGGTACCCGAGAAGCCGAGGATCACCAGTGGTCCGGCCCAGCCCGTGGCGGGCATCCACCGCCCGAAGAGGGTGTCGGCGGGCAGGGTGCTCTGCTGGCTCACCCCGGCGACGAACAGGCCCGGCGCGATCCAGCAGGCGAGGACCAGCAGGCGGATCCGCCATTGCGAGACGAGCTTGACCAGTTCGAAGCGGTAGCCCCGGGCAACCGAGACACGCGCGGCGCGGGGGGCCGAAGCGGGGCCAGGGGTGGGGGCGACGACGGTGGCGGACGGGGCTGCGGTCATCGGCCGGCCTCCTGCTGCTGAGCGGTGCTCTCCTGCGCCGGGGCGGAGCAGTCCTGATTCTCGACACGGGGCAACGGCAACTGCCCTTCGACGCGGGCGTGTTGCCGCTCGGCCCCGGGACCCTGAGGCCCGGCCCCGGGGCCCTGAGGCCCGGCCCCGGGGTCCTGAGGCCCGGCCCCGGGGTCCTGAGGCCCGGCCCCGGGGTCCTGAGGCTCGGTCCCGGGGTCCCTCGGCTGGGCACCGGGGTCCTGCTGCTCGGCACGGGCCGACAACACTTCGCCGCGGGCCGACTGCTCCTCGGCACGGGCCAGCTGCTCTTCGGTACGGGCCAGCTGCGATTCGGCGCGGGCCGACTGCGATTCGGCGCGGATGTGTTGCTGCTCGGCACCGAGGTTCTGCTGCGGGGCACCGGAGGCCTGCCGCCGGGTACGGGCCGGAGCCCCCTCGGCACCGCCCAGCCGCTCCTCGGCCACCGCGTCCTGCTGCGCCGCACGGGCACGGGCCGGCTGCTCCCCGGCCAAGACGCCCTGCGCCCCACCACCGGACCCCTGTTGCTCGGTGAGGGCCAGGAACGCGGCTTCGAGGGGGGACACCACAGGGGCGAGTTCACGCAGCGCGATGCCCGACCGCACCAGCCGCACCACGAGTTCGTCCAGGGCGGGCACGAGCGCCCGTACGACGAGCACCCCGGCGTCCTGGCGGCCGCCCGCGTCGTCGACCAGGCGGACCCCGGACGCCTCTGCGGCCAACTGCCGGGCGGTCCGCGGATCGGAGGTGGCCAGCCGGTAGTCGAGTTCACGGTTCTCGGCGGCCAGCTTGCCCAGAGGGCCGGAGAAGACGACCCGCCCGGTGGCGAGGATGGTCACCTCGGAACACAGCGCTTCGAGGTCGTCCATGCGATGGCTCGACAGCACGACACCGGTACCCTCCGCCGCGAGCCGGGTGAGGACCCCGTGCACATGTTTCTTGCCGGCCGGGTCGAGGCCGTTGGACGGCTCGTCGAGCACGAGCAGCCGGGGCTTGGTGAGCAGGGCCGCGGCGAGTCCGAGCCGTTGGCGCATGCCGAGGGAGAAGCCGCGGGCGCGGTCGTCGGCCACGTCGCCGAGCCCGACCTGTTCGAGCGCGTCGTCGACCCCTGCCGTGCGCGCGTCCTCACCGCGCAGTGCGGCCAGGGCGGCGAGATTCTGCCTGGCGGTGAGCGAGGGGTAGAGCCCCGGCCCGTCCACGAACCCGGCGACTCCGTCGGGGGCGGCGAAGGTCCGGCCCACCGGTGCGCCGAGGATCTCCAGCCGGCCGCCGTCGGCCACGGCCAGGCCGAGCATGAGTCCGAGGAGGGTCGTCTTGCCGGCTCCGTTCGGTCCGACCAGGCCGTGGATCTGTCCCTGCGCCACATCCAGATCGATGCCGTCGAGTGCGACGACATCACCGAAGCACTTGGTGATCCCGCGTGCCCGGATCGCGAGGAGTGAGTCCATGAGCCCCTTCTTTCGAAAGCCTCAAGGAGGCTAGGGACGGCACACGACACTCACAGCAATAGCCAGTTGAACGCTCATGGAACGGAAGACAACAGGCATCCGCCGCGCCGATAGCCGACAGCCCCCATCAACACCGGTATCCCACAAGGGATTTGACTCGATGTCAGCAAATCGGCCATTCACGTAGATGAACTTCGCCCATATGGGTGTACGGAGAGACCGCTCCCGCGCCAGACTCGCCCAGCGTCCCCACCACCCAACATCCCCGCCGCGCCGCCCCCTTGGAGGCCGCCCATGCGTCCCCGTCGGCACGAAGTTCGAAAAGCGGGTCTTCTCCCAGAACGGCGACCGGGTGGGAGGGTTCCGGCCGGGGACGCTGCGGATGGCGTATCCCCACAGCAAGGACGAAGCAACGGGTCTTTCCCCGCCCGGACGGTTCGACGCCGCATGTCTTCGACTTCGCCCCGGCGCCCGGAGCGCCGGTCGGCCCGAACACGGTCCAGGGCTACAGCCCGCCCTCCTGCTGGTCGAGGGGGGCAGGCATGGGGCATCTACGGATTCACCATGATGTACCGGCGCACCGGGGACCGGCAGTTCCTGTCCACGGCGCACAGACAGGAGTACCGGCAGGTCGCCCTGCGCGTCCTCCAGCCGCAGAACGTCGACCGCGCCATCGACCTGACGTCGGTGTCCGGTCCGGACCCTCCCGGCGGATAGCCGGGGCCCTGCGGGGCGACCCCGCCCTTACCGGTCGAGGACGACCTCGGCGGCCGGGGGCGTCGACAGGGAGGCCGAGCGCCGCGAGCGATGAGGCGGCCGGGCGCCCCCGGACGAGGCGACCGCCGTCGGACCTGGATCGACGAGACGGAGGCCGTCTCGCGCACGCTCCGGCTGACCCGCAGGGGCGGGGATGGCCGGTTCACCCAGGCGCATACCTACGACTCCTCTAACCCTCAAAGCCGCCTTGACAGGTTACATCAGGCGTGCTCGACTGGAGTTGCAACCACTGAAATCAAATAGAGGGGTTAGACGCGATGATCTCCGCAACCCACCACCGCACCGCCACCGTCAACGGTCTTGAGGTCTTCTACCGGGAGGCGGGCGACCGGAACGCACCCACCGTGCTCCTCCTGCACGGCTTCCCGACCAGCTCGCACATGTTCCGCCGGCTGATCCCGGCACTCGCCGACCGCTACCACGTGATCGCCCCCGACCACATCGGGTTCGGCCAGTCCGCCATGCCCGCCCCGCAGGACTTCCCGTACACCTTCGACGCCCTCGCCGAGGTCACCTCCGGGCTGCTCCAGCACCTGGGCGTCGACCGTTTCGCGATGTACGTCCAGGACTACGGCGCCCCCATCGGCTGGCGGCTCGCCCTGCGCCACCCGGACCGCGTCACCGCGATCATCACCCAGAACGGCAACGCCTACGAAGAGGGCTTCGCCACGCCCTTCTGGGACGGCGTCTTCGCCTACGCCGAGGCGCCGGGACCGGACACCGAGGCCGCCATGCGCGGGGCCCTGACCCTCGAAACCACCCGCTGGCAGTACGTGCACGGGGTCGCCGACCCCAGCCTGGTCAGCCCCGACAACTGGGTGCACGACCAGGCCCTGCTGGACCGCCCCGGAAACGACGAGATCCAGCTGAGACTCTTCCGCGACTACCCCACCAACGTCGGCCTCTACCCGCGGGTGCACCAGTACTTCCGCGACTCCCGGGTCCCGCTGCTGGCGGTCTGGGGAGCGAACGACGCCATCTTCGGCCCCGAGGGCGCCAAGGCGTTCAGCCAGGATCTGCCCGACGCCGAGATCCATCTGCTCGACTCCGGGCACTTCGCCCTGGAGAGCCATCTGGAGGCCATCACCGAGCACATTCGCGGCTTCCTCGCCCGCGTGCTCGCCTGAGGCACCGTGCCCGCCCCCGAACCAGGAAAGGACCCGCCATGGGACTGTCGTGGCAGCAAGGCCCCCTGTCCACCGGCGCCGTCGAACGCTTCCTCACCCCCGACCCGCTGCCCGAGCGACTCCTGTTCGCCGAGCGGCTGCGCCGTCGTATGCGGGTGCGGTTCGACGACGCCTGGATCGCCGACAGCGAGAACGCCGTCCTCCTGCACGAGCCGGGCCGCTACCCGGTCGCCTACTTCCCGCGCGCGGACCTCGACGAGCAGGTCCTGGTCGCGAGCGACAAGGTCACCCGGCACCGGGATCTCGGCAGGACGGCCTGGTACGCAGTACGGACCGGCGACCGCGCCGCCGAACGCACCGCCTGGGAGTGCACGGCGCCGGCCTCATGGGCCGTATCGCCTTCGCCTGGCGGGCCATGGACGCCTTCTACGAGGAGGACGAACGCATCCTCGGACACGCCGCGGACCCGTACCACCGCATCGACATCCGCACCACCTCCCGCCTGCTCGAAGTCCGGCTCGGCGACACCGCGATCGCGCGCTCCGGGCGTCCGCTGGTGCTCCACGAGTCCGGATTCGCCCCGCGTTGGTACGTCCCGCGCGCCGACATCGACGAGAGCACTTTGCGCCCCGTCGACGGCCGGACGTTCTGCCCGTACAAGGGGCTGTGCGACTACTACGACTTCGGCGACGCCCGGCGCGCGGCCTGGTCGTACCGCGACGCCTACCGGGAAGTCGACCGGATCGACGACCTGGTCTCCTTCGAACCGGACAAGGCCGAGGTCTTCCTCGACGGCGAGCGCCTGCGTCCCGAGCCCGGACAACAGGTCGTCCCGCACGGCGTCGACCGCGGCCTCGACGCGGGCGAGTACAGCCGGTGACAACAGCCGGTGACAACAGCCGCTGACGACAACGGCTGAGTGCGGGTGCGGATGAACAGGACGTACTTCATGACAGCTCCTCGACGGTGTTACGCCCCTGTGACCGTGAAGGGACGGTTCGAGGATCGGAGCCTGTCAGGCTCGGTCTCGAACAGAGCGGCAGGCGGTCGCGTGGCCTTCAGCGACCTGGGCGACGGCGGAGCGGCTCTGACGTTGACCTGACCTGTCGATGTTCCTGGGGGAATACGTCATGATCACGCGTACCCGCACCATCGTGGCCGCCATCGGTGTGGCCGCGGCCGTCACCGGCACGGCCCTGCTCGGCGCCGCCGGCACCGCCTCGGCCGCCGGCACCGCCTCGCATGCCACTCTCACCGTCAGCAACGGCACCAGATACGTGCTGATCAACGGCCACCGGGTCGACTTCGGGGTGCCCGTCCGGGACCTCGCCTGGTCGCCCGACGGTGCCAGGGCCGCCTTCATCGACGGCTCCGGGAACCTGGACGTCGCGGGTCCCGACGGCAGCGGGCGTGTCGTCGTCGCCAAGAACCCGGGCAACCAGAACTGGTCCCACCCCACCTGGCAGGTGACGCCGAAGGACACCCAGATCGGCCTGCCCGCCCGGGACAACCTCATCTTCGCCGCCCGCGACAAGGGGGTGTCCCGGCTGAAGTACATCTCCGCCAAGTCCGTCCACGGCACGCCCAAGACACTGTCCCTGTACGGCGACCCGGGCCCGGGGGGTGCGCTGCCGCAGACGGGCAACGTCTGGCCCAACGCGGCCGGGCACTATGGCACTTCGGTCTACGCCAACACCGACACGGGCGCCGTCTACATCCGCGACGACTACACGCGCCAGCAGGGCGGCAAGCTGACCAAGGGGTCCGAGCCGGCGCTTTCCCCGGACAACGAGGAGGTCGTCTTCGTGCGCTCGGTCGCCGGCCACGACCACGTGCTCGTCGAGGACCTCGCGCACGGCGACCACATCAAGGACCTCACCCCGCACGCCACCACCGACTACACCGAGCCGGCCTGGTCCCCCGACGGCAAGACCCTCGCGGTGCGTACCTCGTCCGGCACGGTGACGCTGCCGGCCGACGGCACGGGCCACCCGACCAAGGTCACCTCGACCGTCGGCCTGGCGGCATACCGTCCCTGAGGTCGTACGACGGCACGGGCCGGGCGGGTCCGGAGCGCGGAGTGCGGGTCACTTCGCCGTCCGGGCCAGCTCGGCCCGCAGTTCGTCCAGGTGCGCGTCGGCCGTGTCGTGCGGCAGGAACTCGACGACGTCGAGGAACCGGAAGAGCACCCGGCTGCCGGTGACGGCGTACTCGTACTCGGCGAATCCCACCACGGCACCCATGGCGCCCCGGACGGCGCCCCGCACCACATGGGAGGTCAGGTCGTCCGGCTCCGCCGCCGAAATGCCGCGCCGGGCGTTGGGCCGGGCCAGATACGGGCACACCATCGAGGCGTACAGCATGCAGGCGCGGTGCCCCGGTCCTTCGAGGGTCGGGGCGATGTTGCGGTAGGGCCGGTCGGCGGCCAGCGCCTCCCCGATCGCCGCGCTCTCCGCGGCCCCCACCACACGCCACACCGGTCCCTGCGGCAGGGGCTGGTTGCACACCGAGCACAGGCGCTTCCTCGCGCACTCGGCGCTGCGCTCGTAGTCGGTCAGCGCGAACTGGGGCTGGTCCCCTTCCCAGGGCGTGATCGCCGGCACGGGATATCCACGGGTGTCACGGGGCCGGGCCTCGACCCCCGCCGGCATGGGCACACTCTCGAATCGCACAGGCCATGCCTACCAGGACCGGCGGCCTCGGGCCAAGGCCGGCGGAGGCGGCCACCGCGGCCCGACGGGGCCGGCCGGGCGGGTGATTGACTGGGCCGCATGGACCTTGCGGATGATGTTCCCTCGCAGCGCGGCCCGGCCCCGGTGACCTGGGGCGCTCCCCCGCTCGACCCCGAACTGGCCCTGGTGCTGGCGGATTTGGGCGACGCGGCGAGGGAGCCCTTCACCGCGGAGAACCTCGCCGCGCGGCAGGAGCGGGACCGGGCCGGCCGGCCCCGGCCGACGGTGCGGGATCTGCAGGCCGACGGCCGCTTCGAGGTGGCGGAGCTGCGGGTGCCGGGGCCGCCGGGCAGCCCGGAGGTCACGCTGGTGAGCGCCCGGCCCGCCGGGGCCGACGGGCCGCTCCCGCTGCTGTACTACCTGCACGGCGGGGGGATGATCATGGGCAACGCCTGGTCGGTGCTGCCGCGGCTCCTGGACGACTGGGCCGCCCCGCTGGAGCTGGCCGTGGTCTCCGTCGAGTACCGGCTGGCGCCGAAGGCCCGCTATCCCGCGGCGGTGGAGGACTGTTACGCCGGGCTCGTCTGGGTGGCCGGGCACGCGGCCGAACTGGGCGTCGACGCCCGACGCATCGTCGTCGGAGGCAAGAGCGCGGGCGGCGGACTCGCGGCGGCGCTCGCGCTGCTCACCCGTGACCGGGGCGGGCCCGCCCCGGCCGGGCAGCTGCTGCTGTGCCCGATGCTCGACGACCGGGGCGACACCGTCTCCAGCCACCAGCTGGCCGGTGTCGACACCTGGGACCGCGTCTCCAGCACGACGGCGTGGCAGGCGCTGCTGGGCGACCGGTACGGCGCTGCGGACCTGCCGCCGTACGCGGCTCCGGCCCGTGCCACGGATCTGTCCGCGCTGCCGCCGGCCTATGTCGACGTCGGTTCGGCCGAGACGCTGAGGGACGAGGGCGTGGCCTACGCCCAGGCGATCTGGCGGGCCGGGGGCCAGGCCGAACTGCACGTCTGGCCCGGTGCCTTCCACGGCTTCGACACCGTCGCACCGCGGGCCGCGCTCAGCCGGGACGCCCGCGACGCCCGTACCCGCTGGCTCCGGCGGGTCATCGCCCCGTCCGGTACGCGGGCCGGGGCCCGCGGCGGCCCTGCCCGGTGAGGTCGGTCGCCGGCACACCACCCGGTGCTCCCGGTCCGGGCGGTCACCGTTCCCGGCGGCCCTGCCCGGGTGGTCCGGTGCCGCCGCGGGCGATCCGGGTCAGGTCGGTCATCAGGGACTCCAGCCATGACACGGTCGCGTAGTACAGGCGCGGCGCGCCCGGCGGTTCGGCCGCGGACCCCTTGAGCGCGGGGTCGAACAGCGGGATCCGCCCGGCCGGGGTGTCCGCCCCGGGGTCCAGGGCGGCCGAGACCAGCAGCATCCGCCCGGCCACCCGGTCGCCGAGCGCGCCGACGGATTCGGCCGCCGCGGGGCCCAGTCCGGGAAGCGGCGGTGTCAGCAGCCGTTCGGAACCCCACAGGGTGTGGTGACCGGCCATCAGTGTGGCCTGCCAGTCCACGGTGCGCGGGGCGGCCCCGCGCGCCGCGCCGCCGAAGGGCGTCGGCTCGCTCTGGAACTGCGCGTAGGCGGATTCGGCGAGGACGACGGCGCGCTGCAGGGACCGGTGACCGGGCTGCCCGGTGGGTGCGGCGAGCACCGCACCGCCCGCTCCCACCGAGGCGCCGGTCGCCACCACGATCTCGGCCGCCCGGCGCAGGAGTTCCGCGGCCGCCCGGCGCAGCTCGTCATGGGCGCCGCGCGGCCAGGCCAGCAGCCCGAACACGGCACCGATCGCACTGCCCACCAGTACGTCCAGCATCCTGACCTCCGCCAGCCGCCAGGTCGGCACCGACAGCTGGGCGAAGACCAGGGCCACGAGCACGGTGAACAGGCCCTGCGCCCAACCGACGCCCTTGACCGGTCCCACCGTGAACGCGAACAGCATCCAGAGAGGCAGCACCACGGCGTAGACGGCGGTGTGGGGACCGGCAAGGCTCAGTACCCCGGCGGTGACCAGGGCTCCGGCCAGGGTGCCCGCCAGCGCCAGACGGATGGTGTGCCAGGTCTCGTCCATGGTGGTCCGGGTGAGGGTGAGCGTCGCCAGCGTGGCCCAGAACCCGTGGGGCAGCGTGTCCACGCCCGCAACCAGCCGGGCCGCGGTCAGCGCCAGGGCGATCCGGGCCGCGTTCTGGAAGAACACCGACCGGCGCCCGGCATGGCCGCGCAGCCGGTGCCACCACAGCAGCGGTGCCCAGGTCCTGGCGTACCAGAAGCGGCTCCGCGGGATCTCCACCGTGGCGTGTCGGCCGTGTACCGCCAGATCGGCCGCCGCGGCCATGGCGAGCGTGGCGTCGGCGATCTCCAGCACGGCGGCGTGCCGGCGCAGTACGGCGGGCGGGAAGCCGGGAGCAGGCGCGGGCGCGGGATCCTCGGCCGGGCCGCCGGACACGGCCGACAGGCGTGCGCGGGCCGCGGCGAGGTCCTCGTACGATGCGACCGGTGGCGGCCCGGCTTCCAGACAGGTCGCGGTCGCCGTGGCCAGCCCTGCCACGGCGCGCAGCACGGCGGTCGCCTCGGGACCCGGTCGTCCGTCGGGCGCGGCGGGCAGTTGGGCCAGGCGGCTGAGCAGGGTGCGGGTGGCGAGACCGGTGTGGGCGAGGGCGCGGTCGCGTACGCCGGGACCGGCCGGCCGCTCCGCCTCCGGCACCGTCAGCGACCGCAGCGACCGGCTCGTGTCCCAGGCCGCCCGGATGCCGGTGCCGGTCAGGGTGTACGGCGGTGTGGCGAGCAGGGTCGCGTCGTGGGCGGCGGTGCGCGCGGCGTGGGCGGCCCGCCGCCGGTACGACGGCGGGCCGGGCTCGGGAAAGACCAGTGCCTCCACCGCGATGAAGAGGGCCAGTCCGGTCGTCGTACCGATGAGGCGCTCGCCGAGCGTCTCGGGAGCGTACGGCGGGAAGGACGGGAGGATGTAGAGGAGTTGCAGGCCCGGCACCGCCCCGGCCAGGCGTGGGCCGCCCACGGCGGCGAAGGCCAGCGCGAAGCCGACCGCCAGCATGCCGGCGACGGCGCTCCAGGTCCGCACCGACAGGTAGGTGCCGACGACGACCAGCAGCCAGCACACCGGCAGCAGGCGCAGCACGGTCGCCGCTCGCTGCCGCCCGGTGCCCGGGATCTTGGCGAGCCCGCCGACCGCCACGGCGGCGAACAGCGCGTAGGTGGCCGCGACGGGGCGGTCGAGGCCGTAGCGGAACAGGTAGAAGCCGGCCGCCGCGACCAGCGTCACGCGCAGTGCCCGTCGGCCCGAGCCGGCGTGGTCCGCCGCGAACCGGCGGACCGGGACACGACCCACCCCTCCAGAATCGCCCACCGGCGAAGGCCCGGCACGCCGCCGGCGGGCCGGCCTCGCGGCGCCGCTCCCGGAGGCGGGCCGGGCGAGGCGTCAGCCCAGAGTGAAGCGGATCGGCGTGCCCGCCGCGGCCTGGGCCGCCGCCGCCAGCGCGGGCTCGGGGACGACGCCGATCACCGGATAGCCGCCGGTCGTCGGGTGGTCGTGCAGAAACACCACCGGGCGCCCGTCCGGTGGTACCTGCACGGCCCCGAGGACCATGCCCTCGCTCGGCAGCTCGCCGGTCCGGACGCGCTCCAGGGACGGCCCTTCGGTGCGCAGGCCGATGCGGTTGCTGTGCTGCGACACGCGGTAGGTCGCCGAGGCGAGGGTGCGCAGCGCGGCGGGAGTGAACCACTCGGTGCGGGGTCCGGGGCGGAGCGGCAGGGTCAGTTCGGCGGGCGGCGCGGGCCAGGGGGCGGCCGCGGGCAGCGCCGGTCGCGGGGCGGGCGGGCCCAGCGGGAGGACGTCGCCGTCGCGCAGGGGCGCCGGGCCGAGCCCGGAGAGCAGGTCCGTCGACCGGCTGCCGAGGACCGGTTCGACGGCGATGCCGCCGGCGACGGCCACGTACGAGCGCACGCCCGCCGTCACCCCGCCCACCCCGAGGACGGCGCCCGCGGGCACCCGTACGGGCCCGCCCCAGGCCGCCGGCCGCCCGTCCACCGTGACAGGGCAGGACGCACCGCCGACCACAACGGTCACGGTGCGGTCGGGGCGCAGGGCGCAGCCGGTCAGGGTGGTCTCCAGGACGGCGGCATCAGGGGGGTTGCCGAGGAGCCGGTTGGCCAGGGCCATGGCCGGGGCGTCCAGGGCGCCGGAGCGGGGAACGCCCAGGTGGGCGTGGCCGGGCCGGCCGCGGTCCTGGACCGTGGTGAGGGCGCCGGAACGTACGACCGTGAGCTTGGCGGTCATGGTGTGCCGCCCTCGGCCACGAACCGCACGCGCGTGCCCGGTGTGAGGAGGGCCGGTTCCTCTTTGCCCAGGTCCCACAGGGGTGTCGGATCCGGCATGGTGCCGATCAGCTGCCAGCCACCGGGGGTGGCGCGGGGGTAGACCGCGCTGTAGGGACCGGCGAGCGCGAGCGCGCCGGCCGGGACCCGGGTGCGGGGTGTGTCACGGCGCGGCACGTGCAGTTCCGGGGGCAGACCCGTGAGGTAGCCGAAGCCGGGGGCGAAGCCGCAGAAGGCGACACGGTAGGGGTAGGAGGAGTGCCGGGCGGCGACTTCCTCGGCGCGGACGCCCCACAGGGCGGCCACCCGGGCCAGGTCCGGTCCGTCGTACCGCACAGGGATCTCGACGGCTGCCCCTTCGTCGGCGGTGCGAGGGGGCACGTCCCAGCCGGCGATCCGGCGGGCCAGTTCCTCCGGCCGGGCCACGCCGTCGAGGAGCACGGTCCGCGCGCCCGGCACGATGTCCTCGACCGGGGGCAGGGTGCCCGCGGCGCGCCGCCGCAGGAGTTCCGCGTGGAAGGCCGCGGTGCGTTCGGCGTCCGGCAGTTCGACCAGCAGTGCGTGCCGCCCGGCGGGGCGCACCTGGGCGGACGGGCTCTGTATCGCCTGCGCGAACCGGCTCGGTGTCATGCGAAGGCCCCGACCTCGACCCCGGCCGCCACGAGGGCCTCGCGGACCCGCGCCGCGATCCGGGCGGCGCCCGGTGTGTCGCCGTGGACGCACAGGGAGCGGGCGGCCACCGGGACGGTCGTACCGTCCACGGCCTCGACCGCGCCCTCCACCGCGAACGCCCGGGCGCGCCGGACCACCGCGTCCGCGTCGGTCACCACGGCGCCCGGCTCGCGGCGCGGCAGGAGGGTGCCGGCCGGGGTGTAGGCACGGTCCGCGAAGGCCTCCGGTACGGCGGTCAGGCCTGCCTCTTCGGCGGCGGCGAGCAGCCTCGACCCGGGCAGGCCGAGCACCGGCAGGGCTCCGCCGGCCAGGGTCACGCCGGACACCACGGCCGCGGCCTGCCCGGCGTCGTGCACGGTGCGGTTGTAGAGCGCGCCGTGCGGCTTGACGTAGGCGACCTCGGCCCCGGCGGCCTGGGCGAAGACCCGCAGCGCCCCGATCTGGTAGGCGATCTCGGCGGCCAGTTCGTCGGCGGGTACGTCCATGGCGCGGCGGCCGAAGCCGGCCAGGTCGCGGTAGGAGACCTGCGCACCGATGCGGACCCCGCGCGCGGCGGCGAGGTCGCAGACGCGGCGCATCACGGAGGGGTCGCCCGCGTGGAAGCCGCAGGCGACATTGGCACTGGTCACGACGGAGAGCAGGGCGTCGTCGTCGGTGAGGGTCCAGCGGCCGAAGCCCTCACCGAGGTCTGCGTTGAGGTCGATCACCTTTCGAACTTAATCGATTGTTGAACGATCCGACAAGGGACGGATTTTCCGGCCGACCTCTTGTTCGATCGTTGAACGATCCTCTAGGGTCCCTGCAACCCCCGCGGATCCGGCCCGCCGGATCCGCGCCGCCCGGGCGTCCCGCCCGCTCACGCCTAAGGCCATCGCATGATCGTTCTCCTCGGCGTGGTCGTGGTGATCCTCGGATTCGTCACGCGCCGCAACCCCGTCCTCGTGGTGGGCGTCGCCGGTGTCTTCACCGGACTGATCGGCGGGATGAACCCGCCGGAGGTCCTCGCGGCCCTCGGCCGGTCCTTCGCCGACAGCCGCTCGGTCACCGTCTTCGTCATCGCCCTGCCCGTGATCGGCCTCCTGGAGCGCTACGGCCTGCGGGAACAGGCACGCAGACTCATCGGCCGGCTCGGCGCGCTCAGCGCCGGCCGGTTCCTCACCGTCTATCTGCTGGTCCGTCAGGTCACCGCGGCGTTCGGCCTCACCAGCATCTGCGGTCCCGCGCAGACGGTGCGGCCGCTCGTCGCCCCCATGGCCGAGGCCGCCGCCGAGCGCTCGACCGGCGCACCGCTGCCCGAACGCCTCCGGGAGAGGGTGCGGTCCTATGCCGCGTCGGCCGACACCGTGGGCGTGTTCTTCGGCGAGGACTGTTTCATCGCGATCGGCTCGATCCTCCTGATCACCGGCTTCGTCGACTCGACGTACCACCGGAACCTGGAGCCGACCCAACTGGCCCTGTGGGCGATACCGCTCGCCGTCTGCGCCCTCCTGATCCACGGCGCCCGGCTGCTGCTCCTGGACCGCCAGCTGCAGCGGGACATGGCGCTCGCCGCCGCCGAACACGACCTGCCGCTGCCGAAGGGGACCGACAAGTGATCAAGGTCGAATGGCTCTACTGGCTGGTGGGGCTCGTCTTCGTCGTCATGGCCGTGCAGATGGCCGCCGACCGCGGCAACCCCAGGCGCTGGACGTCCGCCGCCTTCTGGGGCCTGCTCGGGCTCACCTTTCCCTACGGCACCGGCGTCGCCGACGCCACCGCGAAGAACGGCGGCTGGACCCTGCCCGCCGAACCGCTCGGCGTCGCCGTCCTCGCCCTGATCGTGCTGGCCGGATTCAACTTCCTCGGCAAGGGTGTTCCGGTCACGAGTACCCCCGAGGAGCGCGAGGCCTCCGCGACGCGGCTCGGCAGCAAGCTCTTCGTCCCCGCGCTGACGATCCCGCTCGTCGCCATCGTCTGCGCCTCCGTGCTCGACACGTCCGGCCTGTTCGAGACCGGCAGGGCCACCCTCCTCGGGCTCGGCGTCGGCTGTGTCACCGCCCTCGTCGTCGGCATGCTGGTCACCGGCGAACGGAAGCTGTCCGTGCCGCTCCACGCCGGGCGTTCCATGCTGGAGGCGATGGGCTCCGCCCTCCTGCTGCCCCAACTGCTCGCCGTGCTCGGCTCGGTCTTCGCGCTGGCAGGGGTCGGCACCCAGGTCGGCAGGATCATGCACGACGTTCTGCCGGACAACTCCAGGTACCTCGCCGTCATCGCGTACTGCGTCGGGATGTTCCTGTTCACCGTGATCATGGGCAACGCGTTCGCCGCGTTCCCGGTGATGACGGCGGCGATCGGCTGGCCCGTCCTCGTCGAGCAGTTGCACGGCGATCCGCCGGCCGTCCTCGCGCTCGGCATGCTGGCCGGCTTCTCGGGGACGCTGTGCACACCGATGGCGGCCAACTTCAACATCGTCCCGGCGACCCTGCTCGAACTGAAGGACCAGTACGGCCCCATCAAGGCCCAGATCCCGACGGCTCTCCCGCTCCTGGTCTGCGCCACCGTGATCATGGCACTGTTCGCGTTCTGACCGGGACCCGTCTCTGCTGTGGCCTGTCTCTGCTGTCGTGCTTTCGGGAAGGAAGTGCCATGACTCGCGTGCTCATCACCGGCTTCGCCCCCTTCGACGGCGAGACGGTCAACCCGTCCTGGCAGGCCGCCTCCCTCGTGGCCGCCGAGCCGCCCGCCGGGCTCACCGCCACCGCCGTCGAACTCCCCTGTGTCTTCGGCCGGTCCGTCGACGCCCTGCGCGACGCCGTCCGCGAGACGAATGCCGACCTCGTGCTGTGTCTGGGCCAGGCGGGCGGCCGCCCCGCCGTCACCGTGGAACGCGTCGGCATCAATGTCGACGACGCCCGTATCCCCGACAACACGGGCAGGCAGCCCGTCGACGAGCCCGTGGTCCCGGGCGGCCCCGCCGCCTACTTCTCCACCCTCCCCGTGAAGGCCTGTGTCGCCGCCCTGCGCGCGGCGGGGGTCCCGGCGGCGGTCTCCAACACGGCCGGTACGTTCGTCTGCAACCACGTCGCGTACGGCCTCGGCCACCTCATCGCCACCGAGTTCCCGCACGCCCGGGGCGGTTTCGTCCACGTCCCCTGGGCGCCGGAACAGGTCGTCGACGGCACCGCCCCGGCCCTGGAGCCCGCCACCGTCGCCCACGGACTGCGCGCCCTGCTGATCGCCGCCGCCCGCACCCCGCCGGGCCACGACCTGAAGGTCACCGAGGGAGCCACCCACTGACGCCTGCGGCCACCCGCTCCGCGACGGGCCGCCAGGTCTCCGGCGGAGCCACCGTCGACCCCACCGCCTTTCCCGCGTCATCGGCGCGGCGCAGGGCGATCGCCGCTCGGAAGTCGGGGTCCGCCTCGAAGGCGGCCGTCTCCTGTGGGGTCATGGGGCCGCCCTGGCAGGCGAGCGTGCGGCCGCTCTCGGTGGACAGCTCCAACTCCGGGTCGGCGGCCGCGAGATAGCGTTTGGCCGGGATGTGCGCGGCGACGAGGCGGGCGACCCTCGGCCCCAGCAGTTCCTCGACCGCCTCCGCGGAGTGCCGCCCGTGTCCTGCCTCGTCGCGGGCACCAGAAAGCGGCCGATGTCGTGGACGAGCCCGGCCAGCTGGAGTTCCTCGTCGTCCGGGTGGCTCACGGCGAGCAGGGCGGCCACCTGGAGGCCGTGGTCGAGGATGTCCACCGGGTCACCGGACCGGTCCGGGGTGTCCCAGACGTCCCCGCATGCGGCCAGCAGGGCCATGAGCGCGTCCACGGACGGTACACGGTCGTACGTCATGGGGCCACGCCGCAGCACGGAGTCGTACGGCAGATGACGGCAACCTGGACGCACCGCGCCATGGACCCGGCGACGGGCGCGGGCGGGCTCAGCCGTTCAGCACCCCGCTCATGCTGCTGACCAGGACCGTTTCCTCGGGCTGCGGCTGCTTCACCGACACCGGCGCGCCGAGCCGGGACAGCGCCGTCGTCACCTGCACCCTGCCGCCGGCCAGGTTCAGCGTCGTACGGGTCTGCACGAGGCGCCCGCGGCCGTCGACCCAGGCGTCGGCGAAGACCGGCAGGTCGTATCCGAGGATGTCCCGGGCCTGGTCCAGCTTCGAGCGCACCGCACCGGCCATCCTGAGGGTCAGGGTCCTGTGGTCGAGCATCCCGCGGTAGTGGACAGCCCTGACACCCTGGACGGTCTCCACGCCCTCGACGGAGACCCGTCGCAGCGCGGAGATCTGCGTCAGGACATGCTCGGGGTCGTTGACGGGGGCCCGCAGGGCGTAGTGCGCCTCGGCCCTGTCGAGGCGCATCATGCCCCACATGCCGTCGGCGACTCCGGTGGCGCCTTTGACATAGACCTTGCCGTCCGCGAAGGTCTCGTCGCTGTGCGGGACACCGCCCCCGGGGAAGTCGACGGCAAGCGTGCCCCGGTGGCGGGCGAAGTCGAACCCGCCGGCGACGGTGAGCGTGTAGGTCTCTGTCCCGCCCGTGATCTCGATGCGCTCACGCAACCGGGCGGTGGTCGTGCCGGTCCTGGCGACGGCGGCACGCACGGCGGCATCAGGCGCCGGGCCGGACGAGCCGGCCTTCGGCTTCGCCTGTCCGGCGCCCTCGCCGGTCACGGCACAGCCCGCGCACAGCAGAACGGCGACGACGGCCATGGGCAGGGCACAACGCATCGGCTCTCCAGGGAAGTCGTGAATGAGCACTGCGTCAGATGCGTCGTGCGATGCGTCGTCCTGCGTGGCTCGGCACGGGGGCGCCGCCGGTGGTCCTGCCGACGCCCCTCACCAGCCGACTTTACTATGACCTTACTGCGCGCCGGCCGAGACCACGGTCATGACGGCCGGTCAGGCCCGCCATGGATGCGCCGCGGATACGGGGCGAGCGGCGGGTCCTCGCCGACGCAGAGCCGGTGGAAGAGGATGGGGCGGAGAGTTCACCCGTCACGGGAGACGGAAGGGAATCCGATGACACTCCTCGACAACGACGTCTGGAGCGAGAAACTCTTCGGCGACGGCTGGCGGGACGCCACCCGGGCACAGCCGGTGGCCGAGCCGGCGACCGGCGACCGGCTGGGCACCGTAGGCCTGGCCACGGCCGAGGACGTGCGCCGTGCCGCCGCCCGCGCCGCCGAGGCGCAGCGGTCCTGGGCGGCCACGTCGCCGCGGCAGCGGGCGGCCGTACTGCGGCGCGCGGGCGAGCTGTTCACCGAGCACGCCGCCGAGATCGAGGACTGGCTGGTGCGCGAGGCCGGCTCGGTACGGGCCAAGGCGGGGTTCGAGGTGCAGCTGGCGCTGGGCGAGTGCTTCGAGTGCGCGGGGCTGCCGACGCATCCGCAGGGTGAGGTGCTCACGTCCGAGGACGCGCGCTGGTCGCTCGCGCGGCGCCGCCCGGCCGGCGTGGTGGGCGTGATCGCACCGTTCAACTTCCCGCTCATCCTGGGTCTGCGCTCGGTGGCACCCGCGCTGGCGCTGGGCAACGCGGTGCTGCTCAAGCCCGATCCGCGGACCGCGGTCAGCGGCGGTGTCGTCATCGCCCGGATCTTCGAGGAGGCCGGGCTGCCCTCCGGGGTGCTCCATCTGCTGCCGGGCGACGGCTCGGTGGGGCAGGCGCTCGTCGAGGCGCCCGAGGTGCGCGTGATCTCCTTCACCGGGTCCACGGCGGTCGGACGGGTCATCGGCGAGCAGGCCGGCCGGCTGCTCAAGCGGGCCCACCTCGAACTCGGCGGGAACAACGCCCTGGTGGTGCTGCCCGGGACGGATGTGCACAGGGCGGCCTCGGCCGGGGCGTTCGGCTCCTATCTGCACCAGGGGCAGATCTGTATGACGACCGGCCGGCACATCGTGCACGAGTCGCTCATGGACGCGTACACCGCCGCGCTGACGGCGAAGGCCGTGGCGCTGCCCGTGGGCGACCCCGCGCGGGAGGACGTGGCGCTGGGGCCGCTCATCGACCGGCGGCAGCTGGCGCGGGTGCACGGCATCGTCAGCGACAGTGTCGCCGCGGGCGCGACGCTGGCCGCGGGCGGCGAGATCGTGGGCGCCGGATACCGTGCCACCGTGCTGACCGGGCTCACCACCGGCATGCGGGCCTGGCGCGAGGAGATCTTCGGGCCCGTCGCACCCGTCATGGGCTTCGCCACGCTGGAGGAGGCCGCGCGGATCGTCAACGACTGCGAGTACGGGCTGTCCGTCGGGATCCTCGGTGACGTCGGCACGGCGATGCGGCTCGCCGACCGGATCGACTCCGGCAAGGTGCACATCAACGAACAGACGGTCAGCGACGAGCCCAACGCCCCCTTCGGCGGGGTCAAGGCGTCCGGCACCGGGTCCCGGCTCGGCGGGGCCGCCGCCAACATCGAGGCGTTCACCGAGACCCAGTGGCTCACCGTCCGGCCGGACATCGCGGACTACCCGTTCTGAAGGACACCGCAGCTGTGCACAGCGCGGCATGAATCGCCATCGGCCGTGAGGTGCCCCGACAGCCTCGGACGGACGAAGCGGAAACATCCGGTCCGGTCGACTCGCAGTGCCGCACCAAGGGCAGATTTTCCGAAACATAGCTGGTCACTTGCCAATTCAGGGATGGAGTCCGCTCACTCGCCGCGCCTGGGCCACTCTCAGATTTCCGTATCCGGCCGCGTCCGGGAGCACCCTCGCGATCGGCTCTCCGGCACATCCCCAGCACAGTGACAAGCTGACCTTCACCTGGGCGACGGACACACCCGACCCCAAGAACTGGATCGGTGTCCACGCGGGTGACAAGCAGCCCGGCAGCGGCAGCAGCTCCCTGGTGTGGACGTATGTGCCGGGCGCCGCCGGGCAGACGACCCTCGACACCTCCGGCCTGAACGACGGGCCGTACACCGCCTGTCTGCTGGCCAAGGACGGGTACGGCATCCTCGCCAAGACGGCCCCGTTCAGCTTCCTGGTCCGCCCCGTGATCCCGCGCCCGCACGCGGTGGTGGACGCCGTCACCACCGAGGCGCAGACCTCCGGCGAGGGCTTCTCGGTGCGGCTGGGCGGGCTGTGGATCAGGCCCGAGGGCAATGACGCGGGCAGCGCGGCCTTCCAGCGGGTCGCCGGCCACGCGTGGCTGTCGGTCTCGGCAGACGGCACGGTCAGCGGCAAGGCGCCGGTCCTCGCGCCCCGGACGCCCGGCCGGATCGTGGTCGCCGTCACCGACAGCGCCGTCGGCTCGGACACCGTCACGGTCCAGGTGCCCGTGCGTGCCGCCCGGCAGCGGCTGCGGCTGAAGGTCGCCACGCTGAACCTCTGGGACGCCGGCACGACACCGCGCTGCAGTCGCTGTTCTCCCACCCCGATGTGTGGAAGAACACCGTCTTCCTGCTCATGTACGATGAGAACGACGGCTACTTCGACCACGTCATCCCGCCGTTCCCGGAGCCCGGCACCAAGGACGAGTTCGCGAACGGCAAGCCGATCGGCCTCGGCAGCCGGGTGCCGCTGTGGGTGGTGTCCCTGTGGTCGCGCGGCGGCTGGGTCAACTCCCAGGTCTTCGACCACACGTCGGTGCTGCGCTTCCTGGAGCGTGTGACCGGGGTGCAGGAGCCCAATATCTCCGACTGGCGGCGCACCGTCTCCGGCGACCTCACCAGCTGCTTCGACTTCAGCAAGCCCGACTACAGCATCCCCGGACTGCCCGACACGGTCGCGCTGATGGCCAAGGCGGACGCCGGCGACTCCCTGCCGGCGGTGAAGATCCCCGACCAGCAGTCCATGCCGGCGCAGGAGAAGGGCAGCCGGCCGCACCGCGCGCTGCCGTACCGCCCGTGGGCCGATGTGCGGGTCGAGCGGGCCACCGGCAAGGTCACCTGCACGCTCACCCACGACGGCAGCGTCGGCTACCACTTCACCGTGCTGCCGAACATCGCCCAGCCCTCACCGGCACGCCGTTCACCGTCCCGGCGCACTCGTCGCGCACCTATGTGTGGGACGCCACCGTCACCGACGGCCGCTACGACTTCTCCGTGTACGGCGCCGACGGGTTCGCCCGCCGCTTCTGCGGCACGGTCGTCCGCGAGGGGCAGGACGATGTGGCGGTGCCGTCGGTGACGGCGGCCCTGCGGGGCACGTCGGTGGAGCTGGAGCTGCGCAACTCCGGCGGCACCGAGGTGGCCTTCACCCTCACGCCGAACGACTTCGCGGGCAAGGAACGCACCGTGTGGGTCGGTGGCGGGGAGCGCACGCGCCTGTCGTGGCGCACCGACGAGGGCCGTTACGACGTCACGGTCACGGCGGGCACCGGTACCCGCTTCGTCCAGCGGTACGCCGGCACCGTGCACGCGGGCTGAGCCGGCGCCGGGTGGGGCCGCGGCCCGCGAGGCCCGGTCCCACCCGGCCGGTCACCCGCCGGCCCGGTGGACGGCGGAGAGTCAGCACCGCTGCGCCACATCGTCCGAGCAACGCCCGCACCGTCAGCGCCCGGTGCCGAGCAACGCGGTGAGCGCCTCGGTGAAGGCGATACCCGAACGATCGGCGTGGCCGCGGATCCGCCGGGCCACGGCGTCCGCCCCGCCGCCCTCCACCAGGCGTACGAGCCGGTCGGCGCGGTCCTCACGGTCTTCCCGGGTGCCGGGCAGGGTGGACACATAGAAGTCTGCCGCGTCGTAGGTCATGTGGAACACATGCTTCTTCACCTGACTCAGCGTCAGGTAGTCGTCGTCGGTCCGCGGACGGGGTTCGGGCGCTCCGACACACATCACCGGGGTGCCGGCGCCCCAGGCGTTGACACACAGGTGGTAGGTGTCCGTGACGACCAGCCGATAGCGGGAGAGGATGTGCAGCAGGTCCCCGATGGTGTGGTCACCCGGGCGGGTCGGGATGTGGGCGGCCCGGGAAGGGATGTCCCGGTCGAACCAGGGCAGCCATTCCAGCGGCGCCCCCAGGCGCTCGGAAAGACCCTGGCAGAACCCGGGCAGCCACGCGGGGACCGGGGTGCGGGCGCCGAGGAACACGCCGATCGCACCGCCCCGCGGGACCTCCTCGGACCAGGACGTGGTCGGCAGCCGGCCGAGGTCACCGGGGTGGCACAGGAGCGCCGCGTCCGCGCCGAAGTGGTCGGTCGTACGGTCCGCGCGCAGCTGGGCGATCTTGGCGGCCGACAGCGGGTCACGCATCCACACGCGGTGGCTGCGCGTCATCAGGCGGGAGAAGAGCGAGCCGTACTCCTTGTCCTCGTAGTCGGACTGCGTGTTGTGCAGGACGGTGCCCCCGTAGCTGAGGGTGCGGTCGAGGAGTTCGTCCGGCTGGTCCGCGAGCAGCAGGGCGCGGTGGAGCAGGGTCCGGGCGGCGTCGCGGTCCCTGGCCAGCCCGAAGTCGAGCAGGCGGTTCGTCGCGTCCTGGGCCAGGTAGTGCCGTGTGTGCAGGAAGTCGCCCCAGAAGACGACCGCGTCGTGGCCGCGGAGCACGTCGAGGTGCTCGGTCAGCGGACGGAACCGGAACGGGAACGCGGTGTCTCGCGCACATGCGCGCAGCGGCACGGTCTCCGGCGGATGCAGCGTGTACCAGACCGTGTCGGTCTGGACGTCCATGCGCCGGCACAGGCCCGCGAAGGCCAGGTCGACGGTCAGCATTCCGGTGTTGCGGTAACCGATGTTGGGCGCGGTGATGACAGCGATGCGGGCCATGTGCTGTGTCCCCTCAGCCGTTGCCGACGCTTCGATGTGTGGCGCGGACACCGGTCAACGTACCCAGCGCCGCTGGCCCGCCCCTTTCTCACCGCGGGGTTTCGGTCACCGGCGCGAGGTCCGTGCGCAGGACGGCACGCCGCCCGCCCAGTTCGCCGCTCTCCAGCCCGGCGTGTACGTCGGCTGCCGCGCTCAGCGGGAAGACCTCGATGTCGCGCGGTCGCAGCGCGTCCCGCGCCAACAGGTCGTTGATGTGGGCGGCGGCTTCGGCGAGTTCGTCGGGTGTCGCGTGGGAGATCACGAAGCCCACGACGGACCGGTCGTTCATGTAGAGCGCCCCGGCGGGCAGCACGGGACGGGTCCCGGCCCCGGCCAGCAGGACCACGCGGCCCCGGTGGGCGAGGAGCCCGACCGTTCTCTCCAGGTCGTTGACGCCCGCCGTGTCCAGGTACGCGTCGATCCCCGAGGGCGCCGCACCACGGATCTTCGCGGTCAGGTCCGGGTCCCGGTAGTCGAACACCTCGGCCGCGCCCAGCCGCGCGCAGTACGCCGCGTCCCGCGCGCCGGCCGTCGCCAGGACGCGGGCGCCGGCCCGCACGGCCATGGTCACCAGGGCGCTGCCGACGTTACCTCCGGCACCGGCGACCAGCACGGTCTCGCCCACGCGGAGCCGGCCGTGGACGAACAGCGCCAGATGGGCGGTGGCCGCCGGATGGACCACCGCCACCGCGGCGTACGGATCGGCTCCCACGGGCAGGTGGTACAGCCGGTCGGCCGGCACCACCGCCTGCTCCGCGGCCGCGCCCTGTCTTCCCCCGTGTCCGAGGCTGTTGCACCACACCCGGTCCCCGGCCCGGAAGCCGGGGGCGCCGGGGCCCGCCTCGGCGACCGTGCCGACCAGGTCACGGCCTACGACGAAGGGAAAGGCCATCGGCGTCGGGTAGCGACCCGACCGGACGAACGTGTCCACCGGGTTGACCGTGGTGGCCAGGACATCGACCAGCACATCGGTGGGGCCGGGCCGCGGACCGGCGATCTCGCCGTACCGGATGACGTCCGCGGCACCCAGCTGTTCGATGTAAGCAGCACGCACGGCTCCCATGCTTCCACAGGCGGGTGCGCCGGGACCGGTTCGTCCCGGCCGGCCCCGCGCGCCGGCCCGGACCGGTGTGTCACCAGCGCACCGCGGTGAAATCGATGGGCCGGGGGCGCAGTTCCCGGGTGCGTGCCGTCAGCCTGCGCAGGCGCCGGGCCATCTCGTCGGCGGGCAGCCGCCGGCGGTCGCCGTGGCCGGGCAGCAACCACTCGAAGCGCAGCCGGCCCACGGTGCGTGACAAGGAGGCGGCCAGCTCGGTGATGGAGTACCAGGTGACGCTCTCGGCCACCTCGATGTCCTGGGTGGTCCGTGACCAGTAGAAGCTGTCGCCGCTGAAGCAGTACCGCTCGTCGGCGACGAAGAGCACACTGCCCTGGGTGTGGCCGGGCAGCGGATGGGCGATCACCCCTTCCGCGATCTCCGTCGGGCCGGTGCCGCGCAGGACGCGGTCGGCGTCCGGGGCGGCGTCGAGGTCTCCCTCGTGGATCCACAGCCGGGCGCCGAGGCGGTCGGCGTAGCGGCGCCCGTGGGCGACGTGGTCGCGGTGGGTGAGCAGGACGTCGGTGACGGCGCCCAGCGTCTCGTAGCGGGTGGCCAGCGCGGTGCTCCAGCGCGGGGTGTCCACCATCATCACGGTGCCGCCGGGGCGGCGTAACAGGTAGGAGTTGGCGCCCGCGGTGTGCGTGGAGTTGTGTCCGCACAGGTACACGGTGTCGTCCAGGGCCATCGGGAAGGGGTCCTGTGCCGTGTCCAGGCGGCCGCTCGGCGGGCGGACCGAGCGGGTGGGGCAGGCGTGTGCGGCGGCGTGGAGCAGCTCGGCCTCGGCTCGGTCGCGTGGCTGGCGCAGCACGGCCGAGCGCCCGTCGACCTCACCGATCAGACCGGGCGCCAGCTGCCGTGCGACATCGCAGTTCGTGCAGCGCTCGTCGACATACCACTCGTCCTCGGACCGTTCCTCGCTCATGGCGCGTTCCTCTCGGGATCGTGTCCGCCTTCCGGCGTCTCACCTCCCATGGGTATCCGTGCCGCCCGCGCGAAGAAAGCCGTTCAGGGAAAGAGGGCCTGGATCAGAGAAAGTGGGCCTGGATCCGGCGCGTCGGCGTGGTCACCGCCTCGGTTCGGCGCCCTCGGCGCCCTCGGCGCCCAGGGCCCAGGCGCCGTAGGCGGCTCCGGCCGTCTCGAAGGAGAAGATGATGTGGGAGGCGGCGGTGTTGACGTCCCGCCAGAACCGCTGGAGGGGGTCGGACTCGAAATGGCCCGCCGTCCCCGTGCCGCGGAAGAGGCGTTCGACGGCCGACACGGACAGTTCGACCGCCAGCGCGAAGTCCCGCGGTCCGCGGACCGCCGCCTCGCCGTCCCTGGTCTCCTCGACGCCGTCGGCGACCCGTGCGGCCCGCTGGACGAGGAGTCCGGCGGCGTCCGTCTCGGCGGCGGAGCGGGCCAGGTCGATCTGCGCCTGCGGCTTCTCGCGCAGGGGGGCACCGCGCCGGTCGGTGCGGCGGATGTTCTGCTCGGCCGCGGTGCGCACCGTGCCGCGCGCGGCGCCCACCACGGGAACGGCGAGCGGCAGCGCGTTCACCGCGTTCACCGGGACCGTGTGGCACCGGGCCTCGGAGGCCGTCGCCCGCCCGGCGTTGATGTCGAACCTCGACAGGGTCAGACAGTCGGGTACGAAGACGTCGTCGAGGACCATGGTGTCGCTGCCGGTCCCGCGCATGCCCAGGGTGAACCAGGTGTCCTTCACGGTGATGTCCGCCCGCGGCACCGCGAAGAACCGCACCTCGCCCCGCCCGTCGGGGCCCACCTTGCCGGGTACGGCGGAGCAGGCGAACACCCAGTCGGCGAAGCGCACTCCGCTGATGTACTTCCATTCACCGCTGAGCCGCCAGCCACCGGAGGCGCGTTCCGCCGTGCCGGCCGGCATGAGCGCGCCCGCCATCAGGGCGTCCGGCCCGTCACCCCAGAGCACCGCCTGCCCCTCCACGGGCAGGTACGCCCCGTACCGGGCCGCGTACGCGGACAGCGAGGCGGCCCAGGCCGCCGAGGCGCAGCCCTCCCCGACCAGCATCACCGCCGAGGTCATGTCCGCGAAGCCGCCTTCTGTACCGCCGAAGGCCGCGGGCACGAAGTGCCGGGCGAACCCGGCCTCCCGCACGGCCTCGACCACCTCGGGCGCAAGACGCCGGGCGGCCTCCGTCTCGTCGCTGCACCGCGCCGCGATCTGCGCCACGCGCGGAGCGGCGGCGACGACCTCCGCCACGCCCTGCCGGTCGGCCAGGATCGTCGCTGTGCTGTCGCTGAGCATATGTTCGCCACCTCCACTGGGATGGCCGCAGTCTCTCCGGCCGAGCCCGCCCGGGGCCGTTCCCAAGCCGGGACCGGCCCGTCTATCACCCGACCGGCTTCACCCGCCCCGCCGGCGCCCCGCGCCCGGTCGCCGTGTCCCACCTCACCATCCGAATGCCGGACGTGCGCTCCCCGTTGCGCGGGCGGCCCCCTAAGCTGGCTCCCGCAGCTGGTTCGCCCCGTCAGCCAGGCGGGATGCGTCGCAAGAGGGAACCCGGTGGGAATCCGGGACTGCCCCGCAGCGGTGAGCGGGAACGACCGCCGTCATACGCACTGGGCCCCATGGAGGGCCTGGGAAGCGACGGCCAGTAGGTGTCCACGCCTCGGCAGAGGCATGGCTGTGCCCGCGAGTCCGAAGACCTGCCAACTGCCCGCGTGCGGGACGTCTCGTGCGCGGACATCCCGGTGACCTCGAGGGCGGGTCGGCGTACAGAACCGAACGGACGGCCCAGGGTCGGCGCCGTCCGGTTCCGTCACCCCTTCGCGCTCTCGTCCCGTCCCCGGGACCTCAGGGATTCATCTCGCGAAGGAGATCTCCGTGACCAGCATGTCCCGCGCCGCACATACACGGGCCACCGTGTACGGCTACCCCCGCCAGGGACCGGACCGCGAACTGAAGAAGGCGGTCGAGGGCTACTGGAAGGGCCGCGTCAGCGCCGACGCGCTGCGGGCCACCGCCGCCGGACTGCGCCGCACCACCTGGCAACAGCTGGCGGACGCCGGCCTCGACGAGGTGCCGACCGGCGACTTCTCGTACTACGACCATGTGCTCGACACCACCGTCATGCTCGGCGCGATCCCCACGCGTCACCGGGAGGCGGTCGCCGCGGATCCGCTCGCCGGGTACTTCGCGATGGCGCGCGGCACCCAGGACGTCGCGCCGCTGGAGATGACCAAGTGGTTCGACACCAACTACCATTGTATGGTGCCCGAGTTGGGCCCGGACACGGTGTTCGCGGCCGACTCCGCCAGGCAGGTCGCCGAGCTGCGGGAGGCCCTGGCGCTGGGCCTGGCCGCCCGGCCCGTGCTCGTCGGACCCCTCACCTATCTGCTGCTGGCCAAGCCCGCCCCCGGCGTGGCCGGTGACTTCGACCCGCTCACCCTGCTGGACCGTGTGCTGCCGGTGTACGGCGAGATCCTGGCCGCGCTGCGCGCGGCCGGCGCCGAGTGGGTCCAGCTCGACGAGCCCGCGCTCGTGCAGGACCGCACTGCGGCCGAACTGAACGCCGCGGCCCACGCCTACCGTGAACTCGGAGCCCGCGCCGACCGGCCCAGGCTGCTGGTGGCCTCGTACTTCGACCGGCTCGGCGAGGCACTGCCCGTGCTGGCCAAGGCCCCGGTGGAGGGGCTGGCCCTGGACTTCACCGAGGGGGCCGCCGCCAACCTGGACGCCCTCGCCGCCGTCGGCGGACTGCCCGGCAAGCGCCTGGTCGCCGGCGTCGTCAACGGCCGCAACATCTGGGTCGACGATCTGCAGCGCTCCCTGACCACGCTCGGCACCCTGCTCGGCCTCGCGGACCGGGTGGATGTCTCGGCGTCCTGCTCCCTGCTGCATGTGCCGCTCGACGCCGCCGTGGAACGGGACATCGAGCCGCAGATCCTGCGCTGGCTCGCCTTCGCCCGGCAGAAGACCACCGAGGTCGTCACCCTCGCCAGGGGCCTCGCCCACGGCACCGGCACGATCACCGCGGAACTCGCCGCGAACCGGGCCGACCTGGCCTCCCGCGCCCACTCCCCCATCACCCGCGACACGGCCGTACGCGCCCGGACCGCCGCCGTCACCGAGGCCGACGCCCGCCGTCGCCAGCCGTACGCCGAGCGGGCGGCGGCCCAGCGTGCCCGCCTCGGTCTGCCGCTGCTGCCCACGACCACCATCGGTTCGTTCCCGCAGACCGGCGAACTGCGCACCGCCCGCGCCGACCTGCGGGCCGGCCGCATCGGCACGGCCGGCTACGAGGAGCGCATCGAGGCGGAGATCCGGGAGGTGATCTCCTTCCAGGAGAAGACCGGGCTGGACGTCCTGGTGCACGGTGAGCCCGAACGCAACGACATGGTCCAGTACTTCGCGGAGCAGCTCACCGGCTGCCTCGCCACCCGGCACGGCTGGGTCCAGTCCTACGGCACCCGGTATGTGCGTCCGCCGATCCTCGCCGGTGACATCTCCCGGCCGGCCCCGATGACCGTGCGCTGGACGACGTACGCCCAGTCGCTGACGGACCGTCCGGTCAAGGGCATGCTGACCGGTCCCGTCACGATGCTCGCCTGGTCCTTCGTCCGCGACGACCAGCCGCCGGCCGAGACCGCCCGTCAGGTCGCCCTCGCCCTGCGCGAGGAGGTCGGCGACCTGGAGGAGGCCGGTACCTCGGTGATCCAGGTGGACGAGCCCGCGCTGCGCGAGACCCTGCCGCTGCGTGCCGCCGACCGCGCCGCCTATCTCGCCTGGGCCACCGAGGCGTTCCGGCTCACCACCGGTGGCGTACGTCCGGACACCCAGATCCACACCCATATGTGCTACGCCGAGTTCGGTGATGTCGTCCAGGCCATCGACGACCTCGACGCCGATGTCATCAGCCTGGAGGCCGCCCGCTCCCCTATGCAGGTCGCCCGGGAACTGGCCGCCCACGGCTACCCCCGCGAGGCCGGCCCCGGTGTCTACGACGTCCACTCCCCGCGTGTTCCCGGCGCTCCGGAGACGGCCGCGCTGCTGCGCACCGGTCTGCGGGCCGTCCCCGCCGAACGGCTGTGGGTCAACCCCGACTGCGGTCTGAAGACCCGCGGCTGGCCGGAGACCCGCGCCTCCCTGGAGAACCTGGTCGCGGCCGCCCGCGCGGTGCGGGCGGAGCTGTAGCGTCCCGCGTCATCCGTCCGGCCCGGGCCGGGGACGAGCCCTGCTCGTTCCCGGCCCGGGCCGTTCCACGGAGGGGGCGGGGCGCGGGTCCGCCCGCCCGGTCAGCCGGTGGGCTCGGTGGCACCGAGCAGCCGGTGGAAGTCCGCCCGCCCCTGCGTGCGGTGTCCGGCCAGCAGGCGCAGGGCGCGTGCGGCCGCGCCGTCCTCGAAGGCGGTGACGATGCCGTCGTGCTCGGTGAGGATCGCCTCGGCCCGAGCGGAGTCGCCGGCCACGGCGGCCCGCCGGTAGGACAGCGCGCGGTGCGGTTCGAGGGCCTCCCACAGCTGGGTGACGAAGCGCAGCAGCCAGTCGTTGTCGCACCGGGCGAGCAGGGCGAAGTGGAAGCCGCGGTTGGCGGCGATCACCGCGGGTACGTCGGCGGCGGCCGTGGCGGCGCGCTGGGCGTCCACGGCGGCGCGCATCGCCGCGATGTCCTCGGGCCGCAGCCGGGCCGCCGCGTTCGCCTCGGCCTCGCTCTCCAGCAGTTCCCTGATCCGGAAGATGCCGTCGACACTCCGCGGGGTCAGTTCCGTGACGGTGTATCCGCGTTGGGGGACGTAGGTGACGATCCCCTCTCCGGCCAGGGTCTTCAGGGCTTCACGGACCGGGATGACGCTCAGTCCCAGCTCCTGTGCCGCCGCCGTCTGCCGGATCTGGGTGCCGGGAGCCAGATCGCCGCGGACGATCGCGTCCCGCAGCTCCGCGAGGGCCACGGCTTCGGCGGTGCGGGGCAGGGAGGTGCGCTTCAGAGCCATGCCGTCATGCTACCGAGGCACTCGACAAAACTAGATGTTATAAATTCTAATGTCAGCGAATCGAGTCGGCCGCGACCCGCCCGGCTCCATGCCGTACGAACCTGGAGGTGAGCGCGGTGTCCGCACCGACGCAGGCGACCCACCGCCGGCCCACCGATCCCGCCGGCCCCACCGGCCGGCTCGCCGCCTGGCTGGCCGGCACCACGCTCGAACAGATCCCGGCGCCCGTGCGGGAACGGGCCGCGCATCTCGTCCTCGACGGCCTGGCCTGCGCGCTCGTCGGCGCGCAGCTGCCCTGGTCGCGTACGGCCGTGACGGCCGTCCTCGCCCTGGAGGGCGCCGGGGACGTGCCCCTGATCGGCTGGGGACGCACCACCGGCGCGCCCGCGGCCGCCGTCCTCAACGGCACCTTCGTCCAGGGCTTCGAACTGGACGACTACTACCCGGCCGCGCCGCTGCACAGCGCCTCACTGGTGCTGCCCGCCCTGCTGTCCACCGCCGCCCTGATCCCCTCCGTCAGCGGTGCGGAGTTCCTGCGGGCCACCGTCCTGGGCTGCGAGACCGGCACCCGGGTCGGCCTGGCGCTGCACGGTCCCGAGATGCTCTCGCGCGGCTGGCACTCCGGCTCGGTCTTCGGCACCCACGCCGCGGCCGCCGCCGCGGGAGCCCTGCGCGGCCTGGACGCGGCCGCCTTCGAGGACGCGCTGGGCCTCGCGGCCACCCAGTCGGCCGGGCTGATGGCGGCGCAGTACGAGGCGATGTCCAAGCGGATGCACCACGGACTCGCCGCCCGCAGCGGCCTCTACGCCGCAGGCCTCGCCCAGGGCGGATACACCGGCATCAAGCGGGTCTTCGAGCGTCCCTACGGCGGCTTCCTCGCCACCTTCGGCGAGGGCCACCGCCCCGACCCCGACCGGATCGCGACCGGCCTGGGCGAGACATGGAACACGGAGCAGATCGCGGTGAAGCTGCATGCGGCGATGGGCGGTCTGCACCCTGCCATCGACGCCGCGCTGGCCCTGTCCGCCGGGCACGGGCTCGCTCCCGGGGACATCGAGAGCGTCCGCATCGAGGTGCCGGACGCCCTCTACCACCACGGCTGGTGGCCCCCCGAGCGGCCGCTGACCGCGATCGGCGCCCAGATGAACATCGCCTACGCCACCGCCGTCGCGCTGCTGGACGGTCATGTGCGGCCGGAGCAGTTCACGCCCGCCCGCCTCGACGCCGACGACGTCTGGCAGCTGATCGGCCGCACCGAGGTGACCCAGGTGGACGAGCAGCAGGAGCCGAGCTGGGACCGGCCCGGCTACAACACCCGCCTCACCCTCATCCTGCGCGACGGCACCGTCCTCACCCGGGCCCTGAACCAGCCGCACGGCGGTCCCGACGACCCGCTGACCCTGGACGAGATCCGGGCGAAGTACCGGGCGCTGACCGCGCGGGTCATGGCCCCCGGCCGGGCAGCCGAGATCGAGCGGCTCGTCCTCGGCCTGGAGGCACAGCCCGACCTCGCCCGTCTCGTCGAGCTGCTGGCGGCACCCGTCCGCGGCGCCCTCGACTGACCGCCGCCCACCGAAGGAGGGTCCCCATGTCCGCATCCCCACACGGCGGTTCGCGCCCGCCCACGCCCGACACACCGGGCGGCCGGCTGCGCTCGCTGCTCGCCCGGCCGGGTCTGATCACCGCCCCGGGCGTGTTCGACGGGCTCTGCGCCCATCTCGTGGCACGCACCGGCTTCGGCGCGGCCTATCTGAGCGGCGCCGGTGTGTCCGTCGCCGGGTTCGGCCTGCCCGACATGGGGCTGCTCACCCAGACCGAGATGACGGAGCGCGCCCGTGTCGTGGTCACCGCCCTGGACGGCGTCCCCCTCATCGCGGACGCCGACACCGGCTACGGCGCCCCGCTGAACGTGGCCCGCACCGTCCGCGAGTACGAGCGGGCCGGTGTCGCCGCCCTGCATCTGGAGGACCAGGCGTTCCCCAAGAGGTGCGGGCATCTGCCGGACAAGGAGCTGATCGGCGTGCGCGCGTTCACCGACAGGCTGGACGCGGCACTCCAGGCGCGCACCGGCGACCTTGTGATCATCGCGAGGACCGACGCCCGCGGCCCGCTGGGTCTCGACGCGGCCGTCGACCGCGCGAACCGGTACGCCGCCGCCGGCGCCGACGTCGTCTTCGTGGAGGCGCCGCACAGTGCCGAGGAGATCGAGCAGATCGCCGCCGGTGTGGCGGCCCCTCTCCTGATCAACATGGTCCAGGGCGGACTCACCCCGGACACCGCGCCCGGGCGGCTCGCGGCCCTCGGCTACCGGATCGCCATCCACCCGGGCGCCCTGCTCGCCCCCTACACCCTGACCGCACTGGACGCGCTGCGGCGCCTCGGCGGCACTCTGCCCGAGGTCGCGGCGGGTCCACAGGGCCTGTTCGAACTCGTCGGACTGCGCGAGTGGTCCGCGATCGGCGAGCGCTACGACCACACGGAGGACGGTATGCGATGGGCATGACCATGCTGGAGAAGATCCTCGCCCGCAGGGCCGGCCTGGAGCAGGTGGCCGTCGGTGACACCGTGGTCTGCGAGGTCGACATGACCGTCCTGATCGACCTTCAATTCGCCATGGGCTGGGTGCAGCCGCTGAGGATCGCCGACCCGGACAAGGTCGCCGTCGTCATGGACCACGCCGTGCCCGCGCCGCACCTCCACGACGCGCTCGGCGGCACCCACGCCCGCGCGTTCGCCCGCGCCTGCGGCATCGAGAGGTTCTACGACGTCGGCCGGCACGGCATCTGCCACCAGGTCATCGCCGAGAACACGCTGGCGCGGCCCGGTGAGATCCTGGCCTGCACCGACTCCCACACCTGCGCGGCCGGCGCCTACAACACCGCCGCCCGGGGCCTCGGACCGGCCGAGGTGTACGCGATCCTGTGCACCGGCACGACCTGGTTCCAGGTGGCGCCTACCCTCCGCTACGAGTTCGTCGGCAGCAAGCCCGCCGCCGTGTCCGGCAAGGACGTCTTCCTGCACATCGCCGGCACCTACGGCGACGCCACCAACCACAACCTGGAGTACGGCGGCCTGGGCCTGGCCTCGATCCCCATGAACGACCGGCGTACCATCGCCACCCAGGGCGCCGAGATCTCCGCCGACTTCTCCACCTTCCCCGTCGACGACCTGGCCCGCGACTTCCTCGCCGGGCACGGCGCCGCTCCGGACACCTACACACCGGCCGACCCCGACCCGGACGCCGCCTACGCCGCCGTACGCACCGTGGATCTCTCCGCGCTGGAACCGTATGTCGCCCGGCCCGGCACCGTCAGCCGCAACGCGCTGCCGGTCTCGCGGATCGAACGCCGGCCGGTCGACCAGTGTTTCATCGGCTCCTGCGCCAACGGACAGCTGGAGGACCTGCGGATCGCGGCCGACGTCGTACGCGGCCGGCAGGTCGCCCCCGGGGTACGGCTGCTGGTGACCCCGGCGTCCCAACGGGTGTATCAGGACGCCCTGCGCGCCGGGTATCTGCAGGATCTGGCGGATGCCGGAGCCGTGATCACCAACTCCACGTGCGGGGCCTGCTTCGGCTACCACATGGGGCTGCTCGCCCCCGGCGAGGTCTGTCTGACCTCCTCCACCCGCAACTTCACCGGTCGTATGGGCAGCCCCGAGGCGGAGATCTACATGGCCTCGCCGGCGACGGTCGCCGCCTCGGCCCTGACCGGCCATGTCACCGACCCACGAGGGGAACCGCGCTGATGGACACCGTCGTCACCGGGAAGGTCTGGGTGGTCGGCGACGGCGTCACCACCGACGCCATGTACCCGGCGTTCGCCATGAAGCTCCCCGTCCCCGAAGCCGCACGGCATGTCTTCTACGAGCTGCGCCCCGGCTGGACCGACGAGGTGTCACCCGGCGACATCGTCGTCGCCGGACGGAACTTCGGCCTCGGCTCCTCCCGCCCGGTCGCCGCCCTCTTCCGCGAACTGGGTGTGGCCGCCCTGGTGGCGGAGGAGTTCAACTCGCTGTTCCTGCGCAACTGCATCAACCATGGTCTGCCCGCGCTGACGGTGCCCGGGGTCACGGCCGCCTTCGGCGACGGGGCCGTCATGCGGCTGGACTTCGCGGCGGGCTGGGCCGAGCACACCGGGTCCGGACTGCGCCTTGCGGGCGGCGCGCTTCCCCCGCTGGTCCTGGACATCCTCGCCGCGGGCGGCGTGCTGCCCCGGCTCGCCCGCGAAGGCTATGTCCCCGTCCCGCCGGCCGGATCCGGGAGCTGAACGATGACGACACCCCGACAACTCGCCCCGGGCATCGCCCGGATCGCGACGACCGGCCGGAACAACGCCTTCCTGGTCGACGGCGACGACGGCTTCACCCTGGTCGACGTCGGCTGGGCCAAAGCCCCCTCCGTCCTGCTGGACGCGGTGGCCGAACTGGGCCGCACACCGTCGGACATCCGCCGCATCGTCCCCCGCTGGTCCTGGACATCCTCGCCGCGGGCGGCGTGCTGCCCCGGCTCGCCCGCGAAGGCTATGTCCCCGTCCCGCCGGCCGGATCCGGGAGCTGAACGATGACGACACCCCGACAACTCGCCCCGGGCATCGCCCGGATCGCGGCGACCGGCCGGAACAACGCCTTCCTGGTCGACGGCGACGACGGCTTCACCCTGGTCGACGTCGGCTGGGCCAAAGCCCCCTCCGTCCTGCTGGACGCGGTGGTCGAACTGGGCCGCACACCGTCGGACATCCGCCGCATCGTCCTCACCCATGCCCATCCCGACCATGTCCAGGGCGCGGCGGAACTCCGACGCCGTACGGGCGCGCGGATCCTCATCCACGACGCGGACCGGCCCTGGCTGGAAGCGGGCCGGGTCCCGCCCGAGGGCCGCTCCGGTCGCGCCGGGCGACTCCTCGACCGGCTCCCCAAGCTGCACTGGACGCCGTGCCCGGCCGACGGGACGGTGAGCGACGGCGAGGTGCTGGATGGCTCGAACGGCCTGCGTGTCCTGCACACGCCCGGCCATTCCCCGGGCCACATCGTGCTGTTCCACGAGCCCACCCGCACCGTCCTCATGGGCGACGCGGTCTTCCACCGCGGCGGGCCGGCCCTGGGACCGGCGGCCCTCGCCGCTGATCCGGCACTGCGGACCGAGAGCCTCGCCCGGCTCCCCGCCGAGCCGCGGGCCGTCGGCTTCGCCCACGGGGCCCCGCTCGTGGGCGCCGACGTCGAGGTCCTGCTCCGTTTCCTGCGCACACTGTCACCCACGCCCGCGGAGCACGCGCTCGGGGGCGGATGCGGGCGACCGAAGAACACCGGTGACGAGTGACTCAGCCGGCTTCGCCCAGGGGGTGGCTCTTCCTGAACAGCTCTTCCCGAGTGCGCTTGTCGCATGATCGGCGATTCAGGGGCGCCCAGTGGCACACTTCCTGCGAAATCGGCTGCCGAATGGAAGGAAGTCTGCTGAATCCTCGTACAACGGTCTCGGCGGCGGAGCGGGGCGTTTCCGTCCGCCGCACACGAGAGCGTCGAGTCGAGGCGGGAGACGACCATGACCGATCACGGTGCCGATCTGCTGATCCGGGCGGCCGCGGTGCACACGCTGGTGCCCGGCCAGGGGCCGCGGCGGGCTCTGGCGGTGCGGGGCGACCGCATCGCCGCGCTGTCGTCCGATCCGAAGGGGCTCGACGCGTGGGTGACGGCGGGTACCCGGGTCCTCGATCTGCCCGGGGCCACGGTTCTGCCGGCGTTCGACGACACGCACACCCATCTGATCTTCGCCGGGCACAGCGCCCATGACGTGCCGGTCCACCGGGCCCGCACCATCGCCGAGTTCCTGGACCTGATCCGGCAGCGGGCCGCCACGACGCCCGAGGGCGAGTGGATCCGCACGACCGCCAACTGGCAGGAACTCCATCTGGCGGAGCGCCGTATGCCCACCGCCGCCGAACTCGACCGGGCCACCGACCGCCACCCGGTCCTCGTCAAGCGCGGCGGACACAACGACGTCGTCAACAGCTACGCCCTGCGGCTGGCGGGCATCACACAGAACACGCCCGTGCCGGCGGGCGGCGTGATCGGCCGGGACGCGGACGGCCGGCTCAACGGCCGCCTCGTCGACAACGCCCTGGGACTGGTGGAGCGGCACGTCCCGGCGCAGAGCCGGGCCCAGCGTATCGACGGGCTCCGGCTGGCCGGCGGGCAGTACGCGGCCACGGGGATCGGCACCGTGCGCGACTGTGCGGTCTCCCTCGACGACTACGCCGTGCTGCGGGCCGCCCGCGAGGCCGGCGCGCTCCGGATCCGGGTGCGCGCGCTGATCTCCGCGCTCGGCCTGTCCGGCACCGCCCAGGTGGAGGACCTGCTCGACGCCATGGAGGACCTGCGCCACGGCGCCGACCCGTGGCTGCGCGTGTGGGGGGTGAAGTTCGGCCTCGACGGCGGCCTGGAGGCCGGCGCCACCGAGGAGCCCTACGCCTGCGACCACGCCTTCTCCGGCACCCTGACCTGGGAGCCCGACGCGCTGGTCGAGGCGGTCGAAGCGGTGGTGCGGCGCGGTTGGCGGGTCGGCACCCATGCCTATGGCGACCGTGCCGTACGCCTCCTCCTCGATGTCTACGAGCGGGTGCTGCGCCGCCATCCCGGCGTGCCCGCGGGCACGCTCGTCATGGAGCACGGCGGTCTGGCCGGCCCCGAACAGCGGGCCCGCGCCGTCGCGTTGGGCATCCCGGTCACCATCCAGCAGCCGCTGCTGCACGACACCGCCGACGTCGAGCGCGAGTTCTGGGGGCCGGAGCGCGTCGCCGCGCTGTTCCCGGCCCGGGGCTGGCTGGACCAGGGGGCGCTGGTGGCCGCCGGCTCCGACTACCCCGTCGGCCGGTTCGGCGCCATGCGCTCCGTCTGGGGCATGACCACCCGGCAGACCGTCATCGGTGTCCAGGGCCCCGAACACGCCATCGGCCACGACGAGGCCATCGCCCTGCACACCACCCGGGCCGCGCGCCTGCTCGGCGAGGAACAGCTGCGCGGCAGCCTCACCGCCGGGCGGCTCGCCGACCTCACTGTCTGGGACCAGGACCCCGCGCACTGCACGGGCACCGGCCTGCGCGACCTCTGCCCCACCCACACGGTCCTCGGCGGCCGCGTCGTCCACGGCCCCGAACCCACCGCCTGACCCACGGGAACGGCAGTACGCGTGGACCGTACCTCCCGCTTTCGGAGGGCTTCGTCCGCGCCGATGGAGTTGTCCGGCGGCCCGCGAAGGCGATCCTCAGCCGCCCGGGGGCTGTTCGTCCCAGGTGGCGGTGCGTTCGCGGGCGACGTCGCGTAGCAGGCCGAGGAACACCTCGACGAGCGGGGTGAGTGTCGTGTCGGCCTGGGTGAGCGCCTGGATCTCACGGTGCAGTGGCGGCCGCAGCAGGCCCCGATGCGTGGTGCCGGGGATGCCGGTCAGCGCCAGACGTGAGACCAGGGCGACGCCGCTGCCCGCGCCGACCAGGGCCTGGGCGATGTCGAAGGACTCCGTCTCGAACCGCACCCTGGGGGTGAAGCCCTCCTCGCCCGCGGCCCGGTCGAGTTGTTCCCGCGCGGCGTGGCCGGCCACGATGCCCACCCACGCCTCGCCGCTCAGCTGCTTCAGCCGCAGTGGTCTGCCCGGCGGTGTGGCGACGGCGAGCGGATGGTCGTCGGGGAGGACCACGACCATCGGGTCGTGCAGCAGCGGATGTCTGCGGACGTGCGGGGGCAGCGCGGGTGAGGGGCCCCAGGAGGCGACGACGGCGAGGTCCAGCCGGCCGGCGGTGATCTCGCCCAGGCCCCGGCCCGAGATCAGGTCGACGACGGAGACATCGGCGTCGGGATGGCGGTGCCGCAGCGCCGTCAGCGCGGGTGGCACCAGATGCAGGGCGGCGGCCTGGAAGGCGCCGACCCGCAGCCGCAGGGAGAGATGCCCGAGGAGCACCTGCATGTCGGCGGCCGCCTGTTCCGCCGCCGTGTGCACGGTCCGCCCGTGTGCCGCGAGCAGCGCACCGGCCTCGGTGAGCGTCGCGCCGCGCGGCCCGCGCCGGACGAGGGGCACCTGCCATGCGCGTTCGGCCCTGGCGAGCTGCTGGGTCACGGCGGCGGGCGTGAGCCGCAGGGCGTGGGCGGCCGCGGTGAGCGAGCCGTACTCCTCGATCAGGGCGAGCAGCCGCAGCTGCCCCGGGTCCACGAGCATGCACTCATGTTAATGCTGCACCGAAGGCTCTTAACTTCTCTTAAATGGGCTGGTCGGAGATGCTGGAGCGGCCCTGTCCGACCGTCCGGAAGGCCCCTCGTGCCCACCCGTCTGCCCGCGTTCCTGCTCACCACCTGGCTGCTCGCCATGCTCCCGGGGGCCGGTCAGGCGGTGATGATCCGTCAGGTGCTGGCGGGCGGACTGCGTGCGGCCCGGGGCACGATCGTCGGCAACGCGGCCGGTCTGCTGCTGTGGTCCATGGCCGCGGCGGCCGGTCTGTCGGCCGTTCTGCCGGCCAGTCCGCGCGCGTACACGGCGATACAGATCATGGGCGGGATCGTGCTTGTCGCGCTCGGTGTGCGGACGCTGACGGCCGCGCGCCGCGCCGCGCCGGAGCCCGGGGAGGCCGGCCCCGTGGGCGCCCCGGCGGGCGCGGGCCGGGCCGGATTCCGCGGCGGCTGCGCGACGGGCCTCGGTACGAGTCTCGGCAACCCCAAGGCCGGTGTGTTCGCCGTGTCGGTGCTGCCGCAGTTCGTCACGGGGACGGGGCCGGTGTTCCTGTCCAGCGCCCTGCTCGGCGGGGTCTGGGCCCTGGTGAACGCCTGCTGGTACCTGCTGTTCACCTGGCTCGTCCATCGCGGCCGCGCGCTGGTGACCCGGCCCGCGGTCAGCCGGGGACTGGCCCTGGCCACGGGGATCGCCCTGCTCGCCCTGGGCGTGGCGGTGGCCGCGGGCGCGTGAGGTGGGACGTCGAACAGTTCGCTGCAGACGGTGGCCGGTTCGGCCCTGGTGAGCTTGCCGTCCAGGGCGAGGAGCCGCAGCCGGACGGCAGGCGCCGTCGGCGCAGACCAGGTGCTCGTCGGTGTTGTCCAAGAACACCGGCAGCACCCGGAGGGTGCCTCCTCCCCGTGTGGTCCAGTCCTGGAGAAGCTGAATCATCCCGGGTCGAGGCACCCTTCCCCCGTCCAGTTCACACTCTGTCACCAGCACCGGGCCGCCCATGAATTCATGAGGCGCGAACGCGGGACACCAGGCGGCCGTCCTGTCTCCTTACTCCACCACATTGAGCATCGAGGAGGGCGACGTCTTGTCGCCGATGGAGAAGCTCAGGTACGTGCTTCCGAGCGGAGCGCCGGCGCCGGCCTTCACCTCCACCCACATCACGGATGTCGACCCCCCTTGCGGCAGCGCCAGGTTGACATCCGGGAACGTGAGCCCGTCCGCCGACACGTTCCCGTTGTACTGACGCGTGTTCTGGAAGGCGTCCATGACGGTCAGCTTGTAGGAGGCGAACTCGAGCCCCTTTCCCGGAGGGAGGGTCACCTTGATGTTCTGTGGGGGAACCGCTGCCTGTCCGCCGTTCTGCAGTTGCACGCCCGGGTAGCGGGTTTCGACGCCGCGCTTGAGAGAGACCGGGTCGCCCGGCGACACCGAGAACGGGACCACGGGCGCGGAGTGGAGTCGTACGGCCACGTCGGCCAGCTGGGCGCCCGACCAGAACCCGAGCTGGGTGTCGTCCGCGAACTTGATGTACGCGTCGGACGACACAGCCGTGAAGGAGCCCTTGTGCTGCTCCCAGTACCGCTTCCAGGCGCTGCCGACTGTTGCTTCGTCGGCCTTGCGGATCTCGAGGATGTCCCGGTCCAGCTCGACGCCGCCGAACGGCGAGGAGCCGTCGGTGACGGTATAGCGCATCCGCACGGGGTGCGGGCCGTCCTGGGCGAACGCGGCTCCCGCCAGGAAGGTGACTTCGTACCGCGCTCCGTGGATCAGCCCGGCGATGCGCTGGCCCACGTAGCCATGCCATTGGTTGCCCATGCCGATGAGGTCGACGGCGTTGCTTCCGTGTGACGCGTCCCGCCACTCGTTCTGGTCGAAGGCGTAGTCGTGGCTGCGCACGTCGATGTAATTCCCCCTCGGCCCCTGGTCGTTGCCGAGATTGTTGCCGTTGCTGCCGTAGTCCCACTCGGAGAGATACACGTTCTGTGCCCTGGCGACCGCGTTGTAGTAGACGTACTCCGACTCCAGGAAATTGGGTGCCTTCTGGAAGCCTCCGTCCCTGACGAGATTGGGGTTGGTGTTGCCGCTGTCGGCGGCGGCCGGCTGCGGAGAGGGGACGACTGATGTCACGGAACTCCTCCTTCACTGGTCAGCGCGAGTCATCGCGCTAGGCGAAGATGCCCGCTTCGCCGAGGGATTCGACGAGACCGGGCGTGGGGTGGGCGATGACCGGGATCGGGTTTCGACACCGGACTCCCCCGGAGCAGCCCGACGTCTGTCGCCTCGCGAACAGCGAGGCGAGAGCGCGGGGCAGCTGGACGCGTCCGAGGTAAACCGCAGACAAGGCTGGACCTCTCCCGGGCTTTCACGAAAGGGGGTCGATGGGGGCGCGCCGCGCGGGAATCGCTTGCCCGCCACACGGGTGGCCGGCCGAGTTCCGCATCAGCCGATCACACACGACACATGTGCATCGAGTGAACTCCCCGTCGACGTCCTCCACGCCCCACGCTGCGACTCCTCCCCCTTCGGTTCCGCGGGGCACGCCGCGCCGAAGTGAGTGATGATGACCGGGACCTATTCCCGCAAATCCAGCCACGGGCCTATAAACTTATTAAGTCGAAACATTCTGGTCGCCTGGCTCGTTTGAGAGTGTGTGCGGGCGACTGTCCACGCCTCCCCAGGGCCCCTGCTGAGACGTCAGCTCTGCCCTTGGCGAATCTGCGGCGGGCAGAGAATCCGTATCCGGGGGTCTTCCGAGGTCAAGAGTGGAGTCGACGGCATCCCTGCCGCGGCCAAGGAGATCCAAGGAGACCAGATGACCTCACTCACCACGCTCGCGCCCCGCGCGGAGGAGGGCGACACACCGCCCAGCCGTTTCGACGACCATCTCGCGGCCCAGCTGCTGGCCCAGCGGATCGTCCTGCTCGGCACACAGGTCGACGACGTGTCGGCCAACCGGGTGTGCGCACAGTTGCTGCTGCTGTCGGCGGAGGACCCCCGCACCGACATCAGCCTGTACATCAACAGCCCCGGCGGGTCGGTCACCGCGGGTCTCGGCATCTACGACACCATGCGGCTCATCCCGAACGACGTCTCGACGCTGGCGGTGGGGTTCGCCGCCAGCATGGGCCAGTTCCTGCTCACCGTGGGGGCGCCCGGCAAGCGGTTCGCGCTGCCGAACACACGGATCATGATGCACCAGCCCTCCGCGGGCATCGGCGGCACCGCCGCGGACATCGAGATCCAGGCGGAGAACCTCCAGTTCACCAAGAAGGCCGTCGAGCGGATCACCGCCGAGCACACCGGGCAGAGCGAGGCGACGATCGCCCGGGACGGCGACCGGGACCGCTGGTTCACGGCCGAACAGGCCAGGGAGTACGGGATCGTGGACCGGGTGGTGGAGTCGCTCGCCGACATCCGCCCGGCCGCGTCGCGCCGACGGATGGGGTTGTGACATGGGGTCGTACACTGTTCCGTACGTCATCGAGCGGACCGCGCAGGGTGAGCGGTTCTACGACGTCTTCAGCCGGCTGCTGAACGAACGGATCATCTTCCTCGGTACCGAGATCGATGACGGGGTCGCCAATGTGGTCATCGCCCAACTCCTCCATCTGGAGTCGGCGAATCCGGAGCAGGAGATCTCGATCTATCTCAACTCGCCCGGTGGATCGTTCACTTCGCTGATGGCGATCTACGACACGATGACGTTCGTGCAGGCGCCGATCTCCACGTTCTGCGTCGGTCAGGCGGCGTCGACGGCGGCGGTGCTGCTGGCCGGCGGAGATCCCGGGCGACGGTTCGTGCTCCAGCACGCGCGGGTACTGCTCGGCCAGCCGGCCAGCGGCGGCCGGCAGGGGACGGTCTCCGATCTCAGCCTCGCGGCCAAGGAGATGGTCCGTATCCGCTCGCAGGTGGAGGAGGTCCTGTCCCGGCACACGCATCACGACGTGACGACGCTGCGCGCGGACATGGACCGGGACAAGGTGCTCACCGCCGAGGAGGCCGTCGCCTACGGGCTCGCCGACGAGGTGCTGAGCCGACGGCTCGCGTTCGCCTGACCCCCGCGCGGCCATGGCCGAAGGCCGGCGAGCCGGCCGGTACGGCGGTGGTGCGCCCCGTCGTACCGGCCGTCGGTCCGGTCGGGTCAGGCGGCCAGGCAGAGGCCGTCGTACCGCGCCGTGGGCGTCGTACGGCCCCGGCCCACCCGGCTCCGGGTGGGCCGGGCCAGGTCGTCCTGGGCGAGGGAGAGCAGGTCGGCGAGGCCGAGGCCGAGGGCCTGGGCGGCGGCCGCGAGCACCTCGGACGAGGCCTCCTTGCGTCCGCGCTCCAGCTCCGACAGGTACGGCATCGAGATCCGGGCCGCCTCCGCGACGTCCTTCAGCGTGCGTTCCTGGGCGAGCCGCTCGCGCCGCAGCACATCGCCGACGAGGTCGCGCCACAGGGGCTCCCTCGGCGCGGGTGTCTGCGGGGCTCCCGCCGGTCGCTGCGGACCGCGGGCCGCCCCACCGGGACGGGACGGTGAGGCCTGCGGGCGCAGGGGGATGACACGGGCTTCGTTCGGCGTATGGGTGCTCACCCCCTCAGCCTAGGCCCTGTCGTCAAACTCCCGCCTGCCTGGGGGCGGCTGGCACGCACATCTGCCGCGTTGTCGTCAGTCGCCGACGCGCCGCGTCGACTCCCTCCTCCGCCTTGCAGCTGCACGCACCAGCCGTCCCCAGGCCCGCCCTCCGGGCGGACGACGGGAGTTTGACGACAGGGCCTAGGGATCCGGGGCGCCGGGGGAAGGGAGCGGCGTTCTGCCCTGGGTGAAGCCGTGCGGGCGGAGCGGAGGTGCCGCGAGCCTGTGCGCCGCCTTTCCGGTCACGGCACCGGGCGGTGGTCAACTTCCCTGCCCTGCAGGACGGTACGGGCCGGGGACGAAGACCAGGGCGTCTCCCACGGACCGTTCCGTGGGGCCGCTGGGGTGGTTGACCAGGGTGCCCTCGACGGACATGGTGGTGGATCCGCCGCCGTCCAGGTTGACCGCGTCGGTCAGGCCCAGCGCGTGGGCCACGGCCGCCGTCTCGTCCATCGTGGTGCCGACACTGGTCGTCATACGGCCGTCGACGGTCACCAGCACGACCTTGCCGTCGCGGGTCGTACCGGCGATGGTGCGCGGGTTGCGCGCGAAGAAGCCGCCGGAGCCCGCCGGTACCACGATGCGGCCGTGTGCGGTGAGCCGATAGCGGCCGGTCACGCCGGACAGGCCCGGGTGGACGGGCACACGCCGGCCCTGTTCGTCGGTGAGCGCGGAGTCGGTGCGCAGACAGCCCCCGCCCGCGGTGTGCAGCAGGGCGGCCGCGCCGACGCCGGTCGCCTGTACCGAGGTCTGGCCGGGGACCAGGTGGGTGCCGCGCGAGGACCGGGTGCGTACGACGCAGCCGTGTCGGTCGAGGACCACCTCGACGCCCGCGCCGACGGGTGTGGTGCCGGCGAACTCCGGTGTGAGGCGCACGACATCACCGGGTACGGAGCACTGCGTCGGATCGGGCAGCCCGGTACAGGCGGGCGGCACCACGGGCGGGTGGTTCACGTGTGTCAGCGGCAGCGTGGCCCCGGTCCGCCGGTTGTGCAGGCTGCCCGTCCAGCTCATCCGGCCCATCCGGGCACGGTCGCCATGGGCGGCGTCCACGAGGAAGTCGGCCTCCGTGGTGTCACCGGTGGGCTCGCTGAGCAGCCGGCCGTCGTAGAGGCCGAGCCCGACCGGGTCGCCGGGATATTCCGCGCTGGCGGTGAAGGTGAAGAAGGACGCGTTGACGCCGGCCGAAGCCCTGGCGGAGCGCACCAGTTCGGTCGTCTTCTCCGTGTGGGCCAGGTCGGGGCCGTAGGTCGCCCGCACATGCCCGTGCGCCGTGTGCGGGTCGATCGTCAGGACGTCGACCCGCCAGGGGCCCCGGGCCGTGGTGTCGATCTGGCCGGGCGGGGCGGGCTCGGTCCCCCGGATGATACGGGTGAGGGTCACGCCGGCGGCCAGGGTCTGTGTCGTGCGGGTCTCGGGGAGGCCGGGATCGCCGAGCGGGAGAGTCGCCGGGGCGGCGCCGGCCCGGCCGGCGGGCGGGGCGAGGAGGACGAGCAGGGCGGTCACCGTGACGGCCGCCGCACGGGTGAGTCCGGGTCTGTACGAGGTGATGGCCATGCACGCGAGCGTGCTCGCCGCGTCGGACGCCCACCCGTGCGGCGGTTGATGCGCGGGTCCCGGTTGGGTGAACTGCCGGTGCTGCGGGGGAGGTTGGAGCGCCCGGGCGCGCGTCAGGGCCCCCTGCCGTACGGCGACGGGGGAGCCCTGCCGGACCGTCGTGGCCGGGCAGGACTCCCCCGTCAGGAATTCCCTGTCATGCTGCCGCCAGGGCCTGCCCGGCGGACAGGCCCTAGTTGCGGTGTCCCGCCGGGTCGTGGACGACGGAGTCCCGGTCGGTGCCGTAGGGCGGCTCGGAACCGGTCGTCCCGGTGCCCGCGCCGGCCGTCGTCGCCTCGGCCTGGTCGCCGTGGCCCGGCCACCAGGCGGCGTGGCCGATGAGCGCGGTGAGGCTCGGGGTGAAGAACATCGCCATGACGAACGCCGCGACGATGATGCCGAAGGAGACCGCGAAACCCATCTCCGTGAGCAGCGAGTTACCCGCCAGCATCATCGTGGCGAAGGTCGCCGCGAGGATGAAGCCGGCCGCGGCGACGGTCGGTCCGGCGTGGCGCAGCGCCATGCCGGCGGCCTCGCGCGGCTCGCGGCCCTCGCGGGCCTCCTCGCGGAGCCGGGCGATCATGAGGATGTTGTAGTCGGTGCCGATGGCGACCACGAACAGGTACATGATCACCGGGAGCATGAACATCAGGCCCGAATGCCCCTCCCCCTTCTGGAATATCCACACGGTGGCGCCGAGGGTGGCGCCGAAGCCGAGGCCCACCGAGGCCATCAGGTACAAGGGCGCGACCACGCTGCGCAGCAGCAGGCCCAGGATGACCATGATGAGGAGGGCGGCCACCGGGAAGACCGTCTTGTAGTCGTGGTTCACCGCGGTGTTGATGTCCTTGTAGATCGAGGACATGCCGCCGACGACCGCCTCGGTGCCGGGCGGGGCGTCGGAGTGGGCGACATCGCGCACCTTGCCCACGGCGTCGATCGCCTTGTCCGTCGACGCCTCGTACTTGAGCGTGACGGTGAAGTCCGCGGTGGTGCCTTCCTTGTTCAGCTGGGTCATCCGGGCGCTGGCGACCCCGTCCACGGCACCGAGCTTCTGCGCGTACGCGGCGAAGCCGGCCTTGTCCAGCTGCTTGCCGTCGGTGCTGGACAGATAGACGTCGGTGGGTGCCGCGGCGCCCGCCGAGTACGCCTTCTGCATCTGGTCCTGGACGACCATGGACTCCTTGGTCTTCGGCATGGAGCCCGACGCCAGGTCGAACGTGGCGTGGAAGCCGAGGGTGCCGAGCGACAGCACGACCAGGACGAGACCGGACACCGCGGCGGTCAGCGCCGGGCGGCGCTGCACACCACGGCCGAGCGCCGCGAACCGGGCGTTCTCCGGCTCCTTCTTCCAGGACTTGGAAGGCCAGAACACCTTCGGTCCGATGAGCGAGACCACGGCCGGGATCAGGGTCAGGCCCGCGACCAGGGTGACGCCGACCGCGATGGCGAGCGCCGGGCCCATCTGCTTGAGGAAGCCGAGGGTGGAGAGCACCAGCGCGAGGAAGGCGATGATGACGGCGCCGGCCGCCGAGGCGATGGCCTCACCGACCCGGTCGACCGCGTTGATCATGGCCTGTTTGGGTTCGTCACCGGCGCGCAGGCGTTCGCGGTAGCGGAACATCAGGAACAGGAAGTAGTCCGTACCCACGCCGAAGAGCACGACGATCAGGATCGACGAGATCGAGCTGTTGGCCTGGAGGTCGAACAGCTTTGTGGCGTAGGAGATCAGTCCGTTGGCGATGGCCGACACCAGGCCGATCAGCACCAGGGGCAGGACGGCCAGGATCGGTGCCCGGAAGATGATCAGCAGGGTCACCAGAATGATCGCGAAGGTGCCGATGCCGATCAGCGCCTGGCCCCGCTTGGAGGAGTCCTGCTGGTCGAGGGCCTGGGCGGCGGAGCCGCCGAGCTTGACGTCGAGATGTGTGCCCTTGGCCAGTTGCCTGATGTCATCGCGCAACACCTTGGCCGCGTCGGCCTGTTTGGGCTGACCGGCGTTCTTGCTGTCCATCTGAACCAGGGTCAGGTCATACCTTCCGTCCTTGGACGGCGGGCCGGGGACGACCTTCTGCACCTGGTCGATGTGCTTGTTGCCCAGTTCGGTGGTGATCCGGGCGATGTCCTTCTGGTCGGCGGCGGTCAGTTTGCCGCCGTCCGTGCGCTGGTACAGCGCGATCGCGGACGGGGTGAAGGCGCTGGGGAACGCCCTCTGCTGGAGATCCGCCGCTTTGATGGATTCATAACTCTTCGGTAGGAAACTGCTCTCGTCACTGTTCGAGGGCAGACTCGGTGCGGTGGCGACGATCGCCACCGCGGCGATTAGCCATGCCACTATCGTCCACACGGGATGACGGACGACTGTGGTGCCAATTTGTCGGAACATGCGGAAAGGTCCTCCTGGAAAGGAAGATCACCGCAGCCCGGGGAGCGGTCCCTGGCATCGGCGACCTCGATCCGGCTCACATCGGACGAGCCGGTCGAACCGTTGTCTTGGGGCCACATGGTAGTGACCGGATTGAAAGCTAATCGCATCAGGTGCCCTCGGCTCAAGCCGATTTGGAGCGCTCAGGGGACATCGGAGCACCCCGCGAGGGACGCGGGAGCGCCCGGCCGAGGAGGCGAGGACGGGCCCGCTCAGCCAAGGACGAACGGGAGCCTCGCGGCGAGTTCGCCGAGGACGGCCTCCTCCGCCTCGGTGGGCGTACTGCGTCCGGTGCCGATCAGCAGCGCGTCCCGATCGCAGAGCGCGGCGGGGAACGCGGTCCCGGCTATCGTCTCCAGCGACGCGCGCGCCGCGGCGAGGGTCTCGGCGGGCGGCTCGGCGGCCGCCGGCAGATGGGCGTTCAGATCGAGGTGATGCAGGGTCCACTCGACCACATACGCGCAGAGGTAGTCTCCGACGGTCAGCACCTCGTCGCGGGTGCCGACGCGGGCGGCCGGATCGGCGAGTGCGGCGGCGCGGCCTGCCGCGGAACCGACGTCGTCCAGATGGAACTTCAGCCACCGCGGCTCTCCGTAGGCGGCGGCCAGCCGTGGGATCAGCGCGTCGAGCGGATCCTCGCCGGTCGGGGGGTCCACGAGCTTCCAGTAGGTGACCGCGTCCACGGTCGGTTCGGTGTCGGCGGGTGTGACCAGGGTGATCAGGACGTCCTGCGCATCGATGACCAGGTGGCACACCAGGTCCCGTACCAGCCAGCCCGCGCAGCCGGACGGCCGGTCGAAGTCCTCGTCCGGGACCGCGGCGACCGCCGTGAGCAGCGCCGTCCAAGAACGTGAGAAGAGATCCACCGCGGCACGGTAGTGCGGGCGCGGCGCCGCAGACAACCGGATTCGGGCGGGCCGGACCGTCGTGTCGCCGTCCCGGCGCCGCCCGGGCGGCTCAGCGCACCGACGGCGAGAGCCGGTAGGAAGCGGCGAGATCGCGCACCTCGACGGTGAGGACCGCCTGTTCCTCCGCACCGTCGTCCAGCGGCACATGCCGGCCGAGCAGGGCCAGCACGCTCTCGGACAGCCGCGCCTTCCGCTCCTCGGAACGGCCGGGCATGAGGCCGACGTCCACGTGGACGAACGCGGTCTGCGCGCTCGGCACGTCCCCGACATAGGTCTCCACCGGGCGGACCAGCGTCTTGCACACGCCCGAGGAACCGGACTCCTCGACCACGAGCGGATGCAGTTGCTTCACAAGAGCACAGACATCGAACGCTCCGGCCAGGCGGGCGGAGTAGTCGATGGTGAGGTGCGGCATGACGGGCCTTTCCCACGTTCCCCGTAGTTTCTCCAGGCAACTATTTTCCCTCATGCCGCGACCTCGCCGACACGCACCGCCCGGCGGACCGGTCGGCGGTTTCACGACAAGATGCCGAACGCCCCCAACTCCCTTCCGTCATGGCTTACTTCACCGCTTGACGCAACTGGTCTGGACCTTTAGTTTCACGGTTCAGTCACACCCCCCACCCGAAAGGGCCACCTGTTCATGGCCAGGTCCCTCCCCGCCGGCGCGCTCGCAGCCGCTCTGGGCGTCTCCGCATGTCTGCTCGGCGCCTCCCCCGCCCACGCCTCCGATCCGTGCTGGGCGACCCACTACGGCCCCCAGCCGCCCGGCGCCCTGACGGCCAGCGGTGAACTCTTCGACAACGACGCCGACACGGCGGCGACCTCGCTCAGCCGCCGGCCCCAGCTCCCCTTCGGGACCCTGGTGCAGGTGACCAACGCCGCCAACGGCGCCTCCCTGGTGGTCCGCGTCAACGACCGGGCGCCTTCGTCTCCACTCCGCAGCAGCCCAAGTGCCTGGACCTGACCGACGGTGCGTTCAGCCGGCTCGGCGGAAGCCTCGATCCCGACGCCGGCCACATCGTCGTCTTGGAGACCGTCCTCGGCTGACCGGCGTTCGGTTCAGCCGGAGAGCATCTGGAGGGGCAGTTCGATGACGGCGTAGGCCAGTGGCGCGCAGGCCACGGCGACGCCCAGCGCCAGGGCGCGCTCCTTGTGCGTGCGGGCCATGAGCAGCGGGATCAGAACGAACAGCACCGCGCAGGCCCACGCCTGCGCGGTGTAGTGGAGTATCCAGGCGTAGTCCAGGCCCTCCATGCCGAAGAGCCCGGCGAGCGCGCCCAGGCCGGTGACGCGGCGGCGTGCGTCCGGGCCGCGCCGCCACCAGTGGCCCGCCACGCCGAACAGGGGACCCGCGACGCACGCCATGCCGGCCCACACGAGCGGGAAGAAGAGACTCCCGGCGCCGCCGCGCCCGAATTCGGCGTAACCGTAGTACCCGGCGACCAGGCCCAGTTCCGCGCCGAGACCCCCGATCGCGGCCTTGCCCGCCGCGCCCCGCGCATACAGCAGCGCGCCGGCGGCGAAGGCGACGGCGGCCCACACGGCACCGGAGTTGGCGATCTGCTGCCAGGCCCCGGGCAGCCACCCCTGCGCCAGATTGGTCAGTACGCCGAGCAGCACGCCGGCGCCCGACACCGCCGCCGCGGGGCCGGCCCACGGCGTTCGGTCCCTCGTGCGGTCGGCCGGGTCGGCAGTGATCGTCGCCATCGTCGCCCCTCGGGGTCTCAGTTCCACGGCGCGCACTATACACAGGACGTATACATGGCGTGTATACACGAGGCGGCAACGCACCTCCGGGATCACCGGCGCGTCCGGGACGAACCGGCGCGCGGGCACGGAGCGTTCGGCCGACTCGGTCGGCTTGGCCGGGGTGCGCCGTACGGCGATGCGGCGCACCCCGGCCAAGAGCCCTGCTCAGGGCGTGCCCGGCCCGCTCGCGGTGGGCACGGGCGCGGGCTTCGCCGCCGCCGGCTCGCCGGGAACGGGGGCAGGGGCAGGGGCAGGGGCGAGACGCTCTCCTTCGATGTCGAGGTCGGGCAGCAGCCGGTCGAGCCACTTCGGCAGCCACCAGCCGGCCCGGCCGACGAGCGCGAGGACCGCCGGGACGAGGGTCATACGGACGACGAAGGCGTCGATGAGCACGCCGACGGCGAGCGCGAAGGCGATCGGCTTGAGCAGGGTGCTGCCGCCCGGCACGAAGCTCGCGAACACCGCGAACATGATCAGCGCGGCGGCGGTGACCACGCGGGAGGCATGGCGGGAACCGGCCAGGACGGCATCACGGGGTGCGGCGCCATGGACGTACGCCTCGCGCATCCGGCTGACCATGAACACCTCGTAGTCCATGGCGAGTCCGAACAGCACCGCCATCACCAGGATGGGCAGGATGCTGACGACCGGCCCGGTCTGCGCGACGCCGAGCGGGCCCGCGAGCCGGCCCCACTGGAACACGGCCACGACCGCGCCGAAAGTGGCGGCGACCGACAGCAGGAAGCCGAGACCGGCCTTCATCGGCACGACCACCGAGCGGAAGACGAGCAGCAACAGCAGCAGCGACAGGCCGACGACGACCAGGGCGAACGGGACGAGCGAACTCGCCAGCCGGTCGGAGACGTCGATGTTCACGGCCGTCGTACCCGTGACGGACACCTGCGCCCCCGTCCGCTCGCGCCAGTCGGGTGCCTCCGCGCGGATGTGCTCGACGAGGGTCTTGGTCCGTTCGTCCGCGGGCCCCGTCCTCGGCACGACCTGGATGAGGACCGCGTCCTGGTGCGGGACGGGCTGCGGCGCGCCGACCGTGGCGACGCCCGCGGTGGCCTTCAGGTCCCGCACGAGGGTGGTGGTGGCCTGCTGGGTGCTGTCGGCGTGAGAGGTGTCGGCGAGCACCAGCAGCGGGCCGTTGAAGCCGGGGCCGAACTTCGCGGAGACGGTGTCGTACGCCTGTCGCTGACCGCTGCCCGCCGGGGCGGAACCGTTGTCGGGCAGGGCCAGTTGCAGGTCCCGGGCGGGGATCGCGAGGGCGAGCAGGCCGACGAGGACCGCCGCCAGCGTGAGCAGCGGGCGGCTGATGACGATCCTGCCCCAGCGTTCGCCCAGCGACCCGCGCCCGGCGCTCTGGGCGGCCTGCTCGCGGCGGGCGGCGCGCGAGCCCGGCTTCGGCCGCAGCCGCTCCCCGGCGAAGCCCATCAGGGCCGGCAGCAGTGTGGTGGAGACACCGACCGCGACCAGCACGGCGGCGGCACCGGCGAGGCCCATGACGGTCAGGAACGGGATGCGTACGACGGCCAGCCCGCACAGCGCGATGAGCACGGTCAGGCCGGCGAAGACGACCGCGCTGCCGGCGGTGGCGATGGCCCGCGCCGCCGACTCCTCGGTGTCCGCGCCGGTGGCGAGCTGGGAGCGGTGACGGGAGAGGATGAACAGGGCGTAGTCGATGCCGACCGCGAGTCCCAGCATGGAGGCGAGGGACGGCGCGGTGCTGGAGATGGTCAGTACGCCGGTCAGCGCGGACAGCCCGAGCAGGGTCACGGCCACGCCGGCGACCGCCGTCAGCAGGGGCATGCCCGCGGCGAACAGCGAGCCGAAGGTGATCGTGAGCACGACGAGGGCGACGGCCACGCCCGTCAGCTCCTTGGTGTGCCCGCCGCTCTTGCTGCTGCCGTACGCCGATCCGCCGACCTGGACCGTGAGCCCGGCGTCCTTCGCCGGCCGGGTGGTCCGCTCCAGCGCGCCCAGGCTGTCGTCGTGCAGGCCGGCCCGGGTGACCTGGTAGCGGACCTGGCCGAGCGCGGTTGTCCGGTCCGGGGATATGACCTTGCCGCGCACCGGGTCGGTGACGGCGACGACCTGGGGAGCCTGGCCGGCCGCGGCCATGGTGGAGCTGATCGCCCGGGCGTAGCGCGGCTCGGTGACCGAGTGGCCGTGGGGCGCGACGAAGACGATCTGGGCGCTGGTGCCGGCCGCCGAGGGCAGCTCGCGCTCAAGGGCGTCCATCGCGGTCTGGGCCGGTGAGCCCGGCACGGTGAACTCGTCGTCGGTCGTGCCGCCGAAGGCGATCACACAGGTGACGACGGCGGTCAGTGTCAGCAGCCAGGCGGCCAGCACCGCGCGGCGGTGCCGGTAGGCGCCGCGGCCCAGCCGGTAGAGCAGGGAAGCCATGGAGGGTGCTCCTTGAGGGGTGTTGCCGGGAACGAGCGGCACGTACGGGGAGGGCTTCAGTGCCCGCGGCAGAGGCAGCCACCGAAAAATGTCACGACTGACACGATACATAAACTGTCAGGGCTGACACTTTTCATGCTCATGTCAAAAAGGGGGTCACGTGCGGTGCGGAGCGTGGCAGGATGATCCCGTGAGCGCGCAGGGGACACAGGAGCCGGAGCTGGGGCGGCGGGACCGGAAGAAGGCCGCCACACGGCGCACCCTGCTGCAGACGGCGGCCCGGATGTTCGCCGAGCGCGGCTTCCAGGACACGACGGTCAAGGACATCGCCGCCGAGGCCGGCGTCACCGAGCGCACGTTCTTCCGTTACTTCCCCTCGAAGGAAGACCTCGTGTTCGCCGAGATCCTGGACTTCGTCCCGCTGGTCGCCGAGGAGATCCCGCGGCGGCCGGCCGGCGAACCGCCGCTCACCGCCGTCCACCACAGTCTGCTGGCGGCCGCGGCCCGGCGCGAGGGCGGGCTGGCGATCCTCTTCGTGGGCGCACCGCCCCGCGCACTGACGGGCCAGACCCGGCGCACCCATGTCCTGACCCAGTTCGAGGACAGCATCGGCGCGGCACTGGCCGCACGCTTCGCGGAGCACGAGCCCGAGGAGCCGGCCGGCCGGCGCGCGCTGCGCGCCTCGGTCCTGGCCAGAGCCGCCGTCGGCGCCGTGCGCGGCGCCCTGCTCATCCATGTCCGTGGCGCCGAGGCGCCCGCTTCACGCAAGGCCGAGGACTTCGCCGTACTGCTCGACGAGGCGTTCGCGCTCCTGCGAACGACGGATGACGTCTGACACCGTTTCGGCGTGTCACCTTGACGTCGACGCACAGCACCTTCGCGCTTGCAAGGCATGACATCAAAGACGTGAACCAGCCAATTCCGCTTGCTGGTCGTGTGCCGTCAGACCCGTCAGGCGCCCGGAAGAACCGCGAGATTCCGGGCGCCTGACCTATTTCAAAAAGTGTCCGTAACTTCCCACACTCTGACGGTTTTCGGACGGAGTGAGACTCTCCTCTTCCCCTAGCTGCTCATGGGGCGAACGATGTTCGAGGGAGCGATGTCATCGAGTGACGTCGCTGAGTACGCCACTGACATTCAGGACCTCATGACACTGCTGCGCCTGCCGGCCCGTCGCCGGTGTACCGGGCTTCGCGCATGTGACGTTCATGATGACCTTGGCGTCCTGGGGGATCTTGATGGGGGTGACCCAGTGGTAGTCCTGGTTGCGGAAGGTCTCCAGGGCGATCGTGGTGATCTTCCGGTCGCCGAAGGTGATCGTCAGGACGCCCTCGTCGCCCTGGAAGTTGGCGACGACGATGTCCGTGATCCCGAACAGCTTGCCCTTCGGCACCACATAGGTACCGGCGTTGTCCTGGCCGCCGGACGTCTGCACGTCGATCGTGGTCGAACTCTGCTGGCCGGAGCCGCCGTCGCCACCGTCTCCGCCGGTACCGCCGCTGCCGCCGCTGCCCGACTTCGTCCCCTTGTCGCCCTGGGAACCCGTACCCGTCTTGCCCCCGGAACCGTTCCCCGGAGACTGCCCGTCCGGTCCGCCGGGCGTGGGACGCGGCTGGACCACCTCGTTGGCGGCCTGCTTGGCGGCGCTCCGCACGGCCGGCCGGACCAGCGCGAACCACGCCAGCAGCAGCGCGATCAGGGCGGCGAGCAGGGCCAGCAGCCACTTGGGGAAGATCGGGATCTGGACGAACTCGGCTTCCAGCGGCGGCCGTACCAGGGCGCCCGGCTGCTCGGCCCGCTCCGCGGCCGCGGTGTCCGTGGCGTGCACGGTGAACGGCCAGACCACCGGCTTGCCGAACCAGACCGGCTTTCCGGTGCGCACGCGCAGCCGGGTCTCCGCCGACTCGCCCGGTTCCAGCGTCAGTTCGGCGGGCGTGAACGCGAACCGCAGTTCCTCCCCCGCCTGTTCCGGGGTCAGGGCGATCCGGGCCGGGGCGTTGCCCTCGTTGCGCACCGCCAGCCGGTAGCGGCCGCGGAGCCAGCCGCGCCGGCGGCGCGGAAGGATCTCGGTGCGCAGCTCGTGGAACTCCTCCACGTGCACCGTCGTCTCTGGCACCGTGACCGCTTCGGGGTGCTCGGCAGGCAGCACACGTACGCCCAGCGGCACATCACCCGCACGCACTTCGGGCGAGCGGGGCGGGTCCAGCCGGATGGTCACCGTCTCGGAGGTCCCGGGATACAGCGAGACCCGCTCGGGTTCCACGGTGGCCCAGGCCGCACAGTCGCCGACGACCTCCAAGGTGTACGCCTCGACGATGTCACTGTCGTTGCGGACGGTCAGTCGGGTCGAGGCGGTACCACCCGGCATCACCGTCACGGCGGGCATGTCGAGCCCTGGCAGTCCAGGGCTGGAAGAGGCTGCAGAAGGCGTCACGCGATGACCGTAGAACCGCCCGCGGACGGCCACGAGAGGTGCGAGGGCAACGTCCGGGCAGTACGCGTGCCCCGCGCGGTCAAGGCCAACTCGACGGATCGGCAGGCTCGTTGACCGGCCCCGGACCGGTCCGCGGACCTCCCGCGGGCCCCGACACCGTCCCCGCACAGGCTTCCGTGTCCTTCCGCTCCTCTTCGCTCCTCCCACTGAAACAGGACTCTGCATGTCCCTCACCACAACAGAACTTCAGTCCGGTACGGCCCGCCGGCCGCACCGGGTCTCCGTCGCCGTCTACGCCCAGGACCTGGTGCTGCGCATCGGTGTCGTCCATCAGCTCCGCCAGCGTCCCGAGGTGGAACTGCTCGACGACACCGACGCGGAACGGGCGCATGCGTCCCTCGTGGTCGTCGACTCCGTGGACGACGAGGTGATAGCCCTGCTCCAGCGGCTGCAGCGCAACCGGGCGACCCGCACCGGGCTCGTGGTCGGCTCCTTCGAGTCCGCGGCGCTGCAGCGGGTCATCGAGTGCGGTGTCGCGGCGGTGCTGCGGCGCACCGAGGCGGACCAGGACCGGCTGCTGCATCTGGCGGTCGCGCTGGCCAACGGCGAAGGGGTGCTCCCCGGCGATCTGCTGGGCAAGCTGCTGAGCCATGTCGGCAGTCTGCAGCGCTCGGCGCTCGATCCGCACGGTCTGACCCTGTCCACGCTGACCGCGCGCGAGGCGGACATGCTGCGCCTGGTGGCGGACGGTTTCGACACCGCCGAGATCGCGCAGAAGACGTCGTACTCCGAACGGACCGTCAAGAACGTGCTGCATGAGATCACCACACGTCTGCAACTGCGCAATCGGGCCCACGCCGTCGGCTACGCCTTGCGCAACGGCCTGATCTGATGATCCGTCATCTGTAGTCCGGCACCGTGGTGTTGCCCGAAAGCGCAGCCGGCGCTTCCCCCGGGCACGGCCCCGCCGCCCTGCCGCGCGACGCCCGCGCGGAGCCAGAGTGGCGGGGCGACCCATGTGTTCCGAGACTGCGAGGTGGACCGTGAACGGCACCGCTGACCCCGGCGGGCAGCGTCGGCTGGGGAGATTCGGAGCCTCGTTGCTCCTGTTGGTCCCGCTGCTCGCGCTGACGGCGGCCTCGGGTCCGGGCAGTGCCCAGGCCCAGCCGAAGGCCATCGACGCCTCCGCCACCCGGATCGCCTACGCCGGCACCGGGCACCGCAGTCTCGGCAAGGTGATCGACACCAAGGACAGCGAGCCGCTGTTCGGGCCGGGTCCGGCGCACTACGACGTCGAACCGTCGGCGCTGGGCGACACGATGGTGTTCGCGAGCCGCCGCGACGAGAAGAACCCCCAGATCTATCTGCGCGCCCCCGACGGCTCGGTACGCAAGCTGACCAGCGGCCGGGACGCGGCACACCCCCGGCTGACCCCGGACGGCCGGTCCGTGGTGTTCGACTCGGCGGAGCCCGGCGGCGCCGACGGCAAGAAGCAGCGCGACCTGTGGCTGGTGCGCACCGACGGCACCGGACTGACCCGGCTGACCGACACTCCGGTGAACGAGGAGAGCCCGACGGTGTCGCCGGACGGGCAGCGCCTGGCGTACGCCTGCGACGCGGACGCGGTGTTCGGGGAACAGATCTATGTGCGCCCGCTGGCCGGCGGCACCCCGACCCGGGTGACCGGCACGCTGGGCGACAAGGCGACGGAGCCGGTGTGGAACCCGGTGAACGACCCGGCGCACCGGGACCTCATCGCGTACACCTCCACCCCCACCGCCTCCGACAACTCGGCGGGCCCCCGGCTGCGGGTGACCGGCGGCACGGCCGGCGACCAGCCGCTGCTCACCGGCACATCGGCCGACTGGCGGACCCATGGGGCAGCCTGGATGCCCGATGGGGAGGGCGTGCTGTTCCTCAGCCCGGACCGCACCTGTGGCTGCGAGGGCGACTGGGACCACGTGTACCAGGTCCAGAACCGCACATCGGGCCCGAACCTGGTGCTCATGGAGGACCGCGCGGTCGGCACGCCGACCTGGGCCGGACCGCAGAACGGCGGTTACGTCGTGGTGGACCGCACCACGGCGAAGGGAACCAACAAGGCGGACGGTGTGCACGGTCCGCATGTGGTGACCCTCCAGGATGTCCGGGCGGACGGCGCCGACCCGCGTGACCTCGGGCTGACCATCCTGAACGAGGACCCGGCGGCGGACACCAACACCGATCCGGCCAAGGACCCCCTGTTCAACCCGGCTGCCGGGTACGACCCGTGGACCGAGCGGCAGAACTACACACCGGACGGCCGCCGCATCGTGGTGACCGTGTTCGAGGGCGACGCGAACGACCGGATCGAGCGGATCTGGACGGTGGACGCCGACGGTTCCAACCCCGCGCCCATGCCGCTGGCCGGGCGCGGGCCGAAGGACTGGGACACCGACCCCACGTTCTCGCCGGACGGCAAGTACATCGCGTTCACCCGGACGTCGCCGGGCGGGGTCGGCTCCGCCTCCGGGCCCGGGCGCATCCTGATCGCCGACGCCACCACCGGTGCGATCGTGCACGAGATCGTGCCGCCGGCCGGACAGCAGACGGGCGGCGACGCCCAGCCCACCTGGTCCTCCGACGGCACCACGCTCGCCTTCACCCGCAACATGACCATCGACGGGAACGGCGGCAACAAGCACATCTGGACCGTGCCGGTGGACCACCTCGATCAGCAGCACGATCTGAGCTCGGCGATCTGCCCCGGCAACTGCGCGGTCATCGACGACAGTCCGGCGTTCTCGCCGGACGGACGGCAGATCGCCTTCAACCGCAAGAACGGCGGCGGCCAGGTGGACGAGCACAACGGCATGGTGCTCACCTCCGTGTCCGGCGGCACCTGCCAGGTGCTGCTGCCCGAATCCGCGCGCGGCAACGGCGACGCCTGCCGTCAGGAGCTGCCCGACAGCTCGGTCACCGGGCCGCACCAGCCGCGTGACGCGGCCTGGACCGCGGACGGCACCGGGATCGTCTTCAGCTCGCGCACCGACGCGCCGGTCAACTGCCCCGAGAAGCTACACCTGTTGAACATCGCGACCGGCCGGCAGACCCCGCTCACCCTGGAACTGCCGGGGCGGCAGAAGGAGCCGAGCGTCCAGCAGTCGGTGGACCTGGCCGTGCACGCCCCGGGCACGGTACCCGCGGTCACCGTCGGCCACTCCACGGATGTCCGCGTCGACGTCGTCAACAACGGCCCGGCCGCCTCGCCCGGCACCCGGCTGACCATCGCACCGCCCGCCGGGGTGAGCGTGACCCGGGTCCGCCGGCCGGGCGGCACCTGTGACGCCGCCTCCCTGCAGTGCGACATCGGGGTGGTACCCCCCGGCACGACCGTGCCGGTGACCGTGACACTGACCGGGCGCACCGTGGGCGACCAGCCGGTGGACTGGTCGGTCACCGGCAGCGTGATCGACCCGCAGCCCGGCGACAACACGGCCCGGACCGTAGTGCCGGTGCAGAAGGCCGCCCCGCCCACCCCGCCCCCGACCTCTCCTCCGCCGACCTCTCCTCCGCCGACCTCCCCGCCTCCGACGACCCCGCCCACACCCCCGGCCCCGCCGACCCCGCCCGCTCCCAAGGCCGGCCCCGGCGTCCGGGTCACCGCCCAGCCCGACCCGGGCTATGTGGGCGGCCGGGTCGTGGTGACGTACACCGTGCGCAACGGCCGGAACGCGCTGGCGACCGGGCTGCGGCTGCGGATCGGGCTGCCCGCCGGGATCCCGAACGGCGGGCCGCCGCCGGGCTGCGACGCCCGCTGGGTGTGCGCGCTGCCGGACCTGGCACCGGGCGACTCCACCGTCGTACGGGTGGTGCTCTCCCCCGATCACGCGCTGACCGGCCGGGCCACCGGCACCCTCACCACCACCGGGACGGACGCCGACCCGCGCGACAACAAGACACGCACCACGCTGCGCATCCTCCAGCCGAAGATCATCGCGGTCCCGCCGATCGGCAAGCCCGGCTTCGTCACCTCGGTACGCGGCAAGGACTTCCCGCCGGGCGTCCCGGTGCGCTTCACCTGGAAGCCGGGGATCACCGCGGCCGCGGCACCGACCGTGCCCCTGCCCGACGGCACCTTCATCGGCCAGCTGCTGATCCTCAGCAAGGACCAGACGGGTCCGCGCACCATCACCGCGAGCGGGCCCGGATTCTCCCCGGTGAAGACCGACTTCCTGGTGGTGAACGGCAGTGTGCAGCCGCCGGACGAGGTGACCCGCCGGTGATCCACGAGGTCGACGAGGCACTGCGCACTCTGCTCGCCGGGTCGGGGCTGGAGGCGTCCGGGGTCGAGATCGTCCTCGACGCGCCGACCCGGGACTGGGCCGCGCGCCGCAACGCCCCCACCGTCTGTGTGTTCCTGTACGACATCCGGGAGGACGCCACCCGGCGCGGCGCCGGCGCCGGCGAGGTGTACGACGCGGACGGGTACGTCGTGGCGCGGCGCACCCCGCCCCGCTGGTTCGAGCTGACCTACCTGGTCACGGCGTGGGCGAGCCGCCCGCAGGACGAGCATCGGCTGCTGTCGCAGGTGCTCGCCACGCTGGTGGCCGTGGACGCGCTGCCGCAGCACCTGCTCACGGGCTCGCTGGCCGAACTGGGCCTGACCGTCGCGCTGGACACCGCCGGCGCAGAGCCCGACGGGCCGTCGGCCTCCGATGTGTGGTCGGCGCTGGGCGGCGAGCTGAAGGCGTCGCTCGGGGTGCGGGTGCGCGCGCCGCTCGCCGGGACGAGCAGCGCGGCCGCGCCGCCGGTCACCGAGGGACTCGTGGTGCGGGCCACGGATCACAGCCAGGCTGCGGATCACGGGCAGGACGGGGATCACGGGCAGGACGGGGATCCGGTGCCGGGGCGCCGGCTGCGCTACGAGGGCGTCAGCGACCCGGGTCCGGACGGTTTCGCCGCTCCGCGCGAGCGGCGCCCGGCGCCCGCCCGCCGCCGCAGAGGGGGCCGCCGGCCGTGACGTACCCCGCCGATGTCGTCACCGCGGTCGCCGCGGATCCCCTGTGGCAGCGCCTGCGGCTGGTCGAGGACCGGGTCCGCCACGCGGTGGCCGCCCGCCGTGCCGTCGATCCCGACCCCGACGACCCCTACCGCGGCCAGTACCTCTCCCCCGAGGCCGTGGAGCGGATCCTGAACGAGCCGGGCGGGCTCGGCGTGCCCGGATACGAGCCGCCGCCCCCGCCGCCCGATTCCGTGCTCGGCTCGCTCGCCGCGCGGTTCGGGCTGTCGCCGCTCGACATCGATCTGCTGCTGATCGCGCTGGCACCGGACCTGGACGCCCGCTTCGAGCGGCTCTACGGCTATCTCAACGACGATCTGACCCGCCGTAGACCCACGGTCGCCCTGGCGCTGGAGCTGTGCGGGCTCGCCTCGGCGTCGGCCGCCCGGTTCCGCTTCGCACCGGGTGCGCCGCTGGTCGCGGGCGGACTGCTGGAGGTCACCGAGCCGGACCGGCCGCCGCTGTCGCGGGTGCTCGTGGTGCCGGACCGGGTGAGCGGCCATCTGCTGGGCGGTACGGCGCCGGACGCCCGGCTCGCCGGAGTGCTCGGCGAGAGCACGGACGACCCGACGGCCGACGCGGACGAGGTGCGCCGGGCGGCGCTGGCCGCCCGCTCCGGGACGGGGTCGGTGTATCTGCTCGACCGGGGTGGTGACGCGCCGGGACTCGCCGCGGCGGCCCTGCGCACGGCGGGGCTGGACACGCTGGTCCTCGACGCCGCGGCGCTCGCCCGGCGCCCCGGCGAGGTGCGGGCGCTCGCCCGGGTCGCGGCGCTGGAAGCCCGCCTCACCGGCGCCGGTGTCGTCCTCGGCCCCCTGGAGGCGCTGCCCGCGCCGCCGGCCGAACGGACCCGTGCCCTCAGCGAGTTGTGCACGGCGCTGCGGGGCATCCCGCTGTTCACCCACGGCCGGGAGGGCTGGGACCCGACGTGGGCGCCGGACACCCCGGTCGTCCTGCCGGTGGCCCCGCCCTCCCCCGAACGGCAGGCCGCGCGCTGGCGGCACGCCCTGGCCCTGACGGACACCGACGGCTCCGTGCCGGGCGGCACCGACGTCGATGCCCTCGCCCGCTCGGTCGCCGCGCACCGTCTGGACGGCGGTCAGCTGCGGCGCGCGGCGGACGCCGCGCTGCGCTCCGCCGCGCTCGCGGGCCGCCCGGTGTGCCCCGACGACCTCAGGTTCGCCGTCCGCGCGCAGAACGGCGCGGGGCTGGCCCGGCTGGCCCGCCGGGTGGAGCCGGCGGTCGGCTGGGACGACCTGGTGCTGCCCGAGCCGACCCACCGCCGGCTGCGGGAACTCGCCGTGCGCGCCCGCCATCGCGAGCAGGTGCTCGGACAGTGGCGGATGCGGCCCGGCGGGGGCCGGGGCCGGGGTGTGATCGCGCTGTTCGCGGGCGAGTCGGGCACCGGCAAGACGATGTCGGCCGAGGTGGTCGCCGCGGACCTCGGCATGGATCTGTACGTGGTCGATCTGTCCACGGTCGTCGACAAGTACGTCGGCGAGACCGAGAAGAACCTGGAGCGGATCTTCACCGAGGCGTCCGCGGTCAACGCCGTGCTGCTCTTCGACGAGGCCGACGCGATCTTCGGCAAGCGCTCGGAGGTCAAGGACGCGCACGACCGGCACGCCAACATCGAGTCGGCGTATCTGCTGCAGCGCATGGAGTCCTTCGACGGGATCGCCGTGCTGACCACCAATCTCCGGGCCAACCTGGACGAGGCGTTCACCCGCCGGCTCGATGTGGTGGCGGAGTTCCCGGTGCCCGACGCGGCCCAGCGGCTGGCCCTGTGGGACCGCTGTCTGGGCGCCCGGTTGCCCCGCGCGGACGACCTGGACCTCGGCTTCTGCGCGGAACGGTTCGAACTGGCCGGTGGCTCCATCCGGGCCTGCGCGGTGACCGCCGCCTATCTGGCCGCGGAGTCCGGAGGTCCGCTCGCCATGCGGCAGTTGGTGACAGCGGTGGTGCAGGAGTACCGCAAGCTGGGCCGGCTCGTCCTGGAGAGCGAGTTCGGGCCGTATCTGGCGGACGTCGTCGGCGCCTGAGGGGCTCGCCGGTGCGGGACCGTCGAACTGGGCGGGCGCGCACCGGAGTTCCTTCCCCTGTGGTCCGCGCGGGCGTCCGGAAAGGCAGTGCGGTTGCCCCCGGCAAGGTACCGACGCCCCTGCCGCCGGGCCTGATCCGCCCCGGAGACTCGGCATCGACGCAGGTGATCCGATGAACGTGAAGGAGCGAGCATGCCGACGTACCTCACCCCGGGCGTGTACGTGGAGGAGGTGCAGTCCGGTGCCCGCCCGATCGAGGGGGTCGGCACCGCCGTCGCCGCGTTCGTCGGGTTCGCCCAGAGCGGGCCCTTCCACGAACCGACGCTGGTCACCAACTGGGACCAGTACACCCAGCTGTTCGGCGGGTTCACCGAGGGCACTTACCTCGCGCACGCCGTGTACGGCTACTTCTCCAACGGCGGCGGCGCGGCCTACGTGGTGCGCATCGGCGGCTCCGCCGACGGCGCCGCCACGGCGGACGGCGGCGGACGCGGGTCCCGGGACGCCCGGGCCGCCCAGCCGCTGACGCTCGGCGGATTCCAGATCACGGCCAGGCCCGGCACCTCCGGCGTGTCCGTGGAGATCGCCGACGCCGACGGCGAGAACCCGCCCGAGGACCGCTTCAAGCTGCTGGTCCGTCAGGGCGAGCAGGTGGTCGAGACGTTCGACGTCTCCACCCGCAAGAACGTCAAGGGCTATGTGGTCACCCAGCTGCGCGCGTCGAAGCTGGTCGAGGTCACCGAGCAGCGCGACGCCACCCAGACCCGGCCGGCCAGCCAGACGGTGGCCGTGCCCGACGCCCCGGCCTCGCCCGCGGCGCCCGCCGGCGGTGCGGTGTCCCGGATCAACCCGGCCGAGTACGTCGGCGACGCCGCCGCCCGGACCGGATTCGCCGGCCTGGAGAGCATCGACGAGATCACCATGGTCGCGGTCCCGGACCTGATGGGCGCCTACCAGCGCGGTGACATCGACGCCGAGGGCGTGCGCACCGTGCAGCTCGCGGTCATCTCGCACTGCGAGCAGATGGGCGACCGGGTCGCCGTGCTGGACTCGCCCCCCGGGCTCACCGCCCAGCAGGTGCGGCACTGGCGCAACGAGGAGGCGGGCTACGACTCCCGGTACGCCACCCTCTACTACCCGTGGGTGCGGGTCTTCGACCCGGCGGCCGGCCGTAACACCACCGTCCCGCCGAGCGGTCACGTCGCGGGTGTGTGGGCGCGCAGCGACGCCGAGCGCGGCGTGCACAAGGCGCCCGCCAACGAGGTGATCCGGGGCGCGGTGGACCTGGAGGTCCGGCTCAGCAAGGGCGAGCAGGACCTGCTGAACCCGATCGGCGTGAACTGCGTACGCGCCTTCCCGGGCCGCGGCATCCGGATCTGGGGTGCCCGCACCCTGTCCTCCGACCCGGCCTGGCGGTACCTGAACGTGCGCCGGCTGTTCAACTACCTCGAAGAGTCCATCCTGTTGGGCACCCAGTGGGTGGTCTTCGAGCCGAACGACGACCGGCTGTGGTCCAGCATCCGGCGCAACGTCACCGCGTTCCTCACCGAGGAATGGCGTCGGGGCGCGCTCTTCGGCCGCACCGCCGAGGAGGCGTTCTACGTCAAGTGCGACCGCGACAACAACCCGCAGACCTCCATCGACCAGGGCCGCGTCGTCTGTGAGATCGGCGTCTCTCCGGTCAAGCCCGCCGAGTTCGTGGTGTTCCGGCTGGCCCAGTTCTCCGACAGCACCAGTCTCATCGACGAGTGACCCGCGGGTCTGCAAAGGAAAGGTGACAGACAGTCATGGCAGAAGGCGATGCTCTCTCTACTCACGTCTTCGGCGTGCAGCTCGGCGGGTACATGGTCGAGTCGATCCAGGAGATCAGCGGGTTCTCCGTCGAGGAGGAGGTCGTCGAGGTCAAGCAGGTCACGTCGACGGGCAAGCAGATCATCCGCAAGCAGCCCGGGGCACGACAGGCCGGCGAGATCACGATCACCCGGGGACTCGACAAGAGCAGCGAGTTCACCAAGTGGATCAAGGAGACGCTGAACAACGGTGCCGTCGACACCGCCCGGCAGAACCTGACCATCGAGATCAAGGACACCAAGGGCGAGACGGTCCGCCGTATCCAGCTGATGAACGGCTGGGCCTCCAAGTGGGAGGGCCCTTCACTCAAGGCCGGTGAGTCCTCGGCGGCCACCGAGACCGTCACGATCGTGTTCGAGGAGATCGTCGTCGAATGAGGCGCCGTACCGTCACGGCCGGCAACCTGGAGGAGTTCCTGGAGGCGACGTCCCCCGCTGCGGCGGGCGACGAGCCCCAGGCTCCCCCGCAGGCTCCGGCCGCCCGCCCCGCGGCCTTGGCGGACCACGGGCTGCGCACGGAGTTCGAGTTCGAGCTGCCGCGCGGGTACGTGGACGAGGCGGGCACGCTCCACCGGCACGGCGCGATGCGTCTGGCCACCGCACGGGACGAACTGCGGCCCCAGATCGATCTGCGGGTCAAGGAGAACCCGGCGTATCTGAGTGTGGTGCTGCTGAGTCAGGTGATCACCCGGCTCGGCACCATCACCGATGTGCACGCGGGGATCGTGGAGCGGATGTACGCCACCGACGTGGCGTTCCTCCAGGACTTCTACCGCCGTGTCAACAGCGAGGGCCACACCCGCGCCGCGGTGGTCTGCCCGCACTGCGAGGGCGGCTTCGAGGTCGACCTCTCGGGTGGGCGCCTGGGGGAATCGTGACGTACGCACTCCCCCGGCTGCGGGAGGAGATCGCGTACATCGCCTACCACTTCCACTGGCAGCGCGAGGAGATCCTCGACCTCACCCACGCCGAGCGCCGGCAGTGGGTGACCGAGATCGCCCGTATCAACACCCGTGTCAACGAAGGCGGTTGAGCTCATGGCATGGCGGGACAGACTGCGCCGCCGGGCCACGGCACCGGGTGCCGGCGGCACCCCGGCCGGTCCCGGCTCCGCGCAGCCGGCCGTGCAGCGTGCCATGAGCACGCCCGCGTCCGGGGCGGCCGGTCCGTCCGTGCCCCAGGACTGGGACGGCGGATGGCGCCGTACCCGGCCACCGATGCTGACGGTGTCCCGTGCCCCGCTCGGTGTGAGCGACGGCCTCTCCTTCCGCTCGGGTCTCGCCTCCTGGCAGAACCCGTCGTTCGACGCGGGCCTCGGCCACGCACTGCTGCCTTCCGCACCGGTCGGTCTGGTGCGTGGCGTCACCGGCCCGGCCACGCCACGCGCCACCCACACCGCCGGCGGCCCCCTGCTGCTGCGTGTCCCGAGCCCGCAGGCCGAGGAGGCTGTCGAGGCGGGTCCGCGCGCCGGAGAACCCGCCCAGACCCGTCCGGACACGGCCGGCACGCAACAGCGTGCCGCTGCCCCCGTGCGTCAGGTGTCCCGCAGGGCACGACCCGGGGCCGGACCCCATGACACCGGCGGGCGGCCGGATTCCGGGTCCCCGCAGCGGGCGGGGACCGACACGCCGAGCCCCGCCGGACCGGCGGCCACGGATCCGCGCCCGGCACCTCCCGGTACCGGCAGCGGTGCCAGTGGTGGCACGCCCGCTTCGGCACCCTCGGGCCGGGCCGGGCAGTCCGGCCCGGCCGTTCCGCCTGCCGTCCAGCGGTCGGCCGAGACGTCGCCCGGCCGCGCCCTCGTCGCCGCCGACCCCCTGGTCACGGTCACCGCACCGGACGCTCCCGTGCAGCGGTCCACCGCCGAACCCGGCCGCCCGGCACCCGGACCCGAACTCCCGGTCGTCCGACGGATCGCCGTGGTGCCCCACTCCGCGGGCCACGCCCCCGCGCCCCGGACACCTTCCGGCCCCGGTACGACGCCGCCGCCGCGCCCTGACCGCACGGCACCGCACGGCCAGGCCACGACCGTTGCGACGGAACGCGCGGCTTCCGCCACCCCCGCGCGCGACGCCTCCGCCGCTCCGGCGCGCGATGTCTCCGCCTCCCCTGCCCCCGTGGCGAGGACCATCAGTGCCCGTTCCGTACGCCCTCGGCCGCTCAGCCCTTCGCTGACCGTCGCCCGACGGCCGGCCACGCCACTACGCCGCATCGCGGCACTGCGGCCCGAGCCCGAGCCCACGGCCGCTCGCCCCGCCGATCGCCCCCTCTCGGGCCCTGACGCGGTGCCGGCCGTCGTCGCACCAGCACCGTCGAACCCCGCGCCTGCCGTGCAGCGCACCGCCGACCCGGCGCACCCGGACACCCGGGCGCCGCTGGGCGCGCCGCTGCCGGAACTGCCCGCCACCGCCAGACCGCTCACCACCGGCGGGCCCGGGACGACCGCTCCGGCCACCGCCGCACACCCGGCGGACGCACCGACGCTCCCGATGGTGCAGCGGCAGGCGAGCGCGCCCGGTACGGACGCGACGCCGGGCCCGTACGTCTCGAACCCCGCGACACCCCAGAACCGGCTCCGGCGCGAGCCCCGGCCTCAGATCCAGACCCGTCCCGCACCCCAGGCCCAGCCACAGACGCGGGCACAGACGCGGGCACAGGCACAGGGAGAGGCACAGACCGAGACGACCGGAACGACCGGAACGTCCCCTGGCACACCGCCCGTTCCCGGGCCGTCCGGCCCGCCCACGCGGCCTCAGCCGTCCGGCGCCCGTGTCCGTGGTGGACTCGGGGCACCGCTGTCCGCGATGCCGCCGACCGCGGAAGCATCGCCTTCGACCGGCCCCAGGGGCGCGACGGGCCGTCCGGCGGGCGGCGGCGCCGAGGCGCTCCCCCACGTCCAGCGCGCCCATGTGCGCCCGGACCACACCGTCACGAGCCCGCCGGCGACTGCCTCCAACGCCCAGCCGCCCGCCGCGCCCCTGCTGGGCACGACACACAGCGCGAGCGGCGGCGGGAACCCCAACTCACCTGCGGTCCAAGGGATTTCACTTCCGGCACCGAGTGCCCCGGTGCAGCGTGCCGGCGCGCCTGAGCCCCCGGCGCCCTCGACCGGCGCGTCGGCATCGCCGTCCGGCGCGGGCACGGGCGTGGGCGGACCGGGGCCGCTGGTCGTCACCCGGCCGGTCACCCTTGCCCAGCCAGGAACCGGCACCGGCACCGACTCCCCCGATGCGGGGACGCCCGGTGTGATCCAGCGCCGGACGCTCACCGCTCAAGGACAGCGGTCCGCGCCCCGTACCCTCGCGCTGCTCGCCGCACGCCCGCTCGCGGTCAACACCCGTGTGCCGGAAGGTGTCGCACCGCCCTCGGCAACCCGTGCGGCCGAGCGCCCCGTCGTCGTCGCCGCGTCCTGGCGCCGTGCCCCGGACCCCGTCGTCAACGCCTCCGCACCCTCGCCCGAGCCGGGGCCGGCGGCCGAAGTACCGCACGTACAGCGCTCCGCCGCCGGACCGGTGCCGTCGGGACCGGCCGACTCGCCCGCAGGTACGGCCGGTTCGCCCGAGACCCGGCGGACCGTGCCCGGGGCGCGGCCGACCACGTCCGACCGGCGGGCCGTGCCCGTCGTACGGCCCGCTCCGTCCGTCCAACGCGCCGCCACCGGCGGCGACATGGCCGTACGACCGCACACGCTGCCGTTGTCCGATCCGCAGGCACCCGCACTCCCGGACCACCCGTACGGCCCGGCCGCCGCCACCCCGCCCGTGCCGGTGGTCCGTGCCACCCGTACGGCGCCGACCGCGCCCGCGGCGGCGCCGCGGGGGGCCGCCGGCTCCACCGGTCCGGCCGTGCAGCGCGAGACGACCCGGGCCGGGGGCGGCGCCGTACCCGGCGGGGTGCCGGTGCGGGCCGTACCGGCGCGGGGCCGGCCGCGGTCGGCCTCCGAGCCGCCGGCGCCCGGCACGGCCGGCGCCCGGGGGACGGGGTCGGCGGGTGCGCCGCAGGAGCCCGTGGTCGACCTGGACGAGCTGGCACGGCGACTGGTGGACCCGCTGGCCCGGCTGCTCCGCGCCGACCTGCGGCGCGGGCGCGAACGTGCGGGCCGTCCCTACGACGGACGCCGCTGAGGACAGGAACGGATGACCAACGGATGACGGACAACATCTTCGCGACGAGCGTGTTCTTCCGGCTCGCGATCGGCGGCAACGATCTGGGGGCCTTCCACACCTGCTCCGGGATGGGGGCCGAGGTGGAGATGGAGAGCTACGCCGAGGGCGGGAACAACGGCTTCACCTGGCAGTTGCCCGGCCGGGTCACCTGGTCGAACATCACCCTCACCCGGCCGGTCACCGCCGACACGGCGAAGATCGGGCGCTGGCTCGACCAGACGCTGCGGCGTGTGGAGCCCAAGGACGGCGAGATCGTGGCGCTGAAGCCGGATCTGACCCGGATCATCAGCTGGCAGGTGCTCGGCATCGTGCCGGTGCGCTGGCAGGGGCCGTCGTTCGACCCGTCGTCCTCACAGGCGGCGGTGGAGACCCTGGAGATCGCCCACGAGGGACTGAGGCCCTCCTGATGCCTGCCATGCGCACCAGCCGGGCCAGGGCCCAGTTGACCCTGAAGGAACCCCCGGCGGCGGTCGGCGCGAAGCCCGGAGGGACGATCGCGCGACTGAACCTCCAGTTCAATCCCAACACCCTGCAGCTGAGCAAGACCACCGAGTGGCGGCGTACCCCGTCGCGGATGGCCGGGCAGTCGGCGCTGCCGGAGTTCGTGGGCAGCGGGCCGCGGCAGCTGAGCCTGGAGGTCTTCCTCGACGCGACCTCGACCCATGACAACTCGGTGGAGCAGGCGGTCGAGACGCTGATGAAGGCGTGTGTGCCGAGCCCGGCGAGCCTCGCGCGGAAGAAGCCGGCCAGTCCCTGGGTGCGCTTCGAGTGGGGTAGGGCCCGTACGACGTCGTTCGACGGAGTGCTCTCCAGTCTGTCGGTGACGTACACGCTGTTCGACGTGGACGGCAAGCCGCTGCGGGCGACCTGTTCGCTGTCGGTGGAGGAGGCGAGCGTCGACCCGCCGGGGCAGAACCCCACCTCCGGCGCCCGGACGGCCCGCAGCACGCACACGGTCGTGGCCGGGGACAGCCTGGCGCTGCTGGCCTGGCGGGAGTACGGCGACGCGACGGCGTGGCGGGCCATCGCGGAGGCGAACGGGATCGACGACCCGATGGACCTGACGCCCGGTACCGAACTGGTGGTGCCGGCGCTCGGGGACGCGGGCGCTGAGGAGGAACGGTGACCACACCCGAGGCACGGGGCGGCCGGTCGTTCGCGGCGGACCCCGTCGTGGAGGCGCCCGGCGAGCTGCCGCCGATCTGGGCGGCACAGCTGGTGAGCTGCGTGGTGGACGAGAACGTGGGCCTGCCGGACACCGCCGTGCTCACCTACCGCGACCCCGATCACGAGTTCCTGAAGTCGACCGGCATCACGCTCGGCACCCCGCTGCGGGTGTCGGTGGTGACGGTGGCCGGGCAGGCACGCGAGCGGCTGTTCAACGGCGAGGTCACGGCGGTGGAGATCGACCGGGACAGCACGGGCTCGTTCACGGTGGTGCGCGCCTATTCCAAGGCGCACCGTCTGCAGCGGGGCCGCAAGGTAGTGGCGTACCGGAACATGACGGCGTCGGCGATCGTCCGCAAGGTGGCCGCCGGGGCCGGGCTGACCTGCGGGAAGGTGGAGGCCGCGCCCGTCACCTACAAGCAGCTCTCGCAGGCGAACGTGTCCGACTGGGACTTCCTGCAGTATCTGGCGGGCGAGAGCGGTGCACAGGTACGCGTCGACGACAAGGGGGTGCTGCAGTTCACCAGGCCCAAGAAGGCGTCCGGGGCGCCCGCGCCCTCGACCCCGGCCACCCAGAACCCGATGGTGCTGGAGTACGGGCGCAACCTGCTGGCGCTGCGGGCCTCGCTGTCGGCCGCGGACGGGGCCTCGCAGGTGGAGGTGCGCGGCTGGGACGTCACCACGAAGCGTCCGCTGGTGGCCCGCAAGCCGTCGGTGACCAGTGACACGGTGGTGCCGGGTCTGAGCCCGGCGCTGGCCGCCCGGTTCGGCACGTCGGCGAAACTGACCGTCACCGACACCCCGTACCGCACCCAGGCCGAGACCACCGCGGTCGCCGACGCCGTGGCCGATCAGGTCAGCGCGGGCTTCGGTGAGCTGGAGGTGCTGGCCGAGGGCAATCCGCGGCTGCGGGCGGGCGAGCCCGTGGCGCTCGGCAACGTCGGGCAGGCGTTCTCCGGCAAGTACACGGCGACGGCGGTGCAGCACGTCCTGGAGCCGCACGGCGGGTACCGGACGACGGTCTGGGTCAGTGCCAGCCCGGACCGCTCCCTTGCGGGCCTGGTGACCGGCGCCAACGCGCCGGGCCGCGGCCCGCGCATGCCGGGTCTGGCGATCGGCGTGGTGACGGACGTGCGCGAGCCGGCCGGCGCCGAGCGCGGTGCCGTACGGCTGAAGTTCCCCTGGCTGGACGACACTTACGTCACCGACTGGGTGCGCACCGTGCAGTGGGGCGGCAAGGGCGGCGGCGGTGTGGTGAGCCCCGAGGTCAACGACGAGGTGCTGGTCGGCTTCGAACAGGGCCTGCTGGACAGCCCGTACGTCATCGGCGGGCTCTACAACGGCGTGGACAAGCCCTCGAAGCACGACGTGCCGCTGGTCGACGGCACCAGCGGGAAGGTCAACCGCCGTTCCCTCGTGTCCCGTTCGGGACATCGGGTGGAACTGCTGGACGCACGGGCGCCGGGTCCCTCCGGGGTGCGGCTGAGGAGCGCCGACGAACGTCTGGAGGTGTTCCTGGACGACCGGCGGGACCGGATCGAGCTGAAGGTGTACGCCGGGAAGGGACGGCAGCCCCTCAGCTCCGTCCTGCTCGACAAGAACGGCATCACCCTGGACGCCGGGCGGGGCAACGTGAGCGTGTCGGGCCGGAACGTGGACATCCAGGGCCGGGTCGGAGTGACGATCGGCGGCCGCACCGTGAGCGTCAACGGCTCGTCGAACGTCACCGTCGACGGCGGTCTGCTGGGCGTCCTCAAGGCCAGGCTCATTCGGATCAACTGACCCCTGTCCCCCCGACTTTCTGCAAGGAGCACCCCATGCCGGCCGCAGCCCGTACCGGAGACCCCACCAACCACGGCGGTGTGATCGCCACCCCGCCGCCCGGCGCCGCCGTGCGGGTGGCGACCGTGCTCATCGGCGGCCGCCCCGCCGCCGTCGTGGGCAGCCTGCACACCTGCGCGGTGCCCCCGCACCTGGCCCTGGGGCCGGGCAACGTGGTCATGCCGAACCCGGCCGCGCTCGGCTCGGGTCCCGTCCTCATCGGCGGACTGCCGGCCGCGCGGATGCGCGACCAGACGACCTGCGGCGCGATGATCTCGGGCGGCGACCTGACCGTCCAGATCGGAGGCCTGTGATGAGCGAGCGGTTCATCGGGCGCGGCTGGGCGTTCCCGCTGCGCGTCGGGCCGACCGGCGGGATCGCCATGGTGGAGCGGGAACGGGAGATCGAGGAGGCGATCCGGCTGGTGCTCGGCACCGCGCCCGGAGAGCGCCCGATGCGCCCGGAGTTCGGCTGCGGCATCCACGACTACGTCTTCGCGCCCGGCGACGGCGCCACCGCGGGGCGGATCGCGGGGGCGGTGCGCGAGGCGCTGGAGCGGTGGGAGCCGCGGATCACGGTGGACGACGTGGTGGTGGCCTTCGACGCGGTGGACGACGGAACCCTCTACATCGACGTGCGCTACACGGTGCGGTCCACCAACGACCGGCGCAACCTGGTGTTTCCCTTCTACACGATCCCCTCCGAGGAGGGGGCCGAGGAAGCGGTCGCGGACTGATGGCCCTGCCCTCCCCCAACCTGGACGACCGACGGTTCCAGCAACTCGTCGACGAGGCGAAACGGTATGTGCAGCAGCGCGCGCCGGAGTGGACCGACCACAACGTCTCCGATCCCGGTGTCACCCTGATCGAGACCTTCGCGTACATCGTGGACCAGCTGCTGTACCGGCTGAACCGGGTGCCCGACAAGAACTACACCGCCTTCCTGGACCTGCTGGGCATCCGCCTGTTCCCGCCGGCGGCGGCCGGGGCCGAGGTCGACTTCTGGCTGTCCGCGCCGCAGCCCGACACGGTGACGCTGCCCGCCGGCACCGAGGTGACGACGGGCGACGGCGAGACGGAGGAGCCCGTGGTGTTCGCGACCACGGACGAACTGCGCGTGGTGCCCAGCGAGTTGAACCGGCTGGTGACCGCGCCCCGGAGCGGCGAGCAGAGCGACCGGACCCGTGAGCTGGGCGAAGGCCGCGACGTACCGTGCTTCCAGACGGCGCCCGAGCCCGGCGACGCCGTGCTGTTCGGGCTGCCCACGGCCGTACCCCGGTGCATCGTCGCCGTACGCCTGGACAGCAGGGTGGAGGGCGTCGGCGTGGACCCGCGCCAGCCGCCCCTGGTGTGGGAGGCGTGGGACGGCGGCCGTTGGCAGGTGTGCGAGACCGGCGAGGACACGACGGGCGGCCTGAACCGGCCCGGCGAGGTGATCGTGCACGTCCCCGCCGACCACACGGCGTCCGTGATCGGCGGGACGCGCGCGGGCTGGCTGCGCTGCCGGGTCACCGAGCCGGAGCCCGGGCAGCCGTTCTACTCGGAGTCCCCGACGGTGCGTGAGGCGTCCGTGTTCACGGTCGGCGGCACCATCGCCGTCGAGCACGCCGAGACCGTCACGGACGTCCCGCTCGGCACGTCCGAGGGGGTGCCGGGCCAGTCGTTCCGGCTCGGCCGGCCGCCGGTGCTGCTGGACGGCGAACCGCCCGTGGTGGAGGTCTCCTCGGCCGACGGCTGGCAGCGCTGGACCATCGTGGAGCACTTCGGCCGCTCCGGTCCCGAGGACCGGCATCTGCGGGTGGACGCGACCACCGGCGAGTTCACCTTCCCGCCCGCCCTGCGCGAGCCGAACGGCACGCTCCGGCTGTGCGGCGCGGTGCCCGAGAAGGGCGCCCACATCCGGGTGTCGCGCTACCGCACCGGCGGCGGCCCGGCCGGCAATGTGGCGCGGGGCGCGATCTCGGTGCTGCGCAGTTCCGTGCCGTACATCGCCCGGGTCACCAACCGGGAGGCGGCGCGCGGCGGGGTGGAGGGCGAGACCGTCGCCAACGCCAAGCTGCGGGCGCCGGACGCGCTGCGGATGCAGGAGCGCGCGGTGACCGCCGAGGACTACGAGATCATCAGCCGGCAGGCGGCGCCCTCGGTGCGCCGGGTGCGCTGTCTGCCGGCGGCCGAAGGAGCGGGCGCGGTACGGGTGCTGGTGGTGCCGGACGCCGTGGCGGACGACGGGGACCGGCTCCGCTTCGAGCAGCTGATCCCCTCGGACCAGGTGCTCACCGCGATCACCGAGAGCCTGGACGAGCGGCGGCTGATCGGCACCCGGCTGGTGGTGGAGCCGCCGGTGTACCAGGGTGTCACGGTCGTCGCCCGGCTCGCGGCGGCGCCCGAGGACACCGACCGGGTGCGTGACGCGGCGCTGGCCGCGCTGTTCCGCTACCTCAACCCGCTGATCGGCGGTCCGGACGGCGCCGGCTGGCCGTTCGGGCGGCCGGTGCAGTACGGCGAGATATTCGGCCTGCTGCAACGCGCCACCGGCAACGCGCTGGTGGAGGAGATCCGGCTGTTCGCCGCCGACCCGATCACCGGGCGGCGCGGCACTCCGGTGGACCGCATCGACGTGGCCTCGGGCGCGCTGGTGTTCTCCTACCAGCACCAGGTCGTCGTACAGCCGCTGGAAGCGGGAGGCCAGGCATGAGCCGCGCCGCCGTACCCGGTCTGCCGAGCCGGCATCCGATCGGCGGGCTGCTGCCCGCGCTCTACGCCGACGACGACTTCGCCCAGCGGTTCACCGGGGGCCTGGACACCGTCCTCGCGCCGGTGTTCTCGACCCTCGACAACCTGCCCGCGTATCTCGACCCGCGGGTGGCGCCGCTGGACTTCGTGGCCTGGCTGGCGTCGTGGGTGGGCGCGGACGACGACGCCGAGTGGTCCGCGCAGCTGCGCCGGGAGGCGGTGACGCGCGCGGTGGAGCTGCACCGCTGGCGCGGCACCCGGCGCGGCCTGGTCGAGCGGCTGCGGCTCACCCTCGGGGTGAATGCCGATGTCGTCGGCGACGGCGGGGCGGTGTGGTCCCGTACCGCGGGCACCGGGCTGCCGCCGGAGCCGTCCGGCGAGATGGTGGTCCGGGTGTGGCCGGGCCGCGATCCGCACGTGGACGGGGCCCGGGTCCGGGAGGCCGTCCGGTCCCTGTGCCCGGTGCATGTCTCGTGCCGGGTGGAGATCCTGCCCGGCCCGCCCTCGGGCGAAGGGAGCTGACGTCATGCGTGCCTGTCCCGTGTGCGGGGCGTCCAACGACCCCGCTGAGGACTTCTGCAGCAACTGCGGCTCGTATCTGGGCTGGTCCGAGGAGGGCTCACGCGGTACGTCCGCGCCGTCGGCAACGCCGGAACCAACACCCGTGTCCACGCCTACGCCTGCGCCTCCGGCGGAGGGCGGACCGGCGGCGGACGACGGACCGCGAGGGCGAGCGCAACCGCAGCCCGATCCGGCACCGGCACCCACGCCGACACCGGCACCAACACCGGCACCAACGCCTGCGCCTGCGCCTGCGCCTGCGCCTGCGCCCGACGATGACACACCTGCCGGGACGACCGGTGAGCGTCGCGCGGGCCGGGCCGGCGAGATGCCGAGCAGGACTCCCGCGGACGGCGGCACCCGCGACGGGGCCCGCGACAGCCGCGGCAGCGCGGACCGCTCCTCCGCACCCTCCGCACCCTCGGCATCCCCGGACCGCCCCGACGGCGAGCCCCCGGCCCGGCCGTCCGCCTCCGCACAGCCGTCCAGCCCTCCCCCGGCCCCGCCCGCACCGTCATCGGCCCCCGCACAGCCGCCGGTCACGCCCCCGGCCCGTACACAACCACCCATGACTCCACCGGCTCCCGCACAACCACCCACCACGCCACCGACCCCGCAACCGAGCCCCTCCCGACCCGACCCCGCGCCACCGCGCGCCGCGCAGCCGGCTCCCGCGCAACCGCGTTCCCCGCAGCCGGCTCCCACGCAACCGCGCGCCGCGCAGCCTGCTCCCCCGCAGCCCGCGCCCGTGCAGCCGGCGAAGCCGGTCGCGCAGCGTCCGGTCGTACGGCCGGTGGCCGCGTCGGAGGAGGTGGCCGGCGTGCCGTGCCCGGTGTGCGGCACGCCCAATCCGCCGGAGCGCCGGTTCTGCCGCCGCTGTGCGAGTCCGCTGACCCCGGGGGCGGCCCAGGAGCCGCTGCCCTGGTGGCGGACGATCTGGCCGTTCCGCCGTCGGGTGCGGGCGGGGTCCGGGCGGTGGATCCGGGTGCTGGTGACGCTGGCGGTGATCCTGGCGCTGTGCGTGGGCGTGTTCTTCCTGCTGCCCGCCGGGCGCGCCCTGATCGAGGACACCCGGGACAAGCTCGGCGGGGCCAAGGCCGTCACGCCGGTGGGCGTGCACGCCAGCGGCGAGGTGCCCGGGCATCCGGCGAAGGACACCACGGACGGGCTCAGCAACCGCTTCTGGGGTGCGCCGGGGGCCGGAGCCTCGATCACGTACACCTTCGGCAAGCCGTTCCGGCTGGTCGACGTCATCATCACCAACGGCGCGTCGAAGGAGCCCGAGGAGTACGCCCGTCAGGCGCGGGCGCTGCGCATGGACATGGAGGTCACCTCGGCGGACGGCTCGGTGCGCCACAAGGAGATCGACCTCAGCGACAAGGCGGGAGACCAGACCGTCGCGACCGGGATCGACGACGTGGTGAAGGTGCGGCTGGTGCTGGGCTCGGTCACGGGACTCACCGGGCAGCGGGTGGTCGCGGTCGGCGAGGTGGAGTTCTTCCAGCGGAGCTGAACATCCGGTCGGCAGGGGAAGGCGGTACAGGTGAACTCCGCGCCATTGACGCGGAGTTCACCGATCCGTGCGCTCTCCTTGACGTACGGCCTCAGCCGAGGCCGAGGACGCTCATGGTCTGCTCGGCCATGCGCTGCTCGCCGAGCGCGTTCGGGTGGACGGGCACGATGTTCGTCCCGAAGAGGAGCGGCTCGATCCAACGGGTGCCGACGGCCTGGCACGCGTCGTGCCCGGCGGACACCTGGGAGAAGTCGACGTACGTCGCCCCGGTCTCCTCGGCGGCGCGCTGGACCACGGCGTTGAGGTGTGCCTGCAGGGCGTGCAGATACGGCACGTCGTCGGTGGCGACCGGGAGTTGGGCGAAGCAGGACGGGTCGGCCTTGGCGGGGGTGATCCACGGGTATCCGAGCACCGCCACGCGCGCCCCGGGCGCCTTGTCCCGTACGGCGTTCAGCGCGCTCTTCAGCGCGGGGTAGGTGTTCGTGTCGATGGCGTCGTCGAAGGTGCTGCCGTACATGTCCTTGCAGGGGCTGCCGTGGCCTGCGGTGAGGACGCCCGCGGTGCCGCAGGCCAGCATGGCGTTGACGAAGGTGCCGTTGTCGTTGCCGCCGATGGTGAGCGTCACCAGGTCGGTGTCCTCGGTGACGGCGTCCGTCTGCGGGGCGAGTCCGGGGTACTGGGACGCGGTGAAGTCCTTGGTCTGGGCGGCGCCGCAGGTGACGTCCGTCAGCTGGGCGCCGGTGCGGGCGGCGATGACATGGGGGTAGTCGGCCGTGGAGCGCAGACAGATCAGGTTGCTCGTGTCAACGGGCAACACACCTGAGCCGGCGCTGTAACTGTCGCCGAGGGCGGCGTAGTTCAGGGGTGTGGCGGCCTGGGCGGGCGCGGCGGTGAGGCCGAGGGTCAGTGCCCCGGCGAGGGCGGAGGTCGCCGCGACGGCGCGGCGCAGGACGGATGTGGGCATGGGAAGGTGCTCTCTTTTCTCGGGGTGGGGACACGGAGCAGGCGGGCATGGCGGTGCCCGCGCTGGTACTGGTGCGCGAGAAAGCGGCGGCTCAGAGCAGAAAGAGGTGCAGGTGCATGGGGGTTACTTCAGGGTTCTACTGATAGGTAATGTGCGGGTGCGGCACTGTGGAGTCAACGTTGTTGACGAAGATTCTTGAAGCGCCCACGGCATTCAGGGGTCAACGCCCGTGCCGTAGGGGTGGGCAGGGACCGCCGGCCGCACGCCTCCGCGGGCGCCCGGCTCTTACGGAGTCATGACGTGCCGGTCGCGTCGCCCTGTGCGCGGATGCTCCGCGGCTAGCGTGAAGCCATGCGTGTACTGGTCACCGGCGGTGCCGGGTTCATCGGGTCCCATGTGGTCGAGGCGCTCCGCGCGAGCGGGCACGAGCCGCTCGTGTACGACGTCCGGGAGGACCCCGGCGCGGATGTGCGCAATCCGGCGGCCGTCGCCCGTGCGCTGGCCGGGGTGGACGCGGTCTGCCACCAGGCGGCGATGGTCGGACTCGGCAACGGGGTCGCCGACGCGGCGGAGTACGTCTCCCGCAACGACCTGGGCACGGCCGTGCTGGTCGCGGCCATGGCGGAGGCGAGGGTGCGGCGCCTGGTGCTCGCGGGTTCGATGGTGGTCTACGGCGAGGGCCGGTACACGTGTCCGCGGCACGGGGTCGTACGCCCCGGCCCCCGTGCCGTCGCCGACCTGGACGCGGGCCGGTTCGAGCCGTCCTGCCCGCACTGCGGCGCGGAACTGCGCCCCGGTCTGGTCGGCGAGGACGCCCCGGCCGATCCCCGTAACGTCTACGCGGCGACCAAGCTGGCCCAGGAACATCTGGCCGCGGCCTGGGCCCGCGGCACGGGCGGATCGGCGGTGTCCCTGCGCTACCACAACGTGTACGGCCCCCGGATGCCCCGCGACACCCCGTACGCCGGCGTCGCGTCCTTCTTCCGCTCGGCACTCGCGCGCGGCGAGGCCCCGCGGGTGTTCGAGGACGGGCGGCAGCGGCGGGACTTCGTACATGTGCGGGACGTGGCGGAGGCGAACGTGGCGGCACTGGAGTCGCCGGCCGCCCCGGGCGTCCTCATCGCGTACAACACCGGCAGCGGCCAGCCCCGTACGGTCGGCGAGATGGCGCACGCCCTCGCCGACGCGTACGGCGGTCCGTCGCCCGTGGTCACCGGCGAGTACCGGCTGGGCGACGTACGGCACATCACCGCGGACTCGGCCCGGCTCCGCGCCGACCTCGGGTGGCAGCCCCAGGTCGGATTCGCCGAGGGGATGCGGGAGTTCGCGCGCAACACGCCCTAGGACGCCGCGGGCAGCCGGACCTCGAAGCGGCAGCCGCCGGGGATGTTGTGGACGCTCGCCCGTCCCTGGTGGGCCTCGACGATGCCGCGGACGATGGCCAGGCCGAGGCCCGCGCCCGCCGGCGGGGTGCGGGCGTCGGTGCCGCGCCAGCCGGTGTCGAAGACGCGGGGCAGGTCCTCCTCGGGGATGCCGCCGCAGCCGTCGGTGACCGACAGGACCACCGCGTCGTCGGTGCGTTCGGCGGCGATCGCCACGGTGCCGTCCGGCGGGGTGCGGCGGATGGCGTTGACCAGGAGGTTGCCGAGGACGCGGGTCATCTCCTTGGCGTCCACCTCCACGGGCACGCGTGCGACGCTGTCGCCCACCAGCCGTACCCCGTGTTCCCGGGCGAGCGGGTCGGCGCCCGCGAGTGCGTCGCCGATCAGGTCGTACAGGGAGATCCGGGAGGGGCTCAGCGGCAGGGTGCCCGCGTGGATGCGGGAGAGTTCGAAGAGGTCGCCGACCATGTCGTTGAGGCGTTCGACCTCGGTGCGGATCTGTTTGAGGTAGCGGTCGGGGTCCGTCGCCACGCCGTCCTCCAGCGCCTCCGACATGGCCCGCAGTCCGGCCAGCGGGGTGCGCAGATCGTGCGAGATCCAGGCGACCAGTTCGCGCCGGGACTTCTCCAACGCCCGCTCCCGCTCCCGGGATTCGGCGAGCCGGGCGCTGGTGGTGGCCAGCTCGCGGCTGAGGGCGTCCAGTTCGGCGGTGGCGGGGACGTGCGGGGCGGCGAAGGCACCGGCGTCACCGAAGGAGCGGGCGGCGGCGGTGAGTTCACGGCTGCGGGCGACGACCCAGCGCCCGAGGAGCAGTGCGGTGACCAGGGAGACCACGGCCGCCATCGCGACGACGGTGGTGACCACCGTGAGGTCGTGCGAGGACAGGAACATCGCCCAGGCAACGGCGAGCGTACCGGCGAGCATCGCGCCGACGGCGACCGCCGCGACGACGGCGACGGAGGCGGTCAGCGAGCGGCGCCGGATCAGGCGCAACAGGCCGGCTCCCATGAGCCCGGCGGCCGCGGCGCCGGCGAACGCGTACAGGGCGATGAGCAGGGTGTCACGCATGGTCAGCTCACCGCCGCAGCGGGCTCGAAGCGGTAGCCCACGCCCCAGACCGTCTGGATCAGCCGGGGCCGGGCCGGGTCGTCCTCGACCTTGCCGCGCAGTCTGCGGACATGGACGGTGACGGTGGACAGGTCGCCGAAGTCCCAGCCCCAGACCTCGCGCATCAGGTCCTCGCGGCTGAATGCCCGGCCCGGGTGCCGCAGAAAGAAGGCGAGCAGGTCGAACTCCCTGAGGGTGAGGGCGAGTTCACCGCCGTTCTTGGTGGCCCTGCGGGCGTCGGGGTCGACGGAGAGACCGGCCGTGGCCAGCCGGTGCCCCGTGGTGGCGGCGGGGCGGCTGCGGCGCAGCACCGACTCCACCCGCAGGACCAGTTCACGGGGGCTGAAGGGCTTGGTGACGTAGTCGTCGGCGCCGACCTCCAGGCCCAGGATGCGGTCGTCCTCGTCGCCGCGGGCGGTGAGCATGATGACCGGCACCGGCCCGCGGTCCCGCATCCGCCGGCACACCTCCAGGCCGTCCATGCCGGGCAGCATCAGATCGAGCACCACGAGGTCGGGCCGGTGCGCGGCGGCGCGGGTGAGGGCGGTCGGGCCGTCGTCGGCGCGGTCGACCAGATAGCCGGCGCGGTGCAGATATCCGGTGACGACCTCGGCGACGGTCGGGTCGTCGTCCACGACCAGGATGCGGGCCGCCTCACCTGCGGCTTCGGTCCCGTGGGGCTCGTACGGCGATTGCATGCCTCAAGCGTCCCACCCCCGGGCGCGGCGGTGGCGCGCCGCGGCCCCGGCGTCCGCGTTTCGTAAGGACCGAGAGTCCGATATGCCCGATTGTCGTTCGTAGGGTGAGAACCGTGACGACCACTTCCACGGACGTCGACGTGGTGCTGCCCTGCCTGGACGAGGCCGAGGCCCTGCCCTGGGTGCTCGGCCGGATTCCGGCCGGCTGGCGCGCTCTCGTCGTCGACAACGGTTCCACCGACGGCTCCCCCGACATCGCCCGCGCGCTCGGCGCGACGGTGGTGCACGAGCCGCGGCGCGGCTTCGGTGCCGCCTGCCACGCGGGGCTGACCGCGGCCACGAGCGACATCGTGTGCTTCTGCGACTGCGACGCCTCCCTCGATCCCGCGCTGCTCGTTCCCTTCGTGCAAGAGATCCAGGACGGCGCGGCCGATCTGGTGCTCGGCCGGCGGCGCCCGCAGGGCCGGGGCGCCTGGCCCGCGCATGCCCGGGCGGGCAATCTGGCGCTGGCCCGCATGCTGCGCCGCCGTACCGGGCTGCGCCTGCACGACCTGGGCCCGCTGCGCGCCGCCCGCCGCGAGCCGTTGCTCGCGCTGGGCCTCACCGACCGGCGCAGCGGCTATCCGCTGCAGATGGTCGTCCGCGCGGCCGACGCCGGCTGGCGCGTCACCGAGCACGACGTGCCCTACCGGCCGCGCACCGGCGCCTCCAAGGTGACGGGCACCTGGCGCGGCACCTGGCAGGCGGTGCGGGACATGAGCCGCGTGCTGGCCGAGGCCCCTGCGGGCAGGGAGCTCGTACGGTGACCGCGCTTCTCGTCATCGCCAAGGAACCGCTCCCGGGACGGGTCAAGACCCGCCTCACCCCGCCGTTCACCCCGCGCGAGGCGGCCGGCCTCGCGGCGGCGGCGCTCGCCGACACCCTGCACGCGGTGGCGGCGGCTCCGGCGACCCGGCGTGTGCTCGTCCTCGACGGGGCGCCGGGCCCCTGGCTGCCGCCCGGCTTCGAGGTGCTGCCGCAGTGCGCGGGCGGGCTGGACGAGCGGCTGGCGGACGCCTTCGCCCACTGCTCCGGCCCCGCGCTGCTCATCGGCATGGACACCCCGCAGGTGACGCCGGAGCTGCTCAGTGTGGACTTCGCGGACTGCGACGCGTATCTGGGTCCCGCCGAGGACGGCGGCTTCTGGGCCCTGGGGCTGGCCGAGCCCGATCCCGCGCTGCTGCGCGGCGTGCCCATGTCGACGGCCGAGACCGGGGCGGTGCAGCGGGACCGGCTGCTGGCCGCCGGGCTGCGGGTGCGCGAGCTGCCCCGGCTGCGGGACGTCGACACCGCCGCCGACGCCCGCGCCGTCGCCGCGCTCGCCCCGCACGGGCGGTTCGCCGCCCGGCTGGCCCGCTGTACGACGGCCGGCACACGATGAGCAGCCCGACCGCCACCCGTGCCGCCTGGGCGGCCGCCGACCCGTACGCGACCGCGCTGCGCACCGGCCGTGGCCCGCTGTTCCTGCGCCGTGCCGACGGCTGGCTGCTGCCGCTGGAGGTGGAGCGCTGGTGCGCCGGCGCGGACGCCGTGGACCGGGCGGTGCTGGACCGCTGCGAGGGCGCCGTCCTGGACGTCGGCTGCGGCCCCGGCCGGCTGGTGGCGGAACTCGCCGCCCGCGGCCGTACCGTGCTCGGCGTCGATGTCAGCGAGGCCGCCGTCGACCACACGGTCGGGCTCGGCGGGCAGGCGCTGCGGCGTTCGGTCTTCGAGCCGTTGCCCGGCGAGGGCCGCTGGGACACCGTGCTGCTCATGGACGGCAACATCGGTATCGGCGGGGAGCCGTCCGCGCTGCTCCAGCGGGTGGCGGCGCTGCTGCGTCCCGGTGGTCTGCTGATCGCCGAGACCGTGCCGGGGCATGTGGACGAACGCGCCCGGGTCCAGGTCGTCGACACGATCGGCGCGCCCGAGGACACCGGTGCCCGCTTCCCCTGGGCGCGCCTCGGCACCGCGGCCCTGCTGCGCTACGCACGCAGGGCCGGCTGGCGGCCCGTCGCTCAGTGGGACGCGGGCGGCCGGTGCTTCGCCGCCCTGCGCAGCCGCCAGGCCAGCAGCAGCGCCGAGCCCCCGAAGAGTACGGCGCTGATCAGCAGCCAGCGGGTGAGGAAGCCGTCCGGGGACAGGTTCGTGGCCGACCGGTAGGGCTCGTCCACCATCCCGCTGATCAGCGGGAACCAGACGAGCAGGAGCAGCCCGGACAGCATCGCCGGGACGCGCGCGTACAGCGTCCAGCCGCGCCGTCCGGCCGCCCCCAGGCCGCGGGTGACCGCACGGTCGGCCAGCGAGTACAGCGGCACCAGGACGAGGTCGTGCAGCAGGGCGGCGCCCACGATCCACAGCGCCACCCCGAGCCGGTCGCCGGCGAGCAGCCGGATCCCGGCGTAGGCGGCGAGCGCGAACGAGCAGGCGAGCAGCAGCAGTTGGAGGGGGCTGCCGAGGGGCATGCGGCGCGGCCGCCGCAGAACGGAACCCAGAGGTACACGGTGCGGCATCACAGGTCTCCGAAGGTCAGTCGGGCCACCCACTTGGTGTTGAGCACACCGGGTGCCGCGGGCACGATGATCCGCGCCGGGTGACCGTGGTCGGGGGAGAGTTCCTCGCCGTTGACGGACAGGGCGAGCAGGGAGCGTTCGTCGGCGACCTGGTTGGCGCGCAGCGCCGCGCGGCGGAAGGCACCGTGCCGTTGCAGGGACTCCACGAACACGTCCGGCGGATCGCCGTCGTAGCCGACGAGTGCCGCGAGGTCGCGCAGCCGCACCCCGCGCCACCACTGGTCGGCGGTCGACCAGCCCTCCACACAGGCGATGGGCAACGACGCGCTGTGCTGCGGCAGTTGCAGCAGCTGGGCGCGGCTGAGCCGAACGGTCCCGCTGCGGCCGGTCACCACGAGCCGCCAGGCGTCCGGATGGGTGTCGGCCGCGGTGATGCCGGCGTAGGCGGCGGTCTTGTTGATCTGGAAGCCGTTCGGGCCGCCGCCGGGATCGGCCGTGCCGTGCGGCGCGAGCAGGGCCGTCCGGCGGAAGGGCCCGCCGAGGCTCTGTCCGACCGTGGTCAGGAACAGCAGCAGGGAGCCGCCGCCGACCAGCCACAGCGCGCCGCGCCGGGAGACGGTGGGCGGCGCGGGGCGCGGGGTGACCAGGTCGCTCTGTTCGTGCAGTCGCCCGCGTACGGCGCGCAGCGCGGTCGGCGTCCTGAGCGCGGCGTGGGCGAGGAAGGCGGCGAAGAACACCCAGGCGCCGTAGAAGTGCAGCGGGTAGAACGAGCCGGGGAAGACATAGTCCAGCTGGACGTTGAGCACCCCGGTGGTGAACTCGAACAGACCGCCGCCGACCAGCAGCAACAGCGAGACGCGCTCCAGTGCGTGCGCCACGGACCGGGCCGGCGGCAGGGTGAAGAGCCTCGGCACCACCGACCACAGCTTGGCCAGCAGGACGGGGATCAGGGTGATGCCGAGCGTCACATGGACGCCCTGGGTGAGCCGGTACAGCCACACCGGGCCGGTGGGCCAGGCGAACAGATAGAAGCCGAGGACGCCCTTGTCCGGTGTCTGGTCGTTCACCGGGGACAGGCCCGGGTTGTACGCGGCGTACGACACCAGACCGGTCACGAACAGCACCGTGATGCCGATGAGCAGGACGAGGCCGAGCACCGAGGTGAGCCAGGGGCCGCGCAGCGGGCTGCGCCAGAACCCCGGGGAGATGGGGAGAGGGGGATGGTCGCGCATGTCCCGACCGTAGGCCTGGACACCCCCGGAGAAGGGGCCGCGACCTGTGACGAAATGCTGACGTTTCACCCGTGCTGAGCCGGATGCCAGCAGTTGACCGGTTCCGCGGCCTAGCGTTCCGGTGTGACTCGATCCATCCGCCGCGACCTGTACGCCGCCGGTGCCGCCACCCTGCTCGTGACCGTGGCCGTCCTCGTCGGCCGGCACATCCAGGACACCCGCCACACCCTGTTCGTGCACTGGCCGCCGGTGTTCGCCGAGTGGGACCCGCATGTCGGGCCGGGTACCCCGGCGGCTGTGGCGGTGGCGGCGGCCACCGTGGCGTACGGCCCCCGTGTCGCGGCCCGGCTGCCCTGGCGCGCCCTGCTCGCGGCGGCCTGGGCGGGCGCCGTGGCCTGGATCCTGTCCCTGGCCCTGATCGACGGCTGGCACCAGGGCATCGCGGTCCGGCTGACCACCCGCAACGAGTACCTGCGGGTCATCGGCCGCTTCCACGACATCCCGGCCGCCCTGCGCGACTTCACCCACCACATCGTCAGCGGCACCCCGGACCCCTGGCCCGCCCATATCGCCGGGCATCCGCCGGCCGCCACGCTCACCTTCGTCCTGCTGGACCGGATCGGGCTCGGGGGCGGTGGCCGGGCCGGGATGTGGTGCATCGTCGTGGGCGCCACGGGCTGCGTGGCCGTGCTGATCGCGCTGCGCGCACTGACCGACGAGGAACTCGCCCGCCGGGCCGCGCCGTTCCTGGTGCTGGCCCCGGCCGCGGTGTGGCAGGGCGTGTCCGCCGACGGCTATTTCGCGGCCGTCGCCGCCTGGTCCGTGGCCCTGTTCGCCCTGGCCCTGACCCGGCGGTCCCACGTCTGCGCGGCGGCCTCGGGGCTGCTGTCCGGCCTGACCTGCTATCTCTCCTACGGCCTCACGCCGTTCGCGCTGATCGGGGCGGCGGTCGCCGTACTCGCCCGCTCGGGGCTGCGGGAACGCCCCACCCTGCTGCTCGCGCTGCTCGCCGGACTGGCCGTGTTCCCCGTGCTGTTCACGCTCGCGGGATTCGACTGGTGGCAGGCCTACCACCTTCTTGTCACGCGCTACTACCAGGGCGTCGGCGGCACCCGCCCTTACGGCTACTGGGTCTGGGCCAATCTGGCCTGCACGGTCCTGATCACCGGCCTGGCCACGGCGGCGGGCCTGCGGCGGGCGACCGCGACGCTGCTGCCCGGCACCGACCGCGCCCGGACACCGGCCGGGACACGGCCGGCGGTGCTCGTCTGTGCCGCGCTGCTCGCCCTGCTGGTGGCCGACCTGTCCGGCATGAGCAAGGCGGAGACGGAACGCATCTGGCTGCCCTTCGCCCTCTGGCTCCTCCCCGCCTGCGCCCTGCTCCCCCGCCCCCGTGGCTGGCTCACCGCCCAGGCGGTGCTCGCCCTGCTCCTCAACCATCTGCTGCTGACGGGGTGGTGAGACGGGGCGGGTGTGGCTGAAATCGCGTACTGGTGCGGAACGTGCCACTGCCACTTCGCTGTACGGAAACGGCAGGAAGGACAAGGGATGGACTTCGGCAGCGTCGATCGGCGGCGGTTTCTGGGGACGGCGGCGGCAGGACTGGTGGCCGGCGCGTCCGGGCGGGCGGCGGCGGCCGTGGGGGCGCCGGACGCGCCGGACGCCCAGGCCGACCACGCCGGGCAGGTGCTCACGTACACCCGGATGACCGGGGGTTCGGTCACCGGCAGCCGCGCCGGCGGCGCGTTGATCGCCGAGGTGCAGGGGGTGCTGTGGCGGGTGCCCCGTGACGGCGGACAGGCCGTGCGGCTGACGGACTGGGAGCTGGAGGCGACCCGTCCCGCGCTGTCCCCGGACGGCAGGACGCTGGCCGTGTGCGGCTATCGCGGGGGCGGCTTCCATCTGTGGACGCTGCGCCCGGACGGCGGCGGGCTGCGGCAGGTGACGGACGGGCCCTGGGACGACCGCGGGGTGGCCTGGTCGCCGGACGGCACCCGGCTGGCCTTCTCATCCGAACGCGGCGGCGACGCCACCACCGGTTCGTCCTACGGGCTGTGGGTGCTCGACCTAGGCGACGGCCGGCCGCGCCGGGTCACCGGCGGCGACCACGAGGACTACGATCCGGCCTGGTCGGCCGACGGCCGGTCGCTGGTGTGCGTACGCGCCGCCCACACACCGGGCGGCGGCAACGACGGCGGCCTCTCGCTGGTCCGGGTGCCGCTCGCCGGAGGCCCGGCGGAGGTGCTGCGTACGGTGACCAGCGGCCGGCTGGTGTGCCCGTCCGTGTCACTTTCCGGCCGTATCGCGTATGTGCATCTGACCGGCGCGGGCACCCCCGGGCTGCCCGCCGACGCGGCGCGGCTGATGGTCGACGGCGAGGTCGTCACGGCGGACGAGGACCTGGCGGCCGCCCCGCCGTGCTGGCTGAGCGAGGACGAGCTGCTGTACGCCGGTGACGGCCAGATCCGCGTCCGCTCACTGTCCGGTTCCTCCGTGCGGGAGGTGCCCTTCACCGCGCGGATGCCGGTGCCCGATCCGGCCCCGCGGCGGCGCCGGCGTCCGCTCGCACCGCAGCGCCCGGCCCCGGTGCGGGGGCTGCACCGGCCGGCCCTGTCACCCGACGGACGCAGCGTGGCCTTCGTGGCGCTGAACGCCCTGTGGCTGATGCCGGTCGGGGGCACACCGCGCAGGCTGCGCCAGGCGGCCGACACCCACTTGCTGCAGATGCCGGCCTGGGCGCCGGACGGGCGCAGCGTGCTGTACTGCACGGACCAGGACGGGCTGGTGGCCGTACACCGTCACCACCTGGACGGCGGCGCCGACGAGCCGCTGACCGAAGGCGGCCGGCTGTATCCCGCGCTGTCCCCGGACGGCACCCGGCTGGCCTGCCAGGACCTGACCGGGAACCTGCTGGTGCGCACCCTGGCCACGGGCGCCGAGCAGCAGCTGGCCCGGCCGCTGGCCACCGACGGGCCGCCCGGCGCCCCGACCTGGTCGCCCGACGGCCGGTATGTGGCCTTCTGCGACCGCAACCGGCTCAACCAGCGCTTCCGCGAGGGATACAACCTCATCCGCGTCATCGACACCCGCACCGGCGGCGAACGACGTCATCTGCCCGCCGAACACCAGTCGTTGTCCGACCGGGTCGCCTCCGGGCCGGTATGGTCCCCCGACGGCCGCTGGATGGCGCTGGTGACCGAGTCGGCGCTGTCGCTGCTGCCGGTGACGGCGGACGGCACCCCGGCCGGCCCCGCCCGCCTGTTCACCGACGAGCCGGCCGACCATCCCAGCTGGTCCGCGGACTCCGGCACCCTGCTCTACCTCTGCGACGGCCGGCTGCGCCGGCTCTCCCTCGCCACCGCGCGGGCCCACACGCTCCCGCTCCGCCTGACCGCCGGGCGCGCCGCGGGCGACTCCCCCGAGCCGCTGCGCGTCCACGCCGGTCAGCTGTGGGACGGCACCGGCGCGCCGCCACGGCACGACGTCGACATCCTCATCACCGGCCGACGCATCACCGCCGTCGAACCGCATCGCTCCCGCCGCCCCGGACACCGCACCCTGGACGCCTCGGACCGTACGGTCGTGCCCGGTCTCTTCGACAGCCACACCCACCCGTATCCGGCCACCTACGGCGCCCGGCAGAGCCTCACCGCGCTCGCGTACGGCATCACGACCACGGCGTGTCTGGGCAGTCCGCTGTACGAGGCGGTACGGCTCCGCGAGGCGGCCGCCGCCGGGGAGCTGCGCGGACCGCGGCAGCTCGCCTGCGCCGAACTCCTCGACGGCGCGCGTACCGCGTACAGCATGGGCCGCGCCCATCGCACCCGCGAGGGTGTCCGGCGCACGCTGCGGCGCGCCGCCGCCCTGGACGTCGACTTCGTGAAGACCTATGTGCGGGCCCCGGGCGAGGTCATGGCCGAGGCCGCGGAGGCCGCCCGCGCGCTCGGCGTGCCCAGCGGCAGCCATCTGTGCTCCCCCGGCCGGGCGGCGGGCCAGAGCCTGACCACCCATCTGCAGGCCACCCAGCGCCTGGAGTTCGGGCATGCCACCAGCCCGCTCGGGCGCATCGGCCAGGATCTCGTGGAGCAGTACGCCGACGGGTCCTTCGCGCTGGTCATCACGCCGTTCACCGCGCAGATCCTGCTCGCCGCCGACCCCCGGCTGGCCGAGGATCCGCGGGTGACACAGCTCATGCCGCCCTGGGACGTCGCCGTGGTCCGCGAGCACGCCCGGACCGCGCCCACCGACGCCCAACAGCGCGCCCTCGCCACCGAGATGGCCGACTACCGGCGGCTGGCGGATCACGGCGCCACGATCGCCCTGGGCACCGACGCGCCCCTGGTCCCGGTCGGCCTCTCCGTGCATCTGGTGTTGCGCGCCCTGCACGCCCACGGCTTCAGCCCCGCCGAGGCCCTGCACAGCGCGACCAGCGTGCCGGCCCGTCTGCTCGGTCTCGACGCGGATCTCGGCACGGTGGAGGCGGGCAGGATCGCCGATCTCACGATCGTCGAGGGCGATCCGTTCGCCGACTTCGACACCCTCGTCGACATCCCGGTCGTGGTCCGCGAGGGAGTCCCCCACGAACAGGGGGATCTGACGTCCCTCCACGGGGCGGACCGGTCCGCCCGCGCCGCAGAACACGAACCTCCGAGCGGGATGACATGGCTGGAGGTGGCCGAGCACTTCCGGCAGGGGGCGTGCTGTCATCCCGGCACGATCGGCGAGTAGGACGGCGTCAGTCGGACACTGCGTCAGCCGGCCGCATCGCCGTCCTCGACGGCGGTGCGGTCGGCGAGCCGCTCGTAGCGCTGGCGGGCGGCCTGCGGGGTGCCGAGGCCGAGGCCGAAGGCGATGTCGGGCCAGGTCATCCCCCGGCCCCGCGCCATCTGCAGCAGCCCGGCCTCCAGTTCGTCCAGCTCCGCCCGCACCAGCGGTACGAGACTCAGCGCGGCCGTGATGTCGGCCCGGTCCACCTCCGGTTCGCCGTCCTCCGCCAGCGCGGCCCCGCTGAGCAGGAACGACACCAGCCGGACGGCCTCGTGCGGGCCGAGCAGCGACGGATTCGTCTGCCGCCGCCGCTGCGCGTCCGTCGCGGCGTGCCGCTCGGCGATGCGCAGCAGCGAGGCGTACACCCGCTGGGCGCGCGCCTGCTCCGGCTGCGGGGGTGTGAAGGGGTCGGTGTGATCAGCGGTGGATGCCATGCGTGCAGTGTGGGATCACACACAATATGACGTCAACTGATTATGATGAACAACCTGTTCATTCCTCGCGCTTCAGCACAGCGGCACGGCCTCAGGACACCGGCGCGGTGATCTCCCGCTTCAGGATCTTGCCGCTCGGCCCCATCGGCAGCGCATCCGTCAGCCAGAGCAGGCGCGGGTACTTGTAGGCGGCGACCCGGTCCCGGACGAACCGCTGCAACTCCTCGGTGTCCGCCGCGGCTCCCGGACGCAGGACCACCGCGGCCGCCACCTCCTCGCCGAGCCGCTCGTCGGGCACCGCGACGACCGCGGCGAGGGCGACGGCGGGGTGCTCGTGCAGCACCTCCTCGATCTCCCGCGGGTAGACGTTGTAGCCGCCGCGGATGATGAGGTCCTTCTTCCGGTCGACGATGAACAGATAGCCGTCCTCGTCGCGGCGCGCCATGTCGCCGGTGCGCAGCCAGCCGTCGGGGACGGCGGCGGCCGTCTCCTCGGGACGGTGCCAGTACTCCTTCATCACGTTCGGCCCGCGCACGGCCAGTTCACCGACCTCGCCCGGGGCGACGTCCCGGCCGGCGTCGTCGAGCAGCCGGACCTCGACGTCGCGGATGGGGGTGCCGACGGAGCCGGGCTTGCGCGGGCGGTCGGGGTGGTTGAAGGAGACGACCGGGCTGGTCTCGGACATGCCGAAGCCCTCCAGCACCATGCAGCCGAAGCGCCGCTCGAACCCGTGCAGGACCTCCACCGGCAGGGAGGCGCCGCCCGAGATGCACATGCGCAGGCTGGACACGTCTGCCGCGCCCGCGCCCTGGTGCTGGAGCAGCGCCGCGTACATCGTGGGGACGCCCTCGAAGACGGTGGCCCGGTCGCGGGCGATGGCGTCGAGCACGGTCTGCGCGTCGAAGCGGGGGACGAGGGTGAGGGACGCCCCGCTGTGCACGGCGACGTTCATGGTGCAGGTCTGCCCGAAGATGTGGAACAGCGGCAGACAGCCCACGATCACGTCGTCGGAGGTCAGCCGCTGGACCTCGGCGACATTGACCTCGGTGTTGTGGCGGAGCCCGGCGTGGGTGAGTGCGGCGCCCTTGGGCCGGCCGGTGGTGCCCGAGGTGTAGAGCAGGACGGCGATGTCGTCCCCGGCCGTGGCGGTCACCTCGAACTGCGGCTCCAGGCGGGCCAGTTCGGCGGCGAAGGCGGCCGGTTCGACCGCCAGGTGCCGCACCCCGGCGGCGTTCGCTCCCGCGGCGCCCTCGCCGGGCGCCTGGTGCCATTCGAAGAGCAGCACGGCGCCGGAGTCCCGCAGGTGGTACTCGGTCTCGCGCTCCTTCAGCAGCGGGTTCATCGGCACCACGATGCCGCCGGCGCGCAGGACCGCGTAGTACAGGACGACGAACTCGGGCACGTTCGGGAGCATCAGCGCGACTCGGTCGCCGGTGCGCAGGCCCTCGGTGCGCAGCAGCGCGGCGGCCTGGGCGCTCAGCCGGTCCAGCTCCGCGTAGGCCGTGGTCGCCGCGCCCAGGCGCAGCGCCGGGGCGTCGGGCCGGCGTCGCGCCGTGTCCACCAGAAAGTCCGCCAGATTGGCCATGATGCCTCCTCGCACCCCTGCTCACCGCGCCCCCGGGTCCCGTCGCGGGCGCTCACGGCATGCTCGCGTGCGGTGACGCGGGCGTCCATGGCGGCACCCACAGTCCGCACGCCCCCACTTTGTTCCCAGGAACAAACTTGGCGCCGTACGCTGCACACATGGGTCTGCAGAATGTGGGCGCCGCGTTGCGGGTGCGCCTTCCCGAGCTGGGTGAGCGGATGGCCGAACGCATCCGCGCGGAGGTCGAGTCGTACGCGGACGAGTCGCTCATCCCCTTCTCCTCGCTCAGGGAGTCCTGCGAGGACAACGCCGATCTGCTGCTGGGGCGCTTCGCCCACGGCGCCGAACCCGACGTGGGAGCCGCCCTGCAGACCGGGCGGATCCGTGCCGAGCAGAGCGTTCCGCTCGCGGACACCCTGCACGCCTATCGGGTCGGCTTCGAGCTGTTCTGGTCGGAGATGGTCGAGGAGGCGCACCGGCATCCGGAGGTGACGGACGCCGAGCTGGTGGCCGGTTCCTCGGAGATCTGGGCTCTGTTCGGCCGGTACGCGGAGGCCGTGGCGGCCGCCTATCGCGAGGCCAGCGCGGAGCTGGCGCTGCAGCGCGAGGCCCGCCGCTCGGCCCTGGCGGAGGCGCTGTTCACGGGCGCCCTCGCGGATCGTACGACGCCGTGGGAGGCGGCCCGCCAGCTCGGTCTGCCGGAGCGCGGCCCGTACGCGGTCGTGGCCGCGGCGGTCCCGGATCCCGGCCAGGAGCCGCTGCCCGGCATCGAGACCGCGCTGCGCCGCTTCGGGGTGCCGTCGGTGTGGCGGCTGCTGCCGGACCAGCAGATCGGGCTGGTCTCGCTCCAGCATCGGGACGCGGAGAAGATGGGCCTGCGGGCGCTGCGCCGACGGCGCGCCCGGGTGGGCGTCAGCCCCCGGTTCGACACCCTGCGCGAGACCCCGCAGGCGCTGCGGTTCGCCCGGCTGGCCCTGGCCGGGCTGCCCGGCGCGGGCCCGGGCGTCTCCCGGTTCGACGACAGTCCGCTGGCGATGCTGGTCGCGGCGGCCCCGGCGGAGTCGAGCCGGCTGGTCGAGGTGACCCTGGGTCCCCTGCTGGCGCTGCCCGAGGCGGAGCGCGCACGGCTGCTGCAGACCCTGGGGCACTGGTTCGGCTCGGGCGGTGTGGCCGCCGAGGCCGCGGAACGGCTCTTCGTCCATCCCAACACCGTGCGCTACCGGCTGCGCCGCATCGAGGAGGTGACCGGGCACGCGCTCACCGACCCGATCGCCGTCGCCGACCTGGGCGCGGCGCTGTACGCCCTGCGCCTGCTGCCTTCCTGAGGAGGCGGGCGGGCCCTGACTCCCGCTCAGATCCGGCCAGTCGGGCCATGAGATTGACACCAGGAGCCAGTCCTCTACGGTGGATGCTCGCACAGCATGTCGCACAACATTCGATATTTCGAACGAACGTCAGCGGGGCGGGAGACCGGGACCCTCCTCCCCCAGCCATCGACATGCGGAGGACTTCGTGACCCCACCCCTTGGCAGACGGTCCTTCCTCACCGTGGCCGGCGCGGCCGCCGCGGCTCTCACGGTGACGGACGGCACCCTCGCCCAGGCAGCACCCCGCCCCGGCGGATCACCCCACCCCAGCGGATCGCCCCGCACGCAGGCCGGCCGTGTGGCGCCGTTCCCGCTCACCGCGGTGACCCTGCTGGCCGGGCCGTTCCGGGACAACCAGCTGCGCAACACCGCCTATCTGCGCTTCGTCGACATCGACCGGCTGCTGCACACCTTCCGGCTCAACGTCGGCCTGCCCAGCACCGCCGAGCCCTGCGGCGGCTGGGAGGCGCCGACCGTCGAACTGCGGGGGCACTCCACCGGCCATCTGCTCTCCGGTCTCGCCCTCACCTACGCGAGCACCGGCGACACCGCGCTGCGCGACAAGGGCCGCCGGCTCGTCGCCGCCCTGGCCGCGTGCCAGGCCGCCTCGCCGTCGGCGGGATACGGCAAGGGGTATCTCTCGGCCTTCCCGGAGAGCTTCTTCGACCGGCTGGAGGCCGGGACGGGCGTCTGGGCGCCGTACTACACCTTGCACAAGATCATGGCAGGACTGGTCGACCAGTACCGGCTGGCCGGGAACGAGCAGGCCCTCGACGTGGTGCTCCGGCTCGGTGCCTGGGTCGACACCCGTACCGGGAAGCTGAGTTACCCGCAGATGCAGAGGGTGCTGGAGACCGAGTTCGGCGGCATGAACGACGTACTCGCCGATCTGCACGCCCTCACCGGCGACACCGGCTGGCTGCGGGTGGCCGAACGCTTCACCCACGCCCGGGTCTTCGATCCGCTGGCCGCCGGGGAGGACCGGCTCGCGGGGCTGCACGCCAACACCCAGATCCCGAAGATGGTCGGCGCGCTGCGCCTGTGGCAGGAGGGCCTGCCCGAGCGCTACCGCACGATCGCCGCGAACTTCTGGCGGATCGTCACCGACCACCACTCGTACGTCATCGGCGGCAACAGCAACGGCGAGGCCTTCCACGAACCGGACGTGGTCGCCGGCCAGTTGTCCAACGGCACCTGCGAGAACTGCAACAGCTACAACATGCTCAAGCTGACCCGGCTGCTGCACTTCGAGGATCCCGACCGCACGGACCTGCTCGACCACTACGAACGCACCCTGTTCAACCAGATGCTGGGCGAGCAGGACCCGGACTCCGCGCACGGCTTCAACATCTACTACACGGGCCTCGGCCCCGGCTCCTTCAAGCAGCAGCCGTCCTTCATGGGCACCGACCCGAACGCCTACTCCACGGACTACGCCAACTTCTCCTGCGACCACGGCACCGGCATGGAGACACAGGCGAAGTTCGCGGACACGATCTACACGCACGACGAACGGCGGCTGCTGGTCAATCTGTTCGTCCCGTCCGAGGTGCGCTGGCAGGAGCAGGGGATCACCTGGCGGCAGTCCACCCGGCTGCCCGACTCCGCCTCGACCCTCCTCACCGTGACGGCCGGGTCCGCGAGCCATGAGCTGCGGATCCGGGTCCCGGGCTGGGCCTCGGGCGCGCGTGTCGCGCTGAACGGCCGTACGCTGCCTGACCGTCCGGCGGCGGGCGGCTGGCTGAGCCTCTCGCGGGCCTGGCGGACCGGTGACCGGGTCGAGGTCAGCCTGCCGATGCGTACGAGGGTGGAGGCGGCGCCCGACGACCCGGACGTACAGGCCGTCCTGCACGGTCCGGTGGTGCTGGCCGGGGCGTACGGCACCACGGCGAGCCGCTGGATGCCACGCCTTGACACCTCCTCCGTCCGGCAGACGTCGGCCGATCCGCTGCGGCTCACCGCGACCGCCGACGGCGAGACGGTCCCGCTGCTGCCCATCGCCCGCGTCCACCACCAGTACTACAACGTGTACTGGCTGACCGGCCGGCCCCCGTCCCCTCCCCCGGAGTTCGCCGCCTGGTACCGCTTCGACGAGACCTCCGGCAGCACGGCGGCCGACGCCACCGGCAACGGCAGGGCGGCGACGCTCGCGGGCGGGGCCGCCCGGGCCCAGGGCCACATCGGCGGGGCCGTGGCCCTGGACGGCACGGACGGTCATGTCGCGCTCGCCGAGGACCTGCTCGCCGGGGCGTCCGCCTACTCGGTGGCGACCTGGGTCGACCTGGCCGGACAGCCGGCCACCTGGAGCCGGATCTTCGACTTCGGCACCGGGGTGAGCGCCAATATGTTCCTGACCCCGCGGAGCGACTCGGGCACCCTGCGCTACGCGATCACCACGGGCGGCGGAGGCGAGGAACAGCGCATCGACGCCGATCCGCTGCCGACCGGCCGCTGGGCGCATGTGGCGGTCACCTACGGCTCCGGCACCGCCGTACTGTATGTCGACGGCCGCGAGGCGGGCCGGAACACGGCGGTCACCGTCGAACCCCGATACTTCGGCAACCACATCCGCGCCGCGTACATCGGCAGGTCCCAGTACCCGGACCCGTATCTGAAGGCGGCGGTCGACGACTTCCGCGTCTACGGCAGGACGCTCACCGCGGCCGAGGTCGCGGCGCTGGCCCGGACCGCCAGATGATCACCTCGGTGCTGGGGGCCCGTTCGGAGAACAGGCCCCCGGCCGAGGCCCGCACCAGCAGACGGCGCAGATCCGTCTCGAACGCCTCCCGGTGCGGGCCGAACAGATGCGGGGCCGCATACGACAGCGAGAACGTCCAGGCCACCACGTCGTCCACGGCGCGCCGCAGTTCCTGTCCGCCGGGGACGACATGGCGCTCGGGGCCGAGGAAACCGGCGCCGGCCAGCACCGCCGCCTCACCGCCGGGCGTGCCGTGCGGCAGCAGCCCGCGGCCGGCCCGCCGGACCGGGCCCAGGTAACGCCTGACCAGCTCCTCGATGTCCCCGTAGGGCACCGCCGGACACGGCAGACCCCGGGCCGTACGGGACTCGGTCTTCAGGTCCGACAGATGGACCAGCGCCCCGCCGGGCCGCAGCATGCCGCGCACGGTCCGCGCCACCCGCTCGCGGTCCGTCCAGTGGAAGGACTGGGCGAACACGGCGACGTCGAACAGCCCCAGGCCCGCCGGGAGTTCCTCGGCACGCATCCGCACCCAGCGGGTCCTGGCGGCCACCCCCGCGGCGACGGCCCCCTTCGTGGCCTCGGCGATCAGTCCGGTGTCCGGGTCGAGCCCGACGGCCTCACGGAACAGCGGTGCGAGCGGGATCGTGACGGTCCCGGGCCCACAGCCCACATCGAGCAGCCGTCCGTGCCCGTCGGCGGCCAGCGCCTCGGCCAGCAACGGCACCAGCCCCGGGGCATACGGCAGCCGGCCCCGGGCGTAGTGGGGGGCCGTCCCCTCGAAGAGGGTCTCGTCCCACTGCCAGTCGCTCATCGTCGATCCCCGTCCTTCCCCCGGGCCGCTTTTGAACACGTTCAAATCTACGGCTACGCTGTGCGCACCGAACGAGGGGGCTCGATGAAAATAGTTCTGCCCGGTGGAACCGGCCAGGTCGGCACGATTCTCGATCGTGCGCTGACGGCGGCCGGCCATGAGGTCACCGTCCTGACCCGGCATCCGGTGGGAGCGCGGCAGGTCGGCTGGGACGGGGTCACGCCCGGCCGGTGGACCGAGGTGGTCGACGGCAGCGATGTCGTGATCAACCTGGCCGGACGCAGTGTCTCCTGCCGCTACACCGCCGAGAACCTGCGCGCCATGATGGATTCGCGGGTGGACTCGGCCCGGGTGGTCGGGGAGGCGATCGCCGCCGCCGCACGGCCACCGCGGGTGTGGCTGCAGATGAGTACGGCGACGGTCTACGCCCACCGCTTCGACGCGCCGAACGACGAGGCGACGGGGGTGATCGGCGGCTCGGAGGCCGGAGTGCCGGACTACTGGGCCTTCAGCGTCGACATCGCGAAGAACTGGGAGCGGGCGCAGGCCGAGGCCTCGACGCCGGCGACCCGGAAGGTGGCGCTGCGCTCGGCGATGGTGATGAGCCCGGACCGGGGCGGGGTCTTCGACCATCTGCTGACGCTGGCCCGGCTGGGGCTCGGCGGGCCGGTGGCAGGCGGTGCGCAGTACGTGTCCTGGATTCATGACGAGGACTTCGTGCGCGCGGTGGAGTTCCTGATCGACCGGGACGACATCACCGGGCCGGTGAACCTCGCCGCCCCCTGCCCGCTCCCGCACCGGGACTTCATGCGGGCGCTGCGCACGGCCTGGGGCGTCCCCGTGGGGCTGCCGGCCACACGCTGGATGGCCGAGCTGGGCGCGTTCGCGGTGCGCACGGACACGGAGCTGCTGCTCAAGAGCCGCCGGGTGATCCCGGGCCGGCTGCGGGAGGCCGGGTTCGGCTTCACGTACCGGTCATGGGAGCCGGCCGCCCTGGACCTCGCGCAGCGGGTGAGGTTGTCCCGTCGGGCCCCTCGCGGCCGGGTGGCCGCGAAGCCGTCTCACTCCTGACGGAAGTGGCTCGCCCGGCCGTCGACCGTCACCAGCCGGCCCAGCCGTGCGGCCCTGGTGCGGGGCATCAGCGTCCAGGTGCCGTCCGCCCGGTGCAGGGCGGCCGAGTGCCAGGGGGTGGTCCAGGCGTCCGGCGCGTCCAGGAGGCGGATGCCGAACTTCTCGGCGCCGGCCGGCTGGGGATGGATGGACAGCCGTACGGCGGCCGGATGGTGTGCGGCGATCAGGGTCCCCCAGGCGCGGCTGCGCTGGAGGACGCCGTACGCCCGCTGCCGGCACGCGCGTTGGAGGGCCGAGCGGGTGCCCGGGAAGTCGGGGGTGTCCTCGACGAGGAAGCGGGTGATGCCCCGGTACAGGGCGCGCACCTGGTCGTCGGCGTGCACCTCGGCTCGCAGCGCCTCGACGGCGGGCGCGTGGTGCTGGTGGACATGGGCGCGTTTGCGGTCGTGGGGCAGATCGCCGAGCACGTCGCGCAGGTCGAAGACGGACAGCCGGGTGAGACCCAGGCCGGCGATGAGGCCGCGCAGTTCGTCGGCGTACGCGTCGATGCGGTGGTCGGGGACGTGGATGACATCGCCGAAGACATGTCCGTCGGAGCAGATGACGATGCGGGCGCCGGGCGGGTGGATCCGCTCGATGTCCGTGCAGAGCCGGTGCAGGAAGCGGAGGGAGCGGCGATACGGCGCAGGTGGTGCGGGAACGCCGCGGCGGGCGCGGGGCCCGGGTCGGTGGTGCGATGGTGGGGCAGGAGCAGGCTCAGGATCGCGGCGCTGACGCTCGTGATGCGCTGGTCCGGCGGGTCGTCAGGGGAACGGGCATACGGGTCTCCGAAGAGCGTGAGGACGGGGCGGCAGGGGTGGCTCCCGGGTCACAGACGGCGGTCGTAGCCGGCCGGCAGATGGCCGGTGCCGCGGCCGAGGACCGCCGGGATCCACTCGATCTCCGCGTCCTCGACGGCCAGGTGGAGGCCCGGCAGCCGGGCCAGGAGCGTGCCGAGGGCGATCTGGAGTTGGGCGCGGGCGAGCGCGGCGCCGGGGCAGAAGTGGATGCCGTGGCCGAAGGCGAGATGCGGGTTGGGGGTGCGGCCGAGGTCGAGGGTGTCGGGGTCGAGGAAGCGGCGCGGGTCGCGGTTGGCGGCGCACAGGGAGACGATCACGGAGTCGCCGGCCGGGACCCGGGTGCCGTGCAGATCGCTGTCCGCGTCGAAGAAGCGCCAGGTGGTCAGCTCGAAGGCGCTGTCGAAGCGGAGGAGTTCCTCGACCGCACGGGGCAGCAGGGCGGGGTCCGCACGGAGCCGGGCGAGCTGGGCCGGGTTGCGGAACAGGGCGATCAGGGCGGTGGTGATCTGGTCGGTGACCGGCTCCTGGCCCGCGACCAGCAGCTGGAAGATCATCGAGTCCAGCTCCTGTGGGGACAGTTCACCCCGGTCACGGGCCGCGACGAGGCGGCCGAGGAGCTCGTCGACGGACACGGATCTTTACTTGAACTTACAAGCACTCGCTGTATCGTGCCTATGCTTCAAACTTGAACCATCAGCACGACGTTCCTCGGGAGGACGCCATGCGCGTCGCGATCACCGGGTCCACCGGACTCATCGGCTCCGCTCTCACCCGCTCACTGCTGGCCGACGGCCACCAGGTCGTCCGGCTCGTCCGCGACCGGTCCGCCGCCGCCCCACGGGACGGCAGCGCGGCCGCGCACTGGGACCCGGTCGCGGGCCGGGTCGAGCCCGGCGCCCTGGACGGCGCCGACGCCGTCGTGCACCTGGCCGGCGCGGGGGTCGGCGACAAGCGGTGGACCGCCGCCTACAAGCGGGAGATCCACGACAGCCGGGTACGCGGCACCGACACCGTCGCGCGCGCCTGCGCCGCTGCCGCCCGTCCGCCGCGCGTCCTGGTGTCCGCGTCCGCCACCGGCTTCTACGGCGACACCGGTGAACGGACCGTCGACGAGGGCGAGTCCGCCGGGAGCGACTTCCTGGCCCGCGTCTGCGTCGACTGGGAGGCTGCGACCGACCCGGCCCGGCAGGCCGGCATCCGCGTGGTCCACCCGCGCACCGGTCTGGTCGTCTCCGCCCGGGGCGGCGCCTTCGGACGTCTCCTCCCGCTGTTCCGCCTCGGACTGGGCGGCCGACTCGGCTCCGGTGACCAGTACTGGCCCTTCATCTCGCTGCCGGACCACATCGCGGCGCTCCGCTTCGCCCTCGGTACCGGGGAACTCTCCGGGCCCCTCAATTTCACGGCCCCCGAGCCGCTCACCAACCGCGAGGTGACCCGGGCGCTGAGCCACGCCCTGCGCCGACCGGCGTTCGCCGCCGTCCCCGCCTTCGCCCTGCGCACGGCGCTCGGCGAGTTCGCCGCGAGCATCACGTGCAGCGCACGTGTCGTACCGGCCGCGCTGCACAAGGCGGGGTTCGCCTTCTCCCACCCCACCATCGACGGAGCCCTCGACTCGGCGCTGCGACCGGCCGGTTGACGAGGTGGAGGAGCGGGCCGAGTGCCTTGCCCGCCCCTGGAAGCGGACAGCATGCCCCGGGTGGTGCCGGGTGCGGGAACGGCCGCCGCGCGGGACGATGGTCGTCCGGGTGCCGGTCGACGGGGCCCGGCGGACGAAGGTGACGAGGAGGTTGCCGTGTGCCGGCTGTTCGGACTGATCAGCTCTCCACTGCGCACACACGCCATGTTCTGGCTGCTGGACGCCCCCGACAGCCTGAGCGCACAGAGCCACCGCGAACCGGACGGCACCGGGCTCGGGTACTTCGACGCGGACGGCACCCCGGAGGTGCACAAGGCGCCGATCGCCGCCTATGAGGACCGCGCCTTCGCCGAGGAGGCCCGGGATGTGGAGTCGGCCACGTTCCTGGCACATATTCGGTACGCCTCCACCGGCGGGCTGGATGTGCGCAACACACACCCCTTCACGCAGCAGGGGCGGCTGTTCGCACACAACGGTGTGATCGAGGGGCTCGACGCGCTCGACCGGCAGCTGGGCGAGGACCGCTCGCTGGTGCGCGGCGACACCGACTCCGAGCGTTTCTTCGCCCTGGTGACACGCGAGACCGCGGCACAGGGCGGGGATGTGTCCGCGGGCCTTGTGTCCGCGGCACGCTGGGTCGCCGGGAACCTCCCCCTGTATGCCCTGAACATCATCCTCGTCACCGCCCGGGAACTGTGGGCCCTGCGCTATCCCGCCACTCATGAGCTGTATGTCCTGCGCCGCCCGGCCGGCGGCCACGAGGGTGCGCGGCACCTGGACCACACCGGCCGCAACGGACGTCTGCGGGTGCGCTCGGCACACCTGGGCGACGCCCCGTCCGTCGTCGTGGCCAGCGAGCGCATGGACGAGAGCCCGCACTGGCGGCTCATGGAACCCGGCGAACTGCTCCACGTCGGCCCCGAGTTGGAGGTGGCCTCCCGCATCGCCCTGCCCGATCCCCCGGCCCACCCGCTGACCCTGTCCGACCTCCGCCCCGACGCGGCGGCCTCCCAGCGCCCGTCGTAACCGGACGGGGCAGTGACCGGACTCACGACCTCATAACTTGCGCAACCCTTAAACTGTCAGCCGTGGAGACTACCGAAGTGACGGGTTGGGAGACCGCCGTACTCACCGGCGGGCCGGCGAACGGGCTGCGGATCAAGGTCTCCGACCGGCCGCGCGTGATCCAGGTGACCCGCCCCTGCCCGGTCGAGGCCGCACCGCCCGACGGCGTGCGCGCGGAGGCGGTGTATCTGTACCGCCGGGACTACACCGTCACCACCGAGCCTTTGCGGTACGGCTTCGACATCGCCAGCCCCTGACCGGATCGCCGGCCCCGACCGGATAGCCGGCCCGACTGGACCGGCGGTCGCGGTTCAGTCGGCCGGCCTGCCCTCCGCCACGGGAGCGGCGGACGGCTGCGCCTCGTCGTCGGTCTTCATGGCCTTGGCCTCGCTCTTGAGGATGCGCATGGACTTGCCCAGTCCACGGGCGGCCTCGGGCAGCTTCTTCGAGCCGAACAGCACGATGACGACGATCGCCAGGATCAGCAGGTGCCAGGGTTCCAGTCCGTTGCGGAGCATCGCGCCCGCCCCTCTCTCATTTGCGGCCTTGCGCAACTGTACAGCCGGTGCACCGGGTCGGTCGCCCCGGTCAGGCGTCGGAATCGGGCTTGCCGCGCGCCGCCGCGTATGCCTGGGTCGGCGTCATGGACACGCCATTGACGGTGACCGTCTTGTAGGGGCTGACCTTGGCGCAGGTCTTGGCCTGATCGGCGGTGGAGGCATGCGCGTTGGAGACCGCGGCGTGGGTGTCGGCGGGCGCCGGTGCGGAATTGCCGCCCGGGAAGCTGGTGCCGCTCGGCCAGTCGCCGCCGATCACCAGGGTCAGGCCGGTGCCGGTGCCCTGCTTCAGATGCGTGGAGGACAGACCCAGCGCCTTGGCGACGGTCTGTGCCTGGCCCTTCTGGTCGGCGCCGTAGGTGAGCGTGGTGGCCGTGGCGGGGCTCGGCGCGTTGGCCGTGGTCGTGGCGGAGCTGAAGCCCTGGTCGGTCAGCGCGGACGCGATCTCCGAGGCACGCCCGGTGACCGCGGTGCCGTTCTCGACCGTGACGGCGATCTGCGCGGCCGGCACGGCCGGGGCCGTGGCCTTCGCGGTCACCGAGGCGGCCGCGGACTTCTTGCCGGAACCGTCCGTCAGCGGCTGGTCGTTGGCGATCGTGGCGAACAGGCTCTTGGCGCCGGGGCCCACCACCACCCGGTCCTTGTCACCCGGGTCGGCGGCCGTCTGCATCGTCGTGAACGTCATCCGCTTCGTCGGCACCTTGTTCACGTCCGACGCGAGCGAGATCAGCTTCTTCACGGTGCCCAGGCCGTCGTCCACGGTCAGCGCCTTGGTCGCGGCGTCGGCCAGGCCGTAGACCGCGGCGGGGTCGGTGAGCGTGCCCGCGCTCTTGAACTTGCGGATCATCGAGCTGAGGAAGATGTGCTGGGTCGTCGTACGGCCGAGGTCGCTTCCGTCGCCGAAGCCGTGCCGGGAGCGGACGAACTCCAGCGCCGCGTCGCCCTTGAGGGTGTGGTTGCCCTTGGACAGCTTCAGGTGCGAGTAGGTGTCGTAGACGTCGTCGCTGACACAGACGGAGACACCGCCGATCGCGTCGGACATCTGCACGACGCCGGAGAAGTCGAGTTTGACGAAGTGGTCGATCGGGATGCCGGTGAGCTGGTGGACGGTGGCCACCTGGCAGGCGGGGCCGTACTGCAGCGCGCTGTTGATCTGGCCGTAGTAGCCGGCCGTGGACTGACCCGAGTCACTGTCCTGGCAGGCCGGGACCTTGGTCATGGTGTCGCGGGGGATGCTCATCACCGTCGCGTTGGAGCGGTCGGCGGATATGTGCACCACCATCTGCACATCCGCGTTGCTGCCGGTCTGCACCCCGGTCCGCGAACAGCCGCCGCCGAGCTTGCAGTCGGCCGCGCTGGTGCGGCCGTCCGAGCCCATGACAAGGATGTTGATCGGGGTGCGGCCGAAGGCGTCGGCCTTCTCGGTGCCGCCCTTGCCGTCGAGCGAGACGCTGTGGATGTTGCCGTTCAGGTGCTCGTAGAACCACCAGCCCGCGCCGGCCGTGACCACGATGATGACCGACAGGCTGATCCCGAGGATCTTCAGCACCTTGCGGGCGCGGCCCGGCTGACGGCCCCGGTGCGCACGCTTGCCGACGCGGGAGCGGGCGGCGGCCCTGGCCGCCGCCCGGCCGCCCGACGGGCGCGCCCCGTCGGGCTCGGCCGCTCGCTGTCCGGGTACCCGCGCGCTACGGCTGCGCGTGGCCTGCCCGGAGGGCCCGTCCCACGGGTCGCTCATCTCCCACTCCCATGAACGGTCGGGCCCCTCGGTCCGGGCCATGGGGTGTACGGCCCGGCCCGTGCGGCGATGTACGGGCGGGCGGAGCGGGCTGCTCCGCCTTGCTTGCGTAATTGCGCAATCTAACAAATCAGCTGCCCGAACAGCACAGACGCACACATGATTCACAGGTGAGGCATCTCATGGAACCGTACGGTCCGGGGCGGTACGAGAGCCGGAGTCTACGCGCCGTACATAAGAACGGATATAAGAAAGGTGATGGCCCGACCGGCTCCGAGCAGCACCGTACGGCGGGACGGCCCTCAGCCACTCGACCTGCGCAGTCCGTGGACGGCGGCCGAGGTGTGCTGTGAGCGCGCGGTCAGCTGGCCCACCATCACGCGGACCAGGGTCACCACATCGGGGTCGTCGATGTAGTAGACCTGCCGCCGGCCCTCGCGACGGGAGCGGACGAGGCCGGCCAGCTTCAGCTTCGCCAGATGCTGGCTGACCGCGGGCAGCGCGCCGCCCACCCGGTCGGCGAGATGCGTGACATCGCTCTCCCCCTGCGACAGGGCCCACATCAGGTGCAGCCGGGCAGGGGCGGCGAGCAGACCGAACGCCGCGGCGGCCTCCGCCAGCACCTCGGCGGGCGGGTCGTCGAAGCCCGCGGCGTTCTCCGTCACCGTCTTCTCCCGTCCCCGCCCTCGTCACAGTTGACGCGCACGCGCCCACCCAGTGTAGGGGCCCCGTAAGGAAGCCCAGCAGCGGGCGTGGGGGAGGGAGAGGACTCAGTCCTCGTAATAGTTGTTGACCTCGACGTCCGGCTCGTCGTCGTCGAACGCCTCGTTGAGCAGTGCGCCGCCGATGAGGCCGGCCGCGCCGGCGCCGATGAGCGCGCCGGTGCCGAAGCGCCGGCCGCCGCCCTGCTGGTGGTCATGGTCCGCGTACGGCTGTCCGTACCCCTGCTGCGGGTAGCCCTGCTGCGGATATCCCTGCTGGGGGTAGCCCTGTTGGGGATAGCCCTGCGGCACAGGCTGCGGATAGCCCTGCTGGGGCGGGGTGTAGAAGGGCGGTGCCGTGGTCTGTACCCGCTGTGCGCAGGCGCCGCAGACCTGGACGGGGCGGGGCACGCCCCACTGCGGGGACCAGGTCACGGTCGTGGCACCCGGGCCGTGGTTGGGGTCGAAGAAGCAGGTCACGGTCGAACTCCCGGTCATGGATTGCGGAGATGGGGGAAACACCGGGGCCGGCGGGGCGCCGGCCGGCGGCTGCTGAGGGGTGGGCGGCACGGGCGTACCGGCGCTCGGGTGCGGGGTGGACGGCAGGGGCGTACCGGCGCTCGGCTGCGAGGTGGACGGCAGGGATGTGCCGGCGATCGCCCGCGAACCTCCGGGCGGAGCAGGGCTCTCGGTCGGGATCGCGGGCGCGGGCGCCTCCTCCTGCAGCACGGTGACGCCGTAGTCCGTGGCGATGCCGGCGAGTCCCGAGGCGTACCCCTGGCCGATCGCGCGGAACTTCCACTGCGCGCCGTGCCGGTACAACTCGCCGAAGACCAGGGCCGTCTCCGTCGACAGGCTGCCGGGCGCCAGGTCGTAGCGGGCCAGTTCGGTGCCGCCGTCCCGGTCGAGGACGCGGATGTGCGCCCGCTGGACCTGGCCGAAGGCCTGGCCGCGGCTCGCGGCGTCGTACAGGGACACCGGGAAGACGATCTTCTCGACCCGGTCCGGGACCTTGGTGAGGTCGATCTGGATCCGCTGGTCGTCCCCGTCGGCCGGACTGCCGGTTCCGCAGTGGCGGACCGAACCGTCGGGGCTGCTCAGGTTGTTGAAGAAGACGAAGTGCTCGTCGGAGAGCACCTGGCCCGACGGGTCGCACAGCAGCGCGCCGACGTCCGGTTCGTACCCGGTCTTCGCCTGCCAGCCCAGCCCGACCGTCACAGCAGTCAGGCCCGGGGCCTGCTTGCTCAGCGACACATTGCCGCCCTTGGTCAGGGACACACTCATCCACGTCCTCCGCAGCCGCTCACACTTACCGCGTCCATCATGATCGACGTCTCCGGGGCCTCTTCAGTTCCCCGATTGCGCAATGTCTTAATCATGTAGCAGAACCTCCACGGCTCGTCATCAGGGGGCGAACCCCCCTTGCCCGGAGCGCCTCAACCACCCCTAGGCTTGCGCAAACAGGCAACCCCCAGTGTCGGCGTCCGGCGCCTGCGGCGCGGAACCCGACCCGACCGAAGGACAACACCGTGGGCATCATCGGCTGGATCATCCTCGGCCTGCTCGCCGGAGGCATCGCCAAGATCCTGCTGCCCGGCCGCGACCCGGGCGGCCTGATCGGCACCACCCTCATCGGCGTCGCGGGCGCCTTCGTCGGGGGCTGGCTCTCCGCCCGCTTCCTCGACCGCCCGGTGGAGAAGCACTTCTTCGACCTCTACACCTGGGGCGCGGCGATCGGCGGCTCCCTGGTGCTGCTCATCGGCTACCGCCTCCTGTTCGGCAACTCCCGCGACTGACGCGGCGGGCGGCGGATCCTGGAACGTCCGGCCCGCGGCCGGCTCGCCCAGGGCCGTCAACTGCCGGCCGGAGCCGCCGCGATGGAGCGCGCGCGAGGTCCACCAGGACGACCTCGTCGTCGCCCCGGGCGCCCGCGCCGCCGGTGAGGTCGTCGCCGAAGTGCCGCACCGAGCCGTCGTCGCCGGCCAGATGCCGGAAGAAGGCGACGTCCGCGAGCCGTCCGCGCCGGATCAGACGCTGACGCCGAAGTCGCCCGCGATGCCCGCGAGTCCGGAGGCGTAGCCCTGTCCGACGGCCCGGAACTTCCACTCGGCACCGCCCCGGTACAGCTCGCCGAAGACCATCGCGGTCTCGGTCGAGGCGTCCTCCGACAGGTCGTAGCGGGCGAGTTCGGCGCCGCCGGACTGGTTGACGACGCGGATGAATGCGTTGCGCACCTGACCGAAGCTCTGACCGCGCGCGTCGGCGTCGTGGATGGACACCGGGAAGACGATCCGGTCGACCTCGGCGGGTACGGCGGCGAGGTTCACCTTGATGCTCTCGTCGTCCCCCTCGCCCTCACCGGTGAGGTTGTCACCGGTGTGCTCGACGGAGCCGTCCGGGCTGGCGAGGTTGTTGTAGAAGACGAAGTGACGGTCGGAGACGACCTTGCCCGAGTCGTTCAGCAGCAGGGCGGAGGCGTCGAGGTCGAAGCCGGCACCCGTGGTGGTCCGCACGTCCCAGCCCAGTCCGACGACCACCGCGCTCAGTCCCGGCGCCTCCTTGCTCAGCGACACGTTTCCACCCTTGGACAGGGAAACACCCATGGTTCGTCCCTCCACGCACATGATCGGTTCGGATCCGTGTCCCGGACCCGAATTGAATCTACAACACTGTAGAAGTTGCGGGCCGTGCGGCACGGCCGATGCCGCCACGAGCAGCGCAAACCGGCCATGGGGTCCGCTCTGTACGATGTGATGTTCCTCGTGATGTTCCTCCGGCACGGGGAATCGAGGCGCGGCCCGGCGGAGAGGCGAGGCCCGGCGGAAGGGAGACAGCGGTGACGGAGCCCGAGGCACGCCGCCCGCGCAGGGCGCAGGGCGCGCTGGAGACCCGGGTGCTCGCGGCACTGCACGAGGCGGGCCGGCCGGTGACCGCGGGCTGGGTGCAGGAGCGCCTGGCGGCCGATCTCGCCTACACGACCGTGATGACGGTCCTCGTGCGGCTGCTGGCGAAGAACGCCGTGACCCGCAGGCGTGAGGGCCGCTCGTTCGTCTGGCTGCCCGCCGCCGACGAGGCGGGGCTCGCCGCGCTGAAGATGCGCAAGGTCCTGGACGGCGAGCAGGACCGCCGGGCGGTGCTGGCGAGTTTCATCACCGCACTGCCGGAGGGCGACGAGCGACTGCTGCGCGAACTGCTGGACCAGGCCGACGACGAGGACTGAGGCACGCATGGGAATCTTCGTCTTCCTGCCCCTGGTCCTGCCGCTCACGGCCTGGCCGGTCGCCCGTCTGGCCGAGCAGCGCCTGCATCCGCGCACCGCCACCGTGCTGCTGACCGGCGTCGCCACGGTCATGGCGCTGTGCAGCACGCTGTGTCTGGCCCTGCTGATGGTCGTCGGCACGGCCCAACTGCCCGGCAACCCACTGCCGGACGGCTGGTCGGACCCCGAGGTGCGCGCGAGCGTGCCACGGCACGAGGTCGCCGGGAAGGCCGCGATCCCCGCACTGCTCGCGGTCGTCGCGACCGGTGCCCGCGCGCTGCTGCGGCACGGCCGGGTACGGCGGCGTGCCCACGCGGCGCTGCGCGGGCTGCCGTCCACGCAGGTGGCGGTGCTGCCGGACGCGGAGCCGTACGCCTACGCCCTGCCGGGCGGCCCGCGGGAGCGGATCGTGGTGTCCACGGCGATGCTCGACTGTCTGGCGTCCCGGGAGCGCCGGGCGCTGTTCGCTCACGAGCGGGCCCATCTCGCCGCCCGGCACCACCGGCATCTGCTGCTCGTCCAACTCGCCGCCTGCGCCAACCCGTTCCTGCGGCCCCTGCGCACGGCGGTCGCCTACACGGCGGAGCGCTGGGCGGACGAGGAGGCGGCGCGGGCCGTCGGCAGCCGCAGGGCCGTCGCCCGGGCGATCGGCACCGCCGCGCTCGTCTCCCGCGCCGCGCCCGCGCCGACGCTCGCCGCGCTGGCCGCGCCCGGACCGCTCCCCCGGCGGGTCGCCGCGCTTCTCGCGCCGGCGCCGAGCGGGCGCGCCTGGCCGTCCGTCTTCACGACCGTGGGCCTGGCCCTGTGGACGGCGGCCACCGGGGCCGTCCTCTCCGCGACGTGCTCGGCCAACTCCGCGGTCACCCTGCTGCTCCTGTTGCAGGCGGCGACCCCGCTGTGAGCGGGTGGCCGCCTCGCGATACCGGCGTGATGACGATGGATGCCGCGCACGCGCCGGACGCGGTCCATGCCCTCCGGGGCCTGGGCTTCGCCGTTCCCGAGGGGGGCCTTTCCGCGGCGGCCCTGCACGAGCGCTTCGGCGTGGAACTCCTGCCTGAACAGCGATTCCCGGTGCGGTAGAGCGGGATCCCGGTGCGCCGGGCGCGCCGGCTCCGGCGACCGAGACCGTGGCCCTGGCCACGACGGCGCTGCCGCCGTCCCTGCGCCGCCCTGTGCCGAGCGCGCAGACCCTGGCCTCCCTCGGCCTGCCGTCCGGCGGGCGGCTCGCCGTGGCCGTCGGCGCGGCCTGTCCCGGCCGCTTCGGACGGCACCTGTACGACCTGTCCGAGGTGCCGTGGGAACGCCGCCCGCCCGGCTCGACGAGACCGTCGCGCTGTGGCGGGCCTGGTGGGACGGCCGTTTCCGTGGTGTGCTGGTAGTGGCGGGAAGGACCGAGAGACAGACGCGGGGAAGCGGCCGGAGAGCCGCGCACCGCGCAATCCGGATCCGCGAGAAGCGGATGGCCCTTCCCGCCCTCGACTTCGTCCCCTGCTTTTCGCCCTCTGCCTTCGTGGGCGTTCAGCCCCGGCCGCCGCTGAAGTTTCCCCAGCGGGGGCCTATCTGCTTCCATTCCTCGTCCCACTCGGCCATCCGCCGGCGGATCAGCCGGGTGCGGAGCAGCCAGCCCGCGCTCCAGACCGCCGCGCCCGCCGAGGGGGCGACGAGGGCGCCGGTGAGGGCCGCCTGCAGGTCCGCCGCGGCGCCGGTGACGGGCCGGGAGACCACGTGGCCCGCGGGGTTCGTCCACACCGTCACCCGGGATCCGGTGGTGGCACCGGGCTCGACCTTCGCCCGGTCGGTGTGCACGGTGCCGTGCGCGTCCGTCCAGCGCACGGTGGCCCAGACCTGTCCGTCGTCGTAGCCGGTGCCGGAGGTCGGGGCGCTCGCCGGGGTGTCGGTGAGCACGCCGGAGACGGCGCGCACCCGGGCCTGCCGGGCGGTGAACGCCGCGTCGGCGCTGTGGGCCGCCAGGAGTCCGGCGACGGCCCCGCCGAGGACGGCGAGCACCCAGGTCGCGAGGACGATCCAGGCCTCGACGACATCGCTGTGCCGTCTGAGCGGATTGCGCCGCCAGCGCCACAGCCGTACCCGGGTGACCGTCGTGGGAGGTGTCCGGTTCATCGTCACCGCCTCCTCTCGCGCACCGGCGGCCTCGCCGCGCACTCCACGTCCGCCCCGCCGGGCGGGATCACGCCGGGCGGGCGGCGAGCGGGCTCGGGGCGGTCTCCCGGACCCGGCCGTCGAGTGCCACGACTCCATCGTGCACCTCAATCCGGACGAAGGCGGCGTGAGCGCCGAAGAGGAGCCCGAGAGGGACCCGGGAGGGGCCGGGAGGGGCCGGGAGGGACCCGAGAGGAGCCCGGAGGAGCCGGAGAGGAGCCCCATGGGCACCCGGCAGGCACCAGGCAGGCACCCGCCGGCCTTGCGCCGGCGCTCCCCCGCGGCCCCCTCGGCCCCCTCGGCCCGTGCGGTCGGGCCGTCCGGCCCTGGGGCCGAGGCCGAAGGGCACTGGGCGCGCGGCCGGTGACGTACCACCGTGGGAGACAGGAGCGGCGCCGATTCCCCCGCGGTGCCGTTCCGCCCCCGGCGTCCACGCCGTGGGCGCCGGGGGACCGGAGCCGACGAGGAGACCGTCACGCACCCGCGAAGAAGCCAGCCATGATCCGTAACGACGAGCCGGCGCTCCGGCGCATCGAGATCGACCCCGTCGAGGCACTGCGGCTGCTGGGCACCGTGTCGCTGGGGAGGATCGTCTTCACCCGGCAGGCGCTGCCCACCGTCCGCCCCGTCAGCCATGTCCTGGACGGCGGCGACATCGTCATCCGCACCCATGAAGGCGCCGCGCTCACCGCGCACGCCCAGCAGGACAGCGGCGAGGGCGTGGTGGTCGCCTACGAGGCCGACGCGATCGATCCGGGCACGCACCTCGGCTGGAGCGTCGTCGTCACGGGCTACGCCCGGCTTGTCACGGACCCCGCCGACCTGGCCCGGCTGCGTTCGCTGCTCGTCCCCTGGGCGCCGTGCGAGGAGATGGATCACGCCGTGCGCATCCGCCCCCACATGGTCACCGGTGTGCTCCTGACGGACGGGACCGATTCCGCCCCGGCGGTCAGGACGGTGTGAGCGGCAGATCGTCGGTGTAGGCGTTCACCGGCTGGGCGATGGGGCGGGCCCTGCGGACGTCCAGGGCCGCCTGCGCGGTCCTCGTGCCGAGGGCGCCTCGGGGGTGCCAGGTGCCGGTCACCGCGAGCCAGGTGTTCGCGGGGGGTGCCTCGGTGCCGTACACGCGGATCTTGACGGTCTGCGAGTCCGCCGCGCAGCACGTGAAGATGATCCGGGTCAGATACCAGCCGTCGTCGTCCTCGGCCGGGGTGACGAAGCCCGTGAGCTCGACGAGACGGCTCTTGACGGCCCGGGTGCGGTCCTGCTGGACGCGCTTGGTGAAGTCGGTGAGGGTCAGCGGCAGCGGTGAGGTCGCCGGCAGCGCGGCGAATCCTGTCCTCTGCACCGCCACCGGCTTGGTGCTGGAGCGTGCCGCCGTGTACGCGCCCAGGGCGGGCGGCGCGTAGAAGAGCAGGCTGGCCGCCGGGAGGAACAGCAGCCAGGCGACGCGCGGGGCGCCGGAGTGGTCATGACCATGCCGGTGTGCATGGCTGTGCCGGTGTTCATGACCCTGCTCGTGCTCGTGCGGGTCCGTGGTGGTGTGGCCATCGGCTGACCCACGGTTGTCGTGGACGGTGTCCCGCCGCTCGCCCCGTACGGCCGCCGCGGCCAGGCCGAGGAGGAGCAGGACGATGCCGGAGGCGATCAGCAGCGGTCGCAGACCGGCCTTGACGTACCGCAGATAGGTGTCGGTGAACAGGGCCGAGTGCAGCAGGCCGATGCCGGTCAGGGTCAGCAGCAGGGTCTGGGCAGGGCGTCTCACAGCAGGGCGCCTCCGATCAGGACGCTCGCGGCGACCGCCACGACGGTGGTGGCCGTGGAGAACCGCCAGGCGAAGGCCCGTCCGAAGGTGCCCGCCTGAAGGGCGATCAGCTTCAGGTCGACCATCGGTCCGACCACCATGAACGCGAGCCGCGCGGTCGGGGAGAAGCCGGTGAGCGAGGCGGCGACGAAGGCGTCGGCCTCGGAGCAGACCGCGAGCAGCACAGCGAGCCCCGCCAGGAAGAGCACCGAGAGCCAGGGCGAGCCGGAGAAGGTGTCGAGGACGGAGCGCGGCACGGCGACGTTGAAGGTGGCCGCGGCCATGGCGCCGAGGACGAGGAAGCCGCCGGCGTGCAGGAAGTCGTGCTGGAACCCCTGGCGGAACTCGTTCCAGCGGCTGTGGCCGTGCCGGTGGCCGCTGTCCCGGTGCCGTAGGAAGGGTCGTAGCCACTTCTCCTTGCCCAGCCAGAGCCAGAGCCAGCCCATCGCGGCCGCCGTGGCGAGGGAGGCGACCAGCCGGGCGGCGACCATCGCGGGGTTGCCCGGGAAGGCGACGGCGGTCGCGGTCAGCACCACGGGGTTGATGGCGGGCGCGGAGAGCAGGAAGGCGAAGGCGGCGGCCGGGGTGACGCCCCGGCCGATCAGGCTGTTGGCGACCGGGACGGAGGCGCACTCGCAGCCCGGCAGCACCGCGCCCGCGACGCCGGCGACCGGCACGGCGAGGGCGGCCCGCTTCGGCAGGATCCGGGTGAACAGGTCGGCCGGCACGAAGGCGTTGATGGCGCCGGACAGGGCGGTGCCGAGCAGCAGGAACGGGAGTGCCTGGACGGTGATGGCGAGGCAGACGGTGCGCCAGGCCTGGACGGCCGGCTGGTTCAGCCAGTGTGTGCCGCCGAGCAGGAGTACGGCCGCGGCACCGGCTGCGAGCGCGAGGGCGGCGCCGAGGGGCCACGGCCGGATACGGCGTACGGATGGCGAACCGACGGGCGCGACCGCCGCACACTCGACCACGCCAACCATTTCATCCGTTTTTTCCATTATCACTCCGGATGTCGGTGTCGGGCCGACGATAGGCGAGCGGCCCGTTCCGGCCGCGCGTACACGCCGCCGCGCGACCAACCCATGGCGCGCAATGCGTCCCATCGGTGGCGTAGGTGGGCCTTCTCACAATTCACCATCAACAATCACGAACGTGACGGCTGCCACTTCGCCCGGCGCACCTTTTCCTTACGTTCGTGGGCATGTCGTCTCGCCCCTCTTCCAGCACCGCACGCACCCGGACCGGCGTCCTCCTCTCCTCGGCCGCGGCCCTCCTCGCCGGTGCGCTGCTCCCCACCCCGGCGTCGGCCGCCACCCCGGTCGCGGCGCCGCACGCCACGGCCGCCGTGCTCGACCTGGACGACACCGGCCGCACGCCCGTGGTGCGAGGACAGGACAGCGCGTACGACACCGCCAGCATCGTCAAGGTCGACATCCTCGCGGCGGTGCTGCTCCGGGCCCAGGACGCGGGACGGCAGCTCACCGACGAGGAGCGTGGTCACGCCGAGCCGATGATCCAGCGCAGCGACAACACGGCGGCCGACGCGCTCTGGCAGCAGATCGGCCAGGCCTCCGGGCTGGCGGCGGCCAACGAGCGGCTGGGCCTGACCTCGACGACGGGCGGGGACGGCGGCAGGTGGGGGCTGACCCGGACGACCGCGAGCGATCAGATACGGCTGCTCAGGGCCGTGTTCGACGACGCCACGGCGACGGGGGCCGATGCCACGACGACGGGCTCCGGCGCCACCGCGCTGAACGCGCAGTCCCGGGCCTACATCCGCACCCTCATGGGCCAGGTCGTCCCCGAGCAGACCTGGGGAGTCTCGGCCGCCGGCGCCTCGGGCACCCCGCGCGCGCTGAAGAACGGCTGGCTGCAGCGCACCGCCTCCGGCCTGTGGGACATCAACAGCGTCGGCCAGGTCACCGTGAAGGGCCACCGCTGTCTCGTCGCGGTGCTGTCGAACGGCAGCGCCTCGATGAGCGAGGGGATCTCCCTGGTGGAGCGGACGGCACGCCAGGCCGTCGCCTGAGCCGCCCGCCCCGGCGTCAGCGGCCCACCGGACGCCGGGGGCGCACCAGGGCGGTGACGGTCAGCACTCCCAGGCCGGCCAGACAGAGCCAGGCGAAGGTGTCCGCGACGCGGTCGTAGACCGTGGTGCCGCCGTGCACGGGCACATCGGCGACCATGGTCTGCCGGCCGGTGGCGAAGTAGTCGGCGGTGGCGAGGACATGGCCCTGGCCGTCGTACGCGGCCGAGACGCCCTCGGCGTCCTGGCGGATCAGGGAGTAGCCGCCCTCGACGGCGGCCAGTACCGCCTTGTCGGTGTGCGCGGCGCCGTACTCCTTCCAGTCGTGCGCGGGCACCAGCATGATGTCGGCCCGCGTGCGCATCAGGTCCGGGAAGTCGGCGTCGTAGCAGATGACGTTGGCGAGCCGGCCGTACGGGGTGCGGACGACCGGCACCTGGCCGTCGCCGGGCGTGAACCGTTCCGAGCCGGGGATGGGGTGGGCCTTCTGGTAGGTCCAGAGCACCGTGCCGTGCGGGTCGATGAGGAGTGCCTCGTCCCGGCCGTGGGCGGGCGCGGTGGTGCTGTAGACGCGGACTCCGATCTCCAGGTAGACGCCCGAACGGCGGGCCTGCGCCCGGGCGGCGGCGATGGCGGCGGACTCCTGTGCCTCCTGAGTCCTGACGGCGTTCTCCGGCCAGATCACGATCTTCGCGCCGGCGGCCGCCTCACGGCGGGTCGCGGCCAGCAGGTCGTCCTCGACGGCGGTCATCGCGGGCCGCACCGCCGTGACGGGGGCCGCGGCGATGCCGCCCGGGCCGTCGGCGAACCGGGCGAGCGTGTCCTGCAGCCGCTCGGTCACGGTGCGGGACGGGCTGACACCGGCGATCCGTACGGTCGCGCCATGCGGCGGGAAGAAGGCCGACCGGGCGCCGCCGGCGAGCAGGACGCTCAGCAGGACGGCGATGCAGACGAGGCCGTCGCGCCAGGCGGGGCGGTCCCATATGCCGTTGACGGTGCTCGCGGCGTAGCCGATGAGGAAGCCGATGCCCCAGGGGCCGGTGACCGAGACGACCTGGAGGAGCGGCAGGTCCGCGTGCTGGGTGACGGCCAGGGAGCCGTAGGCCGTGCCGAACGGGGACACCAGGGTGATCAGGAACTCGGCGGCGGCGACACCGGCCGGGAAGACCAGCGCGGCGGGCGCCGCCGGCAGCCGGTCCGTCAGCAGTCTGTCGGCGAGGAAGGGCAGCGTCTGCAGGGCGGCCAGGGCGACGGCCCCGGCCAGCACCACGGTGTTGAGGCCGAGCGCCGACTCCTGCACCCAGAAGACGGCGGCCCCGAGGTGCGCCAGCCAGATCCACAGCGCCCCGGACCAGGCCCGGCTCAGCCGGGTGAAGCGCAGCAGCAGGACGGGGAAGATCCACGCGGCGACCGCGATGTCCCAGCGGCCACCGACGGCGAAGAGCATCGCCGCGGTGCCGAGCAGCAGGGGCCAGGCGCGCCGGTGGGCGCGGGTCGGCCGCGACGGCGGTGGTGCCGTCGGGTGGGGCGGTGCCGGTACGGCTGTGTTCGTCATGGTCGGGACGCTAGGACGGCCGGCCCCGGCCGCGCCTCGGGCCCGATGCCGATCCTCGGCGCGCCGACGCATCTTTCGATGCGCGCCCGGCGGAGGATCCGCGCCGCCCGCGCTGTCGTCTAGCCTGACGGACCGAGATGACCGTCCAGGTGAACGCCCTGCCCCGAGCCGCCCAGCACTGGCTCGCCGACCGACCGCGTCTGACGGACGCGCTGTGGGCCGGCGGCCTCACCCTGCTCGACATGGCGACCGTGCTGGACCGGGCACCGCGGCCGGTGGGCTGGGGGGTGGCGCTGTGGGGCGCGCAGACCGTGCCGCTGCTGTGGCGGCGGACGCGGCCGCGGACCGTCCTGGCGGCGATGACCGCGTTGTACGTCCTCTTCCAGGCGCTCGGTCCGATCCCGGGGAAGATCCCCGGGCCGTTCCTGCTGATGCTCGGCGTCTACGCCGTGGCCCGGTACGCACCGGCACCGGCGAGCGGGCCGCTCACCCTGTGCTGCCTCGCCGTCACCGCGGTCACGGATGCCCTGACCGGGAACTGGGAGCCGCCCCGGCTCGGCTCGCTGGAGCCGATCAGCGTCACGACGTTCGCGTTCTTCTTCGCCCTGGCCTGGCTGCTGGGGTACGGACGGCGCAGGATCGACGCCGACGCGGCACGCCTGCGCGAGCTGAACAGGAGGCTCGCGGCCGAGCAGGAGCTGAACGCCCGGCAGGCCGTGCTGACCGAACGGGCCCGTATCGCCCGCGACCTGCACGATGTCGTCGCGCACCACGTCAGCGCGATCGCCCTCCAGGCGCGCGCCGCCGAGGACGTGCTGACCTCGCGTCCGCCCGACCCCGGCGAGGCCGCGCACGGCGTCGGCCTGATCGCCCGGACCGCCGACACGGCGCTGACCGAGATGCGACGGCTGCTCGGGCTGCTGTCCTTCGGCGAACGCGACCTCGCGCCCGAGCCGTCCCTGGACCACCTCGACCTGCTGGTCGGTGTCGCGGCCTCGGCGGGGTGCCGCGTCAGCCGTGTCTCCGGGACGCCCGCCGGGAAGGCGCTGCCGGCCGGGATCCAGGTCTCGGCCTACCGGATCGTCCAGGAGGCGCTGACCAACGTGGTCAAGCACGCCGGTCCGGTCGTCGTGCGGATCGCCGTGCACGGGGACGAGACACGGCTGACGATCGAGGTGGACAACGACGCGCCGGCCCCGGGACACCGGCCGGTGCCCGGCGCCGGACGCGGGCTCGTCGGCATGCGGGAGCGGGTGGCGGCCTTCGACGGAGAACTGCACGCCGGGCCCCGCCCGGACGGGGGCTGGCGGGTACGCGCCGTGCTGTCGGCGCGGGCTCCCGGACCGGCACAGGGGGACCGATGACCGTACGCGTGCTCGTCGTGGACGACCAGGAGATCGTACGGACCGCGCTGCGTCTCGTCATCGACCGCAGGGAGGGCCTGTCGGTCGTCGGGGAGGCGGCCGACGGCGAGCAGGCCGTGGCCCGCGCCGTGGCGCTGCGACCGGACGTGGTGCTGATGGATGTGCGGATGCCGGGTACGACGGGCGTCGAGGCGACCCGGCGGATCGTCCAGGACTGGCCCGGCCCGGGGCCGGTGCCGCGGGTCCTGGTGCTGACCACCTTCGACCTGGACGAGTACGTGCACGCGGCGCTGCGCGCCGGGGCGGTCGGCTTCCTGCTGAAGAACAGTCGGCCCGATCAGCTCGCCGAGGCCCTGCGCGCGGCGGCGGACGGCGAGTCCGTGCTCGCCCCGAGCGTCACCCGGCGCCTGATCGACACGGTCACCGGGCTGCCACCGGCCCTCCTCGCCCCCGCGCCGGACCCGGCGTCGGAAGCCGGCATGCTCACCGAGCGCGAGATCCAGGTCCTCGTCCTGGTCGCGCGGGGGCTGTCCAACGCGCGGATCGCGGCGGACCTCGGGCTCAGCGAGGCGACCGTGAAGAGCCGGGTCAATCGCATCCTGACCCGGCTGGGCCTGGAGAACCGGGTCCAGGCCGCCCTGTTCGCCCACCGGACCGGCCTCGCGGGGCCCGGACCAGGGGTGGGCTGAGCCACGCCCTGCTGACACGCGGCCGGCCATGTCACCGCTTTCCCCTTTCCCTGTGACACGCCTGTGACAGTCGGCGGACGGCGTCATGACGTCCGGCAACCAACCTGGAGGAAATCGGGCAAATCGCCCTAAAGGTCAAACACCTCGCCGGAGGACAGCACCATGAGCGCCACTCTCACCACGCCGCACCCCAAGGCCCTCAGCACGCTGGCTCCGCGCGAGCGGGAGACGCTCCGGCACATCTCCGCCGGCCGCACATACGTCCAGACCGCCCGCCACATGGGGCTGTCCACCCATACCGTGGACGCCTATCTGCGCCGCATCCGGGCCAAGCTCAACATCACCAACACGGCCGAGCTGACCCGCGTGGCCATCTCCCTGGGCCTGTGAGCCAAGGGCCGCGCCGCCGAGCACCGGGCCCACGCGTGTGGGCCCGGTGTCCGTCGTGAGCCGGCCTCAGCCGACGGTCAGGGAGAACGGTCCGGCCAGGACCGAGTAGCCGTCATCGGCGAGGTAGTACACGTCGTACGTGCCCGCGCCGTTCAGTTTGCCGGTGGGGAAGGTGAGCGCGCCGCTGGCGTTCGGGGCGTAGGACCAGGTCAGCGAGGACTGCTTGCCCGGGGTGACGCCCGCCGGGTAGACGCCGATCCAGTTCTTGGCGCTGACCTGGGACGCCGTCGGCACCGAGTAGCGCAGGGTGACGTTGCCGCCGTTCGCGACCGCGTTCAGGTCGCCGGTGAGGGTCGGCTTGGTCGCGGTGGACGGCGCGAACGCGGCGTTGAGCGGCGTCGCGTAGGTGTCGTTGGCCGTGAGGCCGGGCAGCCCGAGGGCCGCCTCGACGGTGCGGCCGATGCTGTAGTGGTCGTAGTGGAGCGGGCTGCTGGTGCCGGCCGGGACCGTGCCCTGGGAGCCGACGACGGTGGTGGCGATGTGGTTGTACGCCTCGCTGTTGCTCTCGTCCCAGGTCAGGATGAGCAGCGAGCGCTGCTGGGTCCAGGCCGGCGAGGACAGGACCGGGGCGAGGGTCTGCTTCAGCCAGCCGTCCTGGGTCTTGAGGCTGGTGGCGCTGCCGTTGCCGGAGGCCTCCCCGTCGTAGTAGTCGTCGGCGGCGATCCAGGAGAAGTCCGGGGTGGTGGCCGCGGTCTTGAGGTCGGTGGTCAGCTGTGTGGTGTCGAACAGATGGGCCGCGCAGCGGGAGGCGTTGCCGCTGATGTCGGTGTAGTTGATGAAGGGCGCGTCGTCGGGCTCGTAGTAACTGTCGTGGTCGTTCTTGGTGTTGCAGGGGGTGCCCATGCCCTGCTCGTAGGCCTTCCAGGTCTTGCCGGCCTCCTCCAGGGTGTCGCCGAGGTTGCGCTCGGGTGAGTTGATGTTGGGGAAGTACGTGGCGCCCTTGGTGTAGGTGTCACCGCCCGCGACAGCGAGGTAGTTCTCGTCGCTCGGGTGGTAGACACCGTGGAAGTCGGTGAGGTTGGCGCCCTGGGCCATGAGGCTGTGCATGTACGGCGTGTCCGCCGGGTCGTTCATGACCTGGGAGTAGTCCGTGTTCTCCATCATGACCGTGAACACATGGTCGTAGCCCGGGACCTTGGAGACGGGCGGGGCGAGCGGGGCGGGCGCGCCGACCGGGGTGTCCAGGGTGAGGGAGAGGTTGTCGAGGTAGCCGGTCTCGCTGCTCGTCGACAGGAACTGCACCTCGACCTGGATGGACCGGGTGCCGGCCGGGATCGCGCCGGTGGCGCTGCGCGAGAGGAACGCGGTGGCATGTCCCCGGTCGCTCGCGGACACGGTGGGCAGTGTGGCGGTGGCGCCGAGGGGTCGTCCGCTGCCGTCGTGGAAGTGCAGGCTGACGGCGACATTGCCGCTGTAGGTGGTCCAGCCGCCGAGCCAGCCGGAGAGGTTATAGTGCACCGCGCCGCCGTCGATGGCCGTGGCCGCGGAGGAGACGTCCACGGTCTGGGTCATCGCGCCGTCGCCGAAGTTGCCGGGCGCGAAGAAGGCCTTGCCGGGGGTCCTGCCGTCGCCGGGCAGTCCGAAGGAGGCGACGGAGTGGCACATGACGTTCGGACCGCCGGCTTCGGTGGTCCAGCCGGGGACCGTGGTGGCGGCGGCCCAGTCGCCGGTGCAGTAACCGCCGCTCTCCGCATCGCCGTTGACGATCAGGTTGCCACTGGTCCCGGCCGCCTGGGCGGAAGCGGGGGCGGCGACGAGCAGGGCGCCGTGGAGGGCGAGAAGCCCGCCGAGAGATCTCCAGCGCGGTCGCATACGTAGTACCTCGTCCCGTTGATGAGGATGCCGCGAGGAGGGAAGACCTCACGGCCTGACTGTGCGCAACGAACGGGACATGAGTAGTGGCCGGCACTGTCGAACGGAAGAACCGCATCCAAACTTGACCAGACAAGTTCAGGGCGTACGAGGTCGAGCACCCATGGCCGCCCGCACCCGCGGGCAGGACCGCGAACACCGGCCCACTTGTTGAGACTTGAACAGGTCACCCGCCGGCCCGGCCGGGCACCCTTCCTACAAATTCCTTATTTGCCGTTTGGCCCATTTGTCCGTTTATCCTGGGCGGTCTTGCCCGACCGAAGAGAACGGTCGCGAAACGGGAGGAACGAGACATGCGCAGTGCACGATGGACCGCTCTCCCGGCGCGGATCAGACAGGCCGGCGGCGCCGAGGCCGCGCGTGCGACGGTGGCGGCGGCGCTGACCTGGCAGACCTGCGCACTGCTGCTGCACGTCACCGAGCCGTACGCGGGCGCCATCGCGGCCGTCCTGATCGTCGAGACGACGGTGGCGGCCACGGTGTCCGCCGCCACGCGGTACGCCGCCGGCTGCCTGCTGGGCGTGCTCGTGGCCATACCCGGCGCGCTGTACGCCGAGCCCGGCATGGTGGGACTGGCCGTCGTCGTCTTCGCCGCCGTGCTGCTGGCCCGGCACGGCTTCCTCGGTCACTACGGCCTGCATGTCCCGACGACCGCCCTGATCACCTTCGCGCTGGTCCGTGGCCGCCACCCCGGTGAGCTGGCCACCCACCTCGCGGAGATCGTGCTGGGCATCGCCTTCGGGCTGGCGTGCAGCGTGCTGCTCTTTCCCACCGTGCGGACACGGTCCGCCGAGCGGGCACTGGAGGACCTCCGGCTGGTGATCGCCCGGCATCTCGACGGCCTGGCCGACGCGGTCGTACGGCACCAGCGGCCACGTAACGTCCTCGGCCCGGCCTGGGAGGACGACCTCGGTACCGCGCTGACCCGCGCCCGGGCCGCCATGGACGAAGCGCACGAGAGCATGCGCTGGAACCTGCGGCCGACCGCCCGGCGCCGCCGCTCGCACCTGGACCACCGGGTGCTGCGCACCCTGAGCGACGTGGCGGGACAGGTGAGCACGACGGGCCGGCTCCTCGACACCCACCCCGAGGCGGCCGAGACCTCCCGCCCCGCCACCGCGTTCGCCCAGCCCTACGCCCGGCTGCTGCGGACGACCGCCCTGTGCGCCTATTCCTGCCGAGGCGGCCGGCCGCACCCGGCCCTGCCCGCCGCACGGCAGGCCCTCGCCCGGCTCGGCGCCCCCGACCGCGAGCCCCCGGACAAGGCCGCCCCGGACCAGCGTCTGCTGCGCCCCCTGGAATCGGCCCTCACCTGCCTGTCGGCGCCGGCGACCACGCCGACCGCCCGCCCCCACCGGCTCCTCCACCCGCTACGGCCCTCACCACGACGATGACCTCTCACACCAGCGATCTCCAGGACACCACCACCGTGCACACCGCCGCACCCGCGCGCCGGAAGCCGAGCGGATGGTCCGCGGCGCTCCGGGACCGGCGCACCGGCTCCCGCGCACTGCTGGCCTCGGCCCCCGTGCTGCTCATCATGCTCGTCACCGTCACCGACCTGTTCACCCCGGATTGGCTGCATGTCTCACCGGTCATGGCCGCCGTCCCGGTGCTGGCCGCCGTCCTGCTCACCTGGTGGGCGACGGCGGTGCTCGCCCTCGCCGCGCTCGTGATCGCGGCGCTGCTGCAGTGGGACGCGGGCAGCTGGGGGCATCCGGACACGAACGTCGCGCTGGTCAGCCTGTTCGTGGTCGGACTGACCTCGCTGACCGCGTGCTCGCTGCGACAGCGCCGGGAACGGCAGCTGAACCGGATCCGCTCCGTCGCCGAGACCGCCCAGTGCGCGCTGATGCACCCGCTCCCCCAGCGGATCGGCTCGCTCGCCCTGAGCGGTGTGTATCTGCCGGCCGAGTCGGAGGCACGGATCGGCGGCGACTTCTACGAAGCGGTGCGCACGCCGTACGGCATCCGGATCGTGATCGGCGACGTCCGGGGCAAGGGGCTGGAGGCCGTCGGTGCGTCGGCGACCCTGCTCGGCGCGTTCCGTGACCTCGCGCACCGGGAGCCCTCGCTGACGAAGGTGGCGGAGCAGCTCGACGAGCGGGCCCGCCGGCACATCGCCGCCCTCGACGGCGACCCGGACGCGCTCGGCCCCGACGGCCGGGGCACGCTCACGCTGTTCACGGAGCGGTTCGCCACGGCGCTGCTGATGGAGTTCCCGCCCGGCGAGCCCGTGGCCCGCATCGTGCACTGCGGCCATCCCGAGCCGTACGTCGTCCACGCCGGCGAGGTACGGCCGTACGAGCCGGACCAGCCCGGCGCGCCGCTGGGCCTCGGCGATCTGCTGGCGGCGCGCCCCGCCGCCCAGACGGTGCCGTTCGTCCCGGGTGACCGGCTCGTGCTGTACACCGACGGCTTCATCGAGGCCCGCGACCGCCGGGGCCGCTTCCACGACCTGGCCGCGCACGTGCAGGCGCACGCCGGGCGGCCTCTGGACGCGATGGTCGCCGCGCTGCGCCGCGACCTCGTCCGCCATGTGCGCGGGGACCTCGACGACGACGCGGCCCTGGTCGCCCTGGAACACCTGCCGTGAGCGGCCCGCCCGAGGAGACCGGCGCCCGGCGGGCGCCGGCGCTCAGTGTTTCGCGCCGTTCTCGCCCAGCTTCTCGACGAGGCCCTGTGCCTTGTCGACGGCCGTGTCGATGGTGTCGCTGTGCTTGCCGTCGGTTCGCTCGTCGATGAGGTCGCCGGCCTTCTCCAGGCCTTGGGCGATCTTGTCGCCGTGCTCTTCCGCGATGTCCTCGGCCTTGTCCTTCAGATTCTTCAGGGCGTCGAACATGTCCGGTTCCTCTCCGTCGGCCGGCTGCGGTGACCGCACCACGGTCCCATGCCCCAGGTGGCGGGACATGCGGCCCGGGACGGTGCTCGGAAGCACTGGGGGGTGGCGCCGGGAGCGCGTGAAACCGGCCCGGTGTCCCCTGCCCGGCCCAATCGGGGTGCGCCGGAGGGGCGAGGTGCTGTGACGGGTGTGACGGTGGTGGAAGGAGTCTGCCGGGGGACCGGTGACGAGGAGGCGGAATGTCGGATGGAGCCGGCGCGGGCGGCGCGGCGCCGGCCGCCGTGCTGGACGGCGGTGGCGCGTCGTACGACGGCTTCGAGCGGGTCCGTGCCGTGGCGGACGCGGTGCTCTACGAGGGATATCTGCTCTACCCGTACCGCCGGTCCTCGCCGAAGAACCGGGTCCGCTGGCAGTTCGGTGTGCTGCTGCCCCGCGACTGGGTGGAGCGGGACGGGCCGCTCACACCGGGGATCTCCGGCTCCGCGGACTCCTGGTACCAGCGCACCGAGTGCCTGGTGCGGGCGCGCGCGGACGCCGTCGTGCGGGTGCGGGTGCGGTATCTGCAGATGCAGGACAAGCAGGTCGAGGCGGCGGACCCGGAGGGCCGGCACCGCCCGGTCGAGTCGCTGCGGACGGCCGACGGCGCCGCGCATCTCTCGTTCGAGGAGGCGGTGCCGCGCGAGGCCGAGCTGGTGCTGCCGCTGGCGGAGCTGGTGCGCGGCGGCCGCGGCGCGCCGGTGGGCGCGGCCGCCGGTGTCGAGTCCGAGCCGCTGCCGAAGGCCGCGGGGCGGATCCTGCGCCGGCGCCACGAGGTGCGGGCCACGACGACGGTGGGGGCCGAACCGCTGGCTCCGGGCCTGTACCGGCTGCGGGTGCGCACCGAGCACACCGGCGACGCGGCGGACCCGCGGGCCCCGCGCGACGCGGCGCTGCGGCAGGCGCTGATCGCCACCCACACGCTCGTCGGCGGGGACGGGCTGGAGTTCGTGTCCCTGATCGATCCGCCCCAGGAACTCGCGGAGCACGCGCGGGGCTGCCGGAACGCGTTCACGTTTCCCGTGCTCGGCGGTGCGCGGCAGGACAGCGCCCCGCCTGCCGTCATGCTGTCCGCGCCGATCATCCTGCCCGACCAGCCGCAGGTGGCGCCGGAGAGTCCCGGCGATCTGCACGACGCGGCGGAGATCGACGAGATCCTCACGCTGCGCACGATGCTGCTGACCGACGAGGAGAAGGCGGAGGCGCGGGCCACCGATCCGCGGGCGGCGCAGATCGTCGACCGGGTCGACACGATGCCCCGGGAGGTCTTCGAGCGGCTGCACGGTGTGATCCGTTCCCTGACCCCGGTGCCCGCGCCGGGGGCCCCGGACGCGCAGCGGCCCGCCTGGTGGCAGGAGGGCGGCGACGAGGGGCTGTCCCCGAGCACCGACACGGTGCTCGTGGCGGGGGTGCCGGTCGGGGCCGGCAGCCCGGTGCGGCTGCGCCCGCGGCTGCGCGGCGCCGATGCCCAGGACATGTTCCTCGACGGGCGCGGCGCGCAGGTCGCGGCGGTCTTCCACGACGTCGACGGCAGCGTGCGGCTCGCCGTCACGGTCGACGACGATCCCGCCGCCGAACTGCACGGCTGGTACGGCCGTTTCCACTACTTCCGGCCCGACGAGGTCGAACCCCTCGCGCCCCAGGCCCCGCCGGCTGCCGCCGGCCAGGCCCACGACCGACTGCGACGGAGGCCGCAGACATGACCACACAGAGCGGTACCACCGAAGCCAAGGCGTCGAGCGGCTTCGACGAGATCACCATCCTCTGGATCTCGGAGGGCATGAGCTGCGACGGCGACACCGTGTCACTGACCGCCGCCGGGCAGCCGTCCATCGAGGACGTGGTCCTCGGTCTCATCCCGGGCCTGCCGAAGGTGAACCTCGTCAACAAGGTGCTGTCGCCCAGCCTGGGCGGCGAGGACTTCCTGGCGCCGTACCGGGCGGCGGCCCGCGGCGAGCTGGAGCCGTTCATCCTGGTGATCGAGGGTTCGGTCCCGAACCAGAACATCATCGAGGGCGACGGCTACTGGACGTCGTTCGGCAACGACCCCGAGACCGGCCGGCCGCAGACCCTGAACCACTGGATCGACCAGCTCGCGCCCAAGGCGTGGGCGGTGGTGGCGGCCGGGACCTGTGCGACGTTCGGCGGTATCCACGCCATGGCCGGCAACCCGACCGGGTGCATGGGTCTCGCGGACTATCTGGGCTGGGAGTTCAGGGCGCGCTCGGGACTGCCGGTGGTCAATGTGCCCGGCTGTCCGATCCAGCCGGAGAACTTCATGGAAACCCTGGTCTGGGTGCTGCAGCACGCGGCCGGTTCCGCTCCGCCGCCTCCGCTGGACCACATGCTGCGCCCGCAGTGGCTGTTCGGGAAGACCGTCCACGAAGGCTGCGACCGGGCCGCGTACTACGAGCAGGGCGACTTCTCCAAGGACTACAACTCCCCCAAGTGCCAGGTGAAGGTGGGCTGTTGGGGTCCCGTCGTCAACTGCAACGTGCCCAAGCGCGGCTGGATGGCCGGCATCGGCGGCTGCCCGAACGTCGGCGGCATCTGTATCGGCTGCACGATGCCCAGCTTCCCCGACGCCTTCATGCCGTTCATGGACGAGCCCCCGGGCGGCACGCTGTCGTCGATGGTGATCCGGCCCTACGGCGCGGTCATCCGCCGGCTGCGCGGTCTGACCAACGACATGGTGAACCACGAGCCCAGGTGGCGCCACAACAAGCGCAGACTCACCAGCGGTTACGACCCGCACTGGCGCGCCTGACGTCATGTCACCGCCCGTCCCCGATCCGCCCGACCCGAACAGCGAGGGGCAGTACCGCAGATGACGACCACCGCCCGGTCCACCAAACGCAAGCCCGCCCAGATCGTCGACATGTCATGGGATCCGATCACCCGGATCATCGGCAACCTGGGCATCTACACGAAGATCGACTTCGCCAACCGGGAGGTCGTGGAGTGCCACAGCACCTCGTCGCTGTTCCGCGGCTATTCGGTGTTCATGAAGGGCAAGGACCCGCGCGACGCGGGCTTCATCACCTCGCGCATCTGCGGTATCTGCGGCGACAACCACACCACCTGCTCCAACTACGCCCAGCAGATGGCCTACGGCGTGAAGCCGCCGAAGCTGGCCGAGCACATCACCAACCTGGGCGAGGCGGCGGAGTACATCTTCGACCACACGATCTTCCAGGACAACCTGGTCTTCGTGGACTTCTGCGAGGCGATGGTCAAGGCCACCAACCCCGGGCTCCTGGCCCGCGCCGAGCGCACGGACGCCCCGCGCGGGGATGTGCACGGCTACCGCACCATCGCCGAGATCATGAAGGCCTTCAACCCCTTCGAGGGTGAGGTCTACAAGGAGGCGCTGAAGGTCAGCCGGATCACCCGGGAGATGTTCTGCCTGATGGAGGGACGCCATGTGCACCCCTCCACGCTGTACCCGGGCGGCGTCGGCACGATGCCGCAGCCGAACACCTTCACCGACTACCTCAGCCGCCTGATGCGCGTCATCGACTTCATCAAGAAGGCGGTGGCGATGAACGACGACGTCTTCGACTTCTTCTACGAGGCGCTGCCCGGCTACGAGGAGGTCGGCAAGCGCCGCATCCTGCTGGGCTGCTGGGGCGCCTTCCAGAACCCGGACGTCGTCGACTACCGCTACGCCACGATGAACGAGTGGGGCCGGGCGATGTATGTCACCCCGGGCGTCGTCGTCGACGGCAAGCTGGTCACCAACAACCTGATCGACATCAACCTCGGGCTGCGCGTCATGCTGGGCAGCTCGTTCTACGAGGACTGGGTGAACGAGGACCCCTTCGTCACCCACGACCCGCTCGGCAACCCCGTCGACATGCGCCACCCGTGGAACCAGACCACGGTCCCGGTGCCGCAGAAACGTGACTTCGACGGCAACTACAGCTGGGTGATGAGCCCGCGCTGGTACCACCCGGACACCGACGAGCACCTCGCCCTGGACACCGGGGGCGGGCCGCTCGCCCGGCTGTGGTCGACCGCGCTCAGCGGCTTGGTCGACACCCCCTACGTCAAGGCCACCGGCGGCACCGTGCGCATCACCCTGCCCAAGGGCGAGAAGCTGCCGGAGACGACCCTGGAGTGGAAGATCCCGAAGTGGAGCAACACCCTCGAACGGGACCGCGCCCGGCCGTACTTCATCGCCTACGCCGCCGCCATGGCCCTGCAGTTCCTGGAGGAGGCCATGGGGATGCTGCGCAGCGGCGACACCAAGGTCTACGAGAACTTCGAGGTGCCGGACGAGTCGATCGGCTGCGGCTTCCACGAGGCGGTCCGCGGTGTCCTCTCCCACCACCTGGTGATCCGGGACAAGAAGATCGCCAACTACCACCCGTACCCGCCCACCCCGTGGAACGCCAGCCCCCGCGACATCTACGGCACCCCGGGCCCGTACGAGGACGCCGTCCAGGGCCAGCCGATCTTCGAGGAGAACGGTCCGGACGACTTCAAGGGTGTCGACATCATGCGTACCGTGCGCAGCTTCGACCCGTGTCTGCCCTGTGGTGTGCACATGTACGTCGGCAAGGGCAAGACGCTGTCCACGGTGCACTCGCCCACGTACGGGGCGAACCATGGCTGACGCCGTCCGGCTGTCCGACCCGGCGGTCGAGGCGCGGCTCGCCCGGCTCGACGAGGTGCTGGCGGAGCTGGAGTCGGCGGCGGCCCCGGCGCTGGAGGCGGTGTCCCTGCTGACCGAGGTCTACGGCGAGGCGCTGGCCCGGGTGCTGGACGGCGCCGACGCGCCGCTGCGGGAACGGCTCGCTGAGGACGAGCTGCTCGGGCATCTGCTGGTGCTGCACGCGATCCATCCCGAGCCGGCCGAGCGCCGGGCCGCCCGTGCGGTGGAACGGCTGCGGCCGGCGGTGCGCAAGCTCGGCGGCGACCTGGCGTGGGCCGGGGTGGAGGGGCGGGTCGCCCGGGTCCGGCTGAGCACGGGCGGGAAGTGCGGGTCCGGCTGCGGCGGCGGGTCCGGCGACGCCATGGCGGCCGTCCGGGCCGCGGTGCTGGCCGTGGCACCGGAGCTGACGGCGGTGGAGCAGCTGACGGAGCCGGCCGGGCGCCGTGCGGCACCGGCGTTCGTGCCGCTGACCACGCTCACCCACCGGGCCCCGGCGCGGCCGCAAGGGGCGCGATGACCATGGACGGGGCACTGGCCCGGGTCATCCGTTCCGCGGCGGACCGCGCGGCGGCGGCCGGGACCGAGCGCTGCGAGCTGTGCGCCGCCGTCCTGGCGGACGGACACCCCCATCTCTACGACACCGATGCCGCCGAGCCGCGGTGTGTGTGCCGGGCGTGCTCGGTGCTGTTCGCCGGGGCGGAGGCGGGCCGCTACCGGCTCGTGCCGCGGCGCCGGCTGCGGCTGCCGCCGGTGGACACCTCGGTGCTGGGCGTGCCGGTGGGGCTGGTGTTCTTCGTGCCGCACCCGGACGGCACGGTCACCGCGCAGGGCCCGAGCCCTGCGGGCGCCATGCGCTGGGAGGTGGACGCGGCGGCCTGGCAGCGGCTGGCCGGCTCGGTCGCGCAGCTGAAGTCCATGGCGCCCGATGTGGAGGCGCTTCTCGTGAACACGGTGCGTGGCCTCGACGAACACTGGATCGTGCCGGTCGACGACTGCTACCGCATGATCGCCCTGGTCCGCCGCGAGTGGCGGGGCCTGTCCGGTGGCGGCGAGGTCTGGTCGGCCGTAGAACAGTTCTTCAGAGAGCTGATCGAACGGTCGTGAGACCCGGAAGGGAGAACCGGCATGGGCAGCATCCGAGTGGGCCGCCCCCAGGCGAAGCCCGACACGCCGTCCCACGTGCGGGGACTGCACCAGGGCAACCAGGGCCCGTACAAGCATCAGCCCGGACACCACGTGGACGGCACGTCCGACGCGCGCCGCTCCACCGGTATCCACTCCAGACGGCATGACGCCCTGACGCAGGACATGCCGAACATCTCACCGGGATGACAGAGCAGAAAGTGACCGTCATGAACATGGGCAGGAGAAGCAGGACCGCGCGAGCGGGGATGTCGGGACGGCAGCTGCTCATGGCGCAGGCCGTGGTGATCGGCAGCCTCTGCGCCGCTCTGCTCGTCAAGGAGCTCCCGGGCATCATGCGGGAGGTGCGTATCTACCGGATGACCGGTGGGCTCGGCGCCAACCGCCGCTACCCGTGAGCCGCTGGTGCACGAGCTGTCGATCGCGACCGCGATCCTGGAACAGGCCGAGGAGATCGCCCGCGCGGACGGGACGGACCGGGTGACAGCGGTGACCGTCCGGGTCGGCGAGCTGGCCGGTGTCGTGCCGGACGCGCTGCACTTCGCCTTCGAGGTGGCCCGCGACGGCACGGCGCTCGCCGGGGCCGCGCTGGTCGTGGAGCAGGTGACCGCACTGGCCTGGTGCGACGGGTGTGCCGAGGAGTTCGCCGTCGGCATGCCACCGTTCTTCTGGTGCCCGTCCTGTGACCGGCCCTCGCAGTGTCTGCGCAGCGGCCGGGAGCTGGAGATCTCGGGCGTGAAGGGGTGAACCGGCCCGGCCCCGACCTGAGGGCGGGGCCGGGCTGTCGCTCAGCAGATGCGGGGCAGTTGCTCACCGAGCGGCAGATCCACCACCCGGGTGCCGCCGAGACCGGTGGCCACGACCACCATGCCGGGGTGGTCCTCGACGCACTCCCCGATGATCACCGCGCCCTCGCCCCGCGGATGGGCGCGCATCGCCGCGAGCACGGCCTCGGCGTGCGGCGGGGGTACAAAGGCGACGAGCCTGCCCTCGTTGGCGACGTACAGCGGGTCCAGGCCGAGGAAGCCGCAGGCGTTCGCGACCTCGTCGGGGACCGGGATGGCCCGCTCGCGCAGCCGGACCCCGGTGCCGGAGGCGCGGGCGATCTCGTTCAGGGACGCGCCGAGCCCGCCCCGGGTGGGGTCCCGCAGCACATGGATGTCGTTCGTGACCGCCAGCATGGCCGCCACGAGGTCCGCCAGCGGCGCGGTGTCCGAGACGATCTCGACGCCGAACTCCAGGCCCTCGCGGACGCTCATGACGGCCACGCCGTGCAGCCCGATGGGGCCGCTGACGATGACGGCGTCGCCGGGCCGGGCCCGCTGCGGGCGGATGTCGACTCCGTCCGGTACGAGGCCGACGCCGGCGGTGGTGACGTAGACACCGTCGCCGTGCCCGGACTCCACCACCTTGGTGTCGCCGGTGGCGATGACGACACCCGCGGCTTCGGCGGCCGCGCCGACGGCGCGGGCGACCCGGCCGACGACGTCCAGCGCCACGCCCTCTTCCAGGACGAAGGCGATGGACAGATATGCGGGGCGGGCGCCGCTCATCGCCAGGTCGTTCACCGTGCCGTTGACGGCGAGGTCGCCGACGCTGCCGCCGGGGAAGAACAGCGGGCGCACGACGTAGGAGTCGGTGGAGAAGGCCAGCCGGGCGCCGCCGAGGCCGAGGACCGCCGAGTCGGTGAGGGCGGCCAGGGTGGGGTTGCCGTAGGCGGGGGCGAAGATCTGCTCGATCAGTTCCGCGGACAGGGCACCGCCGCCGCCGTGGCCCATCACGACGACCGGCTGGTCGCGCAGGGGGGCGGGGCAGGTCCAGTTCGCGGGGTCGACGGCCGCTTCGGCAGCGAGGTCAGCCAACGCTGTTCAGCTCCTCTTGGGGAATGCGGGACCCCTTCGGGGCCGGGCCGTCGGTCATCCGCCGGTACAGGTGGTAGGCCGCGCAGGCGCCCTCGCTGGAGACCATGGTGGCGCCGAGCGGGGTGCGCGGGGTGCAGGCCGTGCCGAAGGCCTCGCACTCGGTGGGCTTGATCAGGCCCTGGAGCACCTCGCCGGCCCGGCACACGGCGGGTTCCTCGGTGCGGATCCCGGTGACGTCGAAGCGGATCTCCGCGTCATGGGCGCGGTAGGCCTCGGACAGCCGCCAGCCGCTGGCGGGGATGCGGCCGATGCCGCGCCAGTTGCGGTCGGTGACCTCGAAGACGTCCTCCAGCATGCGCAGCGCCGCCGGGTTGCCCCGCTCGCGCACGGCGCGCGGGTAGGCGTTCTCCACCCGGTACTCGCCGCGCTCCAGCTGGTGGACGGCGCGGCGGATGCCCTCCAGGATGTCCAGCGGCTCGAAGCCGGTCACGACGACCGGCACCCGGTGTCGCTCGGCCAGCTCCGGGTACTCGGTGGTGCCCATCACGCTGCACACGTGCCCGGCGGCGAGGAAGCCCTGAACCCGGCATTCCGGCGCGGTCATGATGGCCTCCATCGCGGGTGGCACCCGGACGTGGGAGACCAGCAGGCTGAAGTTGTCGACGCCGAGCCGGCGGGCCTGGTGGACGGCCATGGCGTTGGCGGGGGCGGTCGTCTCGAAGCCGATGGCGAAGAACACGACCTGCCGGTCCGGGTGCTTGCGGGCGAGTTCGAGCGCGTCCAGCGGCGAGTACACCACGCGTACGTCACCGCCCTCGCCCTTGACCCGGAACAGGTCCCGGTCGGTGCCGGGCACCCGCAGCATGTCCCCGAAGGAGCAGAAGATCACCTCGGGGCGGGCGGCGATCTCCAGGGCCTTGTCGATGACGTCGAGCGGTGTGACACACACCGGGCAGCCGGGACCGTGGATCAACTCGACCTGCTCCGGCAGGAGTTGGTCGATGCCGTGGCGGATGATGGAGTGGGTCTGGCCGCCGCACACCTCCATCAGTGCCCAGGGGCGGGTGACCGTGGCGTGGATCTCGTCCAGCAGCCGGCGGGCCAGGGCGGGGTCGTTGAACTCGTCGATGTACTTCACCGGGCCTCACTCCCGCTCTCCTGCCGGGCCGCCTGTTCCCAGGCGTCCCCGAACTCCTCGTCCAGCAGCCCCAGTTGCTCGAACAGCTCCAGGGAGGCCCGTGCCGACTCCTCGTCCAGGCGCTGGAGGGCGAAGCCGACGTGGACGATGACGTACTCCCCCACCCGGACGTCGGGCAGATACTCCAGGCACGCCTGTTTGCGCACCCCGCCGAAGTCGATCAGCCCGGTCCTGGGGTCGGCACGATGGTCGATGGACACGACCTTGCCGGGCACGGCCAGACACATGGGTCACTCCGTCTCGTGGTTGTTTGCGGTTCCCGCGACCATGAGCTGACCGAGCGCCAGCCCTCCGTCGTTCGGGGGGACTTCACGGTGCCGCAGGACGGCGAAACCGGCCCCGGTGAGCAGCGTCGCGCTCTCCTCCTCCAGCAGCGCGTTGGCGAAGACACCTCCGGTGAGGGCGACGGTGTTCAGGCCGGTCGCCGCGCGGGCGCGCCGGCAGATCTCGGCGACCGCGCGGGCGACGCCCCGGTGGAAGCGTGCCGCGAGGACGGGTGCGGGGGTGCCGCGCCGGCGATCGGCGAGCAGGGCCCTCAGCATCGCGGCGGGGTCGCAGGTGAGGACGTGCGCACCGGTGAGGTCGAAGGGGTACGCCTCGGTGTCGGCGTCCTGGGCCCGAAGTGCCGCCGCCTCCAGTTCCATCGCGGCCTGTGCCTCGTACCCGGCGCGGTGGCACACCCCGGCCAGCGAGGACACGGCGTCGAAGAGGCGCCCCATGCTGGAGGTCGCCACGCAGGCCACCTGCCGGGTCAACTGCCTGCACAGCACGGTGCGTTCGGATTCGGTGCAGGCCAGGACACTCGGCAGGTCCGGCTCCCACGGCAGCCCGGCCGCCCACAGCCGGGCGAGCGCCAGCCGGCAGGGGTTGGCCACGCCGGCGTCGCCGCCGGGCAGCGGGGCGGGGGTGAGGTGGGCGAAGCGCCGGTAGCCGCGGTAGTCGGCGAGCAGGACCTCGCCGCCCCACACGGTGGCGTCGTCGCCGTATCCGGTGCCGTCGAAGGCGACGCCGATCACCGGGGTGGTGCCGTCCAGGCCCTGCTCGGCCATCGCGGAGGCGATGTGGGCGTGGTGGTGCTGCACCGACGTCGGCGCCCGGCGGCCGAGCTGGGCCGCTCGGCGGCGGGCCCAGGCCGTCGAGTGGTAGCCCGGGTGCCGGTCGGCGGCCACCTGCCGGGGGCTGACGCCGGTCAGCCGGGTGAGGTGCCGTTCGGCCCGTGCCGCGGCCTCCAGGGTCGCCAGGTCGCCCATGTCGCCGATGTGCGGCCCGAACCAGGCGTTGAAGCCCTCGCCCAGACACAGGGCGTTCTTCAGGTCGCCGCCGACCGCGAGCACGGGCGGCACGGGGACCGGCAGCCTGAGCGGGCGCGGCACATAGCCGCGGGAGCGCCGGAGGACCTGTTCGGTGCCGTCCGCACGGACCCGCAGCAGGGAGTCGTCGCACGGCGCGGCGATGGGCCGGTCGTGGGCGAGCCAGGCGTCGGCCAGCCCGGCGAGCCGGGCCAGGGCCTCGGCGTCGTCGGTGACGATGGGTTCGCCGGAGCGGTTGCCGCTCGTCATGACCAGCGCCCGGGGGCCGGGCGGATCGCCGGGCAGCCCGAACAGCAGGGTGTGGACGGGGGTGTAGGGCAGCATCACGCCCACGTAGGGGCTGCCCGGGCAGACCTGGTCGGCGAGTCGGAGGCCGTCGCGCCCGGTGCGGCGGCGCAGCAGCACGATGGGGCGGCGGGCGCTGGTCAGGGCGGCCCGTTCGGCGGCGGACAGGACCGCGAGGCGCTCGGCGGTGGCGGGATCCGGGCACATCACCGCGAAGGCCTTGCCGCCCCGTTCCTTGCGGCCGCGCAGGGTGGCCACGGCCCGCTCGTCGGTGGCGTCGCAGGCCAGGTGGTAGCCGCCGACCCCCTTGACGGCGAGGATCCGGCCGGCGGCCAGCAGCGCGCGGGCCGTGGCGAGGGCGTTCGCGTCCCGTGCCGGGCGCAGGCCGCCCAGGGCCGGGGTCAAGGTGAGCCGGGGCCCGCAGTCGGGGCAGGCGACCGGCTGGGCGTGGAAGCGCCGGTCGGCGGGGGCGCCGTACTCGCCGGAGCAGGCCGGGCACATCGGGAAGCCGGCCATGGTGGTGGCCGCGCGGTCGTACGGCATCGCGGTGGCGATGGTGAAGCGCGGCCCGCAGTGGGTGCAGGTGACGAACGGGTGCCGGTGCCGGCGGTCGGCGGGATCGGCGAGTTCGCGCAGGCAGTCGGCGCAGGTCGCGGTGTCCGGCGGCAGCTGGGTGCGGCCCTGGGCCCGCTCCGTGGAGCGGATCACGAAGGGGCCGTCGTCGCCGGTGGCGGGCACGTCCTCGCCGGCGATGCCGCTCACGGTGGCCAGCGGCGGGGGGTGTTCGGTCAGTGCGGCGCAGAACCGGTCGATCCCGTGCGCCGGGCCCTCGACCTCGACGATCACGCCGTCGCCGGTGTTGCCGACGAACCCGGCGAGGCCCAGGCCCGCGGCGAGGCGGTGCACATAGGGCCGGAAGCCGACGCCCTGCACGGTTCCCCGCACGGTGAGCCGGCGGCGTACGAGGCCGGTGGCCGGGGCGGTCATAGTGCGGGAGCGCCGGCGGTGTGGTGGTGGCCGTGCGGCCGCGGTGCGAGCGGCGGCTGGTGGAGGCCGCCGTCCCGGGCGGCGAGGGCGCGGTCGAGGAGGGTGCCGACGCCGGTGCCGGTGCGGGCGCTGGACCGTACGATCTCCACGCCCGGGTTGACCCGGTGCACGTTCGTCCGGAAGGCACTCTCGTCGAAGCCGGCCGGCTCGGCGAGGTCCGTCTTGGTGATCACGACGAGATGGGCGGAGCCGAACGCGGTCGGGTACTTCAGGGGTTTGTCCTCACCCTCGGTGACCGCCATGAGCACGACCCGCAGCGTCTCGCCGAGATCGTAGGCGGCCGGGCAGACGAGGTTGCCGACGTTCTCCACGAAGAGCACGGCGGTGTCCGCCGGCAGCCAGCCGGTCAGCCGGGTGCGGACCTGTCGGGCCTCCAGGTGGCACAGTCCGTCGGTGAGCACCTGCTGGACGGGGGCGCCGGAACGGGCCAGTCGTACGGCGTCGTTCTCGGTGGCCAGGTCGGCCGTCAGCGCGGCGACGGGGACGCCGCGCTCCACCGCGCGGGCCAGGACCCGGCCGAGGAGTTCGGTCTTTCCGCTGCCGGGGCTGGACAGCAGGTTGACGACGGTCACGCCCTGCCGGGCGAGGTCGCCGCGCAGATCCGCGGCCAGGTCGTCGTTCTTGGCCAGAACGGCCTGCTTGACGTCGGACCGGCACATGGGCGCTGCTCCTCGGATGCGACGGTTGAGGCCCGGGGCGCGTCCGTGCGTCCGGGCCTCACCGATCTTCCGCTCAGCCGCCCGCCGTGCCGGGCAGCGCAGCCGGGTGCGGGGGGCCGGATTCCATCGGGTGGCCCAACGGGGGTGCGGGCGCGGCGGGGTCGGTGAGCAGGGCCGCTACGAGGGTGTGCAGGGCCTCCACGGCCGGGCCGACGGCCTCCCGCACCGGTGTGCTGAGCCCGGGGAGCAGGTCGGCGTCGCCGGCCGGCAGCACCTCGGGCTCGCAGGCCAGGACGAGCACGCGGGGCAGCGGCTCGTCGCCGAGGAGGGTGGCCAGGGCCAGCACCTTGGCCGGGTCCATGCCATGGGCCTCGGGCAGGACGCTGCCGTCCGGCGGTTCGGCCTCGATCAGGCAGAGGGTGCCGGGGTGATGGCCACGGCGGGCGGTGTCCACCAGGACGGCGGTGTCGTATCCGTCGAGCAGGTCATAGGCGAGGTCCATGCCGCGGATGCCGTAGTCGCGCACGCGCACCACGGGCGGCAGCGGGCGCTGTTCGAGGGCGCGGACCACCTCGGGTCCGAAGGCGTCGTCGGCGAGGAAGATGTTACCGATACCCGCGACCAGCAGCCGCGGCGTCAACGGGGCTCTCCCGCCGGTGCGGTCAGGGGCCGGGGCGAGCCGGAGGGGGTCTTGCGCACGAACGCCGAGCGCAGCGCGTGGTAGGAGGACTGCGGGTCGAAGAAGAGGGCGTGCATGCGTGCCAGTTCGGCCTCGCGGTAGGCGGCGAGGGGGCGTTCGCGTTCGTCCGCGGCGCGGGCGGCGGCCTTGCCGGCGATCCGCCGGTCGAGTCCGGGGGCGGCGGCGAGGCCGGCCGCGAGGCGCTGGACCTCGGCGGGGAAGTCGCCGGGGGCGGCCGGTACGAGCCGGTCCACCAGGCCCAGCCGGCCGGCGGACGCGGCGCTGACCGGCAGGGCCTCGGTGGTCAGCCGGCGGGCCTCGTCCGCTCCGGCGCGGCGGGGCAGGGTATAGGTCCAGAACTCCGAGCCGTACAGGCCCATCCGCCGGTAGTGCGGATTGAGGACGGTGCCGGTGCGGCTCCACACTTCGTCGGCGGCGAGGGCGAGCATGACGCCGCCGGCCGCCGCGTTGCCGGCGAGCGCGGCCACGACCAGCCGGTCGGTGGTGTGCAGGACCTCCTCGACCAGGTCGTCCATGGCGAGGAGGTTGGTCCAGGACTCCTCGGCCGGGTCGGGGGCCGCCTCGATGACGTTCAGATGGATGCCGTTGGAGAAGAAGTCACGGCCTCCGCCGAGCACGAGGACGCGGGTGGGGTGCGAGAGGGCGTACCGGTAGGCGGCGAGCAGGCGTCGGCACTGATCGGTGCTCATCGCGCCGCCGGGGAAGGAGAAGCCGAGGTGGCCGACGTCCCCGCGCTGCCGGTAGCGGATGTCGGTCCAGGTGCGCCGGTCGGCGGGCAGGTTCAGCGGGACGGGCGCCTCGGGGAGTTCGAGGGAGGGCTCCCAGGCGGCGAGCACGGAGGCGGCCGGGCGGCGGAAGGGGGCGGGATCGCCGGAGTTCTTGCGGGGGCGCAGTTCCGGGATCCAGACGGCACCGTCGCGAGTGGCCCGGCAGATGCCGCCGGCGCGCTGGGCGAGGAGTGCGCCGGGGCGGCCGCGGAGCCGGTCCTCGGGGTGCCCGCCGTGCAGGAACACCTCCCGGCCGAGGAGTTCGTCGCGGACGCCCGGCTGTGAGTCGGCGCCGCGGAGTTTGCACAGAACCGTTTCGGTGTCGTCCCGCTCCCAGTCGATGCGCCGGCGCACCTGCCGGAAGGCGTCCCGCCAGACCACGCTGATCGACTCGTCGGTCTGCGGCCGGGGCTTGTAGGAGCCTTCGGCGTAGCGCCGTACGGCGGTGCGGACGGCGGTGACGGCGGCGTCGGAGACCTCGCCCCGGTACAGGTCGCTCTTGCCGACCGGCGCCACGGGGAACGGCTCCGCCGCCCAGATCGCGCCCGCGTCCATCGCGGCCTCCGCCTGCAGGACGGTCACGCCCCACCGCGGGGCACGCTCGGCGACGGCCCAGTCCAGCGAGGACGGGCCGCGGTCGCCGGGCGGCCCCGGATGCACGATCAGGCAGGTGTGTTCGCGCCACACGTCCTCGGGCAGGGCCGTCCTGAGCATCGGCGCGATGACCAGTTCCGGCCGCAACTCGTGTACGGCGGTCCGGATGTGTTCCTCACCCTGCGAGGCGAGTACGACGTCCACGCGGTGCCCGAGGTCGCAGAGTTCGGCGTACACGCGCTGGGTGAGGCTGTTGAACGCACTGGCGACGAGCAAAATGTTCATGACATGGCATCGTCGCCGCTGGCCGGGGTGGCGTGAAGCACCGCCGCGCTGTTTCAGCCGCGTGGCGGTGCTTCGGCGCGCCGGGTCTCCCGCTGTGCTACGTCGACCGCGCCAGGGGCGCGGCGCGGTGGGCCCGCCCCAGCAGGTATCCGCGGGAAAACGCCGCCATCGGGGGGATGTCGCGCACGGACGCGCTCCGCGCGCCCCGTCCCCGGCGTGTGCTTACGGTTCTTCCAAGTGACCGACCGTCAGCAAAGGTGGCGGAGAGGAGCCGGAAGCGGTGGTGGGCGATGGGCGTCGGCGGGCGGCCGGGCCGAGCGGCGGACGCCGCCGGGGGCGGTTGCCGGGCAGCCGGCCGGCGCGCTCCGTGCGGCACACGGCCGCCCCGCGCCCGAAGCCGGTGGCGGTGTCGGTGGGTGAGCCGACGGTGCCCTGGCTGCGTGTCGGGGCGGCCTACGCCTGGCGGCTCATCCTCATCGGGATCGTCGTCTACGGCGTCTTCAGCGTCCTCGGCAGCTTCCAGCTCATCGCCGTGGCGCTCTTCCTGGCGCTGGTCGTCACCTCCGTACTGCGCCCGCTGACGGACCGGCTCGACCGCGTCCTGCCCAGGCCGCTGGCCGTCGCCGTGGCGCTCGTCGGCAGTGTGCTGCTCCTGCTCGCCCTGCTCGCCCTGGTGGGCAACGCGGTGGCCGGTGAGTCGACCCGGCTGGCGGGTGAGTTCAGCGGCGGGGTGCACCGCATCGAGGAGTGGTTGCGCCGGCCCCCGTTCCGACTGGGCCCGAGCCGGCTCTCCGAACTGGAGAACCAGGCGACGCACTACCTCTCCACGCACCGCTCCAGCCTGCTCAGCCGGGCCGTGAGCGGACTGGGCCGGGTGGTCGAGGTGGTCACCGGGACCGCGCTCGCGCTGTTCTCCTCGGTGTTCTTCATCCATTCCGGCGAGCGCCTGTGGGGCTGGATCCGGGACAATCTGCTGCCGAGCGGCGCCCGTCCGGCGTGGGACCGTGCGGGGCGGGCGGCCTGGCGGGCCTTCGCCGGGTACACGCGCGGCATCATCATCGTGGCCGCCACCAATGCCGTACTCGTCGGCATCGCCCTGCTCGTGCTGCGGGTGCCGCTCGCGCTGCCGCTGACGCTGCTGGAGTTCTTCGCCGCGTTCGTGCCGCTGGTGGGCTCGCCGGTGGCGCTCGGCGTCGCCACCATCGTGGCGCTGGCCGGCCGCGGACCGGTCACGGCGCTGGCCGTGCTGGCGCTGATCGTCGTGATCGGCCAGCTGGAGGGCCATGTGCTGCACCCGCTGGTGATGAGCTGGGCGGTGCGGCTGCATCCGCTTGTCGTCGCCGTGTCGGTGATCGCCGGCAGCATCATCGCGGGGGTGATCGGTGCCGTGGTGGCCGTCCCGCTGGTCTCGGTCGTCTGGGCGGTGCTGCGGGCCGTGCGCGCGGTGCCGCCGTGACCTCAACCGCCTTGCCCCACAAGGGATTTATCCAAGATCCGAACACGGGATCAGTTGTTCCCTGGAACAGGTGATCGTCGCCCGGAAGAGCGACGGGGCGGAAGCGGCGGGACCATACTTGCGGTGTGCGAGCGACGGGCTGCAGACCGTGGTCGACGCACAGGTCCCACTCATACATCGCAAGGAGCAGCACGACCATGAACGTCCTCACCGACATCCTCGCCGGACTCGCCCACTTCATCGGGTGGCTGGTCTGACGCCGCGGGGCGTGTGAAGAAGGGCGGCGCCGTCTCCTCGTCCCAAGGAGGCGGCGCCGCCGTCGTCGTACGACTCAGCGCAACGCCGCCGCCACGAGCCCCCGCACCTCCCCCTCCCGCACGGCTCCGCCGTTCACCAGCCGGTCGAAGACCAGGCCGTCGACGCAGGTCAGCAGGGTGACCGTGCGCTCCTCGGCGTCGGCCACCCCCCGTCCGGCGAGGAAGTCGCACACCACCCGGCGCCCCAGGTTCTCGCGCGGCACCAGGATCTCGCGCAGCTCGGGGTGGCGCGCGCTCTCGACGGCACACGCGTAGCGCGCCAGTGAGCGCGTGCGACCGTCCCCGGTGAGCCGCGCTTCGGCCAACTCCACGATCCCCGCGACCAGTTGGCCGACGGACCGCGGCACGGGCACCCCGGCCGCGGCCTCCTGCAGCTCGGTCTGGTCGAGCGCCACCAGGCGCCGGACCAGCGCGGTGAGCAGGGCCTGGCGGGTGCGGTAGTAGGCAGAGGTGGTGCCGGGGGGCAGCTGTGCCGCCCGGTCCACCGCGCGATGCGTCAGCCCCCGCATCCCGGAGTCGGCGAGCACGGCGATGGCCGCGTCGGCCAGGAGAGTACGTCGATCTGTGGACACTCCCCCTTTCTACACCCCGCCTTCTACACCTGTAGAGCACCCGCGGTAGGGTCTTCTACAACTGTAGAAGACCGGCTGCGGCCGGGCGGACGAGGACCGAGGTCGAAGGGGGACCGGCATGGGCGGTACGGCGGTGGTGGTCGGGGGCGGCATCGGCGGTCTGGCGGCGGCGATCGGACTGCACCGGACCGGCTGGGACGTACAGGTGCTGGAGCGGGCCGGCACCCTCGCCGACGCGGGCGCCGGGATCTCGCTGCACGCGAACGGGCTGCGCGCCCTCGACGCCCTCGGTGTCGGCCCGGCCGTGCGCGCGGCGTCGCGCCCGCAGTACACCGGCGGCACCCGCACCCCCGAGGGCAGCTGGCTGAGCAGGATGGACGGCGCCGCCCTGGAACGCGCGCTGGGGACGCCGATCGTCGGCATCCGGCGCTCGGTCCTGCACGGACTGCTGCGCGCGGCCCTGCCGGCCGGGTGTCTGCGGACCGGTGTCACGGTGACCGGACTGGACCGCACGGCGCCCGACCGGGTCGGGGTGCCGGTCGGGGACGGCATGCTGGACGCGGATCTGGTCGTCGCGGCCGACGGGGTGGGCAGCCGGCTGCGCGGCCTGCTCTTCCCCGGCGGTGCCGGCCCGGTGTACGCCGGCTCGACGGTACTGCGGGCGATCACCGAACGCCCGGTGCGGTTGCGCTGCGACTTCGAGCTGACCTGGGGCGGCGGCGCGGAGTTCGGGCATATCGCCTTCAGCGACGGCCGGGCCGAATGGCACGCCGTGCTCACCGCGCCGGCCGGTGTGCGCCATGCCGACCCGCTCGGCATGCTGCACCGGCGTTTCGGCGGCTGGCACGACCCGATCCCCCACCTTCTCGACGCCACCCGGCCGCAGGCCGTGCTCCACCACGACATCCATGAACTGGCCACGCCCTTGCGGTCGTTCGTCGCCGGGCGGGTGGCGCTGCTCGGCGACGCGGCGCACGCGATGACCCCGAACCTCGGCCAGGGCGCCTGCCAGGCCCTGGAGGACGCGGCGACGCTGGCGGCCGCGCTCGCCCATGAGCCCTCGGTGGCTTCGGCACTGGCCCGCTACGACGCCGAGCGCCGCCCGCGGTCACAGGCGGTCGCCCGCGCCGCGCGGCAGGCGGGCCGGATGGGGCAGCGGCTCTCCCATCCGCTCGCCGTCGCCCTGCGCAACACAGGGCTGCGGCTCGCCCCGTCCCGGGTGACGATGCGGGCGATCCTGCGGCACGCCGACTGGACACCGCCCGCCCTGGGTTGACCGGCTCGCCTCCCCGACCCCTGACGCCCTCTTGCGACGGCCCGCGCCCGTACGGCGAACAGGGCGGGGACACGGGGCCCGTGGCCACGGTGAGGGTGCCGTCGGTCAGCCGCCGGCAGCACCCTCTCCCGGCGCCGCGCCGTGCCCGCTGTGCACCGGGGCCGAGGGCGGCGTCCGCTCCGGCGACCGGTACGTCGACCGGCCCGCCCGTCGCAGCGCCTCGATCACGCTCATGGTGTGACCGTCGCGGCTCGCGCCCACGGTCAGCCGGCGCCGCGCATCGCCTCGCCCTGTCCCCCGTTCCCGCGGATCAGGAGCCGCCCGCTCGCCCCGGCCGCCAGCAGCCCGGCCACCATGGCGACCAGCCCCACACCGGGTCCGGAGGACCAGTGGACGTGGGAGGCGCGGCCGGCCAGGACGACCGTCAGGGCGAGGGCCGTACCAGGCAGGGAGAGCAGCGCGGGGCGGGTGCGGTCGAGGTCGTCCTCGGCGAGCGAACCGAGGACACCCACACCGAGGGCCAGCGCCCAGACGCCGAGTGCCTGCGCATCCACGCGACCGGTGCGCCAGGGCACGAAGTCGGCCCAGAAGCCGGGTCGTACCAGCAGTCCGGTGCCGATGCCCAGCCAGGAGGAGCCGAGCACCGCGAGGGGCGGCTTGGCCCAGCCCGGCAGCGGCGCGGTGCGCGGGGCGGGCGGCCCGGACCGGGTGAGGGCCTGCGCCGCCAGGCAGATCGCCGCCGCCACGCACAGCAGGCCGAGGGTGAACAGCCAGCCGAGGCTGAACAGCACGGAGACGACCGGGCCGCCGCGGGCGAGGTACAGCCGGCCCGCGTTGAGCAGACTGACCGTGAGGAGACCGGCCAGGACCACGGCCACCGGCAGGACGAGGGTGCGCGCCTCCTGCCAGGTCCTCGCGCGGCCGAGGGCGAACAGCGCCGGCGCGGTGCCGAGCATCGCGGCGCCCAGCAGTCCGGGGCTGAGCGGATCCGGTGACGGCCACGCCCCGAGGACGTGACCGGTCAGGGCGACGGCCGTGAGGACGGCGCCGACGAGCAGGTTGACCACCGCGACCGCGACGGCCAGCAGCGCCACTCCGGGCGCGAGCGGGCGTCCGGGCGCCGGCGTGCCGAGGGGCTGGTTGGGCTGGGTCATGGCTGGGTTCCGTTTCCGTGGAGGCGGCCGCCGCCGTGCGGGTGCGCGGGGGCCGGCGCGAGGACGCGGTTACGGCACCGCGATAGTCGCCCGTGGCGTGGGCAGCGGGGCCGGCCGGGAGCGTCTGCGCACCTCGCGGGCGTACATCAGTCGCAGGCTCACCACGAGCGTGGCGCCGAAGGCGGTGATCCCACAGCCGATGGCGACGCCGGCGGTGAGCGCGGTGAACCGGCCGAGCCCCAGGCTGTGCTGGAACACGGCCACCGCGCCGGCCGAGAGCACGGGCGCCAGACAGAGACCCGTGAGGTGGATCCGCCACTCCTCACGCGCCCACAACCTCCCCGCCCGAGCGGCCCGCCGTGCGCCGGTCGCCATCACCGCGTACGCCACGGCGTAGGGCAGGAGATAGGCGGCCAGCAGGCGGTTCCCGGCGGTGCCGTACGCGGTGAGGGCGTGTGCGATCCAGACCAGGGCGGCCGCGGCGGCCAGGTGGGCGGCGGCGGTCACGGGCAGCGGGGCCCAGGAGCGGCCGAGGCCCTCGACGGTGTCGCGGGAGTCCCTGGCGCGGGAGGCGAGCAGGGCGCCGAACACGACGAGGGAACCCAGGTGCATGATCGCCACCCGGTTGATCTCCGTCATGGGCAGGCCGGGCAGCAGCGCCGGCAGGGCTCCCCACTCCAGCCGCAGCAGGGGTGCGGTCAGCAGGTATCCGTAGCACAGCAGCATCCAGCGCTGATGCAGGTCGGGGAAACCGCCGACGGCGGCGAGGATGCCGAAGGTGACGCTGAGGACGGTGCCGACGAGGATCGTGGCGAGGACGATCCAGAAGGCCGCCCCGCTGAAGGCGTCCCGTGGCGCGGTGCGGGCGAGATAGAGGCCGGCGCCCGCCATCGAGGCGTACACCGTGACGGCGAACAGCACGCCCAGCGCGCGGTGCGCACGGGTGCGGCGCCGCGCCGCCGTGAGCAGCTGCGCGGGCCCGAGCAGCATCAGCAGTCCGCCGAGCACGGAGTGCACGATCATCGGGATCAGGCTGTGCCGGTACGGGGCGACCCGGGTCGCGAGCGCGTCCGCGACGTACCGGGGCGAGACCGTGTGGGCCAGCACCCACGTTCCCGGCGACGGGGCCCCCGGCCGGGCGTAGGACCACAGTTCGGTCATCGCGATGGGCGCGTACCACAGGCACACGGCCGTGACGCTCACCGCGGCGGCGCGGCGCCAGGTGCTGCTCGTCCATGGACGCACGGCGTCCCCCTGTTCCTCACCGGCTCGGTCACCCCCATAGTCTCTTCTGGACTATCGCGGGGTTACCGACGGTAGAGCGGACGGGCGGCGAGGTCAACGGTCCGGTGCGCGTTCGTCCCGGCGGGCCACCCAGTCCCAGAACTCGGTCATCATGCGCTCGTATCGGATGCCGAACTCCAGCGCCTCCCGCTGCCCGGGGGTCAGCAGCGCACCGACACTGTCGGCCAGTTCCTCGTACGTGCCCAAGGTGCGCCGGTGTTCGGCGAGCTGGCCGGGGGCGATCTCGTCCGGGCGGGCGCCGAACCAGAGCTTCAGGATGCCGCGTTCGCGCGCCTCGACCGGGACGAACTCGGGGTCGGCGAGCCAGTCGCGCAGCACCTCCCGGCCCCGGTCGGTCAGGGTCAGCACCCGGCGGCCCCGTCCGCTCTCCTGACGCACCTGGGCGAGCAGGCCGGCGGCGAGCAGGCGGTCGCACTGCGCGTACACCTGCGCGTGCGGCACCGACCAGAACGGGGCGACGGTGCGACCGGCCTCCACCTTCACGTCGTAGGCGCTGGCCTCACCGAGTTTGTCGATGACGCCGAGGACGAGGAAGGAGGAGGTGGTCAGCCGGGAGTCAGCCATGGCGCCGACCGTACCTCCCCCACCGCATCAGCCTCAATTTCCGTATTATGGAATTCACATTCCACTACACGGTATATTACGCTCTCAAGCCTCGACGCAACGCGTGAAAACGACAAAGACAACGACGAAGACAACGGGGTGGGACATGAACGGCAATCGCGTGGCACTGGTCACCGGATCGTCGTCCGGGATCGGCGCGGCCGTGGCCCGACGGCTGGCGGCGGACGGGGTCCGGGTCGTCGTCAACTCGGCGCGCAGCGCCCTGGCGGGCCAGACCCTCGCGGACGAACTTCCCGACGCGGTGTACGTCCAGGGCGATGTCGCCGACGCGGCGGACGCCCGGCGGATCGTGGCCGCCGCGATCGACGAGTACGGCCGGCTGGACATCCTGGTCAACAACGCCGGCACCACCCGCTTCATCCCGCTCGACGACCTGGACGCCGCCGACACCGCCGCCTGGCGGGACATCTTCGACGTCAACGTCTTCGGCGTCTGGCAGCTGACCACGGCCGCCGTCCCGTACCTCAGCGAGTCGGAGTCCGCCGCGATCGTCAATGTCTCCTCGGTCTCGGCCACCCGTGCCCTCGGCAGCTCGATCCCCTACGCCGTGAGCAAGGCCGCCCTCAACCACCTGACCCGGCTGCTCGCCGCCCAACTCGGCCCCCGGATCCGGGTGAACGCGGTCGCCCCGGGCCTCATCGAGACGCCCTGGTACGACGAGGCCGGGCAGGTGTGGGAGGACTCCCGCGCGTGGATCACCGCCAACACGCCGCTGCGCAGCGTCGGTTCACCGCAGGACGTGGCCGAGGCCGTGGCCTATCTGACCCGGGCCGCGTACACCACCGGCGACGTACTGACGGTCGACGGCGGACGCCACATCGTCTGAGCGACGCCGCCCGACCGGCCCACGGGGCACCGCGAAGCTCTCGCCAGCCATTGGTTACACGTGTAACATCGCGCTCGCGCCGGCGGCTCCGCGCCGTCGGGCCATCGCCCCGGCCGACGACGGAAGGCCCCGCCATGACCTCACCAGCACCCGCCCGGCCCGAAACCGGCTGGCCGCCGCCCCCGTTCCACGCCCCCGCCCCCGCCGAGACGGGCACCGACGGCGTGCGCCGCCACCACGGGCTGACCTATGCCACCTCGCCCGGCTACCGGCCGCGCCTGCTGGACGTCCATGTACCGCCCGGGGACGGCCCCGTGCCGGCCGTCGTATGGATCCACGGCGGCGGCTGGCTGGAGGGCGACCGGCGCTTTCCGCCGCCGACCGTGCCGGTGGAACTGCTGCACGGCGCCGTCCTCGGCGCGGGCCTGGCCCTCGTCGCCATGGACTACCGGCACAGTCTGGAGGCGCCGTTCCCCGCCCAGCTGCACGATGTGAAGGCCGCCGTCCGCTATGTGCGCCACCACGCCGCGGACCTCGGCATCGACCCCGAACGGATCGGCGCCTGGGGCGAGTCGGCCGGCGGCCATCTCGCCGCGCTGGCCGGCCTGGTCCGCGCCGACGCGCACGGAGCCGGCCTCGAAGGGGCGGAGGGCGTACGGGAGGCGGACAGCGGGGTGCGGGCCGTCGTCGACTGGTACGGCGTGTCCGACATCGCGGCGATCCTCGGCCGGGCGCTGCCGTCGCTGCCGGACGGGGCGTCGTACCCGAACCCCTTCGAGGCCCTGCTCGGCGGACCGGAGAGCGAACGCCACGAGCGGGCGCGTGTCGCCAGTCCCGTGACCTACGCGGCGGACGGCGGCGCGCCCCCGTTCCTGCTCATCCACGGCCGCGAGGACCAGATCGTCCCCTACGACCAGAGCGAGGCGCTGGCCCGGGTGCTGAAGGACGCGGGCGGCGAGGTCACGGTGCGGCCCGTCGAGGGGGCCGACCACATCTTCCTGGGCTCCTGCGAGGTGCCGGACATCGTGGCGCACAGCGTGGAGTTCCTGCACCGGCATCTGACGGCCTGACGCAGGTCACGGCGGGGAGCCCCGTCCCCGGGGGAGGCGTGGCCGTCAGGCGGAGGCGCGGCGGACGAGGACGGGCTCGACCGCGGGCAGGGGTGCGGCGGTGCCGGTCTCGATCAGGTCGTGCAGCGCCGCGGCGACCTGCGCGGCCGACGGTACCGCCAGCCGGACCGTGGTGAGCGCGGGGCGCTGCAGGGCCGCCGTCACAAGGTCGTCGCAGCCGACGACGGCGACCTCACCGGGCACGTCGACGCCCGCGTCCCGGAACACACACAGCAGCAGGGACGCGTACTCGTCGTTGTAGGCGAACACACCGTCCAGGCCGCGCTGCGCCCAGCCGCTCGCCAGCCGGGCGGCGGACGCGTGCGTGTACTCCATCTCCAGCGGGGTCACCGTCGCCGTCGTACGGGCGGCCACGCTGCGCGCGCCGGCGAGCCGGGGCTCGGCGAAGGCCGACAGACCGCGCTCGCCGGGCATGACGACGCCGAGGCGCCGCCGCCCCCGCGCGACGAGGTGTTCGGCGGCGCACACACCCACGCGCCGGTCGTCGAAGAGAACCGTGTGCACGCCTTCGACGGGCTGCGGCGCGAGCGCCATCAGCGCCCGGACACCGGCGCGCCGCAGCACCTGCGCGCCGGCCGCGCCGAGACTCGTGCCGTCCAGCGCCAGGACCGCGCCGGGGCGCAGCTCGGCCCAGGCGCGGGCCGCGGCGGCGGGGTCCGTGTACCGCCCGGCGTGCAGGACGGCCGTGTACCCGTACCGCTCCAGCTCCGTGTGCAGATCGTCGATCCAGCCGCTGACCAGGCGGCCGACGGCGGACACGGCGGCCGGGATCAGCACCAGGTTGTTGCGGCCGGCCCGCAGGGCGCGGGCCCCCGCGTGCGGCACATAGCCGAGGGTGTCCGCGGCGGCGAGGACTCTCGCCCGGGTGGCCTCGCTCACCCGGTGCGTCTGGGTGTCGTTCAGCACGAAGGAGACGGTGGCCCGCGAGACGCCCGCCAGCCGCGCCACATCGGCGCTGGTGACGGCCGCGGCCGCGTTCCTCGCCATGATTCCCATCCGCCGTCGGGTCCTTGTGCAGGTCACCCACACGTTACACGCGTCACCGCCTTGACCGGCGCAGACCCCTGTTCAACCGGGCGAGAGCAGTGCTACACAAGGATCCGCCTTCGGTTACTCGTGTAAGTAACTCGTGTTCGGCCCCTCTTCTTCTCCCCCTCCCCTCCCTTCCGCGTCTCCTCCCGTCCTCTCAGGAGTAGCCATGTCCCTGCCGACCGAAGATCTCCGGAGCGACACCGCGGCTGCCGTGCCCGAGCCCCGGCAGCGCGGGCTGATGGCGCTGCTGCTCGTCGCCAACGCGTCGATGTACGCGGTGTACACGGGGGTCGGGTCCGTACTGCTGCCCACCCAGGTCGCCGCGATCGACCCGCATCACAAGGTGGCGCTGCTGGGCCTGATCGGCGGTGTCAGCTCGGTGTTCGCGACGGCCTGCAATCCGGTCGCCGGCGCCCTGTCCGACCGTTCGGGGCGCCGCAATCCCTGGGTGCTCGGCGGAGCGCTGGCCTCGCTGGCCGCTCTCGCCCTCCTGGGCAGCGTGCGCACCGCGCTGCTGGTGGGCATCGCCTGGTGCCTGGTCCAGGCGACCATGAACGTCTATCAGGCCGCCGTCACCGCCGTCGTGCCCGACCGGATCCCGCCGGCCCGCCGTGGCACGGCCTCCGCCGTGGTGGGTCTCGCCCTGCCGGTGGGCGGCACGCTGGGCGTCCTCATCGCCTCCAGATGCACCGGCCGGCTCGCCACGGGATACCTGGTGCTGGGGCTCGTGGGCGCCGCGGCCGCCGTCCTGCTGACGGCGCTGTGCCGGGATGTCCCGCGCACCGGGCGCGGCGCCGCACCCGCTCCGGCGCTGCCCTGGCGCCGGCGGTCGGCGGCCGGCCTGTCCGCGCTGCGCAGCCGCGACTTCCGCTGGGCCTTCATCGGCCGCGCTCTGATGGTGCTGGGCTACTTCTCGGTCGTCGGCTATCAGCTCTACATCCTCGACGACCACATCTCGCTGCCGAAGGGACTGCGCGCGGCGGACGCCCTGGCGGTCCTCACGCCGGTGTCGATGGCGGCGATGGCCGTCTCCACACTGGTCGGGGGCCTGCTGTCGGACCGGTGGAACCGGCGCAAGGTGTTCGTCGGGGTCTCGGCGGCGCTCGCGGGTCTCGTCATGGTGGTGCCCGTGGTCGCGCCGACCTGGCCGGGCATGCTCGTCTTCAGCGCGCTGAACGGGCTGGCGTTCGGCTGCTTCATGGCCGTGGACACCGCCGTCGTCACGCTCGTGCTCCCCCGCGCGGAGGATGCCGCACGCGATCTGGGCGTGCTGAACATCGCCAACGCGGGCCCGCAGATCCTCGCGCCGTTCGTCGCCTCGGCCGTGGTGACCGCGCTCGGCGGCTACACCCCGCTGTTCCTGTTCGGCGGTGCGCTGTCGCTGCTCGGCGCGCTCGCCATCCTGCCCATCCGGGGTGTGCGCTGAGCCGCCCCGCCGCCCCGCCGGTCCGGCTGAGTACCCGTACTCATGTGCACGCCCCGCCGGCCGGGCAGGGTGGCGGCCATGAACCTCCCCACAGCCCCGCCGGCGTTCGACGCCACCGGCGACCCGCGGCGGCGCGACCGCGCCGACACGGGTGCGGACATCGGCGCCGGGTGCGGACTGGTCTTCCTCGAACTGGCCGTACTCACCGTCGACTTCGGGCTCTGGTTTCTCTCCGGGTTCAATCTGGACACGGCGAAGACCGTCGCCTACGACTCGCCCTCGGGCTATCTGACCGCCGCGGCGGGAGTCGGCGCCTTCGCCCTGGTGGCGGCGCTGGTCGCGGCGCGTGCCCGGGCGTTCGTGACCGTCGTCGGCCAGGTGGTCATGGCCGCCCTGATCATTCTCGTGGTGTCGGCCGCCGCCCTGGGCCCGGGCCACGGGGACAGGGCGGCCGACACGGGTGGGTACCCCAGCGGGTACTCCGGCGGGTCCTGCTGTCAGCCGGTGGCCAGGGCCTGCAGCCGGCCCTGGTCGCCGTTGAAGCGGTCGTGGTCCCCGACGGTCTTGCCGGACGAGGTGTACTGCCACATGGTGTACACCGACCAGCCCGCCGGCAGTGTTCCGACGGTCGAGGCGAAGCGGGCGATCCACAGCGGATTGGTCTTGCCGAAGCCCGCGTAGTTGCCGGTGCAGTCGGTCCACCAGCTGGTCGCGGTGTAGATGACCGCGTCACGGCCGGTGCGGGACTTGTAGCGGCTCAGGAAGTCCTTGACCCAGTCGACCATGGCGCTCTTGGACTTGCCGTAGCAGCTGTCGCCGTACGGGTTCCACTCGATGTCGAGCACGCCGGGCAGGGTCTTGGCGTCCTTGGACCAGCCGCCGCCGTGCGCCAGGAAGTAGTCGGCCTGAGTGCTGCCGCTGGACGTGTCCGGGGTCGCGAAGTGGTACGCGCCGCGGGCCATGCCCACCTTGTACGGGCCGTCGTACTGCTGGGTGAAGGAGGGGTTGGTGTAGGACGTCCCCTCGGTGGCCTTCGTGTACGCCCACTTGGTGGCTTCGCCCCAGAGCGTCGACCAGGAGACATTGCCCTGATAGCTGGCGACGTCGACGCCTTCGAGCTGGTTGGCGCGGGTGGGGGGACCTGCGTCGGCACCGACGGGCCGGCCGTCGTGGGCGAGGACGCCCATGCCCATGTACGCGCTGCCGTGCCGGGGTACCGGCGGGTTCGACACGGGATGGGCCGCGGGGCTGGTCAGGGTGAGGAGAAGGCCGGTCAGCACGCCCGTGAGAGCCAGGCGTGCGCGGCCGCACTGGGGGGAGAGAGAGCTTCGCACAAGACCATCTGACATGCCGTCGGGCGGTAGCGCACTCCGGGTGCCGCCCAACTGGGCCATCCCGGGCCGTTCTTGGTCCGTATGGGTGGCCCCCGGACGGCGTACGGGCCGGTCGGGCAGGCGCCCCGGAGGCACCTGGCAGGACCGGCCCGCGCGGATCAGCCGTCGATGCGGTGCTGGGTCCAGAAGGAGGTGAGGTCGGTGCTCGTGGCGGCCTGGGCGGCGGCCTTGAACTCGGCCGTGGTCGACACGCCGTACCAGTGCGCGCTCGCGTAGTCCTTCAGCAGCTTGGCCATGGCGGTGTCACCGAGGACGCGGCGCAGGTCGTGCAGGGCGCACTTGCCGTAGCCGTAGACGACGGTGGAGTAGCGCGAGGAGTGCGCGTCCCAGTAGGCCATGGAGTTGGTGATCTTCTCGGCGCCGGAGGCCCAGGAGACGCTGTTCCAGCAGTTGGCGCCGGTCTTGCCGAGGGCGAGGTCGGTGGCGTAGTCGGTGAACGCCTCGTCCAGCCAGGGGCTGTTGTACTCGTCGTCGCCGACGATGCCGTACCACCACTGGTGGCCGGTCTCATGGGTGAGGGCGGTGGTGCTGACCACGTCCAGGACGAAGCCGGGGTACTCCATGCCGCCGAACCAGTAGTTGTCGTCGATCACGGCGTCCAGTTCGCCGTAGGGGTAGGCGCCGAAGCGGGAGGCGTGGGCGTCCACGGCGGTCTTGGCGGTGGAGAGCATGGACTGGGCGCTGGCGGAGCTGATCCCCGAGACGGAGTAGACGTTCACCGGGACTCCGGCCGCGGAGGTCCCGGAGATCTTGGTGAAGGGTCCGGCGGCCCAGGCGAAGTCACGCACCTTCGACGCCGTCGCCGTCGTCACCGTACGGCCGCCGGCGCCGGGGGTGTCGGTGGACGTGCCGGTGGCCGGGACCAGCAGGCCGCTGGGGTGGTCGAGGGTCACCTTGAAGTCGGCGGCCAGGGAGTAGAAGGCCTCGCCGTTGTCCGTGTACGGGTCCAGGTGCCAGCCGGCGCTGTCGCGGACCGCGAGGACGGGCAGGGCGTTGCCGATGAAGCTGTAGTCGCCGTCGTGGCCGAAGCGGTCGGCGCCGCTGGGCACGGTGATGCCGAGGTCGAAGCCGATGGTGGCGCTCTGGCCCTGGGCGAGCGGGGCCGGCAGGTCGACCTTGAGCGCGGTGCACGCCACGGTGGGCGATTCGGCCGTGCCTCCCGTGACGGCGCTGACGCGGATCGGCATGGCGTCGCAGGTGCCGTGGTAGTTGTCCCACAGCCTGAGGTAGACCTCGTTCAGCGCGGTGGCGGAGGCGTTGGTGAAGGTGACGCTCTCGTGCCCGGTCCATTCGGTGCCGCTGGTGTCACTGCTGAGGTTCACGGTGTACGAGGGCGCGGCCGGGGTGCGGGTGTCATCGCCCGGCGGGGGCGTGGTACCGCCGGAGGTGTCGAGTGCGATGTCGTCGAGCACGAAGCTCGTCCGCAGGCTGGAGTCCTCGGTACCGGTGAAGGAGAGAGTGACGGTCTGCCCCGCGTACGCCGACACGTCGATCGTCTTCCGCATGTACCCGGTGTTCTTGTCCAGGTTCGAGTAGGTGGCCAGTGTCGTGCTGCCGATCCTGGCCGTGAGCTTGTCGTACGCGAGGGACGAGGTCGTCTCCGTGGTGTCGATGTGCAGCCAGAAGGTGAGGGTGGCCGTGTCGCACCCGGCGGGGACGGTGACGCTCTGGCTCAGGGTGTCGGTGTGGGTGCTGCCGACTCCGTCCAGCCAGGCGTAGGAGCTGCCGCCGTGGGCGGTCTGCCCCGAGCGGCTGGTGATGACGTTGGCGGAGGACGTCGTCCAGGGCGATGTCCCGTTCTCGAAGCCGCCGTTGCCGACGACCTGTGCCGGAGTGCAGGCGGCGGGTGCCGTGGCCGGGCGGGCCGTGGCGGGCGCTGCGGGGAGTACGAGGGCGGCCGTCGCGGCGACGGCGAGGGCGCCGGCACCGAGGGCCTTGTGGGGAGTCGATCTCACACGCTTCTCCTTTGCGGCGGCCGGGATTCCCGGCCTGCTCGATGGCCGCGGGCCGGTCGGGGTACACCGGGGCGGCCGGGGTGGGGCTTGCGCGATCGCTGTGCCGGGCGGTGCGCCGCGTCCTCACGGGGTCAGGACGCGGCGCTGCCGGGCTGTCGAGAGAGTGCCAGATTTGACCCGTCCATGCCAGCAGGCGAGGCGGGTTCTGTGACCGTGCGGGTCAGCCGGTCGGCCGGTCAGCTGGTCCGCAGCGTCACGAGGAGCGCCGTCAGCGGGTTGCCCTGCGGGTCCTGCCAGCCGCGTGCCACATGGCCGTTCGTCCCCTCGGGGCGGGCCGGCGGGTGCTCGGCGACGGGGTGCAGGACGCGGTGGACATGGAGGACCGTGCCATGCGGTGCGGGGAGCCGGGTGCCCTCCCGGTCGTCGGCCGGCGCGGGGACGAAGCCGTCGGCGGGGAAGGGCGCGCCGGTGTAGGAGCGGACCACCTCGGGGTCGGGCGTGTTGTCGATGCTCTGGGCCTGCGCCTGGGCCCGGCCCTCGATCAGCGACAGCAACGCGGCGACCAGTACCGGGTCGTGACAGCCGTCGTAGGCCCAGCGCTTGCCGAGCACTCCGTGCTCCGTCGTGCCGACGAGGGCGTGCTCCGCGCCCGGCAGCGGTGCGCCGCGGTACGTCAACGGGACGAGGTAGGCGGTCGGTTCGGGGGTGGAGGTGTCGGTGGCCACCATGAACTCGATGCCGACCTCGCCGTCGGGGTCGTCGAGCCGGAAGCCGCCGGACTTGGTCAGCACGGGGGCGCCGGGGCCGCCGCGGTACCAGGGCCGGGTGGGCAGCCAGTCGGTGAGCAGCTCCAGCTTCGTGGGCTTGAGCGTGGTGCGGTGGATGATGGCCATGCCGGGGCCTCTCCTGTGCGATGCGAACGGATGATCTCCGCAGCTTCGCACATGGATCGCGCCGGTCAGCCGTCCGGCTCGGCCAGTGCCGGGGTCAACTCGGCCCAGGGATTGGGTGGTTCGCGCGTCACCGGGCCGCACACCGCCGCGCCGCGCTCGTGCGCGGTGCGTACGGCGAGCGGGACGAGGGCCTCGGGGACGCCGTAGACGAGATGGCAGAACCGGTCGGGCGGATGCCGGCCCGTCCAGGCCGGCCGGGTGAACGCGCGCACGTACGTGGACCAGTGGCCCTCGAAGGTGACGGTCAGATCGGCGAGGCGGGCGTACCCGGGCGCCGGGTGGACGCCCGGGTTGAGTACGACCGTGGCCGCGCCCAGCCGCCGTGCCTCGCGGACCAGCCGGCGGCAGGCCGGCAGGCCCTGCGGGGTGGCGGTCACCCGGTCCAGGAAGCAGCCGTCGGTCCGGTACCAGGCCTGGTACCGGCGCAGGTCCTCGGTGATGCCGGCCCGGTCCCGGACGCCGTAGTCCGTGTCGACGTACCCGAGCAGCCGGGCCCCGGCGGTGTGCAGGGCCCGGGCGGCCGCGGTGAACGCGGGGTCCGGGGCGGTGCCGGGTCCGCTGGCCGGGTTGAGGACGACCGCGCGGGTACGGGCGGCCGCCGTGATCAGCCGGTGCCAGGCGCCGGGGTCCTCGGCCGGGTGTACATACAGCGGGATGAGCAGGCTCATGGCACGCGCTCCGCGGTCGCCGACCACAGCGCAGTGAGCGCGTCGTCGAGGGTGTGGGCCGGGCGCCAGCCGAGGGCCCGCTGGGCGGCGGAGATGTCCGAGCACTGCCAGGAGACCGGGCCGGAGCGCGCGGAGCCGCCCACGCTCTCCGCCCACCGCCCCCGAAATCCCGCCCGTCCAGCCAGTCCGTGCGCCAACTCCCGTACGGTCACGGCCTTTCCGGCGCCGATGTTGAGAACGGGCGGCAGCAGTCCGGGGGTGATGACGGCGAGGGCGACCGCCTGGGCGACATCGCGTACGTCGACGAAGTCGCGGTGGGCGGACAGGTCTCCGAGCCGCAGCACCGCCTCCGGGTCCTGGCCGGCCGAGCGCAGCAGCGCGGCCAGCCGGCCGGGCAGGCTCGCCGGGGGCGCACCGGGGCCCACCGGGTTGCCGACGCGCAGCACCACCCCGTCCGGGGCCGAGGCGCCGATCGCGACGGTGCCGGCGAGCTTGGTGGCGCCGTAGAGGGTGACCGGGCAGGCGGGCGCCGACTCGGGGACCGGGGTGCCGGGGACGCCCGGCCCGTACTCGGCGGCCGAGCCCAGGTGCACCAGACGCGCGGCGGGAGCGGCCTCGCGCAGTGCGGCGCACAGCACGGCGGGGCCGCGTGCGTTGACCTCGGCCAGTGTCACCGGGTCACCGCCGGTCGCGCCCGCGCAGTTGACGACGGCGTCGGGCGCCGCCGCCGCCAGCGTCCCGGCGAGCCGCTCGGCCGGGTCGGCGGCGAGGTCGGCCCCGAACTCGGCGGCGGGCGAACGTCCGGCGGTGAGGATCAGCGCGCCCGGCAGGGCGCGCAGCCGCGCGGCCACATGGCGGCCCAGATATCCGGTGCCGCCGAGGACGAGAATGCGCATACGGTCCTCAGACCCCCTTGAGGAGCAGGGACTTGCGGCTGGTGAACTCGGCGTTGGCCCGGTCGTAGTCGTCGGGGCGGCCGATGTCCAGCCAGTAGCCCTCGAACTCGTAGGTGTGCGGTGCGTTCTGACGGTGCAGCAGGTCCACGACGAGTTCGTCGAAGCCGAGCGGCAGACCGGCCGTGTAGCCGTCGAGGGTGGCCCGGCTGAGGCCGTAGACGCCCATGGAGACGCGGTAGTCCATGCTGGGCTTCTCGATGAACGCGACGACCTTGCTGGCGTCGGTGGTCAGGACGCCGAAGTCGATGTGCACCTCGCGGACGTAGGTGGCGATGGTCAGCGGGGCGCGGGACGCCCGGTGCCGGCGCAGTACGTCGGCGAAGTCGAGGTCGGTGAGGACGTCGCCGTTCATCACGAGGAACGTCTCGGGCAGCCGGTCTCTGAGCTGGAGCAGCGGGCCCATGGTGCCGAGCGGGCTGTCCTCGGTGGCGTAGTCGACCGCCATGCCCCACTGGGAGCCGTCGCCGACGAAGGCCCGGATGATCTCGCCGAGGTGGCCGATCGCGAGGGTGCAGCGGGTGAAACCGGCCGCCGACAGCTGGCGCAGCACGATCTCCAGGATGGCGTGCTGGTCGCCGATGGGGACCAGCGGCTTGGGCAGCGCGGTGGTGTACGGCCGCAGCCGGACGCCCTTGCCTCCCGCCAGGATCACTGCGTGCATGGTGCTTCTCCTTCGAAGAAGACGTGATGTGCCGGACGGGTCAGATGTTGTAGATGCCGGTCTTGTAGCGGGCGAGGTGGGCCGGGTCGCGGAAGAACTCCACGGTGTGCGCGAGGCCCTGCTCCAGGGTGTGGGCGGGCTGCCAGCCGGTGGCGGCGGTGAGCCGGGAGGCGTCGGCGACGAGCCGCATCACCTCGGAGTTCGCGGGCCGGATGCGGGCCCGGTCCGCGCGGACGTCGAGGGCGGTGTCCATGACCTTGCCGATCAGCGCGACCAGGTCGCCGACCGAGATCTCGCCGCCGGTACCGGCGTTGAAGGTGTGGCCGAGGACCTGTCCGGCGGGCGCTGTGCCCACCGCGAGGAACGCCCGCGCGGTGTCCTTGACGAAGGTGAAGTCGCGGGTGGGGCGCAGATCGCCGAGGGTGATGGTGCGCTCCCCCGCCGCGATCTGGCCGATCACGGTCGGGATGACGGCGCGCATCGACTGGCGCGGCCCGAAGGTGTTGAACGGCCGGAGGGTGACCACCGGGGTGCCGAAGCTCGCGTGGTAGCTGTCGGCCAGCCGGTCCCCGCCGGCCTTCGAAGCGGCGTACGGCGACTGGGTGTTGACGGGGTGGTCCTCGGTGATCGGCACGGTCCGCGCGGTGCCGTAGGTCTCGCTGGTGGAGGTGTGCACGAGCCGGGGTGTGCCGAGCGCCCGCACGGCTTCGAGCACGTTGAGGGTGCCGGTGACGTTGGTCTCCACATAGCTGTGCGGAGCCTGGTAGGAGTACGGGATCGCGATCAGCGCGGCCAGGTGGTAGGCCACGTCGGCGCCGTCGAGCAGGCCGCGGACCGAGCCGGGGTCGCGGACGTCGCCCAGGACGATCTCCACCTGGTCGAGGACGTCCGGGGCGAGGGTCTCCAGCCAGCCGTAGGAGGAGAAGGAGTTGTACTGGGCCATGGCTCTGACCCGGTGCCCCGAGGCCACGAGGGCCTCGGTGAGATGGGAGCCGATGAATCCCTCGGCCCCGGTGACGGCGGCGAGCGGTGCGGAGGTCAACTGGTCGTTCCTTCCGGTGAGTCGGTCGAGTCAGGCGTGCCGGGCGGGGCGGCCGAGCAGCCGTAGCGCGCAGACCGCGAGGCACAGGGCCGCGGCGCCGCAGGACAGCGGCAGTGCGACCGGGCCCGGTGGCAGGCGCAGCAGGGAGACCGCGCCGGCGAGGCCCGCCGCGGTCAGACAGATCGCGGCCGGCGGCCAGGCCTCGCCGAACGCCTGGAGCAGCAGCGCGGTCCACAGCGTGGCCGCGAGCGGGAGCAGGGTGTCCGGTGCGGCGCCGGTGAGGCGGGCGGCGAGCAGCAGCGGGAGGAGATAGCCGAGCAGGCACAGGCCGAGGACGGCGGCCGAGCGCAGCCGGAACCCGGCGGGTGTGGCGGTGGCGCGCAGGGCGGCGACGGACAGGCCCCGGTAGCGGTGGAGCAGCCATTCGGCGGGGCCCATGCTGACGGTCAGCACGATCACGGCGTAGGGCTCGCGTCTGCCGTCGAGCAGCACGAGCAGGCCCGCGGCCAGCCCGAACAGACCGTACGGCAGGGAGGACCGCAGCGCCGGCCGCCGGCCGCCGACGGCGGCGGGGGCCGCGAGGGCGCCGCGCAGGGTGTGGGCGGTGCCGGCGAGCGTGGCGCAGAGTGCCAGCAGTGGTGGTACGAGGCGCAGCGGGGTGCCGGGATCGAGCCAGGGCAGGGCGGCGGCGCCCGCGAGGAGCGGGGTGAGCGCGGCGAGCAGCAGCCGTTCCCGGGCCAGCACCAACAGCACCCCCGCCGCCGCGAGATAGAGCGACTGGGCGGCCGCCGCCGCGAGCACCGGGGCGTGGCCGGCCGCCGGGGCGGCGGCGGCCGTGGCGAACGCCGCGCCCAGGGGTGCGCCGGTCAGCAGGGTGCGGGCCGCCTCACGGCGACCGGTCGCCAGCCGTACGTGGGCACGGTGGCCGAGTGCCTGGCCCCACGCCCAGGAGAGCAGCCCGGCGACGATCAGTGCGGCGGTGTGCCCGCCGGGGTGCCACAGGGGTGCGGTGAGCAGATAGGCCAGTCCCGGCAGGGCGAAGAGCACCCCGCGCAGCAGACAGCGCACCGGGTCGGGACGCCAGGGGTCGGCCACGGCCGGTGGTTCGGGGAAGGTACGGGGCACGTGCGCGTAGAGGGCGGCAGCGAGGGAGAACAGGTCGGGGTGGCCGTACTGTTCCCTGATCCGGTCCGCCGTCAGACCTTCCGACTCCAGCAGGGCGGCCACCTCGTAGGGGTGGACGGCGGGGCCGATGCGGTCGGCGAGGCCGGCGGCGAGCCGGCTGACGGCGTCCCGCGCGGGCGTGCCGTCGTCGTGGGCGCGGGCGGGCGGGACGGCGAGCCGCAGGGCGAGCGTGTCCCGTTCGGTGCCGCCCGGTTCGAGGGCCATGGGTCCGCTCATCCGGCCAGGCTCCCGGCACCGGCCGGCTGCGCGGGTGCCGTCGGCGGCCGGGCCCGCGAGGGCAGTTCGAGGTAGACCGAGCGGAAGGTGTCGATGGTCCGGCGCAGGGTGAACTGCTCGATCACCCGCAGCCGGGCCGCCTCCCCCATCGCACCACGGCGTTCGGCGTCGCCGAGCAGTTCCAGCGCCGCCGCGGCCATCCTGGCGGGGTCGCGCGGCGGGACGACGAGCCCGGTGTCCCCGACGGCCTCGCGCACCCCGCCGACATCGGTGGAGACGGTGGCCCGGCCGCAGGACATGGCCTCGATGAGGGTGAACGGGAAGCCTTCGCTGATGCTGGAGAGCATCACCACGCTCCCGGCCGCGTACGCGTCCTTGATGTCGTCGACCCGGCCTTCGAAGGTGACGGCGTCCGCGTGCCCCAGCTCGGCCGCCAGTGCCTCGCAGCGCTCCCGGTACGGCTCTCCGCCGCGCGGTGTGCCGCCGAAGAGCCGCAGCCGGGCCTCGGATATCTCGGCCCGGACCAGGGCGAAGGCGCGTATCAGGGTCTCCAGGTCCTTGATCGGGTCCACCCGGCCCGCCCAGCTGAGCGTCGGTGTCCCGGGCTCGGGCCCGGCCGGCGGGAAGGCGGTGGGATCGACGCCGTTGTAGACGGTGCGGATGGCTCGCGGATCGGCGCCGCCCTGCTCCTCCCACAGCCGGTTGTAGCGGTTGCCCGGGGTGATCAGGGCGGCGCGGCGGTAGCTCTCCTCGGCGAGCAGCCGGAAGAAGCCGAGGACGAGGGCCTTCACCGGCCAGCGGTAGGGGGCGGTGCGATAGCCGAGATAGCGCTCGCGCAGATAGACACCGTGCTCGGTGAGCAGCAGCGGGACGTCATGGCGGGCCAGTCCGGCGAGCCCGGGCAGCACGGCGACGCCGCCGCTGACCGCGTGCGCCACACCGTGCCGGGGCGGTGGTGCGGCGAGCGGGCGCAGGGCGTGTTCGAGCAGCGCGGTGGCGGTGACCGCGTCGTGCAGGGTGGGCCGGGCCTCGCGGACGGCGAGACCGGGCCGGTTCCAGACCGCGGCCAGGATGGCGATGGCGCGGTCGCCGCGCAGGAACGGGCTCAGGGTGCCCTCGGCGGCCGCCTGGGCCATCGTGTACAGCCCGGGGGCGAACTGGTCCTCGGCGTGCGGGTCGAGCAGCGCGGTGAGAAAGCGTTCGTAGGCGGCGGCGAGGCGGCGCAGGGCGCGGCCCCGGGGGGAACGGCCCGCGGGCGGCTCCCCCCACATGGGTACGGAGAGCACCTGGCGGACGTGGGCGGGCAGGTCCCATACGACGGGTTCGTGTCCGGTGCCGGTGACGGCGAGGATCTCGAAGTCGAGGTCGGGCATGCCCTGGACGAGCTGGTCGCACCAGACGCTGACGCCGCCGTGACTGTGCGGGTAGGTGCCTTCGGTGAGCAGGGTGACGTGCGCCGCGCCGGGGCGGCGGACGCCGTGCTGAACGTGCATCGATGGGGCTCCACGGCCGAGGTGTGGGGTGGTCGTGCGGGCTCGGGCCGCCGGCGGGCGGCCGGGACCCGGGGTCCGTGCGGCCGCGACGGCGGACGGACCCCTCCTGTGGTGCGCCGGTCAGCCGCCCGGGGTGTACGGGACCTGTTCGGTCACTCCGGCCGGGATCCTGGTGTGCGGGGCCGGGGCGGTGGCCGCCCGGGTGGTGCCGGCGCCGGCGGCCGGGGCGGACGAGGAGTCCGGCAGGGCGAAGGTGAGCGCGTTGCCGGAGGAGGCCGTCCAGCCGGACATCTCGCCCGCGTAGGGCGTGCCGAAGGCGGTGCCGCCCAGGGTGGTTCCGGTGGGCAGGGTCGCGGTGACATCGGTGCCGTTCGGCGCCTGGACGGTCACCGTGTCCCCGATGCGGTAGGCGGTGACCTGCCCGGCGGCCACGGCTCTCGTCCAGGCGGCGCGGCGCCGCAGTTCGGTGCCGATGTCCTTCATCCGCAGGTTCACCAGCGGGGTGTTGTCGTTGAACAGGGCGTCGTAGCCGTCGATCACGCCGTCGAGGACCGGGTAGGCGATGCGGTCCTCGGTGAGGTTGGACTGGTGGATGAAGTGCGGCTTGGGGTCGCCCGAGAGCACATGTCCGAGGGCGATACGGGTCTCCAGCGGCGTGATGTAGTCGTGGTACCCGGTGCTGGTGTCCAGCGGAGCGGTCAGGCACGTGGTCGTCGAGGGGTTGTCCTCGCAGATGCCGCTGCCGCCCTGGGCGCGGCCGGTGTAGAGCCAGTTGTACTCGTCGACCTCTTCGGAGGCCCTGCCCGCGTTGTAGAAGACGTTCATCGGGTAGCGGGAGACCGTGGCGGCCGGTCCGACCTGTCGCTGTTCGGGGTCGCGGGAGTTGTCCGCGGCGAGCCACTGGACCCCGTTGTCGCGCAGGGCGGGCGCCAGGTTGGGGTTGTCCGCGGGCTGCTGCGGCAGGATGCGCAGCCCGGAGTGCTCGCCCGTGACCAACTCATGGGTGTCCAGCGGGAGTCCGGCCACCTGGCCCCACACGCGGTTGACGGCGATCTCGTTGTCGATGGTGGACCGGCTGACCCACTTGGTGCTGCCGTCGGCGTCGGTCTCGCACGTCCACGGCACCACGGTGGTGTTCTGCTCGCAGCCGAGGAAGGCGTGCGTATAGGTGTGGTTGATCCAGCGGAACCGGTCGCGGTCGGCGATGAGCTTGTCGGCGAGCTGGTCGACGCCGTTGTTGTCCTCGCGCTGGTCGGCGCTGCCCGCGCCGTTGTAGACGAGGTCGAAGGTGAAGTGACGGCTGCTCTGCCAGGCGGTGGCGTAGTCGACGTCGGCCGCGGTCATCCGGATCGGGTGCGGCGTACCGGCGCCGCCCGTGCAGTCGACGTCACCGGGCGTGCAGTTGAGCTGGGTGTCCCAGCGGTCGTCGGCGGCGAAGACGTCGTCCACGTGCACGGCGAAGTAGTTGCGGGAGGCGCCGAGGCGGACGCCGCCGGTCATCCACTCCACGAGGCCGCGTGCGAGCAGCCGGAACTGCTGCTGGTACTGGTTGTAGACGAAGGTGACGACCAGTTCGCGCCGCCCGTCGTGCCGGTACTCGCCGACCAGCGAGCCCTGCCGGGAGCTGCCGGGGATGGGGGCCTGGACGTACGGCGTGAAGTCGGCGCCGGGCGCGGGTGTCGACAGGTAGGCGTAACTCTCGCCCACCGAAGGCGAGTTGTCCTCGAAGGGCACGGCGCCGGCGAGGTAGCCGAAGGGCCCGGCCTTGCCGGCCGCGGTCACCTGGGCCTGTACGCCGTCGATGCTTCCCGCGTAGCCGCCGGACGTGGGGACCTGCAGGCCGGCCTGGGGGCGGGCGTAGGTGTAGGCGTCGACCTGCGGGATCGCATAGGTCTGCTCATAGGCGGCGAGCGCGGCCATCTCGGGGCTGCCGGCCGCGAACGGGTTGTCGTCGGGCAGCACGACGGCCTGGAACCTGGCGCGCGGCCGGCCGTCCACCGTGTCGGCGAGGAAGCCGGCATCGACGGCCGGCCGGGTGGCGCTGGTGAGGTCGACCTTGGTGTACGGCGTTCCGGCGGCGTCGAGTTCGGCGGCGATGGCATCGGTGGCCGGGCCGCCGTCGCTCACCACCAGCACTCTGAGGTCGATACGCGGTGCGGCGGTGTCGGCGTGCGCCGGGCCGGCCTGGAGGCCGAGCGCGGCGGTCAGCGCGCCGACGGTCAGCGCGGTGGTGCGGATGGTCCGCTTCATGCGGTGAAGTCCCCTCCCCGGGCAGGGGTGAGCACGGCTCCGTGGAGCGGACGCACCCCCTTGCGCGACGCCTGCATCCCCCTCAGAAGCCGGTCGTCGACGCATCCGTCGCGTCACATGGTGATGGCCCTGTGTAGCTTTTGTGGTCGAGTTGCGAAACCTGACGGAAAATCACACGTATCCAACGGCTCACGGGGGCAACCCCGGAAGCGGTTTCGCCGTCACCGGGACGAGGGGATCGCGCCGAACGGACGACTCCGTTCCGCCGTTACGGCCCTGGTACGACGCACCGGCGGACCACATGGGTCCGCCGGGCGGGACAGTCGGGGTCCGTGCCGCACGGGACGTCGGGCGGGGAGGCCGGATCCCGTCCCCGAGGCCGCGGAACCGGGGCGTCCGTCAGGCGCAGAGCACGCGCGTCTCGGGCGTGTAGACGGGCCCGGCGCTGGTGTTGGTGCTGTCGCCGAACTCGGCGTAGTAGTACGAGTAGAAGCCGATGTTGCCGTTGCAGCCGGAGTCGGCGGCGACCTTCAGGGTCAGCGTGACGGTACGGCTCTGACCGGGCGGGATGGTGGCGCCGTAGTTGCCGCCGAGGTTGCTCGGGCCGGTGCCGGAGCAGGAGGTGTCACCGGAGACGCCGGCCAGGCTGCACCCCGTGAAGCTGTACTTCAGGTCCGGGCGCTGCGTGGTCAGCCAGGTCGGATCGATGGTCTGGTACACGAACCAGATGTCGTAGGTCTTGTTGTTCGTGATCGTCATCGACAGCTTCACGGTGCCACCGGGCGTGGTGGTCGCGCTGTCGGTGGCGAAGGTCAGGGCGGCCGGCGCGGCATCGGCCGCGCCGGCGCCGGGGGCGAATCCGAAGACGGCGAGGACGAAGGCCAGGACGGCGGTGAGACCGAGACGTCTCAGCAGAGGTGATCGCATGGCCCGGGAGGCTAGGCACCGGATCGCCACGGCGTCTGCCCCGCCGGAGCGGCCAGGCACACCGAACGGCCGAAAGTGATCGCCCTGTGAAGAACTCGTGAGTTACCTGTGACGGCCTCTCGTGGCTCACATCTGTGCACCCCGGAGGCGGGCGACGAGAGGGGCGGGACGGGCGTGCCGGGCGGGCGGTACGGCAGCCAGGGTAATGGCGGGGACGAGACGCCTCGCCTTCGCCGGAGTACGGCCCACCGCTTGTGAACGGGGCCTGTTCTCGGCCAACTGCCCGTTTCCGGCCGGACGAGGGGCCGCCGGCGCCCAGGGCGATCACCGGGACGGGCCCCTGACGCGCCGCTGGGCCGCCCGGTGCGGGGCGGCCCAGCGTTCTCTCACGGATATGCCGGGTTATCTCACCCGGCCGTCGTCACCGACGTTCAGTCTTCGTCCTGACCATGCCCCCGCTCCGGCCCCCCGTGCGGCCTCGACGGCTTCCCGGGGTGCTGCGGCATCTCCGGGTGCTGCGGCATTTCCGGCCGCACCGGGTGCTGCGGGATCTCCGGCCGCACCGGGTGCTGCGGCATCCGCGGCTTCACGGGACGCTGCGGCAGCTCGGGCCTGACCGGAACAGCGGGCTTCATCGGCCGCTGGGGAAGCTCGGGCTTCACAGGCCGCTGCGGAAGTGCGGGCTTCGCCGGGCGCTGGGGAAGCTCGGGCTTCACCGGAAGCGCAGGCTTCACCGGACGCTGAGGCATCTGCGGCTTCACCGGACGCTGCGGAAGCTCGGGCTTCGCCGGAAGGGCAGGCTTCACCGGACGCTGAGGCATCTGCGGCTTCACCGGACGCTGCGGCAGCTCAGGCTTCACAGGCCGCTGCGGAAGCTGCGGCTTCACCGGAAGCGCAGGCTTCACCGGACGCTGAGGCATCTGCGGCTTCACCGGACGCTGCGGCAGCTCGGGCTTCGCCGGAAGCGCAGGCTTCACCGGACGCTGCGGCATCTGCGGCTTCACCGGACGCTGCGGCAGCTCAGGCTTCACAGGCCGCTGCGGAAGCTGCGGCTTCACCGGAAGCGCAGGCTTCACCGGACGCTGAGGCAGCTCAGGCTTCACAGGCCGCTGCGGATAAGCAGGCCTCTCCGGAAGCGTGGGCCTCACCGGACGCTGGGGAAGCTGCGGCTTCACAGGCCGCTGCGGCAGCTCAGGCTTCGCCGGAAGCACCGGATACGCGGGCTTGACCGGGCGCTGCGGAAGCTCAGGCTTCACCGGACGCTGCGGATAAACAGGCTTCTCCGGAAGCACCGGCTTCACCGGACGCTGGGGAAGCTGCGGCTTCACAGGCCGCTGCGGCAGCTCAGGCTTCACCGGCAGAACGGGCTTCACCGGATACTCGGGCCTGACCGGACGCTGCGGAAGCGCCGGCTTCACGGGGTGCTGAGGAAGCTCGGGCTTCACAGGCCGCTGCGGAAGTGCGGGCTTCACCGGGCGCTGCGGATAGACAGGCTTCTCCGGAAGCACCGGCTTCGCGGGATGCTGAGGAAGCTCGGGCTTCACCGGACGAGCCGGGTACTGCGGCCGCACGGGAACAGCGGGCTTCACCGGATGGATCGGAAGCTCGGGCTTCACCGGACGAGCCGGGTATTCCGGCCTGACCGGAACAGCGGGCTTCACCGGATGAACCGGAAACTCCGGCTTCACCGGACGAGCCGGGTACTCCGGCCTGACCGGAACAACCGGCTTCACCGGATGAACCGGATACTCCGGCTTCTGGGGAATGAAAGGCTTCTCAGGATGAACCGGATACTCGGGCCGCACCGGACGGTGCGGGTACTCGGGCTTCACCGGAGACATGGGCTTTACCTGGTGCTGCGGGTAAGCCGGTCTGTTGGGATAGGGCTGTGGGGTGGTGTGGTCCTGGGCATAGGCCGCTCCCGCGCTCGCCAGCGTGGCTGCGGCGAGTGCTGCGGCAGTGGCGGCCGACGCCAGAACGGATCGCCGTCGCGGCGGTCTCGTCATTCTTTCCACTCTCCTCGACTTGGGTCAGAGCTCTATGACGGCTGGTCAGTCCCAAGGGCTCGATAGTGGATTGATCAGGAAATCGGCGACTCGAATAACACTGTGGCGGCCATAAGCCACCGGATGGTGTAGCGCGGAACACCGGTTGGCCTGATAATCGGCGCCGGATCGGACCCCGCACCCCGCCCGGCGCCACCGTGCGCGCCCCGCAGACCGGCATGTCCCGCACGCCGTGCGGAGCCGTCCTCGGCCCGGATGCTCGCCGCGTCACCCGGTCGTCGTAAGGGGCGCCCTGAACTCGTTGCTTCCCGCTTCTGGTCCACGAGACCTACCGGACGGTATACAGACCCAGTCGAACGCGCGTGGGGCACCCGGTGCCGGCATCGCGCGATGTATCCGGTCTCAGGGGGAGGGCTCATGAGGAACGACACGCGTCCGGCGGGCGGCGCGAGAGGACGGCGGCGAGCCGCCGCGGTGGGGGCGGCGCTGGGCGGCTGCGCCCTCGTCGCGGCCGGCACGACCCCGGCCGCCGCACAGCCCGCCGGACACGGCCGCGCCATCCGCTACGTGGCCCTCGGCGACTCCTACACCTCGGGCCCCGGCATCCCGGGCCAGGTGGACGCCTATTGCGCGCGCTCCGACCACAATTACCCCACGCTGGTGGCGACCCAGCGGCAGGTGAGCGCGTTCACGGACGTCAGCTGCTCCGGGGCGAAGACCGCCGAGATGTGGCAGCCGCAGGGCAGCAACAAGCCCCAGCTCGACGCCGTGGGGCGCGACACCGATCTGGTGACCGTCCAGATCGGCGGCAACGACGTCGGCTTCGGCCCGATCATCAGCACCTGCGCGCACCTCGCCGCCCAGGACCCGACCGGCAACCCCTGCGAGCGCTCCTACACGGCGTCCGGCTACGACCGGCTCACCCTCGCGATCGTACGGACCGCGCCGAAGGTCGACCGGGTGCTGCGGGCCGTGCACGCGCGGGCGCCGCACGCGCGCGTGGTCGTCGTCGGCTACCCGGACCTGCTGCCCGACGACGGCAGCGGCTGCTTCCCCCAAGTCCCCTTCGCGCAGAAGGACTTCGCGTATCTGCGCGACACCGAGAAGCGGCTCAATCTGATGCTGCGCCTGGTGGCCGGCCTCAACCGGGCGGACTACGTCGACACCTACGGCCCCACGGTCGGCCACGACATGTGCAAGGCGCCCGCGGACCGCTGGATCGAGCCCCTGCAGCCGGTCGCGCCCGCGGCCCCGGCGCACCCCAACGCCAGGGGGGAGCAAGCCATGGCCCAGGCGGTCCTCGCCCGGCTGGAGCGCGGGCACACCCGAGGCTGAAGCCGGCGGCGGCCTGCGGGGCGCGATACCGCAGGCCGCCACAGCTCGTCTCAGCCGCCGAGCGCGCCCAGCACCACGGCCTGGGCCTCCTCCTGCACCCGGGCGAGATGGCCGGCGCCGAGGAAGGACTCGGCGTAGACCTTGTAGACGTCCTCGGTGCCCGAGGGGCGGGCCGCGAACCAGGCGTTCTCCGTGGTGACCTTGATGCCGCCGATGGCGGCGCCGTTTCCGGGCGCCTCGGTGAGGACGGCCGTGACGGCCTCACCCGCCAGCGTGCCGGCGGTGACCTGCGCCGGGGACAGCTTGCCGAGCAGGGCCTTCTGTTCGCGCGTCGCGGGCGCGTCGATGCGGGCGTAGGCGGGCCTGCCGAAGCGGGCGGTCAGGCCGGCGTAGTGCTCCGACGGCGTCCGGTCCGTGACGGCCGTGATCTCGGAGGCGAGCAGGGCCAGCAGGATGCCGTCCTTGTCGGTGGTCCACACCGAGCCGTCGCGGCGCAGGAAGGACGCGCCGGCCGACTCCTCGCCGCCGAACCCCAGCGTGCCGCCGGCCAGTCCGTCCACGAACCACTTGAACCCGACCGGAACCTCGACGAGTCGACGGCCGAGGTCGGCCGCGACCCGGTCGATCATCGTCGAGGAGACCAGCGTCTTGCCGATGCCGGTGCCGGCGGGCCACTGGTCGCGGTGCCGGTAGAGGTAGGAGACGGCGACCGCGAGGTAGTGGTTGGGGTTCATCAGGCCGGCGTCCGGGGTGACGATGCCGTGCCGGTCGGCGTCGGCGTCGTTGCCGGTGGCGATGCGGAACCGGTCGCTCTGCTCGATGAGGGAGGCCATGGCGTACGGCGACGAGCAGTCCATGCGGATCTGGCCGTCCCAGTCCAGCGTCATGAACCGCCAGGTGGGATCGGTGTGCGGGTTGACCACGGTGAGGTCGAGGCCGTGCTGTTCGGCGATGCGCCCCCAGTAGGCGACGGACGCGCCGCCGAGCGGGTCGGCGCCGATGCGCACGCCGGCCGCGCGGACGGCGTCCAGGTCGAGCACGCTGGGCAGATCGCCGACGTAGCCGCCGAGGAAGTCGTACCGTCCGGTCGTCTCCGCGCCGAGTGCCCGGGCGTAGGACATCCGGCGTACGTCCTTCAGACCGCCCGTGATGACCTCGTTGGCCCGGTCCTGGATCCAGGAGGTGGCGTCGGAGGCGGCCGGTCCGCCGCTCGGCGGGTTGTACTTGAAGCCGCCGTCGGCGGGCGGGTTGTGGGAGGGAGTGACGACGACACCGTCGGCGAGGCCGGAGGTACGGCCGCGGTTGTGGGTGAGGATCGCGTGCGAGACGGCGGGGGTGGGGGTGTAGCCGTCCGCGCTGTCGACGAGCACCCGCACGCCGTTGGCCGCGAACACCTCCAGCGCGGTGACCTTCGCCGGCTCGGACAGCGCGTGGGTGTCGGCGCCGAGGAAGAGGGGGCCGTCGGTGCCCTGAGCCGTGCGGTACTCGCAGATGGCCTGGCTGGTGGCGGCGATGTGGTCCTCGTTGAAGGCGCCGGCCAGCGACGAACCCCGGTGTCCGGAGGTGCCGAACGTCACCCGCTGGGCGGGGTCGGCCGGGTCCGGGTGCGCTGCGTAGTACGCCGTGACCAGCCGGGCCACGTCGACAAGGTCCTCGGGACCGGCCGGCCGGCCCGCTCGCTCGTGCGGCATGATCCGTCCTCCGCCTCAGATGATCGATGTCGGGGTGATCGATCGCTCCCCGCCCATCTTCCCTCGTCAGGGCCCTGACACGCGAGTGTGCCCCGCCCGGTGGTCCACCCGGCAGCGGTCACCGTCCTGGCGGACGTGGACATCGCGGCAGGCCGCCGGGGCGCGCCCGGTGTCCCGGGAACCGCGCCCGACGGCCCGCCGCGGGCTTGCCGCCCGGCGGGCCGGTCAGCCGATGTGGTAACTGTCCCCGTACGTCTTCCAGTCGAGCGGGGTGTTCAGGTCGAGGTTGCCCTTGCGCAGGAAGACCCGCTGCTCGGTGTCGACGCGGCTGGTGTCGCTGTGTGCCTCCTCCTGCTTCATGGCCCACACCCGGGCGTCGAGGAAGGCGTTGAGGTACGTCGTCTCGTTGCCGCCCTGCGCCGGGGGCTTGGCGCTGCGCAGGGCGCGTCCCCGGATGTTGCGGAAGCTGGTGGGGTCGTCGCCGTCGCCGTGCATGACGATGGCGTCGTAGTAGCAGAACTGGCCGAGGGTGCGCAGGCCGTCCGTCTTGCCCTGGGCGACCGCGGGGTTGAAGTAGACCCGGTCACGCTCGTCGTTCTGGCACTGCTGGAAGACGGAGTCCTTGGCCGCCGTGCGCCAGTCCTTGGGGAAGTTCGGGTCGAGGCCGGCGTGCGAGTCGCTGCCGTTGACCTTGCGCAGGGCGGGCAGGTACGTGGCGAGGACGTTGCCGGGCTTGCGGTCGGCGTAGAGCTGGACGAGGTCGAGCATGTCGCCGGTGCCGGAGCAGAAGCCGATGATGCCGGCGGTGTAGCCGCGGCCGTCGCCGATGTCCTCGATGTACTTGTACTGGGCCTTCCAGTCGAGCGAGGAGTTCTCCGCGCTCGACACCAGTTCCATGGCGATCTCCTTCTTCGCCGGGTCGTCGAGGCCCGACGCGGCCGCGTGCGCGGGCGACGCGAGGGCGCGCTGGGTTCCGAACAGCGCGCCGGAGGCGACGGCGGCGCCGAGCACGGCGACGACGGTCCGGCGGGAGACACGGGTGGGGGCGGGTTCGCGGTCTGCGTACACCACTGGGACTCCAAGTCGAGGCGGAGGGTGGGGAGTTGGTCCGTTCCGGCACTGGTAGGAAAGTTTCCTATCAAAGACCGAGCGGGACGGTAACCCGGCTCGCGTGAAGTTCGTAGGATCGAACAACCGCAGGTGGCGACCCGGCACGGCCGCGTCCGATTCAGAAACGGCGCCGCTCAATCCCATCCGGGGCGGCGGTTGGACTTGCGTGGCGCGGCGGCGCAGGGTGGACGAGCCCGTCCGCACACGGAGGGGCGACCCCTACAGCACCATCCGGAGAAGACCCGATGACCCACGTCGCGGACCCCGCACGCTACGACGGCACCATGCGTTACCGGCGCACCGGCCGCTCGGGGCTGGACCTGCCCCTCCTGTCCCTGGGCTACTGGCACAACTTCGGCGACGACCGCCCCTTCGAGACCCAGCGCGAGATCGCCCTGCGCGCCTTCGACCTCGGGATCACCCACCACGACCTGGCCAACAACTACGGCCCGCCGTACGGCGCGGCCGAGTCGAACTTCGGCCGGCTGCTGAAGCGGGACCTCGCGCCGTACCGGGACGAGCTGGTGATCTCCACCAAGGCCGGCTGGGACATGTGGCCCGGCCCCTACGGCCAGGGCGGCGGCTCGCGCAAGTACGTGCTGGCCTCGCTGGACCAGTCGCTGCGCCGGACGGGCCTGGACTACGTGGACATCTTCTACTCCCACCGGCTGGACGCGACCACGCCGCTGGAGGAGACGATGGGCGCACTGGACACCGCCGTACGCCAGGGCAAGGCGCTCTACGTCGGCATCTCCTCCTACGACGCCGAGCGCACCCGGCAGGCGGCCGCGATCCTGCGCGAGCTGGGCACTCCGCTGCTGATCCACCAGCCGTCGTACAGCATGCTCAATCGCTGGATCGAGACGGACGGCCTGCTGGACGCGGCCGAGGAGGAGGGCTTCGGAGTCATCGGCTTCACGGCGCTCGCCCAGGGGATGCTGACGGGCCGTTACCTCGACGGGGTGCCAAAGGACTCGCGGGCGGCCCAGGGCACATCGCTCGACGCCTCCTGGCTGACGGACGACATGCTGTACCGGCTGCGCTCCCTGAACGACATCGCGGCCCGGCGCGGACAGACCCTCGCACAGCTGGCGCTCGCCTGGGCGCTGCGCGACGAGCGGGTGACGTCGCTCGTCATCGGCGCCTCCCGCATCGAACAGCTGGAGCAGAACGTGGCCGCGCTGGAGAACCTCGACTTCACGGCCGAGGAACTGGCCGAGATCGACACGTACGCGACCGACGGCGGCGTGGACCTGTGGCGGGAGGCCAGGCTGGGCCGGCTCGGGTGAACCGGCGGGGAGCCCAGCCGGGAGTCCTGGCAGAGAAGCGGGGGTGGAGTGACGTGCGTCACAGACAGACGGGACATGTCGGACATAATTAAGGGCACCTAGACAGCGTTGTCATCACCCAGGACGACGCCTTTCATGTCTCCTCCGCGACCTCCAAGGAGCCAGCACCCTCATGGCACACGGAGCCCACCGCAGCCCTCTCCTGCCTCCCCGCCCCGATCTGGGGCTCGCCCGCGACTGCGAGGTGTGCCTCGGCTGGGGCACCGTGATCACGCGCGACGGCGACCATGAACTGTGTCACGCATGCCAGGCGCTCCCCGGCGACGACGAGGACGCCGTCCGCCAGGGGTGACACCCCACTCGCTCCCCCATTTCCCCCACCCCCTGCCCACCCGGGACCGCCGCCGGCGACCGCACACCGCCAAGGTAAGCTCCGGGTAATCACTTCACCAAGAAATATTCAAGCGGGGCAGGGGGCGGCCATGGGCGCCGTACGCACGAGTCGGACGCCGTTGCCGGGCATCGGTGTCCGGTACGACCTGACGACCCGCGAGCAGCACAGACTGTCGGTGGTCGCCCACCGGGACGGGTCGAGGACGCTGAGCGCCTATCAGGGCACGGATCCCGACGCCTGTGCGCTGTCGGTCCGGCTGTCCGGCCAGGAGGCCGAGGCCCTCGCCGGCACGCTACAGCCGACGCACCACAGCCCCAGCCTGCTGTCCACGACGGAACTGGGCCTGGTCGCCGAACGGATCGCGCTGGCCGCGGCGTCGTACTGGAACGGCCGGCTGCTCGGCGACACCCGGATGCGCACCGAGACCGGGGTGTCGATCGTGGCCGTCCTGCGGCGCGCCGAGGCGATCCCCTCCCCCGGCCCCGACTTCCGGCTGGCCGGCGGGGACACGTTGATCGTGATCGGCACCCGCGAGGGCGTCGACGCGGCCGCCTCCATACTCGGCCGGGAGTGATCGCATGCACTCCTCCGCCGTCTTCCTGATCGAGTTCGGCGCCATCATCCTGGGCCTCGGGCTGCTCGGCCGGCTCGCCGCCCGCCTCCGCTTCTCGCCGATCCCGCTGTATCTGCTGGCCGGGCTGGCCTTCGGCGAGGGCGGGCTGCTGCCGCTCGGCGCCAGCGAGGAGTTCGTGGCGATCGGCGCCGAGATCGGTGTGATCCTGCTGCTGCTCATGCTGGGTCTGGAGTACACAGCCGGTGACCTCGTCTCCCATCTCAAGACCCAGTACCCGGCCGGGCTCGTCGACATGACCCTCAACGCCCTGCCCGGCGCCGCGACGGCCCTGCTGCTGGGCTGGGGTCCGATCGCCGCCGTCGTCCTCGCGGGCATCACCTGGGTCTCCTCGTCCGGGGTGATCGCCAAGGTGCTCGGCGACCTCGGCCGGATCGGCAACCGGGAGACTCCGGTGATCCTCAGCATCCTGGTGCTGGAGGACCTGTCCATGGCGGTCTATCTGCCGGTCGTCACGGCGCTGCTGGCCGGCACCGGGTTCGCCGCCGGCAGTGTCACCCTGGGCATCGCGCTCGGCGCGGCGGGCCTGGTCCTGCTGCTCGCCGTGCGTTACGGCCGGCACATCTCCCGCTTCGTCTCCACCGACGACCCCGAGAAGCTGCTGCTGGTGGTGCTCGGTCTGACGCTGGTGGTCGCCGGAGTCGCGCAGCAACTCCAGGTCTCGGCGGCCGTCGGCGCGTTCCTCGTCGGCATCGCGCTGTCCGGAGAGGTCGCCGAGGGCGCCCACCACCTCCTTGCGCCGCTGCGGGACCTGTTCGCGGCCGTGTTCTTCGTCTTCTTCGGGCTGCACACCGACCCGGCGAGCATCCCGCCGGTGCTGCTGCCCGCGCTGGCCCTCGCCGTCGTGACGGCCCTCACCAAGATCGCGACCGGTCACTGGGCGGCCCGGCGCGCCGGCATCTCGGCCCAGGGCCGCTGGCGGGCCGGCGGCACCCTGGTCGCGCGCGGCGAGTTCTCCATCGTCATCGCCGGTCTCGCCGTCACCGCCGGGATCGGCTCCGACCTCGGTCCGCTGGCCACGGCGTATGTGCTGATCCTCGTCGTCCTCGGCCCGCTGACGGCCCGTTACACCGAGCCGCTCGCGCTGCGGCTGACCGGCCGGCTGTCCCGACGCGCGGCTCCGGGCGCGGCGGACGACGTCCCGGGCCCGGTCGTCCGCGACCAGGACACCGCCGGCCGGCGCTGAGGCGCGGCCGCCGGGCACCGGCCGCCCGCTGATCGCGGCGACGTACCGTGGAGGCATGGCCGCCCCTCCGCTTCCGGGTCCGCTGGCGCATCTGGCCCCCCTGCTCGGCCACTACGGCTACTGGGCCGTGGGGGCTGTGGTCCTGGTGGAGGACTTCGGGGTGCCCGCGCCCGGCGAGACGATCCTGCTGGCCGCTGGGGTGTACGCGGGCGCGGGGCGGCTGAACGTCGTGGCCGTGGCGCTGATCGCGTTCACCGCGGCCGTCGTCGGGGACAACATCGGCTATCTGATCGGCCGGGTCGGCGGACGGGCCGCCGTGCACCGCTGGGGGCGGTTCGTCTTCCTGACGCCGAAGCGGTTCGCGGCCGCCGAGGAGTTCTTCGGCCGGCACGGCGGCAAGATCGTGACCGTGGCCCGGTTCATCGAGGGGCTCCGCCAGGCCAACGGCATCATCGCCGGCACCACCGGCATGCGCTGGCGCCGTTTCCTCGCCTTCAACGCGCTCGGCGCGGCCCTGTGGGTCGGCCTCTGGACGACCCTGGCCTATGTGGTCGGCACCCACATCCAGGCCGTCTACGCCGAGGTCTCGCGCTATCAGTTGTACGTCCTCGTCACCGCCGCCGCACTGCTCGCGGCCTTCGCCGTACGACACGTCGTACGCCGGCGCCGCGAGCAGTGACCGCACATCCCGAGCGCGGCGAACGTCCTTTTGCGCGGGCTGACTTCGGGGTGTACCACGAGGGAGCGCTGGACTCCCGTCACGAGGAGCGAGCTGTGCGCCATGCCGGCTGTCCTTCCGTGCCGGGGTGCTGCCCTTGCTCGGACGTGTCGTCGTCGGCGCGTTCGTGGCCGCCGCGCAGGGCGGAGGCGAGCGCGGAGACCAGGGCCATGCCGGCGGCCACGCTGAAGACGATGGTCAGGCCGTGGTGGAAGGGCCCGGAGACCAGTTCCGGGAAGAAGGTGTGGCCGGTCAGGGTGGCGCGCTGGGCGGCGGTCAGACGGTCCAGGGTGCCGCCGTCGCCGAGCAGATGGCCGATCGGGTTGTTCCCGAGGAACGTGGCGAACAGCGTGCTGACCGGCGGCAGCGAGGCCGCCTCGTGCGCGGTGCCGGCGGGCACACCGTGCGCCTGGAGTCCGCTGCTGAGCGTCTTCGGCAGGGTGCTCGCGAGCCCGGACACCATCAGCGAGAAGAAGACACCGATGGACAGGGCCGTACCCGAGTTCTGGAAGGTGGAGCGCATCCCGGAGGCCACGCCCCGGTAGCGGGCGGGGACGCTGCCCATGATGGAGGAGGTGTTGGGCGAGGAGAACATGCCCTGGCCCAGGCCGTTGAGCAGCAGCAGGGCCGCGAAGACGCCGTAGTCGAAGTTCACGGGCAGGGCCAGCAGTCCGAGGAAGGAGGCGGCGACGAGGAGCAGTCCGGCGGTGGAGAAGACACGGGCGCCGAACCGGTCGGAGAGATGGCCGGAGAGCGGCCCGGCGACGAGGAAGCCGAGGGTGAGCGGCAGCATGAAGATGCCGGCCCACAGCGGGGTGTCCTCGAAGTCGTAGCCGTGCAGCGGCAGCCAGATGCCCTGGAGCCAGATGATCAGCATGAACTGCAGTCCGCCGCGCGCGATCGCGGTGAGCAGGGCGGCCAGGTTACCGGCGGCGAAGGCCCGCACCGTGAACAGGGACAGCCGGAACATCGGCTCGGCGACCCGCGTCTCGACGACGCAGAACACCAGCAGCAGGAAGACGCCGCCTATCAGGCCCGTGAGCACCCAGGGGCTGGTCCAGCCGGTGGGGTGGCCGCCGTAGGGCTGGATGCCGTAGGTGATGCCCGCGAGCAGGATGCCGGCGCCGGTGGCGAAGGTGAGGTTGCCGAGCCAGTCGATACGGCCGCGCACGCCGGCCGAGGTCTCGCGCAGGCTCAGATACGACCAGATCGTGCCGGTGATGCTGACCGGGACGCTCACCCAGAACACCGCCCGCCAGTCGACGGCGGCGAGCAGACCGCCGGCCAGCAGGCCGAGGAACTGCCCGGCGAGCGCGGTGATCTGGTTGATTCCGAGGGCCATGCCACGCTGCCGGGCCGGGAAGGCGTCGGTGAGGATGGCGGCCGAGTTGGCGGTGAGCATGGAGCCGCCGAAGGCCTGCACGACGCGCCACAGGATCAGCCACAAGGCGCCGGCGCCCGCCCGGAAGGGGTCGAGGGACAGGGCGACGGAGGCGCAGGCGAAGACCAGGAAGCCGAGGTTGTAGATCCGGACCCGGCCGAACATGTCGCCGAGCCGGCCGAGGACGACCACGAGGACGGCCGAGACCAGCAGATAGCCGAGGATCATCCACAGCAGATAGCCGATGTTGCCGGCCGCGAGCGGGTCGAGCCCGATTCCGCGGAAGATCGCCGGCAGCGAGATGATCACGATGGAGGCGTCCATGGTGGCGATCAGGACGCCGAGTGTGGTGTTGGAGAGGGCGACCCACTTGTAGCCGGGGCCCGGGGGAGTGTCCCGCAGCCGGGCGGAGCGGGCGAGCAGTCGGGCGCGTATGCCGGCGGCGGGGCCGTGCGCGGCGGGTGCGGGGCCGGTCACAGCCGTTCCGCCAGTCGGTCGAGCAGGGGCAGGACGTCGTGCAGGGCCTGCCGCTCCTGCGGGGTGAACTCCGCCAGGGCGTGGGCGAGGCGGCCCACGGACTCGGAGCGGCGCTGCTCCAGCACGCTTCGGCCCTCGTCGGTGAGGGAGACGATGGCCCGGCGGCCGTCGGCCGTGTCGGGGGCCCGGCTCACCAGGCCGCGTTGTTCGAGTCCGGCGAGGGTGCTGGCCATGGCCTGCGGCCGGACGCGTTCCGACTCGGCGAGCGAGCCGGGCGAGTCCGGACCGGTCCGGGCCAGCCGGACCAGCACCGAGACGCCGGAGAGCGTGACATCGCCGACCGCGTGCGCCTGGCGCAGCCGACGGACGATCCGTCCCATGGCCAGCCTCAGTTCGGCGGCCAGTGCAACTGTGTCCATGATTACTCAGCATAGATTTATCAGTCTGGACTGTTCAACCAAGCGTAAGTAATCCGGCCACCACGCTCGGAGCTCCCGCACGCGCGGCGCGGGGGCACCCGTGCCACCCTCGTGACCGAGGAGTGCACCCGGCCCGAACCAGGAGGTGCGGCGACGCGGGAGGGCGACGAGATCCTCGGACATCCGCGGTACGGCCCCGAGCCGGACGTGGCCGGTGCCGCCGGCTACCCCGACGCCCCGCCGCGGGCGGGCTTCTTCACCGACACCTCGGTGTGCATCGGCTGCAAGGCCTGCGAGGTGGCGTGCAAGGAGTGGAAGCCGTCCCGGAGGACGGGCTCGAACTGACCGGCATGTCCTACGACAACACCCAGGGCCGCGGCGCCGACACCTGGCGGCACGTGGCCTTCGTCGAGCAGCGCCGGACCTTCGGCGGACCGGAACCCGGTGCCGCGCACGACGACGTCGACGTGTTCGCGGCCGCCGCCCGGCTCGGCACCGGCACACCCTCCCCCGGCCCACCCGCCGCTCCTGCGGCGCCCGGCCCCGGTCCTGACCCCGCGTCCGCGTCCGCGTCCGCCGGGCGGATCTCCCCCATCGCCCCCGACGGCCGCACCGAACTGCGCTGGCTGATGGCCTCCGACGTGTGCAAGCACTGCACCCGCGCCGGGTGCCTGGACGTGTGCCCCACCGGCGCGTTGTTCCGCACCGAGTTCGGCACGGTCGTGGTCCAGCAGGACATCTGCAACGGCTGCGGCTACTGCGTGCCCGCCTGTCCGTACGGCGTCATCGACCAGCGCGAGGGCGACGGCCGGGTGTGGAAGTGCACCCTGTGCTACGACCGGCTCGGCGTCGGCATGGAACCGGCCTGCGCCAAGTCCTGCCCGACCGACTCGATCCAGTTCGGCCCGCTGGAGGAGCTGCGGGAGCGGGCCCGGGCCCGGGTGACGCAGTTGCACGCGGCCGGTGTGACCGAGGCCCGGCTGTACGGCGAGAGCCCGGACGACGGGGTGGGCGGCGCCGGGGCGTTCTTCCTGCTGCTGGACGAGCCGGAGGTCTACGGCCTGCCCCCGGACCCGGTGGTCACCACCCGGGATCTGCCCGGTATGTGGCGGCACGCGGCCCTGGCCGCGGTCTGTCTGGCCGCCCTCACCCTGGGCGGTTTCGTACGGGGGCCGCGATGAGCGCGGCGGACGCGGGGCACGACGACGTACCGGGTGCGGGGCGCCGCCGGCGTCGGCGCGGCCGGGGCGAGCAGCCGATGGTGCCGGACGCCGCGTTCTCCTCGTACTACGGCCGCCCCGTGCTGAAGCGTCCGACGTGGCGGGCGCTGGACATCGCCGGCTATCTGTATCTCGGCGGTCTGGCCGGGGCCTCCTCGCTGCTGGCGGCCGGCGCGCAGGCCACCGGCCGGCCGGGGCTGGCGGCGCCGGCGAAGCTCGGGGCGGCCGGGGCCGTCTCGCTCTCGCTGGCCGCGCTCGTGCACGACCTGGGCCGCCCGGCCCGCTTCCTGAACATGCTCCGGGTCCTCAAGCCCACCTCCCCGATGAGCGTGGGCTCCTGGCTGCTGGCGGGCTACGCGCCGCTGGCACTGACCGCGGCGGCCACCGAGGCGACGGGCCGCTGCCGGACGCTGGGCTCGGCCGCGACGGCGGCGGCGGCCGCACTCGGCCCGGCGGTGGCGACGTACACCGCCGTGCTCCTCTCGGACACGGCGGTGCCCTCCTGGCACGAGGGCTACCGCGAACTGCCGTTCGTGTTCGCGGGCTCCGCCGCCACCGCCGCGTCCGGTCTGGCCCTGGCCTCGGCACCGAGCCCGCAGGCGGGGCCCGCGCGCCGGCTGGCCGTGCTCGGAGCCGTACTGGAACTGGGTGCCTTCCGGACGATGCGGCGGCGCATGGGCCTGGCCGCCGAGCCGTTCGAGAAGGGCAGGCCAGGGCGGTTGCTGCGGGCGGCCGAGCTGCTCACGGCGGGCGGCGCGGCCCTCGCCCTGCCCGGCGGACGGGACCGACGCCTTGCCCTGGCGGCCGCAGCCGCCCTGCTCACCGGCTCGGCGGCGCTGCGCTTCGGCGTGTTTCACGCCGGGGTGGTCTCCGCCGAGGATCCCCGGTACACGGTCGTACCTCAGCGGGCGCGCCGTGCGGCGCGCGGCCGCCGGTTCAGGGAGTGACGTCGATCCGGTGGGCGAGCACGGTCACACTGAGGTCGCCGTTGTCGACCCACTCGGGGAATTTGAGCGTCTTGTGGCTGGTGGCCGCGGGCGGGGTGACCTCCAGATACGCGGCGTGGACGGCGTCCGAGGTGCCGGTGTTGGCGTGCGTCCACGCGATGACCGCCTCCACACTCTGGCCCTTGCCGAGCGTCAGGGTGGCCTTGGCCGGGCTCTTCGCGTACCAGGTGTCGCCCCAGTGCGTGGTCGAGCGCAGTGTCCGGTGCGAGGCGTTCTGCAGGCCGAGGCCCGGGTAGCCCCGCAGCAGGCAGGTGTGAGCGCCGGTGTTCTTCAGTTTCAGCACCACGCCCTGATGGTTCATGCCGCCGGCCAGGCCCTCGCCGAACGAGGCGCTCAGCGCGGAGACGGCACAGGTGGGCGTGGCCTTCGCGGCCCCCGTCCCGGCGGCCTGTGCCACCCCGGCGCCGGCGATCCCCAGCGCGGCGACGGCGCTCGCGGCGAGCGTGGCCCGGACGAGGCGCCGCCGCCGGCCGGACCGGGCCGATATGGCGGTCCCAGGCGTGTGGCCCTGGATCTCGTGCTGGTGCTGGTGCTGGTTCTTGTGCGTCATGGTGAGCGTTCTCCCGCTTCGTAGAGAAATCCGTAACTCGCCTTGCATCTGGTGAGATGCCGGACGTGCGGGAAAAGTTCGGCCGGGAGGGTCTTGACGATGGGCGGTCCGCCCGGTCCGCCGGGTCCGCCTTTGCCCCCGGAAGGCCACGGGAGCAGGCTGTGAGGTGCGGCCTGATGAGAGGAGCCCAGGTGGCAGCGGCGGACAGGGTGCGGCCCGGCGCTCAGGAGACGGGGTACGAACCGGATCCGCGCCGGTGGCGGGCCCTGTGGGTGACCCTGGTGGCCGGCTTCATGAGCCTGCTCGACGTGACGATCGTGGCGGTCGCCCTGCCCACGGTTCAGCGGGATCTGCGCGCCTCGCCCGCGCAGGTGCAGTGGGTGGTGTCCGGATACGCGCTCACCTTCGCCCTCGCCCTGGTCACCGCCGGGCGGCTCGGCGACGCCCTGGACCGGCGTCGTATCTTCCTGCTCGCCCTCAGCGGCTTCGTCGTGTGCAGCGCGGCCTGCGGGGCGGCGCCGGACATCACGCTGCTGGTGGTGGCCCGGCTCGCCCAGGGGCTGGCGGCCGGCTTCATGGCGCCGCAGAACTCCGCGCTCATCCAGCAGCTGTTCCGTGGCGCCGAACGCGGCCGCGCCTTCGGCCTGTTCGGCTCCACCGTCGGTGTGTCCGCCGCCGTCGGCCCCCTCACCGGCGGTGTCATCCTCGCCCTCGCCTCCGGCGCCCAGGGCTGGCGGTGGATCTTCTACGTCAATGTCCCGATCGGCGTTCTCGCCGTCCTGCTCGGCCGCCGTCTGCTGCCGAGCACCCGGCGCTCCGGGCGGGGAAGCGTGGACCTGCCCGGCGTCCTGCTGCTCGGCCTCGGCGTCCTCGCGCTGATGTTCCCGCTGGTCCAGGCGGGCACCGAAGGCCTTGGCCGGCTGTGGTGGCTGTTCCCGGCGGGCGCCGCGGTCCTCACCGGCTTCGCCCGGTGGCAGCGCCGGCTGGTCGCCCGGGGTGCCCAGCCGCTGCTCGACCCCCGGCTGTTCAGCACCGCGCGCGGCTATGCGGTGGGCGCCGGCGTGGGCACGCTGTACTTCATCGGGTTCAGTGGCGTGTGGCTGGTCTTCGCGCTCTTCTTCCAGCACGGCCTGGGCTTCTCCCCGCTCCGCTCCGGTCTCGCCGTGACCCCCTTCGCGGTGGGCTCGGCGATCGCGGCCGTGGTCGCCGGCCGGCTGGTGGAGCGGTTCGGCCGCCTGCTCACCGTGTGCGGCCTCACGGCTGTGATCGTCGGCCTGGGCGGTACGGCGCTGCTGCTGCGTCTCGCCCCGCCCGGCAGTGCCCCCTGGGTCGCGGCCCCCGTGCTGTTCCTCGGCGGCATCGGCAGCGGTTTCGTGGTCTCCCCCAACATCACCATGACCCTGCGGGAGGTACCCGTGCACATGGCGGGCGCGGCGGGCGGTGCACTGCAGACCGGCCAGCGGCTGGGCGCCGCGGTCGGCACGGCCGCCCTGCCCGGCCTTTTCTACCTGGTGCTCGGCAGGAGCCAGGACTACCGGGGCGCCCTCGTCGCCGCGCTGGGTGCCGCCCTCGTCGGCATGGTGGCGGCGCTGGCTCTCGCGGCATGCGACTGGCGGCGCGACCGGAAGCTGCGCGGATCGCGCCGACGGTGCCCGGACGAGGTCGCCCACGATCCCATGCACACCCGGCAGACCTGACCGCCCCCGGCCACACCGAGCGGCCGTGCGCCGCCGAACAGCCGGGAGCCGCCGTGCAGCCGTGCAGCCGCGAGCCGCCGTGCAGCCGGAGCCGCCGTGCTTCAGCCGGCCGCGGGCGCGCTCAGGTCCGCCGGCACGGGCAGCAGCCGGTAGGCGTCCCCGTGGGTGATCACGTGTCCGGCGGTCGGCGGGGCGAAGTGGGTGCCGAGCAGGAGGGCGTCCGTGTCGGCGACCGAGCGGCGCAGCGCGCTACGGGAGGCCGCCGACCGCTGCGGATCGATGTCGACGCAGGCGCCGATGGCGGGGTGGGCGAGCTGGACCGGATGGTGGATGCAGTCGCCGGTGATCAGGGCGCGCCGGCCCCGGCTGGTCAGCTCGACCGCCACATGGCCGGGGGTGTGCCCCGGTGTGGGCACAAGGCGCAGGCCCGGGGCGGTCTCGGTGCCCTCGGCCGGGACGTCGACGAGGTCCAGCAGCCCCGCCTGTTCGACCGGAATCACGGAGTCGAGGAACATCTGCCGGCGTGCCTCGTCCATGTCGTACCCGGCCCAGAAGTCCCGCTCGGCGCGCGCCGTCAGGTAGCGGGCGTGGGGAAAGGTGGGCACCCAGGCGCCGTTCTCCTCGCGTGTGTTCCAGCCGACGTGGTCGGCGTGCAGATGGGTGAGGATCACCAGGTCGACGGAGTCCGGGGAGAAGCCGGCGGCGGTGAGGCGTTCGAGATACGGGGTGCGCAGGTCGTGCCAGGCCGGGTTGGCCCGCTGCTTGCCGTTGCCGACGCCGGTGTCGACGAGGACGCGCAGCCCGCCCACGACGAACGCGAAGCTGTGGCTGTCGATGCGCAGGGTGCCGTCGCTGTCGACGAAGTGCGGGTGCAGCCAGTACTCGCCCGTCACCACCTCGGGGCGGGCGTCGGGCAGGAGCCACGCTCCGGTCTCGGGCGGCAGCGGCGCCTCGTCGACGCGGTGGACCGTGACGTCGCCCACGGTCCAGGACGGGAGCGGCTCGGCGGACAAGGGCTGCATGGTCCAGGCATCGGTGCACACCGCCGTCCGCGAACTCATGTCGGAGGTGGGTCGCGACGCGCTGACGGTGCCGCTGGTCGCACAGCGCGCCGGGGTCACACCGTCGACGATCTACCGCCGCTGGGGCGACCTGCAGAAACTGCTGTCCGACGTGGCGGTGGAGCGGCTCCGCCCCGACACGGCGCCGCGGGACCACGGCGGCCTGCGGGCCGATCTCACCGCCTGGGCCGGGCAGTTCCTCGACGAGATGGCCTCCCGCGCGGCCGGCCGCGGGGAGAGCGCACCCGCCGTCGAGACGGTCATGGACCGCGTCGTCGCTCCTCTGATGTACCGCATCCTCTTCCGCCCGGCCGGACTCGACACCGCGTACACGCGTCAGCTCGTGGCCGGGCTGCTGGACACGACTCCGGAGGCGGCGACGGATGCGGGTCCGGGCGGGAGTGAGACGTCCGGCCGGTGACGAGAGCCGAGGGGGCTAGGGCCTGTCCGGCGGATCCTGTCGCGGACGCGGGGGTCGGCACGCCCATCTGCGGCGTTGTCGTCGGTCGCCGACGCTCCGCGTCGACTCCCTCCTCCGCCTTGCAGCTGGACGCACCGACCCCCGCTCACCTGCGCCGATGAGGCGCCGTCACTTTCCCGCGACCTGATCCGCCGGACAGGCCCTAGGCCCTGAGCGGCGCACCGGGGCGAGAGATGCCGGGACCGCACCCGTGCGGGAAGATCGAGGGACCGGGCGGACCAGGCGACCGGGTGGAAGGAGCGACCGTGGGCATACGCACCTGGATCGACTCCTGGCCCGTCTACCGCCAGCTGACCGGCAGCGATCCGCTGGGCCGGGGTGCCGCGGCGAAGAGCGCGCACAGCGAGCGGCTCACCCCCCGGGTGGCCACCGCCGACCGCGTCGTGAAATCGGTCTGCCCGTACTGCGCGGTGGGCTGCGGTCAGAACGTCTACGTCCAGGACGAGCGGGTCACCCAGATCGAGGGCGACCCGGACTCCCCCGTCTCACGCGGCCGGCTGTGCCCCAAGGGCGCGGCGAGCCTGCAGCTGACCACCGGGGACGCGCGCGAGCGCCAGGTCCTCCACAGGCGGCCGTACGCGACCGAATGGGAGCCGCTGGACCTCGGCACGGCGATGGACATGATCGCGGACCGGGTGATCGAGGCACGCCGTGCGGGCTGGCAGTGGACGGTCGACGAGACCCGCACCCGGCGCACCCTCGGCATCGCCAGTCTCGGCGGGGCCACGCTCGACAACGAAGAGAACTACCTGATCAAGAAGTTGTTCACCGCGCTCGGCGCGATCCAGCTCGAGAACCAGGCGCGGGTTTGACACTCCTCCACCGTTCCCGGTCTGGGAACCTCGTTCGGACGCGGCGGCGCGACCACCTTCCAGCAGGACCTGCAGAACGCGGACTGCGTCGTCATCGAGGGCTCGAACATGGCCGAGTGCCATCCGGTCGGGTTCCAGTGGGTGATGGAGGCCAAGGCGCGGGGCGCGAAGCTGATCCACGTCGACCCGCGGTTCACCCGCACCAGCGCGCTGGCCGACGTCCATGTGCCGCTGCGCGCGGGCACGGACATCGCCTTCCTCGGCGGGATCGTCCACTACGTCCTGGAGCAGGACAAGTACTTCCGTGAGTACGTCGTGGCGTACACCAACGCCCCGCTGATCCTGCGGGAGGACTTCCACGACACCGAGGACCTGGGTGGCGTGTTCTCCGGCCTCGATGCCGCCAACCGCACGTACGACACGGGCAGCTGGCAGTACGAGGGCGGCGCGGGCGCGCCTGCGCGGGACGAGACGCTGACCCATCCGCGCTGTGTGCTCCAGGTGCTGAAGCGGCACTTCGCCCGCTACACACCGGAGCTGGTCGAGGAGGTCTGCGGCGTGCCGCGGGGCCTGTTCCGGCAGGTGTGCGAGCTGGTCACGGAGAACTCCGGCTGCGACCCTACGACGGCGTTCGCGTACGCGGTCGGCTGGACCCAGCACACGGTGGGTGTGCAGTACATCCGCGCGGCGGCCGTACTGCAGACCCTGCTCGGCAACATCGGCCGGCCGGGCGGCGGCATCCTCGCCCTGCGCGGCCACGCCTCCATCCAGGGCTCCACGGACATCCCGACGCTGTACAACCTGCTGCCGGGCTACATCCCGATGCCGGACGCCCGCCGGCACCCGGACCTGGCCGCCTTCGTCGAGGCCGGGACGGCCCCCAAGGGGTACTGGGGCAACATGCGCGCGTACATGGTCAGCCTGCTCAAGGCGTACTGGGGTGCGGCGGCGCGGGCCGACAACGACTTCTGCTTCGACTATCTGCCCCGGCTGACCGGCTCCCACTCGGCGTACGAGACGGCCCTGGCCCAGCTGGACGGCGTCTGCAAGGGCTACGTCCTCTTCGGTGAGAACCCGGCGGTGGGCAACGCCGACGCCAAGGTGATGCGGCTCGGGATGGCGAACCTGGACTGGCTGGTGGTGCGCGACTTCTCGCTGATCGAGTCGGCGACATGGTGGAAGGACGGGCCCGAGATCGAGACCGGTGAGCTGCGCTGCGCGGACATCCGCACCGAGGTGTTCTTCCTGCCGGCCGCCGCGCACACCGAGAAGGACGGCAGTTTCACCAACACCCAGCGGCTGCTGCAGTGGCACCACCAGGCCGTCGAGCCGCCCGGCGACGCGCGCAGCGACCTGTGGTTCACCTACCATCTGGGGCGGCTCGTCCGGGAGAGGCTCGCGGGGTCCACCGATGAGATGGACCGGCCCATGCTCGATCTGGCCTGGGACTATCCGACGAAGGGCGGGCTCGCCGAGCCGGACGCGGAGGCCGTGCTCGCCGAGATCAACGGCCATGACGCCGAGGGCGCCCCGCTCTCCTCCTACGAGCAGCTGAAGCCCGACGGCTCCACCACCTGCGGCTGCTGGATCTACTGCGGTGTCTACGCCGACGGCGTCAACCAGGCCGCCCGCCGCAGGCCCGGCCGGGAGCAGGACTGGGTGGCGGCCGAGTGGGCGTGGGCGTGGCCGGCCAACCGCCGGATCCTGTACAACCGTGCCTCCGCCGACCCGCGCGGCAGACCGTGGAGCACGCGCAAGGCGCTGGTGTGGTGGGACCCGGACAAGGGCGAGTGGTCCGGATACGACGTCCCCGACATCAAGAGGGACAAGGCGCCCGATCACCGGCCCCCCGAGGACGCGACCGGCCCGGCGGCACTGTCCGGCACGGACCCGTTCATCATGCAGGCCGACGGCAAGGCCGCGCTGTATGTGCCGACCGGACTCGCCGACGGCCCGCTCCCGGCCCACTACGAGCCGCAGGACTCGCCGTTCCCGAACCTCCTCTACCACCAACAGCGCAATCCTGTACGGCAGTTGCTGCCCTCGCTCCCCGACAACCGCTATCAGCCGAGCGGTGACGAGCCCGGTGCGGAGGTGTTCCCGTACGTGGCCACCACCTACCGGCTGACCGAGCACCACACCGCCGGCGGTATGTCCCGCTGGCAGCCGTATCTGGCCGAGCTGCAGCCGGAGTTCTTCTGCGAGGTGTCCCCCGGACTCGCGGCCGAGCGGGGCCTGGAGCACACCGGGTGGGCGACGATCGTCAGCGCTCGCGCGGTGATCGAGGCACGGGTCCTGGTGACGGACCGGATGACACCGCTGACGGTGCAGGGGCGCCGGCTGCACCAGGTGGGGCTGCCCTACCACTGGGGCCCCAACGGCTACAGCACCGGGGACGCGGCCAACGAACTGCTGCATCTGTCCCTGGATCCGAACGTCCACATCCAGGAGTCGAAGGCGTTCGCCGTGGACATCCGCCCCGGCCGCCGGCCACGCGGCCCGGCGTCCGTGGCACTGGTGCGGGCCTACCGCAGACGGGCCGGCATCGACGAGCACACCGGCACGGAGCCCTGAGGCACCGGAACAGACACGGGCATCGGCGGCCGCGCGGGTTCATGGGGTGCCGTCGAGGGGCTGGCAGTGGGCGAGGAGAGCGCGGTGGACCGCAGGCGTGGCGCTGACGCGCAGGGTGTGGTCCTGTCCGCGCCGTACGCGCTGGCGGAACGGGCAGTCACTGCTGGTCGGTCGAGACTCGCTTGTCGACCAGGTTCGCCGCCGAGGGCCCCTCCGGACGGGGCTTCCCCCGACCGGCGACCATCTGCAGGGAGGCCGGCCTGAACACGCCGGAACCTACGCCGGCTCGGGTCGTTCCGGGTTCGGGACGAAGGCGGGTAGCGCGGCGAGGCTGTGGCGCACGGCCTCGCCGCCGTACTCGAACATCTGCCGCTCGTAGTCGCCGACCGCGCCGATGAGGTCTTGGCGGCGCTCGACGGCCCCGATCAGGCAGCGGCGCAGCAGGTCGGCGTCGCGCAGCGCGGTGTTCGCACCGTTGCCGCCGGTCGGGGAGGTGGCGTGGATGGCGTCTCCGAGCAGCGTGACCGGACCGGGCGCCCAGCGCTCGCGGGGCTCGACCACCCGGATGGACAGCAGGGTGCTGTTGTCCGGGTCGGCCTGCTCGATGAGCGCCCGCAGCTCCGGGTGCCAGCCCTCCATCCTGGACAGCACGGCCTCCTGCGCGGTCGGGGCGCCGAGCGAGCCGTTCGACGGAAGGATCATGGCCCAGCGTACGTAGTCGCCGATGTCGGGCAGCGTGACTTCGGGGGCCAGTTGTCCGGCGGCTTGCTTCGGCGGGGTACGGAAGCGCATCGCGCCGAGCAGCAGGCTGACGCCGTCGCCCGCGATCTTCGAGCCATAGGCCTTGGACAGGCCGGCGAACTCGTCGGTCAGCGGGGTGCGGCCGATGACGAACCGGACGCCGGTGTCGGTCGGGGTGGTCTGCGGCGACAACACGCCGCGGACCGCGGAGGCGACGCCGTCCGCGCCGACGAGCAGCTCGGCGGTGGCCGGGTCGCGGCGGGCGAACCGGGCCGCGCAGGACCCGGTCGGTGCGCGGGACACGGCGGCGCGCGTCGCCGGCGTCCGGCGTCCGTGCGGCGGTGGCGTCGCGGCGCTCCACGGGGCGGGAGCGGATCCCGGCCGTCCCGGTCCGCCCGTCCGTCGTGCTCGCCGTCCGCTGCTCCATGCCGCGTCTGTCCCTCCGCTTCGGACCGTGCTCCTGCGGGCTGCGCCCATGGTCTCCCGGCGCCCCGGACCGGCCGTTCGACACGCCGGGACCGGCCAGGACCCCGGCCGCCCGGCGGAGCGCGCCGGGTCATCGGGGCCCGGTGGGCGAGCGCCACTCTTCGCTGCCGTCGCCGCCTTCGCCGCCTTCGGTGCCTTCGGTGCCTTCGGTGCCTTCGGTGCCCGGCTGCGGTCGGGGCGGTGGAGCGCCGCCCGCGGTGAGGTGTTCCAGCACCTCGACCAGTTCCTGACAGGCCTTCTCCACCGAGCGCCTGGTGTTGCGCTGTTCGGTGATCAGCGCGGAGAGCAGCAGCGCGGTCAGCGCCATCGAGCCGTTGAACGTCTGCAGCTTCGCCATGATCTCGATCCGGCTGAGGCCCCTGAAGGCCCCGACGCCGTCCGTCGCGGCGACGGAGGCCAGCACGGACGTCAGCAGCGCGCACAGCACACTGCCCAGGAGCTGGAAGCGCAGGGCGGCCCAGATCAGGAGCGGGTAGACGAGGTAGAGGAGGCTGAGCGGGCTGTAGACGGCCAACGGCACCAGAGTGCAGGCGACGACGGCGAGCGCGGTCGCCTCCTTCCAGCGGGCCAGGGACGGCGGCCGGCGCGCGCCGTGCAGCAACAGCAGCAGCGGGGTGACGAGCAGGACGCCCATGGCGTCGCCCACCCACCAGGCGAGCCAGACGGGGCAGAAGCTGTGCGCGTCGAGCTTGCCGGTGAGCACGAGGAGGCCGACGCCGGCGGTCGAGCTGATCAGCATCGCGCCCAGCGCGCCCAGGAACACCAGGGCGACGCCGTCGCGCAGCCGGCCGAGGTCGGTGTGGAAGCCGGCCCGGCGCAGCAGGAGCACCGCGACCACCGGTGCGGCGGTCTGAGCGGCGAGGGTGCCGAGCACGTCGAGGTGGGGGGTGGTGAGGTAGAGCACCGCGAAGAAGGCGCCGATCGTGATGCCGGGCCAGCAGCGCAGGCCGAGGATCAGCAGGGCGGCGACGGCGACGCCGGTCGGCGGCCAGATGGGGGTGACGACGGCGCTCTCGACGGAGAGTTCGCGCAGGAGTCCGAGCCGGGCCGCGGCGTAGTAGCAGGCCGCGACGGCCAGTACCTGGACGGCGTAGCCGCCCGGCCGGCGCAGATCCTCGAAACCCACCACAGCAGCAATCTCACACGGGCCGCGCCGCCTCGGCGAGGCGAGGGCCGGTGCCGTCCGCCCCTATGGCTGAATCCCGAACGCCTCGCGCATCACCCGGACGAGTCACCCGGGGCAGGCTGCCCGGCTGTCGCCGGCGCCGGCCCCCGCCCGATCCGCAGGCCCGCGCCCGTCGGGTCGGCCGGCCCGGTCACGGGTGCTGTGCGGGGCTGTCCAGGCCGACGACGAGGACGGCCGCGTCGTCCTCGTGTCCGACGCTCTCGGCGCCCTTGATCACGGCGGCGGCCAGCGCATGGGCCTCCAGGCCGGCGACGGCGGCGATCCCGGCGAGGCGTACCACCTGGTCGAGGCCGGCCTCGATGCTCAGCGAGGGGCCCTCCACCACTCCGTCGGTGACCAGGACGAACACCCCGCCCGTGGCGAGCCGGTGCCGGGTCACCGGGAACTCCATGCCCTTGTCGATGCCGAGCGGCGGCCCTCCCTCGTCGTCCACGACGCCGGACTTGCCGTCCGCCGTGGCCCACACGAACGGGATATGGCCGGCCCGTGCGCTCTCCAGCACCCCGGTGGCCGGGTCGAGACGCATGAACGTGCAGGTGGCGAACAGCTCGCTGCCCAGCGCGAGCAGCAGGTCGTTGGTGCGGCCGAGCAGTTCCCCCGGCTCTCCGGTCACGGAGGCGAGGGCACGCAGTCCGACCCGCACCTGGCCCATGAAGGCCGCGGCCTCGATGTTGTGCCCCTGTACGTCGCCGATGGACAGCCCGATCCGCCCGTCGGGCAGGGTGAACGCGTCGTACCAGTCGCCGCCCACATTGAGACCGAGGTTGGCCGGTGTGTAGCGGACGGCGAGATGCACTCCGGGGGCGGTGGGCAGGTCCCGGGGCAGCATGCCGCGCTGCAGCTCGATGGCCAGCTCGACCTGGGTGCGCTGCAGCTCCGCGCGCTCGCGTGCCTGGGCGGTGAGCGAACCGAGTCTGGCCAGCAGCTCGTCGCCGTCGTCCGTGGAGCGCTTGCGGGGCATCGATCACTTCCGGCGCGGCGGAGGCCTTCGACGACCGTCCGCCTGAATGTTCGGCAAATGCCTAGATTTTACCTATTTCGGCTGATCGTGCCGCGCGGCATCGGCGTGCGCTCGCCGCCGACGCCGCTCTCGGGAGCCCTCTGAAGCCCTCTGGAACTTTCTGAACTTTCACCAGTCTCATACCTCCGGCCACGAGCTGGGCCGCATGTCTCACAGCGGGGAGCGGGCCACCACCGCCACATAGGCGCCGAACAGCAGGGACACGACGGTCAGACCCGTGTAGATGACCACGACATGGGCCGGCCGGACGCGCCAGGTCCGGGTGAGGGCGCGGGCCATGGGGATGAGGAGGGGGAAGGCCGGCAGCAGGAAGCGCGGCTTGGAGGAGAAGGAACCGGAGCCCCCGACCACGAGCAGGATCAGGACGCCGGCGAAGACGACGAGGGCCAGTGGTGCGCGTTCCAGGCAGAGCAGCGCGAACAGCAGCACGCCGGCCGCGACTATCACCAGGGCCGCCGGGTAGACGACGCCCCCGCCGTGCAGCAGCAGGGCCTTCAGGAAGCGCGCCGAGCCGAGACCGAAGTCGAAACGCGAGTCCCAGGCGCTCTGCACCTTGAAATAGCCGCCGAGCAGGTCGCCTGTCTGCCCGCCGACCCAGAGCACATAGCCGAGCCAGCCCAGCGGGGCGAGCACGGCGCCGGCCCACAGGCTCACCGGGACCCGGCCGCGCTCCCGCAGCGCCTCGTGGGCGGCGGCGAGGGAGACGGCCAGGGCGATCGCGAATCCGCTCGGCCGGGACAGCCCGGCCAGCGCGGCCAGCGTGCCGGCCCACAGCCAACGGCGCTTGAGTACGAAGTACAGGGACCAGATGGCGAGCGCGGCGAAGAGGGACTCGGTGTAGGCGATGGTCAGCTCGACCGCGTGCGGCAGGGCGGCCCACAGCGCGACCAGGGCGGTGGCGACCCCGCGGCCGTAGAGGTGATGACCGATGACGTAGACCCCGTACGCCGCCACACCCGCGGCGATCCACGCGATGAGCAGGGCGGCCTGGCCGGGGCTGAACGGCAGCACGGTGGACAGCGCCCTGATGAGCCCGGGGTACAGCGGGAAGAACGCCCAGTCGCTCTGGACGGCGCCCTGCGGGGTGATCCAGATCCGGTGGCCGTAGCCCTGGGCGGCGATATGCAGGTACCAGCGGGAGTCCCAGGAGTGGGCGAAGCTCTTGACCAGCGGATGACCCCGCACCGCGTTCGTGACGATCACCATCAGGACCCCGGCGAGCCGCACGGCCACGAACAGGGCGAGGGCTGCCAGCGCTCCCTCCGGGAACCCGCGCCGGGCGATCCGGGGCAGGGCCGGGGGTCGGAGGGGACGGGACGGGGCGGCCGATTCGGGCCGCGGTACGGAGGAGGTGCTCACTCTGTTGACCTTGGGCACGCCAGGTAAGACGTGCAATCCGCGACTCGGGTTTCTTACGGACTTCCACCCTGATTCAGGAATCAGTCAAGGAATGGGTGCAAATCCCTTACTCCACCCCTCCTGAAGGAGCACGTGAGAAGTCTGGTTAGCATATGAGCGCTCCCTAGCTCGAAAGATGGATCCGTGACTGTCAACGACGACTCGTTCACCAACTGGAAGATCCGCGAGGAGATCGCGGAGTCGATGATCCCGCTCATCGGGAAGCTGCACCGCGAGCGGGACGTGACCGTCCTGCTGCACAGCCGCTCCTTGGTGAACAAGTCGGTGGTCAGCATCCTCAAGACGCACCGTTTCGCCCGGCAGATCGCCGGCGCCGAGCTGTCCGTCACCGAGACCATGCCGTTCCTGGAGGCCCTGACCACGCTCGACCTCGGGCCCTCCCAGATCGACCTCGGCATGCTGGTCACCACCTACATGGCCGACGAGCGCGGCCTGAGCGTGGCGGAGTTCACCGCCGAGGCCGTCGCCGGCGCGACGGGCGCGAACAAGATCGAGCGCCGTGAGCCGCGCGACGTCGTCCTGTACGGCTTCGGCCGCATCGGCCGGCTCGTCGCCCGGCTGCTGATCGAGAAGGCCGGCTCCGGCAACGGCCTGATGCTGCGGGCCATCGTGGTGCGCGGCGGCGGCGCCGAGGACATCGTCAAGCGCGCCTCGCTGCTGCGCCGCGACTCCATCCACGGGCAGTTCCAGGGCACGATCACGGTCGACGAGGCCAACAGCACCATCGTGGCCAACGGCAATGCCATCAAGGTGATCTACGCCGACGACCCGAGCGCCGTCGACTACACCGAGTACGGCATCCGGGACGCCATCCTCATCGACAACACCGGCAAGTGGCGCGACCGCGAGGGCCTGTCCAAGCACCTGCGCCCCGGTATCGAGAAGGTCGTCCTCACCGCGCCGGGCAAGGGCGACGTCCCGAACATCGTGCACGGCGTCAACCACGACACTGTCAAGCCGGACGAGCAGATCCTGTCCTGCGCCTCCTGCACCACCAACGCGATCGTCCCGCCGCTGAAGGCGATGGACGACGAGTACGGTGTGCTGCGCGGCCATGTGGAGACCGTCCACTCGTTCACCAACGACCAGAACCTGCTCGACAACTACCACAAGTCCGAGCGCCGCGGCCGCTCCGCGCCGCTGAACATGGTGATCACCGAGACGGGTGCCGCTTCCGCGGTCGCCAAGGCCCTGCCGGACCTGAAGGCGCCGATCAGCGGCAGCTCGATCCGGGTGCCCGTGCCGGACGTCTCGATCGCCATCCTCAATCTGCAGCTGGCCCGCGAGACCACCCGTGAGGAGGTCCACGACTACCTCCGCGAGGTGTCGCTGACCTCCCCGCTCAAGCGCCAGATCGACTTCACCACGGCGCCCGACGCGGTCTCCAGCGACTTCATCGGCTCGCGCCACGCCTCGATCGTGGACGCCGGCGCCCTCAAGGTCGACGGCGACAACGCGATCCTCTACCTCTGGTACGACAACGAGTTCGGCTACTCCTGCCAGGTCGTCCGGGTCGTCCAGCATGTGTCGGGCGTCGAGTACCCGACGTACCCGACGACGGCGGTCTGACGGCGTCCCGCCCCGCAGCACGACGGCCGCCGACCGGGGTCTCCGGTCGGCGGCCGTCGTGCTGCGGGGCGTGCGCTCAGGCCTTGGCGGGCTTGGCGCAGGAGCCCGCGGCACACGCCGTGAGCCACTGGTCGAAGTCGGCGTCATAGCGGGTGCCGATGCCGTCGTGGTAGACGGCGTATCCGCCGGCGTAGTCCCCGACGCGGAAGCGGGCGAGCATGTTCTGGATGTCGTCGGGATGGTTCTCGGCCATGTAGCGCACGGCGAGATAGCCCCACGGGTAGGTGCGGATCGTGTCGCTGTTGTCGTAGGTGTTCTCGAAGAGGGTGCTCAGCTTGTACGTGTGCCGAGCCGCCTCCTGGACCGCCTGGTCGTCGGCGATGTTCCGGTAGCCGTAGGACACGTACTCCGCGAGGCCCTCGATCCACCACACGTCGGGCACCGAGATCTGCTGGTCGAAGGGGCCCTTCATGTCGTCGCGGCCGTCGAGGAAGTGCGTGTACTCGTGGTTGAGGTTCCAGATCCGGGCCGTGAAGCCGTCGTCGGAGCCCTTCTGGTACATGATCGACGTGGTGTGGTTGTCCGGGTCGGACGGGTTGCCGTCGAGCGTGATGCCGCCGTTGTCGGTGCTCACGCCCCAGATCGCGCCGGCGTAGGTCTGGTAGTCGGCGCGGCTCGCGAAGACCACGAGCTGGATGGCGGAGACGTACTGGCCGGGTATCGGGCCGTCGGCCTTCACCAGGCCGCGGAAGTAGCCGTCCTGGTGCAGCACGCTGGCGCAGACCGCGTCGAGGTCGGCGTCCGTGAGGTCCTGGGCGAGGATGCTGTGGTCCGCGTCGCAGGAGTGGGTGATCGGCAGGGCGGCCGCGGTCAGCTTGGCGGGCAGGTCGCAGACGTCGTAGTACGCGCAGTCGCTGCCGTCGTAGGCGTTCGCCTGCGTGGCGACGGCCACCCAGAGCGCGGCCGTCGGGCCGGTGATCGCGGACTGGTCCAGCAGATCCTTGGCGAGCGGCTTCACGGTCGCCTGGAGTTCCGGGTGTTCGACGTAACGGGCCAGGTTCATCCCCGCGTTGGAGTCCAGGAAGGCATTGCCGGTGCCGAGCAGGTCCGTGTGGTCCAGGGCGAACTCGTGCAGGGTGTCGGTGATCGACGGGTCCGCGACGACCGCCTTGACGTAGTCGGGGTTCCAATTGCCACGCCACAGCGGGGTGTAGACGTCGTTGATCGCCCTGACCATGCTGTCCACGGAGTCGTACGAGCTGTCGTAGGCGCTCAACAACCGCTCGTAGACGGGAAGATAGCGGCCCTGGAGGTCGGCGCTGTCGGTGAGGATGACGGTCTCGCCGAGGATGTCGCCGTTCACCGCCGACACATCGTTCGAGTGCGAGCGGGCGAAGAAGGCGTCCAGGCCGGCCGAGACGGCCTTGGTGAGCCGGGCGCCGTACGTGCCCACGTCCCCGGGATGGTTGAACTGCGCGTAGTAGCCGGCCCGCAGGAAGAGGACCAGCTGTTCCAGGCCGCCGGAGTCGTCGCCGCGGTACTGTCCGGCCGTGCGCGTGAACGCGGCCGCCACACTGAGCATCTGGGCCTCGACGAAGACGTTGTGCGCGTCCTGGCCGGTCACCGAGAACAGGGTGTTGACGCAGTCCGTCGTCGACGCCTTCACGAAGGCGACAAGGGCGGAGCCGCTGCGGCTGCCGAAGTCGCCGGGCGTACAGGAGGCCGCCCTCGCGGCCTTGCGGGCCGGAGCGGGTGACAGCGGCCGCAGGGGCGGGAGTTGGGCCGGACTGAGCCGCCGGGCCTGGCTCGCGGGACGCTCGGTGACGGCGTTGGCCGCGCCGGCCGGCGACGGCACCGGCACCTGCGCGCGGGACTGTGGGGCGGCACCGGTGTGCGGCTGCGGCGCCGCCAGCGCGGGCGTCGACAGCAGCCCGGCCAGGGTGACGCAGACGGCCGCGGCGCCGGCCACGCGTGCGGACGTACGGCGGTGTGTGCGGCCGGGCATGCGTCTGGGCGGCGCGAAGCGATAGCGCATCTGGATTCCTCCACGAAGGGATGCGCCTCGGTGGGGTGTTGAGGCGTGTGTGGCACTGTCTCAGCGAGCCACCCGCCCCAACAATGCCGTGTGACATAGCACATGGCATTGACCGCTCATAACATCATGGATCGCTCATGACATCGCGGTGCGCCGTCGACCATGCGCCATTGGCAGTGCGCCATGGACCGTGCGCCAATGACCCCACTAGGCCCCGGTGACGCTCCAGGTGCGCGAGGCCCAGGCGCGCAGGTGGGGTGCCTGGGCGACGAGATCGCGATAGGCGGCCGTGGCGGACTGGGAGAGGGCCTCCATGACCTCGCCGGTCACGGTGTCGGGCCGCCAGGCCAGTACATAACGGCACCACAGCGGGGAGCCGACCAGCGGCTTGACCACGACGTGCGGGATCGGCCGCAGCGTCGGCTGGACGAGGGACACCCCGAGGCCGTCGGCGATCATGCTCTGCAGCTGGGTCTGGTCGCCGAGGAACTCGTGCACGGTGACCGGTGTGAAGCCGGCCGCCGCACAGGCGTCGTAGAACACACCTGGCCAGCCGGCCCCGTCGTCCGGGGTGACGAACCACGCGTCCTCGGCCAGATCGGCGAGCTGGACCTGCGCGCACTGCCGCAGCCGGTGCCGGGAGGGCAGGGCGACGAACGTCGGCTCCGTGACGATCCCGCGGTGCCGCACCGCGTCGGAGTGGCGCAGCTCCATGCCCGGATAGTCGGCGGCGATGGCCGCGTCCACCGAGCCGTCCTCCAGCAGCTCGACGATCCGCGAGGAGGCGTAGACGCTGGTGACCGCGACGGACAGGTCCGGCAGCCGGGTGCGGATACGGGAGACCGTCCCGGACAGCATGGGCGAGTTGGTCGCCGCGACGCGCAGACTGCGGCGGGGCGGCGCGGCGGCCGGCCGGTGGCCGATGGCGTCGGCACGGGCCAGCACGTCGCGGGCCTGGGCGACGACCTCGACGCCGTAGCGGGTCGGCCGTACTCCGCTCGTGCCGCGTTCGAAGAGCGACTCGCCCAGGTGGCGTTCGATGCGCCGCAGCTGGGTGCTCACGGCGGGCTGCGAGTAGCCGAGCTGTGTCGCGGCGCGCCCCACACTGCCGGCGTCGGCGATCGCGCACAGCACCCGCAGGTGCCGCAGCTCCAGCTCCATCGCACCACTCCCCGTTCCCGTCCCCGGCCGGCCCCGCGAGATCCGTTCGCCCCGTCCGGGAAAACGCGTGCTCACAGGCACCGCCGGCCGTGGTCGCGGCCGGCGGACCGAAGCGTCGCACCGTGCCGCGTCCGGCACAAGTCGCAGGTCCGCCGACCTCGGGCCCGCAGGTCCGCCGGCCGTGGCGCCGCCCGGTCGGTGTGCGGGCCGGCCCCTTGCACAGCACGCCCGGGTTCACGGCACGCCCAGGTCCACGGCACGCCCGGGCCCGTTCGGCTCAGCGCCGGCCCAGGACCTCCGCGACCCGGATGAAGCCGTCGGTGCCGTGGCCGAGGCCGATGGTGCGCCGGGCCAGGCCCTCCGCCGCGCGCATCACGCCCGCGTCGATGCCATGGGCTTCGGAGAGGCCGATGACATGGCTCATGGTCGAGGCGGCCGAGGTGAGGGGATTGATCGCCCCGGAGTAGCTGCCGTCGTCGGCGTCCTGCGCGAACTCGGCGAAGAGCGGGGGCAGGATCGCGCCGATGCCCTGCGCGAAGGGGGCGAGTTCGCCGGCGGTGACCCCCTCGGCCCGGGCGATCGCCACAGCGTGCGCATAGCCCGCCATCGCCGTCCAGAAGAGGTCGAGCAGCGCGATGTCGAAGGTGGCGGCGCGCCCGATCTCCGCACCGAGGTGGGTGTGCCCGCCGCCCAGCGCCGCCAGCACGGGCCGGTACTCCTCGTACAGCTCCCGCGGTCCGCTGTACAGGAAGACGGCTTCGGGTGTTCCGATGCTGGGGGCCGCGGTCATGATCGCGCCGTCCAGGTAGCGGATGCCGTGCTCCTCGGCCCACCGGGCCGTCCGCCGGGCCCGGTCCGGGGTGTCGGCGCTCAGGTTCACGACGGTATGGCCCTTGAGCGCGCGGGTGACGGAGTCGGGGCGCAGGACGGCGTCGGCCGCGTCGTAGTTCACCACGCAGACCACCGTCAGATCCCCGGCGGCCACCGCCTCCTCCGCCGTCGCGGCGCCGGCCGCGCCCTGCGCGATCAGTTCCCGGTCCCTGCCCGGTGTGCGGTTCCAGACCGTGGTCCGCAGCCCCGCCCTCAGGAACGCGCCGGCCAGCGCGCGGCCCATCGGACCGAGACCGAGCACGGTGACGGAAGGAAGATTCGTGGACGTGGACATGTTTCAACTCCCCGTAGAGACAGACAAGGTGGCCGTACGGCCTGGTGGGAAAAGAATGAGGACGCCAATGACACGCAGCCGCGCCCAGGACCCGGACGTCTGCGGAGTGACCGCCGCGATCGCCGTCATCGACGGCAAGTGGAAGACGTCCCTGCTCTGGCTGCTGGAGTCCGGACCGCACCGGCCCGCCGAACTACGGCGCCGGCTGCCGGGGTTGAGCGAGAAGGTGCTCACTCAGGCGCTGCGCGAGATGGCGGAGGACGGGCTGGTGCACCGGGAGGTGTACGACGTGCTGCCGCCGAAGACGGTGTACACGCTGACCGGTCTCGGCCGCGATCTGTCCGAGGCCCTGGGCCCTGTGTCCGACTGGGGACATGGGCACCTGGACCGGCTGCGCGAACGCGAACGCGAACGCGAGGCGGCTTCCTGACCCAGGGTCAGTTTCCTGGCACACCATCGCACCCACCTCCTCTCGCGCTGTCGCCCTCGCCCCTGACCTCGTGAAACAGCCTCTCCCGGCCGGGCGGCGCTGCCAAGTACGCACAAAAAAGTGGGTGTCCGCCGGCCGACGGGCCACACCGGTACGAGGTGGTCAGGGCCTGCTGGTCGTCGGGCCGGGCCATGGTGGCCGTCAGGACGAGGGCGGTGACGCGCTCGACGACGCTGTGGCGGGCGGCAGGGCCGCCCAGGATGCGGCCGGCCGTAGGCGCCGGCGGTACTGCTGCCGGCACCGTGGGCCAGGACGAGGCCGGAGCCGGAGCCGAGGCGGGTGGCGGACGCACGCCAGTTCGTGTGCGGGCGGCGTTGCCGCCGACCGAGCCGATGGCCGGCACCGGTCGCGGCCGGACACCGCCGCCTCGCCCGGTCCCGTCGGGCGAGGCGGCGGTGTCCGGGTCAGGGCACCAGGACGGCCTTGCCCTGGTTGCGGTGGGCCTCCAGGTCGGCGTGGGCCCGGGCGGCCTCGGCGAGCGGGTAGGTACGCCAGACCGGCACGGTGAGCTGTCCGGCGGCGGCCAGTCGCACCAGCTCCGGCAGGTCCGCTCCACCCTGATCCGCGGTGCCGGCGCTGAACCGGACGCCGTGCTGCGCGGCGGCCATGTCGGCGATGGTGATGACCTTGTCCGCGTCGCCGGTCAGGGCGACGGAGCCGGCGAGCACGCCGGCACCGGAGGCGTCGAACACGAAGTCCACGCCGCCCGCGGCGGCGGCCGCCACCCGCTCCGCCCAGCCGTCGCCATAGCGGACGGCGGTGGCTCCGAAGCCGGTGACGCGCTCCAGGTCGCGCTCGGCGGCGGTGCCGATGACGGTGATCCCGCGGGCGGCGGCCAGCTGGACCGCGAGGACGCCGACGCTGCCGGCGGCGCCATGGACGAGCAGGGTCCGGCCGGCCTGGACGCCCAGCCGGCCCAGCACGCGGGAGGCGGTCAGGCCGACGGTGACCAGCGAGGCGGCGACCTCCCAGGACAAGGCCCCGGGCTTGGCCGCCCGCCGCTCCAGCAGGGCGTACTCGCCGTAGCCGCCGCCCACGGTGGCGCCGAGGACCTCGTCCCCGACCGCCGCGTCGGCGCCCTCGCCGACGGCGTCGACGACACCGGACGCGTCGAGGCCGGGGATCACGGGGAAGTCGGCCGGGGCCATGCGGGCCATCAGGCCGGACCGGAGCTTCATGTCGATCGGGTTCACGGAGGCGGCCCTGACCTTGATGCGGACCTGGCCCGGGCCCGGCTCCGGCGGGCTGACCTCGGTCAGCCGGAGCACCTCGGGCCCGCCGTACTCGGAGTAGGTGATTGCTTGGGACATCGGGAACTCCCGGTTGGAGATCGGAGAGGGGAACCGCACGTTCTGTCTCACCGTGCGACCCTGGGGGCGGGGCCGCCGCTCAGGCGGTGAGGGTGGGGTAGTCGGTGTAGCCGCGGTGGTCGCCGCCGTAGAACGTGGCCGTGTCCGGCGTGTTGAACGGGCCGCCGGCGGCGAGGCGGGCCGGCAGGTCGGGGTTGGCCAGGAACAGCGCGCCGTAGGCGATCAGGTCCGCGCTGCCGTCGTCGAGCAGGTCCAGCGCCTCGGGGCCGGTGGCGGCCGGGTGGGTGAAGGGGTTGAGAACGAAGGTGCCGGGGAACCGCTTGCGCAGCTCCCGGGTCAGCTCCCGGTCCGGGCCCTCCATCAGGTGCAGATAGGCCAGGTCCAGGCCGGCGAGTCGGTCCAGCAGCGCCCGGTAGACCTCGGCCGGGTCGGGCTCGGCGATGTCGTTGTACGGGTTCCCGGGCGAGATCCGCAGTCCCACCCGGTGGCTGCCGATCGCCTCGGCCACGGCAGTGACCACCTCGACGGCGAAGCGGATCCGGCCCTCGGCGGCGCCGCCCCAGGCGTCGGTGCGCCGGTTGGTGTTGGGCGCGAGGAACTGGTGGACCAGGTAGCCGTTGGCGCCGTGGATCTCCACGCCGTCGAACCCGGCCTCGACGGCGCCCCGGGCCGCGGCGGCGAAGTCGTCGACGGTCTGCCGGATCTCCGCCTCGGTCAGCTCCTTCGGCGTCACGAAGTCCTTCGGTCCCTCATGGGTGAAGACCTGCCCCTGGGCCGGCACCGGCGACGGAGCCACCGGCACCAGGCCCTCCGGCAGCAGGCTCGGGTGGCCGATCCGGCCGGTGTGCATCAGCTGCGCGAAGATCACCCCGCCCTCGCGGTGCACCGCGTCGGTCACCTGCCGCCACGCCGCGATCTGCTCCGCGGAGTGCAGGCCGGGGGTGTCGGGGTAGCCCTGGCCGACCGGCGAGGGCTGGATGCCCTCCGTGACGATCAGCCCGGCGCCGGCCCGCTGTGCGTAGTAGGCGGCCATCAGATCCGTCGGGCTCGCGCCGGCCCCGTAGGCGCGGCTGCGGGTCATGGGCGCCATCGCGATGCGGTTGGCCAGGCGCTTGCCGCCCAGATCGATCGGTTCGAATGCAGTGGTCATGGCTCAAGCCCTTCAGGTGGTGGATGCCGGTCGAATTACCTGTCCGAACAGTAAAGTGCCCGAGAAGCATTCCACAAACCGGCATGACGACCATCACAAGGAGGGACACAAGGAGGGGAAACTCGCGCGAATTCGCCGGTCTGCCCCACCGAGATCCGTAGCCAGGCACCCGGTGAGAGGTATCCTGTTCGAGCAATATTCACGACGGGAACAGGGGCGTTCAGACCATGACGGAGTCCGCAGCCAGCAGTGAGGGGTGCCCTCAGGCCCTGGCGAGCGGGGCCATCCCCCTGCCCGCGGCCGCCGTTGGCGGACCCATCAGTCACGCGATCTTCCGGGTGGCCCGCACCCACCGCATGATCGCCGGGCACCTCCTGCGCCGCGTGGGTCTGCACCCTGGCCAGGAGCTGGTGATGATGCAGCTGTGGGAGCTCGGACCACAGCGACAGGTCGACCTCGTCCGGCTGCTCGACTCCGACGCCGCCACCATGACCCGCACCATCCGGCGCCTCGAACACGCCGGTTTCGTCCGCCGCTCCCCCTGCGCCGACGACAAGCGCGCCTCCGTCATCGAGGCCACCACCGCCAGCCACGCCCTACGCAAGGAGGTCGAGCACCTCTGGCGCCAGCTGGAGGACGCCACCGTCGGCGACACCGGCGACGACGAACAGGCCACCGTCCTGCGCGCCCTGGAGGACATCGAGCAACGGCTCGTCCGCGCCGCCGCACGGCTCGGCACCTGACGGACCACGACGACGACGGCCACCGACCAGTTAAAGTGCGCCCTCATTTGCCTAAATGCTTTAGGTATCTCCATAATCACTTATGGCAGAGAGGGGAGAGCAGATGGTTCGCGCAGGTCTGACGACCGAGCGGCTGGTGCGTGCGGGCGCCGAGCTGGCCGACGAGGTCGGCTTCGAGCAGGTCACCCTGTCCGCGCTCGCCCGGCGGTTCGACGTCAAGGTCGCGAGCCTGTACTCGCACCTGAAGAACTCCGGGGACCTCAAGACCCGTATCGCGCAGCTGGCTCTGCGGGAGCTGGCCGACCGCGCCGCCGACGCGCTCGCCGGCCGGGCCGGCAAGGACGCCCTCACCGCGTTCGCCGACGTGTACCGCGACTACGCCCGTGCGCATCCCGGCCGGTACGCGGCGACCCGCCACCCGCTGACCCCCGAGGCGGCGGCCGCGAGCGCGGGCGGCCGGCACGCCGCGATGACCCGCGCCATCCTGCGCGGTTACGACCTGGCCGAGCCCGACCAGACGCATGCCGTCCGGCTGCTCGGCAGCGTCTTCCACGGCTACGTCAGCCTGGAGCTGGCCGGCGGATTCAGCCACAGCGCCCCCGACTCCCAGGAGTCCTGGACCCGCATCCTGGACGCCCTCGACGCCACACTGCGCAACTGGCCCGGCGACTGACCCGTACGAGCCCTTCGAGCGCCCGCTTCGCATCCTCGCGACCTCTTCGAAACGCAGGCCGACACCATGCACACCACCCCGATCACGCCCGCACTCCTGCGTGGCGCCCTCGAACTGGAACGCACCGCCCACGGACTGCTGCCGCACCGGCTGCCCGCCCGCGCCCGCGCGCAGTGCGCCGATCCGCAGCTGGCCATGGTGGAGTCCCAGCCCTCCGGCGTACGGCTGGTGCTGCGCACCCGCGCGACCGTCGTCGAACTGGACGCCCTGCCGACCAAACGGGTCTACGTCGGCGTACCGCCCCGCCCGCAGGGCCGGTACGACGTGCTCGTCGACGGACGTCCGGCCGGCGGCGGCCACATCACCGGCGGCCACACACTCACCATCGACCTGAGCGACGGCACCGCCGAGCACCGGCCGGGCCCCGTCGGCACGCTGCGCTGCACCGGGCTGCCGGACACCGACAAGGTCGTGGAGATCTGGCTGCCGTACGACGAGAGGACCGAACTCGTCGCCCTGCGCACCGACGCGCCCGTCGAGCCCGTACCGGACCCGCGCGGCACGGTGTGGCTGCACCACGGCAGTTCCATCAGCCATGGCTCGACCGCCGCGAGCCCGACGACCACCTGGCCGGCGCTCGCCGCGTCCCTCGGCGGGGTGGAACTGATCAATCTGGGCCTGGGCGGCGGCGCCCTGCTCGACCCGTTCACCGCTCGCGCGCTGCGTGACACACCCGCCGGTCTGATCAGCGTCAAGCTCGGCATCAACGTGGTCAACGCCGATCTGATGCGGCTGCGGGCATTCGGTCCGGCCGTGCACGGCTTCCTCGACACCATCCGCGAGGGACACCCCGACACCCCGCTGCTCGTCGTCTCGCCGATCCTGTGCCCCATGCACGAGGACACGCCGGGCCCCAGCCTCATGGACACCTCCGCCCTCGGCGAGGGACGGCTGCGGTTCCAGGCGGCCGGGGACCCGGCGGAGACGGCGAGCGGGAAACTCACCCTGGGCGTCATCCGTGCGGAGCTGGCCCGGATCGTCGGCGAACGGTCGGCCGAGGACCCGCACCTGCACTACCTCGACGGCCGCGCGCTGTACGGCGAGGCCGACTTCGGTGAACTGCCGCTGCCGGACGGGCTGCACCCGGACGCCGCCGCGCACCGCCGCATGGGCGAACGGTTCGCGGCTCTGGCGTTCACTCCGGGCGGGCCCCTCGGGGGCGGCGCCGGCTGACGTGTACGGGCCTCCTCACACCAGGTGGGCGAAGACCACCAGGTTGTCGGTGTAGTCCTTGGCGGATGTGTCGTAGGCGCCGGCACAGGTGATCAGCCGGACCTCGGGACGGTCGGCGTCGGCGTAGACGCGCTTGCTCGGGAAGTCGTCCTTGGAGAAGGTCTCGGTGTCGTCCACGACGAAGTCGGCGTCGCGCCCGTCGGCACGCTGCACGGTGAACTCGTCGCCGGGCGACAGATCGTCGAGGTTGGCGAAGACGGCCGCGGAGGTCGTCGTGTCGACGTGCCCCGCGATGACCGCGGTGCCCTTCTCACCGGGCGAGGCGCCCTTGGCGTACCAGCCGACGAGGTTGGTGTCACCGGCCGGCGGCGGTTCGAGCTGGCCGGTGTCGCCGATGGACAGGGTGGTGAAGGGGGCATCCACCGAGATCTCGGGGATGACAAGACGGGTCGGTTCGGATCGGGGCAGGGACGTGTCGGCCTCTTGTGTCGGGGCCGTGGACGGCGTGCTCGCGCCCGCTCCCGCACCGGAGCTTGAGCCGGCGCCCGCTCCCGAGCCCGAGCCCGAGCCTGCGCCCGAGCCTCGGGGCGTGTGCCACGTATGCCACGTATGCGTCCCGCCGGCCCGGGAGGCCTGCGAGGCGCCGTCCGAGCCATGGTGGCCGCCGAACACACTGACGACGAGGAGGACGATCGCCACGCCCCACAGCGTCAGCCGCCCGCCACGGCCGGAACTCCGCCCGTCCGCGGGTGTTTGCGCGGGGGTCGGGGAGGAGGGTTCTGCTGCCATCGGACACCACCTCACTCGGGCACGGCAGCACGGGGATCAGGACAGGGGGCGCCGGGCAGAGGGTCCGGCGCGCAGGGGGTGACGTACAGGGGGCTCCGGCATGGTCGGTCCGGTGCACAGCGGGTACGTACGTGCGGGGGCTTCGGGGGACCGCCCGCCTGGGGCGGGCCGCCGACGCGGTGGACACGTCGGCGGCTGCCGCAGCCTCTGGAAGGAAGGAGAGTCAGGTCAGTTCGACGGCTGGCCGGCCTTCCTGCGGCGCAGCACGTACATCCCGCCTGCGCCTACGGCCAGTACGGCCAGGCCACCCGCGGTGACACTCGGTGTGGCGAGCGCGCCGCCACCCGTGTGCATGCCGCCGCGCGGCGAGTCGTGCCCACCGCGGCCGTGGTCGTCGTCGCCGCCACGCCCGTGGTCGTCATCGCCGCCCCGGCCGTGGTCGTCGTCACCGCCCTTGCCGCCGTGGTCGTCGCCGCCCCGGCCGTGGTCGTCGTCGCCACCACGGCCCGAGCCGCCCCAGGCGTCGGTGCGCACCGTGGCGAGCGCTCCGCCGCCCGTGTGCACGCCGCCGCGCGGACCGTGTCCGCGGCCGTGGTCGTCGTCGCCACCCCGGCCGTGGTCGCCTTCACCACCCTTGTCGCCGTGGTCGCCTTCACCACCCTTGTCGCCGTGGTCCTCGTCGCCACCGCCCTTGCCGCCGTGGTCGTCGCCGCGGTCGTCGCCCCTGCCGTGGTCGTCGTCACCCGAACCATGGGCGCCGACACGCACCGTGGCGAGCGCGCCGCCGCCCGTGTGCACGCCGCCGCGCGGACCGTGTCCGCGGCCGTGGTCGTCGTCGCCACCCCGGCCGTGGTCGCCTTCACCACCCTTGTCGCCGTGGTCCTCGTCGCCGCCACGGCCGTGGTCGTCATCGCCACCCCGGCCGTGGTCGTCGTCATCGGAGCCATGGTGGCCGGCACGCGCCAGGGCGAGCGCTCCGCCACCCGTGTGCATTCCGCCGCGCGGGCCGTGTCCGCGGCCGTTGCCGTGGTCTCCTCCGTGATCATTGTCGTTGTCGTCACCGCGGCCATGGTCGCCGCCCTTGCCGTGGTCGTCGTCACTTCCGTGGTCGTCGCCGCCACGGCCGTGGTCGTCGTCGGAACCGCTGTCGTGGCTCCGGCTGTGCGAGGAGTCGTCGCGGCCGCCGTCGTCACCCGAGGTGACGGCGAGGGCGGCGCTGGGAACTGCGAAGGCGAGGGCGGCGGTGGCCGCCGCCGTAGCCAGAAGCATGCGGGCAGAACGCATAGCGATGTCCTTCCGCCGTGACCGGGCAGCCGATACCTCATCAGCTGGATAGCCCGGCCTCGACATGAACCACCGTCAGTGAGCACTTCGACTCCCACCATTCGAGCCGCCCAGCCGGGTCACCGAGCCACCCGTCTGACCCAGTGATCGCGCTCCCCATGCCCTCGTCCGGGCGAATCGCCGGGCGTGGCGCACCCCTCGCACCGGGACCGGCCCGCGGGCCGGTCGGCGACAGCGCCGCGGCCGGCGGGAAGCGGCCGCCGGATCCCCCGGACGGACCTCACCGCCACCGAGGACGCCGCACCGTCCAAGGCCCCCAACTCCCCTGACGCACCGTGCAGTTGATGCTCCGCCTCCGCCGGTGCCGGACCCATGGAGCACTCGCTCCTGTCGGGAGCGGGCGATCGGCCGCCGCCCTCCCCGGCCGCGGTCGGCGGGCATGGCCGCGGCGGCGCCGAGCGCGGTGTCTGTCGTCCGGATCGGCCTCGGGGACACATATGGAGCACAGGGCACCGCTTCCTGACACACAGTCGGCCTATCGGCGCCCACCGCCGCGCCCGCCGGTACCTCCTTCCGCACCACCCCGCGGAGGACGCCGGTACCCCTTCTGGCTCCCCCGCCCCGCTTGTTATGACTGCCGTCATAACGCAGGCTGGTGCCGACAGCACGGCAGACCGACGCGGTGGAGGAAGCGGTGGCGGACACGAGGGCGCGGGCCCTGTGGGAGCGGTACGAGCCGGTGCACGACCTCGTGTACTGCGCACCGGAGGTCCGCCGGGCGACGGACGCGCTCGGGATGCGCGGATTCTGGATGGGGTACTTCGCGCTGCGCGCGGCACCGCTCGGCGCGGCTCCCCCGTCCGTCGTGACGAGCAGTTTCTACGTCTTCCACGCCACCCGGGTGACCCGGGCCCTGCCGGACGCCTGGGGGTATGCGACACCGGCCGAGGTGCTGGCCGCCCGCCTCGACGCGCTGGACGCGGCGATGACCGCGCTGTTCGGGGCGGAGATCGTCGGCTCGGCCGATTTCGCCGAGGCGGCCGACCTCGCCTGGGCGGCCGCCGCCGGGGCGGACACCGCGGGCCGGGTGCTGGCCGCCGCCAACCAGGCGCTCAAGCGCCCGGACCGCCCCGCCGCCCGGCTCTGGCAGGGCCTGACGACGCTGCGCGAGCACCGGGGCGACTCCCATGTGGCGGTGCTGGTGGGCCAGGGACTCGGACCGGTCGAGGCCATGGTGCTCAAGGCGGCGGCCGGCGAGTCCGACGGGGCCCTGCTGCGGGAGACCCGCAAGTGGGAACCGGTGGACTGGGACGCGGCCACGATACGGCTGCGCGAGCGCGGGCTGCTCGCGGCCGACGGTTCCCTCACCCCGGCGGGGGCGAACGTGCGCGCGGAGGTGGAGGCACTGACCGACGCGGCGGCCGAAGGCCCCTGGACCGTGCTCGGCACCGATCGCACCGCACGCCTGGCCGCTCTCCTGGAGCCCCTGGCGCGCCGGGTCGAGGACTCGGGTCTGCTGCCGCCGGGCAATCCGGTGGGGGTGACCCGGGGCCCGTACCCGGCCCGCCGCTGAGCACGCTCCGGGCGGGTCCGTCGGGGTGCCCCAGGGCATGTCCCCGGTCAGCTGCCGCCCGGCCGTGTGCCGGACCGGCCCGTACGGCGCCCCGCCCGCTGTGCCGGGCCGGGGCGTCGTACGGTCACGGGGTCCGCCCGGCTACCAGGTCACCGGCAGCCGCTCGGGGATCCGCTTCATGAAGCCGGTGCGCCAGACCAGTTGGCCGGACGGGACGGCGAGCGCGAGGTCCGGGAGCCGGTCGAGGAGGACCTCCAGGGCGATCCGGGCGTGCGCGCGGCCGAGCGCGGTGGCGGGGCAGTAGTGGGCCCCGCCGCCGAAGGAGAGGTGGTCGGCCGTGTTGTCGCGGTGCACGTCGAAGCGGTGCGGGTCGGGGAACTTCTCGGCGTCGAGGTTCGCGCCCTCCACCAGCACCAGGACGAGTTCGCCCTGTTTCACGTCGACGTCACCGAGCCGGACGTCTTCCAGCGCCAGGCGCGGCAGGGCGTCGCCGATGGAGAGATTGACCCTCAGCAGCTCCTCCACACCCGGGCCGATCAGGTCGGGGCGGTCGCGCAGGAGGTCACGGGCGATGGGGTGGGTGAGCAGGTAGACCAGCGCCATCGCGAGAAAGCCGGAGGTGGAGATCACACCGGCGCCGAACATGGTGACCCCGACAGTGGCCAGCATCTCGTCGCTGAGATGCGCGTACTCGGGGTCGTCGCGCAGCGCGGCGAGTTCACCCATGAGGCCGTGCGTCGCCGGGTCGTCGAGCAGGGCCGTCATCCGGGCGATGTCACGGTCCCAGTTGATCTTCGCTCCGGTGACCGGGCACGGCGCGTTCATGAAGGCGATGTCCAGGCTGCGCAGGAACGCCGGGGCTTCGGTCTGCGGGATGCCGAGGACATGGCAGTGCATCCCCGCCGAGTACGGCTCGCAGAACGCGCCGCGCAGATCGGCCGTCGGGCCGTCAGCCGCCATCCGGTCCACCAGCCGGTGCGCCTCCTCGCGCAGCCACTCCAGCAGACCGGGCGTCTTGGGATTGAGCGCCTTCAGCACCGCCCGGCGCAGTCCGGCGCCGGTGATGTTGCCCATGTTGTTCACGACCTCGGGCGGGATCGTGAGCGCGTACTGCCGGGGTGCTCCGGCGGCGGAGGTGTCCTTCAGCGAGAACCGGTCGTCCTTCAGTACCTGCGCGCACAGGTCGTACGACGACACCAGCCAGGCCTCGGCTCCGGCGATGGTCCGTACGCGCCGTACGGGGGTGGCGGCGCGTATCTCCTCGACCTCGGCGGGGACCTGGGTGCCGTCCCAGGAGAACGGGAAATCGAGCAGGGGCGCCTCGTCGGCGCGGGTGCCGGGGGCGGCGGTCATGCCACGGCTCCTTCCAGGACGGCGGGGGTGACGGCGGGGGTGACGACGGCGTGGCCCTGGTTGCGGGAGGCGCGCAGGCCGGCGCCGCGGGAGTACAGCAGCTCGGCCATCGGCAGCAGCTGGTGGTAGCAGTTGAGCGAGGACGGCACCTTGAGGATGGCGGGGGTGTCCAGGAACAGCGGTGCCTCGGCGCACACATAGTCCAGGCACACGTCCCGCATGTGCTCGGTCGGCGCCTCGCCGCGGGCGCTGAGGAAACGATTCACCAAGGAATCGCAAACGGCCCGGAAGGCGCCGTCGTCGGCCAGCCGGTCCTTGAGCTGCCGGTGGATCTCCTGATAAGCGGGGTTGGTGCGGAACTCCGACATCGGGTGCCAGTCCAGCCGCAGTCCCTCCGGGTCCGCCGTCGTCACCGCGTCACGGACCTTGGCGCGCACACCGCGCAGGTTCTTCACCGCCTTACGCCGGGCCTCGTCCGGCGGATACCCGGATGCCTCGTACATCTCGGCGACGTACAGGTCGGTGTAGACGAAGTCGACCCTGTCGAAGTGGTCCAGTCCCCAGCGGGCGAGGTCGTGCAGGCGGCGGGCCGAGAAGTAACTGTTGCCCGGAGACACACCGATCACGGCGTGCGCGCCCTCACCCAGGATGACCTCGCAGTGGGAGGTGTACGGCTGGACTTCGAAGACGTCGGCCATCAGCACGGATGCTGTGGTCAAAGGGGAAAGCCTCCGCCGCGTGCTAGTCCCGGCGGGGCCCTGTGCCCCCGGTGTGGCTGCGCGGCGCCCTCACGCTAACCGCATGAGATCAGCACGGGCAGTTACTGCCCGGTTTTGGCCGAAAACAGTTGTAGCAATGCTCGAAGTTCCATGCACCGTGCATCTGTTGGCGGTCGTACTCTGGGGCCGTGGTCAACCGAGACGAGGCTCACGAGGACGCGGGCCGGGCGGCGTCCCGGCTCACCGGGCGTCCGGTCACCGGCGCGCGGGCGGCGTCCGGATCACCCGCCGAGGTCACCCTGGACGGCGGCGCCCGGGTGATGGTCAAGCGCGGCGACGCGCCCGGGGCGGTACAGGCCGAGGTGGCGGGACTGCGCTGGCTGGCCGCGGCGGGCACGGTCCGGGTGCCGGCGGTGCTCGGTCACGACGCGCGCTGGATGGTGACCGAGCGGGTGCCGACCGGGCGACCGGACCCCGCGGGGGCCCTGCGTTTCGGCCAGGCCCTGGCGGCCCTGCACGCGGCCGGCGCACCGCACTTCGGGGCGGCACCGCCCGACGGCCCCCAGGACGCCTTCATCGGCCTCGCCCCCATGCGCAACGCGCCGGGCACCGACTGGCCCCGCTGGTACGCCGAGCATCGCGTCCTGCCCTATGTGCGCGGGGCGGTCGACCGCGGCACGCTCCGGCCGGGCGAGGCGCCTGTGTTCGAGCGGGTCTGCGTACGGCTGCCGGAGCTGGCGGGCCCGCCCGAGCCGCCCGCGCGGCTGCACGGCGACCTGTGGAACGGCAATGTCCTGTGGGGCGCCGACGGCGAGGTCCGGCTCATCGACCCGGCCGCGCACGGCGGACACCGGGAGACCGATCTGGCGATGCTCCGGCTGTTCGGCTGCCCGCTGCTGGACCGGGTGCTCGCCGGGTACGAGGAGGCGGCCCCCATGGCGCCGGGATGGCGCGAACGGGTGGGCGTCCACCAGCTGTTCCCACTGCTGGTGCACGCGGTGCTGTTCGGACGCGGATACGCCGAGCAGGCCCTGGCGGCGGCCCGGGGCGCACTGGCGATGTGACGCCGGCTCAGCCGATTTTTCCGGCCCGGGCGGGCAACTTCCCGGGCGGCGCCGACGTCCTGAGGCTTGCGGGCGCGCCGTCCCGCACGCCCGGCGGGACGGTGTCGTGCCGTCCCCGTGTCCCAGGGGCCGTCCGGCCCCCTCCGACCTGCGATTACGCAGAGTGAGGAAACCAATCACCCGTTCGATTCGTATAAGGACGTGAAAGCCGAATCAGGGAGAGACCATGCAACCGTTCACGCTCAACTACGCGCGCCCCGCTGTGCAGTTGGACGTCACCACTCCGTACGCGTACGACTCCGGACTGCAGTTGAACGTCCTCCCGGACGGGCGGATCGCCGCCACCGACCACGCGACCCTGAAAGCTCTGGGGACCACGACGTCGACCGCCGGGTCCAAGACCCACTTCGACGACTGAACCGCGGGCCCCGACTGATGACCGTGCTCATCCTGACCAGTGAAGAAGACGTGACGGCGGACATGGTGGTCCTCCGGCTGGGCGAGTCCGGAGTGCCTGTCGTCCGGCTCGATCCCGCCGATCTGACCACCGGGGTGGCGCTGTCGGGCGAGTTCGTGCAGGGCGCCTGCCGTGGACATCTGTCCGTCGGCGGGCGCCTCGTGAGCATGAGCGGTCTGCGCTCCGTGTGGGTGCGCAGGCCCGGGGAGGCGGCCGCTCGCGCCGCCCAGCCGTCCGCCTGGCTGACGGAGGAGTCGGCACAGGCGCTCTACGGCATGCTGCGCACCACCGACGCCCGCTGGATGAACCATCCGGACGCCTCCCGTCGCGCCCGGCACAAGCCCTGGCAGCTGCATCTCGCCCAGCGCAGCAGCCTCGCGGTGCCCGCCACGCTGATCACGACGTTCCCGCAGGCGGCCCGGGCGTTCGCGGAGCGCTTCCCGGACCTGGTGGTCAAACCGGTGTCCGGCGCGCATCCACAGGAACCGCCGCGTGCGGTGCCGACCAGCCGGGTCGCGCCGGACACCGACTTCTCGGCGGTGGCCTTCGGTCCGACGCTGCTGCAGCGGCGGATCGCCAAGCGGGCCGACATCCGGCTCACCGCCGTCGGCGACACCCTGCTGGCCGCGCGGAAGCCCGCCGATCCGGACGCCCACCCGGACGAGGTGGACGTCCGTTTCGCCGCTTCGGTCTCTCCCTGGCTGCCCGTGGACGTGCCCCCGCGCGTCGCCGAGGGCGTACAGCGGTACATGAGGGGCGCGGAACTGGCCTACGGCGCATTCGACTTCGCCGAGGACGCCGACGGGATCTGGTGGTTCCTGGAGTGCAACCAGTCGGGCCAGTTCGGGTTCGTCGAGATGGACACAGGTCAGCCCATCGCCGCGACGATCGCCGCGTGGCTCGCCGGGGACCGGGATCCGGACGGCAGGTGTGCGCAGGACGGCCGGAGCGCAGCCTCTTGAGGGTGCGGGGATCGGCTCGGAGAAAGGAACGCTTCATGCGCATCGGACTGCTGGGAACGGGCCCGTGGGCGCGGGCCGCGTACGCCCCCGCCCTCTTCGGGCACCCCGGCGTGGAATTCGCCGGGGTGTGGGGCCGCCGGGCCGAGGCGGCCACCGCGCTGGCCGGGGAGTACGCGGTGCCCGCCTACGGCGACGTGGACGCGCTGCTGGCCGAGGTGGACGCGGTGGCCGTGGCCCTGCCACCGTCCGTGCAGGCCGAGTTGGCGGTGCGTGCGGCGCGGGCCGGCCGTCATCTGCTGCTCGACAAGCCGCTCGCGGTGTCGGTCGCGCAGGGCCGGGCCGTGGTGGCGGCGGCAGAGCGGGCCGGGGTGGCCTCGGTGGTGTTCCTCACCACGCGCTTCCAGAAGGAGCCGGAGGCCTGGATCGAGGAACAGGCGGCCACGGCGGGCTGGTTCACGGCCCGCGCGCAGTGGCTGGGGTCCGTGTTCACTTCCGACAGCCCCTTCGCGGGCTCGCCCTGGCGGCGGGAGAAGGGCGCGCTGTGGGACGTCGGCCCGCACGCCCTGTCGGTGCTGCTGCCGGTCCTCGGCGACGTACGGCAGGTGGTGTCGGCGGCGCACGGTCCCGCGGACACCGTGCATCTGGTCCTCGACCACGCCACCGGTGCGTCGAGCACGCTCACGCTGAGCCTGACGGCACCTCCCGCGGCGGCCGGGGCCGATGTGGAGCTGCGGGGCGAGGCGGGCGTGGCGCTGATGCCGGGGAGTTCCGAAGGAGCGGTGCCGGCACTCTGCCGTGCCGTCGACACCCTGCTGACGGCCGCCCGCACGGGGCGCCCGCACGCCTGCGACGCCGCGTTCGGCCTCCGCGTCACCGAAATCCTGGCCACGGCCCAGGCCCGCCTGACCGCCGATGGCGAGGAGTGCCTGTCCGGCGGACCGGGTCGCGGGAAAGCGACGGTGCCCCGTCGGCGGGGGTGAGCGGGGGCCGGTGCCCGGGCGTCCACCGTGCGTCACCCTGTCTCCGGCTGGGTGCGGACACCGTGCGACCGGGCCGCGACCGGGCGCTCCAGCGCGGCGGCCATGGTGTTGTCGCAGGCGGGAGGCCCGGGTGGGGCTGGCGGCGTAGCTTGGGGGTGTGACATCGGTGCGCGGCGGGTGGTCGCGTCGGAACCGGGAAGAACGCGGCTGGTTGCGCGGCGCACCGCCACCGCGGTGGGTGCGAGTGCTGCCGGTGCTGCTGCTCGCAGTCGTCAGTACGGCCACGCTGATCACCTCGCACGCCCGTGACCTGGGCTTTCTGCTCGGGGCCATTCCGCCGCTGGCTGTCCTTTCGTACGGCCCGCTGGCCACCGCGCTGCTCGGCACCGCGGCGGTCACGGTGCTGAACATCCCCGCCACCCATCTGAACCGCCCCGGCAACACCGATCTGCTCACCGTCGTGTTCGTGGCCGCACTGAGCGTGTTCGTGTCGTATGTGCGCAGCCGCCGGGACGCCCAGCTGGACACGGAGCGGGCGATCGGCGAGGCCGTGCAGCGGGCCGTGATGCCACCGCTGCCGGACCGGGTCGGGATCGTGCGGTGCTCGGGTTTCTACCGGGCCGCGCAGGACGGGACGCTGGTGGGCGGGGACTTCTTCGACGTGCGGGACGGGCCGTACGGGGTGCGCGCGGTGATGGGCGATGTGCAGGGACACGGGCTGACGGCGGTCGCGACGGTGGTGTCGCTGCTGGGCGCGTTCCGGGAGGCGGTGCTCGACCAGGGCGACCTGGAGTCGGTCGCGGCGCGGATGGACCGCAGACTGACGGTGGACTCGGCGGGTGCGCGGCACGGGGAGCTGTTCGCCACGGGGGTGCTGCTGGAGTTCTCCCCCGACGGCCGCGCGGTGCGGGTGGTGGCCTGCGGCCATCCGGTGCCCGTCCTGCTGCACGAGGGCCATGCCGTGGAGGTGACGGTGGTGTCGGGACCGCCGCTGGGGCTCGGGCTGGCCGACGCCGGCCCGCCGCGGGAGATCACCGTGCCGCTCGCGCCGGGCGACCGGCTCTTCCTCGCCTCCGACGGGGTGTGGGAGGCACGGGACTCCAGCGACACGTTCTATCCGCTGCCGGCGCGGCTGGGCGCGCTGGCCCGCGCGGTCCCGGCCGAGCTGCCGGGCATGGTGTGGGCGGATCTGGCCCGTCTGGGCTGCGAGGTCCGGGACGACGTCACGATGCTGGTGCTGGCGCCCGAACCGGCGGCCGCCCACCGCGGCCCCCGTCCCTGACCTGGCCCGGAAACAGCGGCTGCCTGAGGGCCCCTGCCCTCAACTGACGAACCATCAGCCGGAGTTCGAACGTCCCGGCTCAAACGCCAGGCCTCGCCACCCTTCCGCCGGGCGGGGAAATCCACCAGCATGCATATGCCGGGTTGGCGTGCAGGCGCACGGAGTGCCCGGTCACGACCGTTCCCCGCACCGGGCGCGGGCGAACGAGGACACCCGGAGCAGTGCATGACGAACACGATGTGGATGCGGGGCGTGGAGTGGCTGGCCGCCGCGGCGGTCGACCCGCGCTCCTGCGCATGGCAGTGGGATCACGGCGAGGGCATCGCGCTGCTGGAGGCGGGCCGCTTCTGGGACGTGCTGAGCGTCCCGGACCGGCTGGGTCTGCTCACGCTCGACCTGTTGTGGCGGCCCGGAGCGCCGGTGCCGGGGCCGACGCTGGTCGACACCGCGGCCGGCCGCGTCGGTTTCTTCCTGCCGCCGGACCCGTCCGGGGGCTGGGCGGGCTCCGGTCTGCGGTACGCGACCAAGGGAGCCTGGGTCGCCGTACCCCCGCCGTATCGGCCCGCGCGCTTCCTGGAGTGGCTCGTGCCGCCCGACGGCACCGGCGCGCTCCACTCGCCCGGCGCCCTGGAAGGGGCACTGCGCCAGGCCACCGGCTCCCTCACCGTGCTCGCGCCACTGTGCGGGCGGTGACGGTTCAGAGACGCTCGGACGTGACGCGTCTGCCCGTCGTGGGCCCGGGGAAGGAGGGGCGCGGCAGGTCCGGTTCCGCGGGTACGGTCCGGCCCTGGGCCCGCCACTCGGCGACGAGCCCGACATAGATCGGCTCCCGGGCCCCGTCCGTCTGGGCGGGCCGGCCCGCCCGGCGGAGCCGCGTCGGCCGGTCGATCCGGTCCGGCCGCGCCAGGCGGTTCGGCGGGTCATCCAAGCGGTTCATACCAGGGCAACGCCCGTGGACCGCCGCGGCTACGCCCCCGCGCCATCGCCTCACCGGGTCGAGTGAGGCCGTCCCTCGAACGGCCCATCCACCGGTCGGACAAGCATCCCGCCGACCGGTGCCGGAGCCGGCCCCGTCACCCGTCCACCCGACGGGCGTGGCGAGGACAGCGCTCCTATGCTGGGAGGGTCCGGGCTCCGACGCCCCGCTCACCGCACGTTCGGCTCTCACGTGCTTGGAGTCAGCCCATGCCGTCTTCGTCCGCGCGCCTGCGCCGGGGGGCCACGATCGCCGTACTGGCGGCGACACTGGCGGGGCCGCTCCCCGCCGGGGCCGCCGTGACTCCTCCTGGCGCCGTGCCGGCCGCGCTCGGCGCGGACCCGCCCGGCCCGTCCCCCTCGGACTCGCCCAGCCCGTCCCCCTCGCAGCCCGGCGTCCGCGCGCTCACCCCGCAGGTGGCACGCCAACTCGACGCCGCCGTACAGAAGGTGATGCACGAGGCGGACGTGCCCGGTGCGACCGTCGGCATCTGGACGCCGGGACAGCCGGGTTACGTCCGCTCGTTCGGCGTCGCCGACAAGAGCACCGGCCAGAAGATGGCACCGGACATGTACCTGCGTATCGGCAGTGAGACGAAGACGTTCACCGTGACGGCACTGCTGCAGCTGGTGGACCAGAAGAAGGTCGGCCTGGACGACCCGATCGGCAGGTACATCGGCGGTGTGCCCAACGAGAACAGGATCACGCTGCGCGAACTGGCCGAGATGCGCAGCGGACTGTTCAACTACTCGCAGGACGCCGGCTTCTTCACGGCGCTGACCTCCGACCCGCAACGGAGCTTCACGCCCGAGCAGTTGCTCGCCTACGCGTTCAAGCACGCGGCGATATTCCAGCCCGGCGAGAAGTTCTCGTACTCCAACACCAACCTGATCCTGCTGGGACTGGTGGTGGAGAAGGTGAGCGGACAGCGGCTCGGGGACTACATCACGCAGCACATCCTCGCTCCGGCCGGCATGCGGCACACCGTGTTCCCGGCCGGGGACGAGTTCCCCACCCCGCATGCGCAGGGCTACACACGGCAGACGGCGAACGGCAAGGAGGCCGACGCGGCCGGCTGGAATCCGTCCTGGGGCTGGGCGGCCGGCGCGATGATCTCCACCCTGGACGATCTGCGCACCTGGGCGCCCACGGTGGCCACCGGCCGGTTCCCGGACGGGAGCCGCATGGTCAGCGCCGCCGCCCAGAAGCAGCGGCTGATCACCCCGTCGACCAGCTCGGTCAAGGGCGCCGGGTACGGCCTGGGCATCTTTGACGTACAGGGATGGATCGGCCACAACGGATCCCTGCCGGGCTACGAGTCGTTGACGATCTATCTGCCGTCGACGCGGACGACACTCGTCGCGCTCCTCAACACCGACAACGACTACCGGTCGCAGGAGCCCAGCACCGTGCTCGGTGAAGCGATCACGAAGATCATCTCCCCGGCGCATGTGTACAACCTGCCCATGACACACGGGGGATGAAGCACGCGGGCGGGAGACGCCGCGCAGCGGACATCGGCAGGACCGGGCGTCCCGGCCGGGGCGCGGGGCCGCGACCGGTCCCCCGCTCCGGTCGTGCCCCGCAGACCGCTGAACCTACGCGAGCCGCCGGACGCGGGGTAGCGCACCGGTGCCCCGAACGGGCCGTCCGGCACTCACCGGTGCACAGATGAGTCCGGTGAGTCCGGTTGGTCCGGTTTCGGGGCGCCCGCTCCGGGGCCGTCCGCCGCGCCGAGGTCGGGTACGGGCAGCTCACCGGTCACAAGGTGGGCGAGGACGACCTCGTACAGATCGGTGCCGCCGTCCGTCAGCCGGCGTTCCAGCACGGGTTCGGCCGCCCGCACGTGCTCGCGCACCGTCTGGGCGTGGACGCCGAGCACCTGGGCGGCGCGTTCGGCGTGTGCGTCGGCGCCGGTCCAGGCGCGCAGGGTGCCGCGCAGGTCCCGCCCGTCGTCGTCGAGCCGGCCGAGGAGCCCTTCGGCCCAGGCGCGCAGCGCGCTCGTCCGCAGCAGCTCGGTGAGCCGGGTGCGGCAGGGCGGGTCGGGCAGGCCGCGGGGGTCGCACGGGCCGTACGCGGCCTCGGTGTTGAGGGCGGCGTGGGCGACGGCGCGGACGGGCAGCCGGGAGAGGTCGGCCCCGAGCAGCGCGGCGACCCGGTCCATCCGGGCGCGGACCGTGTTGCGGCTGACGCCCAGCACCTTGGCGGCGCTCACGGCGGTGAACTCCAGGCCGAGCCGGGTGGTGGCGAGCAGTTCGGCGCGCACATGGTGGGGCAGCGCGTCGAGCGGACGGAGCACCGCGCCGGCCCAGGCCCGCAGCGCGGCGGGGTCCATCAGCTGGGCGGGGCGGGTGCGGGCGGCGTAGACGGCGGCCCGGTCGGGCCGGAAGCGGGCCACGGCGAGGGCGGTGACGGCCTGTCCGTAGGCGGTGGCGGTCAGGGCGAGGCGCTGCCGGGGGCTGCCACCGAGGAAGGTGCCGGGCCGGCCGATGACGAGGGACCGCAGCCGCTCCCCCACGTCGGAGGCCGGGCCGACGACGATGACGTGCCGGTCCACGGCGGGGCAGCGCACGACGAGCGCCCCGCCGTCGGTGGCGTCCCCGCACACCTCGGCGAGCCGGTCGCGTTCGTCGGCGGCACTCTCGAGGACGTACACCCGGGCGGTGTCCTCCTCCAGCAGGCCCGGCCACAGGCCGGCGGCGACCCGGCGGGCGGAGACGGTGTCCTCCACCATGAGCAGCTGCAGGATCGCCAGCCGCAGATCGGCGGTGGCGCGCCGCAGCCGGCGCCCGGACTCCGCCAACTCCTTGTCCCGAAGGAGCAGTTCCAGCACGCTCGCGGTGTGGCCGAGGATGTCCGCGGCCTGCCGGTCGAAGGGCGCCGGACGGGCCACGGCGAGGACGGCTCCCACCGCGGGACCGGGCCCCGGGTGCCGGATACCGACCAGGCGCACATGCCGTACGCCGTCCTCGACGGAGGCGGCGAAGACCCGGCCGGTGGCGACGTCGGCGACCACGGCGGCGTCGAGCGGCAGGCGTTCACCGGCGAGCAGAGCGCCGTGCGCGTCCTGGAGGCAGACCGCGGCCTGCACGGTCCGGCCGAGCCAGGCGACGAGCCGGCGAAGATCGCGTCCGGCGGGCCGCAGATGGTCCAGCAGCTCCTGCGCCCAGAGGCTGTCGCCGGCGTGCGACCGCGGCGACACCGGGCCCTCGTCCGGTCGGCCGACCACGCGCCCCCCTTCTCGTCTCCGTTGTGACCTGGGCTTACGGGTGCGCACACGGTACCTGACGAGAGGGCCTCCCGCCCGGACATGACTCCGCCGGCGGCCCGGGGGGGGTGGGACGCCGGCGGAGTCTCGCGTCCGAGGTGGGGGGGATACCCAGGACGGCTCAAGTCGGGTGCCCCCGAATCGGAGAAGTAATCCCGCGAATGTGGGATCGTCGGCCGGACGCGCCCCGATCGGCCTCCGGATGTGCGTACGACGGCCTCCGGATGCGCGTGTGACGCCCCGGACGGCATAAGCTCGACGCGTGGCGAAGTACTTCGACGTGCATCCTGACAACCCGCAACCGCGCAGCATCGCCCAGATCGCCGACGCGGTGCGCTCGGAAGCCCTCATCGCATACCCGACCGACTCCTGTTACGCGCTGGGCTGCCGGCTGGGCAGCCGGGACGGGATGGACCGGATCCGTTCCATCCGCCGGCTGGACGACCGGCACCACTTCACACTGATGTGCCGGGACTTCGCGCAGCTCGGCCAGTTCGTGCAGGTGGACAACGACGTGTTCCGCGCCGTGAAGGCGTCCACGCCCGGCAGTTACACCTTCATCCTCCCGGCCACCCGGGAGGTGCCGCGCAAGCTGCTGCACCCGAAGAAGAAGACCGTGGGGGTACGCATCCCCGACCACGTGGTCACCCAGGCGCTGCTGGCGGAGCTGGGCGAGCCGCTGCTGTCCAGCACGCTGCTGCTGCCGGACGAGAAGGAGCCGCTGACGCAGGGCTGGGAGATCAAGGACCGACTCGACCACGTGGTGGACGCGGTGGTCGACTCGGGCGAGTGCGGCACCGAGCCGACGACGGTCGTGGACTTCTCCGGCGGCGAGGCGGAGATCGTACGGCGGGGCGCCGGGGACACCAGCCGCTTCGAGTGAGCGCGCGGGCACCGGGTGCGGGGCTGCGGATCTTGCGTGGCAGCATGGGCCGTAGCCGGCGCCGGGGGGCCGACCGCCGCCCGACGCCCATTCCCCCAGGGAGGCCTGCTCACCATGACCGATCTCCAGCGAACCGACGTCGACATCCCGACCGAGGACGGCGTCGCCGACGCCTATCTCGTCCATCCCGCGGACGGGCGCCCGCGTCCGGGCGTGCTGTTCTACCAGGACGCCTACGGCCTGCGCCCGCATCTGAAGTCGATGGCCGACCGGCTGGCCGCCGAGGGCTACGCGGTGCTGGTGCCCAATGTGACGTACCGTCTCGGCCGGGCGCCGGTCCTCGAACTGCCGGAGTTCATCGACCCCGGCGCCGACCCGACCATCTGGGAGAAGCTCGGCCCGATCATCTTCTCGCTGACCCAGGATCTGATCGTGCGGGACTCCGCCGCTTATCTGCGCTGGATGGCCGACAGCCCGGCGGTCGCCGACGGGCCGGTCGGGCTCACCGGCTACTGCATGGGCGCCCGGCTCTCCCTGTGGACGGCGGCTGCGCATCCGGACCGGGTCACGGCGGCCGCCGGATTCCACGGTGCCGCACTCGCCACCGACGATCCGACCAGCCCGCACCTGGGTGCCCCGCACATCAAGGCGGAGCTGTACCTCGGCCACGCCGACAACGACCCGTCGCTGCCGCCGGAGCAGATCGAGCGCTTCGAGAAGGCCCTGACCGATGCCGGGGTCCGGCACACGTGCGAGGTCTACGAGGGCGCCCAGCACGGCTACACGCAGGCGGACACGCCCGCGTACGACGAGGAGGCCGCCGAGCGGCACTGGGCGGCGCTGCTCGGCCTGCTCGGGCGCTCCTTCTGACACCGGCTCACCCACCGGACCACGATCGGCTCCCGGCTCCCGCCGCACCGCGGGCGCCGGGAGCCGATCTCGTTCCACGCATTGACACACACGCGGTTCACCACGAATCTGAGAGCGCTCTCAGACAGGTACGGACCAAGGTCCGTACGACCCCGACCCCACACGGAGGTATGGAGAGTGCCGCATCAACTCACCCGCCCCGCACTGCCCCTGGCGGCCGCCGCGGCCCTGGTCGGCTCGGTGCTCGCCCTCGGCGCCCCGGGCCGCGCCGGTGCCGCCGTACCGGACACCATCCCCCTGCAGATCACCAACAACTCGGGCCGCTCCGAACCGGTCTACGTCTACGACCTCGGCACCCAGCTGTCCTCCGGGCAGCAGGGCTGGGCCGACGCGAACGGCACCTTCCACGCCTGGCCGGCGGGCGGCAACCCCCCGACGCCCGCTCCGGACACGGCGATCGACGGCCCGGCCCCCGGGCAGTCGAAGACGATCCGGATACCGAAGTTCTCCGGCCGGATCTACTTCTCCTACGGCCAGAAGCTCGATTTCCGGCTGGCCACCGGCGGCCTGGTGCAGCCGGCCGTGCAGAACCCCTCCGACCCCAACCGGAACATCCTGTTCAACTGGTCCGAGTACACCCTCAACGACTCCGGGCTGTGGCTGAACAGCACCCAGGTGGACATGTTCTCGGCGCCGTACGCGGTCGGGGTGCGGCGCTCCGACGGCGGCGTGGGCACCACCGGACATCTGAAGTCCGGCGGCTACTCCGGCTTCTTCGACGCACTGCGCGGCCGGTCGGGCGGCTGGTCCGGGCTGGTCCAGACCCGCTCCGACGGCACGGTGCTGCGTGCGCTCTCGCCGCTGTACGGCGTGGAGACGGGCGCCCTGCCGGCGAACGTGATGGACGACTACGTGAGCCGGGTCTGGCAGAAGTACGCGACGTCGACGCTGACCGTGACGCCGTTCACCGACCGGCCGGACACCAAGTACTACGGCCGCGTCTCGGGCGACGTCATGAACTTCACCGACGCCTCGGGCGCCGTCGTCACCAGCTTCCAGAAGCCGGACGCGGACAGCGTCTTCGGCTGCCACAAGCTGCTCGACGCGCCCAACGACCAGGTCCGCGGCCCCATTTCGCGCACCCTGTGCGCCGGTTTCAACCGCTCCACGCTGCTGGTCAACCCGAACCAGCCGGACACCTCGGCGGCCGGCTTCTACCAGGACGCGGTGACCAACCAGTACGCGCGTGCCGTGCATGCGGCGATGGCCGACGGCAAGGCCTACGCGTTCGCCTTCGACGACGTCGGCAACCAGGAGTCGCTGGTCCACGACGGCGGCCCGCAGCAGGCGTATCTCACCCTGGATCCGCTGAGCTGACATGCCACGGCCCCGCACCCCTCGGGTGCGGGGCCGCGACGGGTGGCTCAGCCGGTCGTCAGGGCGGTGTCGTCCACGACAAAGCTGGTCTGCAGCGAGGAGTCCTCCACGCCGTTGAACTTCAGCGTGACCGTCGAGCCCGCCGGCGAGGACAGGTCGAAGGACTTCTGGCTGTAGCCGGCGGCCTTGTTGAGGTTCGAGTAGGTCGCGAGGGTCTTCGAACCCGCGGTCACCGTCAGCTTGTCGTACTGGGTGCTGGTGGTGGTCTCCGAGGTGTCGATGGGCAGGGATCGACAGGCCGGCGGGCAGACCGAAGGCGCTGTAGGACAGCGCGCCGCTGTTGGTGCTGCTCGCCTGCACCTGGAGACTGACGGCCGTGCCGACGGTGGAGGTCTGGTTGCCCGGGTTGGTGACCGTCACGCCGTTGCCCGGCGGGGTGACATGGCTGCCGACGTTGATGCCGGCGAAGGCGTTGGCGACGCCCGCGTACTGGGCGGAGCCCGCGCCGTACAGCGCGGTGGCCGCGTTCAGGGAGGCGGTGCGGGCGGCGGCGTAGTCGGTGCCGGACGTCATGTACGTCGTCAGCGCCTTGTACCAGATCTGCAGCGCGGCGGCGCGGCCGATGCCGGTGACGGTGACGCCGTCGGAGGTCGGGCTGTTGTAGGTCACACCGCTGATGACCTTGGTGCCGCTGCCCTCGGAGAGCAGGTAGAACATGTGATTCGCGGGGCCCGAGGAGTAGTGCACGTCGAGGCCGCCGACGCCCGAGTACCAGGAGTCGGCCGAGCTGCCGTCCTTGCTGGGCTTGTCCATGTAGCGCAGCGGGGTGCCGTCGCCGTTGATGTTGATCTTCTCGCCGATGAGGTAGTCACCCGGGTCGGAGCTGTTGTTGGCGTAGAACTCCACGCCGGTGCCCATGATGTCGGAGGTCACCTCGTTCAACCCGCCCGACTCACCGGTGTATTCGAGCCCCGCGGTGTTCGAGGTGACACCGTGACTCATCTCGCGGCCGGCCACGTCCAGCGAGGTCAGCGGGTCGTTGTTGCCCGATCCGTCGCACTGGGGCGACGGCACCAACCTCGTCGCGCTCGCCGTCGACTTCCGCCGCGACGAGCGCGAGCGGCGGGCGCGGGCCGAGCGCGGCGAGTGGGCCGGTGACGGAGGCACCTGGGCGCACGGCATCCTGGGCGACTGGCTGGACGCCTGGGCCTGGTGGCTGCGGGCCACGACGCCGGTGCACGCCCGGCTCGAACCCGTCACCTGGCGCTCCATCGCCCTGCAACTCGGCGCCGCGCAGGGCTACGAGTAGCGACCGGCCCCGCACCGGTCCCTCGCCGCCCCTCGCCGCCCCTCGCCGCCCCTCGCCTGGCATGATCACGGCGTGACGAGCGAATCCACGCAGCCCGGCCGGACCAGGTACGTCCTCTTCGACGTCGACGGCACGTTGATCGACGCCCTGGACAACCAGCGCCAGGTATGGCGAGCGTGGGCGGCGCACTACGGACTGGACCCGGACGAGGTCTGCAGCGTGGCCCTGCGGACCCGGCCCACCGAGACCTTCGCGCAGGTCGCCGCGGGCCACGATCCGCACGCGTGCCTGGGCAAGCTGCACGAACTGGAGGACGAGGACGTCCGGTCCGGCCGCTACGCGGCCTTCGACGGCGCGGCAGAGGTGCTGCGCGGCCTGCCGCCGGGGTCCTGGGCGCTGGTGACCTCGAACTACGCGCACCGGGTGCGCGGCCGTTTCCTGCGGACGGGTCTGCCGGCGCCGGGCCTGATCGTCGACGCGGCCGCCGTCGAGGAGGGCAAGCCCTCTGCCGTTCCGTATCTGCGGGCCGCCGCGCTGCTGGGCGCCGATCCCGGCGACTGCCTGGTCATCGAGGACGCCCCGTCCGGAGTGCGGTCCGGGCTGCGTGCCGGTATGACGGTGTGGGGCGTGAACGCCGCTGCCGCGGTGGAGGGCGTGCACCGCCACTTCGGGAGCCTGCGCGAAGCGGTCCCGCACATCCTGGCCTTCGCGTCCGGATCCGCTGCCGGCGCCGGCCCTGCGACACGCCCGCGGACCCGACCCCCCAACCGCCGCTGACCGGTGCGTTGTTACGGTGGATCGTGTGTCTGAATCCTCGCGCGATACCGCACAGGGCGCCGGCTGGGGCTCGGCCGAGCCCGGAGCCTACAAGCAGTTGATGCCGGACCACGTCGAGAAGGTGTCGTGGCTGAACCCGCGGACCCTGTGGCTCGCCCGCAACGGCGTGCTGGCGTCCTGGTTCGGTGATCCGACCGGACGCACCCGCGCCCGCTGGGTGGCGCGCCGGCAGGCGGCCGGGGCGCCCGACGACAAGGTGATCCGGCGGGACGGCGCCGACCGGTTCTCCTTCATGGTCATCGGGGACACCGGCGAGGGCGACGATCCCCAATACGCCGTCGTGCCCGGGTTCCTGAAGGCGAGTCAGGGCACGGACTTCGCGGTGATCGCGAGCGATGTGATCTATCCGGTCGGCAGCGCCCGGGACTACGGCGACAAGTTCTTCCGGCCCTACCAGGACTATCCGGCGCCGATCTACGCGATACCGGGCAACCACGACTGGTACGAGGACCTCGGCGCGTTCATGCGGGTCTTCTGCGCCGACACCCCGCCGCTGGACCCCGAGCCCCGGCCACGCCCGTTCGGCCGCGCCTGGTGGCGCGCCCTGCTGTGGCACCGGCCGCGCCCGACGGACGAGCAACGGCTCGCCGCCGCACGGCAGTTGCGCGCGGATCCCGGTCAACAGGCCGCGCAGCCGGGGCCGTACTGGGCCATCGACGCGGGTCCGGTGCGGATCGTCGGTATCGACACCGGTCTGCTCGGCACGATCGACGCCGAACAGGGCGCCTGGCTGCGCACGGTGTCCCGGGGGCCCAAGCCGAAGATCCTGATCACCGGGTCACCGCTGTACGTCGACGGCGAACACCACCCGTGCCGGATCGAGGGCGGCGGGACGGTGGACGAGATCGTGCGGAACCCGGAGCACCGCTACGTGGCGGCGATCGGCGGTGACATCCACAACTACCAGCGCTACCCGGTCGATGTGGACGGCCGCACCATCCAGTACGTGGTCGCGGGCGGCGGCGGGGCGTTCATGCACGCCACGCACACCATTCCGCGCGTATCGGTCGGCGGTGTCACCGAGCGGGACTTCCGCTGCTATCCGCTGCGCGGTGACTCGCTCGCCTTCTACAGCCGCCTGTACGGACGCCGGCTGCGGCTGCGCCGCTTCTTCACCCTGAGCGAGTCGGAGGCCACGGCCGTCGTCGCCGAACGGCTCGGCATCGAGACGGGCCGCGCGCCCGGTCCGGACACCCGGGTGAGCAGGCGCACCCGTCTCGTCGCGAGCCTGCTCGGCACCGGCGGCCGCCCGGACCGCGAGTCCCGTTTCCGGCTGCCCGTGCGCACCCTCTACACCCGGCTGTTCTCGCCCGGCTCGGCCACGTACAGCCCGCCGTTCTTCAAGTGCTTCCTGCGGCTGGACGTCGCTCCGGAGGAGTTGCGGCTGCGCTGCTTCGCCGCGACGGGCAACCGTGCGCAGGAGGCCGATCCGCCGGTGGAGGACGAGTTCGTCATTCCGCTGAAGTGATCACACGGTTGTCACACCCGCCTGCCAGAATCGGAGGCGGAAGCGACGTACGACCGTTGGAGGAGCCCATGCCGTCCACCGCCCGTCCGCTGCGCAAGCTGGGCTTCCTCACCATCGGCCTGTTCGACCCCGCGGATCCGGCGGCGGGGCACGAGTCCACGCTGCGGATCATCGAGCTGGGCGAGCGGCTCGGCTTCGACAGCGCCTGGCTGCGCCACCGCCATCTGCAGCACGGCATCTCGTCCCCTGTCGCCGTCCTCGCCGCCGCCTCCCAGCGCACCCGGCGCATCGCGCTGGGCACCGCGGTGACACCGCTCGGCTGGGAGAACCCGCTGCGACTCGCCGAGGACCTGGCGACGGTGGACATCCTGTCCGGCGGCCGGCTGAACCCGGGCGTCAGCGTGGGCCCGCCGACACACTTCGACCAGGTCAAGGACGCCCTCTACCCGGACACGGCCGAGGCCGAGGACTTCTCCTACGAGCGGGTGCGACGGCTGCTGGACCTGGTGCGCGGCAAGCCCGCCAGCGACTTCAGCGGGCGGGAGGGCTTCGAGGTGTTCTCGGACGTCGTCCAGCCCCAGTCCCCCGGGCTCGGCCGCCGGCTGTGGTACGGCGGCTCCGGCCTCCGCTCGGCCCGCTGGGCGGGCGAGCACGGCCTGAATCTCCTCACCAGCAGCGTGGTCAAGGCGGAACAGCCGGACGGGCCTTGGGACTTCGCCGCGATCCAGCAGTCCCTCATCAGGGAGTTCCGCGCCCGTCACCCCGACGGCGACGCGGCCCGGGTCTCGCACGGCCTGGTCGTGATCCCCACCGACTCCGCGAGCCCGGAGCAGCGCGCGAAGTACGAGGCGTACGCGGCCCAGCGGCTGCCCCGCACCTCCTCCCCGCAGGGGCCGGGCCGGCTGCTGTTCGCCCCGGACCTGGTCGGCACCTCGCAGGAGATCGCCGAACGCCTGTCCGCGCACGCCGCGTTCCGGGAGGTGGACGAGGTGGCGTTCGCGCTGCCGTTCACCTTCGCGCACGAGGACTACGTACAGATCCTGACGGACATGGCGACAAGCCTGGGCCCGGCACTGGGCTGGAAACCGGCCGGCTGAGTCCACGAAGCGAGGGAAGGTCCCATCGTGAACGGTATTCCGGTGTACACGCTCAACGACGCTACGGCGATCCCCGCCATCGGTCTCGGCACCTGGCCGCTCGACGACGCGGCGGCCGAGCGGGCCGTGGGCTCCGCGCTCGGTCTGGGCCACCGGCTGGTGGCACCGCGGCGAACCACGCGAACGAGACCGGTGTCGGCAGGTACGCCGACTCCTGGAAGGCGATGATCAAGCTGCGCGAGGAGGGGCTGGTCCGCTCGATCGGCGTCTCGAACTTCACCGAGGAGCACATCACGCTGCTGGAGAAGGAGACCGGCGTGCTGCCGTCGGTGAACCAGATCGAGCTGCACCCGCTGTTCCCGCAGGAGGAGCTGCGCGCCTTCCACGCGGACAAGGGCATCGTCACCGAGAGCTGGAGCCCGCTGGGCCGGGGCAGCCATGTGCTGGACGACCCCGCGGTCGCGCGGATCGCCGAGCTGCACGGGGTGACTCCGGGCCAGGTACTGCTGCGCTGGCACGTCCAGATGGGCGCGCTGCCCCTTCCGAAGTCGGCCGATCCGGGCCGGCAGCGGGCCGACCTGGACGTCTTCGGCTTCTGCCTGGACTCCGGGCAGCTGGCGGCGATCGCCCGCCGCGCTCCGCGCCGGCTCGGCGACGATCCCGAGCGGCACGAGGAGTTCTGAGCCGGCCGCGGGCGCCGCTCGCGCGTCGCGCTGACTGGTCCTGTCGCTCCCAGGATCGCCGGGGTACTGCTACGGCGGACGCCCGGGGCGCAGGGTGGAATCCGGGGCCGCCGCCGTGACAGCGGTGGCCCGGACAGCCTGAGCACCATCCTGAGAGGTACGACATGACTGCACAGCTCGGTGGCACGATCACCCCGGCCGACGGCCTGACCCTGACCCGTGTCGGCTACGGCGCCATGCAGCTGGCCGGGCCGCATGTCTTCGGTCCGCCGAAGGACCGGGAGCGGGCCGTGGCGGTGCTGCGCGCGGTGGTGGAGGCGGGCATCACACACATCGACACCGCCGATTTCTACGGGCCCGTGGTCGTCAACGAGATCATCCGGGAGGCCCTGTACCCCTACCCCGCTGATCTGCACATCGTCACGAAGGTCGGCGCCCGCCGGGGACCCGACGGCAGCTGGATCCTGTCCCGGCACCCCGAGGACCTGAAGGCGCAGGTGTACGACAACCTGCGCAGTCTCCGCGTGGAGTCCCTGGACGTCGTCAATCTGCGGCTGGGTGGCGTGGACGCCCCGAACGACGACTCCCTGGCCGAGCAGTTCGGCGCGCTGGCCCGGCTGCGGGAGCAGGGGCTGATCCGGCACCTCGGGCTGAGCACGGTGACCGCCGCGCAGCTGGACGAGGCGCTGGCGATCGCACCCGTGGTGACCGTCCAGAACCTGTACAACCTGGCCGACCGGCAGGACGACGCGCTCGTGGAGCGTACGGCCGCCGCGAACATCGCCTTCGTGCCGTACTTCCCCCTCGGCGGCTTCACCCCGCTGCAGTCCGAGACGCTGGCGAAAGTGGCGGCCCGGCTCCAGGCGTCGCCGCAGCAGGTGGCGCTGGCCTGGCTGCTGCGCCGGTCGCCGAACATCGCGCTCATCCCCGGTACCTCCTCGCCGGAGCACCTGCGCGAGAACGTCGCCGCCGCGGGCCTGGTCCTGCCGGACGACGCGGTCGCCGAGCTGAACGGCATCGCGGGCTGAGCGGCTGTCCGTTCCGGTGATCGGATCTCTCAGGTGCCGGGCAGCGTCTGCTCGGCCCAGATCGTCTTGCCCCGGCCGGTCTGTCTGCTGCCCCAGCGCTGGGTGAGCTGGGCGACCAGCAGCAGTCCGCGGCCGCCCTCGTCATAGGCGTGCGCCCGGCGCAGATGGGGGGAGGTGGAACTGGCGTCGGAGACCTCGCAGATGAGCGCGCGGTCGCGGATCAGCCGCAGCTGGATGGGGGGTTCGCCGTAGCGGATGGCGTTGGTGACGAGTTCGCTGACGACGAGTTCGGTGACGAAGGCGGCCTCCTCCAGCCCCCAGGTGGCCAGTTGCTCGCCGACCGCCTGCCGGAAGGCGGCGACCTCGGCGGGGTCGGGCGGGACGTCCCAGGTGGCGACCCGGTCGGCGCCCAGGGCGCGGGTGCGCACGAGCAGCAGGGCGACGTCGTCGCTGTGCTGGTCGGGCAGGACGGCCTTCAGGACGCTGTCGCACAGGGCCTCCAGGGAGGCGGCGGGCGCGCTGAGGGCTCGGCGCAGTTCGTCGGCGGCACCGTCGATCTCCCGGTCGCGGTCCTCGATCAGGCCATCGGTGTAGAGCGCGACGACGGAGCCCGCGGGGAGTTCCAATTCCGTCGCCTCGAACGGCAGCCCGCCGACACCGAGGGGTGGTCCCGCGCTCATGTCGACGGACTCGGCGGTGCCGCCCGGCAGGACGACGGCCGGGGCCGGGTGGCCGGCGGCGGCCAGGCTGAGGCGGCGGGAGACCGGGTCGTACACGGCGTACAGGCAGGTGGCGCCGAGTTCGGCGACCTCCTCGCCGCTGTCCTCGGCGGCCAGGTGGGTCACGAGGTCGTCCAGGTGCGTGAGGAGCTCGTCGGGCGGCAGATCGACATCGGCGAGGGTGCGTACGGCGGTGCGCAGCCGTCCCATGGTGGCCGAGGACTGGATGCCGTGGCCGACGACATCGCCCACGACCAGGCCGACCCGGCCGCCGGAGAGCGGGATGACGTCGAACCAGTCGCCGCCGATGCCGGCCAGCGAGCCGCAGGGCAGATAGCGGTGGGCCACCTCGACCGCGGCCTGTCCCTGCCCGGGCAGGCCTCTGGGCAGCAGGCTGTGCTGGAGGGCGAGGGCGGTGGTGCGCTCGCGGGCGAAGCGGCGGGCGTTGTCGATGGAGACGGCGGCGCGGCTGCCGAGTTCCTCGGCGAACACGGCGTCGTCGGGGCCGTAGCCGTCGGGGTGGGCCATGCGGACGCCGACCGCGACGCCCAGGGTGGTGCCGCGGGCCCGCAGGGGCACCGCGATCAGGGAATGGACGCCCTGCCGGTGAAGCCGGCCCTCCGGCGAGCGGGTGTTGCGCTCGTTCAGCCATTCGACGAAATCCGGCTCACCGGCCCGGCTGAGCACCGCGTGGCCCTCGCGCAGGGCGCGGGCGGGCGGCGCGTCCGGCGGATAGACGTCGACCTCGCCGATGCGGACGGCCGCGCCGGGGTTGCCCTCGCGGGTCGAGCCATGGGCGATGCGGTACAGGACGACACCGCCGTCCGGCATCATCGGCGGTTCGTCCGCGCCGAGCACCCAGTCGAGCAGGTCCACACAGGCGAAGTCGGCGTAGCGCGGGACGAGGATGTCCACCAGTTCCTCGGCGGTGCGCACCACGTCCAGGGTGGTGCCGATGGCGGTCGTCGCCTCGTTGAGCAGGGCGAGCCGGCGCCGGGCCCAGTACTGCTCGCTGTTGTCGAAGGCGGCCATGCCGACCCCGGTCAGCTCGCCCGAGCCGGCGCGCAGCGGCCACATCTCGACGCTCCACAGATGCTCCCGGTTGAGTGCGGGAGCACCGGCGAAGCTCTCGTAGCGGACGGACCGGCCGGTCTCGGCGACCTCGCGCAGGTGGCGCAGGAAGCCCTGGTCGGATTCGCCGCCCTCCACGGTCTCCAGGAAGAACCGGCCGGTCAGGGATTCCTCGGAGACGCCCATCACCTTGCAGGCGGTGTCGTTGACGCGCAGATAGCGCTGTTCGAGGTCGAAGACCGACATGGACATGGAGGCCTGTTCGAAGGCCGCGGCGGCCAGGGACGTACCGGGCGGTTCGGCGGTGACGACGAAGCCCGCGGGCCGGCCGTCGGCCCCGGCGAGGGGGCAGGCGGAGACGTACAGCTCGACGCGGTGTCCGTCACGGTGACGCAGTGCGACGGTACCGGCCCGCGCGATGAGCGTTTCGTCCGGGACGTGCTCGGCGAGCAGTTCGGTCGCGGGCCGGCCCACGACGTCCGCGGCGGCACGGCCGGTGAGCCGCCGCGCGCCCTCGCTCCACCCGGCCACCGTGCCCAGGGCGTCAATGACCGCCACGGCGGCGCCATGCTTCATATGCCCCAGGATGTTCCGATTGCCGCGGCACATCAAGCGCGGGAGCGTTACAGAGCGTCCCGCGCGGAGCCGGAGCGGGTCAGCCCTTGTGGGTGCGCAGGGCGGCGAGGGCCCGGTCCGCGTGGGTGTTCATGCGCAGCTCGCTGCGGACGACGGCCAGCACCGTGCGGTCCTCGGCGATCACGAACGTCGCGCGTTTGGTGGGGGCGATCGAGAACCCGCGCTTGACGCCGAACCGCTCCCGGACCGTGCCGTCGGCGTCGGAGAGCAACGGCATGCCGAGGCCGTGCCGGCCGGTGAACTCCTGCTGCTTGTCGACGCTGTCCCCGCTGATGCCGACAGGCCGGGCACCGACGGCGGCGAATTCGGCGGCGAGATCACGGAAGTGGCAGGCCTCGGCGGTGCAGCCGGGGGTGAGCGCGGCCGGGTAGAAGAAGAGCACCACCGGACCGTCGGCGAGCAGCTCGCCGAGCCGGCGGGTGGCGCCGGTCTCGTCGGGCAGGGCGAAGTCCTCGACCTTGACCCCGACCTCGATGCGTTCCGTCATGACCGTCCTCCCATGGCACCGGCGGCGCCCGGAAAGGCGACTGCGGGGACCGGCGCCGCGCCGGATACGAGCCGGATATTACTGGACGGTAGTCGTGTCGCACAGGCCGCCCGGCGCCGCGGGCGTGCTGGAATCGGCGAGTCCCCACCGTTCCCTGACCCCGGAGGAACCTCATGGCCTTCGCCGTCGTCGCCCAGTACCAGTGCGCCCCCGCCGACGCGGACACCGTGCGTGACGCACTGCGCAAGATGCGCGAGCTGGTCCCGTCGGAACCCGCCAACCTCGCCTACGAGGCGCACGAGGTCGTCGACCGGCCGGGGGCGTTCGTGCTGTACGAGCGCTACACCGACCGGGCCGGCTTCGAGGCGCACAAGGAGACGGACCATTTCGCCGTACTGATCCGGGGCACGGTGTTCCCGCTGCTGAAGGAGCGGACCATCACCTTCACCGAGACGCTCTGACACCTCACCCGGACGTCCGCCGGGACGAGCAGGACGACAGAACGCCGCAGCACCGGGCACCGGACGGATCCGGTTCCGGATGCCTGTCCCGCGGGACGTCCCAGCCGTCCCCGGGGACGGCGGAACGGCATCCTGACGGCCTGTCACGGAAACGCTGGCTTCGTGATCACTCCTCGTGGTCACGAGAAACACAGCCGGAGGTTTCCATGATCGGACGGACCCTCAAGAGCGGTCTGCTGACGGCGGTCGCGGTGCTCGCGCTCCTGCCCACGGCGGCCGGGGCGACCGCGGCGAGCGCCGCCGCCCAGCAGCCGGCGCCCAGCGCCGTCACCCAGTACGACAACCACCACCACCGCGCCCACCACCGGCACACCTCGTACCGCTTCCACCACCACCGCCGCCACCTGCGCAGGCACCACGCGCACCGGCTGCACCGCGGCCACCGGTACACGGCCCAGGCGGCGGTGTACCGCTCCTTCGAGCGGTCGATGGCCTACCGGCGTGCCCTGCGCACATCGCCGTACCGGCTGCTGCCGTACCGCCTCGTGGCGCAGCCCGTGTCGTACCGTCACGTCCGACCCGTCACCGGCCGGGTCGCCACGCGTCACCTCCGGCTGAACGTCCGCTCCGGTCCCGGCACCGGCTACCGGGTGATCGGCCACCGGTACACGGGCCGGCATGTGGCGCTGGTCTGCAAGGCGCACGGCTCCCGGGTGCACGGGAACCGCACCTGGTACCGGCTGCCGCACCACAGGGGCTATGTCTCGGCCCACTACATCCGCACCAACCGCGCCGCCCTCCCCCGGTGCTGACGGCACCGCGCCGCCGCACCGCCTAGCCGCCGAAGGCCCGTTCGACGACCCCCGAACGGGCCTTCGGTGCGCCCGCACGCCTCACCTTCCTCATACCTCACCGGGTGTTGCAGTCGCCGCACTCCTGGGAAGCCATTCCGACAACAGTGATGAAATCCCCCCATAGGGGAAACCTCTCGCTGAAGCCCGTGGCGGAACCGACAGAGGAAGCCGACAGAGGAATGGGAGTCGAGGACGCACATGCGGCACCCCCAAGCGCCGACCGCGGCGGACGAGCCCCTGGGGCCGGCCCTGCGCGAGCTGAAGGACCGTACGGGACTGAGTCTCGCGGCGCTGGCCGCGCGCACCCCGTACAGCAAGTCCGCCTGGCACCGCTATCTCTCCGGCGGTACGCCGCCGCCGCGGCCCGCCGTGGAGGCGCTGTGCCGGCTCGCCGGTGCCGATCCCGAGGCCGTACTGGCGCTGTGGGAGGCGGCCGACGTCGCCTCGGCCGCCGCGGCGCCGGAGCAGCCCGGCCGGGCGCGCCGGTTCCGGCGGATCCCGCCGTGGCGCGCCTCCTGGCTGCCGCTGTCCCTGCTCGCGCTGTGCGGCGCGGCGACGGCGGTGGCCGCCACCGTCGCGCTGTGCGTGCGTCCGGGAACCGCGCCCGCCGCGCAGCCCGTGTCGGCGGTGCCGCGCTGTCACGGCCGGTCCTGTCAGGGCGAGTTGCCCGACGCGTCGGTGTGCGCGAGGGACGCGCGGACCACGAGCACGGTCACGGGCCCCGCCTACACCGTCCGGCTGCGCTATTCGCCCGCCTGCGGGACCGCCTGGTCCGAGGTGCGGCTGCGGTCGGCCAGGGCGCGGCAGGTGTCGGTGCGCTCCGGGCAGGACGTGCTCTCGGCCGGCTATCCGGCGGACGACACCGCCGGGGACAGCAGCCCCATGCTCTCGGTGTCCTCGCCGCGGGGCGTGGAGGCGTGTGCCGAGGTGGACGGCGAACTGGCCTGCACGGGCCTGGACGTGGAGCCGGACGAGCAGGGCGGGTGACGCATGGTGCCGGAGCGCGAGACCCCCAGGGGTGGTCAGGTGACGCGGCGCAGTGCCCGCGGGGTGAGGTCGGCGAGGGTCGGGTATCCGTCGACCGCCATCAGCAGGTCCGCCTCGGCGAGCAGGGACCGCAGCACATGCACGATGCCGTCGACGCCGCCGAGCGCGAGCCCGTAGGCGTAGGGGCGGCCGACGGCCACCGCGGTCGCGCCCAGCGCGAGTGCCTTGACGACGTCCGCGCCGCCGCGCACCCCCGAGTCGAAGATCACCGGGAGTTCCTCGGCGGCCTCGACGACCTCCGCCAGTGCGTCGAGCGCGGCCAGGCCTCCGTTGGCCTGCCGGCCTCCGTGGTTGGAGCAGTAGACGCCGTCCACGCCCCCGTCCCTGGCGCGGCGCACGTCCTCGGGGTGGCACAGGCCCTTGACGATCAGCGGGAGTTCGGTGAGCGACCGCAGCCACGGCAGGTCCTCCCACGTCAGGGGGTTGCCGAACACGCCCGCCCAGTGCAGCACCGCCGCGCCGGCATCCTCCTCCGGGGGCCGGGGAAGCGCCGCGCGGAAGACCGGGTCACTGGTGTAGTTGGCCAGACAGTGGCCCCGTAGCTGGGGGAAGTTGCCCGTCGACAGGTCCCGGGGGCGCCATCCGGTCACCCAGGTGTCGAGGGTGACCACGATCCCGCGGAATCCGGCCCGCTCGGCCCGTTCGACCAGACTCGCGGCCAGGTCCCGGTCCGTGGGCGTGTAGAGCTGGAAGAATCCCGGCGTCGACCCGAATGCGGCGGCGACCTGTTCCATCGGGTCCACCGACAGCGTCGAGGCGATCATCGGCACGCCGGTGGCCGCGGCCGCGCGGGCCGCCGCGAGGTCACCGTGTCCGTCCTGCGCGCACAGTCCCAGCACCCCGATCGGCGCCATCAGCAGCGGCGAGGGAAGCGTCAGCCCGAACATCGACACCGACAGATCCCGCTGCTTCGCCCCCACGAACATCCGCGGGATCAGTCCATGACGGGCGAAGGCGGCCACGTTCGCCCGCTGCGTCCGTTCGTCACCGGCCCCGCCCGCCACGTACGACCACACCGACGGGGACATCGCCGCACGCGCGCTCTCCTCCCAGCCCTCGAACGTCATCGGGAAGCGCGGCAGCACCCCCCCGCAGCCCGTCGAGATAGATCTCGTCCTGGTACCCGCCGAACCCGCCCACTGTTGCTCTCCTTTGAGTGCGCCGGAGTGTGCGGACGACTACATCACATGCTCCCGGCGGGTGGTCAGCCCGAGGTGCTCGGGCCGGCGGGTCGAGCGCAGGGCGGCGATGCCGATGAACACCATGGACGACACACCGGCGAGCGCGAAGGCGGTGAAGCCCCGGTCGCCGTCGCCCGACGCGAGCAACCGGCCGCCCGGCCAGGGCCCGAAGCCGGCACCGAAGCGGCCCATGCCCGAGGTCCGGCCGACGGCGGTGGCACGGTGGTCCGGGGTGGAGCGGAGGGCGACGGTCGCGTAGATCATCGTCTGGAAGTCCCCGGCGCACGCGGTGACGACGAGGGGCGACCGGGGCGACGGGGAGGAGGGCGCAGCCGGGTCAGTCGCCGAGCGCGTCGATCACGCCGGCGAGGTGGGCGCTGACGGCGGCCTTGGCCGCGCACAACCCTTCCAGGACCATGCGGCACTCCGTGATCGCGACCGCTTCCTCCACGGTCACCACCCGCACCCGCGAGCCGCGGTTGCGGATCCGCTCGACCACCCGCGAGCCGCGGTTGCGGATCCGCTCGACCAGTCCCTGCGCCTCCAGATCGATCAGTGCCGCACGGATGCCGGCCCGCGTCACCCGAACTGCTCGGCGAGTTCGTTCCCTAAATCCAGCCAGACAAGATGGTCAACAATTTTGTCAGCGACTGGTCGCGCGGCTTGGCCCGCGCGCCCGTCAGCCCGTGCGGTACAGCTCGCTGAGCAGCTCCAGGACCGCCTGGAGAGCGGGGTGCGGATCGTCCCGCCACCAGGCGAGCCGTACCGCGACGGGCTCGGCATCGCGCACCGGCCGGTAGACGATGCCGTGCCGCGGGTACTGGTTCGCGGTCGACTCCGCGGTGACGCCGATGCCGCGCCCGGCGGCGATGACGGTGAGCCAGTCGTCGACGTCGTGCGTCTCCTCGACGGCGGGCCGGGAGTCCGCCGGCCACAGCTCTGGGGTGGTGGTACCGGTGCGCCGGTCGACCAGCAGGACCCGGCCGGTGAGGTCGGCGAGCCGGACCGAGCGGCGCCGGGCCGGCGGATCGTCGGCTGCCATCGCGCACAGGCGCCGCTCCAGGCCCACGATGGCCGTGTCGAACCGCCGGTCCTCCAGCGGCCGGCGCAGCACCGCGAGGTCGCAGGCTCCTTCACCGAGCCCGGCGGACGCCGTGTTGACACGCACGAGATGCAGATCGGTCCCGGGATGCGCCGCGGTCCAGCGCCGCTGGAAGGCGACGGTGTGCCGGCCGACCGCCGACCAGGCGTAGCCGATCCGCAGCCGGGTGTGCCCCGAGGTGGCCTCCTGGACCAGGTCGGCGACGTCCGCCAGCACCCGCCGGGCCTGCGCCACCACCCGCGATCCGGTCGCCGTCGGGGTCACCGCACGCGAGGTGCGCCGCAACAGCCGTACACCCAGGGTCCGTTCGAGACCGGCCAGGGTGCGGGACACGGCCGCCTGGGACACCCCCAGGGCGATCGCCGCGTCGGTGAAGGTGCCCTCGTCGACGATGGCGACGAGACAGCGCAACTGCCGGAGCTCCAGCTCATCCATACGCTCAGCGTATAGATCGTTGAACGCATGCATTTTGCGCAAGAGACACGCGGGCGGATGCTCCCGGCATGCGACGAGTTCTGCGACGTCCCGCGGCGTCCGTGTCCGTGCCTGGGTCCGTGTCCGTGCCTGGGTCCGGGTCCTCGGCAGCCCACCCCACGCCGAGCAGGCCGGCCGGCGTGGCGACCATGGTCGGCAGCGGTCTCGCGAACCAGACCGGCGCGGCGATCGGCGCGCTGGCCTTCCCGGTCCTCGGTCCGCTGGGAGTGGTGGCGGTACGTCAGTACGTGGCCGCACTGGTTCTCGTGGCCGTCGGCCGGCCGCGCCTGCGCGCCTTCACCTGGCGGCAGTGGTGGCCGGTCCTGCTGCTCGCCGGGGTCTTCGGCACCATGAACCTGACCCTGTACAGCGCGATCGACCGGATCGGCCTGGGGCTGGCGGTGACCCTGGAGTTCCTCGGCCCGCTGAGCATCGCGCTGGCCGCCTCGCGGCGCCGGCTGGACGCCGGGTGCGCGGTGCTGGCGGCGGCCGGAGTCGTGGTGCTGATGCGTCCTCAGCCGTCCGCCGACTATCCGGGGATGGGGCTCGGTCTGGTGGCCGCCTGCTGCTGGGCCTCGTACATCCTGCTCAACCGACTGGTCGGGCGGCGCGTGCCGGGCGCACAGGGCTCCGCGGCGGCCGCGTGCGTGTCCGCGGCAGCCTTCCTGCCGGCCGGGATCCTTCTCGCGCTCCGGCATCCGCCGACCGCCGGGGCCGTGCTGTGCGCGGCGGCGGCGGGCCTGCTGTCGTCGGCCGTGCCGTACCTCGCCGATCTGGTCACGCTGCGCACGGTGCCGGCCCATACCTTCGGCCTGTTCATGAGCGTCAACCCGATGCTGGCGGCCGTGGTCGGCTGGGCGGTCCTCGGGCAGGGTCTCGGGCTGCCGGAGTGGGTGGGCATCGGGGCGGTGGCCGCCGCGAACGCGGTCAGCATCGCGACGAGCCGCACCTGACGGATCGTCACACATCCGCCGTACGGCGCCCGTCCACGAGGCGGAGCCGGGGCGGCGGGGCCGGGAGCCCGGGGCGCGGAGCCTCAGCGGGGCGGGCTGACCGGGGCCAGCCACAGGCCGAGTACCGCGTCCGCGAGACCGTCGGCCGCCTCCGCCCAGGTGGCCCGCGGGGTCGGGGCGCCCTCGGCGAGGGTCCGTTCCCGCTCGGCGCAGGTGTGCAGGATCAGCAGCCGGACCATCTGGCCGCGTTCGGCGCGGACCTCGGGCGGCAACTCCGGGAGATTGCGGTTCAGCCCCTCGACGGCCTGCCGCAGCGCGGGCGAGGCCATGGACTCCTCCAGCATGATCTCGTGCAGCACCGGGTCGGTCATCACCTGGGCACAGAACCGGGCGTACCAGGTCGGGCTGCCGAGCGCGGCCAGATGCTCGGTGACGGGACGCACCAGACAGTCGACCCAGTCGCGTACGTCCCGGGAGTCACCGGCCGCCACGATTGCCCGCTCCCTGAGCGCCTCGATGCGCTCGGCATGCCGGCGGGCCACCGCACGGACCAGGTCGGCCTTGGTGCCGAAGTGATAGCCGACCGCCGCGTTGTTGCCCTGACCTGCGGCCTCGCTGACCTGACGGTCGGAGGCGGCGTACATGCCGTGTTCGGCGAACAGCCGCTCCGCCGCGGTCAGGATCGCCTCCCGGGTCGCGCCGGTCGCGGTGCGGGCCCGTTCAGGGGAACCGGGCGGTGGACACGCGTGCCGGCGCCGGGAGTGGTCGAGACCTTCAGCCGTGACCGCCGTATCCCTGCCGCTGATCGCGCCGATGCTCGCCACCGCCGGCACCCTGCCGCCCGCCGCCCAGGACGAGCGGTGGGCGTACGAGACCAAGCAGGACGGCCAGCGGGTGATGGTCTATCTGCCCGGCGACGGCAGTGTGCGGCTGCGCGCCCGCTCGGGCGAGGACATCACCGCGGCCTATCCCGAACTGCGGCCGCTCGCCGACGCGCTGGGCACCACGCCGGCCGTGCTGGACGGTGAGGTGCTGGCCCTCGACGAAGGGGGCCGTGCCGACTTCCAGTTGCTGCAGAGCCGGATGGGCCTCGCGCACTCCCCCGCACGGGCGGCGCGCCGAGCCGCGCGGGTGCCGGTGCACCTGGTGCTGTTCGACGTGCCCTACCTGGCGGAGTCCCTGGTACGGCTGCCGTACGCACAGCGGCGGGCCCGGCTGACGGAACTGGGGCTTGCCGGACCGTACTGGTCGACGCCGGGTGCCGTGACCGGACACGGCGCCGAGGCACTCGCGGCGACCAGGGAGCACGGCCTGGAGGGCCTGGTGTGCAAGCGGCTGGACTCGGTGTACGAGCCCGGGGTGCGTTCCCGCGCCTGGATCAAGATCCGGAACATGCGCGCCGAGGACGTCATCGTCGGCGGCTGGCTGCCGGGCAAGGGGCGGCTGAGCGGGCTGCCCGGCGCACTGCTGCTCGGTCAGCGCGACGCGCACGGCCGGCTGCGGTACGTCGGCGGGGTGGGCACCGGCTGGAGCGAGGCGGAGCGCACCGAGCTGGCCCGGCTGCTGGCGGCGGCCCCGAGCGCCCGCTGCCCCTTCGACCCGGCGCCCCGGATCCCGGACGCCCGCTGGGTGCTGCCCCAGGTGGTGGGAGAGGTCGGCTACAGCACCCGTACCCGGGCCGGGCTGCTGCGCCAGCCGTCCTGGCTGCGGCTGCGCCCGGATCTGACGCCGCGGGAGTCGGCGGCCGACCTTCCGGAGGGCCTCGGGTGAGACCGGGCCGTCGAGCCCGGCTCCGGCGCGGAGGTCTATCGTGTGCGCATGCCGGTTCCCGAACTGATCCGTATCGTCTCCCGCGACTCCCCCATGGCCCTGGCCCAAGTCGAGCGGGTCCGCGCCGAGTTGGCCGTACTGCACCCGGGTGTGCGCGCCGAGGTCGTTCCGGTGAAGACCACCGGCGACAAGTGGCTCGGCGATCTGTCCAAGGTCGAGGGCAAGGGGGCGTTCACCAAGGAGGTGGACGCGGCCCTGCTGGCCCAGGAGGCCGATCTCGCGGTGCACTGCGTCAAGGACGTGCCCGCGGACCGGCCGCTGCCCGCCGGGACGGTGTTCGCCGCGTTCCTGAAGCGGGACGACATCCGTGACGCGCTGATCCACCCGGACGGCCTCACCCTGGACGAACTTCCGGCCGGCACCCGGATCGGCACCTCCTCGGTGCGCCGGGTGGCCCAACTGGCCGCCACGCACCCGCACCTGGAGTGCGTGCCGTTCCGCGGCAATGCCAACCGCCGGCTGCAGAAGCTGGCCGAGGGCGAGGCGGACGCGCTGCTGCTGGCGGCGGCAGGCCTGGCGCGGATCGGCCGGACGGACGTGATCAGCGAGGTGCTGTCGGCGGAGACGATGATGCCGCCGATCGGCGCGGGCATCCTCGCGCTGCAGTGCCGGGCGGACGACACCGAGCTGATCGACGCCGTCAGCGGGCTCGGCGACCCGGACACCCACCGTGAGGCGACGGCCGAGCGGATGTTCCTGCATGTGCTGCAGGGACACTGCAACAGCCCCATCGCCGGCTACGCGCGCGTGGACGGCAGCGGGGAACTGTCCCTGCGGGCCTGTGTGTTCACCCCGGACGGCAAGACCCGGCTGAACGCCCACGAGTGGGCGGGCCGGCTCGACCCGGCCACCCTCGGCACCTCGGTCGCGGTGGCGCTGCTGCGGCAGGGCGCCCGGGAACTCATCGACGGCATCCCGCACTGAGACGCCGGGCCGCGTACGGCGGCCCGGTGCCGGTCCTAGGGCCTGTCGTCAAACTCCCGTCGTCCGCCCGGAGGGCGGGCCCGGCGGGGACTGGCGCGTGCAGCTGCAAGGCGGAGGAAGGAGTCGACGGCGGGGATGCCGGACGCCCCCGCGCGAGCACAGCCGAGCGCGGGGTAGCGTCGGCGACCGACGACAACGCCGCCGGGGGTACCCCCTCTGGGGGAGTGCGTGCCACACCCCGCCGCGCTGGGGGCACCTCCCACGCCCTCAAGGCAGTGGGGGAGGGAGTTTGACGACAGGCCCTACGGCGCGCGGCCGCGGCTCATGCGCCGTAGGGCCGTGTCAGGTCGCAGGGCCGTGCCGAGCCTGCGGGCGCGTCAGGCGGGGCCGGGCTCCGTCTGGTCCCGCAGGAAGGCGCTGACCTGGTGGGCCAGGCTGCCCTGGCCCGTGGCCGTCGGGGCGGCGGCCGGGGCCGGCTCCAGCACGCCGATGCCGCCCGTCCACAGCCGGCGGTCGGCCCACTCCTCCTCCACCCGCAGCTGCACCTGCACATCCACGTGGCTCAGGGCGGCCTCGGGGGCGGCGGCGTAGACCACGGCGGTGACCCGGCGCAGCGGGTAGACGTCGAAGCCCTCGATGAACTGGGAATTGCGCCAGTCGATGAACGCGCCCTCGCCGTCGGGACCGACCCGGACGTCGATCTGGCCGTCCTCCAGGTGGATCCCGTAGTGCCGGGCACCGCGGTTCTCGACCGTCACCCGGACACTGAAGTACGTCAGGCCGGCGGCCGCGTCGTCGCGTCCCCGCGGCGGCTCGGCGGCCTCCAGACGGTGGACGCGGACCCGCAGACCGGCATGCTCGTCGTACTCGTGCCAGTCACCGACCACGTTCGGCTCGTACACAGTGCCCCTCTCGACCTTCGAGAGCTGCTGTCTATCTGTGCTCTGAGCGCACTGTCAAATGAGCAGAATGCGCCGTGGCCAGGGGGTTCGCCCGCTTTGATCGCTGATCAAGCGCTGCCCAGGAAGTATGCGGGCGCGACGCTTCGGACGGGGTGCGCGCGCGTGCCGCACATCACGTCCGTGCCGCACGTCCCCGGCAAGATCACCGGGCCAGCCGGCCGAGCAGTGAGGAGGCCGCGGCGATGCCGAGCGCGGCGGCCACCACCAGGACGGCGAAGTCGGTGCCGAGATGCGCGGGGGTGCCGAGCAGCAGCCCGCGCAGGGCGTCGACTTGATAGCTCAGCGGGTTGACCTTGCTGACGGCCTGCAGCCAGCCCGGCATCACCGAGACGGGGTACAGGGCGTTGGAGGCGAAGAACAGCGGCATCGTGATCGCCTGTCCGAAGCCCATCAGCCGGTCGCGGCTGAGCACGATGCCGGCGATGGTCATCGACAGACAGGAGAAGAAGACGGAGGCGAGGACCACCGCGGCGCCGACGCCGAGCAGTTTCAGCGGGTTCCAGGTGAGGGCCACGCCGAGCACAGCGGCGATGACGATCACGACGATCGCCTGGATCAGCGACTTCACCCCGGCGGCGAACGCCTTGCCGGTGATCAGCGCCGAGCGCGGGGTCGGGGTGACGAGCAGCTTGTTCAGGATGCCCGCGTCGCGTTCCCAGATGATCTGGATGCCGTAGAAGATCGCGATGAACATCGCCGACTGGGCGATGATGCCGGGCGCCATGAAGTCGATGTACGGCACACCGCCGGTGGGTATCGCCCGGATCCGGGTGAAGGTCTGGCCGAAGATCAGCAGCCACAGGGCGGGCTGGACCGCGCGGGTGTACAGCTCGGTCCGGTCGTGCCGGAGCTTTTGCAGCTCGACCGCGCACATGGCGACGACCCGGGCGGGCAACAGACGCCAGCCGGCGCGCGGGACGGGCGGGCGAAGCAGCAGGTCGGTGCCGCTGCCGGGGGTGTGGTCAGCCGACTCGGCGCGCGGTGCGGCGGGTGCTGCGGACATCGCGGAAACCTCCTTCGGAGTTGTCGTCGAGACCGCTGCCGGCGACGTGGCGGAAGACGTCCTCCAGCGTGGGCAGGGTGTCGGCGCCCTGGCGTTCGGCCAGGCCCCGGCGCAGCTCGTCCGGGGTGCCGAGGGCGCGGATGCGGCCGCGGTGCATCAGACCGACCCGGTCGCAGTACTGCTCGGCCTCGTCCATGTAGTGCGTGGTGACGAGGACGGTCATACCGGTGGCCGCGCGGACGGCGTTGATGTGCTCCCAGACGCCGGTGCGGGCGATCGGGTCCAGGCCGATGGTGGGCTCGTCCAGGATCAGCAGCCGGGGGGCGCTGACCAGGGCCTGGGCGAGTTCGAGGCGGCGGACCATGCCGCCGGAGTAGGTACCGGCGAGCCGGTCGGCGGCTTCTGTGAGGCCGACGGCGGCCAGCGCCTGGCCGACGCGCGCGGCGCGCTCGCGACGGGACACGTCGAAGACACGGGCGAACAGGGCGACGTTCTCCCGGCCGGTGAGCCCGCTGTCGGCGGACAGCTGCTGCGGGACGTAGCCGAGCAGCCGGCGCACCGCCATCCGCTCTCCGGCGGCGTCGTGCCCGAAGACGCGCACCATGCCGGCGGGGACGGGCAGGAGGGTGGTGATGCAACGGATGGCGGTGGTCTTGCCGGCACCGTTGGGCCCGAGCAGCCCGAACACCTCACCCTCACGCACGGCGAGGTCGAGCCCGTCGACGGCACGGTTGTCCCCGAAGGCGTAGACGAGCCGCGTACAGCTGACGGCACCCCCATCCGCCTCGGGGACGGCCTCGGCACAGACGCGGGCGGTCTCGGCGGTGCCCACGGCGGAGGAGGACTCCGCGGGGGGCGTGGCGGGTGTTTCCGTGGGGGTGGCGGGACCGGCGGCCGTGCCGACGGCGTCTCCGGGTGTGTCGCGGGTGTCCCTCGTCATGGTGTCTGGACCTCCGTCACGGTGTCTGGGCTTGCCTCGTCACGGTGTCTGGACCTCCGTCATGATCGTCGGCCTCCGCCGGTCTCCGCCGGTCTCTGTCGGCCTCCGCCGGTCTCCGCCGGTCTCTGTCGGCCTCCGCCGGTCTCCGTCAGTCTCCCCCGGTCTCCGCCGGCTTCTCTCGGCTTCCTCGGCCTCCTCGTGCAGACCGGCGGCGAGTTTGCGCAGCGCCGGCAGGGCCGCGCGCAGCGCCTCCCGGTCGGCCTCGTCGAGCCCGGACACCTGCCGGACGACCAGTTCGGCCCGGCGTCGCTGCCAGTCGCCGAGCCGTTCCTCGGCGGCCTCGGTCAGCTGCAGCCGTGCGGCGCGCCGGTCGGCGGGGTCGGTCTCGCGGAGCAGGTATCCGGCCCGGGCGAGTTGGTTGACCAGGGTCGACACGGAGTTGCCCGCCAGGTGCAGCGCCCTTGCCGCGTCCGAGATGCCGATGCCGGGCCGGGACTGGACCAGCCGCAGCAGCTCCACCTCGGCGCCCCGCAGCCGGGGCACGCTCATCCCGCCCCGCAGCCGGCGCCGGATCAGCCGCTGGATGCGCACCAGGGCGTCCGCCAGCTCTTCCGGGAGGGTCTCGGACCCCGTTGCCGCTCGCCGCGTCGTCTCGGGTTCCATACAAGAAGATTATCTCTGCTACAGAGGTAATGCCCGCCGAGCAGGTCAAGGAGAGCGCGGACCACATGCCACATGGACACATATCCCCTATGGACACATCCCATATGGACATATTTGTTTGATGATGTCCGTGAGGGGGAAGAGGGACGGCAGTGCTTCGGACCGGAGGCACGTCCGTGGGAGCCCGCCTCGTGGCCGGCCCCGGTACCCGTTGCCCGGTCCGAGCGCGCCTCCCGCGGTGTCTGTTTCATCCAGCACCTGCTGAGAGAGGTGCGCACCATGCGTGTCACCGGTAGCCCGAAACCCCACCCGCATGACGACGCCCCCGACACGGCGGAGTCCTTCGCACGGCTCGCGCGGATGCCCGACGGCCTTGAGCGGCGGGCGCTCCGTGACGAACTGGTCCGGCTGTGGCTCCCCATGGCCGAGCGGATCGCCGTGCGCTTCCGCGGCCGCGGAGAGGCCCTGGAGGACCTGTACCAGGTGGCCGCCCTCGGCCTGGTGAAGGCCGTCGACCGCTACGATCCGGAGCGCGGCCGCGCCTTCGAGGCGTACGCCGTGCCCACCGTCACCGGCGAGATCAAGCGTCACTTCCGCGACCACATGTGGACCCTGCATGTGCCGCGCCGGGTGCAGGATCTGCGCAACCGGGTCCGCTGCGCCACGAAGGAACTGGCCCAGAGCAGCCCGGGGCGCCCGGCCACCGTGGCGGAGATCGCCGCCCACGCGCGGCTCACCGAGGACGAGGTGCGCACCGGCATGGAGGCGCTGGAGTGCTTCTCGGCGCTGTCCCTGGACGCCGAGGTCGCCGGCACCGACTGCTACGCCCTCGGGGACTCGCTCGGCGACCCCGACCCCGGCTATGACCTCGTGGTCGACCGGGTCGCCGTCCGACCGTGTCTGCAGGCCCTGCCGGAACGCGAGCGCACCATCCTCTACCTGCGGTACTTCGGGGGAATGACACAGAGCCTGATCGCCCAGCAGCTCGGTATCTCGCAGATGCATGTCTCCCGGCTGCTCAGCGGCTGCTTCGACCGACTGCGCCAGGAACTGCTCGCCAACGCCCGTTGAGCCCCCTCAGCCCCGCGGAGCCCCCGGCGGGGGCTCACTCCTCCGGGGCGCCGGGCACCTGTGTGGGACCGTACCGGTCCAGGGTGTCCTCCAGGGCGGCGCGGACCTGGGGCGGGATGTCGCCGCGGCGGCCCCAGATCAGGATCAGCTCCGCGATGTTGCGCAGCTTGATGTTGGTGTGCTGGGAGACCTCCTTCAGCACCTCCCAGCCCTCGTCCGGGGTCACCCTGCCGAGGGCCACCATCATCCCGATCGCCTGGTCGACGACCGCGTGGGAGGCCACGGCCTCCTTCAACTGGTCGACTTCCGCCTGCAGCTCAAAGATCCGTTCGGGCTCACTCGCTCCCATGTCCCCCATCGTCCTCGGCGGCCTGCGCCGATGCCACCGGGCGTCCTCGACAGGCATCCGACCCCCGCGTGGTTGGACACTGGTGCCAGACCGGTGGCCGCCCGGCCCCGAGAGCAGGACGCGACTGACATGAACCACGACGCCCCCGCCGGGGGAGGACCGCGCAAGCGAGACGTCGTCTCCACGCACTCCGTCTTCGGTGCCCCGTGCTGGGTGAGCCTGACCAGCCGTGACCTCCAGGCCACCCAGGAGTTCTACACCGCCGTGCTCGGCTGGCGCTGGCGCGGCGCCAAGCTCGGCGAGCACTTCCGGATAGCGCTGGCGCAGGGAGTGCCGGTGGCGGGGATCGCCGCCGTGGCCGCCATGTGGCAGATGGCGGTGGCGTGGACGCCGTACTTCGCCGTGCCGGACGCCGATGTGGCGGTGGCCCGGGCCCGCGAGCGCGGCGGTACGGCGGCCGTCGGGCCGCTGTCCTTCCCACCGGGCCGTGCCGCGCTGCTCGCCGACCGGGACGGGGCCACCTTCGGGATCTGGCAGGGCGAGCTGGTCGGCAACTGGGAGGCCTGGCGGCGGGCCTCGCCGACCTTCATCCGGCTGCACACCCGCGACGCCTTCGACGCCGCGCTGTTCTACGGCGAGATCCTCGACTGGGCGTCCGGTGTGCCGGGCTGCTGCGAGGTGGAGTACGAGGGCGGCGAGGTGGTGCTGCGCAGCCAGGGCGACATCGTGGCGCGCATCGACTCGGGCGCGCTGGAGGCGGCCCCGGACCCCTCCGTACGGCCGCACTGGCAGATCCACTTCGCCGTCGCGGACGTCCTGGACTGCGCCCGCACGGCGGAGAAGCACGGCGGCAGCGTGCTGAGCGAGGCCGAGGACGAGGCGATCCTCCGGGATCCGGACGGCGCCCAGTTCACCGTGACGTCACACCGAGCTCGCTGAGCCCGGGGCCGCCGGCAGTACTGACTGCCGGCCCGCGGCGCGGGACGGACGTGACAGGAGGATGAGGCTGCGGGCCTCCGCGTGGATGCTCGTGGCCGCCTTGTGTTCGCGTTCGTCGGGGATGCCCTCCGGGTCCGCGGTGTCGATCAGGGTCGTCCAGCGCTCGCCGAAGGAGCCGGGGGGCAGACGGAAGTCGACCGGTTCCCAGTAGCCGTTGACGAGCAGCAGGAAGGAGTCGTCGACCATGCGGCGGCCGTAGGCATCACGTTCGGCGATGGCGTCGCCGTTGAGGAACACGCACACCGAGTGCGCGTCGTCGCGCTGCCAGTCCCGGGCCGTCATTTCGCGGGCGTCGGGCCTCAGCCACATCAGGTCGGGCAGCGGCTGTGCGGCGTTGGTCGCGGTCTCGCCCCGGAAGAAGCGGCGGCGGCGCAGCACGGGGTGCGCGGAGCGCAGGGCGATCAGATGCCGGGTGAAGTCCGCGAGGCCGCGCCGCTCGGCGGTCGGCCGCCAGTCGATCCAGGAGAGTTCGTTGTCCTGGCAGTAGGCGTTGTTGTTGCCCCGCTGGGTGCGCCCGAGTTCGTCGCCGTGGCAGAGCATGGGGATGCCCTGCGACAGCAGCAGCGTGGCCAGCAGGTTGCGCTGCTGGCGGGCGCGCAGTTCGAGGACGGCCGGGTCCTGGGTGTCGCCCTCGACGCCGCAGTTCCAGGACCGGTTGTGGCTCTCGCCGTCCCGGTCGTCCTCGCCGTTGGCCGCGTTGTGCTTGTCGTTGTACGACACCAGGTCGCGCAGTGTGAAACCGTCGTGCGCGGTGACGAAGTTGACGCTCGCGCGCGGCCGGCGCCGGCTGTGCTGGTACAGGTCGGAGGAGCCGGTCAGCCGGGAGGCGAACTCGCCGAGGGAGCCGGGCTCCGCCCGCCAGAAGTCGCGTACGGCGTCCCGGTAGCGGCCGTTCCACTCCGACCACAGCGGCGGGAAGTTGCCCACCTGGTAGCCGCCCTCCCCCACGTCCCAGGGCTCGGCGATGAGTTTGACCCTGCTGATCACCGGGTCCTGCTGGATCAGGTCGAAGAACGCCGACAGCCGGTCCACCTCGTGGAACTGCCGGGCGAGCGTGGCCGCGAGGTCGAAGCGGAAGCCGTCGACATGCATCTCGGTGACCCAGTACCGCAGCGAGTCCATGATCAGCTGGAGCACGTAAGGGTGCCGCATCAGCAGGCTGTTGCCGGTGCCGGTGGTGTCGTAGTAGTGCGCCCAGTCGCCGTCGACCAGCCGGTAGTAGGAGGCGTTGTCGATGCCCCGGAAGGACAGGGTCGGACCCTGCTCGTTGCCCTCGGCCGTGTGGTTGTAGACCACGTCGAGGATCACTTCGAGGCCGGCCGCGTGCAGCGCCTTCACCATGGCCTTGAACTCGTTGACCTGCTGGCCGAGGGTGCCGAAGGCGGCGTAGGCGTTGTGCGGGGCGAAGAAGCCGATGGTGTTGTAGCCCCAGTAGTTGGACAGGCCCCGGTCCTGGAGCACCCCGTCCTGTACGAACTGGTGCACCGGCATCAGCTCCACCGCACTCACCCCGAGCGAGGTCAGATGCTCGATGACGGCGGGGTGCGCGAGGCCCGCGTAGGTGCCGCGCAGCCGGTCCGGGACGTCCGGGTGGGTGCGGGTCAGGCCGCGTACATGGGCCTCGTAGATCACCGAGTCCGCGTACGGCGTGCGCGGCGGGCGGTCGTCGCCCCAGTCGAAGTACGGGTCGGTGACCACGCCCAGCATCGAGTGCCCCGCGCTGTCTGCGGGGGCGGGGCCCTCCGGGGCGCGCTCGTACAGCGAGGGGTGGTTGTCGATCTGGCCGTCCACCGCGCGGGCGTACGGGTCGAGCAGCAGCTTCGCCGGATTGCACCGGTGGCCGAGCGAGGGCTGCCAGGGGCCGTACACCCGGTAGCCATAGCGCTGGCCCGGCGCTATGCCGGGCAGAAAGGCATGCCAGACGCATCCGTCGACCTCGTGCAGCCGGACCGGGGTCTCGGTTCCGGCGGCGTCGAGGAGGACCAGCTCGACCCGCTCGGCCACCTCGCTGAACAGGGCGAAGTTCGTGCCCTGTCCGTCGAACGAGGCGCCCAAAGGGTAGGGCTGCCCGCTCCACACGGGCAGCCCCTTGTTGAGGGAACCGGCGGTCACCGGCTGCCTTCCAGGACGGCACAGGGAACGGCGGCCGCCGCGCCGAGCGTGTCGTCCACCGGTGCCGCCGGGGCGGCCAGCAGCGCCGTCGGCAACGCGCGCGGCAGCGGGAGCCCCTGACGCAGCGTGGGTGCGGGGGCGAGCGGCACCAGCGGGACGCGCTGGCCGGCGCGGGCTCGCTGCGAGAACCAGATGATCTTGCTGCCGCTGTCCGAGGCGCAGCAGCCCCACCCGTCGCTCATGGCGGCGATGTCGGCGAGGCAGGCGCGCAGATCCTGATCGGGGCGCAGATCCGGGTCGTCGTCCCCGAAGGCGGTGATGAGGTGCTGGCCGTTCCACCACAGCTCGATCGAGGTGTGCTTGTCGGTGGCGTGCTGGTCGATCGCCCGCAGCAGCAGTTCGGCACCGTGACAGACGGGGACCGCGAGGTTCTCGAGGTCCCAGTAGCGGAGGTGGGCGGCCAGGATGCGGCTGACCTGTCCCACCCGTTCCGGGCTGACTTCCACGTCGATGTGGTAGTAGCAGGGCACTGCGGTCTTCATCGTCGCTTGCTCCTCACCGGCGCGGCTCCCGCTCCCCTCCGGGAGGGATCCCGGATGCCCGTCCGGAACGACTCCCGGACACATAGCGTGAGCTTCGATCGCTCCTGAGTCACCTCTACGGTGCGGCCGCTACGCCATTCGTGCAACACGAGCAGCCGGCACCACTCGTGGTTGAAGATCCAACAAGACGCTGCGTCGTCGTCCGTGCACCATAAGTGAAAGCCTCGATCGCCGTAACGGTGCCGCGCGCTTCCGTGCGCGAACACCACCCGACCGTCGGGAACGCGCCCAGTCGAGAGCGTGGAGGGTGAAGAGGGCAATGCTGCTACCCGCCAAGGCCGAAGTGGCCCGGGCGTTGCGGCGTTACCGGGCGTGGGAGCGCGTGATGCTCGCCTCGCCCCACGACCGCACGGTCCGGGTCACGTTCGAGGACTCGGGCTACACACTGTGCGTGCTGATGGGCAAGCGCTGCGCCCGCGAGGCCGCGGACGCCGCCGAACGCTATCTGCGCACCACTCTTGTCACCTACCTGCGCGAGCAGGACGGACGGCCGCGGTCACGTCGGTCGGCCAGAAGAGCGCCACCATCGGAGCGGCGTTCCACGGCGCCACGCCCCTGACCTGGCACCGTACAAGGCGTTCCCCACGGGGCCGGCGTCGGCCGGCCCTCTCTCGGATCGCGAAGCCGTGCCGGGTGCCCGGCTTCGCGCACGGCGGAGGTGAAATACATGCGCAGGACCCCGGCCATCGGCCGTGTACCGGTACGTGACGTCCGGCCGGCCATGGAGTGCGGCAGGCGCCCGGCGAAAGCGGTGGCCGGGGAGACCTTCCAGGTGACGGCCACGGTGTTCCGCGAGGGGCATGACGCCGTGGGCGCCAATGTGGTCCTGCGCGATCCGAAGGGCCGCCGCGGCCCGTGGACACCGATGCGGGAGCTGTCCCCGGGCACCGACCTGTGGGGGGCGGACGTCACCCCGGACACGACGGGCCGCTGGACCTTTCGGGTGGAGGCGTGGAGCGATCCGCTGGCCACCTGGCGGCACACCGCCGCGGTGAAGGTGCCGGCCGGGATCGACATCGGACTGGTGCTGGAGGAGGGCGCCGAGCTGTACGAGCGTGCGGCGGCCGGGGTGCCCAAGGGCCCGGAGCGAGGCCTCGTCCGCGCCGCCGCGCAGGCTCTCGGCGACGACTCCCTTGCAGTGCACGAACGTCTGGAGCCGGCCCTGTCCCCCGAGGTGGATGTGCTGCTGGCCCGGTATCCGCTGCGGGAGCTGGTCACCGCCTGCGAGCCG
>NZ_BMVG01000009.1 GCF_014650595.1 Streptomyces alanosinicus
ACGTGAAGAAACTCGTCAACAACAATGCGAACTGACACGAACCGGATCACGGGACACTAGTTGATGACGCGTTCGCCGTCCTGGGCGGCGTGGAAGTTGATGCAGATGAAGCCGGGTTGGTGCTTCATCGTCTCCTCCGTGGCGCGGGCGACTAGGGCCTGTCCGGCGGATCAGGTCGCGGGAAAGTGACGGCGCCTCATCGGCGCAGGCGTGCCGGCCCCCGCGTCCGCGACAGGATCCGCCGGACAGGCCCTAGGAGGGCTTGGCGGGGGAGTGTGCGCAACCTCCTCGCCGCCTCGTAGGAAGTTCCCTCGTCGGCGCGTAACGTGAAGCAGCATGAAGATCCTCATCTCTTGGGGATGGTTTCGTGACCTGCGGCGCGCCGCGGGGCGTGGCAGGTCGCCGGGTTGCTGATGGCCACACAAACCCACTGCGGCCCAAGGCGGACGATGTCAGAACTGATGTCAGGTCCCTGGTGGTATCACTCCTGGTAGTCGGCCGTTGGAGCCGTCGTGGCACGCCCTGCGCCTTGTCTCTGCGTGTGCAGACTCCCTCCGGTTTTGGCCGGAGGGGGCCTGAGGCGTGGGCGGAAGTTCGGGTATCTGCGGCTTGCCGCAGTCGAAGAAGTCAGGAAGACGGCAGGAGTGCTGGCTCGTCGCGGTCCACCGGCTGGCGGTAGGGCTGTTCATCAGTTGACTCGAAGTATCGTGGCGTGCACAGGCAGCGGCTGCACGGCTGATCGCCGCCTGCTTTCGGTAGCGGTTTGGAATGATCTTCTCGACGTGTCGTTGTGCGATAGCGCCAGACCGATGGAATTGCCGGTTGGTGAAGGAGACGGGGACTCGGCCGGGTAACAGGATCAACGTGTTCTCGATGACGCATCATGTGGAGTGCGTGGCGATCCTTGAGTCTGCCGGAAAGGGATCCTGACCTGCTGTTTTAAGCAGTGTGCGTTATGTGTGCTGTGGGCGTTACGGGCGATATCTTGACGCACGAACGACGCACGTTTGACGCACGTTCTGATGGGGTGTCAGGCCGGGTTTCGTGAAGATGGCGCTGGGTGGAGTGCCGGGTGCAGACGGTTCGGCTTTACTGTCTCTTGGCGGTACTTCGTGGGTCGTTGCCGGTGTCGGCACTCGGTGCGAGCGGGGTCCGTACGGGCTCCATCCATGGAGGCCCCTTACCGCTAGTTCCTCTCGTGCGCCCTCTGATCTCGCTTGCCGGACCCGGCCCGTCTGGTAGTTCCGAGCAGTCCCGGCTTTGTCAGCGCTGCTTCCCGCCCTCCCCGGCGTCTCCCGGCTCGGACTGCGCTCAGCTCCCACCAGGCTGCTGCGACAACCTGGCGAGGAGGTCTTGCACCTCCTTCGATTCACCGCGCCTCACGGCGTACTGGCGCCTCGTGGCACACCCACTCGCTATGACAAGCGCGGATACGTCTACCTCGGCACTGTCACCGCCGCCGCTCTCCTCATCTGGCTGCGCTCGTGAGCCGAGTTCACGGGGCGAAAGCGACACAAGTAACAACCGTGCGTTCCCTGCGTAGATTCCCGTCTGGGCTGTGACATTCCTCCGCCATCAGGCGCCTTCTCGTCACGGCTCTCAGCTGGGCATACCCACGCTTACTCCGCCTCAAATCATTGATGCGCGTGGGCTGTTGCGAAGGGGCTGATGGAAAAGATGACGCTGGAGACAGTCTCTGCGGGGACCGTAGGCACCTGGCTGCTGGGAGACCTCACGGTCAACCGGATCGGATTCGGTGCCATGCGATTGACCGGCAGTACCGCCTTCCATCCGGGCATCGCGCGCGACCGCAGCCGGGTGATCGGCGTACTGCGCCGCGCGGTCGAACTCGGCGTCAACCATGTCGACACCGCAGCGTTCTACTTCTCGCGGCTGCGCTCCGCCAATGAGCTGATCAACTCGGCATTGGCTCCGTACCCGGACGACCTGGTGATCGCCACCAAGGTCGGCCCCACACGGGACGCGTCCGGTGAATGGACGACCCCGGCCCGGCCTGATCAGCTGCGTGGCCAGGTCGAGGAGAATCTGCGTCAGCTCGGCCGCGACCTCCTCGACGTGGTCAACCTGCGCCTCATGGGCCAGGACTCGATCAGCGAGCACTTCGGGGCCCTCGCCGAGCTGCGTGATGCCGGACTCATCCGCCACCTCGGCATCTCTGGCGCACGCCCCACTCACCTGGCCCAAGCCCAAGCCATCGCGCCCGTCGTGTGCGTCCAGAACCGCTACGGCATCGACGCGCGCACCAGCACCGAGCTGCTCCACACCTGCGCCGCACACGGCATCGCGTTCGTGCCCTTCTTCTCCATCGCCGGCGAGGGACGCGAAGCAGGCGCCGTCCACACTGAGCCGGAACAGATCCTCACCGTCGCCCGTGCGCACGGAGTGTCGCCGGCGCAGGTACGCCTGGCATGGATCCTGCGACAGGGCAAGCATGTCCTGGCCATACCGGGAACGGGCAACCCGGACCACCTCATCGACAACCTGGCGGCAGGCTCACTGCATCTGACAAAGGAAGACCTCGACGTCCTCGATTCGATCAACTGCACTGCACCCTGAATCGACTGCCAGCAGACGCGTGAGCAGATTCAACACCGGTCTTGATCGGGAGACAGGCTCTAGGCTCCTGGAGCCTTGATGAAGCGTTCCAGGAGCACGCACAGCTGCTCCTGGTCCTCCTCCATGCAGTCGAGGAGCCGGGCACCCACCTCATTGCTGATCCGTGAGGCGTCGGCGAACAGCGTCCTGCCCTCGTCGGTCATCTCCACCGCGTAGGCGCGCCGGTCGGCGGGGGACGGCCGCCGCACGGCCAGGCCGCGAGCCTCCAGGTCGTCGACCGTGCGCACCATCGTGGACTTGTCGCTGCCGGTGAGATCGATGAGTTGTCGCTGGCTGAGCGGCCCGTGCGTGGCGAGGTTGAGCAGGACGCCGTAGTGCCGGCCTTCGATGCCCATGGGGCGCAGGGCCTCGGTGAACGTCCGCGCGGCACGTCGCTGGGCGAGACGGAGCAGCGGACCGATGCGTGCGGGACCGGTGCCGAGCGCGGGGGAGGGGGAGTCGGGCGTGTTCATGGTCCTCCAGCATAGGTCAGACCGAGATTGATTCCCTTGGGATAGTCTCATGTGGCACTATCTCGCCCATGCCTAATTCGACTGTGCGGCCCTGGGCGCTCGCGCTGTTCCGCGCCTTGGTGACCTGTGAGGCCGCCCTCGCCGTCGGTCAGGCCGTACTGGCCGGCAGCTTCCTGTCCGGTCACTACGGAGCCCTCGACCTGCACGCCCTCAACGCCATGGCCACCGGGCTGACCGCGGTGGCCATGGTCGTGGCCGCGCTGCTGCTGTGGCGGCCCGGCGGCGGGCCCGTCTGGCCGGCCCTGACCGGGTTCACACTCTTCGGCGCGGAGGCGGGACAGATAGCCATGGGGTACGGGCGCGTGCTCGCCATTCACGTCCCGCTGGGTGTGGCGATCATCGCCTGCACGTTCCTCATGCTCGTCTGGGCCTGGCGCCCGGCAGCAGGCCGGACCCGCGCCACGCTTGAGGAGCGCGTATGACCGGGGGCATCACCCGACGTCGCCTGCTCGGCGCTGCCGCCCTCGGCGGCGGTGCGCTCACCGTGGGCGGATGGGCCATGGCCGGAGGGTCACTGACGCCCGGTCAGTCGGGGCTGCTGCTGCGCAGCCAGGCACCCTTGCCGCGGCCGTACACAGTGCCGCTGCCCGTCCCGTCGGTGCTTACACCGGCACACTCCAGCGGTACGACTGATGCATACGAGATCATCCAGCAGACAGCGCGTCTGCGGATCCTTCCCGGGCTGGAGACGACCGCCTGGACGTACGGCGGCAGCTTCCCCGGGCCGACCCTGGTCTCCTGTTCGGGCCGTAGGACGGTGGTACGGCACCGCAACGGACTGCCGCACCCGACCGTGGTCCACCTGCACGGGGGGCACACCCCATACGGCAGCGACGGCTATCCGACCGCGCTGATCCTGCCGCAGGGCGGCACGGCCTCCCACGCTGACGCCATGGCAGGGATGCCGATGTCCGGCGCGGCCGGCTCACGGGACGAGGCCGTGGTCGAGCGGACGTACACATATCCGATGGAGCAGCGGGCCGCCACTCTCTGGTACCACGACCACCGCATGGGCTTCACCGGCCCGAACGTCTGGCACGGCCTCGCCGGCTTCCACCTCGTCCACGACGACGAGGAAGAGGCACTGCATCTGCCCCGCGGTGGACGGGACATCCCCCTGATGATCGCCGACCGGGCCTTCGCCGCCGACGGGTCTTTCCGGTATCCCGCCCTGGACCCGGCACAACACACACCGGGTGTCAGCGACCCGTACATGGACGGCGTCCTCGGCGACGTCCTTCTCGTCAACGGGGCACCCTGGCCGGTACTGGAGACACAGCGGCTGCGCTACCGCCTGCGCCTGCTCAACGCCTCCAACGCGCGCCGTTATCGTCTGGCACTCGACCCCCCGCCGCCGGGCGGCGGGGGGCTCGTGCAGATCGGCGGCGACGGGGGGCTGCTGGAAAGGCCGCTCGCGCACGACGCCCTGGATATCGCGCCGGCCGAGCGCTTCGACGTGATCGTCGACTTCTCCCGATACCGGCCCGGCACCCGTGTGCGGCTGGTGAACCGGCTGGGCAGCGGCAGCACGGCGGACGTCATGCGCTTCGACGTCTCCACCGCCCGGCCACCGGCCGACGACTCACGCATACCGGAGCGGCTGTCTGCGATACCCGCGCCGCGGCCGGAGCGGGCCGCGGCGACCCGAACGTTCCACTTCCAGCGGCGCGCCGGATCCGCCGGCTGGACCATCAACGGCAGCCCCTACGAGCCCGGCAGCCCCCTGGCCACCGTGCAGCTCGGCACCACCGAGCTATGGCGGTTCGTCACCGACTTCCACCACCCGGTCCACCTCCACCTCAACCACTTCCAGGTGATCGCACGCAACGGCCGCTCACCCGGCCCGTACGACGCGGGCTGGAAGGACACCGTGGACATGCACCCCGCCGAATCCGTGGAGATCGTCACCCGCTTCACCGACTACCCGGGCCGCTTCCTGCTGCACTGCCACAACCTGGAACACGAGGACATGGCCATGATGGCCGACTTCGTCGCAGAGTGAACGAGCCCCAGGGGCCTCCTGGATGACGCAGTGGCGGATTCATACGTCCACCACCGCGTCGAACATTACAAGCCCACGAGGACGCGGAACGGGCGGTGTCCGATCAGCCGTCGCCCTGAGCCTCCCCCGGGATGCGGAAGAAGTTGGCAGAGGGTCAGATGGGTTTCGTGAGAGGAAATCTGACCATGGCTGCTCCCAGAAAGTACCCGCTGGAGTTGCGTGAGCGTGCGGTGCAGATGTATCGCACCTCCGACCCCAAGCCCCAGATCAAGCGACTCGCCGTCGATCTCGGCGTGCACCCTGAGGCCCTGCGTGGGTGGATCCGGCAGGCCGAGGCCGACCGCGGTGAGCGGGATGACCGGCTGACCACCGCCGGGAAGGATGAGCTCGCGCAGCTGCGGCGGGAGGTGAAGGAACTGCGTCGCGCGAACGAGATCCTGCGGACCGCCAGCGCTTTTTCGCCGGCCAGCTCGACCCGACCCGGCCCAGGTGACGGGGTGCTGGCCGCGTTCTCCCCGCCAGGGGCTGCTGGACCAACTTGCGGACGACGCGGACAACTGCGTGCCGCTGCTGGCCGTGAACGGCGCGCACGACCAGTTCATCCCGCGCGGTGACACCGCTCGCCTGGCCGCCCTCCGGAACACCACGGTATGGATCGTGCCGGGCGCCACCCACTGCGCGGCCGAACACATCCGCCCGCTGCTGGCGGCTACCTGGGCCTGGCTGCTGACCCGCCCGCCCTTCCGCCGCCACCCGGCGGTACGCACTGCCCGATCGGCACGACGCCCGTCAGAAGGTGTCGAAGGAACGACAAGCTGAGGTCTTCCGGAGGGCCGTCTTTCGGTGCCCAGGCCGCAGCGGGCCGCCGGCTCGGCCAAGCTCATGCCGATCGAGTCCTTGAGGGCTCGCATGCGCTCCAGGAGGTCCTGGGTCTCCGGTTCGAGAGAATCGGGCAGCGGCTGCCAGCGGCGCATGTCATCCCGATGACGCATCATGTCGAGTGCGCAGCGGTGTCGAGGTGGGGGAGTGCGCAACCTCCTCCCCGCCTCGTAGGAAGTTCCCTCGTCGGCGCGTAACGTGAAGCAGCATGAAGATCCTCATCAGTGCCGACATGGAGGGCGCCACGGGGGTCACCTGGCCGGCCGACGTGCTGCCGGGGACGCCGCAGTGGGAGCGGTGCCGGGCGATGTTCACCTCGGACGTGAACGCCGCCGTGGAGGGCTTCTTCGACGGCGGTGCCGATCAGGTGCTCGTCAACGAGGCCCACTGGACCATGCGCAACCTGCTGCTGGAGCGGCTCGACGACCGGGTCGAGATGCTCACCGGACGCCACAAGACGCTGTCCATGGTGGAGGGCGTCCAGCACGGCGACGTCGACGGTATCGCGTTCGTCGGCTATCACGCGGGCGCCGGCATGGAGGGCGTCCTCGCCCACACCTACCTCGCCAACCAGATCACCGGAGTGTGGCTCAACGACGTCCGCGCCAGCGAGGGCCTGCTCAACGCGCATGTCGTCGCCGAGTACGGCGTCCCTGTCGTCCTCGTCACCGGCGACGACGTGGCCTGCGAGGACGCCCTCGGCTATGCCCCGGAGGCGTTGAAGGTCGCCGTCAAGGACCATGTGTCGCGGTACGCGGCGGTGTGCCGGACCCCGGCCCGCACCGCCGGCGACATCCGCGCCGCGGCGAAGGAGGCCGCCCGGCTGGCGGTGCGTCACACGCCCGTCGAGGGCGGGCCGTTCACCGTTGCCGTCGAGTTCGACGCGGAACATCTGGCGATGGCCGCCACCGTCGTGCCCGGGGCCGAGCGGACCGGGGAGCGGAAGGTCGCGTACACCAGCGCCACCATGTACGAGGGGATCAGGACGTTCAAGGCGGTCACCACGATCGTCTCCGCCGCCGTGGAGGAGCAGTATGGCTGACCAGCAGGCCGACGAGCTGGCGCTGGACGAGGCCGTGGAGTTCACCTCCGGCCTGATCCGGATCGACACCACCAACCGGGGCGGCGGGGACTGCCGGGAGCGGCCCGCGGCCGAGTACGCCGCCGAGCGGCTGGCCGGCGCGGGCCTTGAGCCGCTGCTGCTGGAGCGCACCCCGGGCCGCACCAACGTCGTCGCCCGGATCGAGGGCACCGACCCCTCGGCCGACGCGCTGCTGGTCCACGGACACCTCGACGTGGTGCCCGCCGAGGCCGCCGACTGGAGGGTGCACCCGTTCTCCGGCGAGATCCGCGACGGGCTGGTGTGGGGGCGGGGCGCCGTCGACATGAAGAACATGGACGCGATGATCCTCGCGGTCGTCCGCGGCTGGGCCCGGCAGGGCGTACGGCCCCGCCGGGACCTCGTCATCGCGTTCACCGCCGACGAGGAGGCCAGTGCCGAGGACGGCTCCGGATTCCTCGCCGACCACCACCCCGAGCTGTTCGAAGGCTGCACGGAGGGCATCAGCGAGTGCGGCGCCTTCACCTTCCACGACGGCGCCGGCCGGCAGCTCTACCCGGTCGCGGCGGGGGAGCGCGGCACCGGCTGGCTGAAGCTCACCGCGCGCGGCCGGGCCGGGCACGGCTCCAAGGCGAACAAGGAGAACGCGGTGACCCGGCTCGCCGCCGCCATCACCCGTATCGGTGAACACGCGTGGCGGCCCCGGCTCACCCCGACCGTCCGGGCCGCGCTCACCGAACTCGCCGCCCTGTACGGCGTCGAGCCCGACTTCACCGATGTGGACCGGCTGCTCCAGAAGCTCGGCCCGGCGGCCCGGCTGGTGGAGGAGACCCTGCGCAACAGCGCCAACCCCACCATGCTGGAGGCCGGTTACAAGGTCAACGTGATCCCGGGTGAGGCGGTCGCCTTCGTCGACGGACGGTATCTGCCGGGCGGCGAGGAGGAGTTCACCTCCACCCTCGACCATCTGACCGGCCCGGACGTGGACTGGGAGTTCGCGCACCGCGAGGTGGCCCTGCAGGCCCCGGTGGACACGCCGGCCTTCGCCGGGATGCGGGCCGCCGTCGAGGAGTTCGCACCCGAGGGGCATGTGGTGCCGTACTGCATGCCGGGCGGCACGGACGCCAAGCAGTTCTCCCGGCTCGGCATCACCGGCTATGGTTTCGCCCCGCTGAAGCTGCCCGAAGACCTCGACTACCAGGCACTGTTCCACGGCGTGGACGAACGCGTCCCCGTCGAGGCACTGCACTTCGGCGTACGGGTACTCGACCGCTTTCTGCGCACGGCCTAGGGGACAGGGGGACGGGATGCTGACGGCGCCGTACGGATCATGGCCGTCGCCGGTCGACGCGGCGCTGGCCGCCGCGCACGACGGCCAGCCGGACTGGGTGGGCTTCGTCGGGGACGAGGTGTGGTGGACCGAGCCCCGGCCGGCCGAGGACGGCCGCCGGACGCTGGTGCGCCGGACCGCCGAAGGCGCCGAGGAGCCCGTGCTGCCCGCGCCGTGGAACGTGCGCAACCGGGTGGTGGAGTACGGCGGTCGGCCCTGGACCGGGACGCTGCGCGGCGGCGCGCCCCTCATCGTGTTCACGCACTTCGCCGACCAGCGGCTGTACCGGTACGAGCCCGGCGGCGAGCCCTGTCCGCTGACCCCGCTCTCCGCGGTCGGCGGGGGACTGCGCTGGGCCGACCCGCGGCTGGACCTCGCGCGCGGCGAGGTGTGGTGCGTGCTGGAGGAGTTCACCGGGGACCGTCCGTCCGACGTACGGCGCGTCCTGGCGGCCGTACCGCTGGACGGATCCGCGGCCGGCGACCGGTCCGCCGTACGCGAACTCACCGACGGCCGGCACCGATTCGTCACCGGGCCGCGCGTCTCGCCCGACGGCCGCCGGGCGGCCTGGCTCGCCTGGGACCATCCGCGGATGCCGTGGGACGGCACGGAACTGCTCGTCGGCGAGATCGGCGACGACGGCCTGCTGCACGGCGCCCGCACCGTCGCCGGCGGGCCGCGGGAGGCGATCGCCCAGGCCGAGTGGTCGGCCGACAACCGTCTGCTGTACGCGAGCGACCGTGACGGCTGGTGGAACCTCTACCGGGACGGCGCCCCGCTGTGCCCGCGCGAGGAGGAGTTCGCCGGCCCGCTGTGGAAGCCGGGGCTGCGCTGGTTCGCGCCCCTGGACAACGGCCTGATCGCGGTCGTCCACGGCCGGGGGCAGGCCGTGCTCGGGGTACTGGACCCGGAGTCCGGGGAGATGGTCGACGCCGCCGGGCCCTGGACCGAGTTCGGTACCACCCTCGCCGTCCACGGCGGGCGCGTGGTCGGCGTCGGCGCCGGCCCGCGCACCGCGTACGAGGTGGTCGAGCTGGACATCGCCACCGGCCGGGCCCGCGCCGTCGGTGCCCGGCACCGGGACGCCGTCGACCCCGCGTACTACCCCGAGCCCCGGATCCGCACGTTCGCCGGACCGGACGGCCGCGAGGTGCACGCCCATGTCTACCCGCCGCACCACCCCGAACGGGCCGCGCCCGACGGCGAGGCGGCGCCGTACGTCGTCTGGGCGCACGGCGGCCCGACCGGCCGGGCACCGCTCGTGCTGGACCTGGACATCGCCTACTTCACCTCGCGGGGCATCGGTGTCGCCGAGGTGAACTACGGCGGCTCCACCGGATACGGCCGCGCCTACCGCGAACGGCTGCGCGAGATGTGGGGCGTGGTCGACGTCGAGGACTGCGCGGCGGTCGCCCGCGCCCTCGCCGAGGAGGGCACCGCCGACCCGGGCCGGCTCGCGATCCGCGGCGGCAGCGCGGGCGGCTGGACCACGGCCGCCTCCCTGACCACGACCGACCTCTACGCCTGCGGCACCATCCGCTACCCGGTCCTGGACCTGGCCACCTGGGGTCCGGACGAGACCCACGACTTCGAGTCCCGCTATCTGGAGTCGCTGATCGGCCCGCTCGCCGAGGTACCGGCCCGGTACGCAGAACGGTCGCCGGCCCACCAGGCCGACCGGCTCACCGTCCCGTTCCTGCTGCTCCAGGGCCTGGACGACGTGATCTGCCCGCCCGCGCAGTGCGAGCGCCTCCTCACCCGGATCGAGGGCCGGAGCCTGCCGCACGCCTATCTCGCCTTCGAGGGCGAGGGGCACGGGTTCCGGCGCGCGGAGACCCTGGTCCGCGCCCTGGAGGCCGAGCTGTCCCTGTACGCTCAGGTGTTCGGAATCGACGTACCCGATGTGCCGAGACTGGAGCTGCGCCCGTGAAGGAACTGACCCGGCCGAGCCGACTCGCCCCGGGCGCCCGGGTGGCCGTCGTCGCCACCAGCGGACCGGTGCCCGAGGAACGGGTCCAGGCGGGGCTCGACGTGCTGCGCGGCTGGGACCTGGACCCGGTGGCGGCTCCCCATGTGCTCGACAGACACGGCGAGTTGGGCTATCTCGCGGGCGGTGACGCCGACCGGGCCGCCGATCTGCAGCGGGCCTGGTGCGACCCGTCCGTGGACGCGGTGCTGTGTGCCCGTGGCGGCTACGGCGCCCAGCGCCTGGTCGACCTGCTCGACTGGGAGGCGATGCGCGCGGCCGGCCCCAAGGTGTTCGTCGGCTTCAGTGACGCCACCGTCCTGCACCAGGCGTTCGCCACCCGGCTCGGCCTGGTCAGTCTGCACGGACCGGTCGCCGGCGGGGCCGACTTCATCAAGAGCGCCCGCGCGCAGGAACATCTGCGGGCCACCCTGTTCGCCCCGGAGACGGCACGGACGCTCACCTCGGCCGGGGCGGCACTGGCCCCGGGGCGGGCCAGGGGGGTGACGCTCGGCGGCTGTCTGAGCCTGCTGGCCACCGACCTCGGCACCCCGTTCGCCCGGCCCGGCGCCCGGGGCGGGCTGCTGCTCCTGGAGGACGTCGGCGAGGCGCCGTACCGCGTCGACCGGTTGCTGACCCAGCTGCTGCGCTCCGGCTGGCTCGACGGGGTCGCCGGCGTCGGACTCGGATCCTGGCGCGACTGCGGCCGGTACGAGGAGCTGCGCCCGGTCCTCGCCGACCGGCTCGGCGGACTCGGTGTGCCGGTCGTCGAGGAGCTCGGCTTCGGACACTGCGACGACGCGCTGACGGTCCCCTTCGGGGTGGCCGCCGAACTCGACGCCGACTCCGGCACCTTGACGCTCGAAAAGCCCGCGCTGCGCTGAGCGGCCATGCACTGATTTTCCGTCAGGAAACCACACCTCCAGGGGATTGACCGGTATCTGACACGTGTCACAGCATGCTGTCGGCCAGGATCAACTGGCCGGTGTCCGTGCACCTCAGCGTGGAGGTCCCGTTGCCCCGACGTGTGCCCCGACCGGCACCCCGCCGTGTGTCCCGAACCCGTGCCGCCCTCGCCGCCCTGCTCGGCGCGGGCCTCACCGCGTCCCTCGCGCTCACCGCGGGCCCGGCCCACGCGGGCAGCCCGTACACCGTCACCCCGCTGACGTTCACCGTGCGGGCCGGCGGCCGCACCTGCGCGGTCGACGCCGACCTGTACCGGCCCGCCGGAGCGGACCGCGCCCACCCCGCACCGGCCGTGCTCGCCACCAACGGCTTCGGCGGCAGCAAGTCCGACGGCTCCACCGACGCCATCGGCAAGGCCTTCGCCGAGCGCGGCTATGTCTCCCTCGTCTACTCCGGCCTCGGCTTCGGCCACACCGGGTGTCTGATCTCCCTCGACGACCCCGGCATCGACGGCAGGGCCGCCTCCCGGCTGGTCGACTTCCTCGGCGGCAAGCGCGCCGCCGACGACGGCACCCGCGCCGACTTCGTCACCCTCGACGCCCCCGGCGACCCCCGCGTCGGCATGATCGGCGGCTCCTACGGCGGGGCGATCCAGCTGGCCACCGCCTCCGCCGACCACCGTGTCGACGCCCTCGTCCCGCTCATCACCTGGAACGACCTCGTCTACTCCCTGGACCCGAACAACGCCGCCGGCGCCCGCGACGTGCCCGGCGCCTTCAAATGGCAGTGGACCAACGGCTTCTATCTGAGCGGCGAGTCCCAGCCGATCACCGTCCCGAACCTGGACCCGTCCCGGATCAACTCGCTGGCCTGTCTGCACTTCGTCACCGATGCCTGCGACACCGTGCACACCCTCGACTCCGGCGGCTACCCGGCCGACCGCACGGCCCGGATGCTCGCCTACGCCCGCAGCGTCTCCCCGACGACGTACCTCTCCCGCGTCCAGGCACCCACCCTGCTGGTCCAGGGACAGGCCGACACTCTGTTCAACCTCAACGAGGCGACGGCCAGTTACCGCACGCTCAAGGCCCAGGGCACCCCGACCGCGCTCATCTGGCAGTCCTGGGGCCACAGCGGCGGCATCAACGACCCCGCCGCCGGTGAACTCAACCTCGTCCAGGGCAACTTGGAGAGCAGCTACGTCGGCCGTCGCATCCTCGCCTGGTTCGACCGCTACCTGAGGAAGGACACGCACACCGACACCGGTCCCGCCGTGGCCTACTACCGCGACTGGATCACCGACCCCACCCGCACCTACGCCACCGCCGACCGGGTCCCGGCGCTCGGCCGCACCCTCTATCTGTCCGGGGACGGCACCCTGGCCGACAGCCCCGCGCAGGTGACGCGCGGCAGCCGCGGCTACACCAACTGGCCAGTCCCGACGAGTCATTCGGACAACTCCCTGGCCGGCACCCTCGGCCTGCCCGACCCGGGGCCGTTCGACACCAAGGGCACCTACCTCGCCTGGACCGGCGCCCCCCTCAGCGGCGACCTCGATGTCGCCGGCGCCCCGCAGATCACCCTGAGGGTCCTCTCCCCGCAGGCCGAACGCACCCAGAACTCCTCTGACGCCGCCGACAAACTGGTGCTGTTCGCCAAGCTGTACGACGTAGCGCCCGACGGCACCCAGACCCTCGTCCACCGGCTGGTCGCACCCGTCCGGGTGCCCGATGTGACCAAGCGCTTCACCGTCACCCTGCCGGGCATCGTGCACCGGTACCCGGCGGGCCACCGGCTGCGCTTCGTGATCGCGGCGAGCGACGACGCCTACGTCGGCAACCGGGGGATCAAGCCGGTGACCGTGGTGAGCGCACCCGGGGACACCGGGGTGCTCCGCCTGCCGGTCGTCGGCGGCTGAGCCCGCACGGAGGGACCCCGGCTGGCGCGCCGTGGCCGCGGCCCGTCGTGACGGGGGGCTGCGGGTTGCTGTGACGGGGTCTGCGGTCCGTTGTGACGGGGGCTGCGGCCTGCCGTGACGGGGCTGCGGCCTGCCGGTGGTGGGGGGAATTCGGGAGACCCGGCCGGTGCCGCCGCCGTAGGCTGGCCGGATGCCGCACACCGGACCCCACTACCTCGCCGAAGGCCCCCGCGTGGCCATCCGCCATCTCGCCCTCGCGGACGGTCCCGAGTTCACGGCGCGAACCCGGGAGAGCAAGGACCTGCACCGGCCCTGGCTGTTCCCGCCGGACACGGACGACGCGTACGCCGCCTACGCGAGCCGGCTGATCGAGGACCCGGCCAAGGCCGGCTTCCTGGTGTGCGAGAAGGACGGCGGGGACATCGCCGGGTTCATCAACATCAACAACATCGTGCGCGCCGGCTTCCAGTGCGGCGCCCTCGGATACGGAGCCTTCGCGCACGCCGCCGGTCGCGGTCTGATGCGCGAGGGCCTCGACCTGGTCATCACCTACGCCTTCGGCCCGCTCGGGCTGCACCGGCTGGAGATCAACGTGCAGCCGGAGAACGCCGCTTCGATCGCCCTGGCCCGGGGCGCCGGCTTCCGCCTGGAGGGCTTCTCCCCGGACATGCTGTACATCGACGGCGCCTGGCGCGACCACGAACGCTGGGCCCTCACCGCCGAGATGCGCGCCACCGCCTGATCCTCGCCGTTCCACCCCGTCGTGGACGCCTTTGCGCAATCCTGACCGGCACGTCCCCTGGCCGGGACAACGCGCGCCCGGTTCCATGGTGATCGTGACGAGGATCCGACGTGAGGTACTGACGCTGCCCGCCGCGCAGTTGGGCCCGGACAATCCGCTGCCCCCGCTGCGTCCGCTCGACGAGGTCCACGGCATCGAGGACCGCGACCGGGACGGCATGCCCGCGGACATGGCCCGCCAGCTCGGCCACGAGCCGCTGACGAGCCTGCTCCCGGTCCGCGTCCGCGACGGCTACGACAGAACCCGCGCACCGCGCGCCCTCGACGCCCTGGTGATCGAGAACGACCGGCTGCGCGCCACCGTCCTGCCCGGCCTCGGCGGTCGCGTCGTCTCCCTGCTGCACCTGCCCACCGGACGCGAACTCCTCTACCGCAACCCGGTGTTCCAGCCCGCCAACTTCGCCCTCAACGGCGCCTGGTACTCCGGCGGCATCGAATGGAACATCGGCGCCACCGGCCACACCACCCTCTCCTGCGCACCCCTGCACGCCGCCCGCGTCCCCGCCCCCGACAGCTGGGGGCACCACCCACGCCGTTCAGGCAGTGGGGGAGACATGCTGCGTCTGTGGGAGTGGGAACGGCTGCGCGACCTGCCCTTCCAGGTCGACCTGTGGCTGCCCGACGGCTCCGACTTCCTCTACGTCGGTGTCCGCGTCCGCAACCCGCACGAGCGCCCGGTGCCGACGTACTGGTGGTCCAACATCGCGGTACCCGAGGAGCGCAGAGTCCTGGCCCCCGCCGACGAGGCCTGGCAGTTCGGCTATGAACGCCGCCTGCGCCGCGTACCCGTCCCGTCGTACGACGGGATCGACCGCACCCTCCCCCTCAACAGCCCCTACGCCGCCGACTACTTCTACGAGGTGCCGGACGGCCGCCGCCGCTGGATCGCCGCCCTCGACGCGGAGGGCCACGGGCTGGTGCAGACCTCCACCGACGTGCTGCGCGGCCGCAAGCTCTTCGTGTGGGGCCACCGGCCCGGCGGCCGGCGCTGGCAGGAGTGGCTCACCGCACCCGGCACCGCGGGCTACTGCGAGATCCAGGCCGGACTCGCCCGCACCCAGCTGGAACACGTCCGCCTGGAGGCCGGCAGCGAGGTGTCCTGGCTGGAGGCGTACGGACCGCTCGACGTGCCGCCCGAGAGCGAGTGGACCCGGGCCGTGCGGACCGCCGAGGAACGCCTCGCCGCCGCCCTGCCCCGCGCCCGCGTCGACGACGCGTACGCGGCCTGGCGGCCGTCCGCCGACTCCGAACCCGGCGAGATCCTGGCCACGGGATCCGGCTGGGGCGCACTCGAAGTACTGCGTGCCGACTGGAAGCTGCCCGGCACCCCGTTCCCCGAGTCCACCCTCGGGGACGCCCAGGCCCCCTGGCGCGAACTGCTGCGCACCGGCTCCCTGCCGGAGCCGCGCCGGGTACGGCCGCCCGGCGAGACGCTGGTCGCCCCGCACTGGCGGGACATGCTGGAGACCGCGCCCGCCACCCCGCACACCGAGTACCACCTCGGCGTCGCCCAATGGCACGCCGGGGACCGCGCCCAGGCCGTCCGCAGCTGGGAGCGCGCCCTTCCGCTGGCGCCCTCCCTCTGGCCCCTGCTGCGCTGCCTGGCCGTCGCCGATCAGGAGTCCGGTCACCACGAGCGGGCCGCCGAACGGTACGCGGACGCCTTCGACGACCTGTGCCGCGAGCGGCGCGACGACGGCGAGACCTGGACCGCCGCCGTGGCCGCGCTCGGCCGGGAGACCCTGCGGGCGCTGCTGCGGGTGCGGCGGACGGCGGACGCCCGTACCGTCTGGGAGCGGCTGCTGCCCGCCGTCCGCCGGCGCGGCCGGTTCCGGCTCCTGGAGGCCGAGCTGCTGCTCGCCGAGGGGCGGCCCGACCGGGCGCGGGCCGTCTTCGAGGCGGGGTTCGACGTCGCCGACCTGCGGGAGGGCGAGGAGGTGCTCGGCCGGCTGTGGGCCCGCCTCACGGACGAGCCGCTGCCCGTCCGCCTCGACTTCCGGATGCGGCCGGAGCCGTCCTGACGGGCCGCCGTGCGTGCTGCGCCCGGCGGCCCGACGTGCTCCCGGCCGGCTCAGCCGTGCTGGTCGACGTACTCGAACAGCGAGCCGTCCGGATGCATCGCGAGCATGTTCCGGCCGGCGGGCGTCGGCACGGGTCCCACGAGGATCCGGGCGCCGAGGTCGGTCAGTAGCCGCTGCGCCTCCTCCACGTCCTTGACGGCGATGGTCGCGGCCACCTTCCGAAGGATCTCCAGCTCCGCCTCCGGCCCGCTCATCAGCAGAAAGGAGCCGATCGCGGCCACCTGCACCGCACCCCGCTCGAACCGCATGGCTCTGCCGCCGGCCAGAGCCTCGTAGAACGGGACCGCGGCTTCGAGGTCGTCGACGCAGATACGCAGCGAGGCGCCCATAATCTCCATGCGGACGAGCCTAGTTGGGCGGCGGAGTGTTTTCAGCCGACGGCCGGGCAGCCGGCCTGAGGCGGCGCGTGCCGAACCACCCTCCCCACCATACGGGTGACCGGCGGAGCGTTTACGTGGCGCGGCCCCGGATACGCGGAATGCCTCGGACAGGCCACCCCGCCGGAGGCGCCCCGTGGGACGGTCCCGCTCGACGCCGCGCAAGGAGACTCATGAACACCGATGAACTCGCCGAACTGGGACAGCAGTTGCGGGTCGACAGTGTGCGGGCGTCCGATGCCGCGGGATCCGGACACCCCACGTCCTCGATGTCCGCCGCCGATCTGATGGCCGTACTCCTCGCCCGCCATCTGCGCTACGACTTCGAACGCCCCGAACACCCCGCCAACGACCGCTTCGTGCTGTCGAAGGGACATGCCACACCCCTGCTGTACTCCGCGTACAAGGCCGCCGGTGTCATCGAGGACGGCGAACTGCTCACCTTCCGCAAGCTCGGCAGCCGGCTGGAGGGGCATCCGACGCCCCGGCGGCTGCCCTGGGTGGAGACGGCCACCGGATCCCTCGGCCAGGGCCTGCCGGTGGGGGTCGGCATCGCGCTCGCCGGGAAGCGCCTGGAGCGCACCGGCTACCGGGTCTGGGTGCTGTGCGGCGACAGCGAGCTGGCGGAGGGCTCGGTGTGGGAGGCCGCCGAGCACGCCGGGTACGAGCATCTGGACAACCTGATCACGATCGTGGACGTCAACCGGCTCGGCCAGCGCGGCCCCACCCGGCACGGCCATGACCTGGACGCCTACGCCCGCCGCTTCGAGGCCTTCGGCTGGCACGCCATCGAGGTCGACGGCCATGACGTCGACGCCGTCGACCGGGCCTTCGGCGCGGCCCTCGCCACGTCCGGGCAGCCCGTCGTGGTCCTGGCCCGCACGCTCAAGGGCAAGGGCGTCGCCGCCGTCGAGGACCGCGAGGGGCACCACGGAAAGCCGCTGCCGGACGCCGCGGAGGCCATCGCCGAACTCGGCGGACCACGCGATGCGCGCATCCGGGTGAACGAGCCGCCGGCCGCCGCCGCGCTGCGCGATCTGACCACCGAGGTGCTCCTGCTCCCGCGCTACGACGAGGGCGCGGAGGTCGCGACCCGGGACGCCTTCGGCGCGGCGCTCGCCGCGCTCGGCGCCGCCCGAGGCGACGTCGTGGCCCTGGACGGCGAGGTCGGCGACTCCACCCGCACCGAGGAGTTCGCCAAGGCGCACCCCGACCGGTTCTTCGAGTGCTACATCGCCGAACAGCAGCTGGTGGCCGCCGCCGTCGGCATGGCCGCCCGCGGCTGGCTGCCCTACGCCTCGACGTTCGCCGCGTTCCTCAGCCGCGCCTACGATTTCGTGCGCATGGCGTCCGTCAGCGGCTCCGGCATCAACCTGGTCGGCTCGCACGCCGGTGTCGGGATCGGGCAGGACGGGCCCTCCCAGATGGGCCTGGAGGACCTGGCCATGTTCCGCGCCGTGCACGGCTCGACCGTGCTGTACCCGTGCGACGCCAACCAGACCGCCCGGCTGGTCGCGGCCATGGCCGGCCTGGACGGCATCCGCTATCTGCGCACCTCGCGCGGGAAGACACCGGTGATCTACGGCCCCGACGAGGAGTTCCCGGTGGGCGGCAGCAAGACGCTCCGTACGAGCGCGGAGGACCGGCTGACGGTCGTCGCGGCCGGGGTCACCGTGCCCGAGGCGCTGGCCGCCGCCGACCGGCTCGCCGCGGACGGCATCCTGGTCCGGGTGATCGACCTGTACTCCGTCAAGCCCGTCGACACGGACACGCTGCGCCGGGCGGCCGCCGAGACCGGCTGTCTGCTCACCGTGGAGGACCACCACGCCGAGGGCGGCCTGGGCGACGCCGTGGCGGAGGCCTTCGGCGACGGCCGGCCCGTGCCCCGGCTGGTCCGGCTCGCGGTGCGCACCATGCCCGGCTCGGCCGCGCCCGACGAGCAGCTGCACGCGGCCGGCATCGACGCCCTGGGCATCGCCGCGACCGCCCGGCTCCTGGTGGAGGAGACGATCCCGCGCTGAGCTCCGCGCCCGCCACGGCGACCGGTGGTCCGGCGATGGGTGGCGTGCCCGGGGCGGCCGGGCCAGTCTGTAGCTGAAGGACGTCGCCGGCCGCTCCACCCTGCCCGTTTTCGTCACCCCGAGGGGAGCGGCAGGTCACCGGGCCGCGCCGAAGGAGGGATCATGACCGGACCGCGCTACGTCTATGCCGTCTGCCGCCCCTTCGGGACGCCTTTGCAGGCCGAGCTGAGAGGTGTCGGGGGCGCCCAGCCGGCGCTGCTGCGCCACCACGACCTGATCGCGGTCGTCAGCACGGTCCCGGTGGCGGACTGCTGCGAGGAGGCGCTGCGGGCGCACCTGGCGGACCAGGACTGGCTGGCCGCGACCGCCCGCGCCCACGAGGGCGTGATCGACGCGCTCACCACGGTCACCACCCCGCTGCCGCTCCGGCCCGGGATCGTCTTCCAGGACGACTGGTCGGTGCGCATGATGATCGAGGCCCGGGAGGACGAATTCGGGCGCACCCTCGACCGGCTGGAGGGCCGGGTGGAGTGGGGCGTGAAGCTGTATCTGGAGCCGGAGCCGGAGCCGGAGCCGGAGCCCGCCGAGCCCGGCCCCGCGCGGGCCGAGGCGTTCGCCCGGTCGCTGCACGAGCTTCTCTCCCGGTACGCCGAGGATTGCCGGCTGCACACCCCGCAGCCCCCCGGACCCGCCGCCGTGCCCGGCCCGAACGTCTTCGACGCCGCCTATCTGGTGCCCCGCGCGCACTCCGAGGAATTCGTGGAACTGGTGGACCGTGCGCGGCAGGAGGCGACCGGAATCCGGGTGGAACTCACCGGCCCCTGGGCCGCCTATTCCTTCACGGGGGAAGAGGTGGTGTCGTAGCGCTGCCCACCCGTCGGCCTTCCGCGCTCGGCCTTCCGCGCTCAGGCTTCCTGGCTCAGGCCTCCTTGCGGCACAGGATCTCCCCGTGCAGCACCGCGAACCAGCCGTCCTGGCGCCCGCCCCACTCGCGCCACGCCGCGGACACCGCCCGCAGCTGTTCCTCGGTCGCGTGCCCGCCCTGCGTGGCCCGGTCCGCGTAGGCGGAGGCCAGGGTGCGGTCCGCCCACAGACCGCTCCACCAGGCCCGCTCCTCGGGCGTGGAGTACGTCCAGGTGCCGGACGTGGCCGTGATGTCCCGCAGGCCCGCGGCCAGCGCCCATGACATCAGCCGGCGCCCGGCGTCGGGCTCGCCGCCGTTCGCGCGGGCCACCCGCTCGTACAGGTCCAGCCACTCGTCCAGCCCGGGCACCGCCGGATACCAGGTCATCGCCGCGTAGTCCGCGTCGCGAACGGCGATGAACCCGCCCGGCCTCGTCACCCGGCGCATCTCGCGCAGCGCCTGCACCGGGTCCCCGACGTGCTGCAGCACCTGGTGGGCGTGGACCACGCAGAACGTGTCGTCCGGGTAGTCCAGGGCATGCACGTCGGCGACCGCGAAGTCCACGTTGGCCAGACCGCGCCCGGCGGCGGTGGCCCGCGCCTGTTCCAGGATGCCCGGCGCGTGGTCGACGCCGGTGACGTGGCCGTCCGGGACCAGTTCCGCCAGGTCGGCGGTGATGGTGCCCGGCCCGCAGCCGATGTCCAGGATCTTCATGTGCGGCTTCAGGGAGCCGAGCAGATAGGCCGCGGAGTTGGCGGCGGTCCGCCAGGTGTGCGAACGCAGCACCGACTCGTGGTGCCCGTGCGTGTAGACGGCGGTCTCCCGTGCTTTCGGCATGGCCGTTCCCCTTCGCCCTTGTCTCCGCTGGTGCATGACACGGTACGCGCGTGTGCCGAATAATGAGACTGGTGTTTCATATTTTGGACGACGGTGTGTGTGGCCAGGGCGGATGACGGGGGCGGGGGCGAGGGCCGCGACTGTGCGGCCCGGTTACCCTGAAGTGCCCGTTTCTCGTGCCTGTCCGCGCCGGGCGCACGACCGGTGCGTAAGGAGAATCCCCGGATGCGCCTGCTCCTCGTCCGCCACGGCGAGACCCCCTCCAACGTGGACCACCTGCTGGACACCGCCGTGCCCGGCCCCGCGCTGACCCCGCTCGGCGAGGCACAGGCCGCCGCACTGCCCGAGGCGCTCGCCGGGGAGGACATCGAGGCCCTCTACGTCTCCACGCTGCTGCGCACCCAGCTCACCGCCGCCCCGCTGGCCGCGGCCCGGGGCCTCGACACGATCGTCCGCGACGGCATCCGCGAGGTGTCCGCCGGCGATCTGGAGATGCTGCCCGGAGAGTCCCCGGAGGGCCAGGAGTACATGCGGACCGTGTTCGCCTGGGCGGCCGGCGACACCGCCCTGCGCGTTCCCGGCGGGGAGAGCGGCGCGGAGGCCCTCGCGCGGTACGACGCCGTGACGGCCGAGGCCGCCGCGAGCGGCGCGGGCACCGTCGCCATGGTCAGCCACGGCGCCGCGATCCGCCTGTGGGTCGCCGCCCGCGCCGGCAACGTCGACGTCGCCTTCGCCGCCGCCCACCCCCTGAGCAACACCGGCGTCGTCGTCCTGGAGGGCTCCCCGGCCGACGGCTGGAAGGCCCTGTCCTGGGAGGGCGCCACGGTCGAACCGGCGGGAGAGGCCGGACCGACGGGGGAGCCGGTGGCGACGGCGGGCTAGAGCCTGCCTTTCGGGCCGCACCGGCGGGCCGGCGTCCGGCCCGCTCGGATAACGGTTTGCCCCGGTCCGGGCCGCCCCGGAGAATGCCTGCCCATGGGACATCTGGAAGCCGCGCACCTCGAGTACCACCTCCCCGACGGGAGGACCCTGCTCGGGGACGTCTCCTTCCGGGTCGGCGAAGGCGCCGCCGTCGCCCTGGTCGGCCCGAACGGCGCCGGCAAGACGACCCTTCTGCGGATGATCTCCGGCGAGCTGAAGCCGCACGCCGGCACCGTCACGGTCAGCGGCGGCCTCGGCGTCATGCGCCAGTTCGTGGGCTCCGTACGCGACGAGACGACCGTACGGGACCTGCTCGTGTCCGTCGCCCCGCCCCGCATCCGCGCGGCCGCCCGGGCCGTCGACGAGGCCGAGCACGCCATCATGACCGTCGACGACGAAGCCGCCCAGCTCGCCTACGCGCAGGCCCTCGCCGACTGGGCGGAGGTGCGCGGCTACGAGGCCGAGACCCTGTGGGACATGTGCACCACCGCCGCACTCGGCATGCCCTACGAACGCGCCCAGTGGCGCCAGGTGCGCACCCTCTCCGGCGGTGAGCAGAAACGCCTCGTCCTGGAGGCCCTGCTGCGTGGCACCGACGAGGTCCTGCTGCTGGACGAGCCGGACAACTACCTCGACGTACCCGGCAAGCGGTGGCTTGAGGAGCAGCTGAAGGAGACCCGCAAGACGGTCCTGTTCGTCTCCCACGACCGGGAACTCCTCGCCCGCGCCGCCGAGAAGATCGTCTCCGTGGAGCCGGGACCGGCCGGCGCCGACGCCTGGGTGCACGGCGGCGGCTTCGCCACCTACCACGAGGCCCGCCGCGAACGCTTCGCCCGCTTCGAGGAACTGCGCCGCCGCTGGGACGAGAAGCACGCCCAGCTGAAGAAGCTCGTGCTGAGTCTCCGTCAGGCGGCTTCCGTCTCCCATGAGCTGGCGTCCCGGTACGCCGCCGCCCAGACCCGGCTGCGCAAGTTCGAGGAGGCCGGACCCCCGCCGGAGCCGCCGCGCGAGCAGGACATCACCATGCGGCTCAAGGGCGGCCGTACCGGCGTAAGGGCCGTCACCTGCAAGGGACTTGAACTGACCGGCCTGATGCAGCCGTTCGACCTGGAGGTCTTCTACGGCGAACGGGTCGCCGTCCTCGGTTCCAACGGCTCCGGCAAGTCACACTTCCTGCGTCTCCTCGCCGGCGAGGACGTCGCGCACACGGGGCAGTGGAAGCTCGGTGCGCGCGTCGTACCCGGCCACTTCGCGCAGACCCACGCGCACCCCGAGCTCCAGGGCCGCACCCTGCTCGACATCCTGTGGAAGGAGCACTCCCAGGACCGTGGCGCGGCCATGTCGAGGCTGCGCCGCTACGAGCTGACCCAGCAGGCCGAGCAGTCCTTCGACCGGCTCTCCGGCGGCCAGCAGGCCCGCTTCCAGATCCTGCTGCTGGAACTTCAGGGCGTCACCGCGCTGCTGCTGGACGAGCCGACCGACAACCTCGACCTGGAGTCCGCCGAGGCCCTCCAGGAGGGCCTGGAGGCCTTCGACGGCACAGTCCTCGCGGTCACCCACGACCGCTGGTTCGCCCGCTCCTTCGACCGCTACCTGGTCTTCGGCAGCGACGGCCGCGTCCGCGAGACCCCGGAGCCGGTCTGGGACGAACGCCGCGTGGAGCGCGCCCGCTAGGGTCAGGCCCGTCCGCGGGCCGTCGGTGCATGCGGAGGCCCGGGGACCGGGAACTTCGTACAGTGGACTGTGGACTCAGGAACGCGAGCTCCATGGATCCATCCAGGGAGACGGACACGACGAGCGGGGCACCACATGACCGGAGTCGACCCCAGCCGGTTGGACGACCAGCAGCTCATGAAGGAGCTGGAGACGATCCACCGCACGCGCCACGACACCCTCCTGTACGGCTCGAACGACGCGCTGCGCACCCACAACGAGCGGATGGCCCAGCTGGAGGGCGAGTATCTGCGCCGCAACCCGCGCCGCCTGGTCAGCGCGGGCCGCACCCGCGAGGGCGCCCGGGACCGCTGCTGCGCCGAGGCCGCGACGCCGGACACCTCCGGCACCTGAGCGGCCGGACGCCCGGCCGCGGCGGACCGGGCACCGCTCATCCGCCGCTCGCCAGCGCCTCGGCCAGCTGCTGCACGTTCTCGTAGTGCGCCGAGCGCGGCAGGTGGGCCACCGCGTCGACCAGCGCGGCGGGCGCGTTCCGCCGGCGCAGCATCCGGGCCAGATCACGCGTGGTCGCCGGGAACGCGCTACGGCTCAAGGTGCGGGCCAGCTCCGACCGCACCCGCTCCAGCGACGCCGGTGACCCCAGGCCGCCCACCGGTCCGCGCCACAGTTCGGGGTCGTCGTCGGCGGCCGGTTCCGGATCGTGCCACTCCTCCACGCGTGTCGGATGCCCGGACCTCAGCAGGTCCTTGAGCTCGTGCTTCATCTCGTCGTCCCGGTGCGCACTCAGCCGGTCACTGCCTCGTTGCATGTCTGCCTCCACAGAGGGCACGGCCTTTTCCTCGGCCGGTCAACACCTACCGAGTCACCTGCGAGCAGGACGGAAAACCTCACGGGCCACCCCGGAGGCGTGATACGGCCGGCACGGACGGTTGACGGACGGTTCCCGTCACCCGGCCGGCCGCGCGTGTCCCGCGAATGGGGTCCGGCCGCGCGCGCCCCGGCGCCGCACGGGCTGTGATGGCAGCGAGGGCACACCCTGTGCCCCGTAGCCGCGACACCGCCCGGCCGTCCGCCGTACCGGTGCCCGACGCACCGCCCTACCGGTGGCGGACGTACTGCCGTGCCGGTGTCCGGTGCAGCCCCGCCGACCGTCCCGCCGTGCATGCCGAGGAGCCCGTTCCATGCGCCGCACCGTCCGTGCCCTGTCCGTCGCCTTCGTCGCCGGTGCCGCGCTCGCCCTGGCCGGGCCCGCCGCGTCCGCCGCCGAGGTCGGCCCCGGCACCGTGCCCCCGACCAGCACCGTCGCCGCCCCCGAGGGCGTCCCCGGTGCGTGCGCCGCACCGCAGCAGTGCGGCACGTCCCAGACCGGACCCACCGCCTGCCGGGACGGCGGGCCCTGCCAGGACGGTCCCGGCACGGCCTGCAAGGCGGGCGGGCCCTGCCAGGACGGCAGTGGCTGTACGCAGGGGCAGACCTGTCCCGGACACACCCCATGCCATCAGACAGGCCAGTGCCAGGGCGACGGCGGTGGTCACCAGTGCGTGGGCGGCGGCGGGAGCGGAGCCTGTGCGGACGGAACCGGTGACAGCGACTGGGGTGGCGGTGGCGGCGGTGGTGGTGGGGACGCCGGTGGTCATCAGTGCACCGGGGCCGGGGCCTGCTCCGACGACGGCCACGGCTGCGGCGGCCCCGACGACCGGCAGGATCACGGCGGCGACGGATGCACCCCGCCCGGCGTGCAGCACGGAGTCGCGGCCGGCGACGGGGGCAGCTTCACCGACTCCGTCCCCGCGCTCGCCGCCGGCACCGCCTTCATCGCGGCGGCCTGCGGCGGAGCGGGCTACCGGCTCTTCGGCCGCCGGCGCGCCTCGGGAGGCGGGCCCACAGACATGTGACCCGGGCGCCGTCCGCCGTTCCCATGGCGGTCCGCCCGGCGGGTACACACCCCCACGACGACACGGCCCGCCCCGGCCACCCGGAACCCGGCAGGGCGGCACACGGCACCAGGACCGCGCGGAGGCGTACATGCGGCGGACGGACCCCGAGGGCCACGGCCCGGTCCGCTACGGCCCGCCCCTGCCCGACGACGGCCTTCCCGTGCTCCCCGAGCTCACCGCCGTGCTCGCCGCCGCGGCCGGCCGCGCCACCGCCCAGCCCGTCGGCGGCGCCCCCGCCCTCCTCGAAGCGGCCTGCGGCTACTGGACCCGGCGCGGGCTGCCGACCGTCCCCGACCAGGTGGCCGCCGGCCCCGGCGCCCCCGCGCTGCTGCTCGCCGTCACCGCCGCACTCGCCACCGACGGCGTCGACGTCCTCGTCCCCCGCCCCTGCGCCGCCTGGTGGGCGCCGTACGCCCGGCTGCTCGGCCGGCCCGTCTACCACGTGCCCACCCCCGCCGAGAGCGGTGGCGTCCCCGACCCCTACGCCCTGCTGGAGACCGTCCGCCGGGTCCGTGCCGAGGGCGGCGAGCCCAGGCTGCTCGTGCTGTCCGTCGCCGACGACCCCACCGCCACCGTCGCCCCGCCCGAACTGCTCCACGAGACCATCGAGGCCGCCACCGCCGAGGGACTGCACCTGGTCAGCGACGAGACATGGCGCGACACCCTGCACGACCCCCACGACACGGTCCTGCTCAGCCCCGCCGAGATGCTCCCCGACCAGGTCACCGTCGTCACGGACCTCGCCGGATCGCTGCTGCCGCCCGGCTGGCCCGCCGCCGTCGCCCGCTTCCCGGCCACCGCACCCGGACGACACCTCCACGCGCGCGTGCTCGACATCCTCACCGCGCTCGGCGCCCGCGTCGCCGCCCCTGTGGCCACGGCGGCCGGCTACGCCCTGGACGAACCCCCGCCCGTCACCGAGCGCCGCGAGGCCGCCGTACGGCTGCACGCGCGCGTGGCCGCCGCCGCGCACGCCGCCGTCGTCGCCGCGGGCGGGCTCGTCCGTCCCCCGCAGGCGGGTCGCCACCTGTACGTCGATCTCGGCCCGCTGCGTGAGCCCCTCGCCGCTCAAGGCGTGGGCGACGCCCAGGAGTTGGAGGATCTGCTCACCGGCCGGCTCGGCATGCCCGCGCCCGGCGGCCACCGCTTCGGCGACGACCTCGGGGCACTGCGCGTACGGCTCGCGACCGGGCCCCTGCTGGGCGGCACGGACGAGGAACGCGCGGAATGCCTCACCACCCCCGCACCGTTGGAACTGCCGCACGTGCAACGCGCGTTGATCTCCTTGACGTCAGTCCTCGACGATCTCCGCGACAACGCTCAGCGATGGGAGCCTCCCCGATGACGCAGCGGACGCGGCAGGCCGAGACGCAGCAGCCCGAGACGCACGAGCCCACGACGCGCAAGCCCGGATCCGACCCGACGACCTCGATCCCCCAGGCGCCCGCGGCGATTCCCCTGTCCACGACGGCCCTTGCCCCCGGCACCGCCGCGCCGCAGCCCCTCGCCGCTCCCTTCCCGCCGCTCGCCGAGCCCCGCCCCCTCGGCGAACACCGGGTGTGGCCACGTACGTTCCACGACCGGCTCACCGCACCGCTGCCCGGCCTCAAGGCCCTCGCGCGCTTCGCCCGCGACGGCGCCGTACGCCCCGGACGCGGCGGCCTCGCCGACGCCCCCGGCTCCCGCGCACATCCGCCCCGCTGCCCCGCGCCGGCGCCCGCACCCTCGCCGTCACGTGGGCCGGACACGCCAGCTGGGTCGTCCGGATCGGCGGCCTGACCGTCCTCACCGACCCCGTCTGGTCCCGTCGTATCCTCGGCACCCCGGCCCGTATCACCCCCGTCGGGGTTCCCTGGGACACCCTGCCGCCCGTCGACGCCGTCGTCATCAGCCACCACCACTACGACCACCTCGACGCCCCCACGCTGCGCCGACTCCCGCGGCGCACCCCGGTGTTCGCCCCGGCCGGCCTCGGCCGCTGGTTCCGCCGCCGGCGCTTCACCCGCGTCACCGAGCTGGACTGGTGGGAAGGCGCCGAACTGGCCGGGGTCCGCTTCGACTTAGTCCCCGCCCATCACTGGTCCAAGCGCGGCCTCACCGACACCTGTCACAGCCTCTGGGGCGGCTGGGTCCTCACCGACTCCGACGGACAACGCCTCTACTTCGCCGGCGACTCCGGATACGGCCACTGGTTCTCCCGCATCGGCCGCCGCTACCCCGGCATCGACCTCGCCCTCATGCCCATAGGCGCCTACGACCCCCGCTGGTGGCTCAGCGACGTCCACTGCGTCCCCGAGGAAGCCGTCCAGGCCACCCTCGACGCCGGCGCCCGCCACATGGCCCCCATGCACTGGGGCACCTTCGTCCTCTCGGCCGAACCGGTCCTGGAACCCCTCACAAGGGTCAGAGCGGCCTGGGAGAAGGCGGGACTGGAGCGCGCGGACCTGTGGGATCTGCCGGTCGGAGCCTCAGGAGTGCTGGAGTGGAGCGCTCCGTCCGGGGCACGGGGCGCTACCGCAGCCGCCGCACCACACCCGGCATCGCACTGATCGCCACGGTCAGCCCCACCGCCACCACAACCCCCTCCCACGGCTCCTCGAACAACGAACCCCCCAGAATCCCGATCACCTGATACGTGGCCGCCCAGGCAAGACACGCGGGCAGGTTCCCCCGCACGAACCGCCTCAGCGGCCACTCCGCCATCAGACAGGCCAGCATCACCGGAATCCGACCGGCAGGCACCAGCCGGGACAGCACCAGCACGGCGACCCCGTGCTCCGCCAGCCTGCCCCGCGCCTGCGCGGCCCGCTCCGCCGGCGCCCGTGCCCTGATCGCCTCCAGCCACCGCGACCCGTTGCGCGACCGCATCCCGCGCCGCCCCAGCCAGTACAGCGCCGCATCGCCCAGAAACGCCGCGAGCGACGCCGTCACGAAGACCAGGGCCAGCGAGAACGGCGCCGTCTGATGGAACGCCACCACCGCGGCCGAACTGACCAGCGCCCCGGTCGGCACCACCGGCACCAGCGCCCCGGTCAGCACCAGCAGGAACAGCGACGGATAGCCGATCGCCTGCTGTGTCGACTCCGGCGGCGCGGTCGATGTGGCGGTGACGGCGAGCGCCGCCGCGGAGGCCGGCCACCTCACCGCGCGATCTCCAGCCGCACACTCTCGCCGTGCCTCGGCTTGTGCACCGCCACCTCCGGCGCCAGCGCCGCCGCCAGCCGCACGAACTCGTCGCCCGGCGCATGGAACTCGTGCGGGCGCACCGCGTCCATCCCGATCGGCCAGTACGTGCCGTAGTGCACCGGCACCGCGGCCCGCGGCGCCAGCCGCGCGAGCGCCCGTGCCGCCCGCCCCGCGTCCAGATGCCCCTCGCCGAGATACGGCCCCCAGCCGCCCACCGGCAGCAGCGCCACGTCCACCGGCCCGACCTCCTCGGCCATCGCGTCGAACAGCCCGGTGTCCCCGGCGAAATAGGTCCGTGCCTCGCCCTGGACGACATAGCCGAGCGCGGGCGAGCGATGCGGTCCCACCGGCAGCCGGCGCCCGTCGTGCAGCGCCGGCACCACCCGCACCAGCAGCTCGCCGATCCGCACCTCGTCCCCGGGCGCCACCTCCGTCACCCAGAGCCCGGGCAGCCGCCGCAGACCCGGCACCGCCCGGGGGGCGCCCCGGGGCACGAGCAGCCGGGTGCCCGGGTCGAGGGCGGCCAGCGAGGGCAGATGCAGATGGTCGGCGTGCAGATGCGAGACGAGCACCGCGTCCGCGCGGCGGGCCTCGGCCGGGGGCACGGCACCCCGGCGGCGCCGCAGATGCGCCAGCCGGCGGGCGAACAGCGGATCGGTGAGCACCCGTGTGTTCGCATCCCGCACCGTGCAGGTGGCGTGACCCCACCAGGTGATCTCCACCGGCACCCTCTTCGCCCCCTTCACGCGACTCCCCGAAGCCTACGGGCAGGAGTAGGGTCTGCGACGAAACCCGGAGGTGAGGGGGGACGCCATGGGAGAGGTGCGGGGTTCCTCCGCCGTGCCCGGGGCCGTGCGGGTCATCGCCATCGCGAGTCTGACGCCCCTGGAGGAGCTGGAGGCCGACCCCTTCCTCGTCGACTCCCGCAGCCAGCACGCCATGTGCGCCCGCTGGGCCGCCGAACACGGATATGTCATCGCCCGGGAACTGCTCGTCGGCGGACTGCGCTTCGATCACTGCGCACTGTGGGACGGCGTCCGGCCCGGAGTGGATGTCTTCGTCGCCCCCAGCCTGCGGGTGCTCAGGCGGGCCCTGTCCTCGGTCGAGGCGTTCACCGCCGAGTGCGCCCGACGCGGCGTACGCGTGGAGACCGTGGGGCGGGCCGAGCCGGCGTACGACGCACAGATGAAGGCACGCGTGCACCGCCGGCTGTCCATGCCGACAGCCGGCTACGACGGCCGCTGACGCCTGCGCCGTCACGCACGCCCCCCGCGGCATACGGCCCCCGCGTCGGTATGACCGGTATGACAAGGTGGACGGCGGTCTGTTCGGCCGGCGAGGCGAGACGGGCGCTTCCCGCCGCAGGGGCGGGGGAGGGCCGGGACACGAGGTGTACGGGGCGTGCGAGGCGTGCGGTGGCGGCGGGTCGCCAGTCAGATCGGGCGGAGCATCGCTGTATGGGCGGTCTCCACCCTCACCATGCTGGTCCTCGCCGCGGTCCTGCCCGACTTCCAGCTCCAGTCCGCCGACGGTGACAGCGCCACCCGTATCGCCGTCACCGCCGCCTGTGGCGCCGGCGCCTTCGGTGTGCTGTCGGCCGTGGTCTGGCCGCTGCTGGTCCGGCTGTTGCTGCTCGTGCCCGCCCTCGTGCTCGGCCTGCTGGTCTTCTTCCTCAACGGCTCCCTGCTGCTGCTCGCGCTGCGTATCAACCCCTCCGGCCGCGGCGCGGTGGCCCCCGAGACCGCCGTGATCGTGGCGGCCGTGATGTCCGCCGTGGCCTCGGCCACCGGCGCGGCCCTCGCCGTGCGCGACGACGAGGCCTACCGCCGCCGGCTGCACCGACTCGCCGCCCGCCGGCGCCGATCCGACCCGCCCTGTCCCGCCGCCCCCGGCCTGGTCTTCGTCCAGCTCGACGGCGTCGGCCACGACGTCCTCGTGGACGCGGTCCAGGAAGGCCTGATGCCGGCGGTCGCATGCCTGCTGGGCGCGGGCGACGGCATGCCGCCGGCGACCCATCGCCTCACCCCCTGGCGCACCGACTGGTCCAGCCAGACCGGTGCCAGCCAGCTGGGGATCCTGCACGGCAGCACCTTCGACGTGCCGGCCTTCCGCTGGTACGAGAAGGACCGCGGGGAGGTGATGGTGTGCAACCGGCCGACGAGCGCCGCCGAACTGCAGCGCCGCGCCGTCCTGCGGACCGGCGAGGGCGGACTGCTCACCGTGGACGGCGCCAGCCGGGGCAACCTCTTCAGCGGCGGAGCCGGCGAACAGGCCCTCGTGCTGTCCATCGCGACCCGCCGCCGCAGCCGGGAGAACCGTTCCCGTGCCGGCTACTTCGCCTACTTCTCCGACCCCGCGGGCGCCGTCCGCACGGTTCTGTCCTTCGTCGCCGAGGTGGCCCGCGAGATCGGCGAGTCCACCCGGGCCCGGCTGCGCGGGCAGCGCCCCCGGGTGCGCCGCGGCGGCCTGTATCCGCTGGTCCGCGCCTTCGCCACCGTCGTCGAGCGGGATGTCGTCGTCGCCGCGGTGATGGGCGACATGCTCGCCGGCCGCAGCGCCGTCTACGCCGACCTGGTCGCCTATGACGAGGTCGCCCACCACTCCGGACCGCGCAGCCGGGACGCCGAGAAGGTCCTGGAGCGCCTCGACCGCTGCCTCGCCCTGCTGCAGCGGGTCGCCGAACACGCCCCCCGCCCGTACCGTCTCGTCGTCCTCTCCGACCACGGGCAGAGCCCCGGTGAGACCTTCCGCGCCCGCTACGGCCTCACCCTCGGCGACCTCGTCCGGGCCGGCTGCGGGCTGCCGGTGCCGCGCCGGGCGGAACACACCCACAGCGGCGCCGAGGCCCGCGCCGCCGTCCGCGCCGCGCTGCGCCGGCCCGTGGAGGAGAAGGACGGACAGCACCGCCCGGCCCCCGGCTCCGCGCCGATCGTGCTGGCCTCCGGCAACCTCGGCCTGATCTCCTTCCCGGACGTGCCGCACCGCATGACCAGGGAGGAGATCGACGCCCGCCACCCCGCCCTGCTCACCACCCTCGCCAACCACCCCGGCATCGGCTTCCTGCTGGTGCGGAGCGAGGAGCACGACGGCGTGGTGCTGGGAGCCCACGGTGCCCAGATCCCGCTCGCCGACCTCGACGACGAGACCGGCCCGCTGGCCCGGTTCGGTGCCGGCGCCGCCGACGCCGTCCGGCGCACCCACTCCTTCCCGCACACCGCCGACATCATGGTGAACTCGGCGCACGACCCGGCCGACGGCGAGGTGCTCGCCTTCGAGGAGCAGATCGGCTCCCACGGCGGGCTCGGCGGCGCCCAGTCGCACCCGTTCCTGCTCTCGCCGCTGGAGCTGTCCGCACCGGCCGGCGACCGGGAGGCGGCACCGGCCGGCGCCGAGCAGGTGCACCGCGTGCTGCGCCGCTGGCTGCGCGAACTGTGCGGCCCCGAGGTGCCGCTGACCGCCGACACCGTGGCGGAGCGGGCGGCCTGACCGGCGTGCGACGGCGGCCGGAACACGACGTCACCTCGCGTTCACCGCGCGTGGGCCGGTCTTCGGTGTGTGACGGGCCCGGATGTGATCGGATAGGGGCACGGAAGCCCGGAACCCGGGCCGACCACCCGCGAAAGGAAGCACCGTGGCCACCACGCGCACCGCGCACACCGTCTGGGAAGGCAACCTGCTCCAGGGCAACGGCGTCGTCACCTTCGACTCCTCCGGCATCGGCGAGCAGCCGGTCACGTGGGCCTCGCGCTCCCAGGACGCGAACGGCAGGACCAGCCCCGAGGAGCTGATCGCCGGCGCCCACTCCAGCTGCTTCTCCATGGCCCTCTCGCACGCCCTGGCCGGCGCCGGCACCCCGCCCACCCGGCTGGAGACCAAGGCCGACGTCACCTTCCAGCCGGGCGAGGGCATCACCGGCATCCACCTCACCGTGCGCGGCGAGGTGCCGGGTCTGGACGCGGAGGGCTTCGCCTCGGCCGCCGAGGACGCCAAGAAGAACTGCCCGGTCAGCCAGGCCCTGACCGGTACGACCATCACCCTCACGGCCGAGCTGGCCTGACGCTCGTACGCCGCCGGATGCCGCGTCCCGTCGAAGGGGCGCGGCATCGCTGTTCGCGGGCATCGTGGCATTGACAGCGCCGTACGCGCGTTTTCTGCTGGATGTGCCGAAGACGCCCTGGCGGAAGGGGACGGACCATGGCACATGCGGTCGGGATCGATCTCGGGACGACGAACTCGGTGGTGGCCGTCCTGGAGGGCGGTGAGCCCACCGTCGTCACCAACGCGGAGGGTGCGCGCACCACGCCGTCGGTGGTGGCGTTCGCGAAGAACGGTGAGGTACTGGTCGGCGAGGTCGCCAAACGGCAGGCCGTGACGAACGTGGAGCGCACGGCCCGCTCGGTGAAACGGCACATGGGCGACGCCGCCTGGCGCTTCCCGGACAGCGGCACCATCGACGGCTCCCGGCTGCGCGCCCAGGAGCTGTCCGCGCGGGTGCTGCAGAAACTGAAGCGGGACGCGGAGGCCTACCTCGGCGAGGACGTCACGGACGCGGTGATCACCGTGCCCGCCTATTTCGACGACGCGCAGCGGCAGGCCACCAAGGAGGCCGGCGAGATCGCGGGCCTGAAGGTGCTCAGGATCATCAACGAGCCGACCGCCGCTGCCCTCGCCTACGGCCTGGACCGCGGCGAGGAACAGATCGTGCTGGTCTTCGACCTCGGCGGCGGCACCTTCGACGTGTCCCTGCTGGAGATCGGCGACGGAGTCATCGAGGTGAAGGCCACCAACGGCGACACCCTCCTCGGCGGCGACGACTGGGACCAGCGGATCGTCGAGCATCTGGCGAAGCGGTTCAAGGGCAGTCACGGCATCGATCTGACCGCCGACAAGATGGCGGTGCAGCGGCTGCGCGAGGCCGCCGAGAAGGCCAAGATCGAGCTGTCGTCGTCCTCGGAGACCTCGGTCAACCTGCCCTACATCACGGCCTCCGCCGCCGGCCCGCTGCACCTGGACGAGAAACTGACGCGTGCCCAGTTCCAGGAGCTGACCGCCGACCTGCTCGACCGCTGCAAGCAGCCGTTCCACCAGGCCGTCCAGGACGCCGGGATCCAGCTGTCCGCGATCGACCACGTCATCCTCGTCGGCGGCTCCACCCGGATGCCCGCCGTGACCGACCTGGTGCGCGAACTCACCGGCAAGGACCCGCACAAGGGCGTCAACCCCGACGAGGTGGTCGCCGTCGGCGCCGCCCTCCAGGCCGGTGTCCTGCGCGGCGACGTCAAGGACGTGCTGCTGCTCGATGTCACCCCGCTGTCCCTCGGGATCGAGACCAAGGGCGGCATCATGACCAAGCTCATCGAACGCAACACCACGATCCCCACCCGCCGTGCGGAGATCTTCACCACCGCCACCGACAACCAGCCCTCGGTCGGCATCCAGGTCTACCAGGGCGAACGCGAGATCGCCGCCTACAACAAGAAACTCGGTGTCTTCGACCTCACCGGGCTGCCGCCCGCCCCGCGCGGCATCCCGCAGATCGAGGTGGCGTTCGACATCGACGCCAACGGGATCATGCATGTCTCCGCCAAGGACCTCGCCACGGGCCGCGAGCAGAAGATGACCGTCACCGGTGGCTCCGCGCTGCCCAAGGACGACATCGACCGCATGATGCGCGAGGCGGAACAGTACGCCGAGGAGGACCGGGCGCGCCGGGAGGCCGCCGAGACCCGCAACCAGGCCGAGCAACTCGTCTACCAGACCGAGAAGTTCCTCCGCGACAACGAGGACCGCATCCCCGCCGGCACCCGCGGCGAGGTGGAGGCGGCGGCCACGGAACTGAAGGCCCTCCTGGACCGCAAGGCCGACACCGCCGCCCTGCGCGCCGGAGTGGAGAAACTCGCCACCGTCAGCCAGAAGATGGGGCAGGCCATGTACGCCGACGCCGCTTCCGCCGCTCAGGCCGCACCGGATGGTCAGGGCGCACCGGAGAGCGAACCCGCCGCCGACGCGGACGGTGTGGTCGACGCGGAGATCGTGGACGACGAACCCGGCCGCAAGGACGGAGCCGCCTAGCCGTTCCCGGCCGCGCTGAACATATGCACCAGGCGCCTGTACGGCACGAACGCGATCAGCAGCATGCCGATCACCGCGTGCACCTGGTACAGCACCGGCACCCCCGTCATGAGGTGGGTCTTCGGCTGGAGTGTGAACAGGCTGCGCGCCCAGGGGCCGATCGTCTCACGGTAGTTGTAGCCGTCGCCGGCGGCGTGCGACAGCTTGGCGGCCATGCCGAGCGCGATCGCGCCGAGCGGCACGATCCCGGCGACCGTCAGCACCCGGGCCGCCGTACCGCCGTACAGAGAGAACCAGCACGAACGGGATGCCGTAGTGGAACACCGGCGAGGAGTGGGTGGTCCAGCCGTACTTGTCGTAGCGGTAGCGCCGGACGAGACCGGCCACCAGCAGTGTCGTCATGGGCGCACTCCGGTGTTGAGGGTCGGCAGTGTGGCGCACACCGCGTCCAGGACGGCCGCGTACGGTGTGTCGTAGTTGGAGCGGGCACGGAGGCGCACCTTTTCACGGACCCGTACGGGTCATCGTCTGACCGCCCCCCCCGCGTGCACCGGCCCGACGGGTCGTTCTGTCCGGTCACAAGGCCGTGCGGAACTCCCGCAGCAGGCTCTGGGTACGCTGCGCCGACGCGGCCCGCGCCGTCATATGGTCCAGCACCTCCAGATGCGCGGAGACCTCACGGCGGGAGTCCAGATACAGGGCGCCCGTCAGATACTCGGTGAACACCATGTCCGGCAGCTCCGGCTCGGCGAAGCGGAACAGCGTGAACGGCGCGTACGTCCCCGGGTGCGGGCCCGCCGCGAACTCGGCGATCTGCAGTGTGATCCGGTCGCGCCCGGCGTACTCCAGCAGCTTGTCCAACTGGTCGCGCTGTACTTCGGGCCGGGTGCTCACCGGGCGTCTGAGCACCGTCTCGTCCATGATCACCCATAGATGGGGCGGATCGTCCCGCTCCAGCAGCCGCTGGCGCTCCATGCGCAGCGACACATGGCGTTCCACGGCCTCGGGCGAGGTCTGCCCGATCGTCCCGGCCTCCAGCACCGCCCGTGCGTAGTCCTCGGTCTGCAGCAGACCGGGGATGAAGTGCGGTTCGTAGGAGCGGATGATCCGGGCGGCGCCCTCCAGGCTGACGTACAGACTGAACCAGTCCGGGAGCACGTCGTGGAACCGCTGCCACCAGCCCGGCTGGTTCGCCTCCTCGGCCAGCCGCACGAACGCGGCCGCCTCCTCCTCGGCCACCCCGTAGGTGTCCAGCAGCACCTGTACGTAGGGGATCTTCAGGGCGACCTCGGCCATCTCCATCCGCCGTACGGTCGCCGACGCCACCCGCAGGACCCGGGCGGCCTCCTCCCGGCTCAGGCCCGAGGCCTCGCGCAGTTCCTGCAGCCGTTTGCCGAGCACCACCTGGCCCACGGTGGGCGCAGCCCGCCGCTCACTCACGCCACGCCCTCCCCATCGTGCAGAGATACCCGGGCAGTCTGCCATGTGATCCGCTTTCGCACACGGGTCCGAGGGGATCAGGGGTACCCGGAGAGCGGTCAACCGGCCAGCGTGTGCAGATACTTGGCGGTCGCCGGGTCAGCAGGCAGGAACGTCTCGATGGCGAGTTCGGCGACGGTGACGTCCATCGGGGTGTTGAACGTGGAGATCGACGACACGAACGACAGGATCCGGCCGTCATGCTCGATGCGCAGCGGCAGCGCGAAATACGCGACGGGCCCGGCCGGTTCGTCGTCCCGCGCGTCCTCGGGCAGCGGATAGGCCGCCACCTCCTCGTACAGGGCGCGCAGCCGGTCCGAGCGCTGCAGGGCGATCTGCCGCTCCATCTGCTCCAGCAGATGCCCGCGCCACTCGCGCAGATTGCGGATGCGCGGCGCCATCCCCTCCGGGTGCAGCGTCAGCCGCATCGCGTTCGGCGCCGGGGAGAACAGCTTCTCGGCCACACCCTCCAGCAGCATCGTGATGCCCCGGTTCGCGGCGACGACCGTGTACGTGGCGTCGACCACCAGCGCCGGATAGGGCTCGTAGCCCTGGATGAGGCGTTCCATGCCGTCGCGCAACGCGTCCAGCGCCGGGTCGTCCAGCGGGGTCTCCGGATAGTGCGGGGCGTAACCGGCCGCCAGCAGCAGGGAGTTGCGCTCGCGCACCGGTACGTCCAGATGCTCGGCGAGCCGCAGCACCATCTCCTCGCTCGGCCGGGACCGGCCGGTCTCGATGAAGCTGATGTGCCGGGCCGAGGAGTCGGCGCGCAGCGCCAGCTCCAGCTGGGAGACCCGGCGCCGCTCCCGCCAGGCGCGCAGCAGCGGGCCGACACCCTTGTCGGCGGCGGGGGCGGTGGACGACCCGGCGGGGCCGGTGGCGACAATGGTCATGCATCCGACCGTAGTCGAGGAGTTACGCATGAACGAGCCGTGCCCGCAGCCGTGGCACACGCCGTCCCTTCAGACCGCCGCCGTGTACCGGGCCAGAGTCCGCGGCTGTCTCCTCGGCGGCGCGCTCGGTGACGCCCTCGGCTACCAGGTGGAGTTCTCCTCCCTGGACCGGATCCGCGCCGCGCACGGACCGCGCGGCGTCACCGGTCTCGGCCCCGGCCCGCACGGGTCGGCGGTCGGCCTGATCAGCGACGACACCCAGATGACCCTGTTCACCGCCGAGGCCCTGATCCAGGCGCACGCACAGGAGCGCGAGAAGGGCGTCGGCGGTGCCTGGCCCGAGCTGCTGCGCCAGGCCTACGAGCGCTGGCTTCAGACCCAGGAGCGTCCGGCGCCGGCCCAGTCGGGCCCCCAGTCGTCGGCCTCGCCGTACGGCGCGCCGGACCGGCCCGGCGCACCGGCAGGCGGCCTGGTCACCGAGGCCTGGCTGTACTCCCGCCGCGCCCCCGGAAACGCCTGCCTGTCGGGCGTCGCCCAGCGGTACGCGCCCGCCCCCGGACTCCCGCTCGACGGCTCGCCGGGCGAGGTGAACCCCGACTCCAAGGGCTGCGGCACGGTCATGCGCTCGGCCCCGTTCGGCCTCGCGGCCCCCGCCGACGCGGCCTTCGCCATGGCGGCACGCGGCGCCCAGATCACCCACGGCCACCCCACCGGCTACTACGCGGCGGGCGCGTTCGCCGCGATCGTGGCGCACCTGGTCGCCGGGGACTCCCTGGAGGGCGCGGTGCTGCGCACCCTGCGGCTGCTGGAGCGGCACCACGGCCACGCCGAGACCTCGGCCGCCCTGCGTGCGGCGCTGGACCTCGCCGCGGGCGGGACGCCGACGGCCGAGAAGGTGGAGTCCCTCGGCGCGGGCTGGGTCGCCGAGGAGGCCCTCGCCATCGCGGTCTACTGCGCGCTCGCCGAGCCCCGCCCCGAGCCGTCGCTGCTGCTCGCCGTCAACCACTCGGGCGACAGCGACTCCACCGGTTCCATCTGCGGCAACCTGCTGGGCACGCTGTACGGCGACACCGGCCTGCCGCACGCCTGGGTGGCCCGGGTGGAGGGCCGGGCCACGATCGCCGCACTCGCCGACGACCTGGCGGCGGAGTGCGCGCGGAGCTGACGACGGGTTCGGGGCGGAGTACGGGCCGGGCCGGCGTGGCAGGCTGAAGACGTACCCCGCGCCCGCCCTTCGGAGGGAGATCCGGCCATGGCCGTGGAACCGCTGTCGCAGAAGGAGATCGAGGACCGGCTCGCGGAGCTGCCCGGCTGGTCGGTGGACGACGCCGGCCGGCTCAGCCGCTCCTACCGCCTCGGCTCGCATGTCGCGGCGGCGGCGCTGGTCATGCACATCGCCGCCGTCCAGGACGAGCTGGACCACCACTCCGATCTCACCCTCGGCTACCACACGGTCTCCCTCACCGTGCACACCCACAGCGCGGGTGGCGCCGTCACTGCGAAGGATTTCGGTCTCGCCCGCAGGGTGGAGGACATCGCCCCAGGCCACAACGCACACTGAGGTGCGTGCTCAACTACGACAAGGAAGCCGACGCGTATGACGCGTCCCGCGGCGGCGAGGCCCGTGCCCTGGCTGCCACGCGAGCGGTTCTCGGCCTCGTCCCCGAAGGCCCCGGTCATCTTCTCGACGTGGCGTGCGGCACCGGTATCGTCACCCGCCGGCTGGCCGCCGACCGCCCCGGGCTGCGGGTGACGGGCGCCGACGTCGCCGCCGCGATGGTGCGCATGGCCGGGTCCCGGCTGCCCGGCGCGATCGTCCGGGCCGACAGCCGGCGCCTGCCCTTCCGCACCGGCTCCTTCGACGCGGTCACCAGCATCTGGCTGCTGCATCTGCTGGACGACCCCGAGGACGTCCGCGCGATCGTCGCCGAGTGCGCGCGGGTGCTGCGGCCCGGCGGTGTCTACGTCACCACCGTCGACAAGGCCGAGGCCCACGACGTCGGCAGTGACATCGACGCCGTCCTCGCTCCCCGTCCGCGCCGCCCCGCCCAGGACGCCGCCGCCACCGTCACCGCGCATGCCGCCCGGCACGGGCTCCGGCCGGCCGGCGACACCGCGTTCCCCGGCGTCGGCCAGGGCCGCAGCCCGCTCGTCACCATCGCCGACCTGCGTCGCGGCTGGTTCACCCGGCTGCCACCGGGCGAGGCGCGCACGGAGGAGTTCGCCGCGCGCCTCGCCCGCCTCCCGGACCAGGACCGGCCCCGCCCCGATCCGGTGTTCGCGCTGCGCGCGTTCCGCAAGCCGGGGGCCGACTGACGGCACGCGCCGCCAGGGCTATTCGAGCAGCTCCGCGTACGACCCCATGGCCAGTGCGATGTCCGCCTGGGCCCAGAACCGGTGGTACGTGAAGACCGGCGCGGCGCCGCCCTTGAGATAGCTCTCGATCTTCGACCACGCCGGGTCGTTCCTGTAGAAGGACCTGAGCGAGGTGAACGTGGCCGAGGAGTCGACCGTGTCGCCGTTCGGCATCCTGCCGCTCCAGCCGCTCGGCACATACACGCTGTCGCCGAAGCGGCTGTAGTCGCTGCGGGTCTCGGGGACGGCGATGCCCAGGCTGTCCTGGTAGTGGTCCCACATGCCGTCCAGCAGCGCCTTCGCCGTCGACTTCGCCGCGGCGTCACCGGACTCGGCGCCGTAGTACGTCAGCGTCTTGGCGTACGCGGCCGCCACGCCGACGTCGTTCGTGTAGTCGGCGACCGTGACATGAAGCGAGGCGTTGGAGCCGGGCCCCGACGGATTCCAGGTGTCCGGCTGACCGGACCACTGGAGGGTCGAGGGGATCTTGTAGGTGCCGTCGGGGTTGATCGTGGTCTTGCTCAGCGCCCACGTCACCCACTTGTCGAGGATCGCCTTGGCCGTCGCGTTCCCGGTCTGCCGGTAGTACTCGGCGACCCGTTCCATCGACCACGCCTGGAAACCGAACCACTGGTTGGAGGGCGGATCGTGGTAGACCGGCTCCCAGTCGTAGTACATGCCGTAGAAGGTCGGCGTGCCGGCCGGCGGGGTGGCGTAGCGGCCCTGCCAGCTGTTCGTCGCGCCGCCCGCGATCGCGCCCTCGGACGACTGGAGCCACCGGTAGAACTCCAGCTGCCGCGCAAGCGACCTGCCCCAGTCCGCCGTGCCCGTCGCCGACCTGGGCTCCAGGTCCGGGTAGCTGCTGAGCGCGTAGGCGGCCAGCGGGTTCTGGTAGCCGCCGTGGACATGGCTGGAGCCGATCCGCCAGGCCCAGCCCGCACTGGAGTCCGTGGCCCCGCCCCAGGCGTAGTACCAGGACAGCAGATAGTGCGAGGCGTCCTTGCCGGTGCCGGCCGCGCAGGCCGAGGGACCCACACAACCGCCGATCTTCTTGAAGTACTTGTCGTACATCGCGTACCGCAGATAGTCGCCCATCTTCGCGGCCTTGGCGATCGTCGCGGACACCTCGCCGCCCTTGCCCTGCTGCTTCGCCCATACGTCGGCCCAGTACGCCGCCTGCACCGCGCGGGCGTCCGCGTCCGGGGCGTCGGTGTACTTCCACTGCCTGGCGTAGGAGTTGTCGCCGGTGAAGAGGTCCAGATAGCCGTTCTTGCCGCCGTATCTGAAGGCGTCGCAGGTCGGCTGGGGGACCGTCTCCCAGACGGACTCCTGCGGTCCGCGCTGGAAGGTGTTGAGGTACGACGGGCCGCTCGCCGTCGGACCGCCCTCGCAGGTGCCGCCCGGTGTGTCGCCGTAGCCGTAGACGTTGTCGGTGTCCTCGATCCAGTGCATCCCGTAGACGTCGTCCGTGCCGTAGGCGCTCTTCAGTTCGCCGGCGAGCGGATCCGAACCGACCGGCACGGAGGTGTCGAGCTTCGCCGGGTACTCGTTCGGGGTGTCCTCCTCGGGCGCGTACGTCGCCGGCTTGGACGCGTTGTAGGAGGAGTTCGACGGCTGGTCGGCGGGTGTGGGGATCATGTACTTCTCCATCAGGGCCCACGCGCCGTTGAACTTCGACCAGTCGCCGGTGACCTTGCCGTACATCGCCTGCAGCCACAGCAGATAGCTGTACGCCTCCGATGTCGTCTCATGGCCGTAGTCCGGGGCCTCGACGATCAGTGTCTCCACCGAGTGGTACGGAATGCCCTGCGGGGAGAAGTAGCCGTTCGCCGGGTCGGTGATCTTCCCGTAGAGGTCCAGGAAGCGGGCGTCGTACGCCTTCGTCGCTGCCAGTTCGGTCACCGTGACCTTCGCTTCGGTGTGGCCGGTGGCCGAGGCGGTGAAGGTGGCCGAACCGGTACCGGAGGAGTCCGCGGTGACGGTCACCGGCTGTGCGGTGTCCCAGTTCGCCGGGGTGAAGGTGAGGGAGGAGCCGCCGGTGACGGACAGGCCGGTGGTGCCGTCCGTGCGGGCCACCCCCACCGTCACGTTCGCGCTCGGCCGCGTCGACAGCTTCACGTCGAAGGTGCCCGACGTGCCTTGCCGCACACCCAGTTGGGCCGGTGACGCCACGACCGCCGGGCCCGGGGCGACCGTGATGCCCACCGGTGTGGACTCGGCGGAGGCGCCCAGGCTGTCGTACGCCTTCGCCACCAGCGAGTGACCGCCCACGGCCAGAGAGGCGGCCGAGAGCGTGTAGGGCGCGCTCGTGTCCGTGCCGAGCAGTGTGGTGTCGTCGTAGAACTCCACCTTGCTGATCGTCGCGCCGTCGGCCGCCGCCGCGGTCGCCGCGAGCGGCACCGCGTCCCCTCGGGTGTACACCGCGCCGGCGCTCGGGCCGGTCAGCACCGTCATCGGCGGCTGGTGCGCGCCCGCGCAGGTCGTGCCGTTGACGGTGAAGGACGTCGGGGCGGTGTTGGTGCCGCTGTAGCCGAACTGCGCGCCGGTGGAGACGGCGCCGCCCGCGGCGACGGTGCCGTTGTACGAGGCGTTGCGCACGGTGACGGTCCGGCCGGACTGGGACCAGGTGCCGTTCCAGCCGTTCGACAGCGTCTGGTCGCCGCTGTAGGTGTAGCTCAGCGTCCAGCCGTCGAGGGCCTCCGTACCGCGGTTGGTGATCGTGAGGCCGGCGGTGAAGCCGGAACCCCAGTCGTTGGTCCGGTAGTCGACACTGCACTGCACGGACGCCGCGTGTGCGGCCGTGGCACCGGTGGCGAGCATGGACAGGGGCAGCGCGAACGCGGCGGCCACGGCGGTCCACCACCGCCGCACGGCTCCGCGTCTGCGCCCGGGGTTGTGTCCGGGATCCATGTGCTGGTTCCTCCTTGCGGCGAGCTGCTCGGGGAGAAGTCAAGGCTTGAACCAGTGGGAGCGCTCCCATAGTGGAGACGGCCCTGTGCGGGGTCAAGGTGCTTGAAGAGTCGAAAAGATTCGACGGGCCCCGTCGCGGAAAAGTCGGCAACTCCCCTGGGCATTCACGCCACTTGGCGCTACCTTCCTTCGCACCAGTGGGAGCGGTTCCGGTCAGTCGGCGCGCCGGTCACGGTGTGCCCAGCTGTGAGGAGTCGCTCATGCGACACCCCCCGCCTTCAGTACTCTTAGCCACCGCCGGTGCGGCCGTGCTCGTCACCGGCGCGCTCGTCCCGGCGCTGCCGGCCCAGGGAGCCACACCCGCCTGCACGGTGAGGTACACCGTCACCAACCAGTGGGCGGACGGCTTCCAGGGCTCGGTCACCCTCACCAACAACCAAGCCCCGCTGAGCAGTTGGCGTCTCACCTTCGACTTCGCCGACGGCCAGCAGGTCACCCAGGGCTGGAACGCCCGGTGGTCCCGATCCGGCACCACCGAGACCGCGGCCAACGAGAGTTGGAACGGCACCCTCGGTACCGGCGCGAGCGTCACGGCCGGCTTCCTCGCCTCCTGGTCGGGCAGCAACACCGTGCCCACGGTGTTCCGGCTGAACGGCACGGCCTGCGACACCGGTCCCGAGCCGCCCCCGCCCACACCCCCGCCCACCGAACCGCCACCCGCCTCGGGCGCCGCGCCCGCCCTGCATGTCGTGGGCGACCGCCTCGTCGACGCCGCCGGCACGACCCGCCGGCTGCTCGGCGTCAACCGCTCCGGCGGCGAGTTCATGTGTGTGCAGGGCCGTGGCATCTGGGACGGCCCGGTCGACGACGCCGCGATCAAGGCGATCGCCGACTGGAAGGCGAACGCCGTACGCATCCCGCTCAACGAGGAGTGCTGGCTGGGCCTTTCCGATATCAGGCCCGAGTACGGGGGCACGCACTACATCGACGCCGTCAAGGACCTCGTCGCCCGTGTGGAGGCGCACGGCCTGACCCCGGTCCTCGACCTCCACTGGTCCTACGGCCAGTACACCGGCAACTCGGCCAGCTGCTCCGATGTGCACGCCACCTGCCAGAAACCGATGCCCGACCAGCAGTACAGCCCGTCGTTCTGGGCATCGGTGGCGAGCGCCTTCAAGGACGACCCGGCCGCGGTGTTCGACCTGTTCAACGAGCCGTACCCGGACCGGGCGGCAGCGAGCGCGACCGACGCCTGGACATGCTGGCGGGACGGCGGGACCTGCCCCGGGATCCCGTACCGGGTCGCCGGCATGCAGGAGCTGGTCGACAGCGTGCGCGGCGCCGGGGCGCAGAACGTGATCATGGCCGGCGGTCTCGCGTACGCGAACGACCTCAGCCGGTGGACCGCGTACCGGCCCACCGACCCGCTCGGCAATCTCGCCGCCGCCTACCACGGCTACAACTTCAACACCTGCTCCACGGAGAGCTGCTGGAACTCCACCCTCGCCCCGGTCGCGGCCCAGGTGCCGCTGATCGCCGGCGAGGCCGGCGAGAACACCTGCGCGCACGGGTTCGTCGACCAGCTCATGAAGTGGTTCGACGACCGGGGCCTGTCCTACCTGGGCTGGACCTGGAACACCTGGGACTGTTCCTCGGGACCGTCCCTGATCTCCGCCTACGACGGCACACCCACCGCGTACGGCATCGGGCTGCGCGATCACCTGCGCGCCCTGAACCCATGACCCCGATCCGGAGAAGGAACCCGCACTCATGACTCGTACCAGAACATCGCTGCTCGCTGCCCTGGCGCTGGTCGCCGCGGCGTCCGGGACGGCGCTCACCACGACCCCGGCCACGGCGGCGCCCGCCGCCGTCCCCTGCACCGTCGACTACACGGTGCAGAACCAGTGGGACACCGGCTTCACCGCCGCCGTCACCGTCATCAACAACACGGCCGCCAAGTCGAGTTGGTCGGTGAAGTGGTCGTACGCCGGCAATCAGCAGGTCACCAGCGGCTGGAACGCGCGGATCAGCCAGAGCGGCAGCAGCGTCACCGCTGCCAGTGAGAGCTACAACGGCGGCCTGGCGACCGGCGGTTCGGTCAGCTTCGGCTTCAACGCCTCCTACAGCGGCAGCAACGCCCTGCCCACCGCCTTCACCCTCGACGGCGTCACCTGCAACGTCGACGACGGGACCGGCGGGGGAGGGGGCTCGGGCGGCGGAACCGGCGGCGGCCGCGTCGGCAATCCCTACGCCGGCGCCAAGGTGTACGTGAACCCGGAGTGGTCGGCGAAGGCCGCCGCCGAACCGGGCGGCAGCCGCGTCTCCAACCAGCCGACCGGTGTCTGGCTCGACCGTATCGCCGCGATCAACGGGGTGAACGGCGGCATGGGCCTGCGCGACCACCTCGACGCGGCCCTCGCGCAGAAGGGCAGCGGCCAGGAGGTCGTCCAGCTGGTCGTCTACGACCTGCCGGGCCGGGACTGCTCGGCGCTCGCGTCCAACGGCGAACTCGGGCCGACCGAGATCGACAAGTACAGGACCCAGTTCATCGACCCGATCGCGGCGATCCTCGCCGACCCCAAGTACGCCTCCCTCAGGATCGTCACCGCCATCGAGATCGACTCGCTGCCCAACCTCGTCACCAACACCGGCAGCCGGGCCACCGCCACGGACATGTGCAACACCATGCTGGCCAACGGCAACTACGTGAAGGGCGTCGGCTACGCCCTCGCCAAGCTCGGCGCCATCCCCAACGTCTACAACTACCTCGACGCCGGCCACCACGGCTGGCTCGGCTGGGACGACAACTTCGCGGCCTCCGCGAACATGTTCAAGCAGGCGGCCACCAGCGAAGGCGCGACCGTGGGGGACGTCCAGGGCTTCATCACCAACACCGCGAACTTCAGCGCCCTGAAGGAGGACAACTTCACCGTCGACGACTCGGTCAACGGCACCTCCGTCCGCCAGTCCACGTGGGTCGACTGGAACCGCTACGCCGACGAGCTGTCCTTCGCCCAGGCCTTCCGCAGCGAGCTGGTCTCGGTCGGCTTCGACTCCGGCATCGGCATGCTGATCGACACCTCCCGCAACGGCTGGGGCGGCACCGCGCGCCCGACCGGACCGGGCCCGAGGACCAGCGTGGACACCTATGTCGACGGCGGCCGCTACGACCGCCGGATCCATGTCGGCAACTGGTGCAACCAGGCCGGTGCCGGACTCGGCGAACGCCCGCAGGCCGATCCGGCCCCCGGCATCGACGCCTATGTGTGGATGAAGCCGCCGGGCGAGTCCGACGGCTCCAGCACCGCCATCGCCAACAACGAGGGCAAGGGCTTCGACCGGATGTGCGACCCGACCTACACGGGCAACGCCCGCAACAACTACCACATGTCCGGTGCGCTGCCCGACGCGCCGCTGGCCGGGCACTGGTTCTCCGCGCAGTTCCAGCAGCTGATGCGGAACGCCTACCCGCCGCTGTCGTGACCCCGGCGCGCTGACCGCCGCCCGCCGGGGTCCGGACACCGACAGGCCAAGGCCCCGGCGGATCGCACGCCCGATCACGTACCCGGTTTTTTGCGGCACCAGCAAGGAAAGTGGCCTCTCGCCGTGCGCCGTCGCACGCTGTCCGCACCCGAGCGAGAGGCTGACCACCATGGCACCCGACCAGCACGATCAGCACGCCCACCACGGGCAGCACACACACCGCGGCGACACCCACGGCCACGCCCACGGGCACGGCGGCGACACCGACTGGGCCGCCATGGCGGAGATGCTGGAGGTGGAGGCCGAGGTGTGCGCCCCGGCGTATGCGCGGGCCCTGGCCTGGCTGGCCAAGGAGGTGACCGAGCCCGGTCTGATCGTGGACGCGGGCAGCGGGCCCGGGGTGATCGCCGGTCTGATGGCGGAGACGTTTCCCGGCGCACGGGTGGTCGCCGCCGACGGCTCCGCACCGCTTCTGGAGCGCGCCCGGGCCCGGGCCGCCCGCCAGGGCGTCGCCGACCGCTTCGACACCCTCGTCGGTGAACTGCCGGAATCCCTGGCCGGGTTGGACTACCCGGCGGACCTGCTGTGGGCCAGCCGCAGTCTGCACCACCTCGGCGACCAGAAGGCCGCCCTCGCCGCGTTCGCGGCCCGGCTCGCACCCGGCGGCACACTGGCGATCCTGGAGGGCGGCCTGCCCGGGCGCCGGCTGCCCCGCGACATCGGTTTCGGCCGCCCCGGACTGCAGGCCCGCCTCGACGCGGTCCAGGAGGAGCGCTTCGCCCGGATGCGCGCCGAACTGCCCGGCGCGGTGGCCGAGACCGAGGACTGGCCCGCCCTGCTGGCCGCGGCGGGCCTGAAGCACACGGGCACCCGCAGCTTCCTCCTCGATGTCCCCGCCCCCGTCCCGGACCGGGCCCGCGCCTACGTCGTCGGCGCGCTGACCCGCGCGCGGGACGTCCTCGCCGATGCCCTGGACACCGAGGACCGCGAGACCCTCGACCGCCTCCTCGACCCCGCCGACCCCGGCAGCGTCCACCGGCGCCCCGACGTCTTCGTCCTGGAGGCCCACACGGTGCACCGGGCGGTACAGCCGGTCTGACCCGGGGCGCCCGCTCACGGCCTACGGCCGGCCGGACCGCGTACGACCTGACGTACGAGACGGGTCAGTTGTCGGCCAGGAACTTCTTGGCCAGCTGGTCCCCGAGCGAGACGGCCGCGCTGTGGCTCTCGATGGGGGAGACCCTGGAGTTCTTGAACAGGATGTAGGTCACGCCGGAGTCGGCCCCGCCGGTCTTCGGGTCGGGGTCGATGCCGAGGGCCTTGGCGGTGGCGTACGAGGCCTCGCCGATGATCTTCGTGGGGCCGGTGTCGCCGACGACGGCGTACTCCACCTTGTTGTTGTAGATGACCGCGACCACGCCGCCGCCCTTGATACCGGCACTGGAGTAGTTCCAGATGCTGCTGGAGCTGGGCACCACGATGTACGGCAGCGACTCCGCCCTGAGCGGCTTGCCGTCGGACTGGTGGAAGGCGGTGTCGTTCTGGTACCAGGGGTCGCGGCTGTGGTTGCAGTTGGTGGTGGTCTGGCCGTCGCAGTCGATGTCCATGTCGGCCTTCCAGAACACCGCGCCGTTCTTGCCGCACACGGGGACCGTGGCCGACGTCTCGTCGTCCGTCCTGTACTTCCCGTTCGATATCTGCGAGCAGGACGTCACCTTGGCGAGCAGGTCGGCCGCGCTGACCGAGCCCTCCCGGGCGGAGGCCGGGGCGGTCCTCGTCGTGCCGGCGGACGCGTGCGCGGGCAGTACTCCAGCGGCGAGCAGCGCGGCACCGGAGGCCGCGGCAAGGGTCAGGGTTCGAAGGCGCACGGTGGGGGGCCCTTCTGTTAGGAAAGTTTCCTTACTGGTGCCGTACACGGTGGACCCGTGTGCATGTCCCCGTCAAGACTCGGGTTGCGAACTCCCGAATCCTGTGCGTATTGCGGGGATTTACGACCGTGGCAAGACTGAAGGAACTGACTTTTCCTGATATGTCCGCCGCCGTCGGCCGGTAGGGCCGCGGCTCCGGGAGGCGAGGCGCATGTTCGTACGAACGGTGTACGCGACCGGCGATCCGGCGCAGCTGAGCACGGCCCTGCGGGCCCTGAACACCAAGGGCCACGATCTGCTGGAGGAGCGGCCCGGCTATCGGGGCGCGGGTGTCTTCGTCGACCGCGACCTCGGCAAACTGCTCACGGTCAGCTGGTGGGAGTCCGCCGAGGCGCGGCACAACAGCGACGAGGTGATGAGCGTGCGGCGGCCGGAGCTGCTGCAGCCCTTCGCCGGTACCGTCGCGGTCGAGAACTACGAGGCCGTCGTCTTCCACGCCGGACAGCGGACCCTCGCCGGCGGCGGGCTGCGGATCACCCGGCTGCGCTTCGTGCCGGCGGACGCGGATCTCGCCGCCGACACCTTCCAGGCCGGCGTGCTGCCTCGCCTGGAGGTCCTGCCCGGGTTCGCCGGGGCGGCCCTCTTCCTGGACCGCGAACGCGGCGCCGGCATGGTCGCAGCCCTCTTCACCGATCGCGGCTCGCTCGCGGCGTCCCGGGCCGGCCAGGCCGCGGTCCGGCGCGAGGGCGCGGCCAAGGCGCAGGTCACGGTGGTCGGCCTGGAGGAGTTCGAGATCGTCCACGCGGACGTCCGCGGCGACTGAGGGCGCCGGCGGCGCAGGGCGCAGCGGGCCGCAGACGGCTCACGGCCGTCCGCCCCGCGATGAAGGCGGGGCAGACGGCCGTGGTGGTGGGCGTGGTGGGCGCCGGGTGGGTCAGCCCAGGTCGAAGGTGGCCGGGTCGGGGCCCAGTCGCCGGTCCTCGTCGAGCGCGCTGATCGCCGCGAGGTCCTCGTCGTCCAGGCTGAAGTCGAACACCTCGATGTTCTCCTTGATCCGCGACGGCGTCACGGACTTCGGGATCACGACATTGCCGAGCTGGAGATGCCAGCGCAGCACGACCTGGGCCGGCGTACGGCCGTGCTTCCGCGCGATGGCGACGATCGCCGGCACCTCCAGCAGCCCCTTGCCCTGGCCGAGCGGCGACCAGGCCTCGGTGGCGATGCCGAGCTCCGCGTGCTTCTCGCGCAGGGCGTGCTGCTGAAGGTGCGGGTGGAGCTCGATCTGGTTGACGGCCGGGACGACGTTCGTCCGGTCGGTCAGCCGGTCCAGGTGCTCGGGCAGGAAGTTCGAGACGCCGATGGCCTTCGCCCGGCCGTCCGCGTGGATCTTCTCGAACGCCTTGTACGTGTCCACGTACCGGTCCTTCGACGGGAGCGGCCAGTGGATCAGGTAGAGGTCCACGTAGTCCACGCCGAGCTTCGACAGCGAGGTGTCGAAGGCGCGCAGCGTGGAGTCGTACCCCTGGTCGCTGTTCCAGAGCTTGGTGGTGACGAAGATGTCCTCGCGGGGCAGGCCGGAGGCGGCGATGGCCTTGCCGGTGCCCTCTTCGTTGCCGTAGATCGCCGCGGTGTCGATGCTGCGGTATCCGGCCTCGATTGCCGTCGCGACGGCCCGCTCGGCCTCGTCGTCCGGGACCTGCCAGACGCCGTAACCCAGCTGGGGCATCTCGATGCCGTTGTTGAGGATGATCGGGGGGACCTTGCTGCTCACGAGCCTCGTGATCCTTCGGTTGTCGACAGGTGTTACTCCATCCTCAACGATCACGCGCCACGCGGCATTCCTGACACGGTGAACTCTTTCAACTGACCGGTCAGTCAGTTCCGCGAGCGGAGATTGGCCGGAAACGCGTCCGACGTTTTCGGTCCGGACCATTGACCGCAGCCCGTCGTCCCGCAACTCTGTATCGCGCCACCGGACGTGTCGCTGAACCCGGTGCATACATGTGAACCGGCCCTGACCTGGCCGGCGCATCTTCCATGGCTCCCTTCCGAGATTCCCCACCCTCAGGAAAGCGAGTACGCACGCATGACCGAGAACTCTTCGCTGTCCGCAGTGACACAGCACTTCGAGCCCCAGACATCGGATGAAAAGGTCTGGCGAAGCCCTGGTTACCACGTCGTGGAGACCGCGCTGGAGGTGACCGCGTACGCGCTCACCGACCGCCGCCCGCCCGAGCCGCCCCCGGCCGCATGACCGCGGTGACCCCGGAACTCGACGGCCGCGCCGCCTGGCCGGCCGCCGAGTTCACCGCGCGGCTGCGCGCGGTCACCGCGACCCGCTACCACGACCGCCACCCCTTCAACCAGCGGATGCACCGCGGCGAACTGACCCCCGCCGAACTGCGCCGCTGGATCGCCGCCCGCTTCCACTACCAGCGGCACATCCCGGTGAAGGACGCGTTGATCCTCGCCGGGCTCGACCGGCCCGAGGAGCGCCGCGCCTGGCTGCGCCGCATCCACGACCAGGACGGTACCGACGCTTCGGGGGGCGGTATCGAGCGCTGGCTGCGGCTCGGCGAGGCGGCCGGCCTCGACCGCGAGGAGTTGTGGGACGCCTCCCGGGTGCCGCCCGGGGTGCGGTTCGCGGTGGAGGCGTACGTCACCTTCTGCCGCCGGCGCCCGGTGCTCGACGCCGTCGCGGCCTCCCTGACCGAGCTGTCCGCCCCGGATCTGATGCGCACCCGCATCGCCGCCTTCGAGCACCACTACCCGTGGATCGAGGCGGCGGGCCTCGCCTACTTCCGCACCCGTGTCACCCAGGGCGCCCGCGACGCCGAGCAGGCCCTCGCCCTGGTCCTGGCCCGCGCCCGCACCCCGGAGGAGCAGCAACGGGCGGTCACGGCACTGGAGTTCAAGTGCGAGGTGCTGTGGGCCCTGCTGGACGCGGTGGACCGGAGCGGCCCATGACACCGATGCCTGCGGCCGCGCCCTGGCGTCCCGCGCTCGCCCGCGGCGTGGTCCTGCGGCACGACCCGGTCCGGGGCGCCGACCTGTTGCTGCTGCCCGAGCGGGTGGTGGTGCTCGAAGGCGGCGCCGGCGGTGTGCTGCGGCTGTGCGACGGCGTCCGGGACGTGCCCGCCGTCGTCGCCGAACTGGCCGTACGCCACCCCGGCGCGCCCGTCGCCACCGAAGTCCCCGCGTTTCTCCACCGGTTACGGAAGGAGGGCTGGCTGAGATGACCGCGCCCCCCGAGGCTCCCGCGCCCCACCCCTCTCCCGCTCCCCCCGGCCCTCCCTGGGCCCTGCTCGCCGAACTCACCCACGCCTGCCCGCTGCGCTGCGGCTACTGCTCCAACCCGGTCGAACTGATCGGCCGGTCAGCAGAGTTGAGCACGGACCAGTGGTCGGATGTCTTCCGGCAGGCGGGCGCCCTCGGTGTCGTACACACTCATCTGTCCGGCGGCGAACCACTGCTGCGGCGCGATCTGCCCGCGCTGGTGGCCGCCGCGGACGGCGCCGGCCTGTACACCCAGCTCGTCACCAGCGGAGTGGGGCTCGGCGAGCGGCGGCTGGCCGAGCTGACCGGGGCCGGGCTGCGCAGTGTGCAGCTCTCGGTGCAGCACGCGGACCCGGCGGCGGCCGAACACATCGCGGGGGCCCGGTCGTTCGCGGCGAAGGAGCGCGCCGCCCGGCTGGTCCGCGAGGCGGGACTGCCCCTCGGGCTGAACGCCGTCCTGCACCGCGGCAACCTGGACGACCTCGACGCACTGGTCCGGCTCGCGCTGGACTGGGGCGCCGACCGGATCGAGCTGGCGAACACCCAGTACCACGGCTGGGCGGCCCGCAACCGCGCCGCCCTGCTGCCCACGCCCGCCCAGGTCGAGCGGGCCCGCGCCCGGGCGACCCGTTGGCGTGAACGGCTCGGCGGTACCCCGGAGCTGGTGTGGGTGGCCCCCGATCTCGTGGACGCCACCGCCAAGCCCTGCATGGGCGGCTGGGGCGCGGTCTCCCTGACCGTCGCCCCGGATGGCACGGTACTGCCCTGCCCGGCCGCCGGCACCCTGCCCGGTCTGGACCCACCGAATGTGAGAGACCGTCAACTCGCCTGGATATGGCAGGAGTCGGAGATCTTCGGCGTCTTCCGGGGCGATTCCTGGCTGCCCGAGCCGTGCCGCGGCTGTGCCCTGCGCACCGTCGACCACGGCGGCTGCCGCTGCCAGGCGTACGCCCTGACCGGCGACGCCGCCCGCACCGACCCCGCCTGCCGGCACGCCCCGGAGCGCCCCCTCGTCGACGTCCTGCTGCTCGACGCCGCCCGCGCGCCCCACCCACCCGGGTACGCCTACCGTGAAGGAGGACCATGAGACGCCGACGCCTGCGCGCGGCGCTGACCGCGACCGCGCTCACCACCGCCACCCTGGCCGCGCTCCCCGCCGCCGTACCCCCGGCGAGCGCCGCCCCGGCGGCCCCGGCCCCGGCCCGCCCGGCCGCCGGCCGTGACTGGTCGACGGCCGTCGTCGACTCCACCATGGCGCGCTACACGCCGGCCACCATCGGCGGCTGGTCGTACCCGGTGGGCCTGTACCTCTATGGCCAGTACCTCGTCTACCGGCGCACCCACGACCCGCGCCTGCTGTCGTACATCAAGGCCTACGCCGACCGGTTCGTGAGCGCCGACGGCAGTATCAACCAGTCCTTCAACAGCCTCGACAGCATGCAGGCGGGCCGGCTGCTGGTGATCCTGCACCACGAGACCGGGCAGGACCGCTACCGCAGGGCGGCACAGAGGATCCGCGACCGGCTGCGGACCTATCCGCGCACCTCCGACGGCGGCTTCTGGCACGCCGACACCGGCAGCCGGGCCCACCAGCTGTGGGCGGACGGCGCCTACATGGTGAACCCGTTCCTCGTCGAGTACGGCAAGGAGTTCGCCGACAGCGCCGCCACGGGCGACGAGGCCGCCCGGCAGCTGACCGTCTACGGCCGTCATCTCCAGGTCGCGAACGGCCTGCTGCGGCACGCCTTTGACGAGTCGAAGTCGGCGAGCTGGGCCGACCCGGCCACCGGGCTCGCGCCCGAGCACTGGTGCCGTGCCGTCGGCTGGTACGCCATGGCGCTCGTGAACGTCCTCGACGCGACCCCCGCGAACCAGGCCGGCCGACCCCGACTGCTGGGCATCTTCCGGACGTTGGCGTCGGCGCTGGAGAAGTACCAGGACCCGGCGTCCGGGCGCTGGTTCCAGGTCATGGACAAGGGCACCCGGCCGGACAACTGGACCGAGACCTCCTGCTCCAGCATGTTCACCTACGCCCTCGACCGGGGCGCCCGGCAGGGTTATCTGGACCCGCACTTCGAGGCGGTGGCCCAGCGCGGCTACCAGGGCGTGCTGGCGCGGCTGTCGGTCGGTTCCGACGGCCGTACGAACCTGGCCGACATCTCGGTCGGCACCAACGTCGGCGACTACGCGTACTACGTCGGCCGCACCCGGGCCGTCAACGACTTCCATGGACTCGGGGCCTTCCTGATCATGAACGAGCAGCTGAAAGGTGATGCAGCGTCATGAGCACGTCCAGAAGGGCCGTGCTGGGTGCCGCGTTCGGCGGTGCCGTGGCGGCCACGACCGGCCTGCCGGCCACCGCCGCCCCCACGCTCGGCCTCGCTCGCGCCGGCGGTACCCCCGTCGCCGCCTCCTGGCAGCTGAAGTGGTCGCCGTCGGCGCGCACCGACGGGCTCGGCGCCTTCGAAACCGTCGAGGACGACCGCGCGCACTCCCACCCGGCGGGCCATCCGCACATCTTCGCCACCGGCGACGACTGGCGCTTCGACATCCACACCGTCGACCGGGACACCTCCAGCGACCGCCAGCGCCAGGAGGTCACCGGCCTGCGCACCGGCACGCACAGCTATCTGAAGTGGACCGAGGGCCAGACCTGGCGGATCACGTACTCGATGTACATCCCGAGCTCGCTCAAGGCCACCACCACCTTCACCCACATCATGCAGATGAAGCAGCCGGGAGCCGGTTCCGCGCCGATCGTCGTGCAGTCGCTGCGGCGGGATGGGGGCACCTCCCGCGCGAGCGGAGCCGAGCGTGGGGGAGGGAAACAGACCATCGAACTCCGGCTGGCCACCGGCGACATCCTCGTCGGCCGTACCGACCTCGACCCGCTGCACGACAAATGGACCGACGTCGACTTCCGGATCAGGGTCGGCAACGGCTCCGCCGGTTCCGTCCGCTGGATCCTGACGAGCGGATCCACCACCGTGATCGACAGGTCCAGGACCGGTGTCGACACCTTCCTCGCCGACCGCGTGCGCCCGAAGTGGGGCATCTACCGCTCCCTCGGCGACACCTCCGGTTCCCTGCAGGACACCTACCTGCTGCTCACCAACCTCCGCGGCTACCAACTCGCCTAGAGGAGCGGTCCCGTGAAACCCCACATCGCCGGCCCGAGACGGCCGGCGGCGATCGTCCTGTGCGCCCTCGCCGTCGTCCTCGGTCTCTCCCACCCCGCCGCCCTCGCGGCCCCGCACCCCACGACGCCCCGCCCCGCCGCCGTGTACGACGTGCACGACTACGGCGCCAAGGGTGACGGCTCCGCCAACGACACCCCCGCCATCGACAGGGCCATCACCGCGGCCAACGCAGCCGGCGGCGGCACCGTCCGCTTCCCGGCCGGCACCTACAAGTCCAAGAACACCATCCACATGAAGAGCCATGTGACGCTCCAGGTCGACAAGGGCGCCACGCTCCAGGGCTCCTCGGCGAACACCTACGATCCACCCGAGTCCAACCCGAACGACAAGTACCAGGACTACGGGCACAGCCACTTCCACAACGCGATGATCTACGGCGACAAGCTGACGGACATCGGCTTCACCGGCGACGGTGTCATCGACGGCGCGGGCAACCTCGTCACCGGCAACCCCAAGCCCGGCCAGGCCGACAAGATCCTGTCGCTGACCCGCTGCGCGGGACTGCGCCTCGGCGACGGACTCACCCTGCGCCGCGGCGGCCACTTCGCCGCCCTGGTCAACGGCTGCACGAACGTCGTCTCCGACCATCTGACCATCGACACCGCGAGCGACCGCGACGGCTGGAACGTCATCTCCACCACGAACGTGACGATCACCAACGCGCACATCGCCGCCAACGACGACGCCCTCGTCTTCAAGAGCGACTACGCCCTCGGCGTCAAACTCTCCAACGGCCATGTCCGGGTGAGCGATTCGGTCCTCTCGGCACGCTGCTGCAACGCCCTGATGTTCGGCTCCGAGACCTGCGGCGACTTCTCGGACTACCAGTTCGAGAAGATCCGCATCGAGGGCGCCGACAAGTCCGGCCTCGGCATGGTCTCCATGGACGGCGCGAAGATCTCCGATGTCCACTACCGCGACATCACCATGACCGGCGTCCACTCGCCGATCATGGAGAAGATCGGCACGCGCGGACGGTGCGGCAACAGTCCGGGTGTCGGATCGATCAGCGACGTGACGTACGACGACATCACGGCCACTGGCGACAGCCCCTCCTTCAGCCCGACCCTGTGGGGCGAGAGGGGCCACCGGATCAGCGGGGTCACGTTCGACAACGTCGACATCACGGTCCCGGGCGGCAACGGCACCATGTCCACCGGGGTGCCGGGCAACGACCCGGGCGACTACAACCCGAGGAGCATCGGGACCCGGCCGGCCTACGGCTGGTATCTGCACAACACCGACGACATCCGGTTCACCGACAGCGGTGTGCGCTACGCCGCCGACGACGGCCGCCCCGCCCTCATCGCCGACGCGGCGAGCGGCATCCGGCTGACCCGGTTCACCGCCCAGAAGGGCAGCAGGTCACCGCACGACATCGGTTTCCAGAACGTCACGGGCTACTGCCTCACCGACAGCCACACCACCACCGGCGGCGCACTGCGCGTCGCGGCGAGCGGATCGAGCCAGAACTGCTCCGCGGCGGCCCGCCCGCGCGATGTGGAGAACCCGCGCCAGGCCTTCCTGCGGGCCTCCGTCGGCGGCCTCTTCCTGCACTGGGGGCTGCGCACCGCCCCCGCCCACACCAACTGCGGCGCCTGGGAGAAGGACGTCACGAGCGGCGGCTGGACCCCGGACCACTGGGTGAACGAAGCCAGGAAGCTGCATACGCAGTACATCGTGCTGGCGACCTTTCACAGCCGGCTCGGCTACGCCCGCCCCTGGCCGTCGAAGATCCCCGGCTCCTGCTCCACCAAGCGGGACTTCCTCGGCGAACTGATCACCGCCGCCAAGGCGAAGGGCATGAAGGTCATCCTCTATATGACCGACGACCCCCAGTGGCACGCCGACGGCGGCCACGAGTGGCTGGACTCGGCGGCCTACTCCGCCTACAAGGGCAGGAACGTCGACCTGACCACCCGCGACGGCTTCGGGCAGTTCAGCTACGACAACTTCTTCGAGGTCATGGACCGCTACCCGGACCTCGGCGGCTTCTGGATCGACAACGACAACGACTACTGGCTGAGCCACAACCTCTATCAGCAGATCTACCAGAAGCGCCCGAACTACACCCTCAGCAACAACAACGAGGACACGCCGATCATGGACATGATCAGCAACGAGCAGAAGACGGGCATGACGCCCGCCTACGACTACCCACAGGCGGTCTACACCGCCCAGCCCCGGCTCACCGAGGCCGACTTCAAGCTGCCGTCGACCGGCGCCTGGTGGTACGACGGCTCCGACCCCACCGTCGACCGGGGGCTCACCCTCGGCCGGCTCGTCACCAACGCGGGCTCCTCGGTGAAGGCCCTGATGGCCGAGACCGCCCAGGTCAACGGCACGTTCCCGGCCAACCAGGCCGCCTTCAACAGCTTCGCCGACGGCTATCTGAACCGCATCTGGGAGTCGCTGCACGGCACCGAGGGCGGCGGCTACATGTACGGCGGCCTCACACCCGGCTTCTGGAACGACGGCGCCCACGGCGTCACCACCCTCGCCAAGGACGACCCCGACCGGCAGTACATCCATGTCCTGACCCCGCCGAGCACCGGCACCCTGCGGATCCGCGACAACGGCTACCGCATCGCCTCCGTGACCGACCTGCGCACCGGGGCACCGGTCGCCTGGTCGCAGTCCGGCGGTGTGCTCACCCTCAGCGGCCTCGGCGGCTGGGACCCGTACGACACCGTGTTCAAGGTGATCACCGCCGGCCGTCAGGGCATCGCCACCGGCGTCAAGGTCACCGCGAGCGCCTCCGCGAGCGGCCACCCCGGCTCCGCCGCCGCGGACGGCGACTACCTCACCTACTGGGACAACGACAAGACCCTGCCCGTCAGCCTCACCTTCGACCTCGGCGCCTCGAAGAAGGTGCGGTACCTCGGGCTCAACCAGCGTGAGGACTCCGTCGCCTACGCCCGCTCGGCCACCGAACAGTCCGCACGGATCAAGGCCTACAAGGTCTACGTCAGCGACGACGGCAAGGACTGGGGCAGCCCCGTCAAGAAGGGCCAACTCCCCAGCGCCCGCGGCATCCAGGGCATCGACCTGGCCGCCGCCACCGCCCGCTACGTGCGCCTGGAGGTCGACAGCACCTGGGCGGCGGCCACCGACACCACCCGCTATCAGCGGCTGCGCATCGACGAGGCCTGGATCGGTACGTCGTACGCCACACCGGCGGCCGCCTTCACCCCCCGTTCCGACAACGGGCAGTCCCTGCGCCCCGCCCAGGGCGGGAGCAGCTGGAGCTTCGTACGCCGCGAGCCGACCGAGGCGAAGATCGAGGCACAGGCCGACGCCCTGGCGGCGAGCGGTCTCAAGGACCACGGTTTCGTGCGGGTCAATCTCGACGACTTCTGGCAGAACGGCGCGACGCTGCGGCCGGGCGAGACCCGGCTGATCCGTGTGAACCCGGTCAACAGCTAGCCGAGGGGGAACCTCATGAAACACGAAAGAGCACTCGTCTGCGCACTCTCCCTGGCCCTGGCCGTGCCCCTCGTCGCGCTGAGCCAAGGCACCGCGAGCGCCGCCACCGACTACCAGGCCGAGGACGCCCTGATCTCCCAGGGCGCGGTCGCCACCAACCACACCGGCTACTCGGGCTCCGGTTTCGTCGACTACACCAACGTCAAGGGCTCCTATGTGGAGTTCACGGCCGACGCGGCCGCCGCCGGACCCGCCTCGCTCACCCTGCGCTACGCCAACGGCACCAGCACCGACCGGCCGATGGACCTCTCCGTCAACGGCACCGTGGTGGCGTCCGCCGTCTCCTTCCCGGCGACGGCCGACTGGAACACCTGGGCGTCCAGGACCGTCAACGTGACCCTGAAGGCAGGCAGCAACAAGATCCGGGCGACCGCCACCACGGCCGCGGGCGGCCCCAACCTCGACCGGGTGTCCCTCGGCACGCCGAGCGACACCCAGGCCCCCACCCGCCCCGGCCGGCCCTCCTGCTCGGACATCGGCGAGGACCGCCTGACCCTGTCCTGGGGTGCCTCGACGGACGACGTGAAGGTCACGGCGTACGACCTGTACGAGCACGGCAACAAGCTGGGCGAGGCACCGGGCGACACCACCTCCAAGACCCTGACGGGGCTCACCCCGAACACCACCTACGACCTCACGGTCATCGCCCGTGACGCGGCCGGCAACACCTCGCCCGCGAGCCCGGTCGTCGACTGCACCACCAAGCCCGGCTCCGACACCACTCCGCCGACCGCCCCCGGCACCTTTCAGGCGGCCGGTGTCACCGCGAACACCGTCGACCTCAGCTGGGGCGCCGCCTCGGACAACCGCGCCGTCACCGCCTACGACGTGCGCAGCGACAGCACCGTCTACAAGACCGTGCAGGGCACCTCCACCACCCTCACGGGGCTCGCCTGCAACAGCCCTTACACCCTGAACGTCGTCGCCCGCGACGCCGCCGGCAATGTCTCCCCGCCGAGCAACACGGTGTCGTTCACCACCAAGGCCTGCGCCACCGACGGCGGTGTCCCCTCCTCCGTCACCACCCTCTCCCCGGGGTGGACCATCCCGTGGGGCACCTACTGGATGCCCGACGGCAAGACGGCCCTCGTCACCGAGCGGGACGACTTCCGGGTCTGGAAGGTCACCAAGGACGGCACCAGGACGCAGGTCGGCACCGTCCCGAACGCCGTCACCACCAATGGGGAGGGAGGCCTGCTCGGCGTCGCGGTCGACCCCAAGTGGGAGACGAACCACTACGTCTACTTCATGCACACCGCCGCCGAGGGCAACCGGGTCGTGCGCATGACCTACGACGGCACCCGGCTCAGCGACTACAAGGTGCTGCTGCAGGGCATCAAGAAGAACCGCTACCACAACGGCGGCCGCCTCGCCTTCGGGCCCGACGGCTACCTCTATGTCTCCACCGGCGAGGCCCAGACGCCCGATCTCGCCCAGGACAAGAACTCCCTCAACGGCAAGATCCTGCGGATGACCACCGACGGCAAGCCGGCCCCCGGCAACCCGTTCGGCAACTACGTCTACTCCCTGGGCCACCGCAACCCCCAGGGCCTCGCCTTCGACCGCAGCGGCCGCTTGTGGGAGGCGGAGTTCGGCAACAGCTCCAAGGACGAACTCAACCTCATCAAGCCCGGGGCCAACTACGGCTGGCCCACCTGCGAGGGCAACTGCAACGTCGCCGGCATGACCAACCCCAAGGCCACCTGGAACGTGAACGAGGCCTCGCCGAGCGGCATCGCGATCGTCCGTAACGTCGTCTACATGGCCTCACTGCGCGGCGAACGCCTGTGGCGCATCCCCATCAACGGCGACAGCGAGAGCGTCGGCACCCCGACCGCGTACTACGTCGGCACCTACGGCCGGCTGCGCACCGTCACCAAGGTGCCCGGCGCCGACCAGCTGTGGCTGTCCACCACCAACTGCGACAACAACGGCGGCGCGGCCGACGGTTCCGACAAGATCTTCCGGGTGACCATCAGCTGAGCCGCCTGCCGGGCCGTGGCTGACATCACGTCAGGTGTGGTAGAGGGCCTCGACCTCGGCGTCGTACACCTTCTCGATCGCCTTCCGCTTCAGCTTCAACGACGGTGTGAGCAGGCCGTGTTCCTCGGTGAAGGGCTGCGCGAGGATACGGAACGTACGGATCGACTCGGCCTGGGAGACGAGGGTGTTGGCGGCGACCACCGCCCGCCGCACCTCCGTCTCCAGGTCCGGGTCGCGTACCAGCTCCACCGGGGTCAGCCTCGGCTTGTTGCGCATCTGCAGCCAGTGCTCGACGGCCTCCTGGTCGAGGGTGACCAGGGCGGCGATGTAGGGGCGGTCGTTGCCGACCACGATGCACTGGTTGACCAGCGGATGGTCGCGCACCCGCTCCTCCAGCACACCGGGCGAGACGCTCTTGCCGCCGGAGGTCACCAGGATCTCCTTCTTGCGGCCGGTGATGGTCAGATAGCCGTCCTCGTCGAGCGAGCCGAGGTCGCCGGTGGCCAGCCAGCCCTCGTGCAGGGTCTCGTCGGTGGCCTTCGGGTTGTTGAGATAGCCCTGGAAGACATTGCCGCCGTGCAGCCAGATCTCCCCGTCGTCGGCGATGTGCACGGTCATGCCCGGTATGGCCTGGCCGACCGTGCCGTAGCGGGTGCGCTCGGGCGGGTTGGCGGTCGCGGCGGCCGTCGACTCGGTCAGGCCGTAGCCCTCGTAGATCTGCACACCGGCGCCCGCGAAGAACAGCCCCAGCTTGCGGTCCATCCCCGAGCCGCCGGACATCGCGTTGCGGATCCGGCCGCCCATCGCCGCGCGGACCTTGGCGTAGACGAGCTTGTCGAAGAGCTGGTGCTGCATGCGCAGCCCCGCCGACGGGCCGGGCCCGATGCCCCAGGCCCTGGCCTCCACGGCCTCCGCGTACTTCACCGCGATGTCGACCGCCTTCTCGAACGGCCCCGACCGGCCCTCCTTCTCCGCCTTCCGGCGCGCCGCGTTGAACACCTTCTCGAAGATGTACGGCACGGCGAGGATGAACGTCGGCTTGAACGCGGCCAGATCGGGCAGCAGGGCGGCGGCGTGCAGTTGCGGCTGGTGCCCGAACCGGACCTTGCCACGGATCGCGGCGACCTCCACCATCCGCCCGAAGACATGCGCGAGCGGCAGGAACAGCAGCGTGGACGCCGCGTCGTCCTTCTTGGTGTGGAACACCGGCTGCCACCGCCCGATCATCGTGTCCGCCTCGAACATGAAGTTCGCGTGCGAGAGGACACAGCCCTTGGGGCGGCCGGTGGTGCCCGAGGTGTAGATGATGGTGGCGACCGAGTCCGGGGTGACCGCCTGCCGGTGCCGGTGCACCAGCTCGTCGTCCAGATGCGCCCCGGCGTCGTACAGCTCCTGCACACAGCCCGAGTCCAGCTGCCAGAGCTGGCGCAGCTGCGGGAGGCGGTCGATGACGGTGGCGATGGTCATCGCGTGGTCCTCGTGCTCCACGATCGCCGCCGACACCTCGGCGTCGTAGAGCATCCAGAAGCACTGCTCGGCCGAGGACGTGGGGTAGACGGGCACCACCTGGGCGCCGATGCTCCACAGCGCGAAGTCGAACAGGGTCCACTCGTAGCGGGTGCGGGACATGATCGCGACGCGGTCGCCGAAGCGGACGCCGCGCGCGAGGAGACCCTTGGCGAGGGCCAGTACCTCGTCGCGGAACTCGGCGGCGCTGACGTCCCGCCACTGCCCGGCCGCGTCCTTGCGGCCGAGGGCGATGTGCGTCGGGTCGCTCAGGGCATGCTCGAAGACCACGTCGGCCAGACCGCCCACCGGCGGTGCCGACGTGACCGGCGGGTTGGTGAACTCGCGCAAACCTCGCTCCCCGATCCTCGCTGCTTGGTCACGCCCGTGATGCTCGGCACAGCGCGGTGAAAGCTACATCACGCCGTCACCGGGCGGGAGGGGGTCGGAAACCGAGCAAACCACACGATTCCCCTGGATGGTGACTGGAAAATGCCCCCACATAGGGAAGGGCCGGACACAATACTGACGGGTCAGTAAGTTTCGGTGCCGTAATCTCCACCGAATCTGTACGCACCGATTACGGCGCATACCGCCCTGTTCTCCGCATCCGAGGCACCACCCGGAGCGAGGCGGACAGGCCCGCGCGAGCGGCGGCACCAGGCCCCCGCGCCTCAGCCGCCCTGGCGGCGCAGCCGCTCCCCGCCCGCCAGGACCGCCGCCGCCAGCGCGTTCGCGGCGTCCTCGGCGGCGCCCCGGCGGTGGCCGTGGACGAGCACGAAGTCGATCCTGCCCAGATCGGGCAGGGCGGCGCGCTCCGGCAGCCGGAACAGACCGGGCGGGATCAGTCGCCGGGAGTGGGCCATCACCCCGAGCCCGGCGCGGGCCGCCGCGATCAGCCCGTTGAGACTGCCGCTGGTGCACACGATCCGCCAGTCGCGGCCCTCCCGCTCCAGCACCCGAAGCGCACGGGCCCGGGTGATGCCGGGCGGGGGATACACGATCAGCGGGACGGGCCGGTCGGCGTCCAGACGCAGCCGCTCGGCGCCGATCCACACGAGATCGTCGCGCCAGACCAACTCGCCACGCGGGTCCTCCGGGCGCCGTTTGGCCAGCACCAGATCCAGCTTCCCGGCCGCCAGCTGCTCGTGCAGGGTGCCGGACAGCTCCACCGTCAGCTCCAGGTCGACCTCCGGATGGTCATGGCGGAAGCCCTCCAGGATCTCCGGCAGCCGGGTGAGCACGAAGTCCTCCGACGCCCCGAACCGCAGTCGGCCGCGCACCCGGGTGCCCGTGAAGAACGCCGTCGCCTGCTCCTGCACCTGCAGGATCCGCCGGGCGAAGCCCAGCATCGCCTCGCCGTCCTCGGTGAGCTCCACCGTATGGGTGTCCCGGGTGAACAGCTGTCGCCCGGTGGCGTCCTCCAGCCGGCGGACATGCTGGCTGACCGTGGACTGGCGCAGCCCCAGCCGGTGCGCGGCCTGGGTGAAGCTGAGCGTCTGGGCCACGGCGAGGAAGGTGCGCAGCTGGGTCGGGTCGTACACGGCCCGCAGCCTACCTGCTTATCAGGATTCACGATGACAGTCAGAGTGGTATGCGGGTTTCCCGATCGGCGAGCTGAGGAGGACGATGGTGAGGGGGCCTGTGGGCCCGCAGAGGGACGACATGTCAACGGACGCGCACAGACGCGCGCACTGCAAACGGAGCACTGTGAGACGCCTGCGCCGGCCGAGCTGGATGCCGATCGACCCGTACATCGTCCTGCTGCTCGGGACCGTGGGCCTCGCCGCGCTGCTGCCGGCCCGGGGCGGCGCGGCCGATGCGGCCTCGGGCGCGTCGACGGCCGCGATCGCCTTCCTCTTCTTCCTCTACGGCGCCCGCCTCTCCACCCGGGAGGCGCTGGACGGACTGCGCCACTGGCGGCTCCATGTCACCGTGCTGGCCTGCACCTTCGTCCTCTTCCCGGTGTTCGGCCTGGCGGCGCGCGCACTGGTGCCGGCGCTGCTGACCCAGCCGCTCTACCAGGGACTGCTGTTCCTGACGCTGGTGCCGTCCACGATCCAGTCGTCCATCGCCTTCACCTCCCTCGCCCGCGGAAACGTCCCGGCGGCGATCTGCGCGGGCTCCTTCTCCTCCCTCGTCGGCATCGTCGTCACCCCGCTGCTGGCGGCGGGACTGCTCGGCAACAGCGGCGGCGGGTTCTCCGCCGACTCACTGGTGAAGATCGTGCTCCAGCTGCTGGTGCCGTTCCTGGCCGGGCAGCTGCTGCGGCCCTGGGCCGGCCCCCTCATCGCCCGGCACAAGAAGGTCCTCGGGCTGGTCGACCGCGGCTCGATCCTGCTCGTCGTCTACACCGCCTTCAGCGAGGGCATGATCCGGGGCATCTGGCACCAGGTCAGCCCCGCGCGGCTCGGCGGCCTGCTCGTCGTCGAGGCCGCCCTGCTCGCCGCGATGCTGCTGCTGACCTGGTACGGCGGCAGGGCGCTCGGCTTCGGCCGGGCCGACCGGATCGCCATCCAGTTCGCCGGCTCGAAGAAGTCCCTCGCCTCCGGGCTGCCCATGGCCGGCGTGCTGTTCGGCGCCCATGCCTCCCTCGCCGTGCTGCCGCTGATGCTGTTCCACCAGATGCAGCTGATGGTGTGCGCGGTCATCGCGAAGCGGCGGGCCCGGGACCCGGAGGAGGTCCCGGACACCGCCACCGGATCACCCGCTCACCTGGTCCAGGGGCAGCCACAGGACCGTGTCCTTCGATGACCGCAGCGCCCTCGGATCCGACACCTCCTCGTCGGTGAGCGCCCGGTCCCACACATGGACCTCGTCGATCGCCCCGGCGAAGAAGGCCCTGCTGTCCATGCGCTGGGCGATGTGCACGCCGAAGGGTGAGTTACGGCTGACCGAACCCGGGACGTCGGCGACGGAGTACTGCGTGCCGTCCACGAACAGCGACAGCCTGCCCCCGCCGCGCCGCAGCACGAGGTGGTGCCACTGGCCGTCGTTGTACGCGGTGTCCGTGCGCACATACGCGCTCTGCGGCGCGATCGCCCCCTCCCGTACCGTGATCAGCCCCTGGATCCGGTGGTTCGCCGGCTCCCCGCGCACCCACACCTGGGGCTGGGAGGTGCCGGCCCCGCCCATCCACAGCAGTGGCTGCTCACCGCTCGTGGCCGTGTAGCGGAACCACAGGGACGCCGTGAAGTCCTTGGTGCCCAGCGGCAGGCTGTCGCGGTACGGCAGGCGTACCGCGTCGTCGACACCGTCGAACTGCAGCGCGCCGCCGAGGACCCCGTCCGTCCGCGTCGGACCGCCCAGCACCGCGGCCGGGCGGGCGAACCAGGTCCAGTCGGGGGTGACCGGGTCGGGCCCGCGGCGCGGGGCCAGCCAGTCCTCGGTGAAGCGGGCGAAGCGGATCTCGTCGCGGGCGTCCACCGCGCCGCCCTCGTAGACCAGACCCACCGTGTCACGGTCGACGCGGGCCAGATCGGAGTAGCCGGACCAGTCCGTGGTGACGACCGTGCCGCGGTCCACGCTGTCCCAGGTGCGGCCGCCGTCGTAGGAGGAGCGGATCATCATCGTCCGCCGGTGGTCGGGGTCGGCGGGGCAGGCCAGCAGCAGCCGGTCGCCGAGGCGCAGCAGCGAGCCCTCCACCATCGGGGCGTACAGGTCGGGCAGGCCGTGGAAGGGCGCGGTGAAGCTGCCGCCGCCGTCGCGGCTGACGGCCTGGGTGCGATGGCCCAGGTCGGTGCCGTCCTGCTCCCGGCCGCTGACCAGGACGGAGCCGTCCTCGCGCTCGGCGAGGGCCAGCTCGGACGGTTTCTGCCGGAAGGTGCCGTCATCGGCTATGGGCCAGGTGTCGGTGGCGCCGATCCGCCAGTGGCCGCCGTGGTCGTCGCTCACGATCAGCGCCGCGTGGTTGGCGGTTATCCGGCTGCCGTCCCAGGTCTCGGTGTTGACCCCGAAGACCAGCCGGCCCGCGTAGCGGCCCCGGGTGAGCCGGATGCCGTGCACGGGCCCGGTCGCGTACCAGGAGTTCCAGTCGGCGGGCAGGATCTCCGGGCTCAGGTCGCGAGGCGCGGACCAGGTCCGGCCGTCGTCGTCGCTGTACTGCAGATGCGGGGTGCGGTCGCAGGGGATCGAGCAGCTGTTGCTGTCGGTCCGGCCCGTGTTGTACGTCTCCGCGAGCCAGACCCGGCCCGTCTCGCGGTCCACGATCGGCGCCGGGTTGCCGTGGGTGTCACCGCCGCCGTCGTTGACGACCTCCAGCGGGCCCCAGGTGCGGCCGCCGTCGGTGGAGCGCTTGAGGACGATGTCTATGTCGGCGGCGTCCCCGCAGTTGAGGACGCGGCCCTCGGCGAACGCCAGCAGGGTGCCGTCGGCCGTACGCACGATCGCCGGGATACGGAAGCAGGCGTAGCCGGGGTCCTGGGCGGCCTTGAACAGGACCTGCTGCGCGAACTCGGGTGAGGACGAGGCGGGTTGGGCATGGGCCTGGTGGGGGGTGGCCAGCGGCAGCACGAACAGCGCGGCCACCGCGCAGCCGGCGGCGAGTACGGATCTGAGACGGGCGCGAAGACCTGACGGCATGGAGCGACCTGCCCTTCGTCGGCCGGACATCTGGACATGCGGACATCCCACGTCCAACGTGCGCCCCATCGAAGGTAGTTGGGGCCAGGGCACCTCACAAGAAGCGTGCAGCACGCGACACCTGTGAACGGCCTAGGCGCGCAGGACCACCTTGCCGAGGTTCGTCCGTGTCTCGATCGCCGCGTGTGCCTTCGCCGCGTCCTCCAGAGCGAACTCGGCATGCACGGCGGGCTTCAGGGCGCCCTCGGCGAAGAGCCGCCACAGCTCCGTGCGCCACTGCTCGTACAGGTCTGGCCGGCCGCGGGCGATCAGGGCCATCTGGAAACCGATCACCGACTTGGCGCCCACCAGCAGGTCGTACGCCTTCAGGGTGCCGCCGCCCGAGCTGTAGGCGACGAGGCGGCCGTACGGGGCGAGTGCGGCGACGGCGGGGGTGAGCAGGTCCCCGCCGACGGCGTCCAGGACGCAGTCGAAGGGATCCCCCCAGCTGTCGTCGTCGTACCGGACGCAGTCGTCCGCGCCGAGCGAGCGGACGAAGTCCGCCTTGCCCGGGTCGGAGACGGCTCCCACCACCCGCCCCGCGCCGCGCGCCCGCGCCAGCTGTACGGCGAGGTGGCCGATGCCGCTCGCCGCCGCCGTGACGAGGACCGCCTCGCCGGGCGCCGGGCGCGCCGCCTCCAGCACGCCGTACGCCACCAGGCCGCTGCGCACCAGCGCGATCGCGTCCACGGCGTCGGCGCCGTCCGGTATGGGGGAGGTCATGGCCTCGTGCAGCAGGGCGAAGTCGGCGTACCCGTGCCCGAAGCACATCCCGGTCACCCGGTCGCCCGTGCGGAAGCGGGTCACGCCCTCGCCGGTCGCCACCACCTCGCCGGCGATCTCCCCGCCGAGTGCGATCGGCTCGGCGGCCTCGGTGACCTTGCGGACCACCGGCAGGGTGACGCCGATCGCCGCGCAGCGCACCAGCAGCTCACCGGGGCCGGGCTCGGGGACCGGGGCCTGTTCGACGAACAGGGGGCCGCCGGTCGATTCATAGCGGACGCGCCGCATCGCACACACCTCCAGAGCCGGGCAGACCCGGCAGATCGGTCGTTGGGAACACCCACGAATTCGTTGGGAGTCCCAACGTTAGCCGACATTCGTTGGGAGGTCCAACGATTGTCGGATAAGCTGCCCGCATGGCCGAAGCACCGCTGCCCGCGATCCGTTCCCTGCCCAGCTGGCTTCTCGGTCGTGCCGCCGCCCGGGGCCGCGCCCTGGTCTCCGACGCCCTCGCGGCCGAGGGCCAGAAGATGTGGCACCACGTCGTCCTCTCCGCCGTCCGCGACCTCCAGCCCGTCGCCCAGGCCGACCTCGGCCGCGGCGTGGGCCTCGATCCCAAGGACCTGGTCGGCGTGCTCAACGACCTGGAGTCCGCCGGTCATGTCCGGCGCACCCCCGACCCCAGGGACCGGCGGAAGAACGCCGTGACCCTCACCGACGACGGCGCCCGCCTCCTCGCGCGCTGCGAGAAGGCGGCCGGCGAGGCCAACGAGGCGCTGCTCGCCCCGCTGTCGGCCGCCGAACGCGACCAGTTCATGGGCCTGTTGATCCGGATTTCCGGCACGGACGGCTGACGACGGCTAACGTTCCGTCATGACCGCAGCTCCCGTGCTCGATCCGCAGCGCACCGCCCTGATCCTCGTCGATCTGATGGAACGCGTCGTCGCGCTGCCCCTGGAACCCCGCAAAGGCACCGAAGTACTGTCCGTCGCCGAGGAGTTGGCGGGCGCCTTCCGCGCCGCCGGAGCGCCCGTCGTGCTGGTGCGGGTGGAACGCTCCTCGGTCGCCGAACAGCCGCCCGGCAGCGGGCTTGTGCCCGGCCTCGTCACGGACGGCGACCTGGAGGTGGTCAAGCACACCATCGGCGCCTTCCAGGGCACCGGCCTGGACGAGTGCCTGCGTGAACGCGGCGTCACCACCCTGGTGTTCGGCGGCATCGCCACCAATCTCGGCGTGGAGTCCACCGCCCGCGCCGCCGCCGACCTCGGCTACGGCCTCGTCTTCGTCGAGGACGCCATGGCCGCCTTCACCGCAGCCGAGCACGAGGCGTCCGTCCGGCTGGACTTCCCGAGGCTGGGTACGGTGACGAGTTCGAGCGCAGTGACCTTCGGTTGAACATACGGCGGGGCCCGCCGGCGCAGGGGGCGCTCCCCGCCGGCCGGGCCCCGCCGCCGTGCCGCGGGCAGGCGCCTCAGCCCTGGGCGGCCGCCTTTTCGAGGGCGATGCGGTCCTCACCCGCGTACACGTTCATCGACCTGCCCCGCAGGAAACCCACCAGGGTCAGACCCGTCTCCGCGGCCAGGTCCACGGCCAGCGACGACGGTGCCGAGACGGCCGCCAGCACCGGGATGCCCGCCATCACCGCCTTCTGTGCCAGCTCGAACGAGGCCCGCCCGGAGACCAGCAGGATCGTCCGCGACAGCGGCAGACCGCCGCTCTGCAGCGCCCGCCCGACCAGTTTGTCGACCGCGTTGTGCCGGCCGACGTCCTCCCGTATGTCCAGCAGCTCCCCGTCCTCGGTGAACAGGGCCGCGGCATGCAGGCCCCCGGTCCGGTCGAACACCCGCTGGGCCGCCCGCAGCCGGTCGGGGAGGCACGCCAGCAGCTCGGGGGTGACCCGGACCGGGGGAGTGTCGGCGATCGGGAAGCGCGCGGTGGTCCGTACGGCGTCCAGGCTGGCCTTGCCGCACAGACCGCACGAGGAGGACGTGTAGACGTTGCGCTCCAGGGTGAAGTCCGGCAGGGCGACGTCCGGTGTGGTCCGCACGTCCACGACGTTGTACGTGTTGGAACCGTCCGCGGTGGCGCCCGCGCAGTAGACGATGTTCTGCAGATCGGCCGCGGCGGCCAGTACGCCCTCGCTCACCAGGAACCCCGCCGCCAGCGCGAAGTCGTCGCCCGGGGTGCGCATGGTGATCGCGAGCGGCTTGCCGTTCAGCCGGATCTCCAGGGGTTCCTCGGCGACGAGTGTGTCCGGCCGGGTCGAGAGCGCCCCGTCGCGGATGCGGAGCACTTTGCGTCGTTCCGTGACTCGTCCCATGTCCTGATCAGCCCCGGTTCTGTACGTGCTGGTAGCCGAAACGGCCCTTGATGCAGAGATTGCCGTGGGTCACCGGGTTGTCGTGCGGAGAGGTGACCTTCACGATCTCATTGTCCTGCACATGGAGCGTGAGGGTGCAGCCCACTCCGCAGTACGCGCACACCGTGGACGTCTCGGTCTGCCGGGGCGGCCGGTGGGGAAGGCGGCGCCGCCGCGCCCGACCAGGCCGGATTCGGTGACCTCGCGGATGACTCCGGCGGGCCCGAGCGCGAAGGCCCGGCGCAGCGCGGTGTAGCCGCCGTGCGCGCGGTAGTCGTCCAGCGACGCCGGGTCGACGACACCCACCCGCCGCAGCAGCACGAGGTCCCCCTGACCGGCCTGGGGCACCGCCATCGCCGCCGGCGGCTCCCCGGGCGCCGAGTCGGGCGCGCCGGCCGCGCGCACGGCGCCGTCCACGGTCGCCGGCGCCGCCACCGCCGTACGCACCGGGTCGCCCGCTCTGACGGCGAGGGCGGCCGGGGCGCGTTCGCACAGGCCGAGGCAGGGGCTGCGTTCGACGCTCACCTCGTCGCCGAGGCGCTCCGCGATGCCTGTGCACACTCGCTCCGCGCCGGCCGCCGCGCACGCCAGGTCGTTGCAGACGTGCAGCACGGTCGCCGGGCGGGGCCGCACCGAGAACATCGCGTAGAACGTCGCAACGCCGTACGCCTCGGCCGGCGGCACCGTCAGCCGGCGGCACAGATAGCCGAGGGCGCCCTCGCTGATCCAGCCGATCCGGTCGTTGATCGCGTGCAGCCCCGGCAGCAGCAGGTCGCGGCGGTCCCGGGCCTCGCGGCCGCCGCGCGCCCACCGCAGATCCGTGGCACTGCGGTCGGCGCCCTCCCAGGAGGACTCCGGCGGGCCCAACAGGGCGTCCACGGCGGACCGTTCCTCATCCGTCGGCTTGCTGTCGCCGAAGTGCGGATCCACCAGATCACCTCACGATGGTCGCGACGGGGAGCTTCTCGATCCGGATCGCCGACGCCTTGAACTCCGCCGTCCCCGCGATCGGGCAGTTCGCCTCGATCGTCAGCCGGTTGGTGTCCACCTCGTCGGGAAAGTGCATGGTCATGAAGGCCAGACCGGGCCGCAGCGCGGGGTCGATCCACACCGGCGCCACCACCGACCCGCGCCGCGAGGACACCCGGACCTCCTCGCCGACCACGACCCCGTACCGCTCGGCGTCCTCCGGGCACAGCTCGATGTACTCGCCGCGCCGCAGCGGAGAGGCGAAGCCGCCGCTCTGCACACCGGTGTTGTACGAGTCCAGCCGTCGTCCGGTGGTCAGCCGGACCGGATACGCCTCGTCGGTGAGGTCCACCGGCGGATCGTGCTGGACCAGCCCGAACGGCGCCGGCCCCCCCCGCAAAGCAGGGTCGGACTCCCACAGCCGGCCGTGCAGACAGCTCGGTTCGAGCCGCTCCGTGCTCGGGCAGGGCCACTGGATGCCGCGGTGCTCGGCCAGCCGGTCGTACGTCATCCCGTAGTGGTCCGGGGACACCGAGCGCAGCTCGTTCCAGACGGCCTCGGCGTCGGCGTACTTCCAGTCGTGGCCGAGCCGGGCCGCCAGCTCGCAGATGATGTCGATGTCCTCGCGGGCCTCGCCGGGCGGGGTGACGGCCCGCCGCACCCGCTGCACCCGGCGCTCGCTGTTGGTGGTCGTGCCCTCGGTCTCCGCCCAGCCGGCGGTCGCCGGCAGCACGACGTCCGCCAGCTCGGCCGTCCTGGTGCGGAAGATGTCCTGCACGACGAGGAAGCGGTCCGCGGGCGATGAGATGCACATCGGCGCCGGCGCGGTGGAGCGCGGCACCGACGTAGGCGCCGATGGCGCCGGCGCCGAGAACTGCCACTTTCACGAGGCACTCCGTTCGGTTTGAGGGATACCGCGGAGAGGGGGAGGAAGTCGGGCGATCTTGTCGACGAAATATTGTCTACAGTATGGAGTTCAGGCGGACAAGGGTTCGGACGTCGACCGTTCGGCGCATTCTGGATGCCGCTTTCGCATACGATCGAGCCGTTGGGTTCTCAACTACCTTGTGCGGACGTACCGTTCGGGGTTCATGAGCAGCCCCCCTGTCGCACCCACGGGCTGGAGCCGTTGGCTCGTCCCGCCCGCCGCCCTCTCCGTCCACCTCGCCATCGGCCAGGCCTACGCCTGGAGCGTCTTCAAGCCACCCCTCGAATCCGCGCTGCACCTCGACGGCACCCAGAGCGCGCTGCCCTTCCAGCTCGCGATCGTCATGCTCGGGCTGTCGGCCGCGTTCGGCGGCACCCTCGTCGAACGCAACGGACCACGCTGGGCCATGACCGTGGCCCTGGTCTGCTTCTCCTCCGGCTTCCTGATCTCCGCGCTCGGCGCCGAGACCGAGCAGTACTGGCTGATCGTCCTCGGCTACGGCTTCGTCGGCGGCATCGGCCTCGGCATCGGCTACATCTCGCCCGTCTCCACCCTGATCAAGTGGTTCCCGGACCGGCCCGGCATGGCGACCGGCATCGCCATCATGGGCTTCGGCGGCGGCGCGCTGATCGCCTCGCCCTGGTCCGCGCAGATGCTCTCGTCCTTCGGCGGTGACAACGATGGCATCGCCCTCGCCTTCCTGGTGCACGGACTGTCGTACGCCGTCTTCATGACCCTCGGCGTGCTGCTGGTACGCGTTCCGCGCCCGGAGGACCGCGAGAAGACGGCGAGTGCGCCCGGCGCCTACGAGGGCGTGCAGGTCTCCGCGCGCAACGCGGTGCGCACCCCGCAGTTCTGGTGTCTGTGGATCGTGCTCTGCATGAACGTGACCGCGGGCATCGGCATCCTGGAGAAGGCCGCCCCGATGATCACGGACTTCTTCGCCGACAGCTCCACCCCGGTGTCGGCGTCCGCGGCCGCCGGGTTCGTCGCCCTGCTGTCCGCCGCCAACATGGCGGGCCGCATCGGCTGGTCGTCCACCTCCGACCTCATCGGACGCAAGAACATCTACCGCGTCTACCTCGGTGTCGGCGCGCTGATGTACCTGCTCATCGCCGTCCTCGGCGACTCCTCGAAACCGCTGTTCATCCTCTGCGCCCTGGTGATCCTCTCCTTCTACGGCGGCGGTTTCGCCACCGTCCCGGCGTATCTGAAGGACCTCTTCGGGACCTACGAGGTCGGCGCGATCCATGGCCGGCTGCTCACGGCCTGGTCACTGGCCGGGGTGCTCGGGCCGCTGATCGTCAACTGGATCGCCGACCACCAGAAGGACGCCGGCAAGCACGGACCGGCCCTGTACACCCTCTCCTTCGGCATCATGATCGGGCTGCTCGTCATCGGCTTCGTCGCCAATGAGCTGGTCCGGCCCGTGCACACCCGCTTCCATGTCCCCGCCCCCAGGGAGGCCGCCGATGTCGAACGACAGCAGTCCGCGTGATCGCCGATCACTGATCGTGCTCGCCTGGCTCTGGGTGGGCGCGCCCTTCGCCTACGGCGTGTACGAACTGGTACAGAAGGCGAGCCGACTGTTCCACGGGTGACACCTGAGAAAGGCCGGGCGTCCGAAGGTCTGCAAGAAGCCGACAACTCGGACGCCCGTTTCCTGTCGCCTCACGTGCCGTCGTACCCGTGAGTCACTGAACAGACTGGTGGATCCCGCTACCCACGGCAACGAGGGGGACCCCGCCATGAACGGCTCGCGCATCACGGCCATCGGCCACTACCAGCCCGCCCGGGTGCTCACCAACAAGGACCTGGCCGCCCTGGTCGACACGAGCGACGAGTGGATCAGCAGCAGGGTCGGCATCCGGACCCGGCACATCGCCGGCCCCGACGAGCCGGTCGACGAACTGGCCGCGCACGCCGCCGCCAAGGCCCTCGCCGGCGCCGGCCTGAGCCCCGGCGACATCGACCTGGTCCTGGTCGCCACGTCCACGGCGATCGACCGTTCCCCGAACACCGCCGCCCGCGTCGCGGCCCGGCTCGGCATCCCGCAGCCCGCCGCGATGGACGTCAACGTGGTGTGCGCCGGTTTCACCCACGCGCTGGCCACCGCCGACCACACCGTCCGGGCCGGCGCCGCCACCCGGGCGCTGGTCATCGGCGCCGACAAGATGTCCGACGTCACGGACTGGAGCGACCGCAGCACCTGTGTCCTCGTCGGCGACGGAGCCGGGGCCGCCGTCGTCGAGGCATGTCCGCCGGGGGAGGAGCCGGGGATCGGGCCGGTGCTGTGGGGCTCGGTGCCCGAGATGGGGCACGCCGTGCGGATCGAGGGCACCCCGCCGCGGTTCGCGCAGGAGGGACAGTCCGTCTACCGCTGGGCCACCACCCGGCTGCCGGCCATCGCCCGCGCCGCCTGCGAACGGGCCGGGGTGACACCCGAGGACCTCGCCGGGGTCGTCCTGCATCAGGCCAATCTGCGCATCATCGAGCCGCTGGCCGAGAAGCTCGGCGCGGTCAACGCCGTGGTCGCCCGCGACGTCACCGAATCCGGCAACACCTCGGCGGCCAGTGTCCCGCTGGCCTTCTCCAAGCTGGTCGAGCAGGGTGCGCTCGGCTCCGGCGACCCCGTGCTGCTGTTCGGCTTCGGCGGCAATCTGTCGTACGCGGGCCAGGTCGTACGCTGCCCGTGAACGGACGGCCGCAGGTGTGGACGAACCGGGGGCCGACCGGCCTGGCTTTTGTGCACCGTAGACTGTAGACAAAAGACAATTGATACTGAGCCGATACTGAGCGTCCAGCGTCCACGCGTCAGATCTGTCCAGGAGGGGACCGCGATGTTGTCGACCGGACTGCCGCAAGGGGCGGTGCCCAAGCTCGAACGTCCCGGCCCGCTGCGCGAGCGTGTCTACGAGGCACTGCTCGAACTCATCACCACCCGCGCCCTGCAGCCCGGCCAGCACCTGGTCGAGAGCGAGCTGGCCGGGCACCTCGGTGTCTCCCGGCAGCCGGTGCGGGAGGCGCTGCAGCGGCTCAACACCGAGGGCTGGGTCGATCTGCGCCCCGCGCAGGGCGCGTTCGTGCACGAGCCGACCGAGGAGGAGGCCGACCAGCTGCTCACGGTGCGCACCCTGCTGGAGGCGGAGGCCGCCCGGCTCGCCGCCGTCCACGCCGGCTCCCCCGGGGTCCAGGCCCTTGAGGAGCTGTGCGCCGAGGGCGAGAAGGCCGTCGCCGCCGACCAGGTGGACCGGGCCGTCGCCCTCAACGCGGCCTTCCACGCCAAGGTCATGGAACTGGCGGGCAACGCGGTCCTCGCCGAACTCGCCGCCCAGGTCGACCGCCGGGTCCGCTGGTACTACACCCCGGTGGCCCGGCAGCGCGGGCGCCAGTCGTGGATCGAGCACCGGGAACTGATCACCGCGATCGCCGGCCGCGACGAACAGCGGGCCGCCCATCTGATGCGCGCCCACACCGAACACACCCGCCGCTCCTACCACGAGCGCAACGGCACCTGACCCCACGGGCTCACCCACGGGCTCACCCACGGACTCACCCAGGGGCCGCTTCACCGCGCATGTGCGTGTTCCTCCTGCGGCGAGCGGATCGCAGAGGGGGAACAGCGGGGATGTGCTCAGGAGGCCGGCTGGGTCCGGGGAACCGGGACGGCCGGCTGCCGGCCGTCCCGGCCCGGCTGGCGCAGCAGCAGCGCGATCGCCGCCGCGGCCATCGACACCCCGCCGGCCAGCGCGTAGGCGCCGTCGTAGCCCCAGGCGTCCACCACCATCGAGCCGAGACCGCCGCCGAACAGGCCGCTGACCAGCTTGCCGCTGTAGACGAGGCCGTAGTTGGTGGCGTTGTAGTTCTCGCCGAAGTAGTCCGGGGTCAGCGTGGCGAACATCGGGTAGAACGCGCCGCCGCCGAAGCCGGAGAGGAAGGCGAAGAACAGGAACAGCCACTCGCTCTTGATGTCACCGGCCCAGATGACGCCGAACTGGGCGAGCCCCAGCACCACGATGACGAACACCAGCGACGTCTTACGGCCCCACAGGTCCGACAGCCGGCCCACGACCGCCCGCCCGACGCCGTTGACGACCGCCATGACCCCCATCGACGACGCCGCGACCAGCGGGCCGAAGCCGATCTCCTTGGCGTAGTCGACCTGGAAGGAGATCCCGAAGATCGACACACCGGCGGTCATGACGATGCTGATCCACATCAGCGGCAGCATGCCCGTCCTGATGGCCTCCTTCGGGGTGTACTGCCGTACCGCGGGCGGGTTCCTGGCCAGGCTCGCCGCGTTCCTGCCGGAGCCGGAGTGCGACAGCGGGTCGACGTCGGCCGGCCACCAGTTCTTCGGCGGGTCCTTGAAGAACCAGGCGCAGACGGCGACCACGATCAGCACATACACACCGATCAGGTCCAGCACCTCGTCGTAATCGCCGGTGTCGAAGGCGTAGTTGAAGATGAAGATGAAGGGCAGCGAGCCATAGGCGAAGCCGCCGTTGACGAAGCCGGTCTTCGCGCCGCGCCGCTCCGGGAACCACTTGCCGACCATGTTGATGCAGGTCGCGTAGATCAGCCCGGAGCCCACCCCGCCCACGACGCCGAAGCCGACGATGGCCGGCATCACATGGTCGAGGTGGGACAGGGCCAGAAAGCCGAACAGACACATCACGGCGCCTATGTACATCGCACGGCGCGCGGTGAGAACGCCCTTCTCGCGCAGCCAGCCCGCGGGGAAGGCGATGCCGGCCTGGAAGAACACCCAGACGCTGAGGATCCAGAAGGTGTTGCTCCGGGTCCAGCCGTGCGCGTCGGACAGGGTGTCCTCGGCGGAGCCGTAGGCGTACTCCGAGACGCTGATGGCCATCATCGCCACCCACGGCAGGTACACCATCAGCTTGCGGGAGTGGCCGAGGATGTCACGGTCCGTCTCGCCGACGCGGTAGACCCGGCCCCGGGAGTCGGTGACCTCGCGGTGCGAGCGGTTCGCCGAACCGGGGTCGGCCGGCGTCTTCCGTGTTTCGGGATCAGCCGTCATATCAGGCCATCTCCTCGCCGAGAGGGTGGGGATTGGGGACGATGCGCCGGACGCTGAGCCTGCCCGGCGCTCTGAGAAACAGCGCCACCGCGGCGCAGACCAGCCCGGTGCAGCCCGCCAGGAGGAACGTGGAGTGGGGGGCGCGGGCGGTGTACCCGGCGGCCCGGGCGCCGGTGGCGACGGCGACCGGCAGCAGCCAGGCACCGGTGAGCAGTCCCTGGACGCTCGCGTGGTGGTTCTCACCGAAGTGGTCCGCGGCCAGCGCGGTGACCAGCACCAGCGCCGCCGCGCCGGCGGCCGCCGTGGCCGCGGCACAGCCGAGGAGGAGCGGGCCGCTGCCCGTCCGGGCCGCGACCGGCACCCCGAACTGCGCCCCCGCCAGCACCAGACAGGCCGTGACCAGGGCGGTGCGCCGTCCCGAGCGGTCCGACAGCACACCGGCCACGGCCGCCGCGCCGCCGCCCACGACCGTCATTGACCACACCGTCCGCCCGCCGAGCCCGAACTGCCGGCCGTACGCCGGGAGCAGCCAGACACCCAGCACCGTGACACCGGCCGCGCCCAGCAGACACAGCCACATCAGCCACAGCACGGGACTGCGTGCCGCCTCGCGCAGGGTGTGGTGGCGCACGGCGGGCGGGTTCTTCTCCCGGGCGCGCCGAGCGCCGGGATCCGCCGGCACGGACCGGGGATCGGGACCCGGCGGCCACCAGTTCCGCGGCGGGTCCCGCAGCGGCAGGCCCGTCCCCGCCACCGCCAGGGCAGCCCCGGCCCCCGCGACCGCGAGCAGGAGTCGCGGATCGGCGCCGCGCACCGGAGCCGGCAGGAACGGCACGGCCCCCACGGCGAGCCCGCTCGCCACGAGCCCCGTGGGGCCGCCCCGGCGCTCCGGCCACCAACGGCCGGGCAGCGTCAGACAGGTCGTGTGCACCAGTCCCGCGCCGGCCCCGGCGCACACCGCGCACGCGAGCCGGGCGGCGGTGAGGCCGGGCGCGGCGGCGAGCGCCAGACACCCGGCGAGGGTGCCGAGCGCTCCGCCGGTCAGGGCCGCGCGGGCGGAGAGCCGGCCGCTCTCCCGCAGCCGCCCGGCCGGGAGGGCGACGGCCGCCTGGGACAATGCCCACAGGCCCGCCGGCCAGTACAGGTCCCCGCCCCACCTGTGAGCGTCACGGAGACCGGCCTGCGCGGCGACGAACGCGTACGCGGCACCACTGATGCCCGCCATACCCACCCAGGGCAGGACGACCATCCAGATCCGGCCACGCCCCAGCAGATCGACATCGCTCTCGCCGACCCGGTACACGCGGCCCCTGCGGTCCCTCACCTCCCTGCACAGCACGGAGGCGGGAGGATCGATCGTTTCCATCTCGCGACTTGCACCCCTTGCGTCGAAAGTTCTGGCCAGCGCCCCCTGTCCCATGCCTTTCGTGCGCGCCCGGGTCCCGGGGCCGGCCGACGCGCACCGCCTGCCGGCCCCCGCCTCGCTCACCTCATGAGCCGCCTCCCAGCAGTCCGGCCGCCCGCGCCCAGCGGTACTTCGCGCCCAGCGCGGCCACCGGCTTCTCCGTCGTGTACGGGTACGCCACGACCCCCAGCTCGAACAGGTACTGACAGGCCTCCTCGACCTCGACGTCCCCCGCGAGCGAGGCCACGACCGGCTTCTCGATGCCCCGCTCACGGAACTCCGCGACCACGCGCGCCGTCAGCTCGGCGAACACCATCGGCGGGGTGACGATGGTGTGCCAGTAGCCGAGGACGAGCGCGTGGATCCGCGGGTCCTCCAGGCCGAGCCGGATCGTCGCCTCGTACGTCGAGGGCGGCTCGCCCCCGGTGATGTCGACCGGGTTGCCGGCCACCCCGAACGGCGGGATGAACCGGCGGAACGCCTCGTCCAGGTCGGGCGGGATCTCCATCAGGGACAGCCCGTTGTCGGTCACGGCGTCCGAGAGCAGCACACCGCTGCCGCCCGCGCCCGTGATGATCACGACGTTGTCGCCCTGGGGAGCGGGCAGGACGGGCAGGGCACGGGCGTACTCCAGCATGTCGTTCAGACCCGGCGCCCGGATCACCCCCGCCTGCCGCAGGATGTCGTCGTACACGGCGTCGTCGCCCGCCAGCGCCCCGGTGTGCGAACCGGCCGCCTTCGCGCCCGCCGCCGTACGGCCCGCCTTCAGCACCACGACCGGCTTCTTCGGCACGGTCGCACGGGCCGCCTCGACGAACGCCCGGCCGTCCTTGAGGTCTTCGAGATGCATGGCGATGCACTCGGTGTGCGGGTCCTCGCCGAACCAGGTCAACAGGTCGTCCTCGTCCAGGTCCGCCTTGTTGCCGAGGCCGACGATCGCCGACACGCCCGTCTTCGTGGCGCGGGCGAAGCCGAGGATGGCCATGCCGATGCCGCCGGACTGCGAGGTCAGCGCCACCCCGCCCTTGACGTCGTACGGTGTGCAGAACGTGGCGCACAGGTCCTGCCAGGTGGAGTAGTAGCCGTAGATGTTCGGGCCGAGCAGGCGGATGTGGTGCCGCTCGGCGATCTCCACGATCCGCGCCTGCAGTTCGTGCTCGCCGGTCTCGGCGAAGCCCGACGGGATCAGGACGGCGTTGGGGATGTTCTTGCGTCCCACTTCCTCCAGGGCCGCGGCCACGAACGCGGCGGGGATGGCGAAGACCGCCACATCCACCTCACCGGGAACGTCCGTCACACTCTTGTACGCCTTGCGGCCCAGAATGTCATCGGCCCTGGGGTTCACCGGATGGATCTCTCCGGAGAAGCCGCCGTCGATGAGGTTGCGCATCACCGAATTGCCGATCTTGCCCGGTTCGTTGGACGCGCCGATGACCGCGACGGAGGACGGCTGCATCAGCCGGCGCATCGTCGACAGGATCGCGTCGCGGGTGTACGTCCTCCGGGGCACCGCCTGCCGCTCGGCGAGGATCACCCGGATGTCGGCGGCCGTCGCCCCCGTGGGCGTCGCGATCACCGGGTTGAGGTCCACCTCGGCGATCTCCGGGAAGTCCGCGACCAGTTGGGAGACCCGCCGGATCTGCTCGGCGACCGCCCACCGGTGCACACCGGCCTGCCCGCGCACCCCGCGCAGGATCTCCGCCGAGCGGATGGAGTCCAGCATCGACATCGCCTCGCCGCCGGTGACCGGCGCCAGCCGGAACGTCACCTCCTTCAGCACCTCGACCAGCACACCGCCGAGGCCGAACGCCACCACCTTCCCGAACGTCGGGTCGGTGACCGCGCCGACGATGACCTCCTGCCCCTGGGGCAGCAGCTCCTGCACCTGCACGCCCTCGATCCGGGCCGCCGCGTCGTAGGCGCGGGCGTTCTCGATGATCCGGCAGAACGCGGCCCGTACGTCCGCCGCGCCCTCGACGCCCACCACGACCCCGCCGGCGTCGGTCTTGTGCAGGATGTCGGGGGAGACGATCTTCATGACGACCGGCTTGCCGAAACGTGCCGCGGCGGCCACCGCCTCGTCCACGTCCGTCGCCAGTTCCTCGCCCGGTACGGCGATCCCGTACGCGTCGGCGATCACCTTTCCCTCGGGCGCGGTCAGCGCGGTACGGCCCTCGGCGCGCACCGCGTCGAGCAGGGCGCGTACCTTCGGCGCCCGGTCTTCGGCCATCACGTCAGATCACTCCGTTCGACTTCAGCAGGCGCAACTCCTCGTCACCGAGGCCCAGTTCGCCGACGTAGACCTCTTCGTTGTGCTCGCCGAGCAGCGGTGAACCGCTCACCTCGACGGGGGAGTCGGACAGCTTGAGCGGGCTGCCGACGGTGACGAACTCGCCGCGCTCGGGGTGCGGGACGCGCACCACCATCTCGTTGGCGGCCAGCGACTCGTCCTCGATGATCTCCTTGGTGGACAGGATCGGCCCGCACGGGATGTTGTGGGCGTTCAGCTTCTCCAGCACCTCCCACTTCGGGAGGGTGGCGGACCACTCCTCGATCAGCTGGAACATCTTGCTCAGCTTCGGCAGCCGGGCCTCGGGGGTGGCCCACTCGGGATCGTCGGCCAGCTCGGGCCGGCCGATCAGCTCGGTGAGCGGCTGCCAGCCGACCGGCTGGACGATCACGTAGACATAGTCGTTGGGGCCGCCCGGCGCGCACTTGACCGCCCAGCCGGGCTGGCCGCCGCCGGAGGCGTTGCCGGAGCGGGGCACCTCGTCGCCGAAGTCCTCGTTGGGGTACTCGGCGAGCGGCCCGTGCGCGAGGCGCTGCTGGTCGCGCAGCTTGACCCGGCACAGGTTGAGCACCGCGTGCTGCATGGCCACATTGACGCGCTGGCCGCGCCCGGTGCGCTCGCGCTGGAAGAGCGCCGCCAGAATCCCCGCCACGACGTGCACCCCGGTGCCGGAGTCGCCGATCTGCGCGCCGGTGGCCAGCGGGGGACCGCCCTCGAAGCCGGTGGTGGCCATCGAGCCGCCCATGGCCTGCGCGACGACCTCGTACGCCTTGAAGGCGGTGTACGGGCCCTCGCCGAAGCCCTTGATGGAGGCGTAGACGATCCGGGGGTTGATCTCCTCGATGCGCTCCCAGGTGAACCCCATCCGGTCCACCGCGCCCGGCCCGAAGTTCTCGACCATGACGTCCGAGCGCCGGATCAGCTCGGCCAGGATCTCCTTGCCGCGCTCGGTCTTGGTGTTCAGGGTGATGCTGCGCTTGTTGCAGTTCAGCATCGTGAAATACAACGAGTCCACGTCCGGGAGGTCGCGCAGCTGCCTGCGGGTGATGTCGCCGGTCGGTGCCTCGAGTTTGACGACGTCGGCGCCGAGCCAGGCCAGCAGCTGGGTGGCGGAGGGCCCGGACTGGACGTGCGTCATGTCCAGGACGCGGATGCCGTCAAGAGCCTTGGTCATGACTGGCGCTCCTCACTTGTACATGGTCTGGTTCATGGTTCCGGGGGCGTACGCGTCCGGGTCGACCCAGACGTTGATCAGCGAGGGCTTGCCCGACTCGCGGGCCCGGCGCAGCGCGGGGCCGATGTCCGCGGGATCGCGGACCTCCTCGCCGTGACCGCCCAGCATCTGGGCGAACTTGTCGTAGTGGACGTTTCCGAGGGTGTTGCCGACCCGCTCGCGGTCCTTGCCGTACTTGACTGCCTGGCCGTAACGGATCTGGTTCATCGAGGAGTTGTTGCCGACGATCCCGACGAAGGGCAGGTCGTAGCGGACGAGGGTCTCGAAGTCCCAGCCGGTCAGGGAGAACGCGCCGTCGCCGAAGAGGGCGACGACCTCCTTGTCCGGGCGGGCCTGCTTGGCCGCCAGCACGAAGGGGACGCCGACGCCGAGGGTGCCGAGCGGGCCGGGATCCATCCAGTGGCCGGGCGACTTGGGCTGGACGACCTGCCCGGAGAAGGTGACGATGTCGCCGCCGTCGCCGATGTAGACCGAGTCCTCGGTGAGGAAGTCGTTGATCTCGCTGACCAGCCGGTAAGGATGGATGGGCGAGGCGTCGGACCTCAGGCTCGGCAGGCGCTTCTCGATCGCGGTCTGTTCGGCGGCGCGCAGTTCGTCCAGCCACTCCTTGCGCCGGGACGCCCCGCCGTCGACCCGTCCCGAGGCCGCCTCGGTGACGGACTTCAGCACGAGGCCGGCGTCCCCGACGATGCCGAGGTCGATGTCCCGGTTCTTGCCCACGGTGCGGTAGTCCAGGTCGATCTGGACGACCGTCGCGTTCGGGGACAGCCGCTTGCCGTAGCCCATGCGGAAGTCGAACGGTGTGCCGACGATCACGATCACGTCGGCGTTCGAGAAGGCGTAGCGGCGGGAGAGCTGGAAGTGATGCGGGTCGCCGGGCGGGAGGGTGCCGCGTCCCGCGCCGTTCATATAGGCCGGGACGTCGAGGGCGCGGACCAGTTCGACGGCGGCCTCGGTGCCCCGGGTCGTCCACACCTGGCTGCCCAGCAGGATCGCCGGCTTCTCGGCGTGGACCAGCAGATCGGCGAGCTTCTCGATCGCCTCGGGGTCGCCGGCCGAGCGGGTCGAGGCCCGGTAGGCGCCGGGCCTGGGTACTCGCGCCTGCTCCGCCGGGACCTTGGCGTCCAGGACGTCCCGGGGGATCTCCAGGAAGGAGGGGCCGGGCGCGCCGTGGTAGCACTCGCGGAACGCCATCGACACCATGTCCGCCGTCCGGGCGGTGTCCGGCACCGTCGCCGCGAACTTGGTGATCGGCGTCATCATGTCGACGTGCGGCAGGTCCTGCAGGGACCCCATCTTGTGCTGGGCGAGCGCCCCTTGGCCGCCGATCAGCAGCATCGGGGACTCCGCGCGGAAGGCGTTGGCGACCCCGGTGACGGCGTCGGTCGTGCCCGGACCCGCGGTGACGACCGCGCAGCCCGGCTTGCCGGTGATGCGCGCGTAGCCGTCGGCGGCGTGGGCGGCCACCTGCTCGTGGCGGACGTCGACGACTTCTATGCCCTCGTCGACGCAACCGTCGTAGATGTCGATGATGTGGCCACCGCACAACGTGTAGATGCGGTCGACCCCCTCGGCCTTCAGTGCCTTGGCAACGAGATGACCACCGGAGATCACGTCCTGGGTGTCGTCGGGCATGGCGAAGTCCTGTCCCCTTCGTAGGAGTTTGGGCGGCTCGCTTTTGTCCTGTATGTGACCTACGGTACGCCGTGTGCCGCAGATTGCATACAGTCGACGAATACTGTATGAAGCCTGTTGTCCCGCATCCCGGTGGCTGGTGTCCAGGGGGCGTACATGCTTTTCGGTCATCGAATTCCGGCCGCTCTCCGTCACTGGGGCTGACTCTGCGGTGAACCCACCGCCACCTGCGCAGGCGTCGCGCCATCGAGGCGATCCGGCAGACAGGAGCCGCACATGGACCTGTACGAACACCAGGCACGACAGCTGTTCGAGGAGCACGGCATCCCCGTGCCGCGGGCCGAGGTCACCGACTCGGCCAAGGAGGCCCGCGACATCGCCCGCCGGCTCGGCGGCCGGGCCATGGTCAAGGCCCAGGTGAAGACGGGCGGGCGCGGCAAGGCGGGCGGTGTCAGGCTCGCCGCCGACCCGGCCGCCGCCGAACTGACGGCACGGCAGATCCTGGGCATGGACATCAAGGGCCACCAGGTGGGTAGCGTGATGCTCGCCGAACCGGTCGACGTGGCCGAGGAGTTCTACGTCTCCTACGTCCTCGACCGCGGAGCGGGCGGCTTCCTCGTCATCGCCTCCGCACAGGGCGACATGGAGATCGAGGAGGTGGCCGCGACCCGGCCGGAGGCGGTGGCGAGGATCCCCGTCGACCGCGCCGAAGGCGTCTCCTCCGCCAAGGCCGGGGAGATCGCGAGCGCGGCCGGCCTGCCGCCGCAGAGCGTCGACGTCCTGCTGCGACTCTGGCAGGTCATGGTCCGCGAGGACGCCCTGCTGGTCGAGGGCAATCCGCTGGTGCGCACCGCACAGGGACGGATCCTCGCCCTGGACGGCAAGGTGACCCTGGATGACAACGCCCGTTTCCGGCAGGCCCGTTGGGGCGAACGGGACGAACCGTACCAGGATCCGCTGGAGGCGGCCGCCGCCGAACGCGGCCTCACCCACGTCCGGCTCGACGGCGAGGTCGGGATCATCCGCAACGGCGCGGGACTGGTCATGTCGACCCTGGACGTCGTCGCCGGCTGCGGTGCCCGGCCCGCGAACTTCCTCGACATCGGCGGCGGCGCCTCCGCCCAGGTCATGGCCGACGGACTGACGGTGATCCTCTCCGACCCGGCCGTGCGATCCGTCTTCGTCAACGTCTTCGGCGGCATCACCGCCTGCGACGCGGTCGCCGAGGGAATCGTGGCGGCCGTGGACACCGTCCGGCTCACCAAACCGCTCGTCGTCCGCCTCGACGGCAACAACGCCGAGCGCGGCCGCGCGATCCTCGGCGAACGCGCCCATCCGCTCGTCGAACAGGCCACCACCATGGACGGTGCCGCCTGCCGCGCCGCCGAACTCGCCCACACCGCCTGAGGAGCCGGGACATGGCCATCCACCTCACCAAGGAGAGCAAGGTCCTCGTCCAGGGCATGACCGGGGACCAGGGCCTGCGGCACACCCGGCGCATGCTCGCGGCCGGCACGAACATCGTCGGCGGGGTCAACCCGCGCAAGGCCGGGCAGAGCGTCGACTTCACCGGGCAGGACGTACCCGTCTTCGGATCGGTCGCCGACGGCATGCGCGCGACCGGAGCCGACGCCACCGTCGTCTTCGTCCCGCCCGCCTTCGCCAAGGGCGCCGTCGTCGAGGCCGCCGACGCCGGCATCCCGCTCGCCGTCGTCATCACCGAGGGCATCCCGGTCCACGACACGGTCGCCTTCACCGCGCACGCCCGGCGCACCGGCTCCCGGGTCATCGGCCCCAACTGCCCCGGCCTGATCACCCCGGGCCAGTCCAACGCGGGCATCATCCCCGCCGACATCACCAGGCCCGGCCCCATCGGCCTGGTCTCCAAGTCGGGCACGCTGACGTATCAACTCATGTACGAGCTGCGGGACATAGGTTTCTCCACATGCGTCGGCATCGGCGGCGACCCGGTGGTCGGCACCAGTCACATCGACTGTCTGGCCGCCTTCCAGGACGACCCCGACACCGAACTCATCGTCCTCATCGGAGAGATCGGCGGCGACGCGGAGGAACGAGCCGCCGCCTACATCCACGACCACGTCACCAAGCCGGTCGTCGGCTACATCGCCGGGTTCACCGCACCCGAGGGCCGCACCATGGGCCACGCCGGCGCGATCGTCTCCGGCTCGGCCGGCACCGCCCGAGCCAAACAGGAGGCACTGGAGACGTCCGGAGTCCGAGTCGGCCGCACCCCGACGGAGACGGCCCGCCTGGTCGAGGAGACGCTGCGACCGGGCTGACCCGGCCAGCCCTGACGGCTCCGCCGCCAAGCCCACGACCCACTTCCCCCCCGCCTGAATTCCCTTCCTTCACCCAACCCCCCACCCCGCCCCACCGCACTCCCCCCGCCCCACTGCAGCCCACCGCACCCCGCCCCGACCGTGCACCGAGAGCGGAGCTGACGTATGCGACCCACCCGCACCCCGAACCCGCCGCCCGCGCACCCCGAGACTCCCGCGCTCCTCAAACCGGGGACGGCCTACGCCGACGCCTGGCGGCGCTGTCTCGACGCCGCGCCCGAGGCTTTCCGGGACGAGCGTGTCCTCAACCTGTGGGGTGCCGCCTGGCACTCCGACGGACGTACCCTCCCCGCGACCACCCCGGTCGACGGCACCCCGATCGCCGGCGCCCCACGCCTGGACGGCGCCACCGCCCAACAGGCCGTACACGCCGCGCTCGACCAGCACCGCGCCTGGCGGCACGTCCCGCTGCCCGAGCGGCGGGCGCGGATCTCCGCCACCCTGGACGCGCTCACCGCGCACCGCGAACTGCTCGCCCTGCTGCTGGTCTGGGAGATAGGCAAGCCCTGGCGGCTCGCCCTGGCCGACGTGGACCGGGCGATCGACGGTGTGCGCTGGTACGTCGACGGCATCGAGCCCATGCTCGCCGGCCGGACCCCGCTGGACGGCCCCGTCTCCAACATCGCCAGCTGGAACTACCCGATGAGCGTGCTGGTGCACGCCGCCCTCGTGCAGGCCCTGGCGGGCGACGCGGTGATCGCCAAGACCCCGACCGACGGCGGTGTGGCCTGCCTGACCCTGGCCATGGCGCTGGCCGCGCGCGAGAGAGTGCCCGTCACCCTGGTCGGCGGCAGTGGCCGGGAACTGAACCAGCCGCTGGTGCGGGCGCCGGAGATCGGCTGTGTGTCCTTCGTCGGCGGCCGCGCCACCGGTGCCGACGTCGCCACCGCCGTGGCCGGCCTCGGCAAACGGCACATCCTGGAACAGGAGGGGCTCAACACCTGGGGCATCTGGGACTTCTCCGCCTGGGACCGGCTCACCGCGGTGATCCCCAAGCTCTTCGACTACGGCAAACAGCGTTGCACCGCCTACCCGCGCTTCGTCGTCCAACGGTCCCTGTTCGACGCGTTCCTCGACGCCTACCTGCCGGCGGTCGGCTCCGTACGCGTCGGCCACCCGCTCGCGGTCGCGGACCCCGCCGACCCGCTCCCCGAGCTGGACTTCGGGCCCCTGATCAACGCGGCCAAGGCCAAGGAACTCACCGACCAGGTGACCGAGGCCGTCGAACGGGGCGCCGTACCGCTGTACCGCGGCCGCCGCGACGACACACGTTTCCTGCCGGGCCAGGACGCCTCCGCCTACGTCCACCCGGTCACGCTCCTCAATCCACCGCCCTCCTCCCCCCTGCACCACGCGGAACCCTTCGGCCCGGTCGACACGATCGTCCTGGTCGACACCGAGGCCGAGCTGCTGGCCGCCATGAACGCGTCCAACGGCGCGCTGGTCGCCACGCTCGCCACGGACGACCGGGCCACCTATGACCGGCTCGCCCCGCAGATCCGCGCCTTCAAGACCGGGCACGGCGTCCCCCGCTCCCGCGGCGACCGCGACGAGCTGTTCGGCGGATTCGGCGCGTCCTGGCGTGGTGCCTTCGTCGGCGGCGACCTTCTGGTGCGCTCCGTGACCCAGGGGCCGGCGGCGGAACGACTGCCCGGTAACTTCCCGGAGTACCAGCTCATGCCCTGAATTCTCACGATGCGCACGCAAACGCTCACATTCCGTGGAGCACCCCCGATCCCGGCGGCCCGGCTTCCCCCGGGCCGCCGCCCAGGGGTAGATACGCAGGTGAAACGCACTCCGAAACCTTGGTATTGTTGTCCATGTCGCCGCGGGGAACACTCCCGGCAAGGCGACAGACACCTGGTCCGGGTGGCGGAATGGCAGACGCGCTAGCTTGAGGTGCTAGTGCCCTTTATCGGGCGTGGGGGTTCAAGTCCCCCCTCGGACACTCGCGGTATTGTTAGGCAACAAGGGCCCCGACCTGATGGTCGCGGCCCTTGTTGCGTTACGCGGAGCAGCCGTTGACGGTTGCCGCGAGGTCGTCCATGGCGTTCTTGGTGGCGTTCGGGGTGGCCGTGGCGCCGTTCTCGACGAAGGAGAACACCTTCCACCTGCCGTCCTTGCCCCGGGTCAGACCGCTCAGTGCGTTGGCGCCGGTGAGGGTGCCGGTCTTCGCGTGCACCTTGCCCACGGCGCACGTGGAATGGGCGTCGTCGAAGCGGCCGTACTCCGGGCCGAGTGTGCTGCCGGCCTCGCCGGAGACGGGCAGGCCGTCGCGGACGGAGCCGAGGGTGTGGGTATGGCGGGGCCGCGTCAGCAGTTCGAGGATCTGCGCGAGGGTGGCGGCCGGGATGCGGTCGGCCCGGGACAGGCCGCTGCCGTCGTGGAGCTCGAAGTTGTCGAGGGAAACGCCGTACACCCGGCTCAGCACCCGGCGTACGACCTCGGTGCCGCCCTCGAAGGTGGCCGGGCGGCCGGCGCCCAGGGCGGTCATCCGCAGCAGGGTCTCGGCGACGTCGTTGTCGCTGTGTTTGAGCATCGCGTGGACGATGTCCGACAGTGGTGCCGATGTGTGCCGGGCGACCGGGACGTCCGTCGGGCGTGCGGTGGCGCGGGTGACGTCGCCGGTGACCGTGACGCCGTGCGCGGCGAGTTGCCTGGCGAAGACCTGCCCGGCGTCGACGGAGGTGTCCTGGACGCCGTGTCCGTCGACGACCAGCGCGCGGACCGGGGCGACGGTGCCGGGGTAGTAGCCGTCGTTCCAGCCCTCGGCGAGGGTCGGCGCGGGGAACAGGCTGTCGTCGACGGTGACCTTCACGGCGGTCCGGCCCGCGGACTTGAGTCCGGCGCTCGCGGTCTTCGCCAACTCTGCGAGGTCGGCGGTGGTCAGGGTGCGGTCCCCGCCGCCGACGAGGGTCAGGGTGCCGTTGCCGTAGACGACCTTCGTGGTGAACCGGTGCTGCGGGCCGAGCACGGTCAGGGCGGCGGTCGACGTGGCGAGCTTGGCGTTGGACGCCGGCATCAGCGCGGTGGAGGCGTGCTGGCCCCAGACGGTGGTGGCCGAGTCCGCGTCGAGGACCACGCCGCTCACGTTCGAGCCCAGTCGTTGATCGAGTACCCGGGTCTTCAGGTTCTTGGCCATCTGCTGGTCGTCGGTGTCCAGGCCGTGGGTGTCGGCCGTCGCGCCGGCGCCTTTTCGGGCGGCGAAGGCGGACGGACCCGCCAGGGCGGCGGACGCCACGGGCACGGCCATGGCGAGGACGAGGGCCCGGCGCAGGCCGGTTCCCGTGCCGTGCTGTGCGGGCTTGCGGTGCCGGCGCCGGCCGCCCGGAAGGAAGGTGTCTCCGGGCGCTCTGGCAGAAGTTTCGGTCATCGGGGTGCGAAGCTTTCAGGAGTGGGGGCCTTGGGGAAAGGAAAGCCACATGTGCTGCATCAGTGGCCGCCGGTGATCGGCCGGCGCTCGAAGCACACGGAGTCCGGGTCCGCGCTCGCGGCCTGCCGGCCCTTGATCTCCACGCGCGCGCCGGGCTTGATGGCCTCGTACACCCACTTCCCGTCCTGGGGCGAGAGAGCGATGGCACCGGTGCCGGCGTTGTCGCCGATGCTGTTGAGACCGGCGGCGGGGTCCAGTGCCCACATCAGCAGCCGCTCGTTGTGATGCCGGTCGGTGAAGGTGACGGTCCACCGCCGGACATCCACATACCTGCTCAGCTTGGTGTACTTGTTGGGGGGCAGTGTCAGGCTCGGGTACTTGGCGGTGACCGTGACAGCCCGCTCGCCGATCGGGCAGTTGTCCTGCACCCCGCTGATCGGGAACCTCCTGCCCTTGATGGTCAGTGTGTGGGCGTCCAGATCGATCGTCACCCGCTGAACGGGCCCCGGGGACGGGACGGGTGCGGGGGTGTGGGACACGGACGCCGTGGGGGGCGCGGTCGCCTCGGTGGCGGAGCCGAGGGCGCCGGAGACGACGGCGGTGAGGGCGGCTGCCGCCAGCGCGGTGGTGGAGAGCATGACGCGCTGGCCGGTGCGGCGGCGTTGCGCCCGTCTCCTCGCCTGTGCCCCGGTGGCCGGTGCCACGCCGTGCGCGGCCAGGCCACGGAGCCGGGCCGACAGCTCCGCCTCGGTCAGCGGACGCGGTGGTGGCTGGTCAGACACAGGCTTCCTCCGGGGAATGGGTTTCCTCGCTCACCAGGTGAGCGGCGAGCGCCGTACGACCGCGTGACAGACGTGCCTTGACGGTGCCGACGGCCGCACCGGTCTCGGCGGCTATCTGCTCCACGCTCAGATCGCACAGGTGATGCAGCACGATCGCGGTCCGCTGGACCTCCGGCAGGCGCCGCAGAGCGGCGACCAACGCCACATGGTCCGGGCTCGGTTCGGGCGCCTGTCGCGGCGCGGACTGGCCCCGCACCAGCTCCCACCAGCGGCGCGACCGCCGCCAGTGGCTCATCGCGAGACGGTGTGCCACCGTGCGGATCCACGCCTCCGGATCCCGGTCGCCGTTCAGCACGGACGAACGCCGCTCCCAGGCGCGTGCGAACGCCTCCTGCACCACGTCCTGGGCTTCGGCGTAGTCGCCGGTCATTGCGTACAGCTGGCCCACCAGACGTGGGCAGGCAGCCATGTAGAAGAGGTCGAACTCGTCCTCTGTCACCTTGTCGTGCTCTCTTCTCACGGCGCGGGGCGCGTGCGGCGCGGGGCCGGTGCGACGGTGGTCATGCGGTCGTGGTGGCGCCGGCCGCGCTGTGCGCGAGCCACTGCTTCCAGGTCAGGTTCCAGTCGCCGTAGCCGTTGCCGGCGGCGACGGTGTCCTTGTCCGCCCCGGTGACCGTGACGACGTCGCCGACCCGTATCCGGTCATAGAAGCGCTGGGCGGTGCCGTTGGAGGCGAGGCCGACACAGCCGTGGGTGACATTGCGGTGTCCGGCCTCGGTGTCGGCCCGCGGGTTCTGGTGCACATATGTGCCCGACGTCGTCAGGTGTACGGCCCAGTAGTAGTAGCCGTGGTACGTGTTGCCGAGGCCCACGGTGCGGGAGTCCATGAACACCTTGGGCTGTTTGTCCATGACGACCATCGTCCCGTTCCAGGTGTCCGTCCCCGGCGCCCCCGTGGTGACCGGGATGCGCTGTGCCGTACCGTCGGTGCGGACGGTCATCATGTGTGTCCTCGCGTCGACCGTGGCGACCAGCGACGGGCCGATGGTGAAGCGCCGGGCGCCGTGCGAGCCGATACGGAGGGCGACCTTGGTGCCGGACTGCCAGTAGGTGGTGCTGGGGCGGAAGTCGACGCGCTGCCCGTCCAGGAGGCTGTGGCCCTTCACCCAACTCCACGCGCCCCGCGTGCCGGACGAGGTCTGTACCCGCAGCCAGCTCTCCACGCCCTTGCGTTCGGCCGCGGGGACCGGCTGGGGAAAGGTGACGGATATCGGCATGCCCACACCGACCGTCTCGCCGTCGGATATGTTCACCTGCGCCTGTGCGAGCTGGGCGGGCTCCGGCATCGACGGAGCCGGGCGTGCGTCGGACGCCTTGCCCGCGCCGCCGCCTTGCCCGCCCGCGCCCTTGTCGGCCGCCGCGGTGGAGGCCCCGGCATCCGGCGCGTCAGTGGCCACCCTGATGCCGGAACCCGCGTCCGCTGAACAGCCGGCGGCCGAGAACAGAGCCGCGCAGGCCACGACAACAGCGCTGAGGCGGCCGGCGGTCCGCCTGGCCGAACGGTCCACGTACATGTAATCCCCCGGGTGAGGTGCGGTATCGCCTCTCATACGCACGGGCTCGGAGGCAGGTTGCATCGCAACACGGCCCTTTTCCCGGGCGGATGGACGTGTGGTGGACGGAGCGGGGTCGGATACGGGCCCCGGCGTACTCGCCGAACGGGCTGTCACGCTTCGGTAACCGTTGGTGCGGCCAGTGGTGATGAGTCCGCCATGAGGGCGCTATGAGCACGCCATGAGATGGCCAAGAAGGCGCCGTCAAAGTCGTACAGACAGTAACTTTTCGGGCTGATGGCTGGCTGGATGGTGACCTTCCAGGGTTCCGTGGTGGTGTTTTCAGGTAAGGCTCACCTAAATAAGGTTTGCCTGCTCTATTGGTCTCGGGTGTGCGCCGTGGGGGCGGCGCCGGCGGCCCGTGTGTGTCTCACTGTGGAGGTCCCATGTCTCCTGTCGTCCTGCGGTCCGCGCGCCGATCCGCCGTGCTGGCGACGGCGGTGTCGCTGTCGGCCCTGGCGCTGGCGGGGTGCGGCGGTTCGAACGACGCCGGCGGCGCGTCGTCGGACAAGGCGTCCGGTGGCTCGCTGAAGGGGCAGACGATCACCGTCTACAGCGGGCAGCACCAACAGACCGTCAGCGCGCTGGTGAAGGATTTCGAGGCGCGGACCGGCATCAAGGTGGGCGTCCGCTCCGGTGACGAGGCGGAGTTGGCCAACCAGATCCTCACCGAGGGCACGGCTTCCCCGGCGGATGTGTTCTTCGCGGAGAACCCGCCCGCACTCACCACCCTTGCGGAGAAGGGCCTGTTGGCGAAGGTGGACGCCGCCACTCTGGCGGCCGTCCCGTCGGCCGACAGTTCGCCCCGGGGCGACTGGACGGGCGTCTCCGCCCGCGAGGCCGCGTTCGTCTACAACACCGGCAAGCTCAAGGCGGCCCAGGTGCCCGCCGGCATCAAGGACCTGGCCGGTGCGGCGTGGCAGGGGAAGCTGGGTATCGCGCCGAGCGAGACGGACTTCACGCCGATCGTCACCAGGATGATCAAGACGGTGGGGCAGGCCGGCGCCAAGAGCTGGCTGGAGGGGCTGAAAGCCAACAGCAAGGTCTACGGCAGCAACGAGGACCTGGTCGCCGCGGTGAACCGGGGCGAGGTCGAGGGCGGCGTCATCGACCACTACTACTGGTACCGGCTGCGCGACGAACAGGGCGCCGCCCATATCCACAGTGCGCTCGGCTACTTCAAGCAGGGCGACCCCGGCGCGCTGGTCGACGTCTCCGGCGCCGCAGTCCTCTCCCATGGCAAGCACCAGGCCGCCGCCCAGGCGTTCCTCGCCTATCTGACCGGCAAGCCCGCCCAGCAGATCATCGCCGACTCCGAGAGCTACGAGTACCCGCTCGCCGCCGGGGTGAAGAACACCAAGGTCAGCCGGGCGCTGACGGCCTCCGGGCCGGTCACCCGGGCCGCCGACCTCGGCGACGGCAAGGACGCCCTGCAACTCCTGCAGTCCGTCGGCCTGCTGTGAGGTCCCTTCGTACGGCGCCGGGCCCGCTGCCGCTGGTGGCGGGCCTGGTCGCGCTGCTGGTGGCCTCGCCGCTGGTGTTCGTCGGGCTGCAGGCCGCGCAGGCGGGCGGGGACACCGCGCACCGCCTGCTGGCCCGGCCCGTGGTCGCAACCCTGCTGTGGCACACCGTCGCCCTCACCACGGTCGTCACCGCCGGTACGCTCGCGCTCGGCTTCACCGCCGCCTACCTGGTGGAACGCACCGACCTGCCCGCTCGCCGGGCGTGGACCGTGGCACTGGCGATGCCGCTCGCGGTACCGGAGTTCGTCCACGGCTACTCCTGGGTCTCGCTCTTCCCCGAGGTCCAGGGCTACTGGGGCGCGGTGCTGGTGATGACGTCCTCGCTCTACCCTCTGGTGTTCCTGCCGGTGGCCGCCACGCTGCGGCACGCCGACACCTCGGCCGAGGAGGTCGCACGCAGCCTGGGCCACGGCCGGCTCAGGACGCTGTGGCGGGTCACCCTGCCGCTCACCCGTCCCGCCCTGGCCGGCGGCGCGCTGCTCGTCTCGCTCTATCTCCTCGGCGAATACGGGGCGTTCGCGATGCTGCGCTACACCACGTTCGCCATCGCGATCTTCAACGCGTACCAGACCAGCTTCGACATGGCCTCCGCCAGCCTGCTCACGCTCGTCCTGGTCGGCCTCGCCCTCCTCCTCGTGACCCTCGACGCGCGTGCCGCCCGGCGCGGCCGGGTCGTGCGCGAGGGCGCCACCGGGCGGGGCGGCGCACCGGTGGCCCTGGGCCACTGGAAGCCGGTCGCCGCCGGCGTTCTGGCGGCGGTGGTGGGGGTGACGCTCGGGGTACCTGTCTACGCACTCGTCCACTGGCTGGTGCGCGGCAGCTCCACCACCCTGCCGTCCGCCTCCATCCTCGCCGAGACGGCGACAACCCTGGGGTACGCGCTCACCGCGGCGGCCGTCGCCACCGCCGCCGCGGTGCCGGTGGCCCTCTACTCCTGGCGCCGCCCCACCCCGTTGGCCCGGACCGTGGAACGCGCCGCCTACCTGACCAGGGCACTGCCCGGTATCGCCGTCGCCCTGTCGGTGGTGTTCTTCGCGATCCGCTACGCCCAGCCCCTCTACCAGCAGCCGTCGTTGCTGGTGGCCGGGTACGTGGTGCTGTTCTTCCCGCTGGCCCTGACCTCCGTACGGGCCTCCCTCGCCCAGGTGCCGCATGGCGTCGAGGAGGTGGCGCGCTCGCTGGGCGTGCGCAGGACCATGGTCCTGGGCCGGGTCACCCTGCCGCTGATCCTGCCGGGACTCGGCGCGGCCTTCGCGATGGTCACCCTCACCGCCAGCACCGAACTCACCGCCACGCTGCTGCTGCGCCCGACCGGCACCGAGACCCTCGCCACCCAGTTCTGGGTCTACACCACCGGACTCTCCTACGGAGCGGCGGCACCGTACGCCGCCGTGATGGTCGCCCTGTCCGTGCCCGCCGTCCTCATCCTCACCCGCCGCACCCTCGGCACCCGCGCAACCGCCCCAAGGGAGAACTGAGATGACCGGTCGACCGGGCCTGCTGATCAACCGACTGGAGGCGGCGCACGGCCGCAGCCCGGTGCTCACCGGACTCGATCTCACCGTCGAGGACGGGGCGCTCGCCTGTGTCCTGGGCCCCTCCGGCTGCGGCAAGAGCACCCTGCTCCGCATCGTCGCCGGCTTCCACTCCGCCACCCGGGGAAGCGTCACCCTGCACGGCCGCATCCTCGACGACGGCCGCACCAGGATCCCCGCCGAGCGCCGGCACATCGGGTACGTACCGCAGGACGGGGCGCTCTTCCCGCACCTGACCGTCGCCGCCAACATCGGCTTCGGGCTCGCCCGCGCCGCCCGCCGCGAACGGGTGGCGGAGATGCTCGACCTCGTCGGACTCGACGGCCTCGCCGACCGCCACCCGCACCAGCTCTCCGGCGGTCAGCAGCAACGCGTCGCCCTCGCCCGGGCCCTGGCCCCCAGGCCTCAACTGCTCCTGCTCGACGAGCCGTTCGCCGCCCTGGACGCCGCGCTGCGCACCGAACTGCGCACGGAGGTCGCCGCCACCCTGCGGCGCGCCGGCGCCACCGCGATCCTGGTCACCCACGACGTGGACGAGGCACTCGCCTTCGCCGACACCATCGCCCTGATGCGTGACGGACGCATCGTGCAGACCGACACCCCCCACGCCCTCTACCACCGACCGGCCGACGAGGGCATAGCCAGAGCCCTCGGCGAGGCCAACCTGCTGCCCGCCAAAGCCGCCGACGGGTACGCCGGCACCGCCTTCGGACCCCTGCCGCTCACCACCGAGGCCGTGCCGGACAGCGTCGTCATGCTCCGCCCCCACCAGCTCCGGATGACCTCCGAACCCAGTCCGCACACGGTCCGGGCCCGGGTCACCGCCTGTCTCTTCCGGGGCCACGACCATCGCGTCGAGTTCGCCCCGGACGCCGGCCTGGACCTGCCAGGGCGCCTCGTCATCTACACGGACGCCCCACCGCCGGCGGTCGGCAGCCAGGTCCTCCTCCGGGCCCAGGGCCCCGCTCACCCTCTTGCGGCGGCCCCGGAGCACTGACCGACGCAGCCATGGGCCGGCTCACGCGTCGGCCCGGCCGGAGCGTCGTCACAGGCGTCGGGCCCCGCGGAGCCCTTGCGCGTAGTAGCCGTCACCGTCGAGCCGTGAGGCGCCGCCCTTGTCACCCATGGTGGGGCCGTCGGCCTCCTTCCGGCTGGAGATGAAGCGGGGGTGGTCGGCGGTGTCGAGGCCGAGGTAGATACCGATGTGGCCGATCCGTCCGCCGGGCAGCTCCCGTGTCCTGAAGAAGACCAGGTCGCCGGGCTGGAGCCCCTGGATGACGTCGGGGCTGCGGTCGGCGAGGGGGATCACCGGTACGCCGAGCGGCCCGTGGGCGATCGCGTCGGCGGTCCGCTGCAGCCCGCCGCCCGCCGGGCTGTCCCGACTGTTCAGCGAGAGTCCCGAGCGGTATCCGTACACCAGCCGGACATAGCCCGAGCAGTCGACGGAGCGCCGGCGGTCCTTCTCGGGGCGGCGGGTGACTCCGTCGGGGAAGGTCCAGGGGGCGCCCAGGTAGTCGTAGAAGTCCGAACCCATGCGTCGCTTCCCTTGCCGGGCACGGTCCGAGTCGCTGGTGCTGCTGGGTCCGTAGCGGGCGGCACCGGCGGTGTAGGCGAAGGCCGTGGCGAGGATGTCGGGGTCACGGCTGCCGAGCCGGGTCTTCAGCCAGGCCTTGAACCAGTCGCTCCGCTCCGCTCCAGGAGCCCATGGCTGGGGCAGCAGCCGCACCCAGCTGGTGCTGACGACCTTGGCATCCGTCGTGCGCGGCTCCGCGAAGGTCCTGCTGGGCCCGGTCAGCACGGCCGTACGGGCGCCGTCGGTGAACGTGGCGATGACGGCGCCGTGCCGGTCGCGGGCGACGGTGCGGGCGGGGTTGCCGATCCGCTCGAAGGCCGCCGTGCCGCTCCTGGCCCGGAGCTCGGCACCCGGTGATGCGGGCGGATGGCCGGTGCGGTGCCTGTACTGCAGGGTCAGCACGCAACTCGCCGTGAACAGGACGGCGGTCACCAGGAACAGGGCCGCGTTCCTGGTCAGGGAGAACTGCCGGATTCCGGGCAGGAGGCGTTTCACGGGTCAACTCCGGTGGAGGAAAAGGGAGATGTGCGTCCGCAGGCCGGGGAGGGGTGCGGGGAAGGGTGCGGCTCATGTCGTGGGCAGGGCGCCCAGCAGCAGCCCCGACACCAGGATCACGTACGTCGCGAAGGTGACCGTGCCGGTGGAGAGGACCGTCGCCGTCTTGGGCTGTCGCTCCAGCTGGTAGGCGATGAGCCCGGGGACGATGAACCCGAGGGCCTGATGGGCGAACAGCAGGGGGAACTCCCGCTGGAGCAGCAGGGAGAGCCCGGCCTGGAGCAGGACACCGGTGAGCACGACGGCGGCGAACAGCCGCTTGCCGTAGAGGATGATGAAGCGCTGCAGCAGCTTGGTCAGCAGGTAGGTCAGGCCTGCCATGCCCGCGACCATGGCGGCGCGCCGCAGATCGTCGACGAGGGTGAGGGCGAGCCAGCCGGGGGTGATCATGCCGCCCGGCGAGAGGTTCGTGGTCAGGTAGCACATGAGGGAGAACACCAGACCGAGTGCGATGCCGATGGCGGCGATCTGGGGGGTGACGACTGCGGGGATCAACGGGATTCTCCGTGGGGGGAGTTGTGGTGGGCGCCGGACGCTGTGGGGGCGTCGCTCGGGACGTGGGGGGCGTCGGTGTCTTCGGTGTCTTCGGTGCCGTCGGTGCCGTCGGTGTCGTCGGGGTGTTCGGGCGCGAGTGCGGTGAGCCGCTCCAGGAAGAGTTCGCCCTGCCCATGGATGTTGCCGACGGCGACGAGCGAGGAGTCCGGCCCCAGGTGGGCCAGCAGATCCGCGGTGAGCCGGTCGGGGTCGCGGCGGTCGCCGCCCAGATCGACGACGTTCCCGGTCCAGTGGGCGGGTATGGCGTCGGCGGCCGACCTGGTGGGATGGCCGATGAGGAACACCGTCTCCGGGTCGAGCTCGGGGATGAGCGCGCCCATCTGCCCGTTGCGCTCCACACGGTCCGGACGGCAGTTGATGACGACGTGCAACGGACGGTGGACGGCGCCCAGTTCGAGCAGCTGCCTGATGTTCATCAGCGTCGACTCGGGGTCATTGGCGGCGAAGACGTTCGCGAACCGCAGCCGCTTGCCGTCAGGGGTGCGGTACCGCTCGACGGAGAGCACACCCGGGTCCGGTGGCGCCTCGTACATCCCCTTCAGCGCGGTCTCGCGGTCGATGCCGAGCAGTTCGGCGACCGCGAGCGCGATGGCGACGTTCTCCTTGAAGGTGAACCAGCTGAAGCCGCGCAGCTCCTCGTCGGTGACGGTCTCAGGATCGGCGTAGACCAGCTCGCAGTTCCGGGCCGCGGCCTCCTCCTGGAGGATGGGGAAACGCTCCTTCTCCGCGGTGACACAGACGCCGCCCTCCGGCAGGGACCGGCACAGCGAGCGTGCCACATCGTCCAACGTCGGCCCCATTTCGGCGAGATGGTCCTCGCGGACGTTGCAGAGCACGCCGATGGTGGAGCGGATCAGTTTGGACTGGTTGATCTCCTGGAGCGCGGGCATGACGGCCATGCACTCCATGACCAGGACATCGGGCCGGTAGGCGGCGGCCCGCCGGACGATGCCGATCTGCTCGACGACGTTGGCGATGCCGAACTTGCGGTAGACGGGCTCCTCGGTGGCATCGGGGTGGATGAACCGGGCCGCGGTGCCCGTGGTCTTGGCGACGGTGACCAGGCCGCTGCCGCGCAGCGCGCCCGCGCACAGCCGGGTGATGGAGGACTTGCCACGAATGCCGTTGACCAGCACCCGGGTGGGTATGTCGGCGAGATTCGCGTCATGGCGGCGCTGTTCGACGACGCCTGCGACGAGCAGGCCGGCGCAGCACGTCACAAGGACGCAGTACAGGAAGAGCACGGCGGGTCAGCTCCTGGGACCGGGGCCGGAGGGGGGTGTGGAGGAGGCGGGCGGCCGGTCCGGGGAACCGGGCGCGGGCGGTGCGGCGGCGCGGGGGAGCCGCTGTCTGATCAGTTCGAGGCCGCGGGCGACGGATCCCACCTCGTCGTGGTAGCGCGGGTAGAGCACCGTTCTGCGGTCCCCGGCCGCCAACTCCTCGGCGCGCTGGGTGACGTCACGCAGCGGACGTACGACGACCAGGTGCAGCCAGCCGAGGCAGAGGGCGCCCGTCGTCAGCCCCAGCAGACCCACGAGCATGATCCGCCGCTGTGCCTCGTACTCGGGCAGCCCGATCCAGAACACCGGTCTGATCGAGGCGACCCGCCAGCCGAGTGCGCTCGCGACACCCAGGTTCTCGTTGAACGGCGCCACGGCGGCGACCGCCGGATTCCGCCAGCCGAGCAGCAGCTCGGCGGAGCCCTTGGCCGTGCGCGCGGCCTCCATGTGTGCCCGCAGCCGGCCGTCCGGGACCCGCCCGAAGGCGACGAACCCCTTGTTGGACGCGATGACCCGCTGCGCGGAGTCCACCAGCCACACCGAGCCGAGACCGGGCCGGGTGAGGATGCCGACCAGGTACTGCACCTTCAGCTCGCCCACGACATAGCGGCGTCCGGACCTCGCCGGCGCGCCCCTGGCCGGCTGAGCGGCCACGGCGGCGATCACCGGTTCCTTGCCGGAGGTGTTCGTCTGCATGACCCCCGGCTTGATACGGACCTTCTTCGGGGTACGGGGCTCGTCCCCGGCGCCGACGAGGACCTCGCCGGCGCCGTCGACGACGTACAGGGACCGATAGCGGCCGTGCTGCTCAAGGGAACTGCTCAGAGCCTTGCGTGTCTCCTTCGGCCGGGAAGCGTCGAGCACGGTGGCGAGATGGGTGAGATCCGCGTATCCGTCGTTGATCCCCCTGCGCACGCGGTCCGCCGTCGTCTCGGTGCGCCGGCGCTGGTCGTCGGAGATCAGTCGCGGTACGACCGTGGCGGTGTGCGGCCAGGTGCTGCCGAGCGCCAGCAGCATCGACACGGGCCAGGCCAGCAGGGCGAACGCGCAGACCACCAGGACGGTGCGCAGTCCGAGCCGGCGCCGGCTCTTACGGGTCCCGGGCAGACCGCGGCTCCCGGCCGGTGGCTGCTCGACCGTTTCCTTCGACTGCCCACCACTCCCCAGGAGTTGGCGGCGCAGTGCCTCCAGCGCGGCACCGGCCCGAGCGGGTTCCCCGAAGCGGGCCACGCGGACGGGCGCCGTGAGGTCGCCCCGGCCGAGCCTTTGCGTTTCGCGACGCAACCGCAGCAGAGGCCGCTGCACCACCATATGGAGGACGAGCGTGACCCCGGCCGCGAGGGCCAGCAGCACGGCCGCGGCGAGGAGGGCGAGGCGAAGGTCACCGGTCCCGGCCGCATGACGCTCGGTCAGCACCGTCGTGACGACCGTCAGGCCCAGTGCGCTGCTCGGACTCTCCTTCGTGGCGAGCCCCCGGGCCACCGCGGCGTACCCGACGGCGGTACGGGTGTTGCCCTGCGCTGCCCCGACGAGGCTGCCGCTCGGACCGTCGAAGCCGCCGGCGGCGGTGTCCGACGGTCCCTTGCCCTGCGCCTCGCGGACGGCGTCGCCGGCCAGCGCCCTTGTTTGATCAGTGCCGGAGCGCGGCCCAGCCGCGATGAGGGTCGACCCGTCCCGGTCCACGACGGTGAGCGTGTGATTCCCACCGACGGTGATGCCCGGCACCTTCAGGCTCTGGGAAGCGACGAGCAGCTCCTGTCTGCCGCCTTGCGACAGCGTCGAGAAGACCAGCAGCCGGGTGACGCCCGAGCCGTCCCGCACCAGCCTCGGCGGCGGGTTCGCCGGCAGTCCACGAAGGTCCACCTGCCCGAGCGGTACGTCCTCGCCCCGCGCGGCGAGCAGTCGCCCGGTGGACAGGTCGACGACGGCGGTACCGCGCCACTTGCGGTAGGACCGGTCGAGGAGGGTCAGCATCCTGTCCGCCGGTACGGACGTGGAGCCGGCGAAGTCCGCGGCCGCGCCCCGCAGATCGGAGACGCTCTCGTCGACGGCGGCCTGCAGCGCGACCGCCCCGTCCTCGGCGATGTGCTGCTGGGAGCCGAGGACGGCCTCGGGAACGCCCCGTTCGGCATCGCTCCCGACGGCGAACAGCGTCAGGCCCGCGACGAGCGCCAACAGGACCGGCAGGGCCGTCAGTGGCGGCCGCACACCTCCCAACACAGCCATGTCCGCCCGACGCCGAGCCGGGCGCCGCTTGGATATCGGGGCTTGAGTGGTGGTCAAGAAGAATCCTTTCCGAGCTTCGCCGACGGTGTGCGAAGCAATGATCAGAAGTTCTTGACCTGCCTGACGAGGGGGATACGGCGCCGGTTTATCGGCGGGGTGTGACGATGCTCACCCGTTGGCGATAAATTGCCGCTTCCGTAGGGTGCGGAACATTTAAACAAGGCCCCTGGCCTGCTGGTTCGCCGGTTCACAGGGTCCGCGAAAATGACGAAATTCGACTCCCGGGGGCGCACACCGGTTACGTGGGTGAGTCGACAATTTTCCTGAAGGATCATTTTGCATTCTCTTGCGCCTTGTCCATCCCCTGGTCGGCTGGTTCACCCCCGCCGACCGGCGGGGGCAGGAGCCGCCTGATCATGAGATCCGAACCCATGCCATGGAACAGCACACTTCCCAGTACGCAGAGCACGGTGGCCAGCAGGACCGTGTCGGCGGGAACGCCGTCCGGCAGGCCGTTGAAGGCGATCAGGCCGAACACGATGGTCGTCGTGCCCCGCGGGCCGAGCAGGCCGAGCAGCAGCCGGTCCCGGCGGGCGAGCGGCGAACCGACGAGCGACACCAGAACCGGAACGATCCGGATGACCGTGAGGGCCGCGAGGCAGAACAGCACGGCCTGTCGGCTCACCCCGGTCGAGAAGGTCACCACGGCCGCGATGCCGACCACGAACCACATGGTCATCAGGGCGGTGGCGTCCTCCAGCAGACCGAAGTCCCGGGACACCGTGCTCGAACCGCCGGCCGGCCGCGGTGCGTTCGCGCCGCGGATCCTGCGAGCGACAAGGACGCGGTGGACGTAGCGGAAGGCGATTCCGCACACGAAGGACGTCACGAAGCCGTTGCCGCCGATCTCCACCCCCGCCGTGTAGGCGATCAAGGGCGTCAGCACCACCGAGATCCGGCGGGACTGCTCGGTCGTCCATCCGGCTCTGCCGGCCTGGTGCAGCAGCCAGCCGACGAGGCTGCCGATCACCAGCCCCGCGAGTACGGCCTTCGAGGCCTGGGCGGCGGCTGTCGCAAGGGCGTCCAGCGGCGTATGGACGGTGGAACTGCCGCCGGCCAGCAGAAGCGCGAACAGGAAGAGGGGCGAGACGATGCCGTCGTTGTAGCCGCTCTCGACGTTCAGCACGCTTCTCACCCGGGCCGGCAGACGGCGATCGCGTACGACCTGCTCGCTGGGTGCGAAGTCGATCGGCACGACGACGCACGCGAGGACCAGCATCATGGCCCAGGACAGCCCCGGGAAGGCCAGCTTGCCCACGAGCATCGCCGTGCCGAGGCTCAAGGGGAGAGCGACGAGCAGCATCCGTGTGACGAGCCGGGGCGAATTGCCCCACAGCCTGCCGCCGCGCACCTCCGTGGCATCGACGAACAACAGGAAAGCGAGGATGATCTCGGCGGCGTGCTGGGCCACTTCCGTGTTCAGCACGGCAACGACCGAATTCTCCACACCGAGTCCGACCAGGATTCCGGCCAGCACCATGGCCGCAGGGGCGCCGAGGTGCCAGCGCTGGAGCCGGAGCGCGGCAAGCGAACGGACGAGGGCCATCACCGCGGCGGCAAGAATGGTGGGCAGCAAATTCGTTGAGCTTTCTTTCAGTACCGGTTCACCGGAAAATCCCGCGCCGAGTGCAGCATGTCAGGTCTCCAGAATCGGCGGCCCGTGTTCGCTCGCCCATCCGGCTGGTGTCCGGTGCGCCCCCGCCGATCGGCGGTACGGCATCCCCCAGGCAGGGGAGTCTTCCGGCCTTCCCGATTCGCCGATTCGGCCCCGGGCGGGCGGGGGGCTGCTCGATACTGTTCCGATGAGCGCACGGCGTGCTGTTCTCCTGGTCACCGGTGCGGCGACGGGCATCCTCGCGATCGCCTTCGCCGTCGTGGGTTCGCGGCGAGCGGACCACATCGCGACTCTGGTCTCGGCTCTGGTCGCCGTCGTGGGACTCGGCGTCGCAGTCGGGGCGGCAGCCGTGCCGGCGATGTCCGGAAGGCGGAGCATCCGGGTGAGCGGCACGGGGGCGGCGACGGCGGCGGGGTCCGGGTCGGCCGTGTCCGGAGCGGCCGTCTCGGTCGCGAACGGCACCGAGACGATCGAGGTGTCACGCTCCGGTACCGCCGAAGCCCGCGATGACGGCGAAGCCACCAGCGGCATCCGCCGACTCTGAACACCAGCGTTCATGAAAGGGTCACCGCGGTGCGGCGGTCGGTGGCCGAGTCCTGCAAGTGAAGCCGAGGATGGTGCTGTTGGCCGGCAAGGGATCCACGTGGGGGCGGCGCACGGATGTGGGGGCGACCGGGACGGGGCACGCCCGGGCCGTCGGTGGCGTGGCGGTCTCCGGCGCCCTGATGGTGGAGGGCGGCGTCCATGTGACCGCCCCCGCCGCCGTGGCCCGGACCGGGTACCGGGAACAGATCCGGCGTATCGCACCGCCGCACCTGCGGGAGCGAACCGAGGAGCTGGCCGCGCTGGCCGCCTTCTGCACCGAGCCGGACGGGAGCCCCTATCTGTGGCTCCGGGGACCGGTGTGGGCGGGCAAGTCGGCACTGCTGTCGTGGTTCGCCCTGCACCCGCCGGAGGGCGTGCATCTCGTCCCCTTCTTCATCACCGGCCGGTTCGCCGGCCAGAATGACCGCATCGGCTTCTGCGACGTGGTGATGGAGCAGCTGGCGGCCTTCCTCGGCCAGCCCATGCCCACCCAGGTCACCGACGCCACACGCGAGGGACATCTGCTCAGCCTGATCGACGAGGCGGCTCACGTGTGCCGGGAGAACGCCGCGCGCCTCGTGCTGGTCGTCGACGGACTGGACGAGGACCAGGGAGTCACCGCCGGACCGGAGTCCTACAGCATCGCGGCCCTGCTCCCCGCACACCCCCAGGCAGGGCTCCGCGTCATCGTCGCCAGCCGGCCCCACCCGCCGATTCCCACCGACGTGCCGGACGACCACCCGCTGCGCGATCCGTGTGTCGTACGGGATCTCTCGGTGTCACCCCATGCCGAGGCGGTCAGGGCCGACGCGGAACGGGAACTTCAGCGGCTGGCGGACGCGCCCGGTCTGGAACGGGAGATTCTCGGCCTCATCGCCGCCGCGGACGGCGGCCTGAGCGAACGGGACCTGGCCGAACTCACGGGTGCGTCCGCCTACACCGTCGGGCGTCACATCCGTACGGTCTCCGGCCGGACCTTCGCCTCACTGCTGAGCCCGTGGACCAAGGAAGAGGTGTACGTCCTCGGCCACCACGAACTGCGCAGCAAGGCCCTGCACATGCTGGGCGGCAAGGGCGTGGCCGGCCATCGCGAGCGGCTCCACCAGTGGGCGCAGGGCTACCGGGACGAAGGCTGGCCGGCCGGTACTCCGGAGTATCTGCTGCACGGTTACTTCCGTGCCCTGCGGGTCGCGGACGATCTGCCGCGGGTGATCGCCAATGCCACGGACGCCACGCGCCACGACCGGATGCTCCAGGTGACGGGCGGCGACGGCGCCGCCTTCATCGAGGTCAAGGCCGCGCAGGAGCTGATCCTCGGACGGGAGGACCCGGATCTGCTCGCCATGGCCCGGCTGGCCGTGCACCGCGACGAGCTGACGGCGAGGAACGACAACATTCCGATCGCTCTGCCGGGTCTGTGGGCGGCCCTGGGCGCACCGGAACGGGCGGAAGCCGTGCTGAACGGCATCGTCGTGCCGGACCGGTACAACCGGTCCCTCCTGGCGCTGTTGGAGACGCTCCTCGTCGCCGGAGACCTGGGCCGGGCCCGCGCCCTCGCGGAGACGGCAGGTCAAGCGGGCGTACGGGCCCGTGCCCTGGCCGATGTGGCCAAAGCGATGTGTGCGGCCGGTGACGTGGCCGGGGCCGAGGACGTCGCCCTGCTTGTGGAGGATCCGCGGCAGCAGGTCAGCGCGCTGTCGGATGTGGTGCGGGCAGCGGTGGCCGCAGGCGAACCGGCGCGTGCCCGACGGCTCGTCGAGCGGGCCGAGCGGGGAGCACTGAAGGTCACCAAACCGATGCACAGGGCGGCCGCGATCGGAAGCGTGGCCGGATCCCTCGCGTACCTGGGCGAGTACGACCGCGCCCTCAACCTCGTGCGCATGATCCCTGACCCGTTCCAGAGAGCACGGACGCTGAGCAATCTGGCACTGGCTGCCACAGTCGAAGAAGATCGCGCTCAAGGAGCGGCGCTGTTGGCCGAAGCCGAGGCCATCGCCCATGTCCTGCCTCAACCGGCCTCCCGCGCCAAGGTGTTGGCGGCCCTGGCGCGTACGGCGGCGCGCGCCGGGCAGCGGGAGCACGCCAAGGACCTGGCGCAGAGCGCCGCGAGACTGGCGCAGGGGCTGGCGACTTCCGCCGAACGGGCGTCGGCTCTGGCCTCGGTCGTCGCGGCGGTGGCGGCTGCGGGGGATCACGGACTCGCCAGACTCCTGGCGCAGGGCATTTCCGTCCCGGACCGGCGTATGTGGGCGCTGGTGCGGCTCGTCCGATGTGGAGTCATGAGTGTTCCGGAATGTGTCGAGGAGTTGTCCCGGGTGGGGGACTCCTCTGTCAAGGAAGGGGAACTCGTCTCCCTCGTGCGGGTCGCGGCGGAGGACATGGGCGAGCCCGAGCTTGCGGAGGCCGTCGCCGGGAAGATCCGTACGCCCGTCCGGCGGCTCCATATGCTCCTCGAACTGGCCCGGAAGCACGCCGTGGACGGCGTACACGACCGCGCCTACACACTCAGGGCACGGGCGGACGACATCAGCCGGACGCTGGCCGACCCGCAGGAGCAGATCGAAGCCATGGTGGGCACGGCACAGCTCGACGCCCTGCTGGGACAGGTCGATCGCGCCCGGCACATGGCCGAGATGGCGGAAGCGCGTCTGCGGGACCGCACCAGCAATGTCTGCCACCAGAGCCGTGCTCTGCTCAACCTCGCTCGCGCCATGAGGGCGATGGGGGACACCGAGCGGGCCAAGGGCCTGGGGCGCCAGGTCGAGACGCTGGCGGACGGGATCGGGCGGGCGTCCCAACGGGCGCAGATCCAGGTGGAGTTGCTCGGTTTGGCCATCGCGGTCGGCGATCTCGACTGGGCCGGCACGCTCGCGCGGCAACTCGACGAACCGTACCAGCGGGCCGGTGCCCTCCTTCGAGTCGCCCGTTCCTGGGCCGAGGCCGGCGCGCAGGACCGCTGTCTCGAAGTGATCGCGGACATCGACCACCTGTCCGGCGTCCTGCGTCTCCAGGAGCAGCAGACCCGCGTCCTGACCGAGCTGGCGAGGATCCTCACGCTGCTGGGGCTCCCTGATCGTGCGGAAGAGACGGCCCAGAGGATCCCGGACCCCCAGCACCGGGTGCGCGCCTTCGTGGAGTTGGCGAAACATGTGGAGGAGCGGCACACGAGACGTCTGCTGGCGAGGGTGCTCGGCATGACGGGCTGGGCCGAGCCCCTGGCCAGTGTCGCGCTCATGGCGCCGTCGGTGGTGCAGGTGATCGCCGATGAGCAGCTGACGGGGGGATTCGATGGCGGTCGTACGATGGGCTGACCGTGTCGGATCGTCTCAAGGAGTCGCCGTGGCCCGTGCTCGTGCCGCTGCCCGGACCGTGGAACACCCCGATGTGTCGGAGGTGTCGCTGCAGCAGGTGCTGGAGGCGCTGGTCGATCCGGTGCGGCGGATGGTGGTGACCCAGTTGGCCGGAGCGGACGAGGACAAGAGCTGCGGCACCTTTGACGCGCCGGTCTCCACATCGACCTTGACACACCACTTCAACGTACTGCGGGAAGCGGGAGTGATCCGGCAGTACTACGTCGGGACGACCAAGATGAACGCCCTGCGCGCGGAAGAGATGGAGGGGCGGTTCCCCGGACTGTTGTCGTCCGTGGTGGCGGCTTCCGCGGTGGAGGGGAACGCATAGTTCGAGGGTCATCAAAGTTTGACGAGTGTCGAACTTTGGGGCAGGGTGGAGGTGCGTGCCGAGCTGACGCGGTGCGTTTCGGCTGACCCTGCTCCTAGGACGGATCCACTCATGGCAAGGCTTGTACAGTTCGACCGGCTCGGCGGACCCGAGGTCCTGACCCTCCGCGAGGTGGAGGTGGGCGCCCCGGGAGCGGGGGAGGTACGGATCCGCGTCGACGCGATCGGCCTCAACCGGGCCGAGATCATGTACCGCGAGGGTGCCTACTTCGAACAGCCGGTCTTCCCCTCCACGCTCGGCTACGAGGCCGCGGGCGTGGTCGAGGCCGTCGGCGAGGGAGTGGACGGCCTCGCCGAGGGCGACCCGGTCGCGGTCGTGCCCGCGTTCCTGCAGAGCCGGTACGGCACCTACGGCGACCATGTCATCGTGCCGGCCGCCGCCGTCGTGCCGCGCCCGGCCGGTGTCGACCCGGTGCGGGCCGCCGCCGTCTGGATGGCCTACATCACCGCTTACGGCGCCCTCGTCGAGCCGGGCGGGTTGCGTCCCGGCGACCATGTCCTGATCACCGCGGCCTCCAGCAGCGTCGGACTGGCCGCCATCCAGCTGGCCCGCCACATCGGCGCGATCCCGATCGCCACCACGCGCGGCCCCGGCAAGAAGCAGCCTCTGCTGGACGCCGGCGCGGCCCATGTCATCGTCACCGACGAGGAGGACCTTCCGGCCCGCGTCCAGGAGATCACCGGCGGTGAGGGGGTGCGACTGGCCTTCGACGCGATCGCCGGCCCCGGTGTCGACACCATCGCCCGCGGCATCGCCCCCGGTGGCACCCTGGTCGTCTACGGCGCGCTCGACCCGCGCCCCACCCCGCTGCCCAACGCGCGGTCCTACCCCGCGCTGACCAGCAGGACGTACACGCTCTTCGAGATCACCAAGGACCCGGAGCGGCTGCGCCGCGCGGTCGCGTTCGTGGGCGCGGGCCTGGCCTCGGGCTCCTTCACCCCGGTCGTCGACCGCACCTTCGACCTCGGCGACATCGTCGAGGCCCACCGGTACATGGCGGCCAACGGGCAGGTCGGCAAGATCGTCGTCACCGTGACACACGACGACGCGACCGCCTGAACCGCCGGTCCGGCGGTCACCGGTCCGGCGGCCATCGTTCTGGCGGTCATCGGCCCGGCGGTCAGCCGGAGGTGGTGAATCCGTCCCTGACGGCGTCGAAGACGGGCCGGTAGGTGTCCCACTGGGCTTCCGGCGCGGAGAGGTAGATGTCGTACTCCCGGCCGCCCTCCTTGCCGTAGCCGAGGTCGATCGACCGGAAGGCGCGGGCGCGTCCCTTGAAGGTGAACTCCCACACGGCCGCCGGCTGCCCACGGAACGTGGTCTGCTGCATGCGGAGCTTTCGGTACGTGGAGTAGTTGACCTTGGTGTTCGCCTCGATGTCCCGGAAGTGGGCCAGGGGGTTCGGCCCGGCCGGGGCCACCGTGCCGATGGTGATGCCGGCCAGTCCGGACCGGTCGGTGTAGGTCAGCTCGTCGCCGGTGCGCCGGCCGGCCTTCCAGTCGTCCGGGACCGGGAACGAGACGCCGAGCCGCTGGTCGTGGACCAGGTGGTAGCCGTCGGGGACGGCCGAGGGCGCGGGAGTGGCCGGTGAGGTCGGGGCGGCGGAGGGAGGCTCGCCGTGCCGCTGCGCCGTGTACAGCGCCCCGGCCGTGGCGGCGGCAGCGGCGATGGCCCCGGCGGACACGAGGGCGGGCCACTTGCGGCGGCGGTTGCGGTTTCTGTGCCGTCCGGGCGTGGGCTGGGCGGATGTCTCCGTGTCGCTGCCGGCCGGTGCGACGTCGCTGTTCGTCCCTGTGGCGGCGCGCGGCACCGCCGCCGTCGACGCCCCCGCCGCCACCGTCCGCAGCGCCGACTCCGTCTCCTCCGCCGAGGGGCGCGCCTCCGGCTCCTTGGCCAGCAGTGCCTCGACCAGCGAGGACAGCGGGCCGGCCTGCCGCGCCGACTCCAGCGGGTCGACGGCGATGGCGTAGGCGGTCTCCATCGCGGTGGCCCGGCGGAACGGTGTGCGGCCCGTCACCGCCTGGTACAGCGTCGCGCCCAGGGACCACAGGTCCGACGCGGGTCCGGGTGTGCGCCCGCGGACCCGTTCGGGGGCCATGTAGTCGATGGAGCCGATCATCTCCCCCGTCTGCGTCAGCGTCGACGTGCCGGCGGTCAGGGCGATGCCGAAGTCGGTGAGGACGACCCTGCCCCCGGTGCCCAGCAGCACGTTGCCGGGCTTGATGTCGCGATGCAGGACACCTGCGGCATGCGCGGCGCGCAGGGCGGCGATCATGCCCAGGCCGATCCGGGCCGCCTCCTCGGGCGGAAGGATCCGGCCGTCCTTCAAGAGGTCGGCGAGGGTGGGTGCGGGGACGTACTCCATGACGATGCAGGGCCGGCCGGCGTCGTCCACCACGTCGTGGACGACCACCACGTTGGGGTGCACGACGCGGGCGGCGCTGCGCGCCTCGCGGCGGGTGCGCTCATAGAGGGTGGCCAGCTGGTCGTCGGACAGGTGGGGCTGTGCGTGCAGCTGCTTCAGAGCGACCTCGCGGGCGAGCACCTCGTCCTCGGCGCGCCACACGGTGCCCATGCCGCCACGGCCGATCCGCTCGGTGAGGCGGTAGCGCCCGGCGACGAGCCGCCTGTCGTCCGACACCGCCATGCCTCCGCCGCTTGTGTCCCCATTCGATACTCCCGTCACCCTAATCGCCGTTTACGTGACGGACATCCGGAGTGTGCGCAGACTCACGGGGTCGGTAGCGCTGTGTGACCGCTTCTGTCCGGAGGGGATCCGTGGGCGCATACCGTTCGCCGACGTACCCGCACATCACGTCCCGCGCGCCGACGCAGCGGAAAACCACGTGCCCTGCGCCGTGCCGCTCCCGTACCGTCGTGCCGTACCGAGCGCCGCCACGACCGTACGGCGGCGCCTGTCGTCCGATCACAGAGGGGAGCCCGGCCGTGCGCGCACGCACCGCTGTCATCGCTCCCCGTTCCCGGTACGAGGTGATCCTCGTGTCCCGGTGCCGCCGGTGCCCGCTGCGCGGCCGGCACCGGACGCCCGTGACGACCCGCTGACCTCCCCTGCCGCACCGGCCCGCGCCGACAGGCAGGGGAGCGGCATTCTGTACGGACGCACGGGACATCGCGCCGCCCCTTTCCCCGGTCATCAGACCGATCCCCAGAAAGGCCCTGGGCCGTGCGCACGCACATCACCACCCTCGCCGCCGTCCGCAACCTCGGCATCCTCGCCCACGTCGACGCGGGCAAGACCACCCTCACCGAGCGGATCCTGTATGCGACGGGCACCACCCACAAGCGGGGCGAGGTGCACGACGGCACCACCGTCACCGACTTCGACCCGCAGGAACGCGACCGCGGCATCACCATCTTCGCCGCCGCCGTCAGCTGCTCCTGGGACGAGCACCGCATCAACCTCATCGACACCCCCGGCCATGTCGACTTCGCCGACGAGGTCGAGCGTTCGCTGCGCGTCCTCGACGGGGCGGTCGCCGTGTTCGACGCCGTCGCCGGGGTCGAGCCGCAGAGCGAGTCGGTGTGGCGGCAGGCCGACCGGCACGGCGTGCCGCGGATCGCGTTCGTCAACAAGATGGACCGCGCGGGCGCCGACCTCGACCGGGCCGTCGACTCCATCCGCCGGCGGCTGCACCCGGCGCCGCTCGTCGTCCAGCTGCCGATCGGCGCCGAGGACGCGTTCACCGGCGTGGTCGACCTGGTGCGGATGCGCGCGCTGGTCTGGGCCGACGGCGCGGACACGGCCGTAGCGGGGCCGGTACCCGAGGAGTTGCGGGAGGAGGCGGTACGGCGGCGCCGGGCGCTGGAGGAGACGGTGGCCGAGCTGCATCCGGCCGCCCTGGAGGAGTTCTGCGAGCGCGAGACGCTCTGCGCGGACACCCTCGCCGCCACCCTGCGCGACCTCACCCGCACCGGGGACGGCGTGGTCGTCCTCGCCGGCTCCGCCTACCGCAACCGCGGCATCGAGCCCCTGCTGGACGCGGTCGTCGCCTATCTGCCCTCGCCGCTGGACGTGCCCGCCGTGCGCGGCGTCCACGACGGCTCCGGACAGCAGCGGGCCGCCGACCCCGAAGCGCCGTTCGCGGGGCTGGTGTTCAAGGTGCACGCGACCACCACCGGGCGGCTGGCCCATGTGCGCGTGTACGCCGGCACCATAGAGAAGGGAGACACCGTGTGGGACCCGGGCACCGGGCGCACCGAGCGTGTCGCGCGCATCCTGCGCGTCATGGCGGACCGGCATGTCCAGCTCGACCGGGCGGTCGCCGGGGACATCGTCGCCCTCGCCGGTGTGAAGTCGGCGCGGGCCGGCTCCACGCTGTGCGACCCCGGCGCCCCACTGCTCCTGGAGCCGCCGCGGGCCGCCGAGCCCGTGGTGTCCGTGGCCGTCGAGGCCCGGCGCGCCACGGATACGGGCCGGCTGGCGACGGCGCTGGCGCGGCTGGCCGAGGAGGACCCCTCGCTGGTGGTACGCACCGACCCCGAGACGGGACAGACCGTGCTGTCCGGGATGGGCGAACTCCATCTGGAGGTCGCGGTGGAGAAGATCCGCCGCGACGGGGGTCCTGAGGTCGGCGTGGGCCGGCCACGGGTCGCCCACCGGGAGACGGTCGTCGAGGGCGTGAGCGGGTTTGTGTTCCGGCACGTCAAACAGGACGGCGGGGCGGGCCAGTTCGCCCATGTCGTGCTCGACGTGGCACCACTGGGGCCCGAACTCGGCGTCACCGGCTTCGAGTTCCGCTCCGCCGTGGTGGGCGGCCGGGTGCCGCAGGAGTATGTGCGTGCGGTGGAGGCCGGGTGCCGGGACGCGCTCGCCGAGGGTCCGTTGGCCGGACACCCGGTGACCGGACTGAGGGTCACGCTCACCGACGGCTCCACCCATGTGAAGGACTCCTCCGACACGGCCTTCCGCACCGCCGGCCGGCTCGGGCTCCGCGCGGCCCTGCGCGCCTGCGCGACGGCCCTGCTGGAACCGGTCGCCGAGGTCACGGTCACCGTGCCGGAGGTGGCCGTCGGCGCGGTCCTCGGTGACCTGGCCGCCCGGCGCGGCCGGGTCGTCGGCTCCCGGACCCGGGGCGGCGCGGCCGTGCTGACCGCGACGGTGCCGCTGGCCGAACTGTTCGGCTACGCCACCCGGTTGCGCAGCCGCACCCAGGGACGGGGCTCCTTCACGACCCGGCCCGCGGGCTACGCCCCGGCACCGCGCCCGGCGCCGGTCCGGTAGCGAGGACGTGGGCCCGCACCACGCGCCGACCCGGCGTGCGGCGCGGGCCCACACACCTGCCGGCCCCGGCGCGTACCGGCTCATCGGCCCGTCGATATATATCCGTCGACACACACCCGTCGACATACAACCGTTGCAGAACCGGAGCGTTTGCCGCTGCCGGGTCCCTTGACGAGCGTTTCTCTTGGGGTTTAACTCACGCCCTAAATTAAGCGGTGAGGGGCTTCTGGGGGCGAACGGGTGTGAACCCCCGTGAGCAGCCTCAGGGTTCTCGCCTCCCGGAAAGGGACACCAGGAGCCATGCGCAGCATCCGAGCCGCGGCCACAGGTGCCGTCACCCTCTCTCTCGTCCTCGCCGCCACGGCCTGCGGAGGCGGCTCGTCCGGCGGCGGCGGGTCCGACGACTCGCCGAAGACGCTGACGTACTGGGCCTCCAACCAGGGCGCCAGTGCCGCCGTCGACAAGCAGGTCCTCCAGCCCGAAACCGGCGCGGCGGGCAAGGACACGGCCGCGATCCCGCTGTACTCGATGGCGTACGCCCTCTACTACAACAAGAAGGTCTTCGCCGACGCGGGCATCTCCAAGCCCCCGGCCACCTGGGACGAACTGGTCGCCGACGGCAAGAAGATCGAGGCCGGGGGCAAGTCCCCGCTCGGCGCCGAGGGTTCGAACCTCGCGGAGAACATCCACCACGTCTTCGTCTTCGCCGAGCAGCACGGCGCCGGCTTCTTCACCACCGACGGCAAGCCCGACTTCACGGGCCCCAAGGTGGTCGAGGCGGTCAGGAGTTATGTCGACCTGATGGCGAAGGACAAGACCATCCCGGCCGGCGACGCCGAGTACGCGCAGAACCAGTCCGTCAGCGACTTCGTCAAGGGCAAGCAGGCGATGCTGCTGTGGCAGTCCGCCGGCGCCAACCTCACGTCCCAGGGCATGAGCGCGGACGCCTACGGCATCGCACCGGTACCGGTGATCTCCGGAAAGCCCGGCCCCGGCACCCAGGTCGACTCGGCGGTCATGGGCATCAACATGGCCGTCTTCAAGAACACCCACAACCTCGACGGCGCCACGCAGTTCGTGAAGTTCATGACCTCCGACGCCGAGCAGAAGATCCTCAACAAGGCCTACAGCTCCATCCCGCCGGTCACATCCGCACAGAGCGACCCCGCGTTCGGCACCCCCGCCACCGCGGTGCTGAAGAACACCCTCGCCGCCAGCGCGGCCGCCCTGCCGCAGGTCGCGTCCGAGTCGCAGTTCGAGACGACGGTCGGTACGGCCGTCAAGAACCTGTTCGCCGACGCCGCCGCCGGACGCGCGGTGACCACCGACTCGGTCAGGGCCGAGCTGCAGAAGGCCCAGCAGCAGATGCCGGCGGCGTGAGCGAGCACATGACGACCACCGCCTTCAAGGAGCCGGTGCGCGAGGCGTCCCCCGGTACGCCGGCGCGCGAACCCCGCCGCCGCGCCGGACGGCTCCGCCGCGCCTCGCTGCCGTATCTGCTGCTCCTGCCCGCCCTGCTGCTCGAACTCCTCGTCCATCTCGTGCCGATGGCCATCGGCATCGTGATGAGCTTCAAGGAACTCACCCAGTTCTACATCCGCGACTGGGGCACCGCCCCCTGGCCCGGCCTCGGCAACTACAAGATGTCGGTGGACTTCGACGCCCCCGTCGGCAAGGCCCTGCTGCACTCCTTCCTCGCCCCCGTCGGCTTCACCCTGCTGTCGGTCGCCCTGTGCTGGCTGATCGGCACCGCCGCCGCGATCTTCATGCAGGACACCTTCCGCGGCCGCGGACTGCTGCGCGCCCTGTTCCTGGTGCCGTACGCCCTGCCCGTCTACGCGGCCGTCATCACCTGGGTGTTCATGTTCCAGCACGACAACGGCCTGGTGAACCACGTCCTGCACGACCAGCTGCACCTCACCCGCAAGCCCTCCTTCTGGCTCATCGGCGACAACAGCTTCTACGCCCTGCTGATCGTGTCGGTGTGGAAGGGCTGGCCGTTCGCCTTCCTCATCGTGACGGCCGGACTGCAGAACATCCCGAAGGAGCTGTATGAGGCCGCCGCGCTGGACGGCGCAGGGATGCGGCAGCAGATCCGCCGCATCACGCTGCCGTCCCTGCGCCCGGTCAACCAGGTGCTGGTCCTGGTCCTCTTCCTGTGGACGTTCAACGACTTCAACACGCCGTACGTGCTGTTCGGCAAGTCCGCGCCCGAGGCCGCCGACCTCATCTCGGTCCACATCTACCAGGCGTCCTTCGTCACCTGGAACTTCGGCACCGGCTCCGCGATGTCCGTCCTGCTGCTGCTCATCCTGCTCGTCGTGACGGGCGCCTATCTGCTGTTCACCTCGCGCGGACGGAGGGCCGCCGATGTCTAGGGCGTGTTGCGAAAGTCCCGTCGCGTTCGTTCCTGTGGTCCCGGCGGATCTTCCTCACCCTGCTCACCGGGTTCGTGCTGATCCCGGTGTATCTGATGGTCTCCAGCTCGCTGAAGCCGCTCGCGGACGTCACCGGCACGTTCCGCTGGCTGCCCAGCGGGCTGACGATCCGCCCGTACATCGACATCTGGTCGACCGTGCCGCTCGCCCGCTACTTCCTGAACTCGGTGATCGTGGCGGGCGCGGCAACGGTTCTCTCGGTGGTGATCGCCGTGTTCGCGGCGTACGCCGTCAGCCGCTACGACTTCCGCGGCAGGCGTGTCTTCACGGTGACCGTGTTGTCGACCCAGATGTTCCCGGGCATCCTCTTCCTGCTGCCCCTGTTCCTGATCTACGTCAACATCGGCAACGCCACCGGAATCGCCCTGTTCGGCTCCCGCGGCGGCCTGATCCTGACGTACCTCACCTTCTCCCTCCCGTTCTCCGTCTGGATGCTGATCGGCCACTTCGCCTCGGTGCCGCGCGACCTGGACGAGGCCGCGCTGGTGGACGGCTGCGGCCCGCTCGGCGCGCTGCTGCGGATCGTCGTACCGGCCGCGATCCCCGGCATCGTCGCCGTCGCCGTCTACGCCTTCATGACCGCGTGGGGAGAGGTGCTCTTCGCATCCGTCATGACCAACGACACCACCCGCACCCTCGCCGTCGGCCTCCAGGGCTACTCCACCCTCTACGACGTCTACTGGAACCAGATCATGGCCGCCTCGCTGGTCGTCAGCGTGCCCGTGGTGGCCGGCTTCCTGCTGCTGCAGCGCTATCTCGTCGCCGGTCTGACGGCGGGTGCCGTCAAGTGACCGACACCCCCCATTCCGAAGGGACTTCCGTGTCCGAACGCATCGACCTCGCCGCCCTCCCGCACGACTTCCTGTGGGGCACGGCCACCGCGGCGTACCAGGTCGAGGGAGCCGTCGCCGAGGACGGCCGTACGCCCTCGATCTGGGACACCTTCTCGCACACCCCGGGGAAGACCGCGAACGGCGACACCGGCGACGTCGCCTGCGACCACTACCACCGCTGGCGCGAGGACATCGCCCTCATGCGGCAACTCGGTGTCAACGCCTACCGGATGTCCCTCGCCTGGCCGCGGGTACTGCCCGGCGGCACCGGTCCGGTCAACGCCAAGGGCCTGGCCTTCTACGACGAGTTGGTGGACGCCCTGCCGGCGGCGGGCATCGCCCCGTCCGTCACCCTCTACCACTGGGACCTGCCGCAGGTGCTGCAGGACCGCGGTGGCTGGCCCGAGCGGGACACCGCCTTCGCGCTCGCCGAGTACGCCGCGGCGGTCGCCGCCCGGCTCGGCGACCGCGTGCGGCTCTGGGCCACCCTCAACGAGCCCAGCTGCTCGGCCTGGATCGGCCATCTGGAGGGCAAGATGGCCCCCGGCCGGACGGACCTGACCGGCGCCGTGCGCGCCTCCTGCCATCTGCTGCTCGGCCACGGCCTCGCCACCCAGGCGATCCGCGCCGCCGCCCCCGCCGCCCGGGTCGGCATCGTCAACAACCTCTCCACCGTGCACGCGGCCACCGACCGTCCCGAGGACGTCGCGGCCGCCCGCCGCCACGACGGCCATGTCAACCGCTGGTGGCTCGACCCGGTCCACGGCCGCGGCTTCCCCGCCGACATGGTCGAGACCTACGGCGTCGAACTTCCGCTCAGGACAGGGGACTTGACGACGATCGCCACCCCGCTGGACTGGCTCGGCCTGAACTACTACTTCCCGGCCCACGTCGCCGACGCCCCGGGCGGCCCGGCCCCGTACGTCCGCGCGGTGCGCCGCGAGGACGTCTTGCGTACCGGCACGGACTGGGAGATCGACGCCGACGGCATCGAGACCCTGCTGCTGCGGCTCACCGAGGAGTACGGCGCCCGGAAGATCTACGTCACCGAGAACGGCTCCGCCTTCCCCGACGTGGTCCGCCCCGACGGCAGCATCGACGACCCCGAGCGCCAGGAGTACCTGGAGACGCACCTGGCCGCCTGCGCCTCGGCCGCCCGCAGGGGAGCCCCGCTGGCCGGCTACTTCGCCTGGTCCCTGCTGGACAACTTCGAGTGGGCGTACGGCTACGACAAGCGCTTCGGCCTGGTCCACGTCGACTACCGCACCCAGATGCGCGCGATCAAGGGCAGCGGACACCGCTACGCCGACCTCGTGCGTGCCCACCACAGCCGGGCCCGCCGGGCCGCCTGACCTGGACCGGGCCCGGGACGAACGGCAGGCCACCGGGCGGGCCCAAGGTCGGCGGAAAGGAAGCGACGACCAAGGTCGCCGGGCAGCCGCAGTCGTACGACCACGACCTCGTTCACCACCATGGCCGCGATCGCCGCCCACGGCTTCTTCTTCATCCCGGCCCTGTTCGCCAACTTCCCGGTCACCGGCGCGATGTGGGGCTTCGTGGGTTTCTACGCCACCTGTGTGCGGCGAGAAGCCGCCCGGCTCTGTCGTGCGTGCGGTGAGTGGGCGCGGTGATCATTCTTTCCGCTTGATGCATATGATGTGCAAGTGCGTAATCACTGCATCAGGCCAGCGGCCCTTGCCGACCTCGATGGTGCTCGGTCCGTGATGCTCGACATCGTCTACCGGGACTTCGGTATCGGATATGTGCCCCGCTGGCACGCGGACATCGTGGATCCGCGCCGGGCCTATCTCGACCCCGCCCGGCACACGTTGCTCGTGGCCGTCGACGGGGCCGGGGAGGTTGTCGGGACCGGGGCGCTCGACGCGCGGGGGCCGCGGTGGCCGCCGAATCCGCGCGAGCTGGCCGAGCGGTACCCGTCGGGGGAGACGGCGCAGGTGCGCCGGGTGTATGTGCGGCCCGAGTGCCGACGGCAGGGGATCGCGCGGGAACTGGTCGAGCGGCTCGTGGAGTTCGCCGTCGCCGACGGCGGGTACCGGGCCGTCTATCTGCACACCGATCCGGCGGTGCCCGGCGCCGAGGCGTTCTGGCGGTCGCTCGGGAAGGTCGTGCTCGATGAGCGTGAGGGGCGGGGTGCCGGTCAGGGGATCGTGCACTTCGAGCTGCCCATGGGGGCGGGGTGGGGCGGTCGATGAAGATGAAAATGATTGTCATGTAATGTTTGGCTGACTTCGTCGGCCCGACCTGAACCGAGGACCATGTCTCTCCCGCGCCCCCTGCGCCACCCCCGGCTGCTCGCCGCCCTTCTGCTCACCCCCGTGCTGGCGGGCTGCTTCGCCTCCGGCGCGGACCGCGACCGTGGAGCCGGCGCCGGCGGAGCCGCCCGGCTGCGGGTCGCGCTCGCCTTCCCGCCCGCCGAGCGGCTCTCCCCGTACGGCGCCGACGGCACCATCCTCAGCCGGCTCGGCGTCACCGAGTCGCTGACGGCCCTCGACGGCAACGGCGCCGCGGCGCCCGCCCTCGCCTCCTCCTGGCGCAAGGAGGGCGCCCGCAGCTGGCTGTTCACGCTGCGCGAGGCCGGCTTCCACGACGGGACCGACGTCACCGCGCAGGCCGTCGCCACCTCGCTCGCGCGGGCCGCCCGGGCCAAGCCGGCCCCCGCCGCCCTGTCCGGCGTCGAGCTGACCGCCAAGGCGGTGGACCGGCACCGGGTGCGGATCACCACCGGCCGGCCCGACCCCATCCTGCCGCTCCGGCTCTCCAGCCCGGCCCTCGCCGTGCTCTCCGCCAAGGCGTACGCCCGCCAGGGCGCCACCGACCCGGCCGGCAGCGGCACCGGGCCCTTCGTGCTGAAGCAGGTGAACGGGACCTCGTCCGCGACCCTCGACCGGTACGACGCCTACTGGGGCGGGCGCGCCGAGGCCGCCGGCATCGACGTCCGCTTCATCGCCGACGGCACCGCCCGCACCAACGCCCTGCGCGGCGGGGACACCGACATCGCCGAGGCGGTGCCGGTCGCCCAGGCCGCCACCCTGGACGCGGGCACGCGCCGCGAGACCGCGACCGCGCGCACGACCAGTCTGCTGCTCAACTCCCGCTCCGGGCCGTTCCGCGACGCCGGGCTGCGCTCCGCCGCCCGCGCCGCCGTCGACACCTCCGGCCTCGCCCGGGGCGTCTACGAGGGGCACGCGGACCGCGGGGCCGGGATCTACGGGCCCGCCGTCACCTGGGCCGAGGGCAGGCACCGCCGGCCCGAGGGCAGGGCCGCGGCGAAGCGCGCCGACGGGACCGACGTCACCCTCGCCACGTACGACAACCGGCCCGAACTCCCCGAAGTCGCCCAGGTGTTGAAGCAGCAGTTGGAGAAGGCCGGCTTCCGGGTGAAGCTCGTCGTGCGCGAGTACTCGCGGCTGGAGAGCGACGCCCTCGCCGGGAAGTTCGACGCCTTCGTGCTCGCCCGCAACAGCCTCGTCGACACCGGCGATCCCGTCGCCGTCCTCGCCGGCGACTACACCTGCGCGGGCGGCTACAACCTGGCCCTGCTGTGCGACCGCGGCGTCGACCGGGCCGTGGCCGCCGCCGAGCGCACCGCCGACCCCGCCGAGCGGCGGACCGCGGCACTGCGCGCCGAAGCGGCGATCCTCGGCACCGACACCGTCGTACCGCTGGTCCACCAGCGCGTCATCACCGGCGTCGGCAGCGCGGTCAAGGGGGTGCTCCTCGACCCGTACGAGCGCACCCTCATCGGCACCGGCACCCGGCGCTGAGCGATGCGCACCCTGCTGTGGCGAGGCTCGCTCGCCGGTGCCCTGGTGTGCGGGATCGGACTGCTGCCCTGGCTCGCGCACACCGATCCCGCGCTCACCGTCCTCAAGGCCCGCGCCCAGGACCGCGACCCGGACCCCGAGGTGCTCGCCGACATCCGCAGTCAACTCGGCCTGGACGACGGTCCATCGGTGCTGCTCGGGCGCTGGCTCGGCGGGCTGGCCCGCGGGGACGCCGGGCGGTCCTGGATGTCCGGTGCCGACGTCGGGCCGGTCGTCCTCCAGGCGCTCGGCGCCTCCCTGCTGCTGATGGCGGTCGCCCTGTTCTTCGCGGGCTGCACGGCCGCCGCGGTGTGCGGCCGCACCCTGCGCCGCGGCGGCCGGGACCGGCCCGGCGGCACCGGCTCCGCGATGCTCGCGACTCTCCCGGAGTTCCTCACCGCCTCCGTCCTCGCCACCGTCATCGGCGTCCAGCTCGGCTGGCTGCCCGCCCTCGGCTGGTACGGGCCGCAGTACACCGTGCTGCCCGCCCTCGCCCTCGGCCTGCCCGCCGGCGCCGTCCTCGGCCGACTCCTCGACGACCAGCTGCCCGGCGCCTTCGCCGAACCCTGGGTGCGGGCCGCCACGGCCCGCGGACTGCCCGCGCGGACCATCGCCCGGCAGGCCGTACGGCGCTGTCTGCCCGGACTGCTGCCCAACACCGCGCTGTTCGTCGTCGGCATGACCGGCGGCGCCGTCGCCGTCGAGCAGATCTTCGACATCCCCGGCCTCGGCCGCACCACCCTGCAGGCCGCCCTCGCCCAGGACCTGCCCGTCCTCCAGGCCGGCACCCTCGCCCTGGTGCTCCTCGCGGCCCTGGCCGCGGGCGCAGCCCGGCTCGGTGTACGGCGGCTCACCGGGCCCGCGCTGCGGGACGGCGCCCTGCCCGCCCTGCACCGGCCGGCCGTGCCCGCACGGCGTACGACACCCCTCGTCCTCGCCGCCGTCCTGCTGGCCGTCCTCGGCGCCGGACTGCCCCGCGACCCGCTCGCCGTGGACACCCGCGCCCGCCTCCGACGCCCCGGCCTCACCCATCCGTTCGGCACCGACGCACTCGGCCGCGACCTGCTCGCCCGCGTCGCCCACGGCGCCCTCGACACCCTGCTGCTCGCCCTCGCCATCAGCGCCGCCACGCTCCTCGCCGGGCTGCTGCTCGGCCTGCTGCCCCGGCTGTCCGGGCCGCTCGCCGACACCGTCAACGCCGTACCACCGGTGCTCGCCGCGCTCATCGTCACCGCCGTCGCGGGCGGCGGCCCGGTCACCCCCGCACTCGCCGTCGCGGCCGTGGCCTGGGCGCCGCTGGCCACCCACACCTCCGCGCTGCTCCGGCAGGAACGCGCGGCCCTGCACCTCACCGCCACCCGCGCCCTCGGCGCCGGCCGCTGGTATCTGCTGCGCCGCGAACTCCTGCCGGCCGTCGTCCCGGCCGTCACCCGGCACGCCCTGCTGCGGCTGCCCGGCACCGCCCTCGCCCTCGCCTCGCTCGGCTTCCTCGGCCTCGGCGCCCAGCCGCCGTCCCCCGAATGGGGCCACCTGCTCGCCGAGAACCAGCCGTACGCCGAGCGCGCCCCGTGGACGGTCCTCGCGCCCGCCGCCGTACTGGCGGTGCTGGGCGCGCTCGCCGTGACGACGGCGGCGCTGCGGCGAAGACGACCGCGACGGCAAGGTCTTCACTGAATGTGATCGAATGATTGCTTATGGTTGCCCTGCGCAGCCGCGGGGCTGTCCCGGGAGGCCGACAGTGAGGAGAGCCGAAGAGTGATGCTTCAGCCGAAGAACGGGCTGCGCGGCCCGGCGGTCGGTGCGGCGCTGGTATCCGGCGCCCTCCTGCTGACGGCCTGCGGCTCGGGCGGCAGCTCCCGGCCCGCCGGCCCCTCGTCCCCGGCCGCCTCGCCCGCCGGCACCGGCACCGCTGTCTCCTGCGGCAAGGCGGCCAGCGTGGCGGCCTCCGGTTCGACCGCGCAGGAGTTCGCGATGAAGGTGTGGATCAGGAACTTCACCCGGGCCTGTCCCGGCGTCCGGATCCGCTACGAGGGCAACGGTTCCGGGGCCGGCCAGAAGGACTTCCTGAAGGGCAGGACGTCCTTCGCGGGTTCCGACTCCGCACTGAACGCCGCCCAGATCACCCAGTCCAAGAGCGTCTGCACCGACGGCGGCCGGGCCGTCCATCTGCCGATGGTCGGCGGCCCGATCGCCCTCGCCTTCAACCTGCCGGGCGTCAGCAGACTGATCCTGGACGCGCCCACGCTGGCCAAGATCTTCGACGCGCGGATCACCACGTGGAACGATCCGGCGATCGCGAAGCTCAACCCCGGTGCCACGCTGCCCTCGACACCGATCCGGACGGCGCACCGCTCCGACTCCTCCGGTACGACCGACAACTTCACCTCCTACCTGAGCGCCGCCGCACCGGGCGACTGGTCGTACGGGCACGACAAGGTCTGGAAGGCCAAGGGCGGCCAGGCCGCCAAGGGCTCCTCGGGCATCGTCGGCCAGGTGAAGAAGACCGAGGGGGCGATCGGCTACGTCGAGCTGACGTACGCGCTCGCCCGTGACGTGCCCACGGTCGCGATCGCCAGCGGGGCCACCGCTCCCGTCGACGCCAACGTCCTCACCGCTTCCAAGGCGATCGCCGCTTCCACCGTCACGGGCGACGGCGACCTCGTGCTGAAGCTGGACTACGCGACGAAGGCCGCGGGCGCCTACCCGATCGACATGGTCACGTACGAGATCGTCTGCGACAAGGGCAACAAGCCGGCGACGTGGTCCGCCACCAAGGCGTTCCTGACGTACATCGCCGGCACGACGGGCCAGCAGGATCTGAGCTTCGAGGGCTATGCGACCCTCCCGGCCACGATCGTGAGCAAGGTGCGCAGCAGGATCGACGACCTGTCCTAGAACCCGTCCGCCGACGGGCCGACCTGCCGACGGGCCGGCTGCCGTGGCGTCAGGCGGAGGTGAACGCCAGCACGGTGTTGTGTCCGCCGAACCCCAGGGAGTGGCTGAGGGCGAGTCGGACGGGCTGGTGGCGGGGGACCGAGGTGATGACGTCGATGCCGGCGGTGGTGTCGTCGGGCACGGCGAAGTTCGCCGTGGGCGGCAGGGTCCGGTGCGCGATGGTCAGCACGGTGAGCGCGGCCTCGATGGCGCCGGCGGCTCCCATGGTGTGGCCGAGGGCTCCTTTGGCCGAGGTGACGGACGGCGGCAGCCGGGGATAGAGGTTCCGGATCACCGCGGCTTCCACCGTGTCGTTGAGCGGGGTGCTGGTGCCATGGGCGTTGACGTGGTCGACGTCGGCCACGTCGGCTCCTGCCTGTGCCAGGGCCGTCAGGGCCGCTCTGCGCAGCCCCTCGCCGTCGGGGCGCGGGGCCGTCGGGTGGTGGGCGTCGCTGGTGGTGCCGTGGCCGGCGAGGAGGGCCAGGCTCCGGGCGGCGCGTGCGGCGGCGTGGTGCCTGCGTTCCAGGACGAGCACGCCGCACCCCTCGCCGAGGACGAATCCGTCGCGGTCCTTGTCGAAGGGGCGTGAGGCGCGGGCGGGCTCGTCGCCGCGCCGGGAGAGCGCGCCCATCTTGGCGAAGGCGGCGCCGCACAGCGGGGTGACCATCGCGTCGGTGCCGCCCGCGACGGCGATGTCGCAGGCACCGGCCGTCAGGAGGAGGCAGGCGGTGATCAGGGCCGTGGCCCCGGAGGCGCAGGCGGTGGAGGTCTGGAGGGAGGGGCCGGTGACGCCGAGGTCCAGGGTGAGGTGGCCGGCGGTCATGTTGGGCAGGAAGGCGGGCATGGTGAGCGGGGACAGGGCGCTGTGACCGGTGGTCAGGAGTTTGCGGTGCTGGGTTTCCAGGGTGTCGATACCGCCCGCCGCGGTGCCGATGACCACGGCCACACGGGTGGGATCCCAGTCGGCCGGGTCCAGCCGGGCCGAGTCGAGGGCTTCCCGGGCCGCGGTCAGCAGGAAACGGGTGCCGCGGTCGAAGCGCCACAGACGGCCCGGCCCCGGCGGCAGCGGCGGTACGCGGCAGGACAGGGTGACCGGTCCGCCGCTCAGGGCGGGGTCGGTGCGCGCGGCCGGCCGACCCGCGCACACCGCTTCCCAGGTCGCCCGGGTGCCGATGCCGCCGGGTGTCACAAGGCCGATGCCGGTGACGGCGACCTCGTCGTTCACTGGGCGGCCTCGGGTCCCGGTGCCGGTTCGCCGAGGAGCGCGGTCACCGAGCGGGCCACGTCGGTGACGGTGAGGCCGGCGGAGGCTTCGGAGTCGTCGAGCGGGACCTGCCACTCCTCCTGGAGGGTGACGTAGAGCTCGACCACGGCCAGGGAGTCCAGCTCCAGGTCGCCGAGGGTGGCGTCGGGTCCGATGCGGGCGGGGTCGACTTCGAACTTGTCGCTGAGGAGGGTCACGAGGTGGTCGTAGACGCGGTCCACGGCTGGCTCCTTGAAAGATGTCCGGTGGCCGGTGTTGCCCTGTGGGGGACGGCGCCGGGCCAGTTCAGGGCCACGGAGGCCCAGGTCAGCCCGCCGCCGAAGGCGGTCAGCAGCGAGCGCGCGCCGGGCCCGACCCTGCGGTGCACGGTGGGGTCGGCGAGGACGAGCGGGATCGACGCGGCCGCGGTGTTGCCGAGTTCGCGGATGTTGCCGAAGCGGCGGGCGGGCGCGATGCCCAGGCGCTCGGCGACGGAGTCCAGGATGCGCTGGTTGGCCTGGTGGCCGACGAAGGCACGGACGGTGTCCGGTGCCCAGCCGGCCTGCCGGAGCACGGAGTCGGCGGACTGGGTCATACGGCGTACCGCGTGCGCGTAGACCGCGCGGCCCTGCATCCGGAAGTGGTGTGCGTCGGGGACGGCGGGCGGCAGGTGCTGTGGATGGCGGGAGCCGCCGTGCGGGATGGTGATCAGCTCGCTGCCGCTGCCGTCGGCGCCGAGGTCGGCGGCGATCACGGCACCGGGATCGTCCCGGGTGCCGGGGCGCAGCACAACCGCGCCGGCGCCGTCACCGAAGATCGGCGCGGTCTCGCGGTCGGTGGGATCGACGATGGTCGTGTAGGTGTCGGCGCCGATCACCAAGACGGTGGAGCAGACGTCGGCGCGGACCAGTGCCGTGGCCGTGACCAGCGCGTACAGGAAGCCTGAGCAGACGGCCGCGAGGTCGAAGGCGGCGATGGTGCCGAGGCCCAGCCGGTGGGCGACGGCGGGTGCGGTGGCGGGGCAGGGGTGGTCGGGGGTGGTGGTGGCCAGCAGCAGCATGTCGGGACGGTGCTCCCCGGCGGACGCGAGCGCGGCCCGCCCGGCCCCCACGGCCAGATCACCGGTGCTGGTGCCGGGCTCGGCGTGGCGACGGCGGGCGATGCCGGTGCGCTCGCGGATCCAGGTGTCATCGGTGCGCAGGGCGCCCCGCCCGATGACCGTGTCGTTGTCGACGACGCGCTGCGGGAGGCAGGCGCCGATCCCGGCGATGACGGCGGTGGAGTGCCAGGGGCCGGAACTGCTGTGGAGCGGCGGGGTGTTCATGCCGCGGTGAAGGGAGAGGCCGGCTTGGGGTGGCCGGCCAGGCCGCTGTCCGGTACGGCGAGTCCGCCGTCCACGACGAGGGCGTGTCCGGTGACGAAGGAGGAGGCGGGGGAGGCGAGGAACAGCGCGGCACCGACGACCTCGTCCGCGGTGGCCCAACGCCCCAGCGGGACATGGCTGGTGAGCCAGTCCGACACCGGCTCCGCCTCGCTGGCGAACTCGGTCATGTCCGTGCGAGTCCAGCCGGGGCACAGGGCGTTGACCCGGATTCCCTGCCGGGCCCAACCGACCCCGAGGCTGCGGACGAGGGAGATCTGCGCGGCCTTGGTGGCGGCGTACGCCTCCATCATGGGGGCTCCGACGAGTCCGGCGACGGACGACATCAGTACGAGACTCGCGCGGCCGGAGCGGGCCAGGCGCGGGTGGGCGGCCCGGCACAGGGCGGCCGTGGCGTTGAGGTTGACGGTGACGACCGCCTCCCAGTCCTGCTGGCGGGCGTGCTGCAGCGGCGCCAGCACAGGGCTTCCGTCCTCGGCCGTGGGCACGATGCCCGCGTTGTGCACGACGACGTCGAGGCCGCCCAGCGCGGTGGCGGCCCGGTCCACCAGGTCGGCTGCGACATCCGGCTCGGCGAGGTCCCCGTCGAGGGCCACGGCCCGCCGGCCCCGGTCCACCACCGCCCGTACGGTGCCGTCGAGGGCGGGCAGGGTCCGGGCGGTCAACACCAGGTCGCAGCCCGCATCGGCGAGGCCTCTGGCGACGGCCGCGCCGATGCCGCGGGAGGCGCCCGTCACCAGCACGCGTGCGCCGTCCAGGCGGAACAGATCCATGGCGTTCATCGAAGGAGACCTTCTGCAAGCGTTGTCGCCGGGACGGGAACGGAGGTGACGGCGGGTGCCCCGCTCCAGGTGAGGAGCGCGCTGCCCCAGGTCATGCCGGCGCCGAAGACGGCCACCAGGACGCGGTCGCCGGTTCGCAGACCCTGCCCGGACGCCGCGCGGGCGAGTGCGAACGGTGCGCTGGCGGCGCCGATGTTGCCGGTCTCGTCGCCGACGACCACCAGGCGGCCGGCGGGGATGCCGAGGTCGGCCCCGATGCGCCGCAGCAGGACGGGGTTGGGCTGGTGGGCGATGAAGCAGTCGATGTCCCCGATGTCCAGACCGGCACGGTCGAGGGCGTCCGTGATCAGCCGGGGGAAGACCTCGGTGATGAACCGGCCGATGGTGCGGCCGTCCATGCGGATGCAGTGGCCGTGGTCGGCGAGGGTGGCCGCGCTGGCCGGGCGGCGGCTGCCGCCGGCCGGGATCAGGACGCGGTCGGCGAGGGTTCCGTCGGAGCCGAGGCTGAAGTGCGTGAACCCCTGGCCGTCCGCCACCGGCCCCAGAACGGCGGCGGCGGCCCCGTCGGCGAACAGGACCGCGGTCCCCCGGTCGGCCGGGTCGAGGAACTTCGAGTACGCCTCGACGCCGACGACGGCCGCGTACCGGATCTCCTCGCTGCCGCGCAGCCAGTCATGGGCCACCTTGGCCGCGAACAGCCAGCCGGAGCAGGCGGCGCTGACGTCGAGGGCGACGGCACCGGCGGCGCCCACCGCGGTCTGGATCCGGCAGGCGGTCGAGGGGCCGAGTTCGTCGGGGGTCGAGGTGCCGCAGACCAGCAGTCCGATCTCGGACAGGCCGATGCCGGCGGCGTCGGCCGCCGCACGGACCGCGTGCGCCGCCAGGTCCGAGGCCGCCTCGTCGGGAGCGGCCACATGACGTTCGAGGACGCCGGTGCGTTCGCTGATCCACTCCGCCGTCACATCGGCACCGCGCGCCACCTCGGCGTTGGTGCGCACGGCGGGCGGCAGATAGGTGCCCATGCCCAGGACTCCGATACGGCGCCCGCGCGTCATGCCGTGCCTCCTCGTGTCCAGGTGAGCGTGGCGCGCACCGCGCTCTCGCAGTCCACCGCCGCGGCGACGCCGTCGGGATGGGCGAACGCCTCGGTCAGCAGTGGCAGCCGGGGCCGGATCTCGTCGCACAGCCGGTCGGCGGCCCCGGACAGCGCCCGCACGTCGGCCGGACGCAACGTGCCCAGGGCGAGCAGGGAGCCGGACCAGCGGCGGGCCGCCATGACACCGTGCAGGGCCGCCAGCGGCCGCAGCGTCCGGGCCAGTTCGGGTTCCTGCAGGGCAGCGAGGGCGCGCGTGACGTCTTCGGCCAGGAGCGCGTTCGCGTAGACCTCGCCGAGGAGACCGGCGTCCTCCAGCAGCGGGTTCCACACGTCGAAGGGGGCGCTGCCGTCCGTGGTGCGCGACCGCTGCGCGAGGTCCTGGGCCAGGGCGTGCTGATGCCGCCGTACGACCGCGGGCCACCAGTGCGGTGAGGTGAGAGGAGGGCCGGCTGACATCGGCGGGGGGTCCGCCTCCCGCCCGGCTTCTTCGGCGAGGGCGCGTCCGATGTCGTAGAAGATGAGCTGGCTGTCCCCGCCGGCCGTGTCGAAGGCGTGGTGAAAACCGTGGTACGCGGACAGCCGGTTGACGTCCAGGTACCCCAAGAAGCCGCAGCGGCGCCGGCAGTCCGCGGTGACGTGGGCGGCGAGCCGGACCGTGGCGGCCTTGTACGCGGCCAGCGGCCGGCTGACGGCGGCCCACGGGGTGAACCCCAGCGCCGTACCGCCCCCGTCCTCGGGTGTCGCGAGGGACTCCTGCCACACCGTGCGCGCCCCGTGCGCGGCGCATGTCAGGGCGAACGCGTCGGCCAGCGCTCCCAGTACGGCACGTTGCTGGGTGCGGTACGCGAGCAGCGGGACACCGGGAGCCGGCCGCCCCTGAGTGCGCCGCTGCCGTGCGTGGTTGACGGCCTGTACGGCGGCCTGCCGGCTGGTGGCCGCCACGACGGCGGGCAAGGTCGCCCACAGTCCCCGCCCCACCCGCAGCGTGCGCTGCAGGCGCCGCTCGTTCGATCCGGCGGGGTCGTGGAAGGTGCCGTCGGGTGCGATGCCCGCGCCGTCGGCGAGCCAGTGGGCCCGCGGCAGCCGGACGCGGTGGAACCGCACCAGGACGTAGTCGAGGGACAGCGCGCCCAGAGCCAGGGGCGAGGAGATCTCGACGCCGGGCAGCGGCCTCGTGCCGTCGGTCAGACCGGCCACGAAGGCGAAGACACCGCGACAGGTGTCCCCGACGACGAGTCGGGCGAGCACCACCGCGGTCTGCGGGACGTCCAGTGTTCCGGCGCTGGCGAACTTGGCGGCCCGGGGATCCGGTGTGTGCAGGACGAACTCGCCCGTTGTCGGGTCGAACTCGGCGCGGGTCCGGATGGCGAGGTGGCTGTTCGCCTGTCCCGCCTCGGTGATCAGATAAACGCCCTTGGCGCGGCCGGACCGCAGTGCCTGCCCGCGCGGTCCAAGCTGCCCGGACCCGTCGCCGAGCTGGGCCATGGACCCCAGGCACAGCAGATGATGGACGAGCGCCGCCAGACAGAGGGAGGGATCGGCCACCGCGGCCCAGGCGTGGGCGGTGGCCAGCCGGGCCGGGTCGTCGAAGAGGTCGTACGGCAGTGTCTCCCCCAACAGGCGTAAATGACAGAGCAGTTGGGGGCCCGGACCGCCCGACGGGGTGTCGTCGGCGAGCGCCTTGTGCAGCGCGGAGAGGAAGGACGTGTCGCAGGGGCCGTGGACGAGCCGGTCGAGTTCGTCACGGGCGGCCGTGGGCAGGGGCGCAGAGGGCATCGTTGGTTCTCCGGGAGGGGAGCGGGGGTCACCAGGGGAAGTCGGGTTCGGCGAGCGGGGCGTGGACGGGCGGCGCGAGGCCCGTGGCGAGCACTCTGCGGACGCTGGTGGCCAGGGCGTCTCCGGTGCCGGCTTCGAAGAGGACGTCCGGCCGGTGCCGGGCCGCCGCCTGGTGCAGTACGTCCGGCACCGCGGCCGGCAGCACCAGGCAGTCGGCCAGCCGGTCCGCCAGGGCGTCATCGGGGCGGTAGGCACGTCCGGCCACGGCGGAGTACACGGGGCAGCGCGCCGCGGAACGGGCGTAGGCCCGCACCGACGCGGCGAACTCCGCCGCCTGGCGGGCGAACGCGGGATGGTGGGCGGCGAACGGCAGCCGCAGCCGGGTGGCGGTCACGGCCGAGTCCACCGCCGTCTTCTCGACGCGGGCCAGGGCCGTCACGGGGCCGGCGACCACCACGGACCGGTCGTCGCCGACCACCGCCACCACCACATCCTCCGCCGCCCCGGCGCGTTCCAGCAGCCGACGGGCGGACCGCTCCGTACAGGAGAGCGCGCTCAGCCCGCCGGGGCACGAGGTCAGCACCAGAGCGAGGTCATGGGCCGCGCGTGCCCCGTCGCGGACGGTGAGGCATCCGGCGGCGGTCAGCGCGGCGATCTCACCGAAGCTCACGGCGACCACGGCCACGGGCGCCGCGCAGGAGTCGCACAACGCCTGATGTACCGTCATCGAGGTGCCGAACAGGGCGAGTTGCTGGACGCCCGTGGCCGCGTGTGCCAGGTCCCGGCCGCTGGGCGGCCGGGGGCCGAGCAGCCAGGGGCCCAGCGGTGGCAGGCCGCGTTCGAGCGCGACGGCGTCGATCTGCCCGAAGACCTCCCGGGCGGCCGAGCGCAGGGCGCCGCTGTGCCGCAGAGCGCGCACCAGAGAGCTGACCGAGAAGTCCCCTTGCCCTGGGAACAGGTGGACGGAACGCCGTCGGCGGGCCGGCCGGCCCGGCCCGCGCGCTGGGTTCGTATGCATCACATTCTTCCGTTCGGACAGGTCAGCGGCGCACAAAGGGGTGGTGCGACATCACATGTGCGCCTGCCGTGCGTACTGTGCGCGGCCCGGAGGAGTGCCGCACCCTTGGCGTGCCCGGGGGAGAGCCCTTCCACCGCCGACGCGGGAGGCGGACGTGTTGAACTCAAGGAGACGTTGAGCGTCCGTACTCGCGGATGCCCGAGCGGGACAGGAAGAGGAGCGTGAGGTCGCCCCGTACTCCGAACCAGGCTCTACGTGTCCTGCTGGCCGAGGCCGACTGGAAGGGCGCCCAACTCGCGCGTGCGGTCAACGCGCTGGGCGCGGCACAGGGAACCATGCTGCACTACGACCGCACCACGATCTCCCACTGGCTGGCCGGCAGCCGCCCGCGCCCGCCCGTCCCCGCTCTCGTCGCGGAGGCCCTCTCCCGGCGTCTCGGCAGAACAGTCCCGATACAGGACACTGGGCTGCTCGACACCAGGACGCCGGACCGCGGTGCCAGGGCACTGCCGGAGGGGAGCGCTGTGGAACGCCTCGACCGGATGCTCCACGACACCGACCGCCGTCGCCTCGCCCTCCTCGGTGCCTATTCACTGGCGACGCTCGTGATACCGCCCAGTCTGTCGGTCACCGAAGAGACCCGGTTCGAGACGTCCGGCCGGCCGTCGTCCGTCGGCTTGGTGCACGTGGCCGCCGCCCGGGAAATGCTCACCGTGTTCTCCCGCGGTGACACGGTCTTCGGAGCCGGTGCGGTACTGGAGCCGCTGCGCCAGTACCTGTCCACCACCGTGATCCCCTGGCTCAGGCGCGACATGAAGCCCTCCGTCCGCCGTGAACTGTTCACGGTGGCCGCCCAGCTGACCTATCTCAGCGCCTTCACCCACTTCGACATGAACCACCAGGCCGCGGCGCAGCGCCTCTACGTCACGAGCATCGAACTCGCCGGTGAGGCGGGCGACATCGTCGGACACGCCCTCGGCCTGCGTGCGCTGAGCGTGCAGGCCCACGCGCTGGGACACTTCACCGACGCCCACCGCCTCGCCGAACACGCCGTGCGGACCGGCGCCCGCCATGCCCCGGCCCATCAACGGGCCTTCCTGCACGGACAACTGGGCGTCACCCAGGCCGCCCGGGGCGACAGCCACTACCTCCGCCACTTCACCATCGCCGAGCGTTTCCTGGAGAGGTCGACGAGCGACACCTCGCCCGTCGGCGCCTTCCACCCCGGCTCGCTCGCACTCCAGCGCGCGGCCGTGGCCAAGAGCCTGGGCGACAACCGCGCGGCCGCGCGGGCCCTGGCCCACTCGCTGAGCCACCGACCCGTCGACGAACGCCGCTCCCGCGCCCTCGTCCTGGCCGAACTGGCGGAGACCCAGCTCACGGCAGGCCACCTGGAGCAGGCATGCCGGACGTGGCACGCATTCCTCGACGACCATCCGCACCTCCACAGCGCCCGTGCCGACGACCGCCTGCGCGCCCTGACCGCCGCACTGCGGCCCCATGCCTCGACCTTCGCCGCCGCGGCGCTGCTGAGGCGGGCGTGCGGGACACGAGACGGAGCCGGCCGCCCCGAACACCGGCCACATGATGGCCCATTGGGGTGAGATACCGGACCGCGGGAGGCAGCGGGTTCGGCGGAACCTGTTGGATGACGATGCTCTCCCTCGCTCGCCCTCCGCCCACCCAGCCCGTGCCAGGAAGATGAATCGAACCGCCCGCTCAGAAGTACTCCACTCCGCCTCCTTCCATGTCACCCCCGGCACACTGGCGGTGGCCACAGCCTTCAGGCACCCCACGCGCGGCACGGTCGACTGTCCGGCGCATCACCTGCTCGCCGCCCACATCGGGCGGTCCGGCTTTGCCGCCGTCCCCCGCCCGTTTCCGGAGGAGGGCCTGGGCAGCGGGCTCGTGTCGGCGCCGACGACGGTCTTCTGCGTCACCTACCAGCGGCCCGGGGGCGGATACCGCGGCTTCGCCCTCGCGGCCCGCAGCGACGACACCGCCGCGGTCCGCCTCGCGCACCGGCAGAGCGAGTCCTGGCGGGCGGTGCTCCGCACGCGACGCGTGCTGTACGTGGTCGCGCACGACACACCCCGGCCGTCCCCGAACGCACCGGTCCCGGCCCAGACTCCCGGCGGCTCGCGCACCCCCTGGCGGACCTGCGGATGCCCCGCCGGCGTCGCATGTCCCGCGGCGGGGGACGCGGAACGCTCCCTGCGCCGGTTCCTGGACCGGGGCGACGAGGTCGTCGTCGTAGGAGCGCCGGCCTCCGGCTCCGGCACCTGGCCGGATGAGACGTACGGCAAGAGTATCCGGGCGGTGGAGACCGCGCGGCAGGCCGAAAGCCTCGACGCCGCGGACCCCGACCGCCTCGCGTTCGTCGTCGCACCCGGTGCGCTCGTACCCGAAGCGGTGCACATCCTCACGGTGCTGCGCCGCCGCCATCCGAGAATCCGGGGCCAGCATCCGAGCGAGTGGTGCTCCACCCTGGACGATCTGCGCACGGCCGTCGGATCGGCCCTGGCCCAGTCCGAACTGCTGCTGATCGCGGGACCGGACGCGGGCCCCGTCACCAGGGCCGCGACCACGCTGGCCGCCCGGACGGAGGTGGCGGTCCGGGATGTCCCGGCACTGCACAGCCTGCGCCCACAGGACACCGACGCCGCCACGATCACGGTGCTGGACACCACAGCCGACGGGTGGGGCCGAAGGCAGGTCGGCCAGGCACTGGACGGCCTGGGCCCCGCAAGCCACCTCCGACGCCAGGTCCGCACTCTCGCGGAACCGCCGTCCCCCGCCCCGACGCCGCACCACGAACAGACCGACGCCACGGACACGACCTAGTGCCCCAACAGGCAACGTTCGCCCCGTCGCGACGCCCGGCACGCCCTCTCGCCGCACCGGCCGAAAGCCCACGTACGCCCAGTACGAGGACTTCCGGCCGGCACTCCCCCCAGCCTCCGGCCGGGGGGACCCCCAGAGCACGCACCGGACGCCGCTCCTTCACGGGCAAACGTTGCCTGCCGGGGCACTAGCCAGGCCTGTCGTCACATTCCCGCCCCGCCCCGCCCCCGCCCCGGTCGTGCTCGGGAGGCTGAACGCGACGTACCCGGCACACGTATCAACCGGACGTGGCAGGATCCCTCAGCATGAGTGCGTGCCCGGGGGTGAGAGGTCTGCGGGCCGCGGTGTTCGCCGCGGTGTGCGTGCTGCTCGCCGCCGCCGGGCACGGCCTCGCCATGGGGGACATGCCGCCGCTGTGGGCCGACACGGCAGGGTTCCTCGGCGTGTCGGCGCTCGGCTGGATCCTCGGGAAGCGGGAGCGGTCGCTGGCCGGCATCGGCACCGCCATGCTGCTCACCCAGGCCGCGCTGCACGCCGGCTTCGACGCCGCGCACCGCGCCACGCGCACGGCAGCCATGCCGGGCTCCTCCATGGCCCGCTCCATGGCCGCGATGCACGCCCATGCGACGGCCCATCCGCACAGCACCGCGCACGCCGCCGCCGCCCACCTCCTCGCCGCGCTGGTCGCGGCCTGGTGGCTGCGGCGCGGCGAGGCCGCGCTGTGGTCGCTGCTGCGCCGGGCCGCCACGCTCGTGCCCGGCCTCACCGCCTGGTGGCGCGACACCCCGCTGCCCCTGCCCGCCGATCCCGGCCCGCGCGTCCCGGCCGCCCCGGCCCCGCCCCGGCTGACCCGGCTGCGGCACGCGGTCAGCCGGCGCGGACCCCCGGCCCCGATCCCGTACCCGCACTGACCGACCCCACGTCACTCGTCACTCGTACGGAGATCGACTCACCCATGTCCGCATCACGTCTCACCGCACGCCGCGCCGGAACCGTCGCCGCGCTCGCCACCGCCGCCGTCGTGCTCGCCGCCGGTGCCGCCTCCGCGCACGTCACCGTCCACCCCGACAGCTACGCCAAGGGAGCCACCGACGGTGTGCTCACCTTCCGGGTCCCCAACGAGGAGGACACCGCCTCCACCACCAAGGTGCAGGTCTTCCTGCCCACCGACCACCCCGTCCTCGGCGTCCTGGTCCACCCGCAGGACGGCTGGACCGCCAGGGTCACCACGACCAAGCTGAAGACGCCGGTCAAGACCGACGACGGCACCATCACCGAGGCGGCCTCCGAGATCACCTTCAGCGGCGGGAAGATCGGCGCCGGGCAGTACGAGGACTTCGACGTCGCCTTCGGTCAACTCCCCGGCGACACCGGCCAGTTGGTGTTCAAGACCCTGCAGACCTACTCCGACGGCAAGGTCGCGCGCTGGATCGAGGAGCCGGCGGCCGGCGGCGGCGAGCCGGAGAACCCGGCCCCCGTGCTGAAGCTGACGGCCGGCGCCGCCGGTGACGCCGGTGCCGCACCGGCGCCCGCCAAGGCCGCTGCCACCGCCGCCTCCACCGCGGCGGCCGACTCCAGCGACTCCACCGCCCGGGGCCTCGGCATCGCCGGCCTGGTCGTCGGCGTCCTCGGCCTCGCGGCCGCCGCGTTCGCGATCGTGAGGAGCTGGGCCGCACGGTCGTGACGTCATGGCGCGAGGGCCCGGACCGGCACCCCGGTCCGGGCCCTCGCGCACGCCGGGGCGGACTCAGCGCGCCGCCAGTTCCAGCAGCTCCGCGCCGGCCGGCGCCCGGGCCGGCACGCGCGAGGTGCGCCACAGCCAGTGCACGTCCCGGCCGAAGGACCACAGCAGCGACCCCAGGGCCAGCCCCACGATCGCCAGATCGGCCAGGTGGGGGAGGAGTTCGGCGCCCGCGACGAGCAGGGCGATGCCCTGGACCGCGGCGACGGTCTTGCGGGCGAAGGACGGCGGCAGCGGGGCGTTCAGCCAGGGGGCGAGGCGGGCCGCGGCGAGGAAGGCGTAGCGCATCGCGCCGATCAGCAGCACCCATGGACCGAGCTGTGTGGCCACGTACACGCTCAGTACCAGGATCAGAAACGCGTCGACCTCCATGTCGAAGCGGGCGCCGAGCGCGCTCGACGTACCGGTGCGGCGGGCCACCTTGCCGTCGACACCGTCCAGGAGCAGGGCGACCGCGGTCAGCGCGACCAGCAGGGTCACCGGCGGCGCGCTCTCGAAGGAGTCCGCGACCAGCGAGGTCACCCCGCCCACCAGGGTGGCCCGGCCGAGCGTGACCCGGTTCGCGGGACCGAAGGAGCGCAGGCAGGAGCGGTGCAGGGCGCGCGCCAGCACCGCCCAGGTGGCGAACGCGAACGCAAGCCCCGTCAGCCAGCCGGCCGGCCCCATGCCTATCGCCGTGCCGAGCAACGCGAGCAGCAGGATCTGTACGCCCGCTCCCACCGCGGTCTCCTGCTGGGGCCTCGCGTCATATGTGTTGTTCAGGGCCACCGCACACCCTCCGGCCGAGTGACAGAGTCGATCACGCCGCGTACTGTGCGCGGCCTGTGCACTTCTCGGTACGTGAACAACTTGCCTACTGTTCAGGAGGATGCCGATGAACCGCTCGGCCCGCGCGTTCTGGCTGCGCTCACCCGGCCATGGCGAGCTGCGTGAAGTCACCCTGGCGGCGCCCGCCGAGGACGAGGTCCTGGTGCGCGCCCGGTACTCCGGCGTGAGCCGCGGCACGGAGACCCTCGTCTTCCGCGGCGGGGTGCCGGACAGCCAACACGCCGTGATGCGCGCGCCGTTCCAGGAGGGCGACTTCCCGGGCCCGGTGAAGTACGGCTACCTCAGCGTCGGCACGGTGGAGGAAGGCCCGGCTGGGCTGATCGGGCGTACGGTCTTCTGTCTGTATCCGCATCAGAGCCGTTACGTCGTTCCGGTGAGCGCCGTGACCGTCGTACCCGAGCGGGTGCCCGCCGCGCGGGCCGTGCTCGCCGGGACCGTGGAGACCGCCGTGAACGCCCTGTGGGACGCGGCGCCGCTGATCGGCGACCGGATCGCGGTGGTCGGCGGCGGCATGGTCGGTTGCTCGGTGGCCGCCCTGCTCGCCCGCTTCCCCGGGGTACGGCTGCAGCTCGTCGACGCCGACCCGGCCCGCGCCAAGACCGCCGAGGCGCTCGGCGTCGACTTCGCGGCGCCCGACGACGCCCTCGGCGACTGCGACCTGGTCGTGCACGCCAGCGCCAGCGAAGCCGGCCTCACCCACGCCCTGCGGCTCCTCGCCCCCGAGGGCACCGTGGTGGAACTGAGCTGGTACGGCGACCGGCGCGTCGCCCTGCCGCTCGGCGAGGCCTTCCACTCCCGCCGGCTCACCCTGCGCAGCAGCCAGGTCGGCACCGTCTCCCCGGCCGCCCGCGCCGGCCGCGGCTACGCCGACCGGATGGCGCTCGCCCTCGACCTGCTCGCCGACCCGGCCCTGGACGCCCTCATCACCGGCGAGAGCGCTTTCGAGGAACTCCCGGACCTCATGCCGAAGCTCGCCTCGGGTGACATTCCCGCCCTGTGTCACCGGATCCGGTACGCCGAGACGGGCCTGACCTGAGAAAAGAGTGAGACAGGGCTGAACGCGGGAATGCGGTGAGCCGTACTACACGGCATCCCCCGCCGGGTAAGGAACAGGGGGACCAGACGCGTCGTACCTGGAGGGTCGTCCGTTGCTCAGCATCACCGTCCGCGATCACATCATGATCGCCCACAGCTTCCACGGCGACGTGTTCGGGCCCGCCCAGCGCCCGCACGGCGCCACGTTCCTCGTGGACGCCACCTTCCGCCGCGAGGCGCTGGACGAGGACAACATCGTGGTCGACATGGGCCTGGCCACGCAGGAACTACGGGTCGTCACCGCCGAGCTGAACTACCGCAACCTCGACGACGAGCCCGACTTCGCCGGCATCAACACCTCCACCGAGTTCCTCGCCAAGGTCATCGCCGACCGGCTGGCCGAACGCATCCACAAGGGCGCCCTCGGCGAGGGCGCCCGGGGCCTCACGGGCATCACGGTGACCCTGCACGAGTCGCACATCGCCTGGGCGAGTTACGAGCGTGGCCTGTGACCGGGGCGACCGCGCACCGGGCGCGCCTGGCCTATGTGCCGGAGCAGCCCGCCGCCGCCCAGCAGCCGCCCGCCGCCGAGAAGGCCGCTGCCGCTGAGAAGGCCACCGTCGTCAAGAAGGCCACTGTCGCCAAGAAGGCCGTCGCCGCCGAGAAGGCCGGGATCACCCCCATGTCCCTGCACACCGTGCACTTCGTCCTCCCGGGCGGCGTCGACGACCCGGCCACGCCCAGCGGCGGAAACGCCTACGACCGCCGGATCTGCCTGGACCTGCCCGGTTTCGGCTGGGAGGTCACCCGGCACATCGTGCCCGGCACCTGGCCGCGGCCCGACCAGGCCGCCCGCGACCAGCTCGCCCGCACCCTGGTCGACCTGCCGGACGACGCGGTCGTCCTGCTGGACGGGATCGTCGCCTGCGGTGTCCCGGAGCTGGTCGTCCCGCACACCGACCGGCTGCGCCCGGCCGTACTCGTCCATCTGCCGCTCGGCGACGAGACCGGCCTTCCCCCGGCCGTCGCGGCCGGCCTCGACGCCGGTGAACGCGCCGTCCTGCGCGCCGTGCCGGCCGTCGTCGCGACCAGCGACTGGGCGGTGCGCCGGCTGGTCTCCCACCATGGGCTCGCCCCCGAACGGGTGCATGTCGCCGCGCCCGGCGCCGACATCGCGCCGCTCGCGCCCGGCACGGACGGGGTCTCCCGGCTGCTGTGCGTGGCGGCGGTCACTCCGCGCAAGGGCCAGCACCGCCTCGTGGAGGCGCTCGCGGCCGTCCGGGACCTGCCGTGGACCTGCGAGCTGGTCGGCGGCCTCGGCCACGACCCCGGCTATGTCCGCGGGCTGCGCACCCTCATCGACCGTCTCGGCCTCGCCGACCGGCTGCACCTGAGCGGACCGCGCTGCGGGGCCGACCTCGACGCCGCCTACGCCGCCGCCGACCTGATGGTCCTCACCTCCTACGCCGAGACCTACGGCATGGCGGTCACCGAAGCCCTGGCCCGCGGCATCCCGGTCCTCGCCACCGACGTGGGCGGAGTCCCCGAGGCGGTCGGCCGCGCGCCCGACGGCGGGGTGCCCGGCATCCTCGTCCCGCCGGAGGACCCCGCCGCGCTCGCCGCCGAACTGCGCGGCTGGTTCGGTGAACCCGATGTACGCCGCCGGCTCAAGGCCGCGGCCCGTGGCCGCCGCGCCGGGCTCGACGGCTGGGCCGCCACCGCCCGCAGCCTGGCCGCCGTCCTCGCCCGGCTCCCCGAAGCCCCGAGGAGGGCAGCATGAGTACGCCGAAGAGCACGACGAACGGCATCGCGTCGATCCCGGTCCAGTCCGGACCGGGAGGTGCGGAGCCGGCGCGCAGGGCCGAGGGTGAAGGACAGTCGGTACGACGGACCGAGAGCGAGGTGGAGCGGGTGGCTGAGGCCGGTCGCGGTGAGGCACGTCCGCCGGCCGCTGCGGTGCGGGACGAGGAGCTCGCCACGGTGCGCGAGGAGGCGCCCGGCGCGCGGGAGCGCGGCGCCGAGGCCGCGGCCGGGCCGGACGGCGCAGGGGACGGCGGCGGCGCGGCCGACGACGCGGTGCGCGGCGGGCACTCCCCGGTCGTCGCCGGGGCTGGGCCCGTCGGGCGCTCCGGCGAGCGGGCCACCCTGCGGCTGCGCGACGGAGAGCCCGAGGAACCGCCCCGCTACGCACCCGAATGGCTGCGTCTGCGGGAAACGGCGGACGCGGCGGCCCGCGCGCAGGATCTGCTGGATCCCTTGCGCGACCGGCTGGCCGGTCTGCCGGGCCGCACCGGCCCACTGGCCGTGCACGACCTGGGCTGCGGCACCGGCTCGATGGGCCGCTGGCTCGCGCCCCGGCTGGCCGGCACCCAGCACTGGGTCCTGCACGACCGGGATCCCTACCTGCTGCACTTCGCCGCCGTCGGCTCCCCGCGCGCCGCCGCCGACGGCAGCGCCGTCACCGTCGAGACCCGGCGCGGCGACCTGGCCCGGCTGACCGCGGAGGCGCTGGCCGGCGCCGCACTGGTCACCGCCTCCGCACTGCTCGACGTCCTCACCCGCGAGGAGGTCGTCGCCCTCGCCGACGCCTGCGCCGGGGCGGGCTGCCCCGCGCTGCTCACGCTGTCCGTCGCAGGACGTGTCGAACTCACCCCGGGCGACCCGCTCGACGGGGAGATCGCCGAGGCGTTCAACGCCCATCAGCGGCGGTCCGGGCTGCTCGGCCCGGACGCGGTCACCGTGGCCGGCGAGGCGTTCGCCGCGCGCGGCGCCGCCGTACGGGTGCACCCGAGCCCATGGCGGCTCGGTCCCGCGGAAGCGGCGCTGACCGAGCAGTGGCTGCGCGGCTGGGTGGGCGCGGCCGTGGAACAGCGGCCCGAACTGCGCGACCGTGCCGAGCGCTATCTGAAGGACCGGCTCGCCGCCTGCGCGGCCGGTGAACTGCGGGTCGTCGTCAACCACAGCGACCTGCTGGCTCTGCCCCAGCCGACGGGCGGGGTGTCATGACGGCGCGGTCGGCCGCGACGGACCAGGAGCACCGGGCCACCGGCACGGGCGGCCACGCGCGCGTGACGCTCAAGGGCACGCTGCACGCGCGCGTCCCCGACGGCGGACCGGCGGGCGTGTGCGTGTACGGCGCCGGCACGGCCCGCGCGCGCGTGCAGAACACGGGCACCGGGCGTGCGATGCACTCGGGCGGTATCGCGGTCGGGGAAACGGCAGCCCCGGCCCCGGCAGCCTCGGTCCCGGAAGCGTCGGTCCCTAAAGCGTCGGCCGCCGAGTCCGCCCCCGCAGCCGAACGGGCCCCCGCCCGCCGGCGTCCCGGGTCGCGGGCGCTGCGCACACACATCGGCACCTTCGCCGGCACCGTCATCCTCGCTGCCCTGCTGTGGCGGCTCGGCACCGGAGTGCTCCTGGACGGGCTGCGGCGGATCGACACCGCGACGGTGCTGGCCGCGCTGGCCATCGGCGGGGTCACCACCGTGCTGAGCGCCTGGCGCTGGCAGTTGGTGGCCCGCGGCCTGCGCATCCGGCTGCCGCTCGGCCCCGCCGTCGCCGACTACTATCGGGCGCTGTTCCTCAACGCGGCGCTGCCCGGCGGGATCCTGGGCGATGTGCACCGCGCGGTCCGGCACGGGCAGAGCACCGGTGACCTGCGGCGCGGGGTCAAAGCGGTGGTGCTGGAACGCGTCGCGGGACAGATCGCGCTCGCCGTGTTCGCGCTGGCGGTGCTGCCGACCCTGCCGTCCCCGGTCCGCGCCGACGCCCGGGACCTCGCCGCGCCGGTGGCGCTCGCCGTGACCGGCGCGCTCGCCATGGGCCTCGCCGTCCGCATGAACCGCGCGCCCTCCCGCCGGGCCGGGGCGCTCGGCACCGCGCTCGGCGAGGCCCGCGCGGGTCTGCTGTCCCGCCGAGGCGGACCCGGGATCGCGCTGTCCTCCGCCGTCGTCCTGGCCGGGCATCTGGCGACGTTCGTCCTGGCCGCCCGGGTCGCCGGCTGCACCGCCCCGGTCACGGCGCTGGTCCCGCTCGCCGTCCTCGCCCTCGTCGCCATGGGACTGCCGCTGAACGTGGGCGGTTTCGGTCCGCGCGAGGGCGTGACCGCCTGGGCGTTCGCCGCCGCCGGACTCGGCGCGAGCACGGGTGTCGCCGTCGCCGTCGTGTACGGCGTCCTCAGCTTCGTGGCGAGCCTGCCCGGCGCCGCCGTCCTCGCCGTGCGCTGGTACGCCGGGCTGCGCGGGGCGCCGGACGGGCCGCGCCCCTCGCCCGCGGGGGACCGTCAGCGCTCCCGCTCGGAGGTGAGCAACGCGAAATACGGCTCGAAGGATTCCGCCAGGCTCGCCAGCAGTGCCTTCCCCTTTTCCGCCGAACCCAGGGAAGGACGGCCGATGACGCCCGATTCGGTATAGGCGGACATTCCCACGGTGAGCAGATGACGACGGTCGTCAGCGGTGAAATCGGCGGACTCGTGACCAGGGCGGACGAATTCGGGGTGAGCGTGCAACAGAATCGAGGTCTCGATTTCCCCGGCGTGCATGTCGGTGAGCAGCGAGGTGTGCACCCCCGCCCGCTCCCGCGCCGTCTCCCAGTCCTCGGCGGCCGGGAACAGCGCCGCCCGCTCCCCCCGCGCGAAGGCCTCCTGCACGACGTTGCCCAGGACGTAGTTGCCGCCGTGGCCGTTGACCACGACGAGTGCGTCGACGCCCGAGCGGCGCAGCGACGCCGCGATGTCCGTGACCACCGCGTGCAGGGTCACGGCGGAGATGCTGACGGTTCCCGGCCAGGTGGCGTGCTCGTGCGAGCAGGAGACCGTCACCGGTGGAAGGAGGTGCACCGGGTACGCGGCGGCGATCTCCCGCGCCACGGCGCAGGCGACGAGCGTGTCGGTCACCAGCGGAAGGAACGGACCGTGCTGTTCGAAACTGCCGACGGGAAGGACGGCGACCTGTGCTGAAACGCCCGCCCCCCGCGCCGCCACGTCCTGGGTGGTGTCCGCCGGCAACACGCCGTACGACACTCCGTCCGCCGCCGTCCGCGCGCCCGAACCACTCATCATTTCACGGCCTTTCGTCTCTGCTTAGGAATCAGATCATGACAGACAACACCGGCGTCAACCTCGGCGTACTCGGCAAGAAGTCCCCGCGGCGGTCGTGCGCGGAACGCGTGGTGAATGCACCGCTGCCCACCGTGTACGGGAAATTCCAGGCGATCGGCTACCTGGACCACGATCGCGGGGACGAGCAAGTGGCCCTGGTGTACGGCGAGATCGGCACCGAGAATGTGCTGACCCGGCTGCATTCGGAGTGCCTGACCGGGGACGCGTTCGGCTCCCGGCACTGCGAGTGCGGTGACCAGCTGGCCTCGGCGCTGCGCGCCGTCGTCGCCGAAGGCAGTGGCATCGTCGTCTACTTGAGGGGCCACGAGGGCCGCGGCATCGGACTGCTGGCCAAGCTGCGTGCGATGGCCCTGCAGGCCGAGGGCCTGGACACGGTGGAGGCGAACCTCGCGCTCGGGCTGCCCGTCGACGCCCGCGACTACGGCATCGCGGCCGAGATCCTGCGCGACCTCGGGGTGCGCTCGGTACGCCTGATGTCCAACAACCCGCGCAAGCGGGAGGCGCTGGTACGGCACGGCATCCAGGTCGCCGAGCGGGTGCCGCTCCTGATCGAGCCGTGCGAGAGCAACATCACCTATCTGCGCACCAAGCGGGAGCGGATGGACCACATCCTGCCCCATCTGGACGCCGTCGTCGCCCACGGCTCCTGAAGCCGGACGGCCGGTCAGACGCCCGCCGCCTCCCCCCACGGGCGGCGGGCGACCGACCGGTCAGTCCACCAGCGTCGCGTGCACCAGCCGCCGCAGCTCGGGGAAGAGCTTGAGCGTCTTCGGGCGGACCTGCGTCATGAACTGCACCGTCAACTCGTGCGCCGGATCGACCCAGAACGCGGTCATGGCCGCACCGGTCCAGCCGTAGGTGCCGAGTACGGAGGGGGACAGCGTGCGGGACGGGTCGGTCACCACGGACACGTTGAAGCCGAAGCCGAGTCCGTCGTTGCCGGGCTCCCGGTGGACCGGGGCGCCGAAGGAGCGCAGGTCCACGTCGCCCGGCAGCTGGTTGCGGGTCATCGACGCGACCGTGTCCGTGGTCAGCAGCCGGACCCCGTCCAGCTCGCCGCCCCGGCGCAGCATCTCCATGAACCGGTGGAAGTCGTACGCGCAGGAGACCAGTCCGCCGCTGCCGGAGAGGAAGCGCGGCCGGCCGCGCAGCGGCAGTCCCGGCACCGGCTCGATCCCGCCGTCGTCGGTCTCGCCGTACAACTCGGCCAGCCGGCCCGCCTGTCCGGGCCCGAGGTGGAAGCCGGTGTCGGTCATGCCGAGCGGACGCAGGATCCGCTCGGCGAAGAAAGCGTCCAGCGGCTGCCCGGACACGACCTCGATCACCCGGCCCAACACGTTGGAGGCGACCGAGTAGTTCCACTGGGTGCCGGGTTCGAACTGCAACGGCATCCGCGCGTACACCGCGGCCGCCTCGGCCAGATCGGCGCCGGGCGGGGACGAGTTCGCCAGCCCCGAGGCGCGGTAGCGGGCGTCGACCGGGTGCCGGTGGTAGTAGCCGAACGTCAGGCCCGCGGTGTGGGTGAGCAGATGCCGGATGAGGATCGGGCCGGCGGCGGGCCGGGTGCGCAGGTCCGGTCCCGAACCGCCTTCGTACACCCTGGGCTCGGCGAACGCCGGCAGATGGCGGCCGAGCGGGTCGTCCAGCGCCAGCCGGCCCTGCTCCACCAGCATCAGCACGGCGACCGCGGTGACCGGCTTGGTCATCGAGTAGATCCGCCACAGGGTGTCCGCCGTGACCGGCAGCCCGGCCGCCACATCACGCCGGCCGTGGGTGGTGAGCCGGGCGACCCGGCCGCCGCGGGACAGGGCCAGGAGAAAGCCCGGCAGCCGCCCCTGGTCGACATGGCCGGCGAGCCGCCGGTCCAGCCGGTCCAGCGCCTTGACGTCCAGCCCCGCCTCGTCCGGGTCGACTTCCTGCCGCAGTGGTGCCATCGCTCTCCTCCGGTCGCCTGGCCGCGGTGCCTCCCCGACCGACCGTCACGGAGGCACCCGTGCGTCATCGTCGCGCAGCAGCACCCCCATGGACCCGCTCATCAGCGGTGGGTGTGATCGACACGACGCCGCCGGCTCCGGACGGCGCCTCCTGCGCGTCGGTCCCGGGCAGTGCCCGCGCCAGGAGCAGGCCGACGGCCGCGACGGCCGCGAGGGTGAGCAGCGCGGGCCCGGTCCCGGTGCCCATCAGCGCGCTCGCCGTGGCCACGCCCACGGCCGGGCCGATGTTCAACGCCGTCTGCTGCAGTCCGCCCGCCACTCCGGCCACGGCCACCTCCGCCCGGCGTACGATCACCTGGGTCGCCGCCACCATCACCGTCCCGAACCCCGCGCCCAGCAGCGCGAACGCACAGCCGAACACCGGCGCGGAGCCGGCCTCGGACAGCACGAGCACACCGAGGACGAGCAGGGCCGTCGCCGCCGTGATCGCGGCGCGCACCCCGAGGCGGCGCAGCAGCGCCGGGCACAGCGCGGCGGACGCCACCATCAGCACGGCCAGCGGCAGACCGCGCAGCGCGCTGTGCAACGGGTCGAGGCCGAGCCGCCGTTGCAGTACATAGGTGGCGACGAAGAGGGCGCCGAACAGGGCCGCGGACACGGTGAGCAGGACGCCGAGCGCCGCTGCGATCGCCCGGGAGCCGATGACCGAGGGCGGCAGCAGCGGACCGGCCGTACGGCGTTCGTGCCGCACGAGGACGGCGGTGGTGACCGCGGCGACGGCGAGCCCCGACCCGGAGAACGGCCGCGTGGTCAGGGAGTGCACCAGGCAGGCCAGGGTCACCGCGACCAGCACGGCACCCGGCACGTCCAGAGGTGTCCGGGAGCCCGCGGGCGGCCGGCCCTTCCGCAGCAGGGCGGGCAGGCCGAAGACGAGCGAGGGCAGGACGTTGACGAAGAACACCGCCCGCCAGCCCAGTGCCGTCACCAGTGCCCCGCCCACCAGCGGACCCGCGGCCGCCGCCAGCCCGATCGCCGCGGTCCGCACGGCCAGCGGCCTGGTCAGCCGGTCCGCCGGGAACGCGGCCCGCAGCATGCCCAGCGTGGCCGGCTGCAACAGCGCACCGAACACCCCCTGGAGCGCCCGCAGTCCGATCACCCACCCCACCCCGGGCGCGACCCCGATCCCCGCCGACGCCGCCCCGAACCCCAGCATGCCGAGCGCGAACACCCGATGCTGTCCGTACCGGTCGCCGAGCCGCCCCGCGAACACCAGCAGGCTCGCCACCGCGACGAGATAGGCCGTACTGGTCCACTGCACCTCGGCGAGCGAGGCACCCAGTTCCTGCTGCAGGCGCGGCTGGGCGACGGTGAGGACCGTACCGTCCAGTGCGACGACCACCGCGCCCGCCACGCTGCTCGCCATGGTCCAGCGCGGGTTCACCGGCCGCCCTCCGCACCCAGATGCGCCACCAGTACCGCATCGAGCAGCGGACCCAAGTCATCGTCCTCGACGGCGAGTTGGAGGCTGCGCCAGCGCCACAGCTGGGCGAGGCCGTGCAGATTCGCCCACAACGCGCCCGCCACCCGGCGGGCGTCTGCCTCCGGACGGGCCGCACCGACCAGTCCCGTGAGCACCCCGAACAGCGGAAGGCTCGTCTCCCGCAACCCCAACTGTCCGCTCTCCAACAGATCATGACGGAACATCAGCTCGTACATGCCGGGGTTGTCCGACGCGAACCCCAGATACGTCCGGGCCAGCGCCGCCACCCGTGCCCGGGGGTCCGCCGGGGCGTGCGCGAGCGTCGTCCGCGCGCGCACGCCCAGGTCGGCGAAGCCCTGGCGGGCGATGGCCGACAGCAGTTCCAGATGGGTGGGGAAGTGGCGGCGCGGCGCGCCGTGCGAGACGCCGGCGCGCCGGGCGATCTCCCGCAGGGTCAGCGCCCGCAGCCCCTCGGCGGCCAGCAGCTCCACACCCACGTCGACCAGACGCTCACGCAACCCCATGTCGGATTCAGGCATAGACACTGTCTACCAGGGCGAGGTAGACAGTGTCTACAGCATGGCCGCTGACCGCATGACCGCATGACCGCATGACCGCATGACCGCGTGGCCGGTGCGGGGAATGCGATGCCCTTTCCGGCGAGTTGACGCTGGTATGACTCACGACACCGCGCAGGACGCACTGCTCGAACTGCTCGCGGCGGGCCACGCGGGCGTCCTGGTGACCCTCAAGCAGGACGGCCGTCCCCAGCTGTCCAACGTCTCCCACGCCTACGACCCGGGCGAGCGGATCATCCGGATCTCCGTCACCGACGACCGCGCCAAGACCCGCAATCTGCGCCGCGACCCCCGCGCCTCGTACCACGTCACCAGCGACGACCGCTGGGCGTACACCGTCGCCGAGGGAACGGCCGAGCTGACGCCGGTCGCCCGGGACCCGCACGACGACACCGTCGAGGAGCTGATCCGCCTCTACCGGGACGCCGTCGGCGAACACCCGGACTGGGACGACTACCGGGCGGCGATGGTCCGCGACCGTCGGCTCGTGGTGCGCCTGCGCGTCGACCGGGCGTACGGCGTCCCGAAGCGCTGACCCGCGACGGACTCCCGCTGCGCCGCCCCGGTGGCCGCCGCCGTTATGACGCCGGTCATAGAGTGTGGGGCATGGAGCGCGAAGGCGAGGAGCGGAGGCCGGCGATGGGCGAGGAGCGTCGGGGTCCCCGGGAGCGGATGGTCTTCAGCGCGGCCCAGCTCATCCGGCAGGGCGGCGTCGCCGCGACCGGTATGCGCGAGGTCGCCGCGCACGCCGGCGCACCGCGCGGCTCGCTCCAGCACTACTTCCCGGGCGGAAAGGAACAGCTGGTCGACGAGGCGGTCGGCTGGGCGGGCCGGTACGCCGGCCGGCGGATCGCCCGCTTTCTCGCGGGCCTGGCGGAGCCGACCCCGAGCGGGCTGTTCGCGGCGATGGCCGCGCAGTGGACCGACGAGTACACGGCGGACGGCTTCGGGGCGGGCTGCCCCCTCGCCGCCGCCACCGTCGAGTGCGCCGCCGCCGGCGGCTCGACCCGGCAGGCCGTGGCCGCCGCGTTCACGACCTGGCGGACCCCGCTCGCCGAGGCCCTGGCCGGCCTGGGCGTCCCCATGGCCCGCGCCGACTCGCTGGCCACGCTGATGATCAGCACCCTGGAGGGCGCGATCCTGATGTCCCGCGCCGCACAGGACGTACGCCCCCTGACCACGGCCGTACAGGAACTCGGCCCGCTGCTCGACGCGGCGGTGCTTGTCCGGGGCGGCCCGCCGCACTAGCCTCCGCGCGTGATCAACGGTGCGCATGTGGTGCTCCACAGCCAGGACGCGGAGGCCGACCGGGCCTTTCTGCGTGACACCCTCGGGTGGGCACATGTCGACGCGGGCCATGGCTGGCTCATCTTCCAGGCGCCGCCCGCCGAGGTGGCCTGCCACCCGACGGACGGCGAGCCGACGCACGAACTGATGCTGATGTGCGATGACCTCGACGCGACGCGGCGGCAACTCGCCGAGCAGGGAGTGGAGTTCACCCGGCCGGTGGAGGAGGCCCGCTGGGGCCGGGTGACCGCCCTGCGGCTGCCCGGCGGCGGCGAACTCGCCCTGTACGAGCCACGCCACCCGAAACCCTAGGGCCTCTTCGGCGGACCCGAGCCGGTCTCACGCCGTGATCCGCTCCGCCGGTTCCGGCCGCGACCGGCGATCTGGGCGGCGAAGGTGACCGCGAACCCGGCCACCGCGAAGCCGGTCTGCGTGCCGATCGCCATGCCGGACAGCCGGACCCGGGTCGCGAACATCTCGCCGTAGAAGGCCGGCCACACCCCGTTCGCGGCGCTGTGGACGACCCCGAAGGCCACGGATCCCGAGGATCAGGGTCAGTGGCCGCGAATGGGCGGAGACCGCCCACAACGCGACATCCCGACCGCGTCACCGATGGCGTACGCCAGTGCCCATACGGCAGCAAAGGTGCTTACGCGAGATCGATGACGACGAAGGCCGACAGCTTCGAGGTGCTGTACCCGAGATCGTCCCGTACTCGCAGCGCGCCGTAGTGCCCGGGCCGCGGCACGAGAAGTCGTTGCCGCACAACCCAGTGGGTATGTACTGCAACAGCGACTACTGGCGGGGCATCGCCACCACCGGCCTTTACCAGGACTCAGCTGGGCAGAACTGCGCACGTGGGCCCTGCCGTTCGCCGGTTCGCCGAAGCCGGCGTCCGATCGCCACCGTCTCGATGGAGGAGGTTCGGTGAAACTCGTCTCTCGCGCCCAGTGGGGTGCCCGGCCATGGCGGGAGCCCAATGGCTCCATCCCCTACGCCGGGCCACGGAAGGGAACGAAGCTCCACTACCTGGGAACTGCCTACACGTTCGGGCCGCACAACTCATGTCCCGTCTATGTGCGGAAGCTGCAGGCATCCCACATGGACGTCGAGGGATGGTCGGACATCGGCTACTCGTTCGTGGTCTGTGAGCACGGCTACGTCTTCGAGGGCCGCGGTCTGGTCCGCCGCAACAGCGCCAACGGCAACGTGTCACTCAACGAAGCCCACTACGCCGTCGCTGCCCTGCTGGGGGCCTCGGGCTCGACCCATCCGACCGACGTCCAGTTACGCGGGCTCCGGGATGCGATCGACTACTGCCGCGCCGACGGCCCGGCGGGCACTGAGATCAAGGGTCACCGCGACGGCTACCCAACCTTGTGCCCTGGCGACGTCCTGTACGCCTGGGTCCGAGCCGGGGCCCCTGGCCCAACGCCCCCGTAAATGAAGGGCGGAGACTCGACGAAGAGGTGAGCGGCCGCCCTGTCAGGAGGTCGGGCGCGACGAGCCTCGCGCCCGCTGCGGTCGCCGCTGCCACCAGGCCAACCTGATAGACCGAGGATGGGCGCGCTGCCTGCGCGCCCGCGGTGCCATGGGCGTCAGCCGGCCGTCCGCTCCGCCGTCAGGTAGGCGATCACCATGTCGCCGAGCATGGTCCGGTAGTGCTCCCGCCGGGCGGGATCCACCAGGTCCCGGCCGAACAGCGCGCCGAAGGTGTGCCGGTTGGCGACCCGGAAGAAGCAGAACGAGCTGATCATCGCGTGCAGGTCGACGGCGTCCACATCGGCCGTGAACAGCCCCGACTCCTGCCCCGTGGCGAGGATCCGGCGGATCACCTCCAGGGCCGGGGAGCCGATCCTGCCGAGTTTCCCGGAGGCCGCGATGTGCTCGGCGTCGTGGATGTTCTCGATGCTGACCAGGCGGATGAAGTCCGGGTGCCGCTCGTGGTGGTCGAAGGTCAGCTCGGCCAGCCGGCGGATCGCGGCGACCGGGTCCAGATGCTCGACGTCCAGGTGCTGCTCGGCCTCGCGGATCACCCCGTACGCCCGCTCCAGAACGGCCGTGAACAGCTGCTCCTTGCCGCCGAAGTAGTAATAGATCATCCGCTTGGTGGTGCGGGTGCGGGCCGCTATCTCGTCCACCCGCGCGCCGTCGTAGCCGGCCCGTGCGAACTCCTGCGTGGCCACGTCGAGGATCTCGGCCCTGGTGCGGGCGGCGTCGCGCCCCCGTCCTTCAGGGCGTACCGGTTCTGCGACGCTGGTCATCGGTTTCCTTCGGGCCGGGAGGACGCCGGGTCGGCGCGCTCGGTCGGCGCGCTCGTGCGCGTGCCGGTGATTGTAGAAGCAGGGCGCCAGGGCTGCCGGGGTCAGCTCGGGTCGTACGGAAGACCCGGTGCCGGGCGAAAGAGGCGGTGAAGGAGCCGGTGAGCCGGCGGTGAGACCTCGGTGAGACCCGACCCCAGGGCGCGCCACGCCCCGGTCCGGCGGCCGATACTCGCACGGTGCGGGGCGTACCCGGTGTCCCGGACCCGAGAGCCCCTGGTCCGGGTCCCTGGAAGTCCCATGCCGATCACCGCCGGCGGGCCGTTGCTGCGCGCCGACCTGCCGCCGACCGCACCCGCCCCGCGAATATCCGCCCGCGCCGACCGCTACGAGCGGCCGGCGCTGGGCCTGCTCGCCCTGCTCGCCGCCGTCCTGTGCCTGTGGGGCCTGGACCACAGCACCTACCACGCGTTCTACGCGAGCGCGGTACGCAGCATGACCGACAGCCCGGCCGACTTCTTCTACGGCTCCTTCGATCCGGCGGGCTCCATCACCCTGGACAAGCTGCCCGGATTCCTGTGGCCGCAGGCTCTCTCCGCGCTGGTCTTCGGCTTCCACCCCTGGGCGCTGGTGCTGCCCCAGGCCCTGGAGATGGTCGGCTGCGTCCTGCTGCTGCATCTGCTGGTGCGCCGCTGGGCCGGAGTGCCCGCGGGGCTGCTGGCCGCCGCGTTCTTCACCTTCACCCCGGTCACGGTGGGCCTCGGCCGCTCGGTCACCGAGGACGCCCCGTTCGTGCTGCTTCTGCTGCTGGCCGCCGAGGCCACCTGGCGGGCCAGTGAGCGGGCCCGCCCGCGCACCCTGCTGCTCGCGGGTCTGTGGGTGGGCCTCGCCTTCCAGTGCAAGATGCTGGAGGCATGGGCGGTGCTGCCCGCGCTGGCCGTGACCTACCTCGTCGCCGCGCCCGCCGCACCGCGCCGCCGTATCGCGCATGTGGCTCTCGCGGGAGCCGTGACTGTGGCGGTGTCGCTGTCGTGGATGCTGGCCGTGTCCCTCACTCCGGCGGGCGCCCGCCCGTACCTCGACGGCACCACCGACGACTCCCCGTTCGCGCTCGTCGTCGGCTACAACTTCCTGACCCGTTTCCAGTCCGTCGGCATCGACGCGGCGGGCACCGGCAGCATCGTGGCGAGCCGGGCGGCCCGCGCCGGCTCACATCTGGGACCGGGCATGGGCGACGGCGTGGGGAAGATGTTCAGCCCGGGCCTGGCCACCCAGACCGGCTGGCTGTACCCGCTGGCCGCGCTCGGCCTCGTCGGCGGGCTGCTGGCACTGCGGCGGCGCCGGGCGCCGCGCACCGACCGGCTGCTCGCCGGCTATGTGCTGTGGGGCGGATGGCTCGCGACCTTCTTCACCATCTTCAGCTTCGGCAGCGTCACCGGCCACACCTACTACATGGGTGTCGTCGCGGTGGCCGTCGCCGCGCTCGCCGGGGCCGGCGTCGCCCGGGCCCGCCGCCCCCGGGTGCTCGCCGCCGTCCTCGCCGTCGACGTCGCCTGGTGCGTGGCCCTGACGTTGTGGTACCCGCGCTTCCAGCCCTGGGCGGCGCCCTGCGCGGTCGCCCTCGGCCTGTTCGCCGCGCTGCTCGCCGGGCTGCGCCGGCCGCCCGCCGCGCTCGCCGCAGCCCTCGCCTCGGTCCTGCTGATACCGGCCGTCTGGACGTCCTGCGCACTGTCCCCGCGCTACAACCAGCCCGGCGCCTTCGGCCGGGTCGGCCCCACCAGCACCCGCGCCGGCTTCCCGCCGTCCCCCCTCGGGCCCCAGCACCGGCGGCTGCTCGCCTATCTGACCGCGCACCGCGACGGGGCCCGCTATCTGGCGGCCCTTCCCGACTGGTCGGACGCCGCGCCGTACATCATCACCGCCGACGCTCCCGTCCTGCCGATGGGCGGCTTCACCGGCCACGTCCCCTATCCGGCACCGGCCGCCTTCCACCACCTGCTCGACACCGGGCGGTTGCGCTATGTCGTCCTGACGGAGCCCGCCTTCCGGGTGCACACCCCGGCCGGGGCACTGGTCCGCTGGACCGCCGCCCACTGCACGCTCGTCCCGCGCGACGCCTACGACCCCCGCGACCGCAGCCGGCTGCTGTACGACTGCGGCCCGGCCCACCAGAGGTGAACCGGGCCGCGTGAACGCGACGTCAGGGCCGTCCGTTCCACTCCGCGATCACGGGGCGGTCGTGTTCGGTGGACAGCCGGCTGACCGTGGCCGTGGCCAGCTGGAACAGCCGGCCCTCGGCGGGCGGCAGGCCCAGCCTGCGGGCGGTGAGCACCCGCAGGAAGTGGGCGTGGGCCACGAGGATCACGTCCCCCTCGGCCAGGGCCGGCTCCAGGCGGGCCAGCACCCGGTCGGCGCGGGCGCCGATCTGCTCCGGTGACTCGCCGGGATGCCCCTCGGGGCCGGGCGGTACGCCGTCGGTCCACAGGTCCCAGCCGGGGCGCGCCCGGTGGATGTCGACCGTGGTGACACCTTCGTAGCCGCCGTAGTCCCACTCGTGCAGATCGGGGTCGGGCACGACCCCGCTCAGGCCCGCCAGTTCGGCGGTGCGTATCGCGCGGCCCAGCGGGCTGGCCAGCGCGAGGGCGTAGGTCCGGTCGGTGAGCAGCGGGGCGAGGGACTTGGCCTGTTCCTCGCCGTGCCGGGTCAGGGGCAGGTCGGTCCAGCTGGTGTGCTGGCCCGACCGGCTCCACTCCGTCTCACCGTGGCGGACCAGCAGGAGGTCCCCCACGGCGGATCAGTCCTTCGTCTCGACCGCGTGGCCGCCGAACTGGTTGCGCAGCGCCGCGATCATCTTCATCTGCGGGGAGTCGTCCTGCCGGGAGGCGAACCGGGCGAACAGGGACGCGGTGATCGCCGGGAGCGGCACGGCGTTGTCGATGGCCGCCTCCACCGTCCAGCGGCCTTCGCCGGAGTCCTCCGCGTAGCCGCGCAGCTTCTCCAGGTGCTCGTCCTCGTCCAGGGCGTTGACCGCGAGGTCGAGCAGCCAGGAGCGGATGACGGTGCCCTCCTGCCAGGAGCGGAACACCTCACGGACGTTCTCCACCGAGTGGACCTTCTCCAGCAGCTCCCAGCCCTCGGCGTACGCCTGCATCATGGCGTACTCGATGCCGTTGTGGACCATCTTCGAGAAGTGCCCGGCGCCGACCCGGCCGGCGTGGACATAGCCGTACGGGCCCTCCGGCTTGAGCGCCTCGAAGATCGGGTGCAGCCGCTCCACATGCTCCTTGTCGCCGCCGACCATGAGCGCGTAGCCGTTCTGCAGACCCCACACACCGCCGGAGACACCGGCGTCGACGAAGCCGATGCCCTTGATGGCGAGGGCGGCGGCGTGCTTCTCGTCGTCCGTCCAGCGGGAGTTGCCGCCGTCGATCACCGTGTCGCCGGGCTGCAGCAGATCGCCGAGCTCGTCGACGACGGTCTGGGTGGCGGTGCCCGCCGGGACCATGACCCAGATGTTGCGGGGCGCGTCGAGCTTCTCGACCAGTTCGGCCAAGGACTTGACGTCGGAGACCTCGGGGTTGCGGTCGTAGCCGATGACGGTGTGGCCGGCGCGGCGGATCCGCTCGCGCATGTTGCCGCCCATCTTGCCGAGACCGATGAGACCCAGTTGCATGATCAGTTCTCCGATGCGTTCTTGAGGGTGCGGTAGACGCCGACGAGGGCCTGGGACGAGGGGTCGAGACCGGGGACGTCAGCACCTTCGGTGAGGGCGGGCTCGACCCGCTTGGCGAGGACCTTGCCCAGCTCCACGCCCCACTGGTCGAAGGAGTCGATGTTCCACACCGCGCCCTGCACGAACACCTTGTGCTCATAGAGGGCGATCAGCTGGCCGAGCACCGACGGGGTCAGCTCGCCGGCGAGGATCGTGGTGGTGGGGTGGTCGCCGAGGAAGGTGCGGTGGGGCACCTGCTCCTCGGCCACACTCTCCGCACGGACCTCCTCGGCGGTCTTGCCGAAGGCCAGCGCCTGGGTCTGGGCGAAGAAGTTGGCCATCAACAGATCGTGCTGGGCCTTGAGTTCACCACTCAGCTCGTCGACGGGCCGGGCGAAGCCGATGAAGTCCGCCGGGATCAGCTTGGTGCCCTGGTGGATCAACTGGTAGTAGGCGTGCTGCCCATTGGTGCCGGGCGTGCCCCACACCACCGGCCCGGTCTGCCACTGAACCGGCTCGCCGTCGCGCTGCACCGACTTGCCGTTGGACTCCATGTCCAGCTGCTGGAGATAGGCGGTGAACTTCGACAGATAGTGGCTGTACGGCAGCACCGCGTGCGACTGGGCGTCGAAGAAATTGCCGTACCAGATGCCCAGCAGGCCGAGCAGCAACGGCGCGTTGGCCTCGGCGGGAGCGGTGCGGAAGTGCTCGTCCATCAGCCGGAAGCCGTCGAGCATCTCGCGGAACCGGTCGGGTCCGATCGCGATCATCAGGGACAGGCCGATCGCGGAGTCGTACGAGTACCGGCCGCCGACCCAGTCCCAGAACTCGAACATGTTGTCCGGGTCGATACCGAACTCGGTGACCTTCTCGGCGTTCGTCGACAGCGCCACGAAGTGCTTGGCCACCGCCTTCTCCTCGCCGTCGAAGGCCTTCAGCAGCCAGGAGCGCGCCGAGGTGGCGTTGGTGATCGTCTCGATCGTGGTGAACGTCTTGGACGCGACGATGAACAGGGTCTCCGCCGGATCCAGGTCACGGGTCGCCTCGTGCAGGTCGGCGCCGTCCACGTTCGACACGAAGCGGAACGTCAACTCCCGTGCGGTGTACGGGCGCAGCACCTCGTAGGCCATCGCCGGGCCGAGGTCGGAGCCGCCGATACCGATGTTGACGACGTTCTTGATGCGCTTGCCGGTGTGGCCGGTCCACTCACCGGAGCGGATCCGGCCGGCGAAGCGGGCCATCTTGTCCAGCACCGCGTGCACGTTCGGGACGACGTTCTCGCCGTCGACCTCGATCACCGCGTCGCGCGCGGCGCGCAGCGCGGTGTGCAGGACCGCGCGGTTCTCGGTGACGTTGATCCGCTCGCCGCGGAACATGGCGTCGCGCAGCGCGAACACGCCGGTGGCGCCGGCGAGTTCCTGGAGCAGGGCCAGGGTCTCGTCGGTGATCAGGTGCTTGCTGTAGTCGATGTACAGGTCGCCGACCCGTACGGCATACCGCTCGGCGCGGCCGGGGTCCGCGGCGAACAGCTCGCGCAGATGCGGGCGCCCCTCGGCGCGGTGGTCGGCGAGCGCCGCCCACTCCGGCCGGTTGACGAGCTTCGGAAACTCGGACTCTGCCATCTCAGGCGTTCTCCTTGGCGGCCTCGCCCCTGAGGGCGATGGCGTACATCTCGTCGGCGTCGAGGCGGCGCAGTTCCTCGGCGATGAGTTCGGAGGTGGAGCGGACCTTCAGGGCCAGGGTGCGCGGCGGCTGGCCCGGCAGGGTCAGGGTCGCGAGGGGGCCCTCGGGGCGGTCGATGACGATCTCGCCGTTCGCGGTGCCGAGGCGTACGGCCGTCACGACCGGGCCCGCGGTGATCACGCGGTCCACCGTGACGCCGAGGCGGGCCTCCAGCCAGCGCGAGAGCAGTTCGGCGCTGGGGTTGTCGGCCTCGGCCTCGACGGCCGCCGAGGTCACCTCGGTGCGGGCCTGGTCCAGGGCGGCGGCCAGCATGGAACGCCACAGCGTGAGCCGGGTCCAGGCGAGGTCGGTGTCGCCCGGGGCATAGTTGCGGGCCCGGGTCTCCAGGACCTCCATCGGCCGCTCGACCGCGTACAGGTCGGTGATCCGCCGCTGGGCCAGCGCGCCGAGCGGGTCCTTCGAGGGGGTGTCGGGGGCGTCCACCGGCCACCACACGACGACGGGCGCGTCCGGCAGCAGCAGCGGCAGCACGACCGAGTCGGCGTGGTCGGACACCTCGCCGTAGGTGCGCAGCACGACCGTCTCGCCGGTGCCGGCCTCGGAGCCGACCCGGACCTCGGCATCCAGCCGGGAGTGGGTGCGGTCGCGCAGGGTGCGGGCGTGCCGCTTGATGACGACCAGGGTCCGCGAGGGGTGCTCGTGCGAGGCCTCCTCGGCGGCCTTGATCGAGTCGTAGGCGTTCTCCTCGTCCGTGACGATGACCATCGTCAGGACCATGCCCACGGCCGGGGTGCCGATGGCGCGGCGGCCCTGCACCAACGCCTTGTTGATCTTGCTTGCCGTGGTGTCGATCAGGTCGATCTTCATGGCCTGCGCCAGCTCCGTCCGTCTCGTGCGAGCATCTCGTCCGCTTCCCTCGGTCCCCAGCTGCCCGACGCGTACTGCGCCGGCCTGCCGTGCGCCGCCCAGTACTCCTCGATCGGGTCGAGGATCTTCCAGGACTCTTCCACTTCCTGGTGACGGGGGAACAAATTCGCGTCGCCGAGCAGCACGTCCAGGATGAGCCGCTCATACGCCTCGGGGCTCGACTCCGTGAACGACTCGCCGTAGGCGAAGTCCATCGACACGTCCCGGATCTCCATCGACGTGCCCGGCACCTTGGAGCCGAACCGCACGGTCATGCCCTCGTCGGGCTGGACGCGGACGACGATCGCGTTCTGGCCCAGTTCCTCGGTGGCGGTGGAGTCGAACGGGGAGTGCGGGGCCCGCTTGAAGACCACCGCGATCTCGGTGACCCGGCGGCCCAGCCGCTTGCCGGTGCGCAGATAGAAGGGGACGCCCGCCCAGCGACGGTTGTCGATGCCCAGCTTGACGGCGGCGAAGGTGTCGGTCTTCGACGTGGGGTCGATGCCGTCCTCCTCCAGATAGCCGACGACCTTCTCGCCGCCCTGCCAGTCCTGGGCGTACTGGCCGCGCACGGTGTGCTTGCCCAGGTCCTCCGGCAGCCGCACCGACTTCAGCACCTTCAGCTTCTCGGTGAGCAGCGCGTCCGCGTCGAAGGCGATCGGCTCCTCCATGGCCGTGAGGGCCATGAGCTGCAGCAGGTGGTTCTGGATGACGTCACGGGCGGCGCCGATGCCGTCGTAGTAGCCGGCCCGGCCGCCGATACCGATGTCCTCGGCCATGGTGATCTGCACATGGTCGACGTACGAACGGTTCCAGATCGGCTCGTACATCTGGTTGGCGAAGCGCAGCGCCAGGATGTTCTGGACGGTCTCCTTGCCCAGGTAGTGGTCGATGCGGAACACCTGGTCCGGCTCGAACACATCGTGCACGATGCCGTTCAGCTCGATGGCGCTGGCGAGGTCATGGCCGAACGGCTTCTCGATGACCGCGCGCCGCCAGGAACCCTCGGGCGGGGAGGCCAGGCCGTGCTTCTTGAGCTGCTGCACGACCTTGGGGAAGAACTTCGGCGGGACGGAGAGGTAGAAGGCGAAGTTGCCGCCGGTGCCGCGGGAGGCGTCCAGCTCCTCGACGGCGTCCTTGAGCTGCTTGAACGCGGTGTCGTCGTCGAAGTCACCGGGGATGAACCGCATGCCCTCGGCGAGCTGCTGCCACACCTCCTCGCGGAACGGGGTGCGGGAGTGCTCGCGCACCGAGTCGTGCACGACCTGCGCGAAGTCCTGGTCCGCCCACTCCCGGCGGGCGAAGCCGACGAGGGAGAAGCCCGGCGGCAGCAGACCGCGGTTGGCGAGGTCGTACACCGCCGGCATCAGCTTCTTGCGGGACAGATCACCGGTCACACCGAAGATGACCAGCCCGGACGGGCCCGCGATCCGGGGGAGCCGGCGGTCGCGGGTGTCCCGCAGCGGGTTCACCCAGTCGGCGGCCGGGGCCACCGGCACGGTCACCTTCGCCGGTGCCTTCGCGGGCGCCTTCGCGGGCTCCGGATCGGGTGCCGGGGCGGCGGGTGCGTTGTCGGTCATCGGGCGTCAACTCCCTTGCTCGTCAGGGACTTCGCTACGGCGTCCAGCAGTTCCTGCCAGGCCGCCTCGAACTTCGCGACGCCCTCGTCCTCCAGCTGCTGGACGACCTCGTCGTAGGAGATGCCGAGCCGCTCCACGGCGGCCAGGTCGGCACGGGCCTGCGCGTAGCCGCCGCTCACCGTGTCGCCGGTGATCTCGCCGTGGTCCGCGACGGCGTTCAGCGTGGCCTCGGGCATGGTGTTGACCGTGCCCGGCGCGACCAGCTCGTCGACGTACAGGGTGTCCTTGTACGCGGGGTCCTTCACACCGGTCGACGCCCACAGCGGACGCTGCCTGTTGGGCTGCTCGCCGGAGAGGGCCTGCCAGCGCCCGGACGCGAAGACCTCCTCGTACGCCTCGTAGGCGAGACGGGCGTTGGCGAGGGCGGCGCGGCCCTTGAGGCCGAGGGCCTCGTCGGTGCCGATCGCGGTGAGCCGCTTGTCGATCTCGCTGTCCACGCGGGAGACGAAGAAGGACGCCACCGAGTGGATCGTGGAGAGGTCGATGCCGCGCTCCCTGGCCTTCTCCAGGCCGGCCAGGTAGGCGGCCATGACCTCGCGGTAGCGCTCCAGGGAGAAGATCAGCGTGACGTTGACGCTGATGCCGAGGCCGATGACCTCGGTGATCGCCGGCAGGCCCGCCTCGGTCGCCGGGATCTTGATCATCACGTTGGGGCGGTCGACCAGCCAGGCCAGCTGCTTGGCCTCGGCGACGGTGGCCGCCGTGTCGTGGGCGAGCCGGGGGTCGACCTCGATGGAGACCCGGCCGTCCTGACCGCCGGTGGTGTCGTACACGGGGCGCAGGATGTCGGCGGCGGCGCGCACATCGGCGGTCGTCATCATCCGCACGGCCTCGTCCACGGTGACACCCCGTACGGCGAGGTCGGTGAGCTGCTCCTCGTACCCCGCGCCGGAGCCGATGGCGGCCTGGAAGATCGACGGGTTGGTGGTGACACCGACGACGTTCTTGTTCTCGATCAGTTCCGCCAGGTTGCCCGAGGCGATCCGCCCCCGCGACAGGTCGTCCAGCCAGATGGAGACTCCTTCGTCGGCGAGGCGCTTGAGGGCTCCGGCGGTGGCGAGTGCTTCGGTCACGTCATTCATCTTTCTTGTCTTCTCGTCGCGTTGTCTTCTCGCGGACGTATATCGCGGATTGTTGTCGCGTTCGGGTCAGGCGCGCGAGGCGGCGAGCGACTCGCGGGCCGCGGCGGCGACGTTCTCGGGGGTGAAGCCGAACTCGGCGAAGAGGGTCCCGGCGTCGGCGGAGGCGCCGAAGTGCTCCAGGGAGACGATCCGGCCGGCGTCACCGACGTAGCGGTACCAGGTCAGCCCGATCCCGGCCTCCACGGCGACCCGGGCCCGCACGGCCGGCGGCAGCACCGCGTCCTGGTACGCCTGGTCCTGCTCCTCGAACCACTCCACGGACGGCATCGACACCACGCGCGTGCCGATCCCCTCCGCCTGGAGCGCCTCCCGCGCGGCCACGGCCAGCTGCACCTCGGAACCCGTCGCGATGATGATCACCTCCGGGACCTCGGTGTGGGACTCGCGCAGCACATAGCCGCCCTTGGCCGCGTCCTCGTTCGGCGCGTACACCGGCACGCCCTGGCGGGTGAGCGCGAGCCCGTGCGGGGCGGGGTTCGTGGCGTGCCTCTTCAGGATCTCGGCCCAGGCGATCGTGGTCTCGTTGGCGTCCGCCGGGCGGACGACGTTCAGGCCCGGGATCGCGCGCAGCGAGGCCAGGTGCTCGACCGGCTGGTGGGTGGGGCCGTCCTCGCCGAGGCCGACGGAGTCGTGCGTCCACACGTACGTCACCGGCAGCTGCATCAGTGCCGACATCCGCACGGCGTTGCGCATGTAGTCGGAGAAGACGAGGAAGGTGCCGCCGTAGATCCGGGTGTTGCCGTGCAGGGCGATGCCGTTCATCTCCGCGGCCATGGAGAACTCGCGGATGCCGAAGTGCACGGTACGGCCGTAGGGGTCGGCCTCGGCCAGCGGGTTGCCCTTCGGCAGGAAGGAGCTGGCCTTGTCGATGGTGGTGTTGTTCGAGCCGGCGAGGTCGGCGGAGCCGCCCCACAGCTCGGGCAGCACCGGGCCGAGGGCCTGCAGCACCTTGCCGGAGGCGGCACGGGTCGCGACCGGCTTGCCCACCTCGAACACCGGCAGCGCGTCCTGCCAGCCCGCCGGCAGCTCGCCCTTGCTGACGCGCTCGAACAGCTCGGCCCGCGCCGGCTGCGCGGTGCGCCACTCGGCGATCCGCTTGTCCCAGGCCGCGTGCGCCTCGGCGCCCCGGTCCAGGGCCCGCCGGGAGTGCGCGAGGACCTCGTCCTCGACCTGGAAGGTCCGCTCGGGGTCGAAGCCGAGCAGCCGCTTGGTGGCCGCGATCTCGTCCTCGCCCAGCGCGGAGCCGTGGGAGGCCTCGGTGTCGCGCGCGTTCGGGGCCGGCCAGGCGATGACCGTGCGCATCGCGATGATCGAGGGCCGCCCGGTCTCCGCCTGCGCGGCCTTCAGCGCCGTGTACAGGGCCTCGGTGTCGACATCGCCGTCGGCGGTGGGCGCGATGCGCTGGGTGTGCCAGCCGTAGGCCTCGTACCGCTTCAGCACGTCCTCGGAGAACGCGGTCGCGGTGTCGCCCTCGATGGAGATGTGGTTGTCGTCGTAGAGGAAGACCAGGTTGCCGAGCCTTTGGTGGCCGGCCAGCGAGGAGGCCTCGGCGGAGACGCCCTCCTCCAGGTCGCCGTCGGAGACGATCGCCCAGATGGTGTGGTCGAAGGGGGAGGTGCCCTCGGGGGCGTCCGGGTCGAACAGGCCGCGCTCGTAGCGGGCCGCCATCGCCATGCCCACCGCGTTGGCGACACCCTGGCCCAGCGGGCCCGTGGTGGTCTCGACACCGGCGGTGTGCCCGTACTCGGGGTGGCCGGGGGTCTTCGAACCCTGGGTGCGGAACGCCTTCAGATCGTCCAGCTCCAGCTCGTAGCCCGCCAGGAACAGCTGGGTGTACAGGGTCAGCGAGGTGTGCCCGGGGGAGAGGACGAAGCGGTCGCGGCCGGTCCACTCCGGGTCGGCCGGGTCATGACGCATCACTTTCTGAAAGATCGTGTACGCGGCGGGCGCCAGGCTCATCGCCGTGCCCGGGTGGCCGTTGCCCACCTTCTGGACCGCGTCGGCCGCCAGCAGACGGGCGGTGTCCACGGCACACCGGTCGAGGTCGGTCCACTCGAAGCCATCGGATGTCTGCGTGGTCATCTTCAAGAAGTCCTCGTTGGGTGTGCGATTGCTGACCTGACACGTTCAAACTTAAAAGTCTGACTTTTTCGAGGGAAGGTCGGGGTGTGTCAGCCTGTGGTGAATCTGGGACAGTGATCGCGCGACAGGGACGGCACGAAAAGGACATGGCTGACACAACGCCCCAAGCTGAGGGATCGGGTGCGGGCGGGGAGGGGATCAGGACCTTCCCCTTCCCGACGGAACTGTCCGTCGGCGGCGTCGGCATGCAGATCGGCTCCATGGGCACCGACCGCACCTGGCACGCCGACGCCCCGCTGCACCGTGTCCACCGCATCGACTTCCATGTCGTCATGCTCTTCACCGGCGGTCCCGTACGCCACATGATCGACTTCGCCGAGTACGAGGCCGGCGCCGGCGACCTGCTGTGGATCCGCCCCGGACAGGTCCACCGCTTCTCCCGCGACACCGTGTACCGCGGCACCGTCCTGACCATGCAGCCCGGTTTTCTGCCCCGCGCCACCGTCGAGGCCACCGGCCTGTACCGGTACGACCTGCCGCCCCTGCTGCACCCCGACCCGGACCGGCTCACCGCCCTCCAGGCCTCCCTCGACCAGCTGCGGCGCGAGTACGAGGACACCACGACGCTCCCGCTGAGCCTGCACACCGCGGTCCTGCGGCACACCCTCACGGCGTTCCTGCTGCGCCTCGCCCATCTCGCGGCCAGCTCCGTGGAGGCCACCCGGCAGCAGGCGGACAGCACCTTCACCCGCTACCGGGAAGCCGTCGAGCACGGCTTCGCCACCAACCACAGCGTCAGCGCCTACGCCGACACCCTCGGCTACTCCCGCCGCACCCTCGTCCGTGCCGTCCGGGCCGCCACCGGTGAGACCCCGAAGGGATTCATCGACAAACGTGTCGTCCTGGAGGCCAAACGCCTCCTCGCCCACACGGACATGCCGATCGGCCGCGTCGGGGTGGCCGTGGGCTTCCCCGACGCGGCGAACTTCACCAAGTTCTTCCATCTGCACACCGGACAGACCCCGGTGGCCTTCCGGGCGGAGCTGCGCTGACGCACCGGCGCCGGGGCGTCAGTGACCGAAGTCGAACCAGTTCACGTTCACGAAGTCGGACGGCTGGCCGCTGCTGAAGGTCAGATAGACGTCGTGCGTGCCGGTGACCGAGCCGATGTTGGCCGGGATCGTACGCCAGGACTGCCAGCCGCCGGTGTTGCCGACCGCGAAGCTGCCGATGGGCGCGTTGCCACGGCTGTCCAGCCGCACCTCGACCAGTCCGCTGACGCCGTCGGCCGCGCCGCTCGCCACTCGGGCGTGGAACTGGGTGGCCGCCGTGGAGCCGAAGTCCACGCCCTTGTACAGCGCCCAGTCGCCGTTCGCGATCCAGCCCATGTCCTGGCCGCCGCCGGTGTCCGCGGTGGTCTCGGTGCTCACGCCGGACTGGCTGTCGTAGGACTCGGCCTGGACCGGGCTGTAGGCGTCGCGGCCGCCGGACGGCGGGGGAGTGGTGCCGCCACTGCCCGGGGACTGCAGCACCTGGACGTAGTCGACGGCCATCGGGTGACCGGGGTCCGTGGCGCCGGTCGGGCCGCCACCGAATGCCGCGGGGAAGCCACCGCCCATCGCCACGTTCAGGATCACGAAGAAGCCGTGGTTCGTGGCGTTGGCCCAGGTCGTCGCGTCCACCTGGTTCGCGGTGACCGTCTGGTAGGTGACGCCGTCGACGGCGAAGCGGATCGCCTCGGGACTCACCGAGCGGTCCCACTCCATCGTGTAGGTGTGGAAGCCCGACTGGCAGGTGGTGTCGGGGCAGGCGGTGGAATTGCCGAGACCCGTGGTCTCGTTGCAGGGGCCGCCGGGGTCGGTGCCGCAGTGCATCGTGGCCCAGGTCTTGTTCAGGCCGTTGACGTTCTCCATGACGTCCAGCTCGCCGACGCCCGGCCAGTTCTGGTAGTTGCCGCGGTAGGACGCGCCCAGCATCCAGAACGCGGGCCAGTAGCCGGCGGCCGCGTCGCCGGTCACATTCGGCATCTGGATCCTGGCCGCCACGCGCAGCCTGCCGCCGGCCGGGGGACGGAAGTCGGTGCGGGTGGTCTCGATCCGGCCGGAGGTCCAGTTGCCGGAGGCGTCGCGGCGCGGGGTGATGAGCAGGTTGCCGTTGCCGTCGAGGGCGACGTTGTTCGTGCTCGACGTCATCGTCTCGACCTCGCCGGTGCCCCAGTTCGCGGCGCCGCCGGGATAGGAAGTCCCGGTGTCGTACTGCCAGTTGGAGGTGTTGACACCGGAGCCGGCCGCGCCGTCGAAGTCATCGAGGAAGAGCTGGGTCCAGCCGGAGGGCACGCCGGGCGCGGAGGCGCTGGCGGGGAGCGTGGCGGTCGTCGCGACCGCGGCCGCCAGGCCGATGGTGGCGAGTGCGGCGACAAGGGCACGGCGGACGGAGCGCCGCCGTCTGTGAACCACGGGGGGTATGCCGGAGGTTTCGCTCATGGGGGTGCCTCTCGGGTACGGGGTGGGGTGCGCGGGTGCGCCTCCGAGAGCGCCACACCAGTCTGAGAGCGCTCTCAAAGTGCGCCCAATGTGCTCTCCGTGCCTGCGGCCGTCAAGAGTTAAAACAAAGAATCTCCTTGGCTCTCAAGGGAGTTCACGCCGTGAAAGCGACCGCGCTGCCCGCCTTCCAGTCCGCCCACGACAGGTGCCCGCGAGCGTCGAGCCGTCGTTGCATCGACAAGGCGGCGTTCTTGGTTCAGCGGCCGTCGGTCACGTCGACGAAGACGGGGTTGGAGTAGAACCAGGTGTCGGCCCATGGGTCGCCGTCGCCGGGCTCGTGGGGGACCGGGCCGTTCGGGTCGACGGCCGCGCCCAGGTAACCCGTGCCGTGCCGCTCGCCGTCGCTGCCGCGCAGCCGGACGTAGAAGGACTCGTCCCCGGCGGTGAGCGGGATGCGCAGGGTGTACGTCCCCGTGCGGCCGGACACGTCCAGTGTGCGCGCCACCCGGGTGTCGGGCGCCTGCCACGCGTCCCGGTCGGCGACCGGCCCGCGCACCGCGCCCCGGATCACGTCCACCTGCGCCAACCGCGGGACGATTCCCCGCGGGTTGGCGCGGGAGGCGGTCGTCACGGTGACGTACAGGGTGATGCGCTCGCCCTTGCGGACGCACAGCCGGCCGCCCAGGGTGACACCGCGCCCGTGGTCGCAGTCCCGCTTCAGCCGCACGTCGAGCCCGTCGATCAGATGCCCGTGGTCCACCCAGACGCGGCCCGCGCGCAGACCCGCCATCACGGCGCGGTAGCCGTATCGGGTCACGCCGACGTGGGTGCGGCTGAAGGCGCCGGGCCAGAAGTCGCTGCCGGGCTGCGGGGTGTCCGTGTTCACCGGGTCGGGCAGCTTGCCGGTGTTGTCGAAGTTCTGCCCGGCCGGCCAGTCGCCGTTCTTCCAGGTGTCGAAGACCGTGCGGTGGTTGTCGGAGTTGGAGGTGATCGTGAACAGCCTGCCCTCGGCCAGCATCGCGTCCCACAGCCCGCCGACGGTCGCGGTCGCCCAGTCGAATCCGCCGTACGTCAGATACGCGTCCGCCGGATAGCCCGCGAAGGACTGTGCCGACGGCTTGTTCTCGTACTCGCCGCGGATCGATGTCGCGCCGCGCCAGCCGGGGATCGCCGCGCCCTGGGCGCCGGGCGCGCCCTCCATGCCGATCACGACCTCGGGGGCCGCGTCCCGCCAGGCGCGTATCTCGTGCGGGGAGTCGATACCGAGGCGCAGGGGGTGGTTGGCGAGGACGAGGACGTCGTCGACGTAGCCGGTGCGGCGCTGGTCGGCCAGCCACCGGACGGCCTTCACGGCGTGGGCCTCGTTGCGTACGGTGTCCGCGTCGGCGGCGCCGCCCTTGTCGTAACCGAGGAGTTTGCCGTCGTAGGCCAGCTCGAACCGGGTGAGCAGGTCGACCTCGTTCGGGCCGGGCGCGGCGAACACCGTGGCGTGCTCGGCGGCCGGGATGTACCACTCCAGGCCCTGGAAGATCAGCTGGCGCGGATTCTCGGCGCGGGCCCTGACGATCTCCTGGTGCTCCAGCGCGGCGCCGTGGCGGGCGTGCCCGAAGTTGGCGTGCTCGTTGAAGACCATCCAGTCCAGGCCGTACGTGGCGGCGGCCCTGGCCTGCTGGGAGAAGGTGTACTTGGCGTCGTGGCTGTAGACGGAGTGGACGTGGTGGTCGCCGACCAGGTAGGCGAGCCGCGGATCCTCACCGCCGAGGGTGCGCCGCGGGGCGGCGAGCGCGGGGGCCGCCGCCGGTCCGAGGGCGAAGGCGGCACCGAACAGGCCCGCGCGACACAGGAGTCGGCGTCTCGACACGCCCTGGGCGTCGAGGGCGGCGGGGGAGACGGAAGGGTCGGCCCAGGTGGGCAGCTGCTGCTGGGTCATGGTCTTTCGTATGTCCTCGGGGCGGGCGTCAGCGGGTCATGAAGCGTCAGTGGGTCATGAAGGAGGAGACGGGCAGCGCCCGGGCGACGATCCGGACATCGCCGAGACGGCCGTGCAGGATCTGGTCGATCTTGTCCGCGTACTCGTAGCCGCCGAGCAGCCAGGGCCGTCCGGAGGAGGCGATGCCGATCGCGGGGGCGTGCGGATTGCGGGCCACGGGGCAGCCCTGCACATACATCGTCGTGTGCCGCCCGTCGTTGACCACGGCCAGGTGCCACCAGGTCTCGCGGGCGGTCTCGTCGCCCCAGTTGGTGGCCAGCTGCCGCTGGTTGAGCGGGTGGACCGCCCACTGCGGGCCCGGACCGTCGGAGAGGGACAGGGTGGCGAGCGGCTCGTCGGGGTCGTCGGTGACCGTGCCGACCGAGCCGTTGCGGCCCGTCCGGCCGACCAGACCGGACCAGGCGTGATGCGCGGCGTCCCAGTCGGCGGGCAGCCAGTAGAACGCCTCGATGGTGTAACCATCCCTGAAAGTGGCCGAGTTGAGCGGTGCGCTGTCGATCGTGCGCAGATAGGCGCCCTTCAGCGGCGACTTGTAGCCCTGGAACTCCAGGCTGCCGTGGCCGGGCTGGTCGGGGTGGTGATCGGCCGACCAGCCGAGCGAGCCGCCGCCCACCGAGACCACGGTGAGGTCGTTGCCCCGGCCGGACAGGTCACGGACCGTGCCGGAGACGGGTGCCTCGAAGCGCCAGTAGGCGGCCGTGCCGGGAATCAGCATCTTCGACACGGGTCGCGCCGGTCGGGCCGGCACCGGGGCGAAGCCCGAGAAACGGGCGGTGAAGTCGATGTCGACGGAGAAGCGGTCCTCGTCGCCGCTCAGCTCCATCTCCTGCCGCTCCAGCGCGTTGAGCCCCTTCTCGGCCCGGCCGAGGATCCAGGGCGAGACCGTCTCCACGTCGATGACGTCACGGTCCAGGTCGAAGTGGTAGAGGCGGATCATGGCCGCGCCGCCGAAGTAGCGGTTCTGGTAGTTCGTCAGATGCAGATGGACGTCGTTGCCCGCCGCGTTCTTGCGTATCGCGCGGCGAGCCGGCCAGTAGTGGCCGTTCAGCGTCAGGAAGATCTGGTCGTGGTCCGCGATCAGCCGGTCCCACAGCTGCTGTCCGTAGTCCGACAACGTGTCGTCGTCGACGACCAGTTCGTGGGTGGTCAGGATGACCGGTGTCCTCGGGTGCCGGGCCAGGACGTCCTTCGCCCAGGCGTACCCCTGCGCCGACAGCCGCCAGTCCAGCGCGAGCACCATCCACGTACGGCCGCCGGCCCGGAACAGGTGGTAGGTGTTGTAGCCGTCCGCCGAGGCGCCGCCGAAGGTGCGCTTGTCCCGGAAGCGCTGCGGGCCGAAGGTGTCCAGATACGGCGTGGAGCCGCGCTGGTCGTCCGTCGAGGACGCGATGTCGTGGTTGCCGGCCAGCACGCTGTAGCCGACACCCCGCCGGTCGAGGATCCCGAACGCCTCGCCGATCGCCGCGCATTCCTCCGCGGCGCCGTTCTGGGTGAGATCGCCGAGGTGGGTCAGGAAGACGATGTTGTCGTCCTCGCCGTGCTCCAGGAGATAGCGCAGCGAGGCCTCCAGCGGCGCCGGGTAGATGCTGGGGCCGTCGAAGAGGTACTGGGTGTCGGGCATCACCGCGAGCGTGAACCGGCGGCTGTCCGTGTCCGGCCGCCGGCCGCCCCGCTCGGCGGCCTCGGCGACGGACGGCAGCGCGACACCGGCCGTGGCGGCGGCGCCCAACAGCGCCGTGGCCCTCAGAAAACTGCGCCGCCCGGCACCGGCCTGCGGGGCCTCGGTGGGGCTGTGGTCATGCGAGGTACACACGTGTGCTCCGTGAAGGTGACGTTGACGGGAACGGGAGGGGCGTCGATCGAGCGGGGAGGGCCTACGGAGCCATGGGGGCTGCGGGGACCGCGAGGGCTGGGGGCAGGAGGGCTGATGGGATCACTAGGGCTGGGGGACCGTGAGGGCTTGGGGAGTCACGAGGGCTTCGGGGATCACCAGGGCTGGGGGGATCACCAGGGCTTCGGGGATCGCGAGTGCTGCTGGACCCCTGAGGGTTGCGGGGACTGCGGGACTACAGGGTTTGCGGGGACGGGGAGGGCGGGGGGTGCTGGACTTGCGGGGAGGCAGGTCTACGGGGACTGGGGCTGTGGGGACTGTGGGGGTGTCGGGCCATGAGGACTGCTGAGCCTGCCGGGCCTGCGGGGGCGGGGATGTGGGGGGGGCTGGACCTGCGAGGTCTGCTTGGTCTGCGGGGACGGGGACCTGCCGGGCCTGGGAGGTCTGCCAGGCCTGCGGGGTCTGCGGGAACTGTCGGGGCTATGAAGGCTGTAGGGAGCGCAGGGGTCGGCTTCGGGGGCGGGCGTCCGGTGGGACGCGGTACTCGGGGAGGGCGCGAGGATCGGCCGCTTCCGTGTCCGGCCCTCGACGCCCCGCGTCGATGTCGTCGTCCACCTCCACCGGAGGCACGGCCGGGTCCGGCACGGCGGGGTCCGGCACGGCGGGGTCCGGGACACTCGGGTGCGGGACGCCCCGGTCCGGGACGGTCCTGAGCAGCCGGACCCGTGCCGCGCACACCTGCGTGCCGCGCGGCGTCCGCGGTTCCGCCACGGCCGTCACCACCCGCAGGGTCAGCCACATCTCACCGCTGCCGGCCGGCAGCGCGAACGGCAGCGGGACGGCCGCCGTCTCGCCCGGCCGTAGCCGGGGCAGTTCGGCCGGGGCGGTCAGGGTGCGGCCGTCGGCCGACGTCAACTCCCAGGTCGCCGCGAGCCGGCCGAGCCCCCGGGACCACTGCTGATTGGTGAGGACGATGCCCTCGTGCCGATAGCACCGGATCCCGACCGCCGCCACGCTCGACCGCCCCTCATCCTGGGCGTTGTTCGCCCACTCCGCGTTCTGCGCCTCGCTCTGCCGGACCTCGCCCCGCGCGTCGCTGTACCGGGCCTCTTCGTACTCATGGCTCCGCCGGCCCTCGTCCTGCGGGCCGCTCTGCCTGACCTCGCCGTGCTCCTGGCGCTCCGCGCACCTGTCGTGTTCGCCGTTCTGCAGGGTCTCGCTGTGTCCGTCGCGCTCCGGGCACCCGTCCTGCTCGTCGCCGTTCTGCTGGGCCTCGTCGCGCTGGTCGCGGTCCCGGCCCCTGTAGTGTTCGCCGTTCTGCAGGGTCTCGCTGTGTCCGTCGCGCTCCGGGCACCCGTCCTGCTCGTCGCCGTTCTGCTGGGCCTCGTCGCGCTGGTCGCGGTCCCGGCCCCTGTCGTGTTCGCCGCTCTGCCGGACCTCGCCGCGCCCGTCGCACCCGCGGCACCCGTCCTGCTCGCCGCCCTGCCCGACCTCGCCGTACCCGGGGCACTCCCCGCGCCCGCCATGCCCGGGACACTCCCCGCGCCCGCCGTACCCGGGACACTCTCCTCGCTCGCCATGCCCGTCCCGCCCCCGGCGCTCACCCTGCTCATAGCTCCGCCGGGCCTCGTCCTGCTCATGGCTCCGCCGGCCCTCGTCCTGCGGGCCGCTCCGCCGGGCCTCGTCCTGCTCATGGCGGTCCGGCCGATGTCCGTCCGGGCTCGGCGTGCGGTCCGGGACGAGGGCCGCGTCCGTGGTGAACGGGCCGTCGTACACCGCAGCGCGGACGTCGCCGCCGTACCCCCGGCGGCAGCCGGACGCGATGACACCGTTGTCGTATCGCCCGGCACCCACGCGCCCGGCCCGTCTCCCGTCGCTCACGCGCTGCAGGATTCCGTGGTCCCAGAACTCCCGGATGAAGCCGCCCTGAAGGTCCGGGGTGCAGTCGATGGCCGCCCAGTGGTCCGAGCGGCGGGCGGGACGGCAGTCGACGGCTCCGGCACCATGAAGATCGGCGGCAGTCGAGAGAACCGCACGAGAGCCGGTATCGAGGCGGTCGTGGCGGGAGTTCCGGGAAGGGTGCAGACGTGAAGCTGACGATTCTGGGCGGCGGCGGATTCCGCGTGCCGCTCGTGTACGGCGCACTGCTGACGGACCACGCCGAAGGGCGGGTCACCGAGGTCGTCCTGCACGACCTGGACGACCGACGGCTGTACGCGGTGGGCCGGGTCCTGGCCGAGCAGGCCGCCGGCATCCCCGACGCGCCCCGCGTGAGCACCACCACCGACCTCGACCAGGCCCTCACCGGCGCCGACTTCGTCTTCTCGGCGATCCGCGTCGGCGGCCTCGCGGGCCGGGCGGAGGACGAGCGGGTCGCGCTCGCCGAGGGCGTGCTCGGCCAGGAGACCGTCGGCGCGGGCGGCATCGCCTACGGGCTGCGCACCGTCCCGGTCGCCGTCGACATCGCCCGGCGCGTGGCCCGCCTCGCCCCCGACGCCTGGGTCATCAACTTCACCAACCCGGCCGGCCTGGTCACCGAGGCCATGTCCCGGCACCTCGGCGACCGCGTCATCGGCATCTGCGACTCACCCGTCGGCCTCGGCCGCCGTATCGCCCGCGTCCTCGGCGCGGATCCGGCGCGGGCCTTCGTCGACTACGTCGGCCTCAACCACCTCGGCTGGGTGCGCGGCCTGCACGTCGACGGACGCGACGAACTCCCGCGCCTGCTCGCCGACCCCGCCCTGCTGGGCTCTTTCGAGGAGGGCAGGCTGTTCGGCGTCGACTGGCTCCAGTCGCTCGGCGCGATCCCCAACGAGTATCTGCACTACTACTACTTCAACCGGGAAACCGTGGACGCCTACCGGCGGGCCGAGCGGACCCGCGGCGCCTTTCTGCGCGACCAGCAGGCCGGGTTCTACGCCGAGGCCCTGCGGACCGACCGCTCCGCGCTCACGGCGTGGGACCGCACCCGGGCCGAACGCGAGGCCACGTACATGGCCGAGAACCGGGAGAGCGCCGGCGCGGGCGAGCGCGAGGCCGACGACCTCTCCGGCGGCTACGAGAAGGTCGCGCTCGCCCTGATGCGGGCCATCGCCCGCGACGAGCGGACCACGCTCATCCTCAATGTGCGGGGCGGCGGCACGCTCTCCGCGCTCGACGCCGACGCGGTGATCGAGGTCCCCTGCCTGGTCGACGCGGGCGGCGCGCATCCGCTGGCCGTCTCCCCGCTGCCCGGCCATGCCACCGGGCTGGTCTGCTCGGTCAAGGCCGTCGAACGGGAGGTGCTCGCCGCCGCCGAGTCCGGCTCCCGGCGCACGGCCGTCAAGGCTTTCGCGCTGCATCCGCTGGTGGATTCGGTCAGCGTGGCCCACAGGCTGGTGGAGGGCTACACCGAGGTCCATCCTGGCCTGGCGTACCTTGAGTGAGCCACATTCGGTAAGCGCTTTCCGCCCTTGCTCGCCTCTCCCTCCTGGAGACCGCCATGCACGACGAACGCCGACGGATCGAGGAGCGCGTCGCGCGCCTCCACACCCAGCGGATCACACCCGCGACCTACGCGGCCGCCGTCCCCCTGGAGGTGACGGCCTGGCAGGCTCCGGGGGAGCCGGTGCCGTTCGCGCAGGCCGCGGCCGCCCCCTACACGCCCTTCGCCATGGACACCCCGTGGGGGCCGCCCTGGGGCACGACCTGGTTCCGGATGCGGGGCCGGGTGCCCGCCGAGTGGGCCGGCCGGCGGGTGGAGTCGGTCATCGACCTCGGCTTCGTCGGCGACTGGCCCGGCAACCAGGCCGAGGCGCTCGTGCACCGCACCGACGGCACCCCGCTCAAGGCGGTCAACCCGCTCAACCAGTATGTGCCGGTCGCCCACCCGGCGGCCGGCGGCGAAGCGGTCGAGTACCTGGTCGAGGCCGCCTCCAACCCGGACATCCTCGCGAACGGCTTCGCCGCACCGACCCCGCTCGGCGATCCGCGGACCGCGGGCGACCGCCCGCTGTACACCTTCCGCCGGGCCGATCTCGCCGTCCTCGACGAGCAGGTCTGGCATCTCGACCTCGATCTGCAGGTGCTGCGCGAACTGATGCTGGAGCTCGGCGAGCACGAGCCGCGCCGGCACGAGATCGCGCACGCCCTCGACCGGGCCATGGACCTGCTCGACCTGGACGACGTCCCCGGCTCGGCGCCCGCCGTGCGCGACGCCCTGCGCCCGGTGCTCGCCAAGCCCGCCCACGCCAGCGCGCACATCCTCTCCGGCGTCGGCCACGCGCACATCGACACCGCATGGCTCTGGCCGGTCCGCGAGACCAAGCGCAAGGCGTCCCGGACCTTCTCCAACGCCACCGCGCTCGCCGACGAGTACGAGGAGTTCGTCTTCGCCTGCTCCCAGGCGCAGCAGTACGAGTGGGTCCGCGACAACCACCCCCATGTGTGGGAGCGGATCAAGAAGTCGGTGGCGAAGGGGCAGTGGGCGCCGGTCGGCGGCATGTGGGTGGAGGCCGACGGCAATCTGCCCGGCGGGGAGGCCCTCGCCCGTCAACTGGTGCACGGCAAGCGGTTCTTCATGGAGCACTTCGGCATCGAGACCAAGGGCGTCTGGGTGCCGGACTCCTTCGGCTACACCGCGGCCTACCCGCAGCTGGCGAAGCTCGCCGGCAACGAGTGGTTCCTCACCCAGAAGATCTCCTGGAACCAGACCAACACCTTCCCCCACCACACCTTCTGGTGGGAGGGCATCGACGGCACCCGGGTCTTCACCCACTTCCCGCCCATCGACACCTACAACGCCCGCTTCAGCGGCACGGAGATGGCGCGGGCGGTCCGCAACTACGCCGAGAAGGGCGGCGCCACCCGCTCCCTCGCCCCCTTCGGCTGGGGCGACGGCGGAGGCGGCCCCACCCGCGAGATCATGGAGCGGGCCCGCCGGCTGCGGGACCTGGAGGGCTCGGCGAAGGTCGAGATCGAGCACCCCGACGCGTTCTTCGCCAAGGCCCGCGCGGAGTACCCGGACGCCCCGGTCTGGGTGGGCGAGCTGTACCTGGAGCTGCACCGGGCCACCTACACCACCCAGGCCCGCACCAAGCAGGGCAACCGGCGCTCCGAACACCTGCTGCGCGAGGCCGAGCTGTGGGCCACCACGGCCGCCCTGCACGCACCGGGCTACAGCTACCCGTACGAGAGGCTGGACCGCCTGTGGAAGACGGTCCTGCTGCACCAGTTCCACGACATCCTGCCCGGCTCCTCCATCGCCTGGGTGCACCGCGAGGCCGAGGCCGAGTACGCCCGGGTGGCCGGGGAGCTGCGGGATCTCACACACGAGGCGATCGCCGCGCTGGGCACCGGCGGGCCCCGCGTGTTCAACACCAGCCCGCGGGAACGCGCCGAGGTGGTCCGCACCCCCGAGGGCGCACCGGTGTATGTGACGGTGCCCGCGAACGGCTCCGCGCCCCTCGCCCCGGCCGACCCCCCGCACCCGGTCACGGTCGACGGGCACACCCTGGACAACGGGATCGTCCGGGTGACGGTGGCGGCCGACGGCACGCTGTCGTCCGTCCGCGATCTGCGGGCCGGCCGCGACGTCCTCGCCGGCCAGGGCAATCTGCTCCGCCTCCACACGGATCTGCCCAACTGCTGGGACGCCTGGGACATCGACAAGCACTACCGCAACCGCTACACCGACCTGCTGGAACCCGACGCGGTCACCGTGGTGGAGGAGGGCCCGCTCGTGGGCGCGATCCGGGTGATCCGGTCCTTCGGCCGGCGGTCCCGGATCACCCAGACGATCACCGTACGGGCCGGCAGTGCCCGGATCGACTTCGAGACGGACCTCGACTGGCACGAGACGGAGAAGATCCTCAAGGCGGGCTTCCCGGTCGATCTGCGCGCCCCGCACTCCTCGGCGGAGATCCAGTTCGGCCATGTCCAGCGGCCCACCCACACCAACACCAGCTGGGAGGCGGCCCGCTTCGAGGTCTCCGGGCACCGCTGGGTGCATATCGCCGAACCCGGCTACGGCGTCGCCGTCATCAACGACTCCAGCTACGGCCACGACGTCACCCGCACCGTCCGCGACGACGGGGGGACGACCACCACGGTCCGGCTCAGCCTGGTCCGCGCCCCGCGCGTCCCCGACCCCGAGGCCGACCAGGGCCGGCACCGCCTCACCTACGCCCTGCTGCCCGGCGCGCGCATCGAGGACGCCGTGGCCGAGGGCTATGCCCTCAACCTCCCGCTGCGGGTGGCGGATTCGGCGGGCGAGCCCGAGCCGGTCGTCTCCGTGACGGGCGAGGGCGTGACGGTGGAGGCGGTCAAGCTGGCCGACGACGGCTCCGGGGACGTGGTGGTACGGCTGTACGAGTCCCGGGGCGGCCGGGCCCAGGGCGTGCTGCGCCCCGGCTTCCCCACGGCCGGCGCCCAGATCACCGACCTGCTGGAACGTCCGCTGGACGCGGCGCGGCGCGACACGGACGGCACCGTCCCGCTCACGCTGCGGCCCTTCCAGATCCTCACCCTGCGGCTGAAGCGGGCCTGAACCCGGTCCCGGCAGGAGACCGATCCGGGCCGGCCGGTCGCCCCCCGTACCCGCGACCGGCCGGCCCGTTCCCCCGTGGCATCCCCCGTTGCTGCCCCGGTTCTGTCATGGAGACCCACGAGGGCACGCCCTGATACACCCCGGCCGGCACGAGGCGGAAAAAAGCCGTCAGGCCGTGTACGGGTAGGCCGGGTAGGTGAGGTAGCCGGCATCGCCGCCCTGGTAGTACGTGGACTCGTCGACAGGGGCGACCGGCAGGCCGGTGCGGAGGCGTTCGACGAGGTCGGGATTGGCCAGGAAGCCGCGGCCGAAGCTGATCAGGTCGGCGCCCAGGCCCAGCCAGTGGTCGGCCTCCTCACGGCCGGTCTGCCTGGGGCCCATCGGGAGGACCGGATTGACGACCAGGGTCCCGGGCCAGGCGCGGCGCAGCCCGAGCAACACCTCGTCGTCCGCGGTCGCCTCCAGATGGACGTAGGCGAGTCCGAGACGGGACAGCTCGGTCAGCAACGCGGTGTTGAGGGCGAGCGCGTCGGTCTCCTCCACACCCCAGAAGCCGCCTCCCGGGGAGAGCCGGATGCCCGTCCTGGCCGCCCCGACCGCGTCCACCGTCGCGCTCACGGCCTCCACGGCGAACCGGATCCTGCCCTCGATCGTGCCGCCGTAGCGGTCCGTGCGCAGGTTGGCGTTGGAGGAGAGGAACTGGGAGATCAAGTAGCCGTTGGCGCCGTGGAGTTCGACTCCGTCGAAGCCCGCGTCGAGCGCGCGGCGGGCGGCCTCGGCGTAGGCGTGGGCGTGCTCGGGCACCTCGGCGGTGTCCAGTGCGCGGGGCACGGGCGCGGGCTGCGGGCCGGTCGGGGTGAAGACGTCGCCCTGCGCGGCGATCGCCGACGGGCCGACGGGCCGGTGGCCGGTCGTGTCGGGGTGCGAGACCCGGCCGCCGTGCATGAGCTGGGCGAAGATCCGTCCGCCGTTGATGTGCACGGCGTCGGTCACGGCGCGCCAGGAGGCGGCCTGCTCCCCGGTGTGCAGTCCGGGCGTGCCCGGGTTGGACTGCCCGACGACGCTGGGCTGCACGCCCTCGGACACGATCAGTCCGGCCGTCGCGCGCTGCGCGTAGTACGTCGCCATGGACGGGGTGGCGAGGCCGCCGGCCGCGGCCCTGCCCCGGGTCATCGGGGCCATCACCATCCGGTTGGGCAGGGTCAGTTCGCCGAGTCGGTAGCTGCTGAACAAGGTGGTCACGTCGGGCTCCTCGCTGCGTACATCACAGGCCCGGATGCCGGGCACGGCGCTACGCTAAAACCTGACATTGGTGTCAGAGGCAAGCGCTGTGGCGTGGTTCACCGGAGGAGGCGGTCGTGCGGATCGGCGAGCTGGCGGCGCGGACCGAGGTGAGCGTGCGGTCGCTGCGCTACTACGAGGAGCAGGGGCTGCTGATCAGCAGCCGCAGCCCGAGCGGGCAGCGGCACTACACGGAGGCCGAGGTGGAGCGGGTGCGCTTCATCCAGCGCCTGTACACGGCCGGCCTGTCCAGCCGTACGATCTCCGAGCTGCTGCCCTGCGTCGACACCCCCAGCGAGATCAACTCCGATGCCGCTCTGGAGCGGATGGCGCAGGAGCGCGAGCGCCTCTCCGCGCACATCGACGACCTCGTGCGGACCCGGGACGCGCTGGACGGCCTGATGGCCACGGCCCGCACCCAGCGCGACCTCCAGCGCACCCCGACCTGATCCCCCCCGATCGGACGGGCCCAGGGCTCGACAGGCCCTAGAGGGGCAGGGCCTCGGCCGGAGAAGCCGGATGGACGGGGACGGGTGTCGCCGGCAGTGTGATCTCCGTGTCCCGCTGCCGGGGGAGCGCCAGGGGCAACAGCGACCGCGGCCCCGACACCACCGTGTAGTCCTGCCCGAGGAACGGCGGCTCGATCACCCCCGGGTCCTCGCCCAGCGCCAACCGCACGGCCGCCCACGGCACATTCACCCCGCACAGCGACAACTGGTGCAGGCCTCCGGAGGGACGTGTGTTGACGTCGAGCAGCACCGGACGGTCGCCGAACATCCGGAACTGGATGTTGGACAGATGGTGCAGCCCGAAACCCTCCGCGATCAGCCGGGCCGGCTCCAGCCACCGCTCGTCCAGGGTGAAGCCGCGCCGGCGGCCGTTCTTGGTACGGCCCACCGCGAGCCGCAGCCGGTTGTCCCGGCCGGTCAGGCAGTCCACCGACACCTCGGGCTGCTCCAGGCGCGGCATCACCAGCCAGTCCACCGGCTCCCCGGCTCGCCGCAGCGCCTCGACGACCGGGTCCAGCTGGACATAAGGGCTCGGGAACCCCGCGAGGCCGGCCAGCGAGAGCGGGTTGCGGGTGATCACCCGGAAGCCGACCCCGCCGGCGCCGACGGCCGGTTTGAAGCACGCCTTGTGCCCGGCCTCCTCCAACTCGGCCACGGCATCGAGGAGTTCGTCCGCCGTACGCACCCGCCACCACGGCGGCACCGGCACGCCGACCGAGCAGACCGCCTCGTACGCGGTCGCCTTGTCCTCGAAGACGGCCACCGCCTCGGGGGTCGGCGCCAGCAGCGCCGTACCCGCCGCCGTGAACTCCGCGCGGTGCGCCACGATCGCCGCCTGGTGCAGCCGGGGCACGAACACATCGATGCCGCGCCGGGCGCACTGGTCGAGGGCGTACTCGACGTACGCGGCCGGGGACAGACCCTCCGGCTCCAGGTCGGCGGTGTCGGCGGCGGCCAGCACGGGGGAGTCGGGGTCCCCGTGCGTGGCATGGATCTCCACGGCACGGTCGCCGGGATTTCTGCGCAGCTGATCCATGAAGAACACGTTCTCCGCGTACGTGCGGTTGAACCAGACGCGTACGCGAGAGAGCATGCAGGCCGCCTTTCGGGGCTTTCGGGCAGGACTCGGCGGCCCGTGCCCGGGCAGGAGGGAGGAAGGGACACCAAACAGCCCCTGCGGAAGGGGGGGTTGGGGCGTCGGTGTCGCGGCGAGCATACGGCTTTCGGGAGCCCGCGCGTGCAACGCGGATGTTACGGATTCCCGGCGGCTGTCCAGACGGTTTCTGAAGCGATCGGGCCGTCCGCTTTCGGCCGGAACGTGACGCACCGCCAGACAGCTCTTGTCCGGTGTCCGGGAATATGTTCTTGTTGGTCACGGTGAAGGATCATCGGAAGAGGGGTGCGGGGTGGAGTCTGGGGCCGGGGCCGGGCAGCTGCTGGCCATCAGCGACCTGCACATCAGCTATCCGGAGAACCGCGCCCTGGTCGAGGACCTGCGGCCCACGAGCGAGGCGGACTGGCTGCTCGTCGCCGGTGACATCGCCGAGACGGTCGCCGACATCCGCTGGGCCCTCGAAAAGCTCGCGAGCCGCTTCCACAAGGTGGTCTGGGTCCCCGGCAACCACGAGCTGTGGACCCACCCGAAGGACTCCGTCACCCTGCGCGGCGTCGCCCGCTACGAACACCTCGTGGAGCTGTGCCGGGAGCTGGGCGTCGTCACACCCGAGGACCCCTACCCGGTGTGGCAGGGCCCAGACGGTCCGGTCGCCGTCGCCCCGCTGTTCCTGCTGTACGACTACTCGTTCCTGCCGCCCGGCAAGGCCACCAAGGCCGAGGGCCTGGCGTACGCGGAGAGCACCGGCATCATCTGCAACGACGAGTATCTGCTGCACCCCGACCCCTATCCGAGCCGCGACGCCTGGTGCCGGGCGCGGGTCGCCGAGACCGAGCGCAGGCTCGCCGAGCTGCCCGCGGACCTGCCCGTCGTACCGGTCAACCACTATCCGCTGCACCGGCACCCCACCGAAGTGCTGTGGTATCCCGAGTTCGCCATGTGGTGCGGCACCGAGCTCACCGCCGACTGGCACCGCCGGTTCCCGGTCGCCGCGATGGTCTACGGCCATCTGCACATCCCCCGCACCACCTGGCGCGACGGAGTCCGCTTCGAAGAAGTCTCCGTAGGCTATCCCCGCGAATGGCGCAAGCGTCCGGAACCGCCGGGGAGACTGCGCCGCATCCTGCCGATGGAGGTCGAAGCCGGTGATCGAGGAGCTGCTCCCGGAGTCGGTCGTCACCGTGGAGGCACACGGTGACGACGCGCTGTGGGACGCCCCGCTCTACCCCGGGGAGGAGGCGCTCGTCGCGCGTGCGGTGGCCAAGCGGCGCCGCGAGTTCGCGGCCGTACGCGCCTGTGCCCGGCGTGCCATGGAGAAGCTCGGTGTGCCGGCGCAGCCGCTCCTCAGCGGCGAGCGGGGCGCACCGCGCTGGCCGGACGGCCTGATCGGCAGCATGACCCACTGCGACGGCTACTGCGCCGCCGCCCTGGCCCGCGCCGGCGAGCTGGTCTCCCTCGGCATCGACGCCGAGCCGCACGGCCCGCTCCCGGACGACGTCGCCGGCTCGGTCTTCCTGCCCGCCGAGGCCGAGCGGCTCGCCCGGCTCGCCGGGGAGCGGCCCGCCGTGCACTGGGAACGGATCCTGTTCAGCGCCAAGGAGTCCGTCTACAAGGCGTGGTTCCCGCTCACCGGCGCGTGGCTGGACTTCTCCGAGGCCGACATCACCCTGTGGCCGAGTCCCGGTGACGAGCGGCACGGCACCCTGCGCGCCGAACTGCTCGTCCCCGGGCCCTGGGTCGCCGGCCGCCGGCTCCAGGTCTTCGACGGCCGGTGGCTCGTACGCGACGAACTGATCGCCACCGCCGTGGTCGTCCCGCACGCCTGACCTCCGCCGGACCGCGCCTGACGTCCGCCGGACCGCGGCTGACCTCCGCCGGACCCGCGGCGGCCGGTCCGCTCATGCGGGCGGGCACCAGTCGCGCAGCAGCCGGAAGAACTCCGCCTCGTTGCCCGAAAGACCCGCTCGGGTCAGGGCCTGCTCCGCCTCGGCCAGCACGGCGGGCGGCACCACGACGGGCCGGCCGCCGTCCGCTGGTCCGTCGAAGGCGGCGCGCACCGTGTGCAACAGCCGCAGATAGGCCTGTACGGCGGTGCGCTCACGGTCGGTCAGTACGGCGGTGGGCATCGGTCGGCTCTCCCCGGGTAGGCGGCACGGTCACGCGCGCTGCGGCGCACCCCTCCAGCTTGCCGCCCACCACTGGCAACGCCCCTCGGACCGGCCCGCCACCGCCCTCGTGTCAGCCCTGTGCCCCCGGATATCCGAGGGACGCCTCGATCCGGCCCGCCACGTCGTCCCGCAGCACCGGGCCGCGCAGCGCCGAACCGGCCAGCCAGGTGCGGCACCTGCTGGCCAGCAGCAGACCGAAGGTCTCGGCCGCGCGTTCCTCGGCGAGGTCGAATCGGGTCCGGGCCGCCACCCGCCGCACCGTGGCCTCCAGCGCGTCCTGGTCGGTGTCGTCCTTGAGTAGCCGCGTGGCGACGCCGATGCCGTCGACATGGTGGCCGCGGTGGTCGGCCTGCATGTGCCACAGCTCGTGGCCGAGGATCACCAACTGGTGGTCGGGCGCGGTGCGTTCCTCCACCACGACGAGGTCACGGTCACTCAGATCCAGCCACAGTCCGCTCGCCGTACCGGGCGGGAAAGCGGCCGCGCGGAAGTGCACCGGGCGGCCACGGCGGCGGCCCATCGCCTCGCACAGCGCGCGATACAGCTCCCACGGCTGCGCCGGCGCGGGCAGTGTCAGCCCGCCCACCAGCTCGTTGCACAGCCGGCGCATGTCCCTGCCGATGCCCACAGTCCTCCCCTGGCTCACGACTCGGGCCGCTTGACGCTCTCCAGGAGCATGTCGAGCCACTCGGCGACCTTGTCCCGGTGCTGGTCGGTGGGCAACTGCGCGGCCCGCCAGGCTATGCCGCGCACCCCGTGGTCCTGCAGCAGCCGCTCCAGCGGATCCTGGTCGGCCCTCGCGGCGGCCCGCTCCCGGTCGGCGAGCTTCTGCAGCAGTTCCTGCTCGGTGCGCTGCAGCGCGCCCGCCAGCGCCTCGGGGTCCTCCGCGGTCAGGAAGCCGGTGTGCACCCGGAAGAAGCGCTGCAACGCGTCGCAGTGCTCCATGGTGGGCCGCCGGTCGCCGTTGATGAGCGCGCCGGCCTGCTGCCGGGACATGCCCGCGCCGTCGGCGATCTCCTGCTGGGTGTACTTGCGCCCATTGGGTTTCAGCCGGGTCCGGCGCAGCAGGCCCAGGCGCTGCAGAAAGCGTGCCTGGACGTCCGGTTCGCCGGCGGGGCGACCGGTGAGCAGGGCCTTCACCACCGCTTCCGGGACGCCACAGGCCACGGAGAGCCGCCCGACGCCGAACACCTCGGCCTGCGGCACGCCGAGCCGGTCGGCGAGCGCGGTGACGCGGGCGACGACGGCCGGCAGCTGGGCGGTCGCCGTGGCGCCCGGATCCTCGTAGCCATCCGTCACCGACAGAACTCCTACGTCTCTCAAGGGCTTCAGATGTGTCCGTACGTGTCATTCTCACGAGCGATCGCCGTGAACTTCCCGGAGAGTAGCGGGTGCCTCGAACTCACATCCAGGTCTCGCCACAACTGTGGCGAATTTCAGCCGTCAACGGGCATGAAATGCCACGATAGTTGACACGGACTTGTCGGGGGCCGCAGGATCGCAGAGCCGCGTGAAGGCCGCAGAGGCAAGAGGGGTGACCTCCCGATGGCACATCAGGCAGGAGGGCAGCGGCCGGCACCGCGGCCCGTCCCCGAGACCTGCGAGACCCAGGCGTATCTGCAGGACTACGCCGCCCTGCTGAACGCTCTCGCCTGCCCGTCCCTGGTCGTCGACCACCGCTGGGACGTGGTCATGGCCAACGACGCGTTCGCGTCACTTTTCCGCGGGATGCGCCCCCAGGCGACGGCCATGCCCGGCGACAACTTCCTGCGCTTCGTCCTCTTCCACCCGGACGCGGGTGACGTCCTCGGCGAGCACGAGCAGGGCTGGTGCCTGCCGATGCTGGCGCATCTGAAGTCCGCCCTGGAGGCGTACGGCCACGACCACGACCTCCAGGCGATCCGCCGCGACATCGCCCAGGACCCGCTCATGGAGGCCGCCTACCGCCAGGGGCTGCCGCACTGGATCCGGGCCGTCGGCGAGAGCGCGACCCGGCTCGACGGGGCCGTCCGGCTGCTGCACCACCCCGACCCGCGCCGCGGCCCCACCGAGTGCCGCATCGTCGAGGAGACGCCCGAGATCCTGCGCGAGCTGGGCTACCGGCGCCTGTCGCTGGTCCTGCGCGAGAACCGCCGGGCGGCCACGCCCGCACGTCGCACGCGCCGTCCCAGGGCACTGCGGGCGACCGCCGGGCATCTCACGGTCGTCCGCGTCCCGAAGGACTGACCCGGCACCGCCGGCGTTCAGGTCGCCGGCGGCGCCGGGTCCGAGAGCCTCACACCAGTATTTCCGAGAGCCTCAGGCAGGCATCGCCCGGCCTCATCGCCCAGACGGACGCAGACGTGGACCAGCTCCTCAAGGACGCGTCCGGCAAGATCGACGGCATCCTGACCCGGAGCTGACCGCGATGACGAAGACGGCCGAGCGGCAGCCGACGGCGACGGCCCCCGTCCAGCCGGTCCCGGCGCCGCCCCCGGCAGGGGGCCGCAGGCGGCGCCGCCTCGTCGACCAGGCCCGTGCCTACGCCTTCCTCCTCGGCGGCCTGATCTGTTTCGCCCTGTTCTCCTGGTACCCGGCGATCCGTGCGGTCGTCATCGCCTTCCAGAAGTACACGCCCGGCTCGAAACCCCAGTGGGCCGGCACCGCCGACTTCACCCGCGTCCTCGGCGACCCCGAGTCCGACGCCGCCTGGCGCCACACCCTCACCTTCACCCTGCCGGCCCTGCTCGCCGGTTTCGCGATCCGGAGGTAGCGCAGGTTCGCGCTGCTCGGCAGGGCGACGGTGGCCGTGTTTCCGGTGGCCGGGTCGAAGCGGTGGCCCAGAACGCCTTGGCGTGCCGGAGTTCGTTGAGGACGAGGGCGAGGAGGAAGGCTCCGTGCATATTTCCCACCGATCGCCACGCTGCGTAGCTTCTGTGAAGATTCAGGCGATCGTGTCGAGTTTGTGACTCCTGTGCGTCACGCTCAGTGAGCGGTAGTCGCAACCAGGGCTGTGTGGAGGCCGAGTTGAGCGAGCTGGACGCATCGGGTGCTGAGCACGGCGGTTCGCAGGACGTACCGCGCACCGAGGGCAGGGTCGGGACCGAGGGGGCGCTGCCGGATTCGCCGCCGGTGCTCACGGGCTCCGCCCGGGAGATCTCCAAGGCGACCCTGGTACAGCTGCGGCTTCCCGTGCCGCCGACCGGGCAGGCCCTGATCAAGTCGGCGTATGTGCGCCAGCTCCGACTGCGGCCGGACGAGGCGAGCACCGTCCGCGACCATCTCCGGAGCACCGAACACCTCCGGAGCACCGATCACCTCCGGAGTGCCGAAGAGGTCTCCGACGACCTCATCGATCTGCTCGCGGCCTACGAACAGCGCACCCAGCCCTCGCTCCTGCCGCCGCCGAGCACCTTCGTCGACGTCCCGGTCCAGGCGCTGAAGGCGTTCGGTGACGCGCTGGTCGAGGTGCGGCGGCAGCGGGCCGCACGACTGGCCGCCGAGCGGGCCGGGGCGACGACCGCCGAGGCGGTGCCGGCGGACCTGGAGGGCCTTGCCCAGCAGGACGTGCGCAGCGCGCTGGTCGCGGTCCGGGGCCTGCTGGCCAACACCAGGGCGACACCGCTCGGCATGCTGAACCTGGAGCGCCTGGAGATGGCGCCGGCCGGGCTGGAGCGAGGCGAGCTGATCGCCACCGTTCCGCTGGCCCCGCTGGAGGAGACGGCCGTCAGCCACAAGGAATGGTCGGTCCGCAGCAAGGAGTTCACCTCCATCGTGACCGACTCCCTGGAGACGGTCAGCGAGACCGGGGTCACCGACAACACCGAGCTGTCCCAGTCGACGTCCTCGCAGGCCCAGCACTCCAACCAGTTCAATGTCACCGCGACGGTCACCGGCGGAATCCCGGTGATCAACGGCTCGGCCCAGTCCGGCTTCACCTCGCAGGACTCCAAGTCGCAGTCCGCGACGGACAGCACCAAGCACTCCACGCAGCTGACCAGGAAGGCCTCCGCGCGGGCCAAGCAGGAACACAAGATCACCATCTCCACCACCACGGTCACCGGCAGCGAGGAGACCTCGACCCGGGTGCTGAAGAACCCCAGCCAGGTCTCGGCGATGCGGGTCGACTACTTCAGCCTGATGCGCAAGTGGCGGGTGCGGCTGTACCGGCACGGGCTGCGGCTGACCTACGACCTGGTGATCCCGGAGCCCGGCGCCGGTCTGCGCCGGATGCACAAGGAACTCGCCGATCTCAAGGGACAGTTGGGGCCGTTCCAGTTCGGCCTGCCGCACTCGGAGATCACCGACGCGATCCTGCCGGGCGAGACCCAGCCGCACTACCGCGTGCTGGCCGAGCGGTACGGAGCGGTGGTGCCCGACCCGCCGCTGCCGCCGCCGGCCCCGCAGTTCAGCGTGGGCGCACCGCAGCAGGAGGAGGGCTGGCACATCTTCACCCCTGACCCCCTGGAGGTTCCGGAGGGGTATCGCGTCAAGACCCTGAACATGTGGTTCGACACCACAAGCAAGAAGGACGTCCTGTTCAGCTTCAAGGTGCTGGGCACTCCGCTGTACATCCAGGACCAGACCCAGGGTGACTACGGGCCCTTCGAGCTGACCTCCGGCGCCTACGGCAACTTCATGTTGCATGCGACCGGGAAGGTCTACATCTCGTTCGACATGGTGAACAACCGCAACACGACGATCAGGGTCACCTCCGAGATCGAGCCGATCCCCATCCAGCCCGACCCGGACCCGACCAAGCCGGCGCACAGCGACCGCATCCGGGACAAGTGGCAGTCGGACGTCTGGAACCTGCTGCGGGACGCGGCGCAGAGCCAGTACTACGAGCGTCAGCAGGACATCGCCACCAAGGCCGCGGCGCTGCAGGAGCAGATCGAGCAGGTCGACACGCTCACCCTCCGCCGGGAGGAGAGCGAGGAGATCATGAAGGGAGTGCTGCGCTTCCTGCTCGGCCCGGACTTCGCCTTCATGCCGCCGGAGGTCGTCGCCGCCTTCGCCAAGGCCCGGGTCGATCTGGAGCACGGCATCGGCTTCGACGAGAACGACCTCGGCATGGACGCCACCGCGTGGGCCACCGTACGCGAGCACGAGGACGTCGTCCGGTTCATCAACCAGGCCATCGAGTGGGAGAACGTCGTCACGTTCCTGTACTCGTACTTCTGGGACGTACCGCAGAGCTGGAACTTCGTCCGCCGGCTGCGGCACCCCGACGCGAACCGGCAGGCGTTCCTGCGGTCCGGCAGCGCACGCGTCGTCCTGACCGTGCGCAAGGGCTGGGAGGAGGACTGGGTGAGCTTCGCCGAAGGTGGCTTCAAGTCCCCGCCGACGGCCCCGGATTCCCAGTACCTCACCATCGCCCGGGAGATCGCCGCCTACGACGACCGCAACTACCCGGGCATCCCGCCGGCCAACCCGGGCCGCAGCGCGGTGCGCCTGGAGGAGGCCGTCTACGCGACCTCCCGGGACGTCCTGGCCAAGACCGCGAACCCGGTGAGCATCAAGGTGGATTCGAGCAAGGACTTCCTGGTCGGCGCCCTGGTCGTCATCGACTCCGCCGACAAGACCGACCCGGCCGACGGCAGGGTCGTCCAGGAGAGCCAGCTCATCACCGCGATCCCCGACACCACCCACATCACGGTCGGCCGGCTGGACCGGGCCCACGACGGCTCGGTGACCCCGTTCGCCGTGCTCCAGCCCGGCACCAAGGGCGCGCTGATCGCCGAGTGGAACGAGTACACCCCGTCCTCGGGCACCGATATCGAGATCGGCTCCGACCTGGGCAGCGGAGCCTGACCCGGTGGCCGACGGGGCCGGGGCGGAGGTCCGCTGGGGGCTGGTCGCCGAGGCGCTCACCTCCTACAAGCATGCGGTGATGCTGGCTCGCGGCATCACCGCGGCGGAACAGGCCGAGATCGACCGGAGCCCGAACAGGGTGGCGCTGCTGCGGGAGCGGGAGACCCGCACGGTGCCGCGCGAGGACATAGAGGCGGCGCATCTGATCGCCGTCGAGGTCCGGGCGCTGTTCGTGGAGTGGCAGAACCGGTACTACACGGTGCCCTGGCCGGGCCACCGTGAGTTCGGTGTCCGTTTGACGATGAACGCCGCGTCCGATGCCACCCGGCATCTGGAGGAACAGACCCGCCAGATCCTGGACGCGTCTCCTCCCGGTGCCGGCCAGGTCAGGTCGCTGCGGGGCGCCTGGCCGCTGGTCTGGCTCCAGTGGCTGTACTCCGCGTTCGAACCGCTCCAGGTCATCGAGGGCGAACTCCCGTTGCCGGAAGCGGCCATCGGCCGGCCCGACGGGGTGCTGCACGACTTCGCCGAATTCGTGCTCAGCATGGTGCCCGTGGTCGGTGAGTTCGTGCTGGCGTACGAGGTCGTCATGAAACGGCAGCTGGTGGGCGGCCGTGAGCTGTCGAAGCCCGAGCAGCTGATGGCCTTCCTGGGGCTCGTCATCCCTCCCGTACTCGGCGCACTGGTGAAGCAGATTCCACGGGCGGGCGTCGCTCTGCGGAACTTCCGGGTGAATGCGGCGAGGCGCATCCCGGGCTCCGTCGCCGCGAACCTCGACCGCTTCACCGTCGACATGGTGATCGCTCTGCGTTCGTTTCCCAAGGATGCGTTCGAGAACTTCCTTCGGATGATCCGCATGGTCGAGAAGCTGACTCCGGAGGAGCAGACGGCTTTCAACTTCTATGTCTCGCGCCTCAACCTCTCCTCGCGCCTGGCCCAGTGGCTGAGGATCATCGAGCGGGACCTGGGGAAGGGCTTCACGGACGTACGCGCTCTCAAGCGTCCGCCCAACGTCCTCGTCGAGCCGCACGAACGGGCGATGATGGAGGAACTGAGCAAGCTGAGCGGCAAGCGTGTCGTGTCGATTCCGGAGATGCATCCGCAGGACTACGACGCTTTCGTACGGGACCTTGCCAGGAACCCGGAGGCCAAAATGCCCCAGGTCAATGGTGTCAAGTATGCCGACACCGTCTGGGGTGACGAATTCGCGGAGCTCTACCGCGTGGAGAGGGCCAAGAGCGTCAAGAACGTCCTCAGGAACATCAAGGACGTCGGAAAGGGCAAGCAGGCGTCCACGCTTGTGGTGGCGAAGACTCCGAACGTGACCTTCGATCTCCCGTCGATCTTCGGTGATCAGTTCTGGCCCAATCCGCGGTTCCAGTGGATCGACAAGGTCGTCATCCTCCAGGACGGCGCCATCAAGATCCTTGAGCGCCCGGTCCGCTACATCACCATGGACCCTCGCGTCTACGCCACCACTCGTGTCCTGCTCGGCAACCCCGCCCACCTCGTCAGGACGGCAGAAGAAGTCCTGCAGGCCGAGCAGGAGGAGAACAAGCCCGCCGCCGCCCCGCGCTGAGCGCCCCGCCCCGCACCACACGGACTGTCGAGTTTCACACAGATGCCACCAGGCCCTTCCCTGACGTTTGTTGCTCTTGGAACACTCGCTGCGCGCAGATTCCGTCATTTGCACGGCATCACGACGGCATCACGTACGTCAGGACGAGAGGACCCTCACACTCATGCCCGAAGTCAACCGGCGCCGTTTCCTTCAACTCGCGGGTGCCACCACGGCGTTCTCCGCGCTGTCCGGCAGCATCCAGCGCGCCGCGGCCCTGCCCGCGCACCACCGCACCGGGACGGTCAAGGACGTCGAGCACATCGTCGTCCTCATGCAGGAGAACCGATCCTTCGACCACTACTTCGGCACGCTCCGCGGCGTCCGCGGCTTCGGCGACCCCCGGTCCGTCTCGCAGAACGGCAGGTCCGTCTGGAACCAGTCCGACGGCACGAAGGACATCCTGCCCTTCCACCCCGACGCCGACGACCTGGGTCTCGCCTTCATCCAGGACCTGCCGCACGGCTGGAACGACACGCACCAGGCCTTCAACGGCGGCAAGTACGACAAGTGGGTGCCGGCCAAGGGCTCCACGAGCATGGCGTACCTGACCCGCAAGGACATCCCGTTCCACTACGCGCTCGCCGACGCCTTCACGCTCTGCGACGCCTACCACTGCTCCTTCATGGGCTCGACCGACCCGAACCGCTACTACATGTGGACCGGGTACGTCGGCAACGACGGCAAGGGCGGCGGCCCGGTCCTCGGCAACGACGAGAAGGGCTACGGCTGGACGACGTACCCCGAGCGTCTGGAGCAGGCCGGGGTCTCCTGGAAGATCTACCAGGACATCGGCGACGGCCTCGACGCGAACGGCTCCTGGGGCTGGATCCAGGACGCCTACCGCGGCAACTACGGCGACAACTCGCTCCTCTACTTCAACCAGTACCGTGACGCCAAGCCCGGCGACGCGCTGTACGACAAGGCCCGCACCGGCACCGACGCCAAGAAGGGCGAGGGCTTCTTCGACCAGCTGAAGGCCGATGTCAAGGCCGGCAAGCTGCCCCAGGTCTCCTGGGTCGTCGCCCCCGAGGCCTTCACCGAGCACCCGAACTGGCCGGCCAACTACGGCGCCTGGTACGTCTCCCAGGTCCTGGACGCGCTCACCGCCGACCCGGACGTCTGGGCCAAGACCGCGCTGTTCATCACCTACGACGAGAACGACGGCTTCTTCGACCACGTCGTCCCGCCCTTCCCGCCGGCCTCCGGCGCCCAGGGCAAGTCCACCGTGGACGCCTCGCTCGACCTGTTCAAGGGCGACATGGGCCATGTCGCCGGCGCCTACGGCCTCGGCCAGCGGGTGCCGATGCTCGTGGTCTCCCCGTGGAGCAAGGGCGGCTACGTCTGCTCCGAGACCTTCGACCACACCTCGATCATCCGGTTCATAGAACGCCGCTTCGGTGTGCACGAGCCGAACGTCTCGCCCTGGCGCCGCGCCATCACCGGCGACCTGACCAGCGCCTTCGACTTCTCCCGCAAGGACACCAAGGCGGTCGCGCTGCCGTCCACGGCCGCCTATGTGCCGCCGGACCACAACCGCCACCCCGACTATGTGCCCAAGCCGCCCGCCAACCCCTCCCTGCCCAAGCAGGAGCGCGGCCACCGGCCCACCCGCCCGCTGAAGTACGCCCCGGTGGTGGACGGTTCCGCGGACACCTCGGCCGGTACCTTCACGCTCACGTTCGCCTCGGGGGCGCACGCGGGCGCCGGCTTCCTCGTGACCTCCGGCAACCGCGGCGACGGCCCCTGGACCTACACCACCGAGGCCGGCAAGTCCCTCTCCGACACCTGGAACTCGATGTGGTCCGGCGGCAGCCACGACCTCACCGTGCACGGCCCGAACGGCTTCCTGCGTGTCTTCAAGGGCAAGGGCAAGACGGCGGGGCCCGAGGCGAGTGCCCGGCACGTCGGCGACCACCTGGAGCTCACCTTCACCAACAAGGGCCCCGGCACCGTGAAGCTGAAGGTGACGAGCGGCTACGGCGGTCACCCGGCCACCGTGACCGTACGGCCCGGCGCGACCGTGCACCACACCGTCGACCTCACCGCGAGCAGGCGCTGGTACGACGTGACGGTCACCTGTGACGCCGACCCGGCCTTCCTGCGCGGCTTCGCCGGGCACGTCGAGAACGGGCGTCCCGGCGTCAGCGACCCGGCCATCGCGACGGCGTGAGCGGGCGATGAGCGGCGCTCCGTGCGAACTGGTCAGGTACCGGTCACATCAGGGTAGTGTGCCCCGGTGACCACGCAATCGAACACTCCCGCAGGCTGGTACCCGGATCCGCACGGAGCGCCGCAGACGCTCCGCTACTGGGACGGCGCGCAGTGGACCGAGCACACCAACCCGGGCCAGGCGCCCGCCGGTCAGGTACCACAGCAGCAGGCCGTCCCCCAGCAGCAGGCCGTGCCGCAGCAGCAGGCCGCTCCCCAGCAGTACGGCGCCCCGCAGCAGCAGGCCGCCGACCCCAAGGTGCAGCGCCAGGTGCAGCAGCAGGCCGGGCTCGCGGCCAGCGGCCCCGGCGGCGGCACCCTCTTCACCGAGCCGGTCCTGGTCGTGAACCAGAAGGCCAAGCTGATCGAGGTGACCAACGAGTACAAGGTCATGGATCAGAACGGCCGTGAGCTCGGCGCGGTGACCGAGGTCGGCCAGGGCGTGCTGCGGAAGATCTTCCGCTTCATCTCCAACTGGGACCAGTTCCTGACCCACAAGCTGGAGATCCGCGACGCCTACGGCCAGCCGCAGCTGCTGCTGACCCGGCCCGCGAAGATCTTCAAGTCCCGGGTCATCGTGACGCGCCCGGACGGCTCGCAGGTCGGCGAGATCGTCCAGCAGAACATGATCGGCAAGATCAACTTCGCGATGAACGCGAACGGCCAGCAGGTCGGCGCGATCAAGGCGGAGAACTGGCGGGCCTGGAACTTCGCGATCGTCGACCACGCGGACAACGAGGTCGCCCGGATCACCAAGACCTGGGAGGGCCTCGCCAAGACGCTCTTCACGACCGCGGACAACTACGTCCTGCAGATCCACTACCAGCTGCCCGAGCCGCTGCTGAGCCTCGTGGTGGCGACGGCCCTGACCGTCGACACCGCTCTCAAGCAGGACTCGCGGGGCTGGAACTGAGCCGGCCCCGACGGGGGAGAAGCACGGCAGGACCAGCACGGCCGACGGCGGCCGGTGCGCGCGGACAGCGTACGCACCGGCCGCCGTCGTGTGTCTCAGAGCGAGGTGAGGTGCCCCGGCTGTCCGGGCCGGCGCGGCACCGGCGACGGTTCGGCGGTCGCCGTGCCCGGCTCCAGGGCGAGCACCGCGGCCACGGGGTGGTCGTCGTCCTCGGCCGACGGTGGCGGGGCGGGCGTCGGGATGACCACCGGGGCGATCGGCGGCGCGACGTCCGCGGTGACCCGGGTGAGCAGGACCACACCCCAGGAGGCCAGGCCAGCGCCGGCGAGGGCCAGCAGCACGCCCTCGGCGCCGCCCCGGAGCCCCTGCCCGAGCAGGGTGAGGCCGATGACCGCGGCGGCCACCGGGTTCGACAGGGTGACCACGGCCAGCGGGGCGCCGAGGCCGCCGCGGTAGGCGGTCTGGGACAGCAGCAGCCCGGCGACGGCGAACGCGGCGACGAGCACGGCGACCACGATCACCTCCGTGCTCAGCAGCGGGCCCGAGCGGTCGGTCGCCGCCACGGTCACCGTCTGGGTCAGTGCCGAGGCGACACCGGAGGCGAAACCGGACGCCGTGGCGTGCCGCAGGCCCGGCCGGGCGCCGGGCCGGGACAGCATGCCGATCGCCGCCGCCGTCGTACCGGCGACCGCGAGTGCCTCGGTCAGCGACAGCGCCCGGGCGGGCGCCGGACCGGAGGCGGTGACGAGCAGCGCGGCGAGCCCGAGCAGCGTCAGTGCCGTTCCGCGCCACTCCACCGGGCTGACCCGGCGGCCGGCCGCCCGGGCGCCGAGCGGTACGGCGGCGACCAGGGTGAGCGCGCCCAGCGGCTGGACCAGGGTGAGCGGGCCGCACGTGAGGGCGACGACGTGCAGCAGGGCGGCGGCCGCGTTCAGGCCGACCGCCGACCACCAGGCGCCGGTGCCGAGCAGGCGCAGCAGGCCGGTGCCGGGGGTGCGGGCGGCGAGGCGCTCCTGGGCGACGGCGGCCAGCGCGTAGGCGATCGCCGAGACGAGGGCGAGGGCGACGGCGATCACCGCGGCGGCGCTCATCGGCCCGCTCCCACGAGGGCGCGCTCATGCGGCGCGAGCCGGCCGGCGGCGCGCCCCGCCGTGCGGGCGCTCCGGCGCGGCGGACGGATCGCCGCGAGGGCGATGCCGAGCATGGCCGTCGCGACGATCGCGTCGAGCCAGTAGTGGTTCGCCGTGCCCACGATCACCAGCAGGGTGATCAGCGGGTGCAGCAGCCACAGCCAGCGCCACCGGGACCGGGTGGCCACGATCAGGCCGACCGCCACCATCAGCGCCCAGCCGAAGTGCAGCGAGGGCATCGCCGCGAACTGGTTGGACAGATGGTCGCTGGACGGCGGGCCGTACACCGACGGGCCGTACAGCCGGGCGGTGTCCACCAGGCCCGTGCCGCCCAGCATCCGCGGCGGCGCCAGCGGGAACGTGAACGGCAGCACGAGCGCGGCCGTGGTGACGGCCGCGAGGACCCTGCGGGCCCACGGGTAGTGCGCGGGCCTGCGCAGATACAGCCAGACCAGGAAGGCGATCGTCGCCGGGAAGTGGACGGTGGCGTAGTAGGTGTTCGCGAGGTGGACGAGGGTGTCGCCGTGCAGCAGTGCGGACTGCACGGTGTTCTCGCGGGGCAGACGCAGCGCCCGTTCCAGATCCCACACGCGGCGGGCGTTGTGGAAGGCGTTGCCGGTGTGGCCCGTGGCCAGCTGCCGGCCGAGCTTGTAGACGAGGAAGAGGCCCGCGACGAGCAGGAGCTCGCGCAGGAGCGGCGGGCGCGCTATCGCGTCCGGCGGCTCCGCTTCTGCCTCTGCAGGCTCGGTTCGGGCGTTCATCCCCCGACCCCCTCGCTGACGGTGGTGCGTGTGGTGGTGCGTACGAGCCCCGGCGCGGGGCCGAGGCTCATCGATACGTCTCCGTACCGATACGCCAGTGTACCGATACGATGGAGTACCGGTACACTGGCGTATCGATTGATGTGCGACACACTGGAGACCGGGTCGGAAGACGCTGGAGACAGAGTCGGAAGCGCCGCTAGAGCGACGCTTCAGCGAGCCAGGAGCCGGGTCATGAGCCGAGCCATGAGTCAGCGACCCGCAGGACACGAGCGAGGGGAAGCACCACATGACGTCGCAGGCCGCGGACGGACCGGAGACGGTCGCCGCCACGCGCCGCTCCAAGATCACGCCCGAGCGTGAGCGGGAGTTCTTCGACGCCGTGCTGGAGCAGATCCGCGAGTGCGGATACGAGTCCGTCACCATGGAGGGCGTCGCCGCCAGCACCCGGTGCAGCAAGTCCACGCTCTACCGGCAGTGGAAGACCAAGCCGCAGTTCGTCGCGGCCGCGCTGCGCGCCAGCCGCCGGGTGCGCTTCGCCGGCATCGACACCGGGTCGCTCGCCGAGGACCTGCGCCAGGCGGCGCGGGCCGCCGGTGACTGGTCCGGCAAGGACACCAGGCTGCTGCAGGCCCTCGGGCACGCGTGGACGGCCGACAAGGAACTGGCCGAGGCGCTGCGCGAGGCGCTGGTCAATCCGGAGATCGCCGCGCTGCAGGAGATGCTGGCGCGGGGGGTGGCCAGGGGCGAGGTCCGGGCGGACCATCCGGCGCTGGAGTACATCCCCGCCATGATGTTCGGTGTGCTGCGCGTCCGGCCGGTGCTCAGCGGCCAGTACGCCGACGCCGACTATCTCGCCCGGTTCGTGGAGGCCACCGTGCTGCCCGCGCTCGGGCTGACACAAGACCCAGGCCGCCGTTCACGGGATGACTGAACGGCGACCTGTCGGCGCCGCACCGTGGGGACGGGGGCGGCGCTCCCCCCGGCCGGGCGGGGTTCCCCTTGAGCGGAGGGAACCCCGCCCGGCTGCAGTATCCGCCCCCGGATCTGCCCCCGAAGGGGCCGCCGGTCAGACGTCCTGGCCGTTCCCGCCGCCGGCCGAGACCTTGATCCCCTTCAGGATCTCGTCGATGACCGACGTCTGCTGCCCGACGTCGACGCCGAAGCGCACCACCACGATCCGCTGGGCGTCGTCGGGCGAGGGGAAGGCCACCGACTCGACATAGCCGTCGGCGCCCTTGCTGGTGACCGCCTTCCACCGCACCATGTACCCCTTCTGCCCGGCCACCGTCACCGCCCCGGAGCCCAGTACCTGGTGCGAGGTCATGCTGCCGTACGTGGTGCCGCCGTAGGACTCCTTCGCGTTGGCCGCGATGTCCGCCTTGGCGACCTCCTCGGCCGTGGTGCCGTCGGTGCCCAGCGCCTGGGCCGGAGCCGTGTAGGCGCCGCCCGAGGTGCAGTTCTGCGTCGAGTTGCCCGGGCACTTGTACGAGTCGTCGGAGGTCACCTGCGCGCCGACGCTGATGGTCTGCCCGGTCCAGCCCTTCGGCACCGGCAGGCTGATGCCGTTGACCGGGTCCGGCACCGTGCCACCGCCCTTGATCTTGGGTGCCTCGGACTGGCCCGGCGACGGCGAGGCCCCACCGGACCCACCGGGCCCGCCGAGACCGTCCGAGCCGTCGGAACCTCCGGAGCCGTCCGAACCTCCCGAGCCCTCCGAGCCTCCCGGGCCTCCGGATCCGCCCGGTCCGCCGAAGCCGCCGCCCGGCCCGCCGTTCTGGCCGCCGCCGGCCCCCTGACGCGACCCGGCCCCGGCCCGGGCGCTGCCGCCGCCGTCGCCCTTGGAGAGGGCGTAGACGCCGACCCCGATGCTCGCCAGCACCACGGCCGCCACCGCGACGGCGATACCGGTACGCAGCCCGCGCCGGGCCCCGGCCTGCGGCGGGGCGGGGTGGCCCGGATAGGCCGGATACCCCGGCTGCGCGCCGTACCCGGGGTCGCCGGCCGTCGGCGACTGCGTCGGGGGACCCCACGGGGCGGCCGCCTGGGCGGGGCGGGTCTGGTCCGTCCAGGCCTTGCCGTCCCACCAGCGCTCGGTGGGCGGACCGTCGTTCGTCTGCCCGGGGTCGGGGTACCACCCGGGAGGAGTCACCTGCGTCATGGCCCCACCGTACGAGGCGACGGTGAAAGCGGGATGAGAGGATCCGCCGCCAAACGGCCGGAGCGGACATTTCACCGCCGGGAATTTTCCGCCGCCGCGCTGTGGACGACGGCGGACCTGTCGATGGCGGACCTGTGTTTATCGCCCCCCGCCCCCACCCCCACCCCCACCCCTACCTCTCCACCACCAGCCGCACCGGTGCGCGCTGCGCGGCCGGTGGCAGGCGGAACCCGTTTCTGCCCGGGGTCAGTGACCCGAGGACGCTCGGACGGCGGGCGCCCGTGCTGCGCGGGTCGGTGCCGGGCAGGCCGTGGACGGTGAGGAAGCCGAGGACCCCGAAGGCGTACGCCTCCTTCGCGGCGGCCGGCAGTCCCAGCACGTCCGAGGCGTGCACCGGCACCGGCGCGAGCCGCTCCCGGAGCATCCTGGTCAGCACCGGGTTGCGCAGGCCCCCGCCGGACGCGATCACCTCGGTGGCCCCCACGGACCGCACCGCGTCCGCGACGGTCCGAGCCGTCAGCTCGGCGAGGGTCGCCAGCGCGTCCTCGGGGCGGACGCCGTCGAACAGCCCGGCCGCGCGCAGATACCCGGTGTGGAACACCTCCTTGCCGGTCGTCTTCGGCGGTGCCAGCGCGTAGTACGGCTCCGCGAGCAGCCGTTCCAGCAGCCGCCGTCGTGGCCGCCCGCGCCCGGCCAGCGCGCCGTCCGCGTCGTAGGCCGCCCGCCCGCCGCTGAACTCCCGCACCGCCGCGTCCAGCAGCGCACAGCCCGGACCGGTGTCGAACGCCGTCCCGTCCGGCGCGGTCAGATTGGCGATGCCGCCGATGTTCAGGGCCACCGCCCGGCCCGGCCTGCCGCGCAGCCACAGCAGGTCGACCAGGCTGACCAGCGGCGCGCCCTGGCCGCCGGCCGCGACGTCCCGGGCCCGGAAGTCGGCGACCACCGGCAGCCCGCTCGCCTCCGCGATCCACGCCGGCTGCCCCAGCTGCAGCGTGCCGTGCACCCGCCCGCCCTCGGCCCAGTGGTAGCCGGTCTGGCCGTGCGAGGCAGCCAACTCGGCCTGGCCGTCGCACAGTTCACGGTCGGCCCGGACGGCCGCCGCCGCGAACGCCCGACCGATGGCGGTGTCCAGCCGGCACACCTCGGCGAGCGGTACGGCGGCCGGGGGCAGCGCCCGGGTGAGCACCGCGCGCAGAGCGTCGTCGTACGGGGTGCTCACCATCCCCAGTGGGCGCAGCAGCAGCGTGTCACCGTCGAGCCGGAGCACGGCCGCCGCGGCGTCGACCGCGTCGTACGACGTCCCCGACATCAGCCCGATCACCAGCACCGGTCAACTCCCCTTCCGAGCAGGCTGTTTCAGCAGGGCGAGGGCACTGGCCGCGCAGACCGCCGCCGCGTAGTACGCGGGGATGTCCTGGTCGCCGGTGCGGCGTACCGCCTCGGTGATGAACAGGCCCGCGCAGCCGGAGAACACCGCGTTGGCCAGGGCGTAGGCGAGTCCTAGGCCCGTCCAGCGCACCCGGGTCGGGAACGTCTCCGCCAGCAGCGCGGGCCCCGGTCCCGCCATCAGGCCCACCATCGCGCCCGCGCCGACGAGCGCCGCCCCCTTCACCGCACCGGAGGTGCCCGCGTCCTGGAGCAGATCGAGGAGCGGGACGGCCGTCACCGTCACCAGCACCGTCCCCGCGAGCAGCACCGGCCGCCGGCCGACGCGGTCGCTGAGCAGCCCCGCCGGCAGGATCGCCGCCGCGAAACCGGTGTTGCCCAGGGTCGCGAGGACCAGCGCCTGCCGGACGTCCGCGTGCAGCGTGACCTGGAGGTACGACGGCACCACCACGAGGAAGGTGCAGCCGGCCGCGGCCCAGCCCGTCACCCGCGCCGCCGCGAGCAGCAGCGTCCCGCACCCGAGCCGCACCGTGCGCGCGCCGGGGTCCTGCGCGCGTGCGAGGAAGGACGGGGTCTCCGTCAGTCCGGTCCGCAGCCACAGCGCGACCAGGCCGAGCGGCAGTGCCAGCAGGAACGGCAACCGCCATCCCCAGGCGGCGAGTTGGGAAGCGGTGAGCAGAGTGGCCGTCAGTGCCGCCACGCCCGCGCCGGAGAGCAGCCCCAGGGCCATCGTGAACGACTGCCACGCCCCGTACAGCCCCCGCCGCCCCGGCGGTGCGAACTCCGTCAGCACCGCCACCGCACCACCGAACTCCCCGCCCGCCGCAAGTCCCTGAATCACCCTCAGAAAGGTCAGCAGCCACGGCGCGACAACGCCCGCGGAGGCGTACGTCGGCAGCGCGCCCATCAGGGTCGTCGTACCCGTCATCAGGGCGACCACCGCGATCAGCACCGGCCGCCGCCCCCACCGGTCGCCCAGTCCGCCGAACAGCGCCGCGCCGAGCGGCCGGAAGAAGAACGCCAGCGCGAACGCGGCGTACGTCCGCACCAGCGCCTCGGCACCGCCGCCGCCCGCCGGGGCGAAGAACCGCTCGGCCAGCACCGTGGCCAGAAAGCCGTAGACCCCGAACTCGTACCACTCGACGAGATTGCCCACCGACCCCGCCGCCACCGCGCGCACCGCCGGCCCGCGCGCGAGGGCGCGGACACCCGAAACCGGGGTCGTGCCAGCCATGGTTGACGCTCCGTCCGCTGCTGACCGGCTGCTCTGTCCGGGGACGCGTCGCCTGCCCGCACCCACTTTCACCCCCCGGGGCAACAGCTGCCCCGACCGGCCACCACACATCCCACCGGACGGCTAGGCTCGTGGTCTGTACGTCATTCGGGCGACCTGGGGAGGTATCGGGATGACGGAGGGACGGCCGCCGACGACTGGGCCGGCTCCCCTGTGGGAGCGGGACGCGGAGATCGCCACCGTCGCGCAGGCACTCGACCTCCTGTGCGCCGACCAGTCGTCGGCGGGCAGCCTGCTGGTCGTCCGCGGCGAGGCGGGACTCGGCAAGACCGCGCTGCTGGCCGAGATCCGCCGCATGGCCGAACGCCGCGGCTGCGCCGTGTGGTCCGCCCGCGGCGCGGAGACCCTGAAGTCCGTCCCGTTCAACGTGGTGCGGCAGCTGCTCCAGCCCGCCCTGCTCTCCTTGCTGCCCGAGGAGGCCCGGGAGTACCTCGGCGACTGGTACGACATCGCCGGCCCCGCCCTCGGCATAGTCGACCCGCAGGAAGGCAGCGCCGACCCGCAGTACGTGTGCGACGGACTCGTCGCGGCGGTACGCCGGCTGGCCCGCCGCGACTGGCCGCTCGTGCTGCTGATCGACGACGCGCACTGGGCCGACCAGGAAACCCTGCGCTGGCTCGCCGCCTTCGTCGAACGCCTGGACGACATCTCCGTCCTCGTGCTGGTCGCCCGCCGGCCCGGCGAGGTCAGCGGCGACAGCGCCCGCCACCTCGACGCGGTGGCCGCCGCCGCGGGCCGCCCCGTCAGCACCCTCCGGGCCCTCACTCCCGACGCCGCCGCGGGACTCACCCGCGCCACCCTCGGCCGGCACGCCGACGACGCGTTCTGCCGCGAGGTCTGGGCCGTCACCGCGGGCAACCCCTACGAGTCCGTCGAGCTCCTCGCCAAGGTGCAGGACAGCGAACTGCAGCCGGTCGAGGCACGGGCCGGGGAACTGCGCGCGCTGAACCGCGCCGCCCGCGGCGGCGGACTGGTCGACCGGCTCAAGGGGCTCCGGCCTGGAGGCGACCCAGTTCGCCTGGGCCGCCGCCATCCTCGGCACCGACATCACCGTCGACATGGTCGCCCGCCTCGCCACCATGGACGAGGCCATCGCCGGGCACTGCGCCGAACTGCTCTGCACCGCCCGCATCCTCACCGAACCCGAGCGCGTCGTCGGCGCCGAACGCGAGGAGGGCGAGCTGGAGTTCGTCCACCCCCTCATCGCCACCGCCGTCTACAACTCCATCCCGTCCGGCGTGTGCACCGCCATGCACGGCGTGGCCGCCCAGATCATCACCGAACTGGACCGCGGCGCCGCCCAGGCCGCCCGGCACCTGCTGAAGGTGCACCCCGACGGCGACGAGGAACTCGTCGAGCAGCTGCGCGAGGCGGCCCGCGAACACCTCGCCGTCGGCGCGCCCGACGCGGCCCGCACCTGCCTCGAACGCGCCCTGCAGGAGCCGCCGCTCCCCGAGGTGCACGCACACGTCCTGTACGAACTGGGCTGCGCCACCCTGCTCACCGCACCCGCCGTCACCGTCGAACACCTCCGGCACGCCCTCGGCAGCCCGGGCCTCGACGGCGAGCGGCGGGTCGACGCGGTGGTCCGGCTCTCCCAGGCGCTGCTCCACAACGACCAGCTGGAGGAGGCCGTCCGCACGGTCGAGGCCGAGGCCGCCCGGCATGAACCGGGCCCGGTCAAGCTGCGGCTGCAGGCCGTGCAGTTCATGTGGGAGGGCATCCACGGCGAGACCGTCTCCCCGGCCCGCTCCGCGCGCCTCGCCGAACTGGCGCGCACCTGCACCGGCCGCGACAACGCCGAACGCGCCCTGCTCATCCTGCGCGGCTTCGACGCCATGACCCACGGCGAGAGCGCGGACGAGGTCCTCGAACTGTGCGACCGTGCCCTCGTCAACGGCCGTCTGGCGCCCGGCCTCGGCTGGACCGGCCAGGAGTGGGGCATCGAGCTGCTGATGATGCTGGGCAGCGCGTACGCCTACGCCGACCGGCTCGACCGCGCCGAGAGCCTCTTCGCCGAGGCCCTGCGCGCCTACACCAGCGCCGGCTGGCGCGGCGGCCACCTCTCCCTCGCCAACGCCTTCCTCGGACTCGCCTACCGCAGACAGGGCCGGCTGCGCGACGCCGAGACCACCCTGCGCGAGGCCCTCGTCCTCGCCGAGCGCGTCGGCCGTCGGCTGCCGCTGTACTGGTCGGCGACCTGCGGACTGGTCGACACCTTGCTGGCCCGCGGCCGGGTCGACGAGGCCTGGTCGGTCGCCGAGCAGTACGGCTTCGCACCGCCGTACCCCTCCACGATCGTGCTGCCCGACATCCGCTGTGTCCGCGGCCGGCTGCTGCTCGCCGTCGGCCGCAGCGAGGACGGCATCCACGAACTGGAGGCCGCGGAGAAGACGGCCGCCTCGCGCGGCGGCCACAACCCCGTCCTGTCACCGTGGTCCATCGACCTCGCCAAGGCCGTCGCCGGCCAGGACCCGGCCCGCGCCGCACAGCTCGCCGCCGACGCCCGCCGGCAGGCCGAGCGCTTCGGCACGGACACGGCGATCGGCGAGGCCCTGCGCTGTGCCGCCGCCCTGGAGACCGGCGGCCGTGCGGTCCAGCTCGCCGCCCGCGCCGTCACCTACCTGGAAGCCTCACCCTGTCAGTACGAACACGCGGCGGCTCGCGTCGAGTACGGCATCGCCGCCCGCTCCGCCGCGGAACTCACCCGGGGCCTGGACCTCGCCCGGGCCTGCGGCGCGGAGGGCCTGGTGGCCCAGGCCAGGGAGGTGCTGGAGACGGGACGGGGACTGCGGTAGCGGCAGGGTCACCCTCGGCCCCGGCATGCGCCATCCCCCTCGCCGTCCCCTTCGCCGGCTCCCTCGTCGTTCTCCGCGTTCTCCGCGAGTTCGTCGAGGACCCGCTGCGCCGTCGCGAACGCGGAGTTGGCGGCCGGCACCCCGCAGTAGACGGCCGTCTGCAGCAGCACCGCGGCGATCTCCGGCGGCGTGAGCCCGTTGCGCAGCGCCGCGCGGACGTGCATCGCCAGCTCGTCGGTGTGGCCGTGCGCGACCAGCGCGGTCAGCGTGATCATGCTCCGCTCGCGGCGGGACAGCGTCGGATCGGTCCAGATCTCCCCCCAGGCGTAGCGGGAGATGAAGTCCTGGAAGCGGGCGGTGAACGGGGTCTGCCGGGCCTGCGCCCGGTCCACATGCGCATCGCCCAGCACCTCCCGGCGCACTGCCGTCCCGCTCGCCGGCGGCCCGTCGAGCTGGGCGCGCAGCGCGGTCAGCACGGCCCGCGGGCACTGCGCGGGCGCCAGATGGGAGCAGCCGGGCAGCTCCACCAGTGTGGCGCGGGGCACTGCGTCGGCGATCTCCCGCAGCCGTGCGGGCGGGGTCGAGGGATCCTCCTTGCCCGCCACCAGGAGCGTCGGTACGGCGATGTCGCCGAGCCGGTCCCGCAGGTCGAACGCGGCGAGCGCGTCGCAGCAGGCGGCGTACGCCCGCGGATCGGCCTCCCGGTGGTCCCGCACCAGCCCCGGCACCGTGAACCCGGGAGTGAACCAGCGTGCGTCGGCACTCGCCGCCAGCCACTCCACGCCCTCGTGCCGCACCCGCTCCGCCCGCTCCCGCCAGGGTGCCTCGCCGCCGAAGCGGGCGGCGGAACACATGACCGCCAGCGAGGTCAGCCGGTCGGGGTGGTGCACGGCCAGATGGAGGCCGACGGCGCCGCTGAGCGAGACGCCCGCGTAGCCGAACCGGTCGATGCCGAGCCCGTCGGCGAGGGCCAGCACCAGCGCCGCGAGGTCGCCGACGGTCGCGCCCGGCCCGATCAGGTCCGGTGCCGAGCCGCCGTGCCCGGGCAGGTTCCAGCGCACCACGCGGTGGCCGGCCGACAGCTCGGGCGCCACCGCGTCCCACAGGGCGTACGAGGTGCCGAGCGAGGGTCCGAGCAGCAGCGGGGGAGCGGAGGCCGGGCCTTCGGCCAGGTGGTCGAGGAGTTTCACGGTCAACGTCGCTCCAGGGCACGGTCGGTGAGCGCACCGGCGAACCCGGTGTACTGCGTGGGATCGGTGAGGCCGGCCAGGTCGAGATCGGTCAGCTCCGGTTCTTCGGAGAGAAGTTCACCGAGTGGTCGGTCTTCGGTGCGGGCGCGGCGGGCGAGTTCGGTGAGCAGCGCCTTCGCGCGGGCGCGGCCGAGCCGGGGCGCCAGTACGGCGGACAGGCGCTCGGAGACGATCAGTCCCCCGGTGAGGTCCAGGTTCCGGCGCATGGTGCCGGTGTTCACCTGCAGGCCCTCGGCGAGTTCGGCCGCGTCCCGGGCCGCGCCCCCGGTCAGCCGGAGCAGCTCGCGCAGCGGCTCCCACTCGGCGTGCCAGGCCCCGGCCGGGCGCTCGTCACCCGCCGCGAGCGAGCCGTACAGCGTGGCCGCGAGCTGCGGAGCGCGCCGGGCCGCGGCCGCGAGGAGCGTGGCGCGCACGGGGTTGGCCTTGTGCGGCATGGCGGACGAACCGCCGCCGCTGCCCTCGGCCACCTCACCGAGCTCGGTGCGCGACAGCGTCAGCACATCCTCGCCGATCTTGCCCAGGGCGCCCGCGGTGAAGGCCAGGGCGCCGGCCAGATCGGCGACCGGAGTGCGCAGGGTGTGCCAGGGCAACGGCGCCGCGGCGAGCCCCACCGCACGGGCGTACGTCTCCGTCAGCGCGGTCGCGTCCCGGGCGCCGTACCCCTCGAATGCGGCCAACGTGCCTGCGGCACCGCCGAGTTGGGCGGGCAGTGCCGCGCGCACCCGGGCCAGACGGTCCCGTGCGTCGAGGACCAGCGAACGCCAGCCGGCCGCCTTCAGGCCGAAGGTCGTCGGCACGGCGTGCTGGGTGAGTGTGCGGCCGGGCATCGGGGTGTCCCGGTGTGCGGCGGCCCGCGCGGCGAGCGCGCGCTCGGTGCGGGCGAGGTCGGCGAGGACCGGCTCCAGGGTGCGCGCGGCGACCAGCATGGTCGCGGTGTCCAGGATGTCCTGGCTGGTCGCGCCCCGGTGGACGTACGGGCCGTACGGCTCGCCCACCGCGGCGGTGAGGTCGGCGACGAGCGGGATCACCGGATTGCCGCCGGCGCGGGCGCGTTCGGCGAGGGAGCGCACATCGAAACGGGCGGGCTCGGCCGCGCGGGCCACCGCGTCGGCGGCCTCGGCCGGGGCGAGGCCCAGCGCCGCCTGGGCACGGGTCAGCGCGGCCTCGGCGTCCAGCAGGGCCCGCAGATACGCGCTGTCGCCGCTCGCGTGCGCGGCGGGGGAGCCGGCCCACCCAGGGGCGAGCAGACCGCTGTCACTGCTGTCACTGTCGTCAGGTGTCACCGGTACTCCAGGAAGACCGTCTCGCCTTCGCCCTGAAGGCGGATGTCGAAACGGTAGGCGCCCTCGCCCTCGTCGCCGGCGATCAGCGTGTCGCGCCGGTCGCCCACCCGGACGAGCAGCGGGTCGGCGGCGAGTGCGGCCTCGTCGCCCGGCAGATAGATCCGGGTGAACAGATGCATGAGCAGGCCGCGCGCGAAGACACAGACGCTGAGGTACGGGGCGCCCCGGCCCCGGACACCGGGCCGCAGGGTACGGGCGTACCAGTGGCCGTCGGCGTCGGTCTGGCTGCGGCCCCAGCCGGTGAACTCCACGCCGTTGCGGCCCAGATGGCCGCCGGTGGCCGGATCGCGGCGCAGCGAGCCGTCCACCTGGGGGACGGTGCCGTCGGGGCGCGGACCCCACAGCTCCACCAGGGCGTCCGGCAGCGGCTCGCCCGCGCCGTCGAGGACGTACCCGTGCACGGTGATCGTGTCCCGGTGGCCGAGCGGTGCGATGTCCTCGCCGCCGCGGAAGGGCAGCGCATAGCCGTAGAAGGGGCCGACCGTGTGGGACGGGGTGGGCGGCACCTGCTCCGGGCCGCTCGTGTCGGTCTTCGTCATGGGGGTCAGCGCCCTTCTTCGGTCCAGGTGGCGGACGGGCCGTCCAGCACGATGTCCCAGTGGTAGCCGAGCGAGAACTCCGGCACCGACAGACCGTGGTCGTAGGTCGCGATCAGCCGCTGCCGGGCCGCGTCGTCCGTCACCGACTGCAGGATCGGGTCGTACGGGAACAGCGGGTCGTTCGGGAAGTACATCTGCGTCACCAGCCGCTGTGTGAACGCCGCGCCGAACACCGAGAAGTGGATGTGGGCGGGGCGCCAGGCGTTGACGTGGTTGCGCCAGGGGTAGGGGCCCGGCTGGATCGTGGTGAAGCGGTAGCGGCCCTCGGCGTCGGTGAGGGTGCGGCCCGCTCCGGTGAAGTTCGGGTCGAGCGGGGCGTCGTGCTGTTCGCGCCGGTGGGCGTACCGGCCGGCGGAGTTGGCCTGCCAGATCTCGATCAGCTGGCCGCGCACCGGGCGCCCGGCGCGGTCCAGCAGCCGCCCGGAGACGGTGATCCGCTCGCCGACCGGCTCGCCCCGGTGGTGCCGGGTGAGGTCGTTGTCGATCTCGGTGATGTCACGCTCCCCGAAGGCGGGGGAGTACAGCTCCACCAGTTCCGGGTCCTGGGCGCTGTCGATGGCGACCGGGGGCTGCACGGGATGGCGGAGCACGGAGGAGCGGTAGGGCGTGTAGTCGCGGCGAGGGTGGTGCTCGACGGGGGCGCCGTCGGCGAGCCGCTTCTCGTACGCTGCGTGCCGGGCGGCGATCTCCCGGTCGATGTCCTGCTGGGTGAGGCTCATGGGGCTACCTGACGCTTCCTCGGGCGGCGAGCATGTGAGCGGTGTTCACAGCGGCTTCACAGCAGGTTCTCGGCGATGGTCAGTTCGGCGTCGGTCCGGGCGATGACCTCGTCCACGCTCACATCCGGCGCGGTCTCCACGAGCACGAGCCCGTCCCCGGTGACATCCAGCACGGCAAGATCGGTGATGACTCGGTTCACACACGCCTTCCCCGTGAGCGGCAGCGTGCACTCCTTGAGGATCTTCGGCGAGCCGTCCTTCGCGAGGTGCGTCATCATCACGATCACCTGCCGCGCGCCATGGACCAGGTCCATCGCCCCGCCGATCCCGGTGACCAGTTTGCCCGGCACCGCCCAGTTCGCGAGGTCACCACCGGCGGAGACCTGCATCGCCCCCAGCACGGCCACATCGATGTGCCCGCCGCGGATCATCGCGAACGACAGCGCCGAGTCGAAGAAGGACGCCCCCGGCAGTACGGTGACGGTCTCCTTGCCCGCGTTGATCAGATCCGCGTCCACCTGGTCGTCGGTCGGATAGGGGCCGGTGCCCAGGATCCCGTTCTCCGACTCCAGCACCACCTCCACTCCCTCGGGCAGATGATTGGGGATCAGCGTCGGCAGCCCGATACCGAGATTGACGTACTGGCCGTCCCGCAGCTCGCGTGCCGCCCGCGCGGCCATCTGCTCACGCGACCACGCCATCAGACACTCACCGTCCGACGCTCGATCCGCTTGTCCGCCGCCTGCTCCGGCGTCAGCGCCACGACCCGCTGCACGAAGACGCCCGGCAGGTGTACGGCATCGGGGTCGATCGCGCCGGGCTCGACCAGCTCCTCCACCTCGGCGATCGTGACCTTCCCGGCCATGGCCGCGAGGGGGTTGAAGTTCCGGGTCGACCGGTTGAACACCAGGTTCCCGTGCCGGTCGCCCCGAGCGGCCCTGACCAGCGCGAAGTCGGTACGGATGGCACGCTCCAGGACGTACTCGGTGCCGTCGAACTCCCGCACCTCCTTCGCGGGCGATGCCAGCGCCACCCCGCCCTGCCCGTCGTACCGCCACGGCAGTCCGCCCTCGGCGACCTGGGTACCCACTCCGGCCGGCGTGTAGAAGGCGGGGATCCCGGCTCCGCCCGCGCGCAACCGCTCCGCCAGCGTGCCCTGCGGAATCAGCTCCACCTCCAGCTCACCGGACAGGTACTGGCGGGCGAACTCCTTGTTCGCGCCGATATAGGAGCCGGTCACCCGGGCGATCCGCCCCGCCGCCAGCAGCACCGCCAGCCCCGACTCCATCGCCCCGCAGTTGTTCGACACCACACGGAGCGCACCCGTCCCACGCTCGTACAACGCCTGGATCAGCACATTCGGCACACCGCTCAGCCCGAACCCGCCCACCGCCAGTGACGCACCGTCCGGCACATCGGCCACCGCCTCCGCGGCCGTGGCGACCACCTTGTCCATCCGTGAAGCCCCATCTCATCAATCAATGTCATCAATTAATCAGGGCACTGAGTATTTCGGTGAAGCGCTCCTCACGCTGCCACCGGGGCCGGGAGCCGTCAAGGCCCCAGTGTGCAGGCCCATCGATGGGTGGACAGCAGGCAGACAGTCGGGCTGACTGTCGGTATTGTTCAGTGCACCAACTAATTGATCAGCCGATCAGGGGAGCGCGTATGGCCGCCGTGGACCTCGGCATCCATCCCGGGCATCTGGCCCGGCGGCTCCAGCAGGCGCACTACCTGCTGTGGAACACGATGGTCTCCGAGGAGATCACCTCGCCGCAGTTCGCCGTCATGAACGCGCTCGTCGCCGAACCGGGCCTCGATCAGCGGACCGTGGGGGAGCGGGTGGGTCTGGACCGGTCGACCATCGCCGAGGTCATCAGCCGGCTGGGGCGCCGGGGACTGCTGACCAAGGAGCGCGACCCGCAGGACGGCCGGCGCTTTCTGCTCCGCCTCACCGACGACGGCCTGCGCACCCACCGCAAGCTGACCGTGCGCACCGCCCGGATGAACCAGGTCTTCCTCGCCCCCCTCTCGCCCGGGGAACAGACGGTGTTCCTCGATCTGATCCGGCGGGTGGCGGACGCGGCGGAGGGGCTGCGCAGTCCGGCGGAGCCGGTGGCGGCGCGGCACTGATCCCCCCGCGGCACTGATCCCCCCGTCTCACGACGCCGGTGCGAACACCACCCACACCTGGCCGTCGGCGAAGTTCATCCGGCCGCCGTCCGCCGTCGTGAACGCCGTACCGTCCGTCGCCTTCGGCCGTGACCAGGAGGCGTCGAAGGACCGGCCGTCACGCAGCACCTCCGCCTTCCCCGAGCCGACCGTCTCGGTGTACGGCGTGGGGCTGCCGAGCGCGTCATGGTAGGTGGAGTCATGGATCCGCACGTGCTGCACGACGATCGTCCTCGGCGCCACCTGCGCGCCGTCCGCCGTCGCCATGGGCGTGTCGTCCATGGCGATCAGCCAGTGGTGCCGCTCGGCGGACCAGGTGAAGGTGAAGCGCGCAGCCGGGTAGCGGACGGTGCGCGAGGCCGTGGGCCTGCCACCGGACGGGGCCGGGCCATAGCGGAAGCCGGTCGTCAGCGCCGCCTTGCCGGGGGCGGCCGGCAGCAGCGTGGCCGGGCGCAGATAGAGGTTGTGCGGGGCGGCCTTGCCGGCGGCCCGGAAATAGGCCGTGGGGTCCTCGTCGGCGGACTGCGCCCGCAGTGGTGCCTTGCCGATCAGCGGCAGCAGCTTGTGCTGGGCGCCGGAGAAGGCGAGCGTCGGCCGGTCGAACTGGCGCAGCAGCTCCAGATCGGACTCGCGGGCGCTGCGCACCGGCCCGACGGTCCGCGGAAGCCTGGTCGCGTACACCGCCAGCAGCCGGCTCAGCCCGCCCTCCACCTGCTCGGCGTACACCACGTCCGCCGCATCGAGGCCGCTCTGCGGGCGGGCCACCGGTACGTTGTCGATCTTCACGGCGAGCGGTGACCCGGCCGCCGCGACGGGGGGTGTCCGAGTGGGCGGTGCGACGGGGGTGGCGGTGTGCTGCGGGGCGCGGCTGTCGTCCCGGTCGGGGCGGGCGCAGCCGGCTGTCAGCGAGCCCGACATCGATGCGGCCAGCACGGCCGCCGTCAGTGCCGTGCTCCTCGTGTGCGCCCTGTGTCTCATGCCCACTGCGGCCACCCCGTTCGTGTTGTCGGATTGTGCGCTCATCGGGTCAGCGCTGGCCCTACCCGAACGCAAACGGTCCTGCGCGCTCAGTGGGCCGAACGGGCCCGAGAGATGACCCGTGCGGGCGGCGGATGGCCGTACCGGGCTCATGCCAGCAGCTCACGCCGGTCGCTCGCGGCGGCCGGGTCCCGGCCGGCCGGGCCGCGCGATCCTCATGCCGCCCGCGCGCTACGTCCTGCCTGCCTCAGCCGGGGTCGCTCTCGCCCAGGATCTCCGCGAGGTCGTACCGCACCGGCTCCTCCAGCTGGGCGTAGGTACAGCTCTCCGGTGTGCGGTCCGGGCGCCAGCGACGGAAGCGCGCGGTGTGCCGGAAGCGCTGGCCGTTCTCCATGTGGTCGTAGGCCACCTCGGCGACCCGCTCCGGCCGCAGCGGCACCCACGACAGGTCCTTCTTGCCCGACCAGCGACTCGGCGCGCCCGGCAGCCGGGCGGTCTCATGGGCGGCCTCGTCCGACCAGGCCGCCCACGGGTGTCCGGTCACGTCGTCGATGCGCAGCGGCTCAAGCTCCTCGACCAGTTCCGCCCGCTTCTTCATGGCGAAGGCGGCCGACACGCCCACATGCTGGAGTCTGCCCCCGTCGTCGTACAGCCCGAGCAGCAGCGAGCCGACCACCGGACCGCTCTTGTGGAAGCGGTACCCGGCCACGACCACGTCCGCCGTCCGCTCGTGCTTGATCTTGAACATGGCCCGCTCGTCCTGCAGGTAGGGCAAGGCGAGCGGCTTGGCGACGACCCCGTCGAGACCGGCGCCCTCGTACTGCTCGAACCACTGCCGCGCCACATCGACTTCCGTCGTCGCGGGCGCCAGATGCACCGGCGGCGTCGCCGCGGTGAGGGCTCGCTCCAGCAGCGCCCGGCGGTCCGTCAGCGGGGTGGCGAGCAGCGACCGGTCGTCCAGGGCGAGCACGTCGAAGGCGACGAACGAGGCCGGCGTCCGCTCGGCCAGCATCCGCACCCGTGAGTCGGCCGGATGGATCCGCTCGGTCAGCGCGTCGAAGTCCAGATGCCCGTCCCGCGCGATCACGATCTCCCCGTCCAGCACACACCGCTCGGGCACCCGCTCCTGCAACGCCGTCACCAGCTCGGGAAAATACCTGGTCAACGGCTTTCCGGTACGACTGCCCAGCTCGACCTCGGCCCCGTCCCGGAACACGATCGCCCGGAACCCGTCCCACTTCGCCTCGTAGTGCATGCCCGGCGGGATCTTCGCCACGGACTTGGCGAGCATGGGTTTCACGGGTGGCATCACCGGCAGATCCATGGTCCGATTCTGCTCGCATATGCCCCGTGCCGCCCGGTGTGCGAGCGGTGCGGGCTGCGCCTACCGTGGCCGCATGGGCGACGCGGTGGAACTTCAGGCGGGCAGCCGGACCGTACGACTGTCCAGCCCGGACAAGATCTTCTTCCCGGAACGGGGCTTCACCAAGCTGGACGTCGCGCAGTACTACATCGCCGTGGGCCCAGGCATCCTGCGCGCGCTGCGCGACCGCCCCACCACCCTGGAGCGCTACCCGGACGGCGTGGGCGGCGAGTGGTTCTACCAGAAGCGGGCCCCGAAGGGCATGCCCGACTGGATCCCGACCGCCCACATCACCTTCCCCAGCGGCCGCAGCGCCGACGAGATGTGCCCCACCGAGGAGGCCGCCGTGGTGTGGGCCGCCCAGTACGGCACCCTCACCTTTCACCCCTGGCCGGTGCGCGCCACCGACGTCGACCGCCCCGACGAACTCCGCATCGACCTCGACCCGCAGCCCGGCACCGACTACGACGACGCCGCCCGCGCCGCCCATGAACTGCGCGCCGTCCTCGACGAGTTCGGCGGACTGCGCGGCTGGCCGAAAACCTCCGGCGGCCGGGGCCTGCATGTCTTCGTCCCCATCGAACCCCTCTGGACCTTCACCCAGGTGCGCCGCGCCGCGATCGCCGTCGGCCGGGAGCTCGAACGCCGGATGCCAGACCAGGTGACGATCAAGTGGTGGAAGGAGGAACGGGGTCGCCGCATCTTCGTGGACTACAACCAGACGGCCCGCGACCGCACCATCGCCTCCGCCTACTCCGTGCGCCCCCGCCCCCACGCCCCCGTCTCGGCACCCCTGCGCTGGGACGAGGTCGGCGTGGCCCACCCCGCCGACTTCGACCTCACCACCATGCCCGCCCGCTTCGCCGAACTCGGCGACGTGCACGCCGACATGGACGACCACGCCTACTCTCTGGAGGCACTGCTGGAACTGGCCCGCCGCGACGAACACGACCACGGCCTGGGCGATCTGCCGTACCCGCCGGAGTACCCGAAGATGCCCGGCGAACCCAAGCGGGTCCAGCCGAGCCGGGCCCGGCAGGAGAAGACCTCCTGAAGGCATCGCGCCCTGTCGACGTCCTCGATGTACTCGATCCCCCCTGAACACCCTGTCCTCCCCTGGTCCATGGCCTCCGTCCGCCACTGATCACAGCATGCACGACGGCACTGACAACGGCCCCGGAGCAAGGGATCATGCGGGCATGACCCGCGTCCTGACCCGAAGCGATCTGGAGGCCGTGCTCGAACCCGCGGCCTGTCTCGCCGCCCTGCGCGACGGTTTTCGTACGGCCCGCGGGACGTCCGACAGGACGGCGGACAGGGCGTCCGACAGCACCGCCGTACCCGGTCTCCGGGTCCGTACCGATCTGCCGTTCCCGGGCACCGCCACCGTGCTCGTCCCCGGCCTGCTGCCCGGCGTCGACGCCTACTCCGTGAAGGTCAACGCCAAGTTCCCCGGTGCCCGGCCCGCCCTGCGCGGTGTGATCTGCCTGCACAGCGGCGCGGACGGTGAACTGCTCGCCCTGCTGGACTCCGCGACCGTCACGGCCTGGCGGACCGGGCTGGCCGCCGCCCTCGGAACCGGACTCCTGGCACCGGCCGGATACGACGTACTCGGCGTGATCGGAGCCGGTGCCCAGGCCGAGTTGACCCTGCGCGGTCTGGCGAGCGAGCGCCGGCCCCCTCGACTCGTCGTCCACGACACCGACCCCGGTCGGGCCACAGCGTTCGCCGCCCGGCACGGCGGCCGGGTGCTCGACTCGGCCCGCGCGGTCGCCGAGGCCGCGGACACCGTGCTGCTCGCCACCTGGTCCCGGGCCCCGCTGCTCGCCCTCGCGGACACCCGCGCCGGACAGCACTTCACGAGCCTCGGCACCGACGAGCCCGGCAAGCGGGAACTCGCCCCCGACCTGCTGGACACCGCGCTCCTCGTCGTCGACGACCCCGAACTCGCCGTACAGGCAGGGGTGTTGTCGGCACCTGACATCAACCGGGCCACCGCCGACGCGACCCTCACGGACGTCCTGGGCGGCGCACACCCCGGACGTACCTCGGCCGGGCAGCGCACGGTGTACGCCCCCGTCGGGCTGCCCTGGCAGGACCTCGCCCTCACCTGGCTCGCCTGGCGGGCGGCCGAGCGCCGGGGTGTGGGAACGACCCTGGATCTGCTGGACTGACCCCCGGTCCGACGTGGCCGGCCCACCGCGCGGACGGGGCCCGTCGCTCGGCCATCAGACGCCTGTGAGCCGGCCGATCGGTGCCGGCTTCCGCGATACGAGGCATCCTCGTCACGGCTGCCGCGTGGTTATCCTGGCCGGCAGCCCCCGATGAGGAGTGCCGAAGTGACCGAGGCAGTGTCGCGTCCCACGCTGGAGGCCGTGGCCGCGCGGGCCGGTGTGTCCCGGGCCACCGTGTCCCGGGTGGTCAACGGCGGCGACGGGGTGCGCGAACCCCTGGCCGAACGGGTCCGGCGGGCCGTGGCGGAACTGGGCTACGTGCCCAACCAGGCGGCGCGCAGCCTGGTCACCAGGCGGCACGACGCCGTCGCGGTCGTCATCGCCGAGCCCGAGACCCGGGTCTTCGCCGACCCCTTCTTCGCCCTCCAACTGCGCGGGATCAGCAAGGAGTTGACCGCCCACGACAACCAACTGGTACTGCTCCTGACCGAGGGCCGCGACGATCACGCGCGTGTGGCCCGGTATCTCGCCGGGGGCCATGTCGACGGCGCCCTCGTCTTCTCCCTGCACCTCGACGACCCGCTGCCCGGCCTGATCCACGACGCCGGCGTGCCCACCGTGTTCGGAGGCCGGCCCGGCTGGGGCGACGACGGCGACGCGGCCGGGCACACGCGCTCCACGGGGGAGGGCCCGGGCGTGGTGTACGTCGACTGCGACAACCGGGGCGGGGCCCGCGCGGCCGTACGCCATCTCGTGGACCTCGGCCGCACCCGGATCGCGCACCTCACCGGGGCCCTGGACCAGACGTCGGCGGTGGACCGGCTCGACGGCTACCGGGACGTCATGGCCGGGGTACCGGGCGCGAGTGATCCCCGGCTGGTGGTGGAGAGCGACTTCACCCCGGGCGGTGGCGAACGCGCCATGCGCGCACTCCTCGACCGGTGCCCGGACGTGGACGCCGTGTTCGCCGCCAACGACCTCACCGCGCTCGGTGCCCTGCGCGTGCTGCGGGCGAGCGGCCGGCGGGTCCCCGAGGACGTGGCCGTCATCGGCTTCGACGACATGCTTCCCGTCGCCATGGAGGCCGATCCGCCGCTGACGACGGTCCGCCAGGACATCGAGGAGATGGGCCGGCTCATGGCCCGGCTGCTGCTGCGCGGCCTGGCCGACGGCCGCGACCGGAGCGCGGCCATGGCGCAGCCGCCGCCCGCGGGCGGCGTGATCCTCCCGACCACCCTGATACGGCGGGCCTCCGCATAGCCACCGCGCGAGCGGCCCCCGGTCCGGGCGGCCGGCTCAGCCCTGCGGCGACTCGCTTCTGATCACCGCGAAGCGGGCGCCGTACGGGTCGGTGAACTTGGCCATGCGGCCGACGCCCTCCATGGTCGTCGCCGGCATGCGCACCTGCCCGCCGAGCTGCTGAGCCTTGTCGACCACCGCGTCGGTGTCCTCGACCTCGAAGTACGGCAGCCAGTACGGGCCGCCCTCGGCCTCGGACGGGGCGTCGGCCAGCGGCACGATCCCGCCGAACATCGTGTCGTCCCCGCCGTCGGCCGGGTTGACGCAGGTGTACGTCCCGCCCGGGAAGGGCACGGCGGAGGTCTCCAGGCCGAGCACCTGGTGGTAGAAGGCGGCGGCCGCCGCGATGTCCGGGGTGTACAGCTCGACCCAGCACAGCGCGCCCGGTTCGTTCGCCGCGTCGACACCCTTGGTCCGGCCCGGCTGCCAGATCCCGAAGGGCACACCCGCCTGGTCGGCGAGGACCGCCATATGTCCCTGGCCCATCACATCCATCGGCTGGAACAGCACTCTGCCGTGCGCCAGTTCGGCGGCCTTGGCGGTGGCCTGCGCGTCCTCGCTCTGGAAGTACACCGTCCAGGCCGGCGGGCCCTGCTCGGGGCCGGCCGGCGCGCCGCCCGCGACGGTCCTGCCGTCCAGCTGGAAGAAGCCGTAGCCGCCGGCGTCCGGTCCTGCCGACCGGAACTGCCAGCCGAAGAGAGTGCCGTAGAAGGAGCGGGCGCCGTCGATGTCGGACGTGGTGACGTCGATCCAGTTCGGGGCGCCGTCGACGAAACGGGTGGTGAGCATCTTCGCCCTCCTCAGAAGGGTCCCGTCCAGTGCACTGCCGAGTCTGGCACCGCCCACTGACAATCGCCGCCGGAGCGCAATCGCCGCCGGAGCGCCGTGAGCCACGGGACCGGACCGGCCCCGCTCTCACGATCGGTGACCGGGCGCGTTCTCCGGGTTTTCGCCCCGCCCCGCGCGCCGCCGTGCGCGGCAGCGACCCGGGGGAGCATCATCGAGGCGGCCCAAGGCCCTGCCGGCGGCGTTGACCCGGCGTTGATCGAACGTTTTTCGCCGCGCGGCACGATCCTCGTCATGCACTTCGAGACGATCACCCCGGCCGACGACACCTGGCAGGCACAGGCGCTGTGCGCGCAGACCGGGCCGGACTTCTTCTTCCCCGAGCCCGGCAGCTCGGTGCGCGAGGCGAAGCGCATCTGCGCCATGTGCGAGCTGCGCCCGGCCTGCCTGGACTACGCGCTGGCCCATGACGAGCGCTTCGGTGTCTGGGGCGGCCTGTCCGAGAAGGAGCGTCTCGCCCTCCGCCGCACGTCCAACTGATCCCGCTCCGGCCCCGGGCGTGTCAGGCTGCGGCGCGCGCCGCCATGCGGGCCTTGCGGGCGGCCAGCTTCTCGTCGAACTTGAGGGCCTCGGCGTCCAGGCCGCCCATGAACAGGCCCAGTTCCTCCTGCGCCGCGCGTCCCTCCGGGCCGAGGCCGTCGATCTCCATGACCTTCAGGAAGCGCAGCACGGGCTGCAGCACGTCGTCGTGGTGGATGCGAAGGTTGTAGACCTCGCCGATGGCCATCTGCGCGGCGGCCCGCTCGAAGCCGGGAATGCCGTGGCCGGGCATGCGGAAGTTGACCACGACGTCGCGTACGGCCTGCATCGTCAGGTCGGGCGCGAGCTCGAACGCCGCCTTCAGCAGGTTGCGGTAGAAGACCATGTGCAGGTTCTCGTCGGTGGCGATGCGGGCCAGCATGCGGTCGCACACCGGATCGCCCGACTGATGGCCGGTGTTGCGGTGCGAGATCCGGGTGGCCAGCTCCTGGAAGGCGACGTAGGCGATCGAGTGCAGCATCGAGTGACTGTTGTCGGACTCGAATCCCTCGCTCATATGTGCCATGCGGAAACGTTCCAGCTTGTCCGGGTCCACCGCGCGCGACGCCAGCAGGTAGTCGCGCATCACGATGCCGTGCCGGCCCTCCTCGGCCGTCCAGCGGTGCACCCAGGTGCCCCAGGCGCCGTCACGGCCGAAGAGCGTGGCGATCTCGTGGTGGTAGCTCGGCAGGTTGTCCTCGGTGAGCAGATTGACCACGAGGGCGATACGGCCGATCTCGGTGACCTTGGACTGGTCCTTGTCCCAGGCCTCCCCGTCCTCGAACAGGCCCGGGAAGTTACGGCCGTCGCTCCACGGCACGTACTCGTGCGGCATCCAGTCCTTGGCGACCGTGATATGCCGGTTCAGCTCCTTCTCGACCACTTCCTCCAGGGCGAACAGCAGACGCGCGTCGGTCCATGCGGACGGGCTGCCGAGGTGAGGGGTGGTGATCGTCACGAGAACTCCAGGGAGACGCCGAACAACGGGGAGACAAGCGGGACGGTCCGGCGAGCGGTGCCGGAAACCTACGAGATCGTAGGCTACGAAGCCGTAGGTTACGAAGCCGTAGGTTAAGTTCGCTGTAAAGATCGCTGATCAGCGTGGCCAGAGTCGCCTCCTGGTGTGGCGTGGCGCCGTTCCACGGCACGTTCGGCCGCGGTCCCGGGCATGCCGACGGCCCCGGGATCCAACGATCCCGGGGCCGTCGGAGTGACGGGATCAACCGATCAGGCGTACAGCTCCCGCAGTCGTACCGAGAGGCAGGTCACACAGCCCTCCAGCTTCTCGAACTCGCTGATGTCCACCGTCACCACCTCGTGGCCGAGATCGGTCAGCAGTTCCGCGGTCTTCGGGGCGCTCGCCGCCATCAGCAGCTTGTGGCCGCCCAGCAGCACCACATGCGAGCCGGACTCCTCCGGCACCGACAGGAAGCCGGGGAACAGCGACGGCCGGTCGACCTTCGGTATGTTCCCGATCACCGTGCCGTCGGGCAGCGCGGTCACCGCCGACTTCAGGTGCAGCACCTTGCTCACGGGCACGGCCACCACACGCGCGCCCAGCGGTTCGAAGGCGGCCCGCACCTGCTGCACACCGGCCGCGTTGGTGCGTCCGCCGCGGCCGACGTACACCGTGTCGCCGACCTTCAGGACGTCCCCGCCGTCCAGCGTGCCCGGCTCCCAGATCCAGTTCACCGAGCAGCCGAGGCGGGCCACCGCCTCCTCCACGCCGACGGTCTCCGCCCGCCGGGACTCCGCGCCGGGCCGGGTGATCAACGCCACGTTCTTGTACATGACGACGGTGTCCTCGACGAACACCGAGTCCGGGCAGTCGTCCTCCGGGTCGACCTCGACCGTCTCCCAGTCGTGTGCGCGCAGCGCCTCGACGTAGGCCTCCCACTGCTCGCGGGCGAGACCCACGTCGACCTTCTCCCGCCCGATATGCGTCACCAGGCCTTCGGCGAGGCGGGGGCTGGGGCGGCGGACGAGGGCCTTCTTGCTGGGCACGAGGGACCTTTCGAATCGATGGTGCGGTGGTCGGCACCGGTGAACGCGATGCCGGTTGGCCATCATGCAGTCCGCTCCGGCCAGGACAAAACCCTCGTTGTCAGGCTGTGCCCCTCCTGAGATGTCACCTCCTCGTGCTCTGCACAGGGCCGTCGCCCTGTGCGGATGCCTCACCGAGGCCCTGGACGGCCTCCGGCGCGATCTCCCTCACTTCCCCCTCCTCCAGCAACAGCCAGCGGGTGATGCCGATCGACTCCAGGAACGGCAGGTCGTGGCCGGCCACGAGCAGTGCGCCCTCGTACGATTCCAGGGCCGAGGTCAGCTGCCGCACGCTCGCCATGTCGAGGTTGTTGGTCGGCTCGTCGAGCAGCAGCAGCTGGGGTGCCGGTTCGGCGAGCAGCAGCGCGGCCAGGGCCGCCCGGAACCGCTCGCCGCCGGACAGGGTGGCCGCCTGCTGATCGGCCCGCGCACCCCGGAACAGGAAGCGGGCCAGGCGCGCCCGGACCCGGTTGTTGGTGGCGCCCGGCGCGAACCGGGCCACGTTCTCCGCGACGCTCAGCGTGTCGTCCAGCACGTCCAGCCGCTGGGGCAGGAAGCGCAGCGGCACATGCGCGTGCGCCTCGCCGGACACCGGTGCCAGTTCCCCGGCCACGGTCCGCAGCAGCGTCGTCTTGCCGGCGCCGTTGCGGCCGACCAGCGCGATCCGCTCCGGGCCGCGCAGATCGAGGATGCCCTTGACGCGCGCTCCGTAGGCCGTCGTCAGGTTCTCCAGCGTGAGCACCTGCCGGCCGGGCGGTACGGCCGTGTACGGCAGGTCGACGCGGATCTCGTCGTCGTCCCGTACCGCCTCCACCGCCTCGTCCAGGCGCTCCCGGGCCTCGGCGAGCCGCTCCTCGTGCAGGATGCGGTGTTTGCCCGCCGACTCCTGGGCGGCGCGTTTGCGGGCGCCCATGACGATCTTCGGCTCGCGCTTCTGCTCGTACATCTTCTGGCCGTACCGCTTGCGCCGGGCCAGCTTGACCTGGGCGTCGGACAGTTCGCGCTTCTGCTTGCGCACATCGGCCTCGGCGACGCGCAGCATCCGCTCCGCCGCCTCCTGCTCGACGGCCAGGGCCGCCTCGTATGCGGAGAAGTTGCCGCCGTACCAGGTGACCTCCCCGGAGCGCAGTTCGGCGATCTGGTCGACCAGTTCGAGCAGTTCGCGGTCATGGCTGACCACGACCAGCACGCCCGGCCAGGCGGCGACGGCCTGGTACAGCCGGCGGCGCGCGTACACGTCGAGGTTGTTGGTGGGCTCGTCCAGCAGCAGTACGTCGGGGCGGCGCAGCAGCAGTGCGGCCAGCCGCAGCAGCACCGACTCGCCCCCGGAGACCTCGCCGACCGTGCGGTCCAGGCCGATGTGGCCGAGCCCCAGTTCGCCGAGGGTGACCAGCGCGCGCTCCTCGACGTCCCAGTCGTCGCCGACCGTCTCGAAGTGTTCCTCGGCGACGTCGCCCGCCTCGATGGCGTGCAGTGCGGCCCGCTGTGCGGCGATACCGAGGGCCTGGTCGACGCGGAGCGCGGTGTCGAGGGTGACGTTCTGGGGGAGGTGGCCGACCTCGCCGGAGATCTGGACGGTGCCGTCGTCCGGGGTGAGTTCGCCGGCGAGCAGCTTCAACAGGGTCGACTTGCCGGAGCCGTTGACCCCGACGAGCCCGGTGCGGCCGGGCCCGAAGGCGATGTCGAGCCCGTCGAGGACGGCGGTGCCGTCGGCCCAGGTGAAGGAGAGGGACGTACAGGTGAGGGAAGCTGACATGAGGGCCTCGCAGGGGTGTCGTGCGGTCTGGTGGGCGCATGTCGAGACACCGCGAGGCGGGAACCGAAAAGTCGTGGGGCACAAGGAGGCCATGAAAAAAGGCCTGTGCCGGGGGACGGCTCGGACGCCAAGGTCGTACGCCGCGCACACCTCAACCGGTGCGACGCGATGTCTCGGGACCTCAGACGAGCAACGTCCTTCTCCAATCGACGGCAACAGAACCGTCACCAACGGTAGGAGGGGTGCCGGAGGCTGTCAACGCGATTAAATTCCGCGGGTGTCGAGGAAGCCCGCGGGGCGCCGAGGCGATCAGCCCCGGACCGTGGCGCTCAGCAGGCGTCCTTCATCAGTTCGGCGAGGCCGTGGTCCAGGTCGAGCTGAAGGTGCTCGAAACCGACGGGGACCAGCTCGTCGGCCGCCTCCAGGAAGCGCCGGATCTCGCCCGAGCGCACATGGACGATCGCGGTGCCCTCGGGAGCGTGGAACTCCAGCACCGTACGGTCGTAGCCGTACGGCCGCACCCGGACGTCCCCGCGCCCCTCGGGTCCGTGCAGTCCGGCCGCCAGCAGCTCGCGCGAGAAGGTCCAGCACACCTCCACCCCTTCGAGGGTGGCCGGGGCCGGGAAGGTCATGACGACGGCGAACGGGTCGCGCCGGTCGTAGCGCAGCGTCGCGGGAATGCTCGGCATGCGCGGTGCGGCGGCGACGAGACGGGCCTCTACGGGCTGCTCGATGACGGTGGACAACGCCTTGCTCCCTCGTGACAGCTGGACTACGCCCGGGTGCGGGGCACCCGGCATGGGGAAAGACGACGGATCCAGCCGATGCGTGCACAAGAAGACGGAGTGACGTCGGTCACCATGTTCCCGCGGGGTGACAAGACCGGTGGGCCGGCCGCGACGACGGGCCGCCGCCCTCTGGACGGCGCCGGACCGGTGGGCTAGCTTCGCCCGCCATGAGGCGCTTGGGGAGCACGCGACGCGGCAGACGCAGGAGCAGGCTGGTGGCGGCGGGGGTGGCGTGCGGGGCGGCGCTGGCTGCGCTGACCGTTCCCACGGCCGAGGCCGGGACCCTCGGGCACGGGAGTCCGCACTGGGCACCGAAGGACCCGGGCACCCCGCAGGTCCGCTTCCGGGGCCTGGCGGCCGTCGACCGGCGCACCGCCTGGCTGGCCGGTACCGGCGGCACCGTGCTGCGCACCACGGACGGCGGAGCGCGCTGGCGGAACGTCTCTCCGCCGGGTGCGGCGGGCCTGGAGTTCCGCGACGTCCAGGCGTTCGACGCGCGGCGCGCGGTGGTGCTGGCGATCGGCGAGGGCGAGGCCTCCCGGGTGTATCGCACCGACGACGGCGGGGCGACCTGGACGGAGTCCTTCCGCAACACCGACCCGAAGGCGTTCTACGACTGCATGGCCTTCTTCGACCGCAGGCACGGCCTTGCGATGAGCGACCCCGTGGACGGAAAGTTCCGCATCCTGTCCACGAACGACGGCGGCCGCTCCTGGCGGGTGCTGCCGGCCGACGGCATGCCGCCCGCCCAGGACGGCGAGGCGGGCTTCGCCGCGAGCGGTCAGTGCCTGGTCACCTCGGGTCCCGGGGACGTCTGGCTGGCCACCGGCGGCGGCGCCCATGCGCGCGTGCTGCACTCCGACGACCGGGGACTGACGTGGACGGCCGCCGACACGCCGGTCCCGGCGGGCGATCCGGCCAGGGGTGTCTTCGCGCTCGCCTTCCGCGACCGCGGCCACGGCCTCGCCGTAGGGGGCGACTACCGGTCCGACCAGCCCTCGCCGCACTCCGCCGCCGTCACCGCCGACGGCGGCCGCACCTGGACGCCGTCCGGCACGCCCCCGCCCGCCTACCGCTCCGGGGCCGCCTGGCTGCCGCACAGCCGCACCGCCGCGCTCGCCGTCGGCCCCACCGGCACCGACCTGACCACGGACGCCGGCCGCACCTGGCGGACCATCGACACCGGCTCGTACGACACCGTGGCCTGCACACCCGACCTCGGCTGCTGGGCGGCCGGCGAGAAGGGCAGGGTGGCACGGCTGGAACGCTGACGTCAGCGTCCGGAACCCGGGTACTCGTCCCGTACGGCAAGCGGCGGGAGCGCCGCCCCTGAAGCGGCGCGTGCCGCCCGTGCCGCGGGACGAAGGGAGCGATCATGCCCGCCGGCTCCAGCTCCAAGCGAGAGCGCCAGTACGAGCACATCAAGAAGAGCGCGCAGGACCGGGGCGAGAGCACCGAGCGCGCCGAGGAGATCGCCGCGCGGACCGTGAACAAGGAGCGTGCCCGCGCCGGCGAGTCCAGGACCGCGAGCCGCACCTCGCTCAAGGACATGTCGTCCGGCGAGCGCGGCGGCAAGCGGTCGGGCCACGGCTCCGGGGGCCCGACCTACGACCAGCTGTACAACGAGGCCAGGCAGCGCGGTATCGAGGGCCGCTCGGAGATGAACAAGGCGCAGCTGCAACGCGCGCTGAACGCCGAGAAGGGCTGACCCTGTGGGCTCAGCCCGGCGTCTGCCGGTGGCGCTCCAGTTCCGGAACCGTCTTCGTGGCGGCGAACTCCGTGATGCGGTAGGTGCACACGCCGCCGACGGAGAACGGGTCGGCCGCGATGAGCTCCTCGATCCGGGCGCGGTCCTCGGCGACGGCGATGATCACCCCGCCGTCCCGGGGGTTCTTGCGCCCGGAGGCCAGGAAGAAGCCCTGGTCGTACTGCTCCTCCAGCCATGCCACATGGTCCGGCAGCAGCGCGTCGACGGCGTCGAGGGGCGCGGTGTACGTCAGCTCCAGTACGAACATGATCGCGAGCGTACCCCCCGGCTCCGACAACCCGCCACGGAGCCGTACAGTCGAGGCCACCATGACGACCGTAGGCGTACCCGCGGGCTGGCCCGCGACCGAGGAAGAGGCCCGCGCGGTACAGGACGAGCTGCGTGGCCGGGTGGTGCTCGACGAGCACGGACCGGAGCCCGGGGCGGGCCGTGTCACGGGCGTCGACGTCGCCTACGACGACGACCTCGACCTGGTCGCCGCCGCTGCCGTGGTGCTGGACGCCGCCACCCTGGACGTGGTGGCCGAGGCGACGGCCGTCGGCCGGGTCTCCTTCCCGTATGTGCCCGGCCTGCTGGCCTTCCGTGAGATCCCCACCGTGCGGGCCGCCCTGGAGCGGCTGCCCTGCCCGCCCGGCCTGGTCGTCTGCGACGGCTACGGCCTGGCCCATCCGCGCCGCTTCGGTCTCGCGAGCCACCTCGGGGTGCTCACCGGCCTGCCGGTCATCGGTGTCGCCAAGAACCCGTTCACCTTCACGTACGACGATCCCGGCGCGGAGCGGGGCGCGTCCGCCGCGCTGCTCGCGGGGGCCGAGGAGGTCGGCCGCGCGCTGCGCACCCGGGACGGGGTCAAGCCGGTCTTCGTCTCCGTCGGCCATCGGGTGAGCCTGGGCAACGCCCTGGCCCACACCCTGGCCCTCACCCCGAGCTACCGGCTGCCGGAGACCACGCGCCGGGCGGACGCCCTGTGCCGCCGGGCCCTTCGGGCCGCCGCCCGCGAGAGCACGGGGTCGTAGGCGCCGCCCGCCCCGTACGGCCCGTTCACGCCACCCGTCGCTGCGCGCAGCTCGCGCCGCTGTCGGTGGCTGAGGCTAGCGTGAGAACAGCGGACTCTCCCGGGTGATCCGCGCCGGGCCGGGCACTTGGCTAAGCGCTTGCTCGTTAGGTCTTGTGTCCGGTGGAACGTGTTCTTAGCATCGCCGGTGTTACATCAGTTGTGTCACACATGTCTGGGGGCAGGTCGCATGACGACGGCAGAGACGCGGGCGACGCCGGGTGCCGGTCCGCTCCGCGGCGTGCGCGTGGTCGAGCTGGCCGGCATCGGGCCGGGCCCGTTCGCCGCCATGCTCCTCGCGGACCTGGGCGCCGATGTGGTCCGGGTGGACCGCCCCGGCGGCCCCGGCCTCGGGATCGACCCCGCCTACGACGTCACCAACCGCAACAAGCGCTCCGTCGTGGTCGACCTGAAGGCACCGGACGGCCCCGCGCGCGTGCTGGACCTCGCCGAGCGGGCCGACATCCTCATCGAGGGCTACCGCCCCGGCGTCGCCGAGCGGCTCGGCGTCGGCCCCGAGGACTGCCACGCCCGCAACCCCCGCCTGGTCTACGGCAGGATGACCGGCTGGGGCCAGGACGGCCCGCTCGCCGACCGCGCGGGCCACGACGTGGCCTACATCGCTCTCACCGGCACTCTCGGCATGATCGGCCGCCCGGACCAGCCCCCGGCCTTCCCCGCGAATCTGCTCGGCGACTACGCGGGCGGTTCCCTCTATCTGGTCGTGGGCGTCCTCGCCGCCCTGCACCACGCCCGCGCGAGCGGCACCGGCCAGGTCGTCGACGCCGCCATCGTCGACGGCACCGCCCATCTGTCCGCGATGATCCACGGCATGCTGGCCGCCGGCGGCTGGCAGGACCGGCGCGCCGCCAACCTCCTCGACGGCGGCTGCCCCTACTACGGCACCTACGAGACGGCCGACGGCAAGCACATGGCGGTCGGCGCCCTGGAGGGCCGGTTCTACGACGAGTTCCTGCGTCTGCTGGGCCTGGACGACCTGGCGGCCGCCCACAAGGACTGGACCCGCTGGGGCGAGCTGCGCGAGCGTGTCACCGCCCGCTTCGCGTCCCGCACCCGCGACGAGTGGACGGCCGTCTTCGAGGGAACGGACGCCTGTGTGGCCCCTGTGCTGTCCCTGCGCGAGGCCCCGCACCATCCGCACCTCGCCGCCCGCGGCACCTTCACCGAGCACGCCGGCATCACCCAGCCGGCACCCGCCCCCCGGTTCTCCGCGACCCCCACCGCCGTCCGCACCGGCCCCGCCCTGCCCGGCGCGGACACGGAGGCGGTGGCGCGGGACTGGGGGATACCCGCATCCGTGAACGACGAGCCGGTCACCGACGCCGACTGACCCCGCCCACCCCGCTCGGCCCACCCTCCCGAAAGGCACACCAGTGAGCACCGAAGCGTACGTGTACGACGCGATCCGCACCCCGCGCGGCCGCGGCAAGGCGAACGGCGCCCTGCACGGCACGAAGCCCATCGACCTGGTCGTCGGTCTCATCCACGAGATCCGCGACCGCTTCCCCGGCCTCGACCCGGCCGCCGTCGACGACATCGTGCTCGGCGTCGTCGGACCGGTCGGCGACCAGGGCTCCGACATCGCCCGGATCGCCGCGATCGCCGCCGGACTGCCGGACACGGTCGCGGGCGTGCAGGAGAACCGCTTCTGTGCCTCTGGCCTGGAGGCCGTCAACATGGCCGCGGCCAAGGTCCGTTCCGGCTTCGAGGACCTCGTCCTGGCCGGTGGCGTGGAGTCCATGTCCCGGGTGCCGATGGCCTCCGACGGCGGCGCCTGGTTCAACGACCCGATGACCAACCTCGCCGTGAACTTCGTGCCGCAGGGCATCGGAGCCGACCTGATCGCCACCATCGAGGGCTTCTCCCGCCGGGACGTCGACGAGTACGCGGCCCTGTCCCAGGAGCGCGCCGCGACGGCCTGGAAGGAGGGCCGCTTCGACCGCTCGGTCGTCCCCGTCAAGGACCGCAGCGGCCTGGTCGTCCTCGACCACGACGAGCATCCGCGCCCCGGCACCACCGCCGACTCCCTCGGGAAACTGAAGCCGTCGTTCGCGGACATCGGCGAACTGGGCGGCTTCGACGCCGTCGCGCTGCAGAAGTACCACTGGGTGGAGAAGATCGACCACGTCCACCACGCGGGCAACTCCTCCGGCATCGTGGACGGCGCCTCGCTCGTCGCGATCGGCTCCCAGGAGATCGGCGAGCGCTACGGCCTCACCCCGCGCGCGCGGATCGTCTCCGCGGCCGTCTCCGGCTCCGAGCCGACCATCATGCTCACCGGTCCCGCCCCCGCCACCCGCAAGGCCCTGGCGAAGGCCGGCCTCACCATCGACGACATCGACCTCGTCGAGATCAACGAGGCGTTCGCCGCGGTCGTCCTGCGCTTCGTGAAGGACATGGGCCTCAGCCTCGACAAGGTCAACGTCAACGGCGGCGCCATCGCCCTCGGCCACCCCCTCGGCGCGACCGGTGCGATGATCCTCGGCTCGCTCATCGACGAACTGGAGCGCCAGGACAAGCGCTACGGTCTCGCCACCCTCTGCGTCGGCGGCGGCATGGGCATCGCCACCATCGTCGAGCGCATCTGAACTCCCCGCGGAATCACGAGACTTCAGAGACTTCAACGGAGACGACTGTCATGACCGAGAGCACCACCATCCGCTGGGAGCAGGACGACACCGGTGTCGTCACCCTCGTCCTCGACGACCCGGGCCAGTCCGCGAACACCATGAACCAGGCGTTCCGCGAATCCCTCGCCGCGATCACCGACCGGCTCGAAGCCGAACGGGACTCGATCCGCGGCATCATCCTCACCTCCGCCAAGAAGACCTTCTTCGCCGGCGGCGACCTGCGCGACCTGATCCGGGTCACCCCGGAGACCGCCCAGGACCTCTTCGACGGCGGCCTCGCCATCAAGCGTGATCTGCGCCGTATCGAGACCCTCGGCAAGCCGGTCGTCGCCGCGATCAACGGCGCGGCCCTCGGCGGCGGCTTCGAACTCGCCCTCGCCTGCCACCACCGGGTCGCCCTCGACACCTCCGGCACCAAGATCGGCTGCCCCGAGGTCACCCTCGGCCTGCTCCCCGGAGGCGGCGGAGTCGTCCGCACCGTGCGGCTGCTCGGCATCGCCGACGCCCTGCTGAAGGTGCTCCTCCAGGGGCAGCAGTACAACGCGCGGCGCGCCCAGGAGGGCGGTCTCGTCCACGAGGTCGCCGCCACCCCCGAGGAACTGCTCGCGAAGGCCCGCGCCTTCATCGACGCGAACCCCGAGTCGCAGCAGCCCTGGGACAAGCCCGGCTACAAGATCCCGGGCGGTACGCCCGCCAACCCGAAGTTCGCCGCCAACCTGCCCGCCTTCCCGGCCACCCTGCGCAAGCAGACGAACGGCGCGCCCTACCCCGCCCCGCGCAACATCCTCGCCGCCGCCGTCGAGGGCTCCCAGGTCGACTTCGAGACCGCCCAGGTCATCGAGGCCCGCTATTTCGTGGAGCTGGCCGCCGGTCAGACCTCGAAGAACATGATCCAGGCGTTCTTCTTCGACCTCCAGGCCGTCAACTCCGGCGCCAACCGGCCGAAGGGCATCGAGCCCCGCCCGGTCCGCAAGGTCGCCGTCCTCGGCGCCGGCATGATGGGCGCCGGCATCGCCTACTCGTGCGCCCGCGCGGGCATCGACGTCGTCCTGAAGGACGTCTCCCAGGAGGCCGCCGCCAAGGGCAAGGCCTACTCCGAGAAGCTGTGCGCCAAGGCCGTCGCCAAGGGCCGTACCAGCCAGGAGAAGGCGGACGCGCTGCTCGCCCGGATCACGCCCACCGGCGAGGCGTCCGACCTCGCGGGCTGCGACGCCGTGATCGAGGCCGTCTTCGAGGACACCTCGCTCAAGCACAAGGTGTTCCAGGAGATCGAGTCTGTCGTCGCCCCGGACGCGCTGCTGTGCTCCAACACCTCCACCCTGCCCATCACCACGCTCGCCGAGGGCGTGGAGCGCCAGGCCGACTTCATCGGTCTGCACTTCTTCTCGCCGGTCGACAAGATGCCGCTGGTGGAGATCATCAAGGGCGAGCGCACCGGCGACGAGGCCCTCGCGCGTGCCTTCGACCTGGTCCGGCAGATCAACAAGACGCCGATCGTCGTGAACGACTCGCGGGGCTTCTTCACCTCCCGGGTGATCGGCCACTTCATCAACGAGGGCGTCGCCATGGTCGGCGAGGGCATCGAGCCGGCGTCCGTGGAGCAGGCCGCCGCCCAGGCCGGCTACCCCGCCAAGGTCCTCTCCCTCATGGACGAGCTGACCCTCACCCTCCCGCGCAAGATCCGCAAGGAGACCAGGCGGGCTGTTGAGGAGTCGGGCGGCACCTGGACGTCGCACCCGGCGGAGGCGGTCATCGACCGCATGGTCGACGAGTTCGGCCGCCCCGGCCGCAGCGGGGGCGCCGGCTTCTACGACTACAGCGAGGACGGCAAGCGCGCCGGACTCTGGCCCGGCCTGCGCGAGCACTTCGGCAAGCCCGGGTACGAGATCCCGTTCCGCGACATGCAGGAGCGGATGCTCTTCGCCGAGGCGCTCGACACCGTACGGCTCCTGGAGGAAGGCGTCCTGACCTCGGTCGCCGACGCCAACATCGGCTCGGTCTTCGGCATCGGCTTCCCGGGCTGGACCGGCGGTGTGCTCCAGTACATCAACGGCTACGAAGGCGGCCTGCCCGGCTTCGTAGCCCGCGCGCGGGAACTCGCCGGGGCCTACGGCGACCGCTTCACCCCGCCCGCGCTGCTCGTGGCGAAGGCCGAGAAGGGGGAGCGCTTCAGCGACTGACGTCCGCGTCGGATCCGCTGACGTCCGGCCCGCTGACGTCCGGTCCGCTGACCCACTCGCCCAGCTCCTCCCGCAGCGAGCGCTGGAACGTGGTCAGCAGCGCCTGCACCACCAAGGGGTGCATGTGCGCGGACAGGAACTTCACGTCCTGGGCGTCCCGCTCCGCCACCTCGCCGCGCAGGAGCTGGGAGAGTTCGTGAGCCGCGGCGCGCGAGTGCTCGATGAGCACCTTGCGCGCCGCGAGGATCGCCTCCTGCGACAGCGGTACGTCGAGGAGCTGCACCCCGAGCCGGAGCAGTCCCGAGTCGACACGGAAGGCGCCGTCGTCCGCCGGCATGACGACGTTCATCGCCGCGAGCCGCTGCAGGTCCTCGGAGGTGAGCGGCCGGCCCGCCCGCCGTTCCAGTTCCCGCCGGGACACCGTGTCCACCGTGTCCGGCGCCCAGGACGCCACCACCGCACGGTGAATGGCCAGATCGTGCGGGCTCAGATCGGCGGGCAGCTGCCGCACGTACCGTTCGATCGCCGCCAGCGTCATGCCCTGCTGCTGCAACTCCTCGACGAGGGCCAGCCGCGCCACGTGCTCCGGCCCGTAGTGCCCCACCCGGCGCGGGCCGATCACCGGCGGGGGAAGCAGACCCTTGCTGCCGTAGAAGCGGACGGTGCGGACCGTGACGCCCGCCCGGGCGGCCAGCTCGTCGATGGTGAGGGGCGTCTGCCCGGCATCGGTCGTCATATGCAGCAGTATCGCTGTCTCACCCATGGCGTGAAACCGTCGGTGAACGTCAGGTGACCTCCGGGCGGATCGTGTGAGAAGCGACGCTCTGTGACATGGGCCACCGCTTATCCGCGGATCTTTCTGGGAAGCTGCTGCCTTGGTCTGTGCCGCCGTTCGACAGGGTGGTGCGGGCCGATCCCTGCACGACCCCCGGACCCACAAGGCCCGGGCGCACCAGGAAGTGGAACCACCCGTGAGCAACGACGCCGTGGAATCGGCACAGGCCGCAGCCCCCCGAGCGGCCCAGGCGCCCGCGGACGCGGGCGACGCCGGCTACAGCAAGGACCTCAAGGCCCGCCACGTCAACATGATCGCCATCGGTGGCGCCATCGGCACCGGTCTCTTCCTGGGCGCCGGAGGCCGCCTGCACAACGCGGGCCCGGCGCTCGCCCTCGCCTATCTGGTCTGCGGCGTCTTCGCGTTCTTCGTCGTACGCGCCCTGGGCGAGCTGGTCCTGTACCGCCCGTCCTCCGGCTCCTTCGTCAGCTACGCGCGCGAGTTCCTCGGCGAGAAGGGCGCCTACGTCGCCGGCTGGATGTACTTCCTGAACTGGTCGACCACCGGTATCGCCGACATCACCGCGATCGCGCTCTACACGCACTACTGGAGCTTCTTCACCTCCATCCCGCAGTGGGTGCTCGCGCTGATCGCCCTCGCGGTGGTCCTCGCCGTGAACCTGATCTCGGTGAAGATCTTCGGCGAGATGGAGTTCTGGTTCGCGATCATCAAGGTCGCCACGCTGGTGAGCTTCATGTTCGTCGGCATCTTCCTGCTGGCCACCCAGCACAAGGTCGACGGCACCACGCCGGGCCTGAGCGTCATCAGCGACCACGGCGGTGTCTTCCCGCACGGCATGATGCCGGTCGTCCTGGTCATGCAGGGCGTGATCTTCGCCTACGCCGCCCTTGAGCTGGTCGGCGTGGCCGCCGGCGAGACCGCCGAGCCGGAGAAGGTCGTCCCGCGCGCGGTGAACTCGATCATGTGGCGGGTGGGCCTGTTCTACGTCGGCTCGGTCGTGCTGCTCGCGCTGCTGCTGCCCGGCTCGGTGTACTCCGCCGACCAGAGCCCGTTCGTCACGGTCCTGTCCAAGATCGGTATCCCGGCGGCCGGCGATGTGATGAACCTGGTCGTGCTGACCGCCGCCATGTCCTCGCTGAACTCCGGCCTGTACTCCACCGGCCGCATCCTGCGCTCCATGGCCATGGCCGGCTCCGCGCCGAAGTTCACCCGTGTGATGAGCCGCAGCCAGGTCCCCTACGGCGGCATCCTGCTGACCTGCGGTGTCTGTGTCCTCGGCGTCGGCCTGAACTACCTGGTGCCCAGCCAGGCCTTCGAGATCGTGCTGAACGTCGCCTCCCTCGGCATCATCAGCACCTGGGTGATCATCATGATCTGCCACATGGTCTTCGTCCGCCGCGCCCGTGCCGGCCTGGTGACCCGGCCGCACTTCCAGCTGAAGTTCAGCCCGGTCACCGAGATCGCCACGATCGCCTTCCTGCTGGTCTGCCTGGGCATGATGTGGAACGACCCCGACGTCGGCCGCAAGACCCTCCTGCTCATCCCGGTGATCGCCCTGATGCTGGTCGTCGGCTGGTACGCCGTCCGCCGCCGGGTGTCGCAGAACACCGAGCAGGAGCTGTCCGAGCTGACGAAGTAGCAGCCGGGGAAAAGAAGTAGCAGCCCGGGAAAGAAGCAGCAGCCCGGAGAACCCGAGAGCCACTGTCAGTGGCATCGCCTACGGTGGCGTCATGTCGGAGATCTTGTGTGTCCGAGGTGGCGCCACCGTGCCGTCGGCCAAGGGCGCCACGGTGACGGTGTACGACCTCGGGGAGGACGGCGGATGAGCTCGGGTACCCCTGCGACGGACGTCCTGGTGCTGGGCGGATCGGGCGTGGACACGATCATCCACGTCCCCGAACTGCCCCTCCCGTACGCCGACAGCTACATGATCGACACCGGCATCCGCACCCGGGCCGGGCAGACCGGTGACTTCGTCGCGCTGGGCCTCGCCGCACTCGGCCTGCGCACCCACCACCTCGACCTCGTCGGCGACGACCCCGAGGGCGACCTGGTGCGCGCCCTGCACCGTGAGCACGGCATCGCGCTGACCGCACTGCCGCAGCCCGCCGGGACCAAGCGGGCGGTCAACCTCGTCGGCCCGGACGGCCGCCGCCTGTCCCTGTACGACACCAGCCGCGCCCGCCCCGGCGACCGCTTCCCACCGAAGCTGCTGCGCGGGCTGGCCGGGGCGAGCCGGCACATCCATGTGACGATCACCCAGCCCTGCGCCGAGGCCCTGCCGACGCTGGCCGAGGCGGGTGTCCCCCTCTCCACGGACCTGCACGACTGGGACGGCGAGAACCCGTACCACGAGCCGTTCGCCCACGCGGCGGACCTCGTCTTCCTGTCGGCCGCCGCGCTGAGCGACCCCGAGCGGACCCTGCGGCGCATCGCCGAGCGGGGCCGGGCCCGCGCCGTCGTCGCCACCGCCGGAGCCGAGGGCGCGTATCTGCTGGCCGACGGCGAGCTCACCCGCGTGCCCGCCGTGCCGCCGCCCGCACCGGTGGTGGACTCCAACGGCGCGGGCGACGCCTTCGCCGCCGCGTTCCTCTACGGCCGCCTCAGCGGCGAGCCACCCGAGCGCTGCGCCCACTACGGCGCGATCGCGGGCGCCTACGCCTGCACGGTCCCGGCCTCCCTAGCGGACTCGATAGGCCGGGACGAACTGCTCCAGCGGACGGCCACCGGACCGAGACCCTAGGGCCTCTCCGGCGGATCCTGTCGCGGACGCGGGGGCCGGCACGCCCCGCTCACCTGCGCCGATGAGGCACCGTCACTTTCCCGCGCCCTGATCCGCCGGACAGGCCCCAGGCCCCGTCGTCAAACTCCCGTCGTCCGTCCGGAGGCAGGGGCCGAACGTCACGGCGCCGGGACGGCACACAGGCCGGACCGCCCCGGACCGCCCCGGAGCGAGCCGAGCTCGACCGCCGCGCGTCGTGCTCCCCGCGACCGGCCACCCCGCAGCCCGCCCGCACGAGGGCCGGCGGGGCGACCTGACCGAGGGGCGGCGTCAGCGTCCCCGCGCCTGCCGTACAGCCTCCTGGCCGTCGTGGGCCGCCTCGATCTTCTTCCAGGACTTCGGCCGGGCCACCGTCACGCCCGCCTTCGCCGCCGAGGCGGCATGTCCGGCCGAAGCGGCCGGCTTCGACGGCTGGAACAGCCAGGTGTCGAACAGCGCCGCGAGAGGCTTGCCGGAGACCTGCTCGGCGTACCGCTCGAAGTCGGCCACCGAGGCGTTGCCGTACGCGTGCGACTGCGGCCAGCCCTTCAGGATGGCGAAGAACGCATCGTCACCGACCGCGTTGCGCAGCGCCTGGATGGCGAGGGCGCCCCGGTCGTAGACCGCGCTGTCGAACTGCTTGTCAGGGCCCGGGTCGCCGGGCTTGACCGTCCAGAACGGGTCGTCGGCCGGGTGCGAGGCGTACACGTAGTCGGCCAGTTCCCGGGCGGTGCCCTCGCCCTCGTGCTCGGACCACAGCCACTGCGCGTACGTCGCGAAGCCCTCGTTGATCCAGATGTCCTTCCAGCCCTTCAGCGACACATCGTCGCCGTACCACTGGTGGGCCAGTTCGTGCACGACCACCGAGACGTTGGAGCCCTTCGCGAACTGCTTCGGGCTGTAGTAGACCCGGCCCTGGGTCTCCAGCGCGTACCCGGTGGTGGTGTTCGGCACATACCCGCCGGCCGAGCTGAACGGATACGGCCCGAAGTAGCCGCTCAGCCAGTCGACGATCTCCCCGGTGCGCTCCACGCTCGCCCGCGCGGCCCCGTCGTTGTCGCCGAGGTCCTTGCTGTACGCGTTGATGACCGGCACGCCGCCGTCGGAGGTGCCCGTGGTGATGTCGAACCTGCCGATGGCGAGCGTGGCCAGATAAGTCGCCTGCGGCTTGTTCTGCCGCCAGCTGTAGCGGGTCCAGCCGGCCTTCGAACTGGTCGCCTGCAGTGTGCCGTTGGAGATGGCCTGGGTGCCGTCCGGCACGGCCACCGACACGTCGTAGGTGGCCTTGTCGCTCGGGTGGTCGTTGCTCGGGAACCACCACCAGGCGGCCTCGGGCTCATCGGCGGCCACCGCGCCGTCGGGCGTGCGGTGCCAGGTGTTGAAGCCGTAGGCGCTCTTCGTCGACGGCACCCCGCTGTAGCGGACGACCACCGTGATCGGCGTGCCCTCGGCCAGCGGCGTCTTCGGGGTGACGACCAGTTCGTGCTGGCCAGAGGCCGTGAAGGCGGCCTTGGCGCCGTTGACCCGCACCTCGCTGACGTCCAGCAGGAAGTCCAGATCGAAGCTGGACAGATCCTGTGTGGTCTTCGCCAGGATCGTCGCCGTGCCCTGCAACTCGTCCGTCTTCGGCTGGTACTGCAGCCTGAGGTCGTAGTGCGAGACGTCGTAGCCGCCGTTGCCGTAGTCGGGGTAGTAGGGGTCGCCGATGCCCGGCGCGCCGGGGGAGTAGCTCGCGGCCGATGCCGGGATCGCCAGCAGGAGGGAGGCCGCCGCGAGCGCGCCCGGCGCGATGATTCTGCGGTGCACGTCAGCTCCAAGTCGTGTGGAGTGCAGGTCCGTTCGGAGAACTCTGTTCGGAGCCTATTCAGTCCCTGTGGCCCCTGACCTGTCCATGGCCCCTGCTGTCACACGATCGCCATTCAGCCGTCATGAGCCCGGGCGCCGCCGTAGGGTGCTCTTCTGTACGGGAGTTCACCGGAGTAACGTCCCCGCATGCCGATTCGCACTCTCATCCGCAGGCGCTTCACGATCTGGAGACCGCTCGCGACCGTGGTCGCCGTCCTCATGACGGCCGCCTTCCTCACCCCGGCCGCCGCCCAGGCCGCCGGCCACCCAGGCCGGTCGGTCCGCGAGAGCCGGCCCGTCTACTCCTACGCCCACGCCCTGCGCGAGTCCGTCTGGGTGGACACGGGGCTCGACGGCGACGGCGACGGGAAGCCCGACCGGGTCGCCGCCGACATCGTCCGGCCGGCCGAACCCGCCCAGCAGGGCCGCAAGGTGCCCGTCATCATGGACGCGAGCCCCTACTACTCCTGCTGCGGACGCGGCAACGAGAACCAGCGCAAGACGTACGACGCACAGGGCCATGTCGTCCAGATGCCGCTGTTCTACGACAACTACTTCGTGCCCCGCGGCTACGCCTTCGTCGGTGTCGACCTCGCCGGCACCAACCGCTCCGACGGCTGTGTCGACGTCGGCGGCCGCTCCGACATCCGGTCCGCGAAGGCCGTGATCGACTGGCTGAACGGCCGCGCCACGGCGTACACCAGCAGGACCGGTACACAGACCGTCAAAGCCACCTGGACCAACGGCAGAACGGGCATGATCGGCAAGAGCTGGGACGCCACGATCGCCAACGGCGTCGCCGCGACCGGCGTCCAGGGTCTGAAGACCATCGTCCCGATCAGCGGTATCTCCTCCTGGTACGACTACTACTTCGCGCAGGGCGCCCCGCTGTACGACGGCGGGCCCGCCGACCTCGCCGGCTACGTCGAGAGCGACGCGGCGAAACCCCACTGCGCGGCCGTACAGAAGAAACTCACCGACGGCAGCCCGCGCAGCGGCGACTGGACCCCGCTGTGGACCGAGCGGGACTATGTCAAGGACGCGGCGAAGGTACGCGCCAGCGTGTTCCTGGTGCACGGGATGCAGGACCTCAACGTCCGCACCAAGCACTTCGGCCAGTGGTGGGACGCCCTCGCGAAGCACGGGGTGGAGCGCAAGATCTGGCTGTCCCAGACCGGGCACGTCGACCCCTTCGACTACCGGCGCGGCGCCTGGGTCGACACCCTGCACCGCTGGTTCGACCACGAACTGCTCGGCTACGACAACGGCATCGACCGCGAGCCGATGGCCGACATCGAACGCCACCCGGACCAGTGGGTCACCTCTCGCGTCTGGCCCCCGCAGGCCACCCGCGGCACCGTCCTGCACCCGGCGCCCGGCACCCGGGCCGGCGTCGGCACGCTCGGCCTGCGGCCCGCGACCGGCACCGAGACCTTCACCGACGACCCGAAGCTCAGCGAGACCGACTGGGCCGCGCACCTGACCACGTCCACGCCCGAGAAGTCCGGATTCCTCACCGGGCCGCTCACCCACGACCTGCGGCTGTCCGGCTCGTCCACCGTGACGGTGACCGCGACCCCGACCACCACCTCCGCCCACCTGTCCGCCGTCCTGGTCGACCTCGGCCCGGACACCATCCGCGACTACGCCGACGCGGCCGAGGGCATCACCACCCTCACCGACCGCACCTGCTGGGGCGCGAGCACGGCTGGGGACAGCGCCTGCTTCAAGGAGACCAAGGCCAAGACGGCCAAGGTCGACTACACCGTGTTCAGCCGCGGCTGGGCCGACCTCGGCCACTACGCCTCGCTCGCCAAGGGCGTCCCGCTCACCCCGGGCAAGGCCTACACCCTCACCCTCAGCCTCGCCGCCACCGACCACGTCGTCCCCAAGGGCCACCGGCTGGCCCTGATCATCGCGGGCACCGACAAGGACCTCATCGACCCGCCGTCCACGACGCCGGCCCTCACGCTGTCCCTGTCGGGTACGACGGCCCGGCTGCCGCTGGTCGGCGGCGCGTCGGCGTTCACCCGAGCCACGTCCGGCGGCCCGGCCGCGGGTGCCGTGGCCGGCGGTCTGGACGGGGTCCGCGTGCCCCGCGCGGCCCGGCACATCCCGGCCTAGGCGCTGAACGGCTCGCGTCTCAGGCGTGCCTGACCGCTGCCGGGCGCGGGTCCGTCGTGGCCGGTCGCGCAGTTCCCCGCGCCCCTTGGGGAACTGCGCCGTCCGGCCCGCCGGCCACCGCCCGCAGCTGCGCCGTCCGGCCCGCCCACGCGCCCGGTTCGTCCAGCCGGGCCCCGCGGTGTACACCGTCGACCAGGCGTACGCCCGGCTGTCCGGGCCGGTCCGCCGGTTCTCCGCTCCCGACCACGGTCACTTCGCCGCTCGGCCCGCTGTCCACGCCGGCGGGACCGGTCCGGTCCGGCCGACTCTCGCCCGGCACGCTCACAACCGTGCCGCTGTGGGGATACTCACAGCATGTCTGGCGCATACGCGACCTTCGGCCTGGCTCCGGCGATCCGCGCCGGCGGTGTGCTCGCCGACGGCGGCTACCAGGTCCACCGCGACTTCGTGGACTTCGTCGTGGACGGCCGTCCGCTGCTCTTCCAACTGTCCGACCTTGACGCCGTCTCCCCACTCGCCTCGGACGTCCCGCCCGCCATCTTCACGGAACAGGTGCGCGCACTGCTGCTGGAGGCCGAACCGCCGCTCCCGGACGGCCGGTTCGTCATCTACGGCTGCCCCGAGTGCGCGGACCTGGGCTGCGGGGCGGTCACCGCCGTCATCGAACGCGACGGTGAGGACTACATATGGCGGGATTTCGCCTGGCAGACGGAGGAACACGCCGACCTGGAGCGCAACGGCTACCAGGGCGTGGGGCCGTTCCGTTTCCAGGGCACCGAGTACCGCACGGCCCTCGGCGCGCTGCGGGACGGCACGTCCGCGCCCCGCCGCCGGGTGCTGCTGATCGGCGCCCGCGTCGCGGTCCTCGCCAAGCTGGCCGCCGCGCTGCGCGCCATCGGCATCGGCGCCGACATCACACAGGACGCCGGCGCCGTGCCCGCCGAGGAACTGCGCGGCTACGGCGCGGTCGCCTTCGGCCGCGCGGTCGGCGAGCCGGAGCGGGCCGCCGTACTCGACGCCTTCGAGCGCGCCGGGGTCGAGGTGGCCCGGGTGGACGGCCTGGCCCCGATCGTGCCGCTGCTCGTCGCCCAGATCGAACACGCCCTGGACCGCGGCCCGCTCCCGCAGCGCCGGCTCACCGGGCTGTCCGCCGCCGATGGCGCCGCCGACGTCGAGGTGACCTCGGCGTGCCGGGTACGGATCACCGCCTACCGCCTCGACCGGCTCTACCGCACCCATACCCGCGAGGTCTTCGACGGGGTCCTGGAGGCCGGCGGGCACCGCGTCCCGCTGGACCCACGGGCGGTCAGGGGACAGGCCTACGTCGTCGCCCGCACCACGGGGGAGGTGCTCGCGGCACCGGTCACCCGAGCCCCAGGGGGCTGAGCGGCGGCCGCCGGGCCCATTAGGATCGGCGTTCTGATGACTGCCACCCTCGTCGCCAAGAACCTCGCCGCCGGGCACGGAGACCGTTCCCTCTTCTCCGGGCTGGACCTCGTCGTCGCGCCCGGCGATGTGATCGGTCTCGTCGGTGCCAACGGCGCCGGCAAGTCCACCCTGCTCCGGCTGCTCGCCGGGCTCACCCGGCCCGAACAGGGCGAGCTGCGGCTGTCCCCGCCGGCCGCGACCGTCGGCCATCTGCCGCAGGAACCGGAGCGCAGGCCGGGGGAGACCGTCCGGGAGTTCCTCGCCCGCCGCACCGGCGTCGCCGAGGCACAGCGTGTGATGGACGAGGCCACCGAGGCCCTGGTCGAGGGCGCGCCCGGCGCCGACGACGCCTACGCGACCGCCCTGGAGCGCTGGCTCGGCCTCGGCGGCGCCGACCTGGAGGAGCGCGCGGAGGACGTCGCCGACTCCCTCGGCCTCGCTGTCGGCCTGGACCAGCCGATGACCTCCCTGTCCGGCGGCCAGGCGGCCCGCGCCGGCCTCGCCTCCCTGCTGCTGTCCCGCTACGACGTCTTCCTCCTGGACGAGCCCACCAACGACCTGGACCTGGACGGCCTGGAACGCCTGGAGCGGTTCGTCGCGGGGCTGCGCGCCGGCACGGTCGTCGTTAGCCACGACCGGGAGTTCCTCACCCGCACCGTCACCAAGGTCCTCGAACTCGACCTGGCCCAGCGGCAGATCAACCTCTACGGCGGCGGCTACGCGGCCTACCTGGAGGAACGGGAGGTCGCCCGCCGGCACGCCCGCGAGGACTACGAGGAGTACGCCGACAAGCGGGCCGCCCTCCAGGACCGTGCGCAGATGCAGCGGTCCTGGATGGACAAGGGCGTGAAGAACGCCCGGCGCAAGGCCGGCAACGACAACGACAAGATCGGCCGCAAGTTCCGCAGCGAGGCCAGCGAGAAGCAGGCAGCCAAGGCCCGCCAGACCCAGCGCATGATCGAACGCCTGGAGGTGGTCGAGGAGCCGCGCAAGGAGTGGGAACTGCGCATGGAGATCGCCGCCGCCCCGCGCTCCGGCGCCGTCGTGGCGACCCTGCGCGATGCCGAGGTCCGGCGCGGCGACTTCACCTTCGGCCCGGCGTCCCTGCAGATCGACTGGGCGGACCGGGTCGCCGTCACCGGGGCGAACGGCGCCGGCAAGTCCACCCTGCTCGGCGCGCTGCTCGGCCGGGTCCCGCTCGACTCGGGACACGCCGCGCTCGGCTCCGGCGTCCTGGTCGGCGAGGTCGACCAGGCCCGCATGCTGTTCCACGGCACTCAGACCCTGCTGGACGCGTTCCGCGCGGCCGTCCCCGACACCGAGCCGGTCGAGGTCCGCACCCTGCTCGCCAAGTTCGGGCTGAAGGCCGACCATGTGCCGCGCCCGGCCGCCTCGCTCTCCCCGGGCGAACGCACCCGCGCCGCCCTGGCCCTCCTCCAGGGCCGGGGCGTCAACCTCCTGGTCCTGGACGAGCCCACCAACCACCTCGACCTGCCCGCCATCGAGCAGCTGGAAGAGGCCCTCGACGCCTACGAGGGCACCCTGCTCCTGGTCACCCACGATCGCCGCATGCTGGACGCGGTGCGGGTGACCCGCCGCCTGGAGGTGGCGGCCGGCAAGGTGACCGAGCGTTAGGGCCTGTCCGGCGGATCCTGTCGCGGACGCGGGGGTCGGCACGCCCTCCCCCAGAGGGGGTACCCCCAGCTGCGTTGTCGTCGGTCGCCGACTCCCCCACGCTCGACTCCGCTCGCGCGGGGGGGGGGACCCCCACCGCGTCGACTCCCTCCTCCGCCTTGCAGCTGGACGCACCGACCCCCGCTCAACTGCGCCGATGAGGCACCGTCACTTTCCCGCGACCTGATCCGCCGGACAGGCCCTAGGCGCCGCGAGCCGCGTCCGCCGGGTCAGCCCGCGGTGACGGGGACGTAGTCGCCGGGGGCGCTCGCCGGTCCGGTCGTGTCGGTCCCGGTGAAACTCCACCGCCAGTAGCCGGACGAGGCGGCCGTCGCCTTGGCGGTGAGGGCGCCGTCGGCGCCGCTGGTGACCGTCTTCACGGTGTGGTAACCGGTGGTGCCGGCCTTCCGGAACTGCAGTTTCACCGACTGGCCCGCATAGCCGCCGTAGGTGCCGCCCTTGCCCCAGTTGGCGCGGGTCAGCGCGCCCTTGACGGTGACGAGGCCGCCCGCGGCCACCGGTTCGGGGGTGGCGTCGGCGGTCAGCCTGGCGGCACGCTTCATCAGGAAGGTGCCCGCGCTGTCCTTGTTGACGTAGTCGAAGTCGTTGGCGTCCACGGACGTCCAGATGTGCCACGTACCGGCGTTGGCGTTGATGAGCATCGCGTTCGGGTCGATGGTGACCTCGGCGGTGCAGGTGGACGTGGTGGTGCTGCCGGCGACCGGGGTGCAGGTCAGCGGGGTGTCCGAGCCGGGCCCGGCAGAGCCGTCGGGGTTGTCGAAGGAGCCGTGGTAGAGGAAGCCGTAGGCGTCCTTGATCCCCGAGTTGTCGCTCGCGCTGATGCTGAGCGTGACCGTCTTCTTCGTCATGGCGCCCAGCACGACCGGCTGGCCTGCGTTGACGACGGCCAGCAGGACCTGGGTGTCACCGTCGCCGGAGTCGGCGTGGGCACTCGGCACGGTGAAGGCGGAGAGGACGAGCGCGCCGGACAGGGCGGCGACGGCGGAGCGTCTCAGGACGACGGGAAGTCTGAAGACAGCGGAACGTCTGGGCATGGGGCCTCATCACGGTGGGTTGTCACGGTGGGTTGTCCGTCCTGGAAGCAGGGCGGAGGTCGAAACCCATCGCATAGTAGTGATCCGACGGTTCGCTCAACCGGCGTTCCCGTGAAGACGAGAGGTCGTCCCGTCCTGTGCCACCGGCCCCCGGCGGGACGCGCAGGTGCGCTTCCCGCCGGGGGCCGGGGCGAGGCCCCGTGATCCCGTCAGCGCTTCTTCGGGTCGAGCAGACCCGCGCGGCGCAGCGCGTCGGCCATCGCGCTGTTGGCCGGTGCCGGCGCCTGCCGCCCGCCCCGGTCGCCACCGCCACCGCCGCGGCCCTGCCGCTGCCCCTGACCGCCCTGTCGCTGGCCCTGACCCTGGCCGCCCTGCCGCTGCTGGGGCGGGCGCCCGCCACCGCGCTGCTGCCGGCCGCCGCCCTGGCCGCCGCCCTGCGGGGCCGCCTCGTCGTCCAGGCGCAGGGTCAGCGCGATCCGCTTGCGCGGGATGTCCACGTCCAGGACCTTCACCTTGACGATGTCACCGGGCTTGGCGACATCGCGCGGGTCCTTGACGAACGTCCTGGACATCGCCGACACGTGCACCAGACCGTCCTGGTGCACACCGACGTCCACGAAGGCGCCGAAGGCGGCCACGTTCGTCACCACGCCCTCCAGGATCATCCCGGGGGACAGGTCGGAGATCTTCTCCACGCCCTCCTTGAAGGTGGCCGTCTTGAAGGCGGGACGCGGGTCACGCCCCGGCTTGTCCAGCTCCCTGAGAATGTCCGTCACCGTCGGCAGACCGAAGGTGTCGTCCACGAAGTCGGCGGGCTGCAGCGAGCGCAGCACCCCCGTGTTGCCGATGAGGGAGGCCACCTCCTGGCCCGTGGTCTTCACCATGCGACGGACCACCGGGTAGGCCTCGGGGTGCACGCTGGAGGAGTCCAGCGGGTCGTCGCCGCCGCGGATGCGCAGGAAGCCCGCGCACTGCTCGAACGCCTTCGGGCCGAGCCGCGCCACCTTCTTCAGCTCCGAACGCGAGGTGAAGGGGCCGTTCGTGTCCCGGTGCGCCACGATGTTCTCGGCGAGGCCCGAGGAGATGCCCGACACCCTGGCGAGCAGCGGCACGGACGCGGTGTTGACGTCCACGCCGACGCCGTTCACACAGTCCTCGACCACCGCGTCCAGCGAGCGGGACAGCTTCACCTCGGACAGGTCGTGCTGGTACTGGCCGACGCCGATGGACTTCGGGTCGATCTTCACCAGCTCGGCCAGCGGGTCCTGCAGCCGGCGGGCGATGGACACCGCGCCGCGCAGCGACACGTCCATGTCGGGCAGCTCCTGCGAGGCGTACGGCGACGCCGAGTACACCGACGCACCCGCCTCGGACACCATCACCTTGGTGAGCTTCAGCTCCGGGTGCTTGGTGATGAGTTCACCGGCGAGCTTGTCGGTCTCGCGGGAGGCCGTGCCGTTGCCGATCGCGACCAGGTCGACCGCGTGCTCCTCGGCGAGACGGGCCAGCTTGGCGAGGGCCTCGTCCCACTTGTTGGCCGGGACGTGCGGATAGATCACGTCCGTGGCGACGACCTTGCCGGTCGCGTCGACCACGGCGACCTTCACGCCCGTACGGAAACCGGGGTCCAGGCCCAGCGTGGCGCGCGTGCCGGCCGGGGCGGCCAGCAGCAGGTCGCGCAGGTTGGCCGCGAAGACGTTCACCGCCTCGTCCTCGGCGGCGGTGCGCAGCCGAAGGCGCAGGTCGATGCCGAGGTGGACGAGGATGCGGGTGCGCCAGGCCCAGCGGACCGTGTCCGTCAGCCACTTGTCGCCCGGCCGGCCCCGGTCGGCGATGCCGAACCGGTGCGCCACACTGCCCTCGTACGACGACGGGCCGGGCTGCTCGGAGGGCTCCTCCGGCTCCAGGACGAGGTCGAGGACCTCCTCCTTCTCGCCGCGCAGCATCGCGAGGATCCGGTGCGAGGGCAGCTCGGTGAACGGCTCGGCGAAGTCGAAGTAGTCGGCGAACTTGGCGCCGGCCTCCTCCTTGCCCTCCCGCACCTTCGCGGCCAGCCGCCCGCGCACCCACATGCGCTCACGCAGCTCGCCGATCAGGTCAGCGTCCTCCGAGAACCGCTCGGTGAGGATGGCCCGCGCGCCGTCCAGGGCGGCCTGCGGATCGGCGACGCCCTTGTCGGCGTCCACGAACGCGGCGGCGGCCGCCAGCGGCTCCACCGTCGGATCGCCCAGCAGGCCCTCCGCCAGCGGCTCCAGACCCGCCTCGCGCGCGATCTGCGCCTTGGTGCGCCGCTTGGGCTTGTACGGGAGGTAGATGTCCTCCAGCCGCGCCTTGGTCTCGGCGCCGCGGATCTGCGCCTCCAGCTCGTCGGTGAGCTTGCCCTGCTCGCGCACCGACTCCAGGATCGCGGCGCGCCGCTCCTCCAGCTCCCGCAGATAGCGCAGCCGCTCCTCGATCGTGCGCAACTGCGCGTCGTCGAGCATCTCGGTCGCTTCCTTGCGGTAGCGGGCGATGAAGGGCACCGTCGAACCGCCGTCGAGCAGTTCCACCGCGGCCTTCACCTGCCGCTCCCGTACGCCGAGTTCCTCGGCGATCCTGCCTTCGATGGATCCCGCTCCGATGGATCCGGGTGTCGTCACGATCCCGTACCGCCTTCTCCACTGAGGTTGCGCGGCAATTGTGGCAGGTGACACCGACAACCGGGGATCAGGGCGGCGCCCCGGCGGGCCGCCGCGCCGCGCCCGCGGCGGCGCCCGGCACCGAAGCCTCTCGTCCATGGCAGATAATCTTCCGGTCCGATGGCAGAAAAGGTGGGAAACGCGTCATTGCGGCCATGCCCCGGGCGGCGAAGAATCGAGGGCATGGCGCAGCGAACCCTCCTCTTCGTCCTCTTCGACGGTGTGCAGAGCCTCGACGTCACCGGTCCGCTCGAAGTGTTCACCGGCGCCGAGAAGCACACGCCGGGCACCTACCGGATCCGTACGGCCTCCCTGGACGGCGGCCCGGTGCGCACCTCCAGCGGCCTGACCCTCGTACCCGACGAGGCGCTCACCACGGCCCCCGATCCGCACACCCTGCTGGTGCCCGGAGGCGAGGGCACGCGCTCGCCCGACCCGCGGCTGATCGCCTGGCTGCGCGCCCGCGGACCGCGCGCCCCGCGCCTGGTCTCGGTGTGCACGGGCGCCATCCTGGTCGCCGCGGCCGGTCTGCTCGACGGCCGCCGGGCGACGACCCACTGGGCCTACTGCGACAAGCTCGCCCGCGACCACCCGGACGTGACCGTGGACCCGGAGCCCATCTACGTCCGCGACGGGCACGTCGCCACCTCGGCCGGGGTGACCTCCGGCATCGACCTGGCGCTCGCGCTGGTCGAGGAGGACCTGGACCGGGACGTCGCCCTCGCCGTCGCCCGGCATCTGGTGGTCTTCCTGCGCCGGCCCGGCAACCAGGCGCAGTTCAGCGCCCAGCTCGCCGCCCAGACCGCGCAGCGCGCGCCGCTGCGGGAGGTCCAGCGGTGGATCACCGAGCACCCGGCGGGCGATCTCTCGGTCGAGTCGCTCGCGGCCCGCGCCCGGCTGTCGCCCCGCCACTTCGCGCGCGCCTTCCGGGAGGAGACCGGCATGACGCCCGGCCGCTATGTCGACCGGGTCCGCCTGGAACACGCCCGCCGCCTGCTGGAGGAGACCGGCGACGGCATCGAGGAGATCGCCCGCGCCGGCGGCTACGGCACCCCCGAGGCCATGCGCCGTGCCTTCGTCAGGACCCTCGGCACGGCCCCCGCCGAATACCGCCGCCGCTTCCGCCCCGCCGTCAGCCACTGACGCCACCGCCCACAGCGGGCCGTTGCCCGCCGAAAGGACACCTCATGCAGATCGCCATCGTCGTCTACGACCGCTTCACCGCCCTGGACGCCGTCGGTCCCTACGAGATCCTCTCCCGCCTCCCGGGCGCCGAGACCGTGTTCGTCGCCGAGCGCACCGGTCCTGTCCGTACCGAGACCGGAATGCTCGCGGTCGTCGCGGACCGGTCTCTGAGCGAGGTCCCGCACCCGGACGTCGTGGTGGTGCCGGGCGGGCCGGGCCAGCACGCCCTGATGGAGCACCGGCCCCTGCTCGACTGGCTGCGCGCGGTCGACGCGACGAGCACCTGGACGACCTCGGTGTGCACGGGCTCGCTGCTGCTCGCCGCCGCCGGATTCCTGGAGGGCCGCCGCGCCACCTCGCACTGGCTGGCACTCGATCAGCTGGCGAAGTTCGGTGCCGAGCCGGTGGAGGAGCGAGTGGTGTTCGACGGCAAGTACGTCACCGCCGCCGGCGTCTCCGCGGGCATCGACATGGCCCTCACTCTGACCGGCCGTGTCGCCGGTGACAAGCACGCGCAGGCCGTCCAGCTCGGCGTGGAGTACGACCCGCAGCCGCCCTACGCCGCTGGTTCCCCGAGCAAGGCCCCCGCCGAGGTCATCGAGGCGCTGCGCGCCCGGAGCCGCTTCATCCTGACGTAGACCCTGACGACGACGGGGATCCTGACGACGACGGAGACCCAGACGACGACGGGGATCCTGGTGCAGCCACGCTCCAGGTGAACCGCGGCTGCCGGCGCTCCAGGAACGCGGCGACCCCCTCCACGGTGTCGGGGTTGCCGTCGGCCCGCTCGGCCCAGTGGGCGTCCCGGTCGGTCCGGCCGTCCGTGAACTCCTTGGCGGCGGCCTGGGTGAGCTGCGAGCGGGAGACCAGGACCCGGGTCAACTCGGCGACCCGCTTGTCCAGTTCGCCCTCCGGCAGCACCTCGTCCACCAGCCCGGTGCCGAGCGCCCGCGCGGCGTCGATCAACTCCGCGGTGAACAACAGGTACTTGGCGGTGGCCGGCCCCACCAGCGACACCAGCCGGCGGGTCGAGGAGGCCGGATAGACGATCCCCAGCCGCGCCGGTGTCACCCCGAACAGCGCCCCTTCCTCCGCCAGTCGCAGATCACAGGCCGCCGCGAGCTGCGCCCCGCCGCCCACGCAGTGTCCGCGCACGGCGGCGAGGGTCGGCTTGGGAAACGCGGCGAGCGCCTCCTCGGCCGCCATCGCGAGCGTCTGGGCCTGGGCCGGAGACCCCTGGAGCGTGCTGATGTCGGCGCCCGCGCAGAAGGTCCCGCCCTCGCCGGTGAGCACCAGTGCCCGCACCCCGGGGTCACGCGCGAAACCCTCCAGCAGCGGTGGCAGTGCACGCCACATCGCCGCCGTCATGGCGTTGCGCTTGGCCGGGTGACGGATGACGACAGTGGCGACGGCGCCTTCGACATGATGCGACAGCTGGGGCTCCATGCGCGGATCGTATCGGGGCGTCCTGCGCGGCCGAGCGGAGCGAGCGCGTTACGGAATCCGTCCCAGCGGGCAAAAAGGGTAAAAGGGGAAGAAATCGGCGCTCATCAAGGAGCTGGCGATGGTCAAGGCCGGCAAGCGCGCACACAGCAAGCACACAGACAAGGCGACGTCGCTGAACCGGGGTTTCAGCTGGCTCGCCGCGCTCGGCGTGATCCTGGTGCTCGCCGGGCTCGTCGGACTCCTCTACACCGCGGCGGCCACGCTCACCTCGATGCTCCTGTTCGGCTGGCTGCTGCTCATCGGCGGGATCGTCGGCCTGCTGCACGCCGTCCAGGCCCGCGGCACCAGCTTCTTCTGGCTCGGCGTCGTCGTCGCCGCACTGAACATCGCGGCCGGCGTCGTCGTCATCCGCCTGCCGCACGCGGCGGCCGCCGCGCTCACCATGTTCGCCGCGCTGCTGTTCCTCTCCGCGGGCATCTTCCGGCTGGTCGGCAGCCTGGTCGTGCGCGGACCGCAGTTCGGCTGGACGCTGCTGCTCGGCGCCTTCGACCTGCTGCTCGGGATCCTGGTCCTCGGCCACTGGCCGAGCAGCAGCCAGTACGTCATCGGGGCCTTCTTCTCGCTCTCGCTGCTCTTCGACGGCCTCGGCCTCGTGGCCACCGGCTTCGGCGGGCGCCGTATCGTCGGGCTCGTCTCCGAGCGGGGGCAGACCGGGCCCGTACCACCCGACTAGTTCGCGAACCGGCGTCACGGCGACAGGAACAGTCCCACACGTGACCGTGTCATACGCACCCGGTCAGAAACCGTCCGATACCCGCTGACTTGTGTTCAGGTGCACGGACCGGAGCGGATCGTTACCAACACTCGACGTGTGGTGACAATCGAGCGTGAGGGTGGCGACCGGACGATGGACAACCACGGGCGCGGGGACGACCCGCGCCCAGCGGGGGGCGCCGGTCGGCAGCCCGATCCACTGCCGTACGAGGGCGTCTGGCGGTTCACCGCCGCCGCGGTCGACGCCTCGGTCCCGCAGGCCCGGCACGCCGTGCGGGACCTGCTGCTGCGCCAGGGCGTACCGGTCTCCGACGAGCTGGTGTACGGCCTGCTGCTGATCGTCTCCGAGCTGGTCACCAACGCGGTCCGGCATGCGGCGCTGCTGTCGCCGACGCTGGCCGTGGAGGTCGCCGTCGGGGCCGAGTGGGTGCGGGTGTCCGTGGAGGACAACCACCCCTACCGCCCGACCGCGCTGGAGGCCGACCACGGCCAGACCGGCGGCCGGGGCCTGCTGCTGGTCCGAGAGGTGGCACGGGAGGCGGGCGGCACGGTCGATGTGGAGCACACGGCGAGCGGCGGCAAGGTGATCTGGGCCGCCCTGCCGCTCAAGCCGGCGACGCCGCTGTAACGCCGCTCACCAGTCCGCGGACGGGCCCGTCAGCTCCCTGATCGCCGGACGGGCCGCGTCCAGGACGGTCATGAACCAGGCCGAGAAGGGGTCGCGGGCGTGCCGCTCCGTCAGCTCGGCCGCCGTGACGAAGGCGGTCGAGCCGACCTCTTCCGGGTCCGGTGCGAGCGGGGCCTGCACGAGGCCCACGAACAGGTGGTTGTACTCCTGCTCGACCAGGCCCGAGGTCGGGTCCGGGTGGTTGTAGCGGACCCGGCCCGCCTCCGCCATCAGCGACGGCGACACGCCGAGCTCCTCGAAGGTGCGCCGGGCCGCGGCGGCGAACGGGGACTCGCCCGGGTAGGGGTGGCCGCAGCAGGTGTTGGACCACACACCGGGGGAGTGGTACTTGCCGAGCGCACGCTGCTGGAGCAGCAGCCGGCCCTGCTCGTCGAAGAGGAACACGGAGAACGCGCGGTGCAGCTGTCCCGGCGGCTGATGGGCGGCGAGCTTCTCCGCTGTACCGATCGTCACGCCTTTCTCGTCGACCAGTTCCAGCAGAATCGCCTCTTCGGTGCCATTCGACGAGCTCTGCGTCGCAGTGGCAGGTGTGATCGGCATACCCATCCTTCGCCTCGGTCTTCGCACCCCAAGTCTGCCGTACGAATCCGGCACTCTCGGCACTTTTCGCCGCGTCGACGCGCGGCGGGCTACCGTGAGCCGGACCCGGTAGATCATCGTGCCCGGGCGTATGACCACGGAATCGTCGCGGGGTGTCGCACACCTGAGCGGGCCGTCAGTGGCACAGGCGAGCCTCGTGCTCCGCGTGCCCGCCCGGCTCCAGCTGGAAGGTGCAGTGCTCCACGTCGAAGTGATCGCCGAGGCAGCCCTGCAACTCGTGCAGCAGCTTCTCGTGGCCCACGGCGCTGAGCACCTCCGAGCTGACCACCACGTGGGCCGACAGCACCGGCATCCCGGAGGTGATCGTCCAGGCGTGCAGGTCGTGTACGTCCTCCACGCCGTCCAGCGCCAGGATGTGCGCCCGCACCTGGGCCATGTCGACGTTCTTCGGTGCCGCCTCCAGCAGCACGTCCAGCGTCTCGCGCAGCAGCTTCAGCGTCCTCGGCACGATCATCATGCCGATGACCAGCGAGGCGACCGGGTCGGCGGCCTGCCAGCCGGTGGTGAGGACCACCGCGCCCGAGAGCAGGACGGCCCCCGAGCCCAGCGCGTCCGCGGCCACCTCCAGGAAGGCGCCGCGTACGTTCAGGCTCTCCTTCTGGCCGCGCATCAGCAGGGTCAGCGAGACCGAGTTCGCGAGCAGGCCGATCAGACCGAACACGATCATCAGGCCGCCGCGGGTGTCTGCGGGGGTCATGAACCGTTCGATCGCCTCGTAGAGGACGTATCCGCCGACCCCGAGCAGCAGCAGGCAGTTGGCCAGCGCGGAGAGGATCTCGGCGCGGGCGTAGCCGAAGGTGCGGTTCGTGCTCGGCGGGCGGTTGGCGAAGTGGATCGCGAGCAGGGCCATGCTGAGGCCCACCGCGTCGGTCGCCATGTGCGCGGCGTCCGCGATCAGCGCGAGTGAGTCCGCGAGCAGACCGCCGATGATCTCCACGACCATGATCGTGAGCGTGATGCCCAGCGCGATCCGCAACCGGCCCCGGTACGCGGCCGCGGCCGTACCCGTGGCCGGCGCGTGGCTGTGTGCGTGCCCGTGGTCGTGCCCTGCCCCCATGTCAACCGTCCTTCCGCGTTCCGTTCGGCAGGGCCCAGTGAACTACGGGTGGGGGGTATGGGGCAACGCGGCACTGAACACCGTTGTCATGTGCCCTGACCTGCGGAAACGTTCCGCAGGTCAGGGCGGGTGGGCGGATGCGGCGTGGTGGCCGGCAGCCAACCGCGCCCAGGGCACCGGAGAGCCGGGCCGGCCGAAGCCCGGCGCACGGCGACCGACGGCCGAGCGGCCCGCGGCTCGGCGGCAGGGGCGGCTCAGCAGTCGGTGGCCGGGCGGTCCGTGCTGCGGTGGCTGGGGGTTCAGCGGTCGGTGGCCGGGTGGGGTGTGGGCCAGTGGAGGGGGCCCGGCGGGCGGGGGCTGGGTGGGCTGTGGGCCGGTGGAGGAGAACCCGGTGGGTGCGGTTCAGGGGTCGGTGGCTGAGCGGCTCGCGGCTCAGCGGCTGCGGCCCGGCGGTCGGTGGCTCAGGAGCCGGTGGCCGGGTGATCCGCGGGGCGGTGGCCGAGGCTCGGCGGGCGGGGGTCGGGTGGGCTGTGGAGTGGCGGAGGAGGGCCCGGCGGGTGGTGGCCCGGCTGTGGTCCCGTGGTCGAGGGGGTCGGAGGTCCGTGGCTCAGTGGTTGTGGTGCAGTTGCCAGCCCTGCCAGGCCGACTCCACCATCTCGCGGACCCCGCGCCGTGCCCGCCAGCCCAGTTGTTCGGCGGCCCGCTCGGCGGAGGCGACCGCGCGGGGCGCGTCCCCGGGGCGGCGCTCCTCCACCAGCGGTTCCCGGTGGTCGCCGGTGACCTCGCCGATGACCGTGAGCAGCTCGCGCACCGAGACGCCCTCGCCGCGCCCGATGTTCAGCGTGAGATCGCCGGCCAGGTCCCCGTCGGTGAGCCGGCGCGCCGCCGCGAGATGGGCCTCGGCGAGGTCGGCCACATGGATGTAGTCCCGGACGCAGGTGCCGTCCGGCGTCGGATAGTCGGCACCGAAGATCCGCGGCGCCTCGTCGCGGGTGAGCCGGTCGAAGACCATCGGCACGATGTTGTAGACACCCGTGTCCGCCAGCTCCGGCGCCGCCGCGCCCGCCACGTTGAAATAGCGCAGGCATACCGTGGAGATTCCGTGCGCCTGCCCAGCCGCCCGCACCAGCCACTCCCCGGCCAGCTTGGTCTCGCCGTAGGGGTTCACCGGCGCACACGGGGTGTCCTCGGTGATCAGGTCCACGTCGGGATTGCCGTACACCGCCGCCGACGAGGAGAACAGCAGTCGCCGGATCCCGGCCCCGGCCACCGCGTCCAGCAGGGTGGCCAGGCCGCCCACGTTCTCCCGGTAGTAACGGGTGGGCTCGGCCACCGACTCGGCGACCTGCTTGCGCGCCGCCAGGTGGACGACGCCCGTGACGCCGTACTCCTTGAAGACCCGCTCCAGCCGTGCGCCGTCCAGCGTCGAGCCCGTGACGAGCGGGACGTCCGCCGGGAGCCGCTCGGGCACCGCCGCCGACAGGTCGTCCAGCGCCACGACGCTCTCCGCGGCGCCGGCCATGGCCCGCGCCACATGTGCCCCGATGTATCCGGCTCCGCCGGTGATCAGCCACGTCATGGTCGTCCACCCTAAGCGCCCTGATCGCCTGTCCCGGTTGCCCGGTTCTGCGCCGACGGTTTGTGGGGTGGGCCCCGGATCGACGATGATGATCGCGGCAAAGGCCGGGGCAGCACCCGTGGGCCGGGCCATGAACGGCCGGTGAACAAGGGTTCCCGCCGATCCGATAGCCTCTGCCGACATGCCGCCCGGGGGCCACAGGCAGGGCGCCCCATCACGTGAGAGACCGGCGCCCGCGTCGGCACCCAGGGAGTGAGTTCGGTTGTCGACCGTCATCGTCACCGGTCAGCCGGTGCCCGGATCGTCCCTGGAGAACGATCTGCGGTCGCTCGGCTTCGACGTCCGGGTGGCAGCGGACGCCGCCGAGACCGAGACCCTGCTCGCCGCCGCTCCGGCCGGTGACCGCGTGGCCCTGGTCGACGCCCGCTTCGTCGGCCACCCGCACGCGCTGCGCCTCGGCCTGACCGACCCGCGCTTCGCGCTCTCCGCCGTCCCCGGCGCCGTCACCGCCCAGCCCGCCGCCCGGCAGGAGCTGACCCGCGCGGTGGCCCGCGAGACCTCGGCCGGCGGCGGCACCGCGCTCGCCGTGGACAGCCTCGCCGACCGCATCGTCACCGCCCTGGACGCCGACGGCTGCGCGGTGCACCGGCCCGAGCTGGGCAGCCTGGTCGCCGTCGTCCCCGCCGATCCGCAGGCCCGCAACGAAGCCCGCCAGGCCGTCGCCGCCGTCGACGACGAGGCCGTACGCCTGAAGTCGGCCGTGAAGTCCCGCGACGGCTTCTTCACCACGTTCTTCATCAGCCCTTACTCGCGCTACCTCGCCCGCTGGTGCGCCCGCCGCGGTCTGACCCCGAACCACGTCACCACGGCCTCGCTGCTCACCGCCCTGATCGCGGCCGCCTGCGCGGCGACGGGCACACGCGCGGGGTTCGTCGCCGCCGGTGTGCTGCTCATCGCCTCCTTCGTCCTGGACTGCACCGACGGCCAGCTCGCCCGCTACGCCCTGAAGTACTCCACGCTCGGCGCCTGGCTCGACGCCACCTTCGACCGGGCCAAGGAGTACGCCTACTACGCCGGCCTCGCGCTGGGGGCCGCCCGGGGCGGCGACGACGTGTGGGCCCTCGCGCTCGGCGCGATGATCCTGCAGACCTGCCGGCATGTGGTCGACTTCTCCTTCAACGAGGCCAACCACGACGCCACCGCCAACACCAGCCCCACCGCCGCCCTCTCCGACAAGCTGGACAGCGTCGGCTGGACGGTGTGGGTGCGCCGGATGATCGTCCTGCCCATCGGCGAGCGCTGGGCGATGATCGCGGTCCTCACCGCGGCCACCACGCCGCGGATCACCTTCTACGCCCTGCTCATCGGCTGCGCCTTCGCGGCGACGTACACCACGGCCGGCCGGGTGCTGCGCTCCCTGACCCGCAAGGCCCGGCGCACCGACCGGGCCGCACGGGCGCTCGCGGACCTCGCCGACTCCGGTCCGCTCAGCGAGGCCGTACGGCGGGTGGTCAAGCGCGGGTTGCCCGGCCTCGCCGTACCCGCGGCCGCCTTCCTGGGCGGCGCCGCGGTCGTCGCCTGCTCGGCGCTGGCCGGCTTCGGCTCGGCGCTGCCGGTGATCGGCGCCCTGGTCTACGTCCTCACCTCGGCCCTCGCCACCGCCCGCCCCCTCAAGGGCGCCCTGGACTGGCTGGTCCCGCCCGTCTTCCGGGCCGCCGAGTACGGGACCGTCCTCGCGCTCGCGGGTAAGGCGGGGGTAAACGGAGCGCTTCCAGCGGCTTTCGGCCTGGTGGCCGCCGTCGCCTACCATCACTACGACACGGTGTACCGCATCCGCGGCGACGCCGGGGCGCCCCCGGCCTGGCTGGTGCGCGTCATCGGGGGGCACGAAGGGCGGACGCTGCTCGTCACCGTTCTGGCCGCGGTGCTCACCGCCTCGCAGTTCACGGTCGCGCTCACGGTTCTCGCCGTGGCCGTGGCCCTCGTGGTGCTCGCCGAGAGCATCCGCTTCTGGGTCTCCGCAGGGGCCCCAGCCGTACACGACGAAGGAGAACCCGCATGATCGGCCTCGTGCTGGCGGCCGGCGCCGGACGGCGTCTGCGCCCCTACACCGACACCCTGCCCAAGGCGTTGGTGCCGGTGGGGCCCGCGGGCATAGAGGGTGAACCGACGGTCCTGGACCTGACCCTCGGCAACTTCGCCGAGATCGGGCTGACCGAGGTCGCGATCATCGTCGGCTACCGCAAGGAGGCCGTCTACGCGCGCAAGGCGGCCCTGGAGCAGAAGTACGGCCTCAAGCTCACCCTCATCGACAACGACAAGGCCGAGGAGTGGAACAACGCCTACTCCCTGTGGTGCGGCCGTGACGCCCTCAAGGACGGGGTGATCCTCGCCAACGGCGACACCGTCCACCCGGTCTCCGTCGAGAAGACGCTGCTCGCCGCGCGCGGCGAGGGTAAGAAGATCATTCTGGCCCTCGACACCGTGAAGTCCCTCGCGGACGAGGAGATGAAGGTCGTCGTCGACGCCGAGAAGGGCATGACGAAGATCACCAAGCTGATGGACCCCGCCGAGGCCACCGGCGAGTACATCGGCGTCACCCTGATCGAGGGCGACGCCGCCCCCGAGCTGGCGGACGCGCTGAAGACGGTCTGGGAGACCGACCCGCAGCAGTTCTACGAGCACGGGTACCAGGAGCTGGTCGACCGCGGCTTCCGGATCGACGTGGCGCCGATCGGCGACGTCAGCTGGGTCGAGATCGACAACCATGACGACCTCGCCAAGGGACGGGAGATCGCGTGCCGCTACTGACCCGGCTCATTCCCTCGCCGGTCGTCGTCGACATCCGCCCGGGTGCCCTGGACGACCTGGCCGGTGTCCTCGCCGACGAGCGCATCGCGCAGTCCGGCCGGCTCGCCGTCGCCGTCAGCGGCGGCTCCGGCTCGAAGCTGCGCGAGCGCATCGCCCCCTCCATGCCCGGTGCCTCCTGGTACGAGGTCGGCGGCGGCACCCTCGACGACGCGATCCGGCTGGCCGGAGAGATGAAATCCGGCCACTACGACGCGGTGGTCGGGCTCGGCGGCGGCAAGATCATCGACTGCGCCAAGTTCGCCGCGGCGCGCATCGGCCTGCCCCTGGTCGCCGTGCCGACGAACCTCGCGCACGACGGCCTGTGCTCGCCGGTCGCCACCCTCGACAACGACGCCGGGCGCGGCTCCTACGGTGTGCCGAACCCGATCGGCGTCGTCATCGACCTGGACGTGATCCGCGAGGCCCCGGCCCGCTTCGTCCGCGCCGGCATCGGCGACGCGATCTCCAACATCAACGCGGTCGCGGACTGGGAGCTGTCCAACCGGGTCACCGGCGAGAAGATCGACGGTCTCGCCGCAGCCATGGCCCGCCAGGCCGGCGAGGCGGTCCTGCGCCACCCCGGCGGCATCGGCGACAACGACTTCCTCCAGGTGCTCGCCGAGGCGCTGGTCCTCAGCGGTATCTCGATGTCGATCTCCGGCGACTCCCGGCCGTCCTCCGGCTCCTGCCACGAGATCAACCACGCCTTCGACCTGCTGTTCCCCAAGCGGGCGGCCGCCCACGGCGAACAGTGCGGGCTGGGCGCGGCCTTCGCGATGTATCTGCGCGGAGCCCATGAGGAGGCGGCCCACACCGCCGAAGTGCTGCGCCGGCACGGGCTGCCCGTGCTCCCGGAGGAGATCGGTTTCACCGTGGACGAGTTCGTCCGCGCCGTGGAGTTCGCCCCGGAGACCCGCCCCGGCCGCTACACGATCATCGAACACCTCGACCTCAAGACGAACCAGATCAAGGACATCTACGCCGACTATGTCAAGGCCATCGGTAGCTGAACTCCGTCCGGTCGTGCACCCCGCGGGGGTGAAGGACCGGCGCAGCGGTGAGCACTGGGCGGGACGCCTCTACATGCGCGAGGTGTCCCTGCGGGTCGACCGCTACCTGGTCGACACCAGGGTCACGCCCAACCAGCTCACGTACCTGATGACCGTCTGCGGTGTGCTCGCGGCCCCGGCCCTGCTGGTGCCGGGGATCGCGGGCGCCGTGCTCGGCGTGGTCGCCACCCAGCTGTATCTGCTGCTGGACTGCGTCGACGGCGAGATCGCCCGCTGGAGGAAGCAGTACTCGCTCGGCGGGGTCTACCTGGACCGCGTCGGCGCCTATCTGACCGACGCGGCCGTCCTCGTGGGTCTCGGCCTGCGCGCCGCCGACCTGTTCGGCAGCGGCCGTATCGACTGGCTGTGGGCCTTCCTCGGCACCCTCGCCGCGCTCGGCGCCATCCTGATCAAGGCCGAGACCGACCTGGTCGCCGTCGCCCGGCACCAGACCGGCAAGCCGCCCGTGCAGGAGGCCGCGTCCGAGCCGCGCTCCTCCGGCATGGCGCTGGCCCGGCGGGCCGCCGCCGCGCTGAAGTTCCACCGTCTCATCCTCGGCATCGAGGCCTCGCTGCTGATCGTGGTCCTCGCGATCGCCGACCAGATCCGCGGCGACCTGTTCTTCACCCGGCTCGGTACGGCCGTCCTCGCCGGCATCGCCCTGCTGCAGACCCTGCTGCACCTGGTGTCCATCCTCGCCTCCAGCAGGCTGAAGTGAGTGCCGTGAAGGTCGGCGCCGTCATCATCACCATGGGCAACCGGCCCGAGGAGCTGCGGGCCCTCATCGACTCGGTCACCAAGCAGGACGGCGACCCGGTCGAGGTGGTCGTCGTCGGCAACGGCTCGCCCGTCCCGGACGTCCCCGACGGGGTGCGCACGGTGGAGCTGCCCGAGAACCTGGGCATCCCCGGTGGCCGCAACGTCGGCACCGAGGCCTTTGGGCCCAGCGGCCGCGAGGTCGACATACTGCTCTTCCTCGACGACGACGGCCTGCTCGCCCGTGATGACACCGCGGAGCTGTGCCGCGAGGCCTTCGCCGCGGACCCGCGGCTCGGCATCGTCAGCTTCCGTATCGCCGACCCCGACACCGGCGAGACCCAGCGCCGCCATGTGCCCCGGCTGCGCGCCTCCGACCCGATGCGCTCCTCACGGGTGACCACCTTCCTCGGCGGCGCCAACGCCGTGCGCACCCGGGTCTTCGCCGAGGTCGGCGGCCTGCCCGACGAGTTCTTCTACGCCCATGAGGAGACCGACCTGGCCTGGCGGGCCCTCGACGCCGGCTGGCTGATCGACTACCGGTCGGACATGGTGCTGTACCACCCGACCACGGCACCCTCGCGGCACGCGGTGTACCACCGCATGGTCGCCCGCAACCGGGTCTGGCTCGCCCGGCGCAACCTCCCCGCCCCCCTGGTCCCGGTCTACCTCGGGGTCTGGATGCTGCTCACGCTGCTGCGCCGCCCGTCCCGGGCGGCTCTCAAGGCGTGGTTCGGCGGGTTCCGGGAGGGCTGGACCACTCCGTGCGGTCCGCGCCGCCCCATGCGCTGGCGGACGGTGTGGCGGCTGACCCGGCTGGGCCGTCCTCCGGTGATCTGAGAAGCTTCTCTTACCCGAAGAGAGCAAGCTTCTTACCAAGAGAGTCCGGATTTCCACTCGTGAGTCACACAACGCATGACGGCGGTGTCGCGGTGAGCGCGATACCGTCGCCCGACGAGGGGCTGACGGCGGCGCAGCTCGCCGCCACGCACGGGCTCGCCGTGAGCGGCGCCCGGCCCTCGCTGGCCGAGTACATCCGTCAGCTGTGGGGACGGCGCCACTTCATCCTCGCCTTCTCGCAGGCGAAGCTGACGGCGCAGTACAGCCAGGCCAAGCTGGGCCAGCTGTGGCAGGTGGCGACACCCCTGCTCAACGCCGGCGTGTACTACTTCATCTTCGGCGTGATCCTGCACGCGAGCCGTGGCATGTCCCAGGACGTGTACATCCCGTTCCTGGTCACGGGTGTGTTCGTGTTCACGTTCACCCAGAGTTCGGTCATGACGGGCGTCCGCGCGATCTCCGGGAACCTGGGCCTGGTGCGCGCCCTGCACTTCCCGCGCGCCTCGCTGCCCATCTCCTTCTCGCTGCAGCAGCTCCAGCAGCTGCTCTTCTCGATGATCGTGATGTTCGTCGTGGCGATCGGCTTCGGCAGCTACCCGGGCCCGGCCTGGCTGCTGATCGTGCCGGTCCTGCTGCTGCAGTTCCTGTTCAACACCGGACTCGCGCTGATCGTGGCCCGCATGGGCGCGAAGACCCCGGACCTCGCCCAGCTGATGCCGTTCGTCCTGCGCACCTGGATGTACACCTCGGGCGTCATGTTCTCCATCAACAAGATGATGGAGGGCCGCTCGGAGCTGGCGGTCCGGCTGCTCCAGGTCAACCCCGCCGCGGTCTACATGGACCTGATGCGCTACGCGCTGATCGACGGCTACGGCGCCGCGAACCTGCCTCCGCATGTGTGGGCCATCGCGCTGTTCTGGGCCGTGGCCGTCTTCGCCGGCGGTTTCGTGTACTTCTGGAAGGCGGAGGAGAGGTACGGCCGTGGCTGAGCAGAACGCCGGGCACGACGCCGGGCAGAACGCCGGACGGATTACCGGGCCCGACGGCGAGCCGGCCCCCGCGCAGGGCGCCGTCGACCGCCGCCCCACCGTCATCGCGGACAACCTGCACATCGTCTACCGCGTCAACGGCGCCAGGACCGGCAAGGGCAGCGCGACGGCCGCCCTGAGCCGGATCGTGAAGCGTGGCTCCGACGAGGCGGCACGCGGGGTGCGCAAGGTGCACGCCGTACGCGGGGTGTCCTTCGTCGCCTACCGCGGCGAGGCCATCGGTCTCATCGGCTCCAACGGCTCGGGCAAGTCCACGCTGCTGCGCGCCATCGCCGGTCTGCTGCCCGCCGAGCGGGGCAAGGTCTACACCGACGGCCAGCCCTCGCTGCTCGGTGTCAACGCGGCCCTGATGAATGACCTGACCGGTGAGCGGAACGTGATCCTGGGCGGTCTCGCCATGGGCATGTCCCGGGAGCAGATCAAGGAGCGCTACCAGGAGATCGTCGACTTCTCGGGGATCAACGAGAAGGGCGACTTCATCACCCTGCCGATGCGGACCTACTCCTCCGGTATGGCGGCCCGGCTGCGGTTCTCCATCGCCGCCGCCAAGGACCACGACGTCCTCATGATCGACGAGGCGCTCGCCACCGGTGACCGCACGTTCCAGCGGCGTTCCGAAGAACGCATCCGGGAACTGCGCAAGGAGGCCGGCACGGTGTTTCTGGTCAGCCACAACAACAAGTCCATCCGTGACACCTGCAACCGCGTCCTGTGGCTTGAGCGCGGGGAGCTGCGCATGGACGGACCGACCGAAGAGGTTTTGAAGGAGTACGAGAAGTTCACGGGCAAGTAGTCCGTTTCGGCCAGGGCCCCGCCGGAGACGGTTCGGCGGGGCCCCGCGTCCGTAAAGGAACTGTCAACTCCGGCCTGCGCCAGGAATCTTGGAACGGATCGGTGTGTTGTTGTGATGCGTAGTACACCCCGACGGACCTTGCTGCGTTGTACAACGTAAGCTGTACCGGTGCCGGAAAGTGGCAAGTGGGGCGATAACGCGCGACACCCTGCGCCAGGGCGACCCCCGCGAATTGCCGGGCGGCGTGTCCGAAATAGTGTGTATTGGGTCGGCGGTGTAGAACGGGAGATGTGACGGCAATGGCTACGGAAACTCCCCAGCTCAACGCAGCATGTGCCGTCCCCGTCCGGGGCAGCGCCCGATGACCGCGAGCGAGACGGCGCCTCACCTGGAGAGCGCCACCCTGGACAAAGCCGCGAGTGAGAACTTTCCCGTGGCCCCTTTCTTCCTGCCCCGGGCGTGGCGCGAGGACCTCATGGCCGTCTACGGCTTCGCCCGTCTGGTCGACGACATCGGTGACGGCGACCTCGCCCCCGGCGGGGCCGATGCCCGCGCGCTCGGCGTGTCGCCCACCGAGGCCGAGGACCGCCTGCTCCTCCTCGACGCCTTCGAGGAGGATCTGCGCCGGGTCTTCGACGGCACCCCGGGCCATCCGCTGCTGCGCCGCCTGCAACCCACCGTCCGCCGCCGCCGTCTCACCCCCGAGCCCTTCCTCGGCCTGATCGCCGCCAACCGCCAGGACCAGCTCGTCACCCGGTACGAGACCTACGACGACCTCCTCGCCTACTGCGAACTGTCCGCCAACCCCGTCGGCCGCCTCGTCCTCGGCGTCACCGGCACCTCGACCCCCGAGCGGATCCGGCTGTCCGACGCGATCTGCACCGCGCTGCAGATCGTGGAACACCTCCAGGACGTCGCCGAGGACCTCGGCCGGGACCGGATCTACCTCCCGGCCGAGGACATGAAGCGCTTTCACATCCAGGAAGCGGATCTTGGCGCAAAAACCTCAGGCGCATCGTTGCGCGCCCTGGTTGCATACGAAGCACAACGCGCCCGTGCTCTGCTGAATGAAGGCGCCCCCCTGGTGGGTAGCGTCCACGGCAGACTGAAGCTGCTGCTCGCGGGGTTCGTGGCGGGGGGAAGGGCGGCGATCCGGGCGATCGCCGCCGCCGAGTACGACGTACTTCCCGGCCCGCCCAGACCCGGCAAGGTCCAGTTGCTGCGTGAGGCGGGCGTGATCCTGCGAGGAGAGGGGTGATCCGGACCGTGGATTCTCCGTCGCACGTGTCCGCACCGGTACTCGCCGCCTACAGCTACTGCGAGACAGTCACCGGCCAGCAGGCCCGTAACTTCGCTTACGGCATCCGTCTGCTGCCCACGGCCAAGCGCCGCGCCATGTCGGCGCTGTACGCCCTTTCCCGGCGCGTGGACGACATCGGCGACGGCGATCTGGCCGACGAGGTGAAGCTGAAGCGGCTGGAGGACACCAGGGCGCTGCTCGCCCGGGTCCGGGAGGGCGAGGTGGAGGAGGACGACACCGACCCGGTCGCGGTCGCGCTCGCCCACACCGCACGCGCTTTCCCGGTCCCGCTCGGCGGCCTCGACGAGCTGATCGACGGCGTCCAGATGGACGTACGCGGCGAGACCTATGAGACCTGGGACGACCTGAAGGTCTACTGCCGGTGTGTCGCCGGCGCCATCGGCCGGCTCTCGCTCGGCGTGTTCGGCACCGAACCGGGAGCGCGCGGTGCCGAGCGCGCCTCCGAGTACGCCGACACACTCGGTCTCGCGCTGCAGCTGACCAACATCCTCAGAGACGTCCGCGAGGACGCCGAGGGCGGCCGGACCTATCTGCCCGCCGACGACCTGGCGAAGTTCGGCTGCTCGGCCGGGTTCGGCGGGCCTACTCCACCCGAGGGCTCCGACTTCGCGGGCCTCGTGCACTTCGAAGTGCGGCGGGCCCGCGCCCTTTTCGCCGAGGGCTACCGGCTGCTGCCCATGCTCGACCGGCGCAGCGGCGCCTGTGTGGCCGCCATGGCCGGCATCTACCGCCGGCTGCTGGACCGCATCGAGCGTGACCCGGAGGCCGTGCTGCGCGGCCGCGTCTCGCTGCCCGGGCGCGAGAAGGCCTATGTCGCCGTGCGCGGCCTGTCCGGTCTGGACGCCCGGCATGTGACCCGCCATGTCTCGCCGCGTTCCGTCAGGAGGCGCGCCTGATGGAGCTCGCCGAACCAGGAGAGATGGACCTTCCGAAACCAGGAGGCACACGGCAGGCAACCCTGCGCCGCGGCGTGGCGTCCCTGACTGCGACAGCCGACCGTGCACCGTTCGACCTGCACGCTCGGGACGCATGGAAGGACGCACGATGAGCGACGGCTCATACCCCGCACCGGCGCACGGCGCCGCGGGGGACGAGGGCGCGGCAGCCCGCAGCGCCGTCGTGGTCGGCGGCGGTCTCGCCGGGATCACCGCGGCGCTCGCGCTCGCCGACGCCGGCGTCCGCGTCACCCTGCTCGAAGGCAGGCCCAGACTGGGCGGCCTCGCCTTCTCCTTCCAGCGCGGCGAGCTGACCGTCGACAACGGCCAGCATGTGTATCTGCGCTGCTGCACCGCCTACCGCTGGTTCCTCGACCGGATCCAGGGCGCGGCGCTGGCACCGCTGCAGGACCGCCTGGACGTGCCCGTCGTCGACGTCGCCAAGCCCGAGGGCAGACGGCTCGGCAGACTGCGGCGCGACGCGCTGCCCGTCCCCCTCCACCTGGGGCGCAGCCTGGCCGCCTATCCGCATCTCTCGCTCGCCGAGCGTGCCGCGGTCGGGCGGGCCGCGCTCGCGCTGAAGGGGCTCGACCTCGCCGATCCGACCCTGGACACCCAGGACTTCGGCAGCTGGCTGGCCGCGCACGGCCAGTCGGCGCGTGCCATCGAGGCCCTGTGGGACCTGGTCGGGGTCGCCACCCTCAACGCGGTCGCGGGCGACGCCTCGCTGGGGCTCGCCGCGATGGTGTTCAAGACCGGTCTGCTGTCCGACCCGGGCGCGGCCGACATCGGCTGGGCCCATGTCCCGCTGGGCGAACTGCATGACCGGCTGGCCCGCAAGGCGCTCGACTCCGCGGGCGTGCGTACCGAGGTCCGTACACGCGTCACCTCCGTCTCTACCAACGAAAACGGCACCTGGAGCGTTCAGGTTCCCGGCGAGCGCCTCGAAACCGACGCCGTCGTCCTCGCCGTACCCCAGCGCGAGGCCCACGACCTGCTGCCGGCCGGCACCCTCGACGCGCCCGAGCAGCTGCTGAGGATCGGCACCGCGCCGATCCTCAACATCCATGTCGTCTACGACCGCACGGTGCTCGCACGCCCCTTCTTCGCGGCCCTCGGCACCCCCGTGCAGTGGGTCTTCGACCGCACGGCCGCCTCCGGACTCGGCGCGGGACAGTACCTCGCGCTGTCCCAGTCGGCCGCGCAGGACGACATCGACCTGCCGGTCGCCGAGCTGCGCGAGCGCTATCTGCCCGAGCTGGAGCGGCTGATCCCGGGCACGCGCGGCGCCGAGGTGCAGGACTTCTTCGTGACCCGGGAGCGTACGGCCACGTTCGCCCCCACCCCCGGCGTCGGGCGGCTGCGGCCCGGCGCCCGCACCAAGGCCCCCGGCCTGTATCTGGCCGGAGCGTGGACCGCCACCGGGTGGCCCGCGACCATGGAGAGTGCGGTCCGCAGTGGAGTGAGCGCGGCCGACGCCGCCCTCAGCGCCCTGGGACGGCCCCGCCCCCGCCATCTCTTCGAGTTCGAGGAGGCGGCCTGATGCCCGCCAGGCACGCGGCAGGTCCCCGCACCCCCGGTACCGCAACAAGAGGAGAGACTGTGCCCACTGTGCCCCCGGCCTCGACGCCCGTACCACGGGCCGCGGTGGACGTGACCGCGCTGCTGGAGCGCGGCCGGACGCTGGCCACTCCGGTCCTGCGCGCGGCCGTCGACCGGCTTGCGTCTCCCATGGACACCGTCGCCGCCTACCACTTCGGCTGGATCGACGCCGCCGGCAACCCGGCCGACGGGGACGGCGGCAAGGCCGTGCGTCCGGCGCTCGCCGTGCTCTCCGCCGAGGTCACCGGTGCCGCGCCCGAGGTGGGCATCCCCGGCGCCGTCGCCGTCGAACTCGTCCACAACTTCTCGCTGTTGCACGACGACCTGATGGACGGCGACGAGCAGCGCCGGCACCGCGACACGGTCTGGAAGGTGCACGGCCCCGCCCAGGCCATCCTGGTCGGCGACGCCCTGTTCGCCCTCGCCAACGAGATCCTGCTGGAGCTCGGCACGGTCGAGGCCGGCCGCGCCACCCGCCGCCTGACCACCGCCACCCGGGCCCTGATCGACGGTCAGGCCCAGGACATCTCCTACGAGCACCGCGACCGCGTCAGCGTCGAGGAGTGCCTGGAGATGGAGGGCAACAAGACCGGCGCGCTGCTCGCGGCCTCCAGCTCCATCGGCGCGGTACTCGGCGGCGCGGACGACGCCACCGCCGACGCGCTGGAGAAGTACGGCTATCACCTGGGCCTCGCCTTCCAGGCCATCGACGACCTGCTCGGGATCTGGGGCGACCCGGACGCCACCGGCAAGCAGACCTGGAGCGACCTGCGCCAGCGCAAGAAGTCCCTGCCGGTCGTCGCCGCGCTCGCGGCCGGCGGCGCCGCATCCGAGCAGCTCGGCGAGATCCTCGCCGCGGACGCCAAGAGCAGCGACTTCGAGAACTTCTCCGAGGAGGAATTCGCGGCCCGCGCGGCCCTCATCGAGCAGGCCGGCGGCCGGGACTGGACGGCCGAGGAAGCACGCCGTCAGCACACCATCGCCATCGAAGCCCTCGACGCCGTCGACATGCCCGGCCGGGTACGCGACGCCTTCACGGCGCTCGCCGACTTCGTCGTCGTACGAAAGAGATGATCACTATCGGTCGAACACTCGCGTAGTCGCCGGCCGGTGCCGCAGCGCTTGCGGACACCGGCCGACGGCGGACCCACAGCAGCACGACTTCGCACGACTGCACGAAGGGGAAGCCATGACAGCGACGACCGACGGAAGCACCGGGGCGACTGTCCCGCCCCACGCTGCCGCGGCCAGCGACACCGCACTCACCGCCCCCGAGACGGCCGGGGTACAAGAAGCCGCCGCGCGCGCCGCGCGCCGCGCCACCGACTTCCTGCTGGCGAGCCAGGACGACCAGGGCTGGTGGAAGGGCGACCTGGAGACCAACGTCACCATGGACGCCGAGGATCTGCTGCTCCGTCAGTTCCTGGGGATCCGCGAGGAGGAGACCACGCGGGCCGCCGCGAAGTTCATCCGCGGCGAGCAGGGCGAGGACGGCACCTGGGCGAGCTTCTACGGCGGGCCCGGCGAACTGTCCACCACCGTCGAGGCGTACGTCGCCCTCCGGCTGGCCGGCGACGCGCCCGAGGCCCCGCACATGGCGAAAGCTTCCGCCTGGATCCGCGAGCGCGGCGGGATCGCCGCCTCCCGGGTCTTCACCCGGATCTGGCTCGCCCTGTTCGGCTGGTGGAAATGGGAGGACCTGCCCGAGCTCCCGCCGGAGCTGATCTACTTCCCGAGCTGGATGCCGCTGAACATCTATGACTTCGGATGCTGGGCCCGGCAGACCATCGTGCCGCTGACCGTCGTCTCGGCCAAGCGCCCGGTCCGCCCGGCCCCCTTCCCGCTCGACGAGCTGCACACCGACCCGGCCCGGCCCAACCCGCCCAAGCCCTTCGCCCCGGTGGCCAGTTGGGAGGGCGCCTTCCAGCGGCTGGACCGGGCCCTGCACCAGCTGCGCAAGGTCGCTCCGCGCCGGCTGCGCAAGGCCGCGATGAACTCCGCCGCCCGCTGGATCATCGAGCGGCAGGAGAACGACGGCTGCTGGGGCGGTATCCAGCCGCCGGCCGTGTACTCGGTCATCGCCCTGTACCTGCTCGGCTACGACCTGGAGCATCCGGTGATGCGCGAGGGTCTCGCCTCGCTGGACCGGTTCGCCGTGTGGCGCGAGGACGGCGCCCGGATGATCGAGGCCTGTCAGTCCCCGGTGTGGGACACCTGCCTCGCCGCCATCGCGCTCGCCGACGCCGGGCTGCCCGCCGACCATCCGCAACTGGTCAAGGCGGCCGACTGGATGCTCGGCGAGGAGATCGTGCGGCCCGGCGACTGGGCCGTGAAGCGCCCCGGACTGCCACCGGGTGGCTGGGCGTTCGAGTTCCACAACGACAACTACCCCGACATCGACGACACCGCCGAGGTCGCCCTCGCACTGCGCCGGGTCCGGCACCACGACCCCGAGCGTGTGGACCGGGCCATCGGGCGCGCCGTGCGCTGGAACCTCGGGATGCAGTCGAAGAACGGCGCCTGGGGCGCCTTCGACGTCGACAACACCAGCCCGTTCCCGAACCGGCTGCCCTTCTGCGACTTCGGCGAGGTCATCGACCCGCCGTCGGCGGACGTCACCGCGCATGTCGTGGAGATGCTCGCCGCCGAGGGACTCGCCCACGACCCGCGGACCCGCCGGGGCATCGAGTGGCTGCTCGCCGAACAGGAGCCGGACGGTTCGTGGTTCGGCCGCTGGGGTGTCAACTACATCTACGGCACCGGCTCGGTCGTCCCCGCGCTGACCGCCGCCGGGCTGCCCGGCTCGCACCGGGCGATCCGGCGCGCCGTCGCCTGGCTGGAGAGCGTCCAGAACGACGACGGCGGCTGGGGCGAGGACCTGCGCTCCTACAAGTACGTCGAGGAATGGAGCGGCCGGGGCGCCTCCACGGCCTCACAGACCGCGTGGGCGCTGATGGCGCTGCTCGCGGCGGGGGAGCAGGAATCCAAGGCCGTCGAGCGTGGTGTCCGGTGGCTGGCCGAGACCCAGCGCGAGGACGGCACCTGGGACGAGCCGTACTTCACCGGCACCGGCTTCCCCTGGGACTTCTCCATCAACTACCACCTGTACCGGCAGGTCTTTCCGCTCACCGCGCTCGGCCGCTATCTGCACGGCGACCCCGTCGAGCGCGGCCTGCTCGCCAGAAAAACGCTGTCCGAGGCGAAGGTGAGCTGAATTGACCAGCCGCCCCGCACCCGCCCCGCTGCTGATCGCCTGCGCGCTCGGCATCGAGCAGCTGGCCCTGCGCACCGGGGACAGGAACGGGGCGGACGGGCCGGTCTCCTTCCTCCGCACGGGCATGGGCCCCCGCGCGGCGGAACGCTCCGTCACCCGGTGGCTCGCCGGTCCGGCGCAGGCCGACGCGGCCGTGCTGGCCACCGGCTTCTGCGCCGGGCTCGCCCCCGGCATGCACCCCGGTGACCTGGTGGTCGCCGAGGAGACCCGGGATCCGCGTGGCAACGTCACCTGCGTGGGCACCGAACTGCTGGTCAAGGAACTCGTGCGGCTGCTGCCCGGACGCACGGTCCACACCGGCCCGCTCACCGGCGCCGACCATGTCGTGCGCGGCCCCGAGCGGTCCCAGCTGCTCGCGACCGGAGCGATCGCGGTCGACATGGAGTCGGCGGCCACGCTCCTCGCCGCCGTCCGCCGCGGCGTGCGCCCGGTTGCGGCCGTACGGGTGGTCGTGGACGCTCCAGAACATGAACTCGTCCGGATCGGCACGCTGCGCGGTGGAATATCTGCTTTCCGCGTTCTTCGTTCCGTTCTTCCTGCATTTTATGAATGGCACCGTTCTTTGTTGCTCCCCCGGAGGTGAGCCAGATGGCCATGCCGCTGCGTCAGTCCATCAAGGTCGCTACATACCTGGCCGAACAGAAGCTCCGTAGGCGGGACAAGTTCCCGCTGATCGTCGAGCTTGAGCCGCTCTTCGCCTGCAACCTCAAGTGCGAGGGCTGCGGCAAGATCCAGCACCCGGCCGGGGTGCTCAAGCAGCGGATGCCGGTCGCCCAGGCCGTGGGAGCCGTGCTGGAGTCCGGTGCGCCGATGGTCTCCATCGCCGGCGGCGAGCCGCTGATGCACCCTCAGATCGATGAGATCGTCCGCCAGTTGGTGGCCAGGCGGAAGTACGTCTTCCTGTGCACGAACGCGATGCTGCTGCGCAAGAAGATCGACAAGTTCAAGCCCTCTCCCTATTTCGCCTTCGCGGTGCATATCGACGGGCTGCGTGAGCGGCACGACGAATCCGTCGCGAAGGAGGGCGTGTTCGACGAGGCGGTCGAGGCCATCAAGGAGGCCCAGCGGCGCGGCTTCCGGGTGACCACCAACTCGACCTTCTTCAACACCGACACCCCGCAGACCATCGTCGAGGTGCTCAACTTCCTCAACGACGACCTCAAGGTCGACGAGATGATGATCTCGCCCGCCTACGCCTACGAGAAGGCCCCCGACCAGGACCACTTCCTCGGTGTGGAGCAGACTCGCGAGCTGTTCAGGAAGGCCTTCGCCGGCGGCAACCGCGCGAAGTGGCGCCTCAACCACTCCCCGCTCTTCCTCGACTTCCTGGAGGGCAAGGTCGACTTCCCGTGCACCGCGTGGGCGATCCCGAACTACTCCCTCTTCGGCTGGCAGCGCCCCTGCTACCTGATGAGCGACGGGTATGTGCCGACGTACCGGGAACTCGTCGAGAAGACCGACTGGGACAAGTACGGCCGCGGCAAGGACCCGCGCTGCGACAACTGCATGGCGCACTGCGGCTACGAGCCCACCGCCGTCCTCGCCACCATGGGCTCCCTGAAGGAGTCGCTGCGGGCCATGCGCGAGACCGTCTCGGGAAACCGGGAGTAAGGGCATGACCGCCGTCCCCTTGGGCGTTCCCGGGGTACCGGCCCGGCCGGTCGCACCGCGGCGGCAGTCGCGGCGGATCCACGTCGGGCCGGTGGCGGTCGGGGGCGGAGCCCCGGTGTCGGTGCAGTCGATGACGACGACCCGTACGTCCGACATCGGCGCCACCTTGCAGCAGATCGCGGAACTGACCGCGTCCGGCTGCCAGATCGTCCGCGTCGCCTGTCCCACCCAGGACGACGCGGACGCCCTCACCACCCTCGCCCGTAAGTCGCGGATCCCGGTGATCGCGGACATCCACTTCCAGCCGAAGTACGTCTTCGCGGCCATCGAGGCCGGCTGCGCGGCGGTCCGCGTCAATCCCGGCAACATCAAGAAGTTCGACGACCAGGTCAAGGCGATCGCCCGCGCCGCCAAGGACCACGGCACGCCGATCAGGATCGGCGTCAACGCGGGCTCCCTCGACCGGCGGCTGCTGCAGAAGTACGGCAGGGCCACTCCGGAGGCGCTGGTCGAGTCGGCCCTGTGGGAGGCGTCCCTCTTCGAGGAGCACGGCTTCCGAGACATCAAGATCTCCGTCAAGCACAACGACCCGGTCGTGATGATCGAGGCCTACCGGCAGCTCGCCGAGGCCTGCGACTACCCGCTGCACCTCGGGGTCACCGAGGCGGGCCCGGCGTTCCAGGGCACGATCAAGTCGGCCGTTGCCTTCGGGGCATTGCTGTCCCGGGGCGTCGGTGACACGATCCGGGTCTCCCTGTCGGCCCCGCCGGCGGAGGAGGTCAAGGTCGGCATCCAGATCCTGGAGTCGCTCGGGCTCAGGCAACGGCGTCTGGAGATCGTCTCCTGCCCGTCCTGCGGCCGCGCCCAGGTCGACGTCTACAAGCTCGCCGAAGAGGTCACGGCGGGTCTGGACGGCATGGAAGTGCCGCTCAGGGTCGCGGTGATGGGGTGTGTGGTCAACGGTCCGGGCGAGGCCCGCGAGGCCGACCTCGGAGTTGCCTCGGGCAATGGAAAGGGGCAGATCTTCGTCAAGGGCGAGGTCATCAAGACCGTCCCCGAGTCGAAGATCGTCGAGACCCTCATCGAGGAGGCCATGAAGCTCGCCGAGCGGACGAGCCCCACAGAACAAATGAGTTGAGGCTGGACACGGATCGAGAGGGGGCCCAGCGTGACCATGTTGGAGAGCATCCGGGGACCACGCGACCTGAAGGCGCTGTCCGAGGCGGAACTCGGTGAACTGTCCGGGGAGATAAGGGAGTTCCTCGTCCAGGCGGTGTCGCGGACCGGCGGTCACCTCGGGCCCAATCTGGGGGTGGTGGAGCTTTCCATCGCCCTCCACCGGGTCTTCGAGTCACCGGTCGACCGCATCCTGTGGGACACCGGCCACCAGTCCTACGTCCACAAGCTGCTGACCGGGCGTCAGGACTTCTCCAAGCTGCGCGGCAAGGGCGGACTGTCCGGCTATCCCTCGCGCGAGGAGTCCGAGCACGACGTCATCGAGAACAGCCATGCCTCCACCGCGCTCGGCTGGGCCGACGGCCTCGCCAAGGCCCGCCAGGTGCAGGGGGAGAAGGGCCATGTGGTCGCCGTCATCGGCGACGGCGCGCTGACCGGCGGCATGGCCTGGGAGGCGCTGAACAACATCGCGGCCGCCAAGAACCGCCCGCTGATCATCGTCGTCAACGACAACGAACGCTCCTACGCCCCGACCATCGGCGGCCTCGCCAACCACCTGGCCACTCTGCGCACCACGGACGGCTACGAGAAGGTCCTCGCCTGGGGCAAGGACGTACTGCAGCGCACGCCGGTGGTCGGCAACACGATCTACGAGTCGCTGCACGGCGCGAAGAAGGGCTTCAAGGACGCCTTCGCCCCGCAGGGCATGTTCGAGGACCTGGGCCTGAAGTATGTCGGTCCGATCGACGGGCACGACATCAAGGCCGTCGAGTCGGCGCTGCGCCGCGCGAAACGTTTCCACGGCCCGGTCCTGGTCCACTGCCTCACCGAGAAGGGACGCGGCTACGAGCCCGCGCTCCTCCACGAGGAGGACCACTTCCACACCGTCGGCGTCATGGACCCGCTGACCTGCGAACCCCTCGCGCCCTCGGGCGGCCCTTCCTGGACCTCGGTGTTCGGCGACGAGATGGTGCGCATCGGTGAGGAGCGGGACGACGTCGTCGCCATCACGGCCGCCATGCTGCACCCGGTGGGCCTCGCCACGTTCGCCGCACGCTTTCCCGACCGGGTCTGGGACGTGGGCATCGCCGAACAGCACGCGGCCGTCTCCGCGGCCGGCCTGGCCACCGGCGGACTGCACCCCGTCGTCGCCGTCTACGCCACCTTCCTCAACCGCGCCTTCGACCAGCTGCTGATGGATGTGGCCCTGCACCGCTGCGGGGTGACCTTCGTACTGGACCGGGCCGGCGTCACGGGTACCGACGGCGCCTCCCACAACGGCATGTGGGACATGTCGATCCTGCAGGTCGTCCCCGGCCTCAGGATCGCCGCCCCGCGCGACGCGGGCCAGCTGCGCGCCCAGCTGCGCGAGGCCGTCGCCGTGGACGACGCGCCCACCCTGGTCCGCTTCCCGAAGGAGTCGGCGGGGCCGGACATCCCGGCGCTCGACCGCGTCGGCGGCATGGATGTGCTGCACCGCGCCGAACGCCCCGAGGTGCTGCTGGTGGCCGTCGGCGTGATGGCGCCGGTGTGCCTGCAGACCGCCGAGCTGCTTCAGGCGCGCGGCATCGGCTGCACGGTCGTGGACCCCCGCTGGGTCAAACCCGTCGACCCGGCGCTGCCCGGCCTCGCCGCCGGACACCGTCTGGTGGCCGTCGTGGAGGACAACAGCCGTTCCGCGGGCGTCGGTTCGGCCGTGGCGCTGGCTCTCGGCGACGCCGACGTGGACGTGCCGGTGCGCCGCTTCGGCATCCCGGAACAGTTCCTCGCCCACGCCAAGCGCGGCGAGGTGCTGGCCGACATCGGTCTCACGCCCGTCGAGATCGCCGGGCGGATCAGCGCGAGCCTGGCCGTCAGGGATCCGGACGGCACAGCCAAGGAGAGTGAATGAGCAAGGAGTTCGACCTCGGCGCCCTGCTCGCCGAGCGCGGAGCCGAACGCTACGAGCTGCACGCGAAGTACCTCAACCCACAGCTTCCGCGCATGCTCCACACCATCGGCTTCGACAAGGTCTACGAGCGGGCCGAGGGCGCCCACTTCTTCGACGCGGACGGCAACGACTACCTGGACATGCTCGCCGGGTTCGGGGTGATGGGCCTCGGCCGGCATCACCCGGTCGTCCGCAAGGCGCTGCACGACGTGCTCGACCTGGGCCTCGCCGACCTGACCCGGTTCGACTGCCAGCCGCTGCCCGGCCTGCTCGCCGAGCGGCTGCTCGTCCACAGCCCGCACCTGGACCGGGTGTTCTTCGGCAACAGCGGCACGGAGGCCGTCGAGACGGCCCTGAAGTTCGCCCGGTACGCCACCGGCAAGCCCCGGGTCCTCTACTGCCACCACGCCTTCCACGGGCTGACCGCCGGCTCCCTGTCGGTCAACGGCGAGGACGGCTTCCGGGACGGCTTCGCCCCGCTGCTGCCCGACACCGCCGTACCCCTCGGCGACCTGGACGCCCTCGCCCGGGAGCTGAAGAAGGGCGATGTCGCCGCCCTGATCGTCGAGCCGATCCAGGGCAAGGGCGTGCACGAGGCCCCGCCCGGCTATCTGCGCGCCGCCCAGGAGCTGCTCCACGGGCACAAGGCGCTGCTCATCGCCGACGAGGTGCAGACCGGCCTCGGCCGCACCGGCGACTTCTACGCCTACCAGCACGAGGAAGGTGTGGAGCCGGACCTGGTGTGCGTGGCAAAGGCGCTGTCCGGCGGGTACGTCCCGGTCGGTGCCACGCTGGGCAAGGACTGGATCTTCAAGAAGGTCTACTCGTCCATGGACCGCGTGCTGGTCCACTCGGCGAGCTTCGGCTCGGGCGCCCCGGCGATGGCGTGCGGGCTCGCCGTGCTGTCGGTCATGGAGAACGAGCAGATCGTCGCGGCGGCGCGCGGCACCGGCGAACTGCTGAAGTCCCGGCTGACCGCGCTGATCGACACCTACGAACTCCTCGCCGACGTACGCGGCCGGGGCCTGATGATCGGCATCGAGTTCGGCAGGCCGTCCTCGCTGAAGCTGCGCAGCCGCTGGACCATGCTGCAGGCGGCGCGCAAGGGCCTGTTCGCGCAGATGGTCGTCGTACCGCTGCTGCAGCGCCACCGGATCCTCACCCAGGTCTCCGGCGACCATCTGGAGGTGATCAAGCTGATCCCGCCGCTGGTCGTCGACGAAGCCGACGTCGACCGGTTCATGGCCGCCTTCACCGCCGTGATGGACGACGCGCACGGTGGCGGCGGCCTGATGTGGGACTTCGGCAAGACCCTCGTCAGGCAGGCGGTCCTCACCAGAACAGCGGCAGGAAGATGACGAAGGGCCAGACGAATCCGATCGCACCCAGGACGGTTCCCGTGACCGTCATCCACAGCCGGCCGATGCCGCGCTGTGCGTAGTGGATCCCCGCGAGGCCGAGGGTGAGGGCGAGCGCGCCGCAGATGAGCATCACGGGGAGCATCCCGAAGAAGAACCACGGGCAGATGCCCGCCACGGCCGCGAGGCCCAGCCCGAATGCGGTGGGACCGAGCAGGGTGGCGGGCGAATCGGCCCCGGCGGCTGCGGTGCTCCTCGACATGATCTTCCCCCAGTTTTGAACGCGTTCAAATCCTGGGATCGATCGTAGCAGGGTGCCGGTGAGCAGCCGATTGGCAGCCGGTGGGCCAGGTGGGCCGACGGATTTTGCCTCAGAGGCAAGAAAATTGCCGCACGGGCAAAACTGATGCTGAATGGAGGCATGAACGCCTCAGACGCCAGGCTGCCGGCGGGCCCGGGCGACGAGTTGCCCGCCGTCGCACCGCAGTTGCGGGCACTGCGCCGGCGGGCCGGCCTCACCCTGGAGGCCGCGGCCCGCGCCGCCGGGCTCTCACCGGCCCATCTGTCCCGGCTGGAGACCGGCCGGCGGCAGCCCTCACTGCCGATGCTGCTGGCTCTCGCCCGTATCTACGGTACGACCGTCTCCGAACTGCTGGGTGAGACGGTCGCCGACCGGGACGCGATCGTGCGGGCCGGTGACATGGAGCCGACCCGGGCGGGCGGCTGGACGTACTTCCAGGCCGGGGCGCCCGGCCGGGGCATGCAGGCCCTGCGCGTGCGCGTGCCGTACGACACGCAGGGCGCCATCGTGCGTGTCCATCCCGGCGAGGAGTGGCTGTACGTCCTCAGGGGCCGGCTGCGGCTGCGTCTCGGTGACACCGCGCATCTGCTCGGGCCCGGCGACAGCGCGCACTTCGACTCACTCACCCCGCACCGCATCGCCGCCGAGGACCCCGACGGCGTCGACCTGCTGTTCGTCCACACCCTGCTGCAGAGCCCCACGGCCACGCTGTGCCTGGGGCCGCTGACCGGAGAGCTGCCATGAGCGACCTTGAGACGACGTTCCCCCGTTCCCTGTGGATCCGCCTGATCATCTACATCGCCCTCGGCCACGTTCTCGCCGGATTTCTGTATCTGCTGTTCGCGGTGGGCGCGAAGGGCTGAACCGGCGGGCGGCCACCGGCACCGCTCGCCCGGGCCCTCAGTCCAGGAGGCGTGCGCGCAGGTGGTCGCGGGCGGCCGGAGCGAGGCCCAGGCCCTGCTCCAGATAGGTGTCCTCGTCGCCCCAGATCCGGTCGATGGTCTCGAAGGCCGCCTGGAGGTACTCGGCGCGGGCGTCGAACAGGGGGCTCAGCAGCTCCATGACCTCGGGGGTGTAGGCGCTGTCCGCGCTGCCGCTGCGCCGGACCTTGTAACGCCGGTGCTTGGCGTTGGACTCCAGATAGTCGGCGACGATCGCCTCGCGCTCCACGCCCAGCGCGAGGAGCGTCACGGCTATGGAGATACCCGCGCGGTCCTTGCCGGCCGCGCAGTGCATCAGGGCGGGCACGCTGTCCTCGGCGAGCGCGCGCAGCACCCGGGCGTGCTCGGCGGTGCGCTCCGCGACGATCGACCGGTACGAGGCGACCATCCGGGCCGCCGCCTTGCCGTCGGCGAGGATCCCGCGCAACTGGTCGAGGTCACCGTCGCGGACCATCTTCCAGAACTCGGCGCCGTCCGCCGGGTCGGTCAGCGGCAGGTTCACATTCCGCACGCCGGGCAGCTCGACGTCCGGGCCCTCCAGCTTCTGGTCGGCCGCGTTGCGGAAGTCGAAGATCGTGTGCAGGCCCAGGGAGGCGAGGAAGGCCGCGTCGCCCTCGGTGGCGTGCGCCAGATGCCCGCTGCGGAACAGCATCCCCTGCCGCACCCGCCGTCCGTCCACGGTCGGCAGTCCGCCCACGTCACGGAAATTGCGCACTCCGGCCAGCTCCGGCTCGGTCGATGGCGCCTGCTGCGTCACGGGGGGCTCCTCCCGGTAGAACCCCGCCGTCGCGTCTCGCCGGCGGGCGCTCTGTCGACCATACGACATCGGTTTCCTCGGGCAAGGAGTTGTCCACAGGCATTGTCACCAGGGAGCGAGGGCCTGATGATGTTGGCACTTGAGCGGATCTGTTGGCACCTGTGAGGTCTTACGTGGTGGATATCGCCGAAGACGGTCGTACATGGCTCCTCTCGGGGCCCACCAGCAGTTATGCCCTGCATCTCACCGACGCGGAGGAGCTGCTGCACCTGCACTGGGGCCCACGGATCGCCCTCGCGGACGCCGAGGCCCTGGCCGCGGACCCGCTGCCCGGCTACTGGCCCTTCGAGTCCCCGCTCGACGGCCGCGAGGAGTACCCCGTCGAGGGCGGCCCCCGCTTCGTCCGCCCCGCCCTCTCGGTGCGCACCGAGGAGCGCCGCGGCACGCAATGGCACTTCCAGGCGTACGAGACAGAGGCCGACGAGCTGCGGCTGCGCTTCGATGACGACGGCCTCGCCATCACCCTCCACCACCGGATGCGCGGTGACGTCGTCGAGCGCTGGGTCACCGTGGCGAACGGCGGGCACACACGCGTGGAGCTGCTGCGCGCCGACGCGGCCACCTGGACCCTGCCCGACCGCGACGGCTGGCGGCTGTCCCAGCTGCACGGCCGCTGGGCCGCCGAGTCCCGCCTCGCCACCGCCCCGCTCACCTACGGCGAGAAGGTCATCGGCAGCCGCCGCGGCCACACCGGCCACCAGCACCTGCCCTGGGTGGCACTGGACACCGACGCCACCGAGGAGCGCGGCGAGGTCTACGGCTGCGCGCTCGGCTGGTCCGGCTCCTGGCGGATCGCCGTCGCCCAACTCCCGGACGCGCGCGTGCAGATCACCGGCGGCGCCGGTTACGACGACTCGGGCCTGCTGCTCCTTCAGCCGGGGGAGTCGTACACCACCCCCGTCTTCGCGGGCCTGTGGAGCGACGGCGGCTTCGGCGGCGCCAGCCGCACCTGGCACGCCTACCAGCGCGCCCACGTCATCCCGGACGCCGAGCAGGACCGGCCGGTGCTGTTCAACTCCTGGGAGGCGACGAACTTCGACATCTCCGAGGAACAGCAGCTCGCGCTCGCCCGCCGGGCGGCCGAGATCGGCGTGGAGCTGTTCGTGGTGGACGACGGCTGGTTCGGCGCCCGCACCAGCGACCGCGCCGGGCTCGGCGACTGGACGCCCAACCCTGGCCGTTTCCCGCGGGGCCTGAAGCCCCTCGCCGACCAGGTGCACGGCCTCGGCATGCGGTTCGGCATCTGGGTCGAGCCCGAGATGGTCAACCCGGACAGCGACCTGTACCGCGCACACCCCGACTGGGTGCAGTACCAGCCGGGACGCACCCGGACGGAGCTGCGCCATCAGCTCGTCCTCAACCTCGCCCGGGAGGACGTCCAGGAGTACCTCTGGGAGCGGCTCGACACACTGCTCTCCAGCGCCCCCATCGACTATGTGAAGTGGGACTTCAACCGCTGCTTCACCGATGCCGGCTGGCCCGGCGAGCCGTATCCGCAGCGCCTGTGGGTGGACCACGTCCGCGCCCTGTACGCGCTGCTGGACCGGCTCCGCGCGGCCCACCCGGGCGTCGCCTTCGAGTCCTGCTCGGGCGGCGGCGGGCGGATCGACCTCGGGGTGCTCGGCCGCACCGACCAGGTGTGGACCTCGGACAACACCGACCCGCTCGACCGGCTCGCCATCCAGCACGGCTTCACCCAGATCCATCCCGCCAGGGTCATGGCCGCCTGGGTCACCGACAGTCCGAACACTCAGCTCAACGGCCGCTTCAGCTCCCTGCGGTTCCGCTTCGTCAGTGCCATGGCGGGCGTGCTCGGGGTCGGCGGCGACCTCACCGAGTGGACCGGTGAGGAACTGGCCGAGGCCCGCGAGTGGGTCCGGCTCTACAAGGAGATCCGCCCCGTCGTCCAGCACGGCGAGCTGTACCGGCTCAGGCCCCCGGCCGGCGGCCTGAGCGCCGTCCAGTACGTCCGAGGACAGGAGACGGTGGTCCTCGCCTGGCTCCAGGCGCAGAGCTACGGCGAGCCGGTGCCGGCGCTGCGGCTGCGGGGACTCGACCCGACGGCGTCGTACGCCTGCCGGGAGACCGGCGAAGTCCACCGGGGCGCCGTCCTCTCGCACCACGGGCTGCGCACCGGGCTCAAGGGCGACCTGGACGCGACGGTTCTCCAGCTGCGCCGCATGGACTGAAGGCCTTCAACTCGTCCGAGGTCAGTCCTATTCCTGATTCGCAAACTATTAAAGAGTGTCTCTTCTCACCGTTCGTCAACCCCTCCCTACGGTCGCGTAGGTCACACCCGAAGGTGAATCATGGTGCTTCGTGGCAGACGATTCGAAGAATGACAACAGATCAGTGATCGGGTCGTACGTGGCGGTGGGGGACAGCTTCACCGAGGGCGTCGGCGATCCCGGGCCCGACGGGGCGTTTGTCGGCTGGGCGGACCGGTTCGCGGTACTGCTCGCCGACCGGCGGCCCGAGGGGGACTTCAAGTACACCAATCTCGCGGTTCGCGGGAAGCTGCTCGACCAGATCGTGCAGGACCAGCTCCCGCAGGCCGTCGAACTCGCCCCGGACCTGGTGTCCTTCTGCGCGGGCGGCAACGACATCATCCGCCCCGGCACCGACCCGGACGAGGTGGCCGAGCGCTTCGAGCGGGCCTTGGCCCAGCTCACCGAGGCCGCGGGCACGGTCATGGTGACGACCGGCTTCGACACCCGTGGTGTTCCCGTGCTCAAGCATCTGCGCGGCAAGATCGCCACGTACAACGGACACGTCCGCGCCATCGCGGACCGGTACGGCTGTCCCGTGCTCGACCTGTGGTCCCTGAAGTCCGTGCAGGACCGCCGGGCCTGGGACAGCGACCGGCTCCACCTCTCACCCGAGGGGCACACGCGCGTGGCGCTGCGCGCCGGCCAGGCCCTCGGCCTGGAGATCCCGGCCGACCCCGAGCAGGCGTGGCCGCCGCTGCCGCCCCGGGGCACGCTGGATGTCCGCCGCGACGATGTCCACTGGGCCCGCGAGTTTCTCGTCCCATGGATCGGCCGCCGGCTGCGCGGCGAGTCCTCCGGCGACCATGTGACGGCGAAGGGCACCCTGTCGCCCGACGACATCAAACTGCGCATCGCCTCAGTGGCCTGACCCCACCCTGTGCGCCACACCCTCTGTGCCCGGCACGCCGGCAACTGCCGGTGCGGGGCACGGGGTGTGGCGCACAGGGAACGGCACGACCGGCCACGGCGGCGCCGCAGACGAACGACGACCCGTCACGGCAGGTCCGGCGAAGCGCCAAGTCCGGCGAAGCGCTCAGCGTTCCGTCAGCGTCTTGCGGTCCAGGCCCAGTTCCCGGGCAAGGGCGTCGTCGACCCACTCCTGCGCGCGTGTCCGCGGCACCCCGCCCGGGTACGAGGTCAGCTGCACGGCCAACCCGTCCAGCAGCGCCGTCAGCCGCAGCGCGGCACCCGCGGGGTCGGCGCAGGTGAACTCACCGGCCGCCACGCCCTCGGCGATGACCTCGGTGATCGCCGCCTTCCACTGCTTGTCCAGGTCCCGGGTGACCTCCCGCAGGGCGGGCTCGCGCAACGCCACGGCCCAGCCCTCGATCCACAGCCGCCAGCCCTTGGCCTGCCCGGTCGGCGCGTACCAGCGCACCGCGGCCCGCAGCCGGCGCAGCGCGGACGTCCGCCGGCCCAGCAGCTTGCGCAGATGCCCGAGATCGTCCTCGGCGGCGTAGGCGAACGCGGCCGCGACCAGCTTCTCCTTCGTCGAGAAGTGATACAGCACCAGCGCGTTGCTCACCCCGAGCGCCGCGGCCACATCGGCGATCCTGACCGCCGCCACGCCCCGCGCCTCGATCTGCCCTATGGCGGCCCGCAGCAGCTCCTCCCGCCGCTGGGCCACACTCAACCGCACTCTCGCCACGCGGTCACCCTAATCCGTTGCTGAGGGCGGCGCCGAAAGGGCTGGTTCCTTCGGGCTGTTCGAGTGCGCAACGGGGGAGCCGGGCATGAGGGTCGGTGACACCGGCGGTGCCGGCCGTGAGGCCGCCAGCCAGTTCATCGAGAACGGGCAGCACCTTGCCCGGCACCCGCGGTGCCGGGCAAGGTGAGCCCGTCGGTGCGGCAAGCAGGGGCCGCGCTCGGGCCGGTTCCCCCGTGGGCCGGCCCGGTCCCGGATCAGCTCAGCCGGGTAGCGGCGTAGGCCTCGATGGCGTCCCGCTGGTACGCGGCCAGACCCGGTGCGATCGTCTCGTACGCGGCGCGCCACGGCTCGTTGTCCACGCAGGAGCGGCCCAGGGCCCGGTACTCGTCTGCGGTCACGGTCCGCAGCGTGGTCAGGGTCCGGTACTGGGCGTCGATCTCGGCCTGCACCGGCTCGGCGTCGACCGCATGCCCGGCGGCCATGAGCTCGGCCAGCCGGATCATCTGCGCCGTGCGCTCCCGCTGTCCGGCCTCGACCTCCTCCGGGGTCATCGTGGCGACCCTGCGGGCGATCGCTTCGGCGTGCTCGGGGAAGTCGTGCAGGGTCTCCTCGTACTGGGCGGGCGTCACGCCCTCGAACAGGTTCTCCGGTCGGTTGATGGTCATGGGTCTACCGTCCTTCCTGGACTGCTCCAGCTCGGCCATCGTGCGGAAGACGGCAGCGGCCAGGACATCGAGCCGGTCCCGCTCGGCGAGCAGCCGCCGGTGGTGGCCGCGCAGGGCTTCCACCTCGTCGACCTGCTCGGCCAGGATCCGGCCGATCTCGGGAAGTCCTACGCCCAGCGCCCGAAGGACGAGGATCTGTTGCAGCTGCAGGAGCTGGTGTTCCTCGTAGTAGCGGTGGCCGTTGGCACCGATCCGAGCCGGCGGCAGCAAGCCGATCTCGTCGTAGTGCCGCAGGGTCCGGGCGGTCACGCCCGACATCCGGGCGACCTCCGCGATAGGCCAGTCCAATGCCGCTCCCTCACGATTGCTTCTCCGGCCGGTCTCTCCGGCCTTGGTCAGGACGGTAGAAGCTGCCGCAGCGACAACTTCAACCCCGGAGGCCGGTGCCGTCGCAGCGCATTACTGGCTGATCATTCAGCCCGCGAGGCCTGGGTCTCGTACTGCTTGACCACCACGTCCCGCCACTGCTCCCAGGCCTCCCACGTGTCCAGTCGGCGCAGATAGGGCTGCTGGTCCGCGAGGACCTGGTCGGCCTCGAACCGGGCCACCGCGAGGAGAAGTTCGTCCTTGCCCGCCGGAAAGTAGTGGAACAGCCGGCTCTTGCTGGTGCTGGTCCGCGCCATGACGTCGTCCAGCATCACCGCGGCGACGCCCCGCTCCCGGACTGACAGGTCCACTGTAGTGCGAGGCGGGGCCTGTCAGCGGTACCAGCCGAAGCGGTCCGTGATCACCGGCAGCCGGTCGGCCGCCAGGGCGTGGGCGGCCGTGCGCGGGGTCGTGCCGTCGGCCGCCGCACGGTCGAGCATCAGGCCGACCAGGGCGCGCATGGAGCGCCGGATGTGCGCGAGCGCCTCGTCGGCGTCGGCGCCGATGTCGCCGAACAGGGTCCACCACCACCAGGCGTTCGTCCCGGAGTTGACCACCACGTCCGGCAGCACCGTCACCCCGCGCGCGGCCAGCAGCCGCTCCGCCTCCGGCCGTACGGGCATGTTGGCGGCCTCGACGATCCAGCGGGCGGAGATCCGCTCCTGGCCGGCGGTGTCGATCGCGTACGACACGGCCGCCGGCACGAGCACCTCCGCCTCGACGGACAGCCAGGCGTCGCCGGGCAGTTCGAGGTCACCGGGGCGCAGCGCACCGCGGTCGACGGTGCCGTAACCGTCCCGCGCCGCCAGCAGCGCCTCGACGTCGAGCCCCGCGGGACGGGCGATGGTGCCCCTGACATCGGCGACCGCCACGACCGTCAGCCCCGCGCGCGCGAGGAACCGCGCCGTGGCCCCGCCCATCGTGCCGAGCCCCTGCACGGCGACCCGGGTGCCGGCGTACGGCACACCCGCCCGGTCCAGTGCGGCGAGGACCGACTCGGCGACCCCGCAGCCGCCGGCCAGCTCGGCCAGGCCGATCCCGTCCACCTCGGCGGCGAAGGCGTCCGCGAGCCGTTTGCGGGCCGTCGCCTCGTCGTCCAGCAGCGGGTACACCGCCTGGACGGAGGAGACCAGACCCGCCTCGGCCGCCGCACGGTCGATCAGATCCTGGGTGAGCCCGAGATCCTCGCCGGTGGTCCACAGACTCTCGATGTACGGCCGCATGGCGCGCAGATAGCGCACCAGGAGGCCGTACGCCCCCGGGTCCCGGGGATCGCAGTCGATGCCGCCCTTGGCGCCGCCGAGCGGGACGTAGCGGGCCTCGGGGTCGTAGTGCAGGGCCTCCTTCATGGTCATGCCGCGAGCAAGTCCCGTCACCTCCTCCAGGGTGCAGCCGGGCCGCATCCGCAGCCCGCCGCTGGCCACACCGCGCACCAGCCGGTCCACGACCAGGAAGCCCTGGCGGCCGGTGACATGGTCGGTCCACACGAGCGACATCAGGGGAGCGCGGGCCGGCATCGGGACTCCTCGGGGACGGTGATCAGGGTGGGGCCGGGGCGGTCCAGGGCCTCGCTCAGGGCGCGCGCCAGGCCTCACCGCAACGCTCTACTGAACCGTAGATCAGTATCCGGAGTCGGCCCGCGCCCTGTCAACGTGCTGAATGACGGTTCAGTAGATCTCGATGGATCCGCAGCGGCACCCCGGCGGTCCCGGGCTGTCAGAGGGTCCGACCATAATGGGGAGCCTCACCCACTCCACCGGGAGGTACCGTGACCGGATTGCGTTCCCAGAGCTCCGGGTCCCGCGCGCTGCGGCCGGCGGCGTTCGGCGCGGACCCGGGCGGTGAGCGCCTGGCACGCATCCGCCGATCCCCCCACTTCAAGGACGGCGTCTTCCAGAACCCGGGTGGTTCGGCCCGCACCCGGCCCTCCGGCTCCACGCTGGACCTCGCCAGGGTCTTCCTCGACAAGGAGACCCGGCCCCTGCGCGCCCCGAGAGGCACCGTCCCGGTCCACCCCACCACCTTCGCCGACCTGGCCAAGCCGCCCGCCACCGGTCTGCGGCTGACCTGGATGGGCCACTCCAGCGTCCTCGCGGAGATCGACGGCCACCGGGTGCTGTTCGACCCGGTCTGGGGCGAGCGCTGCTCCCCGTTCCCCTTCGCCGGACCCAAGCGGCTGCACCCCGTGCCGCTGCCGCTGGCCGCGCTCGGCGAGGTCGACGTGGTCGTCATCTCGCACGATCACTACGACCACCTGGACCTGCCCACGATCAAGGCGCTGGCCGGCACGGACACCGTGTTCGCCGTGCCGCTCGGCGTCGGCGCCCACCTCGAACACTGGGGCGTCTCCGCGGACCGGCTGCACGAGCTGGACTGGCACGAGTCCACCAGAATCGGCGGGCTCACCCTCACCGCCACCCCGGCCCGCCACTTCTGCGGCCGCGGCCTGCGCAACACCCAGCACACGCTCTGGGCGTCCTGGTCCGTCGCCGGCGAGGAGCACCGGATCTACCACAGCGGGGACACGGGTTATTTCGACGGCTTCAAGGACATCGGCGCGGCCCATGGCCCGTTCGACGCCACGATGATCCAGATCGGCGCGTACAGCGAGTTCTGGCCCGACATCCACATGACCCCCGAGGAAGGCCTGCGAGCCCACCTCGACCTGCAGGGCGGCGCCCCGCACGGCGTGCTGCTGCCGATCCACTGGGGCACCTTCAACCTCGCCCCGCACCCGTGGGCCGAGCCGGGGGAGTGGACGAAGGAGGCGGCCGAGGAGGCCGGCCAGGCGGTGGCGCTTCCGCGGCCGGGCGAGCCGTTCGAGCCCGCGGGCAAGCTGCCGGCGGAGGCGTGGTGGCGCGATGTGTCGGGGGAGCTGCGGCGCACCTGGCGCTCGGTCGGCGCGTTCGTCGCCGAGCCGCCCAAGCGCGGCTGATCGCTGAGGCGGAGGGGCCCGCGTTCGCGAGGGCGCGCGGGCCGGGTGCCTGACCGGCACGGTCGGGCGGCGCGCTTCGATGCCCCGGCGGTCCTGGTGGTCGGGATGGCCAGGTTGGTCGGGATGGCGAGTGTGGTCGGGATGGTCGGGCCAAAGCTGGCACTCTCCGTGATGGCGAGCCGATCGCCGCCGCCGTCCGGGCTGTGCGATGCGGTGGAAGGCGGACCGGAGACGGACCGGGGACGGACCGGAGGCGACCGGAGGCGGTCGGGAATCAGGTGTGGGACGCGGCGAGGGCGGGCATCGGTCCGCCGCCTGCCGTCTTCCGTTTGTGACCGGTTCTGACCAGGTCGCATCGGTCTTCTATGGCTCGGTCGTGTGGATCCCTGCCGGGTTATCGGTCTGTCGTACGACGCTTCATACCAGAGCGGGACGCTCCTCGGTGGACTTTGTCAACTGCCCACCGCACATGATGCACAGGCGACTACTGTGAGTGGTCGTCGCGTCGCGTGGCCGGGTTCGCCGGTGCCGCCGGCCGACATCGCGATGGCGCATGCCCACCCCGGGCACCGCGTGAGAAACAGGCCCGACGGACCAGTACGAGGACGCAGATGTCTCACCTCCGAGCACCGGCCGCCCGCGCCGACCGCCGGGAGGGCGGCCGGCACGGGCGACCGGTCGCCCGACCCGCTCCCGCACTGCCCGAGATGCACATACGGCCCCAGCTCATGCGGCTCGCCGTGCTCCCGCCCCTCGCGGTCGCGCTCAGCGCCACCGCCGCGGTCCTCTTCAGCATCCGTGCCACCGGCGCCCGCACCGGGCCCATGCTCTGGGCGGTGCTCGCCGGCGCGGTCACGGTGACCGTCGCCGGCATCCTCATCGCCGCCGTGGCCGCCGACCGCGCCGCCCGCGCGGTCTCCGACCGGGTCGACGCACTGCGCCACATCGCCGCGCGCGGCGAGGCCGACCTGCATGCCCTGGTCGACGCGTTGCGCCAGGGGGAGCCCCCGCCGCAGCCCGCCTCACGCCGCCGGCTGCCCGCGGACGCCGACGACTTCGAGGTGCTCGCCGCCGACCTCGCGCGTGCGCACGACGGCGCCGTCACCGCCGTCGTGCGCGCGGCCCAGCTCTCCAGCCAGGCGGGCAGCGAACAGAAGCTGGAGGTCTTCGTCAACCTCGCGCGACGGCTTCAGTCGCTCGTGCACCGGGAGATCTCGATCCTCGACGAGCTGGAGAACGAGATCGAGGATCCTGACCTGCTCAAGGGCCTGTTCCACGTCGACCACCTGGCCACCCGCATCCGGCGCCACGCGGAGAACCTCGCCGTGCTCGGCGGCGCCGTCTCCCGGCGGCAGTGGAGCAACCCGGTCAGCATGACCGAGGTGCTGCGCTCCGCCATCGCCGAGGTCGAGCAGTACTCCCGGGTGAAGCTGGTGCCGCCGATGGACGGCGAACTGCGCGGCCACGCCGTCGCCGACGTCATCCATCTGCTCGCCGAACTCATCGAGAACGCCTCGGTGTTCTCCGCCCCGCACACCCAGGTGCTGCTCCGCGCGGGCCTCGTCACCTCCGGGCTCGCCGTGGAGGTCGAGGACCGCGGGCTCGGCATGCCGGTCGGCGAGCAGAACCGGATGAACGCCCTGCTCGCCGACCCCGACCAGGTCAACGTCGCCAGCCTGCTGGCCGACGGCCGCATCGGCCTCTACGTCGTCTCCCAGCTCGCCCGCCGGCACGGCATTCACGTACGGCTGCAGACCAACATCTACGGCGGTGTGCAGGCCGTACTCGTCGTCCCGCAGGCGTTGTTGGGAACGGCGCCCGGGGTGCCCGGCGCGGTCGCGGGCGCCGGGACGGGCGGACCACAGCCGCAGGAGCCGGCCGACACCGGGGCCTCGCCACAGGTGCGACTCCAGGGGCAGGACCCTGCCTATGCGCCTGCGCCTGCGCCTGCGCCGACGCCTGCGTCTCCCCATGGGCATGCGCAGGGGTACGGGGCGGGGCAGCCGCGCGGGGCTGGGCCGGTCTCCGTGCCGGCGCCCTCGCCGGGCGCGTGGTCGGGCGACGGGAGCCCCGCGCAGGGCGTCACCGGTCCGGGCGCCGGTACCCCGTCATCCGTCTACGGAACCGACGCCGCGACCGGGGCTGTCGCAGCCTCCGGCAGCGAGGTCGGCGCCGAGGGCGGGCAGGCGCCGGGGACCGGGCGCCGCCGGCATGCCCAGCGCGGAAACGGGCGGAACGGCGGCGAGAGCGGGACCGAGAGCGGGGCCGAGAGCGGGGGCGGTCGGCGCGGTACGGAGAGCGGGGAGAGCAGCGAGGGCGGGCGCGGCCCCGACACCGCGGACATCCCGGCACCGCTGCCCGTGCGCGGCGCCCGGCAGGAACGGCCCACCCCCGCCGACGCCGTGCCCGGCATCAGCGCCGAGGACCGGGCGGCGGTCGAGGCACACACGGGCATCCTGCCCACACCACGGGTCGGTACCGTGCGCGGCACCATGGGCAAGCCCCAACTGCCCCGGCGCCGCGCCCAGCAGCACATCGTCCCCCAGTTGCGCGGCGGCCCCGTACCGCGTCAGGAGGACGACACCGTGCCCGGCCATGACCCGGGGCTGATGGCGGCCTTCCAACGAGGGATCGGACTCGCCGAGGCACAGCAGCACTTGGAGAGCCAGGAGCCCGACCTCCTGGACGCCACCCACGTGGACTCCGGCCACATGGATTCCCTGCACATGGATGCGCTGCACATGGACTCCGGCCACATGGACTCCCCTCTCTTTGACTCCGGCACTCCGGACTCCCCGCACATGGGCTCATCCCACATCGGCTCGGCCCACAGGGGCTCAGCCCACACGGATGCGGCCCACCTGACCTCCGCATACAGGGATGGCACGCACATGAGGGGCCCTCATATGCCGTCCGTAGACCACAGGGGTCCCGACCACACGGATCCTGACCCCATATCCCAGGGGCGCACCCACGCGCCCACATCCGACGGTGCCCACGGCGTCGGCCGGCCCGACGGGAGCGCCCCGGCCGGCTGACCGCCCCGCACCGTGTCCACCCCCACCTCACCACCGACCACACGCCCCCCATCCCAGCGCTCCCGCAGATACCCCAAGGAGTCGATCCACCATGGCGAGCGATGCGCCGACCGCCCATGCATCCGACCTCGACTGGCTGCTGAGCGGCCTTGTGCAGCGCGTACCGCACACCAGCAGCGCGGTGCTCCTGTCCTGCGACGGGCTGGTCAAGTCCGTGCACGGCCTCGACATCGACAGCGCCGACCACATGGCGGCCCTTGCCTCCGGCCTGTACTCCCTCGGCCGCAGCGCGGGCGTCCGGTTCGGTGACGGCGGGGATGTCCGCCAGGTCGTCGTCGAGCTCGACTCGACCCTGCTGTTCGTCACCACCGCGGGCTCCGGCACCTGTCTCGCCGTGCTCGCGGGGCGAGAGGCCGACGCCGCCGTCCTCGGCTACGAGATGGCGATGCTCGTCAAGAGCGTCCGCCCCTACCTGGTGACCGCGCCCCGGCAGCACGCCGTCGAACCCACGGCGACGAGGCCTTGAGCGTGGCCGCAGCCGGCGACGGGCCCTGGCTGGACGACGCGGCCGGACGGCTGGTGCGCCCGTTCACGGTCAGCAACGGACGCACCAAGCCCAGCGTCGCCCTGGACCTGATGTCGCAGGTGATGGCCACCGGCGTCACCCCGCTCGGCTATCTCGGCCCCGAGCACGCCCAGGCGCTCGACCTGTGCCGCGGGCCCGTCTCGGTCGCCGAGGTCGCCGCGCATCTGAAACTGCCCGCGGTGGTCACCAAGGTGCTGCTTTCGGACCTCGTCGACTGCGGGGCGCTGACCACCAAGCCCCCCGTCTTCCACCACACACCCACTGACCGGTCCCTGCTGGAGGCAGTGCTCGATGGACTACGACGACAGCTCTGACCCGTTCCCCACCGCGCTGAAGATCCTGGTGGCGGGCGGGTTCGGGGTCGGCAAGACGACCTTCGTGGGCGCGGTCAGCGAGATCGCGCCGCTCAGTACGGAGGAGCTGCTCACGACGGTCAGCGTCGGCACGGACAGTCTCGACGGCGTCGAGAACAAGATGGAGACGACGGTCGCCATGGACTTCGGCCGGATCACCCTCGATCCGGACCATGTGCTGTATCTGTTCGGCACACCGGGCCAGGAGCGGTTCTGGTTCATGTGGGACGAGCTGTCCGAGGGGGCGCTCGGCGCGGTGATCCTCGCCGACACCCGTCGACTGCAGGACTGTTTCGCCGCCGTCGACTTCTTCGAGGAACGCGGACTCGCGTTCATCATCGCCGTCAACGAGTTCGACGGCTCCTACCGCTACGACCCCGACGAGGTGCGCGCCGCCATCGACCTGGACCCCGAGGTCCCCGTCGTGCCCTGCGACGCCCGGATCTCCAGCTCCGGCGTGCAGACCCTGCTCACCCTCGTACGCCATCTCCTCGCCCACGTCCCGGCGTCCGCGCCGAGCCATCGTGCCCACATGTGATCCCGCCCTACTGTCCACGGAGCCGCCATATGAGGTACGCCCACAGAGCTGGAGCCCGGCCATGACGTACGAGCCGCCCCGGCCGGTCCGGGGTCTGCTGCTCACCCCCGAGGACAACGAGGCCCCCGCCCGCGTCCACCGATTGCGCCTGCTCGGCCTGGTGGACCGCCCCGATTCGGCGCTGGACTCCTTCGCCGACCATCTCGCCCGGCTCACCGGCGCGCCCTACGCGATGGTCAACTTCGTCGGCGAGGGCCACCAGTTCTTCGCCGGCCTGTGTGCCCCGGCCACCGCGCCGGTGCTCAGGGAGGACGGCAGCAGACCGGAGTTCGGCCGGGTGCTGCCGCGCGACCATGGGTTCTGCCCCCATGTGGTGGTCCGCCGCAAGGCGCTCGTCCTGGAGGACGTCCGGGACTATCCGCGGTTCGCCGGGAACCCCGTCGTGGACGAGTACGGCATCCGCTCCTATCTCGGCGCCCCGCTCATCGACAGCTCCGGTATGGCGCTCGGCACCGTGTGCGCGTCCGACACCGAGCCCCGCGCCTGGGGCAGATCCGGCCTGGACACCATCAAGGCACTGGCCGCCGATCTCGTCGTACGACTCGAACGGAGCGCCGAGGACGGGCTGCCCCTGTGACGGCCGGCGGCGGGCCCCCGCATGACACCTGGGGCGTGAAGGAAAGCTGAGGCGGCGGTTAAGAAAAGCTCGATGGACCGGCGGCCCGTGGATACGGCAGATTGCAGGGTGATTCCACCCCTCTGACCCGGTGCGGGCTTCTTACGTCTGCCCGCGCACCGGGACTTCACCCACAGGAGCCGCACTCGTGAAGGCGCTGGTCAAGGAGAAGGCGGAGCCGGGGCTCTGGCTGACGGACGTCCCGGAGCCCGAGATCGGCCCCGGTGACGTACTGATCAAGGTCATGCGGACCGGTATCTGCGGCACCGATCTGCACATCCGGGCCTGGGACGGCTGGGCGCGGCAGACGATCCGCACCCCGCTCGTGGTCGGGCACGAGTTCGTCGGGCAGGTCGTCGAGACCGGCCGGGACGTGAGCGACATCCGCATAGGGGACCGGGTCAGCGGCGAGGGTCATCTGGTGTGCGGCAAGTGCCGCAACTGTCTGGCCGGCCGCCGTCATCTGTGCCGGGCCACCGTCGGCCTCGGTGTCGGCCGCGACGGCGCGTTCGCCGAGTACGTCGCCCTGCCCGCGAGCAACGTCTGGGTGCACCGCGTCCCCGTCGACCTCGACGTCGCCGCGATCTTCGACCCGTTCGGCAACGCCGTGCACACCGCGCTGTCCTTCCCGCTGGTCGGCGAGGACGTCCTGATCACCGGCGCCGGGCCGATCGGTCTGATGGCCGCCGCCGTGGCCCGCCATGCCGGCGCCCGCAACGTCGTCATCACCGACGTCAGCGAGGAGCGCCTGGAGCTGGCCCGCAAGATAGGAGCGAGCCTCGCCCTGAACGTCGCCCGGTCCACCATCGCCGACGGCCAGCGCGAGCTGGGCCTGCGCGAGGGCTTCGACATCGGCCTGGAGATGTCCGGCCGCCCCGAGGCCATGCGGGACATGATCGCCAACATGACGCACGGCGGCCGTATCGCCATGCTCGGCCTGCCGGCCGAGGAGTTCCCGGTCGACTGGTCCCGCATCGTCACCTCGATGATCACGATCAAGGGCATCTACGGCCGGGAGATGTTCGAGACCTGGTACGCGATGTCGGTGCTGCTGGAGGCCGGCCTGGACCTCGCCCCCGTGATCACCGGCCGCTACGGCTACCGCGACTTCGAGGCGGCCTTCGCCGACGCCGCGAGCGGCAAGGGCGGCAAGGTCATCCTGGACTGGACCGCGTAAGCCGCAGAGCCGCGGCCGCAGAGCCGTAGAGCCGTAGAGGCGCAACTCCCTTCCCCTGCACGCACCTTCAGGAGAGACCCCCATGTTCGAGACCGTCCGCGACGACCTGCGCGCCACCCTCGACGAGATCCGCGCCGCCGGACTGCACAAGCCCGAGCGGGTCATCGGCACCCCGCAGTCCGCGACCGTCGACGTCACCGCCGGCGGCCGCCCCGGCGAGGTCCTCAACTTCTGCGCCAACAACTACCTCGGCCTCGCCGACCACCCCGAGGTGGTCGCGGCCGCCCACGAGGCCCTGGACCGCTGGGGCTACGGCATGGCCTCCGTGCGCTTCATCTGCGGCACCCAGGAGGTGCACAAGGAGCTGGAGGCCCGGCTGTCGTCCTTCCTCGGCCAAGAGGACACGATCCTGTACTCCTCCTGCTTCGACGCCAACGGCGGTGTCTTCGAGACCCTGCTCGGCGAGGAGGACGCGGTGATCTCCGACGCCCTCAACCACGCCTCCATCATCGACGGCATCCGGCTGTCCAAGGCCCGCCGCTTCCGCTACGCCAACCGCGACCTCGCCGACCTGGAGGCCAAGCTCAAGGAGGCCACCGAGGGCGGCGCCCGGCGCAAGCTGGTCGTCACCGACGGTGTCTTCTCCATGGACGGCTACGTCGCCCCGCTGCGCGAGATCTGCGACCTCGCGGAGCGCTACGACGCGATGGTCATGGTCGACGACTCGCACGCCGTCGGCTTCGTCGGCCCCACCGGCCGCGGCACCCCCGAGCTGCACGGAGTCATGGACCGCGTCGACATCGTCACCGGCACCCTCGGCAAGGCCCTCGGCGGCGCCTCCGGCGGCTATGTCGCCGCCCGCGCCGAGATCGTCGCCCTGCTGCGCCAGCGCTCCCGGCCGTACCTGTTCTCCAACACCCTCGCCCCGGTGATCGCCGCCGCCTCGCTGAAGGTCCTCGACCTGCTGGAGTCGGCCGACGACCTGCGCGTCCGGCTGAACGAGAACACCGCCCTCTTCCGCAGCCGGATGACCGAGGAGGGCTTCGACGTCCTCCCCGGCGACCACGCCATCGCCCCCGTGATGATCGGCGACGCGGCGAAGGCGAGCCGCCTGGCCGAGCTGCTGCTGGAGCGGGGTGTGTACGTGATCGGCTTCTCCTACCCGGTGGTCCCGCAGGGCCAGGCCCGTATCCGCGTCCAGCTGTCCGCCGCGCACTCGACGGACGACGTCAACCGCGCGGTCGACGCGTTCATCGCGGCGCGCGCGGAGCTGGGGGTCTGACCAGCGCGGACGCCTTGCGATAATTGACCGCATGATCGAGGCGCGGCGGCTCCACATCCTCCGTGCGGTGGCCGACCACCGCACGGTCACCGCGGCGGCCGCCGCGCTCTATCTCACCCCCTCGGCCGTCTCCCAGCAGCTGACGGCCCTGGAGCAGGAGACCGGCCACCGGCTGGTCGAGCGCGGCGCCAAGGGCGTACGGCTCACCCCGGCCGGCGAGATCCTGCTCAGCCACACCAACGCGGTCCTCGCCCAGCTGGAGCGCGCCGAGGCCGAGCTGGCGGCCTATGGCTCCGGCGAGGCAGGCACGGTCACCGTGGCCGCCTTCGCGACCGGGATCGCCCAGGTCGTGGCCCCGGCGGTGGCCCGGCTCGCGGACACCGCCCCCGGCATACGCATCCGGGTGAAGGACGCGGAGGGTGATGCGAGTCTGCCGATGGTGCTGGACCGGCAGGTCGATGTGGCGGTCGCCGTGGAGTACCGCGGCGCCCCGCCCGCCGACGACCCCCGGCTCACCCATGTCCCGCTGTACGCCGAGCCGTTCGACGCGGTCGTCCCCCTCGGCCACCGCCTCGCGGACAGCGCCGAGGTGCCCCTCGCCGAGCTGGCCAAGGACCCCTGGATCGGCCCGTACCCCGGCAATCCCTGTCACGACGTGGTCGTCCTCGCCTGCGAGAGCGCCGGCTTCCAGCCCCGTCTGGAACATTCCTCCGACGACTTCCGCGCCGTCGTCGCCCTCGCCTCGGCGGGCGCGGGTGTGGCCCTCGTACCCCGCTCGGCACTGAACGGTATGGACCTGACCCATGTGGTCGTCCGCCCTGTCGACGACGTGGCCCCCACCCGCCGGGTCTTCGCCGCCGTACGGCGCGGAGCCGAGGGGCATCCGCTGATCCGCCCGGTGCTGGAGGCGCTGGGCAGGGCGGCACACAAGGCGTGACCTCACCGTTTGGTGGTGCTGTTGAACAGCGAGCGCGACCTGACGTAGCCGGCCGGCACGAACGCCGCGCCGAGGGAGGGTGCTCATCGCAGGGTCTCCTTGACGTGGAGCGGGGAGGCGGCGGTGCTGTCGCCGTGATGGTGCCGTCCGTGCGGCGTACGGGACAGCGGCTCGCGGGTGACTGTCAGTGGCAGGGGCTACGGTGCGTCGCATGCCCGACGCTGAAGACGTACGCCGTATCGCCCTGTCCCTGCCGGACACCACGGAGAAGGTCGCCTGGAGCATGCCCACGTTCCGGGTGGCCGGGAAGATGTTCGCGACCCTCCCCGAGGACGAGACGTCCATTGCCGTGCGCTGCCCCAAGGAGGAGCGCGACGAACTGGTGATGGCCGAGCCGGAGAAGTTCTGGATCGCCGGCCACGAGGCCCAGTTCGCCTGGGTCAGAGCCCGCCTCGCCGCGCTGGAGGACGAGGACGAACTGCGGGCCATCCTCGCCGACTCCTGGCGGCAGGCCGCCCCGCCCCGACTCCTGGACGCCTACCCCGAGTTGGGGCTGCCGTCCGGGGAGTGAAGTCCCCGGCGCGGACACGCCGGCCGGACGTCGGGGTGCCGCCGAGGGCGGCCGGAGCCACCGGTGCCGCCCCGCGCGGCTACACGCGGGCGGTCGCCCGGCCCGCTCCCACGAACCCGCCGATCCGCTCCCTCAGGCCGTGCGCGTCCAGCCCGTGCGCGGCCACATGCTCCTCGACGGTGCCGTAGCGGCGCAGCTCGCGGCGGCCGACGCCGAGGCCCAGCACCCGGTGCGGCAGGTCCGCGAGAGCCTCGCTCACCGCGGCCGTCGAGGTGCCCGCGAGGTACGGCTCGACCAGGACGACATCGGTGCCCGCCGCCTGCGCGGCCCGGCGCAGCCCAGCCGCGTCGAAGGGCCGCACGGTCGTCGCGTACAGGACGGTCACGTCCAGGCCCGCCGTGGCGGCGAGGACCGCGTCGAGCACCGGGCCCACGGCGACGACCACACCGGCACGGCCCTCGCGGACCGTGACGAAGTGCCGGCCGTCGATCACCCGACCCTGCCGGTTGGACTGCACAGACAGCCGTACGTACACCTTGTCGTCGCCCGCGGCGACCGCGTGATGCAGCAGGGTCTCCGCCTCGTCCGGATGCCCGGGCACATGCACGGTCCAGCCGTCCAGTGTGTCGAGCAGCGCCACATCGCCCGGGGCCATATGGGTGTAGCCACCGGCTGGCCAGTCGAAGGAGGCGGCCGCGCTCACCAGCACCGCCCCCGTGTCCTGGTGCCCGAGATCCAGCTTGACCTGCTCGAACGGCCGCTCCACCAGGAAGCTGGCGAAGGTGTGCACCACGGGCCGCAGCCCGGTCAGCGCCAGCCCCGCCGCCGCGCCGACCAGCAGCTGCTCGCGGATGCCGACATTGACGACCCGGTCGGGATGGCGGGCGATCGCCTCACGGAAGCCGTCCTTGCCGATCTCGGCGAGGACCACCGCGACGCGCGGGTCCTCGTCCAGCAGCCGGGAGATGACGGGGGCGAAACGGTCACGCATGGTGTCCACGACAAAGGACCCTTTCCCATCGGAACTACCAGCCGGATGCGAGGGGGTGAACGAGGACATCAGCCGGCCTTCGGCTCGACCCGGGCCACGACCACATGCGGCCGGCCTGGGTGCGCGGCGGTGAACGCGGCGTGCAGGGCCTCGTGATCGCGCCCGTCGACGCTCACCGCCGACCAGCCGGCCGCCTCGAACCGGGCCGCGATCCCGCCGGGCCGGGCATGGCTGGCGGAGGAGTTGTCGACGACGATCGTGTGCAGCCGCTCCAGTCCGGCGGGCCCGGCGAAGGCGATCGCCTCGTGGTTGCTGCCCTCGTCCAGCTCGGCGTCCCCGATCAGCACCCAGACCGCCGGATCATGCAGCCCCTGCGCCCGCAGTCCCAGCGCGCTGCCCACCGCGATCGGCAGCCCGTGCCCCAGCGAACCACTGCCGATCTCGGCCCCCGGCACCAGCACCCGGTCCGGGTGATGCCCGAGCGGGGAGTCGTACGCCCCGAACCCGGGCAGCCAGTCCGCCGGCACGAACCCCTTCGCGGCCAGCACCGCGTAGTACGCCATGGGGCCGTGCCCCTTGCTCAGCAGGAACCGGTCGCGGGCGGGGTCCTCCCGCCGCTCCGGGGTGACCCGGAGCACCCGGTCGTAGAGCACCCACAGCACGTCCAGGGTGGAGGTGGCCGCCGGTCCGTGCTTCTCGTCGCCCGTCATCAGGCTCATCAGTCCGGGCAGGTCGTCGTAGCCGTACGTCCGGCTGTCGTGCGCAGTCGTCGTCATGCCGATGATCGTGCAACCTCAACCAAGCTTGAGGTCAACCGGGAAAGTGGTGCGCGATCACCGAGCGGAGTGCGGTATTGTTTCCCTGCGCGTTTCGACCGGGGAAACCCCAGGTCAAACGGCACCGGGACGTGGCGCAGCTTGGTAGCGCACTTGACTGGGGGTCAAGGGGTCGCAGGTTCAAATCCTGTCGTCCCGACGGGAGCTTCGCTCCGAAGTCGCAGATGAGGGCCCTGTTTCACCTTGGTGAGGCAGGGCCCTTGATCATTCCCACGGGCTGTCGTGTCGCATTTGGTCACAAACGCCTGACGATCTCCGTCCACTCTGTCTGCGTTCGTGATCCACTAGATAAGCCCAAGCAACCGGAGTCAGTCCCATCTGATGGGCTACCCGGAGAAGGCTGATGAACTAGCCTCGGCGTTTCGCCGGGTGCGGCTGCCGATGAGGGCTTAAACGCGAAAGTGCCGTCCTGACCTGGGACGATGAACCTTGCTGAGGGGTTCTGTCGGTCCAAGCGGAGGGCACTTTCTACGTGCAGGTTATCGGTTCGCGTCCCAAGGTCCATGTCACCGCGGACGGTTCGGGGGTGGTCGGGCATGCCGGTGCCCGTCTGCTGGCCGATCTCGCCGATGCGACCGGCTTGACGGCCGCGTACTCCACAGCTCTGGGGTCGTTGCGGCCACGCGGGACCGGCCATGATCCGGGCCGGACCGCCGTGGACCTCGCGGTGATGCTCGCCGACGGCGGCGAGACCATCACGGCCCTGGCCGTGCTGCGCGACCAGGGCGACGTCTTCGGCCCGGTGGCCTCCACGCCCACGGCCTGGCGACTGCTCGCTGACATCGACGGGACCGTACTGCCCCGATTGCGGTCCGCCCGTGCTGCCGCGCGGGAGACGGGCCTGGCTGCAGAGCGCCGAAGGAGGCAAGGACATTCCCGCGGCGACGGCCGGCGGACGCGCGATACCCGGCCTGATCCTGGACCTGGACGCCACGTTGGTGGCCTGCCACTCGGAGAAGGAGCAGGCCGCCGCTACCTACAAGGGCGGCTTCGGCTTCCACCCATTGCTGTGCTTCCTGGCCAACACCGGCGAGGCGCTGGCGGGCAGACTGCGGCCCGGAAACGCCGGAGCGAACACCGCGAGTGATCACATCGCGGTGCTGGATGACGCGCTCGCCCAGCTTCCCGACGCCCACCGCTACGGCACCGACCTGCTCGTCCGTGCCGACAGCGCCGGGTCGGCGAAAGCCTTCCTCACCCACATCCGCGATCTGCGCGCGTGGGGAATCCGTACGCACTTCTCGGTCGGCCCCGCCGTCACCGAACCGCTTCGCCGGGCAATCCGCACCCTCCCCCAACGCCTCTGGCACCCAGCGCTCAACCGGGACGGCTCCCTGCGCGAGGGTGCCGAGGTCGCCGAGCTGACCGGCATGGTCGACCTGCCCGGCTACCCGGAAGGCACCCGGATCATCGCCCGTCGTGAGCGCCCGCACCCCGGAACCCAGCTGTCCCTGTTCGACCAGGACGAGGGGCTGCGACACCAGGTCTTTCTCACCGACACCCCCATCGCCGGCGGCGGCTCCGCTCAATTCCTGGAGGTCCGTCACCGTGGGCACGCAGTCGTCGAAGTCCGCATCCGCTGCGGCAAGACCACCGGCTTCGGGCGCTTTCCCTCCCGCCACTTCGCCGTCAACACTGTCTGGCTCGAACTCTCGCTGACCGCGATCGACCTACTCGCCTGGACCCGCGTCCTGCTGCTGGACGGCGACCTCGCCGACGACGAGCCGAAGAAGCTCCGCTACCGACTGCTGCACGTCGCCGCCCGGCTCACCCGCGGTGGCCGCCGCCTCTGCCTGCGGATCTGCGCGACCTGGCCCTGGAGAAACGAGTTGGTCACAGCCTTCCACCGGTTGGCAGCCCTGCCTCGTCCGGCCGGCTGACAACCAGTCCACCCTCCCCGCCCACGACCAGAAGGACCTCGGAGGCCCCGGCCACTGCGCCGGGCCCTCATCACGCCCACAGCCGAAAACACCCGGAACAACCAGCAGTTGAGGACCAACCACAGCTCACCAACGTCAACTGAAACGCCGAGGCTAGGCAGTGAAGCGGCGCTCAGCGCGGCCGACGACATCTGACATTGGGTGCGACGAGGCTGCGCCGTTCTGCCCAGATCACGGAGGATCATCTGGGTGTCGCCCAATTGGTGCGCGCCGGCTATAGCGACTTGGACCTGAACCACGCGGACCCTGTGATGGTGGCCCTCGCCGCTGACTACGACACCGGCGCGGAACTCACGCTTGACGGCGCGATTCCCGGGCTGCGCGCCCGCTGGGTTGGCACATGGCGTTCGGGGTGTTGCCCGACCACCTCCCGACCAGTTTCGGATGGTGTCTGGCTGTGTCGTCCTATCGATTCCGTCGTTCGTGACGCTCGTATGACGCTCGCGGCCCTCACGGACTCACTGGTTGGGGCGGTAAACCTTCCCTGACCTGCAATTTCCTGGATGCGACTCCCGGCCGACATCCTTCCGATGACTCATCATGTGGAGTGCGTTGCCACCCTGGCCTTCCGGGGTGGCTGCTGGCTCCCCTGCCCGGCCACGGTGTTGGCGGGGCCGCGGCCGGAACGGGGATCGTGCTGCCGGGCTGTGGCTCAGGCGTCGATGATGACGGGGATGATGAGGGGCTTGCGGCGGTGGGTGCGGAACGCCCAGTTCGCCACGGCGCGGGCGAGGAGCTGTTCGAGTTGGCGCGCGTCCCCGACGCCTTCCTCGGCCGCGGTGGCCAGGGTCTTCTCGATGACCGGGATGACCGGCTCGAAGGTGGCGTCGTCGTGCACGAAGCCGCGGGCCAGAAAGTCGGGGGCCTCGGCGAGGGCGCCGGTGTCCGCGTCGACGATCGCCACCACCGTGACCACGCCTTCGGCGGCGAGGGTGAGACGGTCCTTGAGGGACGCTTCGGTGGCGCCACCGACTTCCATGCCGTCCACGTAGACGTTGCCGGCGGGGACCTTGCCAGTGATGGACGCGCGCCCGTCGACCAGGTCGACGACGACGCCGTCCTCGGCGATGACGACCCGTTCGGGGTCGACACCGGTACGGATGGCGAGGTCACCGTTGGCCCGCAGGTGGCGCCATTCGCCGTGCACGGGCATGACGTTGCGGGGTTTGACGATGTTGTAGCAGTAGACGAGTTCGCCGGCGCTGGCGTGCCCGGAGACGTGCACCTTGGCGTTGCCCTTGTGGACCACGTGGGCGCCCCACCGGGTGAGTCCGTTGATCACCCGGTAGATGGCGTTCTCGTTGCCGGGGATGAGGGAGCTGGCGAGCAGGACGGTGTCGCCCTTGCCGATGCGGATCATGTGGTCACGGTTGGCCATCCGTGACAGCGCGGCCATGGGTTCGCCCTGGGAGCCGGTGCACACCAGAGTGATCTTGTGGTCCGGGAGCTTCTCCAACTCCTTCGTGCTCACGACCAGACCGGCGGGGACCTTCAGGTAGCCCAGGTCACGGGCGATGCCCATGTTACGGACCATCGACCGACCGACGAAGGCGACCTTGCGGCCGTGCTGGTGGGCGGCGTCCAGGACCTGCTGGATGCGGTGCACGTGGCTGGCGAAGCTGGAGACGATGACCCGGCGCGGCGCGGTGCGCATCACCTGCTCGATCGCCGGGTTCAGCTCCCGCTCGGAGGTGGTGAAGCCGGGCACTTCGGCGTTGGTGGAGTCGGTGAGGAACAGGTCCACGCCCTCCTCGCCGAGGCGGGCGAAGGCGCGCAGATCGGTGATGCGGTCGTCGAGAGGAAACTGGTCCATCTTGAAGTCGCCGGTGTGCAGCACCATCCCGGCCCGGGTGCGGATCGCGACCGCGAGGCTGTCGGGGATGGAGTGGTTGACCGCCACGAACTCGCAGTCGAAGGGCCCGAAGCCACGCCGGTCGCCCTCCCGCACCCGCACCGTGCGCGGCCGGATCCCGTGTTCCTTGAGCTTGGCCTCCAGGAACGCCAGCGTCAGCTTGGAGCCGACGACGGGAATGTCGGACCGCTCGCGCAGCAGGTACGGCACGCCGCCGATGTGGTCCTCGTGGCCGTGGGTGAGGACCACGGCGACGACGTCGTCCAGCCGGTCCCGGATCGAGGTGAAGTCCGGCAGGATCACGTCCACCCCGGGCTGGGTCTCCTCGGGGAACAGCACGCCGCAGTCGACGATGAGCAGCTTGCCGGCGTGCTCGAAGACGGTCATGTTGCGGCCGATCTCACCCAGGCCGCCCAGGGCGATGACCCGCAGCCCTCCTTCGGGAAGGGGCGGCGCGGCTTTCAGCTCGGGGTGCGGATGACTCATACCCTGACGGTACCCGGAGAGCGGGACAGGGTGATCCATCGCCTGTGTGATCTCCTTTCCTGATGGAGCAGGGCACCCGCAGTGGGTGCCTCGGCACGATCGGAGCACGCCGGCGGCCGGAACGGGGAGTGGTGAAAGCGGTGCCACCTTCCCTGACCGAACCGTTCGCCCGGTGCTGGAGACGATCTCGTGCGCCCTGCCGTGTTCTCCGGCGTTCGCTGCCTCCCGATGGGCCTCGGCACTGGTCCACTCGAAGTAGTCGAGACGCGAGTGCCGTCGGCGCTCAGGAGCAAGTGGGCCGAGAGAGCCCCGAGGCAGCTTCCTTCGCCGGGCAGACAGATGGCGGTGCCCCCGAAGCGCTGCTGCTGGCGGGTGGCCGTTTCGGCGGCAGTGACGTGGCCGATCGGGGCCTGCGGCGAGCGGTTCCCGGGAGCGGTGCGGGAACGCCTGCCCGAGCAGCCGACCCGCCGCACGAAGGCATTCCCCGGTGCGAAATACTCTCCCGATGAGTTCACGGACCTCCCCGGTCAGCCAGCCGATCACGATACGGAGGGCCGTCGCGCGGGATGCGAAACGGCTCACGCGGCTCGTGCGTGGTTCAGGCGCCTACCAGGGTAAGTACGCAGCCGCAGTCGCGGGCTACCGGGTCGGTCCTGATTACATCGAGGCCCACCGCGCCTTTGTGGCCGTCGGCGTCGACGGGCACGGAGGCCGGGTCCTCGGGTTCTACTCGCTCGTCCTCGCTCCACCGGAGCTCGACCTGCTGTTCGTCGCCGACGACGTGCAAGGGCGGGGTATTGGACGGCTACTCGTCGCGCACATGCAGTCCGAGGCCCGTGCCGCCGGGATCGACCGTCTCAAGGTCGTGTCGCACCGTCCCGCCGAGGACTTCTACCACCGCGTCGGTGCGGTGCGGACCGGGACCGCGTTCGCGAACCCGCCCGCCGTGCCATGGGACCGTCCCGAATTCGAGTTTCGCATTCCTTCGGGATGACGCGGTGTGCCGGTTGGCGGGGCACTGGCCCCGTCTGCATGGTGGCCGGCTTGCAGGAGCCGCTGGACGCCACGCGCTCCTGTGTGCCGTCTCCTTTGCCCTGGCGTGGTGATCGCCTGCGCCAGCGGCCTGTCCCCTCCCGGCGAATTCCTCACCTCCGGCACTCCCAGAGCCATCGCAATCGGCACGCATTCCCAGCCCACCTGTCGGGCCATGGTGCAGGTAAGCCGTCTTCCGCGCGACTGGAGCCGGTGGGTGAACCTGTGTCTTCAGCGGATACCCCGAAGCTGTCGGAGGGCTGACAGCGTGCTGGGGAGGTTTGCGGCGATTGGGCTCGGGCCCAGTTGGCCGCGGTGGTCCATGAGGTGCTGGAAGAGGTCGATCGCTTCGTCAAGGCGACCGACCTTTGCGTACGGCACCGCCAGCATCCCGCAGCAGTCCAGGGAAAACGGGTTGGTAGGCCCCCTGACGAGCGTTCGTCGGGCAGTCGGCAGTACCTGTCGCCTCAACCGTGGAGGCGACCGGCAGGCCAACGTCTCCCTGTACTGGATCGTGCTAGCTGACAGGAGATCGATCTGGGTCCGGCAGATCCGGGCTTCGAGGCTCGGTGATCACGTCCGCGGCTGATGCGGGACGGGCCTTGGGTGCGTTGCCAGCCAGGGCGGCGTCTTCGCTTCTTGAGTTCAGCCGGGCGGAGAACCCGGACTTTCGCTGGCCCCGGGGAGCGAGAGAGGGTGGCCGGCGTCCTCGGGCCTCGTCCCCATCTTGGTTGTGGGGACCAGTTGGGGACCACACGGCCTGCGCGATGTCTAACGGCAGAGGTCTCAGGACACGCAAAGTGCCGGGAATTCGTCTGGTATATGTAGATAATCCAGGTGCACCACACTCCTGGGGGTCAAGGGGGCGCAGGTTCAAATCCTGTCGTCCCGACTTGCGTGAGCGCAGGTCAGGGGTCGTGTCAGAGCAGTCTGATACGGCCCCTTTCGTATGACCGGGTGCGGTCCGGGGGCCGGGAACAGGGCACGGCCCCCGCCGTCACGCAGGATCGGTTCAGTCCGCCGGTTCCGTGTCCCGCCGCGACAGCGCCAGGAACGCCACGAAGCCGACGATCGCCACGGTCCAGGACAGGGTCACCGGGCCCAGCCCCCATCCCAGGCCGCCCCGCCTGCCCGGCAGCGCCATCCAGTCGGCGAGGGACGCGCCGAGCGGGCGCGTGATCACGTACGCCGTCCAGAACGCGGTCACCGCGCCCAGCAGGCGCATCCGGTGGGCGACGGCCGGGACGCAGATCGCCACGGCGAACAGCGCGACCGAGCCCAGATAGCCGAGGCCGATCGTGGCGGTGAGGTCACCCGCGGCGGTGCCCAGCGCGAAGGTGGCGAGGACGGCCGCCCAGTAGAAGAACTCGCGGCGCCGGGTGCGGATGGAGTGGATGGACAGGGTGCGCTCGCTCGCGTACCAGAGGGCGAAGACGGCGGCGAGGGCGACGAGGAAGAGCGGGGTGGACAGGGTGTAGGGGACACCGAGGCCCACGTGCAGCACATCGGCGGCCATCGTGCCGAACACGCTGACCATGACGATCGCCGTCCAGTAGATCCAGGCCACGTACCGGCGGACGGCGAGCTGGAGCACCAGCGCCGCCACGAAGGCGAGACCGCCGAGACCGACCGCGGGGATCGGGCCCAGCAGATGGGCCAGGAAGTCGGAGGCGGTCTCGCCCATACCGGTGGTGAGAACCTTGATGATCCAGAAGTAGACGGTCACCTCCGGCACCTTGTTCGCACTCTCGCGTATGCGCGCGCGAGTGTGCGAGCGGGGCCGGTCGTCCAGGACGTGCTCTGCGCTCATGGTCGGCACCCTCGCATGCGCGACTGTCTGCTACCCAGCCCTCTTTGCCGTTGTTTTGGGGCCTCTGGTGCAGCTGTTGCCACGGGCGGCCGTGAGCCTGAACGCAACCTGAGAGCCTCGGCAAAAGCCCTGGTCGGCGGCGTGACCGGCCTGGTAGACAGGCCGGTCGGGCGCTCGCCTCGCGTCAGTACGTCAGACCCACGTGCGCCAGCGCCTGCTTCAGCAGCACCCCGTGTCCGCCCGGCATCTCGCTCTGGACGGCCGGGGAGGCCGCCTCCTGCGGGCTGAACCAGACCAGGTCCAGAGCGTCCTGGCGGGGGCGGCAGTCGCCGGCGACCGGCACGATGTAGGCGAGGGACACCGCGTGCTGACGCGGGTCGTGGTACGGGGTGATGCCCGCCGTCGGGAAGTACTCCGCGACGGTGAACGGTTGCAGGGAAGTCGGGATACGGGGCAGCGCGACCGGACCGAGGTCCTTCTCCAGGTGGCGCAGCAGGGCGTCGCGGACCCGTTCGTGGTGCAGGATGCGGCCGGAGACCAAGGTCCGGCTGACCGTCCCGTCCGGGCCGATCCGCAACAGCAGTCCGATGCTGGACACTTCGCCGCTGTCGTCCACGCGCACGGGGACGGCCTCGACGTACAGAATCGGCATCCGGGCCCTGGCTGATTCCAGCTCGTCCGTGGACAGCCAGCCGGGCGTCGTCTCGGTCATGTCAGACATTGCTTGATCATACTTTCCGGGTGGGGCGTCCGCTGGGGTCGCGGGCCGGGGCGGATACGAGGGGGCCGTACAGGCGTCGGGCGTTGTCGCGGCCCGTCCAGGCCGCGATCCGCAGGGCGTCGGGCAGGCTCAACTCATCGGCGTCCACGCGGTCTTGGAGGAGATCGGCGAGCCCGTGCCGGAAGCACAGGGCGCCGAGGTGATGGAACTCGGCCAGCCCGTAGGCGTCGGAGCTGTACAGCATCTTGCGGAACGGGGTGATCTCCAGCGCCTCCTCCAGCACGGCCCGGCAGCGGGTGGGGCCGGTGTGGTGCAGGGCGAGGCCCACGTCCAGGTACACCTGCTCGAACACCGCGGCCAGATAGGCCGCCTGGCGGTGATAGGGCCAGCAGTGCAGCAGCAGGACCGGAACCGTGCCGGAGGTGAGCCGCAGCCAGTCCGTCAGCAGGGCCGGGTCCGCGTGGTGCAGCCGCAGATCGGCGTCGCCGAAACCGGTGTGCAGCTGGAGCGGCAGCCCGAGGTCCACGGCGGTCCACAGCAGATGCCGGGTCAGGACGGGGTCCCTGAGCCGGCCGCCCGAGGCGAGCCAGTGCCGGGCGGCCCAGGTCACCTCGGCGTCCGCCGGACGCGCCGGGTCCAGGGCGAAGCCGGTGCGGTAGGCGGCCACCGACTTCACCGCCACCACACCCGGCCGGCGTACGGCCTCCTCGGCGGCGGTACGGAACGCGGCCGCGTACGCGTCCGGTTCGACGCCCCGCGCGGCCACCGCCTCCGCCACCTGCTCCAGGCGTACGACCTCGCGGGCGGCGGCGCCCGCGGCCGCCGCCAGCTCGGCCGGGGAGGTGAGCGGGAGCGGGGCGTGGCCGGTGTCCACGAAGAACGCCTCGGCGCGCGCGGCGGTCAGGAAGCGGCGGTTCACCTCCCGCGGGCCCAGCGCCGAGCGGCGCGCCGTGTAGTCGGCCGGGGGCGCGTGCCGGGGGAGGTCCAGCAGGGGTGCGCAGTGCCGGCGTACGGCCACGCCGACGGGACTGTCGAAGGGCGACACGCCGGGCCAGGCCGCGCCCTCGGTGAGCAGCGCGGCGAACTCCTCGGGCGCGAGGCCCGCGGTCGCCGCGCCATGGCAGTGGTGGTCCGTCAACTCCAGCTCGGCGAGGGCCTCATGGACCGGTCCCGGTGTGGCCATGGTCAGTACACCCAGCGGTAGGCCGCCGCCACCCGCGCGTCGTCCAGGCCCTCGACGGCCGCCGCCTCGCCGAGCCGTACGGCGGTCACCGCGTCCGCGAGGACCGGACCCAGCGCGGCCCGCAGCACCTCGTCCGCCCGGAACTCCTCGACGGCCTGCGGCAACGACCGCGGCAGCCGCCGTACGCCGAGGGCCGCCGCCTCGTCCGTGCCGTAGCGGGCCGGGTCACCGGTGATCTCCGCCGGCAGCTCGCGGCGGGCGGTGACGCCGTCGAGGCCGGCGGCGATGACGCAGCCGAGGGCGAGATAGGGGTTGGCGGCCAGATCGACCGGTTTGACCTCCATGTTGGCGTCCTGCTCGCCATGGCCCGTCGTACCGGTGACCATCCGCAGCGCCGCCTCGCGGGTCTCCCGGCCCCAGCCGGTGAACACCCCCGCCCACTGGGAGGGTTTGAGGCGCAGATAGCTGGCGGGGCTCGGCGCGGTCACCGCCGTCAGCGCGGGCAGCCGGGCCAGGATCCCGGCCGCGAAGGACTCCGCCTGCGGCGTCATTCCGTACCGGCGCTCGCCGCCCGCGTGCAGATTCCTCCCGGCCCGCCAGCAGGACAGATGCAGATGGCCGCCGTTGCCGACGCCCTCGGCGGACACCGCGGGCGCGAACGACACCCGCAGACCGTGCCGCTGCGCCACCGCCCGGATCGTCTGCCGGACCAGCACACTGCGGTCGGCCGCCGCCACCGGGTCCAGCGCGCCCACCGAGACCTCGAACTGCCCGGCCGCGTACTCGGGATGGAGCTGCTCGACGGACACGTCCTGCGCGGCGAACGCGGCCAGCAGATCCGCGGTGCAGTCGCTCAGCTCGACCTGCCGGGTCGCGCCGTACGCCGGTCCGGACACCGCCGGCACGAACTGACCGGCCGGCGCCGAGCCGAGCCCGAGGGCCCACTCGATCTCGATCGCCGCCTTGAAGGCGAGGCCGTGCCGCTCGCTCGCGTCGGTGACGATCCGGCGCAGAAAGGTTCTGGCGCAGCCGGGGTGCCGGGCGCCCTCCTGGGTGATCCGGTCCACCGGCGCCCAGGCCCAGCCGGGCTGCCCGGCCAGCACCACCAGCTGATCCAGATCCGGATACAGCCGCAGGTCGCCGTCGGGGGAGCCGAGGACGTCGGTGGTGACGATCGAGTCACCGGCCAGGAAGGTGTCGAACACCGGGGACATGCCGACACCCCAGGACACGGCCGCCTGAAGCCGGGCCGTCGGGATCGTCTTGACCCGGCAGACGCCCGCGGTGTCCACATAGGCGAGCACGATCCCGCGCACCCCGCGCGTGTCCAGGTCGGCCGTCAGCCCGGCGACCCGGCGCAGATCCTCCGGGCGCCCGCCGGGCACGGGATCGGCGAGGGTGGTCATACGTCGTCCACCTGCGCCATACGTCCTCCTCCTGGGCCACACGTCCTGCTCGGCCATACGTCCTGCTCGGCCACACGTCCTTCTTGGCCATACGTCCTGCTCGGCGGGTCCGTCCGGTGCCGGCGTCAGGGTTTCACGGCCACGGCGCCGAACTGCGGCACCGCGGCGGCCGGCGCGGGCCCGGCGCGCCACTGCGAACACGGCACCAGACCCGGCTCGACCAGCTCCAGACCGTCGAGGAAGCCGGCGATCTCCGCACGGCTGCGGGCGGTGATCGGCGGGGTGGCGTTGGCGTTCCAGAACTCCATCGCGGCCACGTTGCCCTCGCCGCCCACGTCACCGTCGTAGGTCGGGTGGGTGAGCACGAGGTGGCTGCCCGAGGGCAGCGCCGCCATCAGCCGCCGCACGATGTCCCGGGCCTCGGCGGTGTCCAGGACGAAGTTCAGGATGCCCAGCATCATCAGCGCGACCGGCCGGCCCAGGTCCAGGGTCTCGGCGGCGCGCTGCAGGATGGCGTCGGGGTCGCGCACATCGGCGTCGACGTAGTCCGTGACGCCCTCGGGCGAGCTGGTGAGCAGGGAGCGGGCGTGCACCAGCACGATCGGGTCGTTGTCGACGTACACGATCCGCGACTCGGGGGCGACACGCTGTGCGACCTCGTGTGTGTTGTCCACGGTCGGCAGGCCGGTGCCGATGTCCAGGAACTGCCGTATCCCGCGCTCGGCGGCCAGGAACCGCACCGCACGCACCAGGAACTCCCGATCCGCGCGGGCCACCGCCCGGATCACCGGGAACATCCCGGCGACGTGCTCACCGACCCGCTGGTCGACCTCGTAGTTGTCCTTGCCGCCGATCCAGTAGTTCCACACCCGGGCGTTGTGCGCCACAGAGGTGTTCAGCCTCGCCGGTCCGGCCGCCGGGGAGTCGCCCTCGGTCACGTCGCCGCCCTTCTGAAGGTTGCGGTCCTCCGCCGTCATTGTGCCGCCCGTTGATCGCGCTGTCCCGGGAACCGCGCACCGTGGGCGGTTCGGGGCGGCTCCGGGACGCCCCGGCGGATGAGGAACACTGGACCGGTCGTACGCGCCCCGACCGGAAGCAGGACATGTCCGCCACGCCCGCGCCCCTTCTGGACCTCCCCGGCCTGCCCGCCGGCCCCGCCGACATCCGGCTGATCGTCACCGACATGGACGGCACCCTGCTGGACGACGCCAAGCGGATCCCCGACGGGCTGTGGCCGATGCTCGCCGAACTGCGCCGCCGCGGGGTGCTGTTCAGCCCGGCGAGCGGCCGCCAGTACGCCACGCTGGCCCGGCAGTTCGCCGATGTCGCCGAGGGCATGGTGTTCATCGCGGAGAACGGCACCTATGTGGTCCGCGACGGCGTGGAACTCGGCTCCGACGTCCTCGAACCGTCCGTGCCCGCCGGGATGGCACGGACGGTACGGCGGCTGGTCGCGGACGGCGCGGACGTCGGCGCGGTGGTGTGCGGCAAGCGGTCGGCGTACGTCGAGCGGACCGACGAGGCGTTCCTGGCGGAGGTCCGCCGGTACTACGTCGAGCACCGGGTCGTGGCGGACCTCACCGCCGTCGACGACGACGTGATCAAGGTCGCGCTGTACGACTTCGGGTCCGCCGAGCACTCCACCGCCCCGGCTCTCGCCGAGTTCGCCGCCACCCACCAGGTCGTCGTCTCCGGCGAGCACTGGGTGGATGTCATGAACCGCACCGCCAACAAGGGCACCGCACTGCGCGCCCTGCAGCGGGCGCTCGGCATCACCCCGGCGCAGACCATGGTCTTCGGCGACTACCTCAACGACCTGGAGATGCTCGACGCCGCCGAGTGGTCCTTCGCCATGGCCAACGCCCACCCGGACGTCGTCCGCCGCGCCCGCCACCTCGCCCCGTCCAACAACGACAACGGCGTGCTGCGCACCATCTCCCGCGTCCTCGGCCTGTAGCCCGCGCCGCGGCACGGGCCACAGGCGGTCCGCCTCGGCCGTACGGTCACGGTCGGGGCGGGGCCCTGGGCCGTTCGGCCGATCCCGTCGGGGTCCGGCCATGTCTACGGTGATCGGCATGAAGTCCGTCTCCCCCCAGGGCTGCCTGCGGGGCTTCGCCGTAGGTCTGCTGCTCACGTCCGGTGTCCTCGATGTCCTGTCCGCCGGCGGCGCGGGACACCGTGTGTGGCCGGTGACGCTCGTGCTGGCCGTCGCCTTCACCGCCGTGCTGTGGCCGGCCGGACGGCGGCCCGCCTGGCTCGGCCCGGAGGTCCGCACCGCCGTACCCGCGCTGCTCTCCGGCCTGTACACGGCGGGTGTCCGGCTGGCCGGCGAGGCAGCCCCCTTCGGGCCCGGCGAGGTCGCGGCCCTGCTGTGCCTGCTGTTCATCGCCGTACGGCACTGCCCGCCGCGCCGGGCCGCCGGCTGCGCGCTGCTCGACGTGACGGCGCTGCTCGTGACGCCGCTGCGGATGTCCCCGCGCGTGCCGGAGGACACATTCGGCTTCATCGCGGCGGGGCTGCTCCTGGTGGGCCTCGTCGCGGGGCTCGCGGGCCATCTGCGTTCGCTGGACTACCGGCGCGCCGTCGCCGTCGGCGAGACCCGCCGGGCCGAGCGACTGGCCATCGCCGCCGACCTGCACGACTTCGTCGCCCACCATGTCACCGGGATCCTGGTGCAGACCCAGGTGGCCCGATTGATGGCGGCCGGCCGGCCCGGGGAGCTGGATCCCGTCCTCGCCGGTATCGAGCGGGCGGCGACCGAGGCGCTGGCCTCGATGCGCCGCACGGTGGGCGTGCTGCGCGACACCGGCCCCGGCGGCGACGCCGTCGCCGGCCACCGGCCGGCCGGCGATCTCGCGGGCGTCGCCGAACTGGCCGACCGCTTCCCGGCCCCCGGCCAGCAGGCCGTCCTCGACCGCGATCCCGCGCTCGCCGACGCGGAGATCCCGCACGAGGTGCAGGCGGCGGCCTTCCGCGTGGTGCAGGAGGCGCTGACCAACGTAGGGCGGCACGCGGCCGACGCCGTCGAGATCCACATCGGGCTGCACCGGGCCGGCAAGGGCCTTCGGGTGACGGTCGTCGACGACGGCCGGGGCGGCTCCCGCCTCCCGGACGCGGCGCACGGCGGCGGCTTCGGGCTGGTCGGCCTGACCGAACGGGTCACCGCCCGCGGCGGCACCCTGCACGCGGGACCGCGCGCGGAGCACGGCTGGGAGGTAAGGGCGCTGTTCCCGGTGGGTTAGGCCCACGTACAACCAGTACGAGGGCTTCCGCCCGGCATGCCGAGAGCACGCACCAGACGCCGCTCGGCCCGCTCTCCGGGCGGACGACGGGACTTTCGCAACACGCCCTAGGGGAGGCGCGGGAGCGCCTCGTCCAGGAAGCGGAGCAGCTCCGCGAAGGCCGCCTTCTTGTCCCGCTCGTGGAACACCTCGTGCCGTGCCCCGGCGAAGATCCGCTCGGTCAGTCGGTCGCCGGCGAGTCGTTCCACGCCGATCCGGCTGCCCGGCAGCGGCACCAGCCGGTCGTCGTCCCCGTGCAGCCACAGCAGCGGCAGCGGGCCCACGTCACCGCCCCGGGCGACGGTCTCCAGGGTCCGCGTGAACGCCTGGAGCGTCGGCCGCTTCATGGGCCCGTGCCACACCAGGGGATCGGCGGCGTAGGCCGCGCCGACGGCCGGGTCCCGGGACAGGGCCGCCGGGCTGATCGGGGTGTCCGGGATCTTTGGCAGGGCCAGCAGCCGGCCCGGCAGTTCCCAGGCGCCGATCACCGGCCCGGACAGGATCAGCGCGCTCAGCTCGGCGCCGTACCGCTGGGCGTAGCGGGCCGAGATCAGTCCGCCCATGGAGTGGCCGAGCAGGACGAGCGGCAGATCCGGGTGCGCGGCACGGGCCAGTTCCGCCGCGCCGTGCACATCGGTGACGACGTCCTCGAAGTCCTCGATCAGCACCCGCTCCCCGGCCGATCTGCCGTGGCCGACGTGGTCGGGGCCGTACACGGCGGCCCCGTGCCCGGTGAGGACGGCGGCGAGTTCGCCGTACCGGCCCGCGTGCTCGCCGTATCCGTGCACCACCAGGGCGAGGTACCGCGGTGCCGGGTGCGGCCACTCGTGTACGGCGAGCGGGCCGTGGGTGCCGTCGAGCATGTGCTCGCGGACGTGGGGCATGTCTCCTCCGGCTGATGTGTCCGGCTGATGTGTCGGCTGACTCGGTGAAGCTCCGGGGGGATCTTCCCAGCGGGCCGGTCCGAGGTCTATAGTCAAAAACTAGCAGTGCTAATTAAGTGTCTCGTCCGTGTCCCCGTGTGGTCCGCTGATCGACAGTGCCGTGGATCAGTGGTACGTCAGGAGTCGAAGCCGTGCGTCCCGTCCACTTCGCGGCCGCCCGCCGCACCCCCATCGGCAAGCTGCGCGGAGCCCTGTCCTCCGTCCGGCCCGACGACCTGGCGGCCACCGTCATCCGCCACCTGGTGGCCGAGGTGCCCGGACTCGACCCGGCCCGGATCGACGACGTCTACTGGGGCGCGGCCAACCAGGCCGGCGAGGACAACCGCAACGTCGCCCGGATGGCCGCGCTGCTCGCCGGACTGCCCGACTCCGTGCCCGGCGCGACGGTCAACCGGCTGTGCGCCTCCGGCCTCGAAGCGGTCACCACCGCCGCCCGCACCATCGCCGCCGGCGAGGCGGACATCGTGATCGCGGGCGGCTCGGAGTCCATGAGCCGCGCCCCCTTCGTGCTGCCCCGCCCCGACGAGGCCCTGCCGCCGCGCATCGAGACGTACGACACCCGTCTCGGCTGGCGCCTGGTCAACCCCGCGATGAAGGAGCTGCACGGCCTGCTGGCCATGGGCGAGACCGCCGAGGAGGTCGCCGAGCGGTACGGCGTCTCCCGCGACCGCCAGGACGAGTTCGCCCTGCGCAGCCACCGGTTCGCCGCCGCCGCACGCAAGAACGGGCACTTCGACGACGAACTCCTGCCCGTGGAGCGCCCGGACGGCATCGTGGTCGAGCAGGACGAGTGCGTCCGCGAGGACACCTCGCTGGACCGGCTCGCCCGCCTCAAGCCGGTCTTCCGCCAGGGCGGCACGGTGACGGCGGGCAACGCCTCGCCGATGAACGACGGCGCGGCCGGACTGCTGCTGGTCAGCGAGGAGGCCCTGAACGAACTGGGCCTGGAGTCCCTCGGCCGCTATGTCGCGGGCGCCTCCGCCGGGGTCCACCCCGATGTGATGGGCATCGGCCCGGTCCCCGCCACCCGCAAGGCACTCGGGCGGGCCGGCTGGGACATCGCCGACCTGCAGGAGGCCGAGTTCAACGAGGCGTTCGCCGCGCAGGCACTCGCCTGCGTCGATCAACTCGGCATCGACCCCGACCTGGTCAACCCGACCGGCGGCGCCATCGCCCTCGGCCATCCCCTCGGCTGCTCCGGCGCCCGCATCCTGACGACGCTGCTGCACCGCATGCGGCGCACGGGCGGGCAGCGGGGGCTGGCGACCATGTGCGTCGGGGTGGGACAGGGCAGCGCGGTGCTGGTGGAGAGGCACTGAGACAGCGCCGGTGAGGGCTTCCCGAAAAGGAAGACGGGAGCTTCCCGAAAGGGAGGACGGGAGCTTCCCGAAAGGGAGGACGGGAGCTTCCCGAAAGGGAGGACGGGGGCTTCCCGCAAGGGAATTCGACAGACAAGCCGCAGCAAGGAGTACTGGTCCATGGCAACCCTGTCCGCAGCCGCCATCCTCGCCGAGAACGCCCGGCGCCGCCCCGAGAAGACCGCGCTGGTCGAGGGAGACCTACGGCTGACGTTCGCGCAGGTGTGGCGGCGGGCGCTGAGCCGGGCGGGTGCGCTCACCGCCCTCGGTGTACGGCCGGGGGACCGGGTCGCCCTCATGGCCCCCAACACCGCCGAGTTCCCGGTCGCCTATTACGCGATCGCGGCGGCCGGCGGGGTCGTCGTCCCCGTGCATCTGCTGCTGTCGGCCGGAGAGGTCGAGCATGTGCTGGGGGACAGCGGGGCGAGCCTGCTGCTCGTCCATCCGGCCCAGGCGGAGACCGGACGCGCCGCCGCCGACGCCCTGGGCGTGCGCGTCGTCGTCCTGGGCGAGGAGTTCGACCGGCTCGCGGCCGACGCCGAGCCGCTGCCCTCGTACGTCACCCGGGCCGCCGACGACCCGGCGGTGGTCTTCTACACGAGCGGCACCACCGGCGTCCCCAAGCGCGCGGTCCTCAGTCACTTCAACATCGTGATGAACGCGACCTCCCCCAGTCTCGGCTTCGCTCGACCGGGGGGACCCCCATCGCCTTCGACGCCAACGACATCCGCGCCGACGACATCGCCCTCGGCGCACTGCCGCTCTTCCACGCCTTCGGCCAGACCGTGTCGCTGAACTCCACCTGGCGGGCGGGTGCCACGCTCGTACTGCTGCCCCGCTTCGACGCGGCGCGCGCCGTCGAGCTGATGGTGAAGGAAGGCGTCAACACCTTCCACGGCGTGCCGACCATGTTCATCGCGCTCGCGGCGGCGGCCCCGGACGCCGTGGCGCTGCCCGCCCTGCGCGTGTGCGTCTCGGGCGGGGCCTCGCTTCCCGTGGCCGTACTGGAGCGGTTCGAGGCGGCGTTCGGGGCGAGGATCTATGAGGGCTACGGGCTGTCGGAGACCTCGCCGGCGGCCACCCTCAACCAGCCGCTGTTCGGCACGAAGGCCGGCACCATCGGCCACCCGCTGTGGGGCGTCGACGTGGAGATCGCCCGGGCCGAGGTGGAGGGCCGTATCGAGCTGCTGCCGCCCGGTGAACTGGGCGAGGTCGTCGTCCGCGGCCACAACGTCTTCTCCGGCTATCTCGGCCGGCCCGAGGCCACCGCCGAGGCGGTCGTCGACGGCTGGTTCCGTACCGGAGACCTCGGCACCAAGGACGACGAGGGCTTCCTCAGGATCGTCGACCGCAAGAAGGACGTCATCATCCGCGGCGGCTACAACGTGTACCCGAGGGAGGTCGAGGAAGTCCTGATGCGCCACGACGCCATCGCCCAGGTCGCGGTCATCGGCCTGCCCGACGAGCTGCACGGCGAGGAGATCTGCGCCGTCGTCGTACCGGCACCGGGCACCGCGCCCGACGCCGCCGCGATCACCGAGTGGTCCAGGGAACACCTCGGCCGGCACAAGTACCCGAGGCGCGTGGAGTTCACGGACACACTGCCGCTCGGCCCCAGCATGAAGGTGCTGAAGCGGGAACTCCGGGCGCGCTACGCGGACCGGTCATAGCGGACGGCATGGGCCACCTGGCGAGACGGTCCTTACGCCGGAGGGTTGTCCGGACATAGCATCGGTCCCCGCATGAACACGATGACGCTCTGGCACATATCCGGCTGGGAGCTCGCCGCGCTCGCCGTCGCGGCCCTGCTCGTCGGCTTCTCCAAGACCGCGGTGAGCGGCGCCAACACGGTGAGCCTCGCCATCTTCGCGGCCGTCCTGCCCGCCCGCGCCTCCACCGGGGTGCTGCTGCCCGTCCTGATCGCCGGCGACATCCTCGCCGTCCTCACCTATCGGCGGCACGCCCACTGGCCCACTCTGTGGCGGCTGTTCCCCGCCGTCGCGGCGGGCGTCGTGGTGGGCACGCTCTTCCTGATGTGGGCCGACGACGGGATCGTACGGACCTCGATCGGCGCGATCCTGCTGCTGATGGCCGGTGTCACGCTGTGGCGACGGCGCGGCGCCGGGACCGAGGACGCACCGGACGCGGTCACCACCCGGGCGGGCCGCGCCAGAGCCCGCTCGTACGGCGTGCTCGGCGGGTTCACCACGATGGTCGCCAACGCGGGCGGCCCGGTGATGTCGCTGTACCTGCTGTCGGCCGGTTTCCGGAAGCTGGGCTTCCTGGGCACCTCCGCCTTCTTCTTCCTGATCGTGAACCTCTCGAAGGTGCCGTTCAGCGCCGGTCTCGGACTGATCGACGGGCGCTCGCTGCTCCTTGACGCCGCGCTCGCGGTGTTCGTCGTGCCCGGCGCGTTGTTCGGCAAATGGGCTGTGAACCGGATCAACCAGCGACTCTTCGAACAACTCGTGATCGCGGCCACGATCGTGGGCGGGGCGCAGCTGCTCCTGCGCTAGCCCCAGCAGCGCCTGCCCGGCCCCCACCCCACCCCGCACCCACCCCGTACCGCACCGTCCCGCACGACCTCGTACGCTCACCCCTATGCCCGCGCACGTGTTGCTCCTCGGCGGCACCACCGAGGCCCGTCGTCTCGCCGCCGACCTGGCCGCCCGGCCCGGCGTCCGGGTCACCACGTCCCTGGCCGGCCGGGTCGCACGGCCGCAAGCGGTGGCGGGCGAGCTGCGGATCGGTGGTTTCGGCGGCGCCGCGGGCCTCGCCGACTGGCTGCGCACGCACCAGGTGGACGCCCTGGTCGACGCCACCCACCCGTTCGCCGAGACGATCACGGCCCACGCCGCCCACGCGGCGGCGGCCACCGGGGTGCCGGCGGTGGTGCTGCGCCGCCCCGGCTGGCGGCCGGGCCCCGGCGACCGCTGGTACGACGTCCCGTCCCTGGCCGGCGCCGCCGAGGTGCTTCCCGGCCTCGGCCGGCGGGTGTTCCTCAGCACCGGACGCCTGGGGCTCGCGACCTTCGCCGGTCTGACCGAGCTGCGCTTCGTGGTCCGCTCGGTGGAGCCGCCCGAACCGCCCATGCCGCCGGACACCGAAGTGATCCTCGCCCGCGGCCCGTTCACGGTGGCCGAGGAGCGTGAGCTGCTGTGCGGGCACCGCATCGAGGTCCTCGTCACCAAGGACAGCGGCGGCGCGGCGACGGCCGCGAAACTGACAGCCGCGAGGGATCTCGGGCTGCCCGTCGTCGTCGTACGCCGGCCGCCGCTGCCGCCGGGAGTGACGGCGGTGCCCGATGTGGCGGAGGTGCTGGAGCGGCTCGGCCTCGGCTGGGTGTGAGGACGAGACAGCACCGGGTTGCCGAACAGCCGCATCGGCTACCAGGGCGATGCCCGGACAGTCGATGACCGGCCGGGACACCGACTTCAGCCGACTTCACCACCGGGATCGTGCGCGCGGCGGCGGGCCGTACGGGTTCCTCGGCCACGGCCACCAGGTCACGATCGCACGGGTGGCCCAGCACCGCATGCGGGCCGGTCCGCCGGAGCGCCCCTGCGCGCCCGTGCCCGTGTGCCTCCGTGCGGCTAGGCGTCCCCGGGGTTTCTGCGCAGCAGATACGTGTCCATGATCCAGCCCTTGCGCTCGCGGGCCTCGGACCGCACCCGCTCGATCTCCGGGCCGGCCTCGGCGATGGGGCCGGAGACGAGGATCTCGTCCGGCGTGCCGATGTAGGCGCCCCAGTAGATGTCCATGTCCTCCCCGGTGTACCGCCGGAAGGCCTGATGGGCGTCCAGCATCACGACGACGTCGTCCACGTCCTCGGGGAAGCCCTCGGCCAGCCGCCGCCCGGTGGTGATCTGCACCGGCCTGGCCACCCGGTTCAGACCCGTGCGATGCCGGGCGACCAGTGCGGAGACACTGCTGATGCCGGGTACGACGTCGTACTCGAAGGCGACCGCGCCCCGCTCCAGAACCTCCTGGAGGATGCCGAGCGTGCTGTCGTAGAGCGCCGGATCGCCCCACACCAGGAAGGCTCCCGTGCCGTCCTCGCCCAGCTCCTCGGTGATCAGCCGCTCGTAGATCCCGGCGCGGGCACTGCGCCAGTCCTCCACGGCCGGTGAGTACGCCCGCCCGCCCGCCGTACGGTCCCGCTCCGGGTCACGGGCCTGAACCACCCGGTACGACCCCTCGGGCAGATGCGCGTCCAGCATGTCCCGGCGGAGCTGGGTGAGATCGCTCTTCACCTCGCCCTTGTCGAGCAGGAAGAACACGTCCGTGCTCCGCAGCGCCCGGACGGCCTGCAGGGTCAGCTGGTCGGGGTCGCCCGCGCCGATACCGATGACATGAATCTTTCGCACGCCCCGAGTCTGCCGTATGCCACGGACACCGCGTTCGCCGCCTCCGGGGGCGGCGCGACTGCCCTGCCGGTTCCGGCCGTACGCCAGCACGGTCGGGTTCAGGACTCCGGCCGGCCGAGCCGGGGCGCCTCGGTACGTGCGTCCACCGGGCCGGCGCCGCCCGTCACCCGTTCCGCCAGCTCCCGCGCCCAGCGGGCGAGACCCGGCAGGTCCAGCCCGTGCGGCCGGTCCGTGCCGTGTACCACCGCCCACTCCTCGGCCACGGCGGCGCCCCGCCACAGCAGACGTGCCCCGCCGACGGCGTTGCCGCGGGCCGCATGCGTGAGTCCGACCGCCAGCTGGGCCAGGCCCCGCCACAGGGCGCGCTCCTCCTCCGGGCCCGACTTCCAGGCGTCCTCGAACACCTCGTGCGCGTGGAACGGCTTCCCCGCGTCCAGCAGCGCCTGCGCCTCGGCGACCGTCTCCCGCGCCGCCCGGACGACGCCCTCCGGCTGCCGGGGGACACCCTGCGCGCCGTAGGGCAGCGGCCGGCCGAGCCCGTCCCGGGGCCGCGCGCTGCGGGCCCGCCCCTCCGCGTCCCGGTCCCTGGCATCCGATGCGCCCGCGTTCGTCATACCGCCGATTGTCCCCCGCGCCTCCGAACCCTCTTCGGCCCACCCCCGCGTGTGGGGTAAAGTGCTCTCTGCGCGATCACGCGGGTCACCGCGAGTGAGTGCATCGGGACGTGGCGCAGCTTGGTAGCGCACTTGACTGGGGGTCAAGGGGTCGCAGGTTCAAATCCTGTCGTCCCGACTGGGAGTTCACTCCGTAGTCGCAGGTCAGGGTCCTGTTTCACCATGGTGAGGCAGGGCCCTTGATCGTTTCCGCGAGCTGTCGTGTCACATTTGGTCACAAACGCCTGGCGATCATGCCATGGGCTCAGGACACCAGCAGCTGCCCGAGCTTGTCCGAGCCGACCCTGAGACTCTGCGGGTCGGGGTGAACATAGACGCGCTTGGTGAAGGACAGGTCGCTGTGCCCGGCCCAGGCGGAGACCACCGTGTCGGGCACGCCGTTGTTCGCCATCCACGACAGGCAGGCGTGTCGCGCGTCGTAGAGACGGACCCTGCGGACGCCGGCCTGCTCCATGAGCCGGTGCGCTCGGCGTCGCAGCTGATCGGTCTTGAACGGGCGACCAAGCTCGTCGACCACAACATAGCCACTGGCCTCGTAGGCGTCCCCTGCCGCCAGGCGTTCCTTCGCCTGAAGGGTTCGAAACTGCACCAGTGCTGTCCGCACCGGACTGGGCAGCGGCAGGACACGGCGGCCGTTGTGTGTCTTGGGCTCCTTCTCCACAACGGTGCTTCGCATGCCACGCGGCTTGCGCCGGTCGTACACGATGGTCTGGGTATTGCCCACAACGATCGTGCCCGAGCCTGTCAGGTCGACGTTCTCATCCCAGTGGGCACCACACGCCTCGGCGGGGCGCTCGGCAATGAGCGTCAGAAGCATCACGCCAAAGAGGCGGTCGTGCTTGATGGCCTCGATAAAGGACTTCGCTTCCGACTCGTCCCACGGACGACGAACGGCCTGAGCCTGTGTGCCCCGCCGGACAGCATCGCGAGGAACCCGAACGTACTCGGCAACATTGCGGCCGACCCATCCTCGCCGAACGGCGAGCGTGAGAGCAGAGCGCAACCGACCGAGGGTCAATCGGACTGAGCGGACGGAAAGACCAGTCCCCGGATTTCCCTCGCGCTGTCGTCCCCTGGTAAGCATCCAGTCCACAAAGGCCTCGATGTCCTCCTCGGTCAGCTGCTGAAGCCGCTTGTCGCCGAGGAAAAGTCGGACCGGACGAATCACACTGTCGTAGTTGGAAGCGGTCGCCTGTTCAACGCCACGGTTAGCACTCTTGAGCCAAATGTCCAGCAGTTCATCAACGGTGAGTTTGCTCGGCAAAACGTACGAGCCTGTCGCCGTCTGATGACGGATTCGCGCAAGCTCGTCCAGCGCCTCCTTCTTCGTGCGGAACGTCCGACGGATCTGAAAACGGCTGCCATCGGGTTTTCGAGGCCCGTCAACAACGAATCGATACCGGATGGATCCGGATTTGAGCGTCAGCTTCATGACTGTGCCGCTCATGGAGTCAGCCACGCGACCGACCGCAGGGAGGCTCCTTTCCCATCCTCGTCGTGGGGCTGACTCCCCCCGTCTCGGACACCCCTCGAACCCTGCGTATGCAGGGCTTTTCCTTCCAGCTCCGACTCGCCCAGCGGACGCCTGCCTGTACCGTCTGGTGTACCGGCCTGAACCGGTACGACATCCGGTGCGAGTACCAAACGTACTCGTTCACGTTCTGCCCTCGCTTTCGATCAATGTCTGTACTCGAAAGCTAGCCTCGCGGCGTTTTTGGGCACGACGAAGCAAGCCCCCTTAGATCCCCTTGAGGGCTCCAATTAGTAGATACCCTTGTATAGTCCTGGCACCGGTGCCGGTACCGGTACGCAATGGCTTTCCACTTCCTTCCTGGAGGAATATGATCCCGCAGCACTCATTCGCGTCAAAGGCTGCACAAGCCGCCTGCAGCGTCCCTGGACCCGAAAAGCAGTGCTGCAACACCCCTCCTGTAAGGAAGGAAAGGAAAAGTAGAGTCAGAGTCAGGCGAGAGGGGCACCGGTACCGGATCCGGTACCCGGGCGCATTATCGGTTCTTCTGATGGGCAACAAGGATGTCGGTAAACATTTCGGTGATCGTGCCGCGGAAACCTTGACGCTTTTGTGCGTCAAAGTGGGGACGCAGCGAAAAATACATATCGGGGGCGTCCCGAACCATGGCGGCTCGGCTGCCGCTTAATACTCCAGTCTGACTTCGCGATCTTGCGGTGGCCCCGGTCGGGAACGGGTACGGCCACCGCGTGATCATCGGGGGTTGTGGACTCCTGAAGATCGTGCGGTGGCCGCGGGCCATGGCGTAGACCCTGCCCGCTGGCGGGCGATGTTCGACCAGGTGATGGCCCACCTCGCGGGTCGGTTCGGGCGGGTCGAACCCTGGGCGACCGCCCGCGCCTATGTGCTGGGACTGCTGTCCGGCGCCGAGCGGAAGAACTGTCGGCGGCTGGCCGAACAGGCCGGTCACGCCCGGCCGGGCCGATGCGGCGCCTGCTGCGCTCCGCCCGCTGGGACGCCGACGCCGTGCGTGACGATATCCGCGCCTACGCCGTCGATCACCTCGGCACCGACGGCGGTGTCCTGATCGTGGACGAGACGGGCTCTGTGAAGAAGGGCCGCGCCTCGGCGGAGATGCAGCGCCTGTACACCGGCACCGCCGGACGCATCGAGAACAGCCAGGCGGCGTCTTCCCTGCCTACGCCACCCCGCGCGGACGCGCCCTGACAGACCGTCGCCTCTGCCTGCCCGAGCACTCCTGGTGCTCCGATCCCGAACACCGGCAGGCGGCCGGAGCGCCCGAGGCGGTGCAGTTCGGGACCAGGCCCCGCCTGGCCACAGAGATGATCGCCGCCGCCCTGGACGCCAAAATCACCGCCGCGTGGATGACCGGCGACAAAGCATACGGCCAGGACCCGCACCTGCGCGCCGGCCTGGAGGAACGGGGCATCGGCTACGTCCTGGCCGTCGTCTGCTCGACCCGGGTACGGATCAACCAGGGCCGTACCCCCATCCGTGCCGACGCCCTCGCCGACCGCCTGCCCGCCACGGCCTGGCACCGGCACAGCACCGGCCGGGGCGCCAAGGGCCCGCGCCACTACGACCGGGCCTGGATCGGTATCGGCCACGACAGCCACCGCCACCTGCTCATCCGCCGCAACCGGACCACCAGCGAACTCGCCTTCCACCTGTGCTGGTCACCCACTCAGGTGACGCTCTCGCAGCTGGTCCGCGTCGCGGGCATCCGCCGCAGCGTCGAGGAATGCTTCCAGGCCGCCAAGAGCCAGGCCGGACTCGACCACTACCAGGTCAGACACTGGACCTCACGGCACCGCCACATCACACTCGCCATGCTCGCCCCGGCCTTCCTGACCGCTCCTGCCGCCGGCGCCGACCAGGACCGGCCCATCGGCCCACTCCACCCCAGCCGCACCAATACACCCGTCCCAGTGACCGTCCCGGAGATCCGCCACCTTCTCGCCGCCGTCCTCGCCACTCCGGTCACCTCCACAGCCAGGCTGCTGCACTGGTCCAACTGGCGCAGATACCACCAGGCCGTAGCCCGACGCTGTCACTACCAACGACGATCCGCCGACGAACTCACCAGACGGATCATGAGACCGCACTGGAGTGCTGGGTAGGAGCATCGACAGGGCCGGAGTCGCTGATTCTGTCCGTCGCCTGTATGACGGCCAGGAGTTGCCGGGCCGTCGGCCCATCGCGCGGGGAGTGCGGGGCCGGGCGGCACCGGTCGGCGGTCAGGCCCCCGGGTGCAGTCCGAGCCAGCCGGGGCTCGGGTCGCCCTTGACCTCGCCGAAGTACAGGGCGAAGGTCTGCTTCCAGCGCTCCACCTCGGCGCGGTCGGCCATGAACTTCGGGAAGCCGTCCAGGTGGGCGTTGGGGTACTCCCAGATGGGCTTCAGACCGCCCTGGGGAGTGATGTCGGTGCGCACCGACCAGCCGTTGAAGGATTGCTGCTGCACCTCGGCAGACAGCTGCCAGTTGAGGTAGAGCTTGGCGGCCGTCGGGTTCTTGGCCTGCTTCAGGATGGCCGCGCGCTGACCCCAGCTCATGAACGGGTGCCCGTCGGCGATCACCCACGTCGACGGGGACGTGGACGAGGGGACTGCCGAGCCCGAGGTGCCGACGCCGATCGCCTTCTGCCCGGCGGAGACGGCGACACCCGGCGAGTTGCTGCCCCGGGCGAACTGCACGTCCTGGGCGGCCAGCTTGGCGATCCAGTCCCAGCCGTAGGTCCGGGTGTACAGCGTGTAGAGATACAGGGCGGCGTCGTCGTCGTGCGGGTACGAGGAGGCGATCTCGCCCTTCCACTTCGGGTCGACCAGGTCGAGCGGGTTGCGGGGCGCGTCCGAGCCCACGGCCGCCTTTCCGTACAGGAAGCTGAACGCGCTCACCCTGACGGCCATCCACGCGCCCTGTGGGTCCTTGAACGCGTCGTACAGCTTTGAGAACCCGGCGGGCTTGTAGGGCAGCAGCCGGCCCTGCTGCTTCCACCGGACGAAGTCCTGCACGGTCTGCAGCTGTACGACGTCGGGAACGAGGGTGCCGGTGGCGAACTGGTTGTCGACGCGGACGTCGTGGTACTTGCTGTAGTCGACGACCAGTGTCAGGTCGATGCCCGGGAAGCGGGACTTGAAGGCCGCCTTGGTGCTGTCCTGCTGCGTCGGGGTGTCGCCGCCAGCGTAGATGACGAGCTTTTCACCCTTCTTGAGGGCGGCCTGGTAGAGCTCGTCGAGCGTCCGGGTCTCCTCGGGGCCGGCCGCGTGCGGGGACACGGCGGCAGAGGCGGAGGCTATTGAGGCGCCGAACACTCCGGCGCCGAGGGCGGCACCAGCACCTGTCGCCAGGATACGTCGCCTGCTGGGGAGGATGGACATGCCGATGGAACCTTCCTTCATGGGGGTGGGGGGACAGGGCTCGCACCGAGGGCGGTACTCATTTGAGCGGTTCGGTGACGAATCTTCCCGCTCCCGCCTGGCTGGACCCGGGACCTCGGTGGAGCAGCACATCGCCCGTGTGGTGCGCAAGTGATGCGCTTTGCCGGACGGACGTCAGAACATGGTGTTGTCGTTGGCGCTCTTCTCCGGTACCTCCTGGATCACGTCCCAGTGCTCGACGATCTTCCCGTCGACCACGCGCCAGAAGTCGGCGACGGCCATGCCCCGGTCGCCCGGCTTGAGGTGCAGGTTGCTGTGGGTGACCACCAACTCTCCTTCGGCGATGGCCCGCTTGATGTCCAGGCGCAGGTCGGGGAACTGCCCGCGCAGCCAGTGGACATACCCGACGAAGGCTCCCGGGCCGTCCTGCGCCTCGGGGTTGTGCTGGGTGTAGCTCTCGCCGAGGTGCGCGGTGGCGGCGGCCTCGGGCTGGTGGTCGTTGAAGGCCTGCTCGTAGAAGGCGATCACGAGCGCCTTGTTGTCCGCGGCGGACATACGTGTCTCCTGGCTGGGGTGCTGGGTGCGGTACGGCTCAGTCGGTCATGGCGTCGCGGACGAGCGCCGTGTCGACGAACTGCTCGAAGCGCACGATGAGTCCACCGCGTACGACGAAGTGGTGGGCGACGCGGACGTGGATCGGCTTGCCGGTGGCCTTGTTGACGGCGGTGTAGCGGGCGAGGACGACGACGTTCTCGCCGTCGACGACGTAGGTGTCGTCGTGGGCGGTCCAGCCGTCCCAGTCCTGGCCGAGCTTCTCCATGACGTTCGAGGTGACGCCGTCGGGGGTGCGGTAGGTGCCGGCGAGCGGGAAGCCGGCCATCTCCGTCCACTCCACGTCGGGGGCGAGAGTGGCGCGCAGGGCATCCAGGTCGTCGGCGGCCGAGGCCAGGTACTGGCGGCGGACGACGTCGGCGGGCGCGGTGGAGGTGGCGAACTCGCTCATCGTCAGCCCCACTTCATCTCGCCCTTGGCGACCTTCGAACCGATCTGGGCGGCGATCAGCATGCCGTTGTCCGGGAAGCGCTTGACGAGGGCGTCGTTCAGCGCGGCGCCGTCGGCGGCCTTGCCCAGCTCCTCCTCGAAGGCGATCAGGTAGTCGCGGGTGGCAGTGATGGCGGAGCCGTCGGCCGCGGTGCCGGGGAGGCGGTGGCCGGGGACGACCAGTTCCGGGTCGAGGGCGGCCATCTCGTCGAGGAGGTCGATCCAGGCGGCGCGGTCGCCGGGGGTGGGGGTGTCGGCGACCCAGACGTGCTCCTGCTGGAAGAGAAGGACGCCGCCGAGCAGGGCGCGGTGCTCGGCCTGCCAGAGGTAGTGGCGGTCGGGCAGGCCGGCCGGGCCGCCCTTGAGCTCGAAGCGGTGGCCCTCCAGGGTGAGGTCGCCGGTCAGCGGCTCCAGGTCGACCAGGCGGGTGGGGAGGTTCGGGCCGAGCGCCGCCCAGGCCTTGAGCTTGCCCTCGTAGGAGTGCTTGATGTGCTCGATGACGATCGGGGTGGCGACGAACCTCGCCTCGGGGAAGGCGTCGGCGACGACTTCGGCGCCGAAGTAGAAGTCGGGGTCGCCGTGGGAGACGAAGACGGTGGTCAGCGTCTTGCCGGAGTCGAGGATCTCGGCGACCAGACGGTGGCCGTCGGCGCGGGTGAAGGCCGCGTCCACCAGCAGGGCCTCGCTCTCGCCGGTGACGAGGGTGGCCGTCTTGTTCCTGGATCCGGCCGGGAAGTCGAGATCGAGGACTTTGAAGGAGAGAGTGCTCATGCGTGCTTCCTCGGGTGAAGGGTGATGGTCGGGGAAATCGCCTCGCGGCGAGGTGTACGACGTGAACCGGGTCGAGGTGGGCAGCCCGTGTCGAGCAGGGGTTCAGCCTTGGGTGCCCTGATGGTCGACGCGGGCGTCATGGTTCTTGCTGAAGTCGACGACGATGTCGCCCTTCGTCTTGGGGAACGTCTTCGCGAACGCGTTCTTGAGGTAGTCGTCCTGCCCAGACCTGGCACCACCGGTAAAGACAACGAGCCGGCCGCCTTCGGCCACGGCCTGCCGGTACAGCGCCTGCAACTGGGCCTCCTCGCTTGAGCCGGTCCGCTCGACGGTGGAGGAGATGGCGGCGTCCGCCGAAGTGGGCGCCGCAGACAGGCCGGACGCGAGGACGCCGCCCATGGGAGCTACGACGCCGAAGGCGGCCAGGACGCGCTTTCCCATGGGACGGACTCCACATCTGTGGGGTGGACACGGCGAAATATCCGCCGACGCAGACAATATATCTGCTACAACAGATATTGCAACGGCAGATTCTTCCGCTCATGTCCTTCTGTCATCCTTGAGGAGTGAACGAGCAACTGCTGAACGACGACGACGTGACACTCTTCGGTCTCTTCGTGGAGGCCTACAGCCGTATCAAGCCCCTGGTGAACCGCGATCTCGATATACCGCACACCTGGTTCGAAGTGCTGCTGCGACTGGGCCGCACCCCCGGCCACCAGCTCCGCATGACGGACCTGGCAGAGGCCGTGTCCTTCAGCTCGGGCGGCTTCACCCGGCTCGCCGACCGCATGGAAAAGGAAGGACTCATCCGCCGCGACCCCGATCCTGCCGACCGACGAGCCGCACTCGCCGTACTGACCGACAAGGGCGGTCAGGCGCTTGACCACGCACTGACCGCCCACGTCTCCCACCTGCGCAACCACGTCGCCGGACCACTCTCAGCCGAGGACCGCCGCCACCTCGAGCGCATCCTGCGCACGCTCCGCGACGCGAACGCGTAAGTTCCTGTCCTTGATCCGGATCACCGTCGCGGGCTTCGGACGCCGCCAGAGTGTGCCTCTGGCTCCCCCGACCACGAGGTCACCCGTTCCTGCGCGGGCGCCGCTCTCCCTTCCCCGCCGTGGCGTCGAGGTCACCGACGACGAGCGGAGCACCGTCCTGACCGCCGCGGACGGCGGGGCCCTGCGCCTGCACCGCGTCCTGGACCCCACCGCACCCGACACCCGCCCCGCGACGGCGGCCGGCCACGTCAGCGGCGCCTGGGAGGCGGCCGACGGCACCCGCGCCCGGGCGGTGTTCGTCACTGTGCACGTCGACGGACCGGCACGGGGCTGACGGGCGGGGCCCCGGCCCCTCGGGCGTGTTGCGAAAGTCCCGCCTGCCGCCCGACGCCTGGCACGCACTCTCGCCGCACCG
>NZ_BMVG01000010.1 GCF_014650595.1 Streptomyces alanosinicus
CGTCCGGGCCAGAGCCCGGCCTCTGCGTCCGGGCCAGAGCCCGGCCTCTGCGTCCGGGCCTGATCCGGCTCCTGTGTCCGCGTCAGAGCCCGGCCCATGCGTCTGGGGCGGGATCCGGCTCCTACGTCCGGGTCAGACCCGGCTCCTGCGGTTCGGGTCAGAGCCCGGCCACGGATGTGATCGGGTCGGACCGGAACAGTGCGTGGCCTCGGGCCACCTGTGCCGAGCGCTCGCGGCCGTCCTCCGTGAGCCTGCCGAGCGCCGTGAGCAGGCCGGGCGCGTCCGGGGCCAGTTCCGAGACGCCGAGCGCGGCCATCCGCCGGACGCCGTCCAGCCCGTGGCCGGGCAGTGGGCGGTACCCGATCACGGGCAGCCCCGCCGCCAGGGCCTGTACGGCGGTCTGCCCGGCCGCGTTGTCGACCAGCGCGTACGCGGCGGACAGCAGTCCGGGCATGTCCTCGACCCAGTCCAGGGCGAGCGTCCCGGGCACCCGGGACACCCGCTCGCGCAGCCGCGCGTTGCGACCGCACAGCACCACCGGCAGCCAGCCCGCCCCGCTCAGCAGCCGGGCGGTGGCGTCCGGGCGGGACGCGGCACCCCAGGCGCCGGCGGAGAGCACGACCGGCGGCCGGCCGGGCGCCCACCCGGCGAGGCGCTGCCGCCACCCGGCCGCCCCCGCGGCCGGTACCAGGAACTCCGGCGCCACGGCCGGACCGGTCGTCACCACCGGCGTGCCCAGGGCCGCGCGTACCTCGGCCGCCGCCCCGGCCGTGAGGCACAGGTACCGGTCGTTGCCCGGATGCAGCCACTGCCGGTGCACGGCGAAGTCGACGAGGAAGACGGTGCTCGGCACCCGCAGCCGGCCCCGCGCCCTGAGGTGGCCGGTGAGCTGCGCGGCCAGATGGAAGACGGACACCACCACATCGGCGTCCACCCGCTCCACGAGGTCCATGAGCCGGTCCGCGGCGAGCCGGGCCAGCGGCACCCCGCTCGGGCGCGGCCCGCCGCCGGCGCGCAGGAACGCGGCGTAGACACCTGCGTACGCCCACGGGGCGTGCCGGACCGACGCCTGGTAGGAGCGGCGCAGCCCGCCGCCCAGGCCGTACGGCAGCAGCCGCAGGACGTCGGCCACCTGCGGCTCGTGTCCGCTGGCCGCCGCCCGGCGCGCCAGTTCGGCGGCCACGGTGTCATGACCGGCGCCCATGCCCGCGCTGAGGATCAGCGGCCGCCGCCGGCCGCGCTGCGGGGAGGGCACCTCGGCAGAAGTACGCACGGCGTCCGATTCTCCGGTGCGCGCGGCCCGCGGTCCCCCTCACAGCGCGGCCGTGTCACCCCGGCACGGCATCGGCGCGAGTTGCCCGGAGCGCCCCGGGGTGGATGAATCGGCTCAGGAGAGCGTGTGGGCGGTGAGAGCCTGGGAGGAGCCGTGAGGCGGTGGCGGCGCGGCCTGCACCGCGCCTGGGAGTGGCTCAGGGCCGGGGCCCTACTCGAACACGGCCGCGAGCTGGAACTGATGCACCGGGCCATGGGGTTCGCCACCCTGGCGCTGGTGACGCTCGCACCGCTGCTGATCGTGGTCGCCGCCGCCGATCCGCTGGTGCGGGGCGGCTTCGCCTCGTGGCTCACCGACGGCATGGGGCTGTCCGGCCGGTCCGCGCATGTGATCACCGACGTCGTCAGCCCGCCGCGCAACGTCATCGGCACCACCAGCGTCTGGAGCGCTGTCCTGCTGGCCGTCTTCGGCGTGGCCTTCGGCGGCAGTGTGCAGAACGCCTACGAACGCATCTGGGGCATGGCCTCCGGCCCTTGGCACCGGGTGTGGCGGCAGGCGACCTGGCTGGTGATGCTCACCGCCTACCTCTACCAGGAGGTGGCGACCAAGGCCGCGCTGCACGGGGGCCAGCGGATCGCGCTGTCCACGGTGAGCGGCATCGTCTTCTTCTGGTGGGGGCAGCACTTCCTGCTGGGCGGCCAGGTCCGCTGGCGTGCCCTGCTGCCGGGCGCGCTCGCCACCATCCTCGGCCTGGCCGGCCTGCGGGCCTTCTCCTATCTCGTCTTCACCCCGCTCATCGTCACCAACGCGCTCAGCTACGGCGCGGTCGGCACCGTGCTCGTGGTCGAGTCGTGGCTCATCGGCGTCGGGTTCGTCATCTACGGCGGCGCCCTGTTCGGCCGCTGGTTCACCGAGCACCACTGGATGCCGGCCCACCACCGGAGCAAGGAGGACCGGGGCGAGGAGACACCACCGCCCGGCCGGGGAAAGTACTGAACGCCTGCGGACGCTACGTCACGCCCACGGACGCTACGTCAGCTGCCGGCGCACCAGCTCGTGCAGCCGGCCGGTGGTGTCGGCGAGCAGCTCGGCCGGGGTGCCGTGCTGGACGACCTTGCCGTCCTCCATCACGATCACCCGGTCGGCGTCCAGCACCGTCGACAGCCGGTGCGCGATGACGACGCGGGTGGCGTTCAGCTTGCGTGTGCTGTCGATGACGATGCGCTGGGTGTCGTTGTCCAGGGCGCTGGTGGCCTCGTCGAAGAACAGGATGCGCGGGCGCCGGATCAGGGCCTGGGCGATCATCAGACGCTGGCGCTGACCGCCGGAGATCGCCCCGTTGCCGGCCACGATCGTGTGCAGGCCCATCGGCATCCGCTTGATGTCCTCCGCGAGCCCCGCCATCTCGGCCGCCGCCATCGCCTCCTCCGGCGTGTACGGCTCGGTGCCGCAGATGACGTCAAGGATGGAGCCGGTGAACGGCTGCGCGTGCTGGAGTACCACTCCGCACTGGCGGCGGACGGCCGACTGGTCGAGCGCCGCGAGGTCCTGGCCGTCGTACAGGACACTGCCGGAGACCGGCTTGTCGAAGCCGATGAGCAGTCTGAGCAGCGTGGACTTGCCGCAGCCGCTCGGCCCGACCACCGCGACGAACTCGCCCGGCCGGATGGCGAAGGACACGTCGTCCAGGACGAGCGGACCGTCGTCGGCGTACCGGAAGGAGAGCCGGCGGGCCTCGATCGCACCCGACAGCGGGCCCGGCCGGGTGCTGGACGTGCGCACCTCGGGCGTCGCCTCGAAGACCGGCTTGATCTCCTCGAACAGCGGCAGCGCGGCCACCGCCGAGACGAAGGAGCCGGTCAGCTGGGTGACCGAGGTCAGCACCATCGTCACCGAGGTGTTGAAGGTGAGGAAGTCGGCCGCCGACATCGCGCCCCTCGCCGGGCCCGCGAGCAGCATGAACATCAGCAGCGTGCACACGGGCAGATAGATTCCGCCGAGCACCGTGGTGAGGTTCTTGATCCGGCCGACCTTCTGCTGCAGCTCCCGGCTGTGCGCGAACTCGCGTGCCCAGGCCGCGTAGGCGTAGTTCTCGGCCGCCGCCACCCGCAGCTTGGGCAGCCCGCGCAGGGTCTGGAAGGCCCGGTTGTTCAGCTTGTTGCCGAGCACCGTCAGCTTCCGCTGCCAGCGCACCTGCCACAGCCCGAGTCCCAGGAACACCGCCGCGATCACGACGAGCATGCCGATGGCCGCCGTGGCCATCGAGGGGCTGTACCAGAACAGCAGGCCGAGGTTCATCGCGCCGACCGTCACGGACTGCGCGACCACCGGTCCGACGCCCGCCAGCAGCCGGCGGATCGCGCTGATGCCCATGGCGGCGCTGGCGAGTTCACCGGTGGAGCGCTGGGTGAAGAACCGGGTGGGCAGTCTGAGCAGCCGGTCCCACACGGCGGGCTGCAGCGCGGCCTCGATCCGGCCCTCCAGGCGCAGGATGGACAGGTTCTCCAGCAGCGTGAAGGCCGCCGCCACCACCCCGCTCACCATCACGGCCAGGCACACCTGGACGATCAGGCCCTCCTGCGCCCTCGGCACGAACTCGCCGAGCACCTTGCCCGTGGCGACCGGCACGAGCGCGCCGATGACCACCGTGACCAGGCCCGCCAGCAGCAGGGCGACCAGGTCGCCGCGGGTGCCGGACAGGCTGAACCGGAGCAGTCCGAGCGGCGAGAGCGCCTTGTCGGGCAGCGGCCGGTAGAACATGACCGCCCGTGGCTCGAACTCCTCCGCGTTCGCCTTCTCGATCGGTGTCTCGCGCCCCGTCCCGGGGTGTACGGCGACATACCCGCCGCGCCGCCACAGCAGCGCGACCGGTGCCCCGGACAGCGCCCGGTGCCCGACCAGCGGGCCCACGTTCTCCCGCCACCAGCGCCCCTGCAGCCGTACGGCCCGGGTGCGTACCCGGGAGGCGAGCGCCACGCGTTCGACCGGGTCGAGGCGTTCGCTCTCGGTGCCGCTCTGCGCGGGCTCCGCCAGGGTGATCCCGGCCGCCTCGGCGACCAGCTTGCAGGCCGCGTAGCCGGCGTCGGCGTCGGCGGTCGTGGTCCGGCGGTCCGAGCGCTTGCCGATGGAGGCCAGCAGGGTCCGGTCGGCCTGGGCGCGCACGGCCTCACCGGCCTTGATGCCAGCGGCCGCGCGGTTCTCGTGGGTGCGTTCCAGCTGCTCGATCCATCGGTCCAGCGCGGTCAGCAGCCGGTACTGCTGATCGACCATGGACTGCCACAGCGCCGGGTCCATCAGCAGATCGGCGGCGGCCTCCGCGCCGTACAGCGAGCCGTACTGGACGCTGCCCGGCGGCACCTGCATCCAGAACACGTCGTCGTCCTCCCCCATGCTCGAATGAGCTCGCGCGGGGGGACCCCCATGCGTGGCGGCCCGCTCCTCGGCCATGGGGGCCTGGAACAGGACGGACAGGCCGCGGCCGACGCCGAGGGCGACCGCGTACTCCAGCGGGCTGGTGGCGGGCGGTACGTACTGGGGGTTGCCGTACTCGTCGTACGACCAGGTCTGGGTGTGGGCGGGCTGGTACAGCTCGCGCAGGTCGATCCGGTGCACCACGCAGTCCCGCACCGGGCGGGCCACCAGGGTGTGCTGGGGGCCGGCGACCGGGCCGAGCAGCAGCGCGCCCGCCTCCAGCCGGCCCAGGTGGTGCCAGTGGCCCTGCTGGACGGCGTCCACCGCGAACAGGTCCAGGGCGCCGGCCGCGACCAGCCACAGCACCTGCGGGCCTTCGAGGTCCAGGCGGTTGAAACCGGCGCAGTCCACGCGCGTGCCCAGCGAGCCGAGCGCGCCGAGGACGAGGTCGCCGTCGTACCCCTCCTGCACAGTCGTCATCTCATCGCTCCCTGACCAGCGCGGCGTACGCACCACCGTGCGCCACCAGCTCCTCGTGCCGTCCGCGCTCGACGACCGTGCCGTGCTGGAGCACCACGATCTCGTCGCTGTCGCGGACGGTGCTCAGCCGGTGCGCGATCACCACACAGGCGCAGCCGCGCCGGCGCAGGTTGTCCATCACGACCAGTTCGGTCTCCGCGTCCAGCGCGCTGGTCACCTCGTCCAGCACCAGGATGCTCGGCCGGCGCACCAGCGCCCGCGCGATCTCCAGGCGCTGGCGCTGGCCGCCGGAGAAGTTGTGGCCGTCCTGCTCGACCTTGCTGTGGATGCCGCCGGGCCGGCGCATCACCACGTCGTACAGGGCCGCGTCCTTCAGCGCCTCCACCACGGCCTCGTCCGGGATCGAGGGATCCCACAGGGCCACGTTGTCCCGGACCGAGCCCTCGAAGAGGAACACGTCCTGGTCGACGAAGGAGACGGAGGCGGCGAGCGCGCCGCGCGGAATGTCCTCCAGACGGCGGTCGTCGATGCGGATCACCCCGTCCCACGGTGTGTACAGGCCCGAGATCAGCCGGGACACCGTCGACTTGCCGCTGCCGGAGCCGCCCACCAGCGCCACCTGCTGCCCGGGACCCACGGTCAGGTCGAAGCCGGTGAGCAGCGGCTTGTCCAGCGGGCTGTAGCCGAAGGTGACGTTCTCCAGTTCGACGTGCCCGTGCAGCCGGCGGGTGGAATCGCCGCCGCCCGGGCGGGCGTAGAGCGGGTCGGCCTGGAAGTTCTCCACGTCCTTCAGCCGGGCCACGTCGGCCGCGAAGTCCTGGATGCGGCCCGCCACGCCGTTCAGCCGGGTCAGCGGCGCGGTGAAGCGGGTGACCAGCGCCTGGAAGGCGACCAGCAGACCGACCGAGATATGGCCCTCGACGGCGCGCAGGCCGCCGATCCACAGGATCAGCGCGCTGTTGAACGTGGCGAGGGTCGGCGCGACCACCCCGAGCCAGGCGCTCGGCACCCCGAGCCGCTGCTGCTCCTCCAGGGTGGTGGCGTGCTGCCCGGCCCACTTGCGGAAGTAGCCGTCCTCACCGCCGGTCGCCTTCATCGTCTCGATCAGCTGAAGACCGGTGTACGAGGTGTTCGTCAGCCGTGCCGTGTCCGCGCGCAGCTTCGCCGTACGGGTCGCGCGCAGCTTGACGACCAGCCGCATGGCGACCACGTTGAGCAGGGCCACGCCGATGCCGACGAAGGTGAGCTGCGGGTCGTAGGTGTAGAGCAGCACGGCGTACAGCACGACGACGATCGCGTCCACGCCCGCCGCCGCGAGGTCGCGGGCCAAAGTCTCGGCGACCTGGTCGTTGGACTGCAGCCGTTGCACCAGGTCGGCGGGGGAGCGCTGGGCGAAGAACGTCACCGGCAGCCGCAGCAGATGGCGCAGGAAGCGGGCGCTGGAGAGGGTGGAGGAGATGATCCGGCCGTGCAGCAGGTTGGCCTGCTGGAGCCAGGTCAGCACCAGGGTGAGCAGCACACAGGTGCCCATCGAGGCGAACAGCACACCCAGCAGCGAGGTCTGGCCGCCGATGAGGAACTTGTCGATGTAGGTGCGGCTGAGCGCGGGCACGGCGGCGCCGACCGCGACCAGCAGCAGGCTGGCCAGGACGGCGGCGGGCAGGGTGCCGGCGGTGCCGCGCAGCCGGGCCGGCATCGCGCCGAGCACGCCCGGTCTGCGGCCGCCCTTGGTGAAGCCGTCGCCCGGCTCCAGCACCAGCACCACACCGGTGAAGCTGCCGTCGAACTCCTCCATCGGCACGAACCGTCGGCCCTTGGCGGGGTCGTTGATGTAGACGCCGCGCCGGCCGAAGCGGCGGCCCATGCCGTCGTAGACGACGTAGTGGTTGAACTCCCAGAACAGGATGGCCGGTGCCCGCACCTCGGCGAGGGCGGCCAGGTCCATCTGCATGCCCTTGGCGGTCAGCCCGTAACTGCGGGCCGCCTTCAGCAGGTTGGAGGCGCGTGAGCCGTCGCGGGAGACACCGCAGGCGATGCGCAGCTCCTCCAGCGGGATGTGCCGGCCGTAGTGGCCGAGGACCATGGCGAGGGAGGCGGCGCCGCACTCGACGGCCTCCATCTGCAGGACGGTGGGGGTACGGACCGTGCCGCCGCGGGGCTTGGGGACCGGCCGTTTGGCGGGCGCCGCGCGTCTGCGGCCGTGGGTACCCCGGGTGCCTTCGGTCTGGGCGGTCACGGGAGCAGCCAATCGACGGGGTGCTGGTCGGCCAGCTTGATCGAACCGGAGGCGAGCGTCATGGAGTCGAGCCGGAAGGGCGGTCCGTCGCTGGTGGACCAGCGGTAGCCGCTCTTCGTCGTCCTCGACGGGTCGAGCGCGACGAGTACGGCGACCGGTCGGCCCTTGTGGGTGAACTGCTCGCCGAGCTGGCTGTCGCCGAGGAACGCGGAGATCGACTGCGCGGACTGCGCGGTGCGGTCCACCGACTTCACCCGGCCGCGCAGCACCCCGTACGTCTGTGTCGGTACCGAGGAGACGGTGAGGTCGACGGAGGCGTGCGCCGGGATGTCGGCGGCGTTCTCGGCGGGCACATACACGGTCGCGTACAGCGGATCGGAGGCGTTGGCGACCTTCTCCACGGAGGCGACGTCGGTGCCCGTCTGGATGATCTGCCCGATCGTGGCGGCGAGCGCGGTCACGCGGCCCGCGGCGACCGTGCGGACCACCGAATCGCCTTGAGCGGTACGGACCTTGAGCACGGGAGCGTCGGCGCGCAGCTGTTCGCCCTGCCGGGCGAGGACGGCCGTGACCTGGCCGGACACCGGGCTCTGCAGCAGATAGCTGCCCTGCCCGTGGGTGAGGATGGCCGGTGCGCCCACGGTGGAGGCGACCGAACCGGTCACCGCCCAGACGGAGGCCGCCGCCATGACGACGACGGTGACGCCCAGGGCGAGCCAGCCCTGGGGGCGGGCCAGACGCACCGGGAGGTCCAGCTCTTCCGGTGACTGGAGCTTGGCGAGGGCCTGTTGGCGGAACTGCACGGAACTTCCCTCACCTGTGGGAGAGACGCTGGTGTTTCTGGGCATCCGAGAGCCCCGGAGTCGGGATACGACTCCGGGACTTCCGTGTGCGACAAGCCGCGATCAGAGACCGGCGACCAGGTCGGTGACCGGCTGAACGTTCAGACCGGTGACACCCTCGACGGTGCCGACAGCGGTGTTGACCAGGCCGGAAACCGGGGCGATGCCGTTGACGGCGCCGGTCACGGTGTTGAGGGCGTTCACGGACAGACCGCCGGAGACGTTGTCCAGCTCGGCGTCCGAGATCTCGACGGTCTCAACCTGGGGGGTGGAGTTCATGATGGAACTTCCCTTCCTAATGGATATTTCACAAGGGGGGAGCGGCCCCCTCTGGGGACAGACGGACGGCCGCCGACCGCGGGCGCCGGGCCCCGTCTCCGGGAGCCCGGCGCGACCCCCGCGGTGCGATGGATCAAAGCACGCAGCCGGGGCGGGCTTCCAATCAACCAGGCCTCTCACCTGGGCACTTGGCTCAGGAAAGGAGGCATCCGTGCAGGCGTGCGCACGTCACGTCGGCGACTCCTTCACATGCGGCACGGCATCGGCGCGTCCGGCCCCTTGCCCGCCGGGCGGCGAATCCGGCACTCCTCGCCAAAGGAGTGCCGGGGGGCGCGCGATTGTGCAGATCCTCGGTCGACAGTGACTTGGTTGAGTATTCAATGTGCAGATTCCCTGAAGCAGAGATTCCGCATCGTGCCGGGAACGGACCGTTACTGATCGGTAGCGTTCCGTGTCAGCCCAGAATCGCATAGACCGTGCTCGCCCGGGCCGCGAGCGCCCCCGAGCCGGTGTCGCTCAGGGTGATGTCGGCGAACGCCGTACGCCGGCCGAGTTTCGTCAGGACCGCTTCGATCCGGACATCCGCGCCGGTCACCGCGCGCTGGAACGACGTCGACTGCTGCACCGTCGTCATCGGCACGAAGCCGCCCCGCGCGGCGGACACCGCGATCACCGTGGCCGTGTCGGCGGCCGCCATCAGCGCCTGCCCCGACAGCCCGCCGCCCTCCCGGGCCAACCGCTGTGACCACGGCAGCAGCAAGACGGCCCGGTCCTCGCCCACGGCCTCCACCCGCAGCGCGAGATCGAGCACCCAGGGGGCGAAGTTGGCGGACAGGATCTTGTCGGCCTCGGCGGGAGTCATCGTCATAGGGGGGACAGTTCCCGGCCGCCCCGCGCGACACGCGTGGCCTGACCGATTCGCCCGCCCGGCGGGGCCGCCCGGAAACGGAATTGAACGCACCACGCGGCGGGTGCGTACCTACGGCCATCCAGGCGCCCCGGAAACGCACTGCCCGTCAGCGGCAGCCCCTCGTCCCCAGGAGGTCAAGAAGTTGAGTCACAAGCGAATGCCCAAGCGCAAGGCCGCGATAGCGGTGGGCGGTGTCGCGGCGCTCGGAGCGGCGGCACTCCTGCTGCCGAACGCCAACGCCTCGCAGGACAAGAACGACATGAACGCGGCGGGGACCGGCGGCGTCAAGACGCTCAAGGCCACCCAGGCCTCCGGTGTCGCCGCCCAGGTCCAGAAGATCCTCGGTGACGCCTTCGCCGGGTCGTACTACGACAGCGCCAAGCAGCAACTCGTCGTCAATGCGGCCGACGGCGACCAGAATGCGATCGCCCAGGCCAAGAACGCGGGCGCTGTCGTGCGCGAGGTGCAGAACAGCACCCGCGCCCTCAAGGCCGCGGCCGGCACGCTGAAGACCAAGGCGACGATCCCCGGCACCTCCTGGGCCGTCGACCCGCGCACCGACAAGGTCCTCGTCACCGCCGACTCCACCGTCACCGGCGCCAAGTGGAACAGACTGCAGTCGACCGTGCAGAGCCTCGGCACCGGCATGGCGACCCTGAAGAAGTCGGCCGGCAGCTTCAAGACCTTCGTCTCGGGCGGCGACGCCATCTTCTCCCAAACGCAAGCGGGCGGCGTGCGCTGCTCGCTCGGCTTCAACGTCACCGCCTCCGACGGCAGCCCCGCCTTCCTGACGGCCGGTCACTGCGGGGTCGCCGCCAAGGACTGGTCCGACTCCCAGAACGGCCAGCCCATCGCCTCCGTCGACCAGGCCAAGTTCCCCGGCAACGACTTCTCGCTCGTCAAGTACACCGACCCCAACACCCAGGCGCCCAGCGAGGTCAACGCCGGCAACGGCCAGACCGTGCAGATCACCCAGGCCGCGGACGCCACCGTCGGCGAGACCGTGTTCCGCATGGGCTCCACCACCGGTCTGCACAACGGGCAGGTCACCGGCCTCGACGCCACCGTCAACTTCCAGAGCGAGACCAACCCCGGCGGCACCGACACCGTCAACGGCCTCATCCAGACCAACGTCTGCGCCGAGGCCGGCGACAGCGGCGGCTCCCTGTTCACCCAGGACGGCAGCGCCGTCGGCCTCACCTCCGGCGGCAGCGGCGACTGCACCAGCGGCGGCGAGACGTTCTTCCAGCCGGTCACCGCCGCTCTGCAGGCCACCGGCGCCACCCTCGGCAACGGAGGCAATGGAGGCAGCGGCGGCAACGGCGCGGGCGGCCAGTCCGGCTCCGCCGCCCCGTCGGCCTCCGCGAGCGACCCCTCCGGCGCCGGTGACCAGTCCGGCGCGGGCGGCGACCAGATCGGCGGCTCCGCCGACCCGTCCGCTTCGGCGAGCGACCCCTCCGGCGCCGGTGACCAGTCCGGCACCGGAGCCGGCGCGAGCGACCCGGCAGGCAGCGGCGGCGACCCGTCGTCCGGCAGCGGCTCCGCGAACGACGGCTCGTCCCTGACCGGCTCGAACTGAGCCTTCGCGACTCCCCGGCCGGCCTCACCCGCGGTTGCGGCCGGCGGGGTCACGGTCCGGCTCTCCGGCGGGAGGGCCGGACCGTCGCGCGACGGCCGTCACCCGGGCGGCCGCACCCCGTCAGGCGGGCTCACACGCCCGCCGGCCGCACTCCGTCAGGCGGGCTCACGCGCCCGCAGCAGCAGCACCGCCACATCGTCCACCCGCTCCTGTGCCGCCGCGCTGTGCCGGACGAGTTCGTCCGCCAGCCGCTCCAACGGCTGGTCGCCGATCTCCGACAGCAGCCCGCCGAGGCCGACCAGCGCGTCCTCGATGTCGATGCGGGGCGCCTCCACCAGCCCGTCGGTGTACAGGACGAGGACCGATCCGGGCGCGAGGGACACCTCGGTCGTCGGATACACCGCACCCGCGTCGATCCCGAGCAGCGGCCCGCCCGCCAGGTCCAGCACCCGGACCCGGCCGTCCGGTCGTCTCAGCAGCGGCGGCGGATGTCCCGCCCGCGCCATGACGGCCCGCCCGCGCGCCGGGTCCAGCCGCAGATACAGACAGCTCGCGAACAGCTCGGTGCCGAGGTCGATCAGCAGCCGGTTGGTGCTGCGCATCACCTCGTGCGGCGCCTGCCCGACGGTGGTGTAGGCCCGTACTCCGGTGCGGATCTGCCCCATCAGGCCCGCCGCGGTCACATTGTGGCCCTGGACGTCCCCGATCACCGCCGCCGTCAGCGGCAGTGTCGGCACCAGGTCGTAGAAGTCGCCGCCGATGTCCATGCCATGGGTGGCCGGCAGATAGCGGGCGGCCGCCTCGATGCCGGGCGGCGGCGCCAGGGAGTGCGGCAGCAGGGCCTGCTGGAGCCCGTGCGCGAGCCGGTGCTTGGCGTCGTAGAGCTGGGCCCGCTCCAGCGCCTGCGCGATCAGCCCGCCGAGGGACGTCAGCACGGCCCGCTCGTCCGCCGGGAACACATGCGGCTCGGCGTAGGCCAGCACACAGGTGCCCACCGGCCGCCCCGACGCGATCAGCGGCAGATACGCCCAGGCCGCGAAGCCGTCCGGGCTCTCGTTCCGGCTCGGATACAGCCGTTCCAGCTCGTCCCGGGAGTCGAAGAACGCCGGCACCCCGCTGTTGAGCGCATGGGTGCCGGGGGTCCGCTCGCTCAGCGCCAGCCCGTGGAACCGCTCCACGGTGTGCGGATCGGCGTACCCGCGATGCCCCAGCACATGCAGCCGTCCGCCCTGCGTGCCGAGGATCACCATCGCCTGGCTGCCGACCGCCGCGGCCACCTCGTCCCAGACCAGCTGCACCACGTCCCGCACCCCGACCGCCTCGGTCAGCGCGCCCGCGAGCCCCAGCACCTGCGAGATGGTCACCAGCCGGGACGGGGCCACGTCCGGCTGCCGCGCCCCGCGCGCGATCTCGGCCACCGCCCGCGCCCGGCTGATCCGCATGCTCAGCCCGGTCGTACTCGGATACATCCGGAACGACAGCCACTCGCCGGGCGGGCGCAGCGCCACGAACGACGTCATCTGCTGGCTGAGCAGCGCGCCCCGGTAACGGTCCTCGTACATCGGGTCGTTCAGCCAGGGCACCGACACCCACGGCTGGGTGCCGAGCAGCTCCCGGGCGGGCCGGCCGAGCAGCTCGGCGGCGGCCGCGTTGACGAACCCGATCCGGCCGTGCAGATCCAGCGACACCAGCCCGTACGGCAGCCGGGACACCATCCGCGCCGCCTCCACCGAGCCCAGCGTGTCGGCCACACCGCCCAGCGGGGTCGCGACCATGTCGCCCTCGTGCCCGGAGAGGGGCCCCTCCTCCCACGCGCCCCGCTCCAGCCGCAGCGCGAGCCGGTCGCAGGCCGCCCACAGCTGGTCGCGCTCCGCGTCGGACAGCTCCGGCGGATGCGCGCCGGGCCAGGTCACGAACACCGCGCCGTACACCCGCTGCTCCGTCGCCACGGGCAGCGCGGCCAGCGCGAACGGGTAGGGCAGCACCACCGCGATCCGCGGATAGCAGCGGGCCATCGCCTCCTCGCCGCCCACCCACACCAGCCGCCGCTCGCGTGCCGCGTCGGCGACCGGGATCGGGGCGCTGAGCCCGACCCGCTCCCACGGTGCCGCGAACGCCCGGGGCATGCCGGCGTGCACGGCCATCTCCAGGACCGGTTCGTCGGACCTGAGCAGATACACCGCGCCGGAGTGCGCGTGCACCTCGTGCATCATCGCGACCAGCGCCAGCGACAGCGTCGGCAGGGCGGGGGGTGCCCTGTCGGCCACCGGTGCGGGTTCCGGTCCCGGCCCGTCGGACACGGCGACCACCTCCTCGCCCGGCCGCGTCGCGCATCCTGGGCACAACATTCCCTCGTGGGAGCGCGCCGCGCACGGCGAGCGGTCCGCTCCGGGCGCCCGGCCCCACCTGGCGGGACGCCCTCCCGGTACCCGCGTCGGCCCGCGCCATGCCCGGGAAACGGATGCGTGGGCGGCGTACGGGCGCCTCGCGTGCGCCCCCGCGCACCCTGATGGCCGGATCTCCGCGCCCGCAGACGGTGTCCGCACCCAAGAATGGGCACGCGCTTTGGGTGCGGAACGCGGCGGGCCGCGAGGGGTGCCGAGGGGCGCCGAGGGCGCGGACCGGGCCGGCGTGGGCGAGGACGTGGAACAGGCGTGGGGGACCATGCGAGGGGGCGGGGCAGTGATCAGGGTGTTACTGGTGCACGACGCGTGTCTGATGAGATCGGTCCTGGCGGAGTGGCTGCGCGGAGAACCGGGACTGTGTGTGGACCACACGCCGTGGCGGGATGCCGACGCCCGGGTGCGGTCGTCGTGCCCGGACGTGTGCGCGGCGGACCTCGACTGGGCCGAGGGCCAGGGGATGCCGCCGCTCGGCGATCTGTGCCCGCCCGGTACCGGCGGCAGGCCGCCGGCGCTTGTGGTACTGGCCCAGGTGAACCGGCCGGGCCTGCTCAAGCGGGCCGCGGAGGCGGGTGCGCTCGGCTTCGTCGACAAGGCCGGATCGCCGGACCGGCTGGTGCGGGCCATTCGGTCGGGCGCCAAGAGGGAACGTTTCGTCGATGCGTCGCTGGGCTTCGGGTTCCTCAAGGCGGCCCAGATGCCGCTGACCCGGCGCGAGCTGAGCGTGCTGTCCCTGGCGGCCGCGGGCGCGTCCATCGCGGAGATCGCCGGCAGCCTGCATCTGTCCCATGGCACCGTCCGCAACTACATGGCGTCGATCACCCGCAAGACCGGCGCCCGCAACCGCGTCGACGCGATCCGCATATCGCGGGGCGAGGGGTGGGTGTGAGCGGCGAGGGACACGTGAGGCGACCTGACGACAGGCCCTAGCGGGGCAGTGGTGCCGGGCGGGGTGTCCAGGCGCCGGCCAGGTCCCGGTACAGGGCCGAGGAGCGCAGCAGCTCGGCGTGGGTGCCACAGGTGGTGCGGGCACCGTCCATGACGAGGATCAGCCCGGCGCGCCGGGCTGAGCTGATGCGGTGCGCGACGACGATCAGCGTGCCGCCCGGACGCGCCGCGAAGGCCCGCTCGGCGCGCGCTTCCGCCTCCGGGTCGAGATGGCAGGTCGCTTCGTCCAGCAGTGCCAGCGGGGCCGCGCAGAGATAGGCGCGGGTCAGCGCGATCAGCTGCCGCTCGCCCGCGGACAGCTCCGCCGGGGACACCGTGGCGCCGGGTCCGCCCAGTGCGGTCAGCAGCGGGGTCAGCCCGACCGCGTCCGCGGCCGCCAGCAGCTCGGGCTCCGGGACGGGAGCGTCACGGAAGAGGGCCAGGTTCTCGGCCAGGGTGCCGGTGTGGACGTAGGCCTCCTGCGGGATCAGCACGGTTGCCCCCGGCGCGGGGGCGGGGCGGCCGTGCACGAGGACGGTGCCGCGCTGAGGGGTGAGCAGGCCGGCCACCAGGCCGGTGAGCGTCGACTTCCCGATCCCGCTGGGGCCTACGACGGCCAGGTGCTCGCCTTGGGGGAGGGTGAGGCCGAGGCCGTCGAGGACGGGTTCGCCGCCGGGGCCGTAGGTGAAGGTGACCGAGGTGAGGGAGAGGGCGGGTGGGGGAGAGGGGGGTGCGGTCGTCGGGCGGGTGCGGGCGGTGTGCGGCCGACGGCGCGGCTCCCCGTCCCCCCGGGGCGGTCGCTGTTCCCGGTGCCGGGAGTCGGAGCGGGTCAGCCGGCGCAGTACGACCGTCAGGCGGGAGCCGCTGGTGCCCAGGCCGTGGACGAGGTTGTGCAGGGCCGGAAGGAGGGACTGGGTGACGTAGGCGAGCGCGCCGACCAGGGCGCCCGGGGTGACACCGTGGCCGAGCAGCCAGGGCGCGGCGACCAGCAGCAGCACCGCCGGGAGCTCGCCGCCCACCGCCAGGGCGGCCACCCGGGCCGCGCTCCAGCGGGCCAGGGCGCGGGCGGTCCGCAGTTCCGCGTCGGTGCGCCGCCCGACGGAGCCGGCGACGCGCTCCTCGGCGCCGGACGCGGTGATGTCCCGCAACGCCTCCAGCACCCCGCCCAGTTCCTGGGCCAGCGCCTCGTCGGCGGCGAGGAACGCCTCCTGCCGGCGGGCCAGCGGCCGCAGCGTCACGGCGAACAGGGCCACCCCGGCGAGCAGCGGCGGCAGGACGACCACGAGCAGCAGCGGGTCCAGCGAGAACAGGCCGATCAGGGCGCCGGCAGCGGTGAACAGGAACGAACGGGTCACCATCACCACACCGGCGAGCGTGTCCCGGGCGATCTCCACCTGCTGGGTGAGGCCGGACAGCGCACCCGCGTCCGCCTCCCGCACCCCGCGCGCGACCACCGTCCGCACCAGCCGGTCCCGGGCCGGCTCGACCAGCGCGGCGACGACGCCGTACACCCGCCCGGTCCCGTAGGCCCCGGCGCACACGGCCGCCCCCGCGGCCCCCAGCCACAGCAGACCGGTCCGCGCGTTCCCGGCCAGGAACCCGGCGTCCAGGGCCCGCGCCAGGGCATATCCGACGACGAAGGTCTGTCCCGCCTCCAGCACGGACCACACGCCGAGCCGCAGCAGCACCCGCCACCGCTCCCGCAGGAACCCGCTCACCCACCGCCACAGCGGCACCCCCGCCGCCCTGCCTCCCGTCGGTCGCTGCATCAGTCCCGCGCCTCCGTCCCGGATCCGGTGGCGGCCCCGAGGTCGCTCGTGGCCCCCTCCGCGTCGCCGAACACCGCCCGGTACTCCGCCTCCCGCCACAGCTCCTGATGCGTGGCGACCGCCCTGACGCGGCCGGAGTCCAGCCAGGCGACCCGGTCCGCGCGGGCCGCGGTCGCCGCGCGGTGGGCGATCAGCAGACGGGTGCGGTCCGTGTCGGCGGTCAGCAGGGTCTCGGTGATCCGGTGTTCGGTGACCGTGTCGAGACTGGACAGGGCGTCGTCGAGGATCAGCAGCCGGCCGCCGTGGGCGAAGGCGCGGGCGAGGCCGAGACGCTGGGACTCGCCGCCGGAGCGGGGCGCCTCGGCGGTGCGGGTGGCGTAGCCGTCGGGGAGGCGGCGTACGAAGTCGTCGGCGTGGGCGCGCCGGGCGGCGGCGCGGACCGCGTCCGGTGTGGCGGCCGTGAGCCCGAAGGCGATGGTGTCCTCGATGGTCGTACCCGGCAGGGCGGGGCGCTCGAAGGCATAGGCGACGGCACGGCGCAGCTCGGCGTGGGCGAGGCCGCGCAGCGGGACGCCGTCGAGGAGGACCTCACCCGCGTCGGGGTCGGCGAGCCGGCCGGCGAGCTGGGCGAGGAGGGACTTGCCGGCGCCGGAACGGCCGACGACCGCCAGCGTGGTGCCGCCCGGGACGGTCAGGTCGACCCCGTCCAGCACGGTGCGACCGCCGCGCCGTGCGGTGACCGCCCGCAGCTGCAGCAGGCCGTTGCCGGGCGGCAGCCCACCGGTGCCGTGTCCGGGCGCCGGCTCGGCGAGCACCTCGGCGAGCCGGCCCGCCGCCGCGCGGGCCCGGCCCAGCGCGGCCAGCTGCCCGACGAGCGCGCCGATGCCCGTGGCGAGCACCGCGTACCGGGAGGCGGCCAGCACATCGCCCACCGACAGGCGATGCCGGGCCAGCAGCAGTCCGGCCACCGCCAGCACACCCAGGTTCAGCAGCGGTGCCACGGTGACGGCCTGCGCGGCGGCCCGGCCCTGCACCCGCCACATACGGTGCCCGGCGCGCGACAGTTCGGGCAGCGGCCCAAGGATCCGGTCGGTCTCCCGGTCCTCGGCGCCCGCGGCCCGGATCGTACGGAAACCGCCGACCGCCTCCGCCAGCGCGCCGGCGATCCGGCCCTGCACCCGCTGATATTCGGCCACGCACGCCGAGGTGTCCCGGGCGAAGGCGCGCAGCAGCAGCGCCAGGACCGGCGCTCCGGCGAGGAACACGGCCGCCAGCCACGGGTCGAGGAGACCGAGCGCCACCACACCCCCGACCGGCCCGGCGAGCGCGGCGAGCAGCGCGGCCAGCGCCCCCGGCGCCGTCCCGGCCTGCGCGGCGTTGCCGACCAGCCGCGCCACCAGGTCCCCGGCGCCGAACCGGGCCCCCGCACGCGGCCCCAGCGCCAGCACATGCCCGGTGAGGCGGCGGCGCAGCCCCGCGGTGGCCTGTGCGTCACAGAGCCCGGTGAGCACGCCCGCGCAGCCGTCCAGCAGGGCCAGCAGCAGGACGAGGCCGGCACAGCCGGCGACCCAGCGGGCGGCCGGGGCGCGGTTCAGCAGCAGGTCCAGGGTGTGGCCGAGCAGGGCGGGCAGCAGCAGCCCGGCCGCCGTGGCGGCCGTGCTCACGGCGCACAGCGCCGCACAGCGGGCGGCGCTGCCGTGCGCCGAGGCGAGGGACAGGGCCCGGCCGGACACCGAACCGGCGCTGTCGGGGCGGGAGTTCATCGGCGGTGGCCTCGCTCGGGTCGGACGGACGCGGGAAGGCTCCGGACGGCCCCGCCCACACGGGGGGTGCCGTCCGGAGCCGTGGACTCACCGGCCCCGTCAGAGACAGAGCAGAACGCTCACCGTGGAGACGCAGGAGAGCAGGCTCACCGTGCTCGCGCCGCCGCCGTTGTGCTCGTCGGACTCCAGCGCCTGCAGGTCGAGAAGTGCCATGGTCGTGGTCCTTTCCCTTGGATTCGGGGACGGGGTTGTGTCACGACTCCGTCAGCTTGCGGAGCCGCGTGCGGGGGCCGCCGGTGGCGGCGGGAGGAAGGGCAGATGCGCGGTGCCGGTGCCGTCGCGGGCCGCGGCGAGCGCGAGCAGGCAGCCGGCCGTGCCGGTGGCGAGGTCCATCGACAGCCGCATCATCTGGTGCCCGGGGAAGGCCAGTTGGCCCTGGTAGTCCATCGCGAGCCAGCCGAGCCCGGCGATCTGCTGCTCCAGCCGCTCCCGCCCGGCGCCCGGCGCCGAGCTGCGGGCGAGGTGCAGGATCAGTCCGGCGCGGCCCTGGAAGAGGCCGGGATGGGCGTAGAAGCGGGAGGTGGCGGCGGTCAGGATGCCGGTCCGGGCGCGCTCGAAGTCCACGCTGTCGGCGTGTGCCGCCGCGTCGCTGTCGCCGAGCGCCAGACAGCCGCTGAGCGCCAGATAGTCGTCGAGGACCAGCCCGATCCCCGCGCTGCCGTCGCCGAGATAGGGCAGCGTCCGCCGGCCCTCGTCCACCTCCAGGCCGCCGCCCGCCTCCTGGATGACACAGCGGTCCAGGTCCCGGCGGAGCGCCTCGCGCGCCGCCCGCAGACAGCGGTCGTCGCCGGTCTGCTCGTAGCGCCGCAGGAGGAACAGCGCGGGCCCGCTCGCGCCGCGCAGCAGTCCGGCGCGCCGGCGCGGGGTGTCCGGGACCGGTTCGCCGAGCCGGCGTACGAGGATGTCGGCGGCCTCTTCGGCGTGTTGCCCAAGGGCGGGCTCGCCGGTCGTGTCCGCGAGCCGGCCGAGGACCAGGCCCAGCCCGGCGAGTCCGCCGTGCAGGTCGGAGGCGAGCCGGCGCCAGTTCTCCCGCAGGATGCCGTCGACCAGGTCCAACGCCCGCTGCCGGTGGCCGAGTCGATCGAGCACCAGGGCGACGCCCGCGAGGCCGTCGTACAGGCCGAGCGGGGTGCCGGGCGGGGGCGGCGCGGTGCGGTCGAGCAGCCAGCGCTCGCCCTCGTCGTAGCGGCCCGCCCCGGCCGCTTCGAGCGCGTACAGCACCCCGGCCGCGCCGTGCGCGAGACCGAGTCCGCCGCCGTCCGAGAACTGGACGATGTCACCGGGGAAGAGCCGGTCGTCGCGTTCGGGTGTGGCGGAGGCGAGGATCGCCTTCACCATCGAGTCCCGGCTGTAGGGCCAGTCGCCGGGCACCACCGGCGGGGCCGGCCGGCTGCGGCGTCCGCCCGCGGCGTCCCGGGTGATCTCCGCGACCGCCTCGTCCAGGAAGGCCCGCGGCACGTCCGGGAACTGCTCGGCGATCACCTCGGCGAGATGTGCGGCCTTGCCGCGGTCCACCACGAACAGCGTGGTCACCGGCAGGAACAGGGCGATCCGCAGACAGGCCAGCGCATAGCGGTCGACGTCGGTGCCGCGGCGGTCCGGCGGGGCGAAGAAACCGGGGTGGGCGACGGTCTGCCGGGCGTGCGCCGCGGCGGGGGCGGCGGCCTCGAAGTCGACCAGGAAGACGGACTCGTCGTCCTCGCCCACCATGATGTTGAAGACGTGCAGGTCGTTGAAGACCAGCCCGCGCTCGTGCACCGCGGCCACCGCCCGCTCCACCGCCGCGTTGATCCGCAGCGCCCACGCCGTGTACGCGGCGATCCGCGCCGGGTCGGGGTCGGGCGTGAGCAGCGGATGCCGTTCGGCGAAGAAGGAGTTCAGCGGACGGCCCGCCAGGTGGTCCATGACCAGGAAGCGGTGCTCGCCGAGCGTGAACCAGTCCCGTACCTCGGGCACCACACCGGTGCCGGCGACCCGTTCCAGCGCCGCCTTCTCGCGTTCCAGCCGGGCCACCGCGTCCGCGCCGTCGCCGGCGAGCCCCGCGTGCGGGCGCGCCTCCTTCAGCACCACCCGCCGCCCGTCGCGCGTGTCGGTGCCGGCGTACACCCCGCCGCCGTTGGAGAAGTGCAGCGCCTTCTCGATGCGGTACGGCAGGTCGCCGACCGTCGTGGTGTTGCGTGCCTCCAGCTGCGGTCTCAGGAACTCCGGCAGCGTCACCCACTCGGGCACCTGGAAGGTCGGGGTCCGCCGGTCCGGCACCAGCTGCCCCGTGCCGTCGGTGACCGCGAGCACCAGGGAACCGCGCTCGTCGACGACGTACCGGCGGGCGAAGGCGCCGTAGCGGACGTAGAGCGGGCCGTCGTGCCAGCGCAGATCCGTCAGGATGTACGGGCCCTCGAAACCCTCCAGCAGCGCGCCCAGCTCACACAGCGTCCGGTGCAGCTGCTCCTCGTCTGCGGGGTAGAGCGTGACGAACTTGCCGCTGGCGTCGCGGCCCGCGTACTTGGCGTTGCGCAGATGCAGCAGATGCGGACCGGGCACGAACTTGAAGGGGATGCGGCGCGGCACGCAGTAGTCCCACACGATGCCCGCGATCTGTTCGGCGTTCGTGGCGGTCGCCGAGGAATGGATCTTCCAGCCCTGCGCCGGCGCGTCGAGCGGCGCGCCGTCGGCGGCAGGCGGGGTCAGCGTCAGCCAGTCGCCGGAGCGCGCCGACTGCCAGCCCTCGGGTACGGTGCGCCGCGCCGTCTCGAACAGGGGTGCCGCCTCACCGGACGTCCCCGGGAGCCGGTCGGGCGTGTCGTAGAAATGCCCGTCGGCGAGCGCGTACACCTCGTACCGCTTGTCCATGCGGCTCCCGCCCCTCGTCGTGTGAACGGAGAAGACACTGGCAGCAGCCGGGTGGTCGCGGACAGTCACGACTGTCACGAGGAGACCGTGCGGAACGCATGGGTCAAGATGCGTTCGGCGCCTTTCGAACGAACCGGCCGTCCCGGGGCATCCGGAGCGTCCGCAGGGGCTGCGCGGCGGCCCCGTACGCGCTGTAATGGCGAACGTGGTGAGTGAGGGCGCTGCGACCAGCGGAACGCGGACGGCGCCGGAGCGTGCCGAAGCCGCCCTGGACACACTCACCGCGACACCCGCCGCGCCGGACCGGCTCCGCCGGGTCCTGGAACAGGCGCTGGTGTTCGCGGGAGCGGCCTTCGCCGGGGTGTACACGCCCGGCGACGACCCCGCCCAGCTGCGCCTCGCCGAGTCGGCGGGCCTGCCCCGCACCCTGTACGGCCTGCGCGACGGCTATCCGGCCGCCGGTACGTCCCCGGTCGCCGAGGTCCACCGCACCGGGAGCCCGCGCCGGCTGGGCCCTGCGGAGCTGGCCAGCTGCCCCGAGGCACGGCGCACCCCGTCCCTGGACTTCTCCGTGGCCGTGCTGCCGCTCGGCGCGGCGGGCGGCGGCTGTCTGCTGGCGGTCAGCGAGCATCCCGGCGGGTTCGGGCCCGACGACCGGGCCTGCCTGGAGCTGATCGCGCGCGCGATCGCCGTCCCCGCCCCGGCCGCACCCACCGGCGAGGGTGGTGAGTCGGCGCCGGACGGCTTCAGCCTGGCGATGGACAGCGGCCGGGTCGAGGTCGGCGACGACATCCTGCGGCTGTTCGGGCTCGGCCGGGACGCCTTCGACGGCCGGGTCGAGACCCTGCTCGCGCTCACCGTGCCCGAGGACCTGCCCGCGCTGATGTCCGTCGTCGAGGCCGATCACATGTCCATCGGCGACCGCGAGCTGGAGTTCCGTGTCCGGCAGCCCTCAGGACCGCCCAAATGGCTGCGGCTGCGTGGCCGGCTGCTGGCCGGCGGCGAGGGCCGTGCCGCCCGGCTCGTCGGCACCGTCGCCGACGCCTCCACCCTGCGCTCCGACGTCACCGACGTGGCCCGGGTGCAGCGCCTGGCCGCCGCGCTCGCCGTCGCGGGCACCGTCAAGGACGTCGGCAAGGCCGTCGTCGCCGCGTTGCGCGGGCCGCTGCAGGCCGACCGGATCGCGCTCGCCGAGCTGGAGAACGACCGGCTGGTCGTCACCGTCCTCGACCCGCCCGGACCCGAGGCCTGGCCCGATCTGTGGCGCAGCGAGTGGCGCACCGAATGGCCGGACGCGCCGGTGCGCGCCATGCCCACGCTGGCCGTCGCGCTGCGCGAGGGCCGCGCCCGGATCTGGCCGGCCGGCAGCGCGCTGGAACCTGCCCTCGCCGAGGTCGGCCCCGGCGGCCTCGCCGTACTGCCGCTGCCCGCCGGCGGCCGGACGGCCGGCGCCTGTCTGATCGGCTGGGACCAGCCGCACGACTTCGGCGCCGACGAACGCGCCCTGCTCACCGCCTGCGCGGGCCTCGCCGGCCAGGCCCTGCTGCGCGCCCACGCCTTCGACGCCGAGCACGAACTCGTCGGCATGCTCCAGCGCACCCTGCTGCCGCGCCGGCTGCCCCGGCTGCCCGGCGCGGTCGCCGTCGCCCGGTACCTGCCGACCACGGCCGGTCTGGAGGTCGGCGGCGACTGGTACGACGTGATCCCGCTCGCCGACCACCACGTCGCCCTCGTCATCGGCGACGTACAGGGCCACAACGCGGGCGCCGCCACCCTGATGGGCCAGATGCGCACCGCGCTGCGCGCCTACGCCGCCGAGGGCCACCCGCCGGACGTCGTCGTGGCCCACGCCAACCGGCTGCTGCTGGACATGGAGACCGACCTGTTCGCCACCTGCACCTATGTCGACGCCGACATGGAGCAGGGCACCGCCTGGGTGGTGCGGGCCGGACATCTGCAGCCCGTGCTGCGCCACCCGGACGGCACCGCCGAGATCGTCCGCGCCGAGGGCGGGCCGCCGCTCGGTGTGCTCGGTCAGGCCGACTTCCCGATGACCCCGCTGCGGCTGCTGCCCGGCACGGTGCTCGCGCTGACCACCGACGGGCTGGTGGAGTCGCCGGACGCCGACCTCGACGTCGGCATGGACCGGCTCGCCGCCGAGCTGGCCGCCGCCGACCCCGCGCATCTCGGGCTCGTCGCCGACGCCCTGCTCACCGGCGCCCACCGCGGTGACGACGTCGCCCTGCTGCTGATGCGCTACGACGGCATGGCCGTACACCCGCTGCGCGAGAGCTGGACGGTGTGGCGGGTACCGGAGGCGGCCCGGCACGCCCGCCGCTTCACCCGGCGCACCCTGCGCACCTGGGGCGTCCCGCCGGACACCATGGACGCGGCGCTGCTGGTGGTCTCCGAACTCGTCACCAACGCGCTCGTGCACACCGACGGACAGGTCCGGCTCGACATGAGCCTGGTCAACCACCGGCTGCGGCTCGCCGTCGCCGACGCCTCCCCGCGCAGCCCCGTCAAACCCACCAGCATCGGCTGGGAGGCCACCGGCGGCCGGGGCATCATCCTGGTGGAGGCCGTGTCGGCCGCCTGGGGGACACTCCCGGTCAGCGGCGGCAAACAGGTGTGGGCGGACCTCGTCCTCGCCCCCTGACCACCGCGTGCGGCGCGTACCCGGTCGCTGACGGCCACACGGGTGCGTTCGCGGGGGCGTCTCGGCAGGGTGGGGAGGGATTCTGTGCGAGCCGTGCCTAGGGTCGATCGGTGTGCCACACACCTTCGAAGAACTCGTGCAGAAACAGCGCGCGGCCGACGCGGCCCAGGCCACGGTCGAGGAGCTGCGGGACGCCTACGGCCCGCCGGCCGAGCGGGGCATGACCGGCGCCCAGTCGGGCACCTACGAGACCGCGCTGCGCGCCTGGCGGGACCTGGCCCGGGATGTGCAGAGCGCGGTGAGCGACTACGCGAAGGAGACCGGCCGGCCGCGCCCCGACGTCGAGGCCGAGGTGGCCCGGGCGGCGGCGGAGCCCGGGGACGCATGAGGCCTGCCGGCGGCCGCCGCGCCGCGCGGCTGGTGGACGCCGTGGACGCCCGGCTGCCCGCGCTCCGGGGCGGCTCGCTGCTGCGCAAGGCGTTCCCCGACCACTGGTCCTTCCTGCTCGGCGAACTCGCCCTGTACAGCCTGCTGGTGCTGATCCTGACCGGGGTCTGGCTGACCCTGTTCTTCCAGCCGGAGATGCGCGAGGTCGTCTACGCGGGCCCCTACGCGCCACTGCGCGGAGTGCGCATGTCGGCCGCCTTCGACTCCACCCTGCACATCAGCTTCGACGTACGCGGCGGGCTGCTGATGCGGCAGACCCACCACTGGGCCGCGCTGGTCTTCCTCGCCGCGATCGGCGTGCACCTGCTGCGGATCTTCTTCACCGGCGCCTTCCGCCGGCCCCGCGAGCTGAACTGGGCCGTCGGCCTCACCCTGTTCGTGCTCTCGCTCGCCGAGGGCTTCGCCGGCTACTCGCTCCCCGACGACCTGCTCTCCGGGACCGGGCTGCGTATCGCGCAGGGCATCATGCTGTCGATCCCGGTCGTCGGCACGTACGTCGCCTTCTTCGTGTTCGGCGGCGCGTACCCGGCCCACGACATCGTCACCCGTCTGTACCCGGTGCACGTCCTGCTGCTCCCGGGAGCGCTCCTCGCCCTGGTCGCCGTACATCTGATGCTGGTGGTGCATCTCAAGCACACCCAGTGGCGCGGTCCGGGCCGCACCCAGGCCAACGCCGTCGGCAAGCCGTTCTTCCCGCAGTTCACCGCCTCCTCCGGGGGCCTGGCCGTCGCCGTGACCGGCCTGCTGGTGCTCCTGTCCGGCCTCGCCCAGGTCAACCCGGTCTGGAACTACGGCCCCTACCGCCCCGACCAGGCCTCCACCGGCTCCCAGCCCGACTGGTACGTCGGCTTCCTGGAGGGCGCGCTGCGGCTCGTCCCGCCGTGGGAGACGAACCTCGCGGGCCACACCCTCATGTGGAACGTCCTGCTCCCGGCGGTCGTCCTGCCGGGAGCGCTGTTCGCCGTGCTGTACGCCTATCCGTTCGTGGAGCAGCGGCTGACGGGGGAGGGGCGCACCGAGCGGCATCTGTGCGACCGTCCCCGGGAGCGGCCCGTCCGCACCGGGCTCGGCGTGGCCGGCACCGTGTTCTACGGCGTGCTGCTGCTGGCCGGCGGCAACGACATCGTCGCCCAGACCTTCCGCATCTCCGTCAACGGCCTCACCTGGGTGCTGCGCATCGCCCTGATCGTGGCCCCGGTCCTCGCCTTCCTGCTGACCCGGTGGCTGTGCCGGGCCCTGACGGCGGCCGAGACCGAGCGGCTGGCCGAGGGCGTGCCCACGGGCGAGATCAGGCAGAGCGTCACCGGCGGCTACGAGAGCGGGCGCGAGCCCGTCGCCGCGTTCCGGCCCGGCGCGCCGCGCAGAGCGCTCACCGGCGCGCGTACTGGAACACCATCCCGTACACCCCACGCGCCAGAACGCCCAGACCGATGAGGAACAGCCACAGCCCGAAGACCACCCCGGTCGCCGTCATCGCGAAACCGAGCGCGGTCAGGACCGGCCACGGGCTCTCGTCGGGGAAGAACGCCACCGGCCCGGCCCCGTCCGCCACGTCCGCGTCGCCGCGGTCCTGCGCCCGCGCTCCCCGGCGCCGGTACTGGATCAGACAGAAGAACGCGACCAGCGCGGCCATCGCGCACGCGACGACCAGCGCGACCGTGCCCGTCTCGTCCCGCGACCACACCCCGTACAGTGCCGCGGACCCGCCGAAGAACACCGCCACCCCGCCGAACAGCATCGCCTCCGCCCTCACCGGCTGCCCTCCTCCTCGGCCCGGCGCACGACCTCCGGATGGTGCAGGTCGAAGGCGGGCGACTCCGAGCGGATCCGGGGCAGCGCCAGGAAGTTGTGGCGCGGCGGCGGGCAGGATGTCGCCCACTCCAGGCCGCGGCCCCACCCCCAGGGGTCGTCCACGGTGACCCGCTCGCCTCTGGCGGCGGTGCGCCACACGTTGTAGAGGAACGGCAGGGTGGAGATGCCGAGCAGGAACGCGCCCGCCGACGACAGGGTGTTGAGCAGGGTGAAGCCGTCCTCGGGCAGATAGTCCGCGTACCGGCGGGGCATACCGGCCTCGCCGAGCCAGTGCTGCACCAGGAACGTCAGCTGGAACGCCGGGAACAGCAGCCAGAAGTGCAGCCTGCCGAGCCGCTCGTCCAGCATCTTCCCGGTGAACTTCGGCCACCAGAAGTAGAACCCGGCGAACATCGCGAACACCACCGTGCCGAACAGCACATAGTGCAGATGCGCCACGATGAAATAGGTGTCGGTCAGATGGAAGTCCAGCGGCGGCGAGGCGATCAGCACCCCGCTCAGCCCGCCCAGCAGGAACGACACCAGGAACCCCAGCGACCACAGCATCGGCGTCTCGAACGAGACGGACCCGTGGACCATGGTCCCGATCCAGGCGAAGAACTTGATGCCGGTGGGCACCGCGATCAGGAACGACATGACGGAGAAGAACGGCAGCAGGACCGCGCCGGTCGCGAACATGTGGTGCGCCCACACCACCGCCGACAGCATGGTGATCGCGATCGTGGCCCCGATCATCGGCAGATAGCCGAACAGCGGCTTGCGGGAGAACACCGGCAGGATCTCCGAGACGATCCCGAAGAACGGCAGCGCCACGATGTAGACCTCGGGATGCCCGAAGAACCAGAACAGGTGCTGCCACAGCAGCGCGCCCCCGTTCGCCGCGTCGAAGACGTGCGCCCCGAACTTCCGGTCCGCCTCCAGCACCAGCAGCGCCGCGGTGAGCACCGGGAACGCGGGCAGGACCAGGATCGAGGTGAACAGCACGTTCCAGGTGAAGATCGGCATCCGGAACATCGTCATGCCCGGCGCGCGCAGGGACAGGATCGTGGCGACGAAGTTCACCGCCGTCAGCGTCGTCGACACCCCCGAGACCACCAGTCCCATCACCCACAGGTCGCCGCCCGCGCCGGGGGTGAAGTAGGCGCTGTTCAGGGGCGCGTAGGCGAACCAGCCGAAGGACGCCGCCCCGCCGGGCACCAGGAAGCCGGAGACCACCATCAGGCCGCCGAACAGGTACATCCAGTACGACAGCGCGTTCAGCCGGGGGAAGGCCAGGTCGGGCGCGCCGATCTGCAGCGGCATCACCGCGTTGGCGAACCCGGCGAACATCGGGGTCGCGAACAGCAGCATCATGATCGTGCCGTGGATCGTGAAGAACTGGTCGTAGCCCTGCTCGCTCAGGAACTGCAGACCGGGCCGGACGAGTTCCGCGCGCATGCCGAGGGCGAGCAGCCCCGCGAAGAGGAAGAAGCAGAACGCCGTGACCATGTAGAGCCGGCCGATGACCTTGTGGTCGGCGGTGGAGATCCAGCGCAGCAGCGTGCGGCCGGGACGGGGTGCGGGCGCTGTGTACCGCGCGATCACCTCGTCAATGTCCGACATTCCGGGCATATCCGATAGTTCCGTCATTGCGCGTCACGCTACCCGGGACGCCTTCCCGGCAAACTCCCCCTTCGCGGGGCGGCGCTCCTCGGCGGGGCGGCGCCCGGGTGAGGCGTCAGGCGGCGTGGGTCTTGGCGAGCAGTTCCAGGACCTCGGTCGTCGTGCCGCTCTCGCCGAGCCTCGGGAAGATGTGCTCGACGCTGTTCGTGTGGGCCTCGGGCACGGCGTCGGCCATCGCGTCGGTGGCGAGGGTGACGTGGTAGCCGTGGGCGTAGGCGTCACGGGCGGTGGACTCCACGCCGATGCTGGTGGCGATGCCGGTCAGCACGATCTGGGTGATGCCGCGGCGGCGCAGCTGGACATCCAGTCCGGTGCCGTGGAAGGCGCTCCAGTTGTGCTTGGTGACGTGGAGGTCGCCGGGGTGGCCGGACAGCTCGCCGACGATGACGTCCCAGCCGTCCGGGAAGGCCAGGCCCCCGGGCCGGCGCTCGGTACGGCCGGGGACCGCGTCGGCGCCGTCGGCGGCGAAGGAGACACGGACCAGGACCACGGGCAGGTTCCGGGCGCGGAAGGCGTCGGCGAGCTCGGCGGTGCGCGCCACGACCTCCGGGCCGGTGTACGGCTGGGTCGGCATCGCCGTGATGCCGTTCTGCAGGTCGATCGCGACGAGGGCGGTACGGGGGTCGAGCGTGGTGAGCGACATGGGTCGGTCAGGCCTTTCCGGGGGTGGTGGTGCGGGCGGTGAGCCTCTGTCAGGGCTGCGACAGTCGTTCCATCAACTCCAGTGCCCGGAGGACGGTCTGCCGTTCCTCCTCCGAGTAGCGGTCCTGGAAGGCGCGGGCCAGCCACTCCTCGCGCACCTGCCGGTTGCCTTCCGTGCGGGCCCTGCCCGCGTCGGTCAGCGTGACCAGCTGGCGGCGGCCGTCCTCCGGGTCGGGGGCGCGCCGGATCAGACCGTGCTGGTCCAGGGCGGCCAGCGTGGTCGCCATCGACTGCGGGCGCACGCCCTCGGCGGCGGCGAGCGCGCTGGCCGTGGCGGCGCCGTGCTTGCCGACCAGGGTGAGCGCCGACTCCTGCGAAGGGCTGAGGTCGGTGTCCTGCGCGACCTCGCGGATACGACGCCGCAGCCGGCTGAACACCACACGCAGATCGCGCGCGGCGCGGGTGGCGGAGTCGGAGATGTCAGCCATGCCGTCAGCGTACGACCGCCAGCCCAAACTGTCCAGCTTGAACTGTTCAGTCTTGCCTGATTGATTTGCGGAGGGTCCGCCGCCGGCCGTCCGCCGCCTCGGTTACGTTGGCCCTGTGCGACTGCTGATCGTGTCCGACACCCATCTGCCGAAGCGCGCCAAGCGGCTCCCGGACCAGCTGCTGGCCGAACTCCCGCACGCGGACGTGGTGTTCCACGCCGGTGACTGGGTGGACACCGCCACCCTGGACCTGCTGGAGAGCCGCAGCCGCCGGCTCATCGGCGTCCACGGCAACAACGACGGACCCGAGCTGCGGGCCCGGCTCCCCGAGACGGCGTACGCCGAGCTGGGCGGCCTGCGCTTCGGCGTCGTGCACGAGACCGGCCCCGCCCAGGGCCGCGAGGCGCGCTGCGCCGCCCGCTTCCCCGACCTCGACGTGCTGGTCTTCGGGCACAGCCACATCCCCTGGGACACCACCGCCCCGACCGGACTGCGCCTGCTCAACCCCGGCTCCCCGACCGACCGCCGCCGCCAGCCCCACCGCACCTATCTGACGGCCACGGTCGCCGACGGCGCGCTGACCGAGGTGACCTTGCACCGTCTGCCGAATCCCTAGGGCCTGCCGTCAAACTCCCTCCCCCGCTGCCTTGAGGGCGTGGGAGGTGCCCCCAGCCCGGCGGGGGCTGGCACGCACTCCCCCAGAGGGGGCACCCCCAGCCGCGTTGTCGTCGGTCGCCGACACGCCGTGTCGACTCCCTCCTCCGCCTTGCAGCTGCATGTACCAGCCCCCGCCGGGCCCGCCCTCCGGGCGGACGACGGGAGTTTGACGACAGGCCCTAGCGGGCAGCCGGCGGTGACGGCCTCCCGTCTGCCGGGATCCGTGCGCCTGCGGGTGCGCGTGGTGCGTGCCCGGTCACGCAGTTCCCCGCGCCCCTAGGTAGCTGTGCGGCGCCGGGGTGACGTCGTTCGGCCTCTCCGCCGCAGGTGTGCCGCGGCTCCGGCCAGTACGGCGAGCACCAGCGCCACCGCTGCCGCGCGCTTGGCCACCGGTATCCCGGCCGTGCGCAGGAGGTCGAGCGGCTGGGGCTGCTCGTCGGCGGGGGCGGCCGGTTCCTCCGCGGCCGGCTCGGGGCGCGTCGCCAGCCGCTCCGCCAGGCAGTCGGCGAACCGGCCCACCAGCCGCTCGCCCACCTCCGCCAGCACGCCCCGCCCGAACTGGGCCGGGCGGCCGGTCACCGTCAGGTCGGTCCGCACCGACACCGCCGTACCGCCGTCGTGCTCGCTGAGCGTGCCGGTGACCGTCGCCCTGGCCGTGCCCTGCCCCCGGGTCTCCCGGCCGCTGGCCACCAGCACCATCCGGTGCGCCACCGCGTCCTGCTCCTCGAAGACCGCCGTACCCCGGTAGACGACGGTCACCGGGCCGAGCGTGACCTTCACCGAGCCGGTCACGGTCGTGCCGTCGTACTCCTCCACCACCGCACCCGGCAGACAGGGCGCGACCCGTTCGATGTCGAGGAGCGCGTGCCAGGCGTCGTCGACCGGGACGGGGACGGTGAACTCGTGGTGCAACTCCATGACGTGCTCCTCCCGGACGGGTCAGACCGCCGTCGGATGGATGGCACCGGCGGTGCCGGTCAGCGGCGCGCCGCTGCCGCCCCAGCGCAGGGCGACGATCTCGGCGGCGACGGAGACGGCGACCTCCTCGGGCGTACGGGCCCCGAGGTCCAGCCCGAGCGGCGAGCGAAGCCGGGACAGCTCGGCCTCGGTCAGTCCGGCCTCGGTGAGGCGCTCGCGCCGCTCGGCATGGGTCTTCCGGCTGCCCATCGCCCCGATATAGGCGGCCGGGCGGCGCAGGGCCTCCTGAAGCAGCGGCACATCGAACTTCGGGTCGTGGGTGAGGACGCAGATCACCGTGCGGTCGTCGGTCCCGGTGGCAGCGAGATAGCGGTGCGGCCACTCGACCACGACCTCGGCGCCCGCCGGGAAACGCCGGGGCGTGGCGAAGACCGGGCGGGCGTCGCAGACGGTGACCCGGTAGCCGAGGAAGTCACCGATCCGGGCCACCGCGGCCGCGTAGTCGATCGCGCCGAAGACGAGCATGCGCGGCGGCGGCGCGAACGACTGCAGGAACACGGTGACCTCGTCCGCACGGCGCTCGCCGTGCGGACCGTAGTGCCGCTGGAGCGAGGCGCCGAGCGCGAGTTCGCCGCGTGCGTCGGCGCTGACGGCGACATCGAGACCACCCGCGCCGAGCGTGCCCGCCGCCCGGTCCGGCCAGACCGCGAGCGTGGCACCGCGCGGCGCGGGCCCCGCCACCACCGTGGCCACGGTCACCGGTTCGCCCGCGGCGACCGACGCGGCGACCGCGCCGAACGCCGGGTCCGACGCGGCGGTCACCGGCCGTACCAGCAGGGTGATCTCACCGCCGCAGGTGAGCCCGACCGCGAACGCGTCCTCGTCGCTGTAGCCGAACGTCTCCAGCCGGGGCTCACCGCTCGCCACGACCTCCCGGGCGAGCTCGAACACCGCCCCCTCCACACAGCCCCCGGACACACTGCCCACGACCTCGTCGTCCGGGCCCACCGCCATCGCGGCACCGGGCCCACGCGGCGCGCTGCGGCTGACCGCCACGACGGTGGCCAGGCCGAACGGGATCCCGGCCGCGTGCCAGCGGGCCAGCGCCGGCAGAATCTCACGCACGATCCGCTCCTCTCACCCGCTCCGCCCCGGCGTCCGCGCCCCGCACCACCGCCGCCAGCCGCTCCAGCGCCGCCAGACTGTGCCCCTCGAGGAAGGCGTCCACGCTCGGCAGCGCCGCCGCCATCCCGGCGGCCAGTGGCGCGTAACCCGGGCGGGCCTTGCGGGGGTTCGCCCAGACCACCTGGTGGGCCAGGGCGTGCAGCCGGCGCATCTGCCGGCCGAGCAGCTCCGGATCGCCGCGTTCCCAGCCGTCCGAGAGCAGCACGACGATCGCCCCGCGGGCCATTCCGCGCTGCCCCCACCGGTTCAGGAACTCGCGGACCAGCTCGCCGAGCCGGGTGCCGCCGCGCCAGTCGGGCACGGCCGTCGCCACGGCCGCCATCGCCAACTCGGGGTCACGGTGGGAGAGTTCACGGGTCACCCGGGTCAGCCGGGTGCCGATGGTGAACACCTCCGTACGGCCCGCGCGTACCGCCGCGTGCGCGAACCGCAGCAGCGCGTCGGCGTACGGCGCCATCGAGCCGCTCACGTCCACCAGCAGCACCACGCGGCGGGGCCGCTCCACCCGCGCGTGCCGGCGCAGCCGGGCCGGTTCCCCGCCCCGCCGCAGCAACTCCCGTACGGTGCGCCGCGGATCGACCTCGCCGCGCCGCGCGGGCCCGCGCCGCGCCGACCGACGCGCCTGGCCCCGCAGGGCGAACGCCGCGAGCAGTCGGCTCAGTTGGTCCCGTTCGGCGGCGTCCAGCGTGGCGACGTCGCGGTGCCGCAGCACCTCGGCCGAGCTGGCGAGCGCGGCGACCGGCGGTCCGGACGGCGCCTTCCCGCCCGGCGCACCCGCGCCCCTGGGCGCCCCGCGCGCGACGAGCCGGAGCCGGGGCGGGGGAGCGGTACGCGGGGCGTGAGCGGTGCGCCCGGCCGGGGACCCGAAGTACGCGGCGAACACCCGCTCGTACCGCTCCAGGTCGTCGTGCCCGCCGCACAGCGTGGCCCGCCCCGCCTCGTACACATCCGCACGCACCCCCGGCCGCAACACGGCCACGGCACGCAGGAACGCGTACAACCGCTCGGTGCTCGCCTCGACCCCGGCCGCACGCAGCGCCCGCACGAACCCGACCAACACGCCGTCGGCCCCGAGCCGGCCGGTGTCCGTGCTCATCGTGCTCACCCGCTCCGCGCGGCGAGGACCGCGGCGAGATCGAGTCCCCGGGCCCGGTCCATGTCCTCCCGGTACTTCAGTACCGAGCCCAGCGTCTCCACCGCCCGCTCCGCGTCCACCTCGCTCGAACCGAGCGCGTCCAGCGCCTGGGCCCAGTCGAGGGTCTCGGCGACACCGGGCGGCTTGAGCAGGTCCGCGCCGCGCAGCGCCTGCACCAGCGCGGTGACCTGCTCCGCCAGCCGCGCCGACACCCCGGGCAGCCGGCGCCGCACGATGGCCAGTTCGCGGGCGAAGGAGGGATGGTCGAACCAGTGGTACAGGCACCGCCGTTTCAGCGCGTCGTGCACCTCGCGCGTCCGGTTCGAGGTGAGGACGACGACCGGCGGGTCCTCGGCGCGCAGCGTGCCCAGCTCCGGGATGGTGACGGAGTACTCGGACAGCAGCTCCAGCAGGAACGCCTCGAACTCGTCGTCGGCCCGGTCGATCTCGTCGACCAGCAGCACGGCCGGCCGCGTCTGCAGGGCTTGCAGCAGGGGACGGGCGATAAGGAAACGGCGGTCGTACAGCTCGCTCTCCAGGCGGTCCGCGTCCGTCACCCCGGCCGCCTCGGCGGCACGCAGATGCAGCAGCTGACGAGGGAAGTCCCAGTCGTACAGCGCCTGCGAGGCGTCGATGCCCTCATGGCACTGCAACCGGATCAGCGGCGCGCCGAGCGCCTCGGCGAGGGCGGCGGCCAGGGCGGTCTTGCCCACGCCCGCGTCGCCCTCGCAGAACAGCGGCCGGTGCAGCCTCAGGGCCAGGAAGCAGGTGACGGCCAGCCCCTCGTCGACGAGGTACCCCGTCTTCTCCAGGTGGGTCCGCACCTGTTCCGGGTCGTCCATGGTGATGATCGGCGTTCACCCCATTTCGCCGGCCGTGAGCACCGCCCGCCTGGTCAGGACGCGCGCGAGGTGTTCCCGGTACTCCGGCGAGGCGGACACGTCCCGGGCCGGCCGGGTGCCCTCGGCCGCCCGCTCGGCGGCCCTGGCCACGGCCCCGGGACCGTCGGCCCCGGTCAGCGCTTCCTCGGTGGCCGTCGCCCGCAGCGGGGTCGAGCCCATGTTGGCCAGTGCGACGCGCGCCTCGGCGAGGTGCCCGTCGTCGCGCCGCACCAGCGCGGCGACGCCGACGATCGCCCAGGCCTGGGCGACCCGGTGGAACTTCTCGTAGTGGAAGCCCCAGCCGTCGGTCTTCGGCACCCGTACCTCGACGAGGAGTTCGTCGGGCGTGAGCGCCGACTGGAGGTAGTCGACGAAGAACTCCCGGGCCGCGACGGTGCGCCGCCCGCGCGGCCCGGCGACGACGAGTTCGGCGTCCAGGGCCAGCGCCACCGCGGGCAGGTCACCGGCCGGATCGGCGTGCGCCAGCGAGCCGCCGAGGGTGCCCAGGTGCCGTACGGCGGGGTCGGCGACCGTGGCCGTCGCGGCCGCCAGCAGGCCGGCGTGCCGGCGCACCAGCGGGTCGTGGAGCACCGCGTGGTGTGTGGTCAGCGCGCCGATGACGAGCGTGTCGCCGTCCTCGCGCACCCCCCGCAGCTCCGGGATCCGGCCGACGTCCACGACCAGTTCCGGGAAGGCCAGCCGGAGCCTGAGCAGCGGCAGCAGGCTCTGCCCGCCGGCCAGCACCTTTGCCTCCTCGCCCGCGCAGGCGAGCGTGCGGACCGCCTCGTCCACGCCGGCGGGGCGGGCGTACTCGAACGCGGGGGGAATCATGCCGACGCCTCCTTCACCGCTCGCCATACGCGTTCGGGGGTGCAGGGCATCCGCACGTCGTGCACACCGAGCGGTCTGAGCGCGTCCACGACGGCGTTGACCACGGCGGGTGTCGAGGCGATCGTCCCCGCCTCGCCCACGCCCTTGACGCCCAGCGCGTTCGACGTCGCGGGTGTCTCGGTGCGGTCGGTCACGAAGTCCGGCAGGTCGGCCGCGGACGGCACCAGGTAGTCGGCCAGGGTGCCGGTGACGAGGTTGCCCTCGTCGTCGTACACGGCTTCCTCGTACAGGGCCTGTGCGATGCCCTGGGCGAGACCGCCGTGCACCTGCCCCTCGACGATCATCGGGTTGACGGCCCGGCCGACGTCGTCGACGCAGACGTACGACCTGATGCGGGTGCGGCCGGTCTCGGTGTCGACCTCGACCGCGCACAGATGGGTGCCGTGCGGGTAGGAGAAGTTCTCCGGGTCCACGACGTGCTCGGCGTTGATGGTGGGCTCGATGCCGTCGGGCAGGTCGTGGTTGGTGAACGTCTCGAAGGCGATCTCCTGGATGGTCCTGCGGGCTTCCGGGGAGCCCTTCACGGAGAACACGCCGCCGCTGAACTCCAGGTCCTGCTCGCTCGCCTCCAGCAGATGCGCGGCGACCTTGCGCGCCTTCTCGACGACCGTCCGCGCGGCCCGGTGCACGGCCTCGCCGCCGACGGCCAGCGACCGCGAGCCGTAGGTGTCCATGCCCTGCGGGGCCGCCTTGGTGTCGCCGTGCAACACCTCGACGTCCTCGAAGGGCACACCGAGCACGTCCGCCGCGATCTGGCTCCAGCAGGTCTCGTGCCCCTGCCCGTGCGGGCTGGTGCCGGTGACGACCTCGACCTTGCCGGTGGGCAGCATCCGGATGCTCGCCGCCTCCCAGCCGCCGGCCGCGTACCTGAGGTCGCGCAGCACCCGGCTCGGGGCGAGCCCGCACATCTCGGTGTACGTCGACACGCCGATGCCGAGCCGTACGCGGTCGCCGCGCCGGTTGCGTTCGCGCTGTTCGGCGCGCAGGTCGTCGTAGCCGAACAGGGCGAGGGCCTTGTCGGTGGCGGCCTCGTAGTCGCCGCTGTCGTAGGTGAGCCCGGCGATGCCGGTGTACGGGAACTCCTCGTGCCGGATCCAGTTGCGGCGCCTCAACTCGATGGGATCCAGGCCGAGTTCGGCCGCCAGTTCATCCATGATCCGCTCGATGGCGAACGTCGCCTCGGGGCGTCCGGCGCCGCGGTAGGCGTCGGTGGGGGTGCGGGTGGTGAAGACGCCGGTGCAGTGGAACGCGTAGGCGTCCATCTTGTAGATCGCCGGGTACATGAAGGCGCCGAGGATCGGGATGCCCGGCGTGACGAGCATCAGATAGGCGCCCATGTCGGCGAGGAGGTCCACCTTGAGGCCGAGCAGCCTGCCCTCGCCGGTGGCGGCGATCTCCACGTCCTGGATCATGCCGCGGCCGTGGTGGGTGGCGAGCGCGCCCTCGGAGCGGGACTCGGTCCACTTCACGGGCCGGCCGAGCTTGCGGGCGACCGCGAGCGTGAGGGCCTCCTCGCCGTACACCTGGAGTTTGGAGCCGAAGCCGCCGCCCACGTCCGGGGCGATCACCCGCAGCTTGTGCTCGGGCACGCCGGTCACCATCGAGAGCATGATCCGCAGGATGTGCGGTATCTGGGTCGCCGAGTAGACCGTGTACTCGCCGGAGGCGGCGAGCGGGGTGACGACGACCGAGCGGGGTTCCATCGCGTTGGGGATCAGCCGCTGCTGGTGGTAGCGGCGCTTGAGGATCACCTCGGCGCGGTCCCGTACCGCCTCGAAGGTCTCGCCGGTGACGAGCGGCCACGTGTAGCAGCGGTTGGTGCCCTTGTCGGCGTGGACCAGCGGGGCGTCCGGCGCCAGTGCCGTCTCCAGGTCGAGGACCGGGGGCAGCGGGTCGTAGTCGACCTCGATCGCCTCCAGGGCGTCGGCGGCCGCGTACCGGTCGCGGGCCACCACGAGCGCCACCGGGTCGCCCGCGTAGCGGACCTCGTCGACGGCGATCGGCGGATGGTCGGGCAGCACGATGTCCTCGGTCACCGGCCAGGCGCAGGGCAGCGAACCCAGTCCCTCGGCGAGGTCGGCGCCGCTGAACGCGGCGAGGACCCCGGGGCGTCGCAGGGCGGGGGAGACATCGACGCGGGTGAGGCGGGCGTGGGCCATCGGACTGCGCAGGATCGCCAGGTGCGTGAGGCCCGCCACCTGGATGTTGTCGGTCCAGTTGGTCTGGCCGGTGATCAGCCGGGCGTCCTCCTTGCGCAGCCGGGGGCGCCCCACCTCGCGTTCGACGGCCTGGCCGGTCATGCCGAGACCTCCTCGCCGACCTCGGGTCCGGGCGCCGGGGCGGCCCCTGGAGCCTGCTGCCCGGAGGCCGCGAGCACCGCGCGGACGATGTTCTGGTAGCCGGTGCACCGGCAGAGGTTGCCCTCCAGGGCCTGGCGGATCTCGTCCGGGTCCGGGTGCGGGTTCTCGCGGAGCAGATCCCGTGCCGCCATGATCATGCCCGGGGTGCAGTAGCCGCACTGCAGAGCGTGCTGCTCGTGGAACGCGCGCTGCAGCGGCGTCCACTCGCCGTCCTTCGCGAGCCCCTGGATGGTCGTCACCGCGCGTCCGTCCGCCTGGACGGCGAGCACCGAGCAGCTCTTCACGCTGGCCCCGTCCAGGTCGACGGTGCACGCCCCGCAGTTGGAGGTGTCGCAGCCGATCGGGGTGCCGGTGAGACCGAGGCGGTCGCGGAGGTAGTGGGCCAGGAGGAGACGGGGCTCCACGTCGTCCTCGTACGTCGTGCCGTCCACGTTCACCGAGATACGGGTCATGAGCCCTCCAGACCGTGCGGGAGAGGGAAATCAGCCACCTGGAGTGGGAAAACAGCCATCTGGAGTGGGGAAGGCAACCATCTGGCGTGATGTAGGTCACCCTACGGCCGTGCTCAGGTCGCGGCGAGCGCTGCGGCGGACTTTTGTTGAACATTAATCCATTGCTGCTCGCGGTCACGTCCGCTGCACCTGTCGCCACCGGAGCGGGTGTGCCCGAGCTGATCAGCGCCATCGAGCGCCTGCTGCCCGCCGTCGACGGCGACCCGGCCGACCTGCGGAAGGCCGGGCCTCCGGGGTCCGGGGGCGGATCCGGCGGGCGAAGGCCGCGGCGGCGGTCGTGTGCCGGGTCGGAGCGGCGAGGGCCCGGCCGCCCCGCTCGCGCTGTGGGGCCCGGCGGACACGCTCGGCATCCCGGTGCCGGTGCCGGCCCGGCCGGGCGCCGTACCGGAGACCACCGGCGCACAGCGCCCGCACCGCTCAGCGGAACTGACTGACAGTCAACTTACTTATGAGTCAGGTATATTGACGCTGCCCACAGCGTGCGCGGATTGTGGTGGACATGCCTAAATTCCGGGTGCGTGTGCTGCTTGCCCTGGTCGTCCTCGGCGGATCCCTGACCGTGGCGGGTCTCCCGCCCGCCACCGCCGCTACCCCCGCCACCCCCGCCCTCCCGTCCGATTCTCTCTGGTTCGACGGCGCCCCGCTCACCGTGCGGGGCGGCCGCTTCACCGACGGCCAGGGGCGCGAGATCGTCCTGCGCGGCTACAACGTCTCCGGCGAGACCAAGCTGGAGGAGAACCACGGACTGCCCTTCGCCTCGGTCGCCGACGCCCAGAAGTCGGCGACCGCGCTGCGCGCCCTCGGCGGCGCGAACGCGGTCCGCTTCCTGCTCTCCTGGGCGCACGCCGAACCCGTGCGCGGCCAGGTGGACACGGGGTATCTGGCCGCCGTCACCGCACAGATGCGCGCGTTCCTGGACGCGGGCATCCGCGTCTTCCCCGACTTCCACCAGGACCTGTACTCCCGCCATCTGTTCGACAGCGGCAGCTGGTACACGGGTGACGGCGCCCCCAAATGGGCTGTGGACGCCGGGAGTTACCCCGCCGAGTCCTGCGGCATCTGCCTCTTCTGGGGTCAGAACATCACCCAGAACGCGGCCGTGCAGAAGGCCCAGTACGACTTCTGGCACAACACCTACGGCCTCCAGGACGCCTTCCTCGCCACCGCCCGGACCACCATGACGTACCTCCGGCAGCAGCTGAGCGGCGCGGAGTTCGCGGGCATCGCCGGCTTCGACCCGTACAACGAGCCCTACGCGGGCAGTTACGACTCCGGGCAGACCTCCCGCACCTGGGAGAAGGATCTGCTGTGGCCGTTCTACGAGAGGTTCCGCGCCCGCATGGACGACGCCGGCTGGCAGGACAAGCCCGCCTTCGTGGAGCCCAACCTCTTCTGGAACGCCAATATCTCCACCCAGAAACAGGAGGGCGGCCTACTGGACGCGGGCACCCTCGGCCCGGGGTACGTCTTCAACACCCACTTCTACGACCAGAAGGCCATCTCCGGTGTGCTGATGTGGGGCAAGGCCGCCGACGGCCAGTACGCCGCCGACTTCGCCACCGTCCGCGACCGCGCCGCCTCCGCCGGGACCACGGCCATGGTCAGCGAGTTCGGCCACCCGCTGTCCGGCACGGTCTCCGACAAGGCGCCGACAGTCCTGAAGGCGATGTACGAAGGCCTCGACTCCCGGCTGCCGGGCGCCCGTTGGTGGTCCGACCCGGCCGCTTCGGGGCCGGTGCTCTCCGGCACCCAGTGGCAGTGGGACATCTACAGCGGCCGGCACCACGAGCTGATGAACGGCAACCCCGACAAGGTGCTCACCGCCAAGGACGCCTGGAACGACGAGGACCTCTCCGCCGTGGACCTGGACGACTCGCAGAAGGCCACCCTGCGCCAGGACGCCCGGCTGCTCGACCGCCTCTACCCGAGCGCCACCGCCGGTCAGACACTCGCCTTCACCTACGAGGACCGCTCCCGCGACGGCGCGACGACCCTCACCTGGAACCCGGTGCCGGCTTCCCTGCCGAACGTGGCCCGGCTGGTGGGCTCCGGACAGTACGGACTGCTGGTGTGGCGCTCCGGCGCCGGCACCGCCCCGACCGAGCTGCATCTGCCGGCGTCCTTCCCCACCGCGTCCACCACCGTCGTCTCCGACCTGGGTGTGGTCGACGGCCCGCCCGCCTACACCGGCGCCGCCACCCCCGTCGCCGTGGCCCCCGAACCGGGCGGCACCAAAAGCCGGCGGCTGCTGCTCACCGACCCGGACTCCGGCACCCTGCACTACGCGCTGGTGACCAACGGGGCCACGGCACCCTCGGCCGGCCTGCTGAGCGCGGCCACGTCCGAGCTCGCCGGGTGGGCGGCGGCGCACTTCTGAGCGGAACGCACGGACGAGCAAGCCGAACGGCCTCCGGGAAGAGTGGGGTCCCCCCGGAGGCCGCCGGCGCTCAACTCCCCGTCGGGCCCGTCCAGCCGGCCGGGACATGCCCCAGCCGGACGCGCTGCGGATGGTCGCCGACCGGCACGGACAGCACCTTCTGGCCGGTGGCGAAGTCGATGGCCGTGATCTGGTCGGCGCCGGCCTCGGAGATGACGCAGTCCTTGCCGTCGCCGCTCACGGTCGCCCAGTACGGTGTCGACGCGGTGATGAGCGGGCCGACATCGAAGGAAGACCGGTCGACCACGGTCGCGTAGTTGTCCATCGTCCCGGCGACACACAGCTTGGTGCCCTCGGGGTTCATCGAGATGCCGTGGTGGCGCGAGTCCAGCAGCCAGGTGGTGCGGTCCGGGTTGGTCGCGGGGTTCTCCGGCAGCGTCTTCACCCGGGTGATCTTGTCCGTGGCCACGTCGTACTCCAGGAAGCCGTTGAAGAACGACACCTGGAAGTACAGCTTGGACCAGTCGGGTGCGAAGGCGGCCGGGCGGACCGCGTCGGAGTAGTCCTTCAGCCCGATCGCGTCCAGCCGCTCCCGCATGTCGATGGTCCTGACCTGCTTGAACGTGGTCGCGTCGACAATGGTGATGTGGCGGTCGCCCTTGGTCCAGTCCCAGCCCGGGGCGTCGAGGGAGGTGGTCACCTCGCCGATGGACATGTTCCAGATGTACCTGCCGCCATTGGTGAAGAAGTTCTCGTGCGGCTTGTCGCCGGTGCCGAACTCGCCCAGTTCCTTGCCGGTGCCGATGTCGAGCACCTGCACCTTGTTCGCCGTCGACGCCGAGACCGCGACCCGGGTGCCGTCGGGCGAGACCGCCATGTGGTCGGCCCGGTAACCGGCCACCGGAAAGCGCCAGTTGACCTTGTCGGTGGCCAGGTCGATGGAGACGACGTCGGCGAAGCTGGGCCGGGAGACGACCACGGACTTTCCGTCGGGCGTGGAGTACATGTCGTCCGCGTACTGGTCGTGTCCCTCGCCGACCTCGTTGCGGATGGACGTGTAGTAGATCCACTTGATCGGGTCGGCGTTGATCTCCGCCAGCCGCTCCGCCTTGTCGGGGATCACGTTGATCCGGCCGATCCTGGCGAAGTCGCCGGAGGAGTGGATCACATCGGCGGTGCCGTCCCAGTTGTTGCCGACGAACAGCACTTCCCGCAGGCCGTCGGAGCCACCGCCCGCGGCGGTCGCGGCGGTCGCCGGTCCGGCGACGGTCAGGGCGAGGGCGGCGGCCGCGGAGCACAGGTGCCTGGTTCTGGAGGCAGGCATGACTGCTCTCTTTCTCGGTGGGAATCTGAACACGGGCGCATTCACAGTGAACTTACTGAAAAGTAAGGATGGTGGGTGGTACTCGACAAGATGTGTGCACGACAAGATTGGCGGTCGGTACGGCGACGGAGGGGGAAAGAGTGGCGGGCAGGCTCAAGGCGCCGACGGGCCGCTACGGCGGCAGATCCGCCGAGGACCGGCAGGCGGAGCGGCGTCGGCGTTTCCTGGACGCGGCCCTGGAGCTGTTCGGCGGCGCACCCGGCTACCGGGGCACGACCGTCGCCGCGCTGAGCCAGGCCGCCGGACTGTCCACCCGTCAGTTCTACGAGGCGTTCCGCACCCTGGAGGACGTCCTCACCGCGCTGCACCTGGAGGTCAACGACTGGGCGGAACGGGCGGTGCTGGACGCCCTCGGCACAGCGGGCGAACTGCCGCTGGCCGAGCGTGCCGCCGTGCTCTTCCGGGCCTATGCGCGCGGCGTCACCTGCGATCCACGGCGCATCCGCATCACCTTCGTGGAGATCATCGGCGTCAGCCCCCGTCTGGAGGGGCAGCGGCTGGCCCGCCGGGCCCGCTGGATCGACCTCATCCGGGCCGAGGCGGACACAGCCGTGGCGCGCGGCGAGGCGGCGCCCCGTGACTACCGGCTCGCGGCGGCGGCCTTCGTCGGCAGCGTCAACGGTCTGCTGCACGACTGGAGCGCCGGCTGGGTGGACGCCACGCTGGACGAGGTGGTGGACGAGCTGGTGCGGCTGCTGCTGGGCATGCTCCGGCCGGAGGGCTGGCGGCCCAGAGACGTCTGACCGGGCCCCCGCCCGGCCTGTCGGCGCAGGTCAGTGCGGGTCCGCACGGCTCGGCTCAGTGCGGGTCCGCACGGCTCGGCGCGCGCGATGGGCCCGGAGCTGGTCTGCTGGTGCGGGGGGTGTCGTGACCGTGCTCCGGAACACAGGACACACGGGAAAGACGCCGCAGGACAACGCCGCAAGACGCCGCAGGACACAGGAGAGCCGGATGAGTATCTACCGAGTCGCGCAGGTGACGACCGCGGGCGGCCCTTTCGAGCTGGCCGAACGGGAGGTGCCGGAGCCGGGACCCGGGCATGTGCGGATCGCCGTGGACGCGTGCGGCATCTGCCACAGCGACGCCCTCTTCGTGAACGCCGCAATGCCCGGCGTGAGCTTCCCCGTGGTCCCGGGGCATGAGATCGCCGGACGCGTGGAGTCGCTCGGCGAGGGGACGCAGGGCAGGGGCTGGCAGGCCGGCGACCGGGTCGCGGTCGGCTGGTTCGGCGGCAGCTGCGGCCATTGCAAGCCGTGCCGGCAGGGCGACTTCATCGTCTGTGTCAACGGACAGGTGCCCGGCTGGGCCTACGACGGCGGTTTCGCCGAGAAGGTGATCGCGCCGGTCGACGCGCTGGCCCGGATTCCCGACGCGCTGGCGGCGAGCGACGCCGGGCCGATGGCCTGTGCGGGCGTGACCGTCTTCAACGGGCTGCGGCGCAGCTCCGCCGAGCCGGGCGACCTGGTCGGCGTGCTGGGTCTCGGCGGCCTCGGTCACCTCGGGGTGCAGTACGCGGTGGCGATGGGCTTCGAGACCGTCGCGATCGCCCGGGGCGCGGAGAAGGCCGACTTCGCCAAGCAGCTGGGCGCCCACCACTACGTCGACAGCACCTCCGGCACCCCGGTCGCCGAGGCCCTGCAGTCCCTCGGCGGCGCGAACGTGGTGCTGGCCACCGCCGGGAACTCCGCGGCCATCACGGCCACCGTCGACGGACTGGCGCCCCGCGGCGAGCTGGTGGTCATCGGCGCCGACCCCGAGCCGATGGGCATCAGCCCGGTCCAGCTGCTGATGAGCGGCCGGATCGTACGGGGCCACCCGTCCGGCACCTCGCAGGACGTGCAGGACACCATGGCGTTCAGCGCCCTGCACGGCATCCGCCCGATGACCGAGACCGTCCCGCTGGACGACGCGGACGCGGCCTACGGGAAGATGCTCGCCGGCAAGGCCCGCTTCCGCATGGTGCTCACCACCGGCTGATCCCGGGGCATGCGTAGACCGGCTCCGGCGGGCACGTCAGCCGCCGAGCCGGTCCAGTGCCGCCAGGACCGGCGCGGCGCCGTCCTCGTCGCGGATCCGGGCGCCGAGGCGGTGCGCCCGCTCCCGGTACGCCGGCTCACGGGTGGCCCGCAGCAGGGCCGAGGCCAGGGCGTCCACGGTCAGCCGGCGCAGCGGTACGACGTGCGGGGCCACCCCCAGCGCGACCAGCCGGGCGGACCAGAACCCCGCGTCGAACTGGACCGGCACCGGCACGGCCGGCACCCCGGCGCGCAGCCCCGCCGCGGTGGTTCCCGCACCCGCGTGGTGGACCACGGCGGCCATCCGCGGGAAGAGCAGCGCGTGCGGCACCTCGTCGATGGCCAGCATGTCCTCGCCGGCCGCCGCGAGCCCGGCCCAGCCGCGCTGGATCACCCCGCGCAGCCCGGCCCGCCGCAGCGCCGCGACCAGCCGGGCGCTGAGCCGCCCGGCGTCCGGCACGGTCGCGCTGCCCAGCCCGACGAAGACCGGCGGCGGTCCGGCATCGAGGAACTCCCGCACATGACCGGGCAGTTGACTGTCCATGTCGTACGGCCACCAGTAGCCGCTCACCGTCAGACCCGGCCGCCAGTCCCGGGGCCGGGGCACCACCAGCGGGCTGAAGCCGTGGTGCACCGGCCACAGCCGCCGCTCCCGGGCCCGCAGCGCGGCACCGGAGCGCACCGCCGGCAGCCCGAGCCTGCTGCGCACCCCGGGCACGGCCGCCATGAAGATGTGTTCCGTGGCGAGGCACACGCCGTGCCCGGCCACCCGGTTCGCCGCCGCTCCCCAGGAACCGCCGCCGAGCACGGGTGGCGCGAACTCCCGGGTCCCGGCGAGGGGTTGGAGGAAGACGCCCATGCTCGGCAGCCGCAGACCCTCGGCGATGGTGTGGCCGAGCGGGGCCAGCGAGGCCGACAGCAGCAGAACCTCGCTCTCCTGGGCCGCGATGAGCAGGTCCTCGGTCATCTGCCCGACGGCCCGCCGCGCCATGTCCGCCAGCCGCAGCAGCTTCCCGGCCTCACTCGCGCTGCGGTGCAGACCCCGGCCCCGCGGCGACTCCAGCTCCGCCCGCGGATCGACCGGCAGCCCCTGGAACCGTACGCCGGAGCCTGCCACCAGCGGCTCGAAGCGGGCGTGGGTGACCAGGGTGACCTCGTGCCCGGCGAGCGCGAGCCGCCGGCCCAGCCCGGTGTAGGGGGCGACATCGCCCCGGGAGCCTGCCGTCATGATCGCAACGCGCATGACGGCCAGTATGGCCGCATTCCGCCCCGCCTGGGCCCAACGACCGGGCTGCGGCGGCGGGTTCACACAGGGCGCGGCCGTTGACTTCACCCTCGGGCGGTTCTACGCGCGGCGCGCGAGCTGTTCGTATGACCGGTCCCCGTTCGAAATACCGACCATGTCGACCATGTCGAGCGTATTGATCAGCGTGGATTCCGTCCGTCCGTACGCGGAGGCGTCGATGTACCCCTCACCCCGTCCGGCCGCCGCGGGCACCGGACGCCGGCACAGAGCCGCCGCCGTGCGGGCACTCGTCCAGGTGCGGGGGAGGGTGCGGAAGTTGTGCCGCGGCGGCGGGCCCTTGGCGGGATCCGGCGCTGCATCCCGTTCGTGCCCAGCCAGTGCTGGACCAGGAACGTGCCGTGGAAGCCGATGAACAGCGTCCAGAAGGTGATCTTCCCGAGGCGCTCGTCGAGCATCTTGCCCGTCATCTTCGGCCACCAGAAATGGAACCCGGCGAACATAGCGAAGACGACCGTGCCGAAGATGACGTAGTGGAAGTGGGCCACCACGAAATAGGTGTCGGAGGTCGCGAAGTCGATCGGCGGCGACAGCGAGCCTTTCCACATGGTGCCGATCCAGTTGAAGAACTTCACCCCGGTCGGGACGGCGATCAGGAACGTCATGAAGGAGAAGAACGGCAGCAGCACACCACCGGTGACGTACAGCGCCTGGCTGCGCTGACCTCGGCGCGCGCCCCGCCTGTCGCTACGCGCCGAGCTGCCGGGCGGCGGCCTCGACGGTCTGCTCCAGCAGCGTGGCGATGGTCATGGGGCCGACGCCGCCCGGCACCGGTGTGATCAGCGAGGCCCGCCGCGCGGCGGAGTCGAAGTCGACGTCGCCGACGTTGCCCGGGTTGTAGCCCGCGTCGATCACGACCGCGCCGGGCTTGATGTCCTGCCCGCGGATCAGCCGGGCCCGGCCCACGGCGGCGACCACGAGGTCCGCCTCGCCGACCGCCGCCGACAGGTCCGCCGTCCGCGAGTGGCAGTACGTCACGGTCGCGTCCCGGGCGAGCAGCAGCATGCCCACCGGCTTGCCGAGGATCGCGCTGCGGCCCACGACCACGGCACGCTTCCCGGCGAGACCGACGCCGTACTCGTCCAGCAGCCGCAGGATGCCGCCGGGCGTACAGGAGACGAAGCCCGGCAGCCCGAAGCTCATCGAGGCGAAGGAGGCGAAGGTGACGCCGTCGACGTCCTTCTCCGGTGCGATCGCCTCGAACGCGGCCCGCTCGTCGACGTGGTCGCCGACCGGGTGCTGGAGCAGGATGCCGTGCACGGCCGGGTCGGCCGACAACTCCCGCAGTGTGCCGACGAGTTCGCCGGTGGTCGTGGCGGCGGGCAGGGCGATGTGCCGGGAGGCGATACCGGCCTTGCGGCAACGGTTCTGCTTCATGCGGACATAGGTCACGGACGCCGGGTCCTCGCCGACCAGGACGGTTGCGAGACACGGTGCGCTACCCGTACGCCCGGTCAGCTCGGCGGCCTTCCGCGCGGTGTCCTCGACGATACGGCGGGCCAGAGCGGTGCCGTCCATGAGACGGGCCTGGGTCATGCTGCACACTCCTGAGCTGGATCGACTCTTTCGCCCAGGCGCGCGGCAACCACCACGGACCGCTCCCCGGTGGTACTCCACCCAAGCGCCAGTCACGGCCCGCGTACAGCGTAACCGAGCCCGCCCACGCCTCAGCGAGCCCGGCCCCGCCCAGTGCGCAGCGCATGCGGCAGCGCGGCACGGGGGCCATGGCGCGCCGCTCGCAGGGCGGAGCGCAGCACAGCGGCGGACACCGGCAGCCCCGCCCCCGAAGCCGGTGCCGGCCTGCGAGGGCGGGCCCGCGGCAGCCGCCCCAGGCTCGCCCTGGCGGAGAAGGTCCAGGTCAGCCGGGAGGTGACCCGGACCCTCGCGAATCTCCTTCCGGCGCCCGTCATATCGGGGTGTGCCTACTCGTCCCAGGCCTGGATGATCAGCTGGTCGGCTATCTTGCCGTCGCGCAACGTGACCATCGACTCGGCGAGGACCCGGGTGCCGTCGCCGTACTGGCAGGACTCGGTGAACGCGGCGTGATCACCCTGCACGACGCACTGGTCCAGCTTGTGTGTCATGTCGCGACGGTAGATGTCGTCCAGAAGCACGGCGATCTCACTGCGGCCCTGCAGGACGGTGGGGTGGCTGGGCTGGCTGTTGTGGTCGACGATGCGGATGCGGGCGTCGTCGGCGTAGAGCGACAGAAGGGTGTTCCCGGTGGTTCCTTCTATGCCCCGGCGCAGTGTCTCGATGTCGAAGGCGGAGCCTGTCGCGGTGCCCATGGTGACCTCCTTCGGGCGCCCGCGGCCCGGCGGGGGGCGGACCGCACGGACCCCCACCCTTCGAGACTCCTCCGGCCCGGCGGCCACGGCAAGCGCAGGCCGCACGCCGTGTCCCACGGGTGCGGCCGGCCCTGGGCGGCGGCCCTCAGCGCGGTGCGGTCGTCCCGGAGTCGGCGCCCGGACCCGACCGCAGCGCCGCCCAGTCGCGGGACAGCGCGAACGCCGCGGCCGTACCCTCCGGCAGGCAGTCCGGGAGCAGCCGGACGAGCCGGTCCCCGGGGCCCAGTTCCAGCCAGGTACGGACGCCCGCGCGGTGCAGCAGGCCGACCGACTCGGCGAGACGTACCGGTGCGCGCCGCACCCAGAACTCCGGCTCGGCGGTCTCGGCCCCCACCGGGCGGGCGGTGACATCGGTGACGAGGGGGAGGCGCGGCGCACCCGGGTGGAGGGTGGCGAGCGTACGGCCGTAGGCGTCGAGGACGCCGTCGAGGCAGGAGCCGGGCCCGGGGGCCGGCCGGCCGTCCAGGAGGCGGGCCAGGGTACCGACCGCGTGGCAGGCCTCGGCCGGCGAGAACACACCCGCGGCATACGCGGCGGCCATCCGCCCGGCCGCCTGCCCGAACACGACGTCCGGCCGGATGCCCCAGCTGCGTAGCAGCCGGTACTGCGCCACCTGGAGCGCGAAGACCGCGGGGCCGGAGTACGACTCGCGGTCCAGCAGCGCGGCCGTCCGTGTCCCCTCGTCCGCGAACATCACGCATTTCAAAGGGAGTTCGAGATACGGATCGAGGCGCGCGCAGATGTCGTCCAGCGCTTCGGCGAACACCGGGCACGCTTGAAGGAGTTCACGGCCGGTTTCCCGGAGCGGCGCGGCACCGGCCGAGAAAAGGAACGCGGTACGTCCGAGCGGGCCGTCGAGGGGCATGCCCCCATTGAGACATGAGGGGGCCGATGCAGACACCAGGCAAACTCATGCACCCAGCAAAAAGATTGCCATCATGGAATGACATTTACCGGTCACATTTTTACGTGATGTGAAGGGTGCCCTGCGGCCGGAAAGATCCGTGATCACCGCCGTGGTCCACCCCGCCGACGATCGGTCGCGCGTAGGGTCGGCGGGGAAGGCATATCGAGGAAGGGGCCAGCCCATGGCGCAGGAAGTACGCGGCGTGATCGCACCGGGGAAGGACGAGCCGGTACGGGTCGAGACGATCGTGGTGCCGGATCCGGGACCCGGCGAAGCCGTGGTGCGTGTGCAGGCCTGTGGTGTCTGCCACACCGACCTGCACTACAAGCAGGGCGGCATCTCGGACGACTTCCCCTTCCTCCTCGGCCACGAGGCGGCCGGTGTCGTGGAGTCGGTCGGCGCGGGCGTGACCGACGTGGCCCCCGGTGACTTCGTCGTCCTCAACTGGCGTGCCGTGTGCGGGAACTGCCGGGCCTGTCTGCGCGGCCGCCCCTGGTACTGCTTCGACACACACAACGCCACCCAGAAGATGACCCTCGCGGCCACCGGTCAGGAGCTGTCCCCGGCCCTCGGCATCGGCGCGTTCGCCGAGAAGACCCTGGTCGCCGCGGGGCAGTGCACCAAGGTCGACCCGGCCGTGTCCCCGGCGGTCGCCGGCCTGCTGGGCTGCGGTGTCATGGCCGGCCTCGGCGCGGCGATCAACACCGGCGGCGTCGGCCGGGGCGACTCCGTCGCGGTCATCGGCTGCGGCGGAGTCGGCGACGCGGCCGTCGCCGGGTCGAACCTGGCGGGCGCCGCGAAGATCATCGCCGTGGACATCGACGACCGCAAGCTGGACAAGGCCCGCACGCTCGGCGCCACCCACACCGTCAACTCCAAGGAGACCGACCCGGTCGCGGCGATCCGCGAGCTGACCGGCGGCTTCGGCGCCGACGTCGTCATCGACGCCGTCGGCCGCCCGGAGACGTACAGCCAGGCCTTCTACGCCCGCGACCTCGCCGGCACCGTCGTCCTCGTCGGCGTCCCCACCCCCGAGATGAAGCTGGAACTGCCCCTGCTGGACGTCTTCGGCCGCGGCGGCGCCCTGAAGTCGAGCTGGTACGGCGACTGTCTGCCCTCCCGGGACTTCCCCCTGCTGATCGACCTGCATCTGCAGGGCCGGCTGCCGCTGGACGCGTTCGTCACCGAGACGATCCGACTGGACGAGGTGGAGAAGGCGTTCGACCGGATGCACCAGGGCGACGTGCTGCGTTCGGTGGTGGTGTTCTGATGACCGTACGCATCGAACGCCTCGTCACCTCCGGACAGTTCAGCCTCGACGGCGGCACCTGGGACGTCGAGAACAACGTGTGGATCGTCGGCGACGAACGCGAGGTGATCGTCATCGACGCCGCCCACGACGCCGACGCGATCATCGCCGCGGTCGACGACCGGGAACTGACCGCCATCGTGTGCACACACGCCCACAACGACCATGTCAACGCCGCCCCGGAACTCGCCGCCCGTACCGGCGCCACCATCTGGCTGCACCCCGACGACCTGCCGCTGTGGAAGATGACCCACCCGGACCGCGACCCCGACCGGCATCTCCTCGACGGCCAGGTCATCGAGGCCGCCGGCGCCGACCTGACCGTGCTGCACACCCCGGGTCACGCCCCCGGCGCCGTCTGCCTGTACGACCGCGCGCTCGGCACCGTCTTCACCGGGGACACCCTCTTCAAGGGCGGTCCGGGCGCCACCGGACGCACCTACTCCCACTTCCCGACGATCATCGACTCCATCCGCGACAAGCTCCTCACCCTCCCGCCGGAGACCAAGGTCCTCACCGGCCACGGCGACTCCACCACGATCGGCGCCGAGGCACCTCACCTTCAGGAGTGGATCAGGCGCGGCCACTGAGACCACGCCGCGAACACCGACAGAGGATGTCCGGCTTTCCCTGGACAGTGGACGGCGACAGCAGTCGTCACACCCAGGAGTCCGGACATGTCAGGACCGCTTGAGGACAAGGTGGCGCTGGTCGCGGGCGCGACCCGGGGCGCCGGACGCGGCATCGCCGTGGAACTCGGCGCGGCCGGCGCCACCGTCTACGTCACCGGCCGCAGCACCCGCGCACACCGCTCGGAGTACGACCGCCCCGAGACCATCGAGGACACCGCCGACCTCGTCACCGCGGCCGGCGGCCACGGCATCGCCGTCGCCGCCGACCACCTGGACAAAACCGCCGTACGAGCCCTGGTGGACCGCATCGCGGACGACCACGGCCGCCTCGACGTCCTCGTCAACGACATCTGGGGCGGCGAGAAACTCTTCGAGTGGGACACGACCGTGTGGGAGCACGACCTCGACAACGGGCTCCGGCTCCTGCGCCTCGCGGTCGAGACCCACGCCATCACCAGCCACTACGCGCTGCCCCTCCTGCTGCGCCGGCCGGGCGGCCTGGTCGTGGAGATGACCGACGGCACCGCCGCCTACAACCGCGACACCTACCGCGTGAACTTCTTCTACGACCTCGCCAAGGCGTCCGTCCTGCGCATGGCCTTCGCCCTCGCCCATGAACTCGGCCCCCGCGGCGCCACCGCCCTCGCCCTCACCCCCGGCTGGCTCCGCTCGGAGATGATGCTCGACGCGTACGGCGTCCACGAGGACAACTGGCGCGACGCCCTCGCCCGCTCACCGCACTTCGCCATCTCCGAGACCCCGCGCTACGTCGGCCGCGCCGTCGCCGCCCTCGCCGCCGACCCCGACGTGTCCCGCCTCAACGGTCAGTCCCTCTCCAGCGGCTCCCTCGCCCGGACATACGGCTTCACCGACCTCGACGGCACCTGCCCCGACGCCTGGCGCTACCTGGTCGAGGTACAGGACGCGGGCAAGCCGGCCGACGTCACCGGATACCGCTGAAACCCCGCCCGCAGGGCCGTACAGCCACCCCCGCGGTGCTCACCCGCCGCCGCCCGTCCCCACCCGCAGCCGTCGAAGAAGCTCCCGTGCCGCCGGGGCCATGGTCCCCTCCGCGGGCCAGGCCAGCGCCACCCGGCAGCGCGCATCCGCGGCGGCGACGCTCACCGTGTCGAGGCCGGGCCGGGCGTCGAGGCCCGGCAGGAGCGCGACACCCAGTCCCCGGGCGGCCAGGCGGGCCAGGCCGTCCGGGGTCGCCGCCTCGAACGCGACGTGCGGGCGGAAGCCGGCCTCGGCGCACAGCCGTTCCAGGACGCCCCGCATCCCGGTGCCGTGCGGCAGACCGATCAGCCGGTGCCCGCGCAGGGCCGCCGGGGCAACGGCGTCGGCGCCGTCGCACTCGGCGAACAGCGGATGCCCGGGAACGGCGGCCGCCACCAGGGGTTCGTCGATGACCATGTGCAGCTCGACGCCCGCCGGCGGCGCTTTTCCGGCGACGCCGACGACGGCCAGGTCCAGCTCGCCGCGGCGCAGCGCAGCCAGCATCCGGTCGGAGGTGTCCTCGGTGAGGGTGACCTCCACCCCGGGGTGCGCGTCGTGGAAGTCCGCCAGCTGCCCGGCCATGTCGAAGGCGTGGGCGAGGGTGCCGGGGACGAGACCGACGGCGACCCGGCCGCGCAGCAGGCCCGTGTACTCCTCGACCGTCTGCCGCACCCCGTCGACGGCCGCGAGCGCGGCCCGCGCGTACGGCAGTACGGCGGCACCCGCCTGCGTCGGCCGCACCGACCGGCCCGAGCGGTCCAGCAGCGGCTGCCCCAACTCCCGCTCCAGCTGTCGTATCTGCGCGCTCAGCCCCGGCTGGGCAAGATGCAGCCGCTCGGCGGCCCGGGTGAACCCGCCTTCCTCCACCACCGCCACGAAGTACCGCAGCTGCCTCAACTCCATAACCAGTGATGCTAGAGGGAAGACGGATCATGTCTTGGACTTCCGGCTTCGGCCACCACACCCTTGAGACATGGGGAAAACAGCACGCACCGTCGCCGTGGACAGAGCCACCACGGCCGCCGCCATCGCCGCCGAACGACGCGAACTGGCCGACGTCTTCGAGGCGTTGACGCCCGCACAGTGGGAGACACCCAGTCTGTGCGCGGGCTGGGGCGTGCGGGAGGTCGTGGCGCACATGTCGATGGGGTTCCGGTACCCGACGGCGAAGGTGCTGGCGGAACTGGTCAAGGCGCGCGGCAGCCTGCACCGCATGACCGACCGGCTCGCCCGCCGGGACGCGGCCGCCCACCGGGACACGGAACTCGCCGCCTTCCTGCGCGGCCATGCCCACCATCCCTGGACGCCTCCGATCGGCGGCCTCGCCGCGGCCCTCGGCCACGACGTGGTCCACGGTCTGGACGTCACCGTCGCCCTCGGCCTGGACCGCGAGGTACCCGAGGACCGGCTGCGGATCCTCCTCGACGCCGTCGATCCGCGCGCCTTCCGTGTCTTCGGCACCGATCTCACCGGCGTCCGGCTGTGCGCGGACGACCTCGACTGGTCCTTCGGCTCGGGCACGCCCCTGTACGGCCGTGGCCAGGATCTTCTGCTGGTCGCCTACGGCCGCCGGCTCCCCGCAGGCCGGTTGCGTGGTGACGAAGTTCACCGTTTCGTCACAACCTGACCGGAAACACAACCTCTACGCCACCATACGGGTCTAGTAGTCCGACATCGCGGGACACGCGCGGCGAGGCACCCGGGCGGAGCCTGGGCGACAAGGGGAGAAGAGGTTGCACATGGGGGTCATAGCCAGACGGGGCGTCGTCGCGCTGGGCGTCACGGGACTCGTGGCGCCGCTCACACTCGCCCTCACCGCGGCACCGGCCCAGGCCGCGAGCTGCACCACGCAGACGGGGCCGTACCAGAAGCAGGTGGAGAAGTTCCTCGGCCGGCCGGTCGACGGCAAGCAGTCCACCGCCGACTGCAAGGCGATCCAGGCCTTCCAGGACAGGCACGGCATCACCCCCGACATCGGCTACGCCGGACCCGTCACCTGGGGCGTGATGGACCTCATGAACAAGCAGCGGGCCGTCGGGAAGAACCCGAACAAGGACGGCGCGTGCCCGGTGAACAAGGGCCGGATCGCCTGTGTGAACCTCACGCTCCAGCTCAGCTGGATCCAGGACGGCAAGAAGCTCGTCTACGGCCCGGTCCCCGTGCGCACCGGCCGCAAGGGCTTCGCCACCCGCACCGGCCTGAAGAAGGTCTACTGGCGTGACATCGACCATGTCTCGACCGTCTACAACGTGCCGATGCCCTACAGCCAGTTCTTCGACGGCGGCCAGGCCTTCCACTCGGTGGGCCTGAGCATGTGGAACCCGCCGGGCTCGCACGGCTGCGTGAACATGACCAGCACGGACGCCAAGAAGTACTGGTCGCTGCTGAAGACGGGCGACGACGTCTTCGTCTACGGCCGCAAGCCGGGCACCTGAGAGGCATCTGAAGGGCACCCGAGAGGTACGTGAGCCGTCGCCGCCCGGCCGTCACCCCTGCGGCGCGTCCCCGAAGTCCGGGATCCGAAGCCGGACGCCGCCCTGCCGTGCCGACTCGTGCGCGATGATGCCCGGCAGGGTGTAGCGGGCGGCCGTCCACGCGTTCACCGACGGTAGGGAACCGGTGTTGACCGCGGTGACGAAGTCGTCGGCCAGGAAGTGATGACTGCCCTCGTGGCCGTTGTGCAGCCGGTCGAACTCCCGCGGCAGCCCGGACCGGTCGTGCACCGGCGCCGAACCCGAGGCCCCTGTCCCGCACCGAGCTGGCCCGGCGCCTCGGGCTCTCCCAGGGCAGCCTCACCCGGCTGACCAAGCCGCTCATCGAGTCCGGACTGCTGGTCGAGGCCCCCGAGGCCCCCGAGGCCCCCGAGGCCCCCGAGGCGGCCGGCGGGGCCCAGGCGCGTCAGGGCCGGCCCTCACAGCCCCTCGGGGTCGTGGCCGACGCCCGGTCCTTCCTCGGCTTCAAGATCACGGGTGACATGGTCCACGGCGTCGTCACCGACCTGCGCAGCGAGGTCACCGGCCGGCTCGACCGTCCGCTCGCCAGGCGCGATCCGGACGCTGTCGCCGCCCTGCTCGCGGAGATGACCACCGCACTGACGAAGGGGCGCCCTGCTCCGGCCGGCATCGGCGTCGGCGTGGGCGGTCTGGTGCGCGAGCGCGCGGTGGTCGCCCGGTCGCCGTTCCTCGGCTGGCGGGAGGTGCCGCTCGCCGCTCTGGTGCGGGAGCGCACCGGGCTGCCGGTCGTCGTGGAGAACGACGTGGCCGCCCTGGTCAAGGCCGAGACCTGGTTCGGGGCGGGCCGCGGACTCGACCGTTTCGCCGTCCTGACCATCGGCGCGGGCATCGGCTACGGGCTGGTGCTCGGTGGCAGCCGGGTGCCGTTCGCCGAGGACGGCCGGGGCTTCGGCCGGCACTGGATCATCAACCCGAACGGCCCGCTCCCCCCACCGGAGAGCGCGGCAGTGCTGTGTCGTTGCTCACCATCCCGAGCATCGAGTATCAGATCCGTGCCGCCACCGGCCGCGACACCGCCTACCCGGAGATCCTCGCCGACGCGGCCGCGGGCGAACCCATGGCCGCCCGGGTCGTCGCCGAGGCCGCCCGTGCCCTCGGCATCCTGGTCGCGCAGATCGCCAACTTCGCGATGCCACAGAAGATCCTGCTCGCCGGAGAGGGCGTCGGTCTGATGGATGTGGCGGGGAACACGGTCCACGAGACCGTCCGCGCCCACCGGCATCCGGACGCCGATCCCGTCGACCTGGAGACGAAGGTCTCCGACTTCCACGACTGGGCGCGCGGCGCCGCCGTGTTGGCGATCCAGGTGCTCGTGCTCGGCTCGGGCCTGGGGTGAGGGCCGGGTGTGAACTCCCGTGCGCCACTTGACAGATCGACGTGATGAGTAACACGGTCCGAAATGTCCCTATCGAGTGCAGTTACTCACAGCGCCTTCACCTCGATCGGCATATGCTTCACAGCATGTCCACCACTGTTGAAGCCGCCCCCGAGCGATCGGCCGCGGAGGTCAACGAGGAGATCAGGGCCCTGTGGCGCCGGTCGGGCGGGACACTGACCACCGAGCAGCGCGCGCAGTACCAGCGCCTCGTGATGGAGTGGGCCGCCGTGACCCCGCCGTCGCAGCGAGCGGCCTGACCGACCTCGCGCGGACCCGTCCCACGCGTCCCACGCGTCCACTCGTCAACCCCAGGTGGCCGAGTAGTACCGCTGATAGGCCCTGCGGTCCTGTTCGGCCCGGATGTAGCGGGTCGCCACCAGCGCGATCAGACTGCCCGCGATGACCAGCAGCCCCGGACCGACGTTCCGGGTGTCCGTCAGCCGCGCCAGCAGCGTCTGCCCCGACGCGCCCGCAATCGGTGCCGCCGAACCCGGCGAGGCCGCGTTCGGCGCGGCGGCACCCTGTGCGGCCGGCGCCGACGGCGCGGGGGAGGCGTTCTGCGGTGCACTGCCGGCGGTCTGCGCCGACACGATGAGCTTCACGTTCAGCGCCGCCATCGCCCGCGTCACCGGCTGGAAGAACGTCGTACCGCCCGTCTTGCAGTCACCGCTGCCCCCCGAGGTGACGCCGAGTGCGATCCCGTCGGAGAACAGCGGCCCGCCGCTGTCGCCCGGTTCGGCGCACACATCGGTCTGGACGAGTCCGGTGACCGTCCCCTCCGGGTAGTTGACGGTCGCGTTCAGCGCGGTGACCGTACCGTCGTGCAGGCCGCTGGTGCTGCCGCTGCGGAACACCCGCTGCCCGACCGCCGCATCGGCGGCCCCCGTGATCCGCACCCCGTTGCCGCCACCGATCGCGACGACGGCGGCGCCGTCACCGGCGTCCCCGTTCGCGTACTGCACGAGCGAGAAGTCATTGCCGGGGAACGTGCTGCTCACCGTCCGGCCGAGCTGCTGATCGCCCTGGGTGCCGGCGAACCAGGTGGAGCCCGCGGGACCGCAGTGACCGGCCGTGAGAATGAAGTCGCTCTGCCCGTTGGTCACATTGAACCCCGCCGAGCAGCGGCCGCCGGTCGACAGGATCGGCTGGGCGCCGTTCAGCCGCGTGGTGAACGTGCCCCGCGCATGCTCCATCCGCACGAAGTCGCCGATGTGCGCGGCGACCTGACTCATCCGGGACCAGTCGTCGGCGGACACCGTGCTGTCCGCGCTCACCACGACCCGGTTGGTGCGGTAGTCCACCGCCCACGCCGTGCCCGCCACCCGCGGCGCCGAACGCAGCGTGGCCGTGGCCGAGGTGAGCTCGTTCATGCTGTGCGACACGACCTTCGCCTCGGCACCCGCGCGCCGCACCTCGCGCGCCGCCGCCCGGTCGGTCACCGCCACGACCGGCCGCCCGTCGGCACCGATCCAGTCGCCCGCCGTCCGCGCCGTACCGAGCCGCGCCACCAGCGCGCCCCCGGTGCCCCCGGCGCCGGGGGCCGCGGCAAACGGTCTGGCCGCGGCTCGTGGGGTCTCGCTCGCCATGGCCGCCTGGGCGACCATCGCGCCGCCCAGGAGGAGTCCGCCGACCGCCGCCAGACGTGACACCCGCCTGACGATCCGTCGTCGTGCGTGCCGCATGCAGGGCTCCCGAAGCCGAACCGAACGCGCGCTGGAGGTGGCCGGCGGCGCGAGGCCCCCGGCTCGTCGAGGGCCCGCACCTCCATACGCGGCCCAGGGCCCGGGCGTTCAGCGACCGCGGCCCCGGCGTTCAGCGACCCTGGTGACCTCGTCCGGCCGGGATCACCTCGTGCGGGCCACCCCGCCGAACATCGCGACCTCCTCCGGCTCGGCCCCGTGGCCGTGCTCCGGGCGCCAGCGCGAGCAGGACACCACACCCGGCTCCAGCAGATCGAGGCCGTCGAAGAACCGGACCACGTCCTTCGGCGTGCGCTGGGTCAGCCTCGGGGTGCCGTGCTCGTTCCAGAACGTCACCGCCTCGTCCACGTCCGGCATCGCCGGGTGGGTCACGGTGTGCGACAGCACCAGATGACTGCCCTTCGGCAGCCGGTCGGTCAACTGCCGCACCAGACCGTACGGGTCCTCGTCGTCGCCGATGAAGATGACCACGCCGAGCAGCATCAGCGCCACCGGCTCGCTGAAGTCGAGCGTGCTCGCCGCGTGTTCGAGGATCGCGTCGACATTGCGCAGGTCCTCGTCCAGATAGTCGGTACGGCCCTCGGGTGTGCTCGTCAGCAGGGCACGCGCGTGCGCGAGGACCAGCGGGTCGTTGTCCACGTACACGACCCGCGTCTCGGGAGCGATGCGCTGGGCGACCTCGTGTGTGTTGTCGGCGGTGGGCAGCCCGGTGCCGATGTCCAGGAACTGCCGGATGCCCACCTCGCCGACCAGATGGCGCACCGCGCGGCCGAGGAACAGCCGGTCGGCGCGCGCGTACTCCCCGATGCCCGGGTGCAGCCGGCGGATCTGGTCGCCGGCCTCCCGGTCGACCTCGTAGTTGTCCTTGCCGCCGAGCCAGTAGTTCCAGATCCGGGCGGTGTGCGGCCGGCTGGTGTTGATCCGGGCGCGCAGCGACACGGCCACGTCATCGGTGGCTGCCGGGTTGTCGGTCACGTGGGTCAGCTCCTGGATACGGATGGGATGTCTGAGAAGAGGGTGGTGCACCGTGGTGACACACCCCTCAAGAGGCAATCTAGACGCCCGAGTTGACCTCCGCGTCGGCTCCCCGGCATCCGGCCGTCCCATGACCTCGGCAGGCCCCCGAGCAGGCCGGCTCCTAGACTTCCGGGCATGGACGACACACAGCTGGACCGGCTCGGCTCCGGCAAGTACCTGCTGGTCACCAGCTACCGCAAGAACGGCACCCCGGTCGCCACCCCGGTCTGGGTGGTCCGCGACGGGGACGCCCTCGGCGTCTGGACGGTCGCCGACAGCTTCAAGGTCAAGCGGATCCGGCGCCGCCCCGACGTCCTCGTCGGCCCCTGCGACCTGCGCGGCAACCCCACCGGCGAGCAGCGGCCGGCCACCGCGCGACTCGTCGACGCCGCCACCACCGCCCGCTACCGGAACCTGCTCGCCCGCAAGTACGGCATCGTCGGCCGCCTCACCCTGCTGGGCAGCCGGCTGCGGCGCGGCGCGGACGGCACGGTCGGCATCCGGGTGACCCTCGCGGAGCGAGAGCGGTGAGGGCCACCCGGGACCCGCGGGCTACGAAGCGTCCCGCACCGAACCGGTCAGCACCAGCCCGCCGGATCTCGGCTCACCGGTGTTCATGTCCACCTGCTGGAAACTCACCGACTCGGCCGGCTCCCGCACCGTGTCCTTGACCGTGGGCATGGTGATGTCGGCGCTCGTCCTCCCCGGCGGCAACTCCACCCACATATAGACGGAGGCCTTGGACAGCGGACGCTCCGGGTCGGCCTTCACCCCGCCGGTCTCCTGCAGCCAGCGCGCCGAGACGTCCTTCGTGGACAGCTCCGGCCCGGTGCCCGGCACCACGGTGAACATCTGGCTCATGTCCGCGTCGACCGCCTCCGACAGGGACAGCCGCCACTTCAGGGACTGCCCCTCCGTGACCCGGCCGGCGACCGGAGTGACGGTGATCTTCGGTGCCGGATCGTCGTCGTGGACCGTGATCCCGCCCCGGTAGGACCCGACGACCGCACCATGGACCGCCTTGACGAGGATGTCGTACGACATGTCCGGGCCGTAGCGCGTGTTGCCCTTCACCGTGACCGGTACATCGATGTCATGACCGCCCGGCCGCACCGTCACCAGCCGGTCCGTGGCCTTGCCGGTGACCGGGTCGACGACATACACCCGGACCTGTCCGCTGCCGTGGCCGGTCACCCGGACCGGGACGCGGTAGGTACGCATCCCCGAGTCACCCTCGTTCACCGTCGTACGCCCGACGTCCACGCGGGGCAGCTCGGCCGCCCGTGCCGCCGGTGTCCCAGGCCGCCAGCCCCACGCGTCCATGAGCCAGGCCTGCCCGGAGGCCGAACGCGAGGTCAGCTCCATGGACTTGACCGAGCCGAGAGCGAGCCCGGCGCGGGTGGCCGCCGTCAGCGGCAGCCGGAACTCGCGCGCCCAGTACGACGCGGTCCGCCCGGTGCCGGGCAGCCCGTCGGCACGGACGCGCCCCAGCGTGGCCGTCCTGCCCGAGGCGTCGGTGAGGGACACGTCCAGTTGGGTGCCGGTGGAGTTCGGCGGCACGAACAGCCGCAGCGCCAGCTCCTTCGCCCCGGACAGCGACACCGGCCGGCGGACGCTCACTCGCGCCGGGGTACCCGCATGTGTCCAGCGCAGCGCGATCGCGTGCCGGCCGGACTCGCGGCCGATCTCCCACGGCGCGAAGTGCGGCGACGCCCCCTTCGCCCCCTGGCCCAGACAGGACGCGGCCGGGCCGGCACCGACCGCGTCGCACAGCCGGGCGCCGCTCACCGACACCCCGCCGTCCGGCAGGAACCCGGCACCCCGGCGCGCCCCCACGGCGTGGCTGAGGACCCGCGCCGGGTCCGCCGACGGCGCCCGCCTGCCGGAGCCGTCCAGCAGCGGCCGTACCCGGTCGTCCCCGGCCAGGAACAGCCGCGCGGCGGCCGCGATGTACGTCGCACCGGCCCGGTGCTGCTGGTCGGCGGTGAGCCGGGTCGCCGCGTGCTTGCCGCAGACCGCGTCCGGGTGGCGCGGGTCGTCGCCGAAGTCGTCCCCGGCGGGCGCCGCGGCCTGGCCGGGCGTCCACTCGGAGTTGAAGAAGTTGTGGTCGGCGCCCACGACGTACACGGCACTGTGCAGCGCGCTGCCGTCGCTGACCGCGCGGGTGCCGTCGACGTACAGCTGGCCCTCCAGGTCAGCGACGTCACCGTCGCAGCCGGGCAGGATCGTCATCGAGGGCACGTCGGGCACCGGGTTCTGGCCGAACACGGTGGGGCCGATCAGGACCATGCCGCGGATCTTCCAGCGGACCGGGCCGTGATAGCCGTCCCGGCCGGCGGGCGGCGGATACAGGCTGTCCAGGGCCGCCCGGTTCACGCCCTCGCCGCCCCGGGAGTGTCCGACGAGCAGCACCCGGGACAGATCGGCACGCGGTGCCCGGCGTACGACGGACGGGGCGGCCTGGGGGTGCGCGGCCCAGTCGGCCCAGTGGGCCAGGTGCAGCCGCACCAGCGAGGAGCGGGCCTGGGCGCCGCCGTCCTCGGCCGCGAAGTCCTGCCCGTTGATGCCGTTGGCTGAGATCGAGACGGTCACATAGCCCTGCGAGGCGAGGAGTCGCTGGTCGCGCAGATAGCCGCGGTGGCTCGGTATCGGCTGCGTACCGGCCTTGCAGGGCCAGTCGCCGGTGCTGTTCGGTCCCTGGTAGCAGGTGGAGTGCCGGCCGTGCAGGAACAGCGCGAGCGGGCGGCGGCCCGAGGCGCCGACGGGCGCGACGACCACCGCGCGCATCTCCACCGGTACGGGAAAGTCCGGCAGTTTGACCGACTTCAGGGTGTACTCGCCCGTCTGTGTCCGGTACGCGCCGGGCTTGCCCGGATCGACCGGGTTCGCGGGCAGTGGCGCCGGCGGCCGGACCGCGGACGTGGCCCCGGTGCCGCCGGGCGCGTCCAGTCGCCGGCCGCCGGACCACACATGCAGTCCGCGCAGCACGTCCGGTTCCCCGGCCCGGTGTCCGTCCAGCGGCAGCCGGAAGGTGCGCCCGTCCGCGCCGGGCCGTGGCACTCCCAACAGGCGCCCGTCCGACCGGAACTCGACCCGGGCGTCCCCCATCGGCACCGGCCGGTCCGACCGCCACACCAGCTCGGGCGCGGACCGTCCGCCGGTGATCCGCCAGCCCGGCGGCAGCGCGCCGTCGACCGAAGCCGCCAACGTGTCCGCCGGTGACGGTGGTTGAGGCCGGGCGACTGCCGCCCCTGGGGACGCGCCCGCCACCGCGAGCAGCGCGGCGGCGGTCACCCATATGCGCCGGGCACGGACCACTGTTCCTCCTTGAGCCCCGACTTCGGGCGTCCCGGCCGTCCCGGGAGCCCCTCGCCCCCGGAGGACGGAACGTGAAGCCTGTGGGTTGCCTGTGAAGAAGAAGTGGTCGATCACATGACCGGACGACGCCAACGCCGGTCCGGATACGGCCGGTTGCCCACCGCTTCCGCCGCTTCCGCCGCGCCGGCGTCCACGCGGTGCCGTCAGGTCCAGGCGCTCCGGTACGACTCGTCCAGCAGCTGGAAGACCGGCTCGCCCCGCACCGGGTCCTGCGCGGTGGACAGCCGGACCCGGTCACCGCTGTGGATGCCGACCGGCGGGCCCATGACCCGGCCGCGTACGACGAACCCCTCGGCCATCTCTATCAGCGAGACATTGCGCGCCGCGGGCGTGTTGCGGTGCACCACGGTGGAGTGCCGTACCGTCCCGACGCCCTCACTGCGCTCGGTGCGCAGCTCACTGCCCTGGCACACCGGACACAGCAGCCGGTGATAGGTCGCGCTGCCGCACCAGGTGCAGCGCTGGAAGGTGATGGCGTCCCTGGAGTCCGCGGGGGCGGGATCGAGAACACCCGCCGCGGAGCCGGCCGCCGGATGCGAGGCGTCTGCTGAGTGGTGGTACACGCTGGTCAACTCCCTGCGCTCGGCCGCGATGCCGTGTGTCCGGCGCGCACCGGGCACACGAGTGCGCGGCGGCTGTGCCACCGTGCACGGCGACAGAGTATGGCACTCAGTGTCACTCGTAAAGGCACTCCGTACCCCAAAATGAGTCACCCGAGCACCCTCACGCGCGACCGACCGCCTCCTCCAGCTCCCGCACCACCCGCCACAGCGGGGCGTCCCGCCGGCACACCAGCACCACCACGTCGTCGGCGTCCGCGGCCGGCAGGGGGCCGATGGGCGGCCGTGCCGGCCCGGGCCCGGCGGCCCGCCCGAAGGTGTTCTGCACATGCCCGAGCGCATGGTCCACCGCCGCGCCCGGATCGCCCAGGCCGTCCGAACGCAGCCAGGAGCGCAGGGCGTTGTTGTGCGCGGCGACGACCGCGGCCGCGATGACGTCCGCCCGCAGCGTCCCGTCCGGGCGCCCCGCGAACCGGTCGCGCAGATACTCGGCGAGCGCGCGCTCGTAGCGCCACACCACCGACAGCTCGTAGGCGCGCAGGCCCGGCACCTGCTTGGTGAGGCGATAGCGCTGCACGGAGAACGACGGGTTCTCCGCGTACATCCCGAGCACCAGCCGGGCCGCGTCACACACCCGCCGCACCGGTTCGTGCTCCCGGTCCCGCGCGGCCAGGAACGCGGTCATGTCGGCCAGGCAGCGCTCGTGGTCGGGGAAGACCACGTCCTCCTTGGAGGGGAAATAACGGAAGAACGAACGCCGGCCGACCCCGGCCAGCGAGACGATGTCGTCCACGGTCGTCTGCTCGTAACCGCGTTCCAGGAAGAGCCGGAACGCCGCCGCGACGAGGGCCTCCCGCATCGGCGGCTTCGCGGCCTGCGCCGCGCTTCTGGAGCTCATGGAGGGGAACGTAGCACCCGGACGAGGCCCATGACACTCAGTGCAGCCCACGTGCCTCAGAGGGGGAACTGAGTGCTCCGGGACGGTGCGACCGCCCGCGCGAAACGGTTCTTCCAGCTGGCGCGGCAGTTGGGACTTCTACGCGAACGATCATGTGCCGCTGTCCATGGTCAACCTGTCCGCCGGGATTGGTGCAGCACGACTACGGCCTTGCGGCCGCCGCGTCCCTGATGCTCGCCGCCCTCGGCATCGCGCTGTCCTTCGTCGTCACCCGGCTCGGCAACCGCTGGAAGGCGGCGGTATGACCCTCCTCACCCACGACACCTCCGCAGCCGCCCGCCGGCCCGCCGCGGGCACCCCCGCCCGGCGACGTGCCCCGGCGCCCACCCTGCTGTCGAAGATCGTCGTCAACGGCCTCCTCGTCCTCGCCGCCACGAAGAACCACCGCGACCTGTTCGCCGCCTCCAGCCTCATCGCTATGTGCCCGACAAACGGTCCTCGGCGTCGCCCGTGACTACGCCCGCGCCCCGCACCGCGCCCAGCCTCCTGCCGTACTACAGCGGCCACGGCAACTACCACCGCACCGCGCCCGTTCGACCTGCACGTCCTGCTGTCCGACTCCTTCGTGGACCCCGCCGAGGCCCGCGCGCTGGGCGCGGAGCCCACGGGCCTCGACGAACTCGCCGCCCGCAGCGACGTGGTGACCGTCCATGCCCCCCCAACTGCCCGAGAACCGGCGCACGTTCGACGCCCGTCGCCTCGCCCTCCTCAAGGACGGCGCGCCCCTCGTCAACACCGCCCGGGGCTCCCCGGTCGACACCGCCGCCCTCACCGAGCACCTGCTCACCGGCCGGCTGCATGCCGTCCTCGATGTCACCGAGCCCGACGTCCCCCCGCCGAATCGCCCACGGTGTGAGGACCCCGGCCGGGGACAGCAGCGGCCGCACCGCGACGTAACCTTTCTCCAACCACGGCCGACACGGCCGTACCGCCCGAGGAGAGCCCCCATGCCCGCCGCCCGCCCCCGCCTGCTCTACGTCACCGACCTGGCGTACGAGGCCCGCGGGCGCCGCTACTGCGACGAGGACATACTCCTCACCTCCCGGCTCCGCGCCCGCTTCGACCTCGCCCTGTGCCATCCGCTGGACGCCGCGGCGCTGATGGACGGCTTCGACGCCGTGGTCGTCCGCAACAGCGGGCCCGTCCTCGGCCATCAGCAGGCCTACGAAGCCTTCCGCACGCGTGCGCTCGCCACCGGCGCCCGGGTGTACAACCCGCTCACCGGCAAGGCGGACATGGCGGGCAAGCAGTATCTGCTCGACCTGAGCGCCGCGGGCCTCCCCGTCATCCCGACGGTCGGCCGCGCCGAGGACCTGCGCCTGCTGCCGGCCGCCGAGCGGTACGTGGTCAAGCCGGTACTCGGCGCGGACTCCCTCGGCCTGCGGATCGTCCCCGCCGGGCAGGTCGCCGCGCTCGCCGGCGGCCAGGTCCTGATCCAGCCCTGTGTCGACTTCGTGCACGAGGTGTCCTTCTATTTCGTCGACGACGACTTCCAGTACGCGCTGTACGCCCCCGACCCGGAGCGCCGCTGGGAGCTGAAGCCGTACGCGGCGACCGCCGCCGACCTGGAGTTCGCCCGCCGCTTCATCGACTGGAACGACCTCGGGCACGGCATCCAGCGCGTCGACGCCTGCCGCACCCGCGACGGCGGTCTGCTGCTGGTCGAACTGGAGGACCTCAACCCCTACTTGTCCTTGGAGGCGCTGCCGGAGGAGGCCAGGGATGCCTTCGTGAGCGCGTTCACGGCGTCCCTGAGCCGGTTCGTGCACGGAGCGCTCAGCCCAGCCTGACCGTGATCTGCCGGGTGGCCCCGCCGTGCCCGTGAGATCGCCGAAGGACAGCGTCAGCGAGGCGCCGGTGGCCGCCGAGACGAGGGTGCCCGGCGCGGACATGACCGCGGCGACGCACCCGGCAGCAGAAGACAGGCGTACGAGGCGTTCACCGGGTCGGTGCCGTGAGCGACGTACATCGTCAGGAACGTGCGGTTCAGCACGTTCGCCGAGCCGCCCTTGTCGATCGTGCTCCAGCTGCCGTCGCGGGCGTCGTAGTGCAGCACACAGATGTCCAGCAGCGCCTGCGGGGCGCCGATCTGCCGTCGGGTCGGGCCCTTACGACGGCGAGGGCCCGAGCCCTGAACAGGGGTGCCGCACGGGCCGTATCTCAGCACGGGGAGCTCGGAGGTCCCGTCGCTGCGGGACGGAAGGAGAGCCAGGTGCCGACACCGCCCGATCCCGAACAGCCGCACTCCGGGCCGGTCCTGGAACCCGTCCGGGTGCTGCGGCTCCGCCGTTTCGACGCCCTCGCGGAGCTGATGCGCGAGATGGAGAGCACGCCGGCCCGGACGGCGCCCGCCGCCGAGGAGGAGACGCGGGAGCTGCCACCCGTCCCACCGGCACCGGGACCCACTTCCGCCACTCCGCGTTCCGCCACTCCGCGTTCTTCCGGTCGGCGTTCTGCCGGTCCGCGGCGGGTGGCCGTCGTCGGGGCCGTGGCGGCCGCCGCCCTCCTCGGCTTCGGCTGTGCCCTGTTCCTCCCCGGCCGCCAGACGGCCGGCGCGGCCCCACCGCCGCACCGCACCGCGACCACCACCCAGGCTCCCGCCCCCACCTCCGCTCCCACTCCCGCCACATCCCTCACGCCCACCGCCGGCACCGACCCCGACGGCCCCGGCACCCTGCGCCAGGGCGACACCGGCCCCGAGGTCACCGCACTGCAGGAACGCCTGCTGCGCGTCCCGGACGTCTACCGCGACGGCTCCGTCAGCGGCACCTACGACGCCGATCTGACCGCGGCCGTGGCCCGGTTCCAGCTCTGGTACGGCGTCAGCGGAGACGAGACCGGCGTCTACGGCGACGACACGCGCCGTGCGCTGGAGTCGCGCACCGGTTCCGGCGCCACGTCGTGAACGACACGCACGGACGCCTTCGAACACCGGGCAAGGTCCAGGGAAAAGCGTGGGCGTGCGGACGGGACAGCACTCATCATGGTCAGCCCGCGGCCGACGGTCGCGGGCTGCGCCGCACCACAGAAAGCCAGGCCGATGACCGGCTCCCGCATTCCGGGCCTGCTCGTGCCCGCCGTGTTCCTGCTGGCCCTGGTCGTCGGCGTGTGCTGGTACTGGCGGCACCGGGACGACGACTGACCCCCGGCCCGACGACTGCCCCCACCGGCCCCGATCCGCGCGGGCCGTGCGGGAGTGCCGGTCAGCGGCCCGCGCCGCGCCCGGCGAGGGCGTCGCTGACCGCGCGGACGCTGCGGGCGATGTGCTGCAACTGCATGACCTCGGCGGCGTACAGCTTGATGGTGTGCTCGATGACCGACTCGGGCAGCCCGAGCATCGGCAGCTCCGCCCGCGCGGTCTGCAGCGCGGTCCGGGCCACCCGGACCTCCTGCTGGACCTGCAGCTGTGCGTGCCGGGCGAGCAGCACGGGATGGCGGATGAGGGCCGGATAGCTGGCGTAGCGCGCGGGGATCAGCTCGCGCAGCCACTTGGCCGCCGAGCGCTCCCAGTCGAACGAACCCGGGGGCTTGACCTGGCAGGGCCAGTCGGGACTGATACGCGTGCTGGTCAGGGTCATGATCATCGCTTCCGGTGTGCGGCGTCGTGAGGGTGTTCCGACGGGTGCGGGGCGGCCCCGGCCTAGGGGATGGCCGGGGCCGCCCCGGGCGCCTCGCGCAGACGATGCGCCCCGGCACACCCCGGGAGCCGACATGGGTAGGAGACGGCGGCCGGCGGTGTCCGTGCGGGAGCCCTGGGCGTCGGGAACCGGTGCGGCGCGGAGACTTGCGTACGCATGGGCGGTCCGTCGGCTTTCTCGGGGCGGTGTGCGGGCGGTGAGTCCGCAGGTGCGGAACGTGCCCGGAGTGGGTCGGGCGCGATCCGTGAGCAGTATTTATATATGCCGTGCTGTTTGCAAGACGTATGAAAACATTCATGCGTGCTTTGTCGTGGATGATCCCTGTCCACGGCATCGGAGACCGCAAGATCTTCACCGCATCCGTGTACGGCCGCGCGGACCGGACCGCCCGGTTCAGCCCTCGGATTCAGCCCCCGGATTCAGCCCCCCGGATTCAGTCCTTCAGGAAGAACTGGTGCTGGTCGGAGAGCTGCTCGTACTTCTCCAGCCGGGCCTGGGTGCGTTCCGGATCGGCGTCGGTCATGGCCTGCAGCAGCGCGGCGGCCAGCACGCCCGGGGCGGCGTAGGAGTCGAACACCAGCCGGGAGCCGGTGCCGGTGGCGAAGGTGATGTCGGCCGCGTCGGCCAGCGGCCCGAGCGCCAGGTCGGTCACCAGCGCGACCTTCAGACCGGCGCCGCGCGCCACCCGGATCGCCTGGAGCGTCTCCTGGGAGTGCCGGGGCATGGCGAAGGCGAGCACCCAGGTGCCGCCGGCCTCGCGGCACTGCAGCAGGACGTCGTAGGCCACGCTGCCGCCCCGGGTGACCAGCCGCACATCGGGGTGGATCCGGCGGGCGGCATAGCCGAAGTACTCGGCCAGCGACACCGAGATACGCAGGCCCAGCACCGTCAGCGGGGTGGAACGGGACAGCTCGCGGCCGACCCGGATGATCTGGTCGGGGTCGGCGAAGTCGCGTCGCAGGTTCTCCAGGTTCTCGATCTCGGCGTCGACGGCCGCCTGCAGCTCGTTGGCCCGGTCCTCCTCGCCCGCCCCGCCGGCCAGGGTGCTCAGCGCGATCGACTGGAGCTTCTCGCGCAGCGCGGGATAGCCGCTGAAACCGACGGCGGCGGCGAAGCGGGTGACGGAGGGCTGGCTGACCCCGACGCGGTCGGCCAGCTCGGTGATGGACAGGAACGCGGCCTCGGTGATGTGCTCGATCAGATACTGCGCGATGCGCCGCTGCCCCGGTGACAGACGGGGGCCGTCGAAGAGTTCCCGCAGCTGGGAGGTCGGTGCCGCGCCTCCGGTCGCGGGCACACCCTTGCCGGACGTGATCGCTGATGCCTGTGCGCGTGCCTGCTGCGGCGAGGGCACCGGCCCGCCTCCTTTGTCTGCCACAAACACTCAACATAGCTCACCCCCCGTCAGGAACAGGGGGTTGAGCAGGAGGTTTCAACGCCGGAACAGGCTGATCGAATGGCCCACGTCACCGGCCGGGCGGCTGCTGCCGATCAGCTCGGCGAGCCGTCCGCGCGCCTTGGCGAGCGCGGAGTCCGACACCACGAGCAGACCGTGCACGCGCCGCTGCGGCACCGTACGGGGATCGGTGGCGTGGATGCCGTAGTACGACGGCACGCCGCTGCCCTTGTACACCAGCCACACCCGCTCGCCCGGATACCGCTGCCGGAGCCGGTCGGCGAGCCGGCCCAGGTCCTGTCCCCAGTCCACGTTGGAGTCGTGCAGCAGCCGATGGGTGCGCGCCGGGCCGCCGAAGGCCTCGTTGGCGTACGGCAGGTAGTACGGGAACGTCCGCAGCGAACTGCCCGCCGTGCACAGCACCAGCACGGCCGTCACGGCGGCCGTCCACCGCCGGCCGGGCCGCGGCACACAGGCCGCCGCCACCGCGAGGAACATCGGCACGAACAGCGCGTATCTCGTCCCGAAGTCCCGCGATCCCGTCATCGCCGCCGCGAGCAGCACCCCGGGAGGCAGCAGCAGATACGGCGCCGCGGGCCGCAGCCGCCGTAGCGCCACCACCGCCACGGCACCGGCCGCGCCCAGCGCCAGCAGCCCGAGCGGCGTCTTCACCAGCAGGGCCACCGGAAGGTAGTACCAGAGCGCACCGGTGTACAGGTGCCCGAACAGAAAGCCCTGCCACGGCTGGTCCTCCAGGCCGAACTGCACCCGCATGCCCGCCCGGTAGGCGTCGGGCACCGGCAGCAGGTCGACCAGCCGGCCGCGCAGCCCGTGCAGGGCCGGCACCGGTTCGGCGGGCGAGAACCGCAGCCGCGGATCGACGGTCAGATACGCCGCCCAGACGACGGCGATCGCCACCACCGCCACGACACCCGCACCGGCGACCGCCACCAGCGCCTTGTGGCGCCGACCGCCGGCCACGCCCGTGAGCAGCGCCGGAATCCCGCGCCGCGTCGGCACCGGTGGCGGTTCCCGTGTCTCCCGCCCCCGGACCGCGGTGACCGCGGACACCGCCGCCAGCGCCATCACCACCGGTACCGCCGGCAGGGCGTTCATCTTGGTGGCCACGGCCGCGCCCAGCGCCGCGCCGGCGAGCGGCAGGTACGGCACGGGCCGCCGCCGGGCCCGCCACACCAGCCAGGCCGACGTCAGCACGAACCCGGCGGCCGGTGCGTCCAGCGTGGCCAGCGAGCCGTGTGCGATCAGATCGGGCGAGAAGGCGTACAGCGCGAGCGCGGCCAGAGCGCCCGCGGTGCCCGTCAGCTCGCGGGCGAACGCGAAGGCGACCAGCCCGCACAGCAGCGTCAGCACGATCACCGGCAGCCGTGCCCACAGCATCAGCCGCCAGGGGTCGTTGCCCGACTCGTACAGCAGATGCCGGCCCACCTCCCCCTGCGTGCCGGCGTACGAGGGGTCGTAGCGCGGGCCGGCCACCGCCACCCCGGCGGCGATCAGCAGCTTGCCGAGCGGCGGATGCTCGGGGTTGTAGCGGATGCGGTGCTCGCGCAGATAGTCGGTGGCCGTCGCGACGTACACCGGCTCGTCGATGGTCGGGGTCTGCCGCACGGCCGTGGTCACCATCGCGGCGGCCATCTGGGCCAGCAGCAGCGCCGCCAGCAGCCCCGCCAGCAGGCGGCTGTGGCGGCGCACACGGGCGTACGGACGGGACGGCTCCTTCGCGGGAGCCGTCCGGCTGAGGACCAGCTGCTGTTCGCGCGCCATCATCCGCCCCGCGATGGCACCGGCCGGAGGATGGCGGGAACGGTCCAGGACCCGATCATGGCCCTACTGTCGCACCGCTCCCACCGCCGGCGGCGTCACCGCTCAACGAGTCGTACCGACAGACCTTCTGCCGTGTACACCGGTACGGCCCGCAGCCGGTCGGAGTTCACCTCGATCCGGGTGAACCGGCCGCGCAGCCGGGGCACGTCGACGACGGGCAGGACGGTCCCCTCGGCCGGCGGCCGCTCGCCGTCCAGCCGCAGCGACAGCACCGCCGAACTCCCCAGCACCGCACGGTGCTTGACCGTCAGCGGTGCCTTCCGGCCGGCGCGCAGGGTGAGCCCGAGCGTGCCCGCGTCCTGCGTGTACACGCCGCGCACCCGCAGCGACCCGGACACCTCCAGCGTGCCGTCCGTCACCCGTACGTCCCCCTGACCGAGGGCGTTCTCGCCGCCGGCGACCAGTGTGCCCTGGGCCAGTACCGTCCCGCCCGTGTAGCGGTTGCGGCCGGTCAGCGTCAGGGAACCGGTGCCGCGCTTGGTCAGGCCGCCGCGCCCGTCGATGTCGTTGCGCCAGGCGTCGGCGGCCGAGAAGCCGCCGGCCGCCGCGTCCAACGCGACGTCGACGTCGCAGTCGAAGGCGCCGTAGCCGTCCGCCGCGGCGAACAGGTTCAGCCGTCCCCACTGCTCGAAGCCGTCGAGCAGCACATACCCGGAGGGCAGGGCGGTGGTGCGCAGCACCTCGCGGCGCTGCTCGCCGGTCAGGTACGGCAGCCGGGTCTCCAGCAGCACCTCCGCGCCCTTCGGCACCGCCGCCGGCAGCTCGCGGCCCTGCCGGGGCAGCACGTAGGTCAGCCGCGGCCGGACCGCGCGCGCGTTGGCGCCCCGGTCGGCGTACGGGTCGGCGCCGGTGTGCGCGTAGGAGTACAGCGTGTCGGCGGTGGTGCCGGTCCGCTCGGTGAAGTAGGCGAGGGCCTGGGCGCGGGCGGCGGCCTTCAGCTGCGTGTTGGCCGGGTCGGCGAGGGTGGCCGCGGCGAGCGCGGTGGCCATGACGCGGCCGCCGATGACGTCGACGGTGTGATGCATGCCGGCCACGATCCGGGTGTGGCTCAGCTCGAAGGCGCGGGTCACCAGCTCCTGGAAGCGCTCGGGGACGGCGTAGGCGTAGGCCAGCGCGGCCAGATGGAAGGCGTTGGTGTGACCGCTCGGGTAGCCGCCGTCGTCGGCCGGCGAGGTGCCGCGCTGGCGCAGCAGCTGGGGCGCGACCACCACGTCGGACTTGTACACCGGGAAGCCGAACGCGTCGGTGGTGCCGGTGTCGACGACCTCGCTGTCCTCGGTCAGGCGCCACGGACGCGGGTACAGGTAGGCGTACTTGGCGGGGTTCCCCGAGGCGTACGGGCCGCGCAGGGTGTCGACCAGTTCGGCGACCTTGCCGAGCGCGGAGTCGTGGGCGCCGGCGCCGAGCGCCGAGCCGGCCGGGGCGTCCGCGGGCACGGTGTCGCTGACGGTGGTCGCGGGCGTGCCGTCGGGTGCGCTCGTGATCGACGTGACCGCCTTGGCGCCCGCCGTGTACAGGTCCGCCAGCGGGCCGAGGCCCGCGATCATGGCGTAACTCTGGTGCCGGCGGTCGTAGATGAAGGCATCCTTCGCCTCTGCGTCGGTGCGCCGGGCGGTGGTCCGGGCGCAGTAGCGCATGTCGGCCCGCAGCACCTCAGGGCGCAGCACCGCGCCGGTGTCCCAGGTGGCGCCGGTCTTCCACACCTGGGCGAAGCCGCCGAGGATCCGGACCACGGCGTTGGTCTCGGGTGTGAGGTTGGCGGGGACGTTCGTCCTGTAGTCGTCGACGAACGCGGCCGGCGCGGTCGCGGCCTTCGCGTCGGCCGCCGGCAGCCAGAGGGCCACGGCGGGAGCGGCGAGCACGCCCGCCGACGCGGCCAGCGTGGTCGTGAGGAACCCGCGCCGGTTCAGCACGGAGGAGGGGTGCCCGGCAGGTGACGGCATGCCTGTGCCTCTCAGGAATGATCCACGGGCGCGGGGCACGATGTGCCGAGTTGTGCGATCCCGTGGGAAAGGAGGGATGAAGACGGATGAAGACGAGTGAAGAAGGGAGAAGACGGGTGAAGACGAGGGAAGGAGGGGGAAGACGGGGAAAGAAGTTGAACAAGGGAATATCTAGGGCCGGGGTGTGACCCGCGGGGGTGACCCTGGTGATCGTTCAGCGGTCGGCAGGTGAACGCCGGGTGTGCGGCGCGCGGACTGCATCAGGGAACTCACAACAGCGAACGCGCCAGCGCCACCGCCCCGTCGACCGGCGGCACCCGCAACGGCCGCGGCCTAGGGCCTGTCCGGCGGATCCTGTCGCGGACGCGGGGGCTGGCACGCCCATCTGCGGCGTTGTCGTCACTCGCCGACGCTCCGCGTCGACTCATTCCTCCGCCTTGCAGCTGGACGCACCAGCCCCCACTCACCTGGGCCGATGAGGCACCGTCACTTTCCCGCGACCTGATCCGCCGGACAGGCCCTAGCCGTCGGGAGCGTCTCGGCGAGGGCGGCGGTGAACGCGTCGTAGAGCAGCGGCTGGGCGAGGACCGTGCCGCCCGCCACCACCACGTCCTCGGCCGGTACTCCGCGCCGGGCCAGCAGCGTCACCAGCGTGGCCAGGGCGCGGCCCTGCGCGGCGATCACGCCGCGGGCGAGCGCCGAGCCCGCCTCGGCCGCGGCGAAGACGGCCGGTGCCTGCCGGCCCCACTCGGCCGAAGGGTCCGTGGCCCCCTCCAACGCCGCGCCCGGCGCGGGCACTTCGGGCTCGCCGAAGGCGTCGAGCAGCGCCGCCGCCAACGCGTCGGGAGGCTCACAGCGGTCATGGGCGGCCCAGCAGGCGCGAGCCGCCTCCCGGACCAGCCCGGCCGCGCCGCCCTCGTCCCCGAGGGCCGCGCCCCAGCCGCCGACCTGTACGGGCGTGCCGTCGGCGCGCCGGCCCACCGCCACCGAGCCGGTACCGGCGACCACACCGATGCCGCGTGCCAACCCGGCGGCGGGTACGAGGAGTTCGGCGTCGCCCACGACCAGCGCGGGTGTGTCGGCATGGTCGCGCAGGGCGGAGCGTATCCGCGCGCACTGGCGCGGGGTCTCACAGGCGTGGCCGCCGACGGCCGGCGCCGAGGGGCGTACGCCGGCCGGCAGGACCTCGGCGGCGAGCGCGGCCGGCCAGCCGGCCGCGGCCACCGGGTCGTGCGGCCGCCAGCCGCCGCTCGTGCGGACGTGGTCGGCGACGGGGGTGCCCCCGGCCACGGCACGCAGATGTGTCTTGGTGCCGCCCACGTCGATGCCGACCAGGACGGGCGTGGAGTCCTGCACGGGACCTCTTTCGCCGGTGTGCGGTGCCGCGCCGGCGGGCGGACCGTGCGTGAGGAGCCGGCGGGTGGACCGTGCCTGAGAAAGCAGGGGAGGGAGCAGGGAGGGCAGGGGAGGAGCGGTAGGGAAGCCCCGGGACGGGCCTCGGGCGGAGCACGGCAGGCGAGTACCGTGAAGTTCGTTAGGAAGTTAACTAACGAAGTAGGGTGCGTCAAGAGGCGCCCCGCTCCCGGGCGCCGCCTGACCTGACCGGGCCGGCGTGACGCCCGGCATCCCATGGCCGTGCCCCGGCGGACGAGGTCCCCGGAATCGGCCCCTGACCTGTGGGGAAACCGTGGAACACGACGTGGTGGCGGCGCCCCGGCTGTCCGAGAGCGCGAGCGCGGTCTTCGCCGTGCTCGCCCGCGCGGGCAGCGCGACCCGGCCCCAACTGGCCGGCCTGGCGGGCCTGTCCAAACCGACGGTGTCCGCCGCCGTCGCGGAACTGGAGAGCGCCGCTCTCGCGGCCCACTCCGGTACGGCGTCCAGCGGCACCGGCCGCACCGCCGCCGTCTACCGGCTCGGACCGGAGGCCGGCGCCGTACTCGCCGTCGACCTCGGACCGGACCTCACCCGGGTCCGCGGCTGCGCCCTCGACGGCAGCACACTCGCCGAGGCCACCGCCCCCCGGGCCGATGCCGCGCAGGCCGTACGCGCCGCCCTGCGCGCGCTGCCCGCCGCCGGCCCGCTGCGCACCATCGTCGTCGCCGTCGGCGATGTCACCGCACGGGCGGCGCAGGGCACCGGCATGCGACCGGCGACCGCCAAGGCGGGCCCGGTCTTCGACGCCGTCTCCGTCGCGCTGCCGCCGGGCGTCCCCGTCCACCTGGAGAACAACGTCAACTGCGCCGCCCTCGCCGAACTCCACGAGGGCGCCGCCCGGGGCCGCGCCGGTTTCGGCTATCTGCGCGTCGGCGTGGGCGTCGGACTCGGCGTCGTCATCGACGGCCGGGTGCTGCGCGGGGCCAACGGCGCCGCCGGCGAGCTGGCCCGGCTGCCCTACCCCTGGGACGCGGACGCCGGCCGGGAGCCGCGCCTGGAGGCCCTGGAGGACCACATCGGCGCCGCCTCGCTGCTGCGGCGGGCCGCCGCGGCCTGGCAGGACACGGACGGGCCGTGCCCGGCGACCACGGAGCAGCTGTTCGCCCTCGCCGGCCGGGGCAGCGCCGCGGCCCGGGCCCTCGTCGCCCGCCACGCCGCCGACGTGGGCCGGCTCGCCGCCGCGGTCGCCGCCGTGCTCGACCCGGGACTCATCGTGCTCGGTGGCAGCACCGGCGCGGACCCGCAGTTGCTGCCCGGCGTCCGGGCCGAACTGGCCCGGCTGAGCTGGCCCACCGAGGTGGTCGGCAGCACGGTCGGCGAGCCGGGCACGCTCGTCGGCGCGGCCCGGCTCGCGGTCGCCCGCGGTGTCCGAACCGTGACCGAGGCCGCGGGGCGGAAGGATTGACGGCCTCCGGCTCGTTCTGCCAATGTCCGGACAAGCGCTTTCTGAGCCGGTCGGGACACCGGCTCGGGGCGGCATCCGCGCCGTACGCGAGGTACGGCGCGGCGCACGAGGGCGTGCTCGTGCGACAGCGGCCGGAGCCGGCCGCAGACCCCAGCCGTGACCGGGCGGCGCGGCCGGGCGAGGCCGCCCCCCGGAGGCGCTCCTTTCCCCAGTCATGCACCCGAGCCGCAGCGACGGCGCACCCGCACCCGTGCCGTGGCGATCCGGCCGGGCTCCGTCACGCACCTTCAGGGAGGACCCGATGGGTCACCGGATCTCGCGCAGAACCCTCTTCCGCACCGTGAGCGGGCTCGCCGCCGCCGGCGCCCTCGGCCCCGCGCTCACCGCCTGCGCCGGCGGCACCGGAGCCGGCAGCGCGGGCGGCGATCTGACCATGACCTGGTGGGGCAGCGACGAGCGGCACGCCGCCTACAAGAAGGCCCTCGCGGTCTTCCGGAAGAGCAACCCCACCATCAGGATCGAGACCCGCTACTCGGGCTACGACGGCTATTTCGACAAGTTCAACACCCAGGTCGCCGGCGGCAGCGCCCCCGACCTGCTGCAGATGGACACCGCGCTGGTCGCCCAGTACGCCCGCAAGGGCATCCTCGCCCCGCTCGACTCCTACGTCGGTAAATCCCTGGACCTGACCGGCTTCTCCACGACGCTTCTCGCCGCGGGCACGGTCGACGGCAAGCTGTACGGCGTCCCCTCCGGCATCGGCGTCAACCAGCTCACCGTCAACCGCAGCGGCCTGGAGAAACTCGGCCTGAAGCTGCCCGACCGCGAGTGGACCTGGAACGATTTGAAGAACATCGCCGTCGACGTCCACAAGAAGAGCGGCGGCAGGATCCACGGCGTCGACGACGGCGGCGGCTCCGCCCTGCAGTGCTTCGAGATCTTCGCCCGCGAGAAGGGCCAGCCGTTCTTCTCCGCCGACGGCACGAAACTCGGCTTCACCGCCGACACCCTGACGGAGTGGTGGGAGTTCTGGGCCGGCATGCGCAAGGACCAGGCCTCGCCGCCGCCCGCGATCACCTCCGCCGCGCACAACGACCTCACCAAGAACGCGGTCGTGATCGGCAAGGCCCTGTTCACCTTCGACTCCGGCGTCTACGGCGCCGGCGGCGCGATCACCGACGTCCAGCTGGACTTCCTGCCCACCCCGCAGGGCGGCTTCGCCGGCGCCCGCGAGGGCAACTTCGTCAACGGCGGAGTGCTGCTCAGCGCCACCAAGGCCAGCAAGAGGGTCGCCGACTCGGTGAAGATCATGGACTTCTTCGCCCAGGACACCACCGCCATCAAGGACATGCAGCTGCAGCGCGGCATCCCGCCGACCCAGAAGGCACGCTCGCTGATCTCGGCCGGACTGAGCGAGACCGACAAGCGCAACATGGCGACGGCCGACTACATCTCCCGGCGCGTCGCCAAGGCGACCGACGCGCTGCCCGCGCCCGTGCCCCCGCCCCAGGGCGCCGACCGGATCCGCGACCTGCTCTTCCAGTCCAACCTGGCGGTCGCCTTCGGAAGGAAGACCATCAAGGCGCAGGCGAGCGAGTTCTTCGACCAGGCACAGAACATCCTCGCGGGCTGAGCACCCGCCCCAGCACGGTCCGGCACCGGGAGAGGCTTCAGGGAGACGATGAGCATGACCAGCGCCAAGAGCGACGAGGCCGAGGGGGAGGAGCCGGCGGCCCCCGCGGCCCCCGCGGACCGCCGCGAGCGTGCACGCCCGCGCCGTCGTGCCGTCGGACGGCGCGGCGGGGGATGGTGGCCGTACGTCTTCCTGGCCCCCTGGTTCGTCGGTCTGTTCGGCCTGACGGTCTATCCGATGCTGGACTCGCTGTATCTGTCCTTCACGGACTTCGACCTGCTGACGCCCGCGCGATGGATCGGCGCGCGGAACTACACACACATGTTCTCCGACGACCCGGTCTTCTGGGACTCGGTGCACGCCACCCTGCTGTACGTCGTCGTCTCCGTCCCGCTGAAGCTGGCCCTCGCGCTCGGTGTGGCGATCCTGCTCAACCGGCCGCTGAAGGGGATCGGTGTCTACCGGGCCGCGTTCTATCTGCCGTCGCTGCTCGGCGGCGCGGTGGCCATGGCGATCGTCTGGCGACAGGTGTTCGGCGGGGACGGCCTGTTCAATGACTTGCTCGGCTGGTTCGGGATCAAGGGCCAGGACTGGATTTCAAGTCCGGACACATCGATCTACACGCTCATCCTGCTCGCCGTCTGGCAGTTCGGCACACCGATGGTCATCTTCCTGGCCGGGCTGAAGCAGTTGCCCAAGGATGTGTACGAGGCGGCCGCGATCGACGGCGCCGGAACGGTCACCCGGTTCTTCCGGATCACCCTCCCGCTGCTCACCCCGATCGTCTTCTTCAACCTGGTGCTGCAGATCATCGACGGATTCAAGACGTTCACCCCCGCCTATGTGGTGAGCAACGGCACGGGCGGACCGCTCAATTCGACCATGCTGTACTCGCTCTACCTGTACAAGAAGGGCTTCACCGACCTCCAGATGGGCTACGCCTCGGCGCTGGCCTGGGTGCTCTTCCTGGTCATCGCGGGTTTCACGGCGGTCAATTTCGTCGCCGGCCGTTACTGGGTCCACTACGACGACTGAGCGAGGAGACCGCCCGATCATGTCCGCCATCACTCCGAGCGTTCCGCCGCTCCAGAAGCTGCGTTCGCTCCGGTCGCTCCCCGGCCCCCGCCGTGTCCTCCTGCACACCCTGCTCATCGGCGTCGCGCTCGTCATGCTGTACCCGCTGCTGTGGATGCTCAGCAGCTCCCTCAAGCCCGACACCGACATCTTCACCCACCCCGGTCTGATCCCGGACCGGCTGCACCCGCGGAACTACGCCGAGGGCTGGAGCGGCTCCGGCAACTCCTTCGCGCTCTACATCACCAACTCGCTGATCGTCACGATCGGCGCGGTGACCGGAAACGTCATCTCCTGCTCGCTGGCCGCCTACGCCTTCGCGCGCTTCGAGTTCCGGGGCAAGAGGAGCTGGTTCGCCCTGATGCTCGCCACGCTCATGCTGCCGATGCAGGCCACGCTGATCCCGCAGTACACGATCTTCTACAACCTGACCTGGATCAACACCTTCCTGCCGCTGATCGTGCCGAAGTTCCTCGCCACGGACGCCTTCTTCATCTTCCTGATGGTGCAGTTCATCCGCTCCATCCCGCGCGAGCTGGACCAGGCCGCGATGATGGACGGCGCCAACCCCCTGCAGATCTACCTCAGGATCATCCTGCCGCTGATGAGGCCGGCCCTGATCACCACCACGATCTTCACCTTCATCTGGACCTACGACGACTTCCTCGGCCAGCTCGTCTACCTCCAGCAGAACGCCCGCTTCACCGTCCCCCTCGGCCTCACCCTCTTCCTGGACAAGACCAGCGGCTCCTCCTACGGCGCGATGTTCGCCATGTCGACACTCGCCCTCGCCCCGACGCTCATCTGCTTCCTCGTCTTCCAGAAGAGACTGGTCGAAGGCCTGGCGACCACCGGAATGAAGGGCTGACCAGCATGCATCTGCCCTACCAGCGCGGCCCGCTGCACGACCTGCCCGACACCCCGCAGGCCTACGACGCCGTCCTCGCCGACGTCACCGAGCAGGCCCTCGCCCGGCTGACGACAGGCCCTGAGGGCAGCCTCGAACACCCCGGCGCCCACGACGACATCGGCGACACCTCCCTCGGCATCACCTCCCTGCTGGCCCTCGCCTGGCAGCGCGGCAAGGACCCCCGGCTGCCGGCGGCGGTCCGCCGCAGCCTCGCCTTCCACCTGCGCGAGCGCGTCCACACCGAGGACAACCCCGGCTACCCCAACCTCAGAACCATCAACTCGGGCCTGCCGTACGCCCGTTACGTACTCGCCGCAGGAGCCCACCCCATCGGCGACTGGCCGAGCACCGTCTGGGCACTGCTCCAGGCGGTCAACCTCCTCGACGCGGCCGACGGCCTCCTGGACGACGAACAGCGCACGGAACTACGGCAGTTGGCGCACGGCTACTGGCGTTGGCTGACCGACGCCACCTTCTTCAACCCGCAGCAGGCGGGCAACCAGGCCATCGGCTGTGTGGTCGGCGGCCTGATGCTCGCCCGTCATCTGCCCACGCAGGAGGCCCCCGCGGTCCGCTCCCTCGCCCTCGCCCTGTACACCGACGAGATCCGCGCGCACCGCGTGGCCGACCGGGGCGCCCTGCTGCCGCCCGAGCACGGCGGCGCCTACGACAACAACTACGGCCCGATCTCCCTGTCCTTCCTGGCCCAGGCCCACCGCGTCAGCGGCGAGGAGATGTTCGCCGAGGACGGCGACGCCCTCGCCCGCTACATCGACGCCCGCCTGACCTCGGGCGGCTACGACAACGGCGGACCCCGCTACAGCGAACAGCACTCCGGCTTCGAGTCCGTGCTGGGCCTGCGCCACTTCGGCGCCCGCGTCGGCGCCGACCTCGGCCGCTACCGGGGCGACACCCGCTGGGGCCGGCACGCCGTCCAGCAGGACGGCGGCATCGACGGACACTTCGCCTTCATGCTGGTCTGGCAGATCCAGGACGCCACCCGCTGGCACCGCACCCCATCGGGGCGGCCCGTCCGCCACCAACTGCGCTCCGGCACCGTCTCGGTGGCCTTCGACAGCCGGATGACCCCCGCCATGATCGAGGCGGGCGGCACCTACCACCTGCCCGCCGCCGTGCGCCGCCAGCACGGGTTCGGCCCGGTCGCCGACGGCTTCCTGCTGTGCCGCCCGATGGGCGAGGTCCGGGTCGCGGACGCCCGCGCCGACGGGCTCACGGCGAAACTCGTGACCAAGCCGGTCGTCGGCCGCGACCACGTCCTGCGCCATGTGCGTTCGCTGTACGTCACCGACGGCACGCGCCTGTGGGTCACGGTCGCCGTGGAACGGCTCGACGGGGCGCCGTACCTGCTGTCCGGGCTGCCGTACGCCGCCGACGACGGCGACCGGGTGCGCCGTACCGCCGAGAGCGAGGTCAGCTCGGCGGGCGGCCTGCGCCTCACCCATCCCACGGACGCCGGCCCCGACGACTTCGACACCCGGGCCCAACTCACCCAGGAACAGGCGGCGTTCACCCTCGCCGCCGACCCGCGCGGCTACGGCAACCCCGACGAGGGCTGGCGCCACCTGGTCTCCTCCAGCGCCCTGGAGGCCGATCCGGCACCGGGTGCGCCGGAGCACCTGCATGTGTTCGCCGTACGGTACGGCCCCGGCGGCGACTTCGCGCCCCGCTTCGAGGAGGATCCCGGCAATCCCAGCGATCCCGGCAGTCCCGGCGGCCTCGTCGTGCGCACGGAGGCGTTCACAGCCGTCGTCGGTCCCGTGGCCGGCGACAGCCGAGGGGAACCCTCCCTCGTCCTGCGCCGCTGAGCGTCACCCCTCGGGGAGCCCGACGGCGGGCAGCGCGGCGGGCGGCACCACCAGGTCCGCCCGCCCCCGGGTCGCCGCCACCAGGTCGGCGTTGCGCTGGTCCGTGCCCAGGACCCAGGCCACGGCCGTGTCGTGCTCCTTGCCGAACTCCTCGTGGCGGGCGATCAGCCGGCGGACGCGTTCGTGCTCGTCCGTCTCGCAGAACCAGACCTCGTCCAGGCACGGGCGTACCCGGGCCCAGGAACCCTCGGTCAGCAGAAGGTAGTTGCCCTCGGTGACCACGAGCCGGGCGGCCGGTGGTACCGGGATCGCGCCCGCGAGGGGCTGCTCCAGCACGCGCTCGAAGCCGGGGGCGTACACCACCTCGTCGGTGTCGTCGCGCAGCCGCCGCAGCAGCGCCGCGTACCCGGCCGCGTCGAAGGTGTCCGGCGCGCCCTTGCGGTCCCTGCGGCCCAGCCGGTCCAGTTCGACGTCGGCGAGGTGGAAGCCGTCCATGGGGACATGCGCGGCCCACCGCGGCTCGTCGCCGTTCAGGGCGCGCACCAGATGCCCGGCGAGGGTGGTCTTGCCCGCGCCGGGGCTGCCCGCGATCCCGAGCACGGCACGCCGGCCGTCCCGCACGAGGCCACGCGCACGAACGAGAAGGTCATCGAAGGTCAGCGGCACACGGGACAGTGTGGCACCCTCGCGGTCCGGCGCGGCCGGGGGCCGGGCAGCGCGATTCTTTGCCGAGACGAGGCCGAGAAGAACCGGCCGCTGTGGCGTGCGCCACTCACTCGGCGCCGCCCATGGGGAAGAGTGCCGGTATGACTCAGCTCGGTCTTCCCGAAGCGATCCAGGCCTGTCTGTTCGACCTCGACGGAGTCGTCACCAAGACGGCCGTCGTGCACGCGGCCGCCTGGAAGGAGACATTCGACGCGTTCCTGCGGGACTACGCGGGGGCACAGGGGCGCCCCTTCGACGAGGTCGCCGACTACGACGAGTACGTGGACGGCCGCCCCCGCGCCGACGGCGTCCGCGCCTTCCTCGACTCACGCGGCATCCACCTGCCCGAGGGCACCCCCGAGGACCCGCCGGACACCCCGACCGTGCACGGCCTCGGCAACCGCAAGAACATCCTGCTGCTGGAGCGGATCCGCACCGGCGGGGTGGAGGCCTACGAAGGCACCCTGCGCTATCTGGCGGCGGTCCGCGCCCAGGGGCTGCGCACGGCGATCGTCTCCTCCAGCGCCAACTGCCAGGACGTGCTGCGCTCCGTCGACGCCGAGCACTTCTTCGACGTACGCATCGACGGCGTCGTCGCCGCCGAACGGCGGCTGCCCGGCAAGCCGCACCCCGACACCTTCCTCGCCGCCGCCCACGACCTGGGCGTCGAGCCGGCGCGGGCGGCCGTCTTCGAGGACGCGCTGGCCGGCATGGACGCGGGCCGCGCGGGCGGCTTCGGGTATGTCGTCGGGGTGGACCGGGCCGGCCAGGCCGACGCGCTGTACGCACACGGCGCGAGCGTCGTGGTGAAGGATCTCGCCGAGCTGGGAGGCAAGCAGTGATCACCGACCGGTCGTACAGCGTGGAGCCGTGGGCCGTACGGGAGACCGCCCTCGATCTCGGTGTGCTCGCCCAGAGCGAGTCCGTGTTCGCGCTGTCCAACGGGCACGTCGGCTGGCGCGGCAACCTCGACGAGGGCGAACCGCACGGCCTGCCCGGCAGCTACCTCAACGGAGTGCACGAGGTGCACCCGCTGCCGTACGCCGAGGCGGGCTACGGCTACCCGGAGTCCGGGCAGACCGTCATCAACGTCACCAACGGCAAGGTGCTCCGGCTGCTGGTGGACGACGAGCCGTTCGACCTGCGCTACGGCCGGCTCGTCGCCCATGAGCGGGTCCTGGACCTGCGCCGTGGCGTACTGGAGCGGACCTGCGAGTGGACCTCCCCGGCGGGCTCCACGGTCCGCGTGCGTTCGACCCGGCTGGTGTCGCTGACCCAGCGCGCGGTGGCCGCGGTGGCGTACGAGGTCCAGGCCGTCGGCTGTCGCAGCCGGGTGGTGATCCAGTCCGAACTGGTCGCCAACGAGACCCTGCCCGAGTCCGACGGCGACCCGCGCACCGCCATGGCGCTGCAGTCCCCGCTGGAGCCGGAGGACCACTTCGCCGCCGGCAGCCGGCTGCGGCTCGTGCACCGCACCCGGCGCAGCGGTCTGCGCGTGGCCGTGGCCGCCGACCACGTCGTCAGCGGCCCCGACCGCACCACCATACGCAGCGAGAGCGGCGCCGACGTCGCCCGGCTGACGGTCACCTCCGTGCTGGAACCCGGCCAGACGCTGCGGGTGGAGAAACTCGTCGCCCACGGCTGGTCCGGCACCCGCTCGCTGCCCGCGATGGCCGACCAGGTCGACGCCGCGCTCGCCGCCGCCGGGCACGACGGCTGGCCGGGCCTGGTGGCGGACCAGCGGGCCTGCCTGGACGACTTCTGGGCCCGCGCGGACGTCGAGGTGGAGGGCGACGAGGAGGTCCAGCAGGCGGTCCGCTTCGCCCTGTTCCATGTCCTGCAGGCCGGCAGCCGCGCCGAGCAGCGCGCCATTCCGGCGAAGGGCCTGACCGGCTCCGGCTACGACGGGCACGCCTTCTGGGACACCGAGATGTTCGTGCTGCCCGTGCTCACGCACACCGCGCCCGCGGCCGTCGCCGAGGCGCTGCGCTGGCGGTACAGCACACTGGACGAGGCCCGTGAGCGGGCGGCCCAACTGGGCCTCGGCGGCGCCGCGTTCCCCTGGCGGACCATCGCCGGACCGGAGGGCTCGGCGTACTGGCCGGCCGGCACCGCCGCCTTCCATGTGAACGCCGGCATCGCCGACGCCGTGATCCGGTACGTCGAGGCCACCGGGGACACCGCGTTCGAGCGCGAGACCGGCGTGGAGCTGCTGGTGGAGACGGCCCGGCTGTGGCGCTCGCTGGGCCATCACGACACCCGCGGCGTCTTCCACATCGACGGCGTCACCGGGCCCGACGAGTACAGCGCGGTCGCCGACGACAACACGTACACCAACCTGATGGCCCGGCAGAACCTGCTCGCCGCGGCCGACGCCGCCGAGCGCCATCCACGCGAGGCGTCCCGGCTGGGCGTGGGCGAGGAGGAGAGCGCGGCCTGGCGGGACGCCGCCGAGGCCATGCACATCCCCTACAACGACGAACTCGGCGTGCACGAGCAGCACACCGGCTTCACCCGCTACCAGCGCTGGGACTTCGCGGGCACCCGCGCCGACCAGTACCCCCTGCTGCTGCACTTCCCCTACTTCGACCTCTACCGCAAGCAGGTCGTCAAGCAGGCCGACCTGGTGCTGGCGATGTACACCTGCGGCGAGCACTTCACCTCGGGGTACGACGAGGACCAGGTCGCCCGGAACTTCGCCTACTACGAGCCGCTGACCGTCCGGGACTCCTCGCTGTCGGCCTGCTGCCAGGCCGTCATCGCCGCCCAGGCGGGCCATCCGGACCTCGCCCACGCCTACACCACCGAGGCGGCCCTGATGGATCTGCAGGACCTGGAGCACAACACGCGCGACGGGCTGCACATCGCCTCGCTGGCCGGAACCTGGATGGCGCTGGTGGCGGGGTTCGGCGGGATGCGCCGGGACGGCGAGCGGCTGCGGTTCGCCCCGCGTCTGCCGGAGCGGCTGAGCCGGCTCGCCTTCCACGTCCAGTTCCGCGGGCGGCGGCTGCGGGTGGACATCGGCGCGGACAAGACCACGTACGCGCTGCTGGACGGGCCACCGCTGACCCTGCGTCACCATGGGGAGCCGGTGACGGTGAGCACGGAGGAACCGGCGGTGCGGACCGTCCCTCCAGCGGTCCGCCGGCCCACCCCGGAGCAACCACCGCATCGCGCCCCGAACGACATCTGAACCACGATGACTGACGGTACGTCAGCTCGCTGAAGAGACGCGGGGCCGCGCGACCAACCACGGCGGCACCGCCGGCCGCCGGCCCGTCGGCGGTCTCAGTTCCGCACGCCGACAGCCGACCCGGCACATCGCTCGTCGCGTCCACCGCGAGTGTCGCCGACAGGGTTCCGAGGAGAGGACGGCCGCCGCGGCGGGTGGGCGGTGGTCCGCCGGTCGCAGACCATGGCCGCCGCCTGCTCGTCGGCGCACCGGGCCACCGCTCCACCGGGAAGCCGACGGCCGTACGCACCGCGGCGAGCAGCGGTCGGCCCGCCGCCGCGAGTGTCGTCGCCGCGACCAACGGCCCGTGTCCGTAGGTCAGTTGGGCGCGTTCACGCTCGGGTGTCCGCCGAGTGCCCCGCTCGGCGGGTGTGGCCCGGGGCGCGCGTACGGTGATCGCCACCCGTGCGGGAGAGGACGCGAGGGCGATCGCCCCGGGCGCCGGATCGGTGACCATGTGCCCGTCCTCGTGGGCCTCGTGGATCACTGCCGGTGCGCCCCCGGGCAGCGCGGCGGCCGGCAGGACCAGCGATCCGGCCCCACCACCGGCAGCAGCAGGCACGGCAGCAGCGGGCACGGCACCAGCAGGCACGGCGCCGGCGGGCTCTACACGTCGAACCTCATGTGCCGCCCTCGGCGAGCAGCTCCCGCAGTGCCCGCTCCTCCTCGGGGCTCAGCCCCGTCACGAACTGCTGGAGCGCGGCGATCGGGTCCGGGCCGCGGTTCAGTGCCTCGTGCATCGCCTCGGCGGTCAGCTCGGCCGCGTTCTTCGCCGGACGGTACGCACCGCGCCGCCCGTCGGCGTCCCGGAGCACCAGGCCCTTGTCGTAGAGGCGTTTGAGGATGGTGTGCACCGTGTTGTAGGCGAGTTCGCCGTCGATCTCGGCCTGGATCTCCGCCGGGGTCAGCGGCCGCTCGGTGGCCCAGAGCGCGGCCAGTACCGCACTCTCCAGCTCACCGGCGCTGCGCCGCTCCGCCCTGCCGCGAGCCCCTGTGCCACCCATGTTCCAACCTTACAGCGCGTAGTGCCATCGGCCGGATGGCCCCGTCCGTCCGACAAGAAGCCGCGATTCCGGGTATTTTGTTGATGTTTTTCCCTGGTCCGACGGCGCCTGTGCATACCCCCGCCCTTGACCCTACAGACTGTAGGGTGGAAAGGGTTCCGCACGCCGAGGGGGCAGACAGCTGATGACGACCTCACCGGCCCGCCGCGCCGCCTCCCTCGGCCGGCGCCGCGTCCACTGGCATGCCGGCGTTCTGCTCGCCGTCCTGTGCGGCGGGCTCTATCTGGCCCGGCGGCACTGGCCCGCCGTCGAGAGCGGCGCCGGACGGCTGGCCGGCGCCGACCAGGGCTGGCTGCTGGTCGGCGCCACCGCGGCCCTCGGTACCTGGGCGGCCTCGGCACTCGCCCAGCAGGGCGCGGTCCTGCGCAGGCTGCCCGGACCCCGGCTCCTCGCCGCCCAGTTCGCCGCCTCCGCCGTCGGCCATCTGCTGCCCGCCGGGCTCGGTGCCGGCGCGGTGAACCTGCGGTTCCTCATGCGCTGCGGACTGCCCGCGGGGCGCTCGGCCAGTGCCCTCGCCGTCAAGGCCACCGCCGGTGCCGCCGTCCGCCTGACCCTGATCGCGCTGCTCGCCCCGGCCTGTCCCGGCCTGCTGCGCCGGCCGCACCCCGCCCCGACGGCCCTCGCCGTCGCCGTGGCCGCCCTCGTCGTGCTCGGCGCCCTGCCGATGACCCCCTGGTGGGCCCGGTGCCGGCAGGCCCTGTCAGCCGTCCGCGCCGACATCCGCGCCCTGCACGGCTGTCCCGCACGCGCGGCGGCCCTGTGGGGCGGCTCCCTCGCCTTCGCCGCGCTGCACTGTCTGGTCCTCGCCTCCGTCACCCAGGCCGTCGCCCTGCCGCTGCCCCCGCAGCAGGTGGCCCTGCTCTACCTCGCCGCCAGCAGCGCCGCCGCCCTGCTGCCCACCCCGGGCGGCCTCGGCTCCCTGGACGCGGCGCTCGCCCTCGCCCTCACCGTCGCGGGCGCCCCCGGCGCGGCGGCCGCCTCCGCCGTGCTCGGCTACCGGCTGCTGACCGTATGGCTGCCGCTGCTCCCGGGTCTGCTGGTGCTCGGCGTGCTGGTGCGGCGCAAAGCCCTGTGAAGGACGGGGAGTTTGCCCTGCGCCCACCCCAGGTAGGAGTCGGGTGTCACATGCCGTCACAGGAGGGGGAGGGCCATGCCGGGCCAAGAGACCGCGGGGCTGCCGAGCGAGGCGTTCTTCACGCCGGGGACGTCGTCCTTCACCGAGTTCCTGGCCGCTCACCGCCCCGGGCTGCTGCCCACCGCACCCGCTTTGCCCGACGGTGTACGGGTGGCCGCCGACCGGTTCCCGCACGGCACCACCGTCCTCGCCCTCGTCTACGGCGACGGCGTGCTGATCGCCGGCGACCGCCGCGCCACCATGGGCCATCTCATCGCCCAGCGCGACCTGGAGAAGGTGCACCCCGCCGACGACCACACGGCCGTCGCCTTCGCCGGCACCGTCGGCCTCGCCGTCGACATGGTGCGGCTCTACCAGGTCGAGCTGACGCACTTCGAGAAGATCGAGGGCATCCCGATGACCCTGGCCGGCAAGGCGACCCGCCTCGCGGCCATGATCCGGCAGAACCTCGCCCAGGCCATGCAGGGCCTCGCCGTCGTCCCGCTGCTCGCCGGCTACGACGTCACCGCGCCCGACGGCGGCCGCGGCCGTATCTTCGGCTTCGACCCGGCCGGCGGCCTGTACGAGAAGTCCGACTTCTACGCCGAGGGCTCCGGCTCCCCGTACGCCCGGGGCGCCCTGAAGAAGCTCTACCGGCCGGGCCTGACCCGCCGTGAGGCCGCGCTCGCCGCGCTCCAGGCGCTGTACGACGCCGCCGACGACGACTCGGCCACCGGCGGCCCGGACCTGACCCGCAGGATCTTCCCCGTCGTGTCGGTGATCACCGAGGACGGCTTCGAGCGGCTGTCCGAGACGGAGACCGAGGAACTGAGCCGGGAGATGATCCTGTGGCGCGGCGAGCGCCCGGACGGACCGCACGCCACGCCCTGAGCACCGGCGCCACCATGACATCAGAGACCTCTTCGACCACGGTGGCCGGCACCGGCACCGGCACCGGCTTGCCGGGCCTTGTGCGCTGGAACAAGGTGCCGGAAGTCACCGTCTACTTCTGGGTGATCAAGGTGCTGTGCACCACGGTCGGCGAGACCTGCGCCGACCTGCTGAACGAGAAGGCCGGCCTCGGACTGACCGGTGTCTCGCTGCTGATGAGCGCGCTGCTCGCCGTGGTGCTCGTGGTCCAGTTCCGCACCAAGGCCTACCGCGCCGGTGTGTACTGGCTCGCCGTCGCCCTGATCAGCGTCGTCGGCACCCTGGTCAGCGACAACCTGACCGACAACATGGGCGTGGCCCTGGAGACGACCACGACCGTCTTCGGGATCGCCCTGGCGGTCGTCTTCGCCCTCTGGTACCGCACCGAGCGCACCCTGTCGATCCACCACATCGACACCACCCGCCGTGAGGCCTTCTACTGGCTCGCCGTGCTGTTCACCTTCGCGCTCGGCACCTCCGCCGGCGACCTGGTCGCCGGGAAGATGGGCCTCGGCTACTGGGTGTCGGCGCTGCTGTTCGCCGCCGCCATCGCCGCCGTCGCCCTCGCCCGGTTCGCCCTCGGCCTCAGCGCCGTGACCAGCTTCTGGATCGCCTACGTCCTCACCCGGCCGCTCGGCGCGTCCGTCGGCGACTACCTCTCCCAGCCCACCGGCGACGGCGGCCTCGGCCTCGGCCTCGGCACCGTGGTGACCAGCGCGCTGTTCCTCGGCGTCATCCTCGCCCTGGTCGTCTACCTCATCGTCACCCGCAAGGACATCACCGAGGAACGCTCCGCACCACGTCACGCCTGAGCAGTCACTTCGATATGGCGCAGCCTCATCGAGCATGGTCGGCAGGGGCTCAGGCGGTGCCCTCGCCCGGCTTGTCGAGGAGAGCCAACTGCTGCTCGGTCAGGCGCAGGTTTCCGGCGGCGATGTTCTCCGCGAGGTGTGCCGGGTTCGTGGTGCCGGGAATGGCCAGCACATGCGGACCACGGTGGAGTGTCCACGCGAGCCGCACCTGGGCCGGCGTCACGTCGTGAGCGCGTGCCACGGAGTGGACGCGCGCATCGCGCTCCTGAACGGCGGCTGCCTCGCGCCGCAGGCCGGAGACGGCGAAGTACGGGACGAAGGCGATGCCCTGCTCCCGGCACAGGTCCACCAGTCCGATCTCGTCGGCGCGGCGCCAGTCCAGGCCGTACGAGTTCTGCACGCAGACCACGGGCGCGATCGTCAGGGCCTCGGCGACTTGCTCCGGGCGGACATTCGACAACCCGAGGTGCCGGATCAGGCCCGCCTGGCGCAGCTCGGCGAGGACGCCGAAGTGCTCGGTGACCGAGGCCATACCGGGGCCGTTGCGACGCAGGTTCACCACGTCCAGGTGATCGCGGCCGAGCTGGCGCAGGTTCTCCTCGACCTGGCCGCGCAGCTGCTCGGGGCGGGTTATGTCGAGCCACTCCCCGGAGGCATCGCGCGACGGGCCGACCTTGGTCACCACGACCACGTCGCCGTGCCAGGACGACAGGGCCCGGTTGATGAGCTCGTTCGCGGACCGCAGCGGCGAGAAATAGAAGGCGGCCGTATCGATGTGATCGACACCCTGCTCGAACGCGCTGTGCAGCAGGCCGACGGCGACATCGCGGTCGATCGGCGTGCCGTCGGAGTTTCCCATCATGCCGTTGCCCGTCAGCCGCATCGCGCCGTAGCCGATGCGATTCACCTCCAGGTCCCCGAGCTTCCAGGTCCCCGCCGCTGTCACTGCGCTCACCGTGCTCCTTCGTCCGCCGGCCTGTCAGGTTCTGGAGTATGGGGTGGTCACGGCGTGCTGCGACAGGTCTACGGACCGGGCGAAACCTCACATCCCCCTGGGGAACCAACCCTCGGTACTTATCCGTTGGACCTACCGAGACAGCGTCGGTCAGGAAGGAGTCCCAGGCCTTACGACCGTGCGGGCTGGTTGGCGATCAGAAGGGTGACGTCCGCAGGCCGGAACCCCAAACAGGCATAGATGCGGGCGACGGTGTCCTCCGCGTAGGCGAGGAAGACGGTCCGCTCCCCGTGCTCGCGGGCATGAACGGCCAGGGCCGCCGTGACGGCCGCGGCCAGGCCCTGGCGGCGGGCGATGGGGAGAGTGCCGACGCCGCCGATCTCAGTGGTGCCGCCCGCCGGGTGGTAGTGGCCGATGGCGAGGGGGGTGCCGTCCGGGGCAAGGGCGGCCATGAGGGTCTTGTGCCCGGCGCGGATCGTGGGGCGGACCGCTTCGACCGTGCCGTCCGCGGCCAACTCCTCAGCAGCCGCCGACAGTTGCTCGGGGCCCGCCGGGCCAACAGCGGTGCCCGGCTCGGCGAAGGCCAGGCGAGGCAGAGCGAGTGCCTTGGGCAGGACCGGATCGTCGGCCGTCAGCACGCGGAGCGTGACACCGTCCGGCAAAGGCTATGAGGGAACCGGACGGTGCGGGTCGAGGGCCATCAGCGGGCGTTCTTCCACGGGTAGGCCGGCGGCCTCGACACGGGCACGAAGCTCTGGAGCTGCCTCGGCGAGCCACTCGAATGCCTCCGGCACGCCGAGTTCGCGCTGCCGGGCACGCACCCGGGCGATGTCGGCCGCGGTGATGGTCCCGGATCCCTCTGCGACGGGTTGAGCGTGGCTCGGGCCGCCGTAGTAAGGGGTTCCTGGTTCCTTTCGCACGAACAGCCGTAGCGGGCCGAGCTCTTCGGCGTCGGCGAACAGCAGGGGCACGCCGCATCCGAAAATGACCGTCCGGAACGGCTCGGTCAGCCGGCGTCGGCCGGCCGCAGCGAGGTGAGGCGTGCCATCTCCTCCTTCGAGAGCCGCAGCGCGCCGGCCGCCACGTTCTGTGCGAGGTGGCCCAGATCGCCGGTCCCTGGGATCGCCAGCACGTGCGGCCCTTGCTGCAAGGTCCAGGCCAGCCGGACCTGCGCGGGGGACGCACCGTGCGCGCGGGCGACGGCGCGCACCTCCTCGCTGTCACCGGGAGCCGGCCCCGCCTCGCGCCCGGGACCGGCGATCGCGAAGAACGGAACGAAAGCGAGGCCGAGTTCACCGCAGAGTTGGACAAGCGCGCGGTCCTCGCGCGCCGCACCGATCCCGTAGGGGTTCTGCACGCAGACGACCGGGGCGATGGCTCGGGCCTCGGCCAGTTGCCCGGACGTGACGTTGGAGATGCCGAGGTGGCGGATCAGCCCGGCGTCGCGCAACTCGGCCAACGCTCCGAAGTGCTCGCTGATCGATCCGGTCCGTCGGCTCGGTGGCACCCGCAGGTTCACCACGTCCAGGTGATCGCGGCCGAGCTGGCGCAGGTTCTCCTCGACCTGGCCGCGCAACTGCTCCGGAGCGGCCCACCACCACGCGCCCGAGGGATCGCGGCCCGGCCAGACCTTGGTGGTGATGACCAGGTCCTCCGGGTACGGCGCCAGCGCCCGGTTGATCAGCTCGTTGGCGGAGCGCGTCGCGGAGAAGTAGAACGCGGCGGTGTCGATGTGGTTCACGCCGAGTTCGACCGCCCGCCGGAGCACGCCGATCGACTGCTCGCGGTCACGCGGCACGCCGCGGTCGAAGGGCGCGGTGCCCGTCAGGCGCATCGCGCCGAACCCGACACGGTTGACCGTCAGGTCGCCGAGCTGCCACGTCCCGGTGGCTGCTGGGGTGTTCGTCTGTGGGCTCATGACATGGCTCTCCTCTTGCGGGCTGGGAAACGAGGAACCGACGGGTGGGCGCGGCGGGTTCAGGCCGCTCGGCGGGGCATGCGCCTCACGACGGGCCCGCCAGTGCCGGGGCACGGCCCCGAGCATGAAAAAAGCCTCCCCGGCGGATCGGAATCCGCGCCGAGAAGGCTCTCCTGCTGGCAGGCATTCTAGCAGGGGGGCGGCCAGGGGTGTCCGCCGGTAGGTCATCGGATACGGGGGCTGCGGGGGCCGGTGTCCCCGTGGTGGAGGGAGAGAAGTCGGCGGTGATCAGCTGGGTGCGCTCATCGGCGGCGGTGGCCATGAAGCCGACCCGTAGCGTGCGTGCGGCACGGGCCATGGCGCCTCAAATGACGTGCAGCGCACGCTCCCAAGCGGTCGGTACGGCGGCGGATCTGCTTCGTCAGCGCGGGTTGCGAGAGGTAAAGCCGCTCCGCGGCCCGCTGGACCCCTCGGCGTTCGCGGCGATGAACTCCCGCAGTGGGGTCGCCGGGCTGGTAGTGCAAGGCGGTCAGGCCGTGACCGGTTGTACCTCCTGGGCGGCTCGCGCGTCGTAGGTGTCGCGGGCGTCCAGGACGGCGTTGATGTTCTCCTCGGACCAGGCGCGGATCGCGTGCATCAGCGCGGTGACGCTCTCGCCCAGTTCCGTGGCCGCGTACTCGACCTTCGGCGGAATGGTCGGGTAGACCGTGCGGGTGACGAGGCCGTCCCGCTCCAGGGTGCGCAGGGTCTGGGTGAGCATCTTCTGGGTGATGCCGTCGAGGCGGCGCCGCAGCTCGCCGAAGCGCATCGGGCCGCCGGACAGTGCGCCCATGACCAGCATGGTCCACTTGTTGGCGAGTACGTCCAGGATCTGGCGGGAGGGGCAGGCGGCCAGATAGGCATCCGCGCCGCCGTAGAAGCGCAGGTTGTCGATAGTACCCATGAGGTACCTATATACCTCTGAAGTGCCTTCTGTTCAACAGATACCGCCGCGCCGAGGATAGGGACATCCAGAAAGGCCCCCTGAACAGGAGTGCATGACGATGCGTGCGATCACCCAGAAGTCCTTCGGCGGTTCCGAGGTGCTGGAGCTCGTCGACGACGCGCCCGAGCCGACACCCGGACCGACGCAGGTGCTGGTCCGGGTCAAGGCGACCAGCGTGAACCCTGTGGAGCTGTTCGTCCGCTCCGGCGCCTTCCCGTTGCTGGGCGAGCCGCCCTTCGTCCTGGGCTGGGACGTCTCCGGGGTGGTGGAGCAGGTCGATCCGGGTGTGCACCGGTTCAAGGTCGGTGACGAGGTCTACGGGATGCCCTACTTCCCGGCTGCGGCCGGGGCGAACGCCGAGTATCTGGTCGCCCCCGCACGGCAGTTGGCTCGCAAGCCCGCGGGGATCAGCCATGAGGAGGCCGCTGCGCTGCCGCTGGTCGGCCTGACCGCCTGGCACGCACTGGTGGAGATCGCACAGCTGCGGCCCGGGCAACGGGTACTGATCCACGGCGCGGGCGGCGGGCTCGGGCACGTCGCGGTGCAGTTGGCCAAGCACCTCGGCGCGGAGGTGATCGGCACGGCGAGCGCGGCCAAGCACGACTTCCTGCGCGGGCTGGGTGCGGACCAGCTGATCGACTATCGGACCCAGGACTACACCGAGGTGCTCCGGGACGCGCCGGTGGACGTGGTGCTGGAGACCCTGGGCGGTGGGAACGCCGAGCGTTCCTTCGGTGTGCTGCGGCAGGGCGGAGTGCTGGTGACGGCGGTGGAGCGGCTCAGCACCACCCTGCCCGGGCTGGCGGAGCGGTCCGGCGTACGCTTCGCGGCGGTCGGCGTGGAGCCGGACCCGGCCGGCCTGGAGGCACTGACCGAGCTGGTCGAGGCGGGGAGTCTTCGGGTGCACCTCCAGCAGGTGTTCCCGCTGGAGAAGTTGTCCGAGGCGCACGAGGTACTGGGTGCCGGCGGCGTGCAGGGCAAGCTTGCGATCACGGTCTGAAGGATCGTGTGAGGTGATCAGGCGGCGGCGTCCTCCCGCCGGCGGGCCTGAGCGGATGCGACGAGCTTGAACATCATCGCAAGTGCTGCATCCGGGCTGCCGGCGCTGCGGCCGAGCCGGGCGTGGTCAGCCTGCCGGCAGGATGACCACGAACCGTGCCCCCGGCCCGTACCCCGGGTCGTAGGTCACCTCGCCCCCTGCTGACCTGGCCAGACGCCGGGCGAGCGGCAGGCCGAGGCCCGCTCCGCCGTGCCCGTCCCCGGGGTCGGCCCGCCGGCCCGGCTGGAAGAGCGACTCCGTGAAGGCCGTGGGCACGCCGGGGCCGTCGTCCGTGACCCCGATCCGTATGCAGCCGTCCGACCGGGACGCGGCGAGCGTGACCGTCGTACGGGCATAGCGCACCGCGTTGGCCAGCAGGGGGCTGACGATTCGTTCGAGAAGTGCCGGCTGCACTCCGGCCGTGAGCGGTACCCGTCCGTCCGGGACGATGACGCGCACCGCGCCGGGGGCGTCCGTGTGTGCGGCCAGCCGGCGCAGTACCGTCGGCGCGTCGGCGGTGCCGGGGGCCGAGGGCATGCCCTCGCGGGCCTCGTCCAGCAGCGTGTCGCAGATGGTGCGCATCGACTGCGCGGCCTCCGCCACGACCTCGTACGAGGCCCGGGTCTCGGCCTCGGAGCGCGGGCGGGCCCGCCACCAGTCCAGCTCGGCGACGATCCGGCTGAGCGGGGTGCGCAGTTCGTGCGACAGCTCGCCGGTCAGCTGCCGCTCATGCCGCAGCACCGCCCGGATCCGGTCCAGCAGGGAGTCCAACGAGGCGCCCAGCGCGGCCAGTTCGGCCGGCCGGCCCCGCCCCGCGAAACGTTCCTCGGACGCCACGGCGCTCCACTGCGTGGCCTGGTCCGTCATGGCCCGCACCGGCCGCAGCGCCCGCCCCACCGCCAGCCGGGTCAGCGCGTAGGTGCAGACGAGCATCACCGCGTCCAGCGCCAGTGAACCGAGCAGCAGCGTCCGGGCCGAACTGCGGTAGGGCGCGAGGTCGAGCGCCGTGACCACGGTGGCCCGCGCCGCCGCCCCCGGCACCGGGTGCGCGCACAGCCGTACCGTGTCGGGGCCGCCCACCGTGCGGCAGCCGCGCCGGCCCTCGGCGGCAGGCGGCTCGGCGGCCAGGGCGTCGGCGGCACGGGTGAGCGCATCGGAGCCGGCCGGCGGCTGCTCCAGCAGGCGGCCGTCGGCGTAGATCCACGCGTTGGTGTCCAGGAGCCGATCGCCCGAGGTCTCCAGCACCCGCACCCGGTCGTCCCGGACGTCGACGGTCGTGGCGACCGCCGCCGCGCGGGTGCGCAGTTCGTCGTCCGCCTCCCGCTCCAGGCGATGGCGGACCACGGTGTTGAAGACCACGGTCAGGATCAGCATCAGCAGCGCGGCCGTGGTCAGCGCGACCAGGGAGAGCCGGCCGCGCAGGGTGCGCGGCCGGAGGCGGGCGAGGCAGGGGAGGAGGGGACGGCGGGGGAGACTCATGTCAGGCGGTGGCCGATGCCGCGGGCGGTGGCGATGGTCAGCTCGCTGCCGGCGGCGCGCAGCTTGCGGCGCAGCCGGGTCAGATACTGGTCGAGCGTGTTGTCGCTGACGTGTGCTCCCTCCGGCCAGCCCGCGCGGAGCAGATCGCGGCGGCGCACCAGCTCCCCGCCGGCCGCGGTGAGCGCCGCCAGCAGCCGGAACTCCGTCGGAGTGAGGTCGACGCGGCTGCCGTGCACGGTGGCGCTGTGCCGGACGCCGTCGAGCACCAGTCCGCCCGCCGAGACGGCGGTGGCGGTGACCGGCGGCGCCGCCCGGCGCAGCGCGGCCCGCAGCCGCGCGGTCAGCTCGGCGAGGTGGAACGGCTTGGGCAGATAGTCGTCGCCGCCGGCCGAGAAGCCGGACAGCCGGTCGGCCAGTCCGTGCCGTGCGGTCAGGAAGATCACCGGGCCGAGGAAGCCGTTGGCGCGCATGGCCTGGCAGACGTCACGGCCGTCGGCGTCGGGCAGCCCGACGTCCAGCACGGTGGCGGCCACGTCCGCCGTCGCCAGCCGCAGCGCGGTGGCGCCGTCCGGGGCGACCACCGTGTCGAACTCCTCGTCGTGCAGACCACGGCGCAGCACGTCACGCAGGGCGTGATCGTCCTCGACGATGAGGATCCTGGGGCGCATCTCACTCCACCTGTCTGTCGGCCGTATCGCTCGGGCGGGGTGTGCCCGGCTCCGGGGCACACGGGACGTGGTGCGCGGGCAGCCAGCGGGCGAGCGCGCCGACGCAGACACCGAGCCAGCCGGCGGCGAGCAGCCAGCCGCCGACGACATCACTGAACCAGTGCACACCCAGGAAGACCCGGGTCAGCCCGACCCCCGCCGCCCAGCAGGCGACCAGCACGCACAGCGTGGTCCGGCCGCGCGGGGAGCGCAGGCACAGGGCGGCGATCAGCAGCCCGGCCGTCAGTGCGGATGTGGTGGTGTGACCGGAGGGGAACGACCAGCCGGAGGCCTGCGTCTGCCAGTCCTGCCCCGGCGGCCGGGCCCTGCCGACCAGCTCCATCATGCCGAGGCGCACCGCCTGGCCCGCACCGAGGCAGAGCATGCCGAGCGGCACGGCCACCAGCCGCCGGCGCGCGCCGCGGACCGCGATCAGCCCGGCCACGGCCACCATCACGTACGGCACGACGCCCGTGCCCGTGGCGGTCAGCCCGCGGGCCAGCGCCACCGTCACCGGCGTGCGGTGCCCTACGGACCAGGACAGCAGGCCCTGGTCCAGATAGAGCGGGCCGCCCTGGTCGCTCACCAGCACCGCGGCCAGGACCGCGAACGCCATCCAGCCGGCGAGCGCCAGCGTGCCGGCCGGCTCCGTGACCCTGCCGCGGTTCATGACACCAGCAGCGGGCGCAGCCGGGTGTCCGAAAGCCGCTTGGGCAGATCCTCCGGCAGCCGGCCCAGGGCGGTCATCGCGACGTACGCCAGGGCCGCGCCGACCGCCGCCCCCGCGGCGACGTCGTGCGGATAGTGCACTCCGACCCATACCCGGGACGCCCCCATGGCGCCCGCGCACACGGCCGCCACCGTGCCCAGCCGCCGGGAGACGAAGAACAGCGCCACCGCCGCCGCGAAGGCGATCGTGGCGTGATTGCTCGGGAACGACCAGTCCCCGCGCGCCGGGCACGCCTCCAGCGTGCGGAAGGCCAGGCCCCGGCAGGGCCGGTCCTCCCGCACGAGCAGCTTCAGTACGGAGTCCGCGGCGAAGGACGCCACCACGACCAGCGGTACGGCCAGCGCCGTGACGGCCGCCTGCGCCCCCGCCCGGCGGGCCCGCCACCAGCCGACGAGCATGAGCAGCGCGAACACCGCCGTCCCGTACGCCGACCACACCGCCACCAGGCCGTCCAGCCAGGCGGGGGAGTGGCGGGCGAGGTCCACCACGTATCGGTACAGCGGCCCGTCCACCGACGAACCGGAGAGCGCCAGGAACATCAGCGGGCTTCCTTCGCGGCCCGGCGGGAGCGCAGGACCTCGGCGGCAACGGGGATCAGCGAGACGGCCACGATCAGCGCGATCACCGGCAGCAGATACTGGTCGACGTTCGGGATCGAGGAGCCGAGCGCGTATCCGCCGAGGGTGAGACCGAGGCTCCACACGAGCCCGCCCGCCACCTGCCAGAGGGTGAAGGTGCCGGCCGGCACGCCGAGCGCGCCCGCCATCGGGTTCAGCACCGTGCGCACCACCGGCACGAAGCGGGCCAGCACGATCGCCTTCGCGTGGCCGTAGCGCTCCAGCAGTTCCTCGGCGCGCTGGGCGCCCTCGCGCAGCTTCGCCGAGCGGGTGCGGGCGAGCAGCGCGCCGCCCGCCTTGCGGCCGATCAGGAAACCGCACTGCGAGCCGGCCAGCGCCCCGACGGCCGCCGAGACCAGCAGCGGACCGAGGGAGAGGTGCACCGTGCCGGTCGCGGACCCGGTGCACAGCAGGCCCGCCGTGAACAGCAGGGAGTCCCCGGGCAGGAAGAACCCGATCAGCAGGCCCGTCTCCGCGAAGAGCACCACGCCGACGCCGAGCACGCCGAAGGTGGCGAGCAGGGAGTGGGCGTCGAGCACATTGACCGCGAGCTGCGCTGCCAGGTGGGGGGAAGCGGCCATCGCCGTACGCCCTTTCCATCGACTTGCGTCGACTTCCTCGACAAGATCCGACTACACATTTGTAGACGGTCTACCGGACTGTAGACGAACGGAGAGTGGCGATCGTTCCCGGGCTTTGCCTTGTCATTACCGCTTTATGACCAACGGACTACATGGCCGTCGTCATGATGGTCCGCGAAGGTAAGGCATGCCTTCACTAACTAACAGGGAGGGCAGCAGGGCATGTGGGACGACGCGTTTCCGAGTTTCCTGATCGGACTCAGGGAGGGACTCGAAGCCGGACTGATCGTCTCCATTCTGGTCGCCACCCTGGTCAGGGCCGAGGCGCGCTCCCGGCTGCCCCAGGTGTGGACCGGTGTCCTGGCCGCCGTCGCGGTGGCCATGAGCTTCGGCGCGGTGCTCACCTTCACCGCCGCCTCCATGCCGCAGACCGCCCAGGAGGCGTTCGGCGGCATCCTCAGCGTAATCGCCGTCGCCTTCGTCACCGCCATGGTGTTCTGGATGCGCCGCTCGGCGCGCAGCCTCTCCGGCGAGCTGAAGGAGAAGGTGACCGGCGCCCTGGCCATGGGCTCCGGCGTGCTGATCCTCACCTCGTTCCTCGCGGTCGGCCGTGAGGGCCTGGAGACGGCCCTGTTCCTGTGGACCACCGCGCAGGCGGCCGGTGAGTCGGCCGGACCGCTGACGGGCGCCGGTATCGGCCTCGTCCTCGCGGCCGGCCTGTGCTGGGGCCTGTACCGGCGCGTCCTGAAGATCAACCTGACGAAGTTCTTCACCGCCACAGGCGCCGTCCTGATCGTCATCGCGGCCGGCGTCCTCGGCTACGGCCTGCGGGACCTCCAGGAAGGCGGCGTGCTGCCCGGCAAGACCGCTTACGCGGTCGACCTCGCGAGCAGCATCGACGCCGGCTCCTGGTACAGCACCCTGGTCCAGGGCGTCCTCAACCTCACCCCCACCATGACCTGGCTGCAGGTCGTGGCCTACGGCGCCTATCTCGTCGTCGTCATGACCCTGTTCGTGCGCGGCGTACGCGACACGCCCAAGCCGGCGAAGGCGGAGGCGAGCCCCGCGCGGGAGCCGAAGGCCGGCCGGCCCGTGCGGCGCCGCCCGGTCTGGGTGGTGCCGGCCGCCGTGGTCGCCGTACCCGCCGTGATCGCCGGACTCGTCGTCGCCCTCTCCCGGCCCAAGCCGGCCGGCGACCAGACCGTCGCCGTCTCCGACACCGAGTGCGGCAAGGGATTCAGCGCGCCCAAGCCCGGCCGGCAGACCTTCCAGATGAAGAACACCGGCGGCAAGACCTCCGAGGTGTACCTCATCGACCCGTCGACCAGCGCGGTCTACGGCGAGATCGAGGGCCTCGCCCCCGGCACCACCCGCGACCTCGTCGCCACCGTCGCCGGCGGCACCTACGCCTGGCGCTGCGTCCCCACCGGCGGCAAGGCCGTCACCTCCAAGGCGGTCACGGTCAGCGGCGGCGGCGCGGCCAAGCCGGTCGTCCCCGTCTCCGAACAGGACCTCGCCGCCCCCCTGAAGGCGTACAAGGCGTACGTCGGTCAGGGTCTGGCCACCCTGGCCGGCCAGACCAGGACCCTCGCCGACGACATCCACGGCAACCACCTGGACAAGGCCCGCACCGACTGGCTCACCGCCCACCGCACCTACTCCTCGCTCGGCGCCGCCTACGGCACCTTCGAGGACTTCGACCAGAAGATCAACGGCCGGGCCGACGGACTGCCGGACGGCGACCAGGACAAGGACTTCGCCGGCTTCCACCGGATCGAGTACGGCCTGTGGCACGGCCAGTCGGCCAAGGACCTCACCGGCCCCGCCGAGCAGCTCGCCACGGACGTCGCCGGACTGCGGAAGGCCTTCCCCGGCCAGGACTTCGACCCCGGCGACCTGCCGCTGCGCGCGCACGAGATCCTGGAGAACACCCTCCAGTTCGAGCTGACCGGCGACACCGACGAGGGCAGCGGCACCAATCTCGCCACCGCCGACGCCAACCTCGCCGGCACCCGTGAACTGCTCACCGTCCTGAAGCCGCTGCTCACCACCCGCGCGCCCCGGCAGCTCCCGACGGTCGACGCGGACATCGCCCGGGTGCAGAAGCTCCTGGACGCGGCCCACGACGGCGACCACTGGACCCCCGTCGACCGGCTCTCCCCGGCCGGCCGGCAGCAGCTGAACGGCGCCACCGGCCAGCTGCTGGAGGACCTCGCCCCGATCCCGGACCTGCTCGAGATCCGGAAGTCCGCCTGATGACCGCCGCGCACCCGCACTCCGAAGGGAACCCTCCGATGCCGACCGCCGACATGCCGACCTGCCCCGTCGGCCCCGCCCGCCGCTCCTTCGTGCGGACCGCGCTGGGCGCCGGCGCCGCCGGAGCGGTTCTGGCCGGCGGCGGCTTCGCCCTCGGCGAGAGCGGCGGCACCGCCGAGGCGCAGACCTCCGCCGCCGACAGCGGCGCCAAGGTCCCCTTCCACGGCGCCCACCAGGCCGGCATCGTCACGGCGGCACCGGCCGCCGCCACCTTCGTCTCGCTGGACGTCATAGCCGAGGACCGCAAGGGCCTGACCGACCTGCTGAAGACCATCACCGAGCGGGCCCGCTTCCTCACCTCCGGCGGCACCCCCAGCGACCTGGGTGTCGGCGCGCCGCCCTCCGACAGCGGCATCCTCGGCCCCGAGGTCCCCTCGGACGGCCTCACCGTCACCGTCGGTGTCGGCGCCTCCCTCTTCGACGACCGCTTCGGCCTCGCCAAGGCCAGCCCCGCCCGGCTCACCCCGATGCGGACGTTCCCCAACGACAACCTGAACGCGGCCGAGTGCCACGGTGACCTGTCCCTGCAGATCTGCGCCCAGAGCACCGACACCGTCCTGCACGCGCTGCGCGACATCGCCCGGCACACCCGCGGCGCCATGCAGATCAAGTGGCGCATCGACGGCTTCCAGAACGCCCCGCGCCCCACCGGCGCCCAGCGCAACCTCCTCGGCTTCAAGGACGGCATCGCCAACCCGGACGTCACCTCCGCCCGCGAGACGGACAAGCTGATCTGGGTCGGCGACGGCCAGGGCGAGCCGGCCTGGACCGCGGGCGGCAGCTACCAGGTCATCCGGATCATCCGCATGCTCGTCGAGTTCTGGGACCGGGTCTCGCTCACCGAGCAGGAGAAGATGTTCGGCCGCCGCAAGGACACCGGCGCCCCGCTCGACGGCGCCCAGGAGACCGACATCCCCAACTACGCCAAGGACCCGCACGGCACCGCGATCCCGGTGGACGCGCACATCCGGCTCGCCAACCCGCGCACCGCGAAGACCGACAGCTCCCGCATCCTGCGCCGCGGCTTCAACTACGACCGGGGCGTGGACAACGTCGGCAACCTCGACATGGGCCTGGTGTTCTGCTGCTACCAGCAGGACGTCAAGCGCCAGTTCGAGGCCGTGCAGACCCGGCTGATCGACGAGCCGCTGGTCGACTACATCTCGCCCACGGGCGGCGGCTACTTCTTCGCCCTGCCCGGCGTCCGGGACACCAAGGACTGGCTCGGCCGGGGCATGCTCTCCGCCTGACCACTCCCTTCCCCGCCCTCACCCGCGGCAGGTCTTTGCCATGGCTTTTCCTTTTCCATGGGAAAGGCCTGCCGCTGCCTTTACTGCACATCATTCGCAAGTACGGGAGGATGGCACAAGGCTGCGCCGCGCAGCCGTACCCGCACCACCGAAGGAAGACCCTCCCGATGACGGCCGCCCCTGGTCCCGCTCCGTCCCTCCCTGCCCAGGCCGAAGCCAAGCGCTCGGCCTGGCACCGTGTCCGGGCCTCCATGACACGGCAGGAGTGGATCAGGGCCGGCGGCATGGCCGGGTTCGTGCTCGCGCTGCACATCATCGGCTGGGGCACCCTGATCGGCGTCATCGCGCCGCAGCACCTCAGCGTCGGCACCGACTCCTTCGGTATCGGCATCGGCGTGACCGCCTACACCCTCGGCATGCGGCACGCCTTCGACGCCGACCACATCGCGGCCATCGACAACACCACCCGCAAGCTGATGGGCGAGGGGCAGCGCCCGCTGTCCGTCGGCTTCTGGTTCTCCCTCGGTCACTCCAGCATCGTCTTCGGCTTCGTCCTGCTGCTCTCGCTCGGCATGAAGACCCTCGCCGGACCCGTCCGCGACGACCACTCGCACCTCCACGAGGTCACCGGCCTGATCGGTACGACGGTCTCCGGCACGTTCCTCTACCTGATCGCCGGCATCAACCTCGTCATCCTGGCCGGCATCTGGAAGGTCTTCCGGCAGATGCGCTCGGGCCGGTACGACGAGGCCGCGCTGGAGCACCAGCTCAACAACCGCGGCTTCATGAACCGGCTGCTCGGCCAAGTCACCGGCTCGATCAGCAAGCCCTGGCAGATGTACCCGCTCGGTCTGCTCTTCGGCCTCGGCTTCGACACCGTGACCGAGATCGCCCTGCTGGTCCTCGCCGGCTCCGGCGCCGCCTCCGGCCTGCCCTGGTACGCCATCCTGACCCTGCCGGTGCTCTTCGCCGCCGGTATGTCCCTGCTGGACACCATCGACGGCTCCTTCATGAACTTCGCCTATGAGTGGGCGTTCTCCAAGCCGGTCCGCAAGGTCTACTACAACCTCACCATCACCGGCCTGTCCGTGGCTGTCGCCCTCATCATCGGCACCGTGGAACTCCTCGGCCTCCTCGCGGACAAGCTGGACCTCCACGGTGCCTTCTGGGACTGGGTCTCCGGCCTCGACCTCAACACCGTCGGCTTCGTCATCGTCGGCCTGTTCTTCACCACCTGGGCCATCGCCCTGCTGGTGTGGAAGGCGGGCCGCATCGAGGAGAAGTGGACGGCGGGCCTGGCGGAACAGTCAGCGGACTGATCCTTTCTCCCGAGGTCCCGCACCCGTCACCCGGGGACCCGCACCCGGCGACGAACCACACCCTCCCGGCGCTAATCCAGCCGGTCGACCTGACGGAGTCGATTCGTCGCATCCAGCGCCGCGACCTTGTACGACTCCGCCAGCGTCGGATAGTTGAACACCGCGTCGACGAGATAGTCCACCCTCCCGCCGCACCCCATCACCGACTGCCCGATGTGAATCAACTCCGTCGCGCCCGACCCGAAACAGTGCACACCGAGCAACGTGCGGTCCGTCGGAGACACCAGCAGCTTCAGCATGCCGTGCGAGTCCCCGATGATCTGCCCACGGGCCAGCTCCCGGTACCGGGCCACGCCCACCTCGAACGGCACCCGGTCCTCGGTCAGCTGGTCCTCGGTCCGGCCGACGAAGCTGATCTCCGGGATGGTGTAGATCCCGATCGGCTGGAGCTGGTGCATCCGCCCGACGGGCTCCCCGCACGCGTGGTACGCGGCCGCGCGGCCCTGCTCCATGGAGGTCGCGGCGAGTGCGGGGAAGCCGATGACATCACCGACGGCGTAGATGTGCGCCACCTCGGTGCGGTAGTTCTCGTCCACCGCGATCCGGCCGCGCGGGTCCGCCGCCAGCCCGGCCCTGTCCAGGTCGAGTCCGTCGGTGAGGCCCTGCCGGCCCGCCGAGTACATCACCGTGTCCGCGGGGATCTTCTTGCCGCTCTCCAGCACGGTGAGCGTGCCCCGCGGATGGCGTTCGACGGCGGCGACGGTCTCGCCGAACCGGAAGGTGACGGCCAGGTCCCGCAGGTGGTACTTGAGCGACTCCACGATCTCCACGTCGCACAGGTCCAGCATCCCGGGACGCTTCTCCACCACGGTCACCTTGCTGCCCAGCGCGGCGAACATGGAGGCGTACTCCATGCCGATCACACCCGCGCCGACGATCACCATGGACCTGGGCACCCGCTCCACCGAGAGCACATTGTCCGAGTCCATGATCGTCCGCCCGTCGAACTCGACCGAGTCCGGGCGGGCCGGCCGGGTGCCGGTGGCGATGACGATGTGCCCGGCGCTCAGCCGGCGCTCCCGCCCCGAGGCATCGGACAGCGCGACGGTGTGCGGGTCGCTGAAACGGGCCGTGCCGGAGTACACGGTCACCTGGTTGCGGGCGAGCTGGCTGCGCACGACGTCCACCTCGCGGCCGACGACATGCTGGGTGCGCGCGGTCAGATCGGCGACGGTGATGTCGTCCTTCAGCCGGTAGCTCTGCCCGTACAGATCGCGCTGGCTGAGACCGGTCAGATACAGCACCGCTTCGCGCAGGGTCTTGGAGGGAATGGTCCCGGTGTGCAGGGAGACGCCGCCGAGCATGTCGGGGCGGTCGACGACGGCGACCCTGCGGCCGAGCTTGGCCGCGGCGATCGCGGCCTTCTGACCGCCGGGTCCGGAACCTATGACGAGCATGTCGAAGTCGAAGTCGGGCACCCTCGGCAGTCTGTCAGTCCTCCGGTCCGCTCCGGAAGGGATCTCCGCCGTCGAAATCCCCCGCTTGTTTTCTCCCGCCCGTTCCTCTCCTGCTTCCCCGGACCGCCCTACGGCAGCAGCCTCTCGATGGCTGTCGGGCCCTCCTTCTCCATCTTGCGGCGTGCCCAGTCGAGGTTCTTCGGTGTGACGTCCCTGCCCGCCGCCAGCACCAGGTCCTCCGCGGTGATGTCCCGGGAGGGAGCGGAGTGGAGCAGGGCGTCCGGGGTGCAGTGGTCGTCGGCCGACCTGGACTCATCGGGTGTGGTTGTCGACATGATGCCTCCTCCATCGGTCCGGATGACCGCATCCGTGCCGGTGCCGCCGAACGGGGCACCCTCTCACCATTGCCCGCATCGGCGCACCCTGCATCTCCAGGCGCATCATGGAAGGGTCTCGCAGCGCACACCGGGAGGTCGCCGATGGCCGGGACCCTGTTCTCCGCGGATGTCCGCCCCAGCCCTCGCTATCTGCCGATCGCCGAGCACGGGCTCATCGGTGATCTGCGCAGCGTGGCCCTGGTCGGCACGAACGGCACGATCGACTGGTACTGCTGTCCGTCCTTCGACGCTCCCAGCGTCTTCGCGGCCGTCCTCGACGCCGAGCGCGGCGGCAGCTTCGAGCTGGCCGCCGCCGTACCCGCGCGGACCAAACAGTTCTACTTCCCCGACACCAATGTGCTGATCACCCGGTTCTTCACCGAGGACGGGGTGGGCGAGGTGCAGGACTTCATGCCCGTCACCTCGGACGGGGCGGCCGAGACCGGCCGGCACCGGCTGATCCGGCGCGTGGTCTGCGTCCGCGGCACCGTGCCCTTCCGGGTGCTGGTGGCCCCGCGCTTCGACTACGGCGCCGCCCCGCACACCCTGCGCACCGTCGACAGCACCGTCGTGTTCGAGTCCGCCGAGCGGACGCTGGCCCTGACCTCCACGGTGACCCTGGAGTGCGACGCCCGCGACGCGCGCGCCGACTTCAAGCTCGGCGAGGGCGAGACGGCCGTGTTCGCCCTCGACCAGGTCAGCGACGTGGTGGCCCCCCGCTGCTGCCCGCACGCCGAGGCCGAGCACGAGTTCAACGCCACCGTCGCCTACTGGCGGCGCTGGCTGCACCAGTCCCGCTACCGGGGCCGCTGGCGCGAGATGGTGCACCGCTCCGCCCTCACGTTGAAGCTGCTCACCTACGCCCCCACCGGCGCCATCGTCGCCGCCCCCACCACCAGCCTGCCCGAACAGCTCGGCGGCGAGCGCAACTGGGACTACCGGTATGTGTGGGTGCGCGACGCCGCCTTCGCCGTCTACGCGCTGCTGCGGCTCGGCTTCGCCGGCGAGGCAGAGGCGTTCATGCGCTTCCTGACCAGGCATGTCAGCCCCTGCGACAATACCGACGGCACCCCGCCGCTGCAGATCATGTACGGCATCGACGGCCGCACCGAGCTGCCCGAACGCGTCCTGCCGCATCTGGAGGGCCATCTGGGCTCCGCTCCGGTCCGGGTCGGCAACGCCGCCGCCGGCCAGCTCCAGCTGGACATATACGGCGCCCTGATCGACTCGATCTACCTCTACGACAAGTGGGCCCAGCCGATCTCCAGCGGCCAGTGGGACAACGTGTGCCAGCTGGTCGACTGGGTGTGCGTGCACTGGGACCAGCCCGACGAGGGCGTGTGGGAGACCCGCGGCGGCCGCCGGAACTTCACCTACTCACGGCTGATGTGCTGGGTCGCCATCGAGCGGGCCATCCGCCTGGCCAACCGGCGCGGACTCCCCGCCGACCTGCCCCGCTGGCGGCAGGCCCGCGACACCATCTACCGGCGGATCATGGACCTCGGCTGGTCCGAGCGGCGCGGCGCCTTCGTGCAGTACGAGGGCGGCGACGTCCTGGACGCCTCCTTGCTGATGATGCCGCTCGCCAAGTTCGTCGCCCCCACCGACCCCAAGTGGCTGTCCACCCTGGACGCCCTCGCCGAGGACCTGGTCTCCGACTCCCTCGTCTACCGCTATGACCCGCAGGCCAGCCCCGACGGACTCCGCGGCGACGAGGGCACCTTCTCCATCTGCTCCTTCTGGTACGTGGAGGCCCTGGTGCGGGCCGGCCGGCTCGACGAGGCCCGGCTCGCCTTCGAGAAGATGCTCACCTACGCCAACCACCTCGGCCTGTACGCGGAGGAGATCGGCCGCACCGGCGAGCAACAGGGCAACTTCCCGCAGGCGTTCACACATCTCGCCCTGATCAGCGCCGCGTTCAACCTCGACCTCGCCCTCGGCTGACCGGCCCTCGCGCCCAGACGGACCGGGAACGGGGCATGGGCCCAGCGGCCGTGCACAGCTACGGCAGCGGCTGCTCCGCCCAGATGATCTTGCCGTTCGGGGTGTAGCGGGTGCCCCAGCGCTCGGCGAGTTGTGCGACCAGGAACAGGCCACGGCCGCCCTCGTCGGTGCTCGCGGCGTACCGCAGATGCGGCGAGGTCGTGCTGCGGTCGGAGACCTCGCAGATCAGCGTGCGGTCGCGCAGCAGCCGTACGGCGATCGGGCCGCGTCCGTAGCGGATGGCGTTGGTGACCAGCTCGCTCAGGATCAGCTCCGTGCTGAAGACCAGATCCTCAAGGCCCCAGTCGGCGAGCTGCCCGGTCACCGCGGACCGCACCTGCGACACCGCCGCAGGATCGGACGGCACCTGCCACTCGGCGACCCGGTCGGCGCCCAGCACCCGGGTGCGGGCGACGATCAGCGCGACGTCGTCGCTCGGCCGGGCCGGCAGCCGGTCCAGCACCGCCCGGCAGGTGTCCTCCGGCGAGGCACCCGGCGTGCCGCGCAGGGCGTCGCGCAGCAGATCGAGACCCTCGTCGATGTCCCGCTCACGGTCCTCCACCAGCCCGTCGGTGTACAGCACCAGCCTGCTGCCCTCCGGCGGGTCCAGCTCGACCGTCTCGAACGGCAGCCCGCCCAGGCCCAGCGGCGGCCCCGCGGGCACCTCCGGGAACTCCACCCGGCCGTCGGGGTGCACCAGCGCGGGCGGCGGATGGCCGGCCCGGGCCACGGTGCACCGCCCCGAGACCGGGTCGTAGACCGCGTACAGACAGGTCGCGCCGGTGATCGCCGCGGCGCCGTCCGCGGCGGGCTCGTCCTGGTCGATCCGCCCCACCAACTCGTCCAGCAGACCGAGGAGTTCATCCGGCGGCAGATCCAGCGCGGAGAAGTTGTGCACCGCCGTGCGCAGCCGGCCCATGGTGGCCGCCGCGTGCAGCCCGTGCCCCACCACGTCCCCGACCACCAGCGCCACCCGCGCACCGGACAACGGCAGGACGTCGAACCAGTCGCCGCCGACCCCGGACTGTGCCGGCAGATAGCGGTAGGCGATCTCCAGCGCGCCCTGCTCGGGCAGTTTGCGCGGCAGCAGACTGCGCTGCAGCGTCACCGCCAGGCTGTGCTCGCGCGTGTACCGGCGGGCGTTGTCGATGGACACCGCGGCCCGCGCGACCAGCTCCTCGGCGAGGGCCAGCTCCTCGGCGTCGAACGGCTGCGGCTTCTCCGCACGCCAGAAGTTCGCCACCCCCAGCACCAGACTGCCCGCCCGCAGCGGCACCGTGATCAGCGAATGGATGCCGTACGCCAGCACCTGATCGGTGCGCTCCACGTCCTGTGCGCGCCAGCCGGACGCGTCGCGCAGCCGGGGCACCAGCACCGACTGCCCGGTGGTCAGACTGCGCGCCTGTGGCGAGGTCGCCACGAACCGGATCCGCTCGTCCACCGGGTACAGCGGGCAGTCCTTGCGGATGCCGGCGCAGGCGGCACGGCGCAGCGCCGTGCCCGGCTTCGGCTCCTCACCGTTCAGCACCGCGTCGAACAGGTCCACCGTCGCGAAGTCCGCGAACCGGGGCACCGCCAGGGTGGCCAGCTCCCCGGCGGTACGGCTCACATCCAGGCTGGTGCCGATGCCCACCCCGGCGTCGTACAGCATGTTCAGCCGCTCGCGCGCCACCTCCGCACGGCCCAGAAGGGCGCGCAGCTCCGTGGAGTCGCGCAGCGTGGTGACGCTGCCCGCCGGGCCGCCGCGCAGATCGGTGGGCCGCTGGTTGACCGCCAGCAGCCGGTCCTTGACCAGATGCACCTCGTCCGTGGCCACCCGGCCCGAGGCCAGCAGCGCCGCCGTCTCGTCGTCCAGGCCCAGCTCCAGCACGCTGCGCCGCTCGGCGTCCGCGGGCAGGTCCAGCAGCCGGTGCGCCTCGTCGTTGGCGAGCAGCAGCAGGCCGTCGTCGCCGACGATCAGCACTCCCTCCCGGACCGCGTGCAGCACCGCGTCGTGGTGCTCGTACATCCGCGTCATCTCGTACGGCCCGAGACCGTGCGTCTGGCGCAGCAGCCGTCTGCTGACCAGCGCCGTGCCCGCCGTGGCCAGCGCGAGGGCCGCCGCGGCCGCGCCGAGCAGCAGCGGCAGCGTCTGATCGGCGGCGCCGCCCACATGTGCCGTCGTGATCCCGGCCGAGACCAGGCCGACCACCGTGCCCGCGGCGTCCTTCACCGGCACCACGACCTGGACCAGCGGGCCTATCGTGCCGTTGACGTGCTCGGTGACCGTGCCCCCGGCCAGCGCCGGGCCGATCGTGCCGACGAACTTCTTGCCGATCCGGTCCGGCTTGGGGTGCGTGTAGCGGATGCCGTCGGTGTTCATCACGACGACGAAGTCCACCCCGGTCGCCTTGCGGACCGCCTCCGCACGCGGCTGCAGTACGGCGGTGGGGTCCGGGGTGCGCAGCGCGGCGGCCGTGCCGGGCGCGTTCGCGAAGGACTCGGCGACGGCGAGGGAACGGTTCTGTGCCTCCAGATCGCTGTCGCGCCGCACTTGGAGCACCTGGGCCACCACCGCCGACACGACCAGCAGCAGCACGATCACCACTTGGAGGACGAACACCTGACCGGCGACGCTGCGTCCGCTCACCGCCGACCGCAGGGCCGCGGTCCTGCCACTCGTGTGGCCCGAACTCTGCGCTCCCGGGGTCTGCGATGCACGCGTGTCCCCGGACGCACGGGACAGCCGGGTCGCGGGCCGGCCGGGCAGTCGCACCATGTGCCCATGTCTACACTGCCCGGCCCCGTCAGGCGAGACCGTCGCCCGCGGCGGCGTGCGCCGGTCGGAGCGGCGCGATCCGGTCACCGGTGGCGCACGGGCGCGGAACGGCGCGCGGCGAGCAGCAGCGCCACGTCGTCCGGGCGGTCGGCGGCATGCCGGGCAGCGGCCGTCAGCCGGTCGGCGACCCCGGCCAGCGAGCGCCCGCCGCGCCGGCCGGCCGCGGCCCCGGCCCTGGCGAGCGCCAGCCGCAGCGCGGTGATGCCGTCGTCGATGTCCGCGCCCGGCCGCTCCACCAGCCCGTCCGTGTACAGGGCGAGGATCGCGTCCGGTTCCAGCAGCAGCTCGGCCACCGGATACCGGGCCTGCGGATCCACTCCGAGGACGACACCGCCCGGGACGTCCACCAGCCTGGCCTGGCCGTCGGGGGAGAGCAGCAGCGGCGGCAGATGGCCCGCGCGCGCGATCCGGGCCCGGCCCGTCGCGGGGTCCAGCCGCAGATAGCAACAGCTGGCGAACTGACCGGGGTCGAGGCCGATCAGCAGATGGTTGGTGCCGCTCATCACCTCGTCGGGCGGCCGGTCGCCCAGCGCGAACGCCCGCACCGCACTGCGCAACTGCCCCATCGTGGCCGCCGCCTGCACCCCGTGCCCCTGCACATCCCCGATCACCAGGGCGAGCCCGTCACCCGCCTCGACCACGTCGTACCAGTCGCCGCCCACATCCATGCCCTGAGTGCCCGGCAGATACCGGCCCGCGGTCTCCACCTGCGGATGGGCCGACAGCCGGCGGGGCAGCAGCGCCTGCTGCAGTCCGCGCGCGAGCGCCGCCTCGCTGTCGTAGCGCTGCGCCCGCTCCATGGCGTGCGCGATGAGCCCGGCGAGCGCGGTGAGCACCGTACGTTCCTCGGTGCTGAAGCCGCGCGGGCGGTCGAAGCCGAGGATGCACGAACCGACCGGCCGCCCCGAGGCGATCAGCGGCAGAAAGGCCCGGGCGCCTTCGTCGGCGTCCAGCGGGATGCCCGGATAGTCGGCCGGCAGCTGCTGCATCGACTCGAAGAACAGCGGCCGCCCCGTGGTCAGGCACTCCACGCCCGGCAGCCGGGCGTCCAGGCCGACCCCCTCGAACGGCGCGAGGAACCCCTGCGGAAAACCCGTCTCCCAGGCGAGATACAGATGCCGGTCCTGCAGCAGATAGATGGCGAGGCGCCGGCCGCCGAACGCGGGCAGCAGCTCCTGCATGACCACCGCCGACACCTGCCGGGCGGTCACCGCGTCCGTCAGCGCGATCGCCAGGGCGATCGGCCGGTACAGCGGCGCCATCGAGTGGCCGCCGGGCACCGTGTCCTCCGGCACATGCTCCTGCACGACCGGCTCCACCGGGGTGTCCACGCGGCTCGCCGGCATGAGTGTGCAGGTCAGCAGGTCCTCGCCGGGATGCACCGACACCGCGAGCCAGTCGCCCTGGCCGGGTTCGCCGCCGTCGCCGGCCGGCCGGCGCACATGGAAGTGGACCGGATCAGGGGCCAGCAGGGCGCCGCGCAGATGGTCGTCGCAGGGTGCACCGGTCAGCCACGGCATCGCCTCCCACAGCAGCCGCCCGAGCAGCCACTGCCGCTCCCGGCCGGCGAGCCGGGCCGCGGTCCGGTTGACGTACACGATCCGGCCCAGCCGGTCCAGGCAGAACACGCCCTGCGGCAGCAGGTCGGCCGCGCCGTCCGCGCACGCGCCGGGACCGGGGTCGAACACCACCCCGCCGACCCCTTCCGCACCCCCGTCCCCGGCGGTCGGCCACAGGTCCAGCAGCCGTGGCGCGCCGTCCCGCGCCCGCAGGCTCAGCGGCTCGGCCGGCGGCTTTCCGGCGGCGGTGTCGCGCAGCGCGGTCAGGATCCGGTCCGCGTCGTCCGGGGCCAGGGCGTCCGCGAGCGCCGTGTCCGTCCCCGCGAACTCGCCGGGGCACAGCCCGAGGAGGGCGTACAGACGGTCGTCCGGGCGCACCGCGCGGGTCACGGGGTCCCAGCCGAACCGCGCCACCGCCGGCTGCGCGGGCCGGCGCGCGGGCGGCCGGACACACAGCGGCTCGGCGTCCCACACGACCGCGGCCGGGTCCCCGTCGGCGAGCCCCAGCAGCTCGGCACCCAACCCCTCGGCCAGCCGTGCGAGCAGCTCCATGTCCAGCAGCTCGTCCACGGAGTCGGCGACGGCCGGGCGCAGCACCGTGAGCACGCCCAGCGGCTCGTTCCCGCCCGGCACCGGCACATGCACCGACCCGAACGGGAAGGGCAGTCCCGCGGCGAACTGCGGGTACCGGCGCACCGTCTCGGTGGCGTTCGCCAGCACCACCCGTACGCCGAGACGGTAGGCGTCGGCGACGGGGAACGGCCGGCCGACCTGCACCCGCCACCAGGGCCGGAACAGCGGACCGGGCAGCCCGGCGAGCACGGCGAGGCGCAGCAGGCCCGGGGTGCCGGAGCGCAGGTACACGCCCGCCACCCGGCCGCCGGCCGCACCGAGCGCACCGGTCGAGGTGTCCGCCAGCAGCGCGGCGAGCCGGTCCCGCGTACGGACCAGCTGCTCGCCACCGCTCCCAGTCATCGCCCCTACCTCGTCCCATGCGCCTCCGGGTGGATGACACAGCAAGAATGCGCCAGAAGGACGGTGCGACGCACCTGGGAAGGGCACGGAAGCGGGGAAGCCGTGCGGATCGACCGGCGGAGCCGCACCACTCCGTTGGCCTATCCGCTCCCAGGGCCCGCTCCCACGGCCTGTCTCCACGGCCCGTTCCCACGGCCTGGTCGCCGCCCGTCCGGGCGGAGCGGGTCCGTGCCGCCCGGCCGAGGCCGTCACCCGCTGCCCGCGCGTTCACCCGGCCGCCTCACACCGGTGCCCCACCCGAGTGGCGGGGCCACCGACCGGCTTCTAGTAATGGTGCGTAATGCCGCGGCCGAAGGCGGGGCGCGGACGCGGCCGCACCATTCGTCTGGAGGCGAGATGACCACCCGATCTCCCAGCCCCCGTCCCGACGACGCCTGCATATCCTCCGGGTCGGGTCCCACCGGCGTCCCCAGCCTGTACCCCCACCTGCCCATGCGGCCGGCACTGCCCGCGAAGCCGCTCCCGGAGGCGCTCCACGAAGCGCTCCACGAGAGCCCGGCCGAGATGTCCCTGGCTCCTGACGAGGTGCTTCAGGACGAGATGCTTCAGGACGAGGTGCTTCAGGCGGTCGCCGACGGTCTCCCGCACGAGGAGGGTCTCCCGTACGGCGACCCGTTGCCCGGCCTGGTCCAGGCGGCCGTCGCCAACCGCCCGGTCGAAGACGTCGTCCGTCTCATCACGCTGCTGGAGGGTTCCCCCGAGCACGCCCGGACCACGGCCGACGCACTGCGCGCGGTCGGGGTCGACCGGTCCGTGGAGGACCTGGCCCGTCTCGTGACCCTGCTGACCGAGTCGCCCGGGGACACCGCCAGCGCGGACGAGGCGATCCGGGTCGCCGCGGAACGCCGTCCGCTGGACGACGTGAGCCGGCTGATGCAGCTGCTGCACCGGACGTCCATGGGGCCCTACTGCGGGCAGGCCGCGGTGCGGGCCGTGGCCGTCAGCCGACCCGTGGAGGAACTCGCCGAACTGATCGGCCGGCTGACGGCGGACCGCACCGGGCGCGAGAGCCCGCCGTCCGAGCCGACGTCCGCCGTTCTGCCGTCTCTGCCTTCGTCGGTGCCTTCGTCTCTGTCCTCGTCTCTGTCGTCGACGAACCCGCTGAAATCCGACCCGTTGAACGCCGGCCCGCTCAGCGCGGTCTCGGTGAACCCCGAGACCGTGTCCGCGTTCGACGCCTGGGCCGCGGCGGCCGCCGGCCAGAAGACCCCGCCCGTGCGGGAACGCCCCGCGGTGGACGGGCCCGCGCAGGACGGGCCCGCGGCGGATCCTCCCGCGACGCAAGGGCCCGTGAAGGAAGCACCCGCGAAGGAAGGGCCCGGCAAGAGCCGATCCGCGACGGAGCGGCCGGTTACTGAGCGGCAGGCGAAGGGGCGGTCGTCGGTGGAGCGGTCGGCGGTGGAGCGCTCGGTGAAGGAGCGAAGCGCGAAGGACCGCTCCGCGAAAGCGCGGTCCGCGAAGGGCCGTTCCGCGCAGAACCGTTCCGTGAAGGCGCGGCCGACGATGGGCCGGTTCATGCGGGGGCGCGTGACGAAGGCTCGTCCCACCGAGGCCGCGGCGCTCTCGTGGGGTACCCGCGGCACCGCCCTGCTGGTCCTGCTGTGCGGAGTGGCCCACGCCCCGCGCCACTGGACCGGCCCGTCCCACGGCGTCCTCACGGCCACCGTGCTCGCCGCGGGGCTGTGCGGGCTGCTGGCCCTCGCGCTGCCCGCCCGGACGGCATCGGCCCGGCTCGTCGCGGCGACCGCCGCGTCCGGTGTCACGGCGGCGCTCGCCGCCGGGCAGCTGCTCGGCGGGCGGTTCGGGCTGCCGGACGCGCCCCGGCTGTGGGAGGCGACCCTGGCCCCGCCGTGGCTCGCCGTCACGTCGGCCGGGGCGGCCGCGCTCATGGCCCTGGCCGTGCTGCTGGGTGCCCTGTTCGCGGGCGACGCCCGTCGCGAGGGCACCGGCTGACTCGGGCCGCCGGGTGCGTCGGTTCCGCAGGCCGCGGTTCCGCGCCCCCGGCTGCTGCCGGGCACTGCACCGGACGGCCGTCCTCCCGGGCGGCCGCCATGGCGAACGGGAAGGCGTCCGCCTCCCGTCACATCGCCGCAGGACGCGGCGGCCGTTCAGGGATCGACCGGGTCGGGTGGCAGTGGCCGGGCGGCGCGCAGGCTGCGCAGGGCGAGCAGCAGGACGCCGATGTCGTCCAGGTAGATCGGATCGGGCAGCAGGTCGGTGGGGAGCAGTAGGTAGGCGACCGCGCCCCAGAACACCCAGCGCGGGCCCGTCGGCAGCCCGGCCCGCAGCAGCGTGCGCCGGGCCCGGACCAGCCGGACCAGCAGCACGAGGGCGACGGCGAGCAGCGCCGCCGCGACGACGATGGCGATCACCAGCAGGGCCGTGGTGGTGTCCATGCCGCTACGACGACCGGGTCGTGCCGTCGGTCGCCTCGGCGCCGCCGTTCTCCGCGGCGGGCCCGGCCGACGCCGGCGCCTCCGGCGCGCCGTTCGCCGAGGCCCCGGCAAGGTCCGGCGTCTGCGGTGCCGGCTGCCGCCGGCCCTTGAACGTGAGCCGCTCGAACGTCCGCGTCAGCTGCCGCAGCGCGCCCGGTGTCCCGGACTCGGGCCGCTGGTTCGGCAGCGCCGGCGCGGGGGCCGGGACGTCGCGGTAGGCGGCGAGGGCCGCCAGCGCCTGTTCGGCCGCGTCCTTGTAGAGATCACGGGACGTGGTCATGGCCTCCAGCGCCTCGGCGTACATGGCGACCCGCTGCCGTTCGCGCTCCAGCTCCTCCTGGAGCGTCATCAGGGTCCAGTCGTCGCGCAGCTCGGTCAGCGCCTCCTCGGTCGCCTGCGGCAGCGGCCGGGGCAGTGCGACGAAGTGACGCAGGGCCGAAAGGAGGGCGGCCGGCTCGGAACCGTCCAGGAAGACGCTACGCACGCTGTGCTCCCGGCTGTCGTAGCCCTCCGGAGCCGGGTCCGGAGGCAGCAGCACCGCGCCGCCGCGCGGCACCTCGCAACCGAGGTCCTTCAGCGCCCAGTTGACGGCACGGAACTGGTGCGGCGCGGCCCGGTGCTCCACCACGCGGTGCCGCAGCCCCGGCGGCAGCAGCCGGGTCAGCGGCAGTCGGCCCTGCTCGTCCGGGGTCATCGCCTCGTGCACGACGACATTCACGCACCATGCCTCGCGCGCCGCGTCCCGCAGCAGGCGCCGCATCTCCTTGTCGTCCGCGGGCAGCGCGTTGACCTGCCGGAAGCGCAGCCCGGCGACCGTGGCGTGGTGGTCCCAGGAGCCGTCGTCACCGGTGGCGCCGTCGGGCCAGAACAGTGTCGCGGGCGAGGGCCAGGCCTCGTCCCAGGGGCGCTCCGCGTCGGCGACGAGCCGCCATTCGTGCCCCTGCAACCGGCCCTCGCACGGTACGAGGGTGAGCCGGGCCCGCACGGTGACGGTGCCGCCGGCCCGCCAGCGCGCCTCGAAGACCCGCCGGACCGCGTCCTCGGGCACGTCGGGCTCGGTGAAGTCGTCGATGTCCCCGCTCTCCTGGTGCCGGCGCAGGGTGCGGCGGACGAGGTCCTCGGGATCGGGACCCGTGTGACGGCCGCGGGCCGCCCAGAGGGTCTGCGGGATGGTGGCGCGGTCGGTGGCGGAGTTCGACATGGGCCAATCAACTGAACTGACGGGGGCGAGTGCGCCTTCCAGTATCACCGCTCGGCGGGGCGGAACCCAGTCAGGGGCCGGTGGGCGGCGCGCGGCGACGGCCGTGCGCTCCAGCGCACGGGACGCGCGCCGTGCACCCGGGGCGCGCGCGATACGCGTCGGGTGGCTGTCGTTCACTCGTGGCCGGGGCCTCGTACGGCGCCCACAATGGTCCGTCGAACGGGGTCCGCCCGACCATCCGCAGCGGGGCGGATCCCGTTCACCGGACCGGCGCGCATCAGCACGTAAGACCAGCGCGCGTCAGCACGTATGCGCGTATCACCGCACGCGCGCGTGGCGGCGCCCAGCCCCCGTCGTCTTCAGCTGCGTCTCGATATATATCGGCTCTCGATATATCCTGGCCGCATGACAGCGAAGAGCATGACCCGGGCGGCGTTCTTCGTCCTCACCGCGCTCGCCGACCAGCCACGGCACGGATACGGCATCCTGCGCGAGGTGGACGACCTGTCCGACGGCGAGGTGCAGCTGCGGGTCGGCACGCTCTACGGAGTGCTGGACCGGCTCACCGCGGACGGCCTGATCGTGCTGGACCGGGAAGAGATCCAGCAGGGCAGGCTGCGGCGCTACTACCGGCTCACGGACGACGGCGTGGCGGCCCTGGACACGGAGGCCGAGCGCATGGCCGCCGGCGCCGGGGCCGCCAGGCGGCGGATCGCCGAGGGTCGCCGCGCCGCCACCCGCCCCGCCCCGCAGGGCCCGGCCGGACTCGAACCCTCTTCCGCACCCGGACTCGCGGGAGGCTACGCATGACCACGCTGCTGGAGGCCCGCTACCGCACCGTCCTGCGCCTGCTTCCCGCCTACTACCGGCGCGAACGGGAGGAGGAGATGGTCGAGACGTATCTGGGGGACCTCGACCGCGACACCCTGGACCAGAGCAGGCCCACGCTCGGCGAGATGGCGAGCGTCACCGCCCTCGCGGTGCGCAGCCGCCTGGGCGCCGCCGGGGCACCCCGTCCCTACGTCGTCCTCGGTTCGGCCGCCCGGCTCTTCGCGCTGGCCGCGGTCCTGCTCCTGGCGGCCGACGCGGTCGTCGAGCCGGTGCTGCAGCTGACCTGGACGTTCACCCGGGGCGGTGCGGAACGGCGGATGTTCCTCTCGGGGTTCACCGGTCGTGGCCCGCTCGCCGGGACGATCGCCGTCGCCCAGTGGTTCCTGCCGCTCGGCTGGACGGTCGCCTACTTCGCCCTCCTGCGCGGCCGTCGCCGCCTCGCCCGGATCGCCGTCCTGGTGGCCGCGCTGCCCAGCCTGTGGCCGCTGCTGCGCGCGGTGACGGACCCGGTGCCCCTGCCGGAGCCGGCGTTCGTCACGACGCTGGCGCTGCTCGCCTGGCTGCCGGCCCTCATGCTGTGCGCCGCCCACCATCGCGACGCACCCCCGGCCCGGCTGCCCGCCGGCACTCCCGGCCTCGTCTTCCTGGCGACGTGCGTGGTGACGGGCGCGTCCGTGGTGCTGCTGCCCGGCGTCGCCGACCTGGCGTGGGGGCCCGCGAGCTGCTTCGTCGTCGGCGCCCTCGGCCGGCTGCTGTGGAGCGTCCGGCGCCCGGACCGGGCCGCGCCCGGCGGCGCCCTCGCCCTCGCCGCGCTCGGCCTGCTCCTGCTGACCGTGCGCGTCGCCGCCGTCTACCCGTGGCTCGGGCTCCCCGGGGCCGGCGCGTACACCGGTCGGGCCCTCGCCCAGGCAGCGGCGCTCGCCCTGCTGACCGTGCTCCTGACGGTGGCCGGCCGCCGCGAGCTGGCCACAGGCTGAGCCGCTTTCCACAGCCGAGGACCGAACGGGGCGAGGGGCCGGTGCACCGGCACCGGCCCCTCGCCCGACCGTCTGAGTCCCACGGCATCTGCTACGGCGTCTCCTACGGCATCTGCTACGGCATCCGGGGACTCATGCCCCGCTCTCCCGCAGCATGTCCTCCCGCTCGACGATCTTCACGCGCTCACGGTCCTGCGGCTCGCCCAGCGCCCGCTCGGCGGCGTCCAGCTTGTACCAGCCCTCCCAGGTGGTGAAGCGGACCCCACGCTCGGCGAAGAAGGCGTCGACGGCCTCCGGGGCGGGCGAGGACGGGGTGTGCAGCCGGCCGTTCGCGTGGTCGTCCAGCAGGTTGGCGACGGTCTCGTTGGCATCGCCCTTGGTGTGGCCGATCAGACCGACGGGGCCGCGCCGGATCCAGCCGGTGACGTAGGCCGACTGCAGCGGGGTGCCGCTCTCCTCGATGACCCGGCCGCCCTCGTCCGGGATCGTGCCCGAGTCGATGTCCCAGGGCAGCTTGGGCAGCTTCTCGGAGAGGTAGCCGACGGCGCGGTAGACCGCGGTGAGGTCCCAGTCCTTGAACTCCCCGGTGCCCTTGACATTGCCGGTGCCGTCGAGGGCGGTGCGCTCGGTGCGCAGGCCGACGACGGCGCCGTCCTCGCCGAGGATCTCCGTGGGCGACTCGAAGAAGTGCAGGAACAGCTTGTGCGGCCGGTCGCCGGCGTCGCGGATCGCCCAGTTCTCCAGCGTCTTGGCGACCATGTCGGCCTGCTTGTTGCCGCGCCGGGTCTCGATCGAGCCCTCGTCGTAGTCGATGTCCTCGGGGTCGACGATGACCTCGATGTTCGGCGAGTGGTCCAGCTCGCGCAGCTCCATCGGACTGAACTTCGCCTGCGCGGGGCCACGGCGGCCGAAGACGTGGATCTCCACGGCCTTGTTGGCCTTCAGGCCGTCGTAGACGTTCGGCGGTATCTCGGTCGGCAGCAGCTCGTCCGCGGTCTTGGCGAGGATGCGGGCCACGTCGAGGGCGACATTGCCGACGCCGAGCACGGCGACCTTCTCGGCCTGAAGGGGCCAGGTGCGCGGCACGTCCGGGTGGCCGTCGTACCAGGAGACGAAGTCGGCGGCGCCGTAGGAGCCGTCCAGCTCGACACCGGGGATCGACAGCTCGCGGTCGGCCGTCGCGCCGGTGGAGAAGATCACCGCGTCGTAGAAGGCGCGCAGGTCGTCCAGGCTGATGTCGGTCGGGTAGTCGACGTTTCCGAAGAGACGGATCTGCGGCTTGTCGAGCACCTGGTGCAGGGCGGTGATGATGCCCTTGATGCGCGGGTGGTCGGGCGCGACGCCGTAACGGATCAGGCCGAACGGGGCGGGCATCCGCTCGAAGAGGTCGATGGACACACCGGGGTCGGCGGCCACCTCGGACTTGAGCAGGGCGTCGGCGGCGTAGATCCCGGCAGGACCGGCTCCGACGATGGCTACCCGCAGGGGGCGCGGCATGATCAGGTTCCCTTCGCGAGTGAATGGTCGACTCGATCGGGAAGCCTAAACTAAGGCAGACCTAAGTTGGTACGCGGGTCCGGTCTATGACCTCATAAGGCGATCTTATGACATGCCCAGCGATCTCTTATGGCCGTGGCGGTGACCGGCGGCAGCGGCTTCGTCGGCAGCCATCTCGTACGGCGCCTGCTCGCGCGGGGCCGCAAGGTCCACGCCACTGTACGGAACCGGGCCGACGCGCCGAAGACGCGGCCGCTGTGGGAGCTGCAGGAAGCGTTCCCCGGCCGGCTGGAGCTGTTCGAGGCCGATCTGCCGGCGCACGGCTCCTTCGGCGCGGCGTTCCGTGGCTGCGCGGTCGTCTTCCATGTGGCCTCGCCGTTCCTGATGCCCGAGCGGATCCGTGACGGCCGGCGGGACGTCGTGGACCCGGCGCTGCTGGGCACCCGTCATGTGCTGGCGGCCATCGGGCGCACCCCGGACGTCCGCACCCTGGTCTTCACCTCGACCGTGGGCGCGATCTTCGGAGACTACGCCGACGTGCTCGCGATGGACGGTCAGGTGCTCTCCGAGCGCTACGTCAACACCACCAGCACGGTCGAGAACAACCCCTACCACTACGCCAAGACCCTGGCGGAACGCGCCGCCTGGGACGCCGAGGCGGCGCAGGACCGCTGGCGCATGGTGTCGGTCAACCCGGGGCTGATCCTCGGGCCCTCCTTCACGCCCGCGTCCGACTCCGGCAGCCTCTTCCTGCTCGACGAGCTGTTCAAGGGCTGCTTCTGGTACGGCGCCCCGGACTTCAGCTTCACCACGGACGTGCGCGACGTGGCCGACGCGCACATCGCCGCCGCCGAGAACCCGGCGGCGCGCGGGCGGTACATCGTGGCCGCCGAGACCATGACCTCGTTCCACGAGATGTCCCGGATCGTCCTCGCCCGCCACCCCCGCGACCTCCGGCTGCCGCGCACCAGGCTCCCGCATTGGCCGGTGCGCGTCCTGGGCCCCTCTTTCGGTCTCACCCAGGACTACATCCGAGGGCACCTGGGCATCCGCTTCCGGGTCGACAACAGCCGCGGTGTCCGCGAACTCGGCCTCACCTACCGGCCGTTGGAGGAGACCCTGCTGGACCACTACGAGAGCCGGCGCGCGCACCGGCACCGTGGCTGACCTCGGCTCCGGTGCGCGGGCCGGTCAGGCGGGCCGTACGATCCGGTGGATCGCGGACTCCCCGGCGCCGTAGATCGACTCCTCGCGGATCGACGACCCCGGGCCCGGGGCGTGCACCATCATGCCGCCGCCGACATGGAGGCCCACGTGCCGGTCGTCGTCGAAGAAGAGGACGAGATCGCCGGCCTCGATCCCGGCGAGGGTGACCGGGGCGCCGGCCAGTGCCTGCTGATGCGCCGCCCGCGGCAGCGTGACCCCGGCGGCCCGCCAGGCGGCCTGGGTCAGGCTGGAACAGTCGTAGGAGTCCGGCCCCGTCGCACCCCAGACACACGGCTTCCCGATCTGCGCCCGCGCGAACGCGACGGCCTTGCCGACCCGGACCGCCTCCGGCGCCCCGACGCTCGGAGGGAGCACGCCGGTGTCGGGGGAGGAGGGCAGGTCGGGGGAGGAGGGATCGGGGGCGGGGGCGGGGACCGTGGTGACGAGGGCTATGGGGTCGTAAGGCATCGCGGTGGAGGCTGTGGTGACGGGGGCCTCGGGGAGGGAGGGCATCGGGGTCGGGGCCGTGGTGTCGGAGGGTGTCGGGGCGAGGGCTGCGGGGGCGTACGCCTCGGGAACGGAGGCCGTCGGGGCGGGGGCTGCGGGGGCGTACGCCTCGGGAACGGAGTTCGGTGGGGCGGAGGTTGTGGGGGCGGAAGCTGCCGGGGCGGAGTTCGTGGGTGCGTAGGGCGCGGGGACGGGGGCCGCCGGGGCGTAGGGCGTGAGGACGGGGGCCGTCTGGGTGGAGGGCGTGGCGGTGTAGGACGTCGGGATGGCGGACAAGGGGGTGGAGGTCGCCTGGGGTGGCCAGGTGTCCGTGGTGGGTGGTGGGGTCGCCGGGTCGGTGGGTGTCGTCCACTGCGGTTGCTGCCACTCACCGGTTGTGAACCCGGGGTCGGTCTGTGCGGGCGGGGGCGGTTCGGCCGTGATGAGCGCGGCGGGGAGGGGAGTGACGGGCGCGGACTGAACGGCCGCGGCGGACGACAGCAGTTGGGCGGCGTACCGGGAGATCACGTCGCTCGCGGCGGCCAGCTTGCGCTGGTTGTTCGCCTTGGACGTACCGGGGGAGGGGCGGGCCGGCGTCGTGGCGCCGGGGAGCGTCCTCGGTTCCGGGGCCGGGGCGCCCTCGGGGGTGGGCCGCGCCGGTACCGGGAGGGCCGCCGTCGTGTCGGGCAGCGTCAGGTCCGGTGTGCCCGGGTCGTCGGCTGCGGTCAACTCCTGGTTCCCGATGGGCAGTTCGAGGCGAGTTCGGCCTGGCAGGGCCGCGCGTCCGGGCTGGCGCGCGGCCAGGGCCAGACTCTCCGGGTCCGTCGCCCGGCCGGCCGCCAGCTCGGCCACCACCCGGTCCACGGCCCGCTCCAGTGCCGGGGGCCGGCGAGCGGACGGGCCGGACCCCAGGGCGCCGCGAACGCCGTCCGGCAGGCCGTCACCCCTGCCTTGACCGGAACGCCCCGGAGCCGACGGGCGGTCGGGGAGCCGGTCGGCGGGCAGGACGGCCGGGACGGTCGGGCCGAGCTTGGCCCGTGCCCCGTCGAACCACGGCCGGGCGACCTCGTCCAGCACGGGATCCGCCCGTCGGCCCGACCGCTTGGCCGACGGCACGCCGCGTGTGCGCGTCGCCGAGGCCATGGCCCGGGTCGCGTTGTAGTTCCCGGTCGCGGTCTCGGCCTGGTCGTAGAGGGACTCGATCCGCTGTCGTACCTCGTCCCGCGAGGCCACCTCGTCGCGGCTCTCCGGCGCCATGGAAGACACGCTCCTTCCTTGCCCCGAGGGGCAGTTGGGCCGATGCGTCCGGACTCCTTCGAGCGCCGGGCGGCCTCGCGTCAACCTAGCCAAGGTGTGTACCTCGTGTGAAGGTCGAGGTGCGGAATGTCCGATACGTAATTGTGATGTTCGCGGTGGTGTTCGACAGGGAAGGGGCGCCGCTCACGTTTTCCTGTGAGTTCCGGGTGAATTCGCGATCCTGTTGAACGCACCGGCACCGCCTTCCGTATGGGGCCGGGGTGCTCCATGTCCGACCGGAGCCTCCGTACGACCGGCGCACACCTACAGGGGACGACCTTGGTACGCAACAGGCGCAGACGCCCGACCGGCGCACGACGCGCGACCTTCGCAGCGGTGGCTCTGATGCTGGGCGGAGGCGGCCTCGTCGCGGCGAACGTCTACGCCTCGGCGACCGAGAGCTCGGGCGCGGGGTCCGGCACGAACGGAACCGGACACGTCCTGTCCGCGGGCATGGCGACGATCGACTGCCCCGATGTCGGCAGCCGGCTGACGGACGTACCGGACGCGTCCCGCTCCGACGTGGACCGCGAACTCGCCCTGCTGGACCGCCAGACGGCCGCGGCCTACCAGCAGCTCCAGCAGGCGGGACAGCCCACCGGCCAGGGCTCCGGTTCCAGTGCCGGCTCCACCACCCCCAGTGCCGGCTCCACCTCCAGTTCCGTCTCCGGTTCCGTGGACGACACGATCATGAACCCGCTGAAGGAGAAGCGGGCCGCGGCGATCGGGCGGATATCCGACGCCATAGACCGGGCCGGCCAGCGCCCGCAGGGCCTCGACGCCCTGGCCGCCTGCACGCTGCGCCCCGGCGCCGACGGCACCGGCAACGGCGGCCAGGCCACCGCCACCGCCACGGCCTCCCCGGGCCAGGGCGCGCAGCAGAACGGCGCCGGCCAGGGCGGCAACGGACCCGTCGTCTCCGACTACGTGGACATCACCTCCGTACAGCCCGACGGTTCCACCCCGCCCCAGCAGGCCGACGCCTCGCGCGGCAGCTTCACCTCCGACTGCGGGGTCAACGCGAACGGCCTGTTCAACTCGGACAACGTCATCGTCGCTCCCGGCGTCACCAATGGCGCCCATCACTTCCACGACTACGTCGGCAACCAGGGCAACAACGCCTTCGCCAGCGACGACGATCTCGCGAAGGCCGGGACGAGCTGTGCCGACCAGGGCGACAAGTCCTCGTACTACTGGCCGGTGCTGCGCCTGCAGAACGGCACCCAGGAACGGGACGCCGGTTCCCCGGGCGGCGGTACGGAGGGCAACGCGGGCCAGATCGTCACGGCCAGGCAGGTCACGCTGACGTTCGAGGGCAACCCGCGCGGCAAGGTCACCGCCATGCCGCGCCTGCTGCGCATCATCACCGGCGACGCCAAGGCCTTCGTCAACGGTCCCGGCAACGCCAACGCCTCCTGGAGCTGCACCGGTTACGAGAACCGGCAGCTGAAGGACAAGTACCCGCTGTGTCCGGCGGGCAGCGACGTCGTACGCACCTTCCGCTTCCAGAGCTGCTGGGACGGGCGCAACATCGACAGCGCCAACCACCGCACCCATGTGGCCTTCACCGACGCCGACGGCGCCTGCCCGGCGGGCTTCCGCGCCATTCCGCAGCTGGTGCAGCGGATCGTCTACGACGTCCCGGCGCCGAGCGTGCAGGACGGCGGCCGTACGGTCCCGCTCTTCGCGGTCGACTCCTTCCCCGAGCAGCTGCACAAGCCCGTCACCGACCACGGCGACTTCGTCAACGTCTTCGACGACGGCCTGATGCGCGAGATGGTCGACTGCATCAACTCCGGCCGCACATGCGGTCCCGACGGCGACGGCTCCGGAACGACGACGGCGCCCACGGTGAGCCCGGGGGACGGGGCGACGGCGCAGCCCGGCGGCACCGCGACTGCCACCGCCACTGCCAGTGCCACCGCCACCTCCGTCCCTGCCCCGGCACCCTCGGCCTCCCGGCCGAGCGACGAACCGCGGACCGACGCGACGACCACACCGACCCGCACCGGCGAGCAGAACCACGCCACCGAGCAGCCCCCGGCCGCCAAGCGGCACCGAGGCGCCCGGCAGGGCCGTCCCGCCCCGGCGGCATCCGCCGCTCCGACGGCATCCGGCACCCCCTCGCCCGCCGCGTCCGCCCGGTCGGCGCAGTCCGGCCCGTCGGCGGGGTCCGCCGCCCCCACCGAGTCCGCCGCCGCCCAGACCGCTCGGGCCACCGCCACCGGATCCGTTCCGCCCGCCGCCGCGCAGCCCCGACCGCAGGGCTCGCAGGGCTCGCTCGCGGAGACCGGGACCCGTCTGTGGCCCGCGGCCCTCGGCACCCTGCTCGCCCTGTCGGGCCTGATCATGCTGCTCAGGGCGAGGCGGTTGCGCTACTGACGCAAGGCGAGCGTCTGCTCGGCGAGGGCGTAGGCGGGCCGCATGGCGTCGTGCTCCTCGGTGTCCATGCCACCGAGGTGCAGGACGACCGGCCCGTCGGGCGTGCTGACGGCGAGGGCGGTCTCCGCCTTGGTCTCGCCGAGCAGCTTGCTGGTGTACAGGTACTCCGCCTCCACGCCGCGCAGACCGCCGCCGGTCGTGACGGAGCGGTACCGCTCCTTGCCGGCATCGCCCTCCGCGGCGACGAACTGCCGCAGCACGCCCCCCGCGTCGGTGTGCTGCGGCTTGCCGGTCCACCCCCGAAGAAAGCCGATGTGGCCGGCCGGCTTGGCGTCGATCTCGCAGGCCGCGGTGACGGGTCCCTGGCGCAGCACGGCGTCGGCGAGCGCCCCGCTCAGGTCGCCGCCGGAGCCCTTCGAGGCCTTCGACAGCTCCGTCCTCGCGTCGATCGCCTCGGCCTTCCAGTGCCGGGCGATGTCGAAACGGACGGGCAGCGCACAGTCCGACCCGGCCGCGCCGATCGAGCCGCCGCTCGCCGCGGCCGTCCCCTTGCCCCCGGCGCCCGAAGACGCGCTCGGCGACCCGCCCGAGGCGTTCTCCCCCGCACCGTCCGCCGATCCAGCGCACCCGCCGAGCAGCGCCGCCAGCGTCACCGCCACGACCGCTCTGCCCCGCACGGACCCCACCCTGACCTGCACTTCTTACTCCCCTCTCGTCGAGGGGCGACACTGTGACCGAGGGCACCGACAGCGCGGCACACCATGTCCCGTGCGGGCCGGGCCGGTTCAGCCGGCGACGAGTGCCTTGCAGTACACCGTGGAGCTGCGCCGGACCGTCATACCGAGATGCTCGTACAGCGCGAACGCACCGGTGCCGGAGTGCGTCCACAGCGTGCAGGCGGACCTGCCCCGCCGATGGAAGGTGCGGAACGCCTGCCACAGGAGCGTGCGCGCGATGCCCCGACCGCGGTGGTCGCGCCGTACCGCGACCCGCTCGACGTAGCCCTCCATGTACCCCTCCATGTACCCCTCGCCGTACCCCCCGGCACCGCCCTCCGCGTCCCCGTCGCGGTCCCCTTCGTGCCCTCCGTCGTGGCCCTGGACGTCGAGCGACAGCACGGCCCCGACCATCTCGTCACCGGCGAAGGCCACCGGTGACGCCGCGGGCAGGAACGTGGGGCGTTCGACGGTGCGCCGCGCCCATTCCGCGTAGGTCTTCCGGCGCGGCTGCCACTCGTCGAACGCGTCCTCGGTGAGCCGGTACGCGGCCTGTTCGTCACCGTGCCGGAACGGGCGCACGCTGATGCCCGCCGGCGCTTCGGGCACGTACGGTTCGTGCGGCAGCGCGATCTCCAGCAGCCACTCGGTGACCAGCCGGGCGTACCCGCCGGCCCGGAGCAGGGCGGTCGCGGCGTGATCGGTGTCGGAGACCGTCTGCGCGAGCCGGTCGCCGCCGGCGCTCCGGGCGCGGTCCTCGGTCCAGCCGAGCAGGCCGCTGCCCAGCCCCCGCCCCTGGTGACCGGGGTGCACATGCACCCTGGCCCGCCGCCCCTTCACCCAGCAGAAGCCGGCCGGACCGCCCGCGCCGTCGTGCACGAGCAGCGTGTCGGACTCGGGGCACAGCCCGGGCAGGGACAGCTCGGCGGCGAGCCGGCCGGGGCCGGTCCTCGGACGGCCGTACAGCTCGCGTTCGTACGCGGCGACCAACTGGTGGATCGCGGCCACGTCCGCGAGGGCCGCCGCGCGGCACCGGTAGCCGTCCGGCAGCCACGGCGGGCGAAGAGCCGTCATATGTGTACCCGTGCTGGTCACGGCAGCCCCTCCCGTCCTTCTCGTGCACAGCCTCTACCCCGGCGCGCCGGCTGCCACGCCCCGCCGTTTGCGAGGCGCCGCCGGCGCACGGCAGGGTGCGGGGTGTGCCTACCTTGCTGATCGTCCACCACACCCCGTCGCCCCACTGCCAGGCGCTGTTCGAGGCCGTGGTCTCCGGCGCCACCACACCGGAGATCGAAGGTGTGCGCCTCGTGCGGCGCGCGGCCCTGTCCGCGACCGCCTCCGACGTCCTGGAAGCCGACGGCTATCTGCTCGGCACACCGGCGAACCTCGGCTACATGTCCGGAGCGCTGAAGCATTTCTTCGACCAGATCTACTACCCCTGTCTGGACGAGACCCGGGGGCGGCCGTTCGGCTACTACGTCCACGGCGGCAACGACGTCACGGGCGCCGTCCGCGCCGTCGAGGCCGTCACCACCGGCCTCGGCTGGCGGCGCGCCGCCGAGCCGGTGACCGTCACCGGCGAGCCCGCAAAGTCCGACACCCAGGCGTGCTGGGAGCTGGGAGCCGCGGTCGCCGCGGGTCTGATGCCCGACAGCTGAGCGCCGGGCCGGCCGGGACGCCGCGCGCCCTGGGCCGGACGGGGGACCGGCGCCGCCGGCGGGAGGGCGCAGGCACCGGCTGCCCGGACGGATGGAGGTGCGGGCCCGGTGTCCCTGGCCGACGATGGGACCGGGCCGGGAACCGTCGGCGTGGCCGGGCCCGTGGCCCGTGGCCCGTGGCACGTGGCACGTGGCACGTGGCCGGGCACACGTCGTCGTGCGTCATCGAGTGAGGGAGCGTCGGATGCGAGCGGACGGCCACGCACCCGGACGGTCCACACCCGAGGGCCGGGACGCCGGCCAGGACGTCAGAGGACTGCTGCGCCGGTGCGCGCGGGACGTGGTGGACGTCGCCGAGGGCATCCGCGCGGTGTCCGCGCGCACCAGCACCGTTCTGTTCGCGCCGCACCTCTTCGCCGGTGCGCGCCGCAGTCCCCGGACCGGCCTCGCCGCCCAGTGGGCCCTGCTGCGGGCCCTGACCGACAGACAGGGCCTGGTCGGTGCGGTGCTGGGCCGGGAGAGCCTCGCCGCGCTGGTCGCCGTCACCTCGCTGCGGCTCAGGATCGCCGCCGTACTGGTCGACCACCCCGAGTTCGCGCGCGACCCGGGCATGCGCCGGCTGGCCGAGGCCGTCGCCGGCCACGGCCTCGGGGCGGTACGGGCCCTGCGCACCCTGCTCCGCGACCAGGGGGCCCAGCGCGCCCTGTCCGGGCTGACCCCCCTGATGGCCGAACTCCCCTCCGTGCGCGCTCTGTTGGACGCTCGTCCGCCGGACGGGGGCCCGGGTGACGGTGCGGCCGAAGCCGTCGAACTCGCCGACCAGGAGAAGCAGTTCATCGCGACCGAGGGCTCCTTCCTCGGTTTTCTGCGCACCATCGAGGTGCTGTCCGCCGGCGGGCGGATCCTCGTGCAGAACGTGCGCGGTCCCGACGGTGTCGTCCGCTATGTCGTCCAGACGCCCGGCATCGCACCCGGCCGTCCCCGCGACGACGCACCGCACGACCTCGCCGCCGGCGCCGGGCGCGGCCTGTCCGAGGCCCACCCGCCCTACCTCCGCTCGGTCCTGCTCGCCCTGACGAAGCACGGCATCCCGCGCGGCGCCGACCTCGCGCTGATCGGACACGGCGAGGGCGGGCTCGCGATGCTGCACCTCGCCGAGGACGAGGAGTTCTGCCGCACCTACCGGGTCACACACGTCGTGGCCGTCGGCTCCCGGGCCCACGACGTACAACCCGCCGACCCGCACACCTGGATCGCCACCATCGCCAACCAGCACGACATCATGCCCGGCCGGGACGGGCAGGACCTCCGGGACGGCCGGGCCGCAGGCTCCGCGGGGGACCCGCGCCCGAACCGGTACGAGGTCGACTACGCCGGGCCCACCCGCGAGTTCCCGCTGTGCCACCTGCTCCGCGAGTACATCGAGCATCTGCGCACGGTCGTTCCCGGCGCCCGCGCGGACGTCGACGAGGCGCTCACGCCGTACCGGGGCCCGATCGTGCGGACACAGGCCTACCGGCTCAGGGACCGCGGCCGCCCGCCCGAGGGCTACCCGTTCCTCACCCTGCCGACCCGCTCGGTCCCGACGACCGTCGGCCCGGTCGACGTGCCGGTGCGCTACGCCGACTCCGCCGCCGCCCACCTCTGCTTCCCCGTCTGCGCCGACACGGCGCGCCGCCTGCTCCCGGATGTCGGCTGGCTGACTCCGAGCCTGCTGGGCCGGCGCGCCCTCGCCGTGCTCTCGCTGCACGAGCACCGCAGCACGACCATCGGCCCGTACACCGAGATCGCGCTGTCCGTCCTGGTCGACGACCTGTGGCGGCCCCGCCGGTACGACATCGCCGCGGACCTGCTGCGCCGCCCCGACCTGCGCCGCACCGGCCGCTACGTCCTCTCCCTCGCCGTGACCAGCGAGGAGGCGCGTGTGGTCGCCCGGGAGATCTGGGGCCAGTCCGCGATGCGGACGACCGCCGAGGCCGATCTGACGGGCCGGGAGATCGAGGTGCGGTCCCGGGACCTCGGGCTCACCGTCGCGGGCCGGCTCGGACCGGGCATCCGCTGCCCGGAGGCCGACTGGGTCCTCTACGGCCGCCGGGGCGGGAGCACCGTACGCACCCTCGTCCGGGCCCACGGCAGGCCGCGGCTGCACCCCGGCACCGGGGTCCGGCTGCGGCTGGACACCGCGGCGGCCGAACCCCTCGCCGGACAGCTGCGCCGGCTCGGCATGAACACCGCCCGGCCCCTGTTCGTGCTGGCCTGCCCCCAGTTCATGGCCCACCGCAGTGCCGGCGCCGTCCTGCCGCGCTGACGCCCTGTCCCTGTCCCGTCGAGTGGGAGCCGCCATGGTGACCGAGTCCCCCCGAGCGAGCACGGCCCCGGCCGGTGAACTCCTCGCACACGTCAACACCTTGCGGGCCGACGCCGGCCTCATGGACGGCTACGCCCGTCGGCTGCTCGCCACCGCGGCCGCGCTGAGCGGCTGCCCGGCGGCACCCGGCTGGAGCCGGGCCGTACTGGAGCGGCAGGCCGCCGCGTGCTTCACGGCGGCGAGGCGACTGCGCACCGCCGCCGAGGCGTTGGACACCCATACGCGGGCCGGAAGCCGACCCCTCACCCCGGCCGGCCTCAGCGCACCCGTTCCGCCGCCGCCCGGGTGAGATGCCGGCGCGGCGCGGAGGCGTCCCGGGCCCGCCGCGAGCCGCTCGCGGTGCCCTCGGCGAGCGGCCGTACGAAGAGGCTGACGGTGGCCTCTTCCGTGAAGCCGTTGCGGCGCATCAGCCCGGCGGAGGCGGTGTTGCGTCGCTCCACGTCCGTGACCACGCACACCGCCCCGGCCGCCGCCAGCCGCGCACAGCACTCCTTCACCAGCCGGGAGGCCACCCCGCGCCCCTGGTAGGCGGGGTCGACGGCGATCCATTCCAGATAGCTCCAGTCGGCGCGCTGCTCGAAGGTGGGCGAACCGAGCACGAACCCTGCCACCCGGTCGCCGTCGAGCATCACGAGGCAGGCGGAATCCGGCGCGTCCAGGTGCTCGGCCACGGCGGACAGCGACCAGCCGGTGTAGGGCATGGCGTCGGTGTCGTACACGCGGTGACCGAGGTCGAGGACGGCGGCCAGGTGCTCGAAGCCGAGGGGCTGCACGGTCAGCTCCTCGGAGGTGGGCGGGACGGCGGCCATGGGCACTCCCTTCGAGGCGGCATTTCGCAGCATATGTCCGCTCCGCCGGTCCGGCACGGCCGACCGCACCAAGGCCGGCCCCGTCAGGGCATGCCCCGTCAGGGCTCGCCGTGTCAGGGCTTGCGGGCCACCCCGACATACACCGGCTGTTCCCGCCGCACCCGCATGCCCGGCTCGGGGTGCCAGCTCGTGGCCGGCACGACACCCGGGTCGCACAGCTCCAGGCCGTCGAAGAACCGGGTCACGTCGGCGAGCGAACGGGCCTGGACCGGGGTGCCGCCGGCCCGGTACACCGCCTCGATCCGCTCCCGCAGCGCCGGATCGAACTCGCCGCTGCCGTGGGACAGCGTCAAGTGGCTGCCGGAGGGCAGCGGGTCCAGCAGCGCGCGGACGACACCGTACGGATCATGTTCGTCGGTGACGAACGGCAGCAGCGCGATCAGCGACAGCCCGACGGGCCGGCTGAGGTCCAGGTGCTCGCGGGCGTACTCCACGATCCGCTCCGGCTCGCGGACGTCGGCGTGCAGATAGGTGGTACGGCCCTCGGGCGTGCCGTGCAGCAGGGCTTCGGCGTGCCGCAGCACGATGGGGTCGTTGTCGGCGTACACCACCCGTGCGCCCGGGGTGACCGCCTGCACGATCTGGTGCAGATTCGGCTCGGTGGGGATGCCGGTGCCCACGTCCAGGAACTGGTCGACGCCCCGGCGGGCGACGAAGCGGGCGGCCCGGTGCATGAACTCGCGGTTGGCCCAGGCGGAGTCCTTGACGCCCGGGAACAGCTCCAGCACCCTGCCCGCCGCTTCGGCGTCGACGGCGTAGTGGTCCTTGCCGTCCAGGAACCAGTCGTACATCCGGGCGGAGTGCGGCTTGCCGGTGTCGATGCGCTCCGGGCTGAATCCACTGTCTGTGCTGGATCCGGTGTCTGTCACGTCGGCTCTCCGTGAAAGGTCGGGGTGTGGGTGGCGCGGCGCCGGTCACGCGCCGCGGTGGTTGGCGGTCAGCGGCACCGGGCGGCCGCCGCGCTGTCGTGGCGGTGCCAGACGGCCTCGACCACCCGGCCGTCGGGCAGGGTGTGCCGGGGCGGTCCCTCGTCCGGTACGAAGCCGGCGTGGACCAGGGCCCGCCGGCTCGCGGTGTTCCCGGGTTCCGCGCCGGCCCGGACCGTGCTCAGCCCGGCATGGGTGTGGGCGAGCGTCACGCCCGCGCGGAACAGCTCCGCCCCCAGACCCTGGCCGCGGCAGGCCGGGGCCAGCCAGCCGCCCATCTCGCCCGTGCGGTGCTCCAGTTCGAGGGCGCCGGCATAGCCGAGGTCGGATCTGCGCACACAGACCAGCAGCAGCGGGCCGTCCGGGCCGGGCGCATAGGGCCGGGCCAGTTCCCGTGGCACCCGGCGGCCGTCGTCACCGGCCGGCCGCCAGGCGAGAAGCGCCCTGCGGGTGCGGGCATCGGGCAGCACCTCGTCCGCCTGGGTGCCGAGCCAGCGCTGTGCCTCGGCGTCGGCGCAGGCGGCGAGTGCGGCGGCGACGTCCAGCCGGGTACGGGGCGTGAACAGCAACAGCCGTTCGGTGGCCAGGACATGCAGGCCGGCCTCGGGCCGGCAGTGTCCGGGCAGGGGAGGAGCGGACGCGGCCCGGCGCCGGCGGATCAGCGACCACACCACCCTGCACACCCCCGACGCAGCGGCCCGCGCGGCGAACACGGAGTCCGTACCGGCCCCCGGTTCCCCACGGGATGCGGATGACCCGCACCGGCGGCGAATGTACCGGGCTTCGGGGGTGCAAGGGGCGGATGAGGAGGCGGTTTTGGGACAGCGTGGGGACGGGGGTGCGGGGAGGGGTGTCAGGGGTGTCAGGGGTCGGCGCGGGGAGCGGGGGAGTGCCGCGCCCGAGCGGGGGTTCGGGGTCAGACGGGCCGTTCCTGGGAGCCGGGCCTGGGGCGGGTGCGGGTCCACGACGGGTCGGCGGCCGGGGCGGGGGCGGGGGCGGGAACGGGTGCGGTGTGGGGCATGCGATTCCTTCGGACGAGTGGGGGGCGGTCCGTGGGACGGGGCGGGGCGGGCGGGTCGGCGGGTGTGGTGTCAGTCGTGGCCGGGCGCCAGCTCGGCCCAGACGACGCGGGCGGGCCGACCGGGTATCGGCGTCACACCCCAGTCGCGGCTCAGCGCTTCGACCAGCAACAGTCCGCGCCCGTGCGGGTCTTCGGGGCCGGGGCGGCGGGCTACGGGCAGCGCCGGGCCGCCTTCCCGGTCCTCGACCTCGATCCGGGTCCGGTCCGCCGTGTCGTGCAGCCGGCAGACGATCCGGTCACCGGCCGTGTGCACGAGGGCGTTCGTGACCAGTTCCGAGGTCACGAGGACCGCGTCGGCACGGGGACCGTCCGGTACGCCCCAGGCGGCGAGCAGTTCCCGTACGACACGGCGGGCCGTGCTCACGGCCGCCGGCTGGGCCGGCAGGTCGAACGCGGCGGCGCGGGGCGGCGGAACCCCGGAGGCGAGCCGGTCGGGGCCGACGGGCCCAGGGAGTCGACCGAGGCGCTCGCCTCCGGGTGGTCTGCGGACACCGGCCGTCACCGGCGGCCGGTGGGGATGCTCCGCGCTGTCACCGGCGGGGCGGGACTGCCGCGCGCCGTCCAGGAACCGATGCGGCCGGTCCGCCTCGGCGGGAGCCCGGTCCGGGTGTTCCAGCGAGTCCGGCGTCCCGTCCGGGCCGGCGGCCGCGGACCGGTGCTGACGGGGCACCGCGGGCAGCCGTAACGCGCCGACGGCCAGGCGCGGTTCCTCGGGGGACGGGGGGAGCGGTCGGGGGAGGGAGGGCGGAGCCATCGCCGTACGCCTTTCGTCCGGCCTCACGTGGGGGGTGTCGTTCCGGGCCGACCGCGCCGTGCAGCAGACGGCACACCGCCCCCGATGAGGCCGTACCCACGGCCCGGTCTCCCCCTACCCGGCCACGCCGCCTGCTCCTTGGTCGGCCGGAGCGGCGCGTCCACTGTCCCATCTGCCGACAACGCTCCGCAACCGGCAAGTTGAAATTTGCAAGTGGCCAAGTGCATGCTGCTTCGGCCGGAACGTGATCGAATGGTTCGGGGAAGAGATCGAGGGCGACAGTGTCCTTGGGCGACCTGGTGAGGGGGTGTGGGGGTGACCGCGGAGACCGACTGGGGCGGCGCACCCTCCGTCCTGCGCATGATCCTCGGGCGACAGCTGGAGGACCTGCGGACCCGGGCCGGCCTCAGCTACGACGAGGCGGGCGCCGCCATCGGTGTCAGCCACTCCACGATCCGCCGGATGGAAGCCGCGAAGGTGGCCCGGCTGCGGCTCACGGACGCCGAGAAGCTGCTCCAGGTCTACGGCGTCAGCGACCGGGACGAGATCGACACCTTCCTGCAGTCCGTGCGCGAGGCCAACAAGCGCGGTTGGTGGCACACCTACCGCGATGTGATGCCCGACTGGTTCGCCGCCTATCTGAGTCTGGAACAGGCCGCGTTGCAGATCCGCGCGTACGAGAACCAGTTCGTGCACGGTCTGTTGCAGACCGAGGACTACGCCCGCGCCCTGCTCGCCGCCGAGAATCCGCATGCCTCCGCCGAGGCCACCGAACGCCGGGTCGCGCTGCGTATGCGCCGCCAGGAGCTGCTGGCCCGCGACACGCCGCCCCGGGTGTGGGTGGTGATGGACGAGACCGCGCTGCGCTGGCCGGTCGGCGGGACGCGGGTGATGCGGGCGCAGATCGACCACCTCGTCGAGGTCAACCGGCTGCCCCAGGTGACCCTGCAGCTCATGCCGTTCGCGCACGGCCCGCACCCGGCGATGCGGGCGGGCGCCTACCACCTCTTCCGGTTCCGGGCCCGTGAACTGCCCGACATCGTCTACCTCAACGGCCTGGTCGGGGCCGTCTACCTCGACAAGGCCGGCGACGTCGTGGTGTACCGCGAGGCGCTGGACCGGCTCGGCGCGCAGGCCGCGCCGGCCAGGAAGACCGAGTCACTGCTGGGCGCGATCCGCAAGGAGCTGTGACGCACCTGCCCGTACGCAAGCCCCCGCCCCCGACCCGAATGGGAGACATGGCGTTGCCCGACAACGGATGGCCGGCCGACCGGATCGACACCCACAACGCCCACTCAGCCCGCATCTACGACTACATCCTCGGCGGCAAGGACTACTACCCCGCCGACCAGGAGGCGGGCGACGCCATGGCCCGGGAGTGGCCCGCGCTCCCGGTGCACATGCGCGCCAACCGCGACTGGATGAACCGCGCCGTGCGCTTTCTCGCCGAGGAGGCGGGCATGCGCCAGTTCCTGGACATCGGCACGGGCATCCCGACCTCGCCCAATCTGCACGAGATAGCCCAGTCCGTGGCCCCCGGGTCCCGGGTCGTCTACGTCGACAACGACCCGATCGTCCTCACCCTCTCGCAGGGCCTGCTGGCCAGCGCGCCCGAGGGCCGTACCTCCTACATCGAGGCCGACTTCCGTGACCCGGCGGCCATCCTGGAGGCCCCGGAGCTGCGCGAGACCCTGGACCTGGACCGGCCGGTCGCCCTGACGGTCATCGCCATCGTCCACTTCATGCTCGACGAGGACGACGCGGTCGGCGTCGTACGCCGGCTGCTGGAGCCGCTGCCGTCCGGCAGCTACCTGGCGATGTCCATCGGCACCGCCGAGTTCGCGCCCGCGGAGGTGGGCCGGGTCGCCCGCGAGTACGCGGCCCGCAACATGCCGATGCGGCTGCGCACCCTCGACGAGGCCCACGCGTTCTTCGAGGGGCTCCAGCTGGTCGAGCCGGGCATCGTCCAGGTGCACAAGTGGCACCCCGACGGCACCGGTGAGCAGGGCATCCGCGACGAGGACATCGCGATGTACGGGGCGGTCGCCCGCAAACCCTGACCACCCGCCGACAGGCCCGCACCGGCCGGCCGTCAGGCCCGCACAGACCAGGGGCCGGGGTCCGAACCCACCTCCCGGACCCCGGCCCCTCCTCATTTCCACGCGGCGGGACCGGCGGCCCCCGCATGCCGGGTGACGGAAATGACCGAAAGGACGTGGAAACACGTCCGGAATTCAGCCCAACCTTTCCGATGCCTCATGTTCCGGGAATTGCGTGGAAAAAAACCTGGAGAAGCGGAACCGGCGCGAGGGAAATGCGGTCTTAAAGTCCGTCGAAGGCCGGGATTCGGCCTGGTCGTGATGGAAACCGGGGGAATGAGACGTATGTCCGTTCGCAGTCATAAGACCCTGATCACCGCCGTGGCCCTCACCGGCGGACTCACCCTCGCCGCCGTGACGCCCGCCCTCGCGGGGACCGCCGCGAGCCACACCACCCGCGCCACCGCCGTGTCCTCCGCCCAGGGCGACCCGCGCAATGCCACCCAGCACGTGGCCGACTTCTACGGCGCCTACATCGACGCCGTCTGGGCCACCGACGACAAGTCCGCCGGTGCCGCCGCCGACGCGCTGCGGGCCTTCTATCTCTCCGCGGCCGCCCAGAAGAAGGTCGCCGCCTTCGAGAAGAAGGAGCACGCCGACGGCATCCTCTTCGCACAGAACGTGCCGGTGAAGTGGAAGGTCGCCTACACCGGCTCCGGCTCCGGCTCCGGCCATGCCACCAGCCGTGTCACGCTCACCTGGGGCGACGGACCGCATGCCGAGGTCAGCAAGATCGACGTCCAGTCCGATCTGAAGACCCTGAAGATCACCGACCTCAGGTCGGTCCGCTGACCGGGGGGCGTGCGGCCCCGCCCCGCCCCACTCGGGGCGGGGCTCACGCCTGCCATGACTAACCGCCGCGGCCCGGGAGGCGTCAGCCGTGGTGGAGGGCGTTCACGTCGGCGACCCGGCCGTGCCCGTGGTGGCGGCGCCGTTCGGCAGCCGTGCGGTGCAGCGCGATGAGCGCGGCGTCGTCATCCAGCCGGCCCCCGGCATGGGTGAGCAGATCGCGCCGCACATGGTGCATCAGCGCCTCGGGACTGTCGTCGGTCCAGCGCACCGCACGCTCGGCCAGCGGATAGAACCGGCCGCGGGGGTCCCGCGCCTCCACCACACCGTCGGTGTAGAGCAGCAGGGTGTCGCCGGGCTCGAAGGAGAACACGTCCAGCGTGTGCTCGGTCGGAGCGTGCACCCCGAGCGGGGGTGAGGGGTGCAGGCTCGGCACCGTGACCGCGTGGCCGGGGCTCAGCAGCAGCGGCGGCGGGTGGCCGCAGCTGGTCATCCGGGTGACCGGATCCTGGTCCGGGATCTCCACCAGCAGCGCGGTGGCGAACCGCTCGCCCGCCAACTCCGGCGGGTCCAGCTCCGCCGCGTACCGGGTCACACTCTGCTCCAGCAGGGCGGCCAGGTCCACGAGCGGGATGTGCCGGTGCGCGCTCTCCCGGAAGGCCCCGAGCAGCAGTGCGGCCTCACCGACGGCGGACAGCCCCTTGCCGCGCACATCGCCGATCAGGACCCGTACGGCGCTCTCCGTCCGGGTCGCCGCGTACAGGTCGCCGCCGATCTGCGCCTCGTCCTCGGCGGCCAGATACAGCGAGGCGATCCGCAGTGGGCCGATCTGCTCGGGCAGCGGCCACATCAGCACATGCTGGGCGGCCTCGGCGACCGTGCGGACCTGGGCCAGCTGGGCCTGCCGGCGCTCGCGCAGGGCGCTGTAGACGACCAGAATCACCGACAGCACCGCGAGGGTGATGATCTGCACGACGTGGTTCGTGGTGCCGATTCCGCCATGGGTGACCCCGATCAGGATCTGGGCGGCCAGCGCCAGCCCCCCGATGGCCGCCGTGGTCCGGGGACCGGCGATGGAGGGGGTGAGCGCGGGCGCGATCACCAGGGCCGGACCGAGGTGGACGTTGTAGGGGGCCTGCATGTCCACCACCGTGATCACCACGATCAGCGTGATCGGGAGCAGCAGCAGAGCGTGCGTCGACTGCCACGGCTGCCGCGGAAGCGCCCTGAGCCGGGGTCTCATTCCTACAGCGTGCTCCCCGCGCGGACGCGACGCACGTCACGCGGAAGGAAGACGCACGTCACGCGGGAAGAAGAGGAGCGGTCCCGGCGGAGCGCCGGGCTCAGTACACCTCGTCGAGAATCGCCGGCACCTTCTGCTCCCGCGGCAGCGGTGGCGCGTTCTTCGTGACCGCGTCCGCGACCGAGCCCGCCGCGACCGCCGGCAGCAGAGCGCGGTCGGCGCCCAGGGCGCGCAGCGGCCCCTTGATGCCCAGGGCGCCGGACAGCTCCCGTACCGCGGTGACGGCCGCCCGCGCCCCGTCGCCGTCGGCGGGCGGCGGCACCCTCAGCGCCCGCGCCGTCTGCTCGTACGCCTCCCGCGCCGCCGGTGCGCTGAACTCCATGACCTCCTCCAGCACGGCCGCGAGGGCGACGCCGTGCGGGGTGCCCGTGTGGGCGGTGAGGGCGTGGCCGATGCCGTGGACCAGATCGAGCCCGGACAGGGTGAGGGCCTGGCCCGCCAGATGCGCGCCCATCATCAGCTCGGCACGGGCGTCGAGGTCCGACCCGTCCCGATGGGCGCGCGGCAGCGCACGGCCGACCATGCCCACGGCCTGGGCGGCGTACGCCGGCGAGAACGCGTTGGCGCCGCGCGAGGCCAGCGACTCGATGCCGTGGACGAGCGCGTCGATGCCGGTCGCCGCCGTCGCCTCCGTCGCCGCCGACGGCAGGCCGAGCGTCAGCTCCGGGTCGAGCAGGGCGATGCGGGGTGTGACGGACGGGTGGCCGATGTACACCTTGCGGCAGGCCGCCGCGTCCTCGATGACACCGAAGCCATTGGTCTCCGCGCCGGTCCCGGAGGTCGTCGGCACGGCGATCAACGGCAGCCCGTCCGCCGCCTCCCACAGGTGGTCGGCGTCGGCGGCGACCGCGTCCGGGTTCCCCACCAGCAGGGATATGCCCTTCGCGGCGTCCAGCACCGAGCCGCCGCCGAGCGCGATCAGCACCGCGGGACCGAACGCACGGGCTCGCGCGGCGCCCGCGTCGACGCTCCCGGTGGACGGATTGGGCGCCACGTCGTCGTAGCCGGCGTACTCCACGCCCGCCAGGTCCAGGATCTTCAGGACGCGGTCGGCGACCCCGGCCGCGCGCAGTCCCCGGTCGGTGACGACGAACGCGCGGTGATGACCGGTGTCCGCGATCAGCTCGGGCAGCAGCTCGACGCGGCCGGGGCCGAACTCGACCCGGCAGACGGTGTCCAGGCTCAGGGGGGTGAGGCTGTCGGTCATGGTGCGGCTCCTGGAAGGACTCGGTGGCGTCAGACCGTGACGGGGGCGGCGTCGAGCGTGGCGGTCGGGGGCGGCAGCCTGAACTCCCGCCCGGCCAGCGCCTCGTAGAGTCGCACCGGGCTCATCTCGCCCGCCAGAGCGCCGTGCTGGGCCTTGGCGCGGCGGTAGACCTGCTCGACCAGCGCCGACAGTTCCGTGGAGACCCCCAGATCGCGGCCGAGGTCCACGGCGAGGCCGAGATCCTTGCAGGCCAGCGCCATCGCGAAGGAGTCGTCGTAGTCGCCGTCGGCGAGGACGACGGAGGAGAAGGCCTTCGGCCGAAGAGCGGTACAGGGGCTTGCGGGGGAAGACGGATCCGAGGGGGGTGAGGTTCCCTCCCGCCCCGGATTCCGCCCTCCGTGGACCTGTGGGTCTTCCCACACCCGCGTGCTTGCGCTATGGATCTTGACGCCCGCCTCCCGGCTCGCTGAACTGTCACCGATCGGGCCTCACCACCGCAGAGCCCCACACCGGAGGAGGGGTGGGCCGGCGAGGGAAGATCCGTACATCTATACGATGGCGACCCAAACGGGCGGATGACGGAAATGCGTCCTGCGGCCGGACTGCCCGGCCCGGGATGGAGGGGGCGATGGACATGTCGGGGGAGCCGAAGGCGACGGGCTGCCGTGTCTCATGACGACTGAAGGGCCCGTCCCGTGGTGCTGCTCGCTGCTCGCACGGTTCGCCCGCTTCACCGGCCGCATCCTGCGCGCCGAGTGGCACTCCATCGTCGTCGACCCGGTGCACCGCCTCGTGCGCCGCGGGCTGTCCGGGCTCCTGCTGGGGTTCGTGGCCGCGTTCGGAGTCGTCTTCTTCCACGACATCGCCCAGCACCCGGCCGGAGCCCTCTGGGTCACCCGGCTCGGCGGCGTCAGGGCTGATCTGCCGCTGTGGCTCTCCCTGCTGCGCTCCCCGGTGTCGCTGTACGTCCCGGCGCTCGACCTGCCCGTCTGGGCGGGCATCACCACGCTGTTCCTCTCCTTCGCACTCGCCGAAGCCGTCCTGGGCCGCGCCCGCACCCTGGCGATCGCCTACGCCACCACCGTGGCGGGCACCCTCGCCGCCCGCGTGATGGTCGCGGCGGGTCCCGGCTGGTGGGGCCTCGGACTGCCGCCCGCGTGCGCACACGTCCTCGACACCGGGCCCTCCGCGGCCGTCGTGGGCCTGTTCACCTATCTGTCGGTGATCAGACGCGCCCCGGTGGTGTTCACGATGACCGGCGGCTCGATGGTGTGGGAGTCCGTCGCCGTCCCCAACCTGGCCGGCCGCGAGCATCTGATCGCCGTGGGCACGGCGATCGTCCTCGGCCTTCTGCACGGTCGCCGCGCACACCTCCAGGCACGTCTGCGGATCCTGCTGCGCGTGCGGGAACGCGGGTTCGCGCACGCCGGGCCGGCGGTGATCCCCGCGCCCGCGCGGCCCCCGGCGAAGGCGGCGCCGGAGCTTTCGGGGCCGTCGGTGCTGCCGGCGCCCGCACCCCACCGGTCCGTGCCCCCGCGGGCGGCCGCCGGCCGCTCCCCGGACGCGGCGATGACGGCCCTGGAACGCTGATCGCACCGGAATCCCTCGGATCCCTCCCCGGATCCCTCGGATTCCCCTGGATCCCCTTGGATCCGGCTCGATCCCGCTGATCCCGGCGCACCGCCCTGTGGCGCTGCCCACCCCGTCAATGTGATGGTTTTCGCACGTCGACACGAGCGGGCACCCCCTAGGGTTGCCGCGAGGTACGGCAGGGCGTGGCTGACACCATGGTGTTCGTCGCCGGCAGGCAGCTGAAGGGAATCCAGGATGTTCCGCAAGGTGCTGGTCGCCAACCGTGGAGAGATCGCGATCCGCGCGTTCCGGGCGGGCTACGAACTCGGTGCGCGCACCGTCGCCGTGTTCCCGCACGAGGACCGCAACTCACTGCACCGGCAGAAGGCCGACGAGGCGTACGAGATCGGCGAGCCGGGGCACCCGGTGCGGGCCTATCTCTCCGTCGAGGAGATCGTGGGCGCCGCCCGCCGGGCCGGTGCCGACGCCGTCTACCCGGGCTACGGCTTCCTGTCCGAGAACCCCGAACTGGCCCGCGCCTGCGAGGAGGCGGGCATCACCTTCGTCGGCCCGAGCGCCGCCACCCTGGAGCTGACCGGCAACAAGGCCCGCGCGGTCGCCGCCGCCCGGGCGGCCGGCGTGCCCGTGCTCGGCTCCTCCCAGCCCTCCACCGATGTCGACGAACTGGTGCGCGCCGCCGAGGAGATCGGCTTCCCCGTGTTCGTCAAGGCCGTCGCGGGCGGCGGCGGGCGCGGTATGCGCCGCGTGGAGGACCCCGCCCAGCTGCGCGAGTCCATCGAGGCCGCCTCCCGCGAGGCCGCCTCCGCGTTCGGCGACCCGACCGTCTTCCTGGAGAAGGCCGTCGTGGACCCGCGCCACATCGAGGTGCAGATCCTCGCCGACGGCGCGGGCAACGTCATCCACCTCTACGAACGCGACTGTTCGCTCCAGCGCCGCCACCAGAAGGTCATCGAGCTGGCCCCCGCGCCGAACCTCGACCCCGAACTGCGGGACCGCATCTGCGCCGACGCCGTCCGCTTCGCCCGCGAGATCGGCTACCGCAACGCGGGCACCGTCGAGTTCCTCCTCGACCCCGCCGGCAACCATGTCTTCATCGAGATGAACCCGCGCATCCAGGTCGAGCACACCGTGACCGAGGAAGTCACGGACGTGGACCTGGTCCAGGCCCAGCTGCGGATCGCCGCCGGCGAGACCCTCGCCGACCTCGGCCTCGCCCAGGACACCATCACCCTGCGCGGCGCCGCACTGCAGTGCCGTATCACCACCGAGGACCCCGCCAACGGCTTCCGCCCGGACACCGGCCGGATCAGCGCCTACCGCTCCCCGGGCGGCTCCGGCATCCGCCTGGACGGCGGAACCACCCACGCCGGTACGGAGATCAGCGCGCACTTCGACTCGATGCTGGTCAAACTCACCTGCCGGGGACGGGACTTCAGGGCCGCCGTCGGCCGCGCCCGGCGTGCCGTGGCCGAGTTCCGCATCCGCGGCGTGGCCACCAACATCCCGTTCCTCCAGGCCGTGCTGGACGACGCCGACTTCCAGGCGGGCCGGGTCACCACCTCCTTCATCGAGCAGCGTCCGCATCTGCTCACCGCCCGCACCTCCGCCGACCGCGGCACCAAACTGCTCACCTACCTCGCCGACGTGACGGTGAACAAGCCGCACGGCGGACGCCCCGACCTGCTCGACCCGCTCACCAAACTGCCGTCGCTGCCGGCCGGCGAGCCCCCGGCCGGCTCCCGTCAACTCCTCGTCGACCTCGGCCCCGAGGGCTTCGCCCGCCGGCTGCGCGAGTCGCCGACCCTCGGCGTCACCGACACCACCTTCCGCGACGCCCACCAGTCGCTGCTGGCCACCCGCGTGCGCACCAAGGACCTCCTCGCCGTCGCCCCGGTCGTCGCCCGCACCCTGCCGCAGCTGCTGTCCCTGGAGTGCTGGGGCGGCGCCACGTACGACGTGGCGCTGCGCTTCCTCGCCGAGGACCCCTGGGAGCGGCTGGCGGCGCTGCGCGAGGCCGTGCCCAACATCTGCCTCCAGATGCTGCTGCGCGGCCGCAACACCGTCGGCTACACCCCGTACCCGACCGAGGTGACCGACGTATTCGTGCAGGAGGCCGCCGCCACCGGCATCGACATCTTCCGTATCTTCGACGCCCTCAACGACGTCGGCCAGATGCGCCCCGCCATCGAGGCCGTACGCGAGACGGGCACCGCGATCGCCGAGGTCGCCCTCTGCTACACCGCCGACCTGGGCGACCCGGCCGAACGCCTCTACACCCTCGACTACTACCTGCGCCTCGCCGAGCAGATCGTCGAGGCCGGCGCGCATGTCATCGCCGTCAAGGACATGGCCGGACTGTTGCGCGCCCCGGCCGCGGCCAAGCTCGTCTCGGCGCTGCGCCGCGAGTTCGACCTGCCCGTACACCTGCACACCCATGACACGGCCGGCGGCCAGCTCGCCACCTACCTCGCCGCGATCCAGGCGGGCGCCGACGCCGTGGACGGCGCGGTGGCCTCGATGGCCGGGACGACCTCGCAGCCGTCGCTGTCGGCGCTCGTCGCCGCCACCGACCACTCCGACCGCCCCACCGGACTCGACCTCCAAGCCGTCGGCGACCTGGAGCCGTACTGGGAGGGCGTCCGCAAGGTCTACGCCCCCTTCGAGGCGGGCCTCGCCTCCCCGACCGGACGCGTCTACCACCACGAGATCCCCGGCGGCCAGCTCTCCAACCTGCGCACCCAGGCCGTCGCGCTCGGCCTCGGCGACCGCTTCGAGGACATCGAGGCCATGTACGCGGCCGCGGACCGCATCCTCGGCCGCCTGGTCAAGGTCACCCCGTCCTCCAAGGTGGTCGGCGACCTGGCGCTGCATCTGGTCGGCGCCGGCGTGTCCCCGGAGAACTTCGAGGAGACGCCCGACAAGTTCGACATCCCGGACTCGGTCATCGGCTTCCTGCGGGGCGAGCTGGGCACCCCGCCCGGCGGCTGGCCCGAGCCGTTCCGTACCAAGGCGCTCAAGGGCCGGGCCGCGGCCAAGCCGGCGCCCGAACTGTCCGCCGAGGACCGGGAGGGACTGGCCAAGGACCCCCGGTCCACCCTCAACCGGCTGCTGTTCCCCGGCCCGACCCGGGAGTTCGACACCCACCGGCAGGCCTACGGCGACACCAGCGTCCTGGACAGCAAGGCCTTCTTCTACGGCCTGCGCCAGGCCAAGGAGTACGCCGTCGACCTGGAGCCCGGCGTCCGGCTGCTGATCGAACTGCAGGCGATCGGCGAGGCCGACGAACGCGGTATGCGCACCGTGATGTCCACGCTCAACGGCCAGTTGCGCCCCATCCAGGTCCGCGACCGGGCCGCGGCCTCGGACGTCCCGGTGACGGAGAAGGCCGACCGCGCCAACCCCGGCCATGTACCGGCGCCGTTCGCCGGCGTGGTGACCCTGGCGGTGGCCGAGGGCGACGAGGTCGCCGCCGGTGCCACCGTCGCCACGATCGAGGCGATGAAGATGGAAGCCACCATCACCGCCCCCAAGGCGGGCCGCGTGTCCCGGCTGGCCATCAACCGCATCCAACAGGTCGAGGGCGGCGACCTCCTGGTCGAACTGACCTGAGCCCGGCGCGACCGGCCACGACGCACCCGCGGACGGCTGACCGCGTCACCGGAGTCGCGCGAGCACCAGATTCGGATCCCGCTGCGTGAAGTACGCCGCGCTCGTCACGTACACGGTGCCGCCGCCGACGGCCACGGACGTCGGGTTGGACAGCCCGTTGCGACCGGAGAGCAGCGCCGTGGAGCGTCCGTTCGGCCGCACGAGAAGAAGCGCGTCGGTGGTGCTCGTGGCGGCCAGCACGGTCGTTCCGGTGCCGGGGAAGGCGAAGTCGTCGATGCCGTCCAGCCCGGTGGCCCGTGTCTCGATCGGGCCGGCGGTGCCGTCCGCGCGGACGGGGACGCGCAGCAGCGCGCCGCGGTCGGTGTTGGACACCCATACGGCGTCGCGGCGGACCTTGATGCCGTTGGCGCCGAAGCCGCGGGCGGGTTCCGGGAGCGGATCGAGGGCCGCGCCCTTCGCCCAGGCCGTGGCGGGGCCGCCCTGTTGCGGGATGCGCCAGATCGTGCCGAGGACCGAGTCGGCGGCGTAGAGGACGCCGCCGTGTTCGTCGAGAGCCAGACCGTCGGGGAACCCGGTCGGGGGCAACTCGGTGATCTGCTCGGGCGCCTCGCCGGGGACGAGGCGCCAGATGCCGGTCTTCCTGGTGCCGGTGGCGTAGCCGACGTACAGCGTGCCGTCGTGTGCGCGGGCGATTCCGGTGACGATGGCGCTGTGGACCAGCGGGTTGGCGGGGTTGGGCACGTCCGGCAGGGTCACGAGGATCCGTGTGCCGCCGTCCGGGGCGACATGGGCGACCTGACGGGCGAAGGCGAAGGTCAGGTCGGCGGAGCCGTCCGCTTCGAGCGCGATGTTCTCGGGGGTCTGACCGGCGTTCAGCGCGAAGTGGGCGACGATGTGTGCGTCGCCGACGTGGGGCTCCTGGCCGGCGGCCGGAGCCGCCGCGAGCAGGCCGAGCGCGAGCACGGCTGTGGCGGCACCGGCCAGGCGGTGGAGTCGGGGCATGTGACCTCTCTTCGGACGGCGCACGCGGCGCCGCGGACAGGGTCACACCAAGATGAGGGCGCAGGGGCCGCCGATCCGGGGAGCCGGGGCGGAAGATCGCCCGAGTGGACCACCGGCCGGGGCCGGTGGCGGGGTGCCCGGCTGTCGGTCCCGCAGCGGAGCTGTCCGTCAGAGGAGCTGTCAGTCCCAGAGAGGGTAGGTCATGACCTGCTTGAACGTGTCCGGCCTGGCGTTGGTGTAGGTCAGGCTGATGTTGGCGAACCGCTCGAAGGACGGATGCCGCTGCCACGTCTTCTGTCCGCTGAGCCGGATGACGACCGGGTAGGCGTGGAACGTCCCGGCCGCGCAGTACGGCTTGCAGTCGTTGACCATGTTCAGACCGAAGGCCTGCGCACCGTCCGGGCCCCACTGGGTCCAGTGCAGGTCGACCAGCCGGCTGTTGCCGTCGCCGCACGCCAGAATGAAGTCCTCCGGGCGGACGTTGCGATGGAAGAAGCAGTCGACGAGCACCGTGTGTGTCTGAGCGGCCTTGACAGGTGTGGTGGTCGCGGTCGGCGGACTGGCCGCCGCTGTCGTCGTCATCGCCGCTGTCAGCAAGGTGCCCGCTGCCAGGGTGACCGCCGTTCCCATCACTGATCCGCGCATGGTCGCTCCCACCGTTTGTGCTGTGTCCGACCGCGTTCACCTGACGCTACGACCCTACGCCCGATTGCACCAGTCGCGCAGGTCGGACCGCGTGTCAGCCATGTTTGACGGTCAGGCCGTAGAACGCGACACGGGCGCCGTTCGTGGTGCTGTCCGAGGAGGACTGGTTGTAGGAGCCGGCCTTGAAGTACTGCTTGTACTGCTTGAAGGACGACGGGATGCCGTAGTGGGTGACGGTGCCGTTGACGGTCAGATCGATGGTGTTGCCGCCGGAGACGGCGATGCTGTAGCTCCAGGTCTTGCCGGTCGGCACATGCCCCACGGTGTGCGGAGTCTGGCCGCCGGACGGCGAGTTCTCCGTGCCGAGGACGATGTCACCGTTCGCGTGGTAGTACAGCTCCAGCAGCGGCTTGGTGGAGGAGCCGCCGCTGCCGAGGTGGATCTGCCCGACGCACACGTTCTTCGTCACGGACACCACGCGCAGGGTCGCGCTCATCCTGTGCGCGCCGGACAGCGCCCAGTCGGCGGGGCTGCCGTCGCGGTTCATCTCGCGCAGCTCGGAGCGGGCGTAGTCGGAGTTCGGCGTGGTGACGCCTTTCTCCGGTGCCCAGAAGGTCATCGCCCCGTCGTGGGTGTCGGTGTAGAAGTACGCGTCCTGGTAGCCGTTCGCGCCCCGCAGCCGGGACGACGGGATGGTGGTCGGGCTGCCGGGGGAGCCGACGGGCTCCTGCAGCTCCCACACGGACAGGTCGAAGGTGCCGCCGGGGGCGGTATGCGGGTGGGCGGCGAGGGCGCTGGGGCTGCCGAGCAGGAAGAGGGCGAAGGCGAGGCCCGCGGCCGTCGGCAGTGCGAGGAGCCGGGTTCGGGTCATGGGGGGTCCCTTCGTCGGACCGGATGTCGGACCGGCGGATGCGTTCAACATGCTGAACGCTGAACGCATCCTTGGTCGTTCGGTGACCCGAGAAGCTAGAGGTCTGAACCAGACACGTCAAGAGGTTCAGCAGGCGCCCTCGTCCTGCCACGGCCCCCACTGCGAGGCGCCGGGCGCCTCGTTCTGGGTCCACCACTTGGCCTTCCAGTTGTGGTTCGCGTACGAGGCCTCGTCGCCGCCCGTGTACACCGCCGAGGCGCTCCAGGCGGTCTTGCAGGAGGTGGGGGTGGGTGTCGGCGTCGGAGTGGGGGTCGGCGTCGTGGTCGGCGGGGTCACTCCGGCGAACCGCACGGAGTACTTGGCGAAGTCCCAGGAGGTCTGTGCCACGCTGGAGCACGTCCCGGATGTGCGGCCCCCGTTGTCGGGCGGGCTGCACTGCCGGTCGCGGTTCAGGGACCAGAACGTGAACCGGTCCATGTTGTGGCTCGTCGCGTAGTCCAGCACGGTCTGGAAGTCCGCCTGGCTGAAGTACTCGCCCGAGTCGCTGCGGCCGTTCATGCCGGAGAAGCCCTCGTGGGCGTAGGCGGTCGCCTGGTCCCAGCCGAAGGTCGACTGCAGGATCGAGTTGAAGTTGGTCAGGGCGCTGGTCTGGCTCGCCGCGCCGTTGAAGCCGCCGTCGAACGGCATGATGGAGAAGTTGTTCGGCGTGAAGCCTTGGGACTTGGCCTCCAGCAGCATCTGCTTGCCGAACCAGCCGGTGCCGTCCGCGGTGCCGGCCGTCGTCACGGAGACGTACAGCCCGGGGTTGTTCTGCTGGAGGATCTTGGCCGCGCCGATCTCGTTGTGGATCGCCGCGGTGTTCTCGTACTCCGGCTCCTCCAGGTCGAAGTCGATGGCGTGCAGCCCGTACTTGGTGATGACCTGCTGGTAGGCCGCCGCCGTGGACGCGGCGTCCGCGCAGGCCTGGCCGAGCTTCGTGCCGCCGTAGCCGCCGATGGAGACCGACACGTCGCCGCCCTTGGCGCGGATGGTGTTGATCACCGACTGCACGGCCGTGTCCGAGCCGACGGGGGCGGTGCCGCCCCAGGTCGGCGAGCAGCCGCCGCCGTCGGGGGCGAGGACGAAGGCCAGCTGGAAGGCCTTGAGGCCGGTGGCGTCCATGATGGCGGCCGGGTCCGGCGGGTCGTTGTCCAGCGGCATCAGATAGGGGGCGGCGGCGTACCACCGGTTGCCGAGCGCGGTGGTCGCGCCCGAGGCGTTGCTCGCGACGAGCGCCGTGGTGCCGGCGGCGGCGAGCGTGACGGCGGCCGCCGCGCCCAGACATGCCCGAAGACGTCTCACTGCGTGCCTCCAGAGGGTGGGGGTGGGGAGTCCCCGCGATGAGGTCCCTGTCGCGGGGAGCCCCACCCTCCGGGAGGTGTTGCGGTCACGTCAATAAGTTGGACTAGACCAGCGGCCTCTTTGGACTAGACCATGCGATTCCTTTACCTCTCGTCGACCAGGCGCACGGTGAAGCCCCGGTCCAGTGACAGCCCCGGTGTGGTGACGGTCGTGACATGGGTGCCGGCGTCGTACGACCAGGCGGAGGCGGGCAACAGGCGGCCGTCGAGGAGCACCTGACGGGGCGCCGGGTCGCCGTGCACGGTGAACCGGTAGGCGCGGGAGTCCGCCTTGCCGGCGTAGTCCCCCTTGCTCGCGCCCACCGACACGGTCGTCCCGGAGCCGTCTGCCCGCATCGACACCCGCTGGGTGGCGGCGGCGCCCTTGCCGAAGTCACGGGTCACCCCGTCGTCCTCGTACAGGGTGTAACGGCTCGTGCCGTGGGCCGCCGGATACAGGTCCCAGTCCAGCTCATGCCGGTCCCGGGTCTGCCAACTCGTCGTTCCCTTCGGCCACATGGGCACGATCGCGCCCTCGCGCACGAACAGCGGAAGCGTGTCGAGCGGGGCGTGATAGCCGTTGATCGTGGTCGGTCCCCGGTAGGTGCGGCCGGTCCGGTAGTCGGTCCAGGTGCCCTTCGGCAGATAGATGCCGTCCCGGGTGTCGGAGCCCTGGTAGACAGGGGCGACGAGGAAGTCGGGCCCGGACAGGAACTCGTACTTCGCCTGGTCCGTGAGGGTGCCCGGGTCGTCCGGGTACTCCAGCCACAGCGGACGCACCGCGCCCACCCCGGTCTTCGCCGCCTCGGCGGACAGCGTGTACATGTACGGCAGCAGCCGCTCCTTCAGCTGCAGATAGGTGCGGTTGACCGAGGTGTACGGCTCCCCGTCCAGCCAGGGCTGCTGGTCGGCGGGCTTGCCGGTGGTCAGGTCGCTGGCCCAGCCGTCCATGGTCATGATGGCCGGCAGGAACGCCTTCCACTGGAGGTCGCGGGTGTACATCTTCGGGTCGTGGCGGTAGATGCTGCCCACGTCACCGGTGTTGTAGGCGATACCGGACATGGTCGCCCCGGCGTAGGTCGGGATCTGCCAGCGGAGGTAGTCCCAGGACAGCTTCTGGTCGCCGCTCCACAGCACCCCGCAGCGCTGGGCGCCCGCCCAGGACACCGGAAGCCACACGAAACCGCGTGCGTCGCTGTTGTCCTCGATCCCCTTCTTGGCGGCGTCGCACGCGTCCAGTGCGAACTTGTAGCCGTTGCCGACCCAGGCCACGTCCAGCTTGGCCACCCGCTGGCCCGCCCTGACCTGGTCGGCGAGCTTGTCGATGCCGTCCTGGGTCCACAGGCCGAGCCGGGCGTGATGGTCCTCAAGTCCCTTGGCCGTCTGCTCCAGGTTCTCGTAGCCGCAGCCGTAGCCGTCGTTGACCAGCATCCAGCCGAGCGGCATCTGGTGCTCGGTGTACCCGTCGGCGACCTTCAGTGCGTCCAGGGTGTGCCGCTCGCCCCGGTTGGCGTTGTGCAGATAGCAGTCGGAGTCGCCGGGTTCGAGGCCGTACACCGGAGGCATGAACGGCTTGCCGGTCAACGCCGTGTATTTACCGATCACTTGCTTGGCGTCACCGAGGAAGTAGTACGCGTCCAGGCGCCGTTCCTGCTGGCCGGTGGTCACCGGCGTGCCGAAGGTGTACACGCCCGGCGCGAAGGTGTTGCGGAAGACGCCGTAGCCCGCGCTGGAGAGGTAGAACGGCTGGGAGTTGTTGTAGCCGCCCTCGTCCCAGTCGAAGCTGTTGGACACATACATGGTCTGTCCGCGGTGCGAGAAGCTGCCGTTCTGCTCGCCGCCGCCGAAGAACTGCTCGTCGGCGCCGCGCGTGAGGCTCTGCCGCATGCCGCCGGTCGACCAGCGCAGCGGTTTGTCCTCCTGCCAGATCCGGGTGCGGTTGTCGGGTCTGTACAGCCCGAAGCGCAGCGGCTTCTTGTAGACGCGCAGCACGGCCTGCGGGGAGCGGATGCCGTAGTAGTCACCCGCGTCGAAGGACGAGGTGTGCCGCTCCACGGCGGGCTGCCTGCGGACGATCGCGGTGCCCGCGGGATCGCTGAGCGAGCCGGACGGGTCGGCCTGGAGCCGCAGTTGACCACCCGTCAGGAAGTCGGCGCGCGCGGTCAGCCGTCCGGCGCCGATGGTGTAGGTGCCGTCGCCGCCCGAGAACGACGTGAGATCGCCGACGTCCGTGGTGGCGGGCAGATACGCGGTGCCCGTGAAGGAGTTGTCGTGCACGTCGTACGGCACGACCAGCACGTGGTACGTCCCCGACGCCCGCGGGATCACCGTGGCCTCCGGGTCGGCGGTGCCCGCGCTGGAGGCCACCTGCCTGCCGTGGTCGTCGTACACGTACAGGTCGAAGTCGTCGGAGGGCTTCTCCCATGTGACTGACAGGGGTACGCCGCCCTCGGGATTGTCGTCCCAGTAGCCGTCCGGCACCGAGACGGTCAGGTCGAAGCGGTCACAGACCTTGTTGTCCGGGTCGGCGCCGGCGTCGGGGCAGCTCTCGGTGCCCCCGCCGGTGCCCTTGGCGTAGGCCGGGCTCTGCCAGCTGACGCTGCCGTGGGCGGGGTCGAGTACGGCGCCGGGGGTGGTGGCGGCCTGGGCGGCCGCCGGGGCGGTGAGCACGGTCGCCGCCAGGGCGGTCGCCAGCCCCAGCGGTATCCAGGCCGGCCATGGCACCCGGCGGCGCGGTCTTCGCGGTCTTTGCACGGCGGAACAGCTCCCCTCGCAGCACTGCGGACTGACTGTTCTTGCGATTGATTCCTGCGGTTGATGCTCGGATGCGCTTGAAAAGAGCTTCAATCGAGCAACTTCACGCACGAAGACTCGGGGCTGGCGCAGGTTCATGTCAAGAGCGGGGGGTGCGCGCGGCTGAGGCGACCAGGTCAGGGGGGATCAGCGCCGGTCGGTCGTCAATCCCGCGACGGCTCCCGCAGCTTGGCCAGGGTCAGTACGTCGCCCCCGATGCCCCAGCCGCCGTCGGCGACCTCCTCGATCAGGACCATCGTGGTGGCGCGGGCCCGCTCGCCGTAGATCTCGACGTACAACTCGGTGGTGCGGGTGACGATCAGCTCCTTCTGCTCGTCGTCCAGGGTTCCGGCGGGGACCTTGAAGTTCGCGAACGGCATGGATGTGCTCCTTCGGTGATGGTGTGTCAGATATTGCGATGTGGCCCGGCAGCGGCTCAGACGATGCCGCCGTTGGCGCGTACGACCTGGCCGTTGACCCAGTGGCCGGCCGGTGAGGCGAGGAACGCCACCACCTCGGCGATGTCCGCGGGCGTGCCGAGGCGTTCCAGCGGCGGCTGCGCGGCCAGCCGCGCGACGGTCTCCTCGTCCTTGCCGTCCAGGAACAGATCGGTGGCCGTGGGGCCCGGGGCGACGGTGTTCGCCGTGACGTCCCGGCCGCGCAGTTCCCGGGCCAGCACCAGCGTCAGCGCCTCTACCGCGCCCTTGCTCGCGGAGTAGGCGCCGTAGGAGGGGAACGCCAGGCTCACGACGGAGCTGGAGAACCCGACGAACGCGCCGCCCCGGCGCAGCGTGCGGGCCGCCTCGCGGGCGACCACGAACGTGCCGCGGATGTTGGTGCGGTGCATCGCGTCCAGCTCCGCGAGATCCAGCTCGGTGATCGGCGCGAGATACATCCGGCCCGCCGCGTGGACCACGACGTCGACTCCGCCGAACTCCGTCGCGGCCGCCTCGAACAACGCGGCGGCCTGCTCCTCGTCGGCGATGTCGGCGCGCACGGCGACCGCGCGGCCGCCGGCCGCGGTGACCTCCCGGGCGGCGGCCTCGGCCAGGTCGCGGTTGCCCGCGTACCCGATCACCACGGCGAAGCCGTCCGCGGCCAGCCGGGCCGCCGTGGCCCGGCCGATGCCGCGCGAGCCTCCGGTGACGACGGCGACCCGCGGTGCCGAGGGGGTGCGTGCTTCGATGGACATGAGATCTCCCGTGGCTGTGGGGCGTGGCGCCCGGTGCATGACTCCACCCTCGGCCGCCGCGCCGGAGCGGACCACGGCTGCGCTCACCCTGGGGTCGGCGACCCCTGGTTACGCGCGCCGCGAGGCGCGACGATGGACGGCGTGAACCATGCCGAGCTGGCCGCCTTCCTGAAGTCCCGGCGCGACCGGGTCCGTCCCGCCGACGTCGGCCTGCCCACGGGCCCCCGCCGCCGGGTGCCGGGCCTGCGCCGCGAGGAGGTGGCCCAGCTGGCCGGGCTGTCCGCCGACTACTACACCGAGCTGGAGCGGGGCCGCGGCGCCCAGCCCTCCGGACAGGTGCTGGCCGCCCTCGCCCGCGCCCTGCGGCTCAGCGGCGACGAACGCGACCACCTCTTCCATCTCGCCGACCGCCCGCTGCCGCCCGCCGCGAGCGGACCCACCGCGCTCGTCCAGCCCGCCCTGCTCGGCCTGCTGGACCGGCTCACCACGACCCCCGCCCAGGTCATCACCGATCTGCATGAGCCCCTGGTGCAGAACCCCCTGGCCAGGGCGCTGCTCGGTGCGATGCCGCCCGGACGGGGGGCGCACCGGAGCTTCGTCCATCGCTGGTTCACCGACCCCGCCGCCCGCGACCTGTACCCGGTCGAGGACCATCCGCACCACTCCCGTGTCTTCACCGCCGATCTGCGGGCGGTGGCGGCCCGGCGTGCCAAGGACCCCGATGTCACCCGGCTGGTGGCGACGCTGCGCCGGCGCAGCGCGGAGTTCGCCGGGCTGTGGGAGCAGCGGGAGGTGGCCCTGCGGCGCAGTGACCACAAGCGGATCGTCCACCCCTCGCTCGGCGTCATCGAGCTGGACTGCCACAGCCTCTTCAGCGAGGACAACTGCCAGCGGCTGCTGTGGTTCAGCGCCCCGCCCGGCACCGAGGGCGCCGCCCAGCTCGAACTGCTGTCGGTGATCGGCACGCAGGACCTGAGTGCCACGGAGGACGACCTGGGGCACCGGCCCCGCTGACGTAACGGGGACTTGTCACCGATGTCCGCAGACCCGTGGCGGACCGTCCGCCGACTGAGGCACCCTTGACGGCGTGCGTACTGTTTCGCGAGGTTTGGGCAGTGGCGCACGGAGGGGATTTCTGGGCACATCGGAACCAGTGGCAGGACGCGCCCGGCGCGTCGTGGGGGGAGCGATCGCCGATGCGATCCAACAGCCATGATCCATACGCCTCACCGGCCCGCGCCGGCTCCGGCACACCGCTTGCGGAGCCTGCGGAAGGGGGGTCGAACTGAGGTGGAGATCACCATCCACAGACCGGGCGAGCTGACGCCCGAACTGCGCGGGGCCTGGCACCGCGCGATGGACGAGTCGCCCGAGTACGCCAACCCCTTCCTCGCGCCGGAGTTCGCCGTCGGCGTCGGCCGGTACCGGCCCGGGGCCCGGGTGGCGGTCCTGCGCGAGGGCGGGGAGCCGGCCGGCTTCTTCCCGTACGAGCGGGGGCCGTTCGGCACCGGACGGGCCATCGGGCTCGGACTGTCCGACTGCCAGGCCCTCGTGCACCGTCCCGGAGTCACCTGGAACCCCGGGGAACTGCTGCGGGCCTGCGGGCTCAGCATCTTCGAGTTCGATCATCTCGTCCAGGAACAGCGGCCGTTCGCCCCCCATGTCACCGGCTCCTTCGCCTCACCGGTGATCGATGTGAAACCCGGCGACGGCGGCTATCCGGAGTGGCTGCGCGGCACCTACCCGGGGCTGGCCAAGACGACCCTGAAGAAGGAGCGACGGCTCGGCCGGGACATCGGCGAGGTGCGATTCGTCTTCGACGAGCGGGACCCGGAGATGCTGCGCACGCTCATGCGGTGGAAGTCGGCGCAGTACCGCAGGACCGGCCGCATGGACCGGTTCGCCCGGCCGTGGATCGTCGCACTGGTCGACCATCTCTTCCGCGTCCACGAGGAGCACTTCACCGGGGTGCTGTCCGTGCTGTACGCGGGCGAGCGGCCCGTCGCGGCCCACTTCGGCCCCCGGTCGAGCACGGTGCTGGCGGCCTGGTTCACCGCCTACGACCCCGAACTGCACTACTACTCACCGGGGTTGATGATGCATCTGCGGACCGCCGAGGCGGCCGCGCGGGCTGGGGTGACCCTGGTCGACCTCGGCCGCGGCGACAAGGAGTACAAGGACTGGCTGAAGACCCGCGAACTGCGGGTCGCCGAGGGCTTCGCCGCCCGCGCCCATCCGGTGGCGCTGGCCCAGCGGCTGTGGCGCCGCCCGGTCCGCGGGCTGCGCAACACGGTGCTGGCCCATCCGGGCCTGCGCGATCCCGCCGACCATTTGCTGAGGACGGTCGGCCGGTTCCGCACCCAGGACGAGCCGGCGGCCGCCCGGAGGAGCCAGTCCCCGGGCGGGTAGTTACTGGCAGGTTCGCGTCAAGAATTGGCCAAGCGGCGGACGCTTTCGCGCCGGAGCGGTCGGGCCTCCTGCATCGGCAGTGTCGATGCACCCGGGGAGGTCCCTGGTGTCCGTACCGACCTGCAGAAGACGGTGGTTCACACTCTGCGCGCTCACCGCTTCCGCCGCCCTCGTCGCGATCCTCCGTCCGCCGCCTTCGGCCACCCGCCGGGCCCCTTCGGCGTCCGCGCCCTCCACCGACTCGCCGAGGAACGCGCGCAGTCGGTGGGCGCCATGTCCCCGCACACGGCGGCGGACGATGACGACGGCGATGAGGCGGACGAGATCGCCGAGGGCGCGGACCAGTAGGCCAAGGCCCGCGCCTCGCCCGGTGTGGTCGCACCGGGCGAGGCGCGGCGCCGCCTGGCGTGACCTCACCGACCTCGGCAGCACGGGCGGCAGATGGCGCAGCATCACCGACCTGCCGTACGTCTCCGACGACCCGCGCTACCGCGACATCGACTCCAACTCCAGCGGCGGAAGCGGCGACGTCACCTGCCGGGTGTCGGCGATCGCCGCCGCCGACGACGGCTACGTCTACGCGGGCAGCGCCGGCGGCGGAGTATGGCGCTCACACACCGGCGGCGGCCACGGGCAGCCCATCAGCGACGGGCTGCCCGCCCAGTCCACCGGCGCCCTCGCCCTCGACGGCGCGAGCCGGCTCCGGCTGGGCACCGGCGAGGCCACCACCAACTCCGACGCCTGTCTGGGCAGCGGCGTCCACGTCCTCACCCACCCCCATCACGGCACCTTCTCCGTGCGCAGCCGGGTCGGCGGGGACGAGCTGGAGAGCACCACCATCCACGAGCTGCGCGTCGGCGGCGGCCAAGGTGGTCCTCGCCGTCGGCCGGCGCGGCGGCGACGACTACGACGGCTTCTCCACCAGGGCGAACGCAGAAATACGTCTACCTCGCCGTCCAGGTCACCCAGAACTGCGCGGTCAACGACGGCAGTTGGAGCACCGACCCGGGCAAGGCCACCTCGTGCTCCGTCGCCCCGCCCGACAACGTCACCAGCGAGGCCCGCTTCATCGCCCCGCTCGCCACCGACCTGAAGAACGGCGCCGGCCGCATCGCGACTTCCGTCGCCGCCTCCGGCGGCAGGATCTACTCGGCCTGGTGCGGCCCCTGCAACAACCAGGGCTTCGCCCGCGGCATCGCCGTGGGAAACGCTGGGGGAACCTTCCGGATGAAGTCCGGGGGAGGCACGGGCTGGCACGACATCAGCCTGCCCGTCGACGGGACCGTGCCCAACCGGCACCTGAGCGGCTTCGCCGTCGACCCGCACGACGCCGAGCACATCTTCCTCGCCGTCAACGGCTTCTCCCGGCACTGGACCGAGGGCCCCGGCGCCGGCGTCGGCCATGTCTTCGAGTCCACCGACGGCGGCACGCTGTACGCCGCCGCGCACGGCCGGGGCATCTGCACCATCAAGGTGCGCGAGCTGCGCTGACCGCCAAAGTGCACCGCAGGGGTCGCCCCTGGGCAACCGGGGGCCACCCCTGCCCGTACTACGTCCCGCGCACCGCCCGCCCCACCTCCGTGCGCAGCGCCACGAAGTCCGGCAGGCTCCGCGTGGTGATCTGGTCGCGCTCGGCCGGCAGGCCGACCGGCAGGTCCCGCACGACACGGGAACCGGGACCGGGGGAGAGGACGACGACGCGGTCACCGACGTACACGCTCTCGTCGATGTCATGGGTGACGAACACGATCGTCGTGCCGTCGGACCGGTGGACCTCCAGCAGCAGGTCCTCCAGATCCTCCCGGGTGCCGGCGTCCAGCGAGCCGAACGGCTCGTCCATGAGCATCAGGGCGGGCCGGCACACCAGGGCACGCGCGAGGGCGACGCGCTGCTGCATACCGCCGGACAGCTCGCCCGGACGGCGCCGGGCGACCCCGTGCAGCCCGACCCGTTCGAGGATCGCCTCGGCCCCGGCCCGGCGGGCGGCGCGCCCGAGGCCCTGGCGGCGCAGCGGCAGGGCCACGTTGTCGCGGACGGTGAGCCAGGGCAACAGCGAGCGGCCGTACTCCTGGAAGACGACCGCGAGGCGGTCCGGTACGCCGGTGACCGGTGTCCCGTCGAGCGTGACCGTGCCCTCCTCACCGGGCAGCAGTCCGGCGATGGTGCGCAGCAGCGTGGACTTGCCGCAGCCGGAGGGCCCGACCACGCTCAGCAGCTGGCCGTCGGGCACGGTGAGACTGATGCCGTCCAGGACGTGCTGGTCGCCGAAGTGCCGGCTGACGGAGTCGAGGCGGAGCATCCCTCACCCCGCCCAGGGCTCGTACAGGGTGCCGGCGCTGCCGGTGACCCGCAGATGCAGCAGGAAGGGGCCCGCGTCGTCGCCGCGGCCGAGAGCCTGCTCCAGCGCGGTCGGCAGCTCCTTGGCGTGTTCGACGCGGGCCGCGGGACAGCCGAAGGACTCCGCGAGCGCGGCGAAGTCGATGCCGGTGATGTCCGTCCCCGGGACCGGCGCGACGCCGATCCGGCGGCCGAGCGCACGGACGGCCGCGTAACCGCCGTTGTCCAGAAGCACATAGGTGACCGGAGCCCGGTGCCGGGCCGCGCTCCACAGCGCCTGCACCGAGTACAGCGCCGAACCGTCGCCGACCACACACACCAGCCGGCGCCGGTCGGCGAGCGCCCGGCCGACGGCGAGGGGCAGGCCCCAGCCGAGCGCCCCGCTGCCCGTGGTCAGAAAGCCCCCGCTGAGCTCGATGGGCACGCGCGCGTGCAGCGTGTCGCGGTGGCTCGGCGCCTCCTCGACCAGGACCCGGTCGTGCGGCAGCCGGGCGCGCAGCAGATCGAAGAACAGCTCCGGGGTGATGTGCCCCTCCGCGCGGGCCGGGGCGGGGGCCGGCCGGGGCGGCGGCGGAGCGCGGTCGGGCTCCCGCAGCAGCCCGGTGAGCCGGGCCAGCGCGGGCCGCAGGGTGGTGACGAGGCTGGTGCCCGTGGGCAGCCAGGCGGCCTGACCGGGGTCGCAGTCCAGGTGGAACAGCTCGGTGCCGGGCGCGAGCGGCGGTCCGTCGTCCGCCACGTGGTAGGTGAACACCGGCGCGCCGAGCGCGACCACCACGTCGTACGGGGCGAGGCGCGCGGCCAGTCGACGGGCGACCGGCGACAGGAACCCCTGGAACAGCGGGTGGGACTCCGGGAATCCGGAGCGGCCGGAGAGCGGGCTGATCCACACTCCGGCCCGGATCCGCTCGGCCAGCGCCCGCACCTGCTCCAGCGCGTCCTCGTCGTCCACGCCCGGACCCACCACCAGCGCCGGGCGCGCGCAGCCGGCCAGCCGCTCGGCGAGCGCCGCGAGGGCCTCGGGGTCGGCCGTGAACGCCGAGTGCACCGTGCGGGGCGCGACGGGCTCGGCGGGCCGGTCCCAGTCGTCCTCGGGCACGGACACGAACACCGGGCCGCGCGGATGGGTCATGGCGATCCGGTACGCCTCGGCGAGCACGGCCGGTACGTCCGCGGCCCGCTCCGGCTGGCGGGCGCACTTCACGTACGGGCGCGGGAACACGGCCGGTTCGTCGGCGCCGAGGAACGGCCGCAGCTGGATCAGCGAGCGCGCCTGCTGCCCCGCCACGATCACCAGCGGCACCCGGTCGCGGAAGGCGTTGAACACGGCGCCGAGCGCGTGCCCCACACTGCCCGCCGAGTGCAGGCCGACGAAGGCGGCCCGGCGGGTGCCCAGCGCGTGTCCGGCCGCCATGCCGACCGCGACGGACTCCTGCAGCCCCAGCACATAGGTGAAGTCCTCCGGCCAGTCGCGGAACATCCGCAGTTCCGTGGAGCCCGGATTGCCGAACACCGTCGTCATGCCGGTGTCGCGCAGCAGCCGAACGACCGCGTCGCGGACCGTGGTCGCCGTCATGCCGTCCTCCCCGCGGACGTCCGTGGGCCGACGAGCCGTCTCTCGACCGCCAGCAGACCGGTGTTGAGCAGATACCCGAGCGCGCCGAGCAACAGCAGCGCCGACCACACAGTGAGCAGGTCGGAGCGGGTCTGGGCGTCGGTGAGCGTGAAGCCGATACCGTTGTCGCTGCCCGGCAGCAGCTCCGAGAACACCATCAGGATCAGGGACAGCGACAGGCTGAGCCGGAGCCCCGCGAAGATCCGCGGCAGCGCCGAGGGCAGGATCAGGAACCACAGCCGCTCGGGCGCCGTCAGCCGCAGCACGGCCGCCACCTGAAGGCGCAACGGGTCGGTGGCGCGGGCACCCTCGGCCGAGTTGACCAGCACCGGCCATACGGCGCTGAACGCGATCGACGCCACCTGCATGGGCGTACCGAAGTCGAAGACGACGACGAACACCGGCACCAGCGCGGGCGGCGGCACGGCCCGCGCGAACTGCAGCACCGGGTTGCACAGCGCGTACGCCCGCCGTGAGCGGCCCACCGCGATCCCCAGGGCGATCCCGGCGACCCCGGCGAGCGCGAACCCGGCCGCCATCCGGCCAAGGCTCGGCAGGATGGTGCCGGCGCCGGCCGAGGTGAGGAACAGATGGCCGGCGGGGCCCGAGAACCACAGGTCGCGGGCGTGCCGGGCGATACGCAGCGGCGGCGGGAAGTAGACGCTGCCCCGCGCCCGGGCGGCCAGCTCCCAGCAGACCACGGCGGCCGTCAGCACCGACCAGCGCAGCAGGAACGGGACGGCGGCGGCGCGGGACGCACCGGGCGCGGCACCGCGTCCCGCCTTGATGACCGGCTCCCCGTGTCCCGCCTTCATGACCGGCTCCGCCGCGACGTGCGCACCGCCGGCGCCGGTTGCCGCGCCCAGGCGAACAACCGCCGCTCCGCGCCGACCAGTACGCCGTTGATCACCAGCCCGAGCCCGCCCGCCCACACCACCCCGGCCAGCACGTCCCGGGTGCCGTCCGGGTCCGTCTGGGCCTGGGCGATGAAGACGCCGAGGCCCTGGCCGAAGCCGGACAGGATCTCCGTGGCCACGGCGAGGACCAGGGCGACCGCGGCCGAGATCCGCACCCCGGCCGCGATGAACGGGGCGGTGGCCGGCAGCTCCACCCGCAGCAGCACCGCGAGCCGCCCGAACCCGAAGGCGCGCAGGGTGTCCTTGGCCAGCGGGTCGGTCTCGGCGAGGCCGTAGACGGTGTTGAACAGCACCGGCCAGAGCGAGGCGTAGGCGATCAGTGTCACCTCCGTCCGGGTGCCCGAGCCGAGCAGCAGCGACACCAGCGGGATCAGCGCCACGGACGGCAGGGGCCGCAGAAACTCGATCACCGCGCGCACGGCGGCCTCCACGACGGGCACCGCGCCCAGCAGCAGCCCCAGCGGTACGGCGATCGCGCAGGCGAGCCCGAGACCGAGCGCCCACGCCCGCAGCGTCACCCCGATCCCGTCGACGAAGGCCGGGTCACCCGCCAGCCGGGCGGCGCGGGCGAGGACTTCCGAGGCCGGCGGCAGATAGCCGCGCCGCACGATCCCGGCCCGGGAGAGCGCCTCGCAGACCCCGAAGGCCGCCGCCGCGCCGAGCAGGCCGAGCGACATGTCCTGACGCCGGGTCATTTCACCAGCAGGGGCGCCGGGTCGACGTCCTTCTTCAGCAGCCCCTCGGTGCGCATGAGCCGGACGAGCCGGCGCAGCGCGGCCGGGTCGGCGGTCACCGGATAGCCGGGAAGGTGGATCGACCGGGCCTGGTCCGCGCTCACCTTGGCGTACTTCGGCAGCTCCGCGCGCACCGCGCCCGGATCCCTGGCGGCGAGCTCGGAGGCCGCCTCGACGGCACGCCGGAAGCCCTCCGCCGCCTTCGGGTGCTTCTTCACGAAGTCGCCGGTGGTGATGTACCCGCTGGCCGGCAGGCCCCGGGCCGGACCCGAACCGCCGTCCAGCAGCACCCGCGCGCCCAACTCGCCCTGGATCGCGGTGTCGAAGGGCTCGACCGCGTGGGCGGCGTCCACCTGGCCCCGCTCCAGGGCGGGCCCCATCTGCGGGAACAGGATCTGCCGGTAGACGGGCCGGCCGGCGCCGCGGGCGTCGAGGATCGCGTCCAGGGTCAGCGACTGGATGTTGTTGAGGACGGCGACGGCGACCTTCTTGCCCGCGAGGTCCGCGGGCGACTTCAGGGCGGAGTCCCTGGGCACGAGGACGTCCATCATGTGCGGGGCGATCCGCACGCCCTCGGCGAGGATGCGCAGGTCCAGGGTGCCCTTCTCGTACGCCTGGAAGTAGGTGACGTAGTTCGCGCTCGCGATCACGTTCACCTGGCCCTTGAGCAGCGCGGGCAGCGCCTGGATGCTCTGCTGGACGGGCTGGATGCGCACGTCCAGGCCCTCCTTGGCGAACAGCCCGCGGTCCCGGGCGAGATAGAGCGCGGCGGAGTCGGTGAGCGGCAGCGCCGCGACGGTCAGCTGCTGCCGTCCGTCGGCCGAGGCGGACGGAGAGCCGCTGTCGCAGCCCACGAGGACCAGCGCGGCCGAGGCCGCGAGCGCGGCGAGCCGTTGCGTTCCCGGACGTGATCGACGTAATGCCATACCGGCATGACTACCCACCCATTGTCATGATCGCTACAGATCGCGGCCGGATTTCCGGGTCTTCGGAACTTCGGGGTCTTCGAAGCTTCGGGCTCCTCGGACAGATCCGCGGGCGTCCTGCCGGTGCCGGCTCGGCCGGTCAGACCGTGGGGCCCGCGACGCGCAGGCCCGCCGCGGGGGACGGCGACGCGGCGTCGCCGGCGGCGGAGACATCCGCCCACCAGTCCGCGCCGTCCTCGACGCAGCGCAGCAGCACACCCTCGCGGATCGCCCACGGACTGACGACGGCGCCGCGCAGCCCCATGAGCTTCAGCGCCGTGTGCCCGACGACCGCCCCGGCCAGGCTCTGCGCGGCGCGCGGCGCGGAGATGCCGGGCAGCCGGGCACGCTCGGCGGCGGGCAGCGCGGCGAGCGTGCGCACCGCCTCGCGCAGCTCCCGGCGGCGCAACTCCCGCCGCACGAACGGGCCGTGGCGCCCCGGCGCCGCTCCGCACAGCCGGGCCAGCTGCTGGAACGTACGGGAGCTGACCGCGGCGGTACGCGGCCGTTCCCAGCGGATCCGCGAGGACACGTCCCGCAGCTCATGGCGGATCCGGCGGCGCAGCTCCTTCAGTTCCCCGGGCGCGGGCGGGCCCTCGCCGGCCAGATACTCACGGGTGAGCCGGCTCGCGCCGAGCGGCAGGGCGACGGCGAAGTCGGGCAGCCGGCCCCGGCCGAAGGCCACGTCCAGCGAGCCGCCGCCGATGTCGAGCACCGTGAGCGGTCCGGCCTGCCAGCCCAGCCAGCGCCGGGCCGCGAGAAAGGTCAGTTCCGCTTCGGTCTCCCCCGGCAGGGTGCACATCCGGATCCCGGTCCCGGCCGCCACCCGGCGCAGCACCTCCCGCCGGTTCGGGGCACCGCGCACCACCTCGGTCGCGAAGGCCAGCGGCTGCGGCGCATGCCAGGTGCGGGCCGTCGCCCCGGCCGCGGCCACCGCCTTCACCAGCCGCTCCACCGCCTCGTCGGCGAGGGTGCCGTCCGCCGCGACGTGTTCGGACAGGCGCAGCTTCCACTTCACGGTGTGCACCGGCAGCGGAACACCGCCCCGCACCTCCGCGATCAGCAACCGAACCGTCCTCGACCCCGCGTCCACCACACTCACCCGCATGGCCGGGGATTACCCACTCCACCGCCAGGAACCCGTCATACCGGCAGTGCTTCCGCGCACAGACCGGCCGGCGAGCCGCGCCGCCCCCGGCCGCACACTGTCCGGATCCCGGCGCCCCGGCCGCGCGCGGGCCCGCGCCCCGCCCTTCGATGCCCTTAGATGGTCACCACCACTGTCGGCGCGAGGAGCGGCACTTGAGCGGGACGCAAGCGACGAGGGTACTGGTCATCGGCGGCGGCATCGCGGGCACCGCGGCCGCGCTCGGGCTGCACAAGGCCGGATTCGGCGTCACGGTGTACGAGGCACACCCCGACACGGCCGAGGACGCGGGGGCGTTCCTGACCCTGGCGAGCAACGGGATGCGCGCCCTGGCCCAGCTCGACGCCACGGACGCCGTCACGGCCGCGGGCTTTCCGCTGACGTCGCTGCGGCTGCTCGACCACGAGGGCACCGAGCTGACGCACGCCCCGCTCGGCGAGGTGTCCGACCCCCGGCTGCGCTATCGCTGTCTGCGCCGCGGCGAGCTGAACGCGGCCCTCCAGGGCGAGGCGGCCCGGCGCGGCATCCGGCTGCGCCACGGCGCCCGTCTGGTCACGGTCACGGACGGCCCCTACGGCGTCACGGCCGGGTTCGCCGACGGCAGCGCGACCCACGCGGACCTCGTCGTCGGCGCCGACGGGCTGAACTCCGCGGTGCGCCGCACCCTCACCCCCACGGTGCGGCCCGCCTACGCCGGCCAGCGGGTCTTCTACGGCTACTCCGGCACCGCGCCCGCCGCGGACGGCACCGGTGTCATCACCTTCGTCCGGGGCAGCGACACCGCGTTCGGGTACGCGGTGTCACCGGCCGGGCAGACGTACTGGTTCGCCCGGGTGAGCACGGTACCCCTGCCCGCCGGCCGGGCCGCGCACCGTGCCCCCTGGCGCGAGGAACTGCTGCCGCTGCTGCGCAAGGACTCCGCACCCGCCGCGGACATCGTCGCCGCCTCCCAGGGCCCCGTCATGGTCACCAACGCCACCGAGATGCCGCTCGGCGCGCTGTGGCAGAAGGGGCGGATCCTGCTGATCGGCGACGCGGCCCACGCGGCCTCCCCGGCCACCGGCCAGGGCGCCTCGATGGCCCTGGAGGACGCCGTGGTCCTCGCCAAGGCGCTGCGCGACCAGCCCGACGCGCCGGCCGCGTTCGACGCCTACGAACGGCACCGCCGCCCACGGGTCGAGCGCAACATCAGCGTCAGCGGCGGTATCTCCCGCGGCAGCCGCACCCCGTCCCGCCCCGGACCCGTCCTGGCCCGTCCGACGGCGCCGGACGAGGCCCTGATCCGCCAGCTGGACTGGGACACCCCGCTGCCCGCCGCCCCGCCCGAGGAGCCCTGAGCGACCGCAGCCGGGCGGACGCCCGCGAAAGTGCAAGAGGCGGAGCACCGCAGTCCATTGCCGGGGAAACCACCGCAGCCGGATCGTTCCGTGCAACCGGCCCTTCGGCAACAAGGAGCACAGTTGCGACTCTTGAGCAGAGCACACGGCGCCCTGGCGATGTTCTCGACGACTGCCGCCCTGGTCCTGGGCGGCGCCCTCGCCTCCCCGTCGCCGGCCGCGCCGGCCGCGCCGTCCGCCGACGCCGCCTACACCGTCACCGTGGGGATCCCGGTGCCCTTCACCCACCCCACGGACACCCCCGCCGTCCCCTACCTCGACCGGGACGGCACCTTCCACTACCAGCAGTCCGCCGCCCTGTACGGCGCCAAGGACCCGCGCACCTGGGACTTCTACACCGGCAAGGACTTCGACTCCGCGAGCTTCGACAAGACCCTGAGCAAGGCGGTGAATCCCGCCAACTCCGCCGACCGCAACGACGACACCACCTGGCGCTGCAACAACAGCCCCACCGGCCGCCGGGCCACCTACGCCCCGAGCGGCTCGGGCTATGCCCAGAAGAACTACTGCGACCTGTCCGGGGTGTGGGTCGACCCCGACACCGGTGACTGGTACGGACTGGTCCACAACGAGTTCACCCCGCAGCCCTTCGGCGACGGACTGCACTACGACGCCGTCGACTACGCCGTCTCCACCGACCGGGGCCGCACCTGGACCGTCAAGGACCACGCGATCACCTCCCCATACAGCACCGGGCGCGGGGACACCACCGCCTTCCCGAACCAGACGTACTCCTACGGCGACGGCGACCAGCGCCTCTTCGTCGACACGGCCTCCGGCTACTTCTACGTCTATTACGGCTCCCGGATCATCGACAAGAGCGGTGGCTGGAAGGCGTTCTACGAGCACGTGGCCCGCGCCCCCATCTCGGCCAAGATGGCGCCCGGCTCCTGGCGCAAGTGGTACGACGGCGCCTGGTCCCAGCCGGGCACCGGCGGCAAGGAGAGCAACATCGTCCCCGTCGACGCCGGCCACCCCACCGGCCACACCCCCGCCTCCGCCGAGTACGACCCGGCCAACACCGGCACCGCCGCCCAGCAGATCGCGGCCGGCGAAATGCCCCCGACCTCGCCGCTGTTCGTCATGAACATCGCCTACGACGCCTATCTCGGCCTGTACATCGGTGAACCGCAGGCCGTCGACCAGAGCGGTGACTCGCCGCAGTACCTCTATGCCACCGACGACCTGACCACCCAGAAGTGGCACCTCATCGGGGACACCGGCAGCTACACCAACGCCTCCTGGTACCGCTGGTTCCTGGACAGCGCCAACCGCACCAGCTCCACGATCCTCGGCAAGTCCTTCCGCTCCTACTGCGCCTTCGGCTGCTCCCACGACGCCTCCGGCGAGTATGTCGACCTCACCGTCGACACCGGGAAACCCGCGGCCGCGCCCATGGACACCAGCCGCCGCTATCGCATCGCGAGCGGCGCCGGCCGCATCCTCGCCCAGACCGCCGGCGGCACCGCCACCACCTCGCTCGCCAGGCCCACCGGATCCGGCCGCGACACCTGGATGTTCACCCCGACCGGCGACGGCGCCTTCACCCTCGCCAACTCCGCGAGCGGCCGGCTGCTCGGCGTCGACTCCTCCTCCGCCGCCGGACGTGCCTGGGGTGCCAGGCCCACGGTCACCAGGGCACCGGCCGGCGGGCCGACCGCCGGGCAGCAGTGGTTCGTGCTCCCGAACTCCTCCGGTGGCGGCTACCGCCTGGTCAACCGCTACAGCGGTCTCGTGCTCGGCCTGTCCGGCAGCTCCGGCCGGCTCGCCGAGACCACACCGGCGCGCAACTGGACGGACCACAGCGGGAGTTCCGTGGGATCGGGACGCTCCGCCGCGGAACAGAACCTGTCCTTCGCCGTGGCGTAGCGGCTCCGCCTCGGCCACACCGCCGCCCAACCCCTCAAGCGGTCAGGGAACTTCCGGCTACCCTGCGCCCATGTCGATCATCAACGGGGAATCCGACGCCCGCCTTGCGCTGACCGCGGCCCAGGCGGGCGCCGCCGTGGTCCGTGACCTCTACGGCAGCCGGCTCGCACGTTATGACAAGTCCGCCGGCGATTTCGCGACCGAGGCGGACCTCGCCGCCGAGCGGGCCATCCTGGACGTGCTGCGCACCGCCCGCCCCGACGACGCCGTGACCGGCGAGGAGAGCGGGCGCTCCGGCGCCGCCGACGCCCACCGCCGCTGGCTCGTCGACCCACTGTGCGGCACCCTCAACTACGCCGTCCGCACCATGCTCGTCGGCGTGAACGTCGCCCTGCGCACGGGACCCGACACCACGGCTGCCGCGACCGCCGACCCGTTCAGCGGCGAGGTGTTCTGGACCGACGGCGAGGCGGCCTGGGTCCGCGGGGACGACGCCGACGAGCGGCTGACGCCCTCGGCCGGATCCGCGCTGGTGGACGTCAACCTCGACCCGCCCTTCCCCAACGCGCCCGGATTCCACCCCGCCCGACTGCTCGCCGACCCGGGCTTCGCCGAACGGTTCCGGCCCCGGGTGATCTCCAGCACGCTCGCCGTGGCCTGGGTCGCCGCCGGCCGCCGGGCCGCCTATGTCACCGACGGCGACCTGCGCGACAGCGTGCACTTCGCGGCCGGGATCGCCCTGTGCCGGGCGGCGGGCTGCACGGTCACCGGTCTGCACGGCGAGCCCGTGCTCACCGGCGCGGACGGACTGATCGCCGCGGCCGATCCGCAGACTCACGCCACACTCCTCAGTCTCGTCGACAACCGGACACCGCACGGCAGTTGAGGGCGATCTCGACGCGCCCCGCGCCCCTCTGATGTGATTCCGGCATGACGACGGCCCACGATCTCGCCGCCCGCTTCGGACCGGCCCTGGACACCCGGCCCGAGACCCTCCACGAGGCCGCACAGGACTTCGGCCACCTCGTGCGTGCCGAGCCGCTCGGTGTCCTGCGGCCGCGGTCCGCCGCCGAGATCGCCGCGCTGCTGGAGTTCGCCGGGCCCCGGGGCATCCCGGTGAGCGTGCGCGGCGGCGGTCACTCGATGTACGGGCAGGGCCAGGCGGGCGGCGGGATCGTGCTGGATCTACGGGCACTGAACCGGGTCGGTCCCGTGGCGGACGGCCAAGTGACCGTCCAGGCAGGCGCGTTGTGGCGGGAGGTACTGGCCGCCACCCTGCCGCACGGGCGCACCCCGCCGGTCCTCACCGACTATCTCGGCGCGGGTGTCGGCGGTGTGCTGTCGGCGGGCGGACTCGGCGGCGCCGGCCACCGGCACGGACTGGTCGCCGACCAGGTCCTGGAGCTGGAGGTGGTGACCGGGGCGGGGGAGCACCGGGTCTGCTCACCCGACCGGGATCCGGAGCTGTTCCACTGCGTACTCGCCGGCCTCGGCCAGTGCGCCGTTCTCGTGGCCGTCACCCTGCGACTGGTGCCCGCGCCCACCCGGATCCGCCGCTACTGCCTGTACTACGCCGACCTCACCCGCTACCTCACCGACCAGCGACGGCTCGCCGAGGAGCAGCGCTTCGCGTATCTGGAGGGCCAGGCCCGGCCGGCGGGCGCACAGGGCTGGCAGTACATGATCGAGGCCGTGGCCCCGCACGCCGGGACGTATCCGCCCGACGACGCCACCCTGCTCGACGGACTCGCGCACGACCCCGCCGCCGTGGAGACGGAGGACCTCGAACACGGCGAGTTCGCCCGTCGTGTGGACACGGACGAGGAGGTCCTGCGGGCCACGGGGGAGTGGCACCACCCGCACCCATGGCTCAACCTGCTGCTGCCGCAGGACAGCGCCGAGTCCGTGGTCCGTGCCGTACTGGCCGACCCGGCCTTCGCCGACCTGCGCGACACCGGCCTGGTCCTGCTGTACCCGCTGCTCTCGGACCGGCTGCGCGCCCCCCTCTTCCGCCGCCCGCCCGGTCGGGTCCTCTACCTTCTCGCCCTGTTGCGCACGGGCGAGCCGGGCAGCCCCGAGAAGGCCGCCGCGATGGTGGCCGCCAACCGCGCCGCCTACGAACTCGCCCGGGCCCAGGGCGCCGTCGCCTACCCCGTCAACGCCCTGCCGATGACAGACGCCGACTGGCGGGACCACTACGGCAGTGCCTGGCCGGCCCTCGCCGACGCCAAACGGCGCCACGACCCCCACCTGGTCCTGGCGCGGGGGCACGGCATGCGGTTCTGAAGGCCCGCGCAGTGACCCGGGTGTCGGCGAGCCCGCCGTGCAGGCCCGGCTCGTGGTGGACGGCGGCGTCGGGGAGCCAGGCCGCCGGGGCGGGCCCGAGGGCGTCGGGGCGGGCCCGAGGGCGTCGGGGCGGGCCCGAGGGCGTCGGCGGATGCCTGGGGCGGCGGGGGAGGGGAGCCGGGGGTCGCTCCCCTCAGAGGGTGGCCGGGGGCCCTCACGGCCTCGTGGCGCGTCGGCACGAGGCCTGCCGCCGAGGAGCCGAGGGCATTTTCCCGGCCCGTCCGTCAGGGCGTCTTCGCCGGCGCCGGACGCCGCCGGCGACGCAGCAGCAGACGTCTGGCCGGATTCTCCACCGCCTCGTACAGCACCCAGGACAGCCCGAGCGACACCGCGAACGCGGTCGTCGTCACGGCCACCCCCGCCAGCAGCCCGAAGTGCGGCTTCGTCCCGAGCAACTCGGTACCGGCACGCAGCACCAGCAGATGGATCATGTAGAAGGCGAACGACAGCTCACCGAGCCGCACCAGCCGCCGGCGCCGCCACAGCGAGGGCAGCCCCTGGACGTCCGCGACCGCCGCGGCCGGGATGAGCAGCCCGAACCCGGCGATGGTGCACACCGTGGCGGAGTAGCCGGGCGTGACCTGAGGGACGAGGAAATAGCCGATGACCGCCAGGGCCAGCGACGCCTCCAGGCCGGGCCCGCGCCAGCGGCCGAGCAGCACCAGCCGCGCGGTCGCCGCGCCGAGGACGAATTCGGGGAGCCGGGCGGCGGGGAACGAGTACAGCGTGTAGGTCCACCAGTGGTGGGCGTCCGTCCAGGCCAGCGCCAGTACCGCCACCACCGACAGACCGGCCAGCAGCGCCGAACCGCGCACGCCGACCCGGCGCAGCAGCAGGATCAGCAGCGGGAAGGAGGCGTAGAAGAACGCCTCGCAGGCAAGGGACCAACTCACCGGGTTCAGGGTCTGCCACCAGGGGTGCCACCAGGAATGGAGCAGCAGCACATTGGACAGGGCCTGTCTGTGCGACGGCACCGGCTGGTGCGCCAGCGTGTACGCCATGACCAGCGCCACGATCAGGGTGACCAGATGCACCGGGTAGACCCGTGCGATACGGCGTCTCCAGAAGGCGAGCGCGCGGTCGCGGGGCCGGGCCGACCAGGTCAGTACGAATCCGGACAGCACGAAGAAGAACGACACTCCGGTGGCACCGGCACCGAATCCCCAGAAAACGAGGCGGCCGCCGGTACCTCCGAAATAGCCGAAGTTGTTCACATGCAGTCCGAACACCAGCAGCGCCGCCATCCACCGCAGTCCCGTCAGGGACGGGAGCGGGGGCATGGCGGCGGCTGGGGAGTCCCGGCCGGCTGTATCGCCGGTACGGGCGGGCGGCGTCGTCCGGAGCGCCCGGGTCGTCGCCGTGGTCATCGAATCACCTGCGCAGAGGGTTGGCTTGGGGCATGACGGGGAAGGATGCCCGTTTACCCCAGATCCATTACGTCACATGGCAAACATCACACTGCTGCCGAACGACAGACCCTCCCATATGCCACGGAAGGCCGGACTGGGTGCACCCGTACGAGTGACATCCCGTGCACCGCCTTGATCAGCTTGCGGGCAGCTCCTTCGAGATCCGCTCCGGCATGAACGCCGAGGAATCCCGGGCCCGCTCATCCCATGCGAACACACAGGCAGTGGCCACGCCGTCGAACTTCAGCTCCCGCAGCGTATCGAAGAACGCGGCCCAGTCGATCTCGCCCTGCCCGATGTCCGGATGCCGGCGGATCCGGGCCGGGGTGCCGGGCGGGTTGAGGATGTACCGCAGCCCGGGGGAACCCTTGTGGTCGAACGTGTCCGCGATGTGTGCATGATGCGGTTTGTCGCCCGCGTAGCGCGTCATGGCCGCGATGTCCGCCGTCGGGTCCGCCCCCGGCAGATGGAAGGTGTGCGGGGCGCGGTAGAGGTAGTTCACCCATGGCTTGTCGATGGCGCGGACCAGGCCGACCGCGGCGGTGTTCTCCTCGCGGAAGTCGTCCGGGTGCGCCTCCGGGTTCAGCGCGATGCCCTCCCGCTCGAACAGTGGAAACAGTTCCTCCAGCGAGCGCCAGAACGCGGCCTCGCTCTGCGCGGCTTGCCCGGGCCGGCCGTTGAACTCCGAGTTCATCAGCGGGCATTCGAGCTCGGCGGTGATCTCGATCATCCGTTTCCAGTAGCGGACGACCGCCTGGCGCTCGCTCGTCGGGCGAGGACCACCGGTACAGCGGCAGCACGCATGAAGTCGTCGTGCGGCGACAACTCGATGTATTCATGGCCGAGTTCGGCCACCGTGCGCACCATGTCGTCGATCGGTAAAGAGCGGAATATGTACGGATCGAGGGTGATCTCCACTCCGCACCTCCGTAGAACGCGGGGCGGGGCTTGAGGTCCGTGGCGACGACCCGCCCGCACTCCAGTGCCTCGACCGTCGCACCGGTGATGACGGTGGCCGCATAGCCGTCCCAGACCGATGGGCCGACGGGCTCCCGGCCGGCGGCCAGGTCCGCGATCCACTCGCGGAACTCCGTGTCGAAGGCGTCCGCGAAGCGGCCCACCCAGTCCGCCGGCACGCCGGTGCTGTGCGCTCCGCCGGTGCGCACGCCGACCGCGGCGGGATCGGGCAGCCGGACCGGACCGTCCTCGCCGACCACCTCGCACTGGATGTCGTAGCCGTACCGGCAGTTGACGAAGACCTCCAGGTCGAGACGGACGCCCTCGGCGGTCTCGAAGAGCATGATCTGCGGGTCCCGCAGATGGGCGAACCGCCTGCTCGTGGCGCGCGGGGTGACCACCTGGGTGGAGACGATCTCGTCGTCCAGCAGCCGGCGCAGGACGTCCACCTCGTGCACCGCCGTGTCCAGGGCCGCCATCCGAACACGCCGTCCGGTTCGCCGTAAATCCCGAACTGGGATCCAGGGCGGAGGAGTTGGACCCCAAGCCCGTGGTGCGGGGCACGAGCGGCTCGCCGCCGGCCTGACCTTCCCTCCCCGTCCAGCGGTCGCCCGTGGCGGGGCGGCTCGATCGGGGGCGGGCGCCCCAGCCTGGGGGTGACAGGGCCAGGCGCGGCGCCGCTCGGGCTCGTAGGATCGGCCGTATGAGCAGGCCGAACGCGCTCGGGGAGTACCTTCGGGCCCGACGCGAGCTGACCGACCCGGCGGGCGTGGGGCTTCCGGTCGTCGGCGTCCGCCGTACCCCGGGGCTGCGGCGCGAGGAGGTCGCCACCCTGGCCGGGATCAGCGCCGACTACTACCTCCGCCTGGAGCAGGGCCGCGACCGCAACCCCTCCCCTCAGGTGCTGGAGGCCCTGGCCCGGGTGTTCCGGCTGGATGCGACCGCCACACAGCATCTGCTGAGCCTGTCCACCGCCCGCCCGGCCGCGACCCGGCGGCCGCGCCGTGAGGTGGTGCCGACCGGGATCCGGCAGCTCCTCGACGTCATCAACCTGCCGGCGTTCGTGGAGAGCCGGATGTTCGAGGTGCTCGCCGCGAACCGGTTGGCCACCGCCGTATCGCCCAACATACGGCCGGGCGTCAACCGGCTGCGCGCGATCTTCCTGGACCCCGACGAGCACGAACTCCACCCGGACTGGGAACAGGCGGCCGGCGGTCTGGTCGCCGGGTTCCGCGCATCCGTCGGCAGCGAGGTCGACGATCCGCGGATCGTCCAGCTGGTCGGCGAGTTGTCGCTGGCCAGCGAACCGTTCCGGCGGATGTGGGCCCGGCACGACGTCTCCCCGCTGGCCGGCGGCTCGATGCGGCTGCGCCACCCGCGCGCCGGCATGCTCGAACTGCGCCGGGAGAAACTGCCCCTCAGCGACTCCGGCGGCCAGATCCTGGCGATCTACCACGCCGAGGCGGGCTCGGCGACGGCCCGCGCCCTCCAGTCACTCGGTTCGACGGCGGCCACCGAGACGGGTCGCCCGTCCGCGCCGCCGCCGTGGCCGGCCACCCCCGACCGGGAGGCGGCCGACGCCGACACCGGTCCGGAGTCCGCCGCCGGCTCCACCGCGCCCGGCGCTGAGCGCTCGCCCACCTCGCGTTCCTGACGTGCGGCACTGGGCCGGCGATCGGCAGGAGCTGTTTTCCTGCTTGCCGTGGGGACTCTGTGCCACGGGGGTCACTCGGTGCCACTGGAAGGGGACGTGCCGCGACTTTCGGTGCCGGATGTCCAACCTTCGGCGACGGGCTCCCATCCTTTGGCCCCACGCCGTAGACCGTCGGCGGAGGGCGCCGGTGCGGCCGGGCCCGGCAGGGTGGCCGTATGCAGAGGACCAAGGGGATCAAGCGCGCACAGTTCCTGGCCGGTATGGCGTCCGCGGGGCTCGCCGCGGCCGTGTTGCCCTCGGGCCGGGCCCACGCCGCGCAGGAGGGCCCGGGCCGGATACGCGCCGTGCGGGGCGGCCCGAGCCGGACCCGTGCCGCGCGGGGCGGGCTGCGTCGGCACGGGGTCGTGTACACCGTGGGCGAGGGGGAGACGCCGGGGACGGCCTTCAGCGCGAGCCGGATGCGCAAGGACATCCGGGCCATCCGTGACGAGCTGTGCGCCGACACCGTCGACGTGACAGGTGACGGCGTGGAACGGCTCACGGCCACCGCCGCGGAGGCGGCCGAACAGGGGCTGCGGATCTGGCTCCAGCCGACGCTCGGTGACGCCCCCGAACGGGACATCCTGGAACACCTCGCCGAGACCGGCCGGTTCGCGGAGCGGCTGCGCAGGCACGGTGCCGCCGTCGATCTCAGCGTGGGCTGCGAGTTCTGGCTGTACGTGCCCGGCATCATCCCCGGTGACACCGTCCTCGAACGCATCCGGAACCTGCTCGACGGCACGGTGGACCCCATCGCGATGCAGCGCCGTCTGGACCGCTTCACAGCGAAGGCGGCGGCGGTCGGCCGCTCCGTCTTCCACGGCCCGCTGAGCTACGCCGCCGCCCAGGACGACGAGGTCGACTGGCGCCTCTTCGACATCGTGGGCATCGACTACTACTCGTACTTCCCCCACCAGGCCGACTACACAAGGGAGTTGAGCCGCCATCTGCGCTGGGGCAAGCCGCTGGCCATCACCGAGTTCGGCACCTGTGCGTACGTCGGGGCGCCCAAGACCGCCGGCATGGGCTGGGACATCGTCGACCAGGACAAGAACCCCCCGGAGATCAAGGGCCACCCGGTGCGCAGCGAGCGCACCCAGGCGACGTATCTCACGCACCTCCTCGACGTCTTCTCCTCGATGAACCTGTACGCGGCGATGGCCTTCGAGTTCGTGACCCCCGACGCCCCGCACCGGCCGGACGATCCCCGCCACGATCTCGACCTGGCGAGCTACGCCATCACCAGGACCGTCAAGGACCGCCCGGACGACCCCGCCTCCGGCTGGCACTGGGAACCGAAGGAGGCCTTCCACGCCCTGGCCCACCGCTACCGCTGCGCGCGTACCGGCCGCGGCCACGCCCACTGACCCGCGAAGGCACGGCCGGGCCGTCGACGAGGGGCCGGACCCCGCCCGCCACGCCGTGACGGCCGGACGCCGGACCACGGCCGCTCCGGCTCACCCGTTCGGAGGACCGTCCGGCTTGCCGCGCCGCCGTCGCCGATCCGGGGCCGGATGATGCGGGCATGTCCCCGATCCCCCCGCCGACCCGCCCATACGAAGGCAAAGGTGAACGCAAACATTCGGGCGGGCAGGGAAGCGGGTGCGGGAGTGGAACGGGAGACGGCCGGCGGGCGACGCCCCGCGACTCAAATTGCATCGTTCGTTTTCTTGAATCCCTCGTGTTTATGAGGGTAGGTTCGGCCTCATGACCGCCTCCCCGACCCCGACCACCGCCGAGGAGCTCCGCGGTGCCGGCCTGCGCGTGACGGCAGCCCGCGTCGCGCTGCTGGAGACCGTCCGGGCGGGCGACCACCTCGGCGTCGAGTCGATCGCCTCCGGGGTGCGCCACCGCGTAGGCCATATCTCCCTCCAAGCCGTCTACGAGGCCCTTCACGCCCTCACCGCGGCGGGCCTCGTCCGCCGTATCGAACCGGCCGGTCACCCGGCGCGGTACGAGGGACGCGTGGGGGACAACCATCACCACATCGTGTGCCGGTCATGCGGCGCCGTCGTCGACGTCGACTGCGCGGTCGGCGACGCCCCCTGCCTGGCCGCCTCCGACGACCGTGGCTTCGCCATCGACGAGGCCGAGGTCGTCTACTGGGGCACCTGCCCCGACTGTTCCACCGGCCGCAGTTCCTGAGCAGTTCCTGAGCACCGAGTTCCGCACAGTTCGGAAGGATTGCCATGACCGAGAACCACGACGCGACCGTCGCAGACGCGAAGCCGGAGGGGGCGAGCGGCGGCTGCCCCGTCGCCCATGACCGTGCCGCGCACCCCACCCAGGGCGGTGGCAACCGCCAGTGGTGGCCGGACCGGCTCAACCTGAAGATCCTTGCCAAGAACCCGGCCGTGGCCAACCCGCTCGGCGGCGACTTCGACTACCGCGAGGCCTTCGGTGCCCTGGACCTCGCGGCCGTGAAACGGGACATCGCCGAGGTACTGACCACCTCGCAGGACTGGTGGCCCGCCGACTTCGGCAACTACGGCCCGCTGATGATCCGCATGGCCTGGCACAGCGCCGGCACGTACCGCATCAGCGACGGCCGCGGTGGAGCCGGCGGCGGTCAGCAGCGCTTCGCCCCGCTCAACAGCTGGCCGGACAACGCGAGCCTGGACAAGGCCCGCCGCCTGCTCTGGCCGGTCAAGAAGAAGTACGGCAAGAGCATCTCCTGGGCCGACCTCATGGTCCTCACGGGCAATGTGGCGCTGGAGACGATGGGCTTCAAGACCTTCGGCTTCGCCGGCGGCCGCGTCGACGAGTGGGAGCCCGACGAGGACGTCTACTGGGGTCCCGAGACCGTCTGGCTGGACGACAAGCGCTACACCGGTGACCGCGAGCTGGAGAACCCGCTCGCCGCGGTCCAGATGGGCCTGATCTACGTCAACCCCGAGGGCCCGAACGGCAACCCCGACCCGATCGCCGCCGCCCGCGACATCCGTGAGACCTTCCGCCGTATGGCGATGAACGACGAGGAGACCGTCGCCCTCATCGCCGGTGGCCACACCTTCGGCAAGACCCACGGCGCCGGCCCGGCGGACAGCGTCGGCCCGGACCCCGAGGCCGCCCCGCTGGAGCAGCTGGGCCTCGGCTGGAAGTCCAGCCACGGCACGGGCGTCGGCAAGGACGCCATCACCAGTGGCCTGGAGGTCATCTGGACCGAGACGCCGACGCGGTGGAGCAACAACTTCTTCAAGAACCTCTTCGAGTACGAGTACGAGCTGACCCAGAGCCCGGCCGGCGCGAACCAGTGGGTGGCCAAGGACGCCGAGGCGATCATCCCGGACGCGTTCGACTCGTCGAAGAAGCACCTCCCGACGATGCTCACCACCGACCTGTCGCTGCGCTTCGACCCGATCTACGAGCCGATCTCGCGCCGCTTCTACGAGAACCCGCAGGAATTCGCGGACGCCTTCGCCCGCGCCTGGTACAAGCTGACGCACCGCGACATGGGCCCGGTCGTCCGCTACCTCGGCCCCGAGGTCCCCAGCGAGGAACTGCTGTGGCAGGACCCGCTGCCGCGGCGCGCCGGTGAGCCGATCGACGCCGCGGACATCGCCTCCCTCAAGGAGCAGATCCTCGGCACGGACCTCACGGTCTCCCAGCTGGTCTCCGCGGCGTGGGCGGCCGCCTCCTCCTTCCGCGGCAGCGACAAGCGCGGTGGCGCCAACGGCGGCCGTGTCCGCCTGGAGCCGCAGCGCGGCTGGGAGGTCAACAACCCGGACGAGCTGGCCCATGTGCTGCGCGCTCTGGAAGGCATCCAGGAGTCCTTCAACGCCAAGGGCGGCAAGCAGGTCTCGCTGGCCGACCTGATCGTGCTCGCCGGCTCCGCCGCCGTCGAGAAGGCGGCCGCGGACGGCGGTGTCGCGGTCGAGGTGCCGTTCACGGCGGGCCGTGTCGACGCCACGCAGGAGCAGACGGACGTGGAGTCGTTCGCCGCGCTGGAGCCGGCCGCCGACGGCTTCCGCAACTACGTCGGCAAGGGCAACCGTCTGCCGGCCGAGTTCCTGCTGGTGGACAAGGCCAATCTGCTCCGGCTGAGCGCGCCCGAGATGACCGTCCTCGTCGGCGGTCTGCGCGTCCTCGGCGCCAACCACAACGGGTCCAAGCAGGGCGTCCTCACCGACCGGCCGGGCGCGCTGACGAACGACTTCTTCGTCAACCTGCTCGACCTGGACACGGAGTGGAAGTCGACCTCCTCCGCTCAGGACGAGTTCGAGGCCCGCGACGCCTCCGGCGCGGTCAAGTGGACCGGCACCCGGGCCGACCTGGTCTTCGGCGCCAACTCCGAGCTGCGTGCCGTCGCCGAGGTGTACGCCAGCGACGACGCGAAGGAGAAGTTCGTCAAGGACTTCGTCGCCGCGTGGGTCAAGGTCATGAACGCGGACCGGTACGACCTGGTGTGACCACCTGACCACCTGACCACCTGATCACCGCTTCGAGGGCGTCCGGGCCGACCCGCACAGGTCGGCCCGGACGCCCTCGTCGTTGCGGGCGGGGCAGAACCCTTCCCTCACGGAATCGTCACAGGTGATCCACGATCGTCACAGGCGAGCCACAGCGGAAACCCTGGGTCCTTCCGCTCTGTCTCCGACCGTGAGCACCGGCACGGAGCCGGTCGCGCCATGGACACCGGAATCGGGGGACCCCATGCACCACCGCAACACCACCCGCCTCGCCGCGTCGGCGACAGCCGTGATCGCCGCCGCACTGTCGCTGACGGCGTGCACGTCGGGCGGCGACGCCGGGGCGGCCAAGACGTCCTCCCCGGCCCCGGTCTCCGCCGCCCCCTCGCACGCCGCCCCCACCGCTCCGTCGCACGCCGCCCCCGCCGCCGCGAGCCACACACCCACGGCCCCGTCGGCCTCAAGACCCGCCGGCGGCGGCACATCGACCGCTCCGGGCGCCCCGGCCTCCCCCGTGTCCGGCACCCCCGCCGGTACGACGCCCACATGCCCGTTGACGGCCGTGGCGGCGACGGCCTACCAGGCGGCCGTCCGTCCGGACGGCACCGGCACCGGCGCGGCGATCGTCGAGTTCACCAACACCTCCGGGCACACGTGCGTCCTGCGGGGCCACCCTACGGTGGCCACGGCGGGCAACGGCTCCCCCGAGCACAACAGCCCGCTGAAGGTGACCCCCACGGGCATCGCGTCGGCCGTGCCCCTCGCGCCGGGCGGCAAGGCATGGGTGAAGCTGACCTTCCACCAGGTCCAGGGCGAGGCCGACGGATACTGCGTGTCCGGAGCGAAGCCCGTCGTCTCCCCGACGCTCGTGGTCGGACTGCCCGGTTCGGGCGCGCACCAAGTCGCCCTCTCGGACGGTGAGTTCGCCGAGTGCGACAACACGGTCACCGCGACCGCGGTCTCGGCGGCGAAGCCTTCCTGACCGTCATTCGACCAGCGGGCGGCCCCGACGAAGACGGCGGCCGGGGCCGCCCGCTCCACCCACGCCGAGGGTGGTCCACGGCCTGCTGATCATGCGCGCGAGACCCGCAAGGTCGCGGCCGCTCCGGCGACGCCCGCCCCGCAGCCCGCCTGACGCCATCGATCCAAGGCGGCCCGGCCTCCGGCCGGGCCTGTCCCGCGGTCAAGGCGAACGGGGGGAGAACCCGCTCACTGATCACGACCCGACACGTGTCCCAGTGCCGCCGCACCCGCCTGCGCGTACCGCTCGTCCAGATCACCGGACGGGGCACCCGCGACCCCGATGCCCGCGACCGGCGCACCCTGGGCGGTCACCGGCGCGCCGCCCGCGAGGAACAGCGTGCCCGGGATGTCCTTGAGGGTCGGCGCCTGCTCCAGCCGCTTGGCCAGCTCCGAGGTCGGCGCGTTCCAGGACACGGCGGTGAACGCCTTGCGCTCCGCGGACTCGTACGACTGCGGGCCCGCCCCGTCCCCGCGCAGGGTGACCAGCGCGTTGCCGTCGCGGTCGACGACGGCCACGGAGACCTGCCGGCCGTCCTTCTCGGCCGCGTCCACGGCGGCCTGCGCCGCCTTCGTCGCCGCGTCCAGGGTGAGATGCGTGCTCTGGGTGAGGTTGCCGCTCCGGGCCGCCACCGGGGCGGCGGCGGGCGCGCTGCCCGTGGAGTCGGCGGCGTTGGCGGCGACCGTCCCGACGACTCCCGCGCCGACGAGGGCCAGGGCGGCACCGCCGACGAGGACACGGACACGGCGGGCGGGATTCTTGCGGCTGGTCATGACGAGGAACCTTCCTGGTGCGGATGAGTCGGGCCGAAGTCGCTTCCGAAGTCGTTTCCGAAGTCGCTTCCGCCATCGATCCTGGGCCCGGATCCGCCCGCTTCCCGTCGCCGGACCGGTTGCCCTGGGGGTCATCCGATCGGATGACCCCGGGTGTCTCGGGCCGGGGAACAATGGAGGGTGTTTGCCCAGTTCAGCGCGGCTGCCAGGGAGGTGTCAGCGGTGCCCGCACCCGAGCGCGAGGACACCCGCGCCCTCACCGTCGTCATGCACACGGCGTTCTTCGTGCTGCTCTCCGCGTCCCTCGCCCGCTATCTGGCCCGGCACGCCGGCGGGCCGCACACCCCCTGGATCATCGCCCTCACCGCGCTGCTCGCCGTGCTCTACGTCCTCGGTCCCGCGGTCGGCACCCGGCCCGGCCCACGCCGGCTGACCTGGCTCGGTCTCGTCGTCGCGGCCTGGGCACTGCTCGTCGTCCTGGCCCCGAGCTTCGCCTGGTGCGCGGTCCCGCTGTTCTACACAGGCCTGCGCACCCTCCCGCCGCGCGCCGCGATCGCGCTGGTGGCGCTGCTGACGGCGCTCGCCGTGGCCGCCCAGCTCGGTCTCGCCGGCTGGCCCGACCCCAATGTGCTGGTCGCACCGCCGGCCGTCGCCGCCGTCGCCACCACGGTGTTCGTCGTCATGCAGCGCCAGGCGGCCCGCCGGGACGCCCTGATCGACGATCTGGTGCGCACCCGGCGCGACCTCGCCGCCACCGAGCGCCGCGAGGGCACCCTCGCCGAACGCGAACGGCTCGCCCGGGAGATCCACGACACCCTCGCCCAGGGCCTGTCCAGCCAGCGGATGCTGCTCCAGGCCGCGGACCGGCTGTGGGACACCGCTCCCGGCACCGCACGCGACCATGTCCGCAGCGCCGCCGCGATCGCCGAGCGCAGCCTCGCCGAGGCCCGCCGTTTCGTCCACGATCTGACCCCGGCCGACCTCGCGGAGGGCGGTGGCCTGCTCCAGGCCCTGCGCGCCGTCGCCGAGCGCGAGACCACCCCCACGCTCACCGTCCGCGTCCACACCGAGGGCACTCCGCCCGATCCGCTGCCCGCACCCGTGGAGTCGGCCCTGCTGCGCATCGCGCAGGGCGCCCTCGCCAACGTCCGCGAGCACGCCGCCGCCACGACCGCCATCCTCACCCTGACCTGCCTGGACGACCAGATCGTGCTGGACGTCACGGACGACGGTCGGGGCTTCGACCCCCGCACACCGGCCGCCCCCGAGGCCCCCGCGGGCGCCTCGCGCGGCCACGGTCTGCCCGCCATCCGCGCCCGACTGCGCCAGCTGGGCGGCACCCTCACCGTCGAGTCGGCACCGGGCGAGGGCACCGCCCTGTCGGCGGCGATCCCCCTGGAGCCCCAATGACCCATCCGCCCGGGCCGCCCGGCCGCAGCCCGATCCGCATCCTCGTCTGCGACGACCACGCCGTCGTACGCGCCGGCCTGCTCGCCCTGCTGCACAGCGCGCCCGGCATCGAGGTCGTCGGCGAGGCCGGCAGCGGTGAGGAGGCCCTCGCGCTGGCCCGCAGGACCGCCCCGGACGTCGTCCTGATGGATCTCCAGCTGGGCGCCGGAATCGACGGCGTGGAGACCACCCGTCGGCTGCGCTCCCTCGAACCCGCCCCCCATGTGCTGGTCCTGACCACCTACGACACCGACGCCGACGTCACCCGGGCCGTCGAGGCCGGTGCCACCGGCTACCTCCTGAAGGCGGAACGCGCCGAGGACCTCTTCACCGCGATCCACGCCGCCGCCCAGGGCCGCCCGGCGCTCTCCCCGCCGGTCGCCGACCGCGTCATGTCCCGCCTGCGCAACCCGCGCCCCACCCTCACCCCACGCGAACGCGACATCCTCGCCCACCTCGCCCAGGGCCTGCCCAACCACGCCATCGCCCGCGCCCTCTACATCAGCGAGGCCACGGTCAAGACCCATCTGCGCCGCATCTACGACAAACTCGGCGTGGACACCCGAGCCGGCGCGGTAGCCGTGGCAAAGGAACAACGCCTGCTGCCCTGAGGGCATGCGCACCTGCCGCGCGCCGCCGGCTGCCCAGGGGCGCGGGGAACCCGCGACCCGCCACAACGCACCCGCGGCCGTACGACGACCGCAACCCCCTCGGCGCCGACGCGAACGCCCCCTTCACCGGCGCAGAACCTCGAACGCCTCCCGCCCCGCCGCCCCGATCGCCAGGTCGACATCCGGCGCAAGCCCCGCGCGGCGATCAGCCCGGGTCAGCGCGGCTACGGCCACCCGGTCGCCGGACTCCGCCTCCACCACGCCGATCTCGTGCCGCAGATGCAGAAACGTGCCCGTCTTGCCGCTCCACCGCAGCGTGTCCGCCCGTAGTTCGCTCGCCAGCCGCTGGGTGAAGACCTGCAGCCCCATCAGCCGCCGCAGCTCCGCCGTGGCCGACGGAACGGAGATCTCGTCGCACCACACCCGCCGCAGCAGCTCGACGAGCGCAACGGCCGAGCCGGCGTTGGCGTACGCCGGGTCCAGGGTCTCGATGGTGTGCCGGCCCGTCCGTTCGTCGCGGAGGGCCAGTTCCAGCGCGAGCGAGAAGTCGTTGCCGGCGGCACCGGCGGCGCACTCGTACATGTGGTTCATCCGGTGCCGCAGCCTGATCTCCCCGCACCCCCAGGCGCGCAACCGTGCGTCCACCACCGCCACCGGCACCAGACCGAGCAGGGTGTCCGCCGCCGCGTTGTCGCTCACCGACAGCATCAGCACCAGCAGATCGCCGACGGCCACGGTGGCCGGGTGCCGGAACGCCGCGAGCCCGGTGGGACCGACGCTGCTGCGCGCCGGGTCGACCGTCACAGGGGTCGCCGGGTCGAGGTCCCCGGCCGCGATCCGGTCCAGTACGACGAGGGCCAGCGGCACCTTCGCCACGGACGCGAGCGGCATCAACTCCTCAACATCAAAGCCGAGTTGCTCGCCCGTGTCGAGATTCCGGGCGAGGAAGGAGCCACGCACGCCGAGGGCCGCCCAGTTTGCGGAGATCGCCTCGGCGACGTCCCGGAGCGCGCCGTCGTCCCCGACGTGGACCGGGCGGTGCGCCTGCGCCGCGCTCATCCGCGTGCCGCCAGCCGTGCCGCCGCATCCTCCGCGCCGGTCCCGGAGCGTGCCGCGGCCGGCCCACGGGCGGCTCCCACGGCCGACGCCAGCAGCGGTACCAGCCAGTGCGGCACCTCCGCGGAACCCGTCCGGTCCGGGGCGGCGCGCACGTCGTACCCCCGGTGCAGTGACCGGTCGCCCAGGGGCGCCCATCGCGCCCCGTGCTGCCGGGCGAACGGCTCGGCGCACAGCAGCAGGGCCCGCCCGGCCAGCGTCTCGGCCAGTGCGCCGGCCGCCGACCCGGCCGGCCGGAACCGGGCCGGGGGCAGCCCGGCCCGGGCCGCCGCACGCTCCAGCCGGTCCTCATGAGCGGGCACCTGATCCTCCGGCAGCGTCAGCACCGGCAGTACGGCGGCGGACCCGGCGCCGCGGCCGCGACGGGGCCGCAGGTCCTCGAACCGGACCGCGCGCCGTGCGCCGGCGAGCACCAAAGCCCGCTGCCCGTCCGCCGCCTCCGGCTCCGCCGCGGACGCCAGGCCCAGCGGCACCCGATACGCGCCCCGCTCCGCGGGAACCCGCACCAGGGCGTAGGCGAGCGAGCCGTCGGCCAGCCCGGAATCCCTGTCCAGGGGCGGCAGTTCACACATGCCGAGGGTGATCCCGTGCTCGGCGGCGGCGCGGATCGCGCGGGCCAGTGCCGCCGGGGCGCAGTGCGCGGGCACGCCGACGGTCCGCGTCCGCGTCCGCCCGTCCGCACCGGCGGCCTGCCGCAGCCGCTGCGCCCGGTCCAGTACGTCGCGCGCGTACGGAAGCAGCAGCACCCCCAGCTCCGTGGTCGTGATCTGCCGCCGCGAACGGTCGAACAACAGGCCGCCGAAATGCTCCTCCAGAGTCTTGACGCGGCGGCTGAGCAGCGGCTGGGCGATGCCGAGCCGGTCGGCGGCCCGGGAGAAGCTCGTCTCGTCGGCCGTCGCGACGTACGCCTCCAGATGCGCGAGCAGATCCATCCCGCACTCATATCAATAAGGCATGGGATGTTCAAAGTTCCCTCTTGGACATGAATGGCGCCGGGGTGCTTCGCTGTCCAGGCCGAAGATCCACATGCCACGCATCGAAACGACCGGAGGACTGTGCCCATGACCCGCCCCCCTCACCCCACTTCTCCGGCCCGGCGCGGACTGCTCAGGGCGGGCCTCGCCACCACCGCGGCCGTCGCGGCCGGCACGCTCTCGGCGTCCACCGCGTCGGCGGCCTCGAAGGCCGAACAGCGGGGAGCCGAGACCGAGTTGGCCGCGCTGGAGCGGCGGCACGGCGCGCGGCTCGGCGTGTACGCGCGCAACGTCCGCACCGGGCGGACCGTGTCCCACCGGGCGGGGGAGCGGTTCGCGATGTGTTCCACGTTCAAGGCGTTCGCCGCGGCGGCGATCCTGCGCGGCCACGGCGGCCGTACACCTCTGGACACGGTGATCCACTACCCGCCGCACGACATCCTGCCCCACTCGCCGCGCACCGAGGAGCACGTGGCCACCGGCATGACGGTGGCGGACCTGTGCGCCGCGGCGATCCAGTACAGCGACAACGCGGCGGGCAATCTGCTGCTGCGCCAGATCGGCGGCCCCGCCGGACTGACCCGCTTCCTGCGCTCGCTCGGCGACGGCACGAGCCGGCTCGACCGGTGGGAGCCGGAGCTGAACACCGCGATCCCCGGCGACCCGCGCGACACCACGACTCCCGAGGCGCTCGGGCGTGGCTTCGCGCGGCTGACCCTGGGCCGCGCGCTCGCCCGCCCCGCCCGGGAACGGCTCGTCACCTGGCTGAAAGGCAACACCACCAGCGCCGCGCGGTTCGGCGCCGGACTGCCGCACGGCTGGGTACTGGCGGACAAGACCGGCACCGGTGACTACGGCACCGCCAACGACATCGGCGTGGCCTGGACGACGCGTGGGACGCCGGTCCTGCTGACCGTGCTGTCGGCTCAGGCCGCCCAGGACGGGACGGCGGACGACGCGCTCGTCGCGGAGGCGGCCCGCATCGTGGCCCGCGTCCTGGCGCCGGGGGAGTGAACACCTCCCGCGCTATTCACTGTTCTGAATGAGAATCATGTACGCGAGCATTGACGTGCCCATGTCGGCTCTCTACGGTCGGTTGGCAATCAGGAGGGAAAGCGCTTTCCCTCTGCTGTCACCATGCCACGACTGGAGACAAGCCCATGCACCTGAGATCAGCCATCGCATGCGCCGGTCTGCTCGCCGGCACGCTCTGCGCGCTGTCCGGCACCTCGGCACAGGCCGCCGCGGCCACCGTGCTGTACGTGTCACCGAGCGGCAGCGACAGCGCGCCCGCACCACCCTCTCCGCCTACCCCGGCGAGAGCCCGGTCCTGAACTTCTCCGGCCAGAGCGAGAGTTCGTCGAACCGGGGGATCCAGCTCAACGCGGACTACTGGCACCTGTACGGCCTCACCGTCGAGCACGCCGCGGACAACGGCATCTATGTCGCAGGCAGCAACAACGTCATCGAGCGGGTGGTGACGGCGTACAACCGGGACACCGGACTGCAGCTCGGCCGGATCTCCTCCGGCGCACCGAGCAGCCAGTGGCCCTCGAACAACCTGGTCGTCAGCTCGGAGTCGCACGACACCAAGGACTCCACCGGCGAGAACGCCGACGGGTTCGCCTCGAAGCTCACCACGGGCACCGGGAACGTCTTCCGCTACGACGTCTCCCACAACAACATCGACGACGGCTGGGACCTCTACACCAAGACCGACACGGGCGCCATCGGACCGGTGGCCATCGAGTACGCGCTGTCGTACGGCAACGGGACGCTGAGCGACGGCACCCAGAACAAGAACGGCGACCGCAACGGCTACAAGCTCGGCGGCGACGACATCGCGGTCAATCACCTCGTGCGGCACGACATCGCCTACAGGAACGGCCATCACGGTTTCACCTACAACAGCAACCCCGGCACGATGGCCGTCTCCCACAACGTGAGCGTCGACAACACCGATCGCGACTTCGCCTTCGACAAGGGAACTTCGGTGTTCCGGCACCTGGACCGGCACCAACGGCTCCCGCTGCTCCGCGTACTCCGGGGCCCTCGGCTGGTCCTTCGCCTCGGACGGTCATCTCGTGGTGACCTTCGGCGGCAAGGTCGTGACGCCGTAAGGGCGGCATGGCCGGCGCACGACACCCTTCGGGCGGGACACCACGCACGGTGGCGTCCCGCCCGAAGCCGCTTCCGCACTGTCTCAGGGGGGCGCGGTCACCCGGTTACAACGGCCATCCGCCGTAGGGGACGGTGATCAGTTCCAGGGCATGGCCCGCCGGGTCCAGGAAGTACACGCCGCGGCCACCGTCGTTGTGGTTGATCGTGCCGGGCTGTGTCTGGTGCGGGTCGGCCCAGTGCTGCATGCCGCGCTCGACGATCCGGCGGTACGCGCCGTCGAACTCCTCCTCGGAGACCAGGAACGCGTAGTGCTGTGGCGTGATCCGGTCCTCGGGGGCGGTGGCGTAGTCCAGCGTGATTCCGTTACTGAGGGTGACCGCGACGAACGGGCCCCACTCCTTGGCGGGCTCAAGACCGAGCAGTTCGGTGAAGAAGTCCGCGGACTCCCGGTTGTTCCGGGCGTGGACGATGGTGTGGTTCAACTCGACTGACAAGGAATCCTCCTGTCATGTCCCGGCACCTCCATGCCTCACCCAGCCGGTGACCGGCACGCGATGCCACTGTCGATCTTAGCCGGACGGACGAGTTTCCCAGTACCGCAAGTAACATGATCACCTTGGGCTCTGGGTGTACCAGTCAGTCAACTAGGCGCTGTCCCAGGACGCGCCCGGCCCGGAGATCACCATGTCTTCTCTCACCGACGCGTTGGAAAACGCGCGCCTCACCTATGACCAGCACATGCGGACGTGCCGTCAGTGCCATGCCGACGGCGCGGCCTGTGCCGTCGCCAAGCATCTCCTGCGGATCTACAACAACGCCCGCAGGGAGCACCTGCGGTCGGGAGGACAGCACGCGACGACGGACTGACCGGCTCAGCCGCGGAAGCCGGCGTGCACATGGTCGTGATGGGTGGCGTCGCTGAAGAACTGGCCCGGGCCGCCGCCCGGGAGCAGCACGGGCCCGCCCACGTTGTACGACCCGGCGGCCGCCGCGTCCCGCATGAACCGCTCGATCAGACCACGAGACGTCGCCGGGTCGACGACCGCGTGACCGTCGATCCGCCACACGTCGAAGGCACGGCCGCGCGGATGGTCGCTGGGCCGGCTCGTACCGAACACGTCCAGCGGATGCCCGGAGCGTACGACGCTCACCTCCAGCCGGTACGTCCGCGCCAGGGCGAGCATCGCCCTGGCCACGCCGGTGTGCACCTGACCGCTGCGCAGGTCCGCCACGGCGGCGGGCGGCAGCACGATCCGCTCGTCGGACAGCACGGCCCGGACGTCCGGCGCCGGCGACCGGACGGCCGGCCCGGGACGCGCCGGATACAGCGCGCCGACCGTCCAGGCGGACCCCGACCGGGAGAGGCGCACATCGACCGTCGTGCCGCCCGCCCGCGTCGTCCCGGCGCCGCGGGTCCACTGCCGGCACACCACCAGCACACTGGCCGACCGCGACAGAATCCCGCCGTACTGCGCGTCCACGACCTGCAGCGCCGCCTCGTCGGCCGGCGGCAGCAGCGGCTCCGCCCGGTCCACGAGAGCGGTCGGCAGCCCGAGCGCCGCGACCCGTGCCCGTGCCGCCGCCGCACCGCCGTGCCCGGCTCCCCACGCGCCGATCGCCTCCACCAGCCGCACGGCGCGCAGCTTCGCCGCCGGCTGGACCTCGGCTGCCGTCGGTCGCCACGGCGTGGTGCGCGGCAGACCGGGGGAGGGCGACGGCGATCCGCCGCGGGTCGGGGCGCTCTGACGTGGATGCCCGGCCGGTGCCGCACGACCGGAGCAGCCGGCCGCGCCGAGCGCGGCCGCGGCGAAGGCGCCCAGCACGGTACGGCGGCCGGGCGGCGAAGCGGCGGGCGCATCCGCACGGCTCACCGGGCTCGGTGAGGTCATGGGCCCAGTGTCCGCCGGACGGCACCGCACAGGCCACCGCGGATACCGGGGGAAGAGCGTCCGCCGGCCCCACGGCCCCGACCCCCTCAGAACGGCGGGTCGTTGAGGATCTCCAGGAGGGACGCGGCGCTGTGCCCGTCGCCCGGGGCCGGTCCCGGCGGGTGGGGAAACGTGCGGCCCCAGGAGGCGGCGCGGCCCAGGGCGCTCAGGCGCCAGGCCAGGCGTGCGGCGCGCCGCAGGTCCGCCGCCGTGCGGCCGGGCCCCGTCCAGGGCTCAAGATAGGCGTCGAGGAGGCGGGCCAGAACCTGCGGGCCGTAGCGTGCGCGGGCCTTCTCGGCGGGGATCCGCAGGCTGCAGAACGGGTGGGTGACGGCCGCGTCGCCCCAGTCGAAGAAGGTGAACCGGCCCGGTGCCGGGTGGAACAGCTGGCCGTCGTGCAGGTCCGCGTGGTCCAGGGTGTCCTCGACGCCCGCGGCCGCCAGTTCGGCGCACCAGTCCGCGAGACGCGGCCGCAGCCGCTCCAGCCGGGCGTGGTCCCCCGCGTCCAGTGCGGTGTTGTCCATGAGCAGTCTGTCGAACGCCTCGGGCAGACCGAGGGTCCGGACGCAGGGCACGCCGAGCCGCTCGATCTCGTGCCGATGCCCGGTCACGGCCCGCTGCACGCTCGCGTACTGCCGCAGCATCTCCTCCCAGGTCCCCGGCTCCACCGGTGCGCGCGCGAGCACGGAGCGGAACAACTCGCCTCCGTCGGGGAGCAGCATCCATGCGCGCTCGGCGTCGACGGCCAGCGGCTGAAGCACCTGCTCCGGCACCCAGCGGGCCAGCGCGGCGGTCAACGGGCCCTCGAAGGAGCCGGCCGGCGGGTTCGCCTTGAACCAGACGGCGTCCCGCCCCTCGACGGGCACCCGCACCAGCACGGACCACGGCCGCAGCCGCACACTCAGGTCACCGCCCCCGCGCAGGCCGAGCGCGGCGAGCCGCCCGGCCACCCAGCCGAGCGCCGCGTCCCGCCACGCCCGCTGTTCCCACGGGGTCGGCGCGTACTGGTAGGTGCCGCGGTCCACGACGATCGAACCCTCATGGCGCATCGCGCCATCTCACCATCGCGACCGGGCACCGGCCAGCCCTTTTCCCGTTCAGCCGAGCGCGAGCGGCACAGACGCGCCCCCCGGCCGTGGGCCGGGGGGCGCGTTCCTTGCGGGGAGGATCAGGCGCGCTGCTTGCGGCGCATCGTCAGGTACGTGCCGGTCGCACCCGCGGCCAGCAGGGCACCCACGCCGAGGCCGACCGGCAGGGTCGGGAAGCCGGAGGCGTCGGTCGTCGCGGCCGTGTTCTGCATGGCGCCGCCGGTGATGCTCGTGGACACCGGGTCGACGTGCTTGATCGGGCCGACGTGCTGGACCGAGCCGTCGGCGTTCAGCAGCACCTGCTTGTTGTTCGGGTGCCGGAAGTCGAACATGCCCGACAGCGAGCCGGCCGTCGCGTCGAAGGAGTGGTCACCGACCCGTCCGGTACGCCAGTTGTCCTCGATGAACCGGGTGATCGACGCCTGGTTCGTCAGCGTGTGGTCGACCTTGTTCACCTTGCTGAACGGCGAGACGACGAGCAGCGGCTGGCGGGTACCCGGGCCGCAGCGGTCCGCGTAACCACCGGACGCCTTCGGGCCCTTCTGGCAGGCCGGGCTGTCGGTGGCCTTGCCGTTGGAACCGGTCGCGGTGTCCGCCGAACCGTTCTTCGGCGTGACGTAGGCGTGGTCGTACCAGCCGTCGGAGTCGTCGTAGGCGAGGACGATCGCGGTGGACTTCCACTGCGGCGAGCTCTGGATCGCGTTGATCTGCTGCACCAGGAAGTGCTGCTCGTCGGTGGGGTCGGAGTAGCCCGCGTGGCCGTCCTGGTACTCACCGGCCTTGACGTAGCTGACGGCCGGCAGCTTGCCCGCCTTCAGCGCGGCGGAGAAGTCGGTCAGGTCGTAGTTGTGGTTGGCCTGACCGCTGTGGCCGATCTCGGACACGGACTTCGGCGCCAGGTGGTGCGGGTTCGCCGTCGACTTGTAGTACGAGAACGGGTTGTGGTGCGGGCTGTAGTCCGTCACGGACGCGCCGCCCACGTTGGTGTGCGCGGTGTCGCACTTGGCGTACGAGCCGGACTTGCCGTCCCAGGCGGTCGACGGACGGAAGCCGCCCTGGAACCAGCCCCAGGAGACCTTCTTGGCGTTGAGCAGGTCACCGATGTTCTTGCCCTGCAGCGAGGCCAGCGCGTTGGTGCTGGTGTGGTCCTTGCCGGAGCAGTCGTCGAACGCGGGGTCGGGGTCGTTGATCACCGTGCCGACACCGTTGGCGTCGGGCGACTGGATCGCGTACGGGTCCGGCTTCGCGGTCTGCTTGCCCGTGGCCGGGTCCACCGATACGGCGCCGTGCGTCTGACCGGAGATCAGGTTGAGCGCGCCGGGCGTCGAGGGACCGTACACCGAGCTGTAGGCGCGGTCGCTCAGGGAGTAGTGCTGGGCGTAGTTCCACAGCGCGGTGACGGTGTTGCCGTCGTAGTAGTCCATCGCCAGACCGGGCTCACCGAACAGGCCGCCGCTGCACTTGTCGACCTCGGTGTTCTGCACGAACTGGTCGGCCTTGCCACCGTTGTAGGCGTACTGCTCGGCGCCGTAGGAGTGGTTCTGGTCGCAGGTCATCGCCTGCGACGGAGCGAGCCGCTTGGGCGCGTACTGGTTCGGGTTGTGCTTCAGCAGACCCGCGTGCGCGAGGGTGTCGATGTCCTTCGGGGTGTTCTTCGACGCGGTGAACTTCGTGCCGTCGGTGTTCGCCGCCTTCGGGTACGTGGCGAAGTAGTGGTCGAAGGAGATGTTCTCGTCGAAGAGAACGACGACGTGCTTGATCGGCGTCGCGGTCGAGGAGTGCCCGCCCTGCGCCGTGGCGGGCGCGGCCGCCCAGCCGGGCGCGTTGCTGCCGAGCACGGTGAGCGCGGCGGCCCCCGCCAGTGCGCCCAGGCTCCGCATCGCGGCTTGTCTTCCTCTGCTTGCCATGGTGGTCTACCCCTCCGGACAGAACGTCTGTGCGTCGTACGAGCACGGATGCTGCGCCCGTTGCGGGGCGCGTCGGCGGAGCCATGATGGCGTGCAGATGAACACCGAGTCAGGGATCCTGGGTCAATTCTTGACGATGTATTGACACTTTCGGGTGAGCAGTTGTCCGGACAGGTTCAGCCGAACAGGGCACGCCCGTACCAGTCCTCGGCGTCCCGGACGCCGGGCAGCGCGAAGAAGTAGCCGCCGCCGAAGGGGCTGATGTAGTCCGTCAGCGGCTCACCGGCGAGCCGGTGCTGCACCGTTTCGAACTGCCGCTTCACATCCTGCTGGTAGGCGCAGAACAACAGGCCCATGTCCAGGTTGCCGTTGGCGTCCATGCCCCGGTCGTAGTTGTACGCGCGGCGCAGCAGGCGCTGGTCGGCCGTGGCGGAGGTGCGCGGGTTGGCGAGCCGGATATGCGCGTCCAGCGGGATGACATCGCCCTTGGGGTCATCGGTGTACTTCGGCGTGTCGTGCTCGTGGTCGCCGTCCAGCGGTGCGCCGGAGGAGCGGGCGCGGCCGAACATCCGCTCCTGTTCACTGAGCGAGACCCGGTCCCAGAACTCCACCAGCATCCGGATCAGCCGTACGACCTGATAGCTGCCGCCGACCGCCCAGTCCGGCTCGCCCATGCCCTTGGCCACCCACACCAGCCGGTCCATCTCGCGGGCGCTCGCGGTGTCCGGGTTGGCGGTGCCGTCCCTGAACCCCATGAGATTGCGCGGAGTCCCGGAGGGCCGGGGCGGGCTGGCGAAGCCGTCCAGCCGCCAGCGGACCTGCACGGCGCCCCGGGTGTGCCGGGCGATGTCACGCAGGGCGTGAAGGGTGGTGTCCGGCTCGTCGGCGTGCAGTTGGAGGCTGAGGTCGCCGTGGCACCAGTCCGCCTGGAGGTCGTCGTCCGGGAACTCGGGCATGGCGGTCAGCCGGCGGGGCCGCAGCGCGGCCAGTCCGAACCGGTCGTCGAACAGCGAGGCGCCGACGCCCACGGTGACGGCCAGTCGGCCGGAGGGCAGGCGGTCGCCGAGGACGCCCGAGTCGGCGGGCGGGGCGGTGATGCCGGCCGGGGCCGGTATCCCGCCGGAGGTCAGGAAGCGGGCCCGCTCGGTCAGCGTGCGCAGCAGGTCGGCGAGGTCCGCACGGCTCTCGGCGGTCACATCGAGGGAGGCGAACACGCTGGTGCGGCGCGGGGCCGCGATCGCCGAGGCCTGGTGGACGCCGTGGAAGGGGACGACGGAATCCGTGGTGCCCGGCTCGGTGGCGGTGGGGGCGGTGGGGGCGGCGGCGCTGGTGGCGAGGCCGGCGCCGGCCAGGGCGGCACCGCGAAGGAAGCCGCGCCGGGCCAGGCCGTCGGGTCGTTCGGCGCTGTTCACACGGTCCTCCGCGGGTCGCACAGGGTGGCCACCGAGGCCAGCTTCTCCACCAGGCCGCCGAGCACCGAGTCGGCCTGCTCCCGCCGGGCGCGGCTCAGTGCGTCGAGCGGGGTCCAGCCGTCGCCGTGCCGGAAGCCGTCGAGGGTGTGCTGGGCACGGTCCAACTCCTTGTCCAGGCCCGGCAGATCGGCGTACCGGGTGGTGAGCAGCGGGCGCAGCCGGGACAGCACCGCACGGGTGCCGTCCAGGTTGGCGCGGGCGGTGGCGAGGTTGCTGCCGCTGCCGTAGTCGGTGCGGCCGGTCAGCTCGAACTGCACGGTGTTCTCCAGGATCTCGTGCGCGCGCAGACCCAGCTGGGCGGGGTCCATCCGGGTCTGCGACCAGCTGTCCCGCAGCCCGGTCACCGCCTTCACCAGGGCCTCGGCAGGAGCGCGCAGCCCGGCGGTCGACTCGCCGTGCCACAGCCCGTACTCGATCCGGTGGAACCCGGCGAAGTCCTTGTCGCGCACCCCGTCGGCCAGGCCGGCGTCGGTGCCGTTGATCGCGCCGTCCGCGTCCCCGAAGGCGTCGTACGCCGCACCGAGCCGCTCGTACTGGAGGTGGGCCGGCAGCCAGGCCGTCCGGGCGGCCGCGAGGTCCCCCCGGTCGACGGCGTCCTTGAGCCGCGCCGTCAGCCGGACGACGTCGTCCAGGCCGCCGCCGACCCACTTCTGGTAGGCGAGGGCGGGCGGGATCAGGTCGTGCACCGTGACGGGCGCGGCACCGGGGCCGCGTGTGCCGCCGGTCAGGTGCACGGTGGGTCCGGTGACCGCGTCGGCGTCGTCGGGCACGCACTTGAAGGCGTACGCCCCCGTGCCCAGCCGGACGGTCAGCTCCCGTGTCGTGCCGGGCCCTATGCCCTCCACCTCGCCGTACACCGCCTGGGTGCCCGGGTCCTCCAGATAGACCTCGGCGGCGCCGTCGGAGGAGTTGTGCAGATCGAAGGTCCGCACCCCGGGCTCGGGCCGGGTCCAGCCACTGCCGCAGTGGCTCTCGGAGACGTCGATGACGATGTGGCCCGACGGGGCGCCGGCGGCCCGGCCGGGCCGTGGCCCCTCCGGCGAGTACGCCAGCAGGGTGCCCCCGAGGGCCACGGCGAGGACGACGAACACCGCGGGAGCCGTCCGGGGACGAACGGACCGCGTGCCGAGGCGAGGCAACGGCATGGCGAGCCTTTCCGGAACGACGTACGCAACGGCCTCATGGTAGGCGGCGCTCCGGATCCGAACACCCGTCCAAAGGTGTTGGTGGCTGTTGGTGGCCGAAAATTCTCCCTGGGTTCACCGGCACGTGGTCCGTGGCGAGCCCCTGACCAGGTCGCCGACCGGCCCTTGCCCCAGGGCGGCGGCCGGTTCAGCGCACCGGGAAACCGAAGGTGTAGCCCTGCTGCTTGAGCCACGGCAGCAGGGTGCGCAGCGCGGCCACGGTCTGCGAGCGGTCGCCGCCCGCGTCGTGGAAGAGGAGCGTGGGTCCCAGGTGCAGCTCGCGCTTCACCGTGGCGAGTATGGCGGCGGTGCCCGGCCGCTCGAAGTCCTTGGAGTCCACGTTCCAGCCGAGCGGACGCATCCCGTGCGAGGCCGCCAGCTGCCGGCTGTACGGGGTGAAGGCCCCGCCCGGAGCCCGGTAGTACAACGGCCGTACACCACCGGAGGCCTTGGTGATCTGCTCCTCGGCCTGGAGTATCTGCTGCGACTGGTAGGCCTCGGACTTCTTGTCCATCGTGGTGTCGTGCGACACCGTGTGGTCGCACAGCCGGTGTCCGGCCGCCACCACCTGGCGGACCAGGTCGGGATGCGCCTGGGCCTGCGGGCCGATCATGCAGAACGTCGCCTTGACGCCGCCCGCGCGCAGAAGGTCCAGCACCTGCGGGGTCCAGACCGGGTCCGGCCCGTCGTCGATGGTGATGTTCACCGCGTGCGCGCCCCCGTCCGAGTCGTGCGCGATGTCGGCGGACACGGATGCGGGCGCGGCCTTCGGGGCGGTGCCTTGGGCGAGCGGGGCCGAGACGCCCGCACGGGGTGAGTCGCCCTCGCCCCTCGACTGGTTGGCCTGCGCGGTCCACACCGACGCGGCGGCCGCCACCGCCGTGACGCCGACCGCCGCCGCTGTCACCCGGCCGTACCATCCCCGCCCGCTGTGCCGCGCCATGTCCCGCCCCGATCTGTGCCGTGTCCGATAAGTCGTGTGCACCCCGTGTTCTGTGCACCTGTCAGGACGGCAGGGTTTGCGAGGGGGTTCAAACGTGGATCCAGTTGTTACGGATCACGGACATTTCCCTGGTGGTTTCCCGCCAGAGGACACACGCGGCAGGTGGGACGGGGCGGGGGACGCAGGGCGAGGGAGTCGGTACGGTGCCCGGATGGCCCTCTACCCGGAACTCGAACCGTACGCGCACGGCATGCTCGACGTGGGCGACGGCAACCACGTCCACTGGGAGACCTGTGGCAATCCGGACGGCAAACCCGCCGTCGTCCTGCACGGCGGACCGGGATCCGGCTGCACCCCTTACCCCCGGCGCCTGTTCGACCCGGCCGCCTATCGGATCGTCCTGCTCGACCAGCGCGGCTGCGGCCGGTCCACCCCGCACGCGAGCCGTCACGACACCGACATGAGCGTCAACACCACGGCGCACCTCATGGCCGACCTGGAACTGCTGCGCGCCCACCTGGGCATCGAACGATGGCTGGTATGGGGCGTGTCCTGGGGGTCCGTGCTCGCGCTGCGCTACGCGCAGACCCATCCGGGCGTCGTCTCCGAACTGGTCCTCACGGGCGTCGCCACCGGGTCGGACGCCGAAGTCGAGTTGCTGACCAGGGGGCTGGGCCGGATCTTCCCGGAGGCCTTCGAACGGTTCTGCTGCGCGCTGCCGGCCGGCGAACGGGGCGGGAACCTCGCCGCTGCCTGCAACAGGCTCCTCGAATCCCCCGACCCCGAGGTGCGGGAGCGGGCCGCGCGGGCCTGGACCGACTGGGAGACGGCCACGATCCCGGCGCCCCCGCGCTCGGTCGCCCGCTACGAGGACCCCGTCTTCCGCATGGGCTTCGCCCGCACCGTCACCCACTACTGGGGCAACGGCCACTTCCTGGGCGAGGCCGGCGACGAGGGCGTGGTACTGCGCGACGCGCCTCTGCTCAAGGGGATCCCCGGCACCCTTGTGCAGGGCAGCCTCGACCTGGGCAACCTCCTCGGCATCGTCTGGCGGCTCCGACAGGCCTGGCCCGACAGCGAGTTGGTGATCGTCGACGACACGGGACACGACAGCGGGGCGCCGGGCATGGCGGAGGCGCTGATCGCGGCGACCGACCGGTACGCGGCCCGGGGCTGACCGCCGCGGCGCCGGAAAACCGGGGCGCGTGTGCGGGCCGGCTGTGCCAGGCTCGTCCGTCGGCAGCCCTTCGCACCGGCAGGCCCGGCAGACACCGGTCCTCGTCCCCAGGAGTGTCCGATGACGACAGCACCGCCCCGGCTGCGCCCGTTGCTGGCCCAGTTCGACTTCGCGTGCGAGCGGCTCCTGCGCCGGCTGACCGGGCCCGCCATGGACAGCGGCGACGGCACCGGGACCAGGGTCGAGTCCCTGACCGACGACGAGTACTTCTGGGCGCCGGTCCCCGGCTGCTGGACGGTGAGACGACGCGCGGACGGGCCGGGGCCACGGGCCACCTTCCTGGCCGGCGCCGGCCCGTGGGGCCGGGACGCCGCACCGTATCCGCATCCGTGGCCGCCGCCCGTGACGACGCTCGCCTGGCGGCTGAGCCACCTGGCCGAGATGCTGGCCCTGCGCGCCGACCACACCGCCGGCACCCGCTCGGCGACCCGGGAGGCGTATCCCGTCAGCGGCGCGGCCGCCGAAGCGGTCGCGGCCCTGCGGACCGGCGCCGCCGCCTGGCGGCGGGCACTGCTGAGCGCCGACGACACGGCCCTGGACACGGTGGGGTACTGCGCCTACCCCTACGGCAGCGACGCCGAGGAGCCCTTCCTCGACATCGTGTGGTGGGTCAACCAGGAAGTACTGCACCACGGAGCCGAGATCGCCCTGCTCCGCGACCTCTACCGAACCCACCGGCAGACCTGAGAGCCGGCGCCGGCCCCTTCACTCCCCGGCCAGCGCCGCTCGTACGATCGCGGCGGCGGCCGTGCCCGCGGCCAGCACCGGTGCGGTGCTGCGCGCCGCCCGCCCGAGCATGAAGGCGCCCTCCAGCAGGGCGATGACCGAGCCGGCCGTCTCCCGGGCGGCCGGCTCGGGGATGCCGCCCCCGGCGTAGTAGGCGGCCAGACGGTCGATCCAGCTGTCGAACACCTCCGAAGTGGCCTGCCGCAGCGGCTCGTTGGTGCTCGCGACCTCCAGCGCGACCGTCGCGATGGGGCACGGGTCGGCGAAGTCCAGCTCGGCGAGGGTGCCGGCCGCCGCCGCGAAGGCGTCGGAGGTGGCCGCCACCAGGTCCTCGTACGGCGACATGAGCGCGCTGATGAGCTCCAGATAGACGGCGCCCGAGGTGCGGACGACCTCCTCGGCCAACTGGGCCTTCCCGCGGGGGAAGAAGTGGTAGATCGAGCCGAAGGGCGCACCGGCCGCCTCGGCGATCTGCTTCATCCCCGTGCCGGTGTAGCCCGCACGCCGGAACAGCTCGGTGCCGGCGTGCACGATGCGCCGCCGGGTCTCATGGGTGCTGATGGCCTTGCCTTCGCTCACGGATGGCACCTCCGGGGAGCCGCCGTTGCCCAGGGGCGGTCGGCGCCTATTCTGTCACTAGAACGTTCTATCAAGTGGAAGACCCGCGGCTGGGCCGACGGCCGGGCCGGGTGACCTGGGTGGAGGCGTGGACATGCCGGAGATCGAGCTGAGCGCGGGAACCATCGACTACCAGGACACCGGAGGCGACGGCCCCGCCGTGGTCCTCGCCCACGGCCTCGGCTTCGACGAGTCGGTCTGGGCCGCCGTCGTCCGCGCCCTGCGCCCCGACTTCCGCGTCCTGGTCCCCGTCCTGCCGCTCGGCAGCCACCGGCGTCCGATGCGCCCGGACGCGGACCTCTCCGCGCACGGCGTCGCCCGTCTCCTGGCGGAGTTCATGGACCGTCTGGACCTGCGCGATGTCACCCTGGTGCAGAACGACACCGGAACGGCCCAACTCCTCGTCGGCGTCCGGGACGACCGCATCGCCCGGCTCGTCCTGACCTCCTGCGAGGCCCTGGACAACTACCCGCCCGGCATCCAGGGCCGGATCCTGTCCGTGACCTCGAAGATCCCCGGTGGAACCTTCCTCCTCCTGCAGTCCTTCCGGTTCCCCGCTCTCGCCCGGATGCAGACCTCGCTCGGCGGCATGACGAAGCGGCGGCTGCCGAACGAACTCGTCGCGCGCTGGTACGGCCCCTTGCTGACGAATCGTCATATCCGGCGGGACCTCGCCAAGTTCCTCCGTACGACACGCAAGGACTGCTATCTGCGGGCGGCCCGGAACCTGCCGGGGTTCACCCGGCCCGCGCTGGTCGCCTGGGGTGCCGAGGACCGTATGATGCCGCCCGCGACGGGCCGCCGGCTGGCCGAACTGCTGCCGAACGCGCGCTATGTCGAGATCCCCGACGCCCGCACCCTGGTGCAGCTGGACAACCCGGCCGCGCTCAGCGACGAGATCCGCAGGTTCGTCCGGGACCATCCGCTGCCCGGAGAGAACTGACGCCGGGCGGCCGGCGGAGACGGGACCCGCATTCCCGCCGGCCGGACGGGGTCACTCTTCGAGGCAGACGTACAGGCGGGTGCCGCCGGACCGGAAGCCGACCCGCTCGTACACCCTTCGGGAGCCCTCGCCCGAGTACTCCAGCCACACCGACCCGGCCCCGCGGGCGAACATGGTCCCGGCGAGGGTCCAGGTCACCGCGGCCGCGATGCCGCGCCCCCGGTGGGCGGGCAGGGTGCCCACGCCCGCGAGTTCGGCCGTGCCCTCGGCGGGGGCCGAGCAGAGGGCGCCGCCGGCGCAGCCGCCGCCGGACGCCCGCACGAACCGGACGGCCCCGCCGTTCTCCTCGGTCCGCCGCAGCCGTGCCGCGCCCTGCGGCGAAGGCTCCCACTCGTTGCCGAAGGCCTCGGCCAGCGCGGTGTCGAGCGCGAGATAGTCCGCCTCGCCGTCCGGTGCCACCACCTCGACCGGGGTGGCCGGGTCGGGTGCGGTCAGCGTGGCGGGGGTGCAGACCAGGTACTCGTGCACCGCCTCCGTGCCGAATCCCGCCCGGCGCAGCGCGGGTTCGACCGCGGGGGCGGTGTCCGGGGCGAACTCCAGGCGGGGCTTGAGCCCGCGCTCACGGAACACGGCGATCAGGTCGGCCACGTCCCGGTCGGTGGGTGTGGCACCGGGGAAGGGGGTGGCGTAGTTGATGTACGGACTCGTCGTCGCGGGGTCCAACCCCACGACGAAGCCGCCGACTTCACGCGCCGCCGGACGGCGCAGCAGGTGGGCGACGGCAAAGCTCTGGACGTCGGTGCGCAAGACGAAGACCTCACGGTGAAGGAGCCACGGGACCGTGGCGGGCCGGGATGCGACCGGGCACAAGCGTGACCGGCCGATGAAACGGCCTCTGCGAGGAGGCGGGCGGTGTGCGGGACACCGCGTCGTCGGACCGCCGTGAGGAGACGCGAGAGGTACCGCAGGGCGCTGCCCGGGGGCAGACGGCTCAGTACCGACGGCGGCCGCTGGGGGACGCCGGAACCATGGACTTCAGTCCTTCATGAGGAGGGGCCGCATCCCGTGCGCGGATGCTTGTTCGATCAGGGCGAGCCTGCCACAGCCGGGGACGGGCTGACAAGCGATCACCGGCAGGCAGCGGATTCTCCCGGCGGCGTGTCGAAGCGCGTGCGGCTCGTTCGACGCTTGGGTGGAGGCGCGCGACCGCAGGACCTGACCGAAGGAGACGCCATGAAGATCCGTGCCCGAGTGAGCATGAGCGCCGACGGCTATGTGACCACGCCGACCGGCTGGCCGGCACAGACGGCCGACCCCGCTTTCGCGTCCGGCGAGAGCCATGGCATCCGGGAGTTCCTCGACGGCTGCGAGGCCGCGCTGATGGGCCGCACCACCTTCGAGCCGGCGCTGACCAACAACCGCTGGCCCTGGCCGAAGCTCGACGTGTTCGTGCTCGGCTCCCACCGCCCCGCCGGCACCCCGGACCACGTCGTCACCGACAGCGATCCGGTACGGCTCCTGGAGCGGATCCGCACGGCCGACCACGGGGGCGACGTCCACCTCGTCGGCGGCCCGCGCACGATCCAGACCTTTCACGCCCTCGGCGCGCTCGACACACTGGAACTGGTCATCGCGCCCCTGCTGTTCGGCGGCGGGACGCGGCTGACGCCCGGGCTCGACCCGGCCATCGGGCTCACCTTCCGGCGCGAGCGCGCCCTGCCGGGCGGATCCGTGGAGATCGTCTACTCCTGCGAGGGCAGCAGGTCCCCCCTGCCGGGCAGCCCGGCGAGTCAGCGCTGAGCGAGGTCAGCGGCTGGAGCGCTGGGCGGCCACGATCGCCCGCACGGTCGGCTCCGCCCCCGCGAGCCGCTGGACCCGCTCCGCGAAGCCCGGGAACTGCGACGCGACCTTGGTGAGGAAGCGCAGCTCGGGCGGCGCCACATTGATCTCGGCGGCATCGCGCTCGATCGCCCGCACCACGCCCTTGCAGACCTGCTGCGGGGAGACGGTGCGGACCCGGCCGGGCGTCGACGAACCGGTCTTGGCGAACATGCCCAACTCCCGGACGAAGCCCGGCTGGACGATCGAGACACCGACGCCCGTGCCGTGCAGATCCTGCCGGAAGGCCAGCGCGAAGCCGCGCAGCCCGAACTTGGTCGCGGTGTACAGGGACGACGACCTGGTGGCCGCCATGCCGGACAGCGACCCGACGAAACAGAGGTGGCCGCGGCCGGCGGCCACCATGCCGGGGGCCAGCAGCCGGGCGAGCATCGCCGGGGCGCGCAGATTCACCGCGAGAGCACGGTCGAACTGCTCCGGTGTGTAGTCGAGGACGTCACCGCTGGAGGGGAGGGCCGCGTTGGCGAGCAGGATGTCCGTGCCGGCGGCCGCTTCGGCGAGCCGGCGCACATCGTCCGCGTCCGCCAGATCGGCCGCGATCGTGCGGGCGCCGTAGCGCTCGGCGAGCGGTTCGAGCGCCTCGACCCGCCGGCCGGTGAGCACGAGACGGGCGCCACGGGCGGACAACTCGGCGGCGAGCGCACCGCCGATGCCGCCGGTGACGCCGGTGAGCAGAACGGTTGACCCGGCAATGCGCACGACTGCCCTCCCGCATTTCTCTGACTGTTCGTTCGAACGAACAATAGGGAGCCCGGACAGCCCTGTCCACCGGTGATGGAAGAATGCACGCCATGTCGCATGCCGCCCCTTCCGTCCCGACGCGCCAGCGCATCATCACCGCCGTTCTGCGGATCATCGGCGAGGACGGAGTCGCGGCCGTCACCAACCGGCGGATCGCCAAGGAAGCGGGCGTCTCCCTCGGTTCGGTCACCTACCACTTCGAGACCCAGCACGAGCTGCTGCGCGAGAGCCTGCTGTATTTCGTGCGCGAGGAAGCGCGGCACTTCACCGAACTGGCCGAGCAGTGCCAGACGGAGGGCCTCGCCGTCGAGGACGCGGCCTCCCTGGCCGGGCAGGTCGCCTGTGGTTCGGCGCTGGACAGCGCCCATCTCGCGCCGTTCGAGCTGTACCTGCACGCCGGGCGCGACGAGCGGCTGCGGGAGGCGGCCGCCGAGGCGTTCTCGGCCTACGATCTGCTGGCCGCCCGGATCCTGACCGCACTGGGCGTCCCGGACGCACAGCGCCTGGCCGCCACGACCGTCGCCCTCGTCATGGGCCTGCAACTGCGCCGGCTGGCCACGGGCAGTCCCGCGGACGACCTGGTCGACGCCCTCCTGCTGCTGGTGCGAGGGGGCGCCGACCGGCCGTCCGCGGCCGCTTCAGGGGAGCCTGCGGCACAGTAGGGCGGCGGGCCCGGGACGGCTGCCCACCCGGGTGGTGTAGGCGATCCCGGCGGCGTACTCGTCGCCGCCGCACTGGCCCTTGTAGTCGCCGTACGCGAAGTCGCCGCCGGACGCGGCGCCGGGGCGGTTGTCGGACCGGTCGAACCAGACCGTGCGGCCCGCTCCCGCGAGGACGGACCGGGCGGGCACACACAGGGCCGCCGACACCCGCTCGCCGCGGACGCTGTAGCCGATGAGGTAACTGCCCCCGGGGCACTGGAGTTTGGTGTATCCCGACGCCCAGTCGCCGCCGGCCGGGACATAGCGCTCGTCCGTGACGACCGTCTGCCCGGCGGCGGCCGCGCGCAGATCGGCCGGGCCGCCGCCGGTGCTGTCGGTGCACAGGCCGCGGCCGCTGGTGCGGCCGAGGCCGATGAGCCGCAGCCCGTCGGGGCAGGCGGCCTTGTACGCCCCCGGATCCCAGTCGCCCGTCGCCCGCACCCGCACCGACTCCACCGCGTCACCGTGGTCGACGGCGAGCATCCGCCAGACGGGGACCGCCGGCACCGGACCGCTGTCGCTCGGCGCGGTCATGAGGCGCTGCCAGGCCGGAGCCCGCCAGTCGCCCGGGTCGAGGATGCCGGAGCGATGCCCGCTCTCGTCGTACCGCAGCAGCGCCCAGTCGTCGTGGCCCGTGAAGCCGACCAGCGGCCAGAAGGCGAAGTCGGTGTCGTGGTCGGCGAAATAGTCGGTGATGTTGCCGAACCAGGTGCGGGCGGCCGCGTTGGTCTCGCTCGCGCCGATGCCGAATTCGCTGACCCATACGGGGGCGGTGTAGTGCCGGCCGGTGTCCTCCACGAAGAACGCCTCGTCCCGGAGCGCCGTGTACAGGTCGTCGCGGCTGAGGTCCTGGTAGCGGGGGTCGTGGGTCTCGCCGATGCCGGTCGCGCCGCTGTGGCGGGGGCCGGTGTAGCCGTAGAAGTGCGCCGAGTAGACCAGCTTGTGGGCGTCGACGAGGGTGTGGGACAGGGTGTTGGTGGGGGTCAGCATCGGCCGGCCGTGGGGGAGTCCGTCCGCGGGGACGCCGGTCCAGTTGATGCCCTCGACGACGATGAGCAGACGTGGGTCGGCCTCCGTGAGGATGCGGTCGGCGGCGAGCCGGGCCGCCGCATACCAGTCGTGGCCGTCGCCCAGGCCCCAGTTGGGATCGTCCAGGACGTCACGCCGCACCTCGTTGTACAGGTCCGCGCCCACGACGCCGGGGACGGAGACGTAACGGCGGGCCATGAAGACCCAGTCGTCGGCCCATGCCTGTGTCGACTGCGAGCTGTTCCAGCGCTCGTTGCCGTCGATGCCGCAGCACCAGCGCGAGGTGTTGGTGTGGTTGTTGAGGATCACGGCGAACCCGCTGTCGCTGAGCGCGCCGACCACGGCGTCGTAGATCTCCAGCGGTGTCCTGCCGCGCAGTCGGGGATTGGCGGCGACGGCGCTGTCGGGCACCGGGGTCGTGCTGTGGATCATCTCGTTCGAGAACGGCAGCCGGATGGTGTTGATCCCCAACTGGTGGAAGTCGACCGTCAGTTGATCCAGCGGTACGCGGTCCAGGCCCAGCGGTATCCCGTGCGAGTCCTGGCCGGCGTGATGGTCGGCGGGGTCGTCGACGCTGCCGCTGCCCGTCCAGGAGCCCTGTGCGCCGTCCCAGTTGGCGCCCTTCAGACGGAAGCGCCTGCCCTGGCTGTCGACGATGAAGCGGCCCTGTGTGGACAGCGGCGGAGACCAGGAGGCCGGGGCCGGGACCGTGGCACCAACTGTCCGGGAAGCCAGGGGAGTTCCTCCGTCCTGGGCGGCGGCCGTCGGGGCGGCAGCGGTGGACGTGGTGGCGACGAGCAGGAAGCCCGCGACTGCGACGGCCAGACGCGGGGCGGCAGGTGCGATCGGCATCTGGGGAGCCCTTGACGGTAGGGGGCGGGGGAGGGTGGGGCGACCAGGGTGACGATGTCGGTCCGGTGGGCGGAGTGTCCACCACCCGGCACGGTTCGGGGAAGAGGCCCGCTACAGGGCGCGGGCGACGAGCAGGGCCACGTCGTCGTGGTCGTCGGGATTGCGCAGCCCGTACAGCAGGACGTCGCAGGTCTCCTCCAGCGGCCGGTGCGGTTCGTCGAGCAGGTCCAGCAAGGCGTTGAGCCGGTCGTCGATGTCGTGCTGCCGGGTCTCCACGAGACCGTCGGTGTAGAGGACCAGCAGGTCACCGGGGCGCAGCGCGACCGTCGTGGTCTCGAACCGGACGCCGCCGACACCGAGCGGCGCCCCGGCCGGCAGCTCCAGAAGCCGCGGCGGGTCGCCGGGGCGGGCGAGCGCGGGCGGCATGTGTCCGGCGTTGGCGATGCTGCACCGCCCGGTGCGCGGGTCGTACACCGCGTACAGACAGGTGACGATGTAGTGCTCCAGATCGCAGGTGATCTTGTCGAGATGCTGGAGCACCGCGCCGGGGGCGAGGTCGACATCGGCATAGGCGCAGGTGGCCGTGCGCAGCCGGCCCATCGTGGCGGCCGCGTCGATGCCGTTGCCCATGACGTCGCCCACCACCAGCGCGGTCTTGTCGTCGGCCAGCGGGATGACGTCGTACCAGTCGCCGCCGACCTCGCTGGTGGCCTGCGCGGGCTGGTAGCGGGAGGCGAGTTCCAGGCCGGTGTGGTGGGCCGAGTGGTCGGGCAGCAGACTGCGCTGCAGCGTGAGGGCGGTGTTGCGGACGCTCTGGAACCAGCGGGCGTTGTCGATGGCCACGGCGGCCCGGCCGGCGAGTTCGGTGGCAAGGAGCACGTCGTCCTCGTCGAACGGCGCCGGATTGCGGGTCCGCTTGAGATCGAGGGCGCCGAGCACCTCGCCGTGCGCGATGAGCGGAACGGCGAGATACGAGTGGACGCCGGCCTGCGCCAGCAGGGTGCCGGCGCTGGCGTCCCGGGCGATGCGCGGCAGATCGTGCGGCCCCACATGGCGCACCAGGACCGGCCGACCGGAGTGCACGCACAGGGTGACCAGACGGTCGCCCGCGTAGGCGGCGACATCGCCGGGCGGGTCGGCGGCACGCAGCGCGACCGTCGGGTGCGCGGCCTTCAGGGCCAGCGCCCGGAACAGCTCCGGGCCGTTGTCCGGTCTGCCCTTGCGGCGGCAGGACAAGGCGGCGTCGAGGACGTCCACGGCCGCCACGTCGGCCAGCGCGGGCGCGGCGATCTCGGCCAGTTCATGGGCCGTCTGCTCCACGTCCAGGGTGGTGCCGACCCGCGCGGAGGCGTCCGCGATGAGCGCCAGGCGCCGCCGCGCCCGGTCGGCCTCGGCCGCCGCCCGGTGCCGCTCGGTGACGTCGACGACCGAGGCGGCCGCGCCCAGCACCCGCCCGCCGGGATCCTCCAGCCGGTAGAACGACAGCGACCAGGCATGCTCGTGATCGGGATCGGCCGGGGGACGGCCGACGTGGTACTGGTCCAGCAGCGGCGTACCGGTGGTGAGCACCTGGCGCAGCGCGGATTCCACGGTGTCGACGTCCGGGAAAGGCAGGGTCTCCCGCAGATGGCGGCCGATGTGCTCCTCGGCGGCAGTGCCGTCGATCCGCTCCAGCGCCGGGTTGACCAGCAGATACCGTAGATCGGGGTCGAGGAGGGCCAGACCGATCGGGGACTGGTTGATCAGCTGCTCGCACAGCGCCAGATCGGTCTCGACGCGCTGGAGCAGCGTGTGGTCGGCCGCGATGCCCAGGGCGTAGACGTCCCCGAGGTCGTCCAGCAGCCGCATGGTCCGGAACTCCGTCAGCCGGCTGCTGCCGTCCTTGTGCCGGACCGGGAACGCGCCGGCCCAGCCCCGGCCGGTCTCCAGCACCTCCGTGAACAGGCTCACCACGGCCTGCAGATGCTCCGGGTGGATCAGCAGCCGCGCCGCGTGCTTGCCGAGGGCCTCCTGCGAGGAGTATCCGAAGAGTTCCTCGGCCTGCGGGGTCCAGAAGACGATGCGGCCGCGGGTGTCCAGGGCCACCGCCGCCACGCTCAGCACATCCAGCAGCCCGGTCGGCCGGGGCAGCCCGGCGCGCTGCTCGTCGTGGCCGGCTGCGAAGGAGTCCACTGCCATGCCGGTTCACCTCCACCGGCCGGGCGGGCACGCCGCGCTGAGGGGCCGGTCCCTCCATGGTCGCTCCCGCCGCGGCCCGGCCCAACCGGACGGCGCCGCGTCCGGACGGAGCCGGCATGGCTCCCGTAGTTCCCTGAACATCACCGGCCAAACGGGACCATAGTGGTGTAAGGGTGTACATGATGGAATCCGTGCGAGAGGGTTTCGCCGCAGGCACACCCGGGGGACCGGGTGATCTGTTCGACGCGTCCACCGACGCGGCTGCGGTGATATCGGAACACGGCGTCGTGGTGGGCTGGACCCGCAGCGCCGAGACGCTCCTCGGGCACGCGGCAGCGGACGTCGTCGGTGCCTCCGCCGCGCGCCTGCTCGCCGTGCCCGAGGACCCGGCACGGCTCGCCGGCGTCGTGGCCCGCTGCCGCGCCGGCAACGGCTGGAGCGGGCAGGTCGCCGTACGGCACCGGGACGGCCACCGCCTCGACCTGCAGCTGCGGGTCTCGGCCCCGTTCCGCATGAGCGGCACCGAGTGCTTTCTGCTGTCGGCCCGCGAACAGTGGCGGCCGTGGACCATGGGCCAGTCGGTCCTGGACGGCTTTCTGACCCGCTCGCCGGTCGGCATGGCCGTCATGGACACCGAGCTGCGCTACATCTGGCTGAACGACACCCTGGAACGCTTCGGCGGGGTCCCCCGTGACCAGCGGCTCGGCAAGCGGCTGAGCGAACTGCTCCCCGGGCTGCAGACGGAGGCCCTGGAGGGCCTGATGCGCAAGGTGCTCGCGACCGGGCTGCCGGTGACCGACTACGAGTACGTGGGCTGGAGCTGGGCCGACCCGCACCGCCAGCACGCCTACGCGACCTCGTTCTTCCCGCTGGTCGACGTCGCGGACGCCGTCACCGGCGTCTGCTACATGGTCCAGGACGTCACCGAGCGGTGGAACGCCCGCCAGCTGCTGACCATGGTCAACGAGGCCGGCACCAGCATCGGCAGGACCCTCGACGTGATGCGGACCGCCCAGGAACTCGCCGACTTCGCCGTCCCCCGCTTCGCGGACTTCGTCATCGTCGACCTGCTGGAACCCGTGCTCAGCACCGAGGGCCACGGAGCGTGGCTGAGCGACGCCGGACCCGCGCCCGCCAGGCCGGCCATGCGCCGTGCCGCACTGCGCTCGGTGCGCGACGGCACCCCCGAGGCCGTCGTCCAGGTCGGCGACCCGGTCGACTTCCTCCCGCCGACACACGACGCGCGCCTGCTCATCGACGGCGAACCGCTGCTCATCCCGGTCCTCGACCCCGACGACGCCCTGTGGGCCGCCCGGGAACCCCTGCGCGTGGCACGCATCCGCGAGTTCGGGCTGCACTCGCTGATCTTCGTGCCGATGCGGGCGCGGAACACCGTCCTCGGCCTCGCCACGTTCGCCCGCTCCCGCAACCCCTCCTCCTTCGGCACCGACGACGTCCTGCTGGCCCGGGAACTCGTGGCACGCGCGGCGGTGTGCGTGGACAACGCCCGCCGCTACACCAGGGAGCACACGGCGGCGGTCACCCTCCAGCGCAGCCTGCTGCCCCCGGTCCTGACCGGCGGCACCGCCCTGGAGGTGTCCTCCTCCTACCGGCCGGCGGACCCCTCCGGCGGTGTCGGCGGCGACTGGTTCGACGTGATCCCGCTGTCCGGTGCCCGCGTGGCCCTCGTCGTCGGCGACGTGGTGGGCCGCGGCATCACGGCGGCGGCCGGCATGGGCCGGCTGCGCACGGCGGTGCAGACCCTCGCCGCCATGGAGATGCCGCCCGACGAGCTGCTCGCCCATCTCGACGACCTCGTGCTCCGGCTGAGCGACGAGGAGGCCGCGGCCGGCACGGCCGCCCGGAGCACCTTCATCGGCGCGACCTGCCTCTACGCCGTCTACGACCCGGTCACCAGGCGCTGCGCGATGGCCCGCGCCGGACACCCGCCGCCCGTCGTCGTCTCACCGCGCGGACGCCCCTCCTTCCCGGCGATCCCGGCCGGGCCCCCGCTCGGGCTCGGCGGAATGGCCTTCGAGGCCACCGAGATCGAACTGGCCGAGAACAGCCTCTTCGGCCTCTACACCAACGGCCTCATCCAGGGGCTCGACCACGATGTCGAGCAAGGCATGTCCCGGCTCGCCGAGGCCCTCACCCGCACCGGCCAGGACCTGGAAGAGCTGTGCTCCTCCGCCGTGCGCACGCTCGTACCCGTCCCGCAGTCCGACGACATCGCCCTGCTCCTGACCCGCACCCGCGCGCTCGGCGCCGACCGGGTCGCCTCCTGGGACGTACCGCCCGACCCGGCCGCCGTCGGCGCCGTGCGCGCCCGCGCCACCCGCCAGGTCGAGGACTGGGGCCTCGGCGCGGAAGCGGCCATGACCACGGAACTCATCGTGAGCGAACTCGTCACCAACGCCGTCCGCTACGGCACACCGCCCCTGCGGCTACGACTCCTCCGCGACGCCCGCCTCACCTGCGAGGTCTCCGACGCCAGCAGCACGGCCCCCCGGCTCAGACACGCCAGGAGCATGGACGAGGGCGGCCGTGGGCTCTTCCTGGTGGCCCAGCTCGCCCACCGCTGGGGCTCCCGGTACACCGCCGAGGGCAAGATCATCTGGGCCGAGCAGGAGATACCCTGAGTCCCGATTTGCCTTCGAGTGGACTCCAGCAGCCAGACTGGCGACAACGGATTCCGAGGCGGACACAGAACAGGACGAGGGCCGATGGCATCGACGAACGGGGCGGGGCACCCCCTGCCGTACGACACCTACCGCGAGGCCGTCGCGCGCGAGACCCTGCGCCTCACCGAGGTGGTCAAGGGCGCCGACCCGGCGGGCGCCGTGCCCTCCTGTCCCGGCTGGACCCTGGCCGACCTCACCCGGCACGTGGGCGCGCTGCAGCGCTGGTTCTCCACCCTGCTGACGCAGCTGGTGCAGGAGCCTCCGCGCAGCCGCGACATCGAGCTGGGACTGCCGGAGACCGCGGAGGAGTACCCCGACTGGGTGGCGGCGGGCGTGCCCGAGGTCGCGGCCGTGCTGCGGGACACGGATCCCGACGCGGCGATGTGGGTCTGGGGCGAGGACCGGCACGCGCGGTTCTGGGCCCGCCGGATGCTCTTCGAGACGCTGGTGCACCGGGTGGACGCCGAGCGTGCCGTGGGCCTGCCCTCGGACATCGACCCCGTGCTCGCGGCGGACGGCGTGGACGAGTTCCTCGTCAACCTGCCCTACGCGGGTCTCTTCGCGCCCGGCGTGACGAAGCTGCGCGGCGACGGCGAGACCCTCGCCTTCCGGTGCCGGGACGCCGCCGACGCGAGGGCCGAGGAGTGGCGGGTACGGCTGGAGCCGGACGGCTTCCGCCCGGTTCCGCAGGCAGAGATCGAGGCCGACGCCTCCGCGCCGGTCACGGCGGCGGTGCACGGCGACGCGGGAGACCTCCTGCTGCTCCTGTACGGCCGCCGGTCGTACCAGGACCCGGTCTTCGAGGTCTCGGGCGAGGCCGCGGTCCTGGACAACTGGTTCGCGCACACGGCCTTCTGACCCGCCGCCGGCCCGGGGGCCGCGCTCACCCCGCCGGTGACGCGGCCGACGGCGGCTGCTCGGGGACCAGGCAGACCACGAGCGCCGCGGTGTCGTCCTGCAGGCTGTCGTGGCTGTAGGCGAGCAGGTCGTCGTGGAGCCGGCGGAGCAGTTCCTTCGGCGGGAGCGGGCCCCAGGTGCTCAGGCGCTGCAGCAGCGGATAGAAGACGCCCGCCGCGTCCCGTGTCTCCGTGACACCATCCGTGTACAGCAGCAGCTGATCGCCGGGACGGAAGGGGTACTCGTCGACGTGGTACGGGTCCTCGACCAGCATGCCGAGGTTCAGCGGCGGCCTCGGCCGTCCGCTGTCCAGTTCGCACACCTCGCCGGCGCGCAGCGAGATCGGCGGCGGATGGCCGCAGTTGACGATGCGGACGAGACGGCCGTCGGCGGGGATCTCGGCGAACACCGCGGTGACGAACCGTTCGCCCGTCTCCGTCCCGCCGAGCTGGGCCGCCCTGCGGCTCATGCTCGTGTCCGCCCGGCCGGCCAGCGCCAGCAGGTCGGGCTCGTCGTACGCCGCCTCGCGGAACGCGCCCAGCAGCGTGGCGGCGGTCTCGACCGCCAGCAGCCCCTTGCCGCGGACGTCGCCGATGAGGAGGCGGACCCCGAAGCGGGTCGGGACCGCCTCGTACAGATCACCGCCGATGCGCGCCTCCGCGCTGGCCGAGAGATAGAGGCTCTCCAGGCGGAGATGGCCGATGCGGTGCGGCACGGGCCGCAGCAGGACGCGCTGCGCGGTCTCGGCCACGAACCGCACATCGGCGAGGGTGCGTTCCCGCCGGATCCGGTGGGCGGCCAGGATCGCGCCGAGGCCGCCCACCAGGGCCGTACAGATGTAGGAAGCGACGTAGTGACGGTCCCACAGATAGCCGACGGACCGGCCCGCGCAGCACGGCGTACCCGCCAGCACCCCTTCGAGGGTGACGGCGAACACCGTGGCGGCGGCGACGCCCAGTGGCCCGAGCGCGAACGCGGCCAGTACGGGCACGCAGATCAGCGCGAAGCTCACCGGCCAGTCCACCGGTGTGGCCGGCTCCAGCAGCAGCACGGCCGCGACATAGAGGACCGGGAGCCAGCGCAGCCACAGTGGCGGCGCCGGCAGCCGGTGCCGGAGCGCGGCGTCCTCCGGCTCCGGGCCGGTCCTTTCGTCCTTCACCCGACCAGCCTGGTGCGCCGCGCCGCCTTACCCCGGTATTGCTCCACTCAACGGCATGTTCCGCCGGTCAGCGGTGGCCCCGTGCCGAGGCCGTGCCGCCGAAGCCGATCGCGAAGACATGCAGGCCCCCGGACGCGACGTCGGACGGCAGGCGCACCCCGCTGACCGTCTTGCCCGGGGTCAGTGCCACGGGAGTGGTGGCGAACACATAGGTGGTGGTGGGGTCGGACGCGGTGCCCGCGTGATTGCGGTACGGCAGGGTCACCGCGACGGTGTTGTCGGCGAGCGGTGAGCCGGCGCCCGCGCTCAGCGTCCAGTCGGACAGGCCGAGCGTGACCGGCTGGGTGGTGCCGTCCGTGTAGGTGACGGTGGCGGTGCCGGAGACCGGGCCGTTGTTGGCGGCGCCCAGGAAGGAGATGCTGCCGGAGCCGGAGGTCCGTACCGTCTGCCCGTTCGCCTCGTAGTTGTCCCGGGCGCCGGGCGCCACGTCCGGCCAGGTGAACGCCGCCCCGCCGACGGTGACCTCGGCACCGGGAGTGACTCCGGCGGTGGCCAGGGCGTGCGCGGAGTAGCTGAAGCCGGCGCCGTCGAAGTTGGCCGAGGCCGCGGCGGTGTCGCCGGACGTGCCGACGCCGCTGTAGGTGGGCGCGCCCGGGTAGGAGCGCGGTGCGGCGGCCGCATCCGACGCCCAGGACGTGTTGGGGGAGGTGCCGAGGACGTAGGTGAGGGTGCCGCCGCCGCTGAGGGCGCCGTCGGGAGCGTGGGCCGCGTTCCACGCGGCGCCGTTCCAGGTGGCGGACTGGACGTAGGGGGCGTCGTCCGCCGCACCCGTGCCGTCGATCGTCAGGGTGCGGCCGGAGGGCAGGGTGAGCACGGCCTGCGGGAAGAGCGGGCTGCCCAGCGCCAGATCGGCGGTGCCGGGGGTCTCGGGGTACATGCCGAGTGCGGACCACACGTACCACGAGCTCATCTCGCCCAGGTCGTCGTTGCCGGCCAGCCCGGCCGGACCGTCGGTCCAGATCTGGTCCTGGACCTGCCGGACGACCTTCTGCGTCTGGTACGGGCGGCCGATGTAGTCGTACTCCCAGGGGATGTTGAGACTGGGCTCGTTGCCGAGGTCGGTGTATCCGCCGGCGCCGGTCAGGGAGGACAGGTCCGTGTCAAGGAACGTGGCCATGGCCGCGTCGCCGCCCATGGCGGTGGCCAGTCCGTGCAGGTTGAACGGCACCATCGGCGTGTACTGCCAGGAGTCGCCCTCCACGAAGTTCCTGCCCGAGGTGGGTGAGAACCCGCCCGTCCACGTGCCCGAGGCGTCGCGCGGCTGGACGAAACCGCTGCTGTAGTGGAACAGGTTCTGCCAGTCCTGCGCCCGGTTCGCGAACCGCTGCTGATCAGCGGTGTGGCCGAGCGCGCCGGCGAAGGCCGAGATCGCGAAGTCCGCCGAGTTGTATTCAAGCGTGGTGGAGGCCGGGCCGTAGAAGTTGCAGCAGCCGTACTTGCCGTTGCTGGGCAGCCGGCCGAGCTGCTGCATGTAGGCGAGGCCGGGTCGGTTGTCGTTGGGGACGGTGGCGCCCGCGATCATGCCTTTGAGCGCGGCGGCGGTGTCGAAGTTCCGGGCCCCGAAGGCGTGGTAGTCGGCGATGATCTCGTCCGCCGGGTCGCCCACCATGACATGGGTCTCGCCGTTGTTCTCCGACCACTTGGGGAACAGGCCGGTCTGCCGGTAGTCGTCGACCATCGACTGGGCGGTGTCGGAGGCGACCTGCGGGGCGAGGAGACCTTCGAGCTGGGCCTGCGAGCGGTAGACGTCCCAGCCCGAGTAGTTGGCGTAGGCGGCGCCGTGGCCCTTGTCGACGGTGTGGATCCTGCCGTCGAAGCCGGGATAGCGGCGGTCGGTGTCGCTGATCACGTTCGGATGCAGCAGCGAGTGGTAGAGCGCCGTGTAGAAGACGGTCTGCCGGTCGGGTGTGCCGCCTGCGATCCGCACCCGGCCGAGCAGGGACGTCCAGGTGGCGCGCGCCGCGCCCTGCACCTTGGCCAGATTCCAGCCGGGGTTCTCCGCACGGCGGTTGGCCACGGCGCCCGCGGCCGAGACATAGGAGATCCCGACCTTGGCTTGAACGGCCTGGTGGGTGGTGGTGTCGAAGGTGACGTAGCCGTCGGAGCCGCTGGCCCGGGGACCGAAGGCGCGGGGCGTGCGCGGCATGGCACCGTGCAGCACGGGTCTGTTGGGCGCCTCGGGGGCGTTGGGCGAGGCGTCGGTCCTGGGCGTGGAGGGCGTGGCGGCGGCCAGCGCGGTACCGCTGTGCCGGAACGGCTGGTCGAAGACCATGTCGTAGTAGACGGTGTAGGAGTTGCCCTCGCCGCAGAAGTTGCCGCTGGTGATCTTGCCTCGCACCTCCGTGTCGTTCACCACGTCGAACTCGGCTGCCGTGTCGCCGTTCTCACTGGCCGTCAGCTTGAAGAGCAGGTTGGCCTGGCCGGTGGACGGGAAGGTGAAGCGCGCCATGCCGCTGCGGGTGGTGGCGGTCAGCTCCGTCTTCACCCCGTTGTCCAGCGAGACCGTGTACGAGCCGGGCGAGGCGGACTCGTTGTCGTGCGAGAAGGTGTCCGTGGCGGCCGTGTCCACGGCGCCGACGGTCGGCAGCACCGGGATGTCGCCGGCGGCCCGGCAGCCCGGTCCCGCGATGTGGGTCAGACCGAATCCGGTGATGGCCGAATCGGTGTACTCGTAGCCACCGCCGTCCGGCCGGTGGGGGCTGGTGTCGGGGCTCCACTGGACCATCCCGAACGGGGTGTCGGCGCCCGGGAAGTCGTCGGCGGCGTGTGTGGTTCCGATGAACGGGTTCACGAGCGAGGCCGGATCGGTGACCGGCGCGAGCGTGACGGGATCGGCGTGGACGGGGATCGAGGCGGCGCCCAGGGCCAGGGCGCCCGCGGCCAGCACGGACAGAAGTCGGAACGGCACCATCGTGACCATGTCCCTTCGACAACGATGTCCCGAAAAGTGGTCCCTTCGACCCCTGCTGTCAAGGACACGCGGTGCAGAACCAGCCGCCCGACTGACGTAACGTCATATCTCGTACACACGGCAACGCCGAGAACACAGCGGCCGACACCGGCAACGGACACATGGCGGCAACGGGCACATGGACGCGGTCGGCCTCGCCACCGCCTGCTACTTCGCGCCGTGCACCGGCTACGAGTCGGCGGCCCGGACGTTCCCCTTGGGGTGAGGTGTCATGCGCCTGCCGGTGAGTCCACGGGCAGTATCAGCCGGAACAGGGCCCCGCCACCCGGGGCCTGGTGGGCGGTGAGTTCGGCGTGATGGGTATGGGCGATCTGCCGGGCCATGGCCAGACCGAGGCCCGAGCCGGGCAGGGCACGAGCGGCTCGGGCCCGGTAGAAGCGGTCGAAGACATGAGGCAGGTCGGCCGCGTCGATGCCGGGACCGTGGTCGCGGACGGTGATCTCCACACGCGTGCCGTCCGGTGACCGGTGCGCCGCCACCTCGACCCGGCCGCCGGGCGGGGAGAACTTCGCCGCGTTGTCCAGCAGGTTGGAGAACAGCCGCGTCAGCCGGCTCGGCACCGCCGCGGTCAGGGCGGACGCGGCCGAGGGGTCGGTGTCGAGAACGAACGGGACGTTCGGCCAGTGATCGCGGGCGGCCGCCACCACGTGCTCCAGCAGCACAACCGGCGGGACCGACTCCAGCGCCTGCTGTGGCTCTTCGTCACGGGCCAGGTCGATCAGATCGTTGACCAGCGTGGTCACTTCCCGCAGCTGACGGGTGAGCGCCCCCGTCGCCCGCTCCCGCTGGCGCGGCGTCAGCTGCTCGGCACGCAGCAGGATCTCCGCGTTCGCCCGCAACGCCGTCAGCGGGGTGCGCAGTTCGTGCGAGGCGTCGGCCACCAGCCGGCGCTGCGCGGCCAGCGACTCCTCCAGGGCGTCCAGCATGGTGTTGAAGGTGACGGCGAGCCGGGTGATCTCGTCCTCGCTGCCCCTGGGCTCCGTGGGCAGCTCGATACGGAGCCCGGCGTCCCGCGTCGCCGTGATGCGTTCCGCGGTCGAGGTCAGCCGTGTCACGGGAGCCAGCCCCGAACGCGACACCCAGTAGCCCAGCAGCGCCGCGACCGGCACACCCGCCCCACCGATCAAGGCCAGCAGCCAGGCCGCCTGCCGCTCGGCCCGTCGCACCCCGTCCGAGCGCAGCGCCACCTGCATCGCCAGCCCCTTGCGCGCCGGCGTGGTCAGCACCCGCACCGGATGCCCGGCCACCGAGGCCGTGCTGTAGTACGGCGACCGATGGCGGCCGGCGACCTCGCGCACCGCGTCGGTGACGGGCAGCAGATAGGGCTGGCGCGGGTCGTTCGCCGAGGACTCGGGAACCAGTTGGGCGCAGGCGGGTGCGGCCAGATACCGGCACTCGCCGGCCTGTACGCCCGGACCCTCGTCCTGGTGCTGCTGCACGGCCAGCGTGGCCGCCTGCGTCAGCTGCAGGTCGAACTGCCGGTGCAGCGTGTAGACGGTGACGGCGTACGCGCCCGCGCACACCGCCAGCGCCACCCCCGCCACCGCGGCCGACGCGGTCAGCGCGAGCCGGCGGCGCAGCGGAGGGCGCCGGTGCCGGCGCGGCCGGGGCACCCGGCCGGCCGGTGGCCGACGCCGGGTCACCGCTCGTCCAGCCGGTAGCCCACGCCGTGCACGGTGTGGACGAGCCGCGCATCGCCGCCCGCCTCCAGCTTGCGGCGCAGATATCCGATGTAGACGGCCAGGGAGTTGGAGTCCGGCCCGAGGTCCCGGCCCCACACCCAGCGCATGATCGTCTCCCGTTCCAGCACCTGGCCGGGATGGCGCAGCAGCAGATCCAGCAGGCTCCACTCGGTGCGGGTGAACTCCAGCCGCCGCCCGCCGCGGCGCGCCGTGCGGGTCTGCGGATCCACGACCAGATCGGCGAAGCGCACCTGCGCGGACGGGACCGGCTCGCCGGGCCCGGCACGACGCAGTAGGGCCCGCAGCCGCGCCGCCAGCTCGTCCAGCGCGAACGGCTTGACCAGGTAGTCGTCCGCCCCCGCGTCCAGGCCGTCCACCCGGTCGCTGACCGCGTCGAGCGCGGTCAGCACCAGGATCGGGGTGCGGTCGCCGAGGGCCCGCAACTGCCGGCACACCGCGAGCCCGTCCACCACCGGCATCATCACATCCAGCACCAGCGCGTCCGGCTCCCAGTCCGCCACGGCCGACAGCGCCGCATGCCCGTCCGCCGCGCCCAGGACGGTGAAACCCTCCAGGGCCAGCCCGTCCTCCAGGGCGGCGCGTACCTCGGGATCGTCGTCCACGACCAGCACACGCGCAGCGCCGCCGGGGGATAGGTCCTGACCTGCATCGTTCATGGGGCCAAGCCTGCCAAACGGCGCTCTTAAAGACCTCTTAGAACAGACCGGGACCGTGCTCGGCATGGACATTCCGCTCTCCGTCGTGATCGGTGCCGGGGGCACCGGCGGCCATATCTACCCCGGACTGGCGCTCGCCGACGCGCTGCGCCGCCGGGTGCCCGACGCGGTGATCTCGTTCGTCGGCACCGAGCGCGGCCTGGAGACCAGACTCATCCCCGAGGCCGGATACCGCCTGCACACCGTCGACATGATCCCCTTCGACCGCTCCCTCGGCGCCCGGCGTTTCACCCTGCCCGCCGCCCTGCTGAAGTCCGCCGGCCAGTGCCGGACCATCCTGCGCGAACAGCGTGCGCACATCGCCGTCGGCATGGGCGGCTACCCGAGCGCCCCCGTCATCCTCGGCGCCCGGCTCGCCGGGCTGCCCAGCCTCGTCCACGAGTCCAACGCCGTACCCGGCCGGGCCAACGTCTTCGCTGCCCGGCTCACCCCGCATGTCGCGCTCGCCTTCGCCGAGGGCGGCGCCCATCTGCCCGGGTCCTGCCGGCCCGAACTCGTCGGCATGCCGCTGTCCGGGCCGCTTGCCGCCCTCGAACGCGACACCGAACGCGCCGACGCCCGCCACGCGCTGGGCGTCCCGTCGCACACCAGGCTGCTGCTCGTCAACGGAGGCAGTCTCGGCGCGGCCCGGCTCACCGAGGCGGCCCTCGGCCTGGCCGAACGCTGGCGGGACCGCACCGACGTACGACTCCTGATCAAGACCGGGCCGGCGGGGCTGGACGCGGCCCGCGCCCGGCTGAGCGCCACCGGCGCCGACCGGGTCGCCGACGCGGTGGCCTACCTGGACCGTATCGACCAGACCTATGCCGCGGCCGACCTGGTGGTGTGCCGTGCCGGCTCGGCGACCGTCGCCGAACTGGCCACCATCGGGCTGCCCGCCGTGCTCGTGCCGTATCCGCACGCGCCCGGCGATCACCAGACCCACAACGCCCGCGCCCTCACCGGGATCGGCGCGGGGGTCCTGCTGCGCGACGAGGAGACCACCGCCGGTTCCCTCGAAGCCATGGCCGGCTCCCTGCTCGACGACGCGGTCCGGCTGCGCGCGATGTCCGGCGCCGCCGCGGCGGCGGGCGTCGGCACCCACCACCGCGGCGCCGCGGACCGGCTGGCCGTCAAGGTGCTCCAACTGGCCGGACAACCCATGCGCACCACCGTCCCCGGCCCACGGTGACCCACACCGAACCGACCCACGCCGAATCGCCCGGCACCGAACCGACCTACGCCCAAGCGACCGGCACCGAGAGTTCCACTTTCCAGAAAGGCACCGCCATGCACGCACCCGGCTTCTTCCACGGCCGTACCGTCCTCGTCACCGGAGCCGAGGGGTTCATCGGCTCGACGCTTGTGGATCTGCTCGTCCGCGAGGGCGCCACGGTCCGCGCCCTGGTCCACTACAAGCCCTACGCGGAGAAGGGCAATCTCGCCCACCTCCTGGACCACCCCCAGGTGCAGGTGATCGCGGGCGACGTGCGTGATCCGGGCCGCGTGCTGGACGCCGTCGCCGGCTGCGACACCGTCTTCCACCTCGCCGCCCTCATCGGCATCCCCTACAGCTACGACTCGCCGGGCGCCTACGTCGCCGTGAACGTGACCGGCACCGAGAACATCGCCGAAGCCTGCCGGCGTCACCACGTCCGCCGTCTCGTACACACCTCCACCAGCGAGGTCTACGGCACCGCCCTGACCGTCCCGATCGCCGAGGACCACCCACTCCAGCCGCAGTCGCCGTACTCGGCGTCGAAGATCGGCGCCGACATGATGGCCCTCTCCCACCACCACGCCTTCGACCTGCCCGTGACGGTCGTCCGCCCCTTCAACACCTACGGCCCCCGCCAGTCCGCCCGCGCCGTGATCCCCACGATCCTCGCCCAACTGCACTCCGGCGCCCGTGAGATACGTCTCGGCTCGCTGACCCCCACCCGCGACTTCACCTATGTCACCGACACCACCCGGGGATTCCTCGCCGTGGCCCAGTGCGACCGGGCGCTCGGCGAGGTCGTCAACCTCGGCGCCGGCGAGGAGATCGCCATCGGCGACCTGGCCCGCAGGCTGATCGCCGTCTCGGGACAGGACGCGGAGATCGTCGTCGACGAGGCCCGGCTGCGCCCGGCGGCGAGCGAGGTGCACCGGCTGCTGTCCGACAACTCCCGCGCCCGTACCTGGGCCTCCTGGAAGCCCGAGGTCACCCTGGACGAAGGCCTGAGCCGCACCTCGGACTGGATCCGCGCCAACCTCCGCCTGTTCGCGCCGGGCCGATACGCCGTCTGACGGAGCGTCAGCACGTCAGGGAATGTCAGAGGATGCTCTCCTCCTCCGGCACCACGACCTGGTCGATCAGATGCTGGATCCGGTCCGTGGGCAGGGCGACCGCCAAGGCCCAGTAGTAGATGACGAGGCTGAAGACGGCCACGACCCCGATGTCCCACCACAGCGGGAACCAGGGGTGCTTGAGCGGCCCGAAGTCACTGAGGTAGACGATGAGGCCCATGCCCACCAGATAGACCGGCAGCCACTGCGCGGCGCGCAGGTCGAGCTGGGGGGTGATGGGATTCATCTTGAACAACCGGTTGGCGACGAGGATGACATAGCCGATAAGGATGGCCACGCCCAGCTTCCAGTCGGTGGTCCAACCCGACCACAGGATCAGCAGGTTGGCGACGATGAAGGCGAGCGGCGACAGCCAGACGGCGCCCGGCAGCCGGTAGGGGCGGTGGGCGTCGGGCAGCCGGCTGCGGAACACCCCGAGGGACAGTGGGGCGCCGGCGTACATCAGCACACTGGCGCTGGTGATCAGGCCGACCAGCGAGCGCCAGCTCGGGAAGGGCAGGAAGCAGACGCAGCCGATGACGAAGGCGGTGATCAGACCGACCCAGGGCACACCGCGCCGGTTGGTGGCCTCGAACGCCGAGGGCACATAGCCGTTGCGGCTCAGGCCGTAGGACACGCGGGAGGAGCCGGTGATGTAGATCAGACCGGTGCCGGCCGGGGAGATCACGGCGTCGAGATAGAGGACCGTGGCCAGCCAGCCCAGGCTGATGAGCGTGGCGACCTGGGCGAAAGGCCCGCTCAGCGTGGTGAACGCGGAGTTCGCCCAGTGGCTGCCGATCTGGGAGGCGGGCAGCGCAGCGAGGAAGGCGACCTGCAGCAGGATGTAGATCAGGATGCCGATGATGATCGATCCGATGACCGCGCGCGGGATGTCCCGCTTGGGGTTGGCGCTCTCGCCCGCGAGCTGGTCGGCCTGCTCGAAGCCCAGCAGCGCGAAGATGATGCCACTGGTGGAGACGGCGGACAGAATGCCCTTCGCCCCGTACGGGTCGAAGCCGTCGGCCGCCGTGAAGTTGCTCGTGTGGAACTGGGCGAGGGCGAACACGAAGATCGTCAGCAGTGGGATGCCGACCTTCCACCAGGTGGCGGCGCTGTTGGTGCGGGCCAGCAGCCGGATGCTGAGGAAGTTGATGGCCGTGATGACGGCCATCAGCCCGACGGCGACGGCGATACCGGGCGGCGTCAGGATGTGCTCGCCGCCGCTCACCTTCTCCCAGCCGCTCGCCCAGGAGTAGTGCTGGCCGTATGTGATCATCGCCAGCACCTCGATGGGCGCCACCGTGGCCGCCTGCAGCCAGGAGAACCAGCCGAAGGACGCACCGGCGGCGCCGCCGAAGGCATAGTGCGGGAAGCGGGCGGTGCCGCCCGAGACCGGGTACATGCCGCCGAGTTCGGCGTGCACCAGCGCCAGGATGAGAATGGCCAGGCCGCCGACGGCCCAGGAGATGATCGCCGCGGGCCCCGCGGCCGCCAGGGCGCCCTGGGCGCCGAAGAGCCACCCGGATCCGATGATCGACCCTTCCGAGGCCCAGATGAGCCCGATGAAGCCGATCTCACGACGAAGCCCAGGTCTGTGAGTCTTGGGACCGGGTTCAGCCTCTGACACGGCCATGGCCGACACCCCCTCAGTTGGGTGATGTGCATCACTATCGTGCCACGCCGACGCGGCCTTGGCAGTGCTCGTGCCGGAGCAGTTTCCCGGGCGTCCGCTCGCTCAGAAGCCGTCGGAGGGATGGGGACCGGCGGGCGGGGCTCCGCCCACCGCCGCGTCGTACAGGCTCCGGGTGGCCGAGCCGAAGTACGCGCTGTAGGAGACCTGCGGGGTGTTGCCGCCGGTGTGATAGCCGCCGATCACTCCGATGACCGCCCATCCTCCCGGCCACGGTACGAGCATGGGGCCACCGCTGGTGCCGCCCACGAAGGCGTCGCAGGCGATGCGCGGGAACGTGCCCGGGTCGGCCGGGTCGTCACTGTCCCACCGCGTGGTCCAGCTCCAGCACTCCAGGGGCTTCTCCGCCCCCGCCGGATAGCCCATCATCCGGACCGGGACATGGTAGTAGCCCGTCCCGGTGAGCAGGCGCACTCCACCGACCGCGTCCTCCAGACGCGTTCCGTCCTGGTTGGGGTCGGTGACCGCGAAGGCGAAGTCGTACGCGGCGCCCGCGTGCTCGCCCAGGTCGTAGTACTCCTGCGGGACATAGACGCCGTCGGTCCGCACCGGGAAGATCCCGAACGGTTTGAGGGAGTCGTGGTACTGCGGGACGAAAGCCAGATGACGCTTGGGCGAGGTGCCCGCGTACCCCTTCAGACAGTGACCCGCGCTCAGGACCAGGTCGCGGCCGGGACTGTGCACCACGGAGCCGCTGCAGGTACGGCCGGTGCCGGCGGCGTCCGTCCAGAAGAACGTGCCTGCCTGGGGAATGCCGTCGAAGCTCCGGCTCGGCGGGATGTACTCGCCCGGCCGGGGGCCGTCCACCGCGGGAGCCGCGCTGGATGCCGGCGTACCCGTCTCGGTGCCTTTGAGCGTGTCGGCGGGCAGCGCGGCCGCCATACGGGCCGGGGTCCAGTAGGCGTCGAGCCGGCCGGCGAGCGGGTCCGGGGAGGGCGTGCTCTCGGCGCTTGCGGTGGCGGTCGGTCCGGCACAGAGCAGAAGGGCTGCCGCACAGACGGCGGCGTATCTCACGATCCTGGTCCTGGGCTCCATCGGTTCCCCTCAGAACGGACGCAAGTGACGGCTCACCATAAGCCGCCGACCGCGACCAGCACAGCGCACGCGGCCGTACCGGCTCTACGAGCCACCGGCAAACTCCGGGCTACATCTGAGGTATGACGTCTCGTCACATCGTTGGACGCAGCGGGGTACGGTCGGCATCTCGTCGGCGTTCGCGAGGCCGTCCTCGGTCAGCCGGAAGCCCTCGGGTCGCCCGGGGCGAGAGTGGGGTGTGCCTACTTCTCGAACGCCATGTCCGGGTACTCGGGGGACGGTCCTTCCAGGAGTCGGCCGCTGCCGCCGCGCAGCCAGTGGTCGAAGTAGGCCGAAACGTAGGCCTCGTTGGTGCGTATCGCGGTGGCCGGGTCGATGGAGCCGATGTCCTTGCGCTGCACGCGGGGCTTCAGATGCAGTTGCGGCACCAGAGCCTCCGCGTCGGTGAACGAGGCGTGCTCCGAACCGAGCAGGGTGAGCTGACGGTTCCAGCCCGGAGTGTGGGCGCGGAAGGCCTGCCAGCCCGGTCCGGTGTCGGTCTTGCCGTCCTTGCCCATGAGCAGGAAGGGCCGGTCGAGGCCGTGCCGGGCGACCGGCATCAGCGAACCGTCTACGTAGGTCAGATTGCCGTCCATGTTGATGCCCGCGATGATCCGGTGGTCGGCGTCCATCGCCAGCGCTGCGGCCGTGCCGCCCATGGAGGGGCCGAACATGCCCACTTCAGAGAGATTCAGCGCCCCGGCCAGTCCGTGCGGCAGCGGCTGTCGGTCCGCGTCGGGATTCCGGCCGCTGTCCAGCTTCTGGAGCTGGTCCAGGACGAAGCCGGCGTCGGTGACCCTGACGGCCAGTGCCTTGCGTACGAAGGCGTCGCCGTGGTCCGGGGGCTCGGAGGGCAGGGACACGGTGGCGAGCGAGCCGTTCGGGAACTGGACCTCGGGTGACTCGTAGGTGTTGTCGATGGTGACGACCGCGTAGCCGCGGCTGGCCAGATCGGCTGCCGCCTTCGTGCCCCAGGTGCGCGGTTCGCCCAGCCCCGGTGAATAGAGGACCACGGGGAGCCGCCCACGGTGACCGGCGGCGACCGGGGCGCCCTGGGCCACGTGAGTGACGGTGCGGGACCAGTCCGTACGGCCGGCCGGGATGTGCATCGAGAGGTACTGGTTCGCTGTGACCGCGTCGAAGTGCTCGGCCGCCTTGGACAGCATGTACGGGGCCGCCGGTCGGCCGGCCGTGTGCGTCGTGGGGTAGTACACACTGACCATCAGCTCGCGCCGGTCCTGCCCGGGATGCCATGGGTCGTGCCGTGAGCGGTCCACCAGATGCAACCCCACCTCCCCGACCCGGTACGGGCCGGTCGGGTCGGGAAGGGAGAGGGAGCGAGCGGACGGCGGGGACGAACGGGTGAGGGCGTCGCGGGCGGTATCCGCGGCCGCGCCGGCGGGGAAAGCGGCGGTCAGCGTGCAGAGCGCGGCAACGGCACATACGGCGAGGGCTCGCCGACGGGTGCTCCTGCCGCGGTCGTGCGGAAGAGGGTGCGTCATGGATCAAGGCTGACGACTCGTCGCCTCTCCGCACATCCGGGGACGCCCCCGATATTGCGCCTCAGGGTATCCCTAGGGGCTCGTCACAGACCCGTCGGGCACAGCCGCTGCCTGGCACCGCCCTTGATCACCGCGTCGACACATCCGGCAGGCAGTCCGTCATGAGTCCTGGCGGAGAAGTTGGCCGTCACGGTCAGCACACCCTTGCCGAACGTGGTCCGCTGCACGAGACCGTCGCCCGTCAGCCTGCGGAAGCCGGTCATCGGCTGGGTCGCCGCCGCCTTGTGCAGTGGCTCGAAATACCTCTGCAACCGGGCGATCTGCTTGCCGTGCCGGTCCAGTTCGTCCCGGTCGAGGACCAGGTTGAGGGGCACGTTGTACAGCATCGCGAGCAGGGCCCGGGTACGGCTCTGGTCCGGGAGCTTCGACCACGACAGCTCCCAGCGCTCGGTGCTGATCACCGAGTCGTGCAGGACCGTCTGATAGAGCGGCACCCGGTACCTCGGGTCGTACATCGTCCTCGCGAGGTCGGCCGGCAGACGGACGGGCTTGAAGTAGACCGCCGGCGCGTTGTAGGGAGCGTAGCCGCCCCAGGTCGGGCGGTCCTTCTCCAGTTTCCACAGCCGGTCGTCCACGGGTGTGCCCGAGCCATGACTGAAGGACAGTACACCGTTCGCCCAGGAACCCGCGCTCTCCGAACCGAGTACCAGGTGACGGTCGCCGGACAGCCAGGCCATGCGCTGGAGCCGATTGCGCCGGTCCTGCGCCTTGGTCATGGGATGCGCCGGAGAGTGATCGGTGAACAGTTCGCCCGCCGCGTCGACGTCCAGGAAGTAGCTCGTGGCGCCGTTGGCGGTCATCGTCCGGGTGCGGTCGGCCAGGTAGTGCCGGGAGGCTTCGGTGCGCCGGAGCGCCTCGGAACTCACATAGCAGCCGCGGTCGCCGAAACCGGTGACGATCGTGCCGTCCGCATGACGCACACAGGCGTCCTGCCACACCGGGGCGGGCCAGGCGGACACCGGGGTGTCCGCCGATGCCGGGTCCTGCGCGTTGGCCCAGGAGTCGTAGGGCCCGACGAGATAACCGGCCTGCTGGGCAAGGTGTGTCGCCTTGCGAGCCATGGGGTTGCCGTCGGCGTCGTACCCGAGCCACATCCGGTCGATCCCCAGCTCCCGCAGGCGGCGTACGCCTTCGGCGGTACGTGCCTGGCCCCATGTGTAGGCGTGGAAGGCACCGACGAGCCTGGCGGCTTCGGGATTGCGGGCGATCTTCTGGCGCAGCGTGGTGATGCCGCCGTGGCCCTGGAGCCAAGCGCGGTAGTCGCGCGCCGCGGCGACGGGCGATCCGTCGGTGAGCGCGAACGTCACGGTGTAGTTCCCCGTGCCCTGTTGCGGGGCGAACATGTGCTTGGCCTCGGTGTGCAGACGTCCGCCGGCGGAGACGAATGCGAGGGTCGTGCCGATGTCGGACTCGACGATGTAGCTCGCCCCGTGCCGTCCGGACCGGCTGATGCCCCAGAACGGCATGGTCAGGCCCTCGGCCATGTCGGCTTCGGTGCCGGCCAGGCCTGCCGAGGCGGAGTTCCACCAGCGGTCGGCGACCGGAACGGCCAGGCCCTCGCCGCGCGGGACCTGCAACTCGGCGGTCATTCGGTCCGTGCCGGAGACCGGCCAGGTCAGACTGGACTGCCGGGCCGAGCGCACGGTGACGGCCAGGCGCCCGTCCCGCGCGGACGCCGTCACCGTCAGCCCCTTGTCGTCATAGCGCCAACTGGCCTTGCCCTCATGGATGGTGACCTTTCCCGGTGTGCCCAGATCGCCGGAGGCCGGTGCCGAGAGCTGCCAGCTGCTGCCGTCGTCCGCTCGGGCCCGCACCGCCAGGGAGGTCATGTCCACCGTGGCGCGGCCACCGGTGACCGGCACGGAGAGCTGGGTCCCGTGCGCCTCGATGTGCCGGGGCTCGGCCGTACCGGTGCCGAACGCGGCGGTCGTACCGATCGCGCCGACCATCAGGAGCGCACCGCCCGCGGCGATGAACTTCGTCTGCGATTTCGTCTTCTTGAGCTTCCTCGCCTTCACGGCCACGGACTCTTACGACCGAATCTAAGAAAGATGTGAGAGCCGACCCCGCGTCACGGCACCGGTGCCGCACGGCCGGTGCCGTTCATGTCCGCTGTCGGGCGGGCACCCGGTCCGGGCGTTGTCAGTGCCGGTTGCCATCATGTGTGTACGGCTCCCTAGCCCGGCCATGGCCGTGGCTTGGCGGAGCCGGGATCGGTGCGGTCGGACACGGGGGAAGGGCGAGCGGTATGGGTCTGTCCAGCTGGTGGGCGGTGGGAGCGCTGAGCGACGAGGAGGTGGCGGAGCTGGCTCCGGTCGCGGGCCCGGTGATCAGGGAGATGGGGGAGAGCACGTCGGCACGGGACGCCTGGTCGCGGTGGGAGCGCGATGCGGCCCGGGGCGACGGGGCGGTGCCGGTCTGGCGGCCGGACGGCTACAACACCGAAGAGGCGTTGCATCTGTACGACATGGTCAACGCCTCGGCCTTCGACGCCCTGGACGGTTCCTGCGCACTGCACATCATGGAGTGGTGGGAGCGGTTCGACGAGGATGTCGAGCCGTCCATAACCTCTGTACGCAAGGACAATCCGGTGGCAGCGCTGTTCCACGGCCTGGGTCCGCGGCGAGCCCGAGTGCTGCCGGGCTGGGCGGGCGACGCGGTACTGACCGCCGCCGAGGTGCGTCACCATCTGGAGGCCGTCGAGTCCGTGCTCGCGCTGTCCGGAGCGGAGCGGAAGCTGGTCCTCCGGCGCATCGAGGACTGGCCCGGGGACAAGGAACCCGTCGGCATCCTCGACCACCCGCTGCGGGTGTGGAGACAGGCCGCGGCAGCGGGCCTGGGGCTACTGTCCTGCCGCATCTGGTTCTGACCGGCAGCTGCGGTTGCCGGGCCGACGGGCGACGCTGTCGGCGTGGTCGGCACGCAGGCCCGCGACCAGGAGCTCGACCAGTCGGCGGGCGTCGTACCGGGGGTTGCTGTCCGCGCCGATGCACGGGTTCCCGACACCGCGCATGAGCTGGTAGGCATGCAGATGCAGATGCAGATGTGGATCGGGGTGGATCTCGCCGCCGGCGCGAGTACGCGGCACACGGCCTGCCCTTCCACGACTCCGAGCACGCCGACCTGTGGAACGTCCCCGGGGGCGCCGACATCGACGACCTCGCCCGCCGCAGCGCGCTGCCGGACTGCTGCTTCACGGAGATCGGCCGCGACCCCGCCACGGTCCCCCGCTCACCCGCCCGCCGGTCTCCTGCGACGAACCCGGCAGAACCCGGGACGCGATCGGCCGGGTGTCGATGGGTCGGGAAAGGCTCTAGCCCGTTCGGATGGATTGCCCGGCCGTCCCCTGCCTGCCTCGTGCGCGCCGCCCGAGTGTCAGTGGCAGATGCCAGACTGATTCACGCCGGGGGAACCGGCGCGAATCAGTCGAAGGAGCACTCCACCATGCTCACCACAGACTTTGTCACCGGCTCGCCGAACTGGCTCGACCTGGGCAGCCCCGACACCGATGCGGCCGCTGCCTTCTACGCCGCGGTCTTCGGCTGGGAGTTCCAGTCCGCGGGTCCCGACTCCGGTGGTTACGGGTTCTTCCAGAAGGACGGCAAGACCGTCGCGGCGCTCGGCCCCCTCATGGAGGAGGGCGCGAGCTCGGCCTGGACGGTGTACTTCCAGACGCCGGACGCGGACGCCACGGCCAAAGCCGTGGAGCAGCACGGCGGGCGGGTGCGCAGCGCGCCGTTCGACGTCTTCGAGGCAGGGCGGATGGCCCAGCTCACCGACCCCGGTGGCGCGGACTTCGCCGTCTGGCAGCCGGCCGCGGTCAAGGGCCTGGAGAAGGCCTCCGAGTCCGATGCCCTGTGCTGGGCGGAACTCCACACCGGGGACCCGGCGGGCGCCTTCGGCTTCTACAAGGCGGTGTTCGGCTGGCGCTCGCAGGCGATGGACATGCCGGGCATGACGTACACGGTGCTCTCCACGGGCGAGGGGGACCAGCAGGACGCATCCTTCGGCGGCGTCGCCGGGCTGCAGGGCGATGCGGAGGAGACGCGCTGGATCCCGTACTTCTCGGTGGACGACGTGGACGAGACCGTCACCAGGACGCAGGAGTCCGGGGGTTCGGTCCTGATGCCGGCGTCCGACATCCCGGGTGTGGGGCGGATGTGCTGGCTGGCGGATCCGTTCGGGGCGCCGTTCGCCGTGCTCAAGCCGGAGCCGCCGCAGCAGTAGCCGCCTGACCCCGGGGGCGGGTGCCCCTCAGGTCTCTCCCGCATCAACCGCAGGTAGCCGGTCGAGAACCCCGCCCCCACCAGCAACAGCATCAGCGCCACGGCCGTCCCGTACCCGATGAGCGCGCTGAACCGGAACAGCAAGCTCTCGGCCGGCCGCAGACGCAGCTGCCAGGGCCCTTCGGGCGTGGCTGCGGCCGTGTAGTCCGGCTCGTCCGGATGCCGCGAGCCGGCACCGGCGCCCGAGCGGTAGACGATGTCCCGCTCCTCGACCACGCAGGTGCGGCCGTACCTGTCATGACTCCACACAGGAGGCGAGGGAGGCGGGCATGGGCATCGTGTCCCTGGGGAGGGGCAGAGTCTTCGTCGCGCGCCACGTCGATGTCCGTGTCCAGGTCCATCTCCATGGCCATATCCATGTCGACGAGACGCGCACCTCATCCATGTTGAGGAAGAGAGGCACGGCATGAGCACACTCGGCATCCTGTCCGCGGAGGAGCAGTTCATCGTCCGCACGGTGCGCGACTTCGTGGACAGGGAGGTCAAACCCGTCGTCCGGGAGCTGGAACACAGCGACACCTATCCCGAGGCCCTGATCGGGCGGATGAAGCAGCTCGGCATCTTCGGCCTCGCCGTCCCCGGGGAGTACGGCGGCACCTCCGTCTCGATGCCCTGCTACGTACTGATCACCGAGGAACTGGCCCGCGGCTGGATGAGCCTGGCCGGTGCGATGGGCGGCCACACGGTCGTCGCCACACTCCTGCTGCGCTTCGGTACCCAGGCGCAGAAGCGCCGGTACCTGCCGAGGATGGCCACCGGTGAGATCCGCGCGACCATGGCCCTGACCGAGCCGGGCGGCGGCTCGGATCTGCAGGCGATACGCACGGTGGCCGGCAAGGACGCCGACGGATATCTGGTGAACGGCGCCAAGACCTGGATCACCAACTCCCGGCGCTCCCAGCTGATCGCGCTGCTGTGCAAGACCGACCCGGACGCGAGCCCGGCGCACCGGGGCATCTCCGTCCTCCTGGCCGAGCACGGACCGGGGCTGACGGTCTCCCGCGATCTGCCCAAGCTCGGCTACAAGGGCGTCGAGAGTTGCGAGGTGTCGTTCGACGACTACCGGGCTCCGGCGGACGCCATCCTCGGCGGGGTCGAGGGCAAGGGGTTCGCGCAGATCATGAAGGGTCTGGAGACGGGCCGGCTGCAGGTCGCCGCCCGGGCGTTGGGAGTGGGCCGGGCGGCGCTGGAGGACGCGCTCGCCTACGCCCAGGAGCGCGAGTCGTTCGGCAAGCCGATCTGGCAGCACCAGTCCATCGGTAACTACCTTGCCGACATGGCGACATCGCTGACCGCGGCCCGTCAGCTGACCCTGTACGCGGCCCGGGAGGCTCAGGCCGGGCGCCGGGTGGACATGGAGGCGGGCATGGCGAAGCTGTTCGCCTCCGAGACCGCGATGCAGATCGTCCTCAACGCGGTCCGCATCCACGGGGGTTACGGCTATTCGACCGAGTTCGACGTGGAGCGGTACTTCCGTGACGCCCCGCTGATGATCGTCGGAGAGGGCACCAACGAGATCCAGCGGAACGTCATCGCACGGCAGTTGGTCAAGCGTGGCGGACTCGACGTGTGAGCATCCGCGTGCGGGACACAGGCATCCGCGTGCCCGACGCCGGGGGAAGGCCGGCCTGCCGCCCCCAGCCGGCGCCACGAGGCGCGTCTTCATCCTGGTGGAGCTGGTCAACCGCCCCGTCCCCGAGCACCACTCCCTGCCCCTGCGCGCATTGGACGTATCGCCGCTGGTCACCTAGGTTTCCGCGCATGACAGAGCGACGCGCGATCCTCAGTGGCTCGACCTTCGAGGAGCAGATCGGGTACGCCCGTGCCGTGGTCGACGGCGACTGGGTGCATGTGTCCGGGACCACCGGGTTCGACTACGCGACCATGACGATCTCGGACGACGTGGTGGAGCAGGCCGAGCAGTGCCTGCGCACCATCGAGGCCGCGCTCGCCGAGGCACAGTGCACCTTCGCCGACGTGGTGCGGGTGCGCTATCTCCTCCCGGACCGCGCGGACTTCGAGCCCTGCTGGCCCGTGCTGCGACGCTGCTTCGGGGAGATCCGGCCGGCCGCCACCATGATGCAGTGCGGCCTGGCCGACCCTCGTATGAAGATCGAGATCGAGGTGTACGCCCGCCGCGGGGCGCGCTGATCCGGCCGAGGACGCCGCCGTGGGTCCCGTGGTGTCACCACGAGTTCACGGCATCAGGCCGGTCAACCGGCCCGGCCCGTCCACGAGTTCACCGCGCCGCAGGATCCGTGTCTCGCGTGGCAGCAGCCGGGGGCCGGCCACGACGAGGACCTCGCACGCGGCCCGCGCCGGGATGTGCCGGTGCACCGGCCGACGGTGCAGCAGGGCCGCCAGGCCGCGCGGTCGGGCCATCCCGATGACCAGCAGGTCGTCCGGGGACGACGCGATCGAGCACAGCACCGGCCCCGTGGGGCCTTCGACGACCCGTCGTACGATCCGCAGATCCGTGGGCGGCCCGCCGGCCGCCAGCTCGAAGGCCCGCTCCAGCCGCTGCCATGCCTCGTCGGCCCACAGCCGGGCCCACGAGGGCTCGGGCCAGCGGCGGAAGAGGGTCTCGCCCTCCGGTGGTTCCCAGGCCCGGACGGCCACCAGCGTGCGCGCGCCGCGGCGGGCCTCCACGATGCCGCGGCGCAGCGCGGCCAACCCGGCGAGTGAATCGCTCACCCCGACGACCACGGCTCCGACCGGCCTGCCACCTGACACCCCACGTGCGGTCATGTCGCCCACGCTAGGAACGGCAACCCCGCCCGGACAAAGTCCAATCGAAGAAAAGTGGCCTTGAAATGTGGCCTTGATCTGCGGAGTCGTCCGCCGGGGGGAGAGAGAGGGACACTCAGCGGAACGCCGCCACGTTCCGTGCCGCCCAGGTGGAGAAGGGACCCGCGGGGCGGCCGAGCAGCCGCTCGACGTCCGTGCCGACCGCCTGTTCCTCCGGGGCGGGAGTGCCGAGGACGGCGAGCGTGCCCTCGGCGACGGCCGCGGGCATGAACCGGACCATCTGCGCGTGGGCCTCCTCGCGGCTCTGCTCGACGAACGTCACCGGCTCGCCGAGTACGTCGGCGATCGCGGCGGCCCGCAGGCGAGGGGTGGTCGCCTCCGGGCCGGTCAGCGTGTAGGTGGCACCGTCGTGTCCGTCCCCGCGCAGGACGACCGCCGCCACCGCGGCGACGTCGTCCGGGTCGACGAACGGCAGCGCCACATCGGCGAACGGCGCCGCCGCGGTGCGGTGCAGCCGGATCGGCTCCGCCCAGGCCAGCGCGTTGGAGGCCAGCCCGCCCGAGCGCAGCACGGTGAAGGACAGTCCCGACGCGGCCACGGCAGCCTCGAAACCCGCCGCGTGCGCGTACGTCTCCGGCCGGGTCCCCGCACCTTGCGAGGACAGCAGCACCACCTTCGCGACCCCGGCCGCGGCTGCCTGGCGCAGGATGCCGGCCGGATCCTCGCCGGCGACCAGCAGGAACAGGGATGTGGCGCCCTCCAGTGCGGGCGCGAGGCTGTGCGGCCGGGCGAGATCGGCAGGGACGGCCCGCACACCCGGCGGCACGTCCTCCGTCCCGATGTGCCGGGCGACGGCCCTCACCGTTTCCCCGGCCTGCGTCAATCCGGCGACCAGGGCCCGGCCGACGTTCCCCGTGGCACCCGTGACAACGATCATGGCAGCAGCTCTCCCCGTATGAGTTAGTTGACTAACTAAGTCGAGACATTAGTCCAACGCGGCGTTCGATGTCTATCCTTAGTCAGGTGACTGACTCAGATGCCGGGGTGACGGCCGAGGGCGCGCGGCCGAGCCGATCCGGCCGGGGTGGCAAGCGTGAGCGCCTGGTGCGGGCGGCCGTCCAGGTCTTCCATGAGCAGGGCGTCGAGAAGACCACACTCGGGGACATCGCGCGTGCCGCCGAGGTGCCGCTCGGCAACGTCTACTACTACTTCAAGGCCAAGGACCAACTCGTCGAGGCCGCGGTGGACGCCCACTGCGAGCAACTCGACACACTCACCGCCCGGTTGGACACTGTCCCGGATCCGGCGGCGCGGTTGAAGGCGCTCGTCGCCGGCTGGGTGGACCAGCGCGAGACCGCGGCCCGCTTCGGCTGCCCCTTCGGCACTCTCGTCACCGAGCTGGACAAGCGTGACGACGGGCTTGACCGGGACGCCGCGAAGGTCATGAGGGCGCTGCTCGACTGGGTGGAGTCCCAGTTCGCCCAGCTCGGCCGTCCCGACGCCGCCGACCTCGCCGTCGAACTCGTCGCCGCCTACCAGGGCATGTCCCTCCTCACCAACACCCTGCGCGACCCCGGCCTGATGGCCGCCCAGGGCGCACGCCTCACGTCCTGGATCGACGGGATCGCGGAACAGTAGAGCCGGACCATGCGGATCCGGTCTCCGGTAGTTCACGCCAGGAACTGGCCGACATTGGTGGACTGGCCGACATCGGGTCCGAGTATGGTCCGGATCTTGGGCAGGTGGCGGGCGAAGCCATCACCATCGCGTCGCCGACGGGTGCGTGACCGGGATTTACCCGGGTCGGCTCGACGGGCGGGTCGGCAGGGCGTCCCGTTCAGTGCCGGTCTGGGTCGGTAGTGGCATTGTCCAGGCGTAGATGTCCGGGTTGAAGGCGGTCAGGCGCTTGATGAGCCTGGCGGTCGACCAGGGCCAGCAGAAGGTGTTGATGCCCGGGAGGCCGAAATAGTAGCTGGTGCCGGTGGCGTTGTAGACGGTGGTGCGCAGTGCCTCGTGCAGGGCCCGTTGATGGGCCGCTTCGGCCTCGGGCTTGACGTCCAGCGCGGATGCCCCGCTGGCGCGCAGGTGGTTGAGGGCGGCGGTGATGTAGCGGAGTTGGGCCTCGAGGACGGTGGGGACGGCCGTGGTGCCGGTGAGCAGGTTCGGCCCGAGGAGCAGGAAGAGGTTGGGGTATCCGCTGACACTGGTGCCCAGGTAGGCCCTGCGGTTGTCGGCCCAGGTCTGAGCCAGTGTTCCGTCGGTGCCGTGCAGATGGGGGGCCAGGGGGAGGTCGCCGATGTGGTACCCGGTCGCGAGGACGATGATGTCGGCGCGGGTGCGGGTGCCGTCGGCGCCGATGACGTCGGAGCCCTTCACGGCCGTCACACGGGTGGGATGCAGCCGCACGTTGGGCTGGGTGAGGGTGGGGTAGTAGGTGCTGGAGGTGATCAGACGGCGGCCGCCGAAGCGGTACTCAGGAGTAAGAGCCCGGCGCAGGACGCGGTCCCGTACCGAGGTACGCAGATGGAAGCGGGCCAGAGCCTCCAGGGGCCCCAGCAGGTGGGGGTGACGCAGCGGTACTCCGATGGCTTCCTGGGTCCAGCGATGCAGGCCGCGTAGTGCACGGCGTGCTGCCGGGTGGTGTGCGAAGAAGTCGTGGAGACCTGAAGGGAGGGGGTAGTCAGGTTTCGGAAGTACCCACTGTGGTGTGCTCTGGAAGACGGCGACATGCGCCGCCTTCGGCTGGATCTCGGGCAGGAACTGGACGGTGGACGCTCCGGTGCCTACCACTGCGACACGCTGTCCGGTCAGGTCGACTTCGTGGTTCCAACGCGCGGAATGGAAGACGGTGCCGGGGAAGGTGCCCAGGCCGGGCACGTCGGGATGGCGGGGCCGATGCCAAGGGCCGGTGGCGACGATCACGGCGCGGGTGGTGTAGGTGCCCGACGTGGTCTTCAGGCTCCAGCGGTGCGTTTCCCGATCCCAGCGGCTGCTCAGCACCTCGGTGTCGTAGCGGATGACCTTGTCAGCGCCGTGCGTTGCCGCGGTCGTGCCGAGGTAGTCGAGAATCTCAGACCGGTCGGCGAAGCCCCGGCTCCACGAGTGGGGTGCGAAGGAGTATTCATACAGCACCGACGGGACGTCGCAGCCACATCCGGGATAGGTATTGTCGCGCCAAGTCCCGCCGAGGCGGCCTGACTTCTCCAACACGACGACGTCGTCGAAACCGGCCCGGCGCAGCGCGATCACGGCGGCCAAGCCGGAGAGTCCGGCTCCGATGACGACGACTTCCGCCTCATGACGAGTGCTGCTGGTGTGGCCGTCGGTCACCGGCGTCCCCCTGCCTGCCTCGTGAGCGTCCCGGCGCCGATGCCGAGCCGCCTCCACCTCTTGCTCAGAGCAGTTGATCGTAGGGCGCGCCCGTGCCGGTCCTATGGTGATACGGCAGGCAGATGCCTCGGACGAGTGATTTTGTCAGGGGCGACAAATTCAATGCGTTTCCCTGTGTTTGGCTGCCGGCTATGACGACGAGGGATGAACCGCCCGCGTCTCGTGGTCCGCACGCCGACGTCGACGAGCCGGGGCGGCATCTGCCCTACCCCAGTGGCTGGTTCTGCTTGGCGCGTTCACGAGAATTGGCACCAGGTAAAGTCCTGACCCGCCGCTTGATGGGTGACGACATCGTCCTCTACCGCACCTGTGACGGTCGGCCCCGCGCAGTGGATCCCTATTGCCCGCACCTGGGTGCTCATCTCGGGGCGGGTGGGACCGTGGAGGGCCAGAATCTGGTGTGTCCCTTCCATCGCTTCGCCTTTGCCCCCGACGGCACCTGCGTCGCCACGCCCGACGGCCCGCCACCGCGCGCCCGCCTGCAGCGCCACACCATCAGCGAGCGCAACGGCTTCCTCTTCGCCTGGTACGAACCGGACGGCGCTCCACCGACCTGGGAAGTCCCCGACACCACCCAGGCCGGAGTCGTTCCCACGGCTGTCTGGAGCACGGAAGTGCACACGCACGCCCAGGAAATCATCGAGAACACCCTGGACTACCGGCATCTGCCCATCCTGCACCACGTGGCCGTGAAAGAACTCGACCCGCCGGCGACCCAAGGCCCCTTCCTGCGCATGCGCCTGCGCCTCGGGCCGGACCGCCCGCCCGCTCTCAAGCAGAAGATCCAGGCCGACCACACATTCCTCATGGCGGGGCTGGGATATCTCCGGGTCGAGCTCCCGCTGCCCTCGCTCGGACTCGTCAGCTACCTGTGGGCCATGCACACACCGACCGGGCCTCGGCGTACCCACATGCTGGTGGCGGCCGCTTGCGCGGACATCCGCAAGCAGGACGCCACTGGAGCGTCGCTCCCACGGCGCGGCCTGCACCGGGCCTTCGCCCGCGCGATGCTGCGCACCGCGGTCAGCAAGGTCCAGCAGGACCTGACCATCTGGAACACCAAACGCTACGAGCCACGGCCCCGCCTCGCCGCAAGCGACGAGGCCATCGGCTTGTTCCGCCACTGGACCCGCCAGTTCTACCCCCCACCGTGAGGAAGGGCAGTGGCTCAACGGGCCTCGGCGACGATGAACCCCACGCTCCGATGACCGCCATCGCCGAAGCCGCTGTCCGCATCGTGCTCCGCTCCGCTGCAGCGCAGAGGCCGAGCCCTCCGGATGAGGTCGTTCAGCGGATCCAAGCCCTCGCTCTCGGGTGCCGATCCATCATGGGATCGGGTAGCGCGCTGGTGACTCCGGCCGCGCCGGCCACCGCCAGTTGGGTCTCGCGCAGTTCCAGG